>NZ_BMRM01000009.1 GCF_014648635.1 Streptomyces cinerochromogenes | reverse complement strand
GGGTGTTGACGATGAGGTCGACCTCGCCGTCGTGGATGAGCTGGACGATGGTCTTCTCGCCGTTCGGGCCGGTGCCCTCGGACTGCTTGCGCACCACGGTGGCGTTGATGCCGTTGCGCTTGAGGACCTCGGCGGTGCCGGAGGTGGCGAGCAGCTCGAAGCCGTGCGCGACCAGCTCGCGGGCCGGGAAGATCATCGACCGCTTGTCCCGGTTGGCGACCGAGATGAACGCCCGTCCCTTGGTGGGCAGCGGCCCGTAGGCACCCGCCTGCGACTTCGCGTACGCGGTGCCGAAGACGGAGTCGATGCCCATGACCTCACCGGTGGAGCGCATCTCCGGGCCCAGGACCGTGTCCACACCACGGCCGGAGGTGTCGCGGAAGCGGCTCCACGGCATCACGGCCTCCTTGACGGAGATCGGCGCGTCCAGCGGCAGCTCGCCGCCGTCGCCGGTCTTCGGCAGCAGGCCCTCGGCGCGCAGCTCGGCGATGGTCGCGCCCAGGGAGATCCGGGCGGCGGCCTTGGCGAGGGGCACCGCGGTCGCCTTGGAGGTGAAGGGCACGGTCCGGGAGGCGCGCGGGTTGGCCTCCAGGACGTAGAGGATGTCACCGGCCATCGCGAACTGGATGTTGATCAGGCCGCGCACGCCGACACCGCGCGCGATGGCCTCGGTGGAGGCCCGCAGCCGCTTGATGTCGAACCCGCCCAGGGTGATCGGGGGCAGCGCGCACGCGGAGTCGCCGGAGTGGATACCGGCCTCCTCGATGTGCTCCATCACACCGCCGAGGTAGAGCTCCTCGCCGTCGTAGAGCGCGTCCACGTCGATCTCGATCGCGTCGTCCAGGAACCGGTCCACCAGGACCGGGCGGGTCGGGCTGATCTCGGTCGACTCCGCGATGTAGGAGGCCAGGCGGGTCTCGTCGTAGACGATCTCCATGCCACGCCCGCCCAGGACGTAGGAGGGCCGGACCAGGACCGGGTAGCCGATCTCGTCGGCGATGGCCTTGGCCTCGTCGAAGGTGGTTGCGGTGCCGTGCTTCGGGGCGGGCAGGCCGGCCTCCTTCAGCACGCGGCCGAAGGCGCCGCGGTCCTCGGCGGCGTGGATGGCCTCCGGCGAGGTGCCGACGACCGGCACGCCGTTGTCCTTCAGCGCCTGCGCCAGACCCAGCGGGGTCTGCCCGCCCAGCTGCACGATCACACCGGCGATCGGGCCGGCCTGCTGCTCGGCGTGGACGACCTCCAGCACGTCTTCGAGGGTCAGCGGCTCGAAGTAGAGGCGGTCGGAGGTGTCGTAGTCGGTGGAGACGGTCTCCGGGTTGCAGTTGACCATCACCGTCTCGTACCCGGCGTCGGACAGCGCGAAGGAGGCGTGGACACAGGAGTAGTCGAACTCGATGCCCTGCCCGATCCGGTTCGGACCCGAGCCCAGGATGATCACCGCGGGCTTCTCCCGGGGCGCGACCTCGGACTCCTCGTCGTAGGAGGAGTAGAAGTACGGCGTCTTCGCCGCGAACTCCGCCGCGCAGGTGTCGACCGTCTTGTAGACCGGGCGGACACCGAGCGCGTGCCGGACCTCACGGACGACGTCCTCGCGCAGCCCGCGGATCTCGGCGATCTGCTGGTCGGAGAAACCGTGCCGCTTGGCGTCGGCGAGGAGTTCGGCGGTCAGCTCGGGGGCCTGGGCCAGCTCGTCCGCGATCTCCTTGATCAGGAACAGCTGGTCCACGAACCACGGATCGATCTTCGTGTACTCGAAGACCTCCTCCGCCGTGGCGCCGGCGCGGATGGCCTGCATGACCGTGTTGATCCGGCCGTCGGTGGGCCGTACGGCCTCACGCAGCAGCGTGTCCTTGTCGCCGGGCTCGCCGACGAAGGTGAACTGGCTGCCCTTCTTCTCCAGCGACCGCAGCGCCTTCTGGAACGCCTCCGGGAAGTTCCGGCCGATGGCCATGGCCTCACCCACCGACTTCATGGTGGTGGTCAGCGTGGAGTCGGCCTGCGGGAACTTCTCGAAGGCGAACCGGGGGGCCTTGACGACGACGTAGTCGAGGGTCGGCTCGAAGGAGGCCGGGGTCTCGGCGGTGATGTCGTTCGGGATCTCGTCCAGCGTGTAGCCGACGGCCAGCTTGGCCGCGATCTTGGCGATCGGGAAACCGGTCGCCTTCGAGGCCAGCGCCGAGGAGCGGGAGACCCGCGGATTCATCTCGATGACGATGACCCGGCCGTCCTCCGGGTTCACCGCGAACTGGATGTTGCAGCCACCGGTGTCGACCCCGACCTCGCGGATGACGGCGATGCCGATGTCACGCAGGATCTGGTACTCGCGGTCGGTGAGCGTCATCGCGGGGGCGACGGTGATCGAGTCACCGGTGTGCACACCCATCGGGTCGAAGTTCTCGATGGAGCAGACGACCACGACGTTGTCGTGCTTGTCCCGCATCAGCTCCAGCTCGTACTCCTTCCAGCCCAGGATGGACTCCTCCAGGAGCACCTCGGTGGTGGGAGACAGGGTGAGGCCCTGGCCGGCGATGCGGCGCAGTTCCTCCTCGTCGTGGGCGAAGCCGGAGCCGGCGCCGCCCATCGTGAAGGAGGGACGGACGACGACCGGGTAGCCGCCGAGGGTCTCCACGCCCTGGAGGACGTCGTCCATGGAGTGGCAGATGACCGAGCGGGCGGACTCGCCGTGCCCGATCTTCTTGCGGACCTCCTCCACGACCACCTTGAACAGGTCGCGGTCCTCACCCTTGTGGATCGCCTCGGGCTTGGCGCCGATCAGCTCCACGCCGTACTTGGCCAGCACGCCGTTCTCGTGCAGCGAGATGGCGGTGTTGAGGGCGGTCTGGCCGCCCAGGGTGGGCAGGAGGGCGTCGGGGCGCTCCTTGGCGATGATCTTCTCGACGAACTCGGGGGTGATCGGCTCGACGTAGGTGGCGTCGGCGATCTCCGGGTCGGTCATGATCGTCGCCGGGTTGGAGTTGACGAGGACGACTCGCAGGCCCTCGGCCTTCAGGACCCGGCAGGCCTGGGTGCCGGAGTAGTCGAACTCGGCGGCCTGGCCGATGACGATCGGGCCGGAGCCGATGACCAGGACGGACTGGATATCGGTGCGCTTAGGCACGCTGGCCCTCCATCAGGGAAACGAAGCGGTCGAAGAGGTAGGCGGCGTCGTGCGGGCCGGCTGCCGCTTCGGGGTGGTACTGGACGGAGAAGGCCGGCTGGTCGAGCAGCTGCAGCCCCTCCACGACGTTGTCGTTGAGGCAGACGTGCGAGACCTCGGCGCGGCCGAACTTGGTCTCGCTGACCTTGTCGAGCGGGGCGTCCACGGCGAAGCCGTGGTTGTGCGCGGTGACCTCGACCTTGCCGGTCGTACGGTCCTGGACCGGCTGGTTGATGCCCCGGTGGCCGTACTTCAGCTTGTAGGTGCCGAAGCCCAGCGCACGGCCGAGGATCTGGTTGCCGAAGCAGATGCCGAACAACGGCGTCCTACGCTCCAGGACGGCGGTCATGAGCGCGACCGGGCCGTGGGCGGTGGCCGGGTCGCCCGGGCCGTTGGAGAAGAACACGCCGTCCGGGTCGACGGCGTAGACGTCGTCGGCCGTGGCGGTGGCGGGCAGGACGTGCACCTCGATGCCGCGCTCGGCCATGCGGTGCGGGGTCATGCCCTTGATGCCGAGGTCGATCGCGGCGACCGTGAACCGCTTCTCGCCGATCGCCGGGACGACGTACGCCTCCTTGGTCGCCACCTCCTCGTAGAGGCTCGCGCCCTTCATGTGCGGCTGGGCCTGCACCCGCTCCACCAGCTCGGCCTCGGCGGCGATCGCCTCGCCGGAGAAGATGCCGGCGCGCATCGAGCCGCGCTCGCGCAGGTGGCGGGTGAGGGCGCGGGTGTCGATGCCGGAGATGCCGACCACGCCCTGCCGCTCCAGCTCGTCGTCCAGCGAGCGCTTGGCCCGCCAGTTCGAGGGCACGCGCGCGGGGTCGCGGACGACGTAGCCGGAGACCCAGATGCGGCCCGACTCGTCGTCCTCGTCGTTCCAGCCGGTGTTGCCGATCTGCGGGGCGGTCGCGACGACGATCTGGCGGTCGTACGACGGGTCGGTGAGGGTCTCCTGGTAGCCGGTCATGCCGGTGGAGAACACGGCCTCGCCGAAGGTCTCCCCCACGGCCCCGTAGGCGCGACCGCGGAAGATGCGGCCGTCCTCCAGGACGAGTACGGCGGGAACCCTTGCGGCTCCCCTGGTGGAGGTCGTCATCGTGCGCCTTCCGTGTCGTTGGTCATCTGGTTCAGGGTGTGGACCCACTCGGCGTGCTCGGCCGCGTGGTCGGAGCGGAAACCGGAGTCGATCAGCTTGTCGCCGTGTGCCCAGGTCACCACCAGCAGTCCGCCCTCGGTGAGGACCTTGCCGGCGATGCCCTTGTCCAGGCGGGCTCCGCGCAGTGCGGCCGTGGGGACGAAGAAGTCGGTCGCTCCGGGGCGCTCGACCTCCAGGCCCGCGTCGGTCAGGGTGAGCTGGGCCCGGCTGCGGGTGCCGAGGCCGTGGGCCACGATGCGGTCCAGCCACTGCCCGGCGGTGGTGGAGCCGTGGTAGCGGCCGCTCATGCTCAGTCTGGCCGGGCCGGTCTCCTCCGGCGCGCCGGGCAGCGCCGGCAGGTCGCTCTGGAGGGTGCCGCGCCACTTCCAGCCCTCGCGCATCAGCCAGTAGACGAGCGCGATGAAGAGGGCCAGTCCGACGAGCCAGCCGATGCGGGCCGGCCAGTCGGTGACCTCGGCCGACCTCTTGGCCTCGGCCAGCAGGATTACAGGTGTCACGTGAGCTTCCCGTCGACGAGCGTGGCCTTGCCCCGCAGCCAGGTGTGCGTCACACGGCCCGGCAGCTCCCGCCCCTCGTAGGGGGTGTTGCGGCTGCGAGAGGCGAAGCCCGCGGGGTCCACCCGGCCACGGTATGCCGTGTCGACCAGGGTGAGGTTGGCGGGCTCACCAGCCGAGACGGGACGGCCGTGGCCGGTGGCCTGTCCGATCTGCGCGGGCTTGAAGGACATGCGGTCGGCGACGCCGGCCCAGTCCAGCAGGCCCGTGTCGACCATGGTCTCCTGGACCACTGACAACGCGGTCTCCAGGCCGACCATGCCCATGGCGGCGGCGGCCCACTCGCAGTCCTTGTCCTCGTGCGGGTGCGGGGCGTGGTCGGTGGCGACGATGTCGATCGTGCCGTCGGCGAGCGCCTCGCGCAGGGTGAGGACGTCGCGTTCGGTGCGCAGCGGCGGGTTGACCTTGTAGACCGGGTTGTAGGTGCGCACCAGCTCATCGGTGAGGAGCAGGTGGTGCGGGGTGACCTCGGCGGTGACCTGGATGCCGCGGGCCTTCGCCCAGCGGACGATCTCGACGCTGCCGGCGGTCGAGAGGTGGCAGATGTGGACGCGGGAGCCGACGTGGTCGGCGAGGAGGACGTCGCGGGCGATGACCGACTCCTCGGCGACGGCCGGCCAGCCGCCCAGGCCCAGCTCGGCGGAGACGACGCCCTCGTTCATCTGGGCGCCCTCGGTCAGGCGCGGTTCCTGGGCGTGCTGGGCGACGACTCCGCCGAAGGCCTTCACGTACTCCAGGGCGCGGCGCATGATCACGGCGTCGTCCACGCACTTGCCGTCGTCGGAGAAGACGGTGACGCCGGCGGCGGACTCGTGCATGGCGCCCAGCTCGGCGAGCTTGCGGCCCTCCAGGCCGACGGTGACGGCGCCGATGGGCTGCACGTCGCAGTAGCCGTGCTCGCGCCCGAGCCGCCAGACCTGCTCGACCACGCCGGCGGTGTCGGCGACCGGGAAGGTGTTGGCCATGGCGAAGACGGCCGTGTAGCCGCCGCTCGCGGCCGCACGGGTGCCGGTGAGGACGGTCTCGGAGTCCTCGCGGCCGGGCTCGCGCAGGTGGGTGTGGAGGTCGACCAGGCCCGGCAGCAGCACCTTGCCGCCGGCCTCGACGACCTCGGCGCCCTCGGCGCTCAGACCGGCGCCCACCTCGGCGATGGTCTCGCCGTCGATCAGGACGTCCTGGGGCTCGCCGCCGAGCACCTTCGCACCGCGGATCAGGATCTTGCTCATGGGTCTTACTTCTCCTCAGTGCGGGTCTGGGCGGGCTCGTTGCCGCCGAGCAGCAGGTACAGGACGGCCATCCGGATGGAGACGCCGTTGGCGACCTGCTCGACGGCGGTGCAGCGGTCGGAGTCGGCGACCTCGGCGGTGATCTCCATGCCGCGGACCATCGGGCCGGGGTGCATCACGATGGCGTGCTCGGGCAGCCTGGCCATGCGGTCGCCGTCGAGGCCGTAGCGGCGGGAGTACTCGCGCTCGGTCGGGAAGAAGGCCGCGTTCATGCGTTCGCGCTGGACGCGGAGCATCATCACGGCGTCGCTCTTGGGCAGGGCGCTGTCGAGGTCGTAGGAGACCGTGCAGGGCCAGGTGTCGACGCCGACCGGGACCAGGGTGGGCGGGGCGACCAGGGTGACCTCGGCGCCGAGCGTGTGCAGCAGGTCGACGTTGGAGCGGGCGACCCGGCTGTGCAGGACGTCACCGACGATGGTGATCCGCTTGCCGGACAGGTCCTGGCCGAGCCCGGCGTCGCGGCCGAGCAGCCGGCGGCGCACGGTGAAGGCGTCCAAGAGGGCCTGGGTGGGGTGCTGGTGGGTGCCGTCACCGGCGTTGATGACGGCGGCGTCGATCCAGCCGGAGTTGGCGAGGCGGTACGGGGCTCCGGAGGCGCCGTGCCGGATGACGACGGCGTCGACGCCCATGGCCTCCAGGGTCTGGGCGGTGTCCTTCAGGGACTCGCCCTTGGACACCGACGATCCCTTGGCGGTGAAGTTGATGACGTCGGCGGAGAGCCGCTTCTCGGCGGCCTCGAAGGAGATACGCGTGCGCGTGGAGTCCTCGAAGAAGAGGTTGACGATCGTCCGGCCGCGCAGGGTCGGCAGCTTCTTGATCGGCCGGTCGGCGACCCGGGCCATCTCCTCGGCGGTGTCGAGGATCAGGACGGCGTCGTCGCGGGTGAGGTCGGCGGCCGAGATGAGATGACGCTGCATCTGTCAGGCTCCGTAAGGCAGTTCAAACGGGAGAATGGGGGCAAAGCAGTGCGCGTGTGGGCATGCCGAAGCGGCCCTGCGCCTGGTTTGCTACTGGCCGGCCTTCGCACCGAGCAGCACGGTGTCGCGACCGTCCTCCTCGGCGAGCTGGACCTTGACCGTCTCCCGCAGCGACGTGGGGAGGTTCTTTCCGACGTAGTCGGCACGGATGGGCAGTTCCCGGTGGCCGCGGTCGACCAGGACCGCGAGCTGCACCGCGCGCGGGCGCCCGATGTCGTTCAGGGCGTCCAGGGCGGCGCGGATGGTGCGCCCGGAGAAGAGCACGTCGTCCACGAGGACGACCAGCCGGCCGTCGATGCCGTCACCGGGGATGTCGGTGCGGGCCAGCGCACGCGGCGGGTGCATGCGCAGGTCGTCGCGGTACATCGTGATGTCGAGGGAGCCGACCGGGATCGTGCGGTCGGTGATCTGCTCCAGCTTGGCGGCGAGCCGCTGGGCGAGGAAGACGCCCCGGGTCGGAATGCCGAGGAGCACCACGTCGTCGGCGCCCTTGGCGCGCTCGACGATCTCGTGGGCGATACGGGTCAGCACCCGTGCGATGTCGGGGCCCTCGAGAACGGGCCGGGCATCGGACGCTTGCGGGCGCGCGGGCGTGTCGTGCTTGTCCATACGAAACGGACCTCCTTCTCCGCCTCACGGGACGGACCTTAAAGGACGTCGGAATTGCGCCATCCACCGTAGCAGGTCACCGGACGGCCCCCCGCCACCCCCCTGACATCCCGCCGTCACCCGCTTGGCTCAATCGGCCGCCACTACCACGGAAGAGTCGGTGTGGACCATTCGGCTTGACGCAGGAGAATCACGCTGCGTAACCTCACAGTGAGTTACCAGCCGCGCGGCGGGAAGACAGCCGGCCGCGTCGACACAGTGTCCGGGGAGCTATATGTCCAGCGAATACGCCAAACAGCTCGGGGCCAAGCTCCGGGCCATCCGCACCCAGCAGGGCCTTTCCCTCCACGGTGTCGAGGAGAAGTCCCAGGGTCGCTGGAAGGCCGTGGTGGTCGGTTCGTACGAGCGCGGCGACCGCGCCGTGACCGTGCAGCGACTGGCCGAGCTGGCCGATTTCTATGGCGTCCCGGTGCAGGAGCTCCTGCCGGGCACCACGCCGGGCGGCGCTGCCGAGCCGCCGCCGAAGCTAGTCCTGGACCTGGAGCGGCTGGCCACCGTGCCGGCCGAGAAGGCGGGCCCCCTGCAGCGCTACGCGGCGACGATCCAGTCCCAGCGCGGTGACTACAACGGCAAGGTGCTCTCCATCCGCCAGGACGACCTGCGCACACTCGCCGTCATCTACGACCAGTCCCCCTCGGTCCTCACCGAGCAGCTGATCAGCTGGGGCGTGCTGGACGCGGACGCGCGCCGCGCGGTCGCCACGCACGAAGAGGCGTAAGCACGCCACACCCCCAGCAGAAACGTGCCGCCGGGGTGGCCGGAACCATACGGTTCGGGCCACCCCGGCGGCCTTTTCGCGCGCGGTGAGGAACGGTCGGGAGCGGTCGGGAGCGGTCGTGCGGGAAGACGTCGGAGGGCCCGCGGCACAAGGTGTGCTGCGGGCCCTCCGAGACGGTGTACGGGGCGGTTACGCCTCGTCCCGGCGCAGGGACGGCTTGAGTTCCTTCAGCCGGCCCAGCAGGCCGTTGACGAACGAGGGCGACTCGTCGGTCGAGAACTCCTTCGCCAGCTGCACCATCTCGTCCAGGACGACGGCGTCCGGGGTCTCGTCGACCCAGATCAGCTCGTACGCGCCCAGCCGCAGGATGTTGCGGTCCACGACCGGCATGCGGTCGAGCGTCCAGCCCACCGCGTACTGGGCGATCAGCTCGTCGATCCGCTTCGCGTGCACGGCGTAGCCCTCGACCAGCTGCATCGTGTACTCGCTGACCGGGGGCTGCCGGGTGTCGGACCGGGACAGCCGGATCCAGTCCGCGAGGACCGTCAGGACGTCGGCGCCGCGCTGGTCGCCTTCGAAGAGGATCTGGAAGGCGCGCTTGCGGGCCGTGTTGCGGGCAGCCACGGTTAGCTGTTCACCCGGCCGAGGTAGTCGCTGGTGCGGGTGTCGACCTTGATCTTCTCACCGGTGGTGATGAAGAGCGGGACCTGGATCTGGTGGCCGGTCTCCAGCTTGGCGGGCTTGGTGCCGCCGGTGGAGCGGTCGCCCTGGACGCCCGGCTCGGTCTCGGCGACGGTCAGCTCGACGGCGGCCGGCAGCTCGACGAAGAGGACCTCGCCCTCGTGCTGGGCGACGGTGGCCTTGAAGCCCTCGATGAGGAAGTTGGCGGCGTCGCCGACGGACTTGCGGTCGACCATCAGCTGGTCGTAGGTCTCCATGTCCATGAAGACGAAGTAGTCGCCGTCCATGTACGAGAACTCCATGTCGCGCTTGTCGACAGTGGCCGTCTCGACCTTGACGCCGGCGTTGAAGGTCTTGTCGACGACCTTCCCGGAGAGCACGTTCTTGAGCTTGGTGCGCACGAAGGCCGGGCCCTTGCCGGGCTTGACGTGCTGGAACTCGACGACGGACCAGAGCTGGCCGCCTTCGAGCTTGAGCACCATGCCGTTCTTGAGGTCGTTCGTGGAAGCCACGGTTGCGGAATCTCCTGGACTGACGTACGACCCCGGGTCACGCGCTACAGCGCGAGCAGCTCCTTGGTCGTGATGGTGAGTAGCTCGGGTCCGCCGTCCGCCTCGGGGCGTACGACGAGCGTGTCATCGATCCGGACACCGCCCCGGCCCGGGAGGTGGACCCCCGGTTCGACGGTGACCGGCACGCAAGCGTCCAGTTTACCCATGGCTGAGGGAGCCAACTGCGGGTCCTCGTCGATTTCGAGTCCGACACCGTGACCGGTCAGCGGTGGCAGGGCCTCCGCATAGCCCGCGGAGTCCAGTACCTGACGTGCCGCGCGGTCCACGTCGCGGTAGGCGGCGCCGGGTGCCAGGAACTCGCGGCCGGCCCGCTGGGCGGCGAAGACCAGGTCGTACAGCTCGATCTGCCAGTCGGCGGGCGAGGTGCCGATGACGAAGGTCCGGCCGATCTCACAGCGGTAGCCGCGGTAGGTGGCGCCCAGGCAGACGGAGAGGAAGTCGCCCTCCTCCACGCGCCGGTCGGTGGGGCGGTGGCCGCGGCGGCCGGCGTGCGGCCCGGTGGCCACGGAGGTGGGGAAGGCCGGCCCGTCGGCTCCGTGGTCGACCAGCCGCCGCTCCAGCTCCAGGGCCAGGTGGCGTTCGGTGCGGCCGACCAGGATGGACTCCAGCAGCTCGCCGAGGGCCTGGTCGGCGATCTCCGCGCCGATGCGGAGGCAGGAGATCTCCTCCTCGTCCTTGACCACGCGGAGCTGTTCCACGGCGCCGGCGAGGTCGGTGAGGCGGAGTTTCGGGACGACGGAGGCGAGGGCCCGGTGGCGGGCCACGGTGAGGTGGTGCTCCTCGACCGCCAGCGAGTCGGCGCCCTGGGCGGCGGCGAAGCCGGCGGCCGTGACGGCGGCGTCGCCGCCGTTCGGCGGCAGCACGTGCACGCGCACGCTCTCGTCCGGCCGGCCCTCGTAGGGCCGGTCGTCCGGCGGGCCCGCGCACACCAGGAGGTCCTCGCTCCTGCCGAGCAGCAGGACGCAGCCCTGCGGGGCTGCGGCGGCGAGGTAGCGGACGTTGGCCGGGCGGGTGACGAGCGCTGCCGCGGTGCCGGCCGCGTTGAAGTGGTCCCTCAGCCGGGATCGGCGGTTCGCGTACACCTCTGACATGAGATGAGCGTAGGAGTTTTGACCGGATTGTGCCGATTGAGAGGGGCCGAGTGGGGTTGGCGGGGGCCCAGTGGGTCGCCGGGCCCCCTCCTCACCAGCTCGGAGGGCTCGCTATCGCTCTCGACAGGACCTCGTCCAGGACCCGGGCGGTGCCGGGGACGTCCAGCTGGGAGTTGTCGATGATCGGCAGGCCCGAGCCGTACCAGCCGGCCATGCGGCCGTGGATGCGGGCCACCTCCTCGTCGGTGAGGCGGCGGTTGCCGGTGCGTTCGGCGTTGCGCTCCAGGACGATGTCCAGGCCCGGGAGGAGGACCACGGGGAGCAGGCCGGGACCGACGTGCCGCTTCCAGCCGCCGAGGCCGACCACCGGGCGGTCCGGGAAGACGGCGTCGTCCAGGATGCAGGAGATGCCGTTGGCGAGGAAGTTGCGGGCGGCGAAGCCGCAGGTGCGGCGGGCCAGGCGGTACTGGGCCTCGGAGTTGTCGTTCCAGCCGGACTGGGGGTCGGCGAAGCCCGCGCGGACCCATTCGCGGACGTCGTCCAGGCTGATGTGGGCCGTGGGGACGCGTCGGTGGTCGGCCCAGTACTTGGCGACGCTGGTCTTGCCCGCGCCGGCCGGGCCGATGAGCAGGACGGCGAGCGTGGTGGCCGTCGGGTCGGGTCCCGTGGCCGCGGTGGGCGGCGCCACGGGCGTGCCGACCGGACCGCCGGGTGGCAGCGGGACGTGCCCGGTGCTATCGGCGGCCGGGGGGCCGGAGACGTGCTGCGGGGGCGGGGGCGGCGGCACCGGGCCGACGGGGCCCGGGGGCTGGTGCGGGGCCGGCGGCACGGGGCCCGACGGGGCGGCGGGGAAGCCGGGTGCCGGAGGCGGCGGGGGGACGGGGGCGGGCCCCGGGGAGACTCCCGGGTGCGGACCCGGGTGATGTGCGGCCGACGCCCAGCCGGCGTGCGGCCCCTGCCCCGGCTGGTGGGGCGACGGCAGCGGAGACCCCACTGCGTGCTGCATCCGTTGCCACTCCGTCTCGTACAGGCAATTCGTGCGGGCGGCGACGGGGGCGCCCCGCCGCCTACCGAACGGTACCGTCCCCGGCCGTCGTTTGGTGAAACGGCCGGGGGCGGTGCGAAGTGCCCGGTGGGCGGGGGAAATCGGACGCGGGGAAGCAGTCCGGGACTTACCGGCCGACCTCGCCGTAGGCGGCGAGGAGGACGGCCGGGTCCGGGCTCTCCAGGACGGTCGGCCTGGCCAGGCCGTCCAGGACGATGAAGCGCAGGCGGTCGCCGCGGGACTTCTTGTCGACCTTCATCGTCTCCAGCAGCTTGGGCCACTGGTCGTAGCGGTAGTGCAGCGGCAGGCCGACGGATTCGAGGATGGCGCGGTGACGGTCCGCCGTGGCGTCGTCCAGACGGCCCGCCAGCCGGCCCAGTTCGGCGGCGAAGTGCATGCCGACCGCGACCGCCGCGCCGTGCCGCCACTTGTACCGCTCGTTCTTCTCGATGGCGTGGCCGAGCGTGTGGCCGTAGTTGAGGATCTCCCGCAGACCGGACTCCTTCAGGTCCGAGGAGACGACCTCCGCCTTGACCCGGATCGACCGCTCGATCAGCTCGGCCGTGTGCGGGCCCGCCGGGGTACGGGCGCCCTGCGGGTCGGCCTCGATCAGGCGCAGGATCTCCGGGTCGGCGATGAACCCCGCCTTGATGACCTCGGCCAGGCCGGAGACGTAGTCGTGCACCTGGAGGGAGTCCAGCGCCGCCAGGTCGCACAGCACACCGGCCGGCGGGTGGAAGGAGCCGACCAGGTTCTTGCCCTCGGCGGTGTTGATGCCGGTCTTGCCGCCGACCGCCGCGTCCACCATGGCGAGCACGGTGGTCGGTACGGCGATCCAGCGCACCCCGCGCAGCCAGGTCGCGGCGACGAACCCGGCCAGGTCGGTGGTGGAGCCGCCGCCGACGCCGACGATGGCGTCGGTGCGGGTGAAACCGCACTGGCCCAGCGCCTTCCAGCAGTAGGCGGCGACCTCGGCGGTCTTGGCCTCCTCGGCGTTGGGCACCTGGATGGCGACGGCCTCGTACCCCTGCCCGGCCAGATCGGCGCGCAGCGCCTCGCCGGTCTCGGCCAGCGCCTCCGGGTGGATCACGGCGACCCGCTTGGCCTGGTCCCCGATCAGTCCGGCCAGCTCGCCCAGCAGCTGCCGGCCCACCAGCACCTCGTACGGGTCGGTGCCCGCGGTGCCGGCGACCGGGATCCGGGTGACTGCCTCGCTCATACCTGCTTCAACTCCAGTGCGTCCAGGGCTGCTTGGGTGACCTCTTCGGGCGTACGGCCGTCCGTCGCCACCACCGCGGTGGCGACCTCCTCGTACAGGTGCCGGCGCGCCTCCATCAGCTCCCGCCACTGCTTGCGCGGGTTGACCGCCAGCAGCGGGCGGGCCACGTTCAGACCGGTCCGCTTGACGGCCTCCTCGACGTCCATCGACAGGTAGACCACCTGGTGCCCGGCGAGCAGCGCACGCGTGTCCGCGTCCATGACCGCCCCGCCGCCGAGCGCGACGACGCCCTGGTGCTCGGTGAGCGCGGCCCGTACGGCGGCCTTCTCGATGGCGCGGAAGGCCGCCTCGCCCTCGTCGACGAAGATCTCGGCGATGGCGCGGCCCTGGGCCGCGACGATGTCCTCGTCGGTGTCCCGGTAGCCCACGCCCAGGCGCTCGGCGAGCAGCCGCCCGACGGTGGACTTGCCCACCCCCATCGGCCCGACCAGGACGACCGCGGGCACGCCGCTCACCTGATCGCCAGGCTGTCGAGGTACGACTGCACGTTGCGGCGGGTCTCCGGCACGGAGTCGCCGCCGAACTTCTCCGCGACCGCGTCCGCCAGCACGAGCGCCACCATGGCCTCGGCGACGATGCCGGCGGCCGGGACGGCGGAGACGTCGGAGCGCTGGTGGTGGGCCTGGGCGGGCTCGCCGGTGGTGACGTCGACCGTCTTCAGCGCGCGCGGCACGGTGGCGATCGGCTTCATCGCGGCGCGCACCCGCAGCAGCTCACCGGTGCTGAGGCCGCCCTCGGTGCCGCCCGAGCGGCCGGAGACGCGCCGGATGCCCTCAGGGGTGTTGACGATCTCGTCGTGCGCCTTCGAGCCGGGCACGCGGGCCAGCTCGAAGCCGTCGCCGATCTCGACGCCCTTGATGGCCTGGATGCCCATCAGGGCGGCGGCCAGGCGCGCGTCCAGCTTGCGGTCCCAGTGCACGTGCGAGCCGAGGCCGACCGGGACGCCGTAGGCCAGCACCTCGACCACACCGCCCAGGGTGTCGCCGTCCTTGTGGGCCTGGTCGATCTCGGCGACCATCGCCTTCGAGGCGTCCGCGTCGAGGCAGCGCAGCGGGTCGGCGTCGAGCTTCTCCACGTCGGCCGGGGTGGGGTAGACGCCCTGCGGGGCCTTCACGGAGCACAGCTCGACCACGTGGGAGACGATCTCGATGCCGGCCGTCTCCTTCAGGTAGGAGCGGGCCACGGCACCCAGGGCGACGCGCGCGGCGGTCTCGCGGGCCGAGGCGCGCTCCAGGATCGGGCGGGCCTCGTCGAAGCCGTACTTCTGCATGCCCGCCAGGTCCGCGTGGCCGGGGCGGGGCCGGGTCAGCGGGGCGTTGCGGGCGAGACCGGCCAGCACGTCCGGGTCGACCGGGTCGGCCGCCATGACCTGCTCCCACTTCGGCCACTCGGTGTTGCCGACCATGACCGCCACGGGGGAGCCCAGGGTCAGGCCGTGGCGCACTCCGCCCAGGAAGGTGACCTCGTCGCGCTCGAACTTCATCCGCGCACCGCGGCCATAGCCGAGCCGCCGCCGCGCCAGGTGGTCCGCCACCATCTCCGTGGTGATCGGCACGCCGGCGGGAAGACCCTCCAGCGTCGCGACAAGTGCGGGACCGTGGGACTCCCCCGCGGTCAGCCAACGCAGCCTGCTCAACGGTGCTCCTCAGTGTTCGCGCCCGGTACTGCCCTGCGTGCGCGCGTCCTCGCGCACGGCGACGGCGCCACCGGGTGCGCGACCCCGGTGCGCCACCTCCGATCCTCCCACGTCCGGGGGCGGAAACAGGCCGCCGGTCCAGCAAGCGGACGCGGCGGGGGGCGTCAGCGGGCCGCGAGCGCCTTCTCCCCGGCGTGCCGCATGGCCTCCACCGGGCCGGGGATGTGCCCGGTCATCTGCTCGAACTGGAGCACGGCCTGGTGGACCAGCAGGTCGAGGCCGCTGACCACGGCACCGCCGAACATCGACCAGCGGGCCGCCAGCTCGGTGGGCCACGGGTCGTAGAGCACGTCGAAGAGGGTGGCGGGGCGTTCGGGTACGGCGGTGGCGAGGGCGTCGGTCGTGCCGGCGGGCGTGGTGGCGATCACCAGCGGTGCGCGCAGCGCCTCGGCCGCGTCCGCCCAGTCCGCCGTGCGGACCTCCACGTCGAGCCGTTCGCCCCACTGCCGCATCTCGGCGGCGCGGGCCTCGCTGCGGACGTAGGCGACGACCTCCCCGGTGCAGATCCGGGCCAGCGCGGCGAGCGCGGAGGAGGCGGTGGCGCCGGCGCCGAGGACGGCGGCGGATCCGACCTCTTCGATGCCGTGCTCGCGCAGGGCGGCGAGCATGCCCGGGATGTCGGTGTTGTCGCCGAGCCGGCGGCCGTCCTCGGTGAAGACGAGCGTGTTGACCGCGTCGACCGAGGCGGCCGTGTCGCTGACCTCGTCCAGCAGCGGGATCACCGCCCGTTTCAGCGGCATGGTCAGCGACAGCCCGGCCCACTCGGGCCCGAGCCCGTCCAGGAAGCCGGGCAGGGCGGCCTCGTCGACGTCGAAGCTGTCGTACGACCAGCCGGTGAGGCCGGCCGCCTCGTACGCGGCGCGGTGCAGCACCGGGGAGAGGGAGTGGGCGATCGGCGATCCGAGCACGGCGGCGCGGCGGCCGTCAGTTGCCCGCGTTGGCATTGAACTTGTCCTTGAGCTCTAGGAATTCTGCGTAGGTCTTGGCGAACTCGGTGTTGTTCGTGCCGTCGGTCGCCACGAAGTAGATCCAGCCGTCGTGCGTCGGGTTCAGGGTCGCCTTCAGCGCGTCCTCGCCGGGGTTGCCGATCGGGCCGGGCGGTAGCCCCGGGTGCCGGTACGTGTTGTACGGGCTCGTGTTGCTGTTGATCTCCTTCTCGGAGATGTGGATGTTGCTCGTGCCCTTGAGGTAGTTGTACGTCGAGTCGAACTGCAGCAGCCGGTTGGTCTCGGTGTTGGTGGGCTTCAGACGGTTGTAGACCACCTCCGCCATCTTGCGGAAGTCGTCGTGGGTCTTGCCCTCGGCCTGGACCAGGCTGGCGACGGTGACGAGCTGGAAGGCGTTCTCCAGGCCGAGCGCCTTGGCCTTCTCGGTCAGACCGTAGGCGGCGTACTTCTGCTTGGCCTGGGTGACCATCTGCTTCAGGACGGCCTCGGGCTTCATGCCCTTGGCGGCCGGATAGGTGCCCGGGAAGAGGAAGCCCTCCAGCCGGTCCTTGACCTCGCCGCTGTTCTGCGACCAGGCGGGCAGGCCGAGGCTCTTGTACTGCTTGTCGGCGACCTTTTTGGTCGTGCCCGCGGACAGTTCCAGTTTCTTGTCGATGTCCGCGTAGACCCCCGAGTTGCGCTCGCCCGGGGTGACGACCACGTTGTTCTGGCTGCGCGGGTCCAGCATCAGCCGGACGGCGCTGGCCGCGGACATCTCCTTCTTCAGGAGGTAGGCACCGGCCTGGATGCCGTCGGCGCCCGGTGTGTTGGTCTGGGCGTGGACGAACGCCTCGGCGCTCTTGACGACGCCCGCCTCTTTCAGCCGGCGGCCGATCTCCCAGCCGCCCGCCCCCTTCGGGATCTCGACGGTCACCGTCTGGCCGGTGCCGTCGCCCGCGTAGTCCGGAGCCGTGCCGAAACGATTTTGGTAGAACTGGTACCCGAAGTAGCCGACGCCGCCGAGGCCGCCGCCGAAGACCAGGACGACCACCATGCAGGCGCAGCCGGTGCGGCGCTTCTTGCTCTTGGCGGGCTTCTTGCCGCCCTTGCCGCGCCGCTCCCGCCGGCTCTGGAGCGGGTGCTCCTCGTCGTCCTCGCCGCCGCCCGCGAAGAAGGCGTGCTCCTCCTCGGCCGCCGGTTCCGGCTCGGGCTCGGGCTCCGGCTCGGGGCGCCTGCGGCCGGGCGGTTCCGGCGGCGGGTAGGCGTCCTCGGTGCCGTAGAAGTCGGGCTGCTCGCCGCCGTAGGCCACGGGCTGCTGGCCGTACGGGTCGCCGGGGTCGGCGGCGTACGGCATATGGCCGTGGGTGCCGGTCGCGTCCCAGCCGCCCTGGTGGAATTGCTGCTGGGTGTGACCGGCGAACCGCTGGTCGACCTGGTGCCGGCCGGACCCGTCGTGGTACGGCTGCTGCTGCCCGTCGTACCCGGGCTGCTGTTCCTGGTTCCAGTCGCCGTACTGCGGCGTCTGGGGATGGTGCTGCTGCGGATGGCCGTCGTAGGCGGACTGCCGGCCCGCCTGGGTCTGCTGTCCTCCCCATCCGCCGTCCCCGTACAACGGGTCCTCCGGATGCCACGGTTCGGAGCCTGGGCCCCGGCCATACTCAGTCATCGATCCCCTAGAGCCGCGAGGCCGACGGTCACGCGGCCGGTGGGCCGGCTTCCGCTCCGCCTCTTGCTGTGCGCCGGCTGTTCGAACACCGGCGCATCGCGCGGAACGTTACCGTATCGCGATCAGATGACCACTTCGACGCCTTCGCCGGGTGGATTGCCTGACACCCGTTCGGATTCCAGGGCCTGCTGCAAAATGATGACGGCGGCGGCCTGGTCGATGACCGCGCGGCCCTTCTTCGACTTCACGCCCGAGGCGCGCAGTCCCTGACTGGCCGTCACCGTCGTCATCCGCTCGTCCACCAGCCGCACCGGCACCGGCTTGACGCCCCTGGCCAGCTCCTGGGCGAAGGCGCGGACCTTGACCGCGGCCGGCCCCTCGCCCCCCTTGAGGGAGCGAGGGAGGCCGACGACGACCTCGATCGGTTCGTACTCCTCCACCAGTTGACGCAACCGGCGGTGGGCGGCGGGGATGTCCCGCCCGGGGACGGTCTCCACCGGGGTGGCGAGGATCCCGTCGGGGTCGCACGAGGCGACCCCGATCCGGGCGTCCCCGACGTCGATCGCGAGCCGACGCCCTCTGCGCATCGTCACTTCGCTGTTTCCGTCACGAGCCGCTCGACGGCGTCGACGGCCTCGCCGATCGCGGCCGGGTTCTGGCCGCCGCCCTGGGCGACGTCCGGCTTGCCGCCACCGCCGCCGCCGAGCGTCTTGGCGGCCGTGCGGACCAGGTCACCGGCCTTGAGGCCGCGGTCGCGGGCGGCGTCGTTGGTGGCGATGACCGTGAGCGGCTTGCCGTTGTTCACCGTGAACAGGGCGACCACGGCGGCGCGTCCGCCCTGGATCCGGCCGCGCACGTCCAGGACCAGCTTGCGCAGGTCGTCCGGGGTGGTGCCGTCCGGGACCCGGCCGGTCACCAGGGCCACACCGCGCACGTCCTTGGCGGACTCGGCGAGGCCGGCGGCGGCCTGGAGCACCTTCTCGGCGCGGAACTTCTCGATCTCCTTCTCGGCGTCCTTGAGCTTGCCGAGCATGGCGGAGACCTTCTCCGGCAGTTCCTCCGGGCGGCCCTTGAGCAGCTCGGTCAGCTGGTTGACGACCGTGTGCTCGCGGGCGAGGAAGTGGTAGGCGTCCACGCCGACGAGGGCCTCGATACGGCGCACACCCGAGCCGATGGAGGACTCGCCGAGCAGCTTCACCAGGCCCAGCTGGGCGGTGTTGTGCACGTGCGTGCCGCCGCACAGCTCCTTGGAGAAGTCGCCGATGGTGACGACGCGGACCCGCTCGCCGTACTTCTCGCCGAACTCGGCGATGGCGCCCTGCTTCTTGGCCTCGTCGATGCCCATGACCTCGGCGTGCACGTCGAGGTCGCGGGCGAGCACCTCGTTGATCTTCTGCTCGACGTCGGTCATCACGGCCGTCGGGACGGCGGACGGGGAGCCGAAGTCGAAGCGGAAGCGGCCGGGCTGGTTCTCGGAACCGGCCTGGGCGGCCGTCGGGCCGAGGGCGTCGCGCAGGGCCTGGTGGGTCAGGTGGGTGGCCGAGTGGGCGCGGGCGATGGCGTGGCGGCGGCGGGCGTCGATGGAGGCGTGGGCCTTGGCGCCGACGGTCACCTCGCCGACCTGGACGACGCCCTTGTGGACGTACACACCGGGGACCGGCTTCTGGCAGTCGCGGACCTCGATGACGGCACCGGAGTCGATCCTGATCTTTCCGGTGTCGCCGATCTGGCCGCCGCCCTCGGCGTAGAAGGGGGTGCGGTCGAGGACGATCTCGACCTCGTCGCCCTCGGTGGCGGCCGGGGAGGAGACGCCGTCGACCAGGATGCCGACGATCGTGGACTCGCCCTCGGTGTCGGTGTAGCCGATGAAGTCGGTCTCGCCGGCGGCGTCGGCGATCTCGCGGTAGGCGCCCATGTCGGCGTGGCCGGTCTTCTTGGCCTGGGCGTCGGCCTTGGCGCGCTCCCGCTGCTCCTTCATCAGGCGGCGGAAGCCCTCCTCGTCCACGGACAGGCCCTGCTCGGCGGCCATCTCCAGGGTGAGGTCGATCGGGAAGCCCCAGGTGTCGTGGAGCAGGAAGGCCTTGTCGCCGGAGAGGACCGTGCCGCCGGACTGCTTGGTCTCGTTGACGGCGGTGTCGAGGATGTTGGTGCCGGCCTTGAGCGTCTTGAGGAAGGCGTTCTCCTCGGCGAGGGCGACCTTCTCGATCCGCTCGCGGTCGGTGATCAGCTCGGGGTACTGCCGGCCCATCATGCCGATCACGGTGTCGATCAGGTCCTTGACGACCGGACCGGTGGCGCCGAGCAGGCGCATGTTGCGGATGGCGCGGCGCATGATGCGGCGCAGGACGTAGCCACGGCCCTCGTTGCCGGGGGTGACGCCGTCGCCGATGAGCATGGTGGCCGTGCGCATGTGGTCGGTGACCACGCGGAGGGACACGTCCGAGTCGTGGGCCTCGCCGTAGCGGACGCCGGTCAGCTCGGTGGCCTTGTCGATGACGGCCATGGAGGTGTCGATCTCGTACATGTTCTGCACGCCCTGCAGAATCATGGCGAGCCGCTCCAGGCCGAGGCCCGTGTCGATGTTCTTGCTCGGCAGGTCCCCGAGGATCTCGAAGTTGTCCTTGCCGATGCCCTCGCCGCGCTCGTACTGCATGAAGACGAGGTTCCAGATCTCCACGTACCGCTCGTCGTTGACGGCGGGGCCGCCCTCGACGCCGAACTCGGGGCCGCGGTCGTAGTTGATCTCGGAGCAGGGGCCACAGGGACCGGGTACGCCCATGGACCAGAAGTTGTCCTTCATGCCCAGGCGCTGGATGCGCTCCTTGGGCACGCCCACGACCTCGTGCCAGATCTGCTCGGCCTCGTCGTCGTCCTGGTAGACGGTGATCCACAGGCGCTCGGGGTCGAGGCCGTAGCCGCCCTTGTCCTGGGGGCTGGTGAGCAGCTCCCAGGCGAGCTTGATGGCGCCTTCCTTGAAGTAGTCGCCGAAGGAGAAGTTGCCGCACATCTGGAAGAACGTGCCGTGGCGCGTGGTCTTGCCGACCTCTTCGATGTCGGGGGTGCGCACGCACTTCTGCACGCTGGTGGCGCGCGGGAACGGGGGCTTGACCTCACCCAGGAAGTAGGGCTTGAAGGGCACCATGCCGGCGGGGACGAGGAGCAGAGTCGGGTCGTCCGCGATGAGCGACGCCGAAGGGACGACGGTGTGCCCGCGCTCCTCGAAGAAGCTCAGCCAGCGGCGGCGAATCTCGGCCGACTCCATCAGTGGTCCTCATTCCGGTTGTGCGAGTACGTCGGGTTCTCGATGTACTTCGGGTTGCTGCGGTTGTTCTCGATGGCGGCGTACCGCCGCGGTGCCGGGAGTTCGGGGCTCTCCTGGATGCCGAGGGCCTCCTCCAGCTCGGCCTCCCGCTGGGCCATGTTGTCGCGGACGTCGAGCGCGAAGCCGACCGCGCGGTCCTTCAGCCGCTGACCGGTCTCCAGGGCCTTGTTGGCGGCGGTGGCGGCCAGGCTCTCCGGGGTCAGCTGCCTCAGCTTGCGGTTGACCTTGGTGGTGGCCCACACTCCGGCGGCGACACCGGTGGTGAACCAGAACGTACGGCGGAACATCGCTCGGTCTCAGTCCTTACTTCCGCTTGCGTCGTGCGGCGGGGACCGTCCGGCCCACGATCACGGTACGCCGGGGCGACTTCGCAGGCACGTCCTCCTTGCGGCCGCCGAGTGCCCGGCGCACGCCGTAGCCGAAGGCCGCGACCTTGACCAGCGGGCCGCCGAAGGTGGAGGCGACGGTGGAGGACAGCGCGGAGGCGTTGGACGTGACCTCCTGGACGTCGGAGGCGATCGCGTCGACCCGGTCGATCTGGGTCTGCGCCGAGCGCACCGCCTGGGAGGCGTCGGCGAGCAGCGGCACCGCCTGGTCGGTCACGTCCGCGACGAGCTTGGTGGTCGCCTTGAGCGTCTGGGCCAGCCTCGCCAGTGCGACCGCGAGGAAGGAGACCAGGATCGCCCAGAACACGGCCACCAGGATCCCGGCCACCTCTCCACCGGACACTGTGCGCACCCGCTCCCTGAAACGTGCCTGAACATCGAAAAAGTCGTGCCCCGAGCCTATCGCGCCGGGGCCGCGGCTCCGTACCCGATTACCCGGCGGAGCGGGCGGAGTTGCGGCAGGGGATTGTACGGAGTGAACACGGTTCAGTACGCTCCGTGTCCCATGCGAGGTCCTCACAGCCCCGGCTCCCGGGCGGACGGCGATCCGTCCCTCGAACTCACCGCTTTCGTCGGGCGCTCGGCCGAGCTGGCCGAGCTGACGGCGGCGCTCGGCCAGACACGGCTGGTGACCGTCACCGGGGTGGGCGGGGTCGGCAAGTCCCGGCTGGCCGCGCGGGCGGCGGCCCGGTGGGCGTCCGGCGCCCCGGGCGACGGCCCGGGCTGGGGGCGGGTGGAGCTGGCGCCCGTGCGCGATCCGCAGTTCCTGGAGTACGCGGTCGTGGAGGCGCTCGGGCTGACCGACCACACCGCCCGCATGCCCCGGGAGACCCTGCTGGAGCATCTGGCCTGCCACCCGGCGCTGCTGGTGCTGGACGGGTTCGAGCACCTGGTGGCGGCCTGTGCGGACCTGACGGCGGAGCTGCTGCGCCGGCTGCCGGGGCTGCGGGTGCTGGCCGTCGGCCGGCGCCCGCTGGGCCTCGCGGGCGAGCGGCTGTTCCCGCTGGCGCCGCTCGGCGAGGAGGAGGCGGTGGAGCTGTTCGCGGACCGGGCCCGGGCGCAGGGCGTGCCGGTGGCCGACGGCGCCGAGGTGCGGGAGCTGTGCCGGCGGCTGGAGGGGATCCCGCTGGCGCTGGAGCTGGCCGCCGGGCGGTTGCGGGCACTGTCCCCGGGGCAGGTGCTGCAGCGCCTGGACGACCGGTTCCGGCTGCTGACCGGCGGCGGCCGGGACGTCCTGCCCCGGCACCAGACGCTGCGCACGGCGATCGGCTGGAGCCACGAGCTGTGCACGCCGGCCGAGCGGCTGCTGTGGGCCCGGCTGTCGGTGTTCGCGCAGACCTTCGACCTGGAGGCGGCCGAGTACGTGTGCAGCGGCGACGGACTGCCCGCCGAGGACGTCCTGGACGTGCTGTCGGAGCTGCTCGCCCAGTCGGTCCTGGCCCGCGAGGAGACCCCGGCGGGTCCCCGCTACCGGATGCTGGACAC
Source organism: Streptomyces cinerochromogenes (assembly GCF_014648635.1). Classification (GTDB taxonomy): domain Bacteria; phylum Actinomycetota; class Actinomycetes; order Streptomycetales; family Streptomycetaceae; genus Streptomyces; species Streptomyces cinerochromogenes. The sequence goes on along the minus strand of NZ_BMRM01000009.1, from coordinate 331,413 downwards.
CGTCCGGGCCTACGGCGCCGACTGGCTGGAGGCCACCGGGGACGCGGGCCGGCTGCGCAGACGGCACCGGGACTGGTACCTGGGCCTGGCGACCTGGTGCGAACTGGAGTGGTTCTCGCCCCGGCAGCGGGAGGTGGCCGCGCGGGTCGAGGCCGAGCTGCCGAACCTGCGGACCGCGCTGGAGTTCTGTCTCACCGAGCCGGAGGAGGCCCACCTCGCGCAGCACCTGGCGGGTTCGCTGTGGTTCTGCTGGGTGGGCTGCGGCCGGCTCGCGGAGGGGCGGCGCTGGCTGGAGCGCAGCGTGGAGCTGGACTCGGAGTACGAGCAGTCCCGGCTGAAGGCGCTGTGGGTGCTCGGCTACGTGGCGATCCTGCAGGGGGACACCGTGCCGGCGCTGCAGGCGCTCCAGGTCTGCCGGGAGCAGGCGGAGCGGTCGGCCGATCCGGCGGCGGTGGCGTACGCCGAGCACCGCACCGGCTGTCTGGCCCTGGTCTCGGATGACATGGCCCGCGCAGAAACGCTGCTGCGGTCGGCGCTGGAGCGCTACCAGGAGATCGGCGAGCTGAACAGCAACGTGCTGATGGGCCAGGTGGAGCTGGCGATGACGCGGGCGTTCCAGGGGGATCTGCCGGAGGCGGTGCGGCTGTGCGAGGACGTGCGCCGGGTGTGCGAGGACCACGGGGAGCGGTGGGCGCGGTCGTACGCGCTGTACGTGCTGGCGTACGCGGCGTGGCAGGGCGGCGACGCGGCCCGGGCGCGGGAGCTGCTGATCGACTGCCTGGGCGACGTGCACACGTTCCGCGATCTGCTGGGGACGGTGCTGTCGATCGAGCTGCTGGCCCTGGTGACGGTGACGCAGGGCGACGCGGTGGAGGCGGCGGTGCTGCAGGGCGCCGCCGGGCGGATGTGGCCCTCGGTCGGGCTGCCGCTGTTCGGCTCGGCGTACTACAACGCCCCGCACGAGCTGTGCGAGGCGACGGCCCGGCAGGCGCTGGGCGACGAGGGGTACGAGGGATGGGTGCGCCGGGGGGCGCGGCTGGACCGGGAGACGGCGGTGGAGCGGGCCCTGAGGCACGACACACGGCCGCTGCCGGCGCTGCCGACGCCCCGGGGGCCGGTCCCGCACGCCCGCGCCGGACAGCGCGAACCCGCCGCCTCGCCCACCCGGAAGGGCGGGGAGACGGCGGGCTGAGGTGCTGCGCCGGGGCTGGGGTCAGCGGGCGTAGTACTCGACGACGAGCTGCTCGTCGCAGATCACCGGGATCTCCTTGCGGTTCGGCTCGCGGTCCAGGCGGAACGCCAGGGCCTTGAGGTTCACCTGCAGGTAGCGCGGGGTCTCGCCGTCGGGGGCGAAGCCACCCTCACGGGCGATCGTGAAGAGCGTCTTGTCCTTGGAGCGGTCGCGGACCTGCACGACGTCGTCCGGGCGGACACGGAAGGACGGCTTGTCGACCTTCTGGCCGTTGACCTGGATGTGGCCGTGGACGACCATCTGGCGGGCCTGGTAGATCGTGCGGGCGATGCCCGAACGCAGGACCAGCGCGTCGAGGCGACGCTCCAGCTCCACGATCAGGGCCTCACCGGTCTTGCCCTGGACCTTGGACGCACGCTCGTAGGCGCGGACCAGCTGGCGCTCGGAGATGTCGTACTGAGCGCGCAGGCGCTGCTTCTCCAGCAGACGGACCTTGTAGTCCGAGTTCTGCTTGCGGCCGCGGCCGTGCTCACCCGGCGGGTAGGGGCGGGCCTCGAAGTACTTGACGGCCTTCGGGGTCAGCGCGATGCCGAGGGCACGCGACTTCTTGACCTTGGGGCGGGACTGGTTCGCCACTGTCTCAATCTCTTTCGTAGGTTCGGCTCGTCAGCGTTAGGGAGGTCGCATCCGCAGCCGGGAAAACCCGCCGGGTCCCGCGAGGGACCTGCCGGGCAGCCGCTTCCCTGGTCTGGGCACATACGTGCAGCACGCGAGTGGCCCACCGACCGTCCCGGGACTCCGGGTGGTGGTGGGCTGCCCGCGACACCGTTCGACGGTGCGCGACGCTCCTGGAACCCGCTGGGGGTTCCGGCTGTCCGTCCCGCTCTGACAGCACGGGACTCAGCACTCCGGAGCAGTCTACAGGGTGCTCAGGACCGTCTGCGACCGAGGTGGGCGCGGGTCCACTCGACGGCGTCCGCGTATCTGGCCTCGGCTCCGTGCCGGCTCGGCGTGTAGTACTCGCGGTCCTTCAGGGCGTCCGGGGCGTACTGCTGCTGGGCGATGCCCTCGGGCAGGTCGTGCGGGTACACGTACCCCTGGGCGTGGCCGAGCTTGGCGGCGCCCTTGTAGTGCCCGTCGCGCAGGTGCGGCGGGACCGGGCCGGCCAGGCCCTTGCGTACGTCCTCCATGGCGGCGCCGATCGCGGTGGTCGCCGAGTTGGACTTGGGGGCGAGGGCCAGGGCGATGGTGGCGTGGCTGAGGGTGAGGGCGGCCTCCGGGAAGCCGATCATGGCGACGGCCTGGGCGGCGGCGACCGCGATCGGCAGGGCGCCCGGGTCGGCCAGGCCGATGTCCTCGCTGGCGGAGATCATCAGGCGGCGGGCGATGAACCGGGGGTCCTCGCCGGCCTCGATCATGCGGGCCAGGTAGTGCAGGGCCGCGTCGACGTCGGAGCCGCGGATGGACTTGATGAGGGCGCTGGCGACGTCGTAGTGCTGGTCGCCGTCGCGGTCGTACTTCACGGCGGCACGGTCGACGGTCTGCTCCAGCGTCTGGAGGCTGATCTCGCTCTCGCCCTGGTCGAGGGCGGCGCCGGCGGCGGCCTCCAGGGCGGTCAGGGCGCGGCGGGCGTCGCCGCCGGCGATCCGGAGCAGGTGCTCCTCGGTGTCCTCGGGGAGGGCGACGGCGTCCTTCAGGCCGCGTTCGTCGCCGAGGGCGCGCCGGAGCAGGCCGCGGATGTCGTCGTCGGTGAGCGGTTCGAGGGTGAGCAGGAGGGAGCGGGAGAGCAGCGGGGAGATCACCGAGAAGTACGGGTTCTCCGTGGTGGCCGCGATCAGGGTCACCCAGCGGTTCTCCACGGCCGGGAGCAGGGAGTCCTGCTGGGCCTTGCTGAAGCGGTGGATCTCGTCCAGGAAGAGGACGGTCTCCTTGCCGAAGCCGCCGGTGGCGCGGCGGGCGCCGTCGATGACCGCGCGGACCTCCTTGACGCCCGCGGTGATCGCGGACAGCTCCACGAACCGCTTGTTGGTGGCCTTGGAGACCACGTAGGCCAGGGTGGTCTTGCCGGTGCCGGGCGGGCCCCACAGGATCACCGAGGAGGGTCCGGCGGGGCCGCCGTTGCCCTCGCCGACCAGCCGGCGCAGGGGGGAGCCGGGCCCCAGCAGGTGCTGCTGTCCCACGACCTCGTCGAGCGTGCGCGGGCGCATGCGCACCGCCAGAGGGCTGGCCGACGGGTCCTTCTCCTGGCGTTCTTCTGCTGCTGCGGTGAAGAGGTCGGGTTCCACGCTGAAACCCTAGAACACCGCACTGACAATCGGTCCGGGACCGTCAGCTGGTCCAGAAGTCCCACCAGCGGGTGAGGACCAGCATGCCGATGATGCCGACGTGCGCGACCGGCAGCACCCAGGTGAACTCGCCGAAGAAGGACCTCAGCCAGCGCGGGGACGGCAGGAAGCCGTTGCGGACGTTGAACGAGGTGACGTACCAGAACATCGTGATCGTGGCGACCCAGGCCAGCGAGCACCACAGGCACAGGGCGTTGATCCGGTACAGGGACTGGAACTGCAGCCAGGTGCAGAAGGCCACGCCGAAGAGCGTGCCGAAGTTGAAGGTCAGCCAGTACCAGCGCGGGAACCGGGCGCGGGCCAGCAGGCTCATGCCGACGCAGACGACGATGCCGTACGCGACCAGGCCGAGCATCGGGTTCGGGAAGCCGAAGGCGGCGGCCTGCTTGCTCTCCATGACGCTGCCGCAGGAGACCACCGGGTTGATGCTGCACCCGGGGGTGAACGTCTTTCCGGCGACCTTGGCTTCCAGCAGCTTGAACTTGTCGATCGTGATGACCCAGGCGGCCAGCAGTCCGGCCGCGCCGGTGATCACCAGCAGAACGGCGAAGGCGCGGCTGCCGCCGGCTGCGCGCGGGACGCCGGCGCCGCGCTCCGGACCGGGCTCCGCGGAGATGTCTGTGACTGTCGTCTTGCTCATCACGCCGATTCCGTCGCTTGGGAGTTGGACCACCTTCGGGCACGGGTCATTGTGCCGCACAGGCCTGTGTGCGCACCGTTCGCTGCGCATAAGGACGTACGGACACCGGCCACGGACCGTTCGGAAAACCTCCGGCGGAGGGAACCTGCGCGCACCGGGTTGACGGCCGGCGGGAGCACGCGCGGACGGGTGGGGCGGGGAACCGGACCGCGTCCGCTCCCCCGCCCGCCGTCTCAGCCCAGCCGCGCTTCCAGCTCCGCCACGATCTCGTTGACACCGATGGGCGTCTGCTCGCCGGACTCCATGTCCTTGAGCTGGACGACACCCTCGGCGAGGTCGCGCTCGCCGGCGACGATCGCGTAGCGGGCGCCGGAGCGGTTGGCGTTCTTCATGGCGCCCTTCAGGCCCTTGCCGCCGTAGGCGAAGTCCGCCGCGATGCCGACCTTGCGCAGGTCGGTGACCTTCGCGAACAGCACCCGCCGGGCCTCCTCGCCGAGCGGGACGGCGTAGACCGACGTGGTGGACGGGATGTCCAGTTCCACGCCCTCGGCCTCCAGGGCGAGGACCGTGCGGTCGACGCCCAGGGCCCAGCCGACGGACGGCAGCGCGGGGCCGCCGATCATCTCGGACAGGCCGTCGTACCGGCCGCCGCCGCCCACCGCGGACTGCGAGCCGAGACCGTCGTGCACGAACTCGAAGGTGGTGCGGGTGTAGTAGTCCAGGCCGCGCACCAGCTTCGGGTCGTCCTCGAAGGAGACGCCCGCCGCGGTGATCAGCTCGCGGACCTCCTCGTGGTACGCCTTGCACGCGTCGCACAGGTAGTCGCGCAGCAGCGGCGCGCCGGTCAGCTGCTTCTGCACCGACTCGCGCTTGTCGTCGAGGACCCGCAGCGGGTTGATGTCGACGCGGCGGCGCGTGTCCTCGTCCAGGTCCAGGCCGTGCAGGAACTCCTGCAGCGCCGTCCGGTACACAGGGCGGCACTCCCTGTCGCCGAGGCTGTTCAGCAGGATGCGGAAGTTCCTGAGGCCCAGCGAGCGGTACGCCTGGTCGGCCAGGATGATCAGCTCGGCGTCCAGCGCCGGGTCCTCGGCACCGATCGCCTCGGCGCCGACCTGGGAGAAGTGGCGGTAGCGGCCCTTCTGGGGGCGCTCGTAGCGGTAGTAGGAGCCGGAGTACCAGAGCTTGACCGGGAGGTTGCCCGACTTGTGCAGGCTGGCCTCCAGGGCCGCGCGCAGCACGGACGCGGTGCCCTCGGGGCGCAGGGCGAGCCTGTCGCCGCCCTTGGTCTCGAAGGCGTACATCTCCTTGGTCACGATGTCGGTGGACTCGCCGACACCGCGCGCGAAGAGGTCGACGTTCTCGAAGCCGGGGGTCTCGATGTAGCCGTAGCCGGAGTTGCGCAGCGGGGCGGCGATCGCCTCGCGGACCGCCAGGTACGTGGCCGAGACCGGCGGGATCAGGTCGTAGGTGCCCTTGGGGGCCTTGAAGGTGCTCACGGAAGCTCTCTCGTCACATTCCTCGTCGGGGAGCCTCGGCGGCTCCCTGGCCGGCCGCCACCTGCCGCAGATAGGGGTTGGTGGCGCGCTCCTGGCCGATGGTCGTCTGGGGGCCGTGGCCGGACAGCACCACGGTGGAGTCGTCGAGCGGCAGGCACACGCGGGCCAGTGACCGCATCATGTCCTCCATGGATCCGCCCGGCATGTCCGTGCGTCCGATGGAGCCGGCGAACAGCAGATCCCCGGAGAAGAACACCGACGGGACGTCGGCGGTCTCGGGCATCCGGAAGGTCACCGACCCCCTGGTATGGCCCGGCGCGTGTGCGACGGAGAGTTCCAGCCCGGCCAGCTCCAGCTTCGCGCCGTCGGCCAGCTCCTTGACGTCGTCGGGCTCCCCCACGGTCAGCTCGCCCATCAGCGGCATGCCGATGGACCGGCCGAGCGCCTTCTCCGGGTCGCTCATCATGTACCGGTCCTCGGGGTGGATCCAGGCGGGTACGTCGTGCGCCCCGCAGACGGGGACGACCGAGGCCACGTGGTCGATGTGGCCGTGGGTGAGGACGACGGCGACGGGCTTGAGCCGATGCTTCTTCAGCGCTTCCTCGACGCCTGGGGCGGCCTGGTGGCCCGGGTCGATGATCACGCACTCCTCACCGGCGGCGGGGGCGACGAGATAACAGTTCGTCCCCCAGGCCCCGGCGGGGAACCCGGCAATGAGCACGATCGTCCTTCGTTGTGTCGGTTACAGGCGGCTTCAGCTGCTGTCAGAGCCTACCGGCGCTGCCGTTTCCTCAGCGAACCCATATACGGTACGGGGCTACACGCAGCGGTCGGATCACGAGGACGCACGCGTACCGCCCGACACACGACACCTTGAGGAGAGAACCCGGTGGTCAGCCAGGAGCAGCGGCGGCGTCAGCTCGCCCGGGAGAAGTTCTTGCGGCAGCAGCAGCGGCGCACCGAGGCGCGGCGCAAGGCCCGCCTGCGCAACTCGGTGATCGCGTCGGTACTGGGCGTGGTCGTGATCGGCAGTGTCGCCCTGTACACGACCGGGGTGCTGAAGAACGACGGCGACAAGAAGGAGAACGCGAGCTCCCAGGTCACCCCGAGCGCGACGCCCACCAGCAAGGCCCCGGACCCGTGCCGGAAGCCGGCGGCCGGCTCGGCGGAGAAGCTCAGCTGGAAGAAGGAGCCGGCGATGTCGATCGACACGTCGGCGAAGTACACGCTGAAGCTCGCGACGACGTGCGGTGACATCGGCATCGCGCTGAAGACGTCGGCGGCCCCGCACACGGTGAACTCGTTCGACTTCCTCGCGGGCAAGGGCTACTTCGACCACACCAAGTGCCACCGCCTGACCACCCAGGGCATCTACGTCCTGCAGTGCGGCGACCCGCAGGGCACCGGCATGGGCGGTCCGGGCTACACGCTCCCGGACGAGAACCTCAAGGACAAGAGCCTGAAGAACAACACCTACCCGGCGGGCACGGTGGCGATGGCCAACACGGGCCAGAAGCACACCGGCGGCAGCCAGTTCTTCCTCGTCTACAAGGACAGCCAGCTGCCGCCCAGCTACACCCCGTTCGGCACGATCGACGCGGCGGGCATGAAGGTGCTGAACAAGATCGCCGCGGCCGGCGAGAGCACGGGTGCCGGTGACGGCGCCCCCAACGCGACCGTTGTGATCGACAAGGCGACGATCACCAAATCCTGACGTCACCGGAGGCCCGGGAACGGCCGACTGCCGAATTTCGGTCGCGCTGGATGCGGACAGGCAACCCGCTGGTCGCCTATGTTGGCCGTGACGAAACTGTGGACGATGCCCGGGGGCGCTGAGGCCCCCGCAGGCATCATGTGGAGGAGGCGCTGTGAGCAGCGACCCGTGGGGCCGCGTCGACGAGACGGGGACCGTGTACGTGCGTACGGCCGACGGCGAGCAGGTCGTCGGTTCCTGGCAGGCCGGCTCCCCCGAGGAGGCGCTGGCCTACTTCGAGCGCAAGTACGAGGGCCTGGTTGTCGAGATCGGCCTCCTCGAGAAGCGCGTGCGGACCACCGATCTGTCGGCGAAGGACGCCCAGGCCGCCATCGACCACCTGCGCGAGCAGGTCGACGCGCACCACGCGGTCGGTGACCTGGACGCGCTGCGGCAGCGGCTGGACAAACTGGTCGAGACCGTCGAGGCGCGCCGCGAGGAGCGCAAGGCGCAGCGGGCCAAGCAGTCCGACGAGGCCCGCAGGGCCAAGGAGGCGCTGGTCGTCGAGGCGGAGGAGCTGGCGCAGTCCGACCAGTGGCGGGTGGCCGGTGAGCGGCTGCGGTCGCTGGTGGACACCTGGAAGGGCCTGCCGCGGCTGGACCGCAAGTCGGACGACGAGCTGTGGCACCGCTTCTCGCACGCCCGGTCGGCGTTCTCCAAGCGCCGCAAGGCCCACTTCGCGCAGCTGGACGCGCAGCGCGAGGAGGCCCGCCGCGTCAAGGAGCGGCTGGTCGCCGAGGCCGAGGCGCTGTCGGGTTCGACGGACTGGGGTCCGACGGCCGCCCGTTACCGCGAGCTGATGGCGGAGTGGAAGGCCGCGGGCCGCGCCCAGCGCGAGCACGAGGACGACCTGTGGAACCGCTTCCGCGGCGCCCAGGACGTCTTCTTCGCCGCCCGCAGCTCGGTGTTCGCCGAGCGGGACGCGGAGCAGTCGGAGAACCTCAAGCTGAAGGAGGAGCTGGCCGAGGAGGCCGAGAAGCTCCTGCCGGTCACGGACCTGAAGGCCGCACGGGCCGCCTTCCGCTCGATCAACGAGCGCTGGGAGGCCATCGGTCACGTCCCGCGGGACGCCCGGCCGAAGGTCGAGGGCCGGATGCACGCCGTCGAGCGGGCGATCCAGGAGGCCGAGGAGGCCGAGTGGCGCCGGACGAACCCGGAGGCACGCGCGCGTGCCGAGGGTCTGACCGGTCAGCTCCAGGCCGCCGTGGACAAGCTGCGGGCGCAGATCGAGCAGGCGCGCGCCCAGGGCAACAACGCCAAGGCCGACAAGCTGGAGAGGGAGCTGGAGGGTCGTCAGGCGCTCCTGGAGCAGGCTCTGAAGGGCCTGCAGGAGTTCGGCGGCTGACCGACGCCTTCGGCTTTCCCCGTCCCGTCCTGGCGGCCCGGTGGTGCGACCACCCCGGGCCGCCCGGTCGTTTTCAGGCGGGTCCGGTGTCTTCCATGATGTCCAGGGCGTGCTTGAGCACCTCGCAGGCCTGGAGGTGGTTGCCGGACTCCTGCAGCAGCTCGGCCAGCCGCCGGCAGACGAGCACGGCCTCGGGGCCGTACCCCTTGTGCACCTGGTGGAAGGCGAGTTCCAGGATCTCGATGGCCTCCCGTACCTGACCGGTCTCCGCGAGCAGTTCGGACAGCTCCAGTTGTACGGCGACCAGGTCGCCCTGCGCCTGGCCGGACTGCTGCTGTTCCTGGAGCGCGAGCCGGAGCACCGGCTGGGCGTCACGGGCGTTGCCGGTGGCGCGCAGCAGCCGGGCGAGGGCGAGGCCGGTGGCGACGACGGCGGCGCGCACCTCGGCGGCCAGGACCGGTCCGGAGGGGGTGCGCCGGCCCGCGCGGGCCTTGTTGCGGGCCAGGGGGAGCCGGCCGACGCCGTTCTCCTGGGAACGCTGCGGCAGTGGCCGGTTCTTGGCGCGCAGGCGTTCTTCCAGGACCCGGTAGAGGGTGTCCAGGTCGATCAGTTCGGGGCCCTCCGGGACGCCCTCGCGCAGGATGCGCAGCAGTTCGGCGGTGAAGGCGGTGTTGCGCTCCCCCTCCGGGGCCAGGGCGATCCGGTCGGCGGGCGAGGCGGTCAGGACGTACGCGCCGTCCACGGCGGCCTGGGCGGCGAGCACGTCCCCGCCCGTCAGGGCCCGGGCGGCCCGGCCGCTGAAGCAGCAGTCGAGGACGACGATCTTGCGGCGGGCGCGGGCGGACCGCAGCGCGGTGCGCAGGTGCTGGTAGGCGACGGCCGTGTACCCCAGGTGCTCGCGGGAGTCGCCCAGCGCGAGATACAGGTCGGCGGAGTCGGCGTCCCGCATGCCGTGGCCCGCGAAGTAGACGAGGAGGGTGTCCGTGGCCTCCTCTCCGGCCCGGTACACCGGGTCCAGGACGGTCTGGGGGCTGAGCGGATCGGTGACGACCGTGCAGTTCCGTACCGGCAACCCCCACACGGCGGGGTCGCACAGCTCCGCGGCGAGGTCCACCACGTTGGCCTCCACCGCGGGCAGCTGCGGCAGATGGCGGTAGGAGGCGGTGCCGACGAGGACGGCCCGCGAGCACGTCGGGTCAGGCAGTACCGTCATCGCCTCCAGGCTCCTCGGCTCGCGGGCGGGGCGGACTGGGGTTCGGTGTGGTGCCGTCGAGCAGTTCGACGATGCCGCGGACGGTCTCCTCGTCCCGCGCGGCCCGCGCGGTCAGGACGACCTCCACGTCACCGCGGCGGAGGGTGACGGCGGGCGCGTGGCGGCGGGCCGCCTGCCACTGGAGGACCGAGACGACGAGCGAGCCGACGGACAGGCCGCTGCTGACGGCCAGTTGGAGGAGGTCGAAGCCGGAGCCCATGCCGCCCGGGGCGGGTGGTGCGCCGCCGACGATCCGTCCGCGCACGGGGACCGTGTCGTCGGCATGCAGCCAGCGCAGCAGGGATCGCAGGTCGTCCTCGGTGCCGGGGTTCCCGTTGCCGGAGGGCGGGTGCCCGGGGGGTGCGCCGAGGGCCAGGACGAGGTCAGTCATCGCTCGTGTCCGTTCGCTCCGCTCGTCGTCCGATGCGTCTGTTGACTCGGGAGAGCATGTCGAGGGCCTCTTCTCCGGCGTCGAGCCTGGCCCGGCACACGGCCTGCCAGTACTGGCTGGTGAGGGTCGTGGGGTGGTCGGGGCCCAGCTTCGACAGACAGACCTGGACGACCACCGCCAGCATCTGCGCGGCCTCCCGGATCTGCCCGCGCTGCACCAGGCCGACGGCTTCGCGCTGCCGGGACAGCGCCCCCTGCGGAGTCATGCTGCCGAGGACGATGCGCCGGGTGGTGTCGCTGAGGGTGGCGGGATGCATGGGATCCGGGGCGGCTCCCGGGACGGACACGTCCTCGTCCCAGTGGTACTCGGGCTGCTCGTCCTGGAGGGCGGGCAGGGCCCGGGCAGACACCTCGGTGCCGCGCGCGGCGTCCACGGCCTGGGCGCGCAGGTGGCGGGTCACCCGCTCCGAGAGGTCCTCGGTCCCGCCGTACATCAGGGGGACGAGTGTCTCCCGTACGGCCGCGGCGTCCGTGAGGCGCTCCAAGGGGTCCCGCCGGCACAGTCGGCCGACCAGTTCGGCCAGGGGCTCGGGTATGCCCTCGTCCGCGGTGAGCGGCCGGATCCCCTCGCCGAGGGCGCGCCCGATGATGGCGCCGACGTCCGCGGTCGGGCCGAAGGGCAGTTCGCCGGTGAGCATCAGGAAGAGGCAGGCCCCGAGCCCGTACCAGTCCGCCGCGGCCTCGCGCGGGCCGCCGCTCATGGCTTCGGGCGCCATGAACTGCGGGGTGCCGATGAGGGCTCCGGTCCGGGTGATCGCGGCCTCGCCGGCCAGCCGGGCCAGCCCGAAGTCCTGGAGCACCACGCGCCCGTTGCCGGTGACCCCCACGTTGGACGGTTTGACGTCGCGGTGGAACACTCCCTTGTCGTGCGCCGCTTCCAGGGCGTCCGTGATGCCCAGTGCCACGGTGCAGGCGGCGGGGCTCGGCAGCGGGCCCGTGGCCACGACCAGATCGGCCAGGCTCGTGCCGTCGAGGACCTGCATGACCAGGTACGGGACACCCTCGTGCATCCCGCTGTCGTACAGCGTGACGACACCGGGGTGATCGATCCGCGCCAGGGCACGGATCTCCCGCTGGAAGCGTTCCCACGCCGTGTCCTGGGTGGCGAGGCCCTCGACGGCCGTCAGCATCTTGACCGCGACGCGGCGGCCCAGCCGGACGTCCTCCGCCTCGTGCACGACACCCATGCCGCCCCGCCCCAGCCGGCGCAGGACCCGGTACCGGCCCGCGACTACGTGGGCCGGGCCGTCCGGTGCCGCAGCGTCCGACCAGCCGGGCTGCCGCCCGCTCATACCGCTCCCCCCGTCGCTGACAGCCCTAGGACCGGCTGCGTCCCGATGTCACGCGGTAGACGTCGTACACGCCCTCCACGCCCCGGACGGCCTTCAGGACGTGACCGAGGTGCTTGGGGTCGCCCATCTCGAAGGTGAACCGGGAGGTGGCCACCCGTTCGCGGGAGGTCTGGACGGCCGCCGAGAGGATGTTGACGTGCTGGTCGGACAGGACCCGGGTGACGTCCGAGAGGAGACGGGACCGGTCCAGCGCCTCCACCTGGATGGCGACCAGGAAGACCGAGGACTGGGTGGGCGCCCACTCGACGTCGAGGATGCGCTCGGGTTCACGGGACAGCGAGTCGACGTTGACGCAGTCGCTGCGGTGGACGGATACGCCGCTGCCGCGGGTGACGAAGCCGATGATCGGGTCGCCGGGCACCGGCGTACAGCACCGGGCCAGCTTGACCCACACGTCCTCGACGCCCTTGACCACGACACCCGGGTCGGCGCTGGAACGGCGCTTGCGGCCGCGGGTGCGGGACGGCGGGACCGTCTCGTCGATCTCCTCGGTGGCGGCCTCCTCGCCGCCGAGGGCCTGGACGAGTTTCTGCACGATGTTCTGCGCCGAGACATGGCCCTCGCCGATCGCCGCGTACAGCGCGGAGATGTCCGAGTAGCGCATCTCGTGGGCGAGGGTGACCAGCGAGTCGCCGGTGAGGATCCGCTGGATCGGCAGGTTCTGCTTGCGCATGGCCCGCACGATGGCGTCCTTGCCCTGCTCGATCGCCTCGTCCCGGCGCTCCTTGGAGAACCAGGCGCGGATCTTGTTCCGGGCCCGCGGCGACTTGACGAAGCCGAGCCAGTCCCGGGACGGGCCGGCGCCCGCCGCCTTGGAGGTGAAGACCTCCACCAGGTCGCCGTTGTCCAGGGTGGACTCGAGCGGGACCAGGCGGCCGTTGACCCGCGCTCCTATGGTGCGGTGGCCGACCTCCGTGTGGACGGCGTAGGCGAAGTCCACCGGGGTGGCACCGGCCGGGAGCGCGATGACGTCGCCCTTGGGGGTGAAGACGAAGACCTCGTTGCGGGACAGGTCGAAGCGCAGGGACTCCAGGAACTCGCCGGGGTCCTCGGTCTCCTTCTGCCAGTCGAGCAGCTGGCGCAGCCACGCCATGTCGTTGAGGTGGTCGTCCTTCTTGCCGGCCTTGGGCACGTCGGTGCGCACCTTGGAGGCGCCGGCGACGGCCTCCTGCTTGTACTTCCAGTGCGCGGCGATGCCGTACTCGGCGCGGCGGTGCATGTCGAAGGTGCGGATCTGCAGTTCGACCGGCTTGCCGTTGGGGCCGATGACCGTCGTGTGCAGCGACTGGTACATGTTGAACTTGGGCATCGCGATGTAGTCCTTGAACCGGCCGGGGACCGGGTTCCATCGCGCGTGCACGGTGCCGAGGGCGGCGTAGCAGTCGCGGACCGTGTCGACGAGGACACGGATGCCCACCAGGTCGTAGATCTCGGCGAAGTCGCGGCCCCGCACGATCATCTTCTGGTAGACGCTGTAGTAGTGCTTCGGGCGGCCGGTGACGGTCGCCTTGATGCGGGCGGCCCGGAGATCGGCCTGGACCTCGTCGGTCACTATGGCGAGGTACTCGTCCCGCTTGGGCGCGCGTTCGGCGACGAGCCGTACGATCTCGTCGTACATCTTGGGGTAGAGGATCGCGAAGGCGAGGTCCTCCAGCTCCCACTTGATGGTGTTCATGCCCAGGCGGTGGGCGAGCGGAGCGTAGATCTCCAGCGTCTCGCGGGCCTTCTTCTCCTGCTTCTCGCGCTTGAGGTAGCGCATCGTGCGCATGTTGTGCAGGCGGTCGGCGAGCTTGATGACCAGGACGCGCGGGTCCTTGGCCATGGCTACGACCATCTTGCGCACGGTCTCGGCCTGCGCGGCCTCGCCGAACTTCACCTTGTCCAGCTTGGTGACGCCGTCCACGAGGAGGGCGACGGTGTCGCCGAAGTCGCGGCGGAGCTGGTCGAGGCCGTACTCGGTGTCCTCGACGGTGTCGTGCAGCAGGCCGGCCATGAGGGTGGCCGGGTCCATGCCCAGCTCGGCGAGGATCGTGGTGACGGCGAGGGGGTGCGTGATGTACGGGTCGCCGCTCTTGCGCTTCTGGCCGCGGTGCCAGCGCTCGGCGACCTGGTAGGCGCGCTCGATCTGCCTGAGCGTGGAGTTCTCGATCTTCGGGTCGTTGCTGCGCACTATCCGCAGCAGCGGTTCCAGGACCGGGTTGTACGGGTTCGCGCGCTGGACACCGAGGCGGGCGAGGCGGGCCCGGACGCGGTTGGAGGAGCCGGTGCGGGTGGGCGGGGAGGCCGGCTGGCGCACCACGGGGGGCTGGGCCGGGCGCTCGGGCGAGGGGGTGGGGGACGGCTTGGGGCGCGCGGACTCGGCGCTCTTCTCGACGGGCGCCGACTGGGCGTGCTCGACCGTCCCGCGGGGGTCGTTCTTCACGTGGGAAGCGTTCGGCGCGGGTTTCGCCGCGGGGGCCGAGGCGGGCTCGGGCTTGGCGGCGGTCAGTGGCTGGGCCTCGTCTGGCAAGAGGACTCCTCGTGCGCGATCCGGGTCCCCCGGTCAGGCTCCGGAAACCCCAATGGTAGCGATCCTGCGCCCGGTCATCGCCTGCAGGCGCCTGTGAGGACCGTCAAACCGTGCAACGCGGGAGGTGGCCGGGGGATTCCGGGGGCGGAATGCCGAACGGCCGCCCCGGGGGTGGGGCGGCCGTTCGGGCGGGTGGGGTCAGACCTGGAGGAGGGCCTTCAGGGGGGCTCCGTTCAGGGTCGGTTCCAGGCGGGGGCGGGCGGCCAGGAAGGTCAGTTCCATCAGGACCGCGAGGCCGGAGACCTCGGCGCCCGCGCGGTGGATGAGCTGGATCGCGGCCTCGGCCGTGCCGCCCGTGGCCAGGACGTCGTCCACGATCAGGACACGGTCGCCGTGGGCCAGGTCCTCCGCGTGCACCTCGATCTCCGCCGAGCCGTACTCCAGGTCGTAGGCCTGGCGCAGGGTGGCCCCGGGCAGCTTGCCCGCCTTGCGGACCGGGATGAAGCCCACGCCCGCGCGGACGGCGACCGGGGCGCCGAGGATGAAGCCCCGGGCCTCCAGGCCGACGACCTTGGTGGCGCCGGTGGCCGCGGCGATCCCGGCCAGCTCGTCGGTGAGCGCGGTGAAGGCCGCCGGGTCCGCCAGGAGCGGGGTGATGTCCTTGAACATCACGCCCGGCTCCGGGTAGTCGGCGACGTCACGGATGCGGCTGAGCAGCAGCTCCTGGATGTCGGTCATCGGCGCTTCCCCGAGGGACGGCCGCGGCCACGGCCACGGGAGGAGGGCTGGTTGCGCGGGCCCACCACGGCGGGCGCGGCGTCGTCGTCGGCGTCGGCACCGGCGGTGCGGGCCTCCACGACCTCCTCGTCCGAACCGGCCTGGGCGCGCTTGGCCAGGACCCGCTTGGTGAGGGCCTTCATCGCCGGCTCGCGCTCCTTGAGGTCGGCGACGAGCGGCGTGGCGATGAAGATCGACGAGTAGGCACCGGCCGCGAGGCCGACGAACAGCGACAGGGAGATGTCGTTGAGCGTGCCCGCGCCGAGGAAGCCGCCGCCGATGAAGAGCAGACCGGCGACCGGCAGCAGGGCGACGACCGTGGTGTTGATGGAGCGGACCAGGGTGCCGTTGATGGAGCGGTTCGCGATGTCGCTGTACGTCCACCTGGTCTGCTTGGTGATGTCCTTCGTCTGCTCCTTGAGGCTGTCGAAGACGACGACCGTGTCGTAGAGCGAGTAACCGAGGATGGTCAGCAGACCGATGACCGTGCCGGGCGTGACCTCGAAGCCGACCAGTGCGTAGATACCGGTCGTGATGGTGATGTCGTGGATCAGCGCGACCAGCGCCGCGATGGCCATGCGCCACTCGAACGCGATCGCCAGGTAGATCACGACGAGGACCATGAAGATCGCCAGGCCCTCCCAGGCCTTGTTGGCGATCTGCTCGCCCCAGCTCGGTCCGACCAGGTCGGCGGCGAGCTTCTCGGGGTCGAGGTTCAGGTCCTTGGCCAGCTCCTGCTTGATCCTGTCGGACTGGCCGGTGTCGATGCCCGCGATCTGGATGCGCAGGCTGCCGTTGCCGAGCTTCTGCACGACCGCCTGGTGGCCCGAGGCGTCGTTGGCGTACTCCTCGGCCTTGGCCACCGAGGTGCTCATCTTGGTCGGCGTGGTGAAGACCGCGCCGCCCTGGAACTCGATGCCCATGTTCAGGCCGCGCACCGCCAGGCCGACGATGGCCGTGATGGTGATCAGGATCGAGACGCCGTACCAGATCTTGCGCTTGCCGACGAAGTCGTACGAGATCTCGCCGCGGTGCAGTCGAGCGCCGAGGTTGCCGAGTTTCGACATCGCTCAGGCCTCCTTCGGGTCGACAGAGCCGGCGGCAGGACCGGCGGGACGGCGGGTACGGCGCAGCGGCGGCTTGGCACCGAGGCTCTTCGGGTCGAGACCGGACCACTTGTGGCCGTTCGCGAAGAACTTCCGGCGGGCCAGGAGCGTCATCAGCGGCTTGGTGAAGAAGAAGACCACGACGACGTCAAGCAGGGTGGTCAGGCCGAGCGTGAACGCGAAGCCCTGGACCTTGCCGACGGTCACGATGAACAGGACCGCGGCGGCGAGGAACGACACGAAGTCGGAGACCAGGATGGTGCGCCGGGCGCGCGGCCAGGCCCGCTCCACGGCGGGGCGCAGCGAGCGGCCCTCGCGGATCTCGTCCCGGATGCGTTCGAAGTACACGATGAACGAGTCGGCGGTGATGCCGATGGCGACGATGGCACCGCAGACGGCCGGCAGGTTCAGCGCGAAGTGGATGGCCGGGCCGAGCAGCGACATGATCACGTAGGTGAGGATCGCGGAGACCAGCAGGGAGGCCATCGCGACGATCGACAGGCCGCGGTAGTAGACCACCAGGTAGATCACGACGAGGGCGAGGCCGATCGCGCCGGCCAGCAGACCGGCGTGCAGCTGCTCACCGCCGAGCGCGGCCGTCACGGTGGTGACCGACTGCTCCTGGAAGGACAGCGGCAGGGCGCCGTACGACAGCATGTTGGCGAGGCTCTGGGCCTCCTCCTGCTTGAAGCTGCCGGAGATCTCCGCCTGGCCGCCGGTGATGGCCTCGTGCACGACCGGGCTGGAGACGACGTCGCCGTCGAGGACGATGCCGAACTCGTTCTGCGGGTCCGGCTTCTGGGCCAGCTGGCCGGTGATGTCGGCGAACTTCTTGGCGCCGCTGCCGGTGAAGGTCATCTGGACCTGCCAGCCCGCGGCGCTCTGGGTGTTGAAGACGGCCTGGGCCTTCTTCACCTCGGTGCCGTCCACGGCGGCCGGGCCGAGCAGGTACTTGTACCAGTTGCCGTCGATCTCGCCGCAGGCCACGGTGGTGTCACCGGGCTTGGCGTTCTTGCCGGCCTTGGCGCGGTCGGTGGCCTTGGCGCAGTTCAGGGCGGCGTACTGGGCCTGGAGCTTGGAGTTCGCGGCGGAGCCGCCGGAGGGCGAGGCCGACGGGGTGGCCGACGGCTTGCCGCTGGAGGAGGCGGACGGCGAGGGGGTCGAGTCGGCCTTCAGCGCGTCGCTGACGGCGCGGCCCTGGGAGGTGGCCGTGGCCGTGGGGGACGCGGAGCCGGGCGAGGTCGCCTTCTGGCCGGAGGAGGCGGTCGAGGAGGGGCTGCCGCTCGGCTTCGGCGAGGAGCTGCCGCTGGAGGAGGCGCTCGGCGAGGGGCTCTGTGCGGCCGTCCCGCTGGGCTCGGTGGCCAGAACCGGCCGGAAGTACAGCTTCGCGGTGGTGCCGACCTGCTGCTGGGCCTCCTTGGAGTTGGTGCCCTTGGGGATGTTGACGATGATGTTGTCGTTCCCCTGGGTCTGCACCTCCGCCTCGGAGACGCCCAGGCCGTTGACACGGCGGTTCATGATGTCGACCGCGGTGTCCATGTTGGCCTTGTTGATCGCGGACCCCTGGTCGGCCTTCGCCTTCAGCGTGATGCTCGTGCCACCGGCGAGGTCGATGCCGAGACGCGGGGTCGTGTGCCCGGAGAGGAACATCCCTCCGGTGAGCGCCACGATGGCGATCAGGATGAGGGCCAGCGAGCGCCCTGGCTTGCTCTGGGCACTCGCGGTTCGGCCCCTCTTGGGTGCTGCCACCTTCTCGTACTCCCTCTCGGGCCGCCCCGCGCCCGGTCGGCGCGGTCGGCCATGACATGGAATCGGGCTCCCGTGCGGGAAACAGACGCGCCCGGGATGCGCGGGGCGCCATCATGCCGCCGCCGCGCCTCCCGGGGCGTGACTACTTCGCGTCGGAGTCGCCGTCGGTCTTCTTCGGCTCGTCCTCCGCCTTCGCCTCGGCGGCACCGGCCGCGTCGGCGTCCTCGGCGGCGTCCTTCTTACCGAGGTCGATCTTGTCGTCGGAGGCGGCGGCAGCGGATCCGTCGGTCTCGTCGGTCTCGGTGAGGGAGGAGGCGTCGTCCGGGACGAGGTCGGCGTCGGACTTCAGGTCGTGCTCGATGCCGTGGACGATGCGGTTGTACTCGTCGTCGGACAGGACGGCGCCGATGGCGTTCTTGGCGAAGAGGAGGTCGACGCCCGGTCCGGCGTCGAGGAGGACCGTGTCCTCGTTGACCTCCTTGACCGTCGCGTACATACCCCCGATCGTGCGGACACCGGAGCCGGGCTGCATCTCGTTCCGCATCTGGGCGGCCTGCTGCTGCTTCTTCTTGGCCGAACGCGTCATCAGGAACATCGCCGCGATGAGCACGATGAACGGGAGAAGGGTATAGGCATTCACGGGACGGAATTTCCTTCGCGCGACCGCGCGGGTGAGCGGCCAGTTGGATGGGGGTGTGGTCGGCGCCGCCCGCAAGGGCGGCATCGGCGGAGTCTAAGCGAGTCCGCTCTCATGGAACAACGCTCAGCATGGCACCTGGGTTCCTGCCCGTGCCATCGCCCTCGCCGGGCGACTGCCGTCACGCCCCGAAGAGGTCCTGTTGTCCGTTTCCCGCGGCGTGCGAGCCCGGTGGGGTGAGGCCGAGATGCGCCCATGCGGCGGGGGTGGCGACCCGGCCGCGCGGGGTGCGGGCGAGCAGACCCTCGCGGACCAGGAAGGGCTCGGCGACCTCCTCGACGGTCTCCCGCTCCTCCCCCACCGCGACGGCGAGGGTGGACAGGCCGACCGGTCCGCCGCCGAACAGCTTCAGCAGGGCCTGGAGGACCGCGCGGTCGAGCCGGTCGAGGCCGCGCGCGTCGACCTCGTACACCGCGAGGGCGGCGGCCGCGATGTCGCGGGTGATCAGCCCGTCGGCCTTGACCTGCGCGTAGTCGCGGACCCGGCGCAGCAGGCGGTTGGCGATGCGGGGCGTGCCCCGGGAACGGCCGGCGATCTCGGCGGCGCCGTCCGGCTCGATCCCGACGTCCAGCAGGTGCGCCGAGCGGTGGACGACCCGCTCCAGCTCGTGCGGCTCGTAGAACTCCATGTGCGCGGTGAAGCCGAAGCGGTCGCGCAGCGGCGGCGGCAGCAGGCCCGCGCGCGTGGTGGCGCCGACCAGGGTGAACGGCGGCAGCTCCAACGGGATCGCGGTGGCGCCGGGGCCCTTGCCGACGATGACGTCGACGCGGAAGTCCTCCATCGCCATGTACAGCATCTCCTCGGCGGGCCGGGACATGCGGTGGATCTCGTCGAGGAAGAGGACCTCGCCCTCCTGGAGGGAGGAGAGGATCGCGGCGAGGTCGCCGGCGTGCTGGATGGCGGGGCCGGAGGTGATGCGGATGGGGGCGCCCATCTCGGCGGCGATGATCATCGAAAGGGTGGTCTTGCCGAGGCCGGGCGCGCCGGAGAGCAGCACGTGGTCGGCGGTGGCGCCGCGCGCGCGTGCGGCGCGCAGGACGAGGTCGAGCTGTTCGCGGACCTTTTCCTGGCCGATGAACTCTCCGAGGTCCTTGGGGCGCAGGGCGGCCTCGACGGCCTGGTCCTCCCGGTCGGCGGCGGAGTCCACCAGCCGCTCGGCGGCGGGGGCGTCGGTCGGGTCGTCCCAGTTCACGAAGATCTCCTAGCGGTGGCGCAGGTCAGCGGGCTCGGTTCAGGGTCTGCAGGGCCGCCTTGAGCAGCTGCCCGACCTGGGGGGTGCCGCCCGCCTGTTCGGCCTGGGGTGCGACGGCGGTCACCGCCTCGTCGGCCTCGCGGGTGGCGTAGCCGAGGCCGATCAGGGCGGCGTGCAGCTGGTCGCGCCAGCCCTGGCTGACGGGCGCTCCGACGGCGGGGGCGCCGACGGGCTCGCCGAGCCGGTCCTTCAGCTCCAGCAGCAGCTTCTGGGCGCCCTTCTTGCCGATGCCGGGGACGGCCGTGAGGGCCTTCTCGTCCCCGGTGGCGACCGCGCGGCGCAGCGCGTCCGGGGTGTGCACGGCGAGCATCGCCTGCGCCAGGCGCGGGCCGACGCCGCTGGCGGTCTGCAGCAGCTCGAAGACCTGGCGTTCGTCGTCGTCCGCGAAGCCGTACAGGGTGAGCGAGTCCTCGCGGACGACGAGGGAGGTGTGCAGCTTGGCGGGCTGGCCGATGCGCAGGGTCGAGAGCGTGTTCGGCGTGCACTGGACGGCCATGCCGACGCCGCCGACCTCGACGACGGCTGCGTCGGGGGCGAGTGCGGCGACCGTGCCGCTGACGAAGGCGATCATGCCGTACGGCCTTTCGTTGCGTGGACAGCCTGCCGGGCGACGGCCTGCTGGAGTCGGTTCTGGGCGGGGGCCCGCCAGATGTGGCAGATGGCGAGCGCGAGGGCGTCGGCGGCGTCGGCCGGCTTCGGCGGGGCGGCGAGCCGGAGCAGGCGGGTCACCATGGCTCCCACCTGCGCCTTGTCGGCGCGTCCGCTGCCGGTGACGGCGGCCTTGACCTCGCTGGGGGTGTGCAGGGCGACGGGGATGCCGCGCCGGGCGGCGCACAGCATGGCGACGGCGCTGGCCTGGGCGGTGCCCATGACCGTGCGCACGTTGTGCTGGCTGAAGACGCGCTCCACGGCGACGAACTCGGGCCGGTGTTCGTCCAGCCACTGCTCGATGCCCTGCTCCACGGCGAGCAGCCGGTGGCTGAGGTCGGCGTCCGCCGGGGTCCGTACGACACCGACGCCGAGCATGGTGAGCGGGCGGCCCGCGACTCCCTCGACCACGCCGACACCACACCGCGTCAGGCCGGGGTCCACCCCCAGTACGCGCACGCGCCCCTCCCTTCGACGGCCTGTTCGTGCAGGCTATCGGGTGCCACTGACAACGCGACGGGCCGACGGGGTGTGTCCCGTCGGCCCGGTCGGTCAGCCGTGCGCGTTACGCGTCGACCTTCTCCATGATCTCGTCGCTCACGTCGAAGTTGGCGAAGACGTTCTGCACGTCGTCGCTGTCCTCCAGCGCGTCGATGAGCTTGAAGATCTTCTTGGCGCCCTCTTCGTCCAGCTCGACCTGCATGGTCGGCACGAAGTTGGCCTCGGCCGACTCGTAGTCGATGCCGGCCTCCTGCAGGGCGGTGCGGACGGCGACGAGGTCGGTCGGCTCGCTGAGGACCTCGAAGTTCTCACCGAGGTCGTTGACCTCCTCGGCACCGGCGTCCAGGACGGCGCCGAGCACGTCGTCCTCGGTCAGCTCGCCCTTGGGGACGATCACCACGCCCTTGCGGTTGAACAGGTACGACACCGAGCCCGGGTCGGCCATGGAGCCGCCGTTGCGGGTCATGGCGACGCGGACCTCGGAGGCGGCGCGGTTGCGGTTGTCGGTGAGGCACTCGATGAGCACCGCGACACCGTTCGGGCCGTAACCCTCGTACATGATCGTCTCGTAGTCGGCGCCGCCGGCCTCGAGGCCCGCGCCGCGCTTGACCGCGGAGTCGATGTTCTTGTTCGGGACCGACGACTTCTTCGCCTTCTGGATGGCGTCGTACAGCGTCGGGTTGCCGTCCGGGTCGGCACCACCCATCCGGGCCGCGACCTCGATGTTCTTGATCAGCTTCGCGAAGAGCTTGCCGCGCTTGGCGTCGATCACGGCCTTCTTGTGCTTCGTCGTGGCCCATTTAGAGTGGCCGGACATCTGCCTGTCTCCTTCGCGTAACCCATCCTGTACGAACGCCCCCTGGTCGAGAGGCCGGGGGGACCCCCGGAGATCCTACAAGGACTCCGGTGCCCGGGTGGCCCGCACCATGTCGACGAAGAGCGCGTGCACGCGGTGGTCGCCGGTCAGTTCCGGGTGGAACGAGGTGGCGAGCGCGTTGCCCTGGCGTACGGCGACGATATGGCCGTCGTGCTCGGCGAGCACCTCGGCCCCGGCGCCCACGGACTCCACCCAGGGCGCGCGGATGAAGACGCCCTCCACAGGATCGCCCGGGACGCCCCTCACGTCGACCGCGGCCTCGAACGACTCGTTCTGCCGGCCGAAGGCGTTGCGGCGCACGATCATGTCGATGCCGCCGATGGTCTCCTGGCCCGAGCGCGGGTCGAGGATCTTGTCGGCGAGCATGATCATGCCGGCGCAGGTGCCGTAGACGGGCATGCCGTCCCGCACGCGCGCGCGGAGGGGCTCCATCAGGCCGAACAGGACGGCCAGCTTGGAGATGGTGGTGGACTCGCCGCCGGGCAGGACGAGACCGTCGACCTCGGCGAGTTCCTCGGGGCGCCGCACCGGCCTGGCCACGGCGTCGGCCGCGGCCAGGGCGATGAGGTGCTCCCGTACGTCGCCCTGGAGGGCCAGGACGCCTATGACAGGAGTGTTCATGGGATGTCGTTACCTGTCTGGGTCACCAGCCGCGGTTGGCGTACCGCTCGGTCTCGGGGAGGGTGTCGCAGTTGATGCCGACCATGGCCTCGCCGAGGTTGCGGGACGCGTCCGCGATGATCTTCGGGTCGTCGTAGAAGGTGGTGGCCTTGACGATGGCGGCGGCGCGCTTGGCGGGGTCGCCGGACTTGAAGATGCCGGAGCCGACGAAGACGCCCTCGGCGCCGAGCTGACGCATCAGGGCGGCGTCGGCCGGGGTGGCCACGCCACCGGCGGAGAACAGCACGACGGGCAGCTTGCCCAGCTCGGCGACCTCCTTGACCAGCTCGTACGGGGCGCGCAGCTCCTTGGCGGCGGCGTACAGCTCGTGGTTGTCGAAGCCGCGCAGCTTGGCGATCTCGTTCTTGATCTGGCGCAGGTGGCGGACGGCCTCGACGACGTTGCCGGTGCCGGCCTCGCCCTTGGAGCGGATCATCGCGGCGCCCTCGGCGATGCGGCGCAGGGCCTCGCCCAGGTTGGTCGCACCGCAGACGAAGGGGGTGGTGAAGGCCCACTTGTCGGAGTGGTTGACCTCGTCGGCCGGGGTGAGCACCTCGGACTCGTCGATGTAGTCGACGCCGAGGGACTGCAGGACCTGGGCCTCGACGAAGTGGCCGATGCGGGACTTGGCCATGACCGGGATCGAGACGGCGTCGATGATGCCCTCGATCATGTCCGGGTCGGACATACGGGCCACGCCGCCGTCCTTGCGGATGTCGGCCGGGACCCGCTCCAGGGCCATGACGGCGACGGCGCCCGCGTCCTCGGCGATCTTCGCCTGCTCCGGCGTGACGACGTCCATGATCACGCCGCCCTTGAGCTGCTCGGCCATGCCGCGCTTCACGCGGGCGGTACCGGTCTCGGGAGCCTGGTTCTCGGTGGTGGACACGGGTGACCTCACTGATGGGAAAGAGGGTTTCTGCACCGCTGAGGAAACGCGAGTGGACCAGGCCACAGCAAGGGCCAATGGAAAGCCGGTGGATCCTTTTGGTCCACCGTGCGTTCAGGAGACCCTCTCGACCAGCGCCGTGGGCGGCTCGTCGTCCATCTCGAAGGCCAGCGGGAAGGGGGCGTGGCCGGCCAGCCGGAACCAGCGGACCTTGCGGTGCTCGCGGAGCCTGCGGGCCGCGCCCACGGCGTCGTTGTGGAAGCGGCGGGCCATCGGCACCCGGCGGACCGCCTCGGCCAGCTCACGGGCCGCCTCCTCGCCGCCCGGGGCCTCGCGTACGGCCTCGACCTGCGCCGGGTCCTCGAAGACCGCGCGCAGCGCCTGGCTCAGCTCGCTCTCGGCGACCTCCCGCTGCTCCTCCTCGGCCTGCCGGGCCGCGTGCGCGGCCTCGTACAGCACGATCGAGGCGGCCGGGTCCAGCACGCCCGAGGTCGCCAGTTCCTGCGCCACGGAGGCGCGCCGCAGCAGCTGCGCGTCGAGCGCGGCCCGCGCGGCGTCCATCCGCACGTGCAGCCGGTCCAGCCGCCCGGCCGTCCAGCTGAGGTACACACCGATGGCGACGAGCGCGACGAGGATCCAGATGAGGGTTGCGGTCACGGCGGAAGGCTATCGGCTGCCGGCCGGCACTCCCGGCGCCGGTCAGCACCCGGCTGCCACCGGGGACGGCTCCTGGGACAGCCTCGCTGCCGGGGGGAACGGCTCCCGGCACACGCACCCTCGCTGCCGAAGGGGACGGCCACCGGCACACACCCTCGACGCCGCAGGGAACGGCGCCGGAACACACCCTCAACGCGGAAGGGCGCAGTCCCGGCACACCCCTCGGCGCTGAAGGGAACAGCCCCGGAACACCCTCGGCGCCGAAGAGGACGGCCCCGGCACACCCTCGGCGCCGACGGCGAGCCGCTGCCGCGGTCCGCCCCCGGGCCGCCCGGCCCCCTCAGTCCCGCGCCAACCCGAACCGCGCCCGCAGGCCCGTCGCCCGCTCGTCGGCGCCGACCGCTGCCGCGCCGGCCGTGACCGTCTCGTAGACGGAGAGGATGTCCGCGCCGACCGTGGACCAGTCGAAGCGCCGTACGTGGGCGCTGCCGCGCTCGCGGAGCAGGGCCCGGCGGGCGGGGTCCGCGAGGAGCCGTACGGCCGCCTCGGCCAACGCGTCGGCGTTCTCGTTGGCGAAGACCTCGCCGGCCTCGCCCTGGTCGAGGACCTGCACGAACGCGTCCAGGTCGGAGGCGAGCACGGGGGCGCCCGCCGACATCGCCTCGACCAGGATGATGCCGAAGCTCTCGCCGCCCGTGTTGGGTGCGACGTACAGGTCGACGCTGCGCAGGAGGCGCGCCTTGTCCTCGTCGCTGATCATGCCGAGGAACTCCACGCGCGGGCGCAGCTCCGCCGGCAGTTGCTCGACGGCCGCCTCCTCGTCGCCGCGGCCCGCGACCAGCAGACGGGTCTGCGGCCGGGCGGCGAGGATCTTCGGCAGGGCCTGCATCAGCACGGGAAGGCCCTTGCGGGGCTCGTCGATACGGCCGATGAAGCCGATGGTGTCGCCCTGCCACCGCGGGTCGGGCTCGGCCCTGGCGAAGAAGTCGACGTCGACGCCGTTGGGGATGACCACCGCGTCCCCGCCGAGGTGCTCGACCAGCGTCCGCCGGGCGTACTCGCTGACCGCGATCCGCGCGCTGATCTTCTCCAGGGCGGCCTGCAGGATCGCGTACGCGGCGATCATCGCGCGCGAGCGCGGGTTGGACGTGTGGAACGTGGCCACGATCGGACCGGACGCCGCCCAGCAGGTCAGCAGGCCCAGCGACGGGGACGTCGGTTCGTGGATGTGGACCACGTCGAACTTGCCCTCGTGCAGCCAGCGCCGCACCCGCGCGGCCGACAGGAAGCCGAAGTTCAGGCGGGCCACCGAGCCGTTGTACGGCACCGGGACCGCGCGGCCGGCCGAGACGACGTACGGCGGCAGCGGGGTGTCGTCGTCGGCCGGGGCGAGGACGGAGACCTCGTGGCCGAGGCGGAGGAAGTACTCGGCGAGGTCGCGGATGTGGAACTGGACGCCACCGGGCACGTCCCAGGAGTACGGGCAGACGATCCCGATTCTCACGAGGGTCCCTTCGCGGGGTCGAGGTCGGCGAGCCACAGCCGCTGGAGCATGTGCCAGTCCTCCGGGTGCTCGGCGATCCCGGAGGCGAAGGCGTCGGCCAGGGCCTGTGTCATGAGGGACGTCTTCTCGGGCCGCGTACCTGACTCGGGGACGTCGACCGGCGGGTGCACCCGGCCCTTCATGACCGGCGAGTCGTCGTACCAGAGGGTGACGGGCAGCAGCAGCGCTCCGGTCTGCTGGGCGAGCAGCGCGGGGCCGGCGGGCATCCGGGCCGTCTCGCCGAAGAAGTCGACCTCGACGCCGGAGGCCGACAGGTCGCGGTCGGCGACGAGGCAGACCAGGCCGCCGTCGCGCAGCCTGCGGGCCAGGGTGCCGAAGGCGGAGCCGCCGCTGTGCGGCAGGACCTCCATGCCGAGGCCCTCGCGGTAGGCGACGAAGCGGTCGTACAGCGTCTCCGGTTTCAGGCGCTCGGCGACCGTCGTGAACGGCGTCCGGAGCGCGGTGGTGACCCAGGCGCCGGCCAGGTCCCAGTTGGCCAGGTGCGGCAGCGCGAGGATCACGCCCCGGCCGGAGGCGAGTCCGTCGGTCAGGTGGTGGACGTCCTTCGGGTCGAAGCCCGTCCGCACGCGCTCGGCGCTCCAGGCCGGCAGCCGGAAGGACTCCATCCAGTAGCGCAGGTAGGAGCGCATCCCCGCGCGGGACAGCTCGGCGAGCCGCTCGGGAGTGGCATCGGGCACCACGCGCGCGTAGTTGGCCTCCAGGCGCTGCACGCCCTTGCCGCGCTGCTTCCAGGCGAGGTCGGCGATGGTCCGGCCGAGGCGCACCGCGACCGGTTCGGGCAGCTTCTTGACGGTGCTCCAGCCGACGCCGTACAGGGCGTCGGTGAGCCGGTCGGAGGCGCTCACTGTGCCGCCTCGCTCGCGCCGGCCCGCGCCGCCGCCTCCGCCTCGGCGGACTCGCGGCGGACGGTGACGACCCGCTGGACGAGCGTGACCAGGCTGCCCACGGCGACGATCCACAGCGCGATCGGCAGCAGCCACTGGATGCCCGGGACACCGAACGTGTGCAGGCCCGCGAAACCGGCCGCGACCAGCGAGATGACCAGCCGTTCGGCACGCTCGACGAGCCCGTTGACGGCGACCGGCAGCCCGATCGACTCGCCGCGCGCCTTGGTGTACGACACCACCTGGCCGCTGGCCAGGCAGAAGATCGACACCGCGCACAGCACGTTGTCGTCGCCCCGTCCCGCGTACCAGAGCGCGAAGCCGCCGAAGATCGCGCCGTCGGCGACCCGGTCCAGGGTGGAGTCCAGGAAGGCGCCCCAGCGGCTGGAGCGGCCCAGCTGGCGGGCCATGTTGCCGTCGACCAGGTCGGAGAAGACGAACAGGGTGATCACGACCGTGCCCCAGAAGAACTCGCCCCGGGGGTAGAAGACCAGCGCTCCCGCGACCACACCGGCCGTGCCGATGAGCGTGACCGTGTCGGGGCTCACGCCCCGGCGGATGAGAAACGCGGCGAACGGTGTGAGGACACGCGTGAAGAATGCACGCGCGTACTTGTTCAGCATGGCCTTCCCGACGGTCGGTGTCGCCGCGGCCCTGGTGGCCTCCGGCTGGCCCATCGTAGCCACGCGCGCGCGTGCGTGGCTGGCGGGCACCCGCAGCCGCGCCGGGAGGCGGCGCCCGGCCCCGCGCGCGGGGCGTGCGTGACGGGAACGGCGGCGCGTGCGCACCCTTCGTAGTCCTTCGTATGGACGCCGCGTGACGGGAGTGGAAAGCTCGAATAACCGCGGGCGTCGCCGGAGCCGCCTCGAGCACGCGGGTCCCGCGTGTCCGCGCCCACAGTGACCTCACCGTGCACGGGAGGCAGGATCATGGGCGACAAGGCACAGACACACCACCCCGGGGCCGCCGGCAGGGCTCTGGCGGCCGACCAACCCGCGTCCGTACGGAATGTGGTGCTGGTCGGCCACTCCGGATCGGGGAAGACCACCCTCGTGGAAGCCCTCGCGCTGACCGCGGGGGCCGTGAACCGGGCGGGCCGCGTCGAGGACGGCGCCACCGTCTCCGACTACGACGACATCGAGCACCGGCAGCAGCGCTCCGTACAGCTCTCCCTCGTGCCGGTCGAATGGGACGGCATCAAGATCAACCTGCTGGACACCCCCGGCTACGCCGACTTCGTCGGGGAGCTGCGGGCCGGTCTGCGCGCCGCCGACGCGGCCCTGTTCGTCGTCTCGGCCTCGGACGGGGTCGACGGCTCCACCCGCATGGTGTGGGAGGAGTGCGCGGCCGTCGGCATGCCCCGCGCGATCGTCGTCACCCACCTGGAGGCCGCGCGCGCCGACTTCGAGGAGATGACCCGGACCTGCGCGGAGGCCTTCGGGGGCGACGACCCCGACGCCGTCCTGCCCCTCTACCTGCCGCTGCGCGGACCCGAGGGGCCCGACGGGCACGCGCCCGTGACCGGGCTGGTCGGACTGCTGTCGCAGAAGCTGTTCGACTACGCGACCGGAGAGCGCAAGGAGTCCGAACCCGGTGAGGACCAGCTGCCGGACATCGAGGAGGCCCGCAACCGGCTCATCGAGGGCATCATCGCCGAGAGCGAGGACGAGACCCTCATGGACCGCTACCTCGGCGGCGAGCAGGTCGAGGTCAAGACGCTGATCGAGGACCTGGAACGGGCCGTGGCACGCGGGTCCTTCTTCCCCGTGCTGGCCGCCGCCCCGGCCGCCGAGGGCGCCCGGCAGGGCCTCGGCACGGTCGAACTGCTGGAACTGGTCACGCGTGGCTTCCCCACGCCCTTCGAGCACCCGCTCCCCGGGGTCACCGGCATCGACGGCGAGCCCCGCGAGCTGAAGCCCTGCGACACGGCCGGTCCGCTGGTCGCCGAGGTCGTCAAGACCTCCTCCGACCCCTACGTCGGCCGGCTCTCCCTGGTCCGCGTCTTCTCCGGCACCCTCCGCCCCGACCAGACCGTGCACGTCTCCGGGCACGGCCTCGCCGACCGCGGACACGAGGACCACGACGTCGACGAGAAGGTCGGCGCCCTGTCCATGCCCTTCGGCAAACAGCAGCGCCCGGTCACCCACGCCGTCGCCGGCGACCTGGTCTGCGTGGCCAAACTCGGCCGCGCCGAGACCGGCGACACCCTCTCCGCCAAGGACGACCCGCTCCTGGTGGAGCCCTGGCGGATGCCCGACCCGCTGCTGCCGGTCGCCATCCACGCGCACAGCAAGGCCGACGAGGACAAGCTCTCCCAGGGCCTGGCCCGGCTGGTCGCCGAGGACCCGACCATGCGCCTGGAGCAGAACCAGGACACCCACCAGATCGTCCTGTGGTGCCTGGGCGAGGCCCACGCCGACGTCGCCCTGGAACGGCTGCGCAGCCGCTACGGCGTCCAGGTCGACGTCGTCCCGCACAAGGTCTCCCTGAGGGAGACGTTCGCGACCAGGGCCACCGGGCGCGGCCGGCACGTCAAGCAGTCCGGCGGCCACGGCCAGTACGCCATCTGCGAGATCGAGGTCGAACCGCTGCCCGGCGGCTCCGGCATCGAGTTCGTGGACAAGGTGGTCGGCGGCGCGGTGCCCCGCCAGTTCATCCCGTCCGTCGAGAAGGGCGTGCGCGCCCAGGCCGCCAAGGGCGTCGCCGCCGGCTACCCCCTGGTCGACGTCCGGATCACGCTGCTGGACGGCAAGGCCCACTCGGTGGACTCCTCCGACGCCGCCTTCCAGACCGCGGGCGCCCTCGCCCTGCGCGAGGCCGCGGCGGACGCGAGGATCCATCTGCTGGAGCCGGTCGCCGAGGTGACCGTGCTGGTCGGTGACGACTACGTGGGCCCCGTGATGAGCGACCTCTCCAGCCGCCGCGGCCGGCTGCTGGGCACCGAACAGGTCGGCACCGGACGGACCCTGATCCGCGCCGAGGTACCCGAGTTCGAGATCGGCCGGTACGCCGTCGACCTGCGCTCGCTCTCGCACGGCACCGCCCGCTTCGACCGGAGTTACGCCCGGCACGAGCCGATGCCGCCGCAGATCGCCGAACGCCTCCGCGAACAGGCCGGGGACGACGCGTAGCGCGCCGGCGCACAACTCGGCGCACAGGCGGGCGGCTTCGGTCGTCCGCCCACGCGTTGTCCGTGCCGGCGGATACGCTGATCACCGGATCATGTCGTGCCGCCGCCGACGGGCGAACCGGCCGGTACCGGCACGGCGACCGGTCCAACAGGTGTGCGCAGCAGGGAAGTCGGGAAGGCCGCAGGAACGGCACCGGCGGCGATGGGGGCGGGAATGTCGTTTGGAACGGAGTGGGACGGGCCCCAGGTACCCGTCTCGGGCGACGAGGGGCAGGCGGCGACCTCCGCGCTGGCCTCCGCGGCGTACCGGGACAGCCCGATCGAGGAGATCAAGAAGGCCGACAACGAATGGCACCAGTCGACCGTCAAGGCCGGCCGGATGAAACTGTTCCGGCCCAATCTCGGCGAGGCGTTCTCCCGCGCCCTCGTCGACCGGATGCTCGCCCCCGGCCGCAAACCGCTCATCCAGTCCTTCGGTTCCGAACCGCAGTTCGTCGTCGAGCACGCCCTGGCCGCCAACAACATCCGCCGTGAGCGCGACAACCGGCTGACCGCCATCACCGTCGTCTGCGGCCTGCTCTTCCTGCCCGGGATGCTCGGCTGGCTGCTCGTCTTCCAGCTGCGCACCCTCGTCGCCAGACGCGACGACAAACGGGCCGGCACCCTGGCCACCGCGCTCCTCCTGGGCGTCGGCCTGCTCGCCGCGCTGTTCCTGATCAAGATGCCGTTCACCGGCTTCTGGGCGTGGTACGCCCGCGCGGCCGTCGTCGTCCCCGTCCTCGGCTGGTACTGGGCCAAGCAGATCTGCGAACGCACCGCCAAGGACCTCCGAGCCCGCTGGGACGGCCTGCTCTCCGGCACCAGCGTCGGCGCCAAGGTCCCGGAGGCCGTCCCGCGCGGCCCCAACCAGACCGCCGCCGAGGCGCTGCGCCAGTCCCTGGCCCGGCTGAGCGCCGAGCAGCAGTCGAACTCCGTCTTCTACGCCGGCCCCAAGGGCATACTCGGCATGGGCACCCGCTGGGGTGCCTGGCAGCTCGCCGAGGACCTCGTCTCCGCCGACCCCGGCCGGGAGATCCACCCCTTCCGCAGCTGGGACGTCGTACGCGCGATCCACGACCAGCTCACCCTCCTGGAGCGCGGCCCGCTCAACACCGGCGGCTTCCCCAAGCCGTCGATACGGCACTGGATCGTCACCCCGATCGGCGAGAAGGCCACGGCGGTCTCCCGGCCCGAGGGCACCGATGTCGAGGCCTTCCAGGTCAAACCGCACGCCATACAGGAGATCTGCAACAAGCAGCAGTTCGGCAGCGGCGACCGGCACTACCTGGGCGTGCAGTGGACCCTCTGGGACGGACAGCTGGTCATCACCATGCTGATCACCGTCACCGTGCTCCACGAGACCCTGCGCATCGAGGTCACCGGACACGCGCTGGGCCCGGTGAACTCGCTGTTCACCAGCAAGCCGGAGGCGCCGACCAAGGAGGTCGCCAAGTCCTTCAAACCCTGGGAGAACCGCACGATCAAGCTGCCCCTGGTCAACACCGACGAGGTCGTACGACTCGCCGTGCGCGCCCCGCTGACCTGGTACCCGCCGCTGCTGAACTGGCTCGGCGGCTCCCTGGGCCTGCCCGAGCCGTTCGGCCTGCGCCACGCCTGGGCCGACCAGCCCTGGCGCCACCGCTTCATGGCCGACGACGCGCTCCGCGCGGCCACGCCGGTGCTGCGCGTGGTCCACTCCGCCGCGATCAGGGTCCTGGAGGAGAACGGCGTGAACACGGAGAAGTTCGGCGCCCGCTCGGCGTTCCTCAGCGGCAACGTCCAGGACCCGACCCCCAGGAAGGCCGACCTCTACGACGCGTGAGAGGGGTGCCCTCGGCGGAGGGCACCCGCAGGCCTATGCCGGCCAGGCCTCCGCCAGCATCTTCCGGGTGTCCGCGAGCAGCTGCGGCAGCACCCGCGTGTGGCCCACCACCGGCATGAAGTTCGTGTCGCCACCCCAGCGCGGCACGATGTGCTGGTGCAGGTGCGCCGCGATACCGGCACCCGCGACCGCGCCCTGGTTCATGCCGATGTTGAAACCCTGCGCCCCGGACGCGGTCCGCAGCGCTGTCATCGCCTGCTTGGTCAGCTCCCCCAGCTCGGCGGTCTCCGGCCCGGTCAGGTCCGTGTAGTCGGCCACGTGCCGGTACGGCACGGTCATCAGATGACCGCCGTTGTACGGGTACAGGTTGAGCACCGCGTACACATGCTCACCGCGCCGGACGATCAGCCCGTCCTCGTCCGACTTGGCCGGAATCGAGCAGAACGGGCAGCCGTCGTCGGCCCCCGGGCCGGTCGGCTTGTTCTCGCCCTGGATGTACGCCATCCGGTGGGGCGTCCACAGGCGCTGGAACGCGTCCTGCGTCCCCACTCCGATCTGCTGCTCCGGCTCACTCGTCATGCTAGGCAGCATATGGCTTCACTCCTTCCCGGCGTGTCGCCGGGGCTGCCCGTCGGTGCTCTCCGGCCAAGCTTGGCCGATGGACGCCGACAGCCGCACCCAGCGCTGGGAGGGGCGCGCCGCGCTGCCCCTCGGCATCGCGTCGCTGCTCTACCTCGGCTGCTACGCGACGCACGTGCTGGCGCCGGGCCTGCCCCCGCTCGTACACGACGTCCTGCGGGCCGTCACCGGTGCCGCCTGGGCTGTCTTCGTCGTCGACTACGCGGTGCACTGGCGGCTCAGCGGCCGCGGACCCGGCTTCGTCACCCGCCACTGGCTGGACACCGTGGTCATGCTGCTGCCCCTGCTGTGGCCGCTGCGCATCGTGCGGCTCTACGACGTGGTCCTGCGGCGGCGCGGCCGGCCCCGCCTCAGCCTGTACGCGCGCGTGATGCTCTACGCCGGCCTGTCCGCGGTGCTGCTGGGCTTCTCGAGCGCGCTCGCGGTGTACCAGCAGGAACGCGGGGCCCCGCACGCCACGATCCGCACCTTCGGCGACTCGGTGTGGTGGGCCTGCTCCACCCTGGCGACCGTCGGCTACGGCGACGTCACCCCGGTCACCCCCGGGGGCCGCACCCTCGCCGTCGGCCTCATGGTCTGCGGCCTGGCCCTGCTGGGCGCGGTGACGGGGTCGTTCTCGTCGCTGATGCTGCGGCGGTTCTCGCGGGAGGAGGACGAGAACGGGGGAAGGCCCCCGGGACAGTGATCCCGGGGGCCTTCGCGGTTCAGGCGGTGCGGACGGTTCAGACCTGGGTCCGCTCCTCCACGACCTGCGCGATCTTGGCGATGGCCTCGTCGAAGGGGATGCCGTTCTCCTGCGAGCCGTCGCGGTAGCGGAACGACACCGAGCCGTTCGACATGTCCTCGTCGCCCGCGATGACCATGAAGGGCACCTTCTGCTTCTGGGCGTTGCGGATTTTCTTCTGCATCCGGTCCGAGGAGGAGTCCACCTCGACGCGCAGGCCCTTCTTCCGGGCCGCCGCCGCGAACTTCTCCAGGTACTCCACGTGCGCGTCGCCGATCGGGATGCCGAGCGCCTGGACGGGGGCCAGCCACGCCGGGAAGGCGCCCGCGTAGTGCTCCAGCAGGACGGCGAAGAACCGCTCGATGGAACCGAACAGCGCGCGGTGGATCATGACCGGGCGCTGCTTGGAACCGTCCGGGCCCGTGTACTCCAGGTTGAACCGCTCGGGCAGGTTGAAGTCGAGCTGGATGGTCGACATCTGCCAGGTCCGGCCGATCGCGTCCTTGGCCTGGACGGAGATCTTCGGACCGTAGAAGGCGGCGCCGCCCGGGTCGGGCACGAGGGGCAGGCCCTGCTTCTCGGCGACCTGGCGCAGCGTCTCGGTCGCCTCCTCCCAGACCTCGTCGGAGCCGACGAACTTCTCCGGGTCCTTGGTCGACAGCTCCAGGTAGAAGTCGGTCAGACCGTAGTCCCGCAGCAGGCCCAGGACGAAGGTGAGCGTCTTGTCCAGTTCCTCGGACATCTGCTCACGGGTGCAGTAGATGTGCGCGTCGTCCTGCGTGAAGCCCCGCGCACGGGTCAGACCGTGCACGACGCCCGACTTCTCGTACCGGTAGACGGTCCCGAACTCGAAGAGGCGCAGCGGCAGTTCGCGGTACGACCGGCCGCGCGCGTCGAAGATCAGGTTGTGCATCGGGCAGTTCATGGGCTTGAGGTAGTAGTCCACGCCCTCGTCGAGCTGCATGGGCGGGTACATGCCCTCGGCGTACCAGTCCAGGTGTCCGGACGTCTCGAAGAGCTTCCCCTTCGTCGCGTGCGGGGTGTAGACGAACTCATAGCCCTCTTCCTCGTGGCGGCGCCGCGAGTAGTCCTCCATGACCCGGCGGACGATGCCGCCCTTGGGGTGGAAGACGGCCAGGCCGGAGCCGATCTGCTCGGGGATCGAGAAGAGGTCCAGCTCGCTGCCGAGTTTGCGGTGGTCGCGCTTCTCGGCCTCGGCGAGGAAGTCCAGGTACGCCTTCAGCTCGTCCTTCGACGGCCAGGCGGTGCCGTAGATGCGCTGGAGCATCGGGTTCTTCTCGCTGCCGCGCCAGTAGGCGGCCGCGTTGCGCATCAGCTTGAACGCCGGGATCAGCCGGGTGGAGGGCAGGTGCGGACCGCGGCACAGGTCCTTCCAGCACAGCTCGCCGGTCTTGGCGTCGAGGTTGTCGTAGATCGTCAGCTCGCCGGCGCCGACCTCGACGTCCGCGCCGTCGTCGTGCGACGCGGAGCCCTTGAGGCCGATCAGCTCCAGCTTGTACGGCTCGTCCGCGAGCTCCTCGCGGGCCGCCTCGTCGGTGACCACGCGGCGGGCGAACTTCTGCCCGCGCTTCTGGATCTCCTGCATCTTCTTCTCGATGGCCTTGAGATCCTCGGGCGTGAACGGCTTCTCGACGTCGAAGTCGTAGTAGAAGCCGTCCTTGACGGGCGGGCCGATGCCCAGCTTGGCCTCCGGGAACAGCTCCTGCACGGCCTGCGCCATGACGTGCGCGGTGGAGTGGCGCAGGATGTTCAGGCCGTCCTCGGACGCGATCTCGACGCCCTCGACCTCGTCGCCGTCGGACAGTGCGTAGGTGAGGTCCTTCAGCTCACCGCCCACGCGCGCGGCGATGATCGAGCGCTCGCCCGCGAAGAGGTCGGCGGCCGTAGTGCCCGTCGTCACCACGCGTTCTTCCCGCTCGGAATCGCGTTGGATGATCACACGGACGTCTGACACCGGTCTCTCCTGACTGAAGGTGGGGTGCGGCGCCATACCAGGAGCGCGCGCACAGGCGATCGTACCGACCCGACGGCACCGACCGCGAAACGGTCACCCTCGGTCGCCCCTCCCTCACGCTTCCCCGCCCGCCTCCTCGAAGAAGTCGAGGTTCTCCTGGAGGGATTTCAGCAGCCGGTCCCGCTCCGCCTCGTCCACCTGCACGGGGACGACTCCGCAGGCGCCGGTGAGCCTGCGGAAGCCACCCCGGCGCTCCAGCCGGCCGTGCACGCGGACGGGGAGTCCGACGAGGTGGGCGTGGCCGGCGATGCGGTAGTCCTCCTCGTCCAGGGTGACGCGCAGGTGCGGGACGTCGGCGCCGGCGAGGACGCGCAGGCGTACGGTGCCCGCGCCGCCGGGTCCGGAGCGGCGCATGCGGACGACGGCGCCGGTCACGGTGACCGGGACGGAGGGCTCGGCGCTGAGGTAGCGGGCGGCGGCCTCGCGGAGGACGGGCAGGTCGCCGGGTGAGAACTCGACGGGTTCGGCGCAGGGGGCGCAGCCTTCGGGCGGGCCGGCGCCGGGTGCCCAGGCGACGGCGACGCGGGCGCCCTCGGTGCCGCGGACGAGGACGCCGAGCGCCTCCGTCAGCTCGCGGCTGACGCCGGCCTCGACGGCGCCGTCGAAGGCGTCCATCCCGCCGGTGGCGCGCCGGTAGTCGATGGCCTCGCGGGCGGCGTACAGGGCCTGGTGGAGGCGGACGGCGAGGGGGCGGTGGGTGGACACGGGCGCGAAGGCCGTGAGGGTGCGGCCCTCGGCGGCGGGGCCGACGAGGACGTCCGCCAGGAGGGCGGCGGCGGGGCGGCGGTGCCGGGCACCGTAGTAGCCGGCACGCGCGCGTGTGGCGAGGGCGGCGGCGAGCAGGGTCCGGCGGGCGGCGCCGCGCAGTTGGTCGTCGGCGCTCCAGGGGGCGGCTCCGGCGGGTCCGCCGGGGGTGTCGCGCCACCAGCGGATTTCGTCACTGGGGACGGCGAGGGAGATCAGTACCTCGCGCGCGGAGGGGGTGGGGTCGCGGGTGAGGGCGTCGAGGGCCTCGCCGAGCAGGTCGTCGCTGTCCGGGAAGGCGCGGGTCTCGGGAACGAGGAGGCTGGTTCCGGCGCCGCCGGGGCCGGGCGGGGTCCAGCGGCCGTAGCGCCCCGCCGCTCCTCCGCGCCGCTGCCAGCCGTGGCGGAGCAGCAGGGCGCCGAGGACGGCGGGGTCGACGTCGGCGGGCCGCGGGGGCCGGTGCCAGGGGAGGTCGTCGGGGTGCGGCCGGAGCTGCCGTACCGGCTCCTCGCAGGGACGGTTCCTCATGGTCTGCCTCCCGTCCCGACCCGCGTCATGATCTCGCAGAGCGCCCGGTCGTCGAAGATGCGCGAGGTCGGTATCCGCACGGTGGTCCGGTGCCGGCCCGTGATCGGGTGGCCGGCGAGGTTGGTCCAGTAGCAGCAGTGCCTGAGGTCGAGGCGGTCGTGGCTGGCGCGCAGCCAGTCGTCCTGGGCGCGCGGCACGAGCATCACGACGAGGATCTTGTGGACCGAGACGGGGGTGCGGGCGAGCTTGCGCAGGTGGTCGTTGTCGAGGGTGAAGGAGAAGAAGCGCCCCGGTGGGTTGGGGGCGATCTGGTAGGTGGCCTTGAGCTGCACCTTGATGGTGACCTCGTCGTCGACGGTGTGTCCGGGCGCGCTGTGGCTGACGTGCCAGTCGATGCCGTTGTCCGGGAAGGGCTGGGACAGCGAGCAGCCGGCCGCGGCGGCGACCGCGTGGAGGTAGCCGACCTGCAGTGTCTCCATGCAGGCGGTGGTGGCGAGCGTGCCGCGAAGGGTGCCCGGGCTTTCGGGCAGCAGCCCGCCCCGCTCGGGCTGCGCTATGGCCATGACCAACAGCCTTCCCAGACAAGGTTTTCCCCGCTGCGGGTCGCTGAACTGCAAAGACCCGTATTCCTGTTGTCTCCTCCCGGCGTACGGCGCAAACGGCCCGGGTATCACCAAACAGGCAGAAGACGGAACGTCATCTGCCGTGGGTGAACGAGGAGTTGGGTTGGGATGACGACCTGGTACGAAGGGCCGCTGGCCGCCTTCGACACGGAGACGACGGGCGTGGACGTCGAGACCGACCGGATCGTGTCGGCCGCCGTCGTCGTCCAGGACGCGCCGGGGACCCGGCCCCGGGTCTCCCGCTGGCTGGTGAATCCGGGTGTGCCGGTGCCGGCCGCGGCGACGGCGGTGCACGGGCTGACGGAGGAGCACCTGCAGCACAACGGGCGCTGGCCGGCGCCGGTGGTGTACGAGATAGCGGAGCAGCTGGCGGAGCACGCGGCGCTGGGGCGGCCGCTGGTGGTGATGAACGCGCCGTTCGATCTGACGCTGCTGGACCGGGAGTTGCGCCGGCACCGGGCGTCGGCGCTGGACCACTGGTTCCAGTCGGTGCCGCTGCGGGTGCTGGACCCGCGGGTGCTGGACAAGCATCTGGACCGGTACCGCAAGGGCCGGCGGACGCTGACGGATCTGTGCGCGCACTACGGCGTGACGCTCCAGGACGCGCATGACGCGGCGGCGGACGCGCTGGCGGCGCTGGATGTCGTACGGGCCGTGGGCCGCCGTTTCGCGACGCGGCTGGAGCGGCTGTCCCCGGCCGAGCTGCACACGTTGCAGGCGAACTGGTACGCGGCGCAGGCGCGGGGGCTGCAGGCGTGGTTCGCGCGCAGTGGTTCGGAGGAGATCGTCAGCACGGAGTGGCCGCTGCGTCCGGAGCTGCCGGCTGCGGCGTGAGAGGCGACAGCAAAAAGGCCGGTCCGCGGTGGCGGACCGGCCTTTCCCGGTGGGCGATACTGGGTTCGAACCAGTGACCTCTTCGGTGTGAACGAAGCGCTCTCCCACTGAGCTAATCGCCCGGGAACGCACTGAACAATACAGGTCCGGGCGCCGTTCCTTCAAACCGCTCGCAGCCGGCGCAGCAGTCCGCGCCGTCCGGCCCGCATCATCAGGCGGTGGTTGAGGCGGAAGAGCGGCCGTGCGGGGAGCGCGAGCCGCCGGAGGAGGGCCTTGCGGACGTGGACCTCCTGGTCGTAGCGGGCGAGCGTGCCGGGGCCGCCGGGGCCGACCGTCCAGCGGACCCAGCCGTCGATGTCTCCGGACAGGGCGGCCTCCAGGACGCCGGCGGCCGGGTCCCGGCGGGTCTCGCGGACGGTGCAGGTGAGGCTGTAGGGCAGCACGGACCGGATGGTGATCGTGCCGGTGCCCCCGGGCAGGCGGGTGGCCGCCCGCACCTGCGGCCACCAGCCGGGGTAGTCCTCGGCGCGCTCCAGTACGGCGTATACGACGCCCGGCGGGGCGGGCAGGGGCCACAGGCTGCGGAAGCGGTAGTGGTTCCGGTCCATGGGACGAGTGTGGCGCGAAAGCCTGCGTACGTCTGAGTACGCGTACTCATGCGCCGCACCGTGGCACACGTCACACTGGGGGCGCGAGCGCCGCCGCCCGTGCAGCGGCGCTCCCCCGTTCCGGTCAGCCCGGCATCCGGTCGCCGAGGAGGGCCAGGTTCTCGATGGCGGCGAGGCCGTAGAGGGCGGTGTCGTTGGTGGACACCCAGGTCGCCTCGCTGCCGGCGACCAGCGTGGCCGGTCCGGTGAGCTTCTCGGTCTTCCAGGGGGAGGACTCGGTGTAGCCGTCGGAGCTGTAGAACTTGGCCCAGGCGCGCTGGGCGAGGGCGGCGTCCCCGGTCTGCACGGCGGCGTAGGCGTCGAGGCGGGAGTGGCCCTGGAAGAGCAGCAGGGTGCCGAAGTCGGAGCCGTAGCGGGCCTTCTGCTCGGCCTTCGTGGCGTTGAAGTAGCGGCAGTAGTCCAGGTAGGCCTCCTTGAACTCCGGCATGTCGACGAGGTGGATCAGTTCGGCGCACAGCTCGTTCAGGCCGAAGACGGCCGAGAGGTGGGAGACGGAGACCGCCGGCTTGCCGGCGACGGCGAACTCACCGGTGTCGAGGTCGTACAGGCCGCTGCCCTGGACGAAGCCGTTGGGCTGGGCGGCGATGCCCTCCATGGTGGACAGGACGCGGGCCCTGGCCTTCTCCCACTTGGGGCCCTTGCGTTCCCACTCGGTGAGCCAGGCCGAGACGAGGCCGCTCCAGTCGGTGCCGAAGCCGATCGAGAGGGCGTGCCGGTCGGGGGTGTAGGGGTCGGTGCGGACCTTGCGCTGCGGGTCGAGGACGAGGAAGGTCTCGTCGGAGTCGACGTTGGCGTGCATGAGGTCGCCGACGCGTTCGTCGGCGGTGAGGAAGTAGTAGAAGCGCCGGTACGTGGTGTTGGCGA
Source organism: Streptomyces cinerochromogenes (assembly GCF_014648635.1). Lineage (GTDB taxonomy): Bacteria > Actinomycetota > Actinomycetes > Streptomycetales > Streptomycetaceae > Streptomyces > Streptomyces cinerochromogenes. The sequence goes on along the minus strand of NZ_BMRM01000009.1, from coordinate 292,168 downwards.
TGCGCTGCTGCTTGGCGCTGTCGGCGTAGTGCTGGACGCCGTGCCGGGTGCCGAGGCCGGCCCACGTGCCGAGGTGGTAGACGTCGACCTCGCCGGTGTGCCGGGTCATCGCCTCGGCGAAGCGGAAGATGTCGGACCGGCCGGAGCGCAGGTAGGCGTACCAGAGCCAGAGGTCGGGTGAGAGCTCGGAGTTGTCCCAGGCGTAACCGCCGATGTCGTACCGCCACACGTGCCGGGCGGCGTCGTAGGTGTGCATGATGTCGCCGTAGTCCCAGAAGCCGTACCAGCGGCGCATCTCCACCTGGTCGCGGTAGTAGGTGAAGAGGAAGTCGAGGTGGTCCTCGATCTTCGCCTTGGCCGGGGTGGAGCGGTCGGGTTCGGAGTACAGGCCGGGGCCGAAGACCTCGGCCTTGATGAGCTGCGCCGGCGGGGCGGCGAGCTGGGGCAGGACGCGTACGGCTTCGGCCTGCCGGGCGAGGGTGTCGGCGGTGGGGGTGGAGTCGTTGGCCCAGAAGAGGAGTTCGGAGGTGCGGGCGATGCCGTACGGGGTGCCGAAGCCGGGCTCGTAGTCCTCGTACGTGATGTTGAGGCCTTCGAGCTGTTCGGCGTAGGTGTCCTGGCCCATGCCGTCGTGGTAGAAGCGCAGGTCCATGGGCTGGGCCTCGGGCGACCAGAGCCAGAGGGTGACGGTGGCCTCGTCGGTGTGGGCGTCGCGGATGTCGAGCTGGGCGGGGAACTTCTCCCAGAAGTCGCGCAGGCCGAAGGAGAGGCCGCCGCTCGCGCCGCCGACGTAGCCGAATCCGGAGGCCCGCCGGCCGCCACCGGCGGTGATCCAGCCGTGGCCCTTCCTGGTGCGCTTGCGGACGGTGAAGCCGTCGGCGGAGAGCTGGGCGAGGGTGTAGTCGCCCCAGTGCGGGATGTACGGGAGGCGGGTGGTGACCCGCTGGTCCCAGGTGGCCGGGTCGGGCAGCTTCTTCCCCTCGTACTGGGCGGCCTGGACGGCGGCGCCGGGGTCGCGGCGCAGGCCGGTGATGCCCTGGACGGCCTCGCGGAGCAGGCCGGCGCCCTCGCCGCCGAGGCGGATGTGCCGGTCGTAGGCCGCGTCGCGCAGGGGCACGGTGAAGCAGACGCCGAGGCCGCGGATGAAGTCGCCGGAGGCCTTGCCGGGTTCCTGGGTGCCGTCGTAGGTGATGGTGTGCACCATGCGGAAGGAGTCCGAGCCGGCGTAGAAGTACAGGCGCAGGGAGAACGGCAGCCAGCCGCGGTCGCCCTTGCGGTGCTTGCCGTCGACGCGGACGACGGCGCGGACGGGGCCGTCCTGTTCGACGGTGACCCCGGAGATCGCGCCGTCGAACCGCTCGGTCCTGACCGTGCCCTGGTCCTCGTCCTCGGTCTCGGGCTGGCGGATGAGGACGAGTCTGCCGTTCCTGGCGATCTCGGTGGTGCCCCGGGTGACGGACTTGACGATCGTGGAGCCGCTCTTGCCGATCCTCGCGGTGATGACGCCGGTGGAGACGTCGATGGTGCCGCCGCTCCGGTCGACGGTCACCTTCTTCGCGGGTCCTGCGGGGGTGCCTGCCGTGAGGGTGAGCCTGCCGGTTCCGGAGCTGACGGCGTGGGCGGTCCACTTGAGGGAGCCGTCGGGCCAGTAGGCGAGCGGCCAGGTCTGGACGGGGACGTCCTCGCCGTCGGCGTCGGTGACGGCGAAGGTCTGGCCCTCCTGGTGGGCGCCCATCGGCCAGGGCACGCCGACGGTGGCCCCGGGGGCGGCGCCGAGGCCGCCGTCCTCCAGCCAGTCCAGGGTCACCGGGCCGGCACCGTCGGCGGCGGCCGAGGGTGCCGCCTCCGCGCTCTTGGTGCCCAGGGCCCAGCTGAACCGGGCGGCGGCTCCGGCGACGGCGGCGGCCTTGAGGAGGGATCTGCGGGGGATGGGAGACATGGGAGTGCGGCCTTCCTTCCGTACGGGGTGTCCTGGTCAAGCGCGTGACAGGCATGGCAGGTGCATGACATGAAGAGGCGCGGCGCCGGCCCTCGGCGACGGCCACCGCGGCGCCGGTACCACGGCTCAGCGACGGGGCGGTGCCACGGCTCAGCGGCGCCGGTACCGCTCCTCGACGGCGACGGCCGCCGCGGCGACGGCCCCCGACACGGGGACCGCCAGCGGGGCGATGAGCAGGGCGGAACAGCAGGTCAGCACGGCTCCGCCGACGAGCAGGAAGGATCCGGCGGGGTCCCGGACGGTACGGCGGGCCGCACCGGCGAGCAGCACCCTCCAGCGCTCCCCCGGCGCCCAGACAGCCGCCGCCCGCAGCCCGGCCACGGCGAGCCCGATCAGCGCGAACAGCCCCACGGCCCCGACCAGCGGCCCGCCGGGCAGCCCCGCTCGGACCGCCTGGACGTCCACCCAAGCGAGCCCCGCGGCGACCCACCCGGCGACCCCGACCGCCCAGCCCCCGCGCAGGGCGGAGCGGAAGTCGGCGGTGAACTCCCGCAGGCCGCCGCCCCGGTGGCCCGCGCGCCGGCGCAGGTGCCGGGCACCGGCGGCGAACGCGGCCGGGTAGGTGACGACCCCGAGGGAGGCGACCGCGATCCACACCCCGGTCAGCAGGCACTCGGCGAAGATCCCCAGCCGCTCCGCGTACAGGGAGGACTCCCTGCGCGGCTTCACCCGTGCTTCGGCCATGGCTTCAGCCCTTCAGTCCGGAGGTCGCCATGCCGTCGATGAGGTAGCGCTGGAAGGCGAGGAAGAACAGCAGCACGGGCAGCAGCGCGACGAGCGACATCGCGATCATGCCGCCGTAGTTCGCGGCCACGCCGTCGGAGTCGCGGAACATCATCAGGCCCAGCGAGACGGTGTACTTGCCGGGCTCGTTCAGGTAGATCAGCGGGCCCATGAAGTCGTTCCAGGCGTTGATGAAGGTGAAGATGGCGCTGGTGATGAGGGCGGGCCGGCACAGCGGCAGCACGATCGACCAGTAGATCCGCAGGTGTCCGCAGCCGTCGAGGCGGGCGGCCTCGTCCAGTTCCCGGGGCAGGTTCCGCATGAACTGCACCATGAGGAAGACGAAGAAGGCCTCGGTGGCGAGGTACTTGCCGATCAGCAGCGGGACGTAGGTGTTGACCAGCTCCAGCTTCTGGAACATCACGTACTGCGGGATCAGCAGCACGTGGTACGGCAGCAGGAGCGTGCCGATCATGAGGGAGAACAGCAGGTTGCGCCCGGCGAACCGGATGCGCGCGAAGGCGTAGGCGGTGAGCGAGCAGGAGACCAGGACGCCGACGACCGCGCCGACCGCGTAGACGAGGGAGTTCTGGAAGAACGTCCAGATGCTGATGTCCGCCATGCCGTCGGCGAGGCCCTTGAAGTTGGACAGGATCGGGTGGGACGGGAACAGCGTGAGGCTGTTGACGATGTCCTTGCTCGGTTTGAAGGAGGCGCCGATGACCCAGACGACCGGGTAGAGGATGACGGCCAGGATCAGCAGGGCGCCGAGGTGCCAGGCGAGGGAGCCGGTGCGCTTGCGGCCGGCGCCGGCGAGGGAACTCGTGGAACTCATCGGGCGCCCTCCTCGTAGTGCACCCACTTCTTCTGGGACCAGAAGAGGGCGGCCGTCACCAGGGCCACGGCGAGCAGCAGCATCCAGGCCATGGCGGAGGCGAATCCCATCTGGGAGTTCTTGAAGCCCTGCTGGTAGAGGTAGCAGGTGTAGACGAGCGTGGCGTCGGCCGGTCCGCAGGAGGTGTTGGAGACGACGTAGGCCGAGCCGAAGATCTGGAAGGAGTGGATGGTCTCCAGCAGGACGTTGAAGAACAGCACGGGGGAGATCATCGGCAGGGTGATGTTCCAGAACCTTCGGAAGGGGCCGGCGCCGTCCATCTCGGCCGCCTCGTACAGTTCCCTCGGCACCTGCTTGAGCCCCGCCAGGAAGATGACCATCGGTGCGCCGAACTGCCAGACGGTCAGTGCGACCAGGCAGTACAGCACCCAGTCGGCGTTGCCGACCCAGCCGCCGACGTGGAAGCCGAGGAAGCTCTGCGCACGGTCCACGACGGCGTCGTCGGAGAACAGCGACCGCCACACGAAGCCGACCGAGACGCTCGCGCCGATGAGCGAGGGGGCGTAGAACGCGGCCCGGTAGAAGGCCTGGCCGCGGCGGCTCTGTGCGAGGAGCAGGGCGACACCCAGGGCGAGCAACAGCTTCAGCGGGGTCCCGATGACGACGTACTTGGCCGTCACCTCCACCGACTTCTGCCAGCGCGGGTCGTCGAACATCCTGGTGAAGTTGTCGAACCCGATCCACCTGGGGGTGTTGAAGAGGTTGTAGTCGGTGAACGCGAAGTACAGCGAGGCGACCATCGGGCCCGCGGTCAGCAGCAGGAAGCCGGCGATCCACGGGGACATGAAGAGGTAGCCGGCGAGGTTCTCCCGCCGCCGGCCCGGGCGCCCCGTCCTCGCGGTGGCGGCCGAGCGTGCCGCGCGGGTCGTGGGCACGGAGTCCTTGACGAGCGTCACGGCTGTTCCCATCAGGCCTGGAAGGCGGCCTCGGCCTCGGTGAAGAACTGCTTCACCGCGTCCGCGACCTTCGCCTTGCCCTGTCCGAGGTCGCCGCCGATGCGCAGGAAGGCGGCCTCGATGGTGTCGGCACCGGAGGGGTGCGGGGTGATCGTGCCGAGGACCTTGGACTTGGCGGTGTCCTCCTCGTACTGCGCGATCTCCTTGTCGGTCGGGTCGGCCGGCTTGTAGGCCTCGTACTGCTCGGTGCTCGCGAGGATGCCCCGGTCGTAGCCCATGATCTTGCCGACGCGGGGGTCGTGGACCATGAAGTCGATGAACTGCGCGACTTCCTTGGGGTGCGAGGTGCGGGCGGAGGCGCTGAGCATCAGGGAGGCGAGGTACTGACCGGTGTGCTTGCCGTCCGTGGTGGGGATCGGCGCGAGGCCGTACTCGCTGTCGCCTTCGGCGGAGTAGCGGACGGTGAAGTTGTCCCAGGTGAACTCGGATGCGCCGTGGCCCGCGGAGAGGGAGGACTTGGGCTGGTCCTGGGAGACGACCTTCGGGTCGGTGACGTGGCCGGCCTTGACGCGGCCCAGGCCGTCGGCCCACCACTCCGTCAGATCGGCCTGGTCGAAGCCGAGCCCGTCGTCGGTGAAGAACGCCTTGCCGTTCTGCCGGAGGTAGAGGTCGTACAGGTACATGATGGTGAAGTAACCGGTGTCCCCGGGGACCTTCGTCCTGTCGTGGATGGTCTTCAGGGCCTTGAAGTACTCGTCCCAGGTCCAGCCCGGTCGCGGCTCGACGCCCGCCTTCCGGAAGAGCTTCTTGTCGACGACGAGTGACATGGTGTTGGAGCCGACGGGAATGCCGAGCTGCTTGCCGTCGACCTCGCCGACCTTCGTGACGCCCTCACGGAAGTGATCCAGGCTCAGATTCCCGGCCTGCACCTGGGACTTCAGATCGAGGAGAATTCCTCGCTTGTCGTACTTCCGCAGGAAAGTGACGGCGTTTTGAAAAACGTCCGGGGGATTTCCGCCGGCCGCCTGGGTCTGGAACTTCTCCCAGAACGATTGGTACGTCTGGAAGTCCGTTTTGACCTTGATCCTGGGGTGCTTCTCCTCGAAGAGGGCAATGGACCGGTTGATCTTCTTGGCCCGCTCCTCGGCACCCCACCAGGAGTAACGGATCGTCACCGTCCCGTTCCCGGAACCGCTTTCACCCCCGCAGCCGGCCGTCGCCGCGAGCCCGAACGCGGCCGCCGAGGCCCCGGCCGCCTTCAGGATCGTACGCCTGTCAAGATTCCTGGTTCCCACAGTCGGGCCCCTCCCCGCGGCATCGTCGCCGCGCGCATGAATCGTTTCAAGTAAGCGCTTGCTGGCACAAGGTACGGAGGGGTCCGTGGTGCGTCAATGATTCGCACAGGATTTTCTCCCGGCCGCGCGCGGGAGCCTTGCCGGCGGTGCGGGCGGGCAGGCGCGGCCCGTCGGTCGTCCGCCCTGGTGAGAGGGGGCGCGACCGGCGGGCCGAACACGCGGGCGGGCCGGCTCAGAGAGGCCGGCTCAGAGAGGAAGGGACGCCAGCCAGTCGAGCAGGAGCCGGTTCGTGTCGTCCGGGCGTTCCTGCTGGACGAAGTGCCCGCATCCGTCCAGGATGTGCGAGCCCCGGAGTCCGGGCAGGGTCCGCGGGTACGCCGCGACGGCGTCGGCCAGCCAGGCGAGGGAGGCGTCCCGCGCACCCCCGATGAACAGCGACGGCTGCTCGATCGCCGCGCCCGCGAAGCCGGCCAGATCCGCCCAGTCCCGGTCCATGTTCCGGTACCGGTTCAGGGCCCCGGTCAGCCCGGTCCGCTCGAACTCCCCGGCGAGGACGTCGAGGTCCCGCTCCCCCAGCCAGGACGGCAGCACACCGGCGGGGAAACGTTCGCGCAGGGTGCCGCCGGCGCCGACGAAGTGCGGGTCCGGGGCGCCCGGCGCGGGCATGGTGTCGGCGGACAGGGCGGCGTAGAAACCGGCGAGCCAGCCGCGCACATCGGGCTCCACCTCGGCCTCCGCGCGGCCCGGCCGCTGGAAGTACGAGACGTAGAACTCCTCACCGGTCCCCTCCCCGGTCATCCCCGCGAAGACGTCGCTGGGCCGCGGGCCCCCGGGCGGGGTGTACGGCACGCCCAGCAACCCCACCGCGCGGAACACGTCCGGCCTGGTCAGGGCGGATACGGCGGCGATCGTCGCGCCCCAGTCGTGCCCGACGACCACCGCCGGGCGCTCGCCCAGCGCCCGCACCACGGCGACGTTGTCCGCGACCAGGTCGAGCATCCGGTACGCGTCCACGGGCTCCGGTTTCGACGAGCGGCCGTAGCCCCTGACGTCGATCGCCACCGCCCGGTAACCGGCGGCCGCGAGCACCGGCAACTGGTGCCGCCAGGCGTACCAGGACTCCGGGAAGCCGTGCAGGAGCAGCACCAGGGGGCCGTCGTCGGGGCCCTGCTGGACGAGGTGGGTACGGCCCGCGGGGCTGGGGACGAGGAGGTGCGCGGGGGCGGGCGTACGGTCCGGGGTGGTGGGCGACATGGGGCCTCCTGGGGTGGTGGGGCATGGCGCGGGGGCTGCCGGGTGGTCGCGGGGAGAGGGCTGGGCTGGGCAGGCTCCGCAGGACGATGATCCGGTGAGCGGGCGGGCGGGCACGAGGGTTGTTGCCGGTTCGGCAAAAAGGGCGTGGGGCTTGTCTGGGTGCGTGAGCTGCGGCGGGGCTTGCCTGGGTGCGTGAGATCCGGGGGCTTGTCTGGGTGCGTGAGCTGCGGTGGGGCTTGTCTGGGTGCGTGAGCTCCGGTGGGGCTTGTCTGCGTGCGTGAGCTGTGGCGGGGCCGCGTCTGGGCTGTGGGAGGTGCGGGCGGGGCCGCAGGGGAGCTGCCGAGAGGGAGCCTGCGGTGGAGCCGCCGCAGGGGGGCGCAGGGAGCTGCCGCAGGGGGGTGCAGCGAGCTGCCGCAGGGGCGGGACTGCGGTGGAGCCGTCGCAGGGGCGAGGCCGCGGGGGCGGGACTGCGCTGGCGCCGTCGCAGGGGCGAGGCCGCGGGGGCGGGATCGCCGTGGAGCTGCCGCGGGGCGGCACCGCAGCGCAGCCGCCGCGGGGGCGACCGGCGCAGGGCTGCCGAAGGGGGTGAGACCGTCGCAGAGCTGGGCGGGGTCTTCGGAGAGCTGCCGTAGGGACGGAGGTCGTCGCGGAGCCGCCACAGAGGACAGGGGCCGCGCGGAGCTGCCGTAGGGACCGGAGGTCATCGCGGAGCTGCCGTAGGGACCGGAGGTCGTTGCGGAGCTGTCGCAGGGGCGGAGGTCGTCGCGGAGCTGTCGCAGGGGTGTGGATACGCCGACGGCCCACCTGCTTGTCGCAGGTGGGCCGTCGGTCCGGGTGGGCGATACTGGGTTCGAACCAGTGACCTCTTCGGTGTGAACGAAGCGCTCTCCCACTGAGCTAATCGCCCGGGCGCAGGAAGAACATTACCGCATGTCAGGGGGTGCTTCCGACCAAGGGCCGGGCGGCGGACGGCACCAGCCCCCGAAGCCGCGTCACTGGTCCTTGATCTTCCATGGCATGACGAGGCCGAACTTCCACAGGTAGACCCCGGCGAGCACGGCGATGATCACCAGTCCGATCACGGTCAGGGTGATGTTGCGGCGGCGCACCTTGGGGTCGAGGGCCCGCTGGGCCGCCTCGGTGACCTTGCGTTTGGTCCAGCGGAGCACCAGCTGGGCCCAGACGAACTCGGTCGCCCAGATCGCCATGCCGCCGAAGATCACCACCCAGCCGGGACCGGGCAGCGGGAGCATGACGATGCCCGCGCCGACCACCGCGAGGCCGACCACGAAGACCCCGACCTGCCAGCTCAGGTGCAGGAGCCGGCGGGCCTTGACGAATTCCGGCGCGCGTGAGCCGAGCCCGCGCTCGGCGTTCTGCCCGGCCTCCTGTCCGGCCTCCCGCACGGCCTCGGGCCGACCCGTTCCCGCCTTGTCTGCTGCCACGGCGACCTCGCCCGGCTCGTCACTCCCCGTATTCATACAGACAAACCCTACCGGAGTGAATCCAGTCACCGGAATGGCGGCAGGACTGGTACGAGTTCTCGGCCGGAAGAGTTACGTAAAGACACGCAAAACCCTCAGAGGGGTTTACAACGGCACCGTAGGTGGCATGTCGATTTCGCCGACGTGCGAATCCCCGAGCGCACACTGAGCGAAAGGCCCTGGCGCTTATGAACACCACGGTCAGCTGCGAGCTGCACCTGCGCCTCGTTGTGTCGAGCGAGTCCTCCCTGCCTGTCCCCGCAGGCCTGCGGTACGACACGGCCGACCCCTACGCCGTGCACGCCACCTTCCACACCGGAGCCGAGGAGACCGTCGAGTGGGTGTTCGCCCGCGACCTCCTCGCCGAGGGGCTTCACCGGCCCACCGGCACCGGCGACGTCCGCGTCTGGCCATCGCGCAGTCATGGTCAGGGCGTCGTGTGCATCGCCCTCAGCTCCCCGGAGGGGGAGGCGCTGCTTGAGGCCCCGGCGCGGGCTCTGGAGTCCTTCCTGAAGCGAACCGACGCCGCCGTGCCGCCCGGCACGGAGCACCGGCACTTCGATCTGGATCAGGAACTGTCGCACATCCTGGCGGAGAGCTAGGTCGCGGCCCTTCGAAGCAGCCCGGCGCCGTCCACTCGGGGAGACGGCTCGGGCCAAGACAACCGCATACGGCACAGGCCGACGCCGTCACCGTAAGTACTCGCGGTGACGGCGTCGGGCCGTGTGCGGCCGCTGCCGAGCGTGTGCGGCCGACAGCAGCCGGTGCCGACCGGGGGCTGGAACCCCGGAAGGTTCCGTCGCGTTCTCCCGGTGAGCCGGTTCCGGGGAGTCAGGTCGGTCACGGGCGGGTGCGGTGGGCGCGGTTGTCGCTACCATCGGCCAGCATCGGCGGGCGCCCGCGCCCGACCCTCAGGCCAGGGAGCGAAACGTGCTGATCACCCACGACACCCGGTGCGCCCTCGACACCGTGGTGGATCTGGTGAACACCGCGCCGGAGGACGACGCGGCGGCGGACGGACTGCCCGATGTCCCGGCCCTCGCGGATTTCGTGCGGAACCACAAGATGAGCGACATCGGCGTGCTGTCGGAGTTCGATCTCTCGGCCGTACGCAGGGTCCGGGGGCGGTTCGCGGCGATCTTCGCGGCGCCGGACTCCCGCTCCGCCGCCATGATGATCAACGAGCTGGTCGCGGCGGCGGGCACCACGCCCCAGCTGACGGACCACGACGGCTACGACTGGCATGTGCACTACTTCGCACCCGGCGCCTCCGTGGCCGATCACCTCGCCGCCGACTGCGGGATGGCGCTCGCCTTCTTCGTGGTGGCCGGGGAACGGGAACGACTGCGGCGCTGTGAGGCACCGGACTGCCGGCGCGCCTTCGTGGACCTGTCCCGCAACCGCTCGCGCCGCTACTGCGACAGCCGCACCTGCGGAAACCGGCTGCATGTCGCCGCCTACCGGGCGCGGCGCAGGGAGGCGGCGGGCTGAGGCGTGCGGCGCGTACGGCGCGTACGGCGCCCGCCCGGCCACTGCGACGTCGGTCCCGGCGGGTGGCGCCGGGACGGACGTGTACGGCTCACAGCAACAGCAGATCGTGCAGCGCAGCCATGAGGATCAGACACCCGATCACCGCCAGGAAGATCATCAGCGGTGGCTGGGAAAGGGCGAAGAGGCACCCGCGCGGCTCGTCCTTCGGCGGCGCGGCCTCGCTCTGTGTCGTGTCCAGCATCTCGCGCAGATCATGACGCACGCGGCGCCCCGCTCGCGATCAGCGCACAGGGATCTTGCGGGAGTTCGCCAATACCGTGAGGTCTCGTTCGGCTGGTGAACGATTCCGGACGGCCGGGGACACAGTGTGTCGTTTCACCGAGTCATGTGACTGTCATATGCCGTGCTTCTTGAGGATCGCCTCGATGTCGCTGAAGTCCTCGGCGGAGTCGGCGGCACGGGGCGTGGCGGACGGGCGCGCCCCGGGGCGGGCGGTACCGCGGGCGGTCCCGCCCAGGGACGGCGCCGAGGCCGTGGGCGCCACCGCGTCCCGCCCGGCCCTCCCGGCCGCCTTGCGGTCGGCGCCGGCACCTGCGCGCCGGCGCTCCACGGCACGCGTACCGGCGAACAGCAGCCAGGCCGCGCCCAGCACGCCGAATCCCGCCCAGGCGGTGGGGCTGAGGGCGGTGTCGGCGAGCCAGCCGACGACTCCGGTCATCACCAGGCCGATCGGCACCAGCGAGTAGGCCGCGAGGCGGGCCGCCGTCAGGAAACGCTTGCGGTAGGCCGTGACCACCGCGATACCCAGGCCCGCCGCGGACACGGCGGAGCAGACTGTCTCGGCGATCATCCGGTCCTCCTGGCAGGTCGTCTCGTCGCTTCCATCGTGCACCGCCGGATCCCCGCGATGCCATGCTCCAGCCGGACATCAGGGACATCTCCGGGTCGCTCTCCGGGTCGCGTCCACCCGGAGTACCTGTCTCTTCCGGAGTTCCTGCCTCTGCCGAAGCGCCGCTCCCCTCCGAAGCGGCGATCTCCTCCGGAACGCCGGTCCCCTCCGGAATGCCCGTCCCGAGTGCCGACCCTCTCCCCAGCCTGTCGCACCCCGAGCCGTCGGCGTCCCGATTGGGTCGCCCGCGCCCGGCCTGGAAGACTGGTGGGCATGAGCGACTCCACCCCCGCACGCACCGATGCCCTCGTCCTCGACGTCTGGTGCGAACTGCAGTGCCCCGACTGCCGCACCGCCCTGGACGACGTCCGTGCCCTGCGCGCCCGCTACGGCGACCGGCTGGAGCTGCGGCTGCGGCACTTCCCGCTGGAGAAGCACAAGCACGCCTTCGCCGCCGCCCAGGCCGCCGAGGAGGCGCTGGAGCAGGGCAAGGGCTGGCCGTACGTGGAGGCCGTGCTGGAGCGGGTGGCGGAGCTGGACCGTCAGGGAGAACCCCTCCTGGTCGACGTGGCCCGGGAACTCGGGCTGGACGCCGAGGAGTTCGACACCGCGCTGATCGACGGCCGGCACATCCTGGCCGTGGACGCCGACCAGGCCGAGGGCAAGGCGATCGGCGTGACCGGCACCCCGACCTACGTCATCGGCGGTGAACGCCTCGACGGCGGCAAGAGCCAGGAAGGTCTGCGCGCACGCATCGAGGAGATCGCGGACCGCCTGCTGGCCGACCGCGACGGCCGTTGAGCACGCAGAGCAGCACAGCACCACAGCACCAAGAACACCGGCAACACCATGACCACCGAGAGCAGCGGGGAACCGGCGACGCCGGACGACCGTGACCGGCGCTGCAGCGGGGTCTGCCGCTACAGCAGGGTCTTGCTCAGGGAGCGGGTCACCGTCTCGTAGCCGAGTGACGCGTACAGCCGCTCGGCCGGGGTGTTGTCCGCGAAGACGTTGAGGCCGAGGACCGGGCGGCCGGCCTCGATCGCCTGGCGCTCCGCCAGGAGCATGAGCGTACGGCCGTGCCCCCGGCCGCGGTGGGCCGCGTCGGTCTCGACGTCGAAGACGAACGCCCTGGCCTCCTCCAGGGCCAGCCACAGGGTGCCGACCGGGCCGCCCGCGTGCTCCAGCACGCTGAAGAGCATGCCCTCGGTCGCGAGCCCCTGCGGCAGCAGCCGCGCGTGGTCGTCGCGGGCCTTGGCGCGGGCCACGGCTTCCGGCAGGCCCCGCCCGGTCCACGAGCGCGTGTACCGCTCGGTGTCCGCCTCCCGCCAGGCGTCGAACTCGGCGCCGGTCATGGGCCGCGCCCGGCTGTCCGCCGGCAGCGGGGGCGGGGTGGCGCCGAGGTGCTTCTGCATGCCGCGGTTGCGCAGCGTGTAGCCGAGGGCGTCGAACAGGCGCAGCGCGGCCTCCGCGGCGGCGGGCACCACGGTCTCCATCTGGGTGCAGCCCCAGCCTCGGGCCACCTCCTCCGCGGCGAGCGCGGCGACGGTGCCCCGGCCGCGCCGCCGGTCCGGTTCGGCGATCCGCAGGTCGATGAGGCGGGCCACCGAGTCGCCGAGCGACGGGGAGGTGCCGAGGCGGATCTCACCGACGGGACGGCTGTTCACGCACACCGTGTAGCGGCGGGAGCGGGTTCCGTCGGGGTGCTGCTGGAGCGGCTCGGCCGGCCGCAGGGTCGTGGTCATCACAGCTGTTCTACCCAGGGCGGCCGACCGCGTCAGCCTGTTTTCCGGCTCAGGGGTCCAGGTCCTCGGCGGACCGCTCGGCGAAGATCCGCATGGTCGCGGCGGTCACCGGGCCCGGGGCGCCGGGCAGTTCGCGGTCGTCTGTCCGGTGCAGCGCCTGTACGTCCCGCAGGGTGGAGGTCAGGAAGATCTCGTCGGCGCGCCCCAGCACGTCCAGCGGCAGGTCGGTCTCCCGCGCGCCGGTCCACTCGAGGACCAGGGCCCGGGTGATGCCGGGCAGGCAGCCGGAGGTGACCGGCGGGGTGTGGATCTCGCCGTCCAGGACGACGAAGACGTTGGACCCGGTGCCCTCGCAGAGCTGTCCGACCGTGTTGCCGAACAGCGCCTCGGAGGCGCCGTGTCGGTGGGCGCGGGCCAGGGCGACGACGTTCTCCGCGTACGAGGTGGTCTTCACGCCGGCGAGGGCGCCGCGTTCGTTGCGGGTCCACGGGACGGTGATCGCGGCGGTGGAGTCCGGGCGGCGGGCGGTCTCTCCGACGGCGACCACGAGGGTGGGGCCGTGCTCGCCGCGGCCGACGCCGAGCGGGCCGTGGCCGCCGGTGTAGGTGATCCGCAGCCGGCCCAGCGGCACCGGGTCGGCCTCCAGTACGGCCGTACAGGCGCGGCGGACCTCGTCGTGGTCGGGGTCGGGCAGGCCGAGGCCGCGGGCCGAGCGGGTCAGCCGGTCGAGGTGCCGGGTGAGCGCGAACGGTGCGCCGTCCACCGCCTTGACGGTCTCGAACACGCCGTCGCCGACGGTCAGGCCGTGGTCGAGGACGGAGATCCGGGCGGATTCCAGGTCCCGCAGGCCGCCGTCGAGCCAGATCCTCATGTGAGCGCCCCCTCGGTCTCCTCGTAGGTGCCCGACGCTACCGCGAGCAGCCGGGACGCCTTCAGCTCGGTCTCGTGCCACTCCCCCTCCGGGTCGGAGCCCCAGGTGATGCCGGCGCCGGTGCCGAAGCGCAGGACTCCCGCGGCGCGGTCGATCCAGAAGGTGCGGATGCCGACGGCCAGCTCGGCGGTGCCCCGGTCGGCGTCCACCCAGCCGATGCCGCCGCAGTAGGGGCCGCGCGGGGCCGTCTCCAGCGCCTCGATGATCCTCAGGGCGCTCGACTTCGGGGCGCCGGTGACCGAGCCGGGCGGGAAGGCCGCGGCCAGCAGCTCCGGCCAGCCGGCGTCCGCGCGCAGCTCGCCGCGGACGGTGGAGACGAGGTGGACGAGCCCGGGGTGCTTCTCCACGGCGCACAGGTCGGGGACGGTCACGCTGCCCGTCGCGCAGACGCGGCCGATGTCGTTGCGGACCAGGTCCACGATCATCACGTTCTCGGCGTAGTCCTTCTCCAGCAGGTCCGCCTCGGTGCGTCCGGTGCCCTTGATCGGTCCGGACTCGACGGTACGGCCGTCCCGGCGCAGGAACAGCTCGGGCGAGGCGGTGGCGATCTCCACGCCGTGCTCCGGCAGCCGAATCGTTCCTGCGTAGGGCGCCGGGTTGCCACGGGCCAGGAGGGCGGTCAGGGCGTCCACGTCGGCGCCGGGGGGAACGGGCGCGCTGAGCACCCGGCAGAGGTTGGCCTGGTAGACCTCGCCGGCCGCGATGTGCTCGCGGATGCGGCGGACGGCCGCCGTGTAGGCGGCGCGGTCCAGGGAGGAGGTCCAGTCCCCCACCGCCGGGCCCCGCCAGCCTCCCGGCGCCGGGGCGGGCACCGGCTCCTCCCGTACGTCCGCGAAGCGGGCGCAGGTCAGCCGGCCCTCGAAGTCCTGGCAGACGGCCCAGAAGCCGGTGGAGTCCAGGGCGGCCGGATCGCTGGTGACGTCGAGGAGGCCGGTGGCGACACGGTCACCGAAGCGGGCGAGAGGAGCGTGGTGGAGCACGTGGTCGAGTCTAGGGCGGGTGTCCGCCGGGCGGCCCCGGGATGTCGCCGAGGGGGCCCTGGCCACCGGGTCCGTCGGGCGCACCGCAGCACGCTGCGGAAACGCGTTTTTGTACTGGCCCGGGAATCCGCTAGAGTTCAACACGTCGCCGGGACGCGGAAGCGGACCGAAACGACAAGCGGACGTAGCTCAGTTGGTAGAGCGCAACCTTGCCAAGGTTGAGGTCGCGAGTTCGAGCCTCGTCGTCCGCTCGCAGGAAGAAGGGGTCATCCCGATCCCCTACACTCCTGGTGGAGTGGCCGAGAGGCGAGGCAACGGCCTGCAAAGCCGTCTACACGGGTTCAAATCCCGTCTCCACCTCCAAGGACGATTAGCTCAGCGGGAGAGCGCTTCCCTGACACGGAAGAGGTCACTGGTTCAATCCCAGTATCGTCCACTGGATCTTCTCGAAGATCCCACCCGCGCGATTAGCTCAGCGGGAGAGCGCTTCCCTGACACGGAAGAGGTCACTGGTTCAATCCCAGTATCGCGCACTGTCTGTGACTCACGGGTCACAGCCCGCGGACGATTAGCTCAGCGGGAGAGCGCTTCCCTGACACGGAAGAGGTCACTGGTTCAATCCCAGTATCGTCCACACAGCAAGGAGCCCCCGGCCGTCTCGTACGGCCGGGGGCTCCTGCGTGTGCTCAGCCGCCCGGCGGCTCAGCTGGAGAAGAGCATGTGGCCGAAGCTCTTGTGGCGGTGGTGGCCGTAATGACCGTGGCCGCCGTGACCGCCGTGGCCGGGCTGCGGGGCGCCCCAGGCGGGCGCGGGCGGGGCGGCCGGGTAGGCCTGCGGGGCGGCGGGCGGGGGCGGCGGGGCCGGCTGCGACCACTGGGCCTCCAGGCGGGTCAGCGCCTCCAGCTCCCCGTAGTCGAGGAAGATGCCGCGGCAGCCGCTGCACTGCTCGATCTGGACGCCGTTGCGGTTGTAGGTGTGCATCGGCGCATGGCACTTCGGACACTGCATGCTCGGCTCAACTCCTCGCCGTTCGGTCCTGCTTCGTGTTTCCCCAGGACAGACTCCGTCCGGGCCCGGGCGGTTGCAGCCTAGCCCGGGAAACCGGGTGCGGGCCGAGGGGGGCGGGACGCCTGCGCAGGCACGGACGGCATACGGGCGCAGGCGTCGACCACGGCCTGCTCCACCTCGTCCAGCGGGCGGTCCGCGGCGAGCGCCTTGGTGACCGCGAGGGCGGCCGTCTGCACGGTGAGCGCGCGGGCCGGGACGTCGAGGGCGGGCCAGGGGTCGCCGTCCGCGGGCACGGCCGGGCCGCCGGCCCGCCGGTAGGCGGTCAGGAAGCGGGTCCACTCGTCGGGCGGGAGGAGACCGCAGGCGTACCAGGCGGCCGGGCGGGCGAGGTCCCATGCCGGGACGCCGGCGCCGAGGTCGTCGACGTCGATCAGCTTCCACGGGCCGTCCGGCGCCGGGTGCCGGACGAGCTGGCCGAGGTGCAGGTCGCCGTGGCACAGGGCCCAAGGGCCGGGCATCGGTGCCTCGGCGCGGGCCCAGGCGGGCAGGGTGGCCCACGCGCCCAGGACGGGGAGGGCGGCGGCGCGGGGCGCCGCGTGGGGCGTGCTGCGCAGGGCCGCCTGGAGCCTGCCGAGGGCGCGGGCGGCCTTGGCGGGGCCGCGCATCGGGGGGAGGCCGGCGGGGACGGGGGTGCGGTGCAGCCGGGCCAGGAGGGTGGCGGCGGCCTCCCAGGGAGCCGCGTCCGGGTCGTCCGGGTCGACCGGGAGACCGTACGGCCAGAGGGTCACCGGGCGGTCGTGCAGGGTGGCCGGGGTGGGGCCGAGCGGCGGCAGGAGTACGTCGGGGAGGCGGGCGGCCGTGGCGACGCGGAGGGTCAGGGCGGCGGGGTCGGTGTCCGGGGCGTGCGCCTTGGCGACGGTGCCGGCGTGCCGGACGACGGTGGCGTCCTGACGGTCGGCGAGGGTTGCGCCGACGCAGGTGCAGGGGGGAAGGGCGGTGGGTCCGTGGGGGTGCGGGTGCGCGTGGGCGGCAGCCTTGGCCCTGGCGGTCAGGGCGGGTATGAGGGCGGGGGGTGCTGGGGTGGGGCGGGGGCCGGTGCCGATGCTGGTGCTGGTGTTGGTACCGATGCCGGTGTTGGTGCCGGTATTGGTGCCGTTGCGTGCGTCTGCACCTGTGTCTGCGGTCAAGGCTGCCTCGGGCGGGTTGGCTGTTCGGCTGAGGGTACTGGGGCGGGCCGGGGGTCGGGGCGCTCGACCGCGCCGACGGGGTGCCGCCCCAGCGGCACGACTGCCCGCAGCCGGTCCTGCTGCTGGGCGGCGCGCTTCCGGCAGGGCTGTCGTGCCCTCGTGGCACGGACACAGCCGCAGCCTCAGGCACCGGCACCGGATTGTCGCCGTGGTTCCTCCGGAAACGGCTAATGCCGGCGCAGCTCCCCAGCTGCGCCGGCATCTGTGCCGTCCGCCGCACCCCCGTCCCCACGGGGTTTCATGGATGGATGTCCCCGCCCGGACCGCTCTTCCGGGCCTGGGGTCGCCGCTCAGCGCCCCAGCATCGCACCCACGGACGACGCCTGTGTGGCCACCGTCTCCCAGCCGTCGCAGACGAGCAGGAGCAGGGCCGCCAGGGGAAGGGCCATGAGCGTCGCCACCAGGGGGTGGCGACGGCCCGTCCGGCGCGGGACGAACGCGGTGCGTCGCGGTGCCGTGTGGGCCATGGTCCCTCTCCTGACCGTTCGGTTGTCATCTGCAGCGGCGGGTGCCTGACCTCGGGGGACGAGTGCTGCACCCGCCGCTTGACCTCAAATCTAGGCGCGCGGCGCACACGGGGCGTCATGCCCTCGTACCGATTGCCGGGCCTCCCGGAGGATGAGCCATGACCTGCGAAGTACTCCCCTGGGTGGAGACGCGGGCCCGGGTGTCGGGGTCTTCCCGGAGGGGGCGGTCCGCTCTGTCCGGTCATTTCCGAAGCATCCCGGAGGTCGGGAAGAGTGAGTTCGATCACTCGGGCCGGGGCCCGGGCGGGGGCCGGAGACGGGACGCGGTCCGGGGGCCGGCCGGGCCCGCGGGCCGCCGCGGAGCGTCGCCGGGCCAGGGCGCGGCCCCGCGCACCGCGGCCCCGCGCGAGCCCAAATTCCCTGCGCGAGTGGCTGGTTGGCATGCACGGTGACCGGAAGTCGCCGTGCCGCGCGGCTTCCTGACCGGGATTCACCTCCCCCGGTCGGCCCACACAATCCGTCCGGCCGAGAGGGCGCGGCCTCTGCGCGCAGGCGGCCGTGGAAACGTAAGCTGTGCCACGTCACAGGACCGGGCAGCGGGGATGAACATGGCGATGATGCGCCTGAGGCGCGAGGACCCGCGCGTCGTCGGCTCGTTCAGGCTTCACCGACGGCTCGGCGCGGGCGGGATGGGCGTGGTCTATCTCGGCTCCGACAAGAAGGGGCAGCGGGTCGCGCTGAAGGTGATCCGTCCCGATCTGGCGGAGGACCAGGAGTTCCGGTCGCGGTTCGCGCGCGAGGTGTCGGCCGCCCGGCGCATCCGGGGCGGGTGCACGGCCCGGCTGGTCGCCGCGGACCTGGAGGCCGAGCGGCCCTGGTTCGCCACCCAGTACGTACCCGGACCCTCCCTGCACGACAAGGTCGCCGACGAGGGCGCGCTCGGCGCCGCGGACACCGCGGCGATCGGCGCGGCCCTGTCCGAGGGACTGGTCGCCGTGCACGAGGCCGGCGTCGTCCACCGGGACCTCAAGCCCTCCAACATCCTGCTGTCCCCCAAGGGACCGCGGATCATCGACTTCGGCATCGCCTGGGCCACCGGTGCCTCCACGCTCACCCATGTCGGCACCGCGGTCGGCTCCCCCGGCTTCCTCGCCCCGGAACAGGTGCGCGGCGCCGCGGTCACCCCGGCCACCGACGTCTTCTCCCTGGGCGCGACGCTGGCGTACGCCTCGACCGGCGACTCGCCCTTCGGGCACGGCAGTTCCGAGGTGATGCTGTACCGGGTGGTGCACGAGGAGCCGCACCTGCACGGCGTGCCGGACGCGCTCGCCCCGCTGATCCGGGCCTGTCTGGCGAAGGATCCCGACGAACGGCCGAGCACCCTGCAGCTGTCGCTGCGGCTGAAGGAGATCGCCGCCCGGGAGGCGCAGGGCCTGGACGGCGTACGGCCGCCCGCGCCGCGTGCCGCCGAGGCGGACCGGCCCACCGGACGGCTCGTCGACACCTATCCCGAGCAGCAGCGCACCCAGCGGCGTACCTCTCCCGGTACGCCGCTGCCGCGCGGGGGCACCCCGGCCCGGGGCGGGATGCCGGCGCGCGGCGGCCCGGTCTCCCGCGGTGAGGCGCCGGCCAGGGGCGGGATGTCCTCGCGGGCGGACGTGCCGTCCCGGGGCGGGGTCCCCTCACGCGGCGGCAGCGGTGCGCGCGGGGGCGCCACCGCCTCCTCCCGGCCGGGCACGGCGCGACCCACCCCGGCACCGCGGGGCGGCGGGCCGCGCTCCGGCGGTGGCCGTCCCGCTCCGCGCGGCGGCTCGCGGCGGCCGGGGCAGCGCCCGGCGCGGACCGGACGGCGGCCCGCCAATCCCCGGCTGCTGCGGCAGCGGCTGTTCGTGTTCGTGGTGGTGACCCTGCTGGTCGCCCTCGGGATCGCCGTGGCCCAGGGCTGCCAGGGGCCGGCGCGCGGTCTCGGCGACGACGGCGGAGTCCAGCGGCAGCGGCACACGCAGCCCGGCTACCCGCCGGCCGTCGACGGGAAGGTCATGTCCGACGAGCAGCGGTCGAAGCTGAGCCACGACGCCGGGAACTGAGCCACGACGCCGGGGACTGAGCCCGACCGGAACGGCACCCTCGGACCCGCGCGGTCAGGAGGCCGGCCGGCCCGTCGCCACCGCGTAGAAGGCGACCGCGGCCGCCGCGCCCACGTTGAGCGAGTCGACGCCGTGGGACATCGGGATGCGGACCCATTCGTCGGCGGCGACCAGCGCCTGCGTGGACAGTCCGTCGCCCTCGGCACCGAGCATGAGGGCGACCCGGTCCATGGTGTGCGGGGCGGCCTCGTCCAGGGTGCGGGCCTTGTCGTCCGGGGTGAGCGCGAGCAGGGTGAAGCCGGCCTCGCGGACCGCGTCCAGGTCCCGGGGCCAGGTCTCCAGCCGGGCGTACGGCACCGAGAACACCGCGCCCATGGACACCTTGACGCTCCGCCGGTACAGCGGGTCGGCGCAGTCGGGCGACAGCAGCACCGCGTCCATGCCGAGGGCCGCCGCCGAGCGGAAGATGGCGCCGATGTTGGTGTGGTCGTTCACCGACTCCATGACCACCACCCGGCGGGCGGAGCGGAGCAGTTCGCCGGCCGCGGGCAGCGGCTTGCGCTGCATGGAGGCGAGGGCGCCGCGGTGCACGTGGTAGCCGGTGACACGCTCGGCGAGCTCGGGGCTGACGGCGTACACCGGAGCGGGGAGTTCGTCGATGACGTCGCGCATGACGTCGATCCACTTGGCGGAGAGCAGCATCGACCGCATCTCGTAGCCGGCTTCCTTGGCCCGGCGGATGACCTTCTCGCCCTCGGCGATGAACAGGCCCTCGGCGGGCTCGCGCTTGCGGCGCAGCTCGACGTCGGTCAGGCCCGTGTAGTCGCTCAGGCGCGGGTCGTCGGGATCCTCGACGGTGATGAGATCGGCCACAGGGTGATACTGCCTTGTCCTGGGAGTGGTGCCAACGGCTGGGAAGGGATGGGTTACCCCGGGTTACGCGTGTTCAGGCCAAGGTCACGCCGAAGGCCGCTCGGGGCCGACCCGTACGACCTCGCCGATGACGATGACCGCGGGGGGCTTCACGTCCTCGGTGCGCACCGTCTCGGCGACCGTGGCCAGGGTGGCGTCCACGCGACGCTGCGCGGCCGTGGTGCCCTCCTGCACGAGGGCGACCGGCGTCTCGGGGGACTTGCCGTGCGCGACGAGCGTCTCGGCGATCTTGCCGATCTTGTCGACGCCCATCAGGACCACGAGCGTGCCGGTGAGCCGGGCCAGCGACGGCCAGTCGACCAGGGAACGCTCGTCGTCGGGCGCCACATGCCCGCTGACCACGGTGAACTCGTGGGCGACACCCCGGTGCGTGACCGGGATGCCGGCCGCGCCCGGCACCGAGATCGAGCTGGAGATGCCCGGCACCACGGTGCACGGGATGCCGGCCTCGGCGAGCGCCTGCACCTCCTCCATGCCCCGGCCGAAGACGTACGGGTCGCCGCCCTTGAGCCGGACCACCGCCTTGCCCTGCTTGGCGTGCTCGATGAGCGCGTTGTTGATGGCCTCCTGGGCCATGTAGCGGCCGTAGGGGATCTTCGCCGCGTCGATGACCTCGACGTGCGGCGGGAGTTCGGCGAGCAGGTCGCGCGGGCCGAGCCGGTCGGCGATGACGACGTCCGCCTCGGCGAGCAGGCGCCGGCCGCGGACCGTGATCAGGTCCGGGTCGCCGGGTCCGCCGCCGACCAGGGCCACACCGGCGGTGCGGGTGCGGTGGTGCGGGGCGACGAGGGTGCCGTCGCGCAGGCCCTCGACGACCGCGTCCCGGATGGCGGCGGTGTGCCGGGGGTCGCGGCCACGCGCGTGCGTGGTGAGTACGGCCACGGTGACGCCCTCGCTGTGACCGGTCGCCGGGGTCCACGCGGTCGCCTGGTCGGCGTCGTCGGAGCGGACGCACCAGACGCGGTGCCGCTCCGCCTCCGCGGAGGCCCGCGCGTTGGCCTCGGGGTCGCTGGTGGCGATGAGGGCGTACCAGGCCTCGGCGAGGTCTCCGTCCTCGTACGCGCGCCTCACCCAGGTGATCTCGCCGGCGTCCGCCATGGCCTCGACCGACGGGGTCGCCCCGGGGGACACGAGGACGATGTCCGCACCCGCGGCGATCAGGGCCGGGAGGCGGCGCTGGGCGACCTGGCCGCCGCCGAGGACGACCACACGGCGGCCGGAGAGGCGGAGGCCTACGGGGTAGGCGGGGTGTTCGGCCATGAGGTACGGCTCCTCGTGCAGCTGTGGCATGGGCGCGCTGCACCTTCGGAGCGGCCCTGACGTGCGGATTTTATGCCGTGGACACGGCACACGGCACGGGTGGTCCGGCAGCTGAACACCGGACCTCCCCGTGCCGCGGCGGCTACTTCTCCGTGACGCCCGCCGAGTCGAACGTCGCCACCTCGTGCATCGCCCTCGCCGCGCTCTGGACCAGGGGCAGGGCCAGCAGGGCGCCCGTTCCCTCGCCGAGGCGCAGGTCGAGGTCGACCAGCGGGCGCAGGCCCAGCTTGTTGAGGGCGGCGACGTGGCCGGGCTCCGCGCTGCGGTGGCCGGCGATGCAGGCCGCGAGGACCTCCGGCGCGATGGCGCGGGCCACGAGGGCCGCGGCACCGGCGCTGACGCCGTCCAGGATCACCGGCGTACGCAGCGAGGCGCCGCCGAGGAGCAGGCCCACCATGGCCGCGTGCTCGAAGCCGCCGATCGCCGCGAGGACGCCGATCGGGTCGGCCGGGTCCGGCTGGTGGAGCTCCAGGGCCCGGCGGACGACCTCGGTCTTGCGGGCGAGCGTCTCGTCGTTGATACCGGTGCCCCGCCCGGTCACCTCGGCCGGGTCGGCACCCGTGAAGACCGAGATGAGGGCGGCCGAGGCCGTGGTGTTGGCGATGCCCATCTCGCCCGTCAGCAACGCCTTGTTGCCGGCCGCGACCAGGTCGCGGGCGGTCTCGATGCCGACCTCGATGGCAGCCTTGGCCTCCTCGCGGGTCATCGCGGGGCCGGTGGTCATGTCGGACGTACCGCCGCGGATCTTGCGCGGCAGCAGGCCGGGGGTGGCCGGCAGGTCGGCGGCCACGCCCACGTCCACGACGCACACCTCGGCGCCGACCTGGCCGGCGAAGGCGTTGCAGACGGCTCCCCCGCCGAGGAAGTTGGCCACCATCTGGGCGGTCACCTCCTGCGGCCAGGGGGTGACGCCCTGGGCGTGGACGCCGTGGTCGCCGGCGAAGATGGCGACGGCGGCGGGCTCCGGGATCGGCGGCGGGCACTGCCGGGACAGCCCGGACAGCTGCGCGGAGATGATCTCCAGCATGCCGAGCGCGCCGGCCGGCTTGGTCATCCGCTTCTGGCGTTCCCAGGCCTCACCGAGGGCCTTGGCGTCGAGCGGGCGGATCTGTGCGACGGTCTCGGCGAGCAGGTCGTGGGGTTCCTCTCCGGGCAGGGCGCGGCGGCCGTACGTCTCCTCGTGCACCACCCAGGACAGGGGGCGTCGCTTGGACCAGCCGGCCTGCATCAGCTCCGGCTCGTCCGGGAACTCGTCGACGTACCCGACACACAGGTAGGCGACGACCTCCAGGTGCTCGGGCAGGCCGAGCGCGCGGACCATCTCCCGCTCGTCGAAGAAGCTGACCCAGCCGACGCCGAGGCCTTCGGCGCGGGCGGCGAGCCAGAGGTTCTCCACCGCGAGCGCCGAGGAGTAGGGCGCCATCTGCGGCTGGGTGTGACGGCCGAGCGTGTGCCGGCCGCCGCGGGTGGGGTCGGCGGTGACGACGATGTTGACCGGGGTGTCGAGGATGGCCTCGATCTTCAGTTCCTTGAACTGCTTGGCCCGGCCCTTCGGCAGCGACTTGGCGTACGCCTCGCGCTGCCGCATCGCCAGTTCGTGCATCGTCCGCCGGGTGTCGGCGGAGCGGATGACGACGAAGTCCCAGGGCTGCGAGTGGCCGACGGAGGGCGCGGTGTGCGCGGCCTCCAGGACCCTCAGCAGCACCTCGTGCGGGATGGGGTCGCTGCGGAAGCCGTTGCGGATGTCGCGGCGCTCGCGCATGACCTTCAGGACGGCCTCGCGCTCGGCGTCGGCGTAGCCGGGCGCGGCCGGGCCGGTGGACTTCGGTGCTTCCTCCACTGCGGCCGTGCTCTCTTCCTGGTCGGCAGCCCTGGTCTGCAGGTCCTCCGCGTGCTGTACGACGTCGGGGGCGGGCGCCGCGTCCGGTACGACGGCCGGCTCGCCCTCGCGCGGTGCGGGCACGACGAGGGGGTGCGGCGGGGTGGGCGCCAGGTGGGGGGTGGTGGGCACCTGGCCCTCCACCGGCACGAACTGCCCGAGCGACTGCTGGTCCGGCTCCGCGGGCAGGCTGGACGGGAGCGGCTGCTCCGGGTTCTGTGCGTGCACCGCGTCCACCGGGGTCTCCGGCGCCTGCGGCTGGAGCTGCGGTCCGGCGACGGGCGCCGGGCCGGCGGCGTCCCCGGCCTGCGGCTGCTGCCCGGGCACGGCGGACCCGGCCGGGGCGTCGGCGAAGTGCGGGACGCCTTCGGCGATCTGCGGCCCCTGGGCCTGGAGCAGGGCCGGCTCCACCGGCGCGCTCGCCTCGGCGACCTGCACGGCGGGGGCGGCGGACTCCGGCGCCTCGGGGACCGCGGCCGCCTGAGCCTGCGCGGCGTCCACCGCCACCTGCACGGAAGCCTGAGCCTCGACGGCGTCGGCCGCCACCTGCGCGAGAGCCTGCGGCTCGGCGGACTGCGGGGACTCGGCAGGCGCCTGGGGCTGCGGGGCGTCGACGGCTTGCGCCGCGTCGGCAGCCTGGGGCGCGGGAGCGGCCGGCTCCGGCGCGGGAGCCGTCGGCTCCGGCGCGGCAACGGCCGCCTCCGGCGCGGAGGCGATCGGCTCGGCGGGGGCGGGGGCGGACGGCGGCACGGCCACCGGCTCCACGACGACGGGCTGGGACACGTCCACGGGCTGCGCGACCTCGCCGGGCTGCGACGCCTCCACCGACTGCGCGGACTCGACGGGCTGCGACGCCTCCGCCGACTGCGCGGCAACGGCCGCCCCCGGCGCGGCAGCAACCGGCTCCGCGGGAGCGGGGGCGGACTGCGGCACGGCCACAGGCTCTACGGCCGCGGGCTGCGACGCCTCCACCGACTGCGCGACCTCGGCGGGCTGCGACGCGTCCACGGGCTGCGCGGACTCGACGGGCTGCGACACCTCCGCCGGCTGCGCGGACTCGACGGGCTGCGACGCCTCCGCCGACTGCGCGGCAACGGCCGCCCCCGGCGCGGCAGCAACCGGCTCCGCGGGAGCGGGGGCGGACTGCGGCACGGCCACCGGCTCCACGGCCTCGGCGGGCCGCGCGGGAGCGGCCGGCTCCGCGGCGGCCGCTTCCGGTGCGGCAGCGGCCGGCTCCGGCGTGGGAGCGGTCGGCTCGACGGGGGCCGGCTCGACGGCGGCCGGCTCCGGCGCTTCGACCGGCTGCGCGACGTCCGTCGCCTGTACGGTCGCGTCGGCGTGCTCCACGGTGACAGCCTGCGTGGCCCCGGCCGGCTCGGCGGGTGCCGTCGGCTGAGGCGCGTCCGCTGCCGCCGCCGTGGGGGCCGGGGCCTCGGTCGCCGGGCCGGACTCCGCGGTGCCCTGGGCACCGGCGGCCTCGGCGGGCTGCGGGCCGGCCGGCGGCTCGGCCGGTACGGCCTGCTCCGGCCCGGACGGAACACCCTCGGCCGGAACGCTCTGTTCCCCCACTGGTTCCGCGGGTTCCGCCACGGGGGCCTCCGGCGTCGGCACCTCGGCGGGCGCGGGCTCTTCGGCCCCGGGTGCGGTCGGCGCACCGTCGGCGGCCGGAGCACCCTCGGCGGCCGGAGCACCCTCGGCGGCCGGAGCACCCTCGGCGGCCGGTGCGGCCTGCTCCGCCGGGGTCGCCTCGGCGACGGCAGCCTGAGCATCTTCCGCGCCGGGTCCCGTCGGCGCCGTGTACACGCCGTCGTGGGCGTGCACCGGCTGCACCCCGTCGTGGCCGTGCACGCCGGGCACCTGGCCGGTGAGGCGGGCCACCGCGGCCTGGGCCGCGTCGGTCTGCTCGGCCGGCGCCGGTGCGGACATGGGCGGGTTGACCGTTTCGGCAGCCGGGGCCTGCACGTCGGCCTGGGCCGGGGCGGGCGGGGCCGCGCCCCAGGGGGCCGCGCTCTGCGGAGCCATCTGCGGCTGGACGTCGAGGTACTCGGGGCCGGCGGCCGGTGCTCCGGGCTGCCGTACCGGCGCGCCCGCGGGGCCTCGGTCGGCGAGGGAGCGGACCGGGCTCGCCGAGGCGTCGGGGATCGGCGGGCCGAGGTGCAGCGGGCGGCGCGGCGGCTGCGGCGCGGCCGCCGGATCGTGCGGCGCCGAGAGGATGGGGGACGGGGTGACGGAGACGGGCCCCGAGTCGGGCAGCCGTACGCCGCTGAGGTCGACCGAGCCGCTGTCGCGGCCGGCCGTCTCGTGCGGGCCCGGCTCGTGGACGGCTTCCACCACCGGTTCCGGAGCGGGTGGCGGAACCTCGTTGCCCCACGCGCCCTGGGCACCCGGCAGCAGCAGGTCTTCGTCCTCGGCGGGTGCCTCGGAGAGGTAGGTGTACGCGCCGTGCGTGGGAACGCCCGGCTGTTCCACCATGCCTGCGCTCTCCGGCTGCCCCTCGCCCGGGACCTGGCCGGTGTCGGTCATGCGTACCCCTCGCCCATCGGTTAGTGCTCCTACGACCAGCTCACCCGGAACGGCGCACCGACCGCCCCGCAGTGAAGAACGAGCGTCCGTGCCCAGCGGCACGAACGACCCGCCGGAAAAGGCGACAAAGCCATTCAGTGGCATTGTCCCGGTCGTTCCGCCGTCGCGACAGCATGATCCACGACAGCCCGCTGTGGACTGCGCCACGTTGCGCGTCCTCCGGTTCCGCAGTACCACACCCACCCCAAAACGGGCGTGCGATCCGGACATTGGCGAACGAAGTTCGGGCCACCGGTGCGGTACAACGATCGGCCAGCCTACCGCGCGCGGTACGACAACAGGATCACGGGGCGCGGTCCGGCAGTACCCCGCTGAGCAGGAACGCTACGTTCCGCTCGGTCTCCGTCCAGGCCCGGGTGTCGAGTTCGACGGACTGCAGCAGGGCGCACTCGACCCGGTACCCGTGCTCGGTCAGGTCGCGGCCGACGCGTTCGGCGGCGTCCCGGGTCGCGGCGTGCGTGACGATGCGCTGCGGGCGCCGGTCGGCGACCGCGGAGACGACCGCCGGTCCCCCGCCACCCACTCGCACGACGTCCGGTTCGGGCAGGTATTCGAGGACGTGCGGGGCGCTGCCGTGGACGATCTGGAGCTGGACGCCGAAGCGGCGGGCCGAGGCGTCCGTGCGGGCGCAGGCGGCGGGGTCGTGGTCGACGGCGATGACGGCCGCACCGGCGCGCGCGGCCTCGGTGGCGAACGCGCCGCTGCCGCAGCCGATGTCCCAGACGAGGTCGCCGATCCGGGGCCCGAGGCGGGCGAGTTGGGCGGCGCGCAGCAGCTGCGTCTCCCCCTCGCCGAGCCCTCCGCCCGGCGCGGTTCCCGGTCCGGCTCCCGGCCCGGCGCCGTAGCTCTCGTCGGGCTGGACCCAGCCGCGCGGGCCGGCGCCCGGGTCGCGCCCGGCGATCCAGCCGCCGCTCTCGCCGGCGCCGGCGGGGCCGCCGATGACGATGACGACGTTGGGGTCGCGCCAGGTGTGGTCGGCGGCCTTGTCGGAGGTGACGACGCTGACCTGCTCGCGGTCGGTGCCCAGTTCCTCGCAGATGACGAAGGTGCGGTGCACGCCCTCCAGCAGGAGGCCGAGTTCGGCGGGGCCGGCGCCCGGTGCGGTGAGGACGGCGACCTTGGTGTGGGCGCGGCAGACGTTCACGGCCCGGCGCAGGGTGCGCGGGTGGGCGACGACGACCTGGGCGTCGTCCCAGGGCATCCCGGCGCGCGCGAAGGCGGCGGCGACCGCGGAGACGGCGGGGACGACCTCGACCTCCAGGCCGAACTCCGGTGCGCGCAGGGTCCGTACGACGCCGAAGAAGCCGGGGTCGCCGTCGGCGAGCACGACCGCGGTGCCGCGGTGGGCGGCGATGCGGCGGGCGGCCAGGGCGAGGCTGCCGAGGCGGATGCGTTCGGCGGCGGGCGGCAGCTCGGGCAGCGCCAGGTGGTGGGCGGCGCCCGCCACGAGGGTGGCGGCGCCGAGGGCGGCCCGTGCCGCGTCGGTCAGCGGCGAGCCGTCCCAGCCGATCACCGTGACCCGGTCGGCCATCGTCGTCAGTCTCCAGGGGTTCTGCGCAGGTCTTCGGGTGGGGTGGGCCCGTAGCGGGCTCCGTGAGAGTACCTGGTGGGGCTCGGGGTCTCAGTTCCAGTCCGAGTACGACGGGAAACCACCGCCGTCGGCCAGGTGCTCGCCGGCTCCGGCGAGGTCCTCCGGCAGCAGGCTCCACACGATGACGTCCGTGCGTACGTCGGTCCAGGTGCCGTCCTCGGTCCTGGTCCGCGCTATCCAGGCGTTGCGCAGGACGCCCTCGCTGATGCAGCCGATCTTCTGGGCCACCTGCTGGGAGGCGGTGTTGTCGGCGGCGGTGCGCAGTTCGAGCCGCTCGAACTTCTGGTCGTGGAACAGCCACTGGGCCATGGCGAGGGCGGCTTCGGAGGCGTAGCCCTCGCCGCGGGCCCAGGGGGCGACGACGTAGGCGATCTCGCTGGAGCGGACGCGCCAGTCGGTGTTCCTCAGGTGGACGATGCCGACGAGCCGCTGGGTGAGGAACTCGGTGACGGCGAGGACGATGCCGCGGCCCCCGGTGCGCTCGTCGGGGGCCAGCCGGGTGATCCACTCGTGGGCGTCGGCCGCGCCGTAGGGGTGGGGGACGGTGGTCCAGGCGACGACCTGCTCGTCGTTCATCATCTCGGCCAGGGCGGGCACGTCGTCCTCGTCGAGGGGACGCAGCACCAACCGCTCCGTGCTGATGGAGATGTTGGGGAAGGTGCTCGTCATGCGCCGCTCCGTAACCTTCGGAAATTCCTCGGAAGACCGTCAGGGCCGTCAGGCCTGCTGAACTGCCCAGCATGCAGCATGAAACCACTGAACCGCACAACGGGGTCCACACCCGGTGAGGGAGTGGACCCCGTGCGTGGCGAAACCCCGTGTACGCGCCGTCAGCCGCCGGTCACCGGCAGGACGGACCCGTGGTACTTGTCCTGGATGAACCTGCGCACCTCGGGCGAGACGAGCAGCTTGGCGAGCTTCCTCACCCGCGGGTCGTCCTCGTTGCCGCGCTTGACGGCGAGGAGGTTGGCGTAGGGGTTGTCCTTCGCCGACTCCAGGAGGATCGCGTCCTCGGTGGGGCTGAGGCCCGCGTCCTGGGCGTAGTTGTTGTTGATGACCGCGGCGTCCACGTCGTCCAGCGAGCGGGGCAGCTGGGCGGCCTCCAGCTCCTTGAACCGCAGGTGCCGGGGGTTGGCCGCGATGTCCGCGGGGGACGCGTCGGCGCCGGCGCCGTCCTTCAGCTCGACGAGACCGCCGGCCGCCAGCAGCCTGAGGGCGCGGCCCTCGTTGGTGGTGTCGTTCGGCACGGCGACGGTGGCTCCGTCGGCGAGCCGGGTGACGCGCTCGACCTTGTGGGAGTAGACGCCCATGGGCGGCAGGTAGGGCTTGACGACCGGGACGAGGTCGGTGCCCCTGGACTTGTTGAAGTCGTCCAGGTAGGGCTGGTTCTGGTAGAGGTTGGCGTCCAGCTCGCCCTCCTGGAGGGCGGTGTTCGGCAGGACGTAGTCCGTGAACTCCTTGATCTCCAGCTTCAGGCCGGCCTTGGCGGCGAGGTGCTCCTTGACGTAGGCGAGCACCTCGCCGGCCGGGACGGCGGTGGCGCCGACGACGAGGGTGTCGTCCTTGCCACCGCCCTTGCCGGAGTCCGTGCCGGAGCCGCAGGCGGTGAGGCCGAGGGCGGCCAGTGCCGCCACGGCGACGACGGACGTGCGCATGGTCTCAGTCCCCCCTGACGGCTCAGAAGGACGGGATGACCGAGCCCTGGTACTTGTCCTCGATGAACTTCTTGACCTCGGGCGAGGTGAGGAGCTTCGCGAGCTTCTTGACGCGCGGGTCCTTCTCGTTGCCCTTCTTCACGGCGAGGAAGTTGCCGTAGGGGCTGTTCTTCGGGGACTCCAGGACCAGGGCCTCCTTGGCGGGCTTGATGCCGGAGGAGATGGCGTAGTTGCCGTTGATCACGGCCGCGTCGACGTCGTCCAGGGAGCGCGCGGTCTGGGCCGCCTCGACCTCCTTGAACTTGAGGTTCTTGGGGTTCTTGGCGATGTCCTGCGGGGTGGCCTCGCTGCCGGCGCCGTCCTTGAGGGTGATGAGCCCGTTGGCGGCGAGCAGCTTCAGGGCGCGGGCCTCGTTGACGGCGTCGTTCGGGACGGCGATGGTCGCACCGCTCTTGAGGGCGTCGGCCTTCTTGATCTTGTGGGAGTAGAGGCCGAGCGGCTCCAGGTGCACCGTGACGACGGGCACGATGTGGGTGCCGCGCTTCTTGTTGAAGTCGTCCAGGTACGGCTGGTTCTGGAAGTAGTTGGCGTCCACCGAGCCGTCCTCGGTCGCCGTGTTCGGCGTGATGTAGTCCGTGAACTCCTTGACCTCCAGGTCGAGGCCCGCCTTCTTCGCCAGCTTGTCCTTGACGAAGTTGAGGATCTCGGCGTGCGGGGTCGGGCTCGCGGCGACGACCAGGGGGCCGCTCGTGTCGGAGGAGCCGGAGTCCTTGCCGGAGCCGCAGGCGGTCAGCCCGAGGGTGAGGGCTCCGGTGGCGAGGACGGCGGTGGTGAGCTTGGCGGTGTTACGCACGAAAAGTGCCTTTCCTTATGGGTGGTGCGACCCCGTGTACGGGTGAACGGGGAGTCTGGGTGTCTTTACGCGACCTTGCCGACGTCGGCCGCCGCGGGCTCCTTGGCCTTCAGCAGGCGGAGCCTGGGCGCGGGACCGGACCGGCCGCCCCGGCGGTGCAGGGAGCGGGCCGCGAAGTCGCCGGCGAACTGGATGACGGAGATGACGACGGCGAGGATGCCGACGGTGATCCACATCATCTGGGTCTCGAAGCGCTGGTAGCCGTAGCGGATGGCGATGTCCCCGAGGCCGCCGGCGCCGACCGTGCCGGCCATGGCGGAGTAGCCGATGAGGGCGACGATCGTGGTGGTGGTGCTGGCGATCAGGGAGGGCAGGGACTCCGGTACGAGCACCTTGCGGACGATGGTCCAGGTGCTGCCGCCCATCGACTGGACGGCCTCGACGAGCCCGCCGTCCACCTCACGGACGGCCGTCTCGACCAGGCGCGCGAAGAAGGGAATGGCGCCGATGGCGAGCGGCACGATGGCGGCCTCGCGGCCGATGGTCGTCCCGGTGATCGAGCGGGTGACCCCCATCAGCGCGACCATCAGGATGATGAACGGCATGGAGCGGGCCACGTTCACGACCTGCCCGATGACCTTGTTGGCGACGACGTTCTGCAGCAGGCCGCCCCGGTCCGTGAGGACCAGGAGGATGCCGAGCGGAAGGCCGCCGACGACGGCGATCAGTGTCGACCAGCCGACCATGTAGAGCGTGTCCCAACACGCCTGCGACAGCAGCGGCTGCATCTCGGACCAGGTCACTTGGCACCTTCCTTCACCAGCAGGTTCTCCTGGCCCACCACGTCGATCTGCAGGCCCTGTTCGCGCAGGAACCCGACCGGCACCACGTTGTCCTCGTAGCGGCCGGGCAGTTCGATGCGCATGCGGCCGATCTGGAGGCCGCCGACGGTGTCGATGGCGGCGCCGAGGATGGAGATGTCGATGTTGTAGGTGCGCGAGAGCTGGGAGATGACCGGCTGGGTGGCGGCCTCGCCGTGGAAGGTGATGTCGAGGACGGTCCGGTCGGCGCCGGTGCGCTCGCCGCTGACCGGGAAGAGCGCGGCGGCCAGCTCGGAGCCGGGCGTGGCGAGCAACTC
The DNA here is from genome assembly GCF_014648635.1 of Streptomyces cinerochromogenes. Taxonomy (GTDB): domain Bacteria; phylum Actinomycetota; class Actinomycetes; order Streptomycetales; family Streptomycetaceae; genus Streptomyces; species Streptomyces cinerochromogenes. The sequence continues at coordinate 260,825 of NZ_BMRM01000009.1, read as the reverse complement.
GCTGACCGTGCCGGACTCCACGATCCGGCCCCTCTCCATGAGGGCGGCGGAGTCGCAGACCGACTTCACGACGTCCATCTCGTGGGTGATGAGCAGGACGGTCAGGCCCAGCTGCCGGTTCAGGTCGCGCAGCAGCTGGAGGATGGAGCGGGTGGTCTCGGGGTCGAGGGCGCTGGTGGCCTCGTCGGAGAGCAGCACCTTGGGGTCGCCGGCGAGGGCGCGGGCGATGCCGACGCGCTGCTTCTGGCCGCCGGAGAGCTGGGCGGGGTAGGCCTTGGCCTTGTCGGCGAGGCCGACCAGGTCGAGCAGCTCCAGCGCCTTGCGGGAGCGGGCCCGGCCCGCCTGGCCGAGGATCTCCAGCGGCAGCTCGACGTTGTCCTGGACGGTCCGCGAGGACAGCAGGTTGAAGTGCTGGAAGACCATGCCGATCCGGCTGCGGGCGCGGCGCAGTTCCCTGCCGGCGCGGGGGCCGCGGCCGGCCAGGGCGGTGAGGTCCTGCCCGGCGACGGTCACGGTGCCGGAGGTGGGGCGCTCCAGCAGGTTGACGCAGCGGATGAGGGAGGACTTGCCGGCGCCGGACTGGCCGATGACGCCGTAGACCTCGCCTTCGCGGACGTGGAGATCGACGCCGTCGAGGGCGGTGACCTCACGGCCGCGGGAGCGGTAGACCTTGGTCAGGCCCGAGGTGGTGATCACGTGGGTTTCCGTCACTGTCGAGTGCGCGGGCGTGGGTGTGCCCGGGCACGGGTGCATGCGGTTCCGGCATGGAGGGTGGCGCTTCGTCCTGTGCGGTCTGCGGGGCACGGACATGCCACGGCTCTCGCTTCGGGGCGCGAGGCTCAGCTGATGCGGGGGCCCTCTAGAAGGCGCACATTCGACACATCAGGCGACACATACAACGAGCACCGGGCGTCATGGTCGCCTCGGTCGCAAGGGTGCGGCAGCTCGTCGTGGTCATGCGCTCAGTAAAGCAGACGGACGGTCTTGACCGGACGCCGCTGTCCGCATACTGGACAGCGGTGGACGGCGACGGCCGGGGAATCAGCCACGGACGGCGATCCCCACTCCCCCGTCGGTGACCAGTGCCGACAAGGCCGACAGGTCCCGCACCACCAGGTCGGCGTCCAGCTCGTGCGCCCGGTGGGTTGTGGCCAACGCCACGGTGGTCATGCCGGCCGCGCGGCCCGCCCGCAGTCCGGCGGGGGCGTCCTCGAAGACCACGCAGTGGGCGGGGTCCACGCCGAGCTGCCGGGCGGCGAGCAGGTAGGGCTCGGGGTCGGGCTTGCCGCGGGTGACGTCGTCGGCCGAGACCAGGGACTTCGGGGAGATGCCGACGGCGGCCAGGCGGGCCTCGGCCAGGCGCCGGGTGGCGGAGGTGACCACGGCCCAGCGGTCGGCCGGCAGCGAGTCCAGGAACGCGCGGGTGCCGGGCAGCAGCCGTACCCCGCCGTTCGGTACGTCCTCCACCTCCAGCTGCTCGACCCGGGCCACCGCCTCCGGCACCAGGCGGGCGGGCAGCAGGTCGGCGACGATCTCGACGGCGGTCCGCCCGTGCAGCTCGACGCGTCCGAACTCCTCGGCGGTGATCCCGTACTCCCGGGCCCAGCGGGTCCAGCAGCGCTCGACGGAGTCGAGGGAGGAGACGAGGGTGCCGTCGTTGTCGAACAGGAGGGCGTGCGCATGGATCGTCATGGTCTAGACCCTACGGTGTACGGCGGGGGCGGCGGAGACGGCCCGTTTCGGCCGTAATAAGGTCACGGCATGCTCAATCCCCTGACGCTGGTGACCGGGGTCGCCGCGCTGTTGCTCGCCGCGTGGTGCGGCTGGGCCGCCTACCGCGACCAGCCGACGAAGGACTGGCACTTCATCGGCATGGCCGTGGTGTCGCTGCTGGCCGTCGTGCAGCTGGCGATCGGGGTCGTGCAGCTGGCGCGGGGCGAGAAGCCGGAGCAGGGGACGACGATCTTCGTGGCGTATCTGCTGGGCGCGTTCGCGTGTGTGCCGGCGGCGGGCCTGATGTCACTGGCCGAGCGGTCCCGCTGGGGCTCGGTGACGGTGGCCGCCGGCGGTGTGGTGCTGGCCGTCCTGGAAGTACGGCTCTACGACATCTGGGGAGGCTGAGGTGACGGCGGCGGAGGAGAAGCCGGCCCGGCTGATCAGCGGGCCGGGCATGCTGCTCGTCTGGTTCTACGGCGTGATGGTCGTCGGCGCGGTGTCGCGTTCGGCGTACCAGATCAGCACGGAGTTCGACCGGGCGCCGCTGGCCTATGCGCTGTCGGCGGTGGCCGGTGTGGTGTACGGCTTCATCACCTACACGCTGGTCCGGGGCGGGGAGACGGCCCGCAGGGCGGCGCTGGTGTGCTGCGCCGCCGAACTCGCGGGTGTGCTCCTCGTGGGCACCTGGACCCTGGTCGACCGCTCGGCGTTCCCGGACACCACCGTGTGGTCGTACTACGGGGCGGGCTACATCTTCATCCCGGTGCTGCTGCCGGTCTCCGCGATGTACTGGCTGCGGAAGGCGCGCGACACCGTCAGGCCGTAGCCGCGTACTGCCCCGCCTGCTTCTCCAGGATGATCATCTCCACGCCGTCGGCGCCCTTGGCGCGGCCCACCGTCTGGTAGCCGACGCGGCGGTAGAGGCGGAGGTTGCCCTCGCTGCGGTGGCCGGTGAAGAGACGGAACGTCGTCGCGCCGCGCTCCGACTCCAGGGCCGCTTCCGCCGTGCGCAGCAGCCTGGCACCGATGCCGTGGCCCTGGAGGCGGGGGTGGACGCAGAGCTTGCCGATGGCCGCGGCGCCGTCCTCGGTGACCTTGCCGCGCACCGAGCCGACCACCTCGTCGCCGAGCCGGGCGACGAAGACGCAGTCGGAGGCGACCTCCTGACGGACGGAGTCCAGGGTCTGCACGAGCGGGTCGATGCGGTAGTTGCCGTAGAGCGCCGCCTCGCTCTGGAAGCACAGGTACTGGAGCCGGAAGATCTGCTCCGCGTCCTGTTCGGTCGCCACCGAGATGGTCACGCTCATGCCCATGTGCGCATGCCTCCCGCTCACCTGATCACCTGTCGTCCCCCACTCCTATCCCCGCGCTTCGCACGCCGCAACCTCCGGTGTGAGCAATCGGCGCAGACAACCGAGACATCTGGAGCGTTCCGGTCCAAGACTTCCCTGTGAGATACCCAACTCCCCCGCGATCTCCCGGTATGTGAGGTCCTTCGGCGAGAGCAGGGCCTCGATGAGCCGGGGGCAGCGGCCGGGCAGCCGGCGCACCGCGTCGCGCAGGGCGCGGTACCGGGCGGCGGCGAGGACGTGCTGTTCGGGGCCGGGGCGGAGGTCGTCGGCCGGTTCGGCGCCGTAGGGGCGTTCCAGGCGGGTGGTGCGGCGGCTGCGGCGGGCCTCCGCGCGCACGGCCCTGCGCAGCCAGCCCTGCGGGTCCGGCGGCGGCCCGTCGGTCTCCAGCCGCTCCAGGAGCCGGAGCCAGACGGCCTGCTCCAGGTCGCCGGGTTCGCCCCCGGCGGCATGTGCCTCGGCGGAGGCCTCGGCGGTGAGCAGGGGGCGCAGGGCGGCAACCAGGTCGTGCGTCATATGCGGAACGACGAGCCGCCCCGGCGGGGGGTTGCCGGGGCGGCGCACAGTCACTCCGAACGGGTGCGGGGCGAAAGCCGCGGTTGACGCGGCCGGCCCGCCGGGATGCCGTCGGCTCCTCGGAGCAGAAGGCCGTCAGCCCTTCAGGAAGTCGGCGCGGGCGAGCAGTCCGGTGTCGGCGTTGTCGGTGAAGACGCCGTCGATCCCGGTCGCGAAGTACGCCTTGTAGGCACCGAAGACATCGCCGTAGGCGTCGGCCGCACCGCCCTTGCGGTACTCGGCCGGCAGGAAGGGGTTCTCGTTCCGCATGGTGTAGGGGTGCAGGACCAGGCCGACCCGGTGGGCGTCGGAGACCAGCGTGGTCGGCTCGCCCAGGGTGCCGTCCGCCTTCTTCGGGATGACCAGGTCCAGGGTCGGGCCGATGCCCTGGGCGTAGCCGGCGATCTCCCGCAGGCCCTTGGGGGTGATGAGGTCGGCGACCGTGCGCGGGTCGTTCGCCTCGACGAAGTCGTACGGGCGGCTGTTCGCCGAGGAGAGCAGGACGACGAGCGGGTTGTCGACCAGCCGGTTCAGCCGCTGGATGCTGGTGGGCTCGAAGGACTGCAGGATGACCGGGGAGTTGCGGCCGTCCTTGCCGTACTTGCGCAGCAGCTTCGCCACCCGCTCCTCCAGGCCGAGGCCCAGCTTGCGGAAGTAGGTCGGGTGCTTGGTCTCCGGGTAGATCCAGACCTGCCTGCCGCGCTTGCGGGTCTGCTCGTCCTGCCACTTCAGGACCTCTTCGAAGGTGGGGATCTCCCAGCGGCCGTCGTAGAGGGTGTTGTGCGGCCGGTTGGCCGGGATGCGCTCCACGGCGCGCAGCGTCTTCAGCTCGGCGAGCGTGAAGTCCTCGGTGAACCACCCGGTGGTGGAGACCCCGTCGAGCACCTTGGTGGCCTTGCGGTCGGCGAACTCCGGACGGGAGGCGACGTCCGTCGTACCGCCGATCTCCGGCTCGTGCCGGCAGACCAGGTGGCCGTCCTTGGTGGGCACGAGGTCGCCCGCCTCGACCACGTCGGCGCCCAGGTCCAGAGCCAGGTCGTAGGAGCCGAAGGTGTGCTCGGGGCGGTAGCCGCTGGCGCCGCGGTGGCCGATGATCGTCGGCACCGGCAGGCTCTTCAGGCCGCGTCCGCCGTGCCCGGCCGTGCGACGGCCGGCGGCCCGGGCGGTGCCGGGCAGTCCGAGGACCGCCCCGCCCGCGCCGAGGACGGCGGCGCCGAGGAGCGCCCGCCGTCCCGTTCCCTGCGTCTGCCCGTTCGCCTGGTCGCCGTCCATGAGCGTCCTCCTGCCACGTTCGTCCGTCGGTGCGGGCCGATCGTAGGGTCGTACACATGACCGGGGGGAGGCCCCGGTTCGAACACCCGGGTGATGTCGGGTGTCCCGCGAGCGGCGGAGGGTGACGGACCGTCGGACCCGGAGCCCCGATCCGGCGCGATGTCCGTCACATCCCCGCAAGGCCGTTACGCGCCGTCCTCCGGGCGCCACCGCAGGTAAACGCGCGTCAACACTTCGTAAGGCCTCGGTGAACCGGGCGTCCCCGATGTGCGCACGGCCCTGCGCCGCGAGTAATGTCCTCACCTGCACAGACTCATACCGCCCCCCTTGACATCGGAGGAAGCGTTGTCCCGCTTCGCGTTCATCAAGGCAGTGCTCGGACCGATCATGCGCCTGATGTTCCGCCCCCAGGTGGAGGGCGCGGAGCACATCCCCGGTGACGGCCCGGTGATTCTGGCCGGTAATCACCTCACGTTCATCGACTCCATCGTGCTGCCGGTGGTCACCAAGCGGCAGGTGTTCTTCATCGGCAAGGACGAGTACGTCACCGGCAAGGGGGTCAAGGGCCGGCTGATGGCGTGGTTCTTCACCGGCGTCGGCATGATCCCGGTGGACCGGGACGGGGCGAGCGGCGGCGTGGCCGCGCTGATGACGGGCCGGCGGATCCTGGAGGAGGGCAGGGTCTTCGGGATCTACCCCGAGGGCACCCGGTCGCCCGACGGGCGCCTGTACCGGGGCCGCACCGGTATCGCCCGCCTCACCCTGATGACCGGCGCTCCGGTGGTGCCGTTCGCCATGATCGGCACGGACAAGCTGCAGCCGGGCGGCCGGGGCCTGCCGCGGCCGGGCCGGGTCACCGTCCGCTTCGGCGAGGCGATGGAGTTCTCGCGGTACGAGGGCATGGACCGCGACCGCTACGTGCTGCGGGCGGTGACGGACTCGGTCATGGCCGAGGTGATGCGGCTGTCGGGCCAGGAGTACGTCGACATGTACGCCACCAAGGCCAAGGCCGCCTGAGCGGGTTGAATCCGCCTGCCGGTGGAATCTGCCGCCGACACATCCGGCATTCGGCCGTATGAAAGCGGCCTTATCACCACACAACATGTCTGATTCAGGACATGTACAAACCTTCTCGGCGTACTCTGCTCCGTACCCCGATCGCCGCCGCCGGCGCGGGATTCCTGGCGTCCTGCACCGGCCCCGGTTCCGCGCCCCGTTTCGGCCCCCAACCGGTGGGCGACGGGGAGAAGTTCGTCCCGCCCGGCCCCCGGGGGTACGTCAACCCGTCGGATCCGGAGGTCCTGGCAGCCGAGCGGAAACGGGGGGCCGGCCGGGTACGCACCTTCCGGTTCACCGCCGCCGAAGCCCACCTGGACCTGGGCGGGCGGGCGGTGCACACCTGGGCGTACAACGAGGAGGTGCCGGGCCCGCTGGTGCGGGTGACGGCTGGTGACGTACTCGACCTGACCCTGGCCAACCGGCTGCCCGCCACGACCACCCTCCACTCCCACGGGGTACGGCTGCGCTGCGACATGGACGGCGTGCCGGACCTGACGCAGCGGGCCATCCACTCCGGTTCGGACTTCCGCTACCACTTCGCGGTCGACCATCCCGGCACCTACCTGCTCCACTCGCACGTGGGGATGCAGCCCGACCGGGCGCTGTACGCGCCGCTCATCGTGGACGACCCCAAGGAGCCCCTCTCCTACGACAAGGAGTGGGTCGTGGTCCTGGACGACTGGCTCGACGGCGTGGAGGGCTCGACCCCCGACGGGGTGCTGAGCCAGCTCAAGCCGGGCGGGGCCATGGACATGGGGTCGATGGCCATGGGTCCCGGCCACGACAGCCCGGGGCACGAGAGCCAGGGGCACGACCGGAAGGCGAGCGGGCACGCCCCGTCCTCGCGGAAGTCCCAGGGCCCCGACCGGGTGCTGCACCATTCGTACAGCCGCATGCTGCACGGTGAGGGCGGCAGCGTCGACTACCCGCACTACCTGATCAACGGACGCCTGCCCCACAACCCGTCGGTGTTCCGCTGCCGTCCCGGCGACCGGGTGCGGCTGCGCATCATCAACGCCGGATCCGAGACCGCCTTCCGGTTCGCGCTGGGCGGCCACGCGATGACCGTCACCCACACCGACGGCTACCCCGTGAAGCACAAGAAGACCGACGCCCTGCTGATCGGCATGGCGGAACGGTACGACGTGCTGATCACCGCCAAGGACGGGGTCTTCCCTCTGGTCGCCGCGGCCGAGGGCAAGAAGGGCAGGGCCCTCGCCGTGCTCCGCACCGCCAAGGGGAGCGGAAAGCTCCCCCCGGCCGACGTCCGCCTGGACGAACTCGACGGCAACACCGTCCCCGCACGCCGCCTCCTCCCCGACGAATCCGTCGCCCTGCGAAAGCGGGACCCCGACCGCGAGATCCGCATCAGGATCACCGGCTCCATGGCGAAGTTCGACTGGGGGTTCGACCACAAGCCGTACTCCCCCCAGCAGCGTCACCCGGTCCGCGCGGGCGAGCGGGTGCGGCTGACGCTCATCAACGCCACGAACATGTGGCATCCGATGCACCTGCACGGGCACACCTTCGCGGTGGTGGGGCTGGACTCGGTGGGGGCGCGCAAGGACACCGCGATGGTGCTGCCGCACCGGAAGCTGGTGATCGACTTCGATGCGGACAACCCGGGGTTGTGGATGCTGCACTGCCACAACCAGTACCACTCGGAGAGCGGGATGATGACGGTGCTGGGTTACCGGAAGTGACGTCCGGCGTGGTCCGGTCCGGCTTCGCTCAGCCGGTGCTTTCCAGTTTCTGGTCCTTCAGCAGGAACCACGCCACCGCCGACGCCGCCAGCAGGACCGCCGCTCCTGCCCCGGAGGCCAGGTGGAGACCGTGGACGAAGGCCTCGCGGGCCGCGGTGAGCAGGGCGTCCGCCTGGTGCGGGGGCAGGTGCGCCGCCGCCTCCACGGCCGCGCCCAGGGACTCGTGTGCCCCGGCGGGGGTGCCGGCCGGGGCCGGGAAGTCCCGGTAGGCGCCCGTCACGATGGAGCCCAGCAGGGCGATGCCCAGGGCCGCCCCCAGTTCGTACGCCGTCTCGGAGACCGCCGAGGCGGCACCCGCCTGGTCCTTCGGAACGCTGGAGAGGATGACGTCGGCGGTCACCGTGAAGGAGAAGCCCGCGCCGACGCCCACCACCAGCAGCGCGGCACCGAGGACCGGGTAGCCGGTGGACTGGCCGAGCGCGGTCAGGGCGGCCAGGGCCATGCCCACCGCGGCCAGGCCGCCGGAGACGACGGTGCGGACCGAGAAGCGCCGGGCGGTCCGGCCCGCGACCAGGCCGGCCGCCACCGCGCCCACGGCGGCGGGCAGTTCGGCCAGGCCCGCCTCGAACGGGCGTCGGCCCTGGACCAGTTGCAGGTACTGGGAGAGGAAGAACACCAGGCCGGACATGCCGAGGACGGTCAGCAGGTCGGCGAGGACCGCTCCGCTGAAGCCGCGGCGCCGGAACAGCCGCATGTCCAGCAGCGGGACCGGCATGGTCAGCTGGCGGTGGACGAAGCCGTACAGCGCCGCCGCGCCCAGCAGGCCGGTGCCGAGGGTCGTCCCGGTGAGGCCGTGGGTGGCGGCCTCCTTGACGGCGTAGACGAGGGCGATCATGCCGACCAGCGACAGCAGGACGCTGCCGAGGTCCCACGGGCCCGGGTGCGGGTTGCGGGACTCGGGCAGGGTACGGATGCCGACCAGGACCAGGACGGCCATCACCGGCAGGTTGATCAGGAAGACCGAGCCCCACCAGAAGTGTTCGAGGAGGAATCCGCCGGCGATCGGGCCGACGGCCGTACCGGCGGAGGCGGTGGCGCCCCAGATGCCGACGGCGAGGCTGCGCTCGCGCGGGTCGTGGAAGATGTTCCGGATCAGGGCCAGGGTGGCGGGCATCAGGGTCGCGCCCGCGACGCCGAGCAGCGCCCGGGCCAGGATCATCATCTCCGGTGTCGTCGCGTAGGCGCCGAGCACGGACAGCGCGCCGAACGCCATGGCGCCGCCCAGCAGGATCCGCTTGCGGCCGATGCGGTCGCCGAGGCTGCCCATGGAGACGAGCAGACCGGCGATGACGAAGGAGTAGACGTCGCCGATCCACAGCAGCTGGGTGCCGGAGGGGTGGAGGTCTTCGCTGATGTAGGGGGTCGCCAGGCCGAGGACGGTGGCGTCGACGGCCACCAGCAGCACGGCCAGGACGAGGACGGAGAGCGCGAGCCAGCGGCCCGGACGCTTCACCGCCCCGGTCGCCTGTGCCGGCTGCAGGGTGCTGGTCATGGTTCCTCTCTTCGCAGAGCGCCGCCGAGCAACAGCTCGGCGATCATGGTCGGGAAGTCCCGGGAGGCCACGCGGCCGTCCAGGGTGGCCCAGGCGCACGAGGCGATCAGCCCGTAGAGGGCCTCGGTGAGCCAGACCGGGCTGAGGTCGATACGGAACTCGCCGCCGCGCTGCCCCCGCTGGAAGAGCGCGCCGATCCGGGCGTCCAGGCGCTGCCAGCCCTCGTTCTGCCGGTCGCCCTCCCACAGCTGGTTCTCGCCGTAGAGGAAGGCGAGGAGCCCGGCGGCCGGCTGGATCTCGCGGACCAGCCGGCGTACGGCCTCGGCGGCGGAGCCCTCCTCCGGCCGGGCCCGGTCCAGTGCCCCCTCGCACTCCGCGATGCCGAGCTGCTCCAGCGCGCGGACGAGCGCGTCACGGCCGGCGAAGTGCCGGTGCAGCGTGGCCCGGCTGATCCCGGCGGCCTTGGCGACCTCGTCCATGGTCGCGGTGGATTTACGGGTCAGCAGGGCGGCTGCGCTGCGCAGCACGTGGTCACGATCGAGGGCCATGAGACAAGGGTAGCCCAGATGAGACATCAATGTCTCATTGAAGGCGTGCGTGACTCATTCCCGCCGGTCGTACGGCGTTCCCGCCGCTCGTGCTACGGCGTGTCCCGGGTCAGTGCCAGGGCAGCTGTCCGCGCCGCTCCCAGTAGGCGCGCGGGTCCTCGGCCAGCGTGGCGAGGCGGGTCAGCTGGTCCGGTTCGAGGTCGACGGCGGGGGCGTGGAGGTTGGAGGCGAGCTGGGTGAGCGTCGCGGCGCCGGAGAGGGCGACACCGGCCCAGGGCTGCCGCAGGATCCAGGCGAGGGCGACCGCGTCACAGCCGAGTCCCGTCGCGGCGGCCACCGTCCTCAGCGCCTCCGGGGCGTGCGGTCCGGCCAGCCGGCCGTTGGCCATGCCCTCCTTGACGATCACGGTGAGCCCGGCGTCGTGCGCCTCGGCGAGGGCGGGGCCGGCCGAGTGCTCCAGGATGTTGTACGTCGACTGGACGGTACGGAAGAGGGGCTCGCCGTCGACCGTGACGGCGAGGGCGGCGCGGATCGCGTCGGCCTGGGCGGGACCGCTGGTGGAGAAGCCGACGGTGAGGCCCTGGGCGGCGGCTTCCGCGAGCCTCGCGTGGAGCTCCTTGTCGGTGAGGGCCGGGCTGTCCGGGGTCACCGAGTGGATCTGGTAGAGGTCGAGCCGGTCCCCGAGCAGGGCGTCGGTCTCGGCACGCTGCCGTTCGTAGGCGGCGAGGCTGTGGTCCTTGACCTCGTGCGTCTCGGCGTCCGTCGACCAGCCGGCGGTGTAGGTGTAACCCCACTTGCTGCCGATCACCACGTCGTCGACGTCGGGGCGGGCCTTCAGCCAGTCGGCGAGGAACTCCTCGGAGCGGCCGTAGGAGCGGGCGGCGTCGAAGTAGCGCACGCCCTGGGCGTAGGCGGCGTCGAGGAGTTCGTGGGTGCGGGTGCGGAGCGCGTCCGCGCTGCGGCTCTCTCCGAGGTCCCTGTCCCGGTCCAGGGTGATGTAGCCGGGGCGGCCGACGGCGGCGAGGCCCAGGCCGATGTGGCAGGTGGGCGTGGTTGCTGTTGCCAGTCGGGCGAAGGGCATCGCGGGCTCCGTCGGGTCGACTCCGTGAGGGCTTCGACCAACGTAACCCGTGATGACCTTCGGGTCCGCCCGAGAACCCGGTTCGTGCGGCGTGGTGGCGGCTGCGGGTTCCTCGTGGCTCGTCGCGCGGTTCCCCGCGCCCCTGACGGGGCGCCCCGGCTCAGCCCTTCCTCTTCGCGTCCGCCCACGCGTGCTGGGCCGCCACGTCCGCCTTCACCTCCGCCAGCTGGACCGCGACCGCGCTCGGGGCCGTGCCGCCCCGGCCGTTGCGGGAGGCGAGGGCGCCGGGCACGCTGAGGACGGTGCGGACCTCCGGGGTGAGGTGGGCGGAGATCTTCGCGAACTGCTCGTCCGTGAGCTCGTCCAGCTCCTTGCCCTCGGCCTCGGCGACCTTGACGCACTCCCCCGCGACCTCGTGCGCCACGCGGAACGGCACGCCCTGCTTGACCAGCCACTCGGCGATGTCGGTGGCGAGCGAGAAGCCGGCCGGGGCCAGCTCCTCCATGCGCTCGCGGTGGACGGTGAGGGTGGCGATCATGCCGGTGAAGGCGGGGAGCAGGACCTCCAGCTGGTCGCAGGAGTCGAAGACCGGCTCCTTGTCCTCCTGGAGGTCGCGGTTGTAGGCGAGGGGCAGGGCCTTGAGGGTGGCCAGGAGCCCGGTCAGGTTGCCGATCAGGCGGCCGCTCTTGCCCCGGGCCAGTTCGGCGATGTCCGGGTTCTTCTTCTGCGGCATGATCGAGGAGCCGGTGGAGAAGGCGTCGTGGAGGGTGACGAAGGAGAACTCCTTCGTGTTCCAGATGATGATCTCCTCGGCGATCCGGGACAGGTTCACGCCGATCATCGCGGTGATGAAGGCGAACTCGGCGACGAAGTCCCGGGAGGCCGTGCCGTCGATGGAGTTGCCGACGCTGCCGTGTTCAAAGCCGAGGTCCTCGGCCACCGCCTCCGGGTCCAGGCCCAGGGAGGAGCCCGCGAGGGCGCCGGAGCCGTAGGGGGAGACCGCCGTACGGTCGTCCCACTGGCGCAGGCGCTCCGCGTCCCGGGACAGGGACTGGACGTGGGCCAGGACGTGGTGGGCGAAGAGCACCGGCTGGGCGTGCTGGAGGTGGGTGCGGCCGGGCATCGCCACGTCCGGGTGGGCCTCGGCCAGGCCGATCAGGGCGTCCTGGAGGTCGGCGATCAGGCCGCCGATGATCCGGGCGTGGTCGCGCAGGTACATCCGGAACAGGGTGGCGACCTGGTCGTTGCGGGACCGGCCGGCGCGGAGCTTGCCGCCCAGGTCGGGGCCGAGCCGCTCCAGCAGGCCGCGCTCCAGGGCGGTGTGCACGTCCTCGTCGGCGATCGTGCCCACGAAGGTGCCGGCGGCGACGTCGGCTTCGAGCCGGTCGAGTCCGGCGGTCATGCGCTGCAGCTCGTCCTCGGTGAGCAGCCCCGCCTTGTGCAGCACGCGCGCGTGGGCACGCGAGCCGGCGATGTCGTAGGGGGCGAGCCGCCAGTCGAAGTGGACGGACGCGGACAGCTTCGCCAGGGCCTCGGCCGGACCGTCGGCGAAACGGCCGCCCCAGAGCCGTACGTCACCGGTGTTGCTGCTCACTGCGTTGCTCCTAGAGAGGGTTCGGATGTGCCACCGCCTCCCCACGTTTCCAGGCGGGGAGGCGGCTGTCAGGCTGATGCGCGTGAGGTGACCCGGGCGGGTTGCGCCAGGTCTGCGTCAGGCTCCGCCTGCCAGATCACGCCGCGCGGCGATCTTCGACGACAGGCTGTAGATGTCGATGAAGCCCTTGGCCGCCGACTGGTCGAAGGTGTCGCCGGTGTCGTAGGTGGCGAGGTTGAAGTCGTACAGCGACTCCTGCGAGCGCCGGCCGGTGACGACCGCGCGGCCGCCGTGCAGGGTCATCCGGATGTCGCCGGAGACGTGCTGGTTGGCCTCGTTGATGAAGCCGTCCAGGGCGCGCTTGAGCGGGGAGAACCACTGGCCGTCGTAGACCAGCTCGCCCCAGCGCTGCTCGACCTGCCGCTTGTAGCGGGCCAGCTCGCGCTCGACGGTGACGTTCTCCAGCTCCTGGTGGGCGGTGATCAGGGCGATCGCGCCGGGGGCCTCGTAGACCTCGCGGGACTTGATGCCGACCAGGCGGTCCTCGACCATGTCGATCCGGCCGATGCCCTGGGCGCCGGCACGCTCGTTGAGCTGCTGGATGGCCTGCAGGACGGTGACGGGCTTGCCGTCGATGGCGACCGGGACGCCCTCCTTGAAGGTGATGACCACCTCGTCGGCCTCGCGCGCGACGGCCGGGTTGGAGGTGTACTCGTAGATGTCCTCGATCGGGGCGTTCCAGATGTCCTCCAGGAAGCCCGTCTCGACGGCGCGCCCGAAGACGTTCTGGTCGATGGAGTACGGGGACTTCTTGGTGGTGGCGATCGGGAGCTGCTTCTCCTCGCAGAAGGCGATCGCCTTGTCCCGGGTCATCGCGTAGTCGCGGACCGGGGCGATGCACTTCAGGTCGGGGGCGAGGGCGACGATGCCGGCCTCGAAGCGGACCTGGTCGTTGCCCTTGCCGGTGCAGCCGTGGGCGACCGTGGTGGCGCCGTGCTTCTTGGCGGCGGCGACGAGGTGCTTGACGATCGTCGGCCGGGAGAGCGCGGAGACCAGCGGGTACCGGTCCATGTAGAGGGCGTTGGCCTTGATCGCCGGGAGGCAGTACTCGTCGGCGAACTCGTCCTTGGCGTCCGCGACCTCGGCCTCGACGGCGCCGCACGCGAGGGCGCGCTTGCGGATGACGTCCAGGTCCTCGCCGCCCTGGCCGACGTCGACCGCAACGGCGATGACCTCGGCGCCCGTCTCCTCGGCGATCCAGCCGATGGCGACGGAGGTGTCCAGACCGCCTGAGTAGGCGAGTACGACGCGCTCGGTCACGGGTTTCTCCTCACAGTGCATTCGCTGACATGCATGAGTATGCAGAACTCTGCATGATTCGTCAATCTCCCTTTCGGTTGAACGTCCGCAACCGCTTTCCCGTACCTCTGACCGGACGCAGGCGCCGCGTTCGTCCGACGACGACACCCCCGATCCGAGTGAGGCATTCGCATGTCCAGGGCTCTTCCGAAGTACAACCAGCGCCGCGTGGCGGTCATCGGCGGCGCCGCCGCCGTGGTGCTGTCCGGCGCGGTGATCGCCGGCTCCGCCCTCGCCGGCACCCCGGCCAAGAGCGACGGCGCGACCGGCGCCCGCACCCTGGCCGCCACCGGCACGATCACCTGCCCGGACGTCGCCTCACGGCTGCCCGCCGTCCCCGCCTCCGCGAAGGCCGAGGTCGACCGCAACCTCGCCCTCCTCCAGACCCAGATCCAGGAAGCCGACAAGCGGCTCAAGGACACGGTCGGCCAGGGCGGCCCGAACTTCGTCGACAACGCCATCCTCGGCCCCCTCAAGGACAAGCGCGTGTCCACCGTCAACCGCATCGCCACGGCGATCGGCCGTACGGCGGCCAAGCCGACCGGCCTGGACGCGCTGGCGCCCTGCACGCTGAACGGAGGAGGCAACGCGAACGGAGGAGGCAACGCGAACGCGGGCGCCGGTTCTGCGGCGGGCGGGAACGCCAACGCCGGTGGGAACGCGAACGCGGGCGGAAAGGCGAACGCGGGCGCCGGCTCCGCGGCCGGCGGGAACAGTGGGGCCGGCACGATCACCTGCCCGGACGTCGCCTCGCAGCTGCCCGCCGTCCCCGCCTCCGCGAAGGCCGAGGTCGACCGCAACCTCGCCCTCCTCCAGACCCAGATCCAGGAAGCCGACAAGCGGCTCAAGGACACGGTCGGCCAGGGCGGCCCCAACTTCGTCGACAACGCCATCCTCGGCCCCCTCAAGGACAAGCGGGCCTCGACCATCGACCGCATCGCCCTCTCCATCGGCCGCACCTCGGCCAAGCCGACGGGCCTGGACTCCCTGGCCGCCTGCACGCTCACCAAGTGAGGTGACGGGCAGCCGCGGCCGGTTCGGGTGACGGGCAGCGCGACCGCCGGATCCGGTGTCGGCCGGATCCGGCAATTACTTAGACAGGCGAAGCAGTTGCCCCGATAATGCTCAGGCATGGGAAAGACCTATGACCGCATAGACGGCAGGCTGCGCACGTTCATCGAGGAACAGCCCCTCTTCTTCACCGCGACCGCCCCGCTCTCGGGCGACGGCACGGTCAACCTCTCCCCCAAGGGCCTCAGGGGCTCGTTCGCCGTGCTGGACGAACTCACCCTGGCCTACCTGGACTTCGCCGGGTCCAACGCCGAGACCATCGCCCACCTCAGGGAGAACGGGCGGATCACCCTGATGTGGTGCGCCTTCCAGGGTCCGCCCACCATCGTGCGCGTCCACGGCCGGGGCGAGCCGGTCTTCCGCGACGACCCGCGCTTCCCGGAACTGCTCACCCGCTTCCCGGACATCGACACGAGCCGGCACGGGCTGCGCGCGGTCATCCTCGTCCACGCGGAGCTGGTCCGGGACACCTGCGGATACGCCGTCCCCCACATGGCGTACGAGGCGGACCGCGATCTGCACGGCAAGCGCTTCGCCCGCGAGGACGACGCCTCACTGAACGCCTACTTCACCAAGAAGGAGCACGTCGCGACCAGCCTGGACGGACTGCCCGGGCTGCCGTTGCCGCTGCCGCCCTCTACCGTCTGAGCCATGCGCCCCGGTGTGGTCCTCGCCCTCGTCTCCGTCTGCTCCCTCGCCCTGCTCGGCGCCGCACCCGGCGCGGGCCCGGAGCCGCTGCCCGCGAGCCTGGCGGACACGGGCGGCGGCGGCCAGCTGATCGTCGCCCAGGCGCCGGACACCAAGGCCACGACGGGCACGGTCAGCTGGTGGGACCTGCGGGACGGGGAGTGGGTCCGGGCAGGATCCGCTCCGGCCCGGTTCGGGGCGGGCGGCCTGGTGGACGGCGACACCCGCGTGCAGGGCACCAACACGACCCCGACCGGGCTGTACGACCTCCCCTTCGGCTTCGGGACCGAACCGGCGCCGACCGGCACGGCGGTCGAGTACCGCGCCGTCAAGGACAGTTCCTGGTGGTGCCAGGACAACGACTCCCGCTCGTACAACCGCTGGACCGACCCCCTGCCCGCCGACTGCCGCGCCGCCGAGTCCGAGCACCTCGTGGACTTCCGGGAGCAGTACGCGTACGCCCTCGTCATCGGATTCAACTACGACCGGCCCGTGCGGGGACGCGGTGCCGGGATCTTCCTGCACGTCAACGGCCGGGCGGCGACGGCCGGCTGCGTGTCGGTGCCGGCGGACGACATGCGGCGGATCCTCGCCTGGGCGCGCCCGTCCCAGAAGCCGCACATCGCCATCGGCACGGAGACCGGGGCGACGGCGGTCACCCGCTACTGACAGCCGGACAGCCGGTCAGCCGGTCAGCCCCTGTCCGCACCCCCGGGACGGGTCCGTCAGGGCGCCAGGGGCAGGGTCACCGTGAAGGTCGTAGCCCCTGGCCGGCTCTCCAGCCCGATGCTCCCCCCGTGCGCCTGCGCCACCGCCGCCACGATCGACAGGCCCAGGCCCGCTCCACCGCCGGAGGCGTCCGGGCGGCGGCGGTGTTCGGCTCGGGTGAAGCGTTCGAAGACGGTGGGCCGGACGTCGGCGGGAACGCCGGGGCCGTCGTCGGCGACCGAGAGGCGGGCCTGCTCGCCGTCGGTCTCCAGGGTCACCGTGACCTCCGTGCCCACGGGTGTGTGCCAACGTGCGTTGGCCAACAGGTTGGCCACCACCTGGTGGAGGCGGTGCGCGTCTCCCGGGACCGTCACCGGCTCTTCCGGCAGGTCCAGGGTCCAGCGGTGGCCGGGGCCCGCCGCGCGGGCGTCCGTGACCGCGTCCAGGACCAGGTGGGTCAGGTCGACCGGGCGGCGCTCCAGGGGGCGGCCCGCGTCGAGGCGGGCCAGGAGGAGCAGGTCGTCGACCATCTCGCCCATGCGGGCGGACTCGGCCGTGATGCGTTCCAGGGCGCGGGTCACCTTCGGCGGCACCGGGCCCGGGTGCAGGAGGGCCAGTTCGGCGTGGCCGCGGATCGAGGCGACCGGGGTGCGCAGTTCGTGGCTGGCGTCGGCGGCGAAGCGGCGCAGCCGCTCCTCGCTGGCGTGGCGCTTGGTCAGGGCGTCCTCGACGTGGCCCAGCATGCGGTTGAAGGCGGCCGCCATCCGGCCGACCTCGCTGCGGGGGTCGGGCTGCGGGGCCCGTGGCGGCAGCGCGACGGCGCCGCTGGCCAGCGGGAGTTCGCTGACCCGGGTGGCGGTGGCGGCGACCCGGCTGAGCGGTCGCAGCGACCAGCGCACCCAGCAGGCCCCGGCCACCCCGGTCACGACCAGGGCCAGGCCGAAGACGATGCCGGCCACCAGTTCCAGGCGGTGGACCGTGGCCTGGACCGGCTCCAGCGGCAGACCGACGATCAGCACGTCCCCGTCGCGGCCGGAGGAGGCGACGACCCGGTAGTCGTCCAGGGCGGAGAGTTCGACGGTGTGGGGCCGGCCGTCGACCGGTACCCGGGCCAGCCGGCCGGCGTCCCGCGCGGTCAGGTCCACGTCCAGGTCGGCGGCGGGGTCGCCGGAGCGGATCAGGCCCTTGTGAGTGACCGTGCCCTTCAGCAGGCGGGCGCCGAAGGTGCCGGTGGCCATCCGGCGGGTGTCGCCGTGTTCGTCGCCGTCGTGGTCGTCGGCGCCGAGCGGCCGGCCCGCGTGCTCCAGGCTCTCCGGAAAGCGGGTGCCGACCTGGGTGAGCTGTTCGTCCAGGCGCTGGGTGAGGAAGCCGTTCAGTTCCACGACCGCCGCCAGGCCGACGGCCGCGCAGCTCACCGCCAGCAGCGTCACCAGCCCGACGGTGAGCCGGGCCCGCAGGGTGCGGGGACGCAGAGCACGGGGCCGCAGGGTGCGGGCCCGCGGGGCGCGGGAAGCGAGCCGGGTCACCTGGTCACCGGCTTCAGGACGTAGCCGGCGCCGCGCACCGTGTGGATCATGGGATCGCGGCCCGCGTCGACCTTCTTGCGCAGGTAGGAGATGTACAGCTCGACCACGTGGGCCCGGCCCCCGAAGTCGTAGGACCAGACCCGGTCGAGGATCTGGGCCTTGCTGAGCACGCGGCGCGGGTTGCGCATGAGGAAGCGGAGGAGTTCGAACTCGGTCGGCGAGAGGTCGATCAGCTCGCCGGCCCTGGTCACCTCACGGGCGTCCTCGTCCATCACCAGGTCGCCCACGACCAGCCGGGGCCCCTCCTCCTGCATGCGGGCCATGCCGGCCCGGCGCAGCAGGCCCCGGAGCCGGGCGACGACCTCCTCCAGGCTGAAGGGCTTGGTGACGTAGTCGTCGCCGCCCGCGGTGATCCCGGCGATCCGGTCCTCGACGGCGTCCCGGGCGGTGAGGAAGAGCACGCACACATGGGGCTGCACCGTGTACAGGCGGCGCAGCACCGCGAAGCCGTCGGTGTCCGGGAGCATCACGTCCAGCACGACGGCGTCGGGCAGCAGCTCGCGCGCGGCGGTGAGGGCGGCGGCGCCGTCGCCGGCCGCACGCACCTCCCAGCCCTCGTAGCGCAGGGCGCCGGTGAGCACCTCCGCGAGGTCGGGGTCGTCGTCCACGACGAGGACGCGCAGCGGGGTGCCGTCGGGGCGGGTGAGGGCCGGGCGGCCGGTACGGGTGGCGTTCATGACGTCTTCCAGCATCGCTGGTCCGCGGGGCCCGCGGACCGGCGCCCCCCTATGGATTTCCTCTGAGTCCGCTCGGCACGGCGGTCGCTCAGAGCCGTCTCAGAGCTTCGTCCCGCACAGTGGGCCGGCCGACGGACGAAAGGACGGCGACATCAGATGACCACCGTGGATGCGCGGCGGGCGGCCCCGGCCCCGCCGCTGCCCGTGCCCGGCCGGCGCTCCCCCGCCGGGCCCGTGCTCGCCCTGCTGTGGGCGGGGGCGGCGGCCGTTCTGGCGCTCTGGTGGGCGGACACCGGGTCCGTGGTCGGGGCGGCCGGGTGGCTGACCGGGGCCGGGCGGATCGCCGGGCTGCTGTGCGGGTACGCCTGCGCGGTGCTGGTCGGCCTGATGGCGCGGGTACCGGTGCTGGAGACGCGGGTCGGCTCGGACCGGGTGGCGCGCTGGCACGCGCTGGCCGGCCGGTACACGGTCTGCCTGCTGCTCGCGCACACCGTGCTGGTCCTCGCCGGGTACGCCGCCCAGGACCGGGCCTCGCTCCGGCACGAGGCGGTGACCGTCGTCCTCGACTACCCGGAGATGCTGAAGGCCACCGCCGGCACGGTGATCCTCCTCGCGGTCGGCGTCACCTCGGCGCGGGCCGTGCGCCGCCGGACGAGCCACGAGTTCTGGTACCACGTCCACCTGCTGACGTACGCGGCCGTCTTCCTGGCCTTCGGGCACCAGCTGGCTCTCGGCGACGAGTTCAACGGCGAGCCGGTCGCGACCGCCGCCTGGTACGTGCTGTACCTGGGCGTGGCGGCCCTGGTGCTGTGGTTCCGGGTGCTCGCCCCGGTACGGCTCAACCTGCGCCACCGGCTGCGTGTGGACTCGGTCCACAGGGAGGCACCGGGTGTGTACTCGGTCGTCGTGCGGGGGCGGCGGCTGGACGAGCTGGGGGTGCAGCCGGGCCAGTTCCTGCGCTGGCGGTTCCTCACCGAGGGCATGCGCCGCACCTCGACGCCGTACTCCCTGTCGGCGCCGCCGCGCCCCGGCCTGCTGCGCATCACCGTCAAGGCGCTCGGCGACCACAGCGCGGCGGTGTCCCTGCTGCGCCCCGGCACCCGGGTGTGGGCGGAGGGCCCGTACGGCTCCCTGACCGCCGACCGGGCCGCCGGCCGCCACACCCTGCTGATCGCGGCCGGTGTCGGCGTCACCCCGCTGCGGGCCCTGTTCGAGACCCTGCCCGGCGAGGTCACCCTGCTCTACCGGGCGCGCTCGGCAAAGGACCTGGCCCTCGGCGGCGAACTGGAGGCGATCGCCCGCTGGCGCGGCGGCCGGGTGCTGTACGCCCTCAACGGGCCCGGCGGCGAGCGCCCGCCGCTCACCGCCGAAACCCTGCGGACCGCCTTCCCCGGCCCCGCCGACGACCTCGACGTCTTCCTCTGCGGGCCGGACGGCTTCGCCCGGGACGTGTACCGGGCACTGCGGGCGGCCGGGGTCCCGGACCGCCGTATCCACCACGAGTCGTTCGAGCTGTGAGACGGACGAGGCGGAGAGAGACGCAGAGAGACACAGAGCGACGCAGAGAGAGACGTGGACATGCACGCACTGAACAAGCACCGCCCCCTGCGCCGGATCGTGCTGGCGAGCGCCGCGACCGTCTCCGGGACGGTGCTGCTGCTGGCGCTGAAGCCGCACACCGTGCCCACGGTGGTCACGGCGAACACCAGGCCCCCCGCCGCGTCGGGCAGTTCGTCGCCCGGTACCGCCTCGGGCAGCCGGACCGTGACCGGCGACACCGTGCAGACCCGCTGGGGACCGGTCCAGGTGCGCGTCACCCTCCGGGACGGCAGGCTCACCGACGTCACGGCCGTCGCCTACCCGCAGGACAACCCCCGCGACCAGGAGATCAACAGCTACGCCCTGCCCCGGTTGCGGAGCGAGGCGCTCCAGGCGCAGAGCGCGGAGATCGACTCGGTGTCGGGAGCGACGTACACCAGCGACGGCTACCGCCGGTCGCTCCAGTCCGCGCTGGACTCGGCCGGTCTCTGAACACTCGGCGCACGCGGCGCGTATCTGTGGGCCAAGGGTCAAGTCCCCACGGAGGAACCGTGACCACCACGCTCGCAGGCGGACGTGCCGCCCGCCGACAGACGATGCGCCGCATCCGTCCGCGCCGCTCCCCGGCCGTCCCGCTGTTGCTCGCCGTCTGGGCGGGCGCGGCGGCCGTGCTGTGGCTCTGGTGGCAGAACACGCCCTCCATCGCCGACGACACCGGCCGGATCCTGGGCGCGGGCCGGATCACCGGTCTGCTGGCCGGATATCTGATGGCGCTGGTCGTGCTCCAGATGGCGCGCGTGCCGGCGCTGGAGCGGCGGGTCGGCTCCGACCGGGTGGCCCGCTGGCACGCGATGAGCGGCCGGTACACTCTCTGCCTGGTCCTCGCGCACGTGTTCCTCACCATGTGGGGTTACGCGCGCCAGGCCGGCAAGTCGCTCGGCGACATCGTCCAGCAGACCGTCGACTCCATCAACCAGCTCCCGGACATGGGCAAGGCGGCCCTCGGCACGGGCCTGTTCGTGGTCATCGGGCTGACGTCGATCGGCCCGGTCCGCCGTCGGCTGCCGTACGACGCCTGGTACCACGTCCACCTGCTGACGTACGCGGCGGTGTTCCTGACGTTCTGGCACCAGATCACCACCGGCAACGACTTCGCGGTGGAGCCCACCGCCAAGACCTTCTGGTACGCCCTGTACGGCGCGGTCACCGCGCTGGTGGTCTGGTACCGGATCCTCACCCCGATCCGGCTGAACCTGCGGCACCGCATGTACGTGGAGGCGGTGATCGAGGAGACGCCGGGCATCGTGTCGGTGCTGATCGGCGGGCGGAGGCTGCACCGGATGGGCGCGGAGGCGGGCCAGTTCTTCCGCTGGCGGTTCCTCGCCCCGGGGATGCGGTTCAGCTCGCACCCGTACTCCCTGTCGGCGGCCCCGCGCCCCGGCATGCTGCGGATCACGGTGAAGGCGATCGGCGACCACAGCGCCCGGCTGCGCGAGCTGGAGCCCGGGACGAAGGTGTGGGCGGAGGGCCCGTACGGCGCGCTCACCGCGCAGCGCCGCAGCCGGGGCAAGGTCCTGCTGGTCGCGGGCGGGGTGGGGATCACACCGATGCGGGCCCTGTTCGAGACGCTGCCCGGGGGCGCCGGGGACATCACCCTCCTCTACCGGGCCAACACCACCCAGGACCTGGCACTGTGGGACGAGCTGGCGGCGATCGCCGAGGAGCGGGGCGCCCGGCTGATGTACGCGGTGAACAGCCCGGAGGGCGAGCGTCCGGACATCTCGGCGGAGAACCTCCGGCTGAAGATCCCGGACATCGAGACGCACGACGTCTTCATGTGCGGCCCGCCCGGGTTCGCCCAGTCGGTGTTCGAGGCACTGCGGGAGGCGGGGGTGCCCGCCCGCCGTATCCACCACGAGTCGTTCGAGATGTGAGCGGAGCTGCGAAGCGATGAGGAAGAGCCACCCCGTGCGACGGGTCGTGCTGGCCACCGCCGCGACCGTGTCCGGTGTCGTGCTGCTGCTGTCGCTGAAGCCTGCGTCGGATCCGGCGGCCGCCTCGGCGGCGGGCGCGGTCCCGCAGCAGACGGCGGCCGGGCAGGCGCCGCAGGGCGCCGCCCAGGCCGGCTCCGCCACGGTGACCGGTGACGCGGCGCAGACGCAGTACGGGGCCGTGCAGGTACGGCTGACCGTCAGCGGCGGGAAGATCACCAAGGCGGAGGCGGTCCAGGCGCCCAAGGGCGGCCTCAGCGACCAGAAGACCCAGCTCGCCGTCCCGAAGCTCAACCAGGAAGCCGTGACCGCGGGAAGCGCGGACATCGACGCCGTCTCCGGGGCGACGTACACGAGCGAGGGCTACAGGAAGTCGCTCCAGTCGGCGCTGGACAAGATGAAGACCGCCGCGCCCCCGGCCTCCGGGTCCTCGTCCTCCGGGTCCTCGTCCTCCGGCTCCGCGCAGGCGCGTACCGTCACCGGGAAGGCCGTGCAGACCCAGTACGGGCCGGTCCAGGTACGGATCACGGTCAGCGGCAGGAAGATCACCGAGGCGGAGGCGGTCCAGGCGCCCAAGGGCGGCCTCAGCGACCAGAAGACCCGGCTCGCCGTCCCGAAGCTCAACCAGGAAGCCGTGACCGCGGGAAGCGCGGACATCGACGCCGTCTCCGGTGCCACCTACACCAGCACCGGCTACCGGCAGTCCCTGCAGTCCGCGCTGGACCAGGCCGGTGGCTGACACGGTGGCCGAGCCGGTGGAGACTCCCGCCGCGGTGCGTCACGCGGAGGAGGTCATGGGGACGGTCTTCTCCTTCGACGTCCGCGGCGGGGAACCGGCCGCGGTCCGGGCGGCGCTCGCCGAGGCGGTCGCCGGGCTGCACCGGGCGGACGCCCTGTTCAGCACCTATCGCGACGACAGCGAGGTGTCCCGGCTGGCCCGCGGCGAGCTGGACGTGCCGGAGTGCGCCGCCGAGGTCGCCGAGGTGCTGGAGCTGGCGGCCGAGGCGGAGCGGGTCAGCCAGGGCTGGTTCAGCACCCGGTACCAGGGCTCGCTGGACCCCACCGGCATCGTCAAGGGCTGGGCGGCCGAGCGGGCGGCGCGGGCGCTGGCGGCGGTGGCCGGGGTGCGCGGGGTGAGCGTGAACGGGGGCGGCGACGTGCAGATGCTGGGCGCGCCGGAGCCGCGGCGGCCCTGGCGGGTGGGGGTGGCCGATCCGCTCCGGCCCGGCGGACTGGCGGCGGTGATCTCGGCCGCCGGCACGCGGGAGCTGGCGGTGGCGACGTCCGGTACGGCGGAGCGGGGCGCGCACATCGTGGATCCGCGGACCGGCCGGTCGGCGGTGACGGACCTGGTGGCCGTGACGGTGGTGGGGCCGCGTCTGACGTTCGTCGACTGCTGGGCCACGGCCGCGTTCGCGATGGGGTCGCGGGAGGGTCTGGCCTGGCTGGAGTCCCTGCCGGACGTGGAGGCCCTGCTGATCACCGCGGGCGACGAGGTGCGGTGCACCGGGGGGCTGGCGGCGCGGCTGGGCTGATGCGCCCGGGCGACGGCCCCGCCTTTTTCGCCCGGACGCGAAGTTTTTTCCCCGGAACGCCATCCGACACCGGCCCTGGGACGTATCACCTGTGAGGCAAGTTGAAGGAGGAACGACATGGCCATCTTCAGTAGCCTGATGCCCGCGAGCCGGGATCGCGACGACGACTGGTCGGGACACGGCCATGGCGACCACGGCGACCACGGCGACCATGGCGACCACGGCGACCGTCACGGTCACGGCGACCATGGCGACCACGGCGGCCACGGCGGCCACGGCGACCGCCACGGTCACGGCGGTTACTGATCGCACGCGCGGCGGAGCGGACCGGAGGCCGAAGGACCCCGGTCCGCTCCGCCGGCCCCCGAGGAACGCACGCCATGGCGCATGTCCTGCGGCGTCTGCTCTCGCTCGGCGAGACCTCCGACGCCGTGGTCGCGGCCGCGCCCCCGGTGCCCCCGCGCGAGGTGTTCCGGCGGTTCTGGCCGTACACCCGCGGCGGCCGGCGCTGGCTCGTGCCCGTGGTCCTGTTCAGCCTGACCGGTCCCGCCGTCGACGCCGCCGAGCTGTGGCTCTTCAAGGTCGTCGTGGACGAGGTGCTCGTCCCCCGGGACCTGCACCCCTTCCTGTGGATCGCACCGGCCTATCTGGGCCTGGTCCTGTGCTCCGGCATCCTCGGCTTCGCCGACGAGGTGACGTCCACCTGGGTCGGCGAGCGCTTCCTGCTCGCCCTGCGCTCCGACGTGTTCCGGCACGTCCAGGGGCTGTCGCTCGGGTTCTTCGAGCGCCGCAGGCTCGGGGACGTGCTGTCCCGGGTCACCGGTGACGTCGACGCGGTGGAGACGTTCCTGCTCTCGGGCGTGGCGGACGCCCTCTACTACGTGATCCGCCTCGCCGTCTTCCTCGGCCTGCTGTTCTACCTGCGCTGGGACCTGACCGTCCTCGCCCTGGTCATCGTGCCCCTGTTCTGGGGCGCCGCCCGGCACTTCTCGCGGCTGGTCAAGGAGGCGTCGCGGGAGCGCCGGCGCCGCAGCGGCTCGCTCAGCGCGATCGCCGAGGAGTCGCTGGGCAACGTCGTGCTGGTGCAGGCGTACAACCGGCAGGGCTGGGAGGAGCGCCGGTTCGAGCGGGAGAGCCTGGGACGGTTCCGGGCGGCGATGGCCTCGGCCCGGATCCGTGCCGTGTACGGGCCGGTCGTGGAGGTCATCGAGGTGGCCGGCGGCCTCGCGGTGATGGGCCTGGGCACCTGGAAACTGGCCCAGGGGCAGCTCACGCTCGGCGGGCTGCTGGTCTTCCTCGCGCTGATCGGCAAGCTGTACGGCCCGGTCCGGGGCCTGTCCCACCTCGGCACCTCCTTCTACGCGGCCGCCGCCTCGGCGGAACGGATCATCGAGCTGCTGGACCAGCGGCCCCAGGTCACCGAGGCCCCGGACGCCCGGCGCACCGGCCGCGCCCGCGGGGACGTGGAGTTCGACGGGGTGTGGTTCCGCTATCCGGGCGGCCCGTCCTGGGCGCTGTCGGACGTGTCCTTCCACGCGGCGCCCGGGGAGACGCTGGCGCTGGTCGGGGCCAGCGGGGCGGGCAAGTCGACGATCGCCAAGCTCCAGCTGCGCTTCTACGACCCCGACCGGGGCGCGGTCCGTCTCGACGGGACGGACCTGCGCCGGCTCCGCCTGTCCGACGTCCGGGACAGCGTCGCGGTGGTGCTGCAGGAGACGCTCGTCTTCCACGGCACCGTGCGGGACAACATCGCCTACGGGCGGCCGGGGGCCACGGACGCGGACATCGTCGCGGCGGCGCGGGCGGCGGACGCGCACGAGTTCATCGAGCTGCTCCCGGAGGGCTACGACACGCTGGTCGGCCAGCGCGGCCGGACCCTCTCCGGCGGGCAGTGCCGGCGTCTGGCGATCGCCCGCGCGATGATCCGGGACGCGCCCGTGCTGCTCCTGGACGAGCCGACGGCGGGACTCGACGCCCGGTCCGACCGGCGGATCATGGCCCCGCTGCGCCGGCTGATGGCCGGGCGCACCACCGTGGTCATCTCCCACAACCTGCTGACCGTCCGCGACGCCACCCGCATCGTGGTGCTCGACCACGGCCGGATCATCGAGGACGGCACCCACGACGACCTGCTCGGGCACGACGGCGCCTACGCCCGGCTGCACCGGCTGCACACGGGAGCGGTGCTGCCGTGAACGCCACCGCCGCGCCGGACACCCCGCCGCCGGCCCCGGGCACGGAACCGGTCCCGGGCTACCGGATCCTGGCGGGGCTCGCCCGCACCGGCTGGCTCGACGTCTACGACGCCTGGAGCGAGGAACGCGACTGCCGGTGCGTGCTCAAGACCGTGCGCCCGGACCGGCGGGGCGACCGGCGGCTGGGCGAGCGGCTGCTGCGCGAGGGGCGGTGGCTGCTCGGGTTCACCCACCCCCACCTGGTCCGTGCCTACGACGTCTTCGACGCGCCCGAGCCGGTCGTCGTCCTGGAGGCGCTGACCGGTGAGACGCTCTCCCACCTGCTGCACCGGCTGCGGCGCCGGGCGTCCGCGGCCGATGTGGCGCTCCTCGGGGTGCAGTTGTGCTCCGCCGTCCACTACCTGCACGGCCGGGGCCTGCTGCACCTGGACCTCAAGCCGTCGAACGTGGTGGTGGACCGGGGCCTTGCGAAGGTGCTGGACCTGAGCGTCGCGCGGCCTCCCGGGCCGGCCCCGGCCGGGGTGGGCACCTGCTGCCGTCTCTCCCCCGAGCAGGCCCGCGGCGGGATGCTCACAGCCGCCGCCGACGTGTGGGGCATCGGTGCCACCCTGTACGAGGTCGCGTGCGGTGACCTGCCCTTCGCGTGCCGCACGACCGGCGGGACGGCGCACCGGCCGTACGCCGGGTACCCCGGTGACGAGCCGGACGACAAGAGCGGCACCGGGGACCCGGGCGACCGGTACCCGCAGCTGGAGCGGGAGGTGCCGCCGATCCGGTCCCGGCGGCGCCTGCCGCCGGCCCTCGCGGCAGCCGTCGACGGCTGTCTGCGCGCCGATCCGCCGGCCCGGCCCGGCCTCGCCGCACTGGTCGCCGCGCTGGAGACGGCACTGCCCGTCCCGCGCCGCGGTGGGTGAGCGGCACGGTTCACGTCTCGGGGGTCAGCACCTGCGCCTTCCGCAGCTGCGCGGTGGCGAGGACGGTGCCGTCGGACGAGGTCAGACGGGCACCGGAGTAGCGGTTGAGGTCCTCGGAGAGCGCGATTCCCCAGTTGCCGTGTCCGTCGCGCAGCGCGAAGGCGCCGGCCCGGACGCTCGCGCCGTCGGCGCGCTCCAGCAGACAGGTGACCGTTCCGGTGTACCGGGTGCCGGGGCGGGTGAGGGCGACGGACACGAAGATCCAGGCGGGGGTGCCGGGGTGGGCGTAGACCTCGCCGACGGGCTCTCCGCCGTGCCCGGCCGCGGTCATGTCGCCGACGAGCACGGGCTCGGACTCGACGGCGGGCGGCGGTGCGGCGGTGACCTGCTCGACGACGGTGCCGACGGCCCAGCCGGCGAATCCGGCGGCGACGGCGAGCGCGGCAGCGGCCGCGGCGAGCCGGACCCTGGCCCGCCGGGCGCCCTGCCACAGGCCGCGGCGGGTGCGGCCGAGGGCGCGGGCCGACCGCTGCCCCTCGGACGCCGGGGTCTGCCGGGCGAGGACGCGCGCCACCCGGGTCTCGAAGCCGGGCGGCGGCTCGCGGTCCGGCAGCAGGCCGACCAGCCGGTCGCCGACCAGGGTGAGCTGCCGGACGTACTCCCGGCACTCCGCGCACCGGTCCAGGTGGGCGACCGCCTCGGCCCGCTCCCGGCCGGACAGTACGCCCAGCGCCAGCTCGGGGCCGACCTCCCGCAGCCGCTCGCAGTTCGCGTCACCGGACATGGTCGCCTCGCTTCGCCGGCGCGACGACGGTGCGCAGACGCGCCATCGCCGTCCTGATCCGCGTCTTGGCAGTACCCAGCGGGATCCGTTCCGCGTCGGCGACCTGCTGGGCCGTCATGCCGTAGATGCCGGCCATCATCAGCGCCCTGGCCTGCTCCCGTGGCAGCCGGGCCAGGGCGGCCCGGACCTGGGCGGAGGCCTCGTCGGCCAGGGCCCACTCCTCGGGGGTCGCGGTGACGGTGTCCAGGAGATCCTCGAGGTCCTCCGGGGCCATCGGCTCCGTCCGCCGGGCACGGACGGCATCGACGGCCAGGTTGTGCGCGATGGCCGTCAGCCAGGTCATGACCGAGCCGCGGCGCGAGTCGTAGATCTGGGCATGACGCCATGCGCGCTCGAACGTCTGCTGGGCGACGTCCTCGGCGAGCTGCTGGTCCCTGGTGACGGCCATCGCCACGCCGAAGACCCGGTGCTGGAACCTCCGTACGAAGATCGCGGCCAGCTCCGGATCCCCGGCGACCAGCCCGGACAGCAGAGCCTCGTCCGGGAGGGGGCCGACGGGGGACCGGTATCCCGACACACCTCTGTATACGTCGGACGGCCGCCAGGGGATTGCCCGTCCCCCCGCCCGCCCGCCGTGGAAGATCACATGCCCATTCTGCGCCGGTACGCCGGGCCCCGCATGCGGTCAGTGCCCGTTCTGCGCCAGCCGCAGCAGATGGTCCGCGAGCGCCTGCCCGCCGGTGGGGTCCCGGCTGATGAGCAGCAGCGTGTCGTCGCCGGCGATGGTGCCGAGGATGTCGTGCAGTTCCGCCTGGTCGATGGCGGAGGCGAGGAACTGGGCGGCGCCGGGCGGGGTCCGCAGGACCACCAGGTTCGCCGAGGCCTCCGCGGAGATGAGCAGCTCCTGGGAGAGCCGCCGCATCCGTTCCTCCTTCGCCGACTCCCCCAGCGGGGCGCGCGGCGTGCGGAAGCCGCCCTCGCTCGGCACCGCGTAGATCAGGTCGCCGTCGGTGTTGCGGATCTTCACGGCGTTCAGCTCGTCGAGATCCCGGCTGAGCGTCGCCTGTGTGACGTTCAGCCCGTCGTCGGCGAGCAGCTTCGCCAGCTGGCTCTGCGACCGCACCGGCTGCCGGTTGAGGATGTCCACGATCCGGCGGTGCCGTGCGGTGCGGGTCTGGGGCACCGCCGGCCCGGCCCCCGCCCCCGGCTCGTGGTCCTGCGCCTCGCTCATCGTCGTCTCATTCTCCGGATCGTCCGTCCCCATCCACAGGGTTGGCTGCGTCGAGGATGCCGGGCAGCGCCCGGAGCAGCGCACCCGCCTCGTCGTCGCGGAGATTCAGCGGCGGCATGAGCCGTACGACGTCGGGGGCGGGCGCGTTCACCAGGAAACCGGCCTCCTGGGCCGCCTGCTGCACCTGCGGTGCGCGCGGCCCGGTGAGCACGATACCCAGGAGCAGGCCCGCACCCCGGACATAATCGATCAACGGGTGGTCCAGCGCCTCGATTCCGTGCCGCAGCCGCTCGCTCTGCCGCTTGGCGTTGTCGAGCAGGCCCTCGTTCTCGATGGTGTCGAGCACGGCGAGTCCGGCGGCGCAGGCGACCGGGTTGCCGCCGAAGGTGGTGCCGTGCAGGCCGGGCCGGAGCAGGTCGGCGGCCCGGCCGAAGGCCACGGTCGCGCCGAGCGGCAGCCCGCCGCCCAGTTGCTTGGCGAGGGTGACGACGTCGGGCAGCACGCCCTCGTGGGCCTGGTAGGCGAACCAGGTGCCGGTCCGGCCGACGCCGGTCTGCACCTCGTCCAGGACCAGCAGCGCCCCGGTGGCGGCGGTGATCGCGCGGGCCGCCTTGAGGTAGCCGGCCGGGGGCACGACCACGCCGTTCTCGCCCTGGATCGGCTCGATGATCACCAGGGCGGTGTCCTCGGTGACCGCGGCGGCCAGCGCCTGGGCGTCGCCGTAGGGGACGTGGGTGACCTCGCCGGGCAGCGGCCGGAAGGGGTCCTGCTTGGCGGGCTGGCCGGTGAGCGCGAGCGCGCCCATCGTCCGGCCGTGGAAGCCGCCGTGGGTGGCGACGACGTGGGTGCGCCCGGTGAGCCGGCCGATCTTGAAGGCGGCCTCGTTGGCCTCGGCACCGGAGTTGCAGAAGAAGACGCGGCCCTCGCGGCCGAACAGCGTCAGCAGCCGCTCGGCGAGCGCGATGGTGGGCTCGGCCATGAAGAGGTTGGAGACATGGCCGAGGGAGCCGATCTGCCGGCTGACGGCCTCCACGATCGCCGGGTGGGCGTGGCCGAGGGCGTTGGTGGCGATGCCGCCGACGAAGTCGAGGTACTCGTTGCCGTCGGCGTCCCAGAGCCGGGCGCCCTCACCGCGCACCAGCGGCAGGCGCGGGGTGCCGTAGTTGTCCATGAGCGCGCCCTGCCACCGCTGGGTCAGCTCCTGGTTGCTCATGACTCCCCCTGTCCGTCGGCGGTCTCGTCGGGCACGACCATGGTGCCGATGCCTTCGTCCGTGAAGATCTCCAGCAGGATCGAGTGCTGGACCCGGCCGTCGATGACGCGGGCGGTGGTCACGCCGTTGCGTACGGCGTGCAGGCAGCCCTCCATCTTCGGCACCATGCCGGAACTCAGCTCCGGCAGCAGCTTCTCCAGCTGCGAGGCGGTGAGGCGGCTGATCACCTCGTCGGAGTTCGGCCAGTCCTCGTAGAGGCCCTCGACGTCGGTGAGGACCATGAGGGTCTCGGCGCCCAGTGCCGCAGCGAGTGCCGCAGCCGCCGTATCAGCATTGACGTTGTAGACATGTCCGTCGTCCTGACTGCGGGCGATCGAGGAGACGACCGGGATGCGGCCGTCGGCCAGCAGCGCCTCGATCACGCCGGTGTCGATCGCGGTGATCTCGCCGACCCGGCCGATGTCGACCGGTTCCCCGTCGATCTCGGGGGTGTGCCGGGTGGCGGTCATGGTGTGCGCGTCCTCGCCGGTGAGGCCGACGGCGAGCGGGCCGTGCCGGTTGAGCAGGCCGACCAGCTCGCGCTGCACCTGTCCGGCGAGGACCATGCGGACGACGTCCATGGCGTCCTCGGTGGTGACGCGCAGGCCCGCCTTGAACTCGCTGACGATGCCGTGCCGGTCGAGGGCGGCGTTGATCTGCGGGCCGCCGCCGTGCACGACGACCGGCTTGAGGCCGGCGTGGTGCAGGAAGACGACGTCCTGGGCGAAGGCGGCCTTCAGCTCCTCGTTCACCATGGCGTTGCCGCCGAACTTGATGACGACGGTCTTGCCGCGGTGGCGGGTGAGCCAGGGCAGCGCCTCGACGAGGATCCGGGCCTTGGGGAGCGCGGTGTGCTTGCGAGTGCTCATGAGGAGTAGGCGCTGTTCTCGTGGACGTAGTCGGCGGTCAGGTCGTTGGTCCAGATGGTCGCGGTCTCGGTGCCCGCGGCGAGGTCGGCGACGATGTGGACCTCGCGGTAGCGCATGTCGACCAGGTCCCGGTCCTCGCCGACGGACCCGTTCTTGCACACCCAGACGCCGTTGATGGCGACGTTGAGCTGGTCCGGCTCGAAGACGGCGCCGGTGGTGCCGATCGCGGAGAGGACTCGGCCCCAGTTGGGGTCCTCGCCGTGGATCGCGCACTTCAGGAGGTTGTTCCGGGCGATGGAGCGGCCCACCTCGACGGCGTCCTCCTCGCTGGCCGCGTTGATCACCTCGACCTTGATGTCCTTGCTGGCGCCCTCGGCGTCGCCGATGAGCTGCCGGCCGAGGTCGTCGCAGACCTGCCGTACGGCCTCGGCGAAGTCGGTGTGGTCCGGGGTGGTGCCGGAGGCGCCGGAGGCGAGCAGCAGGACCGTGTCGTTGGTGGACATGCAGCCGTCGGAGTCGACGCGGTCGAAGGTGACCCTGGTGGCCGCGCGCAGCGCCTTGTCGAGGTCCTCGCTGCCGAGGTCGGCGTCGGTAGTGAGGACGACCAGCATGGTGGCGAGGCCCGGGGCGAGCATGCCGGCGCCCTTGGCCATGCCGCCGACGGTCCAGCCGTCCCGGGTGACGACGGCGGTCTTGTGGACGGTGTCCGTGGTCTTGATGGCGATGGCGGCCTTCTCGCCGCCGTGCTCGCTCAGGGCGGCGGCGGCCGTCTCCACGCCCTTGAGGACCTTGTCCATCGGGAGCAGGACGCCGATGAGGCCGGTGGAGCAGACGGCGACCTCGACGGCGCCGCGGCCGAGCACCTCGGCGGCCTTCTCGGCGGTGGCGTGGGTGTCCTGGAAGCCCTTGGGGCCGGTACAGGCGTTGGCTCCGCCGGAGTTGAGGACGACGGCCGAGACCTGGCCGCTCCGGAGGACCTGCTCGGACCACAGCACCGGCGCGGCCTTCACACGGTTGGAGGTGAAGACGCCCGCGGCGGCACGGCGGGGCCCGTTGTTGACCACGAGGGCCAGGTCGGGGTTGCCGTTCTCCTTGATCCCGGCGGCGATGCCCGCCGCCGTGAATCCCTTGGCTGCCGTGACACTCACGGTGCGACTCCGATCGTGGAAAGCCCGGTGGTCTCGGGGAGACCCAGGGCGAGGTTCATGCTCTGGACGGCACCGCCCGCGGTGCCCTTGGTCAGGTTGTCGATGGCGCTGATCGCGATGATGCGGCCCACGGCGGCGTCGTACGCGACCTGCACGTGAACGGCGTTGGAACCGTGGACGGACGCCGTCGCGGGCCAGCGGCCCTCGGGGAGCAGGTGGACGAAGGGCTCGTCGGCGTAGGCCTTCTCGTAGGCGGCCCGCAGGGACTCCCCCGTCACTCCGTCGGCGGCGGGCGCGCTGCACGTCGCCAGGATCCCGCGCGGCATCGGCGCGAGGGTCGGCGTGAAGGAGACCGCGACCCGCTCCCCCGCGACCCCGCTGAGGTTCTGGATCATCTCGGGGGTGTGCCGGTGGCCGCCGCCGACGCCGTACGGCGACATGGAGCCCATGACCTCGCTGCCGAGCAGGTGCGGCTTGGGCGCCTTGCCCGCGCCGGAGGTGCCGGACGCGGCGACGATCACCGCCTCGGGTTCGGCGAGCCGGGCCGCGTAGGCCGGGAACAGGGCCAGGGAGACGGCGGTGGGGTAGCAGCCGGGCACCGCGATGCGCCGGGACCCGGTGAGCGCGGCGCGGGCGCCGGGCAGTTCGGGCAGGCCGTAGGGCCAGGTGCCGGCGTGCGGGGAGCCGTAGAAGGCCTCCCAGTCGGCCGGGTCCTTCAGCCGGAAGTCGGCGCCCATGTCGATGACGAGGACGTCGGGGCCGAGCTGCTCGGCGACGGCGGCGGACTGTCCGTGCGGCAGCGCGAGGAAGACGACGTCGTGCCCGGCGAGGGCCTCGGGCGTGGTCTCGGCCAGCACGCGGTCGGCCAGCGGCAGCAGGTGCGGCTGGAGCGCGCCGAGCCGCTGCCCGGCGTTGGAGTTGCCGGTCAGGGCACCGATCTCGACCTCGGGATGCGCGAGGAGCAGACGCAGGACCTCTCCGCCCGCGTATCCGCTCGCTCCGGCCACCGCCGCACGTACCGCCATGTCCACCCTCCTCTGGATGGCATGACTATACGTATCGCTGCACGTTTATGCAATCGCCTTCGGGAGCATCACCCGGCGCGAGACGACGAAGGTGACCGGGATCGCCGCCGCCGAGGCGAGCAGCGGGGCGAAGCGGCTGCCGGCGTGCAGCACGTCCACGATCAGGTAGACACCCGCCGTCGTGATCAGGAAATTGGTGACGTTCGTCAGCGGGAACAGCAGGAATTTCCGCCAGGTGGGCCGCGTCCGGTAGGTGAAGCGCGCGTTCAGGAAAAAAGACCCGACCATACTGAGCAGGAATGCCAGGACGTGCGCGGCGATGTAGGGGAGCCGGGTCAGGAACAACAGGTAAAGACAGTAGTAGGTGGCCGTGTTCACGGCACCGACCACCACGAAGGTCAGAATCTGCCTCGGCAGTTGTCTCGACATCAGGGGATGAGATCTTTCGTCCGTTCCACATTGGTCGCCTTCACCAGGAAGTGCGGGCGCCCCTTCACCTCGTAGTAGATGCGGCCGGTGTACTCCCCGATGACACCCAGCATGACCATCTGGACGCCCGCGAGGGCGGTCACGGCGGTGATGATGGTCACATAGCCGGGCGTCTGGACGCCGTTGACGAGCGCGGCCCCCACGATCCACCCGGTGTACAGGCCCGCGCACAGCAGCAGGCCCATGCCGAGCCAGAGCGCGGCGCGCAGCGGGCGGTTGTTGAAGGAGAGCAGTCCGTCGAGGCCGTAGTTGAGGAGCCCGCGCAGGTTCCAGGAGCTGCGGCCGGCCTCGCGCGCGGCGTTCCGGTACTCGAAGGTGGTGCTCGGGAAACCCACCCAGGCGAACAGGCCCTTGGAGAAGCGGTTGTACTCGGTGAGGGCCAGCACCGCGTCCACGACCCTCCGCGACAGCAGCCGGAAGTCCCCGACGCCGTCGACCAGTTCGACGTCGACCAGGCGGTTGACGAGCCGGTAGTACAGCCGCGCGGTGAGGGTCCGGGTGAACCGGTCACCGGTGCGGGAGCGCCTGGCGATGACCTGGTCGTGGCCCTGCTCGCGCAGCTCGACCATGCGCCTGATCAGCGCGGGCGGGTGCTGCAGGTCGGCGTCCATGACGATCACGGAGTCGCCCGAGGCGTGCCGGAGTCCGGCGAGCAGGGCCGCCTCCTTGCCGAAGTTGCGGCTGAAGGAGACGTAGCGCACCCGGGAGTCCAGGTCCGCGAGGTCCTTCAGGACGGCGAGCGTGCGGTCCCGGCTGCCGTCGTCGACGTAGACGAACTCCATGTCGTGGCCGAGGGGCAGCAGTTCCTCGGCGACCTTCTGGACCTCCTCGTGGAAGCGGGCGAGGACGTCCTCCTCGTTGTAGCAGGGCGCGACGATCGATATCAGCATGCGGGGTCCCCCCTGGGCGCGGTCAGGAAGCGGTGGTCACGCGCTCGCGCGGTGATGTGGTCGTGGGCGGCACCGGGGTGCGCCGGCGGCGGACGGCACGGACGGCGGTGAGCAGGACGAGGGTGAGCAGCGAGGCGGCCCCGACTGCCGTGCCCAGCCGCAGGCCGGGCGGGTGGAAGGTGCAGGTCAGGCTGGTGGCGCCGGCGTCGAGGGGTACCGCGATCAGACCGTGGAAGTCACCGGCGGGCCGCTCGGGTCCGTCGCCGGCGGCGCACCGCCAGCCGGCGATGCGGGGCGCCGCGACGACGGCGATGCCCGCGCTGCCGGCGGGCAGTTCGGCCCGTACGGTGGCGTCGGAGACGGTCACCGCGGTGGCGCCGGCCGCCTTCAGCCGGGCCGCGGCGGTGTCCAGCCGGGCGGTGTCCAGGCAGCCGACCGCGCCGGGCGGGACGCGGCCGGGCCGGTCCGGGGCCAGCTCGATGCGCAGCCGCCCGGAGGCGGGGGCGGTGCCGAGCGGCTCCATGGCGGCGCGGTTGCGCGGGAACACGAACCGGAACCGGGCGGGTGTGCCGCCGTCGAGCCGTGCGGTGCCGGAGAAGTGCGGGGCCCACAGGTACACCTGGGTGCCGGCCAGGCACCGGGCGGTGACGGTGGGCCGGGCCAGGGCGTTCGCGGTGCCGACGCGGCGGCTCGGCAGCGGCCGGCCGTCGTCGTCGTGGACGGTGACGCGGGGGACGGTGTAGACGCGGCTGCCGAGCAGCAGCTCCTGGTTGCGGTACGGCGACGGGCCGAAGGGCCGCCTGTCCGGGCCGGGCCGCACGGTGACCAGGGGCGGCACGTCCCGCCGGGTGACGCGCACCGGCCCGCCGCCCGGGAACTGGTGCTTCTGGTGCGGGTCGGGCGGGGAGTGCACCCGGGCGCCGACGGAGAAGACGACGTCCGTGACGGCGTTGTCCAGGCTCTGTACGCTCCGGCCGCGCGAGGTCCAGCCGTCGCCCAGCGCGGTGAGGGTACGGCTGAGGACGTCCGGGGTCAGGCTGCTGTAGTACTGCGCTCCCTCGCCGCCCACCAGCAGGGGGTCGTTGCCGACGGTCTGCTCGCGGCCGGGGTCGGTGCGGTGGCGGGGCCAGTCGTCGGCCCCGGCGATCGCCGCCGCCTGCGTCCGCTGCCGCTCGCCCCAGGGCGCGTAGTCGTCGAGGTGTCCCAGGCGCAGCCGGGTGGCCACGGCCGAGGTGGCGGCACTCTCGCCGACCTGGGCGCCGAGCAGGAGGACGACGGCCAGCCCGGCCAGCCGGTGGCGCTGCCCGGCGCGGCCGAGCAGGACCAGCCCGCCGAGGGCGCCCGCGAGGGCGAGCGGCAGCACGATCCAGGTGTACGGCCGGACCAGCGTGCTGCGGCTGGCCACGGCGATGGCCAGGACGAGCAGCGCGGTCGCGGCGCCGAGGGCACGCCGGTCGGGCAGGCCGTACGCCACGGCGTGCCAGGCGGCGATCACCAGCAGGCCGCACAGCACGAACGCCTGCCGGTAGGGGCTGCCCTGCGGTGTGGCGAAGGCGTGCCAGACCAGGTGGGTGGGGCCCCACTGGAGGGACAGGGCCACCGCGAGCACCAGCGCCGTCCACCCGGTGCGGACCGCGGCCGGGACCGCCCGGTGGAAGGGCAGCGCGAGGGCGAGGAGCAGGGCGGTGAGTCCGACGTAGAGGGCCGGGGAGCCGAAGCCGTAGGTGGCGGGCAGCAGCCGGGCGGCGACGTCCTCGGTGGGGACGGGGACGAACCGGCGTACCCGCCCGGGGTAGGCGTGCTTGGTTCCGAGGTAGACGACGGTCACGAGCGGGGCGGCCAGGCCCACGCCGAGGGCGGTGGTGAGGGCGGCACGGCCGGCCGCGGCGAGCGCCCGCCGGCGGGGCGGGCGGGTGAGCAGCAGGCGCAGCAGCAGCACCAGGGCGGCGCCCAGGGTGGCCATGTAGGCGGTGTAGAAGTTGGCGGTCCAGGCGAGGGCGACGACGAGGACACCGGGCAGCAGCCGGCGTCCGGTCAGCGCCCGTTCGCCGACCAGGCACAGCAGGGGCAGCGCGATCAGGCCGTCGAGCCACATCGGGTTGTAGGAGGCGTCGGCCGTGCTCCAGCCGCACAGCGCGTAGGAGGCGCCGAGCAGGGCCGCCGCCCACCGGCGGCCGGGGCGCAGGGTGAGCAGCAGCCAGGCCATGGCCGCGGCGGCGGAGGCGGTCTTCAGCAGGGTGACGGTGTAGACGGCGAGGTCGATCCCGTCGCGCGGGAAGAGGGCGACGAGCAGGGCGAAGGGGCTGCCGAGGTAGGTGCCGAGGTCGGGCAGGAAGCTCGTGCCGTAGCCGGACTGCCAGTTGACGAGGAGGCCGCCGTGGGCCCTGCCGTGCAGCAGGTCCCACAGGTGGGCGTGGAAGGGCACGTACTGGTTGCCGAGGTCGTTGACGCTGCGGGTGCGGGGGCCGAAGGGATAGCTGCGCGCGAGGAGGTCACCGGCGCAGAAGGCGGTGACCGTGACGGCCGCGGCGAGCAGGGCGGCTGCCCGGCGCGGCGCATCGGGTGACGTCGAGCGGTCCATTTATCGGGAGGCCCCCATGAATTCACTGCGTTGATTTCGCCGTCTTAGACGGGACGCCTTTCCTGTTGGTTGTGCGCTCACCGAAAAGTGAGGCGGCATCCTCCGAATACGGGAAACAACGCGTGAATTTCATGTCCTCCCGGATAACTTTGACTTTCCGGGAGGTGTTCTCACGGTGAACCGGCCTTGCGGGCCGCGTAGGCCCGGGCCGCGCGGACCCGATTGCCGCACTGGGTGGTGCACCAGCGGCGGGCGCCGTGGGAGCGCAGGAACCAGCGGGTGCAGCCCTGGGCGGCGCACTCGGTGAGCTGGGCCGCGTCGGTACCGGTGAGCAGGTCGGTGGCGTCCTCGGCGAGCTGGGAGAGCACGGCGGCGGCCGGGTTGCCGGAGTCGGGGAGGTCGTCGCGCCGGGGGCCGTCGGCGCCCCAGGCCAGCCGGGGTGTGGCGGGGGCGGCGGCGAGGGCGGTGTTGAGGGTGTCGAGGGCGTCGGCGGGCGGCCGGGTCCCGCCGGCCCGGGCCGCGAAGAGGGTCCGCAGCGCCTCGCGGAGGGCCCGGAGCCGGCCGGACTGCCTGCCGTTCAGGACGACCCGGTCGGGCAGCAGCCCCCGCCGGACCAGCCACAGGTGCGCGGCCTCGGTGCCGTCCAGCAGGTCGACCTGGCCGTGACTGACCGTGAACCGGGTGTTGACCAGGTCCAGCGAGGCGTACCGGTCCTCGCCGGGAACGGGGAGCCGGTGCAGGGAGACGGGTGACTCGTGATCCACGGCTCTCATGCTAATCCTTGCGGTTCTCCGTGAGGAAGGCTTAGCGTTCCTCACGGAGAACCGAGTACGAAACCGTGAGAGGTGAGCCGTCGTGGGCTTCGACGTGAACGCGCTGCGCAAGGACTTCCCCATCCTGGAGCGGACGGTGGCGAGCGGCGCCCCGCTCGTCTACCTGGACTCCGGGGCGACCACCCAGAAGCCGCTCCAGGTCCTGGACGCCGAGCGGGACTTCTCCCTCACGCGCAACGCGGCCGTGCACCGCGGGGCCCATCAGCTGGCGGGCGAGGCGACGGAGGCGTACGAGCAGGCCCGGCACACGGTCGCCCGGTTCATCGGCGCGGCCGACGACGAGGTGGTCTTCACGAAGAACACCACCGAGGGCATCAACCTGGTCGCCTACGCCCTGGGCAACGCCGGCCGGCTCGGCCCCGGCGACCGGATCGTGGTCACCGAGATGGAGCACCACGCGAACCTGGTGCCCTGGCAGCAGCTCGCCGAGCGGACGGGCGCGACGCTGGACTGGTTCGGTCTGACCGACGAGGGCCGCCTCGACCTGTCCCGCGCGGAGGAACTCCTGGACGAGCGCACCAGGGTGCTCGCCCTCACCCACCAGTCCAACGTCCTCGGCACGCTGAACCCGGTCCGCGCGCTCGCCGACCGCGCCCACGCCCACGGCGCCGTCGTCGTCGTGGACGGCGCCCAGTCCGTCCCGCACCGCCCGGTCGACGTGCGCGAGCTGGGCGCGGACTTCCTCGCCTTCTCCGGGCACAAGATGCTCGGCCCGAGCGGCATCGGTGTGCTGTGGGGCCGCGCCGAGCTGCTCGCCGGCCTGCCGCCGTTCCTCACCGGCGGCTCGATGATCGAGATCGTGGAGATGGACCGCACCACCTTCCTGCCGCCGCCGCAGCGCTTCGAGGCGGGCGTGCCGATGACCGCGCAGGCGGTGGGACTCGCCGCGGCGGTGGAGTACCTGGAGCGGCTCGGCATGGCGGAGGTGGCGGCGTACGAGGAGACACTCACCGCCCGCGCCCTGCGACTGCTCGCCGAGGTGCCCGGGGTCCGGGTGGTCGGCCCCGCCGACGTCGCCGACCGCGGTTCGGCCGTCTCCTTCACGGTCGACGGCATCCACCCGCACGACGTCGGCCAGGTGCTGGACGAGCGGGGCGTCGCCGTCCGCGTCGGCCACCACTGCGCCCGCCCGGTCGCCCGGCGCTACGGCGTCCCGGCGACGACCCGGGCGAGCTTCTACGTCTACAACACCCTGGAGGAGGTCGACGCGCTGGTGGAGGGGGTGCGGGCGGCCCAGCGGTACTTCGGCGGCTGACCGGGCTTGCGTTGGAGTGCGCTCCAACTCCTACGGTTCCTGTCATGAGCAACGAACGAAGCACCACCCGCGACGAGCGTTTCACCCACGGCCTGGAGGTCCTGCGGAAGGTCGACGGGGAGGCCGGGCAGCGGGTCGTGGACTCGCTCGCCGACGTCAGCCCCGAGCTGGGGCACCAGGTCGTCGCCTGGGCCTTCGGGGAGATCTACGACCGGCCCGGGCTCGCCCCGCGCGACCGCCAGCTGGTCACCCTGGGCATGCTCACCGCGCTCGGCGGCTGCGAGGCCCAGCTGGACGTGCACGTGAACGCGGCCCTGAACGTGGGGCTCACCCCGGAGGAGATCACGGAGGCGCTGCTGCACTCCGCGGTCTACTGCGGGATGCCGAAGGCGCTGAACGCCACCTTCGCCGCGAAGAAGGTGTTCGCCGAGCGCGGGCTGCTGCCGGTGGGGCAGCGGCCCGCTCCCTCGGCTACCTCTGCCTGATCCGCAGGAAGGTGACGGAGTTCGCCGGGAAGGTGTAGGTGAACTTCCTCGCCACGCCGGTGAACGTGGACGTCCGCGGGGCGACCGCCGTGGACGTCTCGGTGTTCACCGCGTCGGGTGCGGCGGCGAGCGTGGTGACCGTGGCCCTGGACGCCACCTCGGCCCCGCCGAGGTCGATCGCCGTACGGGCGGCGGCGGACCGGGCGTTGACGACCTTGACGATCAGCTCGCCGGTCCTCGCGTCCCGGGTGACGACCTGGCGGAACGGCTCGGCCGGCTTGTCGTCGGTGAAGCTGCCCCACTCCGTGCCGTCGACGTACAGGGTCACGTGCCGGCCGCGCACCTTGACGTCGAGGTCGTAGGAGCGGCCTGTCTCGACCGAGCCGGCCTTGGCGACCAGGGTGGACTTGCCGCCGTCCACGGCCTGCTCGACCGCCGACCGGGTGTTGTCCCAGCCGCCGAGGTTCCACCAGTAGTAGGTGCCGGTGTCCCTGACGCCGAAGGCGACGAGGAAGCCCTCCTTGCCGGACCTCTTGGTGGCCTTCACATGCAGGTCGTAGTCGTGCCAGGACGGGTCGCCGGCCTGGACCATAGTGTTCTCGGCGGCGTCGTCCGTCTGGACGTACCGGCCGTCCTGGACGCTCCAGCTGCCGGTGCCGGTGTGGGTCCACTGCGAGGCGTCACCGGAGAAGTCGTCGCCGAGCAGCGTGGCGCCGTCGGCGGCGGTGACCTTCACGTCGTCGTAGGCGGCGCTGGTGTTCCAGGTGGACAGGCCGACCGCGCCCGTGATGGGCCCGCTCAGACCGGGGGTGCCGGTGGCGGTGCTCGGTACGACCCGGTCGCCCACGTTGGTCATGAACAGCTTCTGGACCTCGTAGTTCGCCGAGCCCCAGGAGGCGTGGTTGTCGAACCACACCATGTCCGGGCTCCACTGGACGTAGTCCTCGTTCGCGAAGAGCGGGGCGTAGGAGGCGAGCTTGACGACGTCCGCGTTGCGCTCCAGGCCGGTCATGTACGCCGCCTCGGCGAGGCCGTTCTTGAAGGCGTTGCCCTGGGAGGCGTACTCGCCGAGGAAGACCTTCGGGCCGGAGCGGTCGTAGGAGTCGTAGCGGTCGTTGTTCTGCAGGAACCACTGCGGGCTGTTGTAGTAGTGCTCGTCGACCATGTCGACCTTGGCGTCCCGGTTGAGCTTCCAGGCCGTGTCGAAGGTGGAACCGGCGTCGTCGGGACCGGAGTTGGAGATGACCCGGATGTCCGGGTACTTCGCCTGGACGGCCGCGCGGAACTGCCGGAAGCGGGCGAAGAACTCGTTCGGCAGGTTCTCCTCGTTGCCGACCTCGATGTGGGTGAGGTGGAAGGGCTTGGGGTGGCCCATTCCGGCGCGCACCCTGCCCCACGTCGAGGAGGCGGGCCCGTTGGCGAACTCGATGAGGTCGAGGGTGTCCTGGATGTGCCGCTTCAGCAGGGCGTCGTCGGCGACGGCCTTGTTCTGGCCGCAGCCGGTGACCAGGGCCGGCACGACGGGCAGCGGCATGGCGCCGATGTCCTCGGCGAACCGGAAGTACTCGAAGTAGCCGAGGCCGTACGACTGGTTGTAGCCCCAGAAGTTGGAGTTGGTGGCGCGCTGCTCGACCGGGCCTACGGTGTCCTTCCACTGGTAGGAGCGCTTGCGCTGCCAGCCGGAGGCCTCGCTGTAGTCCTCCATGGAGCCGGTGTTGACCAGGCAGCCGCCGGGGAAGCGGACGAAGCCGGGGTGCAGGGCGGCGACCTTCTCGGCGAGGTCCTTGCGCAGGCCGTTGGGCTCGTGCCGGTAGGTGTCGCGGGGGAAGAGGGACACCATGTCGAGGGCCGTCGCGGCGTCGGCGGCGACGGTGAGGCGGCCGGTGGTGCTGGTGCGGGTGGCGGTGAGGGAGGCCTTGTACCGGGCCCAGCCGTTCTTCTTCACGGCGATCCGCCGGGCCGTCGCGACCGTGCCGCCGGCGTCCTGGAGGGTCACGGTGAGCGTGCCGCCGGCCTCGGCCCGGGCCCACACCGAGAAGTCGTACGTCTTGCCGTCCTGCACGGCGATGCCGGTGTTGTAGCCCGCGTTGGTGACGGACGAACCGGCGCCCAGGGAGAGGTAGGCGCGGTTGCGGTCGTTCAGCCGGCCGGAGTCGTTCACGACCCGGCCGGTGCCGGAGACCGTCCACGCGGTCAGCGGGGTGTACGCCGTGTTGTCGTCGGCGGAGTACTCGAAGGACCGGTTCTGGACGAGTTCGGCGTACAGGCCGCCGTCGGCGGCGCGGTTGATGTCCTCGAAGAAGACGCCGTACATCGTCTTGTCGATCTTCGGCCCGGTGGCGGAGGGGTCGACGGTGATCGTGTAGTCGGTGACGTCCTCGGCGTGGGCGGGAGCGGGGAGGGCGGCCGTGGCGAGCAGGACGGCGCTCGTGGTCAGGCCGAGTCTCCAGCGGGCGGTGCGTGACATGGATACTCCGCGGCTCGTATTGTTCGAAATATCAGACATTGGTCAGCACTTCGAACGCACGATAGGGAAGTGGTATGAACACGTCAATGGGGCGGACCGAGCGCGGCGCGTAAGCTCCGGGGTATGGACGGGAGGCTGTGCGGGCCCCGGAGGGTGCGGTGACGGGCGAGTGGTGGCCGGTGCCGGACGTGCTGGCCCATCTGGCCGGCCGCTGGCGGGTCGAGCGGGACGTGCGGGATCTGGCGAGCGGGGCCGAGGGGCACTTCGGCGGGGTCACCGTCTTCAGCGCGCTGGACGGCGGCGGGCTGCTGCACGAGGAGTCCGGGATCTTCACCTGGCAGGGAGCGGCGCGGCCGGCCACCCGGACGCTGAGGTTCCTTCCGCACCCCGTACCCGGCCGGGCCGACGTGCGGTTCGCGGACGGGCGGCCCTTCCACGAGCTGGACCTGACCACCGGGCGGTACATCGCCGACCACCCCTGTGCGGCCGACCTCTACCGGGGGGAGTTCACCGTCCGGGACGCCGACCACTGGCGCACGGTGTGGCGGGTGGGAGGCCCGGCGAAGGACCTCCTGCTCACCACCGACTACGTGCGCGAGCGCTGAGCGGGGATGCCGTCCAGGCGCAGGTTCCAGCGGCCGCCGCGGCCCGTGACCGTGGTCGTGGACAGCGGGCGGACGTCGATGTTCCAGTACGTCGAGGGCGGCGCCTTCAGTGCGTAGACCAGGGCCGCCCGGATCACCGACGGCTCGGCCACGGCGACGATCCGGCCGCCGTCGTCCACGGGCCGGGTGTCCAGCCAGCCGCCGACCCGCGAGATGAACGCCAGCAGCGACTCGCCGCCGTGCGGGGTGGAGCGCGGATCGGCGAGCCAGGCGTCCACCGCCTCCGGTTCCCGGGCCATCGCCTCCCCCAGCGTCAGCCCGCGCCAGCGGCCCATGTCGCAGTCGCGCAGCGCGAGCTGGACCAGCGGGGCGTACCCCAGGGCGTCGCCGGTGGCCCGGCTGCGCGGGGTCGGCGAGCAGTAGCGCAGCTCGGCCGCGGCCAGCGGCAGCAGGTCCCCGGCGACGCGCTGCACCTCGTCCCAGCCGCCCTGGTCCAGCGGCCGGTCGTCCTCGAAGCGCTCCGCGAACTGCGGAGCGCCGCGTGCGGCGGCGACGAACGTCACCCTCAGTGGCATGCGGTGATGGTGTGCCCTGCGGGGGTGCGGGTCAAGGGCCCGTGACCTGGGAGTTACCAGAGGTATGCGGATGCTTACCCGAAGGTGTGCAGCATCCACTGGTCCGGACGGTCCAGGGGCCGGAACCCGATCTTCTCGTAGACCCCCTGCGCGTCGTGCGTGGCGAGCAGGACGCGACGCAGCCCGAAGGGCACCAGGTGGTCGCGGACGCGGGCGACGAACGCCGTGCCGATGCCCTTGCCGCGCACCGACGGGTCGACGTACACGTCCGCGAGCCAGGCGAACAGCGCCTGGTCGGTGACCACGCGCGCGTACGCCACCTGCTCGCCCGAGACCGTGTCGTACACCCCGAAGTTCAGCGAGCACGCCATCGCCTGCTCGTGCTTCTCCCGCGGGCGGCCGATCGCCCAGTACGCGTCGGACGACAGCCATCCGTGCACGCGGTCGACGTCGACGCGGGCGGAATCGGCGGAGAACTCGTACCCCTCGGGGAGGTCAGGTGTGTCGCTCATGCGGTGATCCTCACAGGCCGGGCCGGTCGCTGACGAACCAATTCCCCACCACCTCCTCGTACGCCGCCCGCAGCCGCCGCACGCCCTCCGCGATCTCCCCGGTCCCGGCGACCGCCGCGAAGCTCAGCCGGACGTGCGCGGCGGGGGCTTCGGCGCTGAAGTAGGGGCGGCCCGGGGCGAGGGCGACGCCCGCGCGGAGGGCCGCCGCGGTCAGGGCCGACTCGTCCGTGCCCTCGGGCAGGCGCAGCCACAGGTGGTAGCCGCCGGACGGGATGTGCGGCAGGGCCGGCTCGGGCAGGTGCCGGGCGAGCGCGCCGGTCATGGCGTCCCGGCGGCTCTTCAGCTCGGCCGAGAGGGCCCGCAGGTGGCGGGGCCAGGCCGGGGAGCCGACGAGTTCCAGGGCGGCCTCCTGCAACGGCCGGGGGACGAAGAAGCTGTCCACGACCTGGATGGCGCGC
Organism: Streptomyces cinerochromogenes; assembly: GCF_014648635.1. Classification (GTDB taxonomy): domain Bacteria; phylum Actinomycetota; class Actinomycetes; order Streptomycetales; family Streptomycetaceae; genus Streptomyces; species Streptomyces cinerochromogenes. The sequence goes on along the minus strand of NZ_BMRM01000009.1, from coordinate 216,675 downwards.
AGCCGTTCCAGCACCGGTCCGCGGGCGGCCAGGGCGCACACCCGGAAGCTGGGCGAGGTGGCCTTGGTCAGCGAGCCGACGTGGACGACGACACCGTCCGGGTCGTCGGCGGCCAGCGGCCGGGGCAGCGGGCCCGAGTCGGCGTGCACGAGCCGGCGGACGAAGTCGTCCTCGACGACGAACGCGCCGGCCTCGCGGGCGATGCGCAGCACCTCCGCGCGCCGGGCGGGGGCCAGCACGGCACCGGTCGGGTTCTGGAACAGCGGCTGGCAGACGAACACCCGGGCGCCGGTGGCGCGGAAGGCGTCCGCGAGCAGGTCCGGGCGGACCCCGTCGGGGTCGACGGGCACGGGCACGGGCCGCAGTCCGGCCGCGCGGGCGAGGGCCAGCATCCCCGGGTAGGTGGGCGACTCCACGAGTACCGGGGCGCCGGGCGGGGCGAGCGCGCGCAGGGCGGTGGCCAGCGCGGCCTGGCCGCCCGCCGCGATCAGCACCTCCGCGGCGGTGACACCGCCTCCGATGCCGCGCGCGAACCACTCCCGCAGTTCCGGCAGCCCCTCCAGCGGAGGCCTCCCCCAGGCACCGGGCCGCCGCCCGGCACGGGCGAGGGCCGCGGCCATGGCCCGCTCCGGCTGGAGGGAGGGGTGCAGATAGCCGCCGTTGAACTCCAGCACCCCGGGCGGCGGGACGGCCAGCGACACCGTGACGCCCCGGGCGTCCACCGTGCGCGGTACGAGGTCGGCGGTGCCGTCGGCGCTCAGTGCGACCTCCTGCCAGGAGGTGTCCCCGGCCGGCGACTCCTTCGGCTGCGGCCGGGCCCGGAAGGCGCCGGCACCCGGGCGGGTGACCACCAGACCCTCGGCGGCGAGCTGGGCGAGCGCCCGGGAGACGGTCACCGGACTCACCCGGAAGCGCTCGACCAGTGCCCGGCTCGACGGCAGCTTTCCACCCGGCGAGTAGCGCTCCAGCTCGCTTCGCAGCTGTTCAGCCAGTTCACCCACACTGCTACGCTGTTGCATGAGAACACAGAGTAGCGCTACTACCGCCACGCCGATAGCAGTCACCGCTCCCCCGGAGGCCCGCGGACTCGGCACCGCCCAGGCCGCGCTCGGCGTGGTCGCCTTCTCGCTGACCTTCCCCTCGACCGCCTGGGGCCTGGAGAGCTTCGGCCCCTGGTCCCTGGTGGCACTGCGCGAGGTTCTCGCCGCGCTCGTCGCCGGCGGCTGTCTGCTCGCCGCGGGGGTGCGGCCCCCGGCACGCCGGCACCTGGCCGGGCTGGCCGTGGTCGCCCTCGGCGTGGTGGTGGGCTTCCCGATGCTGACCACGCTCGCCCTGCAGACGTCCACCACCGCCCACGCGGCCGTCGTGGTGGGCCTGCTGCCGCTGACCACCGCCGTGTTCTCCGCCCTGCGCACCGGAGCCCGGCCCTCCCGCCGGTTCTGGCTGGCGGCCGTGGCCGGCGCGGCGGCCGTGCTCGGCTTCACCGTCGCCCAGAGCGGCGGCGCGCTCACGGCGGCCGACGGCTTTCTGTTCGGGGCGCTGCTGGTGTGCGCCGCCGGGTACACCGAGGGCGGCCGGCTGGCCCGGGTCATGCCGGGCTGGCAGGTCATCGGCTGGGCGCTGGTGCTCTGCCTGCCGCTGGCCGTGCCGGCCGGGGCGCTGGCACTCGCCCACGAACCGGTGCACCTGGGCTTCCACGGGGTGGCGGGCCTGGTGTGGGTGGCGCTCGGTTCGACGTTCTTCGGACTGCTCGTCTGGTACCGGGGCATGGCGGCCATCGGCATCCCCCGGGCCAGCCAGTTGCAGTTGGCTCAGCCCCTGCTCACACTGGTGTGGTCGGCGCTGCTGCTGGGCGAGCACTTCACTGCGGCCGCTCCCCTGACCGCCGTGGCCGTGCTCGTGTGCATCGCCGTCACCCAGCGGTCGTGATCGTGAGGAGGGCCGGCAGATGCGCGCATCCAAGGGCGACCAGCTTGTCCAGCACGGCAGGGTGGTGGGCCAGCACGACCAGGTCTCCGAAGTCGTCGAAGTGATGGGCGAGAACGGCAACCCGCCCTACCGCGTCCGCTTCCACGACGGGCACGAGGCGATCATGTCTCCCGGCCCCGACTGCCAGGTCAAGCACCGGGAGCAGCAACAGCAGTAGTCATCGCGGCGGTGTCGCCGGCTCCCGGTAGTGGTCGGCGACCACCCGCGCCATCGCGCCGGCCGGGTCCGCCGCCAGGTCCTTGGCGGCGAAGAACACGTGCCCGCGCACCCGCGGGTACCGGGCGGCCAGGGTCAGGTGCCGGGACAGCTCGGCGGGGTCCTGCCAGGCCGCCGGCTGCCCCGCGGCGCCCGCCCGGTACAGGGCCTCCCCGATGTACAGGTGCGTCCTGGTGCCCTCGGCGGCCTCCGCCCACCAGGCCACCAGCCGGGCGTAGTCGGCGGCCGCGTAGCCGATGTGCCAGTAGAGCTGCGGCACGATGTAGTCGATCCAGTGGTTGCGCACCCACTTCCGGGTGTCCGCGTACAGGTCGTCGTACGTCTCGACGCCCGCCCGGGTGTCGGAGCCCCGCGGGTCGGTGGAGGCGTTGCGCCACACGCCGAAGGGGCTGATCCCGAACCGGGTGCCGGGCCGGACCCGTGCGATCCCGGCCGCCATCTCGCGCACCAGCTGGTCGGTGTTGTCCCGGCGCCAGGCGGCCCGGCTGGAGAAGGCGCCGCCGTGACGGTCGTAGGCCTCGTCGTCGTCGAAGGTCTGCCCGGCGACCGGATAGGGGTAGAAGTAGTCGTCGAAGTGGACGGCGTCCACCGGGTACCGGGCGACCGCGTCGAGCATCGCCTGCTGCACGAAGGCGCGGACCGCGGGCAGGCCCGGGTTGTAGTAGAGCCGGCCGCCGTAGGGCACCACCCAGTCGGGGTGTCTGCGCGCGGGGTGCGAGGCGGCCAGCCGGGTGGGGTCGGTGTGGTGCGCGATCCGGTACGGGTTGCACCAGGCGTGCAGCTCCAGACCGCGGGCGTGGGCCTCCTTCACGGCCGTTCCCAGCGGGTCCCAGCCGGGGTCGCGGCCCTGGGTACCGGTGAGGTACTCCGACCAGGGCTCGTACGGTGACGGCCACAGCGCGTCGGCCGTGGGCCGCACCTGGAGGATCACCGTGTTGAGCCGGTCGCGCACCGCCCGGTCGAGATGGGCGACCAGCTCCTTGCGCTGCGTGCTCGCCGGGAGCCCGGGCCGCGAGGGCCAGTCGCGGTTGACGACGGTGGCGATCCAGACGCCCCGCATCCCGGCGCTCGCGCGGGGCAGACGGCCGGGGGCCGGCGCGGTGGGCTGTGCGGGAACGGGCGCCGGACCCATGACGGACGTGGCCGGCCCCGGATCCACGACGGACGCCCCCGTGCCCGGGCCCGCGGTTCCCGGCCCCCGGCCCGGGCCGGCCGCACCGGACTCCGGGTCCGTGGCGCTCGCGGCCGGCCCCGCGGTCGGTGCCGAGGCCAGCGTGGACAGGGCGGCCAGGGTGAAGGTCCGCCGAGACATGCGCCCCATCGGCACACCCCCATACGCTCCGGATCCGCTCCGTCACGGATCGTTCCGCGCTTCAGGATGCCCCACCCGGCCGATCGATCATCGATACTTGACGGTAACGTGCACGATCGGAGCAGGCGCCGAACCCGGAGGTCTGCCAGCGAGCCGGAGAACACTGCGAAGGGGACGATGTGACCGACATCGAGCGCGTCGGAGTCGTGGGCTGCGGCCAGATGGGCGCGGGCATCGCCGAGGTGTGCGCCCGCGCCGGACTGGACGTGAAGGTCGCCGAGACCACCGGCGAAGCCCTGGAGATCGGCCGTACCCGGCTGCTCAACTCCCTGGCCAAGGCCGCCGAGCGCGGCAAGATCACCGAGGAGGAGAGGGACGCCACCCAGGCGCGGCTGAGCTTCACCACCGACCTCGGCGAGTTCGCCGACCGGGACCTGGTGATCGAGGCCGTGGTCGAGAACGAGCAGGTGAAGACCGAGATCTTCCAGGTGCTCGACCAGGTGGTGACCCGCCCGGACGCGATCCTGGCCTCCAACACCTCCTCCATCCCGCTGGTGAAGCTGGCGGTCGCCACCTCCCGCCCGGACCACGTCGTCGGCATCCACTTCTTCAACCCGGCCCCGGTGCAGAGCCTGGTCGAGCTGATCCCGGCGCTCACCACCTCCGAGGGCACCCTCAGCCGCGCCCAGGTCTTCGCCGAGAAGGTGCTCGGCAAGCACGCCATCCGCGCCCAGGACCGCTCCGGGTTCGTGGTGAACGCGCTGCTCGTGCCCTACCTGCTGTCCGCGATCCGGATGTTCGAGTCGGGCATCGCGAGCCGCGAGGACATCGACAACGGCATGGAGATGGGCTGCGCCCACCCGATGGGCCCGCTGAAGCTGTCCGACCTGATCGGTCTGGACACCATCGTCTCCATCGCCAACTCGATGTACGCCGAGTACAAGGAGCCGCTGTACGCCGCTCCCCCGTTGCTCCAGCGCATGGTCGAGGCCGGCCGGCTGGGCCGGAAGACCGGCTCGGGCTTCTACACCTACGGCTGATTACGAAGAGCGACGCCTGCGGGCCCGGCACTCCTGCGAGTGCCGGGCCCGTCCGTTTCACACACCGTGTGCGCGCCGGGCACGCATATGCCCGCCACACACGCTCCCCACGCGCCCACCAGGCGAGTTGACTCATCATGCGCATGCAAGGGATGCGGAACCACCCATTTCGACTACCGAAAGGAGCGGACCCGTGACCGCCGAACCGGAGCATCCCGTGGTCCATGGAGAACTCGCAGAGTTACGCCGCCGCCTCGACGTGGCCTACGCCCGTGTCGAGGGAGGGCTGGCGCTGCTGCGCCACCGTACCGAGGAGACCGCCAAGGAGCTGGACGAGCTGGACACCCGCCTGAACTCGCTGGAACACGCACGCTGGCCGCTGCCCTCGCTCGCCGCGCTCACCTCCCTGGGCGCGCTCCTGGTGACGATCTGGCAGGCGCTGGCCCACTAGCCGTCGGCGAGCCTGAGGTGGTGCAGGAGGAGTAACGCGGCCGCCATGTTGGCGGCCGGGACCTCCCCGCGGGCGATCAGGTCGGGGACGAGTTTGAGGGGGACCCATTCCCGCCGGTCCGACTCGAAGTCGTCCACGGGGTGCCCGACGTACTCGCCCCGGTCCGACCAGTAGATGTGGTGCCGGGCGTCGGTGAGGCCGTTGGACGGCTCCACGCTCATGAGGTGGTGCAGGGGTCCCGGCCGCCAGCCGGTCTCCTCCTCCAGTTCCCGGGCCGCCGCGCTCGCTATGTCCTCGCCGTCCTCCACGACGCCCGCGGCCAGCTCCCACCCCCAGCTGTCGGTGATGAAGCGGTGGCGCCACAGCAGCAGCACCTCGTTCGCCTCGTTCACCACCGTGGCCACCGCCACGGGACGCAGCCGGATCAGGAAGTGGTCCAGGTGCCGGCCGTCCGGCAGCTCGACATCTGCGAGATTGACGCTGAACCAGCGGTTTTCATACACCGTTTGTTCGTTCTGTTTCGTCCACTGCACGGTTCTGCCACCTTCCGCCGAGTAAGTGGCAATATCGCAGCAGGGACGGTGCGCCCACAGTGGGCCTACAGCGGTACGCGCAGTGCTCCGTCGATGAGTTCGGCGGCCTCGGCGGTGCCGGCCGAGCCGCAGCGCACCAGGTGCTCGCGTACCGCGCGGAGTCTGTCGCGCAGCCGCTGGGACTCCATGCCCCGGGCCTGCTCCGCCATCTGCACGGCCGTGACCACCGCCTTCTCGGCGTTGCCCTGGCGCAGTTCGACGGTGCTGAGCATGGCCAGCCGGTGCACCCGCCCCCGGTCGTGGGCGGGGTTGCCGACGGCCGCCGCCGCGTGCTCCCCGGCGGCGGCGAGCTCCCCAAGGCTCAGCAGCGCCTCGGCCACCTGGACGTTGACCAGTCCGGGCTGGACGTACCCGGTCTCGTCGGGCTCGTAGCCCCGCCGGATCCGCTCGGCCGCCGTCTCCGCCCGCCGGATGCAGGACAGCGCGCTGCCGCCGTCCCCGAGGTGGGCGTACGCCTTGGCCTGCATCGCGTACAGGTCGGAGGCGAGCGCGGGGGTGATGTGCCGGCCGGCGGCGCGCAGCGCGGCCTCCGCGAAGGCGACGGCCTGCCGGTACTCCCGCATGAACAGCGCCTGGTTGACCAGCAGTGCGATCACATAGGCGCCGAGTCCCCGGTCCCCGCTGGCCTTCGCGAGACGCAGCGCCTGGTGGAAGTAGCGCTGGGCGAGTCCGTGGGCGTCGGAGTCGTACGCGCAGATGCCCGCGATCGCCACCAACCCGCCGGTGGCCCGGTGCAGTTGGCGGCCGGTGGCGTCGGTGTAGCTGCCGCGCAGCAGCGGCGCGGCCTCGGCGTTGAGGAACCCCACGATCCGCGTCCGGGTCGCGATCCCGCCGGCCTTGCGGTACATCTGCTCGTAGTGCGTCCGGGCGGCCCTCAGCATCTCGATGTCGGCCGCGGTGACCGGGTTCCGGCCGCCCCGGGAGACGTCCACGTCCTCGGGCGGGTTCTCCCACTCCCACACCGGCATCACGGCCGGGGTCCCGGTGACGGCCGGCGCATCCAGCACATGGGGCCGCTGCTGTTCGTCCGACCGCCACAGGGCGGTGGCCCGCTCCACGAAGCCGCCCAGCGAACCGGTGTGCGGGGTGCCGGGCTCGCCGGGCACGCCGAGGCCGATGTCGTCCAGCGTGACGGGCCGCTGGAGCCGGGCCGCGAGCACCTCGCAGATCAGGTCGGGGACCTGGCCGCGGGGCCGCTGGCCCTTCAGCCACCGCGCCACGGCGGTGTGTTCGTACCGCAGGGCGAGACCGCGGGCGCGGCCCGCCTGGTTGACGTGGGCGGCGAGACCGGCGTGCGAGATCCCCGCCTCGTCCAGGATGGCGTCGAGCAGAGTGTTGGGCTGCATGGAGTGCCCCCCGAGTGGCCTGGTGCGGTCAGCGTAGTGGCACCGCCTTCACACGGGGTGTGAACGGAGTGCCCGTATCCGGGGCGTGCGCGCGCTGTCGCGGAGCGTGTCGGTCCGGTTGACTGGGGTGTCTCGCAAGAGACCGGCCGGGCCGCCGGCTCCCCCTCGAACGACGGCGGCCCGGCCGGGCGTCGCGGACCCGGGCCGATCCGGCGAAGACCCTGGCGGTGGGTGGTGGCGGGTCGGTCCTCAGCGGTGCGTGCCGGCCGGTCGCGCGCCGCCCGGGCAGGACAGCTCGCCCCTGGCCCGGCCGTTCCGCAGCACCAGGACGGCCACGTCGTCGGTCGGTCTGCCGGCCGTGTGGTGCAGGAGGGCCCTGAAGAGAGTGCGCAGCACCGTCTGCGGTGACACCGGCTGCTCGCCCACGGCGTCGCGCAGCGCCGCGGGCAGCGGGAAGAACCGGCCGTGCGGGTCCCGTGCGTCCTCCGCCCCGTCCGTGAAGAGGACCAGCGACTCCCCCGGATGCAGCCGGCCGCAGGACAGGACCTCCAGCTCCGCCGGAAGCGGGAACGGTCCGAGGGGCGGAAGGGGATCCCCGGCCAGCGGTTCGACCCTCGCCCCGCTCACCAGGTACGGCCAGGGATGACCGCAGTTGAGGGCGCGCAGCCCGCCGTCCCGGCCGATCTCCAGGAGCAGGACGGTGACGAACTCCTCGGCGACCGGGTTGCCGAGGTCGGCGGCGCCGTTCGCGGGATGCTCCGCGCGGGCGCGTTCGCGGAGGTGGCGGGCGAGGGCGCGGTCCAGTCTGCGGAGCACCCTGCCCAGTTCCGGCTCGTCGTGGGCGGCCTCGCGGAAGCTGCCGAGGAGGGCGGCGACGGTGCCGAGGGCGGCCAGACCGTGCCCTCGTACGTCTCCCATCACCACCCGCACCCCGTGCTCGGTGGCGATGACCTCGTACAGATCACCGCCGACGCTCGCGCCCCGGTCGGCCGACAGCTGGGCGGCGGCGACGTCGATCCCGTCGAGTCTCGGCGGCAGCGGACGCAGGACGACGTTCTGCGCGGCCCGCGCCGCCCGCCGGGCGAGCCGCAGCTCCCGCAGCAGGGTGCGGCGGACGTGACAGACGAGGCCGGTGCCCACGGCGAAGAAGACGGCGCTGGTGGCGATGCGCGCCCCGAGCCCGTCCTGCTGGGCGAGCGGGCAGCCGAACTTGTAGCCGACCGCGACGGCTCCCCAGACGGTGGGCAGGACGATTGCCCGCCCGGTGGGCGCCCGTGCCTTGATGCGGATCATGCCTCTGGTCCCCCATGTGGGCCCTGACAGAGCAGACGGACCGACCCCGAAAGGCCGGTCCGATTCTGTCCACGGCATGACCCCGCTGGGTGAGATCACCCTTACTTCCCACTCGAACGAGTGAGACAACCCGAGCCGGCCCGCATTTATGCAGCTGACGGCAGGGGCGCGGCGGGAAGACGGCAGGGGCCGGGAACCGCGCGGCCGGCCACGGAGAACCCGCAGCCGGCCGCGCGCGGCACCCCGGACGGGGTCTAGCCCCTCAGGACCGCCCCGGTCCGCTCACCCGCGAGGGCGACCGCGGCGTCCCGCGCGGCCGACGCCTCGTCCACGGTCAGCGTCCGGTCCCCCGCGCGGAAGCGCAGCGCGTACGCCAGCGACTTCTTCCCGTCCCCCAGCTGCTCGGCGTTCTCGTACACGTCGAAGAGCCGGATGGACTCCAGAAGCTCCCCCGCGCCCTCACGCAGCGCGGCCTCCACGTCGGCGTGCGGCACGAACTGGTCGACCACGAGGGCGACGTCCTGGGTGGCGACCGGGAACGCGGAGATCCGCGGCGCCCGCGGGACGCCGTCACCCGCCGCCTCCAGGGCGTCCAGGTCCAGCTCCGCCGCGCAGGTGCGCTCCGGCAGGCCCAGGGCCTTGACGACGCGCGGGTGCAGTTCGCCCGCGTGACCCACGACCCGCTCCGTGCCGTCGGCGACGACGACCAGCTCGGCACAGCGGCCGGGGTGCCAGGGACCGTACTGCCCCTTGCGCACGACCAGCTCGGTACCGGCCTCGCGGGCCACGGCACGCGCCGCCTCGACGGCGTCGGCCCAGTCCGCCGGGCGGCCCTTGCCCCACCAACCGGACTGCTCGCGAGCACCGGCGAGGACGACGGCGACGTGCCGCGGCTGCTCGGGCAGCGCGGCGTTCAGCGCGGCGATCTCCTCGTCGCTGGGACGCCGGTCGACGGGCAGGTGCCCGGCGACGCGCTGCTCCTCGCGCGGGTGGAACACCAGCCCGGTCTCGAACAGCGCCAGATCGTGCGAGCCCCGGCCGGCGTTGCGCCTCAGCGCGCCGAGCAGACCCGGCAGCAGCGTCGTGCGGAGCGCGGGCTCCTCGTCGCTGAGCGGGTTGACCAGCTTGACGGCACGGCGGGCCGGGTCGTCGGCGTCCAGGCCGAGCTGGTCGAAGACCTGCTCGCTGACGAAGGGGTAGTTCGGCGCCTCGACGTAGCCCGCGCCGGCCAGCGCGCGGCCGACCCTGCGGTGCAACCGCTGGCGGTGCGTGAGACCGCGGCCCGCGGGCGGCCTGGGCAGCGTGGAGGGCAGGTTCTCGTAGCCCTCGAGCCGGATGACCTCCTCGGCGAGGTCGTTCGGGTCGGCCAGGTCGGGCCGCCAGGACGGCACGGTGACGATCAGCTCGTCCTGCCCGTACACGTCGCAGCCGACCTGCTGGAGGCGGCGCACGACCGTCTCCCGGCCGTAGTCGACGCCCGCCACCTTGTCCGGGTGGTCGGCGGGGATGGTGATGGTGTGCGGGGCAGAGGGCGCGATGACCTCGGTGACACCGGCCTCCGCCGTGCCACCGGCGAGCAGGACCAGCAGGTCCACGGTGCGCTGGGCGGCGGCCGCGGCGGCCTGCGGGTCCACGCCGCGCTCGAAGCGGCGGGACGCCTCGGTCAGCAGCTTGTGCCGGCGGCCGGTACGGGCGACGGAGACGGGGTCGAAGTGGGCCGCCTCGATCACCACGTCGGTGGTGCCGTTCACGCCGTCCTCGGTTTCCTCGTGGTCGGCGATCTCCGTGTTGGCGCCGCCCATCACACCGGCGAGGCCGATCGGGCCGCGCTCGTCGGTGATGACCAGGTCCTCGGCGTGCAGCGTGCGCTCGACGCCGTCGAGGGTGACGAGCTTCTCGCCCTCCTCGGCCCGGCGCACGCCGATGGTGCCCTGGACCAGCGTGCGGTCGTAGGCGTGCAGGGGCTGGCCCAGCTCCATCATCACGTAGTTCGTGATGTCGACGGCGAGCGAGATCGGGCGCATGCCGACCTTCTGCAGCCGGCGCTGGAGCCAGATCGGGGAGCGCGCCTCGGGGCTCAGTCCGGTGACCGTGCGGGCGGTGAAGCGGTCGCAGCCGAACGGATCGGAGACCTTCACCGGGTAGCCGAAGGCGTTCGGGGCCGGTACGTCGATCAGGGCCGGGTCGCGCAGCGGCAGGCCGTAGGCGATGGCGGTCTCGCGGGCGACGCCGCGGATGGACAGGCAGTCGCCGCGGTTGGCGGTGACGGCGATGTCCAGGACCTCGTCGACCAGCTCCAGCAGCTCGATGGCGTCCTTGCCGACCTCGGTCTCCGGCGGCAGCACGATGATGCCGTGCGCGCCGTCGTCGCCCATGCCCAGCTCGTCGCTGGAGCAGATCATGCCGTGCGAGACCTTGCCGTAGGTCTTGCGGGCGGCGATGGAGAAGCCGCCCGGGAGCGTGGCGCCGGGGAGGACCACGACGACCTTGTCGCCGACCGCGAAGTTGCGGGCGCCGCAGACGATCTCCTGGGGCTCACCGGTGCCGTTGGCCTGGCCGACGTCGACCGTGCAGAAGCGGATCGGCTTCTTGAAGCCCTCCAGCTCCTCGATGGTCAGCACCTGGCCGACGACCAGCGGGCCCTTGAGGTCGGCGCCGAGCTGTTCGACGGTCTCGACCTCCAGGCCGGCCGAAATGAGCTTGGCCTGGACGTCGCGGCCGGTCTCCGTCGCCGGCAGGTCGACGTACTCCCGCAGCCAAGAAAGCGGGACCCGCATCAGATCTCCATCCCGAACGGCCGGGTGAACCGGACGTCACCCTCGACCATGTCTCGCATGTCTTCGACGTTGTGGCGGAACATCAGCATCCGCTCGATGCCGAACCCGAAGGCGAAGCCGCTGTACTTCTCCGGATCGATACCGCAGGCCGTGAGGACCCGCGGGTTGACCATGCCGCAGCCGCCCAGCTCGATCCAGCCCTCGCTGGAGCAGGTGCGGCAGGGCCGGTCCGGGTTGCCGACGGACTCGCCCTTGCACACGTAGCAGAGCATGTCCATCTCGGCGCTCGGCTCGGTGAAGGGGAAGAAGTTGGGCCGCAGCCGGGTCTTCATGCCCTCGCCGAACAGGGACTGGACCATGTGGTCCAGGGTGCCCTTGAGGTCGGCCATGGTCAGGCCCTCGTCCACGGCGAGCAGCTCGACCTGGCGGAAGACCGGGGTGTGGGTGGCGTCCAGCTCGTCGGTGCGGTAGACGACGCCGGGGCAGATCACGTAGACCGGCAGCTCGCGGTCGAGCATCGAGCGGATCTGCACGGGCGAGGTGTGCGTGCGCAGCACCGTGCCGGACTCGGTGCCGCCCTCGGGGCCCTGCACGAAGAACGTGTCGGCCTCGCCGCGGGCCGGGTGGTCCGGGCCGATGTTGAGCGCGTCGAAGTTGAACCACTCCGCCTCGACCTGCGGGCCCTCGGCGACCTCGTAGCCCATGGCCACGAAGATGTCCTCGATGCGCTCGGAGAGCGTGGTGAGCGGGTGCCGGGCGCCGGCCGGGACGCGGTCGTAGGGCAGCGATACGTCCACCGCCTCCTCGACCAGCACCCGGGCGTCACGCTCGGCCTCCAGCTCGGCCTGGCGGGCGGCGAGGGCCTTGTTCACGGCGCCGCGGGCCGTGCCGACGCGCTTGCCGGCCTCGGCCTTGGCGTGCGGGGGCAGGGCGCCGATCTCGCGGTTGGCGAGGGCCAGCGGTGAGGCCGGTCCGGTGTGGGCGACCTTGGCCTCGTGGAGCGCGTCGAGGGAGTCCGCGGCGGCGAAGGCGGCGAGCGCCTCGTCCCGCATGCGCTCGATCTCTTCCGGTTTCAACGCCTCGACCTCGACAGGGTCGTACGACTTATTGGGTGCCGACATCTCTTCCCGTGCTTCCGATTGGCTGGCGGATGGTCCCCGCGACCGTTGGTGGGCCGTGTGAAGACACAAAGGTGCCAAAGGCCGAGTCTAACGGGGTGGAGGTGTACGAATGCGCCCGTGGGCCACTAGGCGAGATACGCCGGGGCCGCCACGGGCAACGTAAATCGGAACTCGGCGCCGCCGCTCGCGGCGCGGCCGACCGTGATCGTGCCGCCGTGGGCCTCCACGATGCCCTTGACGATGTACAGCCCGAGACCCGTGCCGCCGCGCTTGCTGCCCCGCCAGAAGCGGGTGAAGACGCGGTTCATGGACTCCTCCGGGATGCCGGGCCCCTCGTCGCTCACCGTGACCGACGTGCCTGTGTCCTCGCCCTCGCGCGGGGACGGTGTGGGCGTGACGTCAATGGTGACGGTTCCCTCTCCGTGCCGCACGGCATTTTCGATGAGGTTGCTGAGCACCTGGTCGATCTTGTCGGGGTCGGCCCACAGCGCGGGCAGCGGCTGTTCGATGCGGAGCAGGAAGCGGTCGGCGCGCTGGCCGGCGGCGACGTAGGCCTGGATGTGCCGGGAGACGGCGGCCCCGATGTCGACGGGCTGGCGGCGCACCTCCAGTCGGCCGGAGTCGATGCGGGAGATGTCCAGCAGCTCGGCGATGAGGCGGGTGACGCGGTCGGCGTCGGCGTCGACGGTCTCCAGCATGAGCCGCTTCTGGTCGTCGGTGAAGCGTTCCCACTTGGCGAGCAGGGTCGCGGTGAAGCCCTTCACGGAGGTGAGCGGGGAACGCAGCTCGTGGGCGACGGTGGCGATCAGCTCGGCGTGGCTGCGCTCGGTACGGCGGCGGGCCTCGGTGTCGCGGAGGGAGACGACCACGGACCGGACCGGCCCCAGCGGCTCGTCCCGCACGTAGCGGGCGGTGACGAGCACCTCGCGGCCGCCCGGCAGCAGCAGGTTGCGCTCGGGCTGCCGCACCCGGATCGGCAGCCCGCCGTAGGGATCGGTGAGCTGCCACCAGCGGCGGCCCTCCAGGTCCTCTAAGGGCAGCACCTTCTCCAGGGACCGTCCGAGGGCGTCGGCGGGCCGTACCGCGGTGATCCGCGCGGCGGCGGCGTTGAAGCAGGTCACGCGGCCCTTGTCGTCGGCGATGACGAGGCCGTCGGGCAGCTGGTCGGGATCGACACCCGGGCAGCCGTCCGCGGGCCCGGACGCGGGTGCGCGCCGGGCGTCCCGCCCTTCCGGCGCGGTGCTCGTGCCGGCCACACTCATCCCCGTACCCCACCTCTCAGACGGCGCAGGGCCCCGCGCTGGTCACCCTACTAGCTCTCGGTGACGGAGCGGCACCCTCCGGAGGCGCGCTGTGCACGGGCCGACGCGTAGAGACATACGGCGGCGGCGGTGGCCAGGTTCAGGCTCTCGGCCTTCCCGTGGATGGGGACGCGGACGACGGCGTCGGCGAGGGCGCGGGTCTCCTCCGGCAGTCCCCAGGCCTCGTTCCCGAACACCCAGGCGGTCGGCCCGCCCATCGTCCCCTTGTCCAGTTCCTCGTCCAGGTCGCGGTCGCCGGCCCCGTCGGCGGCGAGGATGCGCACCCCGGCCTCCTTCAGCCCGGCCACGGCCCGCTCGACGGGGACGCCGACGGCGACCGGCAGGTGGAAGTGGGAGCCGACGGAGGCCCGTACGGCCTTGGGGTTGTACAGGTCCACGGAGGCGTCGGTGAGGACCACCGCCTCGGCGCCGGCGGCGTCGGCGCAGCGCAGCACCGTCCCGGCGTTCCCGGGGTCCCGTACGTGCGCGAGGACGGCGACCAGCCGGGGCCGGCTCCTGAGGATCTCCTCGAAGGGGGTGTCCAGGAACCGGCAGACCCCGACCAGCCCCTGCGGGGTGACGGTCGTGGAGATCTCGGCGATGACCTCCTCGGAGGCCAGGTGCACCCGGGCACCGGCGTCCCGCGCGGCCCCGATGATGTCGGCGTACCGCTCCGCGGCCTCGACCGTGGCGAACAGCTCGATCAGCGTCGCCCGGCCCCCGGCCCGGTGCCCGGCGGCCTCCCGCACGGCCTGCGGCCCCTCGGCGAGGAACAGCCGGTCCTTGCCCCGGAAGTTCCGCTTGGCGAGCCGTCGCGCGGCGGAGACACGGGCGGACCGGGGGGAGATGAGCTCAGGGGAGACGGGGGGCATCCTCGTACCTTCGGAAACTTGTGGCGCCCCGCAGGGGCGCGGGGCCCTGTCGACATGCGGCTCCGCCGCGTGGGCGCGAGCGACCACGACGGCACCGGCGGCCGGACGACGCGCAGTGGACCCCAACAACAGGACCCGCAAGCCGGAACAGCCTGCGGGTCCTACAGTGAACGTCGGCTCAGAGCCAGCGCAGCGTCACGCGGCCTTGGGAGCGTTGACGTCCGACGGCAGCGCCTTCTGCGCGACCTCGACGAGCGCCGCGAAGGCGTTCGCGTCGTTCACGGCCAGCTCGGCCAGGATCTTGCGGTCGACCTCGACGTTCGCGGCCTTCAGACCCTGGATGAAGCGGTTGTAGGTGATGCCGTTGGCGCGGGCAGCGGCGTTGATGCGCTGGATCCACAGCTGACGGAAGTCGCCCTTGCGCTTCTTGCGGTCGTTGTAGTTGTAGACCAGCGAGTGGGTGACCTGCTCCTTGGCCTTGCGGTACAGGCGCGAACGCTGACCGCGGTAGCCGGAGGCCTGCTCGAGGATCGCCCGGCGCTTCTTGTGGGCGTTGACTGCCCGCTTGACGCGTGCCACTTGTTAACTCCTTGTAGCGGGGTCGTGGTGGTCTTCACACGACCCGGAAACGATTCGGTCCCGGTCCAGACGTACGGCGCTCAGGCGGCGCCGCGCGTCACTTGCCGAGAAGCTTCTTGATCTTCGCGGCGTCGCCCGGGGCCATCTCGGCGTTGCCGGTGAGGCGACGCGTGACGCGGGACGACTTGTGCTCGAGCAGGTGGCGCTTGCCGGCGCGCTCACGGAGCACCTTGCCGGAGCCGGTGACCTTGAAGCGCTTGCTGGCACCGCTGTGCGACTTGTTCTTCGGCATAGCGCCGTTATCTCCTCGTCGGTGGCGCTCCGGTGCCCGGTCGTGGAAAACCGGGCACGGTGGAGCGTCGCTCTTCTTTCGGTTACATCCTCGGGGCACGTACGTCCCCCGGGATCACGCCTCGGCGGAAGCCTCGGCAGGGGTCTCGTCGCGGCCTTCGGCGTTCACAGCGTCCGGGTCCGCGGCGTTCTGCGACTTTCCGGGGTTCGCCTTCGCTTCGGCCTTGCGGGCCTCCTGCGCCTGGCGGGCCTCGGCCATCGCCTCGGTCTTCTTCTTGTGCGGACCGAGGACCATGATCATGTTCCGGCCGTCCTGCTTCGGGTTCGACTCGACGAAACCGAGGTCCTGGACGTCCTCCGCGAGACGCTGCAGCAGTCGGTAGCCCAGCTCGGGGCGGGACTGCTCGCGACCACGGAACATGATCGTGATCTTGACCTTGTCGCCCTGCTTGAGGAACCGGACGACGTGACCCTTCTTGGTGTCATAGTCGTGCGGGTCGATCTTCGGCCGGAGCTTCATCTCCTTGATGACCGTGTGCGCCTGGTTCTTGCGCGCCTCACGGGCCTTCATGGCCGACTCGTACTTGAACTTCCCGTAGTCCATGAGCTTGCACACGGGCGGACGGGCGTTCGCCGCGACCTCGACCAGGTCCAGGTCGTACTCCTGCGCAAGCTCCAGTGCCTTCGCGAGCGGGACAATGCCCACCTGCTCGCCACTGGGACCGACAAGTCGCACCTCGGGAACGCGAATCCGGTCGTTGATGCGGGGCTCGGCGCTGATGGATCCTCCTCGGTAGCACCACACGGCGGTCTGGCGGACAGCCGCGTAACGTCTCTTTTCGTGAGACCTAACCGCGCCGAAGCACAAAAAATGCCCCGGACGATCACAGGCGGGGCTCCAAGCACTACCGGAACACCGCCGCGATGCCGCGGGGCGCGCTTTCGGGCGACTCCATCGTCCGTACGGAACGATGGCGGCCGCCTGACCGGAGACCCGCCGTCCCGGAGGACGGTCAGGTGGGAGATCGGAGCCTCCACTTGTGGGCCGGGCACAAAGGTCCGGCCGGTCGTCTCCCAGACTAGCAGGCTCGCTTGACAAGGGCTAATTGAGGGGCGCCGGGCCCGACCACCTATGGTGTGGGACATGAGTGACACCCCTGCCGAGTCCGCCGAGGCTCCCGACTTCGACGCGATGACCCGGGACATCGCCGAGGTCCCCGCCGTCGAGGTGATCGTGACGGTCGCCGTCAACCTGATGAGCGCCGCCGCCGTGAAGCTCGGGCTGAGCGAGGAGGGCGAGAAGTACAAGGACCTGGACGAGGCCCGCAAGCTGATCACCGCCCTCGCCGGTCTGCTGGACGCGGGCGCGACCGAGATCAGCTCCTTCCACGCGGCCCCGCTGCGCGACGGCCTGAAGTCGCTGCAGCTGGCGTTCCGCGAGGCGTCGATCGTCCCGGACGAGCCGGGCCAGGGGCCGGGCGAGAAGTACACCGGCCCCGTCTACAGCTGACCTATCAGCTGACCTACTCCTTCACGTACAAGGGCTCGCCCGGAGGGGTGGTCCCGGCCGGCAGCAGTGCCAGGTCGAGGCCGCGCACCAGGCGGGCCCGCAGTGTCTCGTCGGCGGCCAGCCGCTCGGCGACCGCTCGGGCGGCCTCGGCGGGCGGCGCGGCGGGGTCGAGGACGAGGGCGAGGGTGCCGTCGGCCCGCCCGGGCCCGAGGTGGGCGCGCAGCACGGCGGGCTCGGCCGCCACCGCCGTACGGACGGCCTCCACCACGGCGGGGTCGGCGAGCGGGTCGGTGCTGGTGCGGCCCTCGGCGAGGGCCAGCAGCGCCGGGCCGGTCAGCTCGAACGGCACCGGTCCGGCGAGGTCGAGCACGACCGTGTCGGCCTTCTCGTGCGCGGCGGCCTGGAGCGCCTGGTGCAGGGGTACGGCGACCGGGCGGGCCGCCGGGTCCCAGCGGGCGAGGGAGTCGGTGGAGGTGAAGGCGGGCAGCGCGGTGCGGTCGCCGGCCTTCAGGGTGGGTACGGCCATGTCGCTGGTCTTCTCGCGGCGCAGCCCGTTCTCGTCCTCCTCGACCTCGCCGAGCACGGCGACGACGGGGACCAGCAGGCGGGCGCCCTTGAGCGCCTCCAGGACGGGCCCGAGCGCGCCGCGGTCCTCGGCCCAGGCGGCGAGCGCGGCGCTCAGCCGGGGGTCGGCGGAGCCGTCGTCGTCGGAGAAGCCGGGGTCGGGAATGTTCTTGTTCGCCACGGTCACCGACCCTATCGGCACGTCTCCGGGCCGCCGCACGCACGTCCCCGGCCCGCGGGACGGGTGTCCCACCGGAAGCCCGGGATTCCCCGACCTGGCTCCCAGGTCCGTCCAAGGGGGCGTACAGGAGCCGCCGCGAGCATCGCGGGCATGGAGTCCCCCCGAGCCCGCCGTGGCCGTCGTGCGCGCCCGTCCCGGCGCCGTCCGCTGCTGTACACCGTGCTCGCCGCGGTCGCCGTGGTGGGGGTCGCCGCCGGGGGCACGGCCTGGGTGAAGGCGCGGGCGCGCCCGGGGGCGGCGGCCGTATCGTCGGCACCGTCGCCCTCGGCCCGCTCCTCGGCCGGGGCGGGTGAGGAGGCATCGGTGACGGAGCCGGCCGGGGACCGGGACGCGGCGCTGGACGCGGCGATGGCAAAGCTGGCGGTGCCGTCGGGCGCGCGGGTGTCGGCGGCGGTCCTGGCGGTGGACTCGGGCGAGAGCGCCGTCCACGGCGACGCGGCCTTCGACACGGCGAGCATCGTCAAGGTCGACATCCTGGCCGCGCTGCTGCTCCAGGCGCAGGACGAGGGCCGACGGCTGACGGCGGCGGAGCGCGCGTACGCCACGGAGATGATCGAGGACAGCGACAACGCGTCCGCGACGGCGCTGTGGCACACGATCGGGCGGGCGGCCGGGCTGGACGCGGCGAACAAGCGCTTCGGGATGACGGAGACGTCCGGCGGGGACGGTGGGCTGTGGGGGCTCACCCAGACCACCGCGGCGGACCAACTGGTGCTGCTCCAGCAGGTGTTCGGGGCCGGGTCGGAGCTGAGCGCGGCCTCGCGGACGTATGTGCGGGGGCTGATGAAGGCCGTCCGGGCGGATCAGCAGTGGGGGGTGTCGGCCGCCGCCGGGGGCAACTCCTGGGCGCTGAAGAACGGGTGGCTGGCGCGCAGTACGACGGGGCTGTGGGACGTGAACAGCATCGGCCGGGTGACGGTGGACGGGACCGACTACCTGGTGGCGGTGCTGTCCGACGGCACGCTGAGCCGGGCGGAGGGCATCACGTTGGTGGAGGCGGCGGCGAAGGCGGCGGTAGGGGTGTTCGGCGACGGATGATCCCTGGGTGATCCGTCCGTTCGGCCGCGGCGGCTCAGGCCGGCCGTCTGCGGCCCCGCCACAGGATCACGCCGGCCACCAGCAGGACCCCGCCCGCGCTGCCCGCGAGCGGCGCCGCCCAGCCGGAGGCGCCGCTCGCGGCCCTGGCGTGGTCCGGGCCGGCGCCGAAGTACTCGTCGCCGTACGACGCCGGGCGCAGGCCCCTGGGTTCGAGGCGGGCGGCTGCCTTCAGCGCGGCCGCCGGGTCGATCATGCCGAAGCCCCGGGAGTCGTCCCGGCCGCCCACCGGGGCGTCCCGCGCGGTGTCCTCCAGGAGCTTCTTGATCTGGGCCGGGGCCAGGCCGGGGTGGGCGGACCTGATCAGGGCGGCGGCGCCGGAGACGAACGCGGAGGCCGCGCTCGTGCCCCAGCCCGCGTAGTACTTGTGGTCGGGGTCGGCGATGACGACGTCGACTCCGGGTGCGCTGACGGCGGCGTACCAGCGGCGGGTGGAGAAGGCGGCGCGGGTGCCGTACTTGTCGACGGCGGTGGCGGCGATGACGCCCGGGTAGGCGGCCGGGTAGGAGACGTGGTCGCCCTTGTCGCCGCCGTTGCCCGCGGAGGCGACGACGACCACGCCCTTCTTCAGGGCGTACTGCACCGCCTCGTCCTCGCTGGGCTCGGGGTGCGCGGAGTCGGAGTCGTCGCCGAGGGAGAGGTTGATGACGTCGGCGCCGTGGTCGGCGGCCCAGCGGATACCGTCGGCGAGGGCGTTGCCGCGGGTGGTGCGGGCCTTGGCGCGGGCGGGGTCGCCGTCCTCCAGGATCACCCGGACGGGCAGGATGCGGGCCTGCGGGGCGACGCCCATGACGCCCTCGGAGCCGCCGGCTCCGTGACCGTGCCCGGCGATGATGCCGGCCATGGCGGTGCCGTGCCGGCCCCAGGTGCGGTCGCCGGGTTCGGCACCGAAGCCGATCATGTCCTTGGCGGGCAGGACGTTGCCGGCGAGGTCCGGGTGGTCGGTCTGCACGCCGGTGTCCAGGACGGCGACGGTGACGCCGCGGCCCTTCGTGGTCCGCCAGGCCTCGTCCAGGTGGAGGGCGGACAGGCCCCACTGCTGGGCGCGGATGCCGTCGGCGTGGGCGGTGGCGGAGGGCAGCAGGGCGGCGGAGCCGGCGAGCAGCAGGCTCACCGCCGCCTTGGCGGCATGCTTCATGAAGGCTTCTCCGTGGCCGTGCCGACGGTTTTCCGCAGGCGCCGTTGGACGCGGTCGGCCAGGCCCTGGGCCTCGTTGCCGAGGCCGGCCTGGGCCGGATCGGTGGTGGCGCCGGAGCGGACGGCGTCCGCGGCGGGCTGGGGGGCGTCGACGGTACGGCCGTCGGCCCAGCCGGAGACGGCGTAGGCGACGACGGGGGCGTCGGTGAGGACGGAGATGGTCCAGGAGGCCCGCTGCCGGTCGCCGAACGCCGCGGCGGCCGTGCCGGCGGCGGCGTACGGCCGGGGCATCAGGTCGGCACGGCTGTCCAGGTGTTCGGCGCGGAAGCGGGCGGCGAGCGCGGACATGGAGGCCGGGTCGGCCTCGGTGAACAGCAGGCCGACGGTGGTGACGTAGCTCTGGGTGGCGTCGGTGTAGGTGGCGCGCAGCAGCCGCCGGCAGCCGACCGGGGCGAGCGCCTTGTACAGCAGGGGGTCGAAGGCGTGGGCGCAGCCGCTGTCGGGGGCCACGGCGATCCGGGTCCAGGTGCGGTCGGCGCCGCCGGGGCCGGCGCCGGTGCCCTGGACGGTGGGCGGGAACAGCTCGTCCACGGGCACGCTGTGCCAGAGCGTCCGGGCGGTGCCGAACGAGTTCCCGGTGCCGTCGGCCCCGCCGTCCCCGGTGAGCCAGCTCCCGGTCGCGGCACCGCCGATGAGGCCGAGCCCGAGCACGAGGCAGGCGGCGGCAGCGACGGTGCGCGGGCCCACCCGGAGCCGCCTGCGCCCGCCGGACACATCGGGCTCCGCGAAGGACACCACGGGCCGCCCGCCCGACGCGGCACTCCAGGAGTGCGCCGGGTCCGGCCCGGGGCTCACGGGATGCGCGGGCGCCATCGGACTCCAGGCGGCACCTCGGTCCCCTGCCGCTCCCGTGGCCCCCGCCGCGGAAGCGGGGCGAGGGGGCGCCGAGGGGGCGGGGTGCGCGGGCGCGGAGTGCGCGGGCGCCGAGTGCGCGGGATGCGTGGGGGCCGGGTGCGTGGGGGCGGGGTGCCTGGGAGCGGGGTGCCGGGGGCCGGGGGCCGCGGCACGCGCGGAGGCGGACGCGGACCCGGACGCCGGGGACACCGAACGGATCGGGCGCAACCGGGCCGTGGTCTCCGACGGGGACTCGGCCGGCGCGCTCGGCCGGCCGGCCCGCAGCCGAGCCGTCGTCGTCTCCCCGACGTCCTCCCCCGGAGCCGGCGCCCCGCCCGGCCCCGTCGCCGTTCCCGGCCCCGCCGAGGCCGCGGCACGCCCCGGGGCCGCGGCACGACCCGGGGCCGCCGGATCCCCCTGCGTGCCCTGAGCAGCCGCGCCCGACGAGCTTGCCGAACCCGCACTGCCCACACTGCCCGCACGGCTGGCGCTGCCCGCGGCGCGAGCGGGGGCCGCCGAGGCCGCCGCGCTCCCGGCAGTCGCCGCCCCGCCCGGGCCCGTGAGCGTCGCGGGGCCCCGGGTCGTCGGGCCGTGTGGTCCGGTCGGGGCGGTGCTGCCGGGGCGTTCCGCTTCGGCGCCGGCCGGCGGGGTGTCGGGGAAGCGGGCCGAGGCGGGGGGCGGGGGCGGGCTGGTGGGGGCGGGGGGCTCCGGGACGGTCGACGGGCGGGGCCGGTGGGCGCGTGCGGGCGGGACGGCCGGCGGGCGGGGGCCGCGCGGGGTGAAGACGGACGGCTCCTCGTCGGGGTCGTCGGCCGGAGCCGGGGGCGCGGAGGGCATCGGCGGGCGGGGGGCCGGCTGCCCGGCGCCGCCGTGCCACGCGGGGCCCGCGCTGTCACCGGTCGGGGCGTGCCGCGCTTCCGTGCTCATGCACCCCCCGTTTCCTCATGCCCGGGCCGTTGCCGTACGCGGGCCGTCCTGCTGCTCGGCCGCGCCCGGTGCGACAGGTCCTTCCGGGCACGCATACCCGTACGGCCGGACCGGCATCCCGGTTCACGCGGGTGCCGGATGCGTCCGCCGTACGTGCGCGTCACTCTACGGGTTGTCGGGGGTCGGGACGGAACCGGTCCGCGGCGCCGCGGCATCTGCCCGGAACATCCCCCTACCCTGCGGTAATCCTGTCTGGCAGGCTTCCGTCATGACTGCGCCTGCCGCCGCCCGGGCCCGTTACGACCGGGCCACCGCCCATCTCGACGCCCCTCTCGCGATCGTGGACCTGGAAGCCTTCGACGCCAACGCGGACGACCTGGTCCGGCGCGCCGCGGGCAAGCCGGTGCGGGTCGCCAGCAAGTCGGTCCGCTGCCGGGCCCTGCTGGAACGGGTCCTGGCCAGGGAGGGCTTCCAGGGCATCATGTCGTTCACCCTCGCCGAGTCGCTGTGGCTGGCGCGTTCGGGGTTCGAGGACATCCTGCTGGCCTACCCGTCGGCCGACCGGGCGGGGTTCGCCGAGCTGGCCGCCGACCCCAAGCTGGCCCGTGCCGTCGCGGTGATGGTGGACGATCCGGCGCAGCTCGACCTCGTCGACGCCTCCCGGGACGGCGGGCGTGAAGTCGTCCGGGTGTGCCTGGAGCTGGACACCTCGCTGAGGCTGTTCGGCGGCCGGGTGCGGGTCGGCGCGCGGCGCTCCCCGCTGCACTCGCCCGCCCAAGTCGCCGAGCTGGCCCGGTCGGTGGCCCGGCGGCCGGGTTTCCGGCTGGTGGGGATCATGGCGTACGAGGGACACGTCGCCGGGGTCGGGGACGCGGTCGCCGGGCGGCCCCTGCGCTCGCGGGCGATCCGGCTGATGCAGGCCGCCGCCCGGCGGGAACTGGCCGAGCGGCGGGCCGCCGTGGTGCGGGCGGTGCGGGCCGTCGTACCGGACCTGGAGTTCGTCAACGGCGGCGGCACCGGCAGTGTGCAGCACACCGCCGCCGAGGACGCGGTGACCGAGATCGCGGCCGGCTCGGGGCTGTACGTGCCCCGGCTGTTCGACAACTACACGTCCTTCACCGGCCGTCCGGCGGCCCTCTTCGCCCAGCCGGTCGTCCGGCGGCCCGGGGTGGGTGTCGTCACCGTGCTGGGCGGCGGCTACCCGGCCTCCGGCGCCGCCGGCCCCGACCGGCTGCCGGTGCCGTACCTGCCGGAGGGGCTGGCCTACGACCCGCAGGAGGGGCCCGGTGAGGTGCAGACCCCGCTGCTCGGCTCGCCCGCCGACGACCTGCTCATCGGCGACAAGGTGTGGTTCCGGCACGCCAAGGCGGGCGAGCTGTGCGAGCGGTTCGACGCCCTCCACCTGGTCGAGGGGGACACGGTCACCGCGACCGTGCCCACCTACCGGGGTGAGGGACACACGTTCCTCTGAGGCTCCCTACAGGGGCGTGACGTACGCGCCGGCGATCCCGCCGTCCACGAGGAAGTCGGTGGCGTTGACGAAGGAGGAGTCGTCGCTGGCCAGGAAGGCGACGGCGGCGGCGATCTCCTCGGCCTCGGCGAACCGGCCGAGCGGGATGTGGACGAGCCGGCGGGCGGCCCGCTCCGGGTCCTTGGCGAACAGCTCCCGCAGCAGCGGGGTGTTGACCGGTCCGGGGCACAGGGCGTTCACCCGGATGCCCTCCCGGGCGAACTGCACGCCCAGCTCGCGGGACATGGCCAGCACGCCGCCCTTGGAGGCCGTGTACGAGATCTGGCTCGTCGCCGCGCCCATCCTCGCCACGAAGGACGCGGTGTTGATGACGGAGCCCTTGCCCTGCCGGCGCATGTAGGGGATGGCGGCCTTGCAGCACAGGTAGACGGAGGTGAGGTTGACCTCCTGGACCCGCTTCCAGGCCTCCAGGCCGGTGTCCAGGATGGAGTCGTCGTCGGGCGGGGAGATGCCCGCGTTGTTGAAGGCGATGTCGACGCTGCCGTAGGTGTCGTACGCCGCCTTGAACAGCGCCTCGACCTGCTCGGGGTCGGTGACGTCGGTCTTGACGAAGAGCCCGCCGACCTCGTCCGCGGCGGCCTTGCCGCGGGCCTCGTCGACGTCCGCGCAGACGACGTGGGCTCCTTCGGAGGCGAGCCGGCGGGCGGAGGCGAGTCCGATGCCGCTGCCGGCTCCGGTCACGACGGCGGTACGGCCGACCAGGCGGCGGCAAACACTGTTGTCGGTCACTGTGCGGGGCCCTCCGTGCTGATGAAGACGTTCTTGGTCTGGGTGAAGGCGGTCAGGGCGTCGGGGCCGAGTTCGCGGCCGAGGCCGGACTGCTTGAAGCCGCCGAACGGGGTCCAGTAGCGGACGCTGGAGTGGGAGTTGACGGACAGGTTGCCCGCGCGGACGGCCTGCGACACGCGCAGGGCGCGGCCCACGTCCCGGGTCCAGACGGAGCCGGAGAGGCCGTAGGGGGTGTCGTTGGCGAGGCGGATCGCGTCCTGCTCGTCGGTGAAGGGCAGGAGGACGGCCACGGGTCCGAAGATCTCCTCGCGTGCGGCCGGGCTGTCCTGCCGCTCCCCGGTGAGCACGGTCGGCGGGAACCAGAAGCCGGGCCCGTCGGGGGCGCTGCCGCGCAGGGCCGGGGCGTCCGCGGGGACGTACGACCGTACGCGCTCCAGCTGCCTGCCGGAGATCAGCGGGCCCATCTGGGTCTTCTCGTCGGCCGGGTCGCCCACGACCACGGCGGCCAGTGCGTCGGCGAGGAGGGCGCGGGCCTCGTCCAGCGCCGTCTCCTGGACGAGGATGCGGGTGCGGGCGCAGCAGTCCTGGCCGGAGTTGTCCAGGAAGGAGAAGGGGTCGAGGGCGGCCTTCAGGTCGGCGTCGGCGAAGACGACGTTGGGGCTCTTGCCGCCGAGTTCGAGGGTGACGGGTTTGACCAGGCGGGCGCAGCGCTCCATGACCTCGCGGCCGGTGGCGGTGGAGCCGGTGAACACGACCTTGGCGACGTCCGGGTGGTCCACCAGGGCGCGGCCGGCGGTGTGGCCGTAGCCGGGCAGCACCTGGAAGACGTGCTCGGGCAGGCCTGCCTCCAGGGCGAGTTCGGCGAGCCGGAGCGCGGTGAGCGGGGTGGTCTCGGCGGGCTTGAGGACCACGGCGTTGCCGGCGGCGAGGGCCGGGAAGGAACCCCAGGCGGCGATCGGCATGGGGAAGTTCCAGGGGGCGATCACGCCGATCACGCCCAGGGGTTCCTGGAAGGTGACGTTCCAGCCGCCGGGCACCGGGATCTGGTGGCCGAGCAGGCGTTCGGCGCCGCCGGCCGCGTAGAGGAGCAGGTCGCGGGCGTTGCCCGCCTCCCAGCGGGCGTTCGCGAGCGTGTGGCCGGCCTCGCGGACCTCCAGCCGGGCGAGTTCCTCGGTGTGGGCGTCGACGGTGTCGGCGAAGCGGCGCAGCAGGCGGGCGCGGTCGGCGGGGGCGAGGGCGGCCCACCCGGTCTGGGCGCGTGCGGCCCGTACGACGGCGGCGGCGACGTCCTCCTCGCTCGCGGCGGGGACGGTGGCGACGGTCTCCTCGGTGGCGGGGTTGAGGACGGTCAGCTCGTTCGGGTCGGACACGTGGTGACCTTTCACAGGCGTTCGAAGGAGCGGCGCAGCTCCCAGTCGGTGACCGCGGCGTCGAAGGCCTCCAGCTCGACGCGCGCCATGTTGCGGTAGTGGGCGACGACCTCGTCCCCGAAGGCGGCCTTGGCGATCGCGCTGTTCTCCCACAGCTCGGCGGCCTCGCGCAGGGTGGTCGGGACGTGCTCGAAGCCGGCGGTGTAGGCGTTGCCGGGGCAGGGCTCGGGCAGTTCCAGCTTCTGCTCGACGCCGTACAGGCCGGCCGCGACGAGGCCGGCGACGGCGAGGTGGGGGTTGACGTCTCCGCCGGGGAGGCGGTTCTCGAAGCGCAGGGAGCGGCCGTGGCCGACGACCCTCAGCGCGCACGTGCGGTTGTCGTGGCCCCAGGCGACGGCGGTGGGGGCGAAGGAGCCCGGCTGGAACCGCTTGTAGGAGTTGATGTTGGGGGCGTACAGGAGGGAGAAGTCGCGCAGGGCGGCGAGCTGTCCGGCGAGGAAGTGGCGCATGACGTCGGACATGCCGTCGCCGTCGGCCATGGCGTTGCGGCCGTCGGCGTCGGCGAGCGAGAGGTGGATGTGGCAGGAGTTGCCCTCGCGCTCGTTGTACTTGGCCATGAAGGTGAGCGAGACGCCTTCCTGGGCGGCGATCTCCTTGGCGCCGGTCTTGTAGAGGGCGTGCTGGTCGCAGGTCCGCAGTGCCTCGTCGTAGCGGAAGGCGATCTCGTGCTGGCCGGGGTTGCACTCGCCCTTGGCGGACTCGACGGTGAGGCCGGCGCCGGCCATGTCGTTGCGCAGGCGGCGCAGCAGGGGTTCGATGCGGCCGGTGCCGAGGATGGAGTAGTCGATGTTGTACTGGTTGGCCGGGGTGAGGCCGCGGTAGCCGGTGTCCCAGGCCTGCTCGTAGGTGTCCTTGAAGACGATGAACTCCAGCTCGGTGCCGACCTGGGCGGTGTAGCCGAGTGCGGCGAGCCGGTCGAGCTGGCGGCGCAGGATCTGGCGGGGCGCGGCGGTGACCGGGGAGCCGTCGTTCCAGGCGAGGTCGGCGACGAGCAGGGCGGTGCCGGGGTGCCAGGGGATCCGGCGCAGGGTGGCGAGGTCGGGGTGCATGGCGAAGTCGCCGTAGCCGCGCTCCCAGGAGGACATCGCGTAGCCGTCGACGGTGTTCATCTCGGTGTCGACGGCGAGCAGGTAGTTGCAGCCCTCGGTGCCGTGGTGCAGGACCTCGTCGAGGAAGAAGCGGGCGGCGAACCGCTTGCCCTGGAGCCGCCCTTGCATGTCGGGGAAGGCCAGGACGACAGTGTCGATCTCACCGCTCGCGACGAGGGCGTGCAGTTCCTCGACGCTGAGCGGGGGTGTGCGGTCTGCCACGGGAGAGCCTCCTTCGGCGCCATCGCGCTTTTTCGGCCGGGCCGGGAGCCATAAGGTATTGCGGAGAACCATTGCTTGGGAAGGGGGTACGGCGGATGTCGCACGACATGGGTACGAGCGGGCCGGAGGACCGGCTCGCCCCGGTGCTGCGGCCGGTGCGGGCGGGCAACGGTTTCGAGGAGGCGCTGGAGCAGATCCTGCAGATCGTCCGGCTGGGCCTGGTGCCGGGCGGCGAGCGGCTGCCGGCCGAGCGGGAGCTGGCGGAGCGGCTCGGCATCAGCCGGGTGACGCTGCGCGAGGTGCTGAAGGTGCTCCAGGACCAGGGTCTGGTGGAGGCGCGGCGCGGGCGGTACGGCGGAACGTTCGTGCTGCCGCGCCCGGACGCGGGCGGCGAGGACGAGCTGCGGCGCCGGATCGCCGAGGTGGACATCGAGGACGTGCTGCGCTTCCGCGAGGTGCTGGAGGTGGGCGCGGCCGGGCTGTGCGCGGCGCACGGGCTGACCGGGGAGCAGGCGCAGCGGCTGCGGGAGGCGCTGGACCGCACCCACGGGGCGCCGCTCGCGGACTACCGGCGGGCGGACACGCTGCTGCACCTGACGCTGGCCGAGCTGTGCGGCTCGCCGTCGCTGACCGCGCAGTACGCGGCGGTCCGGGCCACCGTGAACGACCTGCTGGACTGCATCCCGCTGCTGGTGCGCAACCTGGAGCACTCCCAGCGGCAGCACACGGCACTGGTCGGGGCGGTGCTGGACGGGGACGCGGACGGGGCGCGGGAGATGATGCGCGAGCACTGCGCGGGCACGGCGGCACTGCTGCGGGGCTTCCTGGCGTGAGCCGGATCTGCCAGAGTAGGACCAGCAAAGGTATCGGTGCATACCTTTGTGGGTGGGCAGCGTGAGAGCGGGCACTCATGCAGCGGGGCGCTTTTCCAGGGAGGGCAGCATGACCGCACGGCCGCTGATCGGCGTGAGCACGTATCTGGAGTCCGGGGTGCGCTGGGGGGTGTGGGAGCTGGACGCGGTGCTGCTCGCGGCCGGCTATCCGCGGCTGGTGCAGCGGGCCGGCGCGCTCGCGGCGCTGCTGCCGCCGGACGCGCCGGAGCACGCCGCGGGCGCGGTGGCCCGGCTCGACGGACTGGTCATCGCCGGCGGCCCGGACGTCGACCCGGCCCGCTACGGCGCCGAGCGCTCCCCCCGCACGGGGCCGCCCGCGCCGGAGCGGGACGCCTGGGAGCTGGCGCTGATCGAGGCGGCGCTGGCGGAGGGGGTCCCGCTGCTCGGCGTCTGCCGGGGCATGCAGCTGCTGAACGTCGCCCTCGGCGGCACGCTCGTCCAGCACCTGGACGGGCACGCGGAGGTGGTCGGCGCGTTCGGCGAGCACCCGGTGAAGCCGGTGCCGGGCACGCTGTACGCCGGGATCGTCCCCGACGAGCTGACGGTGCCGACGTACCACCACCAGGCGGTGGACCGGCTCGGCGAGGGGCTCGTGCCGTCGGCCTACGCGGCGGACGGCACCGTGGAGGCCGTCGAGCTGCCGACGGACCAGGGCTGGGTGCTGGGCGTGCAGTGGCACCCGGAGATGGGCGAGGACCTGCGGGTGATGCGGGCCCTGGTCACAGCCGCCTCCTGAGCCAGGCCAGGGCGGCCTCGCCCTGCGCGCGCTGGAAGGGGCGCAGGGTGGGCAGGCCCGGCGGCGCCGGCTGCAGCGAGCCGTGCAGGAAGTAGCCCGTGAGGGCGGCCAGCGCCGCGGTCACGGCGTCCGGGTCCGCCGCCCGGCCCAGGGGGTGCGCGGTGAACACCTCCTCGGGGTCGGGGCCGCCCTGGGCCCGCACGCACGGCAGCATGACCAGCAGGTCGAACCAGGGCGCGGCGCGCAGGGCGTGCGGCCAGTCCACGAAGACGACGCCGTCGGCCGTGAGCAGGACGTTGTCGGCGCGCAGGTCGCTGTGGGCCAGGGTGTCCCCGGACGCGCCCTCGGCCCATCCGTCCGCCAGCGCGGCGAGTCCGGGAAGGCGGCCGGCGGTCCACTCGCCGAGCCGGCCGCGCACGTCGCCGGCCTCGCCCGCCAGGAGCCGGCGCCAGCCCGAGAAGGCCTCGGCGAGGTCCTCGGCGACGGGCGGGGCGTCGACCGGGGACGGGGTGGCGGTGCGGGCGAGCGCGGCCACGGCGTCGAGCACACGGTCCAGTTCGGCCCGCTGCCAGGGCACCCGGGGCTGGTGCCCCGCCACCTCCTCGAAGACCAGCGCCACCCAGGTGCCGTCGTCGTACGACCCGAGCAGCCGGGGCGCCGGCACGGCGGCCGGGAGCGCGGCGGCGGTGCGGGCCTCCTTGCGGTGCAGGCCGGGGCTGTGCGGGTTGGCGTCGGCGCTCACCGCCTTGACGAACCCGGTCCGGCCGGCGGCCGTGCGCACACGGGCGGCGACGCCCGGCGAGAAGCCGCCGCTCTGGGTGACGGCCCGCACGACGGGCGCCCCGAGCACCTCCGCGACGGCGTCGCGGACGACGGCCGGGAGGTCTTCCCAGGGGGTGCGGACGCCGGTGGCGGGCGGGGCGGTGAGGGTCATACCGCATGATGGCGAGCCGGGCCGCCCCGGAGCGAGGGGTTTTCCGCTCGGGTGACGACCCGTCACCCGCGTGTCAGCGACAGCAGTTCCCGGGCCGGACCCGTCGGGCGGTGGCCGGTCGGCCAGACCGCGCGCAGGTCCCGGTGGAGCGAGACCCCCTCCACCGGGATGCTGACCAGCCGCCGCATCGACAGCTCCTCGCCCACCGCCAGCTCGCTGAGGACGGACGGCCCGGCGCCGCTGACCGCCGAGGCCTTCACCGCCGTCGTGGAGGACAGTTCGATCATCGGGCGGGCCAGGCCGCCGAGCGCCGCGTCCAGGACCTGCCGGGTGCCGGAGCCGCGCTCGCGCAGGATGAGCGGGGTCGCGGCCAGCTCCGCCGCCGTCAGGGGCCGCCGCCGGCGGGCCCACGCGTGGTCCGGCGCGGTGACGACGATCAGCCGGTCGTGGGCGATGACCGCGGAGTCCAGGCCCGGCGGCACCGACAGGCCCTCCACGAAGCCCAGGTCGGCGTCGCCCGCCAGCAGCAGCTCCGCGACCTTCGCGGAGTTGCCCGCGAGCAGCGACACGGCCGTGTCGGGCCGCTCGGCGTGCAGCGCCAGGAGCCAGCCGGGCAGCAGGTACTCGGCGATGGTCATGCTCGCCGCGACCCTGAGCCGCGAGTCCCGCTGGTCCCTGAGCGCCCGCGCCCCCGCGTCGAAGGCCGCCGCGGCCTCCACCACCCGCCGGGCCCAGTCGGTGACCAGGGCGCCAGCGTCGGTGAGCCGGGAGCCGCGCGGCGAGCGGTCGACGAGGGCGACGCCCAGCTGCCGTTCCATGGAGCGGATCCGGCTGCTCGCGGCCGGTTGCGTGATGCCGACCTCCCGGGCCGCCGCGCCGAGACTGCCCAGCCGCGCCACGGCCAGCAGCAGCTCCAGCGCGGCGAGGTCCGGCACCCGGTGCGCCAGGGATGCCGTGCGCTGTTCCTCCGCCTCGCTCATAAGACCAGCTTATGCCCTCATAGACGGGAACTCCCTGGTCAGGGGCGATCGGCTACGGGACCGTAGCGGCATGGTCACCGCAGCCCAGCCCCTCCGCCTCCCCCGGGCCGACCGGACCCGGCACCTCGGCCCGAACTGGTACGCCGCCGTCATGGGCACCGCCGTCGTCGGCTCGGCCGGCGTCGCGCTGCCGGGGCCGGTGCACGGGCCGCGCGGTGTCTTCGCGGCCGTCTGGGCGCTGTCCCTCCTCCTGCTGCTGACCCTGCTGGCCGCCCGGGCCCGGCACTGGAGCCGCCACCGCGACCAGGCCCGCGCCCACCTCCTCGACCCGGCCATGGCCCCCTTCTACGGCTGCCTGGCGATGGCCCTGCTCTCGGTGGGCGGCGGCGCCCTGACGGCGGGCCGGGAGCTCGTCGGCACGCGGGCGGCCGTCGCCCTCGACACCGTGCTGTACGCCACGGGTACGGTGATCGGGCTCGGGGCCGCCGTGGCCGTGCCCTGCCTGATGGCCGTACGGCACCGCGTCGAGGCCGCCCAGGCCAGCCCAGTGTGGCTGCTGCCGCTGGTCGCGCCCATGGTGTCGGCCTCCGTCGGCCCCCTGCTCGTGCCGCACCTGCCGCCCGGACAGCCCCGGGAGACCCTGCTGCTGGCCTGCTTCGCGCTGTTCGGGCTGAGCCTGCTGGCCGTGCTGGTGATGCTGCCCATGATCTTCGCCCGGCTGCTCACCGGCGGACCGCTGCCGCTCGCGCTCACCCCGGCCCTGTTCCTGGTCCTCGGCCCGCTCGGGCAGTCCACCACCGCGGTCGCCCTCGTCGCGGACGCCGCCCCCGGGGTCGTACCGGCCCCCTACGACCGCGGCCTCGGCATCTTCGCCGTGCTGTACGGGGTGCCGGTCATGGGGTTCGCTCTGCTCTGGCTGGGGCTGGCCACCGCGCTCGTGGTGCGGGCCCGGCGCCGGGGCATGGGCTTCTCGCTGACGTGGTGGGCGTTCACCTTCCCGGTGGGCACCTGTGTCACCGGTGCCGCCGCCCTCGGCCGGCACACCGGACTGGCGATGTACGACGCCACGGCCGCCGGTCTGTACGGCGTCCTCGTGGCCGCCTGGCTCGCGGCGGCCTGGGGCACCGTGCGCGGCCTGCTCAGCGGTGAGCTGCCCGCAGCGCCCCGGCCAGCACCCGGGGCGCCTCCGTCAGGGACGGCCCGTACCAGGTCAGGTGCCGCCCGCTGACCAGGGCACAGGGCAGCCCGGGGAAGGCCTCGGGGCCGTCGTCGGCGGTGAACCGGTACGGCTCGTCGGGCAGGACCACCAGCTGCGCGCCCGCCGCCCGCAGCTCCTCCAGCGGGACGCGGGGATAGCGCTCGGGGTGGCCGGCGTACACGTGGTCCACGCCGAGGCGGGCCAGGACGTCACCGGCGAAGGTGTCCCGCCCGAGCACCATCCAGGGGCGGCGCCAGACCGGTACGACCGCCCGCGTGCGCTCCGCCGGCCCGGGCAGGCCGGCCCAGGCCGCCTCCGCCGCGTCCAGCCACGGGGGCCGGGCCGCCGCACCGCACGCGGTGAGCACCCGGTCCAGCTCGGCGAAGGCCTGCGGCACCCTCCGCACCTCGGTGACCAGCACCTCGACCCCCGCCGCGCGCAGGGCGTCCAGGTCGGCGGCCCGGTTCTCCTCCTCGTTGGCGATCACCAGGTCGGGGGCGAGGGCGAGGATCCGCTCCACCTTCGGGTTCTTCGTCCCGCCGATCCGGGTGACGTCCAGGTCCGCCGGGTGACTGCACCAGTCGGTGGCTCCGACGAGGACGCCGGGCAGGGTGAGCGCCACGGCTTCGGTGAGCGACGGGACCAGGGAGACGACCCGCACTACGCACCCCCGGCAGG
Organism: Streptomyces cinerochromogenes; assembly: GCF_014648635.1. Taxonomy (GTDB): domain Bacteria; phylum Actinomycetota; class Actinomycetes; order Streptomycetales; family Streptomycetaceae; genus Streptomyces; species Streptomyces cinerochromogenes. The sequence goes on along the minus strand of NZ_BMRM01000009.1, from coordinate 184,707 downwards.
GGCGGCGCCCCACGGGGGCGCGGACGGTCGACGCCCCGGCACGCCCCTCACCGCTCCCGCCGCACTCAGCGCGCCCTGTCCTGCACGGCCTCGATGTGCTCCGCCACCGCCACCACGATGACCCGGGTGTCCGGAACCGTGGCCCGCCACCGGTGCCGTACCCCGCCCGTCAGGTACAGCGTGTCCCCGCGCCCGAGGCGGTACGCGCGTCCCTCGGCCTCGATCTCCACCGCGCCGTCGGCGACGTACATCAGCTCGTCGTTGCGGTGCTGGAACTCGCGGCCGGCGTCGTGGTCGCCGGTGAACTCGGAGGCGTGCAGCTGGTGGTGGCCGCGCACCAGGGAACGGGTCCGCGGGTCGAAGTCGCCCTCGGGGAAGGTCTCGGCGCGCACGACGTCCACGCTCGCCGCCGGGTCGGCGGCGGCGAGGAGTTCGACGGCCGTGGTGCGCAAGGCGTCGGCCACCTTCTCCAGGGACGTGCGGCTCGGGCGGGCCTTGTCGTTCTCGACCTGGCTGAGGAACGGCACCGACAGGCCGCTGCGCTCGGCCACGGCGGCGAGGGTCAGTTCCAGCGCACGACGGCGCCGCCGGACGGCCGCGCCCACGCGCACGGGCTGCTGCTCTTTGTGGTCGCCCATCGCTCCGGCTCCCTCCCTCGCTCGTCGTGCCGCTGTCCGGGTGCCCGCTGCGGGGCGCATTTCCTCTGATGACTTCTCTGCACCCTACGCATGTTCGGCAAACCGTTTCACGTGCCTGTCACATCCCTGACACCCCCGTGATCCCCCACCCTCTCGGTTCGCGCCAGCCTTGGGGGCCGGTGACCGGTCGGTGACCCGGTCACCCTGGGGGATGAAGGTGCCGACCAGCTGGGCGCGGCACCCCGGCGCAGGCCAACGGTCCGCACGAACGGTGATTGGCCGGATCCTTGCCGTAGGGGAAACGCCACAGGGGGCGGGCAGCGCCGGACGCGTGTCGGCGTCTCGGCGGCGCCCGCCCCCCGGGAGGCGGTCCGGGCCGGTCAGGTCACCCGGCCGCCTGGCTGGTGGCGCCGTCCCGGGCGGCGACGGGAGCCCACTGGTCGACCAGGCCGGGGTGCTGCCGCAGCCAGTCGCGCACGGCGTCCTGCTCCTTGCCCCTGCCGGACTTCTGGATCCGCGCCTCCAGACCCGTCAGCTGCTCCTCGGTCATCGAGAAGTCCTTCAGCCACTGGCCGACCTGCGCGTTGTTGGCGGCGAAGCCCTTGCGGGCGAGGGTGTGCACGCCGTCGCCCCGGCCCCAGGCACCCTTGGGGTCCTCGAGCTTCTTCAGGTCGTAGTCGCTGTACGCCCAGTGCGGCGACCACAGGGTCACGACGACCGGCTCCTTGCGGGCGTAGGCGCGCTTCAGCTCGGCGAGCATGGCCGGGGTGGAGCCGTCCACCACGTCGTAGGCGCCGTCCAGGCCGTACTCCTTGAGCACCTTGCTCTTCAGCAGGCTCATCATGCCCGCGCTGGGCTCGATGCCGATGATCTTCCCGTGGAACTCGGAGGCGTGGTCCTCGAGGTCCGTCAGGGAGTTCACGTCCTTGACATAGGAGGGGACGCTCAGCTCCAGGGAGGTGGGTCCGTACCACTTGCCGAGGTCGTCCAGCTGCTTGCCGTACTTCGTCCAGTACTCGGCGTGGGTGGTGGGCAGCCAGGAGTCGGTCTGGAAGTCGAGCTGGCCGGTGGCGAGGCCGGTGTAGAGCGGGCCGGCCGCGTACTGGGTCGTGGTGACCTTGAAGCCGCGTTCCTCCAGCAGCTCCTTCCACAGGAAGGTGGAGGCGATGCCCTCGTCCCAGGGGATGTAGCCGATCCGGATCTCCTTGCCCTTGCCGACGTCCGTGCCGGAGGCCTCGGAGGTGCCGGTGGAGGAGCCGAAGATCCCGAGTCCGCCGGCGACGAGGGCGAGGACGACGGCCCCGGCCACGGCGACGGCCGGGCGCGGGCGGTACGACCACGCGCGCGTGGGGGCCTTCGCGGCGGCCCTGCGGCCCAGCGGGGAGAGCTGGGTGCCGAGCGCGCCGGTGACGCGGTCGAGGTAGACGGCGAGGACGACGATGCCGACGCCGGCCTCGAAGCCGTAGCCGATGTCGAGCTGGCCGATGGCCTCGTTGACGGCGCCGCCGAGGCCGCCGGTGCCGACCATGCCGGCGATGACGACCATGGACAGGCCGAGCATGATCACCTGGTTGACGCCGGCCATGATGGTCGGCAGGGCGAGCGGCAGCTGGACTCGCCACAGGATGTCGCGCGGGGCGGTGCCGAACGCCTCGGCGGCCTCGACCAGCTCGGCGTCGACCTGACGGATGCCCAGCTCGGTCATGCGGACGCCGGGGGCGAGCGCGAAGATCAGGGTGGCGACGACGCCCGCGGCGGTGCCCAGGCCGAAGAAGAGCATGGCCGGGATCAGCAGGACCATCGAGGGCATGGTCTGGAGCAGGTCCAGAACCGGCCGTACGGCGGCGCTGACCGCCTTGGAGCGGGCGGCCAGGATGCCCAGCGGGATGGAGATCACCAGGGCGATCACGGTCGCCACGAGGACCAGGGCGAGGGTGGACATGGCCCGGTCCCACAGGTCGAGCGAGTCGACGAGGGCGAACCCGGCGAAGGCGAGGACACCGGCGAGCAGCCCGCGCAGCCACCAGGCGAGGACGGCGAGGATGCCGGCCATCAGCAGCGGCTGCGGGGCGGCGAGCACGGCGTCGATGCCGTCGTACATGCCCTCCATGACCGCCCTGACGGCGTCGAAGAGCCAGGAGAGGTGGTCGACCAGCCAGGAGACGCCGGAGTCGACCCAGTCGCCGAGATGGATCCTAGGCACGGCTGATCACCTTGCCCTCCGGGTTGTCACAGGGAGCCGGGCCGGCCGTCTCGTCGCCGAGGAAGCCGACCAGCCGCTGCCGGGGGACGACACCGATGACACGGTTCGCCTCGTCCACGACGGAGACGCGGTGGGACAGCCGGGCGCTGATCGCGCAGAGCCGGGTGAAGGGGGTCTCGCGGGTCGCGGTCTCGCAGCCGCACAGCGGGGCGTCGGCGGTGACCGAGGTGTCCATGAGGGCGCCCGCCGTCAGCACCCGGGAGCGGTCGACGTCCTGGATGAAGGAGGCCACGTAGTCGTTCTCGGGGCGCAGCAGGATGTCCTCGGCGGTGCCGGTCTGGACGATCCGGCCGTCGCGCATGACGGCGATGCGGTCGCCGAGCCGCATCGCCTCGTTGAGGTCGTGGGTGATGAAGACGATGGTCTTCTTCAGGGTCTTCTGCAGTTCCAGCAGCTGGTCCTGCATGTCGCGGCGGATCAGCGGGTCCAGGGCGCTGAAGGACTCGTCCATCAGCAGCACGTCGGCGTCGGTGGCGAGGGCGCGGGCGAGGCCGACGCGCTGCTGCATGCCGCCGGACAGCTCGTCGGGCCAGGACGTCTCCCAGCCGGCCAGGCCGCACAGGGCGAGCGCCTCGTCGGCGCGGCGCTCGCGCTCGGCGCGGGGCACGCCCTGCACTTCCAGGCCGTAGGCGGCGTTGTCGCGGACGCTGCGGTGCGGGAACAGCGCGAAGTGCTGGAAGACCATGCTGATCTTGCGGGAGCGCAGCTCGCGCAGCGCCCGGTCGGACAGCGCGGTCAGGTCCCGCCCGTCGAAGCGGACGCTGCCCGCGGTCGGCTCCAGCAGCCCGTTGAGCATGCGCAGGAGGGTGGACTTCCCGGAACCGGACAGCCCCATCACCACGAAGATCTCACCGGCGGCGACGCGGAAGGACGCGTCGATCACGGCGGCGGTCGTGCCGTCGGCGCGCAGCTCCGCCCGGTCGGCGCCCTCGCGCAGGCGTTCCACTGCTTGCTCCGGTCGTCTGCCGAACACCTTGAACAGGTGTTCCGCCTCAAGCCTGGCTGATGACACGCGAACCTCTCGTCTGGCGGGGACAGGACAGAGGCGGCGCCTCCCCAGGTCAAGCCCGGGCAAACCCGCGAGTGGCCGGGTTCACGGCAGTGCGCGTCACGCAACGCGTTCCGGGAGCCGACGCCGCTGTCGGTGGCGTGCGGCATGATGCGTGCGTGACCGGACGACTCATGCTTCTCGACACCGCCTCGCTGTACTTCCGCGCGTACTTCGGCGTCCCGGACTCCGTGAAGGCGCCGGACGGCACGCCCGTCAACGCGGTCCGCGGGCTGCTGGACTTCATCGACCGGCTGGTCAAGGACCACCGGCCGGAGCACCTGGTGGCCTGCATGGACGCGGACTGGCGCCCGCGGTGGCGGGTGGACCTCATCCCGACCTACAAGGCGCACCGCGTCGCCGAGGAGCACGAGGGCGCGCCGGACGCGGAGGAGGTGCCGGACACGCTGGCCCCGCAGGTGCCGGTGATCGAGGAGGTGCTGGACGCGATCGGTATCGCGCGGGTCGGCGTCGCGGGGTACGAGGCGGACGACGTGATCGGCACGTTCACCGCGCGCGCGAAGGGCCCGGTGGACATCGTCACCGGCGACCGCGACCTGTACCAGCTGGTGGACGACGCGCGCGGGATCCGGGTGCTGTATCCGCTGAAGGGCGTGGGCACGCTGCAGCTGACCGACGAGGCGGTGCTGCGCGAGAAGTATGGCGTCGACGGGCGGGGGTACGCGGATCTGGCACTGCTGCGCGGCGACCCGAGCGACGGCCTGCCGGGCGTGGCCGGGATCGGTGAGAAGACGGCCGCCAAGCTGCTCGCCGAGTTCGGCGACCTGGCCGGGATCATGGCGGCGGTCGACGACCCGCGGGCGAAGCTCACGCCCTCGCAGCGCAGGCGGCTCACCGAGGCCCGGCCGTATGTGGCGGTCGCGCCGAAGGTGGTGCGGGTGGCCGACGACGTGCCGCTGCCGGACGTCGGTACCGCGCTGCCGCAGGCCCCGAGCGACCCGGCGGCGCTGGAGGAGCTGGCACGCAGGTGGGGCCTCGGGGGCTCCCTGCAGCGGCTGCTGACGACGCTGGCGCACTGAGCCCGACCGGAATATTCAGGTAAAGCGATCAGGACGAGGGCCCACGGAGAGGTGGCACAGCGGAGCGGGATGCTAACTTAGGTAAACCTAACCAACCTCGCAGGAGGCCGTGATGGCAGAACGTCCGGGACGAAAGCCGCGCAAGCCCCATACCGCCCAGGTGGTACGCACCGAGCGCCTGACCCCGCACATGCAGCGCGTGGTGCTCGGCGGCGAGGGCCTGGCCGGATTCGCCGCGGACACCTGCACCGACCACTACGTGAAGCTGCTCTTCGGCGCCGACGGGGTCACCTACCCGGAGCCCTTCGACCTGGAGCGGATCCGCGCCGAGTTCCCCCGCGAGCAGTGGCCGGTGACCCGGACGTACACCGTGCGCGCCTGGGACCCGGTCCGGCGGGAGCTGACCCTGGACTTCGTCGTCCACGGCGACGAGGGCCTGGCCGGTCCCTGGGCCCTGCGCGCACAGCCCGGTGAAACGGTCCGCTTCATGGGCCCCGGCGGCGCCTACACGCCCGACCCCGACGCCGACTGGCACCTGCTCGCCGGCGACGAGAGCGCCCTGCCCGCGATCGCCCGTGCCCTGGAGGCGCTGCCCGCCGGCGCCCGCGCCCACGCCTTCGTCGAGGTGTCCGGCCCCGAGGAGGAGCAGAAGATCGACACCGGCGTGGAGGTCGTCTGGCTGCACCGCGGGGACCGCCCGGTCGGCGCGGCCCTCCTGGAGGCCGTACGCGGCCTGGACTTCCCCGAGGGACGGCTCCACGCGTTCGTCCACGGCGAGGCGGGCTTCGTGAAGGAACTGCGCCGCCTGCTCCGGGTCGAACGGCAGATCCCGCGCGAGGACCTGTCGATCTCCGGCTACTGGCGCCTCGGCCACAACGAGGACGGCTGGCAGGCCTCGAAGCGGGACTGGAACGCCCGCGTCGAGGCCGAGCAGGAGGGCGTGGCGGCAGCGGCGGCCTGAGCGTCGCGGCCCTGGGGGCGCGTGCCGTCCGCCCGTCAGGGGGCCGTCTGGTTGATCCTGCCGAACGGGATGTGCACGCTGGGCGTGGTCCGTGAGGTGCTCTCCAGATGGGTCACCTGGTCGTCGAAGAAGATGTGCGGGTCCAGCACCCGCATCACCGCGCCCTTGTCGATGCCGCCGAGGAAGAAGGCGTCGTTGACCCGCAGACCCCACTGCTTGAGGCTGTTCACGGCGCGCTCGTGGGCGGGGGCGTTGCGCGCGGTCACGATGGAGACGCGGACCCGGACCGCGTAGTCCGGATCGCTCGTGCACCGCTCCTCCTCGCGGCGCTGTATCCGGTTCACCCCGGCGAGGAAGTCCCGCAGCGGCCCGGGATCGTGCGGGGTCGCCGCGTTGCGGGCCTCGTGCGCGCGGAACTCCTCCAGTCCGTCGGCCTGGTACACCTGCTCGGCGGCGTCACCGGCGAGCACCCCGTCGAAGTCGAACGCGACCCTCAGCTCCCGGTCGGCGAGGTCGTCCGGGTACGCCCCGCCGCGGACGTGTCCCGCGGGCAGCCCGGCGGCGACGGCCTCGCGCACGTCGTCGCCGTTCGCCGACAGGAACAGCGACATGTTCAGCGCGGGCATGAACCTGTACGGGGAGCGGCCCTGCATGAAGACGGCGCGGGTGATGGGCAGTCGGTGCGTCTTGATCGAGCCCATGACCCGCAGGCCGGTGTCCGGGTCGTTGCGGGAGAGGATGATGACCTCGACGAGCGGATCCCCCGGCTCGCCGAGGTCGTTCAGCGACAGCAGCCTGCGGATGAACGGGAAGGCCACGCCCGGCTGGAGCGTGTTGTCCCGGTTCTCCTCCTGGTAGGCCCGGTAGGCCTCCTCGCCCTGCTCGCGGAAGACCGCGTCCGACTCCCGCAGATCGAACAGGGCGCTGGAGGCGACACCGACGACGAGTCGGTCGGCAAGATCGTAGGCCGGCATGTCCTCCATCTTCACACCGGCCGGTCCCTACGGGGTCACACCGACCGCTGGTACGAGCGGAAGGTACGCACGGACAGCCACACCGCCGCGAACGCCAGGGCGAACAGCGCGCCGCCGCGACCGAGGACGTCACCCCCGTCGGGGTGCCCGGACATCGCCGAACGGCCCGCGACCATCGCCCAGTCCAGCGGGTTGAAGGCGGCGATGTGCCGCATCCAGCCGGGCATCTGCGACGGGGCCATGAAGGCACTGGAGAGGAAGGTCAGCGGCAGCAGCAGAAAGGTGTTGATCCCGATGATCGACTCCCGTTCGCGCACCAGCATGCCGAGCGCGTTGGACAGCGCCCCGAAGACCGTGCCGAGCAGGACGGCGGCCAGCACGAGGACCGCGATGCCGCCGACGCCGCCGGGGTAGTCCGCACCGCCGAGCAGCCCGAGCAGCACGATGACCACCGACTGGAACGCCGTGACCAGGCCGTTGTTGACGACGTTTCCGTTCATCAGCGCGGCCCGGCTGACCGGGGTGGACAGGAAGCGGTCGAGGGTGCCGCGCTGGATCTCCTCCAGGGTGCCCATGCCGGCCCACATGTTGGAGCCCAGGGCGCTCATCACCACCACGCCCGGCACGAGATAGTCCAGGTACGAGGTGGTGCCGAAGCCACCCAGCTCGACGACCTTCCTGAAGAGGCTGCCGAACAGGAACAGCCAGATCACCGGCTGGACCAGGGTGATGACCGCGTAGGCGGGCTGCCGGGCGAACACCCGCAGCTGACGCTGCGCCATGTACCAGGTCTGGGTGAGGGCCGCGCTCATCGCACACCTCCGGCGAGCACGCCCGCGGTCCCGGCCTCGGCTTCCGCGTACCGGCGGCCCGCGTGGCGGAGGTAGACGTCGTCCAGCGAGGGCCGGGCGACGGTGGCCGAGGCGACGGTCACCCCGGCCCGGTCCAGCGCCGTGAGCAGCGCGGGCACCGTGGCGGCCCCGTCGTCGGCGCGGACGCTGATCCGGCGTCCCTCGCACCACGCCTCGTGCACCCCGGGCAGCGCGGTCAGGGCAGCGGTGAGCAGTGTGCGGCCGGCCTCGCCGACCGGCTCGCCCAGCTCCAGGTGGACGGCGTCGCCGCGCAGTTCGCCCTTGAGGGCGTCCGGTGTGCCCTCCACCACGACCCGGCCGCGGTCGACGATCGCGACGCGCTCGGCGAGCCGGTCGGCCTCCTCCAGGTAGTGCGTGGTGAGCAGGATCGTCAGCCCCTCCTCCCCGGCCAGCCTGCCGATCTCCTCCCACATCGCGGTGCGCGCCTCCGGGTCGAGGCCGGTGGTCGGCTCGTCGAGGAAGAGCACCTCGGGCCGGTGCACCAGTCCGAGAGCCACGTCCAGGCGGCGCCGCATGCCGCCCGAGTAGCCCTTGACCTGCCGGCGGGCGGCCTCGGCGAGCGTGAACCGCTCCAGCAGTTCGTCCACCCGCCGGTTCAGCGCGGCGCCGCCCAGTCCGTAGAGGCGGCCCTGGAGTTGCAGGTTCTCCCGTCCGGTCGCGACCGGGTCGGCGCCGGAGTGCTGGGCGACCACGCCGATCGCGCGGCGCACCCGGTCGGGGTGGCGCAGCACGTCGTGCCCGGCGACGGTGGCGGTGCCGGAGTCGGGGAGGGCCAGGGTGGTGAGGATCTTGACGGTGGTGGACTTGCCGGCGCCGTTGGGGCCGAGGAGTCCGAAGACGGTGCCGGGTGTCACGGTGATGTCCATCCCGTCGAGGGCGGTGACGCCGCCGGGATAGGTCTTGACGAGCCGGCGCGCCTGCACCGCGGGTGCACGGGTGTTCATGACGACTGCTCTCCTGAATGAGCCGATGACGGATCGTCCGTCGGCCCGGGTGGGCGGACGGTGGAAGATCCGCGTGAAGAGCGCCGGGCTATCCTGGGTGTGCCGCACCTCGATCGCCCGGAGCCGCCGCACGGCGGATCCGATTCGGGGTTCGAGACCCCGGCGGGGCTGCTGCAACAGCCGTGCCGGGGTCGTTCTCGTCACAGGGGTCCGGTGAATTCCTCCGGCAGCTCCCCGGTGTCGTGGTACCGCCGCCAGAGGTCGACCCCGGGCAGCGTGCCTTCCCTGATCTCCTCGAGGAAGCCGCGGACCCACGCGGCCTGCGCTTGGAGCATGTGCAGCTGGTACTCCGTCTCCACGAGGAAGAGCCGCGGTAGCGTCTCGCGGAGCTTCTCCAGCGCGCCGCGCCCGCCGGCCAGCTGCACCTTGAGGGTGCTCAGCCGCTCCTCCAGCAGCCGGACGGCGTCGTCCGGGTGCAGGACCCCCATGACGGACAGGGCGGTCTCGAAGATCGGGTACTCCTTGACCGGGACGGCCATCAGGTCCGACAGCCACTCGGTCAGCTCCTCGCGTCCGGTGCCGGTGAGTCCGTACACCGTGCGCTCGGGGCGGTTGCCCTGCTGCTCCACGCCGGTCACCTCGACGAAGCCGTGCTTCTCGAGGTTCTGCACGACCGTGTAGAGCGACCCGTAGTTGATCTTCGTGCTGGTGTCCTTGCCCTGGCGGCGCAGGGTCTGGGCGATCTCGTACGGGTGCATGGGCTTCTGCCACAGGGTCGCCATCACCGCGAGCGCCAGAGGATTGCCGAGCTTGCGACGCTTCACGGCCACGACGGTCACCCCGCTTCCGAATATCCGTGACCGAACATATCGCGTCGGGAGTCGCGAGAGCAACACTCACGATGTATCGCGTGTGGCCGGACGGGGCGAGGGAGCGGGGTCACGTCGGCGGGCGGGCCGGCTCAGTCGCCCCGGACCCGCGCGTGCAGGTGCATGTCGTGCCAGCCGTCCTGGTGGTTGAGGGCGCTGCGCTTGGTGCCCTCCAGCGCGAAACCGGCCTTGCCGGCGACCCGGCAGGAGGCCTCGTTGGCGGTGGCGTGCGTGAGTTCCAGGCGGTGGAAGCCGACCTCCTCGAAGGCCCAGTGGGCGAGGGCCGCCGTGGCGCGCGCGGCGACGCCCCGGCCGCGGGCCCGCGCCACCGTCCAGTACGCCACCTCGGCGACACCGTCCCCGAGCAGGATCTGACGCAGCGCGACCCGGCCCAGCAACGCGTCCGAGGCGCTGTCCACGACGGCCCACTGCGCCTCGCGTTCGTCGGCCCAGCCCTGTTCCCACTGCGCGATCCAGCCGGCGGCCTCCTCGGCGGAGTCACAGGACCTTATGTGCCACTGCCGCAGCACCGGGTCCTGGAAGGCGGCGTGCACGGCGGGCGCGTCCCCGGGCCGCCAGGGGCGCAGGAGCAGGTCGTCGTCGGCGTGCACGGCGGGCTGGGGCGTACGGGCGAGGGCGCCGGGCGTCAGGACCGGGCTGGTGAGATACGGCATGGCCGACATCCTGCCGAGTGCGGTGGCCCGCGGCCCACCCGTTTTCGTCCGCCGCCCGGGTGACCGCGGCCCCGTACCCTTGACCCCGATGAGACGCCGTACGCCGCCCCCGCCCGCCCCGCTCCCCCAGCGCGAGGGAGTCGACCCCGTACGGGTGCGGCTGCCGGCGGACGGGGCCTGGGCCACCGTCCGGGAGCACCTCGTGGAGCGGCTCACGGGAGCCGGGCCCGGGACGGTCGAGTCGATGTTCGCCGCGGGGCTGGTGGTCGGGGCCGACGGGCGGGCCGTGGCACCGGACGCGCCGTACCGGCCGGGGATGTTCGTGTGGTTCCACCGGGACCTGCCCGCCGAGGTGCCGGTGCCGTTCCCGGTGGAGGTGGTGTACCGGGACGAGCACATCGTGGTGGCCGACAAGCCGCACTTCCTGGCCACGACCCCGCGCGGCATGCATGTCGCCGAGACCGCGCTGGCCCGGCTCCGGCGCGAGCTGGGTATCCCGACGCTGACGGCGGCCCACCGGCTGGACCGGCTCACCGCCGGACTGGTGCTGTTCACGGTCCGGCCGGAGGAACGCGGCGCCTACCAGAGGCTGTTCCGGGACCGGCAGGTACGCAAGGAGTACGAGGCCGTGGCGCCGTACGATCCCGCGCTCGTCCTTCCCCGGACCGTGCGCAACAGGATCGTGAAGGAGCGCGGGGTGCAGGCCGCCCGGGAGGTCGAGGGCGAACCGAACGCCGAGACCCGGGTGGAACTGACCGGGCACCGGGAAGGCCTGGCCCGCTACCGCCTCCTCCCGGCGACCGGCCAGACCCACCAGCTCCGGGTCCACCTGAACACGCTGGGCGTCCCCATCCTCGGCGACCCGCTGTACCCGGAGGTCACTCCCCCGGTACCGCCCGGCGACTTCCGGCGCCCCCTGCAACTCCTCGCCCGTTCCCTGGAGTTCACCGACCCGGTCACCGGTACGGCCCACACGTTCGCCAGCCGCCGCGGCCTGCGGGCGTGGACGTCGTACGACGCGTGGGCCGCGGGCGGCTAGCCCGTCCTCACTCCCCGCGCCACCAGACCAGCAGTCGGCGCCACAGGCCCCGGGGGCGGAGGGGCTCCGGGGCCGCGGGGGGCGGGGCCGGGGTGGGAGCGGGACGGGGGGCGGGACGGGGGTCGGCGGGGGGTGCGGGGTCGGTGCTGAGGGTGCCGATCTGCCAGTGGGAGCGCTGCTGTGGCAGGGGCATGGCCTGCGGGGGCAGGTCGACGTCCTGCTGCGGCTTGGGTTCGAAGCGCACCGGCAGCGCCACCAGGTGCCGGGAGGCGATGGACTGCCGCCAGTGCAGGTCCTCCTCGGCGCAGTCGAGCTGGATGTCGGACAGCCGCGTGAGCAGCGCGTCGACGCCGACGTCCGCGATGGCGCGGCCGATGTCCTGGCCGGGGCACTCGTGCGGGCCGCCGCCGAAGGCGAGGTGCGCGCGGTTGCCCTGCATGCTCGCGGACAGGTCGGGCCGTACCCGCGGGTCGACGTTGCCCGGCGCGGGCGCGAAGAGCAGCCCGTCGCCCTTGCGGATCTGCTGTCCGCCCAGCTCGGTGTCCTGCTTGGCGTAGTAGCCGAAGACGGTGCTGAACGGAGGTTCGTCCCACAGGGACTGCTCGATCGCCTCCGGCACCGTCATCTGCCCGCCGTTGAGCTGGGCACGGAAGCCCGGCTCGGTGAGGACCATGCGCAGGGCGTTGGCGAGGAGGTTGGCGGTGGCCTCGTAGGCCGCGAAGAGGACGACCCGCAGGTGTTCGCGGACCTCGTCGTCGGTGAGCCGGGCCGGGTGGGTGATGAGGTGGCTGGTGAAGTCGTCCTCGGGGCGGGCACGCCGCCGGGTGGTGAGCCGGCTCAGCGCGTCCATGACGTAGGTGTGGCTCTGGATGGCGGTCTCGGTGCCCTTGAGGGCGTCCCGGGCGGCCTGCACCATGCGGTCGTTGTACTCCTCGGACATGCCGAGGATCTCGCACATCACGGCCATCGGCAGGTGCTCGGCGAACTGGGACACCAGCTCGGCCCGGCCGCGCTCGCAGAAGCCGTTGACCAGGATCTGGGTGTAGCGCCCGATGTGGCGGCGCACACTGCGGTGGTCGATGGTCTCCATGGCCGCGGTGACGGCGCCCCGCAGCCGCTTGTGCTCCTCGCCCTCGGCGTGGGAGCAGATGGGCTGCCAGGCGATGTGGGGCATGAGCGGGTGGTCGGGCTTGACCCTGCCGTCGAGCAGCGGGGACCAGATCCGGCTGTCGCGGGTGAACTGGGAGGCCTGGCGCACCAGCTGGAGGTTCTCGGCGTGGCCGAGGACCACCCACATCGGTACGTCGTCGTGCAGCAGCACGGGCGCGACGGGGCCGTGCTCCTCGCGCAGGCGCTCGTAGAGGTCACCGAGGTCCTCCGTGTCGGGGCCGTAGAGCCGGCGCGGTCCGGCGGTGCCGAGGCCGTGCGCGGGGCAGCCCGGCGGCGGACCGGAGAGGGTGTCGTGTGTGCCGGTCGGTGAGGGGGATTCAGGCGTCACAGTGGTCGCTCCGGAACGGGAAAACGGAAAAGGAGGGGCGGGGTGTCGGGGGGCTGCCGGTCAGGTGAGGGCGCGGGACATGGCGATCGAGTGCAGGAAGCGCATCAGGGTCATCAGCACGTCCTTGCTGGAGGCCCGGCGGCGCACATCGCACTCGATGATCGGGATCTCCGGGCCCAGGTCGAGCGCGGTGCGCAGTTCCTCGACGGGGTAACGGGGGGCGTCGGGGAAGGTGTTGACGGCGACGACGAAGGGCACGCCGCCCTCCTCCAGCCGGCCCATGACGTCGAAGCTGACCTCCAGGCGCCGGGTGTCGACCAGGACGACCGCGCCGAGCGCGCCTTCGAACAGGCCGTTCCACAGGAACCAGAAGCGCTCCTGGCCGGGGGTGCCGAAGAGGTAGAGCACCAGTTTCTCGGTGATGCTGATGCGGCCGAAGTCCATGGCCACGGTGGTGGCCGTCTTGGAGTCGGAGCCGTAGTTGTCGTCGACGCCGATACCGGCCTGGGTCATGGTCTCCTCGGTGGTCAGCGGTCTGATCTCGCTGACCGAACCGACCATGGTGGTCTTGCCGACGCCGAAGCCGCCCACGATCACGATCTTCACCGCGGCCTGCGCCGTGTGCGGCAGGTGGTCCTCGGTGCGTGGTCCGGGGAGGGTGTCAGAGCCGTTGAAGTCCATGCATCACCGCTTCGAGGAGTGAACGGTCGGGGAGCGCCTGGCGGACGACGGGGGCGTGCGCCTGCACCAGTTCGGCCGTGATCAGCTCGGTGAGCAGGACGGTCATCGTGCTGAACGGCAGTCGGAGGTAGGCCGACAGCTCCGCCACGGAGAGCGGGGCCTGGCAGAGCCGGAGCACCGCCGCCTGCTCCGGGGTGGCGGAGACCGGGGGCGCGCAGCGCGCCATGATCAGGGTCACCAGATCGAGTTCGGCGCGGCCGCCCTCGCCGGATCCGGTGACGGAGTACAGCCGTTCCGGGATGCTGCCCGGTCCCCGGCCGGCCGCCGCCTCCGTGGTCTCCGCCGCCTCCGGTGACGGGGGCTGCGGCAGCTCGTACGGCTGCGCGGGCTGCGGTGCCGGAGGGGCCGGCAAAGGCTGCGGCCGGCGCCGCGTGCGTCGTGGAGGGGTCATACGGTCTGCCCGTTCCGCCGGGGCGGACTGGTGAGATGGCCGCCGATCCGGACGACGAGGTCGCGCATCATGCCGCTCATCCGCCCCGGTTCGCAGGTCACGTCCGACAGCACGGCGAGGTAGGCGCCGGGGCCGGCGTTCATCAGGTAGAAGTAGCCGCCCTCGATCTCGAAGACGACCGTCTTCATGTCGCCGGCGCCGGGCAGCTCCTGGATGATGGCGCTGGCCAGGCTCTGTACGCCGGCGCAGGCGGCGGCCACCCGGTCGGCGGCGTCGGGGTCGCCGCCGTAGCGGGCGATGCGCAGTCCGTCGGCGGAGAGGACCACGATCATCTCGATGCCCGGCACGCCGTCGTTCAGCTGCTTGAGCATCCAGTCCAGGTTGCCTCGCTGCTGGATCACTTGAGGTCCCCCTCGTCGTCGGCCTCGGTGGCGCCCTCGGTGACGCCTTCGGCGGAGTCGGCCGAATCGTTGAGCAGATGCAGGTACTTGGTGGGGTGGAGCGTGAAGTCGGTCAGTTCGTGGGTGGGGGTGTCCGGGGGCATGCCCTTGCGCAGGCCGTTCCAGAAGTCCTCCATCCACATGCCCGGCGGCCGTTCCCTGAGCTTCTTGATCTCGGGGTCCATCTCGGGCTCGGGTTCCGGTTCCGGCTTCCTCTGGGCCCAGACGGACGGCCGGCCCTCGCGTTCGGCGCGTTCGATGGCGGCCTTCTCGGCGTACCGCTGGCTGAGCGGGGTCTTCATCCGGCTGCGGCGCTGCGGCAGGCCGCCCGCGGTCCATTCGGTGACCTCGGGGATGTCGTCCTCCAGCGAGACGCCGGCGGGGATCTTGGGGCTGGTGGGGCGGCGCTTCTTCGCCGGGCGCTTGGGGCCCTCGACGGCGTCCGCCGTCGGGATCTGGGCGGCGGCGGCACCGATGCCGTGGGCCTGCACGGCGCCGACCCCGGGCTCGGTGGTCGTCATGACGCGCGGGACGACGAGGATGGCGCGGACACCGCCGTACGCGGAGGCGCGCAGCGAGACCTCCATGTCGAACCGCTTGCACAGGCGGCCGACGACGGCGAGGCCGAGGCGCGGGTTCTCGCCGAGGTTGTGCGCGTCCTCGCCGTTCTTGGCGTCCTCGATCATCTGCTCGATGCGGGCGCGGGACTCCTCGCTGAGGCTGACCCCGCAGTCCTCGATCTCGATGACGACGCCCGACTGCACCTCGACGGCGGTGACGTGCACCTTGGTCGTGGGCGGCGAGTAACGGGTGGCGTTGTCGAGGAGTTCGGCGGCGGCGTGGATGATCGGCTCGACCGAGGTGCCCTTGATGTTGATGTTGACGATCGAGGCGAGGTTGATGCGGCGGTACTCCAGGATGCGCGACATCGCGCCGCGCAGCACGCTGTAGAGGGAGACCGGCTGGGGCCACTGGCGGCCGGGCCGCCCGCCGCCGAGGACGGAGATGGTGTCGGCGAGCCGGCCGATCAGCGAGGTGCCGTGGTCGATGCGCAGCAGGTCGTCGAAGACCTCCGGGTTGCGGCCGTGGTCCTCCTCCATCTCGCGGAGTTCCTGGGCCTGCTGGTGGACGATGGCCTGGACGCGGCGGGCGACGCTCACGAAGGAGCGCTCGGTGGCGTCGCGCATCGAGATCTCCTGGTCGGCACCGCGCAGCGCGATGCGCACCAGTTCGCGGTAGCCCTCGGGCAGGCCGCGCAGGGAGGGGTCGGCGTCGAAGACGTCGCGTACGGCGTTGCGCAGCACCTGGCCGCGGCGCAGCCGGTAGAAGCCGTTGGGCAGGATCTCGGTGGCGAGGCGCTCCATCAGCGCGTTGTGCGCGGCGATCCGCTGTTCCAGCGTCGCGGCGTGACGGGCGTGTTCGGCCTTCGCCTCGCGCAGCAGACGGCCGCGGCGGGCGGCCTCCCCGGCCGTGCCGAGGACCAGCAGTACCGCCAGCGCTCCGCACACGCCGACGGCGAGCCGGGCCGAAGGCGGTACCAGGGCGACGGCGGTTCCGGCCGCCGCGGCCATCACTATGGCCGGCGGCAACAGCACACGCGCATAGGGCCGTTCACGGCGACCGGGAGGCTTCTGAACACTCACCATGGATGCCTTCTGGGACGAATCGGCTGGGTGTCGGGGGGGCTTTCGGGGGGAAGGTTCAGGTAACTGTCGGGATCTTCTGCATGTTTGGGAACAGGCGCGCGAATTGCCTCAACTCGGTGCGCCGCGGGCGAGCTTAGTCCGACCGGATCATCGCCGTGTCATATTCGGCAAGCACCTGAAATCGCCCCCGAAGGAGGAGTAGCCTCAACTCCTTTTGCACGGTGCGCTCCCACTCGCACACCATGCGTAACGGCGAACGGGCGTACGAAAGCCACTCACCGTGAAGAGTGAAAAAGCGACCGAGGCCGCATCCCTGCGCCCTCGGTCGCCGTTCCCTTCGCCGTGACCGCCATCCGCGGTCACGTGCCGAACGTCAGGTCACCCCACCGACGAGTAGGCGACGACGCCCCGCAGCAACTGGTCGACCGCCTTGCGTGCGGCCTTGGCCACGGTCGAGCCCTCCGCGGGGGCCGCCGCCGAGATCTGCCCCAGCACGTCGATGACCTGCTTGCACCAGCGCACGAAGTCACCGGCCGGCATCTCCGCCTCGCGCAGCACCTCGTCGAGTCCCGTGCCGGACGCCCACATGTACGCGGCCCAGGCGAACCCGAGATCCGGCTCCCGCTGCCCGACACCCTCGGTCTGGTTGATCCGGAACTCCTCCTCCAGCCCGTCGAGCCGGCCCCAGATGCGGACCATCTCGCCGAGCGCGGCCTTGGCCTTGCCGGAGGGCAGCTTGGGCGCCAGCGCGTCGTCGCCGACCCGTGCCTCGTACACCAGGGCCGAGACGCACGCCGCCAGTTCGGCCGGGGAGAGCCCCTCCCAGACCCGCTCGCGCAGGCACTCGCTGGCCAGCAGGTCCAGTTCGCCGTACAGCCGCGCGAGCCGCTTGCCGTGCTCGGTGACCTCGTCCCCGCGCAGGTAGTCCAGCTCGGTCAGCAGGGCCACGATCCGGTCGAAGGTCCGCGCGATGGTGTTGGTACGGCCCTCGATGCGCCGCTCCAGCTGCGAGGTGTCGCGCAGCAGCCGGTGGTAGCGCTCGGCCCAGCGGGCGTGGTCCTCACGGTCGTTGCAGCCGTGGCACGGGTGGGCCCGGATCGCGGTGCGCAGCCGGGCGATCTCGCGGTCGTCGGCGGCCTGGGACCGCTTCTTGCGTGCCCGCTCCGGCGGGATGTGCCCGGCCTTGGTGCGCAGCGCCGAGGCGAGGTCCCGGCGGGACTGCGGCGAGCGCGGGTTGAAGGACTTCGGGATCCGCATCCGGTCCAGCGGCTCGACCGGCACGGGGAAGTCCATCGACGCCAGCCGCTTGACCTGCCGTTCGGCGGTCAGCACCAGCGGGCGCGGCCCGTCCTGGTGGTCGAAGCCGCGGTGGCCGTTGGACCGGCCGGCGGGCAGGCCCGGGTCCAGCACCAGGGCGAGGCCCGCGTACTTGCCGGTGGGGACGTGGATGACGTCGCCGGGCTTGAGCTTCTCCAGGGCGCCGGCGGCCTCGGCGCGGCGCTGGTTGGCGCCCTGCCGGGCCAGCTCGGTCTCCCGGTCCTTCAGCTCCCGGCGCAGCCGCGCGTACTCCTCGAAGTCGCCGAGGTGGCAGGTCATGGAGGCCTTGTAGCCGGCCAGCCCCTCCTCGTTGCGCTGCACCTGGCGGGAGATGCCGACGACCGACTTGTCGGCCTGGAACTGCGCGAAGGAGGTCTCCAGCAGCTCGCGCGAGCGGTGCCGGCCGAACTGCTCGACCAGGTTGACCGCCATGTTGTACGACGGCTTGAAGCTGGAGCGCAGCGGGTAGGTGCGGGTGCCCGCCAGGCCGGCGAGGTGCTCCGGGCTCATGGCGCGCTGCCAGAGCACCACCGCGTGGCCCTCGACGTCGATGCCGCGGCGGCCGGCGCGGCCGGTCAGCTGGGTGTACTCGCCGGGCGTGATGTCGGCGTGCTGCTCGCCGTTCCACTTGACGAGCTTCTCCAGCACCACCGAGCGGGCGGGCATGTTGATGCCGAGCGCGAGGGTCTCGGTGGCGAACACGGCCTTGACCAGGCCGCGCACGAACAGCTCCTCCACGACCTCCTTGAAGGTCGGCAGCATGCCCGCGTGGTGGGCGGCGATGCCGCGCTCCAGGCCCTCCAGCCATTCGTAGTACCCGAGGACGTGCAGGTCCTCGGTGGCGATGTGGGCGGTGCGCTCCTCGACCAGGGCGCGGACCCGGTCCCGCGCCTCCTCGTCGTTGAGCCTGAGGCCCGCGTACAGGCACTGCTGGACGGCGGCCTCGCAGGCGGCCCGGCTGAAGATGAAGGTGATGGCCGGGAGCAGCCCCTCGGCGTCGAGGCGCTCGATGACCTCCGGGCGGCCCGGGGTCCACACCCGCGAGCGCTGTCTGCGCTCGCGCTCCCGGTCGGCCTCGCGCATCGCCCGGCCCCGCCTGCGGTCCTGGTACGACGGCCTCGTCGCCTCCATGCGGGCCAGGCGGACCAGGTCGGGGTTGACGGCCTTCTTGTGGCCCTCGCCCTCCTCGAACAGGTCGTACATCCGGCGTCCGGCGAGCACGTGCTGGAACAGGGGGACGGGCCGGTGCTCGGAGACGATCACTTCGGTGTCGCCGCGGACGGTGTCCAGCCAGTCACCGAACTCCTCCGCGTTGGAGACGGTGGCGGAGAGCGAGACCAGGGTCACCGACTCGGGCAGGTGGATGATCACCTCCTCCCAGACGGCGCCGCGGAAGCGGTCGGAGAGGTAGTGCACCTCGTCCATGACCACGTAGCCGAGGCCGAGGAGGGTCTGCGAGCCGGCGTAGAGCATGTTCCGCAGCACCTCGGTGGTCATCACGACCACCGGGGCGTCGGAGTTCACGCTGTTGTCGCCGGTGAGCAGGCCGACCTTCGCCGCGCCGTAGCGCCGGCACAGGTCGGCGTACTTCTGGTTCGACAGCGCCTTGATGGGTGTCGTGTAGAAGCACTTCTTGCCCTGCCGCAGGGCGAGGTGGACGGCGAACTCGCCCACGATCGTCTTGCCCGAGCCGGTGGGGGCGGCCACCAGCACGCCCTTCCCCGCTTCGAGTGCCTTGCAGGCCTCGATCTGGAAGGGGTCGAGGCCGAAGTCGTACATCTCGCGGAAGGAGGCGAGTGCGGTGGCCTGCTCGGCTGCCCGCCTGCGGGCTGCCGCGTACCGCTCGGCCGGTGAGAGGTCCTCTGTCATCGTGCTTTCGAGCGTACCGGGCTCCACTGACAACAGGACGATCATTATCCGGATCGTTGGCCCTGCGCGGGGCGGCGCCGAGGGGCCGGAAGGACGGATGCCCCCGCACCTGTGAGGTGCGGGGGCATCGCGCGTGGCGGCTCGGTGAAGGCCAGGTCAGGTCAGGTCAGGTCACGTCAGGTCACGTCGTCGTAGCCGTTGACCCGGTCGGTGCTCGCCTGCTCGGGCAGGGCACGGGTGGCGGGGACGGGTTCGACGTCGCCGATGTCCTCGGGGGTGAGGTCCAGCTCGGAGGCCTCGTCGTCGGCGGGGCCCGCTGCGTCGCGGCGGCGCCTGCGACGGTCGTTGAGCAGCGAGAAGCAGCACGCGCCGAAGTACAGCACCCAGATCGGCCCGGCCAGGGCCAGCATGGACAGCGGGTCGGTGCTCGGCGTGGCCACGGCGGCGAAGACCGTGATGCCCAGGATCATGGCCCGCCACCAGCCGATCATCCGCTTGCCGGTCAGCACCCCGGTGAGGTTGAGCATGATCAGCAGCAGCGGCAGCTCGAAGGACAGACCGAAGACGATCACCATGCGCGTGACCAGCTGGAGCAGGTCGTCGAGCGGCAGCAGGTTGGCGATCCGGCCGTCCGGGGTGAAGCCGAGCAGCACCTTCGCGGTGGTCGGCAGCACCTTGTACGCGAAGAAGGCACCGGCGAAGAACAGGGGGGCGCCGGTGAAGACGAAGGCGTACGCGTACTTCTTCTCGTGCCGGTGCAGTCCCGGGGCCACGAACGCCCAGAGCTGGTAGAGCCAGATCGGCGACGCGAACACGACGCCGGCCATCAGCGAGACCTGCAGCGCCAGCGTGAAGGGGGCGAGCAGGCCGTTGATCGTGATCTGCGCACACGGCTGCGTCTTGGCAGTCGAGTGGGCCAGTTCCGCGAAGCTCTTCCCGCAACCGACCGAGTCGAGGATCGGCTGGGTCAGGAAGTTGATGATGTCGTTGTAGAAGAAGGCGGCGACCACCGTCACGACGACGATGGCCAGCATGGCCTTCGCGAGCCGGTTGCGGAGCTCACGAAGGTGATCCGCAAGGGGCATCCGCCCCTCGGGATCCTTCTCCTTGTTGCGGGCAGACTTGAGCAACCCACGTCCTCATCTCGTGCGGCAGGCCGGGGGTTTCCGGCCCTGCGTCAGCGCTGGGTGGTGTCCGTCGGCTCGTTGACCGGCCGCGAGCTGGTCACGTCGCCGGGGGCCGCCTGGATGGTGCGCTGGGCCGGGGGCTGCTCGTTGGGGGCGGGCGCCTGGGCGGAGGCGTTCCCGTCTTCCTTCATCGCCTTGGCCTCGCTCTTGAGGATGCGCGCGGACTTGCCGAGCGAGCGGGCCATGTCCGGAAGCTTCTTCGCGCCGAACAGCAGGATGATGACGACGAGGATGAGAATGATCTCGGGAGCTCCGAGCCTTCCGAACATAAGTCTTTACCTTCTCACCGAGGCGGCTGGGGTGGGATGCTGTCCGACCAGTCGGACATGTGTCCGATGGTCGTGCTGTCAGCGATCGTAACGCTCAGGGGTAAACGTGAGGCAATCCCCGTGCGTACTCCCGGTCCGCGGTACGGGCCTCGTTCTCCGCACCGCGACCAGCAGCGTACCTGTCCCGGAGGGCAGCATGACAGGGCGAAGTGACGCAAAGCGCTTGCCCCGCCGGACCCGCAGGCCCCCCTCGACGCGGCTCACAGGGCGTCCACGGCGCGGGCCGCGCCCACGGCCGCCCGCTCCAGGTCCTCGGCGGCCCGGTTGATGCGGCGCGCGGAGTCCGCCACCTGCCGCCCCAGGCGCCGCGCCTCCAGGAACACCCGGACGGCGAGCACGCCGAGGACGGCGAGACCCAGGAAACCCACGGCTACCGCGAACATCGGCCAGAACATGACGTCGAGACTAGACCGTCCGCCGCCGCTGGGCGCAGCCGGCTACACCGTGGAGTGCAGCCTGAGGGTCCGCACGCCGCCGCCGGTGAGCAGCTCGACGATCCGCTCCCCGGCGGGTTTGCGGACCGCGGCGCCGCAGTCGGGGCAGGTGAAGGAGTAGAACGTGGTCCGGCTGCTGGCGCCGATGGCGAGGCGCAGGGCGCTCGCGGCCAGCTCGAAGCGGCCCCGGCAGTCGGGGCAGCCGGCCCGGAACACCACCGGGACCGCTCTGCGCATCCCGGCGAAGGCGGTCGCCACCGTCATCTCCTGCGGACGCTCGCTCACAGGCCTCGCTCCTCTTCTCTGGTCCGCCGGGCGCGCGGCCGGGAGTGCCGCGTGGTGCCGTCGCGCGTCCGCGGTGCCGTGGTGGCCGGCCGCGCCCACGCGGCGGAGCCGCACATGCGGCACGGCCCCGCGCCCTTTCGGGCGCTCTCACCGCCCGGAGTGCGCCGGCTCCGCCGTGTCGTACGCCGCCAGTGCCTTTGCCGCCGCTCCGCGGGCGCTGTCGGCCAGCTCCGGCGGCGAGACGATCCGGCCGTCGCGGCCGAGCCGCAGGGCGAGCCGGCGCAGGGAGGCCGGGTCGGGGGTGCGCAGAGTGATACGCAGTCCGCCGTCGGGAAGCTCATCGGCGCTGTCGTGCGGGTAGTACTCGGCGACCCAGCGGCCGCCGGGGCCGACCTCGATCACGACCTCCGGGTCCTCGGCGGCCGGCTGCACCAGGGCCTCGGAGAGGTCACGCAGCTCTATCTCGGGCGGGGCCGAGGGCTCGTCGAGGATGCGGATCTCGGCGACCCGGTCGAGCCGGAAGGTACGCCGGGCCTCGGAGCGGCGGCACCAGGCCTCCACATAGGTGTGGCCGACGCTGACCAGCCGGATGGGGTCGATCTCACGCTCGGTGACCTCGTCGCGGGCCGGGGAGTAGTAGCGGATCCACAGCCGGCGGCGCTCGGAGATCGCCCGGTCGACGTCGGCGAAGACACCGCCCTCGGACTCGAAGGTCACCGACAGGCGGGAGCTGGCCCCCGCGGCCTCGCCGGCCGCGGCCTCCACCTTCGCGGTGGCCCGCAGCAGCGCCTGCCGGTCGCCCTCCCGGAGGCCGGGCAGGGTCGAGACCGCGCGGGCGGCGACCAGCAGCGCGGTGGCCTCGTCGGCGGCGAGCCGGAGCGGTTCGGCCGCCTCCTCGCCGAGCGCGGCCGGGTTGTGCCACCAGATGCGCTCGCCGTCGGTGTCGATGTCGAGCAGGTCGCCGCCGCGGAAGCTGGTGCCGCACATGGGCAGCAGGTCGAGGTCGGCGACCAGCTCGTCCTCGGTGATGCCGAAGGCACGCGCGACATCGGCGATCCGGGCGCCCGGGCGCTCTCTGAGATAGGTCACCAGGGAGAGCATCCGCCGCGTCTGGTCGATGGCGTTGACCGTCCTGGCCGGTTTGACTGCCACAGTCCCGCTCCCCCTTCAGCCCTTGGCCACGGCACGCAGCCGGTCCACCACGTCGGCCCGCAGCTCGGCCGGCTCCAGCACCACCACGTCCGGCCCGAACTCCACCAGCCAGGCGTCCAGGCCGTGCCCGTACGGAATCTCCAACTCGTCCCAGCCGTTCCCGAGTTCCCGGACCTCGGTGGCCTTCGCCCGAAGGGGGTAGCCGGCGCCGGAACGCAGCCGGATCAGCGCCGAGCGGTCGGCGATCTCACCGGCCCAGCCCGCGACGGTCTCGCGCACGGTGACGACGTCCGGCACGGGCGCGGTGAAGCCCGTACCACGGGAACGCACCTTGCCGGTGATCCGGGAGAGCCGGAAGACGCGCTCGGCGCCCCGGTCGCGGTCGAAGCCGGCCAGGTACCAGTGGCCGCGCCAGCACTCCAGCGCCCACGGCTCGACGTGCCGGGGCTCGGGGCGGGCGGCGGAGGCCTTGCGGTACTCGAAGACGACGGGCCGGCGGTCGCGGCAGGCCAGCATCAGCGGCTCGAAGGCGGCCTCGTGCACCGGGATGCGCGGCTCCAGCGCGCCGTGCGCCCCGTACGGGTCGACGTCCTCGGGCAGGCCCGCGGCGCGCAGCTTCTGCAGGGCACCGCTGGCGGCCCCGGCCAGCCGGGCCTGCTGCCAGACCTTGGCGGCCAGGCCCAGGGCGGCGGCCTCCTCGGCGTCCAGGGTGATGGGGGGCAGCCGGTTGCTGTCGCGGCGGGCGAGGTAGCCCACCTCGCCCTCGATGTTCTCGACGGTGGCGATGACCAGGCCCAGCTCGCGCAGGTCGTCCTTGTCCCGCTCGAACATGCGGTTGAAGGAGTCGTCGCTGCCCGCTTCCAGATAGGCCTCGATCGACTCCCGCAGCTCGCGCTTGCTGAGCGGCCGGCGGGTGCCGAGCAGACACAGCGCGAGGTTCATCAGCCGCTCGGCCTTGGCAATGGCCATCGACGCCCTTCGCCTTCCCTATGGTGCTTCTGACCGATGACCGTACCGCTCCGCGGGGCCGTGACAAAAGCCGAGGGCCCATGCCCGAGCAGGCATGGGCCCCAGGTGATCGGAACCGGTCGCATCCGGCCGGGCGATCGGGCGTGGATCAGACGCCGAGCAGGTCCACCACGAAGATGAGCGTCTCGCCCGGCTTGATCGCCGGGGTCGGGCTCTGGTCGCCGTAGGCGAGGTGGGCGGGGATGGTCAGCTGGCGCCGGCCGCCGACCTTCATGCCCTGCACGCCACGGTCCCAGCCCTGGATGACCCGGCCCGCGCCCAGCGGGAAGCGGAACGGCGCGTTGCGGTTCCAGCTGGCGTCGAACTCCTCACCGGTGCTGAAGGCGACACCCACGTAGTGGACGGTGACGGTCTGACCGGCCTGCGCGACCGGGCCGTCGCCCTCCCAGATGTCCTTGATCTCAAGGTCCGCCGGAGGCTCGCCGCCCGGGAAGTCGATCTCGGGCTTCTCGATGCTCACGTCAAAAGCTCCTTGTGTACGACACGAAACAGCGACAGTCTTTCATCCCCGCCGCCCTCCCGCCCGCCCGGGCGGCACCGGCGCTACATCGCCGCGAGGATGTCCACCGTGAACACCAGGGTGGAACCCTTCTTGATCACCCCGCCGCTCGGCGGATTGTCCCCGTACCCCAGCTCCGGCGGGACCACGATCAGCACCCGGCTGCCCACCTTCTTGCCGGTCAGCCCCTGCGCGAGCCCCTTGACCGCCTGCTGCATCTGCTCCAGCCCGAACTGGCTCAGCCGGCCCGAGCCGTACGTCCGCTGGAACGTCTTGCCGCCGTCCCAGACCAGCCCCTGGAACTGGCACAGCACCGCCTGGTCGCCCTTCAGCTCCGGCCCGTCCCCCTCCAGCACGTACGCCGACACGAGCTTCTTCGGCGGGTCCGTCTTCGGCACGGTGACCTTCGGCACCAGCCCGTCGGTGTTGGTGCCCACCTTCGGCAGCGCGGCGTCGTCCTGAGCGACCGCCTTGCCCTTGGCGGAACTCCTGGAGTTGAACGAATCGATCAGGTCGATGACGAAGACCAGCGTGTCGGTGCCCTTGATGCCCGCCTGCGCGTTGCCCCCCTTGCCGTAGCCCAGCTCGGGCGGGACGGCGATCTCGACACGGCTGCCGGTCTTCTTGCCCGCGAGCCCGTACCGCCAGCCGTCGATGACGCTGCCCTGCGCCAGCTGGATCACCAGCGGGCGCTTGCGGTCGTAGGAGTTGTCGAAGACCTTCCCCGTGCTCCAGATCGCGCCGAGATAGTCCGCCTTCACGAAGTCGTTCTCCGCGACCACACGGCCACCGCCCGCGATCAGCGTCTTCACCGCCAGATCCTTCGACGGCTCCCCCGACCCCTTGGCCACGGTCGGCTTCTCGCCGAACCTCGTCCCCGCCGTGACCGCCGGCAGCGGCCCGTCCACGATCTTCGGCGGCGGCGCGGAGGACGCCGAGGCCGACGGCGAGGCGCCGGTCCTGCTGGAGTCGGACTTGTCCTCACCGCATCCGGCGAGTGTGACCAGCCCTGCGGGTACGGCGGCCAGGAGGAGTGAGCGTCGGCGCACGGAAGAGCCTCGTAATCGGTCGGTCTTTCGGATGGAGTGCGCGCAACTCTACGACCTGAGAAGGGCGCCGTACGGGAAACGTACGGCGCCCGTGTGGCGTTCCGGCACCTGCGCGGCACCGACGCCCGACTCCCCGACCGGCCCTACATACCGGCGATCAGCTTCTCCACCCGGTCGTCCACCGAACGGAACGGGTCCTTGCACAACACGGTGCGCTGCGCCTGGTCGTTGAGCTTCAGGTGCACCCAGTCGACCGTGAAGTCCCTGCGCTGCTCCTGCGCCCGCCGGATGAAGTCGCCGCGCAACCGGGCCCGAGTGGTCTGCGGCGGAACCGACTTGCCCTCGAAGATCTTCAAGTCGTTGCAGATCCGGGCCGCCTGCCCCTTCTTCTCCAGCAGGTAGTACAGGCCACGACGACGGTGGATGTCGTGATAGGCGAGGTCTATCTGAGCGACCCGCGGATGCGACATCGTCATGTTGTGCTTGGCCCGGTACCGCTCGATGAGCTTGTACTTCATGACCCAGTCGATCTCGGTCTCGATGCGGTCCAGTTCCTCGCTCTCGATCGCCTCCAGCGTGCGGCCCCACAGCTCCAGCACCTGCGCGACCGTGCCGGTGCGGATACCCCGCCGGTCGCAGAAGTCCAGCGCCTTGTCGAAGTACTCGCGCTGCACCTCCAGCGCCGAGGCCTCCCGGCCACTGGCCAGCCGCACCTTGCGCCGGCCCGTGATGTCGTGGCTGACCTCGCGGATCGCCCGGATCGGGTTCTCCAGCGTCAGGTCACGCATCACCGTCCCCGCCTCGATCATGCGCAGCACCAGGTCGGTGGCACCGACCTTGAGCAGCATCGTCGTCTCCGACATGTTCGAGTCACCGACGATCACGTGCAGCCGGCGGTACCGCTCCGCGTCCGCGTGCGGCTCGTCACGGGTGTTGATGATCGGCCGGGAACGCGTCGTCGCCGAGGAGACGCCCTCCCAGATGTGCTCCGCGCGCTGGCTCACGCAGTACACGGCACCGCGCGGAGTCTGCAGCACCTTGCCGGCACCGCACAACAGCTGCCGGGTGACCAGGAAGGGGATGAGGATGTCCGCGAGCCGGGAGAACTCCCCGTGCCGCGCCACCAGGTAGTTCTCGTGGCAGCCGTAGGAGTTGCCCGCCGAGTCGGTGTTGTTCTTGAAGAGGTAGACGTCGCCTGCGATTCCCTCCTCGTGCAGGCGTCGTTCCGCGTCCACCAGGAGTCCTTCGAGAATGCGCTCGCCGGCCTTGTCGTGGGTGACCAGTTCGGTCACGTTGTCACACTCGGGTGTCGCGTATTCCGGATGTGAGCCCACGTCGAGATACAGCCGGGCGCCGTTCCGCAGAAAGACATTGCTGCTGCGGCCCCATGACACGACACGGCGGAAGAGGTACCGCGCCACCTCGTCAGGAGACAGGCGGCGCTGTCCCCTGAACGTGCACGTGACGCCGTACTCGTTCTCCAGCCCGAAAATGCGGCGGTCCATGAGGGAACATTACGCCCGATCCCCCGAGCTGAAACGGGGTTCGACGGCACGATTTGGATCATTTTCCGATGAAGCCGCAACAACCCCGCCCCGCGCGGGAGCTGCGAGGACCCGTCCGGTGGCCAGCAGGACCAGCAGCGACACCGCCCCCGCCGCACCCGGCAGCGCGAAACCCCACAGCGCGCCACCGGCCTGGACCACCGGCCCCGCCAGGCCCGTTCCCACCGACGCACCCACCGTGAACGTCGTCACCAGCCAGGAGAACGCCTCCGTGACCGTCCCGCTCGGCGCGTGCCGGTCCACGATGATGAACGCACAGGCGATGCACGGCGCCAGGAACACCCCCGAGACCACACTCAGCAGCACCATGGCCACAGCACCCGGCATCAGCATCAGCGGCAGGTAACACACCGCCAGAAGAGCCGTCAGCACCCTCAGTCGCCGCTCCGGAGCACCGGCCCACTGCCGCGCACCGTAGACCGTGCCACCGGCCAGCGCCCCGAGCCCCAGCCCCGCCATCAGCCACCCGTACACCGCGTCACCGCCGTGCCCGTCGGCGTACGACACCGACGCCACCGTGATGGAACCCAGCGCGATCCCCACGAACAGGAACGCCGCCAGCAGCGCCAGCAGCCCCGGCGAACGCAGCGCCCCCAGCCAGTGCGCCTCCCGCGGCGCCGACCGCCACGCACGCGACGGCGGCGACACCACCACCGACAGCGCCCCCAGCACACCCAGCAGGTTCAGCACCAGCAGGGCCGCGCGCTCGTCCCACACCGACACGCACAGCGTCACCAGCAGCGGGCCGACGGTGAACATCACCTCCTGCGCGATCGCGTCCATGGCGTACGCCGTGTGCACCTGCTCCTCCCGGGCCAGCACCGACGGCCACAGCGCCCGCAGACCGCCCTCCAGCGGCGGCGTGAACAGCCCGGCCACCCCCACCGCGGCATAGGCCAGCGGCAGCGGATCCGTGCCGCAGAACGCGAACAGCGTCATCGCCAGCGCCGCGACCACGGCGGCGGGCAGCTGGACCCGCGGCTGGCCGTACAGGTCCACCAGCCGGCCCAGCACCGGCTGGCCCACCGCGTTCGCCACGCCGTACACGGCCGCGAGAGCGCCCGCCAGGCTGTACGTTCCGCCCTCGGCCCGCACGAACAGCACCAGGGCGATCGCGGCCGTCGCGTTGGGCAACCGGCCCACCAGGGTCCCCGTCAGCAGCCGCAGGGCGTGCCTCGCCCGCAGGATCTCCAGGTACCCCGCCGCCATGTCCAGCCTCCCGTGCCTCGCCCGGGACGCCGCGACGGCCCGAAGTGTTACGTATAACGTCCCTCTTCATACGTACCATGTGCGCTGTCACACGTCCAGACGACCGGGAGAGAGTCGTGGCCCGCAGCAACACCCGCCCGACCAGCCGGGACGTCGCCCACGCAGCAGGCGTCTCCCAAGCCGCCGTCTCCCTCGTCCTCGGCGACAAATGGCGCGGCCGGGTCTCCGAGACCACCGCCGAACGCGTCCGCGAAGCCGCCCGCGAACTCGGCTACCGGCCCAACCTCGCCGCCCGCAACCTCCGCCTCGGCCACACCCGCACCGTCCTCCTCGTCGTCCCCGCCCTCACCACCGAGTTCTTCGCCGGCGTCTACACCGGCGCCGCACGCATCGCCGCCCGACACGGCTTCGGCGTCGTCCTCTACCCCTCCCCCGAAGGCATCGGCCCCGCCCGCAACCCCTTCGCCTCCGCCCAGGCCGCCCTCGACGGCGTCATCGCCTCCTCCATGGCCGCCGACGCCCTCACCGCCATCCGCGGCGACCAGCTCCCCCTCGTCATGCTCGACAGCGACCCCGCCGGCAGCCTCGGCGCCGCCACCGTCAACCTCGACATCACCGACGGCATACGCCAGGTCACCGACCACCTCCTCGGCCTCGGCCACCGCCGCATCCTCCACCTCGCCGCCGACGTACCCTCCTGGACCTTCGACATCCGCGCCAGAGAACTCGCCGCACGCATGGCCACCGTCCCCGGCACCGAGATCCGCACCGCCCGCGCCCCCATCTCCATCGACGGCGCCCGCACCGCCACCGAAACCGCCCTCACCGCCCCCGGCCCCCGCCCCACGGCCATCGTCTGCGACGACGACAAACTCGCCGCCGGCGCCTACAAGGCCCTCCGCCGCCTCGGCCTGCGCATCCCCGACGACATCTCCGTCACCGGCCTCGACGACCTCGCCCTCGCCACCGCCATCGACCCCGAACTGACGACCGTGCGACTCGACGCCGAGACCTTCGGAGAACGCGGCATGCAAGCCCTCCTCGCCGTCCTGGACGGCCGCGAACCGGAGGGCGGCGACATCCCCGTCCACCTCGTCGTACGAGGCTCCACAGCACCCCCGCGCACCGCCGGATAAGCCGAGTGCCCCGACCGGATCACCGGCCGGGGCACTCGCACACCTGAGCGAGAAGGATCACTCCTCCTCGGAACCGCCCTCCTCCGAGGTCTCCGCCTCCGTGCCCGCACCGTCCGCCGCCAGCAGACGCGCCAGCTGACGCCCCACGATCCGCTTGAACTTGCGCTTCTGCGGCCGCGTACGATCCAGCACCGCCACCTCCAGGCGCTCCGCCGGAATCTCCCGCTCACTGCCGTTGGTGTCCCGCGACAGCGCCTGCACCGCCAGCTTCAACGCCTCCGCCAACGACATCCCGTCACGATGACGCTGATCCAGGAAGCTGCTGATCTGCTCGGCGTTACCACCCACCGCGACCGAACCGTGCTCATCCACGATCGACCCGTCATGCGGCAGCCGGTAGATCTGGTCACCCTCCGGGGTCTCCCCCACCTCGGCGACCACCAGCTCCACCTCGTACGGCTTCTCGGCCGCCGAGGAGAAGATCGTGCCCAGCGTCTGCGCGTACACGTTCGCCAGACCCCGGGCCGTCACATCGTCCCGGTCATAGGTGTAACCCCGCAGGTCGGCGTAGCGCACACCACCGATCCGCAGATTCTCGTACTCGTTGTACTTGCCGGCCGCCGCGAAGCCGATCCGGTCATAGATCTCGCTGAACTTGTGCAGCGCACGGGACGGGTTCTCGCCGACGAACACAATGCCGTCGGCATACTGCAGCACGACCAGGCTGCGGCCACGGGCGATGCCCTTCCGGGCATACTCCGCCCGGTCCGCCATCGCCTGCTGAGGTGAGACATAGAACGGCGTCGACACCGGTTATCCGTCCCTTTCTGTCATGGTCACTGGATCACCTTGAAAAGAACCGGGCCCGCACTCAGAGCAGCGCGGCCTTCGGACCGTCCGGCTCCTCCAGACGCTTCTGGAGCACCGCACGGGACAACTCCGACGCCTCGTCCTCCGTGAGCCGGCGGAAACCGTCCTCGGTGATCACCGTGATGATCGGGTAGATCCGGCGGGCGACATCGGGACCACCGGTCGCCGAGTCGTCGTCAGCCGCGTCATACAGAGCCTGCACCACCAGCGTGGCCGCCTGCTCCTCGGTCAGGTCGTCACGGAACAGCTTCTTCATCGCACCCCGCGCGAAGATCGAGCCGGAACCCGTCGCCGCGTAGTTGTGCTCCTCCGAACGCCCGCCCGTGACGTCGTACGAGAAGATCCGCCCCCGCTCACGGTCCACGTCGTACCCCGCGAACAGAGGCACCACGGCCAGGCCCTGCATGGCCATGCCGAGGTTGGAACGGATCATCGTCGACAGCCGGTTCGCCTTGCCCTCCAGCGACAGCTGCGCACCCTCGACCTTCTCGAAGTGCTCCAGCTCCAGCTGGAAGAGCTTCACCATCTCCACGGCGAGACCGGCGGTACCGGCGATACCCACCGCCGAGTACTCGTCCGCCGGGAAGACCTTCTCGATGTCCCGCTGGGCGATGACGTTCCCCATCGTCGCCCTGCGGTCACCGGCGAGCACCACGCCACCCGGGAACGTCACGGCGACGATCGTCGTCCCGTGGGGTGCCTCGATCACACCCTGCGTGGGCGGCAGCTGCCGGTTGCCGGGCAGCAGCTCCGGCTGGTGCTCGGCGAGGAAGTCCATGAAGGAGGAGGACCCTGGCGTCAGGAAGGCAGCTGGTAGACGCCCGGTGCCACGAGAGTTGGCTTCCACAAGTTTCCTTCCACGTAAGCAGCAGCCCGCCTGATGACCTCGGGCTGATCCTTGAACTGCCCCAGTGCGGCGTTGCAGCTGAAGCACAGTACGCCACGGACCCTACCCGTCTCATGGCAGTGATCCACATGTGCCGGCACAGCGCTCAGACAGATACAACAGACGCCCCCTTGAGAGGCGATCAACGCGTCACACCCGGCTCGGGTGAGGCCGTACGTGCGCCTCAGGTGGTCCTCCCGCCCGAGCGCCGCCCGGCACGCCTTGCAGCGCGTCGACAGCCCGTCGGAAGCCGACGCGTTGCGATGCCATTCGCCGTGCGGTTTGACCTCGCCGCACGTGCGGCAGAGCTTGTACCCGGCCGGGACGTCCGCCTTCTCCCGGACCGGCTTCCCCATGGCCTCCCGGCGGCGCCGGTAGTGCGCGGCGCTGTACTCCGCCACGCACTCCCGGCAGTGCACCTGGAGGCCGTCACGCCGGTTCCTGTCCTTGGCGAAGGAGGCGAGAGGCAGCTCACGCCCGCACTTCCTGCATTCCTTCGCGTTCGGCTCCTCAACCACCCGACTCCCCCGCGTCCTTCATTTCGAAGGCAAGGCGACCATGTCGCCTTTACTGTCCGCCTTTTTGCACGAAGGACCGCACGAAATCCTCGGCGTTTTCCTCGAGTACGTCGTCGATCTCGTCCAGCACCGAGTCCACGTCGTCGCTCAGCTTCTCGTGCCGTTCCTTGAGGTCCTCCGAGGCCTGCGCGTCCTGCGCCTGCTCCTCGACCTCTTCGGTGGACCGGGTGGCCTTCTGCTGGCCGCCGCCGGTGTCCTTGGTTGCCATAACCCTCACCCCGCTCAGTTCGCCTGCCGATCGGTGATGATCAGACCCTATAGGCCGGGTCCGACATCGGCCCCGCAGTTTCCACAACGTGCGGGGGCCACCTCGATGATTCCCGGGCGGTGGGGTTTCCACCCTGTCCGCCCGGGGCGGTACGAGTACCCGCTGATCGTGCTCAGCCGCCGGACAGCACCCTGACCAGGTCTTCCGCGGTGCGGCAGCGGTCCAGCAGCTCCTTGACGTGATTTCGCGTTCCGCGTAGCGGTTCCAGGGTTGGAACGCGCTGCAACGAGTCCCGGCCCGGGAGGTCGAAGATGACCGAGTCCCAGCTCGCGGCCGCGACGTCGTCGGCGTACTGCTCCAGGCAGCGGCCGCGGAAGTAGGCGCGTGTGTCCTCCGGCGGCTTCGTACGGGCCTCGTCGACCTCGGACTCGTCCAGCAGGCGCTTCATGCGTCCGCGGGCCGCCAGGCGGTTGTAGAGGCCCTTCTCGGCGCGTACGTCGGCGTACTGGAGGTCGACCAGGTGGAGCCGGGCGGCGTCCCAGTCGAGGTCGTCGCGGCGGCGGTAGCCCTCCATGAGTTCCCGTTTGGCGACCCAGTCGAGTTCGCCGGCGAGGCTCATGGGGTCGTTCTCCAGCCGGGTGAGGGTGTCCTCCCAGCGGCTGAGGACGTCCTTGGTCTGGTCGTCGGCGTCGGCGCCGAAGCGTTCTTCGACGTATTTGCGGGACAGCTCGTAGTACTCCATCTGGAGCTGGACGGCTGTGAGGGTCCGGCCGCTGCGCAGGGTGACCAGGCGTTTCAGCGAGGGGTCGTGGGAGACCTGGTGGAGGGTGCGTACGGGCTGGTCGACGGCGAGGTCCACGGCGATGAAGCCGTCCTCGATCATGGAGAGGACGAGGGCGGTCGTGCCGAGCTTGAGGTACGTGGAGATCTCGGAGAGGTTGGCGTCGCCGATGATCACGTGGAGGCGGCGGTACTTCTCCGCGTCGGCGTGGGGTTCGTCGCGGGTGTTGATGATGGGGCGCTTGAGGGTGGTTTCGAGGCCTACCTCGACTTCGAAGTAGTCGGCGCGCTGGCTGATCTGGAAGCCGTGTTCGTGTCCGTCCTGGCCGATGCCGACGCGGCCGGCTCCGGCGAAGACCTGGCGGGAGACGAAGAACGGGGTCAGGTGACGCACGATGTCGGAGAAGGGGGTTTCCCGCTTCATGAGGTAGTTCTCGTGCGTGCCGTAGCTGGCGCCCTTGTTGTCGGTGTTGTTCTTGTAGAGGTGGATGGGCTGGGCGCCGGGGAGCTGTGCGGCTCGTTCCGCGGCTTCGGCCATGATGCGTTCGCCGGCCTTGTCCCAGAGGACGGCGTCGCGGGGGTTGGTGACCTCGGGGGCGCTGTATTCGGGGTGGGCGTGGTCGACGTAGAGGCGTGCGCCGTTGGTGAGGATCACGTTGGCGAGGCCGATGTCCTCGTCGGTGAGCTGGCTGGAGTCGGCGGCTTCCCGGGCGAGGTCGAAGCCTCGTGCGTCCCTCAGGGGGTTTTCTTCCTCGAAGTCCCAGCGAGCCCGGCGGGCCCGGTGCATCGCCGCCGCGTAGGCGTTGACGATCTGGGATGAGGTGAGCATGGCATTGGCGTTGGGGTGGCCGGGGACGGAGATCCCGTACTCCGTCTCGATGCCCATTACTCGCCGTACGGTCATGCGGCCCTCCTTGCCCGGCGGCACCCTCGGTCGTGGGCGCCGCTCGCGTCCCGCTGGCGCTCCGGTGGGTGTGCGGTGCCCGTCCCCGCACTGCGCGACTCGGCGGTAGGAACGAGCCTAGAACGCCTTTGCGCTGGTGGGGAGATCATTTGCGTCATTGGCTGCTCCGGTCGTGGCCTGGAAAGCAGTCGGCTGCGGGTACCCGTGGTGGGCACCCGCAGCCGCCCCGCTTTTACAGGTACTGACCGGTGTTCGCCACCGTGTCGATGGAGCGTCCGGTGTCCGCGCCCTGCTTTCCGGTGATGAGGGTGCGGATGTAGACGATCCGCTCGCCCTTCTTTCCGGAGATCCGGGCCCAGTCGTCCGGGTTGGTGGTGTTGGGGAGGTCCTCGTTCTCCTTGAACTCGTCCACGCAGGCCTGGAGGAGGTGGGAGACGCGGAGGCCCTTCTGGCTCTTTTCGAGGAAGTCCTTGATCGCCATTTTCTTGGCGCGGCCGACGATGTTCTCGATCATGGCGCCGGAGTTGAAGTCCTTGAAGTAGAGGACTTCCTTGTCTCCGTTGGCGTAGGTGACTTCCAGGAAGCGGTTCTCCTCGGATTCGGCGTACATGTGCTCGACCGCCGTCTGGATCATGCTCTGGACGGTGGTGGCCTTGTCGCCGCCGTGTTCGCCGAGGTCGTCCGCGTGGAGCGGGAGGCGCTCGGTGAGGTACTTGCCGAAGATGTCCTTGGCGGCTTCGGCGTCGGGGCGCTCGATCTTGATCTTCACGTCGAGGCGGCCGGGGCGCAGGATGGCCGGGTCGATCATGTCCTCGCGGTTGGAGGCGCCGATGACGACCACGTTCTGCAGGCCTTCGACGCCGTCGATCTCGGCGAGGAGCTGCGGGACGATGGTGTTCTCGACGTCGGAGCTGACGCCGGAGCCGCGGGTGCGGAAGAGCGATTCCATCTCGTCGAAGAAGACGATGACGGGGGTGCCCTCGCTGGCCTTCTCGCGGGCACGCTGGAAGACGAGGCGGATCTGCCGCTCGGTCTCGCCGACGTACTTGTTGAGCAGCTCGGGGCCCTTGATGTTGAGGAAGAAGCTCTTGCCGGCGGCCTGGCCGGTGACCTCGGCGACCTTCTTGGCGAGTGAGTTCGCGACGGCCTTGGCGATGAGGGTCTTGCCGCAGCCGGGGGGGCCGTAGAGCAGGACGCCCTTGGGCGGGCGGAGCTCGTGCTCCTTGAAGAGGTCGGGGTAGAGGTAGGGCAGCTCGACGGCGTCGCGGATGGCTTCGATCTGGTTGCCCAGGCCGCCGATCTGCTCGTAGCCGATGTCGGGGACTTCTTCGAGGACCAGTTCCTCGACCTCGCTCTTGGGCACGACCTCGTAGACGTAGCCGGAGCGGGGTTCGAGGAGGAGGGCGTCGCCGGCGCGGATGGTGGTGCCGAGCAGGGGCTCGGCGAGGCGGACGACCCGTTCCTCGTCGGTGTGGCCCAGTACCAGGGCGCGCTCGCCGTCCTCGAGGATCTCCTTGAGGGTGACGATGTCGCCGACGCTCTCGAACTCCATGGCTTCGACCACGTTGAGCGCTTCGTTGAGCATGACTTCCTGGCCGCGCCGCAGGTCGTCGAGGTCGACGCTGGGGCTGACGTTCACGCGGAGTTTGCGGCCTCCGGTGAAGATGTCGGCGGTGCCGTCCTCGTTGGCCTGCAGGAAGACACCGAAGCCGGCCGGCGGCTGAGCGAGTCGGTCGACCTCCTCCTTGAGGGCCACGATCTGGTCGCGGGCCTCGCGGAGGGTGTTGGCCAGTCGTTCGTTCTGGGCGGACACGCCGGCCAGGTTGGTCTGCAGCTCGACGATCCGCTCTTCGAGAATCCTCGTGTGGCGCGGAGAGTCGGCGAGCTTGCGGCGCAGGACGGCGATCTCCTGCTCAAGGTAGGCGATCTGCCCGGCCGGGTCGTCGGACCCTCGTCCCGGGCGGATGCCGCGGTTCATGTCGTCGTCGTGGGCTGCCACGGTCCTCACCTCCTCCAAGGGGAGCTGGACGCTTCCAGACCCTACCTGGGTGGGTGTCGATTGAAACCCCTAGATCACAAAGACTGTCAAGGTGTGTCGTCGGTCACCCGGTGCACACTCCCTCGCACGGAGGGGATACCCACTCAACGTGAGGGGAAAGCAGGTTGTTCCATGCATGGCGGGGTCGAATCCCTTCGTGGCTGACCGGAGTTGTCCGCTGGTGGCCGTTGGGCCGCTCTGCGGGCAGCACTCGGGACGCTCGTACGATCATCACGCAGAGCGACGGTATCGGCGGGCGGGGTCACCGTCGGGGTGGCCTGAAGTGTTCGGTCCGGCCGCCGGGGGGCCTGTGTCCCGGTCCGGCGCTGGTACCCGAGCGGGCGGGGCCGGAAACCCTGGGCCGGTGCGGCGGGGCCGTTGGGCGGGCGGAGGTAGGGTCGGGGGTGTTCAACAGCCGCTGGAGCGGACCCGGCTGGCCCTCGGGGTGCCGGGACGGTCCGGCGAACCGAGGGCAGGAGAGATGACCGTGCAGCAGGAGGCCGCGGGCGGCGAGGCGCTGGAGGTCTGGATCGACCAGGATCTGTGTACCGGCGACGGGATCTGCGCCCAGTACGCCCCGGAGGTGTTCGAGCTGGACATCGACGGGCTGGCCTATGTGAAGGGTGCGGACGAGGAGCTGCTGCAGGCTCCGGGGGCGTCGGTGCCGGTGCCGTTGCCGCTGCTGGCGGACGTGGTGGACTCGGCGAGGGAGTGTCCCGGCGAGTGCATCCATGTGCGCCGGGTTTCGGACAGGGTAGAGGTGTACGGGCCCGACGCGGAGTGAGTCCGGTTCAGACGCTGTGGGCCCCGGCCGGGGTGGAGCGGAGGAAGGCGTTGCCGTTCCATCGCCACTTGGCCGGGGTTTTCACGTCGGGGCAGCAACTGGGCACGGTGTCCGAGGAGTAACCGAGCAGGGTGGCGGAGACGGCCTGTGCGCGGAGGGCGAAGTCGGTGACCGTGAGCCGTTCCCGGGGCTCGACGAGGGTGGCGACGACGCGGGGGGTGTCGCTGTCCGCGGCGCGGGTGAGGACGTAGACGCCATCGGGCGGGGTGCCCATGGGGGCGTCGCAGTGGACGACCGCGACGGTTTCCGGCCTGCCGTCGCCGTCCAGGTCTCCGGTGGCCTTCTTCGCGACGACGGCCTTGACGGGTCCGCAGGCGAGGGGGAATTTCACGCCGGTCGTGCTGGGCGGGGCGGCGGCCGCGGGGGCGGTCCTGCCGGTGGTGCCGGGGCCGGACTGGGCGGCGGTGGCCGATCCCGGCTGGACGACGGAGGAGAGGGCGACGACGCCTGCGACGGCTGTGGCGGTGGCGACCCAGTGGATGGGCCGGGTCCGGGTGTGGGCCAGTTCCGGAACGGCGGATTGCTGCACGAGGAGTGTCTCCTGTGAGGGCTGTGCCGGTGGGATGGGCTGCATGGTGCCACACGTCACAGTGCGGGGGAACGGCGGGGTCCGGGATTGTCGCAGGCGAGGGGCCCACGCCGATGGGGGCCGGGGCCGGGGTCCGGTCGGCGGGCAGCGGGCAGCGCCGACGCGTCGAGGCCGGTGCTCGGACCGGTGCCGGTGCTGGTGCTGGTGCTGGTGCTGGTGCTGTGTCAACGGAGGGGCGCCGTGGCCGGGTTCCCGTGGATCGGTGGGAACTCTGCCACGGCGCCCTTGCGTTGTCCGTGCGGGGGGCCGGTCAGCGGCCGGCGCCGCCGTCGGCGTTGGGGCCGGCGTAGTCCTCGCCGTAGGCGCCCTTGGCGGGGCGGCGGCGGCGCATGGGCGGCTCGACGCCGTCCGCGAGGCGGCGGGCGGTGAGCAGGAAGCCGGTGTGGCCGATCATCCGGTGGTCCGGGCGGACGGCCAGGCCCTCGATGTGCCAGTTGCGGATCATGGTCTCCCAGGCGGTCGGCTCGTTGAAGCAGCCGATCTCCCGGATGGACTCCACGGTCCGGGCGAGCTGGGTGGTGGTGGCGACGTAGCAGCACAGGATGCCGCCGGGGACGAGTGCCTTGGAGACGGCCTCCAGGCATTCCCAGGGGGCGAGCATGTCGAGGATGACGCGGTCGACGTCGGTGTCGGACAGGTTGTCCTGGAGGTCGCCGACGGTGAGCTGCCAGGCGGGGTGCGGGCCGCCGAAGTAGCGCTCGACGTTCTGCTTGGCGATCTCCGCGAAGTCCTCGCGGCGCTCGTAGCTGTGCAGCATGCCCTGGTCGCCGATGGCCCGCAGCAGGAAGCTGCTGAGCGAGCCGGAGCCGACGCCGGCCTCCACGACGCGGGCGCCGGGGAAGATGTCGGCGAAGGCGAGGATCTGCCCCGCGTCCTTCGGGTAGACGACGGCTGCCCCGCGGGGCATGGACAGGACGTAGTCGGGGAGCAGGGGGCGCAGCGCGAGGTAGGCGACGTTGCCGGTGGTGCGGACAACGCTGCCCTCGGGAGCGCCGATCAGTTCGTCGTGCGGGAAGGAACCCTTGTGGGTGTGGAAGTTCTTCCCTGCTTCGAGCGTGAACGTGTAGTGGCGGCCCTTGGGGTCGGTCAGCTGTACCTGGTCCCCGACCTTGAAGGGCCCGCGACGGCGGGCGGCACCGGTCGGTTCGGACATGTGACCAGCCTACCGGTTCCCTGCCGGGGCCTTGACCGACGGCAGGCGCGGGGTCAGGCCGGCCGTGCCATCGCCTTGACGAAGGCCCGCTCGACGTCCGCGGCGGACAGGACGCCGTAGATCTCGCCGGTCTGCTCGACCACGAGGTATTCGGTGGCCGGGGTGGCGCGCAGGACGTCCAGCAGTTCCTCTCCGGCCA
Source organism: Streptomyces cinerochromogenes (assembly GCF_014648635.1). Lineage (GTDB taxonomy): Bacteria > Actinomycetota > Actinomycetes > Streptomycetales > Streptomycetaceae > Streptomyces > Streptomyces cinerochromogenes. Next base: position 146,560 of record NZ_BMRM01000009.1, on the reverse strand, counting down.
GCTCGGCGGAGACGCGCATGCCGTCGGTCAGCTCCTGGGCGAGGCCGCTGACGGCCACCCAGGGGCGGCGGTGCTCGGGTACGCCGACGATGGCGGCCTCGCGGACGAGGGAGAGCGGGTTGCCGTCGGCGTCGACGACGACGAGGGCGCGGGCCCCGGCGGCGTTGGCGCGGCGCAGGGCCTCGGAGAGGGGGGTGTCGTTCTCGACCGGTACGGCGCGCCGGGTGAGGGTGCGGGCGCGCAGTTCGGGGAGGTGTTCGCGCAGTCGTGCCATGCGCAGGCTGTTGCCGGCGCCGGTCCAGATGATCGCGGCGAGGATGGCGGCGAGCAGGGCGTCGGTGACGGTGTCCATGCCGCCGGTGTCCTCGCCGCTGCCGCCGAGGGCGCCGGACTGGTTGAGCAGGGGCAGGCCGACCAGGACGGCGACGGCGAGGGCGCGGCCGACCCAGGCGGCGGCGATGGTGCCGGTCATCGGCTTGCCGCTGATCTTCCAGACGACGGCGCGGAGCATGCGGCCGCCGTCGAGGGGGAGGCCGGGGAGGAGGTTGAAGATCGCCACGATGAGGTTGGAGACCATCAGGCCGGCCAGCAGGACGCCGGGTACGGTGCCGGGCTCCACGGGTTTCATGGCGAGGTAGAACAGGCCGGCGAGGACGAGGGAGAGCAGGGGGCCGACGAAGGCCAGCACGAACTCCCGGCCGGGGGTCTCGGCCTCCTTCTCGATCTCGGAGACGCCGCCGAAGAACTGGAGCTGGATGCGGCGGACCGGGAGTGCGAAGCGGATCGCGGCGAGGGTGTGGGCCAGCTCGTGGACCAGGACGGAGGCGTAGAAGGCGACCGCGAAGAAGAGGGAGACCAGGTAGCGGGCGGCGCCCAGTTCGGGCAGGACGCGGTCGAGCTGGCCGCCGAAGACCCAGGTGATCAGGGCGGCGACGAGGAACCAGCTGGGTGCGACGTAGACGGGTACGCCGAAGGGGCGGCCCATGAGGATGCCGCCGCCGGGTTCCTTGGGGCGCGGCTCGGGCGGTTCGCCCTTGGCGATGCCGGAGTGGGCGAGGCTGCGGTGGTCGGGGGCGCCGTCCGTGCCGGTGCCGGTGGGGCGGGTTCCGGTGGGGGTGCCGCCGGTGCCGGTTTCGGTGGTGTCGGTTCCGGTGCCGTTCGCGGTGGTGTCGGTTCCGGTGCCGTTCGCGGTGGTGTCGGTTCCGGTGCCGTTCCCGGTGGTGCCGTTCCCGGTGGGGGTGCCGGTGGTGTCGGGGGACGGTTTCGCCGGCGGGGGGCCGGCTTCTTCGCGGGGTCCTCGGTCGGGCTCGGGGCCGGGGTGGTCGGTGGGTCCGGTCGCCGGGACCGTTGGGTCGGCGGAGTGCTCGGCCGGCTCGTCGTTGCCGGACCGCGGCTGCCCGCTCCCGCCGCTCACGTCCACGGTGTCCCCTCGTTCGAAGCGTCTTCCGCACCTGCCGGGCGGAAGGGTCTCTGGTCGATGGTATGCGGCCTTGGTGGCACGTTTCGCCCCGGCACCCCTTGTGTTTGCCCCGTGGTCGGGTGGTCGACGCGGGCGGCGGGCTGGGTCACTGTCGGTGGCGGGCCGTAAGGTCTGTGGACATGGACAGCAGCATCGACGAGGCAGCGGCCCTGCCGGGCGGCGCCGACCAGCCGCCCCCGGCCGCCGCACCCCGGCCGCCGGGCCCCACGATGCCCGCGCCCCTGGAGCAGGCCGGCGAGGCGGAGCCGCCCGTGCCCCCGGCGCGGCCCGCGGAACCGGTCCCGGACGTCGCCGGACCGGCCGGACCGGCCGGAGGGAGCGGCGAGCCGCCCCTGGCCGAGGAGTCCGCGGTGGCCGTTCCCGCCGGGCGGGGTGTCAGTGCGCCGACCTCGCTGTCACCCTCGCGAGCCAGTGACTTCATGCAGTGCCCGTTGCTGTACCGGTTCCGGGTGATCGACCGGCTGCCGGAGAAGCCGAGCCCGGCGGCGACGCGGGGCACGCTGGTGCACGCCGTGCTGGAGCGGCTGTTCGACGCGCCGGCCGGGGAGCGGACCGCTCCGCGGGCGAAGGCGCTGATCCCCGGGCAGTGGGACCGGCTCAGGGAGAGCAGGCCGGAGGTGACCGAGCTGTTCGCGGACGATCCGGACGGGGAGCGGCTGGCCGGGTGGCTCGCGGAGGCGGAGCGGCTCGTGGAGCGCTGGTTCACGCTGGAGGATCCGACGCGGCTGGAGCCGGCCGAGCGTGAGCTGTTCGTGGAGGCGGAGCTGGAGTCGGGGCTGCGGCTGCGCGGGATCATCGACCGGGTGGACGTGGCGCCGACGGGCGAGGTGCGGATCGTCGACTACAAGACGGGCAAGGCGCCCCGCCCGGAGTACGCCGAGGGCGCGCTGTTCCAGATGAAGTTCTACGCCCTGGTGGTGTGGCGGCTGAAGCGGGTGGTTCCGCGCCGGCTGCAGCTGGTCTATCTGGGCAGCGGGGACGTCCTGACGTACGACCCGGTGCCGGCCGATCTGGAGCGGGTGGAGCGGAAGCTGCACGCGCTGTGGGAGGCCATCAGGCAGGCCACTCAGACGGGGAACTGGCGGCCCCGGCCGACGAAGTTGTGCGGCTGGTGCGACCACCGGGCGCACTGCCCGGAGTTCGGCGGTACTCCCCCGCCCTACCCGCTGCCGGTGACGGCGGTGGAGCCCGGGACCGGGTGAACCGGAGATCCGGGGCAGGGCAGAATGGGGCGGGACTAGCGAAGGAGTGTCACGTGGCCATCCGCGTCCTACTGGTCGACGACCAGCCGCTGCTGCGTACGGGTTTCCGGATGATCCTGGAGGCCGAGCAGGACCTCGCGGTCGTCGGCGAGGCCGGTGACGGCCTCCAGGCCCTGGACCAGGTGCGAGCGCTGCAGCCGGATGTCGTGCTGATGGACATCCGGATGCCGCGGATGGACGGTGTGGAGGCCACCCGGCAGATCACCGGGCCCGGCCGGGACGGTCCGGCCAAGGTGCTGGTGCTGACGACGTTCGACCTGGACGAGTACGTGGTGGAGGCGCTGCGTGCCGGGGCCAGTGGTTTCCTGCTGAAGGACGCGCCGGCCAATGAGCTGGTGCAGGCGATCCGGGTGGTGGCGGCGGGCGAGGCCATGCTGGCGCCGAGCATCACGCGGCGGCTCCTGGACAAGTACGCCACGCATCTGCCGTCGGGTGAGGAGCCGGTGCCGGACACCCTGCACACCCTCACCGACCGTGAGGTGGAGGTGCTGAAGCTGGTGGCACGCGGGCTGTCCAACGCGGAGATCGCGGCGGATCTGTTCGTCAGCGAGACGACGGTGAAGACGCATGTGGGGCATGTGCTCACCAAGCTGGGACTCAGGGACCGGGTGCAGGCCGCGGTGTACGCGTACGAGAGCGGTCTGGTGCGTCCCGGCGCGCAGTAGGCGGTACGGCCGGGCAGTGCGGCTGGGCGGTACGGCCGGGCGGTTCGTCGCGATGGCGAAGGGCGCCCCTCCCCCGCGGGAAGGGCGCCCTCTGTTGTGTACCTGGGGTCAGCTCTTGCTGATCTCCCAGAAGCGGAACACGGTGGAGGCGTCCAGGCAGTACTCCAGGCCGTAGACGCCGTCGCGGACGACGGCGTACTGCTTGGCCTGCCAGACCGGCAGGACGGGCAGCTCGTCGGCCACGATGTCCTGGAGCCTGCCGAAGTCCTTGTCGGTCGCCGTGCGGTCGCTCTGTGCGGCGGTGTCGGGGATGAGGGACTTGGTGATGGTGTTGTTGTTGTAGTTGTTGTTCAGGACGTTGCCCTTGCCGAAGAAGGGCGCGGTGAAGTTGTCGGCGTCCGGGTAGTCCGGCACCCAGCCCTTCACGTAGACGCCGTACTTGCCGGCGGCGATGTCCTTCTCGTACTGGTCGTAGGCGACGGACTGGACGTCGGCCTCGAACAGGCCGCTGGCGTTGAGCTGGCCGGCGATGGCCTTCAGCTCCTGGTCGGTGGCGGGGCCGTAGCGGGACGGCGTGGACCACAGGGTGAGCTTGACCTTGCCCGTGATGCCGTCGGCGCGGAGTGCGGCGGCGGCCTTGTCCCGGGAGGGGCGGGCGCCGTAGGTGTCGAAGAACGCGGTGTTGTGGCCCGTGACGCCCGCGGGGATGATCGAGTACAGCGGGGTGGCGGTGCCCCGGTAGACGTCGTGGATGAGGGCGTCGCGGTCGATGAGGTAGGCCATGGCCTTGCGGACGCCGGACTTGCCGGCCACCGGGTCCTTCATGTTGAAGACCAGGTGCTGGACCTCTGCGCTGCTGCCGTCGATGACGTCGACACCGTTGTTGTCGGCCTGCTGGTCGAGGGCGGCGATGTCGGCGGCGGACAGGCCTCGGTAGGCGATGTCGATGCCGCCGTCGAGGAGGGCCTTGCGCAGGGCGGTCCGGTCGCCGTGGAAGAACTTGAGGGTGACTCCGGAGTTCTTGGGCTTGGCCTCGCCCCGGTAGTTGTCGTTGACCGAGAAGACGGCCTGGTCCTTGTCGAAGGAGTCCAGCTTGTAGGGGCCGGAGCCGACGGCCTGGTGGTCGGTGCGCAGGCCGTTCGCGTCGTACTGGCGGTGGTCCACGATGGAGCCGGCGCCGGAGGCGATCTTGCTGGGGAAGGTGGCGTCGGGCACCTTCAGGTGGAAGATCGCGGTCTTGGCGTCCGGTGTCTCGACCTTGTCGAGCATCGGGAACATGATCGCGGGGCCGGCCGGGTCGTTGATCCTCAGCATGCGGTCGAAGGAGAACTTCACGTCCGCGGAGGTGAGGGCGTCACCGTTGCTGAACTTCAGGCCGTCCTTCAGTTCGCACTTGTAGACCATGGCCCGGGTGTCGGTGAAGAGGCACTGTCTGGCGAGGTCGGGCCGGGGTTCGGTCGCGCCCTTGGGGAAGCTGAGCAGCGACTGGAAGACGTTGTTGAACAACAGCCAGGAGCCGGGGTCATAGCCGGATGCCGGGTCCGTGGCGAGGACGTCGTCGGACATCCCCATCACCACGGAGGAGCCGGTGCCCCCGGAGTCACCGGTCTCGGAGCCGCAGCCGGTCAACAGGCCGGAGGCCAGTCCCGCCACGATGGGCAGAACTGGCCACTGGTTGCGCATGTTCACTTGAATGTGTGCCTTGTCGTCGGTTCGTCAGCCCGGGGCCGCCGTCCCTGGCCCCGGGCACCGGGGCCGCTTCGTGCCCGGCCCCGGCGGCGGAGAGCCGTCAGCCGCTCACACCGCGGCCCAGCTCCCACAGCTGAAGCGTCGAGGAGGAGTTCAGGGCGTAGGCCACGCCCGTGATGTCGTCCCGTGCGGCGACGTACTGCTTGCCCTGCCACAGCGGCAGGATCGGGACGTCCTCGGCGACGATGTCCTGGATCTCCGTCAGGCTCTTGGAGGCGCCGAGCCGGTCGGCCTCGCGGCGGGACTGCGGGATCAGGGTGCGCTGGATGGTGCCGTTGTTGTACGGCGATCCGAGGAAGTTGTTCTTGTCGAGGAACGGCGCGAGGAAGTTGTCGGCGTCCGGGAAGTCGGGGAACCAGCCCATGCCGTAGACGTCGTACTCGCCCTTGCGCTCGGCGGGCCGGAAGGTGGCCCAGGGGTGGCCCTCGATGGAGACGTCGAACAGGCCGCTGTCGTTAAGCTGCTTCTGCAGGATCTGGAACTCCTGCTTGGTGGCCGAGCCGTAGTGGTCGGTGGTGTAGTGCAGGGTGAGCTTCACCGGGGTGGTGATGCCGGCCTTGCCGAGCAGGCTCTTGGCCTTGTCGACGCTGGGGTTGCCGTACTTGTTGAAGAACGCGTTGGAGTGGCCGGTGACGGTGGCCGGGACCATCGAGTACAGCGGCTCGGCCTGGGTGCCGTAGACCTTGGAGACCAGTTCGCCGCGGTTGATGAGCTGGGCCATCGCCTGGCGTACGGCCTTGGACTTGACGCTGGTGGCGTCGGTGTTGAAGGCCAGGTAGCGGATCTCCAGGCCCGGCATGTCGACCAGGTCGGCGTTCTTGTCGCTGCCGGCGTCCAGCTTCTGGATCTGCGCGGGCGACATGGTGCGGGTCATGACGTCGATGTCGCCCTTGTCGATGGCGGCGCTCATGGCGTCGGCGTCGTTGAAGGAGCGCAGCTCGACCTTGTCGTTGTTCACCTTCATGCTGCCCTCGTAGGAGGGGTTCTTGGTGAAGGTGGCGCTGACGATCGCGTCGTTCTTGACGTCGGCCTTGAAGGTGTACGGGCCGGAGCCGTCGATCTCGAAGCCGTCGCGGAGCTTGTCCTTCTGGTAGTCCTTCGGGTTGACGATGCCCGCGACCGGAGTGGACAGCTTGTACGGGAAGGTGGCGTCGGCGGTCTTCAGGTGGAAGACGACCTCGCGGTCGCCCTGCGTCTCGATGGTGTCGATGGTGTTCAGCAGGGCGGAGACACCGCTGTCGGAGTTGATGCGCAGCGCACGCTCGATGGAGTACTTGACGTCCTGGGCGGTCACCGCGTCGCCGCTGGCGAACTTCAGGCCCTCACGCAGCTTGCAGGCGTAGCGCTCGCTGCCGCTGTCGGTGAAGGAGCAGCTCTCGGCGGCCTCGGGGACGGGGTCGCCCTCACCCTTGGGCTGGGCCATCAGGGTCTGCACGGACTGGCGCAGGATGTTCCAGGTGCCGACGTCGTAGGCGTAGGCCGGGTCGAGGGGCGCGGGGGCGTCCTTGGTGGCCGTGAACTGGTCCGTGGTACCGACGACGATGGCGTCACCGCTCTTGCTCCCGCTGCCGGATCCGCCGCACGCGGCGAGAACCGGGGTGAGCAGGCCGGCCACCGCCGGCAGCACCAAAGTCTTGCGGTTCATGCGGGAGTTTCTCCAGAGCTGTTCGGGTCCGTGTATCCGGCATGCAGGGGTGGTGCGGCGGATCACAGGGGTTCTCGGCGATGTTCTCGCGATGAGATTAGTCCGCGCCCGCAGCCCGCCTCGCAGCCGCGTGAGCTGACCCCCCATCACGCAGTGGAACCGGCTGCGGACGCACCGAAAACCCGACAGCGGCATGATTAGTGCAGCGTCCCACCAATCGGGACACAACGTGCCGCCGTTTCCGCCTGTTCGGCACGGGTCAGCACACTTGGCCACCGTTGTCGAGCCGCTCCGGCGTGGGGAACGTCACACTTCCAACTGTGCGGCCGGTCAGCAGAATTCGGCCGCGCGGTCCCCCGGCAATTCCACTCGGGGGTACTTCCCCGGAAATATGTCCGGCACGGTGATTCGACTTTGCACGCTGGGTGAACAGTCAGCGCATTTCCGTCATCAGGCTCCGGAGAAATGGCAGGTCGACCTCTTCCAGCGAGGTGACGACGGTGCGCCCGGCGGCGGGGGTGATGGGGGCGACGGAGGGTACGGCGACGACCCGGCAGCCGGCTGCCTCGGCGGCGGCGACGCCGGTCGCGGTGTCCTCGACGACGGCGCATCTGGCCGGATCCGCACCTAGGCCCGCGGCCGCGAGCAGGTACGGGTCGGGGAAGGGCTTGGTGCGGGAGACCTCGTCGCCGGCGATGGAGAGGGCGAAGTGGTGCGGGCCGAGCACGGACAGCACCCGGTCGATGATGCGCCGGTGGGAGGCGGAGACCAGGGCGGTCGGGGTCTCGGACTCGTGCAGCTCGGCGAGGAGCCGGGCGGCGCCCGGCATCAGCGGCAGGGCCCGGCCGATGCGGTCCTCGAAGCCCTCGTTGAGGAGCACGGTGAGTTCGGCGAGGGTGATGTCGGCGCCGGTCGCCTCGATGAGGAAGCCGGCGCTGCGGGTCATGGGGCCGCCGACCACGACGTGCCGCCAGGTCTCGTCCAGGGTGTGCCCGAGGGAGGCGAAGACCTCCACCTCGACGTCCCACCAGAACCCCTCGGTGTCGACGAGGGTGCCGTCCATGTCGAGGAGCACCGCCTGCAGGGCGGAGCCTTCGGCCGTTCTGGTTCCGAGCGCGGGGACCGTACTGGTCATCCGGGCGCACCTCCTTGAGGGACGGCCAGGCCGGCTCCCCGGCGGGGAACCGGCCTGCAGTGGACCGACCAGTATACGACTCACCCGATCAGGATGCCGGGTGAGACACGCCTCACCGTGCGTTGAAGTACTTGGCCTCGGGGTGGTGGATCACGATGGCGTCCGTGGACTGCTCGGGGTGCAGCTGGAACTCCTCGGACAGGTGGACGCCGATCCGCTCGGGCTTCAGCAGCCCGGCGATCTTGGCGCGGTCCTCCAGGTCGGGGCAGGCGCCGTAGCCGAGGGAGAAGCGGGCGCCGCGGTACTTCAGGTCGAACATGTCCTCGATGTCGGCGGGGTCCTCGCCGGCGAAGCCGAGTTCGGCGCGGACGCGCGCGTGCCAGTACTCGGCCAGGGCCTCGGCCAACTGGACGGACAGGCCGTGCAGTTCGAGGTAGTCGCGGTAGGCGTTGGCCTCGAAGAGCTTGGCGGTCTCCTCGCCGATGCGGGAGCCGACGGTGACGACCTGGAGGCCGACGACGTCGGTCTCGCCGGACTCCTCCGGGCGGAAGAAGTCGGCCAGGCACAGGCGCCGGCCGCGGCGCTGGCGCGGGAAGGTGAAGCGGGTGCGCTCGTTGCCCTGCTCGTCCAGGATGATCAGGTCGTCGTCCTTGGAGACGCAGGGGAAGTAGCCGTAGACGACGGCCGCTTCGAGGAGGTTGTCGGTCTGGAGCCGGTCGAGCAGGCCGCGCAGCCGGGGCCGGCCCTCGGTCTCGACGAGCTCCTCGTAGGTCGGACCCTCGCCGGTGCGGGCCTGCTTCAGTCCCCACTGGCCCTTGAACAGGGCGCCCTCGTCCAGCCAGCTCGCGTACTCCTTGAGCTGGATGCCCTTGACGACGCGGGTGTCCCAGAAGGGTGGGGTGGGCACGGGGTTGTCGGTGGCGACGTCGGAGCGGACGTGGCCCTCCTCGGGCCGCTCCTCGACCTGGACGGCGGTGGTCGCGCGGACCCGGCGCTGGCGCAGCTCGGGCAGCTTCGCCCCGGGCACGCCCCGCTTGACGCCGATCAGGGCGTCCATGAGGTGCAGGCCCTCGAAGGCGTCGCGGGCGTAGCGGACCTCGCCCTGGTAGATCTCGTGCAGGTCCTGTTCGACGTAGGCGCGGGTGAGGGCGGCGCCGCCGAGGATGACCGGGAAGCGGGCGGCGAGGCCGCGCTGGTTCAGCTCCTCCAGGTTCTCCTTCATGATCACCGTGGACTTCACCAGCAGTCCGGACATGCCGATCACGTCGGCCCGGTGCTCCTCGGCGGCCTCCAGGATGGCGGAGACCGGCTGCTTGATGCCCAGGTTGACGACGTTGTAGCCGTTGTTGGACAGGATGATGTCGACGAGGTTCTTGCCGATGTCGTGGACGTCGCCGCGCACGGTGGCGAGCACGATCGTGCCCTTGCCCTCGGCGTCCGACTTCTCCATGTGCGGCTCGAGGTAGGCGACGGCGGCCTTCATGACCTCGGCGGACTGCAGGACGAACGGCAGCTGCATCTGGCCGGAGCCGAACAGCTCGCCGACGACCTTCATGCCGTCGAGCAGGGTCTCGTTGACGATGTCCAGGGCGGACCGCTCGGCCAGCGCGAGGTCCAGGTCGGCTTCCAGGCCGTTGCGCTCGCCGTCGATGATCCGGCGCTTGAGCCGCTCCTCCAGGGGCAGCGCGGCCAGCTCCTCGGCCTTGCCGGCCTTGAGGGACTTGGCCGTGGCGCCCTCGAAGAGCTGCATGAGCTTCTGGAGGGGGTCGTAGCCCTCGCTGCGGCGGTCGTAGACCAGGTCGAGGGCGGTCTGCACCTCTTCCTCGCTGAACCGGGCGATCGGCAGGATCTTGGAGGCGTGGACGATCGCGGAGTCCAGGCCGGCCTTGACGCACTCGTCCAGGAAGACCGAGTTCAGCAGGATGCGGGCGGCCGGGTTGAGGCCGAAGGAGATGTTCGACAGGCCCAGCGTGGTCTGCACGGCCGGGTGCCGCTTCTTCAGCTCGCGGATGGCCTCGATGGTGGCGATGCCGTCCTTGCGGGACTCCTCCTGACCGGTGCAGATGGTGAAGGTCAGGGTGTCGATGAGGATGTCCTCCTCGTGGATGCCCCAGTTCCCGGTGAGGTCGGCGATCAGCCGTTCGGCGATCTCGACCTTCTTCTCCGGGGTGCGGGCCTGGCCCTCCTCGTCGATGGTCAGCGCGATCAGGGCGGCGCCGTGCTCGCGCGCCAGCCGGGTGACCTTCGCGAACCGGGAGTCGGGGCCGTCGCCGTCCTCGTAGTTCACGGAGTTGATCACCGCGCGGCCGCCGAGCTTCTCCAGGCCCGCCTGGATGACGTCGACCTCGGTGGAGTCCAGCACGATCGGCAGGGTGGAGGCGGTGGCGAAGCGGCCGGCCAGTTCCTCCATGTCGGCCACGCCGTCCCGGCCGACGTAGTCCACGCACAGGTCGAGCATGTGCGCGCCCTCGCGGATCTGCTCGCGGGCCATCTCCACGCAGTCGTCCCAGCGGCCCTCCAGCATGGCCTCGCGGAACTTCTTGGAGCCGTTGGCGTTGGTGCGCTCGCCGATGGCCAGGTAGGAGGTGTCCTGCCGGAACGGGACCGACTGGTAGAGGGAGGCGGCGCCCGGCTCGGGGCGGGGGGCGCGCTCGGTGGGGGCGAGGTCGTGGACGCGTTCCACGACCTGGCGCAGGTGTTCGGGGGTGGTGCCGCAGCAGCCGCCGACGAGGGAGAGGCCGTAGTCCCGGACGAAGTTCTCCTGGGCGTCGGCCAGGCCCTCGGGGCCGAGGGGGAAGTGGGCGCCGTCCTTGGTGAGGACGGGCAGGCCGGCGTTGGGCATGCACAGCAGCGGGATGCGGGAGTGCCGGGTGAGGTAGCGCAGGTGCTCGCTCATCTCGGCGGGGCCGGTGGAGCAGTTCAGGCCGATCATGTCGATGCCGAGCGGTTCCAGCGCGGTGAGCGCGGCGCCGATCTCGGAGCCGAGCAGCATGGTGCCGGTGGTCTCGAAGGCCATCGAGACCAGCAGGGGGACGTCGCTGCCGAGGCGTTCCATGGCGCGCCGGGCGCCGAGGACGGATGCCTTGGTCTGCAGCAGGTCCTGGGTCGTCTCGACGATCAGGGCGTCGGCGCCGCCGGTGAGCAGGCCCTCGGCGTTGGCCTGGAAGCCGTCACGGAGGGTGGTGAACCCGATGTGGCCGAGGGTGGGCAGCTTGGTGCCGGGGCCGATGGAGCCGAGGACCCAGCGGGTGCGGCCGTCCCGGGCGGAGTAGGCGTCGGCCGTCTCGCGGGCGATGCGGGCGCCGGCCTCGGACAGCTCGTACACGCGGTCGGCGATGTCGTACTCCGCCATGGCCGCGTGGTTGGCCCCGAAGGTGTTGGTCTCGACGCAGTCGACGCCCACGGAGAAGTACGCCTCGTGGACGGAGCGGACGATGTCGGGGCGGGTGAGGTTGAGGATCTCGTTGCACCCTTCGAGGTTCTGGAAGTCCTCGAGGGTGGGCTCCTGTGCCTGGAGCATCGTGCCCATGGCTCCGTCGGCGACCACCACGCGGGTGGCGAGCGCCTCTCGGAGCGCGGACACACGGGTCCGGCTGTCGGCGGAAGGGGACGTAGGCGACGAGGCCATGTAGGGGCTCCCTGTGGTGCGACGGCTGTCGGCTATGCGGCTTCCCGGGCAGGCCGGAGTTGCCGCACGGCGCCAGAGTAACCGGGAGTCGGCTTGGATGGGCACATCCGTCCACGAGACGGACGCGGGTGACCCTGATACGACGCTCGGGTCGCCCGTGATGTAACAGGTGCCGTCCGACCATTAGCGGGACGTCGGCATGGACCGGTAGTGTTCGACATTGCCGAACGGTGGTTTGCGTACCGGGGCAGGTCGAGGGACGGAGGCAGAACGGCGATGGCACGGAACATCCAGTCGCTCGAACGGGCGGCGGCGATGCTGCGGCTGCTCGGGGGCGGCGAGCGACGGCTCGGCCTCTCGGACATCGCCTCGTCGCTGGGTCTCGCCAAGGGCACCGCCCACGGGATCCTGCGCACCCTCCAGCAGGAGGGCTTCGTGGAGCAGGACGACGCCTCCGGCCGCTACCAGCTGGGCGCGGAGCTGCTGCGGCTCGGCACCACCTATCTCGACGTGCACGAACTGCGCGCGCGGGCCCTGGTGTGGGCCGACGACCTGGCCCGGTCCAGCGGGGAGAGCGTGTACCTGGGCGTCCTGCACCAGCAGGGCGTGCTGATCGTGCACCACGTCTTCCGGCCGGACGACAGCCGGCAGGTGCTGGAGATCGGGGCCATGCAGCCGCTGCACTCGACGGCCCTGGGCAAGGTGCTCTCGGCGTACGACCCGGTGGCGCACAGCGAGGCGCTGGAGACGGACCGGAAGGCCTTCACGGACCGCACGGTGTGCGATCCCGACGCCTTCGAGCACCTCCTGGACATCACACGCGCGCGTGGGTACGCGGCGGACGTGGAGGAGACCTGGGAGGGCGTGGCGTCGATAGCGGCGCCCATCCACGACCGGCGCCGGATGCCCGTGGGTGCCGTCGGCATCACGGGGGCGGTGGAGCGGCTGTGCCGGGACGGCGAGCTGCGCCCGGAGCTGATCGCGGCGGTGCGGGACTGCGCCCGCGCGGTCTCCCGGGACCTGGGCGCCGGGCGGTTCTGAACCGGCGGCCCGAAGCGGGGGACAACCCACGGCCCGACATGAGGGGCGACCCGCGACCCGAAGCAGGGGACGACCGCGACCCGAAGCGGGGGACAACCCACGGCCCGCCACGAGGGACGACCCGCGACCCGGAGCAGGGAACGACCCACGGCCCGAAGCGGGGGACAACCCACGGCCCGCCACGAGGGACGACCCGCGACCCGGAGCAGGGAACGACCCACGGCCCGAAGCGGGGGACGACCCGCGACCCGGAGCAGGGGACGACCGCGACCCGACACAAGGGACGACCCACGGCCCGACACAAGGGACGACCCACGGCCCGAAGCGGGGGACAGCCCCGGCCCGAAGCGGGGGACAGCCCCGGCCCGGAGTCGGGGACGGGCTGCGGCCGGAACGGGCGACGACCGGGGAGCGAGGACACGGAACGGCCGGGACGCCAGGCGGCGTTCCGGCCCTCGCCCTACCCTGAAAGCGACAAACAGGGCTAGATCGTTCGTCCGGACGCGAAGGCCGATGACCTGCGGTGATGATCGATAACCCCTATCGATCAGTAACGATCCTGTTTTCGATAACAGAACTCTTGACGCACGCGTAACGCCGAACAAGACTCCCGTCCATCGGTCGGCATTGTCGAACACCTACCGGCAATACGCGCTAGAGTGTGACAACGCCAAGGGCCGGCATCGCTCTCACCCCCGAGGGCGCCAGAACCCCCGGTGGGACCCGGGGTTCGGCTACCCCTGGACGAAGGACAAAGGAGTCGCGGGTGTCCAGCTCCGACATCTTCATCGGCGAGACCATCGGTACCGCCATACTCATCCTGCTCGGCGGCGGCGTCTGTGCCGCTGTCACGCTGAAGGCCTCCAAGGCCCGTAACGCCGGTTGGCTCGCCATCGCCTTCGGGTGGGGCTTCGCCGTCATGACGGCCGTGTACATCTCCGGACCGCTGTCCGGTGCCCATCTCAACCCGGCCGTCACCGTCGCCCTGGCCATCAAGGACAGCGACTGGAGCAACGTTCCGATCTACTTCGCCGGCCAGCTGCTCGGCGCGATGATCGGCGCGGCCCTGGTCTGGGTCGCCTACTACGGCCAGTTCCAGGCGCACCTGACCGACCACGAGATCGTGGGCGGCCCCGGTGCGCAGGCCACCTCCGCCAAGGCGGTCGAGGCCCAGGAGAAGGGGGCCGGCCCCGTCCTCGGCGTCTTCTCCACCGGCCCGGAGATCCGGAACGTGGTGCAGAACCTCGCCACCGAGATCATCGGCACCGTGGTGCTGATCCTCGCGGTCCTCACGCAGGGCCTGAACGACAAGGGCAACGGCCTCGGCATCCTCGGGGGTCTGATCACCGCGTTCGTGGTGGTGTCGATCGGTCTCTCGCTCGGCGGCCCGACGGGCTACGCGATCAACCCGGCCCGTGACCTGGGCCCGCGCATCGTGCACGCCCTGCTGCCGCTGCCCAACAAGGGTGGCTCCGACTGGGCTTACGCCTGGATCCCGGTGGTCGGTCCGCTGATCGGCGCCGCGATCGCCGCAGGCCTCTACAACGTCGCCTTCGCCTGAGAAGCCTGCGGACAGCACCGAGTCTTCGAGCACGCGCCGTACGTACAGCCCCCTCACCACGGACCTTTCAGGAGCACACAGTGACCGACGCCCACACCGCAGGCCCCTTCATCGCGGCGATCGACCAGGGCACGACCTCCTCGCGCTGCATCGTCTTCGACCGGGACGGCCGGATCGTCTCCGTCGACCAGAAGGAGCACGAGCAGATCTTCCCGAAGCCGGGCTGGGTCGAGCACAACGCCAACGAGATCTGGACCAACGTCCAGGAAGTCGTCGCCGGAGCCATCGAGAAGGCCGGCATCACCCGTGACGACATCAAGGCCATCGGCATCACCAACCAGCGCGAGACCACCGTGCTGTGGGACAAGAACACCGGTGAGCCCGTCCACAACGCCATCGTCTGGCAGGACACCCGCACCGACGCGCTCTGCCGGGAGCTGGGCCGCAACGTCGGCCAGGACCGCTTCCGCCGGGAGACCGGCCTGCCGCTCGCGTCCTACTTCGCCGGGCCCAAGGCCCGCTGGCTGCTCGACAACGTCGAGGGGCTGAAGGAGCGCGCCGAGGCCGGCGACATCCTCTTCGGCACCATGGACACCTGGGTCATCTGGAACCTGACCGGCGGTGTCAACGGCGGCAAGCACGTCACCGACGTGACCAACGCCTCCCGTACCCTTCTCATGAACCTGCACACGACGCAGTGGGACGAGAAGATCGCCGAATCCATCGGCGTGCCGCTGCAGATCCTCCCCGAGATCCGGTCCTCCGCCGAGGTCTACGGCGAGGTCACCGGCGGCAAGCTGGGCGACCTGCTCGGCGGCATCCCGGTCGCCTCCGCGCTCGGCGACCAGCAGGCGGCCCTGTTCGGCCAGACCTGCTTCTCCGAGGGCGAGACCAAGTCGACCTACGGCACCGGCACCTTCATGGTGATGAACACCGGCTCGAAGATCATCAACTCCTACGCCGGTCTGCTCACCACCGTCGGCTACAAGATCGGCGACCAGCCGACCGTGTACGCCCTGGAGGGCTCCATCGCCGTCACCGGCTCGCTGGTGCAGTGGATGCGCGACCAGATGGGCCTGATCTCCACCGCCGCCGAGATCGAGACGCTCGCGCTCTCGGTCGAGGACAACGGCGGAGCCTACTTCGTGCCGGCCTTCTCCGGTCTGTTCGCCCCGCACTGGCGCTCCGACGCCCGCGGTGTGATCGCCGGTCTGACCCGGTACGTCACCAAGGCGCACCTCGCGCGCGCCGTCCTCGAGGCCACCGCCTGGCAGACGCGGGAGATCGCCGACGCCATGGTCAAGGACTCCGGCGACGAGCTGGTGACCCTCAAGGTCGACGGCGGCATGACCGCCAACAACCTGCTGATGCAGACCCTCGCCGACGTCCTGGACGCACCCGTGGTGCGCCCGATGGTCGCCGAGACCACCTGCCTCGGCGCCGCCTACGCCGCCGGTCTCGCCGTCGGCTTCTGGTCCAGCACCGACGATCTGCGCGCCAACTGGCGCCGGGCCGCCGAGTGGACCCCCCGCATGGACGCGGAGACCCGCGACCGTGAGTACAAGAACTGGCTCAAGGCCGTCGACCGGACCATGGGCTGGATCGAGGACGAGAGCTGAGCGGCCGTAGCCGGCTCAGACAGTCTGACGAGGAGTAAGTACCCGACATGACCAGTCAGTCCACCCTGCAGTCCGTACCTGCCCTGGGGACGCACCCGGCCTCCGGCTCCAACCCGAGCCGCGCCGAGACCAGGGAGCAGCTCGCCAAGGCGTCGTACGACCTTCTTGTGATCGGCGGCGGCATCCTGGGCATCTCCACCGCCTGGCACGCCGCGCAGTCCGGGCTCAGGGTGGCGCTGGTCGACGCCGGCGACTTCGCCGGCGCCACCTCCTCCGCCTCCTCCAAGCTGCTCCACGGCGGCCTGCGCTACCTGCAGACCGGCGCGGTGAAGCTGGTGGCGGAGAACCACTTCGAGCGCCGTGCGGTCTCCCGCCAGGTGGCCCCCCACCTGGCGAACCCGCTCACCTTCTACCTCCCCGTGTACAAGGGCGGGCCGCACGGCGCGGCGAAGCTCGGCGCGGGCGTCTTCGCCTACTCCGCGCTCTCCGCGTTCGGCGACGGCGTGGGCCACCTGCTGTCGCCGGCCAAGGCGGCGCAGGACGTGCCCGAGCTGCGCACCGAGAACCTCAAGGCCGTGGCCGTGTACGGCGACGACCAGATGAACGACGCGCGCATGGCGCTGATGACGGTCCGCGCGGCCGTCGAGGCGGGCGCGGTCGTCCTCAACCACGCCGAGGTGACGGGCCTGCGCTTCACCCGGGGCCGGGTCACCGGCGCCGACCTCAAGGACCGGACCACCGGTGACGAGTTCGGTGTCAACGCCCGCCTGGTGCTGAACGCGACCGGCCCCTGGGTCGACCACCTGCGCCGGATGGAGGACCCGAACGCGGCGCCGTCCATCCGCCTGTCCAAGGGCGCGCACCTGGTCCTGAAGCGGACCTCCCCGTGGAAGGCCGCCCTCGCGACCCCGATCGACAAGTACCGCATCACCTTCGCCCTCCCCTGGGAGGACATGCTGCTGCTCGGCACCACCGACGAGGAGTACGAGGGCGACCCGGCGGACGTGTCCGTCAACGACAAGGACATAGCCCAGATCCTGGACGAGGCCGCGTTCTCCGTCCGGGACCAGCAGCTGAAGCGGGACCTCATCACCTACGCGTTCGCCGGTCTGCGGGTGCTGCCGGGCGGTCCCGGCGACACCGCCAAGGCCAAGCGCGAGACCGTGGTGACCGAGGGCAGGGGCGGCATGCTGTCCGTGGCGGGCGGCAAGTGGACGACGTTCCGCCACATCGGCCGGACCATCATGAAGAAGCTGGAGGCGCTGCCGGGTCACCCGCTCGGCGACGACTTCGAGCCGATCTCCTCGCTGCCGAAGAAGCTGCCGCTGCCGGGTGTCGCCAACCCGCGCGCGGTCGCCCACCGGCTGCTGGTCGACGGTCCGGCCCCGGGCCCGCGCATGGGCGCCGACACCGCGAAGCACCTGGCCACCCACTACGGCTCGCTCGCCTTCGACATCGCCCGCCTGGCGAACGACAACCCGGAGCTGGCCGAGCGCGTCCACCCCGACGCCCCGGAGATCTGGGCGCAGGTCGTGTGGGCCCGTGACCACGAGTGGGCCGAGACCACGGACGACGTGCTGCGCCGCCGTACCACCCTGACGATCCGCGGCCTGGCCACGGACGAGGTCAGGGCCAAGGTCCAGGACCTGCTGGACAAGAAGTAGACCCGCGCGGCGGCCGGTCCTCCCCCGACCCGAGCCCGACCGCCGCCGGCACTCCGGCCCCCGCCGCACCGGGTCCGGAATCACGAAGGGGCGGCCCCCACCGAGGGAGCCGCCCCTTCCGCCTGCCCGGCTCGCTTTCGCCGCGATGCCCTCTTCCCTCCCCCGCCCGTCCAGTGCTTGTGTCGGTGTCCGCGGTTCCCTCTCCTTTCCCGCCCCTCCCCAGGAGTTGACGCCATGACCCTGCTGACGAGCTGGCCCGAGTCCGGACCCGGGTCGGTGATCCGCCGTACCGCCGATCCCGGCGAGATCGCCGCGGTGCTGGCGCCCCTCGGGGTGCGCTACGAGCAGTGGCCGGTCCGTGCGGACGTGCCGGACGACGCCGGCAGCGAGACGGTGTTCGCCGCGTACGGCCCGGAGATCGACCGGCTCACCGCCGAGGAGGGCTTCACCACCGTCGACGTCCTGGGCCTGCACCCGGGCGACGACCCCGAGTACCCGGTGCGGGCGAAGGCCGCGCGGGAGAAGTTCCTGCAGGAGCACACCCACGACGACGATGACGAGGTCCGCTTCTTCGTCTCCGGCTCCGGCGTCTTCTACCTGCACGTGGACGGCGAGGTCCACGCGGTCCGCTGCGAGAAGGGCGACCTGCTGGGCGTGCCGCGCGGCACCCGGCACTGGTTCGACATGGGCGCCCGGCCCTCGTTCACCGCGATCCGCTTCTTCCACGAGGAGGACGGCTGGGTCGCCACCTTCACCGGCTCCGCCATCGCCTCCCGCTTCCCGGACCACGACACCATCGCCGCCGCCCACGAACGGGACAAGGGCGCCGCGTGAGGCCGCGGATCGAGGCGGACGCCGTGGTCCTCGACATCGAGGGCACCACGAGCGCCACGGGGTTCGTGGTGGACGTGCTGTACCCGTACTCCCGCGCCCGCTTCGCCGAGCTGCTCACCGAGCGGGCCGGGGAACCGGCGGTGGCCCGCGCGATGGCGCGGGTGCGGGAGCTGACGGGCGAGCCGGACGCGGACGCCGTACGGATCGAGGAGACGCTGAACGCCTGGCTGGACGAGGACCGCAAGGCCACCCCGCTGAAGACCCTGCAGGGCATCGTCTGGTCCGAGGGCTTCGCCCGCGGCGACCTCGTCTCCCACTTCTACGACGACGTCGTGCCCGCGCTGCGCACCTGGCACGCGGCGGGCGTACGGCTGTACGTGTACTCGTCCGGGTCGGTGGCGGCACAGCGGGCCTGGTTCTCCTCGACCCCCGTGGGAGACCTGCTGCCCCTGGTCTCGGGGCTGTACGACACCGAGAACGCGGGGCCGAAGCAGGAGCCGGAGTCGTACCGCCGGATCGCCGCGGCGGCCGGCGTGGCGGCGGACCGGCTGCTGTTCCTGTCCGACCGGCCGGGTGAGCTGGACGCGGCCCGGGAGGCGGGCTGGCGGACCGTCGGGATCCGGCGGCCCGGGGAGCCGTACTACGAGCAGGGGGTCGGCGGCCACGCGCAGGCGGGCACGTTCGACGAGATCACCGTCGCGAGGAGGAGCACATGACCGCCGACATCGGCGCGCTCGACCTGGAGGAGGCGGGGGCGGTCCTGGCCGCCGAGGCCGCCCGGTTCGCCTCGTTCGGCTGGATGCGGGGCACCTCCGGCAACCTGTCGGTGGTGCTGTCCCGCGATCCGCTGCGGCTGGCGGTCACCGCGAGCGGCCGTGACAAGGGCGAGCTGACGGCCGCCGACGTGGTGCTGGTGGACGGGCGGGGCGCGGCCGTGCGGGGCGGCAGGCCGTCGGCGGAGGCCGCGCTGCACGCGCGCGTGGCCGCGCTGACGGGTGCGGGCGCGGTGGTGCACGTGCATACCGTGGCGTCGGTGGCGATGGGGCGCCGGGCGCCCGGCGGGATCGTCCTCAGGGACCTGGAGATCCTCAAGGGGGTCGGCCAGCCCGCCCACGACGTCGACGTGCTGCTGCCGGTCATCGCCAACAGCCAGGACATGACGGAGCTGGGCGACCGGCTGGAGGCCGCGCGCAACCCCCGGATGCCGGCGGTGGTCGTCGCCGGGCACGGCCTGTACGTGTGGGGCGCGGACCCGCGGCAGGCCCGGCACCACACGGAGGTGGTGGAGTGGCTGCTGGAGCTGGAGCTGACGGGGAGGTGAGCCCGGACCGCCCCCGCATAATGTGCTGAGACATCCGACGTCTGGGCGACAGGAGACCGGCCGTGGCAGTCACCGACGAGGCGATCGAGAAGATCAAGGGCATGATCGTCTCCGGTGCGCTGCGGCCGGGCGACCGGCTGCCCAGGGAGAGCGAACTCGCCGCCGAGCTGGGCCTGTCCCGCAACTCCCTGCGGGAGGCCGTACGGGCGCTGTCGCTGATCCGGATCCTCGACGTCCGGCAGGGTGACGGCACGTATGTCACCAGCCTCGACCCGCAGTTGCTGCTGGAGGCCATGAGCTTCGTCGTGGACTTCCACCGCGACGACACGGTGCTGGAGTTCCTCGCGGTGCGCCGGATCCTGGAGCCGGCCGCGACCGCGCTGGCGGCCTCCCGGATCGGCGAGGACCGGCTGGACGCGCTCGCCGCGCAGGTGGACGCGCTGGGCGCGCAGCCCTCGGTGGAGCAACTGGTCGCCGCCGACCTGGAGTTCCACCGGAGCATCGTGCACAGCTCCGGGAACTCGGTGCTGTGCTCGCTGCTGGACGGGCTGTCCGGGCCCACCACGCGGGCGCGGATCTGGCGGGGCCTCACCCAGGAGGACGCGGTCGGCCGCACCCTGCGCGAGCACCGGGCGATCCTCGGCGCGCTGCGCGACCGGGACGCGGAGGCGGCGCGTTCCTGGGCGACGGTGCACATCGCGAGCGTGGAGCAGTGGCTGCGCAGCACGCTGTGAGCCCGGCCGGGGGCGCGGGGCCTCGCCGCTGACCGGGGTGTTCGGGGGCCGGGAACGGGGCAGTGATCCGTTCACTCCCCCGTGCAAGGGGGCTGCGGGCGCCCCCGCCGGACGCCGTAAGGTTGGTGAGTCAAGCGAGGGCACGTCGGAAGGAGGCACTGGGTGATCGAGCTGGAGGGGGTTCCCGAGCTGATCGACCCAGTCATGGTGGCCGCGTTCGAGGGCTGGAACGATGCCGGCGACGCCGCCTCCACGGCGGTCGCGCATCTGGAACGCGAGTGGAAGGGCGAGGTGTTCGCGGCGCTGGACGCCGAGGACTACTACGACTTCCAGGTGAACCGTCCCACGGTGTTCATGGACGGCGGTGTGCGCAAGATCACGTGGCCGACGACACGGTTGTCCGTGGTCCGCGTCGGCGGGGACAAGCCCCGTGATCTGGTGCTGGTCCGCGGTATCGAGCCGTCCATGCGCTGGCGTTCATTCTGCAACGAGCTGCTCGGCTTCGCCCACGAGCTGGGCGTGGAGCTGGTGGTCGTCCTGGGCGCCCTGCTCGGAGACACCCCGCACACGCGTCCGGTGCCGGTCAGCGGGGTCACGTCCGACCCGGACCTGGCCCGCCGGATGGACCTGGAGGAGACCAAGTACGAGGGGCCGACGGGCATCGTCGGCGTCCTGCAGGAGGCGTGCACGCACGCGGGCGTCCCGGCGGTGTCCCTGTGGGCGGCCGTACCGCACTACGTCTCCCAGCCGCCCAACCCGAAGGCGACGCTGGCGCTGCTCAACCGGCTGGAGGACCTGCTGGACCTGCGGATCCCGCAGGGTGAGCTGCCCGAGGACGCGCGGGCCTGGCAGGTGGGCGTGGACCAGCTGGCCGCGGAGGACAGCGAGGTCGCCGAGTACGTCCAGACGCTGGAGGAGGCCCGGGACACCGCGGAGCTTCCGGAGGCGTCCGGTGAGGCGATCGCGCGGGAGTTCGAGCGGTATCTGCGGCGCCGGGACGTGGGCCCTCCGGGCGGGAAGCAGAGGCCTCCGGCCGGTGGCGGCGGTTCCCGGGAGGACGACGAGGACGGCCCGGAGGACTGAGGCCGCGCAGGCCCGGGGCCTGGGGGTACGGAGAAGGGGCGGTTCCCGCATGGGGGAACCGCCCCTTGTCCGTGGTGCCGGCGCGATCCGGGGTGCTTTACAGGGCCACTCCCAGGAGCGCGTCCACCGCTCGTGTCACCACGCCGGGGGCACCGGTGTCCGTGCCGCCCTCCTGTTCCTGGCGGGCCGCCCAGCGGTCCACCGCCGCGAGCGCGGCGGGGGCGTCGAGGTCGTCGGACAGGGCCTCGCGGACCTCCTCGACCAGGGCGTCCGCCGACGGGCCGTCGGGACGGGAGACCGCCGCGCGCCAGCGGGCCAGGCGGGCTTCGGCGTCCTGGAGGACCTGGTCGGTCCACTCCCAGTCGGCGCGGTAGTGGTGGGCCAGCAGGGCCAGGCGGATGGCGGCGGGGTCGACGCCGTCACGGCGCAGCGCGGAGACGAAGACGAGGTTGCCCTTGGACTTGGACATCTTCTCGCCGTGCAGGGCGACCATGCCGGCGTGCACGTACGCCTTGGCCATGGGGAACTCGCCGGTGAGCACCTGGGCGTGCGAGGCGCCCATCTCGTGGTGCGGGAAGGCGAGGTCGGAGCCGCCGCCCTGGACGTCGAAGCCCATGCCGAAGTGGTCGAGGGCGATGGCCACGCACTCGATGTGCCAGCCGGGCCGGCCCCGGCCGAGGGTGCCGCCGTCCCAGCTGGGCTCGCCGGGCCGGGCCGCCATCCACAGCATCGGGTCGAGCGGGTTCTTCTTGCCCGGGCGGTCCGGGTCGCCGCCCCGCTCGGCGGACAGCAGCCGCATCGCGGCGGCGTCCAGCCGGGAGACCTTGCCGAAGTTCGGGTCGGACTCCACGGAGAAGTAGATGTCGCCCTCCAGCTCGTAGGCCGCGCCGAGTTCACGCAGCCGCTCCACGAGCGGGACGATGCCGGGTATCGCCTCCACGGCGCCGATGTAGTGCCGCGGCGGGAGCATCCGCAGGGCGGTCATGTCCTCGCGGAAGAGGGCCGTCTCCTTCTCGGCGAGGGCGACCCAGTCGACGCCGTCCCGGTCCGCCCGCTGCAGCAGGGGATCGTCGACGTCGGTGACGTTCTGGACGTAGTGGACCTGCCGCTTGGTGTCGAGCCACACGCGCTGGACGAGGTCGAACGCGTTGTAGGTCGCCGCGTGACCCATGTGGGTCGCGTCGTACGGCGTGATGCCGCAGACGTAGATGCGGGCGACGGGACCGGGGTCGAGGGTGACCAGGCCGCCGGTCGCGGTGTCGTGGATCCTCAGGTCGCGGCCCTGACCAGGCAGGGCGGGGACCTCGGAAGCGGGCCAGGCATGCATGTACATGAGCCTAACCGGCGCCGAGCTGCGGATACGAACGGGATCGGGCCGGATGGCCGGTTTCGCGTTCTTGTACCTCGGCGCCGGATGTGCTTACACGGGCGGCCAGGGGATGGCGGGCCACTCCCCGCTCGGCTCCGGATGCAGGCCGGAGGTGAGCAGCGCGTCGACACGCGCGCGCGTGGCGTCGATCTCGGCCGCCGTGATCAGCGCGGCCAGCCGCTCGCCCAGCGTGCCGTGCAGGCCGTCCCGCAGCTCCTTGAGGACCTCGACCGCGTCCGGGGTGAGGGGTTCCCCGGCCCAGCCCCACAGCAGCGTGCGCAGTTTGTTCTCGATGTTGAACGTGACGCCGTGGTCGATGCCGTAGAGCCGGCCGTCGGCGGTGGGCAGCAGGTGGCCGCCCTTGCGGTCGGCGTTGTTGATCACGGCGTCCAGGACGGCGAGGCGGCGCAGCCGCTCGTCGTCGGCGTGCACGAGGAGCGCGGTGCGGCCCTCGCCGACCTCGGCGAACCCGATGGCCTTCCAGCCGGGCTCCGGTTCCTCCCCGTCGACCAGGGCGAGCAGCTCGGCCTCGGCGTGGACGTCGACCCACAGCTGGCACATGCCCTCGCCGTACGGTCCGTCGCGCAGCACGGTGGGCGGCACGAGCCCCCAGCCGGTGGCCTCGGAGACCTCGTAGGCGGCCACCTCGCGGCCGGCGAGGGTGCCGTCGGGGAAGTCCCACAGGGGGCGCTCGCCGGCCACGGGCTTGTAGATGCAGGAGGCTTCCCGGCCGTCCAGGGCGACCGTGCAGAACAGGGCCGCGTTGGACGCCTCGCGGATCCGGCCGCGCACGGTCAGCTCACCCCGCGCGAGCAGCTCGGCGGGGTGCGGGCCGGCCGCCGCGGGGACGGCGGTCACGCCCCGCGGCGGTATCCGTTCTGGCGCGGACATACGTGTCCTTCCGGATCGAGCGGGAGGCTGCACAGCGGGCACGGTGGCCGCCCGGCGTTGACGATGTCGAGGGCGCGCTTGGCGAAGGCCCGGGCCTGCGCGCCGGTCAGCCGGACCCGCAGCATCGGGGGTCCGTTCTCCTCGTCCTGGAGCAGCCGCTCCTCGGCCTCCGCGAGGTCCTCCTCGGTGTCGGCGTCCAGCTCCACCAGGGCCTGCGCCTCGACGATCATGCGCTGTTCCTCGCCGTCCCAGGCCAGGGCCATGGTGCCGACGCGGAACTCCTCCTCGATGGGGGTCTCCAGCGGCGCGGTGTCGGCGATCTCCGACGGGGCCACGGCGGGGACGGCGGCGCTGCCGCCACTACGGCGTACGACCTCGTCCAGCAGTTCGTCCATGCGCTCGGCGAGCGCGGCGACCTGGGTCTTCTCCAGGACCACACTGGTCACCCGGGGGCCTGCGGTGGCCTGGAGGAAGAACGTACGGCGCCCGGGCAGTCCGACCGTGCCGGCCACGAAGCGGTCCGGCTGGTCGTAGAGGAACACCTGACGGGACACGTCCTGTCTCCATTGATTCGTGGTTTCGAGCGGTTCGGCGGTGCCGGCCGTGCGGATGTGCGACGGTGCGGGTCGCTTCACCCTACTGCGGCCGACGATCACGGTGCGCCCGCACCACCCCCGACCGGTGCGTCGCCGTCACCGGGTTCCTCGCGCGGGGCGAGCGAAGCGAAGTCCCCGGTGTCGCCGAGGCGTACGAGGAACGGCCGCAGGCGGGTGTAGCGGATGACGGTGACGGAGCAGGGCTCCACGGAGATCCGCTGGAAGAGGTCGAGGTGGAGGCCGAGGGCGTCGGCGACGAGCGCCTTGATGATGTCGCCGTGGGAGCACATGAGGTAGACGGCGTCGGCGCCGTGCTCCTGCTCCACGCGCGCGTTCCACTCGCGTACGGCCTCGGCGGCGCGGGTCTGCATGGCCCGCATGGACTCCCCGCCGGGGAAGGCGGCGGCGGACGGGTGGGCCTGGACGACCTCCATCAGCGGCTCGTCCCTCAGCTCGGCGAGCTTGCGGCCGGACCAGTCGCCGTAGTCGCACTCCCCGATCCGCTCGTCGGTGTGGGAGCGCAGGCCGGGGCGGGCCTGGAGCAGCGGCCGTACGGTCTCCTGGCAGCGCTGGAGGGGGCTGGTGACGACCTCGGAGATCGGCAGGGCGGCGAGCCGTGCGGGCAGGGCGGCGGCCTGCCGGGCGCCTTGCTCGTCCAGGGCGACGCCGGGCGTCCGCCCGGCGAGCACGCCCGAGGTGTTGGCGGTGGACCGTCCGTGCCTGACGAGGATCAGCGTGGGCATGCGGACCAGGGTAGGCGCATCATGTGGTGCGCCGGCGGTCGGGCGAAGGGAGAATGCGCAGCGTGATCATGGACTGCGCCGTCTACCGGCACGGGCACCGCACCGAGGGGCCGGAGGACCTGTCGGACGCGCTTGCCGAGGCACGGGCGGCGGGAGGATTCGTGTGGATCGGGCTGTACGAGCCGTCGGAGCGGGAATTCGACCTGGTCACCGACGAGTTCGGCCTGCATCCGCTGGCCGTGGAGGACGCCCTCAAGGCCCATCAGCGGCCGAAGCTGGAGGTGTACGACGACTCTCTGTTCATGGTGCTGAAGCCGGTCGTGTACGAACCCGACAGCGACACCGTCTCGGCCGGCGAGGTGATGGTCTTCGTCGGTGACTCCTTCGTGGTGACCGTCCGGCACGGGGAGGGTTCGCCGCTGGCGGCCGTGCGGCGCCGGCTGGAGGAGGAGCCGGAGATGCTCGACAAGGGGCCCACGGCCGTGCTGTACGCGATCGCCGACGCCACCGTGGACCACTACCTGGAGGTGGCGACGGAGCTGCAGACCGACCTGGACGAGCTGGAGGCGCAGGTGTTCCAGCCGGAGACCGGCACCTCCCGCAACACCGCGTCCCGTATCTACACGTTCAAGCGGCAGGTCCTGGAGTTCCGCCGGGCCACCGGGCCGTTGACGGTGCCGATGTCCCGGCTGGCCGGCAACGGCCCGCTCGGTGGCGCGGTGCCGTTCGTGCACGACGAGGCGCGGCCGTTCTTCCGGGACGTGGGCGACCACCTCACGCGCGTGAACGAGTCCGTGGAGGGCCTGGACCGGCTCGTGTCGGACATCCTGTCGGCCCACCTGGCGCAGATGAGCGTGCGGCAGAACGACGACATGCGGAAGATCTCGGCGTGGGCGGCGATGGCGGCGGTGCCCACGATGATCGCGGGGATCTACGGCATGAACTTCGACCACATGCCGGAGCTGCACTGGGTGGTGTCGTATCCGGCGGTGATCGTGCTGATGGCGGTGCTGGAGGTGCTGCTGTACCGGCTGTTCAAGCGGCGCGGCTGGCTGTGAGGTGCCTGGTGCGCGCCCGGCCCTACGCGAGCTCGGGGGCCGGGGCCGCCGGTCCGCCGAGGGCGTCGCGGTGCTCGGGCATGCGCAGGCCGGTCATGCGGTGCCAGCCGGCGAGGCGTTCGTAGACGTAGACGGCGTGGATGCCGGCCGCGAGCAGCGCCGACCGGGTCCTGGACCAGCCGAGGATGCGGCCCATGCGGGCCGTGACGGCGAGGCTGACATCCCGGTGGACGCGGATCTCGGCGAGCGCGCACGCGCGCAGGGTGCGCTGGATCAGCCGGCCGTGCCCGGCGGCGGCGAGGCGCAGCAGTTCCTCGTGGGTGTAGGCGAGGTGGTTGTCCTCGTCGTGGGAGATCACGCGGACGGCCCTGCCGATGTCGGGGTGGTCGGCGAAGTGCCTGAGCAGCAGTTCCATCTGCTCGGAGGCGCGCTGTTCGGTGACCCGGCTGTGCGCGAGGTAGACGACGATGTCCCGCTCGGTGAGCGGCTCGTCGCGGCGGAGCCTGTCGTGGGCGAGACCGATGCCGTCGCGCTCCAGCAGCATGGTGTAGTCGGTCTCGGGCGGTACGGGTACGGGGGTGAGCCCGCGTTTTCTCAGCAGGGCGGTGAAGATGCGGCCGTGCTTGTCCTCGTCGGCGCCGTGGCGGGCGATCTTCGGGGCCAGGGCGCGCTGGCTCGGCGGGACCAGGGCGGCGATCCGTCCGTTCTCCCAGCCGCCCTGGGCCTCTCCGCCGGCGGCGATGGAGCAGAAGAGCCGGAAGGACTCGTCGTGGGTGAGGATCTCCTGGAACAGGCTCTTGGCCGACAGCATGGGCGCCACCTCTCCGCAGCAGTTCCGCGGGTTTCCGCAAAGAACGAGTCAAATGCGGACAGACCGGAGCTGCAACAGGGGTGTGGAGCCACTCGGCCGAAGGAAGGACGGCGGGGGTCGTAACCGGGCGGCTCCGGGCGCGTTGTTCCCGGTGACGGCCGTGGCGGGGAAGACCCCCGAGCCCCCACCACGGCCGCGGGAACTCCCCCTCACGCGAGCCCGGCGCGCTCCAGTGCCTCGCTGCCGGCGCGCAGGGAGGCGAGCCGCTCCTCCAGCGTGAAGCCGGCCGGGGCCAGGCTGAGGGTGGTGACGCCGGCGGCGGCGTAGGCCTTCATCCGGTCGGCGATCCGGTCGACGGAGCCCAGCAGGGTGGTCCGGTCGATGAGGTCCTGCGGGATCGCGGCGGCGGCTCCCTGCTTGTCCCCGGACAGGTACTTCTGCTGGATCTCGGCGGCCTCCTTCTCGTAGCCCATGCGCTGCGCCAGCTGGTTGTAGAAGTTCTGCTTGGCGCTGCCCATGCCGCCGACGTACAGCGCGGTGTACGGGCGGAAGGTGTCGGCGAGCCGGGAGACGTCCTTGTCGTCGCCGAGGGCGAGCGGCAGGGTCGGGCACACGTCGAAGCCGTCGAGCGTCAGACCCGCCTTCTCCCGGCCCGCGCGCAGGTACTTCATGGTGGTCTCCTCCAGGTGCTCGGCGGAGGGGAAGATGAGCAGGGCGCCGTCGGCGATCTCGCCGGTCTGCTCCAGGTTCTTCGGGCCGATCGCGGCGATGTAGAGCGGGATGTGCTCGCGCTGCGGGTGCACGGTCAGCTTGATCGGCTTGCCCGGGCCGCCGGGCAGCGGCAGCGTCCAGTGCTCGCCCTCGTACG
This sequence comes from Streptomyces cinerochromogenes, assembly GCF_014648635.1. Classification (GTDB taxonomy): domain Bacteria; phylum Actinomycetota; class Actinomycetes; order Streptomycetales; family Streptomycetaceae; genus Streptomyces; species Streptomyces cinerochromogenes. Next base: position 118,803 of record NZ_BMRM01000009.1, on the reverse strand, counting down.
TCAGCCGCTCCCGGGTCATCGCCCGGCGGACGATCTCCACGTACTCGCGGGTGCGGGCCAGCGGCTTGTCGAACGTGACGCCGTACCAGCCCTCGGAGACCTGCGGGCCGGAGACGCCGAGGCCGAGCCGGAAGCGACCTCCGGAGAGCGAGTCGAGCGTGGCCGCGGTCATCGCGGTCATCGCGGGCTGCCGGGCCGGGATCTGGAAGATGGCCGAGCCGACGTCGATGCGCTCGGTCTGGGCGGCGACCCAGCTGAGCACCGTGGCCGCGTCGGAGCCGTAGGCCTCGGCGGCCCAGCACACCGCGTAGCCCAGCCGGTCGGCCTCCTGCGCCACGGCCAGGTTGTCGCCGTCCATTCCGGCACCCCAGTAGCCGAGGTTGATCCCGAGCTGCATGGCCGCATCCCCTTACCCGTGAGTAACGTGCTTGTGGGGCAGACCTTAGCGCGAGGGCGGGCGCGGGGGCACCCACCCCGCACGGCCGCGTCACCCCGCCCCCGCACCGGCCGGTCCGGTTGTCCACAGGCCACCCACCGCACCGGTTCTGGCCAGTAATCTCGCGGGCATGGAGCAGAGGCATCTCGGCCGGACCGGCCTGCGCGTGTCCCGGATCGGACTCGGCACCCTCACCTGGGGGCGGGACACCGACGAGCACGACGCCGCGGACATGCTGAAGGCGTTCTGGGAAGCCGGCGGCACCCTGGTCGACACCGCGGACGTGTACGGCCACGGGGAGGCGGAGTATCTGCTCGGACGGCTCATGGACGGCCTGGTGCCGCGCCGCGACCTGGTCGTCTCCACCAAGGCGGGCAGCATCCCCGACCCGGACCGCCGCTTCGACGGCTCCCGCGGCCATCTGCTCGCCGCGCTCGACGCCTCCCTGGCCCGCCTGGGCACGGACTACGTCGACGTGTGGCACATCCACGCCTACGACCCCGGCACCCCGCTGGAGGAGACGCTCCACGCCCTCGACCTCGCGGTGAGCAGCGGCCGGGCCCGGTACGCGGGCGTCTCCAACTTCTGCGGCTGGCAGCTGGCCAAGGCGGCCACCTGGCAGCTCGCCGCGCCGGGCGTCCGCACCCGGCTGGCCAGCACGCAGATGGAGTACTCGCTGCTGCAGCGGGGCGTGGAGCGGGAGGTGCTGCCGGCCGCGCTCGACCTCGGCGTGGGCCTGCTGCCCTCCTCCCCGCTCGGCCGGGGGGTGCTGACCGGAAAGTACCGGCACACCACTCCCCCGGACTCGCGCGGCGCCTCCGAGCACCTGGCGCCGTTCGTGGAGCCGTACCTGGACGACACGGCGACCCGGATCGTGGACGCGGTGACGACGGCCGCCGACGGGCTCGCCGTGACCCCGCTCCAGGTGGCCCTCGCCTGGGTCCGGGACCGGCCCGGAGTGGCCGCGCCGATCGTCGGCGCGCGCAACGCGCAGCAGCTCACGGCGGCGTTGTCAGTGGAGGCCCTTAGTCTTCCTGACGAGATCTGCAGGGCGCTGGACGATGTGTCGGCGCCCGTGCACCGCTATCCCGATCACGACTGGAGCACGCTGTGAGCACGGAGCCGGAGACCACGGAGAAAGCCGGGCCGGGGACACCGGACACCCGTGAGCCCCACGGGACCCCGAGCGGGGGGTCCGAGGGGGGCGCCGCGGCCGAGGGCGCGGAGACCGTCGAGGGCATGGAGACTGCCGAGGGCGCGGAGACCGTCGAGGGCAGTGGGGGCGCCGGAGGCGCCGAGAATACCGAGGCCACGGGGAGCGCCGGAGGCACCGAGATCCCTGAGGGCGAGGGAGCCGCCGAGGGTGCGGGGGCCGCTGGGGGCTCACGGGCCGACGGCGGTCCGGGCACGGCCGAGGGGGCGGAGGGCCCGGACGGTGCGGAGGCTTCCGGAAGCACGGAGAACCCCGGCGCTCCGGACGCCGCCGAAGACGTGGCGGGCGTCGAGGGGGGCGCTGATGGGGCCGGGGGTGGTGGCTCCGACGCCGGGGCCGGGTCCGGGGAGTTGTCCGAGGCGGAGGCCGAGCTGGCCGCGCAGCGGCTCGAGCGGGAGCGGATCGAGCGGCGCAAGGCCGAGAAGAGGGGCCCGATCGACAGCGGCGGCAAGCTGAGCGGCACGGCCGCCGACCTGCTCGCGGCCGTCCGGGCCGTGGAGAGCGGTGAGAAGCCGGTGGCCACGGTGTTCGCGGAGCCCGCGCCGCCCCCGCGCCGCCCCGCCCCGGAACCGGTGCGCAAGCCCCGGCCCACCCCCGCGCCCGCCGTGCCCAGCGGCCCCGCACCGCAGACCCTCGACGCCGTACGCCGTGTGCTGGCCGAGGGCGGCGCGCCCGAGGCCCTGGCCTCCCAGGTCGCCGCGGCCCTCGGTGAGGGCGCCGACAGCGCGCTGCGGGAGGACCCCTGGCAGCTGCTCCGGGTCGGCGGCGTACGGCCGGAACAGGCCGACGGCTTCGCCCGGGCGCTGCTCGGCGCGGCCTGTGGCCCGGACGACGAGCGGCGGGGCCGCGCGATGACCGTCTGGCTGCTGGAGCAGGCGGCCGTGGCCGGGCACACCGCCCTGGACCTGCCCGCCCTCACCGCGGCGCTGGGCCGGCAGGGCGTGCCGGACCCGGACGCGGCCGTGCAGGGCGCACTCGCCGAGGGCGAGGCGCTGGTCTTCCAGGACGCCCTGGAGGAGCCCGGCGCCCCCGCGGCACCGGACGCGGACGAGGAGGAGCAGGAGCGGCCGGTCCGGGTCCTCGTCGGTCTGGAGCGGTACGCGCTGGCCGAGGAGAGCCTCGCCGACGGTCTGGCCCGCCTGGTCAACTCCCTGGCCAAGGAGGCCGGACAGGCCTGGGAGACGCTCGCCGCCGGGCTGTCCGGCGGTGCGGCCGAGCTGGCGCGCGCGGTCGCCGGACACGGTCTGGTGCTGCACACCGGCGGGGAGGCGGCCCGCGCCGAACCGGCCGCGCTGCTCGGTGCCGCCCGCGCGGCGGGCCTGCGGGCCTTCGTCGCCTGCCACACGCCGGACGGGTGCCGGCGCCTGGCCGAGCGGCTGGGCGGGGAGCCGGCGGAGCAGGGCGTGGGCACGGTCACCGGGCTGCTGTCCGGCGCGGAGGGCCCGGGCCGGGACGCGGACGGCGCCCTGGAACTCGACCTGCTGATCGTGCTGGACGCGCCCCAGCTGGACGTGGAGGGCGCCGCGATGCTGGTGGAGTCGCTGCCCGACGGGGCCCGGCTGGTGCTCAGCGGCGACCCCGGGGTGCTGTGGTCGGCCGGTCCGGGCCGGGTCTTCGCCGACCTGCTCGCGGCCCGGGTCTGCCCGCAGGCCGCCTCCCGCGTCCCGGACCCCGGTCCGCTCGGCGAGTTGGTCTCCGGCATCGGCGTCGGCGAGCTGAACCAGGTCGAGGCACCCGGCAAGGAGGTCGTCATCGTGCCGGTGCGGGACGCGGCCGAGGCCGTGCACCGCACGGTGCAGCTGGTCGCGGACTCGGTGCCGCGGGCGCTCGGCGTCCCGGCCGACCAGACCGTGGTGATCACCCCGGGCCACGGCGGAGCCGCGGGCACCCGCGCCCTCAACTCCGCCCTGAAGGAGCGCCTCAACCCCGGCCCCGGCCGGTTCGGCGGCTTCGACCCCGGCGACCGGATCGCCTACTCCCCCGCGCCGGGGCGCACGGTCCCGGGTGTGGTGGTGAAGGCCGACGCCGACGGGCTGCACCTGTCGTGCGCCGGCGCCCCCGTCGTCGTGCCCCGGGAACGGGTGGAGGCCAGCGTCCGGCACGGCTGGGCACTGACCGCGCACCAGGCGGTGGGCGCCCGCTGGCCCGCGGCGGTCGTGGTCCTGCCCGGCGACGCGGTGCAGGCGCTCAGCCGCCCCTGGGTGTACACGGCGTTCGGCCGGGCGGAGCGGCACCTGTCCGTGGTGCACGGCGTGGAACAGGCCCTGCCGAAGGCGGTCGCGGAGATCCCGGCCAAGCCCCGCACGACCCGCCTGCAGACGCTTCTGCGCACGCAGGGCGCCTGACCCTTCCCGCGCCCGCCTCCGCGTCGGCGTCGGCGTCGGCGGTGCCGTACCGGCCCCAGGGCCCCTACGGCACCGCCGGCACCCTCACTTCTCGGCGTCGAGCGGCTCCAGCTCGCCGTCCCCGTCCTCTTCGGGCTCCGCTTCCCCGTCCTCGCCGTCCTCGTCCTCGTCCTCGACGAACTCGAGGTCGTCGTCCCCGTCCTCACCGTCGGAGACGTCGTCGTCGAAGACCGCACTGACGTCGAACCGGCACACCACCTGCTGCGGATCGACGTGCTCGAACGGTGCCTCCAGCCACTCCCCGGCCTCGGGCGGTTCCTCCGCCGCGGTGACCCAGAGCGTGGAGTCGCCCTCCTCCAGGCCGAACTCCTTGTGCCGGGAGGCGATCTCGTCCGGTTCGAACTCGCCGAAGAGGACGCCCAGCGCCCCGGGGACGGTCCCGGCGGCGGCGTCCTCGTCCGGGCCGTCGTCGTACTCCGCCGCCTCGACGCGCTGGGCCTGCGCCAGCAGCCGCTGGGGTTCGGTGACGGTGTAGTCGCGGCGGATCAGCACACTGATCGCGTGGGGTTCCTCCGGTCCCGCGTACGGCGGCAGTGCGTCCTCCGCACCGGGGATCTCGAAGGGGGTGACCTCGTCGTAGCGGTCGTAGAGCAGCTCGTCGTACGCCTCGGCCGCAGCGGCCAGCTGGTTGAACGCCTCGGAGACGGCCGGGTCGTCCTCCCCCGACCTGCGTTCGACCGCGGCCAGATGACGGTCGAGCGCGGTCTTGACGGCCTCGGCGGCGGCGCGTACCTCGGCAGCGGTGGGCTGCGCAGCATCAGACATAGTGCAGACGCTATCCGTACCGGGCACCAGCCCGCACAATAGATGCGATGCCGGAATACGAATTTGTCGACGTGTACGTACCTCGCGGGGTCTCCCGCAAGGACGCCACACGTCTGCTGACGGACCATGCCGAGTACGGACACTGGGAGTTGGACCGACTGAGCCTCTTGCGCGACGGCAGCCGCAAGGTGCGGTTGCGCCGGCGGATCATCCGCCAGGTGCGTGCCACGTGGTGAGTCCGGTCCTGTGACCGGACGTGACGGAGCGGGCCCCGCCGGCATGGCAGGGCCCGCTCCGTTTTCCGGTCAGGCCGCGGCCCGGGCCTTGCGGTAGATCACCGCGCCCGCGAGCAGCGCGCCCGCGCCGGCCGGCAGCGCGAGGCCGAGCGGCAGCTCACTGCCCGTGTGGGCGAGCTGCGCGTTGGCCAGGGGCTGGGCGGAGCGGCCCGCCTGCGCCGTGACGTGGGACGTGGCGTGGCCGGCGGAGCCGCCGCCCGTGCCGGGCTGGGTGCCGGTGCCGGGGTGGCCGGGCTTGCCGGAGTCGCCCGGGTGACCGGGGTGGCCCGGCTTGCCGGGGTGGCCCGGAGTGCCAGGGGTGCCCGGCTGACCGGGGTGGCCCGGCTGACCCGGGTGCCCGGGCTCGCCCGGCTGACCCGGGTGCCCGGGCTCGCCCGGCTGACCCGGCTGCCCGGGGTGTCCCGGATGTCCCGGATTTCCGGGCGGGTTGCCGTACCCGCCCTCGTCGCCCTCATTGGCGCAGCCGTTCCCCGTCGTGGCGTTGCCCGCGCCGACGACGTCGACGCTGTTGCCGCACACGTTCACCGGGACGTCGATCGGCGCCTGGACGGTGTTGCCGGAGCCGACGCCCGGCGAGCCGCCGGTGTGGCCGCCCGCGTGGGCGCCGCCGGAGCCGCTGTGCCCGCCCCCCGTGGAGGCTCCCGAAGTGCCGCCGTGGTTGGCGCATGTGGTGCCCACCGACGGGTTGAGCAGCCCGACCACGTTCACGGTGTTGCCGCAGATGTTCACCGGTGCGTGCACCGGCGCCTGCACCGTGTTGCCGGACAGTACGCCGGGCGAACCCCCGGCGCTGCCCGCAGCGCCCGCGTCGGCGTGGGCGTAGCCGCTCGCGGCGGCGATCACACCGGTCGCCGCCGCCATGGTCATCAGGCCCTTGCGCGTGCCCTGTCGCATGCTGAATTCCCCCCTGCCTTCCATCTCTTCGCTCGTGAAAGACCGGTCGGCCTCGGAGCGCATGGCGCGCGCTCCGAGGCCGACGGGTCGTAAGAAGACGCCCCTCAGGGAGCCGGCGTCACCTGTTGACGCAGGCGTTGCCGAAGGCGGGGTTCAGGAGCCCGATCACGTTGATCGTGTTGCCGCACACGTTCACCGGGACGTGTACGGGCGCCTGGATGACGTTGCCGGACACCACGCCCGGGGAGCCCACGGCGGCACCCTGGGCACCGGAGTCGGCGACGGCGAGGCCCGCACCCGCGAGAACCAGCCCACCGGTGGCAGCCGCAGCAGCGACGACCTTCTTGATCATTCTTCCTCCTTGTTGGCAATGCGACCCCAAGGCGCGGGATCACATCAGCTGTAACGAGGAGGGACTGATGAAGCTACGAACCGATCGTCGCATTCACCCTTCTCAGTCGGTGTCGTACGACTGCCCGAATGCCTGAGGGCAGAGCGTCACGACGCGTCGATGAACCGGTCGAGCACCCGCACGCCGAACTGCAGCCCGTCCACCGGGACCCGCTCGTCCACGCCGTGGAACATGCCGGCGAAGTCCAGCTCCGGCGGCAGCTTCAGCGGGGCGAAGCCGAAGCCGCGGATGCCGAGGTCGTCGAAGGACTTGGCGTCGGTGCCCCCGGAGAGCATGTAGGGGATCGCCTTGGCGGTCGGGTCCTCGGCGAGCAGCGCGGACTGCATGGCCTCGACCAGGGCGCCGTCGAAGCCGGTCTCCAGCGCCTTGTCGGTGTGCACGTCCTCGCGGCGGACGTTCGGACCGAGCAGCCGGTCGAGGTCGGCGAGGAACTCCTCCTCGTGACCGGGCAGGAAGCGGCCGTCGATGTGGGCGGTGGCCTCGCCCGGGATGACGTTGACCTTGTAGCCGGCGGTGAGCTGGGTGGGGTTGGCGGTGTTGCTCAGGGTCGCGCCGATCAGCTTGGCGATACCGCCGAGCTTGGCGATGGTGGCCTCCATGTCCTCCGGGTCCAGCTCGGTGCCGAGCGCGTCGCCCAGCTCGTCGAGGAAGGCGCGGGTGGTCTTGGTGACCCGTACCGGGAACCTGTGGCGGCCGACCCGGGCGACGGCCTCGGACAGCTCGGTGATGGCGTTGTCGCGGTGGATCATCGAGCCGTGCCCGGCGGTGCCGGCCACGGTCAGCTTCATCCAGTGCATGCCCTTCTCGGCCGTCTGGATCAGGTAGAGCCGCCGCTGGTCGTTCACGGTGAAGGAGAAGCCGCCGACCTCGCTGATCGCCTCGGTGACGCCCTCGAACAGCTCGGGGTGGTGGTCGACCAGGTAGCGGGCGCCGTAGGTGCCGCCGGCCTCCTCGTCGGCGAGGAAGGCGAGCACGATGTCCCGCGGGGGCCGGCGTCCGCTGCGCAGCCGGTCCCGGACGACCGCCAGCGTCATGGCGTCCATGTCCTTCATGTCGACGGCCCCGCGTCCCCACACGCAGCCGTCGGCGATCTCCCCGGAGAAGGGGTCGTGGGTCCAGTCGACCGCGTTGGCCGGTACGACGTCCAGGTGGCCGTGGATGAGCAGCGCGGGCCGGGACGGGTCCTCGCCCTCGATGCGGGCCACCGTGGAGGCGCGGCCGGGGTGCGACTCGTAGATCTTCGGCTCCAGCCCGACCTCGGCGAGCTTCTCGGCGACCCACTCGGCGGCCTTGCGCTCGCCCGGGCCGGAGTGGTCGCCGTAGTTGCTGGTGTCGAACCGGATCAGCTCGCGGCAGAGGTCCACGACCTCGTCCTCGCCGGTGACGCTCCTGGCCGTGTCCGTCTCGCTCACGTGCTTCCTCCCGCTGTCGCTGCTGATGGTCCCGCCACTGCTGGGGGTCCTCCTCATCCTCTCTCCGGCCCCGCCCCGGGCCCAAGACCGGGCCCGGCCTGTGACACGCCGTTCACGTGCGACCGGCTCCGGGACCGGGGGTGATCAGCCACCCCCGAAAGCCTGGTAATGTTTCCTTCGTCGCCGCGAGGGAAACCCCGCCGAAAGGGAAACCTCGCACGACAGACACCTTGTCCGGGTGGCGGAATGGCAGACGCGCTAGCTTGAGGTGCTAGTGCCCTTTATCGGGCGTGGGGGTTCAAGTCCCCCCTCGGACACCAGCGAAGGCCCCTGCTTCGGCAGGGGCCTTTCCCGTGCCCGGGTCCGGCTTCCTAGACTTGTGGAGTGGCCCGGGCCAACGACGAGGTCGAGGCGATCCTGCGGGAGTACGCCGATCTCATCGCGATCACCGGAGGCGATGCCTTCAAGGCACGCGCCTACGAGAAGGCGGCGCGGGCGATCGGCGGGTATCCGGCGGACGTCTCGAAGCTGGACGCCGAGGGGCTGCGGGAGATCCCGAACGTGGGCCGGTCGATCGCCGACAAGGTGGCCGAGTACCTGCGCACCGGGACGATGGCGGTGGTCGAGGAGCGCCGGGCGAAGATCCCCGCGGGGGTGCGGGAGCTGATCGCGATCCCGACCCTGGGCCCGAAGAAGGCACTGCGGCTCTACGAGGACCTGCACATCTCGTCGGTGAGCGAGCTGGCCGCGGCCATCGAGGCGGACGCGCTGGCCGGTCTGAAGGGCTTCGGCGAGAAGACGCAGGACAACATCCGGCACGGCATCGAGCTGCTCCAGCGGGCGGGCGCGCGGGTGCCGCTGGCGCTCGCGCTGGACACCGCCGAGGAGATCGTCGCGGAGCTGTCCGGCGTGACGGGCCGCGAGCGCTGTGCGTACGCGGGTTCGCTGCGCCGGATGCGGGAGACCGTGGGCGATCTGGACGTGCTGGTCGCGGCGGAGCGGTCGGCGCCGTTCATGGACGCGCTGTGTGGGCTGCCGGTCACCGCCGAGGTGATCGCGCGGGGCACGAAGAAGACGTCGGTGCGCACCGGCAAGGGGCTCCAGGTGGATCTGCGGGTGGTGCCGCCGGAGTCGTGGGGGGCCGCGCTGCAGTACTTCACCGGGTCGAAGGCGCACAACATCCGTACCCGGACCCTCGCGGTGCACCGGGGGCTGAAACTGTCCGAGTACGGCGTGTTCGACACCGGCAGCGGGGAGTCGGTCGCCTCCCGCAGCGAGGAGGAGGTGTACGCGCGGCTCGGGCTGCCGTGGATCCCGCCGACGCTGCGCGAGGACCGCGGGGAGATCGAGGCGGCGCTGGGCGACGGCCTGCCGGAGGTGGTGACCGAGCGGGACATCCGGGGTGACCTGCACACGCACACCGACCTCACGGACGGTCTGGCCTCGCTGGAGACGATGGTGGAGGCGGCCGCCGAGCGCGGGTACGCGTACTACGCGGTCACCGACCACGCGCCCGGCCTGTACATGCAGCGCATGACGGAGGAGAAGATCCTCGCCCAGCGGGAGCGGCTGCGGGAGCTGGACGGCACCCGGCGCCGGATGCGGCTGCTGCACGGCACGGAGCTGAACATCGGCCCGGACGGGGAGGTGGACTGGCCCGGGGAGTTCCTGGCCGGGTTCGATCTGTGCGTGGCGTCGCTGCACTCGCACTTCGACCTGGGCCGCGAGGCGATGACGCGGCGGCTGGTGCGGGCCTGCGAGAACCCGTACGTCAACGTCATCGGGCATCCCACGACCCGGCTGATCGGGAAGCGGCCGGGGGTCGACGCGGACTGGGACGAGGTGTTCGCCGCGTGCGCGCGCACCGGTACCGCGCTGGAGGTCAACGCCCAGCCGGACCGGCTGGACCTGTGCGACGAGGACATCCTGCGGGCCCGGGAGCACGGGGTGAGGTTCGCGGTGGACACCGACGCGCACTCCGTCCCGCACCTCGCGCAGCCGCGCTACGGGGTGGGTACGGCGCAGCGCGGCTGGCTCACCGCGGACGACGTGATCAACGCCTGGCCGCTGACCCGGCTGCGCCGGTTCCTGCGCAAGGCCGGACGGGCCTGAGGGGCCGGGCTCACGGCGCGGGCCGTGCCGTCAGTGTGCCGTCGTCGGCGGGTACGACCCGGGTGCCGAGGGGGCGGGCGTGTTCGTCGAGGACGGTGCGCAGCCAGGCGGTGTCCTCGGCCGGTGCGTGCTCCAGGCGCAGCCGGCGTGCCCGGAGCGGCACCATCCGCAGACCGGTCAGCCGGCCGGTGCCGGACTCGACGGACACCAGGTGGAGCAGGCGCAGGTCGTCGCGGTAGCGCTCGTAGCCGCCGATGCCCTCGTAGTCGTCGACGAGGTCGCCGCAGCCGTACAGGACGAGCCGGTCCCGGTAGATCTCCGGCGGGCGCGGATGGTGCGAGGAGTGCCCGTGGACCAGGTCGGCGCCCGCGTCGATCAGCGCGTGGGCGAAGCGGACCTCGGCGCGGGAGGGGGTGTAGCCCCAGTTGGGGCCCCAGTGGACGGAGGCGACGACGAGGTCGCCGGGCCGCCGCCCGGTGCGCCGCAGGCGGTCGGCGAAGTCGGTGGCGGCGGCCGTGGTGGGCGCGGTGACGAGGGCGACGCCGGGCCGTTCGGCGGTGGCGGCCCAGCTGTGCGGGATGCCGCTGGAGGGCATCCCGAAGGCGAGGACGAGGACGCGTCCGTCCGGCCGGAGCGGGACGGTCGCCGGGCGCCACGCCTCCTCCGCGTCCCGGCCCGCGCCGGCGGTGCGCAGCCCGGCCGCGGCGAGGCAGTCCAGCGTCTCCAGGAGGCCGGCGGGGCCGAAGTCGAGGACGTGGTTGTTGGCGAGGACGCAGACGTCGGGGCGGGCCGCGGCGAGGCAGGGCAGGTTGTCGGGGTGCATCCGGTAGTGGACGGCCTTGCCGGGGGCGAAGGTGCCGTCCCGGGTGACGGCGGTCTCCAGGTTGACCACCCGTACGTCCGGTGCGGCCCGCTCCAGGACGGTGAGCGCCTCGCCCCAGGGCCAGGCGGGGTCCGCGGGCCGGGGTACGGGGCCGTTCGCGGCCTCGGCCAGGGCGACGTACTCCCGGGCGTCGCGGATGTGGCCCTCCCGCAGGACCGGGTCGCCGGGGTGCGGGAGGATCTGGTCGACGCCCCGGCCGAGCATGACGTCACCGGCGAGGAACACGGTGACGGTCTTCCGGCGCATGGCCGCGGGACTATACGTGCGCGGGTGCCATGTGGTCCGTGAACCAGTCACGTGCCAGTTCGGTCACCCGTTCCAGCGTGCCGGGCTCCTCGAAGAGGTGGGTGGCGCGGGGGACGATCTCCAGCCGGTTCTCGCACGGGAGCCGGGTCTGTGCCTCCCGGTTGAGTTCGAGGACCAGCGGGTCGGCGCCGCCGACGATGAGCAGCGTGGGTGCCGTCACCTCGGCGAGCCGGGGTCCGGCGAGGTCGGGCCGGCCGCCGCGGGAGACGACCGCGGCGGGTCGTGCGTCGGGCTCGGCGGCGGCCCAGAGCGCGGCGGCGGCGCCGGTGCTGGCGCCGAAGTAGCCGAGGGCGAGCCCCTCGGCGTCGGGTTCCTCGCGCAGCCAGCGGGTGGCGGCGAGCAGGCGGCCGGCCAGCAGCGCGATGTCGAAGACGTTGCCCCGGTCGGCCTCCTCGGCGTCGGTGAGCAGGTCGAACAGCAGGGTTCCGAGCCCGGCCCGGTGCAGTCCCTCGGCGACGAACCGGTTGCGCGGGCTGTGCCGGCTGCTGCCGCTGCCGTGGGCGAAGACGACCACGCCGATGGCGCCGTCGGGCAGGGTGAGCCGTCCGCCGAGCCGGGTGCCGCCGGCGGTCACGGTCACCTCGCGGTCGGTGGAGCGGGCGCCGGCGGTGTGCCGGTGGCGGCTCGCGGCCCGGCGCAGGCAGGCGGTAACCTCCTCGTCCTCGACCTGGGTGAAGTCGCCGTAGAACTGGCCGACGGCGGCGAAGTCCCACGGGTTGTCCAGGCAGACCAGGTCGTCGGCGTCCCCGGCGAGGCGCCGGGCGAAGTCGCGGGGGGCCACGGGGACGGCCAGGACGATGCGGGCCGCGCCGCGGGCGCGGGCGATCCGGCAGGCGGCCCGTGCGGTGGAGCCGGTGGCGACGCCGTCGTCCACCACCACGGCGGTGCGTCCGGCGACGGAGACCGGGGGTGTCGCGCCGCGGTAGCGTGCGGCCCGGTCGTGCAGTACCCGGCGCTCGCGTTCCTCGACCAGGTGGAGGTCGTCCGGTGAGACGCCGGTCCCGCGCAGCACGTCCTGGTTGATGACGCGGACGCCGTCCTCGCCGATCGCGCCCATGCCGAGTTCGGGCTGGTACGGCACGCCGAGTTTCCGTACCAGGCAGACGTCCAGGGGGGCGTCGAGTGCCGCCGCGACCTCGGCGGCGACCGGCACGCCTCCCCGGGGCAGCCCGAGCACCACCACGTCCTGGCCCCTGAGGTACTCCAGGCGTTCACCCAACCGCCGTCCCGCTTCGAGGCGGTTCCTGAACACGGTGGCCTCCTTCACTCCCGGGGCAGCCAGAGCGGTACCGGGCCGTCCGTGTCGGCGGCTCCCGTCGCCTTCATGTCGCCGTCGGCGGCGCGCAGCAGCAGGCGGCCCATGGCGATGAGGGCGCGCCCGGCGGCGAGTTCGTCGCCGATCTCCGGGATCGCCCGGTCGTAGGGGTTGCGGCGGGCCTCCGCGTGGCTCTCCAGGACGTTGTCCCCGGTGTCGAGGATGATCCGGGCGGTGGTGTCCGGATCGTGCTCGGACAGGTACAGGTTCAGCCGCCACTCCTTGACGGCGGGAGCCCGGCTGCTCATCGGTCCGGTCATCGTCCGTCTCACCTCCCGGACTGCGCTGCGCTGCTCTTCCACTGTGCACCCGGCCCGGGGCGGACGCCTCCCCTGCTCCGGGCAGAATGTGGGCCATGACCTCGCGCACCTGCCCCTGCGGACTTCCCCGGACCTACGACGCCTGCTGCGGCCGTTTCCATGCGGGGACCGCCGCCGCGCCGACCGCGGAGCTGCTGATGCGGTCGCGGTACAGCGCGTTCGTGAAGGGGGACGCGGGGTATCTGCTGCGCACCTGGCATCCGCGGACCCGGCCGGAGCGGCTGGACCTCGACCCGCGGATGCGGTGGACGGGGCTGGAGATCCTGGACGCCCGTGACGGGTCCGCCTTCCACGGCACGGGCACGGTGACGTTCCGCGCCTCCTACCGGGGCGGCTCGCTGCACGAGCGGAGCCGGTTCGAGCGGGTGGACGGCGCGTGGGTGTATGTCGACGGGGAGTTCCTGGACTAGGGCCTCTGCCGCCGGTGCTCCCGGTCAGATGGCGTCAGATGGCGTACGGCCACACGGTGAGCATGTAGGCGCCGTACCAGCAGCCGAAGAGCGCACCGCCGCCCAGAGCGATGACGGCGGTGCGGGTGCGCGCGCGGGCGAGGGCACGGGCGGCGGGGACCAGGAAGAGCATGGCGGGGAGGACGAGGCGCAGCTTGGAGTGGTAGAAGCTGCTCTGCCCGAGGGCCAGGACCAGGATGCCGAGGCCGTAGACGAGCAGGGGCGGCCAGGTGCTCCGGTGACAGGTGACGAGGGTGGCGTCGATGACGGCGAGCAGGAGGACCGCCGTGCTCACGGCGACCCAGCCGTCGCCGCTGGTCAGCGTCTGGGTGAGGAAGCGCAGGAAGGATCTGCCACCGTCCCAGCGGGTGTCCCAGCCGGCTCGCTGGACGGCGAACCAGGCGTCGGGCCGGCCGACCCTGCGGGCCACCCACCACAGATAGCCGGGTGTCCCCGTGCAGGCGAGCGCGACGGCCGCGAGGGGGCGCGGGGCGAGCCGGCGGGTCCGTGCCAGGAAGAGGGCGGCGGCGAAGGCGAGAGCCGCCGCGGTCGCCACTCCGGCCGGCCGTGTCAGTCCGGCCAGCATGGCCAGGACGCCCGCGGTGAGCCAGGCCTCCCGCCGGACGGCCAGCAGGGTGCCCGCGGACAGGGCGAGGAACAGTGACTCGCTGTAGGCCATGACGAAGACGAGGGACATGGGCTGCACGGCCGCCAGCAGCACGACGGTGACGAGGGCCGTGCGCCGGCCGTACAGCCGGGTCATCAGGAGGCCGACGACGATCAGGGCGGCGGCGAAGGCCAGGTTCGCGGTGACGATCGCCGCGGTGCCGGTCTCCAGGCGGGTGACGGTGTGGACGGCGCGGACGAGCAGCGGGAACAGGGGGAAGAAGGCGAGGTTGTTGCCGGTGGGCCGGCCCGGGAGCGTCTCGGTGAGACCGCTGGGGTAGCCGTGTGCGGCGATCTCCGTGTACAGGCGGCCGTCCCAGGCGAGCAGCCGGTCCCGCAGGCCGGGCCCGCCCGGCGGGATCATGATCGCGAGGACGCCGAGGTGCAGCAGTGTGGCGGCGCCGTAGATCACGAGTGCCGGGCGTACCACCCGCAGGGTCCGGGGGCCGGGCAGGCGGATGCGCTCCTTCGGCAGCGCCTCCTGGAACCAGTGCGTGGCGCTCCGGGACAGGCGACGTCCCACGTCGTTCCTCACCGCCTCGGGTCGTGGGCGGCCGTGTTTCGATACTGCGCCTCGCCTGCGCACGCGGCGACTTCGCCCCCGTGGGGCCTGGTGGGCGAGCGGATGAGCTGCTTGCCGCGGCCCGGCGGGGACCGGGTGTCGCCGCGGGCTCCGGCCGGAGTGGTGGCCGGGGCGTGGCGGGAGGACCCTGTGGGAATGGACCTCGTCGAAGAGGCGGCCCGGCGATGAGCTGGCTGGCCCAGCTCAATCCCGAGGTCGCTCACGTGATCGGGGGTTTTGTCGGGATCGCGCTGCCGTGCGCGTACGCGGGGCTGGTGATGCTGGTCCGCAAGCTCCGCGGGAGGCCGGTCAGCGGCCTGCCGCGGAAGGAGGACTAGCTAGGGCGCCAGGATGTCCAGTTCCTGGAGGGCGCCCACGGCGATCTGCCGGGTCAGTTCCTCGGCGCGGGACGCGTCGCCGGCGCGGACCGCCTCGGCGACCCGGACGTGCAGGGTGACGGCCGCCGGGTCGGGGTCCTCGAACATGACCTCGTGGTGGGTGCGGCCGGCCAGTACCTCGGCGACGACGTCGCCGAGCCGGGCGAACATCTCGTTGCCGGAGGCGGTGAGGACGACCCGGTGGAAGGCGATGTCGTGGACCAGGTACTGCTCCAGCTTGTGGCCGCGTGAGTTGGCCACCATGCCGAGCGCGCACTCGGTGAGTTCGGCGCACTGCTCGGCCGTGGCGTGCTGCGCGGCGAGGCCGGCCGCGACGGGTTCGATCGCGGAGCGCAGCACGGTGAGCGAGCGCAGCTGGTGGGGGCGGTCGGCGCCGGCCAGACGCCAGCGGATGACCTGCGGGTCGTAGACGTTCCACTCGGCCTTGGGGCGGACCGTGACGCCCACCCGGCGGCGGGACTCGACCAGGTGCATGGATTCGAGCACGCGGACCGCCTCGCGCATCACGGAGCGCGACACCTCGAAGTGCTGTGCCAGCTCGTCGGTGCGCAGCACACTGCCCGGCGGGTACTCGCCCGCCGTGATCGCGGGGCCGAGGGTGTCCAGTACACGGCCGTGCAGCCCCCGGCCCGGTGTGGTCATGCACTCAGAGTACGGCGTGGATCACAGCCGCAAAAAGTCAGACTTATATGTCACAGACTCTTGAATTCGTCGTACCTAATGGGTTTCAGTGTGGCGACGCCGCAGTGGCGTCGATGTCGAGGAAGACAGCGAGGCAGTGATGCGAACCCCCCAGGTCGTCGTCGTGATGGGCGTCGCGGGGACGGGCAAGACCACGATCGGTCCCTTGCTCGCCGCGCGGCTGGGCGTCCCGTACGCCGAGGGCGACGACTTCCACCCGCAGGCCAACATCGACAAGATGTCGGCCGGGATCGCGCTCGACGACGCCGACCGGTGGCCGTGGCTCGAGGCCATCGGGCACTGGGCGCACGGCCGGGCCGGACTGGGCGGGGTGGTCAGCAGCTCGGCGCTGAAGCGGTCGTATCGCGACCGGCTTCGGGCCGTGGCCCCCGGAATCGTGTTCGTGCACCTCACGGGCGACCGGCAGCTGATCGAGGACCGGATGCGCGGGCGGCAGGGCCACTTCATGCCGACCGCGCTGCTGGACTCCCAGTTCGCCACGCTCCAGCCGCTCCAGCCGGACGAGGCGGGAGTCGCCGTGGACGTCAGCGGCAGCCCCCAGGAGATCACCGAGCGCGCCGTACAGGCCCTCGCCCTGCTTCCCGACACCGCGGGCACCGCTCAGTAGCGCCCGTCAGTACACCCCCCGTCACCGCAAGGGAACCCCCGTGACCAGACTCAGCGTCGAGATGCTGGCAGCGGACGCACCTGCGCCGATCACCTCCGCCGGACACGCCCAGCTGGGCATCGCCGTGCTGGTGGGCATCGCCGTCATCGTCCTGCTCATCACCAAGTTCAAGCTCCATGCCTTCCTGGCACTGACCATCGGCTCGCTGACCCTGGGGGCGGTCGCCGGGGCACCGCTGGACAAGGCCATCACCAGCTTCACCACCGGGCTCGGCTCCACCGTGGCCGGCGTCGGCGTCCTGATCGCGCTCGGGGCGATCCTGGGCAAGCTGCTCGCCGACTCCGGCGGCGCCGACCAGATCGTGGACACGATCCTCGCCAAGGCCGGTGGCCGGGCGATGCCCTGGGCGATGGTGCTGATCGCCTCCGTGATCGGCCTGCCGCTGTTCTTCGAGGTCGGCATCGTGCTGCTGATACCCGTCGTGCTGATGGTCGCCAAGCGCGGCAACTACTCCCTGATGCGCATCGGCATCCCGGCCCTCGCCGGACTGTCGGTGATGCACGGCCTGATCCCGCCGCACCCCGGCCCGCTGGTCGCCATCGACGCGGTCAAGGCCAACCTGGGCGTCACCCTGGCGCTGGGCATCCTGGTCGCCGTCCCGACGGTGATCATCGCCGGTCCGCTGTTCTCGAAGGTCGCGGCCCGCTGGGTCGACGTGCCGGCGCCCGACCGGATGCTGCCGCAGCGCGCCTCGGAGGAGCTGGAGCGCCGTCCGGGCTTCGGCGCGACGCTCGCCACCGTGCTGCTGCCGGTGGTGCTGATGCTGGCCAAGGCGCTCGTGGACATCGTCATCGACGACCCGGCCGACACCACCCAGCGCGTCTTCGACGTCGTCGGCTCCCCGCTGATCGCGCTGCTCGCCGCCGTGATCGTCGGCTTCTTCACGCTGGGCCGGTCCGCCGGCTTCACCAGGGACCGGCTCCAGCAGACCGTCGAGAAGGGCCTGATGCCCATCGCCGGCATCCTGCTGATCGTGGGCGCGGGCGGCGGCTTCAAGCAGACGCTGATCGACTCCGGTGTGGGCCAGATGATCCTGGACGTCTCCAAGGACTGGTCGATCCCCGCGCTGCTGCTGGCCTGGCTGATCGCGGTGGCGATCCGGCTGGCGACCGGCTCGGCGACGGTGGCGACGGTCTCGGCGGCCGGCCTGGTCGCACCGCTCGCGGCCGACATGTCGACCACGCACGCGGCGCTCCTCGTCCTGGCCGTCGGCGCGGGCTCCCTCTTCTTCAGCCATGTCAACGACGCCGGTTTCTGGCTGGTGAAGGAGTACTTCGGGCTGAGCGTGGGGCAGACCGTGAAGACCTGGTCGGTGATGGAGACGATCATCTCGGTGGTCGCCGGCGGCCTGGTCCTGCTCCTCTCCCTGATCATCTAGGGGTACGGCGATGACGGCTCACCCCCTCTTCGACATCAGCGGCCGTACGGCCCTGGTCACCGGGTCCAGCCGGGGCATCGGCCTCGCCCTGGCCCGGGGCCTGGCCGAGGCCGGCTGCACGGTGGTCCTCAACGGGCGCGACGCCGGCCGGCTGGCCGAGGCCGCCGCGGGCCTCCCCGGTGAGGTGCGTACGGCGGTGTTCGACGTGACCGACGGACCGGCCGTGGCCGCCGGGATCGCGGACGTCGAGGAGCGGGTGGGCCCGCTCGACATCCTGGTGAACAACGCGGGCATGCAACTGCGCGCCCCGCTGCTGGAGTTCGCCGACGCCGACTGGCACCGGATCCTGGACACCAATCTCACCAGCGCGTTCCTCGTCGGCCGGGAGGCCGCCCGGCGGATGACGGAACGCGGCCACGGCAAGATCGTCAACATCTGCTCGCTGCAGAGCGAGGTCGCCCGGCCCGGCATCGCGCCGTACGCGGCGACCAAGGGCGCGCTGAAGATGCTCACCAAGGGCATGTGCGCCGACTGGGGCCCGTACGGCGTCCAGGTCAACGGCCTCGGCCCCGGCTACATCGAGACCGAGCTGACCCGGCCCCTGGTGGAGGACGGGGAGTTCAGCGCCTGGGTGCGCCGCCGCACCCCGGCCGGGCGCTGGGGCCGTACCGAGGACCTGGTGGGCGGGTTGCTCTTCCTGGCCTCGCCCGCGGCGGACTTCGTCGGCGGGCAGGTGCTGTACGTCGACGGCGGCATGACGAGCGTGCTCTGAAAGGGGCGACGGGCGTGCTGGGATGTGTGGTGCACGGAGCCGGCGAGCTGCGGGTGCAGGAACTGCCCGACCCGCAGGCGGGGCCCGGCGAGGCGCTGGTGGCCGTCCGGTACGGCGGGGTGTGCGGGTCCGACCTGCACTACTGGCGGCACGGCGGGGTCGGGGACTTCCGGCTCCGGGAGCCGATGGTGCTCGGGCACGAGGTGGTCGGGACGGTGGTGTCCTACGGCCCCGGGGCCACCGGTCCCGCCCCGGGCACGCCGGTCGCCGTGCATCCGGCCACGCCGTGCGGGCTCTGCCCGGAGTGCGCCGACGGACGGGCGAACGTGTGCCGGGACACCCGGTACCTGGGCAGCGCGGCACGCTTCCCGCACGTCCAGGGCGGGTTCGCGGAGCGGGTGGCCGTGCCCGCCGGGCAGCTGAGGGCGCTGCCGGACGGGCTCGGGCTGCGCCGGGCCGCGCTCGCCGAGCCGCTGTCGGTGGCGCTGCACGCGGTGCGGCGGGCCGGGGCGGTGGCCGGGCGGCACGTGCTGGTCACCGGGGCCGGCCCGATCGGGTGCCTGGTCGTCGCGGCGGTGAAGGCGGCCGGCGCGGCGAGGGTGACGGTGACCGACCTGGTGCCCGAGGCGCTGGGGTACGCGGCCGTCGCCGGCGCGGACTCGCTCGTACGGGCCGATGATCCGGCCGACGCCGGATGGCCGGCGGAGGTGGACGTGGCCGTGGAGGCCTCCGGGGTGGCCGCCGGTCTGGACACCTGTCTGCGGCTGGTGCGGCGCGGGGGTGTGGTCGTCCAGCTCGGGATGCTGCCGGCGGGGCGGACACCGTTCGCCGGGAACCTGGTGGTGAGCCGGGAGATCGAACTGCGGGGCGCGTTCCGGTTCGACGCCGAGTTCGACGACGCGCTGGAGCTGCTCGCCGCCCGGGGCGAGTTCGACGGGCTGATC
Source organism: Streptomyces cinerochromogenes (assembly GCF_014648635.1). Lineage (GTDB taxonomy): Bacteria > Actinomycetota > Actinomycetes > Streptomycetales > Streptomycetaceae > Streptomyces > Streptomyces cinerochromogenes. The sequence continues at coordinate 99,496 of NZ_BMRM01000009.1, read as the reverse complement.
AGTTCCGTGGTCCCCGTGGCCGGGGCGGAGTCCGCGTTCGCGCTGGCCGCCGACCGGGGGCGGGCCTGCAAGGTGCTCTTGGAGTTCTGAGCGGCACGGCCGGCGAGGGTCTACGGGCGCCAGAGCGGGTGCTCCCGGTTCGCCCAGTCCTCGCTCACCGCTCCGGTCCGCAGTCCCCTCCTCGCCTCCGGGTCTCCCAGGGCCATGCCGATGTGGCCCGCGAGGACCACGCCGATGGTCAGCGCCAGCCAGTCGTGGACGAAGGTCGCCGAGGTGCGCCACATCAGCGGGGTGAGGTGGGTGAACCACATCATCAGGCCGGTGCCGAGCATGACCAGAGTCGCGCCGGCGATCCAGGCGGCGTAGATCTTCTGGCCGGCGTTGAACTTGCCGGCGGGCCGGGACTCCCGGCGCCGGTCGCGGCGCAGGGCGGCGCGCAGCCAGACCCGGTCGTGCGGGCCGAAGCGGTTGAGGAAGCCCAGGTCGGCGCGGAAGGCCCGGGAGGCCAGGCCCAGCAGGACCGGCACCGGCAGGGCGAGTCCGGCGTACTGGTGGATCCGTACGACCAGTTCGCGGCGGCCGACCAGGACCGCCAGCTGCGGGATGTAGAGGACGGCGGCGGTCAGCACGCACACGCCCATCAGCGCGGCCGTGGCCCGGTGCACCCACCGTTCGGCACGGCTGAAGCGGGGGACGCGGGCGCTCGGCGGGGCCGGGATCTCAGCTCGTAGGGTCATCGGTCCGTCCGTTCGAGCGGCCGACCCAGGCGTCGACGTCGTAGCCGAGGTTCTCCCAGTAGCCGGGCCGTACCCGGTCGGTGACGGTGATACCGGAGAGCCACTTGGCGGACTTGTAGAAGTACATGGGGGCGACGTAGAGGCGGACCGGGCCGCCGTGGTCGTGGCCGATGTCCTTGTCCTGCATGCGCAGGGCGACCAGGACGTCCGGTCGGCGGGCCTGGTCGAGGGTGAGGCTCTCGGTGTAGGTGCCGTCGAAGCAGGTGAACCGGAGGGCCTTGGCGGTGGGTCGGACACCGGCCGCGTCGAGCAGGTGGGAGAGCCGTACGCCCTCGAAGGGGGTGCCGGGGACCCGCCAGCCGGTGACGCACTGGACGTCCCTGACCAGCCGGGTCTGCGGCAGGGCGCGCAGCTCGGCGAGGGAGTAGCCGCGTGGGCGGTCGACGAGGCCGTCGATGGTGAGGCGGTAGTCGGCGGCGGTCCGGTGCGGGACGGAGGCGGCGACGGAGTAGTAGCGGAAGCCGCCGCCGTTCGGCAGCAGACCGGTCAGTCCGGTGGGGTCCCGGTCGGCGACGCCGCCGAGGAAGCCTTCCAGGCCGCGTTGCAGCCCGGGGGCCGCGACCACGCCGAGGGCGCCCAGGCCGAGGGTGCCGAGGAAGACACGGCGGCCGATGGGCCGGCCGTCCTGCTCACGGTCCGGTCCCCCGGCCTGCTCCGGGTTCACGTCCCCGGGTTGTTCAGGGCTCACGCCCCTGGATTGTTCAGGGTTCACGTATTCATTCGAGCACTCGGGGCCGCGCGGGGCCAGACGATCGGGTCACCGGTCAGAATTCCGTAATCACCCCTCACCTCCCACCTGCCTACGCCCCTACCTACGTCCCGCGGGGCCCCGTGTCTCACTGCCCGAGTGCGCGGGTGCGGGCCGTGTGGAAGGCGGCCCGCGGGTCGGGGTGCGCGTACGCCCAGGGCGCCGGGGTGGCGTGGTCGCCGATGCGCTGGAACAGGGCCGCGGCCTCGGCCGGGCGGCCCGCGCAGGAGAGGGCGAAGGCGAGGTGGTTGAGGTCGACGTGGCGGCGGGGGTGTTCGTCGTGCTCCCACTCCAGCCACCAGTCGAAACAGGCACGCAGGATGCGCCGGGCGCGCGGGCCGGACCAGTGGCCGGAGGCGGCGGGATCGGCCGGCGCCAGGCCGGTGGCGACGAGCACCCGGTAGCGCTCGGCGTAGGCGACGACCGGCAGGACGGCCAGCGGGGAGTCGGCGGGGGCCTCGGCGGCGGCCAGTTCGGCGAGGTCGTACACCTCGTGGGCCTCGAAGCGGCCGCCCGCCGGCCGTTCGGCGAGGCGGGCGATCAGCAGGTGGTGGGCGTGGTGGTGCTCGGGGTGGCGGCGGCACAGCTCGGTGAAGGCGGCGAGCACCTCGTGTTCGGGGCCGAGGGCGCGGGCGAGCAGCAGCCGGCCGAGCCAGGGGGTCGGGTCGGCGGGGGCGAGCGCGGCGGCCCTGTCGCAGGCCTCGCGGGCCCGGTCGGGTTCCTCCTTGCCGCGCAGGGCGCGGTGGACCAGGGCCAGGGCGAGGAGGGCGGTGGCGTCGGCGGAGCCGGGCTCGGCGGCCAGCCAGCCGGACGCCCAGGCGGCGGCGTAGGGGTCCTGGGCGAGCACGGTGAGGCGGTGGCCGCGGCGGTCCCAGTCGTCGCCGGTGTGCACCAGCAGGGAGCGGGCTGCCTGCCGTCGGCCCTGGGCCAACGCGGTCCGGGCGGTGCGGAGTTCGGCGTCGTCGAGGGCGGCGTCGAAGGCACCGGAGTCGTCCTGGGCGGTCTCGCCGGACGGGTCCGTGGGGGCCCGGCGAGCGCCGAGCAGAGGCGGGAGAGAAGGCACCGCGGGGCTTCCTGTTTCTCGGGCTGCCATCGACCGGTCACGCACAGCAAACCCCCAGCCAGGGGTTGCGTCAAGCGGAACGGCGGCGTTACGCGCTTCAACCTCCCGGCCGGGGGCGGCACTTGACGGACGCGCCGCAGGTGGGCCGGGTCGTGGGGCGGCCGGCGCCGGGAATTTTCCCCTGGCCTATGCCACAGCTTTCCGGGCCGCCCGCCCCGACTTCGGCGGCGTACGCCAGGCCACCCGCCCGTGCGGTACGCCAGGACACCCGCCCGTGCCGTACGCGGCGACACCGGTCCTCCGTGGCGTACGCGACCACACCGGTCCTCCGCGGCCTACGGCAGGGCACCGGTCACTGTGGCGTGCGCCATGCTGTCGTCCTCTGTGGCGTACACCATGGCGCCGCGCGCCCCGGCCCCGGACCATGGCGAGTCAACCGCCCGGTTCCGGGTACTTCCGGGGCAATGCCGTCCCCGGGGCGCTACAGTCGGCCACTACCCGCCCGTGGTCCGGCCGGATGATCGAGGTACACAGCGTGTCCGTACTGGTTCTCCTGCTCGCCGTGAGCGCGGCCTGCTGCCTGGGCTTCGGCTTCGTCCTCCAGCAGAACGCGGCGCAGCGGGCGCCGCTCGGCGACTTCCTCTCCTTCCGGCTGCTGCTCGACCTGATGCGGGTGCCGCGCTGGCTGGGCGGGCTCGGACTGATGGTGGCGGGCATGGTGCTCGGTGCGGTCGCCCTCGGCGAGGGCGAGATCTCCCTGGTCGAGCCGCTGCTCGCGACCAACCTGCTGTTCGCCCTGGCCCTGTCCCGGCACCAGACCAAGCAGGCCCTGGGCCGCCAGGGCTGGGCCGGTCTGCTGCTGCTCGCGGGCGGGGTGAGCGCGTTCATCACGGCGGGTGAGCCACGGGGCGGCTCGGCGGTCGACGATCCGCTGCGGCACTGGCTGATCATCGGGCTGGTGGTGGGCGCCGCCCTGCTGCTCACGACGTACGCCAAGCGCTCCCGGCTGAGCTGGGGCCCGGTGCTGCTGGCCCTGGCGGCCGGGTTGCTGTACGGCGTCCAGGACGCGCTGACCCGGGTGAGCGGGACCCGCTTCTCCGACGGCGGCCTCACCGAGCTGTTCACCGGCTGGCAGCCGTACGGCGTGGTGGCGTGCGGGGTCACCGGTCTCGTCCTGGTGCAGAGCGCGTTCGAGACGGCCCCGCTGCGCATGTCGCTGCCCGCGCTCACGGCGGCCGAGCCGCTCGCCGGGATCCTGTGCGGGGTGGGCTTCATGGGCGACCGGCTGCGCACCGACACCGGGGCGCTGGCCTGGGAGGCGGCCGGGCTCGCGGCCGTGGTGGCGGGCATCGTGCTGCTCGGGCTGCATCCGGCGATGCCCTGCGGCACGGCGGAGACGGAGCGCACGCCCCGGGCCCTCCAGCGCCGCTGAGACAGCCGCCCCGCCAGGACCCCGGCACGAACCGCCCTGCTTGGATACCGGCATGAACCCTGCTGACGAGATCCTCGACATCGTCGACGAGCACGACCGGGTCGTCGGCCAGTACCCGCGCGGCGAGGTCTACGTGCGCGGGCTGCGCCACCGCTGCGTGTTCGTCCAGGCCCGGGACGCGGCCGGCCGGATCTTCGTGCACCGGCGCACCGCCACCAAACTCGTCTTCCCCTCCCTGTACGACGTGTTCGTCGGCGGGGTCGTCGGCGCGGGCGAGTCGTACGACGAGGCGGCGCTGCGGGAGGCCGAGGAGGAGCTGGGCGTGACGGGGCTGCCCCGGCCGGCGTACCTCTTCAAGTTCCTGTACGACGACGGGGCCGGGAACAGCTGGTGGTCGGCGGTGTACGAGGTGCGCTGCGAGCTGCCGGTGCGCCCGCAGCCGGAGGAGGTCCAGTGGCACGCCTTCCTGCCCGAGGAGGAGGTCGAGCGGCGGCTCGGCGCGTGGGAGTGGGTGCCGGACGGACGGGCGGCGTACGAGCGGCTGCGGGCGTTCCGGGCGGGCCGGTGACCGCCGGGTAGGGTCGGCCGCGTGAGCGAATTCGTACGGAACATCCGGCTGTGGTTCACGCCGGAGCGGGTGCGGGACGAGGGCGGTACGCCCGACTACCGGTTCTCGCTGGCCAACGAGCGCACCTTCCTCGCCTGGCTGCGCACCGCGCTGGCACTGATCGGCGGCGGATTCGCGGTGGACCAGTTCCTGCCGGACCTGCGCTGGGCGTGGCGCGTCGGCCTCGCCCTCGCCCTGCTCGCGGCCGGTGTGCTCTGCTCCCTGCGCGCGGTGAACCACTGGGTGCGCTGCGAGCGGGCGATGCGACGCGGCGAGGACCTGCCCGCGTCCCGCTTCCCGGCGCTGCTGAGCCTGGTCGTGGCGGTGGTGGCCGTCGCGATGGTCGTGGTGGTGCTGGTCGGGTGGGAAGGATGAGCACCGGAGCGGCGGGCGCCGAGCGGGACCCGGGGCTCCAGCCGGAGCGCACCCGGCTGGCCTGGCGGCGTACGACCCTGTCGGCGACCGTGGCCGCGGTGCTCGCGGTGAAGAGCGCGCTGCACGGGCGGGGGCCGGCCGCCGGGATCGTCGCGTGCGCGGTGTGCGGCGCGCTCTGGCTGGGCTTCCTGGGAGTGGCCCAGCACCGCATCCGCACCCTGACGGCCGGCCCCCGCCCTCCCGCGCTGGCGCCCCGGCACGCGACGGCGGCGGCGCTGTGCGCGGTGGCGCTGGCGGTGTGCGCGGCGGTGCTCGTCGTCTAGGACCTTTTTCGCGGCCGGGATCACCGCGCGCACCCCGGCCAGGACCGGGTCGGGGCCGGCCTCGGGGTCACGCGGCTCGCCGTACCCCGGCACCTGCGGTCCGCCGTAGCGGCGGTGGCCGATGCCCTTCATGCCCTCGGCCCTCCGGGGTACTCGTGCGCCACGCGACCGGGATGCCCCGGCACACGGCTTTCGCGTGGCGGTTCCGATGCCGGGCACCCCGTACCCCACGGAGGTGAGCACCATGACCACCCTCCACCAGGAACACGCCGAGCACGGGGCGCACCGCCACGGGCCGGGCTGCGGGCACAGCGCCGTACCGCACGGCGACCACGTGGACTACGCGCACGAGGGGCATCTGCACCGGGAGCACGCGGGCCACTGGGACGAGTGCGAACCGGCCGGGCACGCCGTGCACGAGGCCCATGAGCACGTGCACCACGACGAGTGCGGGCACGCGCAGGTGCGGCACGGCGACCACGTGGACTACCTGCACGGCGGGCACCGGCACGCCGAGCACGGAAACCACTGGGACGACCACTGACCCGACGGGAACGAGACGACCACCGGCCCGACGGCAGCGAGGCGCCCCGACGGGACGGAGACCACCGCTGACCCCGCCATGACGAGGGCCGGCGGCTCCCCGGCAGCGCGCCGGGGGGCCGTCGGCCTATCGTGGCTCCGGTCACGTTCGGGCGGATCTTCGCCGCGCACACTGGACGACATACCGACCGGTCGGCATCATGAGTCGGGTCCTGTTCACCCGTTCGTAGGAGTGATGTATGAGCGCCGACCACCCGCCCGGACTCGACCTGGACCGGCTGCGCGCCCTGCTCGACCGCGAGCGTCCCGGTCTGGTGAGCGGCCCCCTGACCGGACGGCTGATCGAGGGCGGACGGTCGAACCTCACCTACGCGCTCTCCGACGGCACGTCGAAGTGGGTCGTCCGCCGTCCCCCGCTCGGCCATGTGCTGGCCACCGCGCACGACATGAAGCGCGAGCACCGGGTCATCAGCGCGCTGCACCCGACCCAGGTGCCGGTCCCCCGCCCGCTGCTGCTGTGCGAGGACGAGGAGGTGCTCGGGGCACCCTTCTACGTCATGGAGTTCGTGGAGGGGACGCCGTACCGCACCGCCGACCAGCTCGCGCCGCTCGGCGCGGAGCGCACCCGGAACGCGGTGCTGTCCCTGGTGGACACGCTGGTCGAGCTGCACGCGGTGGACCCCGCCGAGGTGGGCCTCGCCGACTTCGGCCGCCCGGAAGGCTTCCTGGACCGCCAGCTGCGCCGCTGGGGCAAGCAGCTGGACGCCTCCCGCAACCGCGACCTGGCGGGCATCGACGAGCTGCACGCGGCCCTCGGCCGTGCCCTGCCCGTCTCCCCCGCCCCGGCCGTCGTGCACGGCGACTACCGCCTGGACAACGTGCTGATCGGGGACGACGACACGATCAAGGCGATCCTCGACTGGGAGATGTCCACGCTCGGCGACCCGCTGACCGACCTCGGCCTGCTGGTGATGTACAGCCGGCCGCTCGGCATGCCGGACTCCCCCGTCTCCACTACCGCCGAGGCCCCGGGCCACCCCGACCCCCGGGAGCTGATCGAGCGGTACGCCCGGCGTTCGGGCCGGGACGTCTCGGCCGTCTCCTGGTACACGGCGTTCGCCTGGTTCAAGCTCGCCGTGATCCTGGAGGGCATCCACTACCGGTACACGCTCGGCCAGACGGTCGGCCGCGGCTTCGACCGCATCGGCGACCTCGTGCCCGTCTTCATCCACCACGGACTGACCACTCTTCAGGAAGGCTGACCGGCATGGACTTCGCGTTCGACGCGCGCACCGAGGAACTGCGCACCAGGCTCCTCGCCTTCATGGACGAGTACGTCTACCCCGCCGAGGCGGTCGCGGAGGAGCAGCGGGCCGCCCTCGCCTCCCCCTGGGACACCCCGGCCGTGGTGGAGGAGCTGAAGGCCGAGGCGCGCCGGCAGGGTCTGTGGAACCTCTTCCTGCCGGACGCCGAGTACGGCGCGGGGCTGACCAACCTCCAGTACGCGCCCCTCGCCGAGATCACCGGCCGCTCCCCGCACCTCGCGCCCACCGCGACCAACTGCGCCGCGCCCGACACCGGGAACATGGAGGTGCTGGCGCAGTTCGGCACCGAGGAGCAGAAGAAGCAGTGGCTCCAGCCGCTGCTGGCCGGTGAGATCCGGTCGGCGTTCGCGATGACCGAGCCGGAGGTGGCCTCCTCGGACGCCACCAACATCACCACGCGCATCGAGCGGGACGGCGACGAGTACGTCATCACGGGCCGCAAGTGGTACATCTCCGGGGCGATGAACCCGGACTGCGCCCTCTTCATCGTGATGGGCAAGACGGACCCGGACGGGGCGGACATCCGCCGCCAGCAGTCCATGGTCCTGGTGCCGCGCGACACCCCCGGTGTCACGGTCCGGCGGGCGATGCAGGTCTTCGGCTACGAGGACCACTCCCACGGCGGCCACGCCGAGGTGGTCTTCGACCACGCGCGCGTGCCCGTGGCGAACCTCGTCGGCGAGGAGGGCGGCGGCTTCGCCATCGCCCAGGCCCGGCTCGGCCCCGGCCGGATCCACCACTGCATGCGGCTGATCGGCATGGCCGAGCGGGCGATCGAGCTGATGTGCCGGCGGGCCGTGAGCCGTACCGCGTTCGGCAAGGCGCTGGCCCAGCAGGGAGTCGTGCAGAACTGGATCGCCGACGCCCGGGTCACCGTCGAGCAGCTGCGGCTGCTGGTGCTGAAGACGGCCTGGCTGATGGACACCGTCGGCAACAAGGGCGCCCACACGGAGATCCAGGCCATCAAGATCGCCACCCCGCGCGCGGTGGTCGGCATCCTGGACCGGGCGATCCAGCTGCACGGCGCGGGCGGGGTGAGCCAGGACTTCCCGCTGGCCGAGCTGTACGCGAGCGCCCGGACCCTGATGCTCGCCGACGGCCCGGACGAGGTGCACCAGCGGTCGCTGGCCCGCCGGGAGCTGAAGCGGTACCTCTGAGGACCCGCCAGGTCCCCAGGGCCCGCCAGGTCCCCAGGACCCGCCAGGTCCCCAGGACCCGCCAGGTCCCCAGGACCCGCTAGGGCCGCAGGGCCCGCAGGAGGAGGTCGGCCAGGTGGTCGGCCACCTCCTGGGGGCTGAGGGGTCCGTCGGGCCGGTACCAGGTCGACAGGTGGTGGACGGAGCCGAAGTGGTAGTCCACCACCAGGTCGGCCGGGGTCGCCGTGGAGAAGACGCCCGCCTTCTGCCCCTCCTCCACCAGCGCCCGGAACCGCTCGTGGTAGCGCCGGCGCTCGGCGCGGACCTGCTTGTTCTTCTCCGGGCTCAGGTGGTGCATCGACCGGAAGAAGATCATCGCGTCGTCGAGGTTCTCGATCGTCGTGACGACGACGTCCGCCGCCGCGCCCCTGAGCCGCTTCTCCACGGGCTCGTCGGCGTTCGCGAAGGTGTCCAGCCGCTCCTGCTGGAGGCGCAGCACGCGCGCGTACACCTCGTGCAGCAGGTCGTCCTTGGAGCCGAAGTAGTGGTAGAGCGCCCCCTTGGTGACGCCGGCCGCCTCCACGATCTCCTGCACGGAGGTGCGGTCGTAGCCGCGCTCGGCGAAGAGCCGGGTGGCGGCGGCCAGCAGCCGCTGCGGGACGGGCGTACCGTCTCCGTCCGTCGTCCTGGGCACTGCCGCCACCTGCCTTTCCGTGATGTTCACTCGGTGTTCCGGGAACGCAGTTCCCGACGGAGGATCTTCCCACTCGCCGTCTTGGGCAAGTCGGGCAGGACCTCCACCTGCCGCGGGTACTTGTAGGCGGCCAGTCTCTCCTTGCAGTACCCGGCGAGTTCGTCCGGGTCCGCCTCCGCGCCCGGACGGAGGCTGATATAAGCCTTGACGGTCTCGCCACGGTACCCGTCGGGCACGCCCACGACGGCCGCCTCGCGCACCGCCGGGTGCGTGTAGAGGACGTCCTCGACCTCCCGCGGCCACACCTTGAAACCGGACGCGTTGATCATGTCCTTCTTGCGGTCCACGACGTACAGCCAGCCCTGCTCGTCCATGAACCCGATGTCGCCGGTGCGCAGCTCGCCGTCCGGGAAGGTCTCGGCGGTGGCGTCCGGGCGCCGCCAGTAGCCCGGCACCACCTGCGGTCCGCGGACGACGATCTCGCCCTGCTCGCCGAAGGGCACCTCCGCGCCCTGCTCGTCCAGGATCCGCACGACGGTGTCGGCGCCGGGCAGGCCGACGGAGAGGGTCCCGGAGACCGGGTCGACGGGGGCCTCCAGGTGGGGCGGGACGGCAGCGCAGGGGGCGGTGCACTCGGTGAGGCCGTAGCCGACCCGGATGTACGGCCCGAAGCGCTCCCGGAACCTCTCCACCAGGGCCGGCGGCACGGGTGCGCCGCCCGAGGCGAGGTCCACGAAGGAGGCGAAGTGCTCGGGGGCGGCGTCCGGGTGGGCGGCGAGCGCCATGTAGGCGGTGGCGGGGCCGACGGTGTAGTGCGGGCGGTGCTCGGCGAAGGCCTCCAGCACGACGCCGGGGTCGAAGCGGTAGGTGAGCACCAGGGTGCCGGCGCTGCTCAGGCAGGCGCCGAACTGGCAGACCATGCCGGTGATGTGGAAGAGCGGCGCGAGGGCGTAGAAGACGGGCGCCTGGGGCAGGCCGAGCCCGGTGGCCAGCCGCTCGGCGTTGTGCATGATGTTGGCGTGCGTGTTGGTGGCGCCCTTGGGGGTGCCGCTCGTGCCGGAGGTGTAGCTGATCAGCGCGATGTCGTCCGGGCGCGGCAGGAGGCCCTCGGGTGCCCGGCCGCCCTGCCGGGCGACGGCGACCAGGTCATCGGCGTCCGGGGCCTGGGGCAGCCGCTCGAAGGCCAGCACGCGCGGGTCGTTCCGGCTCTGGAAGTCCCGCTCGCACGCGGTGAGCACGATCCGCACCGGCGAGCCGGCGGCCGTCTCCCTCAGGTACGACTCCCAGGCCCGGTCGGAGCAGACCAGCGCGGCCACCTCGCCGTCCCGCAGGACGTGCGCCACCTCGGCCGACTTGTACATGGGGTTGACCGGGACGACGGTCGCGCCCGCCTTCCAGGCGCCGAGCACGGCCAGCACGAAGTGCGGGGAGTTCTGCAGCAGGACGGCCACCCGGTCGCCGCGCTCCAGGCCGCGCGCCACGAGGTGGGCGGCGACGGAGTCGCTCAGCTCGTCGACCTCGCGGTAGCCGAGCCGGGCGTCGAAGTAGGCGAGACAGGGCCGGTCGGGGGCCTCGGCGACGGCGTCGCGCAGGGCGTGGACGAGGGAGTCGGCGGGGTCGAGCGGGGCGCGCTGGGCCTCCTCCAGCAGGGCGAGCCAGGGGCGGGCGGCGTAGGGGGAGGTGGTCACCGGGCGGCCTCCCACTTCTGCTGGATGTGGTTCATGGTGGCGAGCCAGCGGTCGGGTTCGCCGGCCCGCGCCTGGTAGAAGCCGGCGACCTCCGGGTGCGGCAGGATCAGGAAGCGGTCCTGGGCGATGCCCTCGAACAGGGCGTCGGCCACCGCCTCCGGCGCGATCGCGGTCGGCTGGAGCACCAGGTCGCCCGCGCTGCCGGTGGCGGCCAGCATGTCGGTGCGCACGCCCTGCGGGCAGATCGCGTGGACCCTGACCCCCCGGTGCCGGTACGTCAGCGACAGCCACTCGGCGAAGGCGTAGGCGCCGTGCTTGGTCACGCTGTAGGAGGGCGCGCCGATCATGGTCAGCAGCCCGGCCGCGGAGACGGTGGAGACGAACCGTCCGCTGCCCCGCTCCAGCCAGTCGGGCAGCAGCGCGTGGGCCGCCCGGACGTGGGCCATCAGGTTGACGTCCCAGGAGGTCGCCCAGGTCTTCTCGTCCAGGGCGCCGTCGAGGTCGCCGTCCTCGAAGGCGACGCCCGCGTTGGCGCAGTAGACGTCCACCGTGCCGCCGAGCGCGTCCCGGGCGTCGGCGACGATCGCGGAGGCGTCCCCGGGCACGGCGGTCCCGCCGATCTCGTCGGCCACCGCCTTCGCCTTCGCGGCGTCCAGGTCGTTGACCACGACCCGGGCCCCCTCGGCGGCGAACCGCCGGGCCAGCGCGGCCCCGATCCCGCCACCCGCTCCGGTGACGACCACTCCCGCATCCTGCACGGCTTCCACCATCGGTCTCCTTCGACACGACTTTCGCGCGGCGCGCGTCGGCTCTGGTCGGGCCAGACTAACCGGTCGGTATGTGTGAAGGAAGGGGAACTGCTCCAACCTCAAAGGGCGTGCCCACTCACCGGAGGACCCCATGCATCTCTCCCGGAGAAACCTGCTCGCCTCGACGGCGCTGGCGGCGGCCCCGGCGGCGCCCCGCCACCACGAGCACCTGCGCACCGGCTTCGAACGGCTCGCCGACGACGGATACGCGCTGCTGGACGGCCAGAAGGTCGGCGTCGTCACCAACCCCACCGGCATCACCCGGGCCACCGAGCACATCGTCGACGTGATGCACCAGGACTCCCGCGTCAGGCTGACGGCGGTCTTCGGTCCCGAGCACGGCTTCCGCGGCACCGCGCAGGCGGGCGGCTCCGAGGACCGCTACGACGATCCCGCGACCGGCCTGCCGGTGTACGACACGTACCTGAAGAGCGGCCGGCCGCTCGCCGACGTCTTCACCGCCTCCGGTGTCGACACCGTCGTCTTCGACATCCAGGACGTCGGCGCCCGCTTCTACACCTACATCTGGACCCTGTACGACTGCATGGAGGCGGCCCAGCTCGCCGGGAAGCGCTTCGTCGTGCTGGACCGCCCCAACCCGGTGACCGGACGCGAGGCCCAGGGGCCGGTGCTGCACAAGGAGTTCGCCACCTTCGTCGGCCGGCAGCCGGTCGCGCAGGCGCACGGGATGACCGTCGCGGAGCTGGCCCGCCTGTTCAACGGGGAGTTCCTGACCACGCCGGTCCCCCTGGAGACCGTACGCATGACGGGCTGGCGGCGTTCCGCGTTCTACGACGCCTCGGGCCTGCCCTGGGTGCCGCCGAGCCCCAACATGCCCACCGCGGACACCGCGCTGGTGTACTCCGGCACCTGCATGGTCGAGGGCACCAACCTCTCCGAGGGGCGCGGCACGACCCGGCCCTTCGAACTCCTCGGCGCCGAGGGGCTGGACGGCCGCTGGGCCGCCGCCGCGAACGGACTCGGGCTGCCCGGGGTGCGGTTCAGGGAGGCGTACTTCACGCCCACGTTCTCCAAGTTCCAGGGCAGGACCGTCGGCGGGGTGCAGATCCATGTGACCGACCGGGCCGCCTACGACCCCGTGCGCACCGGCGTCGCCCTGCTGGTGACCGCGCGGAAGGTGTGGAGCGGCTTCGCGTGGCGGCCCGACAACTGGATCGACAAGCTGACCGGTTCGGCCCGGGTGCGCACGATGATCGACGCGGGTGCCGGCACCGACGAGGTGACGGGGGCCTGGCAGGAGGAGCTCGCCGCGTTCCGGCGCGTGCGGAAGGGGTATCTCCTGTACACATAGCGCACCTCCTCCGGGACTTGGGGGCCTGGCATGGCGGATCCTGGGATGAGTGTGGCTCCGTACTGGGAGCTGACCTTCGACGCGGACGGGGACGTGGACGGCCCCGAACGCGACCGGCTGCTGGCGCAGGCCGCGGACCGCGGTGTCCGTGACCTGATCGTCTTCTCGCACGGCTGGAACAACGACCGCTCGGGCGCGACGGCGCTGTACCGCCGTTTCTTCGCCCCGGTTCCGGGGCTGGCGCCGAAGGCCCGGCTCGGGTACGTCGGCGTGGTCTGGCCGTCGATGCGGTTCAGCGACGAGCCGATCCCCGACTTCCCGAGGTCGGTGGCGGCCGTGGAGGCGGAGGCGCGGCCGCGTCCGGCGCTGGACAAGGACACCCGGCGCGCGCTGCTGGAGGCCTTCCCGGGCCGGACGACCGTGCTGGACCAGCTGGCCCGGATGCTGGACGAACGGCCGGACGGCACCGCGGGGCTGGCGGAGTTCGGGCGGCTGGTGCGGCTGCTGCTGGACGACGGCGCACCGGAGCCGGTGGCCGACACGGACGAGGACGGCGAGCCCGCCGTGTTCGGTGGTGATCCGGTGGCCGCCTGCGAGCAGTTCGCCGGGGCGCTGGCCGCGCTCGACTCCTCCGGGGCGCCGCAGTTCGGCATCCCGAACCCGTGGGAGGGCGCCAAGGAGCTGCTGCGGCAGGCGACGTACTACCGGATGAAACGGCGGGCCGGGACGGTCGGTGAGCGGGGACTCGGCCCGCTGCTGGGCCGGTTGGCGCAGGCGGCTCCCGGGGTGCGGGTGCACCTCGTCGGGCACAGCTTCGGCGGCCGGCTGGTGGCGTTCGCGCTGCGCGGGCTGCCCGGGGGCGTGGACACGGTGAAGTCGGTGACCCTGCTGCAGGGTGCCTTCTCGCACTACGCGTTCGCGGCCCGGCTGCCGCACGCCCCGGACCGGTCGGGGATGCTGAAGGACCTGCAGCGGCGCGTCGACGGCCCGCTGGTGTGCTGCTACTCGCACTTCGACGCGGCCCTCGGCACGTTCTACCCGCTGGCCTCCCGGCTCGCCGGGGACGACCGCTCCTGCGCGGGCAACGAGATCGCGGCCGTGCTCGGGCCGCGGTGGGGGGCCCTGGGGCACGACGGGGTGCAGGCGGTGCAGGGCACGGTCCGGCTGGACCTCGCGGCGGCGCTGGACGGCCGGCTGCCCGCGTCGGGGTGCGTGAACGTGGACGCGGCGGCCGTGGTCCGGCGCGGGGGCGCGCCGACGGGGGCGCACAGCGACATCGTGCACCCCGAGCTGGCGCGGCTGGTGGTGGCGGCGGGCCGTATCGCGTGACCCGCCGCCCGCGTCACCTCAGCGGTGCGAGGTGTACTCCACGACCTGCTGGAAGGTCGGCCGGTTCTGCCAGCTGATCCTCCCGTGCTTGATGCCGCCCAGGGTGCGCTGGACGATCGAGTCGGCGCACCACTGGTCGCCCGCCGCGCACTGGTCGTCGCCCGGGTAGACCTGGGCGGCGGTCCTGCCCGCGGCGTCCTTCAGCGTGCTGATCAGGGTGTCCCGGCAGGCGGTGAGGCTGCCGCCGCCGCAGTACGTCCGGGCGAGGCCGCCCCGCACGGGCTCCCCGAGCACGGCCCGGACGTCCTTGTCGACGTAGGACCACCAGCCGTACTGGAAGGAGCTGCCGGCGTGCGAGCCGGTGGGTCCGTGTCCGGCGGAGGGCGCCTCGTCGACCGGCAGGTTGCTCGTGAACGCCGTGTACAGGTCGCTGCCGAGACCGGGCTCGAACTCGGCCCTGACCAGCAGCGGCCACCAGGCGTCCAGGATGCGGACCGCGTCGGCGTCGGCGTACTTCCTGGAACCGGCCGAGGTCTCGGTGCGCTTGGCGCCCGCCGTCACCCACGCCTGGAGCTTGCCCACCGCCGCGGCGGCCGTGGAGTCGGTCACCGGCGAGGAGGTGATCACCTTGAGCAGCCTGGGCAGCACGTCCTCGGCGCGCAGGTCGGCGAGGCCCGCGTCCGCCATGGCCCGCACCAGCTCGGCACGGGTCACCCCGCCCGCCGCGACCAGCTTCTTCACCCGGTCGTCCAGCAGGTTGCCGCGGTGCACGGAGCCGTCGCCCCAGGACGCGGTCGTGTAGTCCTCGGCCTGCTTGTTGTTCCAGGAGACGTAGTAGTCCTGGTCGACGGAGTGGGGGTGCGCGGAGGCCGGGGTGTAGTCGGCGGTGTTGGTGGCCGGGTCCCAGTTCCGCCACTCGTACGCGGGCCGCGCCCACACCGGGAACTCGCTGTCGACACCGCTCGCCCGGACCGGGTTGTCACCGCTGTTGTAGTAGGCGGTGTGCTGTGAGTCGGCGTAGAACCAGTTGAAGGTGTAGTTGATGTGCTGCGCCGCGCTCTGGAAGTCCTGCGGACCCTTGACGTAGTCGGGGTCGTTGAGCATCTGGAAGCCGATGATGGAGTCGGCCTCGTGCAGGTAGGAGGAGCGCAGGGTGGTGTAGGCGACCTTCTTGCCGCCGACGGTCGCCCGGTACTCCACGGGGCCGTACCGGGTCCGCCACACGCGCATGGTGTACGACCCCTCGGCCGTGCCGTCGGCGGTGGTCGGCTTCCAGGCGTTCTTCTGCTCGACCTTCTCCATGGGCGTGCAGGTGCCGTGGTACAGGTAGTGGTAGTCGTCCTGGCACAGCTCGACCGCGTAGCTGTCGATGATGTCCTGGCCGGAGGTGGTGGCGCTCCAGGAGTAGTCCTGGCCGCGGCCGAGTTCGACGTACATGCTCAGGCCCGCGAAGGAGGCGCCGCGGGCGCTGAGGCCGGGGCCCTGGATCTCCTGGAGCATGAGCAGCTGCGGCGCGAAGTAGCCGGTCTGCGGCCCGAAGACGGCGATGGGGTGGCCGCCGGCGGTGTGCTTGCCGCTGACCACGAGGGCGTTGGACATGCCGCGCCGGGCGGAGCCGAGGGCGGTCTTCGCGGCGGTGGCGGTGGTGCTCTTCGCGGCCGCGGTCCCGGCGCTGCCCGTGCGGTCGTACACGAGCGGTTCCCGGGTGACCGAGCCGGTGTCGGGCAGGGCCTGGCCCTGGGCGTCGGCGGGCTTGGCGCCGTAGGGGAAGCTCTCGCCGTCGTGGACGGTGAGGACGGCCTCGGGGTCGTTGCGTTCGCGGAAGGACTCCCAGACCCTGGTGCCCTCCTCGACCCCGTACCTGGCCTGGGCGGCGAGCAGGGACACGGCGTTGTCGACCTCGCCGCCACCGCCGGAGCCGAACAGCGAGCCGATCACGGAGGCGAGCGCCACCAGGTCGGTGACCTTGAAGTGTTCTATGGTGCCGGCGTTGGTGACGGAGTCCTTGTGACCGGTCAGGACGTACTCGCCGGGGAAGTAGCGGCCGCTGTCGGAGGCGTCGATGTAGGCGTTGATGCCGTCGAGGTAGGCCTTGACGTCGGCGAGGGCCTGCTGGCCGCGGGCGCCGTTCTTCGCGACCGCGTTGTCGATCTGCGCCTGGAGGTCCGCCTCGGTGTAGGGGGCGTTGCGGTAGAACTGCTGCTCCAGGCCCTGGTTGGCGGGGGCGCCGCCGGCGAAGGAGGTCAGCCGGCCCCGGCCGACGTGCCGGAAGACGTCCATCAGCCACAGCCGGTCCTCGGCCGCCGCGTATCCGGCGCCGAACTCGGTGCCGTACCGGGTGGTGCCCGTGATGTGCGGCACACCGGCCTTCTTGTCGCGGACGATCGTGACGTCGCCGCGGCCGGCCGGCTTCTCGGTGGAGGCGACCTGGTCGGCGGGGACGCCGAAGGAGGCGTCGTTGAAGAAGGTGTTGACCGTGGCGTCGGTCAGTCCCTTGTAGCCGGTGGCCAGGTCGGCGTACGGGCCGAGCTGGTCCTCGGCGTGCGCGGGCTGGGTGCCGAAGGCCTGGTTGAGCAGGATCTGGGCGAGGGTCGCGTTGCCGTTCTCGCCGGGCGGCAGGATGTCCGAACACCGGCCGCCGCAGTAGTCGTTGGCGGCCGCCGTCCCGGTCGCCGCCGCCGCGGTCTGTGTGAGGGGTGAGAGAAGACCGGCGACGAGGACGCATATCGACGCGGTCTTCAGGAACCCGGGGAGTCGGCGGGACGTTCTCAGTCTGTCGAGCGTGGTACGTGGGGTTCGCCGTGGCATGGCAGCTCCTAGCGACAGGGGTGGCCGAACGTTACCGCCGGTATCCCCCCGTTCAAAGATGAACATGCGTCACTTTCTGGAGTCCGCAAGGAGATCCCGAGAAGGGATGGAGCCGAATCGCCTGTCGATACGTCTATTCGGCGACGTCCGTGCGACGACGCCGAAGTGACCGAAGTACAGGTGCAGGTGTGACGGAGGTGCAGGGCGATGGCCGGTTTCCGGAGTCTGGCGAGACAGGTACGCGACCCGGGCTGCGATCTGGCGCTACGGCGGTACTCACTGCGCAAGTGCCTGGAGAAGTTCGCCCCTTACGGGCATCGGGCGACCTGGGACCATCTGTGCTCCCGGGCGGGTTTCGGCCCCGAGGACCGCTCCCCCGATCCGGCGCGGCTCGTGGCCGCGCTGGAGGAGCTGGAGGAGGCTCGTGACGTCTGGCTCGCCTACGAGACCGACTTCACCGAGCGACGCAGGAAGGAGAAGCACGACGGGCTGCGCCGGCCCGGCAGCGTGGACGACTGGCACCGGCTGACCTGGGGCGGGTTCGGGGTCGCCTGGTGCGACGACCCGCGGGTGCACCCCGACGAGCCGCTGGCGGTGGTGCTGCGCCGGCTGATCGCCGCGCTGGAGCGGGAGCCGGGCTCGTCCTGCCCGGTGTGCGGCGGAGAGCGCCTGGTCTGGAAGTACGGCCTGGACCACGAGCCGTCGTCCGGCCCGGTCTGCACGGACTGCGGGATCCTGGTGCCGCGCCCCGTCCTGGACCCGAGGGCCCTTGAGCACGCCCGACGGGGACGGCTGCTGATGTCGGCCTGAGGACCCGGGCGGTGACCGGCACCGATGCGGGGGTGCGTAGGGGATGCCGCACCCTTACCGCGCAGGGCGCAGCCGTGACGGCGCCCTGAGGCCGACGACGGCCGCAGCTCCCCAGGGGCGCGGGGAACCGCGCGATCAGCCACCGCGCGCCCGCGGCCGGCGACGAACCGTCCCCCGGCCCGGTCGTCCCCCTCAGCGCCGCTCCGCCATGAGACGCGACCCCGTGAGCCGCTCGCCGAACACGTCGTCCGGGTTGGACAGCACACACGTCTCCAGGGACAGGCACCCGCACCCGATGCAGTCGGCGAGGTGGTCCCGCAGACGGTTCAGCTGCTGGATCCGCTCCTCCAGTTCCGTGCGCCACTTCTCCGACAGCCGCGCCCAGTCCTCCCTCGTCGGCGTGCGCTCCTCGGGCAGTTCGGTCAGGGCCTCCCGGATCGTGGCGAGCGGGATGCCGACCCGCTGGGCCGCGCGGACGAAGGCCACCCGGCGCAGGGTGTCGCGGCTGTAGCGGCGCTGGTTGCCGGGGGTGCGCCGGCTGGAGATCAGGCCTTTGGACTCGTAGAAGTGCAGGGCGGACACCGCGGCTCCGCTGCGCGCGGACAACTGGCCGACGGTCAGCTCGTGGATCTTCTCGGGAATCTGTGGCACCTCTCAGAGACTACCCACCCGGCCGGTCCCGCCTCCGTTGACATCGCCCCCTCACCCGACCATGCTAAGCAGTTGCTTAGAGACGCGAGCGAGAGGCCGGGAACATGGCAGAACCGAGGATCTTCACCTCCCCCGACGAGCTGAGGGCGGCCGTGGGCGAGCAGCTGGGCCACACGGACTGGCTGGAGGTCGACCAGAAGCGGATCGACCTGTTCGCCGAGGCGACCGGGGACCACCAGTGGATCCACGTGGACCCGGAGAAGGCCGCCACGGGACCGTTCGGGACCACCATCGCGCACGGCTACCTCACCCTGTCCCTGCTCCCGCTCTTCGGGCCGCAGCTCATCCGGGTCGAGGGCGTGAAGATGGGCGTCAACTACGGGACGAACAAGGTCCGCTTCCCCTCCCCCGTCCCCGTCGGCTCCCGGCTGCGCGCCACCGGGAGGATCACCGGCGTCGAGGACGTCACCGGCGGCGTCCAGGTGACGGTCGCCTTCACCGTGGAGCGCGAGGGCGGCGACAAGCCGGTGTGCGTCGCGGAATCGGTCTCCCGGTACTACCTGTAGCCCCGGGGCCTAGCGGACCCCGACCATGCGCAGCACGAGGTCGGCGTAGAGCGCGCCGACCTCCTCGGGGGTGCGCGGGCCGTTCACGTCGAACCAGCGGGCCACGTCGATGCACAGCGACAGCACGGCGAGCGTGGTCCCCTTGACGTCCGGCACGTCGAACTCGCCGGAGGCCACGCCGTCCTCGATGATCCCGCGCACCTCGGCGTCGACCTGCCGGCGCAGCGCGACGATCTCGGCGCGCGCCTCGGGGCCGAGGGCGTCGAGTTCGTACTGGACCACCCGCGCGGTGGTGCGCCGCCCCGCGTGCCAGCGGACGAAGGAGCTGACGGCGTCGGCCAGCCGCTCCGTGGCGCTGCCCTCGCGGCGGGCCGCCGTGCGCAGGATGTCCAGGGCCCGGTCGTGGCCGATCCGGCTGATCCGGTGGAGCAGCTCTTCCTTGGTCTTGTAGTGGATGTAGAGCGCGGCCGGGCTCATGCCGGCGCGGCCGGCGATGTCGCGGGTCGTCGTCGCGTGGTACCCACGCTCGGCGAAGGCCTCCACGGCGGCGACGAGCAGCCGCCGGGCCGCGTCAGGGGTGACCTCTTCCCACGGCTCCACTTCGCCGCCGGTCGTCTCCTGCGCCGTACTCATCGCTCGCTCGCCCCTCTCGGTGACAGGAGCACCACCATACCGCCGACGGTGAGCGAGCGCTTAGCGTAGCCGTGTCAGAGCTTCTCGTAGGGGTCGTGCTCGGCCAGCAGCTTCTCCAGGCGGGCCTGGTCGACGCGGCTGACGATCTGCCCGGCCTCCTGCCGGTCCCGGATCACCTTGGCGAGGGTGAAGGCGGAGGTGACGAGGTAGAGGACGGCGATCGCCAGGAACCCGCGCACCCAGGCACTGGCGTCGAGCCGGAGGATGCCGATGGCGGTGGCCGTCATGGCGACCGCGAAGGAGGCGACGGCCTGGCCGTAGAACGCGGCCGTGCCCTGCTGTCTGACCGGTGTCTCACTCATGGCCGACAGCCTCGGCGAACGCGGGCCCCGCCGCATCCGCCGAGATACTCAGCCGGGTACTCAGAACGCCGAGACCCCGGTCAGCGCACGTCCGATGAGCAGCTTCTGGATCTGGCTGGTGCCCTCGTAGAGGGTCATCACGCGGGCGTCGCGCAGCAGCTTGCCCGCGGGGTACTCGTCGATGTAGCCGTAGCCGCCGAAGACCTGGAGGGCGTTGTTGGCGGCGCGCACGGCGGCCTCGGAGGCGAACAGCTTGGCCTTGGAGGACTCGACGGCGAAGGGCTCGCCGCGGTCGACGAGGTCGGCGACCCGCCAGGTCAGCAGCCGGGCCGCGTCCACGTCGACGGCGATGTCGCTGATCAGCTCCTGCACCAGCTGGTGCCGGGCGATGGGCCCGCCGAACTGTTCCCGCTCGCCGGCGTAGCGCACGGCCGCGTCCAGCGCGGCCTGGGCTATCCCGACGCAGCCGGCGGCCACCGACATCCGCCCCTTGGCGAGCGCGGACATGGCGACGGAGAAGCCCTTGCCCTCCTCGCCGAGCATCGCCGACGCGGGCACGCGCACGTCCTCCAGGACGAGTTCGGCGGTGGCCTGGCCGCGCAGGCCGAGCTTGCCGTGGACGGTGCGGCGGGTCAGGCCGGGGGTGTCGGCGGGCACGAGGAAGGCGGAGACTCCCTTGTGGCCGGGGGCGTCGGTGGAGCGGGCGAAGAGCAGGACGACGTCGGCCCAGGTGCCGTTGGTGATGAACATCTTGGTGCCGTTCACGACGTAGTCGTCGCCGTCGCGCACCGCCCGGGTGGTGAGGCTGCCCGCGTCGGAGCCGGTGCCGGGCTCGGTGAGGCCGAAGCAGCCGACGTACGCGCCGGAGGTGAGCCCCGGCAGCCAGCGCCGCTTCTGCTCCTCGCTGCCCCAGGCGGCGATCGTCTTGGCGACGAGTCCGAGGGAGACGGAGACGATGCCGCGGACCGAGGAGTCCCCGCGCCCCAGTTCCTCGGTGACCAGGCAGTAGGAGAGGTGGTCGCCGCCGGAGCCGCCGTACTCCTCGGCGACGGTGAGGCCGAGGAAGCCGACCTCGCCGAGCTTCTTCACGATGCCCCGGTCGACCTCCTCGGCGCGGTCCCAGGCGACCACGTGCGGGGCGATCTCGCGCTCCACGAAGTCCCGGGCGAGCCGCCGTACGGCCGTCTGCTCCTCGCTGAGACCCAGGTTCACCACGAGATCACCCCATAACCGATGGTTCTTGAAAGCCGTACATTTAAATTAGCACTGCTAGTTTCCGGTGCGCAGCCCTACTATGTGCGCCATGGCCCGACCGCGCAAGCCCCTCCTCAGCACCGACCGGATCGTCGCGACAGCCCGGGACCTCGTGGACCGGGAGGGCCTGACCGCGGTCTCCACCCGGCGGCTCGCCGCGGAGCTGGGGGTGAGCGGGCCCTCGCTGTACAACCACTTCCGCACCAAGGACGAGATCCTGGAGGCCGTGGCGGACTCGGTGAGCGCGCTGGTCGACCTGTCGATGTTCGAGGACGGCCGGGACTGGCGGACCGCGCTGCACGACTGGGCCGTCTCCTACCGGGCAGCCCTGCGCGACCACCCGAACATCGTCCCGGTCCTCGCCCGCGGCCCCGGCCGCCGCCCGGCCGCGCTGCGCCTGGCCGACGCGGTCTACGGCGCGATGGTGGAGGCGGGCTGGCCGCCGGCGCAGGCCACCTCGATCGGCGCGCTGATGCGGTACTTCATCATGGGGTCGGCGCTCGGTTCGTTCGCCGGCGGCTTCGTGGACGACGCGAGCGCGTACGACCCCGCCGACTATCCCCACCTCGGGCAGGCGCACCTGCTCGCCGAGCAGCAGGAGAAGATCGACGAGCGGGCCTTCGAGGCGGGGCTGAGCGCGCTGCTGGACGGGCTGGCCCAGCAGTACGAGCAGGTACGCGTGTGACGACGCTTCGGCCGGCGCCGAAGCGCGGGTGCCGCATGCTGGGGGCATGAGCACCGAGGACCCCCAGGCCGCGGGCCTGGCCGCGCTGGCCGGGCTGATCGCCGACCGGACCCGGGCCGCGTGTCTGCTGGCGCTGCTGGACGGGCGGGCGTGGACGGCCGGGGAGCTGGCCCGGCACGCCGGTGTCGCGGCGTCCACGCTGAGCGAGCACCTGGGCAAGCTGGTGGCCGGCGGCCTGCTCGCGGAGGAACGACAGGGCCGGCACCGGTACGTCCGGCTGGCCGGTGCGCGGGTGGCGCAGCTGGTCGAGGACCTCGCCGCACAGGTGCCCCCGGCGGGGGCGCGGCAGACTCCGCGCACCCTGCGCGCGGCGAGCGCCGGGGCGGCCATGGCGCGGGGGCGTACCTGCTACGACCACTTGGCCGGGCGGCTGGGAACCGTGCTGACCGATGCGCTGACCGGGCGGGGGCTGCTGCGGCAGGACACCGGGTTCGCGCTGACCGACGCCGGGGTGGAGTGGTTCGGTACGGCGGGCATCCCGCTGGACCTCACCGGCCGGCGCCCGCCGGCCCGGGCCTGCCTCGACTGGACCGAACGGCGACCCCATCTCGCGGGGGCGGCGGGGGCGGCGCTGTGCCGGCACGCGTTGGACGCCGGGTGGTGCGCGCGGATCGGCTCGGCCCGGGCCGTCACGGTGACGCCGGCCGGGGAGCGGGCGTTCTCCGACCTGCTGGGTATCCCGCCCAGCGCCCTGCGCTGACGCGGCTGCCGGGGTGGTGCGGGGTGCCGGACGCCGGGGCGGTGCGGGCGCCGGACGCCGGAGCGGTGCGGGGTGCCGGACGCCGGAGCGGTGCGGGGTGCCGGACGCCGGAGCGGTGCGGGGTGCCGGACGCCCGGGCGGCGCGGGTGCCGGACGCCCGGGCGGCGCGGGTGCCGGATGCCGGGGCCGTGCGGGGCGCCGGATGCCGGGGCCGTGCGGGGCGCCGGACGCCGGGGGCGGGCCCGTCGTGGCCGGTCGCGCAGTTCCCCGCGCCCCTTCGGGGCGCGGGCGGGCGGCCCCACCCCGCCCGGCAACAGCGCGGGCGCGCCCCTCAGAACACGACCAGCGCCCGGCCTCCCTTGCCCGCCAGCATGTTCTCGAAGGCCGTCGGGATGTCCTCCAGGCCGATCCGCTCGGTGACCAGGGCGGACAGGTCCAGGCGGCCCTCGCGGACGTGCTCGGCGAGCAGCGGTACGTCGCGGGCGGGGTCGCTGTTGCCGTAGACGCAGCCGGAGAGGGTGCGGCCCCAGTGGAAGATCTCCAGGGCGTTGAAGCCGACCTGCTCCTCCTTGCCGCCGATGCCGACGACCGTCGTACGGCCGCCCCGGCGGGTGGACTCCCAGGCGGCGCGGATGGAGACCGCGCGGCCCACGCACTCCACGGAGACGTCGACGCCCTGCCTGCCGGTGAGGGCGCGGATCTCGCGGGGGGTGTTCTCGGAGGCGAGGACGTAGTCCGTGGCGCCGGCCGCGCGGGCCAGTTCCTCCTTCCCCGGCGAGACGTCGACCGCGATGATCCGGGACGCGCCCGCGATGCGGGCCGCCTGGAGGGTGGCCAGGCCGACTCCCCCGACGCCGAAGACGGCCACGGTCTCACTGGAGCGGACCCGCGCCGAGTGGTGGACGGCACCGTACCCGGTGAGCACGGCGCAGCCCAGCAGGGCGGCGTCCGTCAGCGGCACCCCCTCCGGCAGCGGCAGCACGCAGGACGCGGCGACCACCGTCTCCTCGGCGAACGCGGCCACGTTCAGCCCTGGGTGCAGTGCGGTGCCGTCGGCGGTGCGGGCGTGGACGTCGGCGGCGCCGTTCATCGCGTTGGCGCACAGCCACACCTCGCCCAGCGTGCAGGCGTGGCAGGTACCGCAGGACGGCGCCCAGTTGAGGACGACCGGGGTGCCGGGCGCGACCTGGGTGACGCCCTCGCCGACCGCGACGACCGTGCCGGCGCCCTCGTGGCCGAGGACGGCCGGGACCGGCACCCGCATGGTGCCGTTGGACAGGGACAGGTCGGAGTGGCAGACGCCGGCGGCGGCGAGGCGGACCCGGACCTGTCCGGGGCCCGGGTCGGGCAGCTCGATGCCGGTGATCTCCAGCGGGGCGCCGATGGCGGGCAGGACGGCGGCTCGTACGGCCATGGGTGTCGGACTCCTCAGAACTGGAGGGACTTGGTCTGGAGGTACTCGGCGAGTCCGTGCGCGCCGAGTTCCCGGCCGACCCCGGACTGCTTGTAACCGCCGAAGGGCGCGAGGGGGTTGAACCGGCCGCCGTTGATGTCGACCTGTCCGGTCTCCATGCGGCGGGCGAAGGCCACCGCCTCGGCCTCGTCGGCGGCCCAGACGGCGCCCGCGAGGCCGTACACCGTGCCGTTGGCGATGCGCAGGGCGTCCTCCTCGTCCTCGTACCTCAGGATCGACAGGACCGGGCCGAAGATCTCCTCCTGGGCGATGGTCATCTCGGGGGTGACGTCCGCGAAGACCGTCGGGCTGACGAAGTAGCCGTGCGCGCGGGGGGAGTCGGGGCCGCCGGCGACGAGGCGGGCGCCCTCGGCGACGCCCTTCTCGATGTACCCGCGCACCCGGGCCTGCTGCTTGGCGCTGACCAGCGGGCCGATGCGGTCGGCGTACCTGGCGGCGGCGGTCCGGGCCAGTTCGACGGCCTCGGCGTACTGGTCGCGGTGGACCAGCATCCGGGTCCAGGCGCTGCACGTCTGGCCGGAGTTGGACATCACGTTGGCGACGCCGACGTTCACGGCCTTGGCGAGGTCGGCGCCCGGCAGGATGACGTTGGCGGACTTGCCGCCGAGTTCGAGGGCGACCTTCTTCACGGCCGCGCCGGCCACCGCGCCGATCTGCCGGCCGACCGCCGTGGAGCCGGTGAAGGAGACCAGGTCGACGCCGGGGTGCTCGGCGAGGGCCTGGCCGGCGACCGGGCCGAGGCCGGTGACCAGGTTGAACACGCCCGCGGGCAGGCCCGCCTCGTGCACCGCCCCGGCGAAGAGCTGGGCGGTGAGCGGGGTGTCCTCGGCGGGCTTGAGGACGATCGTGCAGCCGGCGGCGAGGGCCGGGGCGACCTTGGCGACGATCTGGTGGAGCGGGTAGTTCCAGGGGGTGATCGCGCCGACCACGCCGACCGGCTCGTGCAGGACGGTGGAGTTGCCGACCTTCTCCTCGAAGGCGTGGGTCGCGGCCAGCTCGGCGTAGGAGCCCGCGACCGCGATCGGCACGGCCGCGTGCACGGCCTGGGAGAAGGCGAGGGGCGAACCCAGTTCCGCGGTGACCGTCTCGGCGATCTCGTCCTTGCGGGCCACGAGGGCGTCCCGGAGGGCGGTCAGGCGCGCGGCGCGTTCGGCCGGGGGTATGGCGGCCCAGCCGGGCAGGGCGGCGCGGGCGGCCCGTACGGCGGTGTCGACGTCCAGCGCGCCGCCCGCCGGGACGCGGCCGATGACCTGCTCGTCGGCGGGGTTGACGACCTCGATCACGTCCCTGCTCTCCGCGGGGCGCCAGGCGCCGTCGATGTACAGGGCGTCGTGTGCCTTCATGTGTGTCCTCCCGGCGGGTCCGCGTCGTCCGGCACTCAAACTAGCGGTGATAGTTTTCGCGCGCCAGACATTCCTGGGCCGCGGACCTTCCGGGACATCATCGCGAACGGGCCGGCCGGTGCGGACAGGGAGTCCGTACCGGCCGGCCCTCCGGTCACCGGGTCGCGGTCAGATGGGCGAAGACCACCACGTTGCTGGTGTAGCCGGTCCGCCGGCTGAAGAGGCCGCCGCAGGTGATCACCCGCAGCTCCGGGCGGCCGGTGGGGCCGTAGACCTCCTTGTCGGGGAAGCCGGCCTTGTCGAAGACCTTCACCCCGTCCACCGAGTAGACGGCGGTACGGCCGTCCGCCCGCCGGACCTCGATGCGCCTGCCGGATCCGACCTGGGCGAGTCCGGCGAACACGGCCGGCCCGGTGCGGGTGTCGCGGTGCCCCACGGCGACCGCGGTGCCGGCCTCGCCGGGCGTGGGGCCGCCCTCGTACCAGCCGACCAGCCGGGGCGCGTCGACGGGCGGTGTCTCCAGTTCGTGGTTGCGGTCGAGGCGGAGCGGGGTGACGGGGGCGTCGATCCCCAGGGAGGGCACGCGGAAGGACGTCGGCCGGGACCGGGGCAGCGGGCGGGGCGGCGGGGCGTCGGGGGGCGGGTCCTCGTCGGGGCCGGCCTCCGCTCCGCCGTCCCCGCCGCCGGACCGGGAGGAGTCCGCACCGGAGGCCGCCGCGGCACGCCGGCCGGCCCCGGCCGCTCCGCCGTCCGGCCCGCACCGGGCCACTACCGTCACCAGGACGGTCACCAGCAGGGCCGTCCTGGCCAGACGGTAGGCGCGGGTCCGGTGCCAGGGCCTGCGTCGGCGCCTACGCGGCACCATGGGGCCGCCGGCGGATCAGCCGGACGTACACGGCACCGCAGACGGCGACCAGACCCACGGCGGCCGCGGCGGCCACCGGGGAGTACGCGGCGGCCGTGTCGATGAGGCCGCCGCCGCCCGCGTGGACGCCGCCCTTGGGGCCGTCGTGGTCGTTCCCGCCCCAGCCGCCGTTGTTGTTCCGCTGGTCGTCGGCGATCTGCCCGTTCGGGCCGTGCTCCCCGCGCTCCCCCTGCTCCCCCTCGTGGCGCCCTTCCTTGCAGTTGACCCGGAAGACCTTCTCCTTCACGGCCGCGGGGGTCCCCACGATCCAGCTGATCTTGTACTGCCCGTCCGCCAGGCCCAGCGGGTCGGTGTGCCCGGCGCCCCCGGCGAGCTGGATGACCCCGGAGACGGTGGCGGCGGTGGGCAGCGGGGGCTGCGGGGTGATCGTGTAGGCGATGCTGGTCAGGGTGTCGAAGTTGACGGCCTCGAGATAGAACCTGCAGACCACCGGATCGTCCTTGGCCGATCCCACGAGCGACGTTCCGCGGAGGTGGCGCTCGTCGTGGATCCGGATGTCGCCGTTCTCCCCCTGGGCCACCGCGCTCGGCGCCGCCACCCATGACGCGCCCGCCGCGGCGAGGGCGGTGAGGACGACTGTGGCGCCCGCGCGGGAGCCGACGGCACGTGGGAGTGTCAGGGTGGGCATGCGCAATCCTCCGAGTTCAGACGATTTTCATACAAATCGCTCTTTCGCCTGGACTCTCCGTCATGGGCCGCGCGGCCCCGGGCACCGACGCCCGACGCGCCGTCAGAGATCGCTCGTGCGGCGCAATCCCGGGCGCCTCGGCCGTTTCCCGCTCACCCGCCCGGACGGCCCCTCGGACCGGCCCGGCGAGCGCAGCGCCACCCCCGACGACAGCAGCAGCAACGCCCCGAGCATCACGAACGGCGCCGCCACCCCGGCCACACCGGCGACCAGACCCGCGGCGGCGGGCGCGGCGACCTGGCCGAGCCGGTTGCCGGTCAGCCGCAGCGCGAGCGCGGTGGAGCGGGCCCGGTCGGGCGCGGCCTGCACCACCGTCGTCATCGACAGCGGCTGGCCGACGCCCAGGCAGAAGCCGAGGGCCGTGAGCATCGCGCCGAGCACCCGGACCGGCACCGGCAGCGCCACCCCCGCGCACAGCAGGGCGGCCAGCAGGCAGGTCACGCTGAGCAGCGCGGGCCGGCCGAGCAGCCGCAGCAGCGGGGTGAGGACCAGCCGGCAGGCGATGGTCGCGCCGGCCCGGAGGCTGAGCAGGACACCGATCACCGACGGGGCGATGCCCCGGTGCTCGCCGACCACCGGGAGGTAGGCGGTGAGGATGTCGGTCGCGGACAGCACCGACAGACTGACGAGCATGCCCGCGGGCACGCCCCGGGCGCGCAGGATCCCGGCGACCGGCACCCGTTCGCCCCGCGGCGAGCGGGAGCCGGCGGCCGTACGGTCCTCGATGCGCCACAGCGAGGCGAACGCCACGGCCGCGCCCGCCCCCGCCACGACGAGGGCGAGCGCGCTGCTGTGCGCCATGTCCGGGCCGCCGATGAGGGCACCGGCGGCGACGGGGCCGATCAGCTGGCCGAGGGAGGCGCCGATGGTGAAGTGGCCGAAGTTGCGGTCCTGTTCGTGCGGTGCGGACTGGCGGGCCACCAGCGACTGGGCGCCGATCACGAAGCAGAGGTGGCCGAGGCCCATCACCCCGCTCCACAGGGCCATCGTCCCCAGGGAGCCGGCGAGCCCGCTGAGCGCGCAGCCGCCGGCGATGAGGACCACACCCACCGGCAGCAGGGGCGCACAGCGCCCGTGGTCGGTGCGGCGGCCGAGCGGTACGGCGGCGAACAGCGGCAGCAGCGCGTACACACCGGCGATGACACCGACCGCGCGTTCGTCGGCGCCCAGCGCGAGGGCCCGGTAGGAGACGGCGGGCCGGGCCATCGACACCGCCCCCTGCGCGAAGGAGAAGGCGATGACGAGGCGGAGCAGCCAGCCGCGGTTCCCACCGGGCGCCATGGGTACGACCTCCGTGGAGTGGTCAGATGATGCCGAACAGGATTCCCGCGCCGAGCACCACCAGGGAGGTGAGCGCGGCCCACTTGACCACGAACCGGGTGTGGTCGCCGAACTCGACCTTGGCCATGCCGACCAGGACGTACACGGCGGGGACGAGCGGGCTGGACATGTGCAGGGGCTGGCCGATGATCGAGGCGCGGGCGATCTCCACCGCGGGGACGCCGTGCGCCTGGCCGGCCTCGGCGAGCACCGGCAGGACGCCGAAGTAGAAGCCGTCGTTGGACATGAAGTACGTGAGCGGGATGCTCAGCACGCCGGTGACGAAGGCCATGTGGGGGCCCATGCCGTCGGGGATGTTGGCCACCAGCCACTTCGCCATGTGGTCGACCATCCCGGTGCCCTGGAGCACACCGGTGAAGACGGCGGCGGCGAAGACCATGCCGGAGACGTTGAGGACGTTCTCCGCGTGGGCGGCGATCCGGGCCTTCTGGTCCGGCATGTGCGGGAAGTTGACGGTCAGGGCGAGGGCCGCGCCGAGCAGGAACAGCACCGGGATCGGCAGCCACTCCATGATCATGGCGGTGAGCAGGGCGACGGTGAGCAGCGCGTTGAACCAGTACAGCGCGGGCCGCAGGGTGGCGCGGTCCGGGTCGAGGACCTGGAGGCTCTTGTCCTCGGGCGCGTCGGGCAGGTCCGCGCCGGGAGTCGAACCGCCGGCCTTCTGCACGTCCGCGCCGGCTCCGGCGCCGACCAGCACCGTCTCGGTCTCCTCCACCAGCACCTCGTCCAGCGTGAGGACGCCGAGCCGCCTGCGCTCGCGGCGGCCGAGGACGTAGGCGAGGGCGAAGACGAACAGCAGGCCCATGGCGAGGGCCGGGATCATCGGCACGAAGATGTCGCCGGCGTCGAGCTTCAGCGCGGTGGCGGCGCGGGCGGTCGGGCCGCCCCACGGCAGCGTGTTCATCACGCCGTTGGCCATGGCGGCGACACCGGTCATCACGACCAGGGACATCTTCAGGCGCTTGTACAGCGGGTACATCGCCGAGACGGTGATCATGAAGGTGGTGGAGCCGTCGCCGTCCAGGGAGACGATCGCGGCGAGGACGGCCGTACCGATCACGATCCGCAGCGGGTCGGCCTTGCAGAACTTCAGGATGCCCCGCACGACGGGGTCGAAGAGGCCGACGTCGATCATCACACCGAAGTAGACGATCGCGAACATGAGCATCGCCGCGGTGGGGGCGAGGCCGGTGATGCCGTCGATGACGTAGTCGCCGAGCTTGGCGCCCTTGCCCACGAACACGCAGAAGAGCGCGGGTATGAGCACGAGCGCCGCGATCGGCGACATCTTCTTCAGCATGATCAGGACCAGGAAGGTCGCGATCATGGCGAAGCCGAGGATGGTCAGCATGAGTGGATACCTAACGTTCGCCCTTGAACATCCCACCTGGGGGTC
Organism: Streptomyces cinerochromogenes; assembly: GCF_014648635.1. Taxonomy (GTDB): domain Bacteria; phylum Actinomycetota; class Actinomycetes; order Streptomycetales; family Streptomycetaceae; genus Streptomyces; species Streptomyces cinerochromogenes. The sequence continues at coordinate 69,619 of NZ_BMRM01000009.1, read as the reverse complement.
GGCGGTGCGATGACGTTAGGTCCGTTCAAACGGCGTTAACAAGACGTTGACACGCGAGCAATACGCGCAAAAGTCCAGGTCACAGCAGTGTGACGACCTCGACGGGTACGCCGTTGAGCACCGCGTTGCCCGACAGCGGATCGAGCAGGCTGCCGTCGAGCAGCTGGTTGACGTTGACGCCGGGGACGCCGGCGGCGTGGCTCAGCCGGGTGCCGGGCCGGTCGTGGCCCCAGCCGTGCGGCAGGCTCACCACCCCGGGCCGGACGCCGTCGGTGACCTCGGCGGGGACCACCACCGCTCCCCCGGCGCCCTTGACGCGGACGTCCGCGCCGTCCCGGACGCCGAGCCGGCCGGCGTCCTCGGGGTGGATGTGCAGGGTGCAGCGGTTGCTGCCGCCGGTGAGGGCGGGCACGTTGTGCATCCAGCTGTTGTTGGAGCGCAGATGGCGGCGGCCGACGAGGACGAGGCCCTCCGGCCGCTCGTCCAGCGCCCGGCGCAGCCGGGGCAGGTCGCCGGCGATCGGCTCGGGCAGCAGCTCGACCTTGCCGCTGCGGGTCTTCAGCGGCTGCGGCAGCCGCGGGCGCAGCGGGCCGAGGTCGATGCCGTGCGGGTGGTCGAGCAGCTTCCGCAGGGTGAGCCCGTCGGGGCGGGCGCCGAAGCCGTCGCCGTACGGGCCGAGGCGCAGCATCAGGTCGAGCCGCCGCTCGGGGCCGTTGTCGCCGGTGAGCCGGGCGGCGAGGTCGTGCGGGTCGCGGCCGTGCACCGGTGAGTGCGCGTCCCGGACGGCCTTGCCGAGGGTCTGCTCGATCACCATCGCGTCGACGGCGGCCGGGTCGGCGCCGTCCGTGCCCGTGGCGGCCAGGACCAGCCGGGCGAGGATCTCGCTCTCGGCCATGCGGCCGGGCTCCAGCGGGACGGCCGGGCGGGTGTAGCGGACCTGGTTGCGCACGGCGAGGGTGTTGAAGGCGAAGTCGTGGTGCGGGCTCTGGGACGGCGGGGGCGGGGGCAGTACGACGTGGGCGTGGCGCGAGGTCTCGTTCAGGTACGGGTCGACGCTGACCATGAAGTCCAGGGAGGCGAGGGCCTTGTCGAGCCGGTCGCCGTCGGGCGCGGAGAGCACGGGGTTGGCGGCGACGGCGATCAGCGCGCGGACCGGTGTGCCCTCGTCGGTCGCGGTGTCGATCTCCTCGGCGAGCGCGGAGAGCGGCAACTCGCCCTTCGCCTCCGGGTGCTTGCTCACCCGGGAGTGCCAGCGGCCGAGCTGGAAGCCGCGGCCGGGGCCCGCCGGGCGGGGTGTCCGGTCGGTGGCGGCCTGCGGGAAGAGGGCGCCGCCGGGGCGGTCCAGGTTGCCGGTGAGGATGTTGAGGACGTCGACCAGCCAGCTGGCCAGGGTGCCGTGCGGGACGGTGCAGCTGCCGATGCGGGCGTAGACGGCGGCGGTGTCGGCCGCGGCGAGGTCCCGGGCCAGGGTGCGGATGACGGCGGCGTCCAGGTCGCAGGCGGGGGCCGCGGCCTCGGGGGTGAAGTCGGCCAGCGCGTCCCGGAGTTCGCCGAGACCCTGGACGTGCGGGGCGAGGTGCTTGAGGTCGACGAGGTCCTCGGCGAAGAGGGTGTGCGCCATCGCGGCGAGCAGCAGGGCGTCGGTGCCGGGCCGGATCGCCAGGTGCCGGTCGGCGAGCCGGGCGGTGCGGGTGCGGCGCGGGTCCACGACGGTGAGGCGGCCGCCGCGGGCCTTGAGCGCCTTGAGCCGGCCGGGGAAGTCGGGGGCGGTGCACAGACTGCCGTTGGACTCCAGCGGGTTGGCGCCGATGAGCAGCAGATGGCCGGTGCGGTCGAGGTCGGGCACCGGGATCGCGTGGGCGTCCCCGAACAGCAGCCCGCTGGAGACGTGCTTGGGCATCTGGTCGACCGTGGAGGCGGTGAACAGGCTGCGGGTGCGCAGCGCGCCGACCAGGACCGGCGGGTACAGGCCGCCGGCCACGGTGTGCACGTTGGGGTTGCCGAGGACCACGCCGACGGCGTCGGGACCGTACCGCTCCACGACCGGGCGCAGACCGGCGGCGACCGCGTCGAAGGCCTCCTCCCAGGTGGCCTCGCGCAGGATGCCGTCCCTGCGGACGAGCGGGCCGCGCAGCCGGTCGGGGTCGCCGTCGACGGCCCCGAAGGCGGCGCCCTTGGGGCAGATGAAGCCCTTGCTGAAGACGTCGTCCCGGTCGCCGCGGGCGCCGGTGACGCGGGTGCCCTCGATGGTCAGGGTCAGCCCGCAGGTGGCCTCGCACAGGGGGCAGATTCGCAGGGCGGTGCGGGACACGGGTCCTCCCGTAGGGGTCGGCGCGGGCGGGTCCGAGCGAGCATACCGACCGGTAGGCATGGAGGGGAGCCCCCTTGCCGGGAGCTTCTTCCCGCACCCGCGCCGCCCCCGGCTCAGTCGAGTACGCGCCCCAGGTACGCCCGCAGCAGCTCCCGTGTCTCCCGGATGACCGCCTCGTCCCCCTGGGGGTCGAGGCGGAAGGCGAGCTGGACCAGGGTGTCCGCGGTCTCCACGGCGACCAGGAAGACGCGGCGCAGCTCCTCGTCGGGGCTGCGGCCGAGGTAGCCGGAGAGCAGGTGGACGAGCCGGTCGGCGACCCGGGTGTTGGGCTCGGCCTGCCGGACGCCGACCGGGATCTGGTTGCCGAAGTCGACCAGCGAGAAGCCGGGCGCCGTGCGCTTCATGCCGAGGTACTCGTCCAGGACGGCGTCCATCGCGGCCCGCCAGTCGCCCTTGGGGGCCTCCTTCAGCCGCTCGGTGACGCGCTCGACGTACCGCTCCAGGTTGCGCTGGGCGAGGGCGTCGGCCATCTGCCGTTTGTTGCCGAAGAAGCGGTAGACCGAGCCGATGGGGACTCCGGCGCGCTCGGCGACCGCACGGGTGCTCAGGTCGTCGTAGCCGACCTCGTCGAGGAGTTCGGCGCAGGCGTCCAGGATTCTGGTCAGCCGTTCGGCGCTGCGCCGCTGGACGGGCGCACGGCGGAGCGATGTCGCGTGGGGCACGGGCTTCATGATGCCTTTCCGCCGGGATCCGGTGAACCTCCCCCCACAGTACGGAGACGGGTGGCCGGTGCACTCATGTGCGGGCGCGGCTCGTGCGCGGGCCCGCGCCGGTGTGACCGGTCCGCGGGCCCGGCTCATCCGCCGCCGGCGGGCGACGCGCCCCCGGCCGGCGCCTCCGCCGCATCCGTGCCGGTCCCTTCCGGGGCGGCGGTGCCACTGCCGGCCGCACCCGTGCCGGCAGCATCCGGGACGGCCGTGCCCGTTCCGTCCGGACCCGTGCCGGCCTTCCCCGTCTCCGCGTCCGACACCGTTATGTCGGCGCTGCTCTCGACCGGTTTGCCGTGGACCGCCCACACCGTGCCGTCGTCGGCGTACAGGCGCGCGGTGATCTGGTGGGTGCCGTGCGGGACGGCGTCGGCGCCCAGGCGGTACGCGGGGCCGTGCAGCCGGGCGACCCGGCGCCCGTCCACGAAGAGGCGGACGAATCCGCGGCCGGTGACCGCCGCCGGCCGCGCGCCGGGCGCGGAGCAGCCGAAGTACCGGAAGGCCAGCCGGACGTCCCAGCCGCCGGCCGGGTCCTCGGTGACCTCGACGGCGACCTCGGGGGCGTTCTTCCGGGGCACCTCCCGCAGGTTCCGGCCGGTGGTGTCGGTCTCGTCCAGCACCTTGCCCACGGGTGAGGACGAGACCGCGCCCCCGTGCGCCTCACCGGTGGTACAGGCCACCGCCCCCAGCGGCAGCAGGACGCACACCGCGAGCGCGGCGAGCGGCCCGCGCTTCCCCTTCGTCCACGACATGAGCGGGAGCGTAGAACAGCGGCGGGGCGGCCCGGATCCCCCTCAGGTCGGGTTCCGCCCCTACCTGAGGGGGAGGACCCCGGACCCTCTTGCGCGGACCCCCGCTCATTCCTACGGTGTTGCATAGGAATCGGGAACACGAGGAGCGATGATGAGCGGGGACGCACGGAAGACCGCCGAGGGGCTGTCGTATCTGACCGGGTTCGGCAACGAACACGCCTCGGAGGCGGTGCCGGGCGCCCTGCCCGAGGGCCGCAACTCGCCGCAGCGCGCACCGCTCGGCCTGTACGCCGAGCAGCTGAGCGGTACGGCCTTCACCGAGCCGCGGGCGCACAACCGGCGCTCCTGGCTGTACCGCATCCGCCCCTCGGCCGCGCACCCCGCGTTCACCCGCACCGGCAACGGCGCGATCCGCACGGCCCCCTTCACCGAGACGGTGCCCGACCCCAACCGGCTGCGCTGGAACCCGCTGCCGCAGCCCCCGGCCGGCACCGACTTCCTCGCGGGCCTGTGGACGCTGGGCGGCAACGGCGACGCCACCCAGCGCTCCGGCATGGCCGTGCACCTGTACCACGCCAACGCCTCGATGGACCGGGTCTTCTCCGACGCCGACGGCGAACTGCTGATCGTGCCCGAGCGGGGCGGGCTGCTGCTGCACACCGAGTTCGGGCGCCTGCATGTGGAGCCTGCCCATGTTGCGCTGATCCCGCGTGGGGTGCGCTTCCGTGTGGAGCTGCTCGACGAGTCGGCCCGAGGCTATGTGTGCGAGAACTACGGGGCGCCGTTCAAGCTCCCCGATCTCGGGCCGATCGGCGCCAACGGGCTCGCCAATCCCCGGGACTTCCGGGCGCCCGTCGCGGCGTACGAGGACGTCGAGAGCCCGGTGGAGGTGGTGAACAAGTTCTGCGGCAACCTCTGGAGGGCCACCTACGACCACAGCCCGCTGGACGTGGTCGCCTGGCACGGCAACCATGTGCCGTACGTCTATGACCTGCGCCGGTTCAATGTGATCGGCACCATCTCCTACGACCACCCCGACCCGTCCGTCTTCACGGTCCTGACCTCCCCCTCGGACACCCCGGGCCTGGCCGGTGTGGACTTCGTGGTCTTCGCGCCGCGCTGGCTGGTGGGCGAGGACACCTTCCGGCCGCCGTACTTCCACCGGAACGTGATGAGCGAGTACATGGGCCTGATCGAGGGCGCGTACGACGCCAAGGCGGAGGGCTTCGTTCCGGGCGGCGGCTCGCTGCACAACATGATGTCGGCGCACGGCCCGGACCGGGAGACCTTCGACCGGGCGAGCGCGGCCGAGCTGCGGCCGCAGAAGATCGACGACGGGCTGGCGTTCATGTTCGAGACCCGCTGGCCGGTGACCCTCACCCCGCAGGCGGCGGGCGCCGAACACCTCCAGCAGCGCTACGACGACGTGTGGCAGGGGCTGGAACGGCACTTCAGGGGGTGACCGCCACCGTTGCGCCGAACGTTCTCCGACAGGTACGGATAGCCGCGTGACCTCCTTCGCTCCGGATTCGATCGTCCTGAACCGCAAGCTGCCGCTGTGGTACCAGGTGTCGCAGTCGCTGCGCGCCTCGATACTGGGCCGCTCGCCCGAGGACCCGCTGCGCCTGCCCACCGAGGAGCGCCTGGCGGAGCACTACGGCGTGAGCGTGCTGACCATGCGGCAGGCGCTGAAGGAGCTGGAGGACGAGGGCCTGATCAGCCGGCACCGGCGGCGCGGGACGTTCATCGAGCCGGGTGTCCGGCGCGGGGCCCCGGTCCGGCTGCTGGGCTCGGTGGACGCGATCGTGGCCCAGCAGTCCGGGATGACGACCGAACTGCTCGGCCACGGGCGGGTGCCGGTGCCCGCCGGACTCGCCGAGTACTTCCCGGACTGCGCGGAGGTGGCGTCGTACCACCGTCTGCGCTGCGACGAGAAGACCGGCGAGCCGACCAACCACGCCGTCAACCACATCCGTCCCGAACTGGCCGAGCGCGTCGACGTGGACGACCTGGTCCGCTGGCCGATGACCAAGGTGCTGCGGGACGTGGTGAAGGCGGACATCAGCCGGATCACGGACACCGTGGAGGCCCGGCTCGCCGACCCGGAGACGGCCCGCCTGCTCCAGATCCCGCTGCTCAGCCCGATCCTGCACTACACGGGCGTGACGTACGACAGCGAGGGGCGGGTGCTGGACGTGGCCGTCATCCACTACCGGGGGGACAGGTTCTCCTTCACCGTCACCCTCGACGCGTAGACGCTCCGCCGGTTCCGCGGCGCCGGGCCGCCGGCCGTCCGCGGGCCCGCCGCGGCCGGTCGCACCGCGCGGCGCGGCCGTACCCCGCGTGCGGTCCGGGACCCCTCTGGGGGGCTGCCGGGCTGCCGTACCATGCCCAGCGTGACGCACGACGACGCTCCGCTGCTGGCGGACCTCATGCCGTGGTCCGTCGCACCGCTGCGGCCGGGCCGTGCCTGGCCGGCGGCGCCCGATCCGGGCTCGCTGAGGGCCCGCTGGGACGCCCTGCTGAAGGCCGAGGGCCCGGACCGGGAGGCCCTGTTCGAGCCGAGCCGCGCCCGTACGCTCCAGTCGGCGGTGGGCCAGCTGCCCGGCCAGTCCACCGGCACGGAGCGGCTCGTGCGCGCGGAGGGACCCTGCGCGGAGCCGGTGCGGGTGCTGGCCGCCCCCTTCGACGAGCAGTGGCTGATCCCGGACCACCGGCTGCTCGACACGGCCCGCCCGGAGCTGTGGCGGGTGGCGGACGGGCAGCAGGTGTTCGCCGTCGGGACGGGCGACCCGGACACCCCGCTGCTGGCGACCTCGCACCTGCCGATCCTGCGCACCGGCCGGGTCCGCCCGCTGTACCGCCGCCCCGGCGGCACGGAACCGAACCTGGCCCCCGGCCTGCTGGACCACCTGTCGGCGCGGCTGGGCGCCCGGCCCTCCGCGCCGGACGTGCTGGCCTGGATCCTCGCGGCGGTCCGCCCCGATCTCACCGTCCCGCTCACCGGGGACCTCGGCGTGTGGGAGGCCGGCGTGGACGTGGGCCGCCGGACGCTGTGGCTGCTGCGGCGCGACGGCGAGCGCCCCAAGCTGCCGGGCGGGCGCCGCCCGTACGTCCGCGCGCCCCTGCCGGTCCGGCCGCTCGCCCTGCACTACGACCGTGACGAGGAGACCCTGTACCTGGACGAGGGCCGCATCTCCCCCGTCCCGCCCGCGGCCTGGGACTACGAGGTGGCCGGAGTCCGGGTCCTGGAGGCCTGGTTCACGGCCCGCACCGCACCCGCCGAGCCGGGTACGCTCGCCGCGGTCCGTCCGGCGAGCTGGCCGCAGGCCTGGACGTCGGAACTGCTGGAGCTGGTCACGGTCCTCGCCCTGCTGGCGGAAGTGCGGCCGCTGCGGGCCGGGTTGACGGTGACGTCACCGGTCACGGCGGCGGAGCTGCGCCGGGCGGGCGTCCTGCCGGTACCCGCGCCCGCCCGCCGTCCCGCCTCGGTCCTCGACCACCACGAGGAGGGCCCGGACGGGCAGTTCGCGCTGCTCTAGGGGTGCCGTGCCGGGCGTCGCGGACCCGGGCGGATCCGAAGGAAACCCCCTGGCTGCCGGGCGTCGCGGACCCGGGCCGATCGGAAGGAAGCCCCTCAGCCGCCGGCCGGCCCGCCCAGGGCGGCCTCCAGCCGGGCGATGTCCTGGGCGTCCTTGGCCCGGCGGGGCCGGGAGGGGTCCCAGACGGGCATCATGCGCTTGATCTCGATCTGCACGCGCGGGTCCACGATCGGCGCCTGGAGCGCACCGATACGGCCGGGCTCCCCGCCGAGCAGTCCGTCCGGCCAGGGGGTGCCGGCCCAGGGCCCGCCGGCGACGGTCACCCGGCCCGCCGCGTCCCGTTCGACCAGGGTGAAGCTGCTCTCCAGGCCGTCCTTCACGAAGTCGAGCTGGAGACCTGCGGGCGGCCCGGGGACCGGTGTGTGGCCGAGCCGGGTCAGCGCCCGGGCGAGGGGCTCCGCGTCCTTCGCCCAGGCGAACCAGTCGATGTCCCCGTGGTCCCGGCTGACCTCCCCGAGGAAGAAGTCCATCGCCCAGCCGCCCCGCAGCCAGAGCGGGATGCCGCCGTCCCGGGCCGCCTCCAGCACCTCCGCGATCAGGCCGAGCTGCCGCCGCGCCCGTTCCCGTTCCACCACGACCCCCGTCTCCGACGGCGAAAACCGGCTAGCGCGGCGCGAACGCGTCGATGACCCGTTCCACCGCTCGTTCGAACACCGCTTCCAGATCGATCGGGCCGGCGTCCTCCGTGAACGCCGCCGCCATGCGCGGGTACGCGCCGGTGGCGATCCGGCTGCCCAGGTAGGCGATGCGGGCCGCGTTCTCCTCGTCCTCCGACCACGGCAGGGCACGGACCCGCTCGGCGGTGTCGAGTTCGTTGCGGACGTAGGTCGTGACCATGCCGTTGAGCATCGCGATCAGCTCCAGCTTGGTGCCGTACCGCTCCTCCAGCGGGTCCAGGCAGGCCAGGCAGTGCTCCAGGTAGCGCAGGGCGTTCGGGCTGAAGCCGTACACGGGGGACATCAGGCGGGGCAGCCACGGGTGCCGGTGCATCAGCTCACGCGTCTGCCGGGCGACCCGGCGCATGTCGGCCCGCCAGTCCCCGCTCGGCTCCCAGGGGGCGTGCTCCCCGCCGGCCGCGTCCACCATCAGCTCGTACAGGTCCTCCTTGCGGGGGACGTAGTTGTACAGCGACATGGTGCCGCAGCCCAGCTCGGCGGCGACGCGCCGCATCGACACCGCGTCGAGCCCTTCGGCGTCGGCGATCCGGACGGCGGCGGCGGCGATGTCGTCGCGCGTGTACGCCGGCTTCGGGCCCCGGCCGGTGCGCTCGGGGCGCGCCCAGATCACCTCGGGGACGGCTCCTCGGACTGCCATCGTTCGATCACCTCGGCCACCATCGTAGTTACGTACGGCGTACGTAGTGCGGTATGGTCCCGGCATGGCTACTACGTACGCTGTACTTAGTGAGGGTCTGGAGAAGCGCTTCGGCGCTGTGCGGGCCCTGTGCGGGCTGGATCTGGCCGTCGCCGAGGGCACGGTCTGCGGGCTGCTGGGCCCGAACGGGGCGGGGAAGACGACGGCGGTGCGGCTGCTGACCACGCTGCTGCGCCCGGACGGGGGCTCGGCCCGGATCGCCGGGCACGATCTCGTCCGGGAGGCGGCGGCGGTGAGGCGCCGGATCGGGGTCACCGGGCAGTACGCCTCGGTGGACGGGGACCTCACCGGCCGGGAGAACCTGCGGCTGTTCGCCCGGCTGCACCGGGTGCGCGGGCCGGCCGCCCGGGCCGACGAACTGCTGGAGCGCTTCGGCCTGACCGAGGCGGCGGACCGCAGGGCGTCCGACTACTCCGGCGGCATGCGCCGCCGCCTCGACCTCGCCGCGAGCCTGGTCCGCCGTCCCGACGTGCTGTTCCTGGACGAGCCGACCACCGGACTCGACCCGGCCAGCCGTGCCCGCGTCTGGCAGGCGGTGCGCGAGCTGAAGGCGGACGGCACGACCGTGCTGCTGACCACGCAGTACCTGGAGGAGGCCGACCGACTCGCCGACGACATCGCCCTGGTGGACCGGGGCCGGGTCGCCCACACCGGGTCGCCCGCCGCGCTCAAGGCGGTGATCGGGTCGTACGCGGAGGCGGTGGTCGCGGACGCCGGCGCGCTCACCCGGGCGGCGGCCGTGCTCGACCGGCTGACCGGCCGGGAGCCCGTGCTCGACCGGGACCGGAACGCGGTGGGCGCGGTCACCACCGACCCGACGCTGACCCTGCCCCGGCTGGTGCGCGAACTGGACGCGGCCGGTGTGCCGTTGCTGGACGCGGGCATCCGGCCGCCCACCCTCGACGACGTCTTCCTGCGGCTCACCGGGGAGGCCGCCGACCACCCCGCCGGCACATCCGCCGGCCACTCCCCCAACGGCTCCACCGACGACTCCACCGACGACTCCACCGACAGCAAGGAGCGTGCCGCGTGAGGGCACCCGCGTACGACGGACTGGCGATGGCGGGGCGGCAGCTGCGCCGGGTCCGCAACAACCCGGGCCTCGCGGTCCTGACCCAGATCATGCCGGTCAACATGCTGCTGTTCTTCGGCTATGTGTTCGGCAGCGCCCTGACCGTGCCCGGCCGCGAGTACCGCTCCTTCCTGGTGCCCGGACTGCTCGTCGCGACGGCCGCCGGCGGGCTGATGACCGGCATGTTCCAGGCGGCCCAGGACACCCACCGGGGCGTGGCGGACCGGTTCCGCACGATGCCGGTGAGCCGGGCCGCCGTACCGCTCGGACAGGCCGTCGCGGACCTCGTGGTCACAGCGGTCGGGACGGTGCCGCTGCTGCTGACCGGTCTCGCGGTGGGCTGGCGGATCGAGGGGTCGGCGGCCGGGGTGGCCGGTGCCGTGGGGCTGCTGCTGTTCTTCCGGTTCGCCTGCACCTGCGCGGGGATCCTCCTCGGACTGCTCAGCCGCAGCGAGGAGGCGGCCGGGCAGCTCGGCTCCTCCTCCTTCGTGCTGCCGCTGCTGTCCAACGCCTACATCCCGACGGACAACCTGCCGGGCTGGCTGCGCACGCTCGCCGAGTGGAACCCGATCAGCGCGGTGACCACGGCCCTGCGCGACCTCTTCGGCAACGCGCCGGTCCCGGAGGGTGCCGCCTGGCCGGTGGCCCACCCGGTGGCCGGGTCGCTGGTCTGGTGCCTGCTGCTCACCGCGGTGTTCCTGCCGCTCGCGGTGAGCCGGTACGCGCGGGCCGAGTGAACCCGCACTGCTGACAAAGCCGCCGGCCGGGGAGATCATCCACCCCATGGATCATCTCCCCCTGCCCCTGGAGGGCATCACCGTCGTCGCCGTCGAGCAGGCCGTGTCCGCGCCCTTCGCCACCCGGCAGCTCGCCGACCTGGGCGCCAGGGTCATCAAGGTGGAGCGGGTCGACGGCGGCGACTTCGCGCGCGGCTACGACACCGCGGCCCGCGGTCTCGCCTCGCACTTCGTGTGGTGCAACCGCGGCAAGGAATCCATCGCGCTCGACCTGAAGGACCCGCGCGGCCTGGACGTCGTACGGCGGCTGGTCGCGGACGCGGACGTGTTCGTGCAGAACCTCGCGCACGGCGCGGCGGCCCGGCTCGGTCTGGACGCGGCCACGCTGTGCGCCGCGCACCCGCGGCTGGTCGCCGTGGACATCTCGGGCTACGGCGGCTCGGGACCGTACGCGGACAAGCGGGCCTACGACATGCTCGTGCAGTGCGAGGCGGGGCTGGTGTCGGTCACCGGGACGCCGGAGCAGCCGGTGAAGGCGGGCATCCCGGCGGCGGACATCGCGGCGGCCATGTACGCGTTCTCCGGTGTGCTGGCGGCGCTCGTGCGGCGCGGGACGACCGGGCGGGGCGGGCCGGTGGAGGTGTCGATGCTGGAGGCGCTCGCCGAGTGGATGGGTCATCCGCTGCACCACGCGATGCACGGGGGTGAGCCCCCGGCGCGCACGGGACTCGCGCACGCCGTGATCGCGCCGTACGACGCCTATCCGACGGCGGACGGCGGGCGGGTGCTGCTGTCGGTGCAGAACGACCGGGAGTGGCGGCGGCTGGCCGAGCAGGTCATAGGCCGCCCGGAGCTGGGCGCGGACCCGGCGTACGCGACGAACGCCGCGCGGGTGGCGCACCGGGAGTCGACCGACGCCCTGGTCGCGGGTGCGCTGGCGGTGCTGGACGCCGAGGAGGCGCTGGCACGGCTGGAGAAGGCGGGCATCGCCTGTGCCCGGCTGCGGGATCTGCACGAGCTGGCGGGGCATCCGCAGCTCGCGGCCCGGGAGCGGTGGCGTCGGGTGGGTTCGCCGGCCGGACCGCTGAAGGCGCTGCTGCCTCCCATCACGCTGCCGGGCGGGGACGAGGCACGGATGGGGGACGTGCCCGCACTCGGACAGCACACCGGAGCGCTGCTGCGTGCCGTGGGGATGACGGACGACGAGATCGCAGCGCTGCGCCGGGACGGTGTGGCGGCCTGAGCGCGGGCACCCCTGCTCGGGGTCAGGGGCCCTGCGACGCGGTCAGTGACCGCCGAACAGCGAACGGCGCAGTCGGCGCAACGGCGCGAAGAGGGAGACGCGGCTGACCCGCGCGCCCCGGTGCGTGGTGTCACGCGCCGTGAGTTCGCGCATCAGCGAGGTCGCCTCGACCGTTTCCCGCTGCGGTATGGCGGGACCCGCCAGCACCGACAGATGACGGTCGAGGCGCGAACTGGTCGCGCTGCTCCCGCAGGTGATCGCAGGGACCCTGGCCCTGCTGCGCACTGTTATCTGTTCCATGTCACTCCCCACCCGTACGAGTCCACCCGGCCCGGGCAGGGTAACCCTATCGCCCCGGTGGGGCACGCGTGTATCTCGGCCACAGGATTCACCTTCCCTGTAAGGGGGTTGACCACCCCTCTTTGACTACTCTCCGAATCCGACCGATTTCAGGGTGAGTTGGACAATCGGTTGACCGGTGGGCTGCGCTGACCCCCCGTCAGGTTCGACGGTTACGGCGAGTGACATCGAGGAGGGGTCGAGGCCCTTCGCGACCAAGGGCGTGTCGCCCGCGAGGAGGCCGAGAGAACGCGGTTGCGCACGGGGGCGCATGAGCCAGAGCTGGTGGACGCGTCCGCCGGGCGGGGTGCCGTATCCGCTGAGGGTGACGACGGCCTCCCGCCCGGAGGCGGAAGCGATCACTCCGATATTGCGGCCGCGCGCGTCCCCGCTGCTCGCCGCGCGGGCGTCGGGCGCGGCGAGAACGTGGGCGATCTCACGTGCCCGGGCCTGCTCCGCGTCGAGCCGGTCCTCGGTGCGGTGCGCCTGGACGGCGAAGAGGGAGGCGACGACGAGGGCCGCGGCGGCGGTGGCCGTGGCGAACGGGGCGAACAGGGGGCGCCTCGGGGCCGTACGGGTGCGGCCCGGCGGGGGCTGGGTGCCCCAGACGTGCGGCGGCAGCTGGGTCGCACGCTCCCGGGCCGGCGCCCGGTCCCGCCCGCCCGCGTGCTGGCGCGCCGGCTCCTGCGGGGTGCTGCGGACGGCGGCCAGGACCCGGTCGCGCAGGGCGGCGGGCGCGGGGGCCGCCGTGGACCAGGCGAGCCGGACCGCGTCCTCGGCCAGGTCCCGCACCTCGGCGGCGCAGCGGTCGCAGCCCGCCAGGTGCTTCTCGAAGCGGCGCCGCTCGCCCGGTTCGAGGGCGTCGAGCGCGTAGGGCGCGGCGAGGGAGTGCAGGTCCTCACGGCGCAGCAGCCTGCCGAGGATGCTCATGCGGCGCCTCCCAGGCACTCGCGCAGCCGGGTGAGTCCGTCGCGCATCCGCGTCTTGACCGTGCCGAGCGGCAGCTTCAGCCGCTCGGCCACCTCGCGGTAGGTGTACCCGTCGTAGTAGGCGAGGGTCACCGACTGGCGTTGCAGGGCCGTGAGCCGGTGCAGGCAGCGGCGCACCCACTCGCGTTCCAGGCCGGCCTCCACCTCCTCGGCGACCTGGTCGAACGCGGGTTCCCCGGCGCGCAGGGCCTCGCGCTGCTCGCGCTCGCCGGCCGCGCGGGCGCTGCGCACCCGGTCGACGGCGCGGCGGTGGGCGAGGGTGAGGACCCAGGACAGGGCACTGCCCCGGCCGGGGTCGAACCGGGCTGCGGAGCGCCACAGTTCGAGCAGCACCTCCTGGGCGACCTCCTCGGACTGGGCGGGGTCGCGCACCACCCGCCGGACGAGCCCGTACACCGGCCCGGACACCAGTCCGTACAGCTCCTCGAACGCCCTCTGGTCGCCGCCCGCCACGAGCAGCAGCAGTTCGTCCGCCTGCATGCGGGCCCCCTCTCCGTGGCCGCAGCCGGCTCTTCCCCGCGCACCGCGCATCCGCACCGAGACACACCTCCCTGAGGATTTACGGATCCGCGGGCCGAAAACGCGGGTCCCGGAGCGGGAAAAAGTTTTTCGCCGTCCGACCAAACCGATCGGCGGTTCCGCTCCGTATACCCGTCCGTCAAAGGCAAGTCGGCACTGAGGACGGACGGCATGACACCTCTCTTCTCCAGGGGCGGTTCGGGACGCAAGGGCCTGGCCACGCTCATCTGCGGCGCGTTGGCCGCCGGAGGGCTCGCAGCCGCCGGCGTCGCCACGCTGGCACCCGGGGCGGCCTCCGCCTCCTCCCACCGGGAGGCCCCGCTGATCTCGGGCACCCCGCAGTACGACAACACCGACCTGTACGCGTTCGTCAGCCCGGACAAGCCCGACACGACGACGATCGTGGCGAACTGGATCCCCTTCGAGGAACCGGCCGGCGGACCGAACTTCTACACGTTCGCCGACGACGCCCAGTACGACCTCCACATCGACAACAACGGCGACGCGCAGGGCGAGCTGGTCTTCCGCTACACCTTCAAGACGCACACGAAGAACGGGAACACGTTCCTCTACAACACCGGTCCCGTCACCAGCCTGGACGACCCCGACCTCAACATCACCCAGACGTACGACATCGACCTCATCAAGGTCCGGGGCGGGCACGAGATGTCGAAGACCAAGCTGGCCGACGACGTGCCGGTGGCGCCGTCGAACGTCGGCAAGGCGTCCATGCCGGACTACGGCAAGCTGCGGGCGCAGGCGGTGTACAAGACGGCGGGCGGCGCCGCGACCTTCGCCGGGCAGGCGGACGACCCGTTCTTCGCGGACCTGCGCGTCTTCGACCTGCTGTACGGCGGAAACCTCACCGAGGTCGGCCGGGACACCCTCAAGGGCTACAACGTCAACACCATCGCCCTCCAGGTCCCGAACGACCTGATCCGGGAGTCCTCCCACCAGCCCGTCGTCGGCATCTGGTCCACCACCCAGCGCCGTAACGCCCAGGGCTACTACAGCCAGGTCTCGCGCCTCGGCAACCCGCTGGTCAACGAGGTCGTCAACCCGCAGAAGGACAAGGACAGGTTCAACGCGTCCCAGCCCGCGTACGACGCCCAGTTCCTGAAGAACGTCACCAACCCCGAGCTGCCGAAGCTCATCGAGTCCATCTACAAGATCAAGGCGCCCGCGGAGCCGCGCAACGACCTGGTCGACGTCTTCCTCAAGGGCGTCAAGGGCCTCAACCAGCCGCCGCACGTGAAGCCCGCGGAGGAGCTGCGGCTGAACACCTCGGTCAAGCCGAGCATGCACCCGAAGCGGCTGGGCGTGCTGGACGGCGACAACGCGGGCTTCCCGAACGGGCGCCGGCTCGGCGACGACGTGATCGACGCGGCGCTGCAGGTCGTGGAGGGCGAACTGGTCGGTTCGAAGAACGACCTGGGTGACGCGGTCGACAAGAACGACAAGAAGTTCGAGAACTACTTCCCCTACGTCGCCCAGCCCACGTCCGGTTCGCGCGGCGCGCTCGCCAAGGGCACGACGGCGGGGACGGACGTGCGCAGCCAGCTCGGGGACGCCCTCCAGCCGGCCGGTTCCTCTTCCGGCGGCTCCGGCAACACCATGCTGATCGCGGCGTCGGCGGCCTCCGGCGCGGCCGGGATCCTGCTGCTCGGCACCGTCTTCGCCTGGTGGCGCCGGCGTATGCAGCGCGCGTACTGACCCCCTACCCACCGAGACCGGCGCGGCCCGTACTCCCCCCTCCCCCACGGCGGGCCGCGCCTCCCACACGACCGACGGAGGAGAAGGCATGGTCCCGCGCGGGCAGGACGAGGAGCAGAGGGCCGAGGAGCAGAGGACCCCGGAGCGGAAGGCCGGGGAACAGCCGGCCGAGGAACAGAGGACCGGGGAGCAGCCCGCCGAGGAGCACAGGGCCGAGGAACAGCCCGCCGAGAAGCAGAGGACCGGGGAGCAGCCCGCCGAGGAGCACAGGGCCGGGGCGCAGGTGGCACGCGGTGCGGGTGAACGCGTCGGTGACGGGGAGCGGGTCGCCGCCGTGCGGCGGGTCGGGGCCGTCGTGCGGCGCCGGCGGTCCCTGCACCTGGCCTGCTCCGCCGCTCTGCTGGCGGTCGCCATGACCGGCGGGGCCATCGCGCTCGGTGCCGACCGGGCACCGGCGTCCGTGCCGGTCGCCGCCGGTGCCGTGGACCCGGGCGTGCTGGGCGGCGGCGACCTGGACGCGAGCATCACCGCGCTCCAGGCACAGCTGCGGGCACAGCCGAAGGACCACGGCGGCTGGGCCACCCTCGGGCTGGCCTACGTCGAACAGGCGCGGACCAAGGCGGACCCGTCCCGGTACCCGCAGGCGGAACGGGCGCTGAAGCGGTCCCTGTCGCTGGCGCCGGACGACGACCAGGCCCTGGCCGGCCGCGCCGCCCTCGCCGCCGCCCGGCACGACTTCAAGAACGCGCTGACCTTCGCGGACGCGGCCCTGCGCCTGAACCCGTACAGCGAGCGCGCGCTGTCCTCCCGGATCGACGCCCTGGTGGAACTCGGCCGGTACGCCGAGGCGGAGCAGGCCGCGCGGACCGCCGACGCCCGCAGGCCGGGCGTCCCGGTCTTCACCCGGTACGCCTACGTGCACGAGCTGCGCGGGGACGTCGGCACCGCACGCCGGGTGCTGGAACAGGCGCTGTCCGCTGCCGCTTCTCCCGGCGACACCGCGTACGTCGCCACCCAGCTCGGCCAACTCGCCTGGAACCAGGGCGACTACCGGACCGCCCTCACCTTCTACGCGCGCGCCCTCGCCGCCGACGACGGCTACCTCCCGGCGCTGGAGGGCCGGGCCCGCGCCCGGGCCGCGAGCGGTGACCGGGCCGCGGCGATCAAGGACATGGAGGCCGTGGTGGCCCGCTCCCCGCTGCCCGGCCCGCTGGTCGCGCTGGGCGAGCTGTACGAGGCGCGGGGCGCGGCCGGCGACCGTGCGCGGGCCCGGCAGCAGTACGCGCTGGTCGACGCCTGGATCGCGCTGGCCCGCGCCAACGGCGTCAACGCCGATCTGGACACCGCGCTGGCCGCCGCCGACCACGGCGACAAGGGCGCCGCGCTGCGCGCGGCCCGCGCCGAGTGGGCCCGCCGGCACACCGTGCACACCGCGGACGCGCTCGCCTGGGCCCTGCACGTCAACGGCCGTGACGAGGAGGCCCTGCCCTACGCCCGCCGGGCCACCGCCACCGGCTACCGCAACGCCGCCTTCCTCTACCACCGCGGCGTGATCGAGCTGGCCACGGGCCACGCGCGGGACGGCCGTGCCTCCCTGCGGGCGGCCCTGGCCCTGAACCCCGGCTTCTCCCCGCTGGGCGCCGCCGAGGCCCGTACGGCACTGGAGGCCGCGAAGTGAAGCTGCGTCTGCCGTTCGTCCTCGTCGCCGCCGGCACCCTCGCACTCCTCCCGGTCGGCACCGCGAGCGCGCACCCGCTCGGCAACTTCACCGTCAACCGCTACGACGGTCTCGTCGCCGCCCCCGGCCGGCTCCGCGTCGACCATGTGGAGGACCTCGCCGAGATCCCGGCGACCCAGGCCAAGCCCGACATCCAGCGGCTGGGCCTCACCGCGTGGGCCGAAGGGCGGTGCGCCGGGGCCGCGCGGGACAGCGGGCTCACCGTCGAGGGGCGCCACACCGCGCTGGCCACCGGTTCCGCCCGGGCCGAGCTGCGCCCGGGGCAGGCCGGGCTGAACACGCTGCGGGTGGAGTGCCGGTTCACCGCGCCGCTTCCCCGGGGGAAGTCCGTCACCCTCGGCTTCCACGGCGCGGGGGCCTCCGGCGGGCCCGGCTGGCGGGAGATCACCGCGCGCGGCGACCGTATGACGCTCACCTCGACGGACGTACCGAAGACCTCCGTGTCGCACGAACTGACGACGTACCCCAAGGACCTGCTGTCCTCCCCGGCCGACACCGCCACCGCCTCCGTGCGCGTGCGCCCCGGTGGTCCGGCCCTCGCCGAGGAGCGGCAGGACGCCCCGGGCGCCGCGGTGCTGCCCCGGGGCGCCGACCGCTGGACCCGCGCCCTGGACGACCTCGTGGCCCGGCACGACCTCACGCTCGGCTTCGCCGCGCTGGCCCTGCTCGTCGCCGTCGTCCTCGGCGCGATGCACGCCCTGGCACCGGGCCACGGCAAGACCCTGATGGCCGCGACGGCGGCGGCGCGCGGGGGCCGGGCCCGGCCGCGGGACGTACTGCCGCTGGCCGCCTCGGTCACCGTGACCCACACCCTCGGCGTGGTCGCCCTGGGCCTCCTCGTCACGGCCGGCTCCGCGGCCACACCCGCGGTGATCTCCTGGCTGGGCATCGCCAGCGGCGCGCTGGTGCTCGGGGCGGGCGTCACCCTCGTCCGCCGGGCCTGGCACAGTCGCGTGCGGGGTGCCGGGACTCGCCACGAGCATGTGGAGCGGCGGGAGTTGGTGACGGTGGGCGCGGAACACAGCGCCGCTCACCGGCATCACCACCATCACAGTGGTGAGCACACCCATGGGGACCACTCACACACGCACACCCACACACACGGGGACCACTCACATGGGGGGCACACCCATACCCACGGCGGTCACACCCACACCCACCCCGTCGCACCGACCCTCCGCGGCACGATCCTGCTCGGATTCGCCGGGGGGCTCGTGCCCAGTCCGTCCGCCGTGGTCGTCCTCGTCGGCGCCGCCGCGCTCGGCAAGGCCTGGTTCGGGCTGCTGCTCGTCGTGGCGTACGGGGCGGGTCTCGCGCTGACGCTCACCGCCGCCGGTTTCGCCGTCGTACGGCTGGGCGCGGGGGCGGCCCGGGTGCTGGAGCGGCGCCCGCGCTGGACGGCCCACCCGCTGACCGCGCTGGTGCGCCGCACCCTGCCGCTCGTGTCGGCGCTGGCGGTGCTGGCGCTGGGCGTGGGACTGGTGCTCAAGGGGGCCGCGTCCGCCTTCGGCTGAGCCGTTCGTGCACGAGGGCCCCGTCGGACGGGGCCCCCTTCGCCGTCGGGCTCGCCCTGAGCAGGTTCGCTCGGAGGGGCGAGCCCGTACGGGTCGGACCACACGTCGGACCGTGGGTCAGGCCGTGCGTCAGGTCATGGTTCGGGTCACGCGTCAGGTCATGGTTAGGGTCACGGGGTTCAGGCCGCGTTGTTGAAGACCGGCAGGTAGCCGCCGGACTGGCCGGACGCGGTCGGGTGGTACGACTCGCCGATGTCGAGCCAGTTGACGCTGTGCAGCCAGGAGTTGCCGGAGCAGATCTCGTGGCCGGAGAACGTGGTGCGGACGTCGCCGAAGACGAAGTTGTGGGCGGTGGCACGGGCCTTGATGGCGGAGTCGATGTAGTCGGCGGCGCCGTTGATCGCGGAGCGCTTGGTCTCCGAGAGGCCGAGGCACGACTGGCCGAGCAGGTAGAAGCGGGGGTAGCCGATGACGACGACCCGGGCGGACGGGGCCTTGGCGCTGATCGCGTTGTAGACGGTGTCGAGCTTGCCGGGGAGCGTGTTGGCGACGTACGCCTTGGCGGTGTCGATGCGGGACAGACAGGTGCTGTCGGAGCTGGTCACGCAGGTGGTCATGACGTCGGCGAAACCGGCGTCGTTGCCGCCGACGGTGATGGACACCAGTGAGGTGGAGGAGTTCAGCGAGCCGAGCTGGCCCGCGAGCACATCGTCCGTCGTGGCGCCGGAGCAGGCGTTGAAGGCGAACGAGGAGGGGCTGTTCGCGGCGTTCCACAGGTACGGGTACGCCTTCGTGCTGCGGTCGCAGCTGCCGCTGGAGCTGATGTAGCTGCCGGCGCCCACTCCGGAGGAGTAGGAGTCGCCGAGCGCCACGTAGCCGCCGGCCGCGGCTGTCGAGGAAGCCTGCGCCGAAGCGGCCCCGGTGAGACCGAGGCCTGCGGCGAGGAGGAGCGAGGTCACGAATCCGGTAAGTCGGGAACGTCTCATGGAACCTCCCTTTAGCAGGATCTCTGCCTCAACTTTGGTAGCAGCTACGCGTGTTGACGGGAAGTGTTCATGTCAAAACTTTTGTGATCTCAACGAGATGAGCCGGAAACATTCACTGTTCATCTATTGCGCGTGCATGTCCCGTGTGTTGACGGGCGGTCAGCCCCGGGACGGGCGGGCGGGCAGGGAACACCCGGAGCAAGGGAGGGAAATGCCGTGCACGGACCACACCTGTGACGGATCATGGCGGCATGTCTGCCAACCCACACGACGCTCTGCCGATCCGGCTCCACGTCGACGACTCCGACTCGCCGTCCGACGTCGTCGACGCGCTGTTCCTCGGCCGCTTCGCGACGGGCGAGCAGCCGTACTCGCACGCCGCGAACATCGACCGGGTGCGCTCGGGCGCGACCCTGCTGCCGGAGGGCGCCCGCGTCCTGCGGACGGCCCGCGACGACGACCGCAGCGCGACCCTCGCCGAGGGGGACGGCTGGACCCTGCTGGTCTCCCGCTGGAACCGGGGCGCGGACGTCACGGTCACCGCGACCAGCGCCGAACTGGCGGAGCGGATCCTCGGCCAGGCCACGGACGGCGCGGCCGACGAGCCGGAACCGCAGCCGGAGAACGTGACGATGGGGTTCTGGTACGTCTCGCCCCGGCGCGGCCCGCACCGCACCACCCGCCAGATCTCCGCGGGCACCTGGGAGGAGGTCCGGCCCAACTACACGGCTCCGGTGGCCGAGGCCATGGACCGCCTGATGGAGACGACCCCGGAGGACATCGCGGGCCGGCTGCTCCTCCTCCACGGCCCGCCGGGCACCGGCAAGACCTCCGCCCTGCGCACCCTGGCCCGCTCCTGGCGGGACTGGTGCCAGGTCGACTGCGTGCTGGATCCGGAGCGGCTCTTCTCCGACGTCGGCTATCTGATGGACATCGCGATCGGCGAGGACGACGGCGCGGGCAAGGGCCGCTGGCGGCTGCTGCTGCTGGAGGACTGCGACGAGCTGATCCGCGGGGAGGCCCGGCACACGGCGGGCCAGGCGCTGTCCCGGCTGCTGAACCTCACCGACGGCCTGCTCGGCCAGGGCCGCAACGTCCTGGTCGGCGTCACCACCAACGAGGACCTGGAGCGCCTGCACCCGGCCGTGGTCCGCCCCGGCCGCTGCCTGGCCCGCATCGAGGTGGGTCCGCTGACCCGCGCGGAGGCGGTGAACTGGCTCGGCACCGAGGAGGGTGTGGGCCGCGAGGGGGCGACCCTGGCCGAGCTGTACGCGTTGCGCCGGGGCACCGCGCCGACGTCGGTGCCGGGTGCGCGCGAGGGTGCGGACGCGGGGCTGTACCTGTAGTGCTTTCATGAGGGTATGACCCTGTTCGTCGGCACGTCGGGGTGGCAGTACAAGGACTGGCGGGACCTCGTCTATCCGGCCGGGGTGCCGGCGCGGCTGTGGCTGGAGGAGTACACCCGGCTGTTCGCGACCGTGGAGATCAACAATGCGTTCTACCGGCTGCCGTCGTACGACACCTTCGCCGCCTGGCGTGAGCGGGTGCCGCCGGAGTTCGTGGTCGCGGTCAAGGCCAGCCGGTACCTCACCCACATCAAGCGGCTCAAGGAGCCCGAGGAGCCGGTGCACCGCCTGATGAGCCACGCGGCGGGTCTCGGCGACCGGCTGGGCCCGGTCCTCCTGCAGCTCCCGCCCACCCTGCGCGCCGACCCGCCGCTGCTGGACGCCTGCCTGGCGTGCTTCCCCCCGGGTACGCGGGTCGCGGTCGAACCCCGCCACGACTCCTGGTGGACGCCGCAGGTACGGCAGGTGCTGGAATCCCGGAAGGCCGCCCTGTGCTGGGCGGACGTCCTCGCCCGCCCGGTCACCCCGCTGTGGCGCACCACCGACTGGGGCTACGTCCGCTTCCACCAGGGCCGCGCCCGGCCGTGGCCGCGCTACGGCCGCCGTTCCCTGGACACCTGGGTGGACCGCATCGCGACCACCTGGTCCGACGGGGAGGACGTCCACGCCTACTTCAACAACGACCCCGGGGGCGCGGCCGTGCGGGACGCGGTGACGTTCGGCAGGGCAGCGAGGAGGGCGGGCCTGACGGTGACGAGAACCCCGGAGCCGACGAAGCCCGGCTGACTTTCCCCGCCGCAGCGGCGCTCGGCCACGGCGGCGGAATCCGGCGGTGCCGTACCCCCCTCAGCCCTCGCCGCCAGCCCTCGCCGTCAGCCCTCGCCGTACGCCGCCCGCAGGGCCTCCCGTACGGTGCCCAACGCCTCGGCCTCCCCCAGTCCCAGCCGGCGCACACGCTCGGCGTAGGCCTGGGCGGCGGCTGCTGCCTCCCGTTCCGCGGCCGAGCCGGCGGCAGCCACGAACGTGCCGTTGCGCCCCCGGGTCTCGATCACCCCGTCGCCCTCCAGCGCCCGGTACGCCTTGGCCACCGTGTTCACCGCGAGCCCCAGGGACTCGGCCAGTCCTCGCACGGTCGGCAGCCGGTACCCGACCGGGAGCGTCCCGGACCGCGCCTGCTCGGAGATCTGCGCCCGCACCTGCTCGTACGGGGGCGCGCTGTCATCGATGCGGATCTTCAGGCTCACACGGCCGATTGTCCCGCACCCGCGGGAAAATGAGAGGCAGCCCCGTCGTCCCGCCCCGTACGGTGCCTCCTCATGACAGTGCTCGTGCGTGCCCTCCGCCCCGACGTACCGGCCGACGCCGAGGGTTTCGCCCGCGTCCGCCGGCTCGCCCTGCCCTACATCCTGTTCACCGCGGACTCGGTGCGGCACACGGTCCTCCATGTCCACCCCGACGCCCGGTTCCGGCCGCTGGTCGCGGAGGAGGACGGCGAGATCATCGGCACGGCGCAGGTCCATCTGATCCACGACAGCCCCGACCCGGGCCAGGGCTCCCTGAACGTGTACGTCCGCCCGGACCGGACCCACCGCGGCGCCGGCCGGCTGCTGGTCCGGGCCGCCGAGGAGTACCTGGCGGACCTGGGTGCGAGCAGACTGCTGGCCTGGGCCCTGGACGAGCCGGACAACCGGGCGTTCGCCGAGCGGCGCGGCTACCGGCCGGGCCGCAGCGCGCACTTCCTCCGGCTCGACCTGGCGCACGGCACGCTCCCGCCGCTCCCGGAGATCCCGCCGGGCGTGGAACTGCGGACGGCCGCCGACTTCGCGGACGATCCCCGGCCGCTGTTCGAGCTGGACGCGGAGACGGTACGGGACGAACCGAGCGACGTGGACTACGAGTTCACGGACTACGACGCCTGGCTCGCGGAGACCTGGAACCACCCGCTGCTGAACCGGGAGCTGACCACGGCCGCCTGTGTCGACGGCCGGCCGGTCGCCTTCACCGTGGCGTACACCGACGGCGGCTCCCGCTACTCCTCGGCGATGACCGGCACGGCACGCGCCCACCGCGGCCGCGGCCTGGCCGGGCTCGCCAAGGCCCACTCCCTGCACCGGGCCCGCGCCGCCGGTGTCACCGAGGCCTTCACGGGCAACGACACCGGCAACGATCCGATGATCGCGATCAACAAGCGGCTCGGCTACGAGATCTGCGCGACGGAGGTGCGCTATGTCCGTGAACTCGGCTGAGCCGGGAGCCCGGTTGGAGGTCGTCCTGGTCAAGGCGGGCCGTACGAAGATCCGTTACCCGGCGGAGCTGCTCCAGGACGACGGCAACCGGATCACCGTACGCGCTCCGTGGGCGGGCTCCGGAGTCCGGGACTTCGGGTTCGTGCGGTTCGAGCCCGGCGACGTGTTCACCGAGTACTACTGGCGGGACCGGTGGTACTCGGTGAAGGAGGTGCGGGCCGCGGACGGTTCGGTCAAGGGCTGGTACTGCGACGTCACACGGCCCGCCGTCCTCCTCCCCCCGGGAACTCGCCCGGACGGGGAGACCGCCGTCGGGCCCGGCCTCGTCGTGGAGGACCTCGACCTGGACCTGTGGCGCTCCGCGGACGGGCGGGACGTGCGGCGCCTCGACGAGGACGAGTTCGCCGGGAGCGGGCTCACGGAGACCGACCCGCAGGCCGCGTCCGCCGCGGTGGCCGCGCTCGACACGCTGGAGGCGCTGGCGTCCCGCGCCGACGGCTTCGAGGAGCTGCTGTCCTGACCCCCCGTCCCGGCCGGCACCGCTGTCACACCCCGGCCACGACCGCGTACCGCTCGTCGTCCACGTCCTTGCCCCACAACAGCGAGTGTCCGGACAGGTGCTCCACGCGCACGTCCCGGGCGAGCGGCTCCAGCAGGGCGGCGAGCCGCGCGGCCGGTATGCCGACCGGGGCGATCGTCCCCCAGACGCCCTCGACCAGCACGAACCGGCCTCCGGGACGGAGCAGGCCCCGCCAGTGCCGGAGTGCTCCGGCGGGGTCGGGCAGCGCCCACAGCACGTGGCGTACGAGCACCACGTCGAAGCGCCGGTCCCCCACGGGCGGGGCCGCGGCGTCCCCGCACAGGATCTCCGCCGGGTGCCCGGCGAGCTTGGCCCGGGCGCGCTCGGCCATCGCCGGGGACCGGTCGACCCCGGTCACCCGGTGCCCCTGCCCGGCGGCGAGGAGTGACAGGCTGCCGGTTCCGCAGCCGAGGTCGAGGACGTCGGCGGGGTGCTCGGGCAGCCAGGCGCGGAGCCGGTCCGCCCAGGCCGCGCGGACCCCGGCGTCGCGCAGGCCGTGGTCGGGTTCGTCGTCGAAGGCCGCGGCTTGTGCATCCCAGTCCGTTTCCTGGGCAGCCGCAACCCCGTGCGTGTTCTCGCTCGTCATTCCCGGAGAGTGACACACGCCACTGACAGTGCGGACGTGACAGCCGCCACTGACAACCCGGCACCGATGAGGAACTCTCCCCACAAGCGTCTGCCTCCGTGACAACGCGGAACACGGTAGGCACTGAAGGAGGCAGCAGCCATGCGCCGTGCAACCGTGCAGAAGCCCCTGAAGAGGACGGACAGCCGCCGGATCCGCGAAGAGGCGGAGGAACGCCCGGCAGGGCGCCCGGAGGTCCGCAAGGACATCGCCCGGACCTGGTGGCCGGACGGCTGACACGGGCACGGCCCCGCCCGGTTCGGTCCGGCCCGGCTCACGTCGATTCAACTCGGTGCGGCTCGGCTCAGCAGCTTGCGGTAGTGGACACGGTCGTACGGGCCGTCGACCCGGCGCGCCACGACCTCGTAGCCGTACCTCGGGTAGATCTTCTGGTTCTCCCACATCATCGCGTTCGTGTAGAGCCTGATCTCGCCGAGCCCCAGTTCCCGCGCACGGGCGTCGACGAAGTGCAGCAGCCGGCGTCCGACGCCCGTGC
This sequence comes from Streptomyces cinerochromogenes, assembly GCF_014648635.1. Classification (GTDB taxonomy): domain Bacteria; phylum Actinomycetota; class Actinomycetes; order Streptomycetales; family Streptomycetaceae; genus Streptomyces; species Streptomyces cinerochromogenes. The sequence continues at coordinate 44,670 of NZ_BMRM01000009.1, read as the reverse complement.
CGTGGGCGCTCGGGTGGACGGCGATGCTGTCCAGGAAGAGGTGGTCGGCGTGCGCCTCGACCACCACCAGCCCGACGACGGGCTCCCCCGTGACGAACACCCTGCCCGCGGCCACGTCGGCCGCGTGGTCCGCCTCCATGGGCTGGGGCACCACACCGATGCGCTCGATGTAGGGGTGGTAGGCCGCGTCCGTCACCGCCTTCACCGCCGCCGTGTCCTCAGGGCCGGCGGCCCGGACCCGTCCCGTGTCGTTGTCGTTCTCGTGCCGGTCGTCGTGCTGGTCGGTCATGCCCGCACGGTATCCGCCCGGGCATCTGCCTGAGCGCAGTCTGAGCGCTCCCTTAAGCGCACCATAAGGATCTCCTCCAGCCGCTCCCAGCAGGGGATTTCGCGGTTTTCTGGGGCTAGCTTCTGATCACCGCCGCGGGATTCAGCCCACCCCCAGGACCGTTCCGAGGAGTTCCCCATGTCCGCACGCCGCAAGGCCGCCGCCGCAGCCGCGCTCGGTCTCACCGCGCTCGCGCTGTGTGCCGCCCCCGCGTCCGCGCACGGTTCCATGGGTGACCCGGTCAGCCGTGTCGCGCAGTGCTACGCGGAGGGTCCGGAGAGCCCGGAGTCGGCCGCGTGCAAGGCGGCCGTGGCGGCCGGCGGCACCCAGGCCCTGTACGACTGGAACGGCATCCGGATCGGCGACGCGGCCGGGCGGCACCGGCAGCTGGTCCCGGACGGCAAGCTGTGCAGCGCGGGCAACGAGGAGTTCAAGGGGCTCGACCTGGCCCGCGCCGACTGGCCGGCGACGAGCGTGCACGCGGGGTCGTACACCTTCCGGTACCGCGTGACCGCCCCGCACAAGGGCACCTTCACCGTCTACGCCACCAAGCCCGGTTACGACCCGGCGAAGCCTCTGGCCTGGTCCGAGCTGGACCTGGAGCACCCGGTGGCGACGGCCACCGACCCGGTCCCGTCCGGCGGTTTCTACACGTTCGCCGGCACCCTGCCCGAGCGGTCCGGCCGGCACCTGCTGTACGCGGTCTGGCAGCGCTCGGACAGCCCGGAGGCCTTCTACTCCTGCTCGGACGTCGACTTCGGCGGCAGCGGCAGCGGCGGTACGGCTCCCTCACCGAACGCCCCCGCACCGAGCGCCCCGGCGCCGAGCGCCCCGGTGCCGAGTGCCTCCGCGCCCTCGGACGAGCAGATCGCGGACGGCGCCGGCAAGTCGACGATCGGGCACCACGGGCACGGTGACGACGCCGCGAGCACCTCGGCGGAGCCGTCCGCGGCGGCCCCGGTCAACCGGCTGGAGGCCACCGGGACTTCGGCGGATCTCGCCGAGACGGGTGCCTCCGCCGGCACCTTCTCCCTCGCGGTCGGCGGCGCGGCGGCGCTGGCGGCCGGTTCCGCGGTGCTGTTCCTGTCGGTGCGGCGGCGCGCGGCGGGGGGCGGCCACCGCCGGTGAGGGGTTCCGGGGCCTGTCCGGCGGCTCAGGCCGGACAGGCCCCGGCGGCGTCTCAGCTGAAGGCGGAGGCGCAGGTGGTGGCGGTGGCGTGGGCCGGGTCGAGGGCGTTGGCCACCTCGTGGAAGGCGATGCGGTCGAACAGGCCGATCGCGAGGTGTTCGGAGAGGTCGAGCGGGCACAGGTCCTGGAGATGGACGTTGCGGACGTCGGAACCGCTCAGGTACTGGGTGCGCCAGGGGGTGACCACCTCGTCGTACTGGGTGGCGAGGACCGTGTAGCGCACCCCGGGGACGGTGTCGCCGCCCGTGTTGAGCTTGGTGAGGAAGGCGGAGCCGGTGATCTGGTCGGCGAGGCCGGGGGTGGTGGCCTTGAGCAGGTCCTCGGCGCCGGGGAAGTACGGCAGCAGGTGGGTGAGGCCGTCCAGGTCGGTGCCGTGGTTGTCGGGGGCGATGCCGACGAGGGCGTTCACCTTGGCGGCTCCGCCGAGGAACCTCAGGTAGTAGCGGGGCATCATGCCGCCCTGGGAGTGTCCGACCAGGTCGGCCTTGGCGGCTCCGGTGGCGGCGAGCACCTTGTCGACGAAGGCGGACAGCTGCTCGGCCGACTTGTCGATGGGGCCGAGGCCGTGGAAGAGGGGGACGCCGGGCAGCTCGCCGTAGTCGAGGGAGTAGACGCAGTATCCGCGGCTCGTCAGGTAGGGGGCGAGGCCGAGCCAGTTGTCGACCGAGTTGCCGAAGGTGCCGTGGACGAGGACGACGGGGCGGGGGTGGGCGGCGGAGGGCTTGCAGGAGTAGTCGTTCCAGCCGCTGCTGGGGGCGGCGCTGTCCGAGGCGCTGGCGGTGGCGGCGGGGACGACGGCGACGGCGGCGGTGAGGAGCAGCGCGGCGAGGGGTCTCAGGGCGCGCTTCCAGGGCAGCATCGTGTGATCTCCTTGCGGCTCAAGGGGAGGTGCACGGCCAACCCTGTGATCCGGATCACGGGATGCTGTTCATTCGTCAAGTTACGGGCGAGTAGTGCAAGTGTGAAGTTACGCGTCAGTAAAAACTTCCAGTGATAACCGGGGCCTCCGCGGGCCCGCCCGAGGGGTCAGGCCGCGAGGCTGCCCGGGATCACCGCCCGCGGCCCGAACTTCGCCCGCGCGCGGTCCGCGACCTCCTCGATGCGGCGGGCCTTCTCGTCCACGGGGTCGAAGGTGAGCTGGTGGGACGCCTGGTCGGCGGGGGTCAGCCCCTCGGCGCGCAGGGTGAGGGCGCGGACCCGGGCACGCTGGAGGCCGAGCGCCTCGTACATGCCGTAGGCCGCCCGGGTCAGGGCCGCCGAGTGCGCGGTCGGCTCCTTCAGGGTGCGGCTTCGGGTGGTGGCGGACCGGTCGGCGTAGCGCACGGTGAGGGTCAGGGTGCGGCAGACCTTCTCCACCGCGCGCAGCCGGGCGCCGGTCTCCTCGGCGGCCGACAGCAGCTCCCTGCGGTGCCGGGCGGGGTCCAGCTCGTCGATGCCGAAGGCCCGTTCCGTCGTCAGCGAGCGCGCCACGGCGTTCGGGACGACCCGGCCGCGGTCGATGCCGCTCGCCTTCTCGCGCAGCTCCCGGCCCGCCTTCGCGCCGATCAGCCGCTGGAGCGTGGACAGCGGCGCGGCGGCGACCCGGCCCAGGGTGTCCAGGCCGTACTCGTCCAGGGTGCGGGCGGTCGCCGCGCCGACGCCGGGCAGCGCGGCGACGGGCTTGCCGGCGAGGAACTCGGCGACGGCGTCCTCGGGCACCGCGCAGGTCACCCCGGGCCGGGCGTCACGCAGCGCCACGCGGGCCAGCATCGGGCCCGGCCCGGCGCCGATCACGCAGTCGACGCCGTACCGCGCGAGGGCCCGCACCCGGATCACCGAGGCCAGCTCCACCGCGCTGCGCCCGAAGTACCGCTCGGCGCCGCGCAGATCGGCCAGCGCCCCGTCCGGCGGCAGCGCCTCCACGACCGGGGTGAACTCCTCCAGCAGCCCCAGCAGTCCCGGCAGGGCCGCCTCGTACATCGGTGGCAGCTGGAAACGTACGCAGAGAATGGTCATCCCGCACTCCCCGGGCTCTGGTGCCACAACTTCCGTATCGCCGCCGGCCCTTGCGCGGCGTCCTGGCCGGCGGGCCGCAGATCGGCCCAGGGGTGCATCTCGTACCCCGTGGGCATGCGGATCGTCCGGTCCGTCATCGGGTCACGGGCCGCGGAGCCGGCCGGCGCGGGCAGCCCCTCGCAGCCGGCGAGCCGGGCCCGGAGCGCACCGCCGTCGTCCCCGGCCGGGGAGCCGTCCGTGCCGGACGGTCCGGCCAGCCGGGCCGCGACCCCGTCGAGCCCCTCCGCGTGCCGCACCTCCACCAGGTCGGCGAGGTTCCAGGCGGCGGAGCCGACCACGCTCAGGCTGCGCGGGCCGCGCCGCTGCACCACTCCGCGCACCAGCAGCAGCCACGAGTGGAAGACGGTGTGGGCGCACGCGTCGTGCGAGTCGTCGAAGAACGCCAGGTCGACCAGGCCCGTGCCGTCGTCCAGGGTGGAGAAGATGACCCGCTTGCCGGAGCGGACCGGCGGGGTCTGGGTGGCCGCCTTGGCGCCCGCGACCAGCACGGTCTCACCGTGCCGGGCCTCGCGCAGCCGGCGCGCGGAGACCACGCCCAGCTCCGTGAGGAACTCCCGGTGGTCGTCCATCAGATTGCGCGAGGCGTCCATGGACAGCACGCCCAGCTCGGCGCTGAGCCGCTCCGCCGAGGTCAGGTCCGGCAGCCCGGCCGGCGCGGTCCTCCGCCCGCCCGCCAGCGGGAGCTGGCCTCCGCCGCCGCCCCGGGCGCCCCGGTGCAGTTCGGTCAGGTGCAGTTGCAGGTCCCGCCGGTTGGCGCCGAAGGCGTCCAGCGCGCCCACCTGCGCGAGCCTTTGGGCGAGCGGCCGGCTCGGCCGGGCCCGCTCCCAGAAGTCCACCAGCGAGGAGTACGGCTGCCCGTCCGCGATCCGCTTCGCCTCGGCCTCGCTGATGCCGTGGACGTCGCAGAGGGCGAGCCGCAGCCCCCACACCGCCGGCGATTCAGACACCAGTTCGATCCTGTGTGCGACCCCGGAGACGTTCACGTCCAACGGCAGGACCGGCACCCCGCGCCGCCGGGCGTCCGCCAGCAGCAGCCGCTTCGGGTACATCCCGGGGTCGTGCGTGAGCAGCCCGGCGTAGAAGGCGGCCGGGTGGTGCGCCTTCAGCCACGCCGACTGGTAGGTGGGTACGGCGAAGGCGACGGCGTGCGCCTTGCAGAAGCCGTACGACCCGAAGGCCTCCACGATCTCCCAGGTCCGCCGGATCGTCTCCGCGTCGTACCCCCTGGCCGCCGCCTGCTGGGCGAACCACACCCCGATCCGCCCCTGTGACTCCGGATCGGACAGCCCGCGCCGCATCCGGTCGGCCTCGCCCCGCCCGCAGCCGGTCATGACGGCCAGGATGTCGATGACCTGCTCGTGGAAGACGACGACCCCGTACGTCCCCTTCAGCGGCCCCTCCAGGTCCGGGTGCGGATAGCGCACCGGCGCCCGCCCGTGCCGCGCCTCGATGAACGGCCGCACCATGTCGGCGGCGACGGGACCGGGCCGGAACAGCGAGATGTCCACGACCAGGTCGTGGAAGGTGCTCGGCTGGAGCCGTCCCACCAGGTCCCGCTGGCCGGGCGACTCGATCTGGAAGCAGCCCAGCGTCTCGGTGGACCGGATCAGCCGGTACGTCTCCGGGTCCCCCGGCTCCACCGCGTCCAGGTCGATCCGCTCCCCGCTCACCCGCTCCACCTCGGCGACCGCGTGCGCCATCGCCGACTGCATCCGCACGCCCAGCACATCCAGCTTGAGCAGCCCGAGGTCCTCCACGTCCTCCTTGTCGAACTGCGACATGGGCAGCCCCTCACCGCTGGTCGGCACCACCGGCGTACGGGCGAGCAGGGAGGCGTCCGACAGCAGCACCCCGCACGGATGCATGGCGACCCCGCGCGGCAGGGCGTCGAGCGCCTCGACCAGCTCCCACAGCCTGCCGTACTTCTCCTTCTCCCCCGCCAGCCGCTTCAGCTCGGGCAGTTCCTCCAGCGCCGCACGGGCGTCGCGCGCCCGGATGTGCGGGAAGGACTTGGCGATCCGGTCGGTCTCGGCCGGGTCCATGGACAGCGCGGCGCCCACGTCCCGGATCGCGTGCCGGACCCGGTAGGTCTCCGGCATCGAGACGGTGGCGACCCGCTCGCCGCCGAACCGGCCGATGATCGCCCGGTAGACCTCCAGCCGCCGGGCGGACTCCACGTCGATGTCGATGTCGGGCAGCACGACACGCTCCCTGGACAGGAAGCGCTCCATCAGCAGCCCGTGCTCGACGGGGTCGGCGTGCGCGATCCCGAGCAGGTGGTTGACGAGCGACCCGGCGCCGGAGCCGCGGGCGGCCACCCGGATCCCCATCTCCCGTACGTCGTCCACGACCTGGGCGACCGTCAGGAAGTAGGAGGCGAAGCCGTGGTGGGCGATGATGTCCAGTTCGTCGTGCATCCGCTCCCAGTACGCGCGCCGTCCGCCGTACCCGAGCCGCAGCATGCCCGCCGCCGCCCGCGAGGCGAGCGCCCGCTGCGCGGTGCGCCGCCCGGCGCCGACGAGGTGCGCCTCGGGGAAGTACACGCCCCCCATGCCCAGATCGCCCTCGGGGTCGACCCGGCACTCGGCGGCCGTGGCCCCGGTCTGCTCCAGCAGCCGCCGGGCGGTGTCCCGCCGGTACCCGGCCGCCTCCACGATCCGCTCGGCCGCGTCCAGCATGGCCGGCGCGTCCTTCAGCCAGGCCTCACCGGAGTCCAGTTCGCCCCGGGGGTCGATCGGCACCAGGCGCCGCGCGGCGTCCAGCACATCGGCGACCGGACCCTGCCCGGGATCGGCGTACCGGACGGCGTTGCTGAGCACCGGCCGCACCCCCTGCTCGGCGGCGAACCCGACGGTACGGGCCGCCAGCCGCAGGGAACCCTCCCCCGTGCCCGTCCGCCCGTGCCAGACGGCCTCCAGCCGCAGCGCGTCGCCGTAGGCCTCGCGCCACGGGGCCAGCAGTGCCGCCGCCCGGTCGGGCCGCCCGGCGGCGAGTGCCCGCCCCACGTCCGACCCGGGACCGAGCAGCACCACCAGGCCCTCGCCCCGGTGGGCGGCCCAGGCGAGCAGCGGGGTCCCCTCCCCCGCGTGCGCCGCCGTGACGAGCCGGCACAGCTCGGCCCAGCCCCGGGCGCCGTCCCGGGCGAGGAAGGTCACCCGGGGGGCCGACTCGTCCACGAAGGCACCCCCGCGCACCGGCGTCCGCCGCCGGTCGCGCCGTACGGCCTCCCGCGCCTCCACCGCCAGGTCCACCCCGAACAGCGGACGGACGCCCACCCCGGCACACGCCTTGGCGAAGCGCACGGCACCGGCGAGGGTGTCGCGATCGGTCAGGGCGAGGGCGTCCATGCCCCGCTCCGAGGCACGCTCCGCCAGCCGCTCCGGGTGCGAGGCCCCGTACCTCAGGGAGAACCCGGAGACGGTGTGCAGATGCGCGAAGCCCGGCACACCCACCTCCCGCACTCGTGAGCCCCGAACAGCTCTCGAACATCAGTTCCCAAATCCATCTCCACCATACCCCCATTCTCGAACGTGTGTACGACACCTGTTCACCCGGCCCTCACCTGCGCAAACGCGCCACCGAGACCCCCCGTGACCGGCCGGTGACGGCACCGCCCCCGGCCGAGAACAGACCCCGAGAACAGACCCCGGGAACAGCCCCGGAAACAGATCCCTCGCCCCCTGGCCGACGCGCACGGCGAAGCCCCCGCACACCCAGGGCGTGCGGGGGCCGGACCGCCGGAGAAGGGGGTCGCTCAGTAGACGTGCACCCCGTAGGCGCTCAGCGCCTCGGTGACCGGCTGGAAGAAGGTCGTACCGCCGGAGGTGCAGTCACCGCTGCCGCCCGAGGTCAGACCGTAGGCCGTCGTGCCGCCGTACAGCGGGCCGCCGGAGTCGCCGGGCTCGGCGCAGACGGTGGTCTGGATCAGGCCGGAGACGACGTCGCCGCCGCCGTAGTTGACCGTGGCGTTGAGCGCGGTGACCCGGCCGCTGTGCGTACCGGTGGTCGACCCGCGGCGGTAGACGGTCGTGCCCACGGAGGGCGTGGCCGCGCTGGTGATGTCCTGGCTGCCCACGGCACCCGACTTGGCCACCGAGCTGTTGGTGTAGCGCACGATGCCGTAGTCGTTGCCGGGGAAGCTGGAGCCGGCTGTGGTGCCGAGCGTGGTGGAGTGGGACGAGTTCGACCACCAGGTGCCCGCGCCGTCGGTGCAGTGCCCGGCGGTCAGGAAGTAGTAGTTGCCGCTGGAGTCCTGGACGTTGAAGCCCAGCGAGCAGCGCCAGCTGCTGGCGTAGATGGCGTCGCCGCCGGAGATCAGCTTGTTGAACTTGCCCGGCGTGCGCTTGACCACCAGGGCGTCCGCGGTGGCGCCGGCCTGCTTCTTGATCTTGGCGATCTCGGCCTGGGAGACCGTGCTGTCGACGGTGACGACGACGCGGTCGGTCTTGCTGTCCACCGCCCAGGCGGTACCGGGGATGTCGGCCTTCAGGACGGAGTCGCTCGCCTTGGTGAGCTGGGCGGCGCTGAACGTGTGGGCGTCACTGGCGTTCGCGGTGGGGGCGGCGAACGCGGCTGCGGCCAGGAAACCGGTGGCCACGGCGGTCAGCCGGATCCGTCTCGCGGTGCCGGCGCGGGGAGTGGTGCGCTTGATCCTCACGTTTCGTTCCCTCCAAGGGAAGTCGGGGGCCCGCGTGGGGTCGGGGCCCGTGAGGCGCAGCCAGGGGCCGACCGGAATTCGAATATGCATGCCCCTGACAAGCGCTGGGGGGAGTATTCGGCCGAACGGCCGGTCGGCACAAGGGTGCCTTTCGGCCGTCGGCCCTACACCACGGGGCGGTTGACGTCACGTCAGCTCAGGCGGCGCTCCCCCGCCTCGACCGCCACGTCCAGCGTGTTGCCGGGCGCCGGGAAGGGGCAGATGAAGTGGTCGGCGAAGGCGCACGGCGGGAGCTGGGCGCGGTTGAAGTCGACGGTCGTGCGCCCCTCGGCGTCCGGGGCCGGCGGGAAGAGGAAGCGGAACCGGAAGCTCGTGTCGCCGCTGGTGGCGTCGGCGAACACCGCCCACAGCCGCCCGTCCCCCTGCTGCGCGACCTTCAGGGTCCGCTCCTGTCCGGCCAGGGTGAAGGTGAGTTCCCCGGCGAGTTCGAACCCCCGCTCGCGGCCGTCGGCGTTGGCCAGCCGGACGGTGCGCGTGCCCTCGTACGGCGTGAACCGGCCCGGCACCGACCAGCGGGGGTCGTAGGGGCCGGCCTCGATGCCGCGGAAGGCCTGCCGGGCGGCGGAGCCGGGGTCGTAGACCCGCACTCCCCAGACCCCCTCGCGCACCAGCACCACCAGCCGCTTCTCGCCCAGCGCCACCCGCGACCCGGCCTCCGGACCGCGGTCGGCGGACAGCCGCACCTCCCCCGTGAAGGGCCGGCCGTCCACGGTCAGGCCGTCGGCCTCGGCGGCCGTCAGCACCACCCCGCCCCCATCCGCCACCCAGTTCCCGGGAATGTCCGGAAGTCGCCCCTCCGGATAGTCCTCGACCCAGTGCGTCGCGGTCAGCGCGAGCGGCCCGTAGGGGTCCGCGACCCCCTCCACGCGCTGCTCGTGCCACTGCTTCCAGGCGTCGGACGCGTCCGTCGTCATGTCGTCGTCTCCTCTCCCCTGCGTTCCCGCAGGACGCTGTCCTCGCAGAACTCCGCGCTCACAGAACTCTGTCCTCGCAGAACTCCGCGCTCCCGGGACACCGTGACCTCACACCTCACAGGACCTTCGCCAGAAAGCCCCGGGTCCGTTCCTCGCGCGGAGCGCCCAGCACCTCGTCCGGCGGCCCCTGCTCCACGATCCGCCCGTCGGCCATGAACACCACCGTGTCGGCGACCTCCCGGGCGAACGCGATCTCGTGCGTGACCACGATCATCGTCGTCCCCTGCGCCGCCAAGTCCCGGATGACGTCCAGGACTTCCCCCACCAGCTCGGGATCGAGCGCGGACGTCGGCTCGTCGAAGAGCAACAGCTTCGGCTCCAGGGCGAGGGCCCGGGCGATGGCCACCCGCTGCTGCTGCCCGCCGGACAGCTGCCGCGGATAGGCGCCGGCCTTGTCCCCGAGCCCCACCCGTTCCAGCAGCCGGTGCGCGCGCTCCTCCACCGCCTTCCGGGGCCGCTTCAGCGCGGACACCGGCGCCTCGACGATGTTCTCCAGGACGGTGAGGTGCGGGAAGAGGCCGAAGTTCTGGAAGACGAACCCGATCCGGGTCCGCTGCCGGAGCACCTCGCGTTCGGGCAGCTCGTGCAGCTTGTCCCCGGCCCGCCGGTAGCCCATCAGCGCGCCGTCCACGCTGATCTCGCCCCGGTCCACCTTCTCCAGGTGGTTGATGGTGCGCAGCAGCGTGGACTTGCCGGAGCCGGACGGGCCGAGCACGACGGTGACCTCGCCGGCACGCACCTGGAGGTCGATGCCCCTGAGCACCTCGAGCGAGCCGAAGCTCTTGTGCACCGACCGGATGTCGACCATGACACTCATCGCACGAGTTCCTTCGCGAGGGAGCCGCTCAGAAAGGCCAGCACCGCCCGGGCGGTCGCGTCGTTCTGGCGGAAGGCGGGACCGCCGGTGCGGGGACGGGTGAACGCCCCGGCGGTACGGGTTTCGGTGTGCGGGCCGAGCGCGAACCGCCGTGGGTGCGGGCGTCCGGCGCGGTCGAGGATCCGGCCGTCGCCGGGGTCGACCCGGAGCAGTCCGTCGGGGGTCTCGGCGGCGCCGTCGGCGTACAGCTCGCGCAGCAGGCTGTCGCGGGCGCGGCCGACGGTGGGTTCGGGCAGCCGGGCCTCCACCAGCGCCCGGGCCTCGACGGAGAAGCCCGGCACGGTGGGGCTGGCGGCCCGGAACACGCCGTCCTCGGCGGTGACGGTCATGCCGGCCCCGACGAACCGGAGCAGTCCGGCCCGGGACAGCGCGAGCATCTGCCGCAGCCGGGGCCCGGGCGGCCCGGACGCCAGATAGCTGAAGAACCCGTGCCACCAGGTCCCGATGTCCCCGAGCCGCACCAGCTGCCCGTAGACGGAGAGCAGCCCGAGGAAGACGCTCAGGTCCTGGCTGCGGGCGGGGTCGTGACGGCGTTCGAGGTCGGCCTCGACATAGCTTCTGAGCCCTTCCTGGAAGTCGTCGTGCGAGGCGTACCGCACCCCGTCCAGCGGGTGGTCGAGCGCGGCGAGGTCGAGCCGGTCGGCCGGGTCGGGTACGGCGACGGCGACCAGCGCCCGGGTCTCGGCGGGGTCCTCCGCCGCCGCGTACTTCTCCTCGAAGTCGGCCCAGGCCATCGCCGTACGCCCGGGATGGGCGGTGAACAGCCGGTGGTAGTGGGCGAAGCCCAGCTCCTTCTCGACCAGCGGCCACACATCGCGCCGGAAGTCGAAGCCCCCCGGCCGGGCCAGCAGCGCCTCCACCTCGGCGGGGCCGAGGAAGCGGGGCAGCGGGGGCCGGTCGCCGGTCCAGTCGTAGCCGATCTTCGAGTGGTACGGCACTCCGCGCCGCGAGCCGACGTACAGCACCGGCTCCCGCCCGGAGGGGACGTACACCGGCCCGTCGGGCCCTCCCGTCTCGAACCGCCCGCCGCGCCCCTCGGTGAGCAGCACCATCAGGTCGACGAAGGCCAGCCCGAAGCCGCGGACGAGGACGGGCTCGCCCGGCCTCAGCGGGGAGAGGTCGCTGTCGGCGGTGAAGTCGGGCGGCAGGTGCACCAGGCCGTGCTCTCGGGCGTACTCCGCCAACGCGCTCTGCTCGGCATCGAGTTCGGTGTCCTGGTGGCCGAGGGCGAGGATCACCAGGTCGGCCGCGAGCGGGCGCGGGCGGCCCTCCAGCCAGACCTGCTGGCGGCCCTCGCGCGGTCCGCCGACCCGGAGGGCGCGGTGCGGGTGGTGGTGGACGGTGACGTTCGAGGGGAGGCCGGCGCAGGCCTGTTCGTACACCCAGCGCAGATACCGGCCCTGGAGCCGCCGGTCGGGGAAGGTACGGCCGTCCAGCCCGGCCCACTCGTGCAGGGTCGGACCCTCGCGCACTGGGCCGGCCATGGCCACCGTGTCGTCGGTGAACATGGTGACGTCCTCGGCCTGCGAGTTCATCCACAGCAGCGGCGACTGCTCCTGGCGCCAGATGCGTCCGCCGCCCGGCGGATGGGGGTCGACCAGATGGATGTCGAGGCCCGGACCGGCGTACAGCTCGGGTGCGTTGGCGGCGAGGCGTTCGAGGATGCCGGTCCCCCGCGGACCGGCTCCGACGATCACCAGCTGCTGCCTCATCGGGTGGTCTCCGTGCCGCGCGCGTAGCGCTTCTCCACGTAGTACTGGCCGATGCCGAGCAGCGAGGTGACCACGGCGTACCAGAGGGTGGCGACCATCAGCAGCGGGATCACCTGGTAGGTGCGGTGGTAGATCAACTGGGCGGAGAACAGCAGGTCGTTGACGGCGATGACGCTGACGATCGAGGTGCCCTTGAGGGTGCCGATCAGCATGTTGCCGGCGGGCGGCACGATGGCGCGCATCGCCTGCGGCAGCACGATCCGCCACCAGCGCCGCCAGGGGCTCAGACCGAGCGCCTGGGCGGCCTCGATCTGGCCGCGGTCGACGGAGAGGATGCCGCCGCGGACGACCTCGGCGGCGTAGGCGGCCTCGTGCAGGGTGAGGCCGACGATCGCGACGGCGACCGGGCTGAGCAGGTCGACGGTCTTCACGCCGAGCACCTGCGGGTACAGCGCACCGATGTTGAACCACAGCAGCAGCTGCACCAGGATCGGTATGGACCGGAACAGCCACACGTATCCCCAGCCGACCGCGCGCAGCACGGGGTTGGCGGACAGCCGGAACGCGGCGAGCAGCGTGCCGAGGGCGAAGCCGAGGACCATCACCACGGCGGTCAGCCACAGGGTGAGCCACAGCCCGCGCAGGATGGAGTCCGAGGTGAAGTAGTCGGCGACGACGTCCCATTGGAACGCCCTGTTGCGCAGGACGGAGTTGACGGCGAGGCCGAGCAGCGCGAGGACGACGACGGCCGCCGCCCACTGGCCGTACCGGCGCTGCGGGACGATCCGCGGGGCGTCCGCGGGCTGGGGTGTCCCCGACGCGGCGGGGACTTTGGCGAGGGTGTCGGATGACATGCGAAGGCTCCGTGACGCGGTGGTCGAACACGGGTGGTGCCTTCACACGGACGCGCCGGGCGGCGCGCTACGGCCGAGCCCCTCAGCAGGGCCGTGCACCGAGAGTACGGGGATGCTTACGTCCGCTGTCAAGGCTGTCCGCACTGTGAGCCGTACGTCTCACGTCAGTTGACGCGGAACCGGATGCCTGTTCCACTTGGCCCATGCATCCACAGCAGTGGCTGGTCACCCGCTCCCACATCGACTTCGGTCGCGTGTGGTCCTCGTCCTGTTGAGCTGACCCCCTGCGCAGGCCTGCCCCCGGGCGGCCGCATTCGCGCGTTCTCCCGCTTTCTCTTTTCTCCTCCTGCTCTTCCTTGCCTTCACACGCGCACCCCTCCCCTCGCGCTCTGCACGCCTTCTGCTGCCAGGAGACCGCTACCCGATGCGTACACACCTTTTGATATCTTTTGCCGCCATTACCTCGGCCACTCTGCTCCTTACCGCCTGCGGCTCCGGCGAGACCGGCACCGCCTCGGTGGCGGCCAAGTCCGTGAAAGTGCCCACCACGGACGTCGTCTCCGCCGTGCGGAAGGACGACGCCGTGGCGAAGCTGCTGCCCGCCGGCACCACCCGCCTCACCGTCGCGGTGAGCGTCGGCGGCACCCCGCCCGGCACCACCTACCTCTCCGACGGCAAGACCCTGACCGGCCAGGACGTCGACTTCACCAAGGCGGTCGCCAGGGTGCTCGGCATCCGGCTGAAGGTGGAGCAGGCCGGCTTCGAGGCGATCCTGCCCGCCCTGGACAGCGGGAAGTACGACGTCGGCGCGAGCAACTTCGGCGTCACGGACGAGCGGCGGAAGACGATCGACTTCGTCACCTACATCAACGACGGCCAGGGCTTCGCCACCCGCAAGGACAGCGAACTCGGGAAGATCACCGACCTGAAGCAGCTGTGCGGCCTGAACGTCGCGACCGGCGCCGGCACGACGTTCGAGGCCACGCTGGAAGACAACAAGCATCTGTGCACCGACGCCGGCAAGAAGGCGTACCAGGTGCAGACGTACGCCGAGCAGAGCGCGATCTGGTCCTCGCTGCAGCAGGGCCGCAGCGACGTCGTGATGTCCACGATCAACGGCCTGCGTTATGCCGTCGCCCACCAGGAGGGCCTGAAGTTCCTCAACGAGTACCACCGGCTCGACGTCGGTTTCGCCTTCAAGAAGGGCACGAAACTGGCGCCGGCGTTCCAGGCGGCGGTGAACAAACTCCTGTCCGACGGAACCTACGACCGGATTCTGAAGAAGTGGGGTACCACGGGTTCGGCGATCACCCGGTCGCGGATCAGCCCGCCGGAACTGAAGAACTAGTCAGCAGCCGTCGCAGGGGCAGCAGCAGTCGCAGCAGTCGCAGCCGCCGGGGCAGGAGCAGTCGCACCACTGGCAGCAGCCGTTGCGCTTCTTGCGGGACCACGGGCCCTCGTATTCCTCGGCGCAGCACATCCGGCAGGTGCAGAACAGCGCGAGGAACATCCCGCAGCCCGCCCAGAAACCGCGCCGGCCCTTGGCGGCGGGCTCGGGCGGCGGCCCGAAACCACCACCGCCGACACCACCGCCGCCCCCGCCGTGGCCGCCGGCTCCACCGTGACCGCCGTAGCCGCCGTAGCCGCCGTGACCGCCGCTGCCGCCGGGAAATCCGCCGCCGGCATACGGATTGCCCGCGGCGGGGACACCGGCGCCCTGCGGATACCCACCGCCGTACGGCCCCTGCGGCGCCCCGCCGCCGTACGGTCCCTGCGGCACCCCGCCGCCGTACGGTCCGTGCTGGTGGGACGCGCACACCGGTGCCGTGCCGAAGGCTCGGTCCACCGAGCGGCGCAGCTCGTGGACGAGGAGGAGGTGGGCGAGCCCGCCGTCGCGGAACTCGGCCTTCCGCAGGGCGAGCCGGATGCCGTGCAGGGCGTCGTCGGCGAGCCGGCGGGCCTCGATGAGCGGCGTGCCGGTGGCGGTGAGGGGGTTCCAGGCACCCGACAGGGCGTCGGCCCGCTGGTCCTGCACGGCGTCCAGCAGGTGCGCGAGCCGGCCGAAGAGCCGGCCCGCCTCCGCCAGGGGCGCCGCGTTGCCGGGCCGTCCGGCCAGCACCGCGGTGTGCGCGAAGGCCGCGGCGGTCGCGGTCTCGGTCGGCTCGGTGACCGTGAGGATCGGGGTGCCGGGCCCGGCCAGGGTCTCGACGCCGAGCTGCCGGTCGACGGCGTCGACCAGGACGCCGGTGTCGAACCCGACCGCCGCCCCGCTGTGCTCCCCCGCCCGGCCCCAGCCCGCGGCGACCCGGCGCGCCGCGGCGGCGACCGGCCTGCGGGCCAGCAGTCCGTCCCGGTCGGCGACATGGTCGCGCACCTTCGCGGCGGCGAGCACCAGCGAGACGGCGGCGGCGAGCCGCGCGCCCTCACCCTGGGCGACGGACGCCGTCCGCATGCCACGCAGCGCACACGGCCCGGCCGTACGACGGCCACCGCTCACCGGACCGGTCTGAGCCTCTGTCAGAACGGATATGAGAAGACCGTCATAGTTCGTCACGACCCGCGCGAACTGACCGTGGTCCCGGCGCAGGGCGAGACAGAGCCCGCACAAGTGCGCCGTCCACGCGGCCTTGAGGCTCTCGCCGAGCCGGTGGGAACACGGCCTGACGATTCCGAACACAACATCCCCCGTACTGTGATACGACGTTGGCGTTCACCCGTACGCACCGCGCATCACCCGTCCGCCGCAGACAATCATATTTCACTCTCAGTCAGCACCCGTATGAGTCGCGGCCCTTGGGGCACAAGGACTCTCGACGGATCGACTGTGCACCAGTACCGTCACAAACCCCCCGCGCGGCGTCTATCCACTTGGCGCACCGTCCGCATCATGGATGACCATAGGGATGCGGAAAGCAAGAATGACCGCTGTGAGAGGAGGCGTCCATGGGATCGGTACGCAAGGCGAGTGCGTGGCTCGGCCTCGTCGACGACAACGATGACGAGCGCTACTACGACGACGACTACTCCGAGGGCACCGAGTCCGGGGACGCCTGGGTCACCGACCCGCGGGTGAAGGTGGCCACGGACACGGCCGAGGACAAGGGCCGCCGGATCGGCACGGTCACCCCGGACAGCTTCCGGGACGCCCGCGCCATCGGCGAGCTGTTCCGGGACGGCGTCCCGGTCATCATGAACCTCACCAACATGGAGCCCGGCGACGCCAAGCGGGTCGTGGACTTCGCGGCGGGGCTCATCTTCGGTCTGCGCGGCTCGATCGACCGGGTCTCCAACCGTGTGTTCCTGCTCACCCCGGCCGACACGGAGATCATCAGCGGCGAGGCGTCCGCCCACCGCTCGGACGGCTTCTTCAACCAGAGCTGAGGCAGGGCCGCCGTACCGGCCCCGCCTCCCCACCGGGGCTCACCGGAAGGCGTCGAGCCCGGTGAGCGCCTTGCCCAGCACGAGCTGGTGCATCTCGACGGTGCCCTCGTAGGTGAGCACCGATTCCAGGTTGGTCGCGTGCCGCATCACCGGGTATTCCAGGGAGATCCCGTTGGCACCGAGGATCGTCCGCGCCGTACGGCAGATCTCGATGGCCTCGCGGACGTTGTTGAGCTTGCCGAAGCTGACCTGCTCGGGACGCAGGCGGCCGGCGTCCATCCGCCGCCCCAGGTGGTGGGCGAGCAGGATCCCCTTGTGCAGTTCCACCGCCATGTCGGCGAGCTTGGCCTGGGTGAGCTGGAAGCCGCCGATGGGCCGCCCGAACTGCTCCCGTGACCTCGCGTAGTCGAGGGCCGCCTCGAAGCTGCTGCGCGCGGCACCCATCGCGCCCCAGACGATGCCGTAGCGGGCGTGCGAGAGACAGCTGAGCGGTCCGCGCAGCCCGGTGACCTCCGGCAGCACGGCCGTGGCGGGCAGGCGTACGTCGTCCAGGACGAGTTCGCTGGTGACCGAGGCGCGCAGGGACCACTTGTGCTTGATCTCCGGCGCGGAGAAACCGGGGCTGTCGGTGGGGACGACGAAACCGCGGATGCCCTCCTCGGTCTGCGCCCAGACGACCGCCACCCCGGCGACCGAGCCGTTGGTGATCCACATCTTGCGGCCGTTCAGCACCCAGTCGTCGCCGTCGCGCTTGGCGTGGGTGCGCATGGAGGCGGGGTCGGAGCCGTGGTCGGGCTCGGTCAGCCCGAAGCAGCCGATCACCTCGCCGGCCGCCATGCGCGGCAGCCACTCCCGCTTCTGCTCCTCGCTGCCGAACCGGTGAACGGCGTACATCGCGAGGGATCCCTGCACGGAGACGAGCGAGCGGATGCCCGAGTCGGCCGCCTCCAGCTCCAGGCATGCCAGGCCGTACTGGACGGCGCTCGCGCCCGCGCAGCCGTACCCGGTGAGGGACATGCCGAGCGCGCCGATCGACCCCAGTTCGCGGGCGAGGTCCCGGATCCCGGGCAGCTCCCCCTTCTCGTACCAGTCGGCGACGTACGGCAGCACGCGGTCGGCCGCCCAGGTGCGGACGGTGTCCCGGACGGCCCGGTCCTCCGGCTCCAGCAGGTCGTCGATCCCGAGCGGGTCGGCGGCATCGAACGGGGGCAGCTTCGCGGACGCGGACATGGAACACCCTCCGGACACGGGACATCGACAAAACTAGCAGCGCTAGTTACGGCTCCGGCCGACGTTACGGTGCAGTGTCCCGCACGTCCAGAGGGGTCAGGCGGTGACCCGCGGCTTCCCGGCCGCCGCCCCCGCCTCCCGCGGCGACGGCAGCCCGACCTCGGCCCCGGCCTGCTCCTCACCGGCCCGGTCCCGGGCACCGGCATGGTCCCGGGCGCCGGCCTGCCCATCGGTGCCGGCCCGCTCCCCGGCACCGGTCCGCCCCTCGACGCCGGACTGCTCCTCGACGCCGGCCGGCTCACCGGCACCGGAGTGCTCCTCGCCGCACTGCATGACCCACGGCAGCCGCAGCGCCATCACCGCGCCCAGCAGCAACAGGCCCGCGCTCACCAGCAGGGTCAGGTGCAGCCCGTGCACGAAGGAGTCCCGCGCCGCCCGGCGCAGCGCCGCCCCGGCGGTGCCGCCGAGCCGGCCGGCGACCTCGTAGGCCTCGCCGAGCGAGTGGCCCGCCGCGTCCGACGCGCGCCGCGGCACGCCCGGCACCGCGCGCAGCCCCGGCGTGTAGGCCGCGTTCATCACGCTGCCCAGCAGCGCGATGCCGATCCCGGCGCCGAGCTGGTACGAGGTCTCGCCGATGGCCGCCGCGCCGCCGGCCTGGTCGGCCGGGGCCTCGCTGAGCATCGACTCGTACGCCCCGAAGAGCGTGGTCTCCAGGCCGAAGCCCAGCAGCACGAAGCCGGCCAGCAGGAGCGCCGGGTTGTCGGTGCCTCCCATCGCCGTCAGCGTCAGCACCGCCGCGGCCGTCAGGCAGAAGCCGAAGCACACCATCCGGCGGGGCCCGAAGCGGCGCAGCATGCGCGCGCCCGCGAGGCCCGCCGCCATCGCCGCCACGGTCAGCGGCAGCAGCCGGAGACCGGTCTGGAGCGGGGACAGGCCGAGGACCAGCTGGAGGTACTGGGCGGCGATCAGCTCCAGGCCGACCAGCGCGAGCATGGCCAGCACGATGCAGCCCACCGAGGTGCTGAACGCGGGCCGCCGGAACATCCCCAGGTCCACCAGCGGATGCGGGAGCCGGCGCTGGCGCCGTACGAAGAGGACGAGGAGGGCGCCGCCGATCAGCAGCGGCAGCAGGGTGAAGGGGCTCGCCGCCGCCTCCCCGCCGCCGAGCCGCTTCACGCCGAGGACCACGCCGAAGAGCCCGGCCGCCGCCATCAGGGCGCCGGTCACGTCCCAGGGGCCGTCACCCCCGCCCCGGGACTCGGGCAGCAGGGCCCGGCCCACGGGGAGGCTGACCAGCATCAGCGGGATGTTGACCAGGAAGACCGCACCCCACCAGAAGTGCTCCAGCAGGAAGCCGCCGAGCAGCGGTCCGACGGCCGCGCCGACCGCGGCGACCGCGCTCCAGATGCCGATGGCGAGGGCGCGCTCGCGCCGGTCGGGGAAGACCTGGCGGAGGAGCGACAGGGTCGCGGGCATGATCATCGCGCCGCCGACGCCGAGCAGCGCGCGGGCCAGGATGAGCATCTCGGCGGTCTGCGCGAACGCGGCCACGGCCGAGGCGACGCCGAAGAGGCCGTAGCCGAGCAGCAGGACGCGTCTGCGGCCGACCCGGTCGCCGAGGGTGCCGAAGAGGATCAGCAGCGAGGCGCAGACCAGCGGATAGACGTCGACGATCCAGAGCAGCTCGATGGCGCCGGGCCTGAGGTCCTCGGTGACGGCGGGGACCGCCACGTGCAGCACGGTCGCGTCGAGCGCGACGAGCAGCAGGCTGACGCAGAGGACGACGAGGACGACCCAGCGGTTGGCACCGGCCCCGGGCGTCCGACGGCGCGGCCCTACGGCAGCCGTGGTCGTCCCGGACATGTACGTACCTCCCAGATGATCCCTCGCATGGGGCGGACCGACGGGGTGGGGACTCCCTGTCGTACGGCCGGAGAGGAGCGGTGTCCCCGGCCCGCGCGAACCCTCGCGGGTGACTCGTCAGCGTACGCGAGTTCCCCGCGGGGGCACGTGGCGGACCTCTCACACGCACGACGGAACCCGTGTGGCGTACGCCACGTGATCCCCTCTTGACCGGGACCCGGCGACGGGTCCGGTGAGGTGCGCGGTCGATAATCGAGCCCGTGACCGATCTTGACACGCGCGTGGCCCGGCCCCACGCCCCTCTGCTGCGCCGGGCGGCCCCGGCCCTCCTGGGCTACGCGGCGGTCCGCGCGCTGGGGCTGCTGGTGCTGGTGGTGTGGAGCGCCGCGCGCGGCAAGAGCGCGTACACCTTGCTGACCGCGCGCTGGGACTCGCTCTGGTACACGCGGGTCGCCGAGCTGGGCTACGGCTACCAGGTGCGGCTGCCGAACGGGGACGTCCACTCCAACCTGGCGTTCTTCCCGCTGCTGCCGTGGCTGGAGCGGCTGGGGCACGCGGTCACCCCGCTGTCGTACGCGGACGCCGGGTTCGTGGTGAGCCTGCTGGCCTCGCTCGCCGCGGCGGCCGGGATCTTCGCGGTCGCGGACCGGGTGTACGGGCCCCGGGTCGGGGTCTGTGCCGTGCTGCTGTGGGCGGTGCTGCCGGTCGGGGTGGTGCAGTCGATGGCGTACAGCGAGTCGCTGTTCACGGCGCTGGCGGCCTGGTCGCTGTACGCGGTGCTGACCGGGCGGTGGCTGAGCGCGGGCACGCTGGCGGCGCTGGCGGGGCTGACCCGGCCGGTGGGGATGGCGGTGGTCGCGGCGCTGTGGACGGCGGCCGTGGTCTCGTTCGTGCGAGAGCGCGGCACCCGGCACACGCCGGGCGCGCACCACGACGAACACACCCCCGACGCACACTCCGCTCCCCGGACCCCCACACCCGGCGCCCCCTCCCACGAACCCGACCGCACACCCGGCGCCCACCCCGACACGCACACCCCCGCGCCCGGCGCCCACCCCGACACACGCACCCCCGCGCCCGGCGCGCACGCCGCTCCCACGCTCGGCGCACGCGTCTCCCCGGGGGCTCCCGCGCCCGCCCCCAGCGCTTCGGTCGTCCCGCGCGCCCCCGTCTGGCGGCGTGCGCTCGGCATGCTGATCGCCCCGCTCGGCGCCGCGGGGTACGTCCTCTGGGTCGGCCACCGCACCGGCAGGGGCCCGCTCGGCTATCTGGACGTCCAGGCCGGATGGCGCAACGGCTTCGACGGCGGCTACGCCTTCGCCCGCTTCGTGGGCGACAAGTTCACGTCATTTCCGTCCGCCCTCGCCGGCCTGGGCCTGATCGTCGGGGTCGCCCTGCTGATCTGGCTGTACGTCACCGGCGTCCGCGGGCGCCAGCCGGTCGCCCTGCTGGTGTACACGGGCGTCGTGCTGGCCCTCGCCCTGTGTGCCTCCAGCTACTTCGGCTCCAAGCCGCGGCTGCTGATGCCCGCCTTCCCGGTGCTGCTGCCGCTCGCCGGCGCCCTGGCCCGGCTGCGCGTCCCCCGATCGGCCCTACTCGTCGCCGGGTTGGCGGCGGCCGCGGCGGTCTACGGGGCCTTCTGGCTGAACGGCTCCGGTCCGCCGTGATCGACCGGGCCGCCCGATGACGCCCCGGAAAATTCCGTACCAGGGCCGGGTTAACGCATTCATAAGCGCGATATAAACAACACCCGGAACGATCAAAGGAATTGGCCCGAACGGTCTCCCCGGATTGCGGAATCCTCGGAATTCGGCCCGCCCTTGAGAGGTTTCCCACATCACATCGTCATCACAAAGCCCCTGTTTCGACCGGGAACACCGCTCACTCGCTGTAACGTCGATTGGGTGCGTACCGAACGAAACCTCACCCGGCGTCTGGACCGGGTGTTCGCCAGACTGGACCGTGAGCCGGAACGACCGGCCCACATCGATGTGCCGAGGATGAGCCGGCACCGGGTCGTGCTGTTCTCGGCGACCCTGGCTTTCTACCTGGCGATCGTGTGGGCCGTGGTGACGACCTCGTGGCTGGTCCGGCTGGACTGGCAGGTCATGTTCTTCCGGCCGTACCAGCAGTGGCCCGAGATCCACGCGTTCCTCGACTACTACGTGGTGCTGGGCCAGCGCGGCCCCACCGCCGTGATGGTCGCCGCCTGGCTCGGCTGGCGCTCCTGGCGGCAGCACACCCTGCGTCCGCTGCTCACCCTGGCCACCTCGCTGCTGCTGCTGAACATCACGGTCGGCGCCGCCAAGCTCGGCATGGGGCGGCTCGGACCGCACTACGCCACCGTGATCGGCTCGAACGAGATGGGCCTGGGCGGCGATATATTCCCCAGCGGCCACACCGCCAACGCGGTGGTGACCTGGGGAATCCTGGCGTATCTGGCCTCCAGCCCGAGAGCGCGGCGCTGGCTGTCGGCCCTCTCCGCGGTCACCTCGCTCGGCGTCGGCCTCACGACCGTCTACCTCGGTACGCACTGGCTGAGCGACGTACTGCTGGGCTGGGCCGCGGGCCTGCTGATCCTGCTCGCCCTGCCCTGGTTCGAGCCGCTGATCACCAAGGCGGAGCTGGTCCTCTTCGACCTGCGCGACCGCTGGCGCGCGCGTCGCGGCCGGCCCGCGCCCGAGCCGGCCCTCCCGGTCGCCCCGGGCGTGCTCACCGCACGCGGCGCGCCGGCCGCACCACAGGCGCCGGCCGGGCAGCCGACGGCGCCGGACCAGCCGGCACCGGCCGAACCGGCGGTGCCGGTCCGCGAGCCGGTCTCCCTGACCCGGACCTCCCGGGGCCTGGCGCACCTGGCGCCCGGACCGCACACGGCCCGTTCGGAACGCACCCCGGTCACCCCGGCGGGCAGCCGCCGCCCGCCGCACGCCGACCGGCTCCCGCGCGGCACCTCCCAGCCGGCCCGCCCCCTGACCGGCGGCTGACGGCGGCACGCGGCAAGGGGGTTCCGGTACGCACCACCGCCCCCGCGCACGACGCAAGGCCCCGCTCCAGGAAGAGGAGCGGGGCCTTCGTCGTCCACGTGTCCGTACCGCGCCGGCGGTCAGCCCTTCCAGCAGCGGGACACCCTGCCGTCCCGCACCTCGAAGTTCAGCCGCCCGGCCCGGTACTCCATGGTGATGATCGCGCCCGGGGGCAGCGACCGTACCGTCGACCAGCCGCGCTCCCGAGCGAGCCGCTCGGCGTGCACGGCGTCGAGGCCGACGTACCCGTCCGGACTGTCCTGGGGCTCCGCTGGCGGAGTGGGAATCGGTGCCATGCGGCCACGCTAGTCCCGCACGCCGGGGCAGGAGAAGCGTCCGCCCCCGTCACACTTCTGTCACAGCCTGCGGGCCGCGTTTTACTCGAACTCCGTCACACGTACGGGGGTTTCCGTTCGGCCTACCGGGGTAATCGAACAGAATTCACGCGTGTCGGAGAGCCGCTCCGAATTCCCCGGCGGAAAGTGCCGCAGTGGGGATCGGGGCGGGCCCGGGACGCGATTCCCCGCGCAATCCGCCGGTGTGCCACGGCAGCTGACACCACATAGGAATTTCACGGATTCAGCACACAACCGCCGGACGCCCCCTGTCGGAGCGCACGCCCGGCGGACATCGGGACGGCGGCCCGCGGGTACGCGTGCCGCGGGCGGCGGCGGGCCCGGGCGCGACGATGCGAAGGGGCGAGCGAGCGATGGGGACCGAGACCGTTGGGGCGGCGGCCCGACCGGGGCGGCGCGACCGGGGCGGCCGGGTGGTGGTGGACTGGCTCACCACCACCGACCACAAGAAGATCGGCCATCTCTACCTGATCACGGCGTTCGGTTTCTTCCTCGCGGGCGGCGTCATGGCGCTGCTGATGCGCGCGGAACTCGCCCGGCCGGGTCTGCAGCTGCTGGACAACAACCGGTACAACCAGATGTTCACGCTGCACGGCACGATCATGCTGCTGCTGTTCGCGACGCCGAGTTTCGCGGGCTTCGCCAACGAGCTGATGCCCTTGCAGATCGGCTCCCCGGACGTGGCCTTCCCCCGGCTGAACATGCTGTCGTACTGGCTGTTCGCGTTCGGCGGGCTGATCGTGCTGGGCTCGCTGCTGGTGCCCGACGGGGCGGCCTCCTTCGGCTGGTTCGCCTACGCGCCGCTCAACGACCTCAGGCACACCCCCAGTGTGGGCGCCGACCTGTGGATCATGGGCCTGGCGCTGGCGGGCTTCGGGACGATCCTCGGCGCGGTCAACTTCATCGCCACCATCGTGGGGATGCGCGCGCCGGGCATGACGATGTTCCGGCTGCCGATCTTCACCTGGAACACCCTGTTCACGTCGATCATGATCCTGATGGCGTTCCCGGTACTGGCGGCGGCACTGCTGGCGCTGGAGTCGGACCGGCGGTTCGGCTCGCAGGTGTTCCGGGCGGCGAACGGCGGGGCGCTGCTGTGGCAGCACCTGTTCTGGTTCTTCGGGCACCCGGAGGTCTACATCATCGCGCTGCCGTTCTTCGGCATCATCACGGAGATCATCCCGGTGTTCAGCCGGAAACCGATCTTCGGCTACCTGACGCTGGTCGGGGCGACGATGGCGATCACCGGGCTGTCGATGGTGGTGTGGGCGCACCACATGTTCGCCACCGGCGCGGTGCTGCTGCCGTTCTTCTCCTTCATGTCGTTCCTGATCGCGGTGCCGACGGGCGTGAAGTTCTTCAACTGGACCGGCACGATGATCAAGGGCTCGCTGTCCTTCGAGACCCCGATGCTGTGGGCGATGGGCTTCCTGGTGACGTTCCTGTTCGGCGGGCTGACCGGGGTGATCCTGGCCTCGCCTCCGATGGACTTCCACGTCACGGACTCGTACTTCGTGGTCGCCCACTTCCACTACGTGGTCTTCGGCACCGTGGTGTTCGCGGTCTTCGGCGGCTTCTTCTTCTGGTGGCCGAAGTTCACCGGCAGGATGCTGGACGAGCGGCTCGGGAAGATCCAGTTCTGGACCCTGTTCACGGGCTTCCACACCACCTTCCTGGTGCAGCACTGGCTGGGCGCCGAAGGCATGCCCCGCCGGTACGCCGACTATCTGGCGGCCGACGGCTTCACCGCGCTCAACACGGTCTCCACGATCGGCTCCTTCCTGCTCGGCCTGTCCACGCTGCCGTTCCTGTACAACGTCTGGAAGACGGCCAGGTACGGCGAGAAGGTCGAGACCGACGACCCCTGGGGCTACGGCCGCTCGCTGGAGTGGGCGACCTCCTGCCCGCCGCCCCGGCACAACTTCGTCACGCTGCCCCGGATCCGCTCGGAGTCCCCGGCGTTCGACCTGCACCACCCGGAGTACGCGGCCCAGACCCCGCAGCCGGAGCCGGAGCGGCACCAGGCCGGCCCCGGATCCTCCTGACGGCGCGTCCGGGACGTCCGGGCGTGCCCGGGGCCTCCGGGACGCGGGCAGCCGCCGCCCCCGTCGGAGCGGCGGCTGCCCGCCGTGGCGGTGCGGGCTCAGAGCGCGAGGCGCTGGCCGGGCACGATCAGGTCCGGGTCGTCGCCGATGACGGCCTTGTTGGCGGCGTAGATCCGCTGCCAGGTGGTCCCGTGCCGGGCGGCGATGATGCTCAGGGTGTCGCCCTCGCGGACGGTGTAGTCACCGCGCGAGGTGCCGCGGGGCGTGGCGGCCGCGGTGCGTTCCGGCGTCGTCGCCGGGGCGGACTTCGACGGGGCGGGCCGCGCCGGGGCGGACCTCGTCGTCGCGCCGCCGCTGGAGGCCGCCGTTCCGGAGGACCCGGTGCGGGCCTCGGCCGGAGCGGCTCCGGAGGCTCCGGCCCGGGCCGAGCAGACCGGCCAGGCTCCCCAGCCCTGGGCCTGCTGGACCTTGGTGGCGACGGCGATCTGCGCGCTCCTGGAGGCCTGGTCGGCCGTCGCGGCGTAGGCGGAGCCGCCGTACGCGCGCCAGGTCGAGGCGGAGAACTGGAGTCCGCCGTAGTAGCCGTTGCCGGTGTTGATGTGCCAGTTGCCGCCGCTCTCGCACTGGGCGATGCGGTCCCACACTCCGTTGTCCGCCGCGGCGGCGTTGCCGGTCGCGGCCAGCAGTCCCAGCGGGGCCAGCAGGGCGGCTCCGGCGAGTGCGGCCGTCGTACGGCCCTTGCGGGATCCGTCGGGACGGGCGCCGGCGGGACGGGCGGTGTTGCGGGTGGTATCGGCACACTCGGACATGTAGTTCCCTCTCCACGAACCCGGGCTCCCCCAAGGCGGAGCGCGCCTCGCCGCGTAGGACCGCGGTTCCTCGCGCCCGCCCCGCCCGCCGTGACCGGAGTCGGCGATTCGGCTCTGCCTGTGCCGGCCGGCGGACGTACCCGAGCGGTGCTCGTTGCACACGGCGGAGGAATGTAAGGAGGACGAGCGGCCCGGATCAACCAACTCGCCGTCCGGCCAGGCCAGTTGCGCGTTACCGCGGGTATCGGCGATTTCAGGACACCCACTACATGCGCTGATTTCCCGATTTTTCGACCACCGGTCCAGGTGACCTGTGACCCACTTCACCTGTTCAAGTTCCTTGACTGTACACAAGGTTGACGGTGAGTGTCCGATTCCGCACCCGTTGTGACCGTCTGCGGTGGCCGATGCGAACCGGTCGGCGCCGGGGCGTGACTCCCACCACAGGACGCCCGTTGTCTTCTTCATGAGCCCGGAACCCCGGGGCTCATCGGCCGGGAGCCACCCGGCCGACCCCAGCACCGCATCCCGAGGGAGCCACCCGTGCCGCGCATGCTCGACGTCAGCGACGCCGTACGCGCCGAGATCGGCGACGAAGAAGCCGACCGGCTGCTCGCCGGAGAGAACGCCCCGGGCAGTTACGACTGCACGTCCTGCCGCACCCCGGGCGACTCCGAGCAGGAGCGCACCAGCACCGTTCTGTTCGTCGGCGACGAGACCGCCGTCCTCGCCTTCGCCCACGCCAGCTGTCTGCCCTCGCAGGTCGTCCAGGTGACGGAGGAGCAGCTGCAGGGCGCCGTGCGGTCCATCGGCGGCACCGGCGGCCACCCGCCCCAGGGCGAGCCGCAGAGGGCCGTGCCCGAGCAGGCGGTGCTCGGCGTGACCAGCGGACTCGTCCTGCTCGACGGTGAGTTGCACCCCGCACTCGTGGTCGAGCCGACCTCACCGATCGTCCGTCCGGGCACCACCGGGGCCGGCGACGACTTCCTGCCGCTCCTCATCGAGCAGGGCTTCATGCCGCTGACGGAGCTGGCGTCCGTCCCGCCGGTGCTGCACGGCTGGTCCGTCCTGCTGGCCGTAGGACAGCTGCACGCGGTGCTGCAGCCGTCCGCCGCCGGGGGCCAGCCGGTGGCCTGGTGGCAGGCGCACCAGCCGCTCCAGGTGACGGACAGCTGGCGGGCCGCGGCCAACAAGCACCAGCAGGTGCTGCTGTTCGCGGCACCGGTGGGCTCCATCGGGCGCCAGCCGCGGGAGGACCTGCTGCGGGACGCGCTGGACAAGGCCGCGGCGGGCGGCAAGCTGGTCGCCGCGGCGCTTCCGCTCGCCGGCACCTGAGACCCGGTGAGTCCGCCGACCGCATCTCTTTGGAGATCCGGTCGTTTGGACATACGTGCACGCATACGACACTTCTCCCCGCCGGTCCTTCTCGTCCGTGCCGTCCGCCCGGACGGCACACGAGCCGTCCGGCGGGCCGTCTGCCACGCCGATCTACGACTCGCTCTACGCGGAGTGGGTCAAGACCTTCCGCACGCTGCCGGGTGACCGCAGCGGCGAGGAGGAGCTGGGGTTCAGCGCGTTCGGGGACCTCCCGGACGGCGCGGGCACGTACGGCGGCCACCGGCCGGGGTCGTTCAGCAGCTCGTACAGCGCCTACAGCGCGGGGGCCTACAGCGCCCGGCAGCAGTCGCAGTGGCAGCGCGTCGGCACCATCGCGGCCGCCCTGCCGCCGGGACCGCGCCGCGGCGCGTGACCCACGAACGCCTCAGGGCGGCCCTGGAACTCCAGGGCCGCCCTGAGGCGTCGTACCGCCGTTACTTCTTCTTCCCGCCGCGCTTCTCGCGCACCCGCACCGAGATGTGGATCGGGGTGCCCTCGAAGCCGAACTCCTCGCGCAGCCGGCGCTCGATGAAGCGCCGGTAGCCGGCCTCGATGAAGCCGGAGGCGAAGAGCACGAACCGCGGGGGCTTGGTGCCGGCCTGGGTGCCGAACAGGATGCGCGGCTGCTTGCCGCCCCGGACCGGGTGCGGGTGGGCCGAGACCAGCTCTCCGAGGAAGGCGTTCAGGCGGCCGGTGGGGACACGCGTCTCCCAGCCCGCCAGCGCCGTCTCGATCGCCGGGACCAGCTTCTCCATGTGCCGGCCGGTGCGCGCCGAGACGTTGACCCGGGGCGCCCAGGCGACCTGGCCCAGCTCGGTCTCGATCTCCCGCTCCAGGTAGTAGCGGCGCTCCTCGTCGAGGGTGTCCCACTTGTTGAAGGCCAGGACGATCGCGCGGCCCGCCTCGACGGCCATGGTGACGATCCGCTGGTCCTGGACCGAGATGTTCTCGGAGGCGTCGAGCAGGATGACCGCGACCTCCGCCTTCTCCACCGCGGCCGCCGTGCGCAGGGAGGCGTAGTAGTCGGCGCCCTGCTGGAGGTGGACCCGCTTGCGGATACCGGCGGTGTCCACGAACTTCCAGGTCTTGCCGCCGAGTTCGATCATCTCGTCCACCGGGTCGCGGGTGGTGCCCGCCAGCTCGTTGACGACGACGCGCTCCTCGCCGGCCACCTTGTTCAGCAGCGAGGACTTGCCGACGTTCGGGCGGCCGATGAGGGCGATGCGGCGGGGGCCGCCGATCGCGGTGCCGAAGGACTGCTCGGGGGCGTCCGGCAGGACCTCCAGGACGGCGTCGAGCATGTCGCCGGTGCCGCGGCCGTGCAGGGCCGAGACCGGGTGGGGCTCGCCGAGGCCCAGGTTCCACAGGTAGGCCGCGTCGGCCTCGCCGCTCGGGCCGTCGACCTTGTTGGCGCAGAGCACGACCGGCTTGCCGGCCTTGCGCAGCAGCCGGACCACCGCCTCGTCGGTGTCGGTCGCGCCGACCTTGGCGTCGACCACGAAGACGACCGCGTCGGCGGCCTCGATCGCGTACTCGGCCTGCGCGGCCACGGAGGCGTCGATGCCGAGGACGTCCTGCTCCCAGCCGCCGGTGTCGACGACCTTGAAGCGGCGGCCGGCCCACTCGGCCTCGTAGGTGACGCGGTCGCGGGTGACGCCCGGCCGGTCCTCCACGACCGCCTCACGGCGGCCGATCATCCGGTTCACCAGGGTCGACTTGCCGACATTGGGGCGGCCGACGACGGCGAGCACGGGCAGCGGACCGTGGCCCGCCGCCTCGATGGCGCCCTCGACATCCTCGATGTCGAAGCCCTCTTCCGCGGCGAGCTCCATGAACTCCGCGTACTCGGCGTCGCCGAGAGCCCCGTGCTCGTACTCGTGCGCGCTCTCGTGCGCGTCCGAGCCGTCGGGCTGGATCTGGTCGTTCATGAAGTCCGTACCTCGTTCGTTCGTGGTGATCGGTGGACCGCCGTACAGCGGCTGATCCACTACTCAAGTGTCGCCTAGCGCCCGGTCAGGCGCCTGGCGTTTTCCAGATGGCCGGTGAGCTGCTTCTGGATGCGCTCGGTCGCCTCGTCCAGCGCCCTGCGCGTACGCCGCCCGCTGCCGTCGCCCGCCTCGAACGGGTCGCCGAAGACGACGTCGACGCGGGAGCGCAGCGGGGGCAGCGCCTTCACCAGCCGTCCGGGCCGCTCGGCGCTTCCCAGGACGGCCACGGGGACGATCGGCGCCCCGCTGCGGACCGCGAAGTAGGCGAGCCCGGCGCGCAGCGAGGCGAAGTCGCCCTCACCCCGGGTGCCCTCCGGGAAGATGCCCAGCACTCCCCCGGCCGCCAGCACGCCGAGGGCCTCGGTGATCGCGGTGCGGTCGGCCGTGGCCCGGTCCACCTTCAGCTGGCCGATGCCGGTCAGGAAGGCGTCCAGCGGCCCGACGAAGGCTTCCTTCTTGATCAGGAAGTGCGTGGGCCGGGGCGCCACGCCCATGACCATCGGGCCGTCGATGTTGTGGGAGTGGTTCACGGCGAGGATCACCGGGCCGGTGGCCGGCATCTTCCAGGCGCCGAGCACGCGCGGCCGCCACAGGCCGTACATCAGGCCGACGCCGATGCGCCGCCCGACCTCGGCGCCCCGCTCCGACGCGACCGGCGTACGGCTCACTTCCCGGCCCGCTTCTCCTCGACCAGGGTGACGACGCACTCGATGACCTGGGCGAGGGTCAGCTCGGTGGTGTCCACCTCGACCGCGTCGTCCGCCTTGGCGAGCGGCGAGGTCTTGCGGCTGGAGTCGGCCGCGTCCCGCTTGATCAGGGCCTCGCGGGTGGCGTGGACGTCGGCGCCCTTCAGCTCACCGCTGCGGCGGGCCGCACGGGCCTCCGGGGAGGCGGTGAGGAAGATCTTCAGGTCGGCGTCCGGGAGGACCGTCGTACCGATGTCGCGGCCCTCGACCACGATGCCGTGCTCCGCGGCCGCGGCCAGCGAGCGCTGCAGCTCGGTGATCCGGGCGCGCACCTCGGGCACCGCGCTGACCGCGCTGACCTTGGAGGTGACCTCCTGGGTGCGGATCGGGGCGGCGACGTCGACACCATCGACCGTGATGGTCGGGGCGGCCGGGTCGGTGCCGGAGACGATCTCCGGCTTGCCGGCGACGGCGGCGATGGCGGTCGGGTCCTCCAGGTCGATGCCGTTGGTCACCATCCACCAGGTGATGGCCCGGTACTGGGCACCGGTGTCCAGGTAGCTGAGGCCGAGCTGCGCGGCCACGGCCTTCGACGTGCTCGACTTGCCCGTGCCGGAGGGACCGTCGATGGCGACGATCACGGGCTTGGCGGTCGGGGCGGCGCCGTTTTCCACGGGAGGGCACCTTCCTGGTGAAGGGTGGTGGGCGGGGTCCGGGGCGCGAGGGCGCCCCGGACAAGGTTACTGGCTCGCGGGAGCCGTCCTCACCGGGCGTTACTGGCGCAGCGCCCAGCCCCGCTCGCGCAGCGCCTCCTTCAGGGCCGTGGCGGCCTTCGGTTCGACCATGAGCTGCACCAGACCGGCCTGCTGTCCGGTCGCGTGCTCGATCCGGACGTCCTCGATGTTGACGCCGGCCCGGCCCGCGTCCGCGAAGATGCGGGCCAGCTGGCCGGGCTGGTCGTCGATGAGGACGACGACGGTCTCGTACACGCGCGGGGCGCTGCCGTGCTTGCCGGGTACCCGCACCTGGCCGGCGTTCCCACGGCGCAGCACGTCCTCGATGCCGGCGGTGCCCTGCGCCCGCTTGTCCTCGTCGGAGGACTGCAGGGCGCGCAGCGCGCGGACCGTCTCGTCCAGGTCGGAGGCGACGTCGGAGAGCAGGTCGGCGACCGGGCCGGGGTTCGCGGACAGGATGTCGATCCACATGCGGGGGTCGGAGGCGGCGATCCGGGTCACGTCCCGGATGCCCTGCCCGCACAGCCGTACGGCGGCCTCCTCGGCGTGCTCCAGGCGCGCGGCGACCATGCTGGACACCAGGTGGGGCATGTGGGAGACGAGGGCCACGGCGCGGTCGTGGGCGTCGGCGTCCATGACGACCGGGACGGCCCGGCAGTGCGAGACCAGCTCCAGGGCGAGGTTGAGCACCTCGGTGTCGGTGTCGCGGGTGGGGGTGAGCACCCAGGGGCGGCCCTCGAAGAGGTCGCCGGTGGCGGCCAGCGGGCCGGACTTCTCCCGGCCGGACATGGGGTGGGTGCCGATGTACGCGGTGAGGTCCAGGCCGAGCGCCTCCAGCTCGCGGCGGGGGCCGCCCTTGACGCTGGCGACGTCCAGGTAGCCGCGGGCCACGCCCCGGCGCATCGCGTCGGCGAGCACCCGGGCCACATGGGCGGGCGGGGCGGCGACGACGGCCAGGTCGACCGGGCCCTCGGGGGCCTCGTCGGTGCCGGCGCCGAGCGCGGCGGCCGTGCGGGCCTGCCCGGGGTCGTGGTCGGCGAGGTGGACGGTGACGCCGCGCTGGGCGAGGGCCAGGGCGGCGGAGGTGCCGATGAGGCCGGTTCCGATGACGAGTGCGGTTCTCACTGGGCGATGTCCTTGCGCAGGGCCGCGGCGGCGCCGAGGTAGACGTGGTTGATGTCGGCGCGGGGCGTGTCGGACTCGATGTGCGCGAGGATCCGCACGACCCGGGGCATGGCGCCCTCGATGTCCAGTTCCTGGGCGCAGATGAGGGGGACGTCCACGATGCCGAGCTTGCGGGCGGCGGCGGCCGGGAAGTCGCTGTGCAGGTCGGGGGTGGCCGTGAACCAGATGCTGATCAAATCGTCGGCGGTCAGCCCGTTCCGCTCCAGGACGGCGGTGAGCAGGGCCCCCACCTGCTCCTCCATGTGCCCGGCCTCGTCCCGCTCCAGTTGGACGGCCCCCCGGACCGCTCGTACCGCCACGGCGCTGCTCCTCGCTGACATGCGTGTTCCGTTCTTGGTCCGTCCAGCCTAGTCAGCCCGCGCGGGACGGGCGTGCGCCGCTCGCTCGCTGAGACGATGCGGACGTTCCGGTATCCACCGATATGCACACTTCTGTCACGGAGGTCTGACATGCCCCAGCCAGCTACACGGCGAACGGTCCTCGCCACCGGCGCCGGCGCGCTCGCCCTGGGATGCGTGGGGTGCGGCGGCAAGGACGGCGGCGAGGCCGCACCGGCGACGGCGTCGATGACGGCGTCGTCGGCGCCCCCCGCCGCCGAGGAGGCGTCCCCCGCCGCGGAGGAGACCACCCCCGTCGCCGAGGAGGCGTCCCACGCGGGGAGGGTGCTGGCGCTGACCGGCGACATCCCGGTGGGCGGCGGCAAGGTGTTCAAGAAGGAGAAGGTGGTGGTCACGCAGCCGGAGAAGGGGAAGTTCAAGGCCTTCTCGGCGGTCTGCACCCACCAGGGCTGCACGGTGAACGAGGTGGCGGACGGCACCATCGACTGTCCCTGCCACGGCAGCAGGTTCCGGATCACCGACGGTTCGGTGGTCCACGGCCCCGCGACCAGGCCGCTGGAGAAGCGGTCGGTCGCGGTGGACGGAAACTCGGTCCACGTGGACTGAGGGGGCCGCGTACGCTCCGGGGATGCAGCCGCAGGACCTCGTACGCCACCACACGATCTACGCCTGTGTCATGGGCTCCCGTGCCTTCGGTCTGGCGACGGACGCCAGCGACACCGACCGGCGCGGGGTGTTCCTCGCCCCGACCCCGCTGTTCTGGCGGTTCGAGAAGCCGCCGACCCATGTGGAGGGGCCGGGCGAGGAGCAGTTCTCCTGGGAGCTGGAACGCTTCTGCGAGCTGGCGCTGCGCGGCAACCCGAACATCCTGGAGTGCCTGCACTCCCCGCTGGTGGAGCACGTGGACGCCACCGGCCGCGAGCTGCTGTCCCTGCGCGGCGCCTTCCTGTCCCGGCAGGTGTACGGCACCTTCACGCGGTACGCCCTCGGCCAGCGCAGGAAGCTCGACGCGGACGTCCGCGCGACGGGCGCCCCGCGCTGGAAGCACGCGATGCATCTGCTGCGGCTGCTGACGAGCGCCCGGGACCTGCTGCGCACCGGCGAGCTGGTGATCGACGTCGGTGAGCAGCGCGAGCGCCTGTTGGCGGTGAAGCACGGCGAGGTGCCGTGGGCCGCGGTCGAGGCGTGGATGGTCCGGCTGGCGGCCGAGGCCGAGGAGGCCCTGCGGGGCAGCCCGCTGCCGCCGGAGCCGGACCACGCGCGCGTGGCCGGTTTCCTGTACCGGGCGCGCCGTGCCTCAGCCCGCCAGGCGGAGCCGGACCACGAGGTCGTGCAGGGCGTCCTGGGCGCCGGCGGCGTCGGGCAGGGCTGAGCCGGCCTGCGCCTCGTCGAGCACGTCGTGCAGCCGCTCCACGTCGGCCTCGACGCGCTCGCGGTCGACGTCGGCCGTGCCGTGTTCCCGCTCCCGCTTGGCGGCTATCAGCTCGGGCAGGTAGCCGGGCCCGCCGACCTCCTCCAGGAGGGTGGGCAGATGGGCCTGGACCTCGCCGCTGCGCATCAGGTGGATGCCGGTGAGCAGCACACGGAAGGTGTAGAGCAGCGGCTTGAGTTCGCCGGTCTTCTCGAACAGCCGCCACTGGGTCACCGCGAACCCGCGGTAGTGGTGGGCGTGGTGGCCGGTGAGGACGCCGGGGGCCAGGTCGGCCAGCTCCCGGTGGGCGTCGGTGGTGTGCACGACGAGGGGCGAGAGCAGCTGCTCCAGCACATAGCCGTTGCGGCGGAGCATCAGCCGTACGAACTTGCGCAGGTCGTGGGTGACGAGGTCCAGCTCGACGCCGTACCGGACCCAGGTCCGCGAGCGGGTCTCCTCCGGCTCGCGCAGTCCGACGAGGTCGGCGGCGGGGAGCAGATGGACGCCCCGCAGGTCCACGTCGGAGTCCTGCGAGGGGAAGCCGTACAGGTGGGCGCCGGAGACGGTGGCGAACAGCAGCGGGTCGGGCTGTTCCGCGACCACCGGGGCCAGGTCGATGTCGAGGTCGTCGATCATGGACTAAGCGTCCCAGAGCGCTCCGAGGGCCAACAGGTCGCCTCGGTACTCGATCCGGCCGGTCCAGTCGGCGGGCCAGGCACCGGCGCCCAGCCAGGCGCCCGCGAAGGCACCGGTGAGGCAGGCGATGGAGTCGGAGTCGCCGGCGGTGCAGGCGGCGCGGCGCAGGGCGGTGACGGGCTCGCCGGGGAAGAGCAGGAAGCACAGCAGCCCGGTGGCGAGGGCCTCCTCGGCGATCCAGCCCTCGCCGGTGGCCAGGCACGGGTCGGTCTCCGGGGAGACGGTCCGTACGGCCTCCTGGAGCCGGCCGAGGATCTCCAGGCACTCGTCCCAGCCGCGCGCGATGAAGTGCTCGGGGCCGGGGTCCTGGGAGCGGGTCCACAGGTCGCCGAGCCAGGTGTGGTGGTAGCGGGTGCGGTTGTCCAGGGCGTACGAGCGCAGCTGCCCGACCAGTCCGGCCGGGTCGGTGCCCCGGGCGAGCAGGTGGACGGCGTGGGCGGTGAGGTCGGAGGCGGCCAGCGCGGTGGGGTGGCCGTGGGTGAGCGCGGACTGCAACTGGGCCGCGCCGGCCCGCTGTTCGGCGCTCAGGCACGGCGCGAGTCCGATCGGGGCGACCCGCATGTTGGCACCGCAGCCCTTGGAGCCGATCTGGCTGGCGTCCTGCCAGGCGCGGCCCTCCGCCGTGAGCAGCTCGCAGGCCCGCAGACAGGTGTTGCCCGGGGCGCGGTTGTTCTCCGGCGACCGGTACCAGTCCACGAACTCCTCGCGCAGGGGCCGCTCCAGCCGCTCGGGGGCGAGGTGTCCGCGCTCCATGGCCGTGCGCAAGGCCCGCCCGAGGGCGAGGGTCATCTGGGTGTCGTCGGAGACGCGCGCCCGCTCCGGCAGCTCCAGCTTCCGCCAGGGCCCGAACACCGACTCGATCAGCGGCACGGTCTTGAACTCGGTCGGGAAGCCGAGGGCGTCCCCCAGGGCGAGGCCGAGAAGCGCTCCGGTCGCCGGCTGCTTGGACATATGCACGTCCCCCTTTATCGTCACCATGACAATAAAGGGGGACGGTGATCACGGCAAGGCGCTTTAGAGGTCGACTTCCTTCATCAGCATGCCGACCTCGGTGTTCGACAGGCGCCGCAGCCAGCCGGACTTCTGGTCGCCCAGTGTGATCGGGCCGAAGGAGGTGCGCACCAGCTTCTCGACCGGGAAGCCCGCCTCCGCCAGCATCCGGCGCACGATGTGCTTGCGGCCCTCGTGCAGGGTCACCTCGACCAGGTAGTTCTTGCCGGTCTGCTCGACCACCCGGAAGTGGTCCGCGCGCGCGTAGCCGTCCTCCAGCTGGATGCCGTCCTTCAGGCGCTTGCCCAGGTCGCGCGGGATCGGCCCGACGATCGCGGCGAGATAGGTCTTCTTCACGCCGTACTTCGGGTGGGTGAGGCGGTGCGCCAGCTCGCCGTGGTTGGTGAGCAGGATGACGCCCTCGGTCTCGGTGTCCAGCCGCCCGACGTGGAAGAGCCGGGTCTCGCGGTTGGTGACGTAGTCACCGAGGCACTGCCGGCCCTCCGGGTCCTCCATGGTGGAGACGACACCGGCGGGCTTGTTCAGCGAGAAGAACTGGTACGACTGGGTCGCGACCGTCAGGCCGTCGACCTTGACCTCGTCCTTCTCCGGGTCGACCCGCTTGCCCTGCTCGGTGACGATCTCGCCGTTCACCTCGACCCGGGCCTGGTCGATCAGCTCCTCGCAGGCCCGCCGGGAGCCGTAGCCCGCGCGCGCGAGGACCTTCTGCAGCCGCTCGCCCTCCTGCTCGGCGCCGGGGAAGGTCTTGGGCAGCTTGATGTCCTTCTTGCCCGCGTACCGGTCCCGGTTGCGCTCCTCCACCCGGGTCTCGTACTCCCGCGAGCGCGCCGGGGCCGTACGACCGCCCTGCTGGGGCCGCTTCGGGCCGCCCTTGGCGCCGCCGCGGGCCGCCCCGCCGCGTCCGGCCTTGGGGCCGTCCTTGGTGGCCCCGGGGCCCACGTCGTAGCGGCGCTCCTCGGGGCGGGGCTTGCGGGGCCGGCCCTGCCCCTGCTTCTGGTCCCTGTCGTTGCCGGCACCGCGGTAGTTACCGCGCCCGCCGCTCTTGCCGCTGCCGCTGCTTCGCATCAAGGTTTCCGTCTTAGTCGTCTGCGTCCTGACCGCCGGGCGCGTCGGGCGCGTCCGGGTCGAACGACGGGACCCCCTCCTGGGTCTCGGCCTCGATCGCCTCCGCCTCGGGGAGGAAGGGCGCGAGTTCCGGAAGCTCGTCCAGGCCGCGCAGGCCCATCCGCTCCAGGAAGTAGTTCGTCGTCCTGTACAGGATCGCACCTGTTTCGGGTTCCGTGCCCGCCTCCTCGACCAGACCGCGCTGCAGGAGGGTGCGCATGACCCCGTCGCAGTTCACCCCGCGCACGGCGGAGACGCGGCTGCGGCTCACCGGCTGGCGGTAGGCGACGACCGCGAGCGTCTCCAGCGCGGCCTGGGTGAGCCGGGCGGTCTGGCCGTCCAGGACCAGCCGCTCGACGGCCGGCGCGTAGGCGGCGCGGGTGTAGAAGCGCCAGCCGCCGGCCACGAACCGCAGCTCGAAGCCGCGGCCCTGCACGGTGTACTCGTCGGCCAGCTCGCGCAGCGCGTCCGCGATGTGCCGCTTGGGCCGTTCCAGGATCCTCGCCAGGTGCTCCTCGGTCGCGGGCTCGTCCACGACCATGAGCATCGCCTCCAGGGCGGGCTTGAGGTCGAGGTCGGCGGTCTCGCTCATGCCTTCTTCTCCTTCCCGGCCTTCTCCCGCCCGGCCTTCTCCTCCTTGGGCGCCTCCGGCGGCCGGTCGAACTCGTCCGTGACCCTCGGCGCCCCGTCCCCGTCCCCGCCGGTCCAGCGCACCAGCAGCTCACCGAGGGCGGTCTCCTGGTCCAGGGCGACGGCCTTCTCCCGGTACAGCTCCAGCAGCGCCAGGAACCTCGCCACGACGGTGAGGGTGTCGTCGGTGTCCTCCACCAGCACCCGGAAGCTGGCCTCGCCCAGCTCCCGCAGCCGCGCGACCACGAGGCCGGCCTGCTCCTGCACGCTGACCAGCGGGGCGTGGATGTGCTCGACGTAGACCTGCGGCTTGGGCCTGGGCTGCATCGCCTTGACCGCCAGCCTGGCGAACCCCTCGGGGCCGATGCTGATGACGACCTCCGGCAGCAGCTCGGCGTGCTCGGGTTCGAGGCCGACGGTACGGGGGTAGCGCCGGGCCTCCTCGCCGAGCCGCTGGTCGAAGATGTCGGCGATCTGTTTGTACGCGCGGTACTGGAGCAGCCGCGCGAACAACAGGTCGCGGGCCTCCAGCAGCGCCAGGTCGGCCTCGTCCTCCACCTCGGCGGCGGGCAGCAGCCGGGCGGCCTTGAGGTCGAGCAGCGTGGCGGCGACGACGAGGAACTCCGTCGTCTGGTCCAGGTCCCAGTCGGGGCCCATGGCCCGGATGTGCGCCATGAACTCGTCGGTGACCTTCGACAGGGCGACCTCGGTGACGTCCAGCTTGTGCTTGGAGATCAGCTGGAGGAGCAGGTCGAAGGGGCCCTCGAAGTTGGAGAGGCGCACCGTGAAGACACCGTCGGAAGCGGGCTCGGGCGCAGTCGGCTCGGGCTCGGTGGACTCGGGGTCGACGGGCTCCGGCTCGCGCGGCTCGGGCCCCACGGGCTCGGACTCACTCGGCTCCGGCTCGGCCGGCTCCGGCCCGGTGGGCGCCGGCTCCGGTTCCGGCAGCTCCGGTCCAGGGGTCTCGGCGGGTACGGCGACCGGCTCGTCCGGCGCGGCGCCCGGCCCTCGCCCCAGCGCACGCCGACGGCCGGCGGTTGCGCCGGGGGCAGGGGCTCCGTTCGAGGTCATAGCCCCCGCAGGCTACCGTTACCGCCCGCGCAGCCGTCGTACGAGGATGCTCGCGTCCCCGCGGGACTCCAGGTCGGCCAGGACCACGGCCACCGCCTCGCGGACGATCCGCCCGCGGTCCACCGCGAGCCCGTGCTCACCGCGGAGCACCAGACGCGCGTGCTCCAGGTCCATCAGCTCCTCGGCGGAGACGTAGACGGTGATCTTCTCGTCGTGCCGCTCGCGCCCGCTGGGCCGCCGCGTCGCCGCCCGGCCGCGCTTGCGCGGCTGCGCGGCGGCAGAACCTTCCTGCGCCGCCTGACGCCGGGCCGGCCGGGTGCGGGACTCGCCGGCCTCGGCCGGCTCGGCCTCCGCCGCCACGTGCTCCGCGCCCTCTCCGTCCCCGCTCTGGACGGGCACCGCCTGCGGTGCGTCCTCGGCGGCGGCCGCCTCGTCGCTCTCCCCCGCGGGAGCCGGCACCCGGGCCTCGCCGTTGACCGCCCGGCGGGGCGTGGACGGCTGGAGCGCCATCCCCCCGGTCGTGCGGAACAGTTCGTCGGCCCCGGGCAGACTCACTCGGCGTGACACCGGGCGAGCACCTCCCTGGCGAGCTGGCGGTAGGCGGCGGCACCGACGGAGTTGGAGGCGTACGTGGTGATCGGCTCACCGGCGACCGTGGTCTCCGGGAAGCGGACCGTGCGGCCGATGACCGTGTGGTAGACGTGGTCGTCGAACGCCTCGACCACGCGGGCCAGCACCTCGCGGCTGTGCACCGTGCGCGAGTCGTACATCGTGGCGAGGATGCCGTCCAGCTCCAGCTCGGGGTTGAGCCGCTCCTGGACCTTCTCGATGGTCTCGGTCAGCAGGGCCACACCGCGCAGGGCGAAGAACTCGCACTCCAGCGGCACGATCACCTTGTGAGCGGCCGTCAGGGCGTTGACGGTGAGCAGGCCGAGCGAGGGCTGGCAGTCGATCACGATGTAGTCGTAGTCGGGCAGCAGGGGCTTCAGCGCCCGCTGGAGCGTCGACTCGCGCGCGACCTCGGAGACCAGCTGGACCTCGGCGGCCGACAGGTCGATGTTGGAGGGCAGCAGGTCCATGTTGGGGACCGCCGTCTTCAGCAGGACCTCGTCCGCGGACATGCCCCGCTCCATGAGCAGGTTGTAGACGGTGAGGTCCAGCTCCATCGGGTTGACGCCGAGACCGACCGACAGCGCGCCCTGCGGGTCGAAGTCCACGAGCAGCACGCGCCGGCCGTACTCCGCGAGCGCGGCACCCAGGTTGATGGTCGACGTCGTCTTGCCGACGCCGCCCTTCTGGTTGCACATCGCGATGATCGTCGCGGGGCCGTGGTCGGTCAGCGGGCCCGGGATCGGGAAGTACGGCAGCGGGCGTCCGGTCGGGCCGATGCGCTCACGGCGCTGGCGGGCCGCGTCGGGCGCGAGCGTGGCCGCGTACTCGGGATCGGGCTCGTACTCGGCGTCGGGGTCGTAGAAGTGCCCCTCGGGCAGTTCGTCGTAGTCGGCGAAGTGGTTGTGGGGCGCGCCACTTCCGTCGCCGGCCATGGCGTTCACGTGATGGCCATCCATGCTCGGGTGTGCTGTCCCGGCCGCCTGCGGACCGGAACTCTGGTGGGCTGCGAAGGTGCGCACAGCTACGGAGCCGACAGCCTCGAAACCCGCGGGACCCTGGTCCCGTGCAGGCATTCCTGGTTGACCACCCCCGGGAGAAAATGTCGACTCATTCACAAGTCGTCTTACCTCCTTGGTGACCAGGAAACTTCTAGACAAGGTCAGCGTGGCACCATGCCGACGGTTGGCGACTCTATGGCGTGTCGGCGGTCCGCAGCAACACAATCCGCCGGACCCGGCAGGATGTGTCGGCAATGAAACATCCCTCTGTCAAGGGCGTACGGCCGTCGCACAGCAGGTTTCACCGGTGTGCGAATCGGTCGAAGGGTTACGTTCGAGGCGAGTTGACCGAGAGTCGCAAAGTGACCATACACACATCCGGCCGGACCTTGTCGGGCAAGGTCCGGCCGGGTGCGCGGGGTTGACGAGACGTGTTGACGAATCGCCTTTTGCCGGTGGGCGACTTAACGACTCACCAGGTCACGGGGGTCAGCCGAGCAGGGACTCCAGCTCGACGTGGTCGAGGCCGTGCGCCTCGGCGACCTCCTTGTAAACGACCTTGCCGTCATGGGTGTTGAGACCCTTGGCGAGCGCGGCGTCGCGGCGCAGCGCCTCCGCCCAGCCGTTGTTGGCCAGCGAGACGATGTACGGCAGCGTGGCGTTGGTGAGGGCGTTGGTGGAGGTGTTCGGCACGCCGCCCGGCATGTTGGCGACGCAGTAGAAGACCGAGTTGTGGACCTGGAAGGTCGGCTCGGCGTGCGTGGTGGGGCGGGAGTCCTCGAAGCAGCCGCCCTGGTCGATCGCGATGTCGACAAGGACACTTCCCGGCTTCATGCGGGACACCATCTCGTTGGTGACCAGCTTCGGGGCCTTGGCGCCCGGGATGAGGACCGCACCGATGACGAGGTCGGCGTCGAGGACGGCCTTCTCCAGCTCGAAGGAGTTGGACATGATCGCCTTGACCTTGGTGCCGAAGATCCGGTCGGCCTCGCGCAGCTTGTTGATGTCGCGGTCGAGCAGGGTCACCTCGAAGCCCATGCCGACGGCGATCTGGGTGGCGTTCCAGCCGGAGACACCGCCGCCGATGACGACGCACTTGGCCGGGGTCACACCCGGGACACCGCCCGGCAGCACGCCACGGCCGCCGGCCGCGCGCATCAGGTGGTAGGCGCCGACCTGCGGGGCCAGCCGGCCCGCGACCTCGGACATCGGGGCGAGCAGCGGCAGGGCGCGGTTCGGCAGCTCGACGGTCTCGTAGGCGATGGCCGTGGTGCCGGACTCCAGCAGCGCGTCCGTGCACTCCTTGGAGGCGGCCAGGTGCAGGTAGGTGAAGAGGGTCTGGTCCTTGCGGAGGCGGTGGTACTCCTCCGCGATCGGCTCCTTGACCTTCAGCAGCAGATCGGCGGAGGCCCAGACCTCGTCCGCGGTGTCGAGGATGGCGGCACCGGCGCTGACGTACTCCTCGTCCGTGATCGAGGAGCCGAGGCCGGCGCCCCGCTCGATGACGACCTGGTGGCCGTTGCGCACCAGCTCGTGCACACCGGCGGGGGTGATGGCCACCCGGAACTCGTTGTTCTTGACCTCGCGGGGGATGCCGACCTTCACGTCGATCACGGTCCTTGGCTCAGAGGGTATGGGGGTGCAATACAGACGTACCCAGACATGCGGGGGCATACCGGGAGACACCGCAGGAGAACGTGCGGCAGAGCCAGTCTAATGAAGGTGTTCCTGCTGTCTAGCCTTTCATTGCATCAATCTTCGCTGGATGCAGTGCGGATTTCGCAGGTGTTAGCGGCTTGTTCCGGCCTTGCATCCTCCTCCGGGGGCTCCTCACCCAGCATGCGCTCCGCCGCGGCGCGGTGCAGGCGGGCCGCCGCCGGGTCGCCGAGCCGGTCGAGGGTGTCGGCGAGCCGCAGCTGGAGCGCGGCCTGCAACCGGCGGTCCTCGGCGCGCCGCGCCCACT
This sequence comes from Streptomyces cinerochromogenes, assembly GCF_014648635.1. Taxonomy (GTDB): domain Bacteria; phylum Actinomycetota; class Actinomycetes; order Streptomycetales; family Streptomycetaceae; genus Streptomyces; species Streptomyces cinerochromogenes. The sequence continues at coordinate 3,454 of NZ_BMRM01000009.1, read as the reverse complement.
CCACGGCCTCCTGGCAGGTGCGCAGCGACTCCTCGGGCCGCCCCGCGTACTCCTGCACCCGGGCGATCTCGCTCAACGCCCGTGCGCTGGCGGCGACATCACCGCTCCTGCGGTAGCCGGCCAGGGCGGCCCGCCAGTTCCTCAGCGCCTCGCCGTAGCGCCCGGCGTAGGTGTGCGCGGTGCCGATACGGCCGTACAGCCGGGCGGCCTCCGGGTGCTCCCCCCGGGCCAGCCGTTCGGCCAGCGCCCGCCCGAACCAGTCGGCGGCCCGGTCGTGGTCCCCCAGCTCCTGGTAGGCGCCGCCTACGGATTCCATCGCGCGGCCGGTCGCGTACGGGTCGTTCGCCTCCCGTCCGGCGTCCAGGGCGGCCCGGTAGCGGACCAGCGCCTCCCGCGTGCGGCCGGTCTGCGCGTCCAGATCGCCCAGGTTCAGCAGGGCCGCGGCCTTCTCCCGGGGCAGCCCGCGCCGCTCGGCGATGTCCAGGACGAGGCCGTGGACGCCGTACAGGTCGGGGGCGGCGGCCTGCGTGCCCACATGCGCCGCCAGGGCCCTGACCAGCTGGGACATCAGACGGCGGGCGAGGGTGTCCAGCTCGCCGTCGGCCACGGCGAGACGCGCGGACGCCAGCAGGGCGGGCCGCCGGATGCGCAGCCAGTCGGCGGCCGCCCGGGGACTCGGGAAGCGCAGCGCGGGCGGCATGCCGTTCAGCTTCTCCCTGGCCTGCGGGCTGTCCGTCTCGGTGATCGCCCGGCAGGACTGGAGCAGCCGTACCGTCCGCTCCAGCATCCGGGCCCGGGCCAGCTGCAGCTCCGCGGGCCGCTCCTGGCTCTCGGCCAGGGCGCGCAGCAACGGGTGCAGACAGCCGGGGACCTCGTACTGGGGCAGCGGGGAGTCCGCCGCGCGGAGCAGGCCGAGGGCGACGAGGTCGTCCAGGACGGCGCGGGCGGCGTCGACCGAGCAGCCGGCCAGCGCCGAGGCGGTGTGCGGGTCGGCGAGGCCGGCCGGGGCCAGGCAGAGCAGTCGCAGCATCCGGGCGGCCGGTCCGGGCAGCTGCTCGTACACGAGCCGGAAGACGCGGGAGAGCGGGGTGCCGTCGGCGCCGTCCGCGCCGCCCTCGGTGTACGCGTGCATCCGCTTGGCCAGGTCGGAGACGGCGGCCTGGGGACGGGCGGCGAGCCAGCCGCCGGCCAGCACCAGCGCGGCGGGGTGGCCCTGGCAGGCCTCCACCAGGCTCTCCGCGGCGCGCGGGTCGACGGTGATGCGGACCGAGCCGGTGTACCCGGTGAGCAGCTCCAGCGCGGACTTGGTGTCGAGGCCGCCGAGCGTGCAGGGGCGGACGTCCGCGATGCCGGTGAGCGGGCCCTGGGAGACGGCGACCACCAGGGAGTCGGGGGTGTCCGGGAGCAGTGCGTCGACCTGCTCGGCGCCGGCCGCGTCGTCCAGCAGGAGCAGCATCCGCTTGCCGGCGAGGGCCGCGCGCAGGGCCGCGGCCAGGTCGTCCTCGGCGGCCCCGGCGGGGGCGGGCAGCCCCAGCGCGGCCAGCAGGTCGCGGGCGGCCTGCTCGACGGGCACCGGGGTGCCGCCGGGCTCGCCGAGCCGGGCCCGCAGCACTCCGTCGGGGTAACGCTCGGCGACCTGCCGGACGAGTTCCTCGGCGAGGCGGGTACGGCCGGAACCGGGGCGGCCGGCGATGAGGAGCACGCGCGCGCGGGGGGCCTTGCGGCCGGAGAGGGTGTCCAGGCCCGCGCGTTCGATGTCGGCGCGCAGCTCCTTCAACTCCCGGGTACGGCCCAGGAATCGGTCCTCCGCGGCCGGGCGCGCGGACAGTTCCGCACCGTCTGGGTCCACCGCCTGATCCGTCACGGGCCACACTCCCGTCCCACCGCACGCGCAAGCCCGCCGGTGTCTTCCGGTACGGGCGTTGAAGAGCCTAGTTCACGCTCTGCGACGTTCCCGGAGGAGCGCGGCGGACGGATCGCCCGATCGGATCAGGCGATCGTCACACCAGTGGCCCGGACGGGTCGGGCTCGTCCCGCGCTCAGCTCTCGAAGGGCCGCGCGGGCCAGGGCGCGTCCGCCGGGCGCAGCGCGTCCAGTCCGTCCCCGCCGCGCGCGGCGACCAGGGAGAGCACGCCGACCACGAGGCAGTTGTTGTGCACGTCTCCGGCCAGGACGCGGCGCACCAGCTCCTCCACCGGCACGCGCGCGTGCTGCATGTCGGTCTCCTCGTGCTCCGCCGCGAAGCGCTCCCCCTCCGCGTCGGACAGGCCGCGGGCCAGGAAGATCCGTACGGCCTCGTCGCAGCCGCCGGGGGTGGTGTACACGTCGGTCAGCACCCGCCAGTCCTCGGCCTTGACGTGTGCCTCCTCGTACAGCTCGCGCTGGGCGGCGTGCAGCGGGTTCTCGCCGGGCACGTCCAGCAGGCCGGCCGGGATCTCCCACAGCTTGTGCCGCACCGGGTGCCGGTACTGGTTGATCAGCAGCACCCGGTCCTCCTCGTCGAGGGCGAGGACGGCCACGGATCCGGGGTGGACCTGGTAGTCACGGCGGGCCACCGAGCCGTCGGGCATGACCACGTCGTCCGTGCGGACGGAGGTCTTGTTGCCCACGAAGGGGGTGTCCGTGGCCCGGATCTCCCACTCCTCGGGGGTGTCCTTGATCGTCATGCCCTGTCCCTCCACACACGTTCACACGAAGACCGGTTCCCCGCGGGCCGCGCGGCGCACCGGAAAAGCGAAGCCGGGGTGCCCACCTTTGAAGGTATGCACCCCGGCCACCGTACAACCGGTGTGTTACTTCGAGTTCTTCCGCTCGACCGCGGCCTTCACCAGCCCGGCGAAGAGCGGGTTCGCACGGGTCGGCCGCGAGCGCAGCTCCGGGTGCGCCTGCGTGGCGACCAGGTAGGGGTGGACGTCACGCGGGTACTCCACGTACTCCACGAGCTTGCCGTCGGGGGAGGTGCCGGAGAAGACGATGCCGGCCTTCTTCTCCAGTTCCGCGCGGTAGGCGTTGTTGACCTCGTAGCGGTGCCGGTGGCGTTCCTCGACGTACTCCTTGCCGTCGTAGACCTCGCGGACGATGGAGCCCTCGGCGAGCTTGGCCGGGTACATGCCCAGGCGCATCGTTCCGCCCATGTCGCCCTCGCCGGCCACGATGTCCAGCTGCTCGGCCATGGTGGAGATCACCGGGTGGGCGGTGCCCGGGTCGAACTCGGTGGAGTTCGCGTCCGGGATGTCCGCCAGGTTCCGGGCGGCCTCGATCACGATGCACTGCAGGCCCAGGCAGAGCCCCAGCAGCGGGATCCTGTTCTCCCGGGCGTAACGGATCGCGCCGACCTTGCCCAGCACACCGCGGTCGCCGAACCCGCCGGGGATGCAGATGCCGTCCACGTCCGCCAGCTGGGCCTGGGCACCGGCCGGGGTCTTGCAGTCGTCGGAGGTCACCCACTTGATCT
>NZ_BMRM01000008.1 GCF_014648635.1 Streptomyces cinerochromogenes | reverse complement strand
TCCGGCTGGTGGAGTCCTGGGGTGTACGGCCGGACGTGCTGGCCGGGCACTCCATCGGTGAGGTCGTCGCGGCGCATGTGGCCGGGGTGCTGTCGCTGGAGGACGCGGCGGCGCTGGTAGCGGCGCGGGGTCGGTTGATGCAGGCGCTGCCGTCGGGTGGTGCGATGGTCGCGGTGGCCGCGACCGAGGCGGAGATCACCGAACACCTCGGTGACGGTGTGGACTTGGCGGCGGTGAACGCGCCCGGCTCGGTGGTCCTGTCCGGCGATGAGGCAGCGGTCACGGCTGTCGCGGAGAAGCTGCGCGAGCAGGGCCGCCGGGTCAAGCGGCTGACCGTCTCGCATGCTTTCCACTCGGTGCTGATGGAGCCGATGCTGGCCGACTTCGCGCAGGCTCTGTCGGGGCTGACGTGGAACGAGCCGGTGATCCCGGTCGTGTCGAACGTGACCGGAGAGCTGGCCGAGCCGGGCCAGTTGACCGACCCTGCCTACTGGGTCGAGCACGTCCGCCGCCCCGTCCGTTTCGCGGACGGCATCAAGGCCTCCGGCGGATCGGTGTTCCTGGAGCTGGGCCCCGGCGGCGCCCTGACCGGCGCCATCACGGAGTCGGCCGACGACACCGCGGTGAGCGTGGCCGCCCTGCGCGACGAGCGTGGCGAGGCACAGACCCTCCTGTCGGCCGTGGCCCGTCTCTTCGTACACGGAACCAAGGTGAACTGGGCGGCGGTCCTGCCGAAGGGTGCCACCGAAGCGCACGTGGACCTGCCGACGTATGCCTTCGAGCACCGTCACTACTGGCTCCAGACGGCACCGGCCACGGACGCGGTCGCGCTCGGTCAGAGCACGGCGAACCATCCGCTGCTCGGTGCGGTGGTGCCGTTGCCGCAGTCGGACGGGCTGGTCTTCACCTCGCGGCTGTCCCTGCGCACGCACTCATGGCTGGCCGATCACGCGGTCGGGGGAGTGGTGGTCGTGCCCGGTGCCGGGCTGGTGGAGCTGGCCGTGCGGGCCGGTGACGAGGTCGGCTGCGGTGTCGTGGACGAGTTGGTGATCGAGGCCCCGCTGGTCGTGCCGGAGCAGGGCGGCGTGCGGGTGCAGGTCACGGTCGAAGCCCCCGACGCGGAGGGGCGCCGCCCGGTGGCCGTCCACTCCGCGCGGGAGGACGCCGTCGGCGAGATCGGCGCGGGCGCGTGGACCCGGCACGCCACCGGACACCTCACCGGTACGCCGACCACTCCCGACGCCTTCGACTTCAGCGCCTGGCCCCCGCCCGGCGCGCAGGCGGAGGACCTGTCCGGTGCGGACGAGCGACTGCTCCGGAGCGGCTACGAATACGGTCCGGTCTTCCAGGGGCTGCGGGCACTGTGGCGGCGCGGCGACGAGCTGTTCGCCGAGGTCGTGCTGCCGGACGGACAGCGGGACGCGGCGGCCCGGTTCGGCATCCACCCCGCCCTGCTGGACGCCGCCCTGCACCCGGCGCTGCTGGGGGCCAGGGCGACGGACGACGCTGAGGTCCGGCAGCCGCTGGAGTGGAGCCGGCTGGAGCTGCACGCCGAGGGTGCCACCGCGCTGCGCGTGCGCCTCGCGCCGTCCGCCTCCGGGGCGCTGGCGGTCCAGGCCGCCGACGAGGCCGGCGGCACGGTCGTCACGGCGGAGGCCGTCACGCTACGGCCGGTCCCGGCCGGGCAGCTGACGGCGGCGGCCGGCACCGGCGCGGACGACGCGCTGTTCCGGGTGGAGTGGAGGGAGCTGCCGCCCGCGTCCGGTGCCGGTGAGGTCCCGGACGTGACGGTGGTCGAGGCCCGTACCAGCGGAGACGACACCCCCGTGGCATTGGCGGGGCGGGTGTTGGCCGCCGTACAGGGCTGGTTGGCGGATGAGGGCGCCGAGGACGGCCGGCTGGTCGTGGTGACCCGGGGTGCGGTGCCGGCCGGGGGAGAGGGGGCGGTCACCGATCCCGGTGGGGCGGCCGTCTGGGGTCTGGTGCGGGCCGCGCAGGCGGAGAACCCGGACCGGATCGTCCTCGTCGACACCGAGACGGACGAGGTGGACCTCGACGCGGTGCTGGCGACCGGCGAACCGCAGGTGGCCGTCCGCGGTCCGGCGCTGTACATGCCGCGGCTGGCCCGGCTGTCCGCGGCCGGAGGCTCCGAGGCGCCGCTGCTGGACCCGGAGGGCACGGTCCTGATCACCGGTGGCACCGGAATGCTCGGCAGCGCGGTCGCCCGGCACCTGGTCGAGCGGCACGGTGTGCGGCATCTGCTGCTGGCGAGCCGGCGGGGTCCGGAGGCCGAGGGCGCGGATCGGCTCGTCGCCGAACTCGGGGAGCGGGGTGCCGCCGTGTCCGTGGTCGCGTGCGACGTCACCGATCGTGACGCGGTCGCCGCGCTCCTCGCCGCCGTACCGGACGCCCGTCCGCTGACCGGTGTCGTCCACGCGGCGCGTGTCTTCGACGCTGGGGTGATCGGCGAGATGGACCAGGACCGGATGGAGCGGGTCTTCGCCCCGAAGGTGACGGCGGTTCAGCACCTGGACGAGCTGACCCGCGAACTCGCCCCCGAACTGGCCGCGTTCGTTCTGCTGTCCTCCGCCTCCTCCGTCTTCCTGGGCGCGGGCACCGGCGGTTACGCGGCGGCCAACGCCAGTCTGGACGCGGTCGCCCACCGGCGCCGGGCGGCCGGACTGCCCGCCGTCTCGCTGGCCTGGGGCCCGTGGGAGCCGACGGGCGGCCAGGACACGGCCGGCGGAGAGGCCGCACGGAACCGGACCGGCAGGCGAGGAGGCGTCGTACCGCTCACGCTCGCGGAGGGCATGGAGCTGCTCGACGCGGCCCTGTCGGCGGGTGAGGCGCTGGTGGTGCCCGTGAAACTGGACCTGAGGGCGCTGCGCGCCGACGCCGCGCTGGGTGCCGGTGTCGCGCCCCTGCTCCGGGGACTGGTCCGGACCGGCCGGAAGGCCGCCCGGGCCGGTGCCGGGGACTCCGGCGGACTCGCCCGCAAGCTGGCCACGCTCTCCCCGGCCGAGCAGGAGAACCTGCTGCTGACGCTGGTGCAGGGCCAGGTGGCGACCGTCCTCGGGCACACCGGGGCGGACCAGGTCAGGGCCGAGACGGCGTTCAAGGACACCGGGTTCGACTCCCTCACCTCCGTCGAACTGCGCAACCGGCTCCGCGAGGCCACCGGCCTCAACCTGCCCGCCACCGCCGTCTTCGACTACCCGACCCCCCTCGCCCTCGCCCGTCACCTGCACGACCGGCTGGCCCCGGGCGACCAGGCCGCCCCGACCACGCACCCCCTGCTCGCCGAACTCAGCAAGCTGGAGGTGCTGCTGTCCGACACCGCACCCGACGACACCACCCGTGCCCAGGTCGCCACCCGGCTCCAGGGCCTGCTGACCACCTGGTCCACGGCGAACGTCACCGAACAGCACGCCGAGGAGGGCGTGGACTTCGACTCCGCCTCCGACGACGAACTGTTCGAGCTGATCGACACCGAGTTCGGCCACTGACCACAGCCACCAGCCGACCAGCCCCCAGTCACCAGCCGACCAGCCCCCAGCCCGCTAGCGGCCGGCCCCCCGGCCAGAACCCACCGGCCGTCCAGTCCGGCCATGTCCACGCCCGCCCCGCAGTCCACCTGACGCCTTAGCCCCAACTAGGAGCTGACCCGCAATGGCGGATGAAAGCAAGCTTCGCGACTACCTCAAGCGCGTTCTCGCCGACGCGCGCCGCTCCCAGCAACGCGTCCGTGAACTTGAGGCCGAGAAGGCGGAGCCGATCGCGATCGTGGGCATGGCGTGCCGGCTGCCCGGCGGGGTGACCGGCCCCGACGACCTGTGGCGACTCGTCCGCGAACGCGGCGACGGCGTCTCGGGGTTCCCGACCGACCGAGGCTGGGACCTGGAGGAGCTGTTCGACGCCGACCCCGACAAAACAGGCAAGTCCTACGTCGACCAGGGCGGCTTCCTGCACGAGGCGGCCCTCTTCGACGCGGGACTGTTCGGTATCTCACCGCGTGAGGCGGTGGCGATGGACCCGCAGCAGCGGCTCCTCCTCGAAATGTCCTGGGAGGCGCTGGAGCGGGCCGGCATCGACGCGCTGACCCTCAAGGGCTCGGACACCGGCGTGTTCGTCGGCGTCATCAACGAGGGTTACGCCACCGGCGGCCCGGTCCCGCCGGAGCTGGAGGGCTTCACCGGCACCGGCACCACCGGAAGCGTGGCTTCGGGCCGCATCTCGTACGTCTTCGGTCTCGAAGGCCCCGCGGTGACCGTGGACACGGCCTGCTCCTCCTCCCTGGTCGCCATGCACCTGGCCGCGCAGGCCCTGCGGCGCGGGGAGTGCTCCATGGCCCTGGCCGGCGGTGCCACCGTCATGGCCGGCCCCGGTATGTTCATGCAGTTCTCCCGGCAGCGCGCGCTGGCCGCCGACGGCCGCTGCAAGTCGTACGCCGATGCGGCCGACGGCACCGGCTGGGCCGAGGGCGCGGGCGTGGTCGTCCTGGAGCGCCTGTCCGACGCCCGCCGCAACGGCCACCGGGTGCTCGCCGTCGTCCGCGCGTCGGCCGTCAACCAGGACGGCGCGTCGAACGGCCTGACCGCTCCCAACGGCCCCTCCCAACAGCGCGTCATCCGCAAGGCGCTGTCCGAGGCGGGCCTGACCCCGGCGGACGTGGACGTGGTCGAGGGCCACGGCACGGGAACGGTCCTCGGCGACCCGATCGAGGCGCAGGCGCTCCTCGCCACCTACGGCCAGGACCGCGAACGGCCGCTCCTGCTCGGTTCGTTGAAGTCCAACATCGGCCATACGCAGGCCGCCGCCGGTGTGGCCGGCGTCATCAAGATGGTCCAGGCGATGCGGCACGGTGTCCTGCCCGCCACGCTGCACGTCGACACCCCTTCCTCCCAGGTCGACTGGTCGGCCGGGGCCGTCGAGCTGCTGACCGAGGAGCGGGACTGGCCCCGGACCGGCCGCCCGCGCCGGGCCGGCGTCTCCTCCTTCGGCGTCAGCGGCACCAACGCCCATCTGATCCTTGAAGAGCCCCCGGAGGAACCGTCGGCTGCGGAGCCGGTGCCCTCGGCCGACGGCGTGGTCCCCCTGGTGGTGTCGGCGGCCTCCGAAACGGCCCTGACGGGCCAGGCCGGCCGCCTGGCCGCGTTCACCGCCGGCACGGACGTCTCCCTCCCGGATCTCGCGGCCGCTCTCGTCTCCCAACGAGCCCTGCTCGGCGAACGGGCCGTGGTGGTCGCCGGGTCGCGGGAGGAAGCGGTGGCCGGGCTGGCGGCGCTGGCGAACGGCGAGAGCAGTCCTGCCGTGGTGAGCGGTGGTGCGGGGGCTGCTGGGCGGACGGTGCTGGTGTTTCCGGGTCAGGGGTCGCAGTGGCTGGGGATGGGCCGGGAGTTGCTGGAGTCCTCGCCGGTGTTCGCGGAGCGGGTCGAGGAGTGTGCCCGGGCGCTGGAGCCGTGGGTGGACTGGGACCTTACGGCCGTTCTGCGCGGTGATGTCGATCTGCTGGACCGGGTCGATGTCGTCCAGCCGGCGAGTTTCGCGGTGATGGTCGGTCTGGCGGCGGTGTGGGCGTCGGTGGGTGTCGTACCGGATGCGGTGGTGGGTCACTCGCAGGGTGAGATCGCGGCCGCCTGTGTCGCCGGAGCCCTGTCGCTGGAGGACGCGGCCCGGATCGTCGCGGTGCGTAGTCGGGTGATCGCCGGGGAGCTGGCGGGCCGGGGCGGGATGGCCTCGGTGGCACTGTCCGAGGAAGAGGCTGTCGCCCGGATCGCCGACTGGGATGGGCGCGTTGAGGTCGCGGCTGTCAACGGTCCGACCTCGGTGGTGGTCGCCGGTGACGCGGAGGCGCTGGACGAGGCGCTGGCCGTGCTGGAGGCCGACGGTGTCCGTGTCCGGCGGGTGGCGGTGGACTACGCCTCGCACACTCGTCATGTCGAGGCGATCGAGGGCGCGTTGGCGGAGGCGTTCGCGGACGTCCGCAGCCAGGCCCCGCTGGTGCCGTTCTTCTCCACGGTCACCGGTGAGTGGGTGCGTGAGGCGGGGGTGCTCGACGGCGGCTACTGGTACCGGAACCTGCGCAGTCAGGTGCGTTTCGGCCCGGCGGTGGCCGCGTTGCTGGCCGAGGGCCACACGGTGTTCGTCGAGTCCAGTGCCCATCCGGTCCTCGTCCAGCCGGTCAACGAGATCGTGGACGAGGCGACGGTGGAGTCCGACACCGTCGTCACCGGGTCCCTGCGCCGTGAAGAGGGCGGTCTGCGGCGGCTGCTCGCGTCGATGGCCGCCGTGTTCGTCAAGGGCGTGGCCGTGGACTGGACGGCCGTGCTGCCCGAGGGCAGCGGCGACACCCCTGTCGACCTGCCGACGTACGCCTTCGACCACCGGCACTACTGGCTCCGGCTGAACGGAGCGACCGACGCGACGGCCCTCGGGCAGGCGCCCACGGACCACCCGCTGCTCGGTGCGGTCGTGGAAGTACCCGAGAGCGGCGGTGTGTTGTGCACCTCGCGGTGGTCCCTGCGCACGCACCCCTGGCTGGCGGACCACACCGTCGGCGGGGTGGTCCTCGTGCCCGCCGCTGCCCTGGTCGAGCTGGCCGTGCGGGCCGGTGACGAGGTCGGGTGCGGAACCGTGGACAAACTCACGGTCGCCGCCCCGCTGGTGCTGCCGGAGCAGGGCGGGGTACGCGTCCAGGTCGCGGTCGGCGGCGTGGACGAGAGCGGCTGCCGCACGGTCACCGTGTACTCGACACGCGAGGACGCCACCGAGGTGGTCGGGGCGGAGGCCTGGGTCCGGCACGCCACCGGTGTGCTGACGGCGACGCCCAAGCCCGGCGAGAGCCCGCGGGGTGACTTCGGTGCCTGGCCGCCACCCGGTGCCCAGCGCGTCGACGTGGAGGCGCTGTATGGCGGACTGGTCCGGCGCGGTTACGAGCACGGGCCCGCCTTCCGGGCCGTACGGGCGCTCTGGCGGCTCGGTGAGGAGATCCTCGCCGAGGTCGCCGTACCCGAGGATGAGCGTGAGGAGGCCCAGCGGTTCGGACTCCACCCGGCGCTGCTGGACGCCGCCCTGCACCCGGCCCTGCTGGACGCGGCCGTGGCCGACGGCGGCTCCCGGGTGTGGCAGTACCTGACCTGGCGCGGTCTCGCGCTGCACGCCGTCGGCGCCACGGCGCTGCGGGTACGGATCACGCCGCTCGGCCGGGAAGCGCTGGCGCTGGAGGCGGTCGACCAGGCCGGCGGGCTGGTCCTGCGCGCGGAGTCGGCGGAGCTACGACCGCTCGCCGCCGGACAGTTGGAGAGCGCCGCGGGTACGGCGAGCGACGACTCCCTGTTCCGCGTCGAGTGGACCGCGCTGCCCGGAGCCGCCACCCCGGCGGGTGAGCAGCCGGTCTGGGCCGGGGTGCGCTCGGCCGCCGATGTCGCCGCCCTGGCGGAGGGCGCTGCGGAGGAGCTGCCCACGCTCGTCGTCCTGGAGGCCTTCGCATCCCACGACCAGGGCGCGGACGACCCGGCGCTGGCGCTGACGAACCGGGTGCTGGCGGCGGTGCAGGCCTGGCTGGCCGCTCCCGCCCTGGAGCCGACCCGGCTGGTGGTGGCCACCCGTGGCGCCGTGCCTGCCGGCGCCGACGGAGCCGTCACCGATCCGGCGGGCGGCGCGGTGTGGGGCCTGATCCGGGCCGCGCAGTCCGAGAACCCGGACCGCATCGTGCTCATCGACCTCGACCCCGACGTCGCCCCCGGCCCCCACCCCGACCCGGACCTCGCCCCCGACCCGGACTTCGGCCTCGACCTGGACCTCGCACACGGACACCTCACCCCCGAACTCGCCCCCGTCCTCGGCCACCTGACGACCGACTCCGAGCCCGAACTGGCGTTGCGCGGCGAGATGCTGTACATCCCCCGGCTCGCCCGCGCCACCGCGGCCGGCGGTCCCGACCGGGGGGCCGCCGAAGGGCCCCGCGCGCTGGACCCGGAGGGCACGGTCCTGATCACCGGCGGTACCGGCTCGCTCGGCGGACTGCTGGCCCGGCACCTGGTCGTCCGCCACGGCATCCGTCACCTCGTCCTCGCCAGCCGCCGCGGCCAAGCCGCCGACGGAGCAGCCGAGTTGGTCGCGGAACTCACCGGACTCGGCGCCGCCGAGGTCACGGTGGCCGCCTGCGACGTCACGGACCGCGACGCGGTCGCCGCCCTGCTGACCGAGGCCTGCCGGGGCGGACGCCCGCTGACCGGGGTCGTGCACACCGCCGGTATCGCCGACGCCGGAGTGATCGGCACCATCCGGCCCGAACAGGTCGCGGGCGTCTTCGCACCGAAGGTGACCGCCGTACGGCACCTGGACGAGCTGACCCGCGAACTGGCTCCGGAACTGGCCGCGTTCGTCGTCTTCTCCTCCGTCTCCTCCGTCTTCCTCGGCGCGGGCACAGGCAGCTACGCGGCGGCCAACGCCTTCCTGGACGCCGTGGCCCACCAGCGCCGGGCCGCGGGCCTGCCCGCCACCTCCCTCGCCTGGGGTCTGTGGGACCAGGCCACCGGCGGCATGGCGGCCGGCATGGACGACCTCACCCGCAGCCGGATGAACCGGCGCGGCGGTGTCCTGCCCATGTCCCCCGAGGAGGGCATGGACCTCTTCGACGCCGCCCTGCGCACCGGCGAGGCCCTGCTCGTCCCGGCCAAACTGGACCTGCGGCAGCTGCGCACCGACGCCGGGGCCGGCCGGGCGGTCCCCACTCTCCTGCGCGGCCTGGTGCGCACCGGCCGGCAGACCGTGCGGGCCGCGGCCGGCGACAGCGGCGGCGGCCTGGCGGACCGGCTCGCCGGACTGGGCGCAGCGGAGCAGGAGGCGCTGCTGCTGGATCTGGTGCGCACGCACGCGGCGACCGTGCTCGGCCACGCCGGCCCCGAGGGCATCAAGCCGGACACGGCGTTCCGTGACTCCGGGTTCGACTCGCTGACCTCGGTCGAACTGCGCAACCGGCTCCGCGAGGCCACCGGCCTCAAGCTGGCCGCCACGGCCGTCTTCGACCACCCGAACCCGCTGGCCCTGGCCCGTCATCTGCACGGCGAGCTGGGTGAGACGACGGCGACCGTCCCGGCACCGGCGACGGCCCCCGCGCTCGCCGACCCGGACGAGCCGATCGCGATCGTCGGCATGGCCTGCCGCCTCCCCGGCGGCGTCAACAGCCCGGAGGAGCTGTGGCGGTTGGTGTCCGAGGGCCGCGACGCGATGTCCGGCTTCCCCGACGACCGCGGCTGGGACCTGAGCGGCTTCTTCAGCGACGACCCGGACCAGGCCGGCACGTCCTACGTGAGCCAGGGCGGCTTCCTCTACGACGCAGCCCTCTTCGACGCCGGCTTCTTCGGCATATCCCCGCGTGAGGCGCTGGCGATGGACCCGCAGCAGCGGCTCCTCCTCGAAACGTCCTGGGAGGCACTGGAGCGGGCCGGTATCGACCCGCTCTCCCTGAAGGGCACGGACGTCGGCGTCTTCTCCGGCCTGATGGGCCAGGGCTACGGCACCTCCGGCCCGGTGCCGCCCGAACTGGAGGGCTTCACCGGCACCGGAGGCATGGGCAGCGTGGCCTCCGGACGCGTCGCCTACGTCTTCGGCTTCGAGGGCCCCGCCGTCACCGTCGACACCGCCTGCTCCTCCTCCCTCGTCGCGATCCACCTCGCCGCCCAGGCCCTGCGCGGCGGCGAGTGCTCGATGGCCCTCGCCGGCGGAGCCACCGTGATGGCCACCCCCGGCACCTTCGTCGAGTTCTCCCGGCAGCGGGGTCTGGCCTCGGACGGCCGCTGCAAGTCGTACGCGGACGCGGCCGACGGCACGGGCTGGGCCGAGGGCGCCGGAGTCGTCGTACTGGAGCGGCTGTCGGAGGCCCGGCGCAAGGGTCACCGGGTCCTGGCGGTGGTGCGGGGCAGCGCGGTGAACCAGGACGGCGCGTCCAACGGCCTCACCGCCCCCAACGGTCCGTCGCAGCAGCGGGTCATCCGCAAGGCGCTCGCCAACGCCGGGCTGACGACGGCGGACGTCGACGCGGTGGAGGGCCACGGCACCGGCACCGTCCTCGGCGACCCGATCGAGGCCCAGGCCCTGCTCGCCACCTACGGCCAGGACCGCGAACAACCCCTCTGGCTGGGCTCGTTGAAGTCGAACATCGGGCACACCCAGATGGCCGCGGGCGTGGCCGGAGTGATCAAGATGGTCCAGGCCATGCGACACGGCATCCTGCCCGCCACCCTGCACGTCGACACCCCGACCTCCCAGGTCGACTGGTCGGACGGAGCGGTCGAACTGCTGACGGAGGCCCGCGAGTGGCCGGACGTGAACCGGCCGCGCCGCGTCGGCGTCTCCGGCTTCGGTGTCAGCGGCACCAACGCCCACGTGATCCTGGAGCAGGCACCGGAGGAACCCGCCACCGAGCCGGTGACCCCGGCCGACGGCATGGTGCCGCTGCTCGTCTCCGCGCGGAGCGCCGGCGCCCTTGCCGGGCAGGCGGCACGACTGGCGGAGTTCGTCGGCCGAACGGAGCTTCCCCTCACAGCCGTTGCGGGAGCGCTGGTGTCCCGGAGGGCGGTGCTGTCCGAGCGGGCCGTGGTCGTCGCCGGGTCGCCGGAGGAAGCGGTGGCCGGACTGGAGTCGGTGGCCGCGGGCGAGGCCTCGCCGTTCGTCGTCACCGGCTCGGACACCGACGGCAGGACCGTGTTCGTGTTCCCGGGGCAGGGTTCCCAACGAGCCCGTATGGGACGCGAGTTGTACGCCAGGTATCCGGTCTTCGCGCAGGCGTTGGACGAGGCCTGCGCCGCCCTGGACGGGCAGCTCGACCTGGATCACTCGGTCAGGGACGTGGTCTTCGGTGACGCGGGTGACGGTCTGCTGGACCGGACGGTGTTCACCCAGGCCGGGCTGTTCGCGGTGGAGTCGGCGTTGTTCCGGCTGGTGGAGTCCTGGGGTGTACGGCCGGACGTGCTGGCCGGGCACTCGATAGGCGAGGTCGTCGCCGCGCATGTGGCCGGGGTGCTGTCGCTGGAGGACGCGGCGGCGCTGGTGGCGGCGCGGGGTCGGTTGATGCAGGCGCTGCCGTCGGGTGGTGCCATGGTCGCGGTGGCCGCGACCGAGGTGGAGATCGCCGAGCACCTGGGTGACGGTGTGGACTTGGCGGCGGTGAATGCTCCGGGTTCGGTGGTCCTGTCCGGTGACGAGGGAGCGGTCACGGCCGTCGCGGAGAAGCTGCGCGAGCAGGGTCGCCGGGTGAAGCGGCTGACGGTCTCGCATGCTTTCCATTCGGTGCTGATGGAGCCGATGCTGGCCGACTTCGCGCAGGCTCTGTCGGGGCTGACGTGGAACGAGCCGGTGATCCCGGTCGTGTCGAACGTGACGGGAGAGCTGGCCGAGCCGGGCCAGTTGACCGACCCGGCCTACTGGGTCGAGCACGTCCGTCGTCCCGTCCGTTTCGCGGACGGCATCAAGGCCTCCGGCGGATCGGTGTTCCTGGAGCTGGGCCCCGGCGGCGCCCTGACCGGTGCCATCGCGGAGTCGGCCGGCGAGGACGCGGTGAGCGTGCCCGCCCTGCGCGACGACCGCGACGAGGCACAGACACTCCTGCTGTCGGTGGCCGAGCTGTTCGTCCGCGGCGCGCGGGTCGACTGGGCGGCGGTCCTGCCGAAGGGTGCCACTGAGGCTCAGGTGGACCTGCCGACGTATGCCTTCGAGCACCGTCACTACTGGCTCCAGACGGCACCGGCCACGGACGCGGTCGCGCTCGGTCAGAGCACGGCCGACCATCCGCTGCTCGGTGCGGTCGTGGAGGTTCCGGAGACGGGCGGTCTGCTGTGCACGTCGCGGTTGTCGCTGCGTACGCATCCGTGGCTGGCGGACCACGCGGTGGGCGGGGTGGTGCTGGTGCCCGGTACCGGGTTGGTCGAACTCGCGGTGCGTGCCGGTGACGAGGCCGGGTGCGGGGTGCTGGACGAACTGGTCATCGAGGCCCCTCTCGTCGTGCCCGAGCAGGGCGGTGTCCGGGTGCAGGTCGCCGTGGGAGGTCCGGACGACAACGGCGCGCGGACGGTGGCCGTCTACTCGGCCCGTGAGGACGCCGTCGGCGAGATCGGCACCGACGCCTGGACCCGCCACGCCACCGGCACCCTCACCAGCACGGTCCCGGCGACCGGCGGCACCTTCGACTTCACCGCCTGGCCGCCGCCCGGCGCCGAGCGGGTCGAGGTGGATGTCGACGCCTTCTACTCCGGGCTCATCGAGAAGGGGTACACGTACGGCCCGGTGTTCCAGGGCCTGCGGGCGGTGTGGCGGCGCGGTGGCGAGGTGTACGCCGAGGTCGCCGTGCCGGACGGGCAGCGTGAGGAAGCGGCCCGGTTCGGCATCCACCCCGCCCTGCTGGACGCCGCCCTGCACGCCAACGGATTCGTCACCCCGGCCGACGCGACCGCTCCCGGCGACGCACCCGGCACGGTCCTGCCGTTCGCCTGGAACCGGCTGGCGCTGCACGCCTCGGGCGCTTCGGCGCTGCGGGTGCGGGTGGCACCGTCCGGGCCCGACGCGGTGGCGGTCCAGGCCGCCGACGAGACCGGTGAGCCGGTGCTGACGACCGAGTCCCTGGTGTTCCGCGCGGTCAACGCCGAGCAGTTGCAGGCCGCGGCCGGCGCGCCCCGCGCTGACGCGTTGTTCCGCGTGGAGTGGACCGACGTCACCGTGCCGACCCGCTCGGGCACCCCGGCGCCGGCCTGGGCGCGGGTCGCCACCGCCGCCGATCTGGCCGTTGACACCGTGCCGGAGCTGCTGGTCGTACCTGCCGACGGCTCCGACGACGCCTTGGAGCGCACCGCCCGGGTCCTGGACGTCCTGCAGGCCTGGCTGGCCGGCGGGCGGCTCGCGGAGTCCCGGCTCGTGGTCATCACCCGGGGCGCGGTGCCCGCCGCCGGTGAGGACACCGTGACCGACCCGGCGGGGGCGGCCGTCTGGGGGCTCGTACGGGCCGCCCAGGCGGAGAACCCCGACCGGATCACGCTCATCGACACCGACACGCCGTTGGAGGACGACGACTCCCTCGCCGCCCTCCTCACCACCGCTGCGGCGGCCGGCGAACCGCAGCTCGCGCTGCACGGTACGACCCTCCGCGCCCCGCGCCTGGTACGGGCCGCCACCGCCCCCAGGGACCCGAGCTGGAACCCGGACGGCACCGTCCTCGTCACCGGAGGCACCGGCTCGCTGGGCTCCCTGCTCGCCCGGCACCTGGTTGAGCGGCACGGCGTCCGGCACCTGGTGCTGGCGAGCCGGCGCGGCCCGGACGCCGAGGACGCGCCGGAACTGGTCACCGAGCTGACCGCGCTCGGCGCGACGACCGTACGCGTGGCCGCCTGCGACATCGCCGACCGCGAGGCGGTCGCCGCCCTGCTGGACTCCGTATCCGACGAGCATCCGCTGACCGCAGTCCTGCACACCGCGGGCGTCCTGGACGATGGCGTGATCGGCACGCTCGACCGGGAGCGCCTGGCCCACGTCTTCGCGCCGAAGGTGGCGGCCGTACACCACCTGGACGAGCTGACCCGCACGCGGGACCTGACGACGTTCGCGGTGTTCTCCTCCGCCTCCGGGCTGTTCGGTTCGGCCGGGCAGGGCAACTACGCCGCCGCCAACGCCTGGCTGGACGCCGCGATGGCCCGGCGCCGGGCGGCCGGCCTGCCCGCGCTGTCGCTGGCCTGGGGGCCCTGGGAACAGACCACCGGGATGACCGCCGGCACGGAAGCGGCGGCCCGCACCCGCGGCAACCGGCGCGGTGGCATCCTGCCGCTCGCCCCGCAGGAGGGCCTGGCCCTCTTCGACGCGGCCCTGACCGGCGGCGACACACTGCTGGTCCCGGTCAAGCTGGACCTCAGAGCCGTACGCACCGAGGCGGCCACGGGCTCCGGAGTGCCGCCGCTGCTCCGCCAACTCGTCCGAGCCGGGCGGCAGTCGGCGCGGGCCGTGGCCGGCGACGGCGGGGACGGCCTACTGCGTCGGCTGGCGGGTCTCGACCGCGACCGGCAGGAGGCCGTGCTACTGGACGTCGTCCGCGGGCATGTGGCCGGTGTACTCGGTCACGCCGGAGCGGACGGCGTCGGGACTGAGACGGCGTTCAAGGACGCCGGGTTCGACTCCCTCACCTCCGTGGAACTGCGCAACCGACTGCGCGCCGCGACCGGGGTCAACCTCTCCGCCACCGTGGTTTTCGACTATCCCACGCCGCTCGCCCTGGCCCGCCACCTGCACGGTGAACTCGTCCCGGAGGGCGCCGTCGGGCAGCGGTCGACGGCGGAGGCGGACGAGGAACGGTTGCGCCACGCGCTGCTCACCCTCCCGCTGGATCGGTTCCGAGAAGCCGGCCTGCTGGACGCGCTGGTCCAACTGGCCGCCATTGAACACGGCGCACCCGCGCCCGACGAACCGGACACCACGCAGGGAGCACTGGCTGACTTGGACGTCGACGACCTGGTACACCTCGCGCTCGGCGACAGCGAATCCCTCGAAGGCTGACACGGCACACGACAGATTGGGGCAGGGACAGTGAGTGCTTCCTACGAGAAGCTTGTCGAGGCGCTGCGGAAGTCGCTGGAAGAGGTCGGCACGCTGAAGAAGCGGAACCAGCAGCTACTGGCCGCGTCGCGCGAGCCGATCGCCATCGTGGGCATGGCCTGCCGGCTCCCCGGCGGCGTCAACTCGCCTGAAGACCTGTGGGAGTTGGTCGCCGAGGGCCGTGACGGAGTGTCCGGCTTCCCGGACGACCGCGGCTGGGACCTCGGCACCCTGCTGGACGCCGACCCCGAGTCAACCGGCACCTCCTACGTCGACCAGGGCGGGTTCCTTCGGGGCGCCGGCCTGTTCGACGCCGGTTTCTTCGGCATCTCACCGCGTGAGGCGCTGGCGATGGACCCGCAGCAGCGGCTGCTGCTGGAGACGTCGTGGGAGGCGCTGGAGCGGGCCGGCATCGATCCCCTGTCGTTGAAGGGAACGGACGTCGGCGTCTTCAACGGCATCATGGGCGTCGACTACTTCGCCGGCGGCAGCGTTCCGCCTGAGCTGGAGGGCTTCACCGGCACCGGCGCCGCGTCCAGCGTGGCCTCCGGCCGCATCTCCTACGTCTTCGGCTTCGAGGGCCCCGCCGTCACCCTCGACACCGCCTGCTCGTCCTCCCTGGTCGCCATCCACCTCGCCGTGCAGGCGCTGCGGCGCGGCGAGTGCACGATGGCCCTGGCGGGCGGCGCCACCGTCATGGCCACACCCGGCCTGTTCATCGACTTCTCCCGGCAGCGGGGCCTGGCCGCCGACGGCCGCTGCAAGGCCTACTCGTCCACCGCCGACGGCACGGGCTGGGCCGAGGGCGCGGGAGTCGTCGTCCTGGAACGACTGTCGGAGGCGCAGCGCAAGGGGCATCGGGTGCTGGCCGTCGTACGCGGCACAGCGGTCAACCAGGATGGCGCCTCCAACGGCCTGACGGCCCCCAACGGTCCCTCACAGCAACGGGTCATCCGCAAGGCCCTGGCCGCGGCCGGATTGGCCCCCGCCGACGTGGACGCCGTGGAGGGCCACGGCACGGGCACGGTCCTCGGCGACCCGATCGAGGCCCAGGCCCTCCTGGCCACCTACGGCCAGGACCGCGAGCAGCCCCTGTGGCTCGGATCGCTGAAGTCCAACATCGGGCACACTCAGGCAGCCGCGGGCGTCGCCGGCGTCATCAAGATGATCCAGGCCATGCGGCACGGCGTCCTCCCGGCCACCCTGCACGTCGACGAACCGTCCCCCCGCGTCGACTGGGATACGGGCGCCGTACGACTGCTCACCGAGGCCCGCGACTGGCCGCCACTGGACCGACCGCGCCGTGCCGGCGTCTCCGGCTTCGGCGTCAGTGGCACCAACGCGCACGTCATCCTGGAACAGGCACCGGAGGAGCCCACTGCCGAGCCGGTGGCCCCCGCTGAGGGCCCGACACCAGTGGTGGTGTCGGCGCGGAGCGCCGGTGCGCTGGCGGGGCAGGCGGGGCGGTTGGCCGCGTTCGTGGGCGAGACCGATGTGCCGTTGGCGGCGGTTGCGGGGGCGCTTGTGTCCCGGCGGGCGGTGTTGTCGGAGCGGGCGGTGGTCGTCGCCGGGTCGCGTGAGGAGGCGGTGGCCGGGCTGGAGACGCTGGCTGCGGGTGAGTCCTCACCGGTCGTGGTGACGGGCTCGGACGTCAACGGCCGGACCGTGTTCGTGTTCCCGGGGCAGGGGTCTCAACGGGTTGGCATGGGGCGTGAGTTGTATGAACGGTATCCGGTGTTCGCGCGGGCGTTGGACGACGCCTGTGCGGCATTGGACGGGCAGCTCGGCCTGGAGCAGTCGGTCAAGGATGTGATCTTCGGGGACGCGGGCTTGCTGGGCCAGACGGTGTTCACCCAGGCCGGGTTGTTCGCGGTGGAGTCGGCGTTGTTCCGGTTGGTGGAGTCCTGGGGTGTACGGCCGGACGTGGTGGCCGGGCACTCGATCGGCGAGGTCGTCGCCGCGCATGTGGCCGGGGTGCTGTCGCTGGAGGACGCGGCGGCGCTGGTCGCGGCGCGGGGTCGGTTGATGCAGGCCCTGCCGGCGGGTGGTGCGATGGTCGCCGTGGCCGCGACCGAGGCGGAGATCGCCGAACACCTGGGTGCCGGTGTGGACTTGGCGGCGGTGAACGCGCCCGGTTCGGTCGTCCTGTCGGGTGATGAGGCGGCGGTTCTCGCTGTTGCGGAGAGGCTGCGCGAGCAGGGCCGCCGGGTCAAGCGGCTCACCGTCTCGCACGCCTTCCACTCGGCACTGATGGAGCCGATGCTGGCGGAGTTCGCCGCGGCCTTGGATGGGCTGACCTGGAGCGAGCCGTCGATCCCGGTGGTGTCCAACGTGACGGGCCGGCTTGCGGAGCCGGGCCAGTTGACGGATCCGGGCTACTGGGTGGAGCACGTGCGCCGTCCGGTCCGGTTCGCCGAGGGGATCGCCGCTTCCGGCGGGTCGGTGTTCCTGGAACTCGGCCCCGGCGGAGCGCTGACCGGTGCGATCACGGAGTCGGCCGGCGAGGACGCGGTGAGCGTGCCCGCCCTGCGCGACGAGCGCGGCGAGGCTCAGACCCTCCTGTCGGCCGTGGCACACCTCTTCGTACGCGGCACCGAGGTGCACTGGGCGGCAGCCCTCCCGAAGGGCGCCACCGAAACACACGTGGACCTCCCGACGTACGCCTTCGACCACCAGCCCTACTGGCTCCCGGCCCCCCGCCCCCTCATGGATGCCACCGCCCTGGGGCAGGGCGCGGCGGATCATCCGTTGCTGGGGGCGGTGGTGCAGCTGCCGCAGTCCGACGGGCTGGTGTTGACCTCCCGGCTGTCCCTGCGCACGCATCCCTGGCTGGCGGACCACGCCATCGGGGGAGTGGTGCTGGTCCCCGGCACCGGGCTGGTGGAACTCGCGGTACGGGCCGGTGACGAGGTCGGCTGCGGAGTGCTGGACGAGCTCGTCATCGAGGCGCCCCTGGTGGTCCCGGAGCAGGGTGCCGTACGGGTCCAGGTCGCCGTCGGCGGGCCGGACGAGACCGGCGCCCGCAGCGTGGAGGTGTACTCCACGCGCCAGGACGTCGGCACGGAGAGCGGTCCGGACGCCTGGACCCGGCACGCCAGCGGCACGCTCAGCACGGCCGCCACCCCCACCGACACCTTCGACTTCACCGCCTGGCCCCCGCCGGGCGCCCAGCAGGTCGACATCTCCGGCGGCTACGAGAAGCTGACGCGCGCGGGTTACGGCTACGGCCCGGCGTTCCAGTGCGTGCGGAAGGTCTGGCGGCGCGAGGGCGAGCTGTTCGCCGAGGTCGTCGTACCGCAGGAGCAGCGGGAGAACGCCGTCGGGTTCGGTATTCATCCGGCGCTGCTCGACGCCGCGCTGCACGCGAGCATCCTTGACGCGGCTGCCGAGGTGGCCGACGGTGCTGCGGCGGAGGAGGAGGCGGTCGTGCGGCTGCCGTTCGCCTGGAACGGGCTCACGCTGCACGCCTCCGGTGCCACGTCGATCCGGGTACGGCTGCTGCGGCCCGACCCGGACACGCTGTCGCTCGAGGCCGTGGACGACACCGGCGGCCCGGTGCTGACCCTGGACTCGCTGGTCTCGCGGGCCGTCTCCAGCGAGCAGCTCGAAGCGGCGGCCGGTGCACCCGGCACCGACGCGCTGTACCGGGTGGAGTGGAGCGAGCTGCCGCCCGTGGCCGGTGCCGGCGCCGGTGTGGCGTCGGTGGTCGACGCCCGTGCGGCCGGAAAGACCCCGGTGACGCTGGCGGGCCGGGTGCTGGAGGCCGTACAGGCGTGGCTCGCGGACGACCGGGCCACCGAGGACGGCCGGCTGGTCGTGGTGACCCGGGGTGCGGTGCCGGCCGGGGGAGAGGAGACGGCCACCGATCCCGGTGGGGCGGCCGTCTGGGGTCTGGTGCGGGCCGCGCAGGCGGAGAACCCGGACCGGATCGTCCTCGTCGACACCGAGACGGACGAGGTGGACCTCGACGCGGTGCTGGCGACCGGCGAACCGCAGGTGGCCGTCCGCGGTCCGGCGCTGTACATGCCGCGCCTCGCCCGGGTCGCCGGGGCCGCCCCGGCCGAGCCGGTGCTCGACCCGGACGGCACGGTCCTGATCACCGGCGGCACCGGCTCCCTGGCCGGGCTGCTCGCCCGGCACCTGGTGACCCGGCACGGCATCCGCCACCTCGCCCTCGTCAGTCGGCGCGGCCCGGAGGCCGAGGGAGCGCGGGAGCTGGTGGCGGAGCTTCAGGGGCTGGGCGCCGAGTCGGTCGCGGTGCCCGCGTGCGACGTGACCGACCGGGACGCGGTGGCGGCCCTGCTGGCCGGACTGACCGGGCCCGGGAAGCCCCGGCTGACCGCCGTCGTCCACGCGGCCGGTGTGTTCGACGCGGGCGTGGTCGGGGAGATCGACCCCGCGCGGCTGGAGCGGGTGTTCGCGCCGAAGGTGACGGCCGTGGAGCACCTGGACGCGCTGACCCGCGAACTCGCCCCGGACCTCGACGCGTTCGTCACCTACTCGTCCGTCTCCGGTGTCTTCCTAGGCGCGGGCACCGGGAGTTACGGCGCCGCCAACGCCTGCATGGACGCGCTGATGGCACGCCGCCGGGCGGCCGGGTTCCCGGCACAGTCCCTCGCCTGGGGCCTGTGGGAGCAGACCACCGGCATGGGCGCCGGCCTGGACGACCTGTCCCGCAGCCGCATGAGCCGCCGGGGGGGCGTGCTGGCCCTCGGCCCCGAGGAGGGCATGGAGCTGTTCGACGCGGCGCTGGGCAGCGGGCACGCCCTGCTCGTGCCGGTCAAACTGGACCTGCGCGGGCTGCGGGCCGACGCCACCGGCGGGGCCACCGTGCCGCCGCTGCTGCGCGGGCTGGTCCGCCCGGGCCGGCGTGCCGCGCGCGGGAGCGGACGCGAGGGCCGGGACGGACTGGCGGGGCGGCTGGCCGGGCTGGCCCCCGCCGAGCGGGAGGCGCTGCTGCTCGACCTGGTCCGCACCCATGCCGCAAACGTTCTCGGGCACGCCGGGCCGGAGGGGGTCAGGGCCGAAACGGCGTTCAAGGACGCCGGGTTCGATTCCCTCACCTCCGTCGAACTGCGCAACCGGCTGCGCGAGGCCACCGGACTCAACCTGCCTGCCACCGCCGTCTTCGACTACCCGACCCCGCTCGCCCTCGCCCGGTACCTCCACGAGGAGTTCCAGGGTGTGACCCCGGCCGCGCCCGCGCCGATGGCCGTGCCGCACGACCCGGACGAGCCGGTCGCCGTGGTGGGCATGGCCTGCCGGCTGCCCGGCGGAGTCGGCAGCCCCGAGGACCTGTGGCGCCTGGTCCGTGAGGGCCGCGACGGCGTCACGGGGTTCCCCACGGACCGCGGCTGGGACCTCGACGAGGTCTTCGTCGCCGACCCCGGACACGCCGGCACCCCCTACGTCGCCCAGGGCGGCTTCCTGCACGAGGCACCGCTGTTCGACCCGGTGTTCTTCGGGATCTCGCCCCGCGAGGCGGTGGCCATGGACCCGCAGCAGCGGCTGCTGTTGGAGACCTCCTGGGAGGCGCTGGAGCGGGCCGGGATCGACCCCACCGCGCTCAAGGGCACCGACGTCGGCGTGTTCAGCGGCATCATGGGCGTCGACTACTACTCGGGCGGTGACCTGCCGGAGGAGGTCGGCGGTTTCGCGCTGACCGGCGCCGGGGCCAGTGTGGCCTCCGGCCGGGTGTCGTACGTCTTCGGCTTCGAGGGCCCCGCGGTGACCGTGGACACCGCCTGCTCCTCCTCGCTGGTCGCCCTGCACCTGGCCGCGCAGGCCCTGCGCAACGGCGAGTGCTCCCTGGCCCTGGCCGGTGGCTGCACGGTGATGGCCGGGCCCGGGATGTTCATGGAATTCTCCCGGCAGCGGGCGCTGGCCTCGGACGGGCGGTGCAAGTCGTACGCCGACGCCGCCGACGGCACGGGCTGGGCCGAGGGCGCGGGTGTGGTCGTACTGGAACGGCTGTCGGAGGCGCGGCGCCAGGGGCACCCGGTCCTCGCGGTCCTCCGCGGCTCGGCCGTCAACCAGGACGGCGCCTCCAACGGGCTCACCGCGCCCAACGGGCCTTCGCAGCAACGGGTGATCCGCAAGGCGCTCGCCGCCGCCGGGCTGACCCCGGCGGACGTGGACCTGGTGGAGGGCCACGGCACGGGCACGGTCCTCGGCGACCCGATCGAGGCGCAGGCCCTGCTGGCGACGTACGGCCGTGACCGGGACCCGGAACGGCCGCTGTGGCTCGGCTCGCTGAAGTCGAACATCGGGCACGCCCAGGCCGCCGCCGGGGTGGCCGGCGTGATCAAGGCCGTACAGGCCCTGCGGCACGGTGTCATGCCTGCGACCCTCCACGTGGACGCGCCCTCCGCGCAGGTCGACTGGACGGTCGGCGCGGTCGAACTGCTCACCGAGGCCCGCGCCTGGCCGGAGGTCGAACGGCCGCGCCGGGCGGCGGTGTCCTCATTCGGCCTGAGCGGAACCAATGCGCACGTGATTCTGGAGCAGGCACCGGAGCCTGAGGCGGAGCCTGTGCCTGTGCCTGTGGTGGATGTCGTGGACGGTGTGGTGCCGTTGGTGGTGTCGGCGCGGAGTGCTGGCTCGCTGGCGGGGCAGGCGGAGCGACTGGCGGAGTTCCTCGGTGGCCAGGACGTGTTCCTGCCGCGTGTGGCGGGTGCGTTGGTCGCTCAGCGGGCGGTGCTGTCCGAGCGTGCGGTGGTGGTGGCCGGTTCGCGTGAGGAGGCGTTGGCGGGGCTCGGTGTGCTGGCGCGGGGTGAGTCGAGCCCTGGGGTTGTCAGCGGTAGTGCCGGCGGTTCGGTCCGTACGGTGCTGGTGTTCCCGGGGCAGGGTTCGCAGCGAGCCGGTATGGGGGGTGAGTTGTACGACCGGTTCCCGGTGTTCGCCGACGCTTTCGACGAGGTGTGCGCGGCGCTGGACGGGCAGCTGTCGGGCTGGGTGGAGCATTCGGTCAGGGACGTGGTCCTCGGCAACGCCGGTGACCTGGGGCAGACGGTGTTTACCCAGGCGGGGTTGTTCGCGGTGGAGACGGCGCTGTTCCGGCTGGTCGAGTCGTGGGGTGTGAAGCCGGATGCGGTGATGGGCCACTCGGTCGGTGAGATCACCGCGGCGCATGTGGCTGGGGTTCTGTCGCTCGCGGATGCGGCTGCGGTGGTGGCGGCTCGGGGCCGGTTGATGCAGGCGCTGCCGGCCGGCGGCGTGATGGTCGCCGTGGCGGCCTCGGAGGATGAGGTTGCCGGCCTGCTGGGCGAGGGTGTGGAGCTGGCGGCGGTCAACGGTCCGGCATCGGTGGTGCTTTCCGGTGTCGAGGATGCCGTGCTGGCGGTGGCGGCGCAGCTGGCGGAGCGGGGCCACAAGACCAAGCGGCTGGCCGTTTCCCATGCCTTCCATTCGGTCCTGACGGAGCCGATGCTCGGCGAGTTCGCCGCCGTGCTGTCGCGGGTGTCGTGGTCGGAGCCGAGGTTCCCGGTGGTGTCGAACGTGACCGGGCGGTTCGCCGAGCCGGGGCAACTCACCGACCCGCGCTACTGGGTGGATCACGCGCGCCGCACGGTCCGCTTCGCCGACGGTGTCGTGTCGGCGGGCGGCACCGCTGATGGCGGCGGTGACGTGGTCTTCGTCGAGCTCGGCCCCGGTGCCGCCCTGTCGGGTGTGGTGCAGGAGTCCGCTGGTGAGCGGGCGGCCTGCATCGCCGCGCTTCGAGACGGTCGTTCCGAAACGCAGACCCTGCTCACCGCGGCCGCCGAGCTTTTCGTCCGGGGTGTGGTCGTGGACTGGGCGGCAATGCTGCCGGCCGGTGCCGAGGCCGGGCGGGTCGATCTTCCGACGTATGCCTTCGATCACCAGCACTACTGGCTGCGTCCGGTTCCTGACCTCGACGCTGTCGGACTGGGCCTGACGGGTGCTGATCATCCGTTGCTGGGCGCGGTGGTGGCGGTGCCGGAGACCGGTGGTGTCCTGTGCACCTCCCGGCTGTCCCTGCGTACGCACCCGTGGCTGGGCGATCACCTGGTGGGCGGGGTTGTGCTCCTGCCTGGTACGGGCCTGGTGGAGCTGGCGGTTCGTGCTGGTGACGAGGTCGGTTGCGGTGTGGTGGAGGAGCTGGTGATTGAGGCGCCGCTCGTGGTGCCTGAGCAGGGCGGTGTCCGTGTCCAGGTCACCGTCGGCGGCCCCGGCGAGGACGGCACCCGCACGATCGCCGTGTACTCGGCGTCCGAGGACACCACCGGGGATCACGACAGCGACGTCTGGACCCGTCATGCCACCGGCCGGCTGGGAGCGGACCTGGCCGGGGGTGCGGACATGGCGGGCTTCGATGTCTCGGTCTGGCCGCCGGCCGGCGCCGAGAGGCTTCCGGTCGCGGGTGGCTACGATCTTCTGGCAGCGGTGGGTTACGGCTACGGTCCGGCGTTCCAGGGTGTACGTGCGGTGTGGCGGCGTGGCGAGGAAGTCTTCGCAGAGATCGCCTTGCCCGACGAGCAGCGCGGCGACGCGAGTCGCTTCGGCGTTCACCCCGCGCTGCTGGACGCCGCCCTGCACTCCGGCACGTTGGCCGCGGTGCTTGCGGACCCGGTGGACGAGGACCGTGCCGACACAGAAGCCGGCATACCCGTGCCGTTCTTCTGGACGGGGCTGCGCCTGCACGCCACCGGTGCCTCCGAGCTGCGCGTGCGGATTGTGCGGTCCGTCGACGACACCCTCTCTCTCGAGGCTGCCGACTCGACGGGTAGTCCGGTGCTCAGCCTGCAATCGCTGATCTCCCGACCCGTGTCGGTCGAGCAGTTGGGCCGGATGACGGCCGACGACAGCCGCGACGCACTGTTCGGTGTGGACTGGACCGAACTGCCGGCCGTGAGCACGCGTACAGCCAAGTCGGTGCCATCCTGGGCGTCGGTCACGTCCGCCGAAGAGGTGGCCACCCTGGCCGACGAGGTGCTGACCGGGGTGTCTGGCGCGCCCGAGGCAGTGATATTGACGGCCGCCACCAAGGGCTCGGACGTCAGCCCGCTGGACCTGACCGACCGGGTCCTGGAGGCCGTCCAGACGTGGCTCGCAGGTGGCGGCTTCGAACGTACACGGCTGGTGGTGGTCACTCGGGGCGCCGTGGCGGCGGGAGGCGACGCCACCGTCACCGACCCGGCTGGTGCCGCCGTGTGGGGATTGGTGCGCGCCGCGCAGGCGGAACACCCGGAGCGGATCATCCTGCTGGACACAGAAGCCGACGAATCCACCCCAGCCGCCGAAGCGCCAGAGGCCTCTGAAAGCACCACCCTCGCCGCACTGTTGGGCACTGTTCTTGCGCTTGGTGAGCCCCAGGTCGCGCTGCGTGGCACAGGGTTCTATGTTCCCCGGCTCACCCGGGTCGGCGTTCCGGCGTCATCCGCCTCGCCCACTGGTACGGTGCTGGACCCGGAGGGCACAGTCCTGGTGACCGGCGGCACCGGCGCTCTCGGTGCGGCGCTGGCCCGTCACCTTGTCACCAAGCACGGCATCCGCCACCTCGTCCTCACCAGTCGGCGTGGTCTGGAGGCGGACGGCGCTCAGGATCTGGTCGCCGAACTCCACGCACTGGGCGCCGAGTCGGTCGCTGTCCCGGCCTGTGACGTGGCCGATTCGGAGGCACTGAAGACCCTGCTGTCCGGGCTGACCGAGCCGTCCAGGGTGAAGCACCGGCTTTCTGCTGTCGTTCACGCCGCCGGCCTTATCGATGTCGGAGTCATCGGTGAGATCGACCGGGACAGTCTGGAGAGAGTGTTCGCAGCGAAGGTGACGGCGACACGTCGACTGGACGAGGCCACCCGAGTATTCGCTCCAGACCTCGACGCGTTTGTCGTGTATTCATCCGTATCCGCGATCTTCATGGGCGCTGGTACGGGCAGTTATGCTGCTGCCAACGCCTACATGGACGGTCTGATGGCTAGGCGCCGCGCTGACGGCCTGCCTGCGCTGTCCCTTGCCTGGGGCCCGTGGTTGCAGACCACGGGTATGGGGGCGAACCACGCCGACGAGGTCCTCCAGAGAAGGTTGAACCGGCGCGGTGGGGTGCAGCCCATGACTTCCGCGGAAGGCCTGGAGCTGTTCGACGCCGCCCTGCACAGCGACCGCTCCCTGCTCGTCCCGACCAAGCTGGACCTGCGAGCCTTGCGGGCCGATGCCGCCGCGGGCCGGGAGACTCCCACACTCCTTCGCGGGCTGGTCGCGGCCCGGCGGAAGGCTGCGCGGTCGACTGTTTCGGGCGACGAGCGTTCTCGGCTCACCGAAAAACTCGTGGAACTGCCCCCGGCTGAACGGGCGACGGCCCTCGTCGATTTCGTACGGACCGAGGTGGGAATCGTCCTCGGCTACGAGACGGCCCAGCTGATCGATGCAGACCAGGGCCTCTTCGAGATCGGCCTCGACTCGCTCACTGCGCTTGAACTGCGTAACAGAATGAACAAGTCGCTCGGTGCCAAGCTCGAGCCTGGACTGGTCTTCAACTACCCGACGCCGGCGCTGATCGCCGCCCACTTGTACGGGCGGCTCTTCGGCGAGGAAGCGTCTGGTCTCTCCGGGGTGGCCGTGTGACGGGAAATCGACACCAGCCACAAGGTGGAAACGAACGGCGAAAGGAGCCCAGGGAGTGCTCAACGCGGAGGCGTATCTCCGGCGCGCATCGGCTGCGACGGCGAGAAAAAGGTGAGCATCGAGACGCTGCACAGGCTTCCTGAGCGAACTGGGCTAGGACGCCACGCCGGTGGCGGCCAGCACCGCCGACGGCTGGGAGAACCTGGGCACCGAGGTGGAGCATATGTTCAGCCGGGTCGCGCTGGAAGGCGCCGATCGGCTCGTCGACGCCGGCTGCCCGGGACCCTCGTACCTCGAACCGCTCCTTGTCACCGACGCGGCGCTGGGCAGCGACCGGACCCTGCTCGTGCCGGCCAAGCCGGCCCTGCGGGGTCTGCGGGCCGACGCGACCGCCGGGGCCACCGTGCCGCCGCTGCTGCGCGGGCCGGCCCGCGCGGGCCGGCAGTCGGCGCGGGCCGCGGTCACCGGGGACGAGCGGCGTCGGCTGGCCGAACGCCTGGCCGAGCTGCCGGCGGGGAAGCGGGCGGAGGCACTCCTGGAGCTGGTGCTCACCCGGATCGCCGTTGTCCTCGGTTACGCCGGCGACCACCGGGTCGACGCCGACCAGGGCCTGTTCGGGATCGGCTTCGACTCGCTGACCGCCCTGGAACTGCGCAACCGGCTCGGCGAGCTGACCGGCACCAAGCTCGGCGCGGGCCTCGTCCTCGACCATCCGACCGCCGCGCTGATCGTCGCCCATCTGACCGAGCGCATGTACGGCGAGGACGCGAACGGGCCCGTGGCCCTGTCCGTCTGAGGCGCCCACCCACCGCACCGACCCCAAGGGAGCAGATGACCTCATGTTCGACGTGGATGCCTATCTCCAGCGCATCGGCTGGGCCGGGCAGGCGCCGGGGCCCGACCTCGACACCCTGCGCACGCTGCACAAACAGCACCTGATGACTGTGCCGTACAACGTCGCGGGGCAGGGCTTCGCCGACGGCGTCCACCTCGTGGACGTGGACGAGGACGAGGTGTTCCGCGCCGGGATCATGGAGGGCCTGGGCGGCACCTGCTTCCAGCTCAACCGGCTCTTCTTCCGGCTCCTGTCCGAACTGGGCTACGAGGTGTCCCTGCTGGCCGCGAGCACCGCCGAGGGCCGGGAGAACTTCGGCACCGAGATCGAGCACATGTTCATCCGGGCCGTCGTCGACGGCGAGCAGTGGCTCGTCGACGTCGGCTACCCCGGACCGTCGTACCTCGAACCGCTGCGCGTCAGCGACGAGGTGCAGACCCAGTACGGCTGCCAGTACCGGCTCGTCCGCAAGGACGACGAGGGCGGCGAGGCGATCGCCCTGCAGCGGCGCGGGCGCGTCACCCGGTGGGGCACCGTCTACACCTTCCGGCTCCAGGCCCGCCAGTGGCACGACTGGAAGGAACTGGAGGACCGGGCCCGCGCCCACCACGCCACCGCCGCCCCGGACGACGGCCAGGGCACCCTGTGCGGCCGGACCTTCGCCGACGGCCAGGCCGTCCTCAAGGGCCGCCGGCTCCTGGTCGTCCGGGACGGCCGCGAACGCGTCCGCACCGTCGTGGACGACGCCGAACACCAACGGTTCGTCACCGCCCTGCTCACCGGCGACCCCGACCCCGCCGGCCTCGCGTGACCGGCCGGCGGACCCACCCGAGCACATCACCAGCAACCGACCGGAAGGACATTCCATGAGCAACAACTCGGCCGACGTCGTCGTCATCGGCGGGGGACCGGCCGGCGCGGTGAGCGCCTACACGCTGGCCAAGGAGGGGCACTCCGTGGTGCTCCTGGAGCGCGAGGAGAACCCGCGCTTCCACATCGGCGAGTCCCTGCTGCCGTACATGATGGGCCTGTTCGACCGGATCGGCATCCGGGAGGCGGTGGAGAGCGGGGGCTACGTCCCCAAGTTCGGCGGCGAGTTCATCGACCCGACCGAGACGAAGTTCTTCTCCGGTGTCTTCCGCGCCGACTTCGGCAAGCAGGGCGAGGGCCGCTACGACCGTGCCTTCCAGGTCCAGCGGTCCAGGTTCGACCGCATGCTCGTCGAGGAGGCCGGCAAGGCCGGCGCCGACATCCACTTCGGCGCCACCGTCGGCGAGCTGCTGATGGAGGGCGACCGCATGGTGGGCGTCCGCTACACCGAGGGCGGCGAGGAGCACGAGGTCCGCTCGCGGTACGTCGTCGACGCCAGCGGGCGCTCCGGGCGCATCGCCCACAAGTTCGGGCTGCGCAAGACGCTGGAGAAGCTCCGCATGGTCGCGGTGTTCCGGCACTACGACGGCCTGGACGAGAAGCACAACCTCGGTGTCGAGGGCGACATCCAGGTGGGCGCGCACGCCGACGGCTGGGTGTGGGCCATCCCGCTGTCCAAGGACGTCATCAGCGTCGGCACCGTCATGCCCCGCGACGTCTTCCGCGCCTCCACCCCGGAGAAGGTCTTCGAGGAGCACCTCGCCCGGGTACCGCGGATCACCACCCGGCTGACCGGCACCCGCCCGATCATGGACCTGAAGGTCGAGACCGACTACTGCTACCACGCCGACACCGTCACCGGCCCCGGCTGGGTCATGGTCGGCGACGCCGGCTGCTTCGGCGACCCCATGTTCTCCGGCGGTGTCCTCGTCGCCTCCGCCACCGCGGTCCGCGCCGCCGAGAACATCAGCCGGGCCCTGAAGGACCCGCAGGACGCCGACCGGCTGATCGCGGAGTACGAGAACTTCTTCAAGACCGGCTACGACACCTACATCCGGCTCATCCACGCCTTCTACGACGGTGAACTGGTCGCGGTCGCCGCCGACGCCGGCCGCACCACCGACCGCGACACGCTGGAGCGCTACCTGATCCGGCTGATCGGCGGCGACTTCTGGAGCGAGCACAACGCGGTCGCCCAGGAGATGCGCAGGCGCCCCGAGTGGGACACCTTCGAGCCGTTCCAGCGGGTCTACGGCTGCCCGTCCTACCCGCACCTGGACGAGCAGGACCGCAAGGAGCGTGCCGAGTCCCGCATCCGCCGGGTGACCGCCGGCCAGTAACGCCCCTCTCCGGAGGCCCGAGCCCTCCGGGGCCCGTCCGCCACGGAGACCCGGCCGCGGTGTGCCGCCGCCGGCCGGGCTCCGGGCGACCGACCGAGTCCGCGCACTACCGAACAATCCGCGCACTACCGAACAAGGTGAGACGGAAGTGACAAGACAAGTCCCGGTGCGCTTCGGCGACCGGTCCTACGATGTGCTCATCGG
Organism: Streptomyces cinerochromogenes; assembly: GCF_014648635.1. Taxonomy (GTDB): domain Bacteria; phylum Actinomycetota; class Actinomycetes; order Streptomycetales; family Streptomycetaceae; genus Streptomyces; species Streptomyces cinerochromogenes. Next base: position 360,464 of record NZ_BMRM01000008.1, on the reverse strand, counting down.
TCCCGGAGTGCGCTCCGCCCTGCCCGGGATCATCGGCAGACTCGGCGCCCGGCGCGTCGCCGTGGTCTCGGCCCGCCCCCCGGAGTGGGTGCCCGACACCGGCGCGGAGACACTGCTGCTGCCCGCCCGGGACGGCGAACCGGACAAGACCCTCGCCACGGTGGAGTCCCTGTGCGCCGCGTTCGTACGGTTCGGGCTGACCCGCTCCGACGCCGTCGTCTCCGTCGGCGGCGGCACCACCACCGACGTCGTCGGCCTCGCCGCCGCGCTCTACCACCGCGGAATCCCCGTCGTCCACCTGCCGACCACACTCCTCGCCCAGGTCGACGCCAGCGTCGGCGGCAAGACCGCCGTCAACCTGCCCGAGGGCAAGAACCTCGTGGGCGCCTACTGGCAGCCCGCCGCCGTGCTGTGCGACACCGACTACCTGACCACCCTGCCGCCCCGCGAACTGCGCAACGGGCTCGGGGAGATCGCCCGCTGCCACTTCATCGGCGCCCCCGGCCTGCACGGACTGCCGCTCGCCGAACAGATCGCGGCCAGCGTCACCCTCAAGGCCGGCATCGTCTCCGCCGACGAACGCGACACCGGCCTCAGGCACCTGCTCAACTACGGCCACACCCTCGGCCACGCCCTGGAGGCCGCCACCGGCTTCGCCCTGCGGCACGGCGAGGGCGTCGCCATCGGTACCGTCTTCGCGGGGCTCCTCGCCGGCCTCCTCGGCCGGATCGGACCCGACCGGGTGAGCGAACACCGCGCCCACGTCGCCTCCTACGGCCTGCCCACCGCACTGCCCGACGACGCCGACCCCGGCACCCTGATCGAGCTGATGCGGCGGGACAAGAAGGCCCGCTCGGGCCTCACCTTCGTCCTGGACGGCCCGTCCGGCGCGGACCTCGTCACCGACGTGCCCGAGCAGGCGGTCGCCGAGGCCCTGGCCCGGATGGAACGCGCCCCCCTCGACCGGCTCGTCACCGGCACCCCGGCCGGCACCGCGGGAACGGAGGCGGCGGTGACATGACGTACTCACCACGGTGGCCGCCCGGCACCCCCGGGCGGATCCGGCGGCGGGCCGTCGAGCGCACCCTCGCCGACCGGCTCGAAGCGGCCCTGGCCAGGCCCGCCGCACAGCAACCCGGCTGGCCCGACCCCGACCGGGTCCGGGCCGTGGTCCGCCGGCTGACCGCCGGCGAGCCCCTCGTCACGCCCGCCGAGACCCGGCGGCTGCTCGACCGGCTCGGCGCCGTCGCCCGCGGCGAGGCCCTCCTGCTGCAGTCCGGCGACTGCGCCGAGACCTTCGCCGAGAGCACCGAACCCCACCTGCGGGCCAACCTCGGCCTGCTCCGGCGGATGGCGCTCGTCCTCACCCACGCCGCCGGCCTGCCCGTGGTCACGGTGGCGCGCGCCGCCGGACAGTACGCCAAGCCCCGCTCCGCGGCCGTCGACGCGCACGGACTGCCCGTGTACCGGGGCGACATCGTCAACTCCGCCGAACCCAGCCACACCGCCCGCACCCCCGACCCCGAACGCATGGCGCGCGCCCACCACCACGCCCGGGAGGCGATGACCGTCGTCCGCCGGCTCGCCCACGGCGACCTCGCCGACGCGCACGCCCTGCACGAGGAGAACCACCGGTTCGTCAGCACCGCGCCCGGAGGCCGCCGGCACCGGGCACGCGCCGCGGAGATCGGCCGCGGGCTGCGCTTCATGACCGGCGTCGGCGCCCCCGCCCCCCGCCTCGGCGAGATCTGGACCAGCCACGAGGCACTGCTGCTCGACTACGAACGCACCCTGCTGTGGGCCGACCCCGACGGCCCCGAACCCCGGCTGTCCAGCGGACTCGCCCACTTCCTGTGGATCGGGGAGCGCACCCGGCACCCCGACGGCGCGCACATCGCCTTCGCCGAACTGCTCGCCAACCCCGTCGGCGTGAAGATCGGCCCCGGCACCACCCCGGAACAGGCGCTCGACTACGTACGACGCCTCGACCCGCACGGCGAACCGGGCCGGGTCACCCTGATCAGCCGGATGGGCCACGACCGGGTGCGCGAGGTGCTCCCGCCGATCGTGGAGAAGGTCACCGCCTCCGGCCGCCAGGTCATCTGGAGCTGCGACCCCATGCACGGCAACTCCCGCACCACCGCGGCCGGCTACAAGACGCGGTGCTACGACCACATCCTCGACGAGATCACCGGCTTCCTGGAGGTGCACCGGGCGCTCGGCACCCACCCCGGCGGCCTGCACCTGGAGGCGACCGGGGAGGACGTCACCGAGTGCACCGGCGGCGCCCGCGGCCTGACCGAGGACGACCTGCCCGCCCGCTACCGCACCGCCTGCGACCCCCGCCTCAACGCCGAACAGTCCATGGAACTCGCCTTCACCGTCGCGGAGTCGTACGCGACCTGGGCGACGCGCAGCACGGAGGCACCCCGATGACCGACACCCCGCAGCAGGCCCCCGCCGGCACCCCCCGGCAGACCCTGGTCAGCGGAACCACCCGGCTCTACGCCGTCCTCGGCGACCCGGTCGGCCAGGTCCAGTCGCCCGGACTGCTCAACCCGCTCTTCGCCCGCCTCGGCATCGACGCCGTACTCGTTCCCGTGCACGTCCGCCCCGCCGACCTGGAGCCGGTCGTCCGCGGGCTCCAGCGCGTCGGCAACCTCGACGGCCTGTTCGTCACCGTCCCGCACAAGACGGCCGCCGCCCTGCTCGCCGACCGGCGCAGCCCCACCGTCGAGATCACCGGCAGCGCCAACGCGCTGCGCCGTGAACCCGACGGAACCTGGCTCGCCGAGAACTTCGACGGCTCCGGCTTCGTCGCGGGCCTCGCCCAGGCCGGGCACCAGCCGAAGGGCGCCCGCGTGGCACTCGTCGGCGCGGGCGGGGCCGGCAGCGCCATCGCGGCGGCCCTGCTCGCCGCCGGAGCGGACCGGCTGACCGTCACCGACCCCGACACCCCACGGCTGACCGCCCTCGTCGACCGGCTGGCCGCCCACTGGCCCGGCCGCGTCCGGGCCGCCGGCGAACCGCCCCTGGCCGACAGCGACATCGCCGTCAACGCCACCCCGCTCGGCCTGCGCCCCGACGACCCGCTGCCCTTCCCGCCGCACGCGCTGCCACCGGGCGCCGTCGTCGCCGACATCATCATGAAACCCCGCGAGACCCGGCTGCTGCGCGAGGCCGACGCCCACGGACTCCACGTGCACCACGGACGGCACATGCTCACCGGACAGATCGACTCCTACCGTGCGTTCTTCGGACTGCACACGCCCTGACCGACCCGCCACCGGCCGACTACCAGACCGAGGGATGGGAGGCCCGGCACACCGCGTCCTAGTCTGAGGACGGCCAGCACTGCGCGAACCGTCCGGACCGGCTCTGTCGCCCCCTTCGCCTCGCCCGCTCACTCCCGCCCAGCCCGTTCCCGACGGAGATTTGGAGAACCATGAACGCGCGACCGGCACCGGAATTCCCCACATGGCCCCAGTACGACGACGAGGAGCGCACCGGTCTGATCCGGGCCCTCGAACAGGGCCAGTGGTGGCGCATGGGCGGGGAGGAAGTCGCCTCCTTCGAGCAGGAGTTCGCCGAATTCCACGGCGCCCCGCACGCCCTCGCCGTCACCAACGGCACCCACGCCCTCGAACTCGCCCTCCAGGTCATGGGCGCCGGCCCGGGCACCGAGGTCATCGTGCCCGCCTTCACCTTCATCTCCTCCTCGCAGGCCGCCCAGCGCATCGGCGCCGTCGCGGTCCCCGTCGACGTCGACCCCGACACGTACAACATCGACGTCGCCGCCGCGGCCGCCGCCGTCACCCCGCGCACCCGCGTCATCATGCCCGTGCACATGGCCGGTCTGATGGCCGACATGGACGCCCTCGGCAAGCTCTCCGCCGACACCGGCGTAGCGATCCTGCAGGACGCGGCCCACGCCCAGGGCGCCCGCTGGCAGGGCAAGCGGGTCGGTGAACTCGGCACGGTCGCCGCGTTCTCCTTCCAGAACGGCAAGCTGATGACCGCCGGCGAGGGCGGCGCCGTCCTGTTCCCCGACAGCGACCTGTACGAGGCGGCGTTCCTGCGGCACAGCTGCGGCCGGCCGCGCACCGACCGGCACTACAAGCACCAGGTCGCCGGCACCAACATGCGGCTCAACGAGTTCTCCGCCGCCGTGCTGCGCGCCCAGCTGCGCCGCCTGCCCGCCCAGACGGAGCTGCGCGACCGGCGCTGGGCGCTGCTGTCCCGGCTGCTCGGTGCCGTCGACGGCGTCGTGCCGCAGGGCGGTGACGTCCGCGCCGACCAGAACACCCACTACATGGCGATGTTCCGGATCCCCGGCATCACCGAGGCGGACCGCAACGCCCTGGTGGACCGGCTGGTCGAGGCCGGGCTGCCCGCGTTCGCCGCGTTCCGCGCCGTCTACCGCACCGACGCCTTCTGGGAGACCGGCGCCCCCGACGAGACCGTGGAGCAGGTCGCCGAGCGCTGCCCGCACACCGAGGCCATCAGCAGCGACTGCGTCTGGCTGCACCACCGGGTCCTCCTCGCCGACGAGCGGGACCTGGAACTCACGGCCGAGATCATCGCGGACGCAGTGGCCGCGATATGAGCGTACGGGCCGCCGTGGTGGGGCTCGGCTGGGCGGGGCGGGAGCTGTGGCTGCCCCGGCTGCGGGCCCACCCCGACTTCGACCTGGTCGCCGTCGTCGACCCCGACCCCGCCGCCCGGGCGGACGCCGTCGCGGAGACGGGCGTACCCGCCCACGCCGCGACGGACGCGCTCGACCCCCGGGCCGTCGACCTCGCCGTCGTCGCCGTACCCAACCACCTGCACACCACGGTCGCCGCCGGCCTGCTCGGCCGGGGCGTGTCCGTCTTCCTGGAGAAACCGGTGTGCCTGTCCGGCACCGAGGCCGACACCCTGGCCGCGGCCGAGCGGGCCGGCGGCCTGCTGCTGGCCGGCAGCGCCGCCCGCCACCGCGCGGACGTCCTCGAACTGGCGGCGGTCCTGCCCGAGGTGGGGAAGGTGCGGCACGTCGACCTGGCCTGGGTGCGGGCCCGCGGGGTGCCGCGGGCGGGCGGCTGGTTCACCCGGCGCAGCGAGGCCGGCGGCGGCGCCCTGGTCGACCTCGGCTGGCACCTCGTGGACACCCTGACCGCGCTGCTCGGCCCGTCCCCGGTCCACCAGGCCGTCGGCGCCGTCTCGGACGACTTCCTCAACACCGGCGAGTGGTCCGCGGCCTGGCGCCGCGAGCGGCCCGCCGCCGCCCTCACCGGCGACGTCGAGGACACCGCCCGCGGCTTCCTGCTCCGCGAGGACGGCATCTCCGTCTCCCTCCGCGCCAGTTGGGCCTCGCACGAGGCGACGGACCTGTCCCTGATCCGGATCGAGGGCAGCGCCGGCACCGCCGAACTGCGCTGCACCTTCGGCTTCAGCCCCAACCGGCAGCCCGAGTCCGTCCTCACCCTCACCCGCGAGGGCACCACCCGCCGGCTGCCCGTCCCCGCCGAACCCGTCGGCGCGGAGTACGGGCGGCAGCTGGACGGCGTGCCCGCCCTCCTCGCCGACCCGGCCGGCCGCGGCCGGGCCGTCGCCGAGGCACGCACCACCGTACGGCTCATGGAGCGCCTCTACGCCTCCGCCCGGGCCGGACGCGACGGGCCGAGCGAGCCCGCGTACCAGCAGACCACCAGCAGATGAGGACCCCATGACAGTCCACTCGCCCGACCGGCCCCTCGCCCCGGCCGGCCTCCTGACGGCAACCCGGCGGGCGGTCGTCTTCGACCTGGACGGGGTGATCGTCGACAGCTTCGCCGTCATGCGGGAGGCCTTCGCGGTCGCCTACGCGGAGGTCGTCGGCGACGGCCCGGCCCCGTTCGAGGAGTACGTGCGCCACCAGGGGCGCTACTTCCCCGACATCATGCGGATCATGGGGCTGCCGCTGGAGATGGAGGAGCCCTTCGTCCGCGAGAGCTACCGGCTCGCCCACCGCGTGGAGGTCTTCGACGGCGTCCTCGAACTCCTGCTGACCCTGCGGGTGCGGGGCCTCAGGCTGGCCGTGGCCACGGGCAAGGCCGGTGACCGCGCCCGCTCGCTGCTCGACGGGCTCGGCCTGCTGCCGTTCTTCGCGCACGTCATCGGCTCCGACGAGGTGCCCCGGCCCAAGCCCGCACCGGACATCGTGCAGCGCGCGCTGGAACTGCTGGACGTGCCGCCCGAGCAGGCCATCATGGTCGGCGACGCGCCCACCGACCTGGCCAGCGCCCGCGACGCCGGAGTGGCCTCCGCCGCCGCCCTGTGGGTCGGTCCCGACGAGGAGGAACTGCTCGCCGCCGGGCCCGACGCGGTCCTGCGCCGCCCCTGCGACCTGCTCGCGCTGTGCCCGGCCGTACCGGGCGACTGAGCGTGCCCGCTCCCCGTGACCGGCAGCCCGGCGTCACCGCGCCGGGCTGCCTGGGCATCGACGTCGGCGGCACCAAGGTCGCCCTGCGCGTGGAGACCGCCGACGGCCGGACAGAGGAGTCGGCCTTCACCTGGGGCCCGCACCGGGACGCCGAGGCCGACCTGGCCGACCTGGCCGCACACCTCAAGGCCTTCCCCGCCCTGGCGGACGTACGGGCCGTCGGCGTCGCCATGCCCGCCACCGTCGGACCCGACGAACGGGTCACCGCCTGGCCCAGCCGCCCCGCGTGGGCCGGGCTCGCCCTGGGCCCCGCCCTACGCGGGCTGTTCCCCCGAACTCCGGTCGCCTGGGCCGACGACGGCGACCTCGGCGCCCTCGCCGAGGCGGACGCGGCCGACTGCGCCCACCTGCTCTACGTCGGCGTCGGCACAGGAGTGGGCGGCGGACTCGTCCTCGACGGCACGCTGTGCCCCGGGCCCGCGCGCGGCTCCTTCGAGATCGGCCACCTGACGATCGACCAGGACGGCCCCGAGTGCGTCTGCGGACGCCGGGGCTGCCTCCAGGCGACCGCGTCCGGACCGGCCACCCTCGCCCACGCCGCCGCACTCCGCGGCGCCCCGGTCACCTTCGACGAGCTACGGGCCGGCCTGCGCGACCACCTGCCCTGGGCGGTCACGGCCCTGGACCGCACGGCCCGCGCCCTGGCCACGGCCCTCACGAGCGTCACCGAGCTCCTCCACCCCGACCGAGCCGTGCTGGGCGGCGGCTTCGCGGCGGGCATCCCGGCCCTCCTGCCCGCCGTCACCACCCACCTCACCGCACTCGCCCGCCCCGGCCACCCCACCCCACCCCTCACCCCCGCCCGGCTGGGCGGCCTCTCATCGCTACGCGGTGCGGTCCTCCTGGCCCAACGCCTCTGACCACCCCGGACGCCCGCCCCCGCCCGGCCCCTGTCCCCGGAGGCCCCTCCCCGCGCGCCCGCCCGCGCGGCAGCGGCCGGCGCCGCCGGTTCCCCCGACCGGCAACCCCGCCGCCGGGCGCGGAGGTTGTCCCGGCGGGAAGCCGTCCGCGCCCGCCCCGCCGGGTCAGCCGGGGCGCCCCGCGGGTGCCGGTGCCGGTGTGGTCAGTCGGGTGCGGAGGTCGTCCACGAGCAGGGCCGTCCCGTCAGGACCGGTGGCCGTGCCGAAGACGTGGTAGTCGGGGCGTACCAGCAGGGCGGTGGCGCCGTACCGGTCGAGCCAGGCGCGCAGCACCCCGTCGGCGTCCAGAGCGTCCACCGCCTCCACCGCGCCGCCCGTGCCGTCGTACGCGCCGCCGGCCGGCCACAGGCGGACCACCCGCGCACCGACGTCCCGCAGGAACGACAGCCGGTCCGGGGTGAGGCCCGTCTCCGCCTCCGCCTTGGTGAACAGGACGAACCCGCCGCGCACCGGGTCCTCCAGCGGCGGGGCGCCGGACGGCCCGAGCAGCCGGGCGTGCGGCAGGACCTCGCCCGTGGGCGGCACCCGGGTGTCCGTGCCGTCCGGGCGGTGCAGCAGGCCGCAGGTGATCGGCCGGGCCGGGTCCGGCCGGCCGGGGCCCCGCCCGCGCCGGTTCGCCAGCACCGTCGCGTCCCGCTCCGCCGCGGCCGCCGCGTCCGTCACACAGATCAGCCGCCCCAGCTGCACCGACGCCAGGATCGACTCACGGACCTGCACCCGGCGCTCCTCGGTGTAGCTGTCCAGCAGCGACTCCGGGGCGGTGCCGCGCAGCACCAGGTCCAGCCGCCAGGCCAGACCGACCACGTCCCGTACGCCCGAGCACATGCCCTGCCCCGCGAACGGCGGCATCAGATGGGCCGCGTCCCCGGCCAGCAGCACATGCCCCGCCCGCCACTCGTCGGCCCACCGCGCCTGGAAGATGTACGTCGTGCTGCGCAGCAGCCGCGCGGTGTCCGGGGTGACGCCGTACGGTGCGAGCAGCCGCCACGCGGTCTCCTCCCGGTTCAGGTCGGCCGCCCGCTCGCCCGGCAGCCGCATGAACTCCCAGCGCCGGTGCCCCGGCCCGCTCCCGACCAGCGTGGTCGGCCGGGCCGGATCGCACAGCTGCACATTGGTCGGCGCGAACTCCCGCGGCTCACGCAGCTCCACGTCGCACAGCAGCCACTCGTAGGAGAACCCGAGATCGGTGACGGACACGCCCATCCGTTCCCGTACGAAGCTGTTCGCGCCGTCGCAGCCGACCACCCAGCGCGCCGAGAAGGTCCGCGTCGCCCCCTCCTCGTCCTCGGCCGTCACCGTCACCCCGTCCGGGCCGTCGGCGAGATCCACGACCCGGCGGTCCCGCAGCACCGTGATGCCCGGCAACTCGGCGGCACGGGCGGCGAGCAGCTCCTCCAGCGCCGGCTGGTGCATGGTGTTGGCGTCGGGCCAGCCGTACGGCCCCTCGGTGGTGAACTCGATGTCCAGCAGCGTCTCCCCGTCCGCCGTGCGCCACTGGTAGCCGGTGCCCGGCTCGGTGATCCGGCCCAGCTCCCCGCCGACGCCCGTACCGGCCAGCAGCCGGGCGGTCTCCCCGTCGAAACTCGTCGCACGGGGCAGCGTGTACGGCCGCCGCCGGCGTTCGAGGACCGTCACCCGCCAGCCGCGCTGCGCCAGCAGCACCGCCAGCACCGAGCCGACCGGCCCGTATCCGACGACGAGCACATCCGTGTCATGCGAACTCGCGGACGTCCTCGTGCCGTTGGGTGGGACAGCGGACATGGAAACCCCCTCGGTACGGCCTGCTGACGGGCCCTGCTCGGGTGACTCGTGGTGAGCGTACGGCCCGTCGGCCGGTTCCGGCCGGGATCCGCCCGAGGGCTATCAGGTTGAGGGATACCGGCCGCGCGACCGCTCGGCATAACCTGCCGAAGTCCCGTACCAGACGCTGATCCGCGCAGTTCCCCGACGTGAAAGCGAGCCATTCGGCATGCCTGGAGCAACGGCACAGTTCGAGAAGTGGGTCAGCGTCTTCCGCCCCTCGCCCGACAGCGCGGTACGGCTCGTCTGCCTTCCCCACGCCGGCGGTTCGGCGAGCTTCTTCTTCCCGGTCGCCACGGCCCTCGCGCCCGCGGTCGAGGTCCTCGCCGTGCAGTACCCGGGCCGGCAGACGCGCCGGCACGAACCCGGCATCGACAACATCCCCGACTACGCCGACCAGATCTTCGCGGCGCTGCGCCACCTGGACGACCGGCCGCTCGCCCTGTTCGGTCACAGCATGGGAGCCGTCCTCGCCTACGAGGTGGCCCTGCGCATGCGCGAGGCTCAACTGCCCTCCCCGATACGGCTGTTCGCCTCCGGCCGGCGCGCTCCCTCCCGGTACCGCGACGAGCGCGTGCACGCCGCCACCGACGAGCAGGTGCTGGCCGAACTGCGCGCCCTCAGCGGCCCCAACCAGGCGATCCTGGCCGACCCGGAGGTGCTGGCGATGTTCCTGCCGGCGATCCGCAGCGACTACACCGCCATCGAGAACTACCGGCACGACCCCGGCACGATGCTCGACTGCCCGGTGACCGTGCTCACCGGTGACGCCGACCCCCGGACCACGCTGGACGAGGCCCACGCCTGGGAGGAGCACACCACCGGCCCGACCGACGTCCAGGTCTTCCGGGGCGGGCACTTCTTCCACGTCGAGCGGAGCGCCGAGGTCATCGCACTCCTGTCCCGCAGTCTGAGCGGCCAGGGCGCCGACACCACCCGCTGATCCCACCGACCGCCCCGACGAGGGAAGAGCCCGTGACGCTCGCCAGTCCCCTGACGCCCGCCGGCCCGGTGACGCTCGCCAACCCCGTGCCGACCATCGCCCCCCACTCCCTGCTGGTCTTCCTCCTCCAGCTCGCCTTCCTGCTGCTGTTCGCCCTCGTCCTCGGCCGGCTCGCCGAGCGCTTCCGCATGCCCGCGGTCGTGGGCGAGCTGTGCGCGGGCATGCTGCTCGGCCCCTCCGTGCTCCAGCACGTGCTGCCCTCCTTCTCCCACTGGCTGCTGCCCCAGCAGCCGGAGCAGATGCACATGCTCGACGCCACCGGCCAGCTCGGCGTGCTGCTCCTCGTCGGGGTCACCGGCGCCGAGCTGAACTTCGGCCTCGTCCGCAAGCGGGGGGTCACCGCCGCCCGGGTCAGCATCGCCGGCCTGGTGCTGCCCCTCGGCCTCGGCATCGCGACCGGCTTCGCGCTGAGCGGCATCCTGCTGCCGGACGGCGTCGACTCCACGGTCTTCGCGTTCTTCCTCGGCGTCGCGATGTGCGTCACCGCCATCCCGGTGATCGCCAAGACCCTCCTCGACATGAAGCTGCTGCACCGCGACATCGGCCAGCTGATCCTGTCCGCCGGCGTCGTGGACGACATCGTCGGCTGGTTCCTGCTGTCCGTGGTCTCCGCGATGGCCACCGCCGGACTCACCGCGGGCGTCGTGGCGACCGCCGTGCTCTACCCGGTCGGTGTCGTGCTGTTCGCCGTGCTGGCCGGCCGCCCGCTGGTGGGCGCCGCGCTGCGCCGGGCGGGCCGGGCCGAGGGCGCCGCCCCCACCATCATGACGGTCGTCGTCCTGGTCCTGTTCGGCGCCGCGGCCACCCAGGCGATGAAGCTGGAGTCGATCTTCGGTGCCTTCGTCGTCGGCGTCCTGGTCGGCACCAGCAAGGACCTGGACCGCGAGAAGCTGGAACCGCTGAAGAGCACCGCGCTGGGCTTCCTCGCCCCGCTGTTCTTCGCCACCGCCGGGCTGCGGATGGACCTCACCGGCCTGCGCCACCTCGACGTCCTCGCCGCGGCCCTCGCCGTGCTCGCCGTCGCCGTCCTCGGCAAGTTCTCCGGCGCCTTCCTCGGCGCCCGGTTCAGCCGCCTCAACCGGTGGGAGGCGCTCGCGCTCGGGGCCGGCATGAACTGCCGTGGCGTGGTCGAGGTCGTCGTGGCGATGACCGGTCTGCGCCTCGGCGTCCTGGACACCGACTCGTACACCATCATCGTCCTGGTCGCGATCGTGACCTCGCTGATGACGCCGCCCGTCCTGCGGGCCGCGATGACCCGCGCCGAGGAACTCGCCGACTCCGAACTCAGCCTGGAGGACGCCGGCTCCGCCCGCGCCCCGCACGGCTCCGGACGGTCCGGCACGTCGAACAGTGAGGTGACCCCATGAGCACCCTGCTCCTGCTGAACGGCCCCAACCTCGGCATCCTGGGCCGCCGCCAGCCCGAGATCTACGGCACCGACACCCTCGCCGACATCGAGAAGGCCGTCGCCGCCGAGGTGAGCGGGGCCGGCTGGGAGGTGCTCTCCCTCCAGCACGACTCCGAGGGCGACCTGGTGCGCGACATCAACCGGCACCACGACACCGTCGGCGCCATCGTCAACCCCGGCGCGCTGATGATGGCCGGCTGGAGCCTGCGCGACTCCCTCGCCGCCTACCCGCGGCCCTGGATCGAGGTGCACCTGAGCAACGTCTGGGCCCGGGAGCAGTTCCGGCACGAGTCCGTGATCGCCCCGCTGGCCTCCGGCATCGTCGTCGGCCTGGGCCCGATGGGCTACCGGCTGGCCGCGAAGGCACTGCTGGAACTGGCCGAACCGAACAGCTGAACTGCACCGTTGTCCCACCCGTGTGTCGAAAGGACACCCCGATCATGAAGCTCGCACTGCACGAGGTCGGCGACGGCGACCGGACGGTGCTCCTCGTCCACAGCGTGATGTCGTCGGCCGACACCTGGCGCCGGGTGGCGCCGGCCCTCGCCGAGCGCGGCTACCGCGTGATCATGCCGGACCTGCGCGGCCACGGGGACAGCCCGCACGCCGACGCGTACACCCCCGAACTGCTCGCCGCCGACCTCGTGGAATCGGTCCCGGCCGGCGTCGACCTGGCCCTCGCCCACTCCCTCGGCGCGCCCGTGCTCGCCCTCGCGGTGCCCGGCCTGCGCCCCGCCAAGGTCGTCTACAGCGACCCGGCGTGGAAGCTCGGCGCGAAATCGGTCGACGAGGTACGGGAGTTCGCCCAGGCCACCAAGTCGGCCACCGCCGACAGCATGCGCCAACTCTGCCCGCGCTGGCAGCCCGAGGACATCGAGGCGGAACTGGCTGGGTACGCCCGCTGGGACGTCCGGGCCATCGAGTGGCTGCAGAGCGACCGGGACCTGATCCCGGCGCGTGCCGAGGTGCCCTCGCTGGTCCAGGGCGCCGGCGACCACCACCTCGTACCGGACGAGCTGGCCGAACGGCTGCGCGGGCGCGGCTTCGAGGTGGTGTACGTGCCGGACACCGGGCACTGCATCCACCGCGACGACCTCGACGGCTTCCTGAAGTCGCTCGACGGCTGGCTCTGACCGCGGGCGCGGGGCGCCCGGCCGGCGCCCCCGCCCGTGCTAGGTTGAGCCAATGGACGCAGGTCACCTCGCGCAGGCGGCGAACTCCCCGGCCGGCTCCCGGCTCGGTTCTCCGGCCGATTCCGCCCCGGCCGATCCCCGGCCCGGCTCCCCGAACGGTTCCGCCCCGACCGGTTCCCGGCCTGATGCCCCGGCCGATCCCCGGCCTGACGCTCCGGCCGGCCCCGCACCGGCCGCCGCGTCAGCGCCCCGCGCGCTGCACGGTTCCTTCTCCCTCGACCTGGACTTCACGGTGGCGCGGGCCGAGGTCTTCCGCGGCTTCGCCGACCCCTCCCTGCGGCGCCGCTGGTTCCGCCTTCCCGGCCGATCCGCCACCGCCGAGCACGAGCTGGACTTCCGGGTCGGCGGCGGCGAGACCGCCCGCAACGTCTTCGTCTCCGGCGACACCGAGGAACACCTCGCCAACCGCTCCCGGTTCCTGCACATCGTGCCGGACACCCGGATCGTCTACGTCTACGAGGCCGAGGTCGACGGCAGCACCCGCTGGATCTCCCTCGTCACCGTCGAACTCGCCGACCTGCCCGTCGGCTCCCGCCTGACCTGGACCGAGCAGTACACCTGGCTCGTCCCCACCGGAGACGGCACCCAGGACGCCGCCCACCTGCGCGGCGGCACCCGCCTGCTGCTCAACGGCCTCACCGCGACGGTGGACCCCGGCCGCTACCGTCTCCCGCGCCTCTGACCGTCCTTACCTCCCAGGTCATCGATCCCGGGCCGGCCCGCGTGTCACGATCGTCGGCGTACGGAGCCCGACCGACCGGAAGGACACCATGCCCGCCTACGCCATAGCGCACCTGCGGGAAGCCGCCCCGCACCCGGAGATCGCCGAGTACATCGAGCGCATCACCGCCACCTTCCAGCCGTACGGCGGTCGCTTCCTCGTGCACGCCGCGCAGCACGAGGTCAAGGAGGGCAGCTGGCCCGGGCACGTCGTGGTGATCTCCTTCCCCGGGATCGCCGAGGCCCGGGCCTGGTGGGACTCACCCGCGTACCAGGAGATCGCCCCGCTGCGCTCGCGGCACATCGCCGGCGACATCATCCTGGTCCCCGGTGTCCCCGAGGACTACGACCCGGCCGGCACGGCGAAGGCGATGCGGGAGACCCTTCCCGTCGGGTGACGTGACACCGGCCGCGCCGGTCACCCCACCTCCTGGAGCAGGCGCAGGCGCAGGCGCCGTAAGGAACCCGTCAAGGCCGTACGGGCGGCCGTAAGAGAGGCGTCAACGGACGGCCGGATCCGGCCAGAGAAGCGGTTTCCTCTAATCGTCCGTTCTCACCGAACCTCACTCCAGGAGTTCACGATGGCCGATCTGGCCTTCGTCGTCGCCGTGCTCGCGGGATTCGCGCTGGTGGCCCTCGTCGCCAAGGGGGTGACGAAGCTGTGACCGCCGAGAACATCGTCGGCCTGGTCGTGGCCGTCGCCCTGCTGGGCTATCTCGTCCTCGCCCTGATCTTCCCGGAGAGGTTCTGAGCGCGCCCATGGGTCCCGTACTGGCAGGCGTGCTGCAACTGCTCGCCCTGACGGGCGCGCTGGCGCTCGTCCACATCCCCTTCGGCACCTGCATGGCCCGGGTCTACTCCTCGAAGAAACACCTGCGGGTGGAGAAGTGGATCTACAAGGGCATCGGTGCCGACCCCGACACCGAGATGGCCTGGCCCGCGTATCTGCGCGGTGTGCTGGCCTTCTCGCTGGTCGGTGTGCTCTTCCTCTACCTGCTCCAGCGGCTCCAGGGCGTGCTGCCCGGCTCGATGGGTTTCTCCTCGGTGAACCCGGCGCAGTCGTTCAACACGGCCGTCTCGTTCGTGACGAACACCAACTGGCAGTCGTACTACGGCGAGCAGAGCATGGGCCATGTCGTACAGACCGCCGGTCTGGCCGTGCAGAACTTCGTCTCCGCCGCCGTCGGCATGGCCGTCGCCGTGGCCCTCGTGCGCGGTTTCGCCCGGTCACGCACGGGCGAACTGGGCAACTTCTGGTCCGACCTGGTGCGCGGCACCCTGCGGATCCTGCTGCCGATCGCCGCCCTGGCCGCGGTGGTTCTGGTGGCCTGCGGTGCGATCCAGAACTTCTCCGGCGTCCACGAGGTCGGGCAGTTCATGGGCGGCCGGCAACAGTGGGGCGGCGGCGCGTACGCGTCGACGGAGGCCATCAAGGAGCTGGGCACGAACGGCGGTGGCCTCGCCAACGCCAACTCCGCCCACCCCTTCGAGAACCCGACCCCGTTCTCCAACCTGCTGGAGATCTTCCTGATCCTGGTGATCCCGTTCTCGCTGACCCGCACCTTCGGCGTGCTGGTCGGCAGCGTCAGGCAGGGCTACGCGATCCTCGCCACGATGTTCACCATCTGGCTCGGCTTCACCGCGCTGATGATGTGGACGGAGTTCGCCCACCACGGCCCGGCGCTCCAGGCGGCCGGCGGGGCGATGGAGGGCAAGGAGGTCCGCTTCGGTGTCGGCGGCTCCTCGATCTTCGCGGTGTCGACCACACTGACGTCGACGGGCGCGGTGGACTCCTTCCACTCCTCCTTCACCGGGCTCGGCGGCGGGATCACGATGCTGGGCATGATGCTGGGCGAGATCGCGCCCGGCGGGGTCGGCTCCGGGCTCTACGGCATGCTGATCATGGCGGTCATCGCGGTGTTCATCGCCGGTCTGATGGTCGGCCGTACGCCCGAGTACCTGGGCAAGAAGATCGGCGGCCGCGAGATGAAGCTCGCCGCCTGCTACATCCTCGTCACCCCTGCCCTGGTGCTGGTCTTCACCGCGGCCTCCATGGCGCTGCCGACCCCGCCGCACTCGATGCTGAACTCCGGCGCGCACGGGTTCTCGGAGGTGCTGTACGCGTTCACGTCGGCGGCGAACAACAACGGCTCGGCCTTCGCCGGGCTGAACGCGAACACCGACTGGTTCAACACCATGACCGGGTTCGCGATGCTGCTCGGCCGTTTCCTGCCGATGGTGTTCGTGCTGGCCCTGGCCGGCTCGCTCGCCGGACAGCAGCCCGTCCCGGCCACGGCGGGCACCCTGCGCACCGAGAAGCCGCTGTTCACCGGCCTGCTGGTCGGCGCGATCCTGATCATCACCGGTCTCACGTACTTCCCGGCCCTGGCACTGGGCCCGCTCGCCGAGGGGCTGGCGTGATGACCACCCGAACGGAGAACCACGAGGACGCGATGTCCACTCCCACCCTTGCGCCCCACCAGGACGCACCGACCGGGCACAGGCCCGCCGAGGGCCGTGTCGGAGCGGGCCTCTTCGAACCCGGGCAGTTGCTGAAGTCCCTGCCGGAAGCCTGCCGCAAACTCGACCCGCGGGTGATGGTCACGTCCCCCGTGATGTTCGTGGTGTGGATCGGCTCGGTCCTGACCACCGTCTTCTCCTTCCAGCACCCGGGCGACTGGTTCGGCTGGACCATCAGCGCCTGGCTGTGGCTGACGGTGATCTTCGCCAACCTGGCGGAGGCCGTGGCCGAGGGCCGGGGCAAGGCGCAGGCCGACACCCTGCGCAAGGCCAAGACCGACACCGTCGCCCGCCGGCTCCTGGCGGACGGCTCCGAGGAACAGGTCCCCGGCACCGCGCTGACCATCGGCGACCTGGTCGTCTGCGAGGCCGGCGACGTCATCCCCGGTGACGGTGACGTCGTCGAGGGCGTCGCCTCCGTGGACGAATCGGCCATCACCGGCGAGTCCGCCCCGGTCATCCGCGAGTCCGGCGGGGACCGCAGCGCCGTCACGGGCGGCACGAAGGTCCTGTCCGACCGGATCGTCGTCAGGATCACGACGCGGCCGGGGGAGACCTTCATCGACCGGATGATCAACCTGGTCGAAGGCGCCGCCCGGCAGAAGACGCCCAACGAGATCGCGCTGAACATCCTGCTGGCGTCGCTGACCATCGTCTTCCTGCTGGCCTGCGCCACCCTGCCCCCGCTCGCGAACCATGCGGGTACGCACCTGACCATGGTCGTCCTGGTCGCCCTGCTGGTCTGCCTCATCCCGACCACGATCGGCGCCCTGCTCTCCGCGATCGGCATCGCGGGCATGGACCGCCTGGTCCAGCGCAACGTGCTCGCCATGTCCGGGCGCGCGGTCGAGGCCGCCGGCGACGTCTCCACCCTGCTGCTGGACAAGACCGGCACCATCACCCTCGGCAACCGGCAGGCCGCCGAGTTCGTGCCCGTGAAGGGCACCACCGAGGCCGAGATCGCGGACGCGGCCCAGCTGTCGTCCCTCGCGGACGAGACGCCGGAGGGCCGCTCGATCGTCGTCCTCGCCAAGGAGAGGTACGGGCTGCGCGAGCGGCACCAGGGCGAGCTGGTCGGCGCCGAGTGGATCGAGTTCACCGCGCAGACCCGGATGTCGGGTGTCGACGTGGACGGCCGGAAGATCCGCAAGGGCGCCACGGCCTCGGTCATCGCCTGGGTCGAGGAGCGGGGCGGCACGGTCGCCGAGGACGCGGACCGGACGGCCGACCGGATCGCCGAGGAGGGCGGCACCCCGCTGCTGGTCGCCGTCGAGGACGGCGGGGGCGCCCGCGTGCTGGGCGTCGTCCACCTCAAGGACGTCGTCAAGGAGGGCATGCGGGAGCGGTTCGAGGAACTGCGCCGCATGGGCATCAAGACCGTCATGATCACGGGTGACAACCCGCTGACCGCCAAGGCGATCGCCGAGGAGGCGGGCGTCGACGACTTCCTCGCCGAGGCCACTCCCGAGGACAAGATGGCCCTCATCAAGCGGGAGCAGGCCGGCGGCAAGCTGGTCGCGATGACCGGTGACGGTACCAACGACGCGCCGGCCCTCGCCCAGGCGGACGTCGGCGTGGCGATGAACACCGGCACGTCGGCCGCCAAGGAGGCCGGCAACATGGTCGACCTCGACTCCAACCCCACCAAGCTGATCGAGATCGTGGAGATCGGCAAGCAACTGCTGATCACCCGGGGCGCGTTGACGACGTTCTCCATCGCCAACGACGTCGCCAAGTACTTCGCGATCATCCCGGCGCTGTTCGCGGCCGTCTACCCCGGCCTGGACAAGCTCAACATCATGCACCTGTCCTCGCCGAACTCCGCGATCCTGTCGGCGGTCGTGTTCAACGCGCTGATCATCATCGCGCTGGTGCCGCTGTCCCTGAAGGGCGTGCGGTACCGGCCCATGAGCGCCGACAGGATGCTGCGGCGCAACCTCGGCATCTACGGTCTCGGCGGCCTGGTCGCCCCGTTCATCGGCATCAAGATCATCGACCTGCTCATCTCCCTCGTCCCCGGGATCGGCTGACCGTCATGAACAACTCCCTCCTGCGAACCACCCGGTTGCTGGGCGCGGCCCTGCGCGCGCTGCTCGTGCTGACCGTGCTCACCGGCATCCTCTATCCACTGACCGTCACAGGCGTGGCCCAGGCACTCTTCCCCGGCAAGGCGAACGGCTCGGAGACCGAGGCGGACGGCAAGGTCGTGGGCTCGTCCCTGATCGGCCAACAGGGATACAGCCTGCGGTACTTCCAGCCCCGCCCCGCGCACGGCCTCGGGCAGAACTCGCTGAACACCCGGTACCGGCTCATCCTCTCCGGCGCGACCAACCTGGCCGCCGACAGCAAGGAGCTGACCAGGCAGGTCGAGGCCGCCAAGGCCGCCGTGGTGAAGGACAACTCGGTGCCCGGCCACCGGGTCAGGCCCTCGGACGTCCCCGCCGACGCCGTCACCTCCTCCGGCTCCGGCCTGGACCCGGACATCTCCCCGGCCTACGCCCGGCTCCAGGTCCACCGGGTCGCCGCGAGGAACGGCCTGCCCGTCACCGTGGTCGACAAGCTGGTCGAGGACCACACCACCGGCCGCACCCTCGGCTTCCTCGGCGAACCCCGCGTGAACGTCCTGGAACTCAACATCGCGCTCAGGGACCTCGTGGCGAAGCGGTGACGGGCCGGCGCCCGTGACGGGACCGCTCGGGGTGCGGCGCGCCGCACCGACGGCTCGGCACCCGCGCCCGGGACGACCTGGCCCGAGCCCGTACGGGCCGCACCGGGGTGTCACTTCAGGGGTCAGGCCGTCGTACGCGAAGCCGTCGTTCTTCTCGTCGTAGTACCAGCTGCACTGGCTGTCGCGGACGCCGTACACGGTCGGCGCGAACGGACCCTTGGCGCCCCAGCGGGAGCAGGGGTTGCCCCGGGTGGGTGATGTGGAGGAGGTGTGTGTGGGGGTCGGTGCGTGATCGTCCGTATATACGCTGCGTGTTAGCCTGCCCGCGGTCACGATCGGATGCATACGGGGGAGGCGCGGTGGGGTCGGACGGCTACCAGGTCAGGGCAGGTATGACCGGCCAGGCCCGGCAACTGGACGACGCCGGCAGGGACATGGACGCCGTCAGCTCGGCCGTCAAGGCGCGCATGAGCTACTCGTACGACGACGCCGGCGGCGAGGACGCCGCGTCGGCGCTGAACGCGTTCGTCAAGGCCTGGGAGGCGGAGTCCAAGACGCTGGCGTCGGCCCTGCACGAACTGGGCGGCAAGGTGCAGTTGGCCAAGAAGACCTACCACGACACCGACGGCCTGGTGAAGCAGCACGCGGACGGCGTCACCGTCGGCGGTACGAGCAGCCTGACCGACACATCGACGCAGGGCGGGCGCACCTCGGCCCTGTCGCGCTACTGAGGACCGGGCCGGTGTCGTTCTTCTCCTCTCCCCTCGACTCCCCTTCCCTGCGCCTCGAATGGCTCGCCGGGCTCTCCAAGAAGATGCTCGGGGCCGGCAGCAAGAACGAGCTCCTCGACCTGATCGACGACGCCCTCTCCGTGCCCCGGCCGGGCGGCGACCCGGGCCTGCTGGAGAGCCTGGCGAGCCTCTACCGCGGCCAGGTCGACCACGTCGGCAGCGTCTTCGACCAGGTCGACCGGGTGGGCCGCAAGGGCCTTCCGCAGGTGTGGGTCGGCGACACGAGCATCCTCGCCTCCGACGCGGTGAACGCCGCCGGCCGGTCCGCGACCCAGATGAGCGAGGCGTTCCAGGGCTGCGCGACGGTGCTGCTGACGCTGGCCGACGCGATCATCGCGGCGCAGAGCAAGGACGAGCAGGGCCGCGGACAGCTGCTGGAGCAGAAGAAGACGCTCGGCGGCAAGGACGGCTTCTTCGACGACCTGCACGAGAACGACGAGGAGGAGTGGGACCGCAAGAACGCCGCCCACTTCGGCTCCTTCGCGGTCGACCTGATGCACACCGCCGTCGCCGACGCGCAGGAGGCCACCCGCGTCGCGGCCCGGGAGCTGAACAAGTGGGCCGCCGAGGCACGGGCCGGAAAGATGGAGACCAGCGAACTCACCGCCGTCGACAAGCTGATGCTCGCCGACACCGGCGTCGCGGACGCCGACACCGAGCTCAACGAGATCCTCACACCCGGCGACCTGGCGCGCGCGTCGACCCGCATGGACCAGCTGAACCTCGACGACGAGACGGCCATGGAACGGATGCTGGCGCAGTCGGACAGCCCGCAGGAGCGGGCCTATCTGATGAAGGCCCTGGCCGCCGGTCACAGCGTCGCCGAGATCGGGACGTTCCAGAACAAGATCCACGGCAAGGACCCCGCCTGGCTGCGCCGGCAC
This sequence comes from Streptomyces cinerochromogenes, assembly GCF_014648635.1. Lineage (GTDB taxonomy): Bacteria > Actinomycetota > Actinomycetes > Streptomycetales > Streptomycetaceae > Streptomyces > Streptomyces cinerochromogenes. Next base: position 340,097 of record NZ_BMRM01000008.1, on the reverse strand, counting down.
CTCACTCCGGTGGTCACCCGGAAGGACAGCATGAACGACGAGGGTCTGGCCCCGGACGGCTCGAACAACAACAAGGACTACGTCACGTTCGACGGCCAGCGGTGGATCCAGGGCGGCGACGGCTCCGAGGGCACCTGCGTGGCCTCGTCCACCGTCACGTCCCGGGCCATGGTCGACCCCCTCTACGCGCTCGACCTCACCGGCGGCCCCGACGGGCAGCAGGACGACCCCGAGGCCTTCAAGCAGCGCCTGGTGGCCGAGCAGCACCGGCTGCACACCGAAGGCGACGGCGGCAAGAACTGGGGCGGCATGGGCCCCGAGGGCCAGGAACGGATCAACGACTCCGCCGTCGGCAGTGCCACCGGCAGCGACTACGAGCGCCAGGACCTCAACAGCGCCGCCGACCGCAGGGCGGTCCTCACCCAGGTCGAGAAGTCGGTGGCGGAGGGACGGCCGGTGCCGGTCGACGTCTCGGGCAAGGAGGGTGCCCACGCCATGACGATCATCGCCCAGGAGGGTGACATGCTCCAGGTGTACAACCCCTGGGGCTCGACCACCTGGGTCAGCGAGGACGACTTCATCAACGGCCACATGGGCAAGGCTTCCAACAGTGATCTCCCCAATGCGTACAGCGTCTATCTTCCGCGGTAGCAGGGGCGGTGCCGCGCTCGCGGCGACCGCGCTCCTCGCTCTCGCCACGGGCTGCGGCTCGGGCACCGACGAACCGGCCGGCGGCCCCACGGGCACCGCGAGCCACCACGGGAGCCGTCCGACGAGCCACTCGGTGAAGGACACCAGCATCACCGCGAAGCCGGGCGAGCGCTTCACGCTCACCGTCCGCCAGAACGCCTCCACCCGCGAGTACTGGTACCTGGTCGACCCCAGGCCCGACACCTCGGTGCTGGTCAGCCGCGGTCACGCCTACGCGTCGGACTCCGGCGACGAGCCGATGGACGGCGCCGGCGGCCGGCTCACCTTCACCTTCGAGGCCAGGGGCAAGGGGACCACCCGGTTCACGCTGCTGCACTGCACCTTCTCCACCTGCCAGGGCAACACTTCCACCCTGCCCCCCGCGACGACCGGACCCTCCGCCACCCCGACCACGGGTGCGGCCACCCCGTCCCAGGCCCCCGAGCGCATCACCTACACCGTCACCGTCGACTGAGCCGCGGCGGACCAGCCAGATGAGACGAGACACCCGAGGCCCCGCCATGAACGACGACGCCCCGCACCCGCCGGACCGCACGGACGACGACGCCCCACACCCGCCGGACCGCACGGACGACGAACTGGCCCGGCTCGACATCACCGTCCTGCTGCGCTACGGCCTCACCGCCGAGCCCGGCCCCCGCCGCACCGCCCTGTTCGGTGACGGCGCCGCGGCCGCGGCCGTCATCCTCGACCGCCTCGGCACCGAGCCGCGCTCGGTCGCCTTCCTCGCCGACACCGTCCGCGCCGGCGGGCTGGCCCGCGCCGCGGAACTGCCCGAGCCCCTGCCCCGCCGGGAAGCGGCCGCCCTCGTACGGGAGTGGCTGCGGGCCGGCACCGAACTCGCGGGCGGAGTCGCCGCCGACGACACCGCGGCCACCTGGCTGCGTGCCGTCGCCACCATCATCGAACTGAAGCAGCTGACCCGGGCGCGGGGCCGGAGCACGTGATCCGAGTGGCCGACCGGACCTGCCCATCGTCGTAGCCTCCGCAGACCGCACCTGCCCTGCGGAAGCGGGCAGGAAGCAGTCGCACGGGGGGTCCTTCGGGCTCCGTACGATTTCTCCCCCCGCGGAATCCGGAGAAAGCCGTCGATGTGGGTAGTCGAAGGGGTGACCAGGTGACCGGCTCACGGCACGGCGACGAGAGGAGTCCGGTCCCCGGCGAGCCCCAGGAGGCCGGATGCGTCTCTGCCACAGTCGTCCCACCGACCCCGGCTACCGCCGCCTGCGACACGGGCGCGGCTTCCGGTACCTCGACGCCCGGGGCGAGCCGCTGCGCGACCCGACGGAACTGACCCGGATCCGGGAGTTGGTCATACCCCCGGCCTGGCGTGACGTGTGGATCTGCACCCGGGCCAACGGGCACCTCCAGGCGGTGGGCACCGACGCCGCCGGACGCCGCCAGTACCTGTATCACCCCCAGTTCCGCGCCGAACAGGAGCAGACCAAGCACGAGCACGTGCTCGATGTCGCCGAGGTCCTGCCCGTGGTGAGGGAGGCGGTCGAGGGACACCTGAGCGATCGGGGACTGAGCCGGCAGCGGGTCCTGGCCACGGCAGTACGCCTGCTCGACCTCGGTTTCTTCCGCGTCGGCAGCGACCGCTACACCGAACTGAACCACAGCTACGGCCTCACCACGCTGCTGCGCGAGCACTCCCGCTGCCAGGACGGTGCCGTGCTGTTCGCCTTCACCGGCAAGCACGGCAAGGAGATCACCAAGACGGTCACGGACCCCGCCGCCTGCCGCACCCTGACCGCGCTGCGGCGGCGCCGGGACGGGAGCGACCGGCTCCTGGCCTACCGGCAGCAGCACACCTGGCACGAGCTGAGCGGCGACGACATCAACGCCTACCTCAGGGAACTGGCCGGCCTGGACATCACCGCGAAGGACTTCCGCACCTGGCACGCCACCGTCATGGCCGCCGTGGCCCTCGCCGTCTCGGAATCCGTCGCGCGCAGCGAGACCGCCCGGCGCCGGGCCATCACCCGGGCGGCGCGCGAGGTGGCCGGGTACCTCGGCAACACCCCCGCGATCTGCCGCGCCTCCTACATCAACCCGCGGGTGATCGAGCTGTACGAGGAAGGCGTGACGGTCGCCGCCGCGCTGCCCCGGCTCGGCGACGGAGGCCCCTACGGCACCCCCGCCACGCAAGGCCCCGCCGAACGGGCCGTACTGCGCATGCTCCGGACCGGCCGCCCGCCCGAGGCCCGGTGAGCGCCGAGGAGGAGTCCTGCGCACGGGTGCTCCGGGGCAGCCAGGACCACGCCGAGGGCGTCGGCGCCCGGGGGCACCAGCGTCCTTCGGTGGAGTGAAGCGATGTCTCTCGGCCGGCCTCTGGGCACGGCGCGCCGTCTCGTGGGTGCGTTCCTACGTCAGAGTGTTGGTCAGGTGCGGGCCGATGTACCCGATGAAGATGCCGTGTTCCGTGCGGGCGCCGTCGTAGTAGTGCAGGCGGGGCGCGATCGTGTTGCCGCCGCCGACCCGCACGTGCGCCCCCATGAAAACCTTCCGCGCCGGATGCACACGTTCCGGCACGGGGAAGGTGCGCTCGCGGCGCCAGCCGGCATTGCCCTTCACCGACTTCGACTCGTCGCGCACGATCTTCCTCGGTGAGATCGTGCGCACCCCGTTCGGGACGTCCGAGCACCACTGCTTGAAGTCGCGGTCCGCCTGCCCCGCGGCGGCCGCCTCCGCGAAGTCCTGAAGCGCCAGCACCGCGTCCCAGGTCATGCGCACCCACGAGGATCCGTACGCCTGGGCGTCGAGTTCGACGGTTGTCTTGCGTGAGCCGGTGAAATGCAGTCGGGTCAGCCCGGCGACGCGGTCGAGAAGCTCCTCGAAGGACTCCGGTTCGTCGTCCGGCACCGAGACGGGGGTGTAGGCCGCCGCGCCGGCACCGATGGCCACCAGGTGTCGCTGAAGGGCCTGTACCTGTGCCCGGGCCTTGTGCAGTTCGTGGTACTGCTCGTCGTACTCGGCGATGAGCAGTGTCTCGTTGTCCTCCGCCTTGCGCAGTTCGTGTGTGAGGTCGCGGATCTCGTCGGCCCGCACGCGTTGCTCCCGGCCGGCCTCCTCCAGGATCTCCAGGAGCGCGATGTTCTCGTCGCGCAGCCGTTCCAGTTCCGGCGCGTGGGAGCCGCCGCGGGCTCGGGTCCGCATGACCGGCACCGAGTCCAGTTCGGCGGGCAGCGGGGTGCGGGTCGCCAGCCGCTGGGGCAGTTGGGCGAGGATCCGGCGGGAGTGGGACGGCCGTTCGGTGATCATCCGGCGGGACATCACCCGGTGCCGCAGTCCGTCCGCGGGCCATGCCGGATCGACGCCCGGCAGGTAGGTACGCACACCGCCGCCGTAGACCCGGTGGTACTCCAGAGCCCGGTTGAAGCCGGTCTCCGCCTCGGGAGGGAGGACGTAGAGGATGGCGAGTCCGGCCAGGGGGCGGACCAAGGGGTCCACCGTGTGCTCCAGCCAGGTGTCGAAGTCGACCCCGTACGGTGTGCTCGCCACCACGATCGGCAGGCGCCGCGTCTCGTCGCACAGCTCGTCGATGACCGCGTCGACGTCCGCGGCCTCGACCACCTGGGGCTGTGCGGTGACGTCGGCGAGGCCGTCACGCGCGTCGAGGACGTCCAGGAGACCGGCCGCGAGCCGTGGCGTCTTGGCCGGCACGGGCACCGCATCGGGGTCGTCCGGGAGGTGTTCGACGTCGAGCTGGACCCTGGTGGGGCTGTCACCGCTCCGGCGGATCAGCACGGTGGTCTGCCAGGTCCCGCCGGGCAGCGCCTCCCGTAGCCGCCAGCGTCCGTACGCCCCGGTGGTTCCCGTGGCCGAATCGTGGTCCAGGGTGACGCCGCGGGCTATCTCGTTGCGCCCCTCGGCGAAGGCGGCGACGTCGTACCCCTTCGGGGGCTCCTTGAGCCAGTGGCGCAGGCGGTCGTCGACCTGGGCGCCTGTGGTGACGTAGTCGAGTCCGCTGTCGACGACCATGCGGTAGCGGCGGGTGTCCAAGGGAAAGTCCTTGTGCTCCGGGGTGTGGGGGATCCGATCGGTACGGGACGCGGCACACACCCTCAGGTGTCCGCCGCCGACGCGGCGGACACCGTGTCCGGCCTCTCGCGCAGGGCCGCCAGCAGGGTGGTGACCTCCGGCAACCGGGTGCGGATCTCCGCTGTGGTCGGGGGCAGTTCCCCCGCGCGGTAGTGGCATGCGGTACTGAGCGCCGACCAGGTGGTGCGGCACCGGCGGGCGGTGTCGTGGCCCGCGTACCACTCCAGGCACAGCATCCGGTGCTTGCCGATCCGCGTCATCGACGGAGTGACCCGCTGCCAGTAGCCGTCCAGGGCCCGGTCGAGCGCCATGCGCAGCAGCACCGCGGCGGCACGGGCGCGCAGGCCGGGGCCCAGGGTGGGCACGGTGCCGGGCGCGGGGAGCAGGAGACGGTCGGCGGCCTTCACGAGGATCTCCGGTGAGGTACTCATCGGGCGCCTCCGGTGAGCTGAGCCCGGGCGCTGCCGCGGATCGCCGTCGCGAGCTTCCGGGTACGGCGGACGAGGTCCTTGCGGTCGTCGACGGTCGGCAGGGGAGTGTGGGCACCCGAGTTGAAGACCTCGATCAACGCCCAGCCCCCGGGACAGATCCACTCGACGGCCGCACGGGCGTGCTGCTGTTCGTCGCCGAGCAGGGCGAGGGCCGCGTACGACTTGGTGCGGTCAAGGCACTCCACGCGCTCCTCGACCGCCCGCAGCCCGAGACCCTTCTCGTCGCGGAGCCTGCGCCGCGCGGTCTCCAGGCAGGCGGCCTCCACCGCCACCCGGCACATGGCGGGCAGTACGTGATCGGCCACGTCCTGCGGCAGGCCGGGGTCCAGGGAGACGGCCCGCGCCTCACCGAGAGCCTGCTCCACCGGGTCGGTGAGCGTCTCCACGCCCACCACCGAGTCGGTCTGGCGGCTCACACCCAGGACGGTCGCCTTGATGCCGAGGTGTGCGACGGCCTGCTGGAGCCGCGTGTCGTGGGTGAACACGATCACCTGCCTGTCCCGGGCGCACGCGTCGAGGACGCGGGCCAGCCCCTCGACCTTCTCGGGGTCCATGGACTGCACGGGGTCGTCGATGACCAGGAAGCCGAACGGGCTGGCGGCGTGCGTGGCGCGCGGCAGGAAGAGGGAGAGCGCGAGGGAGTGCAGCTCGCCCTGGCTCATCACGCTGTAGGCGGGGGCGGACATGTCGTCGACGGAGACGTCCAGTACGACCCTGCCGCGCCCCGGTGTGCCGCCGAGGGTGACGGAACCGAGCGTGACGCTGCTGTGTTCGCACAGCTGCCGCCACACCTCCTGCGACCGCCGGGCGAAGGGACGCAGCCGCTCATCCCGCAGTTCGTCGATGATCGGCCGCAGCCAGGTCCGCGCCTTCCGCGCGTGCTTGCCCCGGTCGACCGCGGCCTCCTTGGCCTCCGCCGCGTCGGCCCACGCGGCGAGCCGTACGGCGAACGGCTGCCAGGCACCGTCGTGCTCGGCGAGCCGCCGGGCGGCCTCCTCACGCACCTGCCGGCACGTATCGTCCAGCGCGGCGGCGGCCCGCTCGACACGGTCCGCCAGCTCCCTGGGATGGGCGACGTCCCGGCACCGGGCCCACTCCTGCCACACCGCCGTGAGCGGGGAGCCCTCGCCCCGCAGCCACACCGGGACCGGCTGTACGAGGTCGTGCACGGCCCGAACCGAGACCGCCACCTTCTGCCGGGCGGCTTCGGCGTCCGCGGCCGCCGTCTGGAGCCGCTCCACCTCCCTCCGCGCCTGCTCGGCCCACGCCCGGTCCAGCCGGTCCTCGGCACCGCACACGGGACAGTCCGTGCCGCGGGAACGCCGCTGGTGCTCGATCGCCGCCTCCAGCAATCCGGCCAGGCGGCGGGCCTCCTCCGCGCTGCCGTACCGGGCCTCCTCGGCACCCGCGGCAGCCTCCCGCAGCCGGGCGACGGCCCCGCCGACCTCCGCCGGATCCGGCCCGGCGAGAGTGGCCTGCTGCCGCAGCCGGCCCAGCTCGGCCTCGGCGGCCGGAGCACGGCGCGCGAGCAGCGCACGCACCCGGCCGACGTCCGGCTTGGCCGTCGACAGCGCCTGTGCCGCCTCGCGGGCCCTGGGGTCGTCGAGCGTGCCCAGTTCGTCGAGGAGCCGCGCGGTGAGCGCGTCCGTGTGCTCGACCGTCTGTTTGCACCCGCTCACGGTGTCCTTGACCCGGGCGTCGAACTCGGCGAGCAGTTCGAGCCCGAGGAGCTTGAAGAAGGCGTCGTGCAGTCCGCCGAGCGTGCCGTTGATCATCGAACCGAGTTCGCTGTACGGCAGGAACGGCCGGGAGAGGTCCAGCGCCTCGGCGTCGACGACCTCCTCCAGTTTCCGCTCCGAGCCGTCTGGCCCCTCGACCCGGGTACGGGCCTCGTCGACCTTGGTCCCGTGCCAGGTCCGCCGTACGGTGACGGCTTCGCCCCGCTCACCAACGGACAGCACGAGGGAGACCTCGGGAGTGACATCGGGACTGTGCAGGTTGCGCCAGCCCTTCTGCCAGTCGGTGGCCCGCCGCCCGTCCCAGCGGGAGTTGCGCCCCGTGAGGGCGGTCTCGGCGGCTTCGGCGAAACTCGACTTGCCGGAGCCGTTCGGCCCCGCGACGATGACCAGCCCGGGCCCCGGCGGCAGTTCGAGGGTGGTCCGCGGACCGATGCCCCGCCACCCGGCCGCGGTGATGGACCGGAGCTGCACGGGCCCGACCCGCCCTCCGCCGCTCCTGGCCTGCTCCTCCGGCACGAGCTCGCGCAGCAGCTCCCGGACCGGAGGCGCAAGGTCCGAGTAGTGCAGGCGATCGACGAGAAGATCGCGGAGGGACGCGGGAGACTGATCGGTCATGGTCGATTCCCGGAGTGCGGGCGCGGCGGAGGGGGCCACGCGGGCTGCTGATGCGCTGTGTTGGCAGTTCGAGCATGGCCAATGCTTGTTAGCATCGTCAACGCGTTCACTGAATTCGGTAATTCGAATTTGTGTACGCTTCGCGGATCGAAAAGCCGCTGACGCGCAGGCAGGCGCTCGCTGAACGTGGCCGGACTCGGTGCGATCGGACTGTGCCGGGGTGACAGTTACGGCGTCGCATGGTTGCGGCGGTGCGGCCGGTGGAACGCCGCAGGGCGAGCTTCGCGCTCGCTGGGTCGGTTCTTGCGGCCCTGGAACGTCTCGCGTCCGAACGTGGCGTCGAAGGACCCGGCGAGCGTGTTGCCCGTGCTGGAACCGACAGCGCTCATCGACTCGCGGACGCCGGCCCCCCTCCGCGGCTGCCTCGGGAGCCGCTCGGTCGACCGTGTCGAGGTGGGCTGCTGTTCAATGGCCGGGTCGGGGGGGAGTGGTACGGAGGCCGAACGACAGAACGGGGGCGCTGGGGCTTGGGCACTGCCGTCGCCGAGTCATACGGTTCCGGCCCGGCTGCCGCCCCGCAGGGACCTGGCCCGGCGCCGGGGAGTGCACACTTCGCCACGTCCCGGGCGGCCGCCGAGGGCCGCCCGGGGTGTCGGGCTCAGGCGAGGTCGAACCGGTCGAGATTCATCACCTTGTTCCACGCCGTCACGAAGTCGCGCACGAACTTCTCTTCCGCGTCCCGGGACGCGTAGACCTCCGAGACGGCCCGGAGCTGGGAGTGCGCACCGAAGATCAGGTCGACGGCGGTGGCGGTCCACTTGACCTCGCCGGTGGCGCGATCCCGGCCTTCGAACACGTTCTCGTCCGTGGCCGACGCCTTCCACTCCGTGCCCATGTCGAGCAGGTTGACGAAGAAGTCGTTGGTCAGGACTCCCGGCCGGTGGGTGAAGACACCGTGGGGAGACCCCTGGAAACCGGTGTTCAGGGCCCGCATGCCGCCGATCAGCACCGTCATCTCGGGAGCGGTCAGCGTGAGCAGGTTGGCGCGGTCCAGCATGAGGGTCTCCGGCGACAGCTTCTCGCCCGCCGGAAGGTAGTTGCGGAAGGCGTCCGCCCTGGGCTCCAGCACGGCGAACGACGCCGCGTCGGTCTGCTCCTGGGAGGCGTCCGTACGCCCCGGTGCGAACGGGACCGTGATGTCGTACCCGGCGTTCCTCGCGGCCTGCTCGACGGCCGCGCACCCGCCGAGGACGATCAGGTCGGCGAGGGAGACCCGCGTTCCGTCGGTCCGGGAGAGGTTGAAGTCCTGCTGGATCCCCTCCAGCGTGCGCACTGCCTCCGTCACCTCGGGGACGTCGTTGAGCGCCCAGTCCTTCTGCGGCGCGAGCCGGATCCGTGCCCCGTTCGCCCCGCCGCGCTTGTCGGTGCCGCGGAAGCTCGCCGCCGACGACCAGGCGGTGGTGACCAGCTGGGAGCCGGAGAGCCCCGAGGCGAGGATCCGGTCCTTGAGGGCGGCGATGTCCTCGTCCCCGACCAGCTCGTGATCGACGGCGGGAACCGGGTCCTGCCACAGCTGCGGCTCGGGAATCCACGGGCCGAGGTAACGCGAAAGCGGTCCCATGTCGCGGTGCAGCAGTTTGTACCACGCCTTGGCGAACGCCACCGCCAGTTCGTCCGGGTTCTCGTGGAACCTCTTCGTGATCGGGCCGTAGACCGGGTCCACCTTCAGCGCGAGGTCCGTCGTCAGCATCATGGGCGCGTGCCGCTTCGACGGATCGTGGGCGTCTCGTACGGTGTCCCGGGCCGCGGGATCCGAGGGAGTCCACTGGTGGGCGCCGGCGGGACTGCTCGTCAGCTCCCACTCGTACCCGTAGAGATTGTCCAGATACCCGTTGTCCCACTGGGTCGGCTCGGTGGTCCACGCGCCCTCCAGGCCACTGGTGAGCGCGTGGGGGCCCGTGCCGCTGCCGTAGGTGTTCCGCCAGCCGAGGCCCTGCTGCTCGATGGGGGCAGCCTCGGGCTCCGGGCCGATGTAACTGGCTTCCACCGCGCCGTGGCACTTGCCGAAGGTGTGACCGCCGACGATGAGCGCGACCGTCTCCTCGTCGTTCATCGCCATGCGCCCGAACGTCTCCCGGATGTCCTGGGCGGCGGCCACCGGGTCCGGGTTTCCGTTGGGCCCCTCCGGATTGACGTAGATCAGTCCCATCTGTACGGCGGCGAAAGGACCGGTGAGTTCCCTGTCGCCGCTGTAGCGCTCATCTCCGAGCCATGTGTCCTCAGGCCCCCAGAAGATCTCCTCGGGTTCCCAGATGTCCTCTCGTCCGAAACCGAACCCGAACGTCTTGAACCCCATGGATTCCATGGCACAGTTCCCGGCGAAGACCAGAAGATCGGCCCAGGAGATCTTCCGGCCGTACTTCTGTTTCACCGGCCACAGCAGACGGCGCGCCTTGTCCAGGCTCGCGTTGTCCGGCCAGCTGTTGAGGGGGGCGAAGCGCTGTGCGCCGCTGCCGCCACCGCCGCGGCCGTCCGCGATGCGGTACGTTCCCGCGGCATGCCAGCTCATCCGGATGAAGAGCGGTCCGTAGTGACCGTAGTCGGCGGGCCACCAGTCCTGGGATGTCGTCATCATCTCGAAGACGTCACGCTTCAGCGCGTCGACGTCGAGGGTCGCGAACTCCTTCGCGTAGTCGAAGTCCTCGTCCATCGGGTTGGCTCGGGGCGAGTGCTGGTGGAGAACCTGGAGGTCCAGCTGATTCGGCCACCAGTCCCTGTTCGTCCTGGGCCGCCGAGTCGGTGTGGGCGTCGGTGACGGGATTACTGGATTCTCGCTTTCACTGCCGGACATGCCCGTCCTTCTTCCTGTCTCGTGTTCCTTCTGCCGGCTGTCGCTCTTGACGTCGTTGGTTTTGCTGGTGTCGAGCACGCCGACCCGCACCATCGACGTGCCGTGGCGCCCACCGGCCGGAAAATGCGCTGTGCCGCTTCCGTATGGTCGCGCACCTCAGACCACACCTCTATGAAACACGCGGAACACCCCGCATGACAGAGGTGAGAGAAAGGGGGACAGGAGAAGGGGTGGCAGAGATGGGAGAAGGGGCGGCCTTTCTCCGCCGTGCCGATTTCCGAAGCAAGCCGAATCGAATACGACAGCCCCTGTGCCGTTGCTGGTGATCCCCGGGTCGGGCGCCCGGTGGGTGCCGCGTCAGGAGCGGGACGAGGGTTCGCGGACGCGGGGCTTGGCCCATCTCTAAGCGACTGCTTAGTATCTACTCGGGCGGGACCAGCCTGCCCGTGCCACCCCTCCCCGCAGGAGTCCGCTGGTACCTCACTGTTCTCCCTCCCCGACAGAACCTCCCCCGTGACCGGCCCCTTCGAGTCCAGGATGACGGCCGCCACCCTGGACGCCACGGGTGAGGCGACCGCGGAGTCGGCTCCGCTGCGCCGGATCGGGCGGCCGGACGACCTGGCGGGCGTCGCCGTCCATCCGGCCAGCCGTGCGGGCGCCTACGTCACCGGCCCCGCCATCCCCGTCGACGGCGGCCTCGGCACCACGGTCTGACCGGCCGGCGACAGCTCCCCTCCCCGTGGCACAAACAGCCCGTGGCACAAACAGCCCGTGGCACAAACAACCCGTGGCACGAGCAACCCGTGACACCAACAACCCCCGAACCCGAGAAGAAGAACACCATGGCCTCCCTCCTGCTCTCCCGCCGCGACCTCGACTTCCTGCTGCACGAGTGGCTCGAGGTCGAATCCCTGACCGCGCGCCCCCGCTTCGCCGACCACTCGCGCGAAACCTTCGACGCGGTACTGGATCTCGGCGAGACGATCGCCACCCGGCACTTCGCCCCGCACAACAAGAAGAACGACACCCAGGAGCCCCGCTTCGACGGCGAGCGCGTGCACGTCATCCCCGAAGTCGGAGAGGCCCTGAAGGTCTTCGCCGGCGCCGGGCTGATCGGCGGGGGCATGGACCACGAGGTGGGCGGCATGCAGCTGCCCAGCGTGGTGGCCAACGCCTGCTTCGCCTGGTTCCAGGCGGCCAACGTGGGAACGGCCGCCTATCCCTTCCTCACCATCGGCAACGCGAACCTGCTGCTGGCCCACGGCACCCCCGGGCAGATCGACACCTACGTCCGCCCGATGGTCGAGGGCCGCTTCTCCGGGACCATGTGCCTGTCGGAACCCCAGGCGGGATCCTCGCTGGCCGACGTGCGCACCCGCGCGGAACGGGCCGACGACGGCACCTACCGCCTGTTCGGCAACAAGATGTGGATCTCGGCCGGCGACCACGAACTGACGGAGAACATCGTCCACCTGGTCCTGGCCAGGATCCCCGGCGGCCCGCCCGGGGTGAAGGGGCTCTCGCTCTTCATCGTCCCCAAAATCCTGGTGGGGGCCGACGGAACGCTCGGCGAGCGCAACGACGTCGCCCTGGCCGGCCTCAATCACAAGATGGGCTGTCGAGGGACGACCAACACGCTGCTGAACTTCGGTGAGGGCGTCTTCCGGCCCGGCGGAGCCCCCGGTGCCGTCGGCTTCCTGGTCGGGGAGCCCCACCGCGGACTGTCCTACATGTTCCACATGATGAACGAGGCCCGCATCGGTGTCGGCCTCGGTGCGACGGCGCTCGGTTACACCGGCTACCTGCACGCCCTGGACTACGCGCGCACGCGGCCCCAGGGGCGCCCGCTCGCGGCCAGGGACGCCACCACCCCCCAGATCCCGATCGTCGGGCACCCCGACGTCCGGCGCATGCTGCTCGCCCAGAAGTCGTACGTCGAAGGCGCGCTGGCTCTCATCCTGTACTGCGGGCGGCTGCTGGACGATGAGCGCACCGCCCCGACGGCCGACGAGCGGGCCCGCGCCGGTCTGTTGCTGGACATGCTCACCCCGATCGCCAAGAGCTGGCCTTCCCAGTGGTGCCTGGAGGCCAACAACCTCGCCATCCAGGTCCACGGCGGCTACGGCTACACCCGCGAGTACAACGTCGAGCAGTTCTACCGGGACAACCGCCTCAACCCCATCCACGAGGGGACGCACGGCGTCCACGGCCTCGACCTGCTGGGCCGGAAGGTCGTCATGGACGGCGGCGCGGGGCTCCGCCTGCTCATCGAGACCATCTCCATGACGACCGCCCGCGCGGCGGCCGCGGACGACCGGACCGCCGGCTTCGGACGACAGCTGGACGCCTCCGTCGCCCGCGTCGCCGCCGTGACACGGCGCCTGTGGGAGGCCGGCGACGCCGAGACCGCCCTCGCCAACGCCTCGGTCTACCTGGAGGCCGTGGGACACGTCGTGGTCGCCTGGATGTGGCTGGAGCAGATGCTGGCCGCCGCCGGACACAGCGGCGCCTTCTACGAGGGCAAGCGCCGGGCGGGTCAGTACTTCTTCCGGTACGAACTGCCCCGCACGCAGGCGCAGTTCGCACTGCTGGAAAGCCTCGACCGCACCACCCTCGACATGCCCGCGGACTGCTTCTGAGTCTGCCTCTGCGACCGGACCTGTGGGCCCGTCCGGTGCTACGGCGCGGTGGGCAGGTGGGGGGAGCGGAGTACGAGCAGGGTGATCTCGCTGGGGGCGAAGACGCGGAACGGCGGTCCCCAGAAGCCGGTGCCGCGGCTGGTGTAGAGGAGGGTGCGGGTGCCGTGGTGGCTGAGGCCGGCGAGGGCGGGCTGGTCGATGCGGACCAGGTGGTGGAAGGGCCAGATCTGGCCGCCGTGGGTGTGGCCGGAAAGCTGGAGGTCGACACCGGCGGCTGCCGCCCGGCCGATGAACTTGGGCTGGTGTGCCAGGAGCAGGACGGGCAGGTCGGGATCCGTGCCGTTCAGGGCTCCGGCGAGGTGGGCGCGGTGGCCCGCCAGACCGGAGGACTCGGCGGTGACGTCGTCCACGCCGGCGACCACGAGGGTGTCGCCTCCGCGTTCGAGCAGCAGGTGGCGGTTGCGCAGCGGCTCCCAGCCCAGCTCGTCCATCAGGTCGACCCAGCCCTGGGCCTCGCTGTAGTACTCGTGGTTGCCGGTGACGTACACGCGGGCACGGGTGGCCCGCACGGTACCGAGTGGGACGGCCTGGGCGCGGCGGCGTTCGGCCGTGCCGTCCGCGATGTCGCCGGTGTGGCAGACCAGGTCGGCCTCCAGGCTGTTCACCCTCTCGCACACCCGCGCCGACCAGCGGGCGCGATCGAGTGGGCCGTAGTGGGTGTCGGTGAGGAGGACGACACGCAGGCCGTCCAGTCCGGCGCCCAGCCGCGGGAGTTGCACGTCGAGTCGGCGCACGCGGGGAACGCGGCGGGCCTCGGCGTACCCCCAGGCGAGCAGTACGGCGGTGACGCCGAGGACGGCCCAGGTGACGATCCGGGCCCGGTCATGGCTCTCGCCGACGCCGGCCGCGGTCAGGGCGAGCCGCAAGAGGACGCCGAGCAGAACGGACCAGGTGAACAGGACCCAGCTGGTGCCCAGCAGGGTGTCACCGACGATCGCCGCCCGGTCCTGCTGGCGCCGGCCGTGGCCGCGGACCATCGCGAGCGGCATACACATGAGGCCGAGGACGAACAGGACGGTGCCGGCCAGTGCGACGGGCAGCGGCCAGTGCTGGCCGGTGTACAGGAGCACCCAGCAGGGCACGGCCCACAACAGGACGGGGGCGACCAGGGGGAGGAAGCGCATCAGGCGGTGCAGCCGGCTCCGCCGCGGCGCCTGCGCCTCACCGTCGGCGGGCCGGGTGTTGCTGGTGGTGGTCACGCTTGCCCTCCCTGACCAGGCTGCCGTCCCGCGCACTGTATCCGGTCGCCCTCGGGCCGGGCGGACCGGACGGTCACGAGCACGGCCCCTTGGGGCGAAGGGTCGGGGCCGGTCGGTGTCCGGCTTGCCGACCCTGTACCGCGTCCACGTGCGGCGACCACCACCGATACCGGTCCGGTGAGACAGGAGTGGGGCTGCCGGGCTTCGCCGGAAGGGCTGCCGGGCTGCGTCGGTGCACGCGCGAGGGGCGATCGGTATCACGGGCGATGGCGCGCCTTGTGTTATCGTTGTGCGTTTGCGTGGTCGTCGCGGTAGGCGTTCTGCCCGTTCGGTTCCGCTTGTGCGTGGGCTGGACCAGCCTGCCGGGCCTTCCTCGGTTCGTTCCTCTGCGGAAGGCTGTTCATGAAGCACCCCGATGACTCCGGCATCGCTCACGGCGGTCCCGCCCGGCCCGAGGCCACGATCCCGGCGCTGCCCCCGGCCGTCTCCTTCGCCGGTCTGGAACTGCCGGCCGGGGTGCTGCGGACACTGAGCCGACTCGGGATGCGTGAACTTTTTCCGATCCAGGCCGCCACACTTCCCGATGCCCTGAAGGGGCGCGACGTCCTGGGACGTGGACGCACCGGATCGGGCAAGACGCTCGCCTTCGGCCTGCCGCTGCTGACGCGCACGGCCGGGCGGCGCGCCGAACCGAAGCAGCCGTACGCTCTGATCCTCGTGCCCACCCGGGAGCTGGCCCAACAGGTCACCGAGGCGCTGACGCCGTACGCCGAGGCCCTGCAGGTGCGGATGGCCACGGTCGTCGGCGGCATGTCGATCGGCCGGCAGGTCGCCGCGCTGCGCCAGGGAGCCGAGGTGGTCGTCGCCACCCCCGGCCGCCTGCACGACCTGATCGAGCGCAACGCCTGCCGCCTGGGACGGGTGAGGATCACCGTGATGGACGAGGCCGACCAGATGTGCGACCTGGGATTCCTGCCGCAGGTCGTCGACGTCCTTGACCAGGTACACCCCGACGGTCAGAGGATGCTGTTCTCGGCCACTCTGGATCGCGACGTCGATCTGCTGGTCCGCCGCTACCTGCACGACCCCGTCGTCCACTCGGTCGACCCGCCCGCGGGCACGGTCACGACGATGGAGCACCACGTTCTGGTCGTCCACGGCCCCGACCGCTACGCCGTCGTCACGGAGATCGCCGCCCGCGACGGCCGCGTACTGCTGTTCCTCGACACCAAGCACTCCGTCGACCAGCTCACCCGGCACCTGCGGGCCAGCGGGGTGCACGCCGGGGCCCTGCACAGCGGCAAGTCCCAGCCGCAGCGCACACGGACTCTGGCGCAGTTCAAGAACGGCGAGATCACCGCTCTGGTGGCGACCAACGTCGCGGCCCGTGGCCTGCACGTCGACGGCCTCGATCTCGTGGTCAACGTCGACCCGCCCACGGACCCCAAGGACTATGTGCACCGGGCCGGCCGCACCGCCCGCGCCGGCGAGTCCGGCAGCGTGGTCACGCTCGTGCCGGCGGGCCAGCGCCGCGAGACGAGCCGCATGATGGCCGAGGCCGGCATCGAGCCGACCGTCACCAAGGTGCGCTCGGGCGAGGCGGAGCTGAGCCGGATCACCGGCGCCAGGACTCCCTCCGGCACCCCGCTCGACGGCGGGCCCGCCGTCCCCCGGCCCAAGAACAGCAACGCTCCCTTCCGCGGCCTCGGCACCAGCAAGGACACCTCCCGCGGTGCCCGCGGCACGTCCCGCAAGGCCGGCGAGGCCCGCAAGCTCGCCGAGGCCCGCAAGGCCGCCCGCGTCCGTCGCAGCGGCTGAGACCCACTTGCCCTGTCCGCGAGTCTCGTCACCACGGGATCGACAGCCCTGAGCCCGTCCCGAAACGGAACAGGATGATGTTGTCGGCGTCCCGGGCCTCGCCCGGCATGACAAGCTGTGCTGGCCCACCCCCGAACCCAGGAGGTCACCATGACCGCAGAGCCCGTATCTACGGAAGGTTCGGAGCCGGCTGCCCCGGAGACGTCCCCTCTGGAGCCGGACAGCGACGGCAACTACGACCTCAAGCGCAAGTTCCGTGAAGCCCTGGAGCGCAAGCGCGGTGCGCAGGGGGACGCGGCCGATGTCGGCGCCAACCCGGATGCGTCCAAGGTGCGCGCAGCGCACGGCCCGGCTGCGAGCCAGCGGTCGTTCAGGCGCAAGAGCGGCGGCTGAGTCGATCAGTCCCGCAGTCCGGCCGCCTCAGCGGCACTCTGCGTGCCTCGCGCGCGTGCGGCGTCCGGGCACGCGCCCGGCCCGTCCGGCCGGGCCGGAGGGGGCAGGGGAAACGGTGACACCGCGGCCGGGTGGCGAGACGGACGAGTTCGGCAACCGCTGCGAGGGAGTCCGGACGATGGGGAGCATCCGCCATGGTGCCCTTGCCATGGGCGTCCCGGTAACGGCTCGGGCCGGCCGCACCGGTTGTCGCCGGGCAGCCCCGCGACGACAACCGGGCCGGCGGGTCGTACCGGCCTCGTGCGGCCTAGCGGCTCATTGCCGGACCGTTGGCCTCTACGAGACGTGGTTCGCGTGGCCGGCCCGCCGCCGGACGGGTGCCACGTCCCTCGGTTTTCAACCCGCGGACGACGATTCACCTGCCGTCGATTTCGGAATCGCACTGTCTTGCGAAGCGTCCAGGGGCCGGTGTCCGGGCCTTGCAAGCGGGCGAGGACGAGAGCGGTGCAGGAACGCCTGCCGAACCCTCCGAACGAAGGCACCCCCCCGGTGCGACATACTCTCCCGATGGGTTCACGCACCTCCCCGATCAGTCAGCAGGTCACCATACGGAGGGCCGTCGCGCGGGATGCCAAAAGGCTCACCCGGCTCGTGCGTGGCTCAGGCGCCTACGAGGGCAAGTACGCGGCCGCAGTCGCGGGCTACCGGGTCGGTCCCGACTACATCGAGGCCCACCGCACCTACGTGGCCGTCGGCTCCGACGAGCAGGGAGGCCGGGTCCTCGGCTTCTACTCGCTCGTGCTCGCTCCACCGGAGCTCGACCTGCTGTTCGTCGCCGACGAAGCGCAAGGACGGGGCATCGGACGACTGCTCGTCGCGCACATGCAGTCCGAGGCCCGTGCCGCCGGGCTCGACCGCGTCAAGGTCGTCTCGCATCGTCCCGCCGAGGACTTCTACCACCGCGTCGGGGCGATACGGACCGGGACCGCCCTCGCGAACCCGCCCGCCGTCCTGTGGGACCGTCCCGAATTCGAGTTTCGTATTCCTTCGGAATGACGCGGTGAGCCGGTTCGCGGGGCACCGGCTTCGCCGCATGGCGCCCTCCGTCCGTGCCGTCGTCCTGTCCTGGCGAGGGGACGTGACGGGGGACTCCAGGTGCGTCCGAGGTGGAAGCAGGCGCACGTTCCATGCAGAAAAACTGTCGTGGCGACGATAGACATGCCGCCGCCACGGGGTTAGCGTTGTCTTCGTACCCAGAAGTCGAAGTGGGCACAGCAGGCACGAACTGCTGTGCAGGCAGCTCAGAAGGACACGGCCCAGCAGGGCTGTGAGCAGCACCCGCGGTATCCGCGTAATCGAAAGGTAAGGAGCAGAACGCCATCAGGATCGCCCGGGCGAGGAAGCAGTCCGCCCGGGTACCGCAAGGCCCCGGATTGGAAGGTGGTCCCCGGTCACGCATCCGCGATCCCCGCAATCCCGCCCTCCCAGGCGGTACCTGCGGAAGAAGAGGGCCGGCGCAGTGCGCCGGTAGATGGTGTTGAAAGCTCGGGGCCCGGGTGCCGGTACGGCACCCGGGCCCCCCGACGCGTCCCCGAAAGAAGAGGTCTATGCCGCCTGCCGGTTCCCGTCCCGTCGGCCCTCTCGACGACGACAACTACCCCGCCTACACCATGGGCCGCGCCGCCGAGATGCTCGGCACCACCCCTGCCTTCCTCCGTGCCCTCGGTGACCACCGCCTGATCACCCCGCTGCGTTCCGACGGCGGCCATCGCCGCTACTCCCGGTACCAGCTGCGCATCGCTGCCCGCGCCCGCGAACTCGTCGACCAGGGCACCTCCATAGAGGCCGCCTGCCGCATCGTCATCCTCGAAGACCAGCTCGAAGAAGCGCTGCGCATCAACGAGCAACTGCGCGCCGAGGGCCGCGAGCCTCGCCCGAAGACATCAACCTGATCAGAACGCCCGAACCCGAGGCACCCGACGCACTGCAGGCGGACGAGGCCGCCGACGGACCGCACCGCCGGTCCGCGGCTCAGGCGGCTCAACGCGCCGCCGGACTCCACGGAACTCCACGGAACTCCACGGATGAGAGAACCGCGAGCGGGCGTGGTGCATGGAGCGGGCGCCGAGGGGCGAACCGGGAGAAGAAGGAGCGGCAACCGACCGGGGCGGCACCGCCCGGGAGATCCGTCGCGGGCGGTGCCGAGGCAGGGACGGGGACCGTGCTGCCGGGCCGGGCTCAGGCGTCGATGATGACCGGGATGATGAGGGGCTTGCGGCGGTGGGTGCGGAACGCCCAGTTCGCCACGGCGCGGGCGAGGAGTTGTTCGAGTTGGCGCGCGTCCCCGACGCCCTCCTCGGCCGCGGTGGCCAGGGTCTTCTCGATGACGGGGACGACCGGCTCGAAGGTGGCGTCGTCGTGGACGAAGCCCCGGGCCAGGAAGTCGGGGGCCTCGGCGAGGGCGCCGGTGTCGGCGTCGACGATCGCCACCACCGTGACCACGCCTTCGGCGGCGAGAGTGAGGCGGTCCTTCAGGGATGCCTCGGTGGCACCGCCGACCTCCATGCCGTCCACGTAGACGTTGCCGGCGGGGACCTTGCCGGTGATGGATGCGCGCCCGTCGACCAGGTCGACGACGACGCCGTCCTCGGCGATGACGACCCGGTCGGGGTCGACACCGGTACGGATGGCGAGGTCGGCGTTGGCCCGCAGGTGGCGGAATTCGCCGTGCACGGGCATGACGTTGCGCGGCTTGACGATGTTGTAGCAGTAGACGAGTTCGCCGGCGCTGGCATGCCCGGAGACGTGCACCTTGGCGTTGCCCTTGTGGACCACGTGGGCACCCCACCGGGTGAGTCCGTTGATCACCCGGTAGATGGCGTTCTCGTTGCCGGGGATGAGGGAGCTGGCGAGCAGGACGGTGTCGTCCTTGCCGATGCGGATCATGTGGTCGCGGTTGGCCATCCGTGACAGCGCGGCCATCGGTTCGCCCTGGGAGCCGGTGCACACCAGAGCGACCTTGTGATCCGGGAGCTTCTCCAGCTCCTTCGTGCTCACGACCAGACCGGAGGGGACGTTCAGATAGCCCAGGTCACGGGCGATGCCCATGTTGCGGACCATCGACCGGCCGACGAAGGCGACCTTGCGGCCGTGCTGGTGGGCGGCGTCCAGGACCTGCTGGATGCGGTGCACGTGGCTGGCGAAACTGGAGACGATGACCCGGCGCGGCGCGGTGCGCATCACCTGCTCGATCGCCGGGTTCAGCTCACGCTCGGAGGTGGTGAAGCCGGGTACTTCGGCGTTCGTGGAGTCGGTGAGGAACAGGTCCACGCCCTCCTCGCCGAGGCGGGCGAAGGCGCGCAGATCGGTGATGCGGTCGTCGAGAGGGAACTGGTCCATCTTGAAGTCGCCGGTGTGCAGCACCATCCCGGCCCGGGTGCGGATCGCGACCGCGAGGCTGTCGGGGATGGAGTGGTTGACCGCCACGAACTCGCAGTCGAAGGGACCGAAGGCACGGCGGTCGCCCTCCCGGACCCGCACCGTGCGCGGGCGGATGCCGTGTTCCTTGAGCTTGGCCTCCAGGAACGCCAGCGTCAGCTTGGAACCGACGACCGGGATGTCCCTCCGCTCGCGCAGCAGGTACGGCACGCCGCCGATGTGGTCCTCGTGGCCGTGGGTGAGTACCACGGCCACGATGTCGTCCAGCCGGTGCCGGATCGAGGTGAAGTCCGGCAGGATCACGTCCACGCCGGGCTGCGTCTCTTCGGGGAACAGCACGCCACAGTCGACGATGAGCAGCTTGCCCGCGTGCTCGAAGACGGTCATGTTGCGGCCGATCTCACCCAGGCCGCCCAGGGCGATGACCCGCAGCCCTCCTTCGGGAAGGGGCGGGGCGGCTTTCAGCTCGGGGTGCGGATGACTCATACCCTGACGGTACCCGGAGAGCGGGACAGGATGATCCATCGCCACCGCGCCGCAGGACAGCTCCTGCTGATTTCCCCAGGTCAGGGCTCCCGGACCCGGGTCGACAGAAGATACTCGATCTTAGCTTCGGACCACCCTGAAAGATCTGTGACCGGGGTGTCCCGCCTTCCGCCGTGTCGCCCGCCGACCGGGGAGGGTACGTCGCTGGTACCGGGCCGGCCGGGTGTGTCTCGATCGCGATGCCCCGACCAGCCGTCGTCACGGTTCCGACCGTCCGAGCGCTCCGCCGTCGGCTCCGCGATGAGCCGTCGGACCGGAAGGCGGACGAGCATGACCGGCAGCGGCCGGCGACGTCTACCGGGTACACGTGTGCGACTGGCGCCGTCGGAGACGGCAACGGGTCGGTGTGGGCCGGATGGGCCCGAGCAGAGCGATACGGAGGCTCACCCCCACGC
Source organism: Streptomyces cinerochromogenes (assembly GCF_014648635.1). GTDB lineage: Bacteria > Actinomycetota > Actinomycetes > Streptomycetales > Streptomycetaceae > Streptomyces > Streptomyces cinerochromogenes. The sequence continues at coordinate 319,158 of NZ_BMRM01000008.1, read as the reverse complement.
GGTCGTTCGTGTCGGCGGGCTGTCGGGGGATGTCCCTGGTCACAGGCCGCAGGAGCCGCGGTCCAGGTGGAAGTAGCGGGCGTTGGCCCAGCGGCACAGCCGGATACCGACGGTGACGCCGAGGATGGTGACGAGGGCGGGCAGGTATCCGGAGGCGACCTGGACGATCGGGATGGCCGGGCATCCGCCTGAGATCGCCCAGCCGGTACCGAACAGCACCGCGCCGGGGATCACGCCGGCATGGATGCGCCCCGGGGTGCGGCGGACCCGCAGCAGAGCGAACGCGCACACGATGATCACGACGGCGCCGGCGAAGGAGAGGAGCATGCGCAGGTCCTGGAAGGTGAACATGCGGTTCAGTTCGGTGTAGTCGCCGAAGCCGATGTTGGAGACGGTGTAGCCGAGTGTCAGCCCGGTGATGATGTTGGCCAGCAGAATCGCACCCCGGGTACGCATCAGATCACCTTCCACAGCAGGAACGACACCGCGACGGCGGTGCCGAAGAACACGGCGGTCGCCACGAGGCTGACCGGGCGTAGACGGCCGCAGCCGTTGAGTCCGTGGCCGGAGCTGCACCCGCCGGCCAGCCGGGTGCCGAAGCCGACCAGAACGCCCCCGAGGAACAGCAGGACGGTCATGGTGGCCGGATGTGCGGTGACCACGTTCCGGAAGCCCGGGCCCATGTCGAAGCGGAGGTGGAACCGCCCGGAGGTGACCGCGGCGATCAGTCCGCCGAAGAAGATCGATATCAGCAGGGCGGCCTGGGTCACGAGCGGGGCCGGGCCGGGGTTCGTCACCGAGGTGTCCTCGTTCACCGTCGGCTCGGCGCCTGTCTCGAGCAGCTGTGAAGTCCCGTACGGGGCAGGCGGCGCGGTGGGGCTGGTGCCGAAGTGCTCTGCCGTAGCTGCTGCGAGAGCGTCAGCGAGAGCGCGCTCGTCGGTGAATTCCGCGTCCATCTCCTCGAGGCGGCGTTCCCTGCGCCAGTGCAGCACGCGGTCCCACGCGGACGACACCCCGAAGGACCGGTCGGTGGTGAGGGCGTAGTTGATGGTGATCAGTGCGAGTCCGGCAGCGCCGGCCCACCAGGGCCAGTAGCCACTCATGCGGGGCCTCCCATCCATTCGGTGAATCGAGTCCACCAGCCGCGCCTCGCATTGGCGGGTTGCCCCGCGTGCCGGGATGAACGGTCCGGAGGCTGGGGAATTGGTGCAGACGTTGACGGTCGGTAGTGCGAAACCGGTACCGTCGAAGATGCAGGCCCGAACTGAGCCCCCGTCTCCGATGCCGCGGGCACGGGTCCCGGCGGCTCGGGCGGCCCGGCGGGTGCCGTCGGCGACCAGGACGCGTTCTCCTGGGGCCGGGGGTGGTGTGGTGCAGGGGCCTGCTGGAGTCTCTGCTCCGGGGCGGCGGCGTCGAAAGGGTCCGCGCCGGTGGCCGCGACTTCAAGATGTCGCGCGCTCGCCCCGTTGGGCAGCAGACTGATCGGTACACGCTCGCCGGTGAGTGACACCTGGTAGCGCGCACAGCCGAGCCACTGATCCTCGCTGTCGCAGTAGTAGTCGCGCCACCCTTGCAAGCTCGCCCTGAGCAAGGGGAAGAGGGGGCATCCTGCGGCGTGCGAGCAACTCACGTTGCTCCCTTCTGACCGGCGCACACCACCCGATCCGTGAGGGCGGTTGCCGTTCTCGGTCTCTTGCCTCGCCGCGTCCGGGTCGACGAACTGAAAAAGGACGCGGTGACGGCCTGTCACAACACGAAAGGGGTTCCTCCGTTTCTCGACCGGGCGAGATGGAACCACTGTTGCCGCAGGGCGGGCAACTTCAGGGGATTCTGAGCATGACCACTCGACATTGCCGAGTGAGGCATGTCACGCATCATTGGGTCGTGGTGCCGCCTCATGAGCGCCCCTTCTGTCGACGGGGTCGGGTGTTCGTGGAGACGGTGCAGATATGGGAGCTGTGTGTGGCGAAACCGTGAATTCGGCTGTGACGAAACTGTTAATATTACTGGTCGTTAATAGTGGCGTGAATGAAGGGGAATTATGTGCCGACGCGCTGTCTGCGAGTCATGCCGGAAGGCGACCTACGAGGGCTGCGGCGGACACGTGGAGCAAGTCCTCGCCGGCGTGCCAGCTCATCAACGGTGCACGTGTGAGCCGGCGGGGCGCACGCGTGTGCCCACGGGGGAGCCGAGAACCCGAACGGGACCGGATCCGGTCCGGCCGGACGCAGCGGTACGACGCACGCACCTTCCTCGGCACCTGGACGGTCCGCCTGGCCGAGCGAAGGAGCGCTGGCTCGCCCGACTCGTCGCGTGGATGAAAAGCCCGGCATGAGGCGAGCGGAGGCAGAGCCCTGCGCTCGCCGGACGGGGAGCCGGGCCGGCTGCCGTGTCCTGGCCTCCTTGCCTTTCGTGTCGGTCTCGCAAAGATGTCAGGTGTGGGCCTAAGGCGGCCTCTTACTCGTCTACTCGTCCTGCTGGGTTGCCGCGGTTCCGAACGCTTCTGTGATGCCGCCTTCGGCCTGCGGGGATGAGGGGGGTTCGGCGAAGCTGTAGGGCGGCAGCGGGCCGTTGACCCGCAGCTCGAGGTGCGGGTGCTCCTGGCGGAGTGCATCGACCGCGGTCAGGAACCGCTCCGCCGAACGGCGCTCCACCAGGCAGGAAAGGTTGGCCAGCCAGCCCGTGCTCTGCGCTCCGACGCTGACCGCCCGGACCATCGGTGCCAGCGCCTGGTGAAGCAGCTCCGCGTCTCTCGCCTCGCGTTCCTGGACGGCGGCAGCGACCATTTCCCCGAGCCGGATCCTGTCCTCCTGCGTGCCTCCGCCGGCTTCGCGGTTCGCCTGGGCCAGGGACCGGATGTCGTCGTGGCTCGCCATGATCAGACGGAGGACGGCATCCTCGTTGTGGTTGGCCTTGATGTTGTACTCCGCCATGCCGTCCAGCGCCTGCAGCCGCTCGAGCAATTGCCCGGCGCGCTCGGCGAGCACCCGGGTCACCGTGTCGTCGTCCGGCGCGGCGCTGGCGAACCGCATGGGCAGGACCACTCCGTCTGCTCCTGCTTCGTCCAGGACGTGCTGGTGGGCGAGCAGATCACGGCGTTTGGGCCGCAGCTCCTCGGGGGCGTCGCTGACGATCGCGGCCAGCTCGCCCTCGCGCAGTACGCGCACCGGCTGCGAGGGGTCCCCGACGCCGTCCAGGTCCTGGGGGAGGGGGGAGTGGGAGGCGCGGATGATCCCGTAGACGTAGGTGCTCATCTGCTATTCCCCTCCCCTGCGCGTGGCCCGCTCGCCCTGACGCTCCTGGCCCTCGTCGCGTGCCTGCCTGAAGGCTTCGGAGATGGTCTCCGCGGCGCCGGACAGGGCTCCCTTGGTCTTGCCGCGGGCACCGGACTCCGTCATCTTTCCCGTGAGTTCGGTGAGTCCGGCCGGCTTGCGGGGTCCCGCTTCGAGGTCGAGGCGGTTGCACGCCTCGGCGAAGCGGAGGTAGGTGTCGACGCTGGCGACCACGACCCGTATGTCGATCTTGAGTATCTCGATGCCCACGAGGGAGACCCGCACGAACGCGTCGATCACCAGTCCGCGGTCGAGAATGAGTTCCAGGACGTCATACAGTCCGCTGGAACCGCCCCCGCCGCCCTGCTGTGTCGCTACGGTCATCGCGACCATCCCCTTGCTGTCCGTTCTGCATGGTTCCGTCGGCGGAGACCGCCAGCAGGAGCGCGTCGACTTCGCCGGCCCTCGCCGCGGGCAGGCTTCCGGGTGCGAGTAGCCCCCACACCCGAGACCAAACGCCAGTACGAGAGCGCCCGGATCTACATCGCGTGACTCAGCGCAGCGGGACATTACCTTTACGTGATCACGGCTGGCGAGGTGAAGATTCTGCCGACCGACGTGAGCAGCACGCAAACGCGTCACCGTCTTGAACGCGGCACCGTCCGCTGCCGAGGGCCGCCGGGAACTCGGTCAGCAGACGGCCGCGCAATGCGAGTCTCCGCAGCGACCTGATCGCTCTGTGGCCGAAGAGGAGAGGTGGCACCCCAGTGTCGTTCGCCCCGGCATCGGTTGAAGCGGTGGCCGTCGGCGAAACGGCTCCCGGGTGTGGATCTCCGGCCGCACGGCGGCTCCCGCGGATCGGGGCTCATCGGCCCGCCTCGTGCAGCAGCGCGGAGTCGGGCCGCCAGCCCAGCTCAGGCGCGATCGAGTGCCGTACGTCGTACAGGATCTGCTCGTAGTCGGCCCGTTCGAACTCGTACGGCAGCTCCAGACGCAGCTCCGAGACGGCCGCGACCACGGGATCAGCGGTCAGCTGCTCCAGGATCTGGTCCGCGGTTCCCACCACGTCCGGGGCGAACAGGGTCCGCTTCGGGCCCTGCGGCGTCAGGGTGCGTGCGTGCCGACTGGCCGCGTACGCACGGTAGCGGGCCCGGGTCGTCGCGTCCGCGCTGTCGAACGGCACGATCACCCGTCCCAATGCCACCCGTGGCGAGCGGTCGCTGGTGATCAACCGCCGGTGTTCGGAGAGCAGGGCGAGCTGGGCCGTGGTGAAGTCGTCGGTGCCCTCGCCCGTCACGATGTTGCCGCTGAGCAGGTTCAGGCCGTGCTCGGCGGCCCAGCGGATCGAGCGCAGACTTCCCCCGCCGTACCAGACCCGGTCCACCAGGCCGGGGTCGTGCGGCTGCAGGCGCGGCCGCTGGGTGTTGCCGGGCGACCGGATGACCGTGTCGGGGCCGCCGAGATAGTCGCCGCGCAGGTGGTCGATGACACGGGCGATCCTGCCGTACGACAGGTCGAAGCTGTGCCAGTCCCCGTCGTGGACCAGGTCACCGAGGAGTTCGGCGTGCGGCATGCCGGTGCTGAAGCCGACCTGCAGGCGGCCGCGGGACAGTACGTCGGCGAGCGCCAGGTCCTCGGCGAGGCGGAACGGGTTCTCGTACCCGATCGGGATGACCGCGGTCCCCAGTTCCACCCGCTCGGTGCGCTGGCCGGCGGCGGCGAGGAACACCGCGGCCGAGCCGACACCGTGTTCGAGATGGCGTTGCCGGATCCAGGCACCGTCGAAGCCGAGTCGTTCGCCGTACTCGAACAGCTGCAGGGTTTCCTCCAGGCCGGTGTACGGGTCGTCATCGGCGAAGTTTCCCGGGGTGAGAAAGGCCAGCGAGCTGATCGTGGGTGTGCTCATGCGGTGTCCGCCCTCTTCGTCGTGGTCTTCTCGGTGGCGCGAGGCATTCAGGAGCCGCTCCGCTCACGTGGGATCTTCTGCCCGGCCTCGATCGCCACGGGCAGCCGGTTCTCTGCCGGTGGCAGCGGGCAGGTGGCCAGATCGGTGTAGGCGCACGGCAGGTTCGCCGCCCGGTTGAAGTCCAGGACGACCGTGCCGTCGGCGGCGGGCGGGGGGAGGACGAGGGCCCGGTTGGCGGCGTAGGTGGTGACCCCGGACGTCGCGTCGGTGAACAGCACCAGCAGACTGCCCGGGCTGTGTCCGGGGAACACGGTGAGGGCCTGGGGCCGTCCGTCCAGTTCGAACTCGACCCGGCCCGGTGCGTCGTACACGTGCTCGAGGCCCTCGACCGCCGCGCCCACGGTCGTCGGTCGTGGCTCGTCGAAGGCCGTGTAGCGGCCGGTCACCACCCAGCGGGGATGCGGGGCATAGGCGGGCGTGCCGGTGAAGGCGGTGCGCAGGGGGTTGTCCGGGTGCCGGGGACGGACGATGTCGTGTCCGCCGCGCTTGGCCACCTCGATCACGGCGTCGCCCCAGACCGCGTTGACTCCGCCGCGCTCCGGGAGCACCCCGAAGCGGTGCTCGCCGCGGACGGGGACGCCGTCCACGACCAGTTCCTCACCGTCGTCGAGGATGACGACGACCCCGTCGGCCCCGGTCGACCAGGCGCCCGGAGCGTCCGGGATACGCTGCGGTTCCTCACCCAGCCAGTGCTGCCCGGTGATCGCGAGGAACCCGTGCGGGGCGGCGAGTACCGCCTCCTGCCTGGTGTGCCATTCCTGCCAGTCGTGGGTGAAGGCGGACAGGTCTGCGGTGGTGTCATGAACGGTCATGCGGGCTCCCTTGCTTGCATCGGCCGGGACGCGGCCGTGGCATGGCGGCCGCAGGGATCACCGCGAGCAGCTCGCGGATGTCGCTGTGGCGGGGGTGGGTGAACACGAAAGCCCTCGTGGGGACGAGGGGGGAACGACAGAAGAGCGCCGCGGGCGTCGAACAGCGCTGAACGTCCTCAGACAGCCGACGGGACGCAGTCAGCCATGACACAGACAGCTGGTGATGCGCTGCAGATCGATGTGGCGTCGGCGGGAAAACCGAGAGAAAGTCGCCGCACACATGGGGGAGGGACCGGGGACGCTGCTGTACCGCACGCTCACCCCTCCGTGTCCCAGGCCCCTGCCACGGCGCCACGCGCTTGCCGGATCGGCGACCCGGCCGGGCTTTCACCTGGAGCACCCCACCGCGTCGGAGGGTTGCCGGTCAGCAAGCCAGGGCTTGACGCTGACACTCAATGCCGGTTGAAAAGCTACCTATCGCCGTCGTAGCCCGTCAATGTCGAGAGACGAGCCGTCGCTTCGTCTCGAAAGGTCCTCGGGTAACGGGCGTATGGCGGGGACGCGAAGCCGCCATTGCAATGTCAGGCAGGCAACCGCCTTTCGTTGACCGGGGGTCGGGGCCTGGATAGCGTCCCCGGCATGCCGATCTCCCTGCGGTTCGCTCGGCGGCGCGCCGTTGATCTGCTGCGTGTCGCCGCCGCGCTGTGTAGCTGACCCTCACCTGCGCCCCGGTCCACAGCAGTCACCGCACCTCCGCGAGGGAGTACCCGTGCACCCGCTCACCACCCGCCGCTCCGCCCTGAGGGCGCTGGGCTCGGCCGCCCTGCTGGCCGCCTCCGTCACCGTCCCGTCCGCCACGGCTGCCGTGGCGGACGAACGGACGTCGCGCCCGTCCGTGGCACTCGACTGGTACGACCTGACGGCCGCCACCATCGCGGCCGCCGGCGCCGCCACCCAGATCACCAACAACCGTACCTGGGCCATCAGTTGGCTCGCGGCGGCCCGAGCCACCCGCGAGGTGCCGCCCGGCGTCGACCGGAGGGACTTCCAGGACGCGGCCCTGGCGTCCGCCGTACACGATGCCTTGCTGGCCCTGGTCCCGTCCCGCACCCAGGAACTGGATGCCGCGTTGCGCACCACTCTGGACCGCGTCCCGGACGGGTTGGCCAAGTCGAAGGGTGTGGCGGCCGGTGCGCGCCAGGCACGGCTGGCCCTCGCTTCCCGCGAGGGCGACGGTCTCGACCCGGCCTCGGTCAACGCGCCCTTCACCGTGCCGCCCGCGGCCCCCGGCGTGTGGCAGCCGACGCCGCCCGCCTACGCCCCCGCCGCACAGTACGGCAACCGGCTCGCGAGACCCTTCCTGCTGGACGGCCCCGACCAGTACCGGCTGCCCGCGCCGCCCGCCCTGGACTCCGCGCGCTATCGTGCCGACCTGGCCGAGGTACGGGCGTACGGGGCCGTGGACAGCACCGTGCGCACAGCGCTGCAGACCGAGACCGCCACCTTCTGGCTGGGCTCCTCACTGACGCTGTACACCGAGCCGCTGAGGGTCGCCCTGGCCCGGTCGCCACGCTTCGTCCCCGCACGGGCCGCGCTGGTGGCGCTGTTCCACATCGCCCTGGTGGACACGCAGATCGCCACCTCCGACACCAAGTACGCGTACCTGCGCTGGCGCCCCGTCACGGCCCTCCGCGCCGGCACGCTCGACCCCGACTGGACGCCGCTGCACGTCACGCCGGCCCACCCCGACTACCCCAGCGGCCACAACACCTACTCGGGCGCGGCGGAAACGATCCTCACGGAGCTCACCGGGCCGCGTACCGCACCGTTCGAGCTGACCAGCCCCACCGCCCCCGGAGTGACGCGCACATACACGGCCTGGAGTCAGCTGTCCCAGGACAACGAGGACGCCCGCGTCTACTCCGGCATCCACACCCGCTCGGCCGACGTGGCCGGCCTCGCCCTCGGCAAGCGGGTGGCGGGGCACGCGCTGCGCAACGCGGAACGCCTGTTCGACGTGTCGTGAACACGCCGTCGTCGTCGGGGGAGCGGCGCGGGCCGCGCGGCCAGGGGATGAGGAAGACCGTAGGCCGAGTCCTCTGCCTCGACGCTGACGTGACACAGATCTCGATGTGCCTGCGGTAGACGGTCTATAGTCTGGGCCCGTTTGTTGGCCGAAGGTGAGAGGCAAGGCTCGTGAAGAGCCTTCCGCATGGGGCTGGCGAAGCGTCAGCCAAGTCGGCAAGCGGTCAGCGAAAAGCCCGCGACGGGCGTCGGAAGCGCGTGGGTGGCGGGCCGCTGTAAGGTGAGAGAACAGCCCTTGACCTGCACAAAGCAGGCAGGGAGCCGTCTTCGAGGAGTCCAACATGCTGCGCACCATGTTCAAGTCCAAGATCCACCGCGCCACGGTCACCCAGGCCGACCTGCACTACGTGGGATCCGTGACCATCGACGCCGACCTTCTCGACGCGGCCGACCTGCTGCCCGGGGAACTGGTGCACATCGTCGACGTCACCAACGGGGCCCGGCTGGAGACGTACGTCATCGAGGGCGAGCGCGGGTCCGGCGTGATCGGGATCAACGGGGCCGCGGCCCACCTGGTGCACCCCGGGGACCTCGTGATCATCATCAGCTACGCTCAGGTCACCGACGCGGAGGCCCGCGAGCTGCGGCCCCGGGTCGTGCATGTCGACGCCGGCAACCGGATCGTGTCCCTCGGCGCCGACCCGTCCGAACCGGTCCCCGGATCGGACCAGGAGCGCAGCCCGCAGGCCGTAGGGGCCTGACCGGCGGACCAGCGACAGGACCAGGAGCGTGCGTGCCCGTGAGCGAGACCGAGATCCGCGACGACCGGGCGGCGGGCCGCCTGGAGGCCGTCGGCGACGGTGAAGTCGTCGGTCGCATCGAGTACTTCGTGCTGGAGGCGCCCGAGCGCGCCCTGGTCCCCGTCCACACCGTCGTCGAGCCCGCCCACGAGGGCAAGGGCATCGCCGGGTCCCTCGCCCGCGAGCTGTACGCCCTCGCCGAGCGCGAGGGCGTCCCGGTGGCCCCGCTCTGCCCGTACGTCGTGAAGTGGGCCGAACGCCACCCCGAGGCGGCCCCGCCGGCCGACCCGGGCCTGCTGTCGGCCGCCAAGGACTGGCTGCGCGCCCACCCGGAACGGTTCTGACCGGGCGGACGGTCTCCCCGGGGCCCCGCCCCCGCCTGCGCCTCCGCCCGAGCACCTGACGCCGTCCGGCCCTCGCCTCCGTCCGGCCCTCGCCTCCGTCCGGCCCTCGCCTCCGTCCGGCCCTCGCCTCCGTCCGGCCCTCGCCTCCGCCCGGGGCCCCGTGGCGCCGGGGCCCACGGGTGCCACCCGCCTGGATCCGTTCGGTGCTGCCGTCGGGTGAGTGGGCGTGCGGCCGAAGGGTAGGCGGGGGAGTAGTCCAGAGGCGACGTCCCGTGACTGCCCGGAGGACACCCATGACGAATCCGCACCCCGACCCGGTTCCGCCGGGCCCGACACCGGGCCCGGGCCCGCAGCCGACCCCGCCGGACCCGTACCCCACCCCGGTCCCGCCGCCGGAACCGGGCCCGCAGCCCACCCCGCCCCTGCCGGAGCCCACCCCGACCCCGCCACCGGCCCCGCCGCACCCCGGCCCGCCGGAGCCCTCGCCCTCACCCATTCCGCCGGGCCCGGAGCCCGTACCCGACCCGGAACCGGGCCCGCCCCTCACCTGAGACGGACCGGCCTCTCGGACGGCGGCGCGGGGGAGTGCCGCCGGGGTGCGTGTCGGCCGGGGGCCGGGTGACACCACCAGCCGCGCCCGACCACGCCCGCAAGAGCACGCCCGCACGACCAGCCGCGCCCGACCCGCACCCCGCCCCGGGGGGCCTCGTCAGGCCAGGCCCCGCCAGCGGGCATCGCCGGTCGGTTCCGCTCCCGTCGGGCCGGGCATCGCCGGTCGGTCGCGCTCCCGTCGGGGCGGGCGTCGCCGGTCGGTCACGCCCCCGTCAGGCGGACACCTCCGACCGGTCCCCGCCCCACAGCGTGTGGAACGACCCCTCCCGGTCCACCCGCCGGTAGGTGTGCGCCCCGAAGAAGTCCCGCTGGCCCTGCGTCAGGGCCGCCGGCAGGCGCGGCGCCCGCAGCGCGTCGTAGTAGGCCAGCGCCGCCGCGAACCCGGGCGTCGGTACTCCCTGCCGGGTCGCCGCGATCAGCACCTCCCGCCAGTCGTCCTGCGCGTCGGCGATCTCCCGCGCGAACGTCTCGTCGGACAGCAGGCTCGGCAGGTCGCCCCGGGCGTCGTACGCGGAGCGGATGCGGTCGAGGAAGGCCGCGCGGATGATGCAGCCCCCGCGCCAGATCGAGGAGACGGCGCCGAGGTCGATGTCCCAGCCGTACTCCTCGCTGCCCGCGGCGATCTCGTGGAAGCCCTGCGTGTACGACACGATCTTGGACGCGTACAGCGCCTGCTCCACCCGGTCCGCGAAGGCCGCCGCCTCCGACTCGCTCAGCGGGGCGGGCTGCGGCCCGGCCAGGTCCCGCGAGGCGGCCCGCAGCTCCGCGTGGCCGGACAGCGAACGGGCGAAGACCGCCTCCGCGATCCCGGACACCGGAACGCCGAGGTCCAGCGCGATCTGCACGGTCCAGCGGCCGGTGCCCTTCTGCTCGGCCTGGTCCACCACCACGTCCACGAACGGCTTGCCGGTGGCCTCGTCCACGTGGGACAGCACCTCGGCGGTGATCTCGATCAGGTACGAGTCCAGCCGGCCGGTGTTCCAGGTGCGGAAGATGTCCGCGATCTGCGCGGGCTCGTACCCGGCGACATCGCGCAGCAACTGGTACGCCTCACCGATCAGCTGCATGTCGGCGTACTCGATGCCGTTGTGGACCATCTTCACGAAGTGCCCGGCACCGTCGGGGCCCACGTGCGTCACGCACGGCGCGCCGTCGGCGGCCTTCGCGGAGATCTTCTCCAGCATCGGGCCCAGCGAGTCGTACGACTCCTTCGAACCGCCCGGCATGATGCTCGGCCCGTGCAGCGCGCCCTCCTCACCGCCGGAGATGCCCGTGCCGACGAAGTGGATGCCCCGCTCCCGCAGCTCCCGCTCCCGGCGCCGGGTGTCCGCGAAGTGCGCGTTGCCCCCGTCGATGATCATGTCGCCGGGCTCCAGCAGCGGCGCGAACTCCTCGATCACCGCGTCCGTCGGCCCGCCCGCCTTCACCATGACGACCAGGCGGCGCGGACGCTCCAGGGCCGCGACGAACTCCTCGGCGGTCTCGGCCGCGACGAAGTCGCCCTCGTGCCCGAACTCCTCCACCAGCGCCTTCGTCCGCGACACCGTGCGGTTGTGGACGGCGACCGTGTAGCCGTTGCGCGCGAAGTTGCGGGCTAGGTTGCGGCCCATGACCGCGAGGCCCGTGACACCGATCTGCGCTGAAGTGCTCATACCGCCTGCTCCCTGGTTGCCTCGTGTACTACGGCTCCGTCAGTACGGGTCCTCGCCCATCCTGACGTGCCGCTACGGCGAGCGCACATCCGACCCGCCAGGCATGAGTACGCGGCGCGACCGCCTTCCGCCTCAGTCACCGGCCCACCGGCTCGGGCAGGGTCCCCTTCCGGCCAACTGGCCCCGGCGCGAGGCCGGTTTACCGTCTTGTCATGGCCTGTTCGTGGCGCTTACTTTTGCCGCTCCTGACGCATGCCGAGGGGAATTCGGACATGGCCGTACGCGGCCGGCATCGCCGGTACCAGCCGAACAGGATCAACCGCGCCTCACTCACCGTCACGGCGGGCGGCGCCGGCCTGGCGCTGCCGCTGGTCGCCGCCGGCACCGCGGACGCCGCCGACGCGGCCACCTGGAACAAGGTCGCCGCCTGCGAGTCCAGCGGAAACTGGAGCATCAACACCGGCAACGGCTTCTACGGCGGGCTGCAGTTCACCCAGTCCACCTGGGAGGCGTACGGCGGCACCCGGTACGCACCGCGCGCCGACCTCGCCACCCGGGCCGAGCAGGTCGCCGTCGCCGAGAAGGTCCTGGACGGGCAGGGGCCGGGCGCCTGGCCGGTGTGCTCGGTACGGGGCGGGCTGGCCCGGGGCGGCAGCCCCGACGTGCACACCGACTCCGCCGCCACGCGTCCCGCCGAGTCCGCCGCCACCCGCTCCGCCGAGTCCGCCGCCACGCGGTCCCGCTCGGTCAGGGACGTTCAGCCGCAGACCACCCCGCAGTCCCGGGCCGGCCGGGCCGAGATGTACACGGTGGTGCACGGCGACACCCTCTCCGGCATCGCCGGCGACCACCATGTGCCGGGCGGCTGGCGAGCGCTGTACACGGGCAACCGTGCCACGATCGGCGCCGATCCCGACATGATCCTGCCGGGCCAGCGGCTCAGCCTGAGCGGCACGCACACCCGCACCGCGCCACCCAAGTCCCCGAAGAAGAAAGCCCCTTCGGAACACCCCACCACGCACCGCACGACGCCCCCGGCCCGGCACGCCCTCGTCGCCCCGGTGACCGCGTCCGTCGGCACCGGCTACCACGTGGCCGGCTCCCACTGGTCGAAGGGCTACCACACCGGCGTCGACTTCCTCGTGCCGACCGGCACCTCCGTGAAGGCGGCGGCGGCCGGGCGGGTGGTGGCCGCGGGCTGGGGCGGCTCGTACGGCTACCAGGTGGTGATCCGGCACTCCGACGGCCGCTACACGCAGTACGCCCACCTCTCGGCCATCGCCGTGCGGGCGGGCCAGACCGTCGCCACGGGCCAGCGCATCGGCCGCTCCGGCGCCACCGGGAACGTCACGGGCCCGCATCTGCACTTCGAGGTACGGACGGGGCCCGGCTTCGGCTCGGACATCGACCCGCTCGCCTATCTCCGGGCCGGCGGCGTCAGGATCTGACGCGGGCGCGGCCTACGTCAGGATGTGACGCGGGCGCGCCGCCGGTCCCGGACCGGCAGCGGCACATGGAAGCTCGCGGACAGCGGCACGTAGGAGACGGGGAGCGCCCCGGCGGCCGGCGCCCCGGCGGCCGGCGCTCCGACGCCCCCCGCCCCGCTCCCGGCCGGAGCCGGCAGGAGCAGCTCGCCGAGCACCGTCGCGGCCGGTCCGGCACCCGTCGCGGCGCCGGTCCCGGCACCCCCGGCCCGGCCCGTCACGCCGTGCCCGGCGCCGCGCTGCCGGGGCACGCCGAGGTGTGCCCCCGCCGCCGCGCCCGGGGCGGCCGACGGCTCGGCAACGGCCGGCCCACCGGGTACGGCGAAGGCGCCGGCCGCGAACACCACGGCCGGCGCCACCCCGGCCTCCACCACGGCCGCGGCCGAGACCGGGGTGGCCGGGGCCGGTGCGGCCGAGGCTGAAGCCGGGGCGGCCGAGGCCGGCGCCGGTGCGGCCGTGGCCGGGGACGGTGCGGCGGTGTCCGACGTCGCCGCGGGATCCATCCGCTCCGTCGTCAGCATGAGCAGGCCGCCCGCCGCCACCACTCCGCAGCCCAGGGCGAGCGCGGTGCCCGTGGTGCCGTAGCGGAACGTCTCGCCGAACATGAGGATGCCGACCGCCGCCGCCAGCACCGGATTGACCACCGTCAGCGTGGCCAGCGGGGCGGCGAGGCCGCCGCCCCGGTAGGAGGCCTGGGACAGCAGCACGCCGGCCGCCGCGAACACGCCGATCACCGCGAGCGAGGACAGACCGCCGAGGCCGATGCCCCCGGTCCAGTCGACGGCCACGGTCTTGGTGAACACCGAGGACATGCCGAAGGCGATGCCCGACGCGGTGGCGAGCAGCACGCTGCGCACCGCGGGGTGCCGGTGCACGGCCAGGCCCGCGCACATCAGCGCCGCCACCGCCCCGCCGGTGACCAGCGCGACCACCAGCCGCTGGGCCGGGTCGAGGGAGTGCGCGGAGGAGGAGCCGACCAGGGAGAGCAGACCGGCGAGGCCCGCCGTGGCCATGAGGGCGCCCCGCCAGGCGGTCGCGCCGGCCCGGCGGCCCACGCACAGCGCCGCCATGGGCAGAGCGAAGACGATGGTCAGCGCGCCGAGCGGCTGGACCAGGCTGAGCGGCCCGCAGGCGAGCGCCACGACGTGCAGCACACCGCCGAGACCGTTGAGCGCGAGCGCGCCCCACCAGCCGGGCCGGCGCAGCGGAAGGTACCCGCCGGCGGGGCCGGACACCGCGACCTGCTCCTGCACGATCGCTCCGCCCGCGTAGGCGAGGGCGGAGACGAACGACAGGAGCACGGACAACGCCAGCGCGCTCATCGGTGTCTCCTCTGCGTGCGCCGGGCGTCCTGGGCCCGGTGCGGCGTGCGGTCGGCTCTCATGGCCAACACTCTGCCCGCCCGCGCACTTCCCGTCGTCGTACCTGAGCACGCAATGCGTCCTACTGCCGATGGAGTACACAGGGCAGATGATCATCCCCTGGAGGGGGGTACACGAGGTGGACACCCGCCCGGCCGTCCCCGCGAAGCGCCTGGTACGAGTACCTGTCGTGGACCTCGACCCCGAACTCGCCGCGCTGCGCCCGCTGGGCGGCTTCTTCGTCCTGCGCACCCTCCCGGAGACGGCCGGAGCCGCCGGCCCGCCGCGGCTGCCCACCCTCGCGGAGGGCTATGCGGGGGGCGCCCCGGACGGTCACGGCGACCCGGTGGCGTCGCGCGTCGCCACCGTCGCCGAGCGGCTGCGGACCGCCGAGCCGCGGGTCGCCGCCTCCCTCGCCCACCAGGGACTGGCCGCCCGGCTCTGGTCGGTGGCCCTCGGCTGCGCCGTCCTGTACGGCCGACTGCCCGACCTGGACCCCCGCCTGCTGCGCTGGGACGTCCGCGCCGCCGCCCCCGACGACCTGTGGCTCACCGAACCGCGCCCGCGGCCCGGGGACACGGCCGCCGCCCTCACCGCCGCCGTGCTGCACGCCCACCTGGAGCCGCTGGCCGCGACCCTGCACGCCCGCTACGGCGTCGCGGCCGGCCTCCTGTGGGGCAACGCGGGCTCCGCGCTCGCCGCGACGGCCCGGGAGCTGGGCCGCTGGTCCCGCGCCCACGGCCGTACCGACGTCGCGGCCCGCACCCGCGCCCTCACCGCCGAACTCTTCGCCCATCCCCTGCTGAACGCCACCGGCACCCGCACCGGCACCGCCTTCCGGCGCCGCAGCTGCTGCCTGTACTACCGCGTCCCCGGCGGCGGGCTCTGCGGCGACTGCTGCCTCACCCGCCCGCCCCGCCCCGCACCGCCCACGTCCCCGGGCTCTTCCCCCCGCACGTCCCCGCGCTCTTCCCCGGGCGCCGCATCTGGGTGACCATGAAGGGGACCTGCCGCCGAGACCAGGGGGTTGTCGGGTGCGAGTGGGACTGCTGAGCCGGGAGTACCCCCCGGACGTGTACGGCGGCGCCGGTGTCCATGTGGAGTTCCTCGCCCGCGAGTTGGCCTCACTGGTGGACCTGGAGGTGCACTGCTGGGGCGAGGGCCGCGGGGTCGGCGTCGTACGCCACCGCCCCTGGTCCGCCCTCGACGGCGCCAACGACGCGCTGCGCACCTTCTCCGTGGACCTCGCCATGGCCGCCGCCCTCGAAGGCCGCGAACTCGTCCACTCCCACACCTGGTACGCGGGCCTCGCCGGCCATGTCGCCAAGCTCCTGTACGGCATCCCGCACGTGGTCACCGCCCACTCGCTGGAGCCGCTGCGTCCGTGGAAGGCCGAGCAACTCGGCGGCGGGTACGCGCTGTCGGGCTGGGCCGAGCGCACCGCGATCGAGGCCGCCGACGCGGTGATCGCCGTCTCCGGTGCCATGCGGGAGGACATCCTGGCCTGCTACCCGGCCCTCGACCCGGCCCGGGTGCACGTCGTGCACAACGGCATCGACACCCGGCTCTACCGGCCCGACCACGGCACCGACGCGCTCACCCGGCACGGCATCGACCCGGGCCGCCCGTACGTCCTGTTCGTCGGCCGGATCACCCGGCAGAAGGGCGTGCCCCATCTGCTGCGCGCGGTACGGGACATCGACCCGGGCGCCCAGGTCGTGCTGTGCGCGGGCGCGCCCGACACCCCGGAGATCGACCGGGAGTTCCAGGAGCTGTTCGAGGAGCTGCGCCGGGTCCGGGAGGGCGTGTTCTGGATCCCGCAGATGCTGCCGCGCACGGAGGTCGTCCAACTCCTCACCCGGGCCGCGGTGTTCGTCTGTCCCTCGGTGTACGAGCCGCTCGGCATCGTCAACCTGGAGGCGATGGCCTGCGGCACACCGGTCGTCGCGTCCCGGGTGGGCGGTATCCCGGAGGTCGTGGCGGACGGCCGCACCGGTCTGCTGGTCGAGGCGGACGACGACTTCGCCTCCGGGCTCGCCCGGGCGCTGGACACCGTCCTCGCCGACCCTCAGACGGCCCGGCGGATGGGGGAGGCCGGACGGGCCCGCGCGGTCGGGGAGTTCGGCTGGGACGCGGTGGCCCGCCGCACGGCGGGGCTGTACGAGGAGATCCTCAAGCAGGCTTAGTCCGGCCTGCTCGGGGCAGCCATGGTGTCAACCACGGTGAGGGGAGCGGCCATGCGTCGTGGAGGGCCTTCCGTACTCGGGATCGTGCTGGCGGGCGGCGAGGGCAAACGCCTGATGCCGCTGACCGCGGACCGTGCCAAACCGGCCGTCACCTTCGGCGGCACCTACCGGCTGGTCGACTTCGTCCTGTCCAACCTCGTCAACGCCGACGTGCTGCGCATCTGCGTGCTGACCCAGTACAAGTCGCACTCGCTGGACCGGCACATCACCACCACCTGGCGGATGTCCAGCCTGCTCGGGAACTACGTCACCCCGGTCCCCGCCCAGCAGCGCCTCGGCCCGCGCTGGTACCTGGGCAGCGCCGACGCGATCCTGCAGTCCCTGAACCTGGTCCATGACGAACAGCCCGAGTACGTGGCCGTGTTCGGCGCCGACCACGTCTACCGCATGGATCCGCGGCAGATGCTCGCCCAGCACATCGAGGGCGGTGCGGGGGTGACGGTGGCCGGCATCAGGGTGCCGCGCGCGCAGTCCTCCTCCTTCGGGGTGATCACACCGGGCCCGGACGGCCGTGCCGTCGAGCGGTTCCTGGAGAAGCCGGCGGACCCGCCGGGTCTCCCCGACGACCCGGAGAGCGTCTTCGCCTCGATGGGCAACTACGTCTTCACCACCAAGGCCCTGATCGAGGCGTTGCACCGGGACGCCGAGGACAGCCGGTCCGCGCACGACATGGGCGGCTCGATCCTGCCCCAGCTGACCGCGCGCGGCGAGGCACAGCTGTACGACTTCAGCGACAACCACGTGCCCGGCGAGACCAGCCGCGACCAGGGCTACTGGCGGGACGTGGGCACCCTGGACGCCTACTACGAGGCGCACATGGACCTGATCGCCGAGCGCCCCGCGTTCAACCTCTACAACCGGCAGTGGCCCGTCTACACGCACTCCTACCAGCTGTCCCCGGCCCGCTTCAACGCGGGCGGCATCGCGAGCGAGTCCATCATCAGCTCCGGCTGCCTGATCCGCGGTCAGGTCACCCGGTCCGTGCTGTCGCCGGGGGTACGGGTCGACCCGGGCGCGGTCGTGCAGGGCTCGGTGCTGCACGACAACGTGCACGTCGGCCGGGGCGCGGTGGTGCGCGGTGCCGTCCTGGACAAGAACGTCGAGGTGCCGCCCGGCGCGACGATCGGCGTCAACCCGGAGCGCGACGCCGAGCTGTACACCGTCTCCAAGGGCGGTGTCATCGCGCTGGGCAAGGGGCAGCGGGTGCCGTAGTGCCGTAGTGCCGTAGCGATGCGTTGGGGCCGACGTCATACCCGCTGCCTTCGCACTCGCGTTCCGTCCGGCACCCCGTAGCGACCTGCCCGCCGTCCTCGCCCTGCTCGCCGACGAGGAGCGGGTGGTGGACCCCGCGGCCGCCGGGCCGGGGTCCGCCCGCGGCCACGAGGGCTTCAGCCCCGGCCCTCTGACCAGCCCTCAGCCCGGGGCCCTTGCGTCCACGCGCGACGCGTTCCATGGAAATATCCACGAATGCCCGGGTTTTCGGCCTCCGCCGTTCAGGATGCAGCCAACGATGTCCAACCTGCGGAGGTCATCCGACATGAGAGGGACCCGGCGCACGCGGCTCTGCCTGGCCGGGGTGATGGCAGCGTCGGCGCTGATCGCCACCCCCGCCGCACGGGCCGCCGAGCGGACCGACGGCCACCTCGCCGACCTGGTCAACCCGTTCATCGGGAGCCAGAACGAGGGCAACACCTTCCCCGGCGCGGCCGTGCCCTTCGGCATGGTGCAGCTCTCCCCGGACACCGGGCACAGCACCGGCTACGACTACGCGCAGAACCGTGTCCGCGGCTTCTCCCTGGTCCACCTCTCGGGCGTGGGCTGCCGCATCGGCGGGGACCTGCCCGTGCTGCCCACCACCGGCGACGTCACCCAGACGGACTACGCCCGGTACGCGGCGGCCTTCTCGCACGACGACGAGGAGGCGAGCCCCGGCTACTACCGGGTCGGCCTCGACAGCGGCATCCGCGCCGAACTCACCGCGACCGCCCGCACCGGCGTACAGCGCTACACCTTCCCGGCCACCGACCGGGCCAACGTCCTGCTGAACGCCGCCCAGGCGCTGCACAAGCCGGTGAGCAGCACGGTGCGCATCCTGGACGACCGCACCGTGAGCACCGAGATCACCGGCCACGGCTTCTGCCGGGACACCGGCCCCTACACGGTCCACACGATCACCCGCTTCAGCCGCTCCTTCACCGCCTACGGCACCTGGGACGGCGGGACCGTCGCCCCGGGCGCCCGCAGCGGGTCCGGCGGCGCCTACGTCCGCTTCGACACCACCCGGGACCGCACGGTGGAGGCGACCACGGCCCTGTCGTACGTCGACGCGCGCGGTGCGGCGGCCAACCTGCGGGCCGAGGGCGGCCGGTCCTTCGACGCCGTACGCCACCGGGCCCGCGAGGAGTGGGAGCGCCGGCTCGCCGCCGTCCGGGTGCGCGGGGGTACGCCCGCGCTGCGCCGGGCCTTCTACTCCTCGGTGTACCGGGCCCACCTCGCGCCCAACATCGGCAGCGACGCCGACGGCCGCTACCTCGGCTGGGACCGTCGTACCCACCGCGCCCGCGGCTTCACCTACTACCAGAACTGGTCGCTGTGGGACACCTACCGCACCCAGGCCCAGCTGCTCGCGCTGCTCGCTCCGCGCGAGGCACGGGACATGGCCCGCTCCGTGGTCGCGGTCGACGAGGACGGCGGGTGGCTGCCCAAGTGGGGCTACGGCCCGGTCGAGACGAACATCATGAGCGGTGACCCGGTCACCCCGTTCCTGACCACCGCCTACCGGATGGGGCTGCTGAAGGGCTTCGAGGAGCGGGCCTACCGGGCGCTGCGGAAGAACGCCGACGGCGTGCCGCCCGCCGCGTACCCGGGCATCGGGCGGGAGGCCAACGCCGAGTACATCGCGAACGGTTTCGCGCCGTACGTCAAGGACCGGCCGTACGCCAAGATGGGCGACTCCGACTACCACCACGGCGCCTCCGTCACCCTGGAGTACGCGCTCGCCGACGGGATGCTCGCCCAGATGGCCCGCGACCTCGGCCACCGGGACGACGCCGCCCGGTACGCCGCCCGTTCGCGGAACTACCGGAACGTCTTCGACCCCGCCACCGGCTTCTTCCGGGCCCGCGACACCTCCGGCGCCTTCACCGGCTCGCCGGACCCGGCCCGCGGCACGGGCTTCCACGAGGGCACGGCCTGGCAGTACCAGTGGCTCGTCCCGCAGGACGTCCCCGGCATGGTCGGCCTGATCGGCGGCACCCGCGCGGCCAACGCCCGCCTGGACACCTTCTTCGCCTACGACCGGCTGCTCGCCGACCCGGAGGGGACCGCCCGCGAGGTGTGGGTGCACGGCGACCCGTACGCCTACTACAACGCCGCCGTGTACAACCCGATGAACGAGCCGGACCTCATCGCCCCCTACACCTACCTCTCCACCGGCCAGCCCTGGAAGACCACGGACGTGGTGCACGCGGCACTCACCCTGTTCACCGACAGCCCCGCCGGCATGACCGGCAACGACGACCTGGGCACCATGTCCGCCTGGCACGTCCTGTCCTCCATCGGCCTCTTCCCGGTCCAGCCCGGCTACGACACCTGGGGCCTGACCACCCCCGTCTTCGACCGCGTCGACCTGACCCTGGACCGCCGCTACTGGCCCGCCGGCCGGCTGACGGTCACCGCGCCCGGCACCTCGGCCGCCGACCGCTACGTCCAGTCCGTCCGCACGGACGGCAGACCGCACGGCCGCACCTATCTGACCACCGGCGCCCTGCGCTCCGTGCGCTCCCTCGCCTTCACGGTCGGCCCGCGCCCGTCGGAGTGGGGTACGTCACCCGAAGCGGCGCCGCCCGTCCTGAGATGACCCCAGCCGTCGCCCGCGTCCCGTCTCCTGCACCGGCGGCGGGACTTAACCTGGCGTTAACTGAGCGTAGCGTGATCGTACTTGACCGTAATCGTCCAGCGGGGATTGACTGCTGATCCACCCCTTGTCGACGCGTGAGGCAAGCCCTTGACTTCCGACCTGCTCGCTCCTCTCGACCTGGCCTTCTGGAACATGGAGTCCGACCGGCACCCGATGCACCTCGGCGCGCTCGGCGTCTTCGCCGCGCACTCGCCCACGGCCGGGGCCCACGCCGCCGACCTGCTCGCCGCCCGCGCCGCCGCCGTCCCCGGCCTGCGCATGCGCATCCGCGACCTCTGGCAGCCGCTCGCCTTCGGCGGCGCCGCCCGCGAGACGGACCCGGACTTCGACCCGCTCGACCACGTACGGCTGCACGCCCCGACCGACGACTTCCACGCCGCCGCCGGCCGGCTGATGGAGCGTCCGCTGGAGCGCGGCCGGCCCCCCTGGGAGGCGCACGTCCTGCCCGGCGGGGACGGGGTCTCCTTCGCCGTCCTCTTCAAGTTCCACCACGCCCTCGCCGACGGGCTGCGCGCCCTGAAGCTCGCCGCCGGGGTCCTGGACCCCGTCGACCTGCCCGAACGCGCGCCCCGCGCCGTCGAGCCGCCGCAGGGCCTGCTCTCCGACGTACGCCGGCTGCCCACACGGGTCCCCGGACTGGTCCGGGGAGCTCTGTCGGACATGGGCCGGGCCCTGGACATCGGCGCCTCCCTCGCCCTGTCCACCCTCGGCATGCGCCCGACCGCCGCGCTGACCTCCGCGCCCAGCGGCACCCGCCGCACCGCCGGGGTCGTGCTCGACATCGACGACGTCCACCGGGTGCGCAAGAGCGCCGGCGGCACCGTGAACGACGTCCTCATCGCCGTCGTCGCCGGCGCGCTGCGCCGCTGGCTGGACGAACGCGGCGACGGCAGCAAGGGGGTGGCGCCGCGCGCCCTGATCCCCGTCTCCCGGCGCCGCCCGCACACCGCCCAGCCACAGGGGAACCGGCTCTCCGGCTACCTGATACGGCTTCCGGTCCACGAGCCCGACCCCCTCGGCCGTCTCGAAACGGTGCGGACCGCGATGCTCCGCAACAAGGACGCGGGGCCGAACCGGGGCGCCGGCGCGGTCGGGCTGCTCGCCGACCACGTGCCGGCGCTCGGCCACCGGCTCGGCGGACCGCTGGTCGGCCAGGCGGCCCGGCTCTGGTTCGACATCCTGGTCACCAGCGTGCCCCTGCCCGGGCTGGGCCTGCGCCTCGGCGGCCACGAGCTGAGCGAGGTGTACCCCCTGGCCCCCCTCGCACCCGGCCAGGCGCTGGCGGTCGCGATCTCCACGTACCGCGGACGCGTCCACTACGGCCTGGTCGCCGACGCGGAGGCCGTACCCGACCTGGACCGGTTCGCGCACGCGGTGTCGGCGGAGGTGCAGACCCTGCTGACCGTCTGCGACGGCTGATCCGGCCGCACGGCCGCACGGCCGCACGGCCGCGCCCACCCGGCCACCCGGGCGACCGCGTCGCCGGGTGCGGGCGGCCCCTGGGGGCGCGCCGTCAAAGGCCGCGGTGCGGGTGCGGTGCGCGGGGGAGCGGGTGCGTGAGGGAGGAGGCAGGGCGGCGGGCGCGGGTGGTCGCGGGACGCCGCCCGCCGGTCCCACTCCGGGTGATCCACCGTGCCCGTTTGGTTCCCCGGGGTGGAGGTCCGTAAAATCCGCTGTTCGAAAGCGGGCGCGAGTCGGAGCGCTGCGCGGGTGATCAGGGAAGCGGCAGCGCGATGACGGTGACAGAGGACGGCTCGGCGTCCATGGACATGCCCACGGACGCCTCCGTGGACGAGGTGGTCCACGGGCCCGGTATCGACCCCGAGCGCCTGGCCGTCTGCCTGAGCGTGCTGGAGGAACTGGACCGGCTGGAGGTCGACCACCCCGACGCGATCAAGGTGCGCCGGGCCACCTCGCACGTCTACCGCGTGGTCAAGCAGCGCCGCCGCCAGGAGCGCCGCGCCGCCAAGACCGCCCACGACCGCGCCGTCACCGAGGCGACCGCCACCGGCTCGGCCGAGCGCATCGACGACGAGACCGAGGGCATCCTGCCCTCCTCCAAGGTCGAGGCGGGCAAGATCGCGGGCATACTCCAGCGCCCGCGTTCCTGCTACACCTGCAAGACCCGGTACGTGGAAGTCGACTACTTCTACCACCAGCTCTGTCCCGACTGTGCCGGCCTCAACCGGGCCAAGCGCGACGCCCGTGCCGACCTCACCGGCAAGCGCGCCCTGCTCACCGGCGGCCGGGCCAAGATCGGCATGTACATCGCCCTCAGGCTGCTGCGGGACGGTGCGCACACCACCGTCACCACGCGGTTCCCCAAGGACGCCATCCGCCGCTTCAAGGCGATGGAGGACTCGGCGGACTGGATGCACCGCCTGGAGATCGTCGGCATCGACCTGCGCGACCCCGCCCAGGCCGTCGCGCTGGCCGACCAGGTCGCCGAGGCGGGCCCGCTGGACATCCTGGTCAACAACGCCACGCAGACCGTACGCCGCCTGCCCTCCGCCTACGCCGCCCTGGTCGAGGGCGAGAGCGCCCCGCTGCCCGCCGGCGAGCTGCCCGCCCACCACGTGATCGGCGCCTTCAACTCCGGCGCGGTCGACGGCCTGGCCGCACTGCCCGTCGGTACCAGCGGCCTCGACGCGCAGAAGGTGGCCGACCTCGCCCTCGTCGCGGGCAACGCCAGTGTCGCCCGGCACCTCGACGGCACCGCCATCGACGCGGGCGGTCTGGTGCCCGACGTCGTCGAGAGCAACACCTGGGTGCAGACCATCGACCAGATCTCCCCGGTGGAGCTGCTCGAGACCCAGCTGTGCAACTACACCGCGCCGTTCATCCTGATCAGCAAGCTCCGCCCGGCCATGGCCGACGCCGCGAGGAAGGCGGAGAGCGGACGGGCCTACGTCGTGAACGTCTCCGCCATGGAAGGCGTGTTCGGCCGCGGCTACAAGGGGGCGGGCCACCCCAACACCAACGCCGCCAAGGCCGCGATGAACATGGTGACGCGGACCAGTGCCGAGGAGATGTTCCAGGCCGACGGCATCCTCATGACCTCGGTCGACACCGGCTGGATCACCGACGAGCGCCCCCACTACGACAAGCTGCGCCTCGCCGAGGCCGGTTTCCACGCCCCGCTCGACCTGGTCGACGGCGCCGCCCGCGTCTACGACCCGATCGTGCGCGGCGAGGCGGGCGAGGACCTGTACGGCGTCTTCCTGAAGGACTACGCGCCCGGCAAGTGGTGAGCCGCCGCGCGGGCCACGCACGGATCGGGAGGTCCGGGATCGGGAGGTCCGGGATCGGGAGGTCCGGGATCGGGAGGTCCCGGATCGTGAGGTCCGGGATGAAAAGGCCCGGGACCGGGGGCGGCGGATCGGGAGGCAGGGCGGCGGCCCGGCCTCAGTCGACCGCGCCGAGCCGCGCGTGACGGGCCGCCACCAGCTCCAGCACCGTGCGCCAGTCCTCCAGCACACCCGCGTCGAAGCCGGCCGTGCGGCTCTCCTCGCCGGCCTGGCGCAGCCGCAGCGCATCGTCGTCGCCCGGGTCCGCGTCCCCGCGCACCAGCCGGAACACCCGCTCCCCGAGCAGGGCGCGCACCGCGTCGGCCGCGGCCCGTGCCCGCTCCGCCTCGCTCCCCTGGCAGAGCACCGGGCCGATCCCCCGCACCAGTCCCGCCACCTGAAGCTCCTTGTCGGCGGGGCGGCCGCGGCGCAGCAACGCGGCGGTCCGCAGCGCGTGCCGGTGCCGGCCGGCGTACAGCAGATCCATCAGCTCCTCGACGCTGCGCAGCTCCATGCGTCAGTCCTTCCGCGAGACAGCCGTTGCCGCGTCAGCAGACCATGGCCGGCTTGCGGCCCGGCCAACAGCACTTGAAGAGGTGTTCGCTCCTGTAGGCCACGTGGGTGATTCCCCAAGTCGTCCGAGTGAGCATCTTGTTTCAAAAGGCCCCATATTAGGGGGTATTGGGGAGCCACAGGAAGCGTATCGGTTACCGGTTGTTTGCATTCCCTATCGAGCGGATGCCCGCTCATTTGGTTAACCTGGAGTGGACGGACAGCACCAAGGGGTCCCACCCACACCCATCGTCCGTCCTGGGGTGAGCCGGTCGACAACGGCCCGCTCTGACAGACGTACCGGCGCCACCGCGTCCGAACTGGCCTTCCAACCAGACCCGAGCGGGCGTCGAGCACCGGAGCACAGGCTGTCCGGTACGCCCCGAGGGTGAGCCCGACACATAAGGAGTGCGCGGTGACACCGGAGAAGACGAATCGCGACCAGAGCCCCGAGGAACACACGGAGCGTGCGGGCCGACGGCCCGGAGAACTCGGCAGCCTCGACGTGTGGGCCCGGTCCGCCCCGATCCGCCTCGCGGGCTACGAGGACGACCTCGCCGAGCCGCACATCCTGCCGAGCGTGGACTGACCCCCCTCCGAACCCTTCGCGATCGCCGCCCGCACGGACGTGACGGACTCACGCCCGTGCCGGGCTCCCCTTTTTTACGGCTCTCCCCGGCCGCCCCTCATGACTTCTTTCAGGGCCGGTCCGCCACAGGAGCCGTCCGCTGCCACGGGCTCAGCTCCTCCAGTTCCTGCGCCAGCTCCAGCAGTACGGCCTCCGTGCCCGGCCGCCCCACGAGCTGTACGGCGCAGGGGGCGCCCGAGGGCAGGGTGCCGGCCGGTACGGACATCGCGGGCCAACCCGTCAGGTTCCACGCCGGAGTGAAGGGCGAATACGCGGTATTGGCGAGGATGTTGCGCAGCCAGCCGCGTTCGTGCCACGGGCCGGCCTGCGGGGAGCGGCGGGCCAGCGCCGGGGTGAGCAGCACGTCGTACTCGGTGAAGAACGGCGTCAGCCGGTCCCGCAGCCGCTCACGGGCGTCGCCGGTGCGCACCGGGCGGACGAACCGGCGGCCCACGGCCGCGTGCACCCGGGTCCGGCGGGCCAGCCGCGCCGGGTCCAGGCCGGCGGCGTCCACCGCCGTACCCGCCGTCCAGTGCTGGAGCGCGGTCACGCCGAGGGAGAGCGGGTACGGCGGCTCGGCCCGCCGTACCCGGTGCCCGGCCCGGGCCAGCACGCCGGCCGCCTGCCGGACGGCGGTCGTATACGGACGGCTCACGCTCACCCCGGCGAGCGGGCTGCGCACCGCGGCGGCGATCTTCCGGCGGGCGCGCTCCTGCGGGAGTTCGAACGTCGTGCCGGCGAGGACCGCCAGCATCAGCCGCAGGTCCTCGACCGTCGTGGCCAGCGGGCCGTTCTCCGACATGCCGAACCAGTCACCGTTCCCGATCCCGGCGGGCACCACTCCGTGCCCCGGCTTCAGGGTGACGAGCCCGCAGTTGGCGGCCGGGATGCGCAGCGAGCCCATGCCGTCGTTGCCGAGCGCGAGCGGTACCAGGCCCGCGGCGACGGCCGCCGCGCTGCCGCCGGAGGAGCCGCCCGCCGTGCGCGAGAGGTCCCAGGGATTGCGGGCGGTGCCGTACGGGCCCTCGGTGGTGCCGAAGACGCACAGCTCGGGCACGTTCGTCAGCCCGACGACCACCGCGCCGGCCGCCCGCAGCCGGGCCACCGTCACGTGGTCCTCGGCGGCCGGGGCGTCCGGGGTGGCGGCGGAACCGTTGCGGTGCGCCTCGCCGCGCACCGCCAGGTTGTCCTTGACCGCCAACGGAACGCCGGCGAGCGGCAGTTCGCCCAGATCCGCACGCGAGGCCAACGCGTCCGCCTCGGCCAGCGCCGCCTCGGCCCGGACCTTCCGGAACGCACCGATGCGGCCGTCGAGCCGCTCGATCCGCGCGAGGTGCCCGGCCACCACCTCCCGGGGCGTGACCCGCTTCTCACGGACGGCGGCGGCGATCTCGACGGCACTCCGGCCGGCCCAGCTGCTCACGTGACACTCCTCGTTACTCATCGGTACGGAAGAGGGGTAGGAGAACTGTGCCCGGTCGGAGGCGGTACGTCGAGAGGCCGGGGTGCGCCGAGAGGCCGGGGTGCGCCGAGAGGCCGCGGCGCGTCGAGAGGCCACGGCGCGTCGAGAGGCCGCGGCGCGTCGAGACGTCCGCGGCGCGTCGAGACGTCCGCGGTTCGCCGGGCGCCGCTGCCGGGCCCTCACGTGCCCGGCGACTCCCCGGCGTCGGACGGAGCCGCCGCCCCCGTGCTGCCCCGGCCCGTCAGCCGTGGCACCGGTACCCCCACCGAGCGGGCCGGGCTGCCGTCCAGCAGGGCCAGTAGTTCCCGGGCCGCCGTGCGGCCGAACTCGGCGCTGTCGCGGGAGAGGGCGGACAGCCGCGGGGTGACCATGCGGCACAGCGCCGAGTCCTCCCAGGAGACCACCGACACGTCCTGCGGGACACGGAAGCCCAGGTCCGTCGCGGCGGCCACACCGGCCACGGCCATCACGTCGTTGTCGTAGATGAGGGCCGTCGGCGGCGGTGACCCGCCGAGCACGCGGCGGGTCACCGCGGCGCCCTCCGCGTCGGAGTAGTCCGTGGTCAGCGAGCGGACCTCGGTCAGGCCGCGCCGCTCCGCCTCCGCGCGCAGCGTGGCGATGCGGCGCCGGGTGTGGGCGAGGTCGGGGAGGCCCGCGATGTGGACGATCCGCCGGTGGCCGAGGGCGGTCAGCTCGTCCACGACGGAGGCCATCGCGCCCGCGTCGTCCGCCCAGACCGTGGACAGGCCGGGGTGGCGGACGTCGGGCGCACCGCCGATCACCACGGCGGGCAGCCCGAGTTCGTCCAGCAGGTCGGGCCGGGGATCCCGCGCACGGGGGTCGGCCACCAGCACCCCGTCCACCCGGTGCTCCGCCCACCAGCGCCGGTACACCGCGCACTCGTCGGCCACGTCCCCGGCCACCTGGAAGAGGAGGCCGAGGTGCCGCTCGGCCAGGACCTCCTGGATGCCCGAGACGAGCTGGAGGAAGAACGAGTCCACGCCCAGCGTGTGCGCGGGGCGGGCCAGGACGAAGCCGACCGTCGCCGCGCCCTCCCCGGACAGCGCGCGGGCCGCCGTGCTGGGACGCCAGCCGAGCTGTTCGGCGACCCGGCGGACCCGGGCGCGGGTGGCCTCGGAGACGCCGGGGCGGTCGTTGAGCGCGAAGGACACGGCGCTCTCGGAGACTCCGGCGCGCCGGGCGATGTCCTTCATCGTGGGCCGGCGGGCCGGGGACCGTTTGGTCGGCACGTTTCTCCCCCTTCGGGAGCAGGCTCGCTGACGCGCTTGAGCTAATGCGCTTGAGTGTCAAGACCCTAAAGCGCATTAGCTCATCACGGCAAGCTCTGATCATTCGGGCTCTGGCCTGCACTAATGAAGTGTGTATTTCTTTAGCTCGGTGAATCCATTGACTTTCCCGGAAGGCCGCGGGCAAGGTCTTCGACGCCACTCGCCGCCCGCCACCGCAAGGGAGCCGTGTCCCCGTGCCCATGCCCCGCAGAGCCCTCGCCGCCGCTGCCGTCGCCCTCGTCCTGCCGCTGAGCGCCTGCGGTTCGGGCGGTGACGACGGCGGCTCGACCGACGCCTCCGGCAAGGTGGAGGGCGACATCACCTTCCAGACCTGGAACCTGCGCGCGAACTTCAAGCCCTACTTCGAGGGCCTGATCGCCGACTTCGAGAACACGTACCCCGGCACCCATGTGAAGTGGGTCGACCAGCCCGCCGAGGGCTACCCGGACAAGCTCAGCGCCGACGCGGCCGGCGGCACCCTCCCCGACGTCGTCAACGTCTCCCCGGACCTGGTCGCCCCGCTCGCCAGGGCGGGCCTCGCCCTCGACCTCGACAAGGCCGCCGGGAAGTACCGGTCCGAGTACCTGCAGGGTGCCTGGGCCAGCCACCGGATACCGGGGATGAAGGGCGTGTACGCCTTCCCCTGGTACCTGAACACCGGCCCGCTCTTCTACAACAAGGAGCTGTTCAGGAAGGCCGGACTCGACCCGGAGCAGCCGCCGAGGACGTACGACGAACTCTTCGCCGACGCCCTGCGCATGGCCGGCAGGAGCCACGGCAAGGTCGCCACCCTCGCCAACGTGCCCACCATCGAGGACTTCGGCCGCTACGGCGTCCCGCTCATGAACGGACAGGGCACCGGCTTCGCCTTCAACGACGCCAAGGGGGTCGAACTGCTCACGAAGTACAAGCAGTTGTACGACGCCAAGGCCCTCGATCCGCAGGCGCT
Organism: Streptomyces cinerochromogenes; assembly: GCF_014648635.1. Lineage (GTDB taxonomy): Bacteria > Actinomycetota > Actinomycetes > Streptomycetales > Streptomycetaceae > Streptomyces > Streptomyces cinerochromogenes. The sequence continues at coordinate 290,498 of NZ_BMRM01000008.1, read as the reverse complement.
CACCGCCACCGGGGAGTCCGCCGGCAAGAAGTTCCTCACCGGTGCCGTCGCCATGAACCCCGGCAGCGCCCTGGACCTCGGCAACTTCAAGAAGAACGCGCCGAGCCTGTACCGGAACATCGGCATCACCGACCAGATCACCAGCACCGGGCACGTCAACATGTACGTCATGGGCGTGATGGTCAACTCCCGCACCCGGCACACCCCCGCCGCCGTCGCCTTCGCCCACTTCGTCACCGACGCACGGAACCAGATGTCCTTCGCGAAGAAGGTCGCCATCTTCCCGAGCACCGCCGGCTCCCTCGACGACCCGTACTTCACCAAGGAGGACGGCACCGACGAGACCCGGGTGCGCGTCGCCGCGGCCAAGTCCCTGAAGAACGCCGTCAACTACACACCCGTGCTGTTCAGCGAGCAGATGAAGACCGCGCTGCGCAACGAGGTCGCCAAGGCGCTCCAGGGCAAGGAGAGCCCCAAGGAAGCCCTCGACAACGCTGTCGGCGCCGCCGACCGGCTGCTCCAGCAGGGCTGACCCGCCATGGCCGCGCCCCTCGGCATCAGACGCCAGCTCCCGCACAGCCCGTGGCTGTTCGCCGCCCCCGGCCTGCTGGTCACCGGCGCCTTCGTGCTCTACCCGTTCGTCTCCACCCTGGTGAACTCCTTCACCGACCGCCGCACCCTCGTCCCGGGCCGCTTCGTGGGCCTCGCCAACTACCGCGAGCTGCTCCACGACGACATGTTCTGGACCGGCCTGCGCAACAGTGCCCTGTACATCCTGGGCGTCGTCCCGGCACTCGTCCTGCTGCCGCTGCTGCTCGCCCTGCTGGTGCAGAAGAACATCCCCGGGATCACCTTCTTCCGCTCCGCCTTCTACACCCCGGTCGTCGCCTCGATCGTCGTGGTCGGGCTGATCTGGGTGTGGCTGCTGGACGAACGCGGGCTGGTCAACTCCCTGCTGGAGACCATCGGGATCGGCCGGATCGGGTTCCTCAGCGACCAGTGGCTGCTCCTGCTCAGCGCCATGGCGGTCACGGTGTGGAAGGGCCTCGGGTACTACATGATCATCTACCTGGCCGCGCTGGCGAACGTGCCGCGCGAACTGTACGAGGCGGCGGCCGTGGACGGCGCCGGACCGGTGCGCCGCTTCCTCTCGGTCACCGTGCCCGCCGTGCGCTCCACCATGGTCCTGGTCGCCGCGCTGTCGTCCGTCGCCGCCTTCAAGGTGTTCTCCGAGGTCTACCTGATGGCAGGCCCGAGCGGCGGCCCGGCCGGCGAGGACACCACCCTCGTCATGCTCGTCCAGCGCACCGGCACGGGCCTCACCGGCCGGGTCGGCTACGCCTCCGCCCTCTCCGTCGTCGTGTTCGCCGTCACCGTGGCCCTGATGCTCCTCGTGCTCCGCGCCGACCGCAGGGAGGAGCCGTGAGCGTCCTGGAGAAGGTACGGCCCGAGCGGCCGGCCACCGGAGCGCGGGAGCCGCGCGTCACCGACGAGCACGGCCGCCGGATCCGGGCCGGCGAACTGCTCTGGCGCTACCTGCTGCTCCTCGCCGTCCTCGCGCTGACCATCGGCCCGTTCCTCTGGCAGCTGTCCACCTCCCTCAAGGGACCCACCGAGGACATCTACGGCTCCCCGCCCCGCTTCCTGCCCGGCCACCCCACCCTGCACAACTACGCCCGGGTCGCCGACACGGTCCCGGTCTGGGACTACGCCCTGAACTCCCTGAAGGTCGCCACCGCCAACGTCGTGACCAACTGCGTCGGTTCGGCGCTCGCCGGATACGCCCTGGCCCGGCTGCGCTACCGCGGACGGGGCGCGGCCACCCTCGTCTTCGTGCTGGCGATGCTCGTGCCCGTCGAGGGCATCGTCATCGCCCAGTTCACCACCATGCGCGAACTCGGGCTCAACAACACGCTGGTCGGAGTCGTCCTGCCGGGCGCCGTCGGTGCCATGAACGTCCTGCTGATGCGGAACGCCTTCCGCAACCTGCCCTTCGAGATCGAGGAGGCGGCCTACGTCGACGGCGCCGATGCCTGGCAGCGGTTCCGGCGCATCGCCCTGCCGTCGGTGAAGGGCACCCTCGCCGTCGTCGCGATCTTCGCCTTCATGGGCGCCTGGGACGACTTCCTGTGGCCGCTGATCGTGCTCAGCGACCCGTCCAAGTTCACGCTGACCATCGGCCTCAACTACCTGCACGGCACCTTCGCCAACGACGAGCGTCTCGTCGCCGCCGGCACCGTGATCGCCGTGGCGCCGCTCATCGCCCTCTTCGCCTGCCTCCAGCGGTACTTCTTCCGGGGCGTCGGCGAGGGCGCGGTCAAGGGCTGAACCCTCCCCGAGTGCCGTCCCCCGAGTCCAAGGACACCGCATGCCTCCTGCCGTGCGCTTCGGCGTCAACTACACCCCCAGCGAAGGGTGGTTCCACCACTGGCTCGACTTCGACCTCGACTCCGTGCGCGCCGACCTCGACGCGATCGCCGCGCTCGGCCTCGACCACATCCGGGTCTTCCCGCTGTGGCCCTACTTCCAGCCCAACCGCACCCTGATCCGCCCCCGCGCCGTCGACCAGCTCGTGGCCCTGGCCGACGCGGCCGCCGAACGCGGCCTGGACGTCAACGTGGACGGGCTCCAGGGGCACGTGAGCAGCTTCGACTTCCTGCCCGCCTGGACCCGCACCTGGCACCGCCGCAACCTCTTCACCGACCCCGACGTCACCGACGGCCAGGCCGCCTATCTGCGCACCCTCGCCGCCGCCCTCGCCGACCGGCCGGGCTTCCTCGGCATGACCGTCGGCAACGAGGTCAACCAGTTCGCCGCCGGCCCCCACCCCGACCCCGACCGGATCACCGCCGAGCAGGCGGAGCGCTGGCTCACCCGGATGCTCGCCGCCTGTGCCGAGGGCGCCCCCGGCCGGCTCCACCTGCACGCCTCCTACGACGCCGCCTGGTACCAGGACGACCAGCCCTTCACCCCCGGCCACTCCGCCCGGCTCGGCGACCTCACCGCGGTGCACTCCTGGGTGTTCAACGGCACCGCCCAGCGCCACGGCCGCACCTCCGTGCCCACCGAGCACCACGCCGCCTACCTGGTCGAGCTGAGCAAGGCCTGGGCGGACGAACCGCACCGGCCGGTGTGGCTCCAGGAGGTCGGCGCCCCCGCGCCCCTGGTGCCCGCCGAGCACGCCGCCGCGTTCGCCGAGGCGACCATCGAGAACGCCCTGGACTGCCCGGACCTGTGGGGCATCACCTGGTGGTGCTCCCACGACGTCCCGCGCACCCTCGCCGACTTCCCCGAGCTGGAGTACTCCCTCGGCCTGTTGACCGACGGCCGGCGCGCCAAGGACATCGCCCGGGTCCTGGCCGGCGCGGCCCGCCGGACCCACCGCACCCCCGCGGTGCGCGGCACGGCCCTCGCCGTACCCGCCGAGCCCGCCCAGCGTTCCCGCTGCGCGCCCGGCGGGGACGTCTTCGACGCCTTCTTCCGGCTCGTCGCCGACGGCGCCCGCCCCACCACCGTGCTCGACACGCGCGCCGACGACAAGGACCACCTCGCCGCGCGCGGCATCACCGACGTCGTCACTCCCGACCAGGTACTCCCCACCCCCCAAGGAGGCACCCGCTCGTGAACCCCGCCAGACGCACCGTCCTGATCGCCGCCGGTGCCACCGCCCTGACCCCCGCCCTGGCCCCCGCACCGCCCGCCGCCGCGGTCCCGCGCGCCGCCGCGGCCACCCCGCCGTACGCCTCCTACTGGTACCCGGACACACTGCCCGCCGGCAGCCCCGGCCCCGGCATCACCTGGCGCAGCCTGAAGAGCTGGCGCGCGGCCGACGACCCCGACCTCGCCTTCAACGCCGCGACCGTGCCGCTCGCCCCCCGCTTCACCCCGACCCCCGCCAACACCACCGCCCGCTCCGGACAGGCCCGCGTCCAGGCGCTCGTCTCCTTCGGGCCGACGTCGGGCAACCCCTCCCAGGGTTCGGCCACCGCCGACACGTACGCCCTCACCCACTGGGCCTACCTGGACGAGCTGGTCTTCTGGGGCGGCTCGGCCGGCGAGGGCCTGGTCCTCGCGCCGAACGCGCCGGTCGTGGACGCCGCCCACCGGCACGGCGTCCCCGTCCTGGGGAACGTCTTCCTGCCGCCGGCGGCCTACGGCGGACAGCTGCAGTGGACGCGGGACCTGGTGCAGAAGGACGCCACCGGGCACTACCCGCTCGCCGCGCAACTCGTCGCCGTCGCGGCGGCGTACGGCTTCGACGGCTGGTTCGTGAACGCCGAGACCGGCGGCGGGAACACCGCGCTGGGCACGGCCATGCTGGGCTTCGTCAAGGAGCTGAGAGCCCTGGCGGCGGCCAGGGGACAGCGGGTGACCTGGTACGACGCGATGACCGTGAACGGCACGGTCAGCTGGCAGGGCGCCCTGAACAGCCAGAACCAGGCGTTCTTCCAGGCCGCCGACGACATGTTCGTGGACTTCCGGTGGAGCGCGGCCACCCTCGCCTCGTCCGGCACGAAGGCGGACCGGCTGGGGCGCAGCCGGTACGAGCTGTGGGCCGGTGTCGACGTGGAGTCGAACGGGTCCGGCACGTACGCGGACTGGGACGCGATCGTGCCGGCGGGCAAGCCGCACGTGGCGTCGATCGGCTTCTACCGGCCCGAGTGGACCCGCAACCACCTGCCCGCCGACCGGCGCGCCCCCGAGGACTTCCACGCCGCCGACGACCGGTTCTGGACCGGGCGGTCCCTGGACCCGTCGCGGCCCGACCCGGGCGATGCGTGGCGGGCACCGGCGGTGTCCGTGGCGGACCGGTCGACCGTGACCTCGGTGCCGTTCGCGAGCGTGTTCAACACCGGGCACGGGCTGCGGTGGTACGAGGAGGGGGCCGTCGCCTCCCAGGCGCCCTGGAGCCACCTCGGGCTCCAGGACCGGCTGCCGTCGCGGCGGTGGGTGGTGCGGACGGCGGGGGAGCGGCCGGCCGTCTCCTTCGACTTCGCCGACGCCTGGCGGGGCGGCAGCAGCGTGCTGGTGGCGGGTGTACTCGATCAACCGGCGGTACTGGACGTGTACGCGACCCGGCTGCCGATCGGTGTGAACACGGTTGTCGACCTGACGTTCCGGGGCGACGCTGGGGAGGTGAACGTCGAGCTGGCGGTGGCGACGGCCGAACCGCGTACGCCGGGGACGACACCGCCGTACACGTATCTCGCTGTGAACCCGGTCAACAGCGGAAGCACGGAGCCGCCGGGCAACAGCGGGAGCCCGGCGTGGTCGGTCGTCGACGGCGGCACCCGGGTGCGCTCGGTCAACGGCTGGCAGACGGTGACCGTCCCGCTCACCGGGCTGTCCGGCACCCTCCGAGCCCTCGGCGTACGGCTCACCGCGGCCCAGGGCCCCGTCCGCTGGCGGCTGGGCGGCCTCGCCGTCCGCCCCGACGGCACCCCGCCCGCCCCCGCCGCCCCCTCCGCCGCCCGCGTCACCGCCGCCGACGGCGGCGACCTCCGCCTCGCCTGGACCGCCGCCCCCGGCCCCGTCCGCCACTACACCCTCCACCGCCTCCTCCCCGACGGCACCCGCCGCTTCCTCGGCGCCACCGGCCAGTGCGCGTACTACGTCACCGGCCTCGGGCCCGAACAGGACGAGGGCACCGCACGGTTGGAGGTGCGCGCCGTGGGGGAGCTGTACAACGCCTCGTCCGCCGCCACCGTCACCCACCCCTGGTAATCACCCGGACCCGCAGGGAGCACCCCGCATGCATGACGACCGCACTCTGGTGGAAGCCCGCCTCAGGCGCGTCCTCGACGAACGTATCCGCCCTGCCGTATACCCCGAGTCCGTGCCGCTGCGGGCAGCGGTGTGGCACGCGCCCGGCGAACCCGTACCCGTCGCGGAGGGGCTCGCCGCGGAGCCCGAGCCGATCGAGGTGGGCGCCCGGTGGGGTGCCCCCTGGGGCACCAGCTGGTTCCGGGTGACCGGGACCGTGCCCGAGGCGTGGGCCGGGCGGACCGTCGAGGCACTGCTGGACCTGGGCTTCGACGAGAACATGCCCGGATTCCAGTGCGAGGGCCTGGTCTACCGGCCCGACGGCACCCCGGTGAAGGGCCTCAACCCGCGCAACCAGTGGGTGCGCGTCGGCGCCCCCGTCGCGGGCGGCGAGGAGGTGCGGCTGCACATCGAGGCCGCCTCCAACCCGGTCATCCTCGACTACCACCCCTTCCGGCCCACCCGGCTCGGCGACAAGGACACCGCCGGCCAGGAGCCGCAGTACACGCTCACCCGCATGGACCTCGCCGTCTTCGACGAGACCGTGTGGCAGCTGGTCCTGGACCTGGAGGCGCTGGGCGAGCTGATGGCGGAGCTGCCCGTGGACTCCACGCGCCGGCACGACATCCTGCGCGCGGTCGAACGCGCCCTGGACGCCGTCGACCTCCAGGACGTCAACGGCACGGCCGACCGGGCCCGGCAGCAGCTGACCGGCGTGCTGTCCGCGCCCGCCGTGCCGTCCGCGCACCGCATCAGCGCGGTCGGGCACGCGCACATCGACTCGGCCTGGCTGTGGCCGCTGCGCGAGACCGTGCGCAAGGTGGCCCGGACGACGTCCAACATGACCGCGCTCATCGAGGACGAGCCGGAGTTCGTGTTCGCCATGTCCCAGGCGCAGCAGTGGGCCTGGGTGAAGGAGCACCGGCCCGAGGTGTGGGCACGGGTGAAGAAGGCCGTCGCGGAGGGGCGGTTCGTGCCGGCCGGCGGGATGTGGGTGGAGTCGGACACCAACATGCCCGGCTCGGAGGCGATGGCCCGGCAGTTCGTGCACGGGAAGCGGTTCTTCCTCGACGAGTTCGGCGTCGAGAACGAGGAGGCCTGGCTGCCGGACACCTTCGGCTTCGCCGCGGGTCTGCCGCAGATCATCAAGGCGGCCGGCTCCAAGTGGCTGCTGACGCAGAAGATCTCCTGGTCGCAGACGAACACGTTCCCGCACCACACCTTCCACTGGGAGGGCATCGACGGCACCCGGATCTTCACCCACTTCCCGCCCGTCGACACCTACAACTGCTCGATGAAGGGCAGCGAACTCGCCCACGCCGCCCGCAACTTCAAGGACAAGGGCCGGGCCCGGCACTCCCTGGCGCCCACCGGCTGGGGCGACGGAGGCGGCGGCACCACCCGCGAGATGGTCGCCAAGGCGGCCCGGCTGCGCGACCTGGAGGGCTCACCCACCGTCACCTGGGAAACACCGCGCGCGTTCTTCGAGAAGGCCGAGGCCGAGTACCCCGAACCGCCCGTCTGGGTGGGCGAGCTGTACCTCGAACTGCACCGCGCCACCCTCACCAGCCAGGCGAAGACCAAGCAGGGCAACCGGCGCAGCGAACACCTGCTGTACGAGGCCGAGCTGTGGGCGGCCACCGCCGCCGTACGCACCGGATTCCCCTACCCGTACGCGGAGCTGGACCGCGTCTGGAAGACGGTGCTGCTCCACCAGTTCCACGACATCCTGCCCGGCTCCTCCATCGCCTGGGTGCACCGGGAGGCGCGGGCGACGTACGAGCGGGTGGCCGCCGAACTGACCGCGATCACCGAGGCCGCGCAGCGCGCGCTCGCCGGCGCGGGCACCACCCCGCTGGTCTTCAACGCGGCCCCGCACGCCCGCCACGGCGTCCCGGCCCGCGGCGCCGCCACCCCGGCCGAGGCCGGCGCCACCACGCTCGCCCCCCGCGAGGACGGCGGCTTCACGCTGGACAACGGCCTGCTGCGGATCACCGTCGACGCCCGGGGCCTGGTGGTCTCCGCCTACGACCCGGCCGCCGACCGCGAGACCGTCGCCCCCGGCCGGGCCGCGAACCTCCTCCAGCTCCACCCGGACTTCCCGAACATGTGGGACGCCTGGGACGTCGACTCCTTCTACCGCAACACCGTCACCGACCTCACCGACGCCGAGTCGGTCACGGCCGGCGAGGACGGTGCCTCGGTGCGGATCGTCCGGACCTTCGGCTCCTCCCGGGTGACCCAGCTGCTGTCCCTGCATCCCGGGGAACGGCGGCTGCTCATCGACACCGAGGTCGACTGGCACGAGACGGAGAAGTTCCTGAAACTGGCCTTCCCGCTCGACCTGCACGCCGAACGGTACGCGTCGGAGACCCAGTTCGGGCACGTCTTCCGCCCGACCCACACCAACACCTCGTGGGAGGCGGCCAAGTTCGAGGCCTGCAACCACCGCTTCGTCCACCTGGAGGAACCCGGCTGGGGCGTCGCGGTCGTCAACGACTCCACCTACGGCCACGACGTCACCCGCACCGTCCGCGCCGACGGCGACCACGGTACGACCACGACGGTCCGCGTCTCCCTGCTGCGCGCCCCGCGCTTCCCCGACCCCGAGACCGACCAGGGCGTCCACCGCTTCCGGCACGCCCTGCTTCCCGGCGCCGGCGTCGCCGACGCGGTCCGCGAGGGCTGGCGGATCAACCTGCCGGAACGGCACACGACCGGAGCGCGGGAGGTCGCCCCCCTGGTCACCGCCGATCACGACGCCGTCGTGATCACGGCCGTGAAACTCGCCGACGACGGCAGCGGGGACGTGGTCGTCCGCTTCCACGAGGCCCACGGCGGCCGGGCCCGGGCCACGCTGACGGCCGGGTTCCCGGTCGCCGGCGTCACCGTCACCGACCTGCTGGAACGCCCGCTGCCGGACGCCCCGGCACCGCGGGCCGACGGGGAGCGCATCGGCGTACGGCTGCGGCCGTTCGAGCTGGTGACGCTGCGGCTTCGGAGGCGCTGAGGCCGGCGCTAACCGCCCAGCTGGGCCCGCAGCCACTCCTCCACCTCGCCCACATGGGCCGCTGCCGCCGCCCGCGCCGCCTCCGGGTCGCGGGCGGCGAGGGCGCGGTGGATGGCGGCGTGCTCCCGGCGGGTGCGGGCGAAGGCCCCCTCCTCCTGGTAGCCGCGCCAGACCCGGGCGCGGAAGGTGCGCGAGGACAGGCCGTCCAGGATGGCGGCCATGGTCTCGTTGCCGGCGGCCGACGCGATCTCCCGGTGGAAGGCGAGGTCGTGGGCGAGGATCTCCTCCGGGTCGTCGGTGGCGTTCATCGCCGCCAGGTGCTTCTCCACGGCGGCCAGCCGGTCGTCGGTGATGCGTGCGGCGGCCAGCGCGGTCGCCGTCGACTCCAGGATCCGGCGCACCTCCAGCAGCTCCACCAGCCGCGGACCCCGCGACAGGTCGGCGACCACCCCGAAGGTCTCCAGCAGATCGCCGGCCTCCAGCGCGGTGACGTAGATACCCGAGCCGTGCCGCGCCTCCAGGACGCCCATGACCGTCAGCGCGCGGACCGCCTCCCGCATCGAGCTGCGGGAGATGCCCAGCCGGGCGGCGAGTTCCCGTTCGGTGGGCAGCCGCTGGCCCGGCTCCAGCCGGCCCTCGGCGATCATCGCCTTGATCTCCTCGATGGCGCGCTGGGTCACCGTGCCCTTCTGCGGGGCTCCCTCGTCCACGCCATTCCTCCAGTCACCGGGTGCGTCGCAGTCTAGCCAGTCAAGTGGTCCGACCACTACGAGGCGGATTCCGGATTTCTCGGTGCACGAGGCTGTCCTGGCGTCCAAGTGGTCTGATAAGTATGCGGCGTCTGCTCGAACACCCTCGACGAGGAGCCGCCAGATGCCCGTCCGCACAGTGAGGAAACGCAGCAGGTCCACGATCACCACCGGCACGGCGGCCCTGGCCGTCTGCGCCTCGCTTCTGCTCGCCGCCTGCGGCAGCACCAAGGACACCGCGAGCGCGGGCAGCGGCGGCACCGGCAAGGTGGGCGTGATCCTGCCGCTGCTGACCTCGCCGTTCTGGCAGTCGTACAACGACTACGTGCCCAGGATGGCCAGGTCCGAGGGGGTCGAGGTGCTGAAGACGGTCAACTCCAACAGCGACCCCTCGCAGCAGATCACCGACATCGACAACGAACTCACCCAGGGCGTCAAGGGACTGGTCGTCGCCCCGCTGGACAGCGCCGCCATCCAGGCCGGGCTCGACCAGGCCGAACGCAGGGGCGTACCGGTCGTCGCCGTGGACGTCGCCCCCGACAAGGGCAAGGTCGCCATGGTGGTGCGCGCCGACAACGTCGCCTACGGCAGGAAGGCCTGCGACTACCTCGGACAGCACGTGCGCAGCGGCAAGGTCGTGCAGATCATGGGCGACCTCGCCTCGGTCAACGGCCGCGACCGCTCCGAGGCCTTCCGCACCTGCGTACGGGAGAAGTACCCCGACCTGAAGGTGCTGGAGATCCCCGCCAGGTGGGAGTCCGACACGGCCGCCGCCAAACTCGACACCCTGCTCAACGCCAACCCCGACATCAAGGGCATCTACCTGCAGGCCGGCGGTGTCTACCTCGCCCCGACCCTGCAGACCCTGAAATCGAAGAACATGCTCAGGACGGCCGGGCGGAAGGGGCACATCGCGATCGTCTCCAACGACGGCATCCCGCAGGAGCTCGACGCCCTCCGCAAGGGCCAGATCGACGCCACCGTCTCCCAGCCGGCCGACGCCTACGCCAAGTACGGCCTCTCCTACATCAGGGCGGCGATGGAGGGGAAGACGTTCAAGCCCGGCCCCACCGACCACGGCTCCACGATCGTCCGGCTTCCCAGCGGCATCCTGGAGGACCAGCTTCCCGCCCCGCTGGTCACCAAGGACAACGTCGACGACCCCCAGCTGTGGGGCAACACGGTCCGATGAGCACACCACTCGTGGAGGCACAGGGGATCGTCAAGCGGTACGGCCCCACCACCGCCCTCGCCGACGGCCGGCTCACCGTGCTGCCCGGCGAGTCCCACGCCCTGGTCGGCCGCAACGGCGCCGGAAAGTCCACCCTGGTGACCATCCTCACCGGCCTCCAGGCACCGGACGCCGGCACCGTCCGCTTCGACGGCGACCCCGCGCCCCCGCTCGCCGACCGGGACGCCTGGCGCCGCAGGGTCGCCTGCGTCTACCAGAGACCCACCGTCGTACCGGAGCTGACCGTCGCCGAGAACCTCTTCCTCAACCGGCAGCCCCGGGTCCGGGGCCGGATCAGCTGGCGCCGGCTGCGCACCGAGGCCGCCGCACTCCTCGCCACCTGGGACGTCCGTGTCGACCCCGACGCCCGCACCGCCGAACTGAGGGTCGAGGACCGCCAGATGGTGGAGATCGCCCGGGCGCTGAGCCTCGGCGCCCGGTTCATCGTCCTGGACGAACCCACCGCCCAGCTCGACAACCGCGAGATCGAGCGGCTGTTCACCCGCATGCGGACGCTGCAGGACTCCGGGGTCACCTTCCTGTTCATCTCCCACCACCTGCAGGAGGTGTACGAGGTCTGCCAGACCGTCACCGTGCTGCGCGACGCCCGCTGGATCACCACGGCCCCCGTCGCCGAGCTGCCCAGGGCCGCCCTGGTCGAGGCCATGGCCGGCGAATCCGTCGCCGAGCCCGCACGGCCGCGCGCCACGGTGACCGCCGCCGCACCTGTCGTGCTCGACGTCCGCGGACTCACCTCCGCCGCGTACCACGGCATCGACCTCACCGTCCGCAGCGGCGAGGTCGTCGGCCTCGCCGGGACCAGCGGCAGCGGCAAGGCCGAGCTGGCCGAGACCCTGGCCGGACTCCACACCCCGGCCGGCGGAACGGCCCGGCTCGACGGCGAACCGCTGCCGTTCGGCGACGTCCGGGCGGCGCTGGACGCGGGCGTGGGCTGCGTGCCCCGCGACCGGCACGAGCAGGGCCTGGTCCCCGGCATGACCGTCGGCGACAACACCACCCTGAGCGTCCTCGACCGGCTCGGCCGCTTCGGCTTCGTCGGCACCGACCGCCGGCGCGGCCTCGCCACCGAGCTGATCGACCGCCTCGGCATCCAGACCGAGGGCCCCGGGCAGCCCGTCTCCGACCTGTCCGGCGGCAACGCGCAGAAGGTCGTCATGGCCCGCGCCCTGGCCCGCGACCCCCGCCTGCTCGTCCTGATCAACCCCACCGCGGGCGTCGACGTGAAGTCCAAGGAGTCCCTGCTGGCCCGCGTGGACAGCGCCCGCGAGGACGGCACCGCGGTGCTCGTCGTCTCCGACGAACTCGACGACCTGCGCCGCTGCGACCGCGTCCTCGTCCTCTTCCACGGGCGCGTCGTCGCCGAGCACCCGGCCGGCTGGCACGACCACGAGCTGATCGCCTCCATCGAAGGAGTGGACCATGGCTGACACCACGGCCCCGCCGCTCACCCCGCCCCGGGTCCCCGACCAGCGCGCGACCCGGACGGTGCTGCTCCGCCGCGCCCGCGAACTCGCCCTCGTCCCCGCGCTGTTGCTGCTCCTGGTGCTGGGCGCGGTGGTCAACGACTCGTTCCTCACCGAACGGAACATCATCTCGATCCTGGGCGCCTCCGCCGCCCTCGCCCTGGTGGTCCTCGCCGAGTCCCTCGTGCTCATCACCGGCAGGATCGACCTCTCCCTGGAGTCGGTCGTCGGCATCGCGCCGGCCGTCGGGGCGCTCCTCGTGCTGCCCGCGGCCCAGTCCGGCTGGGGCACCGAGGTCCCGGCGCCCGTCGCCCTGCTCGCGGTCCTCGCCGCCGGCGCGGCCGTCGGCGCCTTCAACGGCATCCTGGTCGTGCGGTTCGGGCTCAACGCGTTCATCGTCACGCTGGCCATGCTGATCGTGCTGCGCGGCCTGCTGGTCGGCGCCACCAAGGGCAAGACCCTCTTCGGCATGCCCGACAGCTTCTACGCGCTCGCCACCACCACCTTCCTGCACGTCCCGCTGTCCGTGTGGCTCGCAGCCGTCGCCTTCACCGTCGCCGGGGGCGTGCTCAGGTACCACCGCGTCGGCCGCGCCCTCTACGCCATCGGCGGCAACGCGGACGCCGCCCGCGCCGCCGGCATCCGCGTGGAACGCGTGATGCTCGGCGTGTTCGTGACCGCCGGCGTCCTCGCCTCCCTGGGCGGCCTCCTGCAGACCGGGTACGTCGGCGCGATCAGCGCCAACCAGGGCCAGAACATGATCTTCACGGTGTTCGCGGCGGCGGTGATCGGCGGCATCGGCCTGGACGGCGGCAAGGGCACCATGTTCGGCGCCCTGACCGGCGTCGTCCTCCTCGGCGTCGTACAGAACCTGCTCACCCTCGCCCAGGTGCCGTCGTTCTGGATCCAGGCCATCTACGGCGGCATCATCCTCGTCGCCCTCGTGATCGCCCGCGTGACGACGGGCCGCGCCCAGGACTGACATGCCGTCAAACCCGCCTACCAGAAAGGGCATCCGTGTCCGACGCCCCCGCCCGCATCACCGCGGTCGACACCCACGACATCCGCTTCCCCACCTCGCGCGAGCTGGACGGCTCCGACGCGATGAACCCGGACCCCGACTACTCGGCGGCCTACGTCGTGCTGCACACCGACGCCGCCGACGGACTCCGGGGACACGGCTTCACCTTCACCATCGGGCGGGGCAACAACGTCCAGGTCGCCGCGATCGACGCGCTGCGGGGCCACGTCCTGGGCCGCGACGTCGAGGAGCTGTGCGCCGACCCCGGCTCGCTCTTCCGGGACCTGATCGCCGACAGCCAGCTGCGCTGGCTCGGCCCCGAGAAGGGCGTGATGCACATGGCGGTCGGGGCCGTCGTCAACGCCGTCTGGGACCTCGCCGCCCGGCGGGCCGGCAAGCCGCTGTGGCAGCTGCTCGCCGACGCCGACCCCGCCTGGCTGGTCCGCCAGATCGACTTCCGGTACATCACCGACGCGCTCACCCCCGACGAGGCCCTCGCCCTGCTCCGACGCGGACGGGCAGGCGCCGAGGAGCGCCGGGCGCGGCTGCTGGAGCACGGTTTCCCCGCCTACACCACCTCGCCGGGCTGGCTCGGCTACGACGACGACAAGCTCGGCCGGCTCGCCGCGCAGGCCGTCACCGACGGCTTCCGGCAGATCAAACTCAAGGTCGGCGCCGACCTCGCCGACGACATCCGCCGCTGCCGGGCGGCCCGCGCCGTCATCGGCCCCGACGTGCGGCTGGCGATCGACGCCAACCAGCGCTGGAACGTGGACGAGGCGATCCGCTGGACCAACGCCCTCGCCGAGTTCGGCCCCTACTGGATCGAGGAGCCCACCAGCCCCGACGACGTCCTCGGCCACGCCGCCATCCGCCGCGCCGTCCACCCGGTGAAGGTCGCCACCGGCGAACACGTCCACAACCGGATCATCTTCAAACAGATGCTCCAGGCCGGAGCCCTCGACATCGTGCAGATCGACGCGGCCCGCGTCGGCGGGGTCAACGAGAACCTCGCCATCCTGCTCCTCGCCGCCAGGTTCGGCGTCCCCGTCTGCCCCCACGCCGGCGGGGTCGGCCTGTGCGAACTCGTCCAGCACCTGTCGATGTTCGACTACCTCGCCGTCTCCGGCAGCACCGAGGACCGGGTCATCGAGTACGTCGACCACCTCCACGAGCACTTCGTCACCCCGGTCGTCATCCGCGACGGCCACTACACGGCACCCACCGCGCCCGGCTTCTCCGCCGCCCTGCGCCCGGAGTCCATCGCGCGCTACACCTACCCCGGCGGCACCTACTGGGCCGCCGACCCCGACACCCGGAAGGGACAGGCCGCATGAGCGACTTCACGGGGCTGCGCGCCCTGGTCACCGGTGGCGCGTCCGGCATCGGCCGGGCCACCGCCGACCTCCTCGCCGAGCGCGGCGCCCAGGTCGCCGTCCTCGACCTGGACCCGGCCCGTGTGGAGAAACCGCTCCTCGGCCTGCGCGCCGACGTCACCGACGACGCCTCGGTGCGTGCGGCCGTGACCGAGGCCGCCGAGGCACTGGGCGGACTCGACATCCTCGTGAACAACGCGGGCATCGGCGCCCAGGGCACCGTCGAGGACAACGACGACACCGAGTGGCGGCACGTCTTCGACGTCAACGTCCTCGGCATGGTCCGCACCGCCCGCGCCTGCCTGCCGTACCTGCGCCGCGCCGCCACCGCCCGTCCGGGCACCGTGGCCATCGTCAACACCTGCTCCATCGCGGCCACCGCGGGCCTCCCCCAGCGCGCCCTGTACAGCGCCACCAAGGGCGCCGTGTACTCCCTCACCCTCGCCATGGCCGCCGACCACGTCCGCGAGGGCATCCGCGTCAACTGCGTCAACCCCGGTACGGCGGACACCCCCTGGATCGGCCGGCTGCTGGACGCGGCCGAGGACCCGGCCGCCGAACGCGCCGCCCTGGAGGCCCGCCAGCCCCTCGGACGACTGGTCTCCGCCGCCGAAGTCGCGGGCGCCATCGCCTACCTGGCCGGCCCCCTGTCCGGAGCCACCACCGGCACCGCCCTCGCCGTCGACGGCGGCATGCAGGGCCTGCGGCTGCGGCCGGCGGCGGACCGGTGACCCGGCTGGGACGCAGCGGCGTCGAGGTCACCCCCCTGGGCTTCGGCGCCGCTGCCCTCGGCAACCTCTACACCCCGGTGAGCGACGAACAGGCCCATGCCGCGGTCCGGGCCGCCTGGCAGCGCGGCATCCGCTACTTCGACACCGCCCCCCACTACGGCCTCGGCCTCTCCGAACGCCGCCTCGGCGCGGCCCTGCGCGCCTACGACCGCGCCCGGTACACGGTCTCCACCAAAGTCGGCCGCCGCCTCGACCCCGCCGACGGCACCGGCGACGACCTCGCCCACGGCTTCGCCGTACCCGCCACCCACCACCGCGTCTGGGACTTCACCGCCGACGGCGTCCGCCGCACCCTGGAGGCGAGCCTGGAGCGCCTCGGCCTCGACCGGGTCGACCTCGTCCACCTCCACGACCCCGACGACCACGCCGAACAGGCCTTCCGTGAGGGCTACCCGGCCCTGGAGAAGCTCCGCGCGGAGGGCGTGGTGGGGGCGATCGGCGCGGGCATGAACCAGGCGGAGATGCTCACCCGGTTCGTCCGCGACACCGACGTGGACGTGGTGCTCTGCGCGGGCCGGTACACCCTCCTCGACCAGGGCGCGGCGACGGAGCTGCTGCCCGAGGCCGAACGCCGGGGCGTGTCGGTGGTCGTCGGCGGCCCCTTCAACTCCGGCCTGCTGGCGGACCCGACGCCCCGGGCGACGTACGACTACACACGGGCGCCGCAGGAGTTGCTGGACCGTGCCGTGCGCATCAAGGAGGTCGCCGAACGCCACGGCACCACCCTGCGCGCCGCCGCCCTGGCCTTCTGCTCGGCCCACCCGGCCGTGGCGAGCGTCCTGGCCGGCGCCCGTACCGCCGCCGAAGTCCACGACTGCGCCGACCAGTTCGAGGCGACGGTCCCGGACGCCTTCTGGCGGGAACTGCACGAGGCCGGCCTGCTGCCCCCCGCCCTGCCCGTCGTACGGGAGCTGCCGTGACCGTGGACGCCCACCACCACGTCTGGGACCTCGCCGTCCGCGACCAGGACTGGATCCGGGGGCCCGAACTCGCCGCGCTGCGGAAGAACTTCGGCCTCGCCGACCTGGAGCCGGAGGCCCGGTCCGCGGGGGTCGACCGTACCGTCCTCGTGCAGACCGTCACCGCCGCCGAGGAGACCCCCGAGTTCCTCGCCCTCGCCGCCGGGCACGGCCTGGTCGCCGGCGTCGTCGGCTGGACCGACCTCACCCGCCCCGACGTCGCCGACGAACTCGCCCGGCTGCGCGCGCTCCCCGGCGGCTCCTTCCTCAAGGGCGTCCGGCACCAGGTGCAGGGCGAACCCGACCCCGAGTGGCTGCTGCGCCCCGACGTCCTGCGCGGCCTGGCCGCGGTGGCCGACGCCGGCCTGGTCTACGACCTCGTGGTCCTGCCCCACCAGCTGCCGGCCTGCGTGAGGGCGGCCGCGGCGCTGCCCCGGCTCACCTTCGTCCTCGACCACCTGGGCAAGCCCCCCGTCGCCTCCGGGGACCGGGAACCCTGGGCCTCGGGCCTCCGTGCCCTCGCCGCCCTCCCGAACACCGTCGCCAAACTCTCCGGCCTGGTCACCGAGGCCGACCCCGCCTCCTGGACGACCGAGGACCTCCGCCCGTACACCGACGCCGCCCTGGAGGCCTTCGGCCCCGGCCGTCTGATGTTCGGATCGGACTGGCCCGTGTGCACGACGGCCGCCACCTACACGCGGGTGCACGACGTCGCACGGGAGCTGACCTCGGCGCTCGGCCCGGCCGAGCGCACCGCGTTGTTCGAGACCACCGCGGCCCGGGTCTACGACCTCTGAGCCACGCCCGCCAGCCGCGTCGGCGGCAGGTACTCCCGCACGAACGTCCGCTCCCAGCACGCCCCCGTCTCCCGCAGCTCCCGCCAGCTCGTGTACCGGTACCGGAACAGCCGGGCCCGGACATAGCGGGGCGGGGTGTCCGGCGGGAACGGGGAGCGGCGCAGCAGCCTGAGCGTGTCCCGGTCGTTCTCCAGCAGGCGTTCCACCAGCGCCCCGAACCATTCCCCCGCATAGCCGGGCGACAGCGCCGCGAACCACATCAGCCAGTCCAGGCGCAGGTGGTAGGGGGCGAACTGGCGCGGCCAGCGCCGGGGATCCCCGGGCTTGCCCCGGAACGCGTACTCCCGCCAGTCGGAGTCCGCGCGCGGGGTGTCGTCCAGGGTGCCCTCGACCACCACCTCGTAGCGGATCCGGCTGACGCTGCCGAACGCGCCGTAGGTGTTCACCAGGTGCAGCGGGTCGAAGGAGCGGTTCATGATCTGGCGGCGGGAGACCATGTTCGCCACCGGGCGGTAGCTCAGGAGGACCAGCAGCGCGGCGACCGCGAGCACCAGCACCTCGTACCACAGCGGCGCCGCCGGCACCGGCGGCGCGGTCGCCGGCAGCCGGAGCGCGGACACGGCCAGCACGATGGTGATCCAGTTCAGCCAGGAGAAGTTCCCGGAGAGCACCAGCCACAGCTGGGTGACGATCATCAGGGCGGCGGCGGCCGAGGCGATCGGCTGCGGGGTGAACAGCAGGACCGGCACGGCCAGCTGGGTGACGTGGTTGGCGGCCACCTCCACCCGGTGCAGGGGCCTCGGCAGATGGTGGAAGAACCAGCTCAGCGGGCCCGGCATCGGCTGGGTCTCGTGGTGGTAGTCGAGGCAGGTCAGCTTCCGCCAGCAGGCGTCGCCCCGCAGCTTGATCAGTCCGGCCCCGAACTCGACCCGGAACAGGATCCAGCGCAGCAGGAACAGCACGACGACCGGCGGCGCCACCTCGTCGTTGCCGAGGAACGCGGCGAGGAAACCCGTCTCCAGCAGCAGCGACTCCCAGCCGAACGCGTACCACGTCTGGCCCACGTTGACGATCGACAGGTACAGCGCCCACGGCACCAGCCACAGCAGGATCCCCGCCCACAGCGGCAGCGCGGAGTCCGCGCCGGCCAGCAGGGCCGCCGACACCGCGCAGCCCGTCCAGGCGCAGGCCGCGAAGAAGCGGTCGGAGTAGCGCAGGTGGAACAGGCTCGGCGCGCGCCGGAAGCGCACCCGGGCGGTGAAGCGGGGGATCGGCAGCATCCCGCGCTCGCCCAGCAGGGCCCGGAACTGCAGGGCCGCCGTCAGGAACGCGACCAGGTACACGGCCGCCAGAGCCCGCTGCAGAACCAGCCGGCTCAGCCAGTAGTCGGGTGCGGTGAACCAGTCCACGGCTGTGCGTGCCTCCTGTGCGGGTACACCGGCGCGGCTGTCGTCACGACGTTCCCCGAGTTGCCAGGCAAACCTGAGCAATGCCAACAATAGGGCGTAATCACCCACAGTGATGCGGAGTGTGCGGTGCGGATACCCACCCGATCCATCCCCACGGTCTGCGCGCTCATCATGGCGCTGCTGGCCGCGGGCTGCGCCGGCTCCGGCGTCAAGCAGACCAGGACGGGGGAACTGGTCTGGCTGCAGGCCGCCGGCGAGCGAGGACCCGAGCCCTTCACCGAACCCACGGACACCGGCGCCTTCAGGACGGGGTCCCCCCGGAGCACCGCCCGGGTCCAGTCCGGTGACGTCGAGGCGCCCCTGCGCGCGACCCGCAGCGTGTCCGGCGCGACACCCGGTCTGTACCGGGGCACCCCCCGCGTCGCCGGCTGCGACGTCGAGCGGCACGTGCGGTACCTGGCGGCGGACGAGGCCAAGGCCGAGGCCTTCGCCCAGGCGGCCGGCGTCCCCCGGTCGGCGCTCCCCGGCTATCTGCGCGGCCTGACCCCGGTCGTGCTCGGCGCCGACACCCGTGTCACCAGCCACGCCTACCGCGACGGCCGGGCGGCCCGCTACCAGGCCGTGCTGCAGGCCGGGACCGCCGTCCTGGTCGACGACCGGGGCCTGCCCCGGGTCCGCTGCGCCTGCGGCAACCCGCTGGAGCCGCCCGCGCCGACCCGCGGCGGGGCGGGCGCCCGCGGCACCCCGTGGGCCGGCTACCGGCCGAACCAGGTGGTCGTGGTGACCCCGGCGTCCCGGCCTGTCACCAGCATCACCCTGGTCGACGCCGCCGGGCGCACCTGGATCGAGCGCCGGATCGGCCCCGACGTGCGCAGGGACCGGGTCGTACCCCCGCCGGCACCGGCCACCGCCACCCCGGCCACCCCCCACCCGGCCACGACCGCCCCGGCCACCACCGGCGCCGCCACCACCCCCGGCCCGGCCGGCCCCGCCCCCGGCGCCACGGGCACCGGTCCGGCCGGCCCCGGTCCCCCGGGGCCCGCCCCGACCGGCACCGCGCTCGCCGCTCCCGGGACGGATCCCGGGGCAGCCCCCCGGACAGCTCCCGGGACGGCTTCCGGGGCGGCCCCAGCGGACCGGCTCGCCGACCAGGTCGAATAATCGGCCGGACCCTGGCAGTCTGGGCCCCATGGCCCACCAGGGAGCGAGCGCCGCCCTGTCCCTCCCGGAGGACTGGCCCGCACACCCGGACCCGATCCTCGCGCTCAACCGCATGGGCAGCTTCGACTGGGACCTGGACGCCGGTCTCTTCCACATGGACGCCCAGGCCTTCGCCGTGTTCGACCTGCGGCCCGAGGAGTACGACGGGCGCCCCGAGACCCTGGCCCTCCGGGTGCCGCCGCCGGAGGCCGCCCGGCTGGACGCGGCGGTCGCCCGGGCGATCAAGGACGGCAGTGAGAACTACGGCGCCTACTTCCGCATCCGCTGCCGCGACGGCACCATGCGCTGGACGCACACCCAGGGCTACATCCGGCGCGACGACACCGGCCGCCCGCGCCGGGTCGTCGGCATCGTCCGCGACGCCACCGAGGAACTCGCCGACAGCTCGGCCCGCAGCCTGCGGGCCGCCCAGGACCAGGCCTTCCGGCAGCAGACCGGCGTCGTCCAGGTGATCTCCGCCGCCCTCGCCCACGCCCGCAGCGTCCAGGACGTCATCGACGTCCTCAAGGACACCCACGGCGTCCGCCACCTGGGCGCGGCCAGCCTGGTGATGGGCCTGGTGGAGGCGGGCCGGATCCGGCTGGTGGCCGAGGGACCCGCGGGCAGCTCCGTCCCCGGCACCCGCATCACCCGGATCGACGAGCCGTACCCGATGAGCGAGGTCGTCCGCACGCTCACCCCGCGGTTCATCGAGTCCCCGGAGGAGTTCGCCGCGTGCTACCCGATCCTCTGGCCGCACATCACCGACCTGCACATCACCTCGGCCGCCTATCTGCCCCTGATCGCCCAGGCCCGCCCGATCGGCGGGATGGGCCTGCTCTACGACGACCGGCGCGGCTTCTCCGCGGAGGAGCGCGCCGTCCTCGTCGCGCTGGGCAGCAGCATCGCCCAGAGCCTCATGCGGGCCATGCTCTACGAACAGGAGAAGGACCTCGCCCAGGGCCTCCAGCAGGCCATGCTGCCCCGCACCATCCCCCGCGTCCGCGGCGCCGACGTCGCGGTCCGCTACCGCTCGGCGGCCCTCGGCCGGGACATCGGCGGGGACTGGTACGACCTGATCCCGCTGCCCGGCGGCCGGGTCGGCGCGGTCATCGGGGACGTCCAGGGCCACGACACGCACGCGGCGGCCGTCATGGGCCAGCTGCGGATCGTGCTGCGGGCCTACGCCGCCGAGGGCCACACCCCGGCCACCGTGATGGCCCGCGCCTCGGTCTTCCTGCACGAACTCGACACCGACCGGTTCGCCACCTGCCTGTACGCCGAGGCCGACCTGTCCACCGGAGTCGTCCAGATGGTCCGCGCCGGGCACATCGACCCGCTGGTCCGGCACAGCGACGGCAGCTGCACCCGGGTCCCCGTCGAGGGCGGGCTGCCGCTCGGCCTGTCCGCCGAGTTCGGCCGACTGGAGTACCCGGTCGCCACCCTGGAACTCGACCCCGGGCACACCCTGCTGCTGTGCACCGACGGCCTCGTCGAACAGCCCGGGACCGATCTCGACGACGGCATGCGCGGCCTCGCCGCGCTCATCGGGGACGGCCCGGACGAGGTGGACGAACTCGCCGACCTGCTGATCCGGCGGTCCGAGGAGCAGGGCGGCGACGACGACGTGGCCCTGCTCCTGCTGCGCCGCAACGCCCCCGGGACCGCGCGCGCCGCCGGCCGGCTCCGGCAGCACGTCGCGGCAGGCGATCCCGAGGCGCTCATCCGGGCCCGGCACATGATCCGCGCCGCGGTGCGCGCCTGGGGCGCCCGTGACCGCGCCGACGAGATCGAGCTGGCCGCCGACGAGCTGATCACCAACGCGCTGCTGCACACCGAGGGCTCCGCGATCGTCACCCTGCGGGCCCTGGTCGGCAGCGACCGCCGGCTGCGCATCGAGGTCGAGGACTCCTCCAGCGCCCTGCCGCGCCGCCGCGAGGCGGGGCAGGACGGCGTCTCCGGCCGCGGTCTGCTCCTCGTGGACCGGCTCGCCGACGTCTGGGGCGTGGAGGCCCGCGGCGGCGGCAAGGCGGTCTGGTGCGAGTTCCGGCTGCCCTAGGACCGTTGTCGGTGCCGGATGGCACTCTGGACGTATGCCGGAACTGCCCGAGGTAGAAGCGCTGACGGACTTCCTCACCGAGCACCTGGTCGGACGGCGGCTGGTGCGGGTACTGCCGGTCGCCGTCAGCGTTCTGAAGACCTACGACCCCCCGGTCACCGCCGTCGAGGGCGCCGAGGTGACGGCCGTGCGCCGGCACGGCAAGTTCCTGGACGTCGAGACGGACACCGGCCTGCACCTGGTGACCCATCTGGCCCGCGCGGGCTGGCTCCAGTGGAGGGACCGGCTGCCCGACGGCCCGCCCAAGCCGGGCAAGGGGCCGCTGGCGCTGCGGGTGGCGCTGGAGACCGGCGAGGGCTTCGACCTGACCGAGGCCGGCACCCAGAAGCGCCTCGCCGTGTACGTGGTCCGGGACCCCCGGGAGGTCCCGGGCGTCGCCCGCCTCGGCCCCGACCCGCTCGCCGCCGACTTCGACGAGCACCGCTTCGCCGCCCTGCTCCGGGAGGAGCGGCGGCAGCTGAAGGGCGCCCTGCGCGACCAGTCCCTGATCGCGGGCGTCGGCAACGCCTACAGCGACGAGATCCTGCACGCCGCGAGGATGTCCCCGTTCAAGCTCGCCGCCTCCCTGACCCCGGAGGAGACCCACCGGCTGTACACGGCGCTGCGCGACACGCTGGCCGAAGCGGTCGAGCGGTCCCGGGGAGTGGCGGCCGGCCGCCTGAAGACGGAGAAGAAGAGCGGCCTGCGCGTCCACGGCCGTACCGGCGAGCCCTGCCCGGTGTGCGGCGACACCATCCGGGAGGTCTCCTTCAGCGACTCCTCGCTCCAGTACTGCGCGACCTGCCAGACGGGCGGCAAGCCGTTGGCCGACCGCAGGCTGTCCCGCCTGCTGAAGTGAGCCCCGGCTGGTGCCGTCACCGTGCCCCGACGGTGACCAGCAGCTTTCCCTCCGCCGTGCGGATCTCGTAGCGGGCGATCTGGTCCGGGTGCATCGAGGCGGCGCCCATCGTGGTGGTGGGCCGGGCGCCCTCGCCGGGGTTGGTCCAGCCCGCGACGACCTGTTCCGTGCCGTCGCGGCCGACCGCGACCAGCCGGCAGGTGTGCGCCCCGGAGCCGTCCTTGACCTCCAGCCGCAGATCGCTGCCCCAGTCCTGGTCGGCGGAGGTGACCCGCGCCCACACCCCGGTCCGCGGATCGGTGGCCGCCGTGACCCGGGCGGCCGGCTCCTCGTGGCCGGCGAAGGCCACGATCCCGGGACCGGCCACGGCCAGCACCACCGAGGCGGCCAGGCCGTACAGCAGCCGGCGGCGCCGTGCCCGCTGCCGGCGTGCCAGGTCGCCGAGCAGCCGGTCCAGCAGCCGGGGACCGGGCTGTGCCATGGGGTGCACGAAACGCGGCGTGGCCCGGCGGTACAGCATCAACTGCCGGGTCGCGGGCCCGAACTCGGTCACGCGTGCCGCGCACTGAGGGCACTCCATGAGGTGGTCCTCGAAGCGGAAGGCCTCCGCCTCGTCCAGCACGCCGAGCGCGTACGCGCCGACGTCGCGATGCCTTTCCAGGGACCTCATGCCGAATCCTCGTGCCGAAGGGTGGGGGAAGGGTTACTCGTTGCTCCCACCCGTACGCAGCCGACCGCCGAATCACTCAAGCCGCGCAAAGAATCACGGACAAGAGATTCGGAGCGGTCCGGCCCGCGGATTGGTGTGAATTCCGGGACGTTCAGAAGAGGTGGATCGCGAGGTGGCCGAGGGGCAGGCCGAGCCGCCAGGCCGGGGTCCACACCTTCGGTCCGTCGTCCTCCCCGAGGGCCCCGCCGCCGGGCACCGCGTCCAGGTCCGGGGCGAGCAGCTCGGTCTCCTCCAGCCACCGCCAGGCGTCCTCCGCCAGCGCCAGGTCGGGGCTGGGGGTGCCGGCGCGGGCCGCCCGGTCCGTCAGCTCGGCCATCCGTTCGCGCACCCAGTCCCGCCACGGCTGGTCGTAGGCGGTCAGGGACAGCCAGTTCTCCAGTTGGGAGATCACCCGGATGCCGGACAGCTCCCCGTCGGTGTCGGACAGGAAGACGGTCAGCGCCAGGGCGTCCCGGCCGGCCCGGAACTCGAAGGACGTCGGCGGCATCAGATCGCCGGTGCGCAGCAGTTCGTCGGCGATGTACTCGGCGTACAACCAGGCCATCGGGACGGCCAGTTCACCGCCGCCGGTGCCGTCCGTGCTCTCGTGACCTCTGTGCGGCATGCCCTTCCTGCCCTTCCTCCGGTACCCGCGCGTCGCCCGAATCCCGGGCCCGGCCCCCGACCGGAACGCGCATGAGGACAGCCCATTGCCCGAACGGGGGCCGCAGCAAGGCGCTTTACCAAGGCTTTGCTCAGGCTCCGGTTTCACCGCAGGTCGGCGGCGTAACCCGGAAGGACCCGGCGCAGGGCGCGCAGCGCGTAGTACGCCCGGGATTTCACGGTACCGGGTGGAATCCCCAGGGTCCGCGCCGCTTCCGCCACACTGGCCCCGAGGAAGTACACGAGTACCAGGACGTCACGGTGCTCCGGCGTGAGTGTCTTCACAGCCTCCCGGACATCGAGCATCGCCGCGGCCCGTTCGGCGTGGTCGGCGGTCACCCGCGCGTTCTCGGGGACCTCGTCGCCGGTCTCGGGCGGCCGCGCGTCCCGGGCCCGCCGGGCGTCGATGGCGAGCCGCCGGGCCACGGTGAGCAGCCAGGGCCGTACGGAGTCGTAGTCGTCGGCGTGCAGCGCCTCGGGATGCTGCCAGGCGCGCACCAGGGTCTCCTGCACGAGGTCCTCGGCGCGCTGCCGGTCTCCGTCGCAGAGCCTGAACAGCAGGGCGAACAGGAATCCGCCGTGCTCGCGCTGGAGCGCGGCCAGCTCGTGCTCGGCGGTCGTCGCCCGGTGGGTGAGTGAGGTTCCGGCCGTCATGGCCGTATCGCAGCGCAGGGCGCGGCCGGCGGACAGGGGGCGGACCCGGCCCTGCGACGGACGGTCGATCGCGTCGGCGAACGGTCGGCCGAGCGGGCCGACAGGACACCGGACGGGCTAATGACCCCACCCGGTCTGTTTATCCGGCACATCAGCTTCATACCCATATGCCCGTCACGGCTTCGTCTGTATATACGACAATCCTGGGGTGAGCTGATGATCGGACGCAGACAGCAGGTGGCCCTGGCCCTGACCGCCGTCCTCGCGGCCGGGGCGGCCTGCCAGAACCAGCACCGGGACTCCGGCGCCCAGTCAGGCGCGGCGCCCACCGAGGCCCGCGGCTTCACCCTCGTCGCCTCCGGGGACGTCCTGCCGCACACCTCCGTCATCGAACGGGCCGCCTACGACGCCGACGGCGGCGGCCACGACTTCCGTCCCATGCTGGCCGGCGTCCAACCGGTCGTCTCCCGCGCCGACCTGGCGCTGTGTCACATGGAGACCGTCTACGGCGCCGACGGCGACTACGCCGGCTACCCGGTCTTCAAGTCCCCGCCGCAGATCGCCGACGGCCTCGCCGCCACCGGCTACGACGGCTGCTCCACCGCCTCCAACCACGCCCTCGACGACGGCGCCGCCGGCATCCGGCGCACCCTCGACGCCATGGACGGGGCCGGCCTCCGGCACGCCGGTACCGCCCGCAGCGAGGCCGAGGCCCGTACGGTCACGATGCTGCGGGCCGGCGCGGCCAGGGTCGCCCACCTGTCGTACACCTTCGGCACCAACGGCAACCCGCTGCCGCCCGGACAGCCCTGGGCGGTCAACCTGATCGACGCCGACCGGATGATCGCCGACGCCCGTGCCGCCCGGAAGGCCGGCGCCGACGTGGTCGTGCTCTCCGTGCACTGGGGCACCGAGTGGCAGGACCAGCCCGACCGGCTCCAGCTCTCCCTCGCCCAGCGGCTCACCGCCTCCGCCACCGACGGCCACCGGGACATCGACCTGATCCTCGGCACCCACGCCCACGTCCCGCAGGCGTACGAGAAGGTCAACGGCACCTGGGTGATCTACGGGATGGGCGACCAGATCGCCGGCGAGATGTACAACGGCGACGGCGCCCAGGACCCGCGGGGCAACGAGTCCACCCTCGGCCGCTTCACCTTCGCCCCGCCCGCCCGGCCCGGCGAGGCCTGGCGGGTCACCAAGGCCGAGTTCGTCCCGCAGCTGTACGACCTCGACGCCGGCCGGGTCGTCAACCTCAACCAGGCCATCGACCGGGGCGCCGAACTGCAGGCCCGGCGCGACCGGATCAGGCAGGTGGTGCTCAGCCGCGGAGCCGCCCAGGACGGCCTGGTCATGGGGGAGTGACCGGCGTCCCGCTCACTCGGCGGGCCGCCGGACGGCCAGCACCGAGCGCCGGTAGGAGTAGCCGAAGTAGATCACGCAGCCGATCACGAACCACACCGCGAACCGCACCCAGGTCTGCCACTGCAGGAACGTGATCAGCCAGATCGAGAAGAGGACACCCAGCGCGGGCACGACCGGCATCCCCGGCGTCCGGAAGGTGCGCGGCAGCTCCGGCTGCCGGTAGCGCAGCACGATCACCGCCACGCACACCACCACGAACGCCAGCAGGATGCCGATGTTGGTCAGCTCGGCCGCCTCGCCGATCGGTACGAACCCGGCGATGACGGCCGAGGCCAGCCCCACGATCCAGGTCACCCGGGTCGGCACGTGCCGCGTCGGGTGCGTCTTCGCGAACCACCGGGGCAGCAGTCCGTCCCGGGACATCGAGAACCACACCCGGGTCACGCCCAGCATGAACGTGAACATCACCGTGAGGATGCCGATGATCGCACCGACCGCGATCACGTCCGCCAGCGCGCCCAGGCCCACCGACTTGAACGCCGTGGAGAAGCCGCTCTCCTTGTCGATGTCCTTGTAGTTCTGCATGCCCGTCAGCACCAGACAGGCCGCCGCGTACAGCACCATGGAGATCACCAGCGAGTAGATGATCGCCTTCGGCATGTGCCGCTGGGCGTCCTTCGACTCCTCGGCCGCCGTCGACATCGCGTCGTAGCCGAACACCGCGAAGAACACCGTGGCGGCGCCGGTGAACGCGCCGGTGATGCCGAACGGGAAGAAGGGGTGGTAGTTGCCCGTGTTGATGTGGAAGGCGCCCACCCCGATCACCAGCAGCACCACCAGCACCTTCAGCGCGACCACGAACGTCTCGAACCGGGCCGCGCTGCGGATGCCCTGGTTCAGCAGCCAGGCGATCAGCAGACACAGCAGGGCCGCGAACAGGTCGACCCGGTGCCCGGACCCGGTGCCGGGCGCGCCCAGCATCCACCGCGGCAGATCGGCACCCATCTCCTCGACCAGGAAGCTGAAGTAGCCGGAGATGCCGATGGCGACCACGGCCACGATCGCGGTGTACTCCAGCAGCAGGTCCCAGCCGATGAACCAGCCCGCGAACTCGCCGAGCACCGCGTACCCGTACGTGTAGGCCGACCCCGCCTTCGGGATCAGGCCCGCGAACTCGGCGTACGACAGCGCCGCGCACGCGCTCGCGACACCGGCGATCAGGAACGACACCAGCACCGCGGGCCCGGCCGTACCGTTCGCCACCGTGCCGGCCAGCGTGAAGATGCCCGCGCCGATGATGCCGCCCACGCCGATGGCGGTGAGCTGCCAGAGCCCCAGCGACTTGTCCAGCCGGGTGCCCTCGCCGACCTCGGTCTCCTCGATGTGCTCGATGGGTTTGCGGCGGAGAATTCCCTCACCCGCGCGGATCCCGGCCATGCGTCTCACCTCTTCGCCCACGGCAACGGCTGACGGCCGATCATGATGGCTCAGGGCCGCCGCCCAGGGAAGACGCCACGCACGGCCGGCCCGGGGTCCGGTGCCCGCCGCCGGCCGTCCCGCCGCCCTACGGCACCACCGTCACCGGCCAGCGTCCCGCCTTCACCAGCCGGACCGCCACCGAGCCGATGATCCGGTGCCCGGCCTGCTCCGAGGCGCCCACCACCACCGCGTCCGCCTTCAGCTCGTCCGCCGCCTGCACCAGCCCGTTGTAGGGATCCCCGCGGAAGGTGTGGAACTCCCAGCGCACCTCGAAGATCCCCCTGACCCGCTCGGCCGCCTCCCGGATCTGCGCGACCAGGTCCTCGGCGATCTCGTCGGTGGTCTCCGCCACCGGGGCCCCGAGCGCCGCCCCCGCCGCGAGCACCGGCTGGACGTACACCACCGCCAGCAGCGCGTGCTGGCGCCGGGCCAGTCCGCTCGCGTACGCGGCGGCGCGCATCGAGGAGTCGGAGCCGTCCACGCCGACCAGGATGACCTTCGGCCCGTCCGTACCCCGTTCGAACCGGTGAGAGTGCTGCTCGTGCTGTTCCGTCACGGCCGTGAGGCTATCGGAATCAGCGATTCCCCCGGCTGTCCGGGGTCCCGGACCTGATGCACCGTGACCGGCGTGCAGGGGACCCGTGGTTCCGCGCGGGGCACGTGGAGTTCATGTACGTGGAGGGGGCACTCGGAGACCGGACGGCGGCCCGCCACCACGGCGGGCCCGCCGTCCGTGCCGGTGTCCGGCCTCGCCGGAGGGGACGGGGCCGGACCCGCGCCAGGACGGGTCCGGAACCCGGAACCGGCCGGCCCCGCCGCACGGCCCCGCCCGAACCCGTGTCCACTCCGCTGTCCGGGTGCATTCCCGCAGTCGCACCGGTGTCGTTGGGGTGCGCCGGAGTCCGGCGGGGCGACTGATGGGTCATGCAGAAGGATCAGTTGTTCACGCGCCGCCGGATCCTCCTCGCCGGCGGGGCCGCCGCCCTGGGAGCCGCGGGTACCGCCGGAGTCGTCCTGGCCGGCACCGAGGAGACCGCCCCGACCGCCGCGGCACCCGTCGCCGGCCCGCAGGCCCGCCAGGCGCTGGCGCCCTCCGCCTTCCGGCTCCAGCCCCTCACCGGGTACGGCCCGCCGCGCGCCGCGCCCCGCAAGCTGAAGGTGCGCGAGGAGCCCATCCTGCGGATCTCCGGGCGCGGCCGGCGCATGGTGCTGACCTTCGACGACGGCCCCCACCCGGAGTACACCCCGCACATCCTGGACACCCTCGCCCACTACGGCGTACGGGCGATGTTCTTCGTGTGCGGCGAGTGCGTGGTCGAGAACAAGGAACTGCTGGCCCGGATGGCCGACGAGGGCCATGTCGTCGGCAACCACACCTGGACGCACCCGCTGCTGACCGAACTCGACCGGGGGGAGATCCGGGACGAGATGGAGAGCACCAGCGACGCCATCGAGGACGCCTACGGCGAGCGCCCGCAGTGGTTCCGCGCCCCCTACGGCGCCTGGAACCGCGCCGCCTTCCAACTGGGGGCCGACATGGGCATGGAGCCCATGGCGTGGACCGTGGACACCACCGACTGGTCGGAGCCCGGCACCGACACCATCGTGGACCGGGTCGAGGAGGGCGCCGCCCCCGGGGTCGTGGTGCTCTCCCACGACGCCGGGGGCGACCGCTCGCAGACCGTCCACGCCATCCGGGAATGGCTGCCCTATCTGATCGACTCCGGATACCGCATCAGCGTGCCGCGCCGGCGCGTGTGACGGTCACCGTCCCGGCCGCGGCGGCTCAGACCACCGCGGCCAGACGGGCGAAGACGACGACGTTCCCTTCGTAGCCGTTCTGCTTCGAGAATCCGCCCCCGCAGGTGATGACCCGGAGTTCCGGTGTGCCCTTCGAGCCGTACACGCGGTCGCCGGGGAAGTTGTTCTTCGCGAAGACCTCGACGCCGTAGATCTCGAACACCGCGGTCTTCCCGTCCTGGCGCAGGACCTCGACCTGGTTCCCCTTCTGCAGCGCCCCGAGACCGTAGAACACGGCGGGGCCCTGCTTGTTGTCGACATGGCCGACGACGACCGCGGTGCCCTTCTCCCCCGGGGAGACGGCGCCGGTGAACCAGCCGGCCAGGTTGGGGTTGTCCGGCGGCGGTGCGGCGACCCAGCCGTCCGTGTCCAGTCCGACCTGCACCACGGGGGCGTCCACCCGGATCGCCGGGATCCGCACCCGCTGCACGGGGGAGAACGGCAGCGCCGTGGGTGCGGGCGCGAGGGAGCCCTGGGTGGCACGGATGTCCGGGGCCGCCGCCGAGGCGGGCTGCGGCGGGCCGACGTCGAATTCTCCGGAACCGTTCCGGATGAGCGCCAGGCCGGAAAGCAGAGCAAGCGCTATGACGCCCCACGGGGCGCGTTTCCTCCGCCGCGCTTCCTCCTCGGCAAGCTCGGACAGCTTGGACGCAGACATTCGCCATCCCCTCTCGACGCGGTCGTCCCCACGTCCGTCGCGCATGGGAAAACGCTAAATCCCGCGCGGGCCACGGGCGACGGGGCGATCGGCGAACGGGTGGCGGGCCGCCCGTCCGGTGAGCCATCCGAGTTGCCGTTCCCAGGAATTTTCTGACGGTCCGTGACCTGCGGCAATATCAGATTGTCCGGTTGTCCGTCGGCGTGTCGGATCACCGGGACGGACCATTCTCGACATGCGGGCGTGTTCCGCGCGTCCGAGGGTCTTCCCTGGGAGGTGTTTCTCGCCGATCCACCGGGGACGGGACCCGGTGACCTCCCGCGGAGGATCACATGCGCAACCAACGTGCCCTGGCGGCGGCGTGCACCACAGTCGCCGTGCTCGGGCTCGCCGCCCCGGTGGCCGTCGCGGACGGCATGGGCAACGGGGGCGGACCGAGCGGCACCGACAACACCACCGTCATCGTCCCCGGCACCGGCAACATCGGCACCTTCAGCGGGAACGGCGTCTTCCCGGGGAACGGCAACATCAACGGCAACGGCCACTTCAACGGGAACGGGAACTTCAACGGCAACGGGAACTTCAACGGGAACGGCAACGGGAACGGCAACGGGAACTTCAACGGCAACGGCCGCGGGGGCGAGGGCTTCGGGAACGGCAACGGCCACGGAGGCAACGGGAACGGGAACGGCCGCGGGGGCGAGGGCAACGGCCGCGGCGGTGAGGGCAACGGTCGCGGGGGCGAGGGCAACGGTCGCGGGGGCGAGGGCAACGGCCGCGGGGGCAACGGCCACGGGGGTGAAGGCGGCGACCGAGGCGGCGACTTCGGCCGCGGGAACGGAGGCGAGGGCGAGGGCCACGGTGACGGCGTGAACTCGCGCGACATCTTCGTCACGCCCGACGTCCTGCCCGCCGGAGGCCGCCTCACCATCATCGTCAACGGCTGCACGTTCGGTACGGCGAGTTCCGACGCCTTCGGCACCGTCCGGCTGGAGTCGTTCCGCGACGACACCGCACGGGGTGTCGCCACCGTCGACCGCGCCGCCCGCCGCGGCCGCTACGACGTCACCGTGCGCTGCGACGGCCGCACCCTGACCCGCAGGGACGCCTTCACCGTGCTCGGCGGTGTCAACGGCGGCATCGGCGGAAGCAGGACCACCGGCGCCACGCCCGCCGACGTGGCCATCGGCGGCGGCCTGGTCACCGCGGCCCTGGTCGGCGGTGGTGCCCTCTGGATGCGTCGCCGGCACGAGAAGCGCGTCTGAGCGCCCCGGTGCGCCGCCGGGGCCACCGGAGCCGTCCCCGCGCCCCCGAGCCCTCGCACACCGACAGGCCTTCGCCCCGATTCCGCACGGAAGCGGGGGCGAAGGCCTGTCGTGGCGGCCGTACCGCCGAGGCGTCGGGCGCCGAGGCGGTGGCGGGTGCCGAGGCGGTGGCCGGGCTATCCGCCGGCGCCAGGGAACAGGCTCAGGAACGGTTCCGCGGTCACCGCGATGCCCCGGCTGTAGGGCGCGTCGAAGTCCCAGATGAGGAACAGCATGAAGGCGATGGTCGCGGAGAACAGCCCGGCCAGGATCAGCTCACGTCCGGTGCGCCGGATCTGGAGCGCGAAGACCATGCCGATGGTGATCAGCGCCCCGGTGAGCAGCCCCCACCACACCACCGGCGGCATGGTGGCCCCGGTGGAGTCGGCCCGCGCGTTGCGCGCCTGGTCGGCGGTGGCGAGCTGGTCCAGCAGGGGCTGGTAGGCCTGTGCCTCGAAGTCGTTCTTCGGACGGTAGTCGGTGACGTCCGCCCGGACCTGCCGCAGCAGTTCGGTGCCGCGGTCCGTGACGCGTTCCTCGTGCGCCATCGTCCGCCACTCGGAGTGGACGACGTAGGTCACGTAGGCGTCCAGGTCCGCGCGGATGCCGTCCCGGACGTCGGGCGGGTAGACCCGGACCCGTTCGGAGATCTCGTGCAGCGCCTGGGCCTCGGTCTGCACGTAGTCCTGGGCGGCGTTGCGGGCCTCCCACACGCCCGCGATGGCCAGGCCCAGCACGATGGCGTAGATGACACCGATCCACATCGTCATGTACTCGATGACGTCCGGGGTCTCGCTCGGATCCTCGTCCTCGGCGGCCGTCCGGTGCCGTAGCAGCGTGATGACCACCACCACGGCACAGGCCCCCAGCATCGCGAGGACGAGAACAAGCCAATCCGACAACAGGTGCCTCCAGAGGTGAGCGGGCCGGCGCGTCAGCGCGGACGCAGCGCCGCGACGGCGACGATCGCGGGAACGGTGATGAGCAGGACGTAGGTGACGGGCTTGGTGCGGCCGCGCGGTGGGTGGCTGATGGCGTGGGGTTGGTACGCCGGGTAGCTCACCGGGGTCACGGAGGGACGCGGGGCGGGCTTGGGCTTCGGCTTCGGCTTCGGCGCCGGCGGTGGGGTGGGCGTGGGTGACGGCGGGGGCGGCGGAGCGGGCCGGGCGGGCGGCCGCGGCGTGGGTGTCGGCTTCGGCCTGGGCGTGGGGGTCGGCCTGGGTGTGGGCGTCGGCTTCGGCGTCGGTTCCGGCGGGGGTGTCGGCTTGGGAGGCGGTGTCGGCGTCGGTGTCGGTGTGGGCGGACACGGCGGAGGCGGCGGCTTCGGGCAGGGCGGGTCGGGCCAGTGGTGGCCGCCGGCGTAGGCCACCGCCACCGTGCCGTCCGGTCCCGTCGAGGCGTACGCGCAGGCGTCGGCCGACGCGATGCCGGCCGGACAGCCCACCAGGGCCCAGGTCAGCGTCAACAGGGCCACGACCCTTGTGGCGGGCGCGCATCGGGTCACTTCGGGTCCATGCACGACGCAGATCATGAGGCGCGGACGGCTCCCGTACGCCGTAGTGCGCCGAGGTTGATCCGAATGAGGGAGTTGGTGCGGTCGGAGGTTTGACGAGCGGAACGGACCGCCGGAAAGAAATTCCGGCCGCCGTTGAACGCGCCGGCCCCTTCGGTGCGTACCCATGACCGTGCGGCGGCGCAGCAGGGCGCTGCAATATCCAGGCGAAAATGGGGAGTTTGACGATGAAGACCTCCTGGCGGACCGCCTCACTGGTGGCCACAGCCGCTTCGGTGCTGGCGCTGACGACGGCGTGCGGTCAGGACAACACCACCACTCCCGCGTCGGCGGCCCAGAACGTCGGGGCCACGGCCGCGGCCGGCGACTACGGCAACCCGGGCAGCGGTACCCAGACCGGCGCGGGCAACGGGTACGGCGCCGACGGCAACCAGGCCTCCGCCTCCGCGGCGCCGGCCACCCCCGCGGGCAAGCTCGCCGTGGCGAGCAACCCCGAACTGGGGAACGTGCTGACCGACGGCTCCGGCCTCACCCTCTACCGGTTCGACAAGGACACCGCCAACCCGCCCAAGTCCAACTGCGACGGCGACTGCGCCACCACCTGGCCGCCGGTTCCCGCCGACGACGCCTCCGCCGGCGCCGGCATCGACAAGGCGCTGCTCGGCGAGGTCACCCGCGCCGACGGCTCCAAGCAGCTCACCATCGGCGGCTGGCCCGCCTACCGCTACGCCAAGGACGTCAACGCCGGGGACGTCAACGGCCAGGGCGTGGGCGGCAAGTGGTTCGCCCTCGCCCCCTCCGGGAAGAAGGCCAAGCTGTCCGACCTGCCCGGTCTCTCCGTCCGCAAGGACCCCAAGCTGGGCGAGGTCGTCGTCGACAAGAACGGCATGACGGTCTACCGCTTCCTGAAGGACCAGGCCTGGCCGAAGCCCGTCTCCCACTGCACCGGGGCCTGCCTGGAGAAGTGGCCGGCCGTCGGACCGGTCAACACCGACGACACGGAGGGCGTGAAGAAGAAGGGCCTGATGTCCTTCTCCCGTCCCGACGGCGTCAAGCAGATGACGGTCAACTGCTGGCCGATCTACACCTTCTCCGGGGACAAGGCCCCCGGCGACACCAACGGTCAGGGCGTGGGCGGCACCTGGTACGCCGTCTCGCCCGACGGAAAGCCGGTCGGCGCGCCGGGCAAGTAGATCACCTCCCCAGGTCGATCGCCCCGCCCCCCGCCCGACGCGCGGCCGAAGATCCGCCCCCTCCGCACCGCACGGAGGGGGCGGATCGCTGTGCGCGGTGGCCGCGCGCACGGCCGGACAGCCGTCACACAGCGGGGTCATACGGGCACTTGCCGCAGGCAGTGACCGGGAACGGACGGTCAATTTCCGGTTCGGGTCGCTCCTTTGGCAGGCGATCAGTAGCCTCAGCTCGAACACCGGATCGCCTACACCTGTCCACGCCTTGGAGAGTCACATGGAGCGTCCCGCCTGGGCCCCACGGAGCATCGACATCACGGTGCCCAGCGTCTCGCGGATCTACGACTACTACCTGGGCGGTTCGCACAACTTCGAGGTCGACCGGGAAGCGGCCCGCAAGGCGATGGAGTTCATGCCGGGCCTCCCGAAGGTCATGCAGGCCAACCGGGCGTTCATGCGCCGCGCCGTGCGGTTCGCGGCCGGCGAGGGCATCACCCAGTTCCTCGACATCGGTTCCGGCATCCCGACCTTCGGCAACGTCCACGAGGTGGCGCAGACGGCCGTACCGGGCGCCCGCGTCGTCTACGTCGACCACGACCCGGTGGCGGTGGCCCACAGCCAGGCCGTCCTGGCGGGCAACGACGACGCGGACGTGGTCGCGGCCGACCTCCGCAAGCCCCAGGAGATCCTCGCGAGCCCCCAACTGGAGCGGCTGATCGACCTGAATCGGCCAGTGGCCCTGCTCCTCGTTGCCATACTGCACTTCGTGGAAGACGCGGACGACCCGTACGGTGCGGTGGCCGAGCTGTGCAAGGCGCTCGCGCCCGGCAGCCTGCTGATCCTCACCCATGCCTCGTACGAGGGAATCCCGCTGCCCGCCGAGCGGGCCGAGGGCGCGGTGGACGTGTACAAGGACATTCGCAACCCGCTGATCATGCGCTCGCGCGACGAGATCGCGCGGTTCTTCGAGGGGTACGACATGGTGGAACCCGGACTGGTGCCGATGCCGCACTGGCGCCCGGAATCGGCACCGGAGGACGAGGATCCGTACGCCTTCTCCGGATTCGCCGGCGTGGGGCGTACGGCGTGAGCGCGGAGCCGGACGGGCCGGAGGACAGACTGCGCCGGCTGACGACGATCTGGAGCCGGGCCCTCTTCCCGGTGACCTCCACGTCGCTGACCCGCGCCGAGTTCGAGGAACAGCTCCTGCCGCTCGCACGCCGGTTGAGCGAGCTGCTGCGCGCCCGCAGCTTCGACGCGGACGCGGCGAAGGCCGTGGGCGCCGCCCTGGTCGAGGCGCACTGCACCGACCCCGAAGCCCTCGCCCGCACCCTGGACTGCGTGGACGCCTACCTCGTCCTGTACTGCGGCGAGGACGGCCCCCAGGACGCACTGCGCATGCGCTCCTCACGCCTGCAGCACGCGATGGCCGCCGGCTACGCCCAGGCGCTGCGCGAGCGCACCCTCGCCGAGCAGGAGGCCATCGCCCAGGCCGCGTTGCAGGCCCAGGGCGTGGTGGCCCAGGCGCTGCACGCGAGCGAGGCCCGCTTCCGCGCGGTCTTCGAGGGCGCCGCGATAGGGATCGGCATCGCCGACCTCGACGGCAACGTCCTCCAGGTCAACAAGGCGCTGCTGCGCATGTTCGGCCTCTCCGAACAGGCGCTGCGCGGCCGGCGCGTCCAGGACTGGGTGCACCCCGAGGACGCCCCGCAGACCTGGCGGCTCTACGACGAACTCGTGCGCGGCGAGCGCGAGCACTACCACGTGGAGAAGGCCTTCAACCGCACCGACGGCACGGTCCTGTGGACCAACCTGACCGTCTCCCTGCTGCGCGACGCCGACGGCGCCCCGCAGTACCAGCTCGCCCTGATGGAGGACACCACCGAGCGCCGCCTGCTCAACCTCCGGCTGCGCTACGAGGCCACGCACGACGCCCTCACCGGCCTGCCCAACCGCTCCCTGTTCTTCGAACGGCTGGAGAAGGCCCTGAACGCGGGCGAGGGCCAGCGCTTCGGCCTGTGCTACCTCGACCTGGACGGCTTCAAGACCGTCAACGACAGCCTCGGCCACGCGGCCGGCGACCGGCTGCTGGTGGAGGTCGCCGACCGGCTCCAGTCCTGCGCGACCGCGCCCGGCGAGATGGTCGCCCGGCTCGGCGGCGACGAGTTCGTGGCCCTGACCACCGGCCCCGGCACCGAGCGCACGGTGGACGAACTCGCCGAGCGCATCATGAACGCGCTGGTCACCCCGATCAGCATCGACGGCCGCGACCTCATGGTGCGCGGCAGCCTCGGCATCGTGGAGGGCCCGGCCGGCGAGCGCACCGCGGCGGAGGTGCTGCGCAGCGCCGACATCACCATGTACCGGGCCAAGTCGGCCGGCGGCAACCGCTCCGAACTCGCCGACCCCGAGGCCGACGCCCGCGCGATCACCCGCCACGGCCTGACCACGGCCCTGCCGACGGCCCTGGAACGCGGCGAGTTCTTCATCGAGTACCAGCCCCTGGTCCACCTCGGCGACGGCAGCGTGCGTGGTGCCGAGGCCCTGGTGCGCTGGCTGCACCCGCAGCACGGCGTCCTCGGCCCCGACCGCTTCATCCCGCTCGCCGAGCACACCGGACTGATCGTGCCGCTCGGCCGCTGGGTCCTGGAGGAGTCGATCCGCCAGGCCCGCGCCTGGCGCGAGCGCTACGGCGAGGAGACCGCCGCCGGCCCGCTGCGCATCAACGTCAACCTGTCCCCGTGCCAGCTCAGTCACCCCGGGCTGGTGCAGGACACGATCGACATCCTCGAACGGTCGGGCGTCACCCCGGACGCCCTCTGCCTGGAGGTCACCGAGTCCGCGCTCATCGGCGCCGACGACGACCTGCTCAAACCCCTGCGCCGGCTGGCCGAGATGGGCGTCGACATCGCCCTGGACGACTTCGGCACCGGTTACTCCAACCTCGCCAACCTGCGCCGCCTGCCGGTGAGCATCCTCAAACTCGACCGGTCCTTCACCCAGGGCATGCAGCAGTTCCCGGCCGACCCCGTCGACCTCAAGATCGTGGAGGGCATCGTCACGCTGGCCCACAGCCTCGATCTCGCGGTCACCGTCGAGGGCGTGGAGACCGGAGCCCAGGCCGAACAACTGCGGATACTGGGCTGCGACACGGCCCAGGGCTGGTACTACGCCCGCCCGGGCCCGCCGGAGAGGCTCCACGACCTGGCCCTGGTCGACGCCACGGGCTGAGCCGCGCCGTCGTCCCCCTCCCGGGCGGCGACGGCGTCGTTCCCCTCCCGGGCGGCGACGGCGTCGTTCCCCTCCCGGGCGGCCACGGCGGCGGCCGCGCGGACGAGTGCCGCGGTGGCGGTGGAGCGGGACTGCTGCGGCCAGGCGATCGCCAGCAGCGAGGGCGGCGCGTCCGGGACGGGCCGGTAGACGACGCCCGGACGCGGGTAGCGGTCGGCGACGGACGCCGGCAGCAGGGTGACCAGTTCGCCCAGGGCGACGCGGGTGAGCACCTGGGCGAGATCGCGGCCCTCGCGCCGCGTCTCCTCCAGGAACCGGTGCAGATCCCCGGGGCGCAGCCCCAGGTCGGCGAGCAGGACGTGGTCGCGGGCGGCGAGCGGGTGGGCCGCGCCGAGCACCGCGACCCGCGCCTCGGCGACCAGGGTCTCGCTGTCCAGACCGGTGCGGTCGAAGGGTTCGTGGATCAGCGCGGCGTCGGCCTCGCCGCGGCGCAGCAGCCGCGGCTGCTCCAGCCAGCCGCACAGCCGGACCGTCACCGGTACGGCGGCGGGGTCGGTGGCGTAGTGCTCCAGGACCGGCTCCAGCAGGCCGGCGTCGCCGTCGGCCTTGACCGCCAGGACCAGCTTCCGGTCCGGGCCCGCCGCGCGCCGGGCCCGCCGGCCGGCCGCCTCCAGGGCGTCCAGCGCGAACCGCGCCTCGGTGAGGAGCACTTCGCCGGCCCGGGTCAGCGCGACGCTGTGGGTGGTCCGTTCGAAGAGGGTGACCCCGAGATCGGTCTCCAGCCGGCGGATCGCCCGGGACAGGGGCGGGGCGGAGATGCCCAGCCGTT
Organism: Streptomyces cinerochromogenes; assembly: GCF_014648635.1. GTDB lineage: Bacteria > Actinomycetota > Actinomycetes > Streptomycetales > Streptomycetaceae > Streptomyces > Streptomyces cinerochromogenes. The sequence continues at coordinate 252,356 of NZ_BMRM01000008.1, read as the reverse complement.
CGGCCGCGCGGGCGAAGTTGAGTTCCTCGGCGACGGCGACGAAGTAGCGCAGCGGGCGGGACTCCACGGCCTGGCCCTCCTTCCGGCAGTGCCCTGAGGGTGGTATTGCCCTGAGGGTAACAACCGCGAGCGAAGCGGTCCTTCAGTTGCCGGAGGCCGGACGGCAGGCTCGACCCTGCCCGACTCCCCACCTCCCAGGAGCCTTCCGTGATCCTCGTCACCACCCCGACCGGCCAGATCGGCAGCCAGGTCCTCGACAACCTCCTCGACGCCGGGGACGCGGCGGGAGAGGTCCGCGTGATCGTCCGGGACCCGGCGCGCCTGTCCCCCCGGGTGCGCGCCCGCGTCGAGACCGTCACCGGCTCGCACGCCGACCCCGACGTCACCGCGAAGGCGTGCGCGGGCGTCGACCGGGTGTTCTGGCTGGCGCCGCCGGTGCCCACCGCCGACAGCGTCGAGGGACACTTCCGCGCCTTCACCCGGCCCCTGGTCGACGCGGTCCGCACCGAGGGCGTCGAGCGGGTCGTCGGCGTCTCCACCCTGGGCCGCGGCGTCGCCCGGAACGCCGGGCAGATCTCGGCCTCGCTGGCCATGGACGACGAGATCCGGGCCACCGGTGTCCACCACCGGGCGCTGTGCCCGCCGTACCTCATGGAGAACCTGCTCCACCAGGCTTCGGCGATCCGCGACAGCGGTGTCATCGCCATGGCGACGTACGGCGACCGGGTGCTGCGCACCTGCACCACCCGGGACATCGGCGCCGTGGCGGCGCGGCTGCTGCTCGACGGCTCCTGGACCGGCCAGGAGGACGTCCCGACGGTCGGCCCCGACGCGCTGACACCCGAGGACATGGCGCGCGTGGTCTCCGAGGTGCTGGACCGTCCGGTCCGCTTCCGGCGGCTCGGCGAGGCGGAGTACAAGGCGACGCTGCTGCGGCACGGCGCGAGCGAGGACTGGGCGCGCGGCGTGACCGACCTCGCGTCCGCGAGCGCCGAGCAGGGCTTCTACGGCAGCGCCGCGCCCACCACACCCGAGACCGCGCCCACGTCCTTCCGCCGCTGGTGCGAGGAGGTGCTCAAGCCGGCCGTCGCGGGCTGACCGGCACCGTGTGCGCACCCCCGGCCCTGCCGGCCCGAAGCCTCGTCCGGCCCCGCGAGCCTCGCCGGCCCCGTCTCCCCCGCCGCCTACCGCTCCAACAGCATCCGCTGCAGTTCCCGGGCAGCCCGGGGCGGAGCCACGTCGCTGCGGTGGGCGAGGGCGATGGTGCGGTGCAGGCCGGGGCGGGCCAGGGGGGTGACCCGTAGCCCGCGGCCCGCCCGGGCGGCCACCATCCGCGGTACGACGGCCACGCCGAGCCCCGCCCGGACGAACCCCAGCACCGCGTCCATCTCGCCGCCCTCCACGGCGAAGTCCGGCTCGAACCCCGCGGAGCGGCACGCGGCGACGGTCAGTTCCCGCAGGTCGTAGCCGTGCCGGAACATCACCAGCCGTTCCCCCTCCAGGTCGGGGATCTCCACCGCCCGCCCGCCCCGGCCGGGGACCGGCGCCTCCGGCGAGGACACCACCACGAGGTCCTCCCGCAGCAGCTCCACCGTCGTCAGCGCGGGCGCCGGCGTCGGCAGCGGCAGCACGACCAGCGCGAGGTCGAGCGCGCCGCGCGCCAGCTCCCGCACCAGGTCGTGCGAGCCGCCTTCCTCGATCAGCAGCCGGATCCCCGGATACCGGTCGTGGAAGGCGCGCAGCACGTCCGGCAGCAACCCCGTGCACAGGCTCGGCGTGGCCCCCAGCCGGACCCGCCCCCGCCGCAGCTGGACCAGTTCCTGCACCTCGTGCCGTGCGGTGTCCGCGTCGGCCAGGATGCGCCGGGCCAGCGGCAGCAGCGCCTCCCCGGCGTCGGTGAGCGTGATGTTGCCCCGGGCGCGCAGGAAGAGGTCCGCGCCCAGCTCCCGCTCCAGCGCCTTGATCTGCTGGGACAGCGACGGCTGGGCGACGTGGACCAGCTCGGCGGCCCGGGTGAAGTGCCGGGTCTCGGCGACGGCCACGAAGTACTGGAGCTGCTGGAACTGCATGGCCTCACGATAGCTTCCTCCTATGGAATCCAGCTGGACCATGTCTTGGACCGATTGGCCCGTTCGGCCCTAGCGTCTTGTGCCATGGCTCTGGCAACGCGGACGGACCGACGGCCGTCCATGGCGCGCACGATGTGGGACTCCTCCGTCGGCAAGAAGACCGTGATGGCCGTCAGCGGCGTGATCATGCTCCTGTACCTGGTCGCCCACGTCATCGGGAACCTGAAGATCTTCTTCGGCGCGGGGGAGTTCAACCACTACGGGCACTGGCTGCGCACGGTCGGCGAACCCTTCATGCACTACGAGTGGACGCTCTGGCTGATCCGGGTCGTCCTCCTCGCCGCCGTGGTCGCCCACGCCACCTCCGCCTACCAGCTCAGCCGCCGCGACATCAGGGCACGGCCCAGCAAGTACGTGCACAAGAAGCCCCGGGCCGGCTACGCGACCCGCACCATGCGCTGGGGCGGCGTCATCCTCGGTCTGTTCATCGTCTGGCACGTCCTCGACCTGACCACCGGCACCGTGCACCCCGGCGGCTTCCAGGAGGGCCACCCGTACCAGAACGTCGTGGACACCTTCTCCACCTGGTACGGCAACGTCGTCTACATCGTCGCGATGCTGGCGCTCGGCCTGCACATCCGGCACGGATTCTGGAGCGCCGCCCAGACCCTCGGTGTCGGCAGCCGGAGGCGCGACCGCGCCCTGAAGACCCTCGCGAACGTCCTCGCGCTGCTGCTCACGGCCGGCTTCGTCGCCGTACCCGTGGGCGTCATGACCGGAGTGGTGAGCTGACATGACGACCTACGCCGACTACGCGACCGGCACGCCGGTCACCGACACCAAGGCCCCCGCCGGCCCGATCCACGAACGCTGGGACAAGCGCCGCTTCGAGGCCAAGCTGGTCAACCCCGCCAACCGCCGCAAGCACACGGTCATCGTCGTGGGCACCGGCCTCGCCGGCGGCTCCGCGGGCGCCACCCTCGCCGAACAGGGCTACCGCGTCGTCCAGTTCTGCTACCAGGACTCCCCGCGCCGCGCCCACTCCATCGCCGCGCAGGGCGGCATCAACGCGGCGAAGAACTACCGCAACGACGGCGACTCCATCCACCGCCTGTTCTACGACACCGTCAAGGGCGGCGACTTCCGGGCCCGCGAGTCCAACGTGCACCGGCTCGCCCAGATCTCGGTCGAGATCATCGACCAGTGCGTGGCCCAGGGCGTGCCGTTCGCCCGCGAGTACGGCGGCCTGCTCGACACCCGCTCCTTCGGCGGCGTCCAGGTCTCCCGCACCTTCTACGCCCGCGGCCAGACGGGGCAGCAGCTGCTCCTCGGCGCCTACCAGGCCCTCAGCAGGCAGATCGCCGCGGGCAACGTGGAGATGCACCCGCGCACCGAGATGCTCGACCTGATCGTCGTCGACGGGCGGGCCCGCGGAATCGTCGCCCGGGACCTGATCACCGGGAAGATCGACACGTACTTCGCGGACGCCGTCGTCCTCGCCTCCGGCGGCTACGGCAACGTCTTCTACCTGTCGACCAACGCCATGAACTCCAACGCGACCGCCGTCTGGCGGGCGCACCGGCGAGGCGCCTACTTCGCCAACCCCTGCTTCACCCAGATCCACCCGACCTGCATCCCGCGCACCGGCGACCACCAGTCCAAGCTCACGCTGATGAGCGAGTCGCTGCGCAACGACGGCCGCATCTGGGTGCCGAAGGCCCAGGGCGACACCCGCCCGCCGAACGAGATCCCCGAGGACGAGCGCGACTACTACCTGGAGCGCATCTACCCGTCCTTCGGCAACCTCGTGCCCCGCGACATCGCCTCCCGCGCCGCGAAGAACGTCTGCGACGAGGGCAGGGGAGTGGGCCCCGGCGGACAGGGCGTCTACCTGGACTTCGCCGACGCCATCCGGCGCATGGGCCGCAAGGCCGTCGAGGCCAGGTACGGCAACCTCTTCGACATGTACCAGCGGATCACCGACGAGGATCCGTACGAGGTGCCGATGCGGATCTACCCGGCCGTGCACTACACGATGGGCGGCCTGTGGGTCGACTACGACCTCCAGACCACCATCCCCGGCCTGTTCGCCATCGGCGAGGCCAACTTCTCCGACCACGGCGCCAACCGGCTCGGCGCGTCCGCGCTGATGCAGGGCCTCGCCGACGGCTACTTCGTGCTGCCGGCCACCATCAACGACTACCTGGCCCGCAACCCGCACCAGGACCCGGTCACCGACGCACACCCCGTCGTCCAGGAGGTGCTGGCCGAGACCGAGGACCGGATCAACCTGCTGCTGGCCGTCGACGGCGACCGCACCCCCGACTCCTTCCACCGCGAACTCGGCGAACTGATGTGGGAGTTCTGCGGCATGGCCCGCTCCGACACGGGCCTGCGCAAGGCCCTGGAACGCATCCCCCAGATCCGCGAGGAGTTCTGGCGGCGCATCAAGGTGCCCGGCTCCGGCGAGGAGTTCAACCAGTCCCTGGAGAAGGCCAACCGCATCGTCGACTACCTGGAGCTCGCCGAGCTGATGTGCCTCGACGCACTGCACCGCACCGAGTCCTGCGGCGGCCACTTCCGCGAGGAGTCCCAGACCCCGGACGGCGAGGCCGCCCGCAAGGACGACGCGTTCTCCTACGCCGCCGCCTGGGAGTTCACCGGCACCGGCGAGGCACCCGTCCTGCACAGGGAAGACCTGGTCTTCGAGTACGTCCACCCCACCCAGCGGAGCTACGCATGAAGCTCACCCTGCGCGTCTGGCGGCAGAAGAACGCCGACGCCGAAGGAGCGATGTCCACCTACGAGGTGGACGACATCTCGCCCGACATGTCCTTCCTGGAGATGCTGGACGTCCTCAACGAACAGCTCATCCTCGCCGGGGAGGAGCCGGTCGCCTTCGACCACGACTGCCGCGAGGGCATCTGCGGCGCGTGCAGCCTGGTCATCAACGGCGACGCGCACGGGCCGGAGCGCACCACGACCTGCCAGCTGCACATGCGGTCCTTCCGGGACGGCGACACGATCGACATCGAGCCGTGGCGGGCGTCCGCCTTCCCGGTGATCAAGGACCTGGTGGTGGACCGGTCGGCGTTCGACCGGATCATCCAGGCCGGCGGCTACATCACCGCGCCGACCGGATCCGCGCCGGAGGCCCACGCCACGCCGGTGCCGAAGGCCGACGCCGACTTCGCGTTCGAGCACGCCGAGTGCATCGGGTGCGGGGCGTGCGTGGCCGCCTGCCCGAACGGGGCGGCGATGCTGTTCACCTCCGCCAAGGTCAACCATCTCAACGTGCTGCCCCAGGGGGCGCCCGAGCGGGAGACGCGGGTGCTGGACATGGTGGCCCGGATGGACGCGGAGGGATTCGGCGGGTGCACGCTGACCGGTGAGTGCGCCACCGCCTGCCCCAAGGGCATTCCGCTGATGTCGATCACCAGCATGAACAAGGAGTGGCTGCGGGCCACCCGGAAGGCGGGCAAGCGGTAGCGGTCACCACCTCAAGGACGTTCGCCGGACGGAGGCGGGCGGGCGGGGCCGGGAGTGGTGCTCCCCGGCCCCGTCTGGTGTCCCGGGCCCTTGTAGGCTCCGCGCATGATCTTCGGAAACAAGGGGAGGGAGCGGTTCCTCGACGCCGTAGCCGGTTTCGAGGCCGCTGTCCGCGCACGGGACGCCGACCGGTCGCAGCAGTGCTTCCAGGACCTGCACCGGTTCTTCGGCGAGGCGGCCGACCAGGAGTTCCACCAGGCCGGGCCACGGCTCGCCGGAATCCTCGACGAGGTGCCGCCCGGCCCCCGCGCCACCGTCGCCGTGATCGTCGGCGCCTGCGTCGAGCGCGGCGCCGACCCCTCCGCGTGCGGGCCGTACGTCCTCGCCGGGCTGGCCGAGACGCTCGACGGCGCCCGGGAGGCCTGCGAGCGGTGGGAGGCGACCGGCGGCGGGGAGTTCCCCGACCCGGAGGCCGGGGAAGCCCACCCGGACCTCTTCGACCGGGTGGGCGAGGACGCGGCCGTCGCCTGGCTCACCCTGCACCAGTGGGAGATGGCCTCCGTCGCCATGCTCAACCACGCCGCGGTCCGCACCGCCCTCGACGCCGACACGCGCGCCCGCCTCTTCCGGACGCTGCGCTCGGTGGAGGAGGCCTCCGGGCACGACTTCAAGTGCCTGGCCTACGCCCTGCTCGTCCTGGACGACGAACCGCTGGTCGTGCTGGACCGCCCCACCGGCACCGGTTACGCGCTGCGCATGAGCGGTATCGGCGACACCTTCCAGCTGCACACCCTGCTCGCCGACGTCCTGATCGGCGGCGGCCACCTGCCCGGCCGCGCCCCCTCCGCCGAGGAGGCGGCCGTCTGCCGCGACCAGCCCGGACACGTGCACACCACCAGCTCCTTCAACCTCGTCACACCCTCCGGCGACTGGGTGTGGAACGAGGGCACCCCCTCGGACATCCCCGTCGTGGACGGCGTACGACTGCTCGTCCTGGACCCGCCGCCGTACGAGCGGAGCTGGCCCGCGGGCCGGTTCTTCCCGCACATGACGGGCGACCTCGTCCTGGAGCGGGTGCTGGACGCGGAGGACTCCGCGCGGCTGCTCGCCGGGTGCGTGACCAAGGACGGCTGACCCCGGCGTTCACCACCCCCACATCCGCTCTCCCGGCACCCGTCACGCGCACGCCAACCGGCCTCGGAAGAACAGGAGCGGCGGGCCGTACGCACCCGGTCCGCCGCTCCCGTCGCCGACCCGGCCCGTGCCCAGGAGAGAGCCATGACCGGCGTGACCACCCTCGACCGCCCCCCGCAGCCCGCGGCACCCACCCGCTACACCGTCACCCTCGCCCGTGACGAGGCCGACGTGCGTGCCGCGCAGCGGCTGCGGCACGACGTCTTCGCCGGGGAGATGGGGGCCCTGCTGGCCACCGCCGAGCCGGGGCACGACGTCGACGCCTTCGATGCCTACTGCGACCACCTCCTCGTCCGCGAGGAGGTGACCGGGCAGGTCGTCGGCACCTACCGGCTGCTGCCCCCGGAGCGGGCCGCGGTCGCCGGCCGGCTCTACTCCGAGGGCGAGTTCGACCTCACCGCGCTCGACGCGATCCGGCCCGGCCTGGTCGAGGTCGGCCGCTCCTGCGTCCACCCCGGCCACCGCGACGGCGCCGTCATCGGCCTGATCTGGGCCGGCATAGCCCGCTACATGACCGACCGCGGCCACGAGTGGCTGGCGGGCTGCTGCTCCGTACCGCTCGCCGACGGCGGCACTCTCGCCGCCGGTACCTGGGAGCGGGTGCGCGGCAAGCACCTGGCGCCCGAGGAGTTCCGGGTCCGCCCGCTGCTGCCCTGGGTCCCGAACGCCGGGGCCCCGGCCGGCCGCACCGACCTCCCGGCGCTGCTGCGCGGCTACCTCCGGCTGGGCGCCTGGGTCTGCGGGGAACCCGCGCACGACCCCGACTTCGGGGTCGCCGACCTGTACGTCCTGCTGTCGATGCGCCGGGTCAACCCGCGCTACCTGCGGCACTTCCTCTCCCTCGTCCCGGCCTGATGAGCGTCTGGCTGCCCACCGCGCCCTGCACCCCGGGCGCCTGCGTGGAGCCGGCCGGGGCCGCCGCGGCCGTACCCCGTGCCGTGCTGCGGCTGACCGCGGTCGCGGTCCTGCTGCTGGCCGGGGTCGCGCTGTCCCCGCTCGGCGGGAGGATCCCCGCCGAGTGGGTCGGGCGCTGGTGCCGGATGATCGTGCGGGCCATGGGGGTCCGGGTCCGCGTCACCGGCGCCGCCCCGCCGGACGGCGGGCTGCTGCTGGTCGCCAACCACGTGTCCTGGCTGGACATCCCGCTGCTCACCGCCGTACGCCCGGCCCGGATGCTCGCCAAGACCGAGGTGCGGCAGTGGCCGGTGGCGGGCGCGCTCGCGGCGCGCGGCGGGGCCCTGTTCATCGAACGGGACCGGCTGCGCGCCCTGCCCGGCACGGTCGCCGAGATCGCCGGCGCCCTCGGCGCGGGCGCGGCCGTGACCGCCTTCCCCGAGGGCAGCACCTGGTGCGGGCGCGCCCACGGCCGCTTCCGCCGGGCCGTGTTCCAGGCCGCGCTGGACGCGGGTGTGCCCGTCCAGCCGGTCGGCCTGCGCTACCGGCAGCAGGGCGGCGGCCCCGGCACCGCGGCGGCCTTCGTCGGCGAGGACACCCTGCTGGCCTCCCTGTGGCGGGTGGCCCGGACCCGGAGGCTGGTCGCCGAGGTGGAGGTCCACCCGCTGATCCGGCCGGGCACCCACCCCGACCGCCGCTCCCTCGCCCGTGCGGCCCAGCCGACCGCCCCCGAACCCGCCTGGACCCATACCGCCCTGGTCGCGAGCGCGCTCCAGGGCTCGGACGACCGGCTCGGCCGGCCGTCCACAGGCCCGCACGACGGCCGGACGCCGGTCCTTCAGCTCCCCGTGCGCTGACGGGAGCGTGGACCACCAGGGGCTCAGGGCATGACCCGTGCCAGATACGGCCCGGTGGCGCTGCCCTCCGCGCGGGCCACCCGGGCCGGCGGGCCGGCCGCCACGATCCGCCCGCCCCGGTCGCCGCCGCCCGGGCCGAGGTCGATCACCCAGTCGGCGCCCGCGACCACCGTCATGTCGTGTTCCACCACGACGACCGTGTGCCCGGCGTCGACCAGCCCGTGCAGCCGGTCCATCAGCACGTCCACATCGGCCGGGTGCAGTCCGGTCGTCGGTTCGTCCAGCACGTACAGGGTGTGGCCCCGGCGCCCGCGCTGGAGTTCGCTCGCCAGCTTGATCCGCTGCGCCTCCCCGCCGGACAGCTCGGTCGCGGGCTGGCCGAGCCGCAGATAGCCGAGGCCCACGTCGAGCAGGGTGCCGAGGCTGCGGGCGGCGGCCGGTGTGTCCGCGAAGAACTCCGCGGCGGCCTCCACGGTCAGGTCCAGCACGTCGGCGATGCTGTGCCCCCGGTATTCCACCTGGAGCGTCCGCGGGTTGTAGCGGGCGCCGCCGCAGTCGGGGCACGGCGCGTAGGTGCTGGGCAGGAACAGCAGCTCCACGCTGACGAATCCCTCGCCCTGGCAGGTCTCGCAGCGTCCGCCGGCCACGTTGAAGGAGAACCGCCCCACCCCGTACCCGCGTGCCCGCGCCTCCTCGGTGCCGGCGAACACCTTCCGTACGACGTCGAACAGGCCCGTGTAGGTGGCCAGGTTGGACCGCGGGGTACGTCCGATGGGCTTCTGGTCGACCCGGACCAGGCGCTCGACACCCGGCACGTCCTCGGTCAACTCGCCGATGAGCGTGGACTTCCCGGACCCGGAGACGCCGGTGACCGCGGTGAACGCGCCGACGGGGAACCGGGCCGTCACCCCGCGCAGGTTGTGCCGGGTCACCGGACCCACCGTCAGCCAGCCGCGCGGCTCCCGGACCTCGCGGGCCGGCCCGGGCGACTCGTCGAAGAGGAACACGGCCGTCGCCGACTCCGCCACCGAGGCCAGCTCGGCCGGCGGCCCGCTGTACAGCACCCGTCCGCCGTGCTCGCCCGCCCCGGGGCCCACGTCGACCACCCAGTCCGCACCGCGCACCACGTCCAGGTGGTGTTCCACCACGAACACCGAGTTCCCGGCCGCCTTGAGCCGCTCCAGCACGGTCAGCAGCGCCTCGGTGTCCGCAGGGTGCAGTCCGGCGGACGGCTCGTCCAGCACGTACACCACGCCGAACAGCCCGGACCGCAACTGGGTGGCGAGCCGCAGCCGTTGCAGCTCGCCCGCCGAGAGGGTGGGAGCGGCCCGGTCCAGACTGAGGTAGCCGAGGCCCAGTTCGACCACCGGCGCGATCCGGGACTTCAGGTCGGCCGTCAGCACCCGGGCCGTCTCGCCGCCGCCGTCGAGCAGCCCCGCCAGGTCGGTCAGCGGCAGCGCGGCCAGCTCGGCGATGGTCCGGCCGCCGAAGGTCACCGCAAGCGCCTCCGGCCGCAGCCGGCTGCCCCCGCAGGCCGGGCAGGGCGCGCTGGTCAGGAAGCGTTCCGCCTTCGCCCTGAGGGTCGCCGACCTGGTGTCGGAGAAGGTCTTGAGGACGTACCGGCGGGCGCTCATGTAGGTGCCCTGGTAGGGCCGTTGGATGCGGTCCGCGTCCCGGACCGGGTGCACGGTGACGACCGGCTGCTCGTCGGTGAACAGGATCCACTCGCGCTGCTCGGCGGGCAGGTCCCGCCAGGGCCGGTCCACGTCGTAGCCGAGCGTGTCCAGGATGTCCCGCAGGTTCTTGCCCTGCCAGGCGCCCGGCCAGGCCGCGACCGCGCCCTCGCGGACGGACAGCGAGGGGTCGGGGACCAGCAGCTCCTCGGTGGTCTCGTGCACCCGGCCCAGACCGTGGCACCCGGGGCAGGCGCCGGCGGCCGTGTTCGGCGAGAACGCGTCCGAATCGAGCCGTTCGGCGCCGGGCGGATAGGTGCCGGCGCGCGAGAACAGCATGCGCAGCGAGTTGGAGAGGTTGGTGACCGTGCCCACCGAGGAACGCGAGGTGGGGGCCGCGCGGCGCTGCTGCAGCGAGACCGCGGGCGGCAGCCCGGTGATCTCACCGACCTTGGGGGCCCCGACCTGGTGGATCAGCCGGCGTGCGTACGGCGCGACCGACTCGAAGTACCGCCGCTGGGCCTCGGCGTAGACCGTGCCGAACGCCAGGGAGGACTTGCCGGAGCCGGAGACGCCGGTGAACACGGCCAGTACGTCGCGGGGGATGTCCACGTCGACGCCCTTGAGGTTGTGCTCACGGGCGCCGCGGACGCGGACGTACGGATCATGTGGGCTGTGCATAGGGGGGAGACTCTAACCGCCCCCCGCGTCACGACTGCGGAGGGGTGTCCCGGTCTTCCCCGAGCTGCCTCTTCAGCTGCTCCTGCGCCGTGTCGACCTGAGAGCTGTACTTGCCCTGCGTCCTGTCGTCCACGAAGTCCCCGGACCTGTCGATGCCCTTGCCGGCCTCGTCCTCGTGCCCCTTGAGCATCTGCTTGAGCTTGTCCATCACGGACATGGCAGCCCTCCTCGTCGCTTCCAGGCTTGCCCTCCCAGGGTCACCGCCGCCGGCCGGGATCGCATCTCGGGCCGCTCACCGCCCGGGCGCGAAGAGCGCGGCGAGCCGCCGGTAGGAGTCCAGCAGGGCCGTACGGTCGTAGGTGCTGGTGGTGACGAGCACCTCCTCCGCGCCCGTCTCCTTCAGCACCGTCTCCAGCTCGTGGGCGACCTGCTCCGCGGTGCCGGCGATGTGTCCGGCGAGAGCGGACTCGTAGAAGCCCCGTTCCCTCGCGGTCATCGTGCGGGCCTCGACCTCCTCGGCGGGGGCGAGCGGCGGGAAGGTGCCGTGCGTGCGGGAGTACGCCATCGACCAGGCCTCGGGGACCAGCAGCCGGCGCGCCTCGGCCGCGGTGCCGGCGACGGCGACCGTGCCGGAGACCACCACGTACGGCTCGGCGGCCCAGGGGGAGGGGCGGAACAGGGAACGGTACTGGTCGATCCCGCGCAGCATCTTCTCGCGGCCGCGCAGGTCGCCGATGACCACGGGCAGGCCCGCGCGGGCCGCGATCTTCGCGCCCTCGCCCATGGCCAGCACGAACGGCGGCACGCTCAGGCCCTCCGCGGGACGCGCGTGCACCCCGGCCGGCGAGCCGCCCGTGAACCAGTCCAGCAGTTCCCCGAGCTGTGCCGCGAAGTCCTCGGCGTCCCCCTTGTCCCGGCCGAGCGCCCTGCGCACCCCGTCCGTGAAGCCGACGGAGCGGCCGAGCCCCATGTCGATGCGCCCCGGGAACAGCGCCTCCAGCACCCCGAACTGCTCGGCGACGACCAGGGGCCGGTGGTTGGGGAGCATGACCCCGCCGGTGCCGACCCGGATGGTGCGGGTGGCCGCGGCGACCGCGGCGGCCAGCACGGTCGGCGCGGAGCCGGCCACCCCCGGCACCCCGTGGTGCTCGGAGACCCAGAACCGGTGGTAGCCCAGCGCCTCCGCCTCCCGGGCCAGCGCGACGGTGTCCCGCAGCGCCTCGGCGGGCGGGTGGCCCTCACGGGTGCGGGAGCGGTCGAGGACGGAGAACCGGGTCCGGCTGATCACTGAGCTGCTCACGCAAGGGTTCAACGCCCTGACGGGCCGGGGATTCCCGCGCAGGTCCAGATCGAGGTGTTGGGCATGAGGCCTCCAGAATGTTCGACGGCTCCGTCGTCCTCCGGTCGCCGTCGGCGGCGCGGAGGTTGCCGGGATCTCCGGGCTGGCTAGGGTGACCGGTGTGACAGACAGCAGCCGGCGCCCGCTCGCCGTGTTCGACCTCGACAACACGCTGGCCGACACCGCGCACCGCCAGCACTTCCTGGAGAGCCGGCCGCGCGACTGGGACGCGTTCTTCGCCGCCGCGCCCCAGGACCCGCCGATCGCCGAGGGCGTGGCGATGGCCGTGGAGAGCGCCCGCGCGTGCGAGGTCCTCTACCTCACCGGCCGCCCCGAGCGGTGCCGCCGGGACACGCTGGACTGGCTCGCTGCCCACGGCCTGCCCGAGGGGCGCGTGTTCATGCGGAGCAACGCCGACCGCCGGCCGGCCCGGTTCACCAAGCTGGAGATCCTGCGCCGGCTCGCCCGGGACCGGGAGATCCGGGTGTTCGTGGACGACGACGAGCTGGTGTGCGACGACGCGGAACGCGCCGGGTTCACCGTCGTACGGGCCCGCTGGGCGGCGCGGTCGGCCGCGCTCCAGGAGGCGCAGGAGCGGGAGGGGCGTACCTGACCGGGCGGGTCACTCGCCGTCCTCGATTCTGACCGGCCGGGTCACTCGCCGTCCTCGATGCGGAAGCCCACCTTGAGGCACACCTGCCAGTGCTCGACCTGCCCGTTCGCCAGCTGGCCGCGGATCTGCGTCACCTCGAACCAGTCGAGGTTGCGCAGGGTCTGGCCGGCGCGTTCGATGCCGTTGCGGATGGCCTGGTCGACGCCCTCGTGGGAGCTGCCGACGATCTCGGTGAGCCGGTAGGTGTGGTGGGTCATGAGGGGGCTCCTCTCCGCGCGTGTGTCACGCCGTACTCCACCGTGCCGCATCCCCGCCCGGCCCGCACGGCGTCACGGCCGAACCGCCGGTAGCCCTTGACCTCCGCATTGGTCCATACCAAAATCCAGCACACCCGTACGAGCCCCACGCTCGTCCCCCCACGTCGGGCCCCCCTTCCCTGTCCCAGCACTCCCGCCAGACAGAACAGGACCCCTCGTGAGACGTCGTCTGCTCGCCCTCGTCTGTGTCACCGGAACCCTCGTCAGCGCCTGCGGGATGCTCCCCGGCGACCACGAGCGGAAGACCGTCACCGTGTGGCTGATGAAGGACAGCGCCTCCCGGGAGTTCCTGCAGCGGTTCACCGAGGACTTCGAACGCACCCACGAGGACCTGCGTCTCGACATCCGCATCCAGGACTGGACCGGCATCGTCGAGAAGGTCCGCACCGCGCTCAAGGCGGACTCCGGCGACGGCCCGGACGTCATCGAGGTCGGCAACACCCAGGTGCCGCTGTACGCGGACGGCGGCCGGCTCGTGGACCTCACCCTGGAGTCGATGCGGGACTGGGGCAAGGAGAAGTGGCTGCCCGGCCTCGCCCAGCCCGGCAAGGACGGCAACAAGCAGTACGGCATCCCCTGGTACGCGGCCAACCGCGTCGTCATCTACCGCAAGGACCTGTTCGAGCAGGCCGGCATCACCCGCCCGCCCGAGACCCGCGACGCATGGCTCACCGCCACCGAGAAGCTCGACTCCGGCGGCAACCAGGGCATCTATCTCGCCGGACAGGACTGGTACACGCTCTCCGGCTTCATCTGGGACGAGGGCGGCGACCTCGCCCGGGAGAAGGACTACGCCTGGCAGGGCACCCTGGACACCCCGGCCGCCCTGCGCGGCATGGACTTCTACCGCAGGCTCCAGGCGCTCGGCCGGGGACCCGCGGACGCCGACGAGGAACACCCGCCCCAGGCCGGGGTGTTCGCCGAGGGCCGGGTCGCGCAGATCGTCGCCGTGCCAGGGCTCGCCCAGTCGATCGTGCGGAAGAACCCGGAACTGAAGGGCAGGCTCGGCTTCTTCCCCGTGCCCGGCAGGACCGCCGGGCGGCCCGGCGCCGTCTTCACCGGCGGTTCCGACCTGGTCGTCCCGCGCAACACCGACGACCAGTTCGCCGCGACCGCCGTCGTCGCGGCGCTCACCGGAGCCACATGGGACACCGAACTCGCCCGCACCATGAACTACGTGCCCAACAAGACCACACTGGCCGGCGCGGTCGCGGGCGAGGAGGGGGTCGCCGCCATGGCCGCGGGCGCGGCGCACGGCAGGGCGACCCCCCACACCCCTCAGTGGGCCGACGTGGAGGCCGACAACCCGATCAAGGAGTACATGACCCGCGTGCTGAACGGCGCGGACCCGGCGACCGAGGCCCGCCGCGCCTCACGGAAGATCACCGAGGCGCTCGCCCCGGACGTGGGCTGACCGCACGGCCCCGGCCACCGTTCGGACCCCGGTCACCCGGTCACCGGATCACCGGTCACCGGATCACCGGGTCATGGGGTCATCGGGCCACGCTCAGCGACAGCGCGAAGCGGTCCTGTGCGTCCGTCCACCAGTGGGTCAACCCCAGTCCGGCCGCGGCCAGTTCCGCCGTCACACCCTCCTTGCGGAACTTGGCCGACACCTCGGTGCGCAGCTCCTCGCCCGCCGCGAAGTCCACGGCGAGATCCAGGGCGGGCACCTTCACCGTCTGCGCGGTCCGGGAGCGCAGCCGCATCTCGATCCACTCCCGCTCGGCGTCCCACAGAGCCACGTGGTCGAAGGCGTCCGGGTCGAAGTCGGCGCCCAGTTCCCGGTCGACCACGGCCAGCACGTTCTTGTTGAACGCGGCCGTCACCCCGGCCGCGTCGTCGTAGGCCCGGACCAGCACCGACTCGTCCTTGACCAGGTCCGTGCCGAGCAGCAGCCCGTCGCCCGGGGCGAGCAGCGAGCGCACCGAGGCCAGGAACGCGGCGCGTTCGGCGGGCAGCAGGTTGCCGATCGTGCCGCCGAGGAACGCCACCAGCCGGGGCCCCGGCGTCGCGGGCAGGGTCATCGGGGCGGTGAAGTCGGCGATCAGCGCGTGGACGTCGAGGTCCGGGCGTTCCTCGATCAGGGCCTGTCCGGCCTGGACGAGGGCGCTCTCGCTGACGTCGACCGGGACGTAGACGGCGAGCGAGGGGAGGGCCTCGATCAGATAGCGGGTCTTCTCCGAGGAGCCCGAGCCCAGTTCGACCAGGGTGCGGGCACCGCTCGCCGCGGCGATCTCACCGGAGCGGGCGGCGAGGATCTCCCGTTCGGCGCGCGTGGGGTAGTACTCGGGCAGTCCGGTGATCTGCTCGAACAGCTCGCTGCCGCGGGCGTCGTAGAACCACTTCGGCGGCAGCCACTTCGGGGAGGCGGTGAGGCCGTTCAGGACGTCGGCGCGCAGCGCGGCGTCCGTCGCGTCCTCGGGGAGGGTACGGGTGACGTGCAGGGGGCTCAACGGCAGGGCTCCTTCGGGGTTACGGCCGCCGGTTCCTCCAGCGGAGCGAGCAGCACGCCGGCGCGGCTCGCGGTGAGCACGGTGCGGTCGGGGACCTCCTGCCAGAGCGGGTCGTCGTCGTACGGCTCCGAGGCGACGACCGTGCTCCGGCCGGGCTCCGTGCGGTACCAGAGCGAGTCGCCCCAGGCGGTGGCGGCGATCGTGGTTCCGTCGGTCAGCAGCAGGTTGAGACGGGAGGCGGGGGCGGCGACGGCCAGCCGGCGCACCGTTTCGCCCAGGGCCTGGTCGGGTTCGTCGCCGCAGCGCAGCCGGTGCAGGACGAGCGCCCAGACGAACGCCGAGTCGGTGCGGGCCTGGAGCGACAGCAGGTCGACCGGCGGCAGCGCGGGGACCAGGGGCGCGGCCGACTCCGGCCAGCCCGCGATCGCCCCGTTGTGGCTGAACAGCCACCGCCCGGCCGCGAACGGAGCCGCCGCGGCCTCGGCGTCCGCCCCGGCGAGGGTCGCGTCCCGGACGGCCGCGAGCACGGCACCCGAGCGCACGACCCGGGCCAGGTCGGCGAAGGACAGGTCGGCCCAGATCGGCCCGGCCCGCCGGTAGCGGGCCGGGACGGGGTCCTCCGCGGTGTACCAGCCCACGCCGAAACCGTCGGCGTTGACCGTGCCGTGCCGCTGCCGGCGCGGCGCCCACGACTGGCGGACCAGACTGTGCGGGGGCTCCGCGAGGACCCGGCCGAGCGGCTCTTCCGGTCCCAGATAGGCGAGGTGACGGCACATCAGACGGCCTCCGAACGGGCGGTGCGGAAACCGGAGAAGATCTGCCGGCGGATCGGGTAGTCCCAGTTGCGGAACGTGCCCCGGCAGGCCACCGGGTCCACGGCGAACGAACCGCCGCGCAGCACCTTGTGCTCCGGGCCGAAGAACACCTCGGAGTACTCCTTGTACGGGAAGGCCCTGAAGCCCGGGTACGGCAGGAAGTCGCTCGCCGTCCACTCCCACACGTCGCCGATCAACTGGCGTACCCCGAGCGGTGACTCACCGGCCGGGTAGCTGCCGGCCGGGGCGGGCCTCAGGTGCCGCTGGCCCAGGTTGGCGTGCTCCGGTGCCGGGTCGGCGTCACCCCACGGGTAGCGCCGCGAGCGGCCGGTCGCCGGGTCGAAGCGGGCCGCCTTCTCCCACTCCGTCTCGGTGGGCAGCCGCCGGCCGGCCCAGCGGGCGTAGGCGTCCGCCTCGTACCAGCACACGTGCAGCACCGGCTCGTCCGGCGGGACCGGCTCCGTGATCCCGAACCGGCGCCTGAGCCACTGGCCGCCGTCCCGCCGCCAGAACAGCGGGGCCGTGATGGAGTGCTGCCTGATGTGCGCCCAGCCCTCCGGCGTCCACCAGCGTTCGGTGTCGTAGCCGCCGTCCTCGATGAACGCCTGGTACGCCGCGTTCGTCACCGGGGTGGTGTCGATCCAGAACGGCGCCACGTCCCGCGGGTGCGCCGGGCGTTCGTTGTCCAGCGCCCAGGGCTCACTGGAGGTGCCCATGGTGAACGGGCCGCCGGGGACGAGGACTTCGGCCGGACCGGTGAACAGCGGGACCGGCTCCGGGTCCGGGGCGGTCAGGGCCTGCGGCCCCTTCCGCAGCTGATGGGTGATCAGCATGGTCTCGTCGTGCTGCTGTTCGTGCTGGGCGATCATGCCGAAGGCGAAGCCGGCCTCGGTCAGCCGGGCGCCGTGGAAGTCCACCGCCTCCAGCAGGTCCAGCGCCCGGCCGCGCACCTCGGCCGCGTAACGGCGGGCCTCGGCGGGTGGCAGCAGCGGCAGCGAGGGACGTTCGGCCCGCGGATGCTCGAAGGCGTCGTACAGGCCGTCGATCTCGGGCCGCATCGCCTCCCGGCCGCCGACGGCCCGCAGCAGCCACAGCTCCTCCTGGTTGCCGATGTGCGCCAGGTCCCACACCAGCGGGGACATCAGCGGGGAGTGCTGGGCGGTGAGGTCCGGCTCGTCGACGCAGGAGGTCAGCAGCGTGGTGCGGTCCCGGGCGGTGGTCAGGGAGGCCAGCGCGCGCTCCCGCAGCGCCTCCGTGTCCGTCGCCGTGGTCTCCGTCGCCGTGGTCTCCGTCTCGGGGGCGGTCATGTACGGATGTCCTTCCTCCGGTGGGCGGTGGGGGTGCCCCCGGCCGGGCCGGAACGGGGCGGGTCCGCGGCGGGCAGCCGGTCCAGCAGGTCGTCGGCCGGGCAGCGGCCCCGGGCGACGTAGCGGTCCCGGTGGGCCGCCACCGCGTCGGTGATGCGGGTGGTGGCACCGAGCCGGGGCAGCGCCTCCAGGGCCGCCGCGAAACAGGTGTCGGCGGCCTCGCGCAGCTCCGGGTCGGCGAGCCCGTGCCGGGCCGCGTCCACCCACAGCGGGTTGTGCGGTGCGGGGATGTGCAGGGCCCGTTCGGCCAGCGGTTTCACGGCCCGGTAGGCGGTCTCGGTGGCCTGCGGGTCGTCGAACAGCGCCGCCGTCACCGCGAGCGGCACGAGCCAGCCGTCCTCGCCGGGCTGCGCGTCGATCATCCGCAGCTCCAGATGGCCGCGGGGCCGGACCGGCGGGAACAGGGTGGTCAGGTGGTAGTCCAGGTCCGCCCGGGTGGGCGGCCGGGGCCCGCCGGAGCGGGTCCACTCCCGGAAGGTGAGTCCCTCGGGCACCTCCCAGGGCCCGCTGTCCCGGCGGACGCACATCACCGGCGAGTCCAGCACGTGCCGGGCCCAGGCGGCCCGGGGCTCGCCGTCCAGCGGGGGAGCGCCGGCCCGGCCGGCACCGATCTCCCTCCATATCAGCTGCCGGGTGGACTGCCAGCCCGTGGGCCGCCCGCCGACCAGCGGCGAGTTGGCGAACGCGGCCACCAGGACCGCGCCCAGCAGGTGCGCCAGCCGCCAGCGCCGGGCGTGCCCCAGCGGGCCGGGCTCCTCGTGGCCGGCGTCCACGCAGACCTGGACGGACGCCGAGGCGCACATCATGTGCCGGCCGGCCGGACCGGTGCGGTCCAGGCAGGTCTCCATGGCGTCGTAGCGGGGCTCGTGCAGGAACCTGCGCGGGGCGTGCCAGGGGTCGTGGCCGATGCCCGCGAGGCCCAGCCCGTCCTCCGCCAGCACGGCCCGGACGGCGTCCAGGTCGGCGGAGACGGTGTCGACGCACTCCATGAGGGAGGCGGCGGGCGGCGAACTCAGCTCCAGCTGGCCTCCGGGTTCGACGGTGAGCGCCGAACCGAGGGGTACGGCCCGCACGGCGGCGTAGGCCGCTTCGAGCCGTTCGGGTGAGACCGGGAGCTGCGGCAGCTCCAGCGAGTGGACCAGCCACTCCAGCTCGACACCGAGGGTGCGGGGCGGCCCGGTCTTGAAGCAGATGCCCCGGACCAGGGCCTCCACCTCGGCCTCGGTGACGGCGGTGCGGTGCTCCGTACAGTCACCGCCGTCGCTCTGCGTATCGGACATGTCGGGATCCTCCTGAAGTTCCACCATGCCATCGGCCCGGGGTGTGGGCCGGGCATGCGCTCGTCCCACCCAAAACCCTCGAGCCGATTCGCACAAGGGTGCCAACCCGGACGTTCCGGATCCGCCACCTCCGTTTCCCCGTGTGTTTTCCGGGCCGTTGACCGTTCCGGGCGCGGGAAACTCCGTTGCACCGCATCACCAGCATCACCCAGGATGCCTGCATGAGCACGACGGGGGAGACCGCGCGGGCCGCGGTCGTGGCGCCCACGGGGGTGGCGCCGTGAGCGCGCGCCTGCGCGGGATCGCCGAGGAGACGGAACGGATCGTGGCCGCGGGCCGGTACCGGGCGCCGGTGGACGGTCGGGAGAGGGGCGGCCCGGAGACGGGCGGTCGGGAGGTGGTGCTCGCGGACGCGGTCGAGGCCGCGCGGGCGGGCACCCGGATGTTCGGGCCCGCACCGGTCCCGGTGCCGGCGGCACCGCCCGTGAGCGGCACGGTCTTCGAGGTCACCGGCGAGAGCAGCCTGGAGGCGGCCCGCCGCCTGGCCGACGCGTCCGCCCCCGTCGCCGTCCTGAACTTCGCCTCCGCCCGGAACCCGGGCGGCGGGTATCTCAACGGCGCGCAGGCCCAGGAGGAGGCCCTGTGCCGCGCCTCCGCGCTGCACACCTGCCTGCTGACGGCCCGTGCCTTCTACGACCACCACCGCGCCGACCGCGACCCGTTCTACACGGACCGGGTGATCCACTCCCCGGCCGTCCCCGTCTTCCGCGACGACCGGGGCCGGCTGCTCGCCGAGCCGTTCCCGGCCGGCTTCCTGACGGCCGCCGCCCCCAACGCGGGCGTCATCCGGCGTACGGCGCCGGAGCGGGCCGCCGCGATCCCCGGCGCCCTGGCCGAACGCGCCGAGCGCGTCCTGGAGACCGCCGCGGCCCACGGCTACCGGCGCCTGGTCCTGGGGGCCTGGGGCTGTG
Source organism: Streptomyces cinerochromogenes (assembly GCF_014648635.1). Lineage (GTDB taxonomy): Bacteria > Actinomycetota > Actinomycetes > Streptomycetales > Streptomycetaceae > Streptomyces > Streptomyces cinerochromogenes. The sequence continues at coordinate 232,341 of NZ_BMRM01000008.1, read as the reverse complement.
GCGTCTTCCAGAACGACCCGGCGCAGGTCGCGGGCGCCTTCCGGACGCTGCTGGGGCCCGGCGGGCGGTTCGCCCGCACCTTCGAGCACGTGGTGTTCGGGGTGCTCGACCGGACGCGGGGGGCCGTCGTCCGGGAGGCGTTCGTGCGGGCCTTTCCGTAGCGTCCGGCCGGTGGCCGGTGGCCGGTGGCCGGTGGCCGGTGCCCTATGCCGGTCGCCGGTGCCCGACGGCGGTGGCCGGTGGCCGGGCCGGTCAGGTCCAGCCGTAGCGCTCGTGCAGGCGCCTGCGGACCAGGTCGAAGCGCATACGGTCCAGGGCGCACGCCTCCCGGCGCATACCCTCCTCGTGCAGCCGCAGCACCCGGTCCACGTCCACCCACGAGTCCCGGCCCGAACGGTCCCAGGGCCCGCTGCCGATCGCCACCCACTCGCGGTCCCCGTCGTGCCGCTTGCTGGAGAGCTGCACGGCGAGGAACGTCCCCGCCGCCTCCCGGGCCACGACCAGCACCGGGCGGTCCTTGCCCCGGCCGTCGTTCTCCTCGAAGGGCACCCAGGTCCACACGATCTCCCCGGGATCCGGGTCGCCGTCGTGGGCCGGGGAGTACTCGGTGCGCACCCGGCCGACCTCGCGCGGGTCGGCCTCGGTGGTGGCGTGCGGGCCGCGGCGGCCGGGAACGGTCTCTTCGGTAAACGTGCTCACGGGGGCACCTTAGTGGTCCGCGCAACTCGCGCCGGGCGCCCGTGCCTTGCGCGGCTGCCCGAGCGTCACTCGGCGGCGGCGCCGGGGGTCAGGGCCGGTGTCATGCCGGGGCGCGGACCGATCCGCATGCCCGGACGCCGGCCGTGCACGGTCACGTACGTCAGTCCGGCCGTACCGGCGGTGATGCTGCGGGCGGCGCCGTGCGGCAGCCAGACCAGGGCGCCCTCGGCGACCGGCTCCGCCGCGTCCGGGGTGCCGTTGCCGAGCGTCCCGTCCCCGGCGACGACCAGGACCAGCACGTCCAGCTGCGCCTCGGTGTGCGCCGCGATCCGCGCGCCGGGGGCCAGCCGGACCACGTTCGCGTCGAGCTGACGTCCGCTCTCCGCGAGCTTCCACAGCACGCCGGACGCCGCCGGCGGCGCCTCGGCCAGCGCGCGGATGTCGCACAGGACGCGCGGGTCGGTCGCCGTGCGGCCGGCCGGCATGGTGTCCATCGCGGACGGCGACGTCATCTGGTGTTCCTCTCGCTCCTGCTGTCCTGCCCCACACCGCCCACTTTACAATTAATACAAGTAGGATTCGTGAAAAAGGGGCGGTGGGAGAGGGGTACCGGACGTGAGCACGCGGGAGAGCCCGCGCCGCCGGGAAGTGCTGGACGTGCTGCGTGCCGCGCCCGCGCCGCTCGGCGTCGCGGAGACCGCCGAGCGGATGGGGCTGCACCCCAACAGCGTGCGGTTCCACCTGGACGCCCTGGTGGCCGACGGCCGGGTGGAGCGCCGTACCGAGGCGCCCTCGGGCCGCGGCCGGCCCCGTACCGTCTACACCGCGCGGCCCGGCATGGACCGCGGCGGCCCGCGCGACTACCGGCTGCTCGCCCGCATGCTGCTCAGCCGGTGGGCGACCGCCGACCCGGCCGAGGCCCGGGCGGAGCTGACGGAGGCGGGCCGTTCCTGGGGCCGCTTCCTGACCGATCCCCTCCCGCCGGACGAACCCCCGACGCCCGAGCGGTCGGTCGCCCGGCTGCTCGGCCTGCTGGACGGCCTGGGCTTCGCACCGCAGCCGGAAGGGGGCGAGCACGGGCCGCCGGAGCGGATCCGGCTGCGGCACTGCCCCTTCCTCGAACTCGCCGAGGAGCAAAGCCGGTTGGTGTGTCCGCTCCACCTGGGCCTGATGCAGGGGGCACTGGCGCGGCTGGGCGCACCCGTGACGGCCACCGCGCTGGAACCGTTCGCCGAACCCGACTCCTGCGTGGCCCACCTGGCCGGAGCGCCGGACGGCTGACCCACGCCGACCCCGCCGCGACCCCCTCTCCACCACTCCGCCCCCACCGCAGGAAGGCCCCCGCCCATGCCCCCCGCCGTCGCCGTGGGGGACGCACCGGCCGGGGTCTTCGGCCCGACCGCGGCGGTGGCGGCGCTGCTCGTCGCCCAGCCGGCCGTCGTCCGCCCCCGCCTCAACCGCAGGTCGGACCGGGTCCTCGCGGGCGAGGACCCGCCCCGCTCGCGCAGCCACCTGGGGTACGTGGCGCTGGAGGTGCTCAAGGCCGGTGCCCTGATCGCCCTGGGGTGCAGACGTGCGGCCGGGGCCCCTGGTGAGGGGCCCCGGCCGCGTGTGACAGCGCTTCCTCAGCTCTCCCGGTCCACCGGCACCTTCTGCGGCGGGGGCGACGCCACGCCGTTGAGGGAGGGGGAACCGCCGTTCACCGGCTGTCCGTTGCCGTCCATCGTGGCGAGCAGCTTCCGGGCCAGGCCCAGTCCCGTGCCGCCCATGGTGAGCGCCTTGGCGAACAACTCGCCCATGCCGTCGGCGCCGTTGAGCAGCACCATGTTGTCGACGTTGCCGAAGGCGGACGCGCCGGCCTGGACGATCTCCGGCCACTTCTCCGCGAGTTGCTGGGCGACGACCGCCTCCTGGTTCTCCGCGAGGGCCGCGGCCCGGGCCTTGATGGCCTCCGCCTCGGCCAGACCCTGCGCCCGGGTCGCCTCGGCCTCCGCCAGACCCTTCGCCTGCGCGGCAGCGGCCTCGGCCTCACCGGTGGCCCGGGTGGCGTCGGCGGTCGCCGCGCCCCGGCTCTTGGTCGCCTCCGCCTCGGCCGCCGCGGCGGCCTTCACCCGGGTCGCCTCGGCCGCCGCGGCCAGCTCCGTCTCCTTCGCCTTCGCCTGCGCCGCCGAGATCCGCGCGTCGCGCTCGGCCTCGGCCAGCGTCCGCTTCTCGTACGCCTTGGCGTCGGCCGGCTTGCGGACGTCCGCCTGGAGCTGCTGTTCCCGCCGGTGCGCCTCCAGCTCGGCGACCCGGGTCTCCTGCACGACGACCTCCTGGCGGGCCGCCGCCGCGGCGAGCGGCCCGGCCTGCTGGGCCTTCGCCGCCGCCTTGTCCCGCTCGGCCTGGTAGCCGGCCTGCAGGATCTCGCTGTCCCGGGTGGCCTCGGCCATCCGCGCGAACGACTGCTGCTCGGCCTCCGTGGCCAGCCGGTTCGCCTCCGCCTGCGCGATCCGCGCGTCCCGCTGCACGGCCGCCGCGTGCGGCATGGCCAGGTTCTGGATGTACCCGGTCGGGTCCTCGATCTCGTGGATCTGCAGCGAGTCCACGATCAGGCCGAGCTTCTCCATCTCCGTGCCGCAGGCCGCCCGGGTCTGCCCGGTCAGCTTCTCCCGGTCGCGGATCATGTCCTCGACCGTCAACCCGCCCACGATGGACCGCAGATGACCGGCGAAGACGTTGTGCACCCGCTCCGCCATCAGCCGCTGCTGGTCCAGGAACCGGCGGGCCGCGTTCGCGATCGACACGAAGTCGTCGCCCACCTTGAAGATGACCACGCCCCGCACCTTCAGCGGAATGCCCTGGTGCGTCACGCAGTCCACGTGCAGCTCGGTCTCGTTCAGGTCCAGCGAGAGCCTGCGCACCGCCTGGATCCCGGGCAGCACGAGCGTGCCCCGTCCCGTGACGATGCGGAAGCCCATGCCCTCCTCAAGGCCCTCGGTACGGTGCTTGGACCCGGAGATGACGAGCGCCTCGTTCGGCTCGGCGACCCGCCACATCAGCTTGAACAGACCGATCAACACGAGGACGGCCACGACGACCGTCCCCGCAACGACGCCGACAACCATCGGCATACGCCCCCTTTGCATGGTGCCCGTTCGGCACCGAACGAAGGGAGTGTGCGCCTGCCGGGGCCCGGGGTGAAGACACCGGCGACACCTTGTCACAATCTTGACGCGGACCGCCCTCACCTGGGGCGACGGCTGCTCAACTGTCGTACGCGGCCGTGACGTAGACCGTCCTCGGCGGCAGGTGCTCCACGACCATCACCACCGTCCCGGTCACGATCCGGGCCGTGCCGTCGGCCGGGTAGGCGAGGAAGTGCTCCGCGCCACCGCGCACCCGCACGATCACCTCGCCGACCAGCCCGGGCCCGACCGTCCCCGTCACCCGCCCCATCAGCCCGACCATCGACGCGTCTTCCATGGCCCCAGCGTACGGGCGGAACTTCGTCACGCGACCGGCCTGTCCGCGTCCGCCCGCAGCGGCGGCCACAGCTCGTGCCAGCGCAGCTCCGCCTCCAGCTGCGCGGCCAGGGAGACCAGGAGCGGCTCGCTGTGGGCCGGGCCCAGCAGCTGCGCGCCCACCGGGAGTCCGGGACCGGCGAACCCGGCGGGCACGTTCACGCCCGGCCAGCCGAGGACGTTCCACGGCCAGGCGTACGGGCAGGCGGCGATGATGGCACGGTCCGTGGCCAGCCCGCCGAGCCGGGAGAAGGCGCCGATCCGGGGCGGGGGCACGGCCGTCGTCGGCGCGAGGACCACGTCGTACGACCCGAAGAACGCGCCGATCCGCCGCTGGAGCACCGCCTCGGCGCGCCGGGCCGCCCGCAGCGGGGCCCCGCCCAGCAGCCGGCCGAGCCGGGCCGCCCCCCGGGTGCGCGGGTCGAGCAGCGCGGGGTCGGGAGTCTCGCGGACCCGCTCGGCGATCCCGGCGGTGGCCCGGGGCACGAAGGTCAGCCCGATCCGCCCGTACGGCGGGTCGGCCTCCTCCACCACATGCCCCAACTCCGCCAGTTTCTCGGCGAGTTCGACGACCCTGGCGCGGATCTCCGGGTCCAGCCGGACGGGTACGGCGGTGAACGGCGGCTTCAGGGACAGGGCGACGCGCAGCCGGCCCGGGTCGCGGCCGACCGCGTCCGCCACGGTCAGCGCGGGCGGCCGGTGCGGGTCGCGATCGTGGTTGCCGCTCGCCGCGTCCAGCAGCAGGGCTGCGTCGGCGACCGTCCGGGCCAGGGTGCCGTTGACCGTGATGCCGTGGAAGGACTCGCCCCACGGCCAGGTCGAGATCCGCCCGCGCTGCGGTTTGATGCCGATCAGACGGGTCCAGGAGGCGGGGATGCGCACCGAGCCGGCTCCGTCGGAACCGAGCGCGGCCGGGACGAGCCCCGCGGCGACGGCGGCGGCCGAACCCCCCGAGGAGCCGCCGGGCGTGTGCCCGGTGTCCCACGGGTTGCGGGTCTCCCCGAACGCGGACCCCTCGGTGAACGGCCACTGCCCCAGCTCACACGTGTTCGTCTTGCCGACGATCACCGCGCCGGCCGCGCGCAGCCGCCGTACCGCCTCCCCGTCCGCGGTCACCGGCGGAAACGAACCCGGGCAGCCGAACGCGGTCGGCTCGCCCGCCACGTCCATGTCGTCCTTCACCGCCACCGGCACCCCGAGCAGCGGCTTTCGCACCCCGGCGGCCAACTCCCGGTCGGCGGCGTCCGCTTCGGCGAGCGCGGCCTCGGCCCGTACGATCCGGAAGGCGTTCAGCGTCGGCTGCGTGGCCTCGATCCGGGCCAGCGCCTCCTCCACCAGGGCCCGGGAGGTCACCTCCCCGCCGGCAAGGGCACGCCGGGTCTCCACGAGTCCTGCGGCACGGTCGGCACGGTCGGGCGTCATGGGGGAGCACCTCCGGGAGACTCCGGGCACGATGTCTACCGAACGGTAACCTCAGAGGGGGGTCGGCGTACGGTTTTCGTACTGCGGATGCGCGGATGCGCGGATGCCCGGATGTCCGGACCGCGGCCTCACCGCGCCAGCAGCCGGCGCAGCCACGCGATCCGGGCCGCGCGGGCCGTGCGGGACAGGGCCGCGTCCGGGGCGAGGGCGTCGAAGCCGTGGCAGCCGCCCGGCCAGACGTGGAGTTCGGCCACGCCGCCGGCCTGCCAGATCCGGGACGCGTAGCCGACCACCTCGTCCCGGAAGGTCTCCGCCGAGCCGACGTCCAGGAAGGCCGGGGGCAGGCCGGACAGGTCGGCGGCGCGGGCCGGCGCCGCGTACGGGGAGACCCGGGGGCCGCCCCGGCGGTCGCCGAGCAGGGCCGTCCAGGCCGTCTCGTTGGCCGTGCGGTCCCACAGGCCCCGGCCGGCCATCTGGCGGCTGGAGACGGTGTCGTTGCGGTCGTCCAGCATCGGGCACATCAGCAGCTGACCGAGCGGGCGCGGGCCCCGCCGGTCCCGGGCGAGGAGGGCGAGCGCAGCGGTGAGACCGCCGCCCGCGCTGGCGCCCGCGACGACGATCCGGTCCGGGTGGCCGCCGATCTCCCGCGCGTGCTCCGCGGTCCACAGCAGTCCCGCGTACACGTCCTCGACCGGCGCCGGATGCGGGTGTTCGGGTGCCAGCCGGTACTCCACCGACACCACGACCGCGCCCAGCTCCCGCGCCCACACCAGGGCTTCGGTCACGCCCGCCCGGTTGGTGCCGGCCACCAGGCCGCCGCCGTGCACGTGGTAGATCACCGGCAGTCCGGCCGATGCGGGAGCGGCCGTCGGCCGGCACAGGAGCAGGGAGACACCGGGGGCGCCCTCCGGGCCGGGCACCGTACGGTCCTCCGCCTCGAAGGCGCCCTCCAGCGTGACGTCGATCAGCTCGCCGGCCGCCGCGCCGCGCCGGGCGGCCTCGACGTCGGCCGGCGTGAACCCGGGCGGGATCACGCCCCGGAACGACTCCAGTACGGCGGCGAGTTCCGGGTCGAACGGCGGCGGGACCAGGGACATGGCAGCTCCTCTCCGTGACGCCCGGTGATCCGTTGCCCGAGCAGGCGCGCACCACGCACGCGGTCCTCTGCCGTCTACCCCCTGAGGCCCGGAGGGTGACCTGCCCCAGCGGCCCCAGCGGCCCCAGCGGCCCCAGCGGCCGCAACGGCGGTGCGCCGGGCGGGGCCGAGTGCCGGGCGGCCGGGCGGCCGGGCCGCACCGGGCCCGGACCGGACACCGTGGTCCTCGCGCACGCACACGACAGGGGGCCGGAGCCTCGTCGGCTCCGGCCCCCTGCGGGCTGGCGTGTTCAGACCCTCGCGAGCAGTCGTACGGCTCAGGCCGCCGCGGGCACGTTGCCGTGCAGGCGGGCCACGACCTCGGTCAGCTGGGCGGCGACCTCGGCGTCGTCGGCCGGGTGGGTCTCGGCGAAGCGGGTCACGGAGCCGGGGATGGACAGCTTGATGTCCTCGATCACCTTGCCGCCGGCGATGCCCACGGCCTTGCGGGTGTCGTCCTGGGCCCACACGCCGCCGTACTGGCCGAAGGCGGTGCCGATCACGGCGACGGGCTTGCCGCCGAAGGCGCCGGCGCCGTACGGGCGGGACAGCCAGTCGATGGCGTTCTTCAGGACGGCCGGGATGGTGCCGTTGTACTCGGGGGAGAAGAACAGGAAGGCGTCGGCGGCCTGCGCGGCCTCACGCAGCTTGGCGGCGGCGGCCGGGACGCTGCCCTCCACGTCGATGTCCTCGTTGTAGAACGGGACGTCGGCCAGGCCCTCGAACAGCTCGACCTCGGCGCCCTCCGGCGCGAGCTTCACGGCCGCCTCGGCGAGCTGGCGGTTGTGCGAACCGGCGCGAAGGCTGCCGACGAGCGCGAGGATGCGAACAGACATGACTACTCCAAGGGGCTGAAACATCGCTGTCACGATCCGGACCGGGGTCCGTTTAATTTTGTATCACCCCAAACGGACCGCGGTCCAGTTTTCTTCCCGATGCTTTACGCTGTCGTCATGTCCAGCGCTCTGCCGCCCCTCCCGAAGCCTCAAGAGCCCCTCGAATCATCCCACTTGCTGGAGATCGGTCCGGCTTCCGACGAGCCGTGCCTGCGCGCCGACGCGGCCCGCAACCGGGCCCGGCTGCTGGAGGCCGCCGCCCGGCTGATCGCCGAGCACGGGGTGGCGGGGGTCACGATGGAGGCGGTGGCCGCGGCGGCCAACGTGGGCAAGGGCACCGTCTTCCGCCGCTTCGGCGACCGCACCGGACTCCTGACGGCCCTCCTCGACCACTCGGCCAAGCAGCTCCAGGCCGACTTCCTCAGCGGGCCCCCGCCGCTGGGCCCCGGCTCGCCGCCCCTGGAGCGGCTGCGGGCGTTCGGCGTGGCGGTGCTGTACCGCACGGCCGAGCAGCTGGACCTGCAACTGGCCGCCCAGCCGGAGCCGACCCGCCGGTTCGCCCACCCCGCGGCCGGGTCCCTGCGCATGCACCTCACGGTGCTGCTCCGCCAGATCGTGCCGGGCGCCGACTGCGACCTGCTCGCCCACACCCTGCTGGCCTCGCTGGACCCCGCCCTGATCCACCACCTGACCCGTCAGCGGGGCATGCCCATGGAACGCCTGGAAGCCGGCTGGCTCGACCTGGTGGCCAGGGTGACCCGCACCGATCCGCCGCGCTGAGACGGGCCCGGACGGCACCGGAGGGCCTGCCGGGGCGCTGCTGGCCTCGCGCGGGCCGGGCGGTCGGCGGGGCGCTGGGATGCCCCTCGCGGGGCGCTGGATGCCGGGCGGTCAGCGGGGCGCTGGGTGTCTCACGCGGACACCCGATGCCCCCCCACAGCCTCGGGCGCCCGGTCAGGCCTCCCCCGTCAGCCCTCCCCGCCCGTGAACATCTCCACCACCCCCTGCGGCGCGTCCGCGCGGAACAGCAGGGTCTGGCTGCGGGCGGACTCCCTCGCGGACGCCTCCGCGCGCGGGAACATCCGGCTCTCGTAGGCGGCCAGCGCGGCCTCGGTGTCGCCGGGGTGCGCGGCCAGGGCGAGGCCCAGGTCGGCGCCGTCGATCAGGGCCAGGTTGGCGCCCTCGCCGGCGAACGGCGACATCAGGTGGGCGGCGTCCCCGAGCAGGGTGACCCCGGGCACCCGGTCCCAGCGGTGGCCGACCGGCAGGGCGTGGATCCGGCGGGGCACCAGCGGCCCGTCGGCGTCCGCGACCAGCGCCCGCAGGCTGTCGTCCCAGCCGTCGAACTCCTTCAGTACGGCCGTCTTCGCCGCCTCGGTGTCGGTGAAGTCGATGCCGTCCAGCCAGTCCTCGGGCGCCGACACGGCGGTGTACACGTGCAGGCTGCCGTCGGTCTCGCGGTGGGCGAGGAAGCCGCGCCCCGGGCCGAGCGCGAAGAGCATGCCGCCGCCGACCACCCGGGCGCTCACCGGGTGGCGTTCGTCCGCCCGGAACAGGTCCGCCTCCACGAACGACACGCCCGTGTACGCGGGCCGGGCCGGGGAGACCAGGGGGCGCACCCGCGACCAGGCGCCGTCCGCGCCGACCAGCACATCGGTGGTGAACGCCGAGCCGTCGGCGAGCGTCACCCGGTGCCGGCCGTCCTCCAGCGGGCGCGCGTCGGTGACCTTGGCGCCCCAGCGGACCGTGCCCGCGGGCAGCGAGCCGAGCAGCAGGTCGCGCAGTTCGCCCCGGTCCATCTCGGGGCGCCCGCCGGTGCCGTCGTCGGGCTGCTCCAGGCGAACGGTGCCGTCCCGGCCGAGGATCCGCGCGGCCTGGCCGCCGGGGTGGACCCGGGCCAGGAACCGCTCGTGCAGCCCGGCCGCCCGCAGCGCCTCCTGGCCGGAGTCCTCGTGGATGTCGAGCATGCCGCCCTGGGTGCGGGCGTCCGCCGACGCCTCCAGGTCGAACAGCGCCGCCGCGATGCCGTGCACGTGCAGCACGCGGGCGAGCGTGAGCCCGCCGAGGCCGGCGCCGACGACGGCGACGGGGTGGTGGGGGAGGGGAGCGGGGGTCACGGGGCCTCCTGGCCTTCGGTGGGGGAGTCGGTCGGTACGGCGGTCCGCTCGATGCCGTTGACCAGGGCCCGGATCGCCCAGGACAGGCGGGCTTCGGGGGCGCCGGAGAGCAGCGCTCCGGTGCGGGCGGCGATGTGCGGATACGTGGCGGCGGGCGCCTCGCGCAGGGCCCGGGCCAGCGCCGGGAAGTCGCCCGTGGGGTCCTCCCCGGCGTGCTCGGCGGCGGTCGCCGTGGCGTGCTGGAGCAGCAGGTCCACGCCCCAGGCCGCCTGCGCGGGCGGCACCCCGCCCGCGTCCAGCAGGTCGAGCAGGGTCTCGATGAGGCGCAGGTAGTGGGGGCCGCTCGGCCAGGCGGTCAGTGCCGAGCGGGCCAGGGACGGGTGCTCCAGGAGTACGGCGGTGTAGGCGGTGAGCACCGCCTCCAGCCGCTCCCGCCAGCTGCCCCCGGCCGGCGCCGGGACGACCGCGCCGAGCAGCTCGTCCAGCACCGCCGCGTGCAGTTCGTCGGTGTTGCGGACGTAGACGTAGAGCGAGGCGGGGCCGGTGTCGAGTTCCTGGGCGAGCCGTCGCATGGTCACCTTGCGGAGCCCTTCCGCCCGCAGGATCGCGACGGCGGCGGCGACGATGCCCTCCCGGGTGAGGGCGGGCTTGGCGGGGCGCTCCCGCGGGGAGCGTGGCGCTGCGGTCATGACCTCACGCTAACGAACATGTTCGTTCCGGACAAGTTCGTAACGAACATGTTCGTCACGCGGCAGACATATGCCGAGTTCGTCGAACGATGAACCACCTCGCCCCGCCCGTCCCCGGCCCCCGCCCCTCTGCCAAGATGCGGTCCGTCATGGTGCAGATACCGAACACGCCCACGAGCGCCGATGTGGCCCGTCTCGCCGGCGTCTCGCGCGCGACCGTCTCCTACGTCCTCAACAACACCAGCGCCGTACGGATCAGCGACGCGACCCGCCGGCGCGTGCACGAGGCCGCCCGGGAGCTGGGGTACGTCCCCCACGCCGCCGCCCGCAGCCTGCGCGCCGGACACAGCCGTACGGTCCTCATGCCCGCCCCGGCCATCCCGGTGGGCCCGCTCTACAGCGGGTTCCTCAACGAACTCCAGTGGGCGCTCGGCCGGCTCGACTACACCGTCGTCCAGTACGGCAGCGTCGGCCTCCAGGGCGACGAAGCCGCCCGCGCCTGGGCCGAGTTGAGGCCGGTCGCCGTCCTGGTGCCCGGCACCGGCCTCGGCCCCCAGGGCGTCGCCCTCCTCAAGCGCTCCGGCGTCCGGGCCGTCGTCACCCTCGGTCCCGCCCGCGTCGACGGGGCGCACGCCCTGCTGATGGACCACGACGCCGTCGGCCGCTGCGCGGGCGCCCACCTGTACGAGCGGGGTCGGCGCCGGATCGGTGTCGTCCTGCCCGAGGAACCGGGGCTCGACGTCTACGCGCGGCCCCGGCTCGCCGGCGTACGCGAGGCGCTGCGCGGCACGGACGCCGCGGTGAGCGGGCTGCCCCTCGGCTACACCGAGGAGTCCGCCGCCGAACTCGCCGCCCGCTGGCCCCGGTTGGGCCTGGACGGAGTGTTCGCCTACAACGACGAGTACGCGATGCTGCTGATGCGTGCCCTGCAGGACGAGGGAGTGCGCATCCCGGAGGACGTCGCCGTGATCGGCGCCGACGACCTGATGCTGGGCCGGCTGCTGCGGCCCCGGCTCAGCACCGTCCGCATCGACCTGCCCTCGGGCCGCGACCTCGCCGGGCTGGTCGACCGCGCCGTGCGCGACCCCGGCGGTGAGCCGGAGGTGCACACCGTGCTGGGGGCCTCGGTGATCCGGCGCGAGTCCAGCTGACCGGGTACCGCGGCCCCCGTACGGGCTACTTCTGCGCCCCGCCCTGCTGGGCGGCGATGCTCTTGCGGACCTCGTCCATGTCGAGGTTGCGGGCCTGGCCGATGAGGTCCTCCAGCACCGGCGCGGGCAGCGCGCCCGGCTGGGCGAAGACCGCCACCTGGTCGCGGATGATCATCAGCGTCGGGATCGACTGGACCTCGAAGGCCGCGGCCAGCTCCGGCTGCGCCTCGGTGTCCACCTTGCCGAACACCAGATCGGGATTGTCCGCCGCGGCCTTCTCGTAGACGGGCGCGAACTGCCGGCACGGAGGGCACCACTCCGCCCAGAAGTCGATGAGAACGAACTCGTTCTCGCTGACCGTCTGGTCGAAGTTCTCCTTGGTCAGCTCCACGGTGCTGCTCATGGCGTGATTCCCACTTCCTGGTGTAGGGGGTGTGCCGACGGCGGAAACACAGCCGCCGGGCTGCCTATTCCACCCGTGCACGCCTGTGTTCCGCGCGCGTACCCGTGTGGCCACGGCGCACACCACCCACCAGACTGACCCCATGACGGAAACGGAATCCATCGCGTACGACGTCGTGGTGATCGGGGGCGGTCCCGTGGGGGAGAACGTCGCCGACCGCACCCGCGCGGCCGGACTGACCACCGCCCTCGTGGAGAGCGAACTGCTCGGCGGCGAGTGCTCGTACTGGGCCTGCATGCCCAGCAAGGCGCTGCTCAGGCCGGTCATCGCGCAGGCCGACGCCCGCCGGCTGCCCGGCCTCGCCCAGGCGGTCCAGGGCCCGCTCGACACCCCCGCCGTCCTGGCCCGCCGGGACGAGTACACCTCGCACTGGCAGGACGGGGGCCAGGTCGCCTGGCTGAACGGCACCGGAACCGACTTCTACCGCGGCCACGGCCGCCTCGCCGGCCCCCGTACGGTCACCGTCACCGCCCCCGACGGTACGGTCACCACCCTCACCGCACGGCACGCCGTCGCCGTCTCCACCGGCACCCGCGCCCAGCTGCCCGACCTGCCCGGCCTCACCGACGTCAAGCCGTGGACCAGCCGCGAGGCCACCAGCGCCAAGGCCGCCCCCGGCCGGCTGATCGTCGTGGGCGGCGGTGTCGTCGCCACCGAGATGGCCACCGCCTGGCAGGCCCTCGGCTCCCGGGTCACCCTGCTGGTGCGCGGCAAGGGCCTGCTGAACCGCATGGAACCGTTCGCCGGGGAACTCGTCGCCGAGGCCCTCGCCGAGGCGGGCGCCGACATCCGTACCGGCACCTCCGTGGACTCCGTCAGCCGGGAGAACGGCACGGTCGTGGCCGTCACCTCCGCCGGCGACCGGATCGAGGCCGACGAGATCCTCTTCGCCACCGGCCGCGTCCCGCACACCGACGACCTCGGCCTGGAGACCGTCGGCCTGGAACCCGGCTCCTGGCTCGACGTCGACGACAGCCTGCGCGTCACCGGCACCGACTGGCTGTACGCGGTCGGCGACGTCAACCACCGTGCCCTCCTCACCCACCAGGGCAAGTACCAGGCCCGCATCGCGGGTGCCGCGATCGCCGCCCGCGCCACCGGCGGCACGGTCGCGGAGGAGCCCTGGGGCGCCCACGCCGCCACCGCCGACCACCACGCCGTACCCCAGGTCGTCTTCGCCGACCCGGAGGCCGCCGCGGTCGGGCTCTCCCTCGCCGAGGCGGAACAGGCCGGCCACCGGGTGCGCGCCGTCGACGTCGAGTTCTCCTCCGTCGCGGGCGCCGGCCTGTACGGCGACGGCTACAAGGGCCGCGCCCGGATGGTCGTGGACCTGGAGGACGAGATCCTGCGCGGCGTCACCTTCGTCGGCCCCGGCGTCGGCGAACTGATCCACTCGGCCACCATCGCGGTCGCCGGCCGCGTCCCGGTCGACCGGCTGTGGCACGCGGTCCCGTCCTACCCGACGCTGAGCGAGGTGTGGCTGCGGCTGCTGGAGGCGTACCGGGACAACTGACGGAGTGCCTAGGGGAGTTCGAACCCCAGGGCCTCGGCCGCCGCCCGGGGTGCCGGCTGGGCCCACAGGGCCGCCACCGCCTCGTTGGTCGACAGGGAGCGCAGCTCCGCCCGGTCCAGGTAGAGCGTGCCGTCGAGGTGGTCCGTCTCGTGCTGCACGATCCGGGCCGGCCAGCCGCCGAACACCTCGTCCAGGGCGCGGCCCGTCTCGTCCTCTCCGCGCAGCCGCACCTCGGCGTGCCGGGCCACCACCGCCTGCCAGCCCGGCACGCTCAGGCAGCCCTCGAAGAACGCGGCCCGGGCGGTGCCGACCGGCTCGTACGACGGGTTGACCAGCACCCGGAACGGCTGCGGGACCCGGCCCCGGGCCACCGCGACCTCCTCCGGCACGGGGGCCGGGTCCTCGATGACCGCGATCCGCAGCGGAACGCCCACCTGCGGCGCGGCGAGCCCCACACCGGGGGCCGCGTGCATGGTGACGCGCAGGGCCTCGACGAACCGGGCCAGCAGCGCGGGGCCGAGCTGGCCCTCGTACGGCTCGGCGGGGCGCCGCAGCACGGGCCGGCCGGCCGCGACGATGGGCAAGGGGCCGCCGGCGGCGAGGAGTTCCTCGACCCGCTCGGCGAGCGGTGCGTGATCACGGGGAGGTGCCATCGCGTCAGGATGCCATGCCCGCCCGCCCGCTGTGGCACAGGTCACCGACACCCCGGGGAACTCCGCCCTTCACCGGACCGACTACCGGTGTACCCCCGTCTCCCTGCCGACGGCCCGCCCCTCGGCACCGAGTCCCCGGAGAAGCCCGCCGATGACCACCGCTCCCCCGGCCACCCCGGCCGAGGCGTCCCGCCCCGCCGCCCGCGGCCCCTTTGCACCCCTGCGCCCCCTCGTGCTGCGCCTGCACTTCTACGCAGGCCTGCTCGTCGCCCCCTTCCTGCTGGTCGCCGCCGTCACCGGCCTGCTGTACGCGGGCTCCTTCCAGACCGAGAGGCTCGTGTACGACCATGAGCTGACCGTCCCGGCCGGTGAGCGCGAGCTGCCCGTCTCCGCCCAGGTGGCCGCCGCCCGCGAGGCCCACCCGGAGGGCACCGTCACGGCCGTACGCCCCTCACCCGAGGCCGGCGCCACCACCCGGGTGCTGCTCTCCGGCGCCAGGGGCGTCGACCCCGGCCACACCCTCGCCGTGTTCGTGGACCCGTACACCGGCACGGTCCGCGGCGCGCTCGAACAGTACGGCGCGACCGGCGCGCTGCCCCTGCGCACCTGGATCGACGGGCTCCACCGCGATCTGCACCTGGGCGAGACCGGCCGGCTCTACAGCGAGCTGGCCGCCAGCTGGCTGTGGGTGATCGCGGGCGGCGGCCTGGTGCTGTGGTTCTCCCGGCGCCGCGCCCTGCGCAGGGTGCGCGGCACCAGCGGCCGGCGCCGCACCCTCGGCCTGCACGGCACGGTCGGCGTCTGGACGGCCGCCGGGTTCCTGTTCCTGTCGGCGACCGGTCTGACCTGGTCGGCGTACGCCGGCGCGAACATCGACGAGCTGCGCACCTCGCTGGGCCAGGCCACCCCGTCCGTCTCGGCGGCCGTGGCCGGCGGCGAGCACGCGGGCCACGGTCACGCGGGCCGGGGTACGGCGGGCTCCGCCGACGGCTCGGCGGAGCACGGCGTGGGGCTGGACCAGGTGCTCGCGGCGGCCCGCGCGAAGGGGCTCGGCGATCCGGTCGAGATCGTGCCGCCCGCGGACACGGACAGCGCCTACGTCGTCCGCCAGATCCAGCGCAGCTGGCCCGAGAAACAGGACTCCGTCGCCGTCGACCCGGCCACCGGACAGGTCACCGACGAACTGCGCTTCGCCGACTACCCGGTGCTCGCCAAGCTCACCCGCTGGGGCATCGACCTGCACACCGGCTCCCTCTTCGGACTCGTCAACCAGATCGGCCTCGCA
Organism: Streptomyces cinerochromogenes; assembly: GCF_014648635.1. GTDB lineage: Bacteria > Actinomycetota > Actinomycetes > Streptomycetales > Streptomycetaceae > Streptomyces > Streptomyces cinerochromogenes. The sequence continues at coordinate 216,875 of NZ_BMRM01000008.1, read as the reverse complement.
CTGCTCGCCCTCGCCCTGGTCCTGCTCGTCCTGTGGGGCTACCGCCTGTGGTGGCAGCGCGGCCGGGGCTCCGCCTTCGGCCGGCCGATCCCGCGCGGCGCCTGGGCGGACGTGCCGCCGTACCTGCTCGTACCGGCGCTCGCGGCCGTCGCCGTGCTCGGCTGGTTCGTGCCGCTGCTCGGCATCCCGCTGGCCGGCTTCCTCGCCGTCGACATCGTCCTCGGCGAGATCGCACACCGGCGCGGGCGCCGCGGGTACGGGAGTGTCAGTGGCGTGAAGTAGCGTGGAACGGCAGGTGAGCGAGCGAGGGAAGACGGGGGAGGGAACCGGGGATGACACCGGAGACGGCACCGGAGGGCGGCCGGGCCCGGCGGCGCGGCCAGGGCGAACTGGAGGGCCAGGTCCTCGGCGCGCTGCGGGAGGCGGACGGACCGGTCACCGCGGCCTGGGTGCAGCAGCGCCTCGGCGGCGACCTCGCCTACACCACCGTCGTCACCATCCTGACCCGGCTGCTCGCCAAGGACGTCGTCGCCCGCGAGCGGCACGGCCGGTCCTTCGTGTGGACGCCGACCGCCGATGTCGCCCGGCTGGCGGCGCTGCGCATGCGCCGCCTGCTCGACGGCGAACGGGACCGGGAGGCGGTCCTCGCCAGCTTCGTCACCGCCCTGCCGCCCGGCGACGAACAGGTCCTGCGGGCCCTGCTCGACATCCCGGGTCCGGACGCCGGCGGTCCGGAGGACTGACCGCTCATGGGGGTCTTCGTCTTCCTGCCGCTGGTGCTGCCGCTGTCCGCGTGGCCGGTCGCCCGGCTCGCCGAGACCCGGCTGCACCCGCGCACCGCCACCCGGCTGCTGACCGCGGTCGCCGTCGTCATGGCCGTGTGCAGCACGCTGTGCCTGGCCCTGCTCATGGTGGTCGGCACCGCCCAGCTGCCCGGCAACCCGCTGCCGGACGGCTGGTCCGACCCGGAGGTGCGGGCCGCCGTGCCGCACGACGAGGTGGCCGGCCGGGCCGCCATCCCCGCGCTCGCCCTGGTCACCGCCGCCTGCGCCCGCACCCTGTGGCGGCACCGCCGGGTCACCCGCCGCGCCCGCCGTGCGCTGGCCGGCGTGCCGGGGCGCACGGTCGCGGTCCTGCCCGACCGGACGCCGTACGCGTACGCCCTCCCCGGCGGCCGGGGCCGGATCGTCGTCACCACGGCGCTGCTGGCCGGGCTCGCACCCGCCGAGCGGCGTGCGCTGTTCGCCCACGAGCGGGCCCACCTGACCGCCCGTCACCACCGCCACCTGCTCGCCGCGCACCTGGCGGCCCGCGCCAACCCGTTCCTCAGACCGCTGCGCACCGCCGTCGTCTACACGGCCGAGCGGTGGGCGGACGAGGAGGCGGCCCGCGCGGTCGGCGACCGGCGCACGGTCGCCCGCGCCATCGGCAAGGCGGCCCTGCTGTCCCCGGGCACCCCGGCACCGACCCTGGCCGCCCTCGCGGCGACCGGTCCCGTGCCGCGCCGGGTGGCCGCACTCCTGGCCCCCGCCCCCGCGGCCCGCACCTGGCCGTCGGCGTTCACCTCGGTCGGCCTGGCCGCCTGGGGCGCCGCCGCGGGCGCACTGGTCTCCGCGATGTCGTCGGCGAACTCGGCCGTCACCCTCTTCCTGATCCTGCACGCGGCGACCCCGCTGTGAACCGGCCGAGGGCCCGGTCCCCTCGGGGACCGGGCCCTCGGCCGGATGGGGTGTGTGTGCTCACTCCTGCGGGAAGTCACCCGCGAGCGCCGCGGCGATCCGCAGGTGCTGCTCCGCCTCCTCGTGCCGGGCCTGCCGTTCGAGCGTGCGGCCCAGCATCAGCCGGGCGTAGTGCTCCACCGGGTCGCGCTCCACGATGGTCCGCAACTCGGCTTCGGCGCGGCGCAGCTGGGCCGAGTGGTAGTAGGCGCGGGCGAGCAGCAGCCGCGGTCCCGTCTGCTCCGGCACCTCCTCGACCAGAGCGGCCAGCACCCGGGCCGCGTCCGCGTAGTCCTTCGCGTCGAAGTACCGCTGCGCGCGCTCCCAGCGCTCGGCCGGGGTCCCGTGGTCGTAGTACGTGGGCTTCACTTGCGTCTCCACTCGTGACCTCCTTCGCGGGGCACAACCGCACGCAGTTGTTCAATATTCCACTACTCGGGGGCGGTGGCCGACGTGCCGTACAGCGAGGCCGGCGACGGCTTCCCCGCACGGCCCGGGGAGGGCTTCCCGATCCGGTGCCGCTCCGGACGCCAGGTCGCCACGAGCGCCGCCGCGAGCAGGAGCTCGGCGAGGTCACCGCCGTAGTACATGATCTCCGCGCCGCCCTGGACCTGCGGGACCGGGGCCTGGACGTCCACCCAGAACCCGCCGTACATCAGCTGCGCGACGACCGCGTGCACGGCGATGGCACACCCCAGGCAGACCAGCCGGGCCCGTACGCCGGGACGGGCCGGGGCCGGGTCGGGGCCCGCGACGGAGTGCGCGAACAGGCACCCCGACAGCAGGAAGTGCGCGTGCAGCAGCCAGTGTCCGGCCGGGTGGGCCGTCACGGTGTCGTAGAGCGGGGTGAAGTACACGACCGGAAGCGTCCCCGCGGACAGCAGCAGCGCCACGGCCGGGTGGGTGAGCAGGCGGGCCGGGCCGCTGTGCAGCAGCGCGGTGAGACGGCGGGCGCGCGGCGCGGGCAGGACACGCAGCAGGAGGGTGACCGGGGCGCCGAGCACCAGCGCGAGAGGCGCGTACATGCCGATCAGCAGGTGCTGGGTCATGTGGCCGCGGAAGTCGCGGTGGGCGAAGGGGGCGAGCGGCGGCAGCAGCGCCACCGCCAGCAGGGCCACACCGGCGCCGAAGGCGACGGTGCGCCAGGGGTTCCAGACCCGCGCCGGGTTCCGGCGACTCGCCCGGCGGGCCAGCAGCAGATAGCCGCCCGCGCACACGAGCAGCGCCAGGGCCGGCAGCAGCACCCCCAGGGTGCCGCCGCCCTCCTGGTGGTGGGCGTGGGGCATGTGGTGGCCCATCAGGCGACGCGTCCGTCCCGTCCGGCGCCGGCTGCCGAGGGATCGAAGGACCGCCCGCCGCGCTGCAGCAGCCATCCCCCGGCCAGCAGCAGGGCGCCCAGGGCCAGGAAGGCGAGGTCCCACCACATCTGGTGCGGGCCGCCGCGCACGTGGTGGATGCCCAGGACGTGGTGGTCCAGCACGCCCTCCACGAGGTTGAACAGCCCCCACCCGGCCAGGATCCAGCCCCACAGCACCCGCGAGGCCCACACCTGCCGCCGGCCGGTGGTCACCCGCGCGTACAGGACGGCGAGCCCGCCGAGGACGGCGAGCCAGCACACCGTGTGGAAGACGCCGTCCCACAGGGTGTTCATCTGCAGCCCGGAGACGGTGTGGGGGTCGTAGTACCGCACGCCGATACGGTCGTGATCGGTGCTGCTGAGCATGTGGTGCCAGCGCAGGAGCTGGTGCAGCAGGATCCCGTCGAGGAATCCGCCGAGCCCCACTCCCAGCAGGAGGCCGGGCAGTTGCAGACTGGCGGGTGCGGTCGTGGCCCTGGTGTCGCGCACGGTGGTTGCCATCGCTCCTCGTCTCGGTCGGTTCCTCGGTCGCCGGATCACGGCAGCGGCTGCCGTACGACAGCTACCAGTTCCCCGGCTCCACCGCTGCCGCACGCTCGGCCATGTGTGCGGGAACGGCTGCGGAGCGGCTGGTACCCGGGGCGGAGGGCGCGGCGCATGCGCCTTTCGTACCGGCGAAAGGTTGATAAGCCATAACTTGCACGGTTTGGCCAGCGTTTCACCGGATGCGGGTGAGTGCCCGCGACCGTATGTGGAAGGACAGGGAACCGATGAAACGGGTTACCCGAAACAGTGTGATCGCAGTCGCCGCCGCCTCCGGTGCGATGGCGGTGGCGGGGCCGGTGCACGCCGACTCCGCCGCGGACGGCTCCGCGGCCGGCTCGCCCGGGCTGATCTCCGGCAACGGCATCCAGCTGCCGGTGCACCTCCCGGTGAACGTGTGCGGGAACACCGTGAACGTGGCCGGGCTGCTCAACCCCGCGATGGGCAACCGCTGCGCCAACACCGGCGACCACGCCACCGGGAAGGAGGAGCCCGCGGCGCCGGGCGGGGCGACGGCCCACTCCAGCACACAGAACTCCCCGGGCCTCGTCTCCGGCAACGGCATCCAGCTCCCGGTCGATCTGCCGGTCAACGTCAGCGGCAACACCGTCAACGTGGTGGGCATCGGCAACCCCGTCTTCGGCAACACGTCCGTGAACGGGTCGGGCGGCCACCCGGAGGAGCCCGGCCGGACCACACCGCCCGCACCGAAGCCGCCGACCCGGGTCACCCCGCCACCGCGGGCGCCCCGGCCGCACCACCCTCCGAAGGCGCACACCCCGCCCGAGCCGACCCCGGTCGTCGTGCCGCGGCCGCCCGGCACCCTCGCGCAGACCGGAACGGACAGCGCGTGGGCGGTGGCCGCGGCGAGCGTGGCGTCGCTGATCGGCGGAACCGTGCTGCACCGGCGCTTCCGGTCCCGGGTGTCCGGCCGGGAGGGCTGAGCCACGGGACGGGCGGCGCGGCCCCGGCCCCGACCGGGCCGGTCACCGCACGCCCGTCCACCGGGGCGGCCGTTGCCCATGCCATACCGGGCAGCGGCCGCCCGTCGCGCGGGGGCGCCGGCCGGGCGGGCCGCGCCGGCCGGGTCACCACCCGGTGAACAGCAGATGGTTCAGCAGGAGCGCGAGCACCGCCTGGGCGGCCAGCCAGACGCGCGGCCGCGGCAGCAGCGCGCCGGCCGCGAGCAGCCACATCGCGAACGGCAGCCAGATCCGCTCCGTCTCGGCCTTGCTCATCCCGGACAGATCCGCGACGAGTACGGCGACGAGGGCTGCCGCGACGAGGAAGGCGAGCCGAGCTTCGGCCGAGGCGGGTTGGGCCTCGGCCGGGGCGGGCCGGCCTTCGGACGGGGCCGCCCCTTTCCCGGCCGGGGTGGAGGGGCCTTCCACGTGGGTGGGTCCTGCTCCGGACGGGAGGGGCCGGCCTTCGTCCGGGGTGGGCCGGCCCTCGGTGAGAGCGGGGCGGTTCCCGGTCAGGGCGGGCGGGGGGTCCGGCGCGGTGGGGCGGGCGTCGGGCCGGGGTGCGCTGCGGCGGCGGGCGAGGGCCGTGGCGGCCCGCCGTAGGCCCGCGGCCGTGGCCAGGCCGGTGGTCAGGGCCGTGCAGGCCAGGTTGGCCCAGACCCAGTAGCCGTACGGGCGGGTGCCGCCGACGCCCTGGTAGTAGCGCGTGACCAGGAGCCGGTACCCGTCCGCCCAGCCGAAGCCGGCGAGGGTGAAGGCCAGCGGGACGATCGCCGCACCGGCCGGGACGAGGAGCAGCAGGGCCGGTCGCTCGCGGAGCCCGCGCCGCCCTGTCACCAGCACCGCCGCTCCGATCAGCGCGACAAGCGTGAGGCCGTAGGAGAGGTAGCAGGTCAGGCCGTACAGCAGCCCGCTGCCCGCCGCCCACGCCAAGGACCGTCCGGTGACCGCGAGGGCCAGCAGGGCCACGGACCAGGCGGCGACCGCCGCGAAGTACCCGTCGGCCGAGGCGCCCACCCACACGGCGGCCGGGGCCAGCACCAGGAACGGCGCCGCCCGCCGGGCCAGGTGCTCGCCGGCCAGGGCCCGGACCGTCACCAGCACCGCCAGACAGGCGGTCGAGCCGGCGGTGACGCACCAGGCGCCGGCCCAGCCGCCGCCGTGCAGGCCGATGCGGTCCAGAAGGACGAAGGTGAGGGTGGCCGCCGGGGGATGCCCGGCGACATGGGCCGGCCAGGGGTCCGGGGAGCCGCTGACGATGTGGTGGGTGAAGTCGCGCAGGGCGGCGGGGACGTCGTGGAAGCGCCCGATGACCGTCAGGTACTCGTTGCGGGTGGTGAGCCGCCCGGCCACCCCCCGCTGCCACCCGTCGACCAGCGCCAGCGACCACGTCCAGGCCAGTGCCGCCGCCCAGGCCGCGAGGAGCAGCCGCCGCCACCGCAGCCGGGCGGCGGCGGACGGCCCGTGGACCGCCACGGCACCCGCCACCAGGACGGCGGCCGGCGTGCCCGGACCCAGGTGCGGGTCCCAGTCCGCGAACAGCGGGGGCCAGTGGACGAACAGGGTGCGGCGGGTGTCCTGGATGTGCCGGCCGACGAGCACGGCGACGAGGACGAGCAGGGCGGCGGCCGCAGCGGCACCGAGGTCGGCGCGCAGGCCGGCGTACCGGTCGCGGAGGGGAGCCTGGGTCACACCGGAACGCTAGGGCGGCGACCGGGGGAACGGGTGGACCGGTGGACGGACGTCAGCGTTTCGTCATGGGTCGTGGCCCCGGTCCGGGCGTTCTTCCGGCCTACCGTCGGGGCATGCGCGACGACCGCCCACTGCTCCCCAGCTCACCCGGCTTCTGGCGCAGCCCGCTGCGCGGCCCCTGGTTCACCTCGGTGCTCGGCACGGTGCTGCTCGTCGGCATCACCGTGCTGTTCGTGACCGGCCTGGTGTCGTACGCGGCGTACAACCCGGACCTCTCCCCGGTGAACGACCAGACCCCGGACAAGGGACTCCTCGGCTTCTACCTCTTCGCCTGGCCCACCGGTCCGGTGTGGCTGTACCGGCTCACCCAGGGCGTCCACGTCACCCTCGGCATCGTCCTGATCCCGGTGCTGCTGGCCAAGCTGTGGTCGGTGGTGCCGAGGCTGTTCGCCCTGCCCCCGGCCCGCTCCCTCGCCCACGCGCTGGAGCGGATCTCGCTGCTGCTGCTCGTCGGCGGCGGGCTGTTCGAGTTCACGACCGGGGTGCTCAACGTCCAGCTGGACTACGTCTTCCCTGGCTCCTTCTACCCGCTGCACTTCTACGGCGCGTGGGTGTTCTTCGCCGCGTTCGTGGCGCACGCCGTGCTCAAGGCGCCGACGGCGGTGCGGAACCTGCGGCGGCACGTGCGCGAGGAGGGCGACCTGGTCGCCCCGCGCCCGGACGCGCCCACCGTCTCCCGGCGCGGGGCGCTGGCGCTGGTCGGCGGAGGCTCGCTGCTGCTGTTCCTGACCACGGTGGGGCAGAGCCTGGGCGGCCCGTTCCGCCGTACGGCCCTGCTCGCGCCGCACGGCGGGGCCGACCCCGGCGGCGGGCCGAACGGGTTCCAGATCAACAAGACGGCCGCGTACGCGGGGATCACCCCGGCCGACACCCACCAGGACGCCTGGCGGCTCGTCGTCACCGGGCGCACCGGAACCGTGCGGCTCAGCCGCGCCGACCTGCTCCGCATGCCGCTGCACAGTTCGTCGTTGCCGATCGCCTGCGTCGAGGGCTGGTCCACGGCGGACCAGTGGTGGCGCGGGGTGCGGCTCGGCGACCTCGCGGCGCTCGTCGGCCACGACGGCGACCCGCCGGACGTGTTCGTGGAGTCGCTCCAGCGGCACGGCGCCTTCCGCCGCGCCGCCCTGCGCGCCAACCAGGTGGCCGACCCGCGCTCCCTGCTCGCCCTGTACGTCAACGGCGAGACCCTGTCCCCCGACCACGGCTACCCGGCGCGGATCATCGTGCCCGCCGCGCCCGGTGTGCTCAACACCAAGTGGGTGGCCCGGCTGACCTTCGGAGACCTGTGATGCGTCCGCGTCCGCCGCTCGGCAACCCCTTCCAGATCCTGCTGCTGGCCTGCTCGTTCGCGCTCGCCGGGTATGCCGGGGTGCGGCTGCTCGCGGGTGACTGGCGGGCCGTCGCCCTGTGGCTGGTGGGGGCGGCCCTGCTGCACGACCTGGTGCTGCTGCCGCTGTACACGCTCGCGGACCGGGCCGTCGTCCGCGGGCTCGGCGCCGCCGGGCGCCGGGAGGGGACGCTGTACGTCCGTGTCCCGGCCGCCCTGTCCGGGCTGCTCCTGCTGGTGTGGTTCCCGCTGATCAGCGGGATGGCGGACCGGCGCTACCGGTCCGCCACGGGCCTGTCGACGGACGGCTTCCTCGCCCGCTGGCTGCTGATCAGCGCCGTCCTCTTCGGCGGCTCGGCGCTGCTGTGGGGGCTGAGGGTGCGCAGGGCCACGAAACGCCGCCCGCCGGCCGCCCACTGACCGACGGCCCGCCAGCCCGCCCGGCCCGCGTACCGCAGCAGGGCGGGAGTGCCGAGCCGCGCCCAGAGGAAGGCGCCGCCGCCGTCGATCGTCCCGGGGTGAGGGTCGTCACCCCTGGTTCCGCCGTGGGGGCCATCGCCCGTCGTCCCGCCGTCGGGGCCGAGCCGGCTTGTCCCGGCGTGGGAGCCGCCACCCTTCGTCCCGCCGTCGGGGCCTCCGCGGCTCGTGCCTCGGCCGAAGGCGCCCCTGCCCGTCCCGCCGTCGGGGCCCGCCCGCCCTCCGGCCGGCCCGGCCGCGCCGCCGCCGGCCGTCCCCGCCTCGGCGCCGCCGTCACCCGTCCCACCCCCATCCCCACCCCCGATCCCGGCGACGACCTGTACTTCCGACCGCTCGTCCACGTCCACCGCCGCCGTCTCGGCGATCAGGAGACCGCCGGGGCGCAGCAGCCGGGCCACCCGGTCCAACAGGGCGCGCGGATCGCCGCCGATGCCGATGTTGCCGTCCATGAGCAGCACCGTGCCCCAGCGTCCCTCGCCGGGCAGCGGATCGAACACCGAGCGCCGCAGCGCCTGGCCGCCGGTGCGCACGGTGTGGTCGACGGCGGCCGCGCTGACGTCGATGCCGAGGACGGTACGGCCCCGGGCGGCGAGTTCCGCCACCAGCCGCCCCGGCCCGCAGCCGACGTCGAGGACGGCGCCCTCGCACCGGTCCAGCACCGCGCGGTCCACCGCATCCGCCCGCGCGCACCACCGTTCGACCTCCAGCGGCAGCAGCCAGCCGTCGGTACGGCGCAGGAACAGCGGGCCGCGCCCGGTGCGCAGCGCGGCGGCGTAGGGATCGGCCCCCGCCCAGGCGACGGCCGCCCGTGTGCTCACCGCCCGGCCCCGGATCCGGAGCGTGCGGTGCAGCGGGCCAGCCGGGCGGCGAACCGGCCGTGCGGCGCCAGGGCGGCGACCGCGGCGGCGTCGGCGGCGGTGTCCACGTCCCGCAGCCGGGGCAGGTCACGCACCCGCAGCCCGGCCGCCACCAGGCGCTCCCGCTGGACGGCACCGGTCCGCGGTGTCGACATGGGTACGCCCCGCAGCAGGGCCGGATCGGGTTCGGCGAGCCCCAGCGCCCAGAAACCGCCGTCCTCCGCGGGCCCGAAAAGCGCGTCGTGGCCGGAGAAGTCCACGGTGAGCAGCTCCGGCGTCACCTGGGGGGTGTCCATCCCGATGAGCAGGGCGGGACCCTCGCACCCGGCGAACGCGTCGGCGAGCCGCCGGTCCAGACCGCCCGCGCACTGCGGTACGACGTCGAAACCGGGAGGCAGCCAGGGGCCGGGAGCCCCGTCCAGCACCAGGACGCGCCGGGTGGCGGGAGCGGCCGCCACGGCGCGCAGGGTGTCGGCGAGCGCCGCCTCCGCGAGTGCCGCCGCCTCCGCGGGAGTGAACGGCGGGGTGAGGCGCGTCTTGACCCGCCCCGGCAGCGGTTCCTTGGCGATGACGAGCAGTGTGGTCACGATGCCGTCCTCCCGTCGGCCGGGGGCTCGGCCAGGACCCGGCTCATGTCCCGCACCGCCTGCCAGGTACCCCGCCAGGTGCCCGTCACCTTGGAGGCGCCGGAGCGCGGCAGGTACGGCACGTCGCGCTCGGCGATCCGCCAGCCCGCGTCGGCCGCGCGCACCACCATCTGCAGCGGATAGCCGCTGCGCCGGTCGCTGAGACCGAGCGCGAGCAGTGGCTCCCGGCGGGCGGCGCGCAGCGGGCCGAGGTCGTGCAGCCGCACTCCGGTACGGCGGCGCAACAGCCGCGCGAGCGCGAAGTTGCCGGCTCGGGCGTGCGCGGGCCAGGCACCCCGGCCCCGCGTCCGCCGCCGCCCCAGGACCAGGTCGGCCCGGCCGTCGAGGACGTCCCGGACGAAGGGCACCAGGTGGCCGGGGTCGAGGGAGGCGTCGCAGTCGCAGAAGCAGACGACGTCGGCGGTGGCGGCGGTCAGCCCGGCGTGGCAGGCGGCACCGAAACCGCGCCGCGGCTCGTGGACGACGGTCGCGCCGAGGGCCCTCGCGATGTCCGCCGAGCCGTCGGTGGAGCCGTTGTCGACCACGAGGGCGCGCCAGCCCGCCGGGATCCGGGCGAGCACCCAGGGCAGGGCCGCCGCCTCGTCCAGGCAGGGCAGCACGACGTCCACGCTCGCCGGTGATGAGGGAGATGAGGTGGTCACGCCGTTCACCCTACGAACGCGAAGCGGACATTCCGGACCGGCGCTCCTTACGAAACGCGGACGTCGGGGGCGGGGCGGTGCCAGGGGTGCGACACCCGTGAGGGGCCGGTGCGAGGCTGGGACCATGCAACAGCCGCACCTGCCCGGAGCCCTGGACGGACCCACCCCCCACACCACCGCCCCGGCCCCCACGCCCGCCCCCCACACCACCGCCCCGGCCCCCGCGTCCGCCCGGGTCCTGGTCGTGGACGACGACGCGACCGTCGCCGAGGTCGTCGCCGGATACCTCGGCCGTGCCGGCTATGTCGTGGACCGGGCCGACGACGGCCCCGGCGCGCTGACCCGCGCCGCCGCCCACTGGCCCGACCTCGTGGTGCTCGACCTGATGCTGCCCGGCATGGACGGTCTGGAGGTCTGCCGCCGGTTGCGCGCCCGGGCCTCCGTGCCGGTCGTCATGCTCACCGCCCGCGGCGACGAGGACGACCGCATCCTCGGCCTGGAGGTCGGTGCCGACGACTACGTGACCAAGCCGTTCAGCCCCCGTGAACTGGTCCTGCGGGTGCAGTCGGTGCTCCGCCGCGCCCGCCCGGGCACGCCCGCGGGCCCGCTGGCCGCGGCCGGCCTCACCGTCGACCCCGCCGCCCGCCGCGCCACCAAGAACGGCACCGGACTCGCCCTCACCCTCCGCGAGTTCGACCTCCTCGCCTTCTTCCTGCGGCACCCGGGCCGGGCGTACAGCCGGGAGGACCTGATGCGCGAGGTGTGGGGCTGGGACTTCGGCGACCTCTCCACCGTGACGGTCCACATCCGCCGGCTGCGCGGCAAGGTCGAGGACGACCCGGCCCGGCCGCGCCTGATCCAGACCGTGTGGGGCGTCGGCTACCGCTTCGACCCGAGCGGCCGGGCGGGGGAGGACTGACATGCGCGACACCCTCCTCATCGCCCTGTACGCCTTCGCGGGGGCCGCTGCCACGGGCCTCGCGGGGGCCGCCGCGCTACGGCTGCTGCGGCGCCGCACGCTCACCGTGTCCCTCGCCGTCGTCGCCGCGGTCGGCGTGGGCGGCGTCCTCGCCGGCACCCTCGCGGTCGCCTGGGCGATGTTCCTGTCCCCGCACGACCTGACCGTGGTGACGACGGTCGTCGCGATGGCGGCCGTGGTCTCCCTGGCCACCGCGCTCGCACTGGGCCGCTGGGTCGTCGCCCGCAGCCACGAACTCACCCTGGCGGCACGCTCGTTCGGGGAGGCCGGCGACTTCGCCGCCCCCGCGAGTCCGGCCACCGCCGAACTGGCCGCGCTGAGCCGCGAGTTGGCGGCCACCAGTGCGCGGCTCGCCGAATCCCGGGAGCGGGAACGCCTGCTGGAGACCTCCCGCCGGGAACTCGTCGCCTGGATCTCGCACGACCTGCGCACCCCGCTCGCCGGTCTGCGCGCCATGTCGGAGGCCCTGGAGGACGGTGTCGCGGCCGACCCGGAGCGCTATCTGAAGCAGATGCGCACCGAGGTGGAGCGCCTCAACGACATGGTCGGCGACCTGTTCGAACTCTCCCGTATCCACGCCGGCACCCTCCCCCTGGCACCGTCCCGGATCTCCCTGTACGACCTCGTCGGCGACGCCCTCGCGGGGGCCGACCCGCTCGCCCGCGCCCACGGCGTACGGCTGGTCGGCGACCGCGTGGAGCCGGTCCCGGTGGAGGTCGACGCCAAGGAGATGAGCCGCGTCCTGGGCAACCTGCTGGTCAACGCCATCCGCCGGACGCCCGCCGACGGCACGGTGGCCGTCGCCGCCGAGCGCTCGCCCGACGGCGTGGTCCTGTCCGTGACGGACGGCTGCGGCGGCATTCCGGAGGAGGACCTGCCGCGCGTCTTCGACACCGGCTGGCGCGGCACCCACGCCCGCACCCCGCCGGCCGGGGCCGGCCTGGGCCTCGCCATCGTGCGCGGCATCGTCGAGGCCCACCGGGGCCGGGCCACCGTACGCAACATCCCCGGCGGCTGCCGCTTCGAGGTCACCCTGCCCGCGGCTCCCGCACCATGAACACGTCCACCGCGTCCTCGGTCTCGCAGGTGAAGCCGTGCCGCTCGTACAGCCGTCGGGCCGGACTGCCCTGCAGGACGTCGAGCCGGACCGGGACGCCGTCGCGGTCACACCGCTCCAGCAGCCGGCGCAGCACGGCCGAACCGATGCCGCTGCCCTGGAGGCGCGGGGCCAGGTAGAAGTGCTCCAGCCAGTGGGCGTCCGCGGCCGGGCGCAGCGCCACACAGCCGGCGAACGCGCCGTCCACCTCGATCACCCGGGTGTGCGCCGGAGCGAACCCGTCCCGCAGCCGTTGCCGCACCCGCTTCTCGTCGTACCGCCCGAGCCGCTCCAGGTCCGCCCGCAGTACCACGGCCCGCAACTCGGCCACCGCCTCGACGTCCGCCGGCGAAGCCGGACGGATCCTCCAGTCCGCCATGATCGTCACATTAGCGGGGCGCACACCCGGCGCACTCGTTCATCCGTCGGCCGCGAACTCCCGCATCCCCTCCGCGAATCCGACCTCCGGTTTCCAGCCCAGCTCGGCCCGCAGCCGTGCGGAGTCGGCCGTGATGTGCCGTACGTCCCCCAGCCGGTACTCCCCGGTGACGACCGGCGCGGGCCCGCCGTGGGCGTCGGCCAGGGCGCGGGCCATCTCCCCGACGGTGTGCGGCTCACCGCTGCCGGTGTTGTACACGGTCAGCAGCCCCGGGGCGGACCCCGCCTCCAGCGCGACGACGTCGGCGGCCGCCACGTCCCGCACATGGACGAAGTCCCGCCGCTGCCGCCCGTCCTCGAACACCCGCGGCGCCTCACCGCGGGCGAGCGCGGACCGGAAGAAGGAGGCGACACCGGCGTACGGGGTGTCGCGGGGCATCCCGGGCCCGTACACGTTGTGGTAGCGCAGCGACACCGCGGACCCGCCGGTCGCCCGGGCCCAGGCGGCGGCCAGGTGCTCCTGCGCGAGCTTGGTCGTGGCGTACACGTTGCGCGGATCGGCCGGCGCGTCCTCGCCGACCAGCCCGGGAGCCGGTTCCGCGCCGCACGCCGGGCACCTCGGCTCGAACCGCCCCGCGTCCAGATCGGCGACCCTCCGCGGCCCCGGCCGGACGACCCCGTCGCGCGGGCACACGTACCGCCCCTCCCCGTAGACCACCATCGACCCGGCCAGCACCAGACGCCGTACCCCCGCCTCGGCCATGGCGGAGAGCAGCACGGCGGTGCCCAGGTCGTTGCGGGAGACGTACTCGGCCGCGTCCCCGAACCCCGTCCCGAGTCCGACCATCGCGGCCTGGTGGCAGACGGCGTCCACACCGGCCAGGGCCCGCGCGACCGCCACCGGATCGCGTACGTCCGCGCCCGTATCCTCCCGTACGTCGAACACCACCGCCTCGTGCCCGCGCGCCCGCAGCGCCTCGACGACATGAGACCCGATGAACCCGGCACCGCCGGTGACCAGAACCCGCATACGCCCACGCTAGGCCCGCCGCGGCGGCGGACGGCGGGGCCGCGCCCGCACGTCACGACTCCGTAAGCCGTGCCCGCGCTCCCCGCTCGTGTCTGGCTCCCGCCCGTCCGCTCCCGGCCCTGCCACGCCCACCGGACGCCGGCGCCCGCCGACCTGTGACCCAGGGTGGGTGACGCCCGTCACACGACCCGCGCACGGCTGCGATCGTTAGGCTGCTGCCGTGACCGAGGGCGGGAGCACGGCAGTGGGCGAGGCCGGCACGGAGGGGTCCAGGACGCGTCTGTGGGTGGAGCGCAGCCTGCGCCCCGGCGACCGGATCCGCGGTGTGGTGCGGCTGCGCGGGGGCTGGACCTCACGGATGCGGCGGATCGACGTCGAAGGGAACGGCGAGCGGTACTCCCTCGTCCTGCGGTCGTTCGTCAAGCCGTTCTACGTCAGGCACGCCCAGGGACTGCTGACGCGGGAGGCGGACATCCTCCGGCTGCTCGCGGACACCGGCGTCCCGGCCGCCCGGCTGCACGCGGTCGACGCCACGGCCGAGCACTGCGACCACCCGTCCCTGCTGATGTCGCTGCTTCCCGGTACCCTCCGGCTGACCGGCGAGGACCTCGAACGGACGACACGACTCCTCGCCCGGCAACTCGTCGCGGTCCACGCGCTGTCCGTGCCGGAGGGAGCCCGGCCCCGCGCCTACGAGGCGTGGACCGGCCCGGAGCGGGTGCGGCTCCCCGTGAGCCCGGGACGACCGGAGGTGTGGCGGCGTGCCGTGGACGTGATCCGCCGCCCGCCCCCGGCACACCGTCCCTGCTTCCTGCACCGCGACTTCCACCCGGGGAACGTGCTCTTCTCCGGCACGGGCGCCGGCCTGGCCGTCACGGGTGTCGTGGACTGGGTGGAGACGTCCTGGGGCCCCGCCGACCTGGACGTGGCCCACTGCTCCACGGCGCTCGCCCTGCTGCACGGAGTGCCCGCCGGCATGAGCCTGGCGGAGCACTACGTCGCGGCCGGCGGGACACTCGCCGAGAAGCCGGCCGACCACCTGTACTGGCGGGTCCTCGACGCGCTGGCCTTCGCGCCGGACGCCGAGAAGGTCGCCGAGCCCTGGCGGGAACTGGGCAGGCACGACCTGACGCCCGCCGTCCTCACCGAGCGCCTGGAGGCGTACCTCCAGGCGCTCTTCGCGTCGTACGGCTGACGCCCGCCCCGGCCCTACCAGGTGACCGGCAGCCGCAGCGGGAAACGGCGGATGGTGCCGGTGTCCCACTCGATGTCGTCGGGATCGACGTCGAGACGCAGGCCGGGGAAGCGGGCCAGCAGGCCGGTGACCGCGCTGTCCAGTTCCGCCCGGGCGAGCGGGGCGGCGAGGCAGTGGTGCCCGCCCCAGCCGAACGTCATGTGCGGGCGCACGGGCCGTTCGAGGTCGAGCGCGTGCGGGTCGGGGAAGACGGCCGGGTCGCGGTTGGCCGCCAGATAGGACACGTGCACGTAGTCGCCGGCCTTGATGGCGGTCCCCTCGATCTCCGCGTCCTCCAGGGCGATCCGCGGGATGCCCACGCCCTTGCGGAAGGGGATGAACCGCAGCAGCTCCTCCAGGGCACCGGGGAACCGCTCCGGGTCGCGCGCGAGCGCCGCGCGCTCCTCGGTCCGGGTCAGCAGCAGATAGGCGATGTTGCTGATCTGACAGGTCGCGGTGTCGTTGCCGCTGAGGATCAGCGTCACCGCCAGGACCGCCAACTCGTCGTCGCTCAGCGGCTCCTCGCCCTCCGGGACCTCGGCGGTGGCCATCGCGCTGAGCAGGTCCTCGCCGGGCGCGCTCCGGCGGGCCGGGATGAGCTCGGCGAAGTACTTCCGGAGGCTGGCCTTGGCGTCGGCCGCGTCCTGCCGGGCGTCCGGCGACGTGGCCAGCAGCCGCATGGTGTACGCGCGCAGCTCGTCGCGGTCGGTCTCGGGGACGGCGAGCAGCTCGCAGATCGTCAGGTGGGGCAGCGGGACCGACAGATGGGTCACCAGGTCCGCGGGCGGCCCCTCCTCGGCCATCGCCGTGAGCAGCCCGGCCACCACCCGATCCACGGCCGGCCGCATGGCCGCCACCCGCTCCCGGGTGAACGCCTGGGCCGTCACATGCCGCAACCGGGTGACGTGCGGGGGGTCCGTCACGTTGATCGACTCCGGGGACACGATGGGCTCCGGTGTCATCCTCGGATAGTCGCGCCCCACGATGGCCGCCCGGCTGAACCTGGGATCGCAGGTCACCTGACGCACTCCGGCGAAGCTGGTCACCAGCCACGCCTCGGCCTCGCCGTAGGGCAACCGGATCCTGCTGACCGGGCCGCGCTGCGCCAGCGCGGCCAGCGCGGGATCGAACTCCAGCGCGTCGGCGAAGTCGAAGGGGCAGACGGGCACTTCCGTGTCGTGGAACGACATACAGCCTCCTTTGCGCGCCGTCGGGCGCGTCGCTTCCGAGGTGCGGGTCCTTCCCGTGCCGGCCGCCGAGCGCCGGACAACGATGTCAGGGCACGAAGGCGCTGATCCCGCCGGCGGGCTGCCCCTGGAAGAGGCCACCGCGACCACTATGCGGGAGATCGGCCGGCCCCGCAGAACGGACGCCCGGGGCAACCTCTCGGCCTTACGTATCACCGCGGCGACCAGGACGGTGGCTCCGGCTCCCGCGAGCGCGGCCAGTTCGTCCTCCACGTGCATCCTCTTCCTCACCGGGGCGTGCGTCCGTCGACCGGCAGGTCCCCGTTCTGCGTGGCGTAGACGACGCCGTGTCCTGAAGCCCTGTTGACCGTCTTCGAGAAGCCCGCCGGGCGGTCCCTTCGGTTCGGCTCGACGGCCTGGTCGCGCACGGGCTCTCCGCCAAGCCCCGCTTCGGGAGGAGAGCAGGCGCCTCGCGCCTGGGGCTTCTAGGGCCGAGGGGCAGGCGTGGACACGTCCGTTGGTCGCCTTTGTCGACCTCGGCTGGGTCGTATCTGCGTTTTGAACTGCTGACTGCAAGGTCATTGCGGCCAGGGCGATGGTCACGTCGGTTGCCCAAAGCCATTGCGGTTTGCCTTGGGTGACCCGATGAGCGGGGCTGCACCAGCACGAGAAATATCGTCGCCCGCATGGTCGACTTGCGTGTCGGTTCAGGGGTGCAAAACTGGAGTCGCCGGTGTTTACGCCGCTGAGTAACCGAACGTGGGATGTCGTTCCCTTCGCGCTTTTCTTCAAGTGGCCACTCCGCCCGGTTGTACGTTTCTTCACGCTTCTGGAGGTCACCGCTCATGGAGCGCAGGATCGCGAGCATCGACGAGGTTGCGGCTAGCGGGGGCACGGTCATCTCGGCAGACGATGAGGCAATCGTCGAGATAATCAAGAAGGCAGTCGACGGTGGAGTGTCGGCGTCATTTTACGTCCCCCGTGGCGTTGCTGACACGGTAATGGCATGGTACTGGACTCCTGAGCGAATCGAGGCGCTCAAGGTCGAGGTAGTGTCTTCTGATGAGCTGAAGAGGATCGAAACGGATCTCGGCCTGAAGGATGTGATTCATTTTGCAAACCGCACACCATGTGAGAACTGCGGGCACGTGTATGGTGCCTACGAATTTGTTGCGCAAGGGATCCGAGCACACGGCCGGGAGGCGGTGGAAGCGGTTCTGGAACTGAAAGAGGCTGTTCTCATCCGAGTCAACCCGTCCGAAGTCTCCGTTTGCCCGAACTGCAATGGGTGAATCACAGAGGGTGGTCTCAAGCTTGAAGAAAGGATCGTCGGAGGGACAGAAGTTCCTCATTACTATGGTGGAACGGGTTCGTATGCCGGATGCTGTTCGGGAGGGCGCCGTAATCTGTGAGGGTGCGCGGACACCGAACGGCAGGGCCGTATCCTGAGGCAGGCGATGCAGGCACTGTCGATGCGTCGCAGCCGCCCGGCGCAGCCGGGCGCCGCCCCACTCCGGGTCCAGGTACCCGGCAACCGAACGGGAGTTGACCGGTGATCAGTCTGGCCGCAGTGGGGGGAGTGGCCCTGGTCGAACTGGGCATGGCCCTGACTCCCGGACCGAACATGATCCACCTCGCCTCTCGCGCGATCACCCAAGGCCGCAGGGCGGGCCTGGTCAGCTTGAGCGGGACCGCCGTGGGATTTCTGTGCTACCTGCTGGCCGCGGCCGCGGGTCTGTCCGCGTTGTTCGCCGCCGTGCCGCTGGCGTTCACGGTGGTCAAGCTCGCCGGGGCCGCCTATCTGGCCTACCTGGCCTGGGCCATGCTCAAGCCCGGTGGCCGCTCGCCCTTCGCCCCGGCCCAGGACCTGCCTCCGGTCTCTGACGCCCGCCTGTTCTCGATGGGGCTCCTGACCAATCTGCTCAACCCCAAGATCGCTCTCATGTACGCCGCTCTTCTGCCCCAGTTCATGGATGCGCAGGCGGGCCCGGACTGGGCGCAGCTGCTCCAGCTCGGTGGTGTGCAGATCATCGTCGGGATCTCCGTGAACGCTCTGATCATGCTGGGCGCAGCACGGGTGTCGGGGTTTCTGGGTGGCCGGCCCCGCGTGATGACCGCTCAGCGGTTCGCTTCAGGCGGCTTGCTCGGTGTCTTCGCGCTGCGCACCGCCCTGTCACGTACGCCTGTCTCGGCCTGAGCCATGCCCGCGCGCCTGTGACGCCGGTCCTGCCGGGGCCGGGCAGGGAGCCGCTGGGTGAGCACTGGGGACCGTGGGCGGGCACGTCGTCCCCGCGAGAATGTCTGCCTGGGTTTCACGGGGACGCCGTGCGCAGGGCGCCATGCGGTCAGGTCTGGCACTGGGAGGTCGCGGCGCCGGTCCAGTTGCTCCAGGCACCTCCTGCGGGTTTGACGTGAACGCGGATCTCGGCCTTGGCGTTGACGACGAAGCAGACGCGGGTGGTGCTGCCGATTTCGATGGGGCCGGTGGTGGTGCGGCGGGGGACGAGGGTGCGTCCGTTGCCGATTTTGACCCAGTGGCCGCCGGAGACGATGCGGAAGAAGGCTTCGTAGTCGACGTAGGCGGCGTGGGGGCGGGTGTTGGTCAGGACGACGTGGGCTTTGATCTCGCGGGTGTAGACGCGTCCTTCCTTGCCCTTTTCGGCGCTGATGCAGCCGTTGGCGGCGATGCCCTGGGTGGAGACGGAGCCGCCGCAGGCGATGGCGGCGGCGCGGGCGTCGGTGGCGGGAAGCAGCAGGGTGAGCATGGTGGTGGCGGTCAGGACTGCGGTGCGCGTCAGGCGCATGGGGGAGGTCCTCTCAGTGGAAGGATGTCCTACTTTCCCGCGAAATTTCGTCCTGGGGAAGAGGGCCTTCGAATCGGAAGGCGTCCACGACCACGGGGCAACCAGACGGCGGCGCGCGTCCCTCGGCCTGTCACGTCGACCCGAAATGCAAGCCGTGCCCTCACCGGAATCCTCTGGCTACCCGCCACCGCGTGACACCCGTGAAGGGGCACCTTTCATACCCGTCGTGTGAATGCCGCCGACCGCCAGGCCGGCCTGACCCCGGCTGTTCCGGGTCCTGATAGCCGGGGATGGTGGATTTCCTCTTCGCGGTCGCCGTAAAGCATTGTCACATTGATGCGGAGGTTCTCGTAGCCAGGGCGGAAGCAGATCGCGTCCGACGCGTGAAAAAGGTCGGAGTTGAAGATCACCGCCCGGTTCTGCCGGTAGGGGATGGTCATGCTGCGGGCCCGTCGGCGTTGCAGGAAGGGCCGGATGACGTCCTGGCAGCCGTTGTAGGTGTCGAAGCCCCAGGACAAGGGGGCGTCGATGTCGTGGACCACCAGGCCCCCTGAGTGCTCGTCGGCATTCGCGTCGTCCGGAGTGACCCAGAAGTTGACGTTGACGGCGGCGAAGTCCGCGTGCGTGGTGACGTCAGCGGGTACGTGGGGGCCGCACTTGAAGCCCCACATCTGGCGCAGCGGGTATCGATCGCCGATGAGCCGAGGCAGAGCGTCTCGCAGTTCCTGGGCGATCTGCATGAGCAGGGGGCAGACGAACCCGTCCTGCATGAGCGCGCCCAGCCGGCCGTGCGCATAGCGGTTGCCGAACCACACCGTCGACTCCAGACAGAACCGATACAGCTCGCTCAGCGCCTCCTCGGTGAGGAAGTCGTCCACGTACACCACGCCGGGTGCGTTCGCCAGGTACTGCTCCTCAACGGTTGCGGGGTCCCAGCGATGTGACAGGGCACGCGCCACGCGCGGTGTGTGGCGGACATGCAGCAGACGGTTGTAGGTGGCGGCGATACACCGGTTGGCATCGGAGTCTAGGGGTTCCCGAGCTTCGGGGCCTTTGGCCACCAGCCGGTCGCGCACGGCTTGGTAGGCATCGACAACCCGGCTGTACTCCGTGCCCAACACACCCAAGCGTTGGAGATACTGCATCTGGTGGATGTCGTGCTGCAACTTGGGAACGCTCAGTGCGATGGTCGAGCGCTCAGCCGGACTCGAGGAAGCGCCCCAGCGCAACTGGGCGAAAAGCGAGGCCCACCTCTCGGCGAGCGGGAAGTCGCCGTGCTCCAAGGCCGCATTGAGCACGTCCGGTGCCCACGCCAAGTCGTCGGCGCGCGTGCGCATGTCGTCACGCAGCAACGGCAGCACCTCGTCCCAGCGTTCCGAGGCGGCCAGCAAGAGCGCCAACTCGCGTCGGGCCGCCCAGTCTTCCGGGCCGGCCTGCAGGGCGTTGCTGAGAAGTCGCGCCGCTTCCTCCGCACGTCCGGCAATGACAGTCGCCCTCGCACGGGCGACGGCCGATCCGGCGTTCCACGACGTGCCCACGTGGATCACCCGAGCTGGAAGGCGTCGTGTGCCTGAAGCTCCACTGCGTACCGGGCCAGACCGTTGAGGGTCACTGCGACGTACGGGGGCACGAAGTGTGCGCTGAACGCCTGGTCATCGTCTGGCTGCTGGATGCGGATGTACGTTTCCCAGGTGATGTTGGTCACGAACGGGGTGGTGCCGGCTCGGGCCTGCATGCCGAGGTGCTCCTGGTCCACTGCCGGCTCCCCGTTCGCCCTGCCGTCCCCGTCCTCGCAGAGTTGTGTCTGGGCGATATGGAGGTTGACGAAGTAATGCAGCAGTTCATCGGTCAGCACGTAGATTCCGGTTTCTGCCACACACCCTTCCAGTAGAACGGCCACGACGTCCCGGCCACCATGGCTGACAGTCGCCTCGCAGAAGTCGGCGAGGAACTGCCCCCTAGTGGGCACCTTGTCCGTGTGACGGTGCACGTACTTCTGGAACCACTCCAGCAGCTTCGGGTTGGCGAAGACCGAGTAGATGAGCCTGTCGGTGAGGGCCGCTTGCTCCCGTGAAACGGATGGGCCCGCAAGGTACTCCACCAGGACCTGGGACGGACCGGTGATGAACTGTTCTCGCAGCAGGAAGTCTGTCTCCATGGCCTGGAACAGTGCGTCGATACGGCGCACGGTCGCAGCGCGGGACATCACAGTGGATCGTTGCGTGCCCAATGCCCTCTCCTCCGGTCGCGTCGATCAGGTAGGCCGGCAGGTGCTGACCGCGACCCGGTTCCTAGCTAAGAGGGAAGCCGCTACGAAATGTGTGCGGCACGCCGCAGCTCAAGGGGCGTGGCCCGGGTTCACACCTTTGGCCCGTGGAGGCTGCCCCACGCCACCCACTGCCCCCGGGCAGGCGCTCACACACCGGCCGGGCCGTGGTCCGAACGGGACACGGTCATACGAGGGCGACGGGGGTGTGACCGCGGCGAGCCCATGCGCGTAGGGTGGGCGGCCTCGAGAAGCCGGATACGGCCTCGAAGACGATTCACGCGCCGGGCGCCGCCGCGGTGGTTCCGCCCACGGCCGGGGTTCCCTCCCCGGCCGTGGATTGCCTCCTCGTCCCGCGGTGAATTTCACGCGGATGAAGGCGAGCCAATGAACCGGGGGAAGCCTTACGCGCCTTCTTCGTCCGGGGCGTGCTTGTACATCCACAGATAGACTCGGCGCTCGCTCGGCACGGAGGTCGCGACGATGCAGATGCCGCTGTGGCCCATACCCACGTGATGGTTGGCGATCGTGGAGGTCACTGTCCAGTCCTGCTCGACCTCGCTGATCTCTTTTGCGAGCACAGCGATCGGTTCGCGCAGGAAGCGTGCGAACTCCTCGCTGTCGCTCTTCCACTCACGCCAGTACATGCTCCACGGCTCGGATCGGATCTCTTCCGAGACCTCGTCAATCATCGTCCACCGAGCTGTGCCGCTCGCTTGCGCTGCCATGGTTCGGTCCTTTCGGAGGGGGTATCGGGAGCCGATCCTCAGTAGAAGACAACACGCCGGAGACCCGCAACGCGATCTTCACTCGAATGGCAATTCGGGAAGCTCTATGTCGTTGCGGTACCCGGCTTCTCCTGCACACTCGACTTGCGCCCGACCGGCCGTCGCAGGAGCATGGGAGAGCCCAGTTGAACGGTCGGGGTGGAGGAGCGTCAGTGGCCGATTCGAGAGCACCGTCGACGAAAACCCCGGAAGAGGCGATCGCAAATGATGCCGCCTATTCGGAGGGTTCGGTCTGGTCCGTCCAGTTCATTCGTGCCAAGAGGGGGCAGACGCCTTCCTACCTGTCCTGTCTGGGGACTCAGTGGAAGCCTCTGATGGAGGCCGCCAAGCAGCAGGGCATCATCCTCGGCTATCGGGTGCTGATGGCACCACTCAACACCCCTGAGGACTGGGACTTCATGCTCCTCGTCGAACTACCGAACATGGCGGCGCTGGACGGTTACAACGAGAAGATGCGCGCCCTGGCCACCAGCCTCGGTGCCGAGAAACCGCGCTGTTCTCAGCACTCGGAGCTGGTGGGAATGAAGCTGCTGCGCGAAGCTGTTCTGAAATAGGAGATGTCTGGCCACCCATGGACACGAACGAAGAACCAGTCCCCCTGAAGCGGCTGGACCTCAGGAGAGAGGTCGTCGGCGACCTGATCGACGCGGTGCTCACCACACAGGGCCACAGTCTCTGGACGTGCGACATCGACGACGAGACCGCACACGAGGACGACCGCGATGAAGCTGGCTCCGGTACTCCGCGTACCGTGGGCTGATTTCCAGCCCCCCCGCTGGGGTGGCGAGCCCAGAGTGGTCGTTGGCTGGCCGGCCGCGCAAGCGGCCCCACGGCTGTGGAGCGCCGACTATCTCAAATCAGTGGCGGGGGAACGGGAGGTGGCGGTCCGCGAGGTCGCGGGGCCGCCGATCAATGTTTTCCAGAACCTGGACGAGGGCGGGTACATCTCGTTTCACCGCTACATGGACTGGGTCGTCGAAACCGCCGAGACCATCCGTGGCGTCGTCGGGGAGCCGTGGGACGCGCAGGAAGCAACCAGAGCGATCAGCCGTGTCCAGCCGGATCGGTTCTATTACCTCGACGCCAGGCTGAAGCGACTCTCCAAGGACCTCGAGGCGAGCCTGCCCGCCCCCGGCTGGTACCGGAGGGCACCGGTCGACACCAATTTCTGGTGCGGAGTGCTGGGGACGTCCTGCGGACTCCATTCCGACGTGACGCCCAACTGCAATACGCAGGTCGTAGGCCGCAAAGAGTTCGTGCTCTTTCCGCCGTCGCAGTCACGCTTCGTCTACCGCGTCCGGGGCATCACCCACTGCCGCTTCGACCCCAACAGGCCGGACTTCGACAGGTTTCCCCTGGCGCGTCAGGCCACTGGCCTGCGGTGCATCCTGCGCCCCGGCGAGTCCCTCTACATCCCCGTCGGTTGGTTTCACCAGGTCACCGTGGTCTCCGCTTGGGCGGTGAACGTGAACTTCTTCTGGCCGCGACCCTTCCCGCAGGGGCTCGTCAACCGCAGCCTGTGGCGGCTGCTGCTGCGACGTGGCTGCGTCAGGCTCCGTACTGTCCCCCAATCTCTCCGCTCCCGGCTTCCCCTTCCGGGAGCCGGCCGGCGAGACTGACATGTGTCCGGCGAGCACGCCGTGGAGAGCGGACGACTTCTTCGTCCTGCGCACGCCCTATCTTCCCGTCGAGACCCTGCATTCCTTGGGGGAAGGCCTGGAGGCCGCGTCCTGTACCGACCCCTGTCTCCTCGAGGCGGCGCTGGAGCGCGATCGCGGTCGTGTGCGGGAACGGTTGCGGACCTGGTGCGAGCGCCCGGAGGTGCGCGAGGCATTGGCTGTCGCCTCGCCTTCGCTGATGGCCGGTGTCTCCCGGTGGCGCCGAAGTCCGGACGGGCGGCGGGGCCGGAAGGTGGAGCGGAGCCTGCTGCGCTATGCGGCGCGAATGTCCGGTCGGCCCACCCCGTTCGGCCTCTTCGCCGGCGTTTCAGTCGGATCGACCGGTGCGGTCCGGACCGCGCTGCGCCTGGCCCCGGCGGAGCAGTATAGGCGCCGTACCCGCCTCGACTGCCGCTACCTGGCAGCACTCTGCGACGCGCTGCATGGTGACCCGGACATCAAAAGGTGCCTGGCGTTCGCCCCCAACTCCAGCCTGTACCGGGCGGGCGGCGGGTTCCGCTACGCCGCATCCCATGCGTCGGACGAGGGCACGGTCTACACGTTGGTCGCGGTGGCGTGCCTCGATCCGCTGGAGGCGGTGCTCGAGCGGGCCGGGGCCGGAGCCCGCCAAGCCGAACTTGTCGAAGCGGTCAGGGCCGCGGAACCCGCCGTCAGCCGCGAAGAGGCGCAGGAATTCGTCGAGGAGCTGATCCACCACGACATCCTGGTGTCGCGGCTCCAGCCCACGGTGAGCGGTCCCGAGCCCCTCCACGGGGTGGTCGACGCACTGGACGGGATCCCCGGGTGCCCTCCGGCCCACCGCGTCGCCACCCGGTTGAAGCGCGTGCGGGACGAGCTCGCAGTGCTCGACTCAGCGCCACCGGGCACCCACCCCACGGCTTACGACCGGCTCGGCACAAGCGTCGCCGCCGCGTTGCCGGCCCCCTGCGAACGCGCCGGTCTTTTCCACGTCGATCTGATCAAACCGGCCGTGACGGCAGACCTGGGGAGCGAGGTGATCGATGAGATCACCGAAGGTCTGTCGCTGCTCCAACGTGTGGGCGGTACACGAACATCGGACCCCCTCGCCGAGTTCCGGGAGGCATTCCGGCGGCGCTACGGGCACCGCTCCGTCCCGCTGTGCGAGGTTCTGGACGAAGACACGGGCATCGGCTTCCCGGTCGCGCACCACGGCGATCCCTCCGGCGCCGCGGAACGGGCTGGCGAGCCCCCGCCCCCACGCCGCGAAGCGCTGCTGCTGCGGTGGCTTGCCGAAGCGTACCGCGACGGCTCCCAGGTGATCTTCCTGGGAGAGCGGGAGGTGGAGTCCTTGGCGGCCGCAGGTGCACCGGCCGTTCTGCCCGAGGCGTTCAGTGTGCGGGCCGTGGTGCTCGCCGGCAGCCGACAGGCACTGGAACAGGGCAGATTCCGTGTCCTCCTCTCCGGTGTCGGAGGCCCCTCCGGCGCGAACTCCTTCGGACGTTTCTGCCACGCCGAAGACAGACTGAGGGAACGGGTGCGGGCCCATCTCCGGGCCGAGGAAGGCCTGCGGCCCGATGCTGTCTTCGCGGAAGTGGTGCATCTGCCCACGGGGCGTGCCGGCAACGTGCTGGCCAGGCCCCGGCTGCGGGACCACGAGATTCCATACCTCGGCCGGTCCGTCGTGTCACCGGAGCGGCAGATCCCGGTGACGGACCTCCTCGTCTCCATCGTTCAGGACCGGGTTGTCCTGTGGTCCGCCCGTCTGGACCGGGAAGTCGTCCCGCGCATCACGACCGCGCACGACTTCCGAGGCGCCGGCAACCTCGCCCTCTACCGGTTCCTCGGACGGCTCCAGGGACAGGACGGGACCGGTTCCCTGTTCTTCTCCTTCGGCGATCTCTCCGGCGCTCCTTTCCTGCCGCGGGTCACCGCGGGGCGGCTGGTGCTGTCGCGTGCCCGCTGGAACCTCTCGGCGGACCAGCTCTCCCCGTTCAGGAAGCTCCAAGGAGCCGCCCTGTTCACCGCGGTGCAGTCCCTGCGGCGACGTGTGCGCCTGCCGCGGTGGGTAGCTCTGGCCGAGGGCGACCAGCTCCTACCGCTCGACCTCGACAATGTGCTGTGTGTGGAGACGCTGGCGCACATGGTCGGGAACTGCTCGAGAGCATCGTTGGTGGAGGTGTTCCTCGAACCCGATCAGGTGCTGGTCACCGGGCCCGAGGGCCGCTTCCTGCACGAGATCGTGCTCCCGTTCTCGCAGGTGAAGAGCACACGCCCACGGCCCACGCCTTTCCACCCGCCTGCGTGCGGAAGACCGGTGCCGGTGCGGGCCTTCCGACGGACCTTCGGTCCCAGCTCGGAGTGGCTGTACGCCAAGCTGTACACGGGTACGGCACGAGCCGACGCCGTATTGCGGCACATCGTGCCTCCGCTCGTCACCCGCTTCCTGGAGAGCGGAGCCATCGACGAATGGTTCTTCGTCCGATACTCGGACCCGGACTGGCACATTCGGCTGAGGATGCACGGCGAGCCAGCCCGCCTGCTGAACGAGGTGCTTCCGACGCTGCACGACGCGGTCGCCGGCACCGAGGGCCGCGCGCTGGTCCGCAGCCTGCAACTCGACACGTACGAACGGGAGATTGAACGCTACGGCGGCGCCATCCGCACTGCTGAACGTATCTTCCACGCGGACAGCGACGCCGCCCTGGACATCGTCGCATCCGTGCCCGCCGACGACCGTTGGCGTGTGGCGCTCGTCGGCTATGATCGTCTGTTGACGGACTTCGGCTTTGCCACGGCCGACAAGCACGCCGTGGTGGCTGCCGCCCGCGGCTGGCTGAGCGCGCAGCTCGGGCTGGACGGCCGAGCCCGGAGCAGGATCGGTGCGCGCTACCGCGCCGAACGCGCAGACCTTCGGGCCCTGCTGGAGTCCGCCCACTCGTCGACGCTGGGAGAGTCCGCGCTGCGGGCACGGTCGCATGTCGTTCGCCCCTTGGCGGAGCGACTGCGTGCCGAAGCGGGCGCGGGACGGCTCACTCGGCCCCTGCCCGTGCTGGCAAGCACGTTCCTGCACATGCACGCCAACCGGCTGCTGCGTTCCCACGCCCGTCCGCAGGAACTGCTGATCTGCGACTTCCTGTGCCGGTTGTACGAGGCCTCGGCGCACCTCAGCCACGACTGAGAAGCACCCCGTGATCACCACATCGGTGCACCGGCGTGAAGCCTGCCCGCAGGAACACCTCCACGTACAGCGGACACAGGTAGACGACGTGGAACCGCCGCGGGACCCGGGTCAAGGACGCGGTGATGCGGTCAACCACCGGGCACATGACCTCGTCGCCGAACGGATTGAAGAAGTACCCCACGCTGGTGTCGTCGGGGACCTCGAAGTCGGCGGCGTCGGCGTGACACACGCCGATGACCGCGTCAGGAGCACGCCTGCGGAAGTGTGCGATGTTCTGTTCCGCGATCGCGCACAGCTCCGCGGACAGCTCAACTCCCAGGACCCTGGAGTAGCCGTGTCGTGCCGCCAGCAGCAGGACCCGCCCCTTGCCGGCGCCGAAGTCCAGAAAACGGCCTTGCAGGGTCTGTGCGGGCAGGTCCCGAACCAGTTCCTGGAAGAGCAAGGGACTGCTTCCTTCGTGGCGCGGCGGGTCGAGTGAGGTGTCGGTGCCGTTTCGCAGGTCGAACAGCAGCTCGCTCGCCGCGAGCCGCAGTGCCCGGGGAACGCCGTGCCGACGGCACACCTTGGGCAAGGAAGCCGCAACGAGTGCCAGTCGGCCTGGCGGTTTGCTGCGCATGACAGCCGCCGAGTACCCCGCGCAGCCTGTTCGTCACCCCGCCCACCAGGAGGCTGGGCCGTCCGCGTCGATCGCTGCACACGACCGACGCGGCCCCCGGATGCCTCGAACTTCCGTATGTGATGGAATTGAAGAGGTGAGGGAAGGGAAACCCCTGTTGGGAAAGAGGTCCCGCCATGCGACTCACTCGTGATGGCCAGCACATGTCTCTGCACTTCCCGACTGGTGTCCAGCTTCAGGTGGACCTGTCCAGGCTGGAGATGACCGACGAGCAGGAGCGGTCCTTGAACAAGCTCGTCGAACTTTCCGGCGAGCTGGCTGAGGAATGCCGAGACGACGACAACGAGTGCCCGGCTCAGGCGGTACTGGAACCAGATGAGTTCGAAGCGGTACGGCAATTGAAGGTACACCTGCAGCCCGCGGATACTTCCGCGGACAGACTGGCTGCCTCCGGGCCGATCGTCGACTTCTGTCTGCACGTGGTCCGCGTCCCCCGGTGAGAGGGAGCTCGTGTGGGTGAGTCGGAGGCCTCCCGCTGTCCGTTCGGTATCGATGCAGTCAGCACGTCGCTCATCGACACCATGCTTCACTGGCGTCTCGACGGCCATCAGGTCCCGCCGGACGTGGCCCTGGCAGTCGTCACCCGGGGCTTGGAGCGACCAGACCTGAAAATGTGCGGTCTGGAATGGCGCACCCTACAGGTACTCGTCGAGGCCGTATTGAAGGCGCACCTCTTGGTGCCCCCTCAGGTGGAGGCTGCTGTCGACGCTCCTGAGCAGGATGAGTACCGGGTGCTGAGCCGGGCTGCGGCTTCCGGGATCGCCTACCAGGTCGACCGGAACGTGCGTACGGTGGCGGAGGACGTCTGCCTGCTCATCCACAGGTGTCGCTACGTGGAGGCGGCACGCGGGCTGACCGTGATGGTCGGAGGCTCTTGCGCGGGTGCGCCTCCTTGGGCGGAGCCCGTCGTTCACAGATTCATCGACCAGGCCATTGGTCACCTGACTGCTCTGGCCCAAGCTTGCAACTCGCAACAACTCTTCTGGGAGCTTCGCTTGTTTGATCACGTGAAACGCCACGTGCCGGCTTCCGAGGTCTCACCTGCATGCTGAACGAATCGGCCAACGCGGCTCTGTCATGGATCGAAAGCCACCTGAGTCACTTTGGAGTGGCCCGCCACGCGACCGACGAGTTCGACCGCTTCCTGCTGCTGAAGCCCCTCTCGGAACTGGCCCTTGTGTCCTCGTTGCTCGCCCGGGACCCTGGATGCGCGGAGCGCTGCAGCCCACTCGCCGACTGGATATGGGAAGAGATCGGCTCAGGCGACGACCTGGTGCGGCTTACATGTGCCAGGCCGGAGTTGATCGAGGCCATCAGTCTTTACGCGAGTCTGTACACAATGGGTTACCGCAGTAATCGGTTGGACGCTTGGGTATCGTACCTCTCGAACTCGGCCTTGATGCAGGGAATGGAGCTCCCGGCCTGGCGGCACACGGCATTGCGGTACAACTTGGGCCGCCTCGAACTTTCGCCCCCACCAGTGAAGCCCGCAGCGGGCAGCTGGCTCAGCGCCATGCCCGAGCCCTGGACTTTTTCAGACACCACTGGCTATCCGATGACCCACGAAGTCTTCTACCTCACCGACTTCGGCAGGCGTCCAGAGGCGCTGACGACTCCCGGTGTCTCGGCCTACCTTGCCTTCTGGCTTCCCACCTGGCTCAAGTGCGCGCAAGAGGTCGGCAACCAGGACCTCGCCGCAGAGCTGCTCATGGTCGGCACGTGCATGGCAGAACCCGTTGGGCGTCAAGGCCTGTCGGAACTGAAAGCATGGCAGCGGACAGACGGCAGTTTTCCTGGTCCCAGTGGCGCTGGCAGTGGCCTGCCGTGTCGAGACGGTGACACGGCCCGACGGCGTTTTCTGTCGACTTACCACACCACTTTGGTGGCGCTCCTCGCACTTACCGCCGACAGCTGGGCACCATGCCGCTGCCCGGGCGGCCTGAGCCCCGTCTCGTCAGACAGCGGTCAGGCCGTCTGACGAGACGGGACGCCGTTCCTCAGGCCATGCCGGGCACGGTCTTCACGACTCTTCGGCGACGCTGCCAAAAGGGGCTGGAGGGCCAACGCTGCTCCTGGTCGTACGCGTACGCATGGTGCCTGCGGTACGCTGCGGCGATGCCCTCCAGGAACTGTGTGTAGGTGGCGAGCGCAGCGCCCGTCCGGCCCGCGTCGGCCAGGCACGCGGCCACGGTCTGTCCGGCACGGGCACCGGTGAGCAGCGCAGTGAGGATGCCCTGCGAGGAGAGTGGGTCGAAGGCGAGGGCGGCATCCCCGGCCGCCACCCAACCCGGGCCGGCGGCGGGGGTGAGCTGCAGACCGTGCGCAGGTGCCCAGCGCGGCACGGGAGCTGAAGCGGGGTCGTAGCCTTCCAGCCGGTGGTACACGTGCCCGGTTCGGGCAAGGTCGCGCCAGAATCCTTCAGGGGTACGAAGAGACGGTTCCACGAGGTCGCGGTCGGTCAGATAGGCAACCAGGCGCCCGGCCGGGATCCGGGTGGTGTACCACCAGCCGTGGGGTGCGGCCTCGACGAGGGTGCGCGCCTCGACGTCCTCCTGGCCCTCCGGGTGCGCGGGGTGACGGTCCCGGAACACGGCGTACGCGGTGATGAGCCGATCCTGCCGACGGCGACGGCCGTGTCGGCGGCCGATGACGCAACGCCGGCCGGTGGCGTCGACCGTCCAACGGCTGTGCAACTCCGTCACGGCAGCCGAGCCCCGCTCGCGGACGATGAGGCGGCTGCCGAGCTGCTCGAGCACTGTGGCTCGCCGTAGTTCGGCGCCTGCTGCTACGGCCGCGTCCCGCAGAAAGGCGTCGAAGCGGAGCCTGTCCAGGTGCCAGCCGTGCCCGTACGGATCGAACAGGTGGCTGTGGCCCCGCAGTTCCTCCGATCCCCAGGCACTGTAGGTGCCGGTGGACCTGGGGTGCCCGGCAGCCAGGAAGCCGTCCAGCAGCCCGAGGTCGCGCAAGAGCGGGTGGGCGGCGGGCGGCAGGGACTCCCCGATCTTGAACGCGGTTCGACCAGATCGCGGTATGGAATGCGGGCCGTCGTCGAAAAGCAGGACGCGGTACCCGGCACTCGCCATGATGAGTGCCGCCACGGAACCCGCCGGGCCGCCGCCCGCCACGGTGACGTCCACCTGCCCGGCCGGGCGCACGGACGGGGTCACCGGCTGTGCCGGAAGCGCTTGACCTTCGAGATGAAGCCTGCCGAAACCTCCTCGTCGGGCAGGTCCGCCATGGTGACCGCGGTGGCCATGGCAGCCGGACCGCGTACCGGATCGGCGCCGAGGGGGACGTGCACGCTGACCAGGTTGCGCAGGGCCGGCGGGGCAGGCTCACGTGGGAAGCTGACCTCGGACTCGACGAGTAGCTCCGCCGGGAAGCGGGGATCGTCGGTCGGCCCGGGGCGGCGCTCGACGACACCGAGCTTGCCGAAGTCCGTCACCATGGCGTTGATGGATCCGGAGTAGTCGCCGGGAAGCCAGCGGAGCCAGCTGCGCCGCTTGTTGAACGCGGCCAGTCGCTCCGTCATGGGGCGGGAGGTGTCGACGACGATCTCGTACTCCTCCTCGGCGAGTACCTGGTTGGGCACCCGGGCCGGCCAGAAGGTGGGAAGGTACGGGTCGTAGGGGCCGAACCCGTAGGTAAGGGCGAGGAACTCGTAGCCGGACTTGCAACTCGCGGTGTCGGTCTGCCAGGGCACGGCCATCCAACGGGTCAGGTCGCCCGGCCCCTGGGAGTGGAGCGGGCCGTCGAAGGAGCGGATGGCATCCTGGGTGAGTGTCGGTCCGTAGGGGCGCGGGCGCGGCGCGGACGGATCGCGGTGACGCACCCTGAACGGACCGCTGTACAAGCTGGTGTGGCGCATCGGCCAGGTGAGCTCGCAGCCGGGGTGGAAGGCGTCGGCCAGGCAGAACGAAAGGGCCGACCGGTCGAGGGTCTGAGGTCTCTGGGAGAGCGGGACGTCGTCGAGGGAGGCGGGCGGCACGGCCTGCGGGTCGTAGTCGGCGACGAAGTCACCGCGGGCCCATCGTTCCAAGAGGCGGTACTGGAGCGAGGAGAGCGTCACGTGGTGGCGCGGGGTCTGGGGCGGCAGGCTCATTCCGTCGCCGTAGACCGCCGGCCACGGCACGGGCGACGTCCCGTCACGGTCGTAGTCGCGCATCATGAGCCAGACCTGACGACGCAGTTCCCGGCAGGCGGGTGAGGGATCCGCCAGGGCGACGAGTCTGTCAGGATCGAGGAAGTGCTCACGTCCACCGTGCCCGAACTGGGCGGCCAGCCCCTGGTTGACCCACTGAAGCTCGCACAGCCGGCGCAGCACGGGCAGCACCTCTTGAGTGAATGAGACCTGTTGTGGTTCGGGCAGGAGGCCATTGGTGACGAAGACGTCGCGCATCAGGTCGTACATGGTGCGCACCGAGGTCAGTTCCGGAGCGTAGTTGGGCGGTGCGGTCACCACCCAGCCCGGATCGACCGGGATCGACCGCCCGGCGATGCTGACTTCTGCAGTGACCGGTCCGTCCGAGACGTCGTCGTGCCAGCCGTCGTTGTTGGCGAAGTCCTCGGCGGGTTTTCCGGTGACCGTCGCCGAGACACCCCGGCCGCCCAGGAAGATCAGCCGACCACTGTCGTCGGTGCGCAGCTCGCCCAGGTAGACGGGCCGCTCCATGAAGGTGCCCGTGTCGAATCGGTACTCAGGCTTGCCGGAGCGGTTACGGCCGCGCACTGACCGGGAACCGGGGTCGATGACCAAGCGGCTGCGCTGAGCGGCCGGGACGTCGGGGTTGCGCAGGTTGCTCTCCATGGCGTCGGCCGCTTCAGGGATGTCGAGGGCAAGCTGGAACTGGTACCACGCGGCCTTCGAGTTGGCGACATGCACGGTCCAGCGCAGATCCGCGTTGTCGGCTGTCAGTTCGGCGACCGGCTCGCCGGCGGCGTTGTAACCGTAGACCCGGAACCGGACTGCCTGGCGCTTCAGGGCGCCGGTGTCGTCCTTGTAGCTCCCGGTGGGCTGCGCGGCCGGATGGTCGACCTCGGGGCCGAGGAAGTACTCTTGCGCGCTGTCGCCGACCCGGGCTACTCCGATCGCGGGGTGCACGGCGGCTCTGACGATCCGGGTGTCGCGGCCGGGCGGCGGTGTGATCTGCGGGCGAGCGGGGCCGGGCTCGGTCGCCGGGATGCCGTTCACGTCGCGGCGCTGTTCGGCCGAGGCACGGTAGACGGTTTTCCGTACTTCGGCGATGCTGCCCACGGGGCGGTGCTCCACGAGGCTGTGCCAGGGGTTGTAGGCGAGGTTCTCACCGTAGGCGGCCTGGCCCCGGGCGGTGATGTCCTGTTTCTGGAGGGTCAGCCGGGCCACCTTCACCGGTGCGCTCCCGGATTCCTCCCAGCGCACGGTGGCCTTGTCCAGCGGCATGCGCTCGGGGTCGGTACGGAACTGCAGCATCAGGTCGAAGGCCGCAGTTCCCGCCGCGAGTCGGTGTCGCAGGTCAGCGCTCAGATACGTGGGATCCTCGTCCGCCGGCACCGCCGCCGGGTCGCCGGGTTCACAACCCGCGGGCACCAGCTTGTACTTGACGAAGCGTTCAGAGCCGAAGGCGTAGGGCAGTACGCCCCAGTACGTCGCCGTCAGCGTGCTCTCCTCGAACTTGGCCATCGCGTCGAGGATCTCCCGGGTGACCGGGTGGTCCCGCAGATACGGCTCGTAGCTCCCGTCGACGACACCGGCCTTGGTGAACTCGCACATGTCCTGGGCCGTGTCGACGAAGAAGACGTCGTGGTTCTGCAGCAGCAGGTCCTGGGTGGTGGCCTCGTTGTCGCCTTCCAGCAGCTTCGGGCCGGGCACTCCGAACAGCTTGATGCCGAGGCCGAGGGTGGTCTTCAAATCGGGAGCACCGGGAACGGTGTCGCTCGAGAAACGTACCCACGCGGTCAGCCCGTCGGCCTGTTCATGGGCGCGTTGCAGGAAGCCGAGCCGTAGTTCGGGCGGAAGGTCGGGGGAGACCGTCAGCATTCCACGGGCCACGCCGTGCGGTTTGAGGAATACCGGCCGTTTCGCTGGTTCCTGACCGCGGGATATGCGCTCGCCCTGGGTCATATCGACGAACATCTGCTTCAGCGCGACGGCCGCTCCTTCGGCGCACCCTGGAAGCTGCGGCTGTCCTGCGCCTTCGGTGAAGGGTTCGGGGGTCCCCATCATGTCATGCTCCCGTCAGTGACCAGTCTGCTGATCCAGTGGCCCGGCGAACGCCCCCTCCCGCCCATCCGCCTCCGAACCAGCGTGCACGAACATGTAGGGACCAGCACGCCGGAGTACCCCTGGAGTGACCCTGAGAACCGAGGCGGCTGCGCGTATGTGAGCGTCCGGCTCCGGGAACGGACAGCTCTCTCCCGCCAGATCCGAGGAAGGTCACCGAGCTGTGCACTGGGGCCGAATGAAGGAATTCTGTGGGGAGCCCGGCTTGCGTCGGCCCACGGGCGACGGACCGGCAATTCGGCGCTTTTCGGGGCGGGACGCGAGCGGAGCCTTGGAAACACGGGCAGCCTCGGAGAGGCAGCACCCAAGGACCCGCGCCACCAGGGTTCCTCGTGGCCGGACAGGAGAGGAGACGGTCCCGAACGCCCTGGACCGGAACCCTGGGTTTTCCGAGGTCAGCGCGTCCTTCCCCGGGGCTTCAGCGGCAGGGCCGGCAGCTCCGGTGCGGGCAGCGGTTTCCCGTCGTAGCCCTTCACCTCGCCGACGCGGCTGCCCGTCATCCAGTCCGCGCGGGCCTGCTCCACGCCAGCGGGCGCGGTCCGGATGCCCCCGATCCGACTACGAAGAACCGCCAGGGTAACGATGTCGGTCTCCCCTGAAGTCACCCGCCCAGCGAAGCCACGGACCGCTGCCTCGACGCGCTTCTTGATCTCGTCGCGGACTGGGCGTACGGCCCCGGTGGGTTAGGCATGAGGGCGCCTGGGGCCTACGGACTCGCCGGAATTCAGTGCCCGTTCCCGCAGCCATCGCCACGGGAAGAGTAGCGTGGGAGGGGCGAGGCGAGTCCCGTGTTCGCACCGGCCCCCGAAGACGGGTGGTCCTCATGGTCGGCTCTGATTCACCCCTTGATTCCCTGCATCTGCCGAGCGGCGTTCATCAGGCTGTGCGTCCGGGGTGCGCGCTCCTCCGGCTGGAGACGACGGAGTCGCGGGAAGGTGTGCTGGATGGTGCGTGGTGGCCGCGGTCGCGCGACATCGCTGCCGAGCTGCCCGAGCTGCTGAGCGCCCTCACCAGGCACCTCGGCCCCGTCACCCGCGTCGGGCTGGACACCGCGGCCTGGGCAGGGCTCCCGACGCGGATCGTCGTCGACGACCGGGTGGTGCACATCGACTCCTTCCCCGTGGGTGACGACACCGTCCTGATCACCCGGGGCGACCGGGACCTCTTCTCGCTGCTGGTGGTCCCGCCGAGCGCGACACCCGAGGCCGCCCGCGTCGCGATGGCCCAGGCCGTTCGGGCAGACAACATCAGCCAGGCTGAGCAGATCCTCATCGATACCGGACGCGGGCAGGAGCCGTCGGACTGATGCGCCGCACCTCGACCGAGGCCGGTGAGGTCAGCCGCGCCACTCCACCATGAGCAGCGTCGCGTCATCCGTGGTGTGTCCGCCCCGCGCCCGCTTGAGCGTGTGGGACAGGGAACGGGTCACCGCCCGGACCCCGCGGCCGGTCCTCTCCAGATGGTTCACACAGTCGATCAGCTGGTCCTCCCCGAACTCCTCCCCGCCGGACTTGTGCTCCTCGACCACTCCATCGGTGAAGCAGAGGATGCGGTCACCGCGCTCCAGCCCCAGTTCGCTGATCCGCGGCTGTGAACCGCCCAGGCCGACCGGGAGGGTCGTCGGGGCGACCAGGCGCTTCGCGACGCGGTGGTCGCGGACGAGGATCGGGGGCGGGTGCCCGGCATTGACCCACTGCACCCGTCCCATCGTCGTGTCCAGCTGCATCATCTGCGCGGTGACGAAGTGCTCGGGACCGAACTGCTCCGCCACGGCGCGGTCCATGAAGTCGTAGATCTCCGACAGTCCGATGCCGAGGCGGCGGGCGTGGCGGTAGGCGCCGATGGCCACGGTGGCCATCGTGGCCGCGTCCAGTCCGTGGCCCATCGCATCGATCATGACCACGTGGAGGACGTCGCCGTTGAGGGCGTAGTCGAAGCTGTCGCCGGCCACGTCATAGGCGGGTTCCAGGATCCCGGCCACGGCGACCCTGGGCATGATCATCGCCAGCGGCGGCAGCAGAGACCACTGAATCTCCGCGGCGGCGCTCATCGCCTCACCACGTCGGACACGGAAGAACAAATCGGAATAGCCGTGCTTGGTCACCAATAGGTCGGCCACCAGGCCGGAGATCCGGTGCAGCAGGCGGCGGTCGTCGTCATCGACGCTGTCCAGGGTCACCGCCATGACCCCCACCTGGTCGCCGCCATCCAGCAGCGGCATATGGACCCGGACGCCGTCCTCCTCGGGCAGCTCGACGGGGATCGCGTCGAGAAAGCAGCGGCCCGCCTCGGAGCCGTCGATCATGTGTGGCTCCCCGTCCGTGAGGCCCTCACCGGGCAGGGGCACGAGTAGCAGCTGGCCGTAGTCCTGCAGCAGCACCTGCGGACGGCGGCCCCCCAACTTCTCCACCACCTCGGCGACAAGCGGCCCGATCAGATGGGGAGGCAGCTCGTGCGCGCGATCGAGAACCGCTCCCAGCAGCGCTTCCCCGAAGCTCTCGGAGCGGTCCGCGCGCCGTTCGGACGTCATCCGCTCACCCGCCATGATCCGCACGTACCGGTTGCGGAGGGGTTGGACGACGAAGAGATTTCTCGTGCCATCGCTCCACCGGGGGACGTCGACGACCGAAGCGGCCGACCGGTCACATGGGCCCGACGGCATCAGGCCCTCACCTGAATCCGGGGCCTCCCTCCGACTCCCATGTGGCTTCTCCGTCGAGGCCATTCTCGGCGAGTGCCAGGATGCGCGGCGCCGACAGCGGGTTCTCGGGGTCAGCGGCGGCGGACAGCAGCCGGCTGGCCGCTCCGGCCGGCTCTTCGGGTGGGATCACCAGCAGTTCCCAGCGACCCACCGTGCCGCAGTCCAGGGTGATGGCATGCGCTTCGGCGGCGAGGCCGGTCAGGGACACCTCGATCACGTGGCCGGGCGCAAGCACCGTCTGCGGGGCATCGGGCCAGGACGCGGTGTCCACGGTGACGCGGATGACGGTGCCGACAGCCGGGTCCAAGGAGCCGACCAGCGCGGTGCCGTGGCTGATGTCCGGTGTGACACTCAGCCGGGGCAAAGGCATCCGATAGCTATGTGCGTCACCTGGTGATGTACCCTCGGCGGGCTTGCTGACAGCGTCCATCGTGCGATCCCCGTCCCGGGCGGCCTACGGCTGCCCGCGTCTGTCACTCGCCGGGAACGGCTCCGCCATGGTCGCGCGGCCGAATAGCTCTCGGTGCACATCAGCCTACTCCGGCCACGGCACACGGTGCGGCGCTCAACCGTCGTGTAGGTGGCAAGGGGCTCGGCCGTCCCGGCTGCCGGCTCATCGTCCCTTTGCTTGATCACCGGCTCGCCGGGGACGGCCTTTCCACGGGCAGGATCAGCACGCACGGGGCGACCGGGCCGGGCAGCCCGACGATCTCTCCGAGGTTCTGCCAGCCCCAGGACTCGAGGGCGGCTTGTCCAGCCTGGTCGAACGGATGGAGCAGGGCGACTCCCAGGGCTGCGTGCCGGTCGGTGAGCAGGCGCTGCTGCAGGCGGCGGGCGATGTCGCGGTGCTGAGTGTGCGGACGGGCGACGACCTGAGTGAGTACGACGAATCGTGCGCAGGCGGTGAGCCGTTGGATGCTCTCCTGCAGCGTTCGGTCGAGCCCTCCGCGGCCGGGGCCGTCAGGGCCCACCGGAAATCCGAAGGAGCAACCGACCAGCACCGTCGTCTCGGCGACCAACAGGGCGAAGCCGGGACGGAGGGCACTGACCGCCAGGCGGTGCACGAAGTCCCCACGGTCGTGGAACGCCTCACCAGGGGTGCCCGCGACGGACGCCATGGCCAGGTCCGCGATGTCCTCCCGCACCCCCTCGACCTGCCAACGGGTCAGCCGGCGCAGACGGATCCCGTCCTTGAGAGCCGGCTGATCCGGCCCACGAGCGGGTTCATCAGGCGTCCGCGTCCCGGTACGCATGAGGTCGCCGAGCAGCTCCGGTGGCGCGGGACTGGTGGGGGGCGCGAGGAGCAAAGTGGATCCGGTTGCGGAGAGGAGCCGGGTGATTTGTGCGCACGGGTGGTGCAGCTGCAGGGAGGCGTGCACCCGGCCGGCGCGATGGGACGCCCCCAGGAAGACGTCCAGGCCCTTGGAGTCGCAGGAGTTGACCGTGGTCAGGTCGATGTCGATGACGGTGACTCCGTCGCGCAGACACTGCTCCAGTGCGGCCCGCAGCAGCGGCACCGTTGCCGGTCCGATCGTACCGGCGAGTGTGACGAGCGCCTGCTCCCCGCGGTTCCGCCGGTGGATGTCCAGCCGGGAAAGGACCATCACGCCTCTCCTCGGCAGGGGCACACGCCAGCGAGGGCGCGCGGAGCGAGCGCAGCTACGGTGAACGTGCGCAAAGTTGCTTCGACCGCGGCGGACATGAGCCCAACCCGTCTCCGCACCGACCGCTCGGACGGCCCGGGGTTTATCTCTAGCCGAGGACGACCTCGGCGTGGCAGCCGGAGTGCGTGATGCCCTCGGTACCTCCACCATACGCCGCCCGCACCCCACCTCGACGTGCCGCGAGCACCCCGTCACGGCCCCCACCACGCAGGAAACCAAGTCCACGCACAGCACCTCCGCGCCGCGTCAGCCCCGCGCCTCCTCGGCCTCCATGAACTGGATCCCCTTGTGCGTCGGTGTGACCATCGCGGGTGTGTTTCCGCGTGCCCAGTCGACCTCGATCAGCCCTTCGACCGCCAAGTACGTGCAGGCCGCCGCCAGGTCCTCCGAGGGCATGGCGAGATCGTGGCACAGCTTCACCCCGGTGGTGCCGAGGAGGCGATTACCTTCCACGGCCTCATACAGGGTCTGCATGATCGCCTCGCGGTAGTGCTTCCGCTCTTGGAGTGTCGCCATGGCTGCCTGCCTTTCGTGCCGGCATCTCCGCACAACGTCTGGCCAGGGCGTTCCTTGGCCTCCGTCGAGGGCCTTCGCCTCGGATTTCGTCCGGCTAAGTGTGATCGCCCGAGGAGGACCGGCTGGTCACCAGCCAGGAGCGCGCCGGCTCTGCCATGCGCGTGGTGTCCACCGTGAGGTGGAGACATGTTCCGCCGTCGGCGCCTGCTGGGTAGCTGCGCTGTTCGGTGGCGTCGAAGCAACGGCGGAGGACCTCCGCGACAGGGCGAGCCGCCTCCGGGGTCGCGGCGAGGATCCGGACCTGCGCGTGCCCGGTCGGCGGCCACTCCGGTGACTTCATGGTGCCCTCTTGGTCCTCACGGAGTGGGGCGCCGCCAGGGGACCCACTCGAGGCGGCCGCCCCCGGGCTCTTCCGGTTCCGCCGACCGATTCCCGGTAGGGCGTCGCTGTAGTGGAAGCCACCGATCCTTTCGGCATGCTGAGCGTTGAGCCGGTGGATCACGAACATTCCCGCGCTGATCACGACGATGAGCACGGCGATCATGACGACTGTCTCCACGTCCTCACCTCCTCGGGTAGGAACTCAAGAGCCCAGCCGCCGAAGCGGCTCCGCCGTCGGTCTCCCATTCCTCTTCCCGGCTCCGGACCTCTGCCGCGTTGCGGCTCATGGCCTCGTCGGCCATCAGACCGCTGGCGGTGCAGAGGCTTCCCGGAACGGCTGCTGCCGCCATCAGCCGGGCGGCGGCGGTCGGCTCCGTCTCCGGTGGGATCACCAGCAGGTCCAGGCGGCCCACCGTGTAGGAGAGGAGGATCAGTTTGTTCGGGTCCTGCTCGGCGGCGAACCAGCCGACGTGCACGATGTGCCCGGTGACAGGCACCTTGTGCGGGATGACGGGCCAGTGGGCCGGGTTCACGATGACGCGGGTGATCCGGCCCCAGCGTGCGTCCAGCGCGTCCGTCAGGCCGGGGATCTCCCGGAGGAGATCGCGGGAGCGGGGCCACCAGGCACCGTCCAGGAGACCTGGAGCCGAGGCCGGCGGGGTCAGGGACAGCCGGGCCGGCGCTGAGGACAGCCGCTCTTCGATGATCGCATGGTCGATGGTCGCAGTCATGACGCGGACCTGTCCCCGGGGCTGTCTTCGACGTCCCGGTGTTGTTGCTCGCCAGGAACGACACCGACATGGCGGCCGGTGTGCGAAGTACTCCCGGTGCTTTCACTCTACGCCGTTGCGATGCCCCCAAACGTGTACGTGACCAGGCATTTTCCCGAGAGGGCGCTGTCCGGAGCCGCCGGTGAGCGGCGGCGGCGCGGCCCGTGCCGCGATGGCCAGGGCTGTGCGGACCGGCACCGTCATCCAGACCGAACAGATCCCGGCCGACACCAGCAGTCATCAGGTGCACGGGGTCCCACGAAAGCCCCTCGGACGGGCCGGGAACACCGCACGCCCAGGGAATGACGTCTGGAGGTACGGCGCCCGTAGTGTCCTCCCGCTGGGAGGCGCCGATGCACCGGTCACGATCCACTGACCTGGGTGCGGGTCGGTCCCGGGCGGGTCCTCCCAGCGCGGGCCCGACCACCCTCTTGTCCCGAAGGCGAGGGCGGACCCGCCGCCGACCGAGCGCGGCGAAGGCTTCGCCCACGTCGACGGGCACCCGTGTCTGTGGGATCCCTACAGTCACCTCCCTGGTCGGCCCTGTGACAGCTGTCGCGGTGAAGCCCGTTCACTTCAGAACCAGCCCCGGCTGGCGACGGCGTCCGGAAGACGGCCTCCTTGTTGGGCTCGCAGCGGTAAAGCAACCACCTCACTGTCTGCTGACGGCCTGTCAGGAAAGTCAGCATTGGGTCAGCATTCGTCCGACCAAAGCTGCTCGCAGATGGCCACACCTTGGAATCGCGGGCATCCCTGGAGGCGCTTTGTGGAAGCGTTCGAGGGTGCTCGCGGCACGAAAGTGTTGGTTGGATGCCAAGCGGAGACCCTGTGCGAAGGGCTGGGGGCAGCAGCCCATGTTTCCGCAGGTCAGCGCACCCTTCCGTGTGGTTTCAGCGGTACTCCCGGCAAATCCGGCGCGGGCAGCGGAGCTCCGTCGTACCCCGTCACCTCGCCGAAGCGGGTGCCCTTCGTCCAGTCCTCGCGGGCCTGTACGATCTCCTCTTGGGAGCGGGCGATGAAGTTCCACCACATGAGCAGCTCCTCGGCGAACGGCTCGCCGCCCAGCAGCATGATCCCGGCGTCGGACTCGGCGCGCAGCGGGAGGGCGGACCGGCCGCAGCCCAGGTAGAGGAGCGAGCCGGGCAGCACCGGCACACCGTCCACGCGCACCTCGCCGGACATGGCCAGCACGCCGTACTCGAAGTCGGGCTCCAGCGGCAGCCGGGCCTCGGCGCCCCGGCGCAGGGCCAGGTCGGCGCCGACGATCGGGGTGTACGCCGTACCGGGGGAGCGGGAGCCGTCCAGGTCGCCGAGGATCACGGTGGCGGTCAGCCCGGGCGCGGTCACCGTGGGCAGCTCGGGGTGGTACTCGAACGAGGGTTCCGTGTGCCGGTGTTCGCCGGGCAGCGCCACCCACAGCTGGGCGCCGTGCAGGAAGCGGGCGTGCGGGCGGGGGCTCTCCTCGGAGTGGCTGATCGCGCGGCCCGAGGTCATCAGGCCGAGCTGCCGGGGCCCGATCGTCTGCAGGCTGCCGGTGGAGTCCCGGTGCAGCACCTCGCCCTCGTGCAGCCAGCTGACCGTCTGCAGCCCGGTGTGCGGGTGCGGCGGGACCTGCATGCCGGGCTCGTCGGCGATGTCGTCCGGGCCGTAGTGGTCGACGAAGGCCCACGCGCCGATCATGCGCCGGCCGAGGTTCGGCAGCAGCCGCCGCACCTCGGCCGACCCGCCCAGCGTCACCCGACGGGGACTCAGCAGTTCGCGGACCGGCTCGGCGACGACGAATCCACGGCCGCCGCAGACACTGGGCACGGGCGCGCGGTCAAGGTTGCTCATGCCGCCCAACCTAGCGCCCGCACTCCGTGCGGGAGGAGCAGTGCGGACGGCGTTCCTCCGGTCGATGAACGCTCCGCGCCGCCGGCCCCCGCCGGTCTCGCGGGCAGAGGCGGTGATACTCGGAGCGTGGAGACCGCTTCCCTGGACCTGAACCTGCTGCGCACCTTCCTCGCGGTGTACCGCTCCGGGTCGTTCACCGGCGCCGCCCGCCTGCTGGGCCTGTCGCAGCCGACGGTGACGACGCAGATGCGGGCGCTGGAGCGGCAGACCGGGCGGGAGCTGTTCGAACGGCTGCCGCGCGGGGTGACGCCGACGCCGGTGGCCGACGAACTGGCGGCCCGGATCGCCGCGCCCCTGGACGAACTGGCCGCGGTCGCCCGTCCCACCCCGGCCGCCGGCACCCGGGCCGAGCCCGTCCATCTGGCCGGACCGGCGGAACTCCTGTGCACCCTGGCCCTGCCGGCGCTCGCCCCCCTGGTCGCCGAGGGCGTACGGCTGCGGGTGGCGACCGGGCTGACCGATCCGCTGCTGGACGAACTGCGCGCCGGCCGGCACGACCTGGTGGTCGCCACCCACCGCCCGCGCGGCCGCACCCTGCACGCCGTGCCGCTGAGCGACGAGGAGTTCGTGCTGGTCGCGGCCCCGGTCTGGGCCGAGCGGCTGGCGGACCGCCGGAGCGCCCAGGACCCGGAGGGACGAGAGGCCCCCGTACGGGGCGGGGTCGCGGTACGGGGTGGGGCCGCGGTACAGGGTGCCTTGGATCCCGGCGTCCTGCAGGGGGTTCCGCTCATCACCTACGCCGAGGACCTGCCGATCGCCCGCCGCTACTGGCGGCACGTCTTCGGCCGGCGCCTGTCCCGTACCGCCGCGGTGACCGTGCCCGACCTGCGCGGGGTCCTGGCGGCGGTGGCCGCGGGCGCCGGGTTCAGCGTGCTGCCCCGCTATCTGTGCCAGGACCTGCTGGACTCCGGCGCGCTCGTCGCGCTGCTGGAACCGGAGGACCCGCCGATCAACACCGGCTTCCTGGTCCAGCGTCCCGGAGCCGTCGACAACCCCGACGTCGCCCGCGTCCGCGCTCTGCTGCTGCGGGCGGCGCGCACGTGGTAGCGGCGGGGCGGCGGCGCTGAGGCGGTGCCGGTTGCGGGTGTGGCGGGGTTCAGGCCCTGCCGGTTGCGGGCGCGGCCGGCCACTCCGGTGCCAGCACCGCCCAGATCTCCTCGTCGTGCCGCTCGCCCCGGTGCGGGTGACTCCCGCGCAGCACGGCCTCCTTGCGCATGCCGAGCCGGCGGGCGACCGCGATGCTGGGCGCGTTGCCGGCCGCCACCCACCACTCGACGCGGTGGACGCCCCGCTCCCGGATCGCCCAGTCGATGAGCGTCCGGGCCGCCCGGGTCACCAGGCCCCGGCCCACCGCGGCCGGCTCAAGCCAGCAGCCCGCCTCCGCCGTACCCTGCGGCACATCCATCTGACGCAGGATCACCGCACCCACCAGGACGCCGTCGAGGCGGATCGCCCGGATGAGGCCCGCGTCGGCCGCCTCCTTCGCGGCGTAGGCCTCCAGGAACGCCCGGCTCGAGGCCAGGTCCGTGACCACGTCCGGCAGTCCGTTGAACCGCCCGATGAACTCCCGCCCCCGATCCATGTGGGCCAGGAACTCCTCGGCCCGCCAGGGCGGGAGCGGGCACAACGCGGCGCCGTCGGCACCGAGAGGGAGCGCGAACATGGTCACCTTCGCGTGAGGGGGTGGGCCATCTGGTACGCCAGCCTACGGTCGGCACCCTCCCCGAGGGCGGTGAGAACCTCGTCCAGCTCCATGAACCACTGCCAGGCCGGGCGTCCGTCGGCCTCGGCCAGCCGCGCCACCACCAGGTCCTCCAGCTCCGCGACGCGCCTGTTCTTCCAGACCTTGTCGGCCAGGCTCACCAGCAGGTCCTCCACGCCGGTGCCGGGAGCCGTCCAGGAGGCGTGCGTGCCGGCGAACCGGGCGAGTTCCGCGGGCACCCCGTGCGCCAGCAGCAACTCCCGCCCGGCCGCCTCGTGCCGGGCGCCGGGCCCGGACAGCTCGGCCGGGTGCAGGGCCTTGCCGATGTCGTGCGTGGCCGCGCCGAAGAGCACCGCCTCCGCGTCGAACTCCAGCCGGGGACAGTGCTCCCGCACCCACGCCACGACCTGGGCGGCGACGTCGTGCACCGCCCTCAGGTGCGCCACCAGGCGCGGCGGTGCGTCCACCCGCTCCAGCAGCGGAACGGCCCGCCGGGGCAGGGGACGCAGGGGCGGGTCCGCGGTGTCGTCCGTCGCGATCGACGGTGTGTCGCCGGCTGTCACCGTGCCAGAGTAGTCAACGACGCGCACCCCAGGGCTACGTGCTGCTCATCCGCACGGGACTGCGGGAGCGCGCCTTCGGGATGCCGGTCGTCGCCTTCGCCACCAACATCAGCTGGAAGTTCACGTTCGCGTTCGTGCGGCCTCCCTCCGGCGTCATGCACGTCGTCGACATCGTCTGGTTCTGCTTCGACCTCGCCATCGGCTGCCCTGGCCAAGCTGCTGGACACGGCCTGCGCCTCCCTGGCGATGCTCACCGATCCCGGCCCGGCGCCCCGCCACGACACCGCTCTCCTGCACTGCCTCTACGCGGGCTGCCTGCTGCTGGACCTCGTCTACCTCGCCGCCCTGCGGACCGCGCGCCGGGCGGCGGTCCGGACCTGACATCGTTGTCCCGCACGGCCTGGATGGCGTGGCCCGGTTGCGGGGCCGACGATGGTGGCGTGGGGTACGGCCACCGCCGCAGCACCGGTGCCGCCCGAGGCCACCGGGGACGGGGGCCGGCCCCGGCCGCGGTCGGCGGCCGGAAGGGAGGACACCGTCATGCTGGAAGTGAAGACGGTCGAGAAGCCCGACGAACGGCGCGACTTCCCCCGCGGCCACCTCGAAGCGCTCCACCTGACCGGGCTCGACTTCGCGGTGGGCACGTTCGAACCGGGGTGGCGCTGGTCGGAGTGCGTGGCACCGATCGCGGGCACCGAGAGCTGCATGGTCCACCACAACGGGTTCGTGGTGCAGGGACGCATGCACCTGCGCATGGACGACGGCGGCGAGTCCGAGGTCGGCCCGGGCGACGTCTTCGTCTGCCCGCCCGGCCACGACGCCTGGGTGGTCGGTGACGAGCAGGTCGTGGTGTACGACTTCGCCGGGATGATGGCGAAGGAGTACGCGAAGGGTTAGCGAGGGGTGAGGAGAGCGCCGGCACCGGAGCGCCGGGTCCCGGGCCGCGAGATCTCCCCCTCGGGCCGCACCGGGCCGCACCGGGCCGCGCCGGGT
Source organism: Streptomyces cinerochromogenes (assembly GCF_014648635.1). Lineage (GTDB taxonomy): Bacteria > Actinomycetota > Actinomycetes > Streptomycetales > Streptomycetaceae > Streptomyces > Streptomyces cinerochromogenes. Next base: position 171,893 of record NZ_BMRM01000008.1, on the reverse strand, counting down.
CGCATCGGGTCGCGCCTGGTGCGGCCCGGTGGCCTGTGCGGGGCGAGTGCCGTGGGCGGTGTGGGTCGGTTGCCGTGGCCTGTGCGGGTGCCCCGGGCCGTCCGGGGCCGGGCGCCGGCCCCGCCTCACGCGTCGAAGACCCCCGCTTGTTCCTCCGCGAACGCGACCGCGTCCGGGTGGCCGAACAGGCCGGGCAGGCCGCCGGTGTGGAGGAAGACCGTCCTCTCACCGGGGAGGATGTCGCCGTCCTGGACGGCTGCCCGGAGTCCGGCCAGGGCACGGCCCGTGTAGATCGGGTCCAGGGCCAGACCCTCGGTGCGGGCGGCGAGCCGGAGGGCTTCGCGCACCGGGGCGGTCAGGGTGGCGTACCCGGCGCCCACCTGGTCCCGGCGGATCCGCAGCCCCTCCGGCGTGACCTCCGCGTCCGTGAGGGCCGCGGCGAGGTCCGACACCGCCGCGGCCGGGTCGGTCAGCGCGCCCACGTCGACGCCCAGCACCGACCCGCTGCCGAGGGCCGCGACCAGGCCCGCCATGGTGCCGCCCGAGCCGAGCGCCACCACCGCCGTCCGCAGGTCCGGGAGTTGCCCGCGCAGTTCCTCGCCGCAGCGCACGTAGCCGCGTGCGCCCAGGACGCTGGAACCGCCGAACGGGATCAGCGCCGGGCGGGCGCCGCCGGACCGCAGGCGCGCGCAGACCTCGGCCGCCGCGGTGTCCAGCCCTGCCTGGTCCACCTCGCCGGCCCAGGCGAGCCGGGCGCCGAAGAGGCCGTCCAGGGCCAGGTTCCCGGAGCGTGAGGTGCCCGGGGTGCCGCGCAGCACGAGGACGACGTCCAGGCCGAGCCGGGCGCCCGCGGCGGCGGTCAGCCGGGCGTGGTTGCTCTGCGGGGCACCCGTGGTCACGACCGTGTCCGCGCCCTCGGCGAGCGCCGCGCCCACCGTCCACTCCAGCTTGCGGATCTTGTTGCCGCCCCCGCCGAGGCCGGTCAGGTCGTCCCGCTTCACCCACAGGTCGTCCGGGCCGAGCCCGAGTGCGGCGGCCAGCCGGGGCGCCGGTTCCAGTGGGGTGGGAAAGGTGCCCAGTGGCACGGGAGGGTGGTGCATGGCGGCGTCCTCGGGGCGGTCTCGGTGTCGTCGGCTGTGGATCTCGGTGTTGTCGGCCGGTGGTCTCGGTGTCGTCGGCCGGCGGATCGCGGCGTCGCCGGACAGTGGACCACGTCCGGGCGCCCGGCGTCACACCGGCAGCAGTGCCGCGATCAGCCCGCTGAGCTGTCGTGCCGTGCGGCACTCGTGCATCTCGACCAGTTCGGCGTAGGCCGGCGCGGCCGAGTCGCCGGTGCCCCAGCGGTCGCGCGGTTCGGGGTTCAGCCAGTAGACGCGCCGGGCCCGCCGGGCGAGTTCGCGTACGGCGGGGAGGTTCGGGTCGCTCATGTTGGTCCGCGCGTCACCGAGCACGAACACCGTCGTACGCGGGCCGACCGCACCGCCGTACCGCTCGGCGAACTCGCCCAGCGCCATGCCGTAGTCGCTGCTGCCGTGCCAGCCGGTGAGCGTGGCCTCGGCGCGGATCCGGGCGCCGAGTCCGTCGGGGTCGGCACGGCCGTGGCCGAGCAGGCCGGTGACCTCGTCCAGCCGGTTGACGAAGGCGAACACGCGGACCTTGCTGAACTGGTCGTGCAGGGCCTGCACGAGGAGCATGGTGAAGTTGGAGAAGCCGGACACGGAGCCGGAGACGTCGCAGAGCAGGACGAGTTCGGGGCGGACGGGGCGGCGCCGGCGCAGCACCGGCCGCATCGGCACCCCGCCCGTGGACAGCGAGGAGCGCAGGGTGCGGCGCAGGTCGATCGTGCCGCGCGCGGCCCGGCGGCGCCGCGCGGCGAGCCGGGTGGCCAGTTTGCGCGCCAGCGGCTGGACCGCCCTGCGCAGCTCGGCGAGCTGGTCCCGGTTGGCGTACAGGAAGTCGACCCGGTCGGCGGTGGGCCGGACACCGCGCCGCGCGATCTCGTCCCGCCCGCGCCGCTCCGCGACCCGGCGGCGTGCCTCCGCGCCGACCATCCGCCGGAACTCCTCGATGCGGCGCCTGATCTCGTCGTCCAACAGCCGGTCCGCGAACCCGTCGCCGCTGCCGCTGCCGCTGCCGCTGCCGCTGCCGCCGCCGCCCCGGCCCCGGACGTCGGCCCGGACCCGGGCCAGCAGGGTCTGGGGCCGCAGCCGCTCCAGGGTCTGGTACGCCGAGAAGCCGTCCGAGCCCGGTGAACTGCCGTACCCGCCCAGGCCGTCGACCGCCTCCGCCGCCAACCGAGCCATCAGGGCCCGGTCGTCGGCGGCCAGCGCGTCCGCGAGCCGGTCGCGCAGCGCCTCCCGGTCCCGTGGGGCGTCCTGCGGGCCGCCGACACCGCGCGGGAAGTACAGGTCGAAGACCGCGTCGAACAGGGCGCGTTGGCCCGGACCGTGCAGCAGGGTCGCGGCCAGCCCCTCGCGCAGCAGCTCGCGGTCCGCGAGGCCCAGCGCCTCCGCCGCGCGGGCCGCGTCCACGGTCTCGCCGGTGCCGATCCGCACCCCGTGCGCGCGCAGCGCCGCGGCCAGGCCGGCGATCCGGTCGGCGACGGCGGTCACAGCGCGTCCAGGTCGAGCTTGGCCGCCGCCTTCTGTATGTCGTCCTGGTGCTTGAGGATCACCCCGAGGGTGTCCCGCACGACGGTCTCGTCCAGAGTGCCGGCGCCCAGGGCGAGCAGGGTGCGCGCCCAGTCGACGGTCTCGGCGACGGACGGCGCCTTGCGCAGGTCCATCGCGCGCAGCGCCCCGACCACCCGGACCACGGACTCGGTCAGCGCCTCGCCGAGGCCCGGCACCTTCAGCCGTACGATCCGCCGCTCCAGCTCCTCCTCCGGGAAGCCGATGTGCAGGAACAGGCAGCGGCGGCGCAGTGCCTCGGACAGCTCGCGGCCGGCGTTGGAGGTGAGCACGACGAACGGCCGGCGGGTCGCGGTGACCGTGCCCAGCTCGGGGACCGTGACCTGGAAGTCGCTGAGCACCTCCAGCAGCAGCCCCTCCATCTCGACGTCGGCCTTGTCGGTCTCGTCGATGAGCAGCACGGTCGGCTCGTCGCCGCGGATGGCGGTGAGCAGCGGGCGGGGGAGCAGGAACTCCTCGCTGAAGATGTCGGTGCGGGTCTCGTCCCAGCTCTCGTCGCGGCCCGCGCTGATGCGCAGCAGCTGCTTGGCGTGGTTCCACTCGTACAGGGCCCGGGACTCGTCGACGCCCTCGTAGCACTGGAGCCGGACCAGGCGTGCGCCGGCGACCTGGGCGACGGCCTTGGCCAGCTCGGTCTTGCCGACCCCGGCGGGGCCTTCGACCAGCAGCGGCTTGCCCAGCCGGGCGGCGAGGAAGACGGTGGTGGCGACGGCGGGCGAGGCGAGGTAGCCGGTCTCGGCGAGGCGGGCGGAGACGTCGTCGACGGACGTGAACAACGGGGCCTCCGGCGGTTCGGGGGGCGTGGACGGTTCGTCGGGTGTGCGGTCGCAGGTCCCGCCCTCCTATCTAAGCGCTTGTTCAGCTCCGGCGCCAAGGGGTGCGGGCCAGGGAACACACCGATCGGTTTCACCGCGCGGTAACCTCGCCGTATGGCCGGCACACAGAAGGCGTCCCCGCGCGAGAGGCTCCTCGACGCCGCCGCGCGGCTCTCGTACCGCGACGGCGTGTCCATCGGCGTCGAGGCGCTCTGCCGGGAAGCGGGTGTCTCCAAGCGGTCGATGTACCAGCTCTTCGACAGCAAGGACGAGATGCTGGCCGCGAGCCTGGAGCGACGGGTCCCGCGGTACCTGACCCTGTTCACGCACCCCGACCCGGAGGCCGCGAGCCCGCGCGAGCGCATCCTGTACGTCTTCGAACAGCTGGAGAAGGGTGCCGCGGACCCCGGCTACCACGGCTGCCCCTACCTGGCCGCGCTGGTCGAACTGAAGGACCCCGGGCACCCGGCGAGCGTGGTCGCGCGCGAGGTCAAGGAAGGCCTGGAGAAGAGCTTCCGCGCCGAGGCGGAGCGGGGCGGTGCCCGCGATCCCGGGCTGCTCGCCCGCCAGCTCCTGCTGGTCTTCGACGGTGCCAGCGCCCGGGCCGGCGCGAGGATCGAGCACCTGGACGACGGGCTCGCCACGGCGACGGCGACCGCCCTGCTGGACGCGGCGGGGGTCCGGTAGCCCCCCCGGACGGGCCAGCCCAGCGCGCCGATCCGGTCGCCCGCCCGGTCCAATGAAACCGTGACCGCGCCCCCCGACGACTGCCTCGCGCGCAACGAATGGATCTGCGGCGCCTATCTGAGCACCCGCCGCCAGATCCTGCTGGACGCGGTCGTCCAGCACCTCCAACTGACCTTCCTGTCAGTGCTGATCGGCCTGGCCGTCGCGCTGCCGCTCGCGGTGCTGGCCCGCCGCTGGGCCTGGGCGGCCGGCCCGGTGCTCGCGGTCACGACGATCCTGTACACCATCCCGTCGCTCGCCATGTTCTCCCTGCTCCTGCCCCTCTACGGCCTCTCGGCCACCCTGGTCGTCGCCGGGCTGGTGCTGTACTCGCTCACCCTGCTGGTCCGGAACATCCTCGCGGGCCTGCGCGCGGTCCCGGAGGAGACCCGGCAGGCCGCGCGCGGCCTCGGCTACGGCCCGGTCCGCCTGCTGCTCACCGTCGAGCTGCCCCTCGCCCTGCCCGCCGCGACGGCCGGCCTGCGCATCGCCACCGTCTCGGCGGTCTCCCTGGTCACCGTGGGCGCGATCGTCGGCTTCGGCGGGCTCGGCAACCTCATCTACGCGGGCATGAACACCTACTTCAAGGCCCAGGTGCTCACCGCGTCCGTGCTGTGCGTGCTGATCGCCGTCGCCGCCGACCTCCTCCTGCTCGGTGTGCAGCGGCTGATCACCCCCTGGACACGGCCCGCCCGAGGAAGAGCCCGCCGGCCGTGGAAGGCTCCCGGATCAGCCTCCCGGCCGTGGGCGGCCGCGGGACCGGCCCCCCGGCCGTGGAAGGCGCGCCGATGAGCCCCGCCCGGCCGCGGACGGTCCGCGGATGAACACCCTCACCGCCGCCTGGGACTGGCTCACCGACCCCGCGCACTGGTCGGGCGACGACGGCATCCGGCGCCGGCTGCTCCAGCATCTCGGGCTCACCGTCGTCTGCCTGCTCCTCAGCTGCCTGATCGCCCTGCCCGTCGCCCTCGTCCTCGGCCACCTCGGCAGGGGCGGCGCGCTCGCCGTGAACATCTCCAACGTCGGCCGGGCCGTCCCCACCTTCGCCGTGCTGGTCCTGCTGCTCCTGACACCGGTCGGCAGGTGGGGCGAGGGGCCGACGGTGGTCGCCCTGGTGCTGTTCGCCATACCGCCGCTGCTCACCAACGCCTACGTCGGGATGCGCGAGGTCGACCGCGGTGTGGTCCGGGCCGCGCGGGGCATGGGCATGACCGGCCGGCAGCTGCTGTTCCACGTGGAACTGCCCCTTTCGTTCCCCCTGCTGCTGAACGGGGTGCGGATCGCCGCCGTCCAGCTCGTCGCCACCGCCACCATCGCCGCGCTCGCGGGCGGCGGCGGCCTCGGCCGGATCATCACGGCCGGCTTCAACCTGGCCAGCACACCCATGGTGGTCGCGGGTGCGCTGCTCGTCGCCGTCTTCGCGCTCGTCGTCGAGGGCGTCTTCGAGATCGCCGAGCGGCTGGCACCGGCCTGGGCCAGGAGCGGCCGGTGAGGGGCCGTACGGCCCTGGCCGCGCTCGCGCTCCTCGCGCTGGGCGCCTGTGCCACCGGACCGTCCCTGGAGAACCGCGGCCGGGTCACCGCACCGCCCGGCGACAGCCGCCACCTGACCGTCGGCTCGGCCGGCTTCACCGAGAGCGATCTGCTCGCCCAGCTGTACGCCCAGTTGCTGAACCGGGCCGGCTACCGGACGTCCCTCCTGACCGTCGCCAACCGGGAACTGTACGAACCGGCCCTGGAGTCCGGCCAGATCGACGTCGTCCCCGAGTACGCGGCCACCTTCGCCGACTGGCTGGGTGCCAAGACGCACGGTGCCGACGCCGCCCCGGTCGGCTCACCCGACCTCGGCGCCACCATGCGGGCGCTGCGTGCCCTCACCGCGCCCCGCGGCCTCACCGTGCTCCCGCCGGGCCGGGCCGTCGACCAGAACGCCTTCGCGGTGACCGCCGCCTACGCCCGCCGGCACCGGCTGAGGACCCTGAGCGACCTCGGCGCCTCCGGACTGCGGGTACGGCTCGCGGCGGGCGACGAGTGCGTGCAACGGCCGTACTGCGCGCCGGGCCTGCGGAAGGTGTACGGCATCGACGTCACCGGCGTCGACCCCAAGGGCGTCGGCACCACCCAGGCCAAGCGGGCGGTGCAGGCCGGCCGGGACCAGATGGTGCTGACCACCACCACCGACGCCACCCTCGGCTCCTTCGGACTGGTCCTGCTCGCCGACGACCGGCACCTGCAGAACGCCGACTACGTCGTCCCGGTCGTCAACCGTTCCCGCGCGGGCGGCCCCGGTGTGGCGAAGGCGCTCGGCAGGCTCAACGACGTCCTCACCACAGGCGACCTGGCCGCCATGAACCAGCAGGTCGACAGCTGGCGGCGACTGCCGGCCGACGTGGCCCGCACCTATCTGAAGGACAAGGGCCTGCTGAAGTGATCCAGGCCAGGCCTCCGCCACCCGAACCCGGTCAGGCGTCCGCCACCGAGTCGAACGGCACCTGTCCCCGCGTCACCCCGCGCGCGTCCGCGTCCACCGAGCGGCGCAGCGCCTCGTGCAGCTTGGCCGGGGTCAGCACGCCGAGGAACCGGGCCCCCTCCAGCACCGCGACCCACCCGGCGTCGTACTGGAGCATCACCCCGAACGCCTGCTTCAGCGGTGCGCCGACCGGCACCCAGGCGGTCATCCGGTGGGTGAGGTCCCCGACCGTGCCGCCCGCCACCAGTTCGTCGATGCCGACCCAGCCGTGCAGGTCGCCGCCCGCGTCCAGGACCACCGCCCAGCGGGCGCCCTCGGCGCGCAGCCGCTCCCGCGCCCGCCCCGCGGGCTCGTCCAGCCGGGCCACCGGCGGCTGCTCCAGGTCGTCCCGCTCGATCGCGGTGACCGACAGCCGCTTCAGCCCGCGGTCCGTGCCCACGAAACCGGCGACGTACGGCGTCGCGGGCGCCCCGAGCACCGCGCCCGGCGTGTCGAACTGCTCGATGCGGCCCTGCCCGTACACGGCGATCCGGTCGCCGAGCCGGACGGCCTCCTCGATGTCGTGCGTGACCAGCAGCACCGTCTTGCGCACGGCGGCCTGCATCCGCAGGAACTCGTCCTGCAACTGCTCGCGCACCACCGGGTCGACGGCGCCGAACGGCTCGTCCATCAGCAGCACCGGCGGATCCGCGGCCAGCGCCCGCGCCACGCCGACCCGCTGCCGCTGCCCGCCGGACAACTGCTGCGGGTAGCGCGGCCCGTACGTCTTCGGATCGAGGCCCACCAGGTCCAGCAGCTCGGCCGCCCGCGCCCGCGCCTTCGCCCGCTTCCAGCCGAGCAGCGCGGGCACGGTCGCGGTGTTGTCCAGGACGGTGCGGTGCGGGAAGAGGCCCACCTGCTGGATGACGTACCCGATCCGGCGGCGCAGCCGCACCGGGTCGACGGTCGCGATGTCCTCGCCGCCGACGAGGATCCGGCCGGAGGTCGGCTCGATGAGCCGGTTCACCATCATCATGGTGGTCGTCTTGCCGCACCCGGAGGGGCCGACGAGCGTGACCAGTTCGCCCTCGGACACCTCGAAGGAGAGGTCGTCCACGGCCGTCGTCCCGTCCGGGTACCGCTTGGTGACCTGCTCGAACCGGACCATTCCCTCACGCTACGGCAGCATGGCCCGGGCCTCATCCCGCCGTGCCCCGACCGGCGGACGGCGGGGCGGTCAGCGCCCGGCCGTCAGCACGATCTTGCCGTACTGCGTGCCCGCCTCCATGTACCGGTGGGCCTCGACGACGTCCTCCAGCGGGAAGGTCCGGTCCACCACCGGGCGCAGGGTGCCGGTGCGCAGCCCCGAGTCGACGAAGGCGACGGCGCGCCGCATCCGTTCCGGGATCGCAAGGACCTCCCGGGTCACCGTGTAGGTGCGCATGTTCAGCGGGGGCATGCCCAGGTCGAACCCGGGGAAGGGGGTGGGTTCGCCGCTCTGCATCCCCCACAGCAGCAGCGTGCCGTCGGCGGCCACGGCCCGGGCCAGTTCCCGCACGCCCGGCCCGGCGACGGCGTCGAGGACGTGCTCGGCGCCCCGGCCGCCGGTCAGCTCCAGCACCCGGGCGGCCACGTCCTCCTCGTCGGAGACGATCACCTCGGCGGCGCCGTCGTCCAGCAGCCGTCGCCGCTTGGCGCGGGTCCGGGTGACGGCGACGGGCGTGGCGCCGAGCCGGTTCGCCGTCTGGATCGCGGCCAGACCCAGACCGCTGGAGGCCGCGTTCACCACGGCCACGTCCCCGGGCCGGATCCCGCCGACCTCCGCCATCGCGCCGTACGCGGTCAGGTAGGGCATCCACACGGCCGCCCCGCTGACCGGGTCCGTCCCGGGGGAGCGGGGGAGCAGCGCGGAGGCGGGGACGAGCGCGCGTTCGGCGTAGACGCCGTAGTCGTTGTGCGAGAAGTTCGGCACGACACCGACCGGCTGCCCGGGCACGACTCCGGTCACCCCGGGGCCGACGGCCTCCACCACGCCCGCCGCCTCGTTGCCGAGCCGGGCCGGGAACCGCTTGACCGGTTCGATGTACCGGCCGCTGCGGAACAGCCCGTCGGCCCGGTTCACCCCGATCGCCTCGATGCGCAGCAGCACCTCTCCGGGGCCCGGCTCACCCGGCTCCAGATCCTCCAGCCGCAGCACCTCCGGCCCGCCGGTCTCGTGGAACCGCACCGTCTTCGCCATGTCAACTCCCCCTTGTCGCACCGGTGATCGCGGACCACTCTCCGACAAAGTACGAGAGCTGTCAAACTACGAAGGTTTTCGTACAAGCGGGGTCGTCAGCCGAGCAGGATCACCTCCAGGGTGCGTGGGCCGTGCACGCCCTCCACCCGGTCCAGTTCGATGTCGCTGGTGGCCGAGGGGCCGGAGATCCACGTCAGCGGGCGGCCCGGATCGAGGCGTTCGAGGGCCTGCGGGACCGAGGACACGACCTGGTCCGGGACGCGGACGACACAGATGTGGTGGTCGGGGACGAGCGAGATACGGCGCCGGCCCTGGTCCGGGGAACCGTCGAGGACGATCGTGCCGGTCTCGGCGACCGCCACGGCGCACCCCGTCACCACGCTGTCGACCCGGTCCAGCCGCTGCGGGGTGTCCGCCGCCCGGTCGTCGACCCGCACGGCGTCCGCGGCGGCCGTCCACGCCGGTGGCAGCCCGGCCGGCACCAGCACCTCCCGGGAGCCCCGCTCGGCCAGCAGCCTCCCGATCAGCGCGGGCAGCCGGTCTTCCGTGCCGCGGTGCACGACCGCCCGGTAGTCCGCCAGGTTCTCCGCCAGCAGCTCCACCGTCTCCTCGACGGTCCGCCGCCCGTGCTCGCGCAGGTAGTCCCGCGGCACGGCCTCACCGTACGGCCGGTCGTCCGGCGCCACATCGGCGAGCGCGCGCCGCACCCGGCCCAGGATCCGCTCCCTGCCGCTCACTCGGCACCGTCCTTTCCGCCCCGCGTGCGCTGCCACCAGTCCCGGAAGGGCTCCGCCGGCACGGCCGGCAGGTCCCGGGTGCCGCTCCACGCCCGGCCGGGGCCCGGCAGGGTACGCGGGTGCAGCCGGCGGGTCCGCGAGGCCAGCCGCTGGCCCGCGCGCAGGGCGCCCGGGTGGCCGAACGCCCAGCGCGCCGCCCGCATCGCCGCCCGTTCGGCGGCGTGTCCCTTCGCCGGCCGGAGCACCACCTTGTTGCCCTGCCGCACCGCCGGACCCCCCTCCACCACCCGCTCCCGCAGGTGCACCAGCACCTCCGGGATGTCGATGGCGACGGGGCACACCTCGTAGCAGGCCCCGCACAGGCTCGACGCGTACGGCAGGGAGGCGTCGATCTCGCTCGCCGTACCCCGGAGCTGGGGGCTGAGGATGGCGCCGATGGGGCCGGGGTAGACGGAGCCGTACGCGTGCCCTCCGGCCCGCTCGTACACCGGGCACACGTTCAGGCAGGCCGAGCAGCGGATGCAGCGCAGCGCCTGGCGGCCGACCCGGTCGGCGAGGGTGTCGGTGCGGCCGTTGTCCAGCAGGACCAGGTGGAAGGCGCGGGGCCCGTCCTCGTCCGTGGTGCCCGTCCACATGCTGGTGTACGGGTTCATGCGCTCGGCGGTGGAGGAGCGGGGGAGGGTCTGGAGGAAGACCTCCAGGTCCCGCCAGGCGGGGACGACCTTCTCGATGCCGACGACCGAGATGAGGGTCTCCGGCAGGGTCAGGCACATCCGGCCGTTGCCCTCGGACTCCACCACCACGAGCGTGCCGGTCTCGGCGACCATGAAGTTGGCGCCGGAGATGCCGACCTTGGCGCGCAGGAACTTCTCCCGCAGGTGCAGCCGGGCCGCCTCGGCGAGTTCGGCGGGCGTGTCCGTGAGGTCGTCCGGCGCGGGACGGCCCCACCGGCCCATCTCCTTCCGGAAGATGTCCCGGATCTCGCCCCGGTTGCGGTGGATGGCCGGGACCAGGATGTGCGAGGGGCGGTCCTCGCCCAACTGGACGATCAGCTCGGCGAGATCGGTCTCGTAGGCGCGGATGCCCTCGGCCTCCAGGGCCTCGTTGAGGCCGATCTCCTGGGTGGCCATCGACTTGACCTTGACGACCTCCGACTCGCCCGTCTCCCTGACCAGCCGGGCGACGATCCGGTTGGCCTCGTCGGCGTCGGCGGCCCAGTGGACCGTACCGCCGGCCGCGGTGACCGACTCCTCCAACTGGAGGAGGTACCGGTCGAGATGGCGCAGCGTGTGGTCCTTGATCCGCCTGCCCGCCTCGCGCAGCGCCGCCCAGTCGGACAACTCGCCCACCGCCCTGGCCCGTTTGGCCCGGATGGTGTGGGTGGCGTGGCGCAGGTTGCCGCGCAGGGTGGGGTCGTGGACGGCGTCGTGCGCGGCCTTCGGGAAGGCCGGCATGCCCACGAACGTTCCGGTCATGCCGGTCCCTCCTCCGTCGTCGCGGTCATACCGCCGGTTCCTCCTCCGTGCTCGCCAGGATCTCCGCGATGTGCACCGGCCGCATGCCCGTCCGCAGCCGGCTCATCGTGCCACCGAGGTGCATCAGACAGGAGTTGTCGGCCGCGCACAGCACCTCCGCGCCCGTCGACTCGGCGTTGCGCACCTTGTCCGCGCCCATCGCCGCCGACACCTCCGCGTTCTTCAGCGCGAACGTCCCGCCGAACCCGCAGCACTCCTCGGCGCCCGGCAGCTCGACCAGTTCCAGTCCCCTGACCGCCCGGAGCAGCCGGCGCGGCCGGTCGCCGAGCCCCAGCCCGCGCAGCCCGTGGCAGGTCGGGTGGTACGTCACCTTGTGCGGATAGTGGGCGCCGACATCCGTCACCCCGAGCACGTCCACCAGGAACTCGGTCAGCTCGTACGTCTTCGGCACCACCGGCGCCAGCGTCCGCGCGAGGCCGTCCCCGCGCCCCTCGGCCCGCGCCCGTTCCCCCATCCGCGGATACAGCTCCCGCACCATCGCCCCGCACGAACCGGACGGCGTCACGATCGCGTCGTACTCCCGGAAGACATCGGAGAAGTGGCGGGCCAACGGTTCGGCCTCATGGCGGTAGCCGGTGTTGTAGTGCGCCTGCCCGCAGCAGCTCTGGCCCATCGGGAAGTCGACGTCGACACCCAGTCTGGTCAGCAGCTTCACCACGGCACGCCCGGTGTCCGGATACAGCGTGTCGTTGACACAGGTCAGGAACAGGGCGACACGCATCGCGGCTCCTCGGTGTCGGTCATCGGACGAGTGCAGGGTAGTCGGCGAGTCACGCCGAGGGGAGGGCGCGGCTCACCGCGCGGCGAGCCGGGCCTCGGCCGCCCGCCAGCGGCCGGTGTCGCCGCGAGGCGTGTACCGGGTGAGCGGCTGGGTCCGGGCCAGCAGCCGGCGCTGTGCGGCCAGGTCGCCGACGAGTCCGTGCGCGCGGGCCTGCACGAGGACGTTGCCGAGGGCCGCCGCCTCGGTCGCGCCGGCCACCACCGGCAGACCGCAGGCGTCGGCCGTCAGCTGGCACAGCAGCGCGTTGCGGGTGCCGCCCCCGACCAGGTGGACCACGTCCACCGGACGGTCGGCCAGCCGCTGGGCCTCCAGCACGGCCCGCCGGTGGGCGAGGGCCAGCGAGTCGAGGATGCACCGGGTGGTCTCGGCCCGGGTCTTCGGCACCGGCTGCCCCGCCACCCGGCACGCCTCGGCGATCCGCTCCGGCATCCGCCCCGGCGCCAGGAACGCCTCGTCCCCGGCGTCCACCACCGAGCGCAGCGCCGGCACGGTGGCCGCCTCCCGCAGCAGTACCCCCAGATCCGGCTCGCCCCAGGCCCGTACGCACTCCTGGAGCAGCCACAGCCCCATGATGTTGCGCAGATAGCGCACGGTGCCGTCGAGCCCCAGCTCGTTGGTGAAGTTCGCGGCCCGGCTCTCCTCGGTGAGCACGGGCGCGTCCAGCTCCAGCCCGGCCAGGGACCAGGTGCCGGTGCAGATGTAGGCGAAGCGCTCACCGGCCGCCGCCGGGATCGCGGCCACCGCGGAGGCGGTGTCGTGCGAGCCGACGGCCGTCACCGGCACCGGTCCCGCCAGGTCCGTCTCCGCCAGCACCTCCGGGCGCAGCGTCCCGGCCGGATCGCCCGGCCGCCGCAGCGGCGCGAACAGGCCGAGGTCGACGCCGAGCCGCTCGGCGACCCCGTACGCCCAGTCACGGGTGCGGGGGTCGATCAGCTGGGTGGTGGAGGCGTTGGTCAGCTCGGTGCCCTGCTCGCCGGTGAGCCAGTACGTCAGCAGGTCCGGGATGAGCAGCAGCCGCCGCGCACCGGCCGGTTGTGCGGTCGATCGGGCGGCCGTGAGCTGGTACAGGGTGTTGAACGGGGCGTACTGGATGCCGGTCGCCGCGTACAGCTCCGCCGCCGGCACGCTCGCCCACACCTTCTCCGCCACGCCCTCCGTGCGGGCGTCGCGGTAGTGCACCGGGTTGCCGAGCAGGGCCCCGTCGGCGTCCAGCAGTCCGTAGTCGACGGCCCAGCTGTCGACGCCCACCGAGGCGAGCCGTCCACCGCAGTGGGCACCGGCCGCCCGCAACCCGTCCAGCACACCCGCGTACAGGGCGAGCACGTCCCAGCGCAGCCCCTCCGGTACCCGCACCGGCCGGTTGGGGAACCGGTGCGCCTCGCTCAGCTCCACCGAGTCCGGGCCCACCCGCCCCACCATCACCCGCCCGCTGGAGGCGCCGAGATCGACGGCGGCGTACGACTTCACGCCCGCGCTCATCGCAGGAACGCGGCCGCCACACCCGCGTCGACCGGGATGTGCAGCCCGGTGGTGTGGGTGAGGTCCCCGCCGGTGAGCGCGAACACCGCGTTCGCCACGTGCTCGGGCAGCACCTCCCGCTTCAGCAGGGTCCGCTGCGCGTAGAACTCGCCCAGCTTCTCCTCCGGCACCCCGTACACCGCGGCCCGCTGCGCCCCCCAGCCCCCGGCGAAGATCCCGGACCCGCGCACCACCCCGTCCGGGTTGACCCCGTTCACCCGGATCCCGTGCTCGCCCAGCTCGGCGGCGAGCAGCCGCACCTGATGGGCCTGGTCGGCCTTGGTGGCGGAGTAGGCGATGTTGTCCGGCCCGGCGAAGACGGCGTTCTTCGAGGCGATGTAGACGATGTCACCGCCCAGCCCCTGCGCGGTCATCACCCGCGCCGCCTCCCTCGACACGAGGAAGGACCCGCGGGCCATGACGTCGTGCTGGAGGTCCCAGTCGTCCGCCGACGTCTCCAGCAGCGGCTTGGAGACGGAGATCCCGGCGTTGTTCACGACGAGGTCCACCCCGCCGAAGGCGAGCACGGCCGCCCGGAACGCGGCGACGATCTGCTCCTCGGACGTCACGTCCACGGTGACGGCGACCGCCGTGTCCGGACCGCCCAGCTCCTCGGCGACGGCCGAGGCGTTCTCCCCGTTCACATCGGCGACGACGACACACGCCCCCTCGGCCGCCAGCCGGTGCGCGATCGCCTTCCCGATCCCGCTGCCGGCCCCCGTCACGAGCGCGACGCGCGTGGCGAGCGGCTTCGGCGCGGGCATCCGCCGCAGCTTGGCCTCCTCCAGCGCCCAGTACTCGATGCGGAACTTCTCGGCTTCCTCGATCGGCGCGTACGACGAGACGGCCTCGGCCCCGCGCATCACGTGGACGGCGTTGACGTAGAACTCGCCGGCCACCCGAGCGGTCTGCTTGTCCTTGCCGAAGGAGAACATGCCGACGCCCGGGACGAGCACGACGGCCGGGTCGGCGCCGCGCATGGCGGGGGAGTCGGGCAGCGCGTGCCGCCGGTAGTAGGCGGCGTACTCCTCGCGGTAGGCGGTGTGCAGCTCCTTCAGCCGGGCCACGGCCTCGTCCAGCGGCGCCGTCGGCGGCAGGTCCAGCACGAGCGGCCGTACCTTCGTCCGCAGGAAGTGGTCGGGGCAGGAGGTGCCGAGGGCGGCCAGCCGGGGATGCCCGGCACGCGCGAGGAAGTCGAGGACGACGTCCGAGTCGTCGAAGTGCCCGACCTGGGGCCTGTCCCGCGAGGCCAGCGCGCGGACGTACGGCGCGAGAGCCGCCGCCCGCTCCCTCCGCGCGGCCTCGGGCAGCGCCTCGTACCCCTCGACGACCGGTCCGAACGGCTCCGCCTTCCCCCGCTCGGCGAGGAACGCCTCGGCGGTGCGGATGATGTGCAGCGAGTTCCGCTCGCACTCCTCGGACGAGTCGCCCCAGGCGGTGATCCCGTGCCCGCCGAGGACGCACCCGACGGCGCGCGGGTGGGCGGCCTTGATCGCGGCGATGTCCAGCCCGAGCTGGAACCCGGGCCGCCGCCACGGCACCCACACCACGCTGTCCCCGAAACACTCGGCGGTCAGCTTCTCCCCGTCGGCCGCACAGGCCAGCGCGATACCGGAGTCGGGGTGCAGGTGATCCACGTGCGGGGCGTCCACCAGGCCGTGCATGGCGGTGTCGATGGAGGGCGCGGCCCCGCCCCTGCCGTGCAGGCAGTAGTCGAACGCGGCAACCATCTCGTCCTCGCGCTCGACCCCCGGGTACACCTCCGCGAGCGCCCGCAGCCGGTCCAGCCGCAACACGGCCAGCCCGCCCTCGGTGAGCGTGCCGAGGTCGCCACCGGACCCCTTGACCCACATCAGCTCCACGTCACCGCCCGTGACGGGGTCGGTGGCGGTGCCTTTCGCGGAGGCGTTGCCGCCGGCGTAGTTGGTGGTGCGGGGGTCGGAGCCCAGGCGGTGGGAACGGCCGAGGAGTGCGGCGACTTCGGGGTGCGTGGTCATGAGTACGGTTCCTTTTCCGTAAAGAGGGACGTGTCGAAGGGGCGCGGGGAACTGCGCGGGACACCACGACGGACCCGCACCCCGCGACGGCGCTCGGGAGGCGGACGCTTCACGCCCCCCAGCCGGCCTGCTCCCCACCGACCCGCTCGGCGACGATCCGTTCGGCCCACCCGGACCGGGCATACGCGGCCATGGGATCGGGATCCAGCCCCGACTCCTCCCTGACCTCGGCGAGAAGCCCCCGCACATCGGTGTTGTAGGCGTCCATCAGCACGGCGTTGGCACCGAGGACGTCCCCGGCGGCCTGAGCCGCGGCCAAGGCCGCACGGTCGACCAGCAGCGCCTTGGCCGTGGCCTCCTGGACGTTCATCACCGACCGGATGATCGCCGGGATCTTCGGCTCGATGTTGTGGCACTGGTCGAGCATGAACGCGACCGCGGAGGTGAACCCCCCGCCCCGGACCACCTCGAACATGATCCGGAACAACTGGAACGGGTCCGCCGCCCCCACCATCAGGTCGTCGTCGGCGTAGAAGCGCGAGTTGAAGTCGAACCCGCCGAGCTTCCCCTCCCGCAGCAGCGTCGCCACGATGAACTCGATGTTGGTCCCCGGAGCGTGGTGCCCGGTGTCGACGACCACCTGGGCCCTGTCGCCGAGCTTGAGGCAGTGCACGTACGCGGTCCCCCAGTCCGGTACGTCCGTGGTGTAGAACGCCGGCTCGAAGAACTTGTACTCCAGCAGCATCCGCTGCCCCTCGCCGAGCCGCGCGTACACCTCGGCCAGCCCCTCGGCGAGCCGGTCCTGCCGGGCGCGGATGTCGTCCTGCCCGGGGTAGTTCGTGCCGTCGGCGAACCACAGCTTCAGGTCCCGCGACCCGGTGGCGTCCATGATGTCGACGCAGCGCAGCAGGTGGTCCACGGCCTTGCGCCGCACCGCCGCGTCCGGGTGGCAGACGCTGCCCAGCCTGTAGTCGTCGTCCTGGAAGGTGTTGGAGTTGACCGCGCCCAGCCGCACGCCCCGCTCCTCGGCGTACTTCGCGAGCGCCGCGTAGTCCTCCACCGTGTCCCAGGGGATGTGCAGGGCGACGGTCGGCGCGACGCCGGTGAAGGCGTGCACCTGTGCCGCGTCCTGAAGCTTCTCCCACGGCGAGCGCGGCACCCCGGCCTGGGCGAAGACCTTGAAGCGGGTCCCGGAGTTCCCGTACGCCCACGACGGCGTCTCGACGGCCTGGGTCCTGAGCGCGGCCTTCACCGCGGCGAGGTCGGTCACTTCGGGGCTCCTGTGAAGTCGGTGGACGACTGAGCGTGTGAAACGATTCAGGACGGCAAGCTAGGGGCCGCCCGAAGGGGTGTCAAGCAGTCCGACGGCCCCGGCCCTTCGCGACTCCGCCGCGACCTTCGGCTATCGAAACTTTTTCGATACGGACCCATTGACGTGACATGGCTGTGGTGCCTACCGTCCCGGCCATCCACTTGAAACCTTTCACAACCCGTGGTGGGAGCTGCCGATGCAGCGCGTGTGTTTCCTGCTGAAGGTCCGGGCGGACCGGCTCGCCGAGTACCGGGAGCGGCACGCCGCCGTCTGGCCGGAGATGCTGGAGGCCCTCAGGGCGACCGGCTGGCACAACTACTCGCTGTTCCTGCGCGAGGACGGCCTGCTCGTCGGCTACCTGGAGACGGAGGACTTCGCCGCCGCCCGGGCGGGCATGGCGGCCACCGACGTCAACGCCCGCTGGCAGCGGGAGATGGCGCCGTTCTTCGAGTCCCCGGACGGCGCCCGCCCCGACGAAGCCATGAATCCGCTCACCGAGGTGTTCCACCTCGCCTGACCACCTGGAGCCGAACATGAGACGACGCACCGTGCCGGCCGGCGTCCCCGCCGCCTCCGCCACGGCCGCCGGACCAGCGCGGGCGGCCGTCCCGGGCCCGTCGGTCACGAGCAAGGGCACCACCGAACTGGACGCCCGGGCCGTCTACTTCGTCTCCTACGACGGCCTGGTCAACAACAACTCCTTCCAGAAGAACGGCCTGTTGACCCACAAGGGCCACCAGTACGCCGCCTGGTACACGGCGAGCCGCGACGCGGTCGTCGCCCGCCGGGCCCTCGGGTCCGCCATCTGGTCGACGGTGACCCTGCCGCACCGGCTCAAGGCCGACGACTCCCACAACGTCATCTCCATGGGCGTCTCCGCGGCGGACGGCCGCCTCCACCTGAACATGGACTCCCACAGCGACGGCTTCTTCTACGTCAAGTCCGCCGCCGGGCTCCTGGACGACCCGGCCGGCACGGCCTGGACCCCGTCCGTCTTCGGCGCCGTACGGACGACCCTGGACGGGCTCGCGCTCACCCCGCAGTTCACCTACCCGCAGTTCGTCGCCACCCCGGAGGGCCGGCTCCAGCTCAGCTACCGCGCCGGGATCTCCGGCAACGGCCGCAACGCGCTGGCCGAGTACGACGGTACGCGCTGGACCGCGCTCGGGGAGTGGACCAGCGCGACCGGCACGTACACCGGTGAGCACGGCTCCAGCACGGCCCGGAACATGTACCTGCACGGCATCGACTACGACACGCGGGGACGGCTGCACGCCCTGTTCACCTGGCGGGAGCAGAACGCGGCCGTCATGCGCAGCGGCGGCGGCATCGCCAACCACGACACCGGCTACGTCTGGTCCGACGACCGCGGCCGTACCTGGCGCAACGACGCGGGCACCGTCGTCGGCACCACCGGCGGCCCGGACAAGGTCTGTGCCGGCGACGGCGGCCTCGTGGTCGACCCGCTGGGCCCGGACCACTCGCTGATGAACCAGGAGAGCCAGGCCACCGACTCCGCCGGCCGGCCGCACGCCGTCATCAGCTACGTCCCCGGCCGCTTCGGCCGGTGCACCACCGACTACGTCACCGACCGCACCGCCCACGGACGCGCCTTCCACCTGCGCAAGACGGCCTCCGGCGGCTGGCGGAAGACCGAGATCCCTGTCCCGCTCGCCTCCAGCCAGCGCACCAGGCTGGTCCTGGACCGGTACGACAACGCCTACGCCGTCCTCCCGTACGGCCGCATCGCCGCCGCGTCGCAGGCCTCCGGGTACACCGACTGGAGGCTGCTGTACGACGGCGGCGGACTGAACGCCTTCGGCGAGGTCGTCATCGACGAGACCCGGGTGAGGGCGGACAACGTGCTGTCCTTCCTGTACCAGGAGAAGTCCGCCGGCACCACGCCCTCGGCACTGCACGTGGCCGACTTCGCCCTGCCGGCGTGACGGTAATGTGAAGGTCGTCCCGCCGCATCCCCGTTCCCTGGAGGTCCGAACCCCGATGGCCCAGTCGGTGGGTATCAAGGACGTCGCCCGCGCCGCCGGAGTGTCGGTGGGCACCGTGTCCAACGTCATCAACCGCCCGGACACCGTGGCCGGCGAGACCCGCGCCCGGGTGCTGTCCGCGATCGACCGGCTCGGCTACGTCCGCAGCGAGTCGGCGCGTCAGCTGCGGGCGGGCCGCAGCCGGATCATGGGGCTGCTCGTGCTGGACATGGGCAACCCGTTCTTCGTGGACGTCGCGCGCGGCGCCGAGCGGGCGGCCCGGCAGGCGGGGCTCGGCGTGATGGTGTGCAACAGCGCGCAGAACGCCGCCGAGGAGGCGGAATACCTGTCGCTCTTCGCCGAGCAGCGGGTGCGGGGCGTCCTGCTCACCCCGGCCGACGCCAGCGGCCGCAACATCGAGGGCTTCCGCCGGCACGGCATCCCGTTCGTGCTGGTCGACCGGGTCGCCGAGGGCACCACCGAGTGCTCGGTCTCCGTGGACGACGTCGCGGGCGGCGCGCTCGCGGTCCGGCATCTGGTGGACGCCGGGCACCGCACCATCGCCTACGTCAGCGGGCCGCCCGGCCTCAACCAGGTCCGCGACCGGCGCACCGGCGCGCTGCGCGCGCTCGCCGAGGCCGGGCTCGCCCCGGAGGCGCTGCGTGAACTGCCCACCGAACGGCTCGACGTGGCCGCCGGCCGGGACGCCGGTGCCCGGCTGCTCGGCCTCGCCGACCGGCCCACCGCCGTCTTCTGCGCCAACGACCTGCTCGCCCTCGGCGTGCTCCAGGCGATGTACGCGGCGGGCGTCACCGTCCCGGACGACCTGGCGATCGTCGGCTACGACGACATCGAGTTCGCCGCCGCTGCCGCCGTACCCCTCACCTCCGTACGCCAGCCCGCCGTCACCATGGGCGCCCTCGCCGCCGAACTGCTGCTGGAGGAGACCGAGCAGGGCGAGGGCGGGGGGAGGCGGACGCACGAGCACCGGCGCGTGGTGCTCCAGCCGGAGCTGGTGGTGCGCCGCTCCAGCCTCGCCGCACGCTGAGCACCGCACCGGCCGGAGGTCCAGCGGCCGTCCCTGATCCCGGGCTCGGCCCGCGCCCGTCCATGTGCTCAACTGGGACCCGTCCGGACCGTCCGTCCCAGGAGACCCGTTGAGCCTCAGCTACCGTCAGCCCGGCGTCGTCCTCACCGACCACCACTTCACCGTGCCCCTCGACCACGCCGACCCCGGGGGCGAGACCATCGAGCTGTACGCCCGCGAGGCGGTGGCGAGCGACAAGGCGGGGCAGGACCTGCCGTGGCTGGTGTACCTCACGGGCGGCCCCGGCTTCGGAGCGAATCGTTTCGTCGGACGTCAGTCCTGGCTCGACCGGGCCCTGCAGGAGTACCGCGTCCTGCTGCTCGACCAGCGCGGCACCGGCCGCTCCACCCCCGCCACCCGGCAGACCCTGCCGCTGCGCGGCGGCCCCGCCGCACAGGCCGACTACCTCACCCACTTCCGCGCCGACTCCATCGTCCGCGACTGCGAGGCCATCCGGCCGCGGCTCACCGGCGGCGCCCCGTGGACCGTGCTCGGCCAGAGCTTCGGCGGCTTCTGCACGGTGTCGTACCTCTCCCTCGCCCCCGAGGGCGTCCACACCGCGATCATCACGGGCGGCCTGCCCTCCCTGCACGCCCACGCCGACGACGTCTACCGGGCCGCCTACCCGCGCATCGAGCGCAAGGTCGCCGCCCACTACGACCGCTACCCGCAGGACGTGGAGCGGGCCCGCCGGATCGCCGACCACCTCCTCAGCCACGACGTGGTCCTGCCGAACGGCTACCGCTTCACGGTGGAGGCCTTCCAGTCCCTCGGCCTGATGCTCGGCACGAGCGACGGCAGCCACCGGCTGCACCTCCTGCTGGAGGACGCCTTCGTCCGCACCCCGGCCGGCCTCGAACTGTCCGACGCCTTCCAGGAACAGGCGCAGGCCCTGCTGTCGTACACCGGCCACCCCCTCTACGCCCTCGTCCACGAGACCATCTACGGCCAGGACGCCCGCCCCACCGCCTGGGCCGCCGAACGCGTCCGCGCCGAGTTCCCCCGGTTCGACGCGGCCAAGGCGCTCACCGGCGACGGCCCCGTGCTCTTCACCGGCGAGACGGTCCACCCCTGGATGTTCGAGACCGACCCGGCCCTGCGGCCCCTGCGCGAGACCGCCGACCTGCTCGCCGCCCGCACCGACTGGCGCCCGCTGTACGACCCGGCCCGCCTCGCCGCCAACGAGGTCCCGGTCGCCGCGGCCGTCTACCACGACGACATGTTCGTCGACACCGCCCACTCGCTGGAGACCGCCGCCGCGATCCGCGGGCTGCGCCCCTGGGTCACCAACGAGTACGAGCACGACGGCCTGCGCGTGGGCGCGTCCCGGGTGCTGGACCGGCTGCTGGCGCTGGTGCGCGACGAGGTGTGAGCCGTCGTCCGTCCGCGGGCCCGTCGTGGCTGGTCGCGCGGGTCCCCGCGCCCCCTCCGGGACACCGGAACAACTAGGGTGCCACCCATGACGGAGTCCAAGATCACTCAGCTCCAGCCCCTGCCCGGCGACTGGCAGCGGGCCCTCGCCGTGGTGGCGCACCCCGACGACCTGGAGTACGGCTGCTCCGCGGCCGTCGCCGCCTGGACCGACGCCGGCCGGGAGGTCGCCTATGTGCTGGCCACCCGCGGCGAGGCGGGCATCGACACCCTGGACCCCGCCGTCTGCGGCCCGCTGCGCGAGCGCGAGCAGCGGGCCGGTGCCGCCGTGGTCGGCGTCACCACCGTGGAGTTCCTCGACCACCGGGACGGCGTGATCGAGTACGGCACCGCGCTGCGCCGCGACATCGCCGCCGCGATCCGCCGCCACCGCCCCGAACTCGTGGTCACCCTCAACCACCGCGACACCTGGGGCGGGGTCGCCTGGAACACCCCCGACCACGTCGCCGTCGGCCGCGCCACCCTGGACGCCGCGGCCGACGCCGGCAACCGCTGGATCTTCCCGGAACTCGCCGAGCAGGGCCTTGAGCCCTGGAACGGCGTCCGCTGGGTGGCCGTCGCCGGCTCCAGCAGCCCCACCCACGCCGTCGACGCCACACCCGGCCTGGACCGGGCGGTGCGCTCGCTGCTCGAACACCGCACCTACATCGAGGCGTTGACCGACCAGGACCCGGAGGTCTACGTCCGTGACTTCCTGACGGAGACCACCACCGCCACCGGCAAGCGCTTCGGCGGAACACCGGCGGTGGCCTTCGAGGTGTTCGGCCGGTGACGCGGCCCGGGCCGTCCACCGCGGTACTCGGCTGCCGGCGTCAGCTGTTCGCCCTGTGCACCGGGCAGCGGTTCGCCGACAGGGGCTCCGCCGGTCCGGCCGGGTCGGCGTGTGCCGTGGTGTTCCGCCGGTCGTCCGCGGCGCGGTCGCGGGCCGGTCGCGCAGGTCCCCGTGCCCCTTCGGGGCCCCTCTCGCCGACGTCCCCGGGAACCGGCCGCCGCTCCAGCCGCAGTCGCAGTCCCTCCGGCATCAGCGTCAGGCGTTCGGCGACCGTCAGGCGGTAGCCGGGGTCGGCCGACAGGTCGTAGCGGCGCAGCAGCAGCCCCAGGACCAGGGTCGCCTCGTGCAGGGCGAACTGGCGGCCGATGCAGGCCCGGGCGCCGGTCCCGAACGGCTTGAAGACGTGTGGGGGACGGGCCCGTACGGCCGGCGCGGTGAAGCGGTCCGGGTCGAAGCGCTCGGCGTCCTCGCCCCACACCTCCGGCTCGCGGTGCAGCATCGGGGTCAGCACCATGGCCCACGCGCCCCGGCGCATCGGGTGCTCGCCGGCGAGGACCGTGTCCTGGCGGGCCTCACGGGCGAAGGCGGGCGCGGTCGGCCACAGCCGCAGCGACTCGTCCAGCACCCGGCGGACATAGCGCAGCTTGGCTATCCGGTCGTAGGCCGGCCGCTCGGTGTCACCCCAGACACGGTCCACCTCGGCGCGGGCCCGGGCGGCGATCCCGGGGTGCCGGGCGAGGTAGTACAGGGCGAAGGAGAGCGCGCCCGAGGTGGTCTCGTGACCCGCCACCAGGAACGTGATCACCTGCTTGCGGACGTTCTCCGTCGAGAGCCGCTCCCCGGTCTCCGGGTGTGCGGTGGCCAGCATGCGGTCCAGCAGGTCCCCCTCGCCGCCGCCGGACCGGCGCCGGGCGGCGACCAGGCCGTCCACCGTGCGGTTGAGGTACGCCATGTCGGCCGCGTTGCGCCGTGCGGCGGCCCGCAGCAGCAGCGGGGCCAGCGGTCCGGGCACGCTGTTCAGCTGCTGGGCGTAGCTGAGCGTGCCGACCATCGCCGTGACGAAGGGGTGCGGGCGCTCCCGCTCGAAGGAGCCGAAGTCGTGCCCGAAGCCGGTCCGCGCGATCGTCTCCAGGGTCAGCCGGGTCATGTCGCCGGGAACGTCCACCGTGCGCCCGGCCGCCAGCTGCCGGTCCCAGTGGTCGGTCAGCCGGCCGGCGACGGCCAGCATCATGCCGTGGTAGCCCTCCATGGCCTCCCGGCCGAACCCGGGCGCCAGCACGTCGTGCGCCAGCTGCCAGTTGGGCTCGTGGTTGTAGGCGGTGAACAGGCCGTCGCCGGCCAGCGGCCGCAGGTTGGCGACACCGAGGCCGACGTGCTTGGCGAACCGGGACTCGTCGGCGAGGTCGGCGACGAACCGTGACCCCCACACGAACACGAACTCCTTGCCGAACGCCCGGCGCCGGAAGACCGGTCCCAGCTCGCGCGCGAAGCGCATCGAGTCCTGCAGCGGCCGGTGCCGGTCGGCGCCCAGCACATCGCCGAGCAGCGGCAGCCGGCGCGGCGGATGCGGGATGCGGTGCAGCTCGGGCCAGCCCTGCTCGGCGCTCCGGAAACCCCTCGGCAGCCCGGTCCCCATGGTCTCCGTCGTCCCCGCCATGACGCGATCTCCCTTGATCCAGCGGACGGTTGAAGCAGCGGCGCGCGCGTGTTGTACGTGGGTTCAATAACGTGTTTCAGTGTGGTCCCCTTGTTGAATCCGCGTCAAGTAAAGTGACGCCATGCCCGCGAACCAGGGGGAGCGTGCCCGGCGCAGACTCAGCACCGGGGAACGCCGTGAGCAGCTGCTGTCGGTCGGCGCGAAGCTGTTCTCGGAGAGCCCCTACGACGAGGTGTGGATCGAGCAGGTCGCCGAGATCGCCGGGGTGTCGCGCGGGCTGCTGTACCACTACTTCCCGACCAAGCGGGACTTCTTCGCCGCCGTCGTGGAGCGGGAGAGCGCGCGCATGCTGCGCATGACGGCCGCCGAGCCCGGGGTCCCGGTGCGCGAGCAGCTCGCCGCCGGCCTCGACACCTACCTCGGCTACGTCCAGGCCCACGCCCACGGCTTCCGCGCCTTCCACCGGGCCGACGCGGCCGGTGACCAGGCCGTGCGCCGGGTCTACCAGCGGGCGCTGGCCGCGCAGGAGAAGCAGATCCTGGCCGCGCTCGCCGCCGACCCCGAGTTCGGTCCCGTCGTCCAGACCGCTCCCCAGGTGCGGCTGGCGGTGCGCGGCTGGCTCGCCTTCACCACCGCGGTGTGTCTCGAGTGGCTGCGCGGGGAGGGCGGGCTGAGCCGGGAGCAGGTGCGCGACCTGTGTGCCCGCGCGCTGCTGGGCGTCCTGCCGTAGGCCCGTCGCGGGTGTCGCCGTACCTCTGTCGTGGCGGTCGGTGGGGCGTGGTTGGCGTGCGCTCCGATCTCCGATAGGTTAGGCAAGGCTTACCTAAGGAGGTCTCGGATGGGTGACACGCAGGACTGGACGGCCGCCCCCGGCGCGGCGGAACGGGCACGCTCGGTGCTGGCCACCGCGTGGTCGTGCGCGGTGACCGCGGACGGCGCCCGCGAGGAGTACGTCGGCGCGCACTCCGTGACCGAGGACGGCGCGGTGCGGCTGGCGGTGCCCGACGACAGCGCCCTGTTCGGCGCGGTCCTGTGCGCCCCGCGCCAGGAGCCCCCCGCCCTGCTGGAGTTCGCCGACGTCGCCCCCGTACCGGTGCGCCACCGCATCCGTGCCCGGCTCTGGCTCTCCGGCTGGCTCGCCCCCTGTGAGGGCACCCTCCTCTTCCGGCCCACCCGCGTGGTGCTGCGCCGAGCCTCCGGGGCCGTGGTGGTGGACCCGGACGAGTTCACCACCGCCCGGCCCGACCCCCTCGCCGGCGCCGAGGCCCGGCTGCTCACCCACCTCGCCGACGCCCACCCGGACGCCGTCGAACGGCTCACCCGCCTGGTCCGGCCCGAGAGCCTGCACGCCGCGACCCGGGTGGCGCCGCTCGCCGTCGACCGGCACGGACTGACCCTGCGCATCGAACGCACCCGCGCCCACGGCGACGTACGGCTGCCCTTCCACACGCCCGCCGACGACGTCGCCCAGCTCACCGAGCGCGTCCACGCCCTGCTGGCCCAGGCCGGTGCGGCCGCCTGCCCCCGCGCGCTACAGCGGCAGCGCGCAGACGGCGACGGGTGACACGAACGGCTCGCCCGCCGGGCGGAGTCCACCGCTGTCGGGGTCGACGTGGAACACGGTGACCGTGCCGGAGC
Source organism: Streptomyces cinerochromogenes (assembly GCF_014648635.1). GTDB lineage: Bacteria > Actinomycetota > Actinomycetes > Streptomycetales > Streptomycetaceae > Streptomyces > Streptomyces cinerochromogenes. The sequence goes on along the minus strand of NZ_BMRM01000008.1, from coordinate 146,525 downwards.
GCTGGTTCGCCGCGAACAGCAGCCGGCCGTCCGGCGCGAACGCGATCTGCCGCGGGAAGTCCCCGCCCACCGGCACCGTGCCGAGCAGCCGCAGCCGTGCTCCGCCCGCCTCGACGGCGTACCGGGCGAGGCTGTTGTGGCCGCGGTTGGCGAGGAAGGCGTACCGGCCGTCCGCCGTCACCAGGATCTGCGCCGGATAGTTCGTCCCGCCCCGCGACCCCGTGGGCTGCGGCTCGCCGATCGTCAGGCGTCCGGTCCCCGGGTCGTAGCCGCACACGGCGACGGTGTCGTCCACCTCGTTGGCCAGGTAGGCGTACCGGCCGCCCGGGTGGAAGGTCAGATGGCGCGGCCCCGCACCGGGCCGGGTGTGCGCCTGCGCGACCTCGCTGAGCGTGCCCTTCGCCTGGTCGAGGCGGTAGGTGTAGACGGTGTCGGTGCCCAGGTCCACGGCGAGGACGTGCCCGCCGTCGGGACTCGTGAGGACCTGGTGGGCGTGCGGGCCCTGCTGCCCGGGGCCGGGCGGCGGAGAACCGTGCGTGACCAGGTCGGTGCGCTCGCCGAGGGCGCCCGTGGCGTCGACCGGGTGCACGGCGACACTGCCCGAGCCGTAGTTGGCGCTCAGCAGCCAGCGCCCGCTCGGGTGCACCGACAGGTGACAGGGCCCGGCGCCGCCCGTGCTCCGGGTGCCGAGGACCCGCCGGTCCGCCAGGCGTACGGCCGTCACCCCGCCGTCCTGCCGCTCGTCCACCGCGTACAGCGTGCGGCCGTCCGGATGCACGGCGAGGTACGACGGGTCGGGGACCCCGCCGAGCGTGCCCGACCCGGTGATCCGGCCCGACTCGGGGTCGTACGACGCGAGACCGATGCCGGTGCCGCCGCCCTCGACGGAGGTGTAGGTGCCCACGTACAGCGGGCGCGGACCGGACGGCCCGCGGGGCGGTGGGGCCGCCTCCGGACGGTGCTCGGGCGCCTCGCGGTCCGCCGGCGGGGCCGCCGGGGACGGCACCGCCACGACGGCCGCCGTGCCGGCCACCGCCCCGACGAACCGGCGCCTGGTCCAGCCGCCGCGCTCGCGGTCCCGCCGGGCCGGGGAAGACCCCCGGCCCTCCGTCCGTGCCTCCGTGTCCATGCCGCACCTCAGGTCGTCGGTCGCGCTCGCCCCGCTCGTGACAGCCACCTTGGCCCGAGCACGCCACCGAGGGCAAGCCGGGCAACGGGCGTTGCGTGTGCTGCAACCCGCGGTGGCGGTGGCGCCAACGGCGGCTCAGACGCTGGTGCCGTCGGTGGGTCGGGCCGTGGTGCCGGCGGAGGCTTCGGCCGTGGTGCCGGCGCGGCTACCACTCGCCGTCCTCGACCGGCCTGCCCGGCGCGTCCTTGAGCGGTGTCACCTGCCCGGCGGACGGCGCCTGCCACGGGTCCAGGTCGTTCCCGAGCCACTCGCCGACCGGTTTGACCGCCTCCAGGGTGTCCGCGGGGGCGAGGTCCTCGGAGTCCTCGTCGTAGTAGTCGTACCAGGGCAGGCCCGCCCGGGTGTACGCGGCCCGGTCGACCGGCGACGGCGGGGGCTCCTCGCCGGTGATCCGGCGCCACTCAGGGGGCGTGACCAGGTGCACGAACACCCGCCCGGCCGGGACCTCGGACCAGTCGCCGAGCGGCCGGTCGTCCCGGTAGACCTCCTGCCGCATCGAGCCGCCCGCACCGAGTCCCATGGCCGCGGCGCGCCGCGGGGCGGCAGCCGGGGGAGCGGGGGCGCCGAAGGACGCGCCGGGCGGGGGCGGCGGCGCTCCACCGGGGGCCGCCGCGGCCAGGGGCGGCGCCGCGCCGTACCCGCCGCCGTACCCCCCGTAGCCGCCGGGCGGGCCGGCCGGGGCCTGCTGCCGCGCCCGCGCACGCTCCTGCTCCCGGCGCCGCCACTCGGCGAGGGCCTCCTCCCTCAGCGGGAAGGACTGGAGCTGGACCCCGCCCCACACCTCCTCGCCGGTGACCTGTCCCTCGACGGTCGCGCCCAGCCCCAGCGGTACGGCCACGAACTGGCGGACCGTGCCCCTGCCGGAGTTGATGCCGTCCAGCCACGGCTGGCGGGGCAGCACCACGTAGTTCTGCGGGCGCCGGGACAGCCGGTCGCGCCACGGCTTGCCGGAGACCGCGCACACCTTGCCCACGCCGACCTGGAGGGCGGCCGGCTCCGTCGTGCCGCCGAAGCCCAGCCACATCGCCTCGCGCAGGTACACCGGCAGCATCACGCCGCCCCGTGCCCGCATCCGTTCCGGCACCCGGTCGGCGTGGTCGGCCACCCGGCGGACCGGGAACTCGCCCAGGCCCGGCGGCAGCGGATGGGTGCCGCTCTCCGGCAGCCGCAGCGTGCGGACGAACCGCACCGCCACCCCGCCGGGCAGCCGCAGTGTGTTCCCGTCGATCCGGACCCCGCCACCGGTCATCCGTACGCTCCCTCGCCCTCGGCGCCGGCCCGCTCCGGCCGCTTCCTCAGCGATAACGCTCGCCGAACCCCGCGCGGTTCCGCCACAGCTCCTCCTGCACCCCCAGCCGGTCGCGCAGCCAGGCCAGCCGGGGCAGCTTGGTCCGCTGCCGGCGCGAGACCCGGTCCAGCTCCTCCATCAGGCGGCGGGCGCGGTGCTCGGTGTTCAGCTCGTCGATGATCCGGGTGGTCTCGGTCAGGACGGCGCCGAGCAGCTGCCAGTGCGCCCAGTCCTTGCGGATCTCCTCCTGCAGCAGCTCGGCCAGCCGGTCCCGGGTGCCGGCCGCGGTGCGCAGTTCGGCACTCAGCCGCTCCTCCGCCGACTCGGCGTTCTCGCTCAGATGGGTGGTCACCAGCACGGCGAAGCTGACGATGGCGTCGGCGATCTCCGACAGCAGCTGCTCCACGGTCGCCCCCACCCGGGGCGGGAACAGCTCCTGGGGCCCGCGGGCCTTCGCCAGGTCCGTGAAGGAGCGGGCCAGCACCCGCAGCACCACCGTGCAGATCTCCAGCGTGTCCAGACCGGTGCGCAGCACCACCCGGTGCAGCAGCCCCTCCTTCACCCTCGGATTGAGCCGCAGGCTGTCCTCGGCCTGCCGCAGCGCCGCGTCCACCTGCACGATGTCGTGGTCGAGCCGGCGTGCCTCGTGCAGTCGCTCGGCGGCCCGCTCCCACGGGATCCGGCCGGCGGCCTCCTCGCCCATCCGCAGCATCAGCTGCCGCACCCGCCGGGCCAGGTCCTCGATGGACCGGCCCGCCTCCTCCACCCATACCGGGGGCGGAAGCAGCAGGTTGCAGGCGGTGCCGACGACCGCGCCGATCAGCGTCTCCACGATCCGCGCCCACGCCGTGAACCCGACCGTGGTCACCCCGAGCACCAGCATGGCGCTGATCGCCACCTCGGCCACGTACTCGTCGACGCGCACCAGGTGCCCGACGGCGAGCGCGGCGACGATCAGCAGCGCGAGGCTCCACCAGGTCAGGCCCACCAGCACACTGAAGGCGATCGCCACCAGCACTCCGGCGACCACCGAGTTCACCCGGCGGATGCCGTTGGTGAGGGTGGCGTAGAAGGTCACCTGGACGACCAGCAGCGCGGTCAGCGGCGCGGTGAGCGGGGCCGGCTCGGGACTCAGCCGGAGCGCGATGACGTAGGCGACCGTCGCGGCCGCGGCCGACCGCAGCGTCTGGACGACCACCGGCTCCCGGCGGCGTTTCGCCAGACGCAGCAGCCCCGTGGTCCACTCTCGTACGTCGTGCATCCCTTGGCCTGTTCCCCGTCCTCGGGAGCATCGAACGTGGCCGTTTGCGGACTGCTTCTGTCTGTTTCCGGCCAGGTGCTTACGCGTACAGCTTGTCGAGGAACGCGGAGAGATTGCCGCGCGTGCGGGCGATCTGCTCCTCCAGGGTCAGGCTCTCCTCGAACCGGGCGCCGGACTCCGGGACCTTCCTGCCGCGCACGTACAGCGAACACGCCAGGTCCGTGCACATGTACAGCCCGACCGAGTTGCCCTCGCGGCCCGCCGCGCCCGCCTTCCGCGCGGTCATCAGGGACACCCCACCGCCGGGATGGGTGGTCAGGCACACCGAGCACATGCTGCGGTGCAGGAAACCCCGCTGGGAGGCGGGGAAGCGCAGGGCGACGCCGGTGAGCCGGCCGTCCCGCTCGGTGACCAGATAACTGCGGTCCGGGGCGCCGGGATCGCGCCATCCGAGGAAGTCCAGGTCGTCCCAGGGGCGTTCCCCGAGATCGCGCGGGACGGCCAGCCGCTTGGCCTCGCCCTTGGAGCAGTTGACGAACGAGGTGCGGATGTCCTGCTCGGTGAGCGGTCTCATGAGGGGAGTCCTTCCGGAATCGGGGGCCTGAAGCCTGGGCGCTGAAACCTAGGGGCCCTAGGTTCTCGGCTATCCTATTTAGCCAACGGAAGGGTGGGCCAATGAATTTCCCGGCCCCCTACGACCCCTCGGTGACCCTCGGCTCCGGTGGCCACACGCCCGCGGCCAGGACGCCCTGGGCGTAGGCGCGGGCGACCAGCTCGGTGCGGTTGGCGGCGCCCCAGCGGGCCGACAGCCGACGCAGGTGATAGGTGACGCCGTCCCTGCTGAGGCCCAGTTCACGGGCGGCGCGGGCGGTGGTGGCGCCGCCGGCCAGCAGGGCCAGCACCCGCCGCTCCACCTCAGTGGTCCGCACCGGCTCCGGCTCCGGCGCGGCCCGCTCGCCGTCCACCCGCAGCATCACCAGCAGCGCCGGTGTCTCCTCCACGCTGTCGCTGACCGGATCCGCCGTCAGCTCCCCGTGCCGCTCGCCCCCGCCGGGCGCCGGCCAGCACACCGACACCTGGTAGCGGGAGCGGTGCCGCAGCCGCAGCGCCTCGGCGATCCGCTCCACCTGTCCGGCCTCCTGCGGCCGGAACAGCTCCAGCACGTGCCGGCCGCACAGCCGGCCCGGGGTCGTACCGCACTCCGCGGCCATCGCCGGGTTCGCCAGCACCACCTGGCCGTACACGTCGCACACCGCCACCGGCACCGCCACCCGGTCGAACAGCATCAGCGCACGGTTGCGCCACACCACCGCGTCGGCCCCACCCGTTTCCATGGCACCTCCCGGTTCGCCGGCCGACTGCCATCCAAGAGGAAGTGGCAGGTCAGCGGCAACTCGGGGGAGCGGGGGTCGACGTCAGGCCACCCGTGCCCGTCGCCGGCCGTCGCCAGGCCGCCCGGGCCCGCCGCCGACCGGCGCGCCTCCGTGCCTCCGTGCCTCCGTGCCCCCGCGCCTCCGCGCTCGTCACGGTGCGGCGGGCGGCGACCGCCGGGAGGCCGGGTCCGTCGAGGAGTGCGAGGAGTGCGAGGAGTGCGTCGAGACGGGCCGCGGAACGGGCGTCGCGGCCCGCCTCGCCACCCCTTCGCACAGTCCGGCGGGCTCCCCCGAAGCGTGCGGCGCGGGCGGTCACGCGCAAGCCCCGGTGCCGACTTTCCACTGCACGAACGTGTAGTGCCCTGGCACGGGCACCACCCGCCCGTCGACCACCCTGGGACGCAGTAACCCGCTACCGCGAAAGGCAGTTGGCGCGTCATGCCCCCCACCGCACTGCACTCCGGACCGGCCGCACCCCTGGCCGGCGTCCCCGTCGTCGACATCACCGCCACCGGTCCCGGCCGCACCCCGATCCAGCAGGTCATGGGGCTGATGCGGGAGCACGGGCCGGTGCTGGTGCGCCGGCTGCACGGCCGGGACGCGATGTTCGTCGCCGACGCCGGCCTGGTCGCCGACCTGGCCGACGAGGAGCGCTTCGCCAAGCACATCGGGCCCGCCCTGGAGAACGTGCGCGAGTTCGCCGCCGACGGCCTGTTCACGGCGTACAACGACGAGCCCAACTGGGCCAGGGCGCACGACATCCTGATGCCCGCCTTCGCGCTCGGCTCCATGCGCACCTACCACCCGGTGATGCTGAAGGTGGCCCGGCGGCTCATCGACTCCTGGGACCGTGCGGCGCGGGACGGCCGGCCCGTCGACGTGCCCGACGACATGACCCGGATGACGCTCGACACCATCGGGCTGGCCGGGTTCGACTACGACTTCGGCTCCTTCGAGCGCGACGAGCCGCACCCCTTCGTGGAGTCGATGGTCCGCTGCCTGGAGTGGAGCATGACCCGCCTGGCCCGCACCCCGGACGCGGACCACTCCGCGGCCGACGCGGCCTTCCGCCGCGACGCCGACTACCTCGCCCGGGTCGTGGACGACGTGATCGCCGCCCGCACCGGCACCGACCAGAGCGGCGCCGAGGACCTCCTCGGTCTCATGCTCAGTGCCCCGCACCCCGCCGACGGCACCACCCTCGACCCGGCCAACATCCGCAACCAGGTCATCACCTTCCTGATCGCCGGCCACGAGACCACCTCCGGCGCGATGTCCTTCGCCCTGTACTACCTCGCCAAGCACCCCGCCGTCCTCCGGCTCGTGCAGCGCGAGGCCGACGCGCTGTGGGGCGACACCCCCGACCCGGAGCCGACGTACGAGGACGTCGGCCGGCTCACCTACACCCGCCAGGTACTGAACGAGGCGCTGCGGCTGTGGCCGACGGCCGCCGCGTTCAGCCGCCACGCCCGCGAGGACACCCTGCTCGGCGGCCGGATCCCGCTGCGCGCCGGACAGGCCGTCACCGTGCTCGCGCCGATGCTCCACCGCCAGCCCGTGTGGGGTGACAACCCGGAGCTGTTCGACCCCGAGCGCTTCACTCCCGAGGCCGAGGCGGCCCGCCCGGTGCACGCCTTCAAGCCGTTCGGCACCGGTGAACGCGCCTGCATCGGACGGCAGTTCGCGCTGCACGAGGCGACCATGCTGCTCGCCCTGCTGGTCCACCGCTACCGGCTGCACGACCACGCCGGCTACCGGCTCACCGTGAAGGAGACCCTCACCCTCAAGCCCGAGGGCTTCACCCTCACGCTCGCGCCGCGCACCCCCGCCGACCGCGTGCACGCCCCCCTGCCCGGTGCCGCCCCCGCGCCGGCCGCCGGCACCCCCGCCCCGGACGCCCTCCCGGCCCGCGTCCGCCCCGGCACCCGCGCCCTCTTCCTGCACGGCAGCAACTACGGCACCTGCCGGGACTTCGCCGCCCAGCTCGCCGACGAGGCCGCCGCCGTGGGCTGCGCCACCGAGGTCGCCGCCCTGGACGCGTACGCGGACGGCCTGCCCACGGACCGTCCCGTCGTCATCACCGCCGCCTCCTACAACGGCCGCCCCACCGACGACGCCGTCGCCTTCGCCGCCTGGCTCGACGGCACCCCCGACCTGACCGGCGTGACCTACGCCGTCCTCGGCGTCGGCGACCGCAACTGGGCCGCCACCTACCAGCAGGTCCCGACCCGCGTCGACGCCCGCCTCGCCGAACTCGGCGCCACCCGGCTCACCGAGCGCGCCGCCGCCGACGCATCCGGCGATCTCACCGGCGCGGTACGCGAGTTCACGGGCCGGCTGCGCGCCGCGCTGCTGACCGAGTACGGCGACCCGGACGCCGGGAACGACGGCCCCGCCGAGCCCGCCCACGCCTACACGGTGCGCACCCTGACGGGCGGCCCGCTGGACGCCCTCGCCGAACGGCACGGTCTGGTCCCGATGACGGTCACCGAGGCCCACGACCTCACCGCCCCGGACCACCCCCGCACCAAGCGGTTCCTGCGCATCGCGCTGCCCGAGGGCGTCACCTACCGCACCGCCGACCACCTGACCGTGCTGCCCGCCAACGCCCCCGACCTGGTGGAGCGCGCCCTCGTCGCGTTCGGCCTGGACGCCGACGCGGTCCTGGACATCCGGGCCACCCGCCCGCGCCGCGACGGACTCGCCGTCGACCGGCCGCTGACGGTGCGCGAACTCCTGACCCACCACGTGGAGTTGCAGGAGCGGCCGACGGACCGGCAGCGGGCCCTCCTCGCCGAGGCCAACCCCTGCCCGCCCGAGCGTGCCGCCCTCGCCGCCCCGACCGGCGACGACCCGCGCACCCTGGTGGAGCTGGCCGAGGACCACCCCGCCCTGCGCGGAGCCCTCGGCTGGCCGCTCCTGCTCGACCTGCTGACCCCGCTGCGGCCCCGCCACTACTCCATCTCCTCGGCACCGGCGGCCGACCCGCGCCACGCCGACCTCATGGTGTCCGTGCTCGACGCCCCGGCCCGGTCGGGCAAGGGCCGCTACCGGGGCACCGGCTCCGGACACCTCGCCTCCCTGCGCCCCGGCGACACCGTGTACGCCCGTGTCCAGCCCTGCCGCGAGGCGTTCCGGATCGACGGCTCGGCACCGGTCGTGATGGTCGCCGCGGGCACCGGACTCGCCCCGTTCCGGGGTGCCGTCGCCGATCGCCTGGCCGCCCGCCAGGCAGGCACCCGACTTCCGCAGGCGCTCCTCTACTTCGGCTGTGACGCTCCCGACGCGGACTACCTGCACGCCGAGGAGCTGCGGGCGGCCGAGCGGGCCGGAGCGGTGTCCCTGCGCCCGGCCTTCAGCGCCGCCCCCGAGAACGGGGCCGCCTTCGTGCAGCACCGGATCGCCGCCGAGGGCGCCGAGGTGTGGCGGCTGCTGACCGCCGGCGCCCGGGTGTACGTCTGCGGCGACGGCGCCCGCATGGCCCCCGGCGTCCGCGAGGCCTTCCGTGCCCTGTACCGCGAGCACACCCCCGGCGCCGACCGGGCGGCGGCCGAGCGGTGGCTCGACGCGCTGGTGGCGGACGGGCGTTACGTGGAGGACGTGTACGCGGCGGGCTGAGGCGCCGCCGGGGAGGGGGCACGTGATGGCGGACTCCGGCGCGGGGGCGGGGGTGGGGACGGGGGGTTCCGGCGCGCGGGACCAGGCGGGGGCCCCCGGTCGCCGGCTTCGTCTCCCTGGCCCTGCCCGGACGACGTCGAGAGGACCAGGACTTCCTCGTCGGCTACCAGGACGGGGGAGGCCGGGCCCGTTCCGACCGGTCGCAGCGGCTGCGGTACGCCCTCCAGCGCGCCTGCCTCCGCCTGATCATGCTGGTCGGGACGGTGCCCCGGGCGGTCGACGCGGACCGGCAGCGGCGGACCCAGGAGACCGTCGCGCCGGCGCCGGTCGCCGCGCCGGGCGGCATCGAGCGCCTCGGCCTTAGCTCACATCGTGAACTAAGGGTTGGCAGAATGTCGCGTTCCAGCTGCCCGAAGGGGTATGTTGCAGGTCGGGCACGGTTCGTGAAGGGAGCCACATGGCGGGGCGCAACGGGCGCACGGTACGCGACCTGAGACGAGGCAACCGTACGGCGGTGCTCCAGCGGCTGTACTTCGACGGGCCGCTCAGCCGGTTCGAACTGGGCCCGGCCACCGGACTCAGCTCCGGCTCGGTCAGCAACGTGGTCGCGGACCTGATCGCCGACGGACTGGTCGAGGAGGCCGGCAGCGTCGACTCCGACGGCGGCCGGCCCCGCACCCTGCTGCGGGTCGCCCCGGACAGCGGCCAGATGATCGGCGTCGACGTCGGCGAGACCCGCGTGCGGGTGGAGCTGTTCGACCTGGCCCTCACCGAACTGGCCCGCGTGGAACGGCCTTTGACCCCGCAGGGTTACGACGTCGACGTCATCGCCGGCCACATCCGCGACGGCGTCGCCGAGGTCCTCACCGCCGAACAGGCCGACCCGGGGCGGCTGCTCGGTGCCGGTGTCGGCGTCCCGGGCATCGTGGAGCACACCCCGGACCGGGGCGCCGTCGTCCACGGGCAGACCATCGGCTGGGACGCGGTGCCCCTGGAGCAGCTGCTCCGCTCGGCCTCGCCGCTCCCGGACGGGGTGCCGTACTTCATCGACAACGGAGCCAAGACCCTCGGCCAGGCCGAGATGTGGTTCGGCGCCGGGCGCGGCGCCCGCAACGCCGTCGTGGTGCTCTTCGGCTCCGGTGTCGGTGCCTGCCTGGTCACGCCCGAGGTGGAGCACGGGCGGGCGGTGGAGTGGGGGCACCTGACGGTCCGGGTGCGCGGGCGCCGCTGCCGCTGCGGTGCGCCGGGCTGCCTGGAGGCCTACGCGGGCGCGGAGTCGCTGCTCGCCCGCTGGCGCGAGGAGGGCGGCCGGCCGCCCGAGGGCACCGACGAGGAGACCGCGCTCACCGCGATGCTCGCCGCCGCCTACCCGTCCGGGGACGGTACGCCCGACCCGGTCGCGCTGGCCGTCCTGGAGGAGACCGCGGAGTACCTGGGCGCCGGCCTGTCCGACCTGATCAACCTCTTCCAGCCCGAGCGGATCCTGATCGGCGGCTGGGCGGGCCTCCAGCTGGGCAGCCGCTTCCTGCCCGCCGTACGCCGGCACGCGGCCACGTATGCCCTGCGACACCCGGCCGACAAGGTCACCATCGACCTCGGCCTGCTCGGCCCGGACGCGGTCACGGTCGGGGCCGCGATCCTCCCCCTGGCGGAGTTCTTCGCCGCCGGCGGCCGCCGTCCCGAACCCACCACCGAGCCCCGCCTGCCCGCCTGGCGGACCGCCCTCCAGGACCGCGCTCCCCAGTGAACGGGGCGTCTCCCCGCTGAGCGGTGCGTCTTCCCCGGCTCGGTGCGTATGTCTCGGCTCGGGCAGACGCACCGAGCCGGGACAGGCCCTCCCCTCAGGCCGACGGCTCCTGCGGTCCCGGATGTTCCGGGTGGACCGTGCCGCTGCGGGGGGAGCCGCGGGGGCCGGTGCCGGCCTCGTCCGTGTCCGGTACGGCGTCCTCGTCCGGTTCGTCGTCGCGCGGGCGGGCCGGGCTGACGTCCCACGGGTCCTTGTCGTCGCGGGCCTGCTGGTCGGGCATGTCCCGGGGGACCGGCCGTCGCCCGGATCCGGACCCGGGTTTCTGCACAGACATGGCGTTCTTCCTTCCTCCCGCGGCTCAGCCGACCTTCCGTCCACGCATCGGCTCGGTCTCCATCCCGCCGCCCTTCTGCAGCCCGTCCAGGAACTCCTGGAGCACCTCGGTCGCCGTGCGCCGGGGCTCCCAGCCCAGCTCGGCGCGCGCCCGTGCGCAGTCCATCAGGGGCAGCCGCAGCACCGCGTCGAACAGGTGCGGGGACGCGGGCAGCAGGCGCAGTCCCCACGCGGCGGCGATCGCCGAGCGGGCCGCCGCGCGCGGCAGCCGCAGCGGCCGGGAGCCGAGCAGTTCGGAGAGGACACCCGCGTCGAGCGGGGGGTCGGCGGCCAGGTTGAAGGCGCCCCGGGCGCTGTCCGTGCGTACCGCGAGCCGGTAGGCCTCGGCCGCGTCGTCCGTGTGCAGCGCCTGCACCCTCAGCCCCGGGATGTCCGGCAGGACCGGCAGCAGCTCCGGCCGGGCCAGCGGGCCGGGCAGGAACCGCCCGCCGAAGATCCGCCGCTGCTCGCTCGCCGACTCCCACTTGAACAGGAACGCCGGGCGCATCCGGACCACCCGCACCTCCGGGTGGTCCCGCTCGAACACGTCCAGCGTGCGTTCCAGATAGGCCTTCTCCCGGCAGTACGCCGCATCGGGCCAGCCGTGTGTCGGCCAGGACTCGTCCACCGGCCGGTCCTTCGGGCCCGGCGAGTACGCCCCGACGGAGGACGCGTGCACCAGCACCGGTACCCGGGCCGCGGCGACGGCCTCGAAGACCCGGATGCTCCCGAGCACGTTCGTCCGCCAGGTGGTGGCCGGATCGTGCGTCGGCTGGAACGCCCAGGCCAGATGGATCACGGCGTCGGCACCCTCGAACCGCTCGGCGAGGTTGTCCTCGTCCGAGGCCAGGTCGACGGCGGACCACTCGGTCTTGGGCGGCGACCACGCGGGAATCCGCCGGGCCAGCCCCCGCACCGACTTCACCCCGGGATCCTCCGAGAGCAGCCGCACCACACTCGTCCCGACGTTGCCCGTGGCGCCTGTCACGACCACCCTGCTGCCCGCTGAGCTGCTCACCTTCGGCTCCTTACGTCGGCATCGGCGGAGGTTGCGACGAGCGGCCGGGTACCCGGCGGCCGGAGCCGCACACGCGGCGCCCCCCGGACGGCGGACAGCAGGCAGCGGACAGCGGAACGGGCAGCGGGCCGCGGGCGGCAAGCAGCCGGCAGCAGGCAGGGGAAAGCCCCGGCCGTGACGGGGGAATCACGACCGGGGCGGTCGGGTGGTGGGTGCGGATGGCGGTCGCCTCTCGGCGAGACGCTCCACAGGGCTTCAGCCGAACGATCGTCCCTGTGGGCAAAAGGTGAGGCCCGGGGACACTGTCCCATCCACACCCACGGTTGGTTCAACGGGCAACCACATCCGGGTGTTCCGTCCCCGTACGTGACCTGTGTCACCACCGCCGCGCTCGGCCCAGCGGGCTGCCGTCCAGCCGCGCCAGGAGGTCGGCGGGGTCGGCGTACACCGCCTCCGCCCCGGCCTGCTCCAGGTCGGCGCGCGGGATCCCGCCGCACAGGACCCCCACACAGCGTGCCCCCGCCTTGCTGCCCGCCTGCATGTCCCACACGGTGTCCCCGACGAACACCGCCCGCGAGGCCGGCACCCCGGCCAGCTCCAGCGCGTGTTCCACGGGCTCCGGGGCCGGCTTGCCCCGCGTCACGTCGTCCGCGCTCGCCGTGGCCGTGATGGCGTCGTCCGCGTCGATCGCCCGGCGCAGCGCGCCCAGCTCCGCACCGCTCGCGGAGGTGGCGAGGACCACCGTCCAGCCGTCCCCGTGCAGCCGCCGCAGCAGCTCACCGGCCCCCGGAAGCGCCGGGAGCCGGTCGAAGTACTGCCCGTACAGCGCCGTGTGCGCCGCGCTCAGCCGTGCGTCCTGGTCCTGGTCCCGGTCGTCGCCGAGCAGATGGGCGACCAGGTCCGTCGAGCCGAGCCCGACGGCCCGGTGCACGGCGTGCATGGGGACGTCGTGCCCCGCCTGCCGGAACGCCTCCCACCAGGTGACGACATGCAGGTGATTGGTGTCGACGAGGGTTCCGTCGACGTCGAACACGGCGGCACGGTCCATCCCAGGTCCTCTCTCAGCCCCTGTCGGCGATCTGTCGGCTTCCGGCCCGGGTACCACGTCCGGACGCCGTCACGCGCGCCGGCAGCCGGCCTTCACGGGTCCAGCCCAGCAGCTCCTCGGCCGACCAGGTGGTCACCACCCGCTCGGGCGGCACCCCGCACTCCTCGGCCCGGGCGCAGCCGAGGATCTGCCAGTCCAGCTGGCCGGGCGCGTGCGCGTCGGTGTCGACCGAGAACAGCACCCCCGCCTCCACCGCCCGGCGCAGCAGCCGCCGCGGCGGGTCCAGCCGTTCCGGGCGGCTGTTGATCTCCACGGCGGTGCCCGCCTCGGCGCACGCGGCGAAGACCTCGTCCGCGTCGAACTGCGACTCGGGCCGCCCCCGGCCCGTGACCAGGCGTCCGGTGCAGTGCCCCAGGACGTCCGCGTGCGGATCGCGCACGGCGGCCACCATCCGGCGGGTCATGGACCGCGCGTCCATCCGGAGCTTGGAGTGGACCGACACCACGACCACGTCCAGCTGCTCCAGCAGCTCCGGTTCCTGGTCCAGCGAGCCGTCCTCCAGGATGTCGCACTCGATGCCGGTGAGCAGCCGGAACGGCGCCCACCGCGCGTTCAGCCCGGCCACCACCGCGAGCTGCTCCCGCAGCCGCTCCGGCGACAGCCCGCGGGCCACGGTCAGCCGGGGCGAGTGGTCGGTGAGCGCGGTCCACTCGTGCCCCAGCTCGGCCGCCGCCCGCCCCATCTCCTCGATCGGGCTGCCCCCGTCGGACCAGTCGGAGTGCGTGTGGCAGTCCCCGCGGATCAGCGCCCGCAGCTCGGTACCGGCACCCCCGGCACCGACCGGCGCCCCCGCCTCCTCCTCCAGCCTGCGCAGGTACCCGGGCACCTCCCCGGCCAGCGCCTCCCGCACCACCTGCGCGGTCTTCGGCCCGACCCCCTTCAGCGACTCCAGCGTCCCGGCCGCGGCCCGCTCGGCCACCTCCCCCTCCGGCAGCGCGGCCAGCGTCCGCGAAGCGGTGCGGAAGGCCCGTACCCGGTAGGTGGGCGCGAGCGCCCGCTCCAGGAGAAAGGCGATCCGGTCGAGAGCGGCGACGGGGTCCATGCACACCAAGGGTGCACCAGGCGCCCCGAAGGGGCGCGGGGAACCGCGCGGGCCACCGGTCACCCACCCCCGCCATGCTCGGTGACCCCGGAGGAGGAACCCCCTGCGCTCCGAAGGAGGAGCCTCCGTTTGCCCCCCACACCCCCGGGTACTGCGATGCCCACGCTCACCAGAGGAGGTCGGCCATGCCCCGCGCAGCGATCGTCACCGGTTCGGACTCCGGCATCGGCCGGGCCACCGCCGTACGCCTGGCCGAGGCGGGCCTGGACGTCGGCATCACCTGGCACTCGGACGAGAAGGGCGCCGAGGAGACCGCGGAAGAGGTCCGCCGCGCCGGCCGCCGAGCCGCCGTGGCCCGGCTGGACCTCACCCGGCTGCCCGAGGCCGCCGACACCGTGGACGAGCTGTGCGCCGAGCTGGGCCGGATCGACGTCCTGGTCAACAACGCCGGTACCGGCACCATGACCCCGTACCTCGACCTGACCCTGACGGAGGTGCGCCGGGTCCTGGACGTCGACCTCGTCGGCCCGTTCCTGCTGGGCCAGCGGGCCGCGCGGCGGATGATCCGGCAGGGCGAGGGCGGCCGGATCGTCAACGTCACCTCCGTGCACGAGCACCAGCCCCGGGTCGGCGCGGCCCCGTACTGCGCGGCCAAGGGCGGTCTCGGGCTGCTCACCCAGGTGATGGCCCTGGAACTGGCCGAGCACGGCATCACCGTGAACGCGGTCGCGCCGGGCGAGATCGCCACCCCGATGACCGGCCAGGAGGACACCGACGTCCGTACCGAGCGCCGCCCCGGCGTGCCGCTCGGCCGCCCCGGCGACGCCCGCGAGGTCGCCGCGGTGATCGCGTTCCTCGCGAGCCCCGACGCCTCCTACGTCACCGGCGCCTCCTGGAGCGTCGACGGCGGCATGCTCCGTATGGGCCCGCAGGCCGGCTCCCACCTGACCAGCGACGACTGGCGCCGCCCCTGAGCCGGTCCGCTGAACGGTACCGGTGGACGCCCGTCCGCGCGGGTTGCGTTCTACCCTCGATTGCATGACCGAACAAGCAGCTCCCTACATCTCCCACCCGCGGGTCCTGGTCCTCGGGGTGTGCCCGGGCAGGCACGGTGAGCCGCCCTTCCGGATCATGGAGATCGACGGTCAGGTGGTCGGTGAGGCCAGGACCGTCACGGACGTGCTGGAGACGGCGGCCGCCTACGGCATCCCCATCCACGATCTCGACGACCCGGACGTGGTCCGCTTCGTGGGCGGGGACAAGTACACCTGGACGCTGCACTGACCGGTCGGCACGTCCGGCTCAGCCCACCGTCCACTTCTGGTTGGCGCCGCCCGTGCAGGTCCAGATCTGCAGCCGCGTCCCGTTGGCCGCGTTGTTGCCGGTGACGTCGAGGCACTTGTCGGCCTGCGGGTTGACGATGTCGTGCGCCCCGGTGACGGTCCACTTCTGGTTGGGGCCGCCGGTGCAGTCCCACAGCTGGACGGTCGAGCCGTCCGCCGTACCGTTGCCCGTGACGTCCAGGCACTTGCCGAGCGCCCGCAGCGTGCCGTCGGAGCCGACGGTCCAGGACTGCGCGCCCGTGCCGTTGCAGTCGTAGAGCTGGACCGGGGTGCCGTTCGCGGGGTTCGCGCCGGCCACGTCCACGCACTTGCCCGCCAGCCCCCGGATCGGCACACCGGCGGCGCTGTCGCTCGTGGTCACCGACACCGAGTCCACCACCAGCGTCTGGGGGAACTGCGTCGAGCCGTCCGGGTCGCCGGGCCAGTAGCCGCCGACCGCGAGGTTCAGGATCAGGAAGAACGGCTTGTTGAAGACCCAGGTCTTCCCGCCCAGGTCGGCGGGGGTGCGGCGCTGGTAGACGTTCCCGTCCACCGACCAGGTGAGGGAGTCGGGGGCCCAGTCGACGGCGAAGGTGTGGAAGGCGTCCGCGAAGGCCTGCCCGTTCGGCAGGGTGTAGCCGGCGCCTATGCCGCCCGAGCCGGAGTAGCCGGGGCCGTGGATCGTGCCGTGCACCGTCGACGGCTCGAAGCCGACGTTCTCCATCACGTCGATCTCGCCCGAGTCCGGCCAGTTGACCGGCGTGCCGAGCATCCAGAACGCGGGCCACATGCCCTGCCCGCGCGGGATCTTCATCCGGGCCTCGACATGGCCGTACTGGGCGGTGAACTTCCCGGCCGTGTTCAGCCGGGCCGAGGTGTACTGGCAGCTGCCGTACCAGCACTGGTAGCCGGCCGGGTTCTCCTTCCGGGCCGTGATCACCAGGTGGCCCTGGCCGTCCAGGGCGGCGTTCTTCGTGCCGGAGGTGTAGTACTGCCGCTCGTGGTTGTTGACGTTGTCCCCGGTCTCCAGGGTCCACTTCGAGGAGTCGACCGCGGCGCCGGCGGGCCCGTCGAAGGAGTCGGAGAAGGTGGTGACGGCCGCTGCCGCCGGAGCGGGGGACTGGGCGGCCCGGGCCGGGCCGACGGCGACCGAACCGACCAGAGCGGCGGACAGTGCGGCGAGGAGACATCTGCGGAGCAGGCGGGGGGAGGCCATGGCTCTCCGTTCGGTGGGGGGCGGGAGCTGTGCGCCTCTTGATTTAAGGAGTGAGATAAGGGGGAGTCAATACTCTGGTACGTACCTGGTGATGACGATCACTCAGCCGACGGCTCCCGCACCCGCCGGTGCACCCCCCGCCCGAGCCGCCGCCCCAGCAGCGCCCAACCCACCAGCGCGCCGGCCGTGTTGAGGATGACGTCGTCGATGTCGAAGGCCCGCCCGGTGACCACCGCCCCCTGGACCAGCTCCACCATGAGCATCACCAGCGCGGTCAGCGCCAGCACCTGCAGCGCACCCCGGGCGCGTGGCGCGAGGACCGGCACGAGCACCCCGAACGGCACGCCGAGCAGCAGGTTCCCGCCGACCTGCCGGAGCGCCTCCCGCGCCGACGCCTGCTCCAGATAGGCGTGGAGCGAGCGGCCCGGGTGCAGGTTGCTGTGCGTCAACGGCACCGATGCGGGCGACGGCTGGAGCGTGACGCGGGCCAGGACGACGGCGAACGCCACCATCGCCGCGAATGCGACCAGCACCGCCAGCAGCCGGACGGGAAGCGGCAGCGCGTGCCGCGCGGGCCGGGGGACCGGCTCGGCCGGCTGTCGCCTCCGGGTGGCGCGCAGCAACTCCGGCAGTCGCGGGACGGTCCGGGCCATGCGGTCCTCCAGTCGTCAACTCGGGTGGTCGGAGAGTCGGTTACCCGCACCCCGGCCGAGGATGCGCCGCCCGGCACGCACCCCTGCGGTTTCCGTTCACGCCTCCGGGGCACTCCGGGTGCGGACCCGCGTGCCGCCGCTCCGGCCCGGGTCCGGCGGTGCTTGGATGCCCCCAGCGGCACTCCGGACACATCGCCGCGTACCCGAGCACAGCGGACCAGGGCTCAGCGGAGCCGAGGAGGTGCTGCATGACCCGCCGTACGGCCCGCGCGGCCCTCCTCGCCGCCGGTGAACTCCTCGCCTGGTGGGCGGCGCTGGCGCTGCTGTGGCTGGTGCTCATCAGCACGGTCGACACCCTGGAACGGATCGTGGGAGCGAGCTGCGCCGCCGCGGGCGCCCTGCTGGCCCGGGCCGGCCGGCGGGCGGTGACCTGGCGGTGAACGGCTGGATCCTCGCGGCGACCGTCGAGCTGGGCGGGGCAGGCGCGGCCGCCCTGTGGGGCGTGACCACCGGACCGCCGGCCCGCAGGGTGATCGCCCAGAACCTGACCACCTCCGCCGTCTGCCCGGCCCTGCTGCTCCTCGCCCAGGGCTACGGCCGCCCGTCCTACGTCGACCTCGCCCTGCTCCTCGCCCTCCTCGGCCCGGTCGGCACCCTGGTCTTCGCCCGCCTCCTCTCCGACGACCTGGCCGGGGACAGCCCGAGCGCGTGGGCGCTGACCTGGGCGGCGGCGGCACTGGGCGCCGCGGTCGTCGTCGCCCTGTGCGTGGCCGGCGATCCGGGCCGGGCGACCGTGAAGCTCCTGGTGATCGGCGCCCTGCTGATCGGCGGCAACCTGATCGCCTCCCGAGCGCTGGCGGGCGGGTTCCGGGGGGTGGCAGGTGGCTGACGGGGCGCGGAGCACCGCCGGTGCCGGTACCGCTTCCGGGGAAGTCCCGGGCGCCCGCCGGGTCACCGGTCCGGTGACGGGCGGCGGGACGGTCGGGTGTGCCGTGGCCGGCGGGGTGCGGGTTCTGGCGGGTGTGGGGGGAGTCCCCGGCGGTGCGCGGGAGCTGGCGGGTGCCGGGGGAGTTCCGTGCGGCGGGCGGGCGCCGGGTGGCGGGCCGAAGGCGGGTGCCGTGTGTCCGACGCGCTGACCGTCGTCGTCCTCGTGCTCGTGGCCGCCGCCGCCACCGCGGCCGTGGCCCAGCGCGACCCCGCCCGCCAGGCGCTGGTGCTGTCCTTCCTCGGCGTGCTGCTGGCCGCGCTGTTCACCGTGCTCCAGGCCCCCGACGTCGGCCTGTCCCAGCTCGCCGTCGGCTCCGCCCTCACCCCGCTGCTGATCATGCTGTCGGTACGCAAGGTCAGACGCCGGGGCCGTTCGAAGGAAGGGCCCGAGTGAACCGGCTGCGGCTGGTCCTGCTGACCGTCGGCGGCGCCGGCCTGGCCGCCCTGCTCGTCGCCGCCTGCCTCCGCCTGCCGGACTTCGGCGGCCGCCGGCACCCGTACGGCGACCGGGCCGTGCACGCCTCCCTCAGCCGGCACACCGCCAACACGATCGCCTCGGTCAACTTCGACCAGCGCGCCTACGACACCCTCGGCGAGATGAGCATCCTGTTCGCCGCCGTCCTCGGCTGCGTGGTGCTGCTGCGCCAGGCCGGCGACGAGCGCCGGGCGCGGCCCGAACCCGCCGAGGTGGCCCGCCCGGTCCGCCGCTACGCCCTGCTCGTGCTGCCCGTCGCCCTGCTCACCGGCCTGTACGTCATCGCCCACGGCCAGCTCAGCCCCGGCGGCGGCTTCCAGGGCGGGGTCGTGGCCGCGACCGCCCTGCACCTGCTGTACCTCGGCGCCGACTACCGCGCACTGGAACGCGTCCGCCCGCTCGGCGTCTACGAGACCACCGACTCCCTCGCGGTCGCCGCCTACCTCGTGCTGGGCACCGCCGGAGTCCTGGCCGGCACCGCCTTCCTGGCCAACACCCTGCTGCCGTACGGCACCTTCAACACGCTGTCCTCCGGCGGCACCGTCCCGCTGCTGAACGCGGCCATCGGCATGGAGGTGGCCAGCGCGGCCGTCGTCCTGCTCGCCCACTTCCTCGACCAGGCCGTGGAGATCGAGGAGACGACCGGCGAACGGACCGAGGGGGCGCACGAGAGGTGAACTCCGCGATGCACGTCCTTCCGTACCTGATCGCCGCCTACATCTTCCTGACGGGCTGCTACGGCCTCGCCACCAGCCGGAACCTCATCCACGCCGTCGGCTGCCTCGCGGTCTGCCAGTCCGCCACCTACGTGCTGCTGCTGGCGGTCGGCTACCGCGACG
Organism: Streptomyces cinerochromogenes; assembly: GCF_014648635.1. Classification (GTDB taxonomy): domain Bacteria; phylum Actinomycetota; class Actinomycetes; order Streptomycetales; family Streptomycetaceae; genus Streptomyces; species Streptomyces cinerochromogenes. Next base: position 127,017 of record NZ_BMRM01000008.1, on the reverse strand, counting down.
GCGGCACCGCGCCCGTCTTCTCCGACATGCGGCCCGGCTCCCGGCCGGTGGTCGACCCGGTGGTGCAGGCCCTCACCCTCACCGACATCGTCGTCGGCGCCACCGTCACCGCGCTGCTGCTCGCCCTGGTCCTGCAGATCGCCAAACGGCACGGCACGATCGACCCCGACGAACTGCGGGAGCTGCGCGGCTGATGCACCACCTGATCCCGCTGCTCGTCGCCGTCCCGCTGCTCGGCGCCGCCCTGCTGGTGGCCGTGGGCCGCCGTCTGCCCCGGATCGCCGTCGAGATCACCGGGTTCACCGTCTCCGGCGGTACCGCCGCCCTGGCGCTCGTGCTGCTGCTGAACTCCGCGCCGCCGATGGTCGAGTGGGTCGGCGGCTGGCTGCCCGTCGACGGCGAGAGCGTCGGCATCCTGGTGGTGGGGGACGGCCCGGCGCTCGGCATGGCCTTGCTGGCCTCCCTGCTGACCCTGGCCGCCCTCGCCTACTCCTGGCGCTACTTCGACGAGCCCCCGCCGGGCCGCGCCGGCTCCTTCACCGCGCTGATGCTGGTCTTCCAGGGCGCCATGTGCGGATTCGCCGTCGCCGGCGACCTGTTCAACGCGTTCGTGTTCTTCGAGCTGATGAGCGTGGTGGCGTACGCCCTGACCGGCTACCGCATCGACGAGGCGAAGGCCGTGCAGGGCGCCCTGACCTTCGGTGTCGTCAACTCCCTCGGCGCGTACGCCCTGCTGATGGGCATCGCCCTGCTCTACGCCCGCACCGGCGAACTGGCCATGGCGAAGATCGGCCGGGGACTCGCCGCCGCCGGGCAGGGCGGCCCGGACGCGCTGGTCCTCGCCTCCTTCGTGCTGGTGCTCACCGGGCTGCTGGTGAAGGCGGCGGCCGTGCCCTTCCACTTCTGGCTCCCGGACGCGCACGCCGTCGCCCCCACCCCGGTCTGCATGCTCCTGTCCGGCGTCATGGTCGAACTCGGCGCCTACGGCGTGTGGCGGGTGTACGGCACCGTCTTCGCCGGACCCGGCGGCATCCCCGCCGCCGACCTCACCCGGGCCCTGGTGACCCTCGGCGCCCTCACGGCCGTGACCGGCGCCGTCATGTGCTGGTACCAGCGGCACATCAAACGGCTCCTCGCGTACTCCACCGTCGCCCACACCGGCCTGTTCCTCGTCGGGCTCGGCGTCCTCAGCCCCGAGGGCGACGACGGCGTGGCCCTGTACCTGCTCGGCCACGCCGGGGTGAAGGCCGCGCTGTTCGCCTGCGCGGGCGTCCTGCTGGACCGGTTCGCCAGCGTCGACGAGCACGCGCTGCACGGCCGGGGCCGGTCCCTGCGGGCCACCGCGGTCATGTTCGCCGTCGGCGGCCTCGGCCTCGCCGGCCTGCCGCCGTTCGGTACGGCGCTGGGCAAGGCGGTCACCGAGGAGGCGGTCGGCGGACCGCTCACCGTGGTGTACGTGGCCGCCTCCGCGATCACCGCGGGCGCGGTGCTGCGGGTCACCGCCCGCGTCTTCCTGGGCCTCGGTCCGCGCCCGAAGGACGCCGAGTACGAGACCAGCGGCTCCGACGAGGAACCGGAGACCTCCGGGCTGCTGCGCCGGATCCCGGACACCATGACGACCGTGCCCGCCGTCCTGCTCGCCGCCGCCCTCGCGGTCGGGGTGGTGCCCGGCTTCGGCGCCCTGGTGGCCCGGTCCGTCAACGAGGCCGGCTCGGGCGGCGCGCACGCCTCCGCGCACTGGACCGCGCACGGTGTGCTGCTGGGCGTGGCCTCCACCGCGCTGGCCGCGGCGCTGGCCGGCCTCGCCGTCACCCGCCCGGGCTGGGTGGCCGCCCCCGGCTGGGCCGCACCCCTCAGGCGCCTGCAGTCCGGGCACGTCGGCGACTACGTGGCCTGGCTGCTGGTGGGCACGACCGTCCTGGGGGCGCTGGCCCTGCCCGGGGTGCCGGGCCTCTGATCAGGGGCCGTACGCGATGTGCACCTCCGTGAAGCCGAGGGAGCGCAGCAGTCCCTGGAGCATGCCGGTGGTGTTGCTCTCGGCGCGCGCGGTCAGCCCGCTGCGTTTCGCGGCGTCGCCGATGTGCCGCACGGCGAGCCGCTGCACGGCCTGTTCGCTGTTGGGGTTGTCCGAGAACAGGTCGCCGAGCCGGTCCAGCAGGCCGCGCTGCTTGGCCACGGCGTAGGAGTGGTCGGGATCCAGGGCCGGCCTGCCGAGCCGTGCGTGCGGCAGCCGGATGGTCGCGGACGTACGGTCGCCGTCGACCGTCACGTCCTTCTCGCCGACCCGGCCGAGGTCGACGTAGGCGTCCACGGTGCCCGCGCCGACGTACAGGGTGCGGGTGCCGCGGATGGCGTCGGGCAGGAACTTCGCGTCCTTGTCCAGGTCCACGACGACCTGGAAGTTGCCCGAGGCCGCGTCGTAACGGCTCATGTCCTGGATGGACTTGAGCAGCGCGGGTCCGGAGCGGTCGTGGGTCTCGGTGCCGAACAGGTCCTTGATGCCCGGCAGTACCGCCAGCCGGATCCCGGCGAACAGCAGGGCGAGCACCAGCACGATCGCCGCCACGGCCATGGCCGTGAACCTGGCCCAGCCCGGCAGGCGCCTCACGGAAGTCGTCATCGCGACGGTCCTCCTTCCTGCCGTCCGGATGCCCGCGGACGGCAGGAACAGACCGGTCCGTCACAGGGAACCGGACGCGGCCTCCGAGCGGGCCAGGGCCGCGTCCAGGTCCGGCTGCGGGGGCAGCAGACGCGTCAGCCCGGTGACCCGGAACACCCGCAGGGTCAACAGGTGCGTGCACACCAGGTGCAACTGCCCGCCGCGTTCCAGCACCCGGACGCGCGCCCGGTACAGCAGCCGCAGCCCCGAGCAGTCGAAGAACTCCACCGGCCGCAGGTCGATGACGACCCGGGCGCCGGGCCGGTCGGTGACCCGGTCGAGGAACGGGCCGATCTCCGTCGCCGCGGCGATGTCGATCTCGCCCCGGAACTCCACCACCGTGTGCCCGCGGTGGTCGTACACGCCCAGTTGCCGGGTGAGAGGTACGGGTTCGTGTCGCACCTCGGCACCACCTCCCACCCCGCGCCCCGACGTCGCTTCCCGATCGCCAAGTTACCCTCGATGGAAGGAATTTGAGCATGTTCGATTGACATATGTCTTCGGGTTTGCCGCGTGTCGGCCCGTGTCGCTCGGCCCGCGCGGGCCGGCCGTGCCGTTCAGTCCGCCAGCAGCACCAGCTTCCCGGTGGTCCGGCCGGTGTCGCCCAGCTCGTGCGCCTTCGCCGCGTCGGACAGCGGGAACGTCCCCGCGATCGTCGCCTTCAGCCGCCCGGACTCCGCCAGTTCCGCGATCGCCCGCATCCCCGACCGGTCCGCGTCGACCAGCATGCGCACCGCCCGCACACCCAGCCGCTCGGCCTCCTCGTAGAAGTCGTCGTCGCCCACCGGCAGGATCGACACCACCACACCACCCGGCCGCAGCACCCGCAGGGAGCGCACGGAGGTCTCGCCGCCGAGCGTGTCCAGGACCACGTCGACGTCCCGGACCGTCTCCGTGACATCGGTGGACCGGTAGTCGACCGGCTCGTCCACGCCGATCTCCCGCAGGAAGTCGTGCTTGCCCGCGCTCGCCGTACCGATCACGTACGCCCCGCGCGCCTTGGCGATCTGCACGGCCACATGGCCGACGCCGCCGGCCGCCGCGTGGATCAGCACCCGCTGCCCGGGCTGGACGTCCGCGTGCTCGGTCAGCGCCTGCCAGGCGGTCAGGGAGACGAGCGGCAGCGCGCCCGCCTGGACGTGGTCGAGGGAGGCCGGCTTGTGCACCAGGGCGCGGGCCGGCACGGTGACGTACTCGGCGTGCGAGCCGTGGCCGAAGGGGTAGGGCAGCATGCCGAAGACCTCGTCGCCGGGCCGGAAGGCGGCCACGCCGATCCCGGTCTCCGCGACCTCGCCGGAGACGTCCCAGCCGAGGACGAACGGGGGCTCGCCCAGGAATCCGCCGGTGGCCCGGTGCTTCCAGTCGGTGGGGTTCACTCCGGCGGCCCGCACCCGGACCAGCACCTCGTTCGGGCGCGGCTTCGGCCGCTCGACCCGCACTTCCTTCAAGACCTCGGGACCGCCGAGGACGTCCTGGCTGATGGCTCGCATCGTGTTCACATCGCTCATGGTCCCCCAGCCTGCCGGAGTCCGCCCGGCCGGGAAATGGCACGAACGCCAACCTTCGATAAGATCGTGCCATGTCTGATGTGGAGCTGCGCCCCCGGCGCCCGGAACGGGTCGTCGTCCTGGCCCTCGACGGCGCCTACCCCTTCGAGCTGGGCATCCCCAGCCGCATCTTCGGCGCGGCCGACGGCCACTACGAGGTGCTCACCTGCTCGGTCGACGGCCGTCCGGTGCGCACCAACGCCGACTTCACCATCGGCGTCGCCCACGGACCCGAGATCCTTCCGACGGCCGACACGGTCGTGATCACCTCCATGGCACCCGTCCACATCCCCGCCGAGCTGTCCGCCGAGGTCCGCGACGCGCTCGCCCGGATCCGCCCGGACGCCCGGATCGTCTCCATCTGCACGGCCGCCTTCGTGCTCGCCGAGGCCGGCCTCCTCGACGGCCGCAGGGCCACCACCCACTGGCAGGTGGCCGACCTGTTCCGCCGCCGCTACCCCCGGGTGGACCTCGACCCGGACGTCCTCTTCGTCGCCGACGGACGCGTCCTCACCTCGGCCGGGGCGGCCTCCGGCGTCGACATCTGCCTGCACATCGTCCGCACCGACCACGGCAGCGAGCTGGCGAACGCCGTCGCCCGCCGCTGCGTCGTGCCCCCGTTCCGGGACGGCGGACAGGCCCAGTACATCGAGCAGCCGGTCCCCGAGAGCGGCGCCGCCAGTACGGCCGCGACCCGCGCCTGGGCGCTTCAGCGCCTGGACGAGCCGCTGACCCTGGCCGACCTCGCCGACCACGCCCGGATGAGCCTGCGCACCTTCGCCCGCCGCTTCAACGACGAGGTCGGCCTCAGCCCCGGCCGCTGGCTCATCCAGCAGCGGGTGACGCGCGCCCGGCACCTGCTGGAGGCCAGCGACATGCCGGTGGACCGGATCGCCGCCGAGGTCGGCTTCGCCACCGGCGCCTCGCTGCGCCAGCACCTGCACGCGGCGATCGGCGTCTCCCCGCAGGCCTACCGCAGAACCTTCCAGCAGACCCGCTGAACGTTCCGGCCCGACCCGGCGTCGAAGGAGCGCGGACAACAGCAGGAGAGCGGGAGAACGGGGCGGGGCATGCGCAGAGGGCTCGTGGCGGCGGGGGCGGTGCTGGCCGTGGTGGCCGTGGCGGGGTGCGACGACGGACCCCGGCCCGGCCTGGTGGTACGGGGCACCCCTCCGGCGTCCCCCTACAGCGGCCCCCTCCACCTCCCCACCAGGCAGCTCGACGAGAACACCCCCGACGCGATCCGGCTGGCCTCCGGTGCGGCCGGCCGGGCGCTGGAGTGCGACGGGGAGATCTTCGACGGCTCCGGACCCGACGGGTGGAGCGGGTCCGACGGCGGGGACACCCCGGAGGAGGGCCTCGCCCTCTACTTCGACATGGTCCAGCCGGAGCAGCCCGACCACGGCTACCGCGCGGAGCGCGAGGAGCGGGACCGGGTCCTCTACTCGTACGACGTGCACGGCCGCACGAAGGTGGCCGTCGTGGTGGCCAGGGACCAGAAGGACCGGCCCGGCTGGGGCCCGGAGACCAACGCCTCCTGCGACCCGGCCGAACTCCCGGAGAGCTTCACGGCCACCACCGGTTGGCAGATCTGGACCGACCGCGCGGGCCGCCGGGTCCCGGTCACCACCGTGCACAGCTCGACGGGGCCGGAGCACTGCGGCTGGCAGTCCGCCGACTTCCTCGCCCTGGGCAAGCGGACCTACGCCCGTGACCCCGAGGGGGTGCTGGGCCGGGACGGTCTGCTCCGGGCGCCGTACCGGGCGGCGGTCCGCATGCCCGCCGACGCCCGGGACACCGGATACCGCCACCGTGGCCGGCGGCTGTGGCTGGCGCCCGGCCGGGCGACGGCGTACGTCCGCACGGACCACGGCGTGGAGGCGTGGCCGCTGGTCGAGGAGGGCGTCGGCTGCGCCTGACCGGTGGCGCGCTCACCGCGCGGCGTACACGCACGCGCCTCCCACGTAGGTCAGCGCCACACGGGTCTCCGCGATCGCCTCCGGCGGCCCCGAGAGCGGGTCCCGGTCCAGGACCACCAGGTCGGCGAGCGCCCCGACGGCCACCCGCCCGGTGTCGTCCAGGTGGTTCACGTACGCCGACCCGGCCGTGTAGGCCGTCAGCGCGTCGGCGAGGGAGAGCCGTTCGTCCGGCAGGAACACCGGCCCGGTGCCGCCCGGCTCGACCCGGTTGACCGCGACATGGATGCCCTGGAGCGGATCGGGGCTGCTGACCGGCCAGTCGCTGCCCGCCGCGAGCCGCGCCCCGGAGCGCAGCAGCGCCCCGAACGGGTACTGCTGCCGGGCCCGTTCGGGTCCCAGGAACGGGATCGTCAGCTCGTCCATCTGCGGCTCGTGGGCGGCCCACAGCGGCTGGATGTTCGCGGTGGCGCCGAGCCGGGCGAACCGGGGCACGTCGTCCGGGTGCACGACCTGGAGGTGCGCGAGGTGCGGACGGGTGTCGTTCGGCCCGTTGGCCGCCCGGGCCGCCTCGACCGCGTCCAGCGCGTCCCGTACGGCCCGGTCGCCCAGCGCGTGGAAGTGGCACTGGAAGCCGAGCGCGTCCAACTCGGTGACGTACCGGGGGAGCCGCGCCGGGTCGATGAAGCTCGTGCCGCGGTTGGCCGTGCTGCAGCCGCACCGGTCCAGGTACGGTTCGAGCAGCGCGGCGGTGTGGTTCTCGGCGACGCCGTCCAGCATCAGCTTCACCGTGCCCGCCCGGAAGCGCCCCCGGCTCGACGCGGCCCGCCTCTCGACGAGTTCCGGGATCTGCTCGGCCCCCCGCTCCCGGTCCCACCACAGGGCGCCCACGACCCGGGCGGTGAGGGAACCGTCCCCGGCGGCGGCGAGGTACGCCTCCGCCGGGTCGTCCATGCCGAGGAAGTCACCGACCAGCGCGTCCTGCCAGGCGGTGATGCCGAGCGCGTGCAGATGCCGCTGGGCGTGCAGCAGCGCCGCCAGCCGGTCGGCGGGGGTGGCGGGCGGGGCCAGCCGGCCGACCAGCTGCATCGCGCCCTCCTGGAGCGTGCCGCTGGGCTCCCCGGAGGCGTCCCGCTCGATCCGCCCGTCCGCCGGGTCCGGCGTGTCCCGGCCGATCCCGGCCAGCTCCAGCGCCCGGCTGTTCACCCACGCGCCGTGATGGTCGCGGTTGGGCAGGTACACCGGCCGGTCCGGGACGACCGCGTCGAGCAGTTCCTTCGTCGGCGTACCGCCCGTGAACGCCTCCATCGACCAGCCGCCGCCGAGGATCCACTCCCGCTCCGGGTGCGCGTCGGCGTAGGCGCGTACGGCGGCCACGGTCTCCTCGGCCGTGGTCCGGCCCGTCAGATCGCACCGGGACAGCTCCAGCCCGGCCGGCACCGGATGGACGTGCGCGTCCTGGAAGCCGGGCAGCAGCAGCCGCCCGGCCAGGTCCACCACCTCCGTGCGGGGACCGGCGAGTCCGCGCACCTCCGCGTGCCCGACGGCGGTGATCCGGTCCCCGGTGACGGCCACGGCGGTGGCGGTACGGCCCTCGGGGGTGAGGACGGGGCCGCCGGTGAAGAGCAGGTCAGCGTGCATGATGCCTTTCCTGGTCGGTCAGTTGGAGGAGGTGAGCAGCTTCGGTGAGTCGGCGTCGGTGCCCGCACCGGTGGTGAAGTACGGCGACTTGCGCACCCACTTCGCCCAGCCGGCCACGAAGAACCCGGACACGATCATCACAAGCGGCATGAGCAGCAGGAACCAGCCGTTGTCCGCGCTGACCTCCAGGTGGTCGGCGGAGGTGTAGAAGGACCAGCCGAGGTAGCCGCCGAGAGCCAGCAGGGCCAGCGCGCCCAGCGCGGGCGACACCACCGCCCGCAGCGCCTGGCGCCGGTCCGTGCGCAGCAGCGAGCGGAACCGTACGGCCGCGGCGAGCGCGGTGAGCGCGTACGACAGGGCGACCACGATCCCGACCGCGTTCACCGTCGCCGTGATCAGGTCGGCGAGGCGCGGGATCACCAGGGCACCCACCGCCACCGTCAACGCCAGCGCCCCGATCAGCAGCGTGCCCGCCGCCGGGGTCCCGTACCGGGCGCTGACCCGGGACCACACCGGCCCGAGCGTACGGTCCCGGCTCATCGCGAACGCCCCGCGGGCCGTCGGGATGACCCCGGCCTGCAGCGAGGCCACGGCCGAGAACATCAGCGCCACCAGGGGCAGCGCGGCCAGCGGCTGTCCGGCGAGCCGGTCGCCGTAGTACGCCAGCCCCCGCGCGCCGTGCCCGGCCAGCTCCGGCCCGGACAGCACCCGCTGGAAGGCGACCGAGCCGAGCAGGAACAGGCCGAGCATCGTCACCAGGGTGATCAGCCCGGCCCGTGAGGCGTCCCGCGGTGCGCGCACCTCCTCGGTGACGGTGAACGCGGCCTCGAACCCCCAGTAGCAGAACACCGCCAGCAGCAGCCCCTGCGCCAGCGCGGTCGCCGAGGGGACGGCGAACGGGTCGAACCAGGACAGCCGGAAGGGGTGCGGTCCGGTGACGACGCCGTAGCCGCAGAAGCCGAGCAGGACGGCGTACTCGAAGACCAGCAGCCAGGTCTGCAACCGGGCCGCCGTACGCACCCCGGTCACCGCGGTCACGGTGACCGCGGCCAGCACCAGCACACCCACGGCCGTCGTCTGGGCGGTCGAGTCCGGGTCGAGGCCGAGCGGGCCGATCCGGTGCAGGCCCGCCAGGCCGGCCAGCTGCAGCAGGGCCGAACCGGTGACCGCTGTGGTGTAGGCGAGGAACGCCACGCTCGCCACCAGGTTCACCCAGCCGACCGTGAAGCCCAGCCAGGGACTGAGCGAGCGGCCCACCCATACGTAGCCGTTGCCCGCGTTCGGCTCCACCCGGTCGAGCCGGGCGTAGGCGCCGGCGATGCCCAGCACCGGCAGGAAGGCCAGCAGCATGATCGCCGGAAGATGCGGGCCGACCACTCCGGCGGTGACCCCGAGTCCGATGCCGATGCTGGTGGTGGCCGCCGTGCTGGACGCGGCGACGGCCACGCCGTCCAGCACGCCCAGGGACCTGCGCAGCGCGGGCCGCGCCGGATCGTCCGCCGCGGGGGGTCTGTCGTTCATGGCCGGCTCTCCGCTCCTGCCGCGGGGGCCCCGGTCGGCCCCGGTGAGCGGACATGAAACTGCCGGGGGACTTAACAGGTCAACGGTGTTGTCATAAGGTCCGGGCACCCGCCCCAGGAGGCCACCATGAGCGACCGCGTCGTCCCGCCCGCCGCCCGGCAGCGCCGCCGCCCCACGAAACAGGGGGTCGTCCTCTCCGCCGAGCTGATCGTCGGCACCGCGCTGCGGCTGATCGAGGAGCACGGCGCCGACGCCCTCTCCGTGCGCCGCCTCGGCCGGGCCCTGGGCGCCGACCCCAGCGCGCTCTACCGGTACTTCCGGCACACCGACGACCTGATGCTCGCCGTCGCCGACGAACTGATCGGCCGGAGCCTGCGCTCCTGGAGGCCCACCGGCGACTGGGCCGCCGACCTGCGCGACCTCGGGCTGCGCATGCACGCCGGTGCCCTCGCCCATCCGCGGGCCGCGACGCTCAGCGCCCACCGCGTCACCGGCCGCGCGCACGAGATCCAGGCCGTGGAGAGCATCCTCGGTGTGCTGCGCCGGGCCGGGTTCCCGGACGCGGAGGCGGTGCGGATCTACCACGCGTTCGTGGACCAGGCCCTCGCCTTCGGTGCCCTCGACTCCGCGGGCACCGCCCTGCCGCGGGCCGCGCGCGAGGCCGAGGCGGAGGTGTGGCGGACCACCTACGGCCGGCTGCCCGCCGAGACCCACCCGCACATCGCCGCCACCGCCCGTCATCTCGTCGCCAGCATGCGTACCAGCTCCTACCCGGCCGCCCTGGACCTGTTCCTCGCCGCCGCCCGGACACGCCTGGGGCAGCTCCGTGCGCGGACCGGGGACGCACGGCCACACTGATCGCAACGATCACTCCGAGGAGGCCGCACGCCATGACCCCGCCCCCCGCCCGCAGCGCCGAGCAGCGCAAGAAGGACACCCTCCACCGGCTGGAGAACGACGTCGACGCGTGGGTCGCCACCGCCGGACCCGACTGCGCGGCCCCGTACCTCGTCCCGCTGTCCTTCGTGTGGGACGGCAGCTCGCTGCTGTTCGCCACTGCGGCCGACAGCCCCACCGGCCGCAACCTTGTGGCCACCGGCCGGGCCCGGCTCGGCATCGGTCCCACGCGGGACGTCGTCCTGGTCGACGGAGTCGTGCGGGCGGTGACGCCGGAGGACCTGCCGGAGGAGGACGCCGAGGTGTTCGCCGGGAAGACCGGCTTCGACCCGCGCCGACTGGCCGCGCCCCACCTGTACTTCAGGGTCCTGCCGCAGCGGATCCAGGCGTGGCGCGAGGAGAACGAACTGCGCGGGCGCGAGCTGATGCGCGACGGGCAGTGGCTGCCGGCCGACTGAATCCGGCGGCCCGGGATATCCGCGTGGGAAGAGGCTCACAGGCCGAGAGGCCTGGAGGACACTTCCTCGATCCCGGGAGGACCCATGACACTGGTGAAGGCGGGCATGGTGGTGCTGGACTGCGCCGAGCCGGAGGAACTCGCCGAGTTCTACCGCGGGTTACTGGACGGCGAGCGGACCGCCGCGTCCGCCAACCTGGTGCAGGTCCGCGGCGCCGACGGGGTCCGGCTGGCCTTCCGGCGCGACATCAACGCCACCCCGCCCAGCTGGCCCCGCCCCGAGAACTCCCTCCAGCTGCATCTCGACTTCCTGGTCGACGACTTGGACGAGGCCGAGCGGCGCGTGGTGTCCCTGGGCGGTCGCCCCATCGAGACGAGGACCACCACGGGCCCCCAGGAACACCGCGCCTACGCCGACCCCGCCGGCCACTCCTTCACCCTGCGCCTCCTGCCCCGGACGGCACCCAAGCAAGGGTGAAGGGCGCGACGGTGCCGTCGGGGGAAGCGGTCCGGGGCGCCGCGGGGAGGGGGGGCCGCGGCGCCGGGGCCGAGGGGGTCAGTCGCGGCCGGTCTTGTCCGTGGCCGGCCATACGCCCGTCGAGCGGGCGATGGCCTTCGCACCGGTGCGGTCCACCGCGCTGCGCACCACCGCGAAGATCGCGCCCTGGACCGCCGCGGCCAGCAGGATCTCGCCCCAGCCACGGTCCGGGTCCAGCGCGTCGGGCGCGTCCTCCTCGTGCCGGATGCCCGTCCACGCCTTGCGGAAGGCCATACTGGCCAGCGCACCGCCCGCCCAGCTGAGCACGAATCCGACCGGCTGGTAGACGAGAGGGAGCTTCTTCTTCTTGTTCTTGACCATGGGTGACTACTTCCTCGTGAGGCGTCCCTCATGCGGGGCGTCCTTGCGGCGACACCCGTTCGCCCGCGGGCACCGGACCCGGCGGTGTCCCGTCCCCGAACGGCCGGCCGCCCAGCCCGGCGCGGTGGTGCGGGCTCAGCCAGCCCGCGAGATCCGGGCCGAGCGGCACGATGCCGGTGGGGTTGATGCCGGAGTGCACCTGGTAGTAGTGCCGCTTGATGTGGTCGAAGTCGACCGTGTCGCCGAAGCCCGGGGTCTGGAACAGATCCCGCGCGTACGCCCAGAGCACCGGGTGCTCCGCCAGCTTCCAGCGATTGCACTTGAAGTGCCCGTGGTACACCGCGTCGAACCGGACCAGCGTGGTGAACAGCCGGATGTCCGCTTCCGTGAGGGTGTCGCCGACCAGATACCGCTGTCCGGACAGCCGCTCGCCGAGCAGTTCCAGCCGCCGGAACACGGCCGCGCACGCCTCCTCGTACTCCTCCTGCCGCGTGGCGAACCCGGCGCGGTACACACCGTTGTTCACGTCCTCGTAGACCTCGGCCATCACCCGGTCGATCTCCTCGCGCCGGTCCGACGGGTACAGGTCCGGCGCGCCGGCGCGGTGCAGCGCCGCCCACTCGGTGGCCAGGTCGAGGGTGATCCGCTGGTAGTCGTTGGTGACCAGCCGTCCGCTCGGCATGTCCACCACCGCGGGCACGCTCACCCCGCCCGGATAGCCGGTCTCCCGCTGGTCGTAGGCCTCGCTCAGGAACCGGATGCCGAGCACCGGGTCCCGGCCGCCGGGGTCCAGGGTGAACCGCCAACTGCGGTCGTCCTGGACCGGATCGGCCACCGCCATGGGCAGCGCCTCCTCCAGTCCCAGCAGCCGGCGTGAGATCACCGCCCGGCTCGCCCAGGGGCAGGCGCGGGAGACCACCAGCCGGTAATGGCCCGCCTCGACCGGCCAGCCGTCCCGGCCGTCGGCGGTGATCCGGTCCGTGAAGTGGCTCCTGGACCGGGTGAAGGCCCGGTGCCCGTAGGCGCTGTTGCCGTCGCCGCCCATGCTCTCCTCCTCGTCGCACGCCAGTCCTCCTCGCCCCCGCGTTCCCCGTTTGGCGCGGCCCGCACGGTGTGAGCCGTCCGGTCGGGGGCAGTCGGCCAAAGGTGAGCGAGACATCCTCGGAACGGGAGACGGCCGCCCGGACGGCCGACGTCGCAGATGATGCCCATGCCCCAGCAGGCGCCCCGGACGGTGCCCCGTCCCCCGCGCCTCCCGGTACCGCGGCCGGTACCCCGCCCCATGCGCCCTCCGGTACCGCGGCCGACGCCCGGGCCGACCGGCACACCCGGGTCACCGTCCTCGTGGCCCTCGGCGCCAATCTGGTGATCGCCGTCGCCAAGGCGGCCGGGGGAGTCCTCGCGGGCTCGCCCGCGCTGCTCTCGGAGGCCGCGCACTCGGTCGCCGACAGCCTCAACGAGGTCTTCCTGCTGGCCGCGCTGCGCCGCAGCCGCCGCCCCGCCGACGCCCGGCACCCCTTCGGCTACGGCAAGGAGCGCTTCTTCTGGTCCCTGCTCGCCGCCGTGGGCATCTTCGTCATGGGCGGCTGCTTCTCCTTCTTCCAGGGCGTGGAGGCCCTCCGCGGTGGCGCGGAGGAGAAGTTCAGCGGCTATGTGGCGGGCCTGATCGTGCTCGGGGTGGCCCTGGTCGCCGAGGGGGTCTCGCTGCTGCGGGCGCTGCACCAGGTGCGCCGGCAGGGCGGCGGCCTCGGCGCCCTGCGCGATCCCGCGCTGCGCACGGTGGTCGCCGAGGACGGCACCGCGGTGCTCGGCGTGACCCTGGCCCTCATCGGGATGGGCCTGCACATGGCGACCGGGCAGGTGGTCTGGGAGGCCTCCGCCTCGCTGGCGATCGGCCTGCTGCTGGTCTACGTCGCCTACCGGCTGGGCCGCGACGCCCGGGCCCAGCTGATCGGGGAGGCCGCCGACCCGGAGCTGACCGGCAGGATCCGGGCGCTGCTGCGGGCGCAGCCGGAGATCGACAGCGTGGAGGCGGTGTTCACCATGAAGATGGGCCTCGACTGCGCCCTGGTGGCCGTCCGCGTCGACCTGGTGCCGGGCCTGGACAGCGAGCGTGTCGAGGAGGTCGCCGTACGCATCAAGCGGTCCCTGACCCGGATGTTCCCCGACGTCGGCCAGATCTTCCTGGACGTCACCGACCGGCCGGCGGGCGAGGCACGACAGGGCCCCGCCGCGACGGGGGAACGCGGCGGGGCCTGACGCACGAGTGCCCGCCCGGAATCCGGTTCACACGCCCCGGAAACAGATTTTTCTGAAACGGGGCGGTGTCCGGCCGGAATCAGCTCTCGTCGAGCGGCTCCAGCACGAAGACCGGGATCTCCCGGGAGGTCTTCTCCTGGTAGTCGGCGTAGGGCGGGTACGCGGCCACCGCCCGCTCCCACCACTCGGCCTTCTCCGCCCCCGTGACCTCGCGGGCCCGCATGTCCCGCTTCTCCGGCCCGTCCTGCAGCTCGACGTGCGGGTCCGACTTCACGTTGAAGTACCAGACCGGGTGCTTGGGCGCGCCGCCCAGGGAGGCGACCGCCGCGTACCGGCCCTCGTGCTCCACCCGCATCAGCGGTGTCTTGCGGATCTTCCCGCTCTTCGCGCCCCGCGTGGTCAGCACGATCACCGGCATCCCGGTGTCGAGCAGCGTCGTCCCCTTCGTCCCGCCGGAGCTCTCGTACAGCTCGACCTGCTCGCGCACCCACTGCGTCGGGCTGGGCTCGTACTCGCCCTCAAGAGGCATGGGTCCTGCTTCCTTTCCTCGGTCCAACGAATCCGTGCCACCCGATCACTGCCCGCCCGGACGGGAAAAGATCCCTTGCGCGCCGAACGGGCGGTGGCCGGATCCGATCGTCCCAACCGGGGTACTTCGGCCAGATGACGAAGGTCACCGAAGTGGCCGAACTTGACGTCGACCCATAGATGCCTGGGGCATCTAATGAAGATCGGCACGACGCACTTCTTCGTCTGCGAGGTCTTTCCATGACGGAACTGACGGACACCACTGGCCCGGCTGCCCCGGCCGGCCCCGTCGCCTTCCCCCAGGACCGCACCTGCCCCTACCACCCGCCCACCGGCTACGACCCGCTGCGCGACGGGCGACCCCTGTCCCGCGTCACCCTCTACGACGGCCGCGAGGTCTGGGCGGTCACCGCCCACACCACCGCCCGTGCCCTGCTCGCCGACCCCCGGCTGTCCACCGAGCGCCGCCGCCCCGGTTTCCCCGTGCCCACGCCCCGGTTCGAGGCGGCCCGCAACCGCAGGGTGGCCCTGCTCGGCCTGGACGACCCCGAGCACCACCGGCAGCGGCGGATGCTGATCCCGTCGTTCACCGTGAAGCGGGCGGCGGCCCTGCGCCCCTGGATCCAGCGGATCGTGGACGGACTGCTGGACACGATGATCGCCCAGGGACCGCCCGCCGAGCTGGTCTCCGCCTTCGCGCTGCCCGTGCCCTCCATGGTGATCTGCGGCCTGCTCGGAGTGCCCTACGCCGACCACGAGTTCTTCGAGGAGCAGTCCCGCAGGCTGCTGCGCGGCCCGACCGGCGCCGACACCGTGGCCGCCCGCGAGCGGCTGGAGGAGTACCTCGGCGGGCTGATCGACGCCAAGGCCAAGGAGGCCGAGCCCGGCGACGGCATCCTCGACGAGCTGGTCCACCAACGGCTCCGCACGGGTGAGCTGGACCGCACCGACGCCGTGTCGCTCGCCATCATCCTGCTGGTCGCCGGCCACGAGACCACGGCCAACATGATCTCCCTCGGCACCTACACCCTGCTCCAGCACCCCGACCGGCTGGCCGAGCTGCGCGCCGACCCCTCGCTGCTGCCCGCCGCCGTGGAGGAGCTGATGCGGATGCTGTCCATCGCGGAGGGGCTGCAGCGGGTGGCGCTGGAGGACATCGAGATCGCCGGGACCACGATCCGGGCCGGCGACGGCGTGCTCTTCTCCACGTCGGTGATCAACCGCGACACCTCCGTCTACGACGACCCCGACGCCCTGGACTTCCACCGCCCCGACCGCCACCACATCGCGTTCGGGTTCGGCATCCACCAGTGCCTGGGCCAGAACCTGGCCCGCGCGGAACTGGAGATCGCCCTCGGCAGCCTCTTCACCCGGCTGCCCGGACTCAGGCCGGCCGTCCCGGCGGAGGAGATTCCCTTCAAACCCGGCGACACGATCCAGGGGATGCTGGAACTCCCGGTGACCTGGTAAGAGGCTCTGCTCATGCATATCGACATCGACAAGGACGTCTGTATCGGCGCCGGACAGTGCGCGCTGGCCGCGCCGGGCGTCTTCACCCAGGACGACGACGGCTACAGCACCCTCCTGCCCGGCCGCGAGGACGGCGCGGGCGACGCGAACGTCCGGGAGGCGGCCCGCGCCTGCCCGGTGAGTGCGATCACCGTGCGGGACAGCACGGGCTGACGGGCGGTACGGCGGTACGGGGGTACGGCGACCAGGGCGCGCCGTACCCCCGTACCGCCCGGACCTAGCGCACCTTGCGGACGTACCCGGCGGCGTCCGGGGTGGACACGTCGCGGTCGCGGCGGACGATGCTCAGCCGGTCGCCCCAGCGGGCGCGGGCCGCGCACAGGCCGCCGTCGGTGTACTCGATGTCCACCACCCGGTCGTCGAACGCCTTCGCGTAGACCTCGCACTCGTCGTACTGCCCGCACTCCTCCGTGACCGCGAAGTCCAGCCCGGCCCGCGCGCGCCGGCCGGCCAGCTCCGCGGTGTTCTTCTGCCCGATCGCCAGGTGCCGGGCGTGCGCGTGCCGGGAGAGCAGGGCCATGAACGCGGTGGCGTCGGCCGCGGTGAGCAGCCCGTGGGAACGGGTGTAGCTGTCGTAGTTGTCGGGTTCGACGGCGTCGTAGCCCCGGTCCGCGCAGCCGTCGATCCACTGCTCGACGCGCCGGGCCACGCGCTCCCGCTTGGCCGGGGTGCGGAGGTCGAGCAGCGGCTCGTTCCAGTCCCGGTCGATGACGACCCCGCCCCGCGCGTCGCGCAGCAGCAGGTCGGCCGGCCAGGAGGAGCGTTCGGCGGGCTGCGCCTGGAACGCGTTGACGTAGCAGATGTTGTACAGGCCCGGTGCGGGGGAGTCGGACCGGTCGCGGCTGACGATCCGCACGCCCGCGGGCGGCGGATAGGCGCCGCCGATCTGGTAGTCGAACCCGGCGTGCCGCGGCGGCAGCCGCACCGTGGCGGGCCGCGCCGCGCCGTTCTCCTCCCGCGTGCCGGAGGCGCAGCCGGCCAGTGCCGTCACCGTGACCAGCAGCGTCGCCGCCAGGGCGCCGAGGGCCGCGCGCGGCCCGGTGGCGCGGTGCACACCCGAGGGGGACACGTCCGCTCCGTCCTGCCCACGCCGGGCGGCGCGGTACGTGTCAGGATCAAATCCTCCGCACCGATGCGGCGTCAAGTCGGTCCCCGAGCACCGTCGTAGGCTCTGCGGTGACCATCGTCCCGAAGGCAGGAGCAGCAACGATGCAGTACGTGAAGCTCGGTTCGACGGGCCTGGACGTCTCGCGGATCTGTCTGGGCTGCATGACGTACGGCCTGCCCGACCGCGGCGTCCACGAGTGGACCCTCGACGAGGAGGCGTCCCGCCCGCTGATCCGGCAGGCGCTGGAGGCGGGCATCACCTTCTTCGACACCGCGAACGTCTACTCCGACGGCACCAGCGAGGAGATCGTCGGCAAGGCCCTGCGGGACTTCGCGAACCGCGACGAGATCGTGCTCGCCACCAAGGTGAACGGCCGGATGCGGCCGGGGCCCAACGGGGCGGGGCTGTCCCGCAAGGCCATCATGAGCGAGATCGACCACAGCCTGCGCCGGCTCGGCACCGACTACGTCGACCTCTACCAGATCCACCGCTACGACCACGCGACGCCGATCGAGGAGACGATGGAGGCGCTGCACGACCTGGTCAAGGCGGGCAAGGTGCGCTACATCGGGGCGAGTTCGATGTACGCGTGGGAGTTCTCCAAGGCGCAGTACACGGCCGAGCGGCACGGCTGGACCCGGTTCGTGTCCATGCAGAACCACTACAACCTGCTCTACCGCGAGGAGGAGCGGGAGATGCTGCCCCTCTGCGCCGACCAGGGCGTCGGCGTGCTGCCGTGGAGCCCGCTCGCCCGCGGCCGGCTCACCCGCGACTGGGGCACGGTCACCGACCGCAGTGCCACCGACGACTTCGGCAGCCGGCTGTACCTGGAGAGCGACCGCGCGATCGTCGAGGCCGTCGGCCGGATCGCGGGCGAGCGTGGCGTCCCGCGCGCCCGGGTGGCCCTCGCCTGGCTCCTGCACCAGGACACCGTGGCGGCCCCGATCGTCGGCGTCGCCAAGCCGCAGCACATCGAGGACGCGGTGGCAGCGGTGGAACTGGAGCTGACCGAGAAGGAGATCGAGGAGCTGGAGCAGCCGTACACCCCGCACGCGATCAGCGGCCACTGAACCGCGCCCCGAACGGGCGCGGGGAACTGCGCGACCGGCCACGGACGACCCGCGGTCCCGGCCCGCGGAGCACCTGGTGCGGGCCGTGCGGTGCGAAGTCCGTGCCGCACGGCCCGCCGCCCTCGCTCTCCGGCACCGCCACCGGCGCACCGGACATCGTCAGGGTCCGGTGGTACGCGCCGACTACCGGGCGGGCGAGCGGCAGTAAAGGGAACCAATGGCTGTCGTTGACGAAATGTCAATGAGAAAACGGACGCGGCGCCTCCCGAGAATCGCAAGATCTCTTGTTCGGATGTGTTCGGCTGTGCAAAAGTGCCGCCTCAGGTGGACGTTCGAGCTGCCTCATGACCTCGCCATACTGATTGGTATGGACTAATTCCCCGTAGTGCGTCTGGAGGAATTCGGCTGTGACCGAGGCAGGCCCGTCGGACGAACAGCTGAGCGCCGAGCTGAAGAAGTGGACGGGAGCGTCACCCGCGTTGCATCCCGTCGGTGAACTCCTGGACCGGCACTGGGCGGCGGCCTTCGCCTACGCCCGGCTGTGCACCGACGGGCCGCGCGCCGCGGGCATGCTCACCACGGCCGCCTTCACCCGGCTGTTCGGCGCGTCCCTCCGGCAGACCGGTCCGACCGCCGCCTGGCGGCCCCAGGTGCTGGTCGCCGTCCGCCGGATCGCGGCCGAGTGGGACACCGACGGCCGCCGGGAACTCCTCCACCCCGACCTGCGCCCCGGCGACGGAACCGGCGAGCGCGCGGCGGCCCGGCTGCTGCCGCCGCCCGACCGGCGGTTGCTGTCCCGCGCGTTCCAGCGCGTCCCCGAGATCTCCCGCGCCGTGCTGTGGCACACCGAGGTCGAGGCCGAGCCCCTGGCCGTGCCCGCCGCGCTGCTCGGCCTGGAGGAGGAGGACGTCCGCGTCGAGCTGCGCCGGGCCCGGGAGCGGCTGCGCGAGGAGTGCCTCCAGGTGCACCGCGAACTCGCCCCCGACGCCGAGTGCCGGCGCTATCTGCGCATGCTCGACGTGACCTTCCGGCGCGGCGGCACCGACATCGACCCGGACCTGCGCGAGCACCTGGCCGGCTGCGGTCACTGCGGACGCACCGCCGGCCAGCTCACCCGGTTCAACGACGGCCTCGGCCTCGCGCTCGCCGAGGCGGTCCTCGGCTGGGGCGCCCGCGACTACGTCGCGTCCCGGGCGGCCCGCGCGGAGGAGCCCACCGCACCGGCCCCGGCCGCCGCCGCCGTCGCGGCGGTCGGCGACGGGGTCGCTCCCGAGGGCGAGGACGCCTTCGCAGCCCAGGGCAAAGACACCTTCGCACCACGGGTCGGGGAGTCCTTCGCGCCCCTGACGGGGGAGCCTTCCGCACCCGCCGAGCCCACGGACCCCGCCGGCCTCGCCGCCCCGGCCGACCCCACCGCGCCGGCCCCGCCCCGAGCCGCACCCCGCCGCCGGGCGGCCGGCCGCGGCGCCTTCGCGGCCCGCCGCAGGACGGCCGGCGCCCCCGCCGTCACCGAAAGCCCCCAAGGCCCCCAGGGCCCCCGAGATCCCCAAGGGGTTCGAGGCACCGGAGCCGAAGTCACGCCCCGCACGGCCTCCGCCCCCGCCGCCGCACCCACCTCCCCCCGCTCCGTGCACCGCGCCGCGCGGCGGACGCGGCGGCGGAACCTCACGCTCGCCGTCGTCACCGTCAGCGGTCTCGTCGTCCTGCCGCTCACGCTGTGGTCGGCGCTCGGCTCCGGCGGGAGTCCGGCGCCCGGCCCCTCCGGCACGCCGTCCCGCACGCCGGGCCGGGACGCGGCCTCCCCGGGCCCCTCCTGGGCCGGGCGGACCGCGCCGGGCCAGGGCACCCTGCACGGCAGGCTGCGCAACCTCGCCTCCGGCCTGTGCGTCGGTGTCGTCGGGGAGAAGGCCGTCGAGGGCGCCGAGACGGAACTCGCCGACTGTTCCGCGGCCCCGGCCCAGCAGTGGACGTACGAGACCGACGGGCTGATGCGCAACGCCGCCGCCCCCGACCTGTGCCTGGACTCCGGCCTCGGCTACTCCGTGCGCCTCGCCCCCTGTACGGCCACCGGCCGGGCCGCCCGCGACATCCGCTACGACTTCACCCTCCAGGGCGTTCTGGTACCGCGCTCGGACCAGGGGCTGGCCCTCACCCCGGCCGCCACCGACGGCTCCGGCGCCCTCGTGCTCAAGACCCGCGCCCCGGGCACCGCCCAGCGCTGGTCCGTCGACACCGCCCACCCGGACCTGCGCATGGAGAACGTCAACTGGGACGGCGACAGCACCCCGGTACCCACCGCCACCGCACCGCCCGCGCCCCCGGCCGCCACGGCCACCCCCCGGCGGCATCGACGCTGAGTCAGGGGTGGTGCGGCGGCGGAGGCGGGATCGTCCCCAGGTCCGGGGCCGGTTCCGGCCACACCAGCAGCACCGGGCAGGGCGCGTGGTCGACGGCGAACCGGACGGCCGGGCCGAGACTCTTCGGTCCGAGCCGGGACCGGTCCCCGTCCCGGGCCAGCACCAGCAGCCCGGCCCCCTCGGCGGCGGCCACCACCTCCCGCTCGACCCGGCCCGACCGCTCCTCGCGTGCGCACGGCCGGCCCAGCCGTTCGGCGGCGGCGTCGAGGAGCGAGGCCGCCGACGTGCCGCCGAGCGTCTCCAGCCGGTCACCCGGATCCGTCCCCCAGCCCTCGGCCGGGTGGTGCCCCCGCGGGTGACCGCGTCCGAGCAGCCCCGCGAAGGCCCCGTGGGCCACCGCGGGCACGTCCGGACCGCTCACATGGAGCAGCACCACCTCGGCGTCGTCCGGAGCATGGGCGCGCACCGCGTCCACGCAGGCGGGCCAGGTGCCCTCCACGAGCCAGGCGATCACCCGCATCTTCCATGCCTCCCGCGTCACAGCATCAGCAGCGATCCCCACAGTGCCACCACCGCGACCGCGAGGGAGGACGGCACGGCGAGCAGACCGAGCCGGGTGAACTCCCCGAGGTCCACGTCGTGCTCGTGCTGGTGCACGATACGCCGCCACAGCAGCGTGGCCAGCGACCCGGCGTAGGTGAGGTTGGGGCCGATGTTCACGCCCAGCAGCACGGCGAGGACCGCCCCCGGCCCGGCGGGCACCGCCAGCGGCAGCAGCACCAGCACCGCGGGCAGGTTGTTGATCAGGTTGGCCAGCAGCGCGGCCAGCGCGGCGATGCCGAGCAGCGCGGGCAGCCCGGTGCCGTCCGGCATGACGTGCCCGAGCACGTCCGCCAGCCCGTTGTCCACGACCGCCCGCACCACGACGCCCAGCGCCAGCACGAACGCGAGGAACCCCGGGGCCGCCGCCCGGACCACGGTCAGCGGGCCCGCCTGCCGGCGCACCAGCGCCCGCCCGGCCAGCACCAGCGCGCCGGCCGCGGCCACCCAGGCGGGGTCCACGCCGAACGCCGACGCCACCACGAACCCGGCCAGCGTGCAGCCCACGGTCACCAGCGCGAACAGCGGCAGCGGCGGCACCTCGGCGGTGTCCCGGCCCGCCGGCGCGGCCGCGGTGAGGTCCCGGGCGAAGAACCGCCGGAACACCAGGTACTCGACGCCGATCGCGGCCAGCCACGGCAGCGCCATCAGCGCCGCGAACCGGGTGAAGCTCAGCCCGCTCGCCGCGAACGCCAGCAGGTTCGTCAGGTTGGACACCGGCAGCAGCAGCGACGCCGTGTTCGACAGGTGCGTGCAGGCGTACACGTGCGGCTTGGGCCGTACGCCCGTCCGCGCGGCCGTCGCGAAGACCACCGGGGTGAGCAGCACGATCGTGGCGTCCAGGCTGAGGACCGCGGTGATGGCCGAGGCCAGCGCGAACACCGCCGTCAGCAGCCGCACCGGCCGGCCCGCCGCCCACCGGGCCGTCCACGCCCCGCACGCCCGGAACAGCCCCTCGACATCGCAGAAGTGGGCGAGCACCAGGACCGCCGCCAGGAACCCGACCACCGGACCGAGCCGTTCGGCCTCGGCCCGGGCGTGTGCGAGCGGGATCGCGCCGGTCGCCACCGCGATCCCGGCGGCGGGTACGGCCATCACCGCCTCCGGCCACCCGAAGGGCCGTACGACGGCCCAGGCCAGCACGGCGACCAGCAGAGCGGCGGACAGGGCCTCGGCGAGCGGGGTGTTCAGGGCGGATCCTTCCGGAGGCGGTCACAGGGTGCACGCCCATGAAAACAGACGACCGGCGACGCTCTACGACGACCGGCTGCCGGCCGCGCCGAGGAACTCCGCCCAGCCGCCCGCCGGGGACTGCCCGGGCGGGAGCGTGCGCAGTTTGCGCAGCACCGCCGGATCCTGCGCCTCCAGCCAGGCGACGAGCTGCTTGAAGGACACGAAGCGCACGTCGTCGTGGGCGGCCATCTTCCCGACGGCCTCCTCGACGGCGTCCATGTAGATGCCGCCGTTCCAGCGTTCGAAGTGGTTGCCGATGAAGAGGGGGGCCCGGTTGGTCTCGTAGGCCCGCCGGAAACCGGCCAGGTAGGTGTCGCGGGCCTGGGCGCGCCAGGTGTCGTACTGCGCGCGGTCGCCGAGCGGGTTGCCGCCGGACTGGTTGAACATCATGTTGTAGTCCATCGAGAGCACCTGGAAGGAGTGCCCGGCGAACGGTATGGACTGCAGCGGGAAGTCCCAGATCCTCCCGCCCTGCACCTTGCCCGGCCAGACCTGGAGTCCGCCGGGGGAGCTGGCGTCGTACTTCCAGCCGAGCGCGGCGGCCGTCGGCAGCAGGTTCGCCTGGCCCTCCAGGCAGGGGGTGCGGCCCCCGGTCAGCTCCTTGCGGTAGTCGAAGGGGAGCGGGTCGAGGTCGGTGAAGCCGGTGTTGGTCTTCCACCGCGTCACGAAACCGACGGCCTGCTCGATCTCGCTGCGCCACTCGGCCGGGGACCACCTGCGCACGCCGGTCGCGCCGCAGAAGTGCCCGTTGAAGTGGGTGCCGATCTCGTGGCCCTCCAGCCAGGCCGCGCGCACCTGCTGGAGCGTGGCGTGGATGTGCCGGTCGGCGAGGTAGCCGATCGCGGAGGCGCCGACCGGGTGCTGCGGGGGCCGGTAGAGGTGCTTCTTGGACTCGGGCAGGGTGTAGATGCCGCTGAGGAAGAACGTCATCTTCGCGCCGTGGTCGGCGGCCACCTTGCGGAACCGGGAGAACAGCTTGTTGCTCACCTCGCCCGCGCCGTCCCACGAGAACACCACGAACTGCGGCGGCTGCTGTCCCTCCTTCAGCCGCTCCGGCTTCGGCTGGTGCGGCTGGGCGCCGGTGTCGGCGGTGGAGCCGTCGCCGATGGGCTTCACCGGCCGGGCCTGCTCGGTGCCCTTCCCGTCCGCCGGGTCCGGCCCGCCGACCCGGAGGCCGGTGCCGGAGGAGCAGGCGGCCAGAGTTCCGAGGGCACCCGCCGCCGCCCCGGCCGTCAGCACCCGCCTGCGTGAGATCCCGCTCATCTTCTCCCCGATTCCCTGGTCATGGCCCTCGCGGGGCCTGCGCGTCGTGCGGTCGACCGGGTTCGATGACGGGGGGCGGGGGAAAGATCGCGGCCGGCGGCGCCTGTTGCCGTCCTGTGACAGTTGTGGCGCCGTCATGACGAACCCCGCTGCCTCGGGGGAGATGACAGCGGGGTTCGCGTGCAGGGGGCTCCGGCTCAGGGACCGGTGCCGGGGCTGAGCACCGTCAGCCGGACGGCCGAGGAGTTCCCGGAAACCGGCACCGGCCCGCCCGACCAGGCCGCCTTCAACGGGTCCCGCTCGTCCGGCGGGGTGACCACCAGCGCGGCCGGCCGGGCCGTCTTCGCGCCGCTGATCTCCGGGTTGGAGAAGGTCAGCCCCGCCCAGGCGCTCTTCCCGGGCCGGAGGGTCACGGTCACCGGGGTGCCCGGTTCCCGCTTCGGGTCCGGGCCGAGCTGGGTGCCGGAGCCGTTGACGAAGGCCGCGCCCGGGTAGCCGCGCACGGTGCAGGTGCGCGCGGAGGTGTTGGTGAGCACCACCGGGAAGTTCTCCTGGCCGGCGCCCGGGTCGTTGCGGCCCACGGAGGCCCGCAGCTCGGAGGTGTGGCAGCGGGTGCTCGCCGCGGCCGGCGTGGTCGAGGCCCGGCCGGCCGAGGCCGTGGCGCCGCCCGGGGAGCCGGTCGCCTCCGGCAGGGACACCGGGCCGCTGCCGGCGGGGGAGGAGGCCGGGGCCGTCGGCGGGGCCGTCGGGGTGTCCCGCGCGGGCGCGGCCGTACCCGAGACGGTGGCCGGTCCGGCGCTGTGCGCGCCGGAGTCGGTGCCGCAGGCGGTCAGGAGGCCCAGCACGGCGACCGTGCCCACGAGCAGGGCACCGGGCCGCGCGGACCGGGGGGTGTACACCATGTCTCCACGCTCCTGGAGGGTCACGGCACGCGACCGGGACGCGTGCCTACGGCGCCGGGTGCGCCGTTCTCTCCGTCCGATGCACGGACCGCCGGAAAAGTTCGGGACGCGGCGGATTCTGTCGGGTTCTTTTCCCCGTTCCGGCCCTCGGCAGGCGCCCGTCAGGCCACCCGCAGCGAACGGAGTACGGTGTCGGTCGCGTCCTCGCCGTCTTGTTGACGCACCTGCACGTACACCTGCGGGTGCGCGGCGCCGCCCGCCGGGAGCAGCGCGGACTCGGTGACCGAACCGCCGTCCGGGCAGCCGCTCCAGGACCGGACCAGCCCCCGCCAGTGGGCGTCCGCGAAGGTGCGGGCGCCCGTGTACCGGCAGCCGGAGTGGGCGAGGGCCTTCACTTTCGCGCCGACGTCACCGTCCGCGCTGACCCCGACGAACACCCCGTCCACGGCGGACTTCGGGTCGGACCAGCGGGACAGGTCGCCGGCCACCACGAGGCCCGGCGCGTGCCCGGACGCCAGTCCGAGCGCTCCCGGGTCCCAGCCGGAGTCGCGCAGCTCGCGGCCGAACGCGTCCGGCACGCGCAGGGTGACCCTCCCGGTGGCGTCCGCGACCCGCACCCCGCCGTCCGCGGTGCCGTCCCGGTGCAGGGCCACGGTCACCGTGACCGCGGCGGCGGTGGCGGCGAGGACCGCGGCGACGGCCAGCGTCACGGTGTTGAGCCGGCCGCGCACCCCGTCCAGGCGCCGCAGGGACCGCGCCGGCACCGCCGACCCGGCCGGCAGCGCGTGCGGTGCCGCGGCCAGCCGGTCCAGCTCGTCCGCGAAGGCCTGGGCGCCCGGCCAGCGCCGCGCCCGGTCCGGCTCCAGCGCGCGCAGCAGGGCCCGCTCCACGTCCTCGCCGAGGTCCGGCCGCAGCCGGCGGGGCGGTGTCACCCGGCCCGGCGGGCCGGGCACCGTCCCGGTCAGCAGTTCGTAGCCGACCGCGCCCAGGCTGTAGACGTCCGCCCGCTCGTCGATGCCCGCCCCGGGTTCGGCCTGCTCCGGCGGCCGGTAGCCCGCCGAACCCGCCGCCAGCGTCAGCACCGAGGCCTGCGCGAGGCTCTTGGCCAGGCCGAGGTCGGCCAGCAGCACCCGCCGGGTGCCGTCCGGTGCGGTGTGCAGCAGCACGTTGGTCGGCTTGATGTCACGGTGCACGATGCCCGCCTCGTGCAGCGCGGCGGCACCGCGCGCGGCCTCGGCGGTCAGCGCGAGCGCCTCCCGCACCGGCAGCGGACCGTCCGCCAGCAGATCGGCGAGGGTCCCGCCGCCCGCGTACTCCATCACGAAGTACGGCCTGCCGTCCGGGAGTTCCCCGATGTCGTAGACCTGCACCACCCGGCCGGAGCCGGCCCGGCGCAGCAGCCGCGCCTCGGACAGGAAGCGCTCCCGGACGTCGAGCCGGTGCGCCCAGTTCTCGGCGAGGACCTTCACCGCCACCGGGGCCTGGAGCTCGGGGTCGTGGGCGAGCCACACCGTGGCGAAGGCGCCGCTGCCCAGCGGCCGTTCGAGGCGGTGGCGGCCGATCCGCTCCAGGGGGTGCATACGACTATCATGCCTGGCCTGAGATCGACTGGGAGGGGGGCCGTCCGTGCAGGACCCGGCGCCGATGGAGGAGTTCGCCCGGCGGGCCGCGGCCGGCGACAGCGCGGCCCTGGACCGGCTGCTGACCGAGATCCGGCCGGAGGTCGTGCGCCGCTGCGCGCGCTTCCTGCCGTGCCGGGAGGACGCCGAGGAGGCCGCCCAGGACGTGCTGCTCCAGGTGGCCCGGCACCTCTCCGGCTTCGAGGGACGCAGCCGCTTCGGCACCTGGCTGTACACCGTCGTCGCCAACTGCTGCCGGCAGAAGTACCGGGAGCTGAAGCGGCGGGCCGCCGAACAGCCCGCGGCCATCGAGCCGGCGCACGCCGTCGACCCGCGCACGACCAGCGTGATCGCCGGCTCGCGGGTGGACCTGCTGGAGGCCCTGGACCGCCTGGAGCGTCAGCATCCGCACCTGGTCGCACCGCTGGTCTACCGGGACATCTGCCAGCTCGACTACGCCGAGGCGGCCGAACGCGCCGGCATCCCGCTCGGCACCTTCAAGTCCCGGCTGCACGAGGCCCGCAAGCAGGTACGGCCCTGGCTCACGGCCTCCTGACGCGTCGCCCGGGGCCTACTGGTCCTCCTCGAACAGCGGCAGCTCCGCCCAGATCGTCTTGCCCTCCGCGTGGTGCCGGCTGCCCCAGCGCTGGGTGAGCTGGGCGACCAGCAGCAGTCCCCGGCCGCCCTCGTCGAAGGTCTTGGCCCGGCGCAGGTGCGGGGCGGTGTGGCTGCTGTCGGAGACCTCGCAGATCAGGGTGGCCTCCTCGTGGATCAGCCGGAGCCGGATCGGCCGCGCGCCGTACCGGATGGCGTTGGTGACCAGTTCGCTGACCACCAGCTCGGCCGTGAACGCCGCCTCGCTCAGCGACCAGGTGTCCAGCTGCTCCACGACCTGCTTGCGGATCGGCGCGACCAGCGCCGGGTCGGCGGGGATGTCCCAGGTCGCCACCTGCGAGGCGGGCAGGCCCAGGGTGCGGGCGAGGAGCAGTGCGACGTCGTCGGGTGCGCCGCCGGACGGGAGCAGCGTGTGCAGGACCCGGTCGCAGGTCGCGTCCAGGGAGTCCGCGTACGCACCGAGCGCCCGGTGCAGCAGCTCCCGGCCGGCCTCCGGGTCCCGGTCCCGGCACCACACCAGCCCGTTCGTGTACAGCGCGAGGACGGTCCCCTCGGGCAGTTCCACCTCGGCGGCCTCGAAGGGCAGCCCGCCCAGCCCCAGCGGGGGACCGGCGGGCACGTCCAGGACGTGCGGCGTGCCGCCCGGCGGCAGTACCACGGGCGGCGGATGCCCGGCGCGGGCCAGGGTGCACCGCCGGGACACCGGGTCGTACACGGCGTACAGGCAGGTCGCGCCGACCTCGCCCGGGCTTCCGGCCTCGCCGGGGCCGGCGTCGGGCCCGGACTCCTCCGACAGCCGGACCACCAGGTCGTCGAGGTGGGTGAGCAACTCGTCCGGGGCCAGGTCGATGTCGGCGAGGGTGCGGACGGCGGTGCGCAGCCGGCCCATGGTGGCCGAGGCCTGGATGCCGTGCCCCACGACGTCCCCGACCACCATCGCGACGCGCATCCCGGACAGCGGGATCACGTCGAACCAGTCCCCGCCCACCCCGGCCCGCGCGGCCGGCAGATAGCGCGAGGAGACCTCCAGCGCGGCCGTGCGCGGCAGGGACCGCGGCAGCAGGCTGCGCTGGAGCGCGAGCGCGGTCTCCCGCTCGCGCGAGTACCGGCGGGCGTTGTCGATGCAGACGGCGGCCCGCGCGGTGATCTCCTCGGCCAGCAGCACGTCGTCCGCGGTGAAGGGGTCCGGCCGGCGGTGCCGGGTGAGCACGGCGACCCCCAGGGTCAGCCCGCGCGCCTGGATCGGCACCGACATCGACGAGTGGATGCCGAGCCGCCGCACCCGCTCGCCGCGCTCCGGGTGCCAGTGCAGCCACTGGTCCATGTCGCCGGCGGCCACCGAGGTGGTGATCGTACGGCCGGCGGTCAGCGAGTCGGCCTGCGGGGAGCAGGCCGGGTACTCCTCCGCCGCGCCCGGCTCGGTCACCGCCTCCGGCACACCGCCGAGCACGGACCGGTGGGCGGCGCGGCGCAGCCGTACCGGCGCGGTGACGCGGGCGGGGGGCTCGCCGCCGTACTCCTGCGGGTCCAGCAGGTCGATGGTGACGAAGTCGGCGAGCGCGGGCACGCACACGTCCGCCAGCTCCTGCGCGGTCCGGGTGACGTCGAGCGTGCTCCCGATGCGCACGCTGGCCTCGTTGACCAGGTGCAGGCGCTGCCGGGCCCGGTGGTTGTCGGTGACGTCGTGCGCGGCCAGGCACACCCCCCGCACCCGGCCCGTCCCGTCGCGGACCGGCGCCATGCGGGCGAGCCAGGCGTGGGCGCGGTCCTCCCCGCCGGTGCGCAGGAAGGTCTCCACGTCCAGCGGCTCGCCCGAGGCCAGCACCCGGAGCATGCCCCGCTCCAGTTCCTCGCTCCGGGGGCTGCCGCTGATCTCCGGGAGCCGGAGTCCGCGCAGCCGCTCCGCGGGCAGCCCGACGACGCGGGCCATCGCCGCGTTCATCCCGCACAGCCGCAGCCGGTCGTCGTACACCGCGACCGCGCACGGCGACTGCATCAGGCCGGCCTCGGCGAGCGGGTCGTCCGCGGCGGGGGGCCGCGCGTCGGTGAGCGGGCTGACCAGGAGCCAGCCGCCCGGCTGCTCGTCGCGGTGCGGGCGGCGGTGGGCGAGCACCCACACGGGGACGGTACGGCCGTCCTGGTGGCGCAATCCGACCGTGCCCGCCCAGCGCGGGCCCCGGGGCGGGGCCGGCGGGCCGGCGTCGGCCAGCAGTTCGGCGGCGGGGCGGCCCAGCACGGCGGCGGCCGGGTGGCCGAGCAGCCGGCGGGCGCCTTCGTTCCACTCCGTCAGCGTGCCGTCGTCGTCGATGGCAGCCCGGGCCGTCGCCGCATCGTCGAACGGATAGACCCGGCTCATCCTCGCCGCTCCCCAACGCACACTCACAGTGAACAGGTGACACCAGCCGTGTTCCAGCGTAGTGCGTCGCGTCCTCCCCTGAACGCCGACTCCCGCCTCCCCGGCCGACCGGTCGAACATGGTCGGGGCACGGTCAAGGGGGAATTCAGGCCGACCTTCGGCCAGGGGCAGGTGCCGGAGTCCGGACTCTTGACGATCGTGTGCGGCGGGACGTCAGAATCTGTTTGTTCACGATCAGTTGTGAGTACTTCTGGGCCCTGATGAGGGAGAGCCGCCCATGACGGTCACGCGCAGATCGGTTCTGGTCGCAGCCACGGCAGCGCCCGCGGCCGGAACGCTCCTGAGCCTTCCCGCGGCCCCGGCCGCCCTCGCCGCCGGGTCCGGCGCCGGGGGACGCCGTACGGTGCCGCTGCGGGACGGCTGGCGGTTCGCCCTGGTCGACCCCGGCGGCCTCACCGACCCGACCGGCGCCTACGCGCGGGCCGCCGACCCCGCCTACGACGACTCGGCCTGGCGCGAGGTCGCCGTGCCGCACGACTGGAGCATCGAGCAGACCCCCACCACCGAGCACGGCACCACCAGCGGCACCGGCTTCCTCCCGGGCGGCCTCGGCTGGTACCGGATCGCCTTCACGCTCCCGGAGGACTGCGCCGGCAAACGGATCGCGGTGGAGTTCGACGGCGTCTACATGGACGCGTACGTCTCCTGCAACGGCACCGAGGCCGGCCGCCACCCCTACGGCTACACCGGCTTCGCCCTCGACCTCACCGGTCTCGTCCACACCGACGGCACCACGCCCAACGTGCTCGCCGTCGAGGTGCGCAACCAGCTGCCGAGCAGCCGCTGGTACTCCGGCAGCGGCATCTACCGCGAGGCCCGTCTGGTGATCACCGAGCCGGTGCACGTGGCCCGCTGGGGCACGTACGTCACCACCCCGGAGGTCTCGGCCGACCGGGCGCTGGTCCGGGTGCGGACGACCGTGCGCAACGAGTCCGGCACCGGCGCGGACGTGGAGATCCGCTCCCGGATCACCGCACCCGACGGCCGGACCGTCGCCCGCGCGGCCACCACGGCCGCCGTGTCGGAGGAGGCCGCCGAGACCCACGAACTCACCGTCCCCGGGCCCCTGTTGTGGGACTTCGCGACCCCGGAGCACCGCTACACCCTGCACACCGAGCTGCGCGTCGGGGGCCGCACCACCGACACCTACCGCACCCCCTTCGGCATCCGCACCTTCCGGTTCGACCCCGACGAGGGCTTCTCCCTCAACGGCACGTACACCAAGATCAAGGGCGTCGACCTCCACCACGACCAGGGCGCCCTCGGCGCGGCGATCAGCATCGACGCCGTGCGACGCCAGATGCGGATCATGAAGTCGATGGGCGTCAACGCCCTCCGCACCTCGCACAACCCGCCCTCGCCGGAGATGATCCGGGTCTGCGAGGAGCTGGGCATCGTGATGATGGTGGAGGCCTTCGACTGCTGGCGCACCGGCAAGACGAGGTACGACTACGGCCGGTTCTTCGACGAGTGGTGCGAGAAGGACGCCACCGAGATGGTCCTCGCCGCCCGCAACTCGCCCGCCGTGGTGCTGTGGTCCATCGGCAACGAGATCCCCGACTCCACCTCCACCGCGGGGCTCGCCATGGCGGACCGGATCATCGGCGCGATCAAGGCCGCCGACGACACCCGGCCGCTCGTCATCGGCTCGGACAAGTACCACGGTGTGCCCGCCACCGGTTCCGCGGCCGACCGCATGCTCGCCAAGCTGGACGGCCTCGGCCTGAACTACAACACGGCCAGGTCGGTCGACGCCCTGCACGCGAAGTACCCGCACCTGTTCCTCTTCGAGTCCGAGTCCTCCTCGGAGACCTCGACCCGGGGCACGTACCAGGAGCCGGAGCATCTGAACACCGGCGAGAACCACACGCCCGGCCGACGGGAGGTCTCGTCCTACGACAACAACCTCGCCTCCTGGACGATGAGCGGCGAGTACGGGCACAAGAAGGACCGGGACCGGAAGTGGTTCGCGGGCCAGTTCCTGTGGTCGGGCATCGACTACATCGGCGAGCCGACGCCGTACGACGTCTTCCCGGTGAAGGCGTCCTTCTTCGGCGCGGTCGACACGGCCGGCTTCCCCAAGGACATGTACCACCTCTTCAGGAGCCAGTGGACGACCGAGCCGATGGTCCACCTGCTGCCGATGACCTGGAACCACGAGGAGGGCGACACCGTCGAGGTCTGGGCGTACGCCAACGTGCCCACCGTCGAGCTGTTCCTCGACGGACAGTCCCTCGGAGTACGGGAGTTCGACGTCAAGAAGACCACCGACGGCCGCACCTACCTGGAGACCACCGAGCCCACCGGCGACGACAAGACCTTCACCGACGGCCCCCACCCGGGCAGCTACACCAGTCCCAACGGCAGCGCGGGCAAGCTCCACCTGACCTGGAAGGTGCCCTACCGGCCCGGCGAGCTGAAGGCGGTGGCGCGCCGGGACGGCAAGGTCGTCGCCACCGACGTGCTGCGCACCGCCGGTGCCCCGCACGCCGTACGCCTCACCGCGGACCGCACGTCCCTGGCCGCCGACGGCCGTTCGCTCGCCTTCGTCACCGCCGAGATCGTGGACGCGCACGGCGTGGTCGTGCCCGACGCCGGGCACCTCATCGCCTTCGACGTCACCGGCGGCTCCCTGGCCGGCGTCGACAACGGCCGCCAGGAGAGCGCCGAGCGCTACCAGGCGAGCACCCGCACCGCCTTCCACGGCAAGGCCCTCGCCATCGTCCGGTCCGGCCCGCGGCCCGGCACGCTGAAGCTGACCGCCCGGGCGGACGGCCTCCGCCCGGACACGGTCCGCCTGACCGCGACCCCGGCCCGCCCGGCCGTGACCACCGGACCCGCCGCCTTCCGGCCCGATCACCCGGCGCCGCCCGCCTACCCGCACGCCGACGCCGGTTACTCCGGCCGTCCGGACACCCTGCCCGCCGCCATGCTCGACGGCGACCCCGCCACCGGCTGGTCCAACGCGTTCACCAAGTCGGCGACCGCGCTGCTCCCCGCCTTCGACGGAGCCCGGACCGAGGACTGGGTGTCGGTCGACTTCGGGCGCACCCGGAGCTTCGACCGGGTCGCGGTCTCCTTCACCGTCGACGACCGCCACAGCCTGCCCGCCCGGGTGGAGGCCGCGGTCTGGGACGGGCACGCCTACACCCCGGTGACCGGCGCGAGGACCGAGTGGGCCACCGCCTCCGACACCCCGACGGTCCTCACCTTCGACCCGGCCCGCGGCTCCCGCCTCCGCCTGACCCTCACCAGCGCGTACCCGGGCCTGGCGAAGGGAGCGGTGCGGATCAGCCGACTGGACGTCTGAACCCCGCCTGGTACCGCAGCGGGTACCGCCTGACCTGCGGCTATTTACGGGCGAGTACCCGCGCGGTACCGTGTGGGGCATGCCAGCTCTCAACGTGGAGTTCAGCGAACGGGAACTAGAGGACCTGCGGCAGATCGCCAAGGAGCGCGGTACGTCGATGAAGGCCCTCGTGCGTGAGGCCGCCGCCGCCGACATCGCCCGGCACCGCGCCCTGCAGGAGGGCGCCGAGGCGTTCCGCCGCTTCTTCGCCGGGCACGCCGAGGAATTCGCGGCGGCCTTCCCCGACGACGAGCGTCCCGGCAAGGACGAGGCCGCCTGAGCGATGCCCTCCGTCATCCACATCGACGTCCCGTGGCTGCTCCAGCGGCACGAGGAGGTCCTGCCCGACCAGCCCGCGGTGGACGACTTCTCCGCCCTGGTCGCCGCCGTCGCCCGGCACCGGGTGGACCCGCCCCGGCTCGGCGTGGACTCCGACGCGGCCTGGCGCGCCGCCGCGCTGCTGCACACCCTCGCCGTGCTCAAGCCGCTGCCCGCGGCCAACGCCCGCTTCGCCTGCGCGACCGCCGTGGCCTACATGTTCGTCAGCGGCGTCGGCATCGACCCGCCCTACGGCGCGCTCGTCGACCTGGCCCGCGACCTGATCTCCGGCAAGACCGACGTGTACGGCGCCGCCGACCGGCTCCGCTCCTGGCAGATCTGACCGGACGCCGGGCGGCCGGCCCCGTCCCGGCCGGCGGGGGGAAGCCGCCGGGACCGCCGGCCGGGAGCGGGGCCATCCGGGGAGGACCGGCTCCCAGTCCACTACCGGCGCGCCCGTCGCGGGAGCGTGCGCGCCCGGCCGGTGTGTGCGCGCACTTCACACGGGGCGCACGCGGAACGGGTCGGCTTTTCGCCAACCCCGGTCGGCACCCGCCTTTCTGACTTTCTGTCAATCCGGCCGAAGTCGTCCGTCCGCCTTGTTGCCCGTGCGGCAGGTGTGCAAGGGTTCAAACGCGGTGAATTTCCGCTCGCACCACGCGCCAAAAGGAATCCGCTCCGTGCTCACCCCCCACCCCCCTCGTCCTCCCTATCCGCCGCCGGGCGCCGAACCCGGGGAATCCGACGAGTTCCTCGCCGGTCCGCTGCGGGCCGGCTCCGACGCGGAGGCCTCCCGGTCGGCCGCCCTCCTGATGGCCCGGCACTGGCAGTCGGCCCAGGAGTACGCGGTCATCTGCCTGGCCGCCTCCGGACCCCTCGCCCACATGGTCACCGCCACCGCCTTCCACCAGGTCCTCGGCAGGCTGGCGCTCGGCGAAGGCGCCGACGCGCTGCGCCCGCGCCTGCTGGTGGCCGTCCGGGACACGGTCGTCAACTGGTCCGGCACCGACCGGATCACCGCCGTACTGCCCGGACTCGGAAAACCCGCCGGGGCCCGCGGAATGCGCACCGCGCAGCCGCTGACACCCGAGAACCGCGCCCTGACCGACCGCGCGTTCCACGCCCTTTCCCGGCTGGAACAGGCACTGCTGTGGCACACCGAGGTCGAGGCCGAACCGCCGGAGGTGCCCGCCGGATTGCTCGGCATGGACCTCCGGAGCGCCACGGCCGCACTCGAACAGGCCCGGGAGAAATTCCGGGAGGGCCTGGTGCGCGCCCACCGGGAACTCGCGCCCGGCAAGGAGTGCCGCTACTACAACCGTCTGCTGGACGTCCCGATCCGCCGTGGCGGCACGCTGCTGCCGGACGTCCAGGAGCACCTGGCCGGCTGCGCCTACTGCCGGCACGCGGCCGAGCAACTCGGCCACGCCGACGCCGCCCTGGGCGTGCTGCTCGCCGAGGCCGTGCTCGGCTGGGGCGCCCGCCGCTACCTCGACTCCCGCCCCGGCCGCCGCCCGGGCCCCGCCGGCTCCGGCTCCCGACGCTCCGGCGGACGCCGGCGCGGCGGCGGGAGGCGCCGTGCCGGGGACGGCGGATCCGGGCCGCCGGCCCGGTTCCTCGCCGGGGTGACCGCGCGCCGCGCACCCGGCACCGCCTGGTCGTCGCGGACGCTGCTGACCGGTGTCGGCGTGGCCTCGGCCGGGCTGCTCGCGACCGTCCTGGCGATCAGCGCCTGGCCGGACGGCGGCGACGGCACCGAACCGGTCGTCTCCACCGGCGCCGTCCCCGGCACGTCGGCTCCGTCCGGCACCCCGGGCCCGCCCGCCGTCGGCCGGCCGGGCCCGCTGCGCAACGCCGCCGGGCTGTGCCTGGACGTCAAGGGCCGCCCGGCGGCCGGCGCGAGCACCGTCCTCGCGGTGTGCTCGAGCGCGGCCACGCAGCGGTGGACGTACGAGGCCGACGGACTGCTGCGCAGCGGCGCCGGCGCCGGTCTGTGCCTGGACTCGCATGCCGACGCCGGCGTGGTGGTGCTCGGCGACTGCGCCGACGCCGGTTCGGGGCGGGCGGACGACGTGCGCTACGACCTCACTCCCCAGGGCGAGTTGCTGCCGCGGTGGGACCGGACCCTGGCGCTCGCCGCCGGCGGGGAGGGGCCCGGCGCCGACCTCGTGGTCAAGGTCCGGGACGGGTCGGCCGGCCAGAGGTGGAGCGCGGCGTAGGCCACCGGCGGCTCCCCCTCAGGGAGTCGCCGTGCCGTCCGTCTCCAGGTCCGACCGGGCCACCGTACCCGGGCTCGCGTGGCCCGACAGGGCCAGCGTGAGGTCGAACTCCGCGAGGAGGCAGCGGATCACGTGGTCCACGCCCGCCTCGCCGTCCAGACCGAGGCCGTAGACGTACGGGCGGCCCAGCAGGACCGCGCGGGCGCCGAGGGCGAGGGCCTTGAAGACGTCGGCGCCGGTGCGGACCCCGCTGTCGAACAGCACGATGAGACGGTCGCCGACCGCGTCCGCGACGCGGGGGAGCGCGTCGGCCGCGGCGACGGAGCCGGCCACCTGCCGGCCGCCGTGGTTGGAGACCACCACGCCGTCCATCCCAGCGTCGGCGGCGAGCCGGGCGTCGTCCGGGTGCAGCACGCCCTTGAGGACGATCGGGCCGTCCCAGTGCTCGCGCAGGAAGGCCAGGTCCGGCCAGGTGTGTCCGGCGTCCCCGAACAGGCCGAGGAAGTGCAGCACCGCCGCGTTCGGGTCCTCGTCCACCGGCTTGGCGAGTCCCGCCCGGAACGCGGGGTCGGTGAAGTAGTTCGCCGTGCCCACGCCGTGCAGGAACGGCAGGTACGCCTGGTCCAGGTCGCGCGGCCGCCACGCCAGCAGCGGGGTGTCCAGGGTGACCACGAGCACCGAGAACCCGGCCGCCCTCGCCCGGGCGAGGAAGCTCCGGGTCACCTCGCGGTCCTTGCCCCAGTACAGCTGGAACCACCGCTCGGCGTCCCCCATCGCCTCCGCCACCCGCTCCAGCGGGGTGCTCGACGCCGAGGACAGGATGTACGGCACGCCCCGCGCGGCCGCGGCCCGGGCGGCGGCGGACTCCGCGTCCGGGTGCATGATCGACAGCACGCCGACCGGCGCCAGGGCGAGCGGCGCCGGCAGGGTCCGGCCGAGCACCTCCGTCGTGAGGTCGCGCAGCTGCACGTCCCGCAGCATGCGCGGCACGATCCGGTGCCGGGCGAGGGCCGCCCGGTTGGCGCGGGCCGTGCTGCCGTCCCCCGCGCTGCCCGCCACATAGCCCACCGGTCCCGGGCCCAGCCGGTGCCCGGCCAGTTCCTCCAGCCGGGTCAGATCGGTGGGGAGCCGGGGCACCGCCCCGGTCGTCCCGTTCAGATAGATCTCGTACTGGAAGTCCGCCCAGTGCGGTGCCATTCGTCCCTCCCGAGGTCGCCGGCCGCGTGCGCAGCCGACCATACCGACTGGTAAGTCAGTAGCGGCAGGGTCCGCGCAGGGCCGGCGCGGCTCCGGGGTGGCGGAGGCACCCGCTCCTGGTGATCACTTCATGAACACAAGGAGTCATCAAGGGACTTCCGGTGGGCGTAGCCGGAATGTTTCAGGACGATTAACGAACCGCTGATTTTCGGCCAGCCAGTCGCCTCCGGGGCGGGGGAACGGCTCTGTTCCGGGGTCACGTCGTTCGATTTCCGTGACTTCACGCCACTGATTCAACACGAAAGGTTACTGAAACCCATGGGTTCGATGTGAGTTTCGGCGGTGGACTCGGCAGAGTGGCGCACGCCGCTCCGGTGCCCGACCGGACCGGAGCCGGCACCTCGTCCGTTCGAGCGGAAGGATGCACACAATGCGGAACACCGCGCGCTGGGCAGCGGCCATCGGCCTGACGGCCGCCGCCGTCTGCGGACCCCTGACCGGGGCCGCCGTCGCTGCACCGGGCGCCGCCCCGTCGTCGCTGTACGCCCCCTCGGCGCTGGTGCTCACCACCGGCCACGGCAACGACGCGGCCACGGCCACACCGGAGCGCGCCGTCACCCTGAACTGCGCCCCCACGGCCTCGGGCACCCACCCGGCAGCGGCCGAGGCCTGCGCCGAACTGCGCGGCGTCGGCGGCGAACTCGACGCCCTGAAGCCCGCCGGCGACGTGATGTGCACCAAGGTCTACGACCCCGTCGTCGTCACCGTCCAGGGTGTCTGGCAGGGCAAGCGCGTCTCCTACGAGCGCACCTTCGGCAACGCGTGCATGAGGGACGCCGTCGGCGGCACCCTGTTCGCGTTCTAGGACCGGGATCGCAACGGGTCCCCGTGGACGCCGGATCAGGCCCGCAACTGGGGAGTGCGGCCCCTGCAGCGGGGAACCTGCGATCTCGTACCGGGACCGGCGGGCGGAGTGGGGCCGCCCGCCGGACCCGGTCACACAGCCGCTCCCCGGCAGGCCCGTGGGGGGCCTTCCGGGGAGCGGCGAAAAACCATCCGTTTCAACGGAGTGTTCAGGACCTGCGCCGGTGGCTCGTGTCGCACCAGGGGTAGCGGCGACTGCGCCGGCAGGTACAGAGAGCGACGCGGAACCGGTCCGAGAAGACCGTGGTCCCGTCCTCCAACTCGATCTCCACGGGCCCTTCCACCAGGAGGGGCCCGCGCCGTTGCACGGTGATCCGGCGGGGCCGCCCGGCAGCGGAGTCCGGCGCCGGGCGGGCGGGGGTGTCCGCCGCGCGGTCAGCAGGGTCGTTCGGCACGGATGACCACCAGTTCCTCCCTGTCCTCGGCCGGCGCGAGCAGCCCGCGCCGGCGCAGCCAGTCCGCCCGGGAGCGCAGCACCGGCCCCAGGGGGATCCAGCGGCGCCGGATCACGGCGGCCTTCAGCCCCGCCGCCCGCAGCAGCTCCAGGGTGCGGTCCGGACCGCTCAGCGCCGAGTGCACGACCAGCAGCGTGCCCCCGGGGTTCAGCAGCGCCGGCGCGTCCCGGCAGATCGGGTCGAGCAGCAGGCGCCCGTCACGTCCCGCGTCCCAGGCGAGGGACCGGCCGCGCGGCCCGCGCCCGGCGTCGGGTGCCGGCACATAGGGCGGGTTCGCCAGGATGAGGTCGTAGGTGCGGCCCCGCACCGGTGCGAACAGGTTGCCGCGTCGGATGCGTACCGGCAGCCGCCGCAGCCAGGCGTTCAGCCGGACCGTCCACACCGCCCGCCGGGACACGTCCACCGCGGTCACCTCGGCGCCCAGGCGGGCCGCCTCCAGGGCGAGCGCACCGCTTCCGGTACCCACGTCCAGCACACGGGCGCCGGGTGGCGGGGCCACCTCGCGCAGGGCCTCGGCCAGCAGTTCCGTGTCGTCCTGCGGGGCGTACACACCCGGAAGCATCACTGCGATCACACCGTCCGGATACCCGGGGAATCAGGATGTATGGGATGCCTCCCGTGCCGGCGGTGCCGGCTGTTGCGCGGGTGTCCGCAGGGGTGCCTCCAGCGGGGCCCGCAGGCACGACCGTCCCGCACGCCAGTCGGCGAGCAGCCGTCGGGCCAGCCGCTCCTCCAGGTACTCGGTCGCGTCGATCCCGAAGGCGATGTCCGGTGCCAGCTCCGGCTCCTCGGCGAGCAGCCCGCCGATCACCTCGTGCCGGACGACCTGCTCGTGCACCGCGTCCGCCTCCACGTGCTCGTCGTAGAAGAACTCCGCGGCCGGGCCGGCGCCGGTGCGGCGCATCGCCTCGGCCAGCCGGCGGGAACCGGGCGACGAGGTGATCTCCACCTCGGCGAAGTGACCCACCAGCGCGCCGCGCAGCTCGCGGTGCAGACCGAACAGGGACATCAGGTTCACCACGGCGAGCATCTCGGCCGGGGCCGCGTCCAGGTGGCGGCCGTACGCCGTGTCCAGGCCCAGGTCCGTCATCAGGTCGGCGAACAGGCGGGCGTGCACCCGTTCGGGGCGGCCGCCGCCGAACTCGTCGTACTCCACCGCGGCCATCGCCGCCTTGGCCCGGCCCCACAGCCGCGGCAGCACCCAGGCGTGCGGGTCGGCCTCCTTCAGGTGGTACAGCGAGCGCACCGCCGCGTACTCCCGCAGCTGCCACAGCTCGCCCTCGGCACACAGGAAGTGGGTGACGCCCGTGCCCTCGGCCGGCTCGACCAGGAGGGCGGCGATCGCCTCGTCCAGACTGTCGTGGACGGGGGTGTCGGCGCGCAACGCGGACCGGAAGCGCCGCTCCAGCGCCGCGCGGACGCGCAGCAGCCCCGGGTCCCACTCGGTGTCCGGCGGGACCCCGGCGAAGCCGCGGTAGTGCAGTTCGTAGCAGAGGTACAGGGCGAGCTGGAGGTCGTCCCCGTACGGGTCCGCGGCCTCGGCGTCCGCGGGGCGGGGCAGGGGGCCCGTGCCGCGCAGGTACGCGGCGACTGCGGCGGAGAGCGGGCCGCGGTCCGGGGGCAGCAGGGGTCCTCGCGCGTGCTGGTTCATGGGGCTCGGGTACCCGGCCTGCGCGAATGCACCGGGGGGGCGCCTGTCGCCGTCCCCGGTCGGCCCGGGCCGCCGGTCTCAGTCGCCGTTCGCCTGTTCCTGGGCTCCGGTGTTCGGGGTGATGGCGTCGCCGGCCTCGCCCGTGCCGTCGTCCGCTTGGCCGGCGTCGTCCGTGCCGTGGCCGGCCGTGCCCGTGGCGGCCTTCTCCTCGTCGCGTTTCTCGGCTTCCTCGACCTCCCGGAGCACCTCCTCCAGGGCCGACTCCGGCCGCTGCTCGTGGTCGTTCCCGCCCGGCATGGTCGTCTCCTTCCGCCGTGGTCGTGATCTCCCCTGCGAGTTACCCGCGGGCGCGGTCTCAAGCGCCCCGCCGGACGGGCGAGGGGCCGCCGTCTCCCTGCGGACGGCGGCCCCTCGGCCGTGGTGGGCCCGGTGGCGGTCACATGTGGACGACGGGTGCGGCACCCGCGTCCTGCCGGGGCACTCCGCGCCGGTAGGAGAGGAGCGCGATGACCGTGCCCGCGCCGAAGAGGGCCGCCGACCACCCGAACGCGGTGGTGTAGCTCTCGATCGTGGCCTGCGCCCGCACCAGCTTGCTGGTGGCGTCCCGGCCGGTCAGGTACGAGGTGGCGGCGCTCGACGCGAGGGTGTTGAGCAGCGCCGTGCCGATCGAACCGCCGACCTGCTGCATGGCGTTGACGGTCGCGGAGGCCACGCCGGCGTCCTCGGCCGCGACCCCGCCGGTGGCCAGCTGCATCGCCGGCGGCATGACCAGGCCGAGGCCCACGCCGATCACGATCAGCTGCGGCAGCACCGCGCCGAGGTAGCCCGAGTCGAGGCCGATGCCGGTCAGCCAGGCCATGCCGGCCGTGGCGATCGCGAAGCCCATCGGGATGACCACCTTCGGGCCGAGCCGGGGCAGCAGCACCGTGGTGCCGGCCTGCGCGGTCACCATCAGCGCGCCGACCATCGGCAGGAACGCCACGCCGGTTTTCGTGGGGCTGAAGCCGAGGATGAGCTGGAGGTAGTAGGTCAGGAAGAGGAACACGCCGAACATGCCCGCGCCGGTGATCAGCACGGCGAGGAAGGAGGCCGCACGGTCCCGGTCCAGCAGGATGCGCATCGGCAGCAGCGGGTGCGCGGCCCGGGTCTGCCACCAGGCGAAGGCTGCCAGCAGTACCCCGCCCGCGATCAGGAAGCCCCAGGTCAGCGGGGAGTCCCAGTCGTGCGTCTCGGCGTTGGAGAAGCCGTAGACCAGGCCGAACAGACCGGCGGCCACCAGCACCGTGCCCGGCACGTCCAGCTTGGCGTTCGCCGCGTCGCGGTGGTTGCCCAGCAGAATCCAGCCGCCCGCGAAGGCGACGACCGCGATGGCGACGTTGACGTACAGCGTCCAGCGCCAGTCCAGCGCGTCGGTCAGTACACCGCCCAGCAGCAGGCCGACCGCGCCGCCGGCGCCGGCGATCGCGCCGTAGACGCTGAACGCGCGCGCCCGCTCCCGGGCGTCGGTGAACGTGGTGTTCAGCAGCGACAGCGCCGCCGGGGCGAGGAGCGCGCCGAAGGCCCCCTGCAGGGCGCGGGCGACGACCAGCATGGTGAAGCCGTTCGCGGCGCCGCCGAGTGCCGAGGCCGCGGCGAAGCCGACGACGCCGACGAGGAAGGCGGGCTTGCGGCCGAACAGGTCGGCGATCCGGCCGCCGAGGAGCAGCAGGGAGGCGAAGGCGAGGGCGTACGCCGTCACGATCCACTGGCGGTTGCCGTCGGAGAAGCCGAGGTCGGTCTGGGCGGACGGCAGGGCGATGTTCACGATCGTCGCGTCCAGCACCACCATCAGCTGGGCGATGGCGATGACCGCGAGGATCCACCAGCGCTTGGGCGAGGCCTCGGCGTGCGCTGTGGCCGCCGCTCCGGTGCGGGAGCTTTCGGCCAGGGTCTTCTCGGGCATGCGGAACCACTCCGGGGAAGCGGGACGGCAAACAGCTCGTAAACGAAACTGTTTCGTACACATCGAGCCTAGGTCACCGCGAGCGAAACGGCAACGTTTCTTTATTGCGGCCCTCTCCGCCGTGCGCGGCGTTTCAGGGTGTGGCGCCCTGGAAACACCGCGAAGGTTCGGCCCCGGCATTCGCGAGCCCGTGCACGCCGTCGCAGTGAGGTCGTCACCATGTCCCATGCCCCGTCCCCCGCAGGTCCGTCGAACGACACCCGGCCGCTCCCGGCCCCGGCCGGAACGGCGGCCACCGCCCCGCGCCCCGGCCGGGGCGGCACCGCCCTGGTGACGGGTGCCTCCTCCGGCATCGGCGCGGCCGTGGCCCGTCGGCTGGCCGCCGAGGGCGGCTGGCGGCTGGCGCTGAACGGGCGCGACGTCACCCGACTGGAGCAGGTGGCCGCCCAGTCCGGAGCGATCCCGCTGCCCGCCGACCTGACCCGCCCCGGCGCCGGCCGCCGGCTCACCGCGCTCGCCCTGGACCACCTCGGCGGACTCGACCTGCTGGTCGCGGGCGCCGGCGTGGGCTGGGCGGGGGAGTTCACCGGTATGCCCGCCGCGCGCATCGACGAGGTCGTGGGCGTCGACCTGCTGGCCACCGTGCACCTGGTGCGGACCGTGCTGCCGCACATGGTCGCCGCCGGCTCCGGACGCGTCGTGCTCATCGGGTCCCTCGCCGGCAGCGTGGGCGTGCGCGGCGAGGCCGTCTACTCCGCGGCCAAGGCCGCCCTGGCCGCCTTCGCCGACTCCCTGCGCTACGAGCTGCGCGGCACCGGGGTGGGCGTCGGCCTCGTCGTCCCCGGCGTCGTCGACACGCCCTTCTTCGACCGGCGCGGCACCCCCTACACCCGCGCCTGGCCGCGGCCCGTCCCCGTCGAACGCGTCGCGGCCGCGGTCTGCGCCGCCGCCCTGCACGGCAAGGACGAGGTGTACGTCCCCGGGTGGCTACGGCTGCCCGTCCGGGTGCGCGGTGCGGTGCCCGGGCTGTACCGGCGGCTCGCCGCCCGCTTCGGATGACCGTCATGACCGCCATGACCGCCCTCACGGTGCTGCTCGCCCTGCTCGCCGCCCTGTCCAACGCGTCCGCCTCGGTGCTCCAGCGCCGGGCCGCCGTACAGGAGCAGGAGCGAGAGCAGGAGCACGAGCAGAGGCGCGGGCAGGGGCGCGGGCAGGGGCCGGAGCCGGCCGGCGGGGCGGCCGGCCCGGAGCGGTCCGCCGTGCGCCGGTACGCCCATCTGCTGCGCCGCCCCTACTGGCTGGCGGGCGCCGGGCTGCTGGCCCTGTCCAGCCTGCTGCAGGCCGGGGCGCTGGCCGTGGGCAGCCTGTCGCTGGTCCAGCCCCTGCTCGCCGCCGAGCTGCTGTTCACCCTGGCCGTGGGCAGCGTCGTCTTCCGGCGCCGCCCGGACGGCCGGACCTGGCTGGCGTTCGCCGCGCTCGGCGGCGGGCTCGCCCTGTTCCTGCTCGCCGCCGCGCCGTCCCCGGGCCGGCCCACCGCGCGGCCGGGGGACTGGCTGCTCGGCGGCGGCGGGGCGCTCGGCACCGTCGTACTGCTCGTGACGGTCGCGCGCCCGGCCCGGGGCGCCTCCCGGGCCGCACTGCTCGGTCTCGCCTCCGCCGTGTCCTTCGCCCTCACCGCCGCGCTGCTCAAGGAGGCCGTGGGACGGCTCGGGCAGGGCCCCGCGGCGATGTTCGGCCACTGGTCGCTGTACGCCACGGGGGCCGCCGGGCTCGTCGCCTTCCTGCTGCTCCAGGGCGCGTTCGGGGCCGGCTCGCTGACCGCCTCCCAGCCCGCGCTCACCCTCGGCGACGCGCTCACCAGCGTCGTCCTCGGCTGGGTGCTGTTCGCCGAGTCGATCCGCCTGGGCCTGAACGTGCTGCCGGAGGCGATCGGTGTCGCCCTGATCGGGGCGGGCAGCATCGGCCTGGCCCACGCCTCGTCCGTCGGCGGGGAGTGGGACGCCACGGACCCGGGGACGTCCCCCGGATCCGCCCCCGCCGTGCCACGCACCCCGAGGAGGTAGGTCACCGATG
The DNA here is from genome assembly GCF_014648635.1 of Streptomyces cinerochromogenes. Taxonomy (GTDB): domain Bacteria; phylum Actinomycetota; class Actinomycetes; order Streptomycetales; family Streptomycetaceae; genus Streptomyces; species Streptomyces cinerochromogenes. The sequence goes on along the minus strand of NZ_BMRM01000008.1, from coordinate 83,892 downwards.
TCCTCCGTGTCCGGCCGCGCCCGGCGGACGGCCGCCGTCCTGCTGCCGGCCGGTGTCGTCCTGGCCCACATCGGCCCGGCGGCCGGCTGGCTCCCGGGCGTACGGCTGCTGCTCCTCCCCGGCCTCGCCGGTACCGGCCGCCCCGGGCACATCGCGCTCACCTTCGACGACGGACCGGACCCCGCCTCGACCCCGCGCTTCCTCGACGCGCTGGACGCGCTCGGGGTGCGGGCCACCTTCTTCGTCCTCGGCCGGCACGCGCTCCGCCACCCCGGCGTGGTCCGGGAGACGGTACGGCGCGGGCACGAGCTGGGCGTGCACGGCTGGACCCACGACCGGCCCTGGCGCCCCGCGTTCGCCCGGGACGCCGAGGACATCGCCCGGACGGTCCGCACGGTGCACGACCTCAGCGGTCACCGCCCGCAGTGGTACCGCCCCCCGTACGGCATCCTCACCACCAGCCGCTGGCTGGCCGCCCGGCGGGCCGGACTGCGGACGGTGCTGTGGTCGGCGTGGGGCAGGGACTGGACGGCCGACGCCACACCGGAGTCCGTGCGGGCCCGGGTCGCCGCGGACCTCCGCGGCGGCGGCACCATCCTGCTGCACGACTCCGACCGCCACTCGGCCCCCGACTGCTGGCACGCCACCCTGGCGGCCCTGCCGGCCATCGTCCAGGACTGCCGCGAGGCGGGCCTCACGGTCGGCCCGCTCCGCGAGCACGGCCCGATCCCGGAGCCGGACGGGAGCGCTGCCGCGCCGGGGTGACCGCGGTGACCTGGGTGACCGGGGCGAACGGGGTGGGTGAGGGACGGGGCCCCGGAAGGCCGTACGGACCGTCGTGGAGGTGTGGCGGGTGCGCCGCTGGCCGTCACCGGGCGGGAGGGCGAGCGGCTGCCGCACGGGGCGTACGGGCGCGACCGGGGCGACCGGTGCGACAGGGGCGCGTGAGGGACGGGGCCCGGAAGGCCGCAGGGACCGTCGTGGAGGCGTGGCGGGCACGCCGCGACTCCGCGCACAGGCCGAGGGCGAGCGGCCGGGGCCGGTGTCGCGCACGGCGGTCGCGGGTCGGGCCCGGTGCCGCACACGGCTGCCAGCGGGGGGAGCCGCCGTCCCGCGCGGTGCGTACGCCGTCCCGCCCCGCCCCGGCCAAGGCTTCCGGCCCGGGCCGCAGCAGGCCTCGCCGGCTCACAGGTCCGTCGCGCAGTCCAGCGGGTCGCGGCGGAACAGGGCCTTGCCGCGGGCCACCCGTTCGTCGCGTTCCCGGGTGTTCTCGTCGAGCCGGCCGAGCGCCGCCAGCAGGGCGGGGCCGTCCGGGGCGAGTTCGGACAGGCCGAGGGCGGCCATGCGGCGGACGCCGTCCGTGCCGTGGCCGGGCAGCGGACGGTGGCCGATGACGGGCAGGCCCGTGGCGAGGGCCTGGACGGCGGTCTGGCCGGCCGCGTTGTCCACCAGGGCGTGGCACGCGGCCAGCAGGCCGGGCATGTCGTCGACCCAGCCGAGGGGGAGCCCCGCCGGCTCCCGGGAGAGGCCGGCGAGGAGCCGCTCGTTGCGGCCGCACAGCACCACCGGCAGGTACCCGGCCGCCGCCAGCAGCCGGGCGGTGGCGGCCGGGCGGGACGCCGCGCCCCACGCGCCGGCGGACAGCAGCACCGGCGGACGGCCGGGCGCCCGCGCGGCGAACCGCTCCCGCCACCGGGCCGCCCCGGGGGCCGGCGCGCGGAAGGCGGGCGCGACCACCGGGCCGGTCGTCACCACCGGCACGGCCAGGAACCGGCGCACCTCCCGCGCCGCCGCGTCCGTGAGGCACAGGTACCGGTCGTTGCCCGGATGCAGCCACTGCCGGTGCACCGCGAAGTCCAGCAGGAAGACGGCGCTCGGCACGCGCAGCGCGCCCCGCTCCCGCAGATGGCCGGTCAGCTGTGCCGCCAGATGGAACACCGGCACCACCACGTCGGCGTCCGTCCGCTCCACCAGTTCCGCCAGCCGGTCCCCGGCCAGCCGGGCCAGCGGGACCCCGCTCGGCCGCCGGCCGGGCCCGCCGCGCAGGAACGCGCCGTAGATCCCGGCGTACACCCAGGGCAGATGCCGTACCGACGCCTGGTAGCCGCGGCGCAGCCCCGAGCCCAGGCCGCACGGCAGCAGTCGCAGTACGTCGATCACATGGGCCTCGTGGCCCCGGGCCGCGGCCCGCCGGGCGAGTTCGGCGGCCACGGTGTCGTGGCCGGCTCCCATGCTCGCGCTCACGATCAGCGTCCGCCGCCGGCCGCCCGGCGCGTGAGGGTCGGTGGTAGGCACGGAGCCCGATTCTCCGCTCGTCCCGGCCGCAAACGGCGGACCCGCCCCGTCGTGTCGCCGCACCCGGCGGTCACCCGTGCGCAGCAGCGCGCCGCGTCCCTGGCCCTCCTCGGGCTGCGAGGCGCCCGGTGCGTGCCAGGCTGGATGCATCACAGCACAGCGTGTGGGCGGCGAGCACGGGAGGAGCCGTGAGGCGGTTGCGGCGCGGCCTGCACCGCGCGTGGGAGTGGGTACGCCTGCGGGCCCTGTTCGAGCACGGTCGCGAGCTGGAGCTGATGCACCGGGCCATGGGGTTCGCCACCCTGGCCCTGGTGACGCTGGCACCGCTGCTCATCGTGGTCGCGGCGGCCGACCCCCTGGTGCGCGGCGGCTTCGCCTCCTGGCTCACCGACGGGATGGGGCTGTCCGGCCGGTCCGCCCACGTGATCACCGACGTCGTCAGCCCCCCGCGCAAGGTCATCGGCACCACCAGCGTCTTCGGTGGCGTCCTGCTCGCCGTGTTCGGAGTGTCCTTCGGCGGCAGCGTGCAGAACGCCTACGAGCGGATCTGGGGCCTGGCCTCCGGCCCCTGGCACCGGGTGTGGCGGCAGGCGACCTGGCTGGTGGTGCTGACGGCGTACCTCTACCAGGAGGTGGCGACGAAGTCGACGCTGCACGGCGCGCAGCGGATCACGCTGTCCACGCTGAGCGGTGTGCTGTTCTTCTGGTGGGGGCAGCGCTTCCTGCTCGGCGGGCAGGTGCACTGGCGCTCACTGCTGCCCGGCGCGGTGGCCACCGTCATCGGCCTGGCCGGTCTGCGCGCCTTCTCCTACCTGGTCTTCACCCCGCTCATCGTGACCAACGCGCTCAGCTACGGCGCCGTCGGCACCGTCCTCGTCGTCGAGTCCTGGCTCATCGGCGTCGGGTTCGTCATCTACGGCGGCGCCATGTTCGGCCGCTGGTTCACCGAGCACCACTGGATGCCGTCCCACCACCACGACGAGCCGGGGGAGCGGGAGGAGACGCCCTAGGCCAGCTGCCGGCGCACCAGCTCGTGCAGCCGGCCCCCGGTGTCCGCGAGCAGTTCGGCCGGGGTGCCCTGCTGGACGACCTTGCCGTCCTCCATCACGATCACCCGGTCGGCGTCCAGGACGGTCGACAGCCGGTGGGCGATGACGATCCGGGTGGCGTTCAGCTTGCGGGTGCTGTCGATGACGATGCGCTGGGTGTCGTTGTCCAGGGCGCTGGTCGCCTCGTCGAAGAAGAGGATCCGCGGGCGCCGGATCAGCGCCTGGGCGATCATCAGGCGCTGCCGCTGGCCACCGGAGATCGCCCCGTTGCCCGCGACGATCGTGTGCAGTCCCATCGGCATCCGCTGGATGTCCTCCGCGAGCCCCGCCAGCTCGGCCGCCGCCATCACCTCCTCCGGCGTGTACGGCTCCGCACCGCAGATGACGTCCATGATCGACCCGGTGAACGGCTGGGCGTGCTGGAGGACCACCCCGCACTGCCGGCGCACCGCCGACTGGTCGAGCGCCCCCAGGTCCTGGCCGTCGTACAGGACACTGCCGGAGACCGGCCGGTCGAAGCCGATGAGCAGGCGCAGCAGCGTGGACTTGCCGCAGCCGCTCGGGCCGACGACCGCCACGAACTCGCCCGGCCGCACGGCGAAGGACACGTCGTCCAGGACGAGCGGGCCGTCGTCGGCGTACCGGAAGGAGAGCCGGCGGGCCTCCAGCGCGCCCGACAGCGGGCCGGGGCGGGTGCTGGCCGTGCGCACCTCGGGCGTGGTCTCGAGCACCGGCTTGATCTCCTCGAACAGCGGCAGCGCCGCCACCGCCGACACGAACGCGCCGGTCAGCTGGGTGACCGAGGTCAGCACCATGGTCACCGACGTGTTGAAGGCCAGGAAGTCCGCCGCCGACATCGCCCCCTTGGCCGGTCCCGCCAGCAGCATGAACATCAGCAGGGTGCACACGGGCAGGTAGACCGCGCCGAGGACCGTGGTCAGGTTCTTGATGCGGCCGACCTTCTGCTGGAGTTCCCGGCTGCGCGCGAACTCGCGCGCCCAGGCCGCGTACGCGTAGTTCTCGGCCGCCGCCACCCGTAGCTTGGGCAGCCCGCGCAGGGTCTGGAACGCCTGGTTGTTCAGCTTGTTGCCGAGCGTCACCAGCCGCCGCTGCCAGCGCACCTGCCACAGCCCGAGCCCGCCGAACACCGCGGCGATGACGGTGAGCATCCCGATCGCCGCCATCGCCATCGCGGGGCTGTACCAGAACAGCAGGGCGAGGTTCATCGCGCCGACCGTCACCGACTGGGCGACGACCGGGCCGACGCCCGCCAGCAGCCGGCGGATCGCGCTGATGCCCATGGCCGCACTGGCCAGCTCACCGGTGGAGCGCTGGGTGAAGAAGCGGGTGGGCAGCCGCAGCAGCCGGTCCCAGACGGCCGGCTGGAGCGCCGCCTCGATCCGGCCCTCCAGACGCAGGATGGACAGGTTCTCCAGCAGGGTGAACGCGGCCGCGACCACCCCGCTGACCATGACCGCCAGGCACACCTGGACGATCAGGCCCTCCTGCGCCCTCGGCACGTACTCGCCGAGCACCTTGCCGGTCGCGATCGGCACCAGCGCGCCGATCGCCACCGTCACCAGCCCCGCGAGCAGCAGGCCCAGCAGGTCGGCGCGGGTGCCGCGCAGGCTGAACCGCAGCAGCCCGAGCGGTCCCAGGCCCTTGTCGGGCAGCGGCCGGTAGAACATCACCGCACGCGGCTCGAACTCCTCCGCGTTCGCCTTCTCGACGGGCGTCTCCCGCCCCGTCCCGGGGTGGACGGCCACATAGCCGCCGCGCCGCCACAGCAGCGCCACCGGTGCCCCGGACAGCGCCCGGTGGCCGACCAGCGGGCCCACGTTCTCCCGCCACCAGCGCCCGTCCAGGCGGACGGCCCGGGTGCGGACCCGGGAGGCCAGCGCGACCCGCTCCACCGGGTCCAGCCGGTCGCTCTCCGTGCCGCTCTGCGCCGGCTCGGCCAGCCGGATCCCGGCGGCCTCCGCGACGAGCCGGCAGGCCGCGTGGGTGGCGTCGGCGTCGGCGGCCGTCGTGCGGCGCGAGGAGCGCTTGCCGATGGCGGCCAGCAGGGTCCGGTCGGCCTGGGCGCGGACCGCCTCACCGGCCTTGATCCCGGCGGCGGTGCGCGTCTCGTGGGTGCGCTCCAACTGCTCGATCCACCGGTCCAGCGCGGTCAGCAGCCGGTACTGCTGGTCCACCATGCTCTGCCACAGCGCGGGGTCCATCAGCAGGTCCGCGGCGGCCTCCGCGCCGTACAACGAGCCGTACTGCACGCTGCCCGGCGGCACCTGCATCCAGAACACGTCGTCGTCGCCCGGTGCCTCGGCCCGCTCCTCGGCCATCGGCGCCTGGAACAGCACGGACAGGCCGCGGCCGACGCCCAGGGCGAGCGCGTACTCCAGCGGGCTCGACGTCGGCGGCACGTACTGCGGGTTGCCGTACTCGTCGTACGACCAGGTCTGGGTCTGCGCCGGCTGGTACAGCTCGCGCAGGTTGACGCGGTGCACCACACAGTCCCGGACCGGGCGGGCCACCAGGGTGTGCTGGGGCCCCGCGACCGGGCCGAGCAGCAGCGTGCCCGCCTCCAGCCGGCCGAGGTGGTGCCAGTGGCCCTGCTGGGCGGCGTCCACCGCGAACAGGTCCAGGGCGCCGGCCGCGACCAGCCACAGCACCTGCGGACCCTCCAGGTCCAGCCGGCCCAGACCGGTGCAGTCCAGGCGCGTGCCCAGCGAGCCGAGCGCGCCGAGGACGAGGTCCCCTTCGTGTACGGAGGTCATCTCACCGCTCCCTGACCAGCGCCGCGTACGCGCCGCCGCGCGCCACCAGCTCCTCGTGCCGCCCGCGCTCCACCACCGTGCCGTGCTGGAGGACGACGATCTCGTCGCTGTCGCGGACCGTGCTCAGCCGGTGCGCGATCACCACGCAGGCGCAGCCGCGCCGGCGCAGGTTGTCCATCACGACCTGCTCGGTCTCCGCGTCCAGCGCGCTGGTCACCTCGTCCAGCACGAGGATGCTCGGCCGGCGCACCAGCGCCCGCGCGATCTCCAGGCGCTGGCGCTGCCCGCCGGAGAAGTTCCGGCCGTCCTGCTCCACCCTGCTGTGGATGCCGCCGGGCCGGCGCATCACCACGTCGTACAGCGCCGCGTCCTTCAGCGCCTCCACCACGGCCTCGTCGGGGATCGAGGGATCCCACAGGGCGACGTTGTCGCGGACCGAGCCCTCGAAGAGGAAGACGTCCTGGTCGACGAAGGAGACGGAGGCGGCGAGCGCGCCGCGCGGGATGTCCTCCAGCCGGCGGCCGTCGATGCGGATCACCCCGTCCCACGGCGCGTACAGGCCCGAGATCAGCCGGGAGACCGTGGACTTGCCGCTGCCCGAGCCGCCGACCAGCGCCACCTGCTGCCCGGGGCCGACGGTCAGGTCGAAGTCGGTCAGCAGCGGCTTGTCGAGCGGGCTGTAGCCGAAGGTGATGTTCTCCAGCTCGACGTGCCCGTGCAGCCGCCGGGTCGACTCGCCCTCGCCGGGGCGGGCGTACAGCGGGTCGGCCTGGAAGTTCTCCACGTCCTTCAGCCGGGCCACGTCGGCCGCGAAGTCCTGGATCCGGCCCGCCACACCGTTGAGCCGGGTCAGCGGCGCGGTGAAGCGGGTGACCAGCGCCTGGAACGCGACCAGCAGTCCGACCGAGATGTGCCCCTCGACCGCGCGCAGCCCGCCGATCCACAGGATGAGCGCGCTGTTGAAGGTGGCGAGCGTCGGCGCGACCACACCGAGCCAGGCGCTCGGCACACCGAGCCGCTGCTGCTCCTCCAGCGTGGTGGCGTGCTGCCCGGCCCACTTGCGGAAGTAGCCGTCCTCGCCGCCGGTCGCCTTGAGCGTCTCGATCAGCTGCAGGCCGGTGTACGAGGTGTTGGTGAGCCGCGCGGTGTCCGCGCGCAGCTTCGCCGTCCGGGTCGCGCGCAGCCGTACGACGAGCCGCATGGCGACCACGTTCAGCAGGGCCACGGAGATGCCGACGAACGTCAGCTGCGGGTCGTAGGTGTAGAGCAGGACCGCGTACAGCACGACCACGATCGCGTCGACGCCGGCCGCCGCGAGGTCGCGGGCCAGGGTCTCGGCGACCTGGTCGTTGGACTGCAGGCGCTGCACCAGGTCGGCGGGGGAGCGCTGGGCGAAGAACGTCACCGGCAGCCGCAGCAGGTGCCGCAGGAAGCGGGCGCTGGAGAGGGTGGAGGAGATGATCCGGCCGTGCAGCAGGTTGGCCTGCTGGAGCCAGGTCAGCACCAGGCTGAGCAGCACACAGGCGGCCATCGACGTGAACAGCACGCCCAGCAGCGAGGTCTGGCCGCCGATGAGGAACGTGTCGATGTAGGTGCGGCTGAGCGCGGGCACGGCCGCGCCGACCGCGACCAGCAGCAGACTGGCCAGGACGGCGGCGGGCAGGGTGCCCGCGGTGCCGCGCAGCCGGGCCGGCATCGCGCCGAGCACACCGGGCCTGCGCCCGCCCCTGGTGAAGTTCTCACCGGGTTCCAGGACCAGCACGACACCGGTGAAGCTGCCGTCGAACTCCTCCATGGGCACGAAACGGCGGCCCTTGGCGGGGTCGTTGACGTACACCCCGCGCCGGCCGAAGCGGCGGCCCATGCCGTCGTAGACGACGTAGTGGTTGAACTCCCAGAACAGGATGGCGGGGGCCCGCACCTCGGCGAGGGCGGCCAGGTCCATCTGCATGCCCTTGGCCGTCAGGCCGTAACTGCGGGCCGCTTTGAGCAGGTTGGAGGCGCGGGAGCCGTCGCGGGAGACACCGCAGGCGATCCGCAGCTCCTCCAGCGGGACGTGCCGGCCGTAGTGGCCGAGGACCATCGCGAGGGAGGCGGCGCCGCACTCGACGGCCTCCATCTGGAGCACGGTGGGGGTACGGACCGTGCCGGTGCGGGACTTCGGGGCGGGCCGTTTGGCGGGCGCCGCCCGTCTGCGGCCACGGGTTTCCTGGGCGGTGGTCACGGGAGCAGCCAATCGACGGGACGCTGGTCGGCGAGCCGGACGGAGCCGGTGGCGAGGGTCATGGAGTCGAGCCGGAACGGCGGCCCGTCGGAGGTGGACCAGCGGTAACCGCTCCTGGTGGACGACGACTTGTCCAGTTCCACCAGGACGGCCACCGGCCGGCCCTTGCGGGTGAACTGTTCGCCGAGCTGGCTGTCGCCGAGGAACGCGGAGATCGACTGGGCGGACTGCGCGGTGCGGTCCACCGACTTCACCTCGCCGCGCAGCACGCCGTACCGCTGTGCCGGGACGGAGGAGACGGTCAGGTCGACCGAGGCGTGCGCGGGGATGGCGGCGGCGTTCTCGGCGGGCACGTACACGGTCGCGTACAGCGGGTCGGAGCCGTGGGCGACCTTCTCGACCGCGGCGACGTCGGTGCCGGTCTGGACGATCTGGCCGATGGTCGCGGCGAGTGTGGTGACGCGGCCGGCGGCGACGGTCCGGACGACCGTGTCGCCTCGCTCCGTACGGACCTTGAGGACGGGCGCGTTCGCGGGCAGCCGTTGGCCCTGCCGGGCGAGGACGGCCGTCACCTGTCCGGCCACCGGGCTCTGGAGGACGTAACTGCCCTGGCCGTGGGTGAGGATGGCGGGTGCGCTCACCGTGGAGGCGACCGAGCCGGTCACCGCCCACACGGAGGCGGCGGCCATGACGACGACGGTGACGCCGAGCGCGAGCCAGCCCTGCGGGCGGGCGAGCCGCACCGGGAGGTCCAGCTCTTCCGGCGACTGGAGCTTGGCGAGGGCCTGTTGGCGGAACTGCACGGAACTTCCCTCACCTGGGGGTCGGGCGCATGGGGTTCAGGGCATCCGAGAGTCCCGGAGCCGAGGGACGGCTCCGGGACTTCGGCGACACCGGGGTGCGATCAGAGACCGGCGACCAGGCCGTTGATCGGGGCGGTGTTCAGGCCGGAGACGCCCTCGACGGTGCCGACGACCGTGTTGACCAGACCGGTCACGCCCGGGGCGATCTCGTTCACGGTGCCGAGGGTGCTGTTGAGGGTGTTGGAGGACAGGCCACCGGAGACGTTGTCCAGCTCGGCGTCCGAGATCTCGACGGTCTCAACCTGGGGGGTGGAGTTCATGGTGGAACTTCCCTTCGTATGGATATTTCACAAGGGGGGAGCGGCCCCCTCTGGGGACAGACGGACGGCCGCGACCGCGGGCGCCGGGCGCCGTCTGCGACGGGCCCGCCGGACCCCGCGGTGCGATGGATCAAAGCACGCACGCGGGGCGCGCTTCCAATCCAACGAGGGCCCTCACCTGGGAACTTGCCTCACGAAGGGGTTCATCCGTGCAGGCGTGCGCACGGGGTGTCGGCGACTCCTTCACATGCCGCACGGCATCGTCGCGTCGGCTGCCTTGCCCGCCGGACCGCGAATCCGGCACTCCTCGCCAAAGGCGTGTCAGGGGGCGCGCGAATGTGCAGAAGCCCGGGGGCCGGTGAGGTGGCCGAGTAGTGGATGTGCAGATTCGCTGAAGGGGGGATTCCGCTTCTTGTTCGGAACTGACTGTTACCGATCGGTAGCTGTCCGTGTCAGCCGAGAATCGCATAGACCGTGCTCGCCCGGGCGGCGAGAGCGCCCGAGGCGGCATCGCTCAACGTGACGTCCGCGAAAGCCATCCGGCGGCCCAGCTTCGTCAGGACCGCTTCGATCCGGACATCCGTACCGGTCACCGCGCGCTGGAACGAGGTCGACTGCTGCACCGTCGTCATCGGCACGAACCCGCCCCGCGCGGCGGACACCGCGATCACCGTCGCCGTGTCGGCCGCGGCCATCAGCGCCTGCCCGGACAGCCCGCCGCCCTCCCGGGCCAGCCGCTCCGACCAGGGCAGCCGCAGTACCGCCCGGTCCTCGCCCACCGCCTCGACGGTCAGCCCCAGATCGAGCACCCAGGGTGCGAAGTTGGCCAAGAGGATCTTGTCGGCTTCGACGGTGGTCATCGTCATATGGGGGATTGTTCCCGCCCGCCCGCCGCGACACGCCCGGCGTGGCCGATTCGCCACCCGGATACGGCCGTACGGAACCGGAATTGAACACACCACGCGGCCGGCGCGTACCTACGGCCATCCAGGCGCCGCGATACCCACCCCCCATGTCCCATCCCCCCATGTCCCATCCCCCCATGTCCCATCCCCCCCTCACGAACTGCCCGTTGAACGGCAGACCCCCCGTCCCAGGAGGTCGAGAAGTTTGAGTCACAAGCGAATGCCCAAGCGCAAGGCCGCGATAGCGGTGGGCGGTGTCGCGGCGCTCGGAGCGGCGGCCCTCCTGCTGCCCAACGCCAACGCGTCCCAGGACGACAACCAGGCGTCGGGCACCACCGGCAGCGCCAAGACCCTGAAGGCCGCGGACGCCTCCGGCCTCGCCGCCCAGCTGCAGAAGATCCTCGGCGACGCCTTCGCCGGGTCGTACTACGACAGCGGCAAGCAGCAGCTCGTCGTCAACGTGGTCAGCGGCGACAACAACGTCATCCTCCAGGCGAAGAAGGCCGGCGCGATCGTCCGGCAGGTGGAGAACAGCGCCGCCGAACTCAAGGCCGCCGCACGGACGCTGAAGACCAAGGCCACGATCCCGGGCACCTCCTGGGCCGTCGACCCGCGCACCGACAAGGTCCTCGTCACCGCCGACTCCACCGTGACCGGCGCCAAGTGGGACAGACTGCAGTCGACGGTGAAGAGCCTCGGCGCGGACATGGCGACCCTGAAGAAGTCCTCCGGCACCTTCAAGACGTTCGTCTCCGGCGGCGATGCCATCTTCTCCCAGGTGCAGGGCGGCAACGTCCGCTGCTCCCTCGGCTTCAACGTCACCGCCTCCGACGGCAGCCCCGCCTTCCTGACGGCCGGTCACTGCGGTGTCGCCGCCAAGGACTGGTCCGACTCGCAGAACGGCCAGCCCATCGCCACCGTCGACCAGGCCACCTTCCCGGGCCAGGGCGACTTCTCCCTCGTCAAGTACAACGACCCGAACACCCAGGCGCCCAGCGAGGTCAACGTCGGCAACGGCCGGACCGTGCAGATCAAGCAGGCCGCCGACGCCACCGTCGGCGCGACCGTGTTCCGCATGGGCTCCACCACCGGGCTGCACGACGGCCAGGTCACCGGCCTCGACGCCACCGTCAACTTCCAGAGCGAGACCGACCCGAACGGCGTCGACACCGTCACCGGCCTCATCCAGACCAACGTGTGCGCCGAAGCCGGCGACAGCGGCGGCTCGCTGTTCACCCAGGACGGCAGCGCCCTCGGCCTCACCTCCGGCGGCAGCGGCGACTGCACCAACGGCGGCGAGACCTTCTTCCAGCCGGTCACCACCGCCCTGCAGGCCACCGGCGCCACGCTCGGCGACGGCGGCGCGGGAGCGGGCGGCCAGGCCGGCGCGGGTGACCAGGCGGGGGCCGGTGACCAGTCCGGCGCGGGCGCCGGCGATCAGTCCGGCGCGGGTGACCAGTCCGGCGCGGGTGACCAGGCGGGGGCCGGTGACCAGTCCGGTGCCGGTGCCGGCGATCAGTCCGGTGCCGGTGACCAGTCCGGTGCCGGGGATCAGTCCGGTGCCGGGGACGAGGCAGGGGCCGGCGGCGACCAGATCGGTGGCGGTGCCGACCCGTCCGCACCGTCCGACGCCTCCGGCTCCGGCGCGGCGCACGACGGATCGTCGTCCCTCACCGGCACGCGCTGAGCGGACCGCCACACCCTGAGACTCCCCGGCCGGCCTCCCCCTCGGTCCCGGCCGCCGGGGAGTGGTCCGGCCCTCCGGCGGGAGGGCCGGACCACGGCTGAGCGGGGACGGACGGTCCGATCCGCGGGTGAGCGGGCCGGGCGGCCGGATCGCGGATGAGCGAGGGCGGGCGGCGAGGCGTTCGTGGGTGTCAGGCGGGTGTCACGCGGGTGTCAGGCGTCGTGGGCCCGCAGCAGCAGTACCGCCACGTCGTCCACCCGCTGCCGCGCCGCCACGCTGTGCCGGAGCACCTCGTCCGCCAGGCACTCCAGCGGCTGGTGGCCCACGTCCGCGAGCAGCGCGCCGAGGCCGGCCAGCGCGTCCTCGATGTCGACGCCGGGTGATTCCACCAGTCCGTCGGTGTAGAGGACCAGGACCGCGCCGGGAGCCAGGGGCACCTCGGTCGTCGGGTACACGGCCTCGGCCTCGATTCCCAGCAGCGGCCCCCCGGCCAGGTCCAGCACCCGCACCCGCCCGTCCGGCCGGCGCAGCAGCGGCGGCGGATGCCCCGCCCGGGCCATCACGGCCCGCCCCCGCGCCGGGTCCAGCCGCAGATACAGGCAGCTGGCGAACAGGTCCGCACCCAGATCGATCAGCAGCCGGTTGGTGCTGCTCATCACCTCGTGCGGGGCCTGCCCCACCGTGGTGTACGCCCGCACGCCCGTGCGGATCTGGCCCATCAGGCCCGCCGCGGTCACGTTGTGCCCCTGCACGTCCCCGATCACCGCCGCCGCCAGCGGGCGGGACGGCACCAGGTCGTAGAAGTCGCCGCCGATCTCCATGCCGTGGGTGGCCGGGAGATAGCGGGCCGCCGCCTCGATGCCGGGCGGCGGTGTCAGGGAGCTGGGCAGCAGGGCCTGTTGCAGTCCGTGCGCCAGGCGGTGCTTGGCGTCGTAGAGCAGGGCCCGCTCCAGGGCCTGCGCGATCAGTCCGCCGAGCGAGGTGAGCACCGCGCGCTCGTCGGCGGGGAAGGCGTGCGGCTCGGCGTAGGCGAGCACACAGGTGCCGACCGGCCGTCCGGACGCGATCAGCGGCAGGTACGCCCAGGCCGCGAAGCCGTCCGGGGTCTCCTGCCGGTCCGGATACAGCCGCTCCAGCTGCTCCCGGGAGTCGAAGAACGCGGGCACCCCGCTGCTGAGGGCCCGGGTGCCCGGGGTCCGCTCGGACAGCGGCAGCCCGTCGAACCGCCGCACGACATGCGCGTCCGGGTAACCGCGGTGCCCCAGCACGTGCAGCCGGCCGCCCTGCGCCCGCAGCAGCACCACCGCCTGGCTGCCGACGGCCGGTGCCACCTCGTCCCACACCAGCTGCACCACGTCCTGCACCCCGACCGCCTCGGTCAGCGCGCCCGCGAGACTCAGCACCTGGGAGATCGTCACCAGCCGGGACGGACCCGGCCCCGCCTGCGGAGTCCCGCGCGCCATGTCCGCCACCGCCCGCGCCCGGCTGATGCGCACGCTCAGCCCGGTGGTGCTCGGGTACAGCCGGAACGACAGCCACTCACCGGGCGGACGCAGCGCCACGAACGAGGTGACCTGCTGGCTCATCAGCGCGGCGCGGTACCGGTCCTCGTACATCGGGTCGTTCAGCCAGGGCACCGAGACCCAGGGCAGCGTGCCCAGCAGTTCCCCGGCCGGCCGGCCGAGCAGCTCGCAGGCGGCCGGGTTCGCGAAGCCGATCCGGCCGTGCAGATCCAGCGACAACAGACCGTACGGCAGCCGGGACACCAGCCGTGCCGCCTCCACCGTGCCCAGGTCACCCGCCACGCCCGACACCGGCACCGCGAGCACGTCCGGTTCGTGGCCGAGCGGCCGTTCCTCCCGGGCGGCCCGCTCCAGCCGCAGCGCCAGCCGTTCGCAGGCCGCCGTCAGATGGTCCCGCTCCCGGTCCGACAGCTGCGGGGGATGCGCGCCCGGCCAGGTCACGAACACCGCGCCGTACACCGTGGGCTCCGTCGCCACCGGCGCCGCGGCCAGTGCGAACGGGTACGGCAGTACCACCGAGATCCGCGGATAGCGGCGGGCCATCTCCTCCTCGCCGCTCACCCACACCAGCCGTCTCTCGCGCGCCGCCTCCGCCACCGGGATCGGCGCGCTCAGCCCGACCCGTTGCCACGGGGCCGCGAAGGCCCGCGGCATGCCCGCCATCACGGCCATCTCCAGGACCGGTTCCTCGGGCCTGAGCAGGTAGACCGCGCCGGAGTGCGCCCCCACCTCCTCCAGCAGCGCGGTCAGCGCGAGCGACAGCACCGGCTGCCCGGGCGACGCCGCCCGCCTGGGCCCTGGCCCGTCGGACACGCCGACCACCTCCTCGTACGGCCGCGCGTCGCATACCCGGGCACAAGACTCCCTCGCGGCGGCGCCCGGCGCACGGCGAGCGTGCACGGGACTCCGCCGGTCGCCCTGCGCCTCGGATGGCTCCGAATACCCCGGTCCGGCGTCCCCATGCGGTGTCCGTGCGCCGGAGCCGCCGAAGCAGCCGGAGCCGCAGGAGTCACCCGAGCCGCGGGAGTCGCCGGAGTCGCGGGAGTGGCCGGAGCCGTCGGAGGGGAGGGCGGGGGAGGCGGACGGGGCCGGCCCGGACCGGCGGCGCCGTCCTGCCGGCTCTGCGGGCGCGGCTGTCCGGGCGCGGCTCCGCGGGCGCGGCTGTCCGGCCTCGGCTCTCCGGCGCCTCTCGCCGGACGTGCCGCGCTCGGTGCGGAAGCACGGGTGGTGTACGGGTTTCTCGTGTGCGCCCCTGTCGCGCCGGGATGGCCAAATTCATACCCACGGGGCGAGGTTCCCGGCCGTCCGGCCGGTGCGGGGGGCGGGTACCGGAACGGAGGCCGAAGGGTGGTCCGGGCGTGTCGGCGGTGGGCCGGGGCGGCGCGCCGCGCGTGTCGTCGGGGTGCCGGGCGGCGGTCCCAAGGTGCCCGCTGGCCGAATCATCCCCCCAGATCAGGGGCAGTCCGGCCAGCCGGCCGAACAGCGGGGCCCCGCGTCGGCGAACGAAGGCGCGACGCGGGGACGGACCGTCGGCCACCGCCCGGCGGCGACATTTCTGCCGCGAGCCTGGTTTGCGGACGGAGCGCCGGGGCACACGCGGGGGCGGCGATCCGGCCGTGGTCTCGTGCGCGCGAGCGGCATCGAGAAGTGGCCGGACTGTGACGCAAAAGCACCGTCGGAATACGCTGCGTTCAACTTCAGGGGGTTGCTTGCGCGTGACGCACCGTGAAGACTGTGGCCGAGTTCCATCGAAACGAAGGTGTTGCCGAGTGCGCATCATGCCAATCGCGGGGCGGCATGCGCTGCGACTGCGTATTCTCACACCTCGTTCGCAGGACCCGGGGCCGCGTGCCCCGCTGTCCTTCCACGAGCCGGGAGGGTCCCGTGCGCATGCCGCGCGGGAGGTATCGCCGAGGGGATGGGTTATGTCGGGTTGGCGCGCCGCACGACCGGGCTCGCTGCGGGGCCGTGGCCGGCCGCGTGGCTGCCGCGTCCTTCACCGCATGTGCTGAGGCTCCATGTGCTGAGGCTCCATGTGCCGATGCGCCGTATGTGCTGACGCACCACGTGTCGAGGCGCCTCACGTGCTGAGGCTCCAGCAGTCCCGGTGCTGAGGCCTCGGGCCCACCCCGACGGCGGACCGACGGCGACCGTCCGTCCCGCCGCGCACGACGAGGCCACACGGGTCGCGCGCTCGCGCCGTAGGTCCGGATGCCCCGGCAGCGGGGACATCACCGTGCCCGGAACCAGCCACGGCCCCGGCCGTGCCGCACCGGCTTGTGGCAGCCCCCGGTGTGCGACTCCTCCATGCCCGTACTCGCTAGCAAGGAGACAAGGTGACCAGCAGGCAACCGACCGGCGAACGGCTTCTCCTGGAGGAGTTACCCGACCGCTGGCGGGGCTTACGCGAGGCCGGGCCGGTGCGGTACGACGAGAAGCAGGGGGTCTGGCAGGTGCTGGACCACGAGACCGTCGCCACCGTGCTCGCCGACCCGGCGACGTACTCCTCGGACCTGTCCGCCCTCGCTCCGACCCAGTCCGACTTCGAGACCTTCCGGCAGGGCAACTTCGTCGGCATGGACCCGCCGGAACACCGCAAGCTCCGCACCCTGGTCAGCCAGGCGTTCACCCCGCGGGTGGTCCAGGGGCTCGGCCCGCGCATCGAGGCCGTGACCGCCCGGCTGCTGGACGAGGTCGCCGACCGCGACCGCTTCGACCTGGTCGACGCGCTGGCCTACCCCCTGCCGATCATCGTGATCGCCGAACTGCTCGGCATCCCCGCCGAGGAACACCGGCTCTTCCAGGAGTGGGCGAGCGTCCTGTTCGGCGGCGACCAGCTCGGCGAGGCGCCCGACATGGCCGACCTGGAGCGGGCCCTGGAGGCCATCGCCCCCACCGTGCGCGAGATGAACGACTACATGCTCGACCACATCCGCGCCCGCCGCGCCCACCCCGGTGACGACCTCACCAGCAGGCTCATCGCCGCCGAGGTGGACGGCGTCCGCCTCGCCGACCAGGAGATGGTCGGGTTCGTGGCCCTGCTGCTGGTCGCC
Organism: Streptomyces cinerochromogenes; assembly: GCF_014648635.1. Lineage (GTDB taxonomy): Bacteria > Actinomycetota > Actinomycetes > Streptomycetales > Streptomycetaceae > Streptomyces > Streptomyces cinerochromogenes. The sequence continues at coordinate 67,259 of NZ_BMRM01000008.1, read as the reverse complement.
GGGCACATCACCACGACCGCGCTGCTGGGCAACGCCGTCGTCACCTTCGACCGGCACCCCGGCGCCGACGCCGCGCTGCGTGCCGACCCCGCACGGATCCCGGCCGCCGTCGAGGAGGTGCTGCGCTGGCTGCCGCCCTTCCCGGAGCTGGGCCGCCGGGTCACCCGGCCCGTGACCCTCGGCGGCCACGACCTCCCGGCCGACGCCCTTCTGATGGCGCACCTGGGCGCCGCCAACCGGGACCCCGCCCGCTTCGACACGCCCGACGCCTTCGACGCGACCCGGAACCCGAACCCCCATCTGACGTTCGGGCACGGCATCCACTTCTGTTTCGGCGCGCCGCTGGCCCGGCTGGAGGCGCGGATCGCCCTGCGCATGTTGCATGAACGATTCCGCATCCTGGCGATCCCCTCGTACGAGGACATCGCCTACCAGAACCCGGCCGTCATCATCGGCGTACGGCACCTGCCCGTCGAGGTCGGCAGACCGTAGCCCGGGCGCCGCCTGCGCCCCCGGCCGGCCCCCACACCGCTCGTGCGGGGCCGGGCCGGCGCACCCGCACATGAGACCCACCCAACGGGAGTCCCCTTCTCATGCCGTACACCATCCCCGCAGCTCCGGCCGCCTCCCGGACGCCGTCCCCGCTCCACCGGGAACTGCAGCACCGTCTCGACGCCCTCGCCCGGACCCACCGGGTACCCGGCGCCCAACTCGCCCTGGACACCGGCACGGACGTCCTCTCCGTGCACACCGGCACGGCCGACACCGCCACCGGCGCCCCCTTCACCGCCGACACGGCGGTCCCGCTGGGCTCGCTCACCAAGCCCTACACCGCCGCACTCGTCATGCTCCTGGCCGACGACGGCGACCTCGACCCGGACGAGCCCGCCGCCGCGCACCTCCCGGAGCTGAGCGGAACACCCGAGGTGACGGTCCGACAACTCCTGAGCCACACAGGAGGGTTACCCACCGGTTGGGACTCGGACACCGCCGCCACGTCCACCGCCGCCCGCTATCTCGCGGCCGTCTGCACCGCCCGCGACGCGCTGTTCGCGCCGGGCACCGACTTCTCCTACTCCAACGCCGGTTACGTCGCCGCCGGGCGCCTGGTCGAGGCGGTCACCGGCATGCCGTGGACCGAGGCGGTCGGTACGCTGCTCCTCGAACCCCTCGGTGTCATACCCGCGTTCACCGGCGACAGCGCGCCCACCCGCCCCGTGGCCGCCGGGCACGCCGTCAACACCGCGACCGGGCAGGCCCTGCCGGCCCGGCAGAACCTGGCGCCGCTGGAAGCCCCGGCCGGTGCGCTGCTCGCGAGCGCCCGGGACCTGGCCGCGTTCGGCGCCGCGCTGATCGGCCGCGCGGACCTGCTGCCGCCCGCCGTCGCCAAGGAGATGCGCCGCGCCGAGACCGCCGCCCGCCCGGGCGCACTGGCCGACGGCTGGGGCGCCGGAGTCGCCCTGTACCAGCGGGACGACCGCGTGTGGTGCGGGCACGACGGCAACGCCCAGGGTACGTCCTGCCATCTGCGGGCCGACCCGGAGAGCGGGGTCGTGGTCGCCTTCACGGGCAACTCCGCGGGCGCCACCGCGCTGTGGCGCGACCTCGCCGGGGAACTGGACCGGCTGGCCGGCGTCCGGGTGCCCGCCGTACCCGCCGGCGCGCGCTCCGCTGACCGGGGCCGGCCCGTCGCGCCGCCCGACTGCATGGGCACCTACCGCAACGGCGCCATGACGTACCGCGTCGCGCCCGGACCGGACGGCTCGCCGGCCCTGTCGGTGGACGGCGACCTTCCCATCCCGCTGGTCTGCTACGCCGACCTCTCCTGCGACCTGCTCGATCCGGACACCGGGCGTGTCGAACCCGGCGGACGCTTCCACCGCGATCCGGCCTCCGGCCGGGTGGACCGGGTGCAGATCTCCGGGCGCATGGCCTGCCGGGTGGCCGACGGCTGAGCCGGGGGGTGCGGACGCGCCGGGGGTGGCCGTCGCCGGCCGGCCGGCTGGGTTTGCCCGAACTGGACTTGGCTGGACTTTGTTCGGTTGGTTCGGTCGGTTCGGTCTGGCTCGGCCGGGCTCGGCTCGCTCCGGTTGCCCGGGACGGTGGTCGTCACCCGGCGTGGGGCCGGGCCGGATCGCCTCGTCGCCTCCGCGGGCGGAGCGGGCGCCCCGAACAGGGGGCCGGACCGGTCCCGCGGTCGGCTCCGCCCGGCCGTCACTGCCGGCTTTCCTCCCCCGTTCCACCCGCTCTGCGCGTCACCCGTCACCCGTCGCCCGCCCGCCCGCCCGCGCCGGGTCGCCGTCGCCGCCCCCGGCAGGGCGCCCCGCACCGCCGTACCACCGCACCGTCACGCGCATCCGGTGTGCCACCCCGATCCAGTGCACCGCCCCCTTGCCGGGCCCCGACGCCGCATCGTTCCGCTCTCCGAAGGACTTCACCCATGACGGACCTGCACGACAAGCCCGCACAGGCGTCCTCCCTGCCGCCGCATCCGACGCTCGGCGAGCTGTTCACCGCGTGGGTGGCCCGCACCCCGGACGCACCGGCCCTCACCGACGGCCGGCAGACCTGGACCTACCGCGAACTGGCCGACCGGGCCGAGCGGTTGGCCGTACACCTGGCCAGACGCGGGGCCGGCCCGGACCGGATCGTCGCCCTGGTCCTGCCGCGCTCCATGGAGCTGATAGCGGCCGAGCTGGCCGTCGCCCGGGCGGGCGCCGCCTTCCTCCCGGTCGACCCCGCCTACCCCGCCGAGCGCCGCGCGCTGATGCTCGCCGACGCCGCGCCCGCCGTCACCCTCGACGACCCGCACCGGGTCCGCGAGCTGCTGGAGGCCGCGGACGGGGCGGTGCCCGAGGCCCGGGTCCACGCCGACCACGCCGCCTACGTCATCTACACCTCCGGCTCCACCGGCACCCCCAAGGGCGTGACCGTCACCCACCGGGGCATCGGCGGCTTCACCACGGCCGCCGCGGAACGGTACGCGGTGGGTCCGGGCGACCGCGTGCTCCAGTTCTCCTCGCCGAGCTTCGACGCCTCCGTGCTGGAGCTGTTCGTCTCCGTGCTGTCCGGCGCCACACTCGTCGTACCGCCGCACGGTCCCTGGCTGGGTGACGAACTCGCCGCGGTCCTGGACGAGCACCGCATCACCCACGCCCTGATCCCGCCGGCCGCGCTGGCCACCCTGCCCGACCCGGCGCAGGGCACCGCGCGCCGTCTGCGCACGCTGATCGTGGGCGCCGAGGCCTGCCCGGCGGGGCTGGTCGACCGCTGGGCACCCGGCCGCCGCATGATCAACTCCTACGGCCCGACCGAGGCCACCATCGTCTCGACCTGGACCGGACCGCTCACCGCCGGCCGGGGTACCCCGACGATCGGCGGTGCCCTGCCGCACACCCGGGTGTACGTCCTCGACGCCGCGCTGCGTCCGGTCGCGCCCGGGGCGGACGGTGAGCTGTTCGTCGGCGGCGACGCGGTGGCCCGCGGCTATCTGGGCCGCCCGGGGCTGACCGCCGCCCGCTTCGTCGCCGATCCCTTCGGCCCGCCCGGCGCCCGGCTGTACCGCACCGGGGACCGGGCGCGCTGGACGGCCGACGGGGAACTGGAGTTCCTGGGCCGGCTGGACCGGCAGGTGAAGATCCGCGGCTTCCGTGTCGAGCCGGGGGAGATCGAGGCCGCCCTGCGCCGCGCCGGCGCCGGGAGCGTGGGCGAGGCGGTGGTCGTGGTCCGCGAGGACGAGCCCGGCCACCAGCGCCTCGTCGCCTACGTCACCCCGTCGGCTCCCCCCGTCACCGGCCCGGCCCCCGCAGTCACCCCCGCCCCCTCCCCAAGCCCCCTGGACCCCGCGGCCCTCCGTGCCGCGCTGGCCGCTCTGCTTCCCGCTCACATGGTGCCGTCGGCCATCGTGGTGCTGGAGCGGATGCCGCTCACCCCGCAGAACAAGATCGACCGGAGGGCGCTGCCGGTGCCCGAGCGGGCCGTCCCGGGCGGGCAGGTGGCTCCCAGGTCGGACGAGGAGCGGGCGCTCGCGGAGATCTGGGCCGAGACCCTCGGTGTCGACGCGGTCGGGGTGACGGACGACTTCTTCGAGCTGGGCGGTGAATCGATTCTCGCCGCCCGTGTCCTGGCCCGGATCCGGGACGAGCTGGGCGTGCGGCTGACGGTGCGGGACGTGTTCACCGCGCGGACGGTCGCCGGCCTGACCCCGCTGCTGGGCGACCCGTCGGCCGCCGTACCGCCGGAGCCGATACCCCCGGCACCCGCGGACGGCACCCTGCCGTTGTCCAGCGCGCAGCGGCGGCTGTGGTACCTCGACGAGCTGAACCCGGGCGGCACCGAGTACAACACCGGCCTGTCCCTGCGGCTGCGCGGCCCCCTGGACGCGGACGCGCTGCGCCGCGCCCTGCACCGCCTCGCGGCCCGCCACGCCTCCCTGCGCACCACCTTCGCCACCGCCGACGGCCAGGGCGTCCAGCGTGTCGCCCCGGAACCGGACCTGCCGCTGCGGACCGCCGACCTCACCGACGTACCCGAGGCGCGCCGCACCGAAACCGCCGAGGCGCTGCTCACCGAGGAGCTGAGCCGCCCCTTCGACCTGGCGGCCGGCCCGCTGAGCCGGGCCCTGCTCGTCCGGCTCGCCGAAGAGGACCACCTGCTGCTCCTCGCCCAGCACCACATCGTCACCGACGGCTGGTCCGTGGGCGTCCTCACCCGGGAACTCGCCGCCCTCCACCACGCGGAGACCACCGGCGAGCCCGACGGCCTGCCCCAACTCCTCGTGCAGTACCCCGACTTCGCGGTGTGGGAGCGGCGGCAGCGGGGCGGTGACGCCGACCGCGCCGATCTGGCCTACTGGAAACGGCACCTGGCGGACCTCCAGCAGCTCGAGCTGCCCACCGACCGGCCCCGTCCCGCCGTCCGCACCACCGCCGGAGCCGCCCACCGGCACCTGCTCCCCGCGGAGTTGGTGAGCCGGCTGCGGCAGCTCGCCGCCGGGCGCGGCACCACCGTGTTCACCCTGTTCGCGGGCGCCTGCGCGCTGCTGTTCTCCCGGTACTCCGGCCAGCGGGACGTCGCGTTCGGCACCGTCACCACCGGCCGCGGCCGGCGGGACCTGGAGGACGTGCCGGGGTTCTTCGCCAACACGGTGGTGCTGCGCGGCGAGGTGGACGAGCGGGCGACCGTGGACCGGTTCGTGGAGAGCATGCGGACGACGGTGCTGGACGCCTTCGCCCACGACGGGGTGCCGTTCGACCGGGTCGTGGAGGAGCTCGCCCCGCCCCGCGACCCGAGCCGCACCCCGCTGGTGCAGGCGCTCGTCGTGCAGCAGACCGCGCTCCCCGAGCCGCCGCTCTCCGGCGGGGTGCGCTTCACCGAGCACCCGCTGCCCCGCCCGGCCGCCCGCTTCGACCTGGTGCTGGAGTTCACCCCGGACACGGACGGCGGCTGCGTGCTGACCGCCGAGTTCAACACCGACCTGTTCGACGCCCCCACCGTGGCCCGCATGGCCGCCCATCTGCACCGCCTGCTGGAGGGCATGGCGGACGGCCCGGGGCGCAGGCTGGCCGAGCTGCCCATGCTCTCCGCCGAGGAGCAGCGCACCCTGGTGGACACCTGGAACCCGCCCGCCCGCCGGGCCCGGGACACCCGCGGCGCAACGCTGCCCGGCCTGTTCCACGCCCAGGCGGCCCGCACCCCCGACCGAACCGCCGTGATCTGCGGTCCGGTCCGCCTGGACTACGCCGAGGTCGCCCGGCGCGCCAACCGGCTGGCCCGGCTGCTCCTCGCGCGCGGGGCGGGCCCGGAGACCCTCGTCGCGCTGTGCCTGCCGCGTACCGCCGACCTGGTGCCGGTGCTGTGGGCGGTGCTCACCTCCGGTGCGGGCTATCTCCCCGTCGACCCCGCCTATCCCGCCGAGCGTGTCCGTCTCATGCTCGCCGACGCCCGGCCCGCTCTCGTGATCGCCACCCGGGAGACCGCCTCCGCCCTGCCCGCGGACTGCGACCCGCTGATCCTGGAGGACTGCGCCGCCCCGGCCGTACCCGACACGGACCTCACCGACACCGACCTCACCGACGCCGACCGGCCCCGCCCGCTGCTGCCGGACCACCCCGCGTACGTCATCTACACCTCCGGTTCCACCGGCCGCCCCAAGGGGGTCGTGGTCACCCACCGCAGTGTCGTCGCGCTGGCCGCGTGGACGGAGGAACGGTTCGCTGCCGCGGGGCTGGACCACGTGATCGCCTCCACCTCCCTCAACTTCGACGTCTCCGTCTTCGAGTTGCTGTGCCCCCTGACCGCGGGCGGCACCGTCGAGGTGGTCGCCGACCTGCCGGCCCTCGCCGACGGCACCGGCCCCCGGCGGGCCGGTCTGCTCAGCGGAGTGCCGTCCGTCGTCTCCCGCCTGATCGCGGGCGGTACGGCACCCGTGGCCGCGGACACCGTCGTCCTCGCCGGTGAGGCCCTGCCCGCCCAGACACTGCACGACCTGCGCGCCGCCCTGCCCGGGTGCCGGATCGCCAACATCTACGGGCCCACCGAGGCCACCGTGTACGCCACCGGCTGGTTCGCCGGCGACCGGCTGCCGGACCAGGCCCCGCCGATCGGCGGGCCGGTGGCACACACCCGGGCCTACGTCCTGGACCGCTCCCTGCGGGCACAACCCCCGGGCGTCACCGGCGAGTTGTACCTCGGGGGCGGCGGCCTGGCCCGCGGATACCTGAACCGGCCCGGGCTGACCGCGGCCCGGTTCGTCGCCGACCCGTTCGGCGCGCCGGGGGAGCGCATGTACCGCACCGGCGACCTGGTGCGCCGCCGCGCCGACGGCGCCCTGGAGTACGTGGGCCGGATCGACCAGCAGGTCAAGGTGCGCGGTTTCCGCATCGAACTCGGCGAGGTCGAGGAGGCGTTGCGCGGCTGCGCCGGAGTGGCCGAGGCCGCGGCCACCGCCACCACGGACGGCGACGGCCACCGCCGCCTGGCCGGGTACGTCGTCCCGGCCGCCGGGCAGCGGGTGGAACCCGAGGCCGTACGCCGCGAACTCGGCCGCACACTGCCCGACTACATGGTCCCGTCGACCGTGCTGGTGCTGGACAGCCTGCCGCTCAGCCCGAACGGCAAGCTCGACCGTGGCCGGCTCCCCGACCCCGGCCCCGCCGTGCGCGCCGTACGGCACGTCGCCCCCCGCACCCCCACCGAGCGCACCCTCGCCGCCATCTGGGCCGAGGTGCTGCGGGCCGAACGCGTCGGCGTGGACGACAACTTCTTCGAACTCGGCGGCGACTCGATCCTCAGCATCCAGGTGGTGGCCCGCGCCCGGCAGGAGGGCCTGCCGCTGACCTCCCGGGACGTCTACCGGCACCAGACGGTCGCCGCCCTCGCCCGCTGCGCGGACGCCGCCCAGGGCCCCCGCCAGGCCGCCCCCGCACCGGAGGCCGCCACCGGCACGGCCCCCCTGACCCCGATCCAGCGCTGGTTCTTCGACGCCCTGGCCGAGCGCGCCGGACACTACGCGCAGGCGCTGTCCGTCCAGGTGCCCGACGACCTGGACGCCGCCGCGCTGGAGGACGCGCTGAACGACCTGGTCGCCCAGCACGACGCCCTGCGCTCCCGCTTCGTCCCCGACGGCGCCGCCCCCGGCGTCCGCTGGCACATCGACGACCGGGCGCCCCGCCTCCGCCTGGCCCGCCACACCGGCCCGGACACGGACACCCCCCACTTCGGGCCCTTCGACCTCGCGCACGGGCCGCTGCTGCGGGCCGTGCTGCACGACCGGGGAGCCGGCCGGCCTCCCGTCCTCCACCTCGCCGTCCACCACCTCGTGGTCGACGGCGTCTCCTGGCGGGTGCTGCTGGAGGACCTCGACCGCGCCTACCGGGCCCGCCGCGCCGGCGAGGACGGCACGGCGGCCCTGCCCGCGAAGTCCTCGCCGCTGCGCGCCTGGACCCGCCGGCTGAACGCCCACGCGGCCGACGGCGGCTTCGACGACGAACGGGAGTACTGGGCCCGGGCGGTCCCGGAGACGGAGCCCGCCGTGCCGGCCGCGGGCCCCGACACCTACGGCGGACAGCGCGCGGTGACCGTGCGGCTCGGCGCCGAGGACACCGCGGCCCTGCTGCGCACCCTGCCCGACACCTACCGCACCCAGGCCAACGACGTCCTGCTCGGCGCCCTCGGCCGGGCCCTGTGCGCCGGGACCGGACGGGACCGGGTCGTGGTCGACGTCGAGGGGCACGGCCGCGAGGAACTCTTCCCGGAGCTGGACCTCAGCCGCACGGTCGGCTGGTTCACCACCCGGCACCCCGTCGCGCTCGCCGTCCCCGAGGACGCCGGCTGGGACGCCGTACTGAAGCGGGTCAAGGAGCAGCTGCGTGCCGTACCCCGGCACGGCCTGGGCCATGACGCGCTGCGCCACCTGGCCGGCCCGCAGGCGGGGCCGCGCACCCCGGCCGCGCAGATCAGCTTCAACTACCTGGGCCGGATGGGGTTCTCCGAGGACCCCGACGGCCTGTACCGGGGCACGGTCCGGCCCCTGGAGCTGGACGCCGACCCGGCTGCCGCACGCCCGCACGCCCTGGAGGTCGTCGGCCGGCTGGACGGCGACTGCCTGGAGTTCACCTGGTTCTCCTCGGACCGGCTGCACCGGGAGGGCACGGTCGCGGACCTGGCCGGCCGTTTCGCCGACGCGCTCGCCGACCTCGCCCGCTACGCCGCCCGGCCCGGCGCCGCCGGACGCACCCCCTCCGACTTCCCGCTGGCCCGCCTCGACCAGGCCGCCGTCGACCGGATCACGGGCGCGGACCCGGCGGCGGTCGCCGACGTGTACCCGCTCACCCCCACCCAGGCCGGCATGCTCTTCCACGGCCTCTCCCAGGACGACCGCGGGGTCTACTTCCAGCAGCTGACGTTCGTCCTGGACGGCGTCCCCGACCCGCGGGCCCTCGCCGCCGCCTGGCAGCACGTCACCGACCGCACCGAGGTCCTGCGCGGCCGGGCCGTCTGGCAGGACGTGTCCGAACCCCTGCTGGTCGTCCAGCGCCACGCGGCCGTGCCGGTCACCCACCTGGACTGGCGGGACCTGACCGACGAGGAGCGCCGCGCCCGGCTGGACGACGTGCTGGCCCGCGACCGCACCGACGGCATCGACCTGGGGCGGGCCCCGCTCCAGCGCCTGTTCCTGGCCCGGGTCTCCGACACCGCGGTGCGTGTCGTCTGGTCCTTCCACCATCTGCTCCTGGACGGCTGGAGCCTGTTCCAGGTCCTCTCCGACGTCTTCGCCCACCACGCCGGAACGGCCCCCGACGCCCTCCCGGACCGCCCGCCCTACCGCGACTACGTCGCCTGGCTGCGGCAGCGCGACCCGGCCGCCGCCGAACGGCACTGGCGGCAGCGCCTGTCCGGCCTGGCCGAGGCCACACCGCTGCCGTACGACCGCGAGCCGCGCGAGGCGCACCGCGCCGAGTCCACGCACGCGGTCCGGACCACGCTGCCCGCGGACGCGAGCCGGGCGCTCCAGGAGCTGGCGCGGACGTCCGGCCTGACCCTGAACACGCTCGTGCAGGGCGCCTGGGCACTGCTGCTGGCCCGGCAGGCGGGCCGGGACGAGGTGGTGTTCGGCACCACCGTGTCCGGACGGCCGCCCGAGCTGCCCGGTGCCGACGCCATGACCGGCCTGTTCATCACCACCCTGCCCACCCGGGTCACCGTCCCCGGCGACGGCACCCTGACCGACTGGCTGCGCGCCCTCCAGCACGACCAGAGCGAGGACCGGCGCTTCGGCCACCTGCCGCTCACCCGGCTCCGGGCGCTCACCGGACTCCCCGAGCGGGTCGGCCTGTTCGACAGCATCGTGGTCTTCGAGAACTACCCGGTGGACGACGACCTCGCCGCCGCCCACGGACTCGCCCTGAGCGGCCTGGAGGGCGTCGAGACCACCAACTACCCGCTCAGCCTGACCGCCTACCCGGGCACCGAACTGGCGCTGCGCCTCGGCTACGACCCCGAGCTGTTCGACGCCGGCACCGTCGAGCGGCTGGCCGAGTACCTGACCGTCCTGCTCACCCACCTGCCCGCCGGTTCCGGCCGGCCGCCCGCCCGGCTGCCGCTGCTCGCCCCGGAGCGCCGCGAGCAGGTGCTGCACACCTGGAACGACACCGCCACCCGCCTCCCCGACACCACCGTGGCCGGCCTCTTCGCCGCCCAGGTCCGCCGCACTCCCGGCGCCGTCGCCCTGGAGGCCGGCGACACCCGCCTCACCTACCGTGAACTCGACGCGCGGGCCGAGGCGTTGGCGGCTCGGCTGGCCGGGCTCGGGGTGCGGCCGGAACGCCCCGTCGGCGTGCTCATGGACCGTTCCGTGGACCTGGTCGTCACACAGCTGGCGCTCGTCCGCACCGGCGGGGTGTACGTGCCGCTGGACGGCAGGGCACCGGTCGAACGGCTCCGCGGAACACTCGCCGAGGCCGGTGCCGGCCTGCTGCTCACCGACGCCGGCTGGGAGGAGACGGCGCGGGAGCTGCTGCCCGGCGACGGCGTCCTGCGCGCCGACGGCACCACCGGCGCGGCGCAGGCCCCGGCGCCCGCACACGCCGGTGGTGCCGCCCAGTCCGTCCAGCCCGTCCAGCCCGTCCGTCCCGACAACGTCCAGTACCTGATGTTCACCTCCGGCTCCACCGGCACCCCCAAGGGGGTCGCGGTGCGCCAGCGGGACGTCGTCGCCCTCGCCCTCGACCGGGCCTTCGCCGGGCACGACCGGGTCCTCGTGCACTCGCCGCACGCCTTCGACGCCGCCACCTACGAGGTGTGGGTGCCGCTCCTGCGCGGCGGCACGGCCGTGCTCGCCCCGCCGGCCGACCTGGACGCCGCCCAGGTCCGGCACGCGATCACCGAGCAGGGCGTGAGCTGCCTGTGGCTCACCGCCGGACTGTTCCGGCTACTGGCCCAGGAGGACCCCGGCTGCCTGCGTGGCGCACGCGAGGTGTGGACGGGCGGCGAGGCCGTGCCGGGCGCGGTCGTACGCCGGGTGCTGGACGCCTGCCCCGGCCTGACCGTCGTGGACGGCTACGGCCCCACCGAGACCACCACCTTCGCCACCCGCCGCGTCTTCCGCTCCGGCGACCCGCTGCCCGCCGTCCTGCCCATCGGACGCCCCCTGGACAACACCCGCGTGTACGTCCTGGACGCCGCCCTCCAGCCCCAGCCGCCCGGCATCCCCGGCGAGTTGTACATCGCCGGCGCGGGCCTCGCCCGGGGCTACGCGGGCCGCCCCGGGGCCACCGCCGCCCGCTACGTCGCCGACCCCTTCGGGCCGCCCGGCACCCGCATGTACCGCACCGGCGACATCGTGCGCTGGAGCGCCGACGGCGAGCTGGAGTTCGTCGGCCGCGCCGACGACCAGATCAAGATCCGCGGCTTCCGCGTCGAACCCGCCGAGATCGAGGCCCGCCTCACCGCCCACCCCGGCATCGCCGAGGCCGTCGTCTCCCTGTACGAGGACGCCGGACGCAAGCGGCTCGCCGCCCACCTCGTCCCGGCCGGCGGCACCGCGGTGCCCTCCGCCGGCGAACTGCGCGCCCACCTGGCGGCCGGACTGCCCGACTACATGCTGCCCGCCGCGTTCGTCACCGTCCCCGAACTGCCCCTGACCGCCAACGGCAAGGTCGACCGGCGCCGGCTGCCCGCCCCCGACTGGTCGGCGGGCGGCGAGCGCGCCCACCGTCCCCCGCGCACCGGGGCCGAGCGGGTCCTCGCCGGGATCTGGGCCGAGCTGCTCGGCGTCGAACGGGTCGGCGTGGACGACAACTTCTTCATGCTGGGCGGCGACTCGATCCTCAGCATCCAGGTGGTCTCCCGGGCCCGGGCCGCGGGACTCACACTCACCCCGCGCGACCTCTTCCGGCACCCCACGGTGGCCGAGCTGGCCGCGGCCGGCGGGGACGCGGCGCCCGCCGTCGCCGGTACCGAACCGGTCTCCGGGACGGCGGACCTCACCCCGATCCAGCACTGGTTCCTGGACCCGCGCCCGGCCCAGGCCGGCTTCTTCAACCAGTCCGTCGTCATCGAGACGGCCGGCCCGGTGGACCAGGACGCCCTGCGCCGCGCCCTCACCGCCCTGTGGACCCACCACGACGCCCTGCGCGCCCGGTTCGTCCTCGACGACGCGGAGGACGGGTGGCGCCAGGACATCACCGACGCCGACGGCCCCGCTCCCGAGCTGCTCCAGGTCCACGCCCCGGGGGACGAGGAGCGCGTCACGGCAAAGGCCCACTCCCGACTCCGCCTGGACACCGGCCCGTTGATCACCGCCCGGCTGTTCACCGCCGACGGCACCCGGCCCGCCCGGCTGCTGCTCCTCGCCCACCACCTGGTGGTCGACGGCGTCTCCTGGCGGATCCTGCTGGAGGACCTGGAGACCGCCTACCGGCAGGCCGCGTCCGGGCAGCCCGTACGGCTGCCCGGACGCACCACCTCCGTACGGGAGTGGGCCCGCCGGCTGCGCGACCACGACCGCTTCACCGCCCAGCTCGCCCACTGGGAGCGGGCCGCCCGCGCCTGCGCCGACCCGCTGCCCGTGGACCGCGACGGCGGCAACACCGCGGCCGACGTCCGCGAGGTCACCGTCCGCCTGGACCGCGACCGCACCGACCGGCTCCTGCGCCGCGTCCCCGGCGTCTACCGCACCCGCGTCGACGACGTCCTGCTCACCGCCCTGGGCCGGGTCCTCGCCGACTGGACCGGACGCGACACCGTCGCCGTCGGCCTGGAGGGGCACGGACGCGAGGACCAGCTGTTCGAGGACGTCGACCTGTCCCGCACGGTCGGCTGGTTCACCTCCCTCTTCCCGGTCGCCCTGACCGTCCCGGCGGGGGACTGGGGCACCGCCCTGAAGTCGGTGAAGGAGCAGCTGCGGGCCGTACCCGACCGGGGACTCGGCTACGGCGTCCTGCGCCACCTCGCCCGCGAGGCGACACTCACCCGCGCACCCGCGCCCGGCATCACCTTCAACTACCTGGGCCGCTTCGACTGGTCCGCCGACGGCGGCGCCCTGCTCGGAGCGGTGCCCGGCGGCCTGGACGGAGCGGAGGCACCCGGCACCGAGCGGCCGCACCTGCTGGACGTCGTGGCCCGGGTCGAGGACGACCGGCTGGAGATCAGCTGGTACTACAGCGCCGGACGGCACCGCGAGGACACCGTCACCGCGCTCGCCGAGGGCATGCTGCGGGCCCTCGACGACATCGTCGCGCACTGCGCCCGCCCCGGCGCGGGCGGCCGTACCCCCTCGGACTTCCCGCTGGCCCGCCTGGACCAGGCCGCCGTCGACCGGATCGCCGGGGACGGCCGGGACGTCGCGGACGTCTACCCGCTGACGCCGATGCAGGCGGGCATGCTCTTCCACAGCCTGCTCGACCCCGCCGCCCGCACCTACGTCAACCAGGTGCAGCTGGTGCTGTCCGGCGTCACCGACCCGCACGCCCTCGCCGAGGCGTGGCAGCACACCGCCGACGCCAACCCGGTGCTGCGCACCGGCCTGGTGTGGCAGGAGACCCCGGAGCCGCTCCAGGTCGTCCGGCACCGGGCCACCGTGCCCGTCACCCACCTCGACTGGTCCGGCGGCCAGTGGCACGACCTGGACCGGCTGCTCGCCGAGGACCGGGAGGCGGGCATCGACCTCGGCGCGGCGCCCCTGATGCGGCTGACGCTGATCCGGCTGGGCCCCGACCGGGTCCGGCTGCTGTGGACCTTCCACCACGTCCTGCTCGACGGCTGGAGCGCGGCCCAGCTCTTCGACGAGGTCTGCGAACGCTACGCGGCCCTCACCTCCGGGCGCCGCCCGCGGGTGACCGAGCGCAGGCCCTTCGCCGACTACCTGCGCTGGCTGGCCGGGCGGGACACCGGGAGGGCCGAGGCGTACTGGCGCGCGACCCTCGCCGGCTTCCAGGCCCCCACCGAACTGCCGCGGGACCGGCGGCCCGCCGAGGCCCACCGCGCCTCCTCCTCCGGGTCGGTGCGGATGACCCTCGGCCCGGACGTCTCCGCGCGGCTGCGGGAGACCGCCCAGCGGGCCGGGCTCACCCTCAACACCGTGCTCCAGGGCGCCTGGGCGCTGCTGCTGTCCCGCTACGGCGGCGGCGAGGACGTGGTGTTCGGCACGACCGTCTCCGGGCGGCCCGCCGAACTCCCGGGCGTCACCTCGATGGTGGGCCTGTTCATCAACACCCTGCCCACCCGGGCCCGCGTCGACGGCGACCGCCCGCTGCTCGACTGGCTGCGCGAGCTGCAGTCCGCCCAGTCCGAGGCCCGGCGCCACGACTTCGTCTCGCTGGCGCAGGTCCAGTCCTGGAGCGAGGTGCCGGGCGGCAGCGGGCTGTTCGACTCCATCGTGGTCTTCGAGAACTACCCGTTCGACGAGGGGGCGCTGGCCCGGCACGGCCTCGCCATGGAACAGGAACGGGACGTCGAGCCGACGAACTACCCGCTCAGCGTGGTCGTCGCGCCCGGGGACACCCTGGCCGTGAACCTGGACCACGACCCGGCCGTCTTCGACACCGCGACGGTGGAGGCGCTCGGCGAGAGCCTGCGCACCCTGCTGACCGGCATGGCCGCCGACCCCGACCGCCGCCTGGCCGACCTGCCGCTGCTGGAGCCGGCCGCGGGGCGCGCGCTGGTGGACCGGTTCGGCGGCAGGCCGGCCGCGGCACCGTACGGCACCCTCCCCGAGGCGTTCCGGCGGCAGGCCGAGCGGACCCCGGACGCCCCGGCCGTCCGCCACGGCGGCACGACCCTCACCTACCGCGAACTCGACGCCCGCTCCAGCAGGCTGGCCCGGCGGCTCATCGCCGCCGGCGCCGGCCCCGAACGCTTCGTCGCCCTCTGCCTCCCCCGCACCGCCGACCTGGTCGTGGCCCTCCTCGCGGTGCTCAAGAGCGGCGCCGGCTATCTCCCGGTCGACCCCCAGTACCCGGCCGAGCGCGTCGCGTTCCTCTTCGAGGACGTACGGCCCGACGCCGTGGTCACCGCCACGGAGACCGCCGGCCGGCTGCCCGAGGGCCCGTTCACCCGGATCCTGCTCGACCAGGGGCAGGAACAGGACCAGGGCCCGGACACGGACGCCGGGGTGCCCGACACCCCGGTCGGAGACGGGGAACGGCGCGCACCCCTGCTGCCCGGCCACCCCGCCTACGTCATCCACACCTCCGGCTCGACCGGCCGCCCCAAGGGTGTCGTCGTCAGCCACGCCTCCGTGCTGGCCCTGACCGACTGGGCCGCGGCCGAGTTCACCGGCCGGGGCCTGGCGCACGTCATCGCCTCCACCTCGCTCAACTTCGACGTGTCGGTCTTCGAGATCTTCTCGCCGCTGCTCTCCGGGGGCTGCGTGGAGATCGTCCGCGACCTGCTGGCCCTCGCCGAGCGCCCCGGGCCCTGGCGGGCCGGACTGCTCAGCGCGGTGCCCTCCGCCCTGGACCGGCTCCTCGCCGAGGACGCCGTGCGGATCACCGCGGACACCGTCGTCCTCGCGGGGGAGGGGCTGCCCGCCCGGACCGTACGCCGGGTCCGCGACGCCGTCCCCGGCAGCGAGGTGCGCAACATCTACGGCCCCACCGAGGCCACCGTCTACGCCACCGCCTTCACCTGCGACCCGGCCGACCCCGACCGCGACCCGCCGATCGGCCGGCCGCTCGGCGGCGCCCGCGCCTACGTCCTGGACACCCGGATGCGCCCGGTGCCCGCCGGTGCGCCCGGCGAGCTGTTCCTCGGCGGGACCGGCGTCGCCCGCGGCTACCTCGGCCGCCCCGGCCTGACCGCGACCCGCTTCCTGCCCGACCCGTTCGGTCCGCCCGGCAGCCGCATGTACCGCACCGGCGACCTGGTCCGCTGGACGTCCGACGGCGACCTCGTCTACCTCTGCCGCGGCGACGACCAGGTGAAGGTGCGCGGCTTCCGCATCGAACTCGGCGAGGTCGAGGCGGCCCTGACCCGCCACCCGGGCGTGGCCGCGGCAGCGGCCCGCGTCGTCGAGCAGGACGGCCACCGCCGCCTCGTCGGCTACGCGGTACCGCACTCGGCTGCCCTGCCGGACCCCGCCGAACTGCGGGCCTTCCTCTCCCGCAGCCTCCCCGACCACCTGGTCCCCGCCCTCGTCGTGCCGCTGGAGCGGCTGCCGCTCGGCGCCACCGGAAAGCTCGACCGGCGGGCGCTGCCCGTGCCCGAACCCTCCGCGGCGGGCGGCGCCGAGTCGGGGCGGCCGCCGCGCACCGAGGCGGAGCGGACCCTCGCGGACATCTGGTGCGAGGTGCTCGGCGTGCCCGAAGTCGGCGCCGACGACAACTACTTCACACTCGGCGGCGACTCCGTCCTCGGCATCCGGATCGTCTCCGCCGCCCGCCGGGCCGGACTCGCCCTGACCCCCCGGCACCTCTTCACCCACCAGACCCTCGCCGAACTCGCCGCCGCGGCCGAGCGGTTGCCGGACCCGGCCGTCCCCGCGGTCGAAGCCGACCAGGGCCCGGTGACCGGCGACGCCCCGCTCACCCCCGTACAGCACTGGCTCCTGGACACCCTCACCGGAGACCCCGCCCACTTCAGCCAGACGGTCGCCTTCGACCTGGCCACGGACCCCGACGAGGGGCTGCTGCGGGCCGCGCTGGCCGCCGTACTGGAGCACCACGACGCCCTGCGGCTGCGCTTCGAGAGGGCCGGGGACGGGCGGTGGCGGCAGTACGGCACCGCGCCCGGTGACGCCACCCCGCACCTGGAGGTGCGTCACCGGGCGGACCCGGACCAGGTGGCCCGGGACCTCGGCGCAGGCTTCGACCTGGCCGCCGGGCCGCTGCTGCGGGCCGCGCTGTGCCGGCCGGACGACGGCGGCCGGCCGGTGCTGCTGCTGTCCGCGCACCACCTGGTGGTGGACGCCGTGTCCTGGCGGATGCTCCTGGACGACCTGGACACCGCCTACCGCGCGCTGCGGGACGGAGAGCGGCCCGCCCTCGGCGCCAAGAGCACCTCCTTCCGGGACTGGGCCCGCCGGCTCGCCGCGCACACCGAGGCCGGCGGCTTCGACGCCGAACTCGCCCACTGGCAGGGCCTCGACACCGACACCGCCCTGCCGGCCGACCACCCCGGCGGCACGAACACCGTCGCCGACGAGGACAGCGTCACCGCCGGACTCGACGCCGAGGAGACCCGCCGGCTGCTCCAGGAGGTGCCGGAGGCCTACCGCACCCGCGTGGGCGACGTCCTGCTGACCGCGCTCGGCCGGGTCCTGGCCCGCTGGACCGGCCGGGACCGGGTGGCGGTGACCCTGGAGGGCCACGGCCGCGAGAACCCGTTCGCGGACGTCGACCTCGCCCGCACCGCCGGCTGGTTCACCGCCGTCCACCCGGTCGCCCTGGACGTGCCCCGCGACGCCGGCACCGGCACCGTGCTGAAGGCCGTCAAGGAGAACCTGCGGGCCGTACCGCACGGCGGACTCGGCTACGGCGCGCTGCGCTTCCTGCACCCCACGGCCGGCCGCGGCCTGCCCGCCCTGCCACCGGTCTGCTTCAACTACCTGGGCCGGCCGGACGGGAACCCCGCCCCGGGCGGCCTGCTGCACGCCCCCCACGGCGGCCTCACCGGCGGCATGGACCACGCCGCCGACCGGCCGTTCCTCCTCGACGTCCTCGGCCGCGTCACCGAGGAGGGGCTGGAGTTCACCTGGTCGTACTCCCGCTCCGTGCACCGGCGGGAGACCGTCGCCCGGCTGGCGGCCGAGCTGACCGGTGAACTCCGCGCGATCGTCCGGCACTGCGCCGAACCCGGCGCGGGCGGCCGCACCCCCTCCGACTTCCCGCTCGCGCCGCTGGACCAGGCGGCCGTGGACCGGCTCGTCGGCGACGGAACGGGCGTCACGGACGTCTACCCGCTCACGCCCACCCAGACCGGCATGGTGATGCACGGCCTCGACGAGGCCGGACACGGCCTGTACGTCGAGCAGATCACCTTCGTCGCCGACGGCGCCCGCGACCTCGCCACGCTGGCCGCCGCCTGGCAGCACGTCGTCGACCGCACCCCCGTGCTGCGCACCTCCGTCGCCCTGCACGGCGTACCCGTGCCGCTCCAGGTCGTCCACCGGGGGGCGACCCTGCCGGTCACCGAGCACGACTGGAGCGGGCTGCCGGAAGACCGGCGGGAGGCGGAGCTGGAGCACCTGCTCGCCGACGAGCGCGACCGGGGCGTCGCCCTGGACCGTGCCCCGCTGCTGCGGCTCGCCCTGGTCAGGCTCGGCCCGGACGCGGTCCGCGTGGTGTGGACCTTCCACCACGTCCTGCTGGACGGCTGGAGCGTCTTCCACGTCCTGTCCGACGTCACGGCCGCGCACGCCGCCCTCGCCCGCGGCGAGCGGCCCCGGCTGCCCGAGCGCAGGCCCTTCGCGGACTACGCCGCCTGGCTGGCAGCCCGCGACACCGGCCCCGCCGAGCAGCACTGGCGCGAGGTCCTGGCCGGCCTCGCCACACCGACCCCGCTGCCGTACGACCGCAGGCCCGCCCCCGGCGCCACCGCCCGCTCCGGCACCTGGCTGTCGGAGCGGCTCGACGCCGAACGGTCACGGCGGCTGACGGAGTTCGCCCGCCGGCACCGGCTCACCCTCAACACGCTGGTGCAGGGCGCCTGGGCGCTGCTGCTGGCGCGCTGGAGCGGGGAGCGCGAGGTGTGCTTCGGTGCCACCGTCTCCGGCCGGCCCGCCGACCTGCCCGGCGCCGACACCATCACCGGCCTGTTCATCACCACGCTGCCCGCCCGGACCGCGGTCGACGGCGACGCCCGGTGCACCGAGTGGCTGCGCGCGGTGCAGGAGGCCCGGGCCGAGGACCGCCGGCACGACCACCTGCCGCTCAACGCGCTGCACCGGTTCACCCGACTGCCGTCCGGGACACCGCTGTTCGACAGCCTCGTGGTCTTCGAGAACTACCCGGTCGGGGACACCACCGCCGGGGCGCACGGGCTCGCCCTGCGCGACCTGGACGCCCGCGAGGCCACCAACTACCCCCTCACCGTGGTCGTCTCGCCCGGCGACCGGCTGACCGTGGAACTCGGCTACGACCCGCGCTACTTCGACGCGGCCACCGCCTCCTCGCTGGCCGGACAGCTGCTGCACACCCTGGACGCCCTGGCCGCCTCCGACGGCACCGCCCGCCTGGACGACGTCGACGTCCTGCCGCCCGCGCAACGCGACCGGCTGCTGCACGGCCCGGCCCGCCCGGCGCGCGGCCCGGTGCCCGCCGCCACCCTGCCCGCGCTGGTCGAGGCCGCCGTCGACCGGTGGCCGGCCGCCCCCGCACTCGAAGCGCCCGGCACCCTCCTCACGTTCGCCGAGACCGAGACGCTCGCCAACCGGCTCGCGCACCGGCTCATCGCCCGGGGCGCCGGACCCGGCGACCTCGTCGCGCTGCTGCTGCCCCGCTCGGCGGACATGGTGCTCGCCCAGCTCGCGGTGGCGAAGGCGGGCGCCGCGTTCCTGCCCGTCGACCCCGCCTACCCGGAGGAGCGGATCGCCCTGATGCTGCGCGACGCGGCCCCCGCCCTCACCCTCGACGCGAAGGAGGTCGCGGACCTGCTCGCCGCCCCGCCGGACGAGGCGCCGGGACACCGGCCCGGCGACGCCGACCGGACCCGCCCGCTCGACCTGGACGACCCGGCCTACGTCATCTACACCTCCGGCTCCACCGGCACCCCCAAGGGCGTCGTCGTCACCCACCGCGGGCTCGCCGCGTTCTCCGCCGCCGAGGCCGCCCACTACCAGGTCGCCCCGGCCGACCGGGTGCTGGCCTTCGCCACGCCCAGCTTCGACGCCTCCGTGCTGGAGCTGTGCGCGTCCCTGCCGCACGGCGCCCGGCTGGTCGTACCCCGGCCCGGCCCGCTGCTCGGCGCCGAACTGGCCGACACACTGCGGGCCGGACGGATCACACACACCCTGCTGCCGCCGGCCGCGCTCGCCACCGTGCCCGCCGACGCGCCCGGCACGCTGCCCGACCTGAAGACGCTGATCGTCGGCGCCGACGCCTGCGGTGCCGAACTCGTCGCCCGCTGGGCCCCGCACCACCGCATGGTCAACTCCTACGGCCCCACCGAGGCCACCGTCGTCGCCACCTGGTCCGCGCCCCTGACGGCGGACGGCACCGCACCGCCCATCGGCCGCCCGCTGCCCGCCACCGGCGCCTACGTCCTCGACGCCCGGCTGCGCCCGGTCCCCGACGGTGTCGCCGGTGAACTCTGGCTGTCCGGAGCGGCACTGGCCCGCGGCTACCTCGGCCGGCCCGGCCTGACCGCGGCCCGGTTCCGCGCCGACCCGTTCGGACCGCCCGGCACCCGCATGTACCGCACCGGCGACCTGGTGCGCCGGGACAGCGCCGGCGAACTGCACTACCTGGGCCGCACCGACCACCAGCTGAAGCTGCGCGGCCACCGCATCGAGGCGGGCGAGGTCGAGGCGACCCTGGCCCGCCACCCGGGCGTGCTGGACGCCGTGGTGACCGTGCGCGAGGACGAACCGGGACAGCCGCGCCTGGTCGCCCACCTGCTCACGGCACCCGGCGCGGAACCGCCCACCACCGCCGAACTGCGCGAGCTGGCCGCCCGCTCCCTGCCCGGCCCCATGGTGCCCTCGGCGTACATGGTGCTGGACCGCTTCCCGGTCACCGAGAACGGCAAGACCGACCGGGCCGCCCTGCCCGCCCCGGAACCGGCCGAGGAGCAGCCGGGTGCCGGGTACGTCGCACCCCGCACGCCCACCGAGGAGGCGCTGGCGGCCATCTGGGAGGAGACCCTCCGGACCGCCGTGGGCGCCGAGGACGACTACTTCCTGCTCGGCGGCGACTCCATGCGCGCCCTGCTCATCGCCTCCCGCGCCAACGACGCGTTCGGCGTCACGCTCACCCCCCGGGACGTCCTGGTCTCCCGCACCGTCGCCGCCCTCGCGGACGTCGTGGAGGAACAGGTCCTGAGCGAGCTGGAAGACGCCGCGTACGGCGACGACTCCGAAGACGCCGCTGCCGGCGGCCACGACCACGAACGGTGAGGACCCGACGACCATGACGTCTTCGACCCCTTCGAACCCCTCCGGCTCCGCGCGGCCCTCCCGGCGGGACCGCGCCGAGGCACTGCCCGAGCAGATGCGGGAAGCACTGCGGCGGCGGCTGGCAGGACGGGCCGGCGGCACGGCCCCGGCCGCCCCGCAGGGCATCCCGCGCGCCGACCGGGACCGCCCGCTGCCGCTGTCCTTCGCGCAAGCGCGGCTGTGGTTCCTGGACCGGCTGCGCCCCGGCGACCCCCGCTACAACAGCGCCGTCGCCGTCCGCCTCACCGGCACACCGGACCGCGAGGCCCTGCGGGAGGCCCTCACCGCCGTCGTGGCCCGGCACGAGGCCCTGCGCACCACCTTCGAGGAGACCGACGGCCGCCCGGTGCAGCGCGTGCACCCCGCCGGCCCGGTGCCGCTGCCGGTCCGGGACGCCGGTGACCTGGACGCGGACCTGCTGGCCGAGTACTCCCGCCCCTTCGACCTGCGGCACGGTCCGCTGCTGCGCGCCCTGCTGCTGCGCGAGTCCGCCACCGCGCACGTCCTGCTCCTGACGGCCCACCACATCGTCACCGACGGCTGGTCGATGGGTGTGGTCCTGGACGAGCTGTGCACCGCCTACGACGCCCTCGCCCAGGGCGGCCGGCCCCACCTGCCCCCGCCGGCCACGCAGTACCCGGACTTCGCGGTGTGGCAGCGCGAACAGCTCTCGGGCCCCCGCCTGGAACGCCATCTCGCCTACTGGAAGGAGCAGCTGGCGGGCGCGGTCGCCCCGCAGCTGCCCCTGGACCGGCCCCGGCGCGGCGAGGAGGCGGGGGAGGGCGCCGTCCACACCTTCACCGTCCCGGCCCGTCTCACCGCCCGGCTGCGCGACCTCGCCAGAGAACAGCACAGCACCCTCCACACCGCCCTGGTCGCGGCCGTCCAGGCGCTGCTGGCCCGCTGGTCCGGCCAGGACGACATCACCGTGGGCTCCCTGACACCCGGCCGGTCCCGTACCGATCTCGAACGGGCCGTCGGCTTCTTCGTGAACACGGTCGTGCTCCGCACCCCGGTCAAGGCCTCCGGATCCTTCCGTGAGCTGCTGGCCAGGGCGGCCGGCACGGTCGGCGACGCCTTCGCGCACGGCGACACACCGTTCGAGCGGATCGTGGAGGCGGTGGGCGCACCCCGCGAGGCGGGACGCAACCCCCTGTTCGACGTGATGGTCCTGCTGCACCCCGACCCGCCCGCCGCGACCGCCCCGCGCGGCCTCGCCACCACCCCCGTCACCGTGCCCCGGCAGGCCGCCACCTTCGACCTGAGCATCGAGTTCGTGCCGGACGGCGAGGCGCTCACCGGCCTGCTGGAGTACCGCACCGACCTGTTCGACGCGGCCACGGCCGAGCGGCTGGCCCGGCAACTGCTGCGCCTGCTGGAGGGCGCCACCGGGGCACCCGACCGCCCGCTGGGCAGCCTGCCCCTGCTGTCCGGGGAGGAGATACGGCGTGTCGTCCACGACTGGAGCGCCGGCCCGCGCAACCCCGTGGACGACACCCCGTACCCGGTGCTCTTCGAGCGCCGCGCGGCCCGCACGCCGGACGCCCTCGCGCTGGTCGCGGGCGGCGAACGGCTGGACTACGCCACCCTCAACGCCCGCGCCAACCGGCTCGCCCACCACCTCGTCGCGCTCGGCGCCGGCCCCGAACGGCTGGTCGCGCTGCGGCTGCCGCGCACCGCCGACATGATCACCGCGATCCTCGCCGTCTGGAAGTCCGGCGCCGGCTATCTGCCGCTCGACCCCGCCCTGCCCGCCGAACGCGTCCGGTACCTGCTGGACGACGCCCGCCCGGCCCTGGTCCTGGACGAGGCCGCCCTGCGTGCCGTACCCGCGACCGCCCCGGACACCGACCCCACCGACGCCGACCGGCGCGCCCCGCTGCACCCCGGGCACACCGCGTACGTCATCCACACCTCCGGCTCCACCGGCCGCCCCAAGGGCGTCGCCGTGTCCCACCGCGCGGCGGCGCACCTGCTGGCCGCGCACCGGGCCGGGTTCGTCGCCGAGGCGGGCGGCGGCCCGCTCCGGGTCGCGCTCACCGCGTCCTTCTCCTTCGACACCTCCCTCGAAGGCGTGCTGCTGATGGCCGACGGCCACCCGCTGCACCTGGTCGACGAGACGACCCGGATGGACCCGGCCGCCCTGGTCGAGTACGTCGTCCGGCACCGCGTCGACTTCCTCGACGTCACCCCCTCCTACCTGCGGCAGCTGCTGCCCGCCGGCCTGCTCACCGACCCCCGGCACCGCCCCCGGGTCCTCATGCTCGGCGGTGAGGCGGTCGGACCCGCGCTCTGGCGGGAGCTGGCCGCCCACCCGGACGTGACCGCGTACAACTTCTACGGCCCGACCGAGTGCACGGTCGACGCGCTGTCCTGCCGCATCGACGGCGGCGACCGGCCGCTGGTGGGCCGCCCCCTGCCCGGGGTCCGGGCCTACGTGCTGGACGACCGGCTGCAGCCGGTGCCGCCCGGCGTCGGCGGCGAACTGTACCTCGCGGGCGCCCAGCTGGCCCGGGGCTACACCGGCCGCCCCGGCCTGACCGCCGCCCGCTTCCTCGCCGACCCCTACGGGCCGCCCGGCACCCGCATGTACCGCACCGGCGACCTGGCCCGCTGGACCGCCGACGGCCGCCTGGACTACCTCGGCCGCGCCGACGACCAGGTGAAGGTGCGCGGCCACCGCATCGAGCCCGGCGAGATCGAGGCCGCCCTGCTGGAGCTGCCCGGCATCGCCGCCGCCGCGGTGGTCGCCGTACCCGACGCACACGGCCACACCCGCCTCGCCGCCTACGTCGTCCCCGCGCCCGGCGCGCCCCGGCCCGCCCCCGCCGAGCTGCGGGCGGCCCTGCGCCGCACCCTGCCGGACGCCCTGGTGCCGGCCTCCTTCACGCCGCTGGACGCGCTGCCCCTGACCACCAGCGGCAAACTGGACCGGCGCGCCCTGCCCGCGCCCGAGACCACCGAGCGGCACGGGGAGTTCGTGGCCCCGCGCACCCCGGAGGAGGAGACGCTGGCCGCCGTCTGGGCCGAGGTGCTCGGCGTGGCCCGGGTGGGTGTCACGGACAACTTCTTCGAGCTGGGCGGCGACTCGATCCTGAGCATCCAGACCGTCTCCCGGGCCCGCGCCGCCGGCCTGCGGATCGGCTCGCAGGACGTCTTCCGGCACCAGACGGTCGCCGACCTGGCCGCCGCCGCGACCCACGCCGCCGCCGAGTCGCACGGCGCCGACGGCTCCCGCCGCACCGCCGCCGTGCCCGCCCCCCGGCGCCCGCACGAGGACGGGCCCGCCCCGCTCACCCCCGTCCAGGAGTGGTTCCTCGCCACGCACGGCCCGCTGCGGCACTTCAGCATGTCGATGCTGCTCGACCTGCCGCACGACCTGGACGAACGGGCGCTGGAACGGGCGCTGGAGGCCCTGGTGGCCCGGCACCCCGCCCTGCGCACCCGCTTCACCCGCACCGACGGCACCTGGCGGCAGCACCCCGGTACCGGCCCGGCCACCGGACTGCTCACCCGGCACGGCCCGGACACCTCACCCGAGGAAGCCGCCGAGGCCGCCCGCGCGGCACTGGACCCGGCCACCGGCGCGCTGTTCCGCGCCGCCCTGCTCACCGGCGGACAGCGCCCCCGGCTCTTCGTCACCGCCCACCACCTGGCCGTCGACAGCGTCTCCTGGCGGGTGCTGCTGGCCGGCCTCGAAGAGGCCTACCGGCAGGCCGTGGCGGGGCAGGACCCGCGGCCGGAGCCCGAGCACACCCCGTTCGCCGACTGGGCGCGCGAGCTGGCCGCACGGGTTAGCGCCGGAGACCTGGACGACGACCTGCCCCACTGGACGCGGGCAGCCGCGCTGCCGCCCATCCCGCTCCCCGCCGACCTCCCCGGCACCCCGCTCGCCGGATCCGTGCGCACCGTCCGCACCCGGCTGGACCGCGCCACCACCGAGGCCCTGCTGCGCCGCGTGCCGCCCGTCTACCGCACCCACGTCAACGACGTCCTGCTGAGCGCGCTGGCCCGGGTCCTGGCCGACTGGACCGGCACCGACCGGGTGACCGTCGCCCTGGAGGGCCACGGCCGGGAGGAGGACCTCGCCGAGGGCACCGACCTGTCCCGCACGGTCGGCTGGTTCACCACCCAGTACCCGGTCACCCTGACCCCGGCGGACCCGGCCGACTGGGGGGCCACGCTCAAGGCCGTCAAGGAAGCGCTGCGGGCCGTGCCCCGGCGCGGCCTGGGCTACCAGGCGCTCGGCCACCTCGGCTCCCCCGACCCCTCGGCACGGACCCTCGCCGGAGTCCCGCTGCCCCAGGTGTGCTTCACCTACCACGGCCAGTGGGAGGCCTCCTCGGGGCAGGACTTCGCACCCGCCGCCGACGTACCCGGCCGGGACACCGACCCCGGCGCCCCCCTCGACCACCTCCTGGACGTCTCCGCGCTGGTCGCCGACGGCGAACTGGAGATCACCTGGCACTACAGCGACCAGGTGCACCGGGAGGACACCGTAAGGCGGTTGGCCGACGGCATGGTCCGCGCGCTCGCCGGCATCACCGAGCACTGCGCCCGGCCCGGCGCGGGCGGCCGTACCCCCTCCGACTTCCCGCTCGCCCGCCTCGACCAGGCCGGCGTGGACCGCCTCGCCGGGGACGGCCGGGACGTCGAGGACCTGCTGCCGCTCACCCCGCTCCAGGAGGGCATGCTCTTCCACCGGCTGGTCGGCGGACCCGACGACGTCTACCTCGACCAGGCCGCCCTGCTGCTCGACGGGGTGAGCGACCCCGACGCCCTCGCCCTGGCCTGGCAGCGGGTCACCGACCGCACCCCGGCGCTGCGCACCTCGGTGGTGTGGGAGGACGTACCGGTGCCGCTCCAGGTCGTGCACCGCAGCGTCACCGTCCCCGTCGAGCAGACGGACTGGCGCGAACTGGACGCTCAGGAACGGGACCGGCGGCTCGACCGGCTGCGCGCGGACGACCTCGCGCGCGGCCTCGACCTCGGCACCGCACCCCTGATGCGGCTCACCCTCGTCCGGCTGCCCGAGGCCCGGGTGCAGCTGCTGTGGACCTCCCACCACCTGATCCTGGACGGCTGGAGCCTGGCCCAGGTGCTCACCGACGTGTTCGAGGAGTACGCGGCCCTCACCGCCGGCACCGCGTCCCGGCCCCCGGTACGGCAGCCGTTCGGCGCCTACGTGCGCTGGCTCGCCGGCCAGGACACCGAGGCCGCCCGTGCCCACTGGCGGACCGTGCTCGCCGGGTTCGCCACCCCCACCCCGCTGCCCGTCGACCGCGTCCGGCGCCGCGACCACGAGACCCGCTCCGGCCGCGTGCACACCGCCGGACTGTCTGAGGAGGTCTCCGCGCGGCTGGCCCGCACCGCCCGCAGGGCCGGACTGACCCTCGGCACCGTCGTGCAGGGCGCCTGGGCACTGCTGCTGTCCCGCTACAGCGGCGAGCCGGACGTGGTGTTCGGCACCACCGTCTCCGGACGCCCCGACGACCTGCCCGGCGTCGAGTCGATGGTCGGCATGTTCATCAACACCCTGCCCACCCGCGTCCGCGTGGACGGCGACCGCACCGCCACCGCATGGCTCCGGGAACTCCAGCGGGCGCAGGCCGAGGCACGGCGGTTCGCGGCGGTCTCCCTCGCCGAGCTGACCTCACTGAGCGGCACGCCCGCCGGCACCCCGCTGTTCGACAGCATGGTGGCCTTCGAGAACTACCCCTTCGACCAGGCCCGTTCGGCCGGCACCGGGATACGCCTCACGGACGTCTCCGCCCGCGACGCCACCAACTACCCCCTCGTCCTGCGCGCCTACCAGGGCGAGCGGTTCGGCTTCGACCTCGCCTACGACCCCGAGCTGTTCGACGCCGCGACGGCGGGCGACCTCGCCGACCGGCTGTGCCTGCTGCTCACCGAGCTGGCCGACGATCCCGACCGGCCCGTGCGCGACCTCGCCTGGACGACCGCCGAGGAGCGCCGCCGGCTGCTCGCCGACGGGAACGGCACCGAGGAGGGCAGGCCCGCCGACACCCTGGACGCCCTGTTCGCGGCCCAGGCCGCCCGCACCCCCCGCGCCGAGGCCGTCAGCTGCGGCGACGACCGGCTCGACTACGCCACCCTGGACGAACGCTCCGGCCGGCTCGCGCACCGGCTCGCCGAACTCGGCGCCGGACCCGAGACGTTCGTGGCCCTCGCCCTGCCCCGCTCCACCGACCTCGTGGTCGCCGTCCTCGCCGTCCTCAAGACCGGCGCCGCCTACCTGCCCATCGACCCCGCGCTGCCCGCCGAACGCGTCCGGCACCTGCTCGCGGACGCCGAACCGGTGGCCCTGGTCACCACCCGGCGGAACACGGCCGACAGCGCCGTACCCCGGATCCTGCTGGACGACCCGGACGTCCGCGCCGACCTCGGCCGGCACCCGGCCGCCGGACCGGCCCGCCGCGCGCTGCCCGAGAGCCCCGCCTACGCCATCTACACCTCCGGCTCCACCGGCCGGCCCAAGGGCGTCGTCGTCCCGCACGCCAACGTGGTCCGGCTGTTCACCCGCACCCGGGAGTGGTTCGGTTTCGGCCCCGACGACGTGTGGACGCTGTTCCACTCCTACGCCTTCGACTTCTCGGTCTGGGAGCTGTGGGGCCCGCTGCTGCACGGCGGCCGGCTCGTGATCGTCCCCGACGACACCGCCCGCTCCCCGGAGGACTTCCTGCGCCTGCTCGCCGACGAACAGGTCACCGTCCTCAACCAGACCCCCTCCGCGTTCTACCCGCTCAGCCGGGCGGACGCCGAACTCCCGGAGGTGAGCGGCCGGCTGGCGCTGCGCACGGTGATCTTCGGCGGTGAGGCGCTGGACGTCACCCGGCTCGCCGACTGGTACGCCCGGCACCCGGACACCGCGCCCCGCCTGGTCAACATGTACGGCATCACCGAGACCACCGTGCACGTCACCTACGCCCCGCTGGACCGCCGGGCGGCCGGCGCGGGCCCCGCCAGCCCCATCGGCACCGGCATCCCCGACCTGCGGCTGTACGTCCTCGACGACACGCTGCGGCCGGTGCCGCCCGGCGCCGTCGGCGAGCTGTTCGTCGCCGGCGAGGGCCTCGCGCGCGGCTACCTGAACCGGCCCGGCCTCACCGCGAC
This sequence comes from Streptomyces cinerochromogenes, assembly GCF_014648635.1. GTDB lineage: Bacteria > Actinomycetota > Actinomycetes > Streptomycetales > Streptomycetaceae > Streptomyces > Streptomyces cinerochromogenes. The sequence goes on along the minus strand of NZ_BMRM01000008.1, from coordinate 39,034 downwards.
CCGGTTCCCCGCCGACCCCTTCGGCAGGCCCGGCACCCGCATGTACCGCACCGGGGACCGGGTCCGCCGGCGGGGCGACGGCACCCTGGAGTACCTGGGCCGCGCCGACCAGCAGGTCAAGATCCGCGGCTACCGCATCGAGCCCGGGGAGATCGAGGCCGCCCTGCACAGCCACCCGGGTGTGGGCGCGGCCGCCGTCGGCGTGTACGAGGACAGCGCCGGGACCCGCCGGCTGGTCGCCCACGTCGTCGGCACCGGTACCGGCGACCGCGCCGTACCGCCCCCGTCCGCCGCCGAACTCCGCGCCCATCTGGCCGGGTCGCTGCCCGCGCACATGGTGCCGGCCGCCTACGTCCCGCTGGCCGCGCTGCCGCTCACCGTCAACGGCAAGCTCGACCGGCGCGCCCTGCCCGCGCCCGGCCCCGACGGCTTCGCCGCCGACACCACCCACCGGACCCCGCCGCGCACCCCGGCCGAGCGGCTGGTCGCCGCCGCGTGGACCGACGTCCTGGACACCGGCGAGGTCGGGGCCGACGACGACTTCTTCGCCCTCGGCGGCGACTCCATCCTCGCCGTCCGCGTCGTCTCCCGGCTGCGCGCCGCCTTCGGCCGGGACGTCTCACCCCGGCTGCTGTTCACCCACCCCACCCTGTCCGGCCTCGCGGCCGCGCTGGGCGAACCCCGGGCCGCGAGCACCGCCGACGTGATCCCGGCCGCCGCCCCCGGCACGCCGGCGCCGCTGTCGTACGCCCAGCAACGCCTGTGGTTCCTCGACCGGTTCGAGCCGGGCAGCACCGAGTACACCACCCTGTCCGTGCTGCGGCTGCGCGGCCCGCTCGACACGGCCGCCCTGCGCACCGCCCTGGACGGGCTCGTCGCCCGGCACGAGACCCTGCGCACCACGTTCGCCGAACACGACGGCCAGGCCCGGCAGACCGTGCACCCGCCGCGGCCCGTGGAGCTGCCGCTGGACGACCTCGCGGACACCGCCGCCCTGGACGCCCTCCTGGAGCGGGAGGCCGCCACCGCGTTCGACCTGGCCACCGGGCCGCTGTTCCGGGCCCGCCTGGCCCGGCTCGCCGCCGACGAGCACGTCCTCGTCCTGGCCGCGCACCACATCGTCACCGACGGCTGGTCCACCGGCGTGCTGGCCCGGGACCTGGGCGAGCTGTACACGGCGGCCGTCGCGGACCGCCGCCCCGACCTGCCCGCGCTGCCCGTCCGCTACGCCGACTACGCCGCCTGGCAGCGCGGCCGCGCCGAACAGGCCGAGGCGGAACTCGCCCACTGGCGCCGGACCCTGGACGGCATCACCCCGCTGGAACTGCCCACCGACCGGCCGCGCCCCGCCGTCCGCACCCGGGACGGAGCCCTGGTCACCTTCACCCTGCCCGCCGCGCTCACCGAGCGGCTGCGCGAGCGGGGCCGGGAGGCCGACGCCACCCTCTACATGACCCTGGTGACGGCCTGCCAGGTCCTGCTCGCCCGCTGGGCGGGCCAGGAGGACGTCACCGTCGGCACCGTCACCGCCGGCCGTGAACGACCCGAACTCCACGACGTGGTCGGCATGTTCGTCAACACCCTGGTGCTGCGCGCCAGGGTCCGCCCCGCACTGCCCTTCCGGGAACTGCTCGCCGAGGTGCGCACCACCGTCCTGGAGGCCTTCGCCCACCAGGAGGTTCCCTTCGAGCGTGTCGTGGACGCCGTCCAGCCCGAGCGGGACACCAGCCGCACCCCGCTGTTCCAGGTCATGGTCGCCCTGCACAACCTCGGCGCGGAGCTCCCCCGGCTGCCCGGCCTGACCGTGGAGCCGGTCACCCCGCCGGTGCGCACCGCCACCTTCGACCTCGCCTTCGACTTCACGGAGACCGACGGCGGCCTCACCGGCTACCTGGAGTACAACACCGACCTGTTCGACGCCGACACCGCCGAACACCTGGCGGCCCGGCTGCGGATCCTGCTGGAGGCCGCCGCCGAGGACCCCGGACAGGCCGTGGGCCGCCTGCCGCTCATGACCGGCGCCGAGCGGCAGCAGGTGCTCCGGCACGGGCAGGGCGCCCGACTGCCGGAGCCGGAGACCACGTTCCCCGCCCTGTTCGAGGCGCAGGCCGCCCGCACCCCGCACCGCACCGCCCTGGCGGCCCGCGGCGCCACCCTGGACTTCGCGGCGCTGAACCAGCGCGCCAACCGGCTCGCCCACCACCTCATCGCCCGGGGCGCCGGTCCCGAGGACGTCGTCGCCGTACGACTGCCCCGCACCTCCGACCTGGTCACGGCACTCCTCGCCGTCCTCAAGGCGGGCGCCACCCTGCTCTGCCTGGACCCCGGGCTCCCCGCGGAGCGCCAGGAGTTCCTCCTCGCCGACGCCCGCCCGCACACCCTGCTCACCGACCTCGACACGGTGCCCTGGGACCGGCTGCCCGCCCACGACCCGACCGACGCCGACCGGATCCGGCCCCTGCTGCCCGAGCACACCGCCTACATCGTCTACACCTCCGGCTCCACCGGCCGCCCCAAGGGCGTCGCCGTCGAACACCGGCAGCTGGTCAACCTCTGCCACGACCACCGCACGGGCCTGCTCGCCCCGCACACCACCGGCGGACGGCGGCTGCGGGCCGCGCTCAGCGCCTCCTTCTCCTTCGACACCTCCTGGGAGGGACCGCTGCTCCTCGCCCTCGGCCACGAGGTCCACCTGATCGACGAGGACGTCCGCCTGGACCCGGAGGCGTTCTGCGCCCAGGTCGCCTCCCGCCGCCTCGACCTGGTGAACGTCACCCCGTCCTTCCTCCGCGAACTCACCGCCGCCGGACTGCTCGCCCCCGGCCGCCACCACCCGGGCCTGCTGCTCGTCGGCGGCGAGGCCGTCACCCCGGCCGGCTGGCGCGAACTCGTGCGCACCGAACGGGAACTGGGCGTCGCGGTGTACAACATGTACGGGCCCACCGAGTGCACCGTCGACGCCGTCTACGGCCGTGCCGGCGACCGGCCCGACCGCCCCGTCATCGGCCGGCCCGGCGGCAACCTGCGCGCCTACGTCCTCGACGGCGCCCTGCGTCCGGTGCCGCCCGGGGTGCCCGGCGAGCTGTACCTGGCCGGTGCGCAGGTGGCCCGCGGCTACCGCGACCGGCCCGGCCTCACCGCCGCCCGCTTCCTCGCCGACCCGTTCGGCGGACCGGGACAGCGGATGTACCGCACCGGGGACCGGGCCCGCTGGGACCGGGACGGGCTGCTGGAGTTCCTCGGCCGGGTGGACGAACAGGTCAAGATCCGCGGGTTCCGCATCGAGCCCGGCGAGGTGGAGGCCGCGCTCCTGGACCACCCGGACGTCGCCGACGCCGCGGTCACCGCCCGCGAGCACGCCGGCCGGCTCCTGCTCGTCGGCTACGTCGTGCCGGCCGCCGGCCGCGCCCCGTCCGCCGACGAACTGCGGCTCGCCCTGCGCCGTACCCTGCCCGACCACATGGTGCCCGCCGCGTTCGTCCCGCTGGCCCGCATCCCCCGCACCACCAGCGGCAAGACCGACCGGCGCGCCCTGCCCGCACCGCCCGCCCAGCCCGACAGCACCACCCCGTACACCGCCCCACGGCCCGGCGCCGAGGAACAGCTGGCGGCGATCTGGGCGGAGGTGCTCGGCGTCGAACGGGTCGGCGCCCGCGACAACTTCTTCGCGCTCGGCGGCGACTCGATCCTCAGCATCCAGATCGTCTCCCGCGCCCGGCAGGCCGGACTCGCCCTCACCACCAAGGACGTCTTCCGCCACCAGACGGTCGCCGAACTCGCCCTGCGCGTCCGCGCGTCGGCCCCGCGACCGGCCGCCACCGAGGAGACGGCCGAGGCACCGCTCACCCCGATCCAGCACTGGTACCTGGACGGCCGCGAACCCGGACAGCCGCTCCGGTTCACCATGACCCAGCGCCTCGAACTCGCCGCCGGCACGGACGGACCGGCGCTCCGGACCGCCGTCGACGCCCTCGTGCGCCACCACCCGGCCCTGCGCACCCGCTTCCACCGCACCGGCGACGGCTGGCGCCAGGAGGCGCTGCCCCAGGCACCGGACGGCGTCTTCACCCGCCACGACGCGGCCGCGCTGGACGAGGCGGCACTGGAGCGCGAGGTCCAGCGGCTCACGGACGAGGCACAGGCCGCCCTCGACCCCCTCGCGGGCCGGGTCGTCCGCGTCCTGTTCTTCGACCGGGGCCCGGAGCGGACGGCCCAGCTGGTCATCACCGCACACCACCTGGTGATCGACGGCGTGTCCTGGCGCATCCTGCTGGCGGACCTGGAGACCGCCCACCGGGCCGCCGCGGACGGCCGCGACACGGAGCTGCCCGCCCCGGGCACCTCCTACGGCCACTGGGCCGCCCGGCTCGACCGGCACACCCGCTCCGGCGGGCTGGACGCCGACCTGCCCTACTGGACGCGCACCGGCGCGGCCCCGGCCGGACTGCCCGCCGGGCGGCCCGGCCCGAACACCCACGGCACCGCCGCCACCCTCACGGTCACCCTGGACGAGGACACCACCGGCGCCCTGCTGCGGCAGGTCCCGGAGGCCTACCGCACCCAGGTCAACGACGTCCTGCTCAGCGCCCTCGGCCGCACCCTGGCCCGCTGGTGCGGGCGGGACACCGTCCTGCTGGGCGTGGAAGGGCACGGCCGCGAGGACCTGTTCGACGACGTCGACCTCTCCCGCACCGTCGGCTGGTTCACCGCCGAGTACCCGCTCGCCCTGCGCGTCGACCCGGACGCCGGCTGGCACGACACCCTCCGCGCCGTCAAGGAGCAGCTGCGCGCCGTGCCGTCGCGCGGCCTGAGCCACGGCGCGCTGCGCCACCTCGTGCCCGGCAGTCCGCTCGCCGGCGCCGCGGCACCGCAGGTCGGCTTCAACTACCACGGCCAGTGGGACACGGGCGGCGCCGGCGGCCTCGTCCACGGCTCCCTGCCCCCGGCCGGCCGCGACACCGACCCCGACGAACCGCGCCCGTACGTGCTGGACATCACCGGAGTGGTGCAGCGGGGCCGCCTGGAACTCGGCTGGACCTACCCGCCGGCGGTCCACGACGAGGACACCGTCCGCCGGCTCGCCGAGGACACCCTCGCCGCCCTGCGGGACATCGTGGCGCACTGCGCCCGCCCCGACGCGGGCGGCCGCACCCCCTCCGACTTCCCCCTCGCCGGACTCGGCCAGGACCAGCTGGACCGGCTCCTCGGCACCGGCCGGCACGCCGAGGACGTCCTGCCGCTCACCCCGCTCCAGTCCGGCATGCTCTTCCACGGCCTGGTGGACACCGAGCACGCCTACTTCGACCGCACGGCCGTACGGCTGTCCGGGGTGGCCGACCCGCGCGCCTTCGCCGCCGCCTGGCAGCAGGTCGCCGACCGCACCCCGGCACTGCGCACCAGCGTCCACTGGCAGGGCCTGCCCCACCCCGTGCAGGTCGTCCACCACCGCGCCGAGCTGCCCGTCACCCACCTCGACTGGCGCTCCCTCACCCCCGCGCAGCGCGCGCGGGCCACCGAGCGGCTGCTCACCGAGGACCGCGCGGCCGGCATGGACCTCAGCACCGCGCCGCTGACCCGCCTCACCCTGGCCGCCCTGCCCGGCGACGAGGTCCTGCTGCTGTGGTCCACCCACCACATCGTCCTCGACGGCTGGAGCACCGGGCAGCTGCTCACCGAGGTGTGCGAGCGGTACGCGGCCCTGACCGGCGGCCCGGACCCGGCACCCCCGGTGCGGCGGCCCTTCGCGGACTTCCTGCGCTGGCTGGGCGAACAGGACGAGACGGCGGCCGAACGGCACTGGGCCGACGCGCTGGCCGGGTTCACCGCCCGCACCCCGCTGCCGTACGACCGCACCCCCGCCGAGGCCCACCGGGCCCGCTCCGCCGCGGCCGTCCGCCGCGAGCTGGACCCCTCGGTCTCGGGCCGGCTGCGGGAGACCGCCGCCCGCGCGGGCCTCACCGTCAACACCGTGGTGGAGGGCGCCTGGGCGCTGCTGCTGGCCCGTTCCAGCGGCCGGGACGACGTGGTGTTCGGCACCACCGTCTCCGGCCGCCCGGCCGAACTGCCCGGCGTCGAAGGCATGATCGGCATGTTCATCAACACCGTGCCGACCCGCGTCCGTGTCCCCGCCGGGCCGGTGCTGCCCTGGCTGCGCGGCCTCCAGGAACGGCAGAGCGACGCCCGCCGCTTCGACTTCCTGGCCCTGCCCCGCATCCAGGCCGTCAGCGACGTCCCGCCCGGCGAGCCGCTGTTCGACAGCATGGTGGTGTTCGAGAACTACCCCGTGGACGAGTCGGCCACGGCCCGCACCGGCGTCCGCGTCGAGGAGGTCCGCGCCGACGACGCCACCACCTTCCCCTGGTGCCTGCGCGCCGACCTGGCCGGACGGCTCGGCTTCGACCTGGCCTACGATCCCGCCCTGTTCGACGCCGGCACCGCCGAGCGCGCCGCGGACCGGCTGGCCGCCCTGCTCACCTCCCTCGCCGACGGGTTCGACACCGACCTGGCCGGCCTGGACCTGCTCACCCCGGCCGACCGCGACCTGCTGGCCGCCTGGAACACCGCCGCCCGCCCGGCCGCCCCGGCGAGCCCCGTGGACCTCTTCGCCGAGCAGGCCCGCCGCACCCCGGACGCGATCGCGGTCCGCGACGGCGACCGCGAGCTGACGTACGGCGAACTGGCCGACTGGTCCGCCGCGCTGGCCGGACACCTGGTGTCCGGCGGGCTCGCGGCCGAGGACCGGGTGGCGCTGCTGATGGACCGCTCCGCCGAACTCGTCGTCGCCCAGCTCGCGGTGCTCATGGCCGGCGGCGCCTACGTCCCCGTCGACACCCGGGCCCCCGAGGAACGCCGCCGCACCCTGCTCGCCCAGGCGGGCACGACCCTCCGGCTCACCGCCACCGAGGTGGCCGCCGCCCGCACGGGCCCGGGGGACGACCGGACACGGCCCGCCGACGTGCCGCCCGCCGGCACGGACCGGCCTGCCGGGGACCGTACCCCGGGCTCCGGCTCCGGCCTGCCGGCGCCCGGCACGGCGGCGGAAGCACAGCGGATACCCGCCCCGGACCCCGGCCGGCCCGTGCACGGTTCCCTGGCACGGCGGATGCCCGACGCCGATCCCGACCGGCTGGCCTACGTGATGTTCACCTCCGGCTCCACCGGCCTGCCCAAGGCGGTCGCGGTACGGCACCGGGACGTGGCGGCGCTGGCCACCGACAGCCGGTTCGCCGGCGGGGCCTGCGCGCGGGTCCTGCTGCACTCGCCGGTGGCCTTCGACGCCGCCACCTTCGAGGTGTGGGCGCCCCTGCTCACCGGCGGCTGCGTGATCGTGGCCCCCGGCGGGGGCGTGGACGCGGCCCTGCTGCGCAGACTGGCCGCGGAGGGCGGGCCGACCGCGCTGTGGCTGACCGCCGGACTGTTCCGGCTGCTCGCGCAGGACGCCCCCGACTGCTTCCGGGGCCTCACCCAGGTGTGGACCGGCGGCGACGTCGTCCCCGCCCAGGCCGTGCGCCGGGTGCTCGCCGCCTGCCCGGGGCTGACCGTCGTGGACGGCTACGGGCCCACCGAGACCACGACCTTCGCGACCTCCCACGCCCTCACCGACCCGGCGGCGGTGCCGGACACCGTGCCCATCGGCCGGCCGCTGGACGACATGCGCGTGCACATCCTCGACGCCCGGCTGCGGCCCGTACCGCCCGGCTGCGCGGGCGAGCTGTACCTGGCGGGCGAGGGCGTCGCCCGCGGCTACCTGGGCCGCCCCGGCGACACCGCCGCCCGCTTCCTCGCCGACCCCTGCGGATCGCCCGGCGCCCGTATGTACCGCACGGGCGACCTGGCCCGGCGGCGGCCGGACGGCACCGTCGAGTTCCTGGGCCGCGCCGACGACCAGGTCAAGATCCGGGGCTTCCGGGTGGAGCCCGGCGAGGTCGAGGCCGCGCTCGCCGCCCACCCGGACGTCGTGGACGTCGCCGTCCTGGCCCGCGAGGACCGGCCGGGCGCCAAACGGCTCGTCGCCTACGTCGTCGGGCCGGCCGGAGCGGACACCGAGGAACTGCGGGCCTTCGCCGCCCGCACCCTGCCCGACTACCTCGTCCCCACCGCCGTCGTCCCGCTCGACGCCCTCCCGCTCAGCCGCAACGGCAAGGTCGACCGGGCGGCCCTGCCCGCCCCGCAGGCCCTGCCGGGGCGCGCCCGGGTCGAGCCGCGCACCGAGGCCGAGCGCCGCACGGCCGCCGTCTTCGGCGAGGTGCTCGGCAGCGAACCGCCCGGTGTGGAGGACGACTTCTTCCAGCTCGGCGGCGACTCGATCCTCAGCATCCGGCTCGCCTCCCGCCTCGCCGAGACCTTCGACACCGACCTCACCCCGCGTGCGGTGTTCACCCACCCCACCCCGGCCGGCCTCGCCCGCCTGCTCGGCACCCGGCAGGGCAGCGGCCGCGAGGCGATCACCCCGGCCGCCCGCGGCGGGGCCGCCCCCATGTCATACGCCCAGCAACGGCTCTGGTTCCTGGAGGAGTTCGCCCCCGGCGGAGCCGAGTACGTGACCGCGCTCGCCCTCCGGCTGCGCGGCACCCTGGACACCGGCGCCCTGCGCGCGGCCCTCGCCGCCCTGGTGGCCCGGCACGAGTCGCTGCGCACCACCTTCGACAGCGTCGACGGACACGGCGTACAGCTCGTCCACCCGCCCCGGGAGGTGCCGCTGCCCGTGCGGGACCTGTCCGGCACCGGCCGGCCCCACGCGGCGCTCGGGGAACTGCTCGCCCAGGAACGCTCCCGCCCCTTCGACCTGCGCCAGGGACCGCTGCTGCGCACCGCACTGGTCCGGCTGGCCGAGCACGACCACGTCCTCGCCCTCACCCTGCACCACATCGTCACCGACGGCTGGTCCACCTCCGTCCTGCTCGGCGACCTCGCCCACTTCTACCGCGCCGAACTCGGTGGCGTGGAAGGCGAGTTGCCGCCGCTGCCGGTGCAGTACGCCGACTACGCGCACTGGCAGCGCACCGCCGGGGCCACCGGCACGGACGAACACCTCGCCTACTGGAAGCGGCAACTGGCCGACACCGCGCCGCTGGAGCTGCCCACCGACCGGCCCCGGCCGCCGGTACGCACCAGCGCCGGCGCGACCACCCGGCTGGTCGTGCCCGCCGGGACGGTCCAGCGGCTGACGCGGCTCGCCCGGGAGCACGGGACCACCCTGTTCACCACGCTCGTCGCCGCCGCCCAGGCCTACCTCGCCCGGCTCTCCGGTGCCGAGGACATCGCCGTGGGCACCGTCACCTCCGGCCGCGACCGGCCCGAGACCCAGGGCCTCGTCGGGTTCTTCGTCAACACGCTGGTGCTGCGCTCCCGGGCGGAGGCCGAGGAACCGTTCACCGGGTTCCTCACCGCCGTACGGCAGACCGTCCTCGACGCCTTCGCCCACCAGGATGTGCCGTTCGAACGGGTCGTGGACGAGGTGGACCCGGTCCGCGACCCCAGCCGCAGCCCGCTCTTCCAGGTCATGGTCGTCCTGCAGAACACCCCGGCCGCCGCCCTCGACCTGCCCGGACTGGACGTCACCGACGTCGAACCGGACTCCGAGCAGGCCGCGTTCGACCTCACCCTGGAGTTCGCCGAGACCGGCTCCGGAGACCTGCACGGGCTGCTCACCTACAACACCGACCTGTTCGACCCGGCCACCGCCGAACGGATGGCCGGACAGCTCGGCACCCTGCTGCACGCCGTCGCCGAGCACCCCGGCCGCCCGCTCGGCGCCCTGCCGCTGACCTCCGACGACGAACTGAAGAACCTGCTGGAGCAGGGCCGGGGCACCTTCCGCCCGGTGCCCGAGTCCACCCTGCCCGCCCTCTTCGAACGGCAGGCGGCCCGCACCCCGGACGCGGTGGCGCTCGTGGACGGCGACCGGGAACTGACGTACGCGGAGGTGGACCGGGCCGCCAACCGGCTCGCCCACCGGCTCCTGAGGGACGGGGTGGGACCGGAGCGGATCGTCGCCCTGGCGCTGCCCCGCTCGGCGGCGGCCGTCGTGGCCCAGCTCGCGGTCGGCAAGGCCGGCGGCGCCTTCCTGCCCGTGGACCCCGACTACCCGCCGCAGCGCCGGGAGTTCATGATCCGGGACGCGGGCGCCCACCTGGTCCTCGGCGACCCGGCCCGGGTGTGGGCCGCCGATGGGCCGCAGACGGCACCCACCGACGCCGACCGCGGCGCGCCGCTCACCCCCGCCCACCCCGCCTACGTCATCTACACCTCCGGCTCCACCGGCACCCCCAAGGGCGTGGTGGTCACCCACCGCGGCCTCGCCTCCTTCGCCGCGGCGGCCGCCGAACAGTACGCGGCCGGCCCCGGCGACCGGGTCCTGCAGTTCGCCTCGCCCAGCTTCGACGCCTCCGTGCTGGAGCTGTGCGTCTCCCTGCTCGGCGGAGCCGCACTGGTCACCGGGGAGGAGGGGCCGCTGGTCGGGGAACGGCTGGCGGAGGTGCTCGCCGAGCGGCACATCAGCCACACCCTGATCCCCCCGGCCGCGCTGGCCACCGTCCCGCCGGAGACCGCCGCCGGCCTGCCCCGCCTGCGCACGCTGATCGTGGGCGCCGAGGCCTGCCCCGCCGACCTGGTCGACACCTGGGCCCCCGGCCGCCGGATGATCAACTCCTACGGTCCGACCGAGGCCACCGTGGTCGCCACCTGGACCGGCCCCCTCGCCCCCGGCACCGGCACCCCGCCCATCGGCCGCCCCGCGGCCGGCACCCGCGTCCGCGTGCTCGACGCCGCCCTGCGTCCCGTGCCGCCCGGTGTGACGGGCGAGCTGTACCTCGCGGGGCCCGGGCTCGCCCGCGGCTACCTGGGCCGGCCCGGCCTCACCGCCCAGCGGTTCGTCGCCGACCCGTTCGGCGCGCCGGGGGAGCGGATGTACCGCACCGGGGACCTGGTCCGCTGGACCGCCGACGGGCGGCTCGTCTTCGCCGGCCGCGCCGACGACCAGGTCAAGCTGCGCGGCTTCCGCATCGAGCCCGGCGAGATCGAGAGCGCCCTGCGCCGCAGCCCCCTGGTCCGGGACGCGGTCGTGGTCGTACGCGCGGAGGACACGCCCGGCGCACCCGCCCGGCTCGTCGCCTACGTCGTCCCGGCGGAGCCGTCCGGCACCGGGCTGCCCGTCGGCGAGCTGCGGCTGCACCTGGCCGGGCTGCTGCCCCCGCACATGGTCCCGGCGGTCTTCGTCACCCTCGACCGGCTGCCGCTCACCCCGAACGGCAAGACCGACCGGCGGGCCCTGCCCGCACCCGGGCCCGTACAGGCCGCGGACGGCCCGCGCACCGCGCCTCGCACCGACACCGAACGCCGGATCGCCCGGATCTGGGCCGATGTGCTGGGCATCGAGGAGGTCGGCGCCGACGACAACTTCTTCGCGCTCGGCGGCGACTCCGTCCTCAGCATGCAGGTCGTCTCCCGGCTGCGCCGCGACGGGCTGCACGTGTCCACCCGGGACCTGTTCACCCACCAGACGGTGGCCGAACTCGCCACCGTGGTCCGCGCCGTGTCCCGGCGGACCGGGGACGGCCCGGTGACCGGCGAGGTGCCGCTCACCCCGATCCAGGAGTGGTTCCTCACCACCCCGCGCGCCGCCCACCACCACTTCAACCAGTCCGCGCTGTTCGAACTCGACGGCACCCCCGACCCGCGGGCGCTGCGCGCCGCCCTCGACGCGCTGCTGGAGCACCACGACGCGCTGCGCATGCGGTTCACCCGGGAGGCCGGCGGCTGGCGGCAGTTCAACCCGCCGCCCGCCGCCGGCCACGACCTCCTCGTCCGGCACGACCTGACCGGTCTGTCCGCCGAGGAGGCCGACACGGCCATGGCGAAGGCCGCCGACGAACTCCACGCGGGCTTCGACCTGTCCCGGGGCCCGCAGCTGCGGGCGGCCCTGTTCACCGGGGAGCCGGACCGGCCCGCCTTCCTGCTCCTCGTCGCCCACCACCTGGTCGTCGACGCCGTCTCCTGGCGCATCCTGCGCGACGACCTGGAGACCGCCTACCGGCAGGCGCTCCAGGGCGGACCGGTCACGCTGGGGGAGCGCGGCACCAGCTTCCGCGCGTGGTCGCGCGGCCTCGCCGCGCACGTCGCCGAGGGCCGCCTCGACCACGAACTGCCGTACTGGGAGCAGGCGGTGGACACCGACCCCGCACCGCCCGCGCCCCCCGCCGCCGGACCGGCCGCCACGGTGAGCGTCGAACTCGGCGAGGAGGACACCACGGCCCTGCTGCGTGCGGCGCCCGCCGCCTACCGCACCCGGGTCAACGACGTCCTGCTCGCCGCGCTCGCCCTGGCGCTGGCCCGCTGGACCGGGCGCGAGCGGGTCCGCCTGGACCTGGAGGGGCACGGCCGCGAGGACCTGCTCGACGGCGTCGACCTCTCCCGCACCGTCGGCTGGTTCACCACCGTCTACCCGGTCGCCCTCCAGGTGCCCGACCCCGGCGACCTCGGCCCGGACCGGGACTGGCGGTCCCTGGTGAAGGCGGTGCGCCGCCAGCTCCGCGCCGTGCCCGGCAACGGCATCGGCTTCGGCGCGCTGCGCACCTTCGGCCCGCCCGAGGTCCGCGCACGCCTCGGCGGCAGCGCACACAGCCAGGTGGTGTTCAACTACCTCGGCCAGTGGGACGCCCGCCCCGAGACCGCCGACGGCGGCCTGGTCCGCGCCGAACACGGTTCCTTCGGGCGGGACCACGACCCGCGGGACCCCGGCTCGCACCTGCTGGAGGTGGTGGGCGCGGTGCAGCACGGCCGGCTCGCCTTCACCTGGCACCACCGGCCCGGCGTCCACGACACGGAGACCGTGCGCCGGGTGGCCGAGGAGTTCGCCACGGCCCTGCGCCACCTCGCCCGGCACGCCCGGGGAGGCCGGTGACGACCCTCCGGACCCGCGGGGCGCCGGCCCGCCGCACCACCCGGCCCGGCCCCCGCTCACCCCCGCGCTCGACCGACCACGCCCAACACACCACCCTCTCCCACCCGAACCGCACGACGAAGGAGAACGACATGGACGAGAACACCCGCTACCAGGTGCTGCGCAACGACGAGGAGCAGTACTCCCTGTGGCCCGTCGACATCGAGGTGCCCGCGGGCTGGCAGCCCGTCGGCAAGGAGGGCACCGAGGCCGAGTGCTCCGCCTACGTCGACGAGGTCTGGACCGACATGCGGCCCAAGAGCCTGCGCGAGCGCATGGAGAACGCCGGCGCCTGACCGCCGGGGCCACGCCGGGCCGGCGAGACGCACACCGGCCCGGCGGTGACCGCCCCCACCTGCGGAATCCCCCCCGAAGCCCCCCACGCGGCATCCATCCGACGTGCCCCGGCACGCGGCATCCGTCCGACGCCCCCGGCACGCGTCATCCATCCGAAGGCCCCCTGCGCGCGGCATCCGTCCGACGCGGTTGCACGTGCCGCATCCCTCTGACGCACCCCCTGCGGCCCCCACCTGCCGCCGTACCGGCGCCCCACCGCCCTCGGCCCCCGCCCCACCGCATCACTCCCGAGGAGCCCGCCATGACCATCCCCGTCCTGCGCACCGCACGCCTGGAATTCCTCCCCTACCGGCCCGAGCACGAGGACGTCTTCGTCGCCCTGCTGCGCGACGCGGAGGTGTGCCGCTGGATGGGCCAGGACCAGGTGCCGGAACCGCAGCTCCGTGAGCTGTTCCGCGCCATCCTCACCGACGTCTACCCCCAGCGCCGCTTCGACATCTGGGGCCTGTGGCTCGATGGCGCCTACGTCGGCCACGCCGAGGTGAAGCCGACCGGCAACGTCGACGGACACGAACTCGTCACCGCGCTCGCCCCCGGCTACTGGGGCCGCGGCCTGGGCGGCGAGGCGGTACGCGGCCTGCTCCGGCACGCCGCCGACAACCTCGGACTCACCGAGGCCTACGGCATGGTCGGCGCCGGGAACACCGCCAGCCTCGCCATGTGCGAGCGCCTGGGCTTCCGCCATGTCCGGGATGTCGTCGCCGAGGACGGCTCCGTGACGAAACTGCTGGTGATCCCCACCAAGGACCCCGACGGTGAGGGTTCCGTATGACCCGGGCGCCGCTCGGCGGGAGCGCCGCCGGGACCCGGGACGGGGAGCCGCGGGACGGGCTGTGGCGCAACCGGGACTTCACCCTCCTGTGGACCGGACAGTGCCTGTCCGACCTGGGCGGTGCCATGGTGGAACTGGCTCTGCCGCTGCTGGTGCTCCAGCAGACCGGGTCCCCGGCGCGCGCCGGACTCGTCGGCACCGCCGGGCTCGTCACCACGCTGGTGTGCCGGCTGCCGGCCGGAGTCCTCGCCGACCGGTTCGACCGCCGCAGGCTGATGATCACCTGCGATGTGCTGCGGCTCGCCGCGTACGCCCTGCTCGGCTGGGCGGTCGTGGCCGGCGGGGCGAGCCTGCCGGTGATCCTCGCGGTGGTGGTCGCCGGCGCCGCCGCCACGGCCGTCTTCAGCACCGCCGAGCACGCCTCGGTGCGCTCCCTGGTCAGCCCCGGCCAGCTGACCTCCGCCGTCGCCCGCAACGAGGCGCGGACCTACGGCGTCACGCTGGCCGGCCCGCCCCTGGGCGGCCTGCTGTTCGGGCTCGGCCGGGCCCTGCCCTTCTTCTGCGACGCCCTGAGCTTCCTGCTGTCCCTCGCGGCCGTCAGCCGCATCCGGCGCCCCCTCCAGCAGCCGCGGCGGGAGCCCGCCCCGCCTGTCGGCGCGTCCACCAAGGAGGGCCTGCGCTTCCTGCTGGGGCACCCGTTCCTGCGGGCCCTGCTGCTGATCGCCGCCCCGTTGAACATGGCCTTCACCGGCATGGTCTTCGCGATGACCCTCGCGCTGCGCCGGGCCGGTGTCTCCCCGGCCCTGGTGGGGGTCGCCGGCACGGTCTTCGCGCTGGGCGGCCTGCTCGGCGCCCTCGCCGCCCCGGCGCTCCAGCGGCGGCTGCGGCTGCCCGCCCTGATCACGCTGCTGTGCTGGACGACCGCCGTGCTGATGACGGCCGGCGCGCTGCTGGCCGGCACGATCCCGGCCGCCGTACCGCTGGCCGCCGCGGTGTTCCTCGGGCCCACGGCCAACGCGGCCCTCTTCGCCCACCAGGCCGCCGTCACCCCCGACCACCTCCAGGGCCGCGTGGTCGCCGGCGTCCTGCTCGCCGCCGGTTCGGCCGCCGCGCTGGCCCCCGCCCTGGCCGGCGCGCTGCTCGCCCGCTGGCCCCCGGGACCGGCCCTGCTGGTCTTCCCCGCGCTGGTCACCGCCGCCGCGGTCACGGCGACCCTGAGCAAGGGCATCCGGAGCGAGGGCGCGGGGACGACGCCCGCCTAGGCACCGGGTCCTGTCGTGCGGGTCGTCCCGGCGTCGTGGCGGCCGGCACGCCCTCGCGCGGCGGACCGGACCCCGCTCGGGCCGGCCGCACCGCGCCCCGCCCGCGGCCGGTCTGATCCGACAGCCGGCCCGACCCGCGCGACAGCGCCCGGTGCCGGTCACAGGGGCTGCGCGGGGGGCTCATACGCGCTGTAATGGCGACGTGGTGAGTGAGGGCGCTGCGGTCAGCGGGACGAGAACGGCGCCGGAGCGTGCCGAAGTCGCCCTCGCCTCGCTGATGGCGACCCCGCCGACCCCCGACCGGCTCCGCCGGCTCCTCGAACAGGCGCTGGTGTTCGCCGGAGCGTCCTTCGCCGGTGTGTACACGCCCGGTGACGACACCGCACAGCTCTGCCTCGCCGAGTCGGCCGGCCTGCCCCGCACCCTGTACGGCCTGCGGGACTGCTACCCGGCCACCGGTGCCTTCCCGGTCGCCGAGACCCACCGCACCGGACGCCCGCGCTGGCTCGGCCCCGCCGAGCTGGCCGCGTGCCCCGACGCCCGCCGCACCCCGTCCCCGGACTTCTCCCTGGCCGTCCTGCCGCTCGGCCCGGCCGGCGGCGGCTGCCTGCTGGCCGTCGGCGAGCACCCCGGCGGGTTCGGCACCGACGACCGGGCCTGCCTGGAGCTGATCACCCGCGCGGTCGCCGTCCCCGCCCCGCCCGCCGCCGGCGACACGGGCGAGCTGCCCGAGGACGCCTTCAGCCTGGCCATGGACACCGGCCGGGTCGAGGTCGGCGAGGCCATCCTGCGGCTCTTCGGGATCGGCCGGGACAGCTTCGACGGCCGCGTGGAGACCCTGCTCGGCCGCGCCGTGCCCGAGGACCTGCCCGCGCTGATGTCCGTGGTCGAGGCCGACCACATGTCCATCGGCGACCGCGAGCTGGAGTTCCGCATCCTGCAGCCGGGCGGCCGGCCCAGGTGGCTGCGGCTGCGCGGCCGGCTGCAACCCGGCGGCGAGGGCCGGCCCGCCCGGCTGGTCGGCACCGTCGCCGACGCCTCGGCCCTGCGTTCCGGCGTCACCGACGTGGCGCGGGTGCAGCGGCTCGCCGCCGCCCTCGCCACCGCCGGCACCGTCAAGGACGTCGGCCAGGCCGTCGTCGCCGCCCTGCGGGGCCCGCTGCAGGCCGACCGGATCGCCCTGGCCGAACTGGAGAACGACCGGCTGGTCGTCACGGTCCTCGACCCGCCCGAACCGGAGGCCTGGCCGGAGGTGTGGCGCAGCGAGTGGCGCACCGAGTGGCCCGACGCACCGGTGCGCGCCATGCCCACCCTGGGCGCCGCGCTGCGCGAGGGCCGCGCCCGGATCTGGCCCGCCGGCAGCCCCCTGGAGCCCGCCCTCGCGGAGGTCGGCCCGGGCGGCCTGGCGGTGCTGCCGCTGCCCGCCGGCGGGCGCATGGCCGGCGCCTGCCTGATCGGCTGGGACCGCCCGCACGAGTTCGCCCCCGACGAGCGGGCCCTGCTCACCGCCTGCGCCGGCCTGACCGGCCAGGCCCTGCTGCGCGCCCACGCCTTCGACGCCGAGCACGAACTCGTCGGCATGCTCCAGCGCACCCTGCTGCCGCGCCGCCTGCCCAGGCTGCCCGGCGCGGTCGCTGTCGCCCGCTACCTGCCCACCACGGCGGGCCTGGAGGTCGGCGGCGACTGGTACGACGTGATCCCGCTCGCCGACAACCACGTCGCCCTGGTCATCGGCGACGTCCAGGGGCACAACGCGGGCGCCGCCACGCTGATGGGCCAGATGCGCACCGCGCTGCGTGCCTACGCCGCCGAAGGGCACCCCCCGGACGTGGTCGTCGCGCACGCCAACCGGCTGCTGCTGGACATGGAGACCGACCTCTTCGCCACCTGCGCCTACGTCGACGTCGACATGGAACAGGGCACCGCCTGGTGCGTACGCGCCGGGCACGTCCAGCCGGTGCTGCGGCACCCGGACGGCACCGCCGAGATCGTGCAGGCGGAGGGCGGCCCGCCGCTCGGTGTGCTCGACCAGGCCGACTTCCCGATGACCCCGCTGCGCCTCCAGCCCGGCACCGTGCTCGCGCTCACCACCGACGGCCTCGTGGAGTCGCCCGGTACGGACCTCGACGCCGGCATGGACCGCCTCGCCCGCGAACTGGCCGCCGCCGACCCCGCCCACCTCGGCCTGGTCGCCGACGCCCTGCTCACCGGCGCCCACCGCGGTGACGACGTGGCGCTGCTGCTGATGCGCTACGACGGCATGGCCGTACGGCCGCTGCGGGAGAGCTGGACGGTGTGGCGGGTGCCGGAGGCGGTGCGGCACGCCCGCCGCTTCACCCGGCGCACCCTGCGCTCCTGGGGTGTCTCCCCGGACACCCTCGACACGGCCCTGCTGGTCGTCTCCGAACTCGTCACCAACGCCCTGGTGCACACCGGCGGCCCGGTCCGGCTCGACATGAGCCTGGTCAACCACCGGCTGCGGCTCGCCGTCGCCGACTCCTCGCCCCGCAGCCCCGTGAAGCCCGCCAGCATCGGCTGGGAGGCCACCGGAGGCCGGGGGATCCTGCTGGTGGAGGCGGTGTCGGAGGCGTGGGGGACGGTTCCGGTGAGCGGCGGCAAGCAGGTCTGGGCGGACCTCGTACCCGACGGCTGACCCGCCACCCGGGTACGGGTGGGAGCCGTTCAGGCCGGTTGGACGGGCGGGCTCCGGCCGCGGTGCCTAGGGTCGGTTGATGTGGCACACACCTTCGAAGAACTGGTGCAGAAGCAGCGCGCGGCCGAAGCGGCCCGCACCACGGTCGAGGACCTCCGCACCACCTACGGCCCGCCGGCCGAGCGGCGGATGACCGGAGCCCAGTCGGGCACCTACGAGACCGCGCTGCGCGCCTGGCGCGACCTGGCCCGCGATGTGCAGACGGCGGTGAGCGAGTACGCCAGGGATACGGGACGCCCGCGGGCCGAGATCGAGGCGGAGGTGGAACGCGAGGCGGCCCAGCCCCCGGACTGACCCACCCCCGCCCCAGCCCGCCCGGGCCGGACCGCCGACGCGCGGTGCCGGCCGACGGGCCCACCACCGCGCCGTCCCACCTGCCCCCGGCCCCGCGACCGCCGTCGCCCAGCCGTCCCGCCGCCATGCCGTGGCATGTGCCCGTCCGCGCATCCGCCGGGCCCCGCCGGGTACCCGGCGGTCATGAACACTGCCATGTACGAAGCGGCCACCGGCGCGCAGGTCTTCGGGTACGTCCTCATCCTGGTCGCCGGTGTGGCCTGCGTCGCAGGACTGATCTGGGCCTTCCGGATGGGCAGCAAGGTGCGGGACCGGGAGCCGGCGCCGCCGCGGCCCGACGAGCAGCCCAGGATGCCGCCGTCCGGGCCGGTTCGCGAGACCCGTGAGGTCCGCGAACCCGACGAGGTGCCCCGGGCCGCCGACGAGAGCGAACGCCTCACCCCGCACCAGCTCGGCAACGTCGGCTCCAAGCGCGCCGACGACCAGCGCCGCCCCCGCTGGTCGCCCGGTTCCAGCGGCTCCTTCGGCGGGGGAGGCGGCGGCCGGACCTGAGCCGCCGCCCACACCCCCGTTTGCGGGGCCCGCGGCCCGGGGACCCGGTCGGACACAGATCGCAGCCCCGGGCCGGCGGGCCCGGCGAACGGCTCCGCCGGTGGGGACACGCTCCCGCAGCGGCGGTGCACCGAAGGAAGATGAACGACGTGACCGCGCATGCCAGCGAGAAACCGGCCGTACCCGACGCGGAGACGGGCTGGGCCACCGCCCACCGCCTGCGGCACCGGGGAGTGCGCACCTGCGTGCCCGCCGTCCTGGACGGTGCCTCGGCGCGCCGGGAGGGCCCGGAGCCGGAGGACAACATCGTCCGCGGCGAGGACTGAACGGCGGCCGAGCGACGTAGCCAGGGCAGTGCGGTCAGGGGTGGGTCTTGGCGAGCAGCTCCAGGATCTCGGCGGTCGTGCCGGTCTCGCCGAGCCGCGGGAAGATCCGCTCGACGCTGTTCGCGTGCGCCTCGCCGTCGGCGTCGGCCATGGCGTCGGTGGCGAGGGTGACGTGGTAGCCGTGCGCGTAGGCGTCCCGGGCGGTGGACTCGACGCCGATGCTGGTGGCGATCCCGGTCAGGACGATCTGCGTGACGCCCCGGCGGCGCAGCTGGACGTCCAGGTCGGTGCCGTGGAAGGCGCTCCAGTTGTGCTTGGTGACCCGGATGTCGCCGGGGTTCCCGGTCAGTTCGTCGACGACGGTGTCCCAGCCCTCGGGGAAGGCCAGCCCGCGCGGCCCGCGCTCGGTGCGGCCGGGGACGGCGTCGGCGCCGTCGGGCGCGAAGGAGACCCGGACCAGGACCACGGGCAGGCCGCGGGAGCGGAAGGCCTCGGCGAGCCCGGCCGTACGGGAGACGACGTCCGGTCCGGGGTACGGCTGGGTGGGCATGGCCACGATGCCGTGCTGGAGGTCGATCGCGACGAGGGCGGTGCGGGGGTCGAGCGCGGTGAGCGACATGGGTCGGGCAGGCCTTTCGGGAGATCGGGGCGGTCCGGCCGGCGGACCGGTCGGACAGGGTCGTGGCCGGCGGCGTCGTAGCCGGCGGCCCGGGGGCCGGAGGCGGGGCCGGTATCAAGGCCGGGGCGGTCGGGGGCCGGGTGTCACGGTCGGGACAGCCGGTCCATCAGCTCCAGCGCCGTGAGGACGGTCCGCCGCTCCTCCTCCGTGTAGCGGTCCTGGAAGGCGCGGGCCAGCCACTCCTCGCGGACCTGCCGGTTCCCCGCGACGCGGGCCCGGCCGGTGTCGGTCAGCGTGACCAGCTGGCGGCGGCCGTCGTCGGGGTCGGGGGCGCGCCGGATCAGCCCGTGCTGCTCCAGGGCGGCCAGCGTGGTGGCCATGGACTGCGGACGCACCCCCTCGGCGGCGGCGAGCGCGCTGGCCGTGGCCGCGCCGTGCTTGCCGACCAGGGTGAGCGCCGACTCCTGAGAGGGGCTGAGGTCGGCGTCCTGCGCCACCTCCCGGATGCGGCGCCGCAGCCTGCTGAACACCACGCGCAGATCGCGGGCGGCGCGGGCGGCGGAGTCGGAGATGTCGGCCATGCCGCCAGGCTAGGACCAGCAGCCGGAACTGTCCAGCTGAGACTGTTCAGTTTTGACTGTCCATTTGCCGGGGTACTCGCCGTGCCGCGGACGGCGCGGTACGCCGGCACGGCAGGTGCAGACACGTCGGTGCCCCATGGAGCGAAGAGGAGCGCAGATGACCCCTCCGGACAGGTCCGGCCTGGAGGCGGCCCTGAGCGCCGAGGTGGACGGCGAAGTCCGCTTCGACGCGGGCAGCCGAGGCGCCTACGCCACGGACGGTTCGAACTACCGGCAGGTCCCGCTGGGCGTCGTCGTGCCCCGCACCGTCGAGGCGGGAGCCCGGGCGGTGTCGGTGTGCGCGCGCTTCGGCGCCCCCGTCCTCTCCCGGGGCGGCGGCACCAGTCTCGCCGGTCAGTCCACCAACACCGCCGTCGTGATCGACTGGAGCAAGTACTGCACCGGGGTGCTCTCCGTCGACCCCGAACGGCGCACCTGCGTGGTCGAGCCCGGCATCGTCCTGGACGAACTCAACCGGCGACTCGCCCGCCACAAGCTCCAGTTCGGGCCGAAGCCGTCCACCCACACCCACTGCGCGCTCGGCGGCATGATCGGCAACAACTCCTGCGGGGCCTCCGCCCAGGCCTACGGCAAGACCGTCGACAACGTCCGCCGCCTGGAGATCCTCACCTACGACGGACAGCGCGCCTGGGTCGGCCCCACCCCGCCCGACGAACGCGCCCGGATCGTCGCCGGAGGCGGCCGGCTCGCCGAGATCTACGCGGGCCTCGACCGCATCGCCACCGAGTACCTGGCCGACATCCGCCGCGGCTACCCCAAGATCCCCCGCCGGGTCTCCGGTTACAACCTGGACTCCCTGCTGCCCGAGAACGGATTCGACGTCGCCAAGGCCCTCGTCGGCAGCGAGGGCACCCTGGTGACCGTCCTGCGCGCCGAACTCGACCTCGTCCCCGTGCCGCCGTACCAGTCCCTGCTCGTCCTCGGCTACGACGACATCTGCGCCGCCGCCGACGACGTCCCCCGCCTCCTGGAGCACTGCTCGCCCACCCAACTGGAGGCCCTGGACGGCCGCATGGCCCAGCTGATGCGCGAGGAGGGCGCCTACCTGGAATCCCTCGACAACCTCCCCGAGGGCGACAGCTGGCTGATGGTGCAGTACAGCGGCGACAGCCAGGAGGACGTCGACGAACAGGCGCACGCGCTGCTGCGGGCCATCGGCCGCGGGGAGAAGGAGGCGAACGTCGCCTTCTCCGACGACCCCGAACGCGAACAGAAGATGCTCAAGGCCCGCGAGGCCGGACTCGGCGTCACCGCCCGCCCGCCGGACGACCGGGAGACCTGGGAGGGCTGGGAGGACTCCGCCGTACCGCCCGAACGGCTCGGCGACTACCTGCGGGACCTGAAGGACCTGTTCGCCGAGTTCGACTACGGCCACCCGTCCCTGTACGGCCACTTCGGGCAGGGCTGCGTCCACACCCGCATCCCCTTCGGGCTGACGACCGCCGAGGGCGTGGCCGGCTTCCGCCGCTTCCTGGAGCGCGCCGCCGACCTCGTCGCCTCCTACGGCGGCTCGCTCTCCGGCGAGCACGGGGACGGCCAGTCCCGGGGCGAGCTGCTCACCCGGATGTTCGGGGAACGGCTCGTCACCGCGTTCGGCGAGCTGAAAGCCCTCTTCGACCCGGACAACCGGATGAACCCCGGCAAGGTCGTCCACCCCAACCCGGTCGACGGACAGCTGCGGCTCGGCCCGGCCTGGCGGCCCGCCACCCCGACGACCCACTTCGGCTTCCCCGAGGACGACCACTCCTTCAACCGCGCGGTCATGCGCTGCGTCGGCATCGGCAACTGCCGCGGCCACTCCGGCGGCGTCATGTGCCCCTCCTACCGGGCCACCATGGAGGAGGAGCACTCCACACGCGGCCGGGCCCGGCTGCTGTTCGAGATGCTCGACGGACATGCCGACTCCGCGATCCGGGACGGCTGGCGGTCCACCGCCGTCCACGACGCCCTCGACCTCTGCCTGGCCTGCAAGGGCTGCAAGTCCGACTGCCCGACGGGCGTCGACATGGCCACCCTGAAGGCCGAGTTCATGTCCCACCACTACGAGGGACGGCTGCGTCCCATGGCCCACTACTCCATGGGCTGGCTGCCCCTCTGGGCCCGCCTGTCCCGCACCGCTCCGTCCCTGGTCAACTCGGCGCTCCACGCGCCCGGCCTCGCGCGCCTGGGCAAGCGGCTGGCCGGGATCGACGAGGCCCGCCCGGCACCCGTGTTCGCCGAGGAGTCCTTCCTCCAGTGGTGGCGGGCACGCGACCGGGACGAGCCCGACCCCGCCGACCCGCGCACCGTCGTGCTGTGGCCCGACACCTTCAGCACTTACTTCCACCCCTCGATCGCCACCTCCGCCGTCCGCGTCCTGGAGGACGCCGGCTTCCGCGTCGCCGTCCCCACCCGGCCGGTGTGCTGCGGACTGACCTGGATCTCCACCGGCCAACTCGCCACGGCCAAAAGGGTGCTGCGGCACACCCTCGACGTGCTGCGCCCCTACCTGGAGGCCGGCACCCCGGTCATCGGCCTGGAGCCCTCCTGCACGGCCGTCTTCCGCGCCGACGCCCCCGAACTGCTGCCCGGCGACCAGGACGTGCAGCGGCTCGCCGCCCAGACGCGCACCTTCGCCGAACAGCTCGTCCACCACGCCCCCGACGACTGGGAGCCGCCACACCTGGCCCGGCAGGCGACCGTGCAGACGCACTGCCACCAGCACGCCGTCATGAAGTTCGACGCCGACCGCGAACTCATGCGCCGCGCCCACCTCGACGCCGAGGTGCTCGACGAGGGCTGCTGCGGCCTGGCCGGCAACTTCGGCTTCGAACGCGGCCACCACGAGGTGTCCATGGCCGTCGCCGAGCAGGGCGTCCTGCCCGCCGTGCGCGGGGCCGCCCCGGGCAGCGTGGTCCTCGCCGACGGCTTCAGCTGCCGCACCCAGATCGAACAGGGCGGCACCGGCCGCCGCGCCCTCCACCTCGCCGAGGTCCTCGCCCTCGCCCTCGACGGCACCCTGCCCAGCGACCGTCCCGAGCGGCTGGCCGACCGCCCCGCCGAGCCGTCCCGCACGGCCCGCTGGGCGACGACCGCCTCCGTGGCCGCCCTGGCCCTGGGCGCCGTGGGAGCCGTGAGCGCCCTGCGGCAGCCGAGGAGGTGACCATGAGCGACCAGCCGGCCGTCGAGGCCGTGGACACCGCCGTCTACACCGTGCCCACCGACACCCCGGAGGCGGACGGCACCCTCGCCTGGGACAGGACCACCCTCGTCCTGGTCACCGCCCGCGCCGGCACCACCACCGGGCTCGGCTACACCTACGCGCCCGCCGCCACCGCCCACCTCGTCCGCGAACTCCTCGCCGGCACCGTCACCGGCCTGTCCGCCCACGACGTGCCGCGCGCCAACGAGCGGATGTGCCGGGCCGTGCGCAACGCCGGGCTGCCCGGCGTCGCGGCCCAGGCGATCGCCGCCGTCGACATCGCCCTGTGGGACCTCAAGGCGCGGCTGCTCGGCCTGCCCCTCGTCCGCCTGCTGGGCGCCGCCCGCGACGACGTCCCCGTCTACGGCAGCGGCGGCTTCACCACCTACGACACCGCCCGGCAGGAGCGCCAGCTGCGCGGCTGGGCCGAGGAACAGGGCATCCCCCGCGTCAAGATCAAGATCGGGGAGTCGTGGGGCACCCGGGAGGACCGCGACCTCGAACGCGTCGCCCGCGCGCGGGCCGTCATCGGCGACACCGCCGAGCTCTACGTCGATGCCAACGGCGGCTACACCGGCGGCCAGGCCCTGCGCCTCGCGGACGCGCTCGCCGACCAGGGCGTCACCTGGTTCGAGGAACCCGTCTCCTCCGACCACCTCACCACCCTCGCCGACATCCGCCGCCGCACCCCGATCGACGTCACCGCCGGCGAATACGGCTACGCCCTGCCGTACTTCGAGCACATGCTGGCCGCCGGGGCCGTCGACTGCCTCCAGGCCGACGTCACCCGGTGCGGCGGCATCACCGTCTGGCTGCGCGCCGCCGCCCTCGCCCACGCGCGCGGGATCGACGTCTCCGGGCACTGCGCCCCCCACGCCCACGCCCACGCGGCCGCCGCCGTACCCAACCTGCGCCACCTGGAGTGGTTCCACGACCACGTCCGCATCGAACGGCTCCTGTTCGACGGCGTCCTCGACCCCGGCGGCGGCAGCATCACCCCGGGCGCCGACGGGGCACCCGGCCTCGGCCTGGCCCTCGCCGAGGAGCGGGCCGCGCCCTACCGGGTGGAGTGACCGACACCGCGCACGCAGGAGGAGAGGAAGAACATGCCCACCGTCGTCATCACCGGTGCCAGCGCCGGCATCGGCCGCGCCACCGCCCGCCTCTACGCCCGGCGCGGCGCCGACGTCGTCCTGGTCGCCCGCGGCGAGGGCGGCCTGGAGGCGGCGGCCGACGAGGTCGCCGCCCTCGGCGGACGGCCCCTGGTGCAGGTCGCCGACGTGGCCGACCCGGCCCAGATGGAGGCCGCCGCCGAGGCCGCGGAGAAGGCCTTCGGCCCCATCGACGTATGGATCAACTGTGCCTTCTCCACCGTGTTCGCCCCGTTCGAGGAGATCACGGCCGAGGAGTTCAAGCGTGTCACCGAGGTGACGTACCTCGGTTTCGTCAACGGCACTCGCGCGGCCCTGAAACGCATGGTGCCCCGCGACCGCGGCACCATCGTGCAGGTCGGCTCCGCGCTCGGGGAACGGTCGATCCCGTTGCAGTCGGCGTACTGCGGGGCCAAGCACGCCATCAACGGCTTCACCTCCTCCCTGCGCACCGAGCTGCTGCACCGGGGCAGCAACGTGCACATCACCATCGCCCAGATGCCCGCCGTGAACACGCCCCAGTTCCAGTGGGTCCGCTCCCGGCTCGCCAAGCACCCCATGCCCGTCCCGCCGATCTACCAGCCCGAGGTCGCCGCGCGCGGCGTGCTGTACGCCGCCGACCACCCGCACCGCAAGCAGTACTACGTCGGCGCGTCCACCGTCGCCACCATCTGGGCCAACCGGCTCGTCCCCGCGCTGCTCGACCGCTACCTGGCCCGCACCGGCTACGACTCCCAGCAGACCGACCGCATCCCGCCCGCAGGCCTGGACAACCTCTTCGCGCCGGCCGACCGGGAACCCGCCGACGACCAGGGCGCCCACGGCCCCTTCGACGACAGCGCGCACGCCCGCTCGTGGCAGGAGACACTGCTCCGGCACCCCGCGGCCACCGCCCTCGGCGCCGGCGCCGCCCTGTTCGCCACCGTGGGCGGCCTGCGCCGCCTGACCTCGCGAGCCGCCTAGGCTGGGGGTGTGCGCCTCCTGCTGATGTCCGACACGCACCTGCCCAAGCGGGCCAAACGGCTCCCGGAGCAGCTGCTCGCCGAACTCCCGCGCGCGGACGTGGTGTTCCACGCCGGGGACTGGGTCGACACCGCCACCCTCGACCTGCTGGAGAGCCGCAGCCGCCGGCTGGTCGCCGTGTACGGCAACAACGACGGCCCCGACCTGCGCGCCCGGCTCCCCGAGGTGGCCCACGCCGAGCTGGGCGGCCTGCGCTTCGGCGTCGTCCACGAGACCGGCCCCGCCCAGGGCCGCGAGGCCCGCTGCGCCGCCCGCTTCCCCGGCCTGGACGTCCTCGTCTTCGGGCACAGCCACATTCCCTGGGACACCACCGCCCCCGGCGGCCTGCGCCTGCTCAACCCCGGCTCCCCGACCGACCGCCGCCGCCAGCCCCACTGCACCTACCTGACGGCGACGGTGGCCGACGGGACGCTCACGGACGTCACCCTGCACCGGCTGCCCCGGCCCTGACGGCCGGCCGTGCGAGGATGCCGGAATGATCTCCAGCGCCGGCATACCCGACGTCGTACCCGCGGGCCGCATGGCCGACCGCGACCAGCCCGGCCTCGACCTGCCGGGCGGATCCCGGCTGCGGCCCTGGCGGGCCGAGGACGCCGACGCGCTGGTCGCGGCCGGGCAGGACCCCGCGATCACGCGGTGGAACCTGTTCACCGTGGCCGACCGCGCGGACGCCCGCGCCCGGATCGACCGCATGCACGCGCGGTGGCGGGCCGAGACCGGCGCCGTGTGGGCCCTCGCACGGCCGGACGGCCCGGCCGTCGGACTCGTCGGGCTGAACGACATCGACCTGGCGGCCGGCAGCGCCGAACTCGTCTACTGGCTGCTGCCCGAGGCACGCGGCGCCGGCCTCGCTGTCACGGCCACCCGGGGGCTTGCCCGGTGGGCCCTGGCCGACCTGGGCCTGCACCGGCTGCGGCTGTGCCACTCGACGGCCAACCCCGCGTCCTGCCGGGTGGCGCAGAAGGCCGGATTCACCTTCGAGGGCACCCAGCGCAGTGCCCTGCTGCACGCCGACGGCTGGCACGACCAACACCTGCACGCCCGCGTGGCCGGCGACCCCGAGTAGCACGCGGCGGGACCTGCCCACGGTGGCCCTCGGCCCGGCGCCCCCTCACGCGGCGACGGCCGCCTTCGCGCCGGCGCCGCTGCCGAGGGCGTCGCGGGCGGTGAGCGGTGAGCGGGGCGGGGCAGACGGCCGGGCGTGACACATCCGTGGACACCGGGCGACCCGACTCGCTGTGACGGCAGGCGTGTCGATCGATGCCGCCCTCGCGGGTCATCGACTTCGGCACGCTCGCGGTGGCCGATCCGGCGGTGGACCTGGTGCCCGCCTGGAAGGTCCTGCCCGCGGCGGCACGCACGGCGTTCCGGGAGGCGCTGGGCGCCGACGAGGCCACCCGGGCCCGGGGTCGCGGCTGGGCCCTCGCCGCCTCGCTCCCCGACCCGTACTACCGCGCGGAGCCGGCCCGCGTGACACGGGCTCTCGTCCGCCTGGAACGGATCCTCGCCGACCACCGCGCCGAGTCGGACCGAGTCCGCCGGAGGCCTTGTGCCGTGCCGGGCGGTGTCCGGGCGCGGAGTTCGTCACCCCGCCCTCCGGGGATGGATCGCCCCCCTCGTCCCGCTCAGCGGAGCCCCGCTGCCGCCCCAGCGCAGGGCCACGATCTCCGCCGCCACCGACACCGCCACCTGCTCCGGCGTACGGGCCCCGAGATCCAGGCCGACCGGGGAGCGCAGGCGGGCCAGTTCCTGGTCGGTGAGGCCGGACTCGACCAGGCGGCGGAGCCGGTCGTCGTGGGTGCGCCGGCTGCCCATCGCCCCGATGTACGCCGCCGGTCGCCGCAGCGCCTCCCGCAGCACCGGCACGTCGAACTTCGGGTCGTGGGTGAGGACGCAGATCACCGTCCGCTCGTCGGTGCGCGTACCGCGCAGATAGCGGTGCGGCCAGTCCACGACGACCTCCACGCCCTCCGGGAACCGCCGCGGCGTGGCGAACACCGGCCGGGCGTCGCACACGGTCACCCGGTAGCCCAGGAAGCCCCCGAGCCGGGCCATGGCGGCGGCGTGGTCGATGGCGCCGAACACCAGCATGCGCGGTGGCGGGGCGAAGGACTGCAGGAACACGGTCACCGTGTCCTCGCGCCGCTCGCCGTGCGGCCCGTAGTGCCTCAGGCCCGTCACGCCGAGGGCGAGTTCGCCGCGCGCGTCGGTGGCGACGGCCACGTCGAGCCCGCGCGTGCCCAGACTGCCGGCGGCCGTCCGCGGCCACACCGCGAGGGTGGCCCCGCGCTGCGCCGGCCCGTCGACCACGACGGCCGCGGCGACCGGCTCACCGCCCGCGACGGACGCGGCGACCGCGCCGAACACCGGGTCCCCGGCCCGGGTCACCGGCCGTACCAGCACGGTGATCTCACCCCCGCAGGTGAGCCCGGCCGCGAAGGCGTCGTCGTCGCTGTAGCCGAACGTCTCCAGCCGTGCCGCGCCGGTCTCGACGACCTCCTGGGCCAGCTCGAACACCGCGCCCTCCACACAGCCGCCGGACACGCTGCCGACCACCTCTCCGTCCGGGCCGACCGCCAGCGCGGCGCCGGGCCCGCGCGGTGCGCTGTGGCTGACCGAGACGACCGTGGCCAGCCCGAACGGCACCCGGGCGGCGTACCACCGGTCCAGTACGGGGAGAATCTCGCGCATCGTCCGCTCCTCGGCTCAGCCCCCCGCCCCGGGCATCCAGTTGAACGTTAATCCGTTGGCGCCGTGGCCGCCGTTCTGCTGCACTGCACCGGTCGAGTTCCCCGAGAAGGCCAGGAGCGAAGATGCGCACTGCGTCCATGTCCACCCCGGTAGCAACGGCCCCCTCTCTCAAGGACATGACGCTTCGTGCACCTGCTCAATCTGGGAATCCTCGCGCACGTCGACGCAGGTAAGACCAGCCTGACCGAACGACTGCTGCACACCGCCGGAGTGATCGACGAGATCGGCAGCGTCGACGCCGGCAGCACCACCACCGACACCCTCGCGCTGGAGCGGCAGCGCGGCATCACGATCAAGTCCGCCGTGGTGTCGTTCCCGCTCGACGGCGTCACCGTCAACCTGATCGACACCCCCGGTCACCCGGACTTCATCGCCGAGGTGGAGCGGGTGCTCGGTGTGCTCGACGGCGCCGTTCTGGTCGTCTCCGCCGTCGAGGGCGTCCAGGCGCAGACCCGGGTCCTGATGCGCACCCTGCGCCGGCTGCGCATCCCCACCCTGGTCTTCGTCAACAAGATCGACCGGCGCGGCGCCCGGGACACCGCCGTGTTCGACCAGATGGCCGAGCGGCTCGCCGTACCGGTCGTGCCGATGGGCACGGCCGCAGGGCTCGGCACGCGCGCCGCCCGGTTCCGCCCCGGCCTCGGCCCGGCGGCGCTGGAGGCGCTGGCGGACCGGGACGACGGCCTGCTCGCCGCCTACCTCGACGGCACGGTCCCCGGGGCCCGGCTGCACCGCGTCCTGACGGCACGGACCCGCGACGCCTCGGTCCACCCGGTGTACTTCGGCTCCGCGATCACCGGCGCCGGCGTGCCCGAGCTGATCAACGGCATCGAACGGCTGCTGCCGCCCGCCGCCGGCGACCCCGGCGCCCCCGTCTCCGGCACGGTCTTCAAGGTCGAGCGGGGCCCGGCGGGGGAGAAGGTGGCCTACGCCCGTCTCTTCTCCGGCACTCTGCGCGTCCGCGACCGGATCCCGTTCGGGGACGGCCGCCGCGGCCCCGGCACCGACGGACGCGTCACCGCGCTCAGCGTCTTCGAGCACGGCACGGACACCCGGACGGACAGCGCCGGGGCGGGCCGGATCGTCAAGGTGTGGGGCCTCGGCGGCATCCGCATCGGTGACGCGCTCGGAGCGCCGGGACGGTCCCGCGGGCACCACTTCGCGCCGCCCACCCTGGAGACCGTCGTCGTCCCGGCCCCCGGCACCGACCGGCGCTCCCTGCACCTCGCGCTCACCCAGCTGGCCGAACAGGACCCGCTGATCGGTGTCCGGCACGACGCACTGCGCGGGGAGACCTCGGTGTCCCTCTACGGCGAGGTGCAGAAGGAGGTCGTCCAGGCCACCCTCGCCGACGAGTACGGCCTGGACGTCACCTTCCGCGAGACGACGACCCTGTGCGTCGAACGGCCGGTCGGCACCGGACACGCCGTCGAGTTCAACAAGAAGGACCCCAACCCCTTCCTCGCCACCGTCGGTCTGCGCGTCGACCCGGCCCCGCCCGGCGCGGGCGTCGCGTTCCGGCTGGAGGTGGAGCTGGGCTCGATGCCGTACGCCTTCTTCAAGGCCGTCGAGGACACCGTCCGGGAGACGCTCGGCCAAGGGCTGCACGGCTGGCAGGTCACCGACTGCACGGTCACCGTGACCCACTCCGGCTACTCGCCCCGGCAGAGCCACGCCCACCAGGGATTCGACAAGAGCATGTCGAGCACCGGCTACGACTTCCGGGGCCTGACCCCGCTGGTCCTGACCGAGGCGCTGCGCCGCGCCGGCACCCTGGTGCACGAGCCGGTGCACCGCTTCCGGCTCCAGGCACCGGCCGACACGCTCGGCGCGCTGCTTCCGGTGCTGGCCCGGCTCGGCGCGGTACCGGAGAGCACCGGCACGCGGGCCGCGGTCTGTGTGCTGGAGGGCACGGTGCCGGCCGCCCGGGTGCACGCACTGGAGCAGCGGCTGCCGGGGCTGACCCGGGGCGAGGGCGAGCTGGAGACGGCCTTCGACCACTACGCGCCGGTCACGCGCGGCACGGTCCCGCGGCGCCCGCGCACCGACCACAACCCGCTGAACCGGAAGGAGTACCTGCTGAACGTGACCCGCCGGACGGGGGAGCGGACCAGCTCCTGACCAATCGTCAACTTACTCACAGGTCAGAAGCTCTTGACGTCCTCCCGACGGCATCGGAATGTGGTGGACATGCCGAATTTCCGCGCGCGTCTGCTGGCTGTCCTGGTCGTCCTCGGCGGATCCCTCACGGTGGCGGGCGCCCCGCCCGCCACCGCCGCCCCCTCCGACTCCCTCTGGTTCGACGGCGCTCCGCTGACCGTGCGGGACGGCCGGTTCACCGACGGCCAGGGCCGCGAGATCGTGCTGCGCGGCTACAACGTCTCCGGTGAGACCAAACTGGAGGAGAACGGCGGCCTGCCCTTCGCCTCGGTCGCCGACGCCCGGAAGTCCGCGGCCGCGCTGCGCGCCCTCGGCGGCGGCAACGCGGTCCGCTTCCTGCTGTCCTGGGCGCACGCCGAGCCCGTGCGCGGCCAGGTGGACACCGCCTACCTGGCCGCCGCCACCGAACAGATACGCGCCTTCCTGGACGCGGGCATCCGGGTCCAGCCCGACTTCCACCAGGACCTCTTCTCCCGGTACCTGTTCGACACGGACAGCTGGTACACCGGCGACGGCGCCCCCGAGTGGGCGGTCGACGCGGGGAGCTACCCGAAGGAGTCCTGCGGCATCTGCCTCCTCTGGGGTCAGAACATCACGCAGAACGGGGCCGTGCGGAAGGCCCAGTACGACTTCTGGCACAACGCCCACGGAGTGCAGGACGCCTTCCTGGCCACCGCCCAGAGCACCATGGCCCACCTGCGCCGGCACCTGAGCGACGCCGAGTTCGCGGGCATCGCCGGCTTCGACCCGTACAACGAGCCGTACGCCGGCGGCTACGACTCCGGGCAGACCTCCCGCACCTGGGAGCGCGATCTGCTCTGGCCCTTCTACGTCAGGTTCCGCGCCCGGATGGACGCCGCCGGCTGGCAGGACAAGCCCGCCCTCGTCGAGCCCAACCTCTTCTGGAACGCCAACATCTCCACCCAGAAACAGGAGGGCGGCCTGCTGGACGCGGGCACGCTCGGCCCGGACTACGTGTTCAACACCCACTTCTACGACCAGAAGGCCATCTCCGGCATCCTGATGTGGGGCAAGGCGGCCGACGGCCAGTACGCCGCCGACTTCGCCGCCGTCCGCGACCGCGCCACGGCCGCCGGCACCGCGGCCGTCGTCAGCGAGTTCGGCCACCCCCTGTCCGGCACGGTGTCCGACAAGGCGCCGACCGTCCTGAAGGCCATGTACCAGGCCCTCGACTCCCGGCTGCCCGGCGCCGGCTGGTGGACCAGGCCCGCCTCCTCCGGTCCCGTGCTGTCCGGGACCCAGTGGCAGTGGGACCTCTACCACGGCCGGCACCACGAGCCGATGAACGGCAACCCCGGCAAGGTGCTCACCGCGGGCGACGCCTGGAACGACGAGGACCTGTCGGCGGTGCGGCTGGACGACTCCGGGAGCGTCGCCCTGCGCCAGGACGCCCGCCTCCTGGACCGCCTCTACCCGAGCGCCACGGCCGGCACCGCCCTCGCCTTCACCTACGAGGACCGCTCCCGTGACGGCTCCACCACCCTCACCTGGAACCCGGTGCCGACGTCCCTGCCGAACGTGGCGAAGCTCGTGGGCTCGGGGCAGTACGGTCTGCTGGTGTGGCGCTCCGGCGACGGCACGGCACCCACCGAACTGCATCTGCCGGCGTCCTTCCCGACCGCCGCGACCACGGTCGTCTCCGACCTCGGCGCGGTCCACGCCCCGCCCGCGTACACCTCCGCCACCCCGGTCGCCGTGGCCGCGGAACCGGGCGGTACGGGCAGCCGGCGGCTGCTGCTCACCGACGCGGACTCCGGCGTCCTGCACTACGCCCTGGTCACCAACGGCACCGCGGCACCCTCGGCGGACCTGCTGGACGCGGCGAAGGCGGAGCTGGCCGGGTGGGCGGCGGCGCGGTTCTGACGGCACGGGTGTGGCCTCCGGAGCGAGTGGGGGCACCCCGGAGGCCACGGCTCGACGGGCGTCAGCCGCCGCTCGGCCCCGTCCAGTCGGACGGGACGTGCCCCAGCCGGACGCGCTGCGGATGGTCGCCGACGGGGACCGACGCCACCTTCCTGCCGGTGGCGAAGTCGATCGCCGTCACCTGGTCGGCGCCGCTCTCCGAGACGATGCAGTCCTTGCCGTCCCCGCTGACCGTCGCCCAGTACGGCTTGGACGTCGTGACCAGCGGCCCCTCCTGGAGCGTGGCCCGGTCGACCACGGTCGCGTAGTCGTCCATGGTGCCCGCCACGCACAGCTTGGTGCCCTCGGGGTTCATCGAGATGCCGTGGTGGCGCGAGTCGTTGACCCAGGTGGTGCGGTCCTCGCTGGTCGCCGGGTTCTTCGGCAGCGTCTTCATCCGGGTGATCTTGTCGCCGGCGACGTCGTACTCGAAGAAGCCGTTGAAGAACGACACCTGGAAGTACAGCTTGGACTCGTCGGGGGAGAAGACGGCCGGGCGGACCGCGTCGGAGAAGTCCTTCAGCCCGTAGGCGTCCAGCCGCTGCCGCATGTCGACGACCTTGACCTGCTGGTACGTCCGGGCGTCCACGACCGTGATGCGCCGGTCGCCCTTGGTCCAGTCCCAGCCCGGGTCGTCCAGCGCGGTGTTGACGTCACCGATCGACATGTTCCAGATGTACTTGCCGTCCCTGGTGAAGATGTTCTCGTGCGGCTTGTCGCCGGTCTTGAACGACCCCAGCTGCTTCCCGGTGCCGATGTCGAGGACGTGGACGGTGTTCGCGGTCGAGGCGGAGACCGCCACCCGGGTGCCGTCCGGGGAGACCGCCATGTGGTCGGCGCGGTAACCGGCCACGGGGAAGCGCCAGTTGACCTTTCCGGTGGCCAGGTCGATGGAGACGACGTCCGCGAAACTCGGCCGGGACACCACCACCGACCGGCCGTCCGGAGTCGTGTACATGTCGTCGGCGAGCTGGTCGTGGCCCTCGCCGACGCTGTTGCGTATCGCCTGGAAGTAGATCCACTTGACGGGATCCGCGTTGATTTCCGCCATCCGCGCGTCCTTGTCCGGGACGACGTCGATCCGGCCGATCCTGGCGAAGTCGCCGGAGGAGCGGATGACATCGGCGGTGCCGTCCCAGTTGTTGCCGACGAACAGCACCTCGCGCAGCCCGTCCGGGGCGGCTGTGCTTGCGGAGGCGGCGGTCGCCGGGGCGGCGGCGGTCAGGACGAGGGCGGCGGCCACGGAGCACAGGTGCCTGGTTCTTAAGGCAGCCATGACGGCTCTCTTTCCTCGGGGGAATCTGAACACGGGTGCTTTCACAGTGAACTTACTGAAAAGTAAGGAGGGGTGGGCCTTCTCGACAAGATGTGTGCACGACAAGATTGGGGTGATCGGCGGGGGAGACGGAGGGGGACGCGTGGGGGGCAGGCTCAGAGCGCCGACGGGACGCTACGGCGGCCGGTCCGCCGAGGAACGGCAGGCCGAGCGCCGCCGCCGCTTCCTCGACGCGGCGCTGCGCCTGTTCGGCGGCACCCCCGGCTACCGGGGCACCACCGTGGCCGCGCTGAGCCAGGCCGCGGGCCTGTCCACGCGCCAGTTCTACGAGGAGTTCCGCACCCTGGAGGACGTCCTCGCCGCCCTGCACCTGGAGGTCAACGGCTGGGCCGAACAGGCCGTCCTCGACGCCCTCGCCACCGCCGGGGACCTGCCGCTGGCCGAGCGCGCCACCGTGCTCTTCCGGGCCTACGCCCACGACGTCACCAGCGACCCGCGCCGCATCCGCATCGCGTTCGTGGAGATCATCGGGGTCAGCCCGCGCCTGGAGGAACAGCGCCTGGCCCGCCGCGCCCGCTGGGTCGACCTCATCCGCGCCGAGGCGGACGCGGCCGTGGCCCGCGGGGAGGCGGCGCCACGCGACTACCGCCTCGCGGCCACGGCCTTCATCGGCGGCGTCAACGGGCTGCTGCACGACTGGACCGCCGGCTGGGTGGACGCCACGCTCGACGAGGTGGTGGACGAACTGGTCCGGCTGCTGCTGGCGATGCTCCGGCCGGAGGGCTGGCGGCCCGGGCACCCCTGACCGGACCCGCCCAGGTCAGCGGGGATGCGCCCGGGCTCGGCGCGCGGGATCGGGCCGGAGCTGGTCTGCTGGTGCGGGGGACCGTCGTACCCGTACTCGGGAGAGACCCATGAGCACCTATCGAGTCGTGCAGGTGGCCGAGCCGGGCGGCGCCTTCGAGCTGGTCGAACGCGAGGTGCCGCAGCCGGGACCCGGCCAGGTGCGGATCGCCGTCGAGGCGTGCGGGATCTGCCACAGCGACGCCCTCTTCCTCGGCGGCTCACTGCCCGGCGTGTCCTTCCCGGAGGTGCCCGGGCACGAGATCGCCGGGCGCGTCGAGGAGCTGGGCCAGGGGGTGCGGGAGCACGGCTGGCACGTCGGCGACCGGGTGGCCGTGGGCTGGTTCGGCGGCAGCTGCGGCCACTGCACGCCCTGCCGCGAGGGCGACTTCATCGTGTGCCGGCACCTGAAGGTGCCGGGCTGGGCCTATGACGGCGGCTTCGCCGAGAAGGTGATCGCACCCGCCGACGCGCTCGCCCGCATTCCCGAAGGACTGGCCGCGCACGACGCCGGACCGATGGCCTGCGCGGGCGTGACCACGTTCAACGGGCTGCGGCGCAGCTCCGCCCGGCCCGGGGACCTGGTCGCGGTGCTCGGGCTCGGCGGCCTGGGGCACCTCGGGGTGCAGTACGCGGTCGCCATGGGCTTCGAGACCGTCGGGATCGCCCGGGGCGCCGAGAAGGACGGCTTCGCCAAGCAACTGGGCGCCCACCACTACGTCGACAGCACCTCCGGCACCCCGGTCGCCGAGGCCCTGCAGGCGCTCGGCGGGGCCAAGGTGGTGCTGGCCACCGCCGGGAACTCCGAGGCGATCACGGCCACCGTGGACGGCCTGGCCCCCCGCGGTGAACTGGTCGCCATCGGCGCGGACAGCGCGCCGCTCGGCATCAGCCCGGCACAGCTGCTCATGTCCGGCCGCGTGGTGCGCGGGCACCCGTCCGGCACCTCGCAGGACGTGGAGGACACCATGGCGTTCAGCGTCCTGCACGGCATCCGCCCGATGACCGAGACGGTGCCGCTGGAGCAGGCCGGAGAGGCGTACGCGAAGATGCTCGCGGGCGCCGCCCGCTTCCGGATGGTGCTCACCATGGCCTGACACCGGGGATCACCCCGGCCGGCCGGGTCCTCCGGCCGTGCCGCCGGCCGGTCCGGCGCCGCGAGAGCACCGGCGCCGCGCCGTCCTCCTCGCGACAGGCGGGCGGCCGGCACCGGTGCGGTACTAGGACTTCTTCGCCGTCCGGGCCCGATGAGCCGCGACCGTCGTCCGGCTCGCGCACGCGTTGGAGCAGAACCGACGCGTCCGGTTCCGTGACTGGTCCACGAAGTAGTTTCCGCACCCGACCGCACCGCATCGCCCCAGCGTCACCGCCGGATCCCCGGCCACGACCAGGGCGAGCTTGGCGGCGACCAGCTGGCCGACCCAGCGCTTGGCCGGGGTGCCGTTGCGGCTGAAGTGGATGTGCCAGCCGCCGAGGCCGTCATGGTCGGACAGGTGCATGTCCGGCGGGTAATCGCGCAGCAGACGGTGAACGGCTTCGGGGGGGCCGCCGTCGACCAACTGCGCCAGGGCCGTGCGCACGAGGTCCGGCAGCTCACCGTAGTCACCGCCCGGCGGCGGAGTGACCTCGTGCTCCGCGAAGAACGCGGCGACCAGTTCGCCGTGCTGGTCGAGGGTCCCGGTATTGGCCAGCTCGACAGCCAGCCGCGTCACGTTCCCAATGTAGTCACCGTATTGCACTTGACCACCTACATCGCCGCTTCCTACTGTAGGCGCCATGCTATCTGATGACACCTACATCGCTCGTCGCCTTCAGCTGCTCGGGGAGTGGGACGCCGCGCTCGCCGCCTTGGGCCCGGACGCCGATCCCGAGCTGCGCGCGGAGATCGCCGTCGACCGCTGGTTCTTCCGGATCGAAGGTCACGAGGAGGCCGAGAAGGCGGTGGCGGCGCTCGATCCCGCATCGCCCACCGCGCACTTGCTCACGGGTCGACTGGCCTACAGTCGGCTGCTGTTCCAGCGCGGCGCCCGCGCCGACGACCGCGCCGTGGCCGAGGCCGGCTACCGCGCGGCGATCGAGACCGGCGACGAGAAGCAGCGCGCCTGGGCCGAGTACCACTGGGCCGTCCTGCTGGACAACATCGACGAGGACCCGGCCGGCGCCCTCCCTCTCTACGAGACGGCTCTCGATGTCGCAACGAAGTACGGCGACGGCTACTTCGAGTCGTACATCATCCGGCACCTCGCCCCGCACAAGGAGCCTACGGAGCGGTTGTCGATGCTGCGCCGCTCGCTCCACCTGCGCGCCGCACTCGGCGCCCGGCCCCAGACGATCGCCGCGCAGGCCCTCCTCGCCGACAACCTCCCCGAGGACGACCCCGAGCGCGCCGAGCTCGTGCGGACGTTCCGCCCGGGTGCGGAAGAACTGCGCATCGGCTGGCTCGTGCACGAGGACTGATCCGCCGAGCGCTCCGACGCGGTCGATCCGCGCGGCGGTGGCAGGCCGCGCTCCCACCGGCTCGCGGGCCGAACAGCCGAACAAGAGGAGGTTGCAATGCGGTTCACAGACGTGGAGCTGGACCTTGGCGATCTGCGGCTTCGTACCTTGGTCACCACCGACGCGGCGTTGCTCGTCGAGGCCACGAGCCGGGAGCCGGGACGGTCCTTGTGGGGCGCTCGTCCGGTCGGTCCGTACTCGCTGCGCGACGCACAAGCGGCGCTGGCCGCATGGGACCCGGCCACGGCAGCTCAGTTCTGCCTGGGCGTCCTGCGGGGTCGACGGCTCCTCGGCGCCGTCGGACTGATGCCGGAGCACCCGGGGAGCACCGAGCTGGCGTACTGGGTACGGCCGGAAGAGCGCGGCAGGGGAATCGCCTCCCGTGCCGTGATCGCCGCGACGCTGTGGGTCCACGACGAACTCGCCGTTCCCCGGGTCTGGTTGGAGATCGAACCCGGCAACGAGCCTTCGCTACGGCTCGCCCAGCGCGTCGGTTACCGGTTCGAGCAACGCATGCCACAGCACTGCCGCGCATGGACACACCAGGACGCCGAACGTGATTCCCGGCACGACTGCCTCATCTGGGTCCACACCAGCGACGGCACTCACCACCCCTTGAGCGGCGCGCCCCACCAGGATGCTGCGGCTGACGAAGAGCGCGAGCAGTGAGCACGAGGGTGCCGCTGCTCGGCGGTCACGCAGTGCTC
The DNA here is from genome assembly GCF_014648635.1 of Streptomyces cinerochromogenes. Lineage (GTDB taxonomy): Bacteria > Actinomycetota > Actinomycetes > Streptomycetales > Streptomycetaceae > Streptomyces > Streptomyces cinerochromogenes. The sequence continues at coordinate 1,047 of NZ_BMRM01000008.1, read as the reverse complement.
TCCGTCCCGGCCCGCAGCCGGGCGGCGAGGTCACAGCGCCGGAGGTGCTCCCACCGTTGCAGTACTAGGCGGCGGCCGACACCAGCAGGACCGCCGCCGCCAGCAGCGCGCACCCCAGTACACCGCAGGCCAGCAGCCTTCCGCGCAGCGCCCGGTACCGGGCCTCGTACGCCTGCCGCAGCTCCTCCGCCCGCTCGGCCGTACGGCACCACGACAGCCGGGCCAGCGCCAGGTACTCGGTCTCGAACTGCCGCTCCAGCTCCTGGCGTTGGATGTCGGTGAGCCAGCCCAGCCGGGAACCGAGGCGTGCGGCTGCGGTACGGCCCTCCTCCCGGGCGGCGGCCAGCAGCAGGTGCCCCTCGACCTGCCGGACCAGGTCCCGTTCGTCGTGGGCCGTCACGGCGCGGTCAACTCCCTTTCCGGTACGTCCGGGTGGTGCAGGTCGAACGCCGGGGACTCGGAGCGGATCCGCGGCAGGGTGACGAAGTTGTGCCGGGGCGGCGGGCAGGAGGTCGCCCACTCCAGGGAGCGGCCGTAGCCCCACGGGTCGTCGACCTCGACCTTCGTGCCGTACCTGGCCGTCTTCCACACGTTGTAGAAGAAGGGCAGCAGCGAGGCGCCGAGCAGGAACGAGGAGATCGAGGAGACCGTGTTGAGCGTGGTGAGCCCCTCGGCCGCGAGGTAGTCGGGAATCCGGCGCTGCATGCCCTCGGCGCCCAGCCAGTGCTGGACCAGGAAGGTGCCGTGGAAGCCGGTGAACAGCGTCCAGAAGGTGATCTTGCCGAGGCGCTCGTCCAGCATCTTGCCCGTGAACTTCGGCCACCAGAAGTGGAAGCCGGAGAACATCGCGAAGACGACCGTGCCGAAGACCACGTAGTGGAAGTGGGCTACGACGAAATAGCTGTCGGAGATGTGGAAGTCGACCGGCGGGGAGGCGAGCATGACGCCGGTGAGCCCGCCGAAGACGAAGGTGATGAGGAACCCCATCACCCAGAGCATCGGTGTCTCGAAGGACAGCGATCCCTTCCACATCGTGCCGATCCAGTT
>NZ_BMRM01000007.1 GCF_014648635.1 Streptomyces cinerochromogenes | reverse complement strand
CGGAGGCCGCCTCGAAGGTGTTGCCGTGCATCGGGTCGGTCACCCAGGCCACCGTCGCACCCGACGCCGTGACCTTCTCCACCAGCTCCGGGAGCCTGTCGCGGATCCTGCCGGCGCCCATGCGGACGATGAAGGTCAGCCGGCCCGGCTCCCGCTCGGGGTCGAGGCGGTCGATGTACCGCAGCGCCTCCTCGGCCGTGGCGGTCGGGCCGAGCTTGATGCCGATCGGATTGCGGATCCTCGAGGCGAACTCGATGTGCGCGTGGTCCATCTGCCGGGTGCGCTCACCGATCCACACCATGTGCGCGGAGACGTCGTACAGCTTGCCGGTGCGCGAGTCGACCCGGGTCAGGGCGGACTCGTAGTCCAGCAGCAGCGCCTCGTGCGAGGAGTAGAACTCGACGGTCCTGAACTCCTCCGGGTCGGTGCCGCAGGCCCGCATGAAGTTCAGCGCGTTGTCGATCTCCCGCGCCAGCTGCTCGTAGCGCTCGCCCGACGGCGAGGTGCGCACGAAGTCCTGGTTCCAGGCGTGCACCTGGCGCAGGTCGGCGTAACCGCCGGTGGTGAAGGAACGCACCAGGTTCAGCGTGGACGCCGAGGCGTGGTACATGCGCTTGAGCCGCTCGGGATCCGGGACCCGGGCCTCGGGCGTGAAGTCGAAGCCGTTGACGGAGTCGCCCCGGTACACCGGGAGCGTCACGCCGTCGCGGGTCTCGGTCGGCTTGGAGCGGGGCTTGGAGTACTGGCCCGCGATCCGGCCGACCTTCACCACCGGCACGGAGGCCGCGTAGGTCAGCACGGCACTCATCTGAAGCAGCGTCTTGAGCTTGTTGCGGATGTGGTCGGCGGACACCGCGTCGAAGGCCTCGGCGCAGTCGCCGCCCTGGAGGAGGAACGCCTCTCCCCTGGCGACGGCCGCCATCCGGGCGCGCAGCTGGTCGCACTCGCCCGCGAAGACGAGCGGCGGGAAGGTCTCAAGGTCCGCGATCACCGCGCGCAGAGCCTCGGGGTCGGGGTACTCGGGCTGCTGCGCCGCGGGCAGGTCTCGCCAGCTGAGTCGGTCCGGCACCGGGTCGTGCGGATGGGCATGCATGGCAGGGTCTCCTGGGACGGGAAGTGAGGGTCACCGTCGGCCTGCGGGTGACGGAGCGGCTCCCCGGAATCCGATCGTGGGAACCGCACGGCGCGGCGGGGTCCGCGGCGCCGTCTTGGTCGATGCCGTCAGGAAGTCGTAGCGGTCCAGCAGTTCGGCGCCGTGGCGGCAGCGGGGCTTCGCACCGCGCAGACCCGACCACCAGCGGGTGATCTCGTGCCAGCCCGGCGCCGAGTGCGCTCCGCCGAACTCGGCGACGGACAGCGCGGCGCAGAGGTTGGCGAAGGCGAGGCGGTCCGCGAGCGGCCAGTCGGCCAGGGTGGCGAACACGAACCCGGCCAGGAACACGTCGCCCGCGCCCGTGGGGTCCAGGGCGTCGACGGACACCGCGGGCACGGCCGCCTCGTCGCCGGTCCGCCCGTCGCAGGCGACGGCCCCCTGCTCCCCCGCGGTCACCACGGCCACCGGCACCACCTCGGCGAGCGCGCGGGCCGCGGCGCGGGCGTCGTCGGTGCGGGTGTAGCGGAGGGCCTCGGCCGCGTTCGGCACGAACGCATGGCAGTGGTCGAGCCCGTCCAGGTCGGACAGGGCCCAGCGGCCGGTGGCGTCCCAGCCGGCGTCGGCGAACACCAGGCTGCCCCGCGCGGCCGCCCGCCGCACCCAGCCGGCCTCCTGGTCCGGAGCGAGTCCGGTGACGCAGGCGCGGCTGCGCGGCGGTACCGGGGGCGGCAGTTGCTCCTCGGCCGGTACCTCGTGGCCGTGGGTGACCATGGTGCGGTCGCCCTCGTAGGCGAACGAGACGGTCACCGGTGAGTGCCAGCCCGCCGGTCTTCGGGCCAGTGACAGGTCGACGCCCTCGGCGGCGAGGTCGGCCCAGCAGTGGTCGCCGTACTCGTCGTCGCCGAACGCCGCGCAGAGCATCGTGCGCAGGCCCAGCCGGGCGAGTGCCGTCGCCGTGTTGGCCACCCCGCCGGGGCTGCACCCCATGCCGCGGGCCCAGGACTCGGCCCCCTTGGCCGGGGCTGCGTCGAGCCCGGTGAAGACGATGTCCTGGAACACGGTGCCCACGACGTACACGTCGCAGTCGGCGCCGGCCGTCGGGACGGTGGCTTCAGCTGGTACCACGGTCGGCTCCTCCTGCGGCCCCCGCGAGGGCACGGCGGGGTTCGGGCAGCCCCAGACCGCGGTAGATGTCGAGGGCCGCCGTCGAGCGGTTGAGGGTGATGAAGTGCAGGCCGGGGGCGCCCTGGTCCAGCAGGTCCCGGGCCATCGCGGTGGCGTGGTCGACCCCGATCCGGTGGCCCTCGGCGTCGTCCCGCGCGTTCTCCAGCCGGCGGGCCAGCCCGGCGGGCACGGTCGCGCCGCTCAGTTCGGCGAAGCGGGCGATCTGCCGGAACCGGGTGGCGGGCATGATCTCGGGGATCACCGGGAGGGTGCAGCCCGCCGCGTCGAGCCGGTCCCGGAGCCGGAAGTAGTCCTCGGCCCGGAAGAACATCTGGGTGATCGCGAAGTCGGCGCCGGCCCGCGCCTTCGCCACGAAGTGCCTGATGTCCTGCTCCCAGTCCGGTGAGCGGGGGTGCCGCTCGGGGAACGCGGCGACACCGATCCCGAAGTCGCCCGCCTGCCGGACCAGGCGCACCAGTTCGGCGGCGTACCGCACTCCCTCGGGGTGCGGTGTCCAGGGCCCCTGCGGGTCGGCCGGGGGGTCACCGCGCAGGACCAGCAGGTCGCGCACCCCGGCCTGCGCGTAGGTCCCGATGATGCGCCGCAGTTCGGCCACGGAGTGCCCGACGGCGGTGAGATGGGCGACCACCGGGAGGGTGGTGTCCTGGGCGATGCGCTCGGCGAGGGACGTCGTACGGTCCCGGGAGGAGCCGCCCGCCCCGTAGGTGACCGAGACGAACGCCGGCCGCAGCACCTCGATGTCGCGCAGGGTGCGCCACAGGTCCCGTTCCCCCCGGGGGGTCTTCGGCGGGAAGACCTCGAAGGAGTACAGGGGGCGGCCCTCGGCCAGCCCGCGGCGCACGCCCTCCGGCGGCGCGCCCGGCACGGTCACGAGTCCCCACCGCCCCCGGCGCCGAGGAACCCGGCCAGCTCCCGCTGCGCCTCGGGCCCGTAGGCGGCGCCGCACCGCGCGGCCAGTTCCCGCCGGTCCAGCCGGTACTCCTGGGCACCGACCGCCTCCAGCACGCTCGCGGCGACGGCGGAGCCCAGCTGGGCGGCCCTGGCCGGGCCGAGCCCCCAGCCGAGCGCCGCGAGGAAGCCGGCGCGGAAGCCGTCGCCCACGCCGGTGGGGTCCCGCTGGTCGGTCACCGGCACCGCCGCGATCTCGGTGGTGGGCTCGCCCCGGCGCTGGATCCGGCAGCCCTTGCCGCCCAGCGTCGTGACCCAGGTGCCGACCCGTTCGAGGACGTCGTCCGGCTGCCAGCCGGTCTTGCGGAGCAGCAGGCCGCTTTCGTACCCGTTGGTGAAGAGGTGGTCCGCACCGGTCACCAGGTCCCTGATCGCCTCGCCGGGCAGCCGTGCGAGCTGCTGGGACGGGTCGGCGGCGAAGGGCAGCCCGGCCCGGCGGCAGTCCTCGGTGTGCCGCAGCATCGCCTCGGGGTCGTTCGCCCCGATCAGCACCAGGTCCAGGCCACCGACGCGGTCGGCGACGGCGCCGATGTCGATCGTCGCCGCCTCGCTCATCGCGCCGGCGTAGAACGAGGCGATCTGGTTGCCGTCCTCGTCGGTGGTGCACTGGAACCGTGCGGTGTGCCGGGTCCGGGACCGGTGGACCACGCCGGTGTCGACGCCGTGCCGGGTGAGCCACGCGTCGTACTCCTCGAAGTCCTGTCCCACGGCGCCGACGAGCACGGGCCGCAGGCCGAGTTGCCCGAGCCCGAAGGCGATGTTCGAGGCGACGCCGCCGCGGCGGATGTGCAGCTCGTCCACCAGGAAGGAGAGCGACACGTGGTCGAGCTGCTCCGCCACGAGCTGTTCGGTGAACCGGCCGGGGAAGTGCATCAGGTGATCGGTGGCGATGGAGCCGGTGACCGCTATGCGCACCTCACACCCCCGCTGCCTTGCGCAGGGCCGTCACGCGGTCGGTGCGTTCCCAGGTGAAGTCGGGGTGCGTCCGCCCGAAGTGACCGTAGGCCGCCGTCTGGGAGTAGATCGGGCGGAGCAGGCTCAGGTCGCGGATGATCGCGGCCGGACGGAGGTCGAAGACCTCCTCGATGGCCTTCTCGATCCTCTCCGGGTCGACCTTGTGGGTGCCGAAGGTCTCCACGAACAGGCCGACCGGCTCGGCCTTGCCGATCGCGTAGGCGACCTGGACCTCGCAGCGGGAGGCCAGGCCCGCCGCGACCACGTTCTTCGCCACCCAGCGCATCGCGTACGCGGCCGAGCGGTCCACCTTGGACGGGTCCTTGCCGGAGAAGGCGCCGCCGCCGTGGCGGGCCATGCCGCCGTAGGTGTCGATGATGATCTTGCGGCCGGTCAGGCCGGCGTCGCCCATCGGGCCGCCGATCTCGAAACGGCCGGTCGGGTTCACCAGCAGCCGGTAGCCCTCGGTCTCCAGCTTGATGCCCTCCTCCAGCAGCGCCTTCAGCTCCGGCTCCACCACGAACGCGCGGATGTCCGGTACCAGCATCGAGTCGAGGTCGATGTCGGAGGCGTGCTGCGAGGAGACGACCACCGTGTCCAGACGGACCGCCTTGTCGCCGTCGTACTCGATGGTGACCTGCGTCTTGCCGTCCGGGCGCAGATAGGGGACGGTGCCGTTCTTGCGGACCTCGGCAAGGCGCCGGGACAGCCGGTGCGCCAGGAAGATCGGCAGCGGCATCAGGGTCGGCGTCTCGTCGGAGGCGTAGCCGAACATCAGGCCCTGGTCGCCCGCGCCCTGCTTGTCCAGCTCGTCCGCTTCCCCGCCGGCGGCGGCACCCTCCACCCGGGCCTCGTAGGCCGCGTCCACGCCCTGCGCGATGTCCGGGGACTGCGCGCCGATGGACACCGACACACCGCAGGAGGCGCCGTCGAAGCCCTTCTTCGAGGAGTCGTAGCCGATCTCCAGGATCTTGTTGCGGACCAGGGTCGCGATGTCCGCGTAGGCCTTGGTCGTCACCTCGCCGGCCACGTGCACCTGGCCGGTGGTGATCAGCGTCTCCACGGCGACCCGGGAGGCCGGGTCCTCGCGCAGGAGCGCGTCGAGGATCGTGTCACTGATCTGGTCGGCGATCTTGTCGGGATGTCCCTCGGTGACGGATTCCGAGGTGAAAAGACGGCGTGTCACAGCACCACCCTGACCTGGTAGTCACGAAGCCAGCTGTCGAGTTGCAGCGCGCGGGGCAGGATGGGCGGCGGCGTGAAGCTGCCGTTGAACCAGTCCTTGTTGTCGACCATGGCGCGCAGGGTCGTGGCGTCCAGCAGCTCCATGGCCGGTGACCCGGAGTCGCTGATCATGTCGGAGACCGCGGCACGGACGGAGTCCAGGTACGCGGAGCCCTTGCCGACGGGGAAACCGCTCTTGGGCCGGTGCACCACCTCGGCGGGCAGCAGGTCCTCGACCGCGCTGCGCAGCAGGCCCTTCTCCTGGTCGCCGAGCCGCTTGACCTGCCAGGGCACGTTCCACACGTAGTCGACCAGCCGGTGGTCGCAGAACGGCACCCGGACCTCCAGGCCGTTGGCCATGCTCATCCGGTCCTTGCGGTCGAGGAGGAACGGCAGGAACCGGGTGAGCTGCAGGTAGTAGACCTCCCGCATCCGCCGGTCGGTGCCGGTCTCGCCCTCCAGCCGGGGCACCTCGCTCAGTGCCTCCCGGTAGCGGGCGTCGAGGCGGGCGTGCAGGTCGAGGTGGGGCCGCAGCTGGGCCGACAGGACGGCGTTGCGGTCCTGGACGCCCGCCGACCAGGGGAAGTTGTCGGTCGGCTGCTTCGTCTCGGAGAGGAACCAGGGGTAGCCGCCGAACGCGTCGTCCGCTCCCTCGCCGGACAGGGCGACGGTGAGGTGGCTGCGCACCTCGCGGAAGAGCAGGTAGAGCGACACGTCCAGGTCGCCGACCCCGGGGACGTCCCGGGCCCGCAGGGTGGTCCGGGACTCCTCCAGCAGCGCGGCCGGTTCCACCAGGACCTCGGTGTGCTTGGTGCCCAGGTGGCCGACGACCGCCTGGACGAACGGGGCGTCGCGGGAGTCGTGCAGCGCGTCCGCGGAGAACTCCTCCTCGCTGCCGGCGAAGTCGACCGAGTACGTGGCGAGCGGGTCCAGGCCGGCCGCCGAGAGGGCGCCCGCGCCGAGCGCCGTGATGGCGCTGGAGTCGATCCCGCCGGAGAGCAGGGCGCCGAGCGGCACATCGGCGTGGACCTGCTCCGTGACCGCCCGGCCGAGCAGCTCGCGGACCCGGGCGACCGTGGTGGGGATGTCGTCCTCGTGCGGTGCGCTCCGCACCTGCCAGTACCGCTGCTCGTGGGCGCCGCGGCGGTCGCAGCGGACGATGTGGCCGGGCTTCACCTCCCGCATGGTGCGGAACACGGCGTCCCCGGGGCGTTTGGCCGCCACCGTGAAGACGTCCACCAGTCCTTCGGCGTCGACCTCGGCGGCGACCTGGCCGCTGGCGAACAGCGCCTTCGGCTCCGACCCGAAGATCACCCCGGAGGGCTGCTCGGCGTAGTAGAGGGGTTTGACGCCCAGCGGGTCACGGGCCAGCCACAGGGTCTCCTGGGCGATGTCCCAGAGCGCGTACGCGAACATTCCGGCGAACCGGGTGACGGCCGTCTCGCCCCACTCGCGGTGGGCGGCCAGCAGCACCTCGGTGTCCGTGCCGGTGCGGAAGCGGTGCCCCTTCGCGCTGAGTTCGGCGCGCAGCTCACGGAAGTTGTGGATCTCGCCGCTGAAGGAGACCACCGCCAGCTCGCGGTCGTCGTCCGAGGCGCGGACGGCCATCGGCTGATGCCCGTGGTCCACGTCGATGACGGCGAGCCTGCGGTGTCCGAGCGCGATGCGCGGTGCGCTCCACACTCCGGCGCCGTCCGGGCCGCGCAGGGCGAGCGTCTCCGCCATGCGGGAGACGACGGCCGCGTGACCGGTCATGTCGCGTTGCCAGTCGAGCCAGCCTGCTATGCCGCACATGTGCGTGGACTCCTCACTTCTCGGGCGTGGACGCGAGGTCGGCGAGGGTCGTCTCGACCACGCCCCGGATCGGGTCGGGCAGCCGGTCCCAGTTGCGGGCGTCGTTGAGGTCGAGGACCCGCGACAGTTTCCAGCCGAGGTACTGGCCGAGCGAGGCGAGCGGCGGCAGCTTCTCCACCGGGCGCAGGGCCAGTTCGTAGCCGGGGAACAGGCCCTGGACCCGGTCCGCGGTCGCGCGCGCCCAGGTCTCGTCGACGGGTACGTCGGTGGTCGCGAGGCAGACGACGGCCTTGCCCTGGATGACCAGCATGTAGTTCAGGACCGTGGGACCGCTGTGCCGCTCCGGCCAGAGCGCGGCCTCGAAGTCGTTCTGCCGGATGCCGTTGCCCTCCAGGACGATCAGGTCCTGCGAGCGTCCCAGGGTGCGCAGCAGCGGGGTGGCGACCCCGCACGGGCACGGCGTTCCGGGGATCTCCACGAGGTCGCCGGTGCGGTAGCGCAGCAGGGGCCGGCCCGGCATGTCGAGGGTGGTGACGACGAGTTCGCCGCGGTCGGGGCTGCCGTCCACGAACCGGGTTCCGGAGTCGTCGGTCAGTTCCAGGACGTAACTCTGGGTCTGCAGGTGCAGGTTGCCCCGCTCGCAGGTGACGGCGGTGGTGCCGGTCTCCGAGGAGCCGTAGGCGGCGACGTAGGCGGTGGCCCCGGTGAGCCGCTCCAGGTGGCGCACGAACCCGGGCCCGGTCTGCTCGGCCATCAGCAGCAGCTTGTCGAAGGCCGGCACCGGCTCGTCGTTGCGGTAGGCGAACTGGACCATCTCCAGCAGCCGCGACGGGGGCCCGACGAAGACGTTGACCCCGAGTTCCCGGGTGAGCCGGAGCACCCGGGTGTAGTCGCCGGTGATGTTGTCCACCCACGGCCGCAGGGACATCACCTGGAGGTACTCCAGGACCTTCTCGAACTGGTAGGCCGCCGGTGCGAAGGGGGCGTTGATCAGGATGAGGGCGCGGTCGGAGCGCTCCAGGATCCTGGCCCACTGCTCGCCGATGTTGATCGTGTTCACGACCAGGTCGTCGAGGGCCTTCGGCGCGGCGACCGGGTTGCCGGTCGTGCCCGACGACTCGTAGTAGTGCAGGAACTCCGACAGCCCGCGGGTGAACGCCTTGTGCCCGCCGACGCTCAGGCTCTGCTTGGGCAGGAACGGCAGCTGGGGCACGAGGTCCGCGATGACGGACTCCGGGGCGGCCGCCAGGGCCTTGTCCGCGAGCCCGGCGAGGGTGTCGCGCTCGTACAGGCCGGACTCCAGTGCGGCCTGCAGGGTGGCCGTGAACTTCCGGCCCAGCGCGGCCGGTTCGACCGCGCCCGCGTGGCTGTCGCGGACGAGGCCGGTGTGTTCACGGGCCGTGCCGAGGAGTGCCTCTTCCGTGGGGGTGTCACGCAGCAGCAGCATCGGTGTCCTTGTCGGATGAGTAGCCGGCCGCGCGGGCCAGGCTGCCGTCGAGAATCAGCTCGCGGACGGTGGCGATGTCCCCTTCCATGCGCCGGTCGCCGTCGGTGAAGGGGACGTGGGAGCGGACGAGGGCGTGGACCCGGCGGACCCAGGGGGCGGCCTGCTCGGGGCCCCGCAGGTCGATGGCCTGGGCGGCGGCGAGCAGGGTGATCGCGGCCACCTGGCTCGTCAGCTCGTTCACGGTGCGCGCGTCGCGCGCCGCGATGGTGCCCATGCTCACCTTGTCCTGGTTGTGGGCTTCGGTGGAGCGGGAGAAGACGCTGGCCGGGGCGGCGGTCTTGAGCGCCTCGGCGGTCACCGCGGACGCGGCGATCTGCATGCCCTTGAAACCGTGGTGCAGTCCGGCCTCGCCGCTGAGCGAGGGCGGTACGAGGTTGGCGGGCAGGCCCCGGCTGAACTTCGGGTCCACGATGAGCGCGAGCTGCCGGTCCAGCAGGTCGGCGACGCTGGCGGTGGCGGTCTTGAGGCTGTCCATGGCCTGGGCGACGTGGCCGGCGTAGAAGTTGCCGCCGTGGTGCGCGCGTTCCTCGTCGACGGAGAAGAGGGGGTTGTCGGTCGAGGCGTTGATCTCGGTCGTCAGCCACTGGCGGACCCAGCCGAGGGTGTCGTGCAGCACGCCGATGACGTGCGGGGCGCAGCGCACCGAGTAGTGGTCCTGGATGCGCTGTTCGAGCCGGCGGTAGTCGTCGAACAGCGGGTCCGTGCCCTCGAGGATCTCCTCGTACGTCGTGGAGAGCCCGGAGCCGGCGATCAGCCGGCTGACCTGCGCGGCCACGGCGACCTGCCCGGGGTGCGGTTTGGCCTCGTGCAGGAAGGCGGCGAAGTGCGAGGCGTTGCCCAGCAGTGCCTCGCTGACGAACGCGGTGACGATCTCGGCGCTGTGCGCGATCGAGGTGGCGTCGTGGGCCGCGAGCACGGCGAACGCCGTGGTGAACGACGTGCCGTTGATCAGGGCCAGGCCCTCCTTGGCCTCCAGGGTGAGGGGCTCGATGCCCGCTTCCCGGTGGGCCTCGGCGGCCGGCAGCAGCCGTTTGCCGTAGTGCACGTCGCCTTCCCCGAGCAGCACGGAGGCGACGTAGCACAGCGGTACCAGGTCGCCGCTCGCGCCCAGCGATCCGCGTTCGGGTACGCGGGGCAGGACGTCGGCGTGCAGGTGGTCGAGGAGTCTGTCGATGACCACCGGCCGGATTCCGGAGTTTCCGCGGGCGAGCGCGTTGGCCCGGATGAGGAGGGTGGCGCGTACCACGTCGGCGGCGGTGTCCGGCCCGGTGCCGTTGAGGTGGTAGCGAATCAGATTCCGTTGCAGGTGCGCAGCGCGCTCGGGGCTGATCTGGTTGGTGACACTGTCTCCGAAGCCCGTGGTGACACCGTAGATGGGCTTGCGGCCCTCGATCAGACGGTCCCGCAGGCGCACGCTCCGTTCCGTCGCGAGCTGGGCTTCGGGGCTCAGGGCGGCGGTGGCGGCCACCCCCTCCAGCGGGGGCCGGGCCATGCGGACGACGTCGTGCAGCGTGAGGGACCGGCCGTCGAGCAAGACCCTTGCGGCGTGGGTCGAGGCTGTCACAGGACATTCTCCGGCGTAAATCGATTCGGCATACACCCAGCCTGTGTGATCGACCGCGCCCGGTGCTTCGGCCGACCGGCCAGTCTGAACCCCGACTGAAGACCAGGGAGAACAGAGACGGTCGGAGTCTTTCGTTACGGCAGTATGTCTGGCTGAAAATGATTGAAAGCAAGATGGTTATCGGGATAGCATCGGCGCACCGTCGCCTGCTGGGTGAAACTGCCCGCGCCATTCCGGCCGTCGTCCGCCGGGAGCCGGCCCATGAGGTCATCAACAGGGGGTACTGTGATCGAGCGCGATACGAGTAACCGCAGCGTGACCGCCATTCACGTCGCCACCCCGAGAAGCCAGTCGATCCTGTCCGCCGGGATCGCCGCAGCCCTCCGGTCGATGCCGGGCATCCACCTCGTCGCGCAGCCGCCCGCCGGCTGGGAGCCCTACGGTCCCCGGCCGCAGGCCGATGTCCTGCTGGTGGAGGACGTCGCCGCGTTATCGCCGAAGGAAGTCCTCCTGGCCAGCGAGGAAGTCGTCGGCGGTGTGGGCTCGCAGCCCCCGCGGCGGCAGCCGGCCGGCGTGGTGCTGGTCATGCGCGACCCCCGCATCGAGCGCATCGTCGCCTATCTCCAGCTGGGTGTGCGGGCGTTCGTCTGCCATGACGCCCCGCTGGACGATCTGGTGGGCGCCGTTCATTCGACCGCGCGGGACCAGGTTTTCCTGCCCCACGGCATCGCGGAACGCATCATCGACGGGATACTGCCGCACCTTCCCTTCTTCACTCCCGGCACCGCCTCACCGCTGGAGCGGCTCACCGCACGGGAGAGGGAGGTTTTCTCCCATATGACCGCGGGTCGGTCCAATGCGGAGATCGCCGAGGCCTGCTGCCTCAGCCAGAAAACCGTCAAATTCCATGTTTCCAATATTCTTCGGAAACTCGGGGTGAAGAATCGCCTCCAGGCCGTCGCCCACGCGCACCAGGCACTCGAGTCGGCCGCCTGACCCTTCCGCAGCACCGTCGCCGGGACGTGGACAGACGGCCTCCCGGCGGCGCCCCACCGTTGCGTACGCGCAGCCCCTGCCCCATCCTCCGACGGAAGGGGCGGCCCCGCTTCGCCTAAACTTCGATGTTTGGCGAACTTGAGAATACTGGTCTTCTAGATCCGGAGTGCTACATGACCACGGATCCGCGCGGGTCGACGAGCCTGTCCCGGCTCCCGTCCCTGACGGGCCTGCGCTTCGTCGCCGTTCTGTTCGTCTTCGCCTTCCACGCCTCGCTCGAAGCCCCCTTCACGGACGCCGGCTTCGGCCGGCGATACGCGGACGCCGTGGCCAACGCAGGCTGGCTGGGCGTGAGTTTCTTCTTCGTGCTCAGCGGCTTCGTCCTCACCTGGTCCGCCCGCCCCCAGGACACGGCACGGGCCTTCTGGCGCCGGCGGGCCGCCAAGATCTACCCGCTCCACGCCGTCACCTGGGCCGCCGCGCTGATCCTGCTGGCCACGGCCGGCACCGCGGCCACCTGGCGCCAGGCCGTCCCCAACCTGCTGCTGGTGCACACCTGGTTCCCCGACCGCTCGGTGTTCTCCAGCCTCAACGACGTCAGCTGGTCGCTGTCCTGCGAGGTCTTCTTCTACCTGCTGTTCCCGGTGCTGCTGCGGCTCGTGCGGCGCATCGAGCCCGGGCGGCTGTGGCGGTGGGCGGCGGTCACGGCGCTGCTCGTCCCGCTGCTGCCGCTGGTGTCGGAACTCCTGCCCGACTCCCCGGCCCTGCCCTTCGGTTCCGGCTCCGTGTGGCAGTTCTGGTTCGTCTACGTCCTTCCGGTCGGCCGCCTGCTGGAGTTCGGCTTCGGCATCCTGCTGGCCCGGATGGTGCTGGCCGGCCGGGCCGTCCCCGTGCGGGTGCTGCCCGCGGCCGTGCTGGTCCTCGCCGGCTACGCGCTCTCGCTGCAACTGCCGTTCCTGTACGGCCTCACCAGCGTGACCGTCGTACCCATCGGCCTGCTCATCGCGGCCGTCGCCCAGCGGGACGTGCGGGGCGCCGGTTCACCGCTCGCCCACCCCGTCGCCGTCCGGCTCGGCGAATGGTCCTTCGCCTTCTACCTCGTCCACCGGCTGCTCCTCCAGCACGGGCACCGGCTGCTCGGCACGGGCAGGACCTGGGCGACCCCCACGGCGCTCGGCCTGATGGCGATCGCCTTCGCCCTCTCCCTGCTGCTGTCCTGGGCCCTGCACGTGGCCGTCGAGCGCCCCGCGATGCGCCTGCTCGGCCGGAAGCGGACCGCGCCCGCGCCGGTCCCGGCCGTCGGCGCACCCCCGCTCGGCGGCCCGCCCGCGACCCCGGAAGCCACCTCGTCCACCCCCACGGTCTGACGCCCACCCACCGACCGCCCGAAGGGAACCCACGGCATGTCCGACGACACACTTCCGCAGTACCCGCTCCCGCTCGGCCCCCTCGGCGAGCCCCCGGAGGAATACTCCGAGCTGCGCGCCAAGTGCCCCGTGACCAAGGTGCGGCTGCCCAGCGGCGACACCGCCTGGATGGTCACCGGCTACGACGAGGTGTCGGCCGCGATGTCCGACCGCAGGCTGTCCCGGGCGGCGCTGCGGGAGCCCGGGGCCGTCCGCACCGTCAGCGGTGAGGACTTCTCGGACAACCCCTACAACCTCCTCAACCAGGAGGGACCGGACCACTCCCGGCTGCGCAGGCTCATCTCCCCCGCCTTCACCCCGCGCAAGGCGGAGCTGTGGCGGCCCAGGATCGAGCAGATCGCCAACGAGCTGATCGACCGGCTGGCCGAGGGGCCGCGCCCGGCCGACCTGCACCACGACTTCGCCGCCGTACTGCCCGTCTGGGTCATCTGCGAGATGGTCGGCGCTCCCGTGGAGGACCGGGAGAAGCTCCAGCGGTGGACCGACCGGCTGGTGAGCATCACGGCGCACACGCCGGAGGAGCGGCTGGCCGCGCGCGAGGAGTCCGCCGCGTACGTCGCCGGGCTGGTCGCCAGGCACCGCGAGGAGCCGGGCGAGGACCTGCTCAGCACGCTGATCACGGCCCGTGACGACGACGACCGGCTGAACGAGCGGGAGCTGGTCTGGCTCGGCATCAACCTGCTGGTGGCGGGCCACGACACCACGGTGAGCGCCATCTCGCGCGGCCTGTTCCAGCTGCTGCGCCACCAGGACCAGTGGCGGCTGCTCGCCGACAACCCCGATCTGCTGCCGCAGGCGACGGAGGAACTCCTGCGCTACGCGCCCCCGTCCGAGATCGGCTTCATGCGGATCGCCACGGAGGACGTCGAACTGGCCGGCACCCGGGTCGCCAAGGGCGAGGGGGTCATCCCCGTGATGCACGCGGCCGGGCGCGACGTCCGGCGGGTGTCCGACCCCGAGCGTCTCGACCTCACCCGCACCGACATCGCCCACCTGGCCTTCGGGCACGGCCACCACTACTGCCCGGGTGCGGGTGTCGCGCGCGTGGAACTCCAGGCCGCGTTCGGCACCCTGGCCCGGCGGCTGCCCTCGCTGCACCTCGCCGTCCCCGCCGAGCAGGTGGAATGGGTCGGCGGGCTGCTGACGCTGCGTCCCAGGGCCCTTCCCGTGGAGTGGTGAGACCTGGCCAGGGGCACCGGACGGACCGGGGTGCGCGCGGGGTGTGAACCACCCGCGCGCACCCCGGTCCGCCGCGTGCCGCGACCGGGCGGGCACCGCCCGCCCGAGTGGAATCACCCGCGAGGCGTTAGAGTTGAGTTCATTATATGTAGTTGCACAAACATTCTTGGCACCTCCTATGGCGAGGAAGTGCAGGGACGAGGAAGCCTATGACCACCAACCCGCCACGCACCCGACGCACTTCGCCCAGCAGGGATGCCGAGGACACGAGCCGCCGGCGCTACTTCGCCACACTGGCCATGGACCGCCCGGACATCGCGCTGTGCCGGGCGACCACGGTGGTGGCCCGCGCCGTCGACGCCGAACTCACCGGGTACAACGTCACCGCGGCCCAGCACCTGGTGCTGAAGATGCTCAGCGACGTGGGCCCCTGCTCGCAGCAGGAGCTGAGCGAGCAGCTGCGCATCGACCGCAGCGTGATGGTGGGCTGCATCGACGGCCTGGAGAACTCGGGCCTGGTACGCCGCGAGCGGCACCCCAAGGACCGGAGGGCCAACGCGATCACGCTGACCGCGGAGGGGCTGGTCGCCCTGGCCGAGGTCGAGAGCGGGGTGCCGCGACTGCTGGACCGCGCCTTCCAGGCCCTCACCCCCGCCGAGCGAAAGACGCTGGCCCGGCTGGTCGCCAAGATCCTCGAAGTCAAGTAGGCGGCACCGGGCGGCCGGCCGGGCGTCCTGGCCGGGCGTCCGAGACGGCCGGACCACCGGCGGTCCGGTCAGGGTGCCGGCCGTTCGGCCGGACGCCGGCGGTCCGGCCGAGTCACCGGCCGCCCGGCCGGGACGCCCGGCCGCCCCGTCAGGCCCCCGGCGCCAGGGCCTGCAGCGTGCGTGCCATGCCCTCGGGGCCGGCGCCGAACTCCGGTGCCGGGATCACGGCGAGGAGGGGAGTGGTCACACCGGCGTCCACGTAGCGCTGGATGTGCGCGCGGCACTCCTCCGGGCCGCCGTGGACGAGGAGTTCGTCCACGAGCCAGTCCGGGACGGCCGCCGCGGCACCCCTGAAGTCGCCCGCCGCCCAGGCCCGGTGGGAGGCGGCCAGGACGTCGCCCCGGCCGAGCCAGTCGTGGAAGCCGGAGTAGGTGCGGGCGTTGAGGATGGAGCCCAGCATGGCCCGCCCCTGGGCGCGGGCGTAGGCACGGTTGCGGGTGGGGCAGACGAAGAGCCGCGCGACGACCTCCTTGGCCTTGCCCTCCGGCCCCATCGCCTCGACCACCCGGGGAACGTCGTCCACGGTCAGGAAGTTGGTCACCAGCCCGTCGGTCTCCCGGCCGGCGAGGCGCAGCATCTGCGGGCCGAGCGCACCGATCATGACGGGCGGCGCGGGCCGCGGTACGGAGCCGAGGCGGAACCCCTCGATGGTGAACGAGTCGAAGTGCCCGGCCACGTGCTCCCCGGCCAGTGCCGCCCTGAGGAAGCGCACGGTGTCGCGGACCTTGCGGTAGGGGTGCTCGAAGGGGATGCCGTTGATCCGGGTGACGAACGGGGGCCCGGACGACCCCACCCCGACGACGACCCGCCCCGGTGCGGCCTCCGCCAGTGTCGCCACCGTCATGGCCAGCAGCGCGGGTCCGCGCGTCTGCACGGGGACCACCCCGGTGCCGACCCGCAGGGAGGGTGCCCAGGCGGCGGCCAGCGCGAGCGGGGTGAACCCGTCGTAACCGGCGGCCTCACCGGTCCACGCGTCCGTGTAGCCGAGGTCGGGGAGCCTCTCCAGGACGCGCCGGTGTTCGGACAGCGGAACGGTGTTGAAGGGGATCGTCACTCCGTAGCGGTCCAACGTCTCAGGCCCTTCGGTCCGGTGCAGTTTTTGATTGTTCGCGAAACATCAAAATAGAAACGCGCCGCACGCGTGTCAATGCCGCCCGGCGTACGGCTCAGGCGCCGGCCAGCGGGTTCGGCAGGGGCAGATAGCGGGCGTCCGCGCCGTCCGCGCCGGTCCAGCGCAGCAGCAGGTTGGTCTTGCCGGGCAGGGTGGGCGCGGTGAGCAGCGCGGGGATCTCGGGCAGGTCGTGCCGGGCGAGTTCGCGGCGGGCGGCGGGCCACGGGTCGAACCCGGGGTGGTGGTCGGCGAGGGCTCCGGCGATCTCGGTGAGGTGGTTGACGACCAGGCAGTACACCAGCCGCTCCCAGCCGGCGGCCCGGGTCACGTCCGGCAGCAGCTTGGCGCCCTCGGCGTCCCGGAACAGTGCCTGCACGGGCGTGCCGGCCGCGTCCACGGCGACGAGGGTGTTCTGCAGGTGGGCCTCCAGCACCACCCCGTGGGCGTCGAACGCGGTCAGGGCGGGCGGCACGACCTGCCGCAGATACGCCTCCCACCAGCCGGCCGGGTCGGTGGCGGCGGCCAGCGGGCTGCCCTCGAAGCCCTCGGCGAGCCCCGCGGCGAGCAGCGGGGTGGCGCCCGGCAGCAGGTGGCCGCGCAGTCCGTCGCGGACCAGGACCGCCAGCTGTTCGAAGGCGAAGGCGGCGGTGCGGTAGCCCCGGTCGCTGAGCCAGGCCGCGGGCGGGCCCATCGCGGCGAAGGCGTCCGCGGCGGCCGTGTCGGTACGGCGGAGTCCGCCCAGGTCGTGACGCCAGAGCCGGCGGATGTCGTTGGTGATGCGGACGTCCAGGCTGAACTTCAGGAACAGGTCGCGGCGCGGCTCGTACACCGTGCGGACCGCGGCCGTCGGCCAGGTGTCGAACCCGGTCGTACCGAGCCGCAGCAGCCGGCCGTCGGCGAACGCGGGCGCGAGGTCGCGGGCGACGAGATCGAGCTGCCAGGGGTGGGCGGGCAGCAGCCGGTAGCCGGGCGGGGCGGTGCCGAGGGCGTCCAGGGCCCGGGTGTCGCCCTCCTCGGCCACCTGGTCCTCGCGGACGCCGAGCAGCACCAGCGGGAAGCGGGCGTGGGCCTCGGGGGCGTACGGCAGCCAGGACGCGGCCGGCCCGCCGCCGCGGGCCTTGGGTGCCGGGTGGTGGGGGTGGCCGGTGAGCAGGGACTGCTCGGACCGCAGATACGGGTCGGCGGGTGGCGTGGCGTGGGCGCGGGCGGTGAGCAGGGCGGCGACCGCCTCCCGGCTGTCGATCATCTCGGCGGGCAGGTCGCCGCCGGGCAGCCCGGTGTGCCGGCGCAGCTCCTCGGCGACCAGCTTCACCAGCTCCGGGTGGCCGATCCGGCGCCAGGCGCCGTCCGTGTACACCTCCGGGTCGGTGGGGCGCCGCCCGGCGCGCACCCGCAGCAGCCGGCCGTCCGGCAGCCGGTGGACGCGGCGGTCCCCGGTGCCCGGGAGCGGCTCGGCCACCTCCCGCAGCAGGCAGTTGAGCAGGGGGGCGGCCGCGTAGGCGTCGGCGCGGCGGCCTACCGCGCCGGTGGGAGGTGTGCGGCCGGCGCCGGTGGGGGGTGTGAGGTCCACGCGATCCATTCGTTCTTCGTCCAGGGGCCCGCGGTCTTCCCCGCGCACCCCGGGTGCGCTCCGCGGGAGCCGGTGACGATCAGTATGGCTGTCGTCCCGGACAATCGTGCCGTGCCCCGCGTACCCGAGGAGCCGACCGTGCACCGTCCCCCCGCCGCCGAGTCCCAGATCGCCGAGGAGCTGGCCGCCGTCCGGCCCGGTCTGCTGTCCCGGTACACCTCCGAGCTGCCCGGTGCCCGCGCCGCCGTGCTGACCCGGCTGTGGCGGGCGCTGGCCCATGAGCCGCTGCCCTGGCTCACCGGCCGGGTGTCCGGGGCGCACTCCCTCGCCCTGCGCCTGGCCGACGGCCGGACCCTGCACGGGCCGCACGCGGACCCGTACGCCACCGGCGCGTACGTCACCGCCGTACGACTGGACCGGGAACGGTACGACGATCCGGCGCGGCTGATGACGGCGCTCGGGGTGCCGCACGGGCCCGCATTCGCGGCGGAACTCGCGCACAGCACGGCCTCGCTGGCGCTGTCCCGGGCCGGCGCGGATCACCCGAAGGAGTGGCCGGCAAAGGTCCCGTCGGCCGAAGGCCGGCGGACGGACTGGGAGTGGGAGCAGCGGGTGGTCGACGGGCACCCGTACCACCCCAACTGCCGTTCCCGGCCCGGCTTCTCGGTCGCGGACCAGCTGGCGTACGGCCCCGAGCACGGCCCGGTGGTGCGGTTGGGGACCGTACCCGTACCGGAGGCCGACTGCCTGCTGACCGGCGACTGGCCCGCCGAACTCCGCGACGGCGACCACCTCCTGCTGCCGGTCCATCCCTGGCAGGCCGAGCACGTGCTGAGGCGCTCGTACGACCCCTGGCGCCCGGCCCGCCCGCTGATGTCCCTGCGCACCCTGGCGCTGCCCGGCGGTCCGCACGTGAAGACGGCCCTCAGCGCCCGGCTGACCTCCTCGGTGCGGGACATCTCCGTGTACTCGGTACGGTCCGCCGCGACCCTGTCGGACTTCGCCGGGGAACTGGCGGCACGCACCGACGGCCTCCTGCACGTCACCCGCACCCTGGGCGCGGCCACGGCCGGCTCCCCCGGCCTGGCCGCCCTGCTGCGGGAGCCGCCCGAGGTGTACGCGGGACCGGGTGAGCACGTCGTGCCCGTGGCCGCCCTCGCCACCACCTCCCTGCCCGGCTCCCCCGCCTGGCTGACCGCGTTCACCCGGCTGGCGCTCACCGTGGGCCTGCGCCTGCTGGACCTCGGCGTGGCCCTGGAGGCCCACGGCCAGAACCTCCTGGCCGTCCTGTCGGCCGACGGCACCCCGCTGCGCCTGGTCTACCGCGACCTGGCCGACATCCGCGTCAGCCCCGCCCGCCTGGCCCGCCACGGCATCACCCCGCCCGCCCTCACCGGCCGCCTGGTCACCGACGACGAATCCACGCTGCGCCGCAAGCTGTTCGGCTCCCTGGTGGCGGGAGCACTGGCGGCCACGGCGGGCTCGGGGCCGGCCCTGGCCACGGCGCTGCGGGCCGCCCTGCCCGATCTGCCGCCCGGCCCGGACCTGACCTCCCTGCGTGACGGCCCGCTTCCCGCGAAGGCGCTGACGCTGATGCGCCTGTCACCCGACCGGAGCGGGGACATATGGACGAATCTTCCTCATCCCCGCGCTGTACCGGCCCCGGGACAGGGCTGATTTTGCGTCATGTTCCCTGGCCGAAAGAACCGTTGTCGTCCGCTTCGGCGTCCTGCGGTGTACCCCTGTTGAGCCAGCCAGGACCCGAGAGTTTCGAGAGCAGCAGATGACTGACGACGACCGCAGTGACAGCCTGATGTCGCCGATCCGGCCCGAACAGCTGGATCCGGGCGCCGTGATCGCCCAGTCGCTGGACAACCAGTGGGTGCCCGCGCAGCTCGCCAGGGAGATGATCGAGCGCGGCGAGTCCCTGGACCAGGTCGACCACCGGCGCGTGCGGGAGGTGCGGGCCGAGTACTTCCGCAGCCTCATCAACGCCAGCCAAGTGGTGGTCAACCGCGCCTACTTCTACAACAACGACGCGATCAGCCGTGACCTCGCCGAGGAGGGGGAGGCCCGCGCGGCACACCGGAAGCTGCTCGCCTCGGGAGCGATCGTCCCCTTCCTGCTGCGCGAACGCCACCCGGCGGAGGAACCGCCCGGCCACCTCCACCTGCGGCGCGACGGGTTCACCGCCTGGCAGGAGACGCTGGCCGGGATGTCCGCGAGCGACCGGGTGCGCTGTGTGCGCATGTCCTGGGACGACTCCGCCGGCGACCAGGAGAACAGGGACCGCACCCGGGTACGCCTCTACCAGCCGTTCACCGAGAAGGTCCAGGGACTCACGGCCAAGGACATCGACATCCTCGCCGCGCAGGTCGGAGTGGCGCGCGAGGACACGGACCGGTTCGGCGAACGGCTCGGTGAGGTGGTCGCGTTCAGCAACGGCCTCAGCGTGCGCAGACAGCCGGTCGTGCGCAACACCCTCTACGAGGAGTTCGTGACCGTCCCGGGCACGAACGTGGCCGAGGGCAGATACGACCGCGGCAAGCCCTTCGCGGCGGAGATAAAGCAGCTCCTGGACCTCATATACAACGTCAACCTGGCCGACGCCCTGGGGCGTTACCCCCTGACCCCCGTCGGCAGCCTGCGCCGCGTGGTGCTGCAGGAGGCCCGCGAGGCCACGTCCGCCACCGTCGGTGTCGTGCAGGACCCGGAACAGCTGCTGACGTTCCTGCGGCAGCAGACCTTCGCCGTCGTGCAGGACCGTCTGACCCCCCAGGCGGTGAACGACCTGACGCTGCACGACATCTGGCGGCTGCGGCAGACCCCCGCCTGGAACGCCTACATCAAGGCCTTCGGGGCGCTGACCGCCGCACCGGAGACGTTCCACGACGGCGTCGGGCAGGTCTTCGACTCCTACGTCCGCCTCAACTCGGAGATCCTCCGGCTCGCGCGGGAGCGCCGGCAGGCCCGGCCGGCCCCCTGGCGCCCGGTGGTCGAGGTCGTCGTCACCGTGGGCGCGGCCGTGTTCACCGCCGTCAGCGGCAACGAGATCTGGCAGGTGGCCGGTACGGTCCTGCCGCTCACGGTGAGCGGCTCACTGACCGGCTCGGTGCAGTTGGTGCTGCGCAACCACATCGCCGGACGGCAGGAACAGAGGTTCGCCCGCGAGATCGCCTCCGTACGGCTGGCCAGTGAACGAGAATGGTCGCAGTTCCACGAGTTGGTGCGCCGTCTGCCCGGGTACCGGGACACGGCGGGCCGGGCTCCGACGGGCACGGCCTCGACGACCACCCAGGACAACGAGGACCTGCCCGACTACTGATCGACCGATGAGCCGGAGTGCACCTGTGCCCAGCCTGCCGAGGCCCCGATGAACCGTTACGAGGCACTGCGCCGGGAGGTCCCGGAGTGGTTCCGCGACGATCCGGAGGGCGTCCGGATCCTCACGGACCCGGCGCTGATCCGCGACGCGCGCCACCAGGCGGCCGCAGCCGGGCGACGCGGCCACGGCGGCCCGCTCGAAGCCCTGTGGGCACGGCTGCGGGCCGTGCTGCGGCCGGTCCCGACGGGTGTGGTGTCGGCCGGCCGCTACCTGTGGTACCTGCGCGACCCGGTGCGCTTCCCCGACGGCCGCCTGGGCCTGTACGACCGGATCCTGCCGCCCCCGGGCTCCTCCCCCGGCGTGGTCGTCCTGCCGTTGCTCGGTCCCGAGAGGAAGGTGGTGCTGATCGAGCACCACCGGCACGCCACCCGGAGCAGGCACTGGGAGGTGGTGCGCGGCTTCGGGGATCCGGGTGCCACGCCCACCGAGAACGTCACCCGGGAGCTGCGGGAGGAGATCGCGGCCACTCCGGAAACGGTGATCCCGCTGGGCGAGTTGCACCCCGACACCGGCCTGCTCGCCCACAAGGTCCTCCTCTACGCGGCGTGCGTGGACGGCATCGGCGCGGTGGAGCGGGGCGAGGCGATCGCCCGGGCGATCACGGTGACACCGGCCGAGGCGGAGGAGATGGTGGCCGACGGACGCATCACGGACGGCTTCACCGTCGCCGCGCTGTACCGGGCCCGCCTGGCAGGCGTGTTCGGGACCGCGGCGCCTGGCGACGGCACGTGAGGGACCGGTCCCGGCGCCCCGGCCGGCGGGAGGCGGTCGTTTTGGAGGACGGCCCGTCCGGTCAATAGGATCCGGCGATGATCAGAAGACAACGGCTGGCGGCGGGCGTGTGCGCTCTGCTCGCCGCCCTGACGGCCGGGATCGCGTTCCCCGCCGGAGCGGTCGCCGACGAGACGGAGCAGGCCGCTCCGAAGGTCGAACTGGTGCTGGACGTCAGCGGTTCCATGCGCACCCGCGACATAGACGGCGGCACCCGGATGGCCGCGGCGAAGCAGGCGTTCAACGAGGTGCTGGACGCGACTCCGGAGGAGGTCCAGCTCGGTATCCGCACACTGGGCGCCAACTACCGCGGCAACGACCGCAAGGAGGGCTGCAAGGACACCGAACAGCTCTACCCGGTCGGCCCGCTGAACCGGACCGACGCGAAGACGGCCGTGGCCACACTGGCGCCGACCGGCTGGACCCCGATCGGGCCCGCGCTGCTGAAGGCGGCGGACGACCTGAACGGCGGTGACGGCACCCGCCGCATCGTCCTGATCAGTGACGGCGAGGACACCTGCCAGCCGCTCGACCCGTGCGAGGTGGCCCGGGAGATAGCGGCCAAGGGCATAGGGCTGACCATCGACACCCTCGGCCTGGTGCCGGACGCCAAGACCCGCGACCAGCTCAGCTGCATCGCGGACGCGACCGGCGGCACCTACACCGACGTACGACACAAGGAAGAACTGTCCGACCGGGTCGGCCAGTTGGTCGAGCGGGCGGCCGATCCGGTGGTGACACCGGTGGCCACCGAGGGCGCGGACCGCTGCGAGAAGGCACCGGCGCTGAAGTCCGGGCTGTACACCGACCGCGCGGAGTTCGGGCAGCAGCGCTGGTACAAGGTGGACGTCGAGCCCGGCCAGGAGCTGCGCGCCTCGGTGAGCGTCGCGGACGACCGCGCCGTCCGGCCGGACTACGGTGTGCTGCTGCGGGCGGTGACCGTGCACGGCCGGGAGATCGTGCGCGGTGAGGCCGCCGGCACCGGCCGTACCGACGTCGTCTCCACCGGTCTGCGCTATCCCAGGCCGGACAGCGACGACGACTCGGCGCCCGCGGAGACGGTGTGCCTCCAGGTCACCAGCTCCTTCTCGGCCGCCGCCGGCGTCAAGACCAGCCCCGGCCTGCCGCTGGAGCTGACCGTCGACGTCGTGGACGGGCCGTCGGGCCACCACGACGTGGCCGCCTTCGGTCTCGGCCGCGGCTGGTGGCTGCTCGGTCTGCTGGTGCTGGTCGGCTTCCTCGCCGGTCTGCTGTGGGGCTGGCTGTCGCGCTGGCGGGTCGCCGTCTGGAGGACGAACTGATGCGGATCACACGAGCGCTGGGCGCCGCGCTGCTGACGCTGGGGCTGGCCGCCGGGCCGGCCGCCGCCGACTCCTCGCCCTCCCCGAGCGCCTCCGCCGACGGCGACGCGCCCACCCAGGCGGGCACCTCCTTCCGTACGGCGACCGAGATCGACCAGGGGCAGCAGGCCACCGCCTCCGGCTCCACCGGCGACTACCTGTACTGGTCGTTCCCCGCCGACACCGGGCAGCGGCCCACCGTCAAGGCGACGGTGAAGCTCCCCGGCACGCACGGCGCCGAGACCTGGCAGCTCGACGTGTACGACGGTCTGCGGCGACGCCAGGCCTGCCAGTACGGCGCCCAGACCCGCACCGCCGCGCAGGGCGCCGCCTCGGTCGAACTGGCCTGTGTGCTGCGCACGGTGCGCGGCTGGTCGGAGCCCTGGGCGAACGACCCGCTGCCGGGCACCTACTACGTCCGGCTGACGGTGGTGGACCTCGCCGCCGCCGACCTCGGGCAGCCGGTGAACGCCGAGGTGCGCGTCGACTCCAAGGACATCGGCGGCGCGGCGGCGGTCGACGGCTCCCTGGGCAAGCCGCTCGTCCCCGGCATCGCCGCGAAGCCGGAGACGTCCAAGGGCGGTTCCAAGGAGGCCGTGCTCTCCAGCTTCGGCCAGGACGACGGCTGGTCGTCCGGCTGGTGGTCCGACCGCTGGGTGTGGACCGGCATCGGCGGCATACTGGCCGCGCTCGCCGGCATCGGGGGGTACGCCCTGACGCGCGGCTCGGGACGGCCGTCGCGGGTGCCGCCGGGCGCCTGAGCGACGGCGAGGGCCCCTGAGCGGGCCGGCACCGGGCCGGAAGCACGACGGGGCCCGGCCGGGGAGGTTTCCCCGGCCGGGCCCCGCGCCGTACCGGCCTCTCCCGGCCGGGCACAGGCGCGGATGCGCCGAGCGTGCGCCGTGCTCCGGCTCCCGGCGGTCTACAGTCCGAACAGGCCGACGTCCGTCGCCAGTTCCTTGAACACCTCCCGCGGGTCGGCTATCAGCTTGCGCTGTTCGAGGTCGAGCAGGCCGCCCACCGCGGTGACCTCGGCGGCGAGCGTGCCGTCGGTCTTGCGGATCTCCTGCCGGATCCGGAAGGTCTTGCCGTCGCCCCACTCGAACGCGCAGGTCACATCGGTCTCGTCGCCGGCGAGCAGTTCCCGCAGGTAGCGGATGTTCGTCTCCAGCGCCACCGGGCCCACACCCCGGCCCACGAGCCGGGCCTGGCTGATCCCGGCCGCCTGGAGGAGGGACCAGCGGGCGTGCTCGGCGTAGTTGAGGTAGACCGCCTGGTTGAGATGGCCCTGGGTGTCGGTCTCGTAGCCGCGGACGGTCACCCGGACGGAAAACGGTTCGGCCACTGCTTGCCCTCCTCGTGTACGGATCTCCGGTCGTCCGATCTTGGCACGCCGTTCACACCCGGCGCGGGGAGGCGAGCAGATACCGGGCTCTCGTCCGCGGCTCGGTGTACTCGCCCGCCTGCCAGCCGGCCCGCTCCAGCGTGGCCGCGCAGGCCGCCAGGGTCCGCGCGTCCGGCGCGTACACCGCGACCGCCTCCGGCTGCGGGGTGGCCCTGACCCGGTAGCCGTCCGCGTCCGAGCCCGCCGGAGGGTGCCCGGCCGCCTCCAGCGCCAGCGCCGCGGCCCGCACGAGATGCGTCCGCTCCCATCCGCAGGGCCGGTCCACGGCGCCGTCGGGGTTCGTCATCCGGCGCAGCTCCAGCAGCCCCTGCCAGGCACTGTGCACCTCGCGCCGGCGGGCCGGACCGGACGCGGGCGGCTCCTCCTCACCGCCGACACGGGCCGCGAACACCCCCGTGTCCGGGGCGGTCCGCGCGGGCGCCTCGGGCACCGCCTCCCGTATCCGATGGCCCGCCGGAGTGAGGAAGTGGTCGTGCGGCGGCCGCGGGTGCCGGAAGGCCAACCCCCGCTTCACCAGTGCGGCGAGCTGGGCCTCCGTACCGCGCAGCCGGCCGGTGACCGGGTCGGCGTCCTCGATCACCCGCCGCTGCGCGGCGGTCGGCGGTCGGATCACGGGATGCTCCTTCCGGCACCGTTGCCCCACGGGGCCGCCGGGACAGCGGCCCATGCGCAGAGTACGGCCCGGGTCTGACAACGCCCGCGGCGCGCGGCGGTGGGCGTGACGGGGACGGGGCGCGTGACGGCGGGCGGCGGGGGTGGCGCCCGGGTGCGTCACCCCTGCGGGGGCCGGATGTTCCAGCCCGCCACCACCGGGCGTCCGTGCTCCGTGCCGAGGCGGCACAGCGCGCCCGTCGCCAGTTGGAAGAGGGCCCCGTGCTCGGGCGCGAGGCCCAGGCGGCGGGCGGTGAGGACGCGGAGGAAGTGGCCGTGGGCGATCAGCACGACGGCGCCCTCGGTGTTGGCGAGCGCGGCGTCGGCCCTGGCCAGCATCCGGTCGGCGCGCTCCCCGACCTGTTCCGGGGTCTCGCCCGGGTGGTCCGGCGGGCCGGGTGCGACGCCGTCCGTGAAGAGGAACCAGCCGGGCCGGGTCCGCTGGATCTCCGGGGTGGTCACGCCCTCGTACCCGCCGTAGTCCCACTCGCGCAGGTCGGCGTCGACCCGGGCGTCCGGGATCCCGATGAGCTGGGCGGTCTCCCGGGCCCGCTGGAGGGGGCTGACGAAGGCCGCGCCGATCCGGTGGGAGCGGACCAGCGGCACCAGCCGGCGCGCCTCCTCCCGGCCGTGCTCGGTGAGGGGCACGTCGGTGCAGCCGGTGTGCCGCCCGGACCGCGACCACTCGGTCTCACCGTGCCGGACGAGGAAGAGGTCACCCATGACGGCACGGTGGCACAGCCCCGCCCCCGCCCGCAGGACGGACTGCGCCATCCGGCCTCGCCGCGGCGGCCGTGGCCGGTCGGCCGGTGCGGAGGTGTGCGAGACCTCCTCGGCGGCGGGCCCGCCCCACCACCAGGAGCCCGGAGGGGGCAGCCGCGGTCAGGTGCCGGGGTGGACCAGGGTGTGTTCGGTGCCGAGGGACGTGGTGCCGGTGTCGGCGTAGAGCGTGGTCTCCCCGTCGGACCAGCGCACGACCAGGTCGTCGCCGGCGCGGCCGTGGCGGAAGTCGCCGGCGGTGAGCACCTGCGCGTGCGTCCACAGCCCGTTCGGGCCGCGCATCCGGGACCTGGTGCCGAGCCCGGCGGCCGAGGTGCCGGCGTACGTGTCGAGGGTGCCGTCCGCCCAGCGCACCAGCAGGTCCCCGCCGGCCGTGCCGTCGAAGTCGCCGCCGGTGAGCAGGGCGGCCTTGGTCCAGGTGCCGTTCGCCGCGAGGATCCGTGTGCCGGAGCCGAAGCCGCCGGTCCCGATCCCGGCGTAGAGGGTGAGCGAGCCGTCGGTCCGGCGCACCAGCAGGCCGGTGCGGCCGCCGTCTCCGAACGCTCCGGCGGTGAACTGGACGGCGTTCTTCCATGCGGAGCCGGGCGCCGCCATCCGGACCTCCCGGCCCAGGCCGGAGGGGCCGGGCTCCGGGTAGAGGGTGACCTCGCCGTCGGACCAGCGGACCAGCAGCCCGGACCGGTCGCCGGTGAAGGTGCCGCCGGCCACGGTCCGGGCGTGGGTCCAGGTGGAGTTGGCCTGCCGCAGCCGCTTCTCGGCGCCGAATCCGCCCTTGCCGTCGCCCGGGTGCAGGGTGACCCCGCCGTCGGACCAGACCACGAGCAGATCACCGTGCCGGTCGCCCGTGTAGTCGCCGGAGGCCATGAGCGCGGCCCCCCGCCAGCGTGCCGCGCCGCCGGGCAGGGTGCCCTTCAGGCCCGGGTACGGGGGCAGGTCGGCGGGCGGGGCCTGGTCGGCGACGGCGTCGGCGAGGAGGTTCGCGGCGTCGGCGCCGAACGCGGTGCCGTAGCTGATGTAGTCGACGTTGGCGTCGTTGCCGCCGCCGTTGTAGCCGCCGAGGTTGCCGATGACGTGTCCGGTGCGGGCGTCGTCCTTGTAGTCGGTGATCCAGGGGCTGCCGGAGACGCCGCCGTAGTAGCCGCCGCAGGTCATCGCCAGCTGCCGGTAGCCGCGCAGTTGCCTGGTCGGCACCGTGCACTTGACGGCGCGTCCGGCGCTGTTGTGCCGGTAGGAGGGGTAGCCGGTGACGGTGACGTTCCGGAGGTTGTAGCCGGCCGGGCGGGTGAAGGTGAGTCCTCCGCCGACCGCGTCCTGGAGGGACGTGCCCCACTGGTTGGCCGAGACCCGGGCGAAGGCGGTGTCCAGGTCGGACGCGGCCTTCTTGGTGGTGGTCGAGCCGCGGTCGGGCACGTAGCGGGGGTCGATGAAGACCCGCTGGATGTGGAAGATGCCGTACGGCTGCCGGTCCGGTGCGGCGCCCTTCACGAACTTGGGGACGAAGACGTAGTCGCCCTTCATGTTCAGCGCGCAGTGGGCCGCGGTGAGCACGATGTTGCGGGCCTTGGTGTCGATCACACTGCCGGTGCAGTGCCAGGTGGTGCCGCCCGGCCCGTCGGAGCCGAAGAACGTCCCCACCAGACGGGTTCCCCCGAACAGGGTGCCCTTCGGCCGGGCCGCCGCCGCGGCCGACGCGCCCGGCGCCGCCGGGGTCTGCCGTGCCGCGTCCAGCGGGCGTGCGCCGGCCATGCGCTGCGCGGTCCAGAACCGCGCGGCCTGGCGTGCCTCCTGCCCGGCGGCGGGCCCGGGCGGCGCGGGCTCCGCGGCCCCCGCGGCCGGGACGGAGACGCCGAACAGCGCCGCGCAGAGCACGGCGACGGCAGGACGGCGTCCCGCGGGCGCAGGACGTCTCGCGGGCGTGCCGCTGCTTCCGGGCGTACGGCGTGGTCCGTACGAGAACACTGCTGATCCCCCTGATCTGTATGGTCTGCCGGAACCGGACCAGGGGGCGGGCGGTGTGCGGCGCTGGTCGGGCGCGCAGACCACGGTGGCCGGGCCCGTTCCGCGCGCGGCCCCCGGTCGGCAACGGGGGTGATCTTCGCACGAATGCGCGAAACGGGCCAGGCGCTACTGCCGGTACCCGCTGAGGAACCTGCCGATCCGGCCGATCGCCGCCTCCAGGTCGTCCGCGTGCGGCAGGGTCAGGATGCGGAAGTGGTCGGGGGTGGGCCAGTTGAAGCCGGTGCCCTGGACCACCTGGATCTTCTCGCGCAGCAGCAGGTCCAGGACGAACTTCTCGTCGTCGTGGATCGGGTGCACCTTGGGGTCGATGCGCGGGAACGCGTACAGCGCGCCCTTGGGTTTGACGCAGGTCACGCCGGGGATCTCGTTGAGCTTCTCCCAGGCGACGTTCCGCTGCTCGTGCAGCCGGCCGCCGGGC
This sequence comes from Streptomyces cinerochromogenes, assembly GCF_014648635.1. Taxonomy (GTDB): domain Bacteria; phylum Actinomycetota; class Actinomycetes; order Streptomycetales; family Streptomycetaceae; genus Streptomyces; species Streptomyces cinerochromogenes. Next base: position 393,627 of record NZ_BMRM01000007.1, on the reverse strand, counting down.
AGGGTGAGGTCGCGGATGGACTGGCGCCCGCCGAGCGCGGCCTGGATGGCGTACTGGGCGGGCGCGTTGGCGCACAGCCGCATCGAGGCCAGCATGGTGAGGCCCTCCAGGTAGTCCCTGGCGTGCTGCTTCGGGCCGGTGACCACCAGCCAGCCGGAGCGGAAGCCCGCCACCCGGTAGGTCTTGGACAGGCCGCAGAAGGTGAGGACGACCAGGTCGGGGGCGAGCGCGGCAGCCGAGTGGTGGACGGCGTCGTCGTAGAGGATCTGGTCGTAGATCTCGTCGGCGAAGACCATCAGGCCGTGCCGGCGGGCCAGGTCGAGGATGCCCTCGACGACCTCCTTCGGATAGACCGCGCCGGTGGGGTTGTTGGGGTTGATGATGACCACGGCCTTGGTGCGGTCGGTGATCTTCGACGCCATGTCGGCGAGGTCCGGGGTCCAGTCGGCCTGCTCGTCGCACAGGTAGTGGACGGCCTTGCCGCCGGCCAGCGTGGTGACGGCCGTCCAGAGGGGGAAGTCCGGTGCCGGGATGAGGATCTCGTCGCCGTCCTCGACCAGCGCCTGTACGGCCATGGAGACCAGCTCCGAGACGCCGTTGCCCAGGAAGACGTCGTCCACGGTGACGTCGAGGCCGAGGTTCTGGTAGCGCTGGGCGACCGCACGGCGGGCGGAGAGGACGCCGCGGGAGTCCGTGTAGCCGTGCGCCTGCGGCAGCATCCGGATCATGTCCTGGAGGATCTCCTCCGGGGCCTCGAACCCGAAGGCCGCGGGATTGCCGGTGTTCAGGCGCAGCACGCTGTGCCCCGCCTCCTCCAGCGCGTTCGCGTGCTCGATCACCGGGCCGCGGATCTCGTAGCACACCTCGCTGAGCTTGTTGGACTGCCGGAACTCCATGCGCCCCTCCGGAAACTCGTGTTGCTTGGTTTTACCAAGTGTGAGCTTGGAAAGTCCAACAACGCGTCTACACTGCGTCGCATGCCACCTCGCCGAAGCTACGACCAGTACTGCTCCGCAGCCCGCGCGCTCGACCTCGTCGGCGACCGCTGGACCCTGCTGATCGTCCGTGAGCTGCTCGCCGGCCCGCGCCGCTACACGGACCTGCACGCGGACCTGCCCGGCGTCAGCACGGACGTACTCGCCTCACGGCTGAAGGACATGGAACGGGACGGCCTCACCACCAGGCGCCGGCTCCCCCCGCCGGGCGCGGCGTACGTCTACGAACTCACCGCGCGCGGCCGCGGGCTGCTCCCGGTCCTCCAGGCGCTGGGCACCTGGGGCGAGGGGGAGCTGGGCGAGCGCCGCCCCACGGACGCCGTCCGCGCCCACTGGTTCGCCCTGCCGCTGCTGCGGGCGCTGGACGGGGAGGGAGTCGTGGAAGTCGCCCTGGAGGAAGGCGTCTTCCACCTCCACGTGGGCACCGGGGACGGCCCGGTCTACGGCGACGGCCCGGCCCCCGGCGAGGCGGACGCCCGGCTGGTGATGGACGCGGCGACCTGCGAGGCCATCGCCCGCGGCGAGACCCGCCTGCCGGACGCGGTACGGGCCGGACGGGTGACGGTGACCGGCGACGGCACCCTGGCGAAGGCACTGCGCGAGGCGTGACCCCCGCCTGCGCGGCCTCCGCCTAGGGGGACTCCGCCGCGGCCGTCGCCGTGCCGGGCGGGCCGGCGACGCCGGAATGCGCGTGCGGGTGCGCAGTGACGGTGGGATGCTGCCCGTCATGTCCGCTCGTCGTGTCAAGCCCAGTCTGTACATCTCCGTCGACATCGAGGCCGACGGCCCGATTCCCGGACCGTACTCGATGCTCAGCCTCGGGGCCGCGGTCGCCGGGGTGCAGGACGGTGCCGGCTTCACGGCCGCCGACCCCGAGGAGCGGACCTTCTACCGTGAACTGCGGCCGATCAGCCAGGAGTTCGTAGCGGAGGCGCTGGCGGTGAGCGGGCTGGACCGGGACCGGCTGATCGCCGAGGGCGCCGAACCGGACGTCGCTCTCGCGGAGTTCGCCGCGTGGGTGCGGGAGGTGAGCGCGGGGGCGCAGCCGGTGATGTGCGGCTACCCGGCGTCGTACGACTGGACGTTCCTGTACTGGTACCTGATCCGCTTCACCGGCTCCAGCCCCTTCGGACACTCCGGCTGCCTGGACATGAAGACGCTGTACGCGACGAAGGCCCGGCTTCCGCTGCGGGCGGTGGCCAAGGGCACCATGCCGCGCGAACTGCTGTCCCGGCGCCGGCACACACACCACGCTCTGGACGACGCGATCGAGCAGGCCGAGCTGTTCGCCCGCCTCATGCGATGGCCGGGGGTGACGGTTCCCCGTCTCCCCCGGCCGGTCAAGTCCTGACCGTCGGCCTCAGTGCGCGGCGGCGATCTCCTCCCCCGCCTCCATCGGATGGGTGACGTCCTGCGCCTCGCGGCCCCTGCCGAGGTGGTTGAAGAGGAGGTTGAGCACCACGGCGGTGACGCAGCCCGTGGAGATGCCCGAGTCCAGGACGATCTTCGCGGTCTCGGGGAACGCGTGGTAGAACTCCGGCGCGGTGATCGGGATGATGCCGACCGCGAGGGACACGGCGACGATCAGGACGTTGTTGTCCTTGTCGAGGCCGGCCCGGACCAGCGTCTGGATGCCGCTCGCGGCGACCGAGCCGAACAGGACGACACCGGCGCCGCCGAGGACCGGACGGGGTACGACGGCGATGAGCGAGGCCGCCATCGGGCACAGGCCCATCAGGACCAGGAAGCCGCCTCCGGTCGCGACGACATAGCGGCTGCGGATCCTCGTCATCGCGACCAGGCCGATGTTCTGGGCGAAGGCGCTGCACATGAAGCCGTTGAACAGCGGGCTGATCGCCGAGCCCAGGGTGTCGGCGCGCAGGCCGGCCGCGATGGTCCTCTCGTCCGCGGGACGCTCCACGATCTCGCCGAGCGCCAGCATGTCGGCGGTCGACTCGGTCATCGACACCACCATCACCACGCACAGGGAGAGGATCGCGGCGAGCTGGAACTGGGGGGCGCCGAAGTGGAACGGGGCCGGGAAGCCCACGATGTCGGCCTCGCCGACGGGGCTGAAGTCCGTGACGCCGAACGGTATCGCGATGAGCGTGCCCGCGATCAGGCCGAACAGGACGGCGATCTGCTTGACGAAGCCGCGGGTGAAGCGGCGCAGCAGCAGGACGATCAGCAGGGTGATGCCGGCGAGGGTGAGGTAGGTGGTCGAACCGTAGTCGTCCGCCCGGGGGTCGGGGCCCTGCGCCCAGCCGAACGCGACCGGGAGGAGGGAGACGCCGATCAGGGTGATGACCGAGCCGGTGACGACGGGCGGGAAGAAGCGGACCGCCTTGCAGAAGACCGGGGCGGCGAGGAAGCCGAGGAGGCCGGCGACGATGACCGCGCCGAAGATGACCGGCAGGGCATCGGACTTGTCCTCGGTGGAGGCGACGATCGCGGTCATGGGGGCGACACCGGCGAAGGTGACGCCGTTGACGAAGGGCAGGCGTGCGCCGATCTTCCAGAAGCCGAGCGTCTGGAGGAAGGTGGCGAGGCCCGCGGTGAACAGGCAGGCACCGGTGAGGAAGGTCAGGTCGGTCGCGCTGAGGCCGATGGCCGCGCCGACGATCAGGGGTGGGGCGACGACTCCTGCGTACATGGCGGCCACGTGCTGCAGGCCGCTGGTCGCCATTTTCAGGGCGGGGAGTTTCTCGTCTACGGGATGGGCGGCCACGGCGGGTCCTCCGGACGGGTAACACGTCGTCATCGACGTGGGTTTCAGGGAGGTGGTGCGTGTGGTCGTGCGGGACCGTCGGGGGGTGGCGGCTGAGCGGTTGAGCGGACGGTGTGGGGGTGACCGGCTCCGGGGCGCGTGCGTCCACACGCGTCCCGGAGACGGCGTGCCGTGGATCCCGCTCGGATCCACGGTCCCGGCCGGGAGCCGTCCCTCCCGGCCGGAGTCTGTGGGGGCCCGGGGTCAGGCCTGCGCGGCGATCCTGGCCAGGCGCTGGGCCTCCGCGCGGGTGGAGACGGCGACGGCGTCCTCGTCGACGGTGAGCAGGCGGCCGTTCTCCACGATCTGCCGGCCGTTGACGAAGGACGCGGTGACCGGGGCCGCCGCGCCGAAGACCAGCGCGGTCACCGGGTCGGCGATGGAGGCGTGGGCGAGGGTGTCCATCCTCCACAGCACCAGGTCGGCGAGCTTGCCGGGCTCCAGCGAGCCGATCTGCTCCGCCCGGCCGAGGACCTGGGCGCCGCCGTGGGTGCCGAGCCGCAGCGCCTGACGGGCGTTGAGGGCGGCCTCTCGGTGCGCGCCGAGCCGGTTGATCAGCAGGGCGTTGCGCAGCTCGGTGTGGAGTTCACCGGACTCGTTGGAGGCGGTGCCGTCGACGCCGAGACCGACCGGGACGCCCGCCTTGAGCATGTCGGGGACCCGGGCGATACCGGCCGCGAGGCGGGCGTTGGACGACGGGCAGTGCGCGACGCCGGTCTTCGTGCGGCCGAACGCGGCGATGTCGGAGTCGGTCATGTGGACGCAGTGCGCCATCCACACGTCCTCACCGAGCCAGCCGGTGGACTCGAAGTAGTCGGTCGGGCCCATGCCGAACAGCTCGTGGCAGAACTTCTCCTCCTCCACCGTCTCCGAGCCGTGGGTGTGCAGCCGTACGCCGAGGCGGCGGGCCAGCTCGGCTCCCTGGCGCATGAGGTCGGTGGAGACGGAGAACGGCGAGCAGGGCGCGACGGCCACCTGGGTCATCGCGTCGAAGGAGGCGTCGTGGTGCTTGCGGACGGTCTCCTCGGTGGCGGTGAGGGCGCCCTCCAGCGTCTCGACGGCGAAGTCCGGGGGCAGGCCGCCGTCCTTCTCGCTGCGGTCCATCGAGCCGCGGGCCAGGGTGAAGCGCACGCCCGTCTCGGCGGCGGCCCGGATGATGGAGCCGGACAGGTCGCCGGAGCCGTGCGGGTAGACGTAGTGGTGGTCCATGGCGGTGGTGACGCCGCCGCGGGCCATCATCGCCAGGGACCCCTGCGCCGCGGCGTACGTCATCTGCTCGTCGATGCGCGCCCAGGTGGGGTAGAGCGCGACCAGCCAGTTGAACAGGTTGTGGTCGGTGGCCAGGCCCCGGGTGATCCACTGGTAGAAGTGGTGGTGGGTGTTGACCAGACCGGGCGTGGCCAGATGGCCGCTCGCGTCGATCCGGCGCACCACGTTCTCCAGGCCCTCGGGGGCCCTGCCCGCGCCGACCGACTCGATGCGGTTGCCGGCGAGGACGAGGTGTCCGGAGGCGTACTCCGTGTCGCCCGCGTCCACGGTGGCGATGGCACAGTTCTCGATGACGATGCGCTCGGCTGCCGATGGCGCCATGGTGCTTCCTTGTCTTTCAGTGGCGGCCCGTGAACGGGAGGGTGTCCACGGGGAGGGCACGGCAGGACCCTAGGAGGATTTGAGTGCCGGAGCCGGTTGACCGCTCCGGGTGCCGAGATGGTGGAAGAACAGGTTCAGCAGCACCGCGACGAGCGCGCCGGCGCTGATGCCGGAGCCGAGCACGGTCTGCGCCCAGGCCGGGAAGCCGGCGTAGAAGGTCGGCGCGGCCAGCGGGATGATGCCGGCACCGAGCGCCACGGCCACCAGGATGATGTTGGAGCTGTCGTCCAGGCCCGCCTCGGACAGCGTACGGATGCCGCTGACGGCGATGGAGCCGAAGAGGACGATGCCCGCGCCGCCGAGGACCGGCAGGGGGACCAGGGAGACGACCGCACCGAGGACCGGGAAGGCACCGAGGACGAGCAGGGTGCCGCCGGCGACGGCGACGACGTACCGGCTGCGCACCCGGGTGAGGGAGACGACGCCGACGTTCTGGGCGAAGGCGGAGGTGGGGAAGCCGCCGAAGACGGGGCCCAGCAGGGTGGCGATGCCGTCGGTGCGCAGCCCGCGGGTGATGGTCCCGGCGTCGGCGCGGCGGTCGCAGATCTCGCCGAGGGCGAGCATGCCGGCGCTGGACTCGGTCATCAGCACCAGCATCACGATGCACAGGGAGAGGATGGCCGCGGGCTGGAACTCGGGGGTGCCGAAGGCGAACGGGGTGGGCAGCGCGGCGACGGGCGCGGACTTCAGGCCGCTGAAGTCGGCCATGCCGAAGGGGATCGCGGCGAGGGTGCCGACGAGCAGTCCGAACAGCAGGGCGATCTGTTGGACGAAGCCCTTGCCGAAACGCTGGATCAGCAGGATGACGGCGAGGGTGAACCCGGCGAGCGCGAGGTGCCGCATGGCGCCGAAGTCGGCGGCGGTCTTGTCGCCGCCCTGTGCCCAGCCGACCGGGACGGGCATCAGGGTGACGCCGATCAGAGTGATGACGACGCCGGTGACCAGGGGCGGGAAGAAGCGCAGCAGGCGACCGAAGAACGGGCCGAGGGCCAGGCAGAAGGCGCCGGCGACCATCACCGCGCCGTAGATGGCGGGGAGTTGGTGGCCGTGGCCGTGGGTCTCGGCGATCGCGAGGATCGGGGCGATGCCGGCGGAGGAGGCGGCGTTGACGAAGGGCAGCCGGTTGCCGACGAGGCCGCGCACGCCGATGGTCTGGAGGAGGGTCGCGACGCCGGCGATGAGCAGGCTCGCGGCGATGAGCCGGGTGCGGGCCGCGATGTCGAGTCCGCAGGCCTGGCCGATGATGAGCGGAGGAGTGACGACGCCCGCGTACATCGCGGCGATGTGCTGGAGCGCGGCGGGGACGAGCCGCGAGAGGTGGAGCTTCTCGTCCACCGGGTGCACGGACGTGACGGCGTCCTCGGTGTGCTCCGGCGGGGTGGAACAGGGGGCTGTGTCGGGCCCCTTCGCAGGCTGTGCCATGTTGTTCCCTCCGGTGTCGCGGGCCCCCGGCCCGGGTGGCGGGGCCGGGGGCGCGCGTCCCGCGTCAGAGGTTGGTCATGTCGACCGGGATACGGGGCTCACAGCCGTCCCGCAGGATGGTGGCCTCGATGAGGCCGTAGGGACGGTCGGCGGCGAAGTAGACCTCGTTGTCGTTCTTGAGACCGAACGGCTCCAGGTCCACCAGGAAGTGGTGCTTGTTCGGCAGCGAGAAGCGGACCTCGTCGATCTCGCTGCGGTTGTTGATGATGCGCGAGCCCATCTGGTACAGCGTCTGCTGCAGGGAGAGGGAGTACGTCTCGGCGAAGGCCTGGAGCATGTGCTTCCTGACCTGCTCGTAGGACTTCTCCCAGTGGGGCATCCTCTGCTCGTCGTCGGTCCAGTTGAACCGCCAGCGGCCGGAGACCTGGGTGGCCAGGATGCGGTCGTACGCCTCCTGGAGGGTGGTGTACTTGTCCTTGACGTAGCCCCAGAACTCGGAGTTGGTCGAGTTCATCACGACCAGGTCCTTCAGGCCGGAGACGACCTCCCACTTCTCACCGTCGTAGGTGATCTGGGTGAGGCGGGTCTCCTGGCCCTTGCGGACGAAGGAGTGCTTGACCTCGTCGGCGCCGATGAACTTGCTGTTGGCGTCGGAGGTCTCGATCCGCTCCCAGGCGTACTCCTCGATCCGGATGCGCGCCTGGTGGATGGGCTCCTGGCTGGTGACGAAGTGCCGGGCGAGGTGGATGCCGAACTGCTCGGCGGACTCGATGCCGTACTCCTTGGCGAACGCGAACACCGTGTTCTTGGTGGTGTCGGTCGGCAGGACGTTGGCGTTGGAGCCGGAGTAGTGGACCTCGTCCATGTCGCCGCTCAGCGCGACGGAGACGTTGAGGTCCTTGATGTGGTGGGTGGCGCCGTCCCGCGTGATCTTGACGACTCGGTTCTCGGCCTTGCCGTACTGGTTCTGTCCCAGGATGGTCGGCATGTAGCTAGCTCCCTCGGTAAACGGAGTAGCCGAACGGGTTGAGCAGCAGCGGTACGTGGTAGTGCTCGCCCGGTACGACGGCGAACGTGATCGCCACCTCCGGGAAGAACACGGACGACGCACCGCTGTCCCGGTTCGCGGGGGCGTCCTGCTGCGCATCGGCTTGCTTCTTCGCAGTTTTTCCTTCGAAGTACGGCTCGACGGCGAAGTCCAGCCGTACGTGGGTGGTCCCCTCCGGCAGCGCCGGCAGGTCCTTGCACCGGCCGTCGGCGTCGGTCGCGGAGCCGCCGAGCGCCCGCCAGTCCGCTTCTGCGCCGCCGCGGGCGGAGAGGTGGACGGCGACGCCCTCGGCGGGGCGGCCGATCGAGGTGTCCAGGATGTGCGTGGACACGGAGGCGGTGGTGCTGGTGCTCATGGTGTCAGGCGTCCTCTTCGACGAGTCGGGCCAGTCGGATGCGGTTGATCTTGCCCAGCTCGGTGCGGACGATCTCCCGCTCCTGCTCCGGCGAGTTCCCGATCCGCTCCTTGACCGCGTCCCGCATCTGCTCGCCGGTCCGGCCGGTGGCGCAGATGAGGAAGACATGGCCGAACTTCTCCTGGTAGGCCAGGTTGAGTTCGAGCATCTCGGCCTTGAGGTCCTCGGAGGCGCCGGCCATGCCGCGCTGTTCGCGGGCGGAGGTCGGGTCGCCGGGCTTGGGGCGCCCGATCGGCGGGTGCCCGGCCATCGCCTCCTGGAGGTCCGCCGTGGTCAGCTCGGCCATGGCGGCGTCGCTGGCGGTGTACAGGTCCTCCGGGGTGGCGTAGGGGCGGCCGGCGAGCAGCCGCCGGGCCCACTCGGTGGAGGCGCAACGCTCGTGGAGGGCGGCGAGTGCCGCGCTCTCCCCGAGATCGTTGAACCGGGCCAGGCCCGGGGGCGTGGAAGTCGACGTCACGGGAGCCTCCGTGGCCACGATGGGCCGTCGTGCTGAACGGGCTGCCGATAGCTAACGCCCTCGGAAACATCACGTCAACACTTTGTTGAAAATTCCGCGTAACAAGCCGGGGCGGGCCCGGACGGTACGGCTACCCCTGCTTCGTGCCCGGTCAGGAACCCTTCTCCCGGTTGAGGTAGTTGTAGACCGTGAAGCGGCTGACGCCGAGCGCGCTCGCCACGGTCTCCACCCCGTGCCGCACGGCGAACGCGCCGCGCGCCTCCAGGCTCCGCACGAGTTCCTGCTTGGCCTTGCGGTCCAGGTCGGCCAGCGGCCGGCCCTGCCTGCGCTCCATGGCGGCGAGGATGTGGTCGAGGGAGTCGGCGAGCTGGGGCAGGCGCACGGCGACGACGTCGACGCCCTCCCAGGCGAGGACGACGTCCTCGGGCCCGGCCTCGTCGGGCGGCAGCAGCTCCGCGCCCATCGCGTCGATCAGCGGCTTCACGGCCGCGATGAAGGGCTCGTCCCCGGTCACCTATCGCCCTCCCCGATCCCGTCGTCGATCACGTTGACCTGGAGCGAGACCCGCGTGGCACCGGCCTGAAGGGTCCTGCGCAGCAGCGCGCCCACCGCGTCGAGCACACGGTCGGCACCGCCCTCGGCCGTGTTGCCGAAGGGGCCGACGTCGACGGCGTCCAGCTCGGCCGCCTCGATGACCTCCCGAGCCACCAGGGCGTGCGCGGGCGCCTCGTCCAGGTCGAAGGGTTCGGTCGTGAACTCCACTCTCAATCGCACGCGCTCAACCTAACGCCCGGCGGGGCTTTTGGGGCGGCCGGTGGCGGACCCCCCTTGACAAGCGGCGACACACGACGGCAATCTTCCATTACGCAGAAACGAACTTCCGTCATACGGAATAACGACACGGAAGGGAGCGCGGCCCGAATGGGATTTGCAGACCAGCGCTTCAACGTCAACCTGTCGATCCTCTTCACGGAACTCCCGCTCCTGGAGCGCCCCGCGGCCGCCGCCGCGGCGGGCTTCTCCGCGGTCGAGCTGTGGTGGCCCTGGATCGACTCGCCCACCCCCGCCCAGTCCGAGCTGGACGCCCTCAAGAAGGCCATCGAGGACGCCGGAGTCCAGCTCACGGGCCTGAACTTCTACGCCGGGCGGCTGCCCGGTCCCGACCGCGGCGCCCTCTCGGTCCCCGGTGAGGAGTCGGAGCGGTTCCGCGCCAACATCGACGTCGCCGCGGACTTCGCGGCCTCCCTCGGCTGCACGGCGCTCAACGCGCTCTACGGCAACCGCGTCGACGGCGTGGACCCGGCCGAGCAGGACGCGCTCGCCCTGGAGAACCTGGCCCTCGCGGCCCGGGCGGCCGACCGGATCGGCGCGATCCTGCTGATCGAGGCCCTCAACCGGCCCGAGTCGCCGCTGTACCCGCTGGTGTCGGCGCCGGCCGCGATCGGGGTCGTCGACAAGGTGAACGCGGCGACGGGACTCGGCAACGCCAGGTTCCTCATGGACCTGTACCACCTGTCCATGAACGGCGAGGACCTGCCCTCGGTCATCGAGCGGTACGCGGCGAAGACGGGCCACGTCCAGATCGCCGACAACCCCGGCCGCGGCGCCCCCGGCACGGGCTCGCTCCCGCTGGAGGAGCTGCTCGACCAGCTCCGCAAGGCCGGTTACGACGGCTGGGTCGGCCTGGAGTACAAGCCCGGCGACCGCCCGAGCACCGAGGCCTTCGACTGGCTGCCCGCCGGGGCCCGCGCGGCCCGCTGATCATCCTGTACTGAGAAAGGCACCCCCGATGAGTCTTCCCAAGATCGCCTGGATCGGTCTCGGCATCATGGGCTCCCCCATGTCCGAGAACCTGATCAAGGCGGGTTACCAGGTCACCGGCTTCACGCTGGAGCGGGAGAAGCTGGACCGGCTGGCCGCCGCCGGCGGTACGGCCGCCGCCTCGATCGCCGAGGCCGTGCGGGACGCCGACGTGGTGATCACCATGGTCCCCGCCTCCCCGCAGGTCGAGGCCATCGCCTACGGCCCGGACGGCATCCTGGAGAACGCCAGGCAGGGCGCCCTGCTGATCGACATGTCCTCGATCACCCCGCAGACCTCCGTCGACCTGGCCAAGGCCGCCGAGGACAAGGGCATCCGGGTGCTGGACGCCCCGGTGTCCGGCGGTGAGGCCGGCGCGATCGAGGCCGTACTGTCGATCATGGTCGGCGGTGAGCAGGCCGACTTCGAGCAGGCCGAGCCGATCTTCGAGGCGCTCGGCAAGACCATCGTGCTGTGCGGTCCGCACGGCTCCGGCCAGACCGTGAAGGCCGCCAACCAGCTGATCGTCGCCGTGAACATCCAGGCGTGCGCCGAGGCCGTGGTCTTCCTGGAGAAGTCGGGCGTGGACCTGGCGGCCGCCCTGGACGTCCTCAACGGCGGTCTCGCGGGCTCCACCGTGCTGACCCGCAAGAAGGACAACTTCCTGAACCGCGACTTCAAGCCGGGCTTCCGCATCGACCTGCACCACAAGGACATGGGCATCGTCACCGACGCCGCCCGCAACGTCGGCGCCGCCCTGCCGGTCGGCGCCGTGGTCGCCCAGCTGGTCGCCTCGCTGCGCGCCCAGGGCGACGGCGGCCTGGACCACTCGGCCCTGCTGCGGGCGGTGGAGCGCCTCTCCGGCGCCCAGGTCTGACCGCCCTTCCCAGACTTCCGGGCCGCGGCGCCGCTGACACCTGTCCTGTCGCGCCCAGGCGGTGCCGCGGCCCGGAATCTCCTTCACCACATCGTTGATTTCCATTCAACAAACTGTTGACGCTCAGATCGCCCCACTTCTAGGCTCCACAAAGCGGAAACAGGTTTCCGCTGACACCCGCACGGAAGGTCCACGATGTCGCAGCGCGTGCTCACGACAGAGTCCGGCGCCCCTGTCGCCGACAACCAGAATTCCGCCTCCGCCGGCGTCGGCGGCCCGCTCCTGCTCCAGGACCAGCACCTCCTGGAGAAGCTCGCGCGCTTCAACCGCGAGCGGATCCCGGAGCGCGTGGTGCACGCCCGTGGCTCCGGCGCGTACGGCCACTTCGAGGTGACGGACGACGTCACCGGTTACACCCACGCCGCCTTCCTCGGCGAGATCGGCAAGCGCACCGAGGTCTTCCTGCGCTTCTCCACGGTCGCCGACTCCCTCGGCGGCGCCGACGCGGTCCGTGACCCGCGCGGCTTCGCGGTGAAGTTCTACACCGAGGAGGGCAACTACGACCTCGTCGGCAACAACACCCCGGTGTTCTTCATCAAGGACCCGATCAAGTTCCCCGACTTCATCCACTCGCAGAAGCGGGACCCGTTCACCGGCAAGCAGGAGCCGGACAACGTCTGGGACTTCTGGGCGCACTCCCCGGAGGCCACGCACCAGATCACCTGGCTGATGGGCGACCGCGGCATCCCGGCGTCGTACCGGCACATGAACGGCTACGGCTCCCACACCTACCAGTGGACGAACGACCAGGGCGAGGCCTTCTTCGTCAAGTACCACTTCAAGACGAACCAGGGCATCCGCTGCCTGTCCACCGAGCAGGCGCAGGAGCTGGCGGGCAAGGACCCCAACTCCCACCAGACGGACCTGCTCCAGGCCATCGAGCGGGGCGTCCACCCGTCCTGGACCCTCTACGTCCAGATCATGCCGGCGGCCGAGGCGGCCGAGTACCGCTTCAACCCGTTCGACCTGACCAAGGTCTGGCCGCACCGGGACTACCCGCTGCAGCGCGTGGGCCGCCTGGTCCTCGACCGCAACCCGGACAACGTGTTCGCCGAGGTCGAGCAGGCCGCGTTCTCCCCGAACAACTTCGTTCCCGGCATCGGCCCGTCCCCGGACAAGATGCTCCAGGGCCGCCTGTTCGCCTACGCCGACGCCCACCGCTACCGCCTCGGCGTCAACCACACCCAGCTGGCGGTCAACGCGCCGAAGGCGACGACCGCGCAGAACTACGGCCGCGACGGCTTCATGGCCGCCAACGCCCAGGGCCGCCACGCCAAGAACTACGAGCCGAACTCCTACGACGGCCCGGTGGAGACCGGCCGCCCGCTGTCGGCCCCGCTCGCGGTGAACGGCCACACGGGCACCCACGAGGCCCCGCTCCACACCAAGGACGACGACTTCTTCCAGGCCGGCGAGCTGTACCGGCTGATGTCGCAGGAGGAGAAGTCCCGACTGGTCGCGAACATCGCCGGCGGCCTCTCTCAGGTCTCCCGCGACGACGTGATCGAGAAGAACCTGGCCCACTTCCACGCCGCCGACCCGGAGTACGGCAAGCGCGTGGAGGAGGCGGTCCGCACCCTGCGCGAGGACTGAGCACCGGGAACGCAAGCAGCGTGCGGGATCTGACGGGAGGTCATGTTCCCGCACGCGGCCCGCGCAGTACGCCCGGCGGCCCGGATGAGGGGTGGCCGCGGGGCGGAGGGCGCGGGCAGGGCGAGGACCGCGGTGGGGGTCCCCCCGTTCCAGCGAAGTCGAGAACAGGGGGCCTGCGAGCCAGTGCGGTGGTGAAGGACCGAGTCCCCTTCTCGACCAGAGGGAAGGGCACCCGGCTCCGTCGCAGCCGCCGCGGTCCCACCCAGCCCCTTCCCTGGGGCCCGCCCACCCCGTCCGGCGGCGCGAACGACCTGTCGCGCCCAGCCTCGCGCCGTCGGACGGCAACCACACGGTGCCGAGAGCGCCCCCTGCTCCAGGGGGCGCTCTCGCGTGTTCCGACCGGACACGGACCCTGCCCGGCGTGCGCTCGCACCGCTTCCGCAGCAGGCTGAAGGCATGGCGAATCCGACTCACTTTCCGCACATCGTGGTGCATGCCCCGGCCCTGGACGGCTCCCGGCGGGTGACCGAGGGGGACGTGACGCTGGGGATCGCCTCGCACCTGGACGACGTCGTGGAGATCCTGCGACTGGCCGACCTGGACCGGATCGAGGTGGAGGAGACCGACCTGATCGAATGGCAGGGCGGCGGCCCGGACGACTGGCCGGGGCTGTCGGAGCACGAGCTGTGACGGCGGCGCGTACGGCAGCGGTCGTAGGACGGGTGCGCAACCCTCAAATCAACCTCTGAAGAGAGCGGCGGAGGCTTCAACCACCCCTGCGCCAGGGCACATTACGGCACAGGGGCCCGTCGGCACGGGGGCGGCGGGCCCCGCTCGGGGGTGTCTCGTGGGCCGTACGACATCGATTCCGGCGGCTGGGCCGGATCCGTGCGCGGTCGCGCTGCTGCGCGGGGGCGACCGTGCCGCCATCACGGTCGCCGTCCTCGCACTGCACCTGCGCGGCGCGGTCGAGGCGGGCCGGCCGGGCACGCTGCGCAGGGCCGGGACGGGCGGCGCCGACGCCTGCCGGCACCCGCTGGAGAAGGCCGTCCGGACCGGCCTCTACCGCCCCGCCGGAGCGCGGGAGCTGCCCGGCCGCGCGGTGGTGCGACGGGCCCTGGCCCGGATGCGGGCCGGACTCGCGGCGGACGGACTGCTGCGGGTGCTGCCGCCGCGCCGCAGCCGCACCGCCCGCCGTCTGCTGGCGGAGCTGCGCGAGCGCCGTCCGCTGCCGGAAGGCCCTGACGGGCTGCCGGAGGAGCAGGTGCTGCTCGCGGTGGCGCTGTACGGCGAGCGGGCCCTGCGCGTGCTCGTACCGCGGTTCGCCCGCGAGGCCGGGCTGACGGGCCGGGGCGCGCTCGCGGACGAGGGCCGCTTCCCGTTCGGCCGGGGCACCGGCCCGCGCCACCTCGCCGGCGACGAGGATCTGTACGGCGACCTGGGCGGCTGGGACGGCGACGACCGGGGCGGCGGCACGCACGGCGGACATGGGCACGGCGGGCACGACCACGGCGGTTATGGGCACGGCGGCTACGGGCACGGCGGCTACGGTCATGGCGGGCACGACTACGGGGGCGGGGGCGGCGGAGGCGGCGGCTTCGACTGAGCGCCCCGCCGGGCGCCCCGCCGAGACCGCCCGCCGAGCGCGGCGAAGGGGCGGCCCGTCTCCCCTGGACGGGCCGCCCCTCGTGTGTGCCGGACGTGTCAGGCCTTCAGCGGTCAGACCTTCAGCGGCTTGATCGACGTCGGCGCGTGGCCGGGCTCGGTGGCCAGGTCCTCGAACTCGCTGATGTCGCTGATGTCCATGGTGCGGCTCATCGAGATGTTGGTGATCCGCTCCAGGATCGCCTCTACGACGACCGGCACCCGGTACTCCGCGGCCAGCTTCTTAGCCTGCTCGAAGGCCGCGCCCAGCTGGTCCGGCTCGGTGACCCGGATCGCCTTGCAGCCGAGGCCCTCGGCGACCTTGACGTGGTCCACGCCGTAGACGCCGATCTCGGGCGCGTTGACGTTCTCGAACTCCAGGTTCACCTGGAAGTTGATGTCCAGGCCGATCTGCGCCTGCCGGATGAGGCCCAGGTAGGCGTTGTTCACCAGCACGTGGACGTAGGGGATCCTGTGCTGGGCGGCGACCGCCAGCTCCTCGATCAGGAACTGGAAGTCGTAGTCACCGGAGAGCGCGACGACCGGGGCGTCCGGGTCGGCCTTGGCGACGCCGATCGCGGCCGGAATGGTCCAGCCGAGCGGGCCGGCCTGACCGCAGTTGATCCAGTGGCGCGGCTTGTAGACGTGCAGCATCTGCGCGCCGGCGATCTGGGAGAGGCCGATCGTGGTGACGTACCGGGTGTCCGGGCCGAAGGCCTTGTTCATCTCCTCGTACACGCGCTGCGGCTTCATGGGCACGTTGTCGAAGTGCGTACGGCGCAGGAGGGTCGCCTTGCGCTCCTGCGTCGACGCGACCCAGTCGGAGCGGTCGGGGAGCCTGCCGGCGGCCTTCAGCTCCTTGGCGACCTCGACGAACAGCTCCAGCGCGGCCTTGGCGTCGGAGACGACCCCGTAGTCCGGCGGGAAGATCTTGCCGATCTGGGTGGGCTCGATGTCGACGTGGACGAACTTGCGCTCGCCCCGGTAGACGTCGAGCTTGTAACCGGTGTGGCGGTTGGCCCAGCGGTTGCCGATGCCGAGGACGGCGTCCGACTCCAGGAAGTTGGCGTTGCCGTACCGGTGCGAGGTCTGGACGCCGACCATGCCGGCGTTCAGCTCGTGGTCGTCGGGGAGCGCGCCCCAGCCCATCAGGGTCGGGACGACCGGGGTCTGGGTCAGCTCGGCGAACTCCACCAGCAGGTCGCAGGTGTCGGCGCCGATGACGCCGCCGCCGGCGACGATGACCGGGCGCTCGGCGGCGAGCAGGAAGGAGATCGCCTTCTCGATCTGCGCGCGGGTCGCGGCCGGCTTGTAGACCGGGAGCGGCTCGTAGGTCTCCGGGTCGAACTCGATCTCGGTGAGCTGCACGTCGATCGGCAGGTCGATCAGGACCGGGCCGGGGCGGCCGGAGCGCATCAGGTGGAACGCCTGCTGGAAGACGCCGGGCACCTGCGCGGCCTCCAGGACGGTGACCGCCATCTTCGTGACCGGCGCCGCGATCGAGGCGATGTCGACGGCCTGGAAGTCCTCCTTGTGGATGACGTGCGTGGGCGCCTGGCCGGTGATGCACAGGATCGGGACGGAGTCGCCGATGGCGGAGTACAGGCCGGTGATCATGTCGGTGCCGGCCGGACCCGAGGTGCCGATGCAGACACCGATGTTGCCCGGCTTGGTCCGGGTGTAGCCCTCGGCCATGTGCGAGGCACCCTCGACGTGGCGGGCGAGGGTGTGGTTGACGCCGCCACCTTCTTTGAGTGCCTTGTAGAACGGGTTGATCGCCGCGCCCGGCACACCGAAGGCGTCGGTGACGCCCTCGCGCTTGAGGATCTCAACTGCCGCGCGGGCAGCGGTCATACGAGCCATCGAGTACTCCTGCTTCGGCTGTCGGATGCGTACTCCCGTCGCGCCCCGCGGTGAGCACCAACATCTTCCGCATAGCGGAAATTGACTTCTACTATCTGGAAGCAATGTAGGTGGGAGGGGCAAGGTCGTCAAGAGTGGTCCGGACAGCGGAAAGCGCCGGACAGGAGCGGCCGGAGAGGAGCACCATGGGCGCGACGCCTACGCGACGCCTGGGGGTGGGCCATGCCCGAGAGCGTTCCGGTGCGCTGTCCGGTCTGCCGGCGCACGCACCTCTACACCGCGCCGGTGTACCCGTGCGCGTGCGGGGCGCCGACCGCGCCGCGGCTGGATCCGGCGGCCGAGCCGGCCGTGGCGCCGCACCGCGCCTGGGACGACGAGTGGCTCACCGTGCCGTGCGCCGCCTGCGGGCGCGGCAACCACTGGCCCCGCCCCGAACTGGGCTGCCCGTGCGGCACGGTCCTGCGCGTCCCGGTGGCCGAGGACCCGACGGCACCGGAGCCGGGCCCGGCCGGCACCGACCGCACCGACCACTCCGACGGCACCGACGGCGCCCGTGAGCCCGAACGGCAGCACCCGCCCTTCCAGCCCCACGCCATCCGCACGGCCCGCGACGCCGTCACGACCGCCGCGCTCTACCTGCGCTGGCTCGGCTACGGGGACATCCGCCGCGCCGACCAGCGGCCCCCGAACGGCATCGGGCTCGCCGCCCGCGGACTGCTCGCCCAGGTGGACCCGACCGTGCGGCCGGCCGGGCCGAGGGACGTGGAGTGCCTGTGGCTGACGGCCATGACCGAGTCCGCGCAGTGCGTGTACTTCTCCCTCGCCGGCTACACCAGCGCCGCCCGCACCGGCGCGGACGCCCTCGGCATCCCGCTGTTCGTGCTCGACCTCGCGGGCGCCCCGCAGCCGGTGAACGACCCCGCCGACGCCCTGCACACCACGGGCGCGCCGAAGCCGGCACCCAGGACCCGGGACGGGCGCACCTGACCGGGGCGCGGGACGAGTACGCCTGACCGGGGCCCGGTACGCATACGCCTGACCGGGGCGCGGGACAGGCCGCCCGTGCCCTCGCGCCCGCCCGACGAGTCCCGGGCCGGGTACGCCGCCGACAGCGCGCTCGGCCCGGGACCGCCGTAAACATTCAGCGCATGCTCGCTCCCCGCCGTTTCACACCCCGTACTTCTCCCGCAGTTCCACCTTGCGGACCTTCCCGGACACCGTCATCGGGAAGGAGTCGAGAATGCGGAGCCGGCTCGGGACCTTGTAGTGGGCGAGCCGGCCCGCGCAGAACTCCCGCAGCTCCTCCAGGCTGAGCGGGTCCGCCGGGTCGCCCGGGATGACACAGGCCAGGACCTCCTCGCCGTACCGCTCGTCCGGCACCCCGACGACCTGGACGTCCCGGATCTTCGGGTGGGCGTGGAGGAACTCCTCGATCTCGCGCGGGTAGATGTTCTCGCCGCCCCGGATGATCATGTCCTTGATCCGGCCGACGATCTCGACGTACCCGTCCTCGCGCATCACCGCCAGGTCCCCGGTGTGCATCCAGCGGCCCGCGTCGATCGCCTCGGCCGTCCTGTCCGGCTCGTTCCAGTAGCCGAGCATCACGCTGTAGCCGCGGGTGCACAACTCGCCCGCCGTGCCGCGCGGCCGGGTGACCCCGGTCGCCGGGTCGACGACCTTGACCTCCAGGTGGGGCAGGACTCGGCCGACCGTGGCAGTGCGGTGCTCCAGGTCGTCGTCGATCCGGGTCTGCAGGGACACCGGCGACGTCTCCGTCATGCCGTAGCAGATGGCCACCTCCTCCATGTGCATCTCGGCCACCACCCGCTTCATCACCTCCACCGGGCACGGCGAGCCCGCCATGATGCCGGTGCGCAGGGAGGACAGGTCGTAGGCGGCGAAGTCCGGGAGGTTCAGCTCCGCGATGAACATGGTCGGGACGCCGTACAGGGACGTGCACCGCTCCCGCTGCACCGCCTCCAGCGTGGCCTTCGGGTCGAAGGAGGGTGCCGGGATGACCATGCAGGCGCCGTGCGAGGTGGCCGCCAGGTTTCCCATGACCATGCCGAAGCAGTGGTAGAAGGGCACCGGGATGCAGACCCGGTCCTGCTCGCTGTAGGCGACCAGCTCCCCCACGAAGTAACCGTTGTTGAGGATGTTGTGGTGGGAGAGCGTGGCACCCTTCGGGAAGCCGGTGGTGCCGGAGGTGTACTGGATGTTGACCGGGTCGTCGCAGGACAGCTCCGGGTACGGCACCCCGGGCCTCGCCCGGCCGAGCAGCGCCTCCCAGCTCGGGTCGCCGAAGTACACGATCTCGCGCAGCTCCGGGCAGCGGCCCCGCACCTCCTCGGCCATGGCCCGGTAGTCGCTCGTCCGGTGGCGCAGGGAGGCGAACAGCAGGCAGACACCGGCCTGGCCCAGGACGTACTCGACCTCGTGGGTGCGGTACGCCGGGTTGATGTTGACCATGATCGCGCCGATGCGGGCCGTGGCGTACTGGACCAGGACCCACTCCGGGCAGTTGACCGCCCAGATGCCCACCCGGTCGCCCTTGGCGACCCCGCTCGCAACCAGGGCCCGCGCCAGTTCGTCGACGGCCGCCCCGAACTCGGCGTACGTCCAGCGCCGTCCGGACGGTACGTCGACCAGGGCCTCCCGCTCCGGCCAGGCCGCCACCGCCCGGTCCAGGCTGGCGCCGATGGTGTCGCCGAGCAGGGCGGTCGCGCTCGTCCCGTGCGTGTACGACAGCGGTGCGGTCACCGGAAGTCCTCCTCGCGGTACTCGTTCTGCGAGCCGGCCGCCGTGGCCTCGCGCAGCTCGATCCGGCGGATCTTGCCGGAGACGGTCTTGGGCAGCGCGCCGAACTCCAGCCGGCGGATGCGCTTGTACGGGGCGAGCACCTCGCGGGAGTGCTCGAAGACGGCCTTCGCGGTGTCGGGTCCGGGCTGCCAGCCCTCGGCGAGGACGACGTACGCCTTGGGTACGGAGAGCCGCAGCTCGTCCGGGGCGGGCACGACGGCCGCCTCGGCCACTGCCTCGTGCTCCAGCAGCGCGCTCTCCAGCTCGAACGGACTCACCTTGTAGTCCGAGGACTTGAACACATCGTCACTTCGCCCGATATAGGTGAGATACCCCTCCTCGTCCCTGGTGGCGATGTCCCCGGTGCGGTAGTAACCGCCCGCCATGGCCTCCGCGGTGCGGTCGGGCTCGCCGTGGTAGCCGGCCATCAGGCCGACCGGGCGGTCGGCGAGATCGAGTGCGATCTCGCCCTCGGCGGCGCCGGGCGCGCCGGAGACCGGGTCGAGGAGTTCCACCCGGAAACCGGGGCTGGGGCGGCCCATGGAGCCGGTCTTCAGCGGCTGGCCGGGGCTGTTGGAGACCTGCACGGCGGTCTCGGTCTGTCCGAAGCCGTCCCGGACGGTCACCCCCCAGGCCCGCCGGACCTGTTCGATGACCTCCGGGTTGAGCGGCTCGCCGGCCGCCACGATCTCGCGGGGCGGGGTGCGCAGCTGACCCAGGTCGGCCTGGATGAGCATCCGCCACACGGTCGGCGGCGCGCAGAACGTGGTCACGCCCGCCCGGTCCATCTCGGCCATCAGCCGGACCGCGTCGAAGCGGGTGTAGTTGAAGACGAAGACGGTCGCCTCCGCGTTCCACGGCGCGAACAGGTTGGACCAGGCGTGCTTGGCCCAGCCGGGCGAGGAGATGTTCAGGTGGACGTCGCCGGGCTTGAGGCCGATCCAGTACATGGTGGCCAGGTGCCCGACCGGGTACGAGGTGTGGGTGTGCTCGACCAGCTTGGGGCGGGCGGTCGTACCGGAGGTGAAGTAGAGCATCAGGGGGTCGTCGGCCAGGGTCGGGCCGTCGGGAAGGAACTCGGCGGGGGCCGTGTACGCGTCCTCGTACGGCTCCCAGCCCTCCTCCGGCAGACCGCCGACCGAGATCCGGGTGTAGGCGCCGGGCACGTCGGCGAACTTCGCCGTGTCCTCGGCGCGCGCGATCACGTGCTTCACCCGGCCGCGCTCCACGCGGTCGCGCAGGTCGGCCGGGCCGAGCAGCACCGTGGCCGGGATGACCACCGCGCGCAGCTTCATCGCGGCCAGCGCGGTCTCCCACAGCTCGGCCTGGTTGCCGAGCATGACGAGGACGCGGTCCTCCGCCGCGACCCCGCGCTCGCGCAGCCACCGGGCGAGACGGTTCGACCGTTCGGCCAGCTCGGCGAAGGACAGCCGGGTCTCGGTGCCGTCCTCCTCGACGATGTGCAGCGCGGTGCGGTCGTTGCCGTCGGCGATCACGTCGAACCAGTCCAGCGCCCAGTTGAAGTGGCCGGGGCGGGGCCAGCGGAACCCCTCGTAGGCCGTGGCGTAGTCCTCGCGGTGCTCCAGCAGGAAGTCCCGGGCCCTGCGGAACGACTCGGTCGCCGTGGTCATCACACACTCCTCGCTCTGTGGGGCGTTCGCCTCCGGGCGCTCCCGGCCGGTGCCGGGCCCGCGACCGTGCTCGGCCCTTCCGGCCTCCGCGCGCTCACACTCCCGGCACCGGCGCGCCCCGCGGTTCACTCCCGCTCTTCCGGACCATTGCCGGGCGGCTCTCTGGCATCGTCTAATCCGTGATGCAGGTCTCACTACCCCCGAACGGGGGTGTGGGCGGCCGAAGGGGCGTGTTCGTGACGGCAGACGCGGTGGGGGCGGTGGAGATCGGTGGCGCGCTGGCCCGGCTGCGGCGGGCGACGGGGCTTCCCGTCGCCTTCGGCGGCCTGGTGGAGTCCGGCCGGCCGCAGATCCGGATCAGCGAGCTGAGCGGCACGACGACGGCCGCGCTGCGCTCGCTCGCGGTGACCTCCGGCAGCGGGCTCGGCGGCAAGGCGGTGGCGCTGGCCCGGCCGTGCGCGGTGACCGACTACTCCAGCTCCCGGCAGATCAGCCACGAGTACGACGTACCGGTGGCCGCCGAGGGCATCCGCGCGGTGCTCGCGGTGCCGGTGGTGGTACGGCGCCGGGTGCGCGGGGTGCTGTACGGCGCGCTGCGCTCGGCCCAGCCGCTCGGCGACCGCACGCTGGGCGCCGCGGTGGCGGCGGCACGGGACGTGGAACAGGCGCTGGTGGTGCGGGACGAGGCCCGGGGGCTGCTGGCCGCGGCCCGGCCGGAGCCGGCCGGCACCGAACAGGGCGGAGCGTGGGAACAGGTGCGCGAGGCGCACGCGGCGCTGCGGGCGCTGGCGCCGCGGATCGCCGACCCGCAGCTGCGGGCCGAACTGCTGGCCGCGTGCGGTCTGCTGACCGCGCCGCCACGAGCCGGGGGCGTGACCCTGGCGCCACGTGAGCTGGACGTGCTGTCCTGGGTTGCGGCGGGGGCCACCAACGCGACGGTGGCCGAGCGGCTGGGGCTGCGCCCGGAGACGGTGAAGGGCTATCTGCGTTCGGCGATGCGGAAGCTCGGCGCGCACACACGAGGGGAGGCGGTGACCGCGGCCCGCAGGGCGGGACTGCTGCCGTAGCGCGAAGGCGGTAAGGAAACCTGCCCATTCATCCGGTGTCGCTTTGAATTTCCCTCTGCTTGCCCGTTTGTTATTTCCCTCACCACGGCTTCCGTCCGAATTTCAAGGATCGTTGCCTAGAATTTGGCCCGGACACGACACACGAGGGGAGCGGTGACCGTGCGACGGGACTTCCAGGAGCCTGCCAGGTGCCGCCCCGACCTGGTCATCGGCCGCGAGGAGCTGTTCGCCGGCGCCCGCGG
Organism: Streptomyces cinerochromogenes; assembly: GCF_014648635.1. Taxonomy (GTDB): domain Bacteria; phylum Actinomycetota; class Actinomycetes; order Streptomycetales; family Streptomycetaceae; genus Streptomyces; species Streptomyces cinerochromogenes. The sequence goes on along the minus strand of NZ_BMRM01000007.1, from coordinate 371,297 downwards.
GCAACTCGCCTCGGGGGGCAGTGTGCTGCTCCACGGCCCCGCCGGAATAGGGAAATCCACGGCCCTGCGGGCATTGGCCGAGGAATACGGCGCCACCGCGCGCACGGTCTTGCGCTGCTCGGCCACCGAGTCCGAATCCCACCTTCCGTTCCTCGCCCTCGCCGACCTCCTCGGCCTGGTCCTCGACGAGGTCTCCCCCCGGCTGCCCGCCGCCCAGCGCACCGCCCTGGAGTCGGCGCTCACCGGCCGCGGCGAGTCCAGCCTCCAGCGCGACGGCCTCGCCCTGCGCCTCGCCGTGCTCTCCGCGCTGCGCGCCCTCGCCGCCCACGGCCCGGTCCTGGTCGTCGCCGACGACCTGCAGTGGCTGGACCCGGCCAGCGCCGAACTCCTCGGCTTCGCCGCCCGCCGCCTGGAGGGCACCCCGGTGCAACTGCTGTGCGCGGTGCGCACGGAGGGGCAGGAGAGCCAGGAGTACGACCGTCATCTGCGTGCCTGCCCGCCGGGCACCCTCGCGGTCCGGCTGGGCCCGCTCTCCCGCACCCAGGTCGCCCAGCTGCTCGACCACCGCGGCCACGGCGGCCTGCCCCGCTCCACGGTCCGCGAGATCCACCGCACCAGCGGCGGCAACCCGCTGTTCGCGCTGGAGCTGGGCCGCGCCCTCGCCGACAGCCCCACCCCGCCCCGCCCCGGCGAGCCGCTGCCCGTGCCGACCTCGCTGCGCGCCCTCGTCCTCAGCCGGCTCGACATGCTCTCGGTGGAGGCCCGCCGCACCCTGCTGGTGGCCAGCGCCGGCGCCCGCCCCACCCTCGCTCTGCTGCACGCGGCCGGCCGGGAGAACGCCGAGGCCGAGTGCGCCCAGGCCGCCGAACTCGGGCTGCTGGCCACCGAGCCCGACGCGCCCGCCGTACGGTTCGCGCACCCGCTGATCTCCGCCGCGCTGTACGCGGAGGCCCCCGCGCACGAACGGCGGGCCGCGCACGCGGCGCTGTCCACCGCCGCCTCCGACCCGATAGAGCGGGCCAGGCACCTGGCCCTGGCCACCACCGGCACCGACCCGGAGGTCGCCGCCCGGCTCGCCGAGGCCGCCGCCCTCGCCCGGGACCGCGGGGCGCCCTCGGTCGCCGCCCAGCTGGGCCTGCTCGCCGCCCGGCACACCCCCGCCGACGGCACCCCGAGCCCGGAGGAGCGCCGGCTGACGGCCGCCGAGGACGCCATCACCGCCGGCGAGGTCGACCTGGCCCGGGACATCGCCCGGGAGGTGCTCACCCGGGCGACCGTGCCCGCCGACCGGGTGCGGGCCTGGATCGTCGTCATCGACACCGCCGGCCACACCATGGCCGAGGTCGACGCCGTCTTCCCGCAGGCCCTCGCCGACGCCGGCGACGATCCCCGGCTGCTCGCCCTCGTCCACTACCAGCTGGCCTGGCGGGCGCTGATCGTGGAGGGCGACTTCACCGAGGCCCGGGAGGCCGCCGCGCACGCCGCCGAACTCGCCGCGCGCGGCCAGGACCGGCGCACCGAACTGCTCGCCCTCGCCTTCCAGGCGCAGACCGAGACCCTGATGGGCCATCCGGAGGCGCCCCGCACCATCAAACGGGCCCTCAGGGAACCCCAGGACCCCCGGGTCGCCTGGCACCACAACGGCGCGGGCAGCGCCCGGTTCCGCTGGCTGGTCATGGGCGACCAGCTGGCCGAGGCACGGGCCACCGTCACCGCGCTGCTGCGCGAGGTCCGGCGGCGCGGCTCGGTGGAGAGCGAGGTGCACTTCCTGCGCGGCCTCGCCGAGACCGAACTGCGCGCCGGGCACTGCGGGCGCGCCCTCGACCTGGCCCGCGACAGCCTGCGGCTGGCCCGGGACTCGGGCATAGGCGAGACGGCCTCGGCGATGCTCACCTCCCTCGCGGAGGCCTCCGGCGGCGATGTCGACCGGGCGCTGGCGCTCGCCCGGGAGGCGGTGGACCACGCCGAGGAGGACGGCGACCAGATGTACCTGTCCCGGGCGCTGGGCGCCCTCGGGTACGCCCAGCTGGTGGCCGGGGACCCGGCGGGCACCGTGCGCTCGCTGCGCCGGGTGCGCAGCCTGGAACTGGGGCTCGGCATCACCGACCCGGCCCGGGGTCGCTGGCAGGGCGACCTCGCCGAGGCACTGGTCCGGATCGGTGAACCCGCCGAGGCGCAGGACGTCATCGACGTCAGCCGGGAGCACGCGCTGCGGCTCGGCCGGGAGAGCGTCCTCGCCGTGCTGGACCGGTCCGAGGCGCTGGTGCGGGCCGCCCAGGGCGACCTGGAGGCCGCGCTCGCCCAGCTGACGTCGGCTCAGGACCGGCTCGGCAAGCTCGGCTACGGCCTGGAGGAGGCGCGGGCCGCTTTCGCGCTGGCCCGGCTGCGCGGCGGTGTCCCCGGGCCCGCGGCCTACGACGAGGCCGCCCGGATGTTCCGGCGCTGCCGGGCGGTGCCCTGGCTGCGCCGGGTGGAGGAATCCCGCACCACCCCCGAGCCGCCACCGGCACCGGCCGCGCCCGACGCGCCGGCCGCCCTGACCGTGCTGGCCGCGATGGAGCGTCAGGTCGCCGCGCTCGTCATGGAGGGCGCCACCAACCGGGAGATCGCGGCCCGGCTGTTCATCAGCGTGAAGACGGTGGAGGCGACCCTGACCCGGGTCTACCGCAAGCTGGGGATCCGATCGCGGGTCGACATCGTCCGATTGGCGGCAGGTCGCCGCGCGCCCTGAAGAGCGCTCTTGTTAACTGAACCGGACCGAGGGTTTTCCCTCACCCAACCCCCTAGGGGGTTCCCTCATTGGGAGCCGAGGGTTCCGGGTCCTAGCGTAGAGGGCGTGCCGCTCGCCCGGGCATACGGGGGGTCGGTCCCTCCCCCGAGCTCTCGACTTCGCTCGACCAGGGGGGACCCCCGCCCACCGTGCAACCCCCCACGACACCCGCGCGACCCCCCACCGGTGCAACCCCCACTGAGGAGACTCATGTTCGGGCTCACACGTGCCAGAAAGACCGCCGCGACCCTGGTGGCCACCGCCGCCGCCGCGGCGACCGCGCTGCTCGCCTCCCCCACGGCGAGCGCCGCACCCCAGCCCATCGTCGGCGGTACGACCACCACGACGACCGCGTACCCGTTCATGATGCAGATCACGGACGCGTCCGGGAACCAGTTCTGCGGCGGCACCCTGGTGTCCGCCACGAAGGTGGTGACGGCCGCGCACTGCATGGTCGGCGAGACCACCGGCAGTGTCCGGGTGGTCGGCGGCCGGACGTACCTGAACGGCACCAACGGCACGGTGAGCCGGGTCAGCAGGATCTGGGTCAACCCTTCGTACACGGACGCCACCAACGGCGACGACGTGGCCGTACTGACCCTCTCGACGTCGATGCCGTACACCGCGGCGAAGTACGTCTCCTCCTCCCAGACGAGCGTGTACGCGGCCGGCACCACGGCCCGCATCCTCGGCTGGGGCACCACCTCGGAGAACGGCAGCTCCTCCAACCAGCTGCGGACCGCGACCGTACCGATCGTGTCCGACTCCAGCTGTCGTTCCTCCTACGGTTCGGACTTCGTCCAGTCCGACATGGTATGCGCCGGATACACCTCCGGCGGCGTAGACACCTGCCAGGGCGACAGCGGCGGTCCCCTGCTCATCGGGGGCGTCCTGGCAGGGATCACTTCCTGGGGCGAGGGGTGCGCGGAGGCCGGTTACCCGGGTGTCTACACCCGGCTGACCACCTTCTCGAACCTGGTGACCGCGCAGGTCAACTCGTGACCCGGAAGATTTCCCGAGTATCCCTCGGGTGACCGCCAGGGGGCGGTTGCGAGCCACCACGAGCGGCCCGCAACCGCCCCCTATCCACGTGGCCGGCCCTGATCCGGCTGCACCGTCCGGCGGTCGGTCGCGGAGGCGAAGCCCAGCCAGGTGTGCCGGTTGCCGGCCCAGCACCAGCCGACCTTGGGGGCGTTGCGGCGCTCGCGGCCGTCGCGCCCGGTGCCGTTGCTGATCCAGAGCGCCGGGGTTCGGGCGTCCAGGCGCCCGTCGGCCTTGCGCAGCCGGGAGCCGATCGTCATGAAGCAGTGGTTGCGCTCCAGGACGGCCGGCTGCTGGAGCACCCAGTGGATGCCCTCGGTGAGCAGCAGCGGGGTGCGGGCCTCGGCGGTGAGGGCGGGCAGCGCCTCGTCCGGGCTCCAGTCGGCCATCCGGTCACCCCGGTCGACTCCGGTGAGCAGGTAGAGCGGGGTGTCGGGCAGCGCGACCGTGTCCAGCGGGGCGAAGTGGTCGACGTCGGCCATGTCGGTGACCACGAAGCCGGCCTTGTCCTCACGGCGGAGCAGCGGCGCGAGAGCGGAGGCCGGCGCCCGGTCCGGGTGAACGGCGAGCAGGACCCCGCCATCCGCGGGGGCCTCGGCGCTCGCGGCGAGGGCGCGCAGCTCGGCGGCGGACAGCCCGGCGATCCGGTGCACCCCCAGCTCGATCAGCCGCTCGGCCTGGGCACTCGGGGACGGGAGAACGGGGAGGGCGGGGAGGGTGGTGGCGGGTGCGGACGTCGTGTCGGGCACGATGCTCCCAGGGTCGCTGACAGGGTGACCCAGGGGGAACGGCACGGCCCCGCCGGAACGTTCCCGTCCGCATACGCCCGCGCCACCGGGGGCCTCCCACCGCCGTACGACGCCCCTCACGGCCGTACGACTCCCCCTCACGACCCTGCGACCTCCCCGAACCGGATGTCGTACGCGGCACCCGGATGCATCACCGCGAGCATGCGCTCCCCTTCCGCGGTGACCTCCTCCCGCTGAGCCCTGGTCAGCTGCTCGAAGGTCTCGATGACGAGGCTGTCGCCGTCGAGCTTCCACAGCCCGGCCAGGAAGCCGTCCACGAGCAGGGTGCGGTAGGCCTGGTTGCCGCGCCAGTGACGGCCGCGGTGGGCGGGCGGTACGACCCGGGTGCGGTCGGCGTGGGAGAGCAGGAGGTTGTCGAACTCGGGCAGGAAGCGGGGCGGTGCCGGGGTGGCCGGGTCGGGGCGCGGGGCGTCGGGCAGGTCGAAGAGTTCGACTCCGTTCGGGTCGCGGAAGGTCAGCAGCCCGGGGCGCAGGCGTTCGAAGGCGGGCTTGAGGCGGGTGAGCCCGGCCCAGGTCTGCATGTCGCGCACGGACGCGGGGCCGAAGGCGGCGAGGTAGCGCAGGACCACGGCGTCCGGCGCGGGGGCGGGCTCGGCGGGCCGGCCCAGCCAGTGCTCGACGGTGGTGAGGGCGACCTGGCCGCTCTCCTCCCACAGCCCGCGCGGGGTGACCTGGACGAGCGGGAGCCGGCAGCGGGCGGCGACGGCGAGGGCCCGCGGGTCGGCGTCCGGCCACTGCGCGCCGAGCGCCTCCCGCAGCTGGGCCATGGTCCGCGGCTCGGCCTCCACGAGGTCCCGGGCGACGGCCGCGAGCCGGTCCAGGTCGACACCGGCCAGCCCAGCGCGGAAGTTCCCCAGCTCCCGGTCGCGGGCCGGCTGGACGAAGGGCCGCAGCGTGAGGCAGTCGTCGGCGGTGTGGGTGTGGATCGTGGACCGCAGGGTGACGAGCCGGGCCGCCTCCCGGCCGGCCATGAGCGCCGACAACCGCTCCGGCGCGAACCCGTCCAGCCGGGCGGCGAGGGCGTAGTACGGGGGCCTGGTGTTCTGCGCCTGGAGCCCCAGGAGATGACGCACCGCGTCCGCCGCCGACCGCTGGGAACGGTCCAGCAGGAGCTGCCGGGCGAGGGTGGCGCGGTTGAGGGCACGTTCCCCCGTCACCGGGGCGCTGTCCGCACCGCTCCCGCTGCTGCTCCGCTTCCCGCTGCTCTTGGTCATGACCGCACGCTAACGTCCGCCGTCACCGGATCGGCCGCGGCGGTACCGGAGTTGCGGCGCGCGGCGGCCACCCGCGGCCCGGCCGCCGAGGCGGCCGGGCGCAGGGGCGGGCGCTCACGCTGCCCTGGACGCGGGGCTGAGCCCCTCGGTCAGTCCGGCGTGCGGGCGCACACCGACGGCAGCCAGGTCAGGCCCGAGGTGCGGCTGAGGGTGTCCAGGGAACGCAGCAGCGCCTCCAAGTGGTCGCGGTCGGCGAGGAATTCGATGGTCGCCTCGGCGAACGCGTCGCGCACCGCGGGCGGCATCGCGTCGGAGGCGTCGAAGCAGTGCACCTCGTTCTTGTCGCGGAGGGTGCGGGCCAGCGGGACGCGCCAGTCCGCGTCGGGGCCGCCGGAGCCGGGCTGGACGTCGGCGTGCACGGAGAAGCCGGACGTCTCGGCGCCCCAGGCGCGTTGGGCGTCGGCGGAGGCCAGATAGCGGATCAGCTTCCTGGCCTCCGGGGTGGTGTGCAGCAGGGCGACCAGGTCGGCGGAGACCTCCCAGGCGCGGTTGGCGGGGGCCCCGACGAGCAGCGGGGCGGAGGGTGACCAGCGGCCGCGGGCCTGTCGCCAGGCGTTCTGGCCGCGGATGAAGGAGGCCTGGTGCTCCAGGGTGCAGCCCCGGGGTTCCGTGGTGACCAGCCGCGACACCGCGCCGAAGGGGGTTGTCAGGGCCCGCCGGACGAGAGCGGGGTCGCCGCCGGCGCCGACCAGGTCGCGCCAGGTCTTCCAGGCGTCCTTCACCTGCTTCGACTGCCAGGACAGATCGCCGCGCGCCCACTGCTCGTAGAGCTTCGGGCCGTACCGCTGGAGCAGGATGTCCTCGATCCAGTCGGTGCCGGGCCAGCCGCTGGTGGCGCCGGAGCCCATGCCGACGCACCACTGGGCCGGCTCGTGCGCCGCCTGTCCGCGCTGCTGCTCACCGACGTCGCCCGGGTACCAGACGATGCTCTTCAGGTCGGTCTTGAGCGGGAACCAGTACACGTGCCCGTCCGCCAGCGGCTTGGCCCAGGAGTCGCCGAAATCCCCTGTGTCCACGAGGTCCTCGAGCGGCAGGAGGTACTTCTGGCGGGCGTACTCGGCGAGTTCACCGGGTCCGGTGAGCACCACCACGTCGGGCGGGGTGCCGGCCTCGACGTCGGCGCCGAGCACCTGGCTCTCGGCGTTGCTGCCCTGGTAGTCGACGTGGATGTGGTACTTCCGCTCGAACGGCTCGATGACCGCCTTCCGGAAGTTCGTCTCGTCGTCCTGGGTCCAGTTGGCCAGCAGGGTGACGGTCGGTTCCTGTCCGAGGGCGCGTACCCCCACCACCACGGCCGCCGCCAGGACGGCCAGGCAGCTCGCCACCACCGTGACCGTGCGGACCAGGCGGCGGGAGGGACGGCGCCGGGTGCCGGGGGCGGCCGTCGCCGGACCGCCGGGGTGCGCGCTCACCGGGGCCTGAACCGGTAGTCGTCGATGTGCCGCCGCAGGCCCGTCTCGGCCAGTGCCATCAGCAGGATGCCTCCTATCAGGATCCACACCGCCGCCGCCGCGCGGAAGCCGGTGTGCGCCAGGTACGAGGCGGTGTGCCGCCCCGCCTCGGGGATGAGCGGCCCGGCCAGGTGGCGGTCGAGCAGGTGCCGGGTGTCCGTCATGCCCTGCTGGGTCCACACGGTGAACAGCACGGCGGTGACGACTCCGCCCGTCGACAGGGCGAGGGCCGCGATGAGCTGGCGGTTGTAGCGGCGCCGGAAGCGGTGCCGGAGGAAGAGCTGGGTCTCCAGCAGCGCCGCGCCGAGGGCGAGGGTCAGCAGCAGGGTGACGCTCCAGGCGAGCCACAGCAGTGGGCCGAACGAGGTCTGCCGGTGCACGGTGGCGCGCTGCTGCCCTCGCAGATCCTTCAGTCGCCCCTGTATCCCGGATTTCTCCTCGGTCAGGATGCTGGTGGCGTAGCTGAGGTAGGCCTCGCGCAGGACGCTGCCGTCGGGCTGCAGCTGGGACTGCTGGACCTTGACGGCGTAGACGGTGATCAGCCCGGCGATGGTCTGCAGGGTCTGGCGGCCCGCCGGCCCGCCGAGGTCGTCCTCCGCCGCGGCGGCCGACAGGCTCTGCGCGGCGACCGAGATCTGCTTCTGGAAGTCGCTGGTCGGGGCCTGCGCACCGGCGTCCCGCTGGGCCTCCCCGAGCGCGTACAGGGCGGTGTCGAGGGACAGCACGGCCGGGGCGCTGGAGGTGCGCAGCGGGTCGGCGTCGCCGTGCACGCCCTGGTACGACACGAACAGGGAGAGCGTGAGCAGGGCCGACAGGGCCAGCAGCAGGCGGTGGCGGACCGTGAGGTCGCGGGCGGTCGTACTGCCGCCGTCCGCCGGGCGCGGACCGGCGCCCGGGAGCCGGGCGAGCAGGCGTGCGGGAAGGCGGGGTGCCCGGGGCACGCGGCGATCGGCCGGGCGCGCCCGCGGGCGCGGTACGGAAGAGGAGGGGGCGGTGGGCGTGCCGGCGCCTGAAGGGCTTTCCGGTCCGGGGGTCGTCCCTCTGTCGGTGCTCATGCGGGCGCCCCCCTCAGCAGCCGGCCGCACCTGCCCCCGCAGTAGACCGACTCGGCCGGGCCGAGCCACTGGCAGACCGGGCACTCCACGAGCCCGTCGGGGCGGACGGGGACGGCGGGGCCGAGTGGGGCGGCGGCAGCGGGCTCGGCGGGCCGGCCGTCGGGGGGCCGCGCGGCGGCGTGTGCCGCGTCCGGGCCGGCCGCCCGCGGGGCGGGTGTCCGAGGTGTGGCCGCCGGCGGTTCCGGTGGGGTGGTCAGGGCGCTGGAGAGGATCAGGTGCTGCCAGTCGACGTCCTTCAGGCCGGTCCGGACCCGGCCGGTGCCCGGTGCCGCCTCGATCAGCTGCAGGGCGCCGAGCAGTTGGGTGTCGCCCAGTTCTTCGGCCAGCGCGAGGGCCCGGGCGAGTTCCCGGTCCGCCGTGTCCCGGCCGTCGTCCCCGCGCAGCCAGGCCCGGTAGGCGCCGGCGACGGCGGCGCTCGCCTGCTGGTACAGCTCGTGCCGGCGGACCCCGGGGTACTCCCGGGAGGCGTCGCGGGGGTTGTCGGTCCAGTGCACCAGGACGGGCTGCGGCGCCGGCAGCCGTACCGGCCGGCCGTAGTCGGGTACGACGACCTCGACGGCGGCCAGCTGGAGGTCTTCGCCGGTCTCACGGCCGGTGGGGTCGGCGGTCAGGACGACCTGGAAGTGCCGTACCTCGTCGCCCCAGGCGCGGGTGACGTACTCCACGCCGCGACCGCCGGAGGCGGCCGGGACGGGGGGCAGCTCCTGTTCGTTCGGCACCACCTGTTTGACCTCGCGGATCACCGTGCCGGGGGTGGGGGTGATCCGGACACGCAGTTCGGGTACCGCCGTGCCGAGCAGTCCGGCCACCAACTCCTCGTACGCGGCCGTCAGTTCGGATTCGGCGCGGACGGCGCGGGCGCGGCCGTGCAGCCGTCGGGTGATGCGCAGCAGCAGATCGGCGTCCCAGTCGTCGCCGATGCCCCAGGCGTCGCAGACGAACCGGCCCTCGCAGGCGTCGAGGGCGGTGTCCAGGGCCATGGCGGCCCGGTGGTCGTGCTCGTTGCGCCCGTCGGTGAGGAGCAGGACGTGTTTGACGGGGGCGGGCTGGTCCCTGAGCAGCCGCCGGGCGAGGTCGAGCCAGGTACCGATGGCGGTGCCGCCGTCCGCGTCCAGGATCCGCACGGCGCGTTCGGCGGCCTCGCGTTCGGCGGGACCGGCGACGGCGAGCACCGCGCTGCCGGGGCCGGGGTGGACCAGGGTGGCGTCGAAGTGCCCGGAGAGCACGGCGAACGCGGTGCCGTCGGGCAGCATCCGGACCGCGGCGACGGTGGCGTCCTTGGCGGCGTGCAGTTTCGCGGCGGGGTGCAGCATGGAGCGCGAGGTGTCGATGATCAGCACTTCGGCGAGCGCGGGCCCGGTGCCGGGCGCGGGCGCGCCGGTGCGGGCCGGGCGGTCCGGGCTCCTGACCCCGATCTCCAGGATGGCGTGCATCTCCCGGTCGGGAGGCCGCACGGCCGTGTCCGGCGCGACGGCGAGTTCCTTCTGCTGGCCGACCGCGAGCGTCACCTCGGTCTCCTCGGCCACGGTCATCGGTGCCTCTTCCCTGGGTGGTCGGAAGGTGGTCAGGAAGTAGTCGGAAGGCACCAGAAGGTGCCAGAAAGTGCCGGAAGTCAGAAGGTGGTCATCGGCCGGACCGCGTGGGCCAGGTCGAGGAGCCGCCCGTGTTCCCCGGCGGTGGTGGCCTGGGCGGCCAGCTGCCGGAAGGACTGCTCCAGCCGGATGCGCAGGCCGTCCTCGTCCCCGGAGCCGAGGAGGTCCCCGGCGGGGAAGTCCGGCCCCCAGCCCTGGGCGGGCCGGCTGTGCAGGGCGTTCTCGCGGACCTCGGCGATCAGCCGGGCCCGGGACTCGCCGCTCGGGGCACCGCCGTCCAGGCGCAGGTCGGGCAGCCGCCGGGCCGCGTCCCTGAGGCCGGCCGGGGTGGGCGGGTCGCCGTGCAGGATGCCGGCGCGGATGCGTACGGCGGCGATGCGGGCGGCGTCGTGGTGCCGGGAGGTGGCGGGGACCTCGTCGAGGACGTGGACGGCGGCGTCCCGGTCGCCGCCGGCCAGGTGGCCGCGGGCCAGGCCGAACGCGGCGGCGGTGTGCGCGGAGTCCCGTTTCCAGACGGCCTCGTAGTACCGCATGGCCCGGACCGGGCGCCGGCCTCCGGACCGGTCGGTGCCGGTGTGCTCGGCGCAGTAGCCGAGAGCGAGCTTGGGCACGTACTCGCCGGGCAGGGCCCCGTAGACGGCGTCGAAGCGCGCGTCGGCCAGGGCCACCTCGCCCCTGCTGAGGTGCAGGACGCCGCGGTGCCAGGCGATGCGCCAGTCGTGGGCGGCGCGTTCGCCGAGCAGCGTCTCCGCCTCGGTGAGCCACTTGTCGGCCGCCTGCTCCTCGCCCTTCCTGAGGTAGGCGCGGCACAGCCACAGTGCGGTCTCGGGGGTGCCGAGGCGGGATTCGCGGGGCCACTGCCGGGCGACCCGGTCGGGGGCGTCGGGCGGGAAGGAGTCCAGCAGCAGGGCGGCGCCGTCGTCGGGGTCGGGGACCGGCTCGGGCAGGGCGCCGGCCACCTCGGCGGCGGGCGGCGGGGAGACGTCCAGTCCGGTGGGCCGCTCGCCGGAGCGGCCGGTCCAGTGGTCCAGGGCGGGTATGGCGCCGAGGCCGGCGTCGAGGCGGGCTCCGGAGGCACGGAACCGGGTGGAGCTCTCCGGCAGCTGCTCGCCGAACTGCAGGGAGCGGAACTCGCGGAGCACCTCCCAGAGCTGGCGGGACATCTCGGCGGCGGAGCGGAACCGGGCGCCGGGTGCCTCGTGGGTGGCGCGGGCGATGAGGCGGTGGAAGGAGTCGGGAGCGAGGCCGCGGGCGGGCTCGGCGCGCCGGGCCAGGGCCTGGAGAGTCATGCCGACGGTGTAGAGGTCGGTGTCGATGTGCCAGCCGCGCCGGTCGATCTCCTCCTTGGGCGGCGCGAAGGTGTCCGTGTAGATGTAGGTGGAGGTGCGGTCGCCGATGGCGCGGACGGCGCCGAGGTCGACGACCTTGATCGTCCGGCCGAAGTGGATGACGTTGGCGGGCTTCATGTCGCAGTAGAGCAGGCCTCGTTCGTGCATGTACTCCAGGGCGCCGAGGATCTTGCAGCCGTAGGTGAGGACGTGGTCGAGCCGGGGGCGGCCGTGGAAGATCCGTTCGACCTCGTCGTCGTCGATGAGCTGCTGGAGCGAGCGCCCGCCGATGTAGTCCATGACCAGGTAGCCGGTGGGTGAGCCGTCGAGGGCCGGGTGTTCGGCGTAGGTGACGATGCGGACGATGTCGGGGTGGTGCAGGTCGGTGAGGGAGCGGCGCTCCTCGATGGCGGCGCGGCGGGCGAGGGAGTCGTGCACGTCGATCTGGCCCTTGAGGACCACCCGATGGCCGTCGGCGCGGGTGTCCGCGGCCAGGTAGACCCAGCCGAGGCCGCCGTGGGCGAGGCAGCCGAGCACCTTGTAGTGGCCGGCGACGACGACGTCCTTGGCGAGCTGGGGCCGGAGGTCGTAGGGCCTGCCGCAGCGGGGGCAGTGGCCGGTGGGGTGGCCGGCCTGGCCGCCGTAGCCGACGCCGATGGTCATGGTGCAGCCGTCGGCGCCGCAGCGGCGGCCCCCGGTGGGCGGCTGGGGGTTGTCGATGAGCACCTTGCCGGGTTCGGGGATCTCGGGCAGGACGACCAGTCCGTGCTGGTCGAGTCCGCCGATCCCGGCGACGGCGTGCACGGCGGCCGGGCCGGCGGGCTCCTCGGCGGTGCCGGCCGGGGGCCGGGCCGGCGGTGCGGTGCGCGGCTCGGCGTGCCGGTGGCCGCAGGTGTCGCAGTAGCCGGTGCCCATGATGCGGCCCGCACAGCCGGGCCGGACGCACGAGGTCACGAGACACGCTCCTCTCCGAGCCGTACGCACGAGATCACGCGGCCCTCCTCTCCGGCGGACCGCGCCCATGAGGTCAGGGGGCGCCCTGGAGGCCGCGCACATGAGGCCGCGAAACGCGCCGGAGGCCGCGCATATGAGGTCACGGGGCACCCCGGAGGCCGCGCACACGAGGTCACGGGGCGCCCCCGGTTCGTGAGCGAGGTCATGAGGCGCCCTCCTCCCCGGGTGCGGTGGTGGAGCAGAAGCCGACGAAGCACTCGACCGCCGCCTCGGCCTGCTCGATGTCACAGGGGGTCTGCCGCAGCACCGACACGGCGTGTTCGTAGAGCCGGTACGCCGCCACGACCCGGTCGCCGTGCGCGGCGGCCCGCTGCCGGCACAGCGGCCACTCGGCGCCGACGCGACCGAGGAGTTCCTCGCGGCGGCGCAGCCGGGTGTCGAGCAGGCCGATGGCCTCCTCCAGGCGCCGCCGCCGGCGGCCGACAGCGCCCTCGAAGGTGAACAGCAGGTCCGCGCGCCCGGGTTCGCGTTCCCGGTCGGGGCTGTGCGCGATCCAGGCGCGCAGCATCTGGCTGCGCCGCACGCCGGCCTCGGCCTGGTCGAGCAGCGGACGGGTGCCGGGCGCGGGCAGCACACGGTCCCGGCGCAGGTCGAGCGCGGGCCCCAGCTCCTCGGTGATCCGGTCGAGTTCGGCGTGCAGACGGGCCCAGCGGTCGCGCAGCGGATGGTGGACGAGGGTCTCGCCGGCCCGGGTGGCGCGCTCGCCCGGGTGGCGGAACGCGAGCAGCAGGCGGGCGCGGTGCCGGGCGAGCCGGCCCAGCAGGGCGAGCAGGGCGTCGGGGTCGGCGGCCTGGTCGACGGCGACCAGGACGGCGGCGAGCGGCACGCGCAGGGCGTCGAGCCGTTCGGGCCGTGGGTCGTCACGGATGCCGAGGCGTTCGGCGATCTTGTCCATGACCTCCGCGGCGGTCAGCCCCTTGACGTCGAGGGCGAGATCGTGGGCGCCGACCGGGGGCACGGTCTCCGGCGGGTCGTGGCTGACGGCGATGGTGTTGCGGTGGGTGCGCAGTTCGCGGTCGGCGAGGGTGATGGCCCGCTGGAGGGTCCAGGCGCGGTCGCCACGGTCGGGGACGACGGTGACGAGCACCGGCCAGCCCTCGCCGCGGAACCAGGAGGCGAGTTCGGTGGCGAACGGTACGTCGAGCCGGCCGGCGGCGACGGTGCCGGTGCGCAGCCGCGGGTCGACGGCCTCGGCGCCGTCGGTCCACGCGGCGACCTGCGGCAGATGGCTGACGATCGTCTCGGCGGGGCTCATGTAGCTGAACGCGGAGCCCGGCCCCTCGTCCACGCTGAGGACGATGCCGATGACCTGGTCGGTGGTGTCGTCGACGACGCCGCCGCCGCTGAAGCCGGGGGCGGCGAGTTCGCCGGGGGTGAGCGGGCGCAGCTGCACCTGGCTGTCCCGGCCGCGGGCGGCGACCAGGGTGGCGCCGTGCCAGCGCCCCCCTTCGTCGCCGTCCGGGAAGCCGTACATGCTGACGGGTCCGTGCGGGGCGGCGAGCCGGTGGAGCCGGGTGACGTGCTCGGCGGGCAGCGGTGCGGACAGGCGCAGCAGGGCGAGGTCGCCGCTGCGGTCTCCGAAGGCGTCCTCGCGCTGGGGCACGTGTTCGTCGGGACTGACGGTGGCGGTCACGGCGGCCAGGCCGGGGACGCCGACCAGGCGGACGGTGTAGCGGTGGCCGGGGCTGACGACGTGGCCGGCGGTGAGGACCCGTTCGGGGGCGAGCAGCACGCCCGCGCCGAGGACGCACCCGTCCGGTGTCTCGATGCGGGCGATCCAGGACGGTGTGCGTAAGCGTGATGCCACGACTCGCTCCCCCGTGCGCGTCATGGTCCCGAGGTTACTCCCCGTACCCGTCCGGTACTACTGGTGTGCACGAGGTCGCTGCGGAGGGCCTGGTGCGGGGGCCCGCGGGAGGCGAGGGGACTCGAACACATGGACTATACACGCGGTGTATAGTCCCGGCATGCCTCTTTCGACCGACACGATCCCGACGCCGACCGACGCGACCCGCACCAGCCGCCCGGGCCGGGCGACCAGGAAGATGCGCGGAGCGGGCCGGAGGTTGCGTGGCTGGGCGCTCGCGTCCGCAGCGGCCTGCCTGGCGTTCACGCTGACCGGCTGCGCCGAGGTCGACACGACCGCACCGAGCACCGCCCGCGCCGAGGCGGCGAAGGGGGCGCACGGGGCGCCGGCCCGGTTCGGCACCGTCGACTGCCGCGAGGCCAAGTGCATCGCGCTCACCTTCGACGCGGGGCCCAGCGAGAACTCGGCGCGGCTGCTCGACATCCTGAAGGAGAAGAAGGTCCCGGCGACCTTCTTCCTGCTCGGCAAGCGGCACATCGAGAAGTACCCGGAGCTGGTCAAGCGGATGGCGAGGGAGGGCCACGAGGTCGCGAGCCACACCTGGGACCACAAGATCCTCACCCGCATATCCGACGCGCAGATACGCGAGGAGCTGAAGCGGCCCAACGACGCGATCGAACGGCTCACCGGGCGCAAGCCGACGCTGATGCGCCCGCCGCAGGGCCGTACGGACGCCGACGTGCACGAGATCTGCAAGGAGCTGGGGCTGGCGGAGGTGCTGTGGAGCGTGACCGCCAAGGACTACACCACCAACGACTCGGCGCTCATCACCAAGCGCGTCCTCGACCAGTCGTCCCGGGACGGGATCATCCTGCTGCACGACATCTATCCCGGGACCGTGCCGGCCGTGCCCGGCATCATCGACGCGCTGAAGGCGCGCGGCTACGTGTTCGTGACGGTCCCCCAGCTCCTGGCACCCGGGAAGGCGGAGCCCGGGAAGGTGTACCGCCCGTAGCCCCCCGCGGGGCTGCTCAGAACACCACCGTCCAGCCCGCGTCGGCGGCCTGTCCGGCGGTGTAGGAGACGCCGTGGACCTTCAGTCCGGCCGCGTCGAGCAGCGAGATCTCACCGCCCTGGTTGCCGAGGGCGGCATCGGCGGTGAGCGGGACGGCGAGGCAGCCGCCGGGCGCGAGCGGGCCCGCGGCCGGGACCGGCGAGCCCGGGCCGGTGCGGCCGACGATCCGCCAGCCGGTCAGGTCGACGGGCTCCGGGGAGGCGTTGAGGAGGGTGACGGTCTCCGCCTCGGGGGCGGCTCCTCTCGGGTTGACCAGCGCCGCGACGATCCGCACGGGCTGCAGGCCGGGGGCGGGCCGGCTGCCGTCGACGTCCTCCAGGGCGTGTCCGGTGGTGTCGTCGGTGTGCCAGGACTGGCTCTGGAAGGCCAGGAAGATGCCGACCCAGCGGGACTGCCCGGGGAAGCGCAGCAGCAGGGCGCCGTCCTGCCAGACGCCGTCGTCGCCCCGGAACCGGTGGCTGTTGCCCTGGTTCATGTGGACGTCGTGCACGCCGTTGCCGGGCAGGAATCCGAACACCTTGTCCTTGACGGACGGTTCGGGGCCGAAGCGGGAGCCGAAGAGGTACAGCCGCGCCTCCGGGTCGGCCACCGCGCGCTTGACGTAGTGGTCGAGGAGGTCGGCGAGGTCGTTGTCGGGGCCTTCGGCGTCCGCCGGGAGCGAGCGCATGCCGGCCGGGTCGAAGAGGTTGCCGCGCACGAAGTCGAGGTTCGGGCCGCCGGGGCCGGGCGGCAGCGTGTTCCACCCCCCGGGGAGGCCCTCCAGGCGGGCGGTCAGCGGGTGGCGGAAGTCGTCGGCGACCAGGTAGAGCAGCTCGGAGGGGTGCTCCTGCGACAGCACGTTGACCGCCGCGCGGTAGTGGGTGCCCCGGTCGTCGGTGAGATGGATCTGGTAGTGCGGTGTGTTCCTCGCGCCCTCGCGCCGGATGTCGACGGCGCGGGCGATCAGAACGCCGTAGTCCTTCAGCGGCATGACGATCAACTCCCCCGTGGGACGGGCTGGTTGCCCGGCACATGGCAGGAAGGGTAGAAGCGGGAACCGTGTCGCGCCGCCCCGGCGCACCGACTGTTTCAGGATACGTCCCCTCACGGACACCTGCTACGCGGACCGGGTGACACGGCGGACGAACGCGCAGGTGGAGGGCGCGGGTTGCCTACGATCGTGCCGTGCCCACCTTCTCCCTCGAACGTACGACCCCGCTCCCGCCCGACGTCGCGTGGCGCCGGCTCACGGACTGGCCCCGCCACGCCGGCGCGGTCCCGCTGACCCGGATCAGCGTGCTCACGCCCGGCCCGACCCGGGAGGGCACCCGCTTCGTGGCCCGCACGGGCTTCGGCCCGCTCGCCTTCGACGACGTCATGGAGGTGACGGTCTGGCGGCCCCCGACCGCCGGCGAGGGCGGCCTGTGCCGCCTGGAGAAACGCGGCCGGGTCGTCCTCGGCTGGGCGGAGATCGAGGTCCGCCCGGGCCCCGGCGGCCGCACCCGCGTCCTGTGGCGCGAGCACCTGCGTCCCCGCCTGCTGCCCCCCGCCCTCGACGGCGCCCTGGAAGCGGCGTCCCGCCATCTGTTCGGCCGCGCGGTGAACCGACTGCTGAGCGGGGCGTGAGGGGGCCGCGGCCGACCCGGCCCGCCCTTCGGCCCCGGGGTCAGTCCTTGCGGCCCGTCAGCGCGACCGTGACACCCAGGCCGATCATCGTCAGACCGCCCGCGCCGCCGACCGCCGACAGACGCCGGGGTGAGCGGGCGAACCAGTCGCGGGCGGCGGAGGCGGCGAGGCCCCACGCCCCGTCGGAGACCACCGCGACGGCGTTGAAGACGAGGCCGAGCAGCAGCATCTGGGCCGGGACGTGTCCCTGCTCCCGGTCCACGAACTGCGGCAGTACGGCGGCGAAGAACACCATCGTCTTGGGGTTGGCCACGCCGACCGCGAACCCCTCCCCGAGCGTGCGCAGGCCGCCGCGCGCCGGGCCGGACTCCGCGACCGCGGCCCGCAGCGAGCCCCGCTGCCGCCATGCCCTGACGCCGAGGTACACCAGGTACGCGGCGCCCGCGAGCTTCAGGGCGGTGAAGACGAGGACCGAGCGCTCGACGACCGAGCCGATGCCGAGCGCCACGGCCACGACGAGCACGTACGCGCCGAGCGTGTTGCCGACGACGGTGGTCAGCGCGGCCCGGCGGCCGTGGGCCAGGGCCCGCCCGACCACGAACAGCACGCTGGGGCCGGGCACCACGATGAGCAGGAAGGACAGGGCGGAGAAGGCCGCCAGCCGGTCGGGGGACACCATGCCGTCATGCAACAGAGAGCCGGCGGCGCCGGGCAAACCGTTTTCCCGGCCACGGCCCGCGCTCGCGGCCACGGCCCGATCTCCCGGCCGCGCCCTGCTCCCCGCCCCCGGCCCTCTCAGGCCACCGAGCCGATCCGCCTCGTCGACGGTGCCGTCGTGTCGTGGTGGATGGGGGTGTGCGCGCCGGTCAGTGGGACTCCGCTGCCGCCGCGGCGGCCCGCGACGATCTCCGCCGCGATGGACAGGGCCGTCTCCTCAGGGGTGCGGGCGCCGAGGTCCAGGCCGATCGGGGAACGCAGGCGGGCCAGCTCCAGTTCGGTGACGCCGACCGCGCGGAGCCGCTCGTTGCGGTCCAGGTGGGTGCGGCGGGAGCCCATCGCGCCGACGTAGGCGACCGGCAGCCGCAGCGCCAGCTTCAGCAGCGGTACGTCGAACTTGGCGTCGTGGGTGAGGACGCACAGGACGGTCCGGCCGTCGACCTCGGTGCGCTCCAGGTACTCGTGGGGCCACTCGACCACGATCTCGTCGGCCTCGGGGAAGCGGGCCCGCGTGGCGAAGACCGGGCGGGCGTCGCACACGGTC
Organism: Streptomyces cinerochromogenes; assembly: GCF_014648635.1. Lineage (GTDB taxonomy): Bacteria > Actinomycetota > Actinomycetes > Streptomycetales > Streptomycetaceae > Streptomyces > Streptomyces cinerochromogenes. The sequence continues at coordinate 353,155 of NZ_BMRM01000007.1, read as the reverse complement.
ACGTGGTAGCCGAGGAACCTGCCGATCCGGACCAGCGCCGACGCGAAGTCGATCGCGCCGAAGACGATCATCCGGGGTGCGGGCACGGAGGACTCCACCAGGACGGTGAGCGGGGCGCCGCAGCGCGAGCCCTGCTCGCCGATCTCCAGCGTGCCGGTGCGGCCCGCGTCCAGGAAGGCACCGGCCTCGGCCGCGACCGTGCGGTCCAGCTCGGGGTGGGCGCCGAAGCCGCCGTCGTACGAGCCGTCGGGACGGACCAGCAGGGCCCGGCCGCGCAGCTCGGCGGGGCCCTCGGCGATCCGCGCGACCGCCGCCGGCTCCCCATGGGCGGCGGCGGTCAGCGCGGCCGCGAACACCGGCCGGGCGGGACCGTCCGCCCGGACCGGGGTGACGAGGATGTCGATGACGCCGCCACAGGTCAGGCCGACGGCGAAGGCATCCTCGTCGCTGTAGCCGAAGCGCTCCAGGACGGTCTCGCCGTCCTCCAGCGCCTGCCGGCACAGCTCGTACACGGCGCCCTCCACGCACCCGCCGGAGACCGAGCCGATCGCCGTGCCGTCGGCGTCCACCGCGAGGGCGGCGCCGGGCTGGCGCGGGGCGCTGCCGCCGACAGCCACCACGGTGGCGACGGCGAAGTCACGGCCCTGCTCGACCCACCGGTTCAGCTCCTCGGCGATGTCCAGCATCTGTCGGTCTCCTTAAGCGGGTTGGAGGGATCGGGCGGGCGAGCGGCTAGTGGACGCCCAGCCAGGTCTCGATCGGATGGAGGGAGAAGTAGACCAGGAAGACGACCGTCAGTCCCCACATGAAGGCGCCGATCTCGCGGGCCTTGCCCTGGGCCGTCTTGATGGCGACGTAGGAGACGACGCCCGCGGCGACACCGGTGGTGATGGTGTACGTGAACGGCATCAGGACGACGGTCAGGAAGACCGGGATGGCGGTCGCGCGGTCGGCCCAGTCCACGTGCCGGGCGTTCATCAGCATCATCGCGCCGATGACGACCAGGGCGGCGGAGGCGACCTCCTGCGGGACGATCGCGGTGACCGGGGTGAAGAACAGGCAGGCCGCGAAGAACAGGCCGGTGACGACGGAGGCGAGGCCGGTGCGGGCGCCTTCGCCGACGCCGGTCGCCGACTCGATGAACACGGTCTGGCCGGAGCCGCCCGCCACGCCGCCGATCGCGCCGCCGGCGCCGTCGATGAACAGCGCCTTGGACAGGCCGGGCATGCGGCCCTTGTCGTCGGCGAGGTCGGCCTCGGTGCCGACGCCGATGATGGTGGCCATCGCGTCGAAGAAGCCGGCGAGCACGAGGGTGAAGACGATCATGCCGATCGTCATCGCGCCGACCTTGCCCCAGCCGCCGAACTCGACGTGGCCGAAGAGCGAGAAGTCGGGCATCGAGACCGCGCCGCCGTGCAGCTCGGGGGCGCCGTTGGCCCACTGACCGGCGCCGATGACACCGAGCCCGTTGAGGACGGCGGCGACGACGGTGCCCGAGACGATGCCGATGAGGATGGCGCCGGGGATGTTCCGGGCCTGCAGCATGAAGATCAGCAGCAGGGTGCCGGCGAAGAGCAGCACCGGCCAGCCGGCCAGCTCGCCGGCGGGGCCGAGGCTGAGCGGGGTGGCCTTGCCCTGGTGCACGAAGCCGGCCTTGTAGAAGCCGATCAGGGCGATGAACAGGCCGATGCCCATGGTGATCCCGTGCTTGAGCGCGAGCGGGATCGCGTTCATGATCATCTCACGCAGGCCGGTGACGACCAGCAGCATGATGACCACGCCGTACATCACGCACATGCCCATGGCCTGCGGCCAGGTCATGTGGGGGGCGACCTGCGAGGACAGGACGCCGGAGACGGAGAGGCCGGCGGCGAGGGCGAGCGGCACCTTGCCGACGAAACCCATCAGCAGCGTGGTGAAGGCCGCCGCGAACGCGGTCGCGGTGATCAGCGCCTTCTGGCCGAGCGTGTCCCCCGCCGCGTCCTTGCCGGACAGGATGAGGGGGTTGAGCAGGAGGATGTACGCCATCGCCATGAAGGTGGTGATGCCGCCGCGCACCTCACGCGCGACCGTGGATCCTCTTCTGGATATGTGGAAGTACCGGTCGAGCCAGGACCGTCCGGCCGGGACGCGGCTGCCTTCGCCGGCGTCCTCCGCTGCGGTCCTGGGCTCCACTGACTGCTGGGTCATGGTGCCATCTCCCAAGGTTCAAAGGGGCACCCGTACGACTTCCCTGTGGGGTACGGGATTTGGGGAATGGACGACCCGGGGGACGGCCCGAGACGAACGTATTTCCTGGTACTTCAAGGACCGCGAGCGGAGCGGAACTCAAAGAGGGGGTCCTCCGGGCGGCGCGTGGAGTGTGTGACGTTCCCTGCGCCGCCCGGAGAGCTGTGGGGGTGTTACGCGGTGCCGGTGAGGTGCTCGGGCCGTACGGGAGTGCGGTTGAGCTCCAGCCCGGTCGCGTTCCGGATCGCCGCGAGGACGGCCGGGGTGGACGACAGGGTCGGCGCCTCGCCGATGCCGCGCAGCCCGTACGGGGCGTGCTCGTCGGCGAGTTCGAGCACGTCGACCGGGATGGTCGGCGTGTCGAGGATGGTGGGGATCAGGTAGTCCGTGAAGGAGGGGTTCCGGACCTTCGCCGTCTTGGGGTCGACGATGATCTCCTCCATCACGGCCACGCCCAGGCCCTGGGTGGTGCCGCCCTGGATCTGGCCGATGACGGAGAGGGGGTTGAGCGCCTTGCCGACGTCCTGGGCGCAGGCCAGTTCGATGACCTTGACCAGGCCGAGTTCGGTGTCGACCTCGACCACCGCGCGGTGGGCGGCGAAGGAGTACTGGACGTGTCCGTTGCCCTGGCCGGTGCGCAGGTCGAAGGCCTCGGTCGGCCGGTGCCGCCACTCCTCCTCGACCTCCACGGCCTCGCCCTCGAGGACGTCGGCCAGGTCGGCGAGGACCTCGCCGCCGTCGGTGACGACCTTGCCGCCCTCCAGCAGGAGTTCGGCGGTCGCCCAGGCCGGGTGGTAGGAGCCGAACTTGCGCCGGCCGATCTCCAGGACCTTCTCGCGGACCAGCTCGCAGGCGTTCTTCACGGCGCCGCCGGTGACGTACGTCTGCCGGGAGGCCGAAGTGGAGCCGGCGGAACCGACCTGGGTGTCGGCCGGGTGGATGGTGACCTGGGTGACGCCCAGCTCGGTGCGGGCGATCTGGGCGTGGACGGTGACACCGCCCTGGCCGACCTCCGCCATCGCGGTGTGCACGGTGGCCACGGGCTCGCCGCCCACGACCTCCATGCGCACCTTCGCGGTGGAGTAGTCGTCGAAGCCCTCGGAGAAGCCGACGTTCTTGATGCCGACCGCGTAGCCGACACCGCGTACGACGCCCTCGCCGTGCGTGGTGTTGGACAGACCGCCGGGCAGCTGCCGTACGTCGGCGCCCTCGCTGGACTCCCACTGGCGCTCGGGCGGCAGCGGCATCGCCTTGACGCGGCGCAGGAGTTCGGCGACGGGGGCGGGCGAGTCGACGGGCTGGCCCGTCGGCATGATCGTGCCCTGCTCCATCGCGTTCAGCTGCCGGAACTCCACCGGGTCCATGCCCAGCTTCTTCGCCAGCTTGTCCATCTGCGCCTCGTAGGCGAAGCACGCCTGGACCGCGCCGAAGCCGCGCATGGCGCCGCAGGGCGGGTTGTTGGTGTAGAGGGCGATGGCCTCGATGTCGACGTCGTCGACGACGTACGGGCCGACGCTCAGCGAGGAGGCGTTGCCGACGACCGCCGGGGAGGCGGAGGCGTAGGCGCCGCCGTCCAGGACGATCCGGCACTTCATGTGCGTGAGCTTGCCGTCCTTGGTGGCGCCGTGCTCGTAGTACAGCTTGGCCGGGTGCCGGTGGACGTGCCCGAAGAAGGACTCGAACCGGTTGTAGACGATCTTCACCGGCTTGCCGGTGCGCAGCGCCAGCAGGCAGGCGTGGATCTGCATCGACAGGTCCTCGCGGCCGCCGAACGCGCCGCCGACGCCGGCCAGCGTCATGCGCACCTTCTCCTCGGGCAGACCGAGGACGGGCGCGATCTGGCGCAGGTCGGAGTGGAGCCACTGGGTGGCGATGTAGAGGTGGACGCCGCCGTCCTCCTCGGGGACGGCGAGGCCGGACTCGGGGCCGAGGAAGGCCTGGTCCTGCATGCCGAAGGTGTACTCGCCCCTGACGATGACGTCCGCGCGCCGTGCGGCCTCGTCCGCGTTGCCGCGGACGATCGGCTGGCGGTGGACGATGTTGGGGTGCGGGACGTGCCCGGAGTGGTGGTCGTCGCGGCCCTCGTGGACGAGGATCGCGTCCGGCGCGAGCGCCGACTTCTCGTCGGTGACGACCGGAAGCTCCCGGTAGTCGACCTTGATCTTGGCGGCGGCGCGGCGGGCCGTCTCCGGGTGGTCGGCGGCGACGATCGCGACGGGCTCGCCGTGGTGGCGTACCTTGCCGTGCGCGAGGACCGGGGTGTCCTGGATCTCCAGGCCGTAGTTCTTCACCTCGGTGGGCAGGTCGTCGTACGTCATGACGGCGTACACGCCCGGCAGGGCGAGGGCCTCGGAGGTGTCGATCGACACGATCTCGGCGTGGGCGACGGTGGAGCGCAGGATCTGTCCCCACAGCATGTCCTCGTGCCACATGTCGGACGAGTACGCGAACTCGCCGGTGACCTTGAGGGTGCCGTCCGGGCGGAGCGTGGACTCGCCGATGCCGCCCTTGGTGCGGTAGCCCTGCGTGATCTTCGTAGGAGCGCCGTTGGCCGGCATGGTCAGACCCCCTCGGACTGGCGGGCGGCCGCCAGGCGGACCGCGTCCATGATCTTCTCGTAGCCCGTGCAGCGGCACAGGTTGCCCGACAGCGCCTCGCGGATGTCGGCGTCGGTCGGGTTCGGGTTGCGCTCCAGCAGCTCGTCGGAGGCGACGAGCAGGCCCGGGGTGCAGAAGCCGCACTGGACGGCGCCGGCGTCGATGAACGCCTGCTGGACGGGGCTCAGTCCGGTGCCCTCGCCGGTCTGCGAGTCGGTGCCCTTGGCCTGCCAGCCCTTGGCCTCGTCCAGGCTCGTGCCACCGCAGGCGCCGGTGGCGCAGCCGCCCTCGGCGCGCTGCTTGGCGAAGTCCGCCAGCCCCTCGACGGTCACGACGTCCCGGCCCTCGGCCTGACCGGCCGCGACCAGGCAGGAGCAGACGGGCACGCCGTCCAGGCGCACGGTGCAGGAGCCGCACTCGCCCTGCTCGCAGGCGTTCTTGGAGCCCGGCAGGCCGAGGCGCTCGCGCAGGACGTACAGCAGGGACTCGCCCTCCCAGACGTCGTCGGCCTCCTGCGGGCGTCCGTTGACGGTGAAGTTGACGCGCATCACGCAGCTCCCTCGGTGGTGCGGCGGGCGCCGCGGTACGACTCCCAGGTCCAGGTCAGGGTCCGGCGGGCCATGACGCCCACCGCGTGCCGGCGGTAGCCGGCGGTGCCCCGGACGTCGTCGATCGGGTTGCAGGCGGCCGAGCACAGCTCCGCGAACTGCTTGGCGACCGACGGGGTGATGATCTTTCCGTTGTCCCAGAAGCCGCCCTCCTCCAGGGCCGCGTTCAGGAACTCCTCGGCGGTCCTGGCCCGCACGGGGGTGGGGGCGGCCGAGCCGATGCCGGTGCGCACGGTCCGGGTCCCGGGGTGCAGGGCGAGCCCGAAGGCGCACACGGCGATGACCATGGCGTTGCGGGTGCCGACCTTCGAGTACTGCTGCGGACCGTCGGCCTTCTTGACGTGCACGGCGCGGATCAGCTCGTCGGGCTGGAGCGCGTTGCGCTTGACGCCCGTGTAGAACGCGTCGATCGGGATGAGGCGGGTGCCGCGGGCCGCCGACGCCACCTCGACCTCGGCGCCGGCCGCGAGGAGTGCGGGGTGGGCGTCACCGGCCGGCGAGGCCGTGCCCAGGTTGCCGCCGACGCCGCCCCGGTTGCGGATCTGCGGGGAGGCGACCGTGTGCGAGGCGAGCGCGAGGCCCGGCAGCTCGGCACGGAGATTCTCCATGATCTTGGTGTACGGGACGGAGGCACCCAGCCGTACGGTGTCCTCGCCGACCTCCCACTCGTAGAGGTCGCCGATGCGGTTGAGGTCGAGGAGGTACTCGGGCCGGCGGTGGTCGAAGTTGATCTCGACCATCACATCGGTGCCACCCGCAATCGGCACAGCGGTGGGGTGCTCGGCCTTCGCGGCGAGCGCCTCCTCCCAGCTGGCGGGGCGAAGGAAGTCCATGACCGGCTCTCTTCTTCTTCGTCTCGTGAGTCGTACAGATTGAGCCAATCCGTGTGCGGCGGGCCCGGCTCGTTCATGTGCTGTTAACGCGGAGTGGACTCAGTACACCGCCCGGTGCTCCAGCGGGGTCAGTCACCGAAACCATGAAGGAGTTCGCTGGCCAGGGGGAGCATCTTGTAGATTCGTATGAACGGAGGTCATCGGTAACCTCTCCGTTTTCCTGGGGAAACGCAGGTAACGGCACGCCGGGCCCGGTTTCCGGCCGGTCCGGCCCTTCACCGGGGCCCCTCCCGGCCCCCCTCCAAGATCCATCGTAGGTTTCGAGACAAAGAACGGCGGCGACGAGATGCGGCTGCGCGCACTGCTGGACACCGATGCGCTGGGCCTGCGGCTGCTCGGCGGCGAGGACGAGCTGGACCGCTCGGTACGCGGGGTCATGACCACCGACCTGCGCGACCCGAGCCGCTACCTCTCCGGCGGCGAGCTGGTGCTGACCGGCCTGGCCTGGCGCCGGGACGCCGCCGACTCCGAGCCTTTCGTGCGCATCCTGGTGCAGGCCGGGGTGGCGGCCCTCGCGGCCGGCGAGGCAGAGCTGGGCGATGTGCCGGACGACCTGGTGCTGGCCTGCGCCAAGCACCGGCTGCCGCTGTTCGCTGTGCACGAGTCGGTGGCGTTCGCGACGATCACCGAGCATGTCGTCCGGCAGGTCTCCGGGGAGCGCGCCGGCGACCTGGCGGCCGTCGTGGACCGGCACCGGCGGATGATGACCTCCGGCCCGGCGGGCGGCGGCCCGGACGTGGTCCTGGACCTGCTCGGCACCGACCTGGACCTGCGCGCCTGGGTGCTCTCCCCCACCGGCCGGCTGATCGCCGGCTCCAAGGAGGCGGGACCGGCGCTGCCCGCGGAGACCTGCGCGAAGCTCGCCGCCGAGCACCTGGCGGCCACCCGCACCGGCCGCCGCGGCCCGTACCGGGTCCAGCTGCACGGCAGCACGTACTCCCTGTTCCCGATCCGCTCCTCCGGCCGCTCCCCGCAGGCCGCCCGCGATGTGCGCGAGACGGTCCTGTCGGACTGGCTGCTGGCCGTCGAGGCGGACGCGGGCGACTGGCCCGGGGAGCGCCTGGACCTGCTGCAGGGCGTCACCCAGCTGATCGCCGTCGAGCGGGACCGTCGGGACGCGGCCCGCACGGTCCGGCGCCGGCTGGCCCAGGAGGTGCTGGAGCTGGTGCAGTCGGGCGCCGCGCCCGCCGAGATCGCCGCCCGGCTGCGGGTGGCGGCACCGGTGCTGCTGCCCGGGCTCGGGGCGGCCCCGCACTGGCAGGTCGTGGTGGCCCGCGTGGAGTGGGAGGGGGACCAGGTCGACGGCGGCCCGGTCGCCCAGTCCCTGCTGGAGGAGGTGCTGGTCGACCCGCAGGCGACCGGCCCGGAGCCGTCGGACCGGATCGCCGTCGCGCACTCCGGCGGCGAGGCGATCGCCCTGGTGCCGCTGCCCGCGGTGGCCGCCGAGCACGACGGCTCGGAGACCGGGCTGCTCGCCGACGCGCTGCTGCAGTCGGTCCGGGAGCCGCTGTCGGCGGGCCTGGACGACGACGGCCGGCTCACCCTCGGGGTCAGCGCGGCCGTGCACTCGGCGGAGGGCCTGCGCGGAGCCCTGGAGGAGGCCCGGCACGCCCGCCGGGTCGCCGCCGCCCGCTCCGGCCGGGTCTGCGCGGCCGGCCACCAGGAGCTGGCCAGCCACGTCCTGCTGCTGCCCTTCGTCCCGGACGACGTGCGCCGCGCGTTCACGGCCCGGCTGCTGGACCCGCTGAAGGACTACGACCGCCGGCACCGGGCCGAGCTGATACCGACCCTGGAGGCGTTCCTCGACTCCGACGGCTCCTGGACCCGCTGCGCCACCCGGCTCCACCTGCACGTCAACACCCTGCGCTACCGGGTGGGCCGCATCGAGCAGTTGACGGGACGGGACCTGTCCCGCCTGGAGGACAAGCTGGACTTCTTCCTGGCCCTGCGCATGAGCTGAGGTCAGCGGGGGCGTACGGCGGCCGAACCGGCCGGCCCCGGTCACGCGCGCGCCCCACGACTTTGTGAATTCTTTCACCCACCCTCTTGGCCAGGCCCCGCGATTGGTGCTGGAATGCCGCCACCACTCAACAGCTCGATGGCGCGCTCGGGGAGGGCAACGTGGCGCATACCGCCATGTCTGGTAACGGAACCACCGGTGACGATCCGCTCCAGACCGCGGTATGGCGGTTGCGCAGCCGGGCCTGCTGGGCCGACGCGGCGGCCCTGCTGCCCGCCGACCGGCCCGGCCCGGCGTTGCAGCGGGCCGCCCTGCTGACCGAACGGTGTCTGTACACCGAGCGGGGCTGGGAGGAGGCGGAGGACGCGCTGCGGACGGCGGAGGCGCTGGCCCACGGCGACGAGGAGCGGGGAGCCGCCGCGTGCGAGCGGGGCTACCTGGCGTACGCGTCCACGCTGCTCGGGGTGCGCGACCGGGCCGACGAGGCGCGGGCCGCGCTGGGCCGGGCGGCGGCGCTGATCCCTCCGGGGGTGGCGGGGCGGGCCCTGCTGGACTTCCGGCGCGGGCTGGTGGCCCAGAACCTGGCCGGCGCCCCGCAGGCGGCCCGCGCCGCGTTCCGCCGTGCCCACGCGGGCGCCGCCGCGCACGGCGACGATCTGCTGCTGTCCTTCACCTGGCGGCACCTGGCGGGACTCGCCCTGCGCGACGGCGAGTTGACCGAGGCGCGGCGGGGCTTCGCCGAGTCCCTGCGGATCCGGGAGGAGCTGGGCTACCTGGTCGGCACGGCACCGGCGCTGGCGTCGCTGGCCGACACGGAGGAGGAGCCGGAGGCGTCCCGCCTGCGCGAGGAGGCCCGCCGCCTCTTCCGGTTGCTGGGCGGGGTGCCCACGTGGCTGGCGAGGCAGCTGGCACCGCCGCCCGCGCCGGGGGCGGCGACGGCGTAGGGGGCGGTGGGGGCTTAGGGGGCGGGCCGCCGGGTTCGGCGCCGTAGGGCACGGGCCGCCGGATTCGGGAACGGGCCGCCGGGTTCGTCGCCGGGTGCGGGTCCGCGGGGGTCGCTCGCGCAGTTCCCCGCGCCCCTTCGGGGGCGCTTCAGCCGCGAGCCCCCAGGGGCGCGGGGAACTGCGCGGCCGGCCGCGAGGGGTCCGCACCCGGCAGGCGGCCCCCGCCCCCGACGGCGTCGCCCCGTGACGGCTCAGCTCGTGCCCGCGAAGTGCTCCCCCGCAAGCCCGCGCACCACGTCCACGTCCCCCGCCGCCAACGCGTCCAGCAGAGCCAGGTGTTCCGTCGCGTCGGCGACCAGCTCGGCCCGGTCACGCCGTACCGGCGGCCACTGGGACCGCCGGTGCAGGTCCTCGGCGATGCGGACCAGCTGCTCGTTGCCGGCGAGGGCGAGCAGTGCGCGGTGGAAGGCACGGTCGGACTCGGCGTACGTCGCCGGGCAGCCGGAGGCGGCCGCGCGGACCGTCTCCTCCGCGAGCGGCCGCAGCCCGGCCCACCGCTCGGCCGGCACCGTGCGGGCGAGCCGCAGCATCACCGGCACCTCGATGAGCGCGCGCACCTCGGCCAGCTCGGCCCGCTCCCGCGCCCCGCGCTCGACGACCCGGAAGCCCCGGTTGGGGACGACCTCGACGGCGCCCTCCTGGGCGAGCTGCTGCATGGCCTCCCGCACGGGCGTGGCCGAGACGCCGAAGCGCTCGCCGAGCACCGGCGCCGAGTAGACCTCCCCGGGCTTCAGCTCGCCGGTGACGAGCGCCGTGCGCAGCGCGTCGAGGATCTGCCCGCGCACCGAGGAGCGCTGCACCGCGGCCCGCTGCTCGGGGACCGACCGCTCGCCGTGGGTGTGCTCGCCGCGTGCCGCGCCCGGCACCGCGGCGTCCCGCTCCCGGCCGCACTCCTCGCCGTCCGCGGGCCGCTGCTGCGCCGGCACCGGGGCTGCCGCCGGAGTGCCCGGGGAGCCCTGCGCGCCCTGCTTCACGGGTCCTCCTGGCGGCTTGTCGGCACTTGGGGTCATTAACGACGGGTTGTCGCTTGTCCGTCAAGCACCTTAGGCGCACCGGGCGGCAGTTCAAACTCCGACGACCTTGGGTAAGGTAAGCCTTACCTGTGCAGCCCAGTCCGTGTTCACGGACGCGTCCAAGGACCGGTGGTCCCGCCATGCCCGCTGCGGCCTCGCCGCTCACCGCCGCGTACGACCGCCTCACCGCGGCCTTCCCGGGCCTGACCGTGACCGAGCGGGGCCCGGACGAGCCGATGCCCGCCGGAGCGGGCTGGGTGGGCGCCGACGGGCTCGCCGCGGGCGGCGCGGAGCTGGACGCCTTCCTGGCCTGGGACGCGGCCCAGGTGGTGCGGGACCACGGCCGGCCCGCCCGCCCGGACGTCGTCGCGAGCTTCGGCCTGCACCGCTACGCCTGGCCGGCCTGCCTGCTGTTCACCATCCCGTGGTTCCTGCACCGCCGGGTCCCCCGGCTGCCCGTGACCCACGTCCGCTACGACCGCACGGCCGGCCGGATGGCCGTACGCCGCCCCGTCTCCCTCGCCTGCCTGCCGGGCGACCCCGCCGCCGCGCTGCCCGGCAGCGTGGTCGTACCGGACGAGGAGGCCCTGCGGGCCGAGGTGCGGGCGGCCGTGGCCGAGCACCTGGAGCCGGTGCTCGCCGCGTTCGGGCCGCGGATGCGGCGGCGCGGGCGCGCGCTGTGGGGCATGGCGACCGACGAGGTCGTGGAGGGGCTGTGGTACGTGGCCGGGCTGTTCGGCGAGCGGGAGGCGGAGCGGGCCGTGCGGGAGCTGGAGCTGCTGCTGCCCGGGGCCACCCGGCCGTACGCCGGCGCCGCCGGGTTCCGCACCCTGACCGGGCCGGACGGCACCCCGCTCGCCACCCGGGACCGGGCGAGCTGCTGCATGTTCTACACCGTCCGCCCGGAGGACACCTGCGCCACCTGCCCGCGCACCTGCGACGGCGACCGGGTCGCCCGCCTCACGGCCACCGCCGCCGCTTGATTTCACACGACCCCCTCGTGCCGCACGAAGTTCCCACGGAACCATCCGTCCGGGTAGTCTTATTCGAACTCAACTCCTGCCGGTCATGCGGCAGTTCGAGCAGAACGCCGTCCCGGGCATCCCCTTGCACCTTTATGGCGGCCTCTTGCCCCGAAACCGCCTGAGGGCCCTCAGGAGTGGGCCACTATGGCGGGCGTTACGCCCTATCCCAATGCAAGGGACCCCTGATGAGACTGACCGACATATCGCTGAACTGGCTGCTTCCGGGCGCCGTACTGCTCCTGGGGATGCTGGCGGCGGTGGCGGTGCTCGCGCGCGGCAAGCGCTCCTCCGGGGAGACCGCGAGTGCGGACGACTCGTGGGAGCGCAGCGAGGAGCGCCGCAGGCGCAAGGAGGCCATCTACGGCACGGCCTCCTACGTGCTCCTGTTCTGCTGTGCGGCGGTCGCGGCAGCCCTGTCCTTCCACGGCCTCGTCGGCTTCGGCGAACAGAATCTCGGGCTGACCGACGGCTGGCAGTACCTGGTGCCGTTCGGCCTGGACGGCGCGGCGATGTTCTGCTCCGTCCTCGCGGTGCGCGAGGCGAGCCACGGTGACGCGGCCCTCGGCTCGCGGATACTGGTCTGGCTGTTCGCGGCCGCCGCGGCCTGGTTCAACTGGGTGCACGCGCCGCGGGGCGCGGGTCACGCCGGCGCCCCGCAGTTCTTCTCCGGCATGTCGCTGTCGGCGGCGGTGCTGTTCGACCGGGCGCTGAAGCAGACCCGCCGGGCGGCGCTGCGCGAGCAGGGACTGGTGCCGCGTCCGCTGCCGCAGATCCGCATCGTGCGCTGGGTGCGGGCGCCCCGTGAGACCTACAGGGCCTGGTCGCTGATGCTCCTGGAGGGCGTGCGCAGCCTCGACGAGGCGGTCGAGGAGGTCCGCGACGACAAGCGGCAGAAGGAGGAGGCCCGGCAGCGCCGGCGGGACCAGCAGCGGGTGGAGCGTGCCCAGCTCAAGGCGATCAGCCGGGGCCACCGCGGCTTCGTCGGCCGGGGGGCCGGCCGGGAGGTCGAGGTGCAGGTCGAGCGTGGGCCGGCGCCGGCGACCGCGGAGCCTGCCATATCGAGCGCGGAGCAGCTGCCCGTCCGCGCTCGGCCCTCCCTTCAGCCGGTCCGCAGCGCGGCTGAACCGGTGACCGTCGACCTCACCGCCGAGGACGACACCATGGCCCTGCCGCGCCTGGACTCCCTGGAGCGCAAGCTCAAGGACCTGGAGCAGCAGTTCGGCTGACCGCCCGAACCGCGGCGGGACCGCGGTACCGGGACGGGGGCGTGACCCGCGCGGTCACGCCCCCGTCCCGTTGCCACCGCGCTCTCGCCGACGCCGCGCCCGTCCGTCCGTCCGTCCGTCGGCGGCGTGCCCGTCCGTGGGCCGCGTGCCCGCCCATCGGTCCCGTGCCCTCCGTCGGGGCCGCGCCTCACGCCGCCTCGGCGCCGAGTTCGAACCACACCGACTTGCCCACCCCGTGCGACCGTACGCCCCAGGCGTCGGCGAGGGACTGCACCAGCACCAGGCCGCGGCCGTGGGTGTCGTCGTCCGTGTCCTGGGCGCGCAGCTCGGGTCTGCGGGCCACGAAGTCCCGTACCTCCACGCGCAGTCCGCCGTCCTCCACGACCGCCGTGAGGACGGCGTCGTCGTCGGTGTGGACGAGGGCGTTGGTGACGAGTTCGCTGGTGAGCAGTTCGGCGATCTCGGAGCGGCCGGGTTTGCCCCAGTGCCGCAGCAGTTCGCGCAGCGCCCGGCGCGTCTCCGGGACCGCCCTGAGGTCGGCCCGGCCGAGCCTGCGCCTCAGGCGCCGCGCGTGATCGGTGATGGTGTCGGTCTCTTCCCCCGCTGTCGCCGAGAAGGCCCCTACCGCCATGGGACCGCCTCCTCGTGCCTGCCTCTTCATGACCCCCGCCCGCACGCCGCCGGTCCCTGCCCCTCCTGGTCGAACACGTTCACGGGGGGATGCTTGCCCAGCAGACTCCGGGGCAGTCCTGACGTATGCCCGATCACCGGCGGTTCGGCCATATCCGCACACCGTCCCGGCCGGCCGCCCGGCCGCTCCTGGCCCCTGCCCCGGGCACCACGGACGCCGCTGTACGCCACCGACGCCCCGGGACACCGGTCCGGCCGCCTCCGGCACCGGCTGCCGTCACATCGTCACGCCACGTGAAACTGGCCGAAATCATTCCCCTACGGCCGCGGGACGTTGCGCAGGTTGGAGCGGGCCATCTGGAGCATCCGCCCCACCCCGCCGTCCAGCACGATCTTGGAGGCGGACAGCGCGAACCCGGTGACCATCTCGGCGCTGATCCTCGGCGGGATGGACAGCGCGTTGGGGTCGGTGACGATGTCCACCAGGGCCGGCCCCTTGTGCCGGAAGGCGTCCTTGAGCGCCCCGGCGAGTTGCCTGGGCTTCTCCACCCGCACCCCGTGGGCCCCGCAGGCGCGGGCGACGGCGGCGAAGTCGGGGTTGGTGTTGGTGGTGCCGTACGAGGGCAGGCCGGCGACGAGCATCTCCAACTCGACCATGCCGAGGGAGGAGTTGTTGAACAGCACCACCTTGACCGGCAGGTCGTACTGCACCAGGGTGAGGAACTCGCCCAGCAGCATGGAGAGTCCGCCGTCCCCGCTCATGGAGACAACCTGCCGGCGCCGGTCGGTGAACTGCGCGCCGATCGCCATCGGCAGCGCGTTCGCCATCGACCCGTGCGAGAACGAACCGATGATCCGGCGGCGGCCGTTGGGCGAGATGTACCGGGCGGCCCACACGTTGCACATCCCGGTGTCGACGGTGAACACGGCGTCGTCGTCGGCGACCTCGTCCAGTACGGCGGCCACGTACTCGGGGTGGATCGGGATGTGCTTGTCGACCTTCCGGGTGTACGCCTTGACCACGCCCTCCAGCGCGTCCGCGTGTTTCCTCAGCATCCGGTCGAGGAACCGTCGGTTCGTCTTCTCCTTCACCCGCGGGATCAGGCACCGCAGGGTCTCGCGCACGTCGCCCCACACGGCGAGGTCGAGCCGGGAGCGGCGGCCGAGCACCTCGGGCCGCACGTCGACCTGTGCGATCCGCACGTCGTCGGGCAGGAAGGCGTTGTAGGGGAAGTCGGTGCCGAGCAGGAGCAGCAGATCGCACTCGTGGGTGGCCTCGTAGGCGGCGCCGTAGCCGAGCAGTCCGCTCATGCCGACGTCGTACGGGTTGTCGTACTGGATGTGTTCCTTGCCGCGCAGGGCGTGCCCGACCGGTGACTTGATCCGCCCGGCGAACTCCATGACCTCGGCGTGGGCGCCGGCCGTGCCGCTGCCGCAGAAGAGGGTGACCTTGCCGGCTGCGTCGATCATCTCCACGAGCCGGTCGATCTCGGCGTCACTGGGCCGAACGGTGGGCCGGGAGGTGACCAGCGCGCTCTGCGCGGCCTTCTCCGGGGCCGGTTCGTCGGCGATGTCCCCGGGCAGCGACACCACGCTCACCCCGCTCCGCCCGACCGCGTGCTGGATGGCGGTCTGCAGCAGCCGGGGCATCTGCTTCGGGCTGGAGATCAGCTCGCTGTAGTGACTGCACTCCTGGAACAGCCGGTCCGGGTGGGTCTCCTGGAAGTAGCCGAGGCCGATCTCGCTCGACGGGATGTGCGAGGCGAGCGCGAGCACCGGGGCCATCGAGCGGTGGGCGTCGTACAGGCCGTTGATCAGGTGCAGGTTGCCCGGGCCGCAGGAGCCGGCGCAGGCGGTCAGCCGTCCGGTGACCTGGGCCTCGGCGCCGGCCGCGAAGGCGGCGGACTCCTCGTGGCGTACGTGGATCCAGTCGATGGCGGCGTTGCGGCGCACGGCGTCCACGACCGGGTTGAGGCTGTCGCCGACGACACCGTAGAGGCGGCGCACCCCGGCGCGGACGAGGATGTCGACGAACTGCTCGGCTACGTTCTGTCTGGCCATACCCCCCATACAGTCACAGGGACGGCCATCACGCCTCCCACACGGCCGCCGCCGTACGGTCGTCGGCGTAGCCCTTCACCCGTACCTGGGCGTCGGCGAGGAAGGCGGCGAGACCCGGCGGGGTACGGCAGGACCAACGTCGGGCCAGGTAGGCGCAGAGGGCGGGCTCCCCGCGCAGCGGCTCGGCCAGGCCCGCCGTGCACATCACCAGGGTGTCACCCGGGCGGGCTACCGAGGCCCGGAACCGGAACGGCTCGTGGGGCGGCTCCGGGGCCGGTCCGACGGGCTCGAACGGGCTCGGCGGGGCCGGGATGCCGAGGTCCGTCGTCAGCCGGTCGCCCTCGGGGGTCCGCTCGGAGGGCGGTTCGGGGGTCCGCTCGGGGGGCGAGCCGAAGCCGACGACGGGGGCGCCGGTACCGCCGTCGGACGGCACGCTCGGCTCGATGTCCTGCCAGGCACCGTCCCGCAGCCGGAACAGCCCGCCGTCGCCGACGCCGAAGAACACGCGGGTACGGCAGTCCTGGCCGGCCGGCAGCAGCAGGCAGCGCAGGCTCGTCGTGTACTCCTCCGGGTCCAGGCCCTGTTCGGCGGCGCTCGCGCGGAGCTTGCCGAGCGCGCGGTCGGTGAGCCGGTGCAGGCCGGACTTCAGATCGCCGCGCCGGGCCGCGCGGAGGTCCTCCACGAGCCGCTGGTGGCTGCGGCCCACGGCCCGCCCGATCCACCGGCACGCCTCGGCCGCCGCCAGGTGCGCGCCGGGCGTGGCCCGCGCGCCGGTCGCCATCGCGACCAGGACCAGCGCCTGCTCCCCCGCCCCGAAGCGCGCGGTGAGCAGCGCGTCCCGGCGCGGCTCGCCCCGGTAGCGGGCCGAGTCCCCGCGCAGCGAGACGGCCCGCAGCGTGCTGGTCCCGTACCGGGCGCCGTCCAGCACGGTGTCCGCGACCAGTTCACCGAGCCCGTCCGGGTCGGCGGGCGGCAGCGCGGTGGGCTCGGGGTCGTAGGTGGGAGGGCCGGAGCCTACGTAGTCGACGGCGCCGGCGTGGTCGGTGTGGTCGGCGGAGCCGGCCAAGGGGCCGGGGGACGGCGGGGACGGCGGCGGGTCGGGCGCGGTGCGCTGCGGGGGCACCCCGGCTCTCGCGGGCTCCGGTGCGGGTGATGCCTGCGGCGCGGACCGGGACGGCTCAGGCGGGGACGGCTCGGGTGGGGCCGGTTCCGCCGGGGACCGTTCCGCCGGGGCCGGTTCCAGGGTGTCCGTGGGTGGGCCGACCACCGTGTTCCGCGCCGAGGCGAACCGGTCGTCCAGGGAATCGGGCGCTGTCGTGGGACCCGTGTCCTGGGTGGAGTCGTCGTACAACTGCCCCCACCAGTCGTCCTCGCGACGGGCGGGTCTTCCCCCCTGCTGGTTCATGCCTCTGATTGTCCACCGCACGGGCCGTGTGAAAACGGGGCATCGGGAAAATCCGGCACATCGGCCGCGCCGAAGGGCGTGTCGAGTGAGTGGGCGAACTCCCGTACGAGAAAAGGCCGGTGGTCGCCGGGCGGCCCCACCCCCCACGGGAGGACCGAACAGCTCGACCTGGGCCTGCGGACGGTGCAGCGCCGGGTGCGGCGGCTGATGGAACTGGCCCGGGTGACGACCCGGCTCCAACTGGGCTGGCACGCCCGCGAGCTGGGCTGGGTGAGCCGGGAGGACCCCCGCTGAGCCGGGCAGGCACGGGGAGGCGTCAGGGTGCGCCGCGGCTGGTGGTGCGGGCGGTCGGAGCCAGGGCGCCGGCGGAGCTGTTCGCGGTCAGGGCGCGGTGGACCGTGTCGGCCACGGCGGCCATGCCGGCGTCGTTGAAGTGCAGGTGGTCGCCGGGGTCGTAGGCGGGCAGGATGCGCCCGGGGTCGGCCGGGTCGCGCAGGACGGCGTCGGCGTCGGCGACCGCGTCGAAGGCGCCCCCGGTGCGGATGAAGGCGTTCACCCGCTGCCGTACCTCCTCACCGGCGTCGGTCCAGGCGGGGTAACCGCGGTACGGGGTGAGGGTGACGCCGACGACCCGGATGCCGCGGGCGTGGGCCCGGGCCACCAGGGTGCGGTAGGCGGCCGCGAAGGCGGCGGGGTCGTCCGCCGCCGGGACGCCCTTGATGTCGTTGATGCCCTCCAGGACGACCAGGGACCGGACCCCGGCCCGGTCCAGGGCGTCGGCGTCCAGGCGGGCGAGGGCGCTCGGTCCGGTGCCGTCGCGCAGCAGCCGGTTGCCGGCGATGCCCGCGTTGAGGACGCCGATCCGCCGGCCGGACAGCCGCTGGGCGAGCCGGTCGGGCCAGCGGCTGTTGGTGTCGGGGGTGGAGCCGTTGCCGTCGGTGAGCGAGTCCCCGAACGCGACGACGCTGCCGGCGGCGGGCCCGCGGACGTCGACCCCGGTGACGTAGTACCAGCGGCTGGTGGTCTCCGTGTACGCGGTGCCGGTCTCGTCGGCGGCCCGGTCGGCGCCGGGCCGGGCCAGGTAGCTGGTCTGGAGGGCGGTGCGGTGGTAGGTGGCGGGCCCGGAGTCGTCCGGCGTGTACACGGTGACGAGCAGGTCGGCACCGGCCGGGGCGGACAGCGGCACCGGATCGGTCTCCGCGTCCGCGCCCGGCGGGACGGTCGTCTCCGGGGCGCCCTGGAAGGTGGCGGTGCGCAGGCTGCCGGGTACGGCGTCGGGGCCGGCGGCGCGGCGCAGGGCGACGGTGACCGCGCCGAGGTGCAGCGGCCCGGTGCCGAGCCGGTTGCTGAGCCGGACGCGGACGGCGGTGCCGCCGGCGCTGAGGTGGACGACGTTGCGGACGGCGGCGCCCGGCAGGGCGGCGGCGGTGCCGGAGGGCGCGGTCTCCCAACTGCCGGTCCACGGCGGTGGGGCCGGCTCGGCGACGGCCGGTGCCGTGAGTCCCGGCAGCAGTGCCGGGAGGAGGACCGCGAGGACCCGAACGAACCTGGCCATGTCTGCCCGCCCTTCCCCGAGGCCCGCCGGGGACTTCCCCGTGGCCCTCGGAGGCGACCGTGCCACACGGCCGGGCCCTGTCGCCGGAACATCGGTGCCGATCCACCCGCTCGGCGCAACGCCACGAACGACCGCGCGGCGAGCCGAAGAAGGGGCGGACGGTCAGCGGACCGGCTCTCCCGCCACGCGCACGTGCTGAACGGCGTACGACCAACGCGGCGGCCCGCACGGCCCGGAACGGGGGCGGACGGTCAGCGGACAGGCTCTCCCGCCACGCGCAGGTGCTGGACGGCGTACGACCGCCAGGGCCGCCAGTCGTCGGGGAGGCAGGTGCCGGGCGGGGCGACGTCGGGGTCGCCGAGGGCGCGGACGCGGAGGGCGGCGACGGTGGCCGGGTCCATGCCGGGCAGGGCGAGCAGGGCCTCCTCGGCGTCGTGCCGGTCCGCGCCCGGGTCCAGCCGTACGGTGCCGTCGGCGAGGGCGGCGGCGAGCGCCCCCAGCGGGCCGTGGGGCTCGGCCTCGGCGAGGACCGCGGGCTCCGGGAAGAGGTGGGTGAGGCCGCCGTGGGGCGCGTCGAGCAGCTTGCCGTACCGGCGCACCAGCTCCTCGGCGCCGTGGCTGCCGGCCAGGGCGCGGACGGCGGGTTCCAGCGGGTCCACGGCGCCGGGCGAGCGCAGGCCGGGCCGGGCCGCGACCAGCGGGGCGAGCCGGGGGTCGGCGCCGAGCCGCTCGTCGACCGCGTACGGGTCGGCGTCCAGGTCGAACAGCCGGCGCAGCCGCTGCACGGCGGTGGTGAGGTCCCGGGGGTCGGTGAGGTGCAGCCGGGCGTCGAGCCAGCCGCCCGGGTGGGTGCCGGTGCCGGTCCGGGGGGCGCGGGTGCGTTCCTGGACGGCGGCGAGGGCGGTGCCGTACGGCAGGCGCAGGGTTCGCCGGTAGGTGCGGGCGCCCGGGGCGCCGGTCACCTCCTCGACGCCGGGTACGGCCTCCCGCGCGAGCTGGTCGAAGACGGCGGCGGCCTGGTAGGGGCCGCGGTGGGCGAGCCGGAGCGGGATGCCGGTGCCGGGTGCGGCCCGGCGGGCGGAGCGGCCTTTGGGGGCGGCGGCCCGCAGCTCGGTCGGTGTCGCGGCGTACACCTCCTTGATGGTGTCGTTGAACTGCCGCACGCTGGCGAACCCGGCGGCGAACGCGATCTCGGTGACCGGCAGTTCGGTGGTCTGCAGCAGGACGCGGGCGGTGTGGGCGCGCTGGGTCCGGGCGAGGGCCACGGGCCCGGCGCCGAGTTCCGCGGTGAGCTGCCGCTGGACCTGCCGGGCGCTGTAGCCGAGCCGCGTGGCGAGCCCGGCGACGCCCTCGCGGTCCACGACGCCGTCGGCGATGAGCCGCATGGCCCGGCCGACGACGTCCGCGCGGACGTTCCACTCCGCGGAGCCCGGCACGGCGTCCGGCCGGCACCGCCGGCAGGCCCGGAAGCCGGAGCCCTGCGCGGCGGCGGCCGTCGCGAAGAAGCGCACGTTGTGCCGTTTCGGTGTCACGGCCGGGCAGCTGGGGCGGCAGTAGATGCCGGTGGTCCGGACGGCGAAGAAGAACACTCCGTCGAACCGGCCGTCCCGGCTCCGCACCGCCTCGTACCTGCTGTCCTCGTCCTTCACGCGTTCCAGTGTGGGCCGGGGAGGAGGGACGGGCCAGCGGAAATCGGACGCGGAGGTGACGGGTGCCGGGCGGACGCAGCCGGCGGTGCCGGGCGAGCGGAGCCGACGGGTGCCGGGCGGACGCAACTGACCGATGCCGGTCGAACGCAGCCGGCAGGTGCCGGGCGACGCAACTGACGGGCGCCGGGCGGACGCAGCCGGCGGTGCCGGGCGAGCGGAGCCGACGGGTGCCGGGCGGACGCAACTGACCGATGCCGGTCGAACGCAGCCGGCGGGTGCCGGGCGACGCAACTGACGGGCGCCGGGCGGACGGTACCGGCGGATGCCGAGCGAACGCAGCTGACGGGGGCCGATCGGGCGGAGCCGGCCGGTGCCGGGCGGGCCAGCCGGTCCGTCCGGTGGTGCGGGGACGAGGCCCGCGGGGCCGGAGCGGGGGCCCGGGGGCGACGGCCCCCGGACGCCCGCGGCGGTACCGGCCCCTACGTCCACGGCCCCCGCTTGGCCCGCATCGCCGCCCTCCCTTCGGCTCCCTTCCGCTTCCAGTCCCGCCGAAGCTCCGCACGGACCCGCGCGTCGGTCTTGGCGACGATCCACTGGTTCTCCCGCATGAGCTTGCGGTAGCTCTCCAGCCGCCGCTCGGGCAGCTCCCCGTTCTCCACGGCAAAGCGCACCGCGCAGCCCGGCTCGGTCTCGTGGGCGCAGTCGTGGAACCGGCAGCCCCCGGCGAGTTCCTCGATCTCGGAGAACACCTGCCCGACACCGGTCTCCGCGTCGAAGAGGCCGACGCCCCGCAGCCCGGGAGTGTCGATGAGGACCCCGCCGGAGGGCAGGGCGAGCAGGTTGCGGGTGGTCGTGGTGTGCCGCCCCTTGCCGTCGACGTCGCGGGCCGCCCGCACGTCCATGACGTCGGCGCCGACGAGCGCGTTGGCGAGGGTGGACTTGCCCGCGCCGGACTGGCCGAGCAGCACGCTCGTACCGGAGCCGGCGAGTGCCACGAGCGTGTCGAGCCCGTCGCCGTGCAGGGCGCTGACGGCGAGCACGGGCACGCCGGGCGCGCTGGTCTCCACGTCCTGCACGAGGTGGGCGAGGGTGACCGGGTCCGGCACGAGGTCGGCCTTGGTGAGGGCGACGACGGGCTGGGCGCCGGACTCCCAGGCGAGGGCGAGGAAGCGTTCGACGCGGCCGAGGTCGAGTTCCAGGGCGAGGGACACGGCGACCACGGCGTGGTCGACGTTGGCGGCGAGGATCTGCCCCTCGGACCGCTTGGAGGAGGTGGAGCGGACGAAGGCGGTGCGGCGCGGCAGGTAGGCGCGGACGTACCGCGGGTCGCCGTCGGGGTCGACGGCGACCCAGTCCCCCGTGCACACGACCTTCATCGGATCGCGGGGCACGACGAACTCGGTGTCGGCGCGGACGGTTCCGTCCGCGGTGACGATGTCGCACTGGCCGCGGTCGACCCGGACGACCCGGCCGGGCAGCAGTCCGTCGGCGGCGTACGGGGCGAACGCGTCGGCCCAGGCCTCGTCCCAGCCGTAGGGAGCCAGTGCGGAGAACACAGCAGAGGTGGAAGTCAAGGGAGACCCTTCACAAGGGTGGCCCCGGTCGGGCGCGTGGGGTGCGCCGGCGCGTTCGGTGCGCGCGGTCGGTTCAGCCGGTGGCCACGGAGGTGGACTTGAGGAGTTCCTGGATGCGGGCAGCGCCCGGCACAGTGACTGCCATCGGTCGACACCTCCTCGTCCTCGCTCGCGTGTGCGCACACCACCTCGGCATGCCCGGCAACTGTAGCCCGCCGAGGGGCTCGTGCGTCAAAGGGTTTTTCCGGCGGGCTCTCAGCCGACCGTGCAGGGCTCCCCGTTGAGTGCGAAGGCACGCGGGGTGCGGTTGGTGTCCGCCCAGGTGCCGAGGAAGCCGAAGGACAGGGTGCCGTGCGCGGCGACCGTCCTGTTGTAGTCGGCGGCGGTGGCGGTGACGCGGGAGCCGTTCTGCCGGACGGTGGCGTCCCACATCTGGCCGACCTGCTGGCCGTCGCGGAAGGTCCAGGACAGCTGCCAGCCGCTGAGGGCCCTGTCGGTGGTGACGGAGACGGTGGCCTGGAAGCCGTCGGGCCACTGGCTGTCCAGTTCGTAGGCGACCCGGCAGCCGGGCGACGGGGTGGCGGCGGGTGTGCCGGCGGGTGTGGCGGCGGGGGCGGAGCGGTGCGTGGCGGAGGAGGTCCCCTGGGGTTCGGGGTCGGGCTTCTTCCGGCGGGGGGTGTCCGGCGTGGGGCTCGGGGAACGGGGGGCGGCGGACGAGCGGGTGGGGCGGGGCGCCGTGCTGGACAGGTCCGGGTCGGCGACCGGCTGCCGGTCGTCCTGGGCGGCGGCGGTGCCGTCGCCGGAGTCGCCGAACGGCATCATCGACACGCCGAGCGCCAGTGCCGACAGCAGGACCGCGGCGGCGATGAGCCCGCCGCGCAGCACCCGGCTGCGGCCCGTGCCCTCGTCGGGGCCGGCGGGCTCGGCGGTGCCCGGGCGGCCCGCGCCGAGGCGGACCTCGGTGGCGCGGCGGCGCCGCTCCAGGTAGGCGAGGCCGCCCCAGCCGATCACTCCGCCGGCCAGCGCGGCGGGCAGTCCGCCGCCGTGCAGGCGCAGGCAGGCGGCGGCCTCGGCGCACCGCACGCAGGTGGCGAGGTGCCGGGAGAGGTCGTTCGGGGTGTCGGCGACGGCCGAGCGGGTGACCGCGTCCAGCAGACGGGCGTAGCTGCGGCACTGCGCGTCCATCGGGGAGTCGAGGTGGGCACGGTGGCAGCGGTCCCGGAACAGGGTGCGGACCTGGTCGAGCTCGTCGGCGACGGTGGCCGGTTCCAGGCCGAGCCGGCGGGCCACGGTGGGCAGCGGGAGCGCCTCGACCTCGGCCAGCCAGAGCAGCGCGGCGTCCGCCTCCTGCATGTCCCGCAGTCCGCGCAGCGCGACGGGGCGCCCGAGCGGTGGTCCCGAATACCGCGCGGCGGCCTCGGAGTTGAGCCACAGCCGCAGGTCGGGGTCGAGCCGGTGGCCCTGTCCGTCGGCCTCCCAGGCGGCGGCGGTGGTGCGTACGGCGGTGAGCAGCGCCGGGATCGTCGGCAGCCGTGCGGTACGCCGGCCGGCGCCGCGCACGTGGGTGTGCGCGGCGGCACGGACCTCGCGCATGCCGAGCGTGAACGCCTCGGTCGCCAGTTGCTGGGCCGTCAGGGACCCGGAGGTGCACAGGTCCGCGTACGAGAGCACCGCGTCCCAGCACTCCGAGAACAGCGCGGCCTCGGTGTCGTCCTGGGGGGTCGGCAGGTCGGGCATGGGACTCCTGCATCCACGAGCGAGGTCAACTCACCAAAGGGAAAAGGGGAGTTAAGGGGAACCTCGCGGCAGCGCACAGAGCCTTTCACGTTCTCGACACAACTGACAAGCGGCCTGTTCACATCCGGCTACCGAGGGTGGTGGCTGGTGTGCGCGTCGCTACGGCCCCGCAGCTCCGGCCACTGGTACGGACGCGGACGCGGTTTCGCTCACGCGGGTACGGCGTCGTCCGCGGGCAGGCTGTCCATGAAGGAGCTGACGGAGAACACCGCGCGGCCGGGGCCGGGCGGGCCGTAGCCGGGCGGGGAGGACAGGCCGAAGTCGTCCATGGTCTGCCGGTAGGCCTGCAGCAGCCGGATGTGGTACTCCAGCGGGGCGCCCTGCGGGTTGGCCTTGCCGAGCGGGGTGGTGGGCTCCGGGCACCAGGTCGTGAAGCGGGGCGTGATCCCGTGCGACATGAAGAAGCGCAGGCCCTCGGTGGTGGAGTCGATGGCCTCGTCGACGGTGGTGAAGCCGAACGGCTCGGCCATCTCCACGCCGGCCACGAAGTTCGGGATCACGTTGCGCGCGCCGAACACCTCGGCGGAGTCCAGGATGCGGCGGTGCCACTCGTCCCGGCCGACGTACCGCTCCTTGCCGGGGCAGTACAGCTCGAACAGCCGGCGGTCCCACACCTCGAAGTTGGGGTGGTAGATCTGCACGCCGTAGTCCTTGAACCGCTGCACGTCCGCCTTGGGCAGCGCCTGCGCGACGACCTTGCCGATCCAGCGGCCCGGGAAGCGCTCCTCGATGGCCTTGGCGTAGTGGCCGTAGAAGTCGGCCTCGTCCCGGCCCGCCACCTTCGACGTGATCGCGCCGCCGGTGAGGGTGTAGGCGGTGGAGGCCTTCTGGGTGTCGTAGCGGTCGATGATCTCCAGCGCCTCCAGGACCTCCTCCACGTCCTTGACGCCGGTGTACGGCCGGCCGGCCGCCTTGTGCTGGCGCCAGTTGTGGTTGATGTCGCAGTACTGGCACTCCTCCTTGGCGCCGAAGTACTGGCAGACCCGGAAGACGGTGAGGTAGATCAGGTAGCCCCACTGGATGGTCGGCGCGACCTCCATCACGGACTTCCCGTTGGACAGGGTGTGCCGGTAGTACTCGGGCATCGGCGGCACGCCGACGTCGGCGATGCGCCTGCCGTCGAGGTAGAGCCCGAGCAGTCCCTCCTCGTCGGCGGCGACCCGGTAGGGCGAGGCGGGGTTCACCCGCACGGAGACGACCGTACGCCTCAGGTCGTACGGGCCGCCGGTCAGGATGATCTCCTCCGGGGGCCGGCGCAGCGCGGCCTCGCCCAGTTCGGGCAGGGTGCCGTGGTCGAAGGAGAAGATGAAGTACGACTTCGGCTTGACGTCCCCGCCCTCGTTGTCGCTGAGGGCGGACCGGTCGAAGGCGACACCGCCCCGGAGCAGGTCCTCCTTGAAGACGGCCTCCCGCGGCACGTGCGGGAACCGCTCCATCAGATCCTCGACCAGCGCGGTACGACTGCCCATCCGTCTGTCTCCTCCCGGTTCAGGCGTACGCATCTCACCGTATGCCCCCGTCACGGGCTCATCCCCGCCGGGTCCCCGCCCGGCGCGCGATGTGTTCGGGTACGGCGGTCCCGGGCGGCAGGGCCGGGTCGGGTACGGGAGCGCCCCAGGATCGGGTCAGCGGGAGAACGCCCGCCCACAGACCGAGGGCCGCGTCGGGGCCGTCGCCGTCGTCGGGGGCGCCGGTGCGGATCTTGACGGAGGCCTCCTCCAGGGAGAGGGCGAGGAGGGTGGTGGCGGCGAGTTCCCTGCGGTTCGGGCGGCGGGCGTACGACCACTGTCCGGGGGTCGCGTGCTCGGTGAGCCGGCGCAGCCCCTCCAGCTTCTCGTCGGGGTCGGTGACCTTGCGCGCGTCGCCGTGGATCACGGCGCTCCGGTAGTTGACCCCGTGCTCGAACACGGACCGGGCGAGCACCAGCCCGTCGACGTGCGTGACGGTCACACAGACCGGGAGGCCGCCGGCGAGGCTGCGGCTGGCCACGGACCCGTGGAGGTACAACTGCCGCTCGTCCCGCCCGTACACCGTCGGCACGACCAGGGGCCGTCCGTCGACCACCACACCCAGGTGGCAGACGAAACCGGCGTCCAGGATCGCGTCGAGATCGGCCCGCTCCAGGCTGCCCTGCTCGCGCAGGCGGCGGTGACGGGTGCGGTCGGTCTCGGGGAGGCGGGTGGGGAGGGGGTTGGAGGTCATGCGCGCGACGCTATCGAAAGAGACAGGTACCGGCCAGATTTTTTGCGAATTCCAGGGCCTGACGCAGTTGAGGCAACGATATCCGTTGATCCGTCGTCCGGGGCCGTTTCCACGGCGGCTCGCGCCGGATGAGAGGGTCAGGGGACACGCAACTCTCCTGGAGGGACGCACGGATGACCGAGACAGCGGACATGGGGACCCGGGACGGCGCGGGCGCGCCCACCAACTGGGCGCGCACCGTCACGTACGCGGCGCGGGAGTTCCACCGTCCGCGTACGCCGGAGGAGCTGGCGGCGCTGGTACGGGACAGCATGCGGGTGCGGGTGCTCGGCAGCGGGCACTCCTTCAACCGGATCGCGGACCCGGGCCCGGACGGCGTCCTGATCTCCACCGCCGCCCTGCCCCGGACCGTCGACGTGGACACGGCGGCGCGTACGGTCCGGGTGGCGGGCGGGGTCCGCTACGCCGAACTGGCCCGGGCGGTCCACGCGCACGGGCTCGCCCTGCCCAACATGGCCTCATTGCCGCACATCTCGGTGGCCGGTTCGGTGGCGACGGGCACGCACGGCTCGGGCGTGCGCAACGGCCCGCTGGCCTCGGCGGTCCGGGAGCTGGAGATGGTCGTCGCGGCCGGCGATCCGGGGACGATCGGCCGGGACGACCCGCGGTTCGACGGCTTCGTGACCTCCCTCGGCGCCCTCGGCGTCGTCACCGCCCTCACGCTCGACCTGGAGCCGGCGTACGAGGTGGAGCAGCGGGTGTACACCGAACTACCGCTGGAGGGCCTGGACTTCGAGGCCGTGGCGGCCGCCGGGTACAGCGTGAGCCTGTTCACGGACTGGCGGCGGCCGGGCTTCCGGCAGGTGTGGGTCAAGCGGCGCACGGACCGGCCCGCGGTGGACTTCCCGTGGGCGGCGCCCGCGCCCGGCCCGCTGCACCCGGTACCGGGCATGCCCGCGCGCAACTGCACCGAGCAGCTCGGTGTGCCGGGGCCGTGGCACGAGCGGCTGCCGCACTTCCGGGCGGAGTTCACGCCGAGCAGCGGGGAGGAGATCCAGTCGGAGTACCTGCTGCCGCGGTCGGCGGCCCTCGACGCGCTGCACGCGGTCGACGGCATCCGGGAGACGGTCGCCGGGGTGCTGCAGACCTGCGAGGTGCGGACGGTCGCCGCCGACACGCAGTGGCTGAGCCCGGCCCACGGACGGGACTCGGTCGCGCTGCACTTCACCTGGGTGCGGGACGAGGCGGCCGTGCTCCCGGTGGTGCGCCGGCTGGAGGAGGTGCTGGCGCCGTTCGACCCGCGCCCGCACTGGGGGAAGGTCTTCGAGATCCCCCCGACCGTGCTCCGCGGGCGGTACGCGCGGTTCGACGACTTCGCGTCCCTGGTCCGTCACGTGGACCCGTCCGGCACGTTCGCCAACGCCTTCGTGCGGGACCTCCTCGGGCACCCCGGCCACCGGTAGCCACCGGGGCCTCCGGCCGACTTCCTCCAGCCCCTTTCCTAACCCCTTGTCGAAAGTCCCTCCCTGCCCATAGCCTGACGCCCGCGCCGGTGCCGAAGCCGCCCCGGCCTGGACGGGTCCGGACGGGACGGGAGGGGCAGCCGCGTGAAGCGCACGTCACGTGACATCCGCACCGCGAACCGCTACGAGGTGCTGCGCCAGATCATCGCCGAGTCTCCCACCTCCCGGCAGGAGCTGGCCGCGGCCACCGGGCTGAGCCTCGCCACGGTGGCCACGCTCGTCGGCGAGCTGCTGGACCTCCGGATGATCACCGAGGTCGGTTTCGAGGACTCGGCCGGGGGCCGCCCCCGGGGGCTGGTCGCGGTCAACGCGTCGGGGGGCGCGCTGATCGGCGTGGACATCGCCGAGACGTACGTCCACGTCGAGCTGTTCGACCTCGCGCTGAACGTGCTGGCCCGGGCCGACGAGGACATGCGGCCCGGGGAGAGCCGGCCCGAGCAGGTGGTCGGGCACGTCGCCGCCGCGGTCGGCTCGGTGGTCGCCCAGGCCGGCGTCGAGGCGGCCCGGGTGCTCGGCGTCGGCGTGAGCGTGCCGGGCCAGGTGGACCGGGACACCGGGATCGCCGAGTACGCGCCCAACTGGGACTGGCACGACGTGCCGCTGCTCGACCTGCTCGCCGAGCACATCGCCTACCCCCTCCACCTGGACAACCCGCTGCGCGCCTGCGCCGTGGCCGAGCTGTGGTTCGGGGCGGCGCGGGGCCGCGGGGACGCCGTGGTGGTCAACCTCGGCACCGGCGTCGGTGCCGGCCTGGCCCTCGGCGGCGGGCTGCACCGGGGCGTGAGCAACAGCGCCGGCGAGTGGGGGCACACCACGCTCGTCCTGGACGGCCGGCTGTGCCACTGCGGTAACCACGGCTGTGTGGAGACGTACGTCGGCGCCCCCGGCATCATGCAGAACCTGCGCGAACTCAGCCCGCGCTCGGTCCTGTTGCACCCGGAGGACCAGACCGCCACCATCGACGCGCTGGCCGCCGCGGTCGCCGAGAGCGACCCGGTGGCGCTCAAGGTCGTCCGGGACACCGCCCGCTACCTCGGCGCCGGCATCGCCGACCTGGTCAACCTCCTCAATCCCGAAGTGGTCGTGCTCAGCAGCTGGGTGGCCGCCCGGCTCGGCGAGCCGCTGCTCGAAGAGGTCCGTCAGGCGGTCGCCCGGCACGCCCTGCGCCGGCCGCTGGCCGCCACCGAGATCGTCCTCTCCCCGATCCCCACCGATCCGGTGTCCCTCGGCGCGGCCACGTTCGCGCTGGAGGGGGCGCTGCAGTCCGTCGGGCAGAGGGCAGTGAAACGCACCCACGCAAGGAGCCGTACCGCACCGCCTTCATGACGACGGAAGGGATGCACGTGTCTCACCCCCGCACCTCCCTCTCCCATCCCAGGAGATCCCTCCTGCTGACCGCCCCGGCCGTGCTGGCCGTCACGGGAGCCCTGCTCGCCTCCCCGCCCGCGGGTGCCGCCGGCACCGCCGCCACCGCCGGCACCACCGCCACCGCCGACGCCCCGGTCGCCGCCGAGGTCTCCCCGCACGCCGCGCAGACCATCGACAACATCGGTGCCTCCGGCGCCTGGTGGGTCAACGACCTGAAGAACTTCGACCCGGCGGTCCGCGCCCGGGTCGCCGGACTGCTCTTCTCCAAGGACGGCCTGGCCCTCAGCTCCTACCGCTACAACATCGGCGGGGGCGGCACCGGAGTGACGTACGCGCCGCGCGCCCCGGAGGACTTCCTGGCACCGGACGGCGGCCACGACTGGAGCAGGGACGAGGCCGGCCGCTACTTCCTCTACGCCGCCGCGAAGTACGGCGTGAAGGACCTGATCGGCTTCGTCAACAGCGCGCCCGCCGCGTGGAAGACCAACGGCAAGAGCTGCGGCGGCCACCTGAAGGCGGAGAACGAGCGGGACTTCGCGGCCTATATGGCCGACGTCACCGACCACTTCGCGCGGCAGGGCGTCCGGCTGGACTACATCAGCCCGTTCAACGAGCCGACGAACAGCTTCGACTCGTGCGGCCAGGAGGGCATGCTGGTCGACGTCCCGCAGCGTGACGACATCGTGCGCGCGCTCGGCGCCGAGCAGAGGGCCCGGCACCAGAAGACGACGATCATCGCGGACGAGTCGACCAGCACGGTGAAGTTCAACTCCGAGGTCCCGCAGTGGATCTCGCAGCCGGGCACCGCGCGGTACGTCGCCAAGCTGGCCCACCACACGTACGACAACCCGAGCGACGCCGACCGCGCGCAGGTGTACGAGACGTCGAAGGCGGCCGGCAAGGAGTCCTGGTCGACGGAGATCTGCTGCTTCGGCAAGGGCGGCACCGGCTGGGCGCAGGAGTACGACCCCACGATCGACGGCGGCCTGAACCTGTCCCGGATCGTCCACAAGGACTTCGCGACCGCCCACGACTCGGCGTTCCAGTGGTGGGTGGCGCTGTCGGAGATGATCGGCAGCGACCCGAACGCCCGGAACGACGAGGGCTGGAACGACGGGCTGATCTACTACGACCCGGACTACGCGAAGAACGGCAACCAGACCCTGTACCTCACCAAGCGCTACTACGCGCTCGGCCAGTACAGCAGGTTCGTGCGGCCGGGCGCGGCCCTGCACAACGTGACCGGGGCGCCGGACGGCGTGGAGGTCTCGGCCTACGACAGGAACGGCACCTGGGTCGTGGTGGTCAACAACCACAACACCTCCGGCACCGCGCTGAAGCTGCACTTCAACAGCGGCTCACCGGTGCGCGCCCGGCAGGCCGTGCGGACCTCGGCCGACGAGAACTGGGCGGCGGTCGCGAAGCCGTCGGTGGCCGGCGGCACCCTGTCCGCGACGCTCGCGGCCCGTTCGGTCACGACGTACGTCCTGGAGGGGAAGGGACACGGCAGTACGGCCCTGAGCGGTGCCCTGGTGGGCGGTCAGTCGGGCAAGTGCCTGACGGCCGACGCCTCGGGGGCCGTGCTCGCCGCCTGCACGGGCGCGGCCGGGCAGGCCTGGTCGTACGACGCCCGGGGCACCCTGAAGGGCGCCGACGGCTATCTGACGGCGACGGGTCCGGGCCTCGCGGCCTCGGCCTCGTACAGCGGTGACGCCACCCAGCGGTGGCTGCTGAACGGCAACGGGCAGATCGTGAACGAGGCGTCGGGCAGGTGCCTGGACGTCAGCGGGCAGGCGACGGCCGACGGCAGCGAGGTCGTCCTCTACCGCTGCACAGGCGGCGCCAACGAGGCCTGGACCAGGCGCTAGCGCGACTCCCCCGTACCGAGGGCCGCCGGCCACTCCCCTGCCCCGGCGGCCCTCATCTCGCGCTGCCCGCACGCCCGTTCGTGATTCCGAACCGCGTACAACAAGTCGTACCCACTTCGTCCAACCCCTTGCCGAAGCATTAGCCGAAGGTTAGCGTCCCGCACCACGCCCCCGGTGCGGGCCGCCCGGCCGACGCCGGCGGGGCCGCCGGGCGGGAGAGCCGCACCGTCGAACTCGACGCACTCCACAGACAAGGACGTCAGCAATGTCGGCACAGAGCAGCACCTGGGACCGCCGATCGATACTCCGGGCCGCCGCGGGCCTGGCCGCCGCCGGCACGCTCGCCGCGTGCGGCAGCAACAACGGCCGGGGCGGCGGCTCCGGCTCGGGCAAGCAGCTCGTCCAGTACTTCCACGCCTACGGCGAGCCGGGCACCGAGCAGGCCGTCAAGCGCTACGCGAAGGCCTACACGAAGGCGGACGTGACCACGCAGTGGATCACCGGCTCCAACTTCGAGAGCAAGCTCTTCGCCTCCCTGCTGACCGGCCAGGCGCCGGACCTGTTCGAGTTCCACCCGCAGATCCAGCTGGTCAGGAGCGGGCAGGTGGCGGACCTGACCGACATCATCGGGCCGGCCAAGGACGACTTCAACCAGGCCGACATCCAGTCGCACACCGTCGACGGCAAGATCTACGGCGTACGGATGATCGACGACCCGCAGTTCTTCTTCTACCGCAAGTCGATGCTGGAGAAGGCGGGCGTCGAGCCGCCGCAGACGCTGGACGAGCTGATCGAGGCCGCCGCCAGGCTCACCACGAGCAAGGTCAAGGGCCTGTTCCTCGGCAACGACCTGCACGCGGTGATCAACCCGCTGATCTGGTCGGCCGGCGCCGACACCCTGAACGAGAAGAACGAGATCGCATACCACACCGACGGGGTGGTCCAGGGCCTGAAGCAGATGCGGAAGCTGTTCACCAGCGGCCATCTGCTGCTGGACGCCCCGGCCGACTTCTGGGACCCCTCCGCCCTCAACCAGGGGCTGTGTGCCATCCAGTTCTGCGGCATGTGGGCCATGCCGCAGTTCCAGCAGGCCCTCGGCGACGACCTCGGCGTCATGCCGTTCCCGAAGGTCGGCGACGCGGGCAAGCCGTCCGTCTACAACGGCGGCTGGTCGGTGTTCGTCAACGCCAAGGGCCGGCACGTCGACGCGGCCAAGGAGTACGTCAAGTGGCTGTGGATCGACCAGAAGAAGTACCAGGAGGACTGGGCGACCTCGTACGGCTTCCACATCCCGCCGCGCACCTCCATCGCCCGGTCGGCGACCACGCTGAAGTCGGGTCTGCCGGCCGAGGGCGTGAAACTGTTCAACCAGTACGGGCACTTCGACAACATCGGCTGGACCCAGGCGATGATCACCGCCACGGAGGACGTCTTCGCCGACTGCGTCCGCAAGGGCGGTGACCCGGAGGCCGCGCTCGACCAGTGCGACAGGACGGTCGGCGCCGAGCTGAAGAAGCTGTTCGGATAGGCCGCCGGACGGATCACGCCATGCCGACCACCACCACGCGCGGGGTCACGAGCCCCGCCCCGGCCAAGGCCGCCGAAGCCCGGCCGCGGCGGGGGCTGCGCGGCAGCCGCACCTTCAACTTCTGGCTCTTCTCCGCCCCGTTCCTGATCGGGCTGGCCGTCTTCGTCTACGTCCCGATCGGCTGGAGCCTCTACCTCAGCTTCTTCGAGGCCCGCTTCACCGTCACGCCCAGCGATTTCGTCGGGCTGGGCAACTACCGCGAGATCCTCTCCGACAGCGGGTTCACGGGCTCGCTCGGCACCTTCACCGTCTTCGCCGCGTTCATCGTGCCCACCACCTGGGCGCTCTCCCTGGGCCTCGCCCTGCTCGTGAACCGGCTGCGGTTCATGCGGGCGTTCTACCGGTCGGTGTTCTTCCTGCCGACCGCGTGCAGCTACGTCGCGGCCTCGCTGATCTGGAAGATGTCCCTCTTCAACGGCGTCCGCTTCGGCCTGGCCAACACGGTGCTCGGCCTGTTCGGCGTCGACAACACCGCCTGGCTCGCCAACCCGGACCCGCCCTGGTACTGGCTGGTGATCATCACCGCCCGGCTGTGGCTCCAGTCCGGCTTCTACATGATCCTGTTCCTGGCCGCGCTCCAGAACATCCCGCAGGAGCTGTACGAGGCCGCCGCCATCGACGGCGCCAAGCGCGGCTGGCAGACCTTCCGGTACATCACCCTGCCGCAGCTGCGGGCCACGTCCACGGCCGTGGTCCTGCTGCTGCTCGTCGCCGCCTACCAGGCCTTCGACGAGTTCTTCAACCTGCTGGCCAAGACGACCTGGGGCCGCCCGCCGCTGGTCGAGCTGTACTACACCGCCCTCGGCCAGGACCAGAACTACGGCAAGGGCAGCGCCGGAGCCGTCGTACTGACCGTGCTGATCTGTGTCGTCACCCTGTTCCAGGGCAGGATCATGGGCTTCGGAAGGGGTGAGGAGTCGAAGTGACCACGACCGCACCCGACACCGGCAGGCGCACCCGGCGCGGCGGGGTGATGAGCTCCACCGGCCTGTACGTCGCCACCAGCGTCGCCGCGCTCCTCTTCCTCGTCCCCTTCTACCTGCTGATCCGCAACGCCCTGTCCACCGACCCGGAGATCACCGGCGAGAACTGGAAGTTCTTCCCGACCGACATCCGGTGGGGCAACATCACCGAGCCGTTCGAGGACCCGACGGTCGACTTCGGCCGGTCGATGGGGAACTCGCTGGTGATCGGCGTCCTGCACACGGTCGGCACCCTGTTCGTCTGTTCGCTGGCCGGCTACGCCCTCGCCCGTATCCCCTACCGGCACGCCGACAAGGTCTTCTACGCCGTGCTGGTGACCCTGATGGTCCCGGCCGCGGTCACCTTCGTCCCCAGCTTCGTGCTGGTGTCGTCGCTCGGCTGGGTGGACAGCTACCGGGGACTCGTCGTCCCGGGGCTCTTCAGCGGTTTCACCTGCTTCCTGTTCCGGCAGTACTTCCTCGGGTTCCCGAAGGAACTGGAGGAGGCGGCGCGCGTGGACGGGCTCGGCTACTGGGGCGCGTACTGGCGTGTCGTGGTGCCGAACTCGCTGAACTTCTTCGCCGCCATCGCCACGATCACCTTCATCAACGGCTGGAACGCCTTCCTGTGGCCGCTCGTCATCGGCCAGGACCCGAGCGCCTGGACCGTCCAGGTCGCGCTGTCGTCGTACATGACCAACCAGACCGTCAACTACCACCTGATCTTCATGGCGACCGCCATCTCGATCCTGCCCCTGCTGTTCGTGTTCCTCTTCCTCCAGCGCTGGCTGGTGCAGGGGATCGCGCAGACCGGCATCAAGGGCTGAGCTAGGAGACCGATGTATTTCCGTGCGACCACCGCCTACGTCGAGGACGTCTCGCCGGGTACGGGGGCGCTGCCGCCCCGCGCCTGGTACGCGTCCTCGGACGCCGCGTCCCTCTCCCTGAACGGGAGCTGGCGCTTCAGACTGTCGGACACGGCCGACGCCGAGGACGACTCCTTCGCGGCCGAGGGGTACGACGCCGGTGACTGGGCGGAGGTCACGGTCCCCGGTCACTGGGTGCTCCAGGGCCACGGCTCCCCCGTCTACACCAACCACCTGTACCCGTTCCCGGTCGACCCGCCCCGGGTGCCCACCGAGAACCCGACCGGCGACCACCTGCGCGTCTTCGACCTGCCCGCCGGCTGGCCGGCCGACGGCGGTGCCTTTCTGCGCTTCGACGGCGTGGAGTCCTGCGCCCGGGTCTGGCTGAACGGCACCGAGCTGGGCGAGTTCAAGGGCTCGCGGCTGCCGCACGAGTTCGCCGTCGGGCACCTGCTGAAGCCCGGCGGAAACGTCCTGGCCGTCCGTGTGCACCAGTGGTCGGCGGGCTCCTACCTGGAGGACCAGGACCAGTGGTGGCTGCCGGGCATCTTCCGGGACGTCACCCTGCTGCACCGCCCGGCGGACGGCGTCCGGGACTTCTTCGTGCACGCCTCCTACGACCACGTCTCCGGCACCGGCACCCTCCGCGTCGACTCCGAGGTGCCGGGCCGGGTCACGGTCCCGGATCTCGGCGTCGACGTCGCCACCGGTGAGCCGGTGACCGTCCCGGTCGAGCCGTGGACGGCGGAGACACCGAGGCTGTACGACGGCGTGCTGGCCAGCGGGGGCGAGCGGGTGCCGCTGCGCATCGGCTTCCGTACGGTGGCGCTCTCGGACGGCCTGATCACGGTGAACGGCCGCCCGGTGCTCTTCCGGGGCGTCAACCGGCACGAGTGGCATCCGGAGCGGGGCCGCGCCCTGGACCTCGCGACCATGCGCGAGGACGTGCTGCTGATGAAGCGGCACAACATCAACGCGGTCCGCACCTCCCACTACCCGCCGCACCCGGCCTTCCTCGACCTGTGCGACGAGTACGGCCTGTGGGTGATCGACGAGTGCGACCTGGAGACGCACGGCTTCACCGAGCAGGGCTGGCGGGACAACCCCGTCGACGACGACCGCTGGACCCCGGCCCTGCTCGACCGGGCGGCCCGCATGGTCGAGCGGGACAAGAACCACCCGTCGGTCGTCATCTGGTCGCTGGGCAACGAGGCCGGCACCGGCCGGGGCCTGACCGCGATGGCCGAGTGGATCCACGGCCGCGACACCTCCCGGCTCGTGCACTACGAGGGCGACCCCGGCTGCCGGGACACGGACCTGTACTCGCGCATGTACGCCGACCACGCCGAGGTCGAGCGGATCGGCCGGGGCCTGGACGGCGGACCCCGCAGGCGCCGCGAACTCCCCTTCATCCTCTGCGAGTACGCCCACGCCATGGGCAACGGCCCCGGCGGACTCGCCGACTACCAGCGGCTGTTCGAGGCCCACGACCGGCTCCAGGGCGGCTTCGTCTGGGAGTGGATCGACCACGGCATCGCCCACCCGGAGCTGGGCTTCGCCTACGGCGGCGACTTCGGCGAGGAACTGCACGACGGCAACTTCGTCTGCGACGGCCTGCTGTTCCCGGACCGGAAGCCCTCCCCCGGCCTGGTCGAGTACCGGAAGGTGATCGAACCGGTCGCGATCGGCGGCGACGGCACGGCCGGCACGGTCCGGATCACCAACAAGCACGACTTCGCGGACCTGTCGGCACTGGCCTTCTCCTGGTCGTACGAGGTCGAGGGCGAGACGGTGGACTCCGGCACCCTGTCGGTGCCCGCGCTGGCGCCCGGCGAGTCCGCCGAGGTCAAGCTGCCCGCCGTACCGGCCGGGGCGCCGGCCGGTGAGGCCCACTGGACGGTCCGGGCGGTGCTCGCGGCCGGCACGGCGTGGGCACCGAAGGACCACGTCGTCGCCTGGGGGCAGCTCCCGGTGTCGGCGCGCCGGGTACCGTACGTCGCCGCGACCGCCCGCCCGGTCCCCGGGGACGGTCGGATCACCCTCGGCCCGGGCGTGTTCGACGCCCGCACCGGGGCGCCGCGGACGATCGGCGGGGTGCTGGTCACGGGGCTGCGGCTGGACGTGTGGCGGGCCACGACCGACAACGACGACGGTGCCGCCTGGCAGAGCGACCTGCGCTACGGGCTGCTGTGGCGCACGCTCGGCCTGCACCGGATGCGGCACCGCCTGGACGCGGTCGAGGCGGGCGAGGACGCGCTGACGGTCCGCACCCGGGTGGCGCCGGCCGCCCGGGAGCTGGGGCTGTCGACGGTGTACCGCTGGACGTCGGACGGGGACCGGCTCCGGCTGACCGTGTCCACCACCCCGGACGGCGACTGGACGGTCCCGCTGCCCCGGCTCGGCATCCGCTTCCGGCTGGCCGCGGCGGACGCCGTGCGCTGGTACGGCGGCGGCCCCGGCGAGGCCTACCCGGACACGCGGTCGGCGTCCCGGATCGCCCGCTGGCAGTCGACGGTGGACGGCATGCAGACCCCGTACGTCCGCCCCCAGGAGAACGGCGCCCGGATCGACGTCCGGTGGGCGGAACTGGGCGGCCTGCGGATCGAGGGCGACCCGGTGTTCTTCCTCACCGCCCGCCGCTGGACCACCGAGCACCTGGACGCCGCGGCCCACCGCACCGACCTGGTGCCCGACGGCGGCTTGGCCGCGGGCGTCTGGGTCAACCTGGACCACGCCCAGCACGGCATCGGCTCCCAGTCCTGCGGCCCGGCCCCGCTGCCCCGGTACCACCTGCGGGCCGAACCGGCGGAGTTCTCGTTCGTCTTCTCCGCGACGGAAAGCGTTTTCTCAACTCCCCTTCAAAAACAGGCCGGTTGACGTGACCATGGGTCGCATGCGACCCATGGGACGACTCCTCGGCACGCTCGCCGCCGGCCTGCTGGCCGTGTCCGGGCTCACCGCCTCGACCGGTACCGCGCAGGCCGCCGAATCCGGCGGGTTCAGTGTCCTGACGTACAACGTGGCCGGACTGCCGGAGGGCCTCAGCTCCAGCCATCCGGCCACCAACACCCCGCTGATCTCACCGAGGCTGGCGGGGTACGACATCGTCAACGTCCAGGAGGACTTCAACTACCACGCGGCGCTCTACGCCGGCGACCACCACCCCTACCGCACGGCGACGAGCGGCGGTGCGGGCTTCGGTGACGGCCTCAACACCCTCTCCGACCGCCCGTTCGAGGACGTCGAGCGGGTGCGGTGGAACGACTGCACCGGCACCAACTGCCTGACCCCGAAGGGCTTCACCCTGGCCCGGGTACGGCTCGCCGAGGGTGTCTACGTCGACCTGTACAACCTGCACCCCAACGCCGACGACACCGCCGACGCCCTGGCCGCGCGCCGCGCCAACATCGCGCAGCTGTCGGCCTTCATCCGGGCCAACTCGGCGGGCAACGCGGTGATCGTGATGGGTGACACCAACACCCGGTACACCCGCGCCGGCGACACCATCCGCACGCTCGTCACCGACAACGGCCTGACCGACGCCTGGGTGCGGCTGGTCAGGGGCGGTACGGCCCCCGCCCAGGGCGCCGACCCGCTGCTGTGCCCGGCGTCCGCGCCACCCGACGACTGCGAGGTGGTCGACAA
Source organism: Streptomyces cinerochromogenes (assembly GCF_014648635.1). GTDB lineage: Bacteria > Actinomycetota > Actinomycetes > Streptomycetales > Streptomycetaceae > Streptomyces > Streptomyces cinerochromogenes. Next base: position 315,907 of record NZ_BMRM01000007.1, on the reverse strand, counting down.
GGTCCTCTACCGCGGCAGCGCCCTGGTCTCCCTGACCGCGACCCGCTACCACGACGAGTGGGCGTCGTTCCTCGACGCGGCCGGCGGCAACCTCTCCGACCACTTCCCGCACACCGTCGACTTCTCCTACACGCCGAGCCCGAAGCTCCGGGCGAGCGATTTCTTCGGCGGCCCGCACGGCACGGCCTTCAACGACGCCGACGACCTCCCGGCGGCCCCCTCCCCGCGCACCCTCACCCTGCGCGGCGGCGCCCGCCTGGACGCCGTGTCCCTCACCCACGACGGCGGGACGGCCCTCACCCACGGCGGCGCCGGCGGTACGGCCGCCTCCCTCACCCTGGCCGCCGGCGAACACCTCACCTCGGTGAAGCTCACCGAGGGCCAGAAGGACGGCCGTACCCGCCTCTTCTCGGCCGCTTTCACCACCGACCGGGGCCGCACCCTCTCGGCGGGCACCCCGACCACCGACACCACCGCCTTCACGGCCCCCGCCGGCTGGCAGATCGTGGGCTTCACCGGCCGCTCGGGCGAGGAGGTCGACAAGCTGGGGGTGCTGTACGCGCCGATCGGCTGACACCCGGTTCCTAGATACCCTAGGATAAATCCTAGGGATCCAAGGGAGGTGGGCGTATGGCCCGGGCAGGGCTCAGTGCCGAACGGGTGGTGGCGGGTGCCGCGGAGCTGGCGGACGAGGCCGGGTTCGAGAACCTCAGCGTCTCCGCGCTGGCCCGCCGCTTCGGCGTCAAGGACGCGAGCCTGTACTCGCACGTCCGCAACCTCCAGGACCTGCGCACCCGGCTCGCGCTGTACGCGGGCGGTGAGCTGATCGACCGGATCGCGGCGGCCGTGGCCGGCCGGGCGGGCAAGGAGGCGCTGACGGCGTTCGCCGGCGCCTACCGGGGCTACGCCCTGGAGCACCCCGGCCGGTACGCGGCCACCCAGATCCGCGTCGACCAGGCCCTGATCGCCGACTCCCCCGCCCTGCGCCGCACCGCGCAGATCACCTACGGCATGCTGCGCGCCTACGGCCTCGAGGAACCGGACCTGACGGACGCCGTGCGCCTGCTGCGCAGCACCTTCCACGGCTACTGCGTACTGGAGAGCGCGGGCGGCTTCGGCGCGGACCGGGACGTACGGGCCTCCTGGGACAAGGCGGTCGACGCCCTGCACGTCGCCCTCACCCACTGGCCGCGCGAGAACGGGGAGCAGAGGGGAGCGGAGGACCGATGACCGGCACGCCCCCCTACGACGTCACGGGCTCCGGTCCCGTGCTGCTGCTCGTGCCGGGCGGTGCCGGGCATCCGATGGGCCTCGGACCGCTCACCGAGCGGCTGGCCACGCGTTTCACCGTCGTGACGTACGACCCGCTGGGGCTCGCGCACGGCAGGCTCGGCGCGCCGGTCACCGAACAGCGGGTCGCGGACTGGAGCGAGGGCGCGCGGCGGGTACTCGAGGAGGTGCTGCCGGCGGGCGCGTCGGCGTCCGTGTTCGGGACCAGCTCCGGCGGCATCGCGGCCTTGGACCTGCTCCTCCGGCACCCCGGACGGCTGGCGCACGTGGTCGCGCACGAGCCGCCGTGCGTGACCGTCCTGCCGGACGGGGCGGCCCGGCGGGCCGAACTGATCGACCAGCTCGACGGGCCCGGACGGCCGCCCGCCGAGGGCGACTCGGCGACCCCGATGGGTGTCTTCCTGGGCCGGGTGCTGCGCCCGTTCACCGCCTACGTGCCCGCCGCCGTCCCGCCCCCGGGCCGGCTCACCATCGCCGCCGGCACCGGCTCGCGCGGACAGCTCCTGCACCGGACGGCCGAGTTCCTCGCCGGACGGCTGGGGTGTGCGTTCACCGAGTTCCCGGGCGGGCACCTGGGCACGCTGGATCACCCCGTGGAGTTCGCCGACGCGCTCACCGGGACGCTGCGCTCCAGTGCGCGGACGTCGGCGTAGGACGGGGTCGTACCGCCCGGTGTCCGCCCGGCCGCGATGTCGGCCACGGCGTCGAGGGCCGCGCCGAGCGCCCGCCGGTACAGCAGCGAGCCGAGGCTGACGCGGCGCACGCCGAGGTCGGCGAGGCGGGCGACCGTGGGGCCGGCGGGCGAGTACAGGACGTTGAGCGGGACGGTGGTGTGCCGGACCAGGGCGGCGATGCGCCCGGGGTCGGTCACGCCCGGGACGAAGACCCCGTCGGCGCCCGCCTCCTGGTAGGCGTCGAGCCGGCGCAGGGTGTCCCTCTCGTCACCGTCGCCCGACCAGTACGTGTCCGTGCGGGCGTTGACGAAGAGACCGGGCACGGCCGCCTTCACGGCGGCGATCTTCGCCGCGTGCCGGCCGGCCGGGCCCAGGCCGTCCTCCAGGTTGATGCCGACGGCGCCCGCGGTCCACAACTCGCCGGCCAGCGCGGCCACGTCGTCCGGGTCGTCGCTGAAGCCGCCCTCGGCGTCGACGGAGAGGAGCCACGGCCCGGAGCCGAGGGCCAGGGCGAGCCGGACGGTGTGCTCGCGGGTCGCCGCCTCCCCGTCGGGCAGGCCGACGGCCGCCGCGACCGCGAGGCTCGTCGTGGCGATCGCCGGGAACCCGCGGGCGGCGAGGGCGGCGGCCGAGGCGTGGTCCCAGGCGTTGGGCAGCAGCAGCGGCTCGCCCGGACGGTGGTGGAGGCCGGCGAAGGAGGCGGCGGGGGCGGGCTCTGGGGTCATACGGCCACGCTAGGCCCCGGACGGTTCGGTCCCCGCCGAACCGTCCGGTGTCCCTCCCTCCTCCCCCGGTCGGAGCGGCGCCACCGACCACGCGTCGGCCGTCGCCCCGTCCGGCGCCGCGAACCGGAAGGCGGCGCTCTCGCCCGCGGACCAGCTCACCCGCACCTCGTGGCCCGGCTTCCCGGCGTCGTCCTGCCGCACCGCCACGGACACCAGCTCCGCGAGCGGCAGCGGGTCCGGCTCCCCGGTGAGCCGGGCGAGCGCCACGAAGAGCGTGGCCCCGCCGTCCCCCGTCACCCCGGTCAGCTCCGCCGACAGGCCGGAGACCGGGGCGAGTTCGCTCCGTACGCCCGGCGCGTCCGGCCAGCCCGTCACCCGCACCGGGGTCCCGGGCGCCGCACCCGCCACCAGATGGGCCCGCACCTCCACGGCACCGCGGACCACCACCAGGCTGGTCACGGTGACCCCGGTGCCCGCGGTGTGCCGGGAGGCGATCCACCCCTCGCCCGTGCCGAGCGGTTCGATCCCCGTGCGGCTCGGATCACCGCCGACGATCACGCTGTTGTCGTACGACGGCGCGGGCGCGGTGGCGGTCGAGTAGGCGAGCCGGGTGTAGTAGGGGTCGTAGCGGACGTCCTCGCTGCCGTGGTTGTGCAGCCGGACCAGGCCGTCCGAACGGGTGGACTGCAGCAGCCAGTTGGGGACGGGCACGGGGTGTGCCGCGTCGGCGCGGTCGGCCGGTCCGGGCTGTTCCGGCGCCGTCCAGACCTCGTGCTCCGGCGGCAGCAGCAGGCCGAGGAAGCCCTTGCTCGCCCAGTACGGCGAGGCGGGTCCCGAGTAGTTCTGCACCAGGGACTCGTCGGGGCCGAGCCAGCCGAGCGGCAGCAGGCCCCGCTCGTCGACCGCGCCGCCGTCCAGGAAGTACCGCAGCGCGCCGGAGGCCAGGCGCCGGGTCTCCCCCGGGGGCAGGGGGGTGTGTCCGGTGAGGGCGCCGAGCCAGAGCGGGGCCGTCGTCGCGAAGCGGTAGGTCAGGGAACGGCCCTGGTGCACCGGGGCGCCGTCGGCGCCGAAGAGGCGGGCGTAGTCGGCGAGATGGCGGGAGAGCCGTCGGCCGTACCGGTCCAGCAGGTCGCCGTCGTCGGCCAGCCAGGCGTGGAGGACCGTGTACAGGTGCATGGCCCAGCCGTTGTAGTAGTCGAACTTCCGGCCGTCGCCGTCGGTGTACCAGCCGTCGCCGAGGTACCAGCCCTCGACCCGCTCCAGCCCCCGGTCGACCGCCCTGCGCGCCGCCTCCTCCCGGTGGCCGGTCTCCAGGAGGAAGCCGCCGACGGTGACCGGGAACAACTCCCAGTTGCACGGCCAGGGTTCGGCGGTGAGCGCGTCCGCCAGCCAGGCGGCGGTCCGCTGGCGCACCGCGTCGTCCAGGCGGTCCCAGAGCAGCGGCCGGGTGAGCCGCAGGGCGAGCGCGACGGAGGCGGACTCGACCAGCGGCTGGCTGCGGTCCGTGATGCGCGGCCAGACCCCGCCGGGACCGGCCGCGAGGCCCTCGGCGTACCGGCCGAGCGCGGTCTCGTCGCGGCGGAACGCGGCCAGCAGCAGCGTGCGGGCGTACCCTTCGAGCCCGTCGGAGACCCGGCCGGAGTGGCTCGCCCGGGTGCCCGGCAGGTGGTAGAGGGCGCGGTCGGCAGTGGCGTACGGCTCCACCGCGGCGAGGAGGGCGTCGGCGGCGGCTTCCCAGTGGGCGCGGGTGTAGCCGGTGCGGGGGCTGGACGCGCGGTCGTCGGCGGGCAGTCGGATCACGGCGGTGGTCTTCCTTCCTGGGGGCCTGGGACGCCCCGGTTCCGGTCGGAGCGCCCCAGGGCTTCATCCCACCCGCACGGCGCCCTCGGGCACCAGACGCAGGGCGAGGAGTTCGTCGCGGACGAGGCCCGCGTAGACGGTGGCGCCGTGCGCGGAGGTGTGCGTGTTGTCGCGCTTCTCGTCGGAGAGGTAGAGGGCCTTGGAGCCCTCCGGTCCGAGGGACTCCACCAGCGCCTTGGTCTTCGCCGTGAGATCGACCAGCGGGACGTCCTCGGCGGCGGCGAGCGCGCGGATGACGGCCGGGTGGTCGACGCCGAGGCCGTTGACCAGCAGGGCGGTGGGGTTGTTCAGGGTGCCGTCGGCGTTGAACCAGCGGCGGACGACCGGGGTGACGAGCACCGGCTCGCCGCCCTTCTCGCGGATGCCCGCGACCAGTGTCTCCAGGTTGGCGCGGTAGGTCGCACCGTCGGTCGTCTTGTCGTTGTGGGCGAGCTGGACGAGGGCGAGGTCGCCGGGCCGGATCCGGGACTGGACGGTGGCCCACAGCCGCGGGTCCCGCAGGTAGGTGACGGTGCTTTCGCCGGAGTCGGCGTGGTTGGCGACGGACAGGCCCTTGCGGAGGTACTGCGGGAGCTGCTGGCCCCAGCCGGAGTAGGGGTCGGCGGGCTGGTCGCAGACGGTGGAGTCGCCGATGAGGACGATCCGGCGGGTGTGCGAGGCGGGGGTGACCCTGATGCCGGCGAGGGCGGGCGCGGAGCCGCCGAGTGCCAGGTCCAGGCCGGGGGTTCCGTCGGGGCCGGTCGGTTCGCCCTCGGGGGTGCGGACGTCGACGGTGAAGCTGCGGGTGACGTGCTCGCCGGCCGGTACGGCCGTCTCCGGCAGGAGCGAGCGCCGGGTCTCGCCGGTGACGCGGGTGCTGGACGCCGTCGCGCCGCCGAGCCGGACCGTGACGTCGTAGGTGCCCGGCGGTACGTCGAAGTGACAGGCGCCGGCCGTGCAGTGCTCGATGCCGAGCGGGCGGCCCGTGCGGGCCTGGGCGGGTGTCGCGGTCAGGGCGGCGCCCAGGGCGGCCGGCACCAGCAGGGCGGCTGTGACGCGTCTCATGAGCGGCTCCTCCGTCGGCCGAACCTCGGCCGACCCGAGACCGTACCGCTCCGGACAAGCGCTTTCTAGCCCTGGGTGTAAATTCAGGCAATTCCCGACCCCCCGGCCGCGAAAGCCCTTTCGCAAAGTCGATTCGGCTGCCACTCTGCCTCACACCCGCACACCCGCACACCCGCACACCCGCACACCCGCAACCCGGACCTCCCGAAGGAGGCACCCCCATGCCCGGATCCCCCGACAGCGCGGTCAGCCGCCGCGCCTTCGTCGTCGGTGCCGCTGCCGCCGCCGGTTCGGCCGCCCTCGCCGGCCCGCTCGCCGGCGCCGCGTCCGCCGCCGGCTTCGGCTGGAGCGACGACGGCGCGAACTACGTGGTCGACACCGGCGCCGGCCTGGTGTTCAAGGTGGGCAAGGCCGACGGCGACCTGACCTCCCTGGTCTACAAGGGCACCGAGTACCAGGGCTACGGCGGCAAGAACTCGCACATCGAGTCCGGCCTCGGCACCTCCACGGTCGGCATCAAGCAGTCCGGCGCGACGATCCTGGTCTCCGTCGCGCACGGCACGCTGCGCCACTACTACGCGGCCCGCAGCGGCGAGAACAACGTCTACCTGTGGACCCACAAGGCCGACTCCTCGGTCAGCGCCACCCGCTACATCCTGCGCGTCAGGGCGGGCCTCTTCCCCAACGACGAGCCGGACTCCTACACCTACACCACCAGCACCATCGAGGCCTCGGACGTCTTCGCGAAGTCCGACGGGCAGACCCGCTCCAAGCACTACTCGGGGCGCCGGGCCGTCGACTACGACTACATCGGCTGGTCCGGCGGCGGCGTCGGCCTGTGGATCGTCCGCAGCAACCACGAGAAGGCGTCCGGCGGCCCCTTCTACCGCTCGCTGCTGCGCCACCGGAGCGCCGACGGCGGCGGGCTGTACGAGATCCTCTACTACGGCGAGAACCAGACCGAGGCCGAGCGGTACGGCCTCCAGGGGCCGTACGTCATCGCGCTCACGGACGGCGGGGCGCCCTCCTCCGCCCTGTACCACGGCACGCTCACCACCCCGTGGGCCGACTCGCTCGGCATGTCCGGATACGTGCCGGACAGCGGCCGGGGCCGGGTCGCCGGCGTCGGCATCGCGGGGCGCAACGCGGCGTACCCGTACACGGTGGGTCTCGCCAACTCCGCGGCCCAGTACTGGGGTCCGGCCCGCGCCTCGGACGGGTACTTCTCGATCCCGCGCGTACTGCCGGGGACGTACACGCTGACCGTGTACAAGGGCGAACTCGCCGTGTACACCGGCTCGGTGACGGTCCCGGCCGGCGCGACGACCACCCTCAACACGATCACCGTCCCCGCGTCGAACGACCCGGACAACGCGAGCGCGATCTGGCGGATCGGCGCCTGGAACGGCACCCCGGCCGGGTTCAAGAACGCCGACCTGATGACGTACGCCCATCCCTCCGACGTCCGGGCCGCGTCCTGGACCGGCAACGTGGTGATCGGCAGCGGCACGGAGACGTCCGCCTTCCCCTGCTACCTGTGGAAGGACGTCAACAGCGGCCTGCTCGTCCACTTCCGGCTCACCGCCGCGCAGGCCGCCGCCGCACACACCCTGAGGATCGGCGTGACGACGGCCTACGCAGGCGGCCGGCCGCGGATCACGGTCAACGACACCTGGACCTCGGCGATCCCCTCCCCGCCCGCCCAGCCGGGTACCCGTTCCCTGACGGTGGGCTCGTACCGGGGCAACAACCACACCTTCACCTACAGCGTCCCGGCCAGTGCCTGGCGCACGGACACCAGCCAGTACAACGTGCTGAGGATCGACGTGGTGAGCGGTTCGGGGACGACGGGCTACCTCAGCGCGGGCACCGCGATCGACGCCATCGACCTGCTCGTCTGACGACGTCAGGTGCCGCGCGTCCACTGCTGGTTGGTGCCCCCGTTGCAGGTGTGGGTGATGAGCGCGGCCGAGTCGGCGGTGGACCCGCCGGAGACGTCCAGGCACTCCCCGCTCGCGCGGGACCTGACGGTGACGTACGAGCCGGAGGCGGTGACCGACCACTGCTGGCCGGTGGCGCCGGTGCAGTTCTCCTGGGTGACGTCACCCGCATTCTCCTGGAGGCACAGGGAACTGCCCCGGCCCACCAGCGCCCGGTAGCCGTTGCCGAGGTCCTTGAACCACCACTTCTGGTTGGCTCCGCCGTTGCAGGTGTACTGCTTGACGGCGACGCCCTGCCACAGTGACTGGCCCGGTACGTCGGCGCACTTGGCGCTGTGCCGGGCGACCAGCGTGTTGTAGGCGGCACTCGTGCCGGTGACCGTCCCGGCGGCGGTGTCGACGGTGATCTCGGGGGACCAGGACATGCTCGTCGAGGTGGAGGTCGGGAAGGTCAGCGGCAGCCAGACGTACCGGGAGTCGTTGACCGTGCCGCCGAAGGAGTTGCCCCAGCGGTCGCCCAGGTACAGGTAGGAGGTGCCCGAACTCCCCTGCACGGCAAGGACGTAGGCGGTCTGGGAGCCGTAGGCGGTGGAGTCGCCGACGTCGGTCCAGGAGGTCCAGGGGCCGGCGAGGGAGGTGGCGGTGGCGTACTGCTGCTGGTTGGGGGTCCAGCCGGTGGCGCCCGACGTCAGCATGAAGTACACGCCGCCCCGCTTGAACAGGGCGGGCGCCTCGCGGTGACCGCCGGGCCAGGGGTTGGCGACCAGTGCGGCGATACCCGTGTAGTCGGCCGTGAGCCGGTAGATGTGCAGGTCGTAGTTCTCGTTGGCGGCCGAGACCAGGTAGGCGGTGCCGTCGGTGTCGACGTACGTGGTCAGGTCGCGGGACATGTACTGGCCGAGCGGGCGGAAGCTGCCCTTGTAGGTGTAGGTGCCGTCGACCGTGTCGGAGACGGCGACGGCGGCGCGCGCCTCGCTGTAGTCGGTGCCGTTCTCCTTGTGCATCCACATGACGAACTTGCCGGTGGCCGCGTTGTAGACGACCTTGGGGCGTTCTATGTAGGCGGTGGCCAGTTCGGGGGCGGAGGACCGGGTGAGGACGCGGGCGCGGAACTCCCAGGTCCTCAGGTCGGTGGAGCGGTAGGCGTCCACGGACCGGAAGGTGTTGTCGCTCCCCCGGTCCTCGCCGAACCAGTAGTAGTAGCCGCCGACCTTGACGACCCCGCCGCCGTGGGCGTGCACCGGGTTCCCCGACGCGTCGGTGAACTGCGTGCCGTTGGCGATCGTCTGCGGTGCCGCCCTGGCCGGTCCGGCCGTCGCCAGGGCGGCGGCCAGGGCGCAGCACAGGGCGAGCAGGGTCGCGTACGCGCGTCTCATCTCACGCCCCCTCCTTCACGGTGTCGGCGACGGGGACGCCGAAGTCCGGGGTGCCGTCCGGCTTCCAGCCGAGCTTCTGGATCCGGGTGTGCCGGTTGGGGTCGTGCAGCGGGTCGCCGGTGATCTCCTTGTACGGGCGGGCGTGGTAGACGAGGACGTCGGTACGGCCGTCCTCGGCGACGGTGAAGCAGTTGTGGCCGGGGCCGTACTGCTTCGTGGTGTCGTTGCTGGTGAAGACCGGGACGGGCGACTTGCTCCAGCTCCGCGCGTCCAGCAGGTCGCCGTGGGCGTCGGCGGTCAGCAGGCCCACGCAGTAGTGCCAGTCGGTGGCGCTGGCCGAGTAGGTGAGGAACACCCGGCCGTTGCGCTGGAGGACGTACGGGCCCTCGTTGACCTTGTAGCCGACGCACTCCCAGTCGTACTCGGGTGTGGACAGCCGGACCTGGGGGCCGGTCAGCGTCCACGGGTCGGCCATCTCCGAGATCCACAGCGCGGTGTTGTTGTCCATGCCGGGCTCGTGCTGGGCCCAGACCAGGTAGCGGGTGCCGCGGTGCTTGAAGGTGGTGGCGTCGAGGGAGAAGGTCTCCCAGGCGGTCCTGATCTGCCCCCGCTCCACCCACGTGCCCCGGAAGGGGTCGGCGTGGGAGTTCTCCAGCACCCAGATGCGGATGGCCCACACGTCCTCGGCGGGGGCCGAGGCGAAGTAGATGTACCACTTGCCGCCGATCCGGTGCAGCTCGGGCGCCCAGATGTGCGCACCCATCGGGCCGGTCGCGTGCGCCCGCCAGATCACCGACTCGGCGGCCGTGGACAGCCCGTTCAGGGTGCGGGCGCGGCGCAGGACGATGCGGTCGTACTCGGGGACGGTCGCCGTGAAGTAGTAGTGGCCGTCCGTGTGGCGGGTGATGTGCGGGTCGGCACGCTGGAGGACGAGGGGGTTCCCGTAGGGGGCCGCCTTGCCGGACACGGACGCGGACAGGGACGGGGACGGGGACGCGAGCGCGGGGGTCGCGGAGGTGGCCGCCAGGGCGCCGGCGGCTGCGGCGCCCTTCAGCATCAGTCTGCGGCTGGGGGCTTGGGGGAGGTCGTGGTCGCGGCTCATGCGGACTGCCTCTCGGTGGGGGGACAGCGGTACCTTCGACAGATCGTGCGTTCGACATGACGAACGGCATTTGTGATCCCGAACGCCGAAAAGGTAAGGGTGGGCCACGAGAGGGTCAATGGGTCGGGCGGGAACTGTCAGCCCGCGGTTCCGGCCGGCTCCTGACGGCCCCGCAGCCACACGTACACCGGGATCCCCGCGAAGAGGAACAGCACGCCCTGGTAGACGGCCGCGTAACCGGCGCCCGCGATCAGCCAGAAGGAGAAGGCGAAGGAGAGCGCGGCGACGGTGAGGTCACGGGCCAGGCCGGCCGGACGGACCCGGGCCCGCGAGCCCCGGGCGAGCCAGTACAACTGGGCCGCGGCGGACAGGAGATAGGGCACGCAGCCGGTGAAGGTGGTGATGAGCACGAGGACACGGAAGGTGGCGTCCGGGCCCGCCGTGTAGTTCAGGGCGATGAGCACCGTGCCGAGGACGGCGCAGGCCCACACCCCGAAGCCCGGCACCCCGCCCCTGCCCTTCTTCGCGAACGGCGCCGGGAAGAGTCCGTCGCGGGCGACGGCGTAGGACGTCTGCGCGGCCATGAGGATCCAGCCGTTGAGGCAGCCGGTGACGGAGACGACGGCGACCAGGGCGATGACCGTGCCTCCCCGGTGGCCCCCGGTGATCGCGTCCACCGCGTCGGCGAACGGCGCGCCGGACCCGGCGAGCCGGTCGTGCGGGACGAGACCGAAGACGGCGACCGTGCCGAGCAGGTAGACCAGCGCCGAGCCCAGCGTGCCGAGGACGCTCGCGCGGCCCACGGTGCGCTCGGGGTCGGCCACCTCACCCGCGCTGACGGCCGCCGACTCGACCCCGAGGAAGCTGTAGAGGAGCAGGGCGGCGGAGGCGGCGACGGCACCCGGGACGCTGTCCCCGGTGGCGTTGAACGGGCCGAAGTTGTCGGCGCGGACGAAGAACAGGCCGACGGTGGCGATGAGGAGGAGCGGCACGAACTTCAGGACGGTGCTGACGATCTGGACCACGCCGACGACGCGGGTGCCGGCGAAGTTCGCGGCGGCCGGCAGCCACAGCGCGAGGAGCGCGGCCAGGCCTTCCAGGAGGCGGTTGCCGTGCAGGGGGACGAGGACGTCGGCGTATCCGACGACGGCGACCGCGAGGGCGGCGATGCTGACCCAGCACATCGTCCAGTACGACCACGCCGACAGGAATCCCGCGAACGGGCCGAAGGCGTCCCGGGGGTAGACGTACAGGCCGCCGGTGACGGGGCTGCGCCGGGCCAGCTGCCCGAACAGCACGGCCAGCAGGACGGCGGCGACGGACAGGACGGCGAAGGCGAGGAGGCTGACCGTGCCGTAGGGGGCCACGGCGGCGGGCAGCGCGAAGATGCCGCCGCCGATGATGTTGCCCATCACCAGGGCGGTGGCGGCGGCCAGGCCGAAGCCGCGGCGCCGGGGCGCCGGGACGGCGGCCTCGGCGGGCTGCGGGGGCTGTGCGGACTGCGGGGGCTGCGCAGGCCGTGCGGGCTGCGGGGGCTCGGTGGAGCTGGGGGCGGTCATGGGGGTTCCGTAGCGGGAGGGGAGCGGGGAGGCGGTGATCGTAACGCGGGCGTCCACATGCTGGGCGATCTGTTCACGAACTGGACACACTCGCTCACCCGCCCCCGGTTTGCGCAGGTCAGGCGGACCATCGGAGCTGTTCACCTGCTGGACACCGGAGCCCGTTCCCGTCGTGCTTGGACTAGCGTCGTGACATGACCAGCGACATCTCCCCCACCCTCGCCGACGCCCTCGCCACCGGGACGGTCGTGCTCGACGGCGGCATGTCCAACCAGCTGGAGTCGGCCGGGCACGACCTGAGCGACGAGCTGTGGTCGGCGCGGCTGCTCGCCGAGCGGCCGCAAGCGGTCACCGAGGCCCACCTCGCCTACTACCTCGCCGGCGCCGGCGTGGCGATCACCTCCAGCTACCAGGCCACCTTCGAGGGCTTCGGCAAGCGCGGCATCGGCCGGGACGAGGCCGCGCGGCTGCTCGGGCTGAGCGTGGACCTGGCCAGGGACGCGGCCCGGCAGGCGCACGCGGCGGGAGTCTCGCGCCCGCTGTGGGTCGCCGCCTCGGTCGGGCCGTACGGGGCGATGCTCGCGGACGGCTCCGAGTACCGGGGCCGCTACGGGCTGAGCGTGGCCGAGCTGGAGCGGTTCCACCGGCCCCGGATGGAGGTGCTGGCCGCCGCCGCGCCGGACGTGCTGGCCCTGGAGACCGTCCCGGACACCGACGAGGCCGCCGCGCTGCTGCGGGCGGTGCGCGGGCTCGGGGTACCGGCCTGGCTGTCGTACACCGTCGAGGGCCTGCGGACGAGGGCCGGACAGCCCCTGGAGGAGGCGTTCGGTCTCGCCGCCGACGCGGACGAGGTGGTCGCGGTCGGCGTCAACTGCTGTGCGCCGGAGGACGTGCCGGGCGCGGTGGAGATCGCGGCGCGCGTCACCGGCAAGCCGGTCGTGGTCTACCCCAACAGCGGGGAGGCCTGGGACGCCGGTGCGCGGGCCTGGCGCGGGCGCGGGACGTTCGGCGCCGAACAGGTGGAGGCGTGGCGCACGGCGGGGGCACGGCTGATCGGGGGCTGCTGCCGGGTGGGCCCGGAGGCGATCGGCGCGATCGCGGGGTCGCTGGCCACGGCCTGAGCGGCACACGGCACCGCCCGGGGCGCGGTGGCGCGGACCCGGGTACGCGCGCCGACGGTGTCGCGGGCGCCGCGGCGGGGTGTGCCCGGTAGGACCGCCCCGTACACCCGGGCCCGGGGGTGCGGGGCGGGCCGGTCGAGGGGTGCCAGCGAGCCCCGTACGGGCAGGGCGTGAACCGGGCCGGTACGAGAGCGCCAGCCAGCCCCGTACGAGCAGGGCGTGAACCGGGCCGGTACGAGGAGAGCGCCAGCCAGGCCGGTGCGCCAGCCGAGCCCGTACGAGCAGGGCGTGAACCGGGCCGGTACGAGGAGAGCGCGAGCCAGGCCGGTGCGGCCGGCCGAGCCCGTACGGGCAGGGCACGAGCCGGGTGCGTGCCGGGAACGGGTCGGTCGTGTGCGCCGGGGGCGGCCGGGCCGACGGTGACGTGCCGGCGCGGGGCGGCTCAGCGGCGCAGCGTGGTGCCCACCGAGCGGCGCAGCCGGCGCATCGCGGCGGCGAGTTCGGCGCCGGGGGCCCGTGGCACGGAAGGCCGCGGGCGTTCCGGGAGCGGGGGCGCGGCCGACCACAGGGCGACCTCGGCGTCCCGCGGGCCGTACGCGGTGTGCGGGACGCCGTCGCCGAAGACCCGCACCGGATGGGTGGCGTCCCAGGCCGCCCAGCCGGGGTCCCCGGTCGTCGCGAACCGCACCCAGGCGCCGTGCATCGCGTCGCACAGCTCCTGCGGTGCGCCCTCGCCGGCCAGCCGCTTCGACTCGGGCACGCCCCCGGTGTCGAAGACGAACCCCAGCTCCAGGGCGTGGCAGGCACCCAGCCCGGGAAGGCGGGACGGCCAGGCGAACTCGTACAGGTAGGACGAGCCCGGGCGGGCGTCGGCGAGCCGGTGCAGCGGCACCCGCAGCAGGTGGTCGGTGACCATCTGGCCGACGATCTCGGCGGTCCCGGCGTCGGGGTGCAGCGCACGGTAGCCGCGCGGTATCTCGTGGCCGGCGTGGCAGCGGGCCATGGCGCCGGCCAGGGCGACCGCGCCCAGCCGGTCGACGCGCTCCAGCAGCCCGCCCGGCACCAGCCACAGCCGGTACTCGTCCCGGGTCCAGCCCATGAGCAGCTCGACGTCCCGGGCGGCGGCGCCCTCTGTCAGCGCCTTCAACGGGTCGCCGGGCACGAGGTCGCCGTCGACGACGATGCCGAACGCGGGTCCGCCCAGTACCGGACTGCTGAGCCGGCCGGCCTCGGCCTGGGTGCGCAGCAGCAGTTCGCGGTCGACGGCGGCGAACGCCTCGGCGGTGGCGGGGATCCGGAGCCGGGTGGCCATCCGGCGCACCATCCGCCGTACCTTCTCGCGGTCGAGGACCTCCGGCGGGCCGCTCTGCAGCACCGCCCGCCGGACCAGGCCCTGCGTCCGGGGCGCGGCGAGCAGGGCGCCGGCGCTGATGGCACCGGCCGACTGGCCGCACAGGGTGATCCGGCCGGGGTCGCCGCCGAACGCCTCGATGGTCTCGTGCACCCAGCACAGGGCGGCGAGCTGGTCGCGCAGGCCGGGGTTCGGGGGCGCGTCCGGGAACAGTCCGTAGCCCTCGATCCCCAGGCGGTAGTTGACCGAGACGCAGACGACGCCGTCGCGTGCGAACGTGCTGCCGTCGTACACCGGTACGGCCGAGGAGCCCCTGGTCAGCGCGCCGCCGTGCAGCCAGACCAGCACCGGGAGCCGGGCGCCCGGTCCCGGCTCGGGGGTCCAGACGTTGAGGTTGAGGCAGTCGTCGCCGGGGATCACCGGGTCGGACAGGTACGGGGCGAAGGCCTCGGAGTACGGCGGTTTCGGCGCGGTCGGCCCGAACGCGCCGGCGTCCCGCACCCCGTCCCAGGGCTCGGGCGGCCGGGGCGGGCGGAACCGGCGGGGGCCGAAGGGCGGGGCGGCGTACGGGATGCCGCGGAAGACCGCGACACCCCGCTCGTACCGGCCGCGTACGGCTCCGTGGGGCGTTCTGACCACGGGGCCCGTCTGGTCTGCCGTCATCGCCCACCAGCCCTTCGCCGCGCGTGCAGTGTTCCTTCAGAGCACCACACCGGCCGGAGGTATTCCGGTGCAGAGCCCCGGCTGTGGGCTGTTCGGCGTACACCGGGGCACCGGAGCCCGGCCGGCCGCATCCGCCGCGGGCGGAGCCGTGGCAACGACGCCCGCCTCACTTGAGCGGGTGGACGACGTCGGTCATCAGCTGCCGGAACGCGGCCGGGCCGAAGCCGGCGTACCCGCGCACGCGTCCGGCGGCGTGGGCGGACTGCCGGCCGTGGTCCCGGCGGCGAGGAGCCGGTCGGCGTCGCCCCGGATGGGCGGGGCCCGGACCGCTACGGTGCCGGAGCCCTGCTCAGGGCCCGCTACCACGCCCCCGCCGCCCGTTGATTGACCCGTTGTTCTGGGCGGACCTACGGTAGAAGGCGCTTTCTGCCGCAGTGTCCACGCCGTTCGTCAGGAGAGCCATGCCCAGCCCTCAGCCGCCGCGGGCCGTGTTCGCGATGGATCCGGTACACCTCCCGCTGCTCTTCCCCCCACCGCTCGTGGACCGGCTGAGGCGGACGGCCGACATCGACCCGGCGCTCGTCGTGCGGGACTTCACGGATCCGGCGGCGGCCGGCGCCCTGGCCGCGGCCGAGGTGCTGATCACCGGCTGGGGCTGCCCGCCCCTGGACGGCGGCGTCCTGGCCGCGGCTCCCGGGCTGCGGGCCGTCCTGCACGCCGCGGGTTCGGTCCGCTCCCTGGTCGGCGAGGCCCTGTGGAAACACGGTGTCACCGTGTCCAGCGCGGTCACCGGCAACGCCCTGCCGGTGGCGGAGTACACGCTGGCGATGATCCTGCTCGCCGGCAAGGACGCCTTCGGTCACCGCGAGCGCTACCGTCGCACCCACACCCGGCCGACCCCCGCCGAGACCGCGGCCACCGGCAACCTCGGCCGCCGCGTCGGGGTCGTCGGCGCCTCCCGCGTGGGCCGCCGGCTCCTGGAGCTGCTCCGGCCGTTCGACCTCACGGTGCTGCTGCACGACCCCTACGTGAGCCCCGCCGAGGCCGCCGCGCTGGGTGCGGAACCACTGCCGTTGGACGAGCTGCTGCGGCGCAGCGACATCGTCACCCTGCACGCCCCCGACATTCCCGAGACGCACCACATGCTCGACCGCGCCCGGCTCGCCCTCGTCCGGGACGGGGGTGTGCTGATCAACACCGCGCGCGGTGCGCTGGTCGACCAGGAGGCGCTGACCGACGAGTTGGTCTCGGGACGCCTGTGCGCGGTGCTCGACGTCACCGAACCCGAGCCGCTGCCCGCCGGTTCCCCGCTGTACCGGCTGCCCAACGTCTTCCTCACCCCGCACATCGCGGGCTCGCTCGGCATTGAACTCGAGCGGCTGGGTGCCATCGTGGTGGAGGAGCTGGAGCGGCTGGCCGAGGGGCTGCCGCTGCGGCACGAGGTGCGGCACGCGGATCTGGCCCGGGTCGCCTGACGCCGGCTCCCTGGGGCTCCCCCGCCGACCACTCCCCCGGCCCGACACCCCGGGCCCCGCTGTTCGGGGTTTCGAAAGTACCGGCGCCGCCATCCCGCGAATTCCGGTGTCTTCCCGCCGTGTTGACGCGCACCTATCGTAGGAAGCGCTTTCTGCACGGTCGGTGAGCAGGCCGCGGAAGCAGCGTTGGTCGCGACTTTCGGTGGCCCACGGGCGGGCCGGAGAGGTGGTTCCCTATGGTCCGTGCGGGGAGTGCGAGCGTGGCGGCCGGGCCGACGCTGGCGGTGGTGGCCCGGGAGGCGGGCGTGTCGGTGCCCACCGCGTCGAAGGTGGTCAACGGCCGGGAGGACGTCGCACCGGAGACCCGCCGCCGGGTGACCGAGGCCCTCGACCGGCTCGGCTATGTGCGCCGCCCCCGCTTCGACGCGTCGAAGGCGCCGGGCCTGATCGACCTGGTGCTGCACTCGCTGGACAGTTCCTGGTCCGGCGCGGTGCTGCACGGGGCGGAGGCTGCCGCCTACGAGGCCGGCCTGGAGATGGTGGTCTCGGCCGGGCCGACCCGGACCCGGGACGCCGGGCCGGAGCGGGGCTGGCTGGACAAGCTGACCGCGCGCGGGTCCTCGGGGGTGCTGTTCGACCTGGCGGAGCTGTCGGCCGCGCAGTACGCGTGGCTGGACCACCACCGCGTCCCGTACGTGCTCATCGACCCGGCGCACGAGCCGCCGGCCGGGGTGGTCTCCGTCGGGGCGGCCAACTGGCAGGGCGGGGTGAGCGCGGCCGAGCATCTGCTGGGGCTCGGCCACGAGCGGATCGCGGTGATCGCCGGGCACCGGCGTGCGATGGCCGACGGCGCCCGGGTGGCCGGCTACCGCTCGGCGCTCGCCGCCGCGGGTGTGCGGCACCGCGCCGAGTACGTCCGGCACGCGGGCGGTGACGAGACCACCGCACGGCTGCGCACGCACGAACTGCTGGACCTGCCCGAGCCGCCGACCGCGGTGTTCGTGTGCTCGGACCGGATGGCGCTCGGCGTGTACGCGGCGCTGGCGGAACGGGGGGTGCGGGTGCCGGACGCGATGAGCGTGGTGGGCTTCGACGATCTGCCCGAGGCCCGCTGGGTGGCCCCGGCGCTGACCACCGTCCGCCAGCCGCTCGCGGAGATGGCGGCGACGGCGCTCCGGCTGCTGGTACGCATGATGCACGGCGAGCGCCCCGAGGGCACCCGGACGGAGCTGTCGACCCGGCTGGTGCAGCGCGCCAGCACGGCCCGGCCCCCGGCGTGCCGTCCGGCCCGCGCCTGAGTGCCGGCCGGGCGGCCGGGCGGCCGACCGCGTGACGTCGACGGCCGGTTCGGGCGCCCGGCGGTGACCCCGCCCCCGCGGAGGTCGTTCGCCGGGCATGAACCACACCACGCGTACCGCCGCGGCCCTGGCCGCGGCCGCAGTCGCCCTGGTCACCGCCTACGGCACGGCACATGCCGCGGGCCGCGTCCTCGCCCCCGGTCCGCACCGCGCCACCGTGGCCTCGCCCGCCGACGAGCACGACCCGAAGGAGGACGTCGAGCTGGACGAGAACGGCCGCCCCGACCACACCGAGGACTGAGTCCCGGGAGGTTCCCGCCCGCACGCGGACGGCCGGGCACCTCCCGCACGGGGTGCCCGGCCGCTCGGCTGTCGCGTTGCCGCTCAGTCCTCCTCGCCCCGGTCGGCGCCGACGAGGGCCTCCACCACGTCCACGGCACTGCCGTCGTGGTCGCTGCCGGCGGTGCCGCTGCCGGTCTGCGCGTTGGCCGTGCGGTCGACCTCCAGGATCGAGTCCGTCTCCGAATTGTCGGTGCCGGTCCGCGAGTTGTCGATCACGGTGATCAGGCCTCCCGAGGCGACGGCGGGTACGGCGCCGGCCCCGAGGAGCGCGGCGGCGACCGCCGTGGCCACGCCGAGCCGGGGTAACGCGCGGGTCACACGCCCACGCCCTCGGGGGTGAGCCGGTCGCGGGCGATGTTGCGCTCCAGCAGGGTGGTGGAGGCCTTCACGCCGACCCCGCTCGCGGGATCCACCTCCGGCAGCCGGCCGTCGGCGGCCTTCAGGTCCGAGAGCGCGGAGTCCATCGCCTCGTGCGCGGCGAACAGGCACGGGGTGCTGTAGATGGCGACGTCCACGCCGAGGTCGGACAGCTCGCCGAGGGACAGGCGGGGCGACTTGCCGCCGGCGATCTGGTTGAACAGCAGCGGTTTGTCCCCGACGACCTCGCGGATCCGCTTGATCCAGTCGACGCTGCGCACTCCGTCGACCAGGACCACGTCGGCGTCGGTGGCCGCCAGCCGTTCGGCGCGGTGCAGGATGTCGTGCTCGTCGGTGGCGTCCGTGCGGGCGACGACGACCAGGTCCTTGCGGGTTTCCAGTACCTTGTGCAGCTTCTCCAGATACTCCTCCAGCGGCAGCACCTGCTTGCCGTCGGCGTGGCCGCAGCGGCGGGGCCGCTTCTGGTCCTCCAGGATCACTCCGGAGGCGCCGATGCGTTCGAGCCCCTCGACGACGTGACAGGCGACCTCCGGGTCGACGTACCCGTCGTCGATGTCGACCAGCAGGTGGTGGTGCGGGAACGCGCCCCGCAGCCGCTGGACGAAGGCCACCATGTCGGGCCAGGCGATGAATCCGATGTCCGGCAGTCCGTAGTACGAGGCCGCGAACCCGAAGCCCGAGACGAACATCCCGTCGTAGTGCTTGGCCGCGATCGACGCGGAGTACATGTCGTACACGCCGATCAGCGGTGTGGTCCCGGGCCCGGCGATGCGCTCGCGCAGCTTCTTCCCGTAAGTCAAGGTCCGGCTCCTCCTGTGGGTGGGTGACGCGGGCGAACGGGGTGGCCGCCGCGTCCGACGCCCTTTGCCAAGACAAGAGCATCTCTAGATAGTCACGTGACCATCCGCCTACGCCAGCTTTACTCACTCCAATGGCGGAACCGGTTCACCGCAGAAACGTCACTCGGCGAGCCGTCCCGCCCAGGCGAGCCCGCCGTCCAGGTGGGCCAGGAAGACCGGGTCGCGGTAGGCGTCGGCGCGGTGGCCCAGGGCGGTGTAGAAGACGCGCCCGGCCGCGGGGCCCTGCTCACGGCACCAGGCCAGCGGATGGTCGGCGCCCATCCCGCCGCCTTCGTACGACGTCTCGTCGGCGCGCAGCAGCACCCGGGCCCCGCCGCCCGGGACGCGGTCGAAGTCGTACCACTCGTCGGTGAACCGCCACTCGGCCGGCAGCTGCCGGGTGGCGGGATGGCCGGGGTCCGCGACCAGGATCCGGCCGCGCCGGCAGGCCGGGTGCCGGGTGAAGCGGGCGCCGAGGAGTTCGCCGTAGTACGGCCACCCGTACTCGGTGCAGGCCGCCGCGTGGACCCCGGCGAAGCCGCCGCCCGAGCCGACGTACCGCTCCAGCCGCGCGCGTCCTGCCGGGGTCAGCACGTCGCCGCTGGTGGAGAGGAAGACCACGGCCGCGAACCCGTCCAGGGGCCGTTCGAGGTCCGCGGGGTCCTCCGTGTGCTCGACGGCGAACCGGCCGAGCGCCCGGACGGCGGCGACGGCGTCCGGGAGGGAGTCGTGACGGTAGTCGGCGGTACGGGTGTACACGAGGAGCCGAGGAGGCGTGCCACGGGACTCCGGGCGGACGCGGGCCCGTCCGGCGGACGTGCCCGGCCACCGGCGGCCGGGGCCGGTCAACCTCCTTCACCCACATGGTTGTCGGGCGCTCCGTCGCCGTACGACGGAAGGTCTCCGCGCCGCACCGGGGCCGTGGCCGTGGGGGCCGGCGGCAGCAGTGCGGCGAGTTCCGCCGGTGTGGGGCGGTGGACGGCGGCCGCGGCCCTGCGGAGCACACCGGGCCCGAGCTTCTCGCCGTAGACCCGCACCACCTGGCCCTTCGCCGGCGCCAGGCAGGCGTAGCCCTCGGGGCAGTCGGTGGCGCTGCCCCGCTCGGCGTAGAGGTGGAGCACGGCACCGTCCCCCGCCCAGTACGCGGCGGAGAAACCGTCGTCCCCGTTCACCCCGACCGACTGCTGCGCGAGCGTGAAACCCGGTACGTCCGTGACGTAGACCAGTTCCGGCGCGATGCCCAGCGCACGCAGCCGCGCGTCCGCCTCGGACCGCCCGAGGGTGGCCGGCGGGGACTGCCGGGGGGTGGCCGCCGCCGGGTCCCGGGCGTCGCCGGTGGCCGCCTTCTCGGTGCCGCACGCCGTGAGCAGTACGGGGAGGAGGAGCAGCGGCAGGGCGCGTGCGGTACGGATCATGTGCCCATGGTGCCGCACGGCCGTTCCCGCCGCGGCCCCGATCCCCCGACTCCTCGGCGAGGAACGCCGTTCCGCCGCTGCCGGACCATCTCGCCCTGGCCCCGCCCGACTTGGGCGCCACGGTCGCGGACTTCGCCCGACGGACCGGGGTCACCCCGGCACCAGGCGGGGTGCACCTGGGACCGGGGACACGCAGTCACCTGGTGGGCCGTGCACCACCTCGCCGGCGAGGGATCAGCGGGCGGCGGGGAGTTCGTCGGCGGTCCGGTCGGCGGGGGCACCCGACGCGGCCACCGTGACCGCCGGCCGGCCGCGCAGTCCGAAGGCACCGATCAGCGCGGCGAGCAGGGCCGCGGCGAGGGGGACCCACAGGGCCGCCCTGTACCCGTGGAGCAGCGCGGCCGGTGACGACGACGCGGTGGCCGACACGTTGACGGCGGTGGCCGTGGAGAGGCCGATCGCGGCACCGAACTGGAAAGAGGTGTAGAGCAGTCCGCCGGCCAGGCCCTGCTCCTCCTCCCGGACACCCTCGGTCGCGACGATGGTGAGGGGGCCGTAGGCGAGGGAGAAGGCGATGCCGAGGGTGAGCAGGCCGGGAAGCATCGCCAGGTAGGTCCAGTCGGCCCCGAGCGGCAGGAACAGGGCGTACGACAGCGAGGCCAGAAGCAGTCCGGCGAAGATCACCCGGGCGTTGCCGAAGCGGTCCACCAGCTTCGGGGTGAGGACCGGGGACAGGATCGCGTCGACACCGATGACGATCATCGCGAAGCTGGTCTGCAGTGTCGACCAGTCGCGCAGCTCCTGGAGGTAGAGGACGACCAGGAACTGGAAGCCGAAGAAGCCCGCCGCGAAGAGCAGTCCGACGAGATTGGCGCGGACCAGGGCGCCGCTGCGGAAGATGCCGAGCCGGACCAGCGGGGAGGCCGAGCGGCGCTCCGTGGCGATGAACGCGGCGAGGAGCACGAGGCCCGCACCGAGTGTGCCGAGGGTCCACAGCGGGCTCGTGTGGCCGGCGCGCTCCACGCCGAGGACGAGCAGGATCACGGCCGCGGTGATGGTGAGGCCGCCGGCCAGGTCGACGCTCCGGCCGGTGCGGTCGGGACGCGGCGTCCTGGGCACGAGGGCGAGCGCCGCGAGGAGGATCAGCGCGGCGAGCACGACCGGTGCGAAGAACACCCAGCGCCAGCCGGCCGAGGCGAGCAGCCCGCCGACGACCAGCCCGACCGAGAACCCGCCGGCCGCGGTGCCGGAGTAGAGGAGCAGGGCCTTGGTGCGCCGCGGGCCCTCCTCGAAGCTGGTGGTGATGAGGGAGAGTCCGGCCGGGGCCATGAAGGCGGCGGCGACTCCGGTCACGAACCGGGCGACGATCAGCGTCCAGCCCTCCGTGGCGAATCCGCCCAGTCCGGAGAAGAGCAGGAAGACCGAGAGCCAGAGGACGAACATCCGGCGGCGCCCGAAGAGGTCGGCGGCGCGTCCGCCCACCAGCATGAAGCCGCCGTAGCCGAGGACGTACGCGCTCATGACCCACTGCAGGGAGCCGGTGGACAGACCGAGGTCGGCCCGGATGGACGGCAGGGCCACATTGAGCATGGCCACATCGATGCCCTCAAGGAAGATCGCGCCGCACAGGACGAGCAGGACCCCCCAGTCACGTGCGCTCAGAGCGGCCGCCGTTTTCCGTGAACTCATGTCGGTTCCTCGAATTTTCAGGGATGTTGTCGGCCCGACCACCTTCGACCCGGCACGGAGGAGGAACAACGGCGAAGATCGCGACGTTCGTTCAACCAGGCTTACCGATCCGACGGACCCGGGGGCGTCGATGGAACGCGATGAACTGGAGTGCTTCCTCCTGCTCGCCGAGGAGCTGCACTTCGGGCGGACGGCCGAGCGCATGAGGCTGTCACGGGCCCGGGTGAGCCAGCTCGTGCAGCGCCTCGAACGCCGCGTCGGCGCCCCGCTGTTCATCCGGACCAGCCGCCGCGTCGCCCTCTCCTCGCTCGGCCGGCAGCTGCGCGCCGACCTGGAACCGCACCACCGCGCGATCGAAGCCGCCCTGGCACGGGCCGCCGCCACCGCGCGCGGCGTCGACACCGTCCTGCACGCCGGCTTCTCGAACCCGCTGACCGGCGAGATCGTGATGAAGACGACCGAGGCGCTGCGCGTCAGCCACCCCGGGCTCGCCGTGGAGATCTGCGAGGTCCCGCTCGCCGATCCGTACGGGCAGCTGCGCAAGGGCGAGTTCGACCTCCAGATCGCCGAACTCCCCGTGCGTGAGGCGGATCTCGACGAGGGCCCCACACTGCTCACGGAGGAACGCGTCCTCGCGATCGGCTCGGTGCATCCGCTCGCCGCCCGCCCCTCGGTGTCCCTTGAGGACCTGGCCGGCGTACCGCTGCTCACGGTCGTCGGCAACGTTCCCGGCTACTGGCTCGAGCACCACGCCCCCGCCCGCACACCCAGCGGCCGGCCGATCGCCCGCGGCCCCGGCATGACCAACATGCAGGAGGCCTTGATGCTGGTCGCCGCCGGCAAGGGCGCGTTGCTCACTCCCGCGCACACGGCCCTGTACCACGCCCGCCCCGGTGTCGCCTACGTTCCCTTCACGGACGCGGAGCCGACCGGCTACGGCCTGGTGTGGCGGGCCGGACACAGCACCGGCGCGGTACAGGCCTTCGCCCGAGCCGCCCGCGAGGCCGCCAGGACCATGACGCGGCAAGCTCCCCGAGCCGCGGTACCGGGAGCCGCGCCCGCACCGCGCGGTCTCCCGGGCCCGGCCGTGCCGGCACCGCACCCGCATGTTTGAACACGTTCAATTTCGCGCCTAGTATCAGCCCCCTCGCTGTGGCACGGAGGAGGGGGCATGCGCGACGAGGAGAGGTCCGCCGTGGGCGGGCTCCGGCACGGCCTGGCCCAACTGGTCCGGTTCGGCGTGGTCCAGGTCCGCGCCTGCGCCTTCGCCGGGGCGCTGCTGGCCGGGATCGGCGCCTCCCGGCTGCTGCCCCCGCTGCCCGTGGCGCGCTACGACCTGGTGCTGGTCTACGGCGTGCTGCTCACCCTCGTCGCCCGCCGGGTCGGCTGGGAGACCCGGCGGGACACCGCCGTGATCGCCGTCTGCCATCTGCTCGGCCTCCTGTTCGAGCTGGTCAAGGTGCGCCTGGGATCGTGGAGTTACCCGGAGGACGCCCTCACGAAGATCGCCGGGGTGCCGCTGTACGGCGGCTTCATGTACGCCGCGGTGGGCAGTTACGTCTGCCGGGCCCGGCGGCTGATGCGACTGCGCTACACCCGCTACCGCGCCGCCGCCACGACCCTGGTGGCCGCCGCCGTCTACCTCAACTTCTTCACCCACCACTGGCTACCGGACCTGCGCTGGCCGCTCGCGGTGGCGATGACCGCCGCGACCGCCGGGACCTGGGTGGGGTTCAGCGTGGGCGCCCACCGCTACCGCATGCCGCTCGCCGTCTCCTTCGTCCTGATCGGTTTCTTCCTGTGGGTCGCCGAGAACGCCGCGACCTATGCGGGCGCCTGGAGCTACCCGCAGCAGCTCGGCGGCTGGCAACCGGTGCCGCTGACCAAGTTCGCCGCCTGGTCCCTGCTGATCAGCGTCACCTTCGTGCTCGTCGAGCGCCTCGGGGCCTCCCGGCCCGGACCGCCGCACCGCACGCCCCGTACCCGGCCGGTGGCCGCCGCGGGTGTTCCCGGTGTCCGATTCCTTCACGACCGGCTGACCGGCCGCCGCCTACGGTGACCGCATGACCGTACGACGCGCCGGGACCGGCCTCAGCGTACGTCGCCGGCGGTGCCCGAGTGCGGCCCGGACGGTCAGCCCGGCCGGCGCACCACGGACGACGAGGGTGCCGGGACGGGGCCGGCGCAGGGGGCCCTCTCCGGGGCTGATGCCGGTGCCGGGGCCGTTGCCCGGGCCGTTGCCGGGGCTCCGAACAGGGGGAGGGCGTGCCGTGTGCGGAAGCGGCGGGCGTAGACCGCGGTGGCCCCGGCGGTCAGGCCCAGCAGGAGGAGGGACAGGACGCGGTCGAACAGCGGCACCGTGTCCGTCGGCAGCATGGCCGCGGCGAGCGTGCTCAGGGCGCCGTCCAGGAGCTGCTCGGCCGCCCAGAGCAGGGTGAGGACACGCAGGCCGTGACGGAAGGGGGCGCTGTCCCGCCAGAACACCGCCC
Source organism: Streptomyces cinerochromogenes (assembly GCF_014648635.1). GTDB lineage: Bacteria > Actinomycetota > Actinomycetes > Streptomycetales > Streptomycetaceae > Streptomyces > Streptomyces cinerochromogenes. The sequence continues at coordinate 291,277 of NZ_BMRM01000007.1, read as the reverse complement.
GTGCACGGACCGCGCTTGCCCGGTGCAGTCGTTGTCCCAGCTGGAACGCGAGTGGTCTGCCGGTGAACGCGGTGGCGAGCGCCCAGCCGCCGACCGCGAGGGACAGTGCGGCGTTCTTGAACAGCAGGACCCGGGGGCCGCCGCCGATCAGGGACACCAGCGCCGCGGTGGCCAGCAGGACCGTCAGGAACAGGTCCACCCCGTCGACGCGGCGGTGCCGCACCGCCGCGGCCACCAGGCGCAGGGCCGGCGGCGCCCCGCTCAGCAGCAGGGCGGGCGCCGGGCCGGCACCGAGCGCCCGGGCCGCGTAGTAGACGAGGAGCGGCAGGAGGATGTCCACGGCGAGGGACAGCAGGGCACCGCGGGCCGCTCCGGACGGCTTGGATGGCCCGGGCCTGGGCGGACCGGGAGGCTCCGGCTCAGGCGGCTCCCGGGGCTCCGGGGGCCCGGGAGGCTCCGGCGGCTCGGCGGGCTCGATCTCCCCGGCCGTCCCCCGCACCGTGCCCCGCCCCCGCCTGTGCCCCCTCGGTTCCGGAGATTCCGTCGGTCCCGTCAGTTCCGTGGGTTCCACCATGTCCGCTGCCTCCCTGCCCGGTCTCGGAGCCGTGACGCCTGTGCCCTCACGCTAGGCGCGGCACCGTGACCGACGGATCGGCGCCGGGGTGGAGTGCAGGGTGGAGATCCCGGGGACAAGCACGGCCGCCTTCTCCACCTCAGGGTCGGCACCGAAGCGCCCAAGGGTGGAGACGAAGACCGCCGGGTGGAGCCGGACACCACCGGGATCAGGAAGGGCTGTCGCTGCCGCCACGGCCCCCCTGGCCGCCGTAGCCCCCGTGGGCTCCAGGGTCACCGTGGCCTCCAGGGTCACCATGCCCCCCGTGCCCCCCGCCGCCCTTGTGGGCGTGGTGGGGGTTCTTCGCGTGGGTGCGCAGGCGGGCCGTCACGTCCTCCGGGGGGAGGAAGCGGGACCAGCGCTCGGGGAACTCGGAGGGCATGTCCGGGTCGTCGGGATCGTCGGGGTCGGCCGCGCGGACCGCCGCGGCGCGCGCGACGTACTCGGCGACCTGCGCATGCCGCACCCGCTCGTTGGCCTCGCGCGCCGCGGCCGTGGCCGCGGCGGGCCAGACCCGGTCGATGGCCGCGTTCACGGCCGCGCCGACCAGCACCGCGAACGCGGACACACCGATCCACAGCAACACGGCGACGGCGGCGGCGAGGGAGCCGTAGATGGTGGCGCCCTCGATGGTGTGCGTGAGGTAGATGCGCAGCAGGAAGCTGCCCAGCACCCACATGGCGAGGGCGACCAGGGCGCCCGGCACGTCCTCGATCCACGGCGAGCGGACCGGCACCGACACGTGGTACAGCGTGGTCAGGAAGACGATGGACAGGACGATCACGACCGGCCAGTACAGCACCTGGACGACCGTCTCCGACCAGGGCACGATCCGGACCACCGCGTCCGGCCCCGCCACCATCAGCGGCAGCGCCACCGAGCCGATCAGCAGGGCCACGATGAACAGCAGGAACGCCATGATCCGGGTCTTGACGATGCCCCGGACGCCGTCCAGGCCGTACATGACGGTGATGGTGTCGATGAAGACGTTCACGGCGCGCGAGCCCGACCACAGGGCGAACAGGAAGCCGATGGAGATGACGTCGGGCCGGCCGCCCTTCATCACGTCGTCCAGGATCGGCTCGGCGATCTCCTTGACGCCCTTGTCGGAGAGGACCGTGCGGGAGGCCTCCAGCAGGTTGGTCTCCAGGCTGTGGATGGTGTCGGCGCCGGTCCAGTCGTCGACGTACCCGAGCAGTCCGATCAGGCTCAGCAGCAGCGGCGGCACGGACAGCAGCGTGAAGAACGCCGCCTCGGCCGCCAGGCCCAGGATGCGGTACTCCATGCAGGAGTTGACGGTGTCCTTGAGCAACAGCCAGGCGGTCCTGCGCTTGGATACGTTCCGGTAGAGGGCTCTGGCCCTGTGGAGCCGGCCGGCCGGCTGCTCGGGGATGTCACTTGCTGGCTGCACGTCCTAACGGTATCCGCCGCACGGGCCCGCCCTCACCTTCCGGGGGCGGTCGACGGTCCTTCGCTCCGGGCCGGCCGCGCCGTGCCGCTCCGCGGGCCGTCACTGCCATCATCGGCGCCGTCCCGGGTAGGTTCGCAGTCATGGCAGGCACCTCCACCCACACCGTGACGAACCAGCCGCCCCCGCTGGTCGGCTATGACGTCTTCACCGCGGACCGGGCCCTCGTGGAGGCCGTCGACCGGTACACCGGTCCGGACGTCCTGGACGAGGTGCGCGGCGAGCTGTCGGCGCTCGGCCGGGCCGCCGGCTCGGCGCAGCTGCAGGAGTGGGCGGTACAGGCGAACGACTGCCCGCCCCGGCTGCGCAGCCACGACCGGTACGGCCACCGGATCGACGAGGTCGAGTTCCACCCCGCCTGGCACCGGCTGCTCGGCAAGGGTGTCTCGGCCGGCCTGACCGGCGCCTGGACCCGGCCCTCCGGGCACGTGCGCCGGGCGGCCGGCTTCCTGGTCTGGACGCAGGCCGAGGCGGGCACCTGCTGCCCGCTGTCGATGACGCACGCGGCCGTGCCCGCGCTGCGCGCCGACCCGGAGCTGGCCGCCGAGTGGGAGCCCCGGCTGGCGTCCACGGTCTACGACCGGGAGCTGCGGCCCGCCGGTCAGAAGCCCGGTGCGCTGTTCGGGATGGGCATGACCGAGAAGCAGGGCGGCAGCGACGTCCGCGCGAACACCACCCGGGCCCGGCCCCTCGCGGAGTCCGGGACGTACGCGCTGACCGGGCACAAGTGGTTCTGCTCGGCGCCCATGTCGGACGCGTTCCTGGTGCTCGCGCAGGCGCCGGACGGGCTCACCTGTTTCCTCGTCCCGCGGGTCCTGCCCGACGGCGGCCGCAACACCTTCCTGATCCAGCGGCTGAAGGACAAACTGGGCAACCGCTCGAACGCCTCCGCCGAGGTGGAGTTCGACGGCACCTGGGCGCGCCGGGTCGGTGAGGAGGGGCGCGGGGTGCGCACGATCATCGGGATGGTCACCGCGACCCGGCTGGACTGCGCGCTCGGCTCGGCGGGCCTGATGCGGCAGGCGGTGGCGCAGGCCGTGCACCACTGCACGTACCGGGAGGCGTTCGGCGGGAAGCTGGTCGACAAGCCTCTGATGCGCAATGTCCTCGCCGACCTGGCGCTGGAGTCCGAGGCGGCGACCGCGCTCGCGCTGCGGCTGGCCGCCGCGTACGACGACGGGGGCGAGCAGGAGCGCGCGTTCCTGCGGCTCGCGGTGCCCGCCGCCAAGTACTGGATCACCAAGCGCTGTGCCCCGGTGGCCGTGGAGGCCGCCGAGTGCCTGGGCGGCAACGGATACGTGGAGGACTCCGGCCTGCCCCGGCTGGTGCGGGAGTCGCCGCTGAACTCCGTCTGGGAGGGCGCCGGGAACGTACAGGCGCTGGACGTGCTGCGGGCGCTGCAGCGGGAACCGGGTGCGCTGGACGCCTGCCTCACCGAGATCGGCCGGGCTCACGGCGCCGACCACCGGCTGGACCGTGCGGTGAAGGACCTGTTCACCGAACTCGCCGACCTGGACGGCATCGAGGGCCGGGCCCGACGTCTGGTGGAACGGCTCGCCCTCGCTCTCCAGGGCTCCCTCCTGGTACGGCACGCGCCCCCGGAGGTCGCCGACGCCTTCTGCGCCTCCCGCCTGGGCGGCGATCACGGAGCGTCGTTCGGCACGCTGCCGGCGGGGCTGGACCTGGAGTCGGTGGTGGACCGGGCAAGGCCGGCCTGACCTCCCTCGGTCGACCGCACTTCCGGCCGGCTCCGCGGAGGCACCCGGCCGGCTTCCCGGAGGGAGGGGGTGATGCTGCGCCGACACGGCACCACCCCCCACTGGGTCAAGTCTCAGCCACCCCCCGGCGGTCCACCAGGGTTGCAGGGGGTTGCAACTTATGGGGGCACGTGCGCGGAGTCTGTGCCTCCGCCATGCCCGGAGCGGCAGTATGAGGGGCGCAGCCGGACCGGATCCCGCCGCCCGGACGGCTTGACAAGTGTGTTCGACGCCCTTTTCCGGGAGGACCGCAGTGGGGAACCCGCCGATGAACGTGGCGCGCCTGGCCGCCGTGGACGCGGCACAGGCGGCGCGGGTGCTGAGCGAGGTGCGTGAGGCCGCGCTCGCCGGACGACGTGCGCGGATCGCGCCCCGGCCGGTGATCGAGCAGTCGTGGGGGCGGGTGCTGCGCAGCGGCGTCGACCCGGAGCGCGACGTCCGCTCCCGGCTGTTGCCGTCCGACGAGGTGCGGCGCCGGCGGGAGGAGTCGCCGCTGCGGCACGTCCTGCCGGTCCTGCGGGAGGGTCTGCTTTCGGTCGCGGACGTCTCCCAGCACATCATGGTCGTGGCGGACGCCGACGGGCGCGTGCTGTGGCGGGAGGGGGCGGCCGCGGTCCTGCGCAAGGCCGACGGGCTCGGCTTCGAACTCGGCGCGGACTGGCGGGAAGACGTCGTCGGCACCAACGGTGTGGGCACCCCGGCGGTGGTGCGGCGGCCGGTCCAGGTGTTCGCCGGCGAGCACTTCGTACGGTCGCAGACGTCCTGGACGTGCACGGGGGCGCCGATCACCGATCCGCGGGACGGCCGGCTGCTCGGGGTGGTGGATGTCAGCGGTCCGCTGGAGACCATGCACCCGGCCACCCTGGCCTGGGTGGACTCGGTGGCCAAGCTGGCCGAGGCCCGGCTGCGGGAGCTGCATCTGGCCTCCCTGGAGCGGCTGCGGGCGGTGGCGGCGCCGGTGCTGGCCCGGCTGGCCGGGCGGGCGCTGGTGGTGGACCGGGACGGCTGGTCGGCGGCCGTGACCGGCATGCCGTACGTACGACGGGTGGCGCTGCCCAAGTCGCTGGCGCCGGGCCGCCGGTGGCTGCCCTCGGTCGGTTCGTGCGCGGTCGAGCCGCTGGCCGGGGGCTGGCTGCTGCGGGCGGAGGACGAGCCGCGGGCCGGTGCCGTCCGCCGGGTCGTGCTGGACCTCGCCCGGCCGGGGCGCCGCACGGTGACGGTCGAGGAGTCGGCGGTCTCCTGGTCGCGGGAACTGAGTCCGCGCCATGCCGAATTGCTGTTCCTGCTCGCCGAGCACCGCGCCGGGCGCGGGGCGGCGGAGCTGGCCGAGGACCTGTTCGGCGATCCGTCCAGAACCGTCACCGTACGGGCGGAGATATCCAGGATCCGGCGGTATCTGGGGGAAATCCTCCAGCATCGGCCGTATCGTTTCAGCGAGGATGCGGAAGTCACGGTCGTTCTGCCGGACGATCCGCGTGAGCTGCTCACACAGTCGACGGCGCCGGCGGTGACCCGGAAGCGGAATGCCGAGTACGGCGGCCGGCCCGGGTAGCCGCCGGACGGGGCGGCACCGGACCCGCCCGCGCGTCTTCCGCCGATCTGCGGGGTCTTGGCCCTGCCCGGCCCGTTCCTGCCGTAGCATCCGGTACGGGCCCCCCACCTGCTCCTCGCGTCAACGTACGGATCACGAGGCGCAGTTGGCCCGCCCTCTGGAGGAGAGATGAAGCATCGCGGCAGACACCGCCGGCGCAGGCGGGGCGCGGCACTGCGCGCCGTTCTGACCGGGACCGCGCTGGCGCTCACCGCCGCCGCGACCCTGATCAGCGCCTCCCAGGCCGAGGTCACCGAGAGCCCGGGCGCGCTGAAGCCGCTGACCTCCCCGGCGGACACCGGCCCGCTCCGGCTCCAGGAGGACCTGGTCCCGGCCCGCACACTGGACCGGCTCACCGCCGCGATGGGCCGCCCGGTCGGTGTGGACGCCGTCCTGCGGAGCGCCGACCGCGGCCTGCGCGAGGCCGCCGACTGCTCCTCCGGCGACCGCGCGTCCCTGCCCGTCGCGCCGGCCGCCGCCCGCGCCTACTGCTGGGACCCGGCCGACACCGCCGACGACGCCTGGCGGCCGGCCTCGGTGACCACCTCCGGGGCCGCCGACGACGACGGCGTCTGGGGCACCCACCGCGTCGTCCTCGCGGGCTGGACCCACAGCACCACCGCCGGCCGCGCCGCCGAGCGCGGCCTCGCCCGGGTCGCCGTCGTCGACGCCGACGACCCCGCGCACCTCGCCTACCGCTGGGTGCTGCTGGTGGTGCCGGTCGACGGCGGCCGGGACTACCGGGGCCTGGCCTCCGGCATCTCCGGCATGGTCTGGTACGAGAACAAGCTCCTGGTCACCACCACGGCGGGCGGCGCCGACGCGCTCTACGTCTACGACCTCGACCGCATCCAGCGGACCACGGTGGACGGGCCCGCGATCGGCCGGGTGCCCGGCGGCTGGTCCGCGGACGGCTACCGCTACGTGCTGCCCGCCGTCGGCTCGTACCGCTACACGGACGGCCGCTGCACCCCCTCCGGGCCGCCCTGCCCCGGGGCGCTCGCCGTCGACCGCGGCACGGCACCCGACAGCCTGGTCGCCGCGGAGCGGACCCCGCCCGGCACCGACCGGCACGCCCGGCTGTGGCGGTACGCGTTCAGCACCGACCCGGCGCGCCCGGGGCTGCTCGCCACGGGCGCCCGGGGGCGGGCGGACGCGGTGGAGGCGCTGCGGACCCGGACGGGCGGGATCCGGGGCGTGCTGTCGTACCGGCCGGCGGGGGCGGACCGGGCGTCCTGGTATGTGGGACGGCTGCCCGCTTCGCAGGACGGGCACGGCGGTCTGTGGCGGCAGGACACCGAGGGGGCCCGGCCGGCCCGCTGCGGCGCCGACGCCTCGGACCGCTGCTGGGCACGGGAGTCGGGCTCCCTCTCCTACTGGCCGGCGACCGGCGAGGTGTGGTCGTTGTCCGACAGGATGCTCTTCGCACTGCCGCTGGCCGACCTCGACCGCTCCCTGGACTGAGCCGGCGGGCCCGGGCCGGACCGCGGGTGCCCCACCCCCCGGCCCCCGGCCCTCCAGCCCCCGGGAGCCGATCGACAGACCGGCCCACGGGATGGTTCCCTGGCCGCATGAGCAGCGCCCCTGTCACCACCTGGTCCCTGGAGCAGACGTCCCCGGCCGACCTCCTGCCCGCCGCCGCGCCCGACGGCGACGTCCGGATCGTCCGCGCCGAGGTGCCCTCCCCCGAGTTCAGCCGGTTCCTGTACGCCTCGGTCGGCGGCGACATCCACTGGACCGACCGGCTGGGCTGGACGTACACGCGGTGGCAGGAGTACCTGGAGCGGCCCGGTGTGGAGACCTGGGTGGCCTACGACCACGGCACCCCGGCCGGCTACGTCGAGTTGGAGCCGCAGGAGGAGGGCGTGGTCGAGATCGTCTACTTCGGGCTGATCCCCGCCTTCCGCGGCCGGCGCATCGGCGGCCATCTGCTGGCACAGGGCACGGCCCGCGCCTGGGACCTGGCCGAGCGGTGGCCGGGGCGGACGCCGACCAAGCGGGTGTGGCTGCACACGTGCAGCAAGGACGGCGAGTTCGCGATGGACAACTACCAGCGGCGCGGCTTCAAGCTGTTCGACACCAAGGTGGAGCTGGAGCCGGACGTGGCCACACCGGGGCCGTGGCCCGGGGCATACCCCGCCTGACCTGCCAGGACAAGCCTTCCGGCACCGCATGTGAGCGACGACACCCTTGTCCCACTCTTCGGGACAAGGGTGTCCGCATGATGGACGAAGCTGGACTCTGTCCAGATCGCCGTGACACGCTGCCGTCATGTCTGGAACTGGAATTGCCTTGGTGAGTCGGCGGCACGTCGACCTCGGCCGCATGTCCAGCGCCATCTGTCCGGCGAGCTGACGCCCCAGCACCGCCGCGAACCCCCGCACTCCACTCTCCTTGCGCAAGGACGCGCACGCCTGCCCGCGTGCGCGCGTCCGTGCAGGTCAGACCTGACTCCCACCGGTCCGAAGGACGTACAACCATGGCCGCCACCCCACAGAACCCCGCCGCCTCCGCGCCCCGCCGCAAGGTGAGCCGTCATCGCGGTGAGGGCCAGTGGGCCGTCGGCCACCTCACGCCCCTCAACGGCAACGAGCAGTTCAAGAAGGACGACGACGGTCTCAATGTGCGGACACGCATTGAGACGATCTACTCCAAGCGCGGCTTCGACTCGATCGACCCGAACGATCTGCGCGGCCGGATGCGCTGGTGGGGGCTGTACACCCAGCGCAAGCCCGGGATCGACGGCGGCAAGACCGCGATCCTGGAGCCGGAGGAGCTGGACGACCGCTACTTCATGCTGCGCGTCCGCATCGACGGCGGGGCCCTGACCACGCGGCAGCTGCGGGTGATCGGCGAGATCTCGCAGGAGTTCGCGCGCGGCACGGCCGACATCACCGACCGGCAGAACGTCCAGTACCACTGGATCCGGATCGAGGACGTGCCCGAGATCTGGAACCGGCTCGAGGGCGTCGGGCTGTCCACGGTCACCGCCTGCGGTGACACCCCGCGTGTGATGATCGGCTCCCCGGTGGCGGGCATCGCCGAGGACGAGATCATCGACGCCACGCCGGCGCTGGAGGAGATGAAGCGCCGGGTCCTGAACAACAAGGCGTACTCCAACCTCCCCCGGAAGTTCAAGACGGCCATCTCGGGTTCGCCGCTGCTGGACGTCGTGCACGAGATCAACGACGTCGCGTTCGTCGGCGTACGCCACCCCGAGCACGGGCCGGGCTTCGACGTGTGGGTGGGCGGCGGCCTGTCCACCAACCCCAAGCTGGGCGTGCGGCTCGGCGCGTGGGTGCCGATCGACGAGGTCCCGGACGTCTACGAGGGCGTCATCTCGATCTTCCGTGACTACGGCTACCGCCGGCTGCGCAACCGCGCCCGGCTGAAGTTCCTCGTCGCGGACTGGGGCGCGGAGAAGTTCCGGCAGGTGCTGGAGGACGAGTACCTCGGCGGACGCAAGCTGATCGACGGCCCGGCCCCCGAGCAGCCGGTACAGCAGTGGCGCGACCACATCGGGGTGCACCGGCAGAAGGACGGCCGGTTCTACGTCGGTTTCGCGCCGCGCGTCGGCCGGGTCGACGGGACCACGCTGACGAAGGTCGCCGACCTCGCCGAGGCGCACGGCTCGGGCCGGGTCCGCACCACCGTCGAGCAGAAGATGATCATCCTCGACGTCGAGCAGGACCGGGTCGACTCGCTGGTGGAGGGCCTGGAGGCGCTGGACCTCACCGCCCGGCCGTCCTCCTTCCGGCGCGGCACCATGGCCTGCACCGGCATCGAGTTCTGCAAGCTCGCCATCGTGGAGACCAAGCAGCGGGGCTCGCAGCTGATCGACGAACTGGAGCGGCGCCTGCCGGACTTCGACGAGCCGATCACCATCAACCTCAACGGCTGCCCGAACGCCTGCGCCCGCATCCAGGTCGCGGACATCGGTCTCAAGGGCCAGCTGGTCCTCGACGACCAGGGCGAGCAGGTCGAGGGCTACCAGGTGCACCTGGGCGGCGCGCTCGGCCTGGAGCCGGGCTTCGGCCGCAAGGTGCGCGGCCTGAAGGTGACGTCGGAGGAACTGCCCGACTACATCGAGCGGGTGCTGAAGCGGTTCCAGGCGGAGCGCGAGGACGGCGAGCGGTTCGCGGCCTGGGCCTCCCGGGCCTCCGAGGAGGCTCTGTCATGAGCGAGCGGGCCGCACCGTTCTACTGCCCCTACTGCGGCGACGAGGACCTGCGTCCGAGCGACGAGGGCCACGGCGCCTGGGAATGCGGGGCGTGCAACCGCGCATTCCGGCTGAAGTTCCTGGGGCTGCTGGCCCGGGGCGTTCAGCGAGCCGACAACGGAGGGGATGACCGGATATGACGACGGCTCAGGACGAGCGTACGACCGAGGAGTTGAAGGCACTCGCCGAGCAGGCGGGCCGCGACCTGGAGGACGCGTCCGCGCTGGAGATCCTCCAGTGGGCGGTGGACACCTTCGGCTCGACGTTCTGCGTCACCTCCTCCATGGAGGACGCCGTGGTCGCCCACCTCGCCTCGCGCGTACTGAAGGGCGTCGACGTCGTCTTCCTCGACACCGGCTACCACTTCCCGGAGACCATCGGCACCCGGGACGCCGTGGAGGCCGTGATGGACGTCAACGTCATCACCCTCACCCCGCGGCAGACGGTCGCCGAGCAGGACGCGGAGTACGGCCCGAAGCTGCACGACCGCGACCCCGACCTGTGCTGCGCGCTGCGCAAGGTGCGGCCCCTGGAAGAGGGCCTGAAGGGCTACCGGGCATGGGCGACGGGCCTGCGCCGCGACGAGTCCCCGACCCGGGCGAACACCCCGGTCGTCGGCTGGGACGAGAAGCGGCAGAAGGTCAAGATCTCGCCGATCGCCCGCTGGACCCAGGACGACGTGGACGCGTACATCGCCGAACACGGCGTGCTCACCAACCCGTTGCTGATGGACGGCTACACCTCCGTGGGCTGCGCCCCCTGCACCCGCCGGGTTCTGGAGGGCGAGGACGCGCGGGCCGGCCGCTGGGCGGGCCGCGCCAAGACCGAGTGCGGGCTGCACGGATGACGGCGCCCACGGCCACGCACACGTCGTCCGCAGCTGCCGTTGCCACTGCTGTGGCGGACACCACCACTGCGATTCAGGAGAACCACGTGACGACCGGAGCCACCGTCTGGCTCACGGGTCTGCCGAGCGCCGGCAAGACCACCATCGCCCACGAACTGGCGGGCCGGCTGCGCGGCGAGGGCCACCGGGTCGAGGTGCTCGACGGCGACGAGATCCGCGAGTTCATCTCGGCGGGCCTGGGCTTTTCCCGGGAGGACCGGCACACCAACGTGCAGCGCATCGGCTTCGTCGCCGAGCTGCTCGCCCGCAACGGCGTCAAGGCGCTGGTGCCGGTGATCGCGCCGTACGCGGACAGCCGGAACGCGGTGCGGGGGCGGCACGAGGAGAACGGGACGCCGTACCTGGAGATCCATGTGGCCACCCCGGTCGAGGTGTGCAGCGTGCGGGACGTGAAGGGCCTGTACGCCAAGCAGGCCGCGGGCGAGCTGTCCGGGCTCACCGGCGTGGACGACCCGTACGAGGAGCCGGCGACGCCCGACCTGCGGATCGAGTCGCAGCACCAGACGGTGCAGGAGTCCGCCGCGTCGGTGTACGCGCTGCTGAGCGAGAGGGGACTGGCATGACCACGGTCGCCAAGGTGGAAGAGGGCACGGACAGCCCGTACGCCCTGTCGCACCTGGACGCTCTGGAGTCCGAGGCGGTGCACATCTTCCGTGAGGTGGCGGGCGAGTTCGAGAACCCGGTGATCCTGTTCTCCGGCGGCAAGGACTCCATCGTCATGCTGCACCTGGCGCTGAAGGCGTTCACGCCCGCGCCGGTGCCGTTCTCCCTGCTGCACGTGGACACGGGACACAACTTCCCGGAGGTCCTCGAGTACCGGGACCGTGTGGTGGCCGCACATGGGCTGCGCCTCCATGTGGCCTCCGTCCAGGACTACATCGACCGCGGTGTGCTCAAGGAGCGCCCCGACGGCACCCGTAACCCGCTCCAGACGCTTCCTCTCACCGAGAAGATCCAGTCGGAGAAGTTCGACGCGGTCTTCGGCGGCGGACGGCGTGACGAGGAGAAGGCCCGCGCCAAGGAGCGCGTCTTCTCCCTGCGCGACGAGTTCTCCCAGTGGGACCCGCGCCGCCAGCGTCCCGAGCTGTGGAACCTGTACAACGGCCGGCACGCCCCCGGCGAGCACGTCCGGGTCTTCCCGCTCAGCAACTGGACCGAGCTGGACGTCTGGCAGTACATCGCCCGCGAGGGCATCGAGCTGCCGCAGATCTACTTCGCGCACGAGCGCGAGGTGTTCCAGCGGGGCGGCATGTGGCTGACCGCGGGCGAGTGGGGCGGCCCGAAGGAGGGCGAGACCGTCGAGAAGCGGCAGGTGCGCTACCGCACCGTCGGCGACATGTCCTGCACCGGCGCCGTCGACTCCGACGCGACCACGCTGGACGCCGTCATCGCCGAGATCGCCGCGTCCCGGCTGACCGAGCGGGGCGCGACCCGCGCCGACGACAAGCTGTCCGAGGCCGCGATGGAAGACCGCAAGCGCGAGGGGTACTTCTAAGCATGAGCACGACCACGACCGAGGCGCTCTCGGCCACCACCCTGCTGCGGTTCGCCACCGCCGGCTCCGTCGACGACGGCAAGTCCACCCTCGTCGGACGGCTGCTGCACGACTCCAAGTCGGTCCTCGCCGACCAGCTGGAGGCCGTGGAGCGGGCCTCCGCGAGCCGCGGCCAGGAGGGCCCGGACCTCGCGCTGCTCACCGACGGCCTGCGCGCCGAGCGGGAGCAGGGCATCACCATCGACGTGGCCTACCGCTACTTCGCCACGCCCCGCCGCCGGTTCATCCTCGCCGACACCCCCGGCCATGTGCAGTACACCCGCAACATGGTCACCGGTGCGTCGACGGCCGAGCTGACGGTGGTCCTGGTCGACGCCCGCAACGGCGTGGTCGAGCAGACCCGCCGGCACGCCGCCATCGCCGCCCTGCTCCGCGTCCCGCACGTCGTCCTCGCCGTCAACAAGATGGACCTCGTCGGGTACGAGGAGAAGGTCTTCGCCGCCATCGCCGAGGAGTTCACGGCCTACGCGACCGAGCTGGGCGTCCCGGAGGTCACCGCGATCCCGATCTCGGCGCTGGCCGGCGACAACGTGGTGGAGCCGTCCGCGAACATGGACTGGTACGGCGGCCCCACCGTGCTGGAGCACCTGGAGACCGTTCCGGTCAGCCACGACCTGGCGCACTGCCACGCGCGGCTGCCCGTGCAGTACGTGATCCGGCCGCAGACCGCCGAGCACCCGGACTACCGGGGCTACGCGGGCCAGATCGCGGCCGGTACCTTCCGGGTGGGCGAGCAGGTCACCGTCCTGCCGTCCGGCCGCACCTCGACGATCTCCGGCATCGACCTGCTCGGCGAGCCGGTCGACGTCGCCTGGACGACGCAGTCGGTGACGGTGCTGCTCGCGGACGACATCGACGTCTCGCGCGGCGACCTGATCGTGCCGACGAAGGACGCGCCGGCCACCACGCAGGACGTGGAGGCGACCGTCTGCCATGTCGCCGACGCCCCGCTGACCGTCGGCCACCGCGTGCTCCTCAAGCACGGCACGCGCACGGTCAAGGCGATCGTGAAGGACATCCCGTCCCGGCTGACGCTGGACGACCTGTCCCTGCACCCGCACCCGGGACAGCTCGTCGCCAACGACATCGGCCGGGTGAAGATCCGTACCGCCGAGCCGCTGCCGGTCGACTCCTACGCCGACTCGCGCCGCACGGGCTCGTTCATCCTGATCGACCCGAACGACGGCACCACGCTCACCGCGGGCATGGTCGGCGAGTCGTTCGCGTCCCCGGAGCCGGTGAAGGACGAGCCCGACGAGGACGGTTGGGACTTCTGAGCATGAGATCACCTGACGTCTACTCGACGTTCGCGAAGGAGGGCGGCCGCGTCGGCAGCGGCGCCCTCGGCAGCGGGCAGGGCGGGGTCGCGCGATGTGTGTGCTGACGTACGCGCACCGCTCGCGCGCCCACTCCCCCCACCCGACGTCCCGGATGCGACGAAGACCCTTTGCCGAACTCCCGGCCACGACCTGAGAGACCGTGACCGCCGGGCCAACGAGAGGAAAGCCTCCCGTGCCTGCCATCCGCTCCACCTTCCTGCGCCGCGGCACAGCCGCGCTCGCCGCACTCCCCCTCTTGGCCCTCGCAGCCTGCGGCTACGGGTCCGAGTCCCGGGACGACAAGCCCGCCAAGGTCGCCGCCGGCGCCGAGAAGACCGACGGGCTGGACACCGTCAAGATCGGTTACTTCGGCAACCTCACCCACGGGACCGCGCTGGTCGGCGTGCAGAAGGGCTTCTTCCAGAAGGAGCTCGGCGCGACCGAGGTCAAGCCCGCCGTCTTCAACGCCGGCCCGTCCGAGATCGAGGCCCTCAACTCCGGCTCCATCGACATCGGCTGGATCGGCCCGTCCCCGGCGATCAACGGCTACACCAAGTCGAACGGCAAGAGCCTGAGGATCATCGGCGGTTCGGCCTCCGGCGGTGTGAAGCTGGTCGTGAACCCGGAGAAGATCAAGTCCCTGAAGGACGTCAAGGGCAAGAAGATCGCCACCCCGCAGCTGGGCAACACGCAGGACGTGGCGTTCCTCAACTGGGCCGCCGAGCAGGGCTGGAAGGTCGACGCCCAGAGCGGCAAGGGCGATGTCACCGTCGTCCGCACCGACAACAAGATCACCCCGGACGCCTACAGGTCCGGCTCGGTCGACGGTGCCTGGGTGCCGGAGCCGACCGCGTCGAAGCTGGTCGCCGAGGGCGGCAAGGTGCTGCTGGACGAGTCGGCCCTGTGGCCGGACAAGAAGTTCGTCATCACGAACATCATCGTGCGGCAGGGCTTCCTCAAGGAGCACCCGAAGGCGGTCGAGGCCGTTCTGAAGGCGGCCGTCGAGACCAACAAGTGGATCAACGCCCACCCGGACGAGGCGAAGGCCGCCGCGAACAAGCAGCTGGAGACGGACTCCGGCAAGGCGCTGTCGGCGAAGGTCCTGGACCCGGCGTGGAAGTCCATCCGGTTCACCGACGACCCGCTGGCCGCCACCCTCGACACCGAGGCCCGGCACGCGGTCAAGGCCGGGCTGCTGGACAAGCCGAACCTCAAGGGGATCTACGACCTGACGATCCTCAACAAGGTCCTCAAGGCCGAGGGCGAGAGCCCGGTCGACGACGCCGGCCTCGGCTCCAGCTGACGCCGGTCCCCGATGAGTCCCCAGGAGGTGACGACCATGGCCACGACCCTCGCCGAGGCCGACGAGACCGTCGACTTCGCGGCACGCCTCGAGCACGTCTCGAAGTCCTTCACGGGACCGGGCGGGCAGCAGCTCGTCCTGGACGACATCAGCATCGATGTCGCGCCGGGCGAGTTCGTCACCCTCCTGGGGGCGTCGGGCTGCGGCAAGTCCACGCTGCTGAACCTGGTGGCCGGACTGGACCGGCCGACCGCCGGGTCCATCACCACGGACGGCCGGCCCGCCCTGATGTTCCAGGAGCACGCCCTGTTCCCGTGGCTGACCGCGGGCAAGAACATCGAACTCGCCCTGAAGCTCCGGGGCGTGCCCAAGCCCCTGCGCCGCGACAAGGCCGAGGAACTGCTCGAACTGGTCCGGCTGAAGGGCGCGTACGGCAAGCGCGTGCACGAACTGTCCGGCGGTATGCGCCAGCGCGTGGCGATGGCCCGCGCGCTCGCGCAGGAGAGCAACCTGCTGCTGATGGACGAGCCGTTCGCCGCGCTCGACGCCATCACCCGGGACGTCCTGCACGACGAGCTGACCCGTATCTGGGCGGAGACCGGCGTGTCCGTGCTGTTCGTGACGCACAACGTGCGCGAGGCCGTGCGGCTCGCGCAGCGCGTGGTCCTGCTGTCCTCCCGTCCGGGACGGATCGCACGCGAGTGGGAGGTCGACATCCCGCAGCCGCGCCGGATCGAGGACGCGCCGGTGGCCGAACTGTCCCTTGAGATCACCGAAGTACTGCGGGGGGAGATCCGCCGTCATGGCCAGCACTGAGACGACACCGGTCCAGGACGCCGGGAGCGTCGAAGCGGGCCTGGACGCGCTGGAGACCACGGCCACCGGCCGGCCGCCCCTCCGGCAGACCTTCGTCAACAAGATCCTGCCGCCGATCACCGCCGTCGCGGTGGTGCTCGTGGCCTGGTACGTCCTCTACCCGGTCGTCGACGATCCGACGAAGCTGCCGTCGCCGGGTGCCGTGGCCGGCGCCTTCCAGGACGCCTGGCTCAAGGGCGACCTGGTCGGCTACATCTGGACCAGCGTCTCGCGCGGTCTGCTGGGCTTCGTCTTCGCGCTGCTCATCGGCACCCCGCTGGGTCTGGTGGTGGCCCGGGTGAAGTTCGTGCGCGCGGCCATCGGGCCGATCCTGTCCGGCCTGCAGTCGCTGCCGTCGGTGGCGTGGGTGCCGCCGGCGGTGATCTGGCTCGGTCTGAACAACTCCATGATGTACGCGGTGATCCTGCTCGGTGCCGTCCCGTCCATCGCCAACGGCCTGGTGTCCGGCGTCGACCAGGTGCCGCCGCTGTTCCTGCGGGCGGGTCGCACGCTGGGCGCGACGGGTGTGAGGGGCATCTGGCACGTCACGCTGCCGGCGGCGCTGCCCGGCTATGTGGCGGGCCTCAAGCAGGGCTGGGCCTTCTCCTGGCGTTCGCTGATGGCCGCCGAGATCATCGCGAGCTTCCCCGACCTGGGCGTGGGCCTCGGCCAGTTGCTGGAGAACGCCCGTACGGCCAGCGACATGGCCATGGTGTTCGAGGCGATCCTGCTCATCCTGTTCGTCGGCATCGCGATCGACCTGCTGATCTTCAGCCCGCTGGAGCGGTGGGTGCTGCGCAGCCGCGGCCTGCTGGTGAAGGGCTGACCGTGCGCGACAGGCCCGTTCTCCTCGTCATCGCCCACGGCAGCCGCGACCCGCGGCACGCGGCGACCGTGCACGCCCTGGTGGAGCGGGTGCGGTCGCTGCGGCCGGGCCTGCGCGTGGAGACCGGGTTCCTGGACTTCAACGTCCCGTCCGTGCACGGGGTACTGGAGTCGCTGGCGGCGGAGGGGGTGCGGGACGTCGTCGCCCTGCCGCTGCTGCTGACCCGCGCCTTCCACGCCAAGGCCGACATCCCGGCCGTGCTGCGGGACGCGCCGGCGCGGCTGCGGATCCGGCAGGCGGAGGTCCTCGGGCCGTCCCCGCTGCTGCTGTCGGCGCTGGAACGGCGCCTGTACGAGGCGGGTCTGACGCCCGCCGACAAGTCCTCGACCGGGGTCGTACTGGCCTCGGCGGGGTCCTCCGACCCGGAGGCGATCGCGGTGATCGCCGACATCGCGCGGGAGTGGTGGCACACCGGTTGGTGCGCCGTGCGGCCTGCGTTCGCCTCCGCGTCCCTTCCCCGCACCGAGGACGCGGTACGCGAACTGCGTGCCCTCGGCTGCGAGCGGGTCGCCGTCGCGCCGTACGTCCTGGCCCCGGGCTTCCTGCCGGACCGCATCGCGCGGGGCGCGGCCGGCGCGGACGTCCTGGCCGACGTGCTGGGGGCGGCGCCGGAGGTGGCCCGGGTCCTGCTGGAACGGTACGACGCGGCCGGGCGGCCGGCTCTGACGGCGCTCGGCGCGTGAGCGCTGCGCGGCCTCGGCTCCGTGGTCGGCTGCGGGTTCGCTGTGGTTCGTCGCGCGGTTCCCCGCGCCCCTCGTGGGGCGCCGTGGTGCTGTCGGCCTGTCGGCCGTACGGGACCCTGCCGTACCGGCAGGCTCCCGCCTGCTCGGTTCTCTCGAGTCGGTGCGGGCGCGGTGATTTCCGTGGGCCGGAGCCCCGTGGCGGCGGGGCTCCGGCCGCTCACAGGCCGAGGGCGCTGAAGAGCTGCTGGGTGTAGGCGAGGCTGCCGGTGCCGGCCGAGGCCGCGATGGCGATCGTCTCCAGCGCGGAGCGGATCCGGCCCCGGTTCGGGGGCAGGCCGTCGTCGGCGGACTCCTGGAACTGCGCCATGATGGTCTCGCCCTGGGGCACCAGTTCCGGGTACTCCGCGCGGAGCGCCTCGATGAGCCGATCGGTGAGGTCCATCATGGTCGGCAGATCGGGGTGGGCGTGGGCGTGGTTGATCTGGGTCTGCCCGTGGTCGCCGAAGTGGGCCGGGCCGTTGACGTTGCCGAAGCTGTAGGTGCTCATGTCTGATCCTCGCTTACGCTCCGGCGGCTCGGTTCCGGGCCGGAGGAGCCGTCGGATGGAGGGGGTTACGGCTTCGGCGCGGGCGGACCGGATCCCCCGGGTCCGGGGCCGCTCCGGGCCCCCGGGCCGCCCTGGGGTCCGGGCCGTCGCTGCCCGTCCAGGAGGACCGTCCCGTGCGCGCCGAAGTTGGTGGGGCGGCTGACGTTACCGATGTTGCGGGTGTGCGTGTCGACGGCCTGTGACGGACCGCGATCCACGCCACCGTGCAGGCGCCGAGAGGGCCGAAAATCGCCACCCGTCCGAGTGATGGGTGTGCGTTGACCGGTCCCCGGAGCGCGACGCGGAGCACGACGGGTACGGCCGCCGGTCGGCCGGCGAGCCGGCGGTCGGGGGCGGCGCGGCGGAGGGTGGCCACGCGGGCGTGCCGGGTGAGGGCGGCGAAGCCGGGGCTCGGCCCCGGGGCGTTTTGCCGGTCTCCGGTGGGCGCCCGGTCGGCGTACGGGGCGCAGTCGTCGTCGCGGTGCCTCGGGGCGCTCGGGCGCCGGGGCACCCCGTCCTCGCGGTACTGCGGCAACGACGGCCATGGTCTGCCGGTCACACTCATCCGTCCGTCCCCCTCAGGCGTTCCGCGCGTTTCACCCTAGGGACGCCGCCGCGGGTTTGTCGCGGGGTTCGGTGAGGGGCGGTGCCGGGGGGCGGGGGTGTGGTAACGGCGGCCGCGGTCCGGCGCTCCCCTGTGACGTCGGACCGCGGCGGCTCTTCGTTCTGCGCCGGTCGGGGCTGCCGTGTCACACGCGCGCTGCGGCCGTCCCGCGGGAGGGGCGTTTATCGGCCAACTCTGCTTCGGGTCGGTCGGCCCGGGGGCGCCTCAGGGTGACGTGGCCGGGGTGGCGGGAGGCGGGCCCCGGCGGGTGCACCAGGGTCAACTGCCGTGCCGTACCGCCTCGTCGGCCAGCCGCGCCAGTTCCGTGACCGGCAGGGAACCCGCCGCCCGGTGTTCGCGGGCGAACCGGTTCGCGAGGCGTTGCAGGAGCTCGTTCAGCGGGGTGGGGACGCCGTGCAGCCGGCCGAGCAGGACGATCTCGCCGTTGAGGTGGTCCGCCTCGATGGTGCCGGTGCCCCGGACGAGGGACTGCCAGGAGGAGCCGCCGCCGCGCGGGGTCCCGTCCAGCGGGACCAGGGTGACCTTGTCGCCGCGGGCCGCACGCTGCTCCTCCGCACCGGCGTAGGGGATACCGGCGGCGTCGAGCACCGCCCGGCCCTCGGCGCGGACGCGGGCCAGCAGGGCCTGGGCGGCCTCGCTCGTCACGGGTCCGCTGACCGCTTCCAGGGCGTTGCCGAGGTTGTCGAGCAGCTTGGCGTACTGCCAGCGGGCCACGTCGGGCACGACAGGCGCCTCGAAGTGCGCGTCGGCGAGGTCGGCGGCGATCCGGCGGGCGGTGTCGTCGGTGCCGTGCGGGGTGCGGCCGAGGTGCAGGACGCCGGTGAGCGGGGTGCCGGCGGCGGAGACGACACCGGGTTCCACGAAGGTGGACGGCAGCCAGACGCAGACGCCGTACACGTGCCGGAAGCGGCGCAGCGCCAGCCGGCCGCTCTCGACGCCGTTCTGCAGGCAGACGAGCGGCAGCCGTTCGGCCGCCGTGCCGCCGCTGGCCACGGGCACGTCGGCCCAGGTGCCCAGGGCGGCCACGGTGTCCTGGGTCTTCACGGCGAGGAGGAGGACGTCGTCGGCGCGCAGCTCACCGAGCGGGGCCGGTCCGTCGACGGCGGGCAGACGGTACGTCAGCTCGCCCTCGGGAACACGCAGTCGCAGCCCGTTCTCCCGCAGGGCGGCCAGGTGCCGGCCGCGGGCGACGAGCACGACCTCGCGCCCGGCCTGGGCCAGCCGGCCACCGACGGTGCCGCCGACCGCGCCGGCCCCGATGACTGTGTAGCGCATGGCGCAGAGCCTCGCACACGCGCGCGGCGCCCGGCACCCGGTGGCGGGGGGCGGCCGTCGTGCCCCTTGCGGCCGTCGTGCCCCGTCGGCGGATCGGACACCTGGCCCTGAGGGCCGCCCCCGAGATCCGGCGATAGATGTAAGGGGCCGCTGTCCTCCCCAGCGGTGACCCGGGCCCCGCGCGGCTCACCGGGCAGTACGACGATATGGCTTTATCCCGCCCCTACCGTCGAACCGGAGCAAGCACAGAGGTGGCGGCAGGGGGCCGTCACCGCACACGAGGGGGGCACACCCGTCATGGGGAACACAGAGGTGCGGGTGCGGGGGCTGGCCGCCCGTGCCGGCGGCTGGAGCGCCCGGCACCGCTGGGCGGCCGTCGGCATATGGGTACTGTTCGTCGTCCTGGCGATGGGACTCGGCTCGGCGGCGGGCCGGGTCGACGTGAGCGAGAGCGACCAGCTCAAGGGCGAGACACACACCGCCGCGAAGATCATCGATGACGCCGGGATCAAGGAGCCGGCCGGGGAGACCGTCCTGGTCCAGTCGAAGGACGGCGCCGTCCAGGCCGGCAGCGCCCCGTTCCGCGCCGCCGTCGCCGACGTGGTGGAGGCCGTCGAGGGCACCGGCCAGGTCACCCACGTGACCTCGCCGTACGACACGCACACCGTCTCCCGGGACGGCCGCAGCGCCCTGGTCCGGTTCGACCTGCGCGGCGACGCGGAGACGGCAGCCGACCGGATCCAGCCGGTGCTGGACGCCGTCAACGGGGTGCAGAAGAAGCACGGCGGCCTGCGGATCGAGGAGATCGGCGGCGCCAGCATGCAGAAGCAGTACAAGGACGCCTTCGGGGACGACTTCCAGCAGGCCGAGTACTCGGCGGTGCCGGTCGCCCTCGGCATCCTGCTGATCGCGTTCGGCGCGCTGGTGGCGGCGCTGCTGCCGGTGGCCCTCGCGATCACCGCGATCATGGCGACGATGGGCCTGATGGGCCTGGTCAGCCACCTCCAGCCGATGAGCGACACCGCCAACTCCGTGATGCTGCTGGTCGGTATGGCCGTCGGCGTCGACTACTGCCTGTTCTACCTGCGCCGCGAGCGCGAGGAACGGGAGGCCGGCCGGGACGCGGGCACCGCGCTCCGGATCGCCGCCGCCACCAGCGGGCGGGCGGTCATCGTCTCCGGTGTCACGGTGTGCGTGGCGATGGCGGGCATGCTGTTCACCGGGCTCGCCGAGTTCGAGGCGATGGGCCTGGCCTCGCTGATGGTCGTGGCGGTCGCCATGGTCGGCTCGGTGACCGTGCTGCCGGCGCTGCTGTCGCTGCTCGGCGAGCGCGTCGAGAAGGGCCGCATCCCGTTCCTGGGCCGCCGCAGGCGCCGCGGGAACGGAGAGAGCCGGTTCTGGACGGCCGTACTGCGGGGCGTGCTGGCCAAGCCGCTGGTCTCGGTCCTCGTCGCGGCCGGCGCGCTGCTGGCGGTCGCCGCGCCCGCGCTCGGCATGAAGACCCAGCAGCTCACCCTGGACCAGGAGTTCGGCGACTCGTTGCCCATGGTGCAGACGTACAACCGCCTCAACGACGCCTTCCCCGGCGGCAGCGAACCGGCCCAGGTCGTCGTCAAGGCCAAGGACGTGGGCGCCCCCGAGGTACGGCGGGCGCTGGCCGACTTCAGGAAGCAGGCGGTCGCCTCGGGCGCCTCGCGCGGCCCGGTCGACATCAAGCTGTACGACGCGCAGAACGTCGCCCTCGTCTCCGTACCGCTGGTCGGCGGCTCCGACATGGACCGGGCGACGCAGAGCCTGGAGAAGCTGCGCGACGAGGTGCGGCCCGCCACCCTCGGCAAGGTCGACGGCGTGCGGGCACCGGTCACCGGTCAGGTCGCGGGCAACCACGACTTCAACGACCAGCTGATGGGCTCCGTCGTCCCGGTCTTCGTGTTCGTGGTCGTCTTCGCCTTCCTGCTGATGCTGCTGTCGTTCCGCTCGCTGACCGTCGCGGTCACGTCGATCGTGCTCAACCTGCTGTCGGTGGCCGCCGCCTACGGCATCCTCGTCGCCGTCTTCCAGCACGGCTGGGGGGCCTCGCTGGTGGGTGCGGAGGGGGTCGGTGCGATCGTCACCTGGCTGCCGCTGTTCCTCTTCGTGATCCTGTTCGGGCTGTCGATGGACTACCACGTGTTCGTGGTCTCCCGGATCCGCGAGGCCCGGATGCGCGGCCGTACGACCAAGGACGCGATCCGGCACGGCGTGGTCACCACGGCCGGGGTCGTCACCAGCGCCGCGGTCATCATGGTCGCCGTGTTCGCGATCTTCGGCACGCTGTCCATGCAGTCCATGAAGCAGATGGGCGTGGGCCTGGCGGCGGCGGTGCTGATCGACGCCACGGTCATCCGCGGGGTGCTGCTGCCGGCGGTGATGGCGCTGCTCGGTGAGCGCAACTGGTACCTGCCGAAGTGGCTGCACCGGCTGCCGGACCTCACCCACGACGAGGCGCCGGAGCCGGCCGCCCCGCCGGTGCCGGACCGGGGCGAGCGGCTGACCGTCTGACTCCGCCCGTCGACGCAGGGTCCGTCGGTCCGTGTGGGAACCGACGGGCCCTGCGCGGCTTCTCTCCGGCAGCTTCTCTCCGGCAGCTTCTCTCCGGCAGGACGGACACGACAGAGGCTGAGCAGGCGGAGGCCGCTGAAGGGCGCGCCGGCCGTGCCCGCGGCCGGGCTGCCGGCCGTGCCCCCGCGCACGCGGCGGCACCCCCGGCGTTCAACGTGCTCATGGAGGACGTGCGCTCCGGGAAGACCCTCCTCTTCGACCGCAACGAGCCGTTCACCGACGCCCGCATGAAGGGGCAGCCGGACCCGGCGGGTTCGCCTTCGGGACGCGGTACGTCCGCTTCGGCGTGAGCGGGGCGGCCCGGGCCCGGCCGGGCGCGGTGATCCACACGGCCCGGCTCGACACCACCGCCTGCCTCTGACACTCGCCTAGCTCCCGTCCCGGCCGGGCAGTTCGGCCTCGATGAGGTCGGCCGCCCGCCGGGTGCCGCCCTCCTGCGCCATCTGTGCCTGCACCTCCTTGAGCCGGCGGGCGACCTCCGGGTCGTCCACCAGGGCGAGGGCGGCCTCGCGGAGGCGGTCGGCGGTGGCCTCCTCGGCGGGCAGGTGCCGGGCGACCCCGAGGCCCTGGAGCATGTCGGCGTTGCCGAACTGGTCGACCGCCTGCGGTACGGCGATCATCGGCGTGGCGGTGGCCAGCCCCTCCTGGCTGCCGCCGGCGCCCGCGTGCGTGACGAACAGGTCGGCCTGCCGCAGGATCGCCAGCTGCGGTACCCAGCTGTGCACCTCCACGTGGTCGGGTACGTCGCCCAGCTCGGCGCGGGTCACATGCCGGCCGACCTGCAGGACGACGTGCCAGCCGGGCAGGTCCGCGAAGGCGCGCACGCACTCCCGGTAGAAGTCGGGCTGTTTGGTGAAGGCCGAGCCGAGCGACACCAGCACGACCTTCTCCGCGTCCGCGGGGCGCCGCCAGTCGCCCTGGTCGGCGCGGTCGCCCTGGCAGGCGCCGACGAAGGTGTGGACGCGTTCGTCGACCCGGTCGGCGTGCGGCTGGAGGGCCTTCGGGATGAGCACCAGGGACCGGTCCGGGCGGCCGGCGAAGGCGTCCGGGTGCCGGGTGATGCCGTTCTCGGCCAGCCAGGCCTCGAACCGGGCGTAGTACGCCCGTCCGCGCTCGGTCTGCCGCGGCTCCTTCCACATCGGCTCGGCGACCTCCTCCTCGTACCCCTCCCAGGCGACGAGGTTCGGGGAGAGGGAGATCGCCGGGACGCCCCAGCGGTGGGCGAGGACGCGGGCCGGGTAGGAGGCGATGTCGTGCAGGACGAGGTCGGGGGTGTCGCCGGCGTAGGCCTCGACGAGCTGTGGCAGCGCCTGGATCGCGTCGTCCAGGAACGGCTCCACGTTGTCGAGCAGGGTGCTCCCCCAGGCCTCGGGGTCGGCGTCGGGGCCGGGCAGCGTGGAGGTGTAGAGCACGGGCTCGGCACCGGTGGCGGCCACCTTGTCGGCGAAGGCCGGCGGGATGGCGTAGGTGACCCGGTGGCCCCGGGCGACGAGTTCGCGGATCACCTCGATGCTGGGGTTCACATGGCCGTGGGCGGCGATGGAGAACATGGCGATGTGGGCGGGTGCGGTGACTGGGGTCATGTCAGGGAGACTAGGTGAGACGATACGTCTCGTCTAACGTATTTCCGAGGGCGGCCCTCAGCGCTGGTAGCGGGCCAGCACGAGATTGCCGTCCTTTTCGAGGCGGCTGCGCAGTGCGTCGAGGCCGATGGCGCCGCTGTAGTACTCCTGGTACGCCGGGGTGGCCACCTTGTCCTTCCATTCCGGGTAGCCGCGCACGGACTGGGCGGGCGCCGGGCGCAGCCGGGCGGCGAGAGCGGTGCCGGTGGCCCAGCCGTACTTCCCGGTGTGCAGGGCCGGGTCCTTCAGGGCCTGGGTGCCGGTGGGCAGCATCCAGTCGCCGAGGGCGAGGCGGACCATGTTCTTCGGGCGCAGCAGGAAGTCGATGAACGCGGCCGCCTCCTTCTTGTGCGGGCAGTCGGCGGACACGGACAGCGTCTGCGGGCTGACGCCCTGGACGAGCCCGTCGGCGCCCGCCGGGGCCGGCAGCACCGTCCAGCGGAAGTCCTTGGGGGCCTGCTGCACGATCTGCTGGCGGTAGGAGAAGCCCAGCGGGACCATCGCGTACCGGCCGCCGAAGAAGCCGGGCAGGGTGTCCGAGCCGCCGCTGCCGAGTGTGGAGGCGGGCGCGCTGCGGTCGACGGCGACCTGGTCGTGGATGGTGCGCGCCACGACCGCGTCCCCGGCCCCGAACCGCACGGTCACCCTGCCGTCCGCGCCCCGGTGGAAGAGCCGCCCGCCCGCCGACAGGGACAGGTTGAGCGTGGCGGAGACGGGCTCCTTCAGCGGCCAGGCCACGCCGTACCTCCCGGGACCGCTGAGCCGCTTGGCGACCTGCCGGAACTCCGCCCAGCTCCAGGGGTGGTCGGGCGTGGGGACGCGCACCCTCGCCGCGCGCAGCCGGCCGGCGTCGGCGATGAGCACCCGGGGTTCCTGGAGGAAGGGCACGCCGTAGATGCCGTCCCCGAAGGTGGCCGTCTCCCAGCTGCTCTCCGGTATGCCGGACCTGAGCCGGGCGGGCAGCAGGTCCGTCAGATCGGCGAGGTAGCCGCCGTAGGCGAAGTCGGCGAGGTCGTCGGAGGCGTCGTGGATGACGTCCGGGGCCTCACCGCCCTCGAAGGAGGTGAGCAGTTGGTCGTGGACGCCGTCCCAGCTTCCCTGGACGTACTCGACCCTGACGTCCGGGTGGGCGGCGTTCCACTCCTCCACCAGCTCCTTGGTGGCGGCGACGGACTCCTGCTGCCAGGCCAGGGACTGGAAGCGCAGGGTGATCGGGCCGCCGCCGGTCCGGCCGCCCGCGGAGCAGCCGGCGAGCAGCAGCAGGAGCACGGCGAGGGCCGTGGCGATCCTGGTCCGCATCAGCTCTTCACCGCCCCGGCGAGCAGGCCGCCCGTGATCCGCCGCTGGAGGATCCCGAAGACGGCCACGGAGGGCAGGGTGGCGAGGAACGCGGCGGCGGCCAGCGGACCGAGGTCGGCGACCCCCTCCGCGCCGATGAAGTGGGTGAGGACGACCGGGAGGGTCTGCCTCCCGGGGCTCTTGAGCAGCACCAGCGCGAAGAAGAACTCGTTCCACGCGGTGACGAACGCGAACAGGGCCGTCGCCGCGATGCCGGGACCCAGCAGCGGCGCCGTCACCGACACGAGGGTTCTCAGGCGCCCGGCCCCGTCGACGGCCGCCGCCTCCTCCAGCTCGACGGGCACCGCCCGGACGTGGCCGACGAGCATCCACAGCGCGAACGGCAGGGCCCACACCACGTACACCAGCGTCAGCCCGAGCAGGGAGTCGATCAGCCGAAGGTTCTTCAGCACCAGGAACAGCGGGATGATCACCAGCACGAAGGGGAACGCCTGGCTGACCACGACCCAGCCCGTGGCCGCCCGGGCCAGCCGGGTGCGGTGCCGGGCCATGACGTAGGCCATCGGGGTCGCGATCAGTACGGCGACGACGGCGGTGCCGAGCGCCACCAGCAGGGAGTTGAGGGCGGCGTGCGCCAGCGGCTGCTCCGCGAAGGCCTGCCGGACGTTGGCCGGGGTCGGGTCGCGCGGGATCCACGCCGGGTGCAGGCTGCCCAGCTCCCGCGGGGACTTGAGCGCGGTGGACAGCAGCCACAGGAGGGGGAAGCCCAGGAAGAGCAGATAGCCGAGGAGGGCGGCGTACTGGCCGGCGCGGGCGGCACGGCGGGTCCGCCTCCTCGGCGCGGGCGGCCTCCCCGGTGCGAGCCGCTTCCTCGGTGTGGACCGCTGCCTCGGCGCGGGCCGTCCGGACCGCGGGAGCCGTACGGACCGGCGGGGCCTTGTGGCCGTCATGCCTCGTCACCGCCCCGCAGCCGCCCCGCCAGGAACACCGCGAGCAGGACCGAGACGACCGCGACGAGCACGCAGCCCATCGCCGCCGCGTAGCCGAACTGGCCGTAGCGGAAGGCCTCCTCGTAGGCGAAGAGCATCGGCAGCCGGGTCTTCCCGCCGGGGCCGCCGCCCGTGAGCACGTAGACCAGGGCGAAGGAGTTGAGGTTCCAGATGAGCTGGAGGGCGGTGATGGCGAGGGCCACCGGTCTGAGGGCGGGCCAGGTGACGGTGCGGAAGCGGCGCCAGGCACCCGCGCCGTCGACCGCCGCGGCCTCGTGGAGTTCGCGCGGGACGTTCTGCAGTCCGGCGAGCAGAGCGACCGTGGTCTGTGGCAGACCCGCCCAGACGCCGACGACGACGACCGCGGGCAGCGCGGTGGCCAGGCCGCTCAGCCAGTCCCGGCCGGCGCCGAGGCCGAGGTCGCGCAGGGTCTCGTTGAGGATGCCTGCGTCCGGGTTGTAGACGAGCCGCCACATGATGCCGACGACCACCTCGGGCATCGCCCAGGGCACGATCGCGAGGGCGCGGGCCAGGCCGCGCAGGCGCAGGTCCTGGTTCAGCAGCAGGGCGAGGCCCAGCGCCAGCAGGAACTGGGGAACGGTCACGCCGACCGCCCAGACCAGTCCGATCCGGAACGACTCCCAGAAGAGCGTGTCGTGCAGCAGGTCACGGAAGTTGAGGGCGCCGGTCCACCGCGTGGCGGCCGTGCGACCGGACTGGGCGTCGGTGAAGGCCAGCAGGATGCCGTAGAGCAGCGGGCCGACGCTGAACACGAGGATCGGGACGAGGGCGGGCAGGACCAGGAACCAGGTGCCGTGACCGGCGGTCCGGCGCCCGGCCGCTCGGCGCTCCCCCGCCGGCGGTGTCCGCGCTTCGGCCACTGAGGTCACGGAATCAGCCCCTTTGCCGGCTCCTGTTGGCGTGTTCATGGTCGTAAAGGCCCGGTACGCCGTCAAGGGACCGCGCACGGTGGCCCGGCCCGCGCACGGCGACCGACCAGGACCAATGCGAGACTGGCCGGGAACCGGACACGCAGGCAACGGGAAGACGGCACGGAGGCGGGACGATGGACGAGGCACGCGCGCGGGACGTACTGGCCGCGGCGGGAGTGCTGCCGGATCCGGCCGCCCGGGACGCACGGCTCCTGGCCCTCGGTGAGAACGCGGTGTTCGCGGCCGGTGATCTGGTGGTGAAGGTGGGCCGGGACCCCGAGCTGCTGCCGCGGGCCGAGCGCGAGCTGGCCGTCGCCGGATGGCTGGCCGAGGCCGGCGTGCCGGCGGTGCGGGCGGCCGAGCCGAAGCCGTTGCTGGTGGACGGCCGTCCGGTGACCGTGTGGCACCGGCTGCCGGATGCCGTGCGGCCCGCCGAGCCGCGGGACCTGGCCGGTCTTCTGCGCGTCGTGCACGCGCTTCCCTCTCCTCCCTTCGTACTGCCGCCCCGCGATCTGCTGGGCGGGGTGGAGCGCTGGCTGCGGCTGGCGGGTGACGCGATCGACCCGCAGGACGCCGCGTACCTCCGCGCGCGCCGCGACGGCTTCGCGGCCCAGGCGGCGGCGCTGACGCCGCGTCTGGCTCCGGGGCCCATCCATGGCGACGCGCTGCCCCGCAATGTGCACGTCGGGCCGGACGGCCCGGTCCTGGTCGACCTGGAGACCTTCTCCGCCGACCTGCGCGAGCACGACCTGGTGGTCATGGCCCTCTCCCGCGACCGCTACGGGCTGCCCGCCGAGGCGTACGACTCCTTCACCGAGGCGTACGGCTGGGATGTGCGCGCGTGGGAGGGCTGTGCGGTACTGCGGGGAGCGCGGGAGACCGCGAGCTGCGCGTGGGTGGCCCAGCACGCGCCGTCCAACCCGAAGGCGCTGGCCGAGTTCCGGCGCAGGGTGGCGTCGCTGCGGGACGGGGACGAGACGGTGCGCTGGTATCCGTTCTGACGACGGGCGCTCCACCGGCACCGGACACGGGCGCTCCCGCAGCGGGAATCGTTCAACGACTCGGCGCAGCACGTGCAGTTCCTCGGACTTCGCCACGGGGGCCTCCCTCAGGTCGGAAGCGTGACGAGCCCCATCTCATAGGCGCAGATGACGAGCTGGACCCGGTCCCGGGCGCCCAGCTTGGTGAGCAGCCGTGACACATGCGACTTGACGGTGGCCACGGTGATGAAGAGGTCCTGCGCGATCTCGGTGTTCGACCGACCGCGTCCGACCAGGGTCAGTACTTCCCGTTCCCGCTCGGTGATGCCCTCGACCGGCCACGGAAAGCGCTCCGGGGCAGCCGCGGGGCGCCCGATGAAGTCCGTGATCAGACGGCGCGTCACACCCGGCGCGATCAGTGCGTCGCCGGCGGCGACCACGCGGACCGCCGCGAGGATGTCCTCCAGTGCCATGTCTTTGACCACGAAGCCGCTTGCGCCGGCTCGGAGTGCGCCGTAGACGTGGTCGTCCTCGTCGAAGGTGGTCAGGACAAGGACGCGTGTGGTTGCCGAACCGGCCGTGATCAGGCGGGTGGCCTCGATCCCGTCCATGCCGGGCATCCGGATGTCCATGACCACGACGTCAGGGCTGATGTCGCTGACCAGTTGGACTGCCTCGGCACCACTGGCGGCTTCACCGACGACCTCCAGGTCGGGGTGGTCAGCCATGATCACGCGTAGGCCGGACCGAACCAACGGCTGGTCGTCGGCGAGCACCACACGGACGGTCATCGGGCCTCCACCGGAACTCCGAAAGGTGCGGGCAGCGGCAGCCGGGCCGTCACCCGGAAGCCGCCCTCAGGGCGCGGCCCGATGCTGAGGTGGCCGCCCAGCAGACCGACTCGCTCCCGCATCCCGATGAGGCCGAAGCCGTGGTCCGAGCCGTCCCCGGAGGCGCCGCGCCCGTCGTCGACGACTTCCACGGACAGTTCCTCGTCTCCGTAGTCGATGGCCACCCGGCAACGCCCGGTGCCCGCGTGCCGGACCACGTTGGTCAGCGCCTCCTGCACGATGCGGTAGGCGGAAAGGTCGATGTCGGCCGGCACGGGACGCCGCTCCCCGCTGCGGCGCACGTCGACGCGTACCCCCGCGACCGCGGTCGCCGCCGCCAACTGTTCGATGTCCGCCAGCCCCGGCGAGGGTGAGAGCGGTGACTGCTCCGGGGCGGTGGCGCCCCGGTCCGCCTGACGAAGTGACACCAGCGTGCGCCGGAGGCCCGCCAGGGTCTCTCTGCTGGTGGCCTCGATCGCGCGCAGGGCCTCGCGTGCCTCCGCCGGCTGGGTCTGGATGACCCGGCTGCCCACACCGGCCTGGATCGCGACGATGCCGATGCTGTGCGCGACCATGTCGTGCAACTCCCGTGCGATCCGCAGCCGTTCGGCGGTCACCGCCTCGGCCACTTCCTGCGCTCGCAGCGCCACCGCGTGCTCGCGGCGCTCGCGGCTCAGCAGACCGGCCATGCAGGATGCTGCCAACGCGAGGAGGGCGACAATCCCGTTGACTGCCAGGCCGTCCCCGTGCGCGAAGCCGCCGATCACCAGGAGTTGCACCGCGAAGGACACGGCCACGGCCACAACCGAAGCGCGCCGTGCGCAAGTAGCGACGATGACGCCCACAACGAGGTCCACCGCCAGGTACGACAGGAACTGGCCCTGGTACGACGCCGCCCGGCTCTCATGGGCGGAACTCGGAGGGCCCACCACCACAACAGTGGATCCGAAGAGTGCCATGGCCAGAGCCGGCAGCGGCATCCGTCGCACCACACCGGCGAGCAGGCTCACGGCCAGCAGCGCCCCGACACCGTGGACCGTGCCCGACGCCCGCGGTGCGGCCCCCACCAGCAGACCCACCACGAGGAGGTAGGAGGCACCCCCTGCCCAGGCTGCGGCCTTGGTTCTCGTCATCGGCGGTGTCCCCTCCCGGGAACAGGGGCGAGGTGCGCGACGCGCGCAGGCAACGAAATGGTCGTCATGGGGTTCACGCCGCGAGACTAACCGGACACCAGCAGCGCGGCATCAGCCCGGGGACGTACGCCCACGGTTCGATCCGGCCGCACGATTGCCGCCCACGGCCCCATGCCCGGACGGGGCTCCTCTCGGCAGTGTGGATGCCGTGATCGAAGTCAGCGAACTCACCAAGCGCTACGGCAGCAAGACGGCCGTCGACCATCTGTCCTTCACCGTGCTGCCGGGCCAGGTCACCGGATTCCTCGGCCCCAACGGAGCCGGCAAGTCCACCACCCTGCGGATGATCCTCGGCCTGGACGCGCCCACCACCGGCACCGCCACCGTCAGCGGCGTCCCCTTCCGCCGCCACCCGCGCGGACTGCGGCACGTCGGTGCCCTCCTCGACGCCGGAGAGGTTCACGGCGGACGCAGCGCTGCGGCCCACCTGTCCGCTCTGGCCCGCAGCAACGGCATCCCGCGGCGCCGGGTGGGCGAGGTGCTTCAGGAGGTGGGGCTGGCCGAGGTGGCGAACCGCCGCGTCGGCGGATTCTCCCTCGGCATGAAGCAGCGCCTCGGCATCGCCACCGCCTTGCTCGGCGACCCGCCCGTGCTCATGTTCGACGAGCCGGTCAACGGCATGGACCCGGAGGGTGTGCTCTGGGTACGCCGGCTCTTCCGGCGCCTGGCCGCCGAGGGGCGCACGGTCTTCCTCTCCAGCCATCTGATGTCGGAGATGGAGAACACCGCCGACCAGCTGGTCGTCATCGGCCGGGGCCGCCTCATCGCCGCCGAGTCGGTACGGGACTTCGCGGCCCGCAGCACCCGTAGCAGCGTTGTGGTGGGGACACCCCAGGCCGCCGAACTGGCAGCCGTGCTGACCGCGGCGGGCGCCTCGGTCGAGCCGGAGGGCTCGACCGGCGTGGAGAAACTCGCCGTGACCGGGCTCCCGGCCGACCGGATCGGGGCGCTCGCCCTCGACAACGGTATCCATCTGAACGAGCTGACCACCCGCACCGCCTCACTGGAGGCGGCCTTCATGGAACTCACCGCCGACAGCACCGAATACCTGGCAGGACAGCCCCGATGACCACGCTCACCTCCGGCCCCCGGACCACCCCCGTCACCGCGCCGCCCGCCCGCTTCCGCGACCTGCTCGCCGCCGAGTGGATCAAGACACGGTCCCTGCGGTCCACACCGTGGACGATCGCAATAACCCTCCTGTTCGTCATCGGGTCCACCGCCGTGGCCACGCTGGCGGACAAAGCCGCGCCCTCCGGCCCCGCTGACTTCCGGCCCTACGACGCCTATCCGCCGGCCGGCTACTGGACGCTGATCCTCGTCGCCAGCAGCATGGGCGCCCTCACCGTCGTGAGCGAATACAGCAGCGGGCTGATCCGCACCACCACCGTGGCCGTCCCGGCCCGCGGCTCGATCGTGCTGGCCAAGGCAGCCGTCACCGCCGCACTGTGGACCGCGGTCGGCACGACCGCCTCCACCGGTTCCTTCCTGATCTCCCAGGTCATCCTGAACGGGCACCATGCCGACCTTCCGATCACCCACCCCGGGGTGCTCCGGGCGCTGGTGGCCTCCGCGCTGCTGGCTCCGGTCTGCGCCCTGGTCGGTCTGGGTCTCGGTGTTCTGCTCCGGCATACCGCCGGGACCATGGTCGCCGGCATCTTCACGCTGGTGATGCTGCCCCCCATGCTCTC
The DNA here is from genome assembly GCF_014648635.1 of Streptomyces cinerochromogenes. Taxonomy (GTDB): domain Bacteria; phylum Actinomycetota; class Actinomycetes; order Streptomycetales; family Streptomycetaceae; genus Streptomyces; species Streptomyces cinerochromogenes. The sequence goes on along the minus strand of NZ_BMRM01000007.1, from coordinate 259,498 downwards.
GGAGAGCAGCCGCTGGGCGGCGGACGTCAAACACGCGCTGGTGTCGGCCGCCTGGAACCGCCTGATCCAGACCTGGGGGCCGGAGCCCGGCTCCCTGGGCTACACCGCCACAGTCTCCGGCTCCTGGCTCGTCTACACGCTCTGGCCGCTGATCACGGTCGCACTCGCCGTTCTCGTCGTGAAACGCCGCGACGTGTGAGCGTGCCTCCAGGGCGCACACGTCGTGCCTTGGAGGCACACTCTGGGGGCAAGGCCCCGTAGCCGGTCGCAGCGCTGATCGATCCGGGCCGTCAGCCGACGTACGGGACGACGGGCCAGGCCGACTCGACAGTCGCCTTCGGATCAGACGTACGCCGAAGGTACTTCTGCAGCGACGCGGCCTGCTCGGCTGCCGCCCGTATCTGAAGATCGTGCAGGTCCGCCAGTGCCAACCCTCCTATGGCCGTGTGCTTCACCCCCATGGACCGCGCGGCACGTGCCGCGGCCACCGCGTCCGCGACGGCGTTGTGCGCGTGGTCGAGCGGCACGCCGTAGTGCGCGCAGAGGGCCTGGAGGTTCCGCGACCCCTTCCTGTACCGGTCTACGTGCTTGTCCAGGACCAGTGGGTCGATGACCGGTGATGCCTCCCCGGACAACCGGTCGCCCAATGGCTTTATCCCGTGCCGTCGGCACTCGCGGTCGAGGAGGGAGAGGTCGTACCGCGCGTTCATCACCACCAGCGGGGTTCCGGAGTTCAGCACCTCGGTGATGGCCGAGGTGATCTCTTCGATCGCGGGAGCCGCCTGCATTCCGTGCTCGCGGGCGTGGCCGGTGGAGATGCCATGGATGGCCGAAGCCTGCTGCGGGATTGCCACCCCGGGGTCGAGCAACCATGTTCGGGGCTTTGGAAGCCGCCCGTCCGGCTCCACAGCCACTACCGCCGCGGTGACGATCCGGTCGCTCTCGATGTCCGTTCCCGTGGTCTCCAGGTCGAAGGCCACCAGCGGCTGACTCGTCCAGCTCATCGCAGGGCCTCGCTCACCACTGCGGGCTGAGACATCCGAGGCGCCATTGAAGTGGGTGGATCAAAGGCCGCGTTGTAGGCCACGACCGGGACGCCCGTCTTCCCGTACGAGACCAGGACGTCCGCGACGGCGTCGGTCACCTGGTCGGCGGGGCGGCCCTCGGCCGCCGCGCGCTCGTTGCTGATGCCGTGCACGGCGACCGCGCCGGCCGGGATCTCCACGCCCGGATCGGCCAGCCGTTCCCGGCGCCCCACGGGCTCACCGGCCCTGCCCTCGATCACGGCACCCGTGACGATGCGCGCCTCGCGCGGATCGGTCCTGGTCGTCTCCAGGTCGAAGCCGATCAGCGGCTCCCGGTGCCAGCCCATGGGCGGCCCCCCTTCTTGGTGGTGCTTTCCCCCAGTGGCCTCCACCATCGCACGCGGCACTGACAATCCGAGGGCAGCCTTCCGCTTCCCGGCCCCGAACAGGCCCGCGCCCGCCCCCAGGGACCCACAGCCGGCAGCCGACGGGCCCGGACAGGGCCCCCGCCCCGCCCCGACCGTTCAGGACACCGGCCGCGAATCCGCCCAAGCCAGCTCGAATTCCTCACGATATGTCGGGAACAGGCCGGCTTCTCCCACGTCGTCCGACGTGACCAGTCGGCTGCCGTTGCGCAGCACCAGGACCGGCGACTCCATCCCCCGCGCCCCGCGCAGATAGGACTGCACCACGGCGATGCCGTCCGCGCCGTCGCCGTCCACCAGGTAGGCGGTGAAGCGGGGCGTCTCGTCGTACACCTGGATCTGGAAGGCGTCCGGGTCGCGCAGCCGGGACCGCACCCGGCGCATGTGCAGGATGTTCATCTCCACCGAGCGGCTCAGTTCGCCCCGTTTCATCCCGAGTTCGCGTTCGCGGCGCTTGACCGAGCTGGAGGCCGGGTTGAGGAAGAGCAGCCGTACCCGGCAGCCACTCTCGGCGAGCCGGACCATGCGGCGTCCGGAGAAGTTCTGCACCAGCAGGTTCAGGCCGATGCCGATGGCGTCGAGCCGGCGGGCGCCGCCGAAGATGTCCTCGGCGGGGAACTGGCGCATCAGCCGCACCCGGTCGGCGTGGACCGCGACGACGTCGGCGTACCGGTCGCCGACCAGGTCCTCGACCGCGTCGACCGGCAGCCGGCGCGCGGAGGGGATGTCACCGCCCGCGCCGAGCATCTCCAGCAGCCGGGCGGAGGCCCGCTCGGCCTGGCCGAGGACCGCCTCGGACAGGGCGCGGTTGCGGGAGACGACGTTCCGGGTCACCTCCAGCTCGTCCAGGGCGAGTTCGAGGTCGCGGCGCTCGTCGAAGTACGGCTCGAAGCACGGCCAGTGCTGCACCACCAGCTCGCGCAGCTGGGGCAGGGTGAGGAAGCTGAGCACGTTGTCGTCGGCCGGGTCGAGCAAGTAGCCCTTGCGACGGCTGACTTCGCGGACGGCGACCGCCCGCTGCACCCACTCCTGCCCGGCCGGCCCGGCCGCGGCCACCACCCACTCGTCGCCGTGGACGGGTTCGTAGATGGGCCGCAGCACGGCGGCCACGACCGCGCGCAGCCGCTGTTCCACGAGGTTCAGCCAGATGTAGGCCCGGCCGGCCCGCTGGGCGCGGGTGCGCACCTCAAGCCAGGCGTCGGCGTCCCACTCCAGCTCCGGCCCGATGGACCCCGCGTCCATCGGGCGGGCCAGGGACACCGCGCCGGGCGGGACGTCTGTGGAGTTCCCCTCGTGACCCTCGTCACCAGGAGGCAGCTCCAGCCCTCCCGAGCCCACCCGTGCACCGCCTTCCGCTCCCCCGGGCCTTTCCCGTGTCAACGATCAAGGAAGGGTACTCCGCAAGCGGTCGGCGGTGCAGCCGGATGGACAGGTCGGTTTGCCGACGGCTGTGCTCAACTACGCGGTTCCCAGTGACCGTTCTGCCATGCCAGCTCCTTGGGAGTGAGCGGATTCATAGCCGTGACGTCCCGCGGGGCGATGGAGAATCCCTGCCAGTGCACGGGCATGGGCTGCTGGTCCTCGTCCCGGGCGATGTGGTGGAAACCGACGTTCATCCAGACGACGGGGTGGGTGAGGGTCTGGCCGCCGACCCACTTGTCGACGGACTTCGGGTGGCCGGTCGCGCACTGCTGGTTGTCACTGGCGAACAGCTCGCACTTGTTGTACTCGGTGACGTACATGTCGTGCCTGGTGAAGCTGCGCCCCGGGTACTTGGTGGTCGGCCCCGGGACCAGCTCGTAGGAACGGGCGTGGCCGTCCTTGTTCTTGCCGGCCGCGCTGACCACCCGCCACCAGCGGTAGGTCTTGTAGTCGGCCGCGAGTTCCTTGCCGACCTTGGTGCGGGTGGTCTTGGCGGTCGGGCCCTCCTGGCGGCCGGAGGGGGCGCTGACGGTGGAGTCGTACTGCTCGACCTTCGTCTTCGAGGAGCCGTCGAGGCCGAAGTCGAGCCGCCAGAAGATGTTGTGGCTGTGGCTGGTGGCGTAGTCCCTGGCGCCCTTGCCGATGGGCCAGCCGCGGCCGTCCTGGGCGTTGTAGTCCTCGTAGGAGAGGCTGCCGGTGGCGCCGGCGTTCATGGAGATCGTGCCGTCGTCCTGGAAGCGCCACTCGGTGATGTACTCGTACCAGCCGACCTGGTTGACCGTGTAGACCAGCAGGTCCTTGCCCTGCTGCTGGTAGGTCCTGTCCGGCTGGAAGAGGTCGTGCATCCGGTAGGCGTGGCCACGCGAACGGGTGGTCGTGCACAGGCCCTTGACGTCGGGGTGGCGCGGGTCCCCGTCCGGGACCTTGACGGTCTTGATGGTGCCGCCGGGGCATTCGGCGGGCGACAGGTCCATCAGCTCGGCGGCGAAGTCCTGGCCCGTGAGGTCGTAGTACTCGTGCTTCCCGTCGTCGTACGGGACGTGGATCTGGGCGAGTCTGGCGCTGTTGAGGACCTTGATGGGCTTGCTCTCGCCCTTGGGCTGGTAGGAGACGTTCTCCAGGACGAGGCCGGCCTTGCTGTCGTAGCGCCAGCACATCCGCCAGGTCGTGCCGGTGGAGAGCTTCTGTTCGATCGTGTAGGCGGCGCTGCAGCCGGGGGCCGCCGCCGTGGGCGCGGTCTGCGGGCGGGCCGCGGCGGGACCGGCCATCGTCGTCGCGCCGGCGGCCAGCGCGGCCAGGGTCAGTCCGACGGCCGTGGTCTTGCGGGCGGCACGGCTCTTGAGGGCGGCACGGCCGAGGGCCCGCGGCCGGACATCGCCGGGCAGGTGCTGTTCGGGCATGAAGAGGTGACTCCCTTACCGGAGGTACGGGTGTGAAGGTCGGTCGGCGGCCGTCAGCGGCGGTCGAGGGCGGCGGCCTTGCGGGCGCTCAGGTCGATCACGAGGTCCCGGGTGTCGATCCAGGGCCCGTTGACGGCCTTGGAGAACAGCCGCACGCACCGGTGCTCGCCGCACTTGTCGAGCACCGCGGGCTGGGCGCCCGGCGAGGCCTCGTAGATCCCGCCGCTCAGGTCCAGCTGGTCCGGCGAGGTGAGTTCCTTGCCGGTGGCGTCCTTGTAGTCCGCCTTCAGGCCCGCGCCCAGGGGGTCGGCGATCAGGATCCGGGCCGCCTCGGCGTTCTCGGCGCGGGTGGGCGGCGGCTGGACGCCGCGCTGGACGCCGGTCTGCTCGACCTTCCCCGTCGTCAGGTTGACGGTCTTGGTGACGAGTGTGTCGTTCCCGTAGTCGTAGTAGGTCACGTCGGCCCGCCGCGGCGCCTGCGGGTCGTCCGCCTCGGCGGCCTCGGGCTCGGCGAGGTCGACGCTCAGTTTCTGCGGTCCGCGGTCCCCCTCGACGTCCCGGCCCGTGGCCGAAAGCCGTCCGGCCACGGCGATCTTCTCGACCCGCCGCAGCTCGTCGTCGGTGAGCGGGTCACGGCCGGTGCCCTGCTTCTGCTCGGCGGGCGCCTGCTCCACGACGCCCGGCGGTGCGGCGTCCGGGCCCTGCCCGGTCCGCCCCGCGGCCCGGGTACCGCCGCCGGGCCCTCCGGAGTCGTCCGCGCCCGCCGTGCCCGGCAGCGTGACCGCGACCATGGCGGCCGTCCCCGCCGCCGCGAGGGCCGCACCGGTCAGTACTTTGCCCAGATGGCGGTGGACTTTCTCGCGCACATTTTCCCCCTACTCCCCCCTGGTCCCCGGGAGTACGTGTCTGCCCCGCATGTTCGGCGCACGGCGGGTACCAGAACCGCCGTGCGCACTGGTCACTTGATAAGAGGGCGGGTGAGCCGCGGAAGGTTGCCTCACTTTCGGACGAGACTCGGGGCCGACTCGGCCCCGGTCGGAGGGCACACCTGGGAGAGTCGTCACCATGCAGGTCTGGCCTGGAGAGGCGTATCCGCTCGGCGCCACCTATGACGGCGCCGGAACCAACTTCGCGGTCTTCACGGAGGCCGCGGACCGAGTAGAGCTGTGTCTGCTGCACGACGACGGCTCGGAGACGGCGGTGGAACTGCGCGAGAGCGACGCGTTCGTACGGCACGCGTACGTGCCGGGCGTGATGCCGGGACAGCGGTACGGGTTCCGGGTGCACGGCCCGTACGACCCCGGCCGCGGGCTGCGCTGCAACTCGGCGAAGCTGCTGCTCGACCCGTACGCGAAGGCGGTCAGCGGCGCGGTCCGGTGGGGCGAGGAGGTGTACGGCTACCACTTCGGCGCGCCGGACAGGCGCAACGACCTGGACTCGGCGCCGCACACCATGACCTCCGTGGTGATCAACCCGTACTTCGACTGGGGCGACGACCGTCCGCCGCGCACCGACTACCACCACACCGTGATCTACGAGGCCCACGTCAAGGGCCTCACCATGCGCCACCCGGGGCTGCCGGAGGAGCTGCGCGGCACCTACGCGGCCCTCGCCCACCCCGCGGTCATAGAACACCTGACCAAGCTCGGGGTCACGGCGCTCGAACTGATGCCCGTGCACCAGTTCGTCAACGACCACCGGCTGGCCGACATGGGGCTGAGCAACTACTGGGGCTACAACACCATCGGCTTCTTCGCCCCGCACAACGCGTACGCCTCCTGGGGCGACCGCGGCCAGCAGGTGCTGGAGTTCAAGTCGGCGGTCCGGGCGCTGCACGAGGCCGGGATCGAGGTCATCCTGGACGTGGTCTACAACCACACCGCCGAGGGCAACCACCTGGGTCCGACGCTGTCCTTCAAGGGCCTCGACAACCCGTCGTACTACCGGCTCGCGGAGGATCCCCGCTACTACATGGACACCACGGGCACCGGGAACTCGTTGCTCATGCGGTCCCCGCACGTGCTCCAGCTGATCATGGACTCGCTGCGGTACTGGGTGACCGAGATGCACGTCGACGGGTTCCGCTTCGACCTCGCGGCGACGCTCGCCCGGCAGTTCCACGAGGTGGACCGGCTGTCGTCGTTCTTCGACCTGGTGCAGCAGGACCCGGTGGTCTCCCAGGTGAAGCTGATCGCCGAGCCGTGGGACGTCGGCGAGGGCGGCTACCAGGTGGGCAACTTCCCGCCCCTGTGGACCGAGTGGAACGGCAAGTACCGCGACACCGTGCGGGACCTGTGGCGGGGGGAGCCGCGCACGCTGGCGGAGTTCGCGTCCCGGCTGACCGGTTCCTCCGACCTCTACCAGGACGACGGCCGCCGCCCGCTGGCCTCCATCAACTTCGTCACCTGCCACGACGGTTTCACCCTGCACGACCTGGTGTCGTACAACGACAAGCACAACCAGGACAACGGCGAGGACAACCGGGACGGCGAGAGCCACAACCGCTCCTGGAACTGCGGGGAGGAGGGCGAGACCGACGACCCGGAGGTGCTGCGGCTGCGGGCCCGGCAGATGCGGAACTTCATCGCCACGCTGATGCTGTCCCAGGGCGTGCCGATGATCAGCCACGGGGACGAGTTCGCGCGCACCCAGCGCGGCAACAACAACGCCTACTGCCAGGACAACGAGCTGTCGTGGGTGGACTGGCCGGAGTCCCTGGAGAGCGATCTGCTGGAGTTCACGCGCGCGATGGTGTGGCTGCGCCGCGACCATCCCGTCTTCCGCCGGCGCCGCTTCTTCCACGGCCGCCCGGTGGAGGGCACGCACGACGAGCTGTCGGACATCGCCTGGTTCACTCCGGAGGGCGCCGAGATGACGCAGCGGGACTGGAACTCGGCGCAGGCGTCCGCGCTGACGGCGTTCCTGAACGGCAACGCGATCTCCGAACCCGGCCCGCGCGGGGAGCGCATCACCGACGACTCCTTCCTGCTGATGTTCAACGCCTCGCCCGGGCCGCTGGACTTCGTGGTGCCGGTCGACCACGGCCGGCAGTGGCAGGTGGTGGTCGACACGGCCCGCCCGGAGGGGGTGCCGCCGGGAGCCGGCGCCAAGGTCGCGGCCGGCGACCGCATCACCCTGCCGGACCGCAGCCTGACCGTGCTGCAGCGGCCGGCGTAGCGGGGTGTCGCAGCCCCCTAGCGGGGCTGCGCGTCCCGCACGCGCGCGTGGGGGGCCTTCCCCGGCTCCCCCGCGTACGTCGTCGGGCGCACCGTGAGAGCGAGCACGAAGGCGAGGCCGGCCGCCGTGCTCGCCGCCGTGAAGGCCGCCCAGGGACCGTGGGTCTCGGCGAGGGGCCCGGTGACGGCGACGGCCAGGGCCTGACCGCCGACGAGGGCGCTCGTGGCCACGCCCATCGCCTCGGCCAGCCGGGACGGCGCGACCGCCCGCTCCACGAGGCCGAAGACGGTGATCAGGTGCGGGGCGTAGGCGACGCCCAGGACGGTCACGACGGCGTACAGGCCGGGCAGGCCGCTCGTGCCCGGCAGCGGCAGGGAGAGCGCGCAGCCGGCAGCGGTCGCCAGCCGCCACCGCGTCCGGGCCCCGACCCGCTCCGGTACGGCCGCCATGGCGAGCCCCGCCACGGCGCTCATCACCCCCATGGCGGCGTACACGAGCCCGGCCTGGTCCTGCTGTCCGAGCCGGGCGGTGAGCGCGGTGATCCCGGCCTGGCAGGCCCCGAACACGGCGCCCTGGAGGGCCAGCGCGGTGAACAGGGCGGGCACGCAGCGGGGCATGGGGGCACGCCTGGCCCGCATCCGGGCGGGACGCGGGCCGGCGTTCCCGGACGCGGCCGCGCCGCCCGGACCGGCCGCCACGCGCGCGGGTACCGCCCGGCCCGGCGCCACGCGCGCGGGTGCCGCCGCTCGGGCCGTCCGGTGCAGGGCGAACGCGCTGCCGCAGGTGGCCGCCAGTGCCGCCGCGGCGGCCATCGCGTAGGCCGGGTGGGCGAGTACCGCGGCCAGGCCGACGAGTGAGGGGCCGAGGACGAACGACAGCTCGTCCAGGGTGCTCTCGAAGGAGAGGGCCGCGCCGACGACGGTCTCCGGGGCGTCGGCGCGGCGGGCGAGGGCGATCAGCCGGGCGCGCGCCAGCGGACCGACGAGCGGCACGGTGGCTCCCGCGGCGGCTCCCAGGAGGGCCAGGACGGGCGTCGGCAGCCCGGCGAGCGCGCCGGTGACGAGCGCGGCCACGGCGAGGGCGCCCGCGAGCGAGAACGCGAGCACCACCGGCCGCTGGCCGTGCCGGTCCGCGAGCCGCCCCACCAGCGGTCCGCAGGCCACCTGGCCGAGGGCGAGCGCGCCGCCGGTCAGGCCGGCCGCGCCGAGGGAACCGCTCGTGCGGGCCACGAGCAGCACACTGCCGAACTGGATGGTGGCCGTCGGCAGCCGCCCCAGGAAGGACACGCACGGCAGCAGCGGCCCCGTCAGGCCGATCACCCGCCGGTAGGTGTCCCGTGTGCGGTGCCGTCCCGGTTTCCCCGTCGTCCCCATCGCTCGAACGTAGACACGCGCGCGTGATCCGGGCAGCGGCCGATGACACGAAAGCCGGCGAGCGGGGTACGTAGGTTCCCATGACTTCTGCGCGACCCGGACCGGCGGTGCCCACGGCCACCTACCGGCTGCAGCTCCAGCCCGCGTTCCCGTTCGCCGCCGCCGAAGCGGCCGTACCGTACCTGGCGTCGCTCGGCGTCTCGCACCTGCACCTGTCGCCCGTCCTGGAGGCCGTGCCGGGGTCCGCCCACGGCTACGACGTCGTGGACCACACGCGCGTGCGCGAGGAGCTGGGGGGCGAGGAGGGGCTGCGCGCGCTGGCGCGCACCGCGCGGGACCACGGCCTCGGCCTGGTGGTGGACATCGTGCCGAACCACATGGCGCTGGCGCCCCGGTACAACCGCGCCCTGTGGGAGGTGCTGCGCGACGGACCCGGTTCGCCGTACGCGCGCTGGTTCGACATCGACTGGGAGGCGCAGGGCGGCCGCGTGCTGCTGCCGGTGCTCGGCGCTCCGGTCGGCTCGGAACTGGCACACCTCGTGGTCGACGGTGACGTGCTGCGCTACCACGACCACGCGTTCCCGCTCCGCCCGGGCACCGAGCACCTTCCGCTGCCCCAGCTGCTGGACGCCCAGTGGTACCGCCCGGTGTGGTGGCGGCTGGCCCGTACCGAGCTGAACTACCGGCGGTTCTTCAGCATCTCGGAGCTGATCGGGCTGCGGGTGGAGGACCCGGAGGTGTTCGACGCCACCCACGGCACGATCCTGCGGCTGCTCGCGGAGGGAGTGGTCGACGGGCTGCGGATCGACCATCCGGACGGGCTCGCCGACCCCGACGGCTATCTGGCGCGGCTGCACGCCGCGACCGGCGGGCGCTGGACGGTGGTCGAGAAGATCCTCGCCGACGACGAGCGCCTTCCGTCCTCCTGGCCGGTCGCGGGCACCACGGGCTACGACGCCCTGCGGCACGTCGACGGCCTGTTCACGGACCGCACCGGGGCGTACGAACTGCTGGGCCGCTACCGGGCCTTCGCGGCACCGCAGACGGACCGGGGCGGCAACTGGGAGGCCACGGCGCGGCGGGCCGCGTACAAGGTGCTCACCCACGAACTGGCCACCGAGACGGACCGGCTCACCCGGGTGGCGGCCCGGCTGTGCGCCGCCTCGCCCGACCTGTCGCTGCGCGACCGCGCGCCCTGGGCGCTGCGGACGGCCGTGGAGGAGCTGCTGGTCCGGATGCGGGTCTACCGGCCCTACGCCTCCGGTGACGCCTCGGCCGTGATCACCGAGGAGGCCGCCGAGGAGGCCCGGCTGGCGTTCGTGGTGCCGGAGGAGGCCGAGGCCGTCGGCATCGTGCGCCGGCTGCTGGTGGAGCCGCCCGGTGAGGCGTCGGCGCCGGACCACGCCGACCGGGTGGAGTTCCGCACCCGGTTCGCGCAGACCGCGTCCGCGCTGCGCGCCAAGTCGGTGGAGGACACGGCCTTCTACCGTTACGTGCCGCTGCTGTCCCTGGCCGAGGTGGGCGGCGACCCGGGCAGCCCGGGTGTGCCACCGGAGGACTTCCACGCGTACTGCGCGCGCGTGCAGCGCGACTGGCCGCTCACCGGCACGGTCGTCTCCACGCACGACACCAAGCGCAGCGCGGACGTGCGGGCCGCGCTGGCCGTGCTCACCGAGTGCCCGGACCGCTGGGCGGAGTTGCTCGCCGAGGTGACGCAGGCCGAGGAGGGCGTGCCGGACGGCCAGCTGGCGTGGGCGGCCTGGCAGACGGTGTTCGGACTGGGCCCCGCGGAGGAGGAGCGGGTCCGGGCGGCGCTGCTGAAGCACGTGCGCGAGGCGGGCATGTACACCAGCTGGACGGAGCAGGAGCCGCCGTACGAGGAGGCGGTGGCGGCCTTCGTCGCGGGAGGGCCGTGCGGGCCGCCCGGCGAGCGGGTGGCCGCGTTCCGCAAGGCGCTGGAGCCGCACGTGCGGGCCAATGTCCTCGGTACCGCGCTGGTCCATCTGACGATGCCCGGGGTGCCGGACGTGTACCAGGGCACGGAGGGCGAGTACCGGGCGCTGGTGGACCCGGACAACCGTCGGCCGGTGGCGTTCCCGCCGGAGGCGCCGGGCGAGAAGGACGCGGTGACGGCGGCGGCGCTGCGGCTGCGGGCCCGGCGGCCGGACGCGTTCGGGGCGGGCGCGTCGTACGACCCGCTGGCCGCCGAGGGCCCGGCGGCCGAGCACTGCCTCGCGTTCGCGCGTTCCGGTGAGGCGGTCACGGTGGTGACCCGGCTGTCGCTGCGGCTGGCGGAGGCGGGCGGCTGGCGGGAGACGCGGCTGCCGCTGCCGCCCGGCCGGTGGGCGGACGCGCTCGTCCCGGGGCGGGAGTTCACCGGGCACGTGCGCGTGGCGGACCTTCTGGACCGGCTGCCGGTGGCGCTGCTGGAGCGGGTCGCGGAGGACTGAGCGGCCCGGGGGGATCAGGTGGCGGCCGGTACGGCGGCCGGTTCGCAGTCCTCGTACGGCCCGGGGGTGCTCAGGGACGGCCAGGTGGCGCGCAGGAGGTCCACGAAGGCCGCGGCGGCCCCGGTGGGCGGCACGCGCGCGTAGACGGCCAGGGGGCGCTTCCAGGCCGGTTCCGGGCTGAGGACCACGCAGTCCTCGCCGACGGCGCCGCGCACGATGTGTGCGGGCGCGGTGCACACGCCGACGCCGGCGGCGGCCATGCGGACGGCGGTCGAGGTGTGCTCGGTCCACACGGCCGTCCGGGGGCGGAAGCCTGCCTTCCCGCAGGCCCAGTCGAGGAAGCGCTCGCCGTGCACGACGGGTTCCATGGCGCAGCGGATCCACGGGCGGTCGGCGAGTTCCGGGAGCGTGACCGTCGTACGGCCCGCGAACCGGTCGTCGAAGGGCACGACGAGGACCAGTTCCTCCTCGCCGACGGGCACGACGGTGCCGGGCCGGCCGGTGGGCTCGGGGCCGACGGCGAGGTCGGCGGTGCCGCGCTGCACGGCCTCCTCCAGGGCCTCGGCGGTGGCGTACTCGTGCAGGCGCAGCAGGACCCTCGGGTGCGCCGTGCGCCAGCGGGCGAAGACGTCGGGCAGGGCGCCGACCGCGATGGAGTGGAGGGCGGCGACATGCAGTTCGCCGCCCTCGGCGCCGACGGTGGCGCGGGCGGCGCGGCGGGCCTGCGCGGCGCTGCGGACGGCGAGTTCGGCGTGCGGGAGGAAGGCGCGGCCCATGGGGGTGAGGCGCACGCCCCGGGGCAGGCGCTCCAGCAGGGCGCCGCCGACCGACTTCTCCAGCGCCTTGATCTGGTGGGAGAGCGCGGGCTGGGTGACGTGCAGGGTGTCGGCCGCGCGGGTGAACGAGGCCTCCTGGACGACCGTCACGAAGTACTCCATCTGACGCAGGCTCATCCTCACGCCCTCCCATAAGGATCATGCATGGATCCCACAACAACATTGCCTTGGACTCATGGCAAGGGGTGGACGGAGGGTGGATGCCATGACCATCGATACGGGCATCCATACATCCGACGTGATCGTCATCGGTGGCGGCACCGGTGGCTACAGCACCGCCCTGCGTGCCGCCTCCCTCGGGCTGGACGTCGTCCTCGTCGAACGCGACAAGGTCGGCGGGACGTGCCTGCACCGGGGCTGCATCCCGAGCAAGGCGATGCTGCACGCCGCCGAACTGGTCGACGGGATCGCCGAGGCCCGCGAGCGCTGGGGCGTCAAGGCGACGGTGGACTCCGTCGAGTGGGGCGCGCTGGTGGCCACCCGGGACGACATCGTGGCGCGCAACCACAAGGGGGTGGAGGCGCATCTCGCGCACGCGGGCGTGCGGGTGGTGCGGGGCAGCGCGCGGCTGACGGGGACGCGCACGGTGCGCGTGGAGGGCGTGCGCACAATCGACGACGGCGCGCACAGTGGGGTCGCGCCCGGCGTGCGCGACCTGGTGGCGCGCCGCGGGATCGTCCTCGCGACCGGCTCACGCCCGCGCACGCTCCCGGGGCTCGCGCCCGACGGGCGACGCGTGGTGACCAGCGACGACGCGCTGTTCGCGCCGGGACTCCCCGCGTCCGTCCTGGTGCTGGGCGGGGGCGCGATCGGTGCGGAGTACGCCTCCTTCCACCGGTCCATGGGCGCCCAGGTCACCCTGGTGGAGGCCGCCGACCGGATCGTGCCGCTGGAGGACGCCGACGTCAGCCGGCACCTGACGCGCGGCCTGAAGAAGCGCGGGATCGACGTCCAGGCGGGGGCGCGGCTGCTCGACGCGGAGCTGCTGGACGGCGGCGTACGCGCGCGCGTACGCACGGCGCGGGGGGAGACCCGGACGGTGACGGCGGACCGGCTGCTGGTGGCCGTGGGCCGGGCTCCGGTCACCGAGGGGCTGGGCCTGGAGGCGGCCGGTCTGACGACGGACGAGCGGGGGTTCGTCGTACCGGCGGACTGGCGCCGGCTGGAGACGGCCGTGCCGGGCGTCCACGTCGTCGGCGACCTGCTGCCGCCGCCCTCGCTCGGCCTCGCCCACGCCTCGTTCGCGGAGGGCCTGCTGGTGGCCGAGACACTGGCCGGGCTGGAGCCGGCGCCGGTCGACTACGCGGCCGTGCCCCGGGTGACGTACTCCTCGCCGCAGACCGCCTCGGTCGGGCTGGGCGAGGCCGAGGCACGCGCGCGCGGGCACGAGGTCGACGTCAACACCATGCCGCTGACCGCCGTCGCCAAGGGAATGGTGCACGGGCAGGGCGGCATGGTGAAGGTCGTGGCGGAGGCCGGCGGCGGACAGGTGCTCGGCGTCCACCTGGTCGGCCCGCACGTGTCGGAGATGATCGCCGAGAGCCAGCTGATCGTCGGCTGGGACGCCGAGCCCGCGGACGTGGCCCGGCACGTGCACGCGCACCCCACGCTCTCGGAAGCGGTGGGCGAGGTGTTCCTGACGCTCGCGGGACGCGGCCTGCACCAGCAGTGAGCCCACGCAGCGCAGTGGCCCGTACGGGGGCGGGCCACTGCGCCCGGGCGCCCCCGGGAGCCTCCCCCGCCGCACGCTTGACAGTTCACCCGCCGCGTGCGGGACTGGGAGGGCGAAGCCGGGCGGACAAGTCGGGGGTGAGTCCACTGCCGGAGCTGCGCTATCCCAGCGTTCCCGAACTGGTCGCCTCCGCACGGGCGTTGGCGGCTCGGGAGCCCGGGCTGTGCGCGCTGCGCCAGGTGGGCCTGTCGCGCGCGGGAAGACCCCTGCACCTGCTGTCGGTGGGACACGCCCGCCGAGCCGTGCTCGTGGTGGCGGGTGCGCACGCCAACGAGCCGACGGGCGGTTCCACGCTGCGAGTGCTCGCCGAAAGAGTGCTGGCCGAGCGGGAGTTGCGGGCGGACACCTCCTGGCACTTCCTGCTGTGCGCGGACCCGGACGGCGCGAGTCTGCACGTGACCCCGGCGCCGCGCAGCCTGCTCGACTACCACCTCGGCTTCTACCGGCCGACGGGCGCGGAGCAGCCGGAGTGGTCGCCCGCCGTGCTGCCGCCGGATCGCCTGCCGCCCGAGACACGGGCGCTGACCGCCGTCATCGACGAGCTGCGCCCGTATCTCCAGGTGACCTTGCACGGCACCGATCTGGGCGGCAGCTGGGTGCAGCTGACCAAGGACGTCCCGGGCCTCGCCGAGCCGTTCGCCAAGTCCGCCGCGGAACTGCACATACCGGTGGAGACGGGGGCCTCGGACGCGGCGGGCTGGCCGGCCTCCGGCCCCGGGGTGCACGTGATGCCCGGCCCGGAGACCGGCGTGGCCTACCCGAGCATGCCGGACGACGCCCGGCACAGCACCTGGTACCACGCGCACCGGTACGGCGGCCTGACGGCCGTGGTGGAGGTGCCGATGTGGGCCAGTGACCTGGTGGACGACCCGGCGCCGCACCCGGCGCCGGCGGCGGCCATGCGGCGGCTGGCCGCGCGGCTGCTGCGGGACGCGCGCGAGGTCGAGCGGATACTCGCCGACGCGCTGCCCCGGCTGGACGGCGTGGACGGGCCGCTGCTGCGGGCCGCGCGCTGGGCGCTGGGGCTGATCCCGGGCCTGGCCGAGGACTGGATCCACACCTCCCCGGCGGGCACCACCATGGCGTACGTCGGCAGCGTGGACGCCTTCGGGCGGCGGCTGCCGCTGCGGGCCGCGGCGATGCTGCTGCGGGTGCTGCGGGAGACCGACGACCGGGCGGCGCCGCGCCTGGAGCAGCTCGTCGCCGACTGGTGCGACGCCTTCGCGGAGCGGTTCCGGGCCCGCTGGGTGCCGTTGGAGCACCAGGTGGAGCACCAGTCCCGGACGGTGCTGGTGGCGGCACAGCAGGCCCGGGAGCGGGTGGTCTGAGCCGTGTCCGGCCCGGGGCGCGGCGGTCAGCCGTCCAGCCGGAAGACGGGTCCCGTGCGTGCCCTCATGACGCACGCGCTGGTGTACGTCTCCTCGAAGTCGATCCAGCGGCCGTTCCAGCGGCCGCGCGCGTGGGCGGTCACCGGAGCGAAGATCATCGGGCAGAAGGCGTGCGCGGCGGGGATGCGGTCGATGTCCCCGTCGACGGCGTCCAGTTCGGCGCAGGCCTCGGCCGCGTGCGCGTGCCCCAGGGGCGGGTCGCACAGCAGCAGCGCGCCGAGGGTGCCGCCGGACCGGGCGCCGCCCTTGGTGACCGTCAGGCGGAGCCAGTCGCCGGGATGGGTGTCCCGGGAGGCGGCCCGGGCCGGACCCGCGGTGAGGAGGCCGGTGGCGGCCAGCAGGGCGCCGGCCGCCGCTGCCGCTCTGGTGAGATACGTCATGCCCGTTCCATCGGCACGGCGGCCCGGCATCCGGAGTGCGGCTCACCCGATCGGGACGGTACACGCGCGTGGCCGAGTGTCCGTTCGAACGGTGCGGCCGGACAGGCGCAGGCGGGCGGTTCAGGGGGCCGTGAGCCGGAACGCCATCCTGCCGAAGGCGACCTGGTCGCCCTCGCGGACGGCGACCGCCCCGGTCACCCGGCGGCCGTTGACGGTGGTGCCGTTGGTGGATCCGAGGTCCCTCAGGACCCACAGGCCGCCCTGGTGGCGCAGTTCGGCGTGCACCCGCGAGACGGTCTCGTGGTTCAGGCGCAGCCCGTTCGCGGGGTCGCGGCCGATGCGCAGCGGATGGGTGTGCTCCGGGTGCGGCAGCAGCAGCTTGGGAAGCCGCTCGGCCTGCCAGGCCCGGCGCAGCCGCACGGTGAACCCGGAAACGGCCTCCACGGTGCCGAGGATCACCCGGGAGAACCGGTTCTCCCGGGGCAGGTCGGCGACCAGGACGGCGAGTTCCTCGGAGTGGCGTGCGGCCAGCGCCAGTTCCATGCGGCGCACGAACGTGTCGTGCGAGAGCCGGCCCAGGGCGACGCCGTCGCGCAACGCCTGCAGCGCCTTGTCACGCTCCGCGTCGGACAGGCGCGCGGGGTAGGTGGAGAACTCGAAGGACGACGTCACGCTGGTGATTGTCGGGCAGTGAACCCCGGGTGTCCAGAATTCACGGAACCGGTGCCGGTGTGCGGGCACTTCCGCGACACCTGCCGGCAAAGGGCCGATTCGAAAGCGGATTGATCGTCCGGGACGGCACGATGGGACCGCGGGACATCACGGTGAGCAGACGAAGGGGAACCGTCCGTGCAGTTCGAGGTGTGGGCACCGCAGGCAGACCGAGTGACGCTCCATTGCGAGGGCACCACGCGCGCGTTGGCGCGCGATCCCGCGCGCGAGGGCTGGTGGACGGGCGAGGCGGAGGCGGGGGACGGCACACGGTACGGGTTCGCGCTGGACGACGGCCCCGTGCTGCCCGACCCGCGCTCGCGCCGCCAGCCGGACGGCCCCGACGGGCTGAGCGCCGTCGTGGACCACGGGCGCCACGAGTGGCGCGCACCGTGGGCCGGGCGCGGGCTGCCGGGCGCGGTGCTGTACGAGCTGCACGTGGGCACGTACACCCGGGAGGGCACCCTGGACGCCGCCGCCGCCCGGCTGGAGCACCTGGTGGAACTGGGTGTGACGCACGTGGAGTTGATGCCGCTGTGCCCCTTCCCGGGGAGGCACGGCTGGGGCTACGAGGGGGTGTCGCTGTGGGCGGTGCACGAGCCGTACGGCGGACCCGAGGCACTGAAACGCTTCGTCGACCGGGCGCACGGACTCGGGCTGGGCGTCGTCCTGGACGTCGTACACAACCACTTGGGCCCGTCGGGCAATCATCTCCCCCGGTTCGGGCCGTACTTCACGGACACGCACACCACGCCGTGGGGCGCGGCGGTGAACCTGGACGCGCCCGGCTCCGACGAGGTGCGCGCGTTCCTCCTCGGCAGCGCGCTGGCGTGGCTGCGGGACTACCGGATCGACGGGCTGCGGCTGGACGCGGTGCACGCGCTGTACGACACGCGCGCGTGCCACTTCCTGGAGGAGCTGTCGGCGGCCGTGGACGGCCTGGCGGCCGAGGTCGGCAGGCCGCTGTTCCTGATCGCCGAGTCGGACATGAACAACCCGCGGTTCATCACCCCGCACACGGAGAACGGCCTCGGGCTGCACGCCCAGTGGAACGACGACTTCCACCACGCCCTGCACACCGCGCTGACCGGGGAGTCGCAGGGCTACTACGCCGACTTCGCCCGGGCTCCGTTCGCCGCGCTCGCCAAGACGCTCACCGGCGGCTACTTCCACGACGGCACCTACTCCAGCTTCCGGGGCCGCAGCCACGGCCGGCCGCTGGACCGCGCGCGGGTGGGCGGGCACCGGCTCCTCGGGTACAGCCAGACCCACGACCAGGTCGGCAACCGCGCCCAGGGCGACCGGCTCGCCGCACACCTCTCCCCCGGTCTGCTGGCCTGCGCGGCCACGCTGACGCTGACCGCGCCGTTCACGCCGATGCTGTTCATGGGCGAGGAGTGGGCGGCGGGCACGCCCTGGCAGTTCTTCACCGACCACACCGACCCCGAGCTGGCCGAAGCGGTACGGCGCGGCAGGCGACGGGAGTTCGCCGCGCACGGGTGGGCCGAGGAGGACGTGCCCGACCCGCAGGACCCGGCCACCCGGGAGCGGTCCTGCCTGGACTGGTCGGAGCCGGAACGCGAGCCCCACGCGCGCGTGCTGGCCTGGTACCGCCGGCTGATCGCGCTGCGCCGGGAACAGCCCGACCTCACCGACCCCGACCTCGCCGACACGAAGGTCGCCTACGACGCGGACGCCCGCTGGCTGGCCTTCCGCCGCGGGGACGTACGGGTGGCGGTGAACCTGGGCGAGGAGGAGGCGGCGATCCCGCTGGGCACCGGCCGGGTGGAGGTCCTCGCCGCCTGGGACCCGGTGGAGGCACCGGGCCCGGACGGGCTGCTCCAGGTGCCCGGCGAGTCGTGCGTGGTGCTGGCACAGCCCTGACCGGCGGACGGTACAGGCACCGCCTGCGGGGCCGCTGCGGCCCCGTCAGGGCTCCGGTTCGTCCTCCGGGAAGTCCGTCACCCGCTCCAGCAGGATCGGCTCCCAGACGCGCCGCAGCTGGGTCCGCAGGAGGGGCAGGGAGCCGGTCGTACGGCCCTCCAGGTGGTCGGTGAGGCGGATGACGGTGTCGCAGCGGGCCAGCCACAGGCCGCGCAGGCAGGGGCGGGCGCCGTAGCCGGCGAGGGTGGCGGCGCGGACGGCCGCCGGGGAGCCGACGGCGACGGCGAGCCCGGCGATGTCCTCGGCCGGGTCGCCGAGGGCCGCCGCGGTCCAGTCCAGGATGCCGCGCACCCGTCCGTCGGCGCTGACCACCACGTGCGCGCCGGTCAGCCCGTGGTGGGTGAGGACGGCGGTACCGGGCTGCGCGGCGAGCTGGGCCGCGCCGGGCGGGGTGAGCTGGTGCAGCCGGGCGGCGTCGAACTCGTCGGCGGCGGAGAGCCGTTCGGCCGCGTGCACGGCCATCCGGCGCAGCGCCTCCAGCGAGCGCGGCGCGACACGCGGCACACCGAGCGCCTCGGCCTGCCGTACGGGCACCGCGCGCAGTCCGCCGAGCAGCCCGGCGAGGTCCGCCTCGCCGATGGCGGAGACGTCGTGCTCGTCGGCCGTGCCGCCGGGCACCCGGGTGTCGAGCGTGTAGGCGAGGCCGGGCGCCCAGTCGCCGTGCGCGACGCTGGTCGGCACGGCGACCGGCACATGCGGGCGGACCACGTCGCGCAGGCGCAGTTCCCGGCGGCGGCGAACGGAGGCCTCGCGGTCGGGGGCGAGGCGCAGCACATGGCGGCCGCCGATCCACCAGGTGTGCTCCCGGTCCTCCGTCACGGGCCGCACATCGGGCCCACCGGTGCCGTCGTCGCCCTCCTTGAGCAGCGAACGAACCAGTCTGCGGACGGTGTCCGCGGTGGGTGTCGGTGCCTGGGTCATGGGTCGCGGGTAGCCGTTCCGGGTGTCGTCGTGCAGGGGTCTCCTGGGCCTCTCAGTCCACTATGACCATCTCACGGGTGGTGTTGTTGAGGCGGCGTCCGCCGTCCTCCGTGACCGTGACGATGTCCTCGATCCGCACCCCGAAGCGGCCGGGCAGATAGATGCCGGGCTCCACGGAGAAGCACATGCCGGGCACGAGCGGCTGCTCCTCGCCCTCGATCATGTACGGCGGCTCGTGCGTGGTGACGCCGATGCCGTGCCCGGTGCGGTGGATGAAGTACTCGCCGTACCCGGCGTCCCTGATCACCGCGCGGGCCGCGCGGTCGACCTCCTGACAGGCCACGCCCGGGCGTACCGCCTGGACACCGGCCTCCTGGGCTGCGCGCACCACGTCGTGGACCCGGCGCTCCTCCTCGGTCGGCTCGCCGACGTGGACCGTGCGGGTGGTGTCGGAGCCGTAGCCGTTCATCAGGCCGCCGAAGTCGAGGACGACCATGTCGCCGCGCCGGATGACCCGGTCGCCGACCTCGTGGTGCGGGTTGGCGCCGTTCGGGCCGGAGCCGACGATGGTGAAGTCGACCTGGGAGTGACCGAAGCGGCGCAGCAGGCGGGCGAGGTCCTGGCCGACGTCGGACTCTCGGCGGCCCGCGAAGGGAACCTTCCGGATCTCCTCGAACGTGGTGTCCGCAGCCGCTCCGGCGGCCGCCAGCAGGTCCAGCTCGGCCGCGTCCTTCACCGCGCGCAGCATGGGCAGGGCGTCGGTGAGGGAGGCGTAGGAGGTGTCGGGCAGGGTCCGCTGGAGGCCCAGCAGGTGCATCGCCCAGGTGTTGTCGCTGATGCCGAACCGGCCGCGGTCGTCGAGGAGGCCGGCGGTGACGGCGTACGGGTCCTTTCCGTCGGTCCAGTCGCGCAGGGTCAGCGCGGCGGCGCCGGTGGCCTGCTCGGCGTCCGGGGCCTCCAGGGTGGGCACGACCAGGACGGGGTCCCGGCCCGGGGCGAGGACCAGCACGGTGAGCCGTTCGGTGACGGCGGTGGGTGTGTAGCCGGTGAGCCACACCATGTCCGGTCCCGGGGCGACGAGCAGCCCGGCGAGGCCGGCGTCGGCTGCGGAGCGCGCGGCGCGCTCCATGCGGGCCCTGTAGTCGGCGGCGGTGAAGGGCGCGGGCGTACTACCGGTCATCCGGGCCTCCGGGCGCGAGGGGAAGGGAGAAGGGGCGGGGCGGGGCGGTGGCGCGTCGGCGTCTCGGGCAGCATCCTGCCCGCCCGGACAGGGGCACGCGAGCCGGTCCCGGCGACCGACGTCCAGCGGTGCGCGGTCCGCAGCGCGCGCTGCGCGGTCCGCGGTCCGTGGCGAGGGGACTCGGCATGGGCCCATGATGGCGCGCGGGACGGACGGTGACCAGCGGGTTTCGTGGCGTGTGCGGGACCTGCGAGCCGTAGGGACGCGGCTCGGTCAGGTGACCAGGCCGGGGGCCACCGACAGCTGCTGGTAGCCGCCGCCGCTGTGGCGCACGGTGAGCAGCACGGCTTTCCCTGAGCGGGCGCGGGTGACGGCGCGGGCGAGGTCGGCGGCGGTGTCGACCCGGGACGTGCCGAACTGCAGCACCACGTCACCGCGGACCAGGCCGGCCGCGTAACCGGGGCCGGGCACGTGCACGCCCACCACCAGCGCGCCCGCCTTCTCGGCGTCGACGACCTCGACACCCAGGGTCGCGCCGGGCGCGGCGGGGGCGGGCTCGGCGGTGGGAGTGGCCGAGGGGGCCGGCGGCGGAGCCTGACGTTGCAGTTCGGCGAGCCGGCCCATGCCGATCACCGTGGCGCCGACGGTGCCGATGCCGACACCGGAGAGCACCAGCGCGGTGCCGGCGCACACGCCCAGCAGCACGGTCCGCAGCCGCCGCCCGCGCCGGGGCGCGGCGTGCGGGCGGCGGGCGGGGCCGGCGGTCCCGGCGGTCCCGGCGGTGCCGTCGTCCCGCCGGTCCTGACCGGGGATGGGCTTGGGACGCAACGCAGTCTGTTCCATGGTTCGCTCGCCTCCGGCTGGTGCTCTACCCGGGACGGCGGGCCGCGACGAGACACGAACGAGTGAGAATGGCCGAAGACCGGCGGCGGGTAGGGGGCGCGGAGGGGAGCGCGCGGGCCGACGCGCGCCCGACCGTGGTGGCGTGGGCCGGCCGGACCGCCGCCGTAGCACACCGGCCGGACCACCGGCCGGACCGTCGGCCGGTGCCGCTCTTCCTCCTTTCGGCTCTCCTCACCGGTTCCGGCGCGCTCACCGCCCGTCCAGGAGCCGTCGCACCACCTCCGCCGCCGCACCCCCGGGGCTGCCGCCGTGCAGGAGTTCCGTGCGGTGGACGAGGCGGGGGGAGGTGAGGGGGACGGCGGCTGTACCGGGGACGGCCGCGGCCGCCGAGCGGGGCAGCAGGGTGAGGCCGTGCCCGGCCGCCGTGAGGGCGGTGAGGGTGCGGATGTCGGTGCCCTCGTAGCGCAGGGCGGGCCGGAAGGCGCCGCCGCCCGCGGTCGCGGCGCGCAGGTGTGCGAGCGGGAGTGCCGCGTCGGGCGCGTCGATCCAGCGGGCGTCCCGGAGGTCGCCGAGGCGCAGACCGGTACGGCCGGCGAGGGGATGTCCGGCGGGCAGCAGGACGCTCACGGGTTCCTCGGCGACGCCGTGCGTGGTCAGCGGCGCCACGTCGGGCAGCCGCAGCGGATCGCTCGGCGCCGCCGGCCCGTCGACGAGGCCGAGGTCGGCGGCGCCCGTGGCGACGGCGGCGGGGATCTCCGCGCGGGTGAGGACGCGCAGGGTGACACCGGCCGGCGGGAGCGCGCCGAGGACGGCGGGGCCGAGCGCGGTCGCGGTGGTGGCGAGGGTCAGGCCGTGCTGGGGCGCGGCGGCCATGCGGACGACGTCGGCACGGGCCGCGTCGAGCCGCAGCAGCAGCGGACCGGCGTGCTCCAGCAGCCGTTCGCCCGCTGTCGTGGGCGCGACCGGCCGACGGGTCAGCAGCGGTGCGCCCAGGTCCTGTTCGAGGGCGGCGATGTGCTGGGAGACCGCGGACTGGGTGTAGCCCAGCTCGCGCGCGGCCTCCGAGAAGGAGGCGAGACGCGCCACGGTGA
The DNA here is from genome assembly GCF_014648635.1 of Streptomyces cinerochromogenes. Taxonomy (GTDB): domain Bacteria; phylum Actinomycetota; class Actinomycetes; order Streptomycetales; family Streptomycetaceae; genus Streptomyces; species Streptomyces cinerochromogenes. The sequence goes on along the minus strand of NZ_BMRM01000007.1, from coordinate 237,200 downwards.
CGTAGGTGCGGAGCAGATGCGGGTCCATGCCGCCCAGCATGGCACTCCATCAGCAGCGCTTATCGACCGTGCAGGAACCATCGTTGGACGTGAACCACCCGTGGTGCCGAGGATGGTGGCCATGATGAACACCGCCACCCTCGCCCTCGTCGGCGACCGCTCCCCGCACGTCGTCTCGCACACCCGCGTCCCGGTTCTGCTGGACGCCCTGGCCGCCCGGGACCGGCTGGTCCTGGACGCGTACTGGATCTCCTCGGAGGACGCCGCGGCCGAGGGCGCGGTGCGCGGGTTCGACGCCGTGTGGGTACTTCCGGGCAGCCCGTACCGCAGCGAGGCGGGTGTCCTCGCGGCGGTGCGCACCGCGCGCGAGGAGGGCATCCCGTTCCTGGGCACGTGCGGCGGCTTCCAGCACGCGCTGCTGGAGTACGCCCGGAACGTGTGCGGGCTGACCCGCGTGGCGCACGCCGAGAACGACCCGGACGCCGAGGACCCGCTCATCGAGCCGCTGGCCTGCTCCCTGGTGGGCCACGAGGCCGCGGTGGCGGTCGAGCCGGACTCGCTGGCCGCGTCCGTGATCGGCTCGGCGCGCACGGTGGAGCGGTACTTCTGCGCCTACGGCCCCACGCGCCACCTCGACACGCTCCGCGCCCACGGGCTGCGGTTCTCCGGCCACGACGAGGACGGCCGGGTCCGGATGGCCGAGCTGCCCGGCCATCCGTTCTTCCTGGCCTCGCTGTTCCAGCCGGAGCTGGCCGGCGACGGCTCGCGGCCGCACCCGATGATCCGGGCACTGGCGCGTGCCGCGGTCGAGCACGCGGCGTCCCGGACCGCCGCCCGGCCGGTGTGACCCGGCCTGCCCGCACCCGCGGCCGCCCCTGTCCCGCCGTCAGCCCGTGTGGCCCTCGCCGTGGCCGCCGTGCGCCCCGCCGTGGTCGAACTTCAGGGCTTCCGGCGGCATGACGACGAACGGCCGCATCATGCCCATGTCCTCGTGCTCCAGCAGGTGGCAGTGGTACATGAACCGGCCGTACGCGCCGTCGAAGCGGCCCATGACCCGCAGCATCTGGTTGCCCGGGACCCGGAAGACGTCCTTGTGGCCGCGCTCGTTCGGCGCGAGCGGTATCGCCGTCCCCGCGTCGTACCGGATCGGGGTGCGGGTGCCGCCGACGGCCGGGTCGAAGCCGGAGACGTCGTAGGCGTCCCGGCCCAGCAGCTGGAAGTCGGCCAGGTGGATGTGCATGGGGTGCACGATGGGCGCGAGGTTGAGGAAGCTCCACTGCTCGTGGCTGCCCTCGGCGATGGTGAAGCCGAGTCCGTCGTTGAACGTCCGCGCGGTGCGGCGGTACGTCTTCGTGGTGCCGTCGGGTCCGGTGACCTGGACGATGCCCTCGGCCGGCAGCCGCAGGCCGGAGGCGTCCGGGACCTCGGTCATCTCCCAGATCTCCGGGTGCCCGCCGGCGCCCTTGGTGGCGGGCGGCGTGAGCAGGACCAGGCGGTGGCCGTGCGGGATGTCGTGGGTGAGGCGGCGGAAGGAGTTGGAGAGCACCTCCGGCAGTTCGAAGGTGTCCTCCTCGCAGGTGTCCCGGACCCGGAACTCCAGCACGTCCGGGCAGGGCACGTCACCGGCCGGGTCGGACACGCCGGCCGGCTGGTTGCGGCCCTTGTTCACCAGGCGGAGGGTCCGCCCGGCCAGGCCCCGGAAGTCCACCAGCAGGTCGAAGCGCTCGGCCGGCGCGGCGGTGAGGGCGGGCAGCTGCTCGTCGAAGTCGACCGGCACCGGGCGTGGCAGCAGCCCGCCGTCGCTGCCGATCTGGTGGACGATGCCCGGCACCGGCTCGCCGTCCTCGTCGATGAGGACGAGGTCGAAGATGCGCGCGTTGGAGGCGTTGACCAGCCGGAAGCGGTACCAGGCCGGGTCGACGTCGGCGTAGGGCCAGATGCGGCCGTTGACCGTGGTGTACGGGCCGGTGAACGGGACGGAGACCGGCTTGCCCGTCTCCGGGTTCTTCTCCTGGACGATCACCGTCTTGTGCAGCAGCCGGCCGTTGAGGCGGCCGTCCTCGTCGGTGTCGAGGTTGCGGTCGGCGATGAGCAGCGGGATCTCGCGCTCGCCGGAGGGCAGGTGGAGGGCGTCCTCCTCGTCGTCCCGGACGAGGTAGGTGCCGTACAGGCCCGTCATCACGTTCCACCGGGTGATGTTCATGGCGTGGTCGTGGTACCACCACTGCACCGCCTGGTGGTCGTTCGGGTACTCCGACAGCTGGGCGTCGCCGTGGCCGACGGCGTTGTCCGCCCAGCCGTCGTTGCCTCCGCCGGTCTGCGCGCCGTGCAGGTGGGTCACCGACCAGGCGGGCAGGGCGGCGACGTCCTTGTTCGGCTCGACGCCTCCGCGGCCGGGCTCGGTGGTGGCCTGCGGGCGGCCGTCGGTGCGCAGCGGCACCTCCACCGAGGTGACCGGGTACTCGCTGTCCTTGGGTATGCGGTTGGTCCAGGCGATGCGGACGCGCTGGCCGCGCCGCACCTCGATGGTCGGGCCCGGCACGTGCCCGTCGTATCCCCACATCAGGGTCGGCGGGAGCTGCGGGTGCAGGCGCACCCAGGTCGGACGCAGCGCGATCTCGGTCTCGCGCAGGACGTCGCCGTCGGCGGGCCGCAGGAGGGGCGGCACGGTTAACGGCGCGACGTACGGCGTCAGTTCCCCCGTCCCCGACGCCTTCTCCCCCGTGGTCTCTTCGGTGAGCCTCTCGATGGTCTCGGTCAAGGCCGAGCACCCCCCGTGATCCGTGGTCTGTTGTTCCCCTTACTCCACAAGACTTCCGAGGGCTCACCGTAGTTCCCCGAATGCCCGATTCCGTACGAGAAGTTTCGGTGACCGTCAGCGAAGCGTGAGGGCGGGCACGGCGGGTGCGCGGTCGGGCAGGAAGCCGTGGGCGCGGCGGCCGAGCCACTCGGCCTTGTAGCGGTCGACGCTCCGGTGCCAGTTGAGGATGCCGGCCAGCCAGTTCTGCAGGTCGAGCACATAGTCGCCCAGGGCGGTCCGCGCTTCCTGCGACAGCTGGAAGTCGTCACAGAGAACGGGAAGTTCGTGGGCGATGACGTGCTCGAACTGCTGCATGCGCTGGGTCATCAGGTCGTGGACGACGGCGAGCGCGGCCGGGTAGCCCACGCCGAAGAAGTTCTGCACGACGAGGACGGAGTTGTGGATCTCGCCCTCGTACTCGATCTCCTTCTGGTACGAGAAGACGTCGTTGAGCAGGCAGGCGTAGTCGATGGCGGCGTTCTCCAGGGAGCGCACCGGGCCGCTGGCGTACACCTCGGCGGGGATCGCCGGGCCGTGACCCGTCCGGCACAGGCTCAGGGTGAGGTCGGAGCCGAAGGTGGAGCGCCGCATCTCCAGGTAGTCGACCGGGTCGGGGATCCGGTTCTGGAGCTGGTTGGACAGCTCCCACACCCAGCTCTCGGTCATGGTGTCCACGGCGGCCTTGAGGGTGCGGCGCTGGTCGGCGGTCATCTCCGCCGTGGTGCGCGTCCAGAGGTCGATCAGCCCGCGCTCCATGGCGTCGCCGGGGACGACCGTCGGCTCGCCCTCGACGGGCATGCACCGCGACAGCCGGGCCGTGGTCAGGCGGGCGGCGGCCAGGTCCCTGCGGTGGCCGTAGACGAGCGGGTAGTAGTCGTCGCCGTACGTTCCCCAGGCGAGCCACTGCGCGCTGAGGTCGAGGGCCTCGGGGGTGGCGTCCGGGTCGAGGCCGGCGGAGCACAGGGCGAGGTCGTACGCGGCGAGCTTGTCCTCGTCCCAGACGCCCTCCTGGAGGATGCCCATGCGGTGGCACCAGTCGACGAGGCGGCCGCGGGCCGCGTCCAGGTGGGGGCTGAGCCGTAGCTCGAAGGGCATGTACAGGTCGGGGATGCGGGACGGGCCGACCTTCTGGTAGGGCACGTGGGAGTGGGCGCGCAGGCGTTCCTGGGCGGCCGAGGCGAGGAGTGCGCCGATGTCGGCGGCGGAGGTGCCGGGTCCGCTCTTCAGCTGCCAGGGCGAGCCGGGCCGCGCGCCCTTGTTCATGTAGCGGCTGGAGCGCATGTGCCACTCGTGGCCGCCGGACTGCCAGTCCTGGAGTCCCTTGGTGTAGGCGGCGACCGCGGCGACCTCACCGGGGGTGAGGCCCTTCTCCAGGGCGACGGCGGGGACCTCGGTGAGCGCGGTGTGCTCGAACTGGTGCAGCCGGGAGGTGAGGACGTCGTTGACGATGTCGGCGGCCTCCTGTGTGGTGCAGCCGAAGAACTTCTCCAGGACGAGCACGCCGTTGCTGTTCTCGCCCTCGTCCTCGACCTCGCGCTGGTAGGAGAACAGGTCGTTGCGCAGGTGGACGGCGTCGGAGAAGGTCTCCATGAGGACGCGCAGCGGCCGGGTGCCGGCGACGGCGGCGGGCACCTCGGCGGTCGCGTACTCCACGAGCCCGGACGACCAGGGCGCGCCGCCGACCTTGCGGCGCATCTCGATGTACTCGACGGGGTTGGCGATCCGCCCCTCGTTGATGTTGGACAGCTCCCACATCGACTCGTTGAGCAGGTGCTCGGTGGCGACGGAGAAGCGGCGGCGCCAGTCCACGGACATCGACGGCACGGTCCGCGCCCACAGGTCCTTCAGCCCGGCCTCCACCGGGTTCTCCGGCTCCGGCACGGGGGTGGCGGGGTCGAGCGGCATGAACAGCGGAAGTCGGTCCAGGTGCGCCTTGCCGGCGGCGCGGTCCTGGGTGCGCTTGTACATGTCGAGGAAGTGGTCGTCGAAGAAGAACACCCACACGTACCAGTCGGTGATCAGCGAGAGAGCGGGTCCGTCGCAGTCGGGATGGGTGTAGGCGCACAGGAGGCCGTAGTCGTGCGCCTCCAGGTCGGCCTGGTCCCAGATCCCGGAGCCCTCCAGCATGCCCATCTCCCGTGCCCACGCGGTCGAGTGGGCACGGGCCTCGTCCAGGTGCGGGTTGAGCCGGGCGGGGTACGGCATGTAGAAGTGCGGGAGTTCGAACGGCTGCGTCATGGCCGGGCCCTACCCGGGTCCCCGGACCCCCATCCGCACGGCGGTACATGATCACACCATCGCGTGAACCGCCCGGGAAACCGGGAACTCCGGCGGGCGGTTGTGGCGTTGGTGCTCTTGCCGTGCCCGCGCGCGGGGGCCACGGTAAGCGCATGACCTCCTTCGCACTCCCCCATGAGGTGCACGGCGACGGCGCCCACAAGGTGTTCGCCGTGCACGGCTGGTTCGCCGACCGGTCGGCGTACGCGGCCGTCCTGCCGGACGTGGACCGCGCGTCCTTCGCCTACGCGCTGGTCGACCTGCGCGGCTACGGCGAGGCCCGGGACGCCACGGGTGCGTACACGACCGCCGAGGCGGCCGTGGACCTGGTGGAGCTGGCGGACCGGCTCGGCTGGGAGCGGTTCTCGGTGATCGGGCACTCCATGGGCGGCGCGGTGGCGCAGCGGCTGCTCGCCGTGGCTCCGCACCGGCTCCGCCGGATCGTCGGCGTCTCGCCGGTGCCGGCCTCGGGCATGCCGCTGGCCGGGGAACAGCAGGCGCTGTTCACGGGGGCGGCGCACCGGGCGGCGTACCGGCGGGCGATCATCGACGTCACCACCGGAGGGCGCCGGCCCGCCGCCTGGCTGGACCGGATGGTCGCCCGCTCGCTGGAGCGCAGCGACGCCAAGGCGTTCCGGGCCTGGCTGGACTCGTGGGCGGGTGAGGACTTCAGCGCGGACGTCGTGGGCAGCGAGGTGCCGGCGCTCGCCGTGGCCGGCGCGCTCGACCCCGCGCTGTCGCCGGAGGTCATGCGGCAGACCTGGATGTCCTGGTACCCGCGCGCGCGGCTCGCCGTACTGCCCGGCGCCGGCCACTACGCCATGGACGAGACCCCGCTGGAGCTGATCCGCACCGTGGAGGACTTCCTGCGGGCGGACGGTACCGACGGTACCGACGGAACGGATGCGGCGCGGGAGGCGAAGGAAGCGGTCGAAGCGGTCGAGGCGCATGAAGCGGTGGAAGTGAGCGAAGCGGTCGAGGCCCGCGAGGGCGAACCCGCGTGAGCGTGCCCGAGGCGCCGCCGGTCCCGGACGTCTTCGACCCGCGCCGGTACGCCGCCGGTGTGCCCTACGACGCCTACCGCGTGCTGCGCGACCACCATCCGGTGGCCTGGCAGGAGGAGCCGGAGGTGCTGGGCTGGCCGGCCGGGCCCGGGTTCTGGGCGGTGACCCGGCACGCGGACGTCGTACGCGTGCTGAAGGACGCCGGGACGTACTCCTCGTACGCCGGTGCGACGCAGATCCGCGACCCGGACCCGGAGGACCTTCCGTTCGTCCGGCGGATGATGCTCAACCAGGACCCGCCGGCGCACGGGCGGCTGCGCCGGCTGGTGAGCCGCGCCTTCACGCCGGGGCGCGTCGACCGGTTCGCGGAGGTGGCCCGGGAGCGGGCGCGCACGCTGCTCGCGGGTGCCCTGGCGACGGCGCGGGAGGGGGACGGCACGGTCGATCTGGTGGCCGCCGTCACCGACGAGTACGCCCTGCTGAACCTGGCGGATCTGCTGGGCGTCCCGGACGGTGACCGGCATCTGCTGCTGCACTGGACGCAGCGGGTCATCGGCTACCAGGATCCGGACGAGGCCGGTCCGCCGGTGCGGGACGGGTCGGGCAGGCCGGTGAACCCGAGGTCACCGGCGATGCTGCGGGACATGTTCGCCTACGCCGGACAGCTGGCCGCGCACAAACGACGGCACCCGGCCGACGACATCATGACGACGCTCGCCCACGAAGCCGAACTCGCCGGTGCCGAGCTGGAGATGTTCTTCTTCCTGCTCACCGTGGCGGGCAACGACACCGTCCGCAGCGCCGCCCCGGGCGGGCTGCTGGCGCTGGCGGAGCACCCGGGGGCGTACGAGCTGCTGCGCGCCGGGAAGGTCGGCGTACCGTCCGCCGTGGACGAGCTGCTGCGCTGGCACCCACCGGTGCTGACCTTCCGGCGGACGGCCGTGCGGGACACGGAGCTGGGGGGCCGGGCGGTCCGGGCGGGCGACAAGGTCGTGGTGTTCCACGCCTCGGCCAACCGGGACGAGCGCGTCTTCGCCGATCCCGGCCGGCTCGACCTCGCCCGCTCCCCCAATCCGCACGTCTCCTTCGGGGACGGCCCGCACGTCTGCCTGGGCGCCCACTTCGCCCGGCTCCAGCTGCGGCTGCTCCACGAGGAGGTGCTGCGCGTGCTGCCGGGGCCGCCGCGGCTCGCCGGACCGGCCGGGCGACTGGTGTCGAACTTCATCAACGGCATCAAGTCACTGCCGCTGGAGATCGCCTGACGGGTCGGCGCGAAACAGCTCACTGCCGCGTGAGCCCACCTGATGGGCCGGCCCGGATCAGCTCACTGCCGCGGGAGCTCGCCCGACGGGTCGGTCTGGATGAGCGCGTGCGTGCCGCTCGTCCGCCAGGTCTGCCCCTCGGCCTCCTCCAGCGCGGCCTCGGTGGCGGGCGTGAGTCCGGTGATCACATCGGACTTGAGGGTGCGCAGCGCGGCGACCGGGCCGGGGAAGTACGCGGTCGTCTCCCGGAAGGGCGTGGTGGGCGGCCACAGCCGGTCGCCCACCAGGCGGCGGTAGTTGAGGTCGCCCTTGAGGACGGTCAGCGTGGCCGCGGCGAACTCGGCGCGCAGGTCGTCCGGCATCGCGCTGTAGGGCAGCGGGGCGCAGGAGAAGGGGTGGGCGCGGACGGTGAGCCGGCCGTCGGCCAGGGCGGACCACAGCACGCGCCCGTACTCGGCGGCCACGCCCGGGGCCGCGCGCAGCCGGTGCAGCGCGTCGACCACGTCGGCGGTGGTGGCGTCGGAGACGTAGTACGGGTACGGCTTGACGTGCAGGACCGCCCGCGCGGCCCGGCCCTCGGCGAGGAGGTGGGCGATCAGCAGCAGGTCGGGGACGAGTTCGCGGCCCGCGTTGTCCGCGACGAGCACGAGCGTGCCCGCTCCGCCGGGCGGGAGCAGCGACCAGAGGGTGTCGCTGTCGTCGGCGACCAGCGCGGGGGCCGGCTCCCGGGTGTCGGCGCCCGCGGCGGAGATCCGGAAGCCGAGGTCGGCGCGGTTGCCCCACAGCGAGCCGTGCAGCAGGGCGCGGGCCCGCTCCTGTTCCGGCCGGCCGGGCAGGCCGTCCAGGGCGGCCAGTTCCTCGTCGGTCTCGGGGGCGTCCAGTTCGGCGCGTTTGAAGGGCCGGAAGGGGTCGATGCCCTGCCAGGCGCCCGGGCCGAACCAGCCGACGGCCTCCAGGAGCCGGCGGTAGAAGTAGCTCTCGGACCACAGCCAGGGCACGTCGTACCAGGACCGGCCGGCGTACTCGGCCAGGCCCCAGCCGTGCCACCGGTCCCGGTCCGGGGCATCGGCGGGAAGCGGCTCGACCGTCCCCTGGGTGCAGCTCTTCAGCAGCTCGTCCAGCGCCGCGTGCTGCGCGGGTCCGTACGGGAACGCCTCCCGTACCTGCCGGATGATCGCGGGGTGCCGCTCGGCGAGCACGCTGTGCGGGAACGAGCCGGGTTCGTTGCCGAGGATCACGGGTGCGAAGGGGGTGTCGGGCATGTCCGTCACGGTATCGCGGGTGTCAGGCGGCGCGGATCTCCCGCTCCAGCTGCGTGGCGAGGGTGACGTAGCGGGGGCGGCGGTGCACCGGGACGAGGCCGCGGATCATGAGGTGCCACATCTCGGCGACCCTCCGCGGCAGCCGTCCGACGGGTTCCAGCGAGCGGCCGGCGACCCGGGTGCCGATGAAGAAGCAGACGAGGGAGTGGGCGACGGCGCCGACGTCGAGGTCGCCGTGGACGTCGGCCTCCCGGACCGCTCCGCCGAACTTGCGGGTGGCGAACTCCAGCCACTCGGTGAACGGGTGCCGCAGCGGCGGCCGTACGGCGATGTCCGCGGTGGCGAGGCGCAGTCCGGCGCGCGGCACGGGGTCCTCCACGGCGAGCCGGGCGATTCCGAACGTGGTGCGCATCAGGGCCTCCAGCGAGGAGCAGCCGCGGCCCTCCACCTCGGCCACGAGCTGTTGCGCGGCCCTGGCCTGGAGTTCCAGGATGGCGTGGGCCAGATCCTCCTTGGCGGCGAAGTGGAAGTACAGGGCGCCCTTGGTGACCTTCGCGTGTGCGACGATGTCGCTCAGACTGGTGGATTCGTAGCCGTGCCGGTCGAACAGGTCGGCGGCGGCAGTGATGATCGTTGCCCGAGTCTGCTCAGCGCGTAACTGCCTCGCCATCTGGGACCCCTCCTCGCACCTCTAACGAACAGGACATGCGGTTTGTTTTAACCCCTTGCATACGATAACTCACCGAGGGGCAACGGGAGTCCGGCATGCCGCGCCCGCGTCGCGACACGTGTCAGCGCCCCCGCGCGGCGCGGGCCGGTCGCTCTCTCCTGCGTGAACGGGCGAGCCCACAGCGGTGCCCCCTTCGATGCCGGGCGGTGCCCGGCAGCCTCGTGACGACGGATGCCGTCCCCATGATCGCCACGATACGAGGCGGACCGCCGGCTCCTCAACGGGTTCCGGGAGCAGGCGCAAAACAGCCGAACCGGTCGGTGCTTTCACGCCCCCCGCGCGCGGACGCGCGGAGACGGCTGAACACGGCGGGCGCCGGTGCCGTACTGGACGCCGCAGACCCCGTTCCCGCGCCCGCGAGGAGACCCGGATGACTCGGATGACCGCCCGCCTGGGCGTCAGGGTGGCCGCCGCGACGGCCCCGCTCCTGCTCCTGCCGTGGACTGCGGGGCCCGCCGTGGCGCACGGTGCCCCGACGGACCCGGTCAGCCGGGTCTACGCCTGCTCGCCCGGCGGTGGCGCGGTCCGGACGGCGGCCTGCCGGGCCGCGATCGCGGCGAACGGCGCCCCGTTCACCGCCTGGGACAACCTGCGGGTGGCGGGGGTGGACGGCCGTGACCGTGAGGTGATTCCGGACGGCCGGCTGTGCAGCGGGAACCTGCCGGCGTACCGGGGCCTGGACCTGCCCCGGCGGGACTGGCCGGCGACGCGGCTGGCACCGGGCGGCCGGCTGACGCTGACCTACGCCTCGACCATCGCGCACACGGGCACGTTCCGGCTGTACCTGACCCAGCAGGGGTACGACCCGACGAAACCGCTGACCTGGTCCGACCTGCCGGAGCGACCCTTCGCCGAGGTCACGGACCCTCCGCTGCGCGACGGGGCGTACCACCTGCGCGCGACGCTGCCCGACGACCGGACGGGGCGTCAGGTGCTCTACACGGTCTGGCAGAACAGCAGTACGCCGGACACGTACTACGCGTGTTCCGACGTGGTGTTCCCGGAGCGCGGGAAGGCCGGCGGGACGGCACGGTCGTCGGCGCGGCCGCAGGGGTCGCCGAGCGGACCGGCGTCGCCGGAACCGCGGACGTCGTCCGGGGTGAGCGCGCCGGCGGAGGGCGCGGCACCGGCCGCGGGCAGGAGCGGTGGGCGGGCCGAGGGTGCCGCCGGCGGCCGGGCCGAGGCCGCGGAGACCGGGCACGGCGGCTCGGGGCCGTCGGCGCCCGTGCTGGCGGGCGGCGCCACCGCGGTGCTGCTGCTCACCGGGGGCGCCGCCCTCACGTTCCGGCTACGGCGTCTGCGACGACGTTGAACCGGGCGGTGCGGTCGGTCAGTTGACGTAGACCCGGGCGCCCGCGTCGGTCACGGGCGCGTACTTGGCGGTGAAGTAGCCGTTGGCGAAGCACAGTGAGGAACCGGAGACCTTGCTGAACTGCTGGTTGGTGAAGTTGATGCTGCTGTCGGCGTTGTCGGCCTTGCCGGTCAGGTTGGGCGCCTGGTAGACGCAGGTGACGGTGCCCAGCAGGGTGCGCAGCTGCACCGTGGCCTGGATGGCGGTGCCGCTCGGGGGCGAGACGGTGAGGGTGCCGTCCGAGGTGATCGTCGCCGAGTAGGGCAGGTTGTTGATGGTGATGCCGTTGACGCCGAGGACGCCGGTGACGTTGCTGGTGCAGGTGGCACTGTCGAAGGTGTGCGCGGTGACGGACTCGGTGGCGGTGCCGGGCGCGGCCGGATTGCCGGTGGCCTTGGCGGTGAACTGCGAGCCCGCGCACTTCACGCCGCTGGTGCCGGTCGCGCTGGAGTAGAAGGTGGCGAAGGTGCCGGAGGCCAGGGGCGCGGTCAGGGTGTCACCGACGGCGACCGCGGTGCCGCCGGTGCTGCCGGTCGTGAGGACCGCGCCGGCCGCGGAGGCCGGGGCGGCCCAGGTGAGGGCGAGCGCCGTGGCGGTGCCGGCGACGGCGAGGAGGGAGCGCGTACGCATGCGGGTGCCTCTCTTCCATGTGGGGGGACAGCTGAGGTGAGGTGGGGGGTGGCGGGTGGAGCGGGAGATGCCGCCGGCGCAGGGCCGTCGCGCCTTCTCCGTACGCGGCGGACCCGCGACGGCGGCACACCGGCACCGGCCGAAGGCCTCGGGGGAAGACCTCCGGCCGGGCCGGACCAGGGGCGGCCGGGCACGCGAGGAAACAGGGGGAACGACCGTGCCGGTGCCGCGGTGCGAGGTGGAGCGGTTGCCGTGACAGGGCCGGGAACGCGGCCGGTGCCGCGAGGGCGCGGGGGGTTCCACGCCGGTGACGCGACGGATGCCGCTTGCTGGATCCGGCGCCACGGATCCGGGGAAACAGGGGAAGTTGTAGACCTCGTCAACCGTCAACGTCAAGGAGAAGAAGGGGAGTTGTGGCAGGCGGAGGCGGCCCGCCCACATCCGACACCCTTTTTTCACATCTCCCTTGACCCCTGAAAGTAACCGGCGGTAACTTCCTCGAAAGGCTACTGCCGCGTAACGAGAAAGCCCTTGCGCCCGCCGGGAGTTGCGAGGAGGCGTACGCGGCACCCGCTGTCCGCGCCAGGACACCGCGCCACTGAAGCCCAACCCGCATTGATCCATGCCCATGGGAGCAGACATGGCCTCGTCCCCGGACGTCCCGTCCACCGGCAACACCCCCGAGAACCCGGGGAGCGACACCTCCTCCGACACCCCTGGCGCCACCGGGGCCACTTCCGGCGGCGAGAGACGGGGACGCGTCCGGGCCCGTCGGGCCGCGGTGATGGCCGTACCCGCCACCCTGGTCGCCGCCGGCCTCGCGGTCCTCACCGCGCAGGGAGCGCTGGGCGTGCAGTTCGCGATCTCCGGCATGCCGTTCACGGTCACCGCGACGGAACTGAACGGCACCGGTTTCGAGCAGTTCGGCGGGCTCGACAACATGTCGGAGGGCAGCCCGAACGCCGGGGACAGCGGCGGCCAGGTGCTCATCATCACCTCCGCGATCAAGCACGCCACGCTCACCAAGCTGTGCCAGAGCGTCGACCTCGGAGGCACCAACCTGCTGATCACCGCCGGCAGCGGGTCGGAGAAGGTCAGCGCGACCGACCTGACCACCGACTCCACCGAGCTGTCGGGTGACGCGGCGTTCAACAACATCGAGATCGGCAACGACGCCAGCACGCTGACCAAGGCGGGCGTGAAGGGTCCGATCGGCGTCTTCAGCCAGCAGGCCGACACCGTGCGGATCGCGAACCTGCGGCAGACCAACTACGCGACGACGGCGGGTGTGTTCAAGCTGCCGGGTCTCAAGCTGCGCTTCAGCGACTCGGGCTGCTGATCGCCGTGCCGGACCGTCCACGTCGGGGACCGAGGCTCGCCTTCCGCGGATGGCGGGCCCGCCGGCCGTTCTGGGGCGGGCTGCTGCTCGCCCTCGGCGGCGGCGAGATCCTGCTCACCGAGAAGGCCTCGCTGAAGGTCGTCCTGCACATCGGCATGCAGGGCCTGGCCGGCTATCTGCTGCCGGGCCTCATGGTCCTGCTGGGCCTGCTGATCCTCTTCAACCCCGCCCAGCGGCTCTTCTACTCCATCACCGGCATCCTGCTCTCCCTGGGCACCTGGCTCACCTCCAACCTGGGCGGCTTCTTCATCGGCCTCCTCCTCGGCGCCACCGGCAGCTGCCTCGCCTTCGGCTGGCTCCCGGACCAGGAACCCCGCATGAGCCGCCGCAGGCGCCGCAAGCTGGAGCGCGCCGCGGGTCACACGCTCGGATCGGAGGGGGTGGAGGGGGCGGCCTGACGGGGGCGTGGGTGAGTGACGCCCCGCCTCCCGGGACGTCGTCGCTGTGCTCCGGCCGCGTCCGCCGTGTGCGCTGTGCGCGCCGCGTGCGCGGACTCGGTCCGGATCTACGGAACTCCACGGCCGCCCCATTCGTTTCTACATAACTGTAGAAGCTATCTTCTACAGTGCTGTAGAGATCACCCGCCGGGATGCTGCCGGAGCATCAGGCGGCCGATACGAGGAGCGCACATGGCCCTGTGGGACCGCATCAAGGAGTCCGCGTCGCAGATGCAGACCCAGTTGGTGGCGAAGAAGAACGATCTGAAGAGCGGCGCGTTCCGTGATGCGAGCATGGCGATGTGCGCGCTCGTGGCCGCCGCCGACGGGACGGTCGACCCGTCGGAGCGGCAGCGGGTGGCCCAGCTCATCGCCACGAACGAGGTGTTGCAGAACTTCCCGGCGGACGACCTCCGCCGCCGCTTCGAGCAGAACCTGGACAAACTGACGGCGGACTTCGCCTTCGGCAAGGTGAGCGTGCTGCAGGAGGTCGCCAAGGCCAAGAAGAAGCCCGCCGAGGCGCGGGCCGTCGTCCAGATCGGCATCGTCATCGGCGGCGCGGACGGCGACTTCGACAAGGACGAGCAGGCCGTGGTGCGCGAGGCGTGCTACGCGCTGGACCTTCCGCCGCACGAGTTCGACCTCTGAGCACTGCGCGCGTTCCGCGGAGCGCGAGGACGGGGGCACGCTCGGCGACCTCGACCGTGCCCTCGTCCGGGCTGCCCGCGCGGAAACCTCACACGGGCGAGGGAGACCGGAGCGCCCGTGTCACAACGCGGCCAGGAGGGGCAGGAGTCGGGCCGCCGTCGCGATGTCCCCGGTCAGCGGGCGGTCCTCCAGGCCGGTGGGGAGTGCGGAGGCGGCGAGGGTGAAGGCGGGCGTGGCCGGCGGTGCCGTGCGCAGGCGCAATGCCCGCACCGCGACGACGAGTTCGCAGGCGAGGACGGTGGCGTAGGCGGCGTGGGCCCGGGACGTCTGGCGGGCCGCCTGCCCGGCGAAGCCGGCGGCTTCCTCCAGCCCGTGGGAGAGGACGGCGTGTCCGGCCGAGGCCGGTGCGGCGGCGCCGGAACGCAGTTCGGCCAGCGCCGAGTTGGCGGTGTACTCCAGGATCATCGTGCCGGAGCTGCCGGGCGGGCCGGTGGTGAGGAAGGCGGGCAGGCCGGTGAGGTCGGGGCGGCTCAGCGCGGACAGGCGTGCGGCGGAGAGCTGCGCGGTCTTCAGCAGGGCCAGGTTCAGGCCGTCCAGGGCCAGGGCGAGGGGGGCGGCGAAGAAACCGCCGTGGTGGTAGAGGCGGCCGTCGGGGGTGAGGACGGGGTTCTCGGTGGGGCAGTTGATCTCGACCTCGACGATCCGGCGCAGCGCGGCCGAGGCGTCCAGTGCGGCACCGTGCACCTGCGGGAACGCGCGGAACCCGTACGGGTCCTGGATCCGGCGTCCCGCCGGCGCCGGCCCGGGCGCCGCCGGCTCGTCGGGCAGGCCGAGCAGGCGCCGTACCTCGGCGGCGGCACGGGCCGGGCCCGGGTACGGCCGCAGGGCGTGCACCGGCGCGGCGTACGCCTCGGGCGAGCCCGAGACCGCGGCCAGGGACAGCGCGGCGACGGCGTGCGTGGCCCGGAGCAGCACCTCGGTCTCGTGCCCGGCCAGCGCGGCCTGCGCGAGGGCGAGGGCGTTGCTGCTGAGGAACGCGAGGGCGTCACCGGCCCGGAGGGTGACGGGCGCGGGCAGTTCCCCGGAACTCCGGTCCCCCTCGGCCACCGGATGCTCAAGGGGGGTCGGCAGGACCGCCTCCTCCGCGACGGCACCGTCAGGGGCACCCTGTGGTTCAGGGGCCGTCCGCACAGCGCCGCCCACGGGCACGGACGCACGCACCCCCTCCCCCGGCACCCCGGTGTCGGCGGGTGCCGCCGGAGAGCCGTCCCCCGTCAGCCAGGGGCGTTCCCCGAGCAGGGTCAGGGCCGTCTGGGCCAGGGCCGTGAGGTCGCCGGTGCCGACGGCGCCGTACTCGTCGACCGCCGGGTGCACGCCCAGGCGGAGGGCGTCGGTGAGGGCGGTGACGAAGGACGGGTGGATGCCGGAACCGGCGGCGAGGAGCTGGTTGGCGCGGATCGCGAGCATGGCGCGGACCGTCCGGGCCGGCAGCGGCGCTCCGGCCCCGCCCGCGTGGCTGCGCAGCAGACGCAGGCCGTGGCCGGTCTCGTCGGCCGGGTCGACGGCGACGGAGCGGTGGGCGCCGACGCCGGTACCGCGGCCGTACCAGCGGCCCGTCGCGGCGAGCCGGTCGGCCGTCTCGCGTGCGCGGCGGACCCGGTCCAGGGCGGCGGGGTCGACGGCGGGTACGGCGGTGGCGTCGGCGAGCCGGACCAGGGCGGGCAGGGTGAGCCCGCGGCCGTCGAGCGGGACGCGGGTGTCCCCGGGAGGCGGGGGCACCCGCGTCGGCACGTCCACGGTCGTTCCTGGTCGTTCCTGGTCGTTCGGGTCGTTCGGGTCGTTCGGGTCGTTCCGTTGCCCACGGGCGCGGGGCGCCCGGGTGGCTCGGGCTGTGGGCGAGCCCGGGCCGTCAGTCCAGGCCCGCGGACTGCAGCCAGGCCTTGGCGACGTCCAGCGGGTCCTTGTTCTCCGTCTGCACCTGGGTGTCCAGCTTCTGCAGGGTCGCGGTGTCGAGCTTGGCGGAGACCGCGTTGAGCGCGTCCACGCCCTTGGCGGGCAGCGCGCTCTTGTAGACGAGCGGCTGGACGTTCTCGAAGCCGAAGAGGTTCTTCGGGTCCTGCAGGACGACGAACTTCTCCTTGGCGATGTTCGCGTCCGTGGTGAAGAGGTCCGCCGCCTGCACGGCGTCCTTCTTCAACGCCGCCAGGGTGAGCGGACCGCCCGCGTCCAGCGCCTTGAAGGACTTGAACTCCACGCCGTAGACGGACTTCAGGCCGACCAGGCCCTGGTGCCGGGTCTGGAACTCCGGCGAGGCGCCGATGACCAGGTCCCCGGCGATGTCCTTCAGGTCGGCGATGGTGGAGTTCTCGGTGAGGTGGTACTTCTTCGCGGTGGCCGCGTTGACCGTGACCGAGTCCTTGTTCTCCGCCGCCGCCGGGTTCAGCAGCGTGAGCTTGGAGTCCAGCTTGGCGTTGACGGCCTGGGTGGTCGCGCCGAGGGTCTTCGGCGTCGCCTTCGGGTCGAGATAGGCCAGCAGCGCCCCGTTGTACTCGGGCAGGACCGAGATGGAACCGTTCTTGATCAGTCCGTAGGTGGTTTCGCGGCTGCCGATGTTCGGCTTGTAGGTGACCTTGATCCCCTTGGCCTTGAGCGCCTCACCGTAGATGTCGGCGAGCAGGGTGCTCTCGGGGAAGTTGTTGGATCCGACGACGACGCTGTCGCCGCTCGCCCCGCCCTCGGTGAGGGGGTTGCCGCCCTTGTCGTCCTTGGAGGAACAGCCCGCCAGCAGAGCCGTCGCCGCCACGAGGGCGACCGCCGCCGCGCCTCGGTTCCTCCGGATGGACCTGCTGATGTGGGTTGTGTAAGTCACCCACTGATCCAATCCAGCCCGTTCTCGGTCAGTCAAGGGCCGCAGATCACCGATTGGCCTCAATCTGCGACCACTTGTACACGCAGAGCGGTGTCTTCGTAACGGATTCTTGATGAAAGGTGGGCTGATCCGCCCCTCGACCGGCCTGTAGTCTCGGGCCGGTCGGAATCGAACACAGCGGTGCGCGGGGCCCGCTCCGGTGTCGTGAGCACGAAGGAGGCCCGGTGTCCACGAACGAGGTGGACGCACCCGTCCGGCACGCGCCCGAGCAGGACGGCGCACCCGGCCGGCACACACCCGAGCAGGACGGCGCACGAGCGGCGTTCGCCGACCGCTGGCCCTTCCGGCGCAAGCTCAACCTCCTCGTCGGCATCCCCCTCGCCGTCATCGCGGTCCTGCTGGCGTACCTCTTCACCGACCTGGTGCAGCAGTCGTCCAGCGCGGCCTCCGCGGCCCGGCTGGTGCGGAACAGCGCGCAGGTGGCACGGCTGGTGGACCGGGTGGAGGCAGAGCACCAGCAGGCCATCCTGCTCTCCACGCGCTACGAGTCCGGGGACGCGCGGCCCTCGACGTCCGCCTACCGCGCGGCACAGCGCGCCGTCGACTCCCAGGTGAGCAGGGTGCGCGAGACCTTCGGCGCCCGGCTGCCGGAGAGCGAGGCGCAGGCCCTGCGCGGGGTCGAGGGCCTCACCAGCCTGCGCGCCTCGGTGGAGCAGTCGTACCTGCCCGCCGACAACATCGACCCGGCCTACGCGGGCGCCGCGCAGAGCCTGATCGACGGCCTCGGGCTCGACCGCGACGCCGACTTCGCCGACACCTTCACCGGCAGCCTGCTGGACTCCCTGCTGCGCGCCGACGCCGCCCACGGTGCCTTCGAGACCAACGTGTTCGCCGCCACCACCGGCGACACCAACGCGCTGATCGAGTTCACCAACGCGGTCGGCGCCTACGACCTCTACACCCACCAGGCCGCGCGCTTCGGCCGGTTCGCCACCGAGACGCAGGCCGAGCGGCTCTCCGGCATCGAACACACGCGGGCGCAGCGGGAGATCGCCGAGGCGTACGCCGAACTGCAGGTCGGCATCGGCCGGTTGCAGACGGACGACCAGGCGCGGCTGCGGCGGTCGGTGCGGGACGCGCTGGGCGACTACCCCGCCTACCCCGAACAGGCCGCCGCCCGGCTGAGGATCACCACCGCGCTGATCGGCGAGATCGCCGACCGCGCCGACGGTGCCGCCGACACCGCCCGGTGGCGGGCCGGGCTGCTGCTGAGCGGCACGCTGATCGCCTTCGCGCTGTGGATCGCCTTCGCGGTGCTGGTGCGCCGCTCGGTGGTCCGGCCGGTGCAGGCGCTCACCGGGGCGGCGCGGGAGGTCGCCGAGGTGGCGGGGCGCGAGCTGGCGCGGGTGGCCGACGACGACGCCGAGGACGACGGGCCGCCCCGGCTGCGGGACATGCCGGTCACGGCCCGCGACGAGATCGGCGACCTGGCGGAGGCCTTCAACCGGGTGCAGACGACAGCCGCCGCGCTGCTGGAACGCCAGGTGCTCAGCCGCCGCAACACCGCCGAGATGTTCGGCAACGTCGGCCGCCGCGTGAGCAACCTGACCACCCGCCAGCTCGCGCTGATCGACGCCGTGGAGCGCGGCGAGACCGACCCGGCGCTGCTGGAGCGGCTGTACTCCATCGACCACATCGCCGTACGGCTGCGCCGCAACGCCGACAGCCTGATGCTGCTGGCCGGCATCCGCGAGACCGTGCTGGACGCGGGGCCGACGGCGCTGTCCACCGTGGTCCGGGCCGCGCTCGGGCAGATCGAGGGGTATCGGCGGGTACGGCTGTACGCCGCGTCGGACGCCCTGGTCGAGCCGGACGTCATCGGCGACCTCACGCTGATGACGGCCGAGCTCCTGGAGAACGCGGTGGCGTTCTCACCACAGGACAGTCCCGTCGAGGTCACCGTCCGCTCGGGCGCCGGGGGCACGCACATCGTGGTCACCGACCACGGCCTCGGCATGAGCGCCGAGCGGCTCGCCGAGGAGAACGCCCGGCTGATCCGCCGGGAACGCCTGGACCTGGTGCCGACGAAGGTGCTGGGCCTGTTCGTGGTCGGTGCGCTGGCGCGCCGCTGGGAGATAGGGGTCGAGCTGACCCGGACGCCGGGCGGCGGGGTGACGGCGGAGGTGACACTGCCGGCCTCGCTGCTGGTGGCACCGGCCGCGGGCACGAAAACCCCGGCCACCGCCGCACCGGCACCAGCACCAGCACCAGCACCAGCACCAGCACCAGCACCAGCACCAGCACCAGCACGGAAGACCACGACGTCGGGACCGGCACCGTCCCGGGACCTGCCACCCGCGCCGGACCCCGCGCACGCGAGGACCCCGGCCGACGGCACCGCCACCGACGAGCCCGCCCGCGCGGATCACGGTGCGGGCCCGCTGCCCCGCCGTCTCCCCCGCCGCGCGCCGGACGAGTCGCGGCCCCCCGCGCCCCCTCCCTCCGGCACCGGACGCCCCCTCCGCCGCCGCGTCAGAGGGGCCACGCTCCGGACCACCACCGGTGCCGCACCGACGACCGTGCCGCAGACCGTACGACCGCTGGACGCGGAAGCCGTCCGCAGCGAGCTGGAGGAGTTCGAGGAAGCGGTGGAACGCGCCCGGCGCGACGCCGGCACGGACCCCCTCACCCGCCGGGACGGCATCGGCGGGAACAGCGACAGCGGTAACAGCCGTGACAGCGGTGACAGTACCGCTGTCAGTGATGACAGTGATGACAGCACCGCCTCCCGGAAGGAGCCCGAGAGTTGAGCACGTCGACAGGTGACAGCCCCACGGGCGGCACACCGCAGACCGACCTGCAGGCCGCCGCGGCCGACTTCACCTGGCTGCTGAACCGCTTCGCGACCGAGACCGCCGGCGTCGTGGACGCGATCGCCGTGTCCTCCGACGGCCTGCTGATCGCCGTGTCCGAGCTGCGCGAGCACGCCGACTCCGAGCGGCTCGCGGCGATCGTGTCCGGCATCACCAGCCTGGCCGCGGGCGCGTCCGGCAACTACGGCCTGGGCGGGCTGAACAAGGTCATCATCGATCTGGAGGGCGGGCACGTCATCGTCTCCGCGATCGGCAGCGGCGCCGTGCTCGGCGTCGTCACCGACAAGGAGGCGAAACTCGGCAACGTCGCCTACGAGATGACGCTGTTCGCCAACCGCGCCGGTGCCGCGCTCAGCCCGCAGCTGGTGCTGGAGCTGAAGAACAGCGTCGGCGCGGCGACGGCCCGCTGAGAAGGAGAGACCTCCCATGGCGGACGGCAGCGCGCCGCCGGGCCCGGACCCGGTCGGCCCCGCCCCCGCCGTACGGCCGTACCTGGTCACCGCCGGCCGGGTCGCGGACGCCGCCTCCGGCCGGGCGCTGCCCGTGGAGACCCAGGTGGTGGCGACCGCCGAGGGTCTCTTCGCGCTCGGCGGGCTCTCCTTCGAGCAGCACGACATCGTCGCCGCCTGCCGGCTGCCGCAGTCCCTCGCGGAACTCGCGGCCCGGCTGCGGCTGCACCTGAACGTGGTCCGCGTCCTGGCCGAGGACCTGCGCGAGGAGGGCCTGCTGGCGGTGTACGTGCCGGACGCCGAGGCCACCCACGACGCGTCCGTCCTGCGCAGGGTTATCGATGGCCTGCGGGCCGTCCCCGACTCCCCGAGGGGTACCGAGTGACACCGACTGAACCGCTCCCGGCCCGGGGCCCGGCCGCGCCGGCGGCCGTGCGGCCGCCGCTGCCGGTGAAGATGGTGATCGCGGGCGGCTTCGGCGTGGGCAAGACCACGGCCGTCGGCGCGATCTCGGAGATCGAGCCGCTGACCACGGAGGCGTCCATCACCGAGGTCGCGGCCGGCGTGGACGACCTCACGCACACCCCGCGCAAGACCACGACGACCGTCGCGATGGACTTCGGCTGCCTCACCATCGACCCCACCCTCAAGCTCTACCTGTTCGGCACGCCCGGGCAGGAGCGGTTCGGGTTCATGTGGGACGACATCGTGGAGGGCGCGGTCGGCGCCCTCGTCATCGTGGACACCCGCCGGCTGGACGACTGCTACGCGGCCGTCGACTACTTCGAGCACAAGGGCATCCCGTTCGCCGTCGCGGTGAACGCCTTCGACGGAACGGTCGAGCACGCGCTGGAGGAGGTCCGCTGGGCGCTGGACGTCTCCGCCGGGGTACCGGTCGTGGTGTTCGACGCCCGCGAGCGGGGCTCGGTGCGGGACACGCTGCTCGTCGTCCTCGAACTCGCGCTGGCCCGCTCCGAGTCCTAGGGGGTTTCGTTTGGAACAGGTCGGATCAGGCCGCGGCGTCCGGTGCGGTGCATCGCAAGGCGGAGGATCACCCGCGTACTGGGCGTACTCGGGTGGTCCGACAACGCGGCGAGGTGCCGTGCCGGGCGTCGCGGACCCGGGCTGATCCAAACGAAACCCCCTAGGCGTCGGCGGCCGGTGCGTCAGCCGCCGCGGCGCACCCCCGGCGACACCGTGAGCCGGGACGCCGCCCAGAACACGGCGAGCGTCGCGAGGGCGAGACCGGCGACGAGGGTGGCGCCGCCGACGACCTTCTCGTAGTTCTTCTGGTAGAGGCCGTCGATGATGTACCGGCCGAGGCCGCCGAGGCCCACGTAGGCGGCGATGGTGGCGGTGGAGACGATCTGGATGGCCGCCGTGCGCAGGCCGCTGAGGATCAGCGGGAGCGCGACCGGCACCTCCACCTGGAACAGCACGCGTGCCTCGGGCATCCCCATGCCCCGGGCCGCGTCCACCGGGGACGGGTCGACGGAGCGGATCGCCTCGTAGCTGGTGACCAGGATCGGCGGTACGGCGAGCACCACCAGCGGGATCATCACCGGCAGCATTCCGAGGCCGATCCAGATGACCATCAGCACCAGCAGGCCGAAGCTGGGCAGGGCCCGGCCGGCGGTGGCGATGAGCGCGAGCGCGTTGCCGCCGCGCCCGGTGTGGCCGGTGAGCAGGCCGACGGGCAGGCCGATCGCGGCGGCGATCAGCAGGGCTTCCAGGGAGTACGTGAGGTGCTCCGTGAACCGGGTGGGGATGCCGTCGTAGCCGTGCCAGTGGGCGCTGTCGTTGAAGAAGGCGTGTGCGAAGTCCAGGACGTTCACCGGGTGGTCCCCTTCCGCGGCATCCAGGGGGTGAGGAGGAGGCGGACGAGGACCAGTACGGCGTCGGCGAGGATGCCCAGTACGGCGATGGTCAGCACCGAGTTCACGGCCAGGGCGGGCCGGTGGTAGATCTGGGCGTCGTACAGCATGTTGCCGAGGGCACCCTGGTTGCCGATGAGCATGCCGACGCTGACCAGGGAGATGCTGGAGACGGTGGCCACCCGCAGGCCGGCGATGATGGCGGGTGCGGCGATGGGCAACTGCACCTGGAAGTACCGGCGTACGGCCCCGAAGCCCATGGCCTGGGCGGCGGCCAGGGTCTCCGGCGGCACCGAGCGGACACCGTCCACGATCGCCGGGACCAGCACCACCAGGCTGTAGAGCGCGAGCGGGATCATCACCGTGGTCTCGCTCTGCCCGAAGTAGTCGATGAGGACGACGAAGAAGGCGAGGGAGGGGATGGCGTAGAGGACGGTGGTGACGCCGAGGACGGGCGGGTAGATCCAGCGGAACCGCACGCACAGCTGGGCGACGGGCAGCGAGACGAGCAGCCCGGCCAGCACCGGAAGCAGGGCCTCGCGCAGGTGCAGCCCGACGAGGCCGAGGTAGCTGTGCTGGAGGTCGCTCGGGAGGTCGAAGAAGCCGTTCACCGCCCGGCCTCCGCGTCTTCCCGCTCGGCCACCCCGCTGTGGGCGGCGCGGATCGCCTCGCCGATGACCTGCTGGGAGACGACGCCGACCGCGCGCCCCTCGCCGTCCACGGCCACCGCCCACCCGGTCGGTGAGAGCACGGCGCCGTCGAGCGCGGTGCGCAGCGAGTCGGTGCCGGGCACGAACGGCCGCCCGAAGTCCAGGAGCCGGCCGGGGTCGATGGCGCCGGCGGTGAGCCGGTCCGGTTCGCTCCAGCCGAGGGGCCTGCCGTCGAGGTCGGTGACGAGGAGGAAGGGGGCCGCAGGGGCCCGGGAGGCGAGCCGGGCGGCGTCGGCGTCGATCGCGACGATCGGCGCGGTCTGCAACTCCAGCCCCGCGGACGGGAAGAAGGAGAGCCGGCGGATGCCGCGGTCGGCGCCGAGGAAGTCCTCCACGAAGGAGTCGGCGGGGGCGCTGAGCAGTTCGGCGGGCGGGGCGAACTGGGCGAGCCGGCCGCCGGTGCGCAGCACGGCGACCTTCGTGCCCAGCTTGATCGCCTCGTCGATGTCGTGGGTGACGAAGACGATGGTCTTGCCCAGCTCGTCCTGGATGCGCAGCAGTTCGTCCTGCAGGCCCTTGCGGACGACGGGGTCGACGGCGGAGAACGGCTCGTCCATCAGCAGCACCGGCGGGTCGGCGGCGAGGGCGCGGGCCACGCCGACGCGTTGCTGCTGGCCGCCGGAGAGCTGGTACGGGTACCGCTTGGCCAGGGCGGTGTCGAGTCCGACCCGTTCCATCAGCTCGGCTGCCCGGGCCCGGGCCTTCTGCTTGCCCCAGCCGAGCAGGCGGGGCACGGTGGCGATGTTGTCGAGGATGGTGCGGTGCTGGAAGAGACCGGCGTTCTGGATGACGTAACCCATCGACCGGCGCAGGGTGTTGACCGGCTGCTGCCGGATGTCGCGGCCGTCGAGGAGGATGCTGCCCTCGCTGGGCTCCACCATCCGGTTGATCATCCGCAGGGTCGTCGTCTTGCCGCAGCCGGAGGGCCCGACGAGGACGGTGATCGCGCGGTCCGGTATCTCCAGGGACAGCCGGTCGACCGCCACCGTGCCGTCCGGGTACCGCTTCGTGACTGCATCTATCCGTATCAAAACGCCGCGTACCCTTCGGGCCGACCGATCCTGGGCTGGTGCGGGGAGAGTCTAGACCGCGCGTGTTTCCGCACTACGAAGGGAGCGGGGCGGGGGTCGGTGCCGGGGCGTCCATCACGACGGCCGGCGCGTCGTCAGCTGAGGGTCGGGGTGGTCAACCCGGGTCGCCTGGCAGTCAGTTGGCCGCCCTTCGAAATCTGACCCTCACTCAGCCCCTCGCATCGCGTTTCAAGAGCCTCCCGCACTCCCCGTCCCCGCCCGCACCGCAGCCGCCTCACGGATGTGGGGGCGGGCCGCGAGGACGGCTACGTCGTCCTCGGCGTGGCGGGCGTCGAGGCGGGTGAGGATGGTGTCCAGGACGGTGTCGAGGGCGCAGTCGGCGGTGAAGCGCAGCGCGGCCAGGCGGGCCAGGGAGCGGTCGATGTCCTCGCCCCGGCGTTCCACGAGCCCGTCGGTGAACAGCGCGAGGGTCTCGCCGGGCGCCAGCCGGTGGGTGACCGGCTCGTAGCCGCCGAGTCCGGTGCCCAGCGGCGGCCCGACCGGCACGGACAGCACCCCGGTGGTGCCGTCCCGGTCGATGAGCACGGGCGGGAGGTGGCCCGCGCTGGCCAGGGTGACCTGCCCCCGGCCGGGGTCGACGCGGGCGAGCAGGCAGGTGGCGGGTCTGCGGTCGTCCTCCCCGGCGGCGATGTCGTCCATCTGCCGCAGCACCCGGTGCGGCGGCAGGTCGGCGGAGGCGATGTAGCGCAGCGAGGAGCGGTAGGCGCTCATGTCGACGGCCGATTCCAGGCCGTGCCCCATGACGTCACCGACGACCAGCAGGGTCCGCCCGAAGTGCAGCCGCACGGTCTCGCACCAGTCGCCGCCGACCAGGGCGCTGCGGCCCACCGGAAGGTAGCGGATGGCGACGTCCAGGTTGGGGTGCGGCCGGCCGGGCTCGGCGAGCAGCGCGCGCTGCAGGTCCCCGGCGGTCCGGCTGACCTGCTCGTAGGCGCGGGCGTGCCGCAGGTGCGAGGCGGCGCGCTCGGCGAGCAGGGCGAGCAGCTCGGCCTCGGCGCGGCGCAGGGGCTGCCCGGGCCGCGCCCACACCAGGACCCCGTACTGATCGTCCCCGCTGGTCAGCGGGGTGCACAGGGCGGCTCCCGAGCGGGCGGCACCGGTGTGCTCCAGCCAGGGGTCCGGGCCCGTGCCGACGGCCGGTACGTCCGTCTCCCGGGCCGCGGCGGCGGCCCACCGGACGTCGGGCAGCAGTTCCGCGTCCCCGGTGATCGCGTCGTACCCGGCGGTGCCCTCCCTGCTGCGGCGCAGGACGGCGGCGGCTCCGTCGGCCAGTCGTACGGCGGCCCGGGTCAGCTCGGTGCAGGTGGTGGCCGCGTCGAGGGTCGTACCGATCCCGGCCAGGGCCTCGCGCAGGGCGCTCGGTGACGCGGCGGCCCGCCCGGCCTCGCCGGGGCCGCCGCCGTCCGGGCGGCGGCCGGCGTCGACGGGCGGGGGCCTGCGACGGGACCGGATCCACCGCGCCACACCCAACACCCTCACAGAATCTCAAACCGGGACGGCCGGGGCACCAGCCCCGGCCGTCGAGGCGGCCCCGCGGGCGGGGCCCCGCTCTCGGCTCAGCCCTCCTGGGGGGTCAGCCGCAGGGAGATGGAGTTGATGCAGTACCTCTGGTCGGTGGGGGTGGGGTAGCCCTCGCCCGCGAAGACGTGCCCCAGGTGGGAGCCGCAGCGGGCGCACCGCACCTCGGTGCGGACCATCCCGTGGGAGCGGTCCTCGACCAGCTCCACGGCGTCGGTGTCCTTCGGGTCGTAGAAGGACGGCCAGCCGCAGTGCGACTCGAACTTGGTCTCGGAGGTGAACAGCTCGGCGCCGCAGGCCCGGCAGGAGTACACACCCTGGGTCTTGGTGTCGGTGTACTCACCGGTGAAGGCCGGCTCGGTGGCGGCCTGGCGCAGCACGGCGTACTCGGCCGGGTTCAGCTCCGCGCGCCACTGCTCGTCCGGCTTCTCGACGTCGTACGACATCAGTTCTCAGCCCCTTTTCACTGCGACAGGCGGTCCAGGATCAGCGGGCCCAGGTCGGTCACGTCGCCCGCGCCCATGGTGAGAACGAGATCACCGGGCTTCGCCATTCCCGCGATCACCGCGGGGATCTCCGCCTTGTCGTGCACGGCGGTGACGTCGGCGCCCGCCGCGCGCGCGGCCTCGATGATCAGCTCGCTGGTCACGCCGGGGATCGGGTCCTCGCGGGCCGGGTAGATGTCCAGGACCACCGAGGCGTCGGCGAGGGCGAGGGCCTGTCCCATCTCCTTGCCCAGCTCCTGGGTGCGGGAGAAGAGGTGCGGCTGGAAGACGACGAGGATGCGGGCGTCACCGGCGGCGTCGCGCATGGCCTCCAGGTCGGCGGTCATCTCGGTCGGGTGGTGGGCGTAGGAGTCGATCACCTGGACGCCGGCGGCCTCGCCCTTGAGCTGGAGGCGCCGCTTGACACCGGTGTAGGCGGCGAGCGCGGGCGCCAGTTCGGCGGCCGGGATGCCGAGGGCGGCGCCGGCGGTGAGCGCGGCGACGGCGTTGAGGGCGTAGTGCCGGCCGGGCACGGAGACGGCGAAGGTCAGCTCCTGTCCGTCCAGCACCACGGTGACCCGGCTCTTCAGCCCCTGCGGGACGATCGACAGCACGCGTACGTCCGCGTCGGCGGCCTCGCCGTAGGTGACCACCCGCACATCGCGCCCGGAGACGCGCCGGGTCAGCTCCCGGGCGCCCTCGTGGTCCGCGGACACCACGAGGGTGCCGCCCTCGGTGATCCGGTCCACGAACGTCTCGAAGGACTCGTAGATCTCGTCCATGGAGGCGTAGTTGGCGTGGTGGTCCAGCTCGACGTTGAGGACGATGGCGACCTCGGGCGCGTACTTGTGGAAGCTGCGGTCCGATTCGTCGGCCTCGGCGACGAAGATGTCGCCCTCGCCGTGCAGCGCGTTGGAGCCGGGCGCGTCCAGGTCGCCGCCGATGGCGTACGACGGCTTCAGGCCCAGCTCGCCCAGCGAGACGGCCAGCATCGAGGTGGTGGTGGTCTTGCCGTGGGTGCCGGCCACGGCGATCGGCCGCAGCCCCTCCATCAGCGCGGCCAGCGCGTCGGAGCGGTGCACCACCGGGACACCCAGCTCGGCGGCGCGGGCCAGCTCCGGGTTGTCCTCGCGGATCGCCGACGACACGACGACACAGCTGGCGTCGTCGGCGAGGTGCTCGGCGGCGTGCCCGATGTGCACGGTCGCGCCCAGCGCCCGCAGCGCCTCGGCGGTCGCCGACTCCTTGGCGTCGCTGCCGGCCACCTCGGCCCCGCGCTGCGCGAGGATCTTGGCGATGCCCGACATTCCGGCGCCGCCGATGCCGATGAAGTGCGGTCGGTCCATGGCGGTAGGAAGGCCGGGTGCCATGCGTTTCTCCCCAGAGACGGTACGTACGAGAGCGGCCCTAGCCTATGCGCTGGAGCACCGGTCACCCCGCAAGGGGCGTGGGGCGGCCGGCCCCGGGGCGCGGGGCCGCAACGAGGTGCGGCTCCGGCACGCGGGCACGCCCGACCCCGACGTCCTCGCGCGTCCTCGCGTCCGCGTGGGCGCGGCCGACCCCGACGTCCTCGCGTCCGCGAGCGCACCGGCAGCCCCGGACGGGCACTCACCGGCCGACCCGGCGGAGCGTCTACTCCTTGCTGTGCGAGAACAGCTTCAGCACCGGCACCCCCACCTTGTGCCGCGCCCGGGAGGCCCAGTCCCGGTGGAAGAACTCCTCCACGTAGTGCGGATCGGTGAGCACGATCACCTCGTCCGCGCCCACCTCCGCGACCAGCGCCTTCAGCGCGTCCAGCGGATGGTCCTCGACCAGCCGCCCCTCCGCCGCGCTCCCCGCGGACCGCAGCGCCTGGAGCGACACGCCGAGGGCCTGCTGCCCCATGCTCCGCGCCTCCTGCCCCTCCGGCGTCTCCCCCTCGCGCACCGCCTCGTCGAGTTCGCCGAGCGCGATGTCGTCGATGGCCCGCAGCAGCCGGTCCGCCTGCTCGCCGCGCGGCTGGAGCAGCACGTGGAAGGAGACGGGCTCGTCCCCGTGCAAGGTGGTGACGAACTCCACGTCGGCGGACGTCAGGGCCTTCTCGATCATCAGAACGCTTGTGAACACCAGGCGCCTCTTCTCCTTAGAGGGCCCGGCAGGGCCCCTGCGGAAACCATCCTTCCCCGTGATCGCACGGGTACTGCCGGTCTAAGTCTGCCCGCCGGAAGCTAAGCGGAACGATAGATTCCGCTGTTTTGGGGCCGACGGTAGCGACTGAACAGGAATCCGTCCTCCTCCAGCAGCGACGCCAGTTCGAACCGGTGCGGAACGGCGACCGACGGCCCCCCGGCGATGCGCTGGGCGCTCCCCGCGGTGAGCGTCGGCGAGATCGTCAGGCACAGCTCGTCCAGCACGTCGGCGGCGATCAGCTGGCCGAGCAGCCGGGGGCCGCCCTCGGTGAGCAGCCGGGTGTGGCCGAGGTCGGCGAGGGCCTGGACGGCCCGGGCCGGTTCCACACCCATGCCCGCACCGGCGATCAGCACGCGGGCGCCGGCCTTCTCGGCGGCGGCGACCCGGTCGGGGGCGGCCGCCGCCCCGGTGAGGACCAGCGTGGGCACCAGGGGCGAGGTGAACAGCGGCAGCGTGAAGTCCAGCTCCAGGCTCGCGGTGACGATCGCGATCGCGGGGACCGGGCCCTGCCCCGCGGCCTTGCGGGCCCCGGCGAACTCGGCACGCGCGCGTGCGGGGCGGTACCCCTCCTGCCGTACCGTTTCCGCACCCACCAGCACGACGTCCGCGAGCGCCCGCAGGGTGCCGAAGATCCGCATGTCGGCGGCGCTGGAGATGGGCTGGGAGCGGCCCTCGTGCTGGGCGGCGCCGTCGAGGGAGGAGACCATGTTGGCCCGCAGCCAGGTCCGGGGGGCGCCCGGCGCGGGCTCCGGGTAGGCGTAGGCGGCGGCCAGCTCGGCGAGGCTCCACTCCCGGTTCCCACCGGGCCCTGGAGCCGCCCCGGCACCGGCGGCCCCACCGGCCTCCTGCCCCTCCGGGCCCCCGCCGGGGGCCTGGGCTGCTGTCTCTTCGGTCACAGGGAACAGGCGTCGCATGCCGTGCAGTGTGACACGGCGCTTAGCATGAGGAACTGTGTCGTCCTCCACCGCCGCCCCCGGTTCCAGTCCTCTGCCGGAAGCCGGCCCTCTGTCCCTGTGCGCCCGCCAGCCGCATGTCCCCGCCGAGCGGCTGGTCGCCGAGATGGTGCCGCCCCCGCGCTTCGACTCGGTCCGCTTCGCCACCTACATCCCGGACCCGGACCAGCCCAGCCAGACCGAGGCCGTCCGGGTGCTGGAGGGCTTCGCGGCCGGGCTCGGCGAAGCGCAGGCCTCCGGCAACGGCAGGCGCGGCCTGTTCGGCTTCGGCCGGGCCAAGGCGCCCAAGGCCCCGGCGGGCCCGCGCGGGGTGTACCTGGACGGCGGCTACGGCGTCGGCAAGACCCACCTGCTCGCCTCCCTGTGGCACGCGACCCCGGCCGAACCCTCCCGCAAGGCGTTCGGCACCTTCGTGGAGCTGACCAACCTGGTCGGCGCCCTCGGCTTCCAGCAGACGGTGCGGACGCTGTCCGGGCACAGTCTGCTGTGCATCGACGAGTTCGAACTGGACGACCCGGGCGACACGGTCCTGGTGTCGACCCTGCTCGGCAAGCTGGTCGAGGCGGGCGTGGCGCTCGCCGCCACCTCCAACACGCTCCCCGGCAAGCTGGGCGAGGGCCGCTTCGCGGCGGCCGACTTCCTGCGCGAGATCCAGGGCCTGTCCGCCCACTTCCGCACCCTGCGCATCGACGGCGAGGACTACCGCCACCGCGGCCTGCCCGAGGCCCCGGCGCCCTTCTCCGACGAGGAGGTCATGAAGACCGCCTTCGCCACCGAGGGTGCCTCGCTGGACGACTTCCCGCACCTGCTGGAGCACCTGGCCCGGGTTCACCCGAGCCGGTACGGCGCGCTGACCGACGGGGTGCGGGCGGTGTGCCTGACCGGCGTGCAGCCCGTGCCGGACCAGTCGACGGCGCTGCGCCTGGTGGTGCTCGCGGACCGGCTCTACGACCGCGAGGTCCCCGTGCTGGCCTCGGGGCTGCCGTTCGACAAGCTGTTCAGCGACGAGATGCTGAACGGCGGCTACCGCAAGAAGTACTTCCGCGCGATATCCCGGCTCACCGCGCTGGCCCGGGACGCGAAGGGTCTGCTGGGCGCCTAGGGCCTTCACCCGGCATCGAATAGCCGATCAAACCCCGCGGGTCAAGGGTGGGTTCACGCCACCCGACCCGCACTTTTCACGCTCTCTTCGGCGCGTAACGTTCAGTTAACCCTGCAAAGGACTTTGCAGGGTTAACGTGTTTCTTGACCATCCATTGACCAATCCTTGGTCTGGACAAGAAACGTGAACGCAGGGAGGGAGAGGCTCATGTTCCGAGGTACGACGGCCAGGACCCTGCTCGCCCTCCTCGGCATGACCCTGCTCGCGTTCCAGCTCTTCACGTCCGCCGGAACCTTCGCGTCCGCGCACACACACGGTCAGGCGCGGGCCAAGGCTGAGACCGGAACCATCCCCTCCGAGCAGTGGGTCCGGGACGGAGCGGAGCACGTCCGCGCCTCGGGCCGCCCGGGTGACCCCGTGGGCGTCCCGCACGTGCGCGACCGGCACCGCCGGCCCTCGTCCGGCTGCTGCCACGAACACGCCCTCATACCCGGCCGCGCGGTCGCCGCGGACCCGTCGGAAGCCTCCGACAGCCGGCGTCCGCACTCCCCGAGAGCCTCCAGAGCCCACACCCCGGCAGCGCTCCAGGTCTTCCGCTGCTGAGGGCCGGCCGCTCTCCTCGCCCCCCCCCCACAACCGTTGTGCACGTCCGACGCGCCAGGCAGGCGCGCCAGGAGGAACCCACACACATGCAGCCCCTCATCGACAACGCCCGTACCTTCGGACAACGCCCTGAGGAGTTCGCCAAGCTCGCCGAAGGCCAGTCCCCGCAGGTGCTGTTCATCACCTGCTCCGATTCCCGGGTCGTCCCCGCCCTGATCACGGGCGCCCGCCCCGGCGAGCTGTTCGAGCTGCGCACCGCGGGCAACATCGTCCCGCCCTACACCTCCGAACACCCCACCAGCGAGGCCGCCACCATCGAGTACGCCGTGGAGGTGCTCGGCGTCCGCGACATCGTCGTCTGCGGCCACTCGCACTGCGGCGCCGTCGGTGCCCTCGTGCGCGGGGACGACCTGGACGCCGTACCCGCCGTACGCGACTGGCTGGCCTCCGCCACCCCGCGCCCGGCCGGCGCGGCCGAGGATCCGGAGGTCGCCGAGGGCGTGCAGAGCCATGCCCTGACCCAGCTGCTCCGGTTGCGCTCGTACCCCTGCGTCGAGCGGCGGCTGGCGGAGGGTCAGCTGGCCCTGCACGCCTGGTACTACGAGGTGCACACCGGCGCCGTACGGACGCACCGCCCGCAGACCGACACCTTCGAGGCCCTGTGAGCGCGCCGATGACCGACGACAACCGCACCCTCATATCCCGTTTCCCGTATCTCAAGGAGGACTTCGCCGCCTCCCTCGTGGTGTTCCTGGTCGCGCTGCCGCTGTGCGTGGGCGTGTCCGTCGCCTCCGGGGCGCCGGCCGAACTCGGCCTGGTCACCGGCATCGTGGGCGGCCTCGTCACCGGATTCATGCGCGGCAGCAGCCTGCAGGTCTCGGGTCCGGCGGCCGGCATGACCGTGCTCGTCTACGAGGCGGTCAAGGAGTTCGGGCTGCCCGTGCTCGGCGTGATCGTGCTCGCCGCCGGGGTCCTTCAGGTGGCCATGGGTCTGCTGCGGCTGGGCCGCTACTTCCGTGCCATCTCCGTCGCCGTCGTCGAGGGCATGCTGGCCGGAATCGGTCTGGTGATCATCGCCGGGCAGCTCTACCCGGCGATGGCGACGAAGGCGCCCGACTCCGGCCTGGACAAGATCTTCCAGCTGCCCGGCGCGTTCTGGGACGCCTTCACCGACACCGACGCGCTGGCCTCGCTCGCGGTGGCCGCGGGCACCGTCGCGGTGCTGCTGCTGTGGAAGCACACCCCGGCGAAGGTCCGCGCGCTGCCCGGCCCGCTCGCCGCGGTCGGGCTCGCCACGCTGGCCGCGTTCGCGCTGGACCTGCCCGTGGCCACGGTGGAGGTCAAGGGCCTGCTCGGCTCGATCCAGCCGCCGCCGCTCAGCGCCTTCGGCGAGCTGGCCGGCGTCGGCCTGCTCGGCACGGTCGTCGCCTTCACCCTGATCGCGTCCGCCGAGTCGCTGTTCAGCGCGGCGGCCGTGGACCGGCTGCACTCCGGGCCGCGCACCCAGTACAACAAGGAGCTCGTCGCCCAGGGCGCCGGCAACATGGTGTGCGGCGTGCTCGGTGCGCTGCCGATGACCGCGGTGATCGTGCGCAGCGCGACCAACGTCCAGGCCGGTGCCCGGACGAAGGCCTCCCGGGTGCTGCACGGCGTCTGGCTGCTGCTGTTCGCGGCGCTGCTGCCCGGCGTCCTCGCGTACATCCCGATCCCGGCCCTCGCGGGCATCCTCATCCACGCGGGCGCCAAGCTGGTCCCGGTGCGGTCGCTCGCCGGACTGTGGCGCGAGCACCGCGGGGAGGCGCTGGTCCTCGCCGTGACGGCCGTCTCCATCGTGGCGGTCAGCATGTTCGAGGGCGTGCTCATCGGTCTCGCGCTGGCGGTGGTGAAGACCGCCTGGGAGGCCTCGCACGTCAAGCTGGAGGTCGTGGACAAGGGCGCCGGCCCGATCGAGGCGCACCTGTCGGGGAACGCCACCTTCCTGCGCCTGCCGAAGATCCTGGACAGCCTGGAGTCACTGCCCCAGGACCGCCCGGTCCGCCTCGACCTGTCCGGGCTGCACCACCTGGACCACGCCTGCCGGACGGCCCTGGAGAACTGGGCCGCACGGCACAGCACGGCCGGCACGGAGCCGGTGAAGCTGGTCACCGCGGCCTGAACGCCCGCCCGTGGGGCCGGGACGCCGGATCCTCTCGGCATCCCGGCCCCACGGGCCTATCGTGGCACCATCAGACAAACCGGCCTCTGTGTGAGGAGGTCACCATGGTCGAGGACCTTGTGGTGACCCTGGCGGCGGCGGGCTCCGTCGGCGTGGTGTACCTGGCGGCGGCGGTGCGGGTGGTCAAGCAGTACGAGCGGGGTGTGCTGTTCCGGCTCGGCCGGGTGGCGGGTGACGCGCGGTCTCCGGGACTGAACCTGATCATCCCCTTCGTGGACCGGCTGCAGAAGGTCAACATGCAGATCGTGACGCTCCCGATCCCGGCCCAGGAGGGCATCACCCGGGACAACGTCACCGTCCGGGTGGACGCGGTGGTCTACTTCCGGGTGGTCGACGCGACGAGCGCCCTGGTGAAGGTCGAGGACTACAAGTTCGCGGTGTCGCAGATGGCGCAGACCTCCCTCCGGTCGATCATCGGCAAGAGCGATCTGGACGATCTGCTCTCCAACCGCGAGAAGCTCAACCAGGGTCTGGAGCTGATGATCGACAGTCCGGCGGTGGGCTGGGGCATCCAGGTGGACCGGGTCGAGATCAAGGACGTGTCCCTGCCGGACACCATGAAGCGGTCGATGGCCCGCCAGGCCGAGGCGGACCGTGAACGCCGGGCCCGGATCATCAACGCGGACGCCGAACTCCAGGCCTCCAGGAAGCTCGCCGAGGCCGCCCAGCAGATGTCCGGCACACCGGCCGCGCTCCAGCTGCGGCTGCTGCAGACGGTGATGGCGGTGGCGGCCGAGAAGAACTCCACCCTGGTGCTGCCCATCCCGGTGGAGCTGCTGCACTTCCTGGAGCGGGGCGGCCAGCCCGCGCTTCCCGAGCCGGACCGACAGGCCGAACGGGACCGGCAGCCGGAGCTGGACCGGCAGCCCGAACCGGACCGGCAGCCGGAGCCGGACCGGCAGCCCGAACCGGACCGGCAGCCGGAGCCGGACCGGCAGCCCGAGCCGCACACCGACGGCGGACCGCATCCCGGCTGACGAGCACCCCCGGAGTGACCCCGCCCCCTGGAGTGCCCCGGAGCACCCCTGGGCACCCGTCAGCCGCACCCACCCGTACACCGGACGGAAGGAGCGCCCGTGCCGAAGAAGCCGGCCAGGGAGCAGGGCAGGACACTTCGGGATCTGCTGCGGCTCCCGCCGGGCGAGGGGGTCGAGCTGTCCCGGTACGACGCCCGGGCCACCCCCGGCGCCCCGGACGGCAAACAGGCCGCGCGGGCGGACGCGGAGGGCACGGGCAGGCAGCTGGCACGGCTCCAGGAGCGGCTCTGGGCGGCGGGCACCGCGGGCGACCGCCGCCGGGTGCTGCTGGTGCTCCAGGGCATGGACACCAGCGGCAAGGGCGGCACGGTCAAGCATGTGATCGGGCAGCTCAACCCGTCGGGCTGCCGGATCACGGCGTTCAAGGCGCCCACCGAGGAGGAGCGGCGCCACGACTTCCTGTGGCGGGTACGGCGCGCGCTGCCGGAGCCCGGCGAGATCGGCATCTTCGACCGCTCCCACTACGAGGACGTCCTCATCGCCCGCGTCCGGCATCTCGCCCGGCCCGCCGAGGTCGGCAGCCGGTACGGCCTGATCAACGACTTCGAACGCACCCTCGCCGACGACGGCGTCACCCTCGTCAAGTGCTTCCTGCACATCTCCTACGACGAGCAGCGGCGCCGGCTGCTGCGCCGCCTCGACCGCCCCGACAAGCACTGGAAGTTCGACCCCGGCGACATCGAGGAACGCGCCCTGTGGCCCGCCTACCAGGAGGCGTACGAGCTGGCCCTGGAGCGCTGCTCGGCGCCGTACGCGCCCTGGTACCTCGTCCCGGCGGACCGCAAGTGGTACCGCAACTGGGCGATCAGCCGGCTGCTGCTGGAGCAGCTGCGCGAGCTGGACCCGAGGTACCCGCGGGCCCGCTTCGACGTGGCGGAGTGCCGGGAGCGGCTGTTGAAGGGGACGTGAGCGGGACGACCCGGGGTACCCGGCGGGCATGCGCGAACACCGGAAGGTCACCGACTCGTACTGGCTGGAGACCGCCCCCGGCCCGGACCATCCCGCCCTGGACGGGGACATCGACGTGGACGTGGCCGTCGTCGGCGCGGGCATCGCCGGGCTGAGCACCGCCCACGAGCTGGCCCGGGCCGGGCGGCGGGTGGCGGTGCTGGAGGCCGGCCGGGCCGCGGCCGGGGTCACCGGCTACACCACCGCGAAGCTGACCGCCCAGCACACCCTGGTCTACGACCGGCTCCGGCGCACCCGGGGCCGCGAGGGTGCGCGGCTGTACGCCCGCTCGCAGACGGAGGCGATCGAGCACGCGGCGGCGCTGGTGGCCGAGCTGGGGATCGACTGCGACTGGGAGACCCGGGACGCCTACACCTACGTACGGGACCGGTCGCGGGTGGACGAGGTGCGCGCGGAGGCGGACGCCGCCCGGGAGGCGGGGCTGCCGGCCGCGTTCACCACGGAGACCGGGCTGCCGTTCCCGGTGGCGGGCGCGGTCCGGGTGACCGGGCAGGCGCAGTTCCACCCGGTCAGGTACCTGCGGGCGCTCACCGCCGACCGGCTCGCGCACGGCGGCCGGGTCTACGAGCGGACCCGGGTCACCGGGCTGACGGAGGGCGAGCCGTGCCGGCTGACGACCGAGGCCGGCGCCACGGTGACCGCCCGGGACGTCGTGGTCGCCACCCACTACCCGGTGTTCGACCGGGCCCTGCTGTTCACCCGGCTGTCCCCGCGCCGCGAACTGGTCGTGGCCGGACCGCTGGGCGACGGCCCGGACCCCGGCGGCATGTACATCACCCCGGACGAGAACACCCGCTCGGTGCGCACCGCGCCCTGCGGCGCGGACGGACAGCGGCTGCTCGTGGTCACCGGGGAGCACTTCACGCCCGGCACCGGCGATCCGCAGGCCGCCCTCGACCGGCTCGCCGCCTGGGCGGAGGCGCACTTCCCCGGGGTGACCCTGGACCACGCCTGGGCCACCCAGGACAACGAGTCCACGGACACGGTCCCGCTGGTCGGCCCCCTGCACCCGGGGACCCGGCACGCCTACGTCGTCACCGGCTTCGGCGGCTGGGGCCTGAGCGGCGGCATCATGGCCGGGCTGCTGCTGACGGCGCTGATCACCGGCCGGGAGTGCGCGTGGCGGGAGCTGTACGACCCGCGCCGGCTGAAGTCGGTGGTGCGCGAGGCGCCGTCGCTGCTGAAGACGCAGGCGGAGGTGGCCCGGCACTTCGTCGGCGACCGGCTGAAGCCGCCGGCCTCGCTGGAGGAGCTCGCCCCCGGCGACGGCGCGGTGGTCCGCTCGGGCGGCCACCGGCTCGCGGTCCACCGCGACGAGGAGGGCGCGCTGCACGCCGTGTCGGCCCGCTGCACCCATCTCGGCTGCCTGGTGTCCTTCAACCGTGCCGAGCGCGCCTGGGAGTGCCCCTGCCACGGCTCGCGCTTCGCGGTCGACGGCTCGGTGATCCAGGGCCCGGCGGTGAAACCGCTGGAGCGGCACGACCTGGAGTGACAGCGGCGGGACCAGAAGTGGCGGCGGCAGGACCTGGAGTGACGGCGGAGGCGCCGCCCGGGTGACCGTACCGTCGCGCCACACGGCATATCACCATACAAACGGATATTCAGCCCTACGTTCGTACGGTGATCCCACGAGTACGCCGTATCACCGCCCTCTGCGCCCTGGCCGCGGCCCTCACCGCCTGCGGCACCGTGTCCGGAGACCGCCCGGCCCCGGCCGCCTCCCCTTCCTCCCCCGCATCGCCCTCCTCCACCCGTCCGCCCGTGCTGGCGCCGGGCCCCGGCGGGCTGACCCCGGTCTTCGAGCACGGTCCGCGCGACCGGGGGAAGACGGTCGCCCTCACCTTCGACGCCGACATGACCGCCGACCAGGGGCCCCGCGCGGCCTCCGGCGAGCACTTCGACAACCCGGCCCTGATCGGCGCCCTGCGCGCGCTGAAGGTGCCGGCGACCGTCTTCATGACCGGCCGGTGGGCCGACCAGTACCCGGCCGAGGCCCGCGACCTGGGCCGCGACCCGCGGTTCGAGGTGGCCAACCACTCCTGGAGCCACTACGCGTTCACCGCCGACTGCTACGGCCTGCCGACCGTCGACGCCGGCCGGATGCGGGAGGACGTGCAGCGGGCGTACACCTCCCTGCGCGCGGCGGGCGTGCCGCGCCCGATGCCGTACTTCCGTTTCCCCGGCGGCTGCTACGACCAGCAGGCGCTGCGCGCGCTCAGCGGGCTCGGGGTGACCGCGGTGCAGTGGGACGTGGTGAGCGGGGACGCGTTCGCCACGGACGCCGACGCGGTGGTCAAGCAGGTGCTCGACGGGGTGAAGCCGGGCTCGGTGGTCGTCATGCACTGCACCCGCAGCGCCGCCCCGACCACCGAGCGGGTCGTCCGCACGGTCGTACCGGAGCTGCGCAGACGGGGCTACCGGTTCGTGAAGGTCTCCGAGCTGATCGGCCAGGCGGGCACGGCCCGCTGACCTCCTACGCTTGAGGTCATGAGCGACGAGGACTACTGCACGATCACCGGGACGGTGAAGCCGGCGAAGGCCGACGGGCCGCCGTACGCGGAGTGCGTGCTGTGCCGGGAGCCGACGGAGTACCCGGAGTCGTACAAGGGCATCACGCTGTGCCCGGTCTGCGAGTGGCAGGAGGCGCAGCGCACCGCCTGCTCAGGGTGAGCGGCGCGCGCCGAGCCAGGCCGCCGCGGCGAAGGCGGCCGCCGTGAGCAGGGCCGCGCCGGCCAGGGGCAGCAGCGGCAGCGGCGCCCGGCCGGTCTGCGAGCCGGTGACCAGGCCGCTGACGGCCGCCTGCGCCGGGGACCCGGCCCACACCAGCGCGAGCAGCGCGCCGAGCAGCGTCGCCGGCACCGCGCGCCCGGTGGAGCGCAGCACCGGCGCGTTGGTGAGCGCGCCGACGGCCGTGCCGAGCAGGGCGCAGGCGAGCGCGGCCGGCAGTCCGGCGGCGAGGGCCCGAGGCGGGGGCACGTGGACCCGGTGGCCGTTGTCGGCCGGGGCGCTGATCAGCGTCACCACCACCGTGGCCGCGACCCCGAGCAGCACCGCCGCCAGCAGCGCGGTCAGCAGGCAGGCGAGGTGTGCCCGGGCGGGGCCGCGGGCGGCGGCGACACAGGCCCGGGCGGCGGGCGGCTCTCCGGTGACACAGATCCTGACCAGCCAGGCGGAGACCGGCAGCAGGGCCGCGGCCGTGTAGCCGAGCGAGTCCAGGACCGGCTGGCCGCTCTGCACGCAGACGCCCAGGAAGGCGGCGTAGAGGATCACCGGTGGCAGCCAGCGCTGGGAGCGCAGCAGCAGGTCGGTCTGGTAGCGCAGGAGTGCGGTCATGGGCGGCTTTCCGGGTCGGAGTGCGGTGCGTCCGCCGTGCCGGGTTCGACGCGGGCCACGTGCCAGGGCGGGCGGGCCGTGAGCAGGGCGCGCAGCAGCACGTCGGAGTGGGAGGCGGGGACGGTGAGCCGGTGGCGGCCGGGGGCGGTCTCCCGCGTGGAGCGGGCGGTCCGCACCGCCTCGGGCGGCAGCGGCGCGCCCGCCGGCCCCTCCGCGAGGACGACGGTGACCGGCCCGTCCGCCGTGCCGCCGCCGCTGTCGGTGCGACGGAGCAGGCCGCCGCC
Source organism: Streptomyces cinerochromogenes (assembly GCF_014648635.1). Taxonomy (GTDB): domain Bacteria; phylum Actinomycetota; class Actinomycetes; order Streptomycetales; family Streptomycetaceae; genus Streptomyces; species Streptomyces cinerochromogenes. The sequence continues at coordinate 198,866 of NZ_BMRM01000007.1, read as the reverse complement.
GGTCACCGTGTACGTCGCGTCGGGCACCCCGGCGAGCCGGCGCGGGTCGTGGTCCACGAAGACCACGGCACCCCCGGCGGCCGTCCGCTCGGCCACCGCCCGCTCCAGCTCGGCCCGGGCCGCCGCGTCGAGACCGGTCCACGCCTCGTCGAGCACCAGCAGCTCCGGGTCGCCGAGCAGGGCCTGCGCGACGGCGACCTTCTGGCTGCTGCCCTTGGACAGCCGCGCCATCGGCGTCCCGGCGTACCCGCCCGCGCCGAACCGCTCCAGCCAGGTGAGCGCGGCGCGGGCGGCGGCGTCCCGGCCCAGGCCGTGGACGGTGCCGAGGTGGGTGAGATAACCGGCCGCCGTGAAGGGCAGCGCGGAGGGGAACCGCTCCGGCACGTAGGCCGTGCGCGGGCGGCCGGTGATCCGGCCCTCGGAGGGCACGTCGAGCCGGGCGAGCAGCCGCAGGAGCGTGGACTTCCCGGTGCCGTTCGCCCCTTCGATCCGGGTGAGGGTGCCGGGGGCGATGACGAGGTCGACGCCTCGCAACACCCACGGGCCGCGGATGCCGTAGCGGCGGCCCACGGCGGTCAGGCGCAGGTCACGGTGCATGAGGGTCATAGTGACGCGGACCGGGTGACGCCCGGGTGCCCGGCTCGGCGGACCGTGCCCCGGCTCAACGGGCCATGCCCCGGCTCAGCTCGGCCGCCCTGGCCCGCACCCCCGCGGCCCAGGCGCTGCCCTCCCCGGGCGCCGACGCCCCGGCGGCAAAGACCTGTACGTCCGCGAGCGGCCCGTCCGGAAGGGCTTCGAGCCGCTCCCAGTCGATGCCGATCCCGGCCCGCTGGGCGAGGGCGACGACGACACCGACGAAGCTCTCGGAGAGGGCCAGGATGATCGTGTGACCGGTCCGCCGGTGCCGGGCGAGCAGGGCGTGCACGAAGACCCCGAAGACCTCCGGATCGATGTGGCACTCGTCGTTCCGCATCGGCCCGAGCCCGGACGGCAGCTCCAGCTCGGCCTCGAACACCTCCACCTGCCGCAGAAAGAGCCGGGCGGCCCCGTTGGACGGGTTCCACAGCGTCTCGTCCCCGATGTCGAAGTACTGGCTCATCGCACTCCCCCTTCCGTCCGTCAAGAGGGGCGGGCGCGGCCGGCCGGTTCATCGCCGTCGGCGGAATTCTCCCGGCGCGGCCCGCGCGTTGATCGGCCCGCCCGCGACTTCGTAGGCTGGGCTCCCGTGAGCCACGATCCAGCCCCCGCCAGTGACAGCCCCTTCCGGACCGGACACGATCCCCGGGACGAGGCGCCCCAGTTCGTGCTGCCGCTCGTCGTACGGATGGAGCGCAACGCCCCGCCCGCCCGTACCGACGCGCTGGAGACGTCCGCCCGGGCCGTTCTCGTGCTGCTCGGCGACGACCGGGCGCGGGGCGACGGCGAGTGGGCCGAGGCGGTGCGCGACTGGGAGGACGCCCGGATCCGGAAGGTGGTCCGACGGGCCCGCGGCGCGGAGTGGCGGCGCGCCGAGGCGCTGCCCGGGATCACGGTGACCGGCAAGTCGGCGGAGGTCCGGGTGTTCCCGCCGATCCCGCTGGACGGCTGGCCGAAGGACCTCGCCAAGCTCCAGGTGTCGGGCACCGAACTGGACGACCCCGAGCCGCCCCTCCCCGCCGACCCGGCCGACGGGCCGGTGCTCTGGCTCAACCCCGACCTGGACATGTCGGCCGGCAAGGCCATGGCCCAGACCGGCCACGGCGCCCAACTGGCCTGGTGGGCGCTGCCGGACACCGACCGCGCCGCCTGGCGCGACGCGGGGTACGCCCTCACCGTCCGCACGGCCGCCCCGGCCGACTGGGCCCGGCTGACGACCAGCGGTCTGCCCGTGGTCCGGGACGCGGGCTTCACCGAGATCGCCCCGGGCTCGTGCACGGTGGTGGCGGACCATCCGGCGCTGCGCCGGGGCGTCTCCCCCACGAGTCCGTGAACAACGGGGGCTCCTCACGGGGGCTCCTCCGCCCCACGGGCCGCGCGGTGAGCAGGAGGGTGGTGCCGGCCTCGCGCCCGCCCTTGCTTCGCAGAGGACGCCCGGGCGGTCGGCCGGAACCTCAAATGTTGCTCTGAACGCGTCAGGCAGGGGGTTCGCGGCGGCGGGGCGGGGCCATACCTCCCTCGCTCGACGCACGAGCACGGGCCGAGGAGGGGGAGGCAGCATGCGGCGACTGGGGACCGGGATCGGATGGCGGCCGGAGATCGCGGACGCCGTGGAAGCCATGCCGGGCATCGACTGGGTGGAGGTCGTGGCGGAGAACGTCTGCCCCGGTCACCTCCCCGCGTCGCTGCTGCGGCTGCGCGAGCGCGGCGTGACGGTGGTCCCGCACGGCGTCTCCCTCGGCCTCGGCGGTGCGGACCGCCCCGACGAGGGGCGGCTGACGGCGCTCGCCGAACGGGCGGAGGCCCTCGGCGCGCCGCTGGTCACCGAGCACATCGCCTTCGTCCGGGCGGGCGGCGCGCTCACCGCCTCCCCGCGCCTGGAGGCCGGCCATCTGCTGCCCGTGCCGCGCACCCGGGACGCCCTGGACGTGCTGTGCGAGAACGTCCGCATCGCCCAGGAGGCGCTGCCGGTGCCGCTGGCCCTGGAGAACATCGCCGCGCTGTTCTCCTGGCCGGGCGAGGAGCTGACCGAGGGGCAGTTCCTGTCCGAGCTGGTCGAGCGGACCGGCGTACGGCTGCTGATCGACGTCGCCAACCTGCACACCAACCACGTCAACCGGGGCGAGGACCCGGCCGAGGCGCTGGCCGCGCTGCCCCTGGAGGCGATCGCCTACGTCCATGTCGCGGGCGGCTTCGAACGCGACGGCGTCTGGCACGACAGCCACGCGCACCCCGTGCCGCGTCCGGTGCTCGACATCCTCACCGGCCTCGCCGCGCGCACCGAGCCGCCCGGGGTGCTCCTGGAGCGGGACGAGAACTTCCCCGAACCGGCCGAGCTGGAGCGCGAGCTGACGGCCGTCAGGGGTGCGGTCACGGCCGGCCGGGCACACGCGGCACGGGCCGCGGCGGCCGGGGGTACGGGGACGGCGGGCGCCGGGGGTGCCGGCGCCACGGGTGCCGGGGGCGCGGGCGCCGGGGGCGGGGCTGCGGGCTCCGCGTCCGAGGGTGCCGGGGACGCGGGCGCCGGGGCCGGGGGTGTCGGGGTCCTCGCGCGGCCGGTGGCCGGTGCGCGGGAGCGGGTCGGGGTGGCGCAGGCCGCCGTGCTGTCGGCCCTGGTGGCGGGGACGCCGGTGCCGGAGGGGTTCGACCGGGTGCGGATGGGGGTGCAGGCGCGGGCGCTCGCGGCGAAGCGGGCGGGCGTGGTGGCGAAGGTGGCGCCCGAACTGCCGGTGATCCTGGGGGCCGGGTACCGGGAGGCGTTCCTGGAGTACGCCCGGCAGCGGCCGATGCGGGGCGGGTACCGCCAGGACGCGCTGGACTTCGCGGGGCATCTGCTGAAGCTGGGGCGGCCGGGGCACGCGGGGGCGCGGCGGGAGCTGCGCGACTGGTGGCTGGACCGGTCCGGCCCGGCGCCCCGCAAGCGGGGGCTCGCGGCGCGGATACTGCGGCGGCCCCGCAGCCACGGGTAGGGCGCTCCGGAAGGGGGCGGCGACCCGCAAGCCACGGGCAAGGCGCCCCGGAGGGAGGCGGCGACCCGCAAGCCACGGGCAAGGCGCCCCGGAAAGAGGCGGCGACCCGCAAGCCACGGGCAAGGCGCCCCGGAAAGAGGCGGCGACCCGCAAGCCACAGGCTGGGCGGTGCGGAAAGAGGCGGCGACCCGCAAGCCACAGGCTGGGCGGTGCGGAGGGGGCGGCGACCCGCAAGCCACGGGCAAGGTGCCCCGGAGGGGGTGCGGGGACCCTGCGCGCCCGGAAGGGGCAGCGCGGCTGCCAGTACTATGCCAACCCCGCACCACCCACTCCCGAGCAGGCACCATGCGACCGCGACCCCCGATCAACGGCCGAGGCATATTCAGCGGCACCGGACTCCTCATCACCGCCCTCGCGGCCACGCTCGTCGCGCTGCTCGTCCCGCTGTGGTCGTACGCCGACCGGCAGGACCCGGCGAGCGCGAGCGTGCTGAGCGCGCGGACGGTGACGACGCCGTACGGCCCGATGTCCGACCAGGACCGGGACTTCGTCACCAAGGTCCGGCTGGCCGGGCTGTGGGAGCTGCCCGCCGGGGAGCTGGCGCAGCGCAAGGGCACCACACCCGCGGTCCGCACGGCCGGCCGGCACCTCGTCGACGGCCACACCTCCCTGGACGCCCACGTCCGGACCGTCGCCACCCAGCTCGGCGTGGCCCTGCCCAACGAGCCGAACGCACAGCAGAAGCAGTGGCTCGCCACCCTGGAGGCGGCGCAGGGCCAGGACTTCGACCGCCGGTTCGCCGAGCTGCTGCGGCTCGCGCACGGCCGGGTGTTCTCCCTGGTCGCGCAGGTCCGGGCGGGCACCCAGAACTCCCTGGTCCGCGATCTCGCCGACGACGCCAACACGACCGTCCTGGACCACATCAAGGTCCTGGAGGCGACGGGGTACGTCGACTTCGCCGCGCTGGCCAAGGACCTGGCGGCCCCCGCGAGCCCGGTGCCGACCCCGCCGGAGGTCGAACCCGGCGCCGCCGTACCGGTCGCGCCGTCGCCCGGCGAGACGTACTCCCTGCCGCCCGCCGCCTCCGGCCCGCCGCCGGCGACGAGCGGCCCCTGACCGGCCCGCCCGGGAAACGGAACGTCACATCCCGGCAACACTCCGTCCGGATCGTGAACAGGGCATGGCGTTCGCGCGGGCCACTGGCATAGAAACACGTCATGTTCTGGGTCCTTCTCCTGCTCCTGGCCTGGGCTTTCACCGGCACGGCCTGCACCCGGCTGTGTCTGGCGGCCCTTCGCGCGGCAGCCGTGGACGCGCGTGACGCGTCGGCCGACGGGGAGCGCGATCTGACGCTGTACGAGGCGGCCTTCCTCTCCGGCGGACCGGCCCGGGTCGCCGATGTGACCTTGGTCTCCATGGCCCGGCAGCGTCGGCTGCTGCTCGCCCACACCGGCTGGGCCACGGTCGTGGACCCGCGGGGGCGGGACGAGATGGAGCGGTCGGTCATAGGGGCGATAGGGCCCGAGGGGCAGTCGCGGATCGCGCCCGTGCGGGCGCGGGCGGCCGGCGCGGAGGCCGTGCGCCGGCTGGCGGACGGGCTGGTGCGCGCCGGTCTCGCGGTGCCCGAGGGTGCGGGGACGACCGTCGGGGCCGCCGTCCGCCAGGTGCGGGCCGCCGCGGTCGCCGTGACGGCGCTGGGCGTGACCGCGCTGCTGCTGCCCGTACAGACCGGCACGCCACGCCCGCTGGTGGGCGCCTGGTTCGTCCTGCCCCTCACGCTGGCGCTGAGCTGCCTGGCCATCGCCCGGTTCGAGGTGCACCCCTACTCGCGCTGGGCCTCCCCGGCCGGGCAGCGGCTGCTGAGCGCGCTGGCCGGCAGGCCGGCCGGTGACGAGCGGTCGTTCCTCACCTCCGTCGCCGTACGCGGCATCCGCGCCATCGGCGAACCGGAGCTGCGCGCCGCCTTCACCCACCGCGACCAGCCCTGGCGGGAGTGACGGCGGCACCTTTCGGGGGCGCATAGGGGGCATTGGGGCCGACACCGGCCGGGTGGTGCTTGCCTTCCCCCGCGGCCGAACGAAACATCCCTTCTGTGGGCGCCGGGCCGTGGCAGCCGTGCCATCGCCGCCGCGCACCGAAGGGATACGCGATGAAAGCCGCCGCCCTCTACTCGGCCGCCGGTTCCCTGCTCCTGACCACCCTGGCCGCGGCCCCGGCGGGCGGCACCCCCGGCGCTCCGGGTGCCCCGGGTGCCCCCGGTACGGCCGAGCTGCGCGGCACCGCGGTGGCCGTGGCCCGCGCCCGGGCGGCCGGTATCGACTTCGGCCCGTGCTCCGCCGCCGACGTACCGAACGCCCCGGCCGGTGTGCGGTGCGGCACGGTGGCGGTTCCCCTGGACTACGCCCACCCGGACGGCCGGCAGATCCGGCTGACCGTCAGCCGGGCCCGGGCCACCCAGAAGGACCCGCACAACAGCAAGCGGAAGGTGCCGCGGCAGGGCGCCCTGCTCTTCAACCCGGGCGGACCGGGCGCCTCCGGCATGTACTTCCCGCTGATCGGCCGGATCCCCGAGTGGAAGCGGATCGCCGCCGCCTACGACCTGGTCGGCTACGCCCCGCGCGGGGTGGGCCGGTCGGCGCCGCTGTCCTGCGAGGACCCCAAGCGCTTCTTCAAGGGCCCCACCGCGTCCCCGGTGCATCCCTCGGAGGCGTACAAGCGTCAGCGCGTCGCCCAGGCGAAGGCGTACGCGCGCGGGTGCGCCCAGCGCTCCGGGAGCGGGCTGCGGTTCTACACCTCGCTCAACAACGCCCGGGACCTGGACGTCCTGCGGGCGGCGCTGGGCGAGCACCGGCTGACCTTCTTGGGGGCGTCGTACGGCACCTATTTCGGCGCGCTGTACGCGGCGATGTTCCCCTCCCACGTGCGCCGCATGGTGCTGGACTCGGCGGTGAACCCGGATCCGGGGAAGATCTGGTACCGCAGCAACCTGGACCAGTCGGCGGCCTTCGAGGAGCGCTGGGCGGACTTCCGGGACTGGATCGCCCGGCACGACGACGTGTACCGCCTCGGCACCACGCCCGCGCGGGTGCAGCGCAGCTACGACACCGCGCGCGAGCGGCTGGCCGGGAAGGCGGCGGGCGGGAAGGTCGGCCCCGGCCAGCTGCAGAACGCGTTCCTGACGGCCGGGTACTACGACGACTTCTGGCCGAGCCGGGCAGCGGCCCTCTCGGCGTATCTGCACGGCGACCCCGAGCCGCTGGTCCGGCTGGCCGCGCCCAGCCCGGAGACGGCCACCGAGGCGGAGAACGCCGGCGCGGTGTACACGGCCGTGGAGTGCAACGACGCGCCCTGGCCGACGGACTGGACGGTGTGGGACCGCGACAACACCCGGCTCGCCCGGGTGGCGCCCTTCGAGACCTGGGACAACGCGTGGATGAACCTGCCCTGCGCCTACTGGCCGGTGCCCCGGCAGCAGCCGCTGGACGTGCGGACGGGAACGGGTGAGCTGCCGCCGGTGCTGATCCTGGCGGCCGAACGGGACGCCGCCGCGCCGTACCAGGGCGCGCTGGAGATGAACCGGCGGCTGGCCGGCTCGGTGCTGGTGACCGAGCGGGACGCGGGGACGCACGGGGTCGGCGGCGGGCCGAACCGTTGCGTCAACGGGTACCTGGACGCGTATCTCCTGGAGGGCCGCGTCCCGGCGCGGCACGCGTCGTGCGCGCCGCGTCCGGAACCGGCCGCGGTCGCCACCGGCGGTGCGGCCGGTGAAAAGGCCCGGCGGGACGCCCTCAAGGGCAAGGGCGACCGCGGCTAGGGGGCGCCTGCCGGGGTGCCGCGACATGCCGTCGGGCGGCTGCGGGGCCGTCGTGGCCGCTCGCGCGGTTCCCCGCGGCCCTTCGGGCGCTGTCAGGCCAGGCCCGCCACCAGTTCCCCGATGTCCTTGCGACGGCCCGTGTAGAACGGGATCTCCTCGCGGACGTGCATGCGGGCCTCGGAGGCGCGGAGGTGGCGCATGAGGTCGACGATGCGGTACAGCTCGTCGGCCTCGAAGGCCAGGATCCACTCGTAGTCGCCGAGCGAGAACGAGGCGACCGTGTTGGCGCGCACGTCGGGGTAGCCGCGGGCCATCTTGCCGTGGTCGGCGAGCATGCGGCGGCGGTCCTCGTCGGGCAGCAGGTACCAGTCGTAGGAGCGCACGAAGGGGTAGACGCTCACGTAGGTGCGGGGCGTCTCGTCGGCGAGGAACGCCGGGATGTGCGAGCGGTTGAACTCGGCCGGCCGGTGCAGCGCCATGTTCGACCACACGGGCGTGAGCGCGCGGCCCAGCTTCGTGCGGCGGAAGAGGTTGTACGCCTCCTGGAGCTGGTCGCTGGTCTCGGCGTGCCACCAGATCATCAGGTCGGCGTCGGCGCGCAGGCCGGAGACGTCGTAGGTGCCGCGGATCGTCACGTCCTTGGCGGCGAGCTGGTCGAACAGCTCCTGGACCTCGTCGGCGTATCCCGAGCGGTCCTCCGGCAGCACGTCCTTCAGCTTGAAGACCGACCAGAGGGTGTAGCGGATGACCTCGTTGAGGTCCTTGGCCAGCTTGCCCTTGTTCGGGATCCTGCCGGACTCGGTGGTGGGGGCGTCGTCACTCATGCCCCCTATTCTCCCGCCCCGCCGTGCAGGCTCTGCACCGGGTTGGCGGTCAGCTCCGCCACTCCGGCCGGGTCGCCGGCCAACTGGTCCACCGCCGCGTACGCGCTCGCGATGCAGGCGGGGATGCCCACGCCGTCGTACTGGGCGCCGCACACCGCGAGGCCGGGCAGCTTGGCGACGTGCCCGCGGATCCGCGCCACGCGCGCGTGGTGCCCCACCGGGTACTGGGGCAGGCCGTCGGTCCAGCGGGTGACCCGGGTCCGAAGCGGTGCCGCGTCCAGGCCGGTGGCCTCGCGCAGGTCACGGCGGGAGACCTCCACGAGGTCGGCGTCGTCCCGGCCGAGGATCTCCGTCTCGCCGTGGCGGCCCACGGACGTGCGCAGGACGACCACGTCCGGGTCCTCCTCGGCGATCCACCCCCACTTGTGGGAGGCGAAGGTGGAGGCCTTGATGGTGCGGCCGTCGACGGGCGGCACCAGGAAGCCGCTGCCCTCGGGCAGGCGCAGGCCGCTGCGCCGGTAGGCGAGGGTGATCAGGGCCATCGAGGCGTACTCGACGGCGGACAGCTCGGCGGCGGCCCCCGGGGACTCGGCGCGCAGCAGCCCGGCGGCGGCCGGGGCGGGGACGGCGACGATCACGGCGTCGGCGTGCAGCACGCGCTCACCGGTGGTGATCCGCCAGCCGCCGGCCGGCTCGCGGCGCAGCTCCCGCGCGGGTGTCCCGGTGAGGATCTCTCCGCCCCGCGCGCGCACCGACTCGGCGACCGCGAGCGGCAGCCGCCCGATCCCGCCGGCGATGCCCATGAAGACCGGCCCGGTCTGCTGCTGCGCGGCGGCCTTCGCCTGGATCTCCCGGACGCCCTCGGTGAGGGAGGTGTGGGTGCGCGCGGCCTGGAAGAGCTGGGGGACGGCCGAGCGCATCGAGATGCGGTACGCGTCGCCCGCGTAGACCCCGCCGAGCAGGGGTTCGACCAGGCGGTCGACGACCTCGCGGCCGAGCCGGGCCGCCACGTACTCCCCCACGGCCACGTCGTCGCCGGTCTCGGTGCGGGGCAGGTCGGCGTCGCGCTCGATGCGGGCCAGCCCCTCGTCGGAGAGGACACCGGAGAGCGCGGCGGCGGTGCCGGGCACGCCCATGACATGCCCCTTGGGCATGGGCCGCAGGGCGCCCCGGGTCCAGATCGAGGCGGTCGCGGTGGCCGGCGGCTGCAGCGCCTCGCCGAGGCCCGCCTCGCGCGCGAGCGTCACCGCCTCCGGGCGGCGGGCGAGCATGGACTCGGCGCCCAGGTCGACGCGTACACCGGCGATCTCGCCGGGCAGCAGCTTGCCGCCGACCCGGTCGCCGGCCTCCAGCACGGTGACGCGCGCGCCGCACCCCAGCAGCCGGTGCGCGGCGGCCAGTCCGGCGATGCCGGCCCCGATCACGACGACGTGCCCCAAGCTCCTACCCGTTGCGCTCATGCCCCCCACTCTCTCAGACCCCGCTGACACCCCCGCCGGGAGGCGGTGTCCGTCACGCGTCCGAACCGTGACCGCCCGCACACCGCCGCCGTCAAACGTTTCCGCACCCCCCGCCGTCGAAGGACCGTCACCGCACGCAACCCACGGGGGTACCGCCCATGCGCACACCACGCACCGCCGACTCCACCCGCACCGCCGGCACTGCCGGCTCCACCGGCGCCGCCGGCACCGTCCGCTCCGCCGGCACCGTCCACTCCAAGCCCTCCGCCCACTCCATCCGTTCCGCCCGCTCCGAACGTTCCGCCCGCTCCGAACGGCCCCTCCGCGCCCTGGCCGGGATCCTGCTCGTCGCGTCCCTGGCGCTCGCCGGATGCGGTGGCGCGGACGACTCGGGCGGCGAATCCGCCAAGGCCGCCTCGGGCTCGCGGGCCCAGCCGGCCGGCGCCCCCGGCCGCGGGGCGGACGAGGGGAACGGGAAGAACCCGCGCGCGACCCCCGTGCTCGCCCCGGGCTCGATCGTCCGGACCGCCTCCCTCACCGTCGAGGTCAAGGACGTGCCCAGGGCGCTCGATGCGGCCCGCACGACCGCCGAGGAGGCGGGCGGCTTCGTCGGCAGGGAGACGACGAGCCGGGACGCCGACGGCCACGAGCGCACCCGGGTGGTGCTGCGCGTACCCACCGAGCGGTACGACGAGGTCCTCACCGGCCTCCAGGGCACGGGCCGGGTGGTCGACCGCACGGCCAAGGCGGTCGACGTCAGCGACCAGGTCGTGGACGTGGACAGCCGGATCAGGTCGCAGCGGGCCAGCGTCGACCGGATCCGCGCGCTGATGGACAAGGCGGCCAAGCTGGGCGATGTCGTCGCCCTGGAGGGCGAGCTGAGCAGCCGTCAGGCCGACCTGGAGGCGCTGCTGGCCCGGCAGGCGTCCCTGAAGGACCGCACCGACCTGGCCACCGTCACCCTGTCGCTGTCCGAGACCCCGGTTCGGCAGGCGGACGGCACGCCGGGCGTCACGGACGCGCTGGCCGGTGGCTGGCACGTGTTCGTCACCATGCTGCGCTGGATCGTCCTCGCGCTCGGCGCCGCCCTGCCGTTCGCGGCCCTCGCCGCGCTCCTGGTGCTGCTGTGGCTGCGGGTCGTACGGCCCCGGCTGCCGCACCGCGCCGGGCCCGCGCCCGCGACGACCGCGCTCGGCCCGCTGCCGTCGGCCCGCCCGGCCCCGGACCCGGCGGAGGAGACCGGGCGGGACTGAAGTGCCCGCAGCCCGTAGCGTGTTCCCATGAGCATGAGCGAGGGGCGGGGCGGCAGGGAGCGGCTGGTCGTGGTCGGCGGCGATGCCGCGGGCATGTCCGCGGCATCGCAGGCACGGAGGCTGAAGGGCCCCGGGGAGCTGGAGATCGTGGCGTTCGAGCGCGGCCACTTCACCTCCTTCTCGGCGTGCGGGATCCCGTACTGGGTGGGCGGCGAGGTCCCCGAACGGGACCGGCTCATCGCGCGGACGCCCGAGGAGCACCGCGCGCGCGGGATCGATCTGCGGATGCGCACCGAGGTCACGGAGATCGACGTGCCCGGGCAGCGGGTACGCGCGCGTGACGTCGATTCCGGTGCCGAGTCCTGGACGCCGTACGACAAGCTCGTCATCGCCACCGGGGCCCGCCCGGTCCGCCCCGACCTTCCCGGTGTGGACGCCCCCGGCGTGCACGGCGTGCAGACACTGGACGACGGGCAGGCCCTGCTCGACACGCTGGCCCGCACACGGGGCCGCAGGGCGGTGGTCGTCGGGGCCGGTTACATCGGTGTCGAGATGGCCGAGGCGCTGATCAACCGGGGCTTCGAGGTGACGGTCGTCAACCGCGGCAAGGAGCCCATGTCGACACTCGACCCGGACATGGGCCGGCTGGTGCACCGGGCCATGGAGGGCCTCGGCATCACCATGGTCGACGACGCCGAGGTCACGAAGCTGCTCACCGGCGAGGACGGCCGGGTGCGGGCGGTGGCCACGGAGGACGCCGAGTACCCGGCGGACGTGGTGGTCCTGGGCATCGGCGTCCGCCCGGAGACCACCCTCGCCCGCGCGGCCGGACTGCCGCTCGGCGCCCACGGCGGTCTGCTCACCGACCTCGCGATGCGGGTGCGCGGGCACGAGAACATCTGGGCGGGCGGCGACTGCGTGGAGGTGCTCAACCTGGTCTCCGGGCAGGTGCAGTACGTGCCGCTCGGCACCCACGCCAACAAGCACGGCCAGGTCATCGGCACCAACGCCGGCGGCGGTTACGCCACCTTCCCCGGGGTCGTCGGCACGGCGGTCAGCAAGGTCTGCGACCTGGAGATCGCCCGGACCGGGCTGCGGGAGAAGGACGCCCGCCGCGCCGGCCTGCGCTTCGAGACGGTCACCGTCGAGTCGACCAGCCGCGCCGGCTACTACCCCGGTGCCGCCCCCATGACGGTCAAGATGCTCGCCGAGTCCCGCACCGGCCGGCTGCTCGGTGTGCAGATCGTCGGCCGGGAGGGCGCGGCGAAGCGGGTCGACATCGCGGCGGTGGCGCTCACCGCGCAGATGACGGTGGAACAGATGACGGCGCTGGACCTGGGCTACGCCCCGCCGTTCTCACCGGTGTGGGACCCGGTACTGGTGGCGGCGAGGAAGGCGACGGCGAAGGTGCGGGCGGGCCGGCCGGCCTGAAGGGGCACGGGGAACCGCACCCCGCAGCACGACGAGCCACGCCGGCACCGCACCTCCGAGCGCGCCTAGGCCGTCCCGCTGATCCGCGGCAGCGACGTGACCGCGGAGGACACGGCCGCCGGCTGCTCCCCGGAGGGCTTCGCGTGCGTGGCCGTGGGACGGGTGGACCGCAGCCGGTAGCTCACCGCCTCGTCCAGCGTCACGGGCCGCTGCATCTGCGAGGCGAGCCGCCCGGCCTCCTGGCCGAGCCGCGCGACATCCTCCCAGGGGAGCCGTACCACCAGAGACAGCTCGGCCTCCCCGTCGGGCAGAGCGTGCATCACCGGAACCTGCGGAGCGTTCGTCATCGCCTGATCCTCACGTCGGTTGAGAAGGGATACGCACACCCGCCCGGCGGCGTTCACCGATTCGCACGGCCGATCGCGGGCACTACTCCTGTGTGGTCATCCCCGTGCATGACGTGAACCCGGTGCGCCGCACGCCCTGGGTGACGTACGCGCTCATCGCCGCCAACGTGCTGGTGTTCCTCACCACGCCCGGCATAGCCGGTTCCGTGGCCGGCAGCAGCGACCTGGCCCAGCTGTGCCACCTCCAGGCCTTCATGGACCACTACGCCGCGGTCCCCCGCGAACTGATCCACCATCAGATGCCCCGGGTGGTGCCGACCGGAGGCATCGGTGTGGGCCCGCACGGCCCGGGCTGTGTCGTGGCACCGCCCGCGTACGACAAGTCCCCCGCGCTGTCGGTCTTCACGGCGATGTTCCTGCACGGCGGCTGGCTGCACCTGCTCGGCAACATGCTCTTCCTGCTGATCTTCGGCAACAACGTCGAGGACCGGATGGGCCACATCCGCTACTTCCTCTTCTACGTCGTCTGCGGCTACGCGGCCGGCTACGGCTTCGCGCTGCTCAACAACACCTCCGGTGAGCCCCTGATCGGCGCGTCCGGCGCGATCGCCGGGGTTCTCGGCGCCTATCTGGTGCTCTACCCGAAGGCCAGGGTGTGGGTCCTGGTGCCGTTCCTGGTGTTCCTGCCGCTGCGCCTGCCCGCCTGGCTGGTGCTGGGCTTCTGGTTCGGGCTCCAGGCGGTGTACTCGTCCGGGCACGGGGTGTCCGGGGCGGGCACGGTGGCGTACGCGGCGCACGTGGTCGGCTTCGTGGCGGGCATGCTGTTCGCCTGGCCGCTCAAGCCCGGTACGCCGCCCCCGCCGGAGCCGCCCGGCCTGCTGTTCGGCAGGCGCGCGCGGCCCCACTACTCGTGGTGAGCCGGCCGGCGGCTCAGCGTGCGGTGGCGGTGTGGACGTACTCCACGAGCCGGGTCAGCGCGTCCGGATCGGTGTTCGGCATGACGCCGTGGCCGAGGTTGAAGACGTGCCCCTCCAGGCCGGCGGCGGCGTCGAGCACCTCGCGGGCCTTGGCGGCGACGGTGTCCTTGTCGGTGAACAGGACGGTCGGGTCCAGGTTGCCCTGGAGCGCCTTGCCGGGGCCCACGCGGCGGGCGGCCTCGTCCAGCGGGACGCGCCAGTCGACGCCGACGACGTCCGCGCCGGCCTCGCCCATGAGCTTCAGCAGCTCGCCGGTTCCCACACCGAAGTGGATGCGCGGGACGCCGTACCCGGCGACCGCGTCGAAGACCTTCGCGGAGGCGGGCATGACCGAGTTCCGGTAGTCCGCTGGGGCCAGTGCGCCGGCCCAGGAGTCGAAGAGCTGGACGGCGCTCGCGCCGGCCTCGATCTGGATCTTCAGGAAGGCGGCCGTGATGTCGGCGAGCCGGTCCAGCAGGTCGGCCCACAGCTCGGGGTCGCCGTACATCATCGCCTTGGCGTTCTCGTACGTGCGCGAGGGACCGCCCTCGACCAGGTAGCTCGCGAGGGTGAACGGCGCGCCCGCGAAGCCGATCAGCGGGGTGGCTCCCAGCTCGCGGGTGAGCAGGCCGATGGCCTCGGTGACGTACGGGACGTCCTCGGGGGTGAGGTCGCGCAGCCGGGCCAGGTCGGCGCGGGTGCGGACGGGCTGCTCGACGACCGGGCCGACACCGGGCTTGATGTCGAGGTCGAGACCGATGGCCTTCAGCGGGACGACGATGTCGCTGAAGAAGATCGCCGCGTCCACGTCGTGCCGGCGCACCGGCTGGAGCGTGATCTCGGTGACCAGCTCGGGCCGCATGCAGGACTCCAGCATCGGCACGCCCTCGCGCACCTTGCGGTACTCGGGCAGGGAGCGGCCGGCCTGGCGCATGAACCACACGGGGGTGTGCGGCACGGGCTCGCGCCTGCACGCCCGGAGGAAGGCGCTGTCGTACGTCGCTGTCGGCTGCGGGGTCTCGTTGGCGGTCACGAGGCAAGTTTCGCATGCCGCCGAAAGCGGTCTCCGCCCGGTGTGCGGGCCGCCGCCGGAGCGCGACCGCCCGGGGCCGCCGACTGTGTCTTGCCCTGCACCGGGCCCCGCTTCCCCTTACTCTTCCCCGCATGGCTGCGGCTCACGGACGAATGTCGGACAGCGCTGACGGAACGGGCGACGTGAAGGACACCGAGGAGGCGGACGGGCACCCGGGTGCCTCGGGTCCGCCGGCTTTCCGCACCGCGGTCGAGGCCCTGCGCGGCTGCCGGCTGAGGCCGCAGGTGGAGGTGGAGCCGACGCCCGCCCCGCAGCGGCTCGCGCCGTACGCGTACGCGCTGGAGGCGGTGGTGGTCGACGGCGAGCAGGAGCTGGCCGACGGGCGGCTGGTACTGCTGCACGACCCGGCCGGGCACGAGGCCTGGCGGGGCACGTTCCGGCTGGTGACGCTGGTACGCGCGGAGCTGGAGCCGGAGATGGCGGCGGATCCGCTGCTGCCGGAGGTGTGCTGGTCGTGGCTGACCGGGGCGCTGGGGGCGCGCGGGCTGGGCTACGGCGAGCCGAGCGGCACGATCACGCGTGCCAGTTCGCACTACTTCGGGGGGCTCGCCGAGCGGCCGGCCGCCTCGCAGATCGAGATCCGGGCGTCGTGGACGCCGCGGGAGGGGCTCGGCGGGGTGCCGGACACCGCCGCGCACCTGGCCGCGTGGTGCGATCTGCTGGCGCAGGTGGCGGGTCTGCCGCCGGCCGGTCCGGGGGACGCGTCGGTGGTGACCCTGCCGCAGCGCCGGGGTCCACAGTCGCGTTGACCGGTCACCCGCGAAACGCCCTGTTGACCATCTCTTTGTCGATACGGCCACTTTCCGTACTCGAATCGCACCCGCTCGAACCGACTCGATCTTCGGGTGATCGATCGCGTGTCCGAATTGCACAGATTGTTACTCACTAGATCGTGATCATTCTCTAAAGGCGGACGAGTTTGCTGCCGAAGACGACTGTGACCTTGAAAGCACGGTTCGTCCCGGCTTCATCCCCACAAGCCGGCCCCGTCCCCCACCCAGGAGGCCTGGTGTCCGTTCTCCTCGAGCAACCCGCAAGCCTGGTCGCCTACCGCCCGAACAAGCCGACCGCCATGGTGGTCGTGGCCGACCCCCGCGTCCGCTCCACCGTCACCCGCCATCTGTGGGCGCTCGGCGTGCGCGATGTCATCGAGGCCTCGTCCATCGCGGAGGCTCGTCCCCGCATCGGCAACCCGCGCGACATCTGCGTCGCCGACGTCCACCTCCCCGACGGCTCCGGCCTCACCCTGCTGTCCGAGACCCGCGCCGCGGGCTGGCCCAACGGACTCGCCCTGTCCGCCGCCGACGACATCGGCGCGGTCCGCAACGCCCTGGCCGGGGGCGTCAAGGGCTACGTCGTCACCGGGACCCGCACCAACATCGGGCTCCCCACCCGACCCGGTGCCTCCCCCCTCGGCGGCGCCGCCCGCATGCACCGCCGCCCCCCGGGTGCCCCGAGCCACCCGGGCGGCTACCGCGAGCTGTCCGGACGCGAGGTCGAGGTGCTGCGGCTGGTCGCGGAGGGCCAGTCGAACAAGGCGATCGGCGTGTCCATGGGCCTGTCCGCCCTCACCGTGAAGAGCCACCTCGCCCGCATCGCCCGCAAGCTCGGCACGGGCGACCGCGCCGGCATGGTCGCCGTGGCCCTGCGCACCGGGATCATCCACTGAGCCGCATCCCCCACTGAGCCCACCCGATACCCCTTTCGACGGAATCCCGCGTTCACTCACGTGAACCGGTCCGTGCCCCGATCTGACTGGTTTACGACCCTCCCGCGCCCGTCGACGGAACGTTCCGTCGACGGGCGCCGTCCACACACGGATACCCTTGACAGGTGACCGACGCCCAAGACACCGCAGCAGACAGCTCCCTGCGTATCTCCGGAGGCACCCCTCCGGACGACGCCGGATCTTCTGTGACGGGGGCGCCGACTCCGTTGCTCGAACCCCGCGAGGGCATTCCGCCCGTGGTCGCCGACGAGGCCGGCCTCGCACAGGTGACCGCCGCGTTCGCCGCGGGCTCCGGCCCGGTCGCCGTGGACGCCGAGCGCGCCTCCGGCTACCGCTACGGCCAGCGCGCGTACCTGGTGCAACTGCGCCGCGAGGGCGCCGGGACCGCGCTGATCGACCCGGTCGCCTGCCCCGACCTGTCCGGTCTCGGCGAGGCCCTGTCCGGCGTCGAGTGGGTGCTGCACGCGGCCACCCAGGACCTGCCGTGCCTGCGCGAGATAGGCATGGTCCCGACCCGCCTGTTCGACACCGAGCTGGCCGGCCGGCTCGCCGGGTTCCCCCGGGTCGGCCTCGGCGCGATGGTGGAGGGCGTGCTCGGCTTCGTCCTGGAGAAGGGGCACTCCGCCGTCGACTGGTCGACCCGGCCGCTGCCCGAGCCCTGGCTGCGGTACGCCGCGCTCGACGTCGAACTGCTCGTCGACCTGCGGGACGCCCTGGAGAAGGAGCTGGACCGGCAGGGCAAGCTGGAGTGGGCGCTCCAGGAGTTCGAGGCGATCGCGGGCGCGCCGCCCGCCGAGCCCCGGAAGGACCCCTGGCGCCGGACGTCCGGGATGCACAAGGTGCGCCGCCGCCGGCAGCTCGCCGTCGTCCGGGAGCTGTGGCAGACACGCGACCGGATCGCCCAGCGCCGGGACGTGTCGCCGGGCAAGGTGCTCAGCGACGCGGCCATCGTGGAGGCCGCGCTGGCCCTGCCGGGCAATGTGCACGTCCTCGCCGGGCTGAACGGGTTCGGGCACCGGATGGGGCGGCGCCAGCTGGAGCAGTGGCAGGCCGCGGTCGACCGGGCCAAGGCCCTGCCCGACAGCTCCCTGCCGCAGCCGGGCCAGCCGGTGACCGGGCCGCCGCCGCCGCGGGCCTGGGCCGACAAGGATCCGGCCGCCGCGGCCCGGCTGTCCGCCGCGCGGGCGGGGGTGACCGCTCTGGCCGAGCGGCTGAACATGCCCCAGGAGAACGTGATCTCTCCGGACACGGTCCGCAGGATCTGCTGGGAGCCGCCGAAGGTCGTCGACACCGAATCCGTGGCGGCGGCGCTGGCCGGGTACGGCGCGCGGGCATGGCAGGTGGAGCTGGTGACGCCGGTGCTGGTGGACGCGCTGATGGCGAAGGACGCCTAGGGCGTTTCGTTTGGATCAGGTCGGATCAGGCCGCGGCGTCCGGTGCGGTGCATCGCAAGGCGGAGGATCACCCGCGTACTGGGCGTACTCGGGTGGTCCGACAACGCGGCGAGGTGCCGTGCCGGGCGTCGCGGACCCGGGCTGATCCAAACGAAACCCCCTGGGCACTGCGGACCGGCGTCGGCAGGATCACCGGGGTGGTGCCCGCCGAGACGACCTCCCGGTGGGCGCCGTGGGGGCCGCGGAAGCGGAACAGGGACGTCGAGATCACGCCAAGATCCTGGGAGGGCTTGGAGAGGAAGGGGAGGGAGAAGCCGTTGCGGACGGCGATCCCCTTCACGATCACCACCGTCGCGATCGCAGGACCGCGCCGCCGATGGCGGACACCACGACGCAGGGGCTCGACGGCTCCGCCGAAGGTGTGACCTTCACCGCTCCCCCCGGCAGGACTGTGCAGCTACGTTACTCATAAGTAGCATGGGCTCTGAGCGCGCGCTCAGCGCAACGCAGCAGTGCCATCCCGCATCTGGAGGAGAGCCATCGTGCCTCGTACCGTCAGGGACGTCGTCTTCGTCGACGGCGTCCGCACCCCGTTCGGCAAGGCGGGCCCGAAGGGCATCTACCACGAGACCCGCGCCGACGACCTTGTCGTGAAGGCGATCCGGGAGCTGCTGCGCCGCAACCCCGGTCTGGACCCGAAGAAGATCGACGAGGTCGCCATCGCCGCGACCACGCAGATCGGTGACCAGGGCCTGACCCTCGGCCGCACGGCCGGCATCCTCGCCGGTCTGCCGCAGTCCGTGCCCGGCTACTCGATCGACCGCATGTGCGCCGGCGCCCTGACCGCCGTGACGACCACCGCCGGTTCGATCGCCTTCGGTGCCTACGACGCCGTCATCGCCGGTGGCGTCGAGCACATGGGCCGCCACCCGATGGGCGAGGGCGTCGACCCGAACCCGCGGTTCGTGAGCGAGAAGCTGGTCGACGAGTCGGCCCTGTTCATGGGCATGACCGCGGAGAACCTGCACGACCGCTACCCGCAGATCACCAAGCTGCGCGCGGACGAGTACGCGGTGCGCTCGCAGGAGAAGGCCGCCAAGGCCTACGCCAACGGCAAGATCCAGCAGGACCTGGTGCCGATCTCGGTGCGCCGCACCAACCCCGAGGGCGGCGAGACCGGCTGGGGCCTGGTCACCGCCGACGAGCCGATGCGCCCGGGCACGACCCTGGAGAACCTCCAGAGCCTGAAGACGCCGTTCCGCGTCCACGGCCGGGTCACCGCCGGTAACGCGGCCGGTCTGAACGACGGTGCGACCGCCTCGATCATCGCCTCCGAGGACTTCGCCCGCGAGAACAACCTGCCGGTCAAGATGCGCCTGGTCTCCTACGCCTTCGCGGGCGTCGAGCCGGAGGTCATGGGCTACGGCCCGATCCCGGCCACGGAGAAGGCCCTCGCCAAGGCGGGCCTGTCCATCTCCGACATCGGCCTGTTCGAGATCAACGAGGCCTTCGCCGTCCAGGTGCTGGCCTTCCTCGACCACTACGGCATCGCGGACGACGACGAGCGCGTCAACCAGTACGGCGGCGCCATCGCCTTCGGCCACCCGCTGGCCTCCTCCGGCGTCCGTCTGATGACGCAGCTGGCCCGCCAGTTCGAGGAGCAGCCGCACGTCCGCTACGGCCTGACCACCATGTGCGTCGGCTTCGGCATGGGCGCGACGGTCATCTGGGAGAACCCGCACTTCGAGGGGGACAAGTGAGCACCACCGCCGAGCTTCTGAAGCAGGCCTCGGACCTGTTCCCCGACGAGGTCGTGACGTCCGCGCACGTACGCCACTTCGACCTGCCGTTCGGCGCCGGCCGCTTCGCGCTGATCACGCTGGACAACGGCCTGGACCACACCAAGCCGACCACCTTCGGCCCGGCCTCGCTGGCGAACCTCGACGCCGCGATCGACCAGGTCGAGAAGGAGGCCGCGGACGGCGACATCGTCGGCGTCGGCATCACCGGCAAGCCGTTCATCTTCGCGGTCGGCGCCGACCTCAAGGGCGTCGAGCTGCTGAAGGAGCACGAGCACGCGCTCGCCATCGGCAAGGGCGGCCACGAGGTCTTCAAGCGCCTGGCGAAGCTGGCCGTGCCGACCTTCACGTACTACAACGGCGCGGCGATGGGCGGCGGCGTCGAGGTCGGCCTGCACTGCACCTACCGGACCGTCTCCAAGGCGATCCCGGCGTTCTCGCTGCCCGAGGTCTTCCTCGGTCTGGTCCCCGGCTGGGGCGGCTGCACCCTGCTGCCGAACCTGATCGGCGCCGACAAGGCCGTCTCGGTCATCATCGAGAACAGCCTGAACCAGAACAAGCAGCTCAAGGGCCAGCAGGTCTTCGACCTCGGGATCGCGGACGCGATCTTCGAGGGCGCCGACTTCCTGGAGCAGTCGCTGCTGTGGACCGCCCAGGTCCTCAAGGGCGACGTCACGGTCGAGCGTCCGGTGATCGACCGCGGCGAGGCCTGGGACCAGGCCGTCGCCAAGGGCCGCTTCATCGCGGACGGCAAGGTGCACGGGGCCGCTCCGGCCGCCTACCGCGCCCTGGACATCATCGCCGCCGCCAGGAACGAGGACCTCCAGCAGGGCTTCGACGCCGAGGACCAGGCCCTCGCCGACCTGATCATGGGCGGCGAGCTGCGTGCCGGCATCTACGCCTTCAACCTCGTCCAGAAGCGCGGCAAGCGTCCCGCCGGCGCCCCGGACAAGAACCTGGCCCGCCCGGTCACCAAGGTCGGTGTCGTCGGCGCCGGTCTCATGGCCTCCCAGCTGGCGCTGCTCTTCCTGCGCCGCCTCGAGGTGCCGGTCGTGCTGACCGACATCGACCAGGAGCGCGTCGACAAGGGCGTGGGCTACGTCCACGCCGAGATCGACAAGCTGCTCGGCAAGGGCCGGATCAACCAGGACAAGGCCAACCGCCTGAAGGCGCTGGTCACCGGTGTCCTGGACAAGGCCGAGGGCTTCGCGGACGCCGACTTCGTCATCGAGGCCGTGTTCGAGGAGATCGGCGTCAAGCAGCAGGTGTTCGCGGAGGTCGAGGCGGTCGCCCCGGCGCACGCGATCCTCGCCACCAACACCTCCTCGCTGTCGGTCACCGAGATGGCGTCGAAGCTGAAGCACCCCGAGCGGGTCGTCGGCTTCCACTTCTTCAACCCGGTGGCCGTCCTCCCGCTGCTGGAGATCGTCCGCGGCGAGAAGACCGACGACGCGTCCCTGGCGACCGCGTTCGCCGTGGCCAAGAAGCTGAAGAAGACCGCGGTGCTGGTCAAGGACGCCCCGGCGTTCGTCGTGAACCGCATCCTGACCCGCTTCATGGGCGAGATCCAGAACGTCATCGACGAGGGCACCCCGGTCGAGGTCGCCGAGAAGGCCGTCGAGCCGCTCGGTCTGCCGATGTCCCCGCTGGTGCTGCTGGAGCTGGTCGGCCCGGCGATCGGCCTGCACGTCTCCGAGACGCTGCACGGCGCGTTCCCGGACCGCTTCACGGTCTCCCCGAACCTCAAGGCGGTCGTGGAGGCGGGCAAGCGCGGCTTCTACGTCTACGACAGCGGCAAGCCGGAGCTGGACCCGGAGGTCGCCGCGCTGCTGAAGCAGGGCGACACCGTCCTCACCGAGGAGCAGGTCCGCGCCCGCGTCCTGGACGCGGTGGCCCAGGAGATCGGCCTGATGCTCGACGAGGGCGTCGTCGCCGAGGCCCAGGACATCGACCTGTGCCTGATCACGGGCGCCGGCTGGCCCTTCCACCTGGGCGGCATCACGCCGTACCTGGACCGTGAGGGCGTCTCGGAGCGGGTGAACGGCAAGAAGTTCCTGGCTCCGGGCGTGGCGAGCGTGCCCGCGTAACACCCGGTGACACCGAGAAGGGCCCCCGCAGCTGCGGGGGCCCTTCCGTGTGCGGGGCCCTTCCCCGTGCGGGGTCAGACCTCGCGCCACGCCTCCAGCGCCAGCCCCGGCTCGTCCTTGCGCCGGGTCAGCAGGAGCCGTCCGGTCGACGGGGACAACGTTGCCGCCGCCACCCGGCCGTCCGCGTCCGTCGTCAGGGACACCAGCGCGTCCAGCGGGAGTTCGGGGCCCGACTCGGTCCACCAGGCGCCCGCCGACTCCAGCTCGGTCGGGTACGCGGCGAAGGCGACCCGGCGGCTCGCCGACCGCTGGACCAGCAGGGTGCAGTCGTGGCCGTCCAGTTCGCAGCGGACCGCCGACACCGGGCCGGAACCGGCCGCGGGCAGCAGGGTGACCGGTTTGCCGCCCGGGCGCCAGGCGCACAGGTCGCCGGAGGTGTCGGTGTAGAAGACGGTCGTACGGTCCGGGGAGGTGGCCAGCGCGCGCAGGGTCCCCGGGCGGACCGGTGCCTGGAGCGACTCCTGGAGCACGGGCTGGGCGCCGGGCTGCTCCTGACGCCAGTACAGCAGGCCCTGCGGGACGGCCGCGTACAGCTCGACCCGGCCGGACTCCCCGGTCACGGCGGCGAGTCGGTCCTGGACCTCCTTGCCCTTGAGGTCCCGCCAGGGGTCCCAGCCGCCCTTCTCCTTCTGGGCGAGCATGCTCACGCCGCCGCCCTTGTTGCGGACGAAGACATGGGCGCGGCCCTGGGCGTCCACCGCGACGGCGGGCGTACCGGTCCGGTCGCCCTTCTTGTTCGGGTGGCCGACCGGGTTCCAGTCCAGGGCCGCCAGGTGCGGGCGGAAGTGCGTGGAGTGCACCAGTCCCGACTCGCCCTTGACGGTGGGCCGCCAGGAGACCAGGTGGGCATAGCTGTCGGCGCCCTGGCCGACGGCCAGGACGGAGTGGAGCCGCTGCTCGCCGCCCACCCTGCGGGGAGCGGACCAGGGGCCGCCGGGGCCGCGCTCCGCCCGGCACAGGACGGCGTCGCCCGACAGCTGGTAGACACTGAGCCGGCCGTCTCGGCCGCGAAGGAGCCAGTCGCCGTTCACCGGTTCACTTTAAGCCGCCCGGTGGAGGGACGGGGGGCCCGGGCCCCGCCCCGGCGGCGTGGGAACCTTGCCGTATGACGGACCCCCTGGACGCCCCGCTCTCCCCCGCCCCGCTGCTCGTCGTCGTGGACGGCGCGAACGTCGTCGGTTCCCGGCCCGACGGCTGGTGGCGGGACCGCCGGGGCGCGGCCGAGCGGCTGCGGGACCGGCTGGCGGGCGAGGGGCTGCCCGGGCACCCGGGGCCGGTGGAGATCGTGCTCGTGGTCGAGGGCGCGGCGCGGGGCGTGGCGTCCGTGCCCGGCGTCCGGGTGGAGCCGGCGCCGGGCAGCGGGGACGACCGGATCGTGGAGCTGGTCGCCCGGAACCCCGGCCGGGCCCGCCTGGTGGTCACCGCCGACCGGGAGCTGCGCCGCCGGGTGACGGAGCTGGGGGCGGAGGTGGCGGGGCCGCGTACGGTCCTGGGCTGAACCGGGCCCGCTGTGCGGCCGGCACCCGGGCGTACAGCACCGCCCCGTCGACCCGGCCCACCTCCTCGTAGCCGGCGGCCAGCAGCCGGCGCAGCGTGGGCAGGCGGCCGGGGGTGTACGGCTTGCCCCGGGAGTCGTCGACGACCAGGACGGGGGCGTGCGCGGCCATCTCCCTGCGGAAGACCGGCCAGGCGCCGGCGACGGCGTACTCCTCGCCGACCCGGGGGCCGTCCCGGCCGCCGCTGTAGTTGGTGAGCAGGCCCGCGGTGAGGTAACGGGTGGCGGGGGTGCGGCCGGCCAGCCAGTACGTCTCCGGGTGTATGCCCCAGACCAGGACCCGGTCGGCGGGCGCCGTGCGGTGCGCGAGGGCGGCCGCCAGCCGCTCGGCGTGGGTGAGTTCGGGGCGCGGGGCGAGCAGGCCCCAGCCGAGGAAGAGGGCGCAGGCGCCGGCCGAGGTGAGGACGGCGGCCAGGTGCCGCTCCTGGGGCAGGGCGTGCAGCGCGGCGGTGGCGAGCAGCGCGAGCGGCGGGGTGAGCTGCAGGTAGTAGTGGCCGAAGAAGTGGCAGCCGAGGGCCACCGCGAGAGCCGAGGCGGCCAGCCACAGCCACAGCCACAACTCGGCCGCCGTGGTACGGGCGGTGCGCACGGCGCGTACGACCGGCGGGAGCAGCCCCGCCGACGCGACCGCCAGGATCACGGCGTTGGTCAGCGCGCGGGCCAGGACGTGGAGTTCGGAGCCGGTGACGGAGGCGTAGGCGGCGGAGCCGGTCACCGTCCAGAACAGGAAACCGGCCGGATCCGTCGCCAGGGCCGCGCCGAGCACGGGTACGGCGCATCCGGCCGCGAGCCGCGGCAGGCCCGCGCGGGTGCCGCCGCGCCGGTGCAGCAGCCAGAGCACCGGCAGCAGGACCGCGCCGCCGGTCTGCTTGGTCAGGAACGCGGCGGCGACGGCGGCTCCGGCCGCGCCCCAGCGCCCCCGGTCGGCGCACCACAGGGCGGCGGCCGTCCAGGGCAGCATGAACACCTCGAAGGTGGCGGCCTGCGCGTCCTCCGGGTTGAGCCCGACCGAGACCAGCAGGTACAGCACCCCGGCGGTGCGGCCGGCGCGGTCGCCCCAGCGGCGGCGGGCCAGGGAGGCCAGCAGGACGGCGGTGAGCAGCTGGGCGAGGACGGCGAGCACCCGGAGCGGGGTCAGGGAGCCGGAGCCGCAGAGCGCGAACGCGGCCTGGTACAGCCAGGGCAGCAGAGGCGGCTTGCGGTCCACGACCGTCTCGTACAGCTGTCCGCCCTGGGCGAGCAGCCGGGCCTGTACGGCGAGGAAGCCCTCGTCCGGGTTCCACAGCGGCCGGGCGAAGGAGGGGATCCGGGTGAGGCAGGCCAGGGCGGTCAGGAGGGGCAGCACCCGCACCCAGTACGCCGTCCGGGTGACCGTGGTCCGTGCGGGGGCGAGCGGGGCGGCGAGCATGGTCCGCACGCTATCCGGCCCCGCGGTCCCGGCCGAAGCGGGACATACGGGGCCGGAGCGGGAGTCTGCGGGGGCGCTCCCCGTTCTGCCGCGTGCCGCGGCTCGGCTACTCCCCCTTCTCGCGCGGCTCGTGCATGACCTCGCCGGCCGCGGTCTGCTCGCGCCGGCCGAGGCGGCTGTGCGAGGCGCCGTAGAAGAAGTAGACGAAGAAGCCGATGACCATCCAGATGGCGAACCGGATCCAGGTCTCGGCGGGCAGGTTGAGCATCAGCCACAGCGTGGCGCACACGGAGACGATCGGGACGACCGGGACCCAGGGGGTGCGGAAGGCGCGGGGCAGGTCCGGGCGGGTCCTGCGCAGGATGATCACGCTGATCGCGACGACGACGAACGCGAAGAGCGTGCCGATGTTCACCAGCTCGGCCAGTTCGCTCAGGCTGGTGAAGCCGGCCACGACCGCGATGACCCCACCGAGCAGGATGGTCGACCGGTACGGGGTGCGGAACTTCGGGTGGGTGTGCGAGAAGAACCGGGGCAGCAGCCCGTCGCGGCTCATCGCGAAGAAGACCCGGGACTGGCCGAGCAGCAGGATCATGCAGACCGTGGTCAGGCCGACGGCCGCGCCGAAGCTGATCAGGCCCGCGAACCAGGGGTGCCCCGTGGCCTTGAACGCGTCGGCGAGCGGCGCCTTCACGGACAGCGCGCTGTACTTCTGCATGCCGGTCACGACGATCGCCACGGCGACGTAGAGGGCGGTGCAGATGATCAGGGAACCCAGGATGCCGCGCGGCACGTCACGCTGCGGGTTCCGGGTCTCCTCGGCGGCGGTGGCGACGACGTCGAAGCCGATGAACGCGAAGAACACCACGGACGCCGCGGTGAAGATGCCCATGACGCCGAAGTTGGAGGGCGCCCAGCCGAACATCAGCTGGATCAGGGGGGCCTTGAGGTTGCCGCGGGCCTCCGCCGACTCGGCCTTCGGGATGAACGGGTCGTAGTTGCCGCTGTGGATGAAGAAGGCACCCGCGATGATCACGACGAGGACCACGGCCACCTTGATCGCGACGACCACGGAGGTGACCCGCGCGGAGAGCTTCATGCCCACGACGAGGATCGCGGTGAGCAGCAGTACGAGGGCCGAGGCGAGGATGTCGAACCCGAAGCCGTGGGCGCCGTCCCTGCCGGAGAGCGCCTCGGGCAGGTGCCAGCCCGCGTTGTCGAGCAGCGAGTGGATGTAGCCGGACCAGCCGACCGCCACCACCGCCGTGCCCAGCGCCAGTTCCAGGACCAGGTCCCAGCCGATGATCCAGGCGGGGAGTTCGCCGAGCGAGGCGTAGGAGAAGGTGTAGGCGGAGCCCGCGACGGGGAGCGTGGAGGCGAATTCGGCGTAGCAGAGGGCGGCGAGCGCGCAGACGACACCGGCCACGACGAAGGACAGGGCCACGGCGGGGCCCGCGGTGTTCTTGGCGGCCGTGCCGGTGAGGACGAAGATGCCGGTGCCGATGATCACACCGACGCCGAAGACGGTCAGGTCCAGGGCGGTCAGCGACTTCTTGAGCGAATGCTCGGGTTCCTCGGTGTCCAGGATGGACTGCTCGACGTTCTTCGTGCGGAACAGCGCGTTGCTCACGTGCCTGCCTCCCACGCTTGTGAGACCTCGATATGGCTCAACATGATCGAGAGGGTCGGGGAGCGTATTCCCCGGCACAGGCAGGTTCACGCAAACGGGCCGGTTCCGCCACCGGGAGGTGCGGCGGAACCGGCCCGCAGGGGCACTTTCCGGTCGTGTTCTAGTCGCGCGCGGGCTCCACGGAGTCCACCGCGCCGGCGGTCCGGTCGAACCGGCCGTCGATCCGCGCGACCAGCCCGGTGACCTGGCGGGCGATGTCCGGCGCGGTCAGCCCGATCTCGGCGAGCACCTCGGCGCGGGAGGCGTGGTCGAGGAAGCGCGGCGGGATGCCGAAGTCGCGCAGCGGCACGTCCACCCCCGCGTCCCTGAGGGCCTGGGCGATGGCGGAGCCGACGCCGCCGACGCGGCTGTTGTCCTCGACGGTGACGACGACCCGGTGGCGCTCGGCGAGCGGGGCCATGGCCTCGTCGACGGGCTTGACCCAGCGGGGGTCGACGACGGTGGTGGAGATGCCCTGCCTGTCCAGCAGCTCGGCGATCTCCAGGCACATCGGGGCGAGGGCGCCCACGGAGACCAGCAGCACGTCCGGCCGGTCGGTGCCCGGCTCGCGGAGCACGTCCATGCCCCCGACCCGGCCCACGGCGGGTACGGCGGGGCCGACGGCGCCCTTGGAGAAGCGGACCACGGTCGGCGCGTCCTCGACGGCGACGGCCTCGCGCAGCTGGGCCCGCACCTGTTCGGCGTCGCGCGGCGCGGCGAGCCGCAGCCCCGGCACCACCTGGAGGATCGACATGTCCCACATGCCGTTGTGGGAGGCGCCGTCGGTGCCGGTGACGCCGGCCCGGTCCAGCACGAAGGTCACCCCGCACTTGTGCAGGGCGACGTCCATGAGGACCTGGTCGAAGGCGCGGTTGAGGAAGGTGGCGTACACGGCGAAGACCGGGTGGAGCCCGGCGTACGCCAGGCCGGCGGCGGAGACGGCGCCGTGCTGCTCGGCGATCCCGACGTCGTACACGCGCTCGGGGAACCGCTTGGCGAACTTGTCGAGGCCGACGGGCTGGAGCATGGCCGCAGTGATCGCGACGACGTCCTCGCGCTCCTCGCCGAGCTTGACCATCTCCTCGCCGAAGACGGAGGTCCAGTCGGCGCCGGAGGAGGCGATCGGCAGCCCGGTGTCCGGGTGGATCTTGCCGACGGCGTGGAAGCGGTCGGCCTCGTCCTGGAGGGCGGGCTGGTAGCCGCGGCCCTTCTCGGTCAGGCAGTGCACGATGACGGGGCCGCCGAAGCGCTTGGCCCGGGCCAGCGCCGACTCCAGCGCCTCGATGTCGTGCCCGTCGATCGGGCCGACGTACTTCAGCCCCAGGTCCTCGAACATGCCCTGCGGGGCGATGAAGTCCTTCAGCCCCTTCTTGGCGCCGTGCAGCGTCTCGTACAGCGGCTTGCCGACGACCGGGGTGCGGTCGAGGATGTCCTTCGTCCGGGCGAGGAACCGCTCGTAGCCGTCGGTGGTGCGCAGCGTCGCCAGGTGGTTGGCGAGCCCGCCGATGGTCGGGGCGTAGGAGCGCTCGTTGTCGTTGACGACGATGACCAGCGGCCGGTCCTTGGCCTCGGCGATGTTGTTGAGCGCCTCCCAGGCCATACCGCCGGTCAGGGCGCCGTCACCGATCACGGCGACCACATGGCTGTCGCGTTCGCGCAGCTGGTTGGCCTTGGCGATGCCGTCGGCCCAGCCGAGCACGGTGGAGGCGTGGCTGTTCTCGATGACGTCGTGCTCGGACTCGGCCTGCGAGGGGTAGCCCGACAGGCCGCCCTTCATCTTCAGCCGCGAGAAGTCCTGCCGGCCGGTGAGCAGCTTGTGCACGTAGGACTGGTGGCCGGTGTCCCACAGCACCTTGTCCCTGGGGGACTCGAAGACCCGGTGCAGGGCGATGGTCAGCTCCACCACACCGAGGTTGGGGCCCAGGTGCCCGCCGGTCTTGGAGACCTCCTGGACGAGGAAGGTCCGGATCTCCTCCGCCAGCTGGTCCAGCTCCTCCAGGCTGAGCCGGTCCAGATCGCGCGGTCCCCTGATGCGGGTCAGCAGCGGCACCCGTGCCTCCTTGCAGTAGAGCTGATCGAGCTGTGGCGGGCTTGGACGAGTCTAATGTTCCGTCCTCGCGCCCGATGGCCGGGCGGGGGGTCATGCCTCACGCGAACGGCTGTACCCGTGCGGCCGGCCTCACTCATCACGGAAGGCTGCCTGTCGGCCGCGGAGCCGGTGAGGTCCGGCCCCGCGGCGGCCCTCCTATTCCAGGTGCATGCCCAGGATGTGGGCGAAGGCCCGCCACTTACTGGTGGCGAACTCCCTGTTGATCGCATCCGGGATAGTGGGGTGGGTGACGGTCGCGTATACCTTCAGACGCAGGAATCCTTGCTTGTCATCGTAGAAGCGGAACCGGACCATCGAGTCCTTGCCGTCGAAGTGCCCCTTCTGCGCGAGGAAGAACCAGGTGTACTTGTAGCTGTTGCTCTTGTGGTAACGGACCGGGGCGTTCTTGCACCCGAGGTGGCCGATGCCACAGGCCTTGAGCTTGATGTACTGGTTCTCCTTGGGGAACTTCTTCGGTGCGCCGTCCACTGGGAAGCTGCAGTTGAAGCAGCGGTGCAGTTCGTCCCATGCCTTCTTGGGCTTGAGCTTCAACTTCCGTACGTCTTTCGCGCCCACCCGCTCGCCGACGAAAAAGTCGACATCATACAGGACACGATCAGTGGCTTGCGGCGTGACCGGCGCCTGCCGGGCGGCCGCGGCGGGATGACCGGCCTCGGTGTCCGCCAGCGCGGGCGCCGTCAAGAACGTGGTCACCATGAGCACGGCAGACCCTGCGGCTGCCAGAATTTTCTTCATACATTCCACCCCGTTCATTGCGGGCCGACAGGCGTCCCGCACCCGATCATGAAGCAGGTGGATTATCACACCGGACCTGACTGACTGACAATTCCGTTTGCAGTCACGGGAGATGGGGCCGTACCAGACGGGAGGGTGCAGCACAGTCACCCGAACCGACGCCCGCCGATGCGGAGCGGGACTGACCCGGCGCCTGGAAGGCGCCGGGGCAGTCCCGCTTTCGCTCTGTTTGTCCCCACTCAGGCGCGACCAGCGGTCTTCTGCGTCTTGCGGGTGATCGAGTCGATCACGACCGTGGTGAGCAGGACCGCCGCGGTGATCATGTACTTCACCGGCTCCGCGATGGACTGCAGCTGCAGCCCGTACTGGATGGACACGATCACCAGCACACCCAGCAGCGCGTTCCACGTACGGCCACGCCCGCCGAACAGCGACGTACCGCCGATGACCGCCGCGGCGATCGCGTTCATCAGCAGGTCACCCGTGCCGGCGCTCTGGTTCGCCGAGGCGATCTTCGAGGCCAGGAACAGACCGCCGACCGCCGCGAAGCCACCGGAGATCGCGAAGACGGAGATCCGCACCGCCGTGACGTTGATACCCGCACGCCGGGACGCCTCGACGCTGCCGCCGAGCGCGAAGATCTTGCGGCCGTAGGCGGTGCGCCGCAGCACGAAGTCGGTCGCGACCAGGAAGGCGAGGAAGATCACCGTGGCCAGCGGCAGACCCTTGTACTGGTTGTACATGTAGGCCGCGGCGAAGGCGATGACGGCCAGCAGCACCGTCCGCAGCACGGTGTCGCTGAGCGGCCGGGACGGGACGCCCGCGGCCTCCCGGCGCTTGTTGCCGAGGAAGGAGGTGAGGAAGAACACGGCGACCACGACCACGGCAAGCCCGTACGCGGCGGCGATGTCCGAGAAGTAGTACGTGGTCAGCTTGGCGACCAGGCCGTCGCCGTCGAGGTTGATCGTGCCGTCCTCGCCGAGCACCTTCAGCATGAAGCCGAGCCAGAACAGCAAGCCGGCCAGCGTGACGGCGAAGGCGGGGGCGCCGAGCACCGCGAAGAAGAAGCCGTGCAGCGCGCCGATGGCGACACCGGCACCGATGGCGAGGAGGACTGCCGCCCACTCCGGCCAGCCCTGATTGACCGCCAGGACGGCCATGAGGGCGCTGGCCGCGCCGCTGACCGAGCCGACCGACAGGTCGATCTCGCCGAGCAGCAGCACGAAGACGATGCCGACCGAGATCATGCCCGTGCCGACCATCGTGACGGTGACGTCGTTGATGTTCTGCGCGGACAGGAAGTTCGAGTTCAGCACCTGGAAGATCACGCAGATGATCGCGAGGCCGACGACGACCGGCAGGGAGCCCAGCTCACCGGCT
Source organism: Streptomyces cinerochromogenes (assembly GCF_014648635.1). GTDB lineage: Bacteria > Actinomycetota > Actinomycetes > Streptomycetales > Streptomycetaceae > Streptomyces > Streptomyces cinerochromogenes. Next base: position 168,157 of record NZ_BMRM01000007.1, on the reverse strand, counting down.
TTCATCTTGCGCTTGAACTCGCCCCAGTAGCCGAGCAGGCCCTGCTCGCGCACGAGCAGGCGGGGGTCGACGGCGGTAACCGCGTCGGCTGCGGCCTCCGGGTTGACGACCGGGGCGTCCTGCGGCTCGTCGGACGTCTTGTCGACGTTCGCGGAGGTCTTGTCGATGCTCACTTGGAAACCTCCCCGGTCGTGCGCGCCGCACGGCGGGTCACGGCGTTGTCGGTGGCGCCGGTGATGGCGGAGATGATCTCCTCCTGGGAGGTCGTCTTGACCTCGAAGACGCCGTTGTTGCGGCCGAGGCGCAGGACGGCGACCTTGTCCGCCACGGCCTTCACGTCCGCCATGTTGTGGCTGATGAGGATGACGGCGTGGCCGCGCTCGCGCAGCCGCTCCACGAGGTCGAGGACCTGGGCGGTCTGCTCGACGCCGAGGGCGGCGGTCGGCTCGTCCAGGATGACCAGCTTGGGGTCGCCGAGCATGGAGCGGGCGATGGCCACGGTCTGGCGCTGGCCGCCGGAGAGCGAGGCGATCGGGATGCGGACGCTCGGGATGCGGATCGACAGCGTGGTGAGCAGCTCGCGGGCGCGGCGCTCCATCTCGACCTCGTCCAGGACTCCCCACTTCCTCAGCTCACGGCCGAGGAACAGGTTGCCGACGACGTCGATGTTGTCGCACAGCGCGAGGTCCTGGTAGACCGTCGCGATGCCCAGCGCCTGGGCGTCGTGCGGGCGGCTGATCGAGACGGGCTTGCCGTCCCACTCGATGACGCCCTCGTCGATGGGGTGGACGCCGGCGATCGTCTTGACCAGCGTGGACTTTCCGGCGCCGTTGTCGCCGACCAGGGCGACCACCTCACCGGCGTGGACCTCAAGCTCTACGTCGGTAAGCGCCTGAACGGCACCGAACCGCTTGGAGACCCCGCGCAACGCCAGCACGGGCGTAGCGGACACGTGAACCATCTCCTTCGCCGCCTGACCCGGCGGGAGGTTGTGCAGAAAGATGCAGGGTGGGTGGGTTGGGGACAACCCGTGGGTGGTTGGGGGCAACCCTCGGGAGTTCCGTCCGGCACCCCGCGCCGAGCTTGCGGGGCTGTTGAGTGCACGGGGCACCGGAAGGAGCCTTCAGGCAGCCGGCCGGTTCCGGCCGCGGCGTCTGAGAGGAGGGGCGCCGGCGGCCGGGAGCGGACCGCGGACTGCTTACTTGATGCCGAGCTTGTCGCAGGCGGACTTGTACTTGCCCGTGCAGATCTCGGCGGCGGTGTAGATGCCGTCCTTGATGACGGTGTCGTTGATGTTGTCCTTGGTCAGGGAGACCACCGGGACGAGGACGGACGGGATGTCCTTGGCACTGCCGCTGGAGACCTTGTCCTTGGCGATGGAGTCGAGGCTCTGGCCCTTGGCCAGCGCGACCGCCATCTGGGCGGCGATGTCCGCCTCCTGCGGGTACGACTTGTAGACGCTCATGTACTGCTCACCGGTGACGATGCGCTGCACACCGGCCAGCTCGGCGTCCTGGCCGGTGACCGGGACGTTCAGGCCGGCGGCCTTGAGGGCGGTGATGATACCGCCGGCCATGCCGTCGTTGGCCGAGTAGACACCCGCGATGTCCTTCTTACCGACGGAGGAGATCGCCGCCTCCATCTCGGAGTTGGCGTTGTCCGGCGACCACTCCTTGGTGTCGTACTCCTTGGCGATGGTGAGCTTGCCGTCGAGGACGGAGTGCGCGCCCTTCTTGAACTGGGCGGCGTTCGGGTCGGTCACCGAGCCGTTGATCATGACGACCTTGGTCGACTTCTTGGCCTTGTCGCCCAGCGCCTTCAGCAGGGCCTGGCCCTGGGTCCGGCCGACCTCCTCGTTGTCGAACGAGGTGTAGGCGCTGATCGGGCCCTCGGCGAGGCGGTCGTAGGCGACAACCTTGATGCCGGCGTCCACAGCCTTCTGGACGGAGTTCTGGATGGCCTTGGCGTCCACCGCGTCCACGATCAGGACGTCCACCTTGTTGGTGATCATGGTGTCGACCTGCTGGGCCTGCAGGTTCGCGTCCTGGCGGGCGTTGTTGTACTCGACCTTGGCCTTGCCGTTCGTCAGCTCGCTGATCTTCTTCTCGATCAGCGGCTTGTCGAACTTCTCGTACCGCGCGGTCTTGTTCTCCGGAAGGAGCAGACCGACCTTGATGTCGTCGCCCTTCTTGGCCGACGCCGAGGAAGAGTCGTCGTTGCCCTTCGACTCCTTGGCGCTGCCACAGGCGGCCAGCGAAACGGCCATCGCACCGGCGGCAACGGCAACGGCGGCACGACGCATACGTGCGTTCACTTCAGAAACCTCCCTGACGAGGCCGCGTCGTTGCGGCCGAGGTGGCTGGAAGTCAACTCGGCCACACGTGCGACGTCAAGAAGTAAATCCTTAACGAGATGGCAACGGTGCCATCCGTTCTCTAAGTGAAGGCAGGGGCCGCCACGGGCAACGCACCCTCCAAAAGGGTCGAATCGCCCATCTCGCTGAGTGCGAGAGCGAGCGCTCCGAGCACCTCCGCGCGACCGCCAAGCGCCCCCGGAAGAACGGACAGTTGGCGCGCCGCGCTGGGGATGGCGTAGCGGCCGACGGACTCCCTGATGGGCCCGAGCACCAGCTCACCCGCCTCGGCGAGATCACCGCCGAGGACCACCCGGCTCGGGTTCAGCAGATTGCAGAGATTGGCCACTCCACTGCCGATGTGGCGGCCGACGTCGGCGATCACCCGACGGCAGCCCGGGTCACCGTCCCTGGCCAGCCGTACGACGCCTTCCATGGTCAGGTCGGCGCCGTGGCTGGGCTGGAGCAGCGGGAGCACATAGCGCGCCGCCGCGAACGTCTCCAGGCAGCCGCGGTTCCCGCAGCGGCAGACCGGGCCGGATTCGTCGAGTGTAATATGTCCGATTTCTCCTGCGGTGCCGCCCGGGCCGCGGTAGATCTTCCCGTCGATCACCAGACCGGCGCCGACACCGCTCGCGACCTTGATGTACGCGAGGTCCCGCACGCCCTTGCCGCTCCCCCAGACCAGCTCGCCGAGGGCGCCGAGGTTGGCGTCGTTGTCCACGTGCACGGGCACGCCGAGCCGTTCGCGCAGTTCCTCGGCGGGCTTGGTGCCGCCCCAGCCGGGCAGGATCGCGGTGGATCCGAGCGTGCCCGACTCCACGTCGATGGGGCCCGGCACGCCGAGCCCCACGCCGGCCACCTTGGACCGGTCCACCCCCGTTGCCGCGACCAGGCGGTTGACCAGCTGTTCGGCCCGGTCGAAGCCCTGGTCGGCGGAGGCGTCCACGTCCAGCGGCTCGGCCTCCTCGGCCAGCACCTGGTGGGCGAGGTTCCCGATCGCGACCCGTAGGTGGGTGTGCCCGAAATCGACACCGATCACGATGCCCGCGTCCCCGCTCAGACTGACGCTGCGGGCCCGCCGCCCGCCCGCCGACGTGGGCGTGACCTCGACGGTTCCGCCGTCCTTCAGCTCCCGCACGATATTGGAGACGGTCGCCGCGGACAGCCCGGTCGTCCGCGCGATCTCCGCCTGCGTGAGGGAACCGGCCAGCCGTACGGCCCGGACCACCCGCTCCAGGTTGGCTCGGTGCAGTGATGACTGCGACCCTGGAGTCTCCACGACGACCTCCTGAGCGCGGGGCCGCTTCGGCGAGGCCCCGTGTATGTCCAACTAGTGAACTCTAAGCTGAGCCGTTCGGGGCGACATACGTCAAGAGGTTGAACCGTTTCCGGGTACTCGCCACACACACGCGCACGCCGTCCCCGGGGCCGGGAACGGCGTGCGTACGGGCGGTCGCCGGGGTGCGGTCACTTCAGCGTGGCCGAGGTCAGACCCGCCTGCACCTGGCGCTGGAAGGACAGGTAGACCACCAGCATCGGGATCATCGCGATCGTCACGCCCGCGAAGAGAACGGGCAGGTCGGAGGCGTATCCCTGCTGCTGTTGCAGCTGGATCAGCCCCTGGGTGAGGACGTAGCGCTCGGGGTCGTCACCGCTCTGCGGCTGCATCAGGACCGTGGGCAGGATGAACTGGTTCCACTGCCCCAGAGTGTTGAAGATCCCCACGCTGATCAGTCCGGGTTTCGCCATCGGCAGCATCACCTGGAAGAAGGTGCGGGTGTGCGAGGCTCCGTCCAGGATCGCCGCCTCGAAGACCGCCGTGGGCAGGGTCCGGAAGAAGGCGTGCATGAAGAAGACCGTGAACGGCATGGAGTAGGCGATGTAGACCAGGATCAGCCCCTGGTAGGTGTTCAGCATGTCCAGCCGCTTGACCATGAAGAACAGCGGGACCAGGGCCAGGAAGACCGGGAACATCGCGCCGGCCACGAAGAAGTAGTAGAGCAGCCGGTTGCCCCGGAACCGGTACCGGGCCAGCACGTACGCGGCCATCGATCCGAACAGCATGGTCAGCGGCACGGAGAAGACCAGGACGATCACGGTGTTCAGGAAGTAGTCCCCGATGCCCTTGTCCCAGGCCCGGCCGAAGACGTCGAGGGTCCAGTTCTCCGGCCATCCGAGGGCGGAGCCGCCGATCTGGGTGTCGGTCTTGAAGGAGCTGAGCACCAGCCACAGCAGCGGCAGCACGATCAGCAGGGCCCACAGGGCGAGGAACCCGTGGGAGAAGACGTTCAGGACCACGCCCTCGCCGCGGCGGTCGCCCGGCCGGACGGGGACCTTGGCCACCGTCCGCCCGGCCGGCGCGGGGGCGGTCTCCTTGATGGGTGCGCTCATCGTCGTCGCTCCGCTCAGAACTCGATGCGCTCGCGGCGGGTGGCGCGCAGCGTGACCACGGACAGGACCAGCGTGAGCAGCAGCATGACCACGCCCATGGCGCAGGCGTAGCCGCTCTTGCCGTAGTAGAGGAAGTTCCGCATCATCACCGTCGACATCACGTCGCTGTGGTGGTCCGGGCCGCCGCCGTAGGCGCCCATGTTCTGGGTCATCGAGGAGACCAGTACGAACATGTCCATGGCGACGATGCCGAGGTAGACCCAGGCGGTCTGCACCGAGTCCCACAGCAGGGGCAGGGTGATGCGGAAGAAGGACTGGTTGCGGCTCGCCCCGTCGATCAGGGCGGCCTCGTAGATGTCCCTCGGGATGGACTGCATGGCGGCCGAGAACAGCACCAGGTAGAAGCCGACGCCGTGCCACACCACGACCAGCAGCAGCGCCCACAGGACCATGTTCGGCTCGTTGAGCCACTCCACGGGCTTGTCGGCGTCGACCAGTCCGAGCTTGATCAGGAAGCCGTTGAGCAGACCGCCGCCGTCACTGCGGTACACCGCGTTGAACAGCACGGCGAGGATGGCCAGCGACAGCACCTGCGGAAAGAAGTAGAGGACCTTGTAGAACCTCGCCCCGGCGACCCCCTGCACCCCGCCGGCCCGCCCGCGCCCGCCCGCGTTCAGCATGAAGGCGAAGAACAGGGCGAGCAGGATCGTGATCACCGGGATGAGGACCAGGAAGAGGATGTTGTGCCCGATGGCCTCGATGAAGACGTCGTCCTGGAACAGCTTCCTGTAATTGTCCAGACCAACGAAGCGGAAGGTCTGCGACTGCCCCTTCCAGTCGGTCAGCGAATAGCCGAACGTCTGGATGTACGGCCAGATCACGAAGACCACATAAAGCGCCACGGGAACGAGGAGAAACCCCGCGACGAACCGGTACTGCCCTTTGCGCATGACTTGTGACCGCCCTGTGCTGTAGCGCCCCGAAAGAGGCGCGGGGCTGTATCGATATGCGGCTCCGCCGCGCGGGCGCGGGCCACCACGACGAACCCGCACCCTCGATCGCACCCGCACCCCTACGGCGACTAGGCGAACCTAATCCCGGTGGTTCTTCTTGGACGCAGGGTCCTTCGCCTGCTTGTCCACCGCCGCCTGACACCTCTTCAGCCACTCCTTCGGCTGAATCCGCTTGGCCATCAGCTCGTTGGACGCGGCCTCGATGGCCGTCCCCATCTCGCCGTACCACTCGGTGTACAGGTACCGGAAGGTGTTGTCACCGGCCGCCTTCGACGCCTCCACCGTGGACTGCGTACCCGGCCGCAGCCGGACGCTCGGGTCGACGCCGTCCTTCAGGATCGTCAGCGAGTTCGCCTGCTTGGCGAAGAGCGTCGACCACTCCTTGGACAGCATGCGCCGCATGAACTCCTGGGCCGCCGGCAGGTTCTTCGCCTTGGCCGGGATGATGAACGGCTCGCCCGAGCCCGCCCGGATCGCCTCGAACGGCAGCTTGCTGCCGGGCAGCAGCGGCATCGGCAGGAACTTCATGTCGAAGTCGGCCGGCGTCTGCTTGAGCTGCTCGTTCTCCAGCCACGAGCCGGAGGTGATGAACACCGCCTTGTACTGGTTCCAGCGGGTCTGCGACTCGGTGTGGGTCAGGCCGTTCGTACCGGGCATCAGATAGCCCTTCTCGACCACCTCGTAGACGGCCTCGATGGCCTCCTGCGCCGCGTCGGAGCCGACGAACGCCCTGGGGTCGAGGTTGTCGATCGCCTTCATGGCGTCCAGGCCGCCCTTCTTGGCGATCAGGTCCATGATGGCGACGTTGATGTAGTACGGGTACTTGCCCTGGTGGGCGAGGCCGCCGATGCCCTGCGACGTGGCGTCCTTGCAGATGGCGAGGAAGTCGGCCCAGGTCTTGGGCTCCTCCCAGCCCTTGTCCTTGAAGAGCTTGCCGGAGTACCACAGCCCCCAGACCGTGTAGATGTAGTTCAGCGCGACGATCTTGCCCTCCTGCAGGCCCGGGTCGAGCGTGCCGGGGATCAGGGTGTCGCGGACCTTCTTGGCGGGATCGTCCACCGAGGGTGCGTCCAGCACCTCGGCGAGGTCCAGCAGCTGACCGTTCTTGTAGAGGACATCGATATTGATCTTCTGGGCACCGGAATCGTCCACCAGGTCCGGCGGGTTGCCCGCGTTGAAGCGCGGCTGGAGCTTGCCGGTGATCTCCTGGGTGCCGGTGTGGGTGGAGGTGATGCCGAGTTTCCTGCCGAAGTCGGCCTCCCACGCCTTGGCGTAGTCGTCGCCGTATCCGCCCTTGAAGACGACGACGTCGAGCTTGCCGCCCTTCTTGGCGCCGAACGGGTTGTCCTTGGACGTCTTTCCCCGGGTGCCGCCCTCGTCCGGGTCACCGCTCCCGCCGCCGCTGGCACAGGCGGACAGCAGGCCCATTCCCGGCGCCGCGACCAGACCGAGTGCCGCGGACCGCTTGATCAGATCGCGACGGCCCACACCTTCAACGCCGTGGTGCACAGTGGATCCCATGCTCAAGTCCTCGCCTTCTCCAGGACTCAGGCGGTGAACCGGATCCTCCCCGGCACCGCTGTCGGGTAGTGCTGGGTCGTGCTGGAAACGCCGACAGGTATAGTCCACTTCCCGTCAACGGAGCAAGATCGAATGCAGGGTTCGCTCTGGGTCTTTTCCGAGTTGAGACCTCCCGGAAATATGGCGGCCCGGAGAACGGCCCGACGGAAAAAGTGGCGACATAACTCCCTGAATGCCGCAGCCAACGCCCTTGACATCACCGGCCACTTGACCACCTACTGGTTCTTGCGCCCGGTAGCTGACAACGTTGTCCGGAGGGGGCGCAGGAGGGGAAATCCTTGTGATGCAGCGGAGAACGCGGCACAGATGGACTCCGGCGGCCGTCCTCACGGCCGCCTTTGTCATGGCCGTCGGCGGGCAGGGCGCCGCGGTCGCCCTGCCCGCCAAGGCTCCGGCACCCGACCGGGAGTTCGCATCCTCGTTCGAGGCGGGCGACCCGGCGCCGGACTGGCTGAACACCGTCGACACCGGAGCGGACGGCGCCCCGCGCTCCTCGGGCGTCGACGGCGGCTACAGCACCGGCATCCCGGGCAACGTCACCGACCACGTCACCGAGGTCCGGGCGAGCGCCGAGAACGCGGGCGCCGGCGAGGTCAAGGAGAACCTCGTGGACGGCGAGCCCGGCACCAAGTGGCTGACCTTCGCCCCCACCGGCTGGGTCGAGTTCGACCTGGACAAACCCATCAAGATAGCGACGTACGCGCTCACCTCGGCCAACGACTACGCCGAGCGCGACCCCAAGGACTGGACCCTGAAGGGCTCCACCGACGGCAAGGACTGGAAGACGGTCGACACCCGCTCGGGCGAGACCTTCTCCGAGCGGTTCCGGACGCAGTCGTACGACCTCGCCGAGCCGGCGGAGTACCAGTACTTCCGGCTGGAGGTGACGGGGAACAACGGCGCCCCGGACATCCTGCAGCTGGCCGATGTGCAGCTGTCCACCGGAGGTGCCGGCGGTCCGGTGCCGCAGGACATGCTGACCCTGGTCGACAAGGGCCCGAGCGGCTCCCCGACCGCCAAGGCACGCGCCGGGTTCACCGGAAAGCGTGCCCTGCGCTACGCCGGCCGGCACACGGCGGCCGGCCGGGCCTACTCGTACAACAGGGTCTTCGACGTGAACGTGAAGGTCGGCGGCGACACCCAGCTGTCGTACCGGATCTTCCCGTCGATGGCCGACGGCGACCGCGACTACGACGCCACGAACGTCTCCGTCGACCTGGCGTTCACCGACGGCACCTATCTGAGCGGCCTGGGCGCCCTGGACCAGCACGGCTTCCCGCTCTCCCCGCGCGGGCAGGGCGCGTCGAAGGCGCTGTACGTCAACCAGTGGAACAACGTGAGCGCGCGGATCGGCTCGGTCGCGGCCGGCAGGACCGTCGACCGGATCCTGGTGGCGTACGACTCCCCCGACGGCCCGGCGAAGTTCCGCGGCTGGCTCGACGACGTCGCCCTGAGGCCGGTGGCGCCCGAGAAGCCGAAGGCGCACCTGTCGGACTACGCGCTGACCACCCGCGGCACCAACTCCAGCGGCAGCTTCTCGCGCGGCAACGACTTCCCGGCGACCGCCCTGCCGCACGGCTTCAACTTCTGGACGCCGGTGACCAACGCGTCCTCGCTGAGCTGGCTGTACGAGTACGCACGTGCGAACAACGCCGACAACCTGCCGACGGTCCAGGCCTTCAGCGCGAGCCATGAGCCGAGCCCCTGGATGGGCGACCGGCAGACCTTCCAGCTGATGCCGTCGGCCGCGTCCGGCACCCCGGACACCGGCCGCGAGGCACGGGAGCTGCCCTTCCGGCACGAGAACGAGACCGCGCGGCCGTACTACTACGGGGTGCGGTTCGAGAACGGCCTCAAGGCGGAGATGACCCCGACCGACCACGCGGCCGTCCTCCGCTTCACCTATCCCGGGGACGACGCGAGCGTGCTGTTCGACAACGTCACCGAACAGGCCGGGCTGACGCTCGACAAGGAGCACGGGATCGTCACCGGCTACTCGGACGTCAAGTCGGGCCTGTCGGCGGGCGCCACCCGGCTGTTCGTGTACGGCGAGTTCGACAGGCCGGTCACCGACGGCGGCTCCAGCGGGGTGAAGGGCTTCCTGCGCTTCGACGCGGGCGCCGACCGCACCGTGACCCTGCGCCTGGCGACCTCGCTCATCGGCCTCGACCAGGCGAAGGACAACCTGCGCCGGGAGATCCCGGACGGCACCTCCTTCGACGCGGTACGGACGCGGGCCCAGCGGGCCTGGGACGACCTGCTCGGCAAGGTGGAGGTGGAGGGCGCGACCCCGGACCAGCTGACCACGCTGTACTCCGGGCTGTACCGGCTGTACCTGTACCCCAACTCCGGCTTCGAGCGGGTCGACGGCAAGGACCGGTACGCCTCGCCGTTCTCCCCGATGCCGGGCCCGGACACCCCGACGCACACCGGCGCGAAGATCGTCGACGGCAGGGTGTACGTGAACAACGGCTTCTGGGACACCTACCGGACCACCTGGCCGGCGTACTCCTTCCTGACGCCGTCACAGGCGGGCGACATGGTCGACGGGTTCGTGCAGCAGTACAAGGACGGCGGCTGGACCTCGCGCTGGTCCTCCCCCGGCTACGCCGACCTGATGACCGGCACCTCCTCGGACGTGGCGTTCGCCGACGCCTACGTCAAGGGCGTGAGGTTCGACGCGAAGGCGGCGTACGACGCGGCCGTGAAGAACGCGACCGTCGTGCCGCCGATGTCCGGCGTGGGCCGCAAGGGCATGGCCACCTCGCCGTTCCTCGGCTACACCTCGACCGACACGCACGAGGGCCTGTCGTGGGCGATGGAGGGCTACGTCAACGACTACGGCATCGCGCGGATGGGCGAGGCGCTGTACGGGAAGACGGGCGACAAGCGCTACCGGGAGGAGTCGCAGTACTTCCTCAACCGGGCGCGGGACTACGTGAAGCTGTTCGACACCGGGGCCGGCTTCTTCCAGGGCCGGGACGCCAAGGGCGACTGGCGCGTGCGGTCCTCGGCGTACGACCCGCGCGAGTGGGGCTACGACTACACGGAGACCAACGGCTGGGGCTACGCCTTCACCGCCCCGCAGGACAGCCGGGGCCTGGCCAACCTGTACGGCGGCCGGAAGGGGCTCGCGGACAAGCTGGACGAGTACTTCGCCACCCCGGAGACGGCCTCCCCCGACCACGTGGGCTCCTACGGCGGTGTCATCCACGAGATGACCGAGGCGCGGGACGTCCGGATGGGCATGTACGGCCACTCCAACCAGGTCGCGCACCACGTCATCTACATGTACGACGCGGCCGGCGAGCCCTGGAAGGCGCAGGCGTACGTCCGTGAGGCGCTCTCCCGGCTGTACACCGGCAGCGAGATCGGCCAGGGCTACCACGGCGACGAGGACAACGGCGAGCAGTCGGCCTGGTACCTCTTCTCCGCGCTCGGCTTCTACCCGCTGGTCATGGGCAGCGGCGAGTACGCCATCGGCTCCCCGCTGTTCAAGAAGGTGACCGTGCACCTGGAGAACGGCCGGGACCTGGTGATCCGGGCGCCGGAGAACAGCGCGCGGAACGTCTACGTCCAGGGCGTGCGGTTCAACGGCCTCCCGTGGACGTCGACCTCCCTCCCCCACGCGCTGCTGTCCAAGGGCGGGGTGCTGGACTTCTCCATGGGCGCCGAGCCGTCGGAGTGGGGGACGGGGAAGAACGCGGCGCCGGTCTCGATCACCCGGGACGACAAGGTGCCGGCCCCGCGCGCGGACGTGCTGAAGGGCGCCGGCGCGCTCTTCGACGACACCTCGGCGACCAGTGCGACGGTCACCTCGGCGGACCTCCCGGCCCAGGGCGCCGTCAGGCCGGTGCAGTACACGCTGACCTCCGGCGCCGACCGCACCGAGGCACCGACCGGCTGGACCCTCCAGGGCTCCGCCGACGGCACGAAGTGGCACACCCTGGACCACCGCTCCGGCGAGACCTTCGCCTGGGACCGCCAGACCCGCGCCTTCACCATCGCCGCCCCGGGCACGTACACGCGGTACCGCCTGGTCCTGGACGGCGAGTCGACCCTGGCGGAGGTGGAACTGCTGGCCTGATCCGGGTGACCGGGAAGGAAGGGGGCGGGCCCGTGCGGGCCCGCCCCCGTGCCGTGTCCGGCCTCAGCCCGTCGCGAGGGTGAAGACGTGCAGGTCCGTGTCGTGCGGGAGCGTGACACCGCGGATGTGCTTGCCGGCCGGGGCCCGGTAGGGCCTGGTGGCGAAGACGTACGTCGCCACCGGGTCCTTGTCCGCGCCGGCGACGTTGCGGTACGCGGTCCTGGCGACGACCTCGTTGCCGTACTGGACGGTGCCGCCACCGCCGCCCACGGTCCAGTCGGTGAAGGAGAGGTCGACGGTGTCGGTGGTGCCGTCGGTGTAGGTGACGGTGGCCCTGGTCTGCCGGTTGCCGTTGACCGCGCTGCCGACGAAGGACAACCGCTCGGCGGGAGAGGGCAGTTGGATGGTCTGGCCGGCCGCGGAGGCGTTGTCGGGGCGGCCGGCGGGTGAGTCGGGCCAGGTGAGGACCAGGCCGTCGACCGTGGACCGTCCGCCGGGGGTGAGGCCGGCCGCGGCGAGGGCCTGCCGGGAGTAGCTCCAGCCGCCGCCGTCGTAGTCGGCCTCGTCGTGGTCGCCGTCGTCGTCGGAGATGCCCGTGGTGTCGTAGGCGGCGAGCAGGGTGCCCGGGGCTGCGACGGTGAGCGTCACCGGCTGCTCGTACGAGGAGTCGCCCGAGGTGACCTCCACCCGGACGTCGGCGAAGCCCTGCTCGGCGTCCCGTGCCGCCGTGAGGGTGATGTCCTGGGCGCCGTCGGCGACCGTGCCCTCGGCGGGCGCGGCCGTCACCCCGGCCGGGGTGCGGACCCGGAAGCGCACCTGGGGGCCGGCGCCGCCGGTCAGTGACAGCGCGCGGACGGCGATCTTCGTGCTGTCGCCGGGGGCGAGGGTGGCTGTGGTGGGCCCGACGCCGAACTGGTAGGGCTGCTCGCCCTGGCGGAAGGACGGCGGCGGGCTGCCGGCGCCCCAGGCGCGGTCCGGGACGGCGGACAGGGTGTAGTCGAGCCGGCCGCCGTCCCGGACGAAGGACGCGGGCAGCCAAGGGCGGTCGCTGCCACGGCCGTTGACCTTCAGGGCGTGGACGTACGGCGCGTCGGCCGCCGCTCCCGTGGCGCGGACGGAGATGTCGTTGCCGTGCGGCCGGTCGATCTCGATGCGCTCGAACAGCGGGGAGGCGAGGACGAGTTCGGCGCGGGAGGGCACCTGCGGGTACATGCCGAGGGCGGAGAAGACGTACCAGGCGGACATCGCGCCGAGGTCGTCGTTGCCCGGGATGCCGCCGGGCTCGGCGGACCACAGCCGGCGCATCGCCGCGCGGACGGTCTCCTGCGTCTTGTAGGGGGCGCCGGCGTAGTCGTACAGGTAGGGGACGTTGATCGACGGCTCGTTGTCCAGCTCGGACTTGGTGCCGCCGTGGCCGGTGAGGGCCCAGCCGCCGTCGGCGTCGTGGAAGAAGTCGTCCAGCCGGGTGAGCGCCTTCTCCCGGCCGCCCAGCGCGGCGAAGAGGCCCGCCGGGTTGTGCGGGACCATCCAGGTGTACTGGGCGGCCGTGCCCTCCACGAACCCGTTGCCGGTGTCCGGGGTGAAGCCGGTGACCCAGCTGCCGTCGGCCTTGCGGTTCGCGACGTAGCCGCCGGAGGGATGGGCCGCGATGTCGAAGGTGTTCTGCCACCACTGGGCGCGGCGCGCGAAGGTGTCCGCCGTGCCCTTCTCCCCCGCGGCGCGGGCGAGCTGGGCGATCGCGAAGTCCGCGGTGGACATCTCCAGCGTCTCGGCGGCGCCGCCCCAGGCGTTGGAGACGGACGGCATGTAGTGCAGCCGGAGGTACTTGTCGAGGGACGGCCGCTGGCCCACCGACAGTACGGGCTTCCCGGCGGCGGACAGGTCCTGCGCGGTGGGGACGGTCGCCGCCCGTACGAGGGACCCGAGGGCGCCCTCGAGGTCGAAGTCCGTGCCGCCGAAGGCGTGGATGCCGGCCAGCGCGGTGGGCGCGGGGTCGCCGTTCATGACGTGGGTGCCGCTCGCGCCGTGCAGCCAGCGGTCCCAGACGCCGTCGTTCTGCCGGGCCAGCTCGTACAGGGACTGCGCGATGTCCGAGCCGGTGCGCGGGTCGAGGAGCGTCAGCAGCTGGACCTGGTCGCGGTAGACGTCCCAGCCGGAGAAGGTGCCGTAGCGGGCGTGCCGGCGGCGGACCGTGTGGACACGTCCGTCGGCGCCCCGGTACCTGCCGTCGGCGTCGCTGATGACGTTCGGGTGCAGCAGCGCGTGGTAGAGCGCGGTGTAGAAGGTGGTGCGCTCGGCCTCCGTGCCGCCGCCGACCCGGACCGCCCCCAGCCGCTCCCGCCAGGCCCGCCGGGCGGCCTCGCGGACCGTGTCGAAGGAGCGTCCCGGCGGGTTCTCGGCGTCCAGGTTGGCCTCGGCGGCCTCCTTGCCGACGTAGGAGATCCCGACCTTGACGTGGACCGGGCCGTCGCCGGGGGCGAACTCGACGTATCCTCCGGCGCCCTTCCCGGCGACCGGCCGCCCGCCGTGCGCGAAGCCGCCGGTGCCGCCGGAGGCCTCCCGGGAGCCGGGGTCCAGCCGGTCGTCGTGCCAGGTGCCGGTGGCCTCGAAGGCGCGGTCGAAGCGGGCGGTGAAGTACAGCGTGTAGTAGGCCCGTCGGCCTTCCGGGTCGAGGTAGCCGCAGAAGTCGCCGGAGGTGACCGAGCCGGAGACGGTCCGGGTGTCCGGGTCGATGGTGACCGTGGAGTCCTCGGAGCCCACCTCGGAGTTGGCAGTGCGCACGAGCAGCGAGGCGGGTTTTCCGGCCGGGTAGGTGAAGCGGGCGGAGCCGGTGCGCGCGGTGGCGGTGAGGTCGGCGGTGACGCCGGAGGCCAGCACGGCCTTGTAGTGGCCGGGTTCGGCGGTCTCGTCGGCGTGGCGGAAGTCGGAGGCGTAGACGGCGTCCTCGGTGTCGCTCGCCGGGGAGGAGGTGACCTCGCCGGCGTACGGGAAGAACGGGATGTCCCCGCTGCCGCCCGCGCACCCGGTGCCGGACATGTGGGTGAGGCTGAATCCCCGGATGCGGGTGGCGTCGTACTGGTAACCGCCGGGCGCGGCGGTTCTCGTGGCGTCGCCGCGCGTGTTCTCCGGGCTCCAGGAGAGCATGCCGAACGGCACGACGGCGCCCGGGAAGACGTCACCGCCGTTCCTGGTGCCGATCAGCGGATCGACGTACGGGGTCGGGTCCTCGACGAGGCCGGGGGGAGCGGCGGTCGCCGCGAGGGCGGGGGCCGCCCAGGGGCCACCGGTCGCGAGGAGCGCGGCGAGCAGCAGGGACAGGGGTCTCAAACGCATGACGCGGCCCTTCCTCCTGACGGACGGGTCGCGCACCACAGGTCGCACAAGCCGCAGGGACAGTAGCGTGTGCCACCGGTACCGCGGAAGACCGCGTACGCTCCGGCAGGCGTACGCCGGGACCACCCGGTCGGGTGAACCAAGTGCCTTGACGTCGTTGTCGGTTGAGGCGGTAGAGTCATGTACAGACCATTTGACAACGATGTCGCGCGGCCGGAGCGCCGCACAAGCCACGCAGTCGCAGGCCATCCCCTCCGGGCAG
This sequence comes from Streptomyces cinerochromogenes, assembly GCF_014648635.1. Taxonomy (GTDB): domain Bacteria; phylum Actinomycetota; class Actinomycetes; order Streptomycetales; family Streptomycetaceae; genus Streptomyces; species Streptomyces cinerochromogenes. The sequence continues at coordinate 153,134 of NZ_BMRM01000007.1, read as the reverse complement.
GGACCCCACCACCCCCCTCCCCTGTCCGGCTCGCGGACCCGGTGCGCACGGCCACCGGGTCCGCCCAGAGCGGGTCGACAACCGACCTGGCGGTGCGGGGCGGCGGCGCTGCCGCCGCCGTCCCCCTGGACGGCGCAGCCGAAGGTCGCGGACCGGCCGGGTCCGGCGAGCCGTTCCAGCCGACGTGTGTGCCGCCGCCGCGCAACCGCCCGTCGGGCACGCAGCCGCGGGTGCGGCCGGCGCCGTCGAAGCCGAGCACCGAGAACCGGTTGCGGAACGGCGGAGGGCGCTGCGGGAGCGCTCCCACATGTGTCTTTGTGAAGCCGGCGCCGAGGAGAGCGGCCGTGAACGGCCTCGCGGCGGAAATCCGGGGGCTCAAGAGAGGCCCGGGTGAGCGCCCGAGACGTCGAGATTCCCGTGCCGTACGTGCGGCGGAGGCGCTGGGCTGGGAACCCGGGGGTGAGACATGCGGTGGCGGGCGGGGTGAGGACGAGGAGGGAGCAGGGCGATGGCGCGTCCGGTGGGTATCGACCTGGGTACGACGAACTCGGTGGTCTCGGTTCTGGAGGGCGGTGAACCGACCGTCATCACGAACACGGAGGGTGCTCGGACGACGCCGTCGGTGGTGGCGTTCGCGAAGAACGGCGAGGTGCTGGTCGGCGAGGTGGCCAAGCGGCAGGCGGTGACGAACGTGGAGCGCACCGCCCGGTCGGTGAAGCGGCACGTGGGAGACCACGGGTGGCGGTTCCCGGAGCAGGGCGACATCGACGGCAGGCGGTACACGGCGCAGGAGGTCTCGGCGCGGGTGCTGCAGAAGCTGAAGCGGGATGCGGAGGCATATCTGGGCGAGGACGTCACCGACGCGGTGATCACGGTGCCGGCGTACTTCGACGACGCGCAGCGGCAGGCCACGAAGGAGGCCGGTGAGATCGCGGGGCTGAACGTGCTGCGGATCATCAACGAGCCGACGGCGGCGGCGCTGGCGTACGGGCTGGACAAGGAGAACGAGCAGACGGTCCTGGTGTTCGACCTGGGCGGCGGCACCTTCGACGTGTCGCTGCTGGAGATGGGCGAGGGCGTCATCGAGGTGAAGGCGACCAACGGCGACACGCGTCTGGGCGGGGACGACTGGGACCAGCGGGTGGTGGACCATCTGGTGCAGCGGTTCAAGAACGCGTACGGGGTGGATCTGTCGCGGGACAAGATGGCGGTGCAGCGGCTGCGGGAGGCGGCGGAGCGGGCGAAGATCGAGTTGTCGTCCTCGTCGGAGACCTCGGTGAACCTGCCGTACATCACGGCGTCGGCCGAGGGTCCGCTGCATCTGGACGAGAAGCTGACGCGGGCGCAGTTCGAGCAGTTGTCGGCGGACCTGCTGGAGCGGTGCAAGGCGCCGTTCCACAACGCGGTCAGGGATGCCGGGATCAGGGTGTCCGACATCGATCACGTGGTCCTGGTCGGCGGCTCGACGCGGATGCCGGCGGTGACGGAGCTGGTGCGGGAGCTGACCGGCAAGGAGCCGCACAAGGGGGTGAACCCGGACGAGGTCGTGGCCGTGGGCGCGAGCCTGCAGGCCGGGGTGCTCAAGGGTGAGGTCAAGGACGTCCTGCTGCTGGACGTCACGCCGCTGTCGTTGGGGATCGAGACCAAGGGCGGGGTCATGACCCGGCTGATCGAGCGGAACACCACGATCCCGACCCGGCGTTCGGAGATCTTCACCACCGCCGAGGACAACCAGCCGTCGGTGACGATCCAGGTGTACCAGGGGGAGCGGGAGATCGCCGCGTACAACAAGAAGCTGGGCATGTTCGAGCTGACCGGTCTGCCGCCGGCGCCGCGCGGGGTGCCGCAGATCGAGGTGGCCTTCGACATCGACGCCAACGGGATCATGCACGTCTCCGCCAAGGACCTGGGCACCGGCAAGGAACAGAAGATGACGGTGACCGGCGGCTCGGCGCTGCCCCGGGACGACATCGACCGCATGGTGAGGGAGGCGGAGCAGCACGCGGAGGACGACCGGCAGCGGCGGGAGGCGGCGGAGACCCGGAACCAGGCCGAGCAGCTGGTGTACTCCACCGAGAAGCTGATCCGGGAGAACCCGGACCGGATCCCGGCCGACACCAGGAGCGAGACGGAGTCGGCGCTGGCCGATCTGAAGGAGCGGCTGAAGTCCGAGGACACGGCCGCGATCCGGCAGGCGATGGACCGTGCCGCGCAGGCCGCCCAGAAGATCGGTACGGCGATGTACGAGCAGTCGCGGACCGAGCAGGCCGGGCAGGGCGGACAGACCGGACGGGCCGGGCAGGGCGCCGGAGAGGCGGCGGGGTCCGGCCGGGACGACGACGTGGTGGACGCCGAGATCGTCGACGACGACAAACCGGAGGCAGGCTGACGATGGACGAGGCACGAACGCGGAACACCCGGCACCCGGCGGCAGTCCCCGTGTCCATCTCGTGGACGCGCCATAGCCACACGGAAAACACGGGTGCTACAAATACCGCATGTCGGACGCATCTGTTCGATTCAGGCGTCTCGCGTGGCGCACTGTGATCGGAAAGAGCCCCCGTAGCGTCGCCGGGCAGGTCTTCCTGCTCCAGGTCGCGCTGGTCGTGCTGCTCGTGCTCGGTGCCGTCCTCGCCCTCTTCCTCCAGTCGAAGCGGGACACCACCACGGAGGCCAAGCGCCGGTCCATAGCCGTCGCGGAGACCTTCGCCCATGCTCCGGGACTGGTGCAGACATTGCAGGGCCCTGATCCGTCCAGGGTCCTCCAGCCGCTGACCGAGCGCGCGCGCAAGTCCTCCGGGGTCGACTTCATCGTCGTCATGGACACCCACGGCATCCGCTACACCCACCCGCTGCCCAGCAGGATCGGCAAGCGGTTCGTGGGCACCATCGAGCCCTCACTGGCCGGCAAGGTCTACACCGAGAGCGTGTACGGTCCGCTGGGCCACGAGGTGCAGGCCATCGTGCCCGTCGACGACAGCCGCGGCCGGGTGGTCGGGCTGGTCTCCGCCGGCCTGAAGGTCAAGCACGTCACCAGCGAGCTGAACCGGCAGCTGCCGATCATCCTGGCCGCCGGGTGCGGCGCGCTCCTGGTCTCGACCGGCGGTACGGCCCTGGTGGGCCGCAGGCTGCGGCGGCAGACCCACAGCCTGGCGCCGGACGAGATGACCCGCATGTACGAGCACCACGACACGGTCCTGCACTCGGTGCGGGAGGGCGTCCTCATCATCGGTGCCGACGGCCGGCTGCTCCTCGTCAACGACGAGGCCCGGCGGCTGCTGGAGCTGCCCGCCGACGCCGAGGGACGCAACGTGCGCGAGCTGCCGGGTCTCGAGCCCGCGACGGCGGGGCTGCTCGTCTCCGGGCGCCCGGCCAGCGACGAGGTGCACTTCGCCAAGGGCCGGCTGCTGGCGGTCAACCAGCGGCCCACGGACAGCGCGGGCGGCCCCGGCGGGACCGTCGTGACGTTGCGCGACTCCACCGAGCTGCAGGCGGTGTCCGGCCGGGCCGAGGCCGCCCGGGAGCGGCTGGAGCTGCTGTACGACGCGGGCCTGTCCGTCGGCACCACGCTGGACGTGGTCCGCACGGCCGACGAGCTGGCCCGGGTCGCCGTGCCGCGGTTCGCCGACTTCGTCACCGTCGACCTGGCCGACGCCGTGCTGCACGGGGAGGAGCCGACTCCGACGGCCACGGACATGCGGCGGGTCGCCGTGAGGGGCATCGGGGACGACCACCCGCTCTACGAGCAGGGCCGGCTGATCGACTTCCTGCCGTCCACCCCGCAGGCCCGCGGTTACGACGCCGGACGCTCCGAGCTGGTGACCGACCTCGCGGGCGCCGAGGGCTGGCGGGCCCAGGACCCCGAGCGGACCCGGCAGATCCTGGAGTACGGCATCCACTCGCTCATCGCGGCGCCCATCCGGGCCCGGGGTGTGGTCCTGGGCATGGCCAACTTCTGGCGCTCCAAACGGGAGCCCTTCGACGACGAGGAGCTGTCGCTGGCGGAGGAGCTGGTGGCCCGGGCCGCGGTCAGCATCGACAACGCCCGCCGCTACACCCGCGAGCACGCCCTCGCGGTCACCCTGCAGCGCAGTCTGCTGCCGCGGGCGCTGCCCGAGCAGAGCGCCCTGGACGTCGGCTACCGCTATCTGCCGGCGCAGTCGGGGGTGAGCGGGGACTGGTTCGACGTGATCCCGCTGCCGGGCGGCCGGGTGGCCCTGGCCGTCGGTGACGTGGTGGGGCACGGGCTGCACGCCGCCGCGACGATGGGGCGGCTGCGGACCGCGGTGCACAACTTCTCCACGCTGGACCTGCCGCCCGACGAACTGCTGCAGCACCTGGACGACCTGGTCGGCCGTATCGACCAGGACGAGGCCTGCCCGGAGGCGGCCGGGGAGATCGTGGGCGCGACCTGTCTGTACGCGATCTACGACCCGGTGACGCGCCGCTGTGTCATGGCACGGGCCGGTCACCTCGTGCCCGCGCTGGTCCGCCCCGACGGCAGCGTCACCTTCCCCGACCTGCCGGCCGGGCCTCCGCTGGGCCTGGGCGGCCTGCCGTTCCGGACGGCCGAGCTGGAGCTGGACGAGGACAGCCAGCTGGTCCTGTACACCGACGGTCTGATCGAGGACCGCAGGCGGGACCTGGACGAGGGCATGGAGATGCTGCGCCGGGCCCTGGCGGGCCATCCCGGCCGGTCGCCGGAGGAGACCTGCGGGGCGGTGCTGGAGCAGCTGCTGCCCGAGCGCCCCAAGGACGATGTCGCGCTGCTCGTGGCGCGCACCCGGGTGCTGCCCGCCGACCGGGTCGCCGACTGGGACGTGCCGCGCGACCCGGCCGCGGTGTCGGGGATGCGCGGCGCCGTCTCCGCCAAGCTGGACGAGTGGGGGCTGTCCGAGCTGGGCTTCGGCATGGAACTCGTGCTGAGCGAGCTGATCACCAACGCGATCCGCTACGGCTCCGACCCGGTCCATGTGCGGCTCATCCACGACCGCACGCTGATCTGCGAGGTCGCCGACGGCAGCAGCACCTCCCCGCACCTGCGGTACGCCGCGACGACCGACGAGGGCGGCCGCGGCCTGTTCCTCGTCTCCCAGCTGGCCGAACGCTGGGGCACCCGGTACACCCCGCACGGCAAGGTGATCTGGGCGGAACTGACGGTGCCGGACCTCGGCGCGCTGCTGGGCGAGTGAGCGGGCCGCGTCGGCGGCTCGCGCGGTGAGCGAGGCGGAGGGACGTCGGGCGTACGGCCCGCGGGCTCGCGGCGCCACGGCGAAGGGCCGCACCCCCGGGGTCGGGGATGCGGCCCTGAGCCGCTGTGCGCCGCCGCCTACTTGCGGATCAGGCTGCGCAGCACGTACTGCATGATGCCGCCGTTGCGGTAGTAGTCGGCCTCACCGGGGGTGTCGATGCGGACGATCGCGTCGAACTCGACACCGGTGTCGGTGGTGACCTTGACCGTGCGCGGCGTGCGGCCCTCGTTCAGCTCGGTGACGCCGGAGATGGAGAAGGTCTCCTCGCCGGTCAGGCCGAGGGACTGCGCCGAGGCGCCCTCCGGGAACTGGAGCGGGAGCACGCCCATGCCGATGAGGTTGGAGCGGTGGATGCGCTCGTAGGACTCGGCGATGACGGCCTTGACGCCGAGCAGCGCGGTGCCCTTGGCCGCCCAGTCGCGGGACGAGCCGGAGCCGTACTCCTTGCCGGCCAGGACGACCAGCGGGATGCCCTGCTCGATGTAGTTGCGGGAGGCGTCGTAGATGAAGGAGACCGGGCCGCCGTCCTGCGTGAAGTCACGCGTGTAGCCGCCCTCGGTGCCCGGCGCGATCTGGTTGCGCAGGCGGATGTTGGCGAACGTACCGCGGATCATGACCTCGTGGTTGCCGCGGCGGGAGCCGTAGCTGTTGAAGTCGCGGCGCTCGACGCCGTGCTCCGTGAGGTACTTGCCGGCCGGGGTGTCGGCCTTGATGGCGCCGGCCGGGGAGATGTGGTCGGTGGTGACCGAGTCGCCCAGCTTGGCCAGGACGCGGGCGCCCGTGATGTCGGAGACCGGGGTGGTCTCCATCGTCATGCCCTCGAAGTACGGGGGCTTGCGGACGTACGTCGACTCCGGGTCCCACTCGAAGGTGTTGCCGGTCGGGATCGGCAGCGCCTGCCACTGGGCGTCGCCCGCGAAGACGTCCTGGTAGGACTTGTTGAACATGTCCTCGCCGATGGCGTTGGCCACGACCTCATTGACCTCGGCCTCGGAGGGCCAGATGTCCTTCAGGTAGACCGGGTTGCCGTCCTGGTCGGTGCCCAGGGCGTCACGCGTGATGTCCACCTTCATGGAGCCCGCGATGGCGTACGCGACGACCAGCGGCGGGGAGGCCAGGTAGTTCATCTTGACGTCGGGGTTGATACGGCCCTCGAAGTTCCGGTTGCCGGAGAGGACCGAGGTGACCGCGAGGTCGTGGTCGTTGACGGCCTTGGAGACCTCCTCCGGCAGCGGGCCGGAGTTGCCGATGCAGGTGGTGCAGCCGTACCCGACGAGGTTGAAGCCGACCTTGTCGAGGTACGGGGTGAGGCCCGCCTTGTCGAAGTAGTCGGTGACGACCTTGGAGCCCGGGGCGAGGGTGGTCTTGACCCACGGCTTGCGGGTCAGGCCCTTCTCGACCGCCTTCTTGGCCACCAGGGCGGCGGCGACCATGACGTACGGGTTCGAGGTGTTGGTGCAGGAGGTGATCGCGGCGACGGTGACGGCGCCGTGGTCGATCTCGTACGTCGAGCCGTCGGGGGCGGTCACGGTGACCGGGTTGGACGGGGCTCCGTTCGGGGCGACGGCCGGGGAGTCGGAGGCCGGGAAGGACTCCTGGCCGGCCTCGTCCACGACGTCGACGTAGTTGCGGACGTCGAGCTTGAACTGCTCGGCGGCCTGGGCCAGGACGATGCGGTCCTGCGGGCGCTTCGGACCGGCGATCGACGGGACGACCGTGGACAGGTCCAGTTCGAGCTTCTCGGAGAAGTCCGGCTCGGCCTTCGGGTCCAGCCAGAGGCCCTGCTCCTTGGCGTACGCCTCGACGAGCGCGACCTGCTGGGCGTCACGGCCGGTCAGACGCAGGTAGTTCAGGGTCTCGTCGTCGATCGGGAAGATCGCGGCGGTGGAGCCGAACTCCGGCGACATGTTGCCGATGGTGGCGCGGTTGGCGAGGGAGGTGGCGGCGACGCCCTCCCCGTAGAACTCGACGAACTTGCCGACGACGCCGTGCTTGCGCAGCATCTCGGTGATCGTGAGCACGAGGTCGGTGGCGGTGGTGCCGGCCGGCAGCTCACCGGTCAGCTTGAAGCCGACGACGCGCGGGATCAGCATGGAGACCGGCTGGCCGAGCATGGCGGCTTCGGCCTCGATGCCGCCGACGCCCCAGCCGAGCACGCCGAGGCCGTTGACCATCGTGGTGTGCGAGTCGGTGCCGACCAGGGTGTCCGGGTAGGCCTGGCCGCCCCGGACCATGACCGTGCGGGCCAGCTTCTCGATGTTGACCTGGTGGACGATGCCGGTGCCGGGCGGGACGACCTTGAACTCGTCGAAGGCGGTCTGGCCCCAGCGCAGGAACTGGTAGCGCTCGCGGTTGCGGCCGTACTCCAGCTCGACGTTCTGCGCGAAGGCGTCGTTCGTGCCGAACTTGTCGGCGATGACGGAGTGGTCGATGACCAGCTCGGCCGGCGCCAGCGGGTTGATCTTGGCCGGGTCGCCGCCCAGCTCCTTCACGGCCTCACGCATCGTGGCGAGGTCCACGACACAGGGCACGCCGGTGAAGTCCTGCATGATCACGCGGGCCGGCGTGAACTGGATCTCCTGGGAGGGCTGGGCCTGCGAGTCCCAGGTGCCGAGGGCGCGGATGTGGTCGGCGGTGATGTTCGCGCCGTCCTCCGTGCGGAGCAGGTTCTCCAGCAGGACCTTGAGGCTGTACGGCAGGCGAGCGGAGCCCTCCACCTTGTCCAGCCGGAAGATCTCGTACGACTCGTCGCCCACCTGCAGCGTGCTGCGGGCGTCGAAGCTGTTCGCCGACACGACAGTCTCCTTCATTGATGTGCGCGTACCACCGTCAATCGTGCCGCCACGCCGGCTTGGCCGAACCAGTAAGGTCAGGCTAAGTTAGGGCTGCCTTACTGGTGTGGCGACCACGGTGCGCCTCGGCAGATATCTCGATGTCGAGATAACAGTAGTACATGGGCGCCGACTGGTCATGCCCGACCCGGCCCCGGCACGCGCTCCCGGCCAATCCGGCGGCGCTACCAGTCCCGGTCGGCGGTCATCTTGGCGGGTGCCAGGACGTCGACATGGCCGCGGTCGCCGTACACGGACTTCCGCCAGCGGGCGAACACCTCGGCGGCGTGCTGCAGCTCGTCGTCCTCCCACACCCCGTAGTCGACCCACACGCTGGCCTCGGTACGGCCGTCACCGGGCATGCGCACGCAGACCTTCTCGACGTGGGCGGCGATGGCGGTGTCCTTCTTGGAGGCGCTTCCCTTCAGGTAGGCGCGGAAGTCGCGGGTCATCGAGAACCAGCGATGCGGACCGACGTCCGGCACCCCACCGTCGTCCGTGGTGTCGTCCGTGGTGCCGTCCCCGGGCGGCCCCTGGTCGTCACTGGTGCGGTCGGGGAGCTCCTGGTCGTCGGAGGTCGTGTCCGGAATCTCCTGGTCGTCACTTGTCGTGTCCGGAATCTCCTGGTCGTCACTCGTCGTGTCCGGGAACTCGTCGTCGTCCGACGTGACGTCCGGAATGCCGTCGTCGTCGGACGTACTGTCCGGAATCGGCCCACCGTCGTCGTCCGTGGTGTCCGGGGTCTCCCTGCCGGCACACTCCCCGTCGGCCGCGGACCACCGCGGCGCCGAGGGTCCGCCCCGGCCGGCACCCGCGCCCGCGTGCTCCGAACCGCAGGAGACGAGCGTGCAGCAGCCGGCGAGCAGCGCGGCGACGACGTACCGACTTGTCCTGGTCTTCATGTGTATCCCCCTTCGAGCTCTCAGAGGGACACGCGCGGGCCGGGGTTGCCTGAGCGGCCGAACACCCCGCACCTCGGGCGATTTGCCCGGAACTTTCCGGGTACCCATGAGGCGTTGCACACAGCGTCACTGACGGACCGTCACGACACCACCCGAATGGACCCCCTGGCGGGCACCATCTCATATCTGAGATAACCTCAACCTCATGTCAGACGACTACCTCGTACGCATCGGCAAGCTCATCCGTGACGCCCGGCAGCACCGGGGCTGGACTCAGACGCAACTCGCGGAGGCGCTCGGAACCAGCCAGAGCGCGGTCAATCGCATCGAGCGGGGCAACCAGAACATCAGCCTTGAGATGATCGCCCGGATCGGTGAGGCCCTGGACAGCGAGATCGTGTCGCTGGGCTACGCCGGTCCGATGCATCTGCGCGTGGTCGGCGGCCGCCGTCTGTCCGGTGCCATCGACGTCAAGACCAGCAAGAACGCGTGCGTGGCCCTGCTGTGCGCCTCCCTGCTGAACAAGGGGCGCACGGTGCTGCGCCGGGTGGCGCGGATCGAGGAGGTGTACCGCCTGCTGGAGGTGCTCAACTCCATCGGCGTGCGCACCCGCTGGATCAACGACGGGGTCGACCTGGAACTGGTGCCGCCGGCCGAACTGGAGATGGGCGCGATCGACGCGGAGGCCGCCGTCCGCACCCGCTCCATCATCATGTTCCTCGGCCCGCTGCTGCACCGCATGGACCACTTCAAACTGCCGTACGCCGGCGGCTGCGACCTGGGTACGCGGACCATCGAGCCGCACATGATCGCGCTGCGCCGGTTCGGTCTGGACGTCGCGGCCACCGAGGGCCAGTACCACGCCCAGGTGGACCGCTCGGTCCGCCCCGACCGGCCGATCGTGCTGACCGAGCGCGGCGACACCGTGACCGAGAACGCGCTGCTGGCCGCCGCCCGGCACGACGGCGTCACGGTCATCCGCAACGCCTCCTCCAACTACATGGTCCAGGACCTCTGCTTCTTCCTGGAGGCGCTGGGCGTCGAGGTGGAGGGGATCGGCACCACCACGCTCACCGTGCACGGCGTGCCGAACATCGACGTCGACGTGGACTACTCCCCCTCCGAGGACCCGGTCGAGGCGATGAGCCTGCTGGCCGCCGCCGTGGTGACCGAGTCGGAGCTGACGGTCCGCCGGGTACCCATCGAGTTCCTGGAGATCGAGCTCGCGGTCCTGGAGGAGATGGGTCTCGACCACGACCGCAGCCCCGAGTACTGCGCGGACAACGGCCGTACCCGGCTGGTCGACCTCACGGTCCGCCCCTCCAAGCTCGAAGCCCCGATCGACAAGATCCACCCCATGCCCTTCCCGGGCCTGAACATCGACAACGTCCCGTTCTTCGCGGCCATCGCGGCGACCGCACAGGGCAAGACGCTCATCCACGACTGGGTGTACGACAACCGGGCCATCTACCTGACCGACCTCAACCGCCTCGGCGGCCGGCTCCAGCTGCTGGACCCGCACCGGGTGCTGGTCGAGGGCCCGACCCGCTGGCGCGCCGCCGAGATGATGTGCCCGCCGGCCCTGCGGCCCGCGGTGGTCGTCCTGCTGGCGATGATGGCGGCCGAGGGCACGTCGGTGCTGCGCAACGTCTACGTCATCAACCGCGGTTACGAGGACCTCGCCGAGCGCCTGAACTCCATCGGGGCGCAGATCGAGATCTTCCGCGACATCTGAGAGCCCGTGGGAGAAGCGCCGCCGCACCCCGTCCGGCCAGGGGTGCGGCGGCGTCCGCGCTCCTGGACGGGCGCGGACGCCGCCGGGTGACGGAGGGTGAGGACGCCCGGGTGGGGGGGGAGGCGGGGCCGGGGGCGAGGACAGAGGCATGAGGGTGGCGGCATGAGGGTGCTGGTGACCGGCGGGGCCGGTTTCATCGGGTCGCACTACGTGCGGACCCTGCTGGACGGCGGCTACGCGGGCTACGCGGACGCCCGGGTGACCGTGCTGGACAAGCTCACCTACGCGGGCAACCGGGCCAACCTGCCCGCCGCCCACCCGCGGCTGTCCTTCGTCCGCGGTGACGTCTGCGACCAGGCGCTGCTGCGCGAGGTGCTGCCGGGCCACGACGCGGTGGTGCACTTCGCGGCCGAGTCCCACGTGGACCGGTCCGTCGCCGCCGGCGGCGCGTTCGTCACGACGAACGTCGGCGGGACCCAGAGCCTGCTGGAGGCGTGCGTGCACACGGGTGTGGAGCGGGTCGTGCACGTCTCCACCGACGAGGTGTACGGCTCGATCGCGGCCGGCTCCTGGACGGAGGAGGCCCCGTTGGCGCCGAACTCCCCCTACGCCGCCTCGAAGGCGGGCGCGGACCTCATCGCGCGCAGCTACTGGCGCACCCACGGGCTGGACGTGTCCGTCACGCGCTGCTGCAACAACTACGGGCCGTACCAGCACGTGGAGAAGCTCGTCCCGCGGTTCGTGACGCACCTGTTCGAGGGCCGGCCGGTGCCGCTGTACGGACGCGGTGCCAACGTCCGGGAGTGGCTGCACGTGGACGACCACTGCCGCGCGGTGCAGCTGGTGCTGACCCGGGGGGAGGCCGGCGAGATCTACCACGTGGGCGGCGGTGACGAGCTGACCAACCGCGAGATCACCGAGCGGCTGCTGGAGCTGTGCGGGGCGGGCCCGGAGATGGTCCGGCACGTCCCCGACCGCAAGGGCCACGACCTGCGGTACTCGCTGGACGACTCCCGGATCCGCGAGCGGCTGGGGTACGCGCCCCGGGTGCCGTTCGCGCGGGGGCTCGCCGACACGGTCGCCTGGTACCGCGACCACCCGGACTGGTGGAAGCCGCTCCTGGAGGAGGACCGGGACGCGGACGGGGGCGGGGCCGGGGGCGACGGGCCGCCGTTCGGGTGAGGGGGGCCGGACCCGGTTCCGGGCGGAATCCCGGGGATCGGGAGCCCTCGGACACGGTGAGTGAGCGTGCGGAGCGATGCGGAGTGGCAGCCCGCGGTCCCCCTGGCCACACTGAAACCGGCGGTTCCCGGCCATATCGGATCCGTCTGGCCGTTGGCGATCCACACGTCATCAGGAGATCGAATGGTGGAGCAGTCCTCGGAGGTCCCCATATCGGGGCCGGACGAACCTGCCGTCGCCCTGAGCGATACCGGGCCGGCCGTGAGGGACACCGAGAGGAGACTCGCGGCGACGCTGGCCGAGGTGACCGGCGCCGGCGAGGTCCCTGCCGAGAGCCACTTCTTCACCGATCTCGGTGCCAACTCCCTGGTCATGGCGCAGTTCTGCGCACGGCTCAGGAAGAACCCGGATCTGCCCTCCCCCTCGATGCGGGACATCTACCGGCATCCCACGATCCGCAGCCTGACGGCGGCACTCCTGGCGGCCGCTCCCGCGTCCGCCCCCGCCGCCCCCGCCGCTCCGGCCGAGACCCCGGCCGAGTCCGCGCCCGCCGCGGCACCGGCCGCGGCGCCCCGTACCGGCCGGCGGGCGCACCTGGTGTGCGGAGCGTTCCAGCTGCTGGCCTTCCTGCTGTACTCCCTGGTCTTCGGGTACGTCACCGCCGCGGGATACGAGTGGATCGCCGCCGGCCCCGATCCGGCCGACATCTACCTGCGGTCGCTGGTGTTCGGCAGTGGCGGCTTCCTGCTCATGTGCGTCTTTCCGGTCGCGGCGAAGTGGCTGCTCGTCGGCCGCTGGAAACCGGGCGAGTTCCCCGTCTGGGGTCCGGCCTACCTGCGTTTCTGGCTGGTCAAGGTCCTGCTGCACGCGAACCCGATGGTGTTCCTCGTCGGAACTCCGCTGTACGTGCTGTACCTGCGGGCCCTGGGCGCGCGGATCGGGAAGGGCGTCACGATCCTGTCCCGCTCCGTCCCGGTCTGCACCGACCTGCTGACCATCGGTGCCGGGACGGTGATCCGCAAGGACGCGTTCCTCCTGGGCTACCGGGCCTACGCGGGCCGGATCCAGACGGGCCGGGTCACGCTCGGCCGCGACGTGTACGTCGGCGAGAAGACCGTCCTGGACATCGACACCTCGATGGGCGACGGCGCCCAGCTGGGCCATTCGTCCTCGCTGCACCGCGGCCAGGCCGTCCCGGACGGCGAGCGCTGGCACGGCTCGCCCGCGGAGCCGACGCGGGTCGACTACCTCCGGGTGCCGCCGGCCCGGTGCGGCACCGCGCGCCGGACCTGGTTCGGCCTGCTCACGCTGGTGCAGCTGCTCGGCGCGTACGTTCCGATCGCCGTCGGCGGGATGTACATGGTGTTCACCGGGATACCGGCGATCGGCAAGCGGCTCGACCCGCAGACGGCCGTACTGACCCGGCCGGAGCTCATCCCGGACGCGCTGGCCGTGTCGCTCGCCCTGTCCTGCGGCTTCCTCGTCCTGGGCCTCGCCGCGCTGTACGCCGTTCCGCGGCTGCTGAACCTGGTCGTCAAGCCGGACCGGGTCTATCCGCTCTACGGCTTCCACTACACGCTGCACCGGGCCGCGGCCCGGCTGACGAACCTCAAGTTCTTCGCGTGGCTGTGCGGGGACAGCTCGTACATCGTGCACTACCTCCGCGGCCTCGGTTACGACCTGTCACGGGTCGAGCAGACCGGTTCGAACTTCGGCACCGAGATGCAGCACGAGACGCCCTTCCTGGTCTCCGTCGGCACCGGGACGATGGTGGCCGACGGGCTCTCCGTCATCAACGCCGACTACTCCAGCACGTCCTTCCGGCTGTCCCGGGTGTCGATCGGGCCGCGCAACTTCCTGGGCAACAACATCGCCTACCCGGTGGGCGGCAGGACGGGCGAGAACTGCCTGCTGGCGACGAAGGTGATGGTCCCCCTCGACGGTGAGGTCCGCACCGGGGTGGGCCTGCTGGGCTCACCGTGCTTCGAGATCCCCCGCTCGGTGGACCGGGACGCCCGGTTCGACCATCTCCGGACGGGTGACGAACTGCGCGGCCATCTCTCCGCGAAGAACCGCTACAACCTCCGCTCGATGGCCCTGATGCTCTTCCTGCGCTGGCTGCACGTCTTCGCGGTCACGCTGTTCGCCCTCGTCTCCGTGGATCTGTACGGGGTGCTCGGACACGTGGTGATCGGCACGTATCTGGCGCTGCTGCTCGCCTTCTCCACCGCGTACTACGTGTTCCTGGAGCGCTGCCTGATGTCGTTCCGCCGGATGCGCCCGCTGCTGTGCTCCATCTACGAGCGCGACTTCTGGCTGCACGAGCGGATGTGGAAGATTCCCTCGCACTTCCTCAACGTCTACAACGGCACCCCCTTCAAGAACCTCGTCTGGCGCCTGATGGGCGTGCGCATCGGGCGCGGGGTGTTCGACGACGGCTGCTACGTGACGGAGCGGACGCTCACCACCATCGGTGACGGGTGCACCCTCAACGCCGGGAGCAAGATCCAGTGCCATTCGCAGGAGGACGGCACCTTCAAGTCCGACGGCACCACGCTCGGCGCCGGCGTCACGCTGGGCGTCGGCGCCCATGTGCACTACGGCGTGACCATGGGCGACGGCGCGGTGCTGGCACCCGATTCCTTCCTCATGAAAGGCGAGGAAGTCCCCCCGAACGCGCAGTGGGGCGGCAATCCGGCCGTGGACATGCCCGAGGCAGGCGGCCCGGGCCGGGCCGTGGTGCCGACCGACGCCCCTGCGGCTGCGACGAGTTGAGGAAGGCCATCCGATGGACACGCGCGTGGAGACGGACCGTGAGTTCTGGAGCCGGGTGCTGACCGCCGGCGGCGGCACCGCCGTGCCCCGGTGGGCGGCCGAGCCGGTCCCCGGAGCGGCCGAGCAGGAGACCGCGGTCGAGGACGAGGTGGCGGCCCGGGTGCGCAGACTGGTGCGCCGGTCGGGGCTGCCGCTCAGCGCGGTGTTCCTCGCGGCGCACGCCAAGGTGCTGTCCGCGCTGTCCGGCGAGCCGGAGGTGGTGACCGGGTATGCCGCGGGGGTGCGCGGTGAGCCGCTGCCGTGCCGCCTGACGGTGCCCCCGGGGTCCTGGCGTGCGCTGGTGTCGGCCGCCGAGCGCGCCGAGGCGGCGGTGCTGGCCCACCGGGAGTTCCCGGTGGCGGAGCTGGCCCGCGAGCTGGGCGTGGCCGAGCCGTCGTACCAGGTCGTCTTCGGGCCCATGGGGGCCGGGGAGGCGCACACCGAGGACGGCGTGCTGCAGGTGCGCTGGTGCGAGCGGGGCGGACGGCTGCTGCTGCGCCTGCGGTACCGCACGGACGTGCTGGACGCCGGGAGCGCGGAGCGGATCGGCGGCTACCACCTGAGGGCGCTGCGGCTGCTGGCCGCCGATCCGGACGCCGGGCACGCACAGCAGAGCCTGCTGTCGGCCGAGGAGGTGCGCGAGCAGCTGGAGGGGCTGGCGGGTCCCCGCCGGCCGCTGCCGGACGCCCGCGCGCACGAGCTGTTCGAACAGCGGGTACGGGAGCGGCCGCAGGCGGTGGCCGCGGTGCACGGCGAGCGGGAGTGGACGTACGCGGAGCTGAACGCGCGCGCCAACCGGCTGGCCCGGGCGCTGCTGGCCCGGGGGCTGGGCCGGGAGGACGTGGTCGCCGTCGTCACCGAGCGGAACCTGGACTGGCTGGCGGCGACGCTGGCGGTGTTCAAGGCGGGCGGCGTGTACCTGCCCGTCGAGCCGCACTTCCCGGCCGGCCGTATCTCGGCAACGTTGTCACGGGCCGGATGCCGGCTGGTCCTCACCGAGTCCGGCAGCACCCGGACCCTGGACGAGGCGCTGGCCGCCGTACCGGGCGCCGAGAAGCTGCTGGTCGAGACGGCGTACGCGGAACCGCACGACGAAGGTGACCCGGGAGTGCGGGTCGACGCCGGGCAGCTGGCCTACATCTACTTCACCTCCGGCTCGACCGGCGAGCCGAAGGGGGCGATGTGCGAGCACGCGGGCCTGCTCAACCACCTCCACGCCAAGATCGACGACCTGGGCATCGGCGAGGACTCCGTGGTGGCGCAGACGGCCCCGCAGTGCTTCGACATCTCGCTCTGGCAGCTGGTGTCCGCGCTGCTGGTGGGCGGGCGGACGCTGCTGGTCGGCCAGGACGTCGTCGTGGACGTGGAGCGGTTCCTCGACACGCTGGTGCGCGGGCGGGTCACGGTGACCCAGCTCGTGCCCTCCTACCTGGAGGTCGTGGCGTCGTACCTGGAACGGCACCCGCGCGCCCTGCCGGACCTGCGGTGGGTATCGGTGACCGGTGAGGCGCTGAAGCGGGAGCTGGTCCAGCGCTGGTTCGCGCTCCAGCCGGAGATCCGGCTGCTGAACGCCTACGGGCTGACCGAGACCTCCGACGACACCAACCACGAGGTCCTGGACGGCGTGCCCGACCGGATCCTGCTCGGGCGCGCGGTGAACAACGTGCGCGTCTACGTCGTGGACGAGCAGCTGTCCCTGGTGCCGCTGGGCGCCCCGGGCCTGATCGCCTTCTCCGGTGTCTGTGTGGGCCGCGGGTACGTCAACGATCCCGAGCGGACCCGGGAGGCCTACCGGACGGACCCGTACCGGCCCGGGGAGCGCCTCTACCTGGGCGGTGACTGGGGCCGCTGGCACCCCGGCGGGAAGCTGGAGTTCCTCGGCCGCCGGGACAGCCAGGTCAAGATCCGCGGATTCCGGATCGAGATCGGCGAGATCGAGAACACCCTGCTGCGGGTGGACGGGGTGCGCGACGGTGCGGTGGTCGTGGCCGAACGGGGCGGGAACACGCAGCTGATCGCCTTCCACACCGGCCGGCGCCACGAGCCGGAGGTGCTGCGCGAGGCGCTCGCGGCGGCGCTGCCCGCCTACATGGTCCCGGCCGCCTTCCACTGGCGGGAGAGCCTCCCGCTGACCGCCAACGGCAAGACCGACCGCAAGGCGCTGACCGCCGAGGCCGTCCGGGCGGCGCCGGACGCCGAGGCGGAGGGCAGGCACCGGGAGGCGCTCAGCCCGGCCGAGCGGCGGCTGGCGGCGGCCTGGGCGGAGCTGCTGGGCGTGCCGGAGCACCGGATCGGCCGCACGGACCACTTCTTCGACTCGGGCGGCACCTCCCTGACGGCGGTCAAGCTCAGCATCGCGCTGGACCGGGCGGTCTCGCTGAAGGACATCACCCGGCACCCGGTCCTCGCCGACCTGGCCGCCCTCCTCGACGGCGCCGCCCGGCGGCGGCCGGAGCTGCTCCAGCCGCTGTCGGAGGAGGGCGGTGCGGCGGAGTCCGCGCTGGTCTGCTTCCCCTACGCGGGCGGCAACGCGGTCAACTACCGGCCGATGGCGGCGGCGCTGGCGGGCAGCGGCCTGGCGGTCCTCGCGGTGGACCTGCCCGGCCACGACCTGGCGGCCCACCGGGAGCCGTTCGCGTCGATCGAGGAGGTGGCCGCACAGGTCGCCGCCGAGATCAGCGCGCGCGGCCTGACCCGGGTCATGCTGTGGGGCCACTCCTCGGGCGCCGCGCCCGCCCTGGAGACGGCCCGCAGACTCCAGGAGCGGGGCGTGCGGGTGACGCGGGTGTTCCTCGGTGCCCAGCTCCTCGGCACCGCCGCCGAGCGCAGTGCCGCCGTCACCGAGCTGACGAGCCGGAGCGACGCGGAGATCGCGGCGCGGCTCACCGAGGACAGCGGCTACACGGAACTCGCCGAACTCAACGAGCGGCACGCCGAGCACATCGGTGCCGCCTACCGGCACGACTGTGTGTCCGCGCACCGCTACTTCGGGGCGGCCCTGCACTCCCCGCCGCCGGCACGGCTCGCCGCGCCGGTCACGGTGGTCGTCGCCGCCGACGACCCGCACACGGCCGGCCACGCCGACCGCCACCGCGACTGGCTGCTCCTGGCCGAACACGTCGATCTCCACGAACTCGCCGACGGGGGCCACTACTTCCTGCGCACCCGTCCGGCCGAGGCGGCGCGGGCCGTGCTGACCGCGGCCGTCCCGCTGGCCTCCACCTGAGGCCCGTACGAACCACCGACACGGCGACCGAAAGGAACCCCGAGATGCCGTCCTCATCCCTGGCAGCACCGCTCGATGTGGAGCTGCGGCCGGACCGGCCCGCGATGCTGCGCGTCGATCCACCGCAGGACGCCGCGGCGTGGGCGGCCGAGTACCGCGATGCCCTGCGGGCGCAGGTCACCGAGCACGGGGCGCTGCTCGTGCGCGGCCTCGGTCTGAAGGACGCGGACCAGGTCGGTGCCGTCTTCGCCCGGCTGGCCGGTGAACTCCTCCCCGAGCGGGAGGCGTTCGCCCCGCGGGAGGCGCACGGAGCGGGGCTGTACTCCTCCACGCCCTGGCCGGCCAACCAGCCGATGTGCATGCACCACGAGCTGAGTTACCCGCTCCAGGTGCCCGGCCTGCTGCTGCTGGCGTGCCTGACCGCGCCCGAGGACGGCGGGGCGACGGCGGTGGCCGACGCCACGGAGGTCCTCGACGCCCTGCCCGCCGAGCTGACGGAACGCTTCGAGCGGGAGGGCTGGCTGCTGACCCGCACGTACAACGACGAGATCGGGGCGTCCCTGGCGGAGTCGTTCGGCACCGACGACCGGGACGCGATCGAGCGCTACTGCCGCGCGAACGCCATCGACACCCGCTGGCAGGACGACGGCTCCCTGCACACCGAGCAGCGCCGCTGCGCCGTCGTACGGCACCCGCTCACCGGCCGCCGGTGCTGGTTCAACCAGATCGCCTTCCTCAACGAGTGGACGCTCGCCCCGGAGGTGCGCGAGTACCTGGTGGACGAGTACGGCTCCGAGGGGCTGCCGTTCAACACCCGGTACGGCGACGGCAGCCCGATCCCCGAGGACGTCGTCCAGCGGATCAACACCGTCTACGAGCAGCACACCCGGCGCGAACCCTGGCAGGCCGGCGACCTCATGCTGCTGGACAACATCGGCACCGCGCACAGCAGGGAGCCCTTCACCGGGGAGCGGCGGGTCCTGGTCGGCATGGCCGAGCCGCGGCGCCTGGCCGACTCCTGCCCCACGGGGGAGGCGAGCGGGCGATGACCCATCTGCTGTCGACCACCCCCGAGCCGGCCACGCCCCGCCCCGCCTCGCCGCCCACCTTCGCGGTGATCTCCGGCAAGCAGGTGCGGCAGGCTCTCGGCGGGCGCGAGAAGGAACTGGTGGAGCTGGTCGAGGCCACCTACCGGCTGCACGGCGCCGGGGACTCGGTCAACCCGCCCTCGTACTTCCTGCGCTTCCCCGACCGGCCGTCCTCGCGGATCATCGCGCTGCCCGCCTCCCTCGGCGGCACCACACAGGTGGACGGCCTGAAGTGGATCTCCAGCTTCCCCGACAACGTGCGCTCCGGGCTGCCCCGGGCCTCCGCCGTCCTGATCCTCAACGACCACGACACCGGCTACCCCTTCGCCTGCCTGGAGAGTTCCGTCATCAGCGCGACCAGGACGGCGGCCTCCGCCGCGCTGGCCGCCGACTGGCTCAGCCGCACCCGGACCCGGCCCCGCCGGGTCGGGTTCTTCGGCACGGGCCTGATCGCCCGGTACATCCACACCTTCCTCGCCGGCACCGGCTGGACCTTCGACGCGATCGGCCTGCACGACGTGTCCGCCGACAGCACCGACGGCTTCCGCGGCTACCTGCGCCAGGCCGGCGCCACCGGCCAGGTCACCGTCCACGACAGCGCCGAGGACCTGATCCGCTCCAGCGACCTGGTGGTCTTCGCCACCATCGCCGGCCGGCCGCACATCACGGCGCCGGGCTGGTTCGAGCACAACCCGCTCGTCCTGCACGTGTCGCTGCGCGACCTCGCCCCGGAGATCCTGCTCGGCGCGGCCAACTTCGTGGACGACGTCGACCACTGCCTGCAGGCGGACACCTCCCCGCACCTGGTCGAGCAGCGCACCGGGAACCGCGACTTCCTCAACGGCACCCTCTGCGACGTGATGCTCGGCCGGGCCGCCCCGCCCGACGACCAGCCCGTGGTCTTCTCCCCCTTCGGCCTCGGCGTCCTCGACCTGGCCGTCGGCAAGTACGTCTACGACCAAGTGGCCCGGGCGGGAGACCTCCGCCTCATCGACGACTTCTTCCACGACCTGCGCCGGTACGGCTGAGGCCGTTCCCCTCAGTCCTGGCACCAGGAGGCTGCCGTGCCCGTCATCTCCGCTCCCCACGCCTTCAACGAGGGAAGTCTGTTCGTCGATCTGGAGCCGGTCTTCGGACACCGCCTCTACCTCAAGTGCGAGGGCTTCAACTTCGCCGGCTCCATCAAGCTGAAGGCCGCGAACGAGATGGTCGAGAGCGCCGAGCGGGACGGCAGCCTGACGCCGGACTCCATCCTCGTGGAGTCCTCGTCCGGCAACCTCGGCGTCGCGCTCAGCATGATCGCGGCCAGCAAGGGCTACCGGTTCCTGTGCGTGACGGATCCCCGGTGCAACCTGTCGACCAAGCTGCTGATGGAAGCCCTGGGCAGCCACGTGCACGTGGTGACCGACCTGGACGCGGGCGGGGGCTTCCTCGGCACCCGGCTGGAGTACGTCCGCGCGCTGTGCGCGTCCGACGACCGCTACGTGTGGCTGAGCCAGTACACCAACGCGGGGAACTGGCGGGCCCACTTCCGTACGACCGCTCCGGAGATCGCCCGTCAGTTCCCGCGCCTGGACGTGCTGTTCGTCGGGACCGGCACCGCGGGCACCCTGATGGGCTGCGCCCGCTACTTCCGGGAGGGGCGGCGGCCGGTGCGGATCGTCGCCGTGGACAGCATGGGCTCGGTGGCCTTCGGCGGCACGCCCGGCCGCCGGATGATCCCCGGACTGGGCATGAGCATGCGTCCTCCGCTGCTCGACGAGTCGTACGTGGACGAGGTGGTCCGGGTGGAGGAGGCGGACACCATCCGCACCTGTCACCGCCTGGCCCGCCGCGGCTTCCTGTTCGGCGGTTCCACGGGCACGGTGGTCAGCGCCGCGACGGACTGGCTGTCCCGGCACGGCAGCCGCGGCCTCACCGCGGTGGCCATCGCCCCCGACCTCGGCGAGCGCTACCTCGACACCATCTACCAGACCAACTGGCTGCAGGACCTCTACGGGGAGAACCTGCTGGACTCCGCCGACGTGGACAGCCCGTGGCAGGAGGACTCCGCGTCCCGCGGCCAGGGGCACCACCGCAGTCCGTGACGGCACCGGCCGGGCTCACCCGACGGGTTCGGGGGTGCGGGCCCGCCACGGGATGCGGAACGCCGCCGCCGTGACGATCAGGGCGGAGGCCGCCACCGTGGCCATGCCCGCGGTCAGATCGGCCGCACCCGCCACGAAGCCGATCAGGGCGGGCCCGGCCAGCAGGCCCGTGGTGCCCGTCGCGGCGACCAGGGCCAGCGCGTCCGGGCCGCGGCCGGCCGCCGCCACGTACACGCAGGGGGTGACGGCCGCCGCGCCGAGTCCGACGCAGGCGAAGCCGAGCAGGGTGGGGACCACTCCCCCGGCGAGCAGGGCGAGGGCCAGTCCGACGGCGGCCACCGCGCTGCCGACGCGCACCACCCGCCCGTCGCCCCAGCGGGTGCGCCAGCGGTCCGCGCACAGCCGGGCCAGCAGCATCATCACGGAGACGACCGCGATACCGAGCGGGGCGACGGTCGCGGACGCCTTGACGACGTCCTTCAGGTAGAGCGTCGACCAGTCGTTCATGGCGCCCTCGGTGATCGTGCCGAAGACCATCGCGCAGCCCAGCAGCAGGGTCGTGCCGGAGGGCAGGCCGCGCCGGGTGCGCCGCCCCGGGCCGCCCTCACCGGCGGGGCCCGGTTCCTCGTGCGGGAGCAGGCCGGGGCGGGCGCCGGTGAGCAGGAGCAGCAGCAGGACGCCGGCGACGGCGAAGTGGGCCGGGACGGACCCGGTCAGGGTGGTGGCGCCGGAGGCCAGCAGGGCGGCGGCGAGCAGCCCGCCGCTGAAGGTGGCGTGCAGCTGTGCCATGGCCGTGCGTCCGTGGAGTCGCTCCAGCGCGGCGCCCTGCGCGTTCATGGCGACGTTGAGGCAGCCGACCGCGATGCCGTCGGCGCACACCGCGAGCAGCGCCAGGGGGTAGTCGGGTACGGCGGACAGCGCGGCCAGGACGGCAATCAGGGCGGCGGCCGAGGCGAGGGAGAGCAGCCGGGAGCCGAGGCGCCGCATCAGGGCGGCGACCAGCGGGAAGGAGGCCGCCGCTCCGGCGCCGCAGGCCATCAGCAGCAGACCCACCTCGCCGGCGCCCAGGTCCAGCCGGGCCTTCAGCGCGGGCAGCCGGGACACCCAGGTGCCGTACTGGAAGCCGAGGAAGCAGAACAGCGCGGCGATCGACCACTTGGCGCGCCGGAAGGAGGGTGCGGGCATCAGCCGGCCCTCCGCAGGGCGGCGACCGGCGCCGACATGTAGACCGCGCCGCTGCCGTAGCCGGCCGGTACGCGCGCCTCGTGGTGGGGGTGGTAGCCGTTGGCCCGCCAGAAGGGCTCCCGGCCGGCGATCGCGACCAGCGACAGGGTCGCGAAGCCCCGGGCGCGGGCGACGTCCCCAAGGTGCCGGGCCAGGCGGGTGCCGAGGCCGCGGCGGCGCAGGGGGGCGCTGACGACCAGGTCGTGCAGGTGGAGGTTGGCGGCGTGGTGGGCGGCCTCGTCCGGGCGGGCCGGGTCGGGGCAGTGGAACCGCCGGTAGGGCAGGGCGAGGACGTAGCCCGCGATCCGGCCGTCGAGGTCCAGGACGAAGCTGGTGGCCGCCGAGGCCCGGGAGCGCAGGCCGGCCTCCCCCTCGGTCAGCGGGGTGTCCGCGTACGCCCCGGCCTCCAGGGCCGCGACCTGGGGCCAGTCGGCCTCGGTGATGCCCCGTATGAGGCCTGTCATGTCAGTGTTGTCCTTCCCGGGCGTCCTTCCCCGCCACGCGTGCACACGCACGGCAGCGGGCGGATGCCGTTGAATCCCTGGGTCGTGTAACTGGTGGCGTAGGCACCGGCGGAGAGGATCCACACCGGGTCGCCGGAACGGACGGACCGGGGCACCCGCACCGTGTGCCGGCCGCCGCCGTAGGCGTCGTCGCTGTCGCAGGTGGGGCCGGCGACGACCGCGGGGACGTGCTCCTCCGCCTCCCGGCCGGGGAAGACCAGCGGGTGGGTCACCTGGTCCATCTCGTACAGGCCGTTGAACTTCCCCACGCTCAGGTACAGCCAGCGGGCCCGTCCGCCGTCCGGCTGCGCCCGTTCGGTCAGCCGGACCACACGGGCGCGGATCACCCCGTGATCGGCGACCAGGTGGCGCCCCGGCTCCAGCACGAAGTCGAGCGGCGCCGCGGCCAGCGCGCTCAGGCGTTCCATGCCCTCGCGGAGCACGGTGAAGATCTTGTCGAGGGGTGGTTCGAGGGGGGTGCCGTGCCGGTCCCGGTAACCGAGCGCGGGCAGCCCGCCGCCGAGGTTCACATGGTCGATCACGATCCCCCGACCGGCCAGCGCCGTCAGCGTCCCGGCGAGCGTGTCCAGGGCCTGCTGCCAGGCCTCGCCGGTCATCTGCTGGGAGCCGACGTGGACGGACAGACCCGCCGGGACGAGGCCGGCCGCGCGGGCCGCGTCCAGCACACGGACGGCGTCGTCCGGTGCGCAGCCGAACTTGCGGTTCAGGCCCCACAGGGCGCCCTCCCCGCTGGTGGCGAGCCGGCAGAACACCCGGGCGCGGGGCGCGTGCGCGGCGATGGCGGTGACGTCCTCGACGCTGTCGGTGGCGAAGGTGCGGACGCCCAGGCGGTGGGCCTCGGCGATGTCGTGGTCCGACTTGACGGTGTTGCCGTAGTGGATGCGGTCGGGGTGCGCTCCGGCGTGCAGGGCCTGCTCGATCTCGGCGGGGCTCGCCGCGTCGAATCCCGATCCGCGGGCGGCCAGGCTGTGCAGGACCTCGTCGACGGGGCAGGCCTTGAGTGCGAAGCGGATGTGGGTGCCGGGCAGTTCGCGCAGCAGGGCGTCGTACTGCCGCTCTATGCCGGTGAGGTCGTAGAGGAGGCGGTCGGTGGCGCTCATGGCCGGACCGCCTCCGTCAGCGCGGGCCAGGAAGCGATCAGGTGGGCGAAGTCCTCGATGTCCTGCTCGGCCTCGTCCAGTAACCGGTGGCGCTCTGCGGCGAGTCGGTCCGCGAAGGTCGCGTACCGGCCGCCCAGCTTGCGGTACGCGGTGTCGACGCGGTCCAGGCGCCAGGTGTTCTCGGCCCGGTCCAGGTCCGTGCTCTCGCGCAGGAACGTCACGATCCGGTCGGGGCGGACCCGGTGCCGTTCGTCCAGCAGACCGTCGCCCTCGGCCGCCATCCGGTCGTAGACGTGGTGGAAGGACGACATCGACAGCAGGAACTTCACGAACCGCCGCTGGTAGGCGGGGAAGCCGGTGTCGGTGCGGCGCTCGGGGGTGTGGAAGTTCTCGATGTGGCGGTTGTGGAGGATGCCGGGCAGGCCCGCGTCGTGGACGACGTGGAGGAGGAAGTAGTCGCTGCCGATGGTGTCGGTGGCGGGCGGGAGCGGGATCCGTTCGTACACCGCGCGGTCGAAGGCGATGTTGCACATGTCGACGCGCATCGGGTCGACCACTGTGAGGGTCGCGTGGTCCCCGGTGAAGGGGGCGGTGCCCGCGCCGGTGAAGGACTCCTCGGCCAGGGCGCGCCTGCGGTCCTCGGGCCAGCCGACGGGGGCCCAGAGGCCGGCCACGTCGTGGTAGACGGTCTCGTCCAGGCGCCGTATCTCCCCCAGGTCCACGGAGAGTTCGCCGATGAAGGAGGCTCCGGCGAGGGAGACCGGGCGGTGGGCCAGTGCCGGGGCGAGGTCGGTGCGGGTGACGGCAGCCGAGGCCTCGGCGGCGGGGCGGCCCAGCCAGGGCAGCTCGTGGTGGACGGGGAACACCGGTCGTCCGGCGTGGAGCTGGTAGGTGCTGTCGGAGTCGCGCCGGTGCACCGAGTCGCAGCCGAGGGCGGCGGCCAGCAGGAAGGCGCGGTTGGTGCAGGCGCCGTAGGAGACGGCGGGCGGGAGCATGAGGTCCAGCAGGCGCTCGGGATCGGGCAGGCCGGCCTTCCGGACGGCCCCGCGCAGGAAGTCCCGCTGGGCTTCCTCGTCGAGGTGGTGGACGGTCACGCCCCGGTGTGCGGGCAGGGCGGCGACCGTGCGGGTGTGCCCGGCGCGGGCGGCGGTGCCGGCGGAGTCCAGGATCAGCAGCTGGACGTCGGCGCCGAAGTGCCGTGCCGCGTAGGCGGCTTCGGCGTGCAGGGCGGTGATGGTGGCGGAGCAGGCCCGGTTGGTGGGCAGGGCGAGGCAGACGCGGTTCACCGGGCACCGTCCGCGGCGGCCCAGGAGTCGAGGCCGAGCAGCCTGCGCCCCAGGTCGTTCAGTTCGGCGGGGCCGTAGCGCAGGGCTTCGGGCGTGCGGGCGTCGCCGAGGAGGGTGGCGTTCCAGTCCGGGGTGGCGAGGGTGCGCCAGGACTCCACGCGGGAGTCGCGCAGTGCCGTGTGCTCCTCCAGCGCGGGCATCATCGACAGGTACTGGACGGCTCGGACAGCGTTGTCGGAGAGGTTGGGCGCCACGCCGTGGGCGAGGAGTCCGTTGAAGATCAGCAGGTCGCCGGCCTGGAGGTCGGGGCGGATCACCGGGAACTCGGCGCGGTCGACGGCGGGCCGGACCGGGTCACGGCCGGGCGGCTGGGCGAGGCGCCACTGCTCGAAGCGGCGGAAGAGTTCGGGCGCGCACTGGAAGCCGCCGAGTCCGGGGCGGGTGTCGGTGAGCGCGATGATGCCCTGGACGCGCTGCGGCAGCACGGCGAGGGTGGTGTCGACGTCCCAGTGCAGCTCGATGTCGAAGCCCTCGTCGGTGGGTTCGATCAGGGAGCGGGAGCGGGTGCGGACGTTCGGCGGGTTGAGGTTGAGGCGGTCCAGGGTGACCCACAGTTCGGGGCTGTCCCAGACGTCCACGAAGGCGTCGTAGACGCGCTGCGTCTGCCGGCTGTCCCACAGGAGCTGGTGGTGGTAGGCCTCGACGAAGCCGTAGATGTACAGGTGCCGGTCGAGTTCGGAACGGAACTCCGGTTCCTCGTACCAGGTGTCGGGGCGGTCGGGGTCGAGCCCCTGGAACTCCCAGGCGAAGTCCAGCAGGGCCTTGGCCTCGCCGGGGGTGACGGCCTCGCGTACGACGACGTAGCCGTACGTCTGCCAGAAGGCGAAGTCCGCTGCGGAGAGGACCCTGAGCGGCTGGGTCTTCTCGAGGTCGCGCAGGGGGGTCGGGGCGAGGTAGGTCTCGCCGTCGGCGCTGAAGTAGGGGCGGCCGGTCGCCGCGCGGTGCAGGTGGGGGTGGGGCGTCTGCATGCGATTCCTCTGGAACTGGAACACGAGGTGCGGTTGAGATCCGGGAAAAGAGCACGATCGAGCGGGCCGCCCGCGCTCGCGGGCGGCCGGTGAACCCCGTGGGGTCAGCCCGCGAGAACGGCCTCGGCGGCCGCCGTCCCGCACACGCGGGCGGCGCCGTAGGTGGCGATGTGCAGGGCGCCGCGCGGCGGCGCCTGCGGCAGGCCCATCTCGACCACGACGGTGTCGGGCCGGGCGGCGAGCAGGGCGGAGAGCGCGGAGCGCATCCAGTCGTGCCGGTGCTCGTCGCGGACGACGGCGACGATCCGGCGCCCGCCGGCCGCGGCGAGCACGGCGTCGGCGGCGCCCTCGCCGGTGAAGGTGCCGGAGGTGCTGCCGGGCAGCAGCCGCTCCAGCTCGGCGGCGACACCCCAGGGCGTCTGGTCGCCGACGGCGATGTTGGGGGCGGGGTTGAACCGGGCGACGTAGACCTCTCCGGCGACCGGTGCGGCGGCGCCCGCGCGGGTCACGGTCAGCGCGCGGCGGGCCGCGACGAGGCCGATCTCGGGGTCGGCCGGGGTCCTGGCCGCGTCACCGCGGGCCGCGACGGTCCAGGCGGCCAGGTCACGCACCCGGGCCGCCGCGTCGGCGAGCCGTTCCTCGGGCAGTTCCCCGGAGCGTACGGCGGCCACGAGCGCGTCGCGGAGCTTCAGCACGGTGCCCTCGTCGCACAGCCCGCCGCCCACGCAGATGGCGTCGGCGCCGGCCGCGATCGCGAGGACCACGCCGTGTTCCAGGCCGTAGGTGCCGGAGATCGCGCGCATCTCCATGCCGTCGGTGACGATCAGGCCCTGGTAGCCGAGTTCGCCGCGCAGCAGCTCGGTGAGGACGCGCCGGGACAGCGTGCCGGGGCGGTCGGGGTCGAGGGCCGGGACGAGGATGTGCGCGCTCATGATCGCCCGGGTGCCGGCGGCGATCGCCGCGCGGAACGGGGGCAGTTCGCGCTGGTAGAGGGTGTCGGCGTCGACGTCGATGCGGGGTACGGCGTGGTGGGAGTCGACGTTGGTGTCGCCGTGGCCGGGGAAGTGCTTGGTGCAGGCGGCGACGCCGGTGGACTGCAGGCCCTCGACCCAGGCGGCGGTGTGCCGGGCCACCAGGTCGGGGCTCGCACCGAAGGAGCGGACGCCGATGACGGGGTTGTCCGGGTTGGCGTTGACGTCGGCGGAGGGTGCCCAGTCGAAGGTGACTCCGCAGGCGGCCAGGCGCCGGCCCAGTTCGCGGGAGACGGCCCGGGTGAGAGCGGGGTCGTCGACGGCGCCGAGGGCGTGGTTGCCGGGGAAGGCGGAGCCGGTGCGCACGTCGAGGCGGGTGACGTCGCCGCTCTCCTCGTCGATGGCGACCAGCAGGTCCTCGCGTTCGGCGCGCAGCTGCGCGGTGAGCGCGGTGACCTGCTCCTCGCTGACGACGTTGCGGCCGAACAGGGCGACGGAGGCGAGGCCCTCGCCGAGGCGGCGGCGCACCCAGTCGGGCGCGGTGGTGCCGTCGAACCCCGGTTGCAGCACCGCGAGGGCGTCCCGGGCGAGGGTGTCGCCCGCGGCCGGGCCGCTGCCGGACGCGGTGGTGGCGATGGTGGTCATCGGGGGCGTCATCCCTTCACGGCGCCGTCGGTCAGACCGCTGACAGCCTTGCGTTGCAGGAAGATGAAGAGGATCAGGATGGGCAGCGCGAACAGGGACGAGGCGGCCATGGTGGCGCCCCAGTCGTCGCCGAAGGCGGTCTGGAACTGGGACAGCCACAGCGGCAGGGTCTGCTTCTCGACGTCCTTGTTGAGGATCAGGACGAGCGGGAACTCGTTCCAGGCGGTGATGAAGCCGAACAGCGAGGTCGCCATCAGGCCGGGCGCGAGCAGCGGGAAGATCACCTTGACGAAGGCCTGGATGCGGGTGCACCCGTCGACCATCGCCGACTCCTCCAGCTCCTTGGGCACGGCGGCGACGTAGCCGCGCAGGGTGAGGATGGTCAGCGGGAGCACCATCATCGTGTAGAAGACGGTGAGCGGGACCAGGCTGTCCAGCATGTCGTTGTCCCGGACGATCATGTAAATGGCGATGATCATGACCTCCCAGGGGGCCATCTGCGCCAGCATGAACGTCACGATGAGACCGCGCCGCCCCCGGAACCGCATCCGCGCCAGGGCGAAGGCCGCGAACAGGGCGATGACGAGGGAGAACAGGACCGACAGGGCCGTCACGGTGACGGAGTTGAGGACCAGGGTCCAGAAGTGGTCGGCGTCGACGGCCTTCTTGAAGTGCGCGAGGGTGGCGTCGGTCGGGAACCACACCGGGTCGTCGGCGATGATGTCGCCGGTCGGTTTGAAGGCCGTGGCGAACATCCAGTAGACGGGGAACACGAAGCCGGCGAAGAGGACGACGGCGGTCGCGTTGGGCCAGATACGGCCGAGAAGCGAGCGCTTCACAGCTCGTCCTCCTCTTGCTTGAGCACCATGCGCAGGTAGTACGAGGTGATGGCGAGCAGGACCAGGATGGTCAGGAAGGAGATCGCCGCGCCGAGCCCGAAGTGCTGGTTGCCGACGCCCTCGACGTAGGCGTAGATCGGCAGGGTCTCGGTGAGGTGGTCGGGGCCGCCCTGGTTCATCGCGAAGATCTGCGCGAACGCCTTGAACACCCAGATGACTTCGAGGAACGTCGTGGCGTACAGGAACGGCCGCAGGAAGGGCAGGGTCACCGAGGTGAAGCCCTTCCAGGCGCCGGCGCCGTCCAGGGAGGCGGCCTCGTACAGCTCCCGGGGGATCGTGGTGGTGGCCGCGTAGAGGTTGATCGCCACGAAGGGTATGGACTGCCAGACGATCAGCAGGGTGACCACGGCGAAGGTGGAGAACTGGGTCTCCAGCCAGTTGTGGTCGGCCATCGAGTGCCAGCCGAGCTTGTCCAGCACCCAGTTGACGACGCCGAAGCGCTGGGCGAACAGCCACTGGTAGACGGTGGTGGCCGCGATGACCGGCATGGCCCAGGCGAGGACGAGGCCCACCAGGAGCAGCAGCCGCATCTTCCTGCCGAGGCGGGCCAGCAGCAGCCCGACCAGCGTGCCGATCGTCATGATCAGTACGACGTTGACGGCGGTGAAGACGACGGAGCGCTCGACGACGTGCCAGAAGTCCCCGCCGCTGAGCACCTCCCGGTAGTTGTCGACGCCGTTCCACTCGGTGAGGTGCTGGATGAGCTGGCGCGGGTTGAGGTTCTGGAACGACAGCATGCCGTTCTTGACCAGGGGCCAGCCGAGCAGCACCACGGTGGCCAGCAGCGCGGGCAGCAGGAGCAGGTAGGGGGTGGCGGCGCGGCGCCGGGACGGGGCGCCGGTGCTGCGGCTGTCACCGCGCGGCGGGGCCGGCACCCGGGCCTTGCGGACAGCGGGCTCCCCGGCCGTGTCCGTGCCTTCGGTCTGCACTGACATGAGTTGCCATCTCTTCCGTGGCCGTACGGACGACACAGGTGAGCCGGGGGCGCGAGCGCGGCGCCCCCGGCGCGGTCATCAGTTCTGCTGGGCCAGGCGCTTGTTGATCTCGTTCTCGACCTGCTGGGCGGCGTCCGCCGGGGACTTTCCGTTCAGCACGGCCGTCATGTACGACTTGATCGGGTTGGGGGTGTTCTCCACCGCGCCCCACTCGGGGATCAGCGGGGTGGTGCCGCCGACGGCGGCACCGGGGGCGATGGCCTCGGCGACGACGTTGCCCTTGAGGTTGGTCTCCAGGGACTTCTTGTTCGGGATGACGCCGTTGAGCTTGGCCAGTTCGCCCTCGTACTGGTCGGACAGGGCGATCTTCAGGAACTCCTTGGCCAGGGCCTGCTTCTTGCTGCCCTGGGCGACGGCGAGGTTGGAGCCGCCGAGGAAGACGCTCTCGGGCTTGGCCGCGGTCTCGCCCGGGATGGGGAAGTAGCCGAGGTCCTTCTCGATGGCCTTGTTGGCGGTGACGGCCGTACCGGCCTCCCAGCCCATGCCGATGAACGCGCCGGTCTTGCCCTTGGCGAAGACCTCCGCCTGCTGCGGGGTGGCCTCGTCCTTGCCCTTGGGGGCCTTGGAGTAGGACTGGTACTTCTTGTAGATCTCCATGGCCTTGGCGACCTTGGGGTCGCCGAGGTTGGAGACGTACTTGTCGCCCTGCTTCTTCACCAGGTCGGCGCCCTGCCCGATGGTCAGGCCGTCGAAGAAGTACCAGTTCTGGCCGGGCAGGTAGATCGGCTCGGCGTCGGTCTTCTTGCCGATGGTCTCCAGGTCCTTGAAGAACTCGTCCCGGGTCTTCGGGGTGTCCTTGATGCCGGCCTTGGCCCAGATCTTCTTGTTGTAGATGACGACGCGGCTGGTGAAGTACCAGGGCGCGGCGTACTGCTTGCCGTCGTAGACGGAGGACTGCGAGACCGACGGCGTCCAGTCGGCGCCGATCTCCTCCTTCAGGTCGCCCAGGTCGGCGAGGCCGCCGGTGGCCGCGTAGGCCGGGGTCTGGGTGTTGCCGACCTCCAGCACGTCCGGCGGGGTGGACTCGGAGAGGGCGGTGGTGATCTTCTGCTGGATCCCGTCCCACTTCTGCGTCTCGAACTTCAGCTTCGCGCCGGTCTTCTTCTCGAAGGCGGCCGTGACGTCCTTGACCCACTGGTCCGGCGTGGAGCCGTCCATCGCCCAGACCGTCAGGGTCTGGCCCTTGAAGCTGTCCGGTCCCGCGTTCTTGCCGCTGTCGTCGTCGTCCCCGCCGCACGCCGACACGGAGACCATCATGCCCGCGATCACGATCGCGGCCGCAAGCTTGCGCTTCACGCCACCCTCCTCAGGGATGCCACTAACCCCCCACGCCCTCGGCGGTGACCTGCGTACGACGCTGTTGCACGTAGGGCTCGGGACCTGGCCACTAATGGTGTAGACCAGTACGGTGGAGCTTGGCCTAGACCTTTTGGAGTGTCAAGGGTGGTTCGGGAAGCCGGCGGCGGCCGTTACGAGAAAGTCACCGGAGCGCGTCCGTCCGCATTCCGTCCCTTTCGCCCGGACCGTTCAGTTGGACTAGACCATACGGGAGTTGGTCGCTATAACGGGAGCCCATCGACACAGCCGGGAAGGCAGGCATGACCACCGACGTCAGCAGCGCCCAGCCGCACAGGGGGGCGTCCGGCCGCACCGCGCGCGTGCCGAAGTACTACCGGATCAAACAGCAGCTGCTCACCATGGCCGAGGCGCTGCAGCCCGGTTCGGCCATGCCCGCGGAACGTCTGCTCGCCGTCCGGTTCGACACCTCGCGGACCACCGTCCGGCAGGCGCTCCAGGAACTCGTCGGCGAGGGCCGGCTCGACCGGATCCAGGGCAAGGGCACCTTCGTCGCCCAGCCCAAGCTGTACCGCACGCTCCAGCTCACCTCGCACACCGAGGACATGCGGGCGCAGGGCCTCACGCCCGCCTCGCAGGTGCTGGACATCGCGGAGGTGCCCGCGGACCAGAAGCTGGCGGGCCTGCTCGGCATCGGGATCGGCGAGAAGGTGCTGCGCATCGAGCGGCTGCGGCTGGCCAGCGGCGACCCGATGGCGATCGAGACGACCCACCTGTCCGTACGGCGCTTCCCCGGCCTGCGCCGCTCCCTCGCCGTCTACCCCTCGCTGTACACGGCGCTCGCCGAGGTGTACGGCGTCCATCTCGCCGAGGCCGACGAGACCATCGAGACCTCGCTGTCGACGCCGCGCGAGGCCCAGTTGCTCGCCACCGACGTGGGCCTGCCGATGCTGCTGCTGTCCCGGCACTCACGGGACGCGCAGGGCTCCCCGGTGGAGTGGGTCCGCTCGGTGTACCGGGGCTCCCGCTACAAGTTCGTGGCCGCCCTGCGCCGCCCGGGCGGCCCGGTGGTCCGGCGCAGACCTGCCCCGCCGGACCCGGACGGACTCGGCGTCACCCCTGCGTGAGCGTGATGTCCTGGTTGCTCACCGCGTGGAAGGCGGGCAGCAGGATGATGCCCGAGGGGCGCAGCTCGGTGAGGGTGGCCTCCACATGCGCCGCCCCCGCCTTCACCGCCTCCCCCGAGACCTTGCCGGAGTTCTCCCAGCGGTGCTCGGCGCCGTCGCAGCGGGCGGCGCCGCCGCCGATGCCGTGCTTGAGGCGGGCGTCGCCCTGGCTGAGCGAGGAGCTGACGAACACCGGTCCGCTGCCGGCGGTGCAGCGGTAGGTGCCGGAGAGCGTCACCGTGCCGTCGGGCGCGATCCGGCCGACCGGGTCGACGGTGACCAGCTCGGTGGGGTCGGCACAGGCCGGGGCGACGGCGGCGCACAGCAGGGCCGCGGCGCCGAGGGCCGAGGCGACGACGGGGCGTACGGGCATGGGGTACCTCCCGGTTGAAGGGGTTCGAGGGCTTCACTCGTACCCGGCGGCCGGGTCGGCGGGCGGGAGCGTCACCCCATCGGTGGCGCGTCATGAAACCGAACGGGCCAGGTCACGCGGGGGACGGCCGGAGGGCGCCGGGGCGCTACGGCAGTACGGCGAACCCGTCCAGCTCCACCAGCGCCCGCTCGTCCCACAGCCGTACGACCTCCACGACGGCCATCGCGGGATAGTCGCGGCCCGCCGACTCCCGCCAGATCCGGCCCAGTTGCCGCGCGTGGGCGCGGTACACGGCGACGTCGGTGGCGTAGACGGTGACCCGGGCGAGGTCCGCGGGGGTGCCGCCGGCCGCGCGCAGGGCGGTGAGGAGGTTGCCGAGGGCCCGCTCGAACTGCTCGGGCAGGGTCTCGCCGGTGATCCTGCCGTCGGCGCCGAGGGCGGTCTGGCCCGCGAGGAACACCACGCGGGAGCCGGTCGCGACGACGGCGTGCGAGAAGCCCGTGGGCGGGGACAGCTCGGGCGGGTTGACGCGGTCGGTCGTCACCGGTCCTCCTTCTGGGCCGCGGCGTACAGCTCCTTGGCGATGATGCTCCGCTGGACCTCGCTGGCGCCCTCGTAGATACGGGGCGCGCGCACCTCGCGGTAGAGGTGTTCGAGGAGGTGGCCGCGGCACAGGGCACGGGCCCCGTGCAGCTGGACGGCGGTGTCGACGACGTACTGCGCGGTCTCGGTGGCGAGCAGCTTGGCCATCGCGGCGCGCCGGGGGACGTCGGCGGCTCCCGCGTCGTGGGCCGCTGCCGCCGCGTACACCATGAGCCGGGCCGCCTCGGTGCGCAGGGCCATCTCGGCGACCTGGTGGGACACCGCCTGGAGGTCCATCAGCCTGCCGTGGAAGGCCTCGCGGCCGCGGGTGTGGGCGACGGTGGCGTCCAGCGCGGCCTGGGCCATGCCGACGGCGAAGGCGCCGACGCTGGGGCGGAAGAGGTTGAGGGTGCCCATGGCGACCGCGAAGCCGCGGTCGGGCTCGCCGAGCAGGTCGGCGGGGGTGACGGGCACCGCGTCGAAGCCGAGGGCGCCGATGGGGTGCGGCGAGATCATCTCCAGCGGGCTGCCGGTGAGTCCGGGCCGGTCGGCCGGGACCAGGAAGGCGGTCACGCCGCGGGCGCCGGCGCCGGGGGTGGTGCGGGCGAAGACAGTGTAGAAGTCGGCCTCGGGAGCGTTGGAGATCCAGCACTTGGCGCCGGTGAGCCGCCAGCCGTCGCCGTCGGGCTCGGCGGCCAGGGACAGCGCCGCCGCGTCCGACCCGGCGCCGGGCTCGCTCAGCGCGAAGGCGGCGACCGCGCTGCCGTCGGCGACCCGGGGCAGCCAGCGCTCGCGCTGCGCCGGGGTGCCGTGGGCGTGCACCGGGTGGGCGCCCAGGCCCTGCAGGGCGAGGGCGGTCTCGGCCTCGGTGCAGGCCTGGGCCAGGGACTCCCGCATCAGGCACAGCTCCAGCGCACCGGAGCCGAACAGCCGGGCGAGCAGGCCCAGTCGGCCCAGTTCGGCGAGGAGCGGCCGGTTGACGCGGCCGGGTTCGCCGCGGCCGGCGAGCGGACGCAGGCGTACGGCGGCCAGCTCGCGCAGCTCGGCACACCAGGCGGTCTGCTCCGGTCCGAGCGAGAATGCGGACACGGCCGGTCCTCCCTCCGGGGGCACCTCCGGGGCGGGCCCCCCTGCCTTCCTACCCGCCCGACGTTATCGCGCACAGTTGACTGCCGTCACCAACACGATACGCTGGGAATCCCCCTCCGGGGGAGCGCGAGCCCACCAGGAAGCCCGTTCGGACATCCGTCCCGGACGTCCCGGACCTCTGTCACGGCAAGGGGGCGGACCGCCATGCATCTCTCGGCCCACGTGGACACGTTCGCGCGCGACCATCTCCCCCCGCCCCACGAGTGGCCCGAGCTGCGGTTCGACCTGCCGGAGCTGCGGTACCCCGACCGGATGAACTGCGCCGCCGAGCTCCTCGGCCACGCCGACCCGGCCCGCCCGGTGTTCCGCACCCCGGACGGCCCCGTCTGGACGTACGGCGAACTGCGCGCCCGGGTCGACCGGATCGCGCACGTGCTCACCGGCTCCCTGGGCGTGGTCCCGGGCAACCGGGTGCTGCTGCGCGGCCCCACCACCCCCTGGCTCGCCGCCTGCTGGCTGGCGGTGCTGAAGGCGGGAGCGGTCGCGGTCACCGTGCTCGCCCAGCAGCGCCCGCACGAGCTGGCGACCATGTGCGAGATCGCCCGGGTGGGGCACGCGCTGTGCGACATCCGGGCGGTGGACGACCTGGCGAAGGCCGCGATACCCGGGCTGCGCATCACCACGTACGGCGGCGACACACCCGACGACCTCCTGCGCCGCCCGGCCCCCGCCGGCCCCTACGCGGCGGTGGACACCGCGTCCGACGACGTCGCCCTGATCGCGTTCACCTCCGGCACCACGGGCCGCCCGAAAGGGTGCATGCACTTCCACCGGGATGTGCTGGCGACAGCCGACACCTTCTCACGGCATGTGCTGCGCCCCCATGAGGACGATGTGTTCACCGGCAGTCCCCCGCTGGGCTTCACCTTCGGCCTGGGCGGGCTGGTGGTCTTCCCGATGCGGGCCGGGGCCAGCACGCTCCTCCTCGAACACGCGGGCCCCCGGCAGCTGCTCCCGGCCATCGCCGAGCACCGCGTCTCGGTCCTCTTCACCGCGCCCACCGCCTACCGCGCCATGCTGGACGATCTGGCCGGGCACGACATCTCGTCCCTCAGACGCTGCGTGTCGGCCGGCGAGAACCTGCCCGCGGCCACCTGGCGGGCCTGGCACGACCGCACCGGCCTCGGCATCATCAACGGCATCGGCGCCACCGAGCTGCTGCACATCTTCCTCTCCGCGGCCGACGCGCACGCACGGCCCGGAAGCACGGGCCTGCCGGTGCCGGGCTGGCAGGCCCGTGTCCAGGACGCCGACGGCAAGCCGGTGCCCGACGGCGAGCCCGGCCTGCTCGCCGTACGCGGCCCGGTCGGCTGCCGCTACCTCGCCGACCCGCGGCAGCGGGAGTACGTCCGGGGCGGCTGGAACATCACCGGCGACACCTACGTCCGCGACGCCGACGGCTACTTCCGCTACGTGGCCCGCGCCGACGACATGATCATCTCCTCGGGGTACAACATCGCCGGTCCGGAGGTGGAGGAGGCGCTGCTGCGCCACCCGGACGTGGCCGAGACGGCGGTCGTCGGCCGCCCCGACGAGGTCCGCGGGCAGATCGCGGTGGCCTACACGGTGCTGCGCGCCGGAGCCCGTCCCGACCCGGAGGCACTGCGTGCGTTCCTCACCCGTGAGCTGGCCCCGTACAAGTGCCCGCGCTCCTTCGTCTTCCTCGACGCGCTGCCCCGCACCGCCACCGGCAAGCTCCAGCGGTTCCGGCTGCGCACCGAAGGTGACCAGCAGTGATGCCGACGACCTAAAATGATCAACGTGTCCGAGCAGCACGCCCCCAGGTCCCTCATCGTCACGCTCTACGGCGCGTACGGCCGCTTCATGCCCGGCCCGGTGCCCGTCGCCGAGCTGATCCGGCTCCTGGCCGCGGTCGGGGTGGACGCGCCCTCCGTGCGTTCCTCGGTGTCCCGGCTCAAACGGCGCGGCCTGCTGCTGCCGGCCCGCACGGAGTCCGGCGCCGCCGGGTACGAACTGTCCGCCGAGGCCCGCCAGTTGCTGGACGACGGCGACCGGCGCATCTACGCGGGCACGCCCGTGGCCGACGAGGGCTGGGTGCTCGCGGTGTTCTCGGTCCCCGAGTCGGAGCGGCAGAAGCGGCACGTGCTGCGCTCCCGGCTGGCCGCCCTGGGCTTCGGCACGGCGGCCCCCGGGGTGTGGATCGCCCCGGCCCGGCTGTACGAGGAGACGGAGCACACCCTGCGCCGGCTGCGCCTCGACCCGTACGTCGACTTCTTCCGCGGTGAGCACCTGGGCTTCGCGGCCACCGCCGAGGCGGTGGCCCGCTGGTGGGACCTGGCCGCGATCGCCAAGGAGCACGAGCGCTTCCTGGACGTGCACGCGCCGGTCCTGCGCGCCTGGGAGCGGCGCACCGACACCCCGCCCGAGGAGGCCTACCACGACTACCTCCTCGCCCTCGACTCCTGGCGCCACCTCCCCTACACCGACCCCGGCCTGCCCACCCGCCTCCTGCCCGCCGGCTGGCCCGGCGTCCGCTCGGCGGAGGTCTTCCGGGGGCTGCACGAGCGGCTGCGGGACGCGGGCGCCCGGTTCGCGGGGCTGTGACACGCCCCTCGGCCGCCGGGGCGGCGGGCCTCAGCCGCCGAGGGAGAGCCGGGGCTTGGGGGCGTCGGTGCGGCCGGTCCTCGGCGGCCGGCTGCCGGCCCGGTAGGGAGCGGGCCAGGTGACGCCCGGGCCCTCGTAGCCCTGCTCGGCCGCCGCGTGCAGGGTCCAGTGCGGGTCGTACAGGTGGGGCCGGGCCAGCGCGCACAGGTCGGTACGGCCCGCGAGGATCAGGGAGTTGACGTCGTCCCAGGAGGAGATCGCACCGACCGCGATCACCGGGACGCGGACCTCGTGCCGGATCCGGTCGGCGAACGGCGTCTGGTACGACCGCCCGAACTCCACTCGCTCCTCGGCGACCACCTGCCCGGTGGAGACGTCGATGGCGTCGGCGCCGTGCGCGGCGAAGGCCCGGGCGATCTCGACGGCGTCCTCGGCGCTCGTCCCGCCCTCCGTCCAGTCGGTGGCCGAGATCCGCACGGTCATCGGCCGCTCGGCCGGCCACACCCCGCGTACGGCGTCGAAGACCTCCAGCGGGAAGCGCAGCCGCCGCTCCAGCGGGCCGCCGTAGGCGTCGGTGCGCCGGTTGGTGAGCGGGGAGAGGAAGCCGGAGAGCAGATAGCCGTGGGCGCAGTGCAGTTCGAGCAGGTCGAAGCCGGCCCGGGCGGCTCGCCAGGCGGCGGCCGCGAACTGCTCGCGGATATCGGTGAGCTGGGCGCGGGAGAGTTCGCGCGGGGTCTGGCCGCCCGGCCGGTACGGCAGCGGGGAAGCGGCGACGAGGGGCCAGTTGCCGGTGGGCAGCGGTTCGTCCATGCCCTCCCACATCAGTCGGGTGGAGCCCTTGCGGCCGGAGTGCCCGAGCTGGACGCCGATCGCGGTGCCCGGGGCCTGGCGGTGCACGAAGTCGGCGACGCGCCGCCACGCCTCGGCCTGCCGCCCGGTGTAGAGGCCGGCACAGCCGGGGGTGATCCGGCCCTGCTCGCTGACGCACACCATCTCGGTCATCACCAGGCCCGCCCCGCCGAGGGCGCGGGCGCCCAGGTGGACGAGGTGGAAGTCGCCGGGGACGCCGTCGGTGGCGGAGTACATGTCCATCGGCGACACCACGACCCGGTTGCGCAGGGTCAGTCCGCGCAGCCGGAACGGCGTGAACATGGGGGGCGTGCCGGGCGGGCAGCCGAACTCGCGCTCCACGGCCCCGGTGAAGCGGGCGTCGCGCAGCCGCAGGTTGTCGTGGGTGACGCGGCGGCTGCGGGTGAGCAGGTTGAAGGCGAACTGGCGGGGCGGCTGGCGCAGGTACAGCCGGAGGTTCTCGAACCACTCCAGGCTGGCCCGGGCGGCCCGCTGGGTGGAGGCGACGACGGGTTTGCGCTCCTCCTCGTAGGCCGCGAGCGCGCTCGGTACGTCCGGCTGTTCGCGCAGGCAGGCGGCGAGGGCGAGGGCGTCCTCCACGGCGAGCTTGGTGCCGGAGCCGATGGAGAAGTGGGCGGTGTGGGCGGCGTCGCCGAGCAGGACGGTGTTGCCGTGCGACCAGCGGTCGTTCACCACCGTGCGGAAGGTGGTCCAGGCGCTGTTGTCGGAGCGCAGGGGGCGTCCGCGGAGGGCCTCCGCGAAGACCTTGGCGCAGCGTTCGACGGATTCCCGCGGGGGGAGCTCGTCGAGTCCGGCCGCCCGCCAGACCTCCTCGCGCATCTCGATGATCACGGTGGAGGCGTCGGCCGCGTAGGGGTAGCCGTGCAGTTGCATCACGCCGTGCTCGGTCTCGGCGATCTCGAAGCGGAAGGCGTCGAAGGCGAAGTCGGCGGCGAGCCATATGTAGCGGCAGTGGTGTTCGGCCACATGGGGGCGGAACACATGGGCGTATGTCTCACGGGTGGGGCTGTGCACACCGTCGGCGGCGACGACGAGGTCGTACTCGGCGGAGAGGACGTCCGGGTGGGGGGCCTCGGTACGGAAGACGAGCCGCACGCCGAGTGCGCGGCACCGTTCGTGCAGGATGGCCAGGAGCCGGTGCCGGCCCAGCGCGGCGAAACCGTGCCCGCCGGAGCGGTGGCGTACGCCCCGGTGCACGACGTCGATGTCGTCCCAGCGGACGAAGTCCTGCCGGAGCGCCTCGTGGACGACGGGGTCGGCGTGTTCGATGCCGCCGAGGGTCTCGTCGGAGAGGACCACGCCGAAGCCGAAGGTCTCGTCGGGGGCGTTGCGCTCCCAGACGGTGACGTCACGGCCGGGGTCGAGGCGTTTCAGCAGGGCTGCCGCGTAGAGCCCGCCGGGGCCGCCGCCGATGACCGCCACGCGCATGAGGAATCACCTTCCCTGCCACTTCGGCGGGCGCTTCTCCGTGAAGGCCGCGTGGAACTCGGCGTAGTCCTCGCCGTTCATCAGGAGGGCCTGGGTGGAGGCGTCCAGCTCCACCGAGGCCGCCAGCGGCATGTCCAGTTCGGCCGTGAGCAGCGCCTTCGTCTGGGCGTGGGCCAGGGCCGGGCCGTCGGCCAGGCGGCGGGCCAGTTCGGCGGCCGCCTCGTCCGCGCGGCCCTCCTCCGCCAGCTCGCTGACCAGGCCGATGCGCTCGGCCTCGGGGGCCCGGACCGGGTCGCCGAGCATGAGCAGGCGGGTGGCGTGGCCGAGGCCGACGACCCGGGGCAGCAGGTAGGCCGCGCCCATGTCGCCGCCGGACAGGCCGACCCGGGTGAAGAGGAAGGCGAAGCGGGCCGAGGGGTCCGCGACCCGGAAGTCGGCCGCGAGGGCGAGGACGGCCCCGGCGCCGGCGGCCACCCCGTGCACCGCGGCGACCACCGGGAACGGGCACTCCCGGATGGCGCGGACGACCTGGCCGGTCATCCGGTTGAAGTCGAGCAGCTGGGCGGTGTCCATGGCCAGCGTGGCGCCGATGATCTCGTCCACGTCGCCGCCGGAGCAGAAGCCGCGGCCCTCGCCGGCCAGCACCAGGGCGCGTACCGCCCGCTCCCGGGACAGTTCGGCGAGCAGGTCCCGCAGGTCGGCGTAGGCGCCGAAGGTGAGGGCGTTGAGTTTCTCGGGCCGGGCGAGGGTGACGGTGGCCACCCCGTCGGCGATCCGGACCCGCAGGTGCTCCCAGTCGGCGGTGCGGGTGGCGGAACCGGTGAAGGGACTCATGACGTGCGGCCTCCTAGCGCGGCGGTGCCGTACGTTGCACTGTCCCTCGAAGTTATCACTTGTTTGTGACTGCCGTCACGGGGGCGCGACAGACGGGCGTGACCGGCCGGGTTCCGTCACTCGGTCACCGGTTGTCGACAGCGCCGTAACAGTGGGGGCGCGCAGGAGAGGCGGGGCGCCCGGCCGGGTAGGCCGCCGGTACCGGGACGGGGGTCCCGGGCGAAGCCCGCCGCCGGTCCGCGGTGGCCGGGCCCGTACCATTCCTACAGTCGAAAGCAGGACAGCCTGCTCCATGAACGGACTCGCCTTGCACGAACGCCCTTCCGCATCGGCCTCCTGGCGCATCGCGCTGCCGCACACCACCGCGGCGGTGCCCGTGGCGCGTGCCCTGGTGCGCACGGCGCTCACCGAGGTGGAGCACGCGGCCGACTGCGACACGGCGGAGCTGCTGACCGCCGAACTGGTGGCCAACGCGGTGGAGCACACCGCCGGGCGCGGCCCGATCGAGCTGGTGGTGGAGCTCGCGCCGACCGGCTGCCAGGTCGAGGTGCACGACCCGGACCCGGCGCCGCCCGGCCATCTGACCCGGCCGGTGGTCGAGGAGCCCGACGTCTGGCAGGAGGGCGGGCGCGGGCTGCTGCTGATCCGCGCCCTCAGCTCCTCCTGCGGTCACCGCCCCACCCCGTCGGGCAAGGCGGTGTGGTTCAGACTGCCTGCGGTTCCCGCTCAGCGGCGGCCGGTGTGACCTCGTCCGGCGCGGCCGTGGCGAGCGTGGAGTGCCGGCGGCCGTAGGCGGCGTAGACCAGCAGGCCCACCGCGAGGAACACGGCGAACTGGAGCCAGGTCCGCCAGCCGGTCTCGTACATCAGGTACAGGCAGAAGGCGACGCCGAGCAGCGGGGCCACGGGGTAGAGCGGCACCCGGAAGCTGCGGGCGAGGCCCGGTTCGCGGCGGCGCAGGGCGATCACCGCGATGTTGACGACGGCCATGATGGCGAGCGTGCCGATGGTGCACAGGTTCATCACGGCGTCGAGGGAGGCGAAGGCCGCCGGGACCGCGAAGACGACCGCCACGATCAGCGTGCCGGCGACCGGCGTGGACGTCCGCGGGGAGACCTTCTCGAAGACGCGCGGGATCAGGCCGTCCCGGGACATCGACATCAGGATGCGCGTCTGGCCGTACATCACCGCGAGGACGACCGAGGCGATGGCGACGACCGCGCCGAAGGCGATGACACCGCCGCCGACGGCGGAGCCGGTGACCTCGTTGACGACGTAGGACAGGGCGGCGGGGCGGCCGGCGACCTGGTCGCCGCCGATGGCGCCGATCGCGGCGAGCGCGACCGCGCAGTACAGCAGGGTGACCAGGCCCATGCAGACGAGGATCGCGACCGGGATGTCCCGGCGCGGGTTCTTCGCCTCCTCGCCGGCGGTGGTGATCGCGTCGAAGCCGATGTAGGAGAAGAACGCGGCGGTGGTGCCCGCGCCGATGCCGCCGAGTCCGGCCGGGGAGAACGGGGTGAGGTTGCCGTCCTTGAAGGCGCTGTAGCCGATGACGCAGAAGGCGAGCAGGATCACCAGCTTCACGGCGGCCATGGCGGCCGTGGCCCGGGCGCTCTCCCGCACCCCGCGCACCAGCAGCACGGAGGCCATGGCGATGACGAGCACGGCGGGCAGGTTGACGACGCCGCCGTCGCCGGGGCCCGCGGACAGGGCGGCCGGCAGCTGGACGCCGGTGAGGCTGTGCAGCAGCTCGTTGACGTACTCGCTCCAGCCGACGGCGACGGCCGAGATGGAGATGCCGTACTCCAGCAGCAGGCACCAGCCGACGAGGAAGGCGGTGGACTCGCCGAGGCCGGCGTAGGCGAAGGAGTACGAGGAGCCGGAGACCGGGATCGCGCCGCCCAGCTCGGCGAAGGAGAGGGCGGTGAAGACGCAGGTGATCGCGGCGAGGACGAAGGAGACGACGACGGCCGGGCCGGCCTGGGCGACGGAGTCGGAGAGGCCGACGAAGATGCCGGTGCCGACGATGGCGCCGACGCCGAAGCAGATGAGCTGGAAGAGGCCCATGGTGCGCTTCAGGCCGTGGCCCTCGCGGTCGGCTCCGGATTCGGCGACGAGCAGGTGCGGGGACTTGATGCGGGGAGCGGGCATGCGGGTGGTGCTCGTTTCTGGTGGTGCGGGCGCCGGTCGTGCCGGCGCGGCGACGGCCGCGGAATGGGTGGTTCCGGGCCGCCGGTCAGGATAAGGCCTGGTGAGGCGGGTCAGGCAAGGGTTTCCCGGGCGAGTGTGGCCACCAGCACCGCTTTGATGGTGTGCAGGCGGTTCTCGGCCTCGTCGAAGACGACGGAGTGGGCGGACTCGAAGACCTCGTCCGTCACCTCCAGCGAGGTGAGGCCGTGGGTCGCGTGGATCTGCCGGCCCACGGTGGTGCCGAGGTCGTGGAAGGCCGGCAGGCAGTGCAGGAACTTCACGTCCGGGTTGCCGGTGGCGCGGAGCACGTCCATGGTCACGGCGTAGGGGGCCAGGGCCGCGATCCGCTCGTCCCACACCTCCATCGGCTCGCCCATGGACACCCAGACGTCGGTGGCGACGAAGTCGGCGCCCGCGACGCCCTCGGCGACGTCGTCGGTGAGCGTGACGCGGGCGCCACTGGAGGCGGCGAGCGCCTGGGCACGGTCGACGATCTCCGGGGCGGGCCAGTAGGTCTTCGGGGCGACGATCCGGACGTCCATGCCGAGCAGGGCGCCGGTGACCAGGTAGGAGTTGCCCATGTTGAAGCGGGCGTCGCCCAGGTAGGCGAAGGAGATCTTCCGCAGCGGCTTGGCGCTGTGCTCGGTCATGGTGAGCACGTCGGCGAGCATCTGGGTGGGGTGCCAGTCGTCGGTGAGGCCGTTGTAGACGGGCACGCCGGCGTGCGCGGCCAGCTCCTCGACCTTGGCCTGGCTGTCCCCGCGGTACTCGATGGCGTCGAACATCCGGCCGAGCACCCGGGCGGTGTCCCTGACCGACTCCTTGTGCCCGATCTGCGAGCCGGCGGGATCGAGGTAGGTGGTGTGGGCGCCCTGGTCGGCCGCGGCGACCTCGAACGCGCAGCGGGTGCGCGTCGAGGTCTTCTCGAAGACCAGCGCGATGTTCCGGCCGCGCAGGTACGGCGTCTCGGTCCCGGCCTTCTTGGCGGCCTTCAGCTCGGCTGCCAGCTCGACCAGGCCGCGGAACTCCTCCTCGGTGAAGTCCAGCTCCTTGAGGAAGTGGCGGCCGGCGAGGGCGGTCGGGACTGTCGCCATGGCGGGACGCTCCAGGGGTACGACTACGGGGGACTATGGAAGTCTATACGACCCTTCACATTTCTATACGGCGTCTCGCTGGACGGGACAGCTCATGCACCGCGGACCGCCCCGGCCCCGGCCCAGCTCGCTGCCCGGGATCTCTATCACCTCGATGCCCTCCTTGCGCAGATGCGTGTTGGTGGTGGAGTTCCGCTCGTAGGCGACGACGACACCGGGTTCGACGGCGAGCACGTTGCAGCCGTCGTCCCACTGCTCGCGCTCGGCCGCGTGCACGTCCTGGGTGGCGGTCAGCACCCGGATCTCACCGAGGCCGAGCGCGGCGGCGATCGCGCGGTGCATGTGCTCCGGGGGGTGGTCGGTGACCTTCAGCTCGCGTTCGCCGACCCCCGGCTCGATGGTGTACGAGCGGAGCATGCCGAGGCCCGCGTACTGGGTGAAGGTGTCGCCGTCGACCATGGTCATCACCGTGTCGAGATGCATGAAGGCGCGCCGCTTGGGCATGTCGAGCGCGACGATGGTGCGCGCCGAGCCGGCCGCGAACAGCTTGTGCGCCAGCATCTCCACGGCCTGCGGGGTGGTGCGCTCGCTCATGCCGATCAGCACGGCGCCGTTGCCGATCACCAGGACGTCACCGCCCTCGATGGTGGAGGGGTAGTCGGCCTGCCCCCGGGACCACACGTGGAACGTCTCGTCACGGAACAGCGGGTGGTGCCGGTAGATCGCCTCGAAGTGGACGGTCTCGCGCTGCCGGGCGGGCCAGCGCATGGCGTTGATGGAGACGCCGTCGTATATCCACGCCGAGGTGTCCCGGGTGAACAGGTGGTTGGGCAGCGGGGGGAGCAGGAAGTCGTCCAGCTCCATGACGTGGAAGCGGACCGAGACCGGCTCCGCGTGGCCGGCCAGGAACTCCCGCTTGGTCATGCCGCCGACCAGGGCCTCGGCCAGCTCCCCCGGGGTCATCCGGTCGAAGGCGGCACGCAGGTGGTCGGTGGCGAGGGGACCGTACTCCTTCTCGTCGAAGACGCGGTCCAGGACGAGGGTGCGGGCCTGCGGGAGCGCCAGGGTCTCGGCGAGCAGGTCCCCGAAGAGGTGGACCTCGACCCCGCGGTCGCGCAGGACGTCGGCGAACCCGTCGTGCTCGGCGCGCGCCCGGCGCACCCAGAGCACGTCGTCGAAGAGCAGGGCGTCCTTGTTGCTGGGGGTGAGCCTTTTGAGCTCCAGATCCGGCCGGTGCAGGATGACGCGGCGCAGCCGCCCGGCCTCGGAGTCGACATGGAATCCCATGCCTCCATCCTGACCACCGGGGCGGCGCTTCACCCGCCGCTCGGTGGTTTCCGCGCCACGCGTTCCCGTGCTCCCGGCGGCCGTCCCCCGGGACGGAC
The DNA here is from genome assembly GCF_014648635.1 of Streptomyces cinerochromogenes. Taxonomy (GTDB): domain Bacteria; phylum Actinomycetota; class Actinomycetes; order Streptomycetales; family Streptomycetaceae; genus Streptomyces; species Streptomyces cinerochromogenes. The sequence continues at coordinate 108,411 of NZ_BMRM01000007.1, read as the reverse complement.
GGGCCGGAAGCGCTCCGGAAGCGGGCGGAGGCTGTCGGCGGAAGCGCCCGCGGGGCTTTGCTGGGGACGTGAACAGATCAGCCGATGCCGGTCGGCGGGAGTGCCGGCCCCCGCTCGTCCACCCGCCGCAGGAAGTCCTCGACCGCCGACAGGTCGGTCCGCTCCAGCTCGTCGGCGCGGATGACGACGCGCAGCTCGGGACAGACGGCGGGATCCTGGGCGAGGCTGCGGGTGAAGGTCTCCACGATCAGCAGCAGCAGCTGGGTGCGGTCGAGTTCGACCAGACGGGACAGACCCGCGCCGATCAGCGGTGTCGCCACCGGTTTGAACAGCCCGTACCGGGCGACCGCCGGCCACAGGTGCTCCAGGCTCAGCCGCAGGTCGGCTGGGGCGGACCGGGCCCGCAGGTCGTTGCCCAGCCGGGAGTAGGCGAGGGCGAAGACCCGGCGCTTGCCGACCGGGACGGCCACCGCCGTACCGACGGGATAACGGGTGCGGCGGCCGCGGCGCTTGGCCCGGACGCTCTCCGTGGCCAGCGGGGTGACGTCCTTCAGCCCCCGGCGCAGGGCGGCGTCCAGCAGCCGGTGCCGGCCCTCGAAGAGGCGGTCGACCAGCTGGCCCTGCACGCTCTCCCGGCTGATCACGACGTCGTCGGTGAAGGTGTCGAAGGTGTCGGAGAAGCCCACGACCAGGTTGGCGTCCTCCTGGTCGAACAGGTCGCCGCGCAGCACGACGACGTCCACCCGCAGCCCGCGCAGGGTGTGGCGCAGCAGTTCGTCGCCGTGCCGCTCGCGCAGCCGGGCGTTCAGCCGGGCCAGGGTGGCGGCGGCCTCGGGGTCGTCGGGCCGCTCCCGGACCGTCTCCTCGGCCACCGGCAGGGCGAGGTCGTAGCGGCCCAGCGCGGTGTGGCAGGCGACCAGTTCGCGCAGCGCGGTCTCCCTGAGCCGGTTCAGCCGCCGCACGGTGGCGTCCGCGAACTCCTCGTCCTGCGCCTCGGCGAGCGGCCGGCCGCGCCAGAGCCCCAGGGCGTCCGTGAGCAGCCGGACGGCCGAGGCCGGTGTCGCGTGCAGCGCGTCGCCCACCAGGCGGGTGAACTCGGCGCTGTCCAGTTCCTCGTCGGACAGGTCCAGCCGGTAGGTGCTCTCCGCCCCGCGTGCGGTCGGCAGTTGCCCGGTGCGGACGATCCGCGTGCCGTGGCCCGCCCCGGCCCGGTCGAAGGCGCGCCGCAGCTCCAGGATCCGCTTCTGCACCTCGTTGCGGTTGCGCAGGTCCTGGTGGGGCAGGTCCACGGTCTGCTGCCAGACGTCCCGGTAGAGCCGGCGCGCGGTCACGGTCCCGCCCTCGGCGGCGACCAGGCGGACCAGCAGACGTGCCGTGAGCGGGGTGAGGTGTACCGGAGTGCCGTTCACGGCCAGCCGGACCGGACCCAGGACGCTCACACGGACGCGCGGTGGCCGGGTCTGCACGCGCCTCGCCCCCTCCGCCGCGTGACGTCCCGTCATCTGTGCGGTCAGCGTACCAAGGGCCCCTGGAGGCAAGCATGCGGTTGACCGGCTCGCGCCCGCCGTCCGGTTCCGTCCGGCGCCGGCTCCCGCGGTCGTGGCGCGGGCGGCGGGTGTTCACGGGCAGTGTGCTGGCGGCCTTCGGCGGGGTCTCGGCCGTCGTGCAGTTCGCCGGCCAGCTGTTCCCGGGCGTCGTCTCCCGGCCCGGGCCGGTACTGGCCGCCTCGGTGGCCCTGTGCCTGGCCTGGGGGCTGGTCCGGGCGCGTCCGCAGGCCGCCGTGCGGCAGGAGTTCGTGCGTCCCGGCATGACGGTGGTGGTCGAGGAGGGCGACCTGTTCGACCAGCCCGGGCATCTGGTGGTGGGGTTCACCGACACCTTCGACACCCTGGTGGACGACGGTGTCGTCATCAACGACGGCAGTGTGCAGGGACAGTTGCTCGCCCGCCGGTACGCGGGGGACGCCGGCCGGCTGGACGCGGAGCTGGCCGCCGCGCTGGCGGGAGTGGCTCCGGTGGCGTGGGAGAGCCCGCGGGACAAGCCGCGGGGCAAGCGGGCACGGTATCCGATCGGTACGGTCGCCGTCCTCGGCACCCGGCCCGACCTGGTCTTCGGCGTCGCCTACAGCAGGATGGGCAACGACTGCGTCGCCTCGTCCGGCGTCGAGGACCTGTGGCTGGGCCTCGGCCGGCTGTGGGACGCGGTCCGCCTCCACGGCCAGCTGGAGCGCCTCACCATGCCGCTGACCGGCGCGGGCCTCGCCCGGCTGCACGACCTGGACGAGGACAGCCTGCTGCGGCTGATCCTGCTGTCGTTCGTCGTGCACTCCTGGGAGCGGCGGGTCTGCCGCGAGCTGCGGGTGGTGGTCCGCCCCGGTGAGCTGGGGCGGATCGACCTGCCGGAGACCGGCGCCTTCCTGGCCGGCCTCGCGGCGGGCGCCCGGCGCCACACCTGACCTGGCCGCCGGCCGCACACCGCTGAGCGGTACGGGCCCCTCCCCCGGCCGTGGACGACCACCGGGCCCGTACCGCGGTTCAGCGGGGCGCCTCAGCGGGCCGGGGACGCGCCCCGTCCGCTGCGGCCGTACGCCGACAGATGGCGGTACGGCCAGGTCTGGAGCCAGTCGGAGCGGGTGTCGTCCACCGTGCAGCCCGCCAGCCTCAGCCGCTGGGCGATCTTGCGCAGGGCGGTCTCCGAGCCGTCGAACTTGATGACGTTCCGGCCCGCGATGTCGGCGATCGGGCGCAGCGCGCCGACCTCGACCATCAGCGTGCGCTCCGGGTAGGCCATCAGCACCATGCCCAGCTCGATCAGCACGTTCGGCCGGGGCTGCCCGGTCGGCTCGGTCTCGTACGGCGGCTCGGTCGGGCCCCGCAGCTCCGGGTGGAGCTGGACGAGGTCGTCCGGGGTGAGCAGGACGAGGGCCGCCTGGGCCTGGTCGGGGGCCTTGGCGACGACCTCGCCGAGGAAGGGCGCCGTCTTGCCGGTGGCCCGGACCAGGTCCTCCCACTCCAGCGGGTGCAGGTCGAGCAGGCGCAGCAGGTCGAACATCTTCACCCGCACCTCCTCGTCCCGCCCGTGGACGACGAACACGTTGCGGCGGCGGTCCGGGGAGGGGCCGGAGGGGTCCTGGTCCTCGTGGGCGCGGCCGGCGGAGGCGGGCGCGGGAGGGGTGCCGTAGAAGTTCTGCGTGCCCGAGTTGGTGGTGTTGCCGTTGCCGGTGACGAAGCTGTTGCGGCTGCCGAAGTCGTTCCGGCTCCCGTAGTCGCTGCTGTTGCCGCCCGTGGGTGTGTGCGTCATGCCGATCCCGTCCCCTTGGCGCCCTGGGAGCCGCCGAACTGGTTCTGCGTACCCGAGTTGGTGGTGTTGTTGTTGCCGTTCACGAAGCTGTTGTTGTGCCCGTAGGCGTTGAGGATGTTCGTCTGGCGGGCCTCGTGCTCCGTCAGGTCCACGTTGTGCTCGTACAGGAAGTCACGGACCGTCTGCAGGAGTTGGCGCTCCACGATCTGGGTGTACTTGATCGTGTCCGTCTCCTGGAAGAAGTGGTGGAAGGTGGCGCTGGTCGCCATCTCCCGCACGCTGGTGACGGCCCCGCGGTTCAGCATGGCGTCCGCGTAGCGGCCGAGGCCGAACTCGCTGCTGTCGGCTGGCTGCGGCACCCGGATCCGGTTCCTGCGCCAGGGCAGCAGCTCGGACAGCTGGGAGCCGGCCTTGCCGCGCAGGGGCCGCACCGCGGACCCGGACGATCCCCTCAGGGTGTGCCAGGCGAGTTTGAGCAGCAGCCCGCCGTCCAGGGCGGCGGGCAGCCGGTCCACGAGCCGGAAGCTCTTCTTGATCGGCCCCAGCACGTACGAGTAGAACTCGCTGTGCAGGGTGTTGCCCTTGAGGTCGAAGCCCACGAACGCCGTGGTGACCAGTTCCTGGTCCCAGGACCCGACCCGGATGCACAGGTACGACCGTCCCGCGTCGTAGGTGTCGTCCCTGGGGCCGTCGAGCTGGTCCAGGGTCGGCTCCGTCACCCCGCGGAGCGTCGTGACGGCCGTGGTGAAGGTGCTCTCCTCGACGGCGAGCCCGTCGATCCTCTCCTCCGGCCGGGTCTGGTCGCGCAGCCGGGCCGCCATGCGGCCGGCGACGTACTCGGTCATCTCCTCGACGGTGAAGGGGATGACCTCCTTGCGCTTCGGCTCCAGGCCGTTCACGCCCGGAACCGGGAGGGCGCCCGGCACGGGCTGTCCGTCGAACACGGGGAGCGGCGCGCCGATCAGCAGTTCGGCGTTGGACCAGCGGCGCACCTGCTCGCCGGCGCCCACGAAGGGCTTGTAGCCGCCGTAGCGGACCACGGTGCCGTCGGAGGCCTGCTCGCGCTTGATCTTGCTCACGAGGTCGGACGTCAGCTCGGGGTGCTCGGGGTACGCGCCGTCGAACCCGCTCGTCGCGCCCGGGGTGCCGGTGCCCGGCCGCAGCCGGCTGACCAGCAACTGGAGGGTGACGAGGCGCCGGAAGTACGCGGTGGCCCACAGCAGCCACAGCAGCACGAGCACCGCCGTGAACCCGTTCAGGAAGCCGACGGCCATGAGCACCCAGGTGAGGACGGCGCCCGCCGCGAGGACGGCCAGCCGCACGCGCTGCAGCCGGCGCGCCGCCAGGGCGTGGGCGAGCACGGGGACCGCGTCGTACCCGTACGACGGTGCGACCACCCGGTACCGGTGGGTCAGCAGTTCGCGGATGACGGCGGTGCGGTACACCGGGTCGAAGTAGGTGCCGGCGCACAGCAGCCGGGTGGCGTCGCTCGTGGCGTTCGGCGGAGCGGTGACGGTGACGGTGTCGGTCGACATGGTGGTTGCTCCGCTCTGCTCAGTCGGCCGAGGTCATCGAGGCCTGGGTGATGGTCCCGTCGACCACGGTGTACTGACCGCTGTACGACTTCTGCGTGCCGTCGGTCTGCTGGGCGAGGAGGTTCACCGAGACCGTGTCGCCGTCGACCGAGGTGATGGTGACGTCGTCCCGCTCGGTGGTGGTGAAGCCCGCCACGAACGAGCCGTAGGACGCGTCGAGGTTCTTGCCGCCCAGTTCCCAGGCCTTGTCGTAGTCGCGCCGGTTGATCGCGTCGAAGAACGCGGTCACCGTGTCGGCGGGACCGGACGTGCCGTACGTCGTCTCCGCGGTGGTCTCGGTTCCGTACGACGGGTACGCGTCCGTGGTCTCCGTGCCGTACGACGGGTACGCGTCCGACGTCTCCGTCCCGTACGACGGGTACACGTCCGACGTCTGTGTCCCGTAGCCGGGTGCCGACGGCATCGTGCCGTACCCCGGCGGGCTGACGTCGCCGTCGTCCGAGGACAGGTGGGACACGACGGCTATGAGCAGGATCAGCAGAAGGGGGATGCCGGCGATGAGCAGTGCGTGCGTGCGCTCCTGTCCGCCGGCGGGTAACAGGCTCGGCGGCTCGTAGGTGCCGTTCATGGTTCCTCGCAACTCCCGGCAGAGCGCCGGGGTCTCGCTTGTGCCGTCGGTATGACGACAGTCACTCTGCCCGACATCCGTCGGCCGGGAGCCGGTTTCGCGCTTCCGATGCGCTTCCGATCCCGCCGGGGCCCTCACGCGCCCGCCGGGCGGCTCAGATCGCGGTGCAGGGCACGGGCCACCGGCGGATGCGCGGGGGCAGCGTCACCGCCCAGCCGCCGCAGGCCAGCACCAGCCGCTCGGCGGTGAGCAGCGCGAGCGCCTCCCGTCCCACCGGGTCCAGCACGGCCACGGGGGTCGGCTCCAGGAGGCGGAGGAACGTGCCGAGCAGGCCGGGGTGGTCCAGGGTGAGCCGGACGGCCGTACCCCGGCGCCTGCGGTCCAGGACGGTGACGAAGTCCGGGCCGCGCCGGTGGTAGAGGACGCCGTGGGTGTGCTCCGTCCGCCAGGCTTCCAGCGCGCCGGGGTCCGCGGGGAGTTCGACGGGCGGCGGCAGATGGCGCAGCAGGGCGGGGTCGTACGACGGGGTGCCGGCGGCCCGCCAGCGCACGCTCAGGCCGTGGCCCTGGCACTCGCGCAGGAACCGCACCGCCTCCGCCGTCGCGCGCCCCGCCCCGCTCAGGTCCAGGGGCGCGGTGGCCTCGACCCGGCGCCCGGTGCGCCGGTGCGGCACGCCGCCGTCCGGCCCGCTCATCCGGACCCCTCCGGCAGCCGGACCGGCTCGCCCCAGGTCGGCAGGGAGACGCAGGTGGCGCCGTCGCGGAACAGCAGGCCCCGTCCGACGGCACGCCGGACCCAGGTCTCCAGGGCCTCCCCCGGCACCTCGTGGCCGCCGGCGGTCAGCAGCCGGTGCAGCGCGGGTACCGTCCGGCCGTCCTCCAGGTGGCGCAGGGCCGCGGCCTGCCAGCCGGTGAAGCGGTGGGTGGCGGGGGGCCGGCCGTGCCGCCGGTCGTGCACCAGCAGCTCGGCGCCGTCCTCCTCGAACAGCAGCCGGGAGTCCGCGTGCCCGGCCCGCCAGGCGGCCACCGCCTCCCGCAGCCGCCGCTCCACCGCGCCGCCGATCCCCGCGGGCTCGGTGTCGAACAGGTAGACCAGATCGGCGAGTTCGTCCTCGGGCAGGTCGTAGACGTGCTGGTACATCGCGGCCGGGCGGCGCTTGCCGAAGCCGAGGTCCGGGTCGGTGAAGTGCGGGCTGAACCGCTCCAGCTGGATGCGGTGGGCGCCGCTCGGCGGCTGGAGGTGGACAAGCGCCGGGAGCTGGTCGATGACCGGTGTGTAGTCGTCGTCGCGCTCGCCGGGGAAGCCGTAGAGCAGGTTCCATGAGCAGGTGAGGGCGTGGTTCTCGCACTCGCGCAGCGTGCGCACGTTGCGGGCGCCGGTGACGCCCTTGTCCATGAGGTCCAGGACGCGGCTGCCGAGGCTCTCGATGCCGGGCTGGATGTGCACGGTGCCGGAGTCGCCGAGGAGCCGGAGCTGGGCCGGGGTGAGGTTGGACTTGACCTCGTAGTGCAGCCGCAGGTCCCAGCCGCTGGCGGCCACGCGGGGCAGGAAGTCGCGGAAGTAGGCCATGTCGATGATGTTGTCGACGGTGACCACGTCGAGGATGCGGTGGCGGCGCACCAGCCGGTCGATCTCCGTCCACAGCCGCTCCCCCGGCTTGGCGCGGAAGGCCATGGCGGAACCGTTGAGCCCGCAGAAGGTGCAGTGGTGCTTCTCGCCCCACCAGCAGCCCCGGGCGCCCTCCACGACCAGCTTCGGGTGGAGGTACTCCTGGACCGGGGAGGCGTCCAGGGCTGCCTGCCACTGGTCGTAGTCGGGCGAGGGTATGTCGGCCGGGGCCACGGTCCGGCGGGTTTCCGTGTTGGCCCGTGACACCGGTCCGTCCCACCAGCACAGGCCGGGCACGTCCACCGGGTCGGTACCGGCGGCGAGGTGGCGTAACAGGGCGGGGAAGGCGTACTCGGCCTCGCCGCGGACCACGTGGTCCACGAAGGGGTGGTTGCGGTGCAGGGCGTGGCCCATGGGGCCGTCGCAGTTGCTGCCGCCGAAGACGACCGTCAGCCCCGGGCGTCTCCGTTTGAGCGCACGGGCCAGCGCGAGGGAGGGGACGTTCTGCATGAAGGTGCTGGTGAACCCGACCACGTCCGGGTCGGCCGCCAGGATCTCGGTGGCGCAGGCGTCGACGAAGCCGGCCGCGTACGGGCGCATCGCCAGCGCGGTGCCGACGGGGACGCCCCGGCCGGCCGCGTAGTCCCGCAGCCGGGCCGTGCCCCAGCCGGGGTCGTCGTAGAGGGCGCCGGAGAAGACCCAGTCGCCGAGGCCGTGGAAGATCGCGTCGCTGCCGACCTCCACGCAGTCGCCGGGCGTCAGCCGGCCGCCCGAGTGCTCCAGCAGGAACTCCGCCCAGCGCAGGGAGCCGTGGAACTCGGTGACCTCGTCGCCGGGGCGGGCCCGCCGCACGATCCGGTGGAGCAGGCCCAGTTGCAGCGAGGGCAGATCGAGGGGGTGCCACGGCATCGTGACCAGGTGGACGCGCATGCTCAGCGGGTCGGCCGCTTCTCCAGGATCGCCGGCCGGCGGGTGGTGCTCCGCCGGTCCTCCCGGACCACGACCTTCTTGATCTCCACGCCCGCCACTCCCCTCACGGCGTGCCGACACCCTTGTGCCGCACGGCGGTCCACCATATGGACAGCGTGTGTGCGGCACAAGGGCGCGCCGTGACGGCGCGGTGGGGGCGTGCTCACAGCCGCGGGTCGACCGGCTCCGACTCCAGTGCCAGCACCCCGAACACCGCCTCGTGCACCCGCCACAGCGGCTCCCCGTCGGCGAGCCGGTCCAGGGCCTCCAGGCCGAGGGCGTACTCGCGCAGCGCCAGGGACCGCTTGTGGTTCAGGAACCGCCGGCGCAGCCGGTCGAGGTTGTCCGGCCGGGTGTACTCGGGGCCGTAGACGATCCGCAGGTACTCGCGGCCCCGGCACTTGACGCCGGGCTGCACCAGCCGGCCCTCCGGGCCCCGGACCAGCGCGCCGAGCGGCTTGACGACCATGCCCTCGCCGCCCCGGCCGGTCATCTCCAGCCACCAGTCGACGCCCGCGCGGACCGACTCGGGGTCGCCGGTGTCGACGTACAGCCGTCGGGTGGTCTGCAGCAGTCCGGTGCCGTCGTGCTCCACCAGCCGGTCGATCAGGGCCAGTTGCTCGTCGTGCGGGAGCGCGGCGAGGCTGCGGCCCTGGACCGCCAGCAGCTGGAACGGGGCCAGCCGGACCCCGTCCAGGCCCTCGGTGGTCCAGCAGTAGCGGCGGTAGGCGTCCGTGAACGCGGCGGCGTCGGCGGCGCGTTCCCGCTGCCGGCCGAGCAGGCCGCCGACGTCCGCACCGCGGGCGGCGGCGGCCTCCAGGGCGGCCAGCGCACCCGGGAACACCGCGCCGGAGGCGGCGCCGACGGCCGCGTACTGGCCGCGCAGCAGCCCCGAGGCCTTCAGCGACCACGGCATCAGCTCGGCGTCCAGCAGCAGCCAGTCCGTGCCGAGTTCCTCCCACAGCCCGGCGTCCCCGACCGCCGAGCGCAGCCGGCCGAGGATCTCCTCGGTCACCTGCTGGTCGTCGAAGAACGGCCGCCCGGTACGGGTGTACAGGGACCCGGTGGGCCCTCCCCCGACCCCGAAGCGCCTGCGTGCCGTCTCCGCGTCCCGGCACACCAGGGCCACCGCCCGCGAGCCCATGTGCTTCTCCTCGCACACGACCCGCGCGACCCCGTCCCGCGCGTACTGCGCGAACGCCTCCTCCGGGTGCTCCAGGTAGCCGTCGGCCTGCGAGGTCGCCACGGGTGCCATGGTCGGCGGCAGGTACGGCAGCAGGCGCGGGTCGGTCGCGAAGCGGCTCATGACCTCCAGGGCCGCCGCCGCGTTCTCCTCGCGGACCGCCACCATGCCCGCGTGCCGGGTCTCCACGGCCCGCCGGCCGTGCACGTCCGCCAGGTCCAGCGGCCGGCCGTCCTGCCCGCCGGGCGCCTCGGTGCGCAGCGGCCGCGCCGGCTCGTACCAGACCCGCTCGGCCGGTACGTCGACCAGCTCGCGCTCGGGCCAGCGCAGCGCGGTCAGCTTGCCGCCGAAGACGGCACCGGTGTCCAAGCAGATGGTGTTGTTCAGCCATGTGGCCTCGGGCACGGGTGTGTGGCCGTAGACCACCGCTGCCCGGCCCCGGTAGTCCTCCGCCCACGGGTAGCGCACCGGCAGTCCGAACTCGTCGGTCTCGCCGGTGGTGTCGCCGTACAGGGCGTGCGAGCGGACCCGGCCGGAGGTGCGGCCGTGGTACTTCTCGGGCAGGCCGGCGTGGCAGACCACGAGCCGGCCGCCGTCCAGGACGTAGTGGCTGACCAGTCCGTCCAGGAACTGCCGGACCTCGGCCTTGAACTCCTCGCTCTCGCCCTCCATCTGCGCGATCGTCTCGGCGAGCCCGTGGGTGTGCTGGACTTTGCGGCCCTTGAGGTACCGGCCGTACTTGTTCTCGTGGTTGCCGGGCACGCACAGGGCGTTGCCGGACTTCACCATCGACATCACGCGGCGCAGCACGCCGGGGCTGTCCGGGCCGCGGTCGACCAGGTCGCCGACGAACACGGCGGTACGGCCCTCGGGGTGCGCCCCGTCGGTGTAGCCCAGCTCGGCCAGCAGGGCCTCCAGTTCGGCGGAGCAGCCGTGGATGTCGCCGATGATGTCGAAGGGGCCGGTGAGGTGGGTCAGGTCGTTGAAGCGCTTCTCGGTGACGACGGTGGCGTGCTCGGCCTCCTCGACCCCGCGCAGCACGTGCACCTTGCGGAAGCCCTCGCGCTCCAGGTGGCGCAGCGAGCGGCGCAGTTCGCGGATGTGCCGCTGGATGACCCGGCGGGGCATGTCCGCCCGGTCGGTGCGGGCCGCGTTCCGCTCGGCGCAGACCTCCTCCGGTACGTCCAGCACGATGGCGATGGGCAGCACGTCGTACTTCTTCGCCAGCTCGATCAGCCGGCGGCGGCTGTCCTGCTGCACGCTGGTGGCGTCCACGACGGTGCGGCGGCCGGCGGCCAGCCGCTTGCCGGCGATGTAGTGCAGGACGTCGAAGGCGTCCCGGGTCGCGCCCTGGTCGTTCTCGTCGTCGCAGACCAGGCCGCGGCAGAAGTCGGAGGAGATCACCTCGGTGGGCTTGAAGTGCCGGCGGGCGAAGGTGGACTTGCCGGAGCCGGAGGCGCCGACGAGGACGACGAGGGAGAGGTCGGTGACGGGGAGGACCCGTCCCTTGTGCCGGGTCTCGGTCATGCCGCCTTCGCCTCCTTCTCGGTGCTGATCGTGAATGTCGCCATCTGGGTGGGCGGGCCCACCTCCGGGTCGTCCGGACCGACGGGGGTGAAGGCGACCTCGTACCCGTGCCGTCCGGCGACGGCCGCCGCCCAGGTGCGGAACTCCTCGCGGGTCCACTCGAACCGGTGGTCGCCGTGCCGGGCACGGCCGGCGGGCAGGCTCTCCCAGCGGACGTTGTACTCGACGTTCGGGGTGGTCACGACGACCGTGCGCGGGCGTGCGTGCCCGAAGACGGCGTACTCCAGGGCGGGCAGCCGGGGCAGGTCGAGGTGTTCGACGACCTCGCTGAGCACGGCGGCGTCGTAGCCCTTGAGCCGGTTGTCGGTGTAGGCGAGGGAGCCCTGGAGAAGCTTGACGCGGGAGGCCTGCCGTTCGCCCATGCGGTCCAGCTTCAGCCGTCGGGCGGCGACGGCCAGGGCGCGCATCGACACGTCGACACCGACGATCTCGGTGAACCGCACGTCCTTGAGCAGCGCCTGCACCAGCTGGCCCTGTCCGCAGCCGAGGTCGAGGACCCGGGCGGCGCCCGCGGCCCGCAGCGCCTCGGTGACGGCCTCCCGGCGCTGCACGGCGAGCGGGGCGGGCTTCTCCTCCGTCCCGGTCTCGGCCTCGACGGCGTTGTCGATGTCCTCGACCTCGCTGTCGTCGGCCTCGGCGAGCCGCACCAGTTCCAGCCGCTCCATCGCCTGCCGGGTCAGCGACCAGCGGCGCGCGAGGTAGCGGCTGGTGATCAGCTTCTGCTCCGGGTGCTCGGGCAGCCAGCCCTCGCCGGCCCGCAGCAGTTTGTCGACCTCGTCGGCGGCGACCCAGTAGTGCTTGGCGTCGTCCAGCACCGGCAGCAGCACGTACAGGTGGCGCAGCGCCTCGGCGAGGGTCAGCCGGTCCGACTCCAGCAGGAGCCGGACGTACCGCGAGTCGCCCCACTCCGGGAAGGCGGTGTCGAGCGGCACGGGGTCGGCGGCGACAGCCCAGCCGAGCGGTTCGAAGAGCCGTCGTACGAGGTCCGGGCCGCCGCGTGCGGGCAGCGCCGGCACCTCCACGCGCAGCGGCAGCGGGGCGGCGGCCCGTTCCGGGCGGGTTGTGCACACCCCGCGCAGGGCGCTGGAGAACACGTTGCCGAGCGCGACCGCGAGGAGCGAGGAGGCCGCGTAGGGGCGGTCGTTGACGTACTGCGCGAGGGCCGCGTCCGGGGCGCCGCCGCGGCCCTTGCCCTTCCCGCGGCGGACCAGCGCGACCGGGTCGATCTCCAGCAGCAGGGCGGCCGTGCACCGCTCGGCGTCCGCCTCGGGGTAGAAGACGTGCGCCGTGCCGTACGAGGTGGAGAACGCCTGCGCGTTGTCCGGGTGCTTGTGCAGCAGGTACCCCAGGTCGGTGGCCGGGTTCACGGCCGTGCCGGTGGTGGAGATCGTCAGGAACATGCTGTCGAGTCTCCTGGGTCCCGACCCCCCTGACCACTGGTTTTCCGCGGAGACCCGGCCTTTCGCGGGAGTCGCCGCCCGGGACCGGCCGCCGGGCCGGTCGCTCAGGACCGCTCGTCGACGATCTTCCGGGCGTTCGCCATGGCCCGCTCGTCGGCGGCCCGCCGTGCGTCCAGCGCCTTCTTGTTCCTGGTGACGGCCGACTTCTGCGCGCGGCTCTCGACGGCGTGCACGGTCTGGATGTAGCGGGTGTCGAGTTTGCACCGCGCGTCCGCGGCGGCGGTCTCCTTCTCCTTCGCCGACGGCCGGTCGCCACGGAACCAGTCGGTGTCGGTGGACGCCTCGTCCGGGTCGGGGTAGCGGAAGCCCTTCTCCTTCATGCAGTCCGACCAGGCGCGGTCGGCCTTCTTCCAGGCGCGGTCCTTCCTCGCCTCCTTGTGCGCCTGGTACCAGTACTGGACGGCGAGCGAGTAGTAGCCGCTGAGCCGTATCCCGCCGACCTTCGTGGACTTGGGCTCGGGGCCGTAGATCTTCCGGAGCGCCTCGCCCATGCAGCCCTTCTCCGGCACGGGGTTGCCGTGCGCCCGGTGGCTCTCGCCGGACTCGAAGGAGCCGGTGAGGGCCGCGTACTGGTCCGCCGGCCACTCCATCGGCTGGGTGCCGGACGCGTCCTGCCGCGGGTGGCGGTAGCCGTGCTCGGCCGCCAGGTCCGGATCGTCCACCCCGTACGGGCTGTCGTCGCCGACCCCGCTGCTGACCGCGAGGGAGCCCTGCCGGACCGGGTAGGTCGACTCGACGGTCCTGAGGCTGAGCGTCTTGAACCCGGTGAAGCCGAGCCGGACCATGCACTGCTTGGCGAGGATCCACTGCGCCGTGCCGACGGCCTTTGCGTCACCGGACTCCGCGTCCGGCAGGTAGGCGCTCAGCGGGAACGACTTCATGGTGTTGAGGCGGTGGGCCTCGTCGTCGGGGTCGTCGCCGCCGGCGAACTGGCACGCGGACACGGCGAGCAGGCCGGTCAGAGCGAGGGGGAGGATTTTACGCACCCGGCCATAGGACCAGCCGGAGATCATGCACGCTGTGATGGAAGCCACAGTTCCGCCACATGGTGTTCACAGGAGACCCATGTGATCTCCGTTACGGCCGCGCGGGCCCGGACCTGATGGAGTGAGCCCCCGTCAACTGACCACTGACCGAAGGGGGAACCATGACCCACGACAAGGGCTTCCGTGCCCGCAGAACCGCCGCCGTCGTGACGGCGGCCGGAGCCGTCCTCGGCGCGGGCGTCCTCGCGACCGCTCCCGCCCAGGCGGCCGCGGCGCCGTCCGCGGTCTCCGCCCCGCGCTCCGCCGCGGCGGCGCCGCAGGTACCGGCCCAGGGCGCGTTCGCCCTGAACGCGGCCACCGGCAAGCAGCTGTTCGGCAAGGCGCCGGACGGACAGCTGCGGACCGGCTCCACCACGAAGATCATGACGGCGCTGGTGGTGCTGTCCCAGCGCAACGTGGACCTGAAGAAGAAGGTCAAGATCAAGAAGGAGTACACCGACTACGTCATCGACCCGGCGACGCACGTCCAGCGCTACTCCAGCGCGAACCTGATCCTCGGCGACTCCATGTCGGTGGGCGACCTGCTGTACGGCCTGATGCTCCCCTCCGGCTGCGACGCGGCCTACGCGCTGGCGGACACCTACGGCACGGGCTCGACGACGGCGCAGCGGACCAAGTCGTTCATCGGCAAGATGAACAGCAAGGCGCGGGAACTCGGCCTGAAGAACACCCACTTCGATTCCTTCGACGGGGTGTCCAACGGGAAGAACTACTCCTCGCCGCGGGACCTGGCCAAGCTGGCCGGGACGGCGCTGAAGAACAAGACGTTCAAGAAGGTCGTCGGCACCAAGGTCTACGACGACATGAAGTCGTACCAGCCCGGCGGCGGCACCCACGCCATGAAGCCGTGGAGCAACTCCAACAAGCTGCTCACCTCCTACCGGGGCGCGATCGGCGTGAAGACCGGCTCCGGGCCGGAGGCGAAGTTCTGCCTGGTGTTCGCCGCGACACGCGGCTCCAAGACGGTCGTCGGCACCCTGCTCGCGGACACCTCGCCGGACCAGCGCTTCAAGGACGCGGCGAAGATCCTCGACTACGGCTTCAGCCAGCGCGGCTGACCGGGCCGGTACCGGCAGGTACCGAGCGGGCGGTCGCCGTCCCCCGGGCGGCTCCGGCAGGGCCGCCCGGCCGGAGCCGTGGTGGAAGCCACCGGTCCGGTCACAGCCTCGCACGGCCGGGCGGGGGCCGGTCCGCCGCCGGCCGGCCACGGCGGCGGCTGCGACTGGACCCGGGCGGGGACCGGCCTACTGACGGTCGGTCACGACAGCTGCGACTGGACCTGGGCGGAGATCAGCTCCAGGTGGTCCAGGTCGCCGAGGTCCAGGATCTGGAGGTAGATCCGCCGGGAGCCGATCTCGGCGTACCGGCCGATCTTGTCGACGACCTCGGCCGGGGAGCCGGCCAGCCCGTTGGCCTTCAGCTCGTCCACCTCACGGCCGATCGCGGCGGCGCGGCGGGCGACCTCCTGGTCGTCCTTGCCGACGCAGACGACGAGCGCGTTCGAGTACGTCAGCTCGTCCGCGTCCCGGCCCGCCTCCACCGCGGCGTCCCGGACCCGGCCGAACTGCCGCGCGCTGTCCTCGACCGAGGCGAACGGGATGTTGAACTCGTCGGCGTACCGGGCGGCCAGCCGCGGGGTACGGGTCGCGCCGTGGCCGCCGATGAGCACCGGCACCTTCTTCTGGGCGGGCTTGGGCAGGGCCGGCGAGTCGGTGAGGTCGTAGTACGTGCCGTGGAAGTCGAAGGTCTTGCCGGCCTCGGTCGCCCACAGGCCGGTGACGATCGCGAGCTGCTCCTCCAGCCGCGCGAACTTCTCCTTCGGGAACGGGATGCCGTACGCCTTGTGCTCCTCCTCGAACCAGCCCGCGCCGAGGCCGAGTTCGACCCGGCCGCCGGACATCTGGTCGACCTGGGCGACCTGGATGGCGAGCACGCCGGGCAGGCGGAAGGTGCCGGCGGTCATCAGGGTGCCGAGGCGGATGCGCTTGGTCTCGCGGGCCAGGCCCGCCAGGGTGATCCAGGCGTCCGTGGGGCCGGGCAGCCCGTCCACGCTGCCCATGCGGAGGTAGTGGTCGGAACGGAAGAAGGCGTCGAACCCGAGGTCCTCGGTGGCCTTCGCCACGGTGAGCAGGGTGTCGTACGTAGCCCCCTGCTGGGGCTCGGTGAAGATTCGAAGGTCCATACACCTATCCTGCACGGCGCCGGCCGCGTCCGGCGCGTCGGTACCGCCCGGCGCGGCCCTGCCCGGTCGGGTGAAATTCGTCCGCCCGGCGCGCGGGCCTCGCCCCGGGCCAGTGACCGGCCCCGGCGATGATCGTTGGGCCGTCGGAGCCGGACCGTCCGGCGCCCGCGCCGGACGGTGTCCCCCGTCGCGCGTCACCGCGCCGGCCCGGCCGGGCCGGGGGCCGAGGAGGCCGTCATGTCCGAAGAGTCCGTGCCCCGGCAGAATGCCGCCGCCGGGCGGCCGAAGGGGTTGCTGGAGCAGATGGAGGAGCTGATGGCGGCACTGAACGCGGACCTGTCGGCCCTGGCGGACCTGCAGGCGGGGACGCCGGCACGGGAGACGGCGGCACGGGAGACGGCGGGCGAGACGGACTGAGCCGGCTCACCGGCGGGCGGCACTCCCCTGTCCCGTTCACACGCCGGAGGGGCTGTCCTGGACGTCCTCCGGTAACAGCTCCTCCCGGGCCGCCAGTTTGCGCAGCATCTCCAGCACGCGGTCGCGGGACTCGTCGGCCGCGTCGATGGCCTCCATGCACTGCCAGTACGTCGTCTCGTCGGCCGCCGCGCTGGCCATGCCGACCAGGGCCATGCCGACCTCGCCGAGCAGCCCGCCGAGGCAGAGCAGGGTCTCCCGGGTGTCGTCCAGCCGGGTCAGCTGGGCGGCGCGCAGGTCGCCGGGGTCGAGTTCGGGCGGGTCCAGGACGCCGCAGCCGCGGCCCGCCAGCTCGGTCAGACCCAGCGCCTCGCCCCGCAGCTCCGGGGGGCCGGAGACCGCGAGCCGGCTCCCGATCGCCTGGGCCAGGGCCTGGGCCTGCCAGACCTCCGCCATCATCTCCGCCGTGTCGGCGCCGCCCGCCAGGGCTCGCCTGCTCGTGAGGATCAGCCGTACCGCATCCATGTGGTGCCCCCGTCCCTCCGCCGCGCCGTCCGCACGGCCGCCGACTGTCTGAACTCTCTGCTTCACTACCCAGAGTGAGGGTCCATGGGGCGAAAAGCCAGAGGAAGACGGAAATCTGTGGACAACAATTCGGATTCGGCGGCGAATTCGGATACGGAGAGTAATAACGGAATTCAGGAGTCCGGCTGTTGCTCCCCGCCCCGGCCCTCGGTGCCCGGTACCGGGAACCGGCGTTCGTTGCGGTCGATCTTGGCGGCCAGGGCGGCCAGCGGGTCGACGCCGAGGACCTCGCAGAGCTGGAGCAGGTAGGCCAGGACGTCGGCGACCTCGTCCGTGACCCGGTGCGCGGTTCCGGGGTCGTCCATCACCCGGGCGGACTCCTCCGGCGTCAGCCACTGGAAGATCTCGACCAGTTCGGAGGCCTCCACGGAGAGGGCGGCGACGAGGTTCTTGGGGGTGTGGTAGGGCTGCCAGTTCCGCGCGGCGGCGAACTCGGCCAGCCGGCGCTGGAGTCGGGCCAGGTCGGGGTGTTCCGTCACGCGTCCAGGTGTACCACCGTGACGCCCGGTGTCCCGGCGGCCCAGGAGGCGTCCTGCACCGCGGCCACACAGCGGATGTGCCCCCGCTCGCCCATCCGCACGGCCATCCGCAGCAGTTCCCGGCGCTGACGGGGATCGAGGCCGCGGTCGAAGCCGTCGGCGAGGACGGTGAGGGTCCGCAGGGCGTCGGGCACCTCGCCCGGGGCGTCCAGGTCCAGCACGCCCGGACCGGTCAGCAGCACCAGCGTCAGCGCGAGGTAGCGCAGTTCGCCGTCGCCGAGCCGGGCGAGTTCGGTGCGCAGGCCGTCACCGCGGTCGAGCAGCCCCCGTACCGTGCCGTCGGCCAGCGGCTCGGCGACCAGGTCGGTCACCGGACCGGCGCAGCCCTCGTGCAGCGCCTCGACGAGCCGGCCGTGCCGCCGGCCGCACTCGGCGCGCGTGCGCCACAGGACGTCGGCGAGGTTGTCACAGCCGGGCAGCAGCCGGCCGGAGCCGGTGGGCACGGGCAGGCGCATGTGCTCGGGGCGGGGGTCGCAGGCGAAGACGGAGCGCAGGGCGACGACCATCTGCTCGGCCGCGGCGAGCACACGGCGCTGGCCGTCCGTCTTGCCGGCCACCCGCAGCGGGAGCAGGGCCGTACCGAGGCGGTCGTCCGGGAGCGGGGCGCGGGTCACCGGGGCGGAGCCCGCGGTGTGCCAGGCGGCCTGGACGGTACGGCGGCCGGGGTCGCGCAGTGCGCTCTCCAGCAGGACGACCCCGCGTGCGGTCAGCCGCTCGCCCACGATCCGCAGGTCCGGTTCCACCTGTACGGCGAGGTCGAGCCGGACCGGTCCCTCGGCGCCGTCGGCCGTACAGCCGATCCGGAAGCCGCGCCGCCGCCCGGCGTCGGGACGGGCTCGCTCCGGCACGCGGGCGACGGGGTCCGGGAACGCCTCGGCGAGACGGGCCCCGCCGCCGAGCCGGGCCAGCGCCTCGTACGCGGCGAGCGCGGTCGTCTTTCCGGATCCGCTGGGCCCCGCGAACACCGTGACCGGCCCGAGCGGAAACGCCGCCCGCCGGTGCCCGGCGAAGGCCGACAGCCGCAGCTCGGTGATCCGGGAGCGGATGTCGAGCGGCGGACGGGACTGCGCGGGGACGGTGGCGACGGACGCGTCGGCCGCCGGCTCGGCTGACGGGGAGGGCACGGCCATACGCGGGACCGTAGGCCCGCGCCCGCACGCCGAACCGTTTCCCTGCCGGGACGTTCCTACGATCGGGGGACCCGCCGGGGAACCGGCGTCCCGTGCGCGGGGGCCGGCTCCGGGCGGCGTGGGACGTGGAGCGGCGGGGCGGGGCCGTTCAGCCCCCCGAGATTCCCGCGCCCTCCATCAGTCCGCTGACCTCCGTGCCGGGCGGGGTCAGGAGGAAGACGTTGCGGTCCACGCGGTGCATCCCGCTGCCCAGGCCGAAGACGACGCCGGTGCTGAAGTCGAGGACGCGTTTGGCGACGTCGCCCTCCGCGCCGGACAGGTCGAGGAGGACCGGCACCCCGGCCATCAGGGTCTCGGCGACCTCGCGGGCGTCCGCGAAGACGTTGACGCGCAGGACCACGAACCGGCGCCGGGTCTCGGTCTCGGCGTCGGGCAGCGAGCGGTGGTTCACCGCGGACGGCCAGGCGTCCCGGCCCCGCAGCGGCACGACCTGGGCGAGCCCTTCCCACTGTTCATCGGTGACGTCGTAACGGCTCACCGGCTCCCCCCGACCTGACTCGCACTCAATCCCTGCACCTGCCAATTCTTACGCCAAGTCACCCGTTCGGCCCAACAACGACACGGTGGGCGACCGGGGTCGACAGGTCTGTCCGGAACACATCCAGTGGGGTATGTCCGCATTCGGCCGGTTCTTACCAGGCTCATACCTTGCTCTTCACCGGCCTCCGCGCCCCGCTCACCCGTCACCGATAGCGTCCCGTGCCGTGCACTTGGCAGAAACACAGCAGGTGACACCCGGTCGGCGGACATCGTCGGCGGTGTCCGCCGTCCCGGGAGCCCGTGCGGGGGCCCCGGACGGCCCCGCGCAGTGGCACCGCGTCCTGACGCTCCTCGCCGACGTGAGCCTGTTCATCGGCACACGGTCGGTGTGGACCCAGGCGGCCACGCACCGGCTGGTCCTCGCGGGGGTCGTCTCGGTCTGCTATGCCTCGATCCTGGTGACCGGCGTGCTGGCCCTGACCGTCCGCCGGACCCGCTCGCTGGCCCGCCTGGACCTGGTGGTGCTGGCGACCGCGGTCACCCTGACCCTGTGCGCCTGGGCACTGAACCACGCCGGCGGCGACGAGGCGGCCCTCACCACCCAGGCCGCGCGGGAACTCGTCGCCGGCCACCCGGTGTACGGGCAGCCGTGGCCCTGGCTGTTCCAGGCCAAGGGTGTCGCGCTGACGCCGACCATAGACGGCGGGTACGACTTCACGTACGGCTATCCCCCGCTGACCCCGCTGCTCACCGCCCCGCTGCTGTGGCTGGGCCACGGCGGTGCCCCGGCGACCGCCGCGGCGACGGGCGCGCTGGTCGTGGGCGCGGTGGTGCTCTGGCGGCTGCTGCCGGTGCCGTGGCGCTCGGCGGCGACGATGGTCTGCCTGGGCTTCGGCTTCCTGCCGATGTACGCGCGGCAGGGCTATCCGGCGATCGTCGGCCTGGTGCTGCTGATTCCGGTGGTGGTGCGCTGGCCCCGGCTCGGCGCGCGGGGCCGGCTGGGCGCGACCGGGATCGCGCGGGCCGCGTGCCTGGGCGCCGCGTGTGCCGCCCAGCAACTGCCCTGGTTCGTCACGCCGTTCCTGCTGGCCGGGATCTACGCGGTGCGGCGCGGCGAGCTGGGCGGGCGGGCGGCGGCGCGGGTGGTCCTGCGGATCGCGGGGGTCGCGGCGCTGACCTGGTCGCTGGTCAACGCGTACTTCGCGGCGGCTTCGCCGGGCCCCTGGGTGCGCGGGATCGCCCTGCCGCTGACCCAGGGCGCCGTGCTGCACGGCCAGGGCCTGGTGGACGTCTCGCTGTACTTCACGCACGGCAGTGACCGGCTGGACTGGTACGGCCACGCGAGCGTGCTGCTCGCCGCCGCGCTGCTGGCGGTGTTCACGCTGTTCGTCCGGCGGCTCGGACCGGCCGCGACCGTGCTGCCCTGGTGCGCCTTCTACCTGGCGACCCGGTCCCAGGACGGCTACTACCTGATGATGACCCCGCTGTGGCTGGCGGCGGCGGTCACCGCGCCGCTGCCGGAGTTCGCCCAGGCCTGGCAGCCGCGTCCCCGCCCCCTGGCCGGCCCGCGCCGCCGGCCGGCCCTGGCCGCTACCGCCGTGGCGCTGGTGACGCCCGCGCTGGTGAGCGCCGTCCTGGCGGCGACGGGGACGCCGCCGCTGCGGATGGACGTCACGGCGACCCGGCACTCCTCCCCGCGGACCCTGACCCGGCTGACCCTGCGGGTCGCCAACACGGGCGACGTCCCACTGACCCCGCACTACATGCTCAGCACCGGCCAGGGCATGAGCCGGTACTGGTCGCTGGTGCGCGGTCCCGCCACCCTGCCCGCGCACAGCACGGCCACCGTGGAACTGCGGGCGCCCTCAGGGACCTTCACGGTGCCGGCGAAGCGGAGCACCCGGCTGCGGCTGCGCGCCTTCACCGGGAGCCCGCAGACGCTGTCCACCCGGGACGTGCGGCGGGCGGAGCTGGGTCTGAGGCCGCCGCGCGGGTGAAGCGGAGCGCGGCCGTCACGGTGGTCGGGCCGCGCATCATGCCGAGCTGGTTCCGGCCCGTGCCGGACCGGTCGCGGTCCACGTCGAACCCGGCCTCCGGGATCAGCGCGTCGGCGCCGACGCCGGTGAGGCGGGCGGTGCGGGAGAGGGGCCGGCCGGCGCCCCGCACGGTCGGCCGCCCGCTGATCCGGACGGTGCCGCCGTCGCCCCGGTCGGTGCCGCGCACGGTGAAGGTGGTCTCGGAGGTGGTGGCGGCGCCGAAGAAGTCACCCCCGGCAGGTGGGTGTCCCGCTCGGCGTTCCCGGTGTCCGGGGCGGCCACGTCCAGGGTGACGGTACCGGTGGCCGAGCCGTCGGGCCGGACCTCGCCGGAGCCGCCGGCACCGTCCGCCAGGCCCTCGCCGACTCCACGGGCCCCGAGCCGCGCGCGGCCGTGTGCGCCCTCGTACCGGACCTGGAGGACGGGGCCCGCCGAGCCTCCGGGCGGGCCCCGCGGAACCGGAGCGGCACAGGTCACAACCGCAAGAAGAGAAACCTCACAGCCTCCGGTCCACCTGGGCGTCACCGGCCTGCCCTAGCATCCGAGCCATGACGGTCCTGCCTGACGACGGGCTCTCACTGGCCGCCGAGTTCCCTGACGCGACGCACGAGCAGTGGCAACGCCTGGTCGAGGGCGTGCTGCGCAAGTCCGGCAGGGAACGTACCGGCGCGGCATCTGAGGACGCCCTGTCCACGACGCTGGAGGACGGGCTGCGCACCCGGCCCCTGTACACCGCGCGCGACGGCGCGCCCGACCCCGGTCTGCCGGGCTTCGCCCCCTTCGTGCGGGGCGGCCGCCCGGAGGGCTCCCTCGCGAGCGGCTGGGACGTACGGCAGCGGCACACGGCACTCGCCGACGGCACGGACGGCGCCGTGCTCGCCGACCTGGAGAACGGCGGCACCTCCCTCTGGCTGGTGCTGGGCGAGGGCGGCATCCCGGTCTCCGAGCTGGGCCGCGCCCTCGACGGCGTCTACCTCGACCTGGCGCCCGTCGTCCTGGACGCCGGCCGCGACACCGGACAGGCCGCCGAGGCGCTGCTGCGGCTGTACGCCGAGAAGGGCGTGGCGGCGAAGGACGTGCGCGGCAACCTGGGCGGCGACCCGCTCGGGTACGAGGCCCGCACCGGCACCCCGCTCGGCTTCGCGCCGTACGCCGCGCTGGCCGCGCGCTGCGCCGAGGGGTACCCGGGGCTGCGCGCGCTGACCGTGGACGCGCTGCCGTACCACGAGGCGGGCGGCTCGGCCGCGCAGGAGCTGGGCGCCTCGCTGGCCACCGGCGTGGCCTACCTGCGGGAGCTGACGGAGGCCGGGCTGACGGTCGAACAGGCCGCCGGCCAGCTGGAGTTCCGCTACGCGGCCACCGCCGACCAGTTCCTCACCATCGCCAAGCTGCGTGCGGCCCGCCGCCTGTGGGCCCGGGTCACCGAGGTCTGCGGGGCGCCCGGCGCGCAGGTGCAGCACGTGGTGACCTCGCCGGTGATGATGAGCCGCCGCGACCCGTGGGTGAACATGCTCCGCACGACGGTCGCGACGCTCGCCGCGGGGGTGGGCGGCGCCGACTCGGTGACCGTGCTGCCGTTCGACCACGCGATCGGGCTGCCCGACGCGTTCGCCCGGCGGATCGCCCGCAACACCTCGACCATCCTGATCGAGGAGTCCCACCTGGCCCGGGTCATCGACCCGGCGGGCGGCTCCTGGTACGTCGAGCGGCTGACGGACGAACTCGCCGAGGCCGCCTGGCAGTACTTCCGGTCCGTCGAGCGCGACGGCGGACAGGCGGCCGTCCTGCGCTCCGGCCGGCTGCGCACCGACCTCGCGACGACCTGGGCGGAGCGCTCCAAGCGGCTCGCCAAGCGGCGCGAACCCATCACCGGGGTCAGCGAGTTCCCGCTGCTGTCCGAGAAGCCGGTGGAGCGCGAGGCGGCGCCCGAACCGCCGTCCGGCGGCCTGCCCCGGGTGCGCCGCGACGAGGCGTACGAGGAGCTGCGCGCCCGTTCCGACGCCCATCTGGCGGCGACCGGCGCCCGGCCCCGGATCTTCCTCGCCACGCTCGGCTCGGCCGCCGAGTACACCGCCCGCGCGACCTTCGCCGCGAACCTCTTCCAGGCCGGCGGCGTCGAACCGGTCACCGGGGGCACCTTCGAGGAGAGCGGCGCGACCGAGGCCGTGCTGTGCTCCAGCGACGCGCTCTACGCCGAACAGGCCGAGGAGACCGCCGCGGCGCTCAGGGCGTCCGGTGCCCGGCACGTGTTCCTGGCGGGCCGGGGCGACTACTCCGGCATCGACAGTTACGTCTTCGCGGGCTGTGACGCCGTGGACGTCCTGTCCGCGACCCTCGACCGCATGGGAGTGTCCTGATGGGAATCCCCGACTTCTCCGGCATCGAGCTGGGGACCCCGGTCGCCGACGCCACCGACGGCGAGTGGCGTGACGCCCTGAAACGGGCCACCGGGGGCGCCGAGCCGGTGTGGGAGACCCCGGAGGGCATCGGGGTCAAGCCGCTGTACACCGGCCGTGACCTGGAGGGCCTGGACTTCCTGGGCACCTACCCGGGCATCGCGCCGTACCTGCGCGGCCCGTACCCGACGATGTACGTCAACCAGCCCTGGACGATCCGCCAGTACGCGGGCTTCTCCACCGCCGAGGAGTCCAACGCGTTCTACCGGCGCAACCTGGCGGCCGGCCAGAAGGGCCTGTCGGTCGCCTTCGACCTGCCCACCCACCGGGGCTACGACAGCGACCACCCGCGGGTGACCGGTGACGTCGGCATGGCGGGCGTGGCCATCGACTCGATCTACGACATGCGGCAGCTGTTCGACGGGATCCCGCTGGACCGGATGACCGTGTCGATGACGATGAACGGTGCCGTGCTGCCGGTGCTGGCGCTGTACATCGTGGCGGCGGAGGAACAGGGCGTACCGCCCGAGAAGCTGGCCGGGACCATTCAGAACGACATTCTGAAGGAGTTCATGGTCCGCAACACCTACATCTACCCGCCGAAGCCGTCGATGCGGATCATCTCCGACATCTTCGCGTACACCTCGCAGCGGATGCCCCGCTACAACTCGATCTCCATCTCCGGCTACCACATCCAGGAGGCCGGGGCCACGGCCGACCTGGAGCTGGCGTACACGCTCGCGGACGGTGTCGAGTACATCCGGGCGGGCCGCGAGGCGGGCCTGGACGTGGACGCGTTCGCGCCCCGGCTGTCGTTCTTCTGGGCGATCGGCATGAACTTCTTCATGGAGGTCGCCAAGCTGCGCGCGGCCCGCCTGCTGTGGGCGAAGCTGGTGAAGCAGTTCGACCCGAAGAACACCAAGTCGCTGTCGCTGCGCACGCACTCGCAGACCTCGGGCTGGTCGCTGACCGCGCAGGACGTCTTCAACAACGTCACGCGCACCTGTGTGGAGGCGATGGCGGCGACCCAGGGCCACACCCAGTCGCTGCACACCAACGCCCTGGACGAGGCCCTGGCGCTGCCGACCGACTTCTCGGCGCGCATCGCCCGCAACACCCAGCTGCTCATCCAGCAGGAGTCGGGGACGACCAGGGTCATCGACCCCTGGGGCGGCAGCGCCTACGTGGAGCGGCTCACCTACGACCTCGCCCGCAAGGCCTGGCAGCACATCCAGGAGGTGGAGCAGGCGGGCGGCATGGCGCAGGCCATCGACGCCGGCATCCCCAAGCTCCGCGTGGAGGAGGCGGCCGCCCGCACCCAGGCCCGCATCGACTCCGGCCGCCAGCCGGTGATCGGCGTGAACAAGTACCGGGTGGCGAACGACGAGGCGATCGAGGTCCTCAAGGTCGACAACTCCTCCGTACGCGCCCAGCAGATCGAGAAGCTGCGGCGGCTGCGCGAGGAGCGGGACGAGACCGCGTGCCGGGACGCGCTGGACGCGCTGACCCGGGCCGCCGACGGCGACGGCAACCTGCTGGAGCTGGCCGTGCGCGCGGCCCGCGCCAAGGCGACCGTCGGCGAGATCTCCGACGCCCTGGAGAAGGTGTACGGGCGGCACGCGAGCCAGATCCGTACGATTTCCGGCGTGTACCGCAACGAAGCAGGCCAGTCCCCGTCCGTGGACCGCACCCGGGCCCTGGTGGACGCGTTCGAGGAGGCCGAGGGGCGCCGGCCGCGCATCCTGGTCGCCAAGATGGGCCAGGACGGCCACGACCGCGGCCAGAAGGTGATCGCGACCGCCTTCGCCGACCTCGGCTTCGACGTCGACGTCGGCCCGCTGTTCCAGACGCCGGAGGAGGTCGCCCGGCAGGCGGTCGAGGCGGACGTCCACGTGGTCGGCGTCTCCTCGCTGGCCGCCGGTCACCTCACCCTCGTCCCGGCGCTGCGCGAGAAGCTCGCCGAGGAGGGCCGCGAGGACATCATGATCGTGGTCGGCGGGGTCATCCCGCCGCAGGACGTGCCGACGCTGCGGGAGATGGGCGCGGCCGAGGTGTTCCTGCCGGGCACGGTGATCCCGGACGCGGCCCACGACCTGGTGAAGCGGCTGTCGGCCGACCTCGGCCACGAGCTGTAGAGCCGCGATGGCAGCGATCGATCTCGACACGTATGTGAAGGGCGTGCTGGACGGGAAGCGGGCCCTGGTGGCCCGCGCCATCACGCTCGTCGAGTCCACCCGGCCGCAGCACCGGGCGCTGGCGCAGCAGTTGCTCACCGAGCTGCTGCCGCACAGCGGCCGGGCGCGGCGGATCGGCATCAGCGGGGTGCCCGGTGTCGGCAAGTCGACGTTCATCGACGCGTTCGGCACGATGCTGACCGCGCTGGGCCACCGGGTGGCGGTCCTCGCCGTCGACCCCTCCTCCACCCGCACGGGCGGCTCCATCCTGGGCGACAAGACCCGGATGGAGCGCCTGGCGGTCGACCCCGCTGCCTTCGTCCGCCCCTCCCCCAGCGCGGGCACACTGGGCGGGGTCGCGAAGGCCACCCGGGAGTCGATGGTGGTGATGGAGGCGGCCGGTTACGACGTGATCCTCGTGGAGACCGTCGGTGTCGGCCAGTCCGAGACGACGGTCGCGGAGATGGTCGACTCCTTCCTGCTGCTGACCCTGGCCCGCACCGGCGACCAGCTGCAGGGCATCAAGAAGGGCGTGCTGGAGCTGGCCGACGTGATCGCCGTCAACAAGGCGGACGGCCCGCACGAGCGCGACGCCCGCGCCGCCGCCCGCGAACTGGCGGGCGCGCTGCGCCTGATGCACGGCAAGGACGCGTTCTGGACCCCGCCGGTGCTGCACTGCAGCGCCCGCGAGTCGACCGGCCTCGACACGGTGTGGGAGCGCCTCGAACAGCACCGGTCCCTGCTCGACTCCACCGGCCGGCTCGCCGCCAAACGCCGCGAGCAGCAGGTCGGCTGGACCTGGGCGATGGTCCGCGACGAACTCCTCGGCCGCCTGCACTCCGCCCCCGCGGTCCGCGCCACCGCCCCCGACCTCGAACAGAAGGTCAGGGACGGCCGCCTGACGGCGACACTGGCGGCGGAACGGATCCTGGCGGCGTTCGAGAGCGGCACGGCGCCCTCACCCGAAGGCTGAGCGCAACGGGCCCGCCGCGTCGGTGGACGGGGCGGGCCCGTCGGGGGACGGTGGTCCGGAGCGGTTTTGACGCAAACGCCTCCTGGCGACCGCTGCCATGGCTAAGATCCCGGAGTTGACGCATCGTCATAGTCCCGGGGGGCGGGGAATGAGGATTCGCATTCTGGCGGACGGCGACGAGGAGTCGCTCGCAGACCTCCAGTCATGGCTGTCGACCGATCCGGGTACTTCCCGGCTGGGCGTCGCCACGGTCGCGGGCCACGGCCCGACGATGGGCGCGCTGGAGGCGCTGGACATCGTCCTGGGACACGCGGTCGACATAGGCAACTTCGCCCTGGCCTACGTTTCCTGGCGCTCCGTCAGGCGCGACGAGGGGGCCGGGCCGGCCGACGGTGCGGCGGGCGGGCGCAAGCTGGTGCACGGGGACAGCACGGTGGACATCGGCCACCTCTCCTCCGAGGAACTGGCGGACCTGCTGCGCCGCCTGAACAGCTCCGGTGCCACGGGGACGGACGAGTGACGTCGGACCCCGGCCGGTCGCGCGCCGTCCTCTTCGGCGTCCACGACTTCCGCGACCTGCCCCGGCTGGACGGTGTCCGCCACAACGCGCCCGCCCTGCGGGAGTTGCTCACCAGCGACGAGATCGGTGGCCTGGCGGACGAGGACTGCACCGTCGTCCCGCACGACGGGACGCAGCAGCAGCTGCTGGACGCCCTGCACGACGCCGCGCAGGAAGCCACCGATCTCCTGCTGGTCTACTACGCCGGACACGGCCACTTCGGGGGCCGCGACCGCCAGTTCCTGCTCGCCACCGGCAACTCCAGCGGACAGCGGCCCTACCACTCCGTGAAGTACAGCGACATCCGCGACCTCGTCGCCGGCTCCGCCGCACAGCGCAAAGTCGTCGTCATCGACTGCTGCTTCAGCGGCCGGGCGCTGTCCATGGCGGACGAGCAGACCCCGACGCAGCTGGACACGGAGATCACCGGCGCCTGCGTCCTGACCTCGGCCGCCGAGACGGAGCGCTCGCTGTGCCTGCCGGACGGCAGCGTCTTCACCCTGGAGCTGACCAAGCTGCTGAGCGAGGGACTCAGCGGCGAGCTGACCGGCGGACGCCTGGGTGAGCACCTCCCCGAGCTGACCATGACCGACGTCTTCAACGCCCTGCACACCCGGCTGCACGGCAGGACGGTCGACGGCCTGCGGGTGCCCCAGCCCCGGATGAGCACCCGCGACCTCGGTCACCAGATCGTCCTCGCCAAGAACCGGGCGTACACGGGCCCGCCGACGGACGGTCCGGAGAGCGCCTCCGAGGAACACCCGTGGGTGGCGGCGACGCGCGACCACCCCCTGTGGAACTACGTCACCGACGAACGCGGGCTGCTCTCGCTCCGCGAGACCGCCACCGCGCTCGTCGCCCGGGCCGCCGCCGCGTCGGAGGAGGACGGTGAGGCGCTCGGCGGTGACCCGTGGCACTCCCCGGCCTTCACCGACAGGGTGGCCGAGTGGACCGACAGCCTGCTGCTCGACAGCAGCCTGCGCCCGGACGAACTGGAGCTGTCCGCCGCCGAGGTGTTCCTCCTCGTCACACACCCCTACCTGCACGCGGCCTTCTGGCGGCAGAACGCGAGCCGTTACGCCTCGATCTCCCCCACGGTGCTGGCCGAGGCCCAGAGCACGGCGCCGGCCCGGCGCAGTTACGACCTCTTCCTGCGCAACCACCCCCGGCTGGTACGACGCGCCCTGCGCAGCAGCGACCCCCGGGCCGCCGAGGCCATCGGCTGGTGGCTGTTCCACCGGTGGCTCGTCCTGGAACCGAGGCTCTACGACCCCGCGGCCGCGGAGACCCTGCTCGACCGCCTCGCCGTACCCCTGGGGGAACGCTCCCCCCGGGAACGCAGGCTCGTCGAGGACGTCCTCGATCCCCGCCTGGTCTCCCGGCTGCTGCGCGCACCCCAGCTCACCGGGCCGTCCGAGCGGGACGAGGGGATCCCGCGCAGCGTGGGAGTGGCGGAGACGGCCCAGCGCGTCAGGGCGCACCAGCTCGCGGAACTCCTGCGCATCGCCCACCTCTTCGCGGTCGACCCGGTCGCCCTGCCGGAGGTACTGGTGGACCACGTCGGCATCGGTTACGCCGTCGATCTCCCGGAACTGCACAGCACGCTGGACCGGTTGCGGTGGGAGGCGAACGGACGGACCCGAGTACTGGGCGCCCTGTGCCACCATCTCGCCGTGGAACTCGGCCTGCGGCAGCACGCCGGCACCCTCGACACCCTGCTGGCCCGGATCGACATCCGCAGCGGCGACGGAGAACGGCCCGCCCTGCTGCGCAACCTCCCCCTGCACGCCACCGCCGAGCAGGTGACACCCGCCGCCGACGCGAGCGGCCGCTGGGCCTACGAGTCGACCGAGCTGCGGTTCCGGCTGGCCGACGACCGCATCCAGGAACTGCTGATGGGCGAGCAGCTCTACGGGGATCCCGCGCTCGCCATCCGGGAGCTGTACCAGAACGCCCTCGACGCGTGCCGGTACCGCGGGGCACGCACCGAGTACCTCGGCGTCACCCGCGGTCAGCGGATGCCCTACCAGGGCACGATCACCTTCAGCCAGGGGGTGGACGAGAAGGGCCCGTACCTGGAGTGCCGTGACAACGGCATCGGCATGGGGGAGGCGGAACTGCGGGACGTCTTCTCCCACGCGGGCATGAGCTTCGCGGACATGCCGGAGTACATCGAGGAGAAGGCGCGCTGGGAGGAGCACGGCATCTCCATGCATCCCAACAGCCAGTTCGGCGTCGGGGTGCTCAGTTACTTCATGCTGGCCGACGACATCACCGTGACGACCTGCCGCCTCACCCCGGACGGCCTGCCGGGCGAGCACCTGCGGGTCGAGATCGCCGGACCCGGCTCCCTGTTCCGCATCCAGCGCCTGGAGCGCTGCCCCGACGCCTACACCAGCGTGCGCCTGCGGCTCCGCTCGTCCGACGTCACGTCGTGCGTCGACGTACTGCGCCGCATCCTGTGGATCTCCGAGTGCGCGGTCACGGCGAGCGATGGCCGCGGAGAGGAAGAGGTCTGGAAGCCGAACGTCCTGGGCGACAGTGCCCCCCTGGACGCGGACGACCCCCACGACCCGAGCGCCGAACGCGAGCCGGACGCCGTCGTGGTGGGGACCTCGACCCCCGCGGTGTGGTGGTGCGGTACCAGGGGCGCGATCCTGGCCGACGGCCTCTGGGCCGGGGAACACCGTTTCGGGGCCGTGGTCAATCTGTCGGGCAAGCACACCCCCCGTCTCACGGTGGACCGGCGGCGGATCATCGACATGGACACCGCCGAGACCGAACGGCTGCTGCGCCAGGAGATCCCCAGCCTGCTCGCCGCCGGTGACGCCGTCTTCCGGCACGGCTGGCTGGCGCACGTGCTGGAGGAGAGCCCGGAACTCGCCGACGCGGTCTTCGCCGAAGCGGTGCGCACCGGCTTCACACCGTGGCGGATCGCGGGGCGGGAGGTGGACATCAGGAAGAGTGGGTACTACCCACTGGACGACGTCATGGACGACTCGTCGCCGTTCGGTAGATGGGTGGATCCCACCGGTATGCCCCCGGGGGTCGGCAGCTTCCGGGTGGAGGCGCTCACCGACGCCGGTTTCTTCCCGGGCTTCGTCGTCGCCAAGCCCTCGGACCGGGCCCTCCCCGTACCGTCGGACATCTATGTTCTGATGCCGCAGTGGGACAGGACCAGGCTGGACCCTGTCTGGGGGGAGTCGGCACTGTCGCACGGCCTTCGGGTGAGCATCAGGCTGATACACCAGGCCGCCCGTAAGACGGGGTGGCCGTTTCAAGAGGTGATCGCCCGCTTCCAACGTCTGGGCTTCTCGACTCCCGACACGTCGGTGACCCGCCTGGAACCGGACGATCTCCGCCTCATCGGCGAGCGGGACCTGGGCGACCCCGTGCACCCGGCTCGCATCCTCCAAGCCGCGACCCGGACCGGCCGCGCCCCCGAACACATCGTCAGCCGCCTCACCGAACTCGGCTATCGCGCGGCCATCGATCCGATGCCGCGGCCGGAACCTCACGACCTGCTCATTCTCAGTCGTGACCTGGACCAGCAGGGGCCCTGGCTCGGCCTGGGGAGGCAGGTCAGCATCGCCCACCTGGTGCTGGCCGCCGACGAGACAGGGCTGACCGGCGAGGAGGTCGCCGCTCGTCTCAGGAGCTTCGGCATCTCGGCCCCCACCACACTTGTGCCGGCACTCGAACCCGACGACCTCCGCATCCTCAGCGAGAACGCGACAGGAAGCCCGCCCTGGATCGACCCCGCTCGCCCCGTACATCCCGCGCACGTCATCCTGGCCACGGCCGCGACCGGTCACAGTGCCGACCACGTCGTCAGCCGCCTGACCGAACTCGGCCACCGCGTGAGCGCCCTGCCGGTACCGCTGCACGAACCAGGCGATCTGCTGATCCTCAGCAAGTACGGCACCGAGCGTGCGCCCTGGCTCGACCTCGGTGCGGAGATTCACCCGGCGCAGATCCTGCGAGCCGCCTGGCTTGCCGGGCGCCCGGTCGACCACGTCACCTCGCGGCTCGCCCAGTTCGGATTCCGCATCGCCCCCATGCCGCGTCCGGAACCGGACGACGCCCACATCCTCAGCCGTGACCTGGACGGCGAACCGCCCTGGATCGACTACGACCGGCCGGTCAACCCCCTTCACATCCTGCGCGCCGCCGAAGCCACGAACCGGTCGCCCCGAGCCGTTCTCGCCCGGCTGGAAGAACTCGGCCTCAGGTTGCACGACGCGGTGGCACTGAGTCCTTGAGCCTCTGCCGGCCCGGTGGACGTGCGCCGGTGTCGCCGCCGGCGCCGGGGCCGGCGGCGACGTGACTCAGACGTACCGGCGCTCGCCGTCGCCGTCCAGCGGGGACCACCACTGGTCGTAGTTGGTCGAGCCGTCGCCGAAGAAGCCGGCCCGGCCCTCGACGATGCGGCCGTCCTCCCAGCGGAAGACCTGTATCCCGTCGGCGTCGAGGACGTCGTAGGGGGAGGTGCTGCCCTCCGGGGCGCCGGGGCGGACCGCGTGGACCTTGACCACGTCCATGCACTCGTTGCCGCTGATCATGGAAGTGACCAGCTCCACCTCGAACTTCCCGCCCGCCGCGTCCGTCAGCGCGCGCCGGAAGGCGAGGAGGGCGTCGAGGCCCACGTGCCAGCCCGCCTGGGCGTGGCGGCCGGGGACCGAGAAACGGACGTCCTCCGACCAGTACTTGGCGGCCTCCTCCCGGTCCAGGGAGACGAGGGCGACGTACGCCTTCTCGACCAGTTCGGGGGTGATCTCGGTCATGTCATGCGCTCCTGTGCGTCGTGGTGTCGGACCGTCCGGCCCGGGAGAGCCAGGCGTGGACGGCTTGTGCGGTGGGACCGGCGTGCTCCTCCAGCATCGAGAAGTGGTCGCCGGGGGTCTCCTGCGGCGTCGCGTCGGCGGCCCAGGACGGCTGGGGTCCGGTCGCGGTGCCGGGCAGTGGTTCTGTGCCGGGCAGTGCCTCGGCGGCGCGCAGGAAGAGGGTGGGGGCGGCGGGGCGAGCGGGTGTCCAGTCGGCGAAGAGCCGGAAGTAGGCGCCCATCGCGGTCAGTGAGCGGGTGTCCGTGGCCGCCTCGGCGCCGTGCCGGGTGAACAGGCCGTCGGTCAAGGCGGTGGCCAGGGTGTCGCTCGTCTCGCTCTGGAGGTACGTGTCGAGGAGCACCAGGGCCGCCGGGGCCTCCCCGTCCGCCGCGAGGCGCGCGGCCACCGCGTGGGCGATCCAGCCGCCCGACGAGTAGCCGAGCAGCGCGACGGGCCGGCCGGCCGCGTACCGCCGTACCGCCTCGGCCTGTGCCTCGACCACCGCCTCCCGGGTGGCGGGGAGGAGTTCGCCGGGCAGGAACCCGGGCTGCGGCAGCGCGACCACCTCGCGCCGGCCGCGCAGCGCGCCCGCGAACCGGGCGAACTGGTGCGGGCCGGACATGGCGACCACCGCGGGGAAGCAGACCAGCGCGGGCTCCGTGCCGTCGCCGCTCGCCAGCCGGACGGGCTCGGGCCGCTCCCTCAGGTCGGCGGGAGCGGAGAAGGAGGGGAGGAACCGGGAGGCCGTGCGGAGCAGTTCGATGCCCTCCAGGGTGCGGCCCGCGTCCCGGGCCCGCCGGAACAGCGCACCGACGCCGTCGTCCTCGGGTGGCGCCGCGGCGGCAGCGGTGGTGGCGGCGAGTTCGGTCCTCAGGTGGCGGACGAGGGCGGGCAGGGTGGGGTGGTCGAAGACCACGGTCGCCGCCAGCCGCAGGCCGGTGGCCCGCTCCAGCCGGTTGCGCAGTTCCACCGCGATGAGCGAGTCCATGCCCAGCTCGGGCAGTGAGCTGTCCTCGTCCACGTCGTCGGGCGAGGAGAAGCCGAGGACGGCCGCCGCCTCGGTGCGGACGGCGGTGCGCAGCGCGTCCTCCAGAGCGGCCCCGCGCAGTCCGGCCGGGAGCGCGGCCGGCACAGCGGTGTCGGCGGGGGGTGCGCTCGCCGGTGCCGCCGCGGTCCGGGCCGCCCCGGCGGGGTGCCGGGCCAGCAGGCGTAGCGGTTCGGGCAGGCCGGGGTCGCCGGCCAGGGCGCGCAGGCGCTCCGGGACCGTGGCGAGCGGGGCCAGGACCGGGTCGGCGGCGTGAGCGCCGACGGCCGCGTCGAACAGGGCGAGTCCCCGCTCGGGTGTCAGCGCCTCGATGCCCGCGCGGGCGGTGCGGCGCAGTTCGGGGGCGCCCGCCATGCCTTCCCCGTCCTGGTCCCACGGCCCCCAGGCGAGGGACAGCGCGGGCAGGCCGTGCGCCCTGCGGTGCTGGGCGAGGGCGTCCAGGAACGTGTTCGCGGCGGCGTAGTTGGCCTGGCCGGGGGCGCCGAGCAGGCCGGCCGCCGAGGAGAACAGCACGAAGGCGGACAGCTCCGTGTCCCGGGTCAGCTCGTGCAGGTGCCAGGCCGAGGCCGCCTTCGCGCGCAGCACGCGTTCCAGGTGCCGCGGGGTCAGGGACGCCACGACCGTGTCGTCCAGGACGCCCGCGCAGTGCACGACCGCGGTCACCGGACGGTCCGCCGGGACGCCGGCCAGTACCGCGGCCAGGGCGTCCCGGTCGCCGACGTCGCAGCCGGCGGCCGTCGCCGTGCCGCCGAGTCCCTCGATCTCGGCGGCCAGGGCGGCCAGTCGGGGGTCGTCGGCGCGCCGGCCGACGAGCAGGACGTGCCGTACCCCGTGGGCGGCGACCAGGTGACGGGCCGTCGAGCGGCCGAGGGCTCCCGCGGCGCCGGTGACCACGGTCGTGCCGTCGGGTCCGAAGGCGGCGGCACCGGGAGCGGGGGACGCGGGAGCGGGGGACGCGGGCACGAGGCGGGGTGTGCGCGGTACTCCCCCGCGGATCGCCACCTGTGCCGCGCCCGAGGCCACGGCGGCCGGCAGGGCGTCCCAGGACTCCTGGGCGCCGTCCACGTCCACCACGGCGAACCGGCCGGGGTGCTCGGAGGCCGCGGAGCGCAGCAGCCCCCACAGGGGGGCGTGGGCCAGGTCCGGTACGTCCTCCTCCGGCCCGGCGGCCACCGCGCGGCGCGTGACGGCCACGAGCCGGGACCGTGTCCGGCGGGCGTCGGACAGCCAGGCCCGGATCAGCTCCAGCGCCCGGTGCAGGGGCGCCGGGCCGAGCGGGTCGAGCGAGTCGAGCTGGTCGTGCGGGTCCTGTGCCGTGAGGAACGGGACGAGGACGGTGTCGGTGCCGTCCGGGACCAGGGTCGGGTCGTCCACCCGGGGCAGGGAGCCGAGCGGGGTGGAGCCGAGGACGGTCCACGCGCGCGTGTCGGGTGCCTGCGCCGGAACGTCCGGGCGAGACCAGTCGACGCGCAGCAGGGACCGGTCGGCGGCGGGGGCCGTGGACACCGGGCGCAGGGACAGGGCGGCGACGGAGGCGACCGGAGCACCGGCGGGGTCGGTCAGCTCCACGGCCACGGTCCCCGGGGTGCCGGCCGGGGTCAGGCGCACCCGCACGGCCCGGGCCCCGGTGGCGTGGAGCCGGACGCCCCGCCAGGCGAACGGCAGGACGGGCGGGGCGGGCCGGTCGCCGTCCCCGACCCCCAGGACGTGCAGCGCCGCGTCCAGCAGGGCGGGGTGCACACCGAAGGCACCCGGGTCCGTGCCGTCGGGGAGGGCGGCCTCGGCGAGCAGCACGTCACCGTCGCGCCACGCGGCCCGCAGCCCCTGGAACACCGGGCCGTACGACAGCCCGGCCTCGGCCATCCGCTCGTACGCACCGCCCAGGTCCACGGGCGTCGCCCCCGCGGGCGGCCATGTCCCCCCTGTGGGGGGCGGGTTCTGGCCGGCGGCGGACAGGGTGCCGGTGGCGTGCCGGGTCCAGGTGGTGCCGGTCAGGGTGTGGACGGTGAAGGACCGGCGGCCGGCGGCGTCCGGTTCCCGTACGGACAGGCTCAGCGGGAGGGGTGTGTCGTCGGGGACGGTGAGCGGGGCTTCCAGGACGAGGTCCTCGACCGTCGGGCAGCCCAGCTCGGCACCGGCGCGCAGGGCCAGTTCCGCGAGGGCCGCGCCGGGCAGGACCGCCGTACCGGCGACGCGGTGCTCGGCCAGCCAGGGCCGGGTCCGCGCATCGAGTTCGCCGGTGAGGACGGAGCCCTCGATGCCGGGGGCGGCGACGGCGGGGCCCAGCACGGGATGCTCCCGGTCCGCCCGCCGGGGGGTGGCCGCGAGCCAGTACCGGCGGCGCTGGAAGGGGTAGGTCGGCAGGTCGACCCGGCGGGCCCCGGCGCCCTCGAAGTACTCCGTCCAGTCCACGTCCACGCCGTGGACGTGCGCTTCGGCGAGGGCGGTGGTCAGGGCCCGGGGTTCCGGGAGGCCGGGCCGGAGCAGGGGCACCACGGCGTGTTCGCGGTCGGCGAGGCAGTCGCGGGCCGCCGCGGTGAGCGCGGTCCCGGGCCCGACCTCCACGAGGACGGCCGCGCCGTCGGCCTCCAGCCGGGTCACGGCGTCCCGGAACCGCACCGGCTCCCGCAGCTGGCGCACCCAGTACTCGGGCGAGCACAGTTCGGCGGCGGAGGCGGGCCGGCCGGTGGTCGCGGAGACCACGGGCAGCGAGGGTTCCCGGAAGGTGACGCCCCGCGCGATCCGCCGGAACTCGTCGAGCATGCCGTCCATGTGCGCGGAGTGGAAGGCGTGGCTGACGCGCAGCCGCCGGGTCCGGCGGCCGGCCTCCGTGAGCCGGGCGGTCAGCGCGTCCACCGCGTCCGCGTCGCCGGACACGACCACGGAGGCCGGCCCGTTGACGGCGGCGAGCGCGACCCCGTCCGTCAGGAGCGCCGCGACCTCCTCCTCGGGCGCCTGGACGGCCGCCATCGCGCCGTGGACCGGCAGCGCCTGCATCAGCCGGCCGCGCGCCGCCACCAGCGTGGCCGCGTCCTCCAGGCTCAGGACTCCCGCGACGTGGGCGGCGACCAGCTCGCCGAGGGAGTGGCCGGCCAGCACGTCGGGCCGTACGCCCCACGACCGCAGCCGGTGCGCCAGCGCCGTCTCCACGGCGAACAGGGCCGGCTGGGTGTAGTCGGTGCGGTCCAGCAGAGCGGCGTCGGCGGTGCCCGGCTCGGCGAACAGCACCTCGCGCAGGGGCCGTTCCAGGAGCGGGTCGACGTATCCGCAGACCTCGTCCAGGGCCTTGGCGAAGACCGGGTCGGCCGCGGCC
This sequence comes from Streptomyces cinerochromogenes, assembly GCF_014648635.1. Taxonomy (GTDB): domain Bacteria; phylum Actinomycetota; class Actinomycetes; order Streptomycetales; family Streptomycetaceae; genus Streptomyces; species Streptomyces cinerochromogenes. Next base: position 72,386 of record NZ_BMRM01000007.1, on the reverse strand, counting down.
AGTTCGCGTCCCATGCCGGGCCGCTGGCTGCCCTGGCCGCTGAAGAGGAAGGCCACGGTGCCGTCGGCGGTGCGTCCGGTCAGGGCGCCGGTCCCGGGCGTCCCGGTGCCGGCGAGCCGCTCCAGGGCGGCCGTCCGCTCCTGCGGTCCGACGGCGACGACGGCCGCGCGGTGGCGGAGCGCGGAGCGGGTGGTGGCGAGGCTGAAGGCGAGGTCGGCGGCGGGGGTGTCCGGCCGGGCGCGCAGATGCTCCAGCAGGCGCCGTGCCTGGTCGCGCAGGGCCGCCGGGGTCGAGGCCGACAGCAGCCAGGGCGCGCCGTCGTCCCGCGGCTCCCGGGCGGGGCCGGCGGGCGCCGGGTCCGGGGCGGGTGCGGCCAGGTCGTCGGGGGCCTGTTCGATGACGGCGTGGGCGTTGGTGCCGCTGATCCCGAAGGAGGAGACGCCGGCCCGGCGCGGCTCTCCGGTGGCGGGCCAGTCGACGGCGTCGGTCAGGAGCCGTACCCCGCCGGCCGACCAGTCGACGTGGGGGGTGGGGCGATCGACGTGCAGGGTCCGCGGGAGCGTCCCGTGGCGCATCGCCTGCACCATCTTGATCACGCCGCCGACGCCCGCCGCGGCCTGCGCGTGCCCGATGTTCGACTTGAGGGAGCCGAGCCACAGGGGCCGGTCCGGGTCGTGTTCGCTGCCGTAGGTCGCCAGCAGGGCCTGGGCCTCGATGGGGTCGCCCAGCACCGTGCCGGTGCCGTGCGCCTCGACGGCGTCGACCTGGCGGGCGGTCAGTCCGGCGGCGGCCAGCGCCTGCCGGATGACGCGCTGCTGCGCCGGCCCGCTGGGCGCGGTCAGCCCGTTGCTGGCACCGTCCTGGTTGACCGCGGTGCCGCGCACCACCGCGAGGACGCGGTGACCGTTGCGGCGGGCGTCCGAGAGCCGTTCGACGAGGAGGACCGCGACGCCCTCGCCCCAGCCGGTGCCGTCCGCGCCGGCGGCGAACGACTTGCACCGGCCGTCGGGGGCGAGGCCCCGCTGACGGCTGAACTCGATGAACGGCCCCGGGGTCGCCATGACGGTGGCGCCTCCGGCCAGGGCGAGGGAGCACTCGCCGGAGCGGAGCGCCTGGGCGGCGAGGTGCAGCGCCACCAGCGACGACGAGCAGGCGGTGTCCACGGTCACGGCGGGGCCTTCGAGGCCGAGCGCGTAGGCGACGCGGCCGGAGGCGACGCTGCCCGCGGTGCCCGAGCCGAGGTAGCCCTCCACGTCCTCGGGGGCGCCGTCCACGGCCCAGGAGCCGTAGTCGTGGTACATCACGCCCGCGAAGACGCCCGTGTCGCTGCCGCGCGCCGACAGCGGGTCGATGCCCGCCCGTTCGAACGCCTCCCACGACACCTCCAGCAGCAGCCGCTGCTGCGGGTCCATGGCGAGGGCCTCGCGCGGGCTGATGCCGAAGAAGCCGGGGTCGAAGTCGGCGGCGCCGTCGAGGAATCCGCCGTGGCGGGTGGCGATGGTGCCGCGCCGGCCGGGTTCGGGGTCGGGGTCGTAGCGGCCGTCGATGTCCCAGCCCCGGTCGCGGGGCATCTCCGCGATGGCGTCGCGGCCCGACACGACGAGGTCCCACAGCTCCTCGGGGGAGGTCACGCCACCGGGGTAGCGGCAGGCCATGCCGATGATGGCGATCGGCTCGTCGGCGGGGGCCGCGGAGCCGCGGACCGGCGCGGCGGCCGCCGCCGCGGTGCCGGACAGCAGCACGCGCAGGCGTGCGGCGAGGTCGCCGGGGGTCGGGTGGTCGAAGACCATGGTCGTCGGCAGCCGCAGGCCGGTGTGCGCGCCGAGCCGGTTGCGCAGTTCGATCGCGGCGAGCGAGTCGAAGCCGACTTCCGCGAAGGTGCGGTCGTCGGGGACGTCCCGTGCGTTCTCGTACCCGAGGATCGCCGCGGCCTCGGCCCGCACCAGCTCGGTCAGCTCGCGCAGCTGCTCGGCCTCGGGCAGGGCGGAGAGGCGTTCGGCGGGGCCGGTGCCGCCCGGCTCGGCGGGGGACGCCGTGCGCCGCTGCCGTGCGGGCCGCGCCAGGGCGCGCAGCAGCGCCGGCGCGGTGGCGGCGTCGAGCCGGCGCGGGTCCAGGTGGAGCGGCGCCACCAGTGGCTCATCCCCGGCGAGGGCGGTGTCGAACAGGGCCAGCCCGTCGGCCTCGGGGATCGGCCGCATGCCGAGCCCCGCCAGGCGGCGGCGCGTCGGGGCGTCGACTGTGCCGACCATGCCCGTGGTGCCCTCCCACAGGCCCCAGGCCAGGGACAGGGCGGGCAGTCCGCGCCGGCGGCGGTGTACGGCGAGGGCGTCGAGGAAGCCGTTGGCGGCGGCGTAGTTGGCCTGGCCGGGGGCGCCGAGCAGACCGGCCGCCGAGGAGAACAGCACGAAGGCGGACAGGTCCATGTCCCGGGTCAGCTCGTGCAGGTGCCAGGCGGCGTCGGCCTTCGGGGCCATGACGCGGCGCACCCGGTCCGGGGTCAGCGCCTCCACGGTGCCGTCGTCGAGGACGCCGGCCGCGTGGACGACGGCGGTCAGCGGACGCTCCGGCGGCAGCGCGGCCAGGAGGCCGGCCAGGGACTCCCGGTCGGCGGCGTCGCACGCGGCGACGGTGACCTCGGCGCCCAGGGCGCGCAGTCCGGCGGCGAGTTCGTCCGCGCCCTCGGCGGCCGGGCCGCTGCGGCTGGTCAGCAGCAGGTGGCGCACGCCGTACCGGGCGACGAGATGCCGGGCCAGCAGTCCGCCGAGCGCCCCGGTTCCCCCGGTGATCAGGACGGTACCGTCCGGGTCGAGCACCGGGGGCGGGCCGGACGGGGTGCCGGCGGCCACGGGGTCGGACGACCGGACGGGAGGGGTGGCGGTCGGGATCGCGTCGGACGACTGGACGGCCGGGGTGTCGGCCGGGGACGCGTCGGACGGGCGGGCGGGCCGGGTGCCGGCCAGGGCCGCGCTGGACGACTGAGCGGCCGAGGTGCCGGCCGGGACCGCGTCGGACGACTGAGCGGCCGGGGTGCCGGTCGGGGACGCGTCGGACGACTGAGCGGCCGGGGTGCCGGTCGGGGACGCGTCGGACGACTGGACGACCGAGGTGCCGGCCGAGGACGCGTCGGACGACTGGACGGCCGAGGTATCGACCCGGGACGCGTCGGACGACTGGACGGCCGGGGTGCCGGCCGGGGTCGCATCGGACGGGCGGGCGGGCCGGGTGCCGGCCAGGGCAGCACTGGACGACTGAGCGGCCGAGATGCCGGCCGAGGACGCGTCGGACGACCGGACGGCCGAGGTATCGACCCGGGACGCGTCGGACGACTGAGCGGCCGAGGTGCCGGCCGGGACCGCGTCGGACGACTGAGCGGCCGGGGTGTCGGCCGAGGACGCGTCGGACGGGCGGGCGGGCCGGGTGTCGGTGGGTGTGAGGCGGGGGACGAGGAGGCGGCCGGCTCGCAGGGCGACGGCCGGCTCGTCCGAGCCGAGTGCCGCGGGCAGGTCCCGGGACAGTTCCCCGGGGGCGTCGGTGTCCACCAGGACGATCCGTCCCGGATGCTCCGACTGGGCCGACCGCAGCAGGCCGAGGGCGGCGGCGCCCGGCAGGTCGGTGACGTCCTCCTCGGGTCCGGCGGCCACGGCCCCGCTGGTGACGACGGCCAGGCGGGTGCCAGCGAACCGGTCGTCGGCGAGCCAGGCCCGCAGCTGCTCCAGGGTGTGGGCAGCGCGGTCCGCCGCCGCGCGGTCCGGCCGGTCGGCGGGCGGGGTGTCGAGGAGCGGCAGGAGCAGCACGTCGGGGGGCGCGGCGGCCGAGCCGAGCGCCTCGGCGAGCGGTGCGGTCCCGCCGTACGACGCCGGTACGACCGGTGTCCGCGGCGGGGCCCAGGTGAGGTGGAGCAGCGGTTCGCGGGGGCCCGCGCCCTCGGTGAGCCTCCCGGCCGGGCGCAGCGTCAGCGACCCGGCGGTGAGGACCGGCCGCCCGCTCTGGTCGGCCACCTCGACGGTGACCGTGCCGGGTCCGTCCGGGGCGAGCCGTACGCGGGCGGCGACGGCACCGGCGGCGAAGAGGGACACGCCGTGCCAGGAGAACGGGAGGGAGGCGGTGTCGGGGGCGCCCGGGAGCGTGCCGAGGCCGAGGGCGTGCAGGGCCGCGTCGAGCAGGGCGGGGTGCAGGCCGAACGCGCGGGCGCCGTCGTGCTGTTCGCCGTCCAGGGCGACCTCGGCGAACAGTTCCCCGCCGCGCTGCCAGGCCGCACGCAGGCCCTGGAAGGCGGGGCCGTAGTGGAGGCCTTCGGCGGCCAGGCGGTCGTAGAGCCCGTCCAGGTCCAGGGCGGTCGCGCCGGCGGGCGGCCAGGGCGCCGGGTGGCCGTCGGTCCGGGGCGGGTGCGGGGCCGCGCCGGACAGCACACCGGTGGCGTGCCGGACCCAGGGCTGCCCGGTCAGGGCGTCCTCGTCGCGCGCGTACACCTCGACCGCCCGCCGGCCGTCCTCGCCGGGCGTGCCGACCCGGATCTGCAGCAGCACGGCCCGGTCGGCCGGTATCACCAGGGGGGCGGTGAGGGTGAGTTCCTCGACGTGGTCGCAGTCCGCGTGCAGGCCCGCGCGCAGCGCCAGCTCCAGGAACGCGGTGCCCGGCAGCAGCACGGAGCCGCCCACGGCGTGGTCGGCGAGCCAGGGCTGGGCGGCGGGCGTCAGCCGGCCGGTGAAGAGGTACTCCTCGGAGTCGGCCACGAGCACGCTCGCGCCGAGCAGCGGGTGGTCGGGGAAGCCGAGACCGGCCGCGGAGACGTCGACCCGGTCGCGGGCCGGTGCCTCGAGCCAGTGGCGCCTGCGCTGGAAGGCGTACGTCGGCAGCTCCACCCGGCGCGCGTGCGTGCCCTGGAAGAACGCCTCCCAGTCGACGCCGGCGCCGCGCGTGTGGAGGTGGCCGGCGGCGGTGGTCACCGTGGCGGCCTCCGGGCGGCCGGCGCGCTGTGCCGGCACGGCCGCGGAGGCGGCGGTCAGGCAGGCCTCGGCCATGGGCGTGAGGGAGGCGTCGGGCCCGAGTTCGAGGAAGGTCCGCACCCCGGCGGCTTCGAGGTGGCGTACGGCGTCGGCGAACCGGACGGGCCGGCGGGCGTTGCGCACCCAGTACTCGGGGGTGCACAGCTCGTCGGCGTCCGCGGGTGCTCCGGTGACGGTGGAGACGAAGCCGATGCGGGGCGGCCGGAAGTCGAGGCCGGCGGCGACCTGCCGGAGTTCTGCCAGCATGGGGGTGACGCGGGCGGAGTGCGAGGCGTAGCTGACGTTCAGCCGGCGGGTCTTGCGGCCCTGCCGGGCGAAGTGGCCGGCGAGCGCGGTGACGGGCTCCTCGTCGCCGGTGAGGACCACCGCGCCGGGGCTGTTGACGGCCGCGATCTCGGCGCCGTCGGTGAGCAGGGGGCGGACCTCCTCCTCGGCGGCGGCGACCGCCACCATGGCGCCGCCCACGGGGAGTTCCTGGGTGAGCCGGCCCCGCGCGGCGACCAGGGCCGCCGCGTCGGCGAGGGAGAGCACGCCGGCGACGTGGGCCGCGGCCAGTTCGCCGCCCGAGTGGCCGAGGACGTGGTCGGGTTCGACGCCCCAGGAGCCGAACAGCCGGAACAGGGCCACCTCTACGGCGAACAGGGCGGGCTGGGCGTAGGCCTGGCCGGCCAGGAGGGTGTCGCCGTCCGGGCCCGGCTCGGCGAAGACGGCGGGGCGCAGCGGGGCGGGCAGGTGCCGGTCCAGTTCCGCGCAGGCGGCGTCGAACGCGTCGGCGAAGGCGGGGAACGCGGCGTACAGGTCGCGTCCCATGCCCGGCCGCTGGCTGCCGCCGCCGGTGAACATCATCGCGAGTCCGCCGGGGGCGGCGCGCCCGTGCAGCAGTCCGGGCGCGGGCCGGCCGGCCGCGAACTCCTCGACGGCGCGGAGCAGTTCCTCGCGGTCGTCGCCGGTCAGGACCGCGCGGTGCTCCAGCGGGGTGCGGGTGGTGAGCAGGGAGTAGCCGACGTCGAGGGGGCCGGGGTCCGGGTGGCGGCGCAGGTGCGCGGAGAGGCGGGCGGCCTGGGCGCGCAGGGCCTGTTCGGAGGTGGCGGTCAGGGCCCACAGGGCGGGCCTCGGCGGCACTGTGCCGGCCGCGGGCCGGGACTCCTCGGACGGCGGTTCCCCGGACGACGGTTCCCCGGACGGCGGTGCCTCCGACGGCGGTTCCTCGATGACGACGTGGGCGTTGGTGCCGGAGAAACCGAAGGACGAGACGCCGGCGCGCCGCGGTGTCCCGGCGCGGGGCCACGGGCGGGGCTCGGTGAGGAGTTCCACCGTGCCGGAGGACCAGTCGACGTGCGGGGTGGGCTCGTCGACGTGGAGGGTCCTGGGCAGCAGCTGCTCGCGCAGGGCGAGGACCATCTTGATGACGCCGCCGACCCCCGCGGCGGCCTGGGTGTGGCCGATGTTCGACTTGAGGGAGCCCAGCAGCAGGGGGTGTTCCGGGGCGCGGCCCTGTCCGTAGGCGGCGAGCAGGGCCTGGGCCTCGATGGGGTCGCCGAGCGTGGTGCCGGTGCCGTGCGCCTCCACGGCGTCGACGTCGGCGGGGCCGAGGCCGGCGTCGGCGAGGGCCTGCCGGATGACCCGCCGCTGCGCGGGCCCGTTGGGGGCGGTCAGGCCGTTGCTCGCGCCGTCCTGGTTGACGGCGGAGCCGCGGACCACGGCGAGGACGCGGTGGCCGTTGCGGCGGGCGTCGGAGAGCCGCTCCAGCAGGAGCATGCCGGCTCCCTCCGCCCAGCCCGTGCCGTCGGCGGCGGCGGCGAAGGACTTGCACCGGCCGTCCGAGGCGAGGCCCTCCTGGCGGCTGAAGTCCACGAAGGGCAGCGGGGACGCCATCACGGTGGCGCCTCCCGCCATGGCGAGGGAGCACTCGCCCTTGCGCAGCGCGGTGACGGCGAGGTGCAGGGCGACCAGGGAGGAGGAGCAGGCGGTGTCGATGGTGACGGCCGGCCCCTCCAGGCCGAAGGTGTAGGCGATGCGGCCGGAGGCGATGCTGCCGGAGGTGCCGGTGCCGAGGTAGCCCATGACCTCCTCGGGCAGTTCCTTCAGCCGGGAGGCGTAGTCGTGGTACATGATCCCGGCGTAGACGCCGGTCCGGCTGCCCCGCAGGGTGGCCGGGTCGATGCCCGCGTGCTCGAAGGCCTCCCAGGCGGTCTCCAGCAGCAGGCGCTGCTGGGGGTCCATCGCCGTCGCCTCGCGCGGGCTGATGCCGAAGGGCGCCGGGTCGAAGTCGGCGACGTCGTACAGGAATCCGCCCGCGTGCGCGTGGCTGGTGCCGGCGTCGCCGGCCTGTGGGCCGTGCAGGGCGCCGAGGTCCCAGTCGCGGTCGGTGGGGAAGGCGGAGACGGCGTCCCGGCCCTCGGCGACGAGCTGCCAGAGGTCCTCGGGCGTGCGGACGCCGCCGGGGTAGCGGCAGGCCATGCCGACGATGGCGACGGGTTCGCGGGCGGCGTCCTCCGCTTCCCGCAGCCGCTTGCGGGTCTGGCGCAGCTCCGCGGTCAGCCGCTTGAGGGAGTCGAGGACCTTGTCGTCGTACGGTGTCCGGTCGGTGCCCGTCATCAGGCGTTCCCCAGTTCTTCGTCGATGATGTCGAGCAGCTCGCCGAGGTCGGCGGCGTCGAGTGCGTCGTCCGCGTCGTGCGTGCCGTCGGCGGCGGCGTCGGCGCCGGCGGTGGCCTCGTCCCAGGCGGCGAGCAGGCCCTTCAGCCTGAGCCGGATCTGCGCGGCCGCCTCGGGGTCGCCGGACAGCCGCGGGAGGGTGTCGCGGAGCCGGTCGAGGTCCGCCAGGGCGGCGTCGGCCGGGTCGGGCGCGGCGGGGACGAGGGTCTCCTTCAGGTGGGCGGCGAGGGCGGCGGGCGTGGGGTGGTCGAAGACCACGGTGGCCGGGAGCCGGACGCCGGTGGCGGCGTCGAGCCGGCCGCGGATCTCCACGGCCGCGAGGGAGTCCAGCCCGGACTCGGTGAAGGACCGGTCCGCCGGGACGGCGTGCGGCGAGCTGTGTCCGAGCACCGCCGCCGCCTGGGTGAGGACGAGGTCGAGCAGCAGGCTCTCCCGCCCGGCGTCGTCCAGGGGGAGCAGCCGGTCGGTGAGCGACGGCCCGCCCGCGGGGGCGGTGGCTCCGGGGGCGGCCGCGGGGGTGCGGGCGGGGCGCACCAGGCCCCGGAGCACCGGCGGGAAGTCGGGGTTCTGGCTGCGCGGCTGGAGCAGCGGCAGGTCGAACCGGGCGGCGACGAGGACGGGTTCCGGCCGGCGGAGCGCGGCGTCGAACATGGCCAGTCCGGCGTCGGGGGCGATCGCGCCGAAACCGGCGCGGGTGATGCGGTCGCGCTCGGAGTCGGTCAGGCCGCCCGCCATGCCGCCCCGCTCCTGGTGCCACAGGCCCCACGCGAGGGACGTCGCGGGCAGTCCGGCGGCGGCGCGGTGCGCGGCGAGGCCGTCGAGGAAGCTGTTGGCGGCGGCGTAGGCGCCCTGCCCGGCGGAGCCGAGGACACCGGACGCCGAGGAGAACAGGACGAAGGCGGCCAGCGGCAGCTCCCGGGTCAGCTCGTGCAGGTGCCGGGCGGCGACGGCCTTCGGCGCCATGACGCCGGCCAGGCGCTGCGGGGTGAGGGAGCCGAGCACGCCGTCGTCCAGGACGCCCGCGGCGTGCACCACCGCGGTCAGCGGCCGGTCGGCCGGTACGGCGGCGAGCAGCGCGGCCAGCGCGTCGCGGTCGGCCGCGTCGCAGGCGGCCACCGTCACGTCGGCGCCCTGCGCGCGCAGTTCGGCGGCGAGTTCGGCCGCGCCGTCGGCGGCCGGGCCCCGGCGGCTGGTCAGCAGGAGGCTGCGCACGCCGTGCGCGGTGACGAGGTGCCGGGCGACGAGCGCGCCCAGGTCGCCGGTACCGCCGGTGATCAGGACCGTGCCGTCCGGGTCGAGGACGGTCCCGGGCTCGCCGCCCGGTGCGGGGGCGCGGTCCAGCCGGGGCACGAGTACCCGGTCGGCGCGCAGGGCGAGTTGCGGCTCGTCCGTGGCCAGGGCGGCGGGCAGGGCGGCCCAGGCCGCGTCGCTGCCGTCCAGGTCGGCGACGATCACCCGGCCGGGGTACTCCGCCTGCGCGGCACGGGCCAGTCCCCACACGGCCGACTGGGCGGGATCGTCCAGCCCCTCCTCCGGGGTGCAGGCGACGGCTCCCGTGGTGACCAGCACCAGCCGTCCGCGCGCGGACCGCTCGCTGTCGGCCAGCCAGGGCTGGAGGGCGGCGAGGGCCTGCGCCGCCGCGGCGGCCACGGAGTCCGGGGAGCCGTCGCCGGCGGTGATCGGTACGAGGGTGAAGTCGGCGTCCGCGCCGGGGTGGACGCCGGTGAGGGCTGCGGGTACAGGGGCCGTGCCCAGCCAGGCGAGGGCGGGCCGTGCGGTGGGCGCGGGGGCGGGGAGCGGGGTCCAGCCGACGCGGTACAGGCCGGTCGGCTCGGGGGCGGGCTCGGTGCCGATGTGGCGGGCGGACACGCGCCGTGCGGTCAGCCGGGCGACGCCGGCCACCGGGTCGCCCCGGCCGTCGGAGATCTGCATGGTGACGGTGTCCTCGCCGGCCGGGGCGATCCGCACCCGCAGGCGCGTGGCCCCGGCGGCGTGCAGCCGGACTCCCGCCCAGGAGAACGGCACCGCCGCGCCCGAGCCGGAGCCCAGTCCGTCCATCGCGGCCAGGTGCTGGGCGGCGTCCCAGAGGGCGGGGTGCACCGCGAAGGCTCCGGTGTCGGCGCCGTCCGGGAGGGCGACGTCGGCGTAGAGCACGTCGCCGTCGCGCCAGGCGGACCGCACGCCCCGGAACAGCGGGCCGTAGCGGACGCCCTGCGCGGCGAAGTCGTCGTACAGGCCGTCGACCCCGACGGGCACGGCGCCCTCGGGCGGCCAGACGCGCAGGTCCGGTTCGGGCGTGGGGTCGCCGTCGGCCAGCGCGCCGCTCGCGTGCAGGGTCCAGCGGCCCGGGTCCGTGCCGTCGTGGGGGCGGGCGTACAGGCGCAGGGGCCGGCCGCCGGAGTCGTCCGGTTCGTCGAGCAGCAACTGGAGTTCGAGGTCGTCGCCGGGGCCGAGGAGCAGCGGGGCGTGCAGGGTCAGTTCCCGCACCACCGGGCTGCCCACGGCCTCCGCGGCCTGCACGGCCAGTTCCAGGGGGAGGGTGCCGGGTGCGACCGTCGCGCCGAACACCTCGTGCTCGGGGAGCCACGGCACGGTCGTCGTGGAGAGCCGGCCCGTGGCCACGAACCGGTCGCTGTCGCCCAGCCGTACCACCGGGCCGAGCACGGGGTGCCCGGCGCCGGGGCCGAAGCCGGTGCCGGGTCCGGCGCCGGGGGCGACACCGCGGCGCGGCCAGTAGCGGCTGCGCTGGAAGGCGTACGTGGGCAGCTGGACCGTCCGCGCCCCGCGCCCGGCGAGGACGGCGGCCCAGTCCACCGGGATGCCGTGGGCGTGCAGGGTGCCGACGGCGTGCAGCAGCGCGGCCTCCTGCGGCCGGTCCCTGCGCTGCGCCGCCACGACGGTGCCGCGGCCGTCGAGGCTGTCGGCGGCCATCGGGCCGAGCGCGCCGAGGCCCAGCTCGACGTAGAGGCTCGCCCCGGCCTCGTCCAGGGAGCGTACGGCGTCGTGGAAGAGCACGGTGTCGCGGACGTGGCGGACCCAGTAGCCGGGCGAGCACAGGTCCTCGGCGGTCGCGGGGCGGCCGGTGAGGGAGGAGACCACGGGGATGCGCGGCGGGCTGTACGTCAGCCGCCGCGCGACCGCCTCGAACTCGGCGAGCATCGGGTCCATGAGCGGGGAGTGGAAGGCGTGGCTGACCCGCAGCCAGGAGACGCGCCGGCCCCGCTCCTTCAGTACGGCGACCACCTCGGCCACCGCGTCCCGCTCACCGGAGAGCACGCTCGCCCGGGGCCCGTTGACCGCCGCGATCGCGACGTGGCCGCCGGCGTCGCCGAGCAGGCCGGCCAGCTCCGCCGGGTCGGCCTCCACGGCGGCCATGGCGCCGCCCTCCGGCAGGGCCTGCATCAGCCGGCCCCGGGCCGCGACCAGGGCCGCGGCGTCGGCGAGGGAGAGCACCCCCGCCACGTGCGCGGCGGCGATCTCGCCGATCGAGTGCCCGGCGAGGAGATCGGGGCGGACGCCCCAGGACTCCAGCAGCCTGAAGAGCGCCACCTCGAACGCGAACAGCGCCGGCTGCGCGTACTCCGTGCGGTCGATCAGCCCGGCCGTGGCGGAGCCGGCCCCGGCGAACACGACCTCGCGCAGCGGTCGCGGCAGCTGCGGGTCGAGCGCGGCGCACGCCGCGTCGAAGGCGTCGGCGTAGCCGGGGTGGGCGGCGTACAGCTCCCGTCCCATGCCGGCGGCCTGACTGCCCTGGCCCGCGAAGAGGAACGCGGTCCGGTGGTCCTCGCGGGCCTGTGCGCGGACGAGCCCGGCGGCGTCCTGGCCGGCGGCCAGGGCGGCGAGCGCGGCGGACGCCTGCGCGGCGGCCTCCGTGTCCCGGGTGTCCCCCACCAGGACGACGGCCCGGTGCCGCAGGGCCGCACGGGTCGTGGCGAGGGACCAGGCGACGTCCAGCGGGCGCGGCGCGGGCGCGGCGGACGCCAGGTGCTCGGCCAGGCTCCGGGCCTGGCCGCGGAGGGCCTCGGGGCTCCTGGCGGACAGCGTCCACGCCACCGGGCGGCCGTCCGGCTCGGCGGGGGTGTCCTGGCCGGAGGGGGTGGTGTCCTGGCCGGAGGGGGTGGTGTCCTGGCCGGAGGGGGTGGTGTCCTGGCCCGAGGGGGTGTCCTGGGCCGAGGGGGTCTGCGTCCGGGTGTCCGGCGCGGGGACGGCAGGGGGCTCCTCGACGATGACGTGCGCGTTGGTGCCGCTGATGCCGAAGGAGGACACCCCGGCCCGGCGCGGGCGCCCGCCGCGCCGCCAGTCGCGGGGTTCCACCAGCAGCTCCACCGCCCCGGCCGACCAGTCGACGTGCGGGGTCGGCTCGGTCACGTGCAGGGTCCGCGGCAGCCGTTCGTGGCGCATCGCCTCGACCAGCTTGATGATCCCGGCGACGCCGGAGGCGGCCTGGGTGTGTCCGATGTTCGACTTCAGCGAGCCCAGCAGCAGCGGGGCGCCGTCGGGGCGCTGCTGCCCGTAGGTGGCGATCAGCGCCTGGGCCTCGACGGGGTCGCCGAGCTTGGTGCCGGTGCCGTGCGCCTCCACCGCGTCCACGTCGGCGGGGGTCAGGCCGGCGTCGGCGAGCGCGCTGCGGACGACCCGTTCCTGGGCGGGGCCGTTGGGCGCGGTCAGGCCGTTGCTGGCGCCGTCGGAGTTGACGGCGGAGCCGCGGACCACGGCCAGCACCCGGTGCCCGTGGCGCTGCGCGTCGGAGAGCCGCTCCACGAGCAGCACGCCGACGCCCTCGCTCCAGCTGGTGCCGTCCGCGTCGGCGGAGAACGAACGGCACCTGCCGCCCGGGGAGAGCACCTTCTGCCGGTTGAACTCGGTGAACAGCAGCGGGCTGGCCATCAGCGTGACGCCGCCCACCAGCGCGAGCGAGCACTCGCCCCGGCGCAGCGCCTGCCCGGCCCAGTGCAGCGCCACCAGGGAGGAGGAGCAGGCGGTGTCGACGGTGACGGCGGGGCCGCCGAAGCCGAACGCGTAGGCGAGGCGCCCGGCGAGGACGCTGGCGGCGTTGCCGGTGCCGACGTAGCCCTCCAGGTCGTCCTTGCCGGTGGCCAGCACCCTCGGGTAGTCCTGTCCGTTGGTGCCGACGAAGACGCCGACCTGGCCCGCGGTCACCCGTGTGGGGTCGATGCCGCCGCGTTCGAACGCCTCCCAGGTGGTCTCCAGCAGCAGCCGCTGCTGGGGGTCCATCGCGAGGGCCTCGCGCGGCGAGATCCCGAAGAAGTCCGCGTCGAAGTCGGCGACGGTGTCGAGGAAGCCGCCCTGGCGGGCGTACGTGGTGCCGGGCCGGTCGGGGTCGGGGTGGTGGAGTTCGGCGAGGTTCCAGCCGCGGTCGTCGGGGAAGTCGCCGATGGCGTCGATCCCGTTGTCGAGCACCTGCCAGAGCTGTTCCGGTGAGTGCACGCCGCCCGGGAAGCGGCAGCTCATCGCGACGATGGCGAGGGCGTCGGCGGCCGGGTCGGACCGGTCGCCTCGGTGCGCGGTCGTGCCCTCGGCCGCCGTCGCGTCGGCGCCGCCGGCCGGCTGTCCGTCGGTGCGGGCGAGGACGTGTTCGGCGACCGCCCGCGGGGTGGGGTGGTCGTAGACGAGGGTCGCCGGGAGCCGCAGTCCGATCGCCGTGCGCAGCCGGTTGCGCAGCTGCACCGCGGTGAGCGAGTCGAGCCCGAGTTCCTGGAAGTTCTGGTCGTACCCGATCGCCTGCGGGTCGTCGTGGCCGAGGACCGCGGCGACCTGCGTGCGGACGGCGTCCAGCACGAACGCGCGGCGGGCGGCCGGGTCCATCCCGCCCAGCGCGCCGGCGTCCGCCGGGGCGACGGGCGCGGCGGCGCCGGGGTGTTCGGGCCGGGGCAGGACGAGGACGGCCTGGCCGGCGTGCCGGTCCGCGGCGAGGCGTTCCAGCGCCTCGGAGGCCCGGTCGACGTCCCAGACGGGTACGGACGGCGGGTGCAGCGTCCCGTCGGCGAACAGCGCGGCCAGCTCGGTCAGGGCCGCACGGATCCGGTCCGGTCCGGCGTCGGCCAGGTCGGCCGTCAGGTAGACGACGCCGGGGTGGTCCGCGGCGACCCGGCCGGCGTCGCGGATCTCCGTGCGGCCGGTCTCCACGAACCGCCCGCCGCGCGGCAGCAGCCGCAGGCCGGCGTCGGTGAGCTCCCCCGTCAGGCAGTTGACCACGACATCGGCGCCCTGTCCGCCGGTGGCGGCGAGGAGCGGTGCCGCGAAGTCGGGGGTGGCCGAGGAGGCGAGCCGGTCCTCGGGCAGCCCGAGCGCGCGCAGGGCCTCCGCGTGGTCGGGGGTGTCGGTGGCGAGCACCCGGGCCCCGTGGTGCAGGGCCAGCTGGACGGCGGCGCGTCCGGTGCCGCCGCTCGCGGCGTGGACCAGCACCGTCTCGCCGGGACGCAGCGCGGCGAGCGCGAACAGGGCGTGGTGGGCGGTCAGGAAGGCCAGCGGGACCGCCGCGGCCTGGGCGAAGGACCATCCGTCGGGGACGCGGACGGTGTAGCGGTGGTCGGTGACGGCGAACGGGCCGGCGGCGCCGCGCGGGAACAGGCCCATCACCGCGTCGCCCACGGCGATGTCCGTGACGCCGGCTCCGGTGTCGAGGACGACACCGGCGGCCTCCACGCCGGGTGCCGTGCCGCCCTCGCCGTGCGTGGCGAGGCCGAGGCCGACGAGGACGTCCCCGAAGTGCAGTCCGGTGGCGCGGACGGCGACGCGGATCTCGTGCGGCGCGAGCCGGTCCCGTACGTCGGAGGCGGGCACGGGCGCGAGGCTGGCGAGGTCGCCGGGTTCCGTCACCTCCAGCCGCCAGGGTTCCCCGGACGCGGACGCGGCGGCGGGCCGTGGTGCGGCAGCGGCGTCGCCCTCCAGCCAGAACCGGGTGCGCTGGAAGGCGTAGGTGGGGAGGTCGACGCGGTGCGCGGCGCCGAAGTACCGGTCGGCGTCCAGGCGGGCTCCGGCCGCCACCGCCTCGGCGACCGCGCCGGCGAACCGGCGCGGACCGGCGTCACCGCCGTCCGGGACGCCGACGACGGCCGCCGCCTCCTCCACGGTCTCGCCCAGGGCCCGGGTGAGGACGGGGTGCGGAGCGCACTCGATGAACAGGTCGTAGCCGTCGGCGAGCAGGGCGCGCGTGGCCTGCTCGAACTCCGCCGGCTGCCGCAGGCCGCGGTACCAGAAGTCGCCGTCCTGGGCGGCCGGTTCCACGGGCCCGCCGGTGGCGGCGGAGTACACGGGCAGCCGGCCGGCGCGCGGCGCCACCGGGGCGAGCGCGGCGGCCAGCTCCTCGCGGACCGCTTCGACCTGCGGCGTGTGGGCGGCGTGGGCCACGGGGAGGCGTCGCGCCGGGACCCCCTCGGCCTCGCACCGCGCGCGCAGCGCGTCGAGGTCCGCGTCGGGTCCGGCGACGACCACGGACCGGGGTCCGTCGACGGCCGCGAGGGTCAGCGAGCCGGTCCCGGCCTCCAGCCAGGCGCGTACGGCGTCGGGTGCCGCGGCGACGGACAGCAGGCCGCCGCCGCTCAGCGAGGCGAGCGCGCGGGCCCGCAGCGCCACCACGCGGGCGGCGTCCGGCAGCGCCAGGGAGCCGCTGACGGTGGCCGCGGCGACCTCGCCGTCCGAGTGACCGAGGACGGCGGATATCCGCACGCCGCAGGACTCCCAGAGGGCGGCCAGGGAGACCATGACGGCCCACAGCGCGGGCTGGGCGACCTCGGTGCCGGCCGGCGCGGGCGCCCCGGGCGTGCCGCGCAGGACGTCGGTCAGCGACCAGTCGGTGTACGGGCGCAGGGCCTCGGCGCACTCCTCGATCCGCCGGGCGAACACCGGTGAGGAGTCCAGCAGTTCACGCGCCGTGCGGATCCACTGGTCGTCGGTGCCGGGCAGGGCGGAGGTGACCGCGGGGTCTCCGGGGAGGTCTCCGGGGAAGGCTCCGGGGAAGACGAGGACGGCCCGGCCGGTGCCGGCCGGGGTCCGGGCGTCACCGCCGGCCGCCCCGGCCGCCAGCGCGTCGACGGCCGCCAGGAGCTCCTCGCGGTCGGCTCCCACGACGGCGGCGCGGTACGGGAACGCCGTGCGGGTGCGGACGAGCGACCAGCCGATGTCGGCGGGCCGCAGCTCCGGGTGGGCGCGTACGTGCGCCGCGAGCCGCTCGGCCTGGGCGCCCAGTGCCTCGGGGCTCTTGGCGGACAGCGTCCACAGCGGCGGCAGTCCACCGTGCGCACGGCCGGTCTGCTCGGACGACGGCACGTCACCGGCCTGCTCGGTCCGCTCGGGGTCCGGGGCGGCCGGGGCCTGTTCGAGGAGCACGTGCGCGTTGGTGCCGCTGATCCCGAACGCGGAGACGCCCGCCCGGCGGGGCTCGCCGGTGTCGGGCCAGGGCCGCGCCTCGGTGAGCAGCGCCAGGGGCCCGGCCTGCCAGTCCACGTGCGGGGACGGCTCGTCGGCGTGCAGGGTCCTCGGCAGGACGCCGTGGCGCATCGCCATCACCGTCTTGATCACCCCGGCGACCCCCGCCGCCGCCTGGGTGTGCCCGATGTTGGACTTCAGCGAGCCGAGCCACAGCGGCCGGCCGGCCGCCCGCTCCCTGCCGTACACCGACTGCAGCGCCCGGGCCTCGATGGGGTCGCCGAGCACGGTTCCGGTGCCGTGCGCCTCGACGGCGTCGATCTGGTCCGGCCGCAGCCGGGCGTTCTCCAGGGCCTGCCCGATGACACGTTCCTGCGCGGGCCCGTTGGGTGCGGTGAGCGCGCCGCTGGCGCCGTCCTGGTTGACCGCGCTGCCCCGGACGACGGCCAGGACCGGGTGGTTGTTGGCGCGGGCCACGGAGAGCCGTTCGAGCAGGAGCAGCCCGGCGCCCTCCGCCCAGCCGGTGCCGTCCGCGCCGGCCCCGAACGCCTTGCACCGGCCGTCGGGGGCCAGGCCGCGCTGCCGGCTGAACCCGACGAAGGTGGCCGGGGTGGCCATCAGCGACACCCCGCCCGCCAGGGCGAGTTCGCAGTCGCCCTGGCGCAGCGCCTGGACGGCGAGGTGGAGGGCGACGAGCGAGGAGGAGCAGGCGGTGTCGACGGTGACGGCCGGGCCCTCCAGGCCGAACGTGTAGGCCACGCGGCCGGAGGCGACACTGCCGGCGCTGCCGGTGCCGAGGTAGCCCTCGATGTCCCCGGCGGGGTGGCTCGACCGGCTGCCGTAGTCGTTGTACATCACTCCGGCGAACACGCCGGTGCTGCTGCCGCGGAGCTCTTCGGCGGGCAGACCGGCCCGCTCGAACGCCTCCCAGGCCAGCTCCAGCAGCAGCCGCTGCTGGGGGTCGGTCGCGAGGGTTTCCTTGGGGCTGATCCCGAAGAAACCGGGGTCGAAGTCGGCGCAGCCGTCCACGAATCCGCCGTGGCGGGTGTACGACGTGCCCGCGCGGTCCGGGTCCGGGTCGTACAGGGCGTCCAGGTCCCAGCCCCGGTCGGTGGGGAAGCCGGTGACGGCGTCGGTACCGGAGGACACCAGCCGCCACAGCTCCTCGGGCGAGCCGACGCCACCGGGCAGCCGGCAGCTCATCGCCACGATGGCGATGGGCTCCTGTGCCGCCTGCTCGACCTCGTCGAGCCGCCGGCGGGTCGCCTGCAGGTCGGTGGTCACCCACCGGAGGTACTCGACGAGCTTCTCGTCCTCGGCCATCGATCCTCACTCGTGTGTCATGGTCGGTCGCGGATTGTCGGGGAGCGGTCGGGGCCTGCTCGGGCCAGGGCCTTCCGGCGTCATGGCCTTCTGAGGTTCTTGTCGATGAAGGCCAGGAGTTCGTCGGCGGTGGTGGCGGCGGCCAGTCCGCCGTCCTCCCCCGCCGCCGGGGCCGGGGCCGGGGCGCGGTCCGGCACCGCCTCGACCGGGTCCGGTCCGGGCACCGCCTCGACCGGGTCCGCTCCGGCCGGCCGGGAGCCGGTGGTGTCCGCCAGCGAGGCCGACAGGTGGCCGGCCAGGCGGGCGGGTGTCGGGTGGTCGAAGACCAGCGTGGTGGGCAGGTGCAGGCCGGTCAGTTCACCGAGGCGGTTGCGGAGTTCCACGGCCGTGAGGGAGTCGAAGCCCAGGTCGAGCAGCCGGTCGTGGGCGTCCACGCCCGCGGGGGACGGCCTGCCGAGGACCCTGGCCACCTCGCGGCGCACCAGGGTGAGCAGCACGTCCTCGCGCTGCTCGGGGCCGGTGTCCCGCAGCCGCTCACGCCACGGCGCGGTGTCCGGGGTCCGGCCGGCGGGCGACGGGGTCCGGCTCTCGGCGGCCGGCTCCCGGCTCCCGGTGGCCGGCGACGGGTCGGCGACCAGATCGCGCAGGACCGGCGGGAGCGTTCCCTGCCGGGCCCGCTCGCGCAGGACGGCGGTGTCCAGGCGGACCGGCACGAGCGCCGCCGCCTCCCGGCCGAGGGCCGTGTCGAACAGGGCGAGCGCCTCCGCGGGTGCGAAGGCGGTGACGCCCGTCCTGGCCAGCCGGGCCCGGTCGGCGGTGCCGAGTCCGCCCGCCATGCCCTCCGCGCCGCCCCACCAGCCCCAGGCCAGCGCCGTACCGGGCAGGCCCTGGGCGCGGCGGAGCGAGGCGAGGGCGTCGAGGAAGGCGTTGGCGGCCGCGTAGTTGCCCTGTCCGGCGGCGCCCAGGACACCCGCGACGGACGAGAAGAGCACGAACGCGCTCAGCTTCCGGTCCGCGGTCAGCTCGTGCAGGTGCCAGGCCGCGTCGGCCTTCGCCCGCAGGACCCGGTCCACGCGCTCGGGTGTGAGCGACTCCAGCACGCCGTCGTCCAGCACCGCCGCGCAGTGCACCACGGCGGTCAGGGGCCGGTCGGCCGGCACGGAGTCGAGGAGCCGGGCGAGGGCGCCGCGATCGGACACGTCACAGGCGACGACGCGCACGTCGGCGCCCAGCCCGGCCAGCTCGGCGGCCAGTCGGGGCGCCCCCGGCGCCGCCTGCCCGCGCCGCCCGGCGAGCAGCAGGTGCCGCACGCCGTGCGCGGAGACGAGATGCCGGGCGACCAGAGCACCCAGCCCACCGGTGCCACCGGTGACCAGGACGGTACCGGCGGGGTCGAGCGCAGGGGCGGAGGCGGGCTCGTTCCGGGTGGGGGCGAGTCGGGGGGTGGTGACGGTGCCGGTGCGCAGGGCGGTCTGGGGTTCGCCGGTGAGGAGGGCCGTGGGGAGTACGGCGGTCGAGGCGGGGTCCCCGTCCGTGTCCACGAGGACGACGCGGCCGGGGTGTTCGCTCTGCGCCGAGCGTCCGAGGCCCCACACCGCCGCGGCCGCCGGGTCGGGCGCCGTGTCACCGGGTACGGCGGCCACCGCGCCGCGGGTCAGCAGCACCAGGCGGGTGGCGGCCAGCCGCGGCTCCGCCGACCAGCGCCGCAGCAGGCCGACGGCCGTGTTCAGCGCGGCGCGGACACGTACGGTGACGTCCTCGTCCGGGGCCCCGGTGACAACCGGCGCGAGGAGCAGCTCCGGTGCTGCCGCGCCCCCGTCGAGCGCCGCCAGCAGGGCGTCGAGGCCGGCGTACCGCACGGCACCCGGCACCGCGTCCGCACCCTCCGCCGGCCCGGTACCCGGCGCGGCTTCCCAGCCGTCCGTTCCCACGGCGCCCAGCAGGGCCGCCGTGGGACTCGTGCCTGTCGGGGCCGGGGCCGCGGGAACGGGCTGCCAGTGCAGTTCGTAGAGGGACGGGGTCCGTTCGGCCGGTGTGGTGGTGGGGCGCAGCAGGAGTGAGCCGATGGTGCCGGCGGGGTGTCCGGCGGTGTCCGTGAGGCGGAGCGTCAGGGTGTCGCCGCGGGCCGTGAGCCGTACCCGGAGCCGGTCCGGGCCGTCGGCGTGCACTGCCACGTCGGTCCAGGCGAACGGCAGACGCGGGCCGGGGGCGGCGGTGCCGCGCGGTGCGAGCAGGGCCGCGGCGTGCAGGGCCGCGTCCAGCAGGGCGGGGTGGAGGCCGAACCGTCCGGCGTCCTCGGCTGCCTCCTCCGGCAGCGCCACCTCGGCGAGGACGTCGCCGTCGTACAGCCAGGCCGCGCGCAGTCCGCGGAACGCGCCGTCGTACTCCACCCCGGCCGCGGACAGGTCGTCGTACAGGCCCTCGACCGGCACCGGTACCGAACCGGGCGGGGGCCACGCGCCGGCGGGCGGGCGGTCCCCGGCGGGTGCGGGCCGGGTCAGCAGGCCGGTGGCGTGCTGGGTCCACGGTTCCCGGGGCTCTGCGTCGGCGCGGCGGGCGTGCACCGTCAGCCGGCGCCGGCCGTCGTCGGCGGGCCCGCCCACCCGTACCCGCAGGTGCACGGCCCCGTGGGCGGGCACGACGAGGGGGGTGTGCAGGGTCAGGTCGGCGAGGTGGCCGCAGCCGAGCCGGGCCCCGGCGTGGCGGGCGAGTTCCACGAAGGCGGCGCCGGGCAGCAGGATCTCGCCGCGCACCCGGTGACCGGCCAGCCACGGGTGCGTGTCGGCCGACAGTGCGCCGGTGAGCACCAGTTCGTCGGTGTCCGGGAGTTCCACGCAGGCTCCCAGCAGCGGGTGGCCGGGGGCGTCGAGTCCGGAGTGCGCGAGGTCCGGGGCGGACGGCTCCGCCGCCGCGGACAGCCAGAACCGCTCCGGTCGGAAGGCGTACGTCGGCAGGTCCACGCGTCGGGCGCCGGTCCCGGTGAAGTACGCCTCCCAGTCGACGGCGGCCCCGCGGACGTACAGCCGGCCGAGGGCGTCGGCCAGTGTCTCCGTCTCGGGCCGGTCGCGGCGCAGCGCGGCGACGGCCGCCACGGCGGGGTCGCCGGCGGCCGCGGCGAGGCCGGCGAGCGAGCCGTCGGGTCCGACGTCCAGCAGGGTCCGCGCGCCGTCCTGCACCAGGCGTCGTACCGCGTCGTGGAAGCGGACGGGCCGGCGTGCCTGTTCCGTCCAGTACGCCGGTGAGGTCAGCTCCTCGGCGGTCGCCGGCTGCCCGGTCACCGTGGACACGAGCGGGATCCGCGGCGGGTGGAAGGTCAGGCCCTTGGCCACGGCGTGCAGGTCGGCGAGCATCGGCTCCATCTCGGGCGAGTGGAAGGCGTGGCTGACCCGCAGGCGGGTGACGCGGTGCCCGCGGTCGTCGAGCCGGTCCGCGACCGCGAGGACCTCCTCGGTCCGCCCGGACAGCACCACCGCGGCCGGGCCGTTGACGGCGGCGATCGCGACGTGCTCGGTGAGCAGGGGCAGGACCTCCGACTCGGGGGCGCCCACCGCGACCATCGCCCCGCCCGGCGGCAGGGACTGCATGAGCCGGCCCCGGGCGGCCACCAGCGCGGCCGCGTCGGGCAGGCTCAGCACGCCGGCGACGTGGGCGGCGGCCAGTTCGCCGACGGAGTGCCCGGCCAGCACGTCGGGGCGGACGCCCCAGTGGTCGAGCAGCCGGAAGAGAGCCACCTCGACCGCGAACAGGGCCGGCTGGGTGTACTCGGTGGTGTCGAGCAGCGCCGACTCCTCCGTGTCGTCCTCCGCGTCGACGACCTCGCGCAGCGGTCGCTCCAGGTGGCGGTCCAGTTCGGCGCAGACCGCGTCGAACGCCTCGGCGAAGACGGGGTACCGGGCGCGCAGCCGACGGCCCATGCCGAGGCGCTGGCTGCCCTGTCCCGCGAACAGGAAGGCCAGTCCGCCGCCGACGGCGCGCCCCTGCGCCTGTCCGGGCGCGCTGTCCCCGGAGCACAGCTCGTCCAGCCGGTCCAGGAAGTCCTCCCGGCCAGCGCCGACGAGTGCGGCCCGGTACTCGAAGGCGGTGCGGCCGGTGGCCAGCGAGTAGCCGACGTCGACCGGGCGCAGGTCGGGGCGCTCGGCCAGGCGCTGCCGCAGCCGCTCGGCCTGGGCGCGCAGCCCCTCGGCACTGCGGGCCGACAGCAGCCAGGGCACGGTCTCGCCGGCGGCCGGCTGCGGGGGCTGCGGGCGCCGGGCGGCGGCCGGCTCCGGCGGGGCCTGTTCGAGGATGACGTGGGCGTTGGTGCCGCTGATGCCGAACGAGGAGACACCGGCCCGGCGGGGCCGGCCCGTCGTCGGCCAGGGCACGCTCTCGTCGAGCAGCCGCACCGCGCCGGAGGACCAGTCGACGTGCGGTGTCGGCTCGTCCAGGTGCAGGGTCCTGGGCAGTGCGCCGTGCCGCATGGCCATCACCATCTTGATGACGCCGGCGACGCCCGCGGCGGCCTGGGTGTGGCCGAGGTTGGACTTGACCGACCCCAGGAGCAGGGGCTGCTCCGGCGGGCGGCCCTCGCCGTAGACCGCGAGGAGCGCCTCGGCCTCGATCGGGTCGCCCAGCGAGGTGCCGGTGCCGTGGGCCTCGACGGCGTCGACGTCGGCGGCGGTCAGCCCGGCGGCGGCGAGGGCCTGGCGGATCACCCGCTCCTGGGAGGGGCCGTTGGGCGCGGTCAGTCCGTTGCTGGCGCCGTCCTGGTTGACGGCGGTGCCGCGGACCACGGCGAGCACGGGGTGGCCGTGGGCGCGGGCGTCCGACAGCCGTTCCAGGAGGAGGACGCCGACGCCCTCGCCCCAGCCGGTGCCGTCGGCGGCGGCGGCGAACGGCTTGCAGCGGCCGTCGGCGGCGAGCCCGCGCTGGCGGGAGAACTCGATGAAGGGTGTGGGCGTCGACATCACCGTCACGCCCCCGGCCAGCGCCAGGTCGCTCTCGCCCGAGCGGAGGGACTGCACCGCCAGGTGCAGCGCCACCAGCGAGGAGGAGCAGGCCGTGTCGACGGACACGGCGGGGCCTTCGAGGCCCAGGGTGTACGCCACCCGGCCCGACGCCACGCTGCCCGCCGTACCGGAGCCGAGGTACCCGGCGACCTCCTCGGGCACGCGGCGCGCCCAGGAGCCGTAGTCGTGGTACATGACCCCGGCGAAGACCCCGCTCCGGGTGCCGCGCAGGGCGGCCGGGTCGATCCCGGCCCGTTCGACGGCCTCCCAGCCGGCCTGGAGGAGCAGCCGCTGCTGCGGGTCCATGGCGAGGGCCTCGCGCGGGTTGATGCCGAAGAAGTCGGCGTCGAAGTCGGCGGCGCCGCGCAGGAACGCGCCCCGGCGGGTGTAGGTCCGGCCCGGGCGGCCCGGCTCGGGGTCGTACAGCTCCGCCACGTTCCAGCCCCGGTCGTGCGGCATGTCGCCGACGGCGTCGGCTCCGGCCGCCACCAGTGCCCACAGGGCGTCGGGGGTGGTGATGTCACCGGTGTCGGGGGTGCCGGGGTAGCGGCAGGCCATGGAGACGATCGCGATGGGCTCGTCGTCGGCGGCCCGGGCGGGCTGCCGTGCCGGGCCGGGTTCGGGGGCGTCGGAGCCGAGGAGTTCGGCCGCCAGCCACCCGGCCAGCTCGCCCGGTGTGGGCTGGTCGAACACCAGCCCGGCGGGGAGGGTGAGCCCGGTCAGCGCGGCCAGCCTGTTGCGCAGTTCGAGCCCGGTGAGGGAGTCCATCCCCAGGTCGGCGAAGGCCCGCGTGTCGTGCGTGTCGTCCATCGGGTCCAGGCCGAGCACGGCGGCGGACTCCTCGCGCACCAGGCCGGCCAGGACGCGCAGCCGCTCGGTCTCGGTCAGCGCGCGCACCCGCTCGGCGAGCGCGCCGGCCGGGGCGGTCGTGCGCCGGGAGCGCCGCGGCCGGGCGGCAGCGGCGGGCCGCGGCAGCGCGCGCAGCGGTGCCGGGCCGGAGGCTGCCTCCCCGGAGCCGCGGTCGAGGTGCGCCGGTACCAGGGCGGGTTCGTCGGCGGCCAGGGCGGCGTCGAGAAGGGCGAGCCCGTCCTCGGTCGTCAGCGGCCGGACCCCGGTCCGTGCGAGGCGCCGCAGGTCGGTGCCGTCGAGTCCGGCGGTCAGCCCGCTGCGCTCCTCCCACAGGCCCCAGGCCAGTGAGGTGGCGGGCAGTCCCCGGGACCGGCGGTGGGCGGCGAGGGCGTCGAGGAAGGCGTTGGCCGCCGCGTAGTTGCCCTGCCCGGCCGAGCCGAGCACCCCGGCGGCGGAGGAGAACAGCACGAAGGCGGACAGGTCGAGGCCGCGGGTCAGCTCGTGCAGCCGCCAGGCCGCGTCGGCCTTCGGACGCAGCACGCGGTGCAGGCGCTCGGGCGTCAGCGATCCGACCGGGCCGTCGTCCAGCACGCCGGCGGCGTGCACCACGGCCGTCAGCGGGTGCTCGGCCGGGAGCGCCGACCACAGCGCGGCCAGGGCGTCGCCGTCGGCCAGGTCGCACGCGGCCACGGTCACCCGGGCGCCGTGCCCGGTGAGTTCGGCCCGCAGTTCCCCGACGCCGGGGGCGCTCTCACCGCTGCGGCTGACGAGCAGCAGGTGGCGTACGCCGTGCTCGGTCACCAGGTGGCGGGCGACGAGCCGGCCCAGCAGGCCCGTGCCGCCGGTGACGAGGACGGTGCCGTGCGGGTCGAACACCGGGGCGGCCGGCCGCGCCGGCGCGGTGTGGCGGACCAGTCGGGGCACGTGCGGCGTGCCGTCGCGCAGGGCCAGTTGGGGCTCGTCACCGGCCGTCGCGGACATCAGCGCACGTGCCGAGGCCTCGGTGCCGTCCACGTCGGCGAGCACGAAGCGTCCCGGGTGCTCGGTCTGCGCGGAGCGCAGCAGCCCCCAGACGGCGGCCCCCGCGGGGTCGGCCGGTTCGGCCGCGGACACCGCCACGGCCGACCGGGTCACCAGCACCAGACGGGCGTCGCCCAGCCGGTCGTCGGCGAGCCACTCCTGGACGAGACCGAGGGCACGTGCAACCGCCTCGGCGGCCGCGCCGGGGAGCGCCTCGGCGCGGGCGGCATCCGGCGCGGCACCGGCATGCGTCTCGGCACCGGCGCCGTCCGGCCCGACGTGGGCCAGCCCCTCCCCACCGGTGGCACCCGGCGCCACGCCGACCAGGACGAGGTCCGGGACCGGCTCGCCCGCGGTGATCGCGGTGCGCAGGGCGGTGAGGTCGGTGTAGCGGCGTACCGGCGTGCCGGCGGCCGGGGTCGCGGGGAGGAGGGTGTCGTCCGCGGCGATCAGTACCGGAAGGGGTACGGCGTCCCCCTCGGGGGCGGGGGCGGGGGTGGCGGCCGGCCAGTCCAGGCGGTACAGCGCCGTCGCCCCGGCGGGCCGGCCGGCCGCCAGGTCGTCGGGCACGGGGCGCAGGACGACGGAGCCGATGGCCGCCGCGGGGCGCCCCTCCTCGTCGTACGCGGTCAGCGCGGCCCGCGCCGGTCCGGTCATCGCCAGCCGTACCCGCAGGGCGGCGGTTCCGCGGGTCGTGACGGACACCTCCTGCCAGGCGAACGGCAGCACGGCCGGGGCGTCGTCGGGGCCGCCGGCGGCGAGGCCGATGGTGTGCAGGGCGGCGTCGAGCAGGGCGGGGTGCAGCCCGTAGCGGTCGGCCTCCGCCGCCTCGGTGTCGGCCAGGGCCACCTCGGCGAGGATGTCGTCGCCGTGCCGCCAGGCCCGGAACAGGCCCTGGAACGCGGGGCCGTATCCGTAGCCGCGGCGGGCCAGCCGCTCGTAGAGGTCGCCGACGTCGACGGGGGACGCGCCGGGCGGCGGCCACGCGCCGAGGCCGCCCGTGCCGTCGCCGGACTCCGTACCGAGGCCCCTCGTGCCGTCGCCGGGCTCCGTGGCGGTGCCGAGCACACCGTCGGCGTGCTGGGTCCAGGACTGGTCCGCGTCCGCGTCCTCGGGCCGGGAGAAGATCCGCACCGGCCGGCGGCCCGCGTCGTCGGGGGTCCCGACGGACACCTGGAGCGCGATGCCGGCGGAGGGCGGGGCGAGGAGCGGGGCGGTGAGGCTGAGTTCGTGCAGGGCCTCGCAGCCGAGGTGGGTGCCGGCGCGCAGCGCGAGTTCGACGAAGGCGGTGCCCGGCAGCAGTACGGTTCCGGCGACCTGGTGGTCCTCCAGCCACGGCTGCGCCCGGTCGGCGAGGCGGCCGGTGAACACGTGCTCGCCGGTGCCCGCGAGGTGGACGACCGAGGAGAGCAGCGGGTGGTCCAGCGGCCGGCCCGCGCCGGGCGCGGCCGGGGCGGCGGGGGCGTCCAGCCAGTACCGCTTGTGCTGGAAGGGGTAGGTGGGCAGCTCCGCCGGCGGTCCGTCGGCGCGGCCGAGGACCGCCGTCCAGTCCACCTCGCCGCCCCGGGCGAAGTCCGCGGCGGCCTCCGTCACCGGTCCGGGTGCGGGCACGCCGCCCTCGGCGGCCGGCGCCACCACGCCCTGGGCGCCGGCGGCGACGTCGGTCAGGCCCGCGAGGAGGTCCTCGCGGCTGCTGCCGAGGACCACGGCCCGGTACTCGAACGCCGAGCGGGTGGTGGCGAGGGCGCGGGCGACGGCGAGCGGGTCCGCGGTGTCGGGGCTCTCCGTGACGGCGTGCGTCAGCCGGGCGGCCAGGGCGCGCAGCGCGCCGGGGGTGCGTGCGGACAGCGTCCACGCGACGGTGTCGGGGGCGCCGGCAGGCGTGGAGGACGGGGTGCCGGCGGGCGCGGGTGACGGGGCGTCGGCGGGCCGGGGTGCGGGCTCTTCGAGGATGACGTGGGCGTTGGTGCCGCTCATGCCGAAGGAGGACACGGCCGCCCTGCGCGGTCCGTCGGCCTTCTGCCAGGGGGTGTTCTCGGTCAGCAGCGCGACCGCGCCGGCCGACCAGTCCACGTGCGGTGTCGGTTCGTCCACGTGCAGCGTCCGGGGCAGTACGCCGTGCCGCATCGCCATCACCATCTTGATGACTCCCGCGACACCGGCGGCGGCCTGGGAGTGTCCGATGTTGGACTTCAGGGAGCCGAGCCGGAGGGGCTGCGCGGGGTTGCGTCCGCGGCCGTAGGTCGCGAGGATCGCCTGCGCCTCGATGGGGTCGCCGAGCCGGGTGCCGGTGCCGTGCGCCTCGACGGCGTCCACGTCGGCGGCGGTCAGCCCGGCACCGGTGAGGGCCTGGCGGATCACCCGCTCCTGGGAGGGACCGTTGGGCGCGGTCAGCCCGTTGCTCGCGCCGTCCTGGTTGACGGCGGAGCCGCGGACGACGGCGAGCACGCGGTGCCCGTTGCGCCGGGCTTCCGACAGCCGTTCCAGCACCACCACGCCGACGCCCTCGGCCCAGCCGGTGCCGTCGGCGGCGGCCGCGAACGCCTTGCAGCGCCCGTCGGGCGACAGCCCCCGCTGCCGGGAGAACTCCAGGAACACCCCGGGTCCTGACATGACCGTGACGCCGCCCGCCAGGGCGAGCGAGCACTCGCCCTGGCGCAGCGCCTGCACGGCCAGGTGGAGCGCGACCAGGGAGGACGAGCACGCCGTGTCGACGGAGACCGCGGGGCCTTCGAGACCGAGCGTGTAGGCGACCCGGCCCGAGATCACGCTGGCGGCGCCGCCGGTGAGGGCGTAGCCGTCGGCACCGCCGTCCGGGTCGGCCAGGCGCGGGCCGTACTCGCCGGCGGACGCGCCGACGTAGACGCCGGTGTCCGTGCCGCGCAGGGCGGCCGGGTCGATCCCGGCCCGCTCGACGGCCTCCCAGCTGGTCTCCAGCAGCAGGCGCTGCTGGGGGTCCGTCGCGAGCGCCTCGCGGGGGCTGATGCCGAAGAACTCGGCGTCGAAGTCGGCGGCGTCGTACAGGAATCCGCCGCTGCGGGTGTACGTCGTGCCGGGCCGGCCCGGTTCCGGGTGGAAGAGCCGGTCCAGGTCCCAGCCCCGGTCGCGCGGCATCCCGCCGATCGCGTCGCCTCCGGACGCGACCAGCTCCCACAGTTCCTCGGGGGAGGTCACCGCGCCCGGGTACCGGCAGGCCATGCCGACGATGGCGATCGGCTCGGCGGCGTCGGCGGTGCGCGGGGCGTCCGGGCGCGGGGTGCGGTCCGGGGCGGCGCCGTCCTCGCCGGTGAGCAGGCCGAGGAGGAACCGGGTGACGGCCTGGGGCGTGGGGTGGTCGAAGACGAGGGTCGTCGGCAGCCTCAGCCCGGTGGCGGCAGCCAGCCGGTTGCGCAGGTCCACCGCGGTGAGGGAGGTCAGGCCGAGTTCGTGGAAGGTGCGCCGGTCGCGGATCCGCCGCGTGGAGTCGAAGCCGAGCACGGCGGCGACGGTCCGGCGGACGACGGCGGCCACCTCCTCCTCGCGCTCCGCCGCGCCGAGACCGGTCAGCCGCCGCGCCAGGTCCGCGGCGGAGGGCTGCTGGGGGGCGGCGGCCGTACGGCGGGCCTCGGGGAGCGTGTCGAACAGGGGGCGCGGACGGGCCGCCGCGGCGGCGGGCAGGAAGGTGTCCCAGTCGACCCGCGCCACGGTGAGGCAGACGTCCTCGTCCGCGAGGGCCCGGCCCAGCGCGTCGAGGCCCTCCTGCGGGCGGATCCGCCCCAGGCCGATCCGCGCGAACTCCCGGGCCACCGCCGTGCCCTCGGCCATTCCCGCGCCGTCCCAGGCGCCCCAGGCGAGGGAGGTGGCGGGCAGGCCCTCGGCTCGCCGGCGTTCGGCGAGGGCGTCGAGGAAGGCGTTGCCGGGCGCGTATCCGCCCTGTCCGGGCAGGCCCCAGGTGGCGGCCACGGAGGAGAAGAGGACGAACGCGGTCAGGTCCCGGTCCCGGGTCAGCTCGTCCAGGTTGCGGGCCGCCGTCGCCTTGGCGCCGAGCGCCCGCTCCAGCTGGGCCGGGGTCAGCGTGTCGAGCAGGGCGTCGTCGAGCTGCCCGGCCGCGTGCACCACGGTGGTGAGCGGCAGGTCCGCCGGTATCGCGGCGAGTACGGCGCCGAGGGCGTCGCGGTCGGCGGCGTCGCACGCGGCGAACGTGACACGCGCCCCGCGTGCTTCGAGTTCGGCGCGCAGCTCCCCGGCACCCGCCGCCCGTTCGCCGCTGCGGCTCACCAGCAGCAGGTGCTCCGCGCCGGCCGCGGCCAGCCACCGCGCGACCTGGCCGCCCAGCGCGCCCGTGCCCCCGGTGATCAGGGCGGTGCCGCGGGTTTGCCACGGCCGGCGGGCGGCGGCCCGGACCGGCGCGTGCTCCAGGCGGCGGGCCAGCACACCGTACGGCCGTACCGCCACCTGGTCCTCGGCTCCCGTGGCACCGGCGAGCACGCGGCCCAGGTGCTCGGCCGAGGCGTCGTCGGGGTGTTCGGGCAGGTCGAGGAGGCCGCCCCAGCGCTCGGGGTGCTCCAGCGCGGCGATCCGCCCCAGTCCCCACAGCTGGGCCTGCTCCGCGTCGCGCACCGGGTCGTCGGGGCCGGTACCGACGGCTCCCGTGGTGGCGCACCACAGAGGGGCGGCCACCTCCAGGTCACCGAGGGCCTGGACGACGGCGAGGAGGCGGGCCAGCCCGGCCGGCACGTGCGGATGCCCGGGGGAACGTCCGGGCGCGGACGACGGCAGCAGCAGGATCCCGGCCGGCCCGTCCGCCTCCACGTGGGGCCTGAGCAGCTCCCCGACGGCCACCCGGTCGGCGCCCGGGGTGAGACGGACCTCCCGTACGTCGGCGCCGTGGGCGGTGAGTGCCCGCACCGCCGCCTCGGCCCACGGGCCGGACGGGGTCCCGCCGGGCAGCACCACGAGCCAGGTCCCGCCGACCACGGCGGCCGGAGCGGGCCCGAGCCGCCGCCAGCCGATCCGGTACCGCAGCCCGTCCACGACCCCCTCGGCCTGCCGCCGGCTGTACCAACGGGACAGCAGGGGAAGGGCGGCGGTCAGCGCGGTCACGTCGGAGGTGGCGGGGATGGTGGGGGTTGGGGTGGCGGGACCGGCGGGCGTACCGCCGCCCCCGTCAGGGCCGCCGGACCCCCCGAAGTCACCGGGACCGGCTGTGCCGGGGTCGTGGAGCCCGAGTTCCTCCGCGAGGGCCCGGGGGTCGCCCTGCTCGACCGCCGCCCAGAACCGTTGTTCCGCGTCCGGTGCGGCCGACGCGGGGGCGCCGGTGCGCGCGGCGGGGGTGTCGAGCCAGTGCCGTTCCTTGCGGAAGGGGTACGCGGGCAGCTCGGCACGGCGCGCGCCGCTGCCGGCGAAGAGGACGTCCCAGTCCACGCCGACGCCCTGGACGACGTCCTCCGCGGCGGACGCCACCAGCGCGGGTACGGCAGCGGCCCCCTCCTGCGTCCCCGGCGCCACCACGCCCTGCGCGCCGTCGGCGACGGCGGCCAGGCCCGCGAGGAGGTCCTCGCGGCTGCTGCCCAGGACCACGGCCCGGTGCTCGAACAGCGACCGGGAGGTGGCCAGGGTGTACGCCACGTCCACCAGCCGCGGAGCGGGGTCGGCCGTCAGGTGCCGGGAGAGCCGCAGCGCCAGCTCACGCAGGGCGTCGGGGTGCTTCGCCGACAGCACGAGCGGCAGCGACTCCAGAGGATCCACCGAATCCACCGAATCCACGGTCTCCCCCGGAGCCACCGGCTCCTCCAGGATCACGTGCGCGTTGGTACCGCTGATCCCGAACGACGACACCGCCGCCCTGCGCGGTCCGTCGGCCTTCTCCCAGGGGGTGTTCTCGGTCAGCAGCGCGACCGCGCCGGCCGACCAGTCCACCTGTGGCGACGGCTCGTCCACGTGCAGCGTCCGGGGCAGTACGCCGTGCCGCATCGCCATCACCATCTTGATGACACCGGCGACGCCCGCGGCGGCCTGCGGATGCCCGATGTTGGACTTGACCGAGCCGAGCAGCACGGGCCGCCCGGCCGGGCGTTCCCGGCCGTACGTCGCGAGGATCGCCTCGGCCTCGATGGGGTCGCCGAGCCGGGTGCCGGTGCCGTGCGCCTCGACGGCGTCGACGTCGGCGGCGGTCAGCCCGGCACCGGCGAGGGCCTGGCGGATCACCCGCTCCTGGGCGGGGCCGCTCGGCGCGGTCAGCCCGTTGCTCGCGCCGTCCTGGTTGACGGCGGAGCCGCGGACCACGGCGAGCACGCGGTGCCCGTTGCGCCGCGCGTCCGACAGCCGCTCCACGAGCAGCACCCCGACGCCCTCGCCCCAGCCGGTGCCGTCGGCGGCGGCCGCGAACGCCTTGCAGCGGCCGTCCGGCGACAGCCCCCGCTGGCGGCTGAACTCCACGAACGTGCCGGGGTTCGGCATCACGGTCACGCCGCCCGCCAGGGCGAGCGAGCACTCGCCCTGGCGCAGCGCCTGCACGGCCAGGTGGAGCGCGACCAGGGAGGACGAGCACGCCGTGTCGACGGAGACCGCGGGGCCTTCGAGACCGAAGACGTAGGCCAGCCGTCCGGAGGCCACGCTCCCGGCGGTGCCGGTGAGCAGGTGTCCGTCGGTGCCGTCTCCGGCTTCGTGCAGGCGGGGTCCGTAGTCGGACGCCATGAGGCCGGTGAAGACACCGGTGCGGGTGCCGCGCAGGGCGGCGGGGTCGATCCCGGCCCGCTCGAACGCCTCCCAGGCGGTTTCGAGGAGGAGCCGCTGCTGGGGGTCGGTCGCCCGTGCCTCGCGCGGGGACATCCCGAAGAACTCGGCGTCGAACCGGTCGGCGTCGTGCAGGAATCCGCCGTGCCGGGTGTACGAGGTGCCCGGGTGCGCGGGGTCGGGGTGGTAGAGGGTGTCGAGGTCCCAGCCCCGGTTGTCCGGGAACGGGGTGATCGCGTCCCGGCCGTCGGCGACCAGCCGCCACAGGTCGTCGGGGCCCTCGACGCCGCCCGGGAAGCGGCAGGCCATCCCGACGATGGCCACGGGGTCGTCGGCGGGGACCGGGACCGGCTCGGCGGCGGGTGCCGCGGCCGGGGCGGTGCCGAGCAGTTCCGCCCGCAGGTGGGCGGCGAGGGCGTGCGGGGTGGGGTGGGCGAAGACGGCGGTGGCGGGCAGGCGCAGGCCGGTCGCGGCGCTCAGGCGGTTGCGCAGGTCGACCGCGGCGACGGAGTCGAAGCCGAGGGCCTTGAAGTCCTGCCGGGTGTCGACCGATGCGGCGCCGTCGTGGCCCAGCACGGCGGCGGTCTCTTCCCGGACCAGCTCCAGCAGCAGGGCCTCCCGCTCCGGCTCGGCCGCCGCGGTCAGCCGCTGCGCCAGCGACCGCGGCGATCCGGCGGACGGCGCCTCGGCCGCGGAGGGGGTGCCGGCCGGCCGGTCGGCGGGCGTCTCGCCGGGCAGCCAGTACGCCCGCCGCTGGAACCCGTACGTCGGCAGGTCCACCGCCCGGGCTCCCCCGAACACCGGTGTCCAGTCCACGTGCGCCCCGGCCACGTGGGCCTGGGCGAGCGAGGTCAGCAGCCGGGCCGGGGCGTCCTGGTCGCGGCGGAGGGTGCCGACGGCCACCGCCGGGTCGTCCGGGGTGGTGGTCAGGTCGATGGTCTCCTGGACGCCGACGGCGAGCACGGGGTGCGGGCTGGACTCCACGAACAGCCGGTGGCCGTCGGCGAGGAGCGCGCGGACGGTCTCCTCGAACCGGACGGTCCGGCGCAGGTTGCGGTACCAGTACTCGGCGTCCAGCTGCGTGGTGTCCGCGACGCGGGCCGCGGTCACGGTGGAGTAGAACGCGGTGCCGGCGGCGGGCCGCGGGGCGATGTCGGCGAGGGCGTCGAGGAGTTCCTCCTTCACGGCCTCGACGCCCGGGGAGTGCGAGGCGTAGTCGACGTCGATGCGCCGCGCCCGTACGCCCTCGGCCTGGTAGGCGGTCAGCAGCTGGTCGAGTACGGCGCTCTCGCCCGCCAGCACGGTGGAGGACGGTCCGTTGACGGCGGCGACGGCGAGCCGGTCGCTCCAGGGGGCGATGCGGTCGGCGACCTCGGCGACGGGCAGCGGTACGGAGACCATGCCGCCGGTGCCCGCCAGCCGGGCGAGGGCGCGGGAGCGCAGGGCGACGATCTTCGCGGCGTCGCGCAGCGTCAGTACGCCGGCCACCTGGGCGGCGGCGATCTCGCCCTGGGAGTGGCCCACGACCGCGTCGGGTGTCACGCCGTGGGCCCGCCACACCTCCGCGAGGGACACCATGACCGCCCACAGCACGGGCTGTACGACGTCGACCCGCTCCAGCGAGGGCGCGCCGGGGGCCTCCCGCAGCACCTCGGTCAGGGACCAGTCGACGAACGGGGACAGGGCTTGTTCGCACTCCGCGATCCGCCGGGCGAAGGGCTCGCTGTCGGTGAGCAGCCGGCGTCCCATCCCGGCCCACTGGGAGCCCTGCCCGGGGAAGACGAGGACGGTCCGGCCGCGGACGGCCGGTCCGGTGGAGACGACGGCGTTCCTGGCCGGCCGGCCCTCGCGTACGGCGGTGAGTCCGGCGAGGAGTTCCTCGGTGCCGGTGCCCACGACGACCGCGCGGTGCTCGAACGACGACCGGGTGGTGACCAGGGAGTGGCCCACGTCGGCCGGGTCGGGGCCGGGCCGGTCCGTGAGGAAGTCGGCGAGGCGCGCGGCCTGTTCGCGCAGCGCCTCGCCGGTGCGCGCCGACAGGACCCAGGGCACGGTGGCCGCCCCGTGCGGGCCGGGCTCGGGCCGCGGTGCGGGGCGGGCGGCGGGCGGGGCCTCGGCGAGCACGACATGGCAGTTGCTGCCGCCCACGCCGAAGGAGCTGACACCCGCCACGAGGTCGCGGCGCTCGTCCGGCCAGGGTGTCAGCTCGGTCTGGACGCGCAGGTTCAGCTCGTCCAGCGGGATGCGGGGGTTCGGGGTCTCGTGGTGGAGGGTCGGCGGGAGCTGCCGGTGCTTCAGGCTGAGGGCGACCTTGACCAGCCCGGCGATGCCCGCGGCGCCTTCCAGGTGGCCGATGTTGGTCTTGACGGACCCGACGCGCAGCGCGGGGGTGTCCGGGGTGCGGGGCCGGCCCAGGGCGGCGCCGAGCGCGGCGGCCTCGACCGGGTCGCCGACGGGTGTTCCGGTGCCGTGGAGTTCGACGTACTGGATGTCGTCGGGGCGGGTGCCGGCGCGTGCGTGGGCCTGCCGGATGACCTCTTCCTGGGCGCTGGGGTCGGGGGCGGTCAGGCTGTCGCCGCCGCCGTCGTTGTTGGTCGCGCTGCCGCGGATCACGCAGATGACCGGGTCGCCGTCGGCGAGGGCCCGGTCGAGGGGTTTGAGGACGACGAGGGCGCCGCCCTCACCGCGTACGTAGCCGTTGGCGCGGGCGTCGAAGGTGCGGACGCGTCCGTCCGGGGACAGGGCGCCCATCGCCTCGGAGGTGGCGGCGCTCTCCGCGGCCAGGGCCAGGTTGACCCCGCCCGCCAGGGCGAGTTCGCTCTCGCCGCGGCGCAGGCTCTCGCAGGCCAGGTGTACGGCGACCAGTGAGGAGGACTGCGCCGAGTCGACCGTCAGGCTCGGTCCGCGCAGGCCCAGGCCGTAGGACAGGCGGTTGGCGATGATGCCGCGCTGGAGCCCCGTCAGCCAGTGCCGGCCGGCGGCGTCGGTGCCCTGGCGGCGCAACAGGGTCGCGTAGTCGTCCCAGATGGCGCCGACGAAGACACCGGTGCGGCTGCCGGTGAGGCGCCCGGGGACGATGCGGGCGTCCTCCAGGGCCTCCCAGCCCAGTTCGAGCATCAGCCGCTGCTGGGGGTCCATCGCCAGGGCCTCGCGCGGTCCGATCCCGAAGAAGGCCGCGTCGAACCCGGTGACGGCGGACCAGTCGAGGAATCCCCCGTGCCCGGTGCCCCACCGCTCGGGGGGCGTGGGTACGACAGCGTCCACTCCTCCTGTCAGCAGACGCCAGTACGCGTCCGGTGAGGGGGCCCCGGGCAGTCGGCAGGCGACGCCGACGACCGCGATCGGGGTGTCCTCGGCACGCAGCGGTGGGGCGTCTGCCGCGGGGTGTCCGCTGTCCATGGGAACGCGACCTTTCGTGTTCTCGGCGGTCAGCCGGTGGGGGACAGGGCGGCCGGCCGCAGGGCCGGTGAGCGGAGGGGGACGAGGTCCTCGTGGAGGTCGGGGGCGGCGGGCGACCGGTCGAGCGTGCTGGGGTGCGGTCCCGGTGCGCCTTCCGCGAGCAGCCGCCGGCCGGGCGCGGTGGTGTGGTCCACGCCGACGCGGCGGGTGGTGGCCGGATCGTCCCGTGCGCCGTCCGGCGACTCGGCGAGCGGGGCGGGGAACGCGGCGCCGCTCGGTTCGGCGGGGCGCGGGATCTCGCTCTCCCGGTCCGGCGGCCTCGGGTGGCGTGCGGGGAAGGCCGCCACGCCGCCGCGGAAGTTCCCCGATCCCCTGACGAGGCGGACGAGTTCACGGGCGTGGATGAGGCGGGCGGCCGGGTGCGGGGTGGTCTCCGCGGCGATGCGGTGCGTCGGTTCGACGGTGCGTTCCCGTGCGGCGGGCCCGGCTCCGCAGGTCACGGACACGGGAGTCGGTTCGACGGTGCGTTCCCGTGCGGCGCGCCCGGCTCCGTAGGTCACGGACACGAAGGTCGGGGCGTACCCCTCGATGCGCGGTAAGGAGTCCGGTAACGGCCTCCCGGCCGCTCGCGACTCGGGCGGGAAGAACGCGAACGAGCGGGACGCCCGGCCCGGTTCCGGCGGCCGGCGCGGTGTGGCCGGGGAGGTCGTGGCCGCGGGTGCGCGGCCGGGCCGCGCGGGCCTGCCGGGCTCCGGCGCGGGACCATACGACTCACCCGCGGTGAGCCACCGTAATCCGGTCAACGCCGCTCCTCACCGCGGTGCGCGCGCATGCTCGCCCCGCTGCCCCCGTACGTCTCAGTGATCATAAAAGCGAGTTCGAGGGACTGGCCGTGGTTGAGGCGCGGATCACACACGGTCTCGTAGCGGTGCCGCAGGTCGGCGTCCGCTGTCCCGTGCGCGCCGCCGGCGCACTCGGTGACGTCTTCGCCCGTCAACTCCATGTCCCTTCCTTCGGGTAGCGCCTCGGGTTCTCACATCGCGGCGGGGCCCAGCCTCCTGAGGACGTCGAGCACGGTCTCCTGGCTGTAGAAGGCCTCGGGGGGCAGGGAGACGAAGAGCTGGATACTGGTCACACCGGGCAGGTGGTAGCGCATGATCTGCTCCCGGCACTCCTCCGGCGAGCCGCTGATGAACAGGCCGTCGACCACGTCGTCCGGGAGTGCCTTCTGGGAGCCGGCCGGGTCCGCCGCCTCCCACGCCTCGTGCACCTCGCGCAGCAGCTCGCCGTTGCCGAGCCACTCGTGGAACTTGCGGTAGGGCTCCCGGTTGAGGATCCAGGCGAGGAAGGGCCGCGCGTTGGCGCGTGCGTAGTGCTTGTCCTGCGTGGGACAGACGAACACCTTGACCACGAGTTCCTTGCCCACCGGCTGGGGCCCGACGGCCTGCAGGATCTTGGGCACGTCCTCGGGGAAGAGCAGGTTCGTGATCGCGCCGTCGCCCTCGTCGAAGGCGAGCCGGAGCATGTTGGGGCGCAGCGCCCCCAGGATCACCTTGGCCGGTTCGGCGGGCGGGTGCGGCAGCCGGTAGCCGGTGACGGAGAAGGTCTCGAACTCGTCCCCGATGTACTCGCCGCGCAGCGCCTTGGTGACGAAGCGCAGCACGTCGCGCGTGCGTTTGAACGGCTCCTCGAACGGGATGCCGTTGATGTCGCTGACGTGCGCGGGCACCGAGGAGCCGAGGCCCAGCAGCAGGCGCCCGGGGGCGAGCTGCGCCAGGGTGGCCGCGGTCTGTGCGATCACGGCGGGTCCGCGGGTGAAGACGGGCACGATTCCGGTGCCCAGCCGCAGGGTCGGGGACCAGGCCGCCGTGGCCGCGAGCGGGGTGAAGGCGTCGGTGCCGCCTCCCTCCGCCGTCCAGACGTCGGAGTAGCCGATCTCCGGCAGCCGCTCGACGATGTGCCGGTGGTGGCCGATCGTGATGCCGGGAAGGGGCAGGGTGACGCCCCAGTTGGGCTGTGCGAGCGGAGAGCTGTCGCTTGAGGGCACGGGTGACGAGGTCCTTTCCGGTAGCAGAGCGCGCGTCCCGGGTCGCGACCACGGGTGCGGCGAGTTCAGCATCCGGGTTCGAAGGGATCCGAACCAGCCAGGTGTTGATGGCATTACTTTCACTAACAGGACCAACGCCTGGCTGGCTGGCCCGCACGGGGACGGCCAGGGTGGTCGAGCCGGCAGCCGGATCCTCCGACCGCTCTCGCTCGAAAGGCAGTTCCCCCATGGACAGTCCGCCCACCGCACCCGCCGACCCGGCTTCCGCCCCGGCACGGTTCCGCTGGGGGCCCTACGCCTCGGTGTTCCTGTTGCTGTTCCTGTTCGGCACCGAGACGTTCCTGGTGTCCCCGCTGCTCCCGACGATCGCCGACGACCTCGGCATCTCCGAGCAGTCGGCGGCGTACAGCGTCACGGCGTACGTGCTCGTGTACGCGGTGTGCGCCCCGTTCCTCGGCCTGCTCAGCGACCGCATGGGACGCCGTCGCACGCTGCTGCTGGGCTCGGTGCTCTTCCTGCTGTCGAACGTCGCCGCCGCCCTCTCCGACGGCCTGACGCTGCTGGTCCTCTCGCGTGCCCTGGCCGGTCTCGCGGCCGCCGCGGCGGGTCCCGCGATCTGGGCGCACATCGCGGAGACCACCGAGGACACGGTGCGCGGGCGCGCCCTGGGACTGGGCATGGCGTTCTTCTCGTGCGGCCAGGTGCTCGGCGTGCCGCTGGGCAGCTTCCTGGCGGGTACGGCCGGCTGGCGGTCGGCGTTCTGGGCCATGGCCGCGGGCACGCTGCTGGTCGTCCCGATGCTGCTGAAGCAGATCCCGGCCAGTGCCGCCCGGGCCGCCGGCGGCCCGGGGGTCGGGGCGGTGTTCGCCGCCTGGGGGCACCCCGCGCTGCGCAAGGCGCTGCTGGTCAACACCGCGTTCAACGCCGCCAACCTGGGCGCCTACACGTTCCTGGGCGCGGTGCTCGCGGAGCGCTTCGACCTGTCCGTCTCCGCGCTGGGCCTGGTCGGCATCCTCGTCGGCCTCGGCAGCGTCGTGGGTTCCACGGTCGGCGGCCGGCTGGGCGACCGGGCGCGGGCCCAGGGCCGTACGCACCTTCCGATGCTCGCCGTGTGGGGCCTGCTGCTGGCCGCCGGTGTCGCGCTCACCGTCTGGGGCCCCGGACTGGTCGTCGCCCTGGTGGGTGTCGCCCTGTGGTTCCTCGCCAGCGGCGGCTTCGTCACCGACCAGCAGACGCTGGCGGGCACGGCCGCCCCCGAGCTGCGGGCGACCTCCAGCGCCTGGCTCACCTCGACCATGTACGCCGGTACCGGTGTCGGCGCCTGGGTCATCGGCCGGTTCTCCGACCTGACCCTCGCCACCGCCGTGGTCGGCGTCGGCCTGGCTCTGGTCGCCTCGCTCGGCGGTCTGCTGGTCAGCACCCAGCTGCGGCGTGACACCGGCAGCAGGCCGCTCGTCGACGCGATGGGAGCCCCGAAGGAGGCCTGAGCCCCGGCTCGGGCAGTGCTCCCCCACCCAAGGACAGGGCTGAAGGCGCGGTCAACCGATCCCCCGCGGACGCGCCTTCAGCCCGCTTTGCGTGCCAGGCCGACACAGCGCAGGGGCCGGTTCACCAGAGCCGACACCCTGGCCCCGTCGTCCTGGCTCTCCGGCGTGAACAGCAGGATCAGCGAGGCCGGGTCGTCCACCGGGCGCAGGGACGACAGGGACATGCGGATCGGCTCGCTGCCGACGGGGGTGGCGGTGACGACGCGGCTGGTCAGCTCCCCCACCGAGTGGCAGCTCCACCAGTGGCTCAGCTCGGGCACGTCCGCCGCCAGCCGGCCGTACAGCGCGGCGATGCGCTCGTCGGAGGGGACCCGGCCGGCCTGGGCGCGGAAGTGCTGGAAGACGCTCATGGCGAGCGGTTCCCAGTCGGTGTCCCGCAGGGCCCCGCGCAGCCGCTCGTCGGCGGCCATGAACCACATCAGGTTGCGCCGGTCGGCCGACACCGCCGAGGGCTCCCCCCAGACGGCGGACCACGCCGCGTTCCAGGCGACCAGGTCGAAGTTCCGGTCGAGCAGGACGGCCGGGCTCACCGGCCAGGAGTCCAGCATGGGCTGCACCGCCCCGTTCACGGGCCCGCGGGCCGGACTCGCCTCCGGCTCGTAGTAGCCGGCCAGTCTCAGCACATGGCGCATCTCGGCGTCGTCGAGGCGCAGCGCCCGGCCGACGGACTCCAGAACCTGCCGTGAGGCGGTGACCCTGCCCTGTTCCAGCCAGGTGTACCAGGCGATGCTCACCCCGGAGAGGGAGGCGACCTCTTCCCTGCGCAGGCCGGGGGTCCGGCGGCGGGAGGTGGGCGGGAGGCCGACGTCCTCCGGCTTGAGCAGGGCCCGGTGGGCCCTCAGGAACGCTCCGAGTTCTTGGCTTGCGGCGGGAGTTGACATGTGTGTGTCTCCTTACGCGGGCCATGAGGGCCCGGCCATGATAGACCGCGCCGAAAGGGCCCGGCCGGACTCCTTCGTCGGAGACCGGCCGGGCCGTTCGGCGGCTGGGTGCGGCGGTTCAGCCGCGGGTGGTCGTCTTCCACAGCCGGACCGGCATGCTGCTCACATGCCCGCGTTCCCGCTGGCGCCGCCACGCGGCCTCGCCGACGGCGCGGAAGAAGTCGGCGCGGAGCCCGGGTTCGACCATCCGG
The DNA here is from genome assembly GCF_014648635.1 of Streptomyces cinerochromogenes. Taxonomy (GTDB): domain Bacteria; phylum Actinomycetota; class Actinomycetes; order Streptomycetales; family Streptomycetaceae; genus Streptomyces; species Streptomyces cinerochromogenes. The sequence goes on along the minus strand of NZ_BMRM01000007.1, from coordinate 33,316 downwards.
CTGTAGTAGTCGCCGAAGGTCGCGGCGTGGAAGTGTTCGTACTCCGCCGCGCTGCCGACCTGGACGACGGCGTCGCGGTCAGCGGTCGCGGCGACCCGCAGCCGCTGCTCCAGGAGCCGGTGCAGCCCCTCGGCGTCGCGGGTGCGGGTGGCGATGGGCAGGACGTCGTGCTCGGCGAACAGCCGGGGGACGAGTGCGCGGTCGGTACCGAGGGCGACCAGGGCCTCGCGCACGATGTCGTCCTCGCCGCCCAGGCCGTGTTCGTCACGCGCCGGGTGGTACGTGGTCAGCAGGAACGTGCCGCCCGGGGCCAGGTGCTGCCCCACCCAGGCGAAGATCCGCTCCTCGACGGGGTGGAGCCAGTGCAGCACCGACGTCATGGTGACCAGGTCGGGCGAGATCTCCAGCGGTTCCGGCCTGGTCAGGTCGGCCTGCCGCAGACGTACCCGGTCGCCGAAGCGGCGCAGCCGGTCGGCGGCCTCGCGCAGGCGGTGCTCGGACTGCTCCAGGCCCACCGCCCGCTGCAGGGACGGGCAGCGCTCCAGGGTGGTCTCCAGCAGCTGTCCGATCCCGCTGCCGAGGTCGACGTGGACCCGGGGCGCGGCCGGCGCCTGGCCGAGCACCCAGTCCTGGTCGTTGGCCTGGCGCAGCCGGCTGGCGTCGGCGTACCCGGCGAGGGTGCTGGCCTGTATCTCCACTGCGGAACTGGTCACGAACGCTCGCCTTCCGGGGTGTCTGCGGTGGTGGCGGGGCCGGCCGGGCCGGAGATCAGCCGCTCCAGGCGGCCCCGGATCTCGGTCTGGTCCTGGCGCTTGAAGATGTTGATCCGGTTGCGGGCCAGGTCGCCGCGGTGCACGTACTCGTACAGGTCCTGACGCTGGCCGAAACTGTCCCCCGTCAGGTCCCAGGCGAGCCGGAAGAGCCGCGACTTCTTGTCCGCCGGGATGTTCTTGCCGCGCATGTAGCGGTCGAGGAGCGGGCGGAGCCGCTCGTTGCCCAGGTCGTTCTCGGTGGGCTGCATCAGGACGCCGGCCGAGCCGATGTTCCGGACGACGGCCACGGCGCTCGCCGCGACCTCCGCGGACCACACGCGGCTGGCGGCGGTGTCGCCGGGCGCCAGCAGGCCGCTGTCGGTGACGGTGGCCCGGGCCTCCGCCGCGTCGATGAAGTACTCCGTCATCTCGGTGTAGGTGGCCAGCTTGCCCAGCTCTTCCTGGACGTTGCGGAACCCGTCGACGCCGATGGCCTCGGCGAGCATCGTGGCCGTGGCGAGGAGCGTGCGCAGCCGCTCGCGGTAGCGGATGTGGCCGATGTACGCGCTCCAGGCGTTGATCCGGCCCAGTCCGGTCCGGGCCAGGGCGCCGTCGCGCAGCAGGAAGACGCGGTCCCAGGGCACCAGGACGTCGTCGAAGAACAGCATGGCGTCCTGCTCGTCGAAGCGGCCGGCGAGCGGATGGGCGTGGCCCCACGGCTCGGCTCCGAACGGCTCCCGGCACAGCGTGATCAGGCCCGGGGTGTTCAGCGGCAGGGCGCACCAGACGACGAACTGCTCGGCGCTGCGCTGCGTGAAGGAGGCGGACAGGTAGACGAGCACCTCGTGCGCGGTGGGTGCCAGCGTGGTCAGCTGCTTGGCGCCGCGGACCACGATGCCCCTGTCGTTCTCCTCCACGACGCGCAGGGCGAGGTCGGGGTCGTCCACGGGGTCCGCGGACCGGTCGATCTGCGGATCGCCCAGGGCGTGGGTCAGGACCAGGTCGTGGGTGGCGCAGTGGCGGTACCAGGCCTCGGCGTTGGCGCCGAAGCCGGCCTGGTTGCGCTCGAGCCGGTGGCGGAAGTCGTACAGGCCGAGGGCGATGCTCGACATGAACGCCGGGGACCGGCCGTGCTGGCCCATGCTCTCCCGCAGCCACAGCTCCGCGCTGCGGCGCTGGGCGCGCAGGTCCTCCAGGGTGCGGGTCGGCTGGTAGGCGCGGCCCAGGGTGAGGCCGCTGTCCGGGTCCTTCCACGTCATCAGGGGGGCGTGCTCGGGGTCGTGCTGCAGGTCGAAGAGGCGGGCGAGTTCGTCGACGGAGGGCTTGAACGCGGGGTGGTTCGCGGGGTCGGTGATGCGCTTGCCGTCGAGGTAGAGTTCGCGCCCGTCGTCCAGGCTGGCGCGATAGGCGTCGCCGGTCCGCACCCCGAGGTGGCCCTTGCCCGGGTCGGTGGTGGCCGTTTTGCTCATGTGCGTACTCCAGATGCCGTGGGCGCCCGGTGGGGGCGCGGGGCTGACGGGGCGGTGAGGGGGGCCGGAGCGTGGTAGCCGCCCTCGTGGTAGAGGAGCGGCTCGCCCTCCGAGCAGGCCACCGCGACGGGCATGCCGATGAGGATGCTGTGGTCGCCGCCCGGCAGGACGGTGTGCAGCCGGCAGTCGAACCAGGTCAGGCAGTCGTCCAGGACGGGCGCTCCGGTGACCTCGGTGCGGGTGCGGACCTCGGCGAAGGCGCCGGTGGCCCGGCCCGCTCCCGGGGTCGCGAAGCGCTGCGAGAGCTGCTCCTGGCCGACACGCAGCACGCAGACGGCCAGCCGGCCGGTGTCCCGGGCGGCCTGGACCAGCGGGCTGTGCCTGCCGACGGCGACGCTGATCAGCGGGGGGTCCATCGACAGGGTGACGAACGAGGACACGGTCTTGGCGAAGAGGTCCTCGCCCTGCCGCGTGGTGAGGACGGCCACCCCGGTGGCGCAGCAGCGGGCGGCCTTGCGGAGGGCGTCGGGGTGGATCGCCCGCGGCTGTCCGGCCGGCGCGGTCATCGCAGCACCACCTTGTAGGCGCGCAGCCATTCGTCGACCTGGAGCAGGTGGTCCAGGCCGCCGACGGGGTTGGGCGCGGTGCGCGGGCTCGGCAGCGGCCGCCCGTCCCGGACGGCGTCGCGCACCCGGTCCCTGTCGACCAGGTCGAAGACCGGGGCTCCGGGGTCGGCGAGCAGTTCGTGCATCCGGGCGGTGAGCACCTCGGTGTACCGGACGGCGGGGGTGGAGGGGTAGCCGCTCTTGGGCCGGTCCACCACCTGGGCGGGCAGCAGGTCCCGCACGGACTCGCGCAGCACTCCCTTCGGGGTGCGGCCGAGCGACTTCGTCTCCCACGGGATGTTCCACGCGTACTCCACCAGCCGGTGGTCGCAGAACGGCACCCGCACCTCCAGCCCCACCGCCATGCTGACCCGGTCGACGCGGTCGAGCAGCGGCGGCAGCCAGCGGGTGAGGGCGAGGTGGCCGACCTGGCGCAGGCGTCGCTGTGCGCCCTCCTCGCCGGCGAGTTCCGGGGTCCCGGCCAGCGCGTCGCGGTACTGCTCGGCGGTGTACTCCTCCGGCCGGACCGCGGCCCGCACATCGGGCCGCAGCAGCGCGGCGGGCGTCTCGCGGCCGTGCAGCCAGGGGAAGGTGGCGGCGGCGACGGCTTCGGTGGCGTGGAAGTAGGGGTAGCCGCCGAAGACCTCGTCGGCCGCCTCGCCGGAGAGCGCGACCGTCGACTGCCGCCGGACCTCGCGGAACAGCAGGTACAGGGACGCGTCCATCTCGCCCCAGCCGGGCCGGTCGCGGGCGCGCAGCACCATGTCCCTGGCGTCCAGCAGATCGTCGTCGGGGACGACGACGCGGGTGTGCCGGCTGCCGACGTGGTCGACGACGGCCTGGACGTACGGCGCGTCGTGGGTGGTGCGCCATGTGTCGGGGCGCAGGGCGGTGGCGCTGCCGGGGAAGTCCACCGAGAAGGTGTCGATCTTGTCGTGGCCGTCGCGCTCCCGGGCGAGCGCCGCGAGGGCGGTGATGGCGCTGGAGTCGACGCCCCCGGACAGCAGGGTGCACAGCGGTACGTCGCTCAGCAGCTGGCGTTCCACGGTGTCCGTGAGCAGCTCCCGGATCCGTGCGGTGGTGGCCGCCGCGTCGTCCTCGTGTGCCGCGGAGGTCAGCTGCCAGTAGCGCACCTCGCGGGTGGCGGCGCGGGTGACCCGCAGGACGTGCCCGGGGCGCACCTCGCGCATTCCGCGGAACAGTCCGTGCCCGGGCGTGGGGGCCGCGGGCAGCGCGAACAGCTCGGCGATGCCTTCCGCGTCGAGTTCGGCGCGGAACTCCGGGTGGGCGAGGACCGCTTTGGGCTCGGAGCCGAAGAGGAGGCCGTCGGCGTACCCGTGGTAGTAGAGGGGTTTGACACCGAGCCGGTCGCGCACCAGCAGGAGTTCCTGGTCTCGGGCGTCCCACAGCGCGTAGGCGTAGATGCCGTTGAGGTGCTCGGGTGCCGCCGCGCCCCACTGGAGGTGGGCGCGCAGGACGACCTCGGTGTCCGACTCCGTGCGGAAGGCGTGCCCCAGGGAGCGGAGTTCGGCGCGCAGCTCCCGGTAGTTGTACAGCTCGCCGTTGTACGACAGGACCGCCCGCGGTGCCTGCTCGTCGCCGGCGTCGGTCAGCGGCTGGGTGCCGCCGGCCAGGTCGATCACGGCCAGCCTGCGGTGTCCGAGCGCGGCGCGGGCGGACAGCCAGGTGCCGCCGTCGTCGGGTCCCCGGCAGGCCAGGGTGTCGGTCATGGCGCGCACGGTGTGCTCCCGGCCGCGCAGGTCACGCTCCCAGTCGACCCAGCCCGTGATGCCGCACATCACGCCTCCTGAGCGGTGTTCGGGGCGGTGGCCCGCCAGTGGCATCCGTGTCCGTCGCCGTCCTGGCGCAGTTCGTAGGAGACGTCGTAGCCCTTGGCGCGGACGTTGGCCGACATGGCGTGCGTGCAGTAGGTGCACGGCGAGGCGAGCGTGAGGCGCACCCCGTTGCTCCTGGCCTTCTCCCGGTAGTCCCAGATCCCGCAGTGCGTGATGGCCAGGGCCGCGGTGATGGCGGGCCCGGGGCCCGGGGGCAGGTCCAGCTCGTAGTCCGAGCCGTACAGTTCGGCCTGGCGGGCGATGCGCCGGATGGGGTCCGCGGCGCCACGGCCGAAGTCGGGTTCGACCGTGCGGTGCACCTCGGCGTTGGAGGCGGCCCACTCGGCGAGGATCTCCTCGCCGTACCGGGAGATCAGGAACCGCTCCATCAGGGCCTGGCCGCGGAAGAAGACCCGCTGCCACTCGGACGGCATGTCCGGGGAGGACAGGGGCAGGTCCGCGAACAGCTCGGCCTGGAGGCCGAACCAGGCTTCCAGGTCGGCGTCGCCGCCGCGGGACACCAGGAACCGGGTGAGTCCGGCTTCGGCCTCGTGCAACCGCTGTCGCCACAGTGCCGCGCGCTCGGCGTCGGACATCCCGGCGATGACCGACCCGGCCGGGCGCCGCGGGGCGGTGACGCGCTCGCTGCTGTGTCCGGCGGACGCGCGGGGCCCGCTGCCGGAGTCGACGGACAGGGGTGCCGCGGGGCCCGGGGCCGGGTCCACAGCCGTCGCCCCTTTGGCCGCTGCACTCATCAACTTCTCCCTCTGCTGAATGCGGGCCGGCTTCGGGCAGCCGGCCTGTGGCCACGCTAGGAATCGGGCCCGGTCCCCCAGAACCTCCCTTCGTCTCATGTGAGGGTGACCTTCGGATGCCCCCGTGCCCTACCAGAGGCGGGGAAGAGGGGGGTCCCTGCGGACGGGAGAGCGGGGTGGGCCCGCACGGGTGGCGTGTGCGGCCCTGGTCAAGGGCGTGCCGCACCGGCCGGCGTCGCGCCGGGGCGGGGGGCCGCGCCGGCGCGGGGCCGGGGCGGGGCCGCGGCCGGGAGGGCCGGGCCTGGTCCCTTCGGCGACCGCGGGTGGTCCCGGGGCTCCCCGGCGCCCGGCGCGCGCCGCCGGCGGTTCAGCCCAGGCCCTGCCGGTGCGCGTAGAGCGCTGCCCGGAGCCGGTCGGGCTGGCGGATCTTGCGCATGGCCTGGGTCAGGTGCTTCTTCACGGTGGGCACGGAGAGGGAGAGTTCCCGCCCGATCTCCGCGTTGGACAGTCCGCGGGCGAGCAGCGCCAGCACGTCGCGCTCGCGGTCGGTCAGGCGGGCGTCGTCCACCGCCGGTTCCTGCGTCTCCAGCGGATCGGGGGCGCTGTGCTCCTCGCCCACGGGGGCCGGCAGGAAGATCGACCCCCCGGCGCTGACGATCGCCAGTGCGCGGATGACGCACTGCGGGTCCTGGTCGAGCGGGAAGGCGCCGCTCACCCCGGCCTTGAGCATGCGGCTCACCTGGGCCGCGTTCTCGACCCGCCGCAGGAGGACGACCCGGGCGTCCGCGGCGTCCTGCGACTGGCGCAGGCTGCGCGCCAGGGCGAGGTCCTTGCCGAAGTCGTCGGTGGCGCCGAGGAGGATCAGGTCGGGCCGGTACCGTCCCGCCTCGGACAGCGCGTGCGCGTGTTCCCGCACCGCGCCCACCACCTGAAGGCCCTCGCCACGCGCCCCGTCGAGCACACTGCGCAGGCCGGCGAGCGGGATGGCGTGTATTCCGGCGAGAAGAATGCGGGCCTTGACCCAGGGAGCGTTCGCGGCGCTGTTGTTTCCGGCGGGATTCGACAGCGGCGTCACCCGCAATTCACGCCACCGCTGGTCGGCCAGCGCGGCCACCTCGCGGAACAGCCTCTGGTGACCGGCAGCTCGGTCAAACGGATTGCACGCCTCGACCTCGATCATTTCCTGCTCGGACAGACGGGCCACGGTGAGGTGCGGGGAACGCCGGTTCGCCTGCTGGCGCCCCTTGCGCACCACACCCGCGGTGGACCTTGCTCCGGCAGTAGAGCTGTTCACTTTGTTCCCCCCGAAGGTCACAGACAGGAGCAGCGTCCGAACCGCGCGGTTCAGACGAGATCGCCCGGCACCGCCGTCAGGTGAGCGTGGCTCCCTTTGTCTCGCGCATGCCGGCGTATACGAGCGTGGAAATCAGGGTGAGTCCGGATACGTACCAGGCGAACCAGTCCGCGTGGTTTCTGTCGATGAGAGTGGTGGCCAGATACGGGGCCGTCCCGCCGAAGGCGGCGACGGTGACCGCGTAGGGCAGGCCGATGCCCGCCGAACGCACTCTGGCCGGAAAGAGTTCGGCCATGACCGCCCCGCTCACCGCGCTGTAGCCGGTGAGCAGGACCATGCCCGCGCAGGAGATCAGCAGCAGGCTCCAGAAGGAGTCGCGGAGCAGCTCCAGCAGCGGAACGGTGAGCACCGTGAACCCGGCTCCGAACGCGATGAGCAGCGGCTTGCGGCCCACCCGGTCCGAGAGCATGCCCGCCAGTGGCTGGAGCGCCGTGAAGAAGGCCAGGGAGAGGGTGCTGACCAGCAGGGCGGTGCCGGGGGCGAGGCCGACGGTGAGCCGGGCGTAGGTGGGCAGGAAGGTGGTCCAGGTGTAGAAGACGACGGTCGCGCCGAGCGTCATGCCGACGACCAGCGCCGCTTCGCGGGGATTGCTGCGCAGGAACTCGAAGGCTCCGGGCCGGTCGGCCGGTTCCGGGGCGGGCTGGTGGGTCTCCTGTGTCCCGTGCCGGATCCAGAGCCCCGCCAGGCAGGCGACGGCGCCGAACGCGAAGGCCAGGCGCCAGCCCCAGGAGTGCATCTGCGCGGTGGTCAGCTGAGCGGCGAGCAGGGCGGCGACGCCCGAGGCCAGGAGCTGTCCGAGGTTGCCGCTGACGTAGCCGATGCTGGAGTACAGGCCGCGTCTGCCGGCGGGTGCGGACTCGGCCAGGAAGACCGCGGAGACGGTGGACTCGCCGCCCACGGACAGCCCCTGCAGGAGTCGGATGACCACGAGCAGGACCGGCGAGGCGACGCCGATCCGCTGGTAGGTGGGGAGCAGGGCCATCGCCAGCTGACCGGCGCCCATCAGGCTGATCGTCGTCGCCATCGCCGCGCGGCGTCCGTGCCGGTCGGCGAGGAGACCGATCAGGAGTCCGCCGACCGGACGGGCGGCGAAACCCACCGCGAACACCGCGAAAGCGCTCAGTGTCGCGACGACCGGGTCGCCGCCGGGTGGAAATATCTGGTCGGCGAAGTAAGCGGAGAGATAGGCATAGGCGAGCCAGTCGTACCACTCGGCGAGATTGCCGGCGGAGGCCGCCAGCAACTGGCGTCGCCCTCTTCGGATCGGTAAAGCCGAGGCGCGCGACAGGTCGGACGACGTGTCGAGCCTCATGAACCTGTATGGCCTTCAGTGTGGTCAACGGCGGAGGAACTCATAGAAGGTCATCTCTCGGTGTCGGACTCGCTAGCACAGGTGCGATACCGACATCAACCGGACGGCGCTGTCCGCTGTGGCGGTATTGCTGCGCGATGCGCTGCCAGGGCAAAAGCCAATGGATCCTCACTCCGCACCCGAGCGCATGTCAACTGTCGTCCGGCCGGAACGCTTTTCTTTCCGCGAGCGTGGCGCAAAAAAGACCCATCGATTTCCGGCCGCACTCGGGAGGCGCCGGGAGCGCGGGCGAACGGGCGGATTCCGGCACGAACGCCGAACCGGCACCGAACGTGCCGCGTCAGTACGTTGACATCGTCAACGTACTGACACCTACCCGCTCACCGCCCCTCTCGTGTACACTCCCCTCAACCTCACCGCTCCCCTGACAGGATGGGCAGCGCGACGGCAGCACAGGGCAGAGGAGCGGCAGTGGGCCACCAGCTCATCGACGGCAGATTCCGCATCGGGCGTGCCATCGGCAGGGGCAACATGGGAGAGGTCCATCAGGCCGAGGATCTGCGGGCCCCCGAGGGGGCTCCCGGGCGTACGGTCGCCGTCAAGACCATCCTGCGCCGCCGCACCGGCATACGCGTGACCGACGGAAGCGACACCAAGGCGGTGGAGCGCTTCGCCCGCGAGGTGGCCATCATGCGCCGGCTCGACCACCCCAACCTCACGCGACTCGTCGCCGGCGGCATCGCCGAGGACTGCGACGACCTGCCCTACCTGGCCATGGAGCTGCTGGACGGCCGCTCGCTGCGCGACCTGGTGGAGGAGGAGTCCCAGCTGCCGGTCGCCTGGGCCGCCGCCGTCGGCGCCCAGATCGCCGCGGGTCTCGCCGCCGCGCACGCGCAGGGCGTGGTCCACCGCGACCTGAAGCCCTCCAACGTCATGCTCACCCGCGGCGGCACGGTCAAGGTGCTCGACTTCGGCATGGGCAGCATCGTCGACGACCCGGACCAGACGCGGCTGACCAGCACCGGCGTCAGCGTGGGCACGGCCCGCTACATGGCGCCGGAGCAGTGCCAGGCCAAGCAGGTCACGCAGGCCGCCGACCTGTACGCGCTGGGCTGCGTGCTGTACGAGATGCTGGTCGGGGTCCCGCCGTTCACCAGCGAGTCCGCCTACGAGCTGGCCGAACGGCACGTCCGTCAGGAGCCGGCCCCCCTCCGCCGGATCCGCGCCGGCATCCCCGCGGAGCTGGCCCGCCTCGTCGACCGGCTGCTGGCCAAGGACCCCGCGGACCGCCCGGCCGACGCCGTGACCGTGCGGGACGCGCTGCTCCCCCTCGCCGTGCCCGCCGGCGAGCGGAGCCTCGTACCCGCCTGGGACGAGCTGGACCCGACGCGGCCCCTGCGGCGGGCGGCCCCGGAGCCGGTCCGCTCCCCCGCCCCGCAGCGGCCGGCCCCGGTGACCGCGTCCGGTTCGGGCATGGACGTCTTCCGCGTCCACGAGACCCTCATCCGCGACTACCGCTCCTTCACGGAGGGCGGCACCGTCATCCGTGACGACCGCGTCAAGGCGTACGTCGCGAAGGACCTGGACGACAAGTCCCAGTGGCCGAATCCCTGGCTGTCGCTCAACCCCTTCTTCCAGGGCGGCGGCTCCGTGGTCGAGCTGGCCCAGCAGAAGGTGCTGCACCCGGAGTGCGCCCGCGTCTTCCAGGCGCGGAAGACCCGGGGCGGCACCGTGTGCGACGGCCGCCCGCTCACCCTGCACCAGCACCAGCGCGACGCCATCGACGCCGCCGCCTCCGGCGCCTCCTACGTGCTGACGACCGGCACCGGATCCGGCAAGTCGCTGTCCTACATCGTCCCGATCGTCAACCGGGTGCTCCACCAGCGCGACGAGGAGGGCCCGAACGCCCCGAAGCGGGTCCGGGCGATCATCGTGTACCCGATGAACGCGCTCGCCAACAGCCAGCTGGAGGAGCTGCGGAAGTTCCTCCACGACGGCTACGGCGAGGGCCGGGAGCCCGTCACCTTCGCCCGTTACACCGGTCAGGAGGACGACCAGCGGCGCAGGGAGATCCGCGACAACCCGCCGGACATCCTGCTCACCAACTACGTGATGCTGGAGCTGATGCTGACCCGCCCGGCCGACCGGGCGAGCCTCATCCGCATGGCCCGGGGCCTCGAGTTCCTGGTCTTCGACGAACTGCACACCTACCGCGGGCGCCAGGGCGCGGACGTCGCCCTGCTGATCCGCCGCGTCCGCGAGGCCTGCCAGGCCGAGAACCTCCAGTGCATCGGCACGTCGGCCACCATGTCGACGGAGGGCACGCTGGAGGACCGGCGCCAGGTGGTCGCCCGCGTGGCGAGCACGCTGTTCGGTACGACGGTGCGCCCCGAGCACGTCATCGGCGAGACCCTGGTCCGCGCGACCGGCGAGGCCCCCGCCGCCGTACCCGCCGAGCGGCTCACCTCCCCCGCGCCGCGCGGCTACGACGACCTCGTGCGCGACCCGCTGGCCCGCTGGATCGAGGACCGCTTCGGGCTGGCGGAGGACACGGCCGGCGGCCGCCTGGTACGCAGGCCCCCGACACAGGTCGAGGTCGCCGCGCGGGAGCTGCACGAGCTGTCCGGGGTGAGCGAGGAGAGGTGCGCGCAGGCGATCCGGGACACGCTGGAGGCCGGCTCGCAGGCACGCAACCCGCGCACCGAGCGCCCCCTGTTCGCGTTCCGCCTGCACCAGTTCCTGTCCAAGGGCGACACGGTGTACGTCACCCTGGAGGACAAGGCCTCCCGTCACCTCACCCGCTCCTACCAGCTCGAACAGCCGGGCACCGGCGGCAAGTTGCTGATGCCGCTGGCGTTCTGCCGGGAGTGCGGCCAGGAGTACCTGACGGTGTGGCGCACGGAGAAGGACGGCGAGGTGCGCTACGAGGCCCGCCGCGACACCTCGGCGACGGGCGGCCGGCAGGGCGACGGGTACCTGTACGTCGACCACGAGCGGGAGTGGCCGTCCGACGTGCAGTACGCGGTGCACGACCGCCGGCTGCCCGAATCCTGGCTGGAACTGGACGACAAGGGCCAGGAGGTCGTCAAGCGCGCCTACCGCGACCGCGTGCCGAGGGCCGTCACCGTGGACCCGTTCGGCCACGAGGGCCGGGGTGAGCTGAAGGCCGCGTTCATCCCCTCGCCGTTCCTGTTCTGCCTGCACTGCGGTGTGGCCTACGAGCAGACGCGCGGCCGGGACTTCGCCAAGCTGGCCACGCTCGACCAGGAGGGCCGCTCCTCCGCGACCTCGCTGGTCTCGGCGTCGATCGTCCGCTCGCTGAAGGCGGTACCGCGGGAGGCGCTCGACCCGCGGGCCCGCAAGCTGCTGACCTTCGTCGACAACCGGCAGGACGCCTCCCTCCAGGCCGGGCACTTCAACGACTTCGTGCAGATCACCCAGCTGCGCGGCGCGCTGTACCGGGCGGCCCTGGACGCCGGCGAGGAGGGCCTGCACCACGAGGAACTGGCCTCGGCGGTGACCAACGCGCTGGCCGTCTCCTCGGTCGACTACACGGGCGAGTCCGACCTGCCGCCGTCGCTGGCCCGCAACGCGGCCCGCACGCTGCGCGACGTGGTCGCCTTCCGGCTCTACCTCGACCTGGAGCGCGGCTGGCGCGTCACCATGCCCAACCTGGAGCAGACCGGCCTGCTGGAGATCGACTACGAGGACCTGGACTGGGTCGCCGCCAGGCAGGACCGCTGGGACGGCACCCACCAGGCCCTGCGCGACGCCGACCCCGCGCTGCGGGCCGAGATCACCAGGACGCTGCTGGACGAGATGCGCCGCTCGCTGGCCATCGACGTGTCCTACTTCCGCGACGACACCTTCGACTCCCTGCAACGCGCCAGCGAGGAGCGGCTGGTGGACCCGTGGGTGCTGTCCTCCGCGGACAAGCCCCGGGTGGGCACCGCCTATCCGCACCCCTCGCGTCCGGGCATGGACCGCTCCGGTCTGTTCCTGTCGGCGCGCGGCAAGTTCGGCAAGTACCTGCGGCGCGCGGACCGTGCCTTCCGCGACCTCGACCAGGACGACCTGCAGCTGATCATCACCGAGCTGCTGAAGGTGCTGGCCGGGGCGGGCCTGGTGAAGGAGGTGGAGGCCGCCCCGCAGCGGGCGGGCCGCTACCGCAGGGGCTCCTCCGCCACCACGACCGGGTACCGGGTGGCCGCCCAGTCGCTGGTGTGGCGGGCCGGCAAGGGCGAGTCGGGCGCCCACGACCCGCTGACCCGCACCTACCAGAGCGGCGACGGGCCCCGCATCAACACGTTCTTCCTCACGCTGTACCGGGAGACGGCGGACGCCCTGTCCGGCCTGTACGCCCGGGAGCACACGGCGCAGGTGTCGCCGGAGGACCGCGAGGCGCGCGAGAAGGCCTTCCGCGAGGCCGAGCTGAAGCTGCTGTACTGCTCCCCCACGATGGAGCTGGGCGTCGACATCTCCGAGCTGAACGCGGTGATGATGCGCAACGTGCCGCCCACCCCCGCCAACTACGCCCAGCGTTCCGGCCGCGCCGGCCGCAGCGGCCAGCCGGCGCTGGTGACCACGTACTGCGCGACGGGCAACAGCCACGACCAGTACTACTTCCGCCGCTCGGAGCGGATGGTGGCGGGCTCGGTCGCCCCGCCGCGCCTGGACCTGGCCAACGAGGACCTGGTCCTCTCCCACCTGCAGGGCCTGTGGATCGCCGAGGCGGGCCTGCGCCTGGGCCGCTCGGTCCCCGACGTCCTGGACGTGTCGTACCCGGACTCCGGCGACCGCCCGGACCCGGCGCTGCACCTGCTGCCCCACATCGAGGCCGCGGCGCACGACGAGAGCGCCCAGCGGCGCACGGTGGACGCGGCCCTGCGCGTCCTCGGCCCGCTGCTGGAGGACTTCGCCGACACCACGTGGTGGCACGACGACTGGATCGAGGACAGGGTGCGGACGGTCGCGGAGCGCTTCGACCGCGCCTTCGACCGCTGGCGGAGCCTGTTCCGTGCCGCGCTGAACGACCAGTACGTCCAGAACCGGCGGCGCCTGGACTACAGCCTCACCGAGACCGACCGCAACCGCGCCAACGCCCGCCGCCGCGAGGCCGAGACGCAGCTGAACCTGCTGATGAACGAGAGCGCCGACAGCAAGTCGGTGCTGTCCGACTTCAACCCCTACCGCTACCTGGCCTCCGAGGGGTTCCTGCCCGGCTACAGCTTCCCGCGCCTGCCGCTGGCCGCGTACATCCCGACGGTCGGCCGCCGCCGCGGCGACGGCGACTACCTCCAGCGCCCCCGTTTCCTCGCGATCCGCGAGTTCGGCCCCGGTGCGCTCGTCTACCACGAGGGCGCCCGCTACCAGGTGACCCGCGTCCAGCTGCCGCCGGACTCCTCCGGCGAGCTGACCACCGGCGAGGCCCGTCGCTGCGCGCACTGCGGCTACCACCACGACCCCCAGGACCGCGAGGACCGCTGCCGGTTCTGCGACGAGCCGCTCGGCGCGGCGACGTACGGCCTGCTGCAGCTGCACACCGTGTACACCACCCGCCGCGAGCGGATCTCCTCGGACGAGGAGGAGCGGCGCCGCGCCGGCTTCCGGCTTCAGACGTCGTACCGCTTCCACGACCACGGCGCCCGCAAGGGCCGTCTGAACGCCACGGTCGCCGACGGCGGCGGGCAGCTCGCCCGGATCGCCTACGGCGACTCCGCGACCGTCCGCATCACCAACACCGGCCGGGTCCGGGCGCGTACCGACGAGCCGGTCGGATACTGGCTGGATCTCGCCGACGGCCGCTGGATGAACGACAAGGACGCGGCGGAGGCGTCCGGCGACTCCGGTGAGCTGCCGCTGGTGGACGCCGACGGCAACGAGCGGCGCCGCAAGAAGCGGGTCATCCCGTACGTGGAGGACCGGCGCAACATCCTCGTCGTCACCCTGGACGAGGCGCTGCCCGAGCCGGTCGCGCTGACGCTCATGTACGCGCTGGAGCGGGGCATCGAGGCCGCGTTCGAGCTGGAGGACGCCGAGCTGGCCGGCGAACTGCTGCCGCCGGACGACGGCCCGCGGCGCCGCATCCTCTTCATGGAGGCCGCGGAGGGCGGCGCGGGTGTGCTGCGCCGGCTCCAGGCCGAGGACGAGGCCCTCGCCAGGGCGGCCCGCCGCGCGCTGGAGATCTGCCACTTCTCCCCCGAGGGCGAGGACCGGGGCGACGAGGCGCACCGCCCCGGGCGCCCCTGTGCGCGCGGCTGCTACGAGTGCCTGCTCACCTACGGCAACCAGCTCGACCACGCGCAGATCGACCGGCGCACGGTGGCCGCCCTGCTGGTCCGGTTCGCCTCGGCCACGGCCCGGCGCGAGGAGCGGGGCGAGTCCCGCTCCGAGCAGTACCGGCGGCTGCTCGCCGGCCCCGCCGCGGCGACGGAGGCCACACCGGCTGAGGCCGCACCGACTGAGTCCGCACCGGCTGAGTCCGCACCCGCCCGGCAGTCCGCCGCCGGACCGGCGGACCAGGGCGACTTCCTGGGCTGGGTGAAGGCGCGGGGCCTGCGGCTGCCGGACGAGAAGGACGTCTTCCTCACCGAGGCGAACGCCTCACCGGACTTCGTCTACCGGCTGCCCGGCGCGAACGTCGCGGTGTTCGTGGACGGCCCCGGCACCGAGGAGAGCGCCCTGCGCGACGCCGACGCCGAGGAGCGGCTCTACGACGCCACCTGGGACGTCGTCCGCTTCCCGCACGGCGCCGACTGGGACGCCATCGCCCGGGCCCACACACGCTACTTCGGCTCTCCGGCCGCGAACCGCCCCTGACACCAAGAGGATTTGACGATCACTATGGCATTCACGTTCTCCGCCGGATCCCTGGTGAAGGCCCGCGGCCGCGAGTGGGTGGTGCTCCCCGAGAGCGAGCCCGACCTGCTCGTGCTGCGCCCGCTGGGCGGCTCGGACGACGACATCGCGGCGGTCCTCCCGTTCGAACCCGTCGAGGAGGCCCGCTTCGCCCCGCCCGAGCCGTCCGACCTGGGCGACCAGCGCGCGGCCGGTCTGCTGCGCACGGCGCTGCGGGTGGGCTTCCGCTCGGGCGCCGGCCCGTTCCGCTCCCTGGCGGGCATCGCGGTGGAGCCCCGCGCCTACCAGCTCGTCCCGCTGCTGATGGCGCTGCGGCAGAAGACCGTCCGCATGCTGATCTCGGACGACGTCGGTATCGGCAAGACGGTCGAGGCGGGCCTGATCGCGAGCGAGCTGCTGGCGCAGGGCGAGGCGACGGGCCTGGCCGTGCTGTGCTCGCCCGCGCTGGCCGAGCAGTGGCAGCAGGAACTGCGCAGCAAGTTCGCCATCGACGCCGAGCTGGTGCTGGCCTCGACGGTGTCCCGGCTGGAGCGGGGCCTGGACCTCGGCCAGTCCCTGTTCGACCGGTACCCGAACGTGATCGTCTCCACGGACTTCATCAAGTCCCCGCGCCACCGCGACGACTTCGTGCGCCACTGCCCCGACCTGGTGATCGTGGACGAGGCGCACACCTGCGTGGCCGCGGACGACACCTCGGCGAGCGCCCAGAGCCAGCTGCGCCACGAGCTGCTGCGCCGCGTGGCGGAGGACGCCGACCGGCACCTGCTGCTGGTCACGGCGACCCCGCACAGCGGCAAGGAGTCGGCGTTCCGGAACCTGCTCGGCCTGGTCAAGCCGGAGCTGGCGCACGTCGACCTGGAGTCGGAGGCGGGCCGGAAGCTGCTGGCCCGGCACTTCGTGGCCCGCAAGCGGGCGGACGTACGGCAGTACCTCACGAAGGAGGACGGCCTGGCGGACGACTCCCTCGCCGAGCGCACCGCGTTTCCCTCGGACCGCTACTTCAAGGACGAGACGTACAAGCTCTCCCCCGGGTACCGGGCCCTGCTCGACGACGCGATCGCGTACGCGAGCGAGCGCGTCGAGGAGGCGGGCGGCCGGGGCCGGCGGGAGGCCCGGATCGCCTGGTGGTCGGCGATCGCGCTGCTGCGCTCGCTGGTGTCGTCCCCGGCGGCCGCCGCGCAGACCCTCACGACCCGGTCGGCGGCGGCGATCGCCGCGAGCGCGGAGGAGGCCGACAAGCTGGGCGCCCCGCTCACCAGCGACGCGGCCGACAGCGACGCCCTGGAGGGCATGGACGTCGCACCGGGCGCCGAGACGGACGAGGGGGCGCCGAAGTCCCGGCTGGCGGAACTCGCCGAGCGGGCCCGGCGGTTGGAGGGCCCGGAGCAGGACCACAAGCTGAAGGCGCTCATCAGGCAGCTCAAGGCGCTGCTGGCCGACGGCTACCACCCGATCGTCTTCTGCCGCTACATCCCGACGGCCAAGTACCTGGCCGAGCAGCTCGCGAACGACCCGGAGAAGAAGAAGCGCGGCCCCCTGGGCGCGAAGACGATCGTGAAGGCGGTCACCGGCGAGCTGTCGCCGCAGCAGCGCATCGAGCGGATCGAGGCGCTGGCGGCGGAGGCCGGCGACGACGCGGCGGCGCGCCGCGTCCTGATCGCGACGGACTGCCTCTCGGAGGGCGTCAACCTCCAGCACCACTTCGACGCGGTCGTCCACTACGACCTCGCCTGGAACCCCACCCGCCACGACCAGCGCGAGGGCCGCGTCGACCGCTACGGCCAGCGCCGCGACGAGGTCCGGGTCATCACCCTGTACGGCGACGACAACGGCATCGACGGGAAGGTCCTGGAGGTGCTGATCAAGAAGCACCGCCAGATCAAGAAGGACCTCGGCATCTCGGTCTCCGTCCCCGACGAACTGTCGACGGGCGTGACGGACGCGATCGTGGAGTGGCTGCTGATGCGCGGCCGCGAGACCGAGGACGCGCTGTTCGGCGCGGACGCGTTCAAGGTGAGCCGGGAGAAGCTGGAGAGCGACTGGAACTCGGCGGCCGAGCGCGAGCGGACCTCCCGCTCCCGTTTCGCGCAGCGCTCGATCCACCCGGAGGAGGTGGCCCGCGAGGTCGCCTCGATCCGTGCGGCGCTGGGCGGCGCGGGCGAGATCCGGACGTTCGTACGGGAGTCCCTGGGCGCGCTGGGCGCGGTGCTGCGCGACCAGGGCGGCTCGGGGGACTTCACCGCCCAGGTCGGCGGCACCCCGGTGGGCCTGCGGGACGCCCTCGCGTCCACCGTGGGCGCGGAGGTGATCGAGAAGGACCGCGAGATCCCGTTCCGCGGCGACCCCGCGGTGGCACGCGGGGAGGCGGCCCTGGTCCGCACGGACCCGGTGGTGGGCGCGCTCGCGTCCCACGTCCTGAACGCGGCCCTGGACCCCCGGGCGGAGGGGGCCCGCCCGGCACGCCGCTGCGGTGTGGTCACCACGGACGCGGTGACCACGCGCACCACCCTGCTGCTGGTCCGCTACCGCTTCCACCTGACGCTCCCCTCGCGGGGCGGCGAACGGCAGCTGGTGGCGGAGGACGCGAGGCTGCTGGCCTTCGAGGGCGCGCCGCGCAACGCGGTCTGGCTGCCGCAGGAGCGCGCGGTGGAGCTGCTGGACGCCACGGCGGCGGAGAACACCGACCCGCACTTCGGAGAGCGGACGATGACCCGCATCCTCGGCCAGCTCCCCGACGTCCACGCGCACCTGGAGACGTACGGCGACGAGCTGGCCGCCGAACTCGATGCCGCCCACCGCAGGGTCCGCGCCGCATCCGGCGAGATCGTCCGCGGCCTGTCGGTGACGGCCCAGAAGCCGGCGGACGTCCTGGGCGCATACGTCTACCTGCCCGCCACCCCGTCCGCTTCCGCAGGAGCCCCCGCCTGATGTCCGCCACCACCCGCAACCAGGTGTTCACCGCCGTCCACACGGTCGGCGGACTCCTGCCGGCCGACATGCTGCTGCGCGTCTCGGAGGGCAGGGACGTCCCCGGCTCCCGGCCCGCCGACTACGGTCTGCCCTCGTCCCGTTCGGTACGGGACGAGGCGGAACGCAGCTGGGAGTACCTGAAGCCGCTGTGGCGGGAGCTGCGCGAGCGCCTGCCGGAGGACCCGGACACGGGCGTCCCCGCCGCCGACCCGACGGGCATCGCCCAGTCCGACTGGCTGACCCCCCTCTGGCGCGAACTGGGCTTCGGCCGGCTCACCCCCGTCGGCCAGGCGGGCATCACCGCCGACTCCGACCCGGGAAAGAGGTTCCCGGTCTCCCACCGCTGGGGACACACCCTCATCCACCAGACGCCCTGGAACACGGAGCCGGACAGACGACCGGGCGGCGCCGGCACGGTCCCGCCCCAGTCCATGCTCCAGGAGTGCCTGAACCGCACGGAGGCCCACCTGTGGGGCGTCCTGACCAACGGCCGCCGGCTGCGCCTCCTGCGCGACTCCAGCGCGCTCGCCACGGCGTCGTACGTCGAGTTCGACCTGGAAGCGATCTTCGACGGCGAACTGTTCAGCGAGTTCACCCTGCTGTACCGGCTGCTGCACGCGTCCCGGTTCGAGGTGGCGGAGGGGGCCGCGGCGGCCGGGTGCCGGCTGGAGCAGTGGCGGACGGAGGCGATCGCGTCCGGCACGCGCGCCCTGGACCAGCTGAGGAGGGGGGTGCAGGAGGCGATCACCACGCTGGGCACGGGCTTCCTGCGCCACCCGGACAACGCGGCGCTGCGCGAGAACCTCGACGTGAGGGCGCTGCACACGGCGCTGCTCCGCCTCGCCTACCGACTGCTGTTCGTGTTCGTGGCGGAGGACCGGGACGTGCTCCACGGCCCCGGCGCGTCCGAGCGGGCACGGGAGCGGTACGCCAGGTACTTCTCCTCGGCGCGCCTGCGCGCCCACGCGCGTCGCCGCCGGGGCACCTCCCACGGCGACCTGTACCAGTCCCTGCGCATCGTCCTGGACGCCCTCGGCGACGAGCACGGCCGGCCGGAGCTGGGACTGCCCGGCCTGGGGGGCATCTTCACCGACACGGAGGCCGACGCCCCGCTGCGCGGGCTGTCCCTGGCGAACGAGTACCTGCTGACGGCTGTACGGCACCTGTCCCAGGTCCGTGACAACGGCTCGCGGCGCCGGCGCGCCATCGACTACCGCCACCTGGACGCCGAGGAACTGGGTTCGGTCTACGAGTCCCTGCTGGAGCTGGTCCCGCAGCACAGCGCGGCCGAACGCACCTTCGAGCTGGTGGAGCTGGTCGGCAACACCCGCAAGACGACGGGCAGTTACTACACCCCGTCCGGGCTCATCGAGCGCCTGCTGGACACCACGCTCGACCCGGTGCTCGACGACGCCGTCAAGCGCGGCGAGGCCGCCGCCTCGGCGGCCGGCGCCGCGGACGCGACGGACGCCATCGTGCGTGAGCTGCTGTCCCTGACCGTCTGCGACCCGGCCTGCGGTTCGGGGCACTTCCTGGTGGCGGCGGCGCGCAGGATCGCCAAGCGGGTCGCGGCGGTGCGGGAGCGTCTCCCGGAACCCCCTGTCGAGGCGGTGCGGCACGCGCTGCACGAGGTCGTCGCCCGCTGCGTGTACGGCGTGGACCTCAACCCGATGGCCGTGGAACTCGCCAAGGTGTCGCTCTGGCTGGAAGCCCTCGAACCGGGCAGACCCCTCGGCTTCCTGGACGCCCACATCAAGCACGGCAACGCCCTGGTCGGCGCGACACCCGCCCTGCTCGGCAACGGCGTGCCCGACGAGGCGTTCAAGCCGATCGAGGGGGACGACAAGAAGTACGCCAAGGCCCTGGAGAAGCAGAACCGGCGGGAACGCGCCGGGCAGGGCGGCCTGTTCGACCTGGACACCGAGACGAAGGTCGCCAACGCCGCCTTCGCGTCCCGGCTGCGCCGCATCACCGCCGCCGGCTCCGACACCCTGGCCGAGGTCCGCCGGCAGGAGGCCGCCTACCTCGACTGGTCCCGGTCGGCCGAGTACACGCACGCCCTGCACGTGGCGGACGCGTGGTGCGCGGCGTTCGTGTGGCCGAAGAGGCCCGGGGGCCCGCTCGCGGTCACCCAGGACGTCTTCCGGAGTCTTCAGGACCCGTCGGCCGACGCGGCGCCGCGGTCCACGCACGAGGAGATCCGACGCCTCAGGGACCAGTACGCCTTCTTCCACTGGCACCTGGAGTTCCCGGAGGTCTTCTCGGTACCGGAGGCGGGTGCGGCGACCGGTGGCCTCGACCCGGCGACGGGCTGGGCCGGGGGGTTCGACTGCGTGGTGGGGAACCCCCCGTGGGAACGCATCAAGCTCCAGGAACAGGAGTTCTTCGCGCAGCGCGACCCCGCCATCGCGAACGCCGGGAACGCGGCCGCCCGGAAGAAGCTCATCTCCGGGCTCAGGGACACCCGCGACGGTCATGTCCTGTACGCCGAGTACGAGGCGGCGAAACGGCGGTCGGAGGGCGAGAGCCACTTCCTGCGCGACGCCGGCCGCTGCCCGCTGACGGGCCGCGGGGACATCAACACGTACGCCGTCTTCTCCGAGACGGACCGTCTCCTGACGAGCCCGCACGGCCGCATGGGCGTCATCGTGCCCACGGGGATCGCCACCGACGCGACCACGCAGTACTTCTTCAAGGACCTCGTCCGCACGGGGGCCCTCGCGGCGCTGTACGACTTCGAGAACGCCGCGCCGCTGTTCCCGAACGTGCACCGCTCGTTCAAGTTCAGCATCCTGTCCCTCGCCGGCCGCGCCGCGCGGGAGCCGAAGGCCGAGTTCGCCTTCTTCCTGCACAGTCCCCAGGAACTGGACGAGCCCGGGAAGTCCTTCACGCTGACACCTGAGGAGATCACGCTGCTCAACCCGAACACCGGCACGTGCCCGGTGTTCCGCTCCCGCCGCGACGCCGAGATCACCCTGGGCGTCTACCGGCGGGTCCCCGTCCTGGTCGACGAGGGCGCACCCGGTGGGAACCCCTGGGGCTTCCAGTACACCGAGGTGCTGCACCTGTCCCACGCGGCCGGGGAACTCCTGGACAGCGAGCCGGACCAGGGTGCCGCGTACAAGGTGTACGAGGCCAAGATGCTCCACCACTACGACCACAGGTGGTTCACCTACGCCGACGAGGACACCGTCGTGCGCACGGACCCCGCCGCGGAGGCCCGGCCCCGCTACTGGGTGCGCCGCGGTGTGGTGGACGACCGGCTGGCCGGCCGGTGGGACGCCGACTGGATGCTGGGCTGGCGGGACATCTGCCGGTCCACCGACGAACGCACGGTGATCGCGGCGCTCCTTCCCCGGGCCGCCCTCGCGAACACCCTGCCGCTGGCGTCCCTGGCCGACCCCGGCCACGCGCCCCTGCTCGTGGCCGCGCTCTCCTCCTTCGCGCTGGACTACGTGGCACGCCAGAAGGTCGCCGGCACCCACCTGACCATGATCTACCTGCGCCAGCTGCCCGTACCGTCCGCACGGACGCTGGCCGCCCACGGCGCGTACGTGCGGCCGCGCGTCCTGGAACTCGTCCACACGGCGGCGGACATGGCGCCCTTCGCGCGGGACCTCGGCGACGGCGGGCCGCCCTTCCGCTGGGACGAGGCGCGCCGCCAGGTGATCCGCGCGGAGCTGGACGCCCTCTTCTTCCACCTGTACGGGATCTCCCGGGAGGACGTCGTCCATGTGCTCGACACCTTCCCCATCGTCAAGCGCAAGGACGAGGCCAGGTACGGCACGTACCGCACGAAGGAACTGATCCTCGGGGAGTACGACCGCATGGCGGAAGCCGGCCTCACGCCGGACAACCCCCTGGTGGAAGGCGACACCTACACCTCCACCCTCACACCGCCCCCGGGCCACGGTCCCCGCCACGCCCTCCCGGCCACCTGACGCGGCAGCCGTCCGAGGCGTGCCGCCGGCCCTGGTCCGTGGGGCCGGCGGCACGCCTCACCCACGCTTCGGCTTCCGGCTCCCCGCACTCGGCCCGGACCCGACGCGGCGGCCCCTCAGTGCGTCAGCTCCGGATCGGCCTCCCCCTCGGCGAACGTCGGACCGCCGATGTCGGCGAGGCGGCCGTCGGCGATCCCCTGCCAGTAGCCGGAGCCCTTGAACTTCGTGGGGCGTGCCTGCCCGAGCTTCGGGTAGTGCTGGTGGAGCTGGGCCTCGACCTCGGCCGACCGGTGGGCGAGGACGAGTTCGACGCTGCGCCCGGACGGGTGCGTGCCGCCGTCCGCGGCCCCCTGGTCCGCGGCCTCGCTGGCCGCTCGCTGGGCGGCGCCGATGCGCGCGGTGACCTCCCTGATGAACCCGAGCATCCAGGAGCGCTTGTAGGCGCGGGCGTCCTCGCCCGCAGGCCGGTGCCGCCGGCCGGCGTCGTCCGCGCCGGCGAGCATCTGCAACCGCAGGCTGGCGAAGAGCAGCTCGCTCGCCTGGATGTCGGACTCGTAGCCGAACAGGTGCAGCCGGCGCCGGTTGTCCCTGGTGTCGACGAGCACGCTCTGGCAGCGCATCTCCTGCGCGATACGGCTGAGCAGCCGGCGTACCTCCTTGGCGTAGGGAGGGTGCACGTCGATCATCCTGTCCGTCGGCCGGGCGGACTCGCCGACCTCGTCGAGCATGGCCCGCTCGATCCCGTACTTGGCCATGAGTTCCATGGCCTTGTCCAGGAAGGCACGGCTCTCCTCCTGGGTCGCTCCCGGGTCCTCCGCCTTGCGCAGCAGCGCCTTGACCTTGGTGAGCAGTTCGGGGGACATCGCCCTGCGGGAGGCACCGGCGGCACCCGGACCGGAGCCGTCGGAATCAGGGCCGCCGGGACCGGGCCCGTCGGAACCGGAGCCGCCGGAGCCAGGGGCGCCCGGACCAGCGGCGCCCCGACCGGTGGCACCCGGATCATCGCCGCCCCGACCCGCGGCACCCGGACCGGCGGCGCCCCGCCCCGTGGCACCCGGACCAGCGGCGCCCCACCCTGTGGCGTCCTGCTCGCGCTCCCGTCCCTCCCCCGCTCCGCCCTCCCCCGGCCCGGCGATCAGATCGGCCAGGTCCTCCGGGTCGGGCGCGAGGCGGGCCAGCGAGGTGAGGGCCCAGCGCCGCCAGGCGTCCGCGTCGTCCCCGCGGACCCGGGCCCGCACCGTGCGCAGGCGGCCGATGCCGCCGTCGGCCCGGGGGACCAGGAACTCCAGGCGGGCGTGGCCGAGCTGGGCCACCGCGAGCAGGGCGCACAGGCCGGAGGCGTCGTACGGGGCGCAGCGGACGACGACGCCGGGCTCCGGGTACCAGTCGGCGGCCTCCTCGTCCTGGTCCCCCGTCTCCTCGTCCCACATCTCCGCGTCCCACAGGTCGAAGCCGGTGCTCGCCTCGGTGTCGCCGGTGCGCACCCGGACGACCGACGCCGACGGGCGCCCCGAGTAGGCCAGCGCCGCCGCTCTCTCCTGCGGGGACCGGACGATGTGGTACCAGACGGGGATCGTGCCGAGCATGCCCTGCCAGGTGGTCTCGCGGCGCTCGTGGCGCTGCCGCGCCTCCCGGGCGAGGTCGTGGCCCAGCTCGTCGTCGTCCCAGGCGTCCACGTCCGGCTGCTCGTACCAGTCGAGGAACGTCTCCAGGTAGTCGGCCGCCGTGCGCCGGGGCCCGGGCCTGCTGTCGTGCAGCAGGGCCCGCTCGCAGGCCGAGAGGGCGTCGGTCACCGGCTGGAGGACCAGCGACATGTAGCGCTTGACCGCCTCGGACAGCTCGGCGAGGAACGCCCGCGTGGCCTCCGAGCCGGTCTTCTGCTGTGCCCGCCGCCAGGCCTCCGCCTGCTCCACCACGGCCTGCTGCTCGGCCAGCCACCTGAGGTGCCCGGCGCCCTGGAGGTGCTCCTCGCGCAGGAGCACGGCGTCCTCCACCGCGGCGACCGCCGAAGGCGCGCTCATGACCGCCCGGGCCAGCAGGCGGAGCGGTTCCGGTTCGCGGGCGAGGAACTCCGCCGGGGTGACGAGGGCGCGGCCGTGCCGGCGGGGCGCCCGCTCCGGCCGGTCGATGTCGCCGTTCCACGGAACCTCCGCGGACCAGCGCGCCCGCCACTCCGCGAAGTCCCGCTCGGGGTCACCGGTGCGCGGCTGGTGGCGGCGCCACCACCACAGCAGCAGCTCCTCCCAGCCCTCGGCGTTCCAGGCCCACAGGGCCGCCTCGCCGCTGTCGGCGATCAGCGACCGCACCTCACGGACGTCCGCCGCCAGGTCGTGCCGGTAACCGCCGGGTATCAGCCGCTCCAGCCAGCCGACGGACTCGGCCACCGGCTGTGCCCGCGCCTCGTCGGCGGCGATCCTCGCCAGGGTGACGGCCGCCGCCGTGCGCGGATCGCCGAGGTCGGCGGGGAGCAGCCGGTACAGGCCGGGCGCGGTGGTCTCCAGGACGGCGGACAGCTCCCGGATCCGGCCCTCCAGCCACTGCGAGCGCGCCCGCCGGAACGCGTCGGCCGCCGGGCCGTCCCGTCTGTCGTCCGTCATGAGTCCCCCTCCGCATGCCGCACCTCGGTGATCATCCTAGGAGCGGTGCGGGGTCCGCCCGCAGGGGGTTGTCAGTGCCGGCCAGTACGCTGCAGGGCAGATCGGGACGGCATCCACAGGGGGGCGATTTCCATGGCCGAGGCATACCCGGAGTTCCGGCTGCGACTGCCCGGCGGCGGCCCCGAGGCCCGGGGACGGCTGCTGGCGGAGAAGGGGACGAACGGGAGCCAGAAGTTCGTCGTCCTGGCCGGTTCGCCGGGGCGGCCGGAGGTGGTGCCGTCCTTCCCGGTCCGGATCCCGTCGTCGTACCGGCTGCGGCAGCGGCTGATCGCGGAGAGCGTCTTCGTGGAGTCGGAGACCTGGCCCGGATGGATGGAGCTCGTCGAGGACGTCGAGTGCAATTCGCCGACGGCCGCCGCCGAGATCCTGGTCGGCCGCAGTGCCAACGGCTGGCTGGAGTGGAAGTCGCCCGACGGCCATCCGCTCTCCGACTACCTCGACCAGGTGTGGTGGGGTCCCAACCGCACCTGGCTGGTCCGGGGTTCCAACGTCTCCGGCCTCGACCTCGTGCGGCGGCTGTGGCTGTCCGAGGGGCTGGTGACGCTCCAGGCACGGCACCTGCGTCAGGGCATCGAGCAGGGCATCAGCAAGGAACGCCTGCGGGCGGCCGTGGAGGAGGACTACGCCTCCACGGCGACGTACAACCAGAAGGTGCAGCTGGTCGAGGAACTGCACCTGTTCCTCTCCCGGATGCGACCCGGCGACACGGTGTGCACGATCTCGGGCGGCCGGCTGTATCTCGGAAGGATCGCGGGTGGCGCGGAACAGGTCGCGTCCGAGGACGGCCGGTCGGACCTGCGCCGTCCGGTCGACTGGGCGGAGCAGGGACACCCGTACGAGGACCTGCCGGAAGCGCTCCAGCAGAAGCTGTCCGCCCAGCACGACGTGATCGACCTGACGGCGGTCCGGGACCTGGTCGAAGGACTGGGGATAAGCGACGAGGAGCTGATCGAGGAGGCCGAGGCGGCCGACCGGGACCCGAGCGTGGAACTGCCCGCCCTCACCGCCCGCCGGGAACCGGAGCTGCCCGTCCCGACGGAGGAGCTGGCCGCCGACCTCCTCGTCCACGACGCCGACTGGCTCCGCGAGGTGCGGGACCTGCTGTGCGACGAACGCCAGCTGGTGCTGTACGGCCCGCCGGGCACCGGCAAGACGTACCTCGCCCTGAAGCTCGCCGAGTTCCTCGGCGGCGGACCGGAGCAGGTGAAGCTCGTACAGTTCCATCCCTCCTACGCCTACGAGGACTTCTTCGAGGGCTTCCGCCCCCAGGAGGACCCGCGGACACAGCAGGTCGCCTTCCGGCTCACCGCCGGCCCCCTGCGCGAGCTCGCCGATCTCGCCTCCCGGGAGGGCAACCACCACATCCCGCACTTCCTGATCATCGACGAGATCAACCGCGCCAACCTGGCGAAGGTCTTCGGCGAGCTGTACTTCCTGCTGGAGTACCGGAACAAGTCGGTGCGGCTCACCTACTCCGGCGACGACTTCGCGCTGCCGCCCAATCTGTTCGTCATCGGCACCATGAACACCGCCGACCGCTCGATCGCCCTGGTCGACGCGGCCATGCGGCGGCGCTTCGCGTTCGTGGAGCTGTCGCCGCGCGCCGAGCCGACGAGCGGGCTGCTGCGCCGCTGGCTGCTGCGCGAGGGCCGCGGCACCGAGCCGGCCGATCTGCTGGACGCGCTGAACTCCCGTATCGAGGACCCCGACTTCCGCATCGGGCCCTCGTACCTGATGAAGAAGGGTGTCTACCGGGAGGGCGGTCTGGAGCGCACCTGGCGGACCCGGATCCTGCCGCTGCTGGAGGAGCACCACTACGGCGAGGGCGTGGACATCGAGAAGCGGTACGGTCTGGCCGCTCTCCGGGAGTCGCTCGGGTGACGCGCGCCGTCGACCTGGTCGAGCACGCGCCCGCCGTCAGTGTCGCCCTGCCGGACCCCGTGGGCCGTGCGCTGGCGGCGGCGGGTGTCGTCGAGGCGGTTCCGGATCCGTACACCCCCGGCCGCTGGTCGCTGCGGGCCGGCAGCAAGGTCGGTGCGGTGGCCGTCACGGCACCGGGTGAGGCCGGCGCGTTCACCGTGCGGATCGCGCCGAAGGTCCCGGTCGCGCGCCTGTTCTTCCTCCTCGGCTACAGCCTGGACACCCGGGCCCTCTGGCGGGACGGGGACGTCGGGGTCGCCGGGCACCGCGGTCTCCTGCCCGCGCTCGCCCACGCCGTGGAGCGGCAGGTGGACCGGGCCTTGCGCCAGGGACTCCTCCAGGGGTACCGGGTGACGGAGGAGACCTCCCTGGTGGTGCGCGGCCGGATCCGGGAGACGGAGCAGATACGGCGGCGGTTCGGGGCCGTGCTGCCGGTCGAGGTGGCCTACGACGAGTTCACGACCGACATCGCGGAGAACCGCATCCTGCGCACGGCCGTGGAACGTCTGCTGCGGCTGCCCGGCGTGCCGGGCGAGGTGCGCCGCAGGCTCCTCCACCAGCGTGCCCGGCTGGCCGACGTGGACGTGATCGCGCGCGGTCGGCCGCTGCCGGCGTGGCAGCCGACGCGCCTGAACTCCCGGTACCACCAGGCCCTGCGCCTGGCCCGCGCCGTGCTGGACGACACCTCGGCCGAGCACGCCCCGGGCGGACTGCGGGTCGACGGCTTCCTGTTCGACATGAACAAGCTCTTCGAGGACTTCGTGACGGTGGCGCTGCGGGAGGCCTGCCGTGCGCACGGGCACACGGCGCGGCTCCAGGACCCGCACCACCTCGACGTCGCCGCCGCGATCCGGATGAAGCCCGACCTCGTACTGTACGGACCGGACGGCACGGCGCGTGCCGTCGTGGACGCCAAGTACAAGGCGGAGAAGCGGCACGGCTTCCCGGACGCCGACCTCTACCAGATGCTCGCGTACTGCACCGCCCTCGGCCTGCCCGAGGGGCACCTGGTGTATGCCCGGGGGAACGCCGCGCACGCCGCCCACACCGTGCGGCACACCGGCGTCGTCATCCACCAGCACGCCCTCGACCTGGACCAGGAGCCCTCAGGGCTGCTCGCGGACATCGGCGAGGTGGCCGCCCGGCTGGTGAACACCCGGCGCGTATGATCCACTGCGCAGGGTCCGTCCAGGGGGGAGACCACCTCGTGCCGCAGCTCGCGTTCGCCAACAGCTTCTGGGAGAGCTACGACGTCCTGGAACGGCCCGTCAAGGCCGGCGTGCGCAAGGCCATGCAGAAGTTCCAGCAGCTCAGCGTGGCGCAGTTGCAGGCGGACAAGGGGCTGCACCTGGAGTCCGTGGTGAACGCCCGCGACCCGCGCATGCGGACCATCCGGATCAACGACTTCTGGCGGGGTGTCGTCCTCGCCCCGGACGACGGCAGTGACGTCTTCCTGCTCGTCAACGTCGTCCCCCACGACGAGGCCTACTCCTGGGCCGCGAAGCGGCTGTACACGACGAACTCCGCCACGCGGGCCCTGGAGGTCCGCAACGCGGTCGCCATCGAGGAGCTGACCCCGGCCCTGGAGAAGGCGGCCGAGGCGGCGGACTCCCTGCTGTTCGCCTCGTACTCGGACACGGTGCTGCGCGACCTGGGCATCGACGACCAGGTGCTCCGTGCCGTACGGACCATCGTGAGCAAGGCCCAGCTGCGGGCGTTCGAGACGCTGCTGCCGGAGGACCAGTGCGAGGTCCTCCAGTACCTGGCCGAGGGATTCGGCCCGGACGAGGTGTACCGGGACGTGGTCGCGGTGAGGCGGCCCGCCGACGCGGGCCCCGACCCGGACCAGAGCCTGGCCGTGGCCATCGCCAACACCACGAGCCGTATCACGCTGGTCACCGGCCCGGAGGAACTGGCCGGCATCCTGGAGAAGCCCTTCGCCGCCTGGCGGGTGTTCCTCCACCCCTCCCAGCGCCGCGTCGCCTACCGGGTGTCCTACGGCGGCCCCGTGCAGGTCACGGGCGGCCCCGGGACCGGCAAGACCGTCGCGGCACTGCACCGGGTCAAGCACCTGCTGACCCGCTCCCCCGACAGCCGCGTGCTGCTCACCACCTTCACGGGCGCCCTGGCGGCGTCCCTGCGGGAGAACCTGTCCGTCCTGCTGGACGGCGACACCTCCCTCCTCGCGCGCGTCGACGTCACCACCGTCAACTCCCACGCGCACGGCATCGTCGGCCGCCTCGACGGCAGGGTGCCCGCCCCGATCGGTGACCGGGAGGAGCGGCAGCTGTGGCAGCGGGTCGTCAGGAAGCTGGGACTGCCGTGGACCGAGCAGTTCCTGGCGCAGGAGTACCGGCACGTGATCCTCGCCCAGGACCTGCGCACCCTGGACGCCTACCGCGCCGCCTCCCGGCGCGGCCGCGGCAGCGCGCTGTCCCCGTCGCGGCGTGAACAGCTGTGGCCGGCCGTCGAGTTGTTCGAGTCGATGCTGCGCGACCAGAAGGCCACCACACACCTGCGGATATGCGCGCGGGCCGCCGAACTGCTCGCCGCCTCCTCCCCCACCCACGACCACGTGGTGGTGGACGAGGCCCAGGACCTGCACCCGGCGCAGTGGCGTGTCCTGCGCGGCTCGGTGGCGCCCGGCAGCGACGACCTGTTCCTCACCGGCGACCCCCACCAGCGGATCTACGACTCCCGGGTGTCCCTGGCCTCCCTGGGCATCGCGGTGACCGGCCGGACCCACCGGCTGCGCGTCAACTACCGCAGCACCGAGGAGATCCTGACCTGGTCCACGAGGATCCTGAGCCCCGTCACCATCGAGGACCTGGCCGGTGACGGCACCGACTCCCTGGCGGGCTACCGCTCGCTCCTGCACGGCCGCCGCCCGCACGTCGACGGCCACGGCTCCGAGCAGGCCGAGGTCGCCGCGCTGGTTGAGCGGGTCCAGGGCTGGATCGCCCAGGGCATCCGCCCCTCGGAGATCGGTGTGTGCACCCGGTTCAACCTGCTGCTGGACAAGGCGTACGACAGGTTGTCCGCGGCCGGGGTGCCGGTGGTCCGGGTGAAGGACCACCCCGGGCCGCAGGTGGAGGGCGTCCGGCTGGCCACCATGCACGCCATGAAGGGACTGGAGTTCCGCTGCGTGGCGGTGCTGGGCGTGACGGCGGGCGCGGTGCCCTTCGCCCGCGAGGTCACTCCGGCGTCGGTGGACGCGCTGCAGCACGAGTCGGATCTGCTGCGCGAGCGCTGTCTGCTGTTCGTGGCGTGCACCCGGGCAAGGGAGGCGCTGGCGGTGTCGTGGAGCGGGGAGCCCAGTCCC
Organism: Streptomyces cinerochromogenes; assembly: GCF_014648635.1. GTDB lineage: Bacteria > Actinomycetota > Actinomycetes > Streptomycetales > Streptomycetaceae > Streptomyces > Streptomyces cinerochromogenes. The sequence continues at coordinate 3,566 of NZ_BMRM01000007.1, read as the reverse complement.
TTCGTCCCCCGCTGAACCGGCGGGGGCCTCAGTCGGCCGGCGGCGGTGCGAGGGCCCCGCTGCCCAGCCCGTCCCGGGCCAGCGCGGCGGCCTCCCCGCTCAGCTCGGCCACCCTGCGCGCCCGCTCCTCGAACTCCCGCAGCGCCCGGAACGCGGCGCCGTAGCGGCGCTGTTCGGCGAGGTCCATCTGCGGGATGCGCGCGCCCCTGGCGTCGAGCCGGAAGGTGCCGCTGGTGCTCGTGGAGCGGCGCGTGTTCGCCGAGCTGTGCAGGAAGCCCTGGAGGAAGTCGGTGTCCAGCTGGTCGCTGACGGAGAGCGGTTCCGGGTCGCCGAACTCCACCAGTCCGGCCCGCGCGAGGTCGGCGACGCTGACGGAGGGGCCGTCCTGGACGCCGCCTCCGCGTCCCCCGGTCAGGGAGGGAAGCAGCTCGGCGAGCCGGCGGACCTGTTCGTCCAGCTCCCGTCGGAGACGGTCGTACTCGGCGGCGTAGTCGCGGTGCGACTCCCTGACGGGCCGGCCCGGACTGAGGTCCACGGCGTCGTCGAGCAGGTCGATCAACGGCACGTCCACGGTCTGCTCGGGCCTCGGCTCCAGCGGGCCGTCCGGTTCGTTCGCGGTCAGGTCCACCATGCGCACGCTGGTCGCCTCGTCACCGGACGACCGCGGCCGGCGCAGCTGCCACAGGTGCACGGGGAGTGCGTGGGAGGCCGCGCTGCCGGGCGGCAGGGCGACGACCTGCGTCAGCACGCCGCGCCGTACCAGTTCGGCCCGGATACGACGGCCGGCCTTGCGGTAGGCGACCGACGCCGGCATCACCATCAGGACACGGCCGCCGGGCGCGGTGTGGGCGTAGGCGTGCTGGAGCCAGGCCAGTTCGCCCTCGGCCCGTGACGGCGTGCCGAACTCCCAGCGCGAGTCGAGGAGCAGCTCCTCGCGTCCCCAGTCGTGGTCGCCGACCGGCGGGTCGCAGACGACCACATCGGCCTTCAGAGCCGGCCAGTGGTCATCGCGCAGGGAGTCCCCGACGGCGATCTCGACGCCCGGGCGTGAGGTGAGCCGCGCCCTCAGCCGGGCGAACCGGCCGCTGCGCTCGTCGGTCTCCTGGCCGTACCGCCGGGGGCCGCGCTCGGGCCCCACCGTCAGCAGCAGGGTGCCGATGCCGCAGGCCGGGTCGAGGACGGTCGCGTCGTCCGGCAGGTCACCGACGAAGTGGCGCACGGCGCGGACGATGCGCGGCGAGGTCACCTGGTCCGATCCGGCCCGGCGGACCGAGTCGGTGAAACGTTCGGCGAGGCCGTTCACCCGCTCGTCCGCCGAGCCCTCCTCGGCCGCCGTGCGCAGCAGACGGACGGCCTCGGGCGGCAGTGCCGCGGGCGCCTGCGCCGCCGGCTCGGCCAGCAGCCGGGCGGCGTCGGCGAGGGCCCCGAGCATGTCGTCACCGTAGGCTCCGCGCAGCGCCTGCCACAGCCGGACCTCCTCCGACAGGTCCTGTCCCTTGCGCTGCTTGTCCAGCCACGCCTGCACCTCGGCCAGGCGGAAGAGCGGACTGCCGGCTCCTCCGCCGGCCGGTGCCGGGAAGTCGTCGTACCGTCGCCTCCAGTTGGAGACCGCGGCACGGGTCACGCCTGCGAGCCGGGCGATCTCGGAACCGGTGACCAGCGGACCGGCCTGAGGGCCAGGGGTGTGTGACATACCCGTAACCGTACACACGGCTGTCCGCCGCCTCCAAGATCCGCTCGTTGACGCCGTCAACGTGTGGGATCTCCCGACATGACGGGGGACACTGCCCGGGGGCCGGGGCGTCAGCGCCAGATGTCGTCGAGCGTCAGGCTGTCGGCGGACGTGGTGAAGACGGTGCGGTTGTCGCCGTTCTCCCAGGTGACGGTGCCGTCGGGGTTCTTCTTCAGGTACTTGTACTGCACGGCGGTGTCGGGCGGCAGCTGGTGGGTGCCGGCCCACAGGGGGTAGGTGGCGGAATCGGTGGTCAGCGGGAGGGCCTTGGCCGGGTCCCAGGCGCCAAGGTCCGCGACGCTGCCGGACACGTAGAGGTTCTGGCCCCAGGTGGTGACGGCGGTGGCATGGAAGGTGGCCGTCATGGGGGCGATGTTCCAACGGTCGTCGTTGCCCGGCCCGTCCGGGGAGACGGTCAGGGTGCGGTTGGAGATGCTTTCCCAGGTCACGACGCCGGTCGGGGAGCGCTTGATGTACTTGTACTGCACCGTGAGACCGGCGGGCAGCTGGACGCTGGTCGACCAGTGCGGGTAGGCGCTCGCCGTGGTGCCCAGCGGGACGGCCCTGGCCGGGTCCCAGGCACCCAGCTGCGGGGCGCTGCCGGACACCAGGAGGATCTCGCCCTCGGTGGCGGCCCGCACCCCGAACGTGACGGAGACGTCCTGTGCCGCGGCCGCCCGGGCACGGGGGGCCGTGACGGCGAGGAGGCCGGCGAGGAGCACGCCGAGCATGAGGACCGACCGCCAGGCGGACGGGACCCGATGACGTATCGAGAACATGTCACCCCTTGTGTGGTGGGAAGCGGCCACGGGCGCCGCTGCGCGGGCGGAGGCGGGCTCGTGCCCGCCGTCCGCGCACATCTCAACACGAGGAGAAGTCATCCGGTGACCGAGCGTGCTCCTCGCGTTCGACGGAGCATGCGATTCGGCCGCACAGCCCGAGTTCGTCCGGGCTGTGCATCAAAGGGTTGAACAGACTCACGGACGCCCAGGGCAGAGGCATCTCCGACCGGCCCACCTGGTTCGGAGACCACGAACCCTTCTCCGGGCCGACATCCGCAGGCCACCACCCGGCCGCGGCCCGGCCCGCCGGACGTCACCAGGCTCCTTGCGCAAGTTGACGCAAAAGAATTCATGCAGCGAGCGGTCCAAGCGAGGTTCTCTCGCGGATCGACTCCGTGACGCCCTGCTCCTCGACCAGAAGTCCGTTCACGACGTGCGGAGATGGCGGCGGACTCCCCGCGAAACTCCCCACGAAGCTCTCTGCAATTCCTTGCAGTCTCCCTCGCAACCCGGCGATTGCTCGGCACGATCACGGACCGCACGCGGCGGCGGAGTACACGAGCCGCGACAGCGGCCCGGGGCGAGCGGAACCCCGGCCGCCGCACGGCCGGGGTTCCTCGACGAGGCGGTCAGGAGCGGTCAGCGCTGCAGGGTGAGGACACCCGGCCGCCACGGCAGCTGGTCGTAGGGGCCGCTGGCGCTGGGGGACTTGCCCTGGTAGAGGAGCTGGAGGTTGCAGGGGTCGATGGTCATGGTCTGGTCGGGGTTGGTGCGGACCAGGTCACCGTGGCTGATGTCGTTGGTCCAGGTGGCACCGCTGTTGGCCTTGCCCGCGAAGGGGTTGCTCTCGCTCGCGGCCTGCGGGGTCCACGAGCCGCTCAGGCTGGTGGCGGTGAAGGAGCGGAAGTAGCGCTGCTCGTTCGCTCCCCGGGCCTCGACGATCATGAGGTACTGGTTCTGGCCCTGGACCTTGTAGACCTGCGGCGCCTCGAACAGGTTCTTCGTGGTGTCGCTCATGACGGTCGTGTACGACGAGCCGAAGTTGCCCGGGA
>NZ_BMRM01000006.1 GCF_014648635.1 Streptomyces cinerochromogenes | reverse complement strand
CGCCGACCCGTTCACGGTCCACACCCGCTGGATCGAGACCGAGTTCGTCAACGACATCAAGCCCTTCACCGGGCCCGCCGACGCGGAGGCGGAGGAGGAGCTGGGCCGCGAGACCGTCGTCGTCGAGGTCGGCGGCAAGCGCCTGGAGGTCTCCCTCCCGGCCTCCCTGGGCATGTCCCTGGCCCGCACGGGCCTCGCGGCCGGCGCCAAGCCGAAGCGCCGCGCGGCGAAGAAGTCCGGCCCCGTCGCCTCCGGCGACACCCTCGCCTCCCCGATGCAGGGCACGATCGTCAAGATCGCCGTCGAGGAGGGCCAGGAGGTCCAGGAGGGCGACCTGATCGTCGTCCTGGAGGCCATGAAGATGGAACAGCCCCTCAACGCCCACAAGGCGGGCACCATCAAGGGCCTGGCCGCCGAGGTCGGCGCGTCCATCACCTCGGGCTCCGCGATCTGCGAGATCAAGGACTGACGGCACGCTGCACAGTGACGCCCGGTGGACCGACCTCGGTTGGTCTGCCGGGCGTTCCGCTTCCGGCGCGGGGAGCACGGTGACCCGGAGCCCTACGGCGGCCGGGCACCCGCGCCCTCAGCGCCGCCGCAGATCGGCGACCCGCCCCCGCTCGGGCCCCGCCGGCTCGCCCAGCCCCGGCCCGGAGCGGAGCGCCATGCCCCTCCTCGGCCCCGGGAGCGGAGCGCGCCGCGCCGGGGCCTGCTCACCCCCCGGAGAGACTCCGTTCGCCCCCGTCACGGCGATCTGCACCCCCTGGTCGGCCAGCGCCTGCAGCTCCGTGCCGGCGCGGTCGTCGTGGGCGGGCGGCTCGTCGGTGACCAGGCGGGTGATGAGGTCCGTCGGCACGGTCTGGAACATCGTGTCCGTGCCGAGCTTGGTGTGGTCGGCGAGGACCACGACCTCCGCTGCGGCCTGGACGAGGGCGCGGTCGACGGACGCCGAGAGCATGTTGGAGGTGGACAGGCCCCGTTCGGCCGTCAGGCCGCTTCCGGAGAGGAAGGCCTTCGACACCCGCAGGCCCTGGAGGGACTGCTCGGCGCCGGAGCCGACGAGGGCGTAGTTGGAGCCGCGCAGGGTGCCTCCGGTCATCACGACCTCCACCCGGTTGGCGTGGGCCAGCGCCTGGGCCACCAGGAGGGAGTTGGTGACGACCGTGAGGCCCGGCACGCGCGCGAGGCGGCGGGCCAGCTCCTGCGTGGTCGTACCGGCCCCCACCACGATCGCCTCGCCTTCTTCGACGAGGCCCGCGGCGAGGTCGGCGATGGCCGTCTTCTCGGCGGTCGCGAGATGGGATTTCTGCGGAAAGCCGGACTCCCGCGTGAACCCGCCCGGCAGTACCGCACCGCCGTGCCGGCGGTCGAGGAGTCCTTCTGCCTCCAGTGCGCGCACGTCCCGCCGTACGGTCACTTCGGAGGTCTGGACGACGCGGGCGAGCTCACGGAGCGACACGGCACCGTTCGCTCGCACCATTTCGAGGATCAATTGGCGACGTTCAGCAGCGAACACGAAACTGACAGTAACCCCAGCGACCGTCTGCTTTCAGCAGTTTGCGCCGAATAACAGAAGTTGTTCGCATGGTGGGGCGGGAAGTGATATAGGCCCCGCCCGCCCCGACTATGCCGTCCGCACGCGCCACAACTCCCCGTGACCAGCGGGAAGTCGGCCGGGCCCGTCAGCCCTCCGCGCTCGCCTTGCGCGTGTGCAGCTGCCGGGCGACCTCCGCGATCGACCCCGAAAGGGAGGGGTACACCGTGAACGCGTTCGCGATCTGTTCGACCGTCAGATTGTTGTCGACGGCGATCGAGATGGGGTGGATCAGTTCCGAGGCGCGGGGGGCCACCACCACACCGCCGACCACGATCCCGGTGCCCGGCCGGCAGAAGATCTTCACGAAGCCGTCCCGGATGCCCTGCATCTTGGCGCGCGGGTTGCGCAGCAGCGGCAGCTTGACGACCCGGGCGTCGATCTTGCCCGCGTCCACGTCGGCCTGCGTGTAGCCGACGGTGGCGATCTCGGGGTCGGTGAAGACGTTGGAGGAGACCGTCTTCAGGTTGAGCGGGGCCACCGCGTCGCCGAGGAAGTGGTACATGGCGATGCGGCCCTGCATGGCGGCGACGGAGGCGAGGGCGAAGACACCGGTCACGTCACCGGCGGCGTAGACGCCCGGCGCGGTCGTGCGGGACACCTTGTCGGTCCAGATGTGGCCCGACTCGCGCAGCTTGACGCCGGCCTCCTCCAGGCCGAGGCCCGCGCTGTTCGGGATGGCGCCGACGGCCATCAGGCAGTGGGAGCCCGTGATGACCCGGCCGTCGGCCAGCGTCACCTCGACCCGGTCGCCGACGCGCTTGGCGGACTGCGCGCGGGAGCGGGCCATGACGTTCATGCCCCGGCGCCGGAAGACGTCCTCCAGCACGGCGGCGGCGTCCGGGTCCTCGCCGGGCAGCACGCGGTCGCGGGAGGACACGAGGGTCACCTTCGACCCGAGCGCCTGGTAGGCGCCGGCGAACTCGGCACCGGTCACACCGGAGCCGACCACGATCAGCTCTTCCGGCAGCTCGGTGAGGTCGTAGACCTGGGTCCAGTTGAGGATGCGCTCGCCGTCGGGCTGGGCGTCGGGCAGCTCGCGCGGGTGGCCGCCGGTGGCGATGAGGACGGCGTCGGCGGTGAGGCTCTCCTCGGTGCCGTCGGCGGCGGTGACGACGACCTTGCGGGAGCCGTCCAGGGCCTGCATGCCGTCCAGCCGGCCGCGCCCGCGCATGACCCGGGCGCCGGCGCGCGTCACGGAGGCGGTGATGTCGTGGGACTGGGCGAGCGCGAGCCGCTTCACCCGGCGGTTGACCTTGCCGAGGTCCACGCCGACGACCCGGGCCGCCTGCTCCAGCGGCGGGGTGTCGTCGGCGACGATGATCCCCAGCTCCTCGTAGGAGGAGTCGAAGGTGGTCATCACCTCGGCCGTGGCGATAAGGGTCTTCGACGGCACGCAGTCGGTCAGCACCGACGCTCCGCCCAGACCGTCGCAGTCGACGACGGTCACCTCCGCGCCGAGCTGGGCGGCCACCAGGGCCGCCTCGTATCCGCCGGGTCCGCCACCGATGATCACGATCCGAGTCACGTACTCCATTGTCCCGCACGCTTCAAGGTGCTACTGCCCGGGGGCACCACCGGGTCACTCCTGGGACACCGGAGGCGCACGGGACGTCTGCCGTACCCTCTCCCCATGTCGCTCTATGCCGCGTACGCCGGCAACCTCGACGCGCGCCTGATGTCCCGCCGCGCCCCGCACTCCCCGCTGCGCGCCACCGGCTGGCTGAACGGCTGGCGGCTGACCTTCGGCGGCGAGCAGCTGGGCTGGGAGGGCGCGCTGGCGACGATCGTCGAGGACCCGCTGGCCGGGGTCTTCGTCGGCCTGTACGACATCGCGCCCATGGACGAGGAGTCGCTCGACCGGTGGGAGGGTGTGGGCCTCGGCATCTACCGGCGGGTACGCGTGCGCGTGCACACGCTGGACGGCGAGGAGCCGGCCTGGGCGTACGTCCTCGACGGCTACGAGGGCGGTCTGCCGTCGGCGCGCTACCTGGGCGAGATCGCCGACGCGGCGGAGTCGGCGGGGGCCCCGCACGACTATGTGATGGAACTCCGCAAGCGCCCCTGCTGACCCGGCGCCCCCTTCCCCGCCCGGCCCTCCACCTGGCCCTCCGCCGCCGTTTGTGGAAACCGACAAGGTAACGGATCCAAACCCGTGGGCTCTGTCATCTACGCGCGTAGGCGAAGACCGGCTACCCTCGTCGGCGTGAACGCATCTCTTCTTCCGGACGACATCCAGGGCGACCCCTACGCCGCCGCCGACGCCGCCGCCGCGCGCCTGCGCGCCCTCACCGGCGCCGAGACCCACGACGTCGCCCTCGTGATGGGCTCCGGCTGGGCTCCGGCCGTCGACGCCCTGGGCGCACCCGACGCCGAGTTCCAGGTCACCGAGCTGCCCGGCTTCCCGCCGCCGGCCGTCGAGGGGCACGGCGGCAAGATCCGCTCGTACTCCTTCGGTGACAAGCGCGCCCTGGTCTTCCTGGGCCGCACCCACTACTACGAGGGCCGCGGCGTCGCCGCCGTCGCCCACGGCGTGCGTACGGCCGTGGCCGCGGGCTGCAAGACGATCGTGCTGACGAACGGCTGCGGCGGCCTGCGCGAGGGCATGCGCCCCGGCCAGCCGGTCCTCATCAGCGACCACATCAACCTGACGGCGACCTCGCCCATCGTCGGCGCCAACTTCGTCGACCTGACGGACCTGTACTCCCCGCGCCTGCGCGCCCTGTGCAAGGAGATCGACCCCACGCTGGAGGAGGGCGTCTACGCCCAGTTCCCCGGCCCGCACTACGAGACCCCGGCCGAGATCCGCATGGCCCGCGTCATCGGCGCGGACCTCGTCGGCATGTCCACGGTCCTCGAAGCCATCGCCGCCCGCGAGGCCGGCGCCGAGGTCCTGGGCATCTCCCTGGTAACCAACCTGGCCGCGGGCATGACCGGCGAACCCCTCAACCACGAGGAGGTCCTCCAGGCCGGCCGCGACTCCGCGGCACGGATGGGGCAGCTGCTGGGCCAGGTGCTGAACAAGCTGTAAGCGCCGGGGGCCGGGCACCGGGGCGGCTCATGCCGGGGCGCGGATGCCGCCGCCACGGCGACGCGCCCCCGGCCGCCCGCCCGGCCTGCCGGGTCGGACGGGCGGGTGGGCGAACGGGGGTCCGGGGAGCGGAGCCCCCAGTGGACCAGGCAAACACGGAGAGGTTGATCCCAAGGTGCACGACGATCTCATGGCCAAGGCCAGCGCATGGCTCGCCGAGGACCCCGACCAGGAGACCCGCGACGAACTGGCCAAGCTGATCGAGGCCGGCGACGTCGAGGAACTGTCGGCCCGGTTCTCCGGCACCCTCCAGTTCGGTACCGCGGGTCTCCGCGGCGAGCTGGGCGCCGGCCCGATGCGCATGAACCGCAGCGTCGTCATCCGCGCCGCCGCCGGTCTCGCCGCGTACCTGAGGAGCAGGGGCCAGGCCGGCGGAACCGTCGTCATCGGCTACGACGCCCGCCACAAGTCCGCCGACTTCGCGCGGGACACCGCCGCCGTGATGACCGGTGCCGGCCTGCGCGCGGCCGTGCTGCCCCGCCCCCTGCCCACCCCCGTCCTGGCCTTCGCCATACGGCACCTCGGCGCGGTCGCGGGCGTGGAGGTCACCGCCAGCCACAACCCGCCCCGCGACAACGGCTACAAGGTCTACCTCGGCGACGGCTCCCAGATCGTGCCGCCCGCCGACGCGGAGATCGCCGCCGAGATCGACGCGATCGCCTCCCTGCACGACGTGCCCCGCCCGGAGAGCGGCTGGGAGACCCTGGACGAGTCGGTGCTGGACGCCTACCTCGCCCGCACGGACGCCGTCCTGGACCCCGCCTCCCCGCGCACCGCCCGCACGGTCTACACGGCGATGCACGGCGTCGGCAAGGACGTCCTGCTGGCCGCGTTCGCCCGCGCCGGCTTCCCCGAGCCGGTGCTGGTCGCCGAGCAGGCCGACCCGGACCCGGACTTCCCGACGGTCGCGTTCCCGAATCCGGAGGAGCCGGGCGCGATGGACCTGGCGTTCGCTCAGGCCCGCGCCGTCGACCCGGACCTGGTCATCGCCAACGACCCGGACGCCGACCGCTGCGCCGTGGCCGTGAAGGACGGCGCCGACTGGCGCATGCTCCGCGGTGACGAGGTCGGCGCCCTGCTCGCCGCCCACCTGGTCCGCCGCGGCGCCCGGGGCACCTTCGCCGAGTCGATCGTCTCCTCCTCCCTGCTCGGCCGGATCGCCGGGAAGGCGGGCCTGCCGTACGAGGAGACGCTGACCGGCTTCAAGTGGATCGCCCGCGTCGACGGCCTGCGCTACGGCTACGAGGAGGCCCTCGGCTACTGCGTGGACCCCGAGGGTGTACGCGACAAGGACGGCATCACCGCCGCGCTGCTGATCACCGAGCTGGCGTCCGTGCTGAAGGAGGAGGGCCGTACCCTCCTCGACCTGCTCGACGACCTCGCCGTGGAGCACGGTCTGCACGCCACGGACCAGCTGTCGGTGCGCGTGCAGGACCTCTCCCTGATCGCGGACGCGATGCGCCGGCTGCGCGAGCAGCCGCCGACCGAGCTGGCCGGTCTGCCGATCGTCCGGGCCGAGGACCTGACCCGGGGCACGGACAGGCTGCCTCCCACGGACGGCCTGCGCTACACGCTCGACGGCGCCCGGGTCATCGTCCGCCCCAGCGGCACCGAGCCGAAGCTGAAGTGTTACCTGGAGGTCGTCGTACCGGTCTCCGCGCACGACGCGCTCCCGGCCGCCCGCGCCCGCGCGACCGAGCTGCTGGCAGCCGTCAAGCGCGACCTGTCGGCGGCCGCCGGCATCTGACCCACGGCCCACCCACGGGGCCCTGCCGCCCATCCACGGGCCGGGAAGGCAGGGCCACCGGCCAGGAAGGCAGGGCCACCGGCCAGGGCGGCGGCTCGATCCACCGCCTGACCGGTGGCCGGGAGATCGTCACCGCACGGTCGCCGCCCACGAGACCGCCGCGGTTTGGTCGTCGGCCGGGAGATCGTCGCCGCCAGGTCGCCGGCCACGAGACCGCCGCCGCCAGGCCGTCAGCCGGGAGACCGTCGCAGCCCGGTCGTCAGCCGGAACATCCTCACCACCAGGCCGTCAGCCACGAGACCCGCACCACCGGGCCGCCGGCCACGAGACCGTCGCCGCCGGACCGTCGGCCGGGAGATCGTCGCCGCCAGGCCGTCAGCCAGGAGACCCGCACCACCGGGCCGCCGGCCACGAGACCGCCGCAGCCAGGCCGTCAGCCACGAGATCGTCGCCGCCAGGCCGTCAGCCGCGAGACCCCCACCACCGGGCCGCCGGCCACGAGACCGCCGCCGCCAGGCCGCCGGCCACGAGATCGTCGCAGCCGGGCCGCCGGCCGGGAGACCCTCACCACCGGGCCGCCGGCCACGAGACCGTCGCCGCCGGACCGTCGACCGCGAGATCGTCGCCGCCAGGCCGTCAGCCAGGACATCCGCACCACCGGGCCGCCGGCCACGAGACCGCCGCAGCCAGGCCGTCAGCCACGAGATCGTCGCCGCCAGGCCGTCAGCCGCGAGACCCCCACCACCGGGCCGCCGGCCACGAGACCGCCGCCGCCAGGCCGCCGGCCACGAGATCGTCGCAGCCAGGCCGTCAGCCAGGACATCCGCACCACCGGGCCGCCGGCCACGAGACCGCCGCAGCCAGGCCGCCGGCCACGAGACCGTCGCCGCCGGATTGACGCACCGGCACCAGCGCCGAGGGCCTGCCGGCGGTCCGCTCGTAGACGCCGGCCCGCGTTCCCGCCACCGCCGCCGGGGCGCCCCGGCGGCGTGTCCGGCTCAGGACAGGAACAGCAGGGCCGCCGCCCAGGCGGCCTCCGCCACCAGCGCCAGGGGCCACAGCGGCCGGCCCCGCTGACCGCGGTCGGCCGACGCGGAAGGACGCAGTGACGGGTCGTGCCACAGGGCGGTGATCTCCCCGGCGGTCCGTTCGTACGGGTGCAGGAGACCGAACCTGCGCTCCAGCCACGGCCAGCGGGGCGCGTGCGCCGACCAGCCGGTGAAGGAGGCCCGCCGGCTGTCCAGCTTCAGCTCGGTGCCGGTGCAGTCGACGGTCCTGATCTCGTCCCAGGGCAGCAGCCGGGGTCCGCGCAGTCCGCCCAGCCACAGGCCCTCCCGGTCGGCCGTGATCCGCCAGGCGACCCAGTGGGGCAGCCACAGCGCGCCGACGAACCCGGCGAGGGCAGCGAGCCCGTAGCGCCAGCCTCCGGTGTCACTCCAGAAGACGACGCCGGCCCACACCACCAGCAGCAGTGCACGGAGCCGGTCCAGCAGCCCCGCCCGCCACTGCCGTATCCCCGCGGGGACGCCACCCCCCGCCTCCCGCTCCCGGGCGACGGTCTCCCGGGCCGCCCGGCGCAGCTCCGCGTGCGACGCCTCCCGGGCCGCCCGGCGCTTCTCCGCGGCCGACAGCCGCCGTACCGTCGCCCCGGACAGCGGCCGCACGGGTCCCGTCGACCGTTCCACGACCGGCGGCCCGTCCGCCGCCTCGGCGGCCGTGACCAGCAGGATCTCGGCGCCGTCGCAGGGCACGCCGTACAGCAGGGCCTCCCGCAGCGGCCCCGGTCCCTCCCGGTCCATCCGCGCCAGGAAGTCGTCCAGCTCCGCTTCGTCGTCCCCTTCCCCCTTGTCCCCGGTCTTGTCCCCGGTCATCTCCCCGGTCTCCCCGACGGCGTCCCCGGCCTCGGTGACGGCGACCCGGAAGAGGGGCCGCAGCGCGGCCGTGTCGTCGGCGGCGAACACCTCCGTGTCGCCGTCGGCGCCCTCGCGCACGAGCACCCGCAGCACGGGCGCCGGCGCCGCGCGCAGGGCGGCGGCCCGGCGGCGGCCCAGCAGCCCGGAGACCAGCGTGGTCAGGCCCTGACCGGCGACCAGCCAGGCGAGCGCGGGCAGCGTCCGCGCCGCCTCGGACGGGTCCGGCGCAGGGGCCGGGACGAGGACGACGGCAGCGAGCCCGAGCGCGAGCAGGACGCCTCCGCACACGATGAGGAACCGGCCGCGGGGCAGGGGCCGACCGGAGTCCGGCAGCGGCGCGGTGACGCCGGACGCCGCGTCCCGGGCCCGGTCCCATTGCCGGCGCCGGGCCGCCAGCCGGGGCACGGCAGCCGCCCAGACCAGGGCCAGGAAGGTCACGGCGACCGCGGTCTCCGGCCAGGTCGTCCCGGGCCGCAGGACGACGAGCAGCACCGCGAGCACAGGAGCGGACACCGGGACGATCTCCGGGCGCGCGTACAGCCACAGTCCGTGCAGCGCCGGCAGCGCCGCCGCCCACGGCTGCCATCCGGCGGGCAGCACCAGCAGTGCCGTGGCCGCCACGGAGGCGGACAGGGCGGTCAGCAGCTGCCGGGTCCGGTAGGGCAGGGGTACCCAGCGGGACGGCAGCGCGTCGAGCCAGCGGCGGGCGTGCTCACCGCTCCAGGAGGGGCAGCCGTCGGGCACCACCGCTGCGGGCAGCGGCAGGGGCGACGGCGGTCCGGGGGTCGTACTCATCGCATTCCAGACACTCGACAGCGGCGAAGGGTCGGCTACGGCCCCGGCCCGGAACCAGCCGCGGACGGCCCGCGCCCCCCGACAGACCTCACCCCGAAAGCACCCCCGGCCAGCCGCGCCCCCGACAAACCTCAGGCCAGAGCCGTCACAGACAGGCCCGCTCCCCCGACGAACCTCAGCCCAGAGCCACCAGGATCACCAGCAGCACGGCCCCCGCCACCGCCGGGGCCATCACCTCGTAGGCCCAGCGCACGCTGACCTCGCCCTGTGCCGACTCGGCCTCCGCCCGGTGTTCCAGGAGTTCCCGGAGGTCGTCCACGATCTGGTCGGTTTCCGCGCGGGTCGGCCCGGTGTCGGGGCCGCGCAGGCTGAAGCCGCCGAGGCCGAGGCCGCCCGGGCCGAGGCCGCCGCCCCGGCTGCCCGGTGTCACGCCCCGGGCCTCGTCCGCCGCCGCCCGCTGCTGCCGGCGCGCCGCCTTCTTGCGGGCGCGCAGCGAGACGGGGACGGCCCACAGCTGGTACTTGGTGCCGGACTTGGCGACGACCTCGTTGGAGTAGCCGGAGCGCAGGGAGGCGATCTCGCCCCAGGGCAGGGTGATCACCCGCAGCGGGTTGCGGACGCGCAGCCGGTCCTCGTTGGCGAAGACCGCCGGGCGGAGTGTGAAGGCGATGACCACCGGCACGATCAGGATCAGCCCGGCCAGCGCCAGCCACGGGGTCCGGCCGTGGCCCTTGGCCAGGGCGTCGAAGCCCAGCCAGAGGACGACCAGAAGCAGCAGCACGCCGCCCGCGAGGCCCAGGGGCGAGCGGTAGATCCGGTCCTTGGCGGCGGACGCCGGCGGCGGTGACGCGGGTGACGGGTGATCCGGGGTGGTCATGGCCCCGATTCTGCACGACGGCGCCGACGGCGCGGCCAGGCGCCCGCGAACCGGCGCTCATCCGTGATCTCCGGCGCCGCTGTGAGCAGCGGGGGTGTACAGCCGCTACGCGCGTAGATATGCTCGTCTGGTGACCATGCCCAGTACTGCACCCGCCGCACACGCCCTGAGTGACGTGACCGCGTCCGACAGCACGCTGCGCCGTTTCCTCCACGGGCTGCCCGGCGTCGACGCGGTCGGCCTGGAGGCGCGCGCCGCCTCTCTCGGAACCCGTTCCATCAAGACGACCGCGAAGGCGTACGCCATCGACCTCGCCATCTCGATGGTCGACCTGACGACGCTGGAAGGCGCGGACACCCCGGGCAAGGTCCGGGCGCTCGGCGCCAAGGCGGTCCACCCCGACCCCACGGACCGCACGACGCCGACGACGGCCGCGGTCTGCGTCTACCCCGACATGGTGGCCGTCGCCAAGGAGGCCGTCGCCGGCTCGGGCGTGAAGGTCGCCTCGGTGGCCACCGCCTTCCCGGCCGGCCGTGCCGCCCTCGACGTGAAGCTGGCCGACGTCCGTGACGCCGTCGCCGCCGGCGCCGACGAGATCGACATGGTCATCGACCGGGGCGCGTTCCTCTCCGGCAGGTACCTGAAGGTGTACGACGAGATCGTCGCCGTGAAGCAGGCCTGCGGGGACAGCGCCCGGCTGAAGGTCATCTTCGAGACCGGCGAGCTGTCGACGTACGACAACATCCGCCGCGCCTCCTGGCTCGGCATGCTGGCCGGCGCCGACTTCATCAAGACCTCGACGGGCAAGGTGGCGGTCAACGCCACGCCCGCCAACACCCTGCTGATGCTGGAGGCGGTCCGCGACTTCCGCGCGCAGACCGGCGTCCAGGTCGGCGTGAAGCCGGCCGGCGGCATCCGCACCAGCAAGGACGCCATCAAGTTCCTCGTCCTGGTCAACGAGACCGCGGGCGCGGACTGGCTGGACAACCACTGGTTCCGCTTCGGCGCCTCCTCGCTCCTGAACGACCTGCTGATGCAGCGTCAGAAGCTGGCCACCGGCCGCTACTCCGGCCCCGACTACGTGACGGTGGACTGATCCCCATGGCATCCGCATTCGAGTACGCCCCCGCGCCCGAGTCCCGCTCGGTCGTCGACATCGCCCCCTCCTACGGCCTGTTCGTCGACGGCGAGTTCACCGAGGCCGCCGACGGCAAGGTCTTCAAGACGGTCTCCCCGTCGACGGAGGAGGTCCTCTCCGAGGTCGCCCAGGCCGGTGCCGAGGACGTCGACCGCGCCGTGAAGGCAGCCCGCAAGGCCTTCGAGAAGTGGTCGGCGCTGCCCGGCTCCGAGCGCGCCAAGTACCTGTTCCGCATCGCGCGGATCATCCAGGAGCGCAGCCGTGAGCTGGCGGTCCTGGAGACGCTGGACAACGGCAAGCCGATCAAGGAGACCCGCGACGCGGACCTCCCGCTGGTGGCGGCCCACTTCTTCTACTACGCGGGCTGGGCCGACAAGCTCGACCACGCCGGGTTCGGCGCGAGCCCGCGCCCGCTGGGCGTGGCCGGCCAGGTCATCCCCTGGAACTTCCCGCTCCTGATGCTGGCGTGGAAGATCGCCCCGGCGCTCGCGACCGGAAACACGGTCGTCCTGAAGCCCGCCGAGACGACCCCGCTGTCCGCCCTGTTCTTCGCGGACATCTGCCGCCAGGCCGGCCTGCCCAAGGGTGTCGTCAACATCCTCCCGGGCTACGGCGACGCGGGCGCCGCGCTGGTCGCGCACCCCGACGTGAACAAGGTCGCCTTCACCGGCTCGACGGCGGTCGGCAAGGAGATCGCCCGCACGGTCGCCGGCACGCACAAGAAGCTGACCCTCGAACTGGGCGGCAAGGGCGCGAACATCGTCTTCGACGACGCCCCGATCGACCAGGCCGTCGAGGGCATCGTCAACGGCATCTTCTTCAACCAGGGCCAGGTCTGCTGCGCGGGCTCCCGTCTCCTGGTCCAGGAGTCGATCCAGGACGAGCTGCTGGACTCCCTCAAGCGCCGCCTGTCCACGCTCCGCCTCGGCGACCCGCTGGACAAGAACACCGACATCGGCGCGATCAACTCCGCCGAGCAGCTGGCCCGGATCACCGCGCTGGCGGAGCGGGGCGAGGCGGAGGGCGCCGAGCGCTGGTCGCCGGCGTGCGAGCTGCCGTCCTCCGGCTACTGGTTCGCCCCGACGCTCTTCACGAACGTCACCCAGGCCCACACCATCGCCCGTGACGAGATCTTCGGCCCGGTGCTGTCGGTCCTCACCTTCCGCACCCCGGACGAGGCGGTCGCCAAGGCGAACAACACCCAGTACGGCCTCTCGGCCGGCATCTGGTCCGAGAAGGGCTCCCGCATCCTGGCCGTGGCGAACAGGCTGCGCGCGGGTGTCGTCTGGTCCAACACGTTCAACAAGTTCGACCCGACCTCGCCGTTCGGCGGCTACAAGGAGTCGGGCTTCGGCCGCGAGGGCGGCCGCCACGGCCTGGAGGCATACCTCGATGTCTGACCGTCTGTCCGTCTTCAAGACCTACAAGCTGTACGTCGGCGGGAAGTTCCCGCGTTCCGAGAGCGGCCGGGTGTACGAGGTGACCGACGCAAAGGGCAACTGGCTGGCGAACGCTCCCCTGTCCTCCCGCAAGGACGCCCGTGACGCGGTCGTGGCCGCGCGCAAGGCGTTCGGCGGCTGGTCCGGCGCGACCGCCTACAACCGGGGTCAGGTCCTCTACCGCGTCGCGGAGATGCTGGAGGGCCGCAGGGAGCAGTTCGTCCGGGAGGTCGCCGACGCGGAGGGCCTGTCGAAGTCCAAGGCGGCGGCCGTCGTGGACGCGACGATCGACCGCTGGGTCTGGTACGCGGGCTGGACCGACAAGATCGCCCAGGTGACCGGCGGGGCCAACCCGGTCGCGGGCCCGTACTTCAACCTCTCCTCGCCGGAGCCGACCGGCGTGGTCGCCGTCCTGGCCCCGCAGGAGTCGTCGTTCCTCGGCCTGGTCTCGGTGGTGGCCCCGGTGATCGCCACCGGCAACACGGCGGTCGTGATCGCCTCCGAGAAGGCCCCGCTGCCCGCCCTGTCCCTGGGCGAGGTACTGGCCACCTCCGATGTCCCGGGCGGCGTGGTCAACGTCCTCTCCGGCCGTACGGCGGAGATCGCGGCGCCGCTCGCCGCGCACCAGGACGTCAACGCGATCGACCTCGCGGGCGCGGACGAGGCGCTGGCGAAGGAGCTGGAGATCGCGGCGGCCGACAACCTGAAGCGCGTCCTGCGTCCACAGGCTGTGGACTACTTCGAGACGCCCGGGACCGAGCGGATGACGGCGTTCCTGGAGACCAAGACGGTGTGGCACCCGACGGGGTCGCTGGGCGCGGGCGGTTCCTCCTACTGACGGGCGCGGGGCGGGGAACCGCGTGACCGGCCGGCCGCGGGTTCACCGTGGCCGGTCGCGCCCGCGCGGCGGAACCGCATGTCGAACACCGCCCCGCGCCCCTTCGGGGGCGCCTTCAGCGGCCCAGTCCTCCCAGGACCTGCCCCAGCACCGGGACGCTGCCCAGGGACGGAGCCTGGGCCAGGGGGCGGGTGAGGGTCTGGGAGCCGACCGGCTTGAAGTCGGCCAGCTGGGTGCCCACCCCGTTGTCCAGGGGGTCGACACCCGTGCCCGCCAGCGGGTTGGGCTTGAGGCCGGCGACCGGGCCGGTGACGTAGCCGACGATGCCCGTCGCGGCGCGCATGCCGGCCTGGGGGTCGATGTTGCCCGTGTCGACGGGGCGGTAGTTGAGGCCCACGCCGGGGAGGGAGTCGGCGGACGCCGTGGCCGCCCCCGCTCCCAGGGCCGCTCCGGCGGTGACGAGGGCGATCAGGGCGCGCTGCGCGGTCGGGTGCTCGGGGGAGGTGTGTCGGGCCATCGCTGGTGCCACCTTCTGGTGCGCAGGGTAATGAGGTCGACACGAAGGGTAGTTGAGGCCGGGCTCACGCTCAAAAGCCGACCCGCGGGGTCGGCAGGGCGGCCGCCATGCGTCAAACTGGTGTTCCGTGAGCATTCATCCCTCGCCCCCCGCCCGTGTCGTGCTGCTGTGCGGCCCCTCGGGCTCGGGCAAGTCACTCGTCGCCGCCCGTTCCGGGCTCCCCGTGCTGCGCCTGGACGACTTCTACAAGGAGGGTGACGACCCGACTCTGCCCCTGGTGCAGGGGAGTTCGGACATCGACTGGGACCACCCGGAGTCGTGGGACGCGGACGTCGCGGTGGAGGCCATCACCCGGCTGTGCGCGACGGGGTCCACCCCGGTGCCGGTGTACGACCTCGGGCTGAGCGCCCGCACCGGCGAGGAGACGCTGCACATCGGCCGTACCCCGCTGTTCATCGCGGAGGGCATCTTCGCCGCGGAGATCGTGGAGCGCTGCCGGGAGCTGGGCGTGCTCGCGGACGCGCTGTGCCTGTCCCGCGGCCCGGTCACCACCTTCCGGCGGCGCTTCGTGCGCGACCTGAAGGAGGGCCGCAAGTCGGTGCCGTTCCTGCTCCGCCGCGGCTGGCGGCTGATGCGGGCGGAGCGCACGATCGTCACCCGCCAGGTGTCCCTCGGCGCGCACCCGTGCGACCGGGACGAGGCACTGAGCAGGCTGGCGGCAGCGGCGGCGGGCCGGCAGGCACGCCAGGAGACGCCGGCGTAGGGGCCGTACGCACGAACGCACGAACGCGCGAAAACGGGACTGGTAGGACCCCCCGGCCCACCAGCCCCGTTTCCCGTTGCTCCCCCGTACTCTCCTCCCCCGTTCCCCCGTATCCCCCGTTCTCCGCCGAGGCCCACCCCCCAGTGGTCCCCCGCGGTCCCCCGTGCTCCCCCCGTGCTCCCCCCGTGTTTCCCCCGTCCCCCCGGACCTTCAGGCGACCAGTTCGCCGAAGGCGTCCTCCTGGTCACGGCCGAAGCTGAGGACCTCGTCCTCGCGCAGCCGGCGCAGCGAGCGCCAGATGCTGGACTTCACCGTGCCGACACTGATGCCGAGTATCTCCGCGATCTCCGGGTCCGTGCGGCCCTCGTAGTAGCGCAGGACCAGCATGGTGCGCTGGAGTTCGGGCAGCCGGGCCAGCGCCTGCCACAGGACCGCGCGCAGCTCGGTGCCGCGCATCGCGTCCGTCTCGCCGGGCGTCTCCGGCAGTTCCTCGGTCGGGTACTCGTTGAGCTTGCGGCGCCGCCAGGCGCTGATGTGCAGGTTGGTCATGGTGCGGCGGAGGTATCCGCCGACCGCCGCCTTGTCGCTGATCCGCTCCCACGCCTTGTACGTCGAGAACAGCGCGCTCTGCAGCAGGTCCTCGGCCTCGAAGCGGTCGCCGGTCAGGTGGTAGGCGGTGGCGTACAGGGAGGCGCGGCGCTCCTGGACGTAGGCGGTGAACTCCGCCTCCGTCAGCGAACGGCGCTCCCCCGAGTCCTCCCTGTACGCGGCTCCCCCGTGGGCTTCCCCCCGCCCGTCGACCACCGTCATGTAGGGCTGAAGCCCCTGCTGCGCATGAACGGTGTGCTGACGCCCGGTGCCGCGAGCGCACCCCCGCCCGCTCACGGCACCGGACTTCTCGGATCCCCGGTGCACGTCGTGCAGACGCGTGACCACTGCGCTGGTGCTGATGCTGTGCAGCGTGTTCATCTCGCGCTCCCCGTCGTGGACTTCCGGTGAATCGGTCTTGCCGGGCCGGTTCCTGCTCCCCGTCCGGCCCGTGACGAAAAGACTGCCGGGGTGACTTCATGGCCGTGTCCGTCGACTGTCACAGACCTGTCACAGGGGTCCCACCCGGTCAGGTCACACGCGGCGCACAGGTGACGGCGCTGGGGGACCGCGCCGACAGGAGGGGGCCGGGAGGTCGTACGGCAGCCCTCCATGGGCCAGAATGAGCCTGTGCCTTCCCTGTTGCTGATCGAGGACGACGACGCCATCCGTACGGCCCTGGAGCTGTCCCTGACGCGCCAGGGGCACCGGGTGGCCACCGCTGCCAGCGGCGAGGACGGTCTGAAGCTGCTGCGCGAGCAGCGGCCGGACCTCATCGTGCTGGACGTGATGCTGCCCGGCATCGACGGGTTCGAGGTGTGCCGGCGCATCCGGCGCACCGACCAGCTGCCGATCATCCTGCTGACCGCGCGCAGCGACGACATCGACGTCGTGGTCGGCCTGGAGTCGGGGGCCGACGACTACGTCGTCAAGCCGGTGCAGGGCCGGGTGCTGGACGCCCGGATCCGGGCCGTGCTGCGGCGCGGCGAGCGCGAGTCCAGCGACTCGGCGACCTTCGGCAACCTGGTCATCGACCGGTCCGCGATGACCGTGACGAAGAACGGCGAGGACCTCCAGCTCACCCCGACCGAGCTGCGGCTGCTGCTGGAGCTGAGCCGGCGGCCCGGTCAGGCGCTGTCCCGGCAGCAGCTGCTGCGGCTGGTGTGGGAGCACGACTACCTCGGTGACTCGCGCCTGGTCGACGCGTGTGTGCAGCGGCTGCGCGCCAAGGTCGAGGACGTCCCCTCGTCCCCGACGCTGATCCGCACCGTCCGTGGTGTCGGCTACCGCCTGGACGCGCCTCAGTGACCGACACGCAAGGGGGGCTGCGCGGCTGGGCCGCGGGGCGCAGGGGAAGTCTGTCGCGGCTCAGGTTCACCAGCCTGAGGCTGCGCCTGGTACTGGTCTTCGGTCTGGTCGCGCTCACCGCCGCGGTGTCGGCGTCGGGCATCGCCTACTGGCTCAACCGGGAGGCGGTGCTCACCCGCGCCCAGGACGCGGTGCTGCGCGACTTCCGGCAGGAGATGCAGAACCGCGCGGGCGCGCTGCCGGAGCATCCGACGCAGGACCAGCTGCAGCGGGCCGCGGGCCAGATGGCCGCCAGCAGCCAGCACTTCAGCGTGCTGCTCGTCGCCGAGGACGCCCGGGGCAAGACGGTGTACGGCAACTCGGGCGGCATCAACGGCTTCGCGCTGGAGGACGTGCCCGAGTCGCTGCGCGCCGCCGTGACCAAGCGGCAGGAGGTGACCGGCTCCAACAAGGATCCGTACCACCTGTACTGGCAGCGGGTCGTGGACCACGGCACGCCGTACCTGGTCGCGGGGACGCGCGTCATCGGCGGCGGTCCGACCGGTTACATGGCGAAGTCCCTGGAGCCGGAGGCCAAGGACCTCAACTCGCTGGCCTGGTCGCTGGGCATCGCCACCGGGCTCGCGCTGATCGGTGCCGCGCTGCTGGCGCAGGCCGCCGCGACGACCGTGCTGAAGCCGGTGCACCGGCTCGGTGTGGCCGCCCGGAGCCTCGGCGAGGGCAAGCTGGACACCCGGCTGCGGGTCTCCGGCACCGACGAACTCGCCGACCTGTCCCGGACCTTCAACAACGCGGCCGAGGCGCTGGAGCAGCGGGTCGCCGAGATGGCCGCGCGGGACGAGGCGTCCCGTCGCTTCGTGGCCGACATGAGCCATGAACTGCGTACCCCGCTCACCGCCATCACCGCCGTCACGGAGGTGCTGGAGGAGGAGCTGGAGGCGGAGACCGGCAGCATGGACCCGATGATCGAGCCGGCCGTGCGGCTGGTGGTCAGCGAGACCCGGCGGCTGAACGACCTGGTCGAGAACCTCATGGAGGTCACCCGCTTCGACGCGGGCACCGCCCGGCTGGTTCTGGACGACGTCGACCTCGCCGACCAGATCACCGCCTGCATCGACGCCCGTGCCTGGCTGGACGCGGTCGAGCTGGACGCCGAGCGCGGCATGCACGCCCGGCTGGACCCGCGTCGCCTGGACGTCATCCTCGCCAACCTGATCGGCAACGCCCTCAAACACGGCGGCTCGCCGGTGCGGGTGTCGGTCCGGGAGGCGGACGACTCGATCGAGATCCGGGTCCGCGACCACGGGCCGGGCATCCCGGAGGACGTCCTCCCGCACGTCTTCGACCGCTTCTACAAGGCGAGCGCCTCCCGGCCGCGCTCCGAGGGCAGCGGGCTCGGCCTGTCCATCGCCCTGGAGAACGCCCACATCCACGGCGGCGAGATCACCGCGGCCAACTCGCCCGACGGAGGCGCGGTGTTCACCCTGCGGCTGCCACGGGACGCCTCACGGCTGACCGAGGAGGGCGACGAGGGCGACGCGGGCGCCAAGGACACCAGGACCGACAGAGACAGCTCAGGAGAGGAGGGGTCATGACCGTACGACGGCTGCTGGCGCTGCCCCTCCTGGGCGCGCTGCTCGCCGGCTGCGGCATCCGGGCCACGGAGGTGCCGACCGACTTCGGGGCGGCGCCGTCGCGGGTGCCGTGCACACTGACCGCGTCCGACCTGTCCACGGAGGCCGGCCGGGGGGTGCCGGTGCAGGTCTTCCTGCTGTGCGGGGCGTCCCTGGTGGCCGTCGACCGGACCGTGCGGGTCCCGGAGGGCACCCCGGACGCCCGGCGCCGGGTGATCGTGGCGCAGGGGCTGCTGGACCAGCTCGCGAAGTCGCCGTCCCCCGCGGAGCGCTCCGCGGGGTACACGACGTACGTGCCGGGCGGCCTCGGTGTGAGCGGGCCCCGGCCGAAGGACCCCGAGGACACCCTGCGCCTGAGCACGCCCCCCTCGCGGCTCACCTCCTACGCCCTGGCCCAGCTGGTGTGCACCCTGTCCGACTCGGCGGCCACGGAGGACGACGGCTCGGTCATCCTGGGCGGCCCCGACGGCCCCCTGCGCCGCTACGAGTGCACGGACGAGCTCCGTGACCACCCGGGCAGCACCCAGCCGCCGTCCGGCGAGGTGACGGGCGCCTAGCACCTGCCGGCACCTGTCAGCACCTGTCAGCACCTGTTTGCCTGCCGAAAAGATTCCGCGGTGGAACCAATGACGCCGGCCGCCGCGTCTAGGGGTTCGTGCAGCGTCAAGGCTCCATCGGCGGCAGCGCCGCGATCCGCGTCCGTGTGACAGGGGGTGTCCTCCTCGTCGCACACCTCGCCCTCGTCGCCTGGCTGATGCTGCGCCCCCTGGACGTCCCCTGGGTGATGCCCCCGAACCTGCGTCCCCTGGCCGGTGTCAGGGCCGACCTGGCGCTGGGCTGGCCCGGGGCGGCCAGACCCCTCGGTGAGGGGCTCGCGCTGCTCGCGCCGCTGGGCGTGCTGCTGCCGCTGGCACACGGCAGGCTCACCGTCTCCCCGCTGGCGTCGCTGCTGCGTACGGCCGCGGCCGGCGCGCTGATCTCCCTCGGCATCGCCCTGTTGCAGACGGGCGTGCCGGGCCGTGTGGTGGACGTCGACTCGCTGCTGCTGAACACGACGGGGGTCGTCCTGGCCCACCTGGCCGTCGTACCGGCGGGCCGGGCCTGGCTGCGGCGGCGGGACGCGCGGGAGCCCGGGGCGGCCGGGATCGCGGTCACCGTCCAGGAGGAGCTGTCTCAGGGCTGTACCCCGACGATTCCCAGGGTCGGGATCGCCCCTTAGAGTGATGCTTCGTCCCCTTCGTCTCCGTACCGTTGAGAGCAGTTGAGAGGTCCCGCACGGGACCTGCCACCGGCTCGCACCGACAGGGATCGGCAGCGGGCCGACGACCACGGAGGAGCCGACATGACCGCCCTTGCCCGCCCCACCCACGGCCGCGTGATCGGCGGAGTCTGTGCCGCGCTGGCCCGGCGCTTCGGCACCTCGGCCACGACCATGCGGGTGATCTTCCTGGTGTCCTGCCTGCTGCCGGGCCCGCAGTTCCTGCTCTACATAGCGCTGTGGATGCTGCTGCCGTCCGAGGACAAGGCCCGTACGGCCTGGTGACGCCCGGGCCCGGGTACGCCACGGGGGCGCGTCCGGACGTACCGGAGCGCCCCGCGCGAGGGACGGAAGCCGGGCTCAGCCGACCGGGACCCCGTTGATCGGCACGCCGTGCGTGGGCAGGCCCTTCAGCGGCAGTCCGCCGAGCAGACCGGCGACCGGCTTGGTCGGGCCCTCCGCGACGACGCTCTCGGCGACGGGCTGCGCGGCGGCCGCCCCCTTCTTCGCGGCCGGCAGCGCCGCGGCGACACCCCGCTTGGCGACGGGCTTGAGCGTCTTCACCGCGCCGCTGTCCGGCAGCGCCTCGATGACCTGCCCGGGCGGCAGCGTCCTGGTGACGGTGTCCAGCGTCTGGCCGGCGTCCGGGCTGGCCGGGGCCGCGCTCGCCACGCCCGCACCGGCGGCGGCGAAAGCGGCGCCGAGGGCGGCGACACCGAGGGTCTTGGCAGCAGACTGCTTCATGGTGAATGCGTCCTTGTATGCGGAGACGGGAGATCACAAACGATCTGAGCGGTCCACGACCGTAAACATCCCCGACCGGCCGCCGCAAACACCGAAATGCGGACGCCTTGTGAAAGCGCGTCCGCATGCCGAGCCGGGACAATCCGGCGACTAGACCTCCGTACCGGCAGAACCGCTGGTGGAAGCGGTCTGCCGGAACAGCCATTCGGATTTCAGCTCGGCATATCCGGGCTTGATCACGTCATTGATCATCGCGAGTCGTTCATCGAAAGGAATGAACGCTGATTTCATCGCATTGACGGAGAACCACTGGAGGTCGTCGAGCGTGTAGCCGAACGCCTCGACGAGGTGCTCGAATTCCCGGCTCATGGTGGTGTGCGACATCAGCCGGTTGTCGGTGTTCACGGTGGCCCGGAAGTGCAGCCGGCGCAGCAGCCCGATGGGGTGCTCGGCGTAGGAGGGCGCGGCCCCGGTCTGCAGGTTGGAACTGGGGCACAGCTCCAGCGGGATCCGCTTGTCGCGGACGTAGGAGGCGAGCCGGCCGAGCGTGACCGAGCCGTCCTCGTGGACCTCGATGTCGTCGATGATCCGCACCCCGTGACCGAGCCGGTCGGCGCCGCACCACTGGAGCGCCTGCCAGATGGACGGCAGCCCGAAGGCTTCGCCGGCGTGGATCGTGAAGTGGTTGTTCTCGCGCTTGAGGTACTCGAAGGCGTCCAGGTGCCGGGTGGGCGGGTAGCCGGCCTCGGCGCCCGCGATGTCGAAGCCGACCACGCCCGAGTCCCGGTAGCGGTTGGCGAGTTCGGCGATCTCCAGGGAGCGGGCCGCGTGCCGCATGGCGGTCAGCAGGGCGCCGACCCGGATCCGGTGCCCGTTCTCCCGGGCCAGCCGCTCGCCCTGCCGGAATCCCTCGTTGACGGCCTCGACCACCTCTTCCAGGGTCAGGCCCCCGTCGAGGTGCTGTTCGGGCGCGTACCGCACCTCGGCGTAGACGACCCCGTCCTCGGCGAGGTCCTCGGCGCACTCCCGGGCGACCCGGACCAGGGACTGCCTGGTCTGCATCACGCCGACGGTGTGCCGGAAGGTCTCCAGATAGCGTTCCAGCGAGCCGGAGTCGGCGGCCTCCCGGAACCAGATCCCGAGCTTGTCGGGGTCGGTCTCGGGCAGTTCGGAGTAGCCGGTCTCCCGGGCGAGGTCGACGACGGTGCCGGGGCGGAGCCCGCCGTCGAGATGATCGTGCAGCAGTACCTTGGGCGCCCGGCGGATCTGGTCGTCGGTGGGGGCGTTCCCGGTCGGTGCGGTCTGGCTCGTCATTTCCGCACTCTAACGCCTACGCGCGTAGAGCACGCGGTGTGCGCGGCAGCTGTTTTCCGGCACTTTTCCGTCGATACGCAACGGTGACCCCACGGACGGGTTTGGTACACCGCGCCTTCTGACACTGTTCTGTCATGGGACAGCAAGCGACGCCGGTCCGAACGGCCGGGCTGGGAAGGGCAGTCGGCCCGGAGCCGACGTCGGTGAGCGGAGCGGTGCTGCTGCTCCCCGGCGGGGAGGAGGTCTCCGCCCGCCGGCCCTCCCCCGTCCGGCCGATGTCCCTCCTCCGCTCCCTGGGTCGCGCGCTCGCCCGCGCGGGCCGGTCCGAGGGGCTGGCCGTCCACGCCGTCCACTACCGCTACCGCGGCTGGAACGGCAGCGAGGCCCATCTGGCGGCGGACGCCGAGTGGGCCGCCGACGAGGTCGTACGACGGTACGGGGACGTGCCCGTGTGCCTGGCCGGCGTGGACATGGGCGCACGCGCGGCGCTCCGCTCCGGCGGCCACGAGGCGGTCAACTCCGTGGTGGCGCTGGCCCCCTGGCTGCCGGAGGAGGACGTCGCCGCGCCGGCCGAGCCGGTGAAGCAGCTGGTCGGGCGCCGGGTGCTGATCGCGCACGGCACGAACGACGAACGCACCGATCCCGAGCTGTCGTTCCGGTTCGCGGCACGGGCGAAGAAGGTCAACCGGGAGGTGTGCCGGTTCGAGGTGCACTCCGACGGGCACGGGTTGCACGGGCACCGGGACGAGGTGCGGTCTCTGGCGGTGGATTTCGTGCTGGGCGCGCTGTTCGGGCACTGCGTGTCCCGCCCGGTCGAGGACGCGTTGGCCGCGCCGCCGCCGATCGGACTCCGGATGCCGCTGGCCGCGGGGTTCGGCAAGTCGTTGAGGCGGTAGGGGCGGGGCACGCCCTGTGGACACCGGCGTGCGGGGCGTCCGTGATATCCGGCGTGCGGGGCGTCGGTGGCTTCCGGTGTGCGGGGCGTCGGTGGCTTCCGGTGTGCGGGGCGTCCCTGGTTTCCCGCGCGGTTCCCCGTGCCCCCCGGGCCGGCTGCCCCTACGACGGGAGCAGGTTGCCCCTTCTCGACAGCAGGAACTTCTTGAAGGCCGCCACCGGCGGGGTGTCGGGGCGGTCCGCCAGCCAGGCGACGCCGATCTCGCGGGCCGCTCTCGGGGCCGTCACCGTCAGTTCCACCACGCCCGGGCGGGGGACGGTCGGCGGGGGCAGGAGGGCGACGCCCAGGCCCGCCGCCACCAGGCCCCGCAGGGTCTCCGCCTCCTCTCCCTCGAAGGCGACCCGCGGGCGGAAGCCCGCCTGGCGGCACAGGTCGTCGGTGATGCGGCGCAGGCCGTAGCCGGGTTCCAGGGTGACGAAGGTTTCCTCGGCCGCCTCGGCCAGGCGGATGCGGCGGCGGGCCGCCAGGCGGTGGTCGGCGGGGACGACCAGGCGGAGCTTCTGCTCGTCCAGGCGGCGGGCGACCAGGTCGGGGGCGTCGGGGACCGGCGAGGTGAGGCAGAGGTCCAGTTCGCCGGCGCGCAGCCCCTCCAGCATCGCCTCGCCGTGGTTCTGGACCAGGCTGAAGCGGATGCGCGGGTGGCCGGCGCGGAAGGCGTGCAGCAGTCCGGGCACGGTCTCGGCGCCCATGGTGTGCAGGAAGCCGAAGGCGACCTTGCCGGTGGCCGGGTCGGCGTCCGCGCGGACCTCCTCGGCGGCCCGCTCGATCTCGGCGAGGGCCCGCTCGACGGAGGCGAGGAAGGTGCGGCCGGCGGTGGTCAGGGAGACCGTGCGGCCGTGCCGGGCGAACAGGTCGACGCCCAGGTCCTGTTCCAGGCGGACCATCGCCCGGGACAGGGTGGACTGGGGGACGTTCATCTCCTGCGCGGCCCGGGTGACGTGCTCGGTGCGGGCCACTCCGGCGAAGTAGGCGAGGCGGGGCGCGAGCAGCCTCGCCGTCCCGGCCGTGTCTTCTGTGTCACCGGACGGTGACAGCCGCGCCTGTGACCTTCGCTGATGCGCCATGGGAACGATTATGGGCTTTCCATGCATTGGACGCATGAGCGAGGACGTCCGTACGGTCGAGGCATGTCTCCCGCCAGTACCGGGGCGTCCATCAGCGTGGGCGCCGTCTCGTCCGTCCCCTCCTCCGCCGCCTCCTCCGTCCCTTCGGCACCTTCCGGCGGCGTCGACTCCGACTCGCGTATGACCCCGGGCGGACCCGGCTACCGCCGGATGAGCCTCGCCCTCTTCCTCGCCGGAGTCGCGACCTTCGCCCTCCTCTACTCCACGCAGGCGCTGCTGCCGCTGATCTCCGGGGAGTTCGGGGTCGCGGCGAGCGAGGCGAGCTGGACCGTGGCGGCCGCGACCGGCGGACTGGCCCTGTTCGTCCTGCCGATGAGCGCCCTGTCGGAGCGGTTCGGGCGCCGTACGGTGATGACGGCCTCGCTGGCCGTCGCCGTCACGGTCGGCATGCTGGTGCCGTTCGCCCCGTCGCTCGGCGCGCTGGTGGTGCTGCGCGGGGTGCAGGGCGCGGCGCTGGCCGGGCTGCCGGCGTCGGCGACCGCGTACCTGGCCGAGGAGGTGCGGCCGAGGGCGCTGGTCACGGCGATCGGGCTGTTCGTGGCCGGCAACAGCGTCGGCGGTATGAGCGGCCGGGTCATCACCGGCTGGGTCGCGCAGGAGTGGGGCTGGCGGATCTCGGTCGGCGTGATCGGCGCGCTCGCGGTCGTCTGCGCGGTGGCGTTCCGGCTGCTGCTGCCGGCCCCGAAGCACTTCACGGCGGGTTCGCTGCGCCCGCGGGTGCTGCTCGGCACGGTCCGCGGTCACCTCTCCGACCCCCTGCTGCGCCGCCTGTACGCGATCGGCGCACTGTTCATGACGGTGTTCGGCGGTGTCTACACGGTGATCGGCTACCGGCTGACGGCGGCGCCGTTCGGGCTGCCGCAGGGCATCGTGGGCTCGATCTTCCTGGTCTACCTGGTGGGTACGGTGTCCGCGTCCACGGCGGGCCGGCTGGTGGGCCGGTTCGGCCGCCGGGGTGCGCTGTACCTGGCGGGCGGTACGACGGCGGCGGGTCTGCTGCTGACCCTGACCGCCTCCCTCGTCCTGGTCCTGCTGGGCCTGGTGCTGATCACGGCGGGTTTCTTCGCCGGGCACGCGGTGGCCTCGTCGGCGGTCAGCAAGACGGCCACGCACGGCCGCGCCCAGGCGTCGGCGCTGTACCAGTCCGCGTACTACATCGGTTCCAGCGTCGGCAGCACGGCCGGCGCGCTGGCCTTCCACGCGGACGGCTGGGGCGGCACGGTCGGTGTCGGGCTGCTCGCGGTCCTCGGTGTCGTCACGATCACCGTCCTGGGCTCCCGGGCGGCGCGGGCGACGGCGCGAGGCACGCTCGCGGCCGACGCCCGGTAGGACGCTCCGAAGGGGCACGGGGCGCCCGCCCTTCCACCTGCACGTTTCCCGACTCCGGGGGTCATTGTCAGTCCCCTGCGGTAGCTTCCGAGGTGCTGGGGCGCGAAGGCGCGCCACAGGAACGGCCGCAGGGGTGGGTGGACGATGGGCGACAGCACGGCGACGGCGGATCTCGACGTCGCACTGGAGAAGCACCGGACCGAGCTGACCGGGTACTGCTACCGGATGCTCGGCTCCTCCTTCGAGGCCGAGGACGCGGTGCAGGACACCCTGGTGCGGGCCTGGCGGAGCTACGACAGGTTCGAGGGCCGTTCCAGCCTTCGCTCGTGGCTGTACCGGATCGCGACGAACGTGTGCCTGGACATGCTGACGGCGGGCAACAAGCGGGCGCGGCCGATGGACCTGACGGACTCCACCCCGCTCGCGCAGGCGGCGCTCTCCCCGCGCCCGGACAACACCTGGCTGGAGCCGATGCCCGACGCGCGCGTGCTGCCGACCGTGGAGGACCCGGCGGAGGCGGCGGTCGCCAAGGAGTCGGTCCGGCTGGCCTTCATGGCGGCCCTGCAGCAGCTGCCGCCCAAGCAGCGGGCGGTGCTGATCCTGCGGGAGGTGCTCGCGTGGAGGGCGAGCGAGGTGGCCGAGCTGCTGGACACCTCGGTCGCCTCCGTGAACAGCGCGTTGCAGCGGGCCCGGGCCACGCTCGCGGAGCGCGGGGACGCGGGCGCCGAGGGGGCGGTGTCCGATCCGCTCGACGAGGAGCAGCAAAAACTCCTGGAGCGGTACGTCAAGGCCTTCGAGGGCTATGACATGACGGCGCTGACGGCGCTGCTGCACGAGGACGCCGTCATGACGATGCCGCCGTTCGACCTGTGGCTGCGCGGCACCGCCGACATCACCGGTTTCATGACCACCCTCGGCGCCTCCTGCGCCGGCTCCCGGCTGCTGCCGGTCCAGGCCAACGGCCTGCCGGGCTTCGCGCACTACAAGCCGGACCCGGAGAACGGCGGGTTCAGCCCGTGGGCGGTGCAGGTGCTGGAGATCTCAGACGGCCGGATCACCGGATTCCACTGCTTCCTCGACACCCAGCGCTGGTTCCCGCTCTTCGGTCTGCCCCTCCACCTGGAAGCGGAGCCCGACGAGGTCGAGAAGGGCGTGTAGCGCGGGGCCGGCACCCCGCAGCCGGATCCGCCCGCCGGCCCGGCGGGCGGCCAGCTCCAGCCGGGCCAGCAGATCGACGGCCGCCAGCCCCGGCGGCCCGATCCCGCCCACATCGCACACGACCACCCCGGCCGTGCCGCCCGCCAGCAACGCCCGCACCTCGGCGCACAGCCCGGGCACCTCGTCGCGGCGAACGGGCCCGGGCAGCACCAGCACGGCAGGGGTCTCGGCATCCACGTGCGGTAGACCGGCGGGACGGCCGGAACTCATCGGAAGGCAGGGGCGGCGGTGCGACCCCGCCGGACGGCGGCGCGAGCCTCCGCATCGCGACGTACCCGTACGACCGGCTCGCCGTGTCGGCCGCCTCGGAGTGCGTCCGGGCGTCTCGGGGATCACATTGACCGGTTCACCCGCCGCCCCGCAGGGTTGGCCCTGTGGCGGGGGTGCTGAGCGGGTTCGCGGTGATCGCGGTCGTCATCGGGGTGGGCTACGTGCTCAGGCTGCGCGGGACGCTCGGCGCGCAGGGCGGGGAGGTGCTGACGCGGCTCGCCTTCAGCCTGGCGGGGCCCGCGCTGCTCTTCACGACCCTCGCGCGCGCCGACCTCGCGGTCCTCTTCTCCGCCCGGCTCCTGGTGACGGCCCTCAGCACGGTCGCGGTCGCCGGGGCCTTCGTCGCCGTGGGCGTCGTACGGCGCTGGGGGGTGGGCCGTACGACGATCGGTGCGCTGTGTTCCGGTTACGTCAACTCGGGCAACCTCGGCATCCCTATCGCCGCGTACGTGCTGGGCGACGCGTCGCTGGTGGCACCGGTGCTGCTCTTCCAGGTCGTCCTGGTCGCGCCGGTCGCGCTCACGGTCCTGGACGTGTCCGGCGCGGGCACGGAGGGCACGGTGTGGCGGCGCCTGCTGGCCCCGCTGCGGAATCCGATCGCCGTCGGTTCCGTGTCCGGGGTGGTGGTGTCGGCGGCGGGCTGGCAGCTGCCCGGCCCGCTCCTGAATCCCCTCACCGTGCTCGGCAACATGTCCGTCCCGGCGGCCCTGCTGGCCTTCGGCATGTCCCTGCACGGAAACCCGGCGCCCGGCCGGGGACGGGACAGCCACCTGGTCCTCCTGTCCGTCGCGCTGAAGTCGCTGGTCCAGCCGCTGGTGGCGTGGGTGCTGGCGCGCGGCGTCTTCGCCCTGCACGGAGCCCCCCTGCTGGACGTGGTGGTGACCGCGGCCCTCCCCGGCGCCCAGAACCTCTTCACCTATGCCAGCCGCTACCGCGTGGCCGAGTCCCTGGCCCGCGAGTCGGTGCTCCTGTCGACGGTGGTGTCGGTACCGGTGCTGGTGGGGGTGGCGGCGGTGCTGGGGTGACGCCGGGTCAGTCGACGGGGAACTCGCCGGTGTCGATGGTGAGGCCGAAGGGCGGCGGGAGCTTGATGGGGTCGCCGAACTTCACGGCGCTGAGGACCCGGTACACATCGCCCTTCGGCTCCCCGTAGAGGGTCGCGGTGGGGCCTCCGGGAGCCCAGCGGTCGACCAGGAGGTACAGCGGGATACCGGCGGTGGCGTAGGCGGCGGGCTTGCTGACGCGGTCGTGGCCGGCGTTGGACTTGGAGGTGACCTCGACGACGAGTTCGGCGAGGGCGGCGGGAATGTGGGAGTCGGCCTCGGCGCATTCCCGCACGGGTGCCACCAACAGATCCGGGATGAGCATGCCCAGACGCGACGGCACGGCGATGGCCAGTGTCTGGAAGATTTCCCAGTCCTCGGGGATCACGGAGTAGAGGCGACGCTGGATGCGGGCCGCGATCACGTTGTGGCGGGACGCGGGAGCAGGTGACACGGTGATGATCCCCTCGATGATCTCCACCTTGCTGCCCTCGGGCCATTCCATCTCCTCCCAGTACCGGACGAGATCGTCCCAGTTCTGGTCGGGGTCCTGGCTCACGGTGAGTGCGCTCATGGCGGTCTCCTATCGGTGCGTCACCGATCCCAGCATGCCGAAGGGGACCGGTGGAGGTCCACCGGTCCCCTTCACCCGAACGAGGAACCGCCTGGTCAGGCGATACGTTCCAGCACCACCGGCGACGCCTGGAAGGCCGTGCCCGGTGCCGCGATGTCGTACGAACCCTCCACCGCCTGGAGCGCGTACGCGAAGCGCTCCGGGGTGTCGGTGTGCAGGGTCAGCAGGGGCTGGCCCTCCGTCACCGTGTCACCCGGCTTGGCGTGCATCTCGATGCCCGCGCCCGCCTGCACCGGGTCCTCCTTGCGGGCCCGCCCGGCGCCGAGACGCCAGGCGCCGACGCCGATGTCGTACGCGTCGAGACGGGTCAGGACACCGGAGGCCGGTGCCTTGACGACGTGCTGCTCCTTCGCCGTGGGCAGCGGGGCGTCCGGGTCGCCGCCCTGCGCCGCGATCATCCGGCGCCAGACGTCCATCGCCGAGCCGTCGGCCAGGGCCTTCGCCGGGTCGGCGTCCTTGATGCCGGCCGCGTCGAGCATCTCGCGGGCCAGGGCGACGGTCAGTTCCACGACGTCCGCGGGGCCGCCGCCGGCCAGGACCTCGACCGACTCGCGGACCTCCAGGGCGTTGCCCGCCGTCAGGCCGAGCGGGGTGGACATGTCCGTCAGCAGCGCGACCGTCTTCACACCGTGGTCGGTGCCGAGACCCACCATCGTGGAGGCCAGCTCGCGGGCGTCCTCGATGGTCTTCATGAAGGCGCCCGAGCCGACCTTCACGTCCAGCACCAGGGAGCCGGTGCCCTCCGCGATCTTCTTCGACATGATCGAGGACGCGATCAGCGGGATCGCCTCGACGGTGCCGGTGACGTCACGCAGGGCGTAGAGCTTCTTGTCGGCGGGGGCCAGGCCGTCGCCCGCCGCGCAGATCACCGCGCCCGTGGTGTCCAGTACGTTCAGCATCTCCTCGTTGGAGAGCAGGGCGCGCCAGCCGGGGATCGACTCCAGCTTGTCGAGGGTGCCGCCGGTGTGGCCGAGGCCGCGGCCCGACAGCTGCGGGACGGCCGCGCCGCAGGCCGCCACGAGGGGCGCCAGCGGAAGGGTGATCTTGTCGCCGACGCCGCCCGTGGAGTGCTTGTCGGCGGTCGGGCGGGACAGCGAGGAGAAGTCCATGCGCTCGCCGGAGGCGATCATCGCCGCGGTCCAGCGGGCGATCTCGCGGCGGTTCATGCCGTTCAGCAGGATCGCCATGGCGAGCGAGGACATCTGCTCGTCGGCGACCTCGCCGCGGGTGTAGGCGTCGATGACCCAGTCGATCTGCTCGTCGGTCAGCTCGCCGCGGTCCCGCTTGGTGCGGATCACGGAGATGGCGTCCATGGCCATGGCGGGTGTGGTTCCTTCCGGGAGGTGCGAAGTGTGCGGCCCCCCTGCGAGCGGGGCAGGGGGGCCGTACGGCATTACTGGGTGAGGTGGCCCGGGCCGAAGGCCTGGGGCAGCATCTCGGAGAGCGGGAGGACGCCCTCGGGGGTGTCCAGGAGCAGGTCGGGGCCGCCGAACTCGTAGAGCAGCTGGCGGCAGCGGCCGCACGGGACCAGCAGGGCGCCGGTGCCGTCCACGCAGGTGAAGTGCGTCAGGCGGCCGCCGCCGGTGCGCTGGAGCTCGGAGACCAGGCCGCACTCGGCGCACAGGCCGAGGCCGTAGGAGGCGTTCTCCACGTTGCAGCCGGTGACGGTGCGGCCGTCGTCGACCAGGGCCGCGACCCCGACCGGGTAGCCGGAGTACGGGGCGTAGGCGTGGGACATCGCCTCCCGCGCCACCTCCCGCAGCGCCTCCCAGTCGACGTCGGCGGATTCCCGGGTCACTTGCCCTGGCCCTTCCGGTAGCGCATGCCGTCCGCCTTCGGCATCCGCAGGCGCTGCGCCGAGAGGGACAGCACGAGCAGGGTGACGACGTACGGGGTGGCGCCCACGAAGTCGCTCGGGACCTCGTCGGTGAGCAGGTACCAGACCAGGACCAGCGCGGCCATGACGGCGCTGACCACACCCTGCACGAGCGCCTTCTTGTACAGCTTCCAGCCTGCCAGCAGCGCGAGCAGGACGACCAGCAGCAGGAGCAGGGCGTGGACGGTGACGCCGCCGTTGCGCAGCTGGAGCGCGTCGGAGTAGCCGAACAGGCCCGCGCCCATCGCCAGGCCGCCGGGGCGCCAGTTACCGAAGATCATCGCGGCGAGACCGATGTAGCCGCGGCCTCCGGTCTGGCCCTCCAGGTACGTGTGCGAGGTGACCAGCGCCAGGAAGGCGCCGCCGAGGCCGGCGAGACCGCCGGAGACGGCCACGGCCGCGTACTTGTACTGGTAGACGTTGACGCCGAGGGACTCGGCGGCGACCGGGTTCTCACCGCAGGAGCGCAGCCGCAGCCCGAACGGGGTGCGCCACAGCAGCCACCAGCTGCCGATGAACAGCAGCACGGCGAGGAGGGTGACGACGGACAGGTTGGTGATCAGACCGCCGATGATGCCGGCGAGGTCGGAGACCAGGAACCAGTGGTGCTTCTCGATGGAGGCGAGTCCGTCGGAGAGGCCGGGGACGGTGACGTCGGGCAGCGAGTCCGCGGGCGGGGACTGCTTGGGGTTGCCGCCCGCCTCGGCGGCCTTGCCGCCGGCGAAGAACAGCTTGGCCAGGTACTGCGTGGCACCGAGCGCGAGCAGGTTGACGGCGACACCGGAGACGATGTGGTCGACGCCGAAGGTGACGGTGGCGACGGCGTGCACCAGGCCGCCGAGGACACCGAAGCCGATGCCGCACAGCAGGCCGAGCCAGGGGCTGGTCTGCCAGCCGACCCAGCCGGCGCCGAAGGTGCCGAGGATCATCATGCCCTCGAGGCCGATGTTGACCACGCCGGCCCGCTCGGACCACAGACCGGCGAGGCCGGCGAGTCCGATCGGCACGGCGAGGCCGAGCGCGGCGGCGACCTGACCGGCGGAGTCGAGCTGGTTGGCACCGGTGATCACGCGGACGGCGGCCAGGAGCAGCAGCGCACCCGCGACGATCATGAGGGTCATGCCGAGGGAGCGGCCGGAGCGCTGGGGGGCGCCCGCCGCCTTGGGGGCCGCGGGCGGCGGCGCGTCGGTCATCGTGGCAGTCATCACGCCACCTCCTGCTTCTTCGTCGCGGCGGCGGCCTGGGCGGCGAGTTCCGCACCGACCTTCTGCTGCTGGCGCTTCAGGCCGTAGCGGCGTACGACCTCGTAGGCGATGACGACGCACAGCACGATGACGCCCTGGATGACGCCGAGGATTTCCTTGTCGTAGCCCTGGAATTCCAGGTGGTTGGTGGTGCGCTCCAGGAAGCCCCAGAGCAGGGCGCCGAGCGCGATGCCGATCGGGTGGTTGCGGCCGAGCAGCGCGATGGCGATGCCGGTGAAGCCGATGCCGGCCGGGAAGTCGTTGCTGAACTGGTGGCTGTCGTTCAGCAGGGTCGGCATGCCGATCAGACCGGCCACGGCACCCGAGATGACCATGCTGGTGGCGACCATCTTCTTCACCGAGACACCGCTGGCGCCGGCCGCGCTCTCGGACTGGCCGACGGTGCGCAGGTCGAAGCCGAACCGGGTGCGGCCCAGCACGAACCAGTACGCGACGCCGACGACCGCGGCGATGACGATGAAGCCCCACAGCTCACCGGCGGGGCCGGTGTCGAAGCTGAAGAAGTACGAGGACGACGGCAGCGGCTTGGTGGAGACGAGGGTGCCGGCCTGGTCCAGCTGGCCGAGCTTTCCGGGCTGGAGCAGGTAGGCGATGATCGCGGTGGCGATCGAGTTCAGCATGATGGTCGAGATGACCTCGCTGACGCCCCGGGTCACCTTGAGGATGCCGGCGATGGACGCCCACAGGGCACCGGTCGCCATGGCGCAGATCATGATCAGCGGGATGGCGATCCAGCCGGGCACGGTGAGCGCCCCGCCGAGGACGGCGGCGATGAACGCGGCGAGCCGGTACTGGCCGTCGACACCGATGTTGAACAGGTTCATGCGGAAGCCGATGGCCACCGCGACACCCGCGAGGTAGTAGGTCGTCGCCTTGTTGAGGATGTAGACCTGGCTGTCGCTGGCGAAGCCGTAGGTCACCATGTCGCTGAAGGCGTCGCCGGGGTTCTTGCCGGTCGCGAGGATCACCAGGGTGGTGACGACGAGCGCGGCGACGACCGCCAGCAGCGGCGCGGCGATGCCGAGGAGCAGGCGCTCCTTGTCGATGCGTTGGGTCAGCTTGTTCATCGCTCGTCGTCCTCTGTGTGCTCCAGGTGGCCGGTGGCCGCACCCGTCATGGCGGAGCCCAGCTCTTCGGGGGTGATCGTGGCGGGGTCGGCGTCGGCGACCAGGCGGCCGCGGTACATCACCCGCAGGGTGTCGGAGAGCCCGATCAGCTCGTCCAGGTCGGCGGAGATCAGCAGCACGGCCAGCCCCTCGCGGCGGGCCTCGCGGATGTAGTCCCAGATGGCCGCCTGCGCGCCGACGTCCACACCGCGGGTGGGGTGGGCGGCGATGAGCAGCTTGGGGTTGTGGCTCATCTCGCGGCCGACGATCAGCTTCTGCTGGTTGCCGCCGGACAGGGAGGCGGCGGTGACGTCGATTCCGGGGGTGCGGACGTCGTAGGCCTCGACGATCCGCTGGGTGTCGGCGCGGGCCGCCTTGAGGTCGAGCAGTCCGCCGCGCGAGTTGGGCTTCTCGGTGACGTGGCCGAGGATGCGGTTCTCCCACAGCGGTGCTTCCAGGAGCAGGCCGTGGCGGTGGCGGTCCTCGGGGATGTAGCCGATGCCGGACTCGCGGCGGTGGCGGGTCGGGGCGTGGGAGATGTCGGTGCCGTCGAGGGTGACGACGCCGGCGTCCGGGTGGCGCATGCCCATGATCGCCTCGACCAGCTCGGACTGGCCGTTGCCCTCCACACCGGCGATGCCGAGGACCTCGCCCTTGTGGATGGTGAAGGAGATCTCGTCCAGGATGATCCGCTCGACGCCGTCGAGATCGGTCTGCGCCAGGTGCAGGCCGTCCACCTTCAGCATCGGCACGTCGGTGACCGTGGACTCCTGGGTCTCCGGGGTGGGCAGTTCGCTGCCGACCATCAGCTCGGCGAGCTGCTTGGGGGTGGTGCCGCGCGGGTCGACGGTGCCGACGGTGGTGCCGCGCCGGATGACGGTGATCTCGTCGGCGACGGAGAGCACCTCGCCCAGCTTGTGCGAGATGAAGATGACGGTGAGGCCCTCGGCCTTGAGTTCGCGCAGGTTGTCGAAGAGGGCGTCGACCTCCTGCGGCACGAGGACGGCGGTGGGCTCGTCCAGGATGAGGGTCTTGGCGCCGCGGTAGAGGACCTTGAGGATCTCCACGCGCTGGCGGTCGGCGACGCCGAGTTCCTCGACCAGGGCGTCGGGACGGACGCCGAGGCCGTAGGAGTCGGAGATCTCCTTGATCCGGGCGCGGGCCTTGCCCCCGATGCCGTGCAGCTTCTCCGCGCCGAGAACGACGTTCTCCAGCACGGTGAGGTTGTCGGCGAGCATGAAGTGCTGGTGCACCATGCCGATGCCGCGGGCGATGGCGTCGCCCGGGTTGTGGAAGACGACCTGTTCGCCACCGACGGTGATCGTGCCCTCGTCCGGCTGCTGCATGCCGTAGAGGATCTTCATCAGGGTGGACTTGCCGGCGCCGTTCTCGCCGCACAGGGCGTGGACGGTGCCCGTGCGGACCGTGATGTCGATGTCGCGGTTGGCGACGACGCCGGGGAAACGCTTGGTGATGCCGCGCAGTTCGACGGCAGCGGGAGGGCTGGACGCGTTGATGGCGCACTCTCCTCGGGGAAAGGGGCTGCGGGGAGGGGGCAGGCGTCGGCGACGCTAGCGCGGCAACTCCGCGCTACACGCGTAGAGTTGACACATTGTTATGGCTCGGCGGGGGGCTCCGACAGGCGCCCCCGCGCCGAGCCGAGGTCCGACGGGACCCGTCAGGTCACGGGGTGGTCTTGACCTTGATCGAGCCGTCGACGATCTTCTTCTTCGCGGCGTCCAGCTTGGCCTGGAGGTCGTCGATGAAGCCGCCGCTGGTGGACAGCGAGACACCGTCCTTGGCGAGCGAGTAGGTGTTGGTGCCGGTCAGCGGCTTGCCGTCGTGGACCGACTTCACGAAGTCGTAGACACCGACGTCGACGTTCTTGACCATCGAGGTCAGGATCGAGTTCTTGTACTTGGCCAGACCCGGGATGTTGTACTGGTCCGAGTCCACGCCGATGGCCCAGGCGCCCTTCTTGCCGGCGACGGCCTCGATGGCGCCGTTGCCGGAGGAGCCGGCGGCCGTGTAGATGACGTCCGCGCCGTTGTCGAGCATGCCCTGCGCGGCCTCCTTGCCCTTGTCGGGGCTGGCGAAGCCGGAGGTGTCCGAGCCGTGCGACAGGTACTGCGTGTCGACCTTGGCCTTCTTGTTGGTGTCCTTGACACCCTGGACGAAGCCCGCCTCGAACTTCTTGATCAGCGGGACGTCCACACCGCCGATGAAGCCGACGTGGTTCGACTTGGTCTTCAGGGCGGCGGCGACACCGGCCAGGTAGGAGCCCTGCTCCTCGGTGAAGGTGATGCTGTCGACGTTCTTGCCGTTCACGACCGAGTCGACGATGCCGAAGCTGGTCTTCGGGTACTTCGCGGCGACCTTGGTCATGGAGGCGGCGTAGGCGTAGCCGACACCGATGACCGGGTTGTAGCCCGCGTCGGCCAGGTCCGACAGGCGCTGCTCACGGTCGGCCTCGGTGTCCGAGGTCTTCGCGGTCAGCTCCTTGATGTCACCGCCGAACTCCTTCTTGGCCTTGTCGGCACCGCGCGCGGCGGAGTCGTTGAAGGAGCGGTCACCGCGACCGCCGACGTCGAAGGCGAGACCGACCTTGACACCCTTGCCGTCGCCCGAGGACGAGCCGGTGTCGTTGTCGGAGGAGGTGCTGCCACAGGCAGTGGCAGTCAGTGCGAGAGCTGCGGACGCGATACACGCAGCGGAAAGCTTGGCTACCCGGCGCACGGGAAGGCTCCTTCACCTGACCTGAGCGCCATGTAGGCGCTTGATGTGAGCACCTTGGCGGTGCTCCGGCCGAGACGCCCCCATCGGCGTCGGCTTCGCGGCATCGTAACGCGCGTAGATGTCGCAAAAAACCCTCTCGCGAAGCCGTTATCGATTCGAGGCAAACACTGTCTGAACTCGGCCTCTGACTCTTCTCACGCCGGTGTTGCGGACAGTGCACGAATGGCTTGCATCCGTGTTGCGCCGGGACGGAGGAACGGCCCCGGGGGGCCGTCCGCTCAGCTCTGCGCCCCGTTGCGGTCCAGGAACACGGCGGCCGTGAACAGCTCCACGCCGACTGTGATCGCGTGCTCGTCGGCGTCGAAATCGCCCTGGTGGAGATCGCGCACCGTGCGCTCGCCGGGCCGGCGCACCCCGAGCCGGGCCAGTGCGCCCGGCACCTGCTCCAGGTACCAGGAGAAGTCCTCGCCGCCGAGGCTCTGCTCGGTGCTCTCGACGGACTTCATTCCGCGCCGGGCGACCATGGCGCGGCGCAGCAGCTCGGTGGACTCCCGGTCGTTGACGACGGGCGGCACCCCGCGCATGTAGGTGATCTCGGACTTGGCCCGGTGCAGGGTGGCGACCTCGTCGATGGCCGCGTGCACGATGTCGGGGGCCTGCCGCCAGGCCTCCAGGTCCAGGCAGCGCACGGTCCCGGACAGCTCGGCGTGCTGCGGGATCACGTTCGGGGCGTGGCCCGACTCGATCCGGCCCCAGGTGACGGCGAGGCCGGCGCGGGTGTCGACGCGGCGGGCGACCACCGCGGGGACGTCGATCGCGACCCGGGCGGCGGCGGTGACCAGGTCGGTGGTGAGGTGCGGGCGGGCGGTGTGCCCGCCGGGGCCGTCGAGTGCGATCTCCACGCGGTCGCAGGCGCTGGTGATCGGCCCGTGCCGCAGTCCGATCCTGCCGGCCTCCACCCGGGGGTCGCAGTGCACCGCGAGGATCCGGCCGACCCCGGTCAGCACGCCGTCCTCGATGGCGTCCAGCGCACCGCCGGGCAGCACCTCCTCGGCGGGCTGGAAGAGCAGCCGCACGGGGCGGGGCAGCAGGCCCTTGGCGTGCAGGTCCGCGAGTACGAGCCCGGTGCCGAGCACCACGGTGGTGTGCACGTCGTGACCGCAGGCGTGCGCCCGGTCGGGCACGGTGGACCGGTACGGGCAGTCGGTCTTGGCGTCCGGGATGGGCAGGGCGTCGATGTCGGCGCGCAGCGCGAGCAGCGGTACGGGGAGGTGCTCGGGGTGCTCACCCTCCGCGAGCCCGATGTCACAGACGAGTCCGGTTCCGGTGCTGAGCACACGGGGCCTGAGCCCGGCCTGCTCCAGCCGCTCCTTGATCGCGGCGGTGGTGCGGAACTCCTGGTTGCCCAGCTCCGGATGCATGTGCAAGTCGCGACGGAAGGCGACGAGTTCGGCGTGCAGGGACTCGCTCAGCACGCCGGGGAGCACATCCCCCGAAAGGCCGGCCTCGGACTCTAGGGACATCAATTGCTTCACCCTCTGAAGGGTAGGACGCCCGGGTGGTCAACTACCCCTCGATCAACAAAAGTTCAGCCCGTTAGGGGAAGAAAATCTGACCAGCGGACGCATGGCGGCGAACTGTGGTGGGTAAAACCTCTCTTTTTCCTCCTCCACGCATACCACGCCTCACCCGGATCACGCGCGCGATGTCCAGTAACCGGACCACCGCGGATCCGGGCCCGGCGGGTCCCGCCCGGCCCGGAGACCTAGAAGTGCTCGACCTCCTGCCCCTCGGGAACCTCGTAGCAGCCGGAGACGACCATCAGGCTGAGCTTGGGCGGGTTCCGCTTCGCCATCCGGGTGATGTGCACGCCCGCCTTCTGCCCGTCGTTGTCGGCGATCAGGGTGAGGTTCTTGTTCGCGCTGCTGTCGGGGCCGTACTCGACGATCTTCCAGCCGTGCTTCGGCATCGCGTCCTTGAGGTTCCGCATGGCGACGTCGAGATCACCGGCCGACGCGGGGTAGAAGCTCCACTTGTGGAAGATCCGGAAGTACCTGTCCCGGTCCTTCCCCGAGCACTCCTGGACCCCGGGGCTTCCGTCGGAGGCCTTCCCCCTGACGCCGATCAGGTCGTACAGCCGGCTGGACACCTTCTGCGCCTGCGCGGCGGCATCCCGTGACGTGCTGGTGCCGGCGGAGGGGACGTCGTCGGATTCCGTGCTGGAACTCATGCTGCATCCGGTGAGAGTGGTGAGGACGGTGGACAGGAGGAGCGCGGCTGCGCTCAGGCGGTTCTTCACAATCGACGGGCCTCGCTCTGCCTAACGGGTGTACTTCCAGGTCGGGATCGGCTCCTTCAGCTTGACGTCCTCCCCGTGTCCCGCGACGACGAGGGCCTGGTTGAGCAGGCTGTCGGAGCCCTCGTCCCAGTAGCCGCTGTGGCCCTCGGTGTCCGTGGTCATCTGCTTGGCCCCGAACCGCTCGTCGCTCGGCACCGTCCAGGGGCCGTCCCAGTCGGTGCCGCCGTGACCGAAGCGGCCGATGTCGGGTACGACGTCCCCGTCCGCCTCCTCGTTCCAGACGTGGCCCTTGGGCACGTCGAGCTGCTCCGCCTTGGGCACCGTGACACCGGGGCTGCCCGCGGTGATCACGTCGTCCGCGTTCAGGGTGCCGTGGTCGGCGGCCGAGCCGACGAGGGTGGTGCCGTACGAGTGGCCGATGACCGTGCGGTGCGGCGGGGTCTCGCCCGTGTGCGAGGCCTCCAGTCCGTCGAGGAAGCGGTTGAAGGCCGGTGCGCCGTCGTCCGCGTAGTGCCGGAACGGGGAGTCCTTCACGATGTCCTGCGGCGCGTCGTAGCCGAGCCAGGTGATCGTGGAGACGGGCTGGCCGTCGGCCTCGTCGG
The DNA here is from genome assembly GCF_014648635.1 of Streptomyces cinerochromogenes. GTDB lineage: Bacteria > Actinomycetota > Actinomycetes > Streptomycetales > Streptomycetaceae > Streptomyces > Streptomyces cinerochromogenes. The sequence goes on along the minus strand of NZ_BMRM01000006.1, from coordinate 401,475 downwards.
TGGCCACGCGCCAGGTGGAGGTCATCCGGTCGATGTTGCCGCTGATGTTGCTGAGGTTCGAGGTGGTGCCCGGTACGTAGACGGCCTGGTGCCGGGCCGTGTCCGGGTTGCCGTTGGCGACGATCGCCCGGCCGTTGCCCTCCGCGTCGAATCCCAGCAGGTACGCCTCCGGCAGGCCCTTGTGGTCCTTGTCGGTGGCCTTGCCGGTGGAGTCGAAGCGGTCCTGGATGCTCTTCATGCCCTGGAGCGACTTGGTGAGGTGGTCGTAGCGCTCGCCGTACTTCTTGTACCAGTCCATCCATTCGTCGGTGTGCACCTTGGACGCCCAGCCGTTGCTGGCGATGTACGTCCACTCGTTGACCGGCGGCTTCGGGATGGAGTTGAGTTCCAGCTGGTAGCGGGCCCGGCTCTCGTCCAGGACGATGCGGTTGGCCTCGTCGCGGACCGTGGAGGGGAGGCCGTCGAGCTTGCCCACGGAGTCCGGGCGGAGGGAGACCCAGGCCGCGCGCTCCTCGTCGGTGAGCCCCTTCCACCAGGACGCGTTGTCCTGGGGGCTGCCGTCCTTGGGCGGCTGCGGCAGGGAGTCCAGGTACTTCTTGCCCGCGTCGCTCACCCCGTCCTGGTCGGACTTGACGTCGGACCAGTCCCGGTCGGACACCACCAGGTCGTCGTCGGCCTTCAGCGCGCGCAGCTTCGGCGCCCACTTGGCGTCCGCGTCCGCGGCCTCCTTCAGCGCGTCACCGATCCGGTTCGCGAAGCCGATGGCCTTGCCGAAGTTCGGGTTGGGGTGCTGGTGGATGGCCTGCTGCTCGATCGCGTTCGCCGTCGGATCCGTCAAAGTGGTCGAGGGCGACACCGTGCCGCCCTCCGGCACCTTGCCGTCGACCTCCTTGCCGCCGGCGGGGAACGAGACGGAGCCGTCGGCGCCGACCGTGCAGCCGGCCGCCTTGGCGTCCTCGACGGCCGCCTCCAGCTTCCGCTTGGCGGCGGCCATGTCGTACGCGAACCCGTTCAGCGCGGTACTGGCCAGCGCGCACTCGGTCTGGATGTAGTGGAGGTTCTTGCCCAGTTCCTTCAGCTCGCGCAGGGCCGCGTCGGCCGCGTCACCCTTGAGCTGGTTGCGGATACCCGCCGATATCTGGTTCTCGACCGTGTCCTTGGCGGTGCTCGCCATGTCACTCGTGGCGCGGTACCCGTCGGCCGCCTCCTCGTACTCCGAGGGCTTCAGGGCCTTCAGCGTGGCGATGTCCATGAACCCGTCACCGGCCCTTCGTCTGGCCGCCGACGGCGTCGGTGTCGTGGTACTTGCCCTGGATCTTGTCCAGCTCGGCCTTCACCTCGGCGTCGGACATCGCCAGGTCGTGCCCGGACTTCTCCATGAGCCCGCCCAGCTCGCCGCAGCGGGCCTTGACGTCACCGACGTACTTCTTCCAGGACTCGTACAGCTCCTGCTGCGCCGCCGCCGACTGCACACCGGAGGTGTCCCCCAGCCCGGCCTGCCCGTCGTCCAGCTTCCCCAGGGCCTTGCCGATGCCGTCCTGGAGGCCCTTGGTGTCCTCGCCGGCCTTCGTCCAGGTCTTCTTGTCCGACTTCAGGTCACCGGACCCGCCGCCGCCCGGCTCCGGCGGAACGTGGTTCAGCTGCATCCCCGTGGAGCCGCGGGCCGCGGCGTCCGCCTTCAGTCGCTCCCACTCGTCCCACGCCATGCGTGATGTTCTCCCCGTTTCCCCGTCTCCCCGTTTCCGGCGGTTCTCCGCCGTCTCGTGCGGCTCGCGTGCACGAGGTGAAAGAGCCTACCCAGATGTGACGACCGGCGCCTGAGTATGCGTACTCATACCTGCGTAGTGGCGGCTACGCCAGGCTCACCGCCGCCAGCCGGTGGACGTCCCGGGCCGTGCCGGTCACGCCGGACAGGAAGCCCTGGGCGCGGGGGGAGGCGGTGTCGGTGAGCCAGGCCGGGTCGATGTCGCAGACCGCCACGCGCACGCCCGTGCCGGCGAGGGCCAGCGGCAGGGTGTGGACGACCGTGGAGGGGAAGCTGAGGATCGTACGGCCGATGGGACCGCGGCGGGCGATCAGTTCCAGGGGGAGGTCCGGGCGGACTATCTCCAGGCCCGTCTCCGCGGCGAGGCGGTGGAGCTTGTCGGTGCTCTCGCGGCGGTGGGCGAAGTAGCGGGTGGCGCCGTGCGCCTTCGCCAGGTGGTGGACGGCCTCCAGGTAGCGGTCGCCGTCCACGACCCCGGTCTCCACCAGGGAGGTGCCGACCAGGTCCGCGCTCTGGGTGATGCGCGGCGGTCCGAAGCGGGCGCGGGTCCAGGCGAAGTCGTTGGCGGTGACGGTGACGCCGTCCGGGATCTCGGTCACCGGCATGGAGGAGAAGACCTCGACGCGGCGCCGGTCGCTCGGGGTGAGGCGGCGGCGGGCGGAGGAGGAGACCGGGGCGAAGAGGAGGTCGCGGGCGCCGGGGCGGCCGCCCTTGCGGTGCCAGCGGACCAGGCGTTCACCGCGGGCCAGCTGGGCGACGAACTCCATCGTCGCCGTGCCGTCGTCCACGACCACGAGGTCGCGGGCGCGGGTGATGGTCAGCAGGAGCTGTACGTAGCGGGAGAACGGGTCGCCCATCACGATGCGGTCGGCCCGGCGGAGGGAACCCGCCAGGCCGCCGATCGTGTGGAAGGGCGCGGTGGTGCCGCCGCGCGCCTCCTCCCAGCGCACCCGGTACCCCTCGTCCCGGGCCAGGTCGGCCATGCGGCGCAGCTGGCCGCGGGTCATGGGGTCGGTCGGGGACAGGACGACGAGGGTCAGTTCGCCTTCCCCTTCCCCGCCGGCCGCCGGCGGACCGGCCGGCGCGGTGCCGCCCGGGGTCCGCCGGGCCTGCGCGGGCACGGGGGCGGAGGCGGGCACGGGGGCGGGGGCCGCGGCCGGCTCCCCGGTCTCCCCGGCGCCCGGCGGGACGTCCGGTGCTGCCCCGCGCCGGCCCGGCGGCACGGCCGGGCCCGACGCGACCGGGCCGGGACGGCCGACCGGGCCCGATGCGACCGGGCCCGGCACGGCCGGCCCGGGCACCGTCGGGCGCCCCCGCTCGGCGGGGCCGTGCAGGCCGTGCAGGTGTGCCCACTCCAGTACGTTCAGCAGCTGTACCGGGCTCTCCACGAAGGCGAGCGTGCGGGCGGGGTGGCCGGCCTGACCGGCGCGGGGGCTCATCGGCGTACGACCGTCCCGTCGTCAGTGACCTGGATTCACACCGAGACCGGCTCGCCCGCCGCCGCGGCGATCTCCGCCTCGGCGACGACGCCCGCGACCCGGCGCAGCTTCTTCATCGGACCCAGCTCGGAGTCGTAGACCTTCTTGACGCCGTCGCCGAGGGAGGCCTCGATGGTGCGGATGTCGCGGACGAGGCGGGTCAGGCCCTGCGGCTCGACCGAGGCGGCCTGGTCGGAACCCCACATGGCGCGGTCGAGGGTGATGTGGCGCTCGACGAAGGTCGCCCCGAGCGCGACCGCGGCGAGGGTGGTCTGCAGGCCGGTCTCGTGGCCGGAGTAGCCGATCGGGACGTTCGGGTACTCCTTCTCCAGCGTGTTGATCACGCGGAGGTTCAGCTCGTCGGCCTTCGCCGGGTACGTCGAGGTGGCGTGGCACATCAGGATGTTGTCGCTGCCCAGGACCTCCACCGCGTGGCGGATCTGCTTCGGCGTCGACATGCCGGTGGAGAGGATGACCGTACGGCCGGTGGCGCGCAGGGCGCGCAGGAGTTCGTCGTCCGTCAGGGACGCCGAGGCGACCTTGTGGGCGGGCACGTCGAACTTCTCCAGGAAGGCGACGGCCTCGGTGTCCCACGGGGAGGCGAACCAGTCGATCCCCTTCTCCTTGCAGTACGCGTCGATCTGGCGGTACTCGTCCTCGCCGAACTCCACCCGGTGGCGGTAGTCGATGTAGGTCATCCGGCCCCAGGGGGTGTCGCGCTCGATGTTCCACTGGTCGCGCGGGGTGCAGATCTCGGGGGTGCGCTTCTGGAACTTGACGGCGTCACAGCCGGCCTCGGCGGCGACGTCGATCAGCTTGAAGGCGTTCTCCAGCTCACCGTTGTGGTTGATGCCGATCTCGCCGCAGATGTAGACGGGCCTGCCCGGGCCGACCTCGCGGGAACCGAACGTGCGCAGACGGGAGTTGGTGCTCATCAGGGGGTGTCCTTACTTGGGGAGGGAATCGAGAGAGGGGCCGAGGATCCAGCTGGCGATCTCTCGGATCGCGCCGTCACCGCCGGGGACGGTGGTGACCGCGCGTGCGGCGCCGCGTACGACGTCGTGAGCGCTCGCGACCGCCACGGGCCAGCCGACGAGGGCGAAGCACGGGAGGTCGTTGACGTCGTTGCCGACGTAGAGCACGCGCTCCGGCGCGATGCCCTGCTCCTCGCACCACTGCTTCAGCGCGAGGTCTTTCCGGTCGATGCCGTGCAGCACGGGGATCTGCAGCTTCCGTGCGCGGGCGGCGACGACCGGGTTCTGTTCCGTGGACAGGATCAGCAGCTTCAGGCCGCTCCTGCGGAGGGCGGCGATGCCGAGCCCGTCGCCGCGGTGCACGGCGACGAACTCCCGTCCGTCGGAGTCGATCAGCACCCGGTCGTCGGTCTGGGTGCCGTCGAAGTCCAGTACGACGGCGTCGATGTCGTCGTAGGCGGGGAGCGAGCCGGGGCGGTCCGCGTCGAACAGCGGGGCCAGGGCCCGGGCCCGCGCGAGGTCGTGCGGGTCGTCGATCTCCAGCACGCGGGCCGGGTCGGTGCGGACCAGCTCGGTGTGGCCGAAGAAACGGTGGTGGTGCTCGCGGAAGCCGGCCGCGTCCATGGCGTAGGCGGCGCCGGTCTCCAGGAAGTCCTGGGGGCGGTCCTGGCGGCGCGGGCGGTAGGACTTGTCGTGGTTGACGCCCGCCCCGCCCTCGCCCTCGGCGTCCCGCCAGACGAAGCCGTGGAAGGGGGCCACCGTGACGGCGGTGTCGGCGCCGTTCTCGGCGACCGCGGCGGCCACCGCGTCGATGTCCTCGCGGACCAGGAAGGGACTGGTGCACTGCACGAGCAGGACGACGTCGACACAGGCGCCGTGCAGCGTCTCGTGAGTGTCCATGGCGTGCAGGACCGCTGCCTCGGAGGTGGCGGTGTCCCCGGCGATGGCGGCGGGCCGCAGCACGACCTCGGCGCCGGCCTCGCGGGCGGCGGCGGCGATGGCCTGGTCGTCGGTGGACACGACGACGTCGGTCACCAGCCGGGTCGCCCGGCACTCGCGGACCGCGCGGACCACCAGCGGGACACCGCCGACGGGGGCGAGGTTCTTCGCGGGGACGCCCTTGGAGCCGCCGCGCGCGGGGATCACCGCGAGCACCCGGCGCAGCGATGTGCCCGGGCCCGCTTCCGAGTGGGACATGGGGTGTACTCCTTGGAGTGAGGTCACAGCTCGCCCATCCGCCGGATCACGGGGGCGACGCGCTGGACGCCGTGCCGGTAGGCGCCGCGCGCGGCCCGGCGCACGATCTGCCGGACGGGGCCGGGCGCCTTGTCGGCGGCGGGCGCGCCGGGCAGCGGGACGCCGTCGGGGCCGAGGTGGTGGCGGGCGAGGATGCCGGGCAGGTAGCCGGGCGCGGTCTCGGGTGTGTAGTAGGGCGTGAGGGGCGGCAGGCCGCCGGGCCGGTCCAGCAGCTTGGCGATGCGCTCGCGGGCCGCGTCGAACGCGGTGGCGTAGGAGCCGTCGGCGGCCACGCCCTGCCGGGCCACCCACTCCTCGTCCGGCACGGGCCGGTGCCCGGCGTCGAGCTGGTCCCAGGAGGCGAGGCAGCCGGAGCCGGTGAAGTGGTGGTTGCCGAGCGCCTCGCGCACCCCGAGGTCGGTGAGGACGGCGGTGGGGATACGGCGGTGCAGGGCCTCCAGGGCGGCCGTGGAGCTGACCGTGACCAGCAGGTCGGTGCGGTCCAGCACCTCGCCCATGTGCCCGTACACCAGCCGGAAGTTGTCCGGCAGACCGGTGCCCTGGGCCAGCTTCTGGTACGGCAGCTCCTCGATGTGGGTGGTGTGCTCGCCGGGCTTGGAGCGCAGCTTGAGCAGCACCTCCCGCTCGGGGTGCTTCCGGGCGTGCTCGACGAGGCGGTTCAGCAGGTAGGTACGGTCCCGGCGGTTGTCCGGCACGGACGGCTGGGCCGCGAACACCACGGTGTGGGGCTCGTGTTCACCGGTGTAGGGCGCTCCGCCCAGGAAGGGCAGCGCGACCTCGGTGACCGAGGAGGCGTCGGCGCCGACCCCTTCGTACACGGCCCGGAACCGGTCCGCGTCGTGACGGGAGTTGGCGAGGACGAGGTCCGCTCCGTGCCTCAGCAGCAGGCCGTCGGTGAGCTTCTCGTAGACGACGCCGACATAGCCGGTGACGACCACGGGACGCTTCCCCGGGCCCCAGGCGGCACGCAGCCCGTGCAGCATCGCCTGGACGCCGCCGCCGACGAGGGCGAGGACGAGCAGGTCGTACGGGTCGTCGGGGGCCTCGCTCATCGCGCGCAGGAACTCGACGCCGGTGACCTCGCGCAGGGAGTCGGCCCGGACGCCTACTTCCTCGAGCTGGCGGGCGGTCGGGGTGGCGCGTCCGCGCAGGAGGTAGCCGTCGAGCCGGACCTCGGCAGCCGCGGGAGTGAGTCGCTGCGCGGTGAGCGCGCCCCACTTCCACCGGGTGTCGGAGTCCGCGAGGACGGCGACCCGCAGGGACTTCGTAGCACTTGCTGGCACGTCGAAGACGCTAGGAAGCGAGGGAGAGGTTCCGCCCAACCGGAATCCAACAAACGGTTAACAGCACACCGCCGAATGGCGAATCGGGCCGTGAACGCGACGTAATCCAGCCTGGTTAACGGCTTCGCCACGTGTCGTTCACCAGGTATCAAGCGGACCGTCAAGACGAATGACGGGCCGCGCCCTAACGTCCTTGACGTGGTCAAGCTCTCCGTCATCGTGCCGTTCTACAACGTGCAGCAATACGCGCCCGACACGCTCAGGAGTCTTCAGTCGAACGCGCGTGAGGACTTCGAATTCATTCTCGTCGACGACTGTTCCCGCGACGGGACGCCAGAGATTCTCGCGCGTGCGGAGCGCGAGTTGCCGGGTGCGGTGCTCGTCCGGCACGAGCAGAACGGGGGGCTGGCGACCGCGCGCAACACCGGTATCGACCGGGCGCGCGGCGAGTACCTGACCTTCCTGGACGGCGACGACTGGCTCGCCCCCGGCTACTTCCCGCGGCTGCTCGCCGCCATCGAGGAGCTGGGCTGCGACTTCGTGCGCACCGATCACGTGCAGTGCACGGCCCGTTCGCGCAGTGTGCACCGGGTGCCGGTGGGCCGGCGGAACACGGTGCTGGACCCGCGCGGGGCGATCCTGCCCGCCGACCGGTCCACCTCGGTGGACTACGCGTTCGCGTGGGCCGGCATCTACCACCGCCGGCTGCTGGACAAGGGGGTGCTGCACTTCACCGACGGGCTGCGCACGGCCGAGGACCGGCCGTGGATCTGGAAGCTGCACCGGGAGGCGGAGTCCTTCGCCGCGGTGAGCCTGCTCGGGGTGTTCTACCGGCGCGGGGTCGCCTCCTCGCTCACCCAGATCGGCGATGTGCGGCAGCTGGACTTCATCCGGGCGTTCGACCAGGTCATCGCGGAGACCGCGGCGGACCGGGACGCCGACGTCCTGCTGCCGAAGGCCGTCCGCACCTATTGCGCGATCATCTCCCATCACCTGGGATCCATCGAGAGGTTCGAGCCGGCGGTGGCGAAGAAACTGAAATCCCTGAGTGCCGCGGCCCTGCGGCGCATGCCGCAGGACGTGCTGGACGAGGCGCTGGACTCCATGGACCTCCAGCGCGCCACCCGGCTGCGCCGGCTGCGCCGCCGTCCCGCCGCCCCGGGGGTCGCCGCGTGACCACCCAGATCTTCCAGGCGTCGACGCTGTACGGCACGGCCACGCTCGCCGCCGCCCTGGACTCCGGCTGCTTCCGCCCCGCCGACCGGCGGATCCTGCTGGTCTGCAACAACGCGGCCACGCCCGAGACCACGCCCGCGCTGGACGGGATGCCCGGCTTCGAGCGGCTGCGCGACCGGTTCGACGACGTGGTGTCGTACAACGAGGCGATCTTCCCGTTCCACCCCGGCGGCTGGTCACCCCGCGGCGACGATCTGCCGCTGTGGGAGCGGTACCTGCGGCACGAGTGGGCCCTCGGCACCGACGACGTCGAGCTGGCCGTCGAGTCGATCCAGGTGAACCCGTCGCTCGCGCTCGCGCAGATCTTCACCGGCGCTCCGGTCACCGTCTACGCCGACGGCCTGATGAGCTACGGCCCCACCCGCAACAAGATCGACCCGCTGGTCGGCACCCGCGTGGACCGGGTCCTCCACCTGGACCTGGTGCCGGGCCTGGAGCCGCTGCTGCTCACCGAGTTCGGGGTGCCCGGCGAGATCGTGCCCACGCCCGCCTTCACCAAGGTCCTCGCCGAACTCGCCCCGCTCGGCGACGGGCTGCCGGCCGTCGAGGAGCCCGCGCTGCTGCTCGGCCAGTACCTGTCCGCGCTGGACATCCTCACCCCCGAGCAGGAGGAGGACCTGCATGTGCGGATGCTGAAGGGCGCGGTCGCCCTCGGCCACACGAAGGTGGTGTTCAAGCCGCACCCGTCCGCCCCGGCCCGCTTCACCCGCTCGCTGGAGCAGGAGGCGGAGCAGCTGAAGGCCGAGCTGACCGTGCTGGACACGCCGGTGCTCGCGGAGGTGCTGTACCAGCGGATGCGTCCCGCGCTGGTCGTCGGCTGCTTCTCCACCGCCCTGCTCACCGCGTCCGCGCTGTACGGCCTGCCCGTGGCCCGGGTGGGCACCGAGCTGCTGCTGGAGCGGCTGACGCCGTACGAGAACAGCAACCGCGTCCCGGTCACGCTCGTGGACGGGCTGCTGCCCGAGCTGACCGACAGGGCGGCCGTCACCGAGCAGCGGCAGGGCATGGACGTGGAGGCGCTGGGTGCGCTGGTGCGCGCGGTGGGCTTCGCGATGCAGCCGAAGATCCTGCCGAGGTTGCGCGGGGAGGCCGAGGCCTGGCTGGCGAAGAACCTGAACGACCGCACCCAGCGCTACTTCAAGCGCAGGCGGCTGACCTCCCTGGCGCTGCCCGGCGGGGTGCCGGCCCAGCTGGGGTTCATCCCGCGCAACGCGACGGTCCGCCGGGTGGCACGCAAGGCGCGCAGCCTGCGCAGGGCGGTACGGCGCTGAGCGACCCTCACGGCAGGGCGGGCCCGGACCCTGGACCGGGCCCGCCCTGCCCATTGACTCGGCTACGGCTTACGGAAGTCGGCTGTGCCGGGTATTTCTCCGAAGCGTCAGGCGGACGCGGCGGATGCAGAAACCGGAAAGGCAAAACGGCGTCCAGGTGAACGAGCGCGGGCCGACGGGCGAATCATCAGCTCGCCGGCCGTGCGATTTCCGGTATTCGCCCAGGTGGCGCCGGAACGGCCGTTCCACCCGGGGACTTTCACACCATACTGCGAGATGATCAACGCCACTCCGGGTAGGCGCCGGACACCATGTCTGCTTCCTCCCCCACTCTTGTCGCCGTTCCCGCTCCCCCCGCCCGCGGAACGGCCCCCGAGCGCCGGGGCCGCCTGCTCGCCCTGGACGGTCTGCGGCTCGTGGCCGCGCTGATGGTCTGCCTCTACCACTACGCCGGACGCGGCGGCCCGGTCTCCGCCTCCTGGCACGAAACCCCGGCCAAGGTCTTCCCGACCCTGTCCCAGGCGGCCGCCTACGGCTGTCTGGGGGTGCAGTTCTTCTTCGTCATCAGCGGCTTCGTCATCTGCATGAGCAGTTGGGGCCGTACCCTCGGCGACTTCTTCCGCTCCCGGGTGGCCCGCCTCTACCCCGCCTACTGGGTCGCCCTGGTCCTGGTCACCGCGGCGGCCGTCGCCCTTCCCACGGTCGTCCACCCGGTCCGCGTCGACGAGTTCCTGGTCAACCTGACGATGCTGCAACAGCCGATGGGCGCCACCCGGGTGCTGGGCGTGTGCTGGACGCTCTGGGTGGAGGTCCGCTTCTACGCCCTGTTCGCCCTGTGCGTCGTCGTCCGGGGGGTCACCTACCGCCGGGTCGTCCTCTTCTGCTGCGTCTGGACGCTGGCGGCGGTGGTGTGCCGCGCCTCCGGCAACGCCCTCACCGACCAGCTGGTGATGCCCGAGTACGCGCCCTTCTTCGTCGGCGGCCTCGCCCTGTACCTGATCCACCGCTTCGGCGGCGACCTGCTGCTGTGGGGCATCGTCGCGGTGTCCTGGCTGCTCGGGCAGAGCACCGCCACGCAGGGCCTGTGGCACGCGGGCGCGCGGGGCGACTTCCACCGCGACCCGTACGTCATCGTCGCCGTCGTCACCCTGGCCTTCACCGCCGTGGCCGCGGTGGCGGTGGGCCTGACCCGCTGGGCCTCCTGGCCCTGGCTGGCCACGGCCGGCGCGCTGACGTACCCGTTCTACCTGGTCCACGAGCACCTGGGCTGGTTCGTCATCCGGGTCCTGCACCGGGGGCTCGGGCTGCCGCCGTGGCCCACGCTCGCCGTGACCGTGCTCGGCATGCTGCTGCTGGCCGGGCTGATCCACCGGTACGTGGAGAAACCGCTCGGCCCCCGCCTGAAGAGGGCCCTGAAGAAGGCGCCTGTGCCGGGGACGTCCGCCCTCAGCTGATCCCGTACCGCGCCCCGACGCCGGCGACCACGACCGCCAGCCCCTCCTCGAACTGCCGGTCGTAGTCGTCGAAGAGCAGCGTGCCGGCCTCGGCGGCGAGCGGGAAGCGGGCCAGGCGGCGGGCGCGTTCCTCCATGTCGAACCCCTCCCGGTGCTCGCCGCCGAGGGGGCGCACGCCCTGCTCCTCGGTGACGAAGCCGAGGGTGTACATGGTCGCCGTCCGGCCCGCGTCGACGGCCTGGGCGAGGGTGAATCCCGCCGCCGTCAGCAGCCGCAGGTTCGCCTCCAGGGCAGGCGCGTGCTCCGTACCCGTGAAGCGTGAGCCGCTGAAGACCTTGGCGCCGTCGCGGTAGCCGAGCAGGGCGGCCCGCAGGCCGCGGTTGGTCTTCAGCAGCCGCTCCTGCCAGGTGTCGGCGGGGTCGAGCGCCGTACCGGCGAGCATCCGCCGGTACATCTCGGTCGCCATCTCGTCCAGCAGCGCCTGCTTGTCCTTGAAGTGCCAGTACAGGGCGGGTGCCTTGACGTCCAGCTCCCTGGCGATGGCGCGCAGGGTCAGTCCCTCCAGGCCGACCTCGTTCAGCAGGCGCAGCGCCGTGTCGGCGACCCGCTTGCGGTCCAGGGGCGCCCTTCGTTCCGTGCTCACGCGGACAGCTTGACACCTTAACGCTGTTAAGGAGATGCTCGGGGTCGACGGAACTTAACGGCGTTAAGGAGAATGGTCATGGATGTTCTGATCGTGGGCGCCGGTCCGACGGGGCTCACCCTCGGTATCGACCTGGCCCGGCGGGGCGTGGACGCCCTGGTGGTGGAGGGCGCCGACGGCCTCTTCCCCGGATCGCGCGGCAAGGGCCTCCAGCCGCGCACCCTGGAGATCTTCGACGACCTCGGCGTGGTGGACGCGATCCTGGCGGCCTCCGGGCCCTACCCGCACCGGATGGTGTGGAAGGACGGCGTGCGCCAGGGCGAGCAGTCCATGTTCGAGAAGGTGGAGGCGGACGAGGGCACGCCGTACACCGCTCCGCGGATGGTCCCGCAGTGGCGGACGCAGGAGGTGCTGTACGCGCGGCTGACGGAACTGGGCGGGCGGGTCGCCTTCGGACGGGAGGCGACGGCCCTGTCGCAGGACGCGGACGGCGTGACCGTGGAGTTCGCCGACGGTACGACGCTCCGCGCGCGGTACGTGGTCGCCGCCGACGGCGGGCGCTCGGCGATCCGGCGCGCCCTGGGCATCCCACTGCGCGGCGCGACGGTCGACCCGGCGCCGTTCGTGGTGGCGGACCTGCGGCTGACGGGCCTGGACCGCGACCACTGGCACGCCTTCCCGGGAGAGGACGGCAGCGCCCTCGGACTGTGCCCGCTGGCCGGCACGGAGGAGTTCCAGCTCCAGGCGCGGCTCGCTCGGGACGCGGAACCGGACCTGTCCCCCGACGGCATCCGCGAGCTGGTCGCGCGCTGCACGCACCTGACCGCCGAGGAGGTGACGGAGGTGCGCTGGGCGTCCGGATTCCGGGCGCGAGCCGCCCTCGCGGACCGGTTCCGCGCGGGCCGGGTGTTCCTCGCCGGCGACGCCGCGCACGTCCACTCGCCGGCCGGCGCCCAGGGCCTCAACACCAGCGTGCAGGACGCCTACAACCTCGGCTGGAAGCTGGACGCGGTCCTGCGGGGCGGGGCTCCGGCCACCCTGCTGGACACCTACGAGGAGGAGCGCCGGGCGAACGCGGCGGCCATGCTGGAGCTGTCGACGGGCGTCCACCGGGGAGAGGTGCGGCGCGGCAGGGCGACGGTGCAGCTCGGCCTCGGGTACGCGGAGTCCTCCCTGAGCGTGGAGACGCGTACGGTCACCGGCCCGGTGCGGGCGGGCGACCGCGCCCCCGACGGCACGGTGGACGGCGTACGGCTCTTCGACGTGTTCCGGGGGCCGCACTGGACGGTGCTCGGCGCGACGCTGGCGGGCGCCCGCTCACTCCCGGCGGCCCCGGAGCCGTACGGCGAGGGGGTTTTCCTGGTCCGCCCGGACGGTTACGTGGGCTGGGCGGGAACGACCGCAGCGGGCCTGCGGGAGTACGCGGAACGAACGGGGGCTTCTTCGAAGGCCTGAGGCGACCCCCCTGAGGGGCGCCAGGCCTCAGGCGCCGGCCATCGACAGCTTCACCGCGAACCCCAGGAACAGCACCCCCGCCGCCGACGTGGCCGTCGCCGACAGCCGCCTGCGCCGGCGGAAGGCCGCGGCCAGCCGCGTGCCGCCGAATATCAGGGCGCTGAGGTACAGGCAGCTGGCCGCTTGCGCGAAGGCGCCGAGGACGACGAAGGAGAGGGCCGGGTAGGCATAGCCCGGGTCCACGAACTGCACGAAGAAGGCGACGAAGAACAGGATCGCCTTGGGGTTGAAGAGGCTGACGACGAGGGCGCGGCGGAACGGCCGCTCGTCGGCGCCCTGAGCGGGCGCGGCCTCCTCGACGGCCCGCTCCCGCCGGGTCCGCCACATCTGCCACGCGCTCCGCAGCATCCCGACCGCCAGCCAGCTCAGGTATCCGGCACCGGCGTACTTCACGATGCCGAACAGCAGGGCGTTCCCCTGGAGCAGCGAGGCGACACCGGCGGCGGACAGCGTCATCAGCACCGTGTCCCCGCACCACACACCGGCGGCGGCGGTGTAACCGGCGCGCACACCGCGGCGGGCGGCCACGGAGAGGACGTAGAGGGAGTTGGGGCCGGGCAGCAGGACGATCAGGACCAGGCCTGCGAGGTAGGTGGGGAGATCGATGACGCCGAACATGGGAGGAGTGTCGCACGCGGGTGGCCGAGGCGGCCGGCGGCCTCAGAACACCTCCGACGGCTCGTACGCGCCCCACACCTCCCGCAGCGCGCCGCACACCTCGCCCACCGTCGCCCGCGCCCGCAGCGCCTCCTTCATCGGGTACAGGACGTTGTCCTCCCCCTGTGCCGCCTTGCGCAGCGCGTCCAATGCCGCCTCCACCGCGCCCCGGTCCCGCCCGGCCCGCAGCTCGGCCAGGCGCTGTGCCTGGCGGGCCTCGATGGCCGGGTCCACGCGGAGCGGCTCGTAGGGCTCCTCCTCGTCCAGCCGGAAGCGGTTGACGCCCACCACGACCCGGTCCCCGGCGTCCGTCTCCTGCGCGATGCGGTAGGCGTTCCGCTCGATCTCGCCCTTCTGGAAGCCCCGTTCGATGGCCGCGACCGCCCCGCCCAGGTCCTCCACCCTCCGCATGAGGCCGACCGCGGCCTCCTCCACCTCGTCCGTCATCCGCTCGACCGCGTAGGAACCGGCGAAGGGGTCCACGGTCGCCGTGACATCGGTCTCGTGCGCGAGCACCTGCTGCGTGCGCAGCGCCAGCCGCGCGCTCTTGTCCGTGGGCAGCGCGATGGCCTCGTCGAAGGAGTTGGTGTGCAGGGACTGGGTGCCGCCGAGCACCGCGGCCAGGGCCTGGACGGCGACCCGGACCAGGTTCACCTCCGGCTGCTGTGCCGTCAGCTGCACGCCCGCCGTCTGGGTGTGGAAGCGGAGCATCAGCGACTTGGGGTCGCGGGCACCGAACTCCTCCCTCATCACCCGCGCCCAGATCCTGCGGGCGGCACGGAACTTGGCGACCTCCTCCAGCAGGGTCGTACGGGCCACGAAGAAGAAGGACAGGCGGGGCGCGAAGTCGTCCACGGACATCCCCGCCGCCACCGCCGTACGGACGTACTCGATGCCGTCGGCGAGGGTGAAGGCGATCTCCTGAACGGGGGACGCGCCCGCCTCGGCCATGTGGTAGCCGGAGATCGAGATCGTGTTCCACTTCGGGATCTCGGCGGTGCAGTACCGGAAGATGTCCGCGGTCAGCCGCAGGGAGGGCTTGGGCGGGAAGATGTACGTGCCCCGGGCGATGTACTCCTTCAGCACGTCGTTCTGGATCGTGCCGGTCAGTCGGTCCGCCGGTACGCCCTGTTCCTCCGCGACCAGCTGGTACAGCAGGAGCAGGAGGGCCGCGGGCGCGTTGATCGTCATGGACGTCGAGACCTGGTCCAGCGGGATGCCGTCGAACAGCACCCGCATGTCCTCGACCGAGTCGATCGCCACGCCCACCTTGCCGACCTCGCCGTGCGCGAGGGGCGCGTCGGAGTCGTGGCCCATCTGGGTGGGCAGGTCGAAGGCGACGGACAGGCCGGTGGTGCCGTGCGCGATGAGCTGCCGGTAGCGGGCGTTGGACTCCGCCGCCGTGCCGAAGCCCGCGTACTGGCGCATGGTCCAGGGGCGGCCGGTGTACATGGTCGGGTACACCCCGCGCGTGAACGGGTACGCGCCCGGCGCGCCGAGCTTGCGGTCCGGGTCCCAGCCGGCCAGGTCGGCCGGCCCGTAGACCGGCTCGACGGGCAGGCCCGACTCCGAGCGACGTGCCGACTCCTGTGCCATGACCGCCTCCGCCGTACGACCGACTCCGCTGTTCCGGGCACTCCTCACCATGCCCCGTAGTTCGGCGCCGGTCACGCGGGGAAACATCCCGGGCATGAGGATCCCGGGGAGAACCGCCGTACTGCTGCTCGCCTCGGCCGTCACGCTCGCCGCGCTCGCCGCGCTCTGCGGGTGCACCGTGCGGCCGGCCGGCCCCGACGGGAAGCGCGGCCTGCCGGTGCGGGTGCAGGTGCCGGGCAGTCCCGGTACCGGCACCGCCCCACCGACACCGGCCGCCCCGCCGACGGCACCGATCGCCCCGCCGAAGGCACCGGCCGCCACACCGGCGACGCCGGCGGTCCCCGCGCCGCGGGTGCTGTGGTCCCGCGGGGACAGCGGGCCCGCCGTACGGGAACTCCAGGCACGGCTGCGTCAGCTGGCCTGGCTGACGGCGGCGCCGACGGGGTCGTACGGCGAGCTGACCGAGCGGGCGGTCCGGGGCTTCCAGGGCAGGCGCGGGCTGCCGCGCACCGGCGCGACCGACGCCGTCACCTGGCAGCGGCTGGTGGCGATGACGCGTACGCCGGGCACGTGGGAGCTGTACGTGATGGGCGGCCAGCCGGCCGGCGCGCCGGATCCGCGCTGTCTGACCGGGCGGGTGCTGTGCATCAGCAAGACCAGCCGGACGCTGCGCTGGATGGTCGACGGGCGGACCCTGTCCACGATGGCGGTGCGCTTCGGCGCGCAGTACACCCCCACCCGCGAGGGTGTGTTCCGCGTCTACTGGAAGTCACGGCACCATGTGTCGACCCTCTATGACTCGCCGATGCCGTACGCGATGTTCTTCAGCGGTGGCCAGGCGGTGCACTACTCGTACGACTTCGCGGCGCGCGGTTACGCGGGCGGTTCGCACGGCTGTGTGAACGTACGGGACGAGACGGCGATCGCCCGGCTGTTCGCCCAGGTGAGGGTCGGCGACAAGGTCGTCGTCCACTGGTGAGGCTGCGGGGCGCGGGCGGGACCGGGGGAACGTGTCCCGCCCGCGCCAGGTGCACGAGCCGCGGGTACGGGGGGAACCCCGGCTCAGTGCTACGGCCGATGACCAGTCGGCTCACTCAGTACTGCGTCAGGGGCTCCGGAAACGTCACACCTCGCGCCGAAAATTTTTCGGTGACTTTAAAAGCGCAGGTCAGAAGGGGTGTAGCCGGTCATCGTCTGCTGGTCAGCGCGCGGTGCGGGCCGCGGCCGGCGACGGGGACGGGGACGCGGGGGCGCCTGCCCGTGCGCCGGGGTGCGCCGGGGCGAAAGCCGACCGTGCGGAGGCAGGGGTGGAGGCGGTGGTGGGGGCGGGAGCGGGGGCCGCGCCGTCGCGGTGCCGGCCGCCGCCCTTGCCGCCGCCGGGGTGCGAGCCGGAGCCGGCGGGCGCGTGGTCGCCCCTGCCCTTGCCCCGCCCCGTGCCACCGCCCCCGTGACCGTGACCCCCCGTGCCACCGCCCCCGTGACCGTGACCGCCCCCGTCGTGCTCCCCTCCGTTGTCCCCGTCCTGGTCGCCGCCCTTGTCCCCGCTCTTGTCCTTGCCCTTGTCCTTGCCCTTGTCCTTGCCCGCGCCCTGGTTCTTGCCCTCTCCGCCGCCGGTGGCGCCCCCGCCCTTGCCGTTCGTGCCGCCGTTCTCCTTGCCGGAGGCGGAGTCGCCGGAGGTCAGCAGGACCTTGCAGTAGGCGGTCACCCGGGCGGGGCCGCCCGCCACGTGCTCCAGCGCGCGCCTGCGGCCGGCGTCCAGCTCCTTGCCGTCCCGCAGGGCACGGCAGGCGGAGGCGGCGCCGGCCCAGCCGGTGCCGGACGTCGCGGAGGGGGCTCCGGAGCCGAGGGCGGTGGTACGGCCCTTGCCGTGGTCCGCGCCGGAGGCCTCGTCGCCGGTGCCGCCGCGGCGCCCGTCCGGTGTGCCGGTGCCCGTGCCCTCGCCCGGTGTGGCCGGCGCGGAGTCGGAGCCGAGCGGCTGTCCGGCGGTCGTACCGGCGGAGACGGAGGCGGCGGGGCGGGAGGGCTCGTCGTCGAACGGCGTGGGCAGCACGCCGGTGCCGGCGGCCATGGCGACACCGCCGAGCGTGCCCACGGTCACCGCGGCGGCGAGCGCCAGGCGCACCGGGCGGCCCCAGCGGGGGCGTCCGGCGCGGATTCCGGTACGGGTCCGGGCGGCGACGCGGACCCGACCGGTGCCGGTGCCGGGTGCCGGGGTGCGGCCGCCGGCGGGGGTGTGGGCCGCGGCGGTGCGCTCCGCCTCGGCGGCCTCGCGGGCCTTGCGGAACGCGGCCAGGGCGGCCTGCTCACCGGGGAGTTCGCCGGGTGCGGGAGCCGCCTCCGCGGACAGCGCGCCGAGCGCCTGGGAGAGGCGTTCTGCCTGGTCACGAGCGGAGGCGTCGACGGCTTCCAGTGGCTCACCGCGCAACAGGCGTTCCGCCGTCTCCCGGTTCAGCCACTTGTACTGCTCGTCGGCCATCACATGTCCTTCTGCGTCCGCGCACGCGTATGCGTCACAGTTGCGGACGTCACCGCGCGGCGGCGCGGTTCTCTCTGAGGCGGGAGTGCGTCGAGTCCGCCCGCGGATTCCGGATCGTCCCCGATCAGCTCCGCGAGCCGCTTCAGACCGCGGTGCGCGGCGGTACGGACGGCGCCCGCGCGTTTGCCGAGGGTCTCGGCGGCGGTCTTGGCGTCCAGGCCCACCACGACCCGCAGGACGACCGCCTCGGCCTGGTCCTGCGGGAGCCGGGCGATCAGGGAGAGGGTGCTGTCGGTGGCCAGGGCCTCGATGGCCTCGCCCGCCGTGTCGGACTCGGCGGCCCGGCCGGTCAGCTCCGTCTCGTCACCGCCTATCGCGGGACGGCGGCCGCGCATGCGTATGTGGTCCAGGGCGCGGTTGCGGGCGATCCGGGCGGCCCAGCCGCGGAACCGGTCGGCGTCGCCGCTGAACCGGTCCAGGTCGCGGGCGATCTGCAGCCAGGCCTCGGACGCGACGTCCTCGGCGTCGGCCTCACCGACCAGCGTGCGGACGTATCCGAGCAGTCGGGGGTGCACCGCGCGGTACACCGTGCGGAACGCGGTCTCGTCCCCGTCCTGTGCCGCACGCACCGCGGCGGTCAGCTCCGCGTCGTCCCCCAGCACCGTACTCCCTTTACGCCTGTCTTCGGTCGGCGCGAAAGGCACGTTACGGCGTGAAACCGGTGCTCGTCCATGTCTGTAGAAGATGCAACTAACTCGTGACCGGGTCCGGATGTGCGCAGGGTGAGATCCGGGGGCGGCCGGGTGTGACAGAAACCGCACTCACGGCGCTGAGGAAAGTACGGGCCGCGCGCGGCCCGCCCGCGCGACGGCCGGGGCCTCTCCTGTGGGGGGTGGCGGCCCCGGCCGTTGCCTTGGGCGCTACGGCTTGCCGCCGGTCGGCCTTCTCCTGCCGCCGCCCTTGTCCTCGCTCCGGTCGTTGCCGGACCCGCCCGCCCTGCCGGTGCTCCCGCCCTCCGCGCGGGCCGCCTGGGCGGTGCAGTAGGCCGCGACCTTCCCCGGTCCGCCCGCCGCCGTGACCAGTCGCCGCCAGGCCGTCGCGTCCAGGGCGCCGCCGCGCTCCCCGACCTGCGCGTAGGCGCGGCAGTGGGCCAGGGTGTCGCCGGCGGTGGCCGGGTGCGCGGGCTGTCCGGAGGGGGCGGAAGGGGCGGCCGACGGTGTGTCCCCGCGTCCGGCGGCTGCCGGGGGCGCGGTGTGTGCGGGGGTGGACGGGGTGGACGGGGCGCTCGTCGAGGACGGCCGTGCGGAGCCGGGGGCGTGCCCGCCGCCGTGCTCCGTACCGGACCGGGCGGAGCCGATCGCCGCGACGGCGACTCCGCCCAGCGTGAGACTCGCCAGGGCCAGCGAGAGGGTGGTGCGCAGGGAGCGGCGGGCGCGGCGGGGCCGGCCGGGGCGCCAGTCGTCCCGGGCGCGGGTCCGGGCGTCGTGCGCGCCCGCCGCGCGGGCGGCCCGGAAGGCGGTCACGGCGCCGCGCTCGGCCGCGGGGTCGACGCCGCCGGCGCGCAGCGCGGCACCGAACCGGGTCTCCAGCTCCGACTCGCCCAAGGCCGTACCGGCCGGTGCGCCGGGCGTGCCGTCAGGGTGCGCACGCCGACGGCCGGCCTGTCCGCCGCAGCTGTGCCGTTCACCCATGCCCGTTCCCGTCCTCATCCGTCCCGCCCGGCCCTTTGCGCACCGGCCCGCTCCGCACGCCCGCCCCCGGCAGGCCCGCACCCGGCGGCACGTCCGAGCGCACCGAGCGCACCGACCGCGGCGGCCACGGACGGAACGCCACGAGCCGCGCTCGGGACTCCGGCGTACGCGGGTCCATACGTGCCGCGCCCGGTGGCGTTCACGTCGGCTCGCCCGGCGTCGGGGGGTCCGCGTCCGCCGCGCCGTCGGCGGTGGTGCCGAGTCGGCGGGCCAGGCGGCGCAGGCCCCGGTGCGCGGCGGTGCGGACGGCGCCGGGGCGTTTGCCGAGGACCCGGGCGGCGGCCGGGCCGTCGAGGCCGACGACCACCCGGAGCAGCACCGCCTCGGCCTGGTCCCGCGGCAGCGCCCGCACCAGTTCCAGCGCGCGTTCCGTGGAGAGCGACTCCAGCGCCTGGTCGGGCGTGCTGTGCCGGCCGGGCAGCTCCAGCGCGTCCTGCTCCAGCCGCGCCGGCCGGGGCCGGCTCCGCTGCCGGCGCAGATGGTCCAGCGCGCGGTGCCGGGCGATGGTCGCGGTCCAGCCGCGGAACCCGGCGCCGTCGCCCCGGAACCGCCCGAGGTCGCGGGCGATCTCCAGCCAGGCGTCGGAGGCGACGTCCTCCGCTTCGTCGCCGACCAGGCCTCGCAGATAGCCGAGCAGGCCGGGCTGCACGATCCGGTACGCCACCGCGAAGGCGGTCTCGTCACCCTCCTGGGCCCGCGCCACGGCCGCGCCCAGCTCGCCGTCCCGCGGCTGCGGGCGGCGGGGTACCCCTCCCTGGCCCAAGACCGTCCTCGTTCGTGCCGAGTTGCTGGCCACTGCGTGGCGCTTCCCTCACGGTGCGACACGCTCCGGCCGTGTCTCCGCCCTCCACGATCATCAGCGTCGGCCCCGACGGAAGTGTCACAGCCCAGGGGGCGGCCCCGGGCGGCCCGCTCAGCCGGAGGCGCTCGCGGTCGCGTCCCGGCACAGCAGCCGGAGCGAGCCGTGGCCGTCGTAACAGCGCCGGGCCTCGTCGATGGGGTCCCACAGCCGGCCGTCGGGCGTGCGCAGCCAGTGCTCGCCGCCGGTCGCCCACCACTCGGCGCCGGTCTGCCGGGCGATCACCTCGCCGGCGTACGCGCCGAAGCCGCGCAGCACGCTCTCGACGGCCGCGTACGGCGGGCCCTCGCGGCGTATCTCCTCGATCATCCGGTCCACCCGCCACAGGCTCTGCGCCGAGTAGTCGAGCCGCACCCGCGCGCCCTCACGCATGGTCGCGACCGCGTCCGCCGCCCACCGCACGGGCTTCGCGGCGGCCTGCGGCCTGGTCTCCTGCCGTGCTGTCCCGTACCGGGCCGTCACATGAGCTGTCAGATCGGCTGTCACATAGGGGAGAGCGAGCGCGGGCGCCGTTCCGTCACTGGGTTCCGGAACGTTTCCCCAAACGTCCCGCCAACCGTCGCAGGACCACCCCACCGCCCCCGCACGAAGGTCACACGGCCGGGTCAGGCCCCCGGTTCCGCGGCGCTGCGGGCCCGGCGGGAGACCACCGCGCGCAGCACCCGGCGGCCCTCCACCGACACCTCCAGCGCCCGCCGCAGCCCCTGCGCGCCATGGCCCGCGAGGAGCTCCAGCACCACGGACTGGCGGCGCAGCTCGGCGGCGACGAGCGGCGGCAGGTCCGCGGTGTCGCCCGCGCGCCCGGCGTCCAGGTCCGCCGGGTGCGGCCCGCCGTCGGGGGCCGGGGCGTCGTCCGCGGCCGGGTCGAGCAGCCGGTGGATGCGCAGGGAGGCGACCGAGCAGGCGTCGGTCCAGGGCCGTAGCGCGTCGGCGGTGCGCTCGGCCGGGGCCGACGCCAGCATCCGGCGGGCGAGCCGCGCGGCCTCGTCGTCGGCCGGGTCCGCGGGGCCGAGCGCCTCGTGCGCCCGGGACAGGTCCCCGGCCCAGTCGGAGCCGTCGGCGAGGCGCGCCCACAGCGGGCGCAGCAGCTCGTCGTCGCCGCCGAGCAGCGGCAGACACCGATCCAAACAAGCCAATCCGCCGGCGGCCAGTCCGCGTTCGTCGGCCTGTGCGATCTGTTCCACCAGGCTCATGAATGTCTCCCTCGCCAGGGCGCCGACCGATACGGAGCCCGCACTTCCCCTTACTGCGTGCGACGGAGCGGGAGTGTCACAGTCGGGTTTTCAGCCAACCGCGGGGATCTGCAGCAGCTCGCCGGAGAGCACCTTGCGCTCCTGCATCCGGGTCAGCCGGACGACCACGACGATGGCGAGGACCGCGGACACGATGTCGAGGGCGTCGGAGAACAGCATCACGTGCGCGGCCTGGCGCAGTTCCTCCGCCGTCTCGGCGTGCCGCGAGGTGGTGTCCGCGAACCGGCCCACGACGATGCCGGCGATCCACAGCGACCACCAGGCGTTGACCGGCGCGTGCCCGGACCGCGAGCCCCAGGGCGCGCTGGCGTCCCAGCTGTCCGCGACGATCCGGCGCGGGAACCACAGGTTCACGACCGGGCAGAACCAGGCGCCGATCGTCCAGCCGCGCTTCATGCGGTGCCGGGAGGCGTCGAACACCTCGGCGTTCACCCGGATCCGCCACAGCCAGCACAGGTAGACGACGGCCGTGGCCACCAGCGCGACGCCCTGCGAGATGCCGGCGGCGCCGTAGAGCGAGTCCGCGTGGTCGGCCCGGTCGATCACGGCGGCACCGCCGGCGCCGTCGGCGATGTCGCCGGTGACGCTCGCCTCCAGGAGGTCGGCGTAGCAGGCGAACAGGTCGGTGGCGATGACGAGCCCGAGCAGGACGGCGGTGGCCCGGCCGAGCGCGGCCGGCGAGCGCAGCCAGGCGCCGGGCGGGGCGGGGTACGGCGGCGCGGGCATGGGTGCGGGCATGGGCGTGGTCATGAAGGAGTTCCCCCGAGTGAGGTCTGGATGGCGTACGGCTCTCCCCGAACCGGACACGCGGACACGCGGACACGCGGACACGCGGACACGCGGACACCGGAACATACGAGTGGACGTCACCGCCCGTCCACTCGGTTCTCGGCGTTCCCCGGGGGTTCTCGGTGGTGCTCCGCGTCCCTCAGCCCAGCCGGTCCGCCAGCTTCTTGAAGTCCGCCCAGCTCAGCGCCGGTTTGCCCGGGTCCCACAGCTTCTGCACGGTGGCCCGCAACGGCATCCGGATGCCCGCGGCGACCTGCGCCTCCGTCTGCGCGTGCGGGAAGTCGCACCAGACCGCGAACGCCCCGCCGAGGATCTGCCCGTCGTACCGGGCCGGAACGGGGGTCGTGCCGCGCAGCACCCGGGGGGTCCACTGCTCGTAGATCCGCTGCCCGGTCGGGTAGACGAAGGTCTGCGGCTGCCCGAGCACGTAGTAGAGGAACTCGTCGTTGTAGTTGATGACCTTCCGTCCCTCGGCCAGGTACTCCGCCGGCGGCCGGGCGCCGATCTCCTTGCCGGTCCAGTAGGCCACCCGGATGTCCTGGCCGGGCCGGACGGAGGTGCCGCGGAAGAAGCCGTCGTTCCAGGCCCGGACGGTGCGGTCGTGGGCGCGGACGGTGGCGGCACGGTCGTTCAGCCAGCCGGTGGCCAGGTCGGCCACGGTCCCGCCGGAGCCGAACCGCTGCCGGGCGGCGGCGGCCAGCTGCGGGTACGAGGCCTGCGGGTCCCGCACGGTGAGCGCCTGGTACTCGTCCCCGCCCAGGTGCCACTGGTTGCCGGTGAAGAGCCCGGCGTACTCGTTCAGCAGGTCGTCGACGATCTGCGCGGAGGCCGGCTTGGAGATGTCGACGGCGCCCCGGGTGGCCACCCCGCCGGCGTTGCGCAGCTGCAGATCGGGGTGGGCGGCGATGACCGCGCCCAGGTGCCCCGGCGAGTCGATCTCGGGGACGACGGTGATGTGCCGGCTCTCCGCCAGCGCCACGATCCGCCGGACCTGCGCCTTGGTCAGGTGGTCCGCGGAGACGATCTCCGGGTGGCTGCTGGACTCGATCCGGAAGGCCTGGTCGTCGGAGAAGTGCAGACCCAGCTCGTTGTACTTCAGGTCCCCCAGCTCGCGCACACGGTCCTCGATCCAGGATGCGGAGAAGGGTTTGCGCGCGATGTCCAGCATGAACCCCCGCACCGGCTTGGCCGGCTGGTCGCGTACGACGCCCTCCGGGGCCGTACCGCCGCCGTGGACCTCCTGCTTCAGGGTGCGGGTGCCGTAGAAGACGCCCGCCTCGCCGGGCCCGCTGATGTCGACCCGCCCGTCCCGGACGGTCAGGGTGTACGACTCCTGGTTCCCGCCCCCGCCGCCGAGCGCGAGCCGTACGTCGCCCGCCCGCACGTCGTTCTTCCGGCCCGCGTAGTCCAGCCCCAGCTCCCCGGCCAGGAGCCGCCCCTCGTCGGCCAGCTCGGCGTCGTTCACCACCACCCGGCCGCCGTGCCGCGGCTTCCAGCCGGGGCCGCGCGCCGGGGTGTGGGAGCGGACCGCGGGTATCGTGCGCGGGGCCTGCGAGAGCGGATACGACCTACTCGGGCTGGGGCTCGCCGACGGTGTGCCCGGTTCCTCCGGGTGGGTGCCGGTGCCGGCCACCCGCCCGGACGACGACTGCCGCGCGCCGTCCTCCGGCTTCCCGCCGCCCCCGTCCGACGAGGCCCACACGCCGACGCCCGTCCCGAGCGCGACCGTCCCGACGAACGCGGCGGTCACCACCGCCCGCTTCCGTATCACCTGTCGCGCCGAGCCCCGGCGCCTGTGGCTGTGCTGGGTCACTCTGCCAACGTACGACCGTTCCGCCGCTCATCCGTCACCCAGGCGGTCCCAAACTCTCCCGTCCGAGTGAATTTCAGGTATCCCTCGGACACAGCGTGACCACTCTCGATAACCTGACGACACACCTTTCACAGCATCCCCTGCCACACCACATGTGACGCGAGGACCCACGCTGCCCGCCCACCGTCTGCCGTATCTCCCCACACCTCTCGACGCCTTCAACACCGCCCGCGCCGAGGAGGCCCGCGCTCTTCTCCTGCACTGCCTGCGCAGCGCGCGCTGGGCCCACCGGATGGCCGACCACCGCCCCTATCCCGACCTGGACGCCCTGCTGGCCGCGGCGGACGAGGCG
This sequence comes from Streptomyces cinerochromogenes, assembly GCF_014648635.1. Classification (GTDB taxonomy): domain Bacteria; phylum Actinomycetota; class Actinomycetes; order Streptomycetales; family Streptomycetaceae; genus Streptomyces; species Streptomyces cinerochromogenes. The sequence continues at coordinate 377,053 of NZ_BMRM01000006.1, read as the reverse complement.
GCGTACGACCTGTCCCCCGCCGACCTGGCCGAGGCCCTGGCCGGCGAGTCCCTCCCGGAACTGCCCGAGGGCACCTACTCGGCGGCCCACATGGCCCTCGGCGCCGCACACGCCGCCTACGAGGCGCGATTCGGACACGCGTTCGTCATCTACCTGGGCGACGTCCCTGCGGACGAAGTCATCGACCACATCCTCGAAGCGATCCGATCACGATTGGCGAACGATCCGGAGGAGGAGCGGGTGGTGGCGGCCGAGGAAGTACGGCGGCTCGCCAGAGGGCGGCTGATGGTCCTGCTGAGGGGTGCGGGGAGCTGTGCGAACAGCGCAAACACCCCCGCACCGGGCAAATAGTGCGACATCCCACCCCACCAGCCGCGCCGCGATAGCCCATCCGATGCCACTTTGATCACACCGGTAGGCCCCCCGTAAAGCACAGCGCGGTGCCTCGCTACGATGCAGAGGGCCGGTGGACCGTACCCGGCCGGGCCCGACCGACAGTGAAGCCGGCGCGGCCCTAGTCCCCGCTCCCGGAGGGTTCTTCCGTGCCGGCTGGAACGCTGTACCGCGGCCGGGAAGGAATGTGGTCCTGGGTGGCTCACCGAGTCACCGGCGTCCTCATTTTCTTCTTCCTGTTCGTTCATGTGCTGGACACCGCTCTCGTGCGTGTCTCCCCCGAGGACTACGACAAGGTCGTAGCCACGTACAAGACGCCGATCGTCGCGCTGCTGGAGTACGGCCTCGTCGCCGCCATCCTCTTCCACGCGCTCAACGGCCTGCGCGTCATCGCCGTCGACTTCTGGTCGAAGGGCCCGCGCTACCAGAAGCAGATGCTCTGGACCGTCGTCGGTGTCTGGGTCGTCCTGATGGCCGGCGCGATCTACCCGGTCCTCGGCCACGCCTACCGTGTTGTGTTCGGGAGCTGAGGCCCATGTCCACCACTGAAACCACCGCGTCCGGTGTCGGCCCCGTCGAGGGTGCCCCCGTCTACACCGTCGACAACCCGGCCCCGCTGATCGAGGCCCCGCGCAAGCGGACCAAGAAGTCCCCGAAGTCGACCCGGGGCAACTTCGAGATGGCGGCCTGGCTGTTCATGCGCCTGTCCGGCATCGTGCTGGTCGTCCTCGTCCTCGGCCACCTGCTGATCCAGCTCGTGCTGGACGGCGGTGTCTCCAAGATCGGTTTCGCCTTCGTGGCGGGCCGCTGGGCGTCGCCGTTCTGGCAGGTCTGGGACCTGCTGATGCTGTGGCTGGCGATGCTGCACGGCGCCAACGGCTTGCGCACGGTCATCAACGACTACGCGGAGCGGCCGAACAGCCGGCTGTGGCTCAAGGGCCTGCTCTACACCGCCACGGTGTTCACCATCCTGCTGGGCACGCTGGTGATCTTCACCTTCGACCCGAACATCCGCTAGGCACGGGGCTGCGAGAATCATGAAGATCCACAAGTACGACACCGTCATCGTCGGCGCCGGCGGCGCGGGCATGCGCGCCGCCATCGAGGCGACGAAGCGCAGCCGCACCGCGGTCCTGACCAAGCTCTACCCCACCCGCTCCCACACGGGCGCCGCGCAGGGCGGCATGGCCGCCGCGCTGGCCAACGTGGAGGAGGACAACTGGGAGTGGCACACCTTCGACACGGTCAAGGGCGGTGACTACCTGGTCGACCAGGACGCCGCCGAGATCCTGGCGAAGGAGGCCATCGACGCCGTCCTCGACCTGGAGAAGATGGGCCTGCCGTTCAACCGGACGCCCGACGGGACGATCGACCAGCGCCGCTTCGGCGGTCACTCCCGCAACCACGGCGAGGCCCCGGTCCGCCGGTCCTGCTACGCCGCGGACCGCACCGGCCACATGATCCTCCAGACGCTGTACCAGAACTGCGTCAAGGAAGGCGTGGAGTTCTTCAACGAGTTCTACGTCCTGGACCAGCTGATCACCGAGGTCGACGGCGTCAAGAAGTCGGCCGGTGTCGTCGCGTACGAGCTGGCCACCGGCGAGATCCACATCTTCCAGGCGAAGGCCGTCATCTACGCCTCCGGCGGCTGCGGCAAGTTCTTCAAGGTGACGTCGAACGCCCACACCCTGACCGGTGACGGCCAGGCGGCGGTCTACCGGCGCGGGCTCCCGCTGGAGGACATGGAGTTCTTCCAGTTCCACCCGACCGGCATCTGGCGCATGGGCATCCTGCTCACCGAGGGCGCCCGCGGTGAGGGCGGCATCCTGCGCAACAAGGACGGCGAGCGCTTCATGGAGAAGTACGCTCCCGTCATGAAGGACCTGGCGTCCCGTGACGTCGTGTCCCGCTCCATCTACACGGAGATCCGTGAGGGCCGCGGCTGCGGTCCCGAGGGCGACCACGTGTACCTGGACCTCACCCACCTGCCGCCGGAGCAGCTGGACGCCAAGCTCCCGGACATCACCGAGTTCGCGCGGACCTACCTCGGCATCGAGCCGTACACGGACCCGATCCCGATCCAGCCGACCGCCCACTACGCGATGGGCGGCATCCCGACGAACGTCGAGGGCGAGGTCCTGGCGGACAACACCACCGTCGTCCCGGGTCTGTACGCGGCCGGCGAGGTCGCCTGTGTCTCCGTGCACGGCGCCAACCGCCTCGGCACCAACTCGCTGCTGGACATCAACGTCTTCGGCCGCCGCGCGGGCATCGCCGCCGCCGAGTACTCGGCGAAGGCCGACTTCGTCGAGCTGCCGGAGAACCCGGAGTCGTTCGTCGTCGAGCAGATCGAGCGGCTGCGCAACTCCACCGGCAGCGAGCGGGTGGCGACCCTGCGCCGTGAGCTGCAGGAGACCATGGACGCCAACGTCATGGTGTTCCGCACCGAGCAGACGATCAAGACGGCCGTCGAGAAGATCGCCGAGCTGCGCGAGCGCTACCAGAACGTGGCGATCCAGGACAAGGGCAAGCGGTTCAACACGGACCTGCTGGAGGCCATCGAGCTGGGCAACCTGCTCGACCTGGCCGAGGTCATGGCCGTCTCGGCGCTGGCCCGCAAGGAGTCCCGCGGCGGTCACTACCGCGAGGACTACCCGAACCGCGACGACGTCAACTTCATGCGCCACACCATGGCGTACCGCGAGGTCGGTGCCGACGGCTCGGAAACCGTCCGTCTCGACTACAAGCCGGTCGTCCAGACCCGCTACCAGCCGATGGAGCGTAAGTACTGATGGCTACCCCTGTTCTGGACAAGGCGGACGCGGCCGGCCAGCCCGAGCCCGGCTTCGCCGACTCCCCGTACATCACCGTCACCTTCCGGGTCCGCCGGTTCAACCCGGAGGTCTCGGCCGAGGCGGTCTGGGAAGACTTCCAGCTGGAGATCGACCCGAAGGAGCGTGTCCTCGACGGTCTCCACAAGATCAAGTGGGACGTCGACGGCACCCTCACCTTCCGCCGCTCGTGCGCGCACGGCATCTGCGGCTCGGACGCGATGCGGATCAACGGCAGGAACCGCCTTGCCTGCAAGACGCTGATCAAGGACATCAACCCCGAGAAGCCGATCACGATCGAGCCCATCAAGGGCCTCACGGTCCTGAAGGACCTGGTCGTGGACATGGAGCCGTTCTTCCAGGCGTACCGGGACGTCATGCCGTTCCTGGTCACCAAGGACACGAACGAGCCGACCCGTGAGCGGCTGCAGTCGGCCGAGGACCGCGAGCGCTTCGACGACACGACGAAGTGCATCCTCTGCGCGGCCTGCACCTCCTCCTGCCCGGTGTTCTGGAACGACGGCCAGTACTTCGGTCCGGCCGCGATCGTGAACGCCCACCGGTTCATCTTCGACAGCCGGGACGAGGCGGGCGAGCAGCGCCTGGAGATCCTCAACGACCGCGACGGCGTGTGGCGCTGCCGCACGACCTTCAACTGCACGGACGCCTGCCCGCGCGGTATCGAGGTCACGAAGGCGATCCAGGAGGTCAAGCGCGCGCTGATCACGCGTCGCTACTGATCGCCGTACGCCTGCGGCTCCTCGGGCCCCGTCCCCGGTCACGCACCGGGGGCGGGGCCCTCGCCGTACAACTGTCCAACCCGCTCGTGTGTCTCCTCGGTACGCGATCAAGGAGACACATGCGCACGCACAGAAAGCTCGCCGTGGCGACGGCCACGGCCCTCTCGCTCACCGGCGGACTGCTCACCCTCGCGGCCGGCCCGGCCGCCGCGGCGACCCCCGCCAAGTACGCCGACGACTTCAACGGCGACGGCTACCGGGACTACGCGTCCGGCTGGGGCGGCGAGGTCACCGTCACCTACGGCACGGCGACCGGCCCCGGCCCGAAGACGGTCCGGTTCACCCAGGACAGCCCCAACATCCCGGGCAAGGCCGGCGACGCAGGCGGCTACGCCGACACCTTCGGCGACCAGGTCGCCAACGCCGACCTCAACCGGGACGGGTACGCCGACCTCGCCGTCGCGGACCGATCCGAGAAGGTCGGTACGAAGACCGGGGCGGGCGCGGTCACCATCCTGTGGGGCGCCAAGGCGGGCCTCGGCGCGAAGGCCACGCGGATCCCGGCCAAGTCCGGCATCGGGTTCGGCACGGCCCTCGCCGCCGGCGACTTCAACGGCGACGGCAAGCCGGACCTGGCCGTCACCGACGTCACGGGCACCCTCTTCGTCTACCGGGGCGGCTTCTCCCAGACCGGTACGACGGGCAGCGTCAGCAAACTGGAGGTCAGCCCCAGCGGCGCCCACGTGCTGGAGCCGAGCGTGATCGTCGCCGGCAGGGTCACCAAGGACAAGGCCACCGACCTGTACGTGGTCGGCCAGGGCTACGAGCACGACAAGATGGTCCAGGCCGCGTGGTTCGTGCAGGGCGGCTCCACCATCAAGCGGGGCAAGTACACGACGTACAACGCCTCGCAGGTGGACTTCGGCGCGACCGGTGTGATCGCCGACTTCGACAAGAACGGCTACGGCGACCTCGCCGTCAGCGACAAGCCGTACAACAAGGGCGCGGGCTCCGTGGTGGTGCTGCGCGGCGGCGCGAGCGGGCCGACCACCTCCTACCGGCTGACCCAGTCCACCTCCGGGGTGGCGACGGCGGCGACGAAGAACGACCGGTTCGGGTGGGGGCTCTCCGCCGGCGACACCAACCGCGACGGCTACCCGGACCTCGCGGTCGGCGTGCCGGAGGAGGAGTCCGGCTCGGTCCGGGACGCGGGCGGCGTGCACGTCCTGCGGGGCGGCAGGAGCGGCCTGACCGGCACCGGCTCCCAGTGGTTCACCCGGGCCACGGCGGGTGTGCCGGGCAGCCCGGCCGATTCCGAGATGCTCGGGCTCTTCGTCCGCCTGCGCGACTTCGACCGGGACGGCGACGCGGACCTGCTGGTCTCGGGCGACCTCTACCGTCCGGGCGTGCTGCTGCGCGCGACCGCCCAGGGCATCACGACGAGCGGCGCCTCGGAGTCCGAGCTGGACCCGGCCTTCCCGCAGTGAGCCGCTGAAGGGTCCCCCGAGGAGCCCCACCGGAGTCCGCTCCGGTGGGGCTCCTCGCTTCCGCGGAGAAGGACTCCTAATGTGACGACATGTCAGACGAAGAGTCGTACGAACTGCTCGGTTTCGACAACGTGCTGCTCCCCGTCGGCGACCTCGGCGAGGCGGTCGCCTTCTACGAGCGGGCCGGGTTCGCCGTGGGCTTCCGGTTCGACGAGGCCGGGATCGCCCTGCTGAGGGTCGGCACGGAGACGCCGGGCATCCTGCTGCGGGCCGAGGAGGAGCTGCGGCACCGGACGCCGCCCTGGCCCTCGCCGCGGATCTGGCTGGAGGTGCCGGACGCCCGGGCGGCGGCACGGGAGCTGGCCGCCGCGGGGATCGAGCCCCTGGACGAGATCTTCCAGGCGGCCACCGGCTGGACCGTGGAGATCGCCGACCCCTGGGGCAACATCCTCGGTTTCACGGACTACACCAAGCGCCCGGCACTGGGCCGCAGAGCCTGACCCCCTTCGGTTGAACGCGTTCAAAAACAGGGATACAGTCGTCCTGTCAGCGTTTTGAACGCGTTCAAGAAGGGGTGGGGCATGGACCGCACCGTCATCGCCTACGTCATCTACCTGGTCGTCAGCGTCGCACTGACCGTCTGGGTGGCCCGCACGCTCAGCCGCAACGGCCGGATCTTCCTGGCCGACGTCCTGCGCGGCAACGAGAAGCTCGCGGACGCGGTGAACCACCTCCTGGTGGTCGGCTTCTACCTGGTCAACCTGGGCTTCGTGGCGCTGTACCTCCGGGACGACGCGACGATCGAGGACACCCGCGGGATCTTCGAGGCCCTGTCGACCAAGCTGGGCGTGGTGCTGCTGGTGCTCGGCGTGATGCACCTGGGCAACGTGTACGTGCTCAACCGGATCCGCCGGCGCGGGGCCATGGAGCGGGAGCAGCTGCCCCCGGTCCGCCCGCAGGAGTGGATCGCCCCGACGGCCGGGGCGTGACGGCCGTGACCGGCACGACCACCGCGGCCACCGCGGCCGGCCGGGGCGCCTCGGGCGTCCCGGTCCGGGGACTGACCGTCCTGTACGACGCCGGGTGCGTCCTGTGCAGGCACCTGAGCGACTGGCTGGCCCGGCAGGCCCAGCTGGTGCCGCTGGAGCTGCTGCCGGCCGGCTCGGCCGAGGCCCGGACCCGCTTCCCGGGGCTCGACCACGCGGCCACCCTCGACGAGGTCACCGTCGTCGGCGACTCCGGGCAGGTCTACCGGGGCTCGCGCGCCTGGATCGTCGTCCTGTGGGCGCTGCGCGAGCACCGCGGACTCGCCCACCGGCTCGCCACCCCGGCGGGCGCCAGGCTGGCCCGGGGAGCGGTGCTCGCCGCGGCGAAGTGGCGGGACGCGCAGCGGCGGGGCGGGCAGGCGCGGTACGGGCAGGGGTGGGGCGGGCCGTGGGGAGCCGGGCAGTGGGGAGGACAGGCGTACCGGCGGGCCGACGGCTGGTCCTACCACCCCCGCACGGGCTGGACCCACTCCCCCACGGCGTCCTGCTCCACACCGTCCTGCTCCGGGGCCGCTCCCGCCAGTCGTTAGGCTCTTCTACCGTGCCCGCGAAGAACGACGGCCCCGAGGCGGCCGGCCCCCAGAGCAGCAAGTCCGAGCAGACCCGTGCGCTGATCCTGGAGACCGCCATGCGGTTGTTCCAGGAGCGCGGGTACGACAAGACGACCATGCGGGCCATCGCCAAGGAGGCGGGGGTCTCCGTCGGCAACGCCTACTACTACTTCGAGGGCAAGGAACACCTGATCCAGGGCTTCTACGACCGGATCGCCGCCGAGCACCAGGCGGCGGTCCGGGAGGTCCTGGAGCGGGAGACGGACCTGGAGGCACGGCTCGCCGGCGTCCTGACCGCCTGGCTGGACATCGCCCGGCCGTACCACGAGTTCGCCGTCCAGTTCTTCAAGAACGCCGCCGACCCCGACAGCCCGCTCAGCCCCTTCTCGCCCGAGAGCGAGCACGCCCGCGAGCAGGCCATCAGCGTCCACCGCGAGGTACTGGCCGGCTCCAGGTCCAAGGTGGCCCCCGAGCTGCGGGAGGTCCTCCCCGAGCTGATGTGGCTCTCCCAGATGGGCCTGGTCCTGTACTGGATCTTCGACCGCACGGAGGGGCGCGAGCGCAGCTACCGGCTGGCCCGGCGGGGCGCCCGGCTGACCGCCCGGGGCGTCTCCCTGGCCCGGTTCCGGGTGCTGCGGCCGCTGGTGCTGGAGGTGCACGAGCTGTTCACGGACTTCCTGCCGGGCATGACGCGGGTGCTGCCTGATCCGGGGCGCAAACGGCAGGAGTGATCACTTTCGGGTGAAGGCGCGGGAACGGGACACCTGGGGTTCCGGCTGCCTACGATGATGCTCTCTCGACACCAGCCCCTAGGAGGCACGCGATGTCCGCTGCATCCGTCGAGCAGCCCTTCGACGCCGACGAGCCGTTCTCCCTGACGGCCATCGCCGACGAGATCATGGAGCGCCATCCGGGCTACCGCGTCGAGATCATCGGAGGCCACCTCCTCGTGACCCCTTCACCGGATGCCCCCCACGCCCGCGTTCTGACCGATCTCATGATTCCCTTCCTCGCCGCCGGACTGCACGGTGCGGAGACCGAGGTCCTCCAGAGCGTCGCGATCAAGCTCCCTACCGGGGCCGAGGACTACTGCATCCCCGACCTGGTCGTCGTAGACGCTGACATCGACGACCACTTCATCGAGAACAACGCCTACGACCCGGTCTGCTTCCGCCTCGTCCTGGAGGTCACCTCCGGCAACTGGCGGGACGACCTGAAGACCAAGGTCGGGGCGTACGCCGAGGCGAAGGTGCCCGTCTACCTCGTGGTCGACCGCAAGCACCAGCGTCTCCACATGCTCACCGAACCCGAAGGGAGCGAGTACACGAACCACCGTGTCCACGCTCCCGGGGAGACCGTCACGCTGCCCGACTCCATCGGCGCCGAGGTCACCCTGGACGTCGAGCAGATCATCAAGGCCGGGCAGAAGAAGGCCGACTGATCAGATCCAGTCCAGCCGCCACAACCGGAACACCCCCGTGCCGTCCGTCAGGTACTGGCCGCCGCCCACGTCCTCCGTGCTCACCACGTACTCCTTGCGCTGCCACAGCGGGATCAGCGGGACGTCCTCGGTCACGGCCGCCTGGATGTCCTTGAAGTCCTTCGCGGCCCGGCCGCGGTCGGCGAACTGCTGGCTGTCCAGGACGAGATGGTCGACCAGCTTGTTGCTGTACCCGGTGTTCATGGTGGAGCCGGTGCCGACGAGCGCGGCGCCGAAGGTGTCCGGGTCGGGATAGTCGGCCACCCAGCCGACCGCCCACGCGTCCATCGTCCCGGCGGACCAGCGCTTCTGGAAGTCGGTCCACTCGTATCCCCTGACGTCCACCTCGAACAGACCGCCCGCCTCCAGCTGCCGCTTCAGCTCGGCGGCCTCCTCGGCGCCCTCGCCCCGGCCGGCGCCGTACCCCAGGGTGAAACGCACCGGCAGGCTCACCCCGGCCTCGGTGAGCAGTTCCCGGGCCTTGCGCGTGCTGCGGGTGGGGTAGTCGTCGAAGAACGACGTGGTGTGGCCGGTGATACCGGTCGGGATCAGCGAGTAGAGCGGGTCGACCGTGCCCTCGTAGACCGTCGCGGCCAGCCGCTCGCGGTCGACCAGCCAGGCCATCGCCCGGCGCACCCGGGGGTCGTGCAACGGGGAGCGGGAGCGGGTGTTGAGGTAGAGGTTGCGGGTCTCGGCGCTGTCGGACTCGGTGACCCGCTGCCCGGGGTCGCTCGGGTTCAGCCCGGCGAGCACGTGCGGCGGCAGGGTCCGGGTGGCGACGTCGATCCGGTGGGCCCGCCAGGCCTGGTCGAGCTTGGCGGAGTCGGCGTAGTAGCGCAGCTCGACCGGGCGGCCGGTGCCGCTCAGGGAGCCCGTGTAGTGCTTGTTGGGGGCCAGCTCGGCCTTCCGGTCCTTCGTGTACGCCGTCAGCGTGTACGGCCCGGTGCCGTCGACGGCACCGTCCGTGCGCAGGGCGTCGGCCGGGTACTTCTCCCTGTCCACGATGGAACCGGCGCCGGTGGCGGCCTTCAGCGGGAAGGTGGCGTCCGAGGAGGAGAGGTGGAAGGTGACGGTGTGCGCGTCGTCGGCGGTCACCGAGGCGAGCGTGCCGAACAGGGACGCCGGGCCGACCTTGGAGTTGATCGCCCTGACCCGCTCGAAGGAGTACTTCACGTCCTCGGCGGTCATGGCGCGCCCGCTCGGGAAGGTGATCCCCGAGCGCAGGGTGCACCGGTACGTCTTCAGCCCGGTGCCCTCGAAGGCGCAGCTCTGCGCCGCGTCCGGGACCGGTTCGACCCCGCCGGGCTCGAAGGTCAGCAGCGACTGGAACACATTGCTGAACAGCGCCCAGGATCCGGCGTCGTAGGCACCGGCCGGGTCGAGTGCGGTGACCGCGTCCGTCGTGCCGACGGTGATGGTCCGGTTCTTGTTCCCCTGCGACGGCAGCAGCTGCCAGCCGCCGATCCCCACGACGGCGAGCACGAGCAGTGCCACGAGAACCCGCATGCGAACAGATCGCATGGTGACGCCCTCCCCAGTCACTTCCCCTTGAGTGACGCGGCTCACCTAACCACACGGGTTTCCTGGTGCGGAAGGGCTTTCTTCCCCGTTGTGGAAGAACGGTGGGTACGGTCCCGGTCACGCGCGGGTGACGGACGGTTCGATCACCGTCACGTCCCGCCCGGACCGGTCCCCCGCTATGACTTCCGGCGCAGTGCGCGCAGCCCGCGCAACCCGATGACCCCGATGACCGTCCCCAATACGAAGGAAACGACGGCCAGCAGCAGGTGCACCCAGAAGTAGGCGGTCGGGTGACCGTCGTCGAAGGCGAGCCCGCTGCTGTCCTTGGCCAGGTTCTTGATGAAAGTGATCCAGATGATCCAGCTCCACACCCCGAAGGCGAGCAGGAACCAGGAGATGGGGCGGCTGAGCTTCATGCGTCCAGTATCGCCGTCCGGGGTCCGGGCCCGTGTCGGGGGTGGGGCCGGAAACGGGACTTCGCGGTCCGGCGCGGGTACGTTCTCGACCGTGCCCGCACCGAAGACGACCGGCCGGCGAGCCCTGCTGGTCACCTCCGCCGCCCTGCTGTCCCTGTCCGTCACCGCGCCCGCCGCGCTCGCCGCGCCGCCCCCCTCGGCCGGCCCGACCGCCCCGGCCGGCCCGACGGCCACGCCCCCGGCCCGGATGTCCACCGTGGGCGGCGCCCGGCTCGGGATGCCGGGCACGCAGGTCGACCTGGCGCCCGGTGTCCCCGTGCTGCCGAAGGACCTCACCGCCCGCTCCTGGATCGTCTCCGACGCCGAGTCGGGCGAGGTCCTCGCGGCGCACAACGCGCACTGGCCGCTGCCTCCGGCGAGCACACTGAAGATGCTGTTCGCGGACACCGTGCTGCCCCGCTTCCCGAAGGACACCCGGCACAAGGTGGTGTCCTCGGACCTCAAGGGCGTGGGCGCCGGCTCCAGCCTGGTCGGGATAAAGGAGGGCAGCACCTACTCCGTCCACGACCTGTGGCTCGGGGTGTTCCTGCGCTCGGGCAACGACGCGGTGCACGTGCTGTCCGCGATGAACGGCGGTGTCCAGCAGACCGTCCGGGACATGCAGGACCACGCCGAGGAACTCCAGGCGGGGGACACGCAGGTGGTCTCGCCGGACGGCTACGACGCACCGGGCCAGGTGTCGTCGGCGTACGACCTGACGCTGTTCGCCCGTTCCGGTCTGCAGAAGAAGGACTTCCGGGACTACTGCTCGACCGTCAGCGCGAGGTTCGGCTCCGGCGAGATCAGGAACACCAACCGGCTGCTGAGCGGCGACAGCGACGTCCCCGTCTACCAGGGCATCGCGGGCGTGAAGAACGGCAACACCACGAACGCGGGCGCCACTTTCACCGGGGTCGCCGAGCGGGGCGGCAGGGTGCTGCTGGTCACGGTGATGAACCCGCAGAAGCACGAGCACAACGAGGTCTACAAGGAGACCGCGAAGCTGTTCGACTGGGGTTTCCAGGCGGCCGGCAAGGTCAGCCCGGTGGGTGAGCTGGTGCCGCCGAAGAGCGCCGCGCCGGGCACCGCGCAGCCCGGCGCCTCCGCCTCGGCGCACGCCGGGCAGACGGAGGGCGGCGGGTCGGGCGGGAAGGCGGCGGCGAGCGCCTCCGCCGGGTCCGGCGCCGGCGGCGCCGGGATCGCCCTGGCCGTCGCGGGCGGGCTGCTGGTGCTGCTCGGCGGCGGGGCCTTCCTGGTCAACCGCCGGTGGCCGCTGCCGGATCTGATGCGCCGTCGGACGCGCCCCTGATCTCCTCCTCCTTGCTGCCCGTCGCCGTCCAGGAGGCGCAGAACAGGACCAGTTTGCAGGTGAAGTTGATCCACAGCAGCAGCGCCACGGGCACCCCGAACGCGCCGTACATGCTCTTCGCGGCGACTCCCTGGACGTAGCCGCTGAGCAGCAGTTTCAGCAGTTCGAAACCGACCGCGCCGAGCAGGGCGGCGACCAGCAGGCGGCGGCGCGACGGCTCGACCCCGGGCAGCAGGGTCAGGGCGTAGAGCAGGACCAGGAAGTCGGCGAGGACCGCGACGGCGAACGCGGCGACCGTCAGCAGCGCGCTGCCCCAGCCGTGCTCCTCGAGGCCGATCCGCCCGGACAGCCAGCCGACGGCGGCGGAGGCGAGGGCGGACGCGGCGAGGGTGACCAGCAGGGCACCGCCGAGGCCGAGCAGGATGCCGGCGTCCTTGGCCTTGGCGAGGAGCGGGTTCTCCTCGCGGTCGGGCAGCTCCCACACCGCGCGCAGGCAGTCCCGGACCTGGCCGACCCAGCCGATGCCGGTGAACAGCAGCACGGCGCCCGCGATGATCCCGACGGTGCCCGCGTTCTGCACCAGGGAGGTGAGGTCCAGCTGGTCGCCCAGGCCCGGGAACTGGTCGGCGATCCGCTGCTCCACGGTCTTCTGGCTGGCCGGGCTGAGCGTGGCGGCGGTGATCGCGGCGGCCACGGTCAGCAGCGGGAACAGCGCGACGAAGCTGACGAACGTCATGGCGGCGGCCAGCCGGGTCCACTTCACCCGGTCCAGCCGCTCGTAGGACCGCCACGCGTGGGTGGCGGTCAGCCGGGTGACGATCGGCCCGATGCCGGGCAGCTTCTTCAGCCAGTCCATGGTCCGTCTCTGCCCGCTGTGCGGGAACGCCAACACCGCGTTTCTTCGCCCAAACGGTCATATGAGGGCGATACGGTCAACTGTCATGAAGGATGCCACCGAACTGCCCCAGTCCCTGCTCGTCCTCGGCGGCACGTCCGAGATCGCGCTGGCCACCGCGCGCCGCCTGATCGCCCGCCGCACCCGCACGGTGTGGCTGGCGGGCCGCCCCTCCCTCGCGCTGGAGAACGCCGCCGGGAGCCTGCGGGCGCTCGGCGCGGACGTCCACACCGTCGCCTTCGACGCGCTCGATCCCGCGTCCCACGAGACCGCCCTCGGCAAGGTGTTCGCCGAGGGTCCCGTCGACATGGTGCTGCTCGCCTTCGGCATCCCCGGCGACCAGGCGCACGACGAGCGCGACCCGGTCCGCGCGGTCCAGGTCGCCCAGACCAACTACACGGGGGCCGTCTCGGCGGGCCTGGTCGCCGGCCGCGCCCTCCAGGCCCAGGGCCACGGCTCCCTCGTCGTCCTGTCCGCCGCGGCCGCCGAGCGCGCCCGCCGCGCCGACTTCATCTACGGCTCCAGCAAGGCCGGCCTCGACGCCTTCGCGCAGGGCCTCGGCGACGCGCTGCACGGCACCGGCGTGCACGTCATGGTCGTACGCCCCGGCTTCGTCGGGACGCGGAGGACGGCCGGCCGCCCGCGCACCCCGCTTACGACGACGCCGGAGGCGGTCGCCACGGCCATCGAACTGGGGGTGCGCCGGTGCTCGGAGACGGTGTGGGTGCCGGGGGCGCTGCGCCTGGTGATGTGGGTGCTGCGACACGCGCCCCGGGCGGTGTACCGGAGGCTGGCGGCCTGAGGGGCCCTAACGGCGGGCGATGGTGCCCCGTTCGGCCTTCGCGTGGCCCGGCTGGGGCGGTACGACGGATCCGCCGAACGTGTACTCGCGCAGCTTGCGCCACACCCCGTCGGCGCCCTGCTCGTACAGCGCGAAACCGGTGCACGGCCACTCGGCCTCGAAGCCGGCCAGCTCCTCGAAGGCGCGGTCCATCGCCGCGTCCTCGATGCCGTGGGCGACGGTGACATGCGGGTGGTACGGGAACTGCAGCTCGCGCGCCACAGGCCCGGAGGTGTCCCGGATCCGCTGCTGGAGCCAGGCGCAGGCCTCGGCGCCCTCGGCGACCCGCACGTAGACCACCGGCGACAGGGGCCGGAAGGTGCCGGTGCCGGACAGCCGCATCGGGAACGGGCGGCCCGCCGCGGCGACCTCGCCGAGGTGGGCGTCGACGGCCGGCAGGTCGGCCTCGTCCACCTCGGTCGGCGGCAGCAGCGTGACGTGTGTGGGGATGCCGTGAGCCGCGGCGTCGCCGAAGCCCGCGCGCCGCTCCTGGAGCAGGCTGCCGTGAGGCTCCGGGACCGCGATCGACACGCCGATCGTTACGGTCCCCACGTCGTCTCCTGTCGTCGTGTCTGTTTTCTGCTCAGCCGTCGGCTATGACTGTACGGCCATGACTGTCCTGTGGGCAGGCGCAGCGGAAGTGATGTGCAGCGCTCCGCCCGCGCGGACCCGTGCGGTCGTACGCCTCAGTGCTTGGCCGGGAGGAAGCCCACGCGGTCGTACGCCTGCGCGAGGGTCTCGGCGGCGACGGCGCGCGCCTTCTCCGCGCCCTTGGCGAGGATCGCGTCGAGGGTCTCGGAGTCGTCCAGGTACTGCTGGGTGCGCTCCCGGAACGGCGTCACGAACTCGACCATGACCTCGGCGAGGTCGGTCTTGAGCGCGCCGTACATCTTGCCCTCGTACTCCTGCTCCAGCTCGGCGATCGACGTGCCGGTGAGGGTGGAGTAGATGGTGAGGAGGTTGGAGACGCCCGGCTTGTTCTCGGCGTCGTAGCGGATCACCGTGTCCGTGTCGGTGACCGCGCTCTTGACCTTCTTCGCCGTGGTCTTCGGCTCGTCGAGCAGGTTGATGAGGCCCTTCGGCGTGGACGCCGACTTGCTCATCTTGACCGTCGGGTCCTGGAGGTCGTAGATCTTCGCCGTCTCCTTGAGGATGTACGGCTTCGGGATCGTGAAGGTGTCGCCGAAGCGGCCGTTGAAGCGCTCGGCGAGGTCGCGGGTCAGCTCGATGTGCTGGCGCTGGTCCTCGCCGACGGGCACCTCGTTCGCCTGGTACAGCAGGATGTCCGCGACCTGGAGGACCGGGTACGTGAACAGGCCGACGGAGGCCCGGTCGGCGCCCTGCTTGGCGGACTTGTCCTTGAACTGGGTCATGCGGCTGGCCTCGCCGAAGCCGGTGAGGCAGTTCATGATCCAGGCCAGCTGGGCGTGCTCGGGGACGTGGCTCTGCACGAAGAGGGTGCAGCGGTCCGGGTCCAGGCCGGCGGCCAGCAGCTGTGCGGCGGCGAGGCGGGTGTTGGCCCGCAGTTCCTTCGGGTCCTGCGGGACCGTGATCGCGTGCAGGTCGACGACCATGTAGAAGGCGTCGTGGGACTCCTGCAGGGCCACCCACTGGCGGACGGCGCCGAGGTAGTTGCCGAGGTGGAACGAGCCAGCCGTTGGCTGAATACCGGAGAGCACGCGAGGTCGGTCTGAAGCCATACCCCTCATTGTCGCAGAGAGACGGGGTGGGTTCGGTGCGTGGGGAACTGCGGGCCGGCGGGGGCCGGTCGCGCAGTTCCCCGCGCTCCTTCCGGGGGCCTCAGCCCAGGTCGACCTGCGGGTACAGGGGGAAGCCCGCCACCAGGTCCGTCGCCCGCTGGGAGATCTCCTCGGCGACCTTCCCGTCCAGGACGTGGGCCGCCTTGGACGGGGCGCCCGACTTGGTGGTGCCCGGCTCGGTGGTGGTCAGGACGCGGTCGATCAGGGCGGCCACCTCGTCCATCTCCGCCGTGCCGAGGCCGCGGGTGGTGAGGGCCGGGGTGCCGACGCGGATGCCGGAGGTGTACCAGGCGCCGTTCGGGTCGGCCGGGATGGCGTTGCGGTTGGTGACGATGCCCGACTCCAGCAGGGCCGCCTCGGCCTGGCGGCCGGTGAGGCCGTAGGAGGTGGCGACGTCGATCAGGCTGAGGTGGTTGTCGGTGCCGCCGGTGACGAGGGTGGCGCCGCGGCGCATCAGGCCCTCGGCGAGGGCGCGGGAGTTGTCCACGATGCGCTGCGCGTAGTCACGGAAGGAGGGCCGGCGGGCCTCGGCGAGGGCGACGGCCTTGGCCGCCATGACGTGCGGGAGCGGGCCGCCGAGGACCATCGGGCAGCCGCGGTCGACCTGGTCCTTCAGGGAGTCGTCGCACAGGACCATGCCGCCGCGCGGGCCGCGCAGGGACTTGTGGGTGGTCGTGGTGACGATCTGGGCGTGCGGGACCGGGTCGAAGTCGCCGGTGAGGACCTTGCCCGCGACGAGGCCGGCGAAGTGCGCCATGTCGACCATGAGGGTGGCGCCGACCTCGTCGGCGATCTCGCGCATGATCCGGAAGTTCACCAGACGGGGGTACGCGGAGTAGCCGGCGACGATGATCAGCGGCTTGAACTCGCGGGCCTGGGCGCGCAGGGCCTCGTAGTCGACCAGGCCCGTGGCGGGGGCGGTGCCGTAGGAGCGCTGGTCGAACATCTTGCCGGAGATGTTGGGGCGGAAGCCGTGGGTGAGGTGGCCGCCGGCGTCCAGGGACATGCCGAGCATGCGCTGGTTGCCGAAGGCCTGGCGCAGCTCGGCCCAGTCGGCGTCGGACAGATCGTTGATCTGGCGGGCGCCGGCCTTCTCCAGGAAGGGGGCCTCGACGCGGTCGGCGAGGACCGCCCAGAAGGCGACGAGGTTGGCGTCGATGCCGGAGTGCGGCTGGACGTAGGCGTGGCGGGCGCCGAAGAGTTCCCGGGCGTGCTCGGCGGCGAGGGCCTCGACGGTGTCGACGTTGCGGCAGCCGGCGTAGAAGCGGCGGCCGATGGTGCCCTCGGCGTACTTGTCGCTGAACCAGTTGCCCATCGCGAGCAGCGTGGCCGGGGAGGCGTAGTTCTCGGACGCGATCAGCTTGAGCATCTCGCGCTGGTCGGCGACCTCCTGGCCGATGGCGTCGGCGACACGGGGCTCGACGGCGCGGATGACGTCGAGGGCGGCCCGGAAGGCCGTGGACTCGGTGGAGAGGGGGGCGGAATTCTCGGGCATCGGGGGACCTCCGGACGGTGTGCGTACAGCGTTCACGTTCGGCCCAGGCGCACGGCACTCTTCCCGCTCGGGCCGCTCCCTGATGGTCCGTCCCATCCCAGCGCGCCAGTCACGGCCCGCACGTCAGATTACCGGGCGCGCCGGACGGCGCAGGTCCCGCGTCCACCATGCGAGCGAGGATATGAAGGGGTTCACCGTCGTTTTCCGGTCGTACTCGGGAGTGGCCGTGACCGCTGCAGAAGACCTCATCGCCGCCGCCGACGCGCACTGCGCGCCGACCTACCACCCGCTTCCGGTGGTGATCGCCACGGGTGAGGGGGCGTGGCTGACGGATGTGGCGGGGCGGCGGTATCTGGACATGCTGGCCGGCTACTCGGCGCTGAACTTCGGGCACGGCAACCGGCGGCTGGCCGAGGCGGCCCGGCGGCAGCTGGAGCGGGTGACGCTGACCTCCCGCGCCTTCTACCACGACCGGTTCGCGGCCTTCTGCACGGAGCTGGCCGAGCTGTGCGGGATGGAGATGGTGCTGCCCGTGAACACGGGCACGGAGGCGGTGGAGAGCGCGGTGAAGACCGCCCGGAAGTGGGGGTACCGGGTGAAGGGGGTGCCCGCGGAGATGGCGAAGATCGTCGTGGCGGCCGGCAACTTCCACGGCCGTACGACGACGGTGATCAGTTTCTCGACGGATCCGGAGGCGCGGGCGGACTTCGGTCCGTACACCCCGGGGTTCGAGATCGTGCCGTACGGCGACCTGACGGCGATGCGGTCGGCGCTGACGGAGAACACGGTGGCGGTGCTGCTGGAGCCCATCCAGGGCGAGTCCGGGGTGATCGTGCCGCCGGCCGGTTATCTGGCCGGGGTGCGCGAGCTGACCCGCGAGCGGAACGTCCTCTTCGTGGCCGACGAGATCCAGTCCGGGCTGGGCCGGACCGGCCGGACCTTCGCGTGCGAGCACGAGGGGGTCGTCCCGGACGTGTACGTGCTGGGCAAGGCGCTGGGCGGCGGGATCGTGCCGGTGTCGGCGGTGGTGTCGAGCGCGGCGGTGCTCGGGGTGTTCCGGCCGGGTGAGCACGGGTCGACGTTCGGCGGGAACCCGCTGGCCTGCGCGGTGGCGCTGGAGGTGATCGCGATGCTGCGGACCGGGGAGTACCAGGAGCGGGCGGCGCGGCTGGGCGAGCGGTTGCACGGGGTGCTGGGGGAGCTGCCGGGTACGGGCCGGGTGACGGCGGTGCGGGGGCGCGGGCTGTGGGCCGGGGTGGACGTCGCGCGGGCGGTCGGCACCGGGCGCGAGGTGTCCGAGCGGCTGCTGGCCCGCGGGGTCCTGGTCAAGGACACCCACGGGCCGACCATCCGGATCTCGCCGCCGCTGGTGATCGGGGAGGAGGACCTGGACTGGGGGCTGGAGCAGCTGCGGGAGGTGCTGTCCGGGGCCTGATCAGCGCAGCGGGAGGTCGGTGCCGTGCTCGTCGGCGGGCCGGGGCCCGAAGATGCGCCGGTCGGCCTCGTCGATGGCGACGTCGTCGATGCTCGCCTCGCGGCGGCGCATCAGACCGTGCTCGTCGAACTCCCACAGTTCGTTGCCGTAGGAGCGCCACCACTGGCCGTCGGCGTCACGGCACTCGTACTGGAAGCGGACGGCGATGCGGTCGCCGTGGAAGCTCCAGAGGTTCTTGCGCAGCGCGTAGTCCCGTTCGCGCTGCCACTTCTCGGTGAGGAAGGCGACGATCTCGTCCCGGCCGGTGAGGAAGCGGTCCCGGTTGCGCCAGACGGAGTCCGGGGTGTAGGCGAGGGCCACCCGGCGGGGGTCGCGGGTGTTCCAGGCGTCCTCGGCGGCCTGCACCTTCCGGCGGGCGGTCTCCAGGGTGAAGGGCGGGCAGGGCGGGCGGTCTTCGGGCACGGGGGCCTCCTTGGGCCGAAAGCGGGCGCGGGCCGGGAGCGGGCGTGATCGAGCACGGGGGTGGATCCAGCACGGGGGCGGATCCAGCACGGGGGTGGATCGAGAACGAGCGTTCTCCATCGATGCGTCTAAAGTAGAGAACGGCCGTTCTCTACGTCAAGGAGCCCCGGATGCCCGCCCCGATCACCGAGGAACAGACGCGCCTGGACCGTACGGCCCTCCTTGACGCGGCGGAGGGGCTCTTCTACGCGCACGGCATCCAGGCGGTCGGGATGGACCGGGTCCGCGAGGCCTCCGGCCTGCCCCTGAAGCGGATCTACCGGCTCTTCGCCACCAAGGAGGACCTGGTGGTCGCCATGCTCCGGCGACGCGACCGGCGCTGGCGCGAGAGCCTGGCCGCGCACGTGGAGAGCGTCCAGGACCCCCGCGGACGGGTGCTGGCGGTCTTCGACTGGCTCGCCGGCTGGTTCGCCGAGCCCGGCTTCCGCGGCTGCGCCTGGATCAACGCCCACGGCGAACTCGGCTCCGCGTCCGAGCCGGTCCTGGCCGAGGTCCGCGCCCACAAACAGGCCTTCCACGACCAGCTGGCGGCCTGGGTGCACGCCGCGGGCACCCAGCCGGCCGAACCGGTGTACCTGCTCGCCGAGGGCGCCATCGTCACGGCGGGCATCACCGGCGACCCGGCCCCGGCGCGGCACGCGCGGGCGGCGGTGGAGAGGCTGCTCGGGGGGTAGGGGTTCGGGCGGGGTCAGCCCTGGTCCGGCCTGGTCCGGCCCGGTTCCGCCTGGTTCGGCCCGGTTCGGCCTGGTCCGGGCGAACCCCCTAGAGGATCACGTGGGGCAGGAAGCGGGCGTACTCGTCGGTGACCAGGCCGGTCGACTCGCGGATGCCGAGGCCCGCCGGTTCGTCCTGGACGACCCAGGCGCCGAGGACCACGTGGTTGCCGTCGAAGGCGGGCAGGGGGGCCAGCTGCTGGTAGCAGCAGGGCTCGTCGCGCGGGACGGCCGGTGCGCCCGGGGGGTGGAGGGTGACGCCCTCGCCCTCCCGGCCGAGGAGGGGCTTGGCGACGTAGCCGGTGGTGCCGGCCAGGTCGCGGGGGCCGTCCAGGTAGGCGGGGAGCAGGTTGGGGTGGTCCGGGTACAGCTCCCAGAGGATCGGCAGCAGGGCCTTGTTGCTCAGGAGCATCTTCCAGGCCGGTTCGATCCACAGGGTGCTGCCGGTGCCGCCGCCGTTGTCCAGGGTGTCCAGGACGTGCCCGCCGAAGGCGTCGGTGGTGAGCCACTCCCACGGGTAGAGCTTGAAGATGCCGCGGATGAACCGGAGCTGGTTGTCCACGAAGCGGCCGGAGAGGCTGTCCCAGCCGATCTCCTCCATGGCCAGCCAGTCGGTGGTCAGGCCGGCCTGCTCGGCGGTCTCCTTGAGGTAGGCCACCGTCATCAGGTCCTCGCCGAGTTCGTCGGCGGCGGAGTGCGCGAAGTGCAGCGGGCTGCCGGGCGGGAGGAGCGCGGACTGGGCGCGCCAGGCCTCCACCAGGCGTTCGTGCAGGGAGTTCCACTGGTCGGCGCCGGGGAATCGATCCTCCATCCAGAACCACTGCGGGGAGGCGGCCTCGACCAGGGACGTGGGGGTGTCCGCGTTGTACTCCAGCAGCTTCGCCGGGCCCGTCCCGTCGTAGCGGAGGTCGAAACGGCCGTAGACGGAGGGGAGTTCGGCGCGGCGGTGCCAGGACTCGGTGACCGCCGCGGCCACCCGCGGGTCGGTGATGCCGAGGTCGGCGAGCCGGTCCTCGGCCACGATGTGACCGGCCGCCGCGAGGCACATGCGGTGCAGTTCCCCGACGGTCTCCTCCAGCGCCTCGACCTCCTCCAGGGAGAAGACGTAGCAGGCGCTCTCGTCCCAGTAGGGGCGCAGTGAACCGTCGGGGTGGCGGGTGAGCGGGTAGACCAGGCCCTGGGCCTCGACGGTCTGCTGCCAGCCGGGGCGGGGGGTGAGGGTACGGCGTTCCATGGGTGCGTTCCGGTCAGCCGCCGGAGCTGCCCTTGCCGCCGCCGAAGCCGCCGCGGTGCACTCCGCCGACCCCGCTGTGGTGGTCGTCGTCATCGTCGTACGAGCCGCTGCCCGAGCCCCCGCCGGGCTTGGTGAAGGAACCGCCGTCGACCCAGCCGTCCTCCTCCTCGCCCTCGTAGTACCAGGCGGCGTCGACCTTCTTCTTGAGGGTCTTCTTCCCGCCGGCCGTCCCGCCCGTCCTTCCCGTGGTCTTCGGCGAGCCGCTCGTCGTCGTCTTGCAGTTCTTGTCCGCGACGACCTTGTAGCCCTTGGCGAGGTGGTAGCTGTCGCGGTCGACGCAGCGCTTGTCCGGGTCGGACGAGCAGGCGGTGAGGGCGGCGGCCAGCAGGCCCATGCCGCCGAGGACCACCGTGCCGGACCGCAGTGGCCGACGTGTGCGCTCCATGGTTGTCTCCCCCGTCAGGTGTCGTGTTCCGGCGGTCAGCCTAGAGACCGGTGAGAGTGCCCCCGGCAGGGGGTCCGTCGCCGCCCGCTCGCCTAGAGTCGCTTCGTGCTCTTCGGAATGGTGTGTGCCCTGGGTGCCGCGGTCTGCTTCGGTACGGCGACGGTGTTGCAGGCGGTGGCGGCGCGGGCGGCGGGCGCCGGAAGCGGTGGCGGCGGGGACGCGGCCCTGCTGCTGCGGGCGCTGCGGCAGTGGCGGTACCTCGCCGGACTCGGGCTGGACGGGCTGGGGTTCGTGCTCCAGGTCGCCGCCCTGCGGTCGGTGCCGATCTACGCGGTCGGCGCGGCGCTGGCGGCGAGCCTGGCGGTGACGGCGGTGGTGGCGGCGCGGCTGCTGCGGGTCCGGCTGAGCGGGCCGGAGTGGGCCGCGGTGGGGGTGGTGTGCGCGGGACTCGCCCTGCTGGGGCTGGCCTCGGGCGCCGAGGGCGACCGGAGCGGGCCGGACTGGCTGCGGTACGCGATGGTGGCGGCCGCGGTGGCCGTGCTGCTGCTCGGCGGGGTCGGCGGGCGCCTGTCGGGCCGGGGGCGGGCGCTGCTGCTGGGGCTCGGCGCCGGGTTCGGGTTCGGGGTGGTGGAGGTGACGGTACGGCTGGTCGACTCCCTGCGGCCGGCGGATCTGCTGGCCGATCCGGCGACGTACGCGCTGCTGCTCGGCGGCGGTGCCGCGTTCCTGCTGCTCACCTCGGCGCTCCAGCGGGGGTCGGTGACGACCGCGACGGCCGGCCTGGTGCTGGGTGAGACGGTCGGGCCGGCCGCGGTGGGGGTCGTCTGGCTCGGGGACCGCACGCGGGACGGGCTGTCCTGGGTCGCGGCGCTCGGGTTCGCCGTTGCCGTGGCGGGGGCGCTGGCACTGGCACGGTTCGGGGAGGCACCCGCGGAGCCGGTGGAGTAGGAGCGTCCACGGGGCGGGGGGCCGGGTCCGCCGGGCGCGGGGCGCGCCGCGGGCCGGAGACCTCCCGGCTGCTGAAGCCGTCACCAGTAGGGGCTGCCCACCCAGTAGGCGGTGTACGCCAGGACGGCCAGGATCAGCGCCGGGATCGCCAGAGCCTTCGCGAGCGAGGTCAGGGTGCGTATGCCGGTCGCCGCCTTCCTCTCGTAGCGCTCCCGCCGCACCCGCAGGTCGTGCCGGGCGAACCCGCCGAGTGCCAGCGCCGCTGCGGCGGTGATCAGGGACACGGTGAGCGGCGTGAGCGCTCCGTGCTCCGCGATGTCGTCCTCGATGTTGCCGTACACCCCCTCCCCGCCTCGTTCCACGACGGCCGCCACCGCCGCCTGGACGGCCAGGACGAGCGTGATGGCCGCGGTGCCGGCGAGGGCGAGGGCGGCGGCGGCGCATGCCGGCGCCCGGCGGGTCCCGGCAGGGGGCACGGTCGCCGGCCGGCCTGGCGCGGTCGCGGAGTTCGAGGGCGGTGACGTCGGAGGCCCGGAGCCGGGAGACGGGCCGTGCGAGGGCTCGATGATCGCCATGTTCGGCTCGCCCGGGGGCCGCTCGGGCTCATGCCGGCGGGGCGTGGGGCCGGCGGAGGGGCCGGATCCGGAACCCGCCGGGGGCCCGGACCTGTACGCCGGGCCCACCACCGCCTCGACGTGGATCATCGCCTCGTGGGCCACTCCCCTCAACACGATGTCACCGGACAGGTGGCCCTCGGCGGCCGTGTCGACGCGGACCTCCAGACCGTTCCCGGTCGGATCCACCCGCAGCCACGACTGCGTGGGCTGGGCCACGCAGTGACGGGCCAGCGGCGGACCGTGCATGGTCACGGCCTTCGCCGGCGGGGTCGACCCCTTCGGCACCTGCCCGAAGTCGAGGCGGTCCGCGGACGGCGCCAGACGGATGTCGCGCAGAGCGCGGCACGCCTCGCCGGCGATTTGCCGGATGTCGTTGCGCGCCACTTCCTCCAGGGTCTGCCGCGCCCCCTCCGCGATGGGCAGGGACTCGTCATGCAGACGGTTGCGCAGCTCCAGCACCGCGCCCAGGCGGGTGAGGACGTTGTCGCTGTCCAGGGCCGCCTGCAAGGCGAGCGGCGAGGGAACGGCGACGATCTTGATGTAGCCGCGTCGGCTGTGTGCCAGATGCAACTCGCCCTGCATCTCCACCGTCTTGCTCGGGGTCTGGTGGGGGTTCTGCTCCTGTACGTGCTCGTAGACGTAGTCGTACAGATCGTCGAGGGAGATCTCGCCGTCCCCGTCGAGGTCGGCCTCGCCTGTGCCCAGGCCCTGCACGACCGCGTGCGTGAAGACCGAGGGCCGTGGAGCGGAGTTCTCGGTGAGTTCGTCGTCCTCGAAGGCGTACTCCATGGAGTTGGACGCCGTGATGACGGCCCAGCCCCGCCCGCCGGCCGGTTTGTCCTTCCGGAAGGAGTCGAGGACGTTGACCTCCCCGGAAGCGCGCACGGCGGACGAGCCCCGGGAGAAGGCGCCGCCGTAGCAGCAGTCGAGGAACAGGACGGTGCGGCCCGCCCGGGTGCGGGACATGCACGCGCGGACGAACTGGGCCGGGATGGCGGTGGCGTCCAGCAGCCGGGGCTCGGTGTCACTGGCGGCGAAGTACAGTTCGCCGGACTCGCTCTTGAGGCCGTGACAGGAGAAGTGCAGCACGAGGGTGTCGTCACGGCGGCGGTCGTTGAAGAAGCCCTGGATGCGTCTGCGCATGAGGTCGGCCGAGGCGTTGCGCACGACCTGGACGTCGAAGTCGCCGATCTGTGGGTCGTGCAGCACCTCGGCGAGGGCCGCGGCGTCCTGGGCAGGCGCCCTGAGCTTCGTCAGTCCCTGGTCGCCGTAACGGTCGTTGGCGATGATCAGGGCGTGTCGGGCATCCGTCATGGCCGGTCCCCGGCCGTGGAACGGCGCCGGCTGAAGATCTCGAGCGCCTCCGCGACCTGCTCGTCGGTCGCCCCGGACATGTCCAGGACGTCCTCACCCATCTGCAGGCGCAACGACGGCCGCGCGTCATGACACCGGCCCAGCCATGACCGGAGCACGGACACCACCTGCTCCAGGGCTGCCACCGAACTGCCCAGGCCCACCAGAAGGGTGCCGATCTCACCGACGTCCACGGCTCGCGCTCCGGGCGGGGGCTGCCCGCGGGGCACCGCCGTGACGTCGTCCACGTCGAGAGCGAGAAGTTCTTCCCGCAGATAGCCGGTCAGCTCCGCCACGCGTTCGGCTTCCGCCCCCTCCTCGGACAGGAGGATCAGCAAGTGTCTGTCCACCGGCTCAGCCCCTTCGGTCGTGCGCTCAGGGGCGGCGCAGAGCGGACGATCCATGGCTCCACGTCCGCTTTCCCAGTCTCCGTCCGCAGCTGTGCACCGGCAAATCAGCTGGGGGGTGAGGCCCCTACGGCAGCACCCGGCACAGCGCCTCCAGTGCTGCCGCCCACGCGCTGTCCGGTGGTGTGCCGTAGCCGACGACCAGGGCGTCCAGGGGGTCGGTGACGGCCTGGGGGTGGCGGTGGGCGGAGAGGCCGTGGAGGGCCAGGTTCTGCCAGGCCGCCGCCTGGACCACCGACTCCTCCGTGCCGGGCGGGAGGCGCAGGACCGCGTGCAGGCCGGCCGCGATGCCCGTGACCCGCACCTCCGGCGCGCGCGTGGTGACGGCGGCGGTGAGGGCGTCGCGGCGGCGCCGGTAGCGCAGGCGGGAGGAGCGGACGTGGCGGTCGTACGCGCCGGAGGTGAGGAACTCCGCGAGGGTGAGCTGTTCGAGGACGCCGACGGTGTCGGCCTGGCCCTTGGCCGACACCGCCTCCGCGGCCAGGTCCGGGGGCAGCGCCATCCAGCCCAGCCGCAGTCCGGGCGCGAGCGACTTGCTGGCCGTGCCGAGGTAGACGACCCGGTCGGGGGCGAGGCCCTGGAGCGCGCCGACGGGCTGGCGGTCGTAGCGGAACTCGCCGTCGTAGTCGTCCTCCAGGACCAGCCCGCCCGTGCGGCGCGCCCACGCCACGACGGCGGCCCGGCGGTCGGGGTGCAGGGGCGTGCCCATGGGGAACTGGTGGGCGGGGGTCAGCAGGACCGCGCCCGCCTCGCCCGGCTCGCGGGGGTCCGTGCCGAGGCCGTCGTACGGCAGCGCGGGCGTGGCGAGGCCCGCGCCGCGCAGCAGGGCCCAGTGGACGTCGAGGCCGTACGACTCCACCGCCACCGTCCGCACCCCGCGGGCCCGCAGCACCTTGCCGAGGATGGTCAGGGCGTGCGAGAAGCCGGCGGTGACCACGATCGTGTCGGGGCCGGTGCGGACGCCGCGGGCGCGGGCGAGGTAGCCGGCGAGGGCGGTGCGCAGTTCGGGGCGGCCGCGCGGGTCGCCGTAGCCGAGGGCGTGGAAGGGGGCCGTGGCCAGGGCGCGGCGGGTCGCCTTGAGCCACTCGGTGCGGGGGAAGGCGGCGAGGTCGGGGGTGCCCGGGATCAGGTCGTGGCGGGGGCGGGCCGGGGTGCGGTGGGGGGCCGTCGGGGCGGTGCCCGGGGGCGTGGGCGTGCCGGTGGCCACCCGGGTCCCGGAGCCCTGGCGGGCGGTGAGCCAGCCCTCCGCGACCAGGTCGGCGTAGGCCTCGGCGACGGTGTTGCGGGCGATGCCGAGGTCGGCGGCGAGGGAGCGGGAGGAGGGCAGCCGGGTGCCGGGGGCCAGGCGGCCGGTGCGGACGGCGTCGCGCAGGGCGTCGGTGAGGCCGCGGCGCAGGCCGCCCGAGCCGCTCGGTTCGAGGTGCAGGTCGACGCCCAAAGTGGCCCAGGATCTCGCCATGGAAATGGACCATACTCCTGGGCTGCCCGGCTCCTAGGGTCGAGGCATGAGCACTGCACAGGAAACCGTCGAGTACGCCGCCGAAGAAGCCCCGCGACTGCGCTGGGCCGAGCACGCCCCCGAGGTCTACAAGGCGATGATCCGCCTGGACAGCGCGGCCCGGCAGGGCCTGGACCCCACGCTGTACGAGCTGGTGAAGATCCGCGCCTCGCAGCTCAACCACTGCGCGTTCTGCCTCGACATGCACACCAAGGACGCCCTCGCGGCCGGTGAGAGCGTCGAGCGGATCGTGCAGCTCAGCGCGTGGCAGGAGTCGCGGCACTTCTACACCGAGAAGGAGCTGGCGGCGATCGAGCTGACCGAGGCGGTCACCGTTCTGACCGAGGGCTTCGTGCCGGACGAGGTGTACGACAGGGCCGCCGGGCACTTCGAGGAGGAGGAGCTGGCCCGGCTGGTCGCCGCGATCACCGTGATCAACGCCTGGAACCGGTTCGGCGTGACCTTCCGGATGACGCCGGGGCACTACCGGCCCGGGCAGCACACGTGAGCGGGGCGGAGGCGTTCCGCGCGCTGCACCGGGGCCGGACGCCCGATGACCCGCTGGTCCTGCCGGGGCCCTGGGACGCGGCGAGCGCGCGGGTGTTCGCCGACGCCGGGTTCCCGGCGCTGGCCACGCCGAGCGCGGGGGTGGCCGCCTCCCTCGGGTACGAGGACGGGGCCACCCCGGCCGACGAGATGTTCGCGGCGGTCGGGCGGATCACGCGGGCCGTGGACGTGCCGGTGTCCGCGGACGTCGAGGGAGGGTACGGGCTCGCGCCGGAGGAGCTGGTCGAGCGGCTGCTGGAGGCGGGGGCCGTCGGCTGCAACCTAGAGGACTCCGACGGGGGTGTCCTCAAGGACCCGCACGCGCACGCCGGGTTCCTCGCCGAGGTACGGGCCGCCGCCGGCGACCGGCTGTTCGTCAACGCCCGCGTGGACACCTTCGTGCACGGCGACGGCGATCCCGAACGGGCCATCGAGCGGGCCGCGTTGTACGTCGCGGCGGGCGCGGACTGCGTGTACCCGATCCTCGCCCCGCCCGCCGTGCTGCCCCTGCTGCGGGCCGGGATCCAGGGCCCGCTGAACGCGCTGGCCCGCCTGGACGGGGACGGCCCCTCGCCCGCCGCGCTCGGCGGGCTCGGGGCCACCCGGATCACCTTCGGGCCGGGCCTCCAGCGGCGGGCCGCGGCCGCGCTGCGGGAGATCGCCGGCGGACTCGCGCCGTAGGCGGGTTCAGGACAGCCACTTCTTCCACACGTCGGGGTGGCCGTCCACCCACTTCCTCGCCGCCTCCTGCGGGTCCAGCTTCTGCTCGGCGATCATCAGGGAGACCTCGTTCTGGTCCTCCGTCGTCCACCGGAACCTCTTCAGGAAGGCCGCGGCCTTCCCGCCGGACTTCGCGAAGTCGGCGTTGAGGTACTTCTGCAGCGGGGTGTGCGGGTAGGAGCAGGCGACCTTCGCGGGGTCGGCGTCGCAGCCCTCCTTGTACGGCGGCAGCTTCACCTCCGTCATGGGCACCTTCTTGAACAGCCACTGCGGCGCGTACCAGTACGTCAGGAAGGGCTTCTTCTCCTTGGCGAACTGCTTCATCTGCGTGATCTGGGCCGCCTCGGAACCGGCGAAGACGACCTGGTAGTCCAGCTTCAGGTTCTTCACCAGGGCCTTGTCGTTGGTGACGTAGGACGGGGAGCCGTCCATCAGCTGGCCCTTGCCTCCGCTCTCCGCGGTGCGGAAGAGCGAGGCGTACTTGTTCAGGTTCCGCCAGTCCGTGATGTCCGGGTGCTCCTTGGCGAGGTACGTCGGCACGAACCAGCCGATGTGACCGGTCACCCCGAGGTCGCCGCCGCGCGCGATCGTCTTCTTGTCGGTGACGTACCGCTTCTCCTGGTCCGGGTGGCCCCAGTCCTCCAGGAGGGCGTCGACCCGGCCCTGGCTCAGCGCGTCCCAGGCGGGCACCTCGTCGACCTGGACGGTGTCGACGCGGTAGCCCAGCTTGTGCTCCAGGATGTACTGGGCGACGGCCACATTGGACTGCGCGCCCACCCAGGACTGCACGGACAGGGTGACGGTCTTCGAGCCGTGCGCGTTCGCGAACGGGCTGGCCTGCTTGGTCATGTCGGCGGCGCCGCAGCCGGTGGCCAGGGCCAGGACGGTGACGGCGGCCGGGACGGTCGTACGCAGGCGCATGTCAGGCTCCCTTCCCCGGGCGGCGCCCGGTCGGCTGGGTCACCCGGTCCAGCATCAGGCCCAGGCAGACGATGGCGGCACCGGCGACCAGGCCGGTCGCGAGGTCGCCCTGGGCGAGGCCGAAGGCGACGTCGTAGCCGAGGGCGCCGCCGCCGACCAGACCGCCGATGATGACCACGGCGAGGACCAGGACGACGCCCTGGTTGACGGCGAGCAGCAACGACCGCCTGGCCAGCGGGAGCTGGACCTGCCACAGCTGCTGGCGGCCGGTCGCGCCGAGCGAGCGCGCGGACTCCAGCGCGGCCTGGTCGACCTGGCGCAGGCCCTGCGCGGTGATCCGGACGACGGCCGGGAGGGCGTAGACGACGGCCGCGGCGACGGCGGGCGCACGGCCGACGCCGAACAGGGCGACGACCGGGATCAGGTACACGAACTGCGGCATCGTCTGGAAGACGTCCAGGACCGGGCGCAGGGCGCGGTCGACGCGGTCGCTGCGGGCGGCGGCGATGCCCGTGGCGAAGCCCAGCACGAGGGTGACGGCGACGGCGGCCAGCACCTGGGAGAGGGTGTCGAGCGTCGGCTCCCACACGCCGAGCACGCCGATCGCGGCCATGGCGAGGACGGCGGTCAGCGCGGTGCGCCAGGTGCCGATCAGCCAGGCCAGGGCGGCGACGATCAGCAGCACCGACCACCAGGGCAGCCACTGAAGGCCGTCGCGGACGGGGTCCAGGACCCAGGTGGTGAAGTGGGCCGCCCAGTCCGCGGTGCCGCCGACGACCGGGACGCCGGAGTAGAGGTGGGCGGTCATCCAGTCGACGGCGCGGTTGACCGGTCCGGCGATGTCCAGGGTGCCGCCGGCGGGCCAGTCGAGGGCGCCGAGGAGGCGGGTGGCGAGGGCGACGGCCGCGGTGACGGCGAGGGCGTACGGCCAGCCGACGGTGCGGGGGCGGGTCCCGCCGTCCCCGGCCGCCGCGGTCACGCGGTCCAGGACCACCGCGAGCAGCACGATCGGGATGCCGGCCGCGAGGGCCGCGCCGACGTCGACCGAGGCGAGTGCCTGGTAGACGCGGTCGCCGAGGCCGCCGGCGCCGATGACGGAGGCGATCACGGCCATGGACAGCGCCATCATGATCGTCTGGTTGAGGCCGAGGAGGAGTTCCTTGCGGGCCAGCGGGATACGGGCGGTCAGCAGCCGCTGGCGGCGGGTGGCGCCGAGCGACTCCACGGCCTCCAGGACTTCGGGGTCGGCACGGCGCAGGCCGAGCGCGGTGAGGCGGGCCATCGGCGGGGCGGCGTAGACGACGGTGGCGAGGACGGCCGCGGGGACGCCGATGCCGAAGACCAGGACGACGGGGAGGAGGTAGGCGAAGGCCGGGAGCACCTGCATGGTGTCCAGCACCGGGCGCAGGGCGCGGTCGAGGCGGTCGGAGAGGCCGGCGCCGAGGCCGAGGAGGGCGCCCACGGCGACGGAGGCGAGGACCGCCACGACCATCAGCGCGAGGGTCTGCATCGTCGGGACCCACATGCCCAGGGCTCCGCAGGCCAGGAAGGCGGTGGCCGTGCCGGCGGCCAGGCGGACACCGGCGACGCGCCAGGCGAGCAGGGCGGCGAACGCGGTCACGCCTGCCCAGCCCGCGGCGAGGAGGGTCAGGTAGACCACGCGGACGGCCCAGATGACGGCGTTGCTGACGTAGCCGAAGAAGTACAGGAACAGCGGGTGGCTGTCCCGGTTGTCCATGACCCAGTCGCTGGCCGCGGCGAGGGGTTTGTCGAGGTGGACGGTGAGGGCGTGGGGCCAGGTGGCCCCGGGCCAGTGGCCGGCCGCCCAGGGCGCCAGGACCGCGGCGAGGAGGGCGAGCAGGAGGAGCTTGCCCGCGGCTCGGCTCTTCAGGACGCGGGGGGCGCCGGCTTTGGAGGCGGGGACGGTGAGCGTGGCCATCAGACGGCCTCCGGGGTGGTGCGGGGGCCGGGGGACGTCGCTGGACCGCGCCCGGCGGGTGCCGCTTCCCCGGGGACGGGTGCCGGCCCGGCGGTACGGCGGCCCGCGGCTGCGGCGGGTGCGTCGTCCGCGGCTGCGGGGGCGTCGGTGTCCGCCACCGCGGTACGGGCCTCGCCCGTGGCCGCGGCGTCCACGCCTGCCACCACACCCAGGAGCTGCTCGTGGTCCACCACCCCGAGGCAGCGGCCCTCGTCCATGACGCGGGCGGGGGCGCCGGAGCGGGCCACGGCCTCGATGGCCTCGGCGACCGTGGCCTCCGGGCGTACGGCCGGGCCGCTGCCCAATTCGTCGGCCGACGCCGGGCGCATGGCCGTACCGACCGTCATCACCTGCTCGCGCGGCACGTCCCGGACGAACTCGCGGACGTAGTCGTCGGCCGGGTTGCCGACGATCTCCTCGGGGGTGCCCAGCTGGACCACCCGGCCGTCGCGCATGAGGGCGATGCGGTCGCCCAGTTTGAGGGCCTCGGCGAGGTCGTGGGTGATGAAGACCATCGTGCGGCCCTCTTCCCGGTGCAGGCGGGTCACCTCGTCCTGCATGTCGCGCCGGATGAGGGGGTCGAGGGCGCTGAACGGCTCGTCGAAGAGGAGGACCTCCGGGTCAACGGCGAGGGCGCGGGCGAGGCCCACCCGCTGGCGCTGGCCGCCGGAGAGCTGCCCGGGGCGGCGCTTCTCCATGCCTTCGAGGCCGACCTTGGCGATGAACTCGGCGGCCCGCTCACGGCGTTCGGACCTGCCGACGCCCTGGATCTCCAGGCCGTAGGCGACGTTGTCGAGGACCGTGCGGTGCGGGAGCAGGCCGAAGTGCTGGAAGACCATCGCGGCCCGGTGCCGGCGCAGCTCGCGCAGCCGGCCCCGGTCCATCGCGCGGACGTCCTCGCCGTCGATGGAGATCGTGCCCGCGGTCGGCTCGATCAGCCGGGTCAGGCACCGGACGAGGGTGGACTTGCCGGAGCCGGACAGGCCCATGACGACGAAGACCTCGCCCTTGCGGACGTCGAAGGAGACGTCCCGGACGGCGGCCGTGCAGCCGGTGCGGGAGCGGAGGTCGGCGGGAGAGAGCGCGGCCAGCTCAGGGTCGGCGGGGACGCGCTCCGGTTTCGGGCCGAACACCTTCCACAGGCCGGACACCGAGAAGACGGGGTCGGCGGCGGTGGTGGGCGGCTTACGGGTGGGAACGGTGAGGGTCATCGGGGGTCGCCTCCGATCAGGTCGACGGCCTTCTCCCCGACCATGAGCACCCCGATCATCGGGTTCACGGCGGTCATGGTGGGGAAGACGGACGCGTCGGCGATGCGAATGCCGTCGAGGCCCCGGATCCTCAGCTCCGGGTCGACCACGGCGAGTTCGTCGTCGGCGGCACCCATCCTGCAGGTGCCGGCCGGGTGGTAGACGGTGTGCGCGACCTTGCGGGCGTACTCGCTCAGCTCGGCGTCGCCGAGGATCTCCGGGCCGGGGCACACCTCGCGCTTGAGCCAGCCGGCCAGCGGCTCGGTCTTCGCGATCTCACGGGCGATGCGGATGCCGTCGACCAGGGTCCGGGCGTCGTAGTCGTCCTCGTCGGTGAAGTACCGGAAGTCGAGGGCCGGCTTGACGGAGGGGTCCGCGCTGGTGAGGTACAGGCGGCCGCGGCTCTTCGGCTTGGGGATGTTGGGGGTCATGGAGACGCCGAACTCCGGCCGCCGGTAGCCCAGTCGCTCCGGGTTGTCCGTGAACGGGATCTGGTAGAAGTGGAACATCAGGTCCGGGCCCGGGTGTCCGGGGTCGCGCTGGACGAACAGGCCCGCGTCGGAGTCCATCGCGGAGTTCTCCGGGATCGGGCCGTGGGTCTCCCAGACGATGACCGACTCGGGGTGGTCGAGCAGGTTCTCGCCGACGCCGGGCAGGTCGTGGACGACGGGGATGCCGAGCGCTTCGAGGTCCTGGCGCGGGCCGATGCCCGAGTGGAGCAGCAGCCGCGGGGAGTCGACGGCGCCGGCGCACAGCACGACCTCGTGGCGGGCGCGGACCAGCAGTTCCTCGCCGTCCTTGGTGCGCACGTGGACGCCCTCGGCGCGGGTGCCGGAAAGCTCCAGCCGGTACGCCCAGGTCTCCAGCAGGATCGTCAGGTTGGGGCGCTCGTCCATCACCGGGTGCAGGTAGGCCACGGAGGCGGAGGACCGCTTGTTGTTCTCGGGGTGGTAGGCGAGGTCGAAGAAGCCGACGCCCTCGGTGAACGGTGTGCGGTTGAAGCCCTCGACCCGGGGTACCCCGAGTGCCGACCGGGCGGCGTCGACGAAGTCGCGGGCGATGGCGTTCCGGTCCTTCTCGTCGACCGAGACGATGTTGTTCTTCAGACGGGCGAAGTAGGCCTCCATGGGGACGGCGCCCCAGCCCTTGGCGCCGGCGGCCTCCCACTCGTCCCAGTCGGAGGGCAGGGGCTTGAAGGAGATGAGGGTGTTGTGCGAGGAGCAGCCGCCGAGGACGCGGGCGCGGCTGTGCCGGATGTGGGAGTTGCCGCGGGGCTGCTCGACCGTCGGGTAGTCGTAGTCGAGTTCGCCGCCGAGCAGGCCCATCCAGCGGCGCAGGGTCAGGACGTCGTCGCGGCCGACGTCGCTCGGGCCGCCCTCGATGACGGCGACGGTGACGTCCGGGTTCTCGGTGAGGCGGGAGGCGATGACGGAGCCGGCGGTGCCGCCGCCGATGACGACGTAGTCGTAGACGTGCTCGCGGGCGGTGTGGGACATGGGGGTGCTACTCCAGGAGGCTCTTCTGGTGGCGGGGGGCTCTTCTGGTGGCGGGGGTTCTTCCGGTGCGGGGGTTTCTGGTGACGGGGGTTCTTCCGGTGCGGGGGTCTTGCGGCGGCGAGGGATCGTCGGGCGGCGAGGGTTTCCCGGTGCCGTGGGCTCGTCCGGTGGCGGGGGCGGTCCGGTGGCGGGGGTCAGCCGGCGAACCAGCGGACGGGCTTCGGCGCGAGGTTCTGGTAGACGTGCTTGGTCTCGCGGTACTCGGCGAGCCCGGCGGGGCCCAGTTCGCGCCCGGTGCCGCTCCTGCCGAAGCCGCCCCACTCCGCCTGCGGCAGGTAGGGGTGGAAGTCGTTGATCCAGACGGTGCCGTGCCGCAGCCGGGCGGCGACCCTGCGGGCCTTGGAGGCGTCGGCGCTCCACACGGCGCCCGCGAGGCCGTACTCGGTGTCGTTGGCCAGCGCGACCGCCTCCTCCTCGGTGCTGAAGGTCTCCACGGTGAGGACCGGGCCGAAGACCTCCTCGCGGACCACCCGCATCTCGCGGTGGCAGGCGTCGAGGACGGTCGGCTCGTAGAAGTAGCCGGACTCCGGTCGTACGTCGGAGGGTTCGGGCCGCTTGCCGCCGCAGCGGAGCACGGCACCCTCGGCGAGCGCGGAGGCGACGTACGCCTCGACCTTGGCGCGCTGCTGCTCGGAGACGAGCGGGCCGCACTCGACGCCGTCCTCGGTGCCGCGGCCGAGCCTGATCCGCTGGGCGCGGCGGGCGAGTTCGGTGACGAAGCGGTCCCTGACGGACTCCTCGACGATGAGGCGGGCGCCGGCCGAGCAGACCTGGCCGCTGTGGATGAAGGCCGCGTTGAGGGCCTGGTCGACGGCGGTGTCGAAGCCCTCGTCGGTGGCGCAGGCGTCGGCGAAGACGACGTTGGGGTTCTTGCCGCCGAGTTCGAGGGCGACCTTCTTGACGGTGGGCGCGGCGGCCTGGGCCACCTTGGTGCCGCTGACCAGGCCGCCGGTGAAGGAGACCAGGTCGACGTCGGGGTGCTCGGCGAGGCGGGCGCCGACGGTGTGGCCGGGGCCGGTGACGAGGTTGGCCACGCCCGCGGGGAGGCCGGCCTCGGTGAGCAGCTCGATCAGGGCGATCGTCGTCATCGGGGTGATCTCGCTGGGCTTGATCACGAAGGTGTTGCCGGCGGCGAGCGCCGGGGCGATCTTCCAGCTGGCCTGGAGCAGCGGGTAGTTCCAGGGGGTGATCAGCGCGCAGACGCCGACCGGTTCGTGGACGACCACGCTGTGGATGTCCGGCGAGCCCGCGTCGACGACCCGGCCCGGGGCCTCGGCGGCGACCAGGTCGGCGAAGTAGCGGAAGGCGTCGGCGACGCAGTCGATGTCGACGCGGCCCTCCTCGACGGTCTTGCCCGCGTCCCGGCTCTCCAGCAGGCCGAGTTCCTCGCGGTCGCGCACCAGGAGATCGGCGACGCGGCGCAGCAGGGCGGCGCGTTCGGCGACCGGGGTGCCCGGCCAGGGGCCGTGGTCGAAGGCCTGCCGGGCGGCGGCCACCGCGCGCTCGGCGTCCTTCTCGTCCCCCTCGGCGACCACGGCGAACGGCCGGGCGTCCGCGGGGTCGAGGATCTCCCGGGTCGCGCCGGAGACCGCCGTCAGCCACTCGCCGCCCGCGTGGATGGTCGCCTGTACCTGTCGTTCCGTTGTGTCCGCCATGATCGGTGTCGCCTTCCGTTCCTGTTCCGTGCCCGTACGTGACAGGGGTGCCTCGCGTGGGGACCGTCGCCGCCTGCCCAAGCCCTTCGCGTTGCATGCGCAATCGGTGGCCGAAAGTGCGCCGCGTCACTGAAAATGCGGTCGAAAACGGACGAAACTACGCTGTAGAGGGGCGCTTGAGGCGATCACGGAGGTGCGGGATGGCCCGAAGATCCCTGATCTGCGCGGGGGTGAGCGTGCTTCTCGCCCTCTCACCGGCCCTGGCCACGGCGGCCGCGGCGGACGACAGCGGCGATCCGCAGGTCCGTGAACTCGGCCACGAGGCGGAGCGGAACCTGCGGGACGCCGACTCGCTCCGCCTGACGCTGACGGACCGGACCGCGTCCGGCAGCCGCGACAAGCTCGCGTGGATGGACATGTTCCTGGACCGCCGGGGCAACTGCGTCGCCTCCTTCCGGATGGGCGGGAACGGCGGCACCTTCGACCTCGTCAAGCGCGGCGACGAGGTGTGGATGAAGGCCGACTGGGACTACTGGAAGTCCCAGCTCCCGGGCGAGAACGAGACGGCCGACCTCGTCCGCAACCGCTGGGTGCACGGCACCACGGACGAGAGCGCCTTCAAGGACTTCACCGGCGCCTGCGACCTGAAGGCCTTCCAGGAGGACATCACCGTGGACGTGACCTCGAACGAGGGGCGGAGCACGGTCGACGGCACGGACGTGTACCGGCTGAGCGGCGAGGAGGAGGGCATCCCGACCACGGTGTACATCACGGTGGACAGCCCGCACCTGCTGATCAGGTCCGACCAGAAGGGCGACGGGACCGACAGGACGGCGGGCGTCTCGGACTACAACGAGCCCGTGCCGTCCGGCACCCCCGGCCCGCGTGACTCGGTGGACCTCTCGGACCTGGAGCAGGAGTCGGGGCAGTCGGGCTGACCTCGGGACAGCCGGGCCGACTCGTCCCGCATCAACTCCCGTACGCAGTCGCGCAGCCAGGCGTGGGCCGGGTCGGCGTCGTGGCGCGGATGCCAGGCGAAGCCGAGCCGGACCGACGGCAGCCGGAGCGGGATCTCGAAGGGGACCAGGCCGAGGGTGTCCGCCAGCGGGCGGCCCCACCGGCTGACCATCCCGATCAGATCGGTCTCGCGCAGCACGAACAGCGAGGCCGGATAGGTGCCGACGCTGCCCACCACCCGCCGTTCGAGGCCGAGTTCGGCGAGGGCGTCGTCGACCGGTCCGCGCTGCCTGCCGCGCCGGGACACGACGAGGTGCCCGGCCGCCCCGGCGAACCGCTCGGGCGTCATCTCACCCTCCAGCAGCGGGTGTCCGGCGCGTACGACGCCCAGCATGCGGTCCTCGTACACCGTCTCCACCCGCACCTCGGGCGCGACCGTGTCGATCACCCCGACCTCCAGGTCGGCGGTGCCCTGGCGCAGGAACGGCGCGTCCACGTGGCTCTCGCTCAGAAAGCGCAGGCGGATGCCGGGGGCCTCGCGGGCGGCGCGGGCGAAGAGGGCGGCGCCGTGGGTGGCGGCGATCGCGTCGTGGCCGATGACCGTGAAGGTGCGGGTCACCTCGCGCAGGTCGGTGTCGCGGCCGGCCGCGAACAGGGCACGGGCCCGCTCCACCACCGCGCTCACCTCGGCGCGTACGGCGAGCGCGCGCGGGGTCGGCACCATCCGGCGGCCGGCGCGGACCAGCACCGGATCGCCGAGCGCCTTGCGGATCCGGCCGAGGGTGCGGCTCATCGCCGGCTCGGACAGGTGCAGCCGACGGGCGGCGCCCTGCACGCTCTCCTCCTCCAGCAGCACGTCCAGCGCGACCAGCAGGTTCAGGTCCAGGCCCGTGGATTGCGTCATGTGCAGGTGTTCCTTGCGAAGGTTGCACTGGAAAGCAGGTCAGGGGCGAGCCTACGGTGAGGGCGCATCCCACACCACTTCCAGCTCCGGGGGAGGAGCCGTGCCCGCGCACGCCCTGAAACGCTCGACCCTGCTGACCCTGTGCGCCTGCGTGCTGGTCGCGCAGAGCATGGTCGCCGCCGTCAACCTGCTGATCCCGCAACTGGCCTCGTCCGGTCTGCACCCCTCGCACACCCAGATCCTGTGGACGGTCGACGCCTATGTCATCGTCTTCGCGGGCCTGCTGATCCCGGCCGGCGCGCTCGGCGACCGGTACGGCCGCAAGGGCGCCCTGCTGTGCGGTCTGGCCCTGTTCGCCGCGGGCGCCACGACCAGCGCGCTCGCCGCGGGCCCGGCGCCGCTGATCGCCGGCCGGGGCGTCTCCGGGGCGGGGGCCGCGCTGATCACCCCGGCGACGATGTCGATCCTGGTACGGCTGGCCGGGCCCGAGCGGCGGGCCCAGGCGATGGCGTCCTGGACGCTGGCCATCGGGCTGGGCGGCATGGCCGGCAACCTCGGCGGCGGCCTGGCCGGCCAGTACCTGTCCTGGCGGGCGCTGTTCGCGGCGATGGTGCCGCTGGCGGCCGTGCTCGCCGCCGCGGTCGCGGTGACCACCCCGCGCACCGACCGCTCCGCGCAGGGCAGCCCGGACCCGGTCGGCACCCTGCTGCTCACCGCGGGCCTGGTCGCCGTGCTGTTCGGCATCATCGAGGGCCCCGGTCACGGCTGGACCTCGGCGCGCATCCTCACCGCGTTCGGGGTGGGCGCGCTGCTGGTGGCGGCGTTCACCGTCCACGCCCTGCGCTCCCGCGCCCCGCTGTTCGACCCGCGCGTCTTCCGTGCCGCCGGGCTGCGCGCGAGCACGCTGGGCCTGGCGACCGGCTTCTTCGGCCTGTTCGCGCTGTTCTTCGTCAACTCGCAGTACCTGCAGGAGGTCAAGGGCTTCGGACCCGCGCTCACGGGGGTCGCGATCGTGCCGCTGATCGTCGGCATGGCCCTGGTGCCGAAGTTCGCGGCCCGCTGGTCGGCGCGTCCCCGTCCGGTCGTCGGCACCGGGCTGGCGCTGATCGGCGTGGGCCTGCTCGCCGCGTCCACGGCGGACGCGGGCACGCCGTACCCGCTGTACGCCTGCTGGCTGCTGGTCATCTCGGCGGGTACCGGCCTGGCCATGCCCGCCCTCACCCTGGGCGTGGTGGTCTCGCTCCCGCCGCACCGGGCGGGCCTCGGCTCGGGGCTCGGCACCTCGGCCCGGGAGATCGGCGCCGCCCTCGGCGTCGCCGTCGCCGGTACGGTGCTGGCGGGCCACGGCGGCTTCGCGAGCGGGATGGGGCCCGCGCTGCGGACGGTCGGCGCGGTGGTCCTGCTGGCGACGGCCCTGGTGGTGGCCGGCTTCCGTCCCGCCGCCCGCCGCCCGGCCCCCACGGCTTCGGGGGCGCCGGCGGTCGAGGAGCCGGCGGCCTGAACCTGTCGGCGGGTCCGGCCGGCACCGCAGAATGCGGATGACGACCGAGAAAGGACCTGCCGTGAGACGTATCCCGACCTGTGTACTGAGCGACGCGGGCCCGCCCCGGGTCGGTGACGGGCACGCGGTGGACCGCTACGTCGAGATCGGGTCCCTGACGAAGGCGCTCACCGGCACCCTGCTCGCCCGGCTCGCGCAGGCGGGCACGGTCGGCCTCGACGACCCCGTCGAACGGTGGCTCCCGGCGCCGCCCGGCACGGGCGTCACCCTGCTCGGCCTCGCGCGGCACACCTCGGGACTCCCCCGGCTGCCGCCCCGTGTCGGACGCCGGGACCCGTACGCGGCCTTCGACCGGGCGGAGCTGCTGCGGCTGGTACGCGGCCTGGACACCCTCGTCGTACGCCCGCCGGGGGACGAGGAGTACTCCAACCTGGGGTACGCCGTCCTCGGTGCGGCCCTGGCCGCGGCGGGCGGGGCCGGCTACGGGGACCTGCTGGACGCGTACGTGCTGCGCCCGCTGGAGATCACCGAGGTGACGGCCCGTCCGCCGGCCGGGCGACGGCTGACGGCGCCGGGACTGCTGCCCGGTACGCGCCGCAGGCCCTGGACGATGGACGGGGCGATCCTCCCGGCGGGCGGGCTGTGGGCCACGCCCCGCGCCGTCGCCGACCTCGTCGTACAGCTGCTGGTGGAGCGGCGGCTGGGCGAGCCGGCCGTGAGCTGGCAGACGGCGGGTGCGCTGCGCTGGCACAACGGCGCCACCGGTGACGCGTCGGTGTTCGCCGGGGCGACGGCGGACGGGCGCTGGGTGGTGGTCCACCGGCTGGGCGGACGGCCGGAGGACACGGACCGCACCGCCATACGGCTGATAGCCCCCTGAGGGGCCCTCAGGGCCCCCGATGCGACGAGGTCCCCTCCCGCGGCTGCGGGAGGGGACCTCGTGTGTGGAGCGCCGGGCAGGCCTTGCACCTGCATCTCCCCGCAGGAAGCGGGGCGTCTTTCCTTGGACCACCAACGCATCACCTGGTGCCGGTTTCCCGGCGGCCGGTGCGTGATCAACTATAGCGCACCGGCGCCGGGTGACACCACGTCGGATCAGATGAGGCCGAGGCCGCGGACCGCGTCGCGCTCCTCCTCCAGCTCCTTGACGGAGGCGTCGATGCGGGCGCGGGAGAACTCGTTGATGTCCAGGCCCTGGACGATCTCGTACTTGCCGTCCTTGCAGGTGACCGGGAAGGAGGAGATCAGGCCCTCCGGGACGCCGTAGGAGCCGTCCGACGGGATGCCCATGGAGGTCCAGTCGCCCTCGGCGGTGCCGTTGACCCACGTGTAGACGTGGTCGATGGCGGCGTTGGCGGCGGAGGCGGCGGAGGACGCGCCACGGGCCTCGATGATCGCGGCACCGCGCTTGGCGACGGTCGGGATGAAGTCCTCGGCCAGCCACTTCTCGTCGTTCACGACCTCGGCGGCGTTCTTGCCGGCGACCGTGGCGTGGAAGATGTCCGGGTACTGGGTGGCGGAGTGGTTGCCCCAGATGGTGAGCCGCTTGATGTCGGCGACCGTGGAGCCCGTCTTCTTCGCCAGCTGGGTCAGCGCGCGGTTGTGGTCCAGGCGGGTCATCGCGGTGAAGCGCTCGGCCGGGACGTCCGGCGCGGCGGCCTGGGCGATGAGGGCGTTGGTGTTGGCCGGGTTGCCGACGACGAGGACCTTGATGTCGTCCGCGGCGTGGTCGTTGATGGCCTTGCCCTGCGGCTTGAAGATGCCGCCGTTGGCCTCCAGCAGGTCGCCGCGCTCCATGCCCTTGGTGCGCGGGCGGGCGCCCACCAGCAGGGCTACGTTCGCGCCGTCGAAGGCGACGTTCGGGTCGTCGGTGATCTCGATGCCCTGGAGCAGCGGGAACGCGCAGTCGTCCAGCTCCATGGCCGTGCCCTCGGCGGCCTTCAGCGCCGGGGTGATCTCCAGCAGGCGCAGCTTGACCGGCACGTCCGCGCCGAGCAGCTGGCCGGAGGCGATGCGGAAGAGCAGGGCGTAACCGATCTGGCCGGCCGCGCCGGTGACGGTGACGTTCACGGGAGTGCGGGTCATGGCGTTCTCCGTATGACAGCTGGCGGTG
Source organism: Streptomyces cinerochromogenes (assembly GCF_014648635.1). Taxonomy (GTDB): domain Bacteria; phylum Actinomycetota; class Actinomycetes; order Streptomycetales; family Streptomycetaceae; genus Streptomyces; species Streptomyces cinerochromogenes. Next base: position 336,976 of record NZ_BMRM01000006.1, on the reverse strand, counting down.
GGGCGTCCCTGCCCCGGGCGGATGATCGATCTCTTGGCATCAAGAGAGATCAGCGGTCAGGCTATCGCGCATCCGGCAGGTGAGACGTGCGGGGCCGTGTGGCTCACCCCACAAGGGGATCAGCAGGGACGTATCGCCGCCGGGGCGCGACGCGAAGGGCACGGAAAAGGCGGCCGCCCGTCCGGGAGAGGAGGGACGGAGGCGGCCGCCGGTGGGGGGTACCGGTGTACCGGACTCCCGTGGGGGTACGGATCGCGTGCCCAGGATTCCGGCCGCTATGCGCGGCGAGCGGAATCTCCCCCGTCTCTTTTCGTTCCGCCCTTCAATGCGTTCATTCCGTGCAGCCCGTCTGCCCCGTGGCGAGCGTGGCGCACGCCCGGGCCTGCGCGGGGTTTCGCACGGCGACCATCGGGGTGTAGCCGATGGTGTCCCCGGCGGCCGTGATGTCACCCGTCTGCCGGGCCTTGCCCACGGTGACCCGCACGGTGTCGCCCGGTGAGCCGCCGGTGATCCGGCCCCAGGCCGTGCCGCACGCCTTGCTGTAGCGGACCTCCAGGGTGGTGGTGCCGACGGTGGCGGTCTTGGCGGTGGTCACCAGTTCGCCGCTGCACCCCATGGCCTCCGCGTCCTTGCCGGTGCAGGCGGAGCCGGTGCACTTCACGCCGGGGGGCGGGCTGGTCCGGGCCGACGCCGACGGGGCGGCCGGCTTCGCGGCACCCGCGCTCCCGTGGCCGTCGCCGTCCCGGTGGGTGAAGAGGAAGACCCCGGCGATGAGCGCCCCGACGCCGACGAGCCCCGCCAGGAACATCAGCACCTGCTGCCGCCCCACCTGCCACCGGTCCGACGGGTCCGGCTGCCGGGCGGGGGGCCGGGTGCCGTGGGGCGCGGGCGTGTCGGAGGCGCCGACGGGCGTGCCCGGGGTGCCGACGGACGCGCCCGGGGTGCGGGTGGGGCCGGAAGGGGTGTCGGCGAGGGCCGACGGAGTGCCGACGCCGGCGGGAGGGGTGTCGGTGCGGCCCGAAGGGGTGTCGACGCGGCCCGGCCCGGTGTCGGCGCGGACGGCCGGCGGGCGGGGTGCCGGGCGGGCGCTCGCCTGGGACGGGCCCCGGTAGCCGGCCAGACCCCAGGAGTTCCTGGGAGGCGCGTCGGCGGGTTCGGAGCCGCTACGGGAGTCGCCACCGCCGCCCTTGCCGCGCGGCACGCTGTCCCGGACGTCGGCGTCCGAGCCCGTAGGCTGCGCCGGGATCTCCGGCCGCACACCGGCGGGGCGGGCGGTCCCCGCCCCCGCGCCGGCACGACCGCCCGCCCTCGCGGACGCGCCCTCCCCCGCCACTGCCGCCAGGTCGCCCAGGGCCGCCCGGGCCTCCGCGACGCGGAGGGCGTCCATCGTGTGGTCGTGGCGCAGCTCCGCCCGGGTCCAGGCGCGTTCGGCCAGCTCCCACAGGGTGGTCAGGTGGCCGGTGTGGCTGCCGGTGGCCTCGGCGAGTGCGATGACCGCGCCCTTCGGCGCGAGCAGCAGGCCGCCCAGGTACCGTTCCCAGGACGTCCTGCCGTAGCCCGTGCGGTCGGCCAGTGCCGCGATGCTCAGGCCGCTGCGGTCCACCAACTCCCGCAACTGGCCGGTGAACTCCTTGATCTGCGGATCCAGATCCTCCGGCAGGGCTTTCCAGCGAGGCATCGCCTACCCCCTCTTCCCCTTCTTCCCCCGTGTTCCTTGCCGCGCGTTCCGCGCTGACCAAGGATCCCAGTTCCGCAGGGGGCGGTGCACCGGAGCGGGTGGTCAGCCGCCCGGGATGACCAGTCCCGTCTCGTACGCCAGCACCACCGCCTGAGCCCGGCTGCCCAGGCCGAGCTTGGTCATGATGCGGTTCAGGTGGGTCTTGACGGTGGCCTCGCTGATGTAGAGGCGGTCGGCGATCTCCAGGTTGGACAGGCCGCGGGCGGTGAGCTTGAGGACCTCGACCTCGCGGGAGGTGAGCACGTCCAGGTCGGGCGGGGGCACGGTGTCGGCGGGCTCCTGCCGGCGGGCGAAGGCCTCCACCAGGCGCCGGGTGACACTGGGCGCGAAGAGCGCGTCACCGCCGTCGACCGCGGTGACCGCCGCCAGCAGCCGCTCGGGGCCGGAGTCCTTCAGCAGGAACCCGGAGGCGCCGGCGCGCAGCGCCCCGTACACGTACTCGTCCAGGTCGAAGGTGGTCAGCACCAGCACCCGGGGCGGGCGGTCGGCGGCCTGGGCGAGGATCCGTTCGGTGGCCTCGATGCCGTTGACGCCGGGCATCCGGATGTCCATGAGGATCACGTCGGGGCGGGTCGCGGCGGCGAGCCGTACCGCCTCCTCGCCGTCCCCCGCCTCGCCCACCACCTCGAAGCCGGGCGCGGCGTCCAGCAGGCCGACGAGTCCGGCGCGGATGAGGAACTGGTCGTCCACGACGAGCACTCTGGTCATTGCGTACGGTCGTCCCCCTCGGCCGTGCGCCGACCGTCACCGCTCCGCCTCCGGCGTGCCCCCGCGGTCGCGTTCGGCGGCCGTGGTCGGCAGGGTCAGGCGGACCTCGTAGCCGCCCTCGGAGCGTGGGCCGACGCTGATCGTCCCGCCGTAGAGCTTGGCCCGCTCGCGCATGCCCATCAAGCCATGGCCACTGCTCGCCGGCACTCTGGCCGGATCCGCGCCCTCGCCGTCGTCGACGACCCGGACGGTCAGCTCGTGGGCGCCGTACCGGAGTTCCACGCGCGCGTGTGCGGGGCCGGCGTGTTTGAGGGCGTTGGTGAGGGCCTCCTGGACGACGCGGTACGCGCACAGTTCGACGCCGGGCGGCAGCGGGCGGGCGGTGCCCTCGACGATGAGGTCCACGGGCAGGCCGCCGGCCCGGACCCGGTCCACGAGTTCGCCGAGCCGGGCCAGGGTGGGCATGGGGGCCCGCTGGGGGGCCTCGGGGTCCTCCTCGCGCAGCACCTGGAGCATGCGGCGCAGCTCCTCCAGGGCCTCGCCGCTCGTGTCCGCGATGGTGCCGAGCGCACCGCGCGCCTTGCCGGGGTCGGACTCGAAGACGAACCGGGCGAGGCCGGCCTGCACGGAGATGACCGACATGTGGTGGGCGACGACGTCGTGCAGTTCGCGGGCGATCCGGCCGCGTTCCTCGGCGACCGCGCGCCGGGCCCGCTCGGCCTGTTCGGCGCGCAGCCGCCGGGTGAGTTCGGCGGTACGGCGGGCCAGGTGCCCGAACCAGACGAGCACCGAGCAGTACAGCACGGCCTGCCCGAACACGGAGGCCATGGAGGGGCTGTGGCTGACCACGCCGGCGTACACCCAGACCGCGGCCATGCATCCGGCGCAGGCCAGGGCGGTGCGCGCCGGGCGGACGGAGGCCACCGTGTACAGGGCGAGCATGGCGCCGAAGGTGCACACCACCGGCCAGTAGCCGAGGGTGACGAAGGCGACCGCGGCGGCCTCGACGACGGCGAAGACGATCAGGGGGCTGCGGCCGCGCAGGGCGACCGGGAGGTGGGCCAGCGCGACGAGGGCGTAGGCGCGGGCGTCGAGTTCCGGCCATCCCTGGGGCCGGGACTCCTGTCCGAGCAGGACGGCCACCACGGTCATCGCCACCGCGATCAGCGCGTCCACGACCAGCGGGCGGGGGGTCCTCAGTCGCATCGCCGCAGGGTAGCCCCCACGGCCGTAGCCCGGAGTCAACCCGGCGGGGTACCGCGGAAGTTGCAGCGCCCGGCCGGCTACCGCCCACGGTGGTACGGCGGTTCAACCCGGCGACGGAGGCGGTGCGCGGCGGACGGCCGTAGCGTCGGACAGGGGGTACGGCGGTGGCCCGCGTCCCCGGGGGAGGCGCGGGCCACCGGCCGTGCACGGACGCTACTTGGCGAGTGTGAAGTGCAGGATGTCCTTCAGGAACGGCATCTTCAGCAGCGGGTCGGGCTGGATCATCAGCGCGAGCAGGGAGATCACCAGGCCCAGGACGCCGTAGGTGGCGATGTCCGTGAAGCGGGAGCGGACGGCGAGCATGCCGACGCTCGGCAGCATCCAGCGCAGCACCGCGCCGGCCAGCAGGGCGGCGCCTATCAGGAGGGTGCCGAAGCGGAGCACGTCGAGCGCGGTCAGCAGCAGGCCGAGGGCGACCGTCGACAGCACCACCAGCATCGGCCACTGGCGGGCGGGCGCCGGGGCGTCGACGGCCGCGGCCCGGCCGCCGCCCTCCGGCCGCGCCGTGTCCCTCGTGAACAACGGGAAGCGGCGGGTGACGCGGCGCGGGCGCCCCTGCGCGTCCGGGGCGCTCACCGCGTCGCGCACGGTCGGCTCCGCCTGCCCGCGGGTGTCCTCAGCCGGCACTGCGCTCCGCCGCCTCGACCACGTTGACCAGCAGCTGCGCCCGGGTCATCGGGCCGACGCCGCCGGGGTTCGGGGAGATCCAGCCGGCCACCTCGGTGACGTCCGGGTGGACGTCGCCGACGATCTTGCCCTCGGCGTTGCGGGAGACGCCGACGTCCAGGACGGCCGCGCCCGGCTTGACGTCCTCGGCGCGGATCAGGTGCGGGGAACCGGCCGCCGCGATGACGATGTCGGCCCGCTTCAGGTGGGCGGAGAGGTCACGGGTGCCGGTGTGGCACTGGGTGACGGTGGCGTTCTCGCTGCGCCGGGTGAGCAGCAGCGGCATCGGGCGGCCGATGGTGACACCGCGGCCGACGACCACGACCTCGGCACCCTTGATCTCCACACCGTGGCGGCGGAGCAGGGTGAGGATGCCGTTGGGGGTGCAGGGCAGCGGGGCCGGCTCGTTCAGGACCAGGCGGCCGAGGTTCATCGGGTGCAGGCCGTCGGCGTCCTTGGCCGGGTCCATCAGTTCCAGGACGCGGTTCTCGTCGATGCCCTTGGGCAGCGGCAGCTGGACGATGTAGCCGGTGCAGGCCGGGTCCTCGTTCAGCTCGCGGACGACCGCCTCGATCTCCTCCTGGGTGGCGGTGGCCGGCAGCTCGCGCTGGATGGAGGCGATGCCCACCTGGGCGCAGTCGCGGTGCTTGCCGGCGACGTACTTCTGGCTGCCGGGGTCGTCCCCGACCAGGATCGTGCCGAGGCCGGGCGTGACGCCCTTCTCCTTCAGCGCCGCCACGCGGGCGGTCAGATCGGACTTGATCTCGGCTGCGGTGGCCTTGCCATCGAGAATCTGGGCGGTCATGGTCCCATCCTCGCGGATGACCCGGCCCCGGTACCAATCCGGGTGCCCTCCGAGCCCACGGCGGACGTCACCGCTGATGTCACAGCATGATCAGCGATGTTGCACTTGCACAACACCTGACGTATCCGGCTGGACAAGTAAGAGCCTGTTAAAGAACGATGAGCACACAGTGCCGCGGGCAGTGCCGGGGGGACGGACCGCATCTGTAGAACTTTCCTCCGAACCGTGCTGCGCGTCGTCCCCGCACTCGAGCAAACGGAGGAAGACCGCCATGAGCTTTGGCGACCCCAACAACCCGTACGGCCCGCCGCAGGGTCAGCAGCCCGGCTACCCCCCGCAGCCGCCGCAGGGCCAGCCCGGCTACGGCTACCCGGCCGCCCCGCAGGGCCAGGCCGGTTACGGCTACCCCGCCGCCCCGCCGCTCGGGCAGCCCGGCTACGGCGTCCCGATGGAGATGCCCGGCCTGATGAAGACGGCGCGGGTGCTGCTGTTCGTCCTGTCCGGCTTCCAGATCCTGTTCGGTCTGATCGCCGGTGTGGCGATCGGCGCCCTCCAGGACGCGTCGAACGGCGTCGGCTCCGGTGACTCCACCGACGGTCTGGCCGGTCTCGGCTTCCTCATCGCGGGTCTGCTGCTGGCGCTGGGCGCGCTGTCGATCTTCCTGGGCGTGAAGTTCAAGAACGGCGGCAGCGGCATCCGCGTCACCACGATCGTCTACGCGGCGCTGATGATCCTCGGCGGCATCAGCAACATGGTGAACGGCGGCAACGGTTCCGCCACCTTCGGCGGCCTGATCTCGCTGGCGATCGCCGGCATCATCCTCGCGTCGATGGTCACCAGCTCGGCCTCCGCCTGGTTCAACCGCCCGCGGTACTGAGCCTCAGGGGCACCTGAACACTCCAGGGCCGCGTTCCGTCCGTCCGGACGGGGTGCGGCCCGGTGTGTTTCCCGGGGCGCCGCAGCCGGGCGTCGCGGCCGAGCGTCGCGGCCGGGCTCACCGGCCGCCGGGCTCACTGGTCGAGGTGGGCGAGGTGGGCGAGGACGGCCAGCACCCGGCGGTTGTCGGTGTCGGCGGGGAGCAGCCCGAGCTTGGTGAAGATGTTGCCGATGTGCTTGGCGACGGCCTTCTCGGTGACGTACAGGGCCTGCGCCACACCCGCGTTGGAGCGGCCCTGGGCGACGAGTTCGAGGACCTCGCGTTCCCGTGGCGAGAGGCTGCCGACGGACACGTCCCGCTCCGTGCGGGCCAGCAGCCGGGAGACGACCTCGGGGTCCATGGCGGTGCCGCCCGCGGCCACCCGCTCGATGGCGTCGAGGAACTGGGCGCCGTGGGTGACCCGGTCCTTGAGCAGGTAGCCGACGCCTCGGCCGCCGGTGGCGAGCAACTCACGGGCGTAGAGCGGTTCGACGTACTGGGAGAGCAGCAGCACCGGCAGCTCCGGGTTCTCCGCGCGGGCGGCGAGGACGGCGCGCAGCCCCTCGTCGGTGAAGTCGGGCGGGAGCCGGACGTCGACGACCGCGACGTCCGGCTGTTCCCGGCCCAGCGCGTCCAGCAGACCGGTGCCGGTGTCCACGGCCGCCACCACCTCGTGGCCGTAGGCACCGAGCAGCCGGATCAGCCCGTCCCTCAGCAGGAAGTGGTCTTCGGCGAGGACAACACGCACGGGATCTCCATCGTCACGATCGTCGGTCCGCCCGCCGGGCTACTCACGGCCAGCACGCCGTCGAAGGTGGCGAGCCGGCGTTCGATGCCCCGCAGGCCGGTGCCGCGGGCGGCGTCGGCGCCGCCGTGGCCGTCGTCGGTCACGGTGACGCGCAGCGCCCCGTCCTCGTGGCGCAGCTCGATCCAGGCCCGCCCGGCCCCCGCGTGCTTGCCGACGTTGGTGAGGATCTCGGAGACGGCGAAGTAGGCGGCGGACTCCACGGGCATCTCCGGCCGGCCCGGCAGGTCTGCCCGGACCTCGGTGCGGACCGGGCAGACCATGGCCAACGCCCGTACGGCGTCGGTCAGTCCGCGGTCGGCGAGGACCGGCGGGTGGATGCCGCGGACCAGGTCGCGCAGTTCCTCCAGCGCCGCCGAGGAGGACTGCCGGGCCTCGGCCAGCAGGCCGCGCACGGCCCCGGGGTCGGTCTCCAGCAGCCGCTCGGCCGCGTCCAGGGTCATGCCCATGGCCACGAGCCGGGCCTGGGCGCCGTCGTGCAGGTCACGCTCGATCCGGCGGATCTCCGCCATCTGCGTGTCCACGGCGGCGGAGCGGGTGGCGGCCAGGTGCCGGATCCGGCCGGCCATCAGCTCGCTCTCCGCCGGCGCCAGCATCGCCCGGGTGTACAGGGCGTGCCGGCGCACGACACGCGGGGCCGCCCACAGGGCGAGCGGCAGCTGGAGCAGGCCCAGGACGCCGGCGAGCACCGCCGTGGCCCGGCCCTCGACCGGGACGAACGCGTACCACAGGCCGTCCCACTCGGCGGACAGCCGCACCCCGAAGAAGGCGAGGAAGACGCCCCACAGGCCGCTGAGGACCAGCGCGAGCGGGAGGAAGGCCAGCAGCCCGCCGGCGACCGGGTCCGTGAGCACCCAGACGTACTCCCGCCGGACCTGCGGGTCGCTCATGATCCAGCGGTAGCGGGCCACGATCCCGGAGGCGCCCTCGGGCGCGGGCGGCAGCGGCCCGGGCGGGCCCGGGATCTCCACGCCCGCCCAGCGCCGGGCCCGATCCCGCTGCCGCGCGGCGAGCCCGCGCACCCCTTCCATGGCCCGCGGCACCAGGCCGAGGCCCGGCCCCATCAGGCTGATCGCGCCGCACACGGCGAGCGACCGGCCGAAGGCGGCGACCGACATCCCGTGCAGCGCCGACGCCCGGCGCAGGCCGGTCAGTCCGGCGGCCACCGAGAACCCCCTGATCGCCTCCGGCGGCCGGAACCCGCCGAGCTGTGCCGTGCGGTCGTCCATACGACTCGCTCCCCCCTGTTCGTACTCCTGCTCGACCCCTCGTTCGGTCCCTCATTGTGGCGGGGCGGGAGCGGAGAAGTCGGTGGGAAAAACTCCCCTTTCCGGGCCGGGCGGGGACGGACCGCCGTACGCGCGGGCAGGGGCCCGCCCGTCGGACGACGGGCGGGCCCCTGCGAAGGCGGCGGGTCCGCTCAGTGGAAGAAGTGGCGCGTGCCCGTGAAGTACATGGTCACGCCCGCCTTCTTGGCGGCCTCCACGACCTGCTCGTCCCGGATCGAGCCGCCCGGCTGGACGATCGCCCGGACACCGGCGCCGATGAGGATCTCCGGGCCGTCGGGGAAGGGGAAGAAGGCGTCGGAGGCCGCGTAGGCGCCCCGGGCCCGCTCCTCGCCGGCCCGCTCCACGGCCAGCTTGCAGGAGTCGACGCGGTTGACCTGGCCCATGCCGACGCCGACCGAGGCGCCGTCCTTGGCGAGCAGGATCGCGTTGGACTTCACCGCGCGGCAGGCCTTCCAGGCGAAGGCGAGCTGGGCCAGCTCGTCCGCGTCCAGGGCCTCGCCCGAGGCCAGGGTCCAGTTGGCCGGGTCGTCGCCCGCGGCCTGGAGCCGGTCGGCGGCCTGGAGCAGCGCGCCGCCGTCGATCGGCTTGACCTCGACCGGGTGGGCCGGGGCGTCGGGGCAGCGCAGCACGCGGATGTTCTTCTTCTTGGTGAGGGCCTCCAGCGCGCCCTCCTCGTAGTCCGGGGCCACGATGACCTCGGTGAAGATCTCCGCGACCTGCTCGGCCATCTCCTTGCTGACCGGCCGGTTGACGGCGATCACACCGCCGTACGCGGAGACCGGGTCGCAGGCGTGCGCCTTGCGGTGCGCCTCGGCGACGTCGGCGCCGACCGCGATGCCGCAGGGGTTGGCGTGCTTGATGATCGCGACACAGGGCTCGGCGTGGTCGTACGCGGCACGGCGGGCGGCGTCCGTGTCCGTGTAGTTGTTGTACGACATCTCCTTGCCGTGCAGCTGCTCGGCGGCCGCGAGTCCGCCCTCGCCGGAGGTGTAGAGGGCGGCGGGCTGGTGCGGGTTCTCGCCGTAGCGCAGGGTGTGCGCGCGCTCCAGGGTGGTGCCGATGAACTCCGGGAACGCGGAGTCGTCGGCGGGGGCGTACGCGGAGGCGAACCAGGAGGCGACGGCGATGTCGTACTCGGCGGTGTGCCGGAAGGCCTCGGCGGCCAGGCGCTTGCGGGCGGCGAGGTCGAAGCCACCGTCCTGCACCGCGGTGAGGACGTCGGCGTACCGCTGCGGGCTGGTGACCACGGCGACGGACGGGTGGTTCTTGGCGGCGGCGCGGACCATCGAGGGGCCGCCGATGTCGATCTGCTCGACGCACTCGTCGGGCGAGGCGCCGGAGGCGACGGTCTCCCGGAACGGGTAGAGGTTGACGACCACCAGGTCGAACGGCTCCACGCCCAGCTCGGCGAGCTGCTCGCGGTGGCTGTCCAGGCGCAGGTCGGCGAGGATGCCCGCGTGCACCTTCGGGTGCAGGGTCTTCACCCGGCCGTCCAGGCACTCGGGGAAACCGGTCAGCTCCTCGACCTTGGTGACGGGGACGCCGGCGGCGGCGATCCGGCCGGCCGTGGACCCGGTGGAGACCAGCTCCACACCGGCCTCGTGCAGCCCGCGGGCCAGCTCCTCGAGCCCGGTCTTGTCGTAGACGCTGACGAGCGCGCGACGGATGGCCCGCTTGTTGCTCTCGGCGGTCACTGGATAACTACCTTTCGTCCCTCAATGCGATAGCCGTTGCGGGCGAGCCGCCCCACGACCTCTACGAGCAGCCTTCGCTCGACTTCCTTGATGCGCTCGTGCAGCGCGCTCTCGTCGTCCTCGTCCCGGACCTCGACCACGCCCTGCGCGATGATCGGCCCGGTGTCGACGCCGTCGTCAACGAAGTGGACGGTGCAGCCGGTGACCTTGGCGCCGTACGCGAGCGCGTCACGGACGCCGTGGGCACCGGGAAAACTGGGGAGCAGGGCGGGGTGGGTGTTGACGAAGCGTCCGCCGAAGCGGGCCAGGAACTCCTTGCCCACGATCTTCATGAAGCCGGCGGAGACGACGAGGTCGGGCTGGTGGGAGGCCACGGCCTCGGCGAGCGCGGCGTCCCACTCCTCGCGGGAGCCGTAGTCCTTCACCTTCCGCACGAAGGTGGTGATCCCGGCGCGCTCGGCGCGGGCCAGCCCCTCGATGCCGTCGCGGTCCGCGCCGACGGCCACGACCCGTGCGCCGTACGCCTCCGCGCCGACGGCGGCGATCTCGTCCAGGAGCGCCTGCAGGTTGGTACCGGATCCGGAGACCAGCACGACGAGGCGTTTGACCGCTGGGCCAGGGGTGGTGGCGGCCACGATGGGGCCCTTTCTCGGGTTGCGATCCGTGCACGGCCGTCGCCGACCGGGCGGTTTGTACAGTCGTACGAATGCTTCGCGCCCCGATATACGGGGAAGTCTACGAAGCGGCCGACCGCCAGCAACGATACCGGCACTCGGGAAGGGGCCCTCGGGACGGGTGTCCGGCCGGACGGTAGCGTTCGCAAGGAGTCACGAAGGAGCAGCCTCGGGAACGCGGTGGTCGTGCGGTGCGTTCACGGGGTGGAAGCTCATGACGGACTGCCGTAGTCACCTAGGGGAAGACGCTCTTTTGATGCCCGATCGCAGCCTGCGACTCCTCACGTTCCCGCCGCGCCCGGCCCAGGGGGGCGAGGGTGGCGCAGCCCTGCTGCGGGAGGGACCGGCCTCACCGCCGACGGAGTCCCCCCGGGGCGGCTCCGCGGGGGGTTCCGGGGCGGGCGGCTCGGGTGACGCTGGGCGGGGCGGCTCCGGGAGCGGTGGTCAGCGGCAGGACGACAATCCGTTCGCGCCGCCGCCGGAGGATGCTCCGGACCGCCCGTGGCAGCCGCGCCATCCCGGGGGTGCGTCCGGCGGCGCGGGCCAGGGACCGGGTGCGGGCTGGGGGCACGGCGCGGGCTGGGGTCCGGGGTACGGATCGGGTCCGGGGTACGGATCGGGTCCCGGGTACGGCGCTGGTCCGGGGTACGGCGCTGGTGCGGGGCAGTGGCACGGTCAAGGACAAGGTCAGGGGCACGGTCAGGGCCAGGGGCACGGCCAGGACCAGGGCCACGGGCAGGGGCAGGGCGACGGGCAGGGGCACGGTGGCGGTCCGTGGCCGGGGAACGGTCAGGGACCGGGCGGCGGTCAGGGACCGGGTGGCGGTCAGTGGCCCGGCAACGGTCAGTGGCCCGGCAACGGTCAGGGGCAGGGCGGCGGTCAGGGACCAGGCGGCGGCTCTTCCTGGGGCGGCCAGTGGAGTGACCAGCAGCCCGGGCGCTCCCCCGGCGGCTTCGGTGAGCGGCCGGGCGGTGGCCCGCAGGGGCCCGGCGGACCGGCCGGCCCCGGCATGCGCTGGGACCCGACGGACCCGGCCCAGCGCCGCGCCCGGTACGCCCTGCTGTCCGGCATGTGGGCGGTCTTCTTCGCCCTCTTCAGCTGGCCCTACGTGGCGCTGCTGCTGGGCGCGCTGGCCCTGTACTGGGGCAGCAGCGCCCTGCGTGCCAAGCCGGGCCGCCCGGCCCCGGACGCCCCGGCGGCCCCGCCCGGCAAGCCGCAGACGACGGCGGCTGTCAGCGGCCTGGTGACGGCGTCCCTGGCCCTGGTCCTGGTGGCCTCGACGTTCACCGTCCAGCTCGTCTACCGCGACTACTACACCTGCGTGGACGACGCCCTCACCCATGAGGCCAAGCAGTCCTGCGAGACCCTGCTGCCCCGGGAACTGCGCGGCGTACTGGGCGTCGAGAACGGCTGAGGCCTCTCACTCACCGGAATCCGGTCGGGGCTCGCGGCGGGGGCCCGGGTGCGGATCGGGGTGGAGGTCCGAACCCGCGCCCGGCTGCGACTCGGTGGCCGCCGCCTCCTTCAGGGCCGCCCAGCGGGAGGCCCGGGCGACGTCGTCGTGCCAGTCGGCGGGGAACGGCTCCGTGAACGAGGTCGGGAAGGGCGCCGGGAACGAGGACGGGAACGCGTCCTCGGCGGGGAGCGCCTCGTACGGCTCCTCCTCCGCCGCGTCCGACGTACCGCCCGCGGCCCCCGTCCGGGCGGACGTGTTCCCCGTGTCGGTGCTCCCGCTCCTCCCCCACAGCGCCCGCCTCGCCGGTTCCGCTGATGCTGCTCGTTCCGCCGGCCCTGCTGCCCGGGCGTCCCGTCCCCGAAGCCGCCCCGCCGGGAACCTGGACGCGCTCCCGCCGTCGGCCGGGTCCGCGTCCGGCGTCGAGGCCGCCGCCGCTCCGGCGTGTTGCGCTTCTCCCGCCCCGGCCGACTCACCGGCCGCCGACTCGGCAGCCGACGGTTCCCCTGCCGGCGGCTCCCCCACCGGTGACTCGGCAGCCGGCGATTCGTCTGCCGCCGTAGCCGCTCCCGTGGGCGTGGCCGTGGCCGCCGTAGCCGCTGCCGTGCCCGTGGCCGCCGTAGCCTCTTCGGCCTCTGTCGCGGCCTCTGTCGTGGCCTCTGCCGTCACGGCTGCCGCCGTCGCCCCAGCCGCGGCCGTCGGCCGTACCGCCGCCTTTCCGCCCCGCCTCGCCTTCGGCGCCGTACCCGCCGTCTCAGCCGTCTTCTCCCCCGCCGTCCCGCCCGCCGTCTCCGTGCCCTGCGCCGGGATGCCGTGGGGGTGCCGGCGTCGGCCGCGCAGTCGCCAGGCCCGTGCGCCCAGTGCCACCGGCAGCGCGAAGACCAGTGTCCAGGCCCCGGCCGCACCCCCGGTCCGCCACCACAGCGGGCCGAGGCGGGCCAGCGCGGCCACGCCCAGCGGGCCGCCCGCCAGGTCGGCGAGCAGGGCGAGGGCCGCCGCGCAGAACAGCGCCGTCAGCAGCACCACCCCGGCGGTCCGGCCGGCCGACCAGCGGGCCCGCGCCGGCGCGCCGGCCCCCCGCCGTACGGCCGCCCGCGCCACGAACCACCCCGCCGTCATCCCGGCCAGCGCCGGGACCACGCCCGCCGCCCAGTTCTGCGGCGTACCGGCGCCCGGGTCCGGCACCGCGGCCAGCAGCGGGAACGGCGGCAGCAGCGGCGCGGGGTCGGAGCCGAACGGGGCGACCAGGTGGCCGGTGCCGAGGAGGAAGCCGGGGCCGAGCGCGTACGACGCGGCCCAGACGGCGGCGTTGGGGACCAGGGCGATGCCGAGCAGCAGCACCGCGAACCGTCCCGTCCAGCCCTCGGTCAGCTGCAGGAAGGACGCCCGCGCCGGCTCGCCGTGCCACACCAGGGACACCCCGACCAGCAGCGCCCCGCCCCCGAAGAGCACCGTCGTCGCCGCACCGGCGGCGCGTACGGCCGCACCCAGCCGTGCCCGCGCGTCCGTTCCGAACACCAGCCGCCGCACCGGACCCGGCAGCGCCTCCAGCACGCGGCGCAGGGGCTGGTGCGGGCGGCCGTACGCCGACCAGGCCCCGGCGCCGGCCGCGCTGGCCGCGACGATCGGCAGACACACCGTCACCCAGACCCACTGCGCGCGCAGTTCGCCACTGGAGCAGTACAGCGTCGCGGCGGCGCCCACACCCAGATAGCCGAGGACCACACCCGTGCACGCGGTGCGCGCCCGTACCGGCGGGGGGCCGTCCGGCTCGGCCGGCGCCTCGGTGGCGTCCCGCGCCGCCCGGTACACCAGCCACAGCGGCACGGCGAGCAGCAGCAGCGGGGTGACGCCGACAGGCATCGGCGCGCCGGAGAGCGTGTCCGTGCGGACCAGTTCCACGCCGTGCGCCAGCAGCCACAGGGCGGCGGCGATGTGCAGCGCGCCCTCCGGTCCGCTGTCCGGGTAGGGCGAGCTGACCCACAGCATCATCACGAGCACCGCGAAGGAACCGAGGCCCAGTCCGGCCGCGACGGCACCGCCCAGCAGGCTCGCGCCGAGACCGGGCGAGCGGTCGCGCATCCGGGAGAGCAGGGGCGGGGAGGGCGAGCGGTGGGCGGTCATCTGGATCACGCACGCCATGCTCCCAACGACACGCGCTTTCCCGTCGTAACAGGCGAACCCCCGCTGTGTCGCTCAATATACGTTTATGTTCTTTTTCGTACGGAAGGGTGCATGGTGACGACGACACAGAGCCCCGAGCCGACGGTCCCTCAGCAATGCTCGGAACTGGTGAGCCTGACGCCCGCTCAGGCCTTCGACGCGCTGTACGCGTTCTGCGCCCCCGCCCTCGTACGGCAGACCTATCTGCTCACCGGGCGCCGGGAACTGGCCCGCGAGTCCGTGGAGCAGGCCTTCCAGCTGGCCTGGCAGCGCTGGCCGGAGGTGGCCCGGGACCGGGACCCGGCCGGCTGGGTGCGGGCGGTGGCGTACGACTGCGCCCTCTCCCCCTGGCACCGCTTCCGCCCCCGCTACCGGTCCCCGGAGCCCCCGCCGGCCGACCCGGCCCACCGGGAACTGCTGCACACGCTGCTCGGACTGCCGGCCCCGTACCGGCGCACGCTCGTCCTGTACGACGGCGTGGGGCTCGACCTGCCGGAGACGGCGGCGGAGACGGAGGCGAGCACCCCGGCCGCCGCGAACCGGCTGACCCACGCCCGCGAGGCGGTGGCCGCGCGGCTGCCGGAACTGGCCGACCCCGCCGAGCTGCACCGCCGGCTGCGCGAACTGGCCTCGGCGGAGCACGTGCGCGCGGCCGGGCCGACGCTGGTGCGGACCGGCTGCGAGCGCCGGAACGTCTTCTGGACCCGGGCCGCCATCGCCTTCACGGTCACGATCATCGGCGCGACGGCCCTCACGCTGCGCACGGCGCCGACCCGCTACGAGGCCCCGGTGGCCCCGGCCCAGGCGGTGCAGGGAGTCCCGCCACCGGCCGGCCTGGGACCGCTGTCCCGGGCGGAACTGGCCCTGCGGGCCAAGCTGCACCGCTCGGAGGCGAGCGGCCCGGAGCGGGTGTTCCCGCAGACACGGTGAGGGCGCGGGCGGGGTGACCGCGTGCCCGGTGAGGGTGAGCGCGTGAGCGCGGTGAGCACGCGGACCTGGTGAGGTGCGCACGTGGCCGCGGTGAGCACGTGGGCCTGGTGAGGGTGAGCACGCGGGCCCGGGAACGCCGGTAGGCCCGTCCCTGCGAAGGGGACGGGCCTACCCGTGGCAGGACTGGCCTGCCGACGGCACGCTACGACGCTCGGGCGTCGGAACCGCGCAGCTCAGGCGCCAGGCGCCAGGCGTCACGCGTCACGCGCACGCGCACGCGTTGAAGCTCAGGCGCTCAGGATCTCGCGGGCGAGCTTGGCCGTCTCGGTCGGGGTCTTGCCGACCTTGACGCCCGCGGCCTCCAGGGCCTCCTTCTTGGCCTGTGCGGTGCCGGAGGAACCGGAGACGATGGCGCCGGCGTGACCCATGGTCTTGCCCTCGGGCGCGGTGAAGCCCGCGACGTAACCGACGACCGGCTTGGTCACGTTCTCCTTGATGAACGCGGCCGCGCGCTCCTCGGCGTCGCCACCGATCTCACCGATCATCACGATCAGGTCGGTGTCGGGGTCCTCCTGGAACGCGGCGAGGGCGTCGATGTGCGTGGTGCCGATGATCGGGTCGCCACCGATGCCGACGGCGGTGGAGAAGCCGATGTCGCGCAGCTCGTACATCATCTGGTACGTCAGCGTGCCGGACTTCGAGACCAGGCCGATGCGGCCCGGCTTGGTGATGTCGCCCGGGATGATGCCGACGTTGGACTGGCCCGGGGTGATGATGCCGGGGCAGTTCGGGCCGATGATCCGGGTCTTGTTGCCCTTCTTGCCGGCGTACGCCCAGAAGGCGGCCGTGTCGTGCACGGCGATGCCCTCGGTGATCACGACGGCCAGCGGGATCTCGGCGTCGATGGCCTCGACGACCGCGTCCTTGGTGAACTTCTCCGGCACGAAGATGACGGAGACGTTGGCGCCGGTCTTCTCGATGGCCTCCTTGACGGTCCCGAAGACGGGTACCTCGGTGCCGTCGAAGTCCACGGTCTGACCCGCCTTGCGCGGGTTCACGCCGCCCACGACGTTCGTGCCGTCACCGAGCATGAGCTTCGTGTGCTTCATGCCGGTGGCGCCGGTCATGCCCTGGACGATGACCTTGCTGTCCTTGTTGAGCCAGATAGCCATGGTGTGTTGTGTCCTCGTCCTGAGTGCTTACTTGGCGGCGTGGGCCAGCTCGGCGGCCTTGTCGGCCGCGCCGTCCATGGTGTCGACGCGCTGCACCAGCGGGTGGTTGGCGTCGGTGAGGATCTTCCGGCCCAGCTCGGCGTTGTTGCCGTCGAGACGGACGACGAGCGGCTTCTCGACCTTCTCGCCGCGGTCCTCCAGGAGCTTCAGGGCCTGGACGATGCCGTTGGCGACCTCGTCACAGGCGGTGATGCCGCCGAAGACGTTGACGAAGACGGACTTGACGTCCGGGTCGCCCAGGATGATCTCCAGGCCGTTGGCCATCACCTGGGCGGAGGCGCCGCCACCGATGTCCAGGAAGTTGGCGGGCTTGACGCCACCGTGCTGCTCACCGGCGTACGCGACGACGTCCAGGGTGCTCATGACGAGACCGGCGCCGTTGCCGATGATGCCGACCTCACCGTCGAGCTTGACGTAGTTGAGGCCCTTCTCCTTGGCAGCCGCCTCCAGCGGGTTGGCGGCGGCCTTGTCGTGGAGCTCCTCGTACTCGGGGTGACGGAACTCGGCGTTGTCGTCCAGCGACACCTTGCCGTCGAGCGCGAGGACCTCACCGGAGGCGACCTTCGCGAGCGGGTTGACCTCGACCAGGAGGGCGTCCGACTTGATGAAGGTGTCCCACAGCTTGATCAGGACGTTGACGACCTTGTCCGCGACCTCGGCCGGGAACTTGGCGGCCTCCACGATCTCGCGGGCCTTGGCCTCGTCCACACCGTCGATCGGGTCGATCGCGATCTTGGCGACGGCGTCCGGGCGGGTGGCCGCCACCTCCTCGATCTCCATGCCGCCCTCGACGGAGGCGATGGAGAGGAACGTGCGGTTGGCACGGTCGAGGAGGAAGGAGACGTAGTACTCCTCGATGATCTCCGGAGCGGTCTCGGCGATCATGACCTTGTGGACCGTGTGGCCCTTGATGTCCATGCCGAGGATGTCCGTCGCGCGGGCGACGGCCTCGTCCGGGGTGGCGGCCAGCTTGACACCGCCGGCCTTGCCGCGGCCACCGACCTTCACCTGCGCCTTGACGACGGACTTGCCGCCCAGACGCTCCGTGATCGCGCGCGCCGCCTCAGGCGTGTCGATGACTTCACCGGCCAGCACCGGTACATCGTGCTTGGCGAAGAGGTCCCTCGCCTGGTACTCGAACAGGTCCACGCGCTTCCGTCCCTATCAGTGATCTCGCGGTTCGTTGGATGCGTGGGCGTGCCGCGAAGGGCAACGTGACGTCCGCTGTCACTAGGGAAGCGCACACGGTGTCCGAGCGCGCGGCATGTCCGTCTCGCAGGTTATCGCTGCTTGCGGGGGCCCTCTAAATCGCGGGTCACACCTGAGCGGTGATACCTGTCACATGATGCCGGGTTCCCTGGCACAGAGTGCCGTCACAGGAATCCGGTACGGGTGATGTGCGAGGCCTCACCGGGCTGGGGTGGACCCGGTGAGACCCCCTGGCGGCCCCGTCCCGACGGGGCCCCGGGGCGTTTGATCCCCACCCCAATGGGGACCACCCACCCCGTCCGCGCGGCTCCGCCCGGACGGGCCGACGGCTTTCGACCGCCCGGGACCGGTCACCCCGCGGAGCTGTTCCGGGCACCGCGCCCGGCTGTCCACCGGGTGCCCGCGCGGGGCCGGTTCCACTCACGCCGTGTCGGGTACGGGCAGCGGCCGCTTCTCCAGCGCGGCGGCCATCACCTCCGGGAACAGGTCGGGCGTGCAGGCGAAGGCCGGTGCGCCGAGCGCGGCCAGCGCCGCCGCGTGGTCGCGGTCGTAGGCGGGCGCCCCCTCGTCCGACAGCGCGAGCAGCGCCACGAACTGCACCCCGGACGCCTTCATCGCCGCGACCCGCTTCAGCATCTCGTTGCGGATGCCGCCCTCGTAGAGGTCGCTGATCAGCACGACGACGGTTTCGGCCGGCCGGGTGATCTGCGCCTGGCAGTAGGCGAGCGCCCGGTTGATGTCCGTACCGCCGCCGAGCTGGGTGCCGAAGAGCACGTCGACGGGGTCGTCCAGCTGGTCGGTGAGCTCGACGACCGCCGTGTCGAAGACGACCAGCCGGGTGCTGATCGACCGCATCGAGGCGAGGACCGCGCCGAACACGGACGCGTACACCACGGATGCCGCCATCGACCCGGACTGGTCGATGCAGAGCACGACCTCCTTCTTCACCGACCGCGCGGCCCGCCCGTAGCCGACGAGCCGTTCCGGTACGACCGTGCGGTACTCGGGGAGGTAGTGCTTGAGGTTGGCCGCGATGGTGCGGTTCCAGTCGATGTCGTGGTGGCGCGGGCGGGTGACACGGGCGCTGCGGTCCAGGGCGCCGGTGAGGGTGGCCCGGGTGCGGGTGGCGAGCCGCTTCTCCAAGTCCTCGACCACCTTGCGCACGACCGCGCGGGCCGTCTCCTTCGTCGTCTCCGGCATCGCCTTGTGCAGCGAGAGGAGCGTGCCGACCAGGTGCACGTCGGCCTCCACCGCCTCCAGCATCTCCGGCTCCAGCAGCAGCGAGGCGAGGCCCAGGCGGTCGATGGCGTCGCGCTGCATGACCTGGACGACCGAGGACGGGAAGTAGGCGCGGATGTCACCGAGCCAGCGCGCCACGGACGGCGCCGAGGCACCGAGCCCCGCGGACCGGTCCCGGCCCGGCTGCGGTTTGTCGCTCCTGCCGTAGAGCGCGGCCAGCGTGCCGTCCATCGCCGCGTCCCGGCCGGACAGCGCGCACCCGGTACCGTCGGCCTGGTCCCCGCCGAGCACCAGCCGCCACCGCCGCAGGCGCTCCCGTGCGGGGTCGGTGGAGTCCCTGGTGTCCAGGGCATCCGTGATGTCGGTCGCGTCCGGTACGTGTGTCATGTGCCCACCCCCGCGAGGCAGTCGCCGTCTCTCGTCTCGTGCGCCGCCCGCTCGTGCGCCGCCCTCTCGTGCGCGGACGTCTCGTGCGCCGTGCCGTCGCCCGCGTCCAGGCCGAGCAGCAGCCGCAGCACCGGCAGAACGGCGTCGGCGCGCCCGGTGTCCGCTTCGGCGGCGAAGCCTGGGACGGAGGCCGCCTGGGCGTCGGCCCCGCCGGGCCGCTCCCCCGGCCCGCGCCGGATCAGCTCGCCGAGGGTTCTGCGCACCCCCGGCTCGTACGCCGCGAAGGTGCGCCGCAGCAGGGGCAGTACGTCCGTGAAGGCGTCGGCCGGCACCCCGGTCAGCCAGGTGTCGAGCAGACCGAGCAGCCGCTCGTCGTGCACCAGCAGTAGTCCGCCTCCGCCGGCGAAGCCCTCGACCCAGGCGGCGGCAGCGGTGGGCGGCGTACCCGGCGACAGCGCCAGCCCCATCAGCCGGGCCGCCTCCCGGGGCGGCAGCGCCCCCTCGTCCAGCAGCAGGCGCACGGCCCGCCCCCGGATCACCCCGGCCGCGTTCTCCCGCACCGCCAACGCCCGCAGTACACCCCGCCAACGCTCCCGCAGCCCACCTCGCCCGACGTACGGACCGCGCCCCTGCGGGGCCGGCCCGCCGACGTCCGGGCCTCTCCCGGCGCCGGTCCCCGTCCCGGGGCCACCGCCATCACCCTCAGTCCCCTCCACGGAGGAACGGGCCTCGCCCTCTCCCGTCCCGGCCCCCGCTGCGGACGCGCCGACAGCAAGCCCGTCGCCCCCCGTCGACGCGCCGGCAGCAGCCCTCCCGCCGCCCTCCGACGACGCCGCCAGGCTCTCCGCCAGCAGCCCCACCGCCAGGTGGACGGCGTCCACGTGACCGCGCATCTCCTCCGCCGCGTCCGCGTCGAGTGCGACACAGGCGGGCGGCAGGCCGACGAAGACCCGTTCGGCGAGGCCCGCCGCGACCTCGGCCAGCGCGCCGGTGTCGGTGCCGCGCACATCGCCGTAGCGCAGGGAGCGGACCAGGGCGGGCAGGGCCTGGGCGAGGTGGCCGACGTCGGTGTCCAGGGCCGCCCGGTCGGCGAGCACCCGCATCACCACGGGCAGCGCGTCCGTCAGGCCGGCCAGCAGGCACTGCTCGGCGAGCGCGGTCACGTCGGCGAGGGCGCGCGCCGCCGCCGCGTCGGCCTCCGCCTTGGCCTGCGCCGCCGCCTGTACGGTCGTCCCCCACACGCCCGCCTCGGCGACCCGCACGGACAGCTCCGGTTCCCAGCGCAGCCGCCAGGTCTCCCGGAAGGTGCCCGTGCTCCCCCGCGACCGGGCCGGCTCCCCCCAACCGACGCCGAGCAGCCTGAGCCGGTGCAGCAGCCGGCTGCGGCCGGCGTCGGTGTCCCCGCGCAGGTCCAGCTCCAGTTCGCGCTCCAGTGCCTCGGGCTTGAGCCGGAGCGAGCGCTGCTGCCGGGCCAGGTCGCGTTGCAGGGGCACCGCGGGCGCCGACTCCGGGACCTCGCCGAGGACGTCACCGACCACCAGCCGGTCGTGCACCAGCGCCAGCGGCACGTCCGAGCCCTCGCACAGCACCGCGCGCACCGCGTCCATGGTCTCGCCGAGGCCGGGCAGCGGGCGCCCCCGCAGCGCCGCCAGGGTCTCCGCGAGCCGGACGGCCTCGATGACGTGCGCGGAGGACACGACGCGGTCCTCCTCGCGCAGCAGTCCGGCCACCTTGGTCAGCCAGCGCTCGACCGGCCGGTCCGGGGCCCGGAACAGGTGCCCGTACCAGCCCGGGGAGTCGATGCCCGCGCCGTATCCGCCCGCCCGGGCCAGCCTGCGGTGCGTCCAGGGCACCCAGGTCAGGTCGGTCCTCACCTTGGGCAGGCCGCGCAGCAGTGCCCGGTCGGCGGTGACCTTGGTCTTCTCGCGCAGCGCCGGCACGTGCCAGGCGCCGCACACCACGGCCACGGCGTCGCCGAACTCCTTGCGGGCCTCGCGCAGCCGGAGCCGCATGTGCGCCTCGCGGACCAGGTCCCGGTCGCGTCCGCCGGGGCCGTGGCGCTCGCGCAGCGCGCCCATCGCGTCCGCGACCGCCGCGAACGGCGCGAAGGGGTCGCAGGGGCCGTCGGCGCCCGGCCCCCGGTGCTCGACGACGTCCTCCCACCAGCGCTCGGGGTCGTCGTACCCGGCGGTCTCGGCGAGCACGGCGAGCGGGTCGACACGGACCGCCTCGTCCCCGTCGCCCCTCTCCTCGTCCCCGCTGCTTCCGCCCCCGCCCCCGCTGTCCCCTTTCCCACTGTCCCCGCCCCCGCTGCCCCCGTCCCCGTCGCCCGGCACGGGCGCGTCCCGCTCCCAGGCGAGCGTGTGCGTGGCCGGCAGGTCGATGAAGCGGGCCGGGACACCCTGCTGCACGGCCCAGCGGACGGCCACCCACTCGGGGCTGAACTCGGCGAACGGCCAGAAGGCCGAGCGGCCGGGCTCGTCCACGGCGTGGGCGAGCAGGGCGACCGGGGGCTTCAGGCCCGGGTCGGCGGCCAGCGGGATCAGCGCGTCGGCCTCCGGCGGACCCTCGATCAGCACGGCCGCCGGACGGGCGGCGTCCAGCGCGGCCCGCACGGCTCGCGCCGAGCCGGGCCCGTGGTGCCGTACCCCGAGCAGCAGCGGCCCGGAGGCGTACGCCGTGCTCCCCTCGGTGCCGGTCATGCGCTCACCTCGCGGCAGGCGCGGTAGAAGTCGGTCCAGCCCTCGCGCTCGCGGACGACGGTCTCCAGGTACTCCTGCCAGACGACCCGGTCGGCCGCCGGGTCCCGGACGACGGCGCCGAGGATGCCGGCGGCGACGTCCCCCGGCCGCAGCACGCCGTCGCCGAAGTGGGCGGCGAGCGCGAGGCCGCCCGTGACGACGGAGATCGCCTCCGCCGTGGACAGCGTGCCGCTGGGCGACTTCACCTTCGTACGGCCGTCGGCGGTGACACCGTCGCGCAGCTCGCGGAAGACGGTGACGACCCGCCGGATCTCCTCGATGCCGTCGGGCGCGGCCGGCAGGTCCAGGGAGCGGCCGAGCTGCTCGACCCGGCGGGTGACGATGTCGACCTCGGCGTCGGCGCTCTCCGGCAGGGGAAGCACCACCGTGTTGAAGCGGCGGCGCAGCGCGCTGGAGAGGTCGTTGACCCCGCGGTCGCGGTCGTTGGCGGTGGCGATGAGGTTGAAGCCGCGGACCGCCTGGACCTCCTCGCCCAGCTCGGGGACGGGCAGGGTCTTCTCGGACAGGATGGTGATCAGCGTGTCCTGCACATCGGCCGGGATGCGGGTCAGCTCCTCCACCCGGGCCGTCATGCCCTCGGCCATGGCCCGCATGACGGGGCTGGGCACGAGGGCGTCGCGGCTCGGGCCGTGCGCGAGCAGCCGCGCGTAGTTCCAGCCGTACCGGATCGCCTCCTCCGGGGTGCCGGCCGTGCCCTGCACCAGCAGGGTCGAGTCGCCGCTGACGGCGGCGGCCAGGTGCTCCGACACCCAGGTCTTGGCGGTGCCGGGCACGCCGAGCAGGAGCAGGGCGCGGTCGGTGGCGAGCGTGGTGACGGCGACCTCGACGATGCGGCGCGGGCCCACGTACTTGGGTGTGATCACCGTGCCGTCCGGCAGGGTGCCGCCGAGCAGGTACGTCGCCACCGCCCACGGCGACAGCTTCCAGCGGGCGGGGCGCGGGCGGTCGTCCTGGGCGGCGAGCGCGGCGAGTTCGTCCGCGAAGGCGTGCTCGGCGTGCGGTCGCAGCGCCTGCGCGGTCTCGTCGCGGTCGGGTGCGGCGGTCGTCGGTTCCACGGACACAGACATGGCTGAGGCCCCCTCCAGCTCGGCCGGTTCGGATCTGGCACCCACCGTGCACCACGCCACTGACAATCGCTCTGACCTGCACGAACGCGCTGGCCGGGGCGATTGTCAGTGGCGGGACCTACCGTCGGTGGCATGACTGAGCAGGGGGTGCGCTGGACCGCGGACCAGGTGCTGGCTCTGGCGCCTGACGCCGCGTCACGCAAGGCGGGGAGCAAACTCGGCGCGGCCGGGCCGTGGTCGGGGACCGGGAGCGGAGAGGGGGCGCTGTGGGGGCAGTGCAAGGGCAGTGGCAGCAGGCCGTACCAGACGGTGGTGGACCTGACGGACGCGGCCGGACCGGCGTACCGGTGCAGTTGTCCGAGCCGTAAGTTCCCGTGCAAGCACGCGCTCGGGCTGCTCCTGCTGTGGGCGGGGGACGACGGCGCGGTGCCGGCCGCCGCGCAGCCGCCGGACTGGGCCGGGCGGTGGCTCGCGGACCGGCGTGGACGCGCCGAGGCGAAGAAGGCGCGGGCCGAGGGGGGTCCGGCCGCCGCGCCCGCCGATCCGGAGGCGGCCCGGCGGCGGGCCGAGCGCCGGGCCGAGCGGGTCACGGCGGGCGCGAGCGAGCTGGAGCAGCGCCTTTCGGACCTGCTGCGCGGCGGCCTGGCCACGGCCGAGCAGGCCGGCTACGGCCTGTGGGACGAGACGGCGGCCCGCATGGTCGACGCCCAGGCACCGGGACTGGCCGCGCGGGTGCGGGAACTGGGGGCGATCCCGGCGTCCGGCCCCGGCTGGCCGGCACGGCTGCTGGAGGAGTGCGCGCTGCTGCACCTGCTCGACCAGGGCTGGCTGCGCCGGGACCGGCTGCCCGAGGGCCTCGCGGCCACGGTCCGCTCCCGGCTCGGTCTGCCCGTCACCCCGGACGGACCGCCGGTGCGCGACCGCTGGCTGGTCCTCGCCCAGTACGACACGGCGGACCCGAAACTGACGACGCGCCGGATATGGCTGCACGGCGCCGAATCCGGCGGTACCCGGCTGCTGCTGTCCTACGGCGCGGCGGGCCGGGCGCCGGAGCTGTCCCTGCCGGTCGGCCTCGCCCTGGACGCGGAGCTGACGGCGTATCCGGGCTCCGGCCGGTCCCGGGCGGCCCTGGGCGAGCGGTTCGCCCCGCCGGCCCCGGCCGGGTTCCGCCCGCCGGGCCTGAACACCGCTCAGGCGGCGGAGCGGTACGGCGAAGCCCTGCGGGAGGACCCGTGGCTCGACGCGGTCCCCGTCACCCTGGACCGGGTGATACCGGTTCCGGACGGTGACCGGTGGCAGCTGGCCGACGCGGACACGGACACGGCCCTGCCGCTGAGCCGGGCCGCCCGGTCCCGGCCCGGCCTGTGGCGGCTGGTCGCCCTGTCCGGCGGCGCCCCCGTCACCGTCTTCGGCGAGTGCGGCCACCGCGGTTTCACCCCGCTCACGGCCTGGCCGGAAGGGGCGGGAGAGGCGGTGCCGCTGTGCTGACCGGCCGTACGGACGATCACGCGCACCCAGGGAAAGGGGAAGGGATGAACGGGGCACCCACCGGCGGGGACACCACAGCGCCGGAAGGCTCCTGGGAGGAGCTGGTCACCACCGCGCTCCTCGGCACCGACCGGCGTCCCCCTGCCGGCGCCGCGCCCGGCCGTGCGGCGCCGGTGGCGCTGCTCGACGCGGCAGCCGTGGCGACCGTACGGCGGCGGGCCGGGCTGCGGCCCGCGCGGGCGGCACGGCGGCCCGAGCGGGCACCCGCCGACCCCCGCCCGCCCCTGCCCGCGCGGGCGGCGCACCGGCTCTCCACCCTGCTCGCCGACCGCTCCGGGGGCGGGTCCGGCGGCCGGCGGGGCAGCTCCCCCGACCTGATGGAGCTGCTCCCGCAGTGGCTCGCGGCGGCCAACGCGCAGGGGTACGCGGCGCCCCCGCAGGCGCTGCCCGCGCTGCTGGACGCGGCCCGGGGCCGTACGGACCTGCGCCCCGCGGCGCTGGCGTTCGGGGGCCCGCGCGCGCTGTGGCTGGCCCGGCTGAACCCGGACTGGCGGTTCGCCGTGCGCGCGGCGCCCGGCGGCGGTGCCACGCTGCCCGGTCCGGAGGACACCGAGGCGGTGCACCGGCTGTGGCAGGAGGGGCTGTTCGCCGAGCGGGCGGCGCTGCTGGGCGCGCTGCGCGCCCGGACGCCCGCGCTGGGCCGCGAGCTGCTGGCGTCGACCTGGGCGACGGAGCGGGCGGAGGACCGGCTGATGTTCCTCGACTCGCTGCGGGCGGGGCTGTCGCAGGCGGACGAGCCCTTCCTGGAGCAGGCGTTGGGCGACCGCAGCCGCAACGTCCGGGCGACGGCGGCGGAGCTGCTGTCGGCGCTGCCGGGCTCGGCGCTCGCCGCGCGGATGGCCGTACGGGCCACGGCGTGCGTGGCCCTGGACCGCACCGGGGACGCGCCGGCGATCGTGGTGGAGGCGCCGCTCGAATGCGACGGCGGCATGGAGCGGGACGGTGTGGTGGCCGCCCCGCCGACGGGCCGCGGGGAACGGTCGTGGTGGCTGGGGCAGCTGGTGGAGGCCGCCCCGCTCGGCACCTGGCCGGGGCGGCTCGGCGGGCGGACGGCCGAGGAGATCGTGGCGCTGCCGGTGGCGGACGGCTGGCAGGGCGAACTGCACGCGGCCTGGTGCCGGGCCGCGGTACGGCAGCGGGACGCCGCGTGGTCGCGGGCGCTGCTCGGCTCGCCGTCGGCGCCGGAGGCCGGCGGCCCGGGTGCGGTGTCCCTGGCGGAGCGGGCGAAGCTGCTGGCCGCGCTGGAGCCGGCCGAACGGGCCGCGTGGGTCGCCGGGTTCATCGCGACGCACGGCCTGTCGGAGGCGTTCCAGCTGCTCGGCGTGTGCGCGGTCCCGTGGGCTCCGTCGCTGGGCCAGGCGGTCGTGGACGCGCTCAACATCGCTCGGGACGCCGGCAGTTACCCGTGGAGCTTCAGTGGGGTGATGGGGCTGGCCGAGCGCTGCCTGGACCCGGCGGACGCCGTACGGCTGGAGGCGCTGCTGGCGATACCCGACGAGCGGGAGGACGCCGCTCCGGGCGCCGGCGGTTACTGGGCGGAGGCGTTCCAGCGGCTGGTGACGACGCTGCGGCTGCGGGCGGCGATGACACGGGAACTCGCCGCGTCCGCACCGCCCGCCGAGCAAGCGGAGGCAGCCGCTCAGCCGCCGGACGCGGCCGGCTGACGGACGTTCTCCCGGACCCAGTCCACGATCGACGCGGTCGTCGCCCCCGGGGTGAAGATCTCCGCGACGCCCTTCTCCTTCAGCGGCGGGATGTCCTCCTCCGGGATGATGCCGCCGCCGAAGACGAGGATGTCCTCGGCCTCGCGCTCCTTGAGGAGGTCGATGACCGCGGCGAACAGCGTGTTGTGGGCGCCGGAGAGGATGGACAGGCCGATCGCGTCGGCGTCCTCCTGGATGGCGGTGTCCACGATCTGCTCCGGGGTCTGGTGGAGCCCGGTGTAGATGACCTCCATACCGGCGTCGCGCAGGGCACGCGCGATCACCTTGGCCCCGCGATCGTGGCCGTCGAGCCCCGGCTTGGCGACGACCACGCGGATCGGACCGGCTGCCACACCCATCACTGCCTCCATCAAGCGACCACGGAAGCGATCGGCTTCCGTCCGTACCGACAAGTACCGCACTTTTGGCGCGTTCCGCCACCGTCGGAAAGTGAACGAACGTTATCTCCAGCATCCCGCAACCGGCAGTTTTACGGGACGCGGCGAGGGGGAAATCACATGGTGGGACATGAAGGCACACGGGGGACCGAGCCGCCCCCCGCGTGCCGACGGGAGGTCGGCCATGAAGGTCACCGGAGTATTGCCGCTCTTTCTCCCGCTCTGCCGCCGCATGTGGCCCGGCAGACTGGCCGGACTGTCGATGACGCTGCTCAGGGCGACGGCCCTGGAGGCCGCGATCCTGGCCGGCCATCTCCTGCTGTATCCGACGGGCCTGATCCAGGAGCGCCGCTGCGACGGCGGGTCCGACCGGGACGGCGCGGCCCGGCTGCCGGTCCGCCCGGCGCCGCCGGTCGTCCTGCTGCACGGTTTCATCGACAACCGTTCGGTGTTCGTCCTGCTCCGCCGCACCCTCGCCCAGCACGGCAGGCACCGCGTGGAGTCGCTGAACTACTCCCCGCTGACCTGCGACATACGCACCGCGGCCGAGCTGCTCGGACGGCACATCGAGGAGATCTGCGAGCGCACCGGTTGTGCCCGGGTCGATATCGTCGGGCACAGCCTCGGCGGTCTGATAGCGCGCTATTACGCCCAGTGCCTGGGGGGTGACCTGCGAGTACGCACGCTGGTCACCCTCGGCACCCCCCACTCCGGCACGCGGGTGGCGCCCCTGGCGGACGCGCATCCCATCGTGCGGCAGATGCGGCCGGGATCGGCGGTGATCGAGGAGCTGTCCCGGCCCGCGCCGGGCTGCCGGACGCGGTTCGTGAGCTTCTGGAGCGACCTGGACTCCCTGATGGACCCGCTGGAGACGGCCTGCCTGGACCACCCCGACCTCGACGCGTGCAACGTCCGTGTGACCGGCATCGGCCATCTCGCCCTCCCCGTGCACCCCGCCGTGGCGGCAGGGATTCGCGAGGCCCTCGACGTCCCGCAGCCCGGGGACCGGTCCGCCGGCGGCCTGACGGTGGCCTGAGCAGGGACCACGCCGGAGGGAGTGCACAGCCCCGGCACAGTCGTCACACAGCGGCCATATTGCCGCCGGACATCGAACATTCTTCGAACGCAAGGCCAAGGTACGGTCCGGGGCCGCCGAAACACGGCCGAATGCCCGTTTCCGGCCCACCCGAAACCGGCCGAAGATTGTCGCGCCCAGGTACCGCCGGGTACAGTCGCCGCACTGCTCTGGCAGCCCCTGTTGTCGAGGCGAAAGAGAAGTTGGTGAACGACCGTCACCCGTCGGGGAGCATGACCACCCCGGCCCCGGCTTCCGACGCCTCCACCACGCACTACGCGGCGTACGGGGCACAGGAAGCCCCTTACGACGACCTCACCACGTACGGCGGTTACGACGCCACTGGTTTTGCCGGCGGTTCCACCGGCACCACGGCCTTCCACACCGACCCGCTCTTCGGCAGCCTCCCGGGCGACGAGCAGGCCACCGGCGCCTACGACGCCACGCAGTGGCACACCGGGACCGTCCAGACCCCGGCCTACGACCCGTACGCGGCCCAGCACCACGCCGCCTACGACTCCGGCGTCTACGACAGCACCGCCTGGACCCTCCCCACGCAGCCGACCGGGAACGACGTCAGCGGCCAGTGGGACGCCAACTCCTGGCTCCAGCCCGACCAGTCCGGCGGCGCAGACGCCACCCAGCAGTGGGAGTGGGGCACCCAGACCTTCGACACGGGCGCGTACGACGCCACGCAGTGGAACTCCGTCGGGCAGACCGTACCGGCCCAGGCCGAGCAGACCGGCGAACCGTTCGATCAGCTGCCCACCGCGACGTTCGAGGCGGTCGGCGACGCGCCGGCCACCTTCGAGCAGATGCCGTACGAGGACGCCGACTTCGGCGGCGACTCCGCCGACGGGGCCGAGCCGGACTCCACCGGCGAACTGCCCGCCGTGACCGGCCTGCTGGACGGCCAGGAGGAGACCGGCCCGGCGCCGGCGACCCGCGCGGGCTCGCGCAGCGGGGCGCGCTCCCGGCGCCGTACGCCCGCCAAACGCTCCGCGCTGCTGACCGTCGCCGTACCGTCGGCCTGTGTGATGGGGGTCGCCGGGATCGCCGCCGCCTCGGTCGGCGCGCTCACCGACGACTCCAAGGACACCTCCACCAGCGCGGCGGACGCACAGCCGGTCCAGCCGTCGGTCGCCAACAGCAAGCTGGACAGCCAGCTCAAGACGCTCTCCGCCGGCGCCACCGACTTCGCCGACCGGGCGAGCCGCACCCAGGAGCGGATCGACCTCAAGGCGCAGCAGGAGCTGGAGAAGAAGAAGGCGGCCGCGGAGGCCGCGCTCAAGGAAAGGCTGCGCCCCAAGTTCGCGCTGCCGGTCGCGCAGCACGGGCTCAGCGCCTACTTCGGCCAGGCGGGCATCAACTGGATGTCGGTGCACACCGGCATCGACTTCCCGGTCTCCTACGGCACCACGGTGATGGCCGCCACCGACGGCACGGTCACCACGAAGTGGAACAGCGCCTACGGCAACATGCTGATCCTGACGGCGAAGGACGGCACGGAGACCTGGTACTGCCACCTCTCCAGCTACCGCGTCGCCTCCGGCACGACCGTCAAGGCGGGCCAGCCGATCGCCTACTCCGGCAACTCCGGCAACTCCACCGGCCCGCACCTGCACTTCGAGGTACGGCCGGCGGGCGGTTCGGCGATAGATCCGCTGCCGTGGCTGCGGAGCCACGGACTGGATCCCACCTGACCCCCGGGCCCCGCTCTTCCAGCGGGGCCCTTTCGGTCCGCTACAGCTTCTCCACCGGCGCGTACCGCAGCAGCAGCCGCTTCGGCTTGGTGTCGCCGAAGTCGATCGTGGCCTCCGCGTTGGCGCCCGTGCCCTTCACCCCGACGACCGTGCCGAGCCCGAACTGGTCGTGGGTGACCCGGTCACCGACGGCCAGCGCGACCACCGGCTTCTCCGCCGTGCGCCGCGTGGCGAACCCGGACGCGCCGGACGCCGAGGAGCGCGAGCGCGTCGAGGACAGCGAGGCCGCGATCCCGGACGCCGGCCCGGAGGACACCGGCGCCGCCGCCCCCGTCCGCTTCCACTCCACGTGGGTGGGCGGGATCTCCTCCAGGAAGCGGGAGGGCGGGTTGTACGACGGCTGGCCCCAGGCGCTGCGCATCGCCGACCGCGTGAGGTACAGCCGCTCCCGCGCGCGCGTGATGCCGACGTAGGCCAGGCGCCGCTCCTCCTCCAGCTCCTTGGTCTGGCCGAGGGCGCGCATGTGCGGGAAGACGCCGTCCTCCATGCCGGTCAGGAACACGACCGGGAACTCCAGGCCCTTCGCGGTGTGCAGGGTCATCAGGGTGATGACGCCGTCGCCGTCCTCCTCGTCGGGGATCTGGTCGGAGTCGGCGACCAGGGCGACCTGCTCCAGGAAGTCGGCGAGCGTGCCGGCCTCGCCTTCGCCGCGCTCCTGCTCGAACTCCAGGGCGACGGCCGCGAGTTCCTGGAGGTTCTCGATCCGGGTCTCGTCCTGCGGGTCGGTGGAGGCCTGCAACTCGGCCAGGTAGCCGGTCCGTTCGAGGATCGCCTCCAGGACGGTGGCCGGGCCCGCACCGGACTCCACGATGGTGCGCAGGTCCTCCATCAGCGTGTTGAACCGCTTGACCGCGTTGGTGGAGCGCGCGGCCATGCCGTACGCCTCGTCCACCCGCTTCAGGGCCTGCGGGAAGCTGATCTTCTCCCGCTGGGAGAGGGCGTCGATCATCGCCTCCGCGCGCTCGCCGATGCCCCGCTTGGGCACGTTGAGGATGCGGCGCAGCGGCACCGAGTCCTCGGGGTTGGCGAGGACGCGCAGGTAGGCCAGGACGTCCCGGACCTCCTTGCGCTCGTAGAAGCGGACCCCGCCGACGACCTTGTAGGGCAGGCCGACGCGGATGAAGACCTCTTCGAAGACACGGGACTGGGCGTTGGTGCGGTAGAAGACGGCGACGTCCCCCGCGCGCGCGTCGCCCGCGTCGACCAGGCGGTCTATCTCGTCGGCGACGAACTGGGCCTCGTCGTGCTCGGTGTCGGCGACGTACCCGGTGATGCGGGCGCCCTGGCCGGCGTTGGTCCACAGGTTCTTCGGGCGGCGGGACTCGTTGCGCTCGATGACCGCGTTGGCGGCGGACAGGATGGTCTGCGTGGAGCGGTAGTTCTGCTCCAGCAGGATCGTCGTCGCGTCCGGGTAGTCCTCCTCGAACTGGAGGATGTTGCGGATCGTCGCGCCCCGGAAGGCGTAGATCGACTGGTCCGCGTCACCCACGACGCAGAGTTCGGCGGGCGGGACGTCGTACTCGCCGGTCGGGGTGTCCGCGTCTTCCGCGGAGCGTTCGCCGGTGCCGACGAGTTCCCGCACGAGCGCGTACTGGGCGTGGTTCGTGTCCTGGTACTCGTCCACCAGGACGTGCCGGAAGCGGCGGCGGTAGTGCTCGGCGACGTCCGGGAAGGCGCGCAGCAGGTTGACCGTCGTCATGATCAGGTCGTCGAAGTCCAGCGCGTTCGCCTCGCGCAGCCGCGACTGGTACAGGGCGTAGGCCTGGGCGAGGGTCTTCTCGAAGCCGTCGGCGGCCTGGGCGGCGAAGTCCTCCTCGTCGATCAGCTCGTTCTTCAGGTTGCTGATCTTGGCGCTGAAGGACTTGGGCGGGAAGCGCTTGGGGTCGAGGTCCAGGTCGCGGCAGACCAGGGCCATCAGGCGCTTGCTGTCGGCGGCGTCGTAGATCGAGAAGGACGAGGTGAAGCCGAGCTTCTTGGACTCCCGGCGCAGGATGCGCACGCACGCGCTGTGGAAGGTCATCACCCACATCGCGTTCGCGCGCGGGCCGACGAGCTGCTCGACGCGCTCCTTCATCTCGCCCGCGGCCTTGTTGGTGAAGGTGATCGCGAGGATCTGGCCCGGGTGGACGTTCCGCTCCGCGAGCAGGTACGCGATGCGGTGGGTCAGCACGCGGGTCTTGCCGGAGCCGGCGCCGGCGACGATGAGCAGCGGGGAGCCTGCGTGCACGACCGCGGCGCGCTGGTTCTCGTTCAGCCCCTCCAGGAGTGCCGCCGGGTCGAGCACGGGGCGGGGGGCGCCGTCGCGGTAGTAGGCGTCCCGGTCCGGTGGCACGTCGAACTTCCCACCGAACAGATCGTCCGGAACCGGCTCCGGAGCGTGATCGTCCTCGGGCGGCGGCGGGGGCTCCTCCTCGTGCCCGCGAGGGGCCTGGAGGTCCGCCAGGAAGCTGTCGTCAAAGAGGCTGCTCATCGCTCTCCGAGTCTAGGGCGCCCCACCGACAACCGGTCGCCGTCCCCGGAACCCGGCGCCTTCGCCGGAGCGTCGGTCTCGGCGCGTACGACGCCTTTCCCCTGCTCACCCACGGGAGGCGTCCGGTCACGCAGGTGTGAAACCGCCCCAAGGTCACGGAAATGTATCGGACATACCTCGCACCAACCTTCACAGAAGACACACGAGTTGGCTAGGTTGCCGTCAGGCCGCACGACCCCCCTCCGGCGAACCTCGCCGGGCCGCGCGGCCTCCGCCGAGTCCGGCGCGCCCCGCACGGTGCCCGGAGCCGGGGACCCACCGATCCCGGGGTGAATCGGCCGACTCCCGCCCGGGACGACGCCGTAGGGCAACCCTTCCGAGCATCCCGCCCGAACCCGACAGCTAACCCGGTAGGCGGCAGCACGGGAAGGAGTCGCCTCCCTTGGCGTCGCACCGCAAGCCGCGTCCCGGCGGAACCCCGGGAGCGGGCATCGGCACCCCCGCCCTCGCGGGCCCCGCCCTCGCCACCGCCGCCCTCACCTCCGTGGCCGTCCTGTCCCAGACCGCCGAAGCCGCGCCGGCGGCCGGTGGCGGCAGGCCGAGCCTGGAGGAGGTCGAGCGCAAGATCGACGACCTGTACCGCAGAGCGGAGTCGGCGGCCGAGGCGTCCGCCGCGGGCCGGGAACGGGGCGGGCGCGTCGAACGGTCCAGCGGGCGGGGTGAGCGGGCCGCCGGCGGGCGGGGTGAGCGGGCCGAACGGTCCAGCGGGCGGGGCGAGCGGGTCGCGGAGAGCGCCGGGGCGGCCGGGACCGACGTTCCGCGGCGCGACGCGGACAGCCTTCGGCGGCTCCGGGACGAGGTCGCCCGGCGTGCCCAGCACCGCGCCCTTCCCGGCCTGCGCGACATGATCCCGGCCCAGCGCGGCACGGGCCGGCGCGGCACGGGCGAGCACCGGGACGGCCTCGCCACGGCCGGGGGCCCCACCACGACCTCCGGGGGTGCCACCAGGGGTGCCACGCTCGCCGGGGGCGCCGGGGGTACGGCTCTCACGCCGCCTGTCCGCGGCAGGGCCGTCGTCCCTCCCGTTCCGGACACGGCCGCCATCGCGCCCATGGGAGCCGGCAGCCTCACGGCCCCCACCGACACCTCCGCCGCAGCCGTATCCGGCACCGAGGCCACCCTCGCCACCAGAGCCACAGCAGGGGCCGTAGCCACAACCGCCGCCGGGGCCACCCGAGCAACCGGAGTCATCGAAGCCGCTCCGTCCCCCCGCGCCGCGACAGCCCCCGCCACCGCGACCTCCGAGGACACCGCCGTCGGCCCCAAGGCGGCCAAGGCCGCCGTGCAGAAGAAGCTCGCCCACGCGCGCGTGCTGCTCTCCGAGCGCATCGCCCAGGCCTCCGCCGCGCCCTCGGGCACGTACGCGACCAAGGCCAGGAAGGCCATCGCGTTCGCCCGTGCGCAGCTCGGCAAGCCGTGCGTGTGGGGGGCGGCGGGCCCCGACTCCTACGACTGCTCGGGCCTCACGCAGGCCGCCTGGAAGTCGGCCGGCGTCACCCTGCCGCGCACCGTCCGCGAGCAGGCCGACGCCGGTACCCCGGTCGCGCCGGCCGACGCCCGCCCCGGTGACCTCGTCTTCTTCCACGACGACGCCGGCCATGTCGGGCTCTGCACGGGCGACGGCATGATGATCCACGCTCCGAGGCCGGGCGCGTACGTCCGCGAGGAACCGGTGTCGGGCCCCGGGGAGCCGGCCGTCCACAGCGTGGTGCGGCCGGGCTGAGGCGGGGAAGCGTCGAGGATCAGGTCCAGAGGACGGCGATGAAGATGTTGGCCGTGGTGAGCAGGCCGACCAGCCCGAACAGGCCCTTGTCGATCCGTTCCTCGTCGCGCTTCACGTAGACCAGGCCGAGGATCACGATCAGCAGGGCCAGCTTCACACCGATCTTGATGTTGTTGACGTGGTGGTCGTCGGCCTGGTCGAGGCCGACGAGGGCCACGCCGGTGACCAGCATGGTCAGCGCGCCGTGCAGCATCCCGGGCACGAACCGGGCCGTGCCCTGGCCCATCGCCTTCACCTGGGTGAGGAAACCGCCGAGCAGCGCCGCGATACCGATGATGTGCAGGCCGACGAAGAGATGGATGAGTACGTCCATGGGGCCGGAGCCTAACCCTGTGCCACCGCCCCTCTCCCACCGGGCCGGAATCTTGCATATATCCGCCCCATAGCACCCCACCGCACACGACAGTCCCACTTTTCGCGCTTCGGTCATCACGCTCCGTAAAGGCGACGGCTCCCGCCCGCCGCTGCGGACACATCCGGTCACTTCCCGGTCTGTCGGAACCAGTTCCGCACACTGCGTTACCAAGTCGTCACTCTCCGGCCTAGCGTCCTCCCCCAGGTGACCGGCTCCCCACCGCCGCCCGGACCGGGGGCGGCAGTCGGCCACCACCGCCGAGAAAGGCCCGGCGGCGGCCCGCTCCCCCTGTGCGGGCCGCCGCAGGGCGTACTGACGCTCGGTCGCACGAGTCGCACGGAAGGACGTGACGGTCCAGGTGGCATCCCACCGCAAGCCCCCGCAACGCCCGCTCAGCGGCCATACGGCCCGGACGGCCGCCACGCTCGCCCTGGCGGGCGCGGCCACCGCGACGGCCTTCGACGGGACGGGGCACGCCGAGCCCCGGCTGACGCCGGCGCAGGTGAAGGCCAAGGTGGACACGCTGTACCGGGAGGCCGAGGCCGCCACCGAGAAGTACAACGGGACGAAGGAGAAGGCGGACACGGCCCAGCGGCGGCTGACCACGCTCCAGGACGAGACCGCCCGCCAGCAGACCGAGCTCAACGCGGCCAGGGAGGCGCTGGGTTCGTTCGCGGCGGCGCAGTACCGGGACGGCGGCATCGACCCGGCCTGGCAACTGGCCCTCTCCAGCGACCCGGACCGCTATCTGGACGGCGCCGCGTTCGCCGAGCGGGCCGGTGACCGGCAGGCCGCCGCGGTCTCACGGGTGCGCCGGAAGCTGCGGGAGATCGAGCGGCTGCGCGGCGCCGCGCGCATCGAAGTGACGTCGCTGCGGTCCCGGCAGGCGGAGCTGAACCGGCAGAAGAAGACCGTCACCGGCAAGCTGGACGAGGCCCGGCGGCTGCTGGCACGGCTGACCCCACGGCAGCGGACGGAGGCCGGCGCCGACGGCACGGGCGGAGCACACGTCTCCCGGTCGGCCGCGGATCCCAGGGAGCCGCTGGAGCGGGCCGGGTCCGCACCGGCCCCCACGGCACGCGCGGCGGCGGCCGTCGCCTACGCCTACGGCAAGCTCGGCAGCCCTTATGTGTGGGGAGCGACCGGCCCGAACGCCTTCGACTGCTCGGGCCTGGTCCAGGCCGCCTACCGTTCCGCCGGCATCTCCCTGCCACGCACCAGCTACGCCCAGATCAACGCGGGCCGACGGGTCTCCCGCTCCGAACTCCAGCCGGGGGACCTGGTGTTCTTCTACTCCGGGATCAGCCACGTCGGCATCTACGTGGGCAACGGGCAGATGATCCACGCCCCGAACCCCTCGGCACCGGTGCGCCTCGCCCCGATCGACCAGATGCCGTTCGCGGGGGCGACCAGGGTGGCGTGAGGGTCCGCTGAGGGCGGGGCGCGGACCGGCCCGTAGGGGTCAGACCAGTCGGCGCGCGGTCGCCCAGCGGGTCAGCTCGTGCCGGTTGGACAGCTGGAGCTTGCGCAGGACCGCCGAGACGTGGGACTCGACCGTCTTCACCGAGATGTACAGCTGCTTGGCGATCTCCTTGTAGGCGTAGCCACGGGCGATCAGCCTCAGCACCTCGCGTTCCCGCTGGGTGAGGCGGTCCAGGTCCTCGTCCACCGGCGGGGCGTCGGTGGAGGCGAAGGCGTCCAGGACGAACCCGGCCAGCCGCGGGGAGAAGACGGCGTCGCCCTCCTGGACACGGAAGATCGAGTCGATCAGGTCGGTGCCGGTGATGGTCTTGGTGACATAGCCCCGGGCGCCGCCGCGGATCACCCCGATCACGTCCTCCGCCGCGTCCGACACGGACAGCGCGAGGAAACGGACCGGTTGCTCGGAGTCCGTCATCAAGGCGGCGCAGCGGCGCAGCACTTCGACTCCGCCGCCGCCCGGCAGGTGGACGTCGAGCAGGACCACCTCGGGCCGGGTGGCGGTGATGACCGTGACCGCCTGGTCGACGTCCGCGGCCTCCCCGACCACCTCGACCCCGGTCTCGGCGGTCTGGCCGATCTCGGCCTGGACGCCGGTGCGGAACATCCGGTGGTCGTCCACGAGCACCACGCGTACGTGCCGCCCGCCCGCGCCGGCGTCGGGCCGGCCGGACTCGGCCGCCTCCGCCGCTCCCGCCGTGCCGTTCGCCTCGGTCGCGTCGCTCATGACGTCTTCTCCGCCCTCTCCATCTCCAGCTCGACCTCGGTGCCGCCGCCCGGCACCGCCCGCAACCGGGCCGTGCCGCCGTTGCGCTCCATGCGGCCGATGATCGATTCTCTGACACCCATGCGGTCGGCGGGTATCGCGTCGAGGTCGAAGCCGGGGCCGCGGTCCCGCACGGACACGAAGACCGTCCTCCCCTCGACTTCGGCGTAGACCTGTACGGCACCGCCGTCGCCACCGTACTTGGCGGCGTTCACCATCGCCTCGCGCGCGGCCTGCATCTGCGCGGCGGTCCTCTCGTCGAGCGGGCAGTCGCCGACGATCACGACCTCGATGGGCACGCCGTGCTTGTCCTCCACCTCCGCGGCGTTGCGCCGGACCGCCTCGGCGACCGTGTCCGGCTCGTCGGCCTCGTCCTTGCCGGTGCCCTCCGGCTTGTAGAGCCAGGTGCGCAGGTCGCGCTCCTGGGCGCGGGCGAGGCGGCGCACCTCTCCGGCGTTGTCGGCGTTGCGCTGGATCAGGGTGAGGGTGTGCAGCACGGAGTCGTGGACATGGGCGGCGACCTCGGCGCGCTCCTGGGCGCGGATGCGCATCAGCCGCTCCTCGGACAGGTCCTGGGTCATGCGGACCAGATAGGGGCCGGCGAGCAGGGTGATGCCGACGAGGACGGCGAGCGCGGCCTGCAGGACCGCGCCGAGGTGGGCGGCCGAGCCCTGCAGGACGAAGATGGCGGTGACACCGGCCGTGACGAGCAGGACGCCGCCGGCCGCCCGGAGCAGGGTGAGGGTGCGGCGCCGGCGGCCGGCCTCGGCCCAGCGGGCCCGGCGGGCGTTGTCCGCCTGCCGCCAGACGAGGGCGACACCGGCCGCGACGAGCACGGCGGGCACCAGATACGCCTTGGCGGCGCTGCCCAGGTCGACGCTGCCCACGAAGACCATGGACACGATGACCATGAGGAGCAGGGCGACGATCTGGCCGCGGTCCGGCTTGCGGGCCACCAGTCTGCGGCGGCCGTCCGGCGAGGTCTCCGTGCCCACCAGCGAGGGTTTCTGGTCGCCGACGCCGCCGACGCCGAGCGGGACGAAGAACCAGAACGCGGCGTACAGCAACGCTCCGAGTCCGTCGGCCAGGAACAGGCCGACGAAGACGAGCCGCACCCAGACGACGGGCAGCCCGAGATGCCCGGCGAGCCCCCGCGCCACTCCGCCGAGCCAGCGTCCGTCGCTGCTGCGGTAGAGCTTGCGCGGCGGCCGCGGATCGTCGAGTGGCGGGCTTGCGGCTTCCGGCATGCCAACGATGGTCACACGGCCGGGGGGACGGAGCATCAGGGTCGGTCCCGGAGACGCCCCTGATCTTCCGCCGGGGCCGCTCCGGGTGGGCGGGCCGGCCGGTGTTCCGCGGCGGTCCGTGCCGGTCGAACGCTTCCCCGTCCCGTCTCAGGGCCGATTTCAGGGTTGGCCCAGGGTCGTCCCGACTGCCGCGGCGGCGGCCGGGCCGTCACCATGGACGCATGACGGATCACGAGCACGCCGCGACGGGTCCGGGACCCGGCCCCGGCCCGCGCCCGGTCCCGGGCACCGGGCCGACGGATGCCGCGCCCGCCGCGACGGAGGAGACGGGAGCGGACGGCACCGGCACGCACTCCCCCACCGGCGAGCCCGGACAGCGGGACGGCGCCGGGGTTCCCGACCGGTTCCGGCGCGACCGCGGACACAAGATGATCGCGGGCGTGTGCGCGGGACTGGGCCGGCAGACCGACATGGACCCGGTGATCTTCCGGATCACGCTGGCCGTTCTGTCCGCGACCGGCGGCCTGGGGCTCATCTTCTACGGCTTCGCCTGGCTCCTGGTGCCGTACCAGGACGAGGAGGAGAACGAGCTGCGCAAGCTCTTCACCGGCCGGGTCGACGGACAGGCGCTGGCCGCCGTGCTGTTCGCGCTGGTCGGCTGCGGGATCTTCCTGACCATGCTGAAGAACGGCGGGGTGCTGGCGTTCGCCACGGTGCTCTCGCTGCTGCTCGCGGGCGCGGGGTACTGGTCGCGGCGCCGTGGCGCCCCCGACCCGGATCCGCTGGCCGCGCAGGCCGCCGCCGACGCCCCGCCGGAGGCCCAGGCTCCGCCGGTGGTCACCACCTACCCCTCGTGGTGGCGGGACCCGATCGTCAAGGACGGCACCCATGTCGGTGGCACCGGCTATCTGTGGGGACCGGGCGACGCCCGCGACCGGGACCTCACCTCGGTCCTGGACGTCGGCATCGCCACCCCGTGGGCGCCTCACGGGACGGTGCAGCCGCCGCACGCCGCGGCCCGGAGACCGCGCGGCCCGCGCTGGATCGGCGGCTGGGTGTTCCTCATAGCCCTGCTGGCGGGCGGCCTGGGCACCCGGATCGGCTGGCACACACAGCCGCTGGGCACCAGCCTGCAGACCGGTCTGGCGTGCGCGCTGGCCGTGTTCGGTCTGGGCATCGCGCTCAGCGCGTTCCTGGGCCGGACGGGGGCCGGGACGGTGTTCCTGGCACTGCTCACGGCGGCGCTGCTGGCCGGGTCGGCGGCCCTGCCCCGGGACATCACCACCGACTGGCGGGAGACGTCCTGGAAGCCGGCCGCGGCGGCCGGCGTGCGGTCCGCGTACGACCTGGGCACCGGGCGGGGCACCCTCGATCTGACCGGGGTGCACCCGGGGAAGGGGCAGACGGTCTCGACGGACGCCCGGGTGGGCGCGGGACAGCTGAAGGTGATCGTGCCGGCGGACACGCGGGTGCGGCTGAGCATCGATGTGGGGGTGGGTGACATCCGGTTGCCCGGGGACAGCGGAAAGGACGTGGATGTGCAGCCGGGCAGGCACCAGGAGGTGACGCTGGCGCCGGCCGAGGGTGCCACGAGAGGCGGCACGCTCGATCTCACGCTCGGCGTCGGAGTGGGACAGGTGGAGGTCAGCCGTGCTGCGTCATGAGTTCCAGCCGGGGAAGCTGGTCGCCGGACTCTTCCTCGCCGCCACCGGTGCGGTCTACGCGGGGGACGCGGGCGGTCTGTGGGACACCCCGTGGTTCGTGGCGGTGCCGCTGGTCGTGGCCGGGCTCTGTCTGGCCGGGGCCACGGCCGTGCTGGCCAGGGGGATACGCAGGCGGGGTGGTGCGGAGGAGGGTCAGAGGTAGCCGCCGGCCCGTCGCCGCCGGGTCCGCCAGAGCGCGTCCACGGAGAGGTAGGGGGCGCCGGCGAGGACCAGGGGGAGCCAGGCCATCAGGTAGGCGAGGTCGTTGCCGTAGTAGTAGGGGGTGGTCGCCCAGCTCACCGTCAGCCAGAGGCTGAGCGAGATCAGCGCACCGCCGAGGGCGGCCAGCCGGCCGAGCAGCCCGAGCAGGGTGCCGAGGCCGACGGCCACTTCGCCGAGGGCGATGCCGTAGCCGAAGCCGACCGGGCTCTTCAGGGCCAGGTCGACCAGGGCGGGGATGGCCGCGGAGTCGCGGGCCGCGCGCATGGTCTCACCGATCGAGCCGACGCCGCCGGACTGCATGAACGCGCTGTCGGTGAGCTTGTTCAGGCCGGCGTAGACGAAGGTGACGCCCAGGAAGAGGCGCAGCGGCAGCAGGGCGTAGTGGGCGGCGGTGTCCCGCCAGGTGCGGAAGCTGCTCAGCCCGCTGGTGTGTGTCTCCGTCCGCATGCCGTGAGTCATCGCCGCAGCCGCCTCTCGCCCGCCGTACCCCCTCCATTGACCATACGGATGACGAAGGGGACAGGTTCAATCCTCTCCGGACGATTTTCCGGATTCCGGCGCTCGGCGCGAGCAGTGGACAGCAGACGGGTGTGGGTCGGACCCGGGCGAGGACCGGACCCGCGCCTGCGGCGGGCATCGGCCCACGGCGAGGACCAGTCCACGGTGAGGGCCGCCGCCTCCCGGCCGCCCTGCCCGGCCTCCCGCCCCGGTCACCTCACTCGGTCACCTGGACGATGCACCGGTTGGTCGCCACGCCGGCCGCGGTCACCACCTGGACCTCGACCGCGCCCGGTTCGACCTCGGCCGGTACGGGGACGGTCAGGGCGTTGTCCGTGGGGTTGCGGAAGCCGCCGGTGACGGGGACCAGGGGGACGTGGACGTCGACCGCGCCGATGCGGACGACCGTGCGGGAAAGCCGGTCGGCGGTCTGGGCGCCGGGCGGGACGAAGCCGCTGCCGCGGATCTCGATGTCGTCGCCGGTGCGGATCGGACCGTCGAGGTCACCGGGTTCGCGGGCGCGGACCACCGAGAGGATCACCGGCCGGCCGCCCTCGGCGTACTTGCCGGCCAGGTAGGTCGCGGCCGAGATCAGCACGACGGCGGCCAGGCCCCAGGGCAGGTCGGGCAGTTGGTCGGGGCGGCGGGCCAGCCGTACGGCGGCGAACAGCAGGGCGACGGCGCTGATGGCGACGTACTGGATGTCGGCGAAGGCGCCCCGGCCGGAGTCGTCGGTGAGCAGGTCGGCGGCGCGCGGGCGGTGGGCCGGGACCTTCTGCAGCCGCTGGGCGGTGATGCGTAGGCCCACCACCCGGCGGACCAGGACGGCGATGCCGCAGACGACGGCGAGGACGGTGACCACGCCCGCGCCGCGGGCGAGACCGAGGCCGGAGATCAGCGCGTCGCGCTCGGCGTGGCCGGAGGCGGCGGCGAGGCGGGCGGCCAGCAGCAGGACGGCGTAACCGACGAACAGCACCCAGCAGGCGGCGACAGTACGGGAGGTGGACATGCGGTTGTCCTCACCGATGACCGGTGCGAGCGCTCCGCCGCGCGCCCGATGGAAGGAGCAGGCGGTGGTGAGGGCGACGGCGACGGTGAGCGCGGCGAGCAGGGCCGCGGTCCGGGCGCCGGTCCAGCCCGCGCCGATCGCGGTGAGGGCCTCGGCGAGCAGCAACGCGACGACCGCGCCCCACACGGCGTACACCGTCCGCAGCCAGAGCCGGGCGAGCCGGGCCGCGCCCTCGGCCCGGCCCTGTTCGGCGACGGCCTCGGCGCGCTGGGTCAGTTCCTCGGAGACCCACTGGCGGGACGCCGAGGCGGAGTGCGCCACGGCCGTCGGCAGTCCCCGGCCGGCGGCGAACTCGTCGCGCCGGCGCAGGAACGCGGCGACGGCCCGCCGGTGTCCCTCCCGGGCGCCGTGCGGGCAGTCCCCGCAGGTGCAGCCACCCTCGTGGACGTCCTCGGCACCCGTGCCGTCTCTCGCCTCCTGCACCGCCACGCCCGACGCCCGCCTTCCCCACGACCTGCCGATCCGGCCGTCGGCACCGCGGTGCGCGGGACGGCCGGGCAACTCCCCTGTGCTGCCAGCGAATTGTGCCCTACGCCGGGCCCTCCGGGGCGGCCGGACGGGGTCACCGGGGGTGAAGCGGGGAACGCCGTGTTGACGCGGCGGCGGCCCTGCCCGGTTCGCCGCCGCGCCCCACCGCACCGCGCGTGCCCCACCGCACCGCGCGTGCCCCACCGCGCCGCGCGTGCCCCACCGCTTCGGTACGTCAGCTGAGCAGGTCCGGTTCGCTGCGGCTGATGTCCTGCCACAGCGGCTGGTAGTTGATCCAGGCGACCAGGTCGCCGCCGAGCTGTTCGCGGGTGGCGACGGCGGGCTTGTGGTCGATGAGGACCGGACGGCCCGCGGCCTTCGCCAGCAGCTGCACCTGGCAGGACCGGTCCAGGGACAGGAACCACCAGGCCGCCGCGTCCACCGAGTCGCCGACCGTGAGCAGCCCGTGGTTGCGCAGCACGAGCGCCTTGCGGGAGCCCAGCGCGGCGGCGATCCGGCGGCCCTCCTCGGCGTCCACGGTCACGCCGGTGTAGGCGTCGTAGAGGGCGAGGTCCTCGTAGAAGGCGCAGCTCTCCTGGGTGATGGGGTCGATGAGGTCGCCGAGGGCGGCGAGGGCGCGGCCGTGCACGGAGTGGCAGTGGGCGACGGCGACGACGTCGGGCCGGGCGGCGTGCACCTGGGCGTGCACGGTGAACGCGGCCTGGTTGACGTGGTAGCGGCCCTCGACGACCTGCCCGTCCTGGTTGGCGAGGACGAGGTCGCCGACGGTGACGTGCTTGAACGGCATGCCGAACGGGTTGACCCAGAAGCAGTCGGTGAACTCGGGGTCCCGGGCCGTGATGTGTCCCGACACCCCGTCCTCGAAGCCCGCCCGCCCGAAGATCCGCAGGGCGCCCGCGAGCCGCTCCTTGCGGTGCCGGCGTTCGTCCTCCACCGACTCGTGCATCGGCGGCATGGCGAACTGCAGCCGGTCGGTGGGCAGCGGCAGGGGCGGCGTGGGCCCGTGCATAGATCCTCCCGTACGGGGATTGCGGTACGGCCGGAAGGTACCGTCGGGAGGCGCAAAAGGGCAGAGCTGTGCTGTAAAGATGCCGTGCACTGCGCATACCCGACAGAAGATGTCGGGATTGCGCGGGAGAGTGCTCCGTATGACTCCTGTGGACCGGGCGATGACCCCTGTGAACTGGGCGGCCTTCGGGATCGCCGCACCCGGGCTGGCGAAGACCGCGGAGGAGCGGTTCGGCGCCTACCGGCACCACGTCCTCGCGACCCTCCGCAAGGACGGCTCGCCCCGCACCTGCGGGATCGAGGTCCGCTTCCTGGGCGGGGAGCTGTGGCTCGGCATGATGCCGGGCTCCCTGAAGGCCCTCGACCTGCGCCGCGACCCGCGGTTCACCCTCCAGGCCAACCCGGGCGGGGGAACGGACCTGGGCGGCGGCGACGTCCGGATCGGCGGGCGGGCGTACGAGGTCGAGGGCGGCACGGCCAGGGCCGCGTACGTGAAAGAGGTGGAACCGCCGCAGCCGTTCCACCTCTTCCGCACCGAGCTGACGGAGGTCGTACGGACCTACGTCGAGGACGAGACGTATCTGGTCACCCAGGTCTGGAGGCCCGGAGAGCCGGTGCGTGCTCTCCGGCGGACCTGAGCGGCGGTCCCGGGGAGGACTACTCCCACTCGATCGTGCCCGGGGGCTTGCTCGTCACGTCGAGCACGACCCGGTTGACGTCGCGGACCTCGTTGGTGATCCGCGTGGAGATACGGGCGAGGACGTCGTACGGCAGGCGCGACCAGTCGGCCGTCATCGCGTCCTCGGAGGAGACCGGGCGCAGGACGACCGGGTGGCCGTAGGTGCGGCCGTCGCCCTGGACGCCCACGCTGCGGACGTCGGCGAGCAGGACCACCGGGCACTGCCAGATGTCGCGGTCCAGGCCGGCCGCGGTCAGCTCCTCGCGGGCGATGGCGTCGGCCTCGCGGAGCAGGTCCAGCCGCTCCTTGGTGACCTCGCCGACGATGCGGATGCCCAGGCCGGGGCCGGGGAAGGGCTGGCGCTGGACGATCTCCTCCGGAAGGCCCAGCTCCCGGCCGACCATCCGGACCTCGTCCTTGAACAGCTTGCGCAGCGGCTCGATCAGCTTGAACTCGAGGTCCTCGGGCAGCCCGCCGACGTTGTGGTGCGACTTGATGTTGGCGGTGCCGGTGCCGCCGCCGGACTCGACCACGTCCGGGTAGAGGGTGCCCTGGACCAGGAACTCCACGGCCGGGCCCTCGTCGGCGATGATCTCGGCCTGCGCCTGCTCGAAGACGCGGATGAACTCCCGGCCGATGATCTTGCGCTTCTCCTCGGGGTCGGTGACCCCGGCCAGGGCCTTGAGGAAGCGCTCCTCGGCGTCGACGACCTTCAGCTGGACGCCGGTGGCCGCGACGAAGTCCTTCTCGACCTGCTCGGTCTCGCCCTTGCGCATCAGGCCGTGGTCGACGTAGACGCAGGTCAGCTGGGAGCCGATGGCCTTCTGGACGAGGGCGGCGGCGACGGCGGAGTCCACACCGCCGGACAGGCCGCAGATCGCGCGCTTGTCACCGACCAGCGCGCGGATGGCCTCGACCTGCTCCTCGATCACGTTGCCGGTGGTCCAGTCGGGCTTCAGCCCGGCACCGCGGTAGAGGAAGTGCTCCAGCACCTGCTGGCCGTGCGTGGAGTGCATGACCTCGGGGTGGTACTGGACGCCGTAGAGCTTCTTGTCGTCGTTCTCGAACGCGGCGACCGGGACGACGTCCGTGGACGCGGTCACCGTGAAGCCCTCGGGGGCGGCGGAGCAGGCGTCGCCGTGCGACATCCACACGTGCTGCTCGTCCGGGGTGCCCTCGAACAGGGTGGAGGAGTTCCTGGAGACGTGCAGGTCGGTGCGGCCGTACTCGCGGGCGCCGGTGTTGTCGACGATGCCGCCGAGGCTCTGCGCCATGAGCTGGAAGCCGTAGCACATGC
This sequence comes from Streptomyces cinerochromogenes, assembly GCF_014648635.1. GTDB lineage: Bacteria > Actinomycetota > Actinomycetes > Streptomycetales > Streptomycetaceae > Streptomyces > Streptomyces cinerochromogenes. Next base: position 292,361 of record NZ_BMRM01000006.1, on the reverse strand, counting down.
CGAAGACGGGGACGCCGGCCTCGAAGATCTGACGGTCGAGGGTGGGAGCGCCCTCCTCGTACACGGACGAGGGGCCGCCGGAGAGGATGATCGCCGCGGGGTTCTTGGCGAGCATCTCGGCGACCGGCATGGTGCTGGGCACGATCTCGCTGTAGACCCGCGCCTCGCGGACGCGACGGGCGATGAGCTGGGCGTACTGCGCGCCGAAGTCGACGACCAGGACGGTGTCGGGGGTGGCGGCAGACTGGGTCGCTGATGACACGGGGTGCCTTCTGGTGGTCGGGCGGGGGCCTGTGCTTCCGATTCTAACGGGGTGGACGCGACACCTCCGAGGGAAACCGCCGTGGCATACTGGCCGCATGCGCAAGCACTCGACCTTCGTCTTTACCTATGGCATCCGGCCCGCCGGCTGCCATGGTCGTGCTGCTTGAGCAAACCGCCAAGCGACTTCCCAGGCGCCCCGGGCCGACAAGGCCCGGGGCGCCTGTCGTTTTCCGGGCCGTGCCGTTCCGGGGCACCCACCGCACCGAGGAGCCCCGCATGACCACGACCGCACCGCAGACCGCGCAGGAGACCGCACCGCGGACCACACCGCGGACCGCGCAGGAGACCGCACCCGGCACCGCCCCGGAAGCGGTCATCGCCGGCGCCCGTGAGCGCATCGACGCGCTCGACGACCGGATCATCGGCCTCATCCAGGAGCGGATGGCCGTCTCCGCCGTCGTCCAGCAGACCCGGATCGCCTCCGGCGGGCGCCGGGTGCACCTCTCCCGCGAGATGGAGATCCTCGCCCGCTACCGGGACGCCCTCGGCAAGCCCGGCACCACCCTCGCCATGACCCTGCTGGAGCTGAGCCGGGGCCGTATCTGAGTTCGGCCCGACTCTCACCCGTACGGCGCCGTGACCGGCCCGCGCACCGCTTCGTTGAGGGGGGTGTCCGTGCCAGCCAGGGGCGGGCCCGAGAGAACCACGCGTGGCTCGCTGGAGCGATGAGGCGTACGGGTCGTGCCGTACGCCGTGGGACCTCGCTCCAGGAAGTGACCGGACGGCAGGGGACAGCGGCCCGGTCACCCAAGAGAACGGCCGGCTCCGGGGACGCCCGGGGCCGGCCGGCGGAAAACTGCAGACAGGCCACAGGGCACACGAACAAGCGGCGCAGCCCCCGGCGCCGCCCCGGGCACCGGCGCTGCCCTGACGCCGGTGCTGACCGAGAGAAGGGCCTCGCGGCCTCTCCGTCCCGCGGGGCCCTTCGCCCTGCCCGCGGCCCGCAGCACCCCCTGGCCCGCAGCACCCCCTCCCCCCACCCCGTCGATGCGGCTCGCACCGGCGGAACTCGCCCCGACGAGACATCGATGTGACTCGCCTCACATCACAATCCCGGATGTCCGGAGCAACCCTTCACGCTTTTCGCTGATCAAACCTGCCGGATCAAGAAACGGTGAGAGGGACCTGCCTTCGGAGGGGGATGCAGGTCCCTCTGCATCGTCCGACGGTCACTTCTTCGGCGGTACCGCCGGCATCCCCAGGAACGGCAGCCGCAGCGCGCCGAACGCCTCCGCGGGGACCGCCGGGGTCCGCGGCTCCACCGGCTTCAGCCGCTCGTACGCCGCTCCCGGCGCCGGCCGCGGGTCCTCCTCGCCCTTGTTCGGCCAGAACGACATCGCCCGCTCGGCCTGCGCGGTGATCGTCAGCGACGGGTTCACCCCCAGGTTCGCCGAGACCGCGGCGCCGTCCACGACCGAGATGCCGGGGTGGCCGTGGAGCCGGTGGTACGGGTCGATCACGCCCGTCTCCGGGGAGTCGCCGATGGGGCAGCCGCCGAGGAAGTGCGCGGTGAGCGGGGTGCCCATCAGCTCGCCGACGTTGCTGCCGGCGAAGCCGTTGATCTCGGCGGCGAGCGCGGAGGCGGCCTCGGTGGCGGCCTTGATCTGCTTGGGATTGGGCGCGCCGTGCCCCTGCCGCGCGGTCAGCAGGCCCCGGCCGACGCCGCCGGGCTTCAGATAGGTGGTCAGCGAGTTGTCCAGAGACTGCATGACCAGGCCGATGATGGTCCGCTCCGACCAGCGCCGGTTGGACAGCGAGCGGGCGACCAGCAGCGGGTGCCGGGCCGCGTTCGCCAGCCAGGCGAGGACGCGGGAGGAGCCCTCGGTGTAGGGCACCTGGAGGATGGACAGGCCGCCCATCGAGTTGGAGCCCTTGCCGTAGCGGACCGGCTCGATGTGGGTGTTCTCGTCGGGGTGGATCGAGGACGTGATGGCGACACCCCGCGTGAAGTCGGCCCGCGGCGCGCCGGTCGCCCTGCGGTAGCGGCGGTCGTCGGTCTGCGCGCCGACCAGGGCCTCGGAGTTGGTGCGGGTCAGGTCGCCGAGCCGGGCGGACAGGTACGGCAGCTGGCCGCCGGCCTTCATGCGGTGCAGCAGGGTCTGGGTGCCGTAGGTGCCGGCGGCGAGGACCACCCTGCGGGCGGTGAAGAGCCGGCCCTCGCCCTTCTTCCTCCGGTCCGTCGGCAGGGTCGCCACCGCGTAGCCGCCCCGCGAGTCGTCGGTGACGGACACGACGGTCGTCATCGGGTGGACGACCGCGCCCGCCTTCTCGGCGAGGTACAGGTAGTTCTCGTTGAGGGTGTTCTTCGCGCCGTGCCGGCAGCCGGTCATGCACTCGCCGCACTCGGTGCAGGCCCTGCGGTCGGGGCCGGCCCCGCCGAAGTACGGGTCGTTCACCTGCTCGCCGGGCCGTGCCTTCGTCTTCCCGTCGGCGTCCTTGCCGTCGCCGAAGAAGACGCCCACCGGGGCGAGGTGGAAGGTGTCGCCGACACCCATCCGCTGGGCCGCCGCCTTCAGATGGACGTCGGAGGGGGTCATGGTGGGGTTCAGCCGGACGCCGAGCATGCGCTGGGCCTGGTCGTAGTACGGCTTCAACTCCTCCTGCCAGTCGGTGATGTGCCGCCACTGGGGGTCCTCGAAGAAGGGCTTCGGCGGCACGTAGAGGGTGTTGGCGTAGTTGAGCGAGCCGCCGCCGACACCGGCGCCGGCCAGCACCATCACGTTGCCCAGCAGGTGGATGCGCTGGATGCCGAACATGCCGAGCTTCGGGGCCCAGAGGTAGTTCTTCAGGTCCCAGGAGTTCCTGGGCAGCGACGAGCGGGTGAAGCGGCGGCCGGCTTCGAGCACCCCGACCCGGTAGCCCTTCTCGGTCAGGCGCAGGGCGGACACCGAACCGCCGAACCCCGATCCGACCACGATGACGTCGTAGTCGTACCCGTCCTCGTCCCGGGTCTGGACAGACTTCTCCTGCGACACGTGCTCTCCTCGTCGAGAACGGGTGTTTCCGGACAGGGGTTCCTAGCGGAACCGGAAGGCCTTCATGAGCCGCAGGCTCGTGCTCATGAACTGGGCGTACTTCTCGTCCGTCATGCCCAGCGACGGCGCCATCGGCAGCAGCCGCTGCTGGGCCACCGTCTGGGCCTCGGTGTACTTGAGGATGCCCTCGGAGCCGTGCCGGCGGCCGAGGCCGGAGTCCTTCATGCCGCCCATCGGGGACTGGACACTGCCGTAGGCGGGCGCGTAGCCCTCGTTGACGTTGACGGTGCCGGTGCGCAGGCGGGCGGCGACGTCCCGGCCGCGGCGGGCGTTCGTCGTCCAGACCGAGGAGTTCAGGCCGTACGGCGTGGCGTTGGCGCGCTCGACCGCCTCGTCGTCGCTCCGGAAGCGGTAGACGGAGACGACCGGGCCGAAGGTCTCCTCCTCGCACACGGACATGGAGGGCTCGACGCCGTCCAGGATGGTCGGCTCGAAGAAGTAGGGGCCGATGTCCGGCCGGGCGACGCCGCCCGCGATCACCTTCGCGCCCTTGGCGACGGCCTCCTCGACGTGCCGCTGCACGGTCGTCAGCTGGCGTTCGCCGACCAGCGATCCCATGTCGGCGCCGTAGGCGAGGGAGTTGCCGAGGCGCATGGCCCGGGTGCGGGCGGCGAAGCGCTCCAGAAAGGCGTCGGCGACGGACTCGTGGACGTAGAGCCGCTCGATGGAGATGCAGAGCTGGCCGGCGGAGGAGAAGCAGGCGCGTACGGCACCGGCGGCGGCCTTCTCGATGTCGGCGTCGTCGAGGACCAGCATGGCGTTCTTGCCGCCGAGCTCGAGGGACACGCCGACCAGGCGGGAGGCGGCGCCGACGGCGACCTCGCGGCCGGTGCGGGTGGAGCCGGTGAAGGAGACGTAGTCGGCGTGCCTGACCAGCTCGGGGCCGACGACCGGGCCCTCGCCGAGCACGACCTGGAAGACGCCCTCGGGCAGCCCGGCCTCGATGAGCAGGTCGCGGGCCCACAGGGCGGTGAGGCAGGTCTCCGTGTCCGGCTTCATCACGACGGCGTTGCCGGCGACGAAGGCGGGCAGGGCGTCGCCGACGGACAGCTCCAGCGGGTAGTTCCAGGGGGCGATCTGGCCGACGACCCCGCGCGGGTGGCGGAGCTCGGTGACCTTCGTCAGGGTGGGGATGGCGCCCGTGTGCCGCTTGGGCCTCAGGTAGGCGGCGGCCCGGTGGCCGTAGTGGCGGGCCGCGACGGCGACGGCCTGCACCTCCTCGTGCGCGTGCAGGCGGGCCTTGCCGGTCTCCAGCTGGATCAGGTCGAGGACCTCGGCCTGCCGCTGGAGCACCAGGTCGTGGAAGCGGAGCAGGACGGCGGCCCGCTGCCGGACCGGGGTCTTCGCCCACACAGCCTGGGCGGCGCGGGCCGCCTCGAAGGCCTTGCCGACGTCCTCCGGGGTGGACTCGGGCAGGTCGGCCAGTTTCTCGCCGGTGAACGGGGTGTGGTTGGCGGTGCGGCCGGAGCCGACGATGCCCTTGGTGAGCTGGGCCGCCAACTCCGGCGTGACCACGTCGGCGGCGGTGCGGGCGCCTTCGGGTGCGGGCGCGAGCGGGTTGGTACCGGCGATGTCCGGGGCCTGCGTGTCCGTCATGAGGCGCAGGGTATGCCGCGGCGGAGCCTTTGTGTACCCGTCGGTAACGGGGATTCACGGACCACTCACACACTGCCAGTGATCACTGGCAGCAAATGCGCTGATCAGGGCGTTGAGAGGGGCGAGGGGACGTCGGCGCGGGGCGGGATCAGTCGGCCTCGGATTTTCTGGCGAGCAGCAGGCCGAGGGCGGCGAGAGGGGTGCGGCGGGGTGCCGGCGCGGGCGGGGAGTCGGGGGACGGGTCGGCGGGCGAAGGCTCGGGAAGCGGATCGGTGGCCGGGGGCTCGGGGAGTGGGTCGGCGGGCGAGGTCGCGGGGAGTGGGTCGGCGGGCGAGGTCGCGGGGAGCGGGTCGGCGGGCGAAGGCTCGGAGAGCGGGTCGGTGGCCGGGCGGCCGGGCTCGCGCGCCGGTTCCGGTACGGCGGTGAGCCCCAGGTGGTCGCGGAGTACGGCCTCGACCTCCGCCGCGTCCGGCCGCGCCGCCGGATCGTCGGCCTGGAGCCGGTCCAGCAGCGGGCCCAGCGACCCCGGCGTGCCGGGGTCGGCGTCCCCCACGGCGGCACGCAGCAGCGCCCCCAGGGACCACAGGTCGCAGGCCGGTCCGGCGCCCGGCCCCGCCGCCACCTCCGGCGCGACGAAACCGGCGGGTGCGTCCTGCGCGTGCCCGTCGCCGATGCCGAAGTCCGTGAGGACGACCCGCCCGGTGCCGGACTCCAGCAGGACGTTGGCCGGCTTGACGTCCCGGTGCACGATCCCGACGGCGTGCGCGGCGCGCAGCGCGCCCAGCACCGCGAGCCCGATGCGCGCGGCCTCGGCGGCCGGGAGCGGGCCGCGCTCCAGCACCTCGCGCAGGGACTCGCCGGACACCAGCTCCATGACGATCCAGGGGAGGCCGCCCTCGGTGACGACGTCGTGCACCGTCACCGCCGAGGGGTGCCGCACCCGGGTCGCGGCCCGGGCCTCGTGGTGCAGCCGGTGCGCGATACGCCGGCTCTCCTCGTCGTCGGCCGGATCGCCGGGCAGCAGCGGCTCCTTGACGGCGACCAGTCCCTCCCCCTGCTCGTCCCGGGCACGCCACACGGTCCCCGCCGGCCCGGACCCGAGACGCCCGGCCAGCCGGTACCGGCCGCCGATCAGACGTGCGTCGGGCGGGTGTTCGCCGTCTTCGGTCATGTCCCATGAGTACCGTGCGCACCGCACCCTTGTCGAAGCGAGCGGCCGGAAGGGGGCGGCGACGGGTCGTCAGGCGGCCCACCGGTGCGGGCCGGAACCGTGTGGTGTCCGGCGCGCCTCCACCGCACCGGCCCCGCCGAAGTGGGCCGACACCACCAACGCCCGCTCCTCGCCCGCTCGTTCCGGCACCCGGAGCCGGGTTCGGCACTGGGGCCGGCTCCCCCGTCACCGCTCATGCGGTCGTCTTCGCCGCGCCCCCGGCGTCCCCGGCGCCCACAGCCACGCCCACAGCCACGGGGAGGGCGAACCGGTCACACACCCGTGACGGAGAACGTGTCGACGGCCACGTCGAAGTACTCCCGCGCCTCCTGCACCTGCCCGACCGGCGCCGACACCCACACGTCGTACAGCAGCCCGTTCTCCTCCCAGCACAGGTCGTAGGTGTGCCGGGGGCCCTCCGCCGCGCTGAAGCCGTCCCAGGTGAACTCCCAGAGGGCGGCCGGGTGTCCGTCGTGGGTGGTCCGGATGACCCGGCCGTCGTGGTAACCGGGGTTGGTGGAGGGCCCGCTGGCGGCCGAACGGCTCATCACTCCTTCGGGGCCGCCCGGCTGGGGCGCGCCGATCCGGACGCCCAGGCGGAAGGTCTCGCCCCGCGAGAGGTAGAAGACGCGCTGCCCCTGCGGACTGCGGGTGAAGCCCTCCGGTACGGCGAGGGAGAAGCCGGCCGGGTCCCGGGCCGTGCGGTAACCGGAGGGCGCGGTGTGCGCGCCGGTCGTACCGGAGGTGGGCGTCGGTGACGGCGACGGCCCGGTGCCGGTCGGGGTGGGTGACAGGGCCGTCCCTCCCTTGCCGGTCGGGGTGGGCGACAGCGCCGTACCGCCCGTACCGGTCCGGGTGGCCGGGGTCGTCGCCGTACCTCCCGGGGTTCCGCCGCCCCCGTCCCCGTCCCGGTGCAGCAGCAGCGCCGCGGCCGAGACGCCGGCCCCGGCCAGCGCGGCGACGAGCAGGGCCGCCACGAGCAGCCCGCGCGGGGACGACCGCGCCGGGGCCGGGTCCGCCGGCGTCCGGACCGGGGCGGGCGGCGGCGGAGGCGGTCCGCCGTACGGCAGGTCCAGCTGGGTCGGCGAGTACGGCGTCGGGGCCTTCGGGGTGCGGACGGCGCCGATGCGGTGGATGAGCCCGCCGCCGTGCGCTCCCGCCGTGCCGTTGCCGCCCGGCGCGTCCGGCGTCCGGCCGGTCGCCAGGTACGTCCGCAGCATCCGCTCGGCGTCCGCCGCGCCCAGCCGCCGGTCCGGGTCACGCTCCAACAGGCCCCGTACGACGGGCAGCAGCGGCTCGGCCTCGGCCGGCGGGCGGATCTCGTCGGTGACGACGGCGTGCAGGATGCCCCCGAGCGAGTCGCGCCGGAACGGCGACTCGCCGCTGAGCACCGTGCACAGCAGCGCGCCCAGCGACCACAGGTCGGACTCCGGCCCGGTGCGCAGCCCGGACATCCGCTCCGGCGCGGTGTATTCGGGCGAGCCGACGAAGGAGCCGGTCTCGGTGAGCGTGGTGGCGCCCTCGACCTGCGCGATACCGAAGTCGGTGAGCACGACCCGGTCGGTACCGGACTCGATCAGCACGTTCGCGGGCTTGATGTCCCGGTGCAGCACGCCCGCCTCGTGCGCGGTGCGTACCGCGCTGAGCAGGGCGATACCGATCCGTGCGGCCTCGGCGGCGTCGGCCGGGCCCTGCCGGTCGATGCGTTCGGCGAGCGAGCAGCCGTCGATCAGCTCCATGACCAGGTACGGCCGTTCGTCCTGCTCCACCACGTCGTGCACGACGATGATGTGCGGGTGCCGTAACTGGCACACCGCGCGGGCCTCGCGGAACGTACGGTCGCGGCGGCGCCGCGCGTCGTCGTCCGGGAGCGAGTCGTCCGACAGGAGTTCCTTGACCGCCACCTGACGGCCCAGCACCTGGTCGCTGGCCCGCCACACGACGCCCATGCCGCCGCGCCCGACGCGTTCCTCCAGGCGGTAACGGCCCGCGATCAGCCGGAAGCCGGCTCCCTCGGTCCCCATGCGCCCCATCATGCCGCACGGGGTGCCCGCCCTCCGGGGCACCGCTCGGCCAAGACACACGGCGCAGCCAGCCATTTTCGGCCGACTCGGCCGACTCGCCCGCCGTCCGCGCCGGTTCAGCCCTCGTCCGGCTGCTTCCAGCTCCGCAGCACCCAGGTGAACTGCTTGCTGGTCGTCGCCCAGTCCTCGGCCGGCGAGGAGATGTAGAGGGCGTACTCGATGCCCCGACGCGAGAAGTACGTCTCCTCGGCCGCGTGGCGCGGCCCGGGCACGTAGGGCGGATCCTTCCTCAGCGCGGTCCAGGTGTACTCCCACCGCGCGCCCTTGCGGTCGCGATAGAGGTTCTCCTTCATCGTGACGCGCCGGTAGTCGACCAGCCCGTGGTTCTGGAGCTGCTGCTCCAGGTCCTCCTGGTGGGAGAGGGCGTCGACGAAGTCGGACGAGCGGTCGACCGCGATGCGGACGAAATGCTTGCCGTTGTCGGGCGAGTAGTCGATCTGCTTGAGGGCGCCCTGGTCGCTGAAGACCGAACGCTTCCAGCCCCGGGGCAGGGAGAGGCTGAAGCCGAGCGGGTCCTCGTACGTCTTCCACCCCGCCGGGATCACGCCCTCGGCTCCGGCCGGCTCGGTGTCGGCGGGTGCCGGAGCCGGGCCGGCACCGCCTCCCGACCCGCTGTCCTGTCCGCCCCACTGCTGGATCGCCACCGCACCGGCACCGCCGAGCACCGCCGCCACGGCGACGACCAGCACGAGGGTGCGCAACCGGCGACGGGGGCGGACGGGCGCCGGGCCACCGGCCGCCGGGGCCACCGCTGTGGGACCGGTCGCGGGATGGCCGGCACCGGAACCGGCACCGGCCGGGGAGCCGTAGGGGGTGGGGCCGTAGCCGGAGTGGGTGGATCCGGAGCCGGAGGGGGCGGACCCGGAGCCGTAGGCGCCGTAACCCCCGCCCGGCGCACCGGAACCGGAACCGGAGCCGTAACCCCCGCCCGGCGCACCGGAACCGGAACCGGAGCCGTAACCCCCGCCCGGCGTACCGGGCCCGGACCCGGAACCGGAGCCGTACCCGGCGACCGGTGTCGCGGAACCGGAGCCGTACCCGGTGCCCGGAGCCGCCCCGCCGGGGCCGGGCGTGCCCGCGGTGGAGCCGCGCCCCGGGCCGGTGGGAACGCCCGAGCCCTGGGTCGGGACGAACGCCTGGGCCGCGCGCGGCCGGCGGCCCTCCGCCGCCTCGGCGAGCATCTGCTCCGCCTCCTCGGCGCCCGGCCGCTGGGCCGGGTCCTTGCGCAGCAGCGCGGCGATGACCGGGGCGAGCGCACCGGCGTGGCGCGGCTCGTCCGCCTGCTCCTCGACGACCGCCTGCATGGTGCTCAGCGGCGAGGTGCGCCGGAACGGCGAGCGCCCCTCGACCGCCGTGTACAGCGTGGCGCCGAGCGCCCACAGGTCGGAGGCCGGGCCGGGGTCGTGGCCGCGCACCCGCTCGGGCGCGAGGTAGTCGACCGAGCCGACGACCTCTCCGGTGCGGGTGATGGTGGTGTCGCCCTCGATCTGGGCGATGCCGAAGTCGGTGAGCAGGACCCGGCCGTCCTCGCCGAGCAGGACGTTTCCGGGTTTGACGTCCCGGTGCAGCACCCCGGCGGAGTGCGCGGCGCGCAGCGCCCGCAGCACCCACAGTCCGATCCGCGCGGCCTCCCTCGGCTCGACGCGGCCCCGCTGCTTGACCGTGTCGGCCAGCGAGGCGCCCTCGACCAGCTCCATCACGATCCACGGGCGGCCGTCGTGGTCCAGCACGTCGTGCACGGTGACGACGGCGGAGTGGTTGATGCGCGCGGCGGCCCGCGCCTCGGCCCGGGTGCGGGCGAGCAGGACGGCCTGGTCGCTGTCGTTGACGTAGAGCGCGGCGGTCAACTCCTTGATGGCGACCTTCCGGTGCAGCACCTCGTCGTGGGCGCGCCACACCCGGCCCATGCCGCCGCTGCCGATGGAGTCGGCGAGCCGGTAGCGGCCCGCTATGAGCAGGCCCTGCATCTGATTCACGTTGCCCCGCAATGCTCTTGACAGGGTCAGACTAAGGACCGCCCTGCCCGCAGGGAACCAGCGGGGTCCCAAGGAAACCGCACTGTGACGATGGTCATTTCCACGCGAGAAGGGGAACCGGACCGGTCGTCTCCCGCCCCGTATACGCGCTGCTCAACCGGTGTAGCGATACGTCGCCACAGCCTGCTCGTACAGCCGGGTGACCTCGTCCCGCTCGGCCTCCGGACCGCGCACCTGGACGATGTGGTAGCGGCCGTCCAGGAGCAGGGCCATGTTGCGCACGAACAGGTCCCGCCCCTGTCCGTCGGTCCAGGTGAACTGCCCCTCGGCCATGGTCCGTCCGCCCACCTCTATGGTCCGCAGACCGGTGGCCGTGGCCCAGGTGGAGTCGCGGTACGGCTGGAGTTCGCGTTCCTTGTCCCGCTGGTAGACCATCGGGTCGCTGCCGTAGGCGGACGTGCCGTCCCGCCCCGGTACGACGATCAGCTCGAAGTTCCCGTGCGCGTAGACCACCTGGCCGTCGCCGTTCTTCGGGGTGTGGTCCCAGCCGTCGGCGACGGCGAGCCGGAAGCCGGCCGGGTCCTTGCGCAGGGTGAACCCGTCGGGGACGGCGGGGTCTCCGCCGGTCTGGGTCTCGGTCGCGGGCGCGGAGGCGGTGGCGCCGCCCTCCGGTGCGCTCGGTCCGCCGGAGGGCGGCCGGGTGTGCGAGGGCGCGGGGTCGGCCTGCCCGGCACTGCCGGTGCGGTCCCCGCCCGCGGCACCGCTCTCGCCCTGTTTGGGCATGAAGAGCATCGCGTAGGCGACCGCGCCGGCCAGCAGGAGCAGGATCAGCAGGAGCAGGGTCCGGCCGAGGCTGCGCGGTGAACGGGCGCCCTCCCGGGCCCGCTTGTGCCGGCCGTGCGGATGGGCCGCGGGCAGCCCGGCGCGCCGCCGGCGCACCAGCTCGCCGCGGCGCCGGACGATCGGCAGGCGGCTCGGGTCGGCGGGCGGGACGGGGACGACGTGGGTGCCGGCGTCCGGTTCGGGCGCGGACCGCACCAGCGACCGCAGCCAGCCGCCGAGTTCCTCCACGTCCGGCCGCTCGGTGGGGTCCTGGCGCAGCAGCGACTCCACGACCGGGCGCAGCGCGCCGCACTCCTCGGCGAAGGCGGGCGGCTCGGCGCACACCAGCTGCACCAGCTCGGCCGTCGACTCCTCCGGGTACGGCGCGTGCCCCTGCACGGCCCGGAACAGCAGCGCGCCCAACGCCCACAGGTCGGTGGCCGGGCCGATCGGCGCCGCCAGCTGCCAGTTCTCGTGCACGGGGCCGGCCTGCTCCGGCGCCCAGCGCTCGGTCACCGGTCCCACCACGGTCATCCGGACCTGCCGCGCCCGCTCGGCGGCGAGCGCGGTGCCGGGCCCGCGGCGCACGGCACCGGACTCGTCCCACCGACCGCCCGCCTGCGCGGGAACCACGGGGGCGGGGACGGCGGGTGCGGGGACGGCGGGTGCGGGGGCTAGTTCGGCGTGCGCCGGTCCGGTCTCCTGGCGCCCGGTCCGGGAGTACAGCGGCCGGTCGGACCGGCCCGGCCCGCCGTCCGGCGTCCGCCCCGGGCCGTACCCCTGCCCCGGCACGGACGCGTGCCCGGCACCGGGACCGGCCGCGGGCAGGCCCGGCCGCTGGGCACCGCCGCCCAGGGGCGGGGCGGTGGCGCCGCGCCGGTCGGCGCCGTGCCACGGGGCGCCCCGCACCCCGTAGGGGTCGGCTGTCCGGCCGGGCGGCTGCGCGCCGCCGGCCTCCGCGCCGTACGGCGGATACGACGACGGTGCCGCGCCCTCGGTCCGGTCGCCGCCGGGGTCGCCCTCGGCGGGCGGACGGGCGCCGGGCAGGGCGGCGCGCCCGTTCTGCTGGGCCTCGTGCACCCGGGCGGCGGCGCGGGCACCCGCGCGGTACGCGGCGATGGCTCCGGCCCGTGCGGCCCGGATGTCGGCATCGCTGTCCAGGGCCGGCTGCCCCGCCGGGCCGACCGCACCGGACGCCCCGGACGCCGCGTTCGCCTCCGGCGCCGGAAGCCCTCCGGCCGCCCGCGCCTGGATCGCGGCCCGCCGCGCGGCCTCGGGATCGACGTCCGCGTCGGGCTCACCGACGCCGCCTACCCCACCAGCTCCACCGGCCCCGCCGGACACCGGCCGTCCGTGCGCAACGGCCGCTGCTTCCGGCCCTTCCGGCCCTCCCAGGCCTTCCGGACCTTCTCCGAGGCCTTCCAGGCCTTCCAGCCCCTCCGTCTCCTCGGGCGCCGGTACCGGGTCGTACCCGCTCAGCGCCTCCTCCGCCGCGCCGGCCGCCAGGCCGGTCAGCATCACGCGGCCGTCGTCGCAGACCAGGACGGTGCGGACGGTGATGTTGCGGTGCACCCAGCCGTGGGCGTGCAGCACCCGGAGCGCCATGAGCACGTCGGAGGCGACCTCGGCCGCCCGGTACGGCGTCAACGGCTGCTCGGCGAGGAGGGCGGCCAGCGGGCGTGCGGCGACCAGTTCGCTGACGATCCACAGCGAACCGCCCTCGGCGAACACGTCGAAGACCTGGTCCAGCCGGGGATGGTCCGGGATGCGGGCGGCGGCCTGCGCCGCCTCCACGGCACGCCGCACCGCCGGATCCGCGGGCTGCCGGGTGGCGGTCCCGGCGTCCGGCGCGCGGCGGGACCCGCGCTGCCGTGCGGTGAACCCCTCGGGCAGCCCGTCCGCGTCGAGCACCTCGGCCTCGACGACCTCCGGCAACGGCACCTGCCGGACGAGGACTTCCTGACCGCTGTAGGTGTCGAAGGCGCGGGTCTCGGTGAGTTCGTACTCGTCGGACGGCGGCAGCGGCAGGCGGTAGCGGTCGGCGAGCACCCGACCCGCGTAGTCGTCCACTTTGCCTCCCCCGGCCGCCCGGTTGGTCCTGCCCGATCGCCTCACGGCCCGTGTCGCACACGCATGCGGCTGCGTACGGTCCGCGACCCTTCACGATACGTGCCGGAGGCAACCCGCATTGAGAGGATGACGGATTCTCACGTACCAAACCGGCGCAGGGCGCCTACGACTTGGGCTCGAAGGACTTCGTCAACGTCTTCCAGGTGTCCTTGCGCAGATCGCCGTGCCAGTCGGCGCTCTGCGCGGTGTACATCAGCGCGTAACCGAGGTGGCCGTTCACCACGAAGCCCCGGTCGATCGTGCGGTACCCGGTACCGCCCTCGGTGTACGTGAACTCCCAGTCGGCCGTGTTCCAGCCGCGGTAGTCCACCTTCTCGATACGGATCTTGTGGTACTGGGAGCGCACCATGTAGCGCTCCTGGTTCTTCCAGTCCGCCACCGGGTCGTCCTTGGGCGTGCTGGTCCAGGCGACGAGCAGCTTCTGTCCGCCCGGCCCGGTGTAGCGGTCGCCGGCGGCCCCGGCGGACCGGTACTTCCACCCCTTGGGCAGCCCGATCGAGTAGCCCTGGGCGCCCTTGCGGGTCGAGACCACCGGAGCGCTCCCGCCGTCCTTCGAACCGGAGGAGCCGGACGCCTCGGAGTCGGCGTCGGAGTCGTCACCGGAGCGGCTCGGCTCGGCGCTCGCCGTGCCGTCCGAACCCGAACCGGTGCCGACGGACGCCGCGGTCGCGCCGTCCGTCCGCTTCCCGGTGTCCGTGCCGCCCGCCGCGTCCTTCTTGTCCTGCTTGGTGGACGCTCCCGCGCTGCTGGCGGCCTTGGCCCCGCTCGCGCCGTCCTTGTCGTCGCCGCTCAGGGCGAAGGCCAGCACGGTCCCGAGCACCGCGAGCACCACGAGCACGGCGATGACCACGAGCGTGCGCCTCGGCACCACATCGGTCAGCGGCGCCCGCGGCACCGGCCGCGGCGGCAGGTCCAGGTCCGGCGGCGGCACCACGGGCCAGCCGGAAGCGGCCTTGTTCGCGCTGGAGTTCGGCGCCCCGGCGGCACCCGCGCCCGGACCTCCGGGCCGCACGCCACCCCCGGCCGCCGGCCCGGCGGGGACCCCGGGAACCCGGGAGGCACCGAGAGCACCGGACCGCGCCCCGCCGGGCACCGCGCTCCCGGCGGCCGGCGCACCGCCCGCACCCGGCGCGGCCGGCGTGCTGCCGCTCTTCGCCCGGGCCGTCGCCCCGCCGGTGGCCGCCCCGGCCGCCTTGCGGACCGACCGCAGCGCGCCGCGCAGCTTCTCCCCGGCCTCCTCGCCCCGCCTGCCCTCCGGCCCACCGGACTGCGTCGGCAGCGGAACCACCTGCGTGGCGTCCAGCGGCTTCGGCTCCGGCGCCCGGATCACCGCGTTGAGCATGGCCCGGGCCCCGGCGTCGTCGAGCCGCTTGGCCGGGTCCTTCGTCAGCAGGCCGTAGATGACGTCCCGCAGCGGTCCCGCGTTCTTCGGCTCCTCCAGAGGCTCGGTCATCACCGCGGTGAGCGTGGCGATCGCCGAACCCTTGTCGTAGGGCGGCGTGCCCTCGACCGCCGCGTACAGCAGACCGCCGAGCGACCAGAGGTCGGCCGCCGGGCCCGGCTTGTGGCCGCGGGCCCGCTCCGGGGAGATGTAGGAGGGGGCGCCGACGAGCATGCCGGTGGAGGTGATGGACGGGTCGCCCTCGACCTGCGCGATACCGAAGTCGGTGAGCACGACCCGGCCGTCCTCGGCGATGAGCACGTTGGACGGCTTCACGTCCCGGTGCAGGATGCCCTCCCGGTGCGCGGAGCGCAGCACGTCGAGGATGGCGAGCCCCACCTCGGCGGCGCGCTTCGGCTCCAGCAGGCCGTCCTCGCGGATGACCTCGGCCAGGGACTTGCCCTCGACCAACTCCATGACGATCCAGGGCCGGTCGTCCTCGTCGACCACGTCGAAGACCGTCACCGCGCTGTTGTTGCGGATCCGGGCGATCGCCTTGGCCTCGCGCAGGGTGCGCGTGATCAGGCGCCGCTTCTCCTCCTCGTCGATGTTCGACGGGAACCGCAGCTCCTTGACGGCGACCGTCCGGCCCAGGGTCTCGTCCTCGGCCCGCCAGACCGTGCCCATACCGCCTCGGCCCAGCACGTCTCCCAGCCGGTACCGCCCGGCGAGGAGACGCCGCTCGCTCTTGTCCTGACGAGTCTCCCGACGAGATGTACCCGCCCGCTCCGCCTCCGACATGCGTCCCCTCATACAACCCGCCCTGACAGAGCCTCCATTGTCTCTCACCCGACAAGTGCCCGACGCCCAGGGTGCCCCTGGCCGGAGCCCGCCCCCGACGCCCGGGATGCCCCCCTGAAGAGGGCGTTCCGCTTACCGGGATGATGGGTCGTAAGAGGGGATGAACCGGGATGCCGACGCTTCGGACAGTCCTGTCCATACCGGTGTCTGTGGCACTGCCGCCGGCCCGGGCCGCCTCCCGGCGCAGCCACCGGCGAACGGCGGACACGGACGCGGTCGCAGATCCCCGCCTCACACCGGCCCTGCCCGCGGCCGGGTTCTGCCCCCGCACCTGGAGAACGACCGGGGTTCGAGCGGAGATCCCGAAGTCGGCCACCCGTTCGAGTGAACGTCGGCCTGGTGCCTACAGCGGCACGATGTCCGGCGCGCCCAGCCTGGCGGCGTCCGCCGTCTGGTCGTCGGGCTGGAGCTGGGACTCCCGCTCGGCCTCCACCCGCTTCTCGTAGTGCTCGACCTCGCGCTCGATCTGGTCCTTGCCCCAGCCGAGGACCGGTGCCATCAGCTCGGCCGCCTCGCGGGCGCTGCGGGTTCCCCGGTCGAAGGTCTCGATGGAGATGCGGGTGCGGCGGGTGAGGACGTCGTCCAGGTGCCGGGCACCCTCGTGCGAGGCGGCGTACACCACCTCGGCGCGCAGATAGTCGTCCGCGGCGTGCAGCGGTTCGCCGAGCGAGGGGTCGGCGGCGATGAGGTCCAGGACCTCCTCGGCCAGGGAGCCGTACCGGTTCAGCAGGTGCTCCACCCGGACCACGTGCAGTCCGGTGCGGGCGGCGATCCGGGCCCGCGCGTTCCACAGGGCGTAGTAGCCCTCCGCGCCGAGCAGCGGGGTCTCCTCGGTCACGCAGTCGGCGACGCGCATGTCCAGGCCGTGCACCGCCTCGTCGACGGCGTCCTTGGCCATCACCCGGTAGGTCGTGTACTTGCCGCCCGCCACGACCACCAGCCCCGGCGCGGGGTGGGCGACCGTGTGTTCGCGGGACAGCTTGCTGGTGGCGTCCGACTCGCCGGCCAGCAGCGGGCGCAGCCCGGCGTACACGCCCTGCACGTCGTCGCGGGCGAGCGGCACGGCGAGCACCGAGTTGACGCGCTCCAGCAGGTAGTCGATGTCGGCGCTGGAGGCCGCCGGGTGGGCCTTGTCCAGGTCCCAGTCGGTGTCGGTGGTGCCGACGATCCAGTGCCGGCCCCAGGGGATGACGAACAGCACGGACTTCTCCGTGCGCAGGATCAGGCCGGTGGTGGAGTGGATGCGGTCCTTGGGCACGACCAGGTGGATGCCCTTGGAGGAACGGACGTGGAACTGCCCGCGTTCGCCGACCATGGCCTGCGTGTCGTCGGTCCACACGCCGGTGGCGTTGACGATCTGCTGGGCGCGGATCTCGTACTCGCCGCCGGCCTCCACGTCCTGCACCCGGGCGCCGACGACCCGCTCGCCCTCGCGCAGGAACCCGGTCACGCGCGCGCGGTTGGCCACCTTCGCGCCGTAGGACGCCGCCGTGCGCACCAGGGTGGCCACGAAGCGGGCGTCGTCCACCTGGGCGTCGTAGTACTGCAGGGCGCCGACCAGGGCGTCCTTGCGCAGACAGGGGGCGACGCGCAGGGCGTGACGACGGGTCAGGTGCCGGTGTATCGGCAGGCCCCGGCCGTGGCCGCGGGCCATCGACATCGCGTCGTACAGCGCGACGCCCGAGCCCGCGTACAGCCGCTCCCAGCCCTTGTGCTGGAGCGGGTAGAGGAACGGCACCGGTTTGACCAGGTGCGGGGCGAGGCGCTCCAGGAGCAGGCCGCGTTCCTTGAGGGCCTCGCGGACCAGGGCGAAGTCGAGCATCTCCAGGTAGCGCAGACCGCCGTGGATCAGCTTGCTGGACCGGCTGGAGGTGCCGGACGCCCAGTCGCGGGCCTCGACCAGGCCGGTGGACAGGCCACGGGTGACGGCGTCGAGCGCGGTGCCGGCGCCCACCACGCCGCCGCCGACCACCAGCACGTCCAGCTCGCGCTCCGCCATCGCCGCCAGTGCCTCGGCCCGCTGCGCCGGCCCCAGAGTCGCTGTCCTCACCGCTGCCTCCCGCTGTCGCAGACTCGCTCGCGTCGGCCGCACCCGGTGGGCGAAGCCCGGTTCATCCCCTCCTCATGCCCAAATTCTCACCGCGTTGCCCGGCTCCAGCCACCACGGGCTCCCAACCTGTGGACAACTTGCGCACAACCACAGCAAGACACACGAACACAATCACACATAGCGGTCATATGTGTACCTAGTCTGACAGTGCGCCCGCTCTGCTTGTCCACAGCGCTTGCGCACCTGTCCCGCTTCGGCTACTGGGAAGGACGGCTCACGCCATGCCCGCAGACCTCGCCGTCATCGGACTCGGTCCCTACGGCTTGCCGCTCGCCCAGGCCGCCGTCGCCGCCGGCATCGCCACGGTCGGCTATGCCACCGGCCCCGAGGCCGGCTCGCTCAGCCCGGCGGAGCTGCGCCGGATGCACTCCGCCGGATTCCGGCCCGTCACCGACGCGGCCCAGCTCGGCAGGGTGCGCACCGCGGTGATCTGCGCGCCCACCCCGCGCGGCGCCGACGGCGCCCTCGACCTCACCCAGGTCGAGTCGGCCGCCCGCACCCTGGCCGCACGCCTGCGCCCGCACACCACGGTCATCCTGGAGTCGCCCGTGCTCCCCGGAACGACGGAGGAGTTCCTGCGCCCGCTGCTGGAGGAGGGCTCGGGGCTGCGCGCCGGCCGCGACTTCCACCTCGCCTACGCCCCCAGCCGGGTCGACCCCGGCAGCCGCGACCACACCCCGGCCGGCACCCCGAAGGTCATCGGCGGCCTCACCCCCGCCTGCACCGAGTCGGCCGCCGCGTTCTACGGCCGGCTCACCGACAAGGTGGTACGCGCGCGTGGCCTGCGCGAGGCGGAGGCCGTGCAGCTGCTGGAGACC
Organism: Streptomyces cinerochromogenes; assembly: GCF_014648635.1. Classification (GTDB taxonomy): domain Bacteria; phylum Actinomycetota; class Actinomycetes; order Streptomycetales; family Streptomycetaceae; genus Streptomyces; species Streptomyces cinerochromogenes. The sequence continues at coordinate 274,014 of NZ_BMRM01000006.1, read as the reverse complement.
AACTTCCGGCACGTCAACATCGCGCTGGTCAACGAGATGGCCGTCCTCTGCCACGAGCTGGGCGTCGACCTGTGGGACGTCATCCGCTGCGCGGAGACCAAGCCCTTCGGCTTCCAGGCGTTCCGTCCGGGACCGGGCGTCGGCGGGCACGGGGTGCCGCAGGACCTGACCGGGCACGCCACCCGCACCCTGCGCATGGTCGAGCTGGCGCAGCAGGTCAACAGCCGGATGCCCCGGTACGTCGTCCAGCGCGCGGCCACGCTCCTCAACGAGCACGGCAAGTCCGCGCGCGGGGCCCGCGTCCTGCTCCTCGGCGTCACCTACAAGCCCGACCTCGCCGACCTCCAGGGCACCCCCGCCCAGGAGATCGCCACACGGCTGATGGGCCTGGGCGCGGCCGTCAGCTACCACGACCCCTACGTGCCCGCGTGGAGCGTCCTGGACCGGCCCGTGCCCCGCGCGGACTCCTTCTACGAGGCGGCGGCCGACGCCGACCTCACGATCCTGCTCCAGCAGCACCGGACGTACGACCTGCAGGGACTCTCGGTGAAGGCCCAGCTGCTGCTGGACACCCGGGGGGCCACGCCCACGGGAGCGGCGCATCGGTTGTGAAGGGGGGCGCGTGGTGGTGTGGGGGCTGAGGGCTGGCGGCGTGGGGGAATCGGCCCCGGCACCTTGGGGACAGGTGGAGCCGCCCACCGCAGAGGCCACTGCGGCAGGCTCCGGGGAAGCGAGCGGTCCCAGTGGGTGGGCTTGCGGTGGCGTCCCATGGGCACCCCCTCCGCACAACGCACCCCCCAGCACGGCCCGCTCGGCCGCACCCGGGCATGCGAAAGGGCCGGTCGTCCACTCGGACGACCGGCCCTTCAGGCGTCGTGGCGACCGTCCCGGCGACTACCGCCGGTGCTGGCTGTCCGCCACCGTCACCTCGACCCGCTGGAACTCCTTCAGCTCGCTGTAGCCGGTGGTGGCCATGGCGCGGCGCAGGGCGCCGAAGAAGTTCATCGAGCCGTCCGGGGTGTGGGACGGGCCGGTGAGGATCTCCTCGATCGTGCCGACCGTGCCGAGGTCGACCTTCTGGCCGCGGGGCAGCTCCTCGTTGACCGCCTCCATGCCCCAGTGGTGACCCTTGCCGGGCGCGTCCGTGCCGCGGGCCAGCGGGGAGCCCATCATGACCGCGTCGGCGCCGCAGGCGATCGCCTTGGGCAGGTCGCCGGACCAGCCGACGCCGCCGTCCGCGATCACGTGCACGTACCGGCCGCCGGACTCGTCCATGTAGTCACGGCGGGCCGCCGCCACGTCGGCGACGGCCGTGGCCATCGGGACCTGGATGCCGAGCACGTTGCGCGTGGTGTGCGCGGCGCCGCCGCCGAAGCCCACGAGCACACCCGCGGCGCCGGTGCGCATCAGGTGCAGGGCCGCCGTGTAGGTGGCGCAGCCGCCGACGATCACCGGGACGTCCAGCTCGTAGATGAACTGCTTCAGGTTCAGCGGCTCGTGCGAGGAGGAGACGTGCTCGGCCGAGACCGTCGTGCCCCGGATGACGAAGATGTCCACGCCCGCGTCCACGACCGCCTTGGAGAACTGGGCGGTGCGCTGCGGGGACAGCGCGGCGGCGGTGACCACGCCGGAGTCGCGGACCTCCTTGATGCGGGCGCCGATCAGCTCCTCCTTGATCGGCGCCGCGTAGATCTCCTGGAGGCGGCGGGTCGCCTGCTCGGCGGGCAGCTCGGAGACCTCGTCGAGCAGCGGCTGCGGGTCCTCGTACCGCGTCCACAGGCCTTCGAGGTTCAGCACGCCGAGGCCGCCCAGCTCGCCGATGCGGATCGCGGTGGCCGGGGAGACCACGGAGTCCATGGGGGCGGCCAGGAACGGCAGCTCGAAGCGGTAGGCGTCGATCTGCCAGGCGATCGAGACCTCCTTCGGGTCCCGCGTACGGCGGCTGGGGACGACGGCGATGTCGTCGAAGGCGTACGCCCGGCGGCCGCGCTTGCCGCGCCCGATCTCGATCTCAGTCACGTTGGTGGCCTTTCCCTATGCGTTGCAGCGCCTTCCAGTATCGCCGACGGGCACGACAACGGCGGCCCCGGATGCTCCGGGACCGCCGTGTACGAGCCGCACACACGCGTGGGCGCGTGCACGTCCTGCCTGAGAGCTACCGCTTGCTGCTGTAGTTCGGCGCCTCGACCGTCATCTGGATGTCGTGCGGGTGGCTCTCCTTCAGGCCCGCCGAGGTGATCCGCACGAACCGGCCGTTGGCCTGGAGCTCGGGGACCGTCCTGCCGCCGACGTAGAACATCGACTGGCGCAGACCGCCGACCAGCTGGTGGACGACGGAGGACAGCGGGCCGCGGTAGGGCACCTGGCCCTCGATGCCCTCGGGGATCAGCTGCTCGTCGGAGGCGACGCCCTCCTGGAAGTAGCGGTCCTTGGAGAACGACCTGCGGTCGCCGCGGGACTGCATGGCGCCGAGCGAGCCCATGCCGCGGTACGACTTGAACTGCTTGCCGTTGATGAACAGCAGCTCGCCCGGGGACTCCTCGCAGCCCGCGAGCAGCGAGCCGAGCATCACCGTGTCGGCGCCCGCGACCAGGGCCTTGGCGATGTCGCCGGAGTACTGCAGGCCACCGTCGCCGATGACCGGGACACCGGCCTCCTTCGCGGCGAGCGCGGCCTCGTAGATCGCGGTGACCTGGGGGACGCCGACGCCGGCGACCACACGGGTCGTACAGATGGAGCCCGGTCCGACACCGACCTTGATGCCGTCGGCGCCCGCGTCGACCAGCGCCTGCGCGCCGTCGCGGGTGGCGATGTTGCCGCCGATGACGTCGACGCCGGAGGAGTTCGACTTGATCTTGGCGATCATGTCGCCGACCAGGCGGGAGTGGCCGTGCGCGGTGTCCACGACGATGAAGTCGACGCCCGCCTCGATCAGGGCCTGGGCGCGCTCGAAGGCGTCACCGGCGACACCGACCGCGGCGCCGACCAGCAGACGGCCCTCGGCGTCCTTGGCGGCGTTCGGGTACTTCTCCGCCTTGACGAAGTCCTTGACCGTGATCAGGCCCTTGAGGACGCCCTCGTCGTCGACCAGCGGCAGCTTCTCGATCTTGTGCTTGCGCAGCAGCTCCATGGCCTCCGGGCCGGAGATGCCGACCTTGCCGGTGACCAGCGGCATCGGGGTCATGACCTCGTGCACGCGGCGGCTGCGGTCGCTCTCGAAGGCCATGTCCCGGTTGGTGACGATGCCGAGCAGCTTCTTGTCGCCGTCGGTCACCGGGACGCCGCTGATGCGGAACTTGCCGCACAGCGCGTCGGCCTCGGCGAGCGTGGCCTCCGGGTGGATGGTGATCGGGTCGGTGACCATGCCCGACTCGGAGCGCTTCACCAGGTCGACCTGGTTGGCCTGGTCCTCGATGGAGAGGTTGCGGTGCAGGACGCCGACGCCGCCCTGGCGGGCCATCGCGATCGCCATGCGGGACTCGGTCACCTTGTCCATGGCGGCGGACAGCAGCGGGATGTTGACCCGCACGTTCTTGGAGACGTACGAGGCGGTGTCGATCTCGTCGGGTGCCATGTCCGACGGGCCCGGCAGCAGCAGCACGTCGTCGTAGGTCAGCCCGAGTGTCGCGAATTTTCCGGGCACTCCGTCGACGTTGGCAGTCATGACACCTTCCCCAAATGGCCTTGATCGGTGCGGATGTCCATGCTAACGGGAAGCGTCGCTAGCAAATTCCACGGTACGGGGTCGCTTGCGACTTCGTATGTTCGTACGGAAACGGCGGCGCACCTGTTCAGCGGAGGAGCTACGGCGGCTCCGCACACGGGGATTACTGTTCGGCGAGCGCCCTGAGGCGGCTCAGGGCCCGGTGCTGGGCAACGCGGACCGCACCGGGTGACATTCCCAACATCTGCCCCGTCTCCTCCGCGGTCAAGCCCACGGCGATGCGCAGCAGGAGCAGCTCGCGCTGGTTCTCCGGCAGGTTGGCCAGCAGTTTCTTGGCCCACTCGGCGTCGCTGCTGAGCAGGGCGCGCTCCTCGGGGCCGAGGGAGTCGTCGGGCCGCTCGGGCATCTCGTCGGACGGCACCGCGGTCGACCCGGGGTGGCGCATCGCCGCGCGCTGGAGGTCGGCGACCTTGTGCGAGGCGATGGCGAAGACGAACGCCTCGAAGGGGCGGCCGGTGTCGCGGTAGCGGGGCAGGGCGAGGAGGACCGCCACGCAGACCTCCTGGGCCAGGTCCTCCACGAAGTGCCGCGCGTCGCCGGGGAGCCGGGACAGCCGGGTGCGGCAGTAGCGCAGCGCCAGCGGGTGGACGTGCGCGAGCAGGTCGTGCGTGGCCTGCTCGTCCCCGTCGACGGCACGATGCACGAGCGCACCGAACGCCCCCTGGGCCGTGCCCGCCTCGTCGTCGCGCATCGGTCCATGGTGCCCTGCGGCCGTCCGGTCCGTCGCATCGTGTTCGTGGTTGTGCACCGAAGCGTTATGAGCAGGTGCGCCGGCACTCATCCCCTGCGCCCTCCCCTTCCGCTCGACCGACTCGTCCCCGAGAGACTCCACATCTCAAGGATGCGGCATCCGCGCCGAAACGAGCAGCGCGCGTCCGGCGGGCCGCCTTGCACCCGTCCCTCCAGGGGGCTCCCGGGGGTCGCGCGCCGGCGCACGGGCGCACATGATGAGGCGCTTTCGTGCGCCGATGGACACCGCCGTGCGCCGGAGCCTCCGCCGCACGGCACGTACGACCGAATCCCGGGGCCACCGGTCCGCGCGCACCACCGAATCCCAAGGCCACCTGTCCGCGCGCACGACCGGAACCGGGGCCCGCCTGTCCGCGCGTACGGCGATGACGTGCCCCAGGAGGGTTCACTGCCCGGCACGCTCCTCCGGGCGGTTCGAGGGACGCGCCCCGGCGTCGTCGGCACGGCCTGCCGGGCCCCTATCAAGGCAGGATCCGGTCAGAGCGCGCCCAGGGCACGCGCGTCGCGCCGGACCCGAGCGCACACGGACACCGAAGAGCCACGCCGGACCGGAGTCCGCACGGCTCTCCGCGACCTGCCGGAGCGCTCCGGGGCCCCGGGCAAGCGGTGCCGTACCGGCGCGCCGGACCGCGGCCGGCCCGCGACCGCGCCATGCCGTCCGGTGCGGGCCGGGCCACCGGTGGGTCGGCAGGCCGCCCGGGCGGGAGCACCGGGCGGGAGCGGGGCCGGGCGGTGACGGCGTCGGTCCGCAGTGGACACCGCGTCCGCCGGACGACGACGACAGCCCGCAGCGCGAGCCACGCCCGCCGGACGACGACGGCATCGGCCCACGGTGCGCACCGCGTCCGCCGGACGGTAACGGCGCCGGTCCGCGGCGCACGCCGCGTCCGCCGGGTGGCGGCCGTCGGTGCCGGGCGGCCCGCAGGGCCTCGCACCGGTTACCGGACCAGTCCCCAGCGGAAGCCGAGGGCCACCGCGTGGGCCCGGTCGGAGGCGCCGAGCTTCTTGAACAGGCGCCGCGCGTGCGTCTTGACGGTGTCCTCGGAGAGGAACAGCTCACGGCCGATCTCGGCGTTCGAGCGGCCGTGGCTCATGCCCTCCAGGACCTGGATCTCGCGCGCGGTGAGCGTGGGCGCGGCGCCCATCTCGGCCGAGCGCAGCCGGCGCGGGGCGAGCCGCCAGGTCGGGTCGGCGAGCGCCTGTGTCACCGTGGCCCGCAGCTCCGCGCGCGAGGCGTCCTTGTGCAGGTAGCCACGGGCTCCGGCGGCGACCGCGAGGGCCACGCCGTCGAGGTCCTCGGCGACCGTGAGCATGATGATCCGCGCGCCCGGGTCGGCCGACAGCAGCCGGCGCACGGTCTCGACGCCGCCCAGACCGGGCATGCGCACGTCCATCAGGATGAGGTCGGAGCGGTCGGCGCCCCAGCGGCGGAGGACTTCCTCGCCGTTGGCCGCCGTCGTCACACGCTCGACACCGGGCACGGTCGCGACCGCGCGGCGCAGCGCTTCTCGGGCAAGCGGGGAGTCGTCGCAGACGAGGACGGATGTCATGACCGCCCTCCGCAGCTGATGCGCGTCACCTTGAGCCTCCAGGCTGGTACGGAATCGTCACCTGTGCGGTCGACCGTCTCGGACGCCTGCCCGAGCGCTTGTGTCTTCAACCGCCTCCGCACTCTCAACGACGGTCACTCGAAAGAGTTACGGCTCCGCGTGCCGTCTTCGGCACTCTACGTGACGGCACCGACACGGTGCAGACATGCCCGACGGACTCTCAACTTTTCATCACAACCTATGCCCCATTCGGCCCCTTTTCTTCCCGTTTCGCAGTGTCCGGAGCTAGATTCGCAATGAGTCATATTTTCATCTCCTTAGACCGGAGATGTACGGTCGTTGGCACCGTATCCGCCCAGAACGGCGACAAGGGGTCACGTAATGGCAGATTTCTCCCGCCTTCCCGGACCGAACGCGGACCTGTGGGACTGGCAGCTGCTGGCTGCCTGCCGCGGGGTGGACAGCTCGCTCTTCTTCCACCCGGAGGGCGAGCGCGGGGCGGCTCGGAGCGCTCGTGAGAACTCGGCCAAGGAGGTCTGCATGAGGTGCCCGGTCCGTGCGGAGTGCGCGGCGCACGCTCTGGCGGTGCGCGAGCCGTACGGGGTCTGGGGCGGACTGACCGAGGACGAGCGTGAGGAATTGATGGGGCGGGCGCGCAACCGCCTCGTGGCGGCGTCGAGCACCAGCGGGGACACCGCCTCAGATCACTGAAGGAACGTTTTTTCACCCATGGGCGATCATTCCTTCCCTACCGGGCACGCACGCGCGTGCCCATGACTCTGCCGCGCACCCGCACCGCACCCCTACTACGCACACCCCCGCCGTACCCCTACGCGCGCCCGGCCGTCCGTGCCGCCCGGGCCAGCTGTTCCAGCGTCGCCGACACGGCCGGCACCTGTGCCAGGTCGGGCAGGGTGAGGGCGACGATCTCCCGCCGGACCGCCGGTTCCAGCCGGACCGTGTGCACGCCTCGCGGCCGTACCGACTCCACGGCCAGCTGGGGCAGCACCGCGACGCCGAGGCCCGCGCCGACCAGCCCGACCACGGCCGGGTAGTCGTCGGTGGCGAAGTCGATGCGCGGGGTGAACCCGGCCCCCTCGCACACCTCGATCAACTGGCCGCGGCAGCGCGGGCAGCCCGCGATCCAGGGCTCCTCGGCCAGTTCGCCGATGGCGACGGTCTCCGCGCGTGCGAGCCGGTGCCGCTCGGGGACCAGGGCGACCAGCCGGTCCCTCAGCAGGGGCCGTACGACGAGGTCGTCCCATTCCTCGGCGGCCGCCGCCCCCTCGTAGCGGAAGGCCAGGGCCAGGTCGCAGTCGCCCTCCCGGAGCAGCTCGACGGACTTCGGGGGCTCGGCCTCCTCCAGGGAGACGCGGGTGCCGGGGTGGGCGGCGCGCAGGGCGGCCAGGGCGGTGGGGACCAGGGTGGAGCTGCCGCTGGGGAAGGAGACCAGGCGGACCCGGCCCGCGCGCAGGCCGGCGATGGCGGCGACCTCCTCCTCGGCTGCGGTGAGCCCGGCGAGGATGCCGGAGGCGTGCCGGACCAGGGCGTCGCCGGCCTGGGTGAGGCGCATCTCGCGTCCGGTGCGGACCAGCAGCGGGGTGCCGACGGAGGTCTCCAGGGCCTTCATCTGCTGGCTGACGGCGGGCTGGGTGCAGCCCAGCAGGCGCCCCGCCGCGGAGAAGGATCCGGTGGTGGCGACGGCGCGCAGGACGCGGAGATGACGGGCCTCGATCACCTGTCGAGCATAAGGCAGCCTTGGGTGGGGCGCCCGATAATGCGTCGACGCTTTGGGGCCGGATCGCTTACCGTGCGGGGATGAAGCTTCTTTCCGTCAATCTGGGCAGCGCGCGGCAGGTCCCGTACACGAGCCAGCCGGAGGGCCTGACCGGCATCGACAAGCGCCCGGCCGACGGGCCGGTGCGGGTGGCGGCGCCGGGGCCCAAGGGGACCGGCGCGAGCGGACTCGCCGGGGACGCGGTGTGCCACCTGCGCCACCACGGCGGGGACGATCAGGCGGTGTACGCGTACGCCCGCGAGGACCTCGACACGTGGGAGCGCGAACTCGGCCGATCGTTGGCCAACGGTTGCTTCGGCGAGAACCTGACGACGGACGGCCTGGACGTCTCGGGGGCGCTGATCGGCGAGCGCTGGCGGATCGGTTCCGAGGTGGTGCTGGAGGTGACCTCGGGCCGCATCCCGTGCAACACGTTCCAGGGCCATCTGGGCGAGCGCGGCTGGGTCAGGAGGTTCACACAGAAGGGCGCAACGGGTGCCTACCTCCGGGTGATCGAGCCGGGTGAGATCCAGGCGGGCGACCCGGTGGAGATCGTGCACCGTCCGGACCACGGGGTGACGGCGGCGATGCAGTTCCGCGCGGTCACCACCGAGCGGGAGCTGCTGCCGCGGCTGCTCGCGGCGGGCGAGGCGCTGCACTCGGAGACGCTGGCGCAGGCCCGGGAGTACGTGGCGCGGCACGGGGCCTGACCACCCGTCAGGACGCCGTCGGTGACAGGGCGCGCGGGCAGCGGAAGCTGTCGGTCCGGGTCACTACCCTTGGGCCATGACAACGTCTCTGATTACGGGATCGACCGCGGGGATCGGTGCCGCGTTCGCGCGGCGGCTGGCGGCTGACGGGCACGACCTCGTCCTGGTGGCACGGGACACCGGACGGCTGCGCGAGCAGGCGACGGAACTGCACGACCGGCACGGCATCGAGGTGGAGGTGCTGACCGCCGACCTGGCCGAGGACAAGGGCATCGAGGCGGTCGCCGAGCGGCTCGGCGACCGGAAGAACGCGGTCGACCTGCTGGTCAACAACGCCGGTTTCGGCAACAAGGGCCGCTATCTGGAAGTGCCGATGGCGGACGAGCTGCGGATGCTCAAGGTGCACTGCGAGGCGGTGCTCCGGCTGACGTCGGCGGCGGCCGAGGCGATGCGTGAGCGCGGCCGGGGCGGGGTGGTGAACGTCGCCTCGGTGGCCGCCTTCGTCCCGCGCGGCACGTACGGCGCGTCCAAGGCGTGGGTCGTGCAGTTCACCCAGGGCGCGGCGAAGGACCTGGCGGGCAGCGGGGTGCGGCTGATGGCACTGTGCCCGGGGTTCGTGCGGACCGAGTTCCACCAGCGGGCCGGCATGGGCACGGACAACATCCCGGGCTGGATGTGGCTGGACGCGGACAAGCTGGTCGCGGCGGCCCTGGCCGACCTCGCGCGCGGCAGGACGCTGTCCATCCCGGACCCCCGGTACAAGGCGCTGATGGGGCTGGTGAAGGTGGCCCCGCGCGGGCTGCTGGGCGGGATCAGCTCCCGGACGGGGCGCAGGTACGGGCCGCAGTAACGACGGGTGACGCCGCCGTCCCGGTGGGAAAATGGGCGGGACGGTACCGGACCCAGGGGGGTCGGAGGCGGCGTCATGACCTTCGTACAGCTCATCGAGTGCAGGACGAGCCGGATGGACGAGATGAACCGGCTCATGGACGACTGGGTCCGGCAGACCAAGGGGAAGCGGACGGCGACGCACGCGCTGGTCGCCACGGACCGGTCGGACACGTCGCACGTGGTGGAGGTCGTGGAGTTCCCGTCGTACGAGGAGGCGGTGCGGAACTCGAACCTCCCGGAGACCGACCGGATCTTCCGCGAGATGGCGGCGCTGTGCGACGAGAAGCCGAGGTTCACCGACCTGGACGTCGTACGGGACGAGCGCCTGGTCGAGGGGGTCGTGCGCGGGCTCTTCGACGCGCTGTGCACGCCGGGTGAGCTGCCGCCGCTCAACGACCTGCTGGACGAGGACATCCACAGCCGCGACCCGATGAACCCGCAGGACACCATCGGGCTGGACAACGTCCGCGCCGAGTTCCGGATGTGGCGCGGCGCCTTCGACTTCGCGTTCACCGTCGAGGACGTGCTCGCCCAGGGCGACCGGGCGTGCGCGCGGTGGACCTGGAACGCCACGCACCGGGGCGACTTCCTGGGGATCGCGCCCACGGGCCGGCAGGTCTCCATGACCGGGATGACACTGTGCCGCTTCGCCGGGAACGGCAAGATCGCCGAGCTGTGGTGGCAGCACGACCAGCTGGGGCTGATGCAGCAACTGGGGGCGCTGGACGAGCTGGAGCAGTAGACAGGGCGAAGGCCCGGCCCCCTTCGCCGGGGTACCGGGCCTTCACTCGGGAGCTGTTCGCTCAGTGGGCGTGGCCGTGGCCGTGGCCCGCGGCGGCCGGCTCTTCCTCTTCCTTCTTCTCGACGACCAGGGTCTCGGTCGTGAGCAGCAGGGAGGCGATGGAGGCGGCGTTCTCCAGGGCGGAGCGGGTGACCTTGACCGGGTCGATGACGCCGGCCTTGATCAGGTCGCCGTACTCGCCGGTGGCGGCGTTGTAGCCCTGCCCCTTCTCCAGGTCCTTGACCTTGGAGACGATGACGTAGCCCTCCTGGCCGGCGTTCTCGCCGATCCAGCGCAGCGGCTCGACCACGGCGTTGCGGACCACGGCGACACCGGTGGCCTCGTCGCCGGTCTTGTCCAGGTTGCCGTCCAGGACCTTGGAGGCGTGGACCAGGGCGGAGCCACCACCGGAGACGATGCCCTCCTCGACCGCGGCGCGGGTCGCGGAGATGGCGTCCTCCAGACGGTGCTTCTTCTCCTTCAGCTCCACCTCGGTGGCGGCGCCGACCTTGATCACGCACACGCCGCCGGCCAGCTTCGCGAGGCGCTCCTGGAGCTTCTCGCGGTCCCAGTCGGAGTCGGTGTTCTCGATCTCGGCCTTGATCTGCGCGACGCGACCCTGCACGTCCTCGGACTTGCCGGCGCCGTCGACGATCGTGGTGTCGTCCTTGGTGACGGTGACGCGGCGGGCGGAACCCAGCACGTCCAGGCCGACCTGGTCGAGCTTGAGGCCGACCTCCTCGGAGATGACGGTGGCGCCGGTGAGGACGGCCATGTCCTGCAGCATCGCCTTGCGGCGGTCGCCGAAGCCGGGGGCCTTCACCGCGACGGCGTTGAAGGTGCCGCGGATCTTGTTGACGACCAGGGTCGACAGGGCCTCGCCCTCGACGTCCTCGGCGATGATCAGCAGCGGCTTGGAGGAGCCGGCCTGGATGACCTTCTCCAGCAGCGGCAGCAGGTCCGCGATGGCGGAGATCTTGCCCTGGGTGATGAGGATGTACGGCTCGTCGAGGACGGCCTCCATGCGCTCCTGGTCCGTCACGAAGTACGGCGACAGGTAGCCCTTGTCGAAGGCCATGCCCTCGGTGAAGTCCAGCTCCAGACCGAAGGTGTTGGACTCCTCGACGGTGATGACACCGTCCTTGCCGACCTTGTCCATCGCCTCGGCGATCAGCTCGCCGACCTGCTGGTCCTGGGCGGACAGCGCGGCGACGGCGGCGATGTCGGACTTCTCGTCGATCGGGCGGGCGGAGGCCAGCAGATCCTCGGAGACGGCCTTGACCGCGGCGTCGATGCCCTTCTTCAGGGCGGCCGGGGAGGCACCGGCGGCGACGTTCTTCAGACCCTCGCGGACCAGCGCCTGGGCGAGGACCGTGGCGGTGGTGGTGCCGTCACCAGCGATGTCGTTGGTCTTGGTCGCCACCTCCTTCACCAGCTGGGCGCCGAGGTTCTCGTACGGGTCCTCGATCTCGACCTCGCGGGCGATCGTGACACCGTCGTTGGTGATGGTCGGGGCGCCGAACTTCTTGTCGATGACGACGTTGCGGCCGCGCGGGCCGATCGTCACCTTGACCGTGTCGGCAAGCTTGTTGACGCCGCGCTCAAGGGCGCGACGGGCGTCCTCGTCGAACTTCAGGATCTTCGCCATGGCAGCGGGAGCCCTCTCGGAAATCTGTGGGTGAAAAACGCCGCGCCCCGGGCGCCCGGCTTCTTATCGATCGCGGGGGCCAGGGGCGCAGCTTCAAGCAGAGAGTCGCTTGAGGTGATTACTTCTCGATGATCGCGAGCACGTCGCGAGCCGAGAGGACGAGGTACTCGTCGCCGTTGTACTTCACCTCGGTGCCGCCGTACTTGCTGTAGAGGACGACGTCGCCGACCTTGACGTCGAGCGGCAGACGCTCGCCGTTCTCGAACCGGCCCGGGCCCACGGCGAGGACGGCGCCCTCCTGGGGCTTCTCCTTCGCGGTGTCCGGAATGACCAGGCCAGAGGCCGTGGTCTGCTCGGCGTCCAGCGGCTGGACCACGATGCGGTCCTCAAGCGGCTTGATGGCAACCTTGGAGCTGGCGGTCGTCACGATCCGACCTCCCCCTTCGGAGATCTCACGGGGTTAACTGTCTGAGGTGGCGACCAGGTGGATCCGTCGTCGCGGGTGCCGGACCTGCCCGTCGCGTTTGTTGGCACTCTCCAGGGGGGAGTGCCAGACCCGAGACTATGACCGCGATTAGCACTCGGTCAAGCGGAGTGCCAATTGCCGTGCGTCGCGTCGGCCGCGGCCGGCGCGCGTGGGGGTCCCGGCGGCCCGTGCCGCCCCGCTGTCCCCGGGCGGCTGCCGCCCCCCGAAGGCCCGCTTGCGTCCTTGCGGCCCTCGTCCTCGCCACTCCCCCGAAGGGGGCACCCCGGCCGGGCCGGAATCGCCCGGCCGCGCCGGTCAGCCCACGTAGTCCTCCAGCCGCGCCACCGTCATCCCCTCCTCCTGCACCTCCCTCAGCACCCGCACCGTGCGTTCCCGCAGCGGTGGGCCCGGGTTCTCGTCGGGGCCCACCAGGACGATGTCGCCGGGGCGCAGGTGGTGGGGGCCGCGGGTGTAGGCGAGGCCCGCGGGGGTGAGGGCGGCGCGCCACAGGACGAGCGCGGAGATGCCGCAGCCGGCCGCCGCGCGCAGGGTGGTGCGGTCGTAGGAGCCGTAGGGCGGGCGGAAGAGGCGGGGGCGGACGCCGAGGCGGGCGCGGAGGCGGTCCTGCTGGCCGCAGATCCCGGCGCGCTGGCCGGCGTAGGGCAGTCCGGCCGGCGCCCGGTGGTCGACGGTGTGGTTCTCGATGCCGGCGCCGAGCGCGCGCAGCCGGGCGAAGTGGCCGTACGCGGGGGCGGCGACGCTGTCGGTGAGGAACAGGGTGACCGGGAGGCGGAGGTCGCGGACCATGTCGGCGAAGCGGGGGTCGCGGTCGGAGCCGTCGTCGTAGGTGAGGAAGACGACCGGGTCGCGGGTGGTGACGTGGTCGAGGACCGGGGGCAGGCCGTGGGCCGCGGGGCGGTCGGCGAGCGGGCGGGCCGGGGGCACCGGGGAGCGGGCGAGGGGGCGGGTCAGGCCCCAGGCGCGGTAGGCGCGGCCGGGGCCGGTGGTGTGCGGACGTACTCCTTCGGCGGCCTTCTTGCCGAGGCGTTCGATGGGGTCGACGGACTGGGCGCAGCCCGTGAGGAGCAGGGCCGTGGCGAGGACCGCGGCAGGACCCCGCAGGCGCCTCACAGGTAGTCCTCCAGGCGGGCCACGGCGTAGCCCTCGCGCGTGACCTTGTTCAGGAAGCGGCGCATGTCGTCCACCATCGTGCCGTCCCAGTCGTCCCGGCCGCGGAAGTGGGTGAGGACGATGTCGCCGGGGCGCAGCCGCTGGTCGTCCTCGCGGTACTCCCAGTGGTCGACGAAGACCTCCTCGTTCCAGATGGGCGCGTACCTGATGCCGCACTCCTTGGCGGCGACCAGGGTGTCCTGGTTGTAGTTGCCGTACGGCGGCCGGAAGACGGTGGGCGCCTTGCCGAACTCCTTCTTCATGACGGCCTGCATGCCGCAGATCTCGTCCTTCTGCTCCTCGTAGGTCAGGCCCGGCAGGTAGGGGTGGTGGAGCGTGTGGTTGTTGAGGGTGTTGCCGTAGGAGCGCATCCTGCGGAAGTAGCCGTAGTCGTCCTTCACCAGGTAGTTGCTGAGGAAGGCGGTGTACGGGATCTTCAGCTCCCGCATCATGGCGAGGAACCGGGGGTCCTTCTCCGCGCCGTCGTCGATCGTCAGGAAGACGACCTTGTGCCGGGTGGGGACGGTGGTGAAGACGGGTGGCAGGTTCCAGTCCTCCTGGTGGTCCACCTCGAAACCGTCGCGGGCGCTGATCCGCGGCTTGACCGCGGGTGGGGGCGGAGGGGCCAGCGGGACCTGGTCCAGCCCCCAGCGCCGGGCGGCGGCGGCCAGCCGGGCGTGTTCGGCGGCCCGGCGGGCCGCCGGGTCCTGGGGCTGGGCGGGGCCGCCCCGGCCGGGTGCGGTGTGGACGGCTTCGGGTCCGGCGCAGCCGGAGAGCAGGGCGGCGGTGGCGCATGCGGCGGCTCCCCCGCCGAGGGCCAGACGCCGCAACCGCGCCCGACTTTTGTCATTTTGTACTACTGCTCGCATGGTGCCGGATCCTCCCAGGCCCCGGCCCGCAACCCCGGCCGACACCGCCGCCGGAGGCGCACCATCCACCGACTGGCCCACAATGACCCGGTGAACGACCTCGCACTGCTCCTCACCCCCGAAGGCCGCGCCCTCCTCGACGAGGTGCGCGACACCGAGCCCGCGCAGGAGCTGGCCGTGGCCACCCGGCTGCGCCGCGAGCATCCGGCCGAGCTGGTCTCGGCCGCGCTCGGCCAGGCCCGGCTGCGGCAGCGGGCGGTGGCGAAGTTCGGCGCCGAGGACGCCGGGCGGATGTTCTTCACGCCGAACGGGGTCGAGCAGTCGACGCGGGCGAGCGTGGCGGCGTACCGGGCCCGGCGGCTGCGGGAGCTGGGCGTGGCCTCCGTCGCCGACCTGTGCTGCGGGATCGGCGGGGACGCGGTCGCGATGGCGCGGGCCGGGATCCGGGTGCTGGCCGTGGACCGGGACCCGCTGACGGCGGCGGTCGCCCGGGCCAACGCCGAGGCGCTGGGGCTGGCCGCCCTGATCGAGGTGCGCGAGGCCGACGTCACCGAGGTGGACACCGCCGGGTACGACGCGGTGTTCGTGGACCCGGCGCGCCGGGGCGGTCGGGGCCGCGTCTTCGACCCGGAGGCGTACTCGCCGCCGCTGTCCTGGGCGGTCGAGACGGCCCTGAAGGCCCCCCGGGCCGCGCTGAAGGTCGCTCCGGGCATCCCGCACGAGGTGGTCCCGGACCGGGCCGAGGCCGAGTGGATCTCCGACGGCGGGGACGTGAAGGAGGCGGTGCTGTGGTTCGGGACCGGCGCGCCGGGCACCGTACGGGCCACCCTGCTGCCCGGCCCGCGCACCCTCGTCGGCCGCGGGCTGCCCGACCCCGGGGTGCGGCCGGTGGGGCGCTACCTGTACGAGCCGGACGGTGCCGTGATCCGCGCGCACCTGGTCGCCGAGGTGGCCGAGGAGGTCGGCGGCGGACTGCTGGACCCGACCATCGCCTACGTCACCGCCGACGCGCCGCGGCCCACGCCGTACGCCTCCGCCTACGAGATCACCGACCACCTCCCCTTCAACGTCAAGAAGCTGAAGGCCCTGCTGCGCGAGCGCGAGGTCGGCACGCTGACCGTGAAGAAGCGCGGCTCGGCGGTCGAACCGGAGGAACTGCGCCGGAAGGTACGGCCGCAGGGCCCGAACGCGGCCACCGTGTTCCTGACCCGGGTGGCCGGGGCGCCGGCGATGCTGATCGGCCATCCGTCGGGGTGATGCCGGCGCACACGGAGTCATGGCGGCGCCGGCTGCCCTGACGCTCACTCCCCCGCCCGGCGCAGCAGCAGGTGGCGCTCCTTCCCGTTGTGGGTCAGGGCGGCCGCCCGGAGGAACTCCTCGCGGGCCTCGGCGGTGCGGCCGAGGCGGGACAGGAGGTCGCCGCGGACGCTGGGCAGCAGGTGGTAGCCGCGCAGGGCGGGTGCGGCGGCCAGGGCGTCCACCAGCTTCAGGCCCTCCGCCGGGCCGTCGGCCATCGACACGGCGACCGCGCGGTTCAGTTCGACCACCGGGGACGGCGCGCGGACGGCCAGCAGGCCGTACAGGGTGGCGATGGCGCGCCAGTCGGTGTCCTCGTAGCGGTACGCGCGCGCGTGGCAGGCGGCGATGGCGGCCTGGAGGGCGTACGGGCCCGGGGGGCCGCTCGCGGTGGCCCCGGCGCGGTCGAGGGCGCGGACCCCGCGTGCGATGAGCATGCGGTTCCAGCGGCGCCGGTTCTGGTCCTTCAGCAGCACCGGTGTGCCGTCGGGGCCGGTGCGGGCGGCGGCGCGGGACGCCTGGAACTCCAGCAGCGCGGTCAGACCGTGCACCTCGGGCTCCTTGGGCATCAGCGCGGACAGCACCCGGGCCAGCCGCAGCGCGTCCTCGCACAGCCCGGGGCGCAGCCAGTCGTCGCCGGCGGTGGCCGCGTACCCCTCGTTGAAGATCAGGTAGATGACGTCGAGGACGGAGCCGAGACGGGCCTCGCGGTCCGGTCCGTACGGCACCTCGAAGGCGACGTTCTGCGTGGCCAGGGTGCGTTTCGCGCGGACGATGCGCTGGGCGACGGTCGGCTCCGGGACCAGGTAGGCGCGGGCGATCTCGGCGGTGGTGAGGCCGCCGAGCAGGCGCAGCGTGAGCGCGGTGCGGGCCTGCGGGGACAGCACCGGGTGGCAGGTCGTGAAGACCAGCCGCAGCAGGTCGTCGTCGATGTCGTCCGGGTCGGCCGGTTCGTCGTACGACGGCGAGGCCGCCCGGAGGTCCCGGCCGATCCCGGCGAGTTTGCGGGCGTAGGTCTCACGGCGCCGGACCAGGTCGACGGCCCGGTGCCGGGCGGTGGCCATGAGCCAGGCGCCGGGGTTGTCCGGCACCCCCTCGCGGGGCCACCGCTCCAGGGCGGCGACGAGGGCGTCCTGCGCCAGTTCCTCGGCGATGCCGACGTCCCGGACGATCCGGGCGACGCCGGCGACCACGCGGGGCGACTCCAGGCGGAAGACGGTCTCGATCGCGTGTGCCGCAGTGGGCTGTGCTTCCACAGCCCACATGCAACACCCGGGGCGCGGGAAGGCCAAACGGGATCAGCCCTCGGCGATCTCCCGCACCTCGCAGGAGACGGTCCAGTACGGCTCGTGGACCTGGAGGAACCGCTTGGTCCACTCCAGTGCCTCGGCCTTGTCCTTGCACTGCATGAGCGCGTAGCCGCCGATGACCTCCTTGGCCTCGGTGAAGGGCCCGTCGGTGACGGAGAGCCTGCCGCCCTCCCAGCGCACGGTGGTGCCCTGGGAGGAGGGCGTCAGCCCGGCGGTGTCGAGCATGACGCCGGCCTTGGTGATTTCCTCGATCAGTTCGCCCATCCGGTCCATCAGCTCCTGGCTGGGGCCGCCGGCGGGGGCGGAGGACTCGTCGACGTGCACGATGGACAGGTAGCGGGGCATGGTGACTCCTTCGGCCGGACGGCGGGGCCTGTCCCCGCCGCTCACCCCTTGCGTCGAACGGGAGCGACGCACATCGACACGCTCGCCGGATTTTTTTTCCGGGGACTTCCTACTTCAGCCCGAAGCCGAACGACGCCTTCCGGTACGGCGCCCCCACCGTCTTCCCGCCGAAGACCGCGGCCGCGTCCGTGACCAGGCCGGACGGGCGTCCGCGCAGCACCCAGACCGCGCCGTCGCCGCCGTCCTCGCCGGGGGCGGCGGCGGCCAGGTCGGCGTGGCCGTTGCCGTTGACGTCGAGCAGCCGGACGACATAGCCGAAGGCGTCGTGCTGCTCGGCGGTGCCGGGCACCCCCTTGGTGTCCTGCCCGAACGCCTGGGCGCCGGCGCCGGTCAGCCCGGAGCGGCTGCCGCGCAGCACGTCGACCACGCCCTCGCCGTTCTCGTCGGGCACGCCGACCGCGACGTCGTCGATGCCGTCACCGGTGATGTCCCCGACGGCGACCGCCTGGCCGAACTTGTCGTTGCTCTCCCGGCTGCCGGGGACGCCGGGCGTGTCCTGCGTGAACCGCTTCCAGGTGGACTCGCCGCGCAGCCCGGACGCGCTGCCGTACATCACCCAGATCGCGTTGTCGTCCTGGAACCCGGTGACGAGGTCGCCGTAGCCGTCGCCGTTGAGGTCGCCGATGGCCGCCGCGCCGTCGCCGCTGCGGTAGGGCTGGGTGACGCGGGAGAGGCCGGCGGGACCGCTCAGGTACAACTGGCTGCAGTTGTTGCCGTCGCCGCAGTAGCCGGTCAGCACCAGGTCGGTGCGGCCGTCGCCGTTGATGTCGCCGGTGTCGCCGTTGTGCATGTCGACGTACTGGAGGTGCTCGGGGTCGAGCGGGGTGCGCGCGGCCGGGGTGCCGGTGCGCTTGATCGGGCCCTTCCAGATCTCGGCGGTGCTGCCGGCCGGGTCGTCGCCCATGCCGGAGCCGCCCTGGATCACGGCGAGGTCGAGACGTCCGTCGCCGTCGAAGTCCCCGCTCTGGTGGGAGTTGCCCGGGATCGCCGTGCCCCCGGACAGTCCGCGTGGGCCGCCCCAGACGACGACCCCGGCGGTGACGAGGTCGGCGTAGCCGTCGCCGTCCAGGTCGCCCTTGGTGATCTGCAGGCCGAAGCCCTGCCCCTTGACGGGGTCGCCGGGGACGCCGGCGGTGGCCCGGCTGATGATCGCGCGGTGCCCGGCGGACAGGCCGTGCGGGCCGCCGTAGAGCACGGCGACGTAGCCGGCCCGGGCCTGGCCGCCGACCGTGGCGTTCGGGGCGCCGATCGCGAGGTCGGCGTAGCCGTCGCCGTTGAAGTCGTCATGGACCGGGGTGCTCTTCGGCGGGGCGGCGGACACGGCCGGGGCGGCGAGGCCGAGCGTGGTCAGGCCCAGGGTCAGCGGCAGGGCCCAACGGGTGTGCGAACGCGAGCGGAACAACGGAAAACCCCCTGGTGTACAGCTGTTCGGTCATCGCAGCAGACCCGTGCCTCACCCGGAAGGTTGTACGGATCAGCGCAGGGAGGCCCACAGTTCGGCCGCCGCCGGTTCGTCGGCGACGACCCGGTTGGGGTCGGAGGGTGCGGGGACGACCGGCATGGTCAGCGTCCGCACCCGGCCGGGGTCGAGGTCCTTCAGGCTGCGGCCGAGGCTCGTCAGCTCGTTCAGGGAGTCCAGGCCGGTGTCGGTGGTGAGGCCGGCGGTGGCGGCGTCCGCGACCTTGTAGAGCTTGGCCGGGTCGGTGAGCAGGCCGGCGTCGGAGAGCTGTCCCAGCAGGGCCTTGACCAGTGTCTGCTGGAGTCCTATGCGGCCCAGGTCGCTGCCGTCGCCTATGCCGTGCCGGGTGCGGGCGAGGGCCAGGGCCTGCGTGCCGTCGAGGTGGTGGGTGCCGGCCTCGAGGTGCAGATGACTCTTGTCGTCGTCGATGTCCCGGCCGGTGGTGACGTCGACCCCGCCGAGCGCGTCGACCAGCTCGGCGAAGCCGGAGAAGTCGATTTCGAGGTAGTGGTCCATGCGGACGCCGGTGAGCGACTCGACGGTCTTCACCGCGCACACCGGTCCGCCCACCGCGTAGGCGCTGTTGAACATGACTCCGTACGCCGGTGCCGTGCTGCCGCCGGAGGAGAGCGGGCAGGCGGGGCGGGTGACGAGGGTGTCGCGGGGGATGCTGACGACGGTGGCCCTGGTGCGGCCCCCGGCGAGGTGCACGACCATCGCGGTGTCGGACCGGGCCCCGCCGCTGTCACCGCCGCCGAGTTCCCGGTTGGCCTTGCCGCTGCGCGAGTCCGAGCCGAGCACCAGGAGGTTCAGGGAGCCGGTGGGCAGCGGGGAGGCGCCGGCGGAGGGGGTGGTGACGGCCCTGGCCGGACGGTCGTCGCCGAGTGCGCTGTTGATGTCGACGCCGGTGATGTTGCGCTCGAGGTGCCAGTAGGCCCAGCCCGCCGCCGCCGCGCCCAGCGCCAGGGCACCCGCCAGGGTGAGACCGACGGCCTTCAGCGCTCCGGGCCGCCGGCCCACCCGTCTGCCCGCGTCGCCTTGCTCCTCGTGTCGCGTCACGACAGGAACGTAAGTCCGAATTATTAGGGGACTGTTAGCGGAAGCGGTCTGTGTCGGTTTTCTTGGGGAACTCTCATCTTCCGGTTCAGCCCGGCGTCACCACGGGCACCGGAAAATTTCGGTAGCTCACCCGATCGACTTCGGAGGCGTGCGGGGTGCGCCCCGCACCCGTCAAAACGTCAACTTCCGGCCACGGCGGGTGCCGCCGTGCTCGACCGCACCACCAGGCTCGTCGCCAGCTCCACCCGGGTCGCCGCCCGCTCCTCCTGCGCGCGCCCCAGCTCCAGCACGAGCCGGGCCGCGGCCTCGGCCATCTCGGTGAGCGGCTGCCGTACGGTCGTCAGCGGCGGGCCCACCCAGCGGGCCACCGGCAGATCGTCGAAGCCGACCACGCTGAGGTCCTCCGGGATGCGCAGACCCAGTTCACGGGCGGCCTCGTACAGGCCGAGCGCCTGGAGGTCGTTGCCCGCGAAGACGGCGGTGGGCCGGTCCGGGCGGCGCAGCAGCTGGAGGCCCAGGCGGTAGCCGGCCTCGTGGTGGAAGTCGCCGGCCACGACGAGCGAGGCGTCGGCGGGCAGCCCGGCCGTCTCCAGGGCGGCCCGGTAGCCGTCGACCCGGGCCCGGCTGCACATCATCCGGGACGGGCCGCTGATCGCGCCGATCCGGGTGTGCCCCAGCTCCACGAGGTGGCGGGTGGCGGCGAGCCCGCCCTGCCAGTTGGTGGCGCCGATGGACGGCACGTCCGGGCCCGGGTCGCCGGCCGGGTCCATCACCACGAACGGGATGGAGCGGCTGGTCAGCAGCGCCCGCTGGGACTCGTCGAGCTCGGAGAGCACCAGCACCACCCCGTGCGGACGGCGGGCGGCGACCTGGTCGGCCCAGGTGCGGCCGGGGGTGAGCCGGCCGGCCGACTCGGACAGGACCACGCTCAGCCCGGCGTCCCGGGCGACGTTCTCCACGCCCCGGATGACCTCCATCGCCCAGGCGCTCTCCAGCTCGTGGAAGACGACGTCGATCAGGGGCGAGCGGGAGGCCTCGGCGCGTCGGCGCCGGTAGCCGTAGGCGCGCAGCAGCTCCTCGACGCGGGTGCGGGTCGCGGGGGCGACGTCGGCACGGCCGTTGAGGACCTTCGAAACAGTCGGAGCCGAGACCCCGGCCTCACGGGCGATTTCGGCGAGGGTCGCCGTCTGCGTCTCTGCGGGCTTCGAAGGCTTCATGCCCGCGATCGTATCCCCGCCGGACCTCTTGACGAAGCCCTGCGCACGCCTCGGCTTTCTCGTAACATTCGACGCACTGAGCGAAACATTCGAAGCGCCGCGTGTGCCAGCGGAGTCCAGACCGGGGTTCCAGGAGTGAGACACACGAAAACACCCCGCCTCCGGAGATCCCGGGGGCGGGGTGTCGAGTGGAGCGCCGGGCAGGCCTTGCACCTGCATCTCCCCGCAGGAAGCGGGGCGTCTTTCCTTGGACCACCAACGCACTTGCGTCCGGGCCGGTTTCCCGGCCGTTCGCTGTGTGATGATCATAGCCCAGGTGAGGGGGGCTCGCGCAACCTCAGTGGTCCGCCACCGCCTCGAACCGCCACCGGTGCACGGCCCGGGTCACCAACGCCCCGTCCGGCTCGGGGAGTTCGGGCAGCGGGGCGTCGTACGGCGCGTCCCACCAGGTGATGACCAGCACCCGGTCCTGCGGCGCGCGGAAGGTCTCCCGCCGCAACGGCTCCGCGGCGAGGGGCTGTTCACGCACCCAGGCGAGCAGGTCCGCGCCCCGCCCCTCGGCCGCCCGGGCCTCCCACATCAGGGCGACCGTCATGAGTAGAGGTTCTCCTTGCTGACCTCGTGCACGTGGTCGTGGCCGGGGACGTGCGGGTCGGTCACCGGCAGGGAGGAGTCGGCCGACAGGTCCCAGCTGGAGGCGGCCCGGCCCCGGGCGACCATCTCGGCGCCGAGCGCGGCCACCATCGCGCCGTTGTCCGTGCACAGCTTGGGGCGCGGCACGCGCAGGCGGATCCCGGCCCTCTCGCAGCGCTCCTGGGCCAGGGCGCGCAGCCGGGAGTTGGCCGCCACACCGCCGCCGATCATCAGGTGGTCCACGCCCTCGTCCTTGCAGGCGCGCACGGCCTTGCGGGTCAGCACGTCGACCACGGCCTCCTGGAAGGAGGCGGCCACATCGCGCACCGGGACCTCCTCGCCGGCCGCCCGCCTGGCCTCGATCCAGCGGGCCACGGCGGTCTTCAGACCGGAGAAGGAGAAGTCGTACGCCGGGTCGCGCGGACCGGTCAGGCCGCGCGGGAAGGCGATGGCCTCCGGGTCGCCCTCGCGCGCGTACCGGTCGATGACCGGGCCACCGGGGAAGCCCAGGTTCAGCACGCGGGCGATCTTGTCGAAGGCCTCGCCGGCCGCGTCGTCGATGGTCGAGCCCATCGGGCGGACGTCGGAGGTGATGTCCGCCGACAGCAGCAGCGAGGAGTGGCCGCCGGAGACCAGCAGCGCCATCGTCGGCTCGGGCAGCGGGCCGTGCTCCAGCTGGTCCACGCAGATGTGGGAGGCGAGGTGGTTGACGCCGTAGAGGGGCTTGCCGAGGGCGTACGCGTACGCCTTGGCCGCGGAGACGCCGACGAGGAGGGCGCCGGCGAGGCCGGGACCGGCGGTGACCGCGATGCCGTCCAGGTCCTTGGCGCTGACCCCCGCCTCCTTCAGCGCGCGGTCGATGGTCGGGACCATCGCCTCCAGGTGCGCCCGGGAGGCCACCTCCGGCACGACACCGCCGAAGCGGGCGTGCTCGTCCACGCTGGAGGCGACGGCGTCCGCCAGCAGGGTGGTGCCGCGGACGATGCCGACGCCGGTCTCGTCGCAGGAGGTCTCGATGCCGAGGACGAGAGGTTCGTCAGTCATTGATATCGGTTCCTTGTACTGGGGCGGAGCCCTCGGCGGTGCCGCTGCCGGGTTCCGTGGTCAGGCGCATCACCAGGGCGTCCACGTTGCCCGGCTGGTAGTAGCCGCGCCGGAAGCCGATGGGGACGAAGCCGAAGCGCTCGTAGAGCTTCTGGGCGGGCAGGTTGTCGACCCGGCATTCGAGCATCACCTCGTGGCACTCGAACGCGGTCGCCGCGCGCAGCAGCTCGGTCAGCATCCGGGCGCCGAGGCCGGTGCCCTGGTGGTCGCGGGCGACCGCGATGGTCTGGACGTCGGCCAGCTCACCGGCGGCGGCCAGGCCCGCGTACCCGACGATCCGGCCGTCGGCGGACTCGGCGACGAGGTAGCACCGGGTGGCCCCGGTGCCCCGGGAGTGGGCCAGCTCGGACCAGAACATGCCCCGGGACCAGGCGTCCTCGGGGAACAGGTCCCGCTCCAGCTCCAGGACCGGGTCGATGTCCCACCAGCGCATCTCGCGCAGTCGGGGAGGTTCCGGCTGTGTCACTTGGGGGTGACCACCTTGTAGTTCTTGGGGACCTGGGCGTCCGGCCGGCGCAGGTACAGCGGCCGGGGCGCGGGGAGTTCCTCGCCGGCGGCGAGCTTCTCCGCGGCGAGACGGGCGAGGGCGGCGGCGGACACGTGCTCGGGCTCGTGGGCGCTCGGGAACGTGTCCGGGTAGAGCAGCGCGCCGGCGCCGACCGCCGGGAGACCCGCGACCTGCTCGGCGATGTCGGCCGGGCGGTCGACGGCCGGGCCGGTCAGCCGGGTCCGGGAGTCGGCGTACGTCGCCCAGTAGACCTCCTTGCGGCGGGCGTCGGTCGCCACGACGAAGGGGCCCTTCTCGATGTCGGCGGCGTAGGCGAGGCCGTCCAGCGTGCACAGGCCGTGCACCGGGACACCGAGGGCGAGGCCGAAGGTGTCGGCGGTCATCAGGCCGACGCGCAGGCCGGTGTAGGGGCCGGGGCCGGTGCCGACGACGATCCCGGTGACGGCCTCCAGCGTCAGGCCGGCCTCGGTGAGGACCCGGTCGACGGCCGGCAGCAGCAGTTCTCCGTGCCGGCGCGCGTCCACCTGACTCGACGAGGCGATGACGTCCGTGCCGTCGTGCAGCGCGACGGTGACGGCGGGTGTTGCGGTATCCAGAGCGAGCAAGAGCACGCGAACAGCCTACGGCGCCCGCGGCTCGCGCATCGCCGCCCGGGGCGGGCGGTCACCGACTGCTACGGTCGGTACGAAGTACGACATATCGCACGAAGCAGAGGTGGCGCAGGTGGCAGGGACCAGCTCGGGAATCGTGGCCGGCCTCACCGCGGTGGCTCTGGGGACGGTCGGTTTCCTCGCCTACCGGGCCCAGGCGACGCTGCCGGCGCACCTGGGCGCGGGGCCGGCGGCGCACGCGACGGCCGCCTCGAAGGCGCCGCGGGACCGGCACAACCCGACCGCCCTGCCGAACGGCTCCGGAACGGGTGAACGGGTCGTGTACTCGGTGGACGACGACCGGGTCTGGCTGGTCGCAGCCGGCAACCGGGTGGAGCGCACCTTCCGGGTACGGCCGGGCACCGTCGACCCGCCGGCCGGCACGTACTGGGTGACGTCCCGCTCCAACGCGGCCACCGGCACCGACGGCGTCCCCATCGAGCACGTCGTGCGGTTCACCAGCGTGGACGGGGTGACCATCGGGTTCAGCGCGGTGGTGGACGGCGCGGCGACGGGCATGGTGGCCGACACGGGGGTGAAGACCGGGGGGATCCGCGAGACCCGGGCCGACGGGGACGCGATGTGGAGGTTCGCGACGATCGGGGTGCGGGTGATCGTCATCCGCTAGGGGGACACGACACGCCGTCCTCCGGCCGCCGGGTCGGTCCGACTGCGGGTGCGTTCGACTGCCGGTGCGTTCGACTGCCGGTGCGTTGGGCTGCCGGTCCGCTGTGGCTCCGGTCCGTTGTGGCCGCCGGTCCGCTGGGCTGCCGGTCCGCTGTGGCTCCGGTCCGTTGTGGCCGCCGGTCCGCTGGGCTGCCGGGTCCGTTGTGGCCGCCGGGCCGTTGTGGCCGCCGGGCCGTTGTGGCCGCCGGGCCGTCGTGCCTCCGGGGCCGCTGTGGCTCCGGGCCCCTGTGGCCGCCGGTCCGCTGGGCTGCCGGGCCGCTGTGGCTCCGGGCCGTTGTGGCCGCCGGGCCGTCGTGGCTCCGGGGCCGTTGTGGCTGGTCGCGCCCTTCCCCGCGTCCCTCCGGGGGCGCGTTTCAGCCGGACAGGGTCTCCAGGCCCGCGTCGGACCAGCGCTCCCCCAGTCCCGTCACCGTCACGTGCCGCACCTCGTCCGTGGTGTCGCCGACCGCGCGGTGGATGACGACCTGGAGGCGGTCCTCGGTCAGCTCCTCCACCTTGCCCTCGCCCCACTCCACGACGATCACCGAGTCGGGCAGCGAGACGTCGAGGTCCAGGTCCTCCATCTCGTCCAGGCCGCCGGAGAGCCGGTAGGCGTCGACGTGCACCAGGGGCGGGCCGTCGCCGAGGGACGGATGCACCCGGGCGATCACGAAGGTCGGCGAGGTGACCGCGCCGCGCACGCCGAGGCCCTCGCCGAGCCCGCGGGTCAGCGTGGTCTTGCCCGCGCCCAGCTCTCCGCTGAGCATCACGAGGTCGCCCGCGCGCAGCAGTTCGGCGAGGCGGCGGCCCAGCTCCCGCATCTGTTCCGGGGAGGTGACGGTCAGCTGGGTCTCAGCGGGGTTGTGCGGTGCTGCTGGTGCTTCCATAGCCACTTACGGTAGCTCCTGCGGGCACCGCACCCGCGCGGGTGAGCAGGTCGGCGAGGCGGTCGGTGACCACTTCCGGGTGCTCCAGCATCACCAGGTGCCCGGCGTCCGGCACCAGCACCAGCTCGGCGTCGGGCAGCAGGTCGGCGATGGCCTCACTGTGCTCGCTGGGCGTGACCAGGTCCTGGACGCCGGCCAGCACGAGCACCGGCATGTCCCGGAAGCAGGCGAGCGCCTCGGTCTTGTCGTGGTCGGTGAAGGCCGGGTAGAACTCGGCGACCACGTCGATCGGCGTCGACTCGATCATCCGCTCGGCGAAGCGTTCCACGGCCGGGTCGATGTCCCGCCCCGCGAACGAGTACCGCTTGATGATCCCGGCGAACAGGTCGGCGGTGGCCCGGCGCCCCTTCTCCACCAGCTCCGCCTGCTGCCCGAGCGCCTTCAGCACACCGGGGAGGATCCGGCGCACCGCGTTGACGCCGGCCACCGGGAGCCCGAAGTTGACCTCTCCGAGCCGCCCGGAGGAGGTCCCCACGAGGGCGGTGGCGACGACCCGGTCCCGGATCAGCTCGGGGTACTGCGCGGCGAGGGCCATCACCGTCATTCCGCCCATCGAGTGACCGACCAGCACCACCGGCCCGTCCGGTACGGCGGCGTCGAGCACGGCCTTCAGGTCGCGGCCGAGCTGGTCGATGGTGAGGGGCACCTGGTCCCGGGTCTGGGCCACGCCCCGCCCGGACCGCCCGTGACTGCGCTGGTCCCAGTGCACGGTCCGCACCACCCCGCGCAGGGCCGCCCGCTGGAAGTGCCAGGAGTCCTGGCTGAGGCAGTAGCCGTGGCAGAAGACGACGGTGACCGGGGCGGGTGCCTTGCGGCCGAAGAGCCGGCGCCGGCGCGGGGAGACGTTCGGGCCGCGGTCGGGTTCGGCCTCGTCGACCTCGTAGTACAGCTCGGTGCCGTCGTCGGCGTACGCCTTGCCGGGGGTGCCGCGCAGGGTGCCGTACGGGCCCGCCGAGTCCAGCGCCAGCCGGGCCTTGCGGCGCATCCCGCGGCCCACCGTCATCCGCTCGACGGCGACACCGGCCGCCGCTCCGGCGGCGAGCACGCCTATCGCGGCGCCGGCGATGCCGGTCGCCCTGCGCCAGCTCCCGGCCGCTCCCGCGGCGGAGGCGGCGGCCGCCGAGGCGACGACGTCCGCCACGGCCTCCGCGCTGCTCTCGCTCACGTACCGCTCCTCTTCGCCGTACTGCAGTTCGCCTGGGTGGGTGATACGGATCGTGCCGCCGTGCTGGTTCCGCCGTGCCGGGTGCGGCGGACGTGACCGGTGCGTCCGGGAACGCGGGGTGCCGCTCCCGACGGGTTACCCGAGTTCTTGCCCGTTCACATAGACGCGGGGAACGCGCGTACCGATGCGTGTGACGATCTCGTACGCGATCGTGCCGCAGGCCTGCGCCCAGTCCTCCGCGGTGGGCTCGCCCCGGTCGCCGGGTCCGAACAGCACGGCCTCGCTGCCCACCGGGGGTTCGTCGCCGCCCAGGTCCACCACGAACTGGTCCATGGCGACCCGCCCGGCGACCGTCCGCCACTTGCCGTCGACCAGCACCGGGCCGGTGCCGGAGGCGTGCCGCGGGATGCCGTCCGCGTAACCCACCGGCACCAGGCCGAGGGTGGTCTCGCCGGGGGTGACGTAGTGGTGGCCGTAACTGACGCCGTGGCCGCCCGGGGTGCGCTTGACGAGGGCCAGCGAGGCGCTGAGCGTCATCACCGGGCGCAGCCCGAAGTCCGCCGGGGTGCCCAGCTCGGGGCTGGGCGAGACGCCGTACATGGCGATGCCCGTGCGGACCAGGTCGAAGTGGGTCTCGGGCAGGGTGAGGGTGGCCGGCGAGTTGGCGATGTGCCGTACCTCGGGCCGTACGCCCCGCTCCTCGGCGTACGCCGTCATCTCCCGGAAGCGGGCGAGCTGGGCGGCGATGGACGGGTGCCCGGGCTCGTCGGCACACGCGAAGTGCGACCACAGTCCGGTGACCCGGACCAGCCCCTCGGCCTCGGCCCGCAGGGCCGCGGCGACGAGTTCGGCCCAGTCCTCGCCGGGCTGGCAGCCGTTGCGGCCGAGGCCGGTGTCGGCCTTGAGCTGCACGCGCGCGGGGCGGCCCGCCGCACGGGCGGCCGCCACGACCTCCCGCAGGGCCCACATGCCGCTCAGCGAGACGTCGATGTCCGCCTCGATCGCCTGCCGCCAGGGCCCGCCCGGCACCCAGAGCCAGCACAGCATCCGGCCGGGCAGCCCGGCCGCGCGCAGCGCCAGGGCCTCCTCGGCCGTGGCCGTGCCGAGCCAGCTCGCGCCCGCGGCGAGGGCCTCGCGGGCACACGGCACCGCGCCGTGGCCGTATCCGTCGGACTTGACGACGGCCATCACGGCGGCGCCCTCGGCCCGGGCGCGCAGGGCCCGCACATTGGCGCGCAGGGCACCCAGATCGATCTCGGCGCGGGCGCGCAGGGCGGCGGTCGGCTCAGCAGCAGTCTCACTCATCGCGCCCCCAGTCTCTCAGAGCCACCGCGCGCGGGGCGTGGGCCGGGTCGATCCCGCGGTGGGGCCTCCGGCCGTCACCGGGCCACGGGTGCGTGGGGGCCGGTCGCGCAGCTCCCCGCGCCCCCAGGGAGTTACAGCACCGCCGACCACACCAAACCGCCCCGAGCGGGGACCGGGTCGATCCCGCGGTGGGGCCTCCGGCCGTCACCGGGCCACGGGCGCCCGGGAGCCGATCGCGCAGCTCCCCGCGCCCCCAGGGGGTGGCACCATCGCCGGCCACACCGCGCCGCACCGCTCAGCCCCGTACGTCTCTCCACGCCTGCGGAATGTGTGACGCCACGTCATGGGCCCCCGCCGGTGCTCCCTCTGCCGCGAACCGGCCCGCCAGCCCGTGCAGGTACGCCGCCGCGCTCCCCGCGTCCACCGCGCCCAGCCCCGCCGCCAGCAAGGACCCCGCGAGCCCGGACAGCACGTCGCCGCTCCCGGCCGTGGCCAGCCAGGGCGTCCCCGTGGCGTTCGCCCGTACCGGTCCGCCCGAGAAGTCGGCGACCAGCGTGGTCGAGCCCTTGAGCAGCACCGTCGCCCGGTACACCGCCGCGAGCTCCCGCACCGCGGCCAGCCGGGCCCCCTCGACCTCCTCCCGCCGCACGCCCAGCAGCGCGGCGGCCTCCCCGGCGTGCGGGGTCATCAGCGTCGGCGCCGTACGCCGCCGTACCGCGTCCCGTTCGGCCAGCCGCAGCCCGTCCGCGTCCAGCAGCACCGGCACGTCCGCCTCCAGCACCTCGGCGACGGTCGCCGCGTCGTCCCCGGCGCCGGGTCCGACCACCCAGGCCTGCACCCGACCGGCCCTGGCGGGCCCGGCGTCGGAGACGAGGGTCTCCGGGAAGCGGGCGATGACCGCCTCCCCGGCCGGCCCGACGTACCGTACGGCCCCGGCCCCGCCCCGCAGCGCGCCCGACACCGCCAGCACGGCCGCCCCGGGATAGCGCGCCGACCCGGCGGCGATCCCGACCACCCCGCGCCGGTACTTGTCGCTCTCCCCCGTCGGCACCGGCAACAGCCGGTCCACGTCGGCGTGTTGCAGGGCCTCCAGCACGGCGTCGGCGGGCGGCGGTTCCAGACCGATGTCGACGAGCCGCACCACCCCGGCGTACTCCCGCGCGGGATCCACCAGCAGCCCCGGCTTGTACGTGCCGAAGGTGACGGTCAGGTCGGCCCGGAGCGCGGCCCCGCGGACCTCGCCGGTGTCCGCGTCGACGCCGCTGGGCAGGTCCACGGCCACCACGGCGGCCCGGGACCGCGCCACCACCCCGGCGAGCCGCTCGGCGTCCGGCCGCAGCCCGCCCTTGCCGCCGATCCCGACGATGCCGTCCACGACCAGGTCGGCCCGCGGGAGCAGTTCCCCGACCGGGCCGGCGGCGTCCGCCGGGACGACGGCACCGCCCGCCCGGCGCAGGGCGGCGAGCCCCCCGCCGTGGGCCCGTCCCGGCGTCAGCAGGACCGCCGTCACACCCGCGCCGCGGCGGGCCAGCCGGGCCCCCGCGTACAGGGCGTCCCCGCCGTTGTCGCCGCTGCCGACGAGCAGCACCACCCGGCTGCCGTACACCCGCCCGAGCAGGTCGGAGCAGGCGGCGGCCAGCCCGGCGGCGGCCCGCTGCATCAGCGCGCCCTCCGGCAGCCGTGCCATCAACGCCCGCTCGGCCGCCCTTACCGTCTCCACGCTGTACGCAGTACGCATGCGGTCGAGTCTGCCCCGGAACCCCCGCGGTCCACACCCGCCGATCCGGTCCGGTCAGCCCTCGGCGACCACGACGGCCGAGGCGACGCCCGCGTCGTGACTGAGCGACACGTGCCAGGACCGCACGCCCAGCTCCGCGGCCTTCGCGGCCACGGTCCCCTTCACCCGCAGCCGCGGCTGCCCGCTGTCCTCCACGTACACCTCGGCATCGGTCCACTGCAGCCCCGGCGGCGCGCCCAGCGCCTTCGCCAGCGCCTCCTTGGCGGCGAACCGGGCCGCGAGCGAGGCGATACCGCGTCGCTCGCCGCTGGGCAGCAGCAGCTCCCGCTCCACGAACAACCGGTCGGCCAGCCCCGGTGTCCGCTCCAGGGACGCCCGGAACCGGTCGATCTCGGCGACGTCGATGCCCACCCCGATGATGCTCATGCCGAGCACCCTACGACCCCGACCGCGGACACGGGCCGAACCGGGCGGCGGGGGCGCGTTCTAGGCTTCCAGCATGAACTCGTCACACGCCTATCTCTCCGGCCTCTTCTCCCTGGACGGCCGGGTCGCCCTGGTGACCGGCGGCAGTTCCGGTATCGGACGGGCCGTCACGGGGGCGCTCGCGCGGGCCGGGGCACGGGTGGTGGTCGTGGCCCGGCGGCAGCGGGAACTGGCGGCCACCGTCGAGGAGTTGACGAGCGCCGGCTGCCGGGCGGCCTGGGTCAGCGGTGACCTGGGGTCGCGGGACGGGGTGCGCGCGGCGGCCGAGGAGGCCGCGGCCGTCTTCGGCGAGCCCGACATCCTCGTCAACTCCGCCGGGATCAACCTCCGGCCGCCGATGGCCGAGACGGACGAGGACGTGTGGGACACCACCATGGCGGTGAACCTGGAGGCGCCCTTCCTGCTGGGCCGTCGGTTCGGCCCCGGCATGGCCGAGCGGGGCTTCGGGCGGATCATCCACATCACCTCCCAGCAGGCCCACCGCGCCTTCGTGCAGAGCGGTGCCTACGGCGTCTCCAAGGGGGCGCTGGAGTCCCTGGCCCGCTCCCAGGCCGAGGCCTGGTCACCGTACGGGGTCACCGTCAACACCCTCGTGCCGGGCTTCGTGATGACCCCGCTGAACCAGCGGCTGTCCTCCGACCCGGAGAGGGTGGCCGCCCTGGCCGCCCGCACGATGACCGGCCGCAACGGCCTCGCCGAGGACTTCGAGGGCGCGGCCGTCTTCCTGGCGAGCCGCGCCTCCGCGTACGTCACGGGCCAGTCGATCTTCGTGGACGGCGGCTTCTCGGTGCACTGACCGAGCCCCGCCCCCTCACTCCACCGTGACCGACTTGGCGAGGTTGCGCGGCTGATCCACCTCGTTGCCCCTGGCGGTGGCCAGCTCGCACGCGAAGACCTGCAACGGCACCGTGGCCACCAGCGGCTGGAGCAGGGTCGGCGTGGCCGGGATGCGGATCAGGTGGTCGGCGTACGGGACCACCGCCTCGTCGCCCTCCTCCGCGATCACGATGGTGCGCGCGCCCCGCGCCCGGATCTCCTGGATGTTGGAGACGATCTTGTCGTGGATGACCGACCGGCCGCGCGGCGACGGTACGACCACGACCACCGGCACGTCCTCCTCGATCAGCGCGATCGGGCCGTGCTTCAGCTCGCCCGCGGCGAAGCCCTCGGCGTGCATGTACGCCAGTTCCTTCAGCTTGAGCGCGCCCTCCAGGGCCACCGGGTAGCCCACGTGCCGGCCGAGGAACAGCACCGTGTTCTTCGCGGCGAGGGTGCGCGCCAGCGCCCGTACCGGCTCCATGGTCTGAAGGACCCGCTCGACCTCCTCGGAGATCCGGGACAGGTCCTTGATCACGGCCTGGATCTCGTCGCCCCACTTGGTGCCGCGCACCTGCCCCAGGTACAGCGCGACCAGGTAGCAGGCGACCAGCTGGGTGAGGAACGCCTTGGTGGAGGCGACCGCGACCTCCGGGCCGGCGTGCGTGTACAGCACCGCGTCCGACTCGCGGGGGATCGTCGAGCCGTTGGTGTTGCAGATCGCCAGCACCTTGGAGCCCTGCTCGCGGGCGTGCCGGAGCGCCATCAGGGTGTCCATGGTCTCGCCGGACTGGGAGATGGCGATCACCAGCGACCGCCCGTCCAGGATCGGGTCCCGGTAGCGGAACTCGCTGGCCAGCTCCACCTCGCAGGGGATCCGTGTCCAGTGCTCGATGGCGTACTTGGCGATCAGGCCGGCGTGGAAGGCCGTACCGCAGGCGACGATGACGACCTTGTCGATCTCGCGCAGCTCGGAGGGGCTGATCCGCACCTCGTCCAGGGTGAGCGAGCCGGACGGGTCGATCCGGCCGAGCAGGGTGTCGGCGACCGCCTTGGGCTGTTCGGCGATCTCCTTGAGCATGAAGTAGTCGTAGCCGCCCTTCTCGGCGGCGGAGGCGTCCCAGTCCACGTGGTAGGAGCGGACCTCGGCCGGGCGGCCGTCGAAGCCCGTCACCGTGACGCCGTCCCGGCGCAGCTCCACCACCTGGTCCTGGCCCAGCTCGATCGCGGATCGGGTGTGGGCGATGAACGCGGCGACGTCGGAGGCCAGGAACGCCTCGCCCTCGCCGACGCCCACCACCAGCGGCGAGTTGCGGCGGGCGCCGACCACCACGTCCGGCTCGTCGGCGTGCACCGCGACCAGCGTGAAGGCGCCCTCCAGCCGCCGGCACACCAGCCGCATGGCCGCCGCGAGGTCGGCGCAGGAGGAGTACTCCTCGGCCAGCAGATGGGCGACGACCTCGGTGTCCGTCTCGGAGTTCAGCTCGTGGCCGCGCTCGGCCAGTTCCGCGCGCAGCACCGCGAAGTTCTCGATGATGCCGTTGTGGACCACCGCGACCCGGCCCGCGTTGTCCAGGTGCGGGTGCGCGTTGGCGTCCGTGGGGCCGCCGTGGGTGGCCCAGCGGGTGTGCCCAATGCCGGTCGAGCCGGTCGGCAGCGGCCGGTCGACCAGCTCCTTCTCCAGGTTGACCAGCTTCCCCGCTCGCTTCGCGGCGGCCAGCCCGCCGTCCGCCGGCACGGCGACGCCCGCCGAGTCGTACCCCCGGTACTCCAGCCGTTTCAGTCCGGCCATCACGACATCGAGCGCCGACTGTGACCCCACGTATCCCACGATTCCGCACATGAGCGGCAGCCTACGGGCCGATCGTGATCGGAAACGGCCTCCGCCTGCCCGAATTCGGAAATTCCCACCGTCGTACGCAGCCCTCCGGCCGCGATTGGCCGCGCCGGTCCGGCGTGACGGACCCCACCCGCCGCGCCGTTCAAACTCCGTTAACAATGGACTGTGATCTCACCGGTCTCCTCGATGCCCCGGAGCGCCCACCGGCACAGGCCGGAGGCGACTCCCTACGTCGATCTCACCCGCGCCGAGTGGAGCGCGCTGCGCGACAAGACACCGCTGCCGCTCACCGCCGAGGAGGTGGAGAAGCTCCGCGGTCTGGGTGACGTCATCGACCTGGACGAGGTGCGGGACATCTACCTCCCGCTCTCCCGGCTCCTCAACCTCTACGTCGGCGCCACCGACGGCCTCAGAGGCGCGCTGAACACCTTCCTCGGGGAGCAGGGCTCCCAGTCCGGCACCCCGTTCGTGATAGGCGTCGCCGGCTCGGTGGCCTGCGGCAAGTCCACCGTCTCCCGTCTCCTGCAGGCCCTGCTCTCCCGCTGGCCCGAGCACCCGCGCGTGGAGCTGGTCACGACGGACGGCTTCCTGCTGCCCACCCGGGAGCTGCAGGCGCGCGGCCTGATGTCGCGGAAAGGTTTCCCCGAGTCCTACGACCGCCGGGCCCTCACCCGTTTCGTCGCCGACATCAAGGCGGGCAAGGACGAGGTGACGGCCCCCGTCTACTCCCACCTCATCTACGACATCGTCCCGGACCAGCGGCTCACCGTGCGCCGCCCGGACATCCTGATCGTGGAGGGCCTGAACGTCCTCCAGCCCGCGCTGCCCGGCAAGGACGGCCGCACCCGGGTCGGTCTCGCCGACTACTTCGACTTCAGCGTCTACGTCGACGCCAGCGCCGAGGACATCGAGAGCTGGTACCTCAACCGCTTCAAGAAGCTGCGCCAGACCGCCTTCCAGAACCCGTCCTCGTACTTCCGCAAGTACACCCAGGTCTCCGAGGAGGAGGCCCTGGACTACGCCCGCACGCTCTGGCGGACCATCAACAAGCCCAACCTGGTGGAGAACATCGCCCCGACCCGCGGCCGGGCCACCCTCGTCCTGCGCAAGGGCCCGGACCAC
Organism: Streptomyces cinerochromogenes; assembly: GCF_014648635.1. Classification (GTDB taxonomy): domain Bacteria; phylum Actinomycetota; class Actinomycetes; order Streptomycetales; family Streptomycetaceae; genus Streptomyces; species Streptomyces cinerochromogenes. Next base: position 239,952 of record NZ_BMRM01000006.1, on the reverse strand, counting down.
AAGGTGCAGCGCCTCAGGCTGCGCAAGCTGTAGCCGCCCCTGTTAGATGGGCGCCATGCTGCACCTGCGCCTGATCAGTCCCGCCGAGCGGACCGACGAGGTGGTCCGGCTGATCGAGAACACGGTCGGTACCGCCCACCTCGTCGTCCTCCCCGGCGCCGCCCGCGATCCCGCCGGGGACCTCGTCCTGTGCGACGTCGCCCGGGAGGCGGGCGACGAACTCATCAACGGTCTGCGCCGGCTGGGCCTGGACGAGACCGGTGCGATCGCCGTCGACGACATCGGCCTCTCGCTGTCCCGGCGGGCCGACGAGGCCGAGGCGGAGGCGCCGGGCGAGGGCGCGGACGCGGTCCTGTGGGAGGGCCTGACCGAGGCCACCCACGAGGAGTCGACGCTGTCCGTCACCTACGTCGCCTTCATCACCCTGGCCACGACGATCGCGGCCTGCGGTGTGGTGCTCGACAACGCCGTCCTGATCGTGGGCGCGATGGCGGTCGGCCCGGAGTTCGGCCCCCTGGCCGGTATCTGCACGGCCCTGGTCCGACGCCGCCCGAGCCTGGCCTGGCGCTCACTGATCGCCCTGCTGGTGGGCTTCGCGGTGGCGATGGCGGTGACGGTCGGCTTCACCCTGTTCATGGACACCATCGGGCTGTTCCACCGCTCGGACCTGGAGGGCGAACGCCCCAACACGGCCTTCGTGTACGCGCCCGACGCCTTCTCGCTCATCGTGGCCGTCCTGGCCGGCGTCGCCGGCACCCTGTCCCTGACCTCCGCCAAGTCGGGTGCCCTGGTGGGCGTCGCGATCTCGGTCACCACGGTCCCGGCCGCCGCCAACGCGGCGGCGGCTCTGGCCTATGGCGACACGGGCCAGACCCTGGGCTCGTCCGTCCAGCTCCTGGTGAACCTGGGAGGGATCGTCCTGGCGGGAACGCTGACGCTCCTGGCCCAGAAGCGCTTGTGGGCCAAACACACGGGACGCCCCGCGTAGGCCCGACTCAGCCGCGGCCCCACTCAGCCGCGGCCCGACTCAGCCGAGGGCCTACTCAGCCGAGGGCCGACTTCACCGCGTCGGCGAGCCGTCCCGCCACCGACCGGGCCTGGTCGATGTCCGCGGCCTCGACCATGACCCGGACCAGCGGCTCGGTCCCGGAGGGCCGCAGCAGCACCCGCCCGGTCGCCCCCAGCTCCCGCTCCGCCTCGGCGACGGCGGTGGCGAGGTCGGCGGACGTCTTCACCCGCGACTTGTCCACGTCCGGCACGTTGATCAGCACCTGCGGCAGCCGCTCCATCACCGAGGCCAGCTCCCGGAGCGTACGGCCGGTCTCCGCGACCCGCGCCGCCAGCAGCAGCCCGGTCAGCGTGCCGTCACCGGTGGTCGCGTGGTCGAGGATGATGACGTGCCCGGACTGCTCGCCGCCGAGGGCGTAGCCGTGCTCCTTCATCTCCTCCAGCACGTACCGGTCGCCGACGGCGGTCTGCACGAGCCGGATGCCCGCGCGCTCCATGGCCAGCTTGAACCCGAGGTTGGACATCACGGTCGCGACGACGGTGTCGGAGCGCAGTGCGGAACGCTCCCGCATCGCCAGCGCGAGCACGGAGAGGATCTGGTCGCCGTCGACCTCCTCGCCGGTGTGGTCCACGGCCAGGCAGCGGTCGGCGTCGCCGTCGTGGGCGATGCCGAGGTCCGCGCCGTGCTCGACGACCGCGGCCTTCAGCTTGTCCAGGTGGGTCGAGCCGCAGCCGTCGTTGATGTTGAGGCCGTCCGGCTCCGCGCCGATCGTGACGACCTGGGCACCGGCCCGGGCGAACGCCTCCGGCGAGACCCCCGAGGCCGCGCCGTGCGCTTCGTCCAGGACGATCTTCAGCCCGTCGAGCCGGTTCGGCAGCACCGACAGGAGGTGCGCGACGTACGTCTCGAAGCCCTCGTCGTACGACCGCACACGTCCGACCCCGGCGCCCGTCGGCCGCTCCCACGGCTCGCCGTGCCGGTGCGCGTCGTAGACCGCCTCGATCCTGTCCTCCAGCTCGTCGGCGAGCTTGTGGCCGCCGCGGGCGAAGAACTTGATGCCGTTGTCCGGCATGGCGTTGTGGCTGGCGGAGAGCATCACACCGAGGTCGGCGCCGAGCGCGCCGGTCAGGTGTGCCACCGCCGGCGTCGGCAGCACACCGACACACAGGACGTCCACGCCCGCGCTCGCGAGGCCCGCGACCACCGCCGCCTCCAGGAACTCCCCGGACGCCCGCGGGTCACGTCCGACCACCGCTTTCGGCTTGTGCCCCTCGAAGGTGCCCGCCTCGGCCAGCACGTGCGCCGCGGCGACGGAGAGGCCGAGCGCCATCTCGGCCGTGAGATCCGCGTTGGCGACACCGCGCACGCCGTCCGTGCCGAAGAGTCGTCCCACTTGTCCTCCTGAGGAAGCGTCCTTGCTGCCGGGAATGATGGCAGACGCCATGCGATCCGATCACACAAGCCTCTGAGCGTCTTGTGTCGTTATACGCCCTTGGCGGGGATAAACGAACGCCCCGACGGCACATGTGGCGTGCCGCCGGGGCGTTCGGAGTACGAGCAGGCAGCTGCTGGTTAGCGCTTGCTGTACTGCGGGGCCTTGCGGGCCTTCTTCAGACCGGCCTTCTTGCGCTCGACCGCACGGTCGTCGCGCTTGAGGAAGCCGGCCTTCTTCAGCGGGCCGCGGTTGTTGTCGACGTCGGCCTCGTTCAGCGCACGGGCCACACCGAGACGGAGGGCACCGGCCTGACCGGAGACACCACCACCCGCGATGCGGGCGATGACGTCGTAACGACCCTCAAGCTCCAGGACCTTGAACGGCTCGTTGACTTCCTGCTGGTGCACCTTGTTGGGGAAGTAGTCCTCAAGGGTGCGACCGTTGATCTTCCACTTGCCGGTGCCCGGAACGATCCGGACGCGGGCGATGGCGTTCTTGCGACGGCCCAGGCCGGCGGCCGGCTGGGGCTCGCCGAAGCGCGAGGCGAGGGACTCGGAGGTGTACTCACCCTCCACCGGAACCTCGGACTCGGTGGTGTAGCTGTCGATGTCAAGCTCTTCGAGCGGCTGCTCGGCAGTGGTCTCGGCCACGATTCTCCTCAGATTCTGTTCAGTCTTAGGGGGTGGCCGGACTTACTGCGCGACCTGGGTGATCTCGAACGGCACCGGCTGCTGGGCAGCGTGCGGGTGCTGGTCACCCTTGTAGACCTTCAGCTTCGAGAGCATCTGACGGCCCAGCGTGTTCTTGGGGAGCATGCCCTTGACGGCCTTCTCGATGGCCTTCTCGGGGTTCTTGTCGAGCAGCTCGTCGTAGCGGACGGAGCGCAGACCACCCGGGTAGCCGGAGTGGCGGTACGCCATCTTCTGGGTCCGCTTGTTGCCGGACAGGTGCACCTTGTCGGCGTTGATGATGATGACGAAGTCACCAGCGTCGACGTGCGGCGCGTAGATCGGCTTGTGCTTGCCCCGCAGGAGGGTCGCAGCAGTGGTGGCGAGACGGCCCAGGACAACGTCCTGAGCGTCGATGACGTGCCACTGGCGCGTCACATCGCCGGGCTTGGGGCTGTACGTACGCACGGTTCGTAGCCTTCGCTTCGAGTGAATGGTCCTAAACAAGGTCACCGAAACGATCACGACAGCCTTGACCCACGGCGGCGACGCATACCGCGTGCGTGGGGTCGCTGGTCATCGGCCCGGTGGACCGGTGTAAGGGCCCGTCCCGTGAGAATGAGCAAGCCAATACACAACGAAGAAGTAGGTTACCGGGCGGCCCCCGGGTGGGTCAAAACGGGGCGGGCCGCCGGGCGGGCCCCGCATCACCAGGCCCCCGTCTAAGATGCGCCCCATGAGTTACGGGCAGGGGGGACCCCAGTCTCAGTGGGATCCCTGGAAACCGCATTCCCAGCAGCCGTGGAACAGCGGAGCCGACGACGGGAGCCCGGACTGGGCCGCGCTCGCCGAGGCCTCCGAGACACGGAACAAGCGCCGCAAGCTGCTGTTCATAGCCGGCGGCGCCCTCGCCACGGTCGCGATAGGCACGGCGGTCGCCATGGCCGTCGTCTCCGCGAACGGAGGCGATCCGGAGGCCGGCCCGAGCAATCTGCCCGCCAGCGCCTCCATCCCCGGCTCCGGCACCGCCACGCCGTCCTTCGCGCCCACCAGCGCACCACCGCCGCTGGACCCGAAGGACTTCATCTCCAGCGCCAAGAAGGACACCGCGCCGCTCAGCCCCGCCACCCTGTTCCCGGGCACGCGGCTGACCATGGACGGCACGGTGTACGAGAAGGGCCCGACGGCCGACACCGAGAGCTGCGCCACCGTCGCCGGCGGCACCCTGCCGAAGATCCTCACCGCCAACGGCTGCACCCGCCTGATGCGGGTCACCTACACCAACGGCGACGTCGCGGCCACCGTCGGTGTCGCCGTCTTCGACACCGCGGCGCAGGCCACGAAGGCCAAGGCCCAGACCGACGACCGCAGCATCGTGCGCTCGCTGTTCGGCAAGGGCGTCAAGCCGTTCTGCGACGGCGCTTTCTGCCGCTCGACGCGGAACTCCTACGGCCGCTACGCCTACTTCACGATCTCCGGCTTCACCAGCGGCAAGAACGTCACCAACAAGGACACCAAGGTCTTCCGCACCGGCAACGACCTGGCCCAGTTCACCGCGAACCAGATCCACCGCCGCGGCCAGGCCCAGGCCTCGGCCGCGGCGGAGCAGTAGCCAAGCGGTAGCTAACAGGTCGCGCAGCCGGCGGCGCGGGGAAGCGAGCGCTTGTTGCGCGCCTCCTTGTTCCGCGCCGCGAGCAGTTCGTCGGCCGGGTAACCGACCTCCTCCAGGGTCAGCCCGTGCGGTCGTACGACATGCACGGCGGAGTCCCGCACGCCCGCGGCCAGCACCTTCCCGGGCCAGTCCGGCCCGCGGTGCCCGTCGCCGACGAACAGCAGCGCGCCGATCAGCGAGCGCACCATGTTGTGGCAGAAGGCGTCGGCCCGCACGGTCGCGGTGATGATCCCGTCGTCACCGCGGACCAGGCTCAGCTCCTGGAGGGTGCGGATCGTGGTCGCCCCCTCCCGCTTCTTGCAGTAGGCCGCGAAGTCGTGCTCGCCGAGCAGCGCCCGGGCGGCCTCGTTCATCGCGTCCACGTCGAGCGGCCAGTCGTGCCACAGGACGTGACCCCGCAGCAGCGGGTCCACCCCGCCCGGGTTGTCGGTGACCCGGTACGCGTACCGCCGCCAGACCGCCGAGAACCGGGCGTTGAATCCGCTCGGCGCCTCCCGCAGCGCCCACACCCGGACGTCCCTCGGCAGCCGGCCGGCGAGCCGCTTGAGCAGCTTCTCGTGGTGCTCGCGCCACACGCTCTCCGGCAGGTCGACGTGCGCCACCTGCCCCCGGGCGTGCACCCCGGCGTCGGTGCGGCCGGCGACCGTCAGCTCGTACGTCTCCCGCGACCGCGTCACCGTCCGCAGGGCGTCCTCGATCTCCCCCTGCACGGTCCGCTTCCCGCCGGCCTGCTTGGCCCAGCCGTGGAAGGCGGTGCCGTCATAGGAGAGGTCGAGCCGGAGCCGGACGTGACCGGGCTGTACTTCGTCACTCACGTGGGAATCCTCTCAGGGCCGCGCCCCGTGAAAAACGGGAAAGCGGGCCCGCCCCGAAGGGCGGACCCGCTTCCCGCGTCAGGCGGAGCCTCAGGCGTCCTTCGACTCCTCGGCAGCGGCCTCCTCGGCCGGGGCCTCGGTGGTCTCGGCAGCCTTGGCCTCGTCGGCCTCCTTGACCGCACGCTTGGTGGCGGCCTCGGCCTCACCCACGGCGTTCTGCTGCACCGTCAGCGCCTCGACCAGCTCGATGACGGCCATGGGCGCGTTGTCGCCACGGCGGTTACCGATCTTGGTGATGCGGGTGTAGCCACCGGGACGGTTCTCGTAGCGCGGGCCGATCTCGGTGAAGAGCGTGTGGACGATGCTCTTGTCCGTGATGACCTGGAGCACCTGACGGCGGTTGTGAAGGTCGCCCTTCTTCGCCTTGGTGATCAGACGCTCGGCGTACGGGCGCAGGCGGCGGGCCTTCGCCTCGGTGGTGGTGATGCGGCCGTGCTCGAAGAGGCTCTTCGCCAGGTTCGCGAGGAGCAGCTTCTCGTGCGCGGCACTGCCGCCCAGACGGGCACCCTTGGTGGGCTTCGGCATGGTTCTTCTCCTGTGTGTCTGCCCCGGCCGTATCAGGTACCGGAGTCAGTATCCGAGCGAGCGGTTGCCCGTCGGAGATCCAGGCCCCCGAAGGGGCCTGGAAGGGGCGCGGGGAACTGCGCGACCGGCCACGACCGGTCCGCAGACGCAGTACGGCCTCCCCGCGGAGCACTCAGTACTGCTCGGTCTCCACGAAACCGGCGTCAGCATCGTCATCGGCACCGAACGCGTCCGCGGCGGCGGTCGGGTCGAATCCGGGCGGGCTGTCCTTGAGGGCCAGGCCCATGCCGGCCAGCTTCGCCTTGACCTCGTCGATGGACTTCGCACCGAAGTTGCGGATGTCCAGCAGGTCGGCCTCGGAGCGCGCGACCAGTTCACCCACGGAGTGGATGCCCTCACGCTTGAGGCAGTTGTAGGAGCGGACGGTGAGTTCCAGCTCCTCGATCGGCAGCGCGAGGTCGGCGGCCAGGGCGGCGTCCGTCGGGGACGGGCCCATGTCGATGCCCTCGGCGTCGATGTTCAGCTCGCGGGCGAGACCGAACAGCTCGACCAGCGTCTTGCCCGCGGAGGCCATGGCGTCACGCGGACGCATCGCCTGCTTGGTCTCGACGTCGACGATCAGCTTGTCGAAGTCGGTGCGCTGCTCGACACGCGTGGCCTCGACCTTGTACGTGACCTTCAGAACCGGCGAGTAGATCGAGTCGACCGGGATACGCCCGATCTCCTGGCCCACCTGCTTGTTCTGCACGGCGGAGACGTAACCGCGACCGCGCTCGACGGTCAGCTCCATCTCCAGCTTGCCCTTGCCGTTGAGCGTGGCGAGGACGAGGTCGGGGTTGTGCACCTCGACACCGGCCGGGGGCGCGATGTCGGCGGCGGTGACCAGACCCGGGCCCTGCTTGCGCAGGTACATCACGACCGGCTCGTCGTGCTCCGAGGAGACGACCAGCTGCTTGATGTTGAGGATCAGGTCGGTGACGTCCTCCTTGACGCCCGGCACGGTGGTGAACTCGTGCAGCACGCCGTCGATCCGGATGCTGGTGACAGCAGCGCCGGGGATCGAGGAGAGGAGGGTACGGCGGAGGGAGTTGCCGAGGGTGTAGCCGAAGCCCGGCTCCAGCGGCTCGATCACGAACCGGGAGCGGAACTCGTCGACGACCTCTTCGGTCAACGAGGGACGCTGAGCGATCAGCATGGGTGGATCAGATCCTTCTTTCGTGGACGCCCGCTATTTGACGTCCGACGGAAACCGCGCCCGGGAAAAGCGCGGGTACTGCAAGGGTACGGGCGGTACGGCCCGAAAGAGCCGTACCGCCCGCACCCAGCGACCTTGGGAGGCGTCAGACGCGACGACGCTTCGGCGGGCGGCAGCCGTTGTGCGGGGTCGGGGTGACGTCCTGGATGGAGCCGACCTCGAGGCCCGTGGCCTGCAGGGAGCGGATCGCGGTCTCACGACCGGAGCCCGGGCCCTTGACGAACACGTCGACCTTGCGCATGCCGTGCTCCTGGGCGCGGCGGGCAGCCGACTCGGCGGCCATCTGCGCGGCGAACGGCGTGGACTTCCGGGAGCCCTTGAAGCCGACGTGGCCGGCGGAGGCCCAGGAGATCACGTTGCCGGACGGGTCCGTGATCGAGACGATCGTGTTGTTGAACGTGCTCTTGATGTGCGCGTGGCCGTGAGCGACGTTCTTCTTTTCCTTGCGGCGCACCTTCTTGGCAGCGCCCTGACGACCCTTGGGGGGCATCTACTAACTCCTATGGAGGTGGTCGGTCCTACAGCGAAGACCGTGGACAGGGTGTCCGCTGCGGACTACTTCTTGCCCGGCTTCTTCTTGCCGGCGATGGCGCGACGCGGGCCCTTGCGGGTGCGGGCGTTGGTGCTGGTGCGCTGACCGCGGACGGGCAGACCGCGACGGTGACGGAGACCCTGGTAGGTACCGATCTCGACCTTGCGGCGGATGTCGGCCTGGATCTCGCGACGGAGGTCACCCTCGGTCTTGATGTTGTTGTCGACGTACTCGCGGATCGCGACCAGCTGCTCTTCGGTCAGGTCACGGACGCGGGTGTTCGGGTCGACGCCGGTCGCAGCCAGCGTCTCCTTCGAGAGGGTCCGGCCGATGCCGAACACGTAGGTGAGGGCGATCTCCACGCGCTTGTCGCGCGGGATGTCGACACCGGAAACGCGTGCCATTCAATGGCTCCTGGTGAATCTTCGGAGGTCTTCCACAAAGCCGGCTCCCGGCCGCCGTACTAGGTACGAACCGGGTCCCCGGCCTCCGAACCGGGGGTGTCGAGCTGGATGGCTCGGGCTCTGCGTATGAACATATTCAGCTCGCGTCGCGCGAAAACTCTGCGATAGAGATGCAGAGGGTGATGGTCGTGCGTCAGCCCTGGCGCTGCTTGTGGCGCGGGTTCTCGCAGATGACCATGACCCGGCCGTGACGGCGGATCACCCTGCACTTGTCGCAGATCTTCTTGACGCTCGGCTTGACCTTCATGGGGTGAGGTTCTCCGGGTCAGTGCCATCGCACCGGGCGGGCCCGGGGCGCGGGCAAGATCTACTTGTACCGGTAGACGATCCGGCCACGCGTCAGGTCGTAAGGAGACAGCTCCACCACGACCCGGTCGTCAGGGAGGATGCGGATGTAGTGCATACGCATCTTGCCGCTGATGTGTGCCAGGACCTGGTGGCCGTTCTGGAGCTCGACCTTGAACATGGCGTTCGGCAGAGACTCGACGACAGTGCCCTCGATCTCGATGGCACCTTGCTTCTTGGCCACGCTTCGCCCTTCGAATCGACTACCTTGATCGACTCTGCCGTGCACCGTTCGTGAGCATGCAGGCATGCGGGTGCACAAGAGCCGACGAGTCAGTCTACGTCGGCGCACCCGGAAAGGCGAATCGAGAGAGTCTGCCCTACGCCGGTGATCCTTATGCGCCCCGGGGTGGCGGCGGCAGCGGGCAGTCGTGCGGGGAGGGCGAGCCGCGTCCGCGGCCGCGCGCACGGTGATCATCCCCGCACGGAAGGCGGGGACGCGGTCAGGCCAGCGGGTCCGGCGCCGCCGTGATGCCGTACTCGGCGAGCTTCGCCTTGCCGCCGTCGGGAGCGGTGAGCACCAGGGGCCCCTGCTCGGTCAGCGCCACCGAGTGCTCCCAGTGGGAGGACCAGGTGCCGTCGGTCGTGATGACCGTCCAGTCGTCGGAGAGGACCTCGGTCCTCGGCGTGCCCAGGGAGACCATCGGCTCGATCGCGAGGCAGAAGCCCGGGACCAGCTTGGGGCCCTTGCCGCGGCGGCGGTCGACGTAGTTCAGCAGGTGGGGGTCCATGTGCATCTCGGTGCCGATGCCGTGGCCGCCGTAGTCCTCGATGATGCCGTAGCGACCGCCGCCGGGCTTGGGCTGGCGGCGGATGTACGTCTCGATCGCCCGGGAGACGTCGACCAGGCGGTTGCCCTGCCTCATGGCCGCGATGCCGGCCCACATCGACTCCTCCGTCACCCGGGACAGCTCGATCAGCTCCGGGGAGTGACCGGAGCCGACGAAGGCCGTGTAGGCGGCGTCGCCGTGCCAGCCGTCGACGACCGCGCCGCAGTCGATGGAGATGACGTCACCGTCCTTGAGGACGACGTCGTCGGAGGGGATGCCGTGCACGACCACGTCGTTCACGGAGGTGCAGATGGTGGCCGGAAAGCCGCCGTAGCCCAGGAAGTTCGACTTCGCACCGTGCTCGGCGAGGACCTTGCGGGCCACCTCGTCCAGGTCCTTCGTGGTGGCGCCCGGCACCGCGGCCTCTCGCGTCGCCGCGTGGATGGCGGCTACGACCAGGCCCGCCGCCCGCATCTTCGCGATCTGCTCGGGGGTCTTGATCTGCACCATGGGGGCCTGCGCTCTCCGTCACTCACGTCGACTGGGTGTACCTGTACAACAGTACGGCCGCGGCGCCCGGCAGGGCACCGCGGCCGGAGGGCCTGGGAGCTACTTCCCGGCCTTCTCGCGCTTGAGAGCCTCCAGCGCCCGCTCGGTGATCTCGGCCACCGGGCCCAGGGCGGAGATCGTCACGACCAGGCCCTGCGCCTTGTAGTAGTCGATGATCGGCTCGGTCTGCGTGTGGTAGACCTCCAGCCGCGTGCGGACGGTCTCCTCGCGGTCGTCGTCGCGCTGGTACAGCTCGCCGCCGCAGACGTCGCACACGCCCTCCTGCTTCGGCGCGTTGTACGACACGTGGAAGACGTGGGAGGAGTCGTTGCGGCAGATGCGCCGGCCGGCGATCCGCTTGACGACCTCGTCCTCCGGGACCTCCAGGTCCAGGACGGCGTCCAGCGCGATGCCCTCGTCCTGCAGCAGCTGGTCCAGCGCCTGGGCCTGGGAGACGTTCCGCGGGAAGCCGTCCAGCAGGAAGCCGTTCTCCGCGTCGGGCTGCTCCATGCGGTCCTTGGCCATCGCGATCGTCACCTCGTCCGGGACGAGGTTGCCGGCGTCCATGTAGGACTTCGCGAGCTTGCCCAGCTCGGTCTGCTGGCTGATGTTGGCCCGGAACAGGTCGCCCGTGGAGATGTGCGGAATGGCCAGCTTCTCTGCGAGCCGGACGGCTTGCGTTCCCTTACCGGCACCCGGCGGCCCGACGAGGACGATACGCATCAGCGGAGGAACCCTTCGTAATTGCGCTGCTGGAGCTGGCTCTCGATCTGCTTCACCGTCTCAAGGCCGACACCCACGATGATGAGGATGCTGGTCCCGCCGAAGGGGAAGTTCTGGCTTGCCCCAAAGCCCACCAACGCCATTGTCGGTACGAGAGCGATCAGACCCAGATACAGCGAACCCGGCCAGGTGATCCGGTTGAGCACGTAGCTCAGGTACTCAGCGGTCGGTCGGCCAGCCCGGATGCCCGGGATGAAGCCACCATACTTCTTCATGTTGTCGGCCACTTCCTCGGGGTTGAAGGAGATGGCTACGTAGAAGAACGCGAAGAACACGATGAGCAAGAAGTACGAAACGATGTAAATCGGGTGGTCGCCCTTGGTGAGGTTCTGCTCGATCCAGGTCTTCCAGCCCGACTTGCCCCCCGCGAACTGCGCGATCAGCGCCGGGATGTAGAGCAGCGAGGAGGCGAAGATGACGGGAATCACACCCGCCTGGTTCACCTTGAGCGGGATGTACGTGGACGTACCGCCGTAGGACCGGCGCCCGATCATGCGCTTCGCGTACTGCACCGGGATGCGCCGCTGGGCCTGCTCGACGAAGACGACGAGCGCGACCATGACCAGGCCCACCGCGATGACGGTGCCGAACTCGATCCAGCCGCCGGCCAGCGTGCCCTGCTTCTTGATGGCCCACAGCGCGGACGGGAAGGTCGCGGCGATCGAGATGAACATCAGGATCGACATGCCGTTGCCGATGCCGCGGTCGGTGACCAGCTCACCGAGCCACATGACGACGGCCGTACCGGCGGTCATGCAGATGACCATGGTGATCGTGGTGAAGATCGCCTGGTCCGGGACGATGCTCGTGGCGACCGAGCAGCCGTTGAAGAGGGCGCCGCTGCGGGCGGTGGCGACCAGGCCGGTGCCCTGCAGGATGGCGAGCGCCACGGTGAGGTAGCGGGTGTACTGCGTGATCTTCGCCGTGCCGGCCTGGCCCTCCTTCTTCAGGGCTTCCAGGCGCGGGATGACCACGGTCAGCAGCTGAAGGATGATGCTGGCCGTGATGTACGGCATGATGCCGAGCGCGAAGACCGTGATCTGCAGCAGCGCACCACCGCTGAACATGTTCACGAGGCCGAACAGGCCCTGGTTGGCCCCCGCCTCGTTCACACAGGTCTGGACTGCCTTGTAGTTCACGCCGGGGATCGGGATGTGGGTACCGACCCGGTAGACCACGATGATGCCCAGCGTGAAGAGCAGCTTCTTGCGCAGGTCGGGCGTCCTGAACGCCCGGGCGAACGCGGTGAGCACGGTGCCTCCTGCGACCCCCGCGCAACTGCGTCAAGGGTGACGGTCTGAGGTTCGACGAATACGAAAAAGAACAGTGCAGGCCACCTTACCGGCGACACTGCCCCCCTAGGAACGACCAACCGGGGATACCTCATTGTGAGGTATCCCCGGTCGGGATCGTTTACGTCATCGACGCGTCGCCTGAAGGACTCAGACGAGCTCGGTGACCGTACCGCCGGCGGCGGTGATCTTCTCCTTGGCGGAGCCGGAGACGGCGTCGACCGTCACCTGCAGCGCCACGGAGATCTCGCCCTGGCCGAGGACCTTGACGAGGCTGTTCTTGCGAACGGCACCCTTGGCCACCAGCGACTCGACGGTGACCTCGCCACCCTCCGGGTAGAGCGCGGCCAGCTTGTCGAGGTTCACGACCTGGTACTCGGTCTTGAACGGGTTCTTGAAGCCCTTCAGCTTCGGGAGGCGCATGTGCAGCGGCATCTGGCCGCCCTCGAAGCGCTCCGGAACCTGGTAGCGGGCCTTGGTGCCCTTGGTACCACGACCGGCCGTCTTACCCTTCGACGCCTCACCACGACCCACACGGGTCTTGGCGGTCTTGGCGCCCGGGGCGGGACGGAGGTTGTGGATCTTGAGCGGGTTCTGCTCCGCCATGATCAGTCGACCTCCTCGACCGTCACGAGGTGGCGGACGGTGTGCACCATTCCGCGGAACTCGGGGCGGTCCTCCTTGACGACCACGGTGTTGATCCCCTTGAGACCAAGCGACCGCAGGGTGTCACGGTGGTTCTGCTTGCTGCCGATGTAGGACTTGACCTGCGTGATCTTGAGCTGCGCCATGATTACGCACCCGCCCCGGCACGCGCACGCAGCAGAGCCGCGGGAGCGACGTCCTCGAGGGGCAGACCACGGCGGGCCGCGATCTCCTCGGGACGCTGCAGGCCCTTCAGGGCCTCCACGGTCGCGTGCACGATGTTGATCGCGTTGTCGGAGCCGAGCGACTTCGACAGCACGTCGTGGATGCCGGCGCACTCGAGCACGGCACGCACCGGACCACCGGCGATAACACCGGTACCCGGGGACGCGGGCTTGAGCAGCACGACGCCGGCGGCCTTCTCACCCTGGATGGGGTGGGGGATGGTGCCCTGGATCCGGGGGACCTTGAAGAAGTGCTTCTTGGCCTCCTCAACACCCTTGGCGATGGCGGCCGGCACCTCCTTGGCCTTGCCGTAACCGACACCCACGGTGCCGTCACCGTCGCCCACCACGACCAGCGCGGTGAAGCTGAAGCGACGACCACCCTTCACAACCTTGGCGACGCGGTTGATCGCGACGACGCGCTCAACGTACGCGGTCTTCTCGGCGGCAGCAGCGCCGCCGTCACGGCCCTTCCGGTCCCGCCGCTCGCCGCCACCGGCACCGCTTCCGCGGCGCTGGGGTCCAGCCATTGGATTACCTCTCTCTTTCCGCTAGCTACAAGCGGCTCAGAACTTGAGCCCGGCTTCGCGGGCGGCGTCCGCCAGGGCGGCGATGCGCCCGGCGTACTGGTTGCCACCACGGTCGAACACGACGGCCTCGACACCGGCGGCCTTGGCACGCTCGGCGACCAGGGCGCCGACCTGCTTGGCCTGCGCGGACTTGTCGCCCTCGCCACCGCGGATCGACGCGTCCAGGGTGGACGCCGACGCCAGGGTGTGGCCCTTCAGGTCGTCGATCACCTGCGCCACGATGTGGCGGTTGGAGCGGGTCACGACCAGACGGGGGCGCTCCGACGTACCGGAGATCCGCTTGCGGATCCGGATGTGACGGCGCTTGATCGCGGCGCGCTTGTAGGCGTCGCCCTTGAGGATCTTCTGCCCGTATGCCATGGCTTACTTACCCGCCTTTCCGACCTTGCGGCGGATGACTTCGCCCTCGTACTTGACGCCCTTGGCCTTGTACGGGTCAGGCTTGCGCAGCTTGCGGATGTTGGCCGCAACCTCGCCGACCTTCTGCTTGTCGATGCCCTCGACCGAGAAACGGGTCGGGGTCTCCACCTTGAAGGTGATGCCCTCGGGGGCCTCGACCAGGATCGGGTGGCTGTAACCGAGAGCGAACTCCAGGTTGGAACCCTTGGCGGTCACTCGGTAACCGACACCGCTGATCTCGAGCTTCTTCACGTAACCCTGGGTCACGCCGGTGATCATGTTCGCCACCAGCGTGCGGGAGAGGCCGTGCAGGGCCTTGCTCTGACGCTCGTCGTTCGGGCGCAGCACCTGGAGGGTGCCGTCCTCGCCCTTAGCGATGTCGATCGGAGCCGCAATGGTGTGGGTCAGTTCGCCCTTGGGGCCCTTGACCTGCACCGTACGGCCGTCGATGGTGACGTCCACGCCGGCGGGAACCGCGATGGGGAGCTTGCCGATGCGCGACATAGCTGTTTCCTCCGTTCCCTTCTGCTACCAGACGTAGGCGAGGACTTCCCCACCCACGCCCTTCTTGCCGGCCTGCTTGTCGGTGAGGAGCCCGTGCGACGTGGAGATGATCGCCACGCCGAGGCCGCCGAGCACCTTCGGCAGGTTGGTGGACTTCGCGTACACCCGGAGACCGGGCTTGGAGATCCGCTTGATGCCCGCGATGGAGCGCTCACGGTTGGGGCCGAACTTCAGCTCCAGGACGAGGTTCTTGCCGACCTCGGCGTCCTCGACCTTCCAGCCCGTGATGAAGCCCTCCTGCTGGAGGATCTCCGCGATGTGCGACTTGATCTTGGAGTGCGGCATCGACACCGAGTCGTGGTACGCCGAGTTCGCGTTCCGCAGACGCGTCAGCATGTCTGCGATCGGATCAGTCATGGTCATGAATTGGCCTGTGGCCTTTCTCGCCGGGGTTTCCTATATGCGCCATCCCTCTCCCCGTACTTGTTCAGACGGGACGGGTGCGGTGCGGGGACCTACGGCGTAGTAAGCAATCATTCAGCGGACGTCGTCCGCGGGCGTTCAGGGCGGCAGAGCCCAACCCCACAAGCCTACGGCATGAGGGTCTCGGGCCCTGCCGACCCGGTTGCTTACCGAGAGGTCCAGGAATCCCTAAAAGTCGGGATTACCAGGAGCTCTTGGTCACGCCCGGCAGCTCGCCACGGTGAGCCATCTCACGAAGGCACACGCGGCAGAGACCGAACTTGCGGTACACGGAGTGGGGACGACCGCAGCGCTGGCAGCGGGTGTAGCCACGCACACCGAACTTGGGCTTGCGAGCAGCCTTCGCGATGAGAGCCTTCTTCGCCATCTCGCTCACGCCTCCTTGAACGGGAAGCCGAGGTGACGGAGAAGGGCACGGCCCTCTTCGTCGTTGGTCGCCGTGGTGACCACGGTGATGTCCATACCCCGGACACGGTCGATCTTGTCCTGGTCGATCTCGTGGAACATGACCTGCTCCGTGAGACCGAAGGTGTAGTTGCCACGGCCGTCGAACTGCTTGGGGGACAGACCACGGAAGTCGCGGATGCGCGGGAGCGCGAGCGACAGGGTGCGGTCCAGGAACTCCCACATGCGGTCGCCACGGAGCGTGACGTGGGCACCGATCGGCTGGCCCTCACGCAGCTTGAACTGCGCGATGGACTTGCGGGCCTTGGTGACGGCCGGCTTCTGACCGGTGATGGTGGTCAGGTCGCGGATCGCGCCCTCGATCAGCTTCGAGTCACGGGCGGCGTCGCCGACACCCATGTTGACCACGATCTTGACGAGGCCGGGAACCTGCATGACGTTCTCGTACTTGAACTCGTCACGCAGCTTGCCCGCGATCTCCTCGCGGTACTTCGTCTTCAGACGCGGAGTGGTGGTGGTAGCCATCAGATGTCCTCACCCGTCCGCTTGGCAACGCGGATCTTGTTGCCCTCTTCGTCGAAGCGGTAACCGACGCGAGTGACGACCTTCTGGCCGTCCTTCTCCACGACCAGCTGGACGTTGGACACGTGGATCGGGGCCTCGGTGGTCACGATGCCGCCGGCCTGGGAACCGCTGGCGGTCGGGCCGGCCTTGGTGTGCTTCTTGACCCGGTTGACACCCTCGACCAGGACACGGTCCTCGCGGGGGTAGGCCGCGATGACCTTGCCCTGCTTGCCCTTGTCCTTGCCGGTGATGACCTGGACCAGGTCGCCCTTCTTGATCTTCATGCTTACAGCACCTCCGGCGCGAGCGAGATGATCTTCATGAACTTCTTCTCGCGCAGCTCACGGCCGACCGGGCCGAAGATGCGGGTGCCGCGAGGGTCGCCGTCGTTCTTCAGAATGACGGCGGCGTTCTCGTCGAAGCGGATGTACGAGCCGTCCGGACGGCGGCGCTCCTTGACGGTGCGAACGATGACCGCCTTGACGACGTCACCCTTCTTCACGTTGCCACCGGGGATCGCGTCCTTGACGGTGGCGACGATGACGTCACCGATGCCCGCGTAGCGGCGACCGGAGCCACCGAGCACACGGATGCAAAGGATCTCCTTCGCACCAGTGTTGTCGGCGACACGCAGTCGCGACTCCTGCTGGATCACGTCTATCTCCTGAATGTCTGCCGGTTCCCCGGGGGCCGCTCAGCGAGCGGTCCCCCGGAGCCTGGCGGAACTGTCCTGCGAGGGGCGCCCCGCAGGAGAATTACTTGGCCTTCTCGAGGATCTCGACGACGCGCCAGCGCTTCGTCGCGGACAGCGGCCGGGTCTCCATGAGGAGGACGCGGTCGCCGACGCCCGCAGCGTTCTGCTCGTCGTGGGCCTTGAGCTTGTTCGTACGGCGGATGACCTTGCCGTACAGCGCGTGCTTGACACGGTCCTCGACGGCGACGACGACGGTCTTGTCCATCTTGTCGCTGACGACCAGACCCTCACGGGTCTTGCGGAATCCGCGTGCCTCGGTGTTCTCAGTCACGTTGCTCTCGCTCATCAGGCGCTCTCCACCGTCTCGATGCCCAGCTCGCGCTCACGCATCAGGGTGTAGATCCGCGCGATGTCCTTACGGACGGCCTTCAGCCGACCGTGGTTCTCGAGCTGACCCGTCGCCGCCTGGAAGCGGAGGTTGAACAGCTCTTCCTTGGCCTCGCGGAGCTTCGCCAGAAGCTCCTCGTTGCCCAGCTCGCGCAGCTCGGACGCCTTGGTACCGGCCGACATCACGCTTCACCTGCCTCGCGCTTGACGATCCGGCACTTCATCGGCAGCTTGTGGGCCGCACGAGTCAGCGCCTCACGGGCGATCTTCTCGTTGGGGTACGACAGCTCGAACATCACACGTCCGGGCTTGACGTTCGCGATCCACCACTCCGGAGAACCCTTACCGGAACCCATGCGGGTCTCGGCCGGCTTCTTGGTGAGGGGACGGTCCGGGTAGATGTTGATCCAGACCTTGCCGCCACGCTTGATGTGACGGGTCATCGCGATACGGGCCGCCTCGATCTGGCGGTTCGTGACGTAGGCCGGGGTCAGCGCCTGGATGCCGTACTCGCCGAACGCAACCTGCGTCCCACCCTTGGACATACCGTTGCGCTTCGGGTGGTGCTGCTTGCGGTGCTTGACCCTACGGGGGATCAGCATTTCGGTCAGGCCTCCGTTCCGGTGCTCTCAGCCGGAGCGGCGGCGGCGGGGGCCTCGGCCTTGGGGGCCTCGGCGCCGGCAGCCTGCTGCGGCTTACGACCGCGCCCGCCGCGCTCGCCACCACGGCCACCACGGGCCGGGCGGTCGACGCCACCACGGGCCGGGCGGTTACCCGCACGGGCCGCAGCGTTCTCGGCGCGGACCTCGGCGATGTTCTTGACGTCGCCCTTGTAGATCCAGACCTTCACACCGATGCGGCCGAAGGTCGTCTTGGCCTCGAAGAAGCCGTAGTCCACGTTCGCGCGGAGCGTGTGCAGGGGCACGCGGCCCTCGCGGTAGAACTCCGAGCGGGACATCTCGGCGCCACCGAGGCGGCCGCCGCACTGGATCTTGATGCCCTTGGCCCCGGCCTTCATCGCCGACTGCATGCTCTTACGCATGGCGCGACGGAAGGAGACGCGGGAGGAGAGCTGCTCGGCGACGGCCTGGGCAACCAGCTGAGCGTCCGTCTCGGGGTTCTTGACCTCGAGGATGTTCAGCTGGACCTGCTTGCCCGTGAGCTTCTCGAGGTCACCGCGGATGCGGTCGGCCTCGGCGCCACGGCGGCCGATCACGATGCCCGGACGCGCGGTGTGGATGTCCACACGCACACGGTCACGGGTGCGCTCGATCTCGACCTTGGAGATGCCGGCGCGCTCCATGCCGGACGTCATCATCCGACGGATGGCGACGTCTTCCTTGACGTAGTCCTTGTACAGCTTGTCGGCGTACCAACGCGACTTGAAGTCGGTCGTGACACCGAGCCGGAACCCGTGCGGGTTTACCTTCTGGCCCATTACCGGGTTCCTTCCTTGCTGCTGACGACCACGGTGATGTGGCTGGTCCGCTTGCGGATCCGGTAGGCACGGCCCTGGGCACGCGGACGGAACCGCTTCAGGGTCGGGCCCTCGTCGACGTAGGCCTCGGAAACGAAGAGGCTGTCGACATCGGTGTGGTCGTAGTTGTGCGCGGCGTTGGCGATGGCGCTGTCCAGCACCTTGCCCACCGGCACCGAGGCGGCCTGCGGAGCGAATCGCAGGACGGCCTGGGCCTCCGTGGCGTCCATGCCACGGATGAGGTCCACCACGCGGCGGGCCTTCATGGGCGTGACGCGGATGTACCGCGCCTGGGCCCTGGCTTCCATGGTTGTCCCTTCAGTTACTTACGTGTCTGAATGCGATCCGCTACTAGCGGCGCTTCGACTTCCGGTCTTCCTTGACGTGACCCCGGAAGGTGCGCGTCGGCGAGAACTCGCCGAGCTTGTGGCCGACCATCGACTCGGTGACGAACACCGGGATGTGGGTCTTGCCGTTGTGCACCGCGATCGTGTGGCCGAGCATGGCCGGGACGATCATCGAGCGACGGGACCAGGTCTTGATGACGTTCTTGGTGCCGGCTTCGTTCTGCGTGTCCACCTTCTTCATCAGGTGGTCGTCGACGAAGGGCCCCTTCTTCAAGCTACGAGGCATCTCAACCCGTCCTTAGCGCTTCTTGTTCGTCTTGCGGCGGCGGACGATGTACTTGTTCGACGCCTTCTTGGGCGAACGAGTACGGCCTTCCTTCTTGCCCCACGGGGACACAGGGTGGCGACCACCGGAGGTCCGGCCCTCACCACCACCGTGCGGGTGGTCAACCGGGTTCATGACCACACCACGGACGGTCGGGCGAACGCCCAGCCACCGCTTGCGGCCCGCCTTGCCCCAGTTGATGTTGCTCTGCTCGGCGTTGCCGACCTCGCCGACGGTGGCGCGGCAGCGCACGTCGACCAGGCGGATCTCACCGGACGGCATACGGAGGTGGGCGTAGGCGCCCTCCTTCGCGAGCAGCTGCACGGAGGCACCGGCGGAGCGGGCGAACTTGGCACCGCCACCGGGACGGAGCTCGATCGCGTGGATCGTGGTACCGACCGGGATGTTGCGGAGGGCCAGGTTGTTGCCCGGCTTGATGTCGGCCCCGGGACCGTTCTCCACGGTGTCGCCCTGCTGCAGGTTGCGCGGGGCGAGGATGTAGCGCTTCTCGCCGTCGGCGTAGTGCAGCAGCGCGATGCGCGCGGTGCGGTTGGGGTCGTACTCGATGTGCGCGACCTTCGCCGGCACGCCGTCCTTGTCGTGACGACGGAAGTCGATCACACGGTAGGCGCGCTTGTGTCCGCCACCCTGGTGGCGAACGGTCACACGACCGGCGTTGTTACGGCCGCCCTTGCTGTGCAGGGGACGGACCAGCGACTTCTCCGGCGTGGACCGCGTGACCTCGACGAAGTCGGCAACGCTGGCGCCACGACGGCCCGGCGTAGTCGGCTTGTACTTGCGGATTCCCATTTCTCAGTCCTCGTCCGATATCGGACGATCCGACCCGCTTACGCGGTCGGACCGCCGAAGATGTCGATACGGTCGCCCTCGGCGAGGGTCACGATCGCGCGCTTGGTCGCCGCGCGCTGGCCGAAGCCGGTGCGGGTCCGCTTGCGCTTGCCCTGGCGGTTGATCGTGTTGACCCCGGTGACCTTGACGTCGAAGACCGCCTGGACGGCCTGCTTGATCTGGGTCTTGTTGGCGTTCGGGTCGACGATGAACGTGTACTTGTTCTCGTCGAGGAGCGCGTAGCTCTTCTCGGAGACGACCGGCTTCAGCAGGACGTCACGGGGGTCCGTGTACGACTTGCTCAGCGGGGTCTCGACGGTGTTCTTGCCCTCGGCGGCGTGGCGACGCGCCTTGGCGACGCGCGCGGCCTTGGCGGCCTTGGCGGCCTTCGAGGCGATAGCGGGGTGACGGATGGCCATCAGACCTCGCTCCCTTCAGTGTCGTTGGCCTTCGGGCCGGCGACGAAGGACTCGAAAGCGGCCTGGGTGAAGACCACGTCGTCCGAGACGAGAACGTCGTACGTGTTCAGCTGGCCCGGCTCCAGGATGTGGACCTGGGGCAGGTTGCGGGCGGACAGCCACGCGGCCTCGTCGGCGCGGTCGACGATCAGGAGCAGGTTCTTGCGCTCCGAGATCTTGCCGAACAGCGACTTGGCGGCCTTGGTGCTGGGGGTCTCGCCCTCGACCACGCCGGAGACGACGTGGATGCGGTTGTGACGCGCCCGGTCGGTGAGGGCACCGCGCAGGGCGGCGGCCTTCATCTTCTTCGGGGTGCGCTGCGAGTAGTCACGCGGCACGGGACCGTGCACGACGCCACCACCGGCGAACTGCGGCGCGCGGGTCGAACCCTGACGGGCGCGACCGGTGCCCTTCTGGCGGTACGGCTTCTTGCCACCACCACGGACTTCGCCACGGGTCTTGGTCTTGTGCGTGCCCTGACGGGCAGCGGCCAGCTGCGCGACGACGACCTGGTGGATCAGCGGAACGCTGACCTTGGCGTCGAAGATCTCCGCGGGGAGCTCGACGGAACCGGCCTTCTCGCCAGCCGGCGAAAGGATGTCAACAGTGCTCATCGGTTACCTCAGGCCCCCTTGGCCGCGGTGCGGACCAGGACGAGGCCGCCGTTCGGACCGGGAACCGCGCCCTTGATGAGCAGCAGACCCTTCTCCGCGTCAACGGCGTGGACGGTCAGGTTCTGGGTGGTGACCCGCTCGTTGCCCATGCGACCCGCCATGCGGAGGCCCTTGAACACGCGGCCCGGGGTGGCGCAGCCACCGATGGAACCGGGGGAGCGGTGCTTGCGCTGGGTGCCGTGTCCGGCGCCGAGGCCACGGAAGTTGTGGCGCTTCATGACACCGGCGAAGCCCTTGCCCTTGCTCTTGCCGGTCACGTCGACCTTCACGCCGGCCTCGAACACCGCAGCGGTGATCTCCTGGCCGAGCGTGTACTCGGAGGCGTCCGCGGTGCGGATCTCGACGAGGTGGCGACGGGGGGTGACGTCGGCCTTGGCGAAGTGGCCCTTGAGGGGCTTGTTCACCTTGCGCGGGTCGATCTCGCCGAAGGCGATCTGAACGGACTCGTAGCCGTCGACGTCGTTGGTACGGACCTGGGTGACGACGTTGGGGCCGGCCTTGACGACGGTGACCGGAACAACACGGTTGTTCTCGTCCCACACCTGCGTCATGCCGAGCTTCTCGCCCAGGATGCCCTTGATCTGCTTAGCCATTCTCAGCCCACCAGCCTCAGAGCTTGATCTCGATGTCGACACCGGCCGGGAGGTCGAGTCGCATCAGAGAGTCAACGGTCTTGGGGGTCGGGTCGAGGATGTCGATCAGGCGCTTGTGCGTGCGCATCTCGAAGTGCTCGCGCGAGTCCTTGTACTTGTGCGGCGACTTGATGACGCAGTACACGTTCTTCTCAGTGGGCAGCGGCACCGGGCCCGCGACCGACGCACCAGTGCGGGTCACCGTCTCGACGATCTTCTTCGCCGAGGAGTCGATGACCTCGTGGTCGTAGGCCTTGAGCCGGATGCGGATCTTCTGTCCCGCCATGGCTACTCAGTAGTCCTGTCTCTTCTTACGCTCTGGAACCCGGCGGATTCCGTCTGCTGCCTTCGTTCGTCCGACCCACGCGGTCGGGCGTGTCGCGCTCCCGCTGACATGGATGTCCCTTGTTCGAACATCCCTGCAGGAATGCACACGGCCCTTCCGGAACCGCAGGCCGGAGGCGGAAGGCCCACCGGGTGCCTGGCCGGTGCCGCGCCCACGCTTCCCGGAAGATTCCCGTACGTCCGCCCCAGTGCTGCCCGAAGGCAGTTAGGACGACGAGTACTGTGGGACTCGCTTCCGGTCCTCCCGGCGGGAGGCGCGCAGCATCAACACTCGACCGAGCAACTCGGACAGTCTGCCATATGGGGCAGGCCATCCGCCAATCGAGCCGAAGAGATTACCCCGAAGGTGATGTAGGTCAAACAGGTGCGGCGGTCACGGCCGGCGCGGCGGTCACGTCGGATCCATGATCCGTACGTCGCCGCAGCCGCGCTGCTCCGCCTCGTGCCCGGCGAAGGCCTTCAGTGCGGACCGGGCGAACGCGGCGGAGTAGTGCGCCACCGGTTCGCTGCGGGTGTCGGGGTCGTAGAGACGGTAGAGCGCGAAGACCGCTTCGTGGCCGGCCCGGGGGCAGGGGGCGGTCGCCACCACGGAGTCGTGGTCGGGGCCGCCGAAGCCGGTCGACTCGAAGTCCTTGGCGGCGACGCCGTAGTACGCGTACAGCCCGTAGCCGGGCTTCCCCGCGCCGGTCACCAGGTAGCAGTTGGTCTGCGGGGCGTCCGGGTCCGCCGGGTACTCCATGATCCCGGATGTGCCGCTCCCCGCGACGGAGATGTCACGCAGCGCCACGCAGGACCCCTGCGCCCGCGCGAGCGGCTTCGCCGTGCCGGGCTTGCCGAGGCGGGCCGTGGACACCCGGCCGAGCCCGGTGACCGCGGTCCCGCCGGAGGCGCCGTAGAGGTCACCGTAGGCGACCAGCTCCCTGCCCTTCGGCTTCGCGCAGTGGAGCGTGACCATGATCTGCCAGGTGCCGTCGTAGCGGACGACGCCGGACCAGCGCGACCAGGCTGCCCGAGGGGGCTGCGTCGGTGCTCCAGCGCAGGGTGATCCGCACGGCGCGTCCGGACCCGGGGGACGTCTCGGCCTTCAGGTCCGAGGAGCCCAGCGCCGAGGCCAGCCCGTCCTGCGCCAGCGTGCCGTCGCAGGCCTTGTCCAGCGAGCGGGCGTCGCGCCAGGAGTCGTACGCCCCGGAGCCGTCTAGGCGTTCCGTGAGGCGTACGTGAGGAATGCGGCCCAGGTGGCGGGAGTGACGGCGAGGCGGGGCCCCTCGGTGTTCTTGGAGTCGCGGATGTGGATGGTGGTGGGGGTGGGGGCGACTTCGAGGCAGTCGTTGCCGTTGCTACTGCTGCTGTAGCTGCTCTTGAACCAGTGGAGCGCGACTTCGAGGCAGTCGTTGCCGTTGCTGCTGTCGCTGTGGCCGCTCTTGAACCAGTGGAGTTCCGGGGTGCTCATAGTTCTCCCAGCGCTTGCTCGATGAAGACCAGAGACTCCTCTGGCGTGAGCGCCTGAGCCCGGATGATGCCATAGCGCAGATCAAGAACACGGAGCTGCCTCGGGTTCGAGACCGGGCGACCAGAGAAGTCACCGTCGGTACGGCCAACTCCCGTCCCGTCCACGAATTTCAGCACTTCGATCAGCCCACCCGTTCCAGGGTGGTTCGCGCGCGTGGTCGGCATGACTTGAAGCTCCACGAACGGCAACCGGGCCACCTCCAGCATGTGTTCGAGCTGACGGCGCAGCACCATTGTGTCCCCGACCGGGCGCCGCAGCGTCACCTCTTCCTGGACGAAGCTGAACTCCGGTGCGGGCGAGCGGTCGAAGACGGACTTCCGTGCCATGCGCCCGGCCAGCATGCGCTCCAGCTGATCCGGTGAGTAGGCCGGACGCCAGGTGCGCAGCAGCGCTCGCGCGTACTCCTCCGTCTGCAACAGGCCGTGGATGTTGTGGTTGCTGTAAAGCAGCATCTCCACCGCCCGCCCCTCCATCTCCGCCAGCTCCCGCACCTTCTTCGGATAGCGGGCCTTCTTCATGTCCTCCGTGAAGGCCCTCAGATGGCCCTGCGCCTTCAGGAACGTGTCCGCCCTGTCCAGCAGCTCCGGCCGGGGGATCCGCGCCCCGCGCTCGATCTTGCGGATCATGTCCTCGCCGTAGCCCATGGCCTCGCCCAGCTCGGGCACCGAGACCCCGGCCGCCTCCCGGCAGACCTTGAGCAGGCGCCCCACCGCCTGGACCACCGGCTCGATCTCGTCGCCGGGCTCGACGTCCCAGCCGGCCTCGTCCACTCCCTCACCCATCGCTCCTCCTCCGGCGCGCACTCCGTACCCGTACAACGCCCGGGACAGCCGAGACAGCCGAGACAAAGCCGGGACAGTCACCGTACGCACAGGCGCAGTCACTCCCTTCACGGAAGCAGATTCCGCCACGCTCAGTGACATGAATCAAGAAATGGCTGCCCCGGAAAACCAACTCGGCGGCACCATCCCCCACTTCAGCGTCCGCCTGTCCCCCACGCCACGCGGCGCCCGTCTCGCCCGGCTGCTCACCGAGCAGCAACTGCGCACGTGGGGGCTGCCGTTGGAGGCGCCGACGCAGATCGTCGCCGAACTCGCCGCCAACGCCGCCACCCACGGCCGCGTGCCCGGCCGCGACTTCCAGCTGCTGCTCTACGTCGTCGGCGGCGTCCTCCGCATCGAGGTCACCGACACGCGCGGTGACCGGCTGCCCCGGCTCACCACTCCGGCCGAGGACGGCGAATCGGGCCGCGGTCTGATGCTCGTGGCGGCGCTCGCCGACCGCTGGGGCGTCACCGAGGGGCGGCACCCGCGCAAGACCGTCTGGGCGGAGGTCGCTCTTCCCACACCCCGGAGCGGCCCCGACTCCCCCCGGTAAGATCTCTCCCCTGTGCCGACGACCGGGGGGAACGCGCGCATGAGGCGGCTGCGCCAGGACGACCCGCTGTGGGTCGGGCCGTACGCGGTCCTGGCCGGGGTGGACGACGAGGCCGAGCGGCACCGGACACCCGATCGCCGGTATGTCGCCCGGAGTGCCGACGGCCGGCGCACGGTCCTCGTGCAGGTGCCGCACCCCGGAGCCGACCCCGCCCGCTGGGCCGCCGAGGCCGAGGAGGCCCGGCGGCTGGCGCTACCCGGTCTCGCGCCCGTCGCGGAGGTGGACGGGGCTGCCGTACCGGTGTGGCACGCGGCGCCGTACACCCCCGTGCTGCCCCTGACCGCCGCCCTCGCCGCGCACGGCGGACCGCTGCCGGAGGCCGTGGTACGCGCCCTCGGCGCGGCCCTCGCCCGCACGCTGGCCACCGCCCACGCGCGGGGCGTGGCGCATGCCGGCGTCTCCCCCGCGGCCGTGCTGCTGGGCGTGGACGGACCGGTGCTGGCCTGCTTCGGCGCGGTGCGCGCCGCAGCTCCGGAGAGCGAGCAGCGGTTGGGGAAGCCCGGACTGGATCCCGGGTGCCTGGCGCCGGAGCAGGCGCAGGGCGGACGACCCCGGCCGCTCGGCGACGTGTACGCGCTCGGTGCCGTGCTGTCGTACGCGAGCACCGGGTACACCGTCCCGGAGCGCGAGGAGCTTCCCGCGTCGCTGCGTGAGCCGATCACCGCATGCCTGGCCCGTGACCCGGCCCGGCGGCCGTCGGCGGCCGATCTCGCGGCCGGCCTGTCGGCGCCCCTCCCGCTGCGGCCGCAGGCACTCCCGGACCCCCTCGCACCCGTACCCACCGTTCTCGACGGCCCCCCGTTCCCCCTCCCGGCCCGGATCGTCGCCGCCCTCGCCCGTCAGTCGGCCGGCGTCCTCGCGGCCCCGGTTCCCGCGCACGCCCAGGAGACGCGGCCCTGATGTTCTCGCCCCTCGCCCACGACGACCCCGCGCGGCTCGGCCCCTACCACCTGATCGCCCGCCTCGGCAGCGGCGGCATGGGCACGGTCTACCTCGGCCGTTCGGACACCGGACGCGTCGCCGCCCTCAAGACGATGCACGCCCGCATCGCCGCGGACCCCGTCTTCCGGACCCGGTTCCGGCTGGAGACGGACGCCGCCCGGGTCATCGGCGGCGAGCACGGCGCACGGGTCTTCGACGCCGACCTCGTC
The DNA here is from genome assembly GCF_014648635.1 of Streptomyces cinerochromogenes. Taxonomy (GTDB): domain Bacteria; phylum Actinomycetota; class Actinomycetes; order Streptomycetales; family Streptomycetaceae; genus Streptomyces; species Streptomyces cinerochromogenes. Next base: position 213,678 of record NZ_BMRM01000006.1, on the reverse strand, counting down.
CACGAGACGCCCTGGCTGGCCACGGAGTACCTGATCGGGCCGCCCCTGGACGACGCCGTCCGGCTGAGCGGGCCGCTGCCGGAGCGGGCGGTCCGGGCCGTCGGCGCCCGCCTGTGCGCCGCGCTGGCCCAGCTGCACGACTCGGACGTCGTCCACCGGGACCTGAAGCCGTCCAACATCATGCTGACGGCCGACGGCCCCAAGGTCATCGACTTCGGCATCGCCCGGGCGCTCGGCGACGACCGCCTCACCCGGACCGGGGCCGCGGCGGGCACGCCCGCCTTCATGTCGCCCGAGCAGGCGGCGGGCGAGGAACACACCCCGGCCGGTGACGTGTTCGCCCTGGCCGGGGTGCTGGTCCACGCCGCGACGGGCAGGGGGCCGTTCGGCCTGGGACAGGCGGCGGACCTGCTGTACCGGGTGCGGTACGCCGAACCGGACCTGACCGGGGTCCCGGCCGGCCTCGCCGCCGTCCTGGGCCCGTGCTTCGCCAAGGACCCGCGGCAGCGACCCACGACCGGCGAACTGCGGGCCCGGCTGGGCGGCGCCGAACAGGACTTCGCGGACTGTCTGCCGGAGCCGGTGCTCGTGGACATCGCCCGGCGGGCCGCCGGCGTCTGGCGGGCCGAGCCGCACCGGCTGCCGCCCCCGGCCGGGCACGGCCTGCCCGGGACCGGGGCCGACGCCGCCCCGGCGGGCGTGTCCCGCCGCAGGCTGCTGTCCCTCGGCGCGGGTTCCGCCCTCGGTGTCGCCGCGGCCGGAGCGGGTGCCTGGGCCTGGCTCGGCCGCAGGGGCGGCGGCACTCCCGCGCGCCCGGCGCCGACCGGCCCGGCGCGGCCCGCGTGGGACCTGCGCTGGCAGGTGGTGGCCGAGTACACCGACCAGCCGCCGGTCCCGCCGGCCCCCCTGCTGCTCGACCGGCTGGTGGTCGTCGGGGAGTCGGTCGGCGTCAAGGGGCTGGAGCCGGCGTCGGGGAAGTCGCTGTGGGCCGATCCCGGCGTGTTGTTCGCCCACCTCACCGTCACCGACGGACGGCGGATCCACGCGCTCGACTACACCGCGCACGAGGCCGGTCCGCTGTCCGTCCGCCCCGTCGGCCTCGCCGACGGCAGACCCCAGGACCCCTCCCTGGAACTGGAGGACTTCAACGGCGGCCTGTACGGGACCCAGCTGCTGTGCGCCTCCGGCACCGCCGTCTACGCGGTCGGCGGCCGGGGCCCCCAGCCCTCCGCCCCGCCGCGCGGCAACGCCTTCCGCAAGGGCCAGAGCTGGCACCTGCTCGCCCTCGACCTGAACGCCCGCAAGAAGCTGTGGGACGTCCCCCTCCCGGCACGCCCTGACGGCAACGAGCGGTTCCACTTCCTGTCGGCCCGGGTGTCGGGCGAGCGCCTCGTCCTCGTCCAGCAGTCCGCCGAGGGCGCCACCCGGCTCGTCGTGCGGGACACCGGCACCGGACGGCAGCTGTGGAGCCGCCCGCTCGCCAGCGGACAGCCCGCCTTCAGCCGGGCCCACCTGGCCGTCGACGACCGGCATGTCTACCCGTCGGCGGGCGGGCTGCTCGCGCTCGCCCTGGACGACGGCGAGGTCGCCTGGCGCTACGGCAAGGGCTCCGCGGGAGCCGTCTACAGCCCGCCCGCCGTCCGCGACGGGGTGGTGTACGCGGTGGAGTCGGGACGCGGGGTCGTCGCGGTCGACGCCGGCAGCGGCGCACCGCGCTGGACGGAGAAGGGCGGCGGCGCGACCGCCGCCGACCTCGGCGCGCCGCCCGTCGTCGGTGCCGCCTACGTGTACCGCAGGGCGTCGTCGCACCTGACGGCCGTCGCGCTGGCCGACGGCGGCACGTCCCGCCCCGTCAAGGCCACCGCCGCGGCCCGCTACTTCGCCCACCCGGCCTCACGGCGCCTGATCGCCCTGGGCGACGGCTACGCCGCCGGTTATCCGCTCCTCTGAGATCCGAGGTCAGCAGACATGAAGCCACTGGACACCGGAGACCCGATCCGCCTGGGGCCCTACCGCATCCTCGGCGTGCTCGGCGAGGGCGGCATGGGCAAGGTGTACGTCGGGCAGGACCGCGACGGGCGGACGGCCGCGGTGAAGGTGCTGCACCGCCATCTCGCGGACGACCCCCAGCTCGGTCAGCGCTTCGTGCGCGAGGCCCGGATGGCGCAGGCGGTCAGCAGCCCGGGCGTGGCCAGGGTGCTGGACACGCAGACCGAGGGCGGGCGCCCGTGGATCGCGACCGAGTTCCTCAGCGGCCCGAACCTGGAGGAGGCGGTCGGCGCGCACGGCCCCCTCGACGAGAACGGGGTGCGGGCGCTCGCGGCGGCGCTCGCGCACGCGCTGCGGGACATCCACGCCGCCGGCCTGGTGCACCGCGACCTGAAACCCGCCAACGTGGTGCTCACCTCGGCGGGCCCGCGCGTCATCGACTTCGGCATCGCCCGCCCCGAGCACGGACTCACTCTCACCACCACCGGGCAGATTCCGGTGACCCCGGGCTACGGGGCGCCGGAACAGGCTCTCGGACAGCGTGTGGGCCCGGCCGCCGACGTCTTCTCCCTGGGCGCCCTGCTGGTGTACGCGGCGAGCGGGCAGCGCGCCTACGGCGGTTCGCACGCCGCCGCCGTCCAGTACGAGGTGGTCCACGGCACCCCGCGCATGGACCGGGTACCGGCCGCCCTCCAGCAGCTCATCGGCCCGTGCCTGGCCAAGGATCCCGCGCACCGGCCCGCCCCGGACGCCGTCGCGCGGGCCTTCGCCCCGCCCCGCGGCGCCGACCGCGTGTGGCGCTCCGGCCCGCTGGCCGAGGAGGTGCGGCGCCGGGAACGCGCCCTGCACGAGCTGACCACGCTGCCCGGCACCGGTGCCGCCCCGGCCGGTGTCTCCCGGCGCCGTGTGCTGACGGCCCTCGCGGTCGGCGGCCCGGTCGCCCTCGCCGGTGCGGGCGGCGCCGGCTGGTGGTTCTGGCGGAAGAACGACAGCGGCCCCTTCGACATACCGCCCGCGGCACGCACCCCCAAGGCCAGGCTGCTGTCGGCGGACAAGGGGGACTACGTCCTGGGGCAGACGCCCGATCCGCTCTGGAGGCGGCCGTCGGCCCTCGGCGCCCGCACACCCGCCCCGCTGCCGGTACGCGACGTCCTGGTGGTCGGGGACACCAAGGGCGGTATCACGGCACACGGCGTCGTCGACGGGAAACCGCGGTGGTCCGCGCCCGAGGCAGTGGCGAGACGCCGTTTCGTCTCGCTCTCCGACCGGCTGATAGCCGCCGCCGACGGCCACGGCAGGCTGCTGACCTTCGTCGCGTCCACCGGCGAACCCAGGTGGACGGCGCCCGCCGAGGCCTCCTGCGTCCTCGCGGCCGACGCCGAGGCGGTGTACGTCGTCACCGACGACGGCCGGCTGCGCAGCGTGGGCCGCTCCGACGCGGGGATCCGCTGGACCGTGAAGCCGGATGCCGGTCTCGGCACGAAGGCCACGGCGCGGGGCGTCGTGTCCCAGGGCGTCCTGGCCGTCGCGACGGACGCGGGGGACGTCCTCGGCGTCGACACGCGCACCGGCCGCACGGTCTGGGTGCTGCGCGACCAGGACGACGTCAGGCCGGGAATCGCCGCGACGGGCGGGACCCTGTTCGTGAGCGGCAGCCCGTACTTCACCGCCCGTGGCATCGCTGACGGCAAGCAGCTGTGGCGCCCGGACCTGAGGCGCCGGGACGGCACAAAGGTCTTCTGGGGGCCCGCCGCGATCCACGGACCCTACGTCTTCGTGGCCGCCCTCGGAGCGGCTCTCCGGTTCGACATCAAGGACGGCAAGCAGAGCGGCTGGCCCTACGACCTCCTCCTCGAACGCGACCCGGAAGGCCCGCTGGCGGTCCAGGGCCACGGCTTCTGGTCCGTGGAGGTCAACGCGGAGGAAGGCGTGGTCGCCGCCCTCAACGTGGCCGACGGCGCGAACGACGGCAGTGACAACGACCCCGACTCCACCCTGTACCGGACCACGTGGGCCTTCCGCATCATCAAGAACCCCAAGGACTACTGGATGACGGCCGACGGCAACCGCGTCTTCGTCGCGGACGGTGACGCGCTGACGGCCCTGCCGGTCTTCTGACGCCCGGCACCCCGCGCTCCGGTGCCACGGGCGGCTTCGGCGATCCCGACGGAGGGCCTGCCACCCCTACGGGTGGCCGTCCCCCACCCGCCGGCTCTCCAGCGGCCCCAGATACAGCTGCGGCAGCCCACCGGTGTCGATCAGCAGCCGTTGCACCACCACCGTGGGATCCACCATCCAGAACTTCAGCCGGTGTGTACCCGGCTCCGCCACCGTGTGCGTGGTGGCCGTCGCGTTGACGTTGTCCGAGGTGTGGCGGGCCCAGACGGTGTTCAGGGCACCGTCGTCCGCGCCCGCCGTGATGTCCACGGTGCGGATCGGGCCGTCGTCCAGCGAGACGCCGTAGCGCAGGCCCGGGACACCGGGGACGGCCGGGTTGCGGGGGGACAGGTGGGCCCACACGGTCACCTCGGGGGCGGCGGACAGCAGCGTCACCTCGTATTCCAGGCGGGGCGAGTCGCCGCCCGGGGTGCGGCTCGGGGACGTCACCGGCCACGGCGTCATGCCCGCCCCGGTCCGTCCGATGCCGTCGATACGGCGCCACCGGCCGACCGCGCGGTCGTAGTGCCCGGCGTCGATCGCCACATAGCCGCCGGCCTCCACGAAGCCCCGCACCCGCACGCCCGAGGGGCGTTCCGCCACGCAGCGGACCGGGACCGACGCGCCCGCGCCGTGGACCGTCAGGGTCGCCTCCGCGCGCCCTGCCGGAGCCCGGGACCAGTCCACCTCCACCTCCAGGCGGACCTGCTGGTCCACCCGGCCCCGGGGACGGTCCACCCGCAGCCAGGGCGCCGACGCCGAGACCTCGTACGGGAAGGGCGTACGGCCCCGGTTGAAGATCTCCACGTACTGCCGGGGCCGGGTCTGGTAAGGGCTGAACGGCGGCAGCGACGCGACCGAGGAGGAGCCCCCCGGCCACCACTCCCCCGCGTCCTCCGCCCCGTCCACGGACACGCCCAGCTCCGCACCGGAGGGCACCTCGATGCGCCGCACCGCGGGGAACAGCACGTCCGGCAGGGCCACGTCGTCCTTCTCGGGCTGCTGCCACGGCGCGTTGGGGCCGTAGCGGTCCACGTCGCCGTAGTCGATGTGCGGCTGGCTCTGGAAGCCCTTCCATTTGCCGTCCGCGACCCGGGAGTCGAAGCGGTCGGCGAGGGCGAAGTCCGCCGCGAGGGCCGCTTCGGCCCGGGCCGCGCGGTCGTTCGCCGCCGACCGGCCCTGCGCGGCGTAGAGCAGGTTCGTGAACTCGGCGTGCCGCAGCGCGTACAGGTTCGCGGTCGCGGTGACCGCGTAACCGGCCAGTTCGAACCACGCGTCCCGCAGCCGCTCCGGCAGTCTGCGCTCGATGCGTTCGGCGCGGCGGCCCAGGGCGCGCCACTCCTCGGTGACCCGTTCCAGTTCCCGGTGCGCGAAGTAGTACGGGGTCTGCTGGTCGTCGTACACGACCCGGTCGCCGGAGAGGGTGATCCGGCGGTTCAGCAACTCCGGTTTGCGGCGGGCCTGGAGCCGGCCGTACTCGGCCAGCAGGGAGGCGATCTCCCGGGCCTGCGCCTCGCCGAAGTTCTGGCGGGCGTAGCGCTCCTCCCAGTCCGCGACACGGTCGAGCGGCAGGCGGGACGGGTCCCAGGCGTACGTCAGGAAGAACTCCGTCGGCAGCTCGTTGCCCTTCAGGTCGCCGACGTTGGCCACCCACAGGCCGTGGTTGCCGTAGGCGTGCGCCTGGTGGAGCTGGTCCCAGACGTTTCTGAGGTTGGCGGTGTCGACCCACTTGTAGTTGCGGCCGGCGCCGACGTAGTCGAAGTGGTAGTAGAGGCCGTAGCCGCCGGGGCGCGGGCCGTCCGGGTGCTTGCGGATGTTGCCCCAGTTGTCGTCGGTGAGGACCACGGTGACGTCGTCCGGTGCGCGCAGCCCGCGGTCCCAGTAGCGCTGGACCTCCTTGTACAGGGTCCAGACCTGGGGGGTCTCCGAGGCGGGTCTGCCGGTGACCTCCTCGATGATGCGGCGCTGGTCGGAGATGATCTGCTGCATCAGCTCGATGCCGTCGCCGTCGGGCAGGCCGGTGTCGCCGTTGCCGCGCATGCCGAGGGTGACGACGCCCTCGAAGCTCTGGTCGACCATGCGCTGGATGCCGGCGCGCCAGTAGGCGCGGATCGCCTCCGCGTTGCGGCGGTACGACCATTCGCCCGTGCCCCCGTAGGGGTCGGTACCGGAGCCGGCGTGCCGGTTCCACTCCTCGATGCCGCGCATCATCGGAGCCTCGTGAGACGTGCCCATGACAATGCCGTACTGGGCGGCCCGACGGTGGTTCTCCGGGTCGTCCTCCGCGAACGCCCGGCCCCAGACCGCCGGCCAGAGGTAGTTGCCCTTCAGGCGCAGCAGCACCTCGAAGACCTTGGCGTAGAAGTCGGCGGTGAAGCCTCCGGGGTGGCCCGGCGCCTTGCCCGGACCGAAGTACGCCGGTGCCCAGGTGCCGAGCGCCGGGTTCTCGTCGTTGACGAAGACACCCCGGTACTTCACCGCCGGGGTCCCCTGGGTGAAGCGGCCCGGCTTCACCCACACCCGGTCGCGGCGGGCCGGCGGCACGTCGTCCCACCAGTGCCAGGGCGAGACTCCGATGCCGTACGAGACGTCGTACGCCCCGAAGATCGTGCCCCGCGGATCGCTGCCCGCGATGACGAACGCCCGCTCCACACCCGGCATCGGGTGGTCCACGACGGTCTGCAGCGAGGTCTCCCAGCTGCCCCGCACGCCCGTGACGTCGAGCTTGCCGGAGCGGATCAGACCGTCGATCAGCGGGCTGCGGCCGATCGTGCCGAGCAGCACCGGGAAGCGGCCGACCGTGCTGCCCGGACGGACCCCGGTCACGCGCGCGAGGTCGTCCCTCAGGTCGCCGGCGACCCGTACGACTCCGGGGTGATCCTCCGGGCTGACCACCACGGGAGCACCGACCAGCGAGAAGGCGCCGCCCGTGAACGAGATGTACGCCCCCGGGTCCGTCACCACCGGGCCGTCCGGGCCGCGGCGGACACCCTGGCCGTCCTGGCCGCCCTCTCCCCCGGCCCAGGCACCACCGGCCGAGGTCAGCACCGGTACGGCGGTGAGCCCCGCCCCCAGTACGGTTCTGCGCGCCACGGACATGCGTCGCCCTCCACTCCCTGCCTGTCTGCTATTTGCTCACCGGCATGACAAATACTGGGGCGCGTGAGCCGTGGGGGGAACGGGTCGGAGGCGCCGAATAGTTTCGAGGCGCTCGGCCCGGGGCGTCCAGCGGCAGGAGGTTGTTCGCGCTGAGCAGGCCGAGGTCCCGGTCGCGGACCGACACGGTCAGGGTGTAGGGCGGCTGGCCGGTGACGGTGTTCGAGGAGTCGATCGGAGCCGACAGCCTGTTCGCCACGGTCCTCGCGTCCTGGCCGGGGCACAGGGCCTCCGGCGGCAGGGACAGCTCGGCCCGGCCGTACCCGGCCGAGGACGTCCAGGTGACGGGCAGGTCGTGGGCGCCGCCGACCAGCCCGTCGGGGCCCTCGATCTCGACCGCGACGCCCTCGCCGGCAGGGAGCCGGGACATCCGCGGGGATCCCTTGGGGGACGGCGCCAGGAGCAGGCTCACGGTGAGGCGGCCGGGGGCGCGGCGGGACAGTCTCTCGTAGCCGTAGGAGCCGAGGACCAGCTGCGGGCCGGGCGGCGGCTCGGCCGGCGGGGGCAGGGAGGCGGAGGCGGGCAACGGGAAGTAGTGGTAGCCCGCGGCTCCGCAGTGACGGCCCGCCGAGACACCACCGCCCGGAAGTGCGACGGCCCTGGCCGGGCCCGACTCCGCGGCGCCGCCCCAGGACAACAGACCCTGCTGCCAGGCCCCGTAGACCACCACGGCCGCCGCCGCCAGCCAGGGGACGGCCGTCTGCAGCACTGCGCGTATCGAGGCACTCCTGCTCACCCGGAGAACCGTATGCGCACCCCGGCCGGGAGGGTGCCGGGGGGTACGGGAGGGCGCGGACATGCGAAGAGGCCCGTACGACCGAGGTCGTACGGGCCTCCCCTAGGTCAGGCAGTGACCCTCAAGCAAGCGGAACTTACTTGACGATCTTGGTGACCTGGCCGGCGCCCACGGTGCGGCCACCCTCACGGATGGCGAACTTCAGGCCCTCTTCCATGGCGACGGGCTGGATGAGCTCCACCTTCATCTCGGTGTTGTCACCCGGCATGACCATCTCGGTGCCCTCGGGGAGGGTCACCACGCCGGTCACGTCCGTCGTCCGGAAGTAGAACTGCGGACGGTAGTTGTTGAAGAACGGCGTGTGGCGGCCACCCTCGTCCTTGGACAGGATGTAGGCCTGCGCCTCGAACTCGGTGTGCGGGGTGACCGAGCCCGGCTTGATGATGACCTGGCCGCGCTCGACGTCCTCGCGCTTGATGCCACGGAGGAGCAGACCGACGTTCTCACCGGCCTGGCCCTCGTCGAGCAGCTTGCGGAACATCTCGATGCCGGTGACCGTGGTGGTGGTCTTCTCGGTCTTGATGCCGATGATGTCGACGGTCTCGTTGACCTTCAGGACACCACGCTCGATACGGCCGGTGACGACCGTACCGCGACCGGTGATCGTGAAGACGTCCTCGATCGGCATGAGGAACGGCTTGTCGACGTCGCGCTCCGGCTGCGGGATCGACTCGTCGACGGCCTTCATCAGGTTGAGGACGGAGTCCACCCACTCCTGCTCGCCCTCGAGGGCCTTGAGCGCGGAGACCTTGACGACCGGAACGTCGTCGCCGGGGAACTCGTACTCGGAGAGGAGCTCACGGACCTCGAGCTCGACGAGCTCCAGGATCTCCTCGTCGTCCACCATGTCGGCCTTGTTCAGGGCGACGACGATGTACGGAACGCCGACCTGGCGGGCCAGGAGCACGTGCTCCTTGGTCTGCGGCATCGGGCCGTCGGTGGCGGCGACCACGAGGATGGCGCCGTCCATCTGCGCCGCACCCGTGATCATGTTCTTGATGTAGTCCGCGTGACCCGGGCAGTCGACGTGGGCGTAGTGACGCGCCTCGGTCTGGTACTCGACGTGCGCGATGGAGATGGTGATACCGCGCTGACGCTCCTCGGGCGCCTTGTCGATGTTGTCGAACGGGGTGGCCTCGTTCAGGTCCGGGTACGCGTCGTGCAGCACCTTGGTAATGGCGGCCGTGAGGGTCGTCTTACCGTGGTCGATGTGACCGATGGTGCCGATGTTGACGTGCGGCTTAGTCCGCTCGAACTTCGCCTTCGCCACTGGGGTCCTCCTGTGGAGTGGTTCTGTACGCCTTACTTCATCGGCGCCAGGTGATCTTTGCTGTAAAGGCCCGGAACCCGGGGCAAACGCTCACGATTGCGGACGTTTACCCCTGGAGGCTCCGGAGTCAAGCCTACGGCGTGTGAACGCGGTGCGTTACTCGCCCTTGGCCTTCGCGATGATCTCCTCGGCGACGTTCCGCGGAACCTCGGCGTAGGAGTCGAACTGCATCGAGTAGCTTGCGCGACCCGACGTCTTGCTGCGGAGGTCGCCGACGTAGCCGAACATCTCCGACAGGGGCACGAGGCCCTTCACGACGCGGGCACCGGCCCGCTCCTCCATGGCCTGGATCTGGCCACGGCGGGAGTTGATGTCGCCGATGACCTCACCCATGTAGTCCTCGGGCGTGGTGACCTCGACGGCCATCATCGGCTCAAGGAGCACAGGGCTGGCCTTGCGCGCGGCCTCCTTGAAGGCCTGCGAACCAGCGATCTTGAAGGCGAGCTCGGAGGAGTCGACCTCGTGGTAGGCGCCGTCGTGGAGGATGACACGGACACCGGTCATCTCGTAGCCGGCCAGGATGCCGAACTGCATGGCCTCCTGCGCACCGGCGTCCACCGAAGGGATGTACTCCTTCGGGATACGGCCACCGGTCACCTTGTTCACGAACTCGTACGAGGTGTCGCCACCCTCGAGCGGCTCGATGCCGATCTGCACCTTCGCGAACTGACCGGTACCACCGGTCTGCTTCTTGTGGGTGTAGTCGACGCGCTCGACGGCCTTGCGGATCGTCTCGCGGTAGGCCACCTGCGGCTTGCCGACGTTGGCCTCGACCTTGAACTCACGGCGCATACGGTCGACCAGCACCTCGAGGTGCAGCTCGCCCATACCACCGATGATGGTCTGGCCGGTCTCCTCGTCCGAGTGGACCTGGAAGGACGGGTCCTCCTCGGCCAGGCGCTGGATCGCGACGCCCAGCTTCTCCTGGTCGCCCTTCGACTTGGGCTCGATGGCGACCTGGATGACCGGCGCCGGGAAGTCCATGGACTCCAGGATGACCGGGTTCTTGTCGTCGGACAGCGTCTCACCGGTGGTGGTCTGCTTCAGGCCCATGACGGCGACGATGTCACCGGCGCCCACCGAGTCGATCTCCTCACGCTTGTTGGCGTGCATGCGGTAGATCTTGCCGATGCGCTCCTTCTTGCCCTTGACGGAGTTCAGCACCGAGGTGCCGGACTCCAGGCGGCCCGAGTAGACCCGGACGAAGGTGAGCTTGCCGAGGTGCGGGTCGCTCATGATCTTGAACGCCAGCGCGGACAGCGGCTCGTCGTCGGACGGCTTGCGGCGGATGACCTCCTCCGGGTCGTTGACCGCGTGGCCCTCGATGGCCTCGATGTCAACGGGGGAGGGCAGGTAGCGCACGACCGCGTCGAGCAGGGGCTGGACGCCCTTGTTCTTGAACGCGGTACCGCAGAACACCGGGGTCACGGTGGTGCCGGTGCCCTTGCCGGAGGCGATGGTGATACGACGGATCGCGGCGTACAGCTGCTCCTCGGAAGGCTCCTGGCCCTCCAGGTACAGCTCCATGATCTCTTCGTCGTTCTCGGCCACGGCCTCGAGCAGCTTGCCGCGCCATTCCTCGGCAGCCTCGGTGTGGGTGTCCGGGATGTCGACGATGTCGTACATCTCGCCCTTGGTGGCCTCGGCGGACCACACGAGCGCCTTCATGCGGACCAGGTCCACGACGCCCTTGAAGTCGGCCTCGGCACCGATCGGGAGCTGCATGACGATCGGCTGCGCGCCCAGGCGGTCCGAGATCATGTCCACGCAGCGGTGGAACTCGGCGCCCGTGCGGTCGAGCTTGTTGACGAAGCAGATACGCGGAACGCCGTAGCGGTCCGCCTGACGCCACACCGTCTCGGACTGGGGCTCCACGCCGGCGACGCCGTCGAACACCGTCACGGCACCGTCGAGCACGCGCAGGGAGCGCTCCACCTCGACGGTGAAGTCGACGTGACCCGGGGTGTCGATGATGTTGATGGTGTGGTCGACGTTCTCCAGCGGCCAGTGACAGGTGGTGGCAGCAGAGGTGATCGTGATGCCACGCTCCTGCTCCTGCTCCATCCAGTCCATGGTGGCAGCGCCGTCGTGGACCTCACCGATCTTGTAGGACACACCGGTGTAGAACAGGATCCGCTCGGTGGTGGTCGTCTTGCCCGCGTCGATGTGGGCCATGATGCCGATGTTGCGCACCTTGGCCAGGTCAAGTGAAGTGGTAGCCATAAGGCTTCAGTCTTCTCTCGGTCTCGATGTGGGTAGCGACTACCAGCGGTAGTGCGCGAAGGCCTTGTTGGACTCGGCCATCTTGTGGGTGTCCTCGCGCTTCTTCACGGCCGCACCGAGGCCGTTCGAGGCGTCGAGAAGCTCGTTGAGGAGACGCTCGGTCATGGTCTTCTCGCGACGGGCGCGGGAGTAACCGACCAGCCAGCGCAGCGCCAGGGTGTTGGCGCGGCCGGGCTTGACCTCGACCGGCACCTGGTAGGTGGCGCCACCGACACGGCGGGACTTGACCTCGAGGGTCGGCTTGATGTTCTCAAGAGCGCGCTTCAGCGTGATGACCGGGTCGTTGCCGGTCTTCTCGCGCAGGCCCTCCATGGCGCCGTAGACGATGCGCTCGGCGGTGGAGCGCTTGCCGTTCAGCAGCACCTTGTTGATCAGGGAGGTCACCAGAGGAGAACCGTAGACCGGGTCGATGATGACCGGGCGCTTCGGGGCGGGGCCCTTACGAGGCATTCTTACTTCTCCTTCTTGGCGCCGTAACGGCTGCGAGCCTGCTTGCGGTTCTTGACACCCTGGGTGTCGAGCGAACCGCGGATGATCTTGTAGCGAACACCCGGCAGGTCCTTCACACGGCCGCCGCGCACGAGCACGATGGAGTGCTCCTGCAGGTTGTGTCCCTCACCCGGAATGTAAGCGGTGACCTCGATGCCGCTGGTCAGACGCACACGCGCGACCTTGCGGAGGGCCGAGTTCGGCTTCTTCGGGGTGGTCGTGAACACACGCGTGCAGACGCCGCGACGCTGAGGGGAACCCTCGAGTGCGGGCGTCTTGTTCTTCTCGACCTTGTCCTGCCGGCCCTTCCGGACCAGCTGCTGGATCGTAGGCACTACTTCTCCGGTTTCTGTGTGCCGATGTACAGCTAACCTGGAACGTCGCCGACCCACGCGGTCGGGTGTGTCGAATCCGCCAGACTCCCGCCGCAAGGCGGAAAGGGCGCGAATTACGGTGGCCGCTCTCGGCCCGAATGCGGTTTGTAGGCACGCACGAGGGCCAGGGCACACCCCAGGCACAAGGTCTGAGCGTACCTACCTCATTCGCTGTGGTCAAAACAAATGGGGTCCGGAGGCCCCGGGCTGCGGAGCATGTCAAGTCGCCGTACCCTAGGTGATCTTCGATTCGGAAGAACGGGCGCCGTCGGCGGGTGCTGCCGCACCGCGCCAGCGGGGCGGAGCGGCCCGTGTGCGGGCCCCGGGGCCCGCGGACTGACTGACGGCCGTGTCCGCGCCGCAGCGGCCGCCCGCCCGCCCCGGGCCCCCGCCTCCGCGCTCTCCCCTGTCGACGTTCGCGGAGAAGGCTGCGTACATCGCGGCGCCCGGGACCATCGCCCTCGCCCTGCTGGACTCGTTCGGCAGCCTCTGCGCCCTGCCGGCCGGCCGACTGGTCGTGTTCCTGCTCTTCGGGCTCGCGGGACGGGCCCTGGCCGGGCCGGAGCCGAGCGACCGCCCCTCGTCCCCATGCCGGCCCTGCCGGTGGCCGTGGGGGCCACCCTGGCCCTCTGCGCCGCCCCTCTGCGGCTGCACCGGCGCACCGGCCTCCGGGGCCGGCACCGCGGTGAGCCGCCCAACGCCGAAGGGCGGCCACCCCCGCTGGGGTGACCGCCCTTCAGTGGACGTACGCCTTACTGGTTGTACGGACCGTAGTCGTAGTCCTCCAGCGGAACGGCCTGGCCGGAGCCGGTGCCGAACGGCGAGTAGTCGATGTCGTCGTAGCCGACGGCCGAGTACATCGCGGCCTTGGCCTCCTCGGTCGGCTCGACCCGGATGTTGCGGTAGCGGGACAGACCCGTACCGGCCGGGATGAGCTTACCGATGATGACGTTCTCCTTCAGGCCGATGAGGCTGTCGGACTTGGCGTTGATCGCCGCGTCCGTCAGGACTCGGGTCGTCTCCTGGAAGGAGGCGGCCGACAGCCAGGATTCCGTCGCCAGCGAGGCCTTGGTGATACCCATCAGCTGCGGACGACCGGAGGCCGGGTGACCGCCCTCCTGGACCACACGACGGTTCTCGTGCTCGAAGCGGGAGCGCTCGACCAGCTCGCCGGGCAGCAGCTCGGCGTCGCCGGACTCGATGATCGTCACGCGGCGCAGCATCTGCCGGATGATGATCTCGATGTGCTTGTCGTGGATCGACACACCCTGCGAGTTGTAGACCTTCTGGACCTCGCCGACCAGGTGGACCTGGACGGCACGCTGACCCAGGATGCGCAGCACGTCGTGCGGGTTGGTGGCACCCACGGTGAGCTGCTGGCCCACCTCGACGTGGTCGCCCTCACGGACCAGGACCTTGGCACGCTTCGAGATCGGGTACGCCGTCTCGTCGCTGCCGTCGTCCGGGGTGACGACGATCTTCTTGGTCTTCTCGGTCTCCTCGATCCGCACGCGACCGGAGGCCTCGGAGATCGGGGCGACACCCTTCGGGGTACGGGCCTCGAAGAGCTCGACGACACGGGGCAGACCCTGGGTGATGTCGTCACCGGCCACACCACCGGTGTGGAAGGTACGCATCGTCAGCTGGGTACCGGGCTCACCGATGGACTGGGCGGCGATGATGCCGACCGCCTCACCGATGTCGACCAGCTTGCCGGTGGCCAGCGAACGGCCGTAGCACATCGCGCAGGTACCGACGGCGGACTCGCAGGTCAGGACCGAGCGGGTCTTGACCTCCTCGACGCCACGGCCGACGAGCTCCTCGATGAGGACGTCGCCCAGGTCGGTGCCGGCCGGGGCCAGCACCTGGCCGTCGACCACGATGTCCTCGGCGAGGCAGCGCGCGTACACGGACGTCTCGACGTCGTCCGCCTTGCGCAGCACACCGTCGGCGCCGCGCTCGGCGATCCGCAGCTTGAGGCCACGGTCGGTGCCGCAGTCCTCCTCGCGGATGATGACGTCCTGGGAGACGTCGACCAGACGACGGGTGAGGTAACCCGAGTCGGCGGTACGCAGAGCGGTGTCCGCCAGACCCTTACGGGCACCGTGCGTGGAGATGAAGTACTCCAGCACGGACAGACCCTCACGGAACGACGCCTTGATCGGACGCGGGATCGTCTCGTTCTTCGCGTTCGACACCAGACCACGCATACCGGCGATCTGACGCATCTGCATCATGTTGCCTCGTGCACCCGAGTTCACCATCATGAAGATCGGGTTGGTCTTCGGGAAGTTGTCGTTCATCGCCTCGGCGACCTCGTTGGTCGCCTTGGTCCAGATCGCGATGAGCTCCTGCGTGCGCTCGTCCTTGGTGATCAGACCGCGCTCGTACTGCTTCTGGACCTTCTCGTCCTGCGCCTCGTAGCCCTTGACGATCTCCTTCTTCGCCTCGGGAACGACGACGTCGGAGATGGCCACGGTGACACCGGAACGGGTCGCCCAGTAGAAGCCGGCCGCCTTCAGGTTGTCGAGCGTCGCCGCCACGATGACCTTCGGGTAGCGCTCGGCGAGGTCGTTGACGATCTCGGAGAGCTGCTTCTTGCCGACCTCGTAGTCGACGAACGGGTAGTCCTCGGGCAGCAGCTCGTTGAAGAGCGCGCGGCCCAGCGTGGTGTTCAGCCGGAAGCTGTCACCCTGCTGCCACTCCGGCTCGCCCTCCTCGCGCGCCGGCGGGGTCCAGCCGCGCGGCGGGATGGTGCCCACCGGGAAGCGGATGTCCACGCGCGACTGCAGCGACAGCTCGCCGGCGTCGAACGCCATGATCGCCTCGGCCACGGACGCGAACGAACGGCCCTCGCCCTTGACGTCGCGCATCTCGCCGTCGGTGGTGAGGAAGAACAGACCGAGGACCATGTCCTGGGTCGGCATCGTCACCGGACGGCCGTCGGCCGGCTTGAGGATGTTGTTCGAGGACAGCATCAGGATGCGGGCCTCGGCCTGCGCCTCCGCGGACAGCGGCAGGTGCACGGCCATCTGGTCACCGTCGAAGTCCGCGTTGAACGCGGTGCAGACGAGCGGGTGGATCTGGATGGCCTTGCCCTCGACCAGCTGCGGCTCGAAGGCCTGGATGCCGAGGCGGTGCAGGGTGGGAGCACGGTTCAGCAGCACCGGGTGCTCGGCGATGACCTCTTCGAGGACGTCGTACACGACCGTACGGCCGCGCTCCACCATGCGCTTGGCGCTCTTGATGTTCTGCGCGTGGTTCAGGTCGACCAGGCGCTTCATCACGAACGGCTTGAACAGCTCCAGGGCCATCGCCTTGGGCAGACCGCACTGGTGCAGCTTCAGCTGCGGGCCGACGACGATGACGGAACGCGCCGAGTAGTCGACACGCTTACCGAGCAGGTTCTGACGGAATCGACCCTGCTTACCCTTCAGCATGTCGCTGAGGGACTTCAGCGGACGGTTACCGGGACCGGTCACCGGCCGGCCGCGACGGCCGTTGTCGAAGAGGGCGTCAACAGCCTCCTGAAGCATGCGCTTCTCGTTGTTGACGATGATCTCCGGGGCACCGAGGTCCAGGAGCCGCTTCAGACGGTTGTTGCGGTTGATCACACGGCGGTACAGGTCGTTCAGGTCGGAGGTCGCGAAGCGGCCACCGTCCAGCTGCACCATCGGACGCAGGTCCGGCGGGATGACCGGGACGCAGTCCAGGACCATGCCCTTGGGGCTGTTGGAGGTCTGCAGGAACGCGGAGACGACCTTCAGCCGCTTCAGGGCACGGGTCTTCTTCTGGCCCTTGCCGGTGCGGATGATCTCGCGGAGGCGCTCGGCCTCCTCCTCGAGGTCGAAGGACTCCAGGCGCTTCTGCAGCGCCGCGGCACCCATCGAACCGTCGAAGTACGTGCCGAAGCGGTCACGCAGCTCGCGGTAGAGCAGCTCGTCGCCCTCGAGGTCCTGGACCTTGAGGTTCTTGAACCGGTTCCACACCTCGTCGAGACGGTCGATCTCGCGCTGCGCACGGTCGCGCAGCTGCTTCATCTCGCGCTCGGCACCCTCGCGCACCTTGCGGCGCACGTCGGCCTTGGCGCCCTCGGCCTCCAGCTCGGCCAGGTCGGACTCGAGCTTCTTGGCGCGGGCCTCCAGGTCGGCGTCCCGGCGGTTCTCGATCTGCTGCCGCTCGACCGAGACGTGCGCCTCCAGGGAGGGCAGGTCGCGGGTACGGCGCTCCTCGTCCACGTACGTGATCATGTACGCGGCGAAGTAGATGACCTTCTCGAGGTCCTTCGGCGCCAGGTCCAGCAGGTAGCCGAGGCGCGACGGCACACCCTTGAAGTACCAGATGTGGGTGACGGGCGCGGCCAGCTCGATGTGGCCCATCCGCTCACGGCGCACCTTGGCGCGGGTGACCTCGACGCCACAGCGCTCGCAGATGATGCCCTTGAAGCGGACGCGCTTGTACTTGCCGCAGTAGCACTCCCAGTCCCGGGTCGGACCGAAGATCTTCTCGCAGAAGAGTCCGTCCTTTTCGGGCTTGAGGGTGCGGTAGTTGATGGTCTCGGGCTTCTTGACCTCGCCGTGGCTCCACTGACGGATGTCGTCAGCGGTGGCCAGGCCGATCCGGAGCTCGTCGAAGAAGTTGACGTCGAGCACTATGCGTCAATCCCTCTCAGGGTCGAAAGTCTTTGGTCTGATACGGGGGCCTGGGGGTCGGCGGGGCCCTGTGGGTGAGGGCCCCGCCGGACTCCCGTCAGACCTCTTCGACGCTGCTCGGCTCGCGCCGGGACAGGTCGATGCCGAGCTCCTCCGCAGCGCGGAAGACGTCCTCGTCGGTGTCGCGCATCTCGATGGACATGCCGTCCGAGGACAGCACCTCCACGTTGAGGCACAGGGACTGCATTTCCTTGATGAGCACCTTGAAGGACTCGGGAATGCCGGGCTCAGGGATGTTCTCGCCCTTGACGATGGCCTCGTAGACCTTCACGCGGCCGGTGACGTCGTCGGACTTGATGGTCAGCAGCTCCTGGAGGGCGTACGCGGCGCCGTAGGCCTCGAGGGCCCACACCTCCATCTCACCGAACCGCTGGCCACCGAACTGGGCCTTACCACCCAGCGGCTGCTGGGTGATCATCGAGTACGGACCGGTCGAACGGGCGTGCAGCTTGTCGTCGACCAGGTGGTGCAGCTTCAGGATGTACATGTAGCCGACCGAGATCGGGTCCGGGAACGGCTCACCGCTACGGCCGTCGAACAGCCGCGCCTTACCGGTCGGGAGCACCATGCGCTCGCCGTCCCGGTTCGGGATGGTGTGCTGCAGCAGACCCGCCAGCTCGTCCTCGCGGGCACCGTCGAAGACCGGGGTCGCGACGTTGGTGCCGGGGGCGACCTGGTCGGCGCCGATGGCCTGCAGGCGCTGGGCCCACTCGTCCGCCAGGCCGGAGACGTCCCAGCCGCGGCTGGCGAGCCAGCCGAGGTGGATCTCCAGGACCTGTCCCGGGTTCATTCGGGACGGCACACCCAGCGGGTTGAGGATGATGTCGACCGGGGTGCCGTCCTCCAGGAACGGCATGTCCTCGATCGGCAGGATCTTCGAGATGACACCCTTGTTGCCGTGACGGCCGGCGAGCTTGTCACCGTCGGTGATCTTGCGCTTCTGCGCGACGTAGACGCGGACCAGCTGGTTCACGCCCGGCGGCAGCTCGTCGCCCTCCTCGCGGTCGAAGACGCGCACGCCGATGACCTTGCCGGTCTCGCCGTGCGGCACCTTCAGCGAGGTGTCACGGACCTCACGGGCCTTCTCACCGAAGATCGCGCGCAGCAGGCGCTCCTCGGGGGTCAGCTCGGTCTCACCCTTCGGGGTGACCTTGCCGACGAGGATGTCACCGGCGATGACCTCGGCACCGATGCGGATGATGCCGCGCTCGTCCAGGTCGGCGAGGACCTCCTCGGAGACGTTCGGGATGTCCCGGGTGATCTCCTCGGGGCCGAGCTTGGTGTCACGGGCGTCGACCTCGTGCTCCTCGATGTGGATCGAGGAGAGGACGTCGTCCTGCACGAGGCGCTGCGACAGGATGATCGCGTCCTCGTAGTTGTGACCCTCCCACGGCATGAACGCCACGAGCAGGTTCTTGCCGAGGGCCATCTCACCGTTCTCGGTGGCCGGACCGTCGGCGAGGACCTGGCCCTCGATGATCCGGTCGCCCTCGTTGACGACGACCTTCTGGTTGACCGAGGTGCCCTGGTTGGACCGGGCGAACTTGTGCAGGCGGTACGTGATGTACGTGCCGTCGTCGTTGGCCGTGGTGATGTAGTCCGCGGAGACCTCCTGGACCACACCCGCCTTCTCGGCCTTGACGACGTCGCCGGCGTCGACGGCGGAGCGGTACTCCATGCCGGTACCGACGAGCGGGGCCTCCGACTTAATCAGCGGGACGGCCTGGCGCATCATGTTCGCGCCCATGAGGGCACGGTTGGCGTCGTCGTGCTCGAGGAAGGGGATCATGGCGGTCGCGACCGACACCATCTGGCGCGGCGAGACGTCCATGTAGTCCACGTCCTCGGGGCCGACGTAGTCGACCTCGCCGCCACGACGGCGGACGAGCACGCGGCTCTCCTCGAACCGGAGGTCGTCCGTCAGCGGCGCGTTGGCCTGCGCGATGACGAAGCGGTCCTCCTCGTCGGCGGTCAGGTAGTCGACCTCGTCGGTGACCTGGCCGTCGATGACCTTGCGGTACGGGGTCTCGACGAAACCGAACGCGTTGACCCGGCCGTAGGAGGCGAGCGAGCCGATCAGACCGATGTTCGGGCCTTCAGGGGTCTCGATCGGGCACATGCGGCCGTAGTGCGACGGGTGCACGTCACGGACCTCGAAGCCGGCCCGCTCACGGGAGAGACCACCCGGGCCAAGAGCCGACAGGCGGCGCTTGTGGGTGAGACCCGACAGCGGGTTGTTCTGGTCCATGAACTGGGACAGCTGGCTGGTGCCGAAGAACTCCTTGATGGAGGCGACGACCGGCCGGATGTTGATCAGGGTCTGCGGCGTGATCGCCTCGACGTCCTGGGTGGTCATCCGCTCGCGGACGACACGCTCCATACGCGCCAGACCCGTACGGACCTGGTTCTGGATCAGCTCGCCGACGCTGCGCAGGCGCCGGTTGCCGAAGTGGTCGATGTCGTCGGTCTCGACGACGACCGTCTCGCCGTTGTCACCGGTGGTCTCGGTCTCGCCGGCGTGCAGCTTCACCAGGTACTTGATCGTCGCGATGATGTCCTCGACGGTCAGGATGCCCGCGTCCAGCGGGGTGTCCGTACCCAGCTTCTTGTTGACCTTGTAGCGGCCGACCTTGGCGAGGTCGTAGCGCTTCGGGTTGAAGTAGAGGTTCTCCAGCAGCGTCTGCGCGGCCTCACGCGTGGGGGGCTCGCCCGGACGCAGCTTGCGGTAGATGTCGAGCAGCGCGTCGTCCTGGCCCTGGGTGTGGTCCTTCTCCAGGGTGGCGCGCATCGACTCGTAGTCGCCGAACTCCTCGAGGATCTGCTCGGTCGTCCAGCCGAGCGCCTTCAGCAGCACGGTGACCGACTGCTTGCGCTTGCGGTCGATACGGACACCGACCATGTCGCGCTTGTCGATCTCCATCTCCAGCCAGGCACCCCGGGACGGGATGATCTTGGCGGAGAAGATGTCCTTGTCGGACGTCTTGTCGATGGAGGAGTCGAAGTAGACACCGGGGGAACGGACCAGCTGCGACACCACGACACGCTCGGTGCCGTTGATGACGAAAGTGCCCTTGTTCGTCATGAGCGGGAAGTCGCCCATGAAGACGGTCTGGGACTTGATCTCACCGGTCTCGTTGTTGGTGAACTCGGCGGTGACGAAGAGCGGGGCGGCGTACGTGAAGTCGCGCTCCTTGCACTCGTCGATCGAGTTCTTCGGCGGCTCGAAGCGGTGGTCCCGGAACGTCAGCGACATCGACCCGGAGAAGTCCTCGATCGGGGAGATCTCCTCGAAGATCTCCTCCAGACCGGACTTGGTGGGGACGTCCTGACCGTTCTCCAGAGCCTCCTCGACCCGAGTCTGCCAGGCGGTGTTGCCGAGCAGCCAGTCAAAGCTCTCGGTCTGCAGCGCGAGCAGGTTCGGAACCTCGAGGGGCTCCTTGATCTTTGCAAAGGAGATGCGCAGCGGGGCGGTGCTGGCGCCGTTGTTCGTATTCGCGGTCGAGGCAGTGCGCGAGGCGGCCAAGAGGGGGTCCTTCCGAGGGCTCGGACTCACTACGCGCGTACCGGTCCCTCTCCCGCACACAGGGACGGAAACCCCAGGTCAGGGGGGCTTCGGTCGACTGTGCTCAAGTGAGGGCAGACCCCTGGTGACGGGCAGGGGACAGCTAACAGGCAGCGCAAAGGGTCAGTGTAGCCACTTGGCACACTGATGTCCAGTGCGGGTTTTCGAAGACCCTCGTTGCCCTCAACGCCCTCGTCAACGCCCTCGGCATGCCTGCCCTCAACGCACGTTGATACTGCCCTCTTCGTCGTCGATCCATGCCTCGGATTCGGATCCTTGTGACGACGCGTCCTGAGAATTGCGCGCTGCGTGCGGTTCGTCAAGGGCTCCTTGCCGGAACCGGGTCATCGGGAGACACGACGAAGATCACCTTACCCCGCACGAACACAGGTGCAAGGCAGCCCTCGCCGGGCTCCGGGGAACGCCGAAGGGCGACCACCCGGATGGATGATCGCCCTTCGGTGCGTTCGCGTTACAGCCCTAGCGGGCCGTTTCTGCGGTCGCGAAGGTCTTACTTGACCTCGACGGACGCGCCGGCGCCCTTGAGGGCCTCGGCGGCCTTGTCCGCGGCCTCCTTGTTGACCTTCTCCAGGACCGGCTTCGGGGTGCCGTCCACGAGGTCCTTGGCCTCCTTCAGACCCAGGGAGGTCAGCTCACGCACGACCTTGATGACCTGGATCTTCTTGTCGCCGGCACCGGTGAGGATGACGTCGAACTCGTCCTTCTCCTCCTCGGCCTCGGCGGCGGCGCCACCAGCGGCACCACCGGCGACGACGACCGGCGCGGCAGCGGCGGCGGTGACGTCGAACTTCTCCTCGAAGGCCTTCACGAACTCGGAGAGCTCGATGAGGGTCATCTCCTCGAACTGGGCAAGCAGCTCGTCCTGGGACAGCTTCGCCATGATGGCGGTCCTTCCACTCAAATCGGCAGGTGCCGGATGTACTGGATAAGGCGGGCGTACGTCGGCCCGCTGCGACCCGCGCCTGTGGTGCGGGTCAGAAAGCGAGCCGAATTACTCGGCACCGCCCTGCTCGGCCTGCTTGGCGCGCAGCGCGTCCACGGTGCGGACGAGCTTCGACGGCAGCGCCTGGAAGACGGAGGCAGCCTGGGACTGCTTCCCCTTGAAGGCACCGGCCAGCTTGCTGAGCAGAACCTCGCGGGACTCGAGGTCCGCAAGCTTCTTGATCTCGTCGGCGGAGAGGGCCTTGCCCTCAAGGACACCGCCCTTGATGACGAGATTGGGGTTGTCCTTGGCGAAGTCACGCAGACCCTTCGCCGACTCCACCGGGTCACCGGTGACGAAGGCGACGGCCGTCGGGCCAGCGAAGAGCTGGTCCTCCAGCGTGATCCCGGCCTCCTTGGCCGCAATCTTGGTCAGCGTGTTCTTCACCACGGCGTACTGGGCGTTCTCACCGAGCGACCGGCGCAGCGTCTTGAGCTGCGCCACGGTGAGACCGCGGTACTCGGTCAGCACGGCGGCGTTGGAGCTGCGGAACTTGTCCGTCAGCTCCGCAACCGCGGCAGCCTTGTCGGGCCTCGCCATAGAGCCTCGGCCTCCTTCCGGGTGATTCGGACCGCGCGGACCCGAAGGAGGACTGGGGAAAACGAAACGCCCCGGCGCAGGCGCTCGGGGCGGACTCGACCGGCCGCACACGCGCTCTGCGCGCGCACTCCGGGAGTTCTTCCACAATCACCTGCGCGGGTCGCCCACTTTTCAGCGGATCCTTCGGCCACCGCACCCTCGTTCGAGCGCACGGCAACGACCAGCGGTCTTTGGCTTCTCGAAGAGAGTACGGGACGCAGGCTCGGTCGAGCAAATCGACCGTTTGGGACCGGTCCGGCCGGGGCAACGCACGGCTGCCGACCCAGGCGCCACGATCCTTGAGGCGGCGCAGCGCAGGCCTCCCGGCCGGAGCGACGCAGGCCTTGCCGACGGGACAGCGGGGGCCTTCCGGCCGGGGTGGCGCAGGCCTGCCGCCGGCCACCTGGCCGGGGTGGGCGGCCACAGGCCCCCGGAGGGCGCTGAGCGCGCCTCCGGGGGCCTGGAGAGCCGTCGCCGGTCAGGACGGGCGGCGGGTCAGGAGGTGGTGCCGGTTCCGGTTCCGGTGCCGGTGCCGCCCGTCAGCCCGCCGGACTTCATCATGTCCGCGAAGTCCTTGGTGTCGCTGGCCGGGGGCGCCTCGGCGGTGACCTTCACGCCGTAGTCGCTGTAGAGCGTCGTGTTGGTCATGGCGCCGTTGGCCGTGTCGGCCTTCTCGGTCTTCTTGACCAGCAGGTCCTGGTCGTTGATCCAGACGTCGACGGTCTCGGTGGTGACGCCGGCCTGGGTGAGCTGCTTCTTCAGGGCGGACATCTGGTCGGCGCTGAGGTCGCTGGACTTCTCGGCGAGGTCGGCGACGTCGACCTTGCCCGAGTAGTGCGTGGTGTGGGCGCCGGAGACCGTCTCCTCGCCGACCTTCTTGACGTCACCGGAGGCCAGCAGCAGCTTCACGGACTGGTTCGGGGTGGAGTTCTGGAGCTGGTCCTTCATGTACGACCCGGAGGCGCCGCCGAGCTTGGCGAGGTCGTCGTAGGAGTACTTGATCCAGTGCTTGCCGCCGCCCGCCTGCTGGGCGTACGCGTCGCTCATGTGCGCGTAGTAGGCGTCCGGCAGGTACCGCGCCTCCATGGAGGAGGTGCCGGCCTGCTTCATCAGCTCGGCCATCTTGCCGCCGGTGTACGTGATGGTGAGGTTGCCCTTGAGACCGTCACCCCAGGTGAGGGCGCCGTCCGCGGTCATCGCCATGAGCTCGCCGACGGAGGTCGTGGACCGCACCTTGGCCGAGTCGGCCTTGTCGGTGGACTTCTCGGCGGAGCGCAGGGCGGCTATGGGGCTGACGTGGGTCACGGTCTTGCCGGCCGCCTTGTCACCGCCCTTGTCCGAGTCGGAGGAGCCGCAGGCGGCCACTCCGGTCAGCGCGGCCACCACCGCGATGGAAAGGGCCGCCCGGCGCGCGGTCGTGCTGTTCATCTGCTCCCACCCCAATTGCGTGTCCTGTGCCTGCACCGTAGCCCAGGCCACTGACAGTCGTACGAAAGGTCGCACAAAGAAAGGACGGGCCCGGAACCTCGGAGGTTCCAGGGCCCGCCCTGTTCTTTACGCGTCGCTGACGCGGCTACCGGGACCGAGCCTCAGGCTCAGACGGCGGCCGGGTCCTCCTCGACCAGGAGGTTGCGGGTGCGGTTCGGGTCGACCGGGATGCCGGGGCCCATCGTGGTGGTGATGGCGGCCTTCTTGATGTAGCGACCCTTGGCGGCGGACGGCTTCAGACGGAGGATCTCCTCCAGCGCGGCGCCGTAGTTCTCCACCAGCTTGGAGTCGTCGAAGGACGCCTTGCCGATGATGAAGTGCAGGTTCGAGTGCTTGTCGACGCGGAACTCGATCTTGCCGCCCTTGATGTCGGTGACGGCCTTGGCGACGTCGGGGGTGACGGTGCCGGTCTTCGGGTTCGGCATCAGACCACGCGGGCCGAGGACGCGGCCGAGGCGGCCGACCTTGCCCATGAGGTCCGGGGTGGCGACGACGGCGTCGAAGTCCAGGCGGCCCTTCGAGACCTCGTCGATCAGCTCGTCGGCACCGACGATGTCGGCGCCCGCGGCACGCGCGGCCTCGGCACGGTCGCCGGTCGCGAAGACCAGGACCCGGGCGGTCTTACCGGTGCCGTGCGGAAGGTTCACGGTGCCACGGACCATCTGGTCGGCCTTGCGCGGGTCGACACCCAGACGGAAGGCGACCTCGACGGTGGCGTCGAACTTGGTCGTGGAGGTCTCCTTGGCGAGACGGACGGCTTCGAGCGGGGCGTAGAGCTTCTCCCGGTCGACCTTGGCGTCCGCAGCGCGGAGAGCCTTGCTGCGCTTGCTCACAACTTGCTCCTGTGTGTTCTGAAAGGAGTCGTGGTCCCTGGGCCGAGCAGGCCCTGCCACGTGCGGCTACACATCCCTGGCAGCCGCATGACTACGAGTGGGTCGGGGTCAGCCCTCGACCGTGACGCCCATGGAGCGCGCGGTACCGGCGATGATCTTCGCCGCGGCGTCCAGGTCGTTCGCGTTGAGGTCGGGCATCTTGGTCTGGGCGATCTCGCGGACCTGCGCCTCGGTGATCTTGGCGACCTTGGTCTTGTGCGGCTCGCCGGAGCCCTTCTCGACACCCGCGGCCTTGAGGATCATCTTCGCGGCCGGCGGCGTCTTGGTGACGAAGGTGAAGGAACGGTCCTCGTAGACCGTGATCTCCACCGGGATGACCCAACCGCGCTGCGACTCGGTCGCGGCGTTGTAGGCCTTGCAGAACTCCATGATGTTGACGCCGTGCTGGCCCAGCGCCGGGCCGACCGGCGGGGCCGGGTTGGCGGCGCCGGCCTGGATCTGGAGCTTGATGAGCCCCGTGACCTTCTTCTTCTTGGGAGGCATGCTCTCTCCGGGTCCTTACTGAGAGGTTGACTGCCATCCGCGCCTAGGACCTGCACCCATGGGGGCAAGATCACACAGATGGCATACCGCACCACGATAGCCGCTCTTACCACGAGACAGGAAATCGCCCTGGTCAGGCGGGGTTCGCGGGGTCGGCGGGGTCTTCGGTCCGCCGGTCGCGCCGCACGTACGCGGCCGCGGCCGACAGGGTGACCAGGGTCGCGCCGCCCGGTACGGCGAGCAGCGCGGCCACGGTCCCGCGTCCGGTGTCCTCGGCGAGCGCGACCCGCCCCGGCTCGCCCGGCGCGTGCCGTACCTCCACGGTGTCACCCTCGGCGTGTCCACGCGCGCGCGTGCCGAGCGGGAGGCCGGCCGTGACCTCCTCCCCGTGGAACGGGAAGGTGACGCTGCACCGGCCGAGGATGCAGGTCCCCGCGTGGAAGGTCGCCTCGGCCGGCTCCGCGCCCCGCAGCTCGGTCCGCGCCCAGGCCGCCGGGAGGAAGACGGCGTACACCGTCGCGAGCAGCGCCAGGGCGGCCACGGCGACGAGGGCGGCGGGCCGGACACGGCGAGAGCGCCCCGGCCCGGTGCTGACCGGCGGGGCGCTCTCGGGGGACGGCTTCAGTTCTTCTGGATCTGGTCGAAGGACAGCTCGACCGGCGTCTCGCGGCCGAAGATCTCGACCAGGCCCTTGACCTTCTTCGAGTCGGGGTTGATCTCGTTGATGGTCGCCTGGAGCGTGGCGAACGGGCCGTCGGTGACGGTGACCGAGTCGCCGACCTCGAAGTCCAGGACTTGGACCTCGACCTTGCGCTGCGGGGCGGGCTTGCCCTCGGCCTCGGCGGCCTCGCGGGCGGCCTTCTCCTCGGCCTCCGGGGCGAGCATCTTGACGATCTCGTCCAGGGTCAGCGGGTACGGGTCGTAGGCGTTGCCGACGAAGCCGGTGACGCCCGGGGTGTTGCGGACGACGCCCCAGGACTCGTTGGTCAGGTCCATGCGGACCAGGACGTAACCCGGCAGCTTGTTCTGCTTGATCGTCTTGCGGTCGCCGTTCTTGATCTGGACGACCTCTTCCTGCGGCACCTCGGCCTGGAAGATGTAGTCCTCGACGTTCAGCGAGACGGCGCGCTGCTCCAGGTTGGTCTTCACGCGGTTCTCGTAGCCGGCGTAGGTGTGGATGACGTACCACTCGCCGGGCAGGGTGCGCAGTTCCTCGCGGAGGGCCTGGATCGGGTCCACCGGGGCGGCCGGCTCCTCGGCGGCCTCCTCGACGGCGGCCTCCCCCTCGGCCTCGGCGTCCTCGTCGGCCTCGGCCTCTTCGCCCTCGTCCTCGACGTGCAGGGCGGCCTCCTCGGCCGGCTCCCCCGCCTCGGCCTCGGCAGCCTCGAACTCGTCCTGCTCGTCCGCGCCCTCGACGATGTCGAGCTCGTCGTCCACCGTCTCGGCAGCCAGCCCGCGGGGCTCGGTGGCGTCGTCGTTCAGGTTCGGGTCAGACACGATGGCTGCTTCTTCCTGGATACATAGGGGTGGAACATGCGAAAACGGGCGCCGGTGCCACGGCGCCCTTCGCTCTTGGCTCAGCCGAAAACGTACTTGGCCGCGTGGTCGAGCCCATAGTCAATCACGGTCACCAGGGCGATCATGATGGCGACGAAGAAGATCACCACGGTGGTGTACGACGTCAGCTGGTTGCGCGTCGGCCAGACGACCTTGCGGAGTTCCGCGATGACCTGGCGGTAGAAGGTGGCGAGGCGCTTCAGCGGGCCCTTCTTGGCGCGCTTCCCGCCCTTGCGGGCCCTCTTCTTGGACTCGGGCACCTCGTCCTGGGCGTCAGGCGTGTCGATGGAGCCCACGGCGTCCGTCATTGTCCTCACCTGATCCCGGGTCGTGGCCGTGCCGCGCCCGGTTCCTGAGCCGCACGGCGGTGCAATGCTGTACGTACATGCGCACACATCCTGGCGGTGTGTGTAGCAGGGCCGGAGGGACTTGAACCCCCAACCGCCGGTTTTGGAGACCGGTGCTCTACCAATTGAGCTACGACCCTTTGTGTGTCCCCAACGTACCGCATCCGACCGGGTGCTCGGTGTGCACCGGCTGTGCGGCGGCCGCTGAAGGCCAACGAGGTGAGAGTGTACGTGGTCCGCGGCCCGGCGTCGAACAGAAAGTGCCCGTCGGGAGCGCCGTGACCAAAGATCGTCCTGGCCGGGGGCCGGATTCGGATCCGTGTTCACGCCTCGACCCTTCCTGTTCAGTCTGTGAAACCCGTGTGCCGGGCGCATTTCGTGTCTGGAACGATGGGCCGCATGAGCGCTGCAACCCCACCCACCGAGCGCCGGGTCTCCGCCCGAGTCGGCGCGATCTCCGAGTCCGCGACCCTCGCCGTGGACGCCAAGGCCAAGGCCCTGAAGGCCGCCGGGCGTCCGGTGATCGGCTTCGGCGCCGGTGAGCCCGACTTCCCGACCCCGGACTACATCGTCGAGGCGGCCGTCGAGGCCTGCAGGAACCCGAAGTACCACCGCTACACCCCGGCCGGCGGCCTGCCCGAGCTGAAGGCCGCGATCGCCGCGAAGACGCTGCGCGACTCCGGCTGGGAGCCCGACGTCTCGCAGATCCTGGTCACCAACGGCGGCAAGCAGGCCATCTACGAGGCGTTCGCCGCGATCCTCGACCCGGGCGACGAGGTCATCGTCCCGGCGCCGTACTGGACGACGTACCCGGAGTCGATCCGCCTGGCCGGCGGTGTCCCGGTCGAGGTCGTCGCCGACGAGACGACCGGCTACCGGGTGTCGGTGGAGCAGCTGGAGGCCGCGCGCACGGAGAAGACGAAGGTCGTGCTCTTCGTCTCCCCGTCCAACCCGACCGGCGCGGTGTACTCCGAGGCCGAGACCGAGGCGATCGGCCGCTGGGCCCTGGAGCACGGCCTGTGGGTGCTCACCGACGAGATCTACGAGCACCTGGTCTACGGCGACGCCGCCGCCGTGTCCCTGCCGGGGCTCTTCCCCGAGCTGCGCGACAAGTGCATCGTCGTCAACGGTGTGGCGAAGACGTACGCCATGACCGGCTGGCGCGTGGGCTGGGTGATCGGCCCGAAGGACGTCGTCAAGGCCGCGACGAACCTCCAGTCGCACGCCACCTCGAACGTCTCCAACGTCGCCCAGGTGGCCGCCCTGGCCGCCGTCTCCGGTGACCTGGAGGCCGTGGCGAAGATGCGCGAGGCCTTCGACCGGCGCCGCAGGACGATCGTGCGGATGCTCAACGAGATCGACGGCGTGGTCTGCCCGGAGCCCGAGGGCGCCTTCTACGCCTACCCCTCGGTCAAGGCGCTGCTCGGCAAGGAGATCCGCGGCAAGCGCCCGAAGGACACCGTCGAGCTGGCCGCGCTGATCCTGGAGGAGGCCGAGGTCGCGGTCGTCCCAGGCGAGGCCTTCGGCACGCCGGGCTACCTCCGGCTGTCGTACGCGCTCGGCGACGAGGACCTCGTCGAGGGCGTGAGCCGCGTCCAGAAGCTGCTGGCGGAGGCGCGGGACTAGTTCCCGGCCGCCACGCGCGCGTGCGGGCCGTTTCCCTCCGGGGAAGCGGCCCGCTTCTGTGTGCGGGCAAGACCTCGTGCGGGGAAACGGCTACCGGGGCGGCAGGGACGTACGGCAGGATCTGGGAATGGAGCGTGTACGTGATCTGTCCGAGCTGCCGAAAGCCCATCTGCACCTGCACTTCACCGGCTCGATGCGGCCGGGAACGGTCCTGGAACTGGCCGACAAGTACGGCGTCCGTCTGCCCGACGCGCTGACGGACGCGCTGACCAGCGGGGAACCGCCGAAGCTGCGCGCCACCGACGAGCGGGGCTGGTTCCGCTTCCAGCGGCTGTACGACGCGGCGCGTTCCTGTCTGCGCGAGCCGGAGGACATCCGGCGCCTGGTCCGGGAGGCCGCCGAGGAGGACCTGCGCGACGGCTCGGGCTGGCTGGAGATCCAGGTGGACCCGACGTCGTACGCACCCCGGCTGGGCGGTCTGATCCCGGCCCTGGAGATCATCCTGGACGCGGTGGAGACGACGTCCCGGGAGACCGGGCTCGGCATGCGGGTGCTGGTGGCCGCGAACCGGATGAAGCACCCGCTGGACGCGCGCACACTGGCCCGGCTGGCGGTGCGGTACGCGGACCGGGGCGTGGTCGGCTTCGGGCTCTCCAACGACGAGCGGCGGGGCCTGGCGCGGGACTTCGACCGGGCCTTCCACATCGCGCGGGAGGGCGGTCTGCTGTCGGCGCCGCACGGCGGTGAGCTGGCCGGGCCGGCGTCGGTCCGGGACTGCCTGGACGACCTGCACGCCGGGCGGATCGGGCACGGGGTGCGGGCGGCGGAGGACCCGCGGCTGCTGAAGCGGCTGGCCGACCGGGGCGTGACCTGCGAGGTGTGCCCGGCCTCGAACGTGGCGCTCGGCGTGTACGAGAAGCCGGAGGACGTCCCGCTGCGCACGTTCTTCGAGGCCGGCGTCCCGATGGCGCTGGGCGCCGACGACCCGCTGCTGTTCGGCTCCCGGCTGGCGGCCCAGTACGAGATCGCCCGCCACCACCACGGCTTCACGGACGCGGAACTCGCGGAGCTGGCCCGGCAGTCGGTGCGCGGTTCGGCCGCCCCGGAGGAGGTCAGGAAGCGGCTGCTGGCCGGTGTGGACGACTGGCTGGCACGCCCGGCGGCCTGAGGGGGCGTACGGCGGACAGCATGATCACGACTGCGCGGGCTGTGGGGCGACGGAGACTCCACCCAGCAGGGTCCGCGCGAGCCGGGCGGCGAAGTCGTCCACGGGCGGGCGTTCGCCGCTCTCGGTGGCGTCGTAGGCGAACGCCCGCTGGGCGCAGGCGCCGATGAGCAGGGACGCGGCGGCGTAGGTGTCGGCGTCGGCGCGGACACGGCCGGCGGCCTGTTCGGCGCGGAGGTAGGCGTCCAGGCCCTGGATGGGCAGGTGGGGGCCGGAGCCGAGGGTGCGCAGGGCGTCGTCGTGGCGCCGTTTGAGCTGGGTCTCGGCGTACAGGGAGGCGGCGATCGGGAAGCTCTGCTCGTAGAAGAGGGCGGCCTGGCGGGCGATCTCGGTGAGGTTCGCCTCCAGCGTGCCCCGGCCGGGCCGGGCGGCCAGGCTGTCGAGCAGCGGGGTGAGCCGGGGCAGGCGTTCGGCGAGGACCCGGACGAACAGCTCTTCCTTGCTGTCGAAGTGCTTGTAGAGGGCGGCTTCGGAACAGCCGGCCGCGCGGGCGATCTCCTTGGTGGTGGCGCGGGCGAGTCCGACGGTGAGCATCAGCTCGTGGGCGGCGTCGAGGATGCGGACACGCGCCGGCTTCGTCTCCATGGGGCTCCGTTCGGGCCTTGACGGGTGGGTGAGTGTTTACCCACTCTAGTGGGGAGCGTGGTGAGTAAGTACTCACCCACCCACGCAGGGGGAAGGTCGGATCGGCATGAAGCTCACTGTTTTCGGCGCCACGGGAGGGATCGGCCGGGAGCTGGTCCGTCAGGCCCTGGACGCCGGTCACGAGGTCACGGCGGTCGTACGCGACCCGGCCCGGCTCGGTGTCACCGGCGGCCGCCTGGAGGTCGTCCGCAGCGGCCTGACCGATCCTGAGGAGCTGCGCGGTGCCGTCCGGGGCCGGCACGCCGTGCTGTCCGGCCTGGGCGCGCGCAGCCGCAAGGACGCCGGGGTGGCGACCCGGCTGACCCGTACCGTCCTCGCCGCGATGGAGGCCGAGGGCGTACGCCGGCTGCTGGTGGTCAGCGCCGGACCGGTGGGCCCGGCTCCGGTGGGCGACGGCCCGCTGGACCGCGCGGTGCGGGGCCTGGTGTCGGCGATCCTGAAGGACGTCTACGCCGACCTGCGCGAGATGGAGGCCGAGCTGGCCCGCAGCGGCACGGACTGGACGTCCGTGCGCCCGCCGCGCCTGCAGGACAAGCCGCTCACCGGCCGCTACCGCACCGTCGTCGGCGGCTTCCCGCCCAGGGGACGCTTCATCGCGCGCGCGGACGTCGCGCACGCGATGCTGTCGATGATCGACGCCGAGGAGACCCTGAAGCAGGGGGTCGGGGTGGCGTACTGAGCCGGCGCCGCTCCGGCGCCGCCAGAGGCTGACGCCGGCCGCCAGAGGCTGACGCCGGTCGCTAGAGGCTGACGCCGACGGTCACCGGCTCGTTGACCAGCGTGATCCCGAAGGCCTCGCGCACCCCGGCGACCACCTCGCGGGCCAGGGCCAGCAGGTCCTCCGTGGTGGCGGCGCCCCGGTTGGTGAGGGCGAGGGTGTGCTTGGTGGAGATGCGGGCGGGGCCGGTGCCGTAGCCCTTGGTGAAGCCCGCCTTGTCGATCAGCCAGGCCGCGGAGGTCTTCGTGCGGCCCTGGCCCGCCGGGTAGGCGGGCGGCTCGACGCCGTCGCCCAGCCGTTCGCGCACGCGCGCGTGGAACGCGGCGAACTGCTCGTCGGTGAGGATCGGGTTGGTGAAGAAGGATCCGGCCGACCAGGTGTCGTGGTCCTCGGGGTCGAGCACCATGCCCTTCCCCGCGCGCAACTTCAGCACGGTCTCGCGGGCGTCGGCCAGCGGCACCCGGTCACCGGGCTCCACACCCAGCGCGCGGGCCGCCTCGGCGTACCGGACGGGCGCGGACAGGCCGCCCGCGTCCTCCAGCCCGAAGCGGACCCGGAGGACGACGTAGCGCTCGGGGTCGGCCTTGAAGCGGCTGTGGCGGTACGAGAAGACGCACTCCTCGTTCGTCAGCGTGACGGTCTCCCCGGACCGCCGGTCGTACGCGATCACCTCGGTGATCGTCGAGGAGACCTCCTGGCCGTAGGCGCCCACGTTCTGGATGGGCGTGGCACCGGCGGATCCCGGGATGCCGGCCAGGCACTCGACTCCGGCGAGCCCGGCCTCGACGGTGCGGGCGACGGCGTCGGTCCACACCTCGCCGGCCGCCAGCTCCAGTGTCGTGCCGCGCAGCTCGACCCCGCGCGTGGCGATGCGCAGGGCGGTGCCGTCGAAGCCCTTGTCACCGATGACCAGGTTCGATCCACCGCCGATGACCAGCAGCGGCGTGCCGCTGTCGTCGGCCTCACGGACGGCGGCGATCACCTCGGCGTCGGTCGCGGCGGTCACCAGCCGCGTCGCGGGACCACCCAGCCGGAAGGTGGTCAGCGGGGCAAGGGGGGCGTCGTGGAGTACCTGCACGCGCCCAAGACTACGAGACCCCTCGGACAGCCCCGCGCCCCGCGCACGTGACGCCTTCCGCCACGGCCCGCGTCCGACGCACGTGACCCTTCCGTCAGGGCCTGCATCCGACGCACTTGACCCCTTCCGTCAGGGCACGCCTCCGGCGCCGGACCGGCCGGACGTGCGCCCGCGCGAAAGCACGCACGCGCGCGTGGGCCCCGACCCTGCCGGAGGTCCACGCGCGCGTGCCGGGTGCTGCCGTCCGGCCGGCTACGTCAGCTGCCGTACCGCCTCCTCCCAGCGCACCGGCAGTCCGTCGGCGGAGGTGCTCCAGGTGGTGAACGCGACGTCGCGCATCTCGGCCGCCAGGGCCCGGGAGGTCGGCCGGTGGGCGCCGGAGCGGGCGAAGGCGTGCAGCGCGTCGGCCGACTCCCAGGCGGACAGCGTCCAGAAGGTGCGCCGCAGGGGCCGCGCCCTGAGGGTGGCCCCGTAGGCGCCGGGCGCGCGGCCGACCTGGCGCCACACCGCCGGGGTGCGGGCGAGGAAGCGGAGGGCTCCCCACAGGGTGCGGGTCCGGAAGCGGGAGGCGAAGACGTGCACCTCGGTGCCGTCAGGGGGCGGCAGGGTCAGCGGGAGGCGGTTTCGAGGACCGGTGCGGGCGCCTGCCCCTCCGTGGTGGCGGTCCGCCCGGCGCTTCGGCGGGCGGGGATCAGCAGGGCGGCGACGGCGGCGAGGGCGACCACCGCCGAGCCGGTGACGAGGGCCGGCCGCAGACCGTCCACGAAGCTCTGCGCGGACTCGTAGCCGCCCTGCGCGGAGAAGATCGAGGACATGACCGCGATGCCGAGTGCGCCGCCCACCTCGCGCAGCGCGTTGTTCGCGCCGGAGGCGATGCCCTGCTCCTGCGGGCGGACGCTGGACATGACCAGGTTGGCGGCCGGCGCGAAGTACAGCGCCATACCGACGCCGCTGATGACCAGGGCGGGGAGCTGGACGGCGTAGGAGGCGTCCGCGGTGGCCACCCAGGCCATGTAGCCGAGGCCGGCGGCCTGCAGGAACAGGCCCGCGGCGACGACCGGACGGCCGCCGATCCGGTCGGAGAGGATCCCGGCGACGGGCGCGACCAGCATCGGCATACCGGTCCACGGCAGCATCCGCAGCCCCGCCTCGGTGGGCGAGTAGCCGAGGACGCCCTGCATGTACTGGCTGAGCAGGAAGATCGAGCCGAACATCCCGACGAACATCAGCAGGCTGGCCGCGTTGATGCCGGAGAAGGCCCGGGAGCGGAACAGCCGCATCGGGAGCATCGGGTGCGCCGCGCGGGAGCTGTAGCCGACGAAGCCCAGCAGCAGGGCCCCGCCGCCGCCGAGCGCGGTCAGCACCACGGGATCGGTCCAGCCGTCGGCGGGCCCGCGGACCAGGCCGTACACGATCCCGAAGAGCCCGCCGCTGGCCAGCAGCGTGCCGGGGACGTCGAGCCGGGCGCCGGTGCCGTGGGACTCGGCGAGGCGCAGCCGGGCCAGCGGCAGGGCGACCAGGCCGAGCGGAACGTTCAGCCAGAAGATCCAGTGCCAGGAGACGTGCTCGGTGAGGCTGCCGCCGATGAGCGGCCCGGAGGCGACGGCGAGCCCGTTGACGGCGCCCCAGATGCCGTAGACCATTCCGCGCCTGGCCGCGGGTACGGCCGCGGTCAGCAGGGTGAGCGTGAGCGGCATCATCACGGCCGCGCCGACGCCCTGCACCGCGCGGGCGGCGATCAGGGAGCCGATGCCGGGTGCCAGGGCCGCGGCGGCGGACGCGCCGGTGAACACGGCGAGTCCGGCGATGAAGAGCCGGCGGCGTCCGAAGCGGTCGCCGAGCGCGGCGCCGAACATCAGCAGGACGGCGAAGGTGAGTGTGTAGGCGCTCACGGTCCACTCGAGGTCGTCGAGCGCGCCGCCGAGGTCCTCGCGGATGGAGGGCAGCGCGGTGGTGACCACGAGGTTGTCCAGGGCCGCCATGAACCCGGCGACGCTGGTGATGACGAGGGCCCACACGGCACGCGCACGTGTGGAGGTGGTACCCGGTGTTGCTGTCTGCTGCGACATCGCTCCCCCAGAAAGTGATCACCGGCGGTGATCGCTAGTTAGTTATTGATGACTAACTTTTACGGCCATGAAAAGGCCCCCCGGCCCCCGGTGGGGTCAGTGCTCCAAGCACCCCTTCAGCCGGGCCGACCGGTACAGCCCCTCCCACACCCGGTGGCCGGGCGGAAACCCCATGGCGACCAGGCAGTTGATGAGCATTCCGTGCGCCATGAAGGTGGTGGTCTCGTCGACGTCCGCGCCGAGCGGCAGGTGGACCGTGTCCCACAGCCGCATCCAGCCGGCCCGCACGCTCTCGCCGAACTCGCGGTCGCCCTCCTCCTCGGCCGCCGCCACGGCGACGTACATCTGCATCTGCATCAGCAGCCGCTCGGGCCGCTCCGCGATGACCTTGGTGTACGCGTTCGCCATGGCGTGCAGGGCCTCTTCACCCCGCAGCCCCTCGGAGGCCTCCGCGAAGGTCCGGATGGTGTCCTCCACGCAGCGTTCGGCCGCTGCCAGGAAGATCGCCTTCTTGCCCGGGAAGAGCCGGAAGAGGTACGGCTGCGAGACGCCGACCCGCCTGGCGATCGCCTCCGTGGAGGTGCCGTGGTATCCGCCGCGCGCGAACTCGGCGGTCGCGGCACGGATGACGCTCTCGCGCCGCTCCTCTGCGCTCATCCTGGGCATGCCGCTAAGTTAGTACTCAATCACTAACTTGGCAAGGGGACGCCGCTCCTGGAGTACGCCCCCTACGCGTAAGGGGCGCCCACCTGAAAGGCGCCCCTTACTTTGGTCTCACGGGCCGGCCGCACGCCGGTCACGCGCCGGTCAGGCCAGTCGTACGACCGCCCGGGACATGCCGAGCACCTTCTGGCCGGCGCTCGTCGCCGTCAGGTCCACGCGGACGGTGTTGTCGTCCAGCTTGGCGGCGACCTTGCCGCTGACCTCGATCAGGGCCCCCTGGTCGTCGTTCGGGACGACGACGGGCTTGGTGAAGCGGACGCCGTACTCCACGACCGCGCCCGGGTCCCCGAGCCAGTCGGTGACCACGCGGATCGCCTCGGCCATGGTGAACATGCCGTGCGCGATGACGTCCGGCAGGCCCACCTCCTTGGCGAACTTCTCGTTCCAGTGGATCGGGTTGAAGTCGCCGGAGGCGCCCGCGTAGCGCACCAGGGTGTCGCGGGTCACGGGGAAGCTCTGGGCCGGCAGCTCGGTGCCGACCTCCACATCGTCGTACGCGATCTTCGCCGTCATCGGGTGCTCACGCCTCCTCGGCCGCACGGGCCACGAGCTTGGTCCAGGCGGTCACGACGTGCTCGCCGGCCTCGTCGTGCACCTCACCGCGGATGTCCAGGATGTCGTTGCCCGCGAGCGACTTGATCCCCTCGATCGTGGAGGTGACCGTGAGCCGGTCGCCGGCGCGCACCGGGCGGGCGTAGGCGAACTTCTGGTCGCCGTGGACCACGCGGCTGTAGTCCAGGCCCAGCTGCGGGTCCTGGATGACCTGCCCGGCGGCCCGGAAGGTGATGGAGAACACGAAGGTCGGCGGGGCGATCACATCGGAATGGCCGAGCGCCTTGGCGGCCTCGGGGTCCGTGTACACCGGGTTGGTCTCACCCACCGCCTCGGCGAACTCACGGATCTTCTCCCGGCCCACCTCATAGGGCGCGGTGGGCGGGTAGGTCCGTCCCACGAAGGACTGGTCGAGCGCCATGGCCCGGCACCTCCTGACGTCTGCTGTGATGGCCCCAAATTAGCCGGAAACCGGTCGCGGAATGCGGGCGGGGCCGAGGCCCGGTGTGTGCCGGGCCACGGAAACGCCGTGAGGCCGCCCCCTCGGAAGGGGACGGCCTCACGGACGAGCCTGATTTATCGCGTTTCGCGGTGCGCGGTGTGCGCGTTGCAACGCGGGCAGTGCTTCTTCATCTCAAGACGGTCCGGGTTGTTACGCCGGTTCTTCTTGGTGATGTAGTTCCGCTCCTTGCACTCCACGCAGGCCAGCGTGATCTTCGGGCGGACGTCGGTGGCAGCCACGTGAGTGCTCCTAAGACGAACGGATGGACTGATTCAACGCAAGAAAGAGTAGCCGATCGAAGGACCGACCCCACAATCGGCTACTGTCAGTAGCGGTGACCGGACTTGAACCGGTGACACAGCGATTATGAGCCGCTTGCTCTACCGACTGAGCTACACCGCTTTGATGAGATCAGCTCCCGCCTTGCGACGGGAACCTCTCACACCAGAGCCCCAAAACGGAATCGAACCGTTGACCTTCTCCTTACCATGGAGACGCTCTGCCGACTGAGCTATTGGGGCGAGCGATGAAGACATTACACGGTCTGCCGCCGTTCACCCAAATCCGTATCCGGGTGCCCGCGACCACCCCTGCCCCAGGGCTCCCGGCGGCCCCCCGCACCCCCGGCGGGGTCCCGTCCGGCGACAGGCGGGAAGCCCATGCGGGGGCCGTCCGGCGGCACGCGTGAACGCTCTTCGGTGGCCGTCCGGCTGCACGCGCGCGTGGGCGTCGCCGGACGCGGCGTCCGCCACACGCTCGGGCGACACATGGACCGCCTGGGGCGGACCACGCCGGTACGACTATTGCGCTCCTGCGGGACCCGCACGGCTCGCCACCTTAGGCTCGACTCACTCTGAGTGATCTTGGGGCCACTCGCGGCCCCGGACCGCTCACGCCGTCCCGCCCGAGCCCTCCCCGGCCCCACCCTGGAGCGCGATGCCCGACAGCCAGCCGCAGCCGCCACCGCCGTCGAACCCGTCGAGGTCCTCCGGACCGTCCGACCCGGCCGCCCTCCTGCTCTGCGGGGCGCGGCTCACCGACGGCCGGACCGTGGACGTACGGCTGGGCGGCGGGCGCATCGAGGCGGTCGGCACGACCGGAAGTCTCGCCCCGGGGGCGGCCCGGCAGGGCGCCGCACGCGTCGACCTGAGCGGCTACCTGCTGCTGCCGGCCCCGGCCGAGCCGCACGCCCACGGCGACACCGCCCTGTCCGCCGAACGCCCCGGACCGGTGTCGTACGCCCCCGAGGACGTCCAGCGCCGGGCGACCGAGGCGGCCCTGCTGCAACTCGGACACGGGGCGACGGCGCTGCGCGCACACGTGCGCGTGGGCGACGTCCAGGGTCTCGGCGCGCTGGGAGCGGTCCTGCAGGCACGGCGGTCGCTGCGGGGGCTGGCGGAGCTGACGACGGTGGCGATGCCGCGGCTGCTGACCGGGGCGGCCGGCGCCGACGGGCTCGCGATGCTGCGCGACGCGGTGAAGATGGGCGCCTCCGTGGTGGGCGGCTGCCCCGACCTGGACCCGGACCCCACCGGCTACGTCGAGGCGGTCCTGGAGGTGGCCTCCGAGCACGGCTGCCCGGTGGACCTGCACACGGACGCCGCCGACCCGGCCCGGCTGTCCCGGCTCGCGGCCATGGCGGGCGGCCTGCGCCCCGGCGTGGCGATCGGACCGTGCGCGGGCCTCGCACGCCTGCCCGCCGAGGCCGCCACGCGCGTCGCCGACCAGCTCGCGGCGGCCGGTGTGACGGTGGTGTGCCTGCCCCAGGGCGGCTGCGGCGGCGCCGACCGGCGGGGCACGGCGCCGGTACGGCTGCTGCGCGCGGCCGGGGTGCGGGTGGCGGCCGGCAGCGGGGCCCTGCGCGACGTCTCGAACCCCGTCGGCCGTGGCGACCCGCTGGAGGCCGCCTACCTCCTCGCCTCCGCCCACGGCCTGCGCCCGCAGGACGCCTACGACGCCGTGTGCGCCTCGGCCCGCGCGGTCCTGGGCCTGCCGGAGGTCCGCGTGGAGGCGGGCTTCCCCGCGGAGCTGCTGGCCGTGCGCGGCGACCATCTGGCCGGCGCGCTCTCCCTGGCCTACAGCCGGATCGTGGTGCACCGGGGCCGGGTGGTGGCCCGTACCAGCGCCGTACGCGAGTACTGCAACTCGGCGGCGGCGGCGGAGCTGGGGCTGCCGCGGCAGGGGCGTGGGGAGCTGTCCTGAGCGAAGGCGCGGGTGTCCGGTGGTGCCGCCGGCAACTCGTGCGGCGGATGCGGCTCTTCGGGCGTACGGTCGGTTTCATGCGCATTGTCATCGCTGGTGGTCATGGTCAGATCGCGCTGCGGTTGGAGCGGCTGCTCTCCGCGCGCGGGGACGAGGTCGCGGGGATCATCCGCACGCTCGGACAGGGCGACGATCTGCGGGCGGCGGGCGCGGAACCGGTCCTGCTCGACCTGGAGTCCGCCTCGGTGGAGGAGGTCGCGGCGCACCTGCAGGGCGCGGACGCGGCGGTCTTCGCG
The DNA here is from genome assembly GCF_014648635.1 of Streptomyces cinerochromogenes. Lineage (GTDB taxonomy): Bacteria > Actinomycetota > Actinomycetes > Streptomycetales > Streptomycetaceae > Streptomyces > Streptomyces cinerochromogenes. Next base: position 174,844 of record NZ_BMRM01000006.1, on the reverse strand, counting down.
GCCGGTGCGGGCCCGGGCAGCGGCGTGGCCCGCAAAGACACGGTGGACAGGGGCGCGGCGGTGCTGTTCGCGGACGCGGCCGTACGCGCGCGTGTGCGGCGTTTCCTGGTGGTGTCCTCGATGGGCGCGGATCCCGCGCACCAGGGGGACGACGTCTTCGACGTGTACCTGCGCGCCAAGGGCGAGGCCGACGCGTACATCGCCCGGCAGGAGACGCTGGACTGGACGATCGTGCGGCCGGGCTCGCTGACGGACGAGGCGGGCACCGGTCTGGTCCGGCTGGAGGCGCACACGGGCCGCGGCTCGGTTCCCCGGGACGACGTGGCGACCGTCCTCGCGGAGCTGGTGGACACGCCGGCGACGGCCGGTCTCACCCTGGAGCTGATCAGCGGCTCGACACCCATATCGGTCGCGGTGAAGTCGGTCGCCGGGAACTGAGGCCGGTCCGCGGGAACCGAGGCCGGTCGCCGGGAACCGAGGTCGGCCGCCGGCCGGGACAACCGTGAGACCCCCGGGACCCCCGGCAACCCCGCCAGACCCCGGAACCGAACAACCCGTCAGGAATCAGAACAGCGGCAGCTGCCCGGGGAAGTCCGGCACGGCGTACCCGTCCAACGACGGCTGGACCGCCCCGATTTGCGCGGGCCGACGCGACCCGGCGCACGAGACGAGTTCCCCGCTCCCCCTCGCCCCGGGCGGATCGTGCCGCGCGAAGCGGCCCGCCACGACGGCGATTTCGCGGCGGCACACGGGACAGGTTCTGCGTCGGGAGGACATGCCGTCAGTGTGCCCGGAACGCGCCGTCCGTGCGCCTCCGCGCGCGGGGAAGCGGTGGACGCGCGGGACGGTGGATGCCGAGGGAAGCGCTGGAGGAGTCAGGTCCGGGTCTCCGCCTCCCACCGGTCGGGTCCGACTCCGCGCCAGTCGATCAGCGGCGAGTCGGCCACCTCCTCCGGTTCCATCTCCAGCCCCGCCCGGCGCAGGAACTCCACCAGGTCCCCCACGTTGTGCGCGAGGCCGAGGATCTCGCCGTCCACCCGCACCCGGCGACCGCCGGTCGGGGACGGCAGGTGCACGATGATGGGACGTTTCCCGGCCATGGCTCCAGCATCATCCGGACCGCCCGGGACCGCACCCGGGCCAATCATTCGACAATTCCCAGCGCGGTGTCCGGCCGGCACAGCGGGCATGCGGGGACACCTCCCTCGGTGAGGGCCCGTACCGCCTGCTCCCGGCCGACGCCCTTCGCGCGTCCGCCGGCGGCCGTACAGCCGCCGACGTGGACGTACACCGCGCTCCGGCCGTTCAGGCCGTGCTCGACGGCCCACTCCGGAGCGTTGCGCCGGGCGGCGAGGCGGCGCTGCCGCTCGGCTTCCCGGCGTTCCTCGTCGGCGATCCACCGGTCCATCAGCGCGAGCTGTCTGGCGGCCTGGCGTTCGACGACGCGGCGCGCGAAACGCAGCATGTCGAGACGCGTCAACGGACGGTCCTCGTTCACACGTTCGATTCTAGTGAGGTCGGAGGCGTGAGCGCGACCAGTGGCACCCGGGCCGGGTCGGGCCGGGACACGACGACATTCGGCAGGAGCACAACGACAAAGGCCCCGTGATCTGCTCTCGCAGATCACGGGGCCTTTGATCCCGTGTGGCGGCGCCAGGATTCGAACCTGGGAAGGCTGAGCCACACCGCCGGGTAGGGCTGCCGTTTCGAACCCCGCTTTCGGCGGTGTTCCCCGGCAACGACGTAAACAATACCCGATCCACAGGGGTGCTTCGCCACCCGGTTGATCTCCGCCCCCGGACGCGGAGGGTGGCTAGGCTGGTGCGGATGCGGCCCGGTGCTGCACCGGGCCCGGCGGTCGCCGCCGCGCACGCCGCACGCACCCGACACGCACCCCGACAACACCCGATACAAGGAGCCACAGGACATGGCCGACTCCAGTTTCGACATCGTCTCGAAGGTCGAGCGGCAGGAGGTCGACAACGCCCTCAACCAGGCCGCCAAGGAGATCTCGCAGCGCTACGACTTCAAGGGCGTGGGGGCCTCGATCTCGTGGTCCGGTGAGAAGATCCTCATGGAGGCGAACTCCGAGGACCGGGTGAAGGCCGTCCTCGACGTCTTCCAGTCCAAGCTCATCAAGCGCGGCATCTCGCTGAAGGCGCTGGACGCCGACGAGCCGCAGCTCTCCGGCAAGGAGTACAAGATCTTCGCGTCGATCCAGGAGGGCATCTCCCAGGAGAACGCGAAGAAGGTGGCGAAGATCATCCGCGATGAGGGCCCGAAGGGCGTGAAGGCCCAGGTCCAGGGTGACGAACTGCGCGTCAGCTCCAAGAGCCGCGACGACCTGCAGACCGTGATCGCCCTCCTGAAGGGCAAGGACTTCGACTTCGCGCTGCAGTTCGTGAACTACAGGTGATCGTGTGAAGGGCGGGCACCCGGTGGTGCCCGCCCTTCGTGCTGCCGTGCCCGCGCTCAGTCGCGTGAGTTGCCGAACAGGATCCGGTAGACGATCAGCAGCACCAGGGAGCCGCCGACCGCAGCGGCCCAGGTGGCGCCGTCGTAGAAGTTCTTGCTGATCGGGTGGTCCAGCCAGCGGGCCGATATCCAGCCCCCGATGAACGCGCCCGCGATGCCGATGAGGGTCGTACCGACGAAGCCGCCGGGGTCGCGTCCCGGCAGCAGGACCTTGGCGATGGCTCCGGCCAGCAGCCCCAGGATGATCCAACCGATGATGCTCATGCCGTGAACCTGCCCTTCCGCGCTGTGTCCGCACTGTCGGATCCATGGGTGTGCGATGCGGATCCGCCGGCGTCACGCGCGTGTGCGTGCCGTGTCGCCGAAGAAGACGTCACGGGGCCGCCCGCCGGTTGCCGCGGTCAGTAAGGTGCGGTGCATGACACGGACCGATGACAGTCTGCGTCGCACTCTGGGCGTGCGGGACGCCGTGGTCGTCGGCCTGGGCTCGATGGTCGGCGCGGGCGTCTTCTCCGCGCTGGGGCCGGCCGCGCGGGCGGCCGGTTCCGGGCTGCTGCCGGGGCTCGCCGTCGCCGCCGTCGTGGCCTACTGCAACGCCGTCTCCTCGGCGCGGCTCGCCGCCCGCTACCCGGCCTCCGGCGGCACGTACGTGTACGGCAGGGAGCGGCTGGGCGCCTTCTGGGGGTATCTGGCCGGCTGGGCGTTCGTGGTCGGCAAGACGGCCTCCTGCGCGGCCATGGCGCTCACCGTGGGCGCGTACGTGTGGCCCGGGCAGGCGCACGCGGTGGCGGTCGTGGCCGTGGTGGCACTGACCGCGGTGAACTACGGCGGGATCCAGAAGTCGGCCTGGCTGACGCGGGCCATCGTGGCGGTCGTCCTGGCCGTCCTCGCGGCCGTGGTCGTGGTGTGCCTGACCTCCGGGCGGGCCTCCGCCGGGCGGCTGGACATCGGACTGTCGTCGGGGGCCGGCGGCGTGCTCCAGGCGGCCGGACTGCTGTTCTTCGCGTTCGCCGGGTACGCGCGGATCGCCACCCTCGGTGAGGAGGTGCGCGATCCGGCGCGCACGATTCCGCGGGCGGTCCCGCTGGCCCTGGGGATCGCCCTGGTGGTGTACGCGTGCGTGGCCGTCGCGGTGCTCGCCGTGCTGGGCGCGGGACCGCTGGGGCGCACGGCGGCGCCGCTGGCCGACGCGGTCCGGGCGGCCGGGGCGCCGGGGCTCGTACCCGTGGTGCGGGCGGGGGCCGCGGTGGCCGCGCTGGGCTCGCTGCTCGCGCTGGTCCTCGGGGTGTCCCGTACGACGCTCGCCATGGCCCGGGACGGGCATCTGCCGGGCGCGCTTGCGGCCGTGCACCCGCGGTTCGGGGTGCCGCACCGGGCGGAACTGGCCGTGGGCGCGGTGGTCGCCGTGCTGGCCGCCACGGTGGACGTGCGCGGCGCGATCGGTTTCTCGTCCTTCGGTGTGCTCGCCTACTACGCCGTCGCCAACGCCTCGGCCTGGACCCTCAGCCCCGCCACGCGCGCGCGTGTGGTGCCGGCGGTGGGCCTGCTGGGCTGCGCCACCCTGGCGTTCGCGCTGCCCGCCGCCTCGGTGGCCGTGGGCGCCGGGGTGCTCGCGGCGGGCGTGGCGGCGTACGGCGTACGGCGGTGGTGGGCGGCGCGGCGCGGGGCGTGAGGCTCCGGCGGGGGGGGGCGGCTCGGCGTACGCCGGTGTGCTCAGCGGGTCGCGAAGGGCTGGTCGGTGGGGACGATCTCGCGGCCCAGCGGAAACAGGGAGACCGGGATCAGCTTGAAGTTGGCGATGCCGAACGGGATACCGATGACCGTGACGCACAGGGCGATGCCGGTGGCGATGTGCGCGAGCGCCAGCCACCAGCCGGCCAGGAGCAGCCACAGGACGTTTCCCACGCAGGAGGGCGCGCCCGCGTCGCGCCGCTCGACGGTGGTGTAGCCGAAGGGCCACAGGGCGTAGAGGCCGATGCGGAAGGCGGCGATCCCGAAGGGGATGCCGATGACCGTGACGCACAGCAGCACACCGGCCAGCAGATAGCCGAGGAACAGCCACAGGCCGCTCAGGACGAGCCAGATGACGTTCAGGATGGTCTTCACGGGCGTCCTGCCATCTTCTCCAGGCGGGCGATGCGCTCCGCCATCGGCGGGTGGGTGGAGAACATCTTGGACAGTCCCTGGCCCGCCCGGAAGGGGTTGGCGATCATCATGTGGCTCGCCGTCTCGATCCGGGGCTCGGGCGGCAGCGGAAGCTGCTTCGTGCCCGTCTCCAGCTTGCGCAGGGCACTGGCGAGGGCGAGCGGGTCGCCGGTGAGCTGGGCGCCGGAGGCGTCCGCCTCGTACTCCCGGGACCGGCTGATGGCCAGCTGGATCAGGGAGGCGGCGAGCGGGCCGAGGATCATGATCAGCAGCATGCCGAGCAGGCCGGGGCCGTCGTCGTCGTCCGAGCGGCCGACCGGGATCAGCCAGGCGAAGTTCACCAGGAACATGATCACGGAGGCGAGCGCGCCGGCGACCGAGGAGATCAGGATGTCCCGGTTGTAGACATGGCTCAGTTCGTGGCCGATGACGCCGCGCAGCTCACGCTCGTCCAGCAGGCGCAGGATGCCCTCGGTGCAGCACACGGCCGCGTTGCGCGGGTTGCGGCCCGTGGCGAAGGCGTTGGGGGCCTCCGTCGGCGAGATGTACAGCCGCGGCATGGGCTGACGGGCCTGCGTGGACAGCTCCCGCACCATCCGGTACAGCGCCGGGGCCTCGAACTCGCTGACCGGGCGGGCGCGCATCGCGCGCAGCGCCAGCTTGTCGCTGTTCCAGTACGCGTACGCGTTCGTGCCCAGGGCGACCAGGACGGCGACGACCAGTCCCGTGCGGCCGAAGAAGCTGCCGATGACGATGATGAGTGCGGACAGCCCCCCGAGGAGTACGGCGGTCCTGAGCCCGTTGTGCCGGCGGTGCACGGTGCGCCCTCCAAGTCGTACGGCTGGGGAACACTCTGATCCAGTGGACCCTCCCGCTTCTGACAACGCCAGGCGGCGGTCCCGAGTTCCCCGGTGTGCGCGGCGGCACGGATCGGCCGTACGGGTGACGTGCGGGTTCGGCCTCACGCGCGCGTGGCGGCACGAGTGCCCCACACGCGCGTGGCGACTCGTCAGAACAGTCCGGTGGCCGCGAAGCGGAGGACCAGCTGCGGTGCCCCGGACAGGACGACGCCCAGGACGCCGGTGACGGCCAGGGCGGCCGTGACCGGCGCGGGGACGTGGTGCCGGACGGGCTCGCCCTCGGGAGCCCGGAACAGCAGGGCCGTCCACTGCAGGTAGTAGAACAAGGCGATCACGACGTTGAGGGCCATGACGACGGCGAGCCAGCCGAGGCCCGCGTCGACGGCCGCCGAGAACACGGTGACCTTGGCGAACAACCCGATGACGCCCGGCGGCAGCCCGGCCAGGCAGAGCAGGAAGAAGGCCAGGAGGAGCGCGCTGAGCGGGTTGGTGGCGTACAGGCCCCGGTAGTCGCTGATCCGGTTCAGGGCACGGCCGCGGCCCACCAGGGCGGCCACGGCGAAGGCGCCGAGGTTCACGGCGGCGTACATCAGGGCGTACGCGACGGTGGAGCCGATCGCCTTCTGGGCGTCCTTGGTGTACCCGGCGGCGGCGATCGGCACCAGCAGGTACCCGGCCTGGCCGACGGAGGACCAGGCGAGCAGCCGTACGGCGCTGTACGCGCGCGTGGCCTGCTGGCGCAGGGCGGCGACGTTGCCGACGGTCATGGTGAGCGCGGCCAGGGCGGCGAGCGCGGGCCCCCACACGTCGGCGTACGACGGGAACGCGACGACGGTGACGAGGATGAGGCCGGAGAAGCCGACCGCCTTGCCGACGACGGACAGGTAGGCGGCGACCGGCAGGGGCGCGCCCACGTAGGTGTCCGGCACCCAGAAGTGGAATGGCACGGCGGCCGTCTTGAAGGCGAAACCGACGAGGGTCAGGACGACGCCGGCCTGGGCGAGGGTGTGCAGCTGGCCGTCGACGTGCGGCAGGCGCTGGGCGACCTGGGTGAGGTGGAGGGTGCCGGTGGAGGCGTAGACGAAGCTGATGCCCATCAGGCTGACCGCGGTGGCGGTGACCGAGGACAGGAAGAACTTCAGGGCCGCCTCGGAGGACCGCTTGTCGCCGTGCCGGATGCCGACGAGGGCGAACGCGGGCAGGGAGGCGACCTCCAGGGCGACGATCAGGGTGGCCAGGTCGCGGGAGGCGGGCAGCAGGGCGGCACCGGCCGCCGAGGACAGCAGCAGGAACCAGAACTCGCCCGCCGGGACGCGTCGCCGCTCGTCGTCCAGGTGGGTGACGGACAGCAGGGCCGCGAGCAGGGCGCCGCCGAGGACCAGGAACTGGATGGCCAGGGTGAAGTGGTCGGCGGTGTAGCTGCACGCGCGCGTGCCGCCGGTCAGGCAGAAGGTGCTGCGGTCGCCGTCCAGGAGGGGCAGGAGCAGCAGGGTGGAGGCGGCGAGTCCAGCGACGGAGACCCAGCCGAGCAGGGCCTTGCGGGGCTCCGGCACGAACAGGTCGGCGACGAGGACGGCGAGCGCCACGACGGCCGCGAGGGTGGGCGGGGCGATCGCCAGCCAGTCGACGGACTGGACCAGCGACTCGGCAAGCGGCTGGGCGCTCATCGGGTGCCTCCTGCGAGGAGCTGCTGCACGGCCGGGTCGGTCAGGCCGAGCAGGGCCTTCGGCCACAGCCCGGCGAGGACGGTGAGGGTGACGAGCGGGGTCCAGGCGGCGAACTCGTAGCCGTGGACGTCGGCGAGTTCCGGCACCTCGCGTTCGGCGCCGCCCATGCAGACGCGGCGGACCACGATCAGCATGTACGCGGCCGTGAGCAGGGTGCCGAACGCACCGATCGCCATGAAGGTGAGGAAGGCGGGGCGGCTGAGGCCGGCGGCGGGCCGGAAGGAGCCGAACAGGGCCAGCATCTCGCCCCAGAATCCGGCGAGTCCGGGAAGGCCGAGGGAGGCGACGGCACCGAAGGCGAGCAGCCCGCCGAGGCGCGGGGCCCGGCCGTACAGCGCGGCGCCGCTCTTCTCGGCAAGGGTGTCCAGGTCGGTGGTGCCGGTGCGGTCCTTCAGGGCGCCGACCAGGAAGAACAGCAGGCCGGTGATGAGACCGTGGGCGATGTTGGCGAACAGGGCGCCGTTCACGCCGGTCGGGGTCGTGCTGGCGATGCCGAGCAGGACGAAGCCCATGTGGCCGACGGAGGAGTAGGCGATCAGCCGCTTGAGGTCGCCCTTCGCGCCCTGCTTGGCCAGGGCCAGGCAGGCCAGGGATCCGTAGATGATCCCGACGACGGCGAACGCGGCGAGGTACGGCGCGAAGGTGTGGAAGCCGTCCGGCGCGATCGGCAGCAGGATCCGGACGAACCCGTACGTACCCATCTTCAGCAGCACACCGGCCAGCAGCACCGAACCGACGGTCGGCGCGGCGGTGTGAGCGTCGGGCAGCCAGCTGTGCAGCGGCCACATCGGCGTCTTCACGGCGAGCCCGATCCCGATCGCCAGAACGGCGATGACCTGCACGGACATGGTCAGGGACCGGCCGTTGTCAGTGGCGAGTGCCACCATGTCGAACGTGCCCGCCTTGATTCCGATCAGGAGCAGGCCGAGCAGCATGACCACGGAACCGAGCAGCGTGAACAGGATGAACTTCCACGCGGCCCGGGTCCGGCCCTCGCCGCCCCAGCGGGCGATGAGGAAGTACATCGGGATGAGCACCATCTCGAACGCGAGGAAGAACAGCAGCAGGTCGAGGACGGCGAAGGTCGCGAGGGTGCCGGACTCCAGCAGGAGCAGCAGGGCGACGAACGCCTTCGGGGACGGGCCCGACGGCGGCTTGAAGTAGGAGTAGAGCGCGCAGAGGAAGGTCAGCAGCGCGGTCAGGACCAGAAGGGGGAGGGAGATGCCGTCGATGCCGAGGTGGATCCGCACGTCGAGTGCGGGGATCCAGCTGATGTCGGTCGTGGCCTGCATCTTCGACGGATGGTCGTGGTCGAAGCCGAGCGCGAGGACGATCGCGGCGATGAGGACCGCGCCGGTCACGGTCACACCGTGCCGCAGCACGGCCTGCTCGGGGGACTTCCCCTTCAGTCCGGGCGGGGCCGGGAGGAGAGCGGCGGCGGCGCCGAGGAGCGGGCCGGCGACGACGAATGCCAGAAGGAACTGCATCACGGACTCGTTGATATCGATCACGCCTGCTCACGCTCCCGTGGCGACGAGGAGGACGGCGACCGCCAGGACGACGGTGCCGGCGAGCAGCGCGCTCACATAGGTCTGCACATTGCCGGTCTGGGCGCGCCGTACTGCGGCCCCGAGCAGCCGGGGCAGGGCGGCGGCGGCGTGTACGTAGGTGTCGACGACCTCGCGGTCGAGGAACCGGACGAGACGCGCTCCGGCCTGCACCGGACGGACGAACAGCGCCGCGTACACGGCGTCCAGGTGGAAGCCGGCGGCCGCGGGCCGGCGCAGCGGGCCGAGCAGCAGCCGTGACGGGTCCGCCGGGTCGGCGGCGTAGGCGATGTCGCCGTAGGCCGGCTCGTGGGTGGCGATGGTCTCGGCCTCGACCAGGCCGGCGTCCTCCTCCGGGTGGGCGGCGACCGCGCCCATCGGGACCCGGGCGGCCAGCGCGGTGGTCCGCTGCCAGGCGCCGTAGGTGATCAGCCCGCCGACCAGGGCGAGGCCCGTGCCGAGGATGGAGGTGAGCAGGGTCGGGGTGAGGGCGCGGCCGTCGAACCAGTCGGGCAGCGCGCGGTAGGTGAGCGCGCCGAAGGCAAGGGAGGGGACGGCCAGGACCCACAGCACCACGGTCATCGTCAGCGGCTGCCGGCCGTGATCGGGGGCCTCGTCACCACGGCCGCGGAAGGCCAGCAGCCACAGCCGGGTGGCGTACGCGGCGGTCAGCAGGGCGGTGAGCAGGCCGGCGACGAGGACGATCCAGCCGGCGGCGCCGGGGGCGTGCTCGGTGTGGCCGGTGATCACGTGCTCGGCGGCGCCGAGGACGGACTCCTTGGAGAAGAAGCCGCTGAAGGGCGGGATCGCGGCGAGCGCGAGCAGTGCCACGGTCATCGTCCAGTAGGCGTCCGGGACCCGGTCGCGCAGGCCGTGCATGCGGGACATGGCGGCCAGCGAGTTGGTGCCGGCGGCGTGGATGATCACGCCGGCCGCGAGGAACAGCAGCGCCTTGAAGGCGCCGTGCGAGAGGAGGTGGAAGACGGCGGCACCACGGTCGCCGACGGCGAGCGCGCCGGTCATGTAGCCGAGCTGGCCGATCGTCGAGTAGGCGAGGACGCGCTTGATGTCGTCCTGGGCGAGCGCGGCGAGACCGGAGCCGGCCATCGTGACGGCGGCCATGACGGCGAGGACCACCATCGCGGCCTGGGAGGCCTCGAAGAGCGGGAGGAGACGGGCGACGAAGTAGACACCGGCGGCGACCATCGTCGCGGCGTGGATCAGCGCCGAGACGGGCGTCGGGCCCGCCATCGCGTCCGGGAGCCAGGTGTGCAGCGGGAACTGCGCCGACTTGCCCGCGACACCGGCGAGCAGCAGCAGCGCGACGAGGGTCGGGTGGCCGATGCCGCCGGTCGCCACGGCGCCGAGGACGCGGGTGATCCGGAACGACCCGGCGCCGTCGGCCAGCGCGAACAGGCCGATGAGGAAGGGCACGTCGCCGAGCTTGGTGACCAGGAAGGCCTTCAGGGAGGCGGCGCGGGCCTCGGGGGTCTCCCAGTAGTGGCCGACCAGGAAGTAGGAGCAGATACCCATGACCTCCCAGCCGACCAGCAGCACGATCAGGTCGCCGGAGTAGACGACCAGGAGCATCGCGGAGGTGAACAGGGAGACGAGAGCGGCGTACGAGGGGTAGCGCGGGTCGTCACGCAGGTAGCCGGTGGAGTAGATCTGCACGCAGGTCGCGACGAAGGCGACCAGGACGGCGACGAGCGCGGCGAAGCCGTCGATGTGCAGGGCCAGCTCCACGGGGACGGACCCGGTGGGCGTCAGCTCGGTGTGGGCGTCGACGGCCGCGTCACCGCCCTGCCGTGCGGCGACCAGCGCGGCCAGGACCAGCGAGGCCAGCGGCGGCAGCACGGCGAGGGGGCGGACGAACCCGGGCACGGTGCGGCCGAGCAGCAGGCCGGCCGCGGCACCCAGGAACGGCAGGAGGGGGACGAGGACGGCGAGGGTGGTCGTGGTCACGCGGGGGCCTCAGCCTTCTCGGCCGCGGAGGTGCCGGGGCCCTCGGTGTCCGGGTCCGCGGTCTCGGGGCCCTCGGCGGTGTCGCGGAGCTTGTCGATGTCGGAGGTGCCGCGGTTGCGGTAGACGGCGAGCACGATCGCGAGGCCGATGCCGATCTCCGCGGCGGCGATGGCGATGGTGAACAGGGTCAGGGCCTGGCCCGAGTGCAGGGTGTCCTTCGCGGTCCGGCTGAGCCAGACGTCGAAGGCGACCAGGTTGAGGTTGACGGCGTTGAGCATCAGCTCGACCGACATCAGGACCAGGATCGCGTTGCGGCGGGCGAGGACGCCGTACAGGCCGGTGCAGAAGAGGAGGGCGGAGAGTACGGCAGGGTAGGCGAGGTGCATCAGCGGACGCCTTCCTTCGCGGGGGCCGCGGGTGCGGCGGCCTCGTCCGCCCTGGCCTTGCGGGACAGCACGATCGCGCCGACCAGCGCCGCGAGCAGCAGTACGGACAGGGCCTCGAACGGCAGGACCCAGTGCCGGAACAGGCTCGCGCCGGTGACCGCGGTGGTGCCGGCGGCCGGGCCGTCCAGGTCGAGCCAGGTGGTCCGGAAGGCGTCGGTGACGACCCACACCAGGGCCACCGCCGCGGCGACCGCGACGGTCAGGGCGGCCCAGCGGTTGCCGGAGTCGGCGTCCGGGGAGTGGCCGATGGGCGCCTTGGTGAGCATCAGACCGAACAGGAGGAGGACGACGACGGAACCGACGTAGATCAGGACCTGGACCCAGGCGATGAACTCGGCCGTGAGCAGCAGGTACTCCACGGCGAGGCCGCCGAGCGCGACCACCAGCCAGAGGGCGGCGTGCACCAGCTGCCGGGTGGTGACGGTGATCAGCGCGGCGCCGAGGGTGACCAGGCCGACGAGGAGGAAGGCGATCTCGACGCCGGTCGGGGACAGGAAGCCGTGCTGGGCCTGGGCGAACGTCATGACGTCTCCTCCCCCGGCTCCGCCTGCGCGGCGGCCAGCTTCTCGGCGGTCTTGCGGGCGGCGGCGATCTCCTTGGGCTCCTCCGCGCCGGGGTCCAGGGCGGGCGGGGCCGGCACGGTCCACATCCACTCGCGGAGCTTGTCCCGCTCGTGGGTGAGGTCGCGGATGTCGGTCTCGGCGTACTCGAACTCCGGGGACCAGAAGAGGGCGTCGAAAGGACAGACCTCGATGCAGATACCGCAGTACATGCACAGCGAGAAGTCGATCGCGAACCGGTCGAGGACGTTGCGGCTGCGCTCCCGGCCGCCGGGGGCGGCGGGCGGCACCGTCTCCTTGTGGGAGTCGATGTAGATGCACCAGTCCGGGCACTCGCGGGCGCACAGCATGCAGACCGTGCAGTTCTCCTCGAACAGACCGATGACGCCGCGGGTGCGGGGCGGCAGCTCGGGGAGGGCGTCCGGGTACTGCTCGGTGACGTGTTTCCTCGTCATCGTGCGCAGGGTGACGGCCAGGCCCTTGGCGAGGCCGCTGCCGGGAATGCGGGGACGGGAGGGCGGGGACGGCACAGCCATGGCTAGCTGATCACCACCTTGACGATGCCGGTGAGGGCGATCTGGGCGAGGGAGAGGGGGACGAGGAGGGTCCAGGAGAGCTTCTGGAGCTGGTCCTCGCGCAGCCGCGGGTAGGTCACGCGGAGCCAGATGACCAGGAAGGCGAGGACCGCGGCCTTCAGCAGGGTCCACACCCAGCCGAGGCCGTCGGCGCCCCAGGGCCCGTGCCAGCCGCCCAGGAAGAGGACGGTGGTCAGACCGCACAGGACCACGATGCCGGCGTACTCGGCGAGCAGGAACAGGGCGAAGCGCAGGCCGGTGTACTCGGTGTACGCGCCGAAGATGATCTCCGAGTCGGCGACCGGCATGTCGAACGGCGGGCGCTGCAGCTCGGCGAGTCCGGCGACGAAGAAGACGACCGCGCCGACGATCTGCCAGGGCACCCACCACCAGTGGAAGGAGTGCAGGATGCCGGGCAGGGACACCGTGCCCGCGGCCATCGCGACGCTGGCCGCGGCCAGCAGCATCGGCAGCTCGTAGGCGAGCAGCTGGGCGGCCGTGCGCAGACCGCCGAGCAGGGAGAACTTGTTGGCGCTGGCCCAGCCGGCCATCAGCGAGCCGAGGACGCCGACGCCCATCACCGCGAGCACGAAGAACACACCGGCGTCCAGGACCTGGCCGACGGCGCCCTCGCTCGGGCCGATGGGGATGGCGAGCAGGACGAGGAGGTACGGCAGCAGGGCCACCGCCGGGGCGAGCTGGAAGACACGGCGGTCGGCGCCCGCCGGGACCACGTCCTCCTTCTGCGCGAACTTCACACCGTCCGCGATGAGCTGTGCCCAGCCGTGGAAGCCGCCCGCGTACATCGGACCGAGGCGGCCCTGCATGTGGGCCATCACCTTGTGCTCGGTCTGGCCCACGATCAGCGGGAAGGTGAGGAAGACGACGAAGACGACGAGGAGTCGCAGGGCGACGTCCAGCGCGCCGTTCACTGCGGGCCTCCTGAGGGGTCGTCGGGGGTGATGGGGGTCTCGGGGGTGCCGGTGGCCTCGGGGCCGTCGGGGGCCTCAGGGCGCTCGGGGGCGTCCGCGGGATCGGGAGCGCCGGTGACCTCGGGGGTGCCGTCCGGCTTCGGTTCGGGGGTCTGCCCGGTCTCGGCGGCGGGCTTCCGCGGCTCCGGTTCGGGAGCCTCCTGCTCCTCGAAGGCCGGGCGGGCGTGGTGCCAGGGGGCGTCCGAGCTGCGCGGGGGCGTGCTCCGGCGGGCGGGGGCGGCCGGGGCCTGTTCCGCCGACGGGGTCCGCTGTGAGGCCGAGCCCTCCGAGGCGCTGCGTGCGCGGCGGGGCCGGGCGGGCGCGGGCGCCGGGCCGGGCTCGTGGGCCACCGAGGCCTCGGCGGCCGGCCCCTGCGCCGGGCCCTCCGCAGCCGCCCGGGTGGCGTCTCCCTCGGTCGCGGCCTGCTTGCGCGTCGCCGCGTCCACGGCGTCCCCGGCGTCCCCGGCATCTCCGGCGTCGCCGGCCCGCACCGCCTGCTGGCTCACCGAGCCCTCGCTCGCACTCCGCGTCCGCCGCGGCCGGGCAGCGGCACCGGCACCGGCACCGGCACTGGTACCGGCAGCCTCTTCCGCCTGGCCGGCCTGACCGGCCTGGCCCGCCTGGGCGACCTGGCTGGCCGAGCCCTCGGAGGCCGAGCGGGTCCGTCGTACCGGACGGTCACCCGCCGCGCGGGCCGGACGCTCGCCCGCCGCGCGGCCCGCCGCCGCCCTGGCCGGGCGGGCCGGGGCAGGGGGGAGCTGGCCCTTGAGAGGGCCCCACTCGTTAGGGTCGGGTACGCCCGGTGGCAGCATCTGGCGCCGCTTCGGGCCGCCGTGCTCGGACTCCCCGGGTTCCTTGGCGCCGGGCCAGGCCTTGGCGACGCGCGCGGCCAGCACGAAGTCCTTGCGGAGGGGGTGCCCCTCGAAGGTCTCGGGGAGGAGGAGGTGCTCCAGGCCCGGGTGGCCCTCGAAGACGACGCCGAACATCTCGTGGGTCTCGCGCTCGTGCCAGGCGGCGCCCGCGTAGACGCCGACGGCGGAGGGCAGGGCGGGGGCGTCGTGCGGGACCGTCGTACGGACGAGGAGACGGCGGACCGGGTTCAGGGCGACGACGTGCGCGGAGACCCGGAAGCCGGTGCCCGGTTCGTCGACCGCGCTCAGCCAGTCGAAGTAGGTGCAGGACAGGGTCGTACGGGCCGTCTCCAGGGCGGTGAGCCAGGAGGACGGCGGTACGTCCACGGTGAGGAGGTCGTACGACTCCTCGGCCGTGGCGTCCGCGCCGAAGAGTTCCTCGGCGGGGGCGGGCAGCCAGCCGGCGGCCGTGCTCATCGTGCGTCCCCCTCACCGGCGGGGGCGGGAGGCTTCACCAGGCCGCTCTGCAGCGCGGCCGCCGACGGCCGGGCGGGCTCGTTGCCGTACCGCTCCCCCAGCGACTCGCGGGCGATCTTCTCCTGGAGCTTGAGGATGCCCTGGAGCAGCGCCTCGGGCCGGGGCGGGCAGCCGGGGACGTAGACGTCGACCGGGATGATCTGGTCGACGCCCTTCGTCACGGAGTAGGAGTCCCAGTACGGGCCGCCGCAGTTGGAGCAGGCGCCGAAGGAGATGACGTACTTCGGCTCGGGCATCTGCTCGTACAGGCGCTTGACGGCCGGGGCCATCTTGTCCGTGACCGTGCCCGACACCACCATCAGGTCGGCCTGGCGGGGGCCCGGCGCGAAGGGGATGACGCCGAGCCGGATGAAGTCGTGCCGGGCCATCGACGCGGCGATGAACTCGATCGCGCAGCAGGCGAGGCCGAAGTTGAAGACCCAGAGCGAGTAGCGGCGGCCCCAGTTCAGGACGACCTTCATCGGCTCGGGGGCGAGGCGGGCGAGCGCGCCCAGCCTCTTCGGCTCCGGCAGGTACACGGGCTCGGAGGATCCGGCGGACCCGAAGGAGTCGGAGGACTCGGAGGTCGAGGGGTTCACGTCCATGCCAGGACGCCCTTCTTGTATGCGTAGAGCAGGCCCACGGCGAGGAAGCCGAGGAAGATGAACATCTCCACGAGGGTCGTCGCGCCGTAGCCGGGGGCGGCGAAGACCGTCGCCCAGGGGAACAGGAAGATCGAGTCGACCGCGAAGATCACGTAGAGGAAGGCGTAGACGTAGTAGCGGACCTGGGTGTGGGCCCAGCCCTCGCCGACGGGGTCGACACCGCACTCGTAGGTCAGGAGTTTCTCCGGTGTCGGCACCACCGGGCGCAGCAGGCGGCCCGCGCCGAAGGCGACCGCGACGAACAGCACGCCGACGAGGGCGAGCAGTCCGACCACCGAGTAGGACCGGAAGTAACCGGCCGCGACGACGTGCGCCGCGGCGAACGACGAGTCCCCCAACGTCTCCCGCACCGTCCGTCCCTCGCTCCCTGACCTCGTGACCTTAGTGAATCCGTGTGCGACGTGATTCGAGGATGTGTACGCACGGGAGTCTAGGCCCTGATAAAGAACCGGTAAGCAGCCCGTCACGCCGTGAGACAGCCGGTACCGGTGACGGTGCCGGTGACGGTGGGGTTTTCCCCCGGCGGCGGAGGGCGGCGTACCGCATGGCGTGAAGCGTCCCCCGCACGGCACGCTGATCAGCATGACCGCTCCCAGCCCCGCCGCCGACCGGCCGGACGGCACCGACCGGGCCCGCCGCACCGACCGGCTCCCGCGCACCGGCCGGCCCCCCGGCACCGGCCGGCCCGACCGCATCGACGACACCGACCGCACCGCCGGCCAGGACGGCCGCACCAGCCTGCACCGGCTGCCCCCGCCCCGCCCGGCCCTCGACGCGCACACCTGGAAGGAGATCGCGCATCTCCTGCTGAACCTGCCGGTGGCGGTGTTCGGGTTCGTGTACGCCTTCACCGTGCTGGTCGCCGGCGGCATCCTCAGCCTCACCGCGATCGGTCTCCCGCTGCTCGCGCTCTGCCTGCTGGGCGCCCGGCAGCTGGGCAAGCTGGAGCGGGCCCGGGCGCGCAGGCTGCTCGGGGTGCGGGTGGAGGAGCCGTCACCGCTGCCGCTCGCGAAGGGCGGGGGCCCGGTGCAGCGGCTGTGGATGGCGCTGAAGGACCCGGTGGGCTGGCGGACCCTGCTGTACGACGCGATCCGGCTTCCCTGGGGCGTCCTGACCTTCTGCACGGTGCTGACCTCGCTGTTCGTGCTGTGGCCGGTGCTGCCGTACCTCGCGCGGGGCATGGCGAACGCGGACCGGGCGATGGTGCGCGGGCTGCTGTCGCCCTCGGACGAGCTGGAGCGGCGGATCGCCGAACTGGAGTCCGACCGCGGGATCGTGGTCGACACGGCGGCGGCGGACCTGCGCCGGATCGAGCGCGATCTGCACGACGGCGCCCAGGCGCGGCTGGTCAACCTGGCCATGGGACTCGGTCTGGCCAAGGAGAAGCTGCTGGAGGACCCCGACACCGCGGCGGCGATGGTCGACGAGGCACACGGCGAGGTGAAGCTCGCCCTCCAGGAACTGCGCGACCTCGCCCGCGGCATCCACCCGGCCGTACTGACGGACCGGGGGCTGGACGCGGCCCTGTCCTCGGTCGCCTCCCGCTGCACGGTGCCGGTGGCGGTGACCGTGGACCTGCCGGCCCGGCCCGCGGCGGCCATCGAGGGCATCGCCTACTTCACCGTCTCCGAGCTGCTGCAGAACATCAGCAAGCACAGCGGGGCCCGGACCGCCTCGGTCGACGTGTGGCGGGCCGAGGACCGGCTGCTCATCCAGGTCCGGGACGACGGCCGGGGCGGCGCCCGGCTGGACGCGGGCGGCGGTATGCGGGGCCTGGCGGAGCGGCTGGGCGCGGTGGACGGCCTGTTCGCGGTCGACTCCCCGGCCGGCGGCCCGACCGTGGTCACCGCGGAGCTGCCGTGGCGGGACCGCACGGCCTGAACCCGCCGCGGCGCCCCGCCCCACGCCCGGGGGGGGAGGGGACAGGTGGCGGGTGGTGGCGGTGGGGTGGGGAAAACCCCCCGCTCAAGACGCCGACGGACTCCATGTCGCACCACCGCGCGGCGGACCACCCTGGACGTACGGCCTGACGAAGACGTACGGCCCGACCAAGACGTACGGCCCGACCAAGACGTACGGCCGGCCGAAGACGTACGGCCCGACGGAACGGACGTCCTGACGTACCGCCGTACGGCCGAACCGCCACCCTGACGAGCAGAACGGAACACCACCGATGGTCACGGAGTACGGACAGGGCTACGCCCACCGGAGCGAGCGGCACCACCGGCTGCCCCCCGCGCTGCGGGCGCCCGTCGAGGCGCGCAGCTGGCGCGAGTTCGGCTACGTGCTGCTGGGCCTGCCGGTCGCGACCGTGCTGTTCGCCTGGACGGTGACGACGGTCGCGCTCGGCGCGGGCCTGCTGGTGACCTTCCTCGGCATTCCGGTGCTGGCGGCGGCCCTCGCCGGCTGCCGGGGCTTCGGGGTGCTGGAGCGGGCGCGGGCGCGCGGACTGCTCGGCCTGGAGGTGGCCGACCCGGAGCCGCTGCGGATGCGTAAGCCGGGCGCGGCGGCCTGGATGGGCGCGATGCTCAAGAGCGGCGCCTCCTGGCGGCACGCGCTGTACGCGCTGGTGCAGTTCCCGTGGGCGGTGTTCTCGTTCTCGGTCGCGGTGAGCTTCTGGACGTGCGGCTGGGCACTGCTGAGCTATCCGCTGTGGTTCTGGGTGTTCCCGGCGTACGCCGGGACGGGCGGCATCCAGCTGTACGGCGACGCCCACCACAGCGTCTACCTCGACAACCCCTTCGAGATCACCGTGACCGCGCTGATCGGTCTGCTGTTCACGCTGGCCACGCCGTGGCTCGTGCGGGCGCTGACCACCGTGGACGGGCTGCTGGTGCGCGGGCTGCTCGGGCCGTCGCCGCTGTCGGCGCGGGTGGTGGAGCTGGAGTCGGACCGGGGCACCGTGGTCGACACGGCCGCCGCCGACCTGCGGCGCATCGAACGGGACCTGCACGACGGGGCGCAGGCCCGGCTGGTCGGTCTGGCGATAGACCTGGGGCTGGCCAAGGAGAAGCTGCGGGAGGACCCGGACACGGCGGCGGCGATGGTGGAGGAGGCGCACGGCGAGGTGAAGCTGGCCCTCCAGGAGCTGCGCGACCTGGCCCGCGGCATCCACCCGGCCGTACTGACGGACCGGGGGCTGGACGCGGCCCTGTCGGCGGTCGCCTCCCGCTGCACGGTGCCGGTGCGGGTGGAGGTCGACCTGCCGTCCCGGCCGGCGCCGGCCATCGAGGGCATCGCCTACTTCACCGTCTCCGAGCTGCTGCAGAACATCGGCAAGCACAGCCGGGCCCGGACCGCTTCGGTCGACGTCTGGCATTCGGGGGACCGGCTGCTCATCCAGGTGACCGACGACGGGGTGGGCGGCGCCGACGTCTCGCGCGGCTCCGGGCTGGCCGGTCTGGCCGGTCTCGCCGCGCGCCTGGACGCGGTGGACGGCGTCCTGGTGGTGGACTCCCCGGCGGGCGGCCCCACCCAGGTGATCGCGGAACTGCCCTGGCGCGGCTGAGAGCACCGGCGGCCCCGCTCACTGCCCTGGCGTGGCTGAGAACACCGGCGGCCCCGCTCTCTCCCCCGCCCGGTCCTCCTCCCGCCCCCGGTACGACGACGGCCGCCGCTCCCCCCGCCCCGCCTGTCCCCCAGCCCGACGCGGCCCGCCGCTCTCCCCGCCGACCTCTCCCCCAGCCGACGCGGCCCGCCGCTCTCCCCACCCGGCCGCTCCCCCAGCCCGTCGCGGCCCCCCGCTCTCCCCACCCGGCCGCTCCCCCGGCACCACGTCAGCCCCGCTCTCTCCCCCCGTACGGCGGCGGTCCCGCGTGAATCCTGGAATGCTGATCCTGGAATGCCGGCCCTCCGGGAAACGGAGTGGACCGGCGGCGTCGGAACGGCGCGGACCGGCGTCGGAACGGCGTGGGCCGGCGCCGTCGCGGGGAACGGCTGTGGGGGACCAGAAGATCGTGGAGGACAGGGTGCGGGTGGTCATCGCCGAGGATTCAGTGCTGCTCCGGGAGGGCCTGACCCGGCTGCTGACCGACCGGGGGCACGAGGTGGTCGCCGGGGTCGGTGACGCGGACGCGCTGGTGAAGACCGTCTCGGACCTGGCCGAGCTGGGCGAGCTGCCGGACGTGGTGGTGGCGGACGTGCGGATGCCGCCGACGCACACCGACGAGGGCGTCCGGGCCGCCGTACTGCTGCGCCGGCTGCACCCCGGGCTCGGGGTGCTGGTGCTGTCGCAGTACGTGGAGGAGCGCTACGCCACCGAACTGCTGGCGGGTTCCAGCCGGGGCGTCGGCTATCTGCTCAAGGACCGGGTCGCGGACGTACGGGAGTTCGTGGACGCGGTGGTGCGGGTGGCCGAGGGCGGTACGGCGCTGGACCCGGAGGTGGTCGCGCAGCTGCTCGGCCGCAGCCGCAAGCAGGACGTGCTGACGGGGCTGACGCCTCGGGAGCGCGAGGTGCTCGGGCTGATGGCGGAGGGGCGGACGAACTCGGCGATCGCCCGGCAGCTGGTGGTCAGCGACGGCGCCGTGGAGAAGCACGTCAGCAACATCTTCCTCAAGCTCGGGCTGACGCCGAGCGACGGCGACCACCGTCGGGTTCTGGCCGTTCTCACCTACCTGAACTCCTGAGACGCCTGCCGGGGCGGGGAGCCGGACGGACCCGGAGGGCAGGCCGGAAGGCCCCCTGCGGGAGGCGGGGCGGACCCCGACCGGGGGCCGGAACCGGCCCGGGCGGGAGACCGGGACAGACCCGGAGGGGAGAGCGAAAAGCCCCGTAGGGGGCGGCCTGGGGCCCGGACGGCAGCCGGACGAGAGAACCTGGGAACGCGCGGGGAGCGCCTTGACCCGCGCCTCGGCGATGCGGGACATGATGTGAAGTCAGCGCGACAGGCCGTCTCGAATTCGTCCAATCCACGGATGACCTCGGGAAGGCGACCCTAACCGACGTAGGGTTGATCCTGGGATGGTCCGTGGGACGACCAGGCCCCGGACAGCCGCCTCGAAGGAGGTCCAGTTCAGTGACCAGCCAGGTCAGCAGCCCAGCGGAGCAGACCGACGGAACCGTCGTGGGAGAGCAGCGCAAACCGGGCGGCGCGAAGGACGTGCGGCGCCTGGACCGGGTGATCATCCGGTTCGCGGGGGACTCGGGTGACGGCATGCAGCTCACCGGTGACCGGTTCACCTCGGAGACCGCCTCGTTCGGCAACGACCTCTCCACCCTGCCGAACTTCCCCGCCGAGATCCGCGCCCCTGCCGGCACCCTGCCGGGTGTCTCGTCCTTCCAGCTGCACTTCGCCGACCACGACATCCTCACCCCCGGTGACGCGCCGAACGTCCTCGTCGCCATGAACCCGGCCGCCCTGAAGGCCAACATCGGCGACCTGCCCCGCGGCGCCGAGATCATCGTCAACACCGACGAGTTCACCAAGCGCGCCCTGCAGAAGGTCGGGTACGACGCCTCTCCGCTGGAGGACGGCTCGCTCGACGGCTACAGCCTCCATCCGGTGCCGCTGACCACGCTCACCGTGGAGGCGCTGAAGAAGTTCGACCTGTCCCGCAAGGAGGCCGAGCGCAGCAAGAACATGTTCGCGCTGGGCCTGCTGAGCTGGATGTACCACCGGCCCACCGAGGGCACCGAGAAGTTCCTGAAGTCGAAGTTCGCGAAGAAGCCGCAGATCGCCGAGGCCAACATCGCCGCGTTCCGCGCGGGCTGGAACTTCGGCGAGACGACGGAGGACTTCGCGGTCTCCTACGAGGTCGCGCCGGCCGCCAAGGCCTTCCCGGTCGGCACCTACCGCAACATCTCCGGCAACCTCGCCCTGGCCTACGGCCTGATCACCGCGTCCCGCCAGGCGGACCTGCCGCTGTTCCTGGGGTCGTACCCGATCACTCCGGCCTCGGACATCCTGCACGAGCTGAGCAAGCACAAGAACTTCGGCGTGCGCACCTTCCAGGCCGAGGACGAGATCGCGGGCATCGGCGCGGCCCTCGGCGCGGCGTTCGGCGGCTCGCTCGCGGTGACCACGACGAGCGGCCCCGGTGTCGCCCTGAAGAGCGAGACGATCGGCCTCGCGGTCTCGCTGGAGCTGCCCCTGCTGGTGGTGGACATCCAGCGCGGCGGCCCGTCGACGGGTCTGCCGACCAAGACCGAGCAGGCCGACCTGCTGCAGGCGATGTACGGCCGCAACGGCGAGGCCCCGGTCCCGGTGATCGCGCCGAGGACCCCGGCCGACTGCTTCGACGCCGCGCTGGAGGCGGCCCGGATCGCGCTGACGTACCGCACGCCGGTGATGCTGCTGTCCGACGGCTATCTGGCCAACGGCTCCGAGCCGTGGCGCATCCCGGACCTGGAGGAGCTGCCCGACCTGCGGGTGCGGTTCGCCTCCGGACCGAACCACACGCTCGCGGACGGCACCGAGGTCTTCTGGCCGTACAAGCGGGACCCGCAGACCCTGGCCCGCCCGTGGGCGATCCCCGGCACCCCGGGCCTGGAGCACCGCATCGGCGGCATCGAGAAGCAGGACGGCACGGGCAACATCTCCTACGACCCGGCCAACCACGACTTCATGGTCCGCACCCGGCAGGCCAAGGTCGACGGCATCGACGTCCCCGACGTGGAGGTCGACGACCCGCACGGCGCGACGACCCTGGTCCTCGGCTGGGGTTCCACCTACGGGCCGATCACGGCGGCGGTACGGCGGCTGCGCGCGGCCGGCGAGTCGATCGCCCAGGCCCACCTGCGCCACCTCAACCCCTTCCCGCGCAACCTCGGCACGGTGCTGAAGGGCTACGACAAGGTGGTGATCCCCGAGATGAACCTGGGACAGCTCGCCACCCTCGTCCGAGCGAAGTACCTGGTCGACGCCCACTCGTACAACCAGGTCAACGGCATGCCGTTCAAGGCGGAACAGCTCGCCGCGGCGCTGAAGGAGGCCATCGATGACTGACGCCGGCAACGCGCTGCTGCAGCTGGTCCCCAAGGCCGAGGCCAGACAGTCGATGAAGGACTTCAAGTCGGACCAGGAGGTGCGCTGGTGCCCGGGCTGCGGTGACTACGCGATCCTCGCGGCCGTCCAGGGCTTCATGCCGGAGCTGGGCCTCGCCCGGGAGAACATCGTCTTCGTCTCCGGCATCGGCTGCTCCTCCCGCTTCCCGTACTACATGAACACCTACGGGATGCACTCCATCCACGGCCGCGCCCCCGCCATCGCGACGGGCCTGGCCTCCTCCCGCCGGGACCTGAGCGTGTGGGTCGTCACCGGTGACGGCGACGCGCTGTCCATCGGCGGCAACCACCTGATCCACGCCCTGCGCCGCAACGTCAACCTGAAGATCCTGCTGTTCAACAACCGGATCTACGGCCTGACCAAGGGCCAGTACTCGCCCACCTCCGAGGTCGGCAAGATCACCAAGTCGACGCCGATGGGCTCGCTGGACGCGCCGTTCAACCCGGTGTCGCTGGCGATCGGCGCGGAGGCGTCCTTCGTGGCCCGCACGATCGACTCCGACCGCAAGCACCTGACCGAGGTGCTGCGCGCCGCCGCCGACCACCCGGGCACGGCGCTGATCGAGATCTACCAGAACTGCAACATCTTCAACGACGGTGCCTTCGACGCCCTGAAGGACAAGCAGCGGGCGGAGGAGGCGCTGATCCGGCTGGAGCACGGGCAGCCGATCCGCTTCGGTGCCGACGGGGCGAGAGGGGTTGTCCGCGACCGGCAGACCGGTGATCTGCGGGTGGTGACCGTGACCCCGGAGAACGAGGCCGACGTCCTGGTCCACGACGCCCACGCCGCGTCCCCGACCACGGCCTTCGCCCTGTCCCGGCTGGCCGACCCGGACACCCTGCACCACACCCCGATCGGAGTGTTCCGGTCCGTCGAACGGCCGGTCTACGACACGCAGATGGCCGAGCAGCTCGACACCGCGATCGAACAGCGCGGCAAGGGAGACCTGGCCGCGCTGCTGGCCGGCGGGGACACCTGGACGGTCGTCGGCTAGCCGGCTCGCCCGTCTTTCATGAAATCGCTCTGATCACGAGGCCCGGGACTGGATTTCCCGGGCCTCGTCGTATGCCCGGCGGGCGCTGAGCACGTCGTCCATGCGCTGCTGGGTCCACTGCGCCAGCGCCCGCACCTGCTCCGCCGCCTCGCGGCCCAGCCCGGTCAGGGAGTAGTCGACGCGGGGCGGGATGACCGGCTTGGCGTCCCGGTGGACGAGACCGTCGCGCTCCAGGGTCTGGAGGGTCTGCGTGAGCATCTTCTCGCTGACCCTGCCGATGGCACGGCGCAGTTCGCCGAACCGATGGGGACGGTCGAGGAGCTGGATGAGCACCAGCACACCCCAGCGGCTGGTGACGTGTTCCAGAACGAGGCGGTGGGGGCACATGGCCTCGCCGTCGCCCTTTACCTCACTTACCTTCACGACCGTACCTTACTTCAAAGTGGGTACTTTCGTTTAGTTAGCGCCCCTTCTAGGGTCAGTGGCAGACGCACCCGAGAAGGAGACCCCCTCATGAGCATCGTCGTCACCGGAGCCACCGGACACCTCGGCCGCCTCGTCGTGGAGCAGCTGCTGGAGAAGGTCCCCGCGGACCGGATCACCGCCGTCGTGCGCGACGAGGCGAAGGCCGCCGACCTCGCCGCCCGCGGAGTGCGGCTGGCGGTCGCCGACTACAACGCGCCCGAGACCTTCGACGGCCTGTTCGCCGCCGGCGACAAGGTCCTGCTGATCTCCGGCAACGAGTTCGACAAGGGCCGGGTCGGACAGCACACGGTCGTCATCGAGGCGGCCAAGGCGGCCGGTGTGGCCCTGCTCGCCTACACCAGCGCACCCGGCAGTCTGACGGCCGCGCTGGCGGACGACCACCGGGCCACCGAGCAGGTGCTGCTCGCGTCCGGCCTGCCGTACAGCCTGCTGCGCAACGGCTGGTACCACGAGAACTACACGGAGAACCTGGCGCCGGTCCTGGAGCACGGCGCCGTCGTCCAGGCCGCCGGTGACGGCCGGGTCTCCTCGGCCTCCCGCGCCGACTACGCCGCCGCCGCGGTCGCGGTGCTGACCGGCGAGGCGCACGAGAACACGACGTACGAGCTGGGCGGCGACGAGGCGTGGAGCTTCGCCGAGTACGCGGCCGAGCTGAGCCGGCAGACCGGCAGGGAGATCGTCTACAACCCGGTCTCGGTGGAGGCCCTCACCGGCATCCTGACCGGCGCGGGGCTGCCCGCACCGCTGGCCGGGGTGCTGGCCGGCGTGGACGCCTCGATCGAGAAGGGCGAGCTGGTCGTCTCCTCCGGCGATCTGTCCCGGCTGATCGGCCGCCCGACGACGCCGCTGGCCGAGGCGGTCACGGCCGCGCTGAAGGGCTGACACCGGCGTCCGGCCCGGCTGTCATGACCGTGTGGCGATACGGGCATGACAGCCGGGAAGCTCCGGCGTTACCTTCGTTCTCGCACGTCCAGGGAGGACGCGCGGGCAAGGAGGAGAGGCCGTGGCCGGGACGTCCGAGGCTGAGCACCGAATAGGCCTGCTGAACGGCTTCGCCGCCTATGGGATGTGGGGACTGGTCCCCCTGTTCTGGCCGCTGCTCAAACCCGCCGGCGCGGTGGAGATCCTGGCCAACCGGATGGTGTGGTCCCTGGTGGTCGTCGCCGTCGCACTGCTCTTCGTACGGCGCTGGGCCTGGGCCGGAGAGCTGCTGCGCCAGCCCCGGCGGCTCGGTCTGGTCGCCGTGGCGGCCGGCGTCATCACCGTGAACTGGGGCATCTACATCTGGGCCGTGAACTCCGGCCACGTGGTCGAGGCCTCGCTCGGCTACTTCATCAACCCGCTGGTCACCATCGCGATGGGCGTGCTGCTCCTGAAGGAGCGACTGCGGCGCGTGCAGTGGGCGGCGGTCGCGATCGGCTTCGCCGCCGTCGTCGTGCTGACCGTCGGCTTCGGCCGCCCGCCGTGGATCTCGCTGTGCCTCGCCTTCTCCTTCGCCACCTACGGGCTGGTGAAGAAGAAGGTCGCCCTCGGCGGTGTCGAGTCGCTGGCCGCCGAGACCGCGATCCAGTTCCTGCCGGCGCTCGGCTATCTGCTGTGGCTGACCGCCCACGGCGACGCCACGTTCCTGGGCCACGGCAGCGGACACGCCGCCCTGCTCGTCTCCACCGGCGTCGTCACCGCGCTGCCTCTGGTCTGCTTCGGCGCGGCGGCGATCCGCGTGCCGCTGTCCACGCTGGGCCTGCTCCAGTACCTGGCCCCGATCTTCCAGTTCCTGCTCGGTGTCCTCTACTTCCACGAGTCCATGCCCGCCGAGCGGTGGGCCGGGTTCGCCCTGGTCTGGCTGGCACTGCTCCTGCTCACGGGCGACGCACTGCGCTTCGCACGGCGGCCGGAGCGTTTCTCCGTACCGGCGGCCCGCACGGCCGACTCCCCGGCATCGGCTCCGGCGGACGCCTGAGGGCCCGCGACCGCGCCTGGGCGCGTGGAAGGGCCCCCTCCGCCGAGGGCCCCGGCTATAAGTGGGAGCCATGACCACACAGGCGCCCGCCCCGCTGCACTGGAAGATCGTCATCGACGCGGCCGACCCGCACGCCCAGGCCGACTTCTGGGCCGCGGCCCTGCACTACACCGCCGAGGACAACAGCGCCCTCGTCGAACGACTGCTGTCCCTCGGCGCGCTGTCCGGGGAGGCCACCGTCGAGTACCACGGCCGGCCCGCCTTCCGTGACCTGGTCGCCGTACGCCACCCCGACGACCCGTACGACCCCGAGACCGGCACCGGGCTCGGACGGCGGCTGCTGTTCCAGCGGGTACCGGAGCCGAAGACGGTGAAGAACCGGCTCCACCTCGACCTCCACACCGGGCCGGAGCGGCGCGCGGACGAGGTGACACGCCTTCAGGCGCTGGGCGCCCGAGTCCTGCGCGAGGTGAGCGAACCCGCGGGCCAGTGGGTCCTGATGGCGGATCCGGAGGGCAACGAGTTCTGCGTGCAGTAGCCGGCGGTCCGTGCGTCAGGCGGCCCGGGCGCGGGCGGCGCCGGTCACGCCTGGGCCGCCGCCTTCGCCGCGCGGTCGGTGAGGCGGACCATGCGGGCGCGGGCGTACTCCAGCGGGCGCGGGTCGTCCGCGGCGGGGCCCGGCTCGGCGGTGAGGTCGGTCCACAGGTCGATCAGGTCGCGGCCCAGCCGCAGGCCCTCCTCCGGGTCGCGCACCGCCCGCCAGGCGGTGGCCGCGCTCTGCACGTTGCCGTAGGCGGCCTCCCCGTCCCGTGCCTGGCGGCGCAGCCGGGCGAGGTCCAGGGACAGCCGGAAGGCGCGGACCGGGTCGTCGGCCAGGTAGGCGATGTAGGCGCGCAGTTCGCGCAGGTGCAGCACCTCGGCGTGGTACTCGCCGAGCACGGCGGACGCCTCGGTGAGGGTCCGGTCGGCCAGCTCCGCCGCCGCGTCGATACGGCCCGCCCGTACGGCCTCGTTGATACGGCTCATCGGCTCGGTGAGCAGTTCCGCGCCCTCGGCCGTCTCGGTCAGCGGCCCGTCCCCGAGCACCTCTTCGGCCACCGCGTCGAATCCGCGAGGCGGAGTGGGGGTGGCGGTCGTGACCGGTGCGGCGGGCTCCTCCAGTACGGCGACGAGCGGCTCCGCCGGTACAGCGATGAGGGGTTCCTGCTGTACGGCGACGAGGGGCTCCGGTTGGACGGGGGCGACGGGGACGGCCGGCCCGGCCGGTGCGGCGGCGACCGCGGCCTCGCTCATCACGGGCGCCGGTCCGAACCGGCCGGTCGGCACCTGCACGGTGCCCGGCGGCACGGCCGCCGGCCCCGGGGCGGGCGCGGCGGGCACCCGCTCCGGCTCGCCCGTCATCCGGCTGGAGCCGTCCGTCGAGACCTCCAGCGGCACGACACAGCCCGCCTGGTCGTCCTGGACCGTGGCCAGTATGGGGGCGCCGAGGCTGATCGCCAGGCGCTGGAGGTGGTTCAGCACGGCCTGCTGGATCTCCTCACCCGCCGCCGCCACGACCGACGTCCCGCCCACCGTCGCGTATCCCGGGCCGAAGACCCTGACGGGCACCGTCGCCGGATACTCCACGGGCTGCTCCGCACGCTTCTTCTCGAAGCTGAGTCGGGCCATCGGTGTCCTCACTCCTCCGGCGTCGCGATCCGGTCGTACGCGTCCTGCCCACCAGTGTGTCGCCTTCCCCCCGGCTTCCGCGTCACCGCGACGTCACAGCCTCGCACCAGCCGCACCCTGGCCAGATTTTCTTGCGTATGCATAAAATGCACATGCCTTTATTCGGGGTACGACACGACGCACCTGGGGGACCCATGAGCCGCCGCTTCCTCTTCGTCCTGGGCAGCGCCCGCCAGGACGGCAACACCGAGCTGCTGGCCCGCGAGGCCGCCGCCCAGCTGCCCACCGGCGTCGAGCAGCGCTGGATCCGCCTCGCCGAACACCCGCTGCCCGACTTCGCGGACCTGCGCCACGACGAGGACCACGTACGGCCGTCCGCGGGCACCCCGGTCGGCCTGCTGCTGGACGCCACCCTCGCCGCGACCGACATCGTGATCGCCTCGCCGCTGTACTGGTACTCGGTGTCCAGCCTCACCAAGCGCTACCTGGACTACTGGTCGGCCTGGCTGCGCACCCCGGGCGTCGACTTCAAGGCGACGATGGCCGGCCGCACCCTCTGGGGCGTCGCCGCACTGGCCGACCACGAGCCGTCGGTCGCGGACCCGTACGTCGGCACGCTCAACAACTCGGCCGCCTACCTGGGGATGCGCTTCGGCGGGGTCCTGCTCGGCAACGGCAGCGCGCCCGGTGACGTACGCAAGGACACGGCGGCGCTGGCGCGCGCGAAGACGTTCTTCGCACAGGAGACGCCTCTCGCGCGCTTTCCCCACGAGACCGACGGCGTCCGGGACGCTGTCGGCGTCCAGGTCTAGGCGCTGATGTCCTTCGCCGTGAACCGCGCCCAGGCGGCCGAGCCGAACACCACCGCGTACAGCCCCTGGAGGCCGAGGTTGCGCACCAGGTCGTCCCAGTAGACGGGGTCGCGCATCAGGTCGGCGAAGGACAGCCAGTAGTGCGAGAAGAGGTAGGGCTGCAACGCGTGCAGCTGGGGTATCTGGTCGACGATCTGCACGGTGATGACCAGACCGACGGTGGTCGCCATCGCGGCTATGCCGCTGTTGGTGAGGGTCGACACGAACAGGCCGAGGGCCGCCACGCCGACCAGTGAGGCGGCGACGACCAGCGCGATCAGCAGGGCCCGGCCGAGTCCCTCGGCGAAGCTGATCCGGGTGCCGGAGATCGTCGTCAGCTCCCCCATCGGGAAGAGCAGCGCCCCGACGATCAGCGCGGAGACGGCGACGACGAGCGTGGCCAGCAGGCAGAAGGCCAGCACGGTCGCGTACTTGGTGAGCAGCAGCCGGGTGCGGCCGGCCGGGGCGACCAGCAGATAGCGCAGGGTGCCCGCGCCCGCCTCCCCGGCGATCGCGTCGCCCGCGACGACGCCGACGGCCATCGGCAGGAAGAACGGCAGGGTCGCGGCGAGCGCGGTGAACACCAGGAACAGCCCGTTGTTGGTGATCTGCGTGATGAACGCCGGGCCCTCGCCGCTCCCGCCGCCGGCCGATCCGCCGCCCCGTGTCTCGATCCGGACCGCGATCCCGACCAGGACCGGCACCGCGGCCAGCACCCCGAGCAGGGCAAGGGTCCGCCAGCGGCGGACGGTGGTGACCAACTCGCTGCGCAGCAGTCCCAGGGACCACAGGGGGTTCGTCCGGCGCCCGGTGTCCGCCTCCAGCACGTCAGCCCGCGACATCGAAGCCCTCCCCCGTCAGTGCCACGAACGCGTCCTCCAACGAGGCGCGTTCGACCGTCAGTCCCCGGACCCGGACACCCGCGGTGACCAGGGCCGCGGTCACCTCGGCGAGGTCCCGCTCGGGCGGTTCGCCGGTGACCCGGTCGCCGTCGGCGCTCACGTCCCCGACGCCCAGTTCCTTCAGTACGCGGGCCGTCTCCGCCCCGTCCGGGGTGCTCACGACCAGCCGGCCGCGCGCCCCGGCCGCGAGGTCCGCCACCGCGCCCTGGGTGACGAGCCGGCCCTGGGCCATGACCGCCGCGTGGGTGCACACCTGCTCGATCTCGTCCAGGAGGTGGGAGGAGAGGAACACGGTCGTGCCGTCGGCGGCCAGTTCCCTGATCAGGGTGCGTATCTCGCGCATGCCCTGCGGGTCGAGGCCGTTGGTGGGTTCGTCCAGGACGAGCAGTCTGCGTGGCTGGAGCAGTGCTGCGGCCAGCCCCAGGCGCTGCTTCATGCCCAGCGAGTACGCCTTCGCCTTCTTGCCCGCGGCGGCCGCGAGGCCGACCCGGTCCAGTGCCGCGGCGACGCGGGCGCGCCGGGTGCGGGGGTCGGCGGTCGGGTCGGCGGCGTCGTAGCGCAACAGGTTGTCCCGGCCGGACAGGAAGCCGTACAGGGCGGGGCCCTCGATGAGGGCCCCGACCTGCGGGAGGACCGTGCGCGCCGAGCGGGGCATGGGCCGGCCCAGCACGCGGGCGGTGCCCGCGGTCGGCTCGATCAGGCCCATCAGCATCCGGATGGTGGTGGTCTTGCCCGAGCCGTTGGGGCCGAGGAAGCCGAAGACGCTGCCCGCCGGGACGGTCAGGTCGAGACCGTCCACGGCGAGCTGCCCACCGCGGTAGCGCTTGGTGAGGCCGCGCGTGGCGATCACGCTCGCCGGCACGTCCCCCTGGCCCGGCCGCGCGGCGGACGGTGCGTCCATCGGCTCCCCCTCGATGTGTCCGATGCCTCGTGCCCGACGGGTCACTTCGCCGCGTCGGCCGCCTTCACCAGGGCGTCCTTGGTGACCGCGCCGGCGTAGACCTTGCCGTCGTCGGTGATCAGGGCGTTGACCAGGCGGGTGGAGAACACCGTGCCCTTGCCGAACTTCCCGTCGACCTGCTCGCCGAGCGAACCGAGGAAGCCGCCGAGGTCACCGCCCTGGGAACCGGTCGGCAGGCCGCCCTTGGCGCCGGTGTCGACGGTCACCACCGAGGTCCAGCCCTTGCCTATGACCGTCGGGCCGCCCGTGCCCTTCAGGCCCTCGGCGAAGTCCTCGCCGTGCTTCGGGGCTCGGCCGTGCGTCGGGGCGTCGCCGTGCTTCGGAGCGTGCCCGCGCGCCTCGGCCTCGTCCTTCTCCTCGGTGACCTTCGCGCCCTTGGGCGGGGTGAAGTCGAAGGTGGAGGCGGCCGGCCTGGCGAAGGAGACCTGGGTGAAGCCCGCGTCGAGCACGGCGGCGCCGCCGCTCTTCGGGGTCAGCGTGAACTTCAGCGGCATGCCCGTCTTCGCGTCCACGGCGATGCTGATCGCGCCGACGGTGGTGCCGGACTGCCGGGGCTGGATCAGCAGCTTGTAGGCGTCACGCCCGGCGACCTGCGCGGTGCCGTCGACGGTGACGGACGTGGTGTCGTCCACCGCCTTCAGGGCCTCGTCGGCGAAGTCCTTGGGCGTGGCCGGCGGCTCGGACCGGTGGTCCTTGCCGGAGCCGGCCGCGGTGGAGTGGTAGGCCTCGTTGCTCTTGCTGTCGTAGCCCCAGACGTCCTTGCCGTCGTGGATCAGGCTGTACTCGGCGCCGCGCTCCAGCAGGGAGAGCTTCTGCCGGTCCGGGCCGTCGGCGGCGACGCGCAGGGTGTGCGTGCCGGAGACCAGCTCGGTGAGCTTGGCCTGCGGGTCGGCCGAGGAGCCGTCGCCGGAGCCGCCCCCGCCCGCGCCGGAGAGCAGGCCGTCCTCCAGGCCGCCGAGGTCGGGCAGGCCGAGGTCGGTGCTGACCTTCACGGTGCCGGACAGCTGCTGCACGTCCGACTTGGCGATCTTCTCGATGAGCTGCTGCGCGCTGATCTTCGGCAGGTCGGGGTCCCCGGAGTCGGCGAGCGCCGGGACCAGCCCGATCGTGGCCGCCGCCACCCCCACCACGGCCACCGGAACGGCGTACCGGGCGGCCTTGCGCCGGCCGGAGCGCGGGGTCTCGTCCTGCGCGGCGTCCACTGCGTCGTCGGATTCGTACGGTGCCATGTGTGCCTTACCTCCGTCGTCGGCGGCGGCTGTCCTCACGCTGGTCCGCTGGTCCACCCTGAGCCGCCATTCTCACCCGAATCGGTGAGGAGTGGTGATTTCCGTGGTGTCCATCTGACCAAATCGGCCGTGAGGAAGCGTCAGCCCACGGAGCCAACTCCGGGTCCACCTGCGGTATGACACACGGCGCCGGAGTCTCCACCCGACCCGTAGGGGTCGCGCGGGACGCCGTCGCCCGTACGAGTGGCCGGCCGGTCAGCCGGCGCGGTGCACGACCGCGTCGCACAGCTCCGTCAGGGCCGCCTTGGAGTCGCACTCGGGCAGCGGGGCCAGCGCGGCCCGCGCCTCCTCCGCGTACCGGACGGTGTCCCGGCGGGCCTGCTCCAGCGCGGGGTGCGCGCGCAGCGCGGCCAGCGCCTCGGCGTGCCGGGCGTCGTCGCTGAGGTCGGAGTCGAGCAGCTCGCACAGCGCGATGTCCTCGGGCAGGCCCAGCCGGGCGGCCCGCTCGCGCAGCCGGAGCACGGGCAGGGTCGCGATGCCCTCGCGCAGGTCGGTGCCCGGGGTCTTGCCGGACTCGTGGGAGTCGGAGGCGATGTCCAGGACGTCGTCGGCGAGCTGGAAGGCGACCCCGAGCCGTTCGCCGTACTGGGTGAGCACGTCGACGACCCGCTCGCCGGCGCCGGACATCATCGCGCCGAACCGGCACGAGACCGCCACCAGGGAGCCCGTCTTGCCGCCGAGCACGTCCAGGTAGTGCTCGACCGGGTCGCGGCCGTCCGAGGGACCCGCGGTCTCCAGGATCTGACCGGTGACCAGCCGTTCGAACGCCAGGGCCTGCACCCGGACCGCCTCGGGGCCGAGGTCGGCGAGGATCTGGGAGGCGCGGGCGAAGAGGAAGTCGCCGGTGAGGACCGCGACGGAGTTGCCCCAGCGGGCGTTGGCGCTGTCCACGCCGCGCCGTACGGCCGCCTCGTCCATGACGTCGTCGTGGTACAGCGTGGCCAGGTGGGTCAGCTCCACGACCACGGCCGACGGCACGACGCCCGGCGCGTAGGGGTCGCCGAACTGGGCGGCGAGCATCGCGAGGAGTGGCCGGAAACGCTTCCCTCCGGCCCGCACGAGGTGCTGCGCGGCCTCCGTGATGAACGGGACCTCGCTCTTGGTGGCTTCGAGCAAGCCTTCCTCGACAGCCGCCAATCCGGCCTGGACATCGGCTTCCAGAGCCTGGTCCCGCACGCTCAGCCCGAACGGCCCGACGACGGTCACGAGGGGTCTCCTGTCTGCTGGTGTCTGCTGGCGATTACACGGTTTGTCGATAGGTCGCTGCCATCACTCAAGTCAGCGTATCCGGTCCTGTTTCGATCACCGATAGCGCCCACCGGTCCAGCCCGGGCGGCATGGGACCACGACCGGCATGGTCTTGATCACATAGTAAGAACGGACATTTATTGACTTAACAGCAATACAGGCACCGTTTCGCAACCTCTCCAGACGCCCCCTCCGCCACCTTAGGGGTGAATCCCCTTATTCCCCCATGCCCGATTTCGAGCGATTTGCCATTTCGTGAATTGGGTCACGCGCCCCGTATACCCGCCCCACACCCCCCAACCCCCGCGACCCCTTGCCGCGCAAGCGAGTTGAGGCTTGGCAATCGCAAAGGATCAAGCACCCCATACAGCGTCGATCAAGGTCAAATCGCCTGTTGTATGAATCCGGTACTTGTTCCCGACATGTGCTCTCGCATACGTTCCGGGCCGTCGGGCGGACGCCGAATCCTGCCGCCGCCCGCATAACCCATCGACGAACTCATTCGTACGGCAGGAGCGGGGGATCCCAGGTAAGTCGCCGGGCCGGTCGGCACACGCCGCACCGACACGGCTAGGGGTGAAGCCGTGCCTCCTCAAGGGCGCGGCCGGGCACCTCCCCGCCCGAACCCGACAGCTCACCTCGCAGGCGCCGGAGAGGAACACCCCCATGCCCGCTGCCGTTCAGCACCGCCGCACCCGGAACAGCCGCCTCGTCCGCGCCCTCGCCGCCGCCGGCACCGGCGTCGCCGTCCTCGCCCTGCCGCTCATCGGCGCGACCGGCGCCTCCGCGGCCACCGGCACCTCCACGCCGGCCACCACCACCGCCGGATACCCGAACAACCTGGACGGCTGGATCCGCGAGTCGCTCGCGATCATGGCCGAGAAGCACATCCCGGGCACCTACAACGGCATCTACCGCAACATCATCCGCGAGTCCTCGGGCAACCCGACGGCCATCAACCTCTGGGACTCCAACGCCGCCAAGGGCATCCCGTCCAAGGGACTGCTCCAGGTCATCGACCCCACCTTCAACGCGTACCACGTCGCCGGAACCTCGTTCAACATCTACGACCCGGTCGCGAACATCACCGCCGCCTGCAACTACGCGGCCGCGCGGTACGGGTCGATCGACAACGTGTTCGGCGCGTACTGACCGGCGCCGGCCGGCCGCCGCACCCTTCTTTCCTGAGGTCCCGGTCAGGCCGGCCATCACGGCCGGCGGGTCATCACGGCCGGCCGGTCATCACGGCCGGCCGGTCGGGAAGAGTCCTTCGAGGACGACGGCGATGCCGTCGTCCTCGTTCGACAAGGTGACCTCGTCGGCCACCGCCTTCAGTTCGGGGTGCGCGTTGGCCATCGCGACACCGCGTCCGGCCCACTCGAACATGGGGATGTCGTTGGGCATGTCGCCGAAGGCGAGGGCCCGGTCGGCCTCCACCCCGAGCCGCTCGGCGGCCAGCGCCAGCCCGGTCGCCTTCGTCACCCCCCTCGGCTGCAGCTCCACGGTCCCCGGCCCCGACATGGTGACCGTCGCCAGCGAACCCACCGCCGAGCGCGCCACCGTCGCCAGCTCGTCGTCGGACAG
Source organism: Streptomyces cinerochromogenes (assembly GCF_014648635.1). Classification (GTDB taxonomy): domain Bacteria; phylum Actinomycetota; class Actinomycetes; order Streptomycetales; family Streptomycetaceae; genus Streptomyces; species Streptomyces cinerochromogenes. Next base: position 140,592 of record NZ_BMRM01000006.1, on the reverse strand, counting down.
GGAGGCGTGCCGCAGCAGCACCTTGCTGATGGGCTCGCGCCACAGCTCCTCCCGCCGGCCGACGCGCACCGCAGGCAGCGTCGGGTGGGGCATCCGGTAGCCGGGCTCGATGAGCGTGAGCCCGTCCACGCCGTCCTGGTCGACCGCCGCGTAGACCTGCCCCACCTCCGCCTCGATCTTGCCGAGCGCCGTCTCGGCCAGCTCCCGGTCCAGCCGGACCGACCACAGCAGACGGTGGGACCCGGCGTCGTAGACCTGTGCCCCCTGGCCGCACACCGCGAGCCCCGTGCAGCCGAGGTCCGCCAGCAGCGGCCGTACCCGCGGCGCCGGGCGGCCTGTCACCACCAGGTGCCGGGCACCGGCCCGCACCACCCGCGCGAGCGCGGCGAGCGACCGGTCGGAGACGGTGTCGTCACCGCGCAGCAGCGTTCCGTCCAGGTCAGTGGCGATCAGTGCATATGCCAGGGAGGGTGCCATGATCAGAGAATACGGACGCGGCGCCCCGCCGACTCACCTGTCTTTCCACGCACTTGCACGGTTCACGACCCCAAGTGGCTTCTGCAGACGCCCGGATGAGTGTGCCACCGGCAAGTGGTCCGGCCGGGACAGGCCGGCGCCGGCGACGACCGCACGCGCGCTCAGCAGCTCTCCGGAGTGCGGCACTGCCCAAGACACACGAGTCGGCCGTAACGTGTGGCCCGATCACATGGAACGCCGTGCATGGCCCGGATGAGAGTGAGGCAGCACCCCATGCCCCCCTTCGACGTCCCCGAGGGCGACCCCTTCGGTCCGCACAACCTCCCCTATGGCGTGTTCTCGCCCTCCGGCAGCACGGAGCGGAGGATCGGCGTCCGGCTCGGGAACCACGTCCTCGACGCGGGCGCCACGGCCGCGGCGCTCGGCTCGCCCCACCAGGCGCTGCTCGCCCGGCCCACCCTGAACCCGCTGCTCGCCGCCGGCCGCACCACCTGGTCGGACGTACGGCGCGCCCTCACCTCGTGGATCACGGACCCGGCACACCGCGAGACCGTCGAGCCGCTGTTCCACCCCCTGTCCGAGGTGACCCTGCACCTGCCCTTCGAGGTCGCGGACTACGTCGACTTCTACGCCTCGGAGAACCACGCCCGCAACGTCGGCCAGATCTTCCGCCCGGACGCCGAGGACTCCCTCACCCCCAACTGGAAGCACCTGCCGATCGGCTACCACGGCCGCTCCGGCACGGTCGTCGTCTCGGGCACCGACGTCGTACGGCCGTCCGGGCAGCGCAAGGGCCCCGGCGACCCCTCTCCCGTCTTCGGCCCGTCGATCCGGCTGGACATCGAGGCCGAGGTCGGCTTCGTCGTGGGCGTGCCGTCCCGGCTGGGCGGTCCGGTCGCACTCGGCGACTTCAGGGAGCACGTGTTCGGGCTGTGCCTGCTGAACGACTGGTCCGCGCGGGACATCCAGGCCTGGGAGTACGTCCCCCTCGGCCCGTTCCTCGGCAAGTCCTTCGCCACCTCGGTGTCGGCGTGGATCACCCCGCTCGAAGCGCTGGAGCACGCGCGCGTGACACCCCCGGAGCGCACGCACCCGCTGCTGCCCTATCTGGACGACTCGGCGCCCGGCACCGAGCCCGGCGGCTACGACCTCCGCATCTCCGTCGCGATCAACGGCCATGTGGTCTCCGAGCCCCCGTTCTCCACCATGTACTGGACCGCCGCCCAGCAGCTCGCCCACATGACGGTCAACGGTGCCTCGCTGCGCACCGGCGACCTGTACGGCTCGGGCACGGTCAGCGGCCCGGACGAGAACCAGCGCGGCTCCCTGCTGGAGCTGACCTGGAACGGCCGCGACCCCCTCGAACTCCCCGACGGCAAGCGGACCTTCCTGGAGGACGGGGACGTGGTGACCCTGTCGGCCTGGGCTCCCGGCGCGGACGGGCGCCGGGTCGGGCTGGGCGAGGTCAGCGGGCGGGTCGTGACGGGCTGACCCGCGACCGGGGCCACCGGGCCGGCGCCGGGCGCGGCACGGGCACGCGCGCGTGGCGGTACGAGAACCGCCCACGCGCGTGTGCCACGGTCGAGGTCGCCGCGCCGACCGGATCGCCGCCGACACCTGACTCGCACCGCCCGTCTTCGTCATACTGACGGGGACACGCACCGCGCGCGAGCCGCCGTCGCGTGCAGCGTGCCCGGAACCACCGACATCCGCACACCTCTCCGACCAGGAACCGGAGCCCCGGCATGACCGTCTGCCTGCTCCTGCTGAGCGTCGTCGCCCTCACGGCCGCCGTACCGGCACCGCGCGCGCTGACCCGTGCCGCCTGGCCCGAGCGTGAACCCGTGGTCGCGCTGTGGGTGTGGCAGTGCCTGGTCGCGACCGTGCTGCTGTGCTGCCTGACCGCGCTGGTCCTGGGCGCGGCGGCCGTCTTCCACACCGTCCGCGACCACGTGTTCGCCCCCGCACCGCCCGCGGTCACCGCGGCCTACGACCTGTCCACCGCGCCGGTGTGGGCCGCGGCGCTCACCGTGCTGCTGGCCTGCGGAGCGGCCTGGACGACGGCGATGCTCGCCCGGGAACTCGTCGAGGCCCGCCGCAGCCGGGGCCAGGCCCGGGCGCAGCTGCGCGAGCGCGCCCCCGAGCTGCCGGCCGGGCTGCCCGCGGGGCGCGGGCCGATGCTGGTGCTGGAGGACGAGTACCCGGACGCCTGGTGGATGCCGGGGCACCCGCCGCAACTGGTCGTCACCACGGGGGCGCTGCAGCGCCTCACCGACCTCCAGCTGGACGCCGTCCTCACCCACGAGCGCGGGCACGCCCGCGCCCACCACGACTGGCTGCTGCACCTGTCCACCGCCCTCGCCACGGGCTTCCCGCAGGTGCCGCTGTTCGCCCACTTCTGCGACCAGACCCACCGCCTGGTCGAGCTGGCCGCCGACGACACGGCGTCCCGCCGCTGCGGGCACCTCACCACGGCCCTCGCCCTGATCGAGCTGAACCAGCACCGAGGTGTCCTGTCCTGCGACTCCAGCCGCCGCCTGCTGGGCGAGCGGGTCGACCGCCTGCTGGAGCCGCCGCCGCGGCTGCTGCGCCGGCACCGGGCCCTGACCACGACGGTGGCCGCGCTGGTACCGCTGCTGCCGTTGCTGATCACGTTCGCCCCAGGGCTGACGGCGCTGTCCTGACCGTCCCCGCGGGGTGGCAGATCTTGCCCCGCCGAGCGGAAAAGACCAGCTCAACGGCTCGCTCCTGGTGCCCGCACCTGGCGCAACACTCCAGCAACACGCCATTTCCTACCGCGTAGGTATGGTTCCAGCCATGCCACCCACCGACCGCCCCCGAGACCATGCCGGGCAGGGCGCCGCGAGCACCGTCGCCGCCCACCGCGCACGGCACCGGCTGCGTGCGGACCGGGCCCGGCAGCTCGCCGACCTGCTGCGCCGCCAGATCCTCACCGGCACTTTCCAGGACGGCACCCTCCCCCACGAGTCCACCCTCGCCACCGACTACCGCGCCTCCCGCAACACCGTCCGCCAGGCCCTGGACCTGCTCCGGGCCGAGGGCCTGGTGGACCGGCTGCCCGGAGTCGGCACCGTCGTCGTCGCCCGGAAATACCCGCACGGGCTCGACCGTCTGATGGGCCTCGCGGAAACCCTCCGCGAACACGGCCGCGTCACCAACGAGGTCCGCACCATGGGCCCCGCCCCCGCACCCGCCCCCGTGGCCGAACGCCTCCGCGTCCCGGCCGGCTCCGACGTCCTCTACATCGAACGTCTGCGCCGCCTGAACGGCCTCCCGCTCTCCCTCGACCTCACCTACATCCCGCTCGACATCGGTACCGCCCTGCTCGGCGCCGACCTGGAGAACACCGATGTCTTCCGCCTCCTGGAAGCCATCACCGGCCGGCCTCTCGGCCACGCCGAGATCACCCTGGAGGCGGTGAACGCGGACGCCCACTCCGCAGCGGTACTCCAGGCCCCGCGCGGCGCCGCCGTCATGATGCTGGAGCGCCTCACGCACCTCGCCGACGGCCGGCCCGTCGATCTGGAGTTCATCCGCTTCCGCGGCGACCGCATCACGATGAGCGGCCTGCTGCACCGGTCGTAACCGCCCCGCCTGCACCTTTCCTGGAGACAGCCATGCCCTTGGCGCCCCAGCGGGCCGACGTGCCCGTGACCATCGACGAGTCGAAGTGCATCGACGGCTGCACCCTCTGCGTGGACATGTGCCCGCTGGACTCCCTCGCCATCGACGAGAGCAGCGGCAAGGCGTACATGCACGTCGACGAGTGCTGGTACTGCGGTCCCTGCGCGGCCCGCTGCCCCACCGGAGCCGTCACGGTCAACATGCCCTACCTGCTGCGGTGAGAGGTACACCCATCATGAAACGCACGGCAGTCGCCCTGTCCGCCGCCGCACTCCTGCTGCCCCTTTCCGCCTGCGGCGGCAGCGCCGAGGCGGGCAGCGGCTCCACGGTCACCGTGACCGTCGGCTACCAGTCCAAGACCATCAACACCGTCACCGCCGGCACCCTGCTGCGCTCTCTCGGATACTTCGAGAAGCAGCTCCACTCCCTGCACGACGGCCACACCTACAAGGTCGACTGGCAGGACTACGCCACCGGCGCCCCGATCACCGCCCAGATGACCGCCGGGAAGATCGACATCGGCTCGATGGGCGACTTCCCGCTGCTGCTCAACGCGGCCCGCGGCAAGCAGCTGGGCCGGCCGACCCACCTGGTCTCCACCACCGGCTACAACCTGCGCGGCGGCCTCAACACCATCGTCACCGCACCGGACTCCACGCTCACGTCCCTGAAGGACCTGAAGGGCAAGAAGGTCTCCACGAGCGTCGGCTCGGCCGCCGACGGCACCCTCGTACGGGCACTGCAGCGAGCCGGCATCGACCCGGACAAGGGGATCTCCAAGCTCAACCAGCAACCCGCGGTGGGCGCTTCGGCGCTGTCGGCCGGCAGTGTGGACGCGCTGTCCCAGTTCGTCGCCTGGCCCGGCCTCCTCGCCTTCCAGGGCAAGGCGAAGGCCCTGTACGACGGCGCCCGGCTGAACCTGCCCACCTTCCACGGCGTGACCGCCCGCGAGGACTTCGCCGACCGGCACCCGGCCGTCCTGGAAGCCTTCCTCAAGGCGCAGGCCCAGGCGACGGACTACCTCAACGGCCATCCCGTCACCGCGGCCGAGAAGGTCGCCGAAGCCACCGGCCTGCCCGCCGAGGTCGTCTACCTCTACAACGGCGCCCACGGCATCTCCACGTTCAACCCGGCGCTCAGTCCTCAGCTCGTGGCCGCCCTCGAACAGGACGTGTCCGTGCTGAAGTCCGCCAAGCTGACCGGCGACATCGACGTGGACTCCTTCGTCGACGACCAGTACCTGAAGAAGGCACTCGGCACGTCGTACACCAAGCGGCTCACCGCGCCGCCCCCGCCGGCCGCGAGCGAGGTGTGGCCCAAGGGCGGCGAGAAGACCCTCTCCTACACGTCACCGAAGCAACTGCTGGCCTACCTGGCCGCACACCAGGACGGAATCCGCGCCGCCTACGTGCCCGATGCCACCACAGGCACCCTCTGGTTCGCCGACAAGGCGGTCTGGGTGGCCGACGGCGACCGGCTGCTGCCCTTCGTCACCCCGGCCACCGCGCAGGACTACCTCGCCGCCCACGGCGGCGCCCGCACGGTGTCGTACCGCGAGGCCCTGGAGCGGGCCTCGTGACCCGCCGGCCCCTGATCCGGTATGCGCTGCGGGCGGCGTCCCTGGCCGCCGCCCTGGGCGTGTGGCAGCTGCTGACCAGTCTGAAGGTGGACCTGTGGCTGCGGTTCTCGCAGTTCCCGACGGTCACCGACGTGGCCCGCGCCTTCGGTGACCGGCTCTCCGGCGACGACTACTGGACCGACCTCACCGACAGCCTCACCCGCATCCTGACCGGCTTCGCGCTGGCGGCCGTACTCGGCGTGGCGACCGGCGTGCTCGTGGCCCGCTCCCGCCTGGCCGAGGACCTGCTCGGCCCGGTGCTGGAGGTCGTCCGGCCGATCCCGGCGATCGCCCTCGTCCCGGTCGCGATCCTGCTGTTCCCCTCGAACGAGCAGGGCATCGTCTTCATCACCTGCACCGCCGCCTTCTTCCCGGTGCTGGTCTCCACCCGGCACGCGGTCCGCGCGCTGACCCCGGTCTGGGAGGAGGCGGTGCGCACCATGGGCGGCGGCCGGCTCCGGATCCTTCGCTCGGTCGTGCTGCCGGGAGCCCTGCCCGGCATCTTCGGCGGGCTGTCGGTGGGCATCGGCGTGTCGTGGATCTGCGTGATCTCTGCCGAGATGATCTCGGGCCAGTACGGGGTCGGCTACCGCACCTGGCAGGACTACACGGTGGTGAACTACCCCGGGGTGTTCGTCGGCATGGTCACGATCGGCGTGCTCGGCTGGATCACCTCCACGGCGGTGGAACTCGCCGGCCGCCGGCTGACCCGCTGGCTGCCCCGCACCTCGTACATCCCCGCAGGGCGTCCCCGCACGCCCCGGCCGCTCGCCGGCGCCCGTCCCGACGGCGAGCCCGAGCAGCAGGCCCAGTCCGAGCAGCAGGGCCAGGACCACACCGAGGAGGCCCGTGATGAGCACCTCGTCTGAGACCGTCACCGCGCCCGCCGCGCCGGCACCGGAAGGCGTGCGCGGGACCCGGCTCGCGTTCCGCTCCGCCGTCCTCGGCCGCCCCGACGCGCCGGTCCTCTCAGGCGTCGACCTGGAGGTCGCCCCCGGCGAGATCCTCACCGTCGTCGGCCCCTCCGGCTGCGGCAAGTCCACACTGCTGCGGACGCTCGCCGGGCTGCTGCCGCCGCTGGGCGGCACGGCCGAGGTGGACGACAGCCCGCTGACCGGGCCGTCGGCGGACCGCGCCCTCGTCTTCCAGGAGGACGCGCTGCTGCCCTGGCGCAGCTTGCGCGGAAACGTCGAACTCCCCCTCGCCATCAGGGGTGTGTCGCGCGCGGAGCGGCGTTCCCGGGCCGAGTCGTGGCTCGCGCGGGTCGGGCTGAGCGAGCAGGCCGGGCAGTTGCCGCACCGGGTGTCCGGCGGGCAGCGCCAGCGCGCCCAGTTGGCCCGGGCGTTGGCGGACAGCCCGCGCGCGGTCCTCATGGACGAGCCCTTCGGCGCCCTCGACGCGCAGACCCGGTCCGGCATGCAGGACCTGCTGGTGGAGGTGTTGCGGGGCACGGGCGCGACCGTCGTGTTCGTCACGCACGACGTGGACGAGGCCCTCTTCCTCGGTGACCGTGTGGCCCTGCTCGGTTCGGGGCGGGTGTCCGCCGTGCGCGAGGTGCCGCGCCCCCGTGACCGTGCGGCCTTCGACGATCCGGCCCGTGTGGCGCTGCGCCGCGCCGTCCTCAGCTCGCTCGGCTCCTGAAAGGCATCCCGGTGACCACTCTCGCACCCGCGCCCATGAAGATTCCCGCCGTCACCGATGCCGAGGAGCTGACCTGTGATGTCCTCGTCGTCGGCGGCGGCACCGCCGGCACCATGGCCGCCCTGACCGCCGCCGAGCGCGGCGCGAACGTCCTGCTGCTGGAGAAGGCCCACGTCCGGCACTCCGGCGCGCTCGCCATGGGCATGGACGGTGTCAACAACGCGGTCATCCCCGGCCGTGCCGAACCCGACGACTACGTCGCCGAGATCACCCGCGCCAACGACGGCATCGTCGACCAGTCCACCGTCCGCCAGACCGCCACGCGCGGTTTCGCGATGGTGCAGCGGCTGGAGTCGTACGGGGTCAAGTTCGAGAAGGACGAGCACGGTGAGTACGCGGTCCGCCAGGTCCATCGCTCCGGCTCGTACGTACTGCCGATGCCAGAGGGCAAGGACGTCAAAAAGGTCCTGTACCGGCAGTTGCGGCGGCGCGAGATGCGGGAGCGGATCCGGATCGAGAACCGGGTGATGCCGGTCCGGGTCCTCACCGCCGACGGGCGGGCCGTGGGGGCCGTCGGGTTCCACACCCGCACCGGCGCGTTCGTCACCATCCGCGCGGGTGCGGTGATCCTCGCGACCGGTGCCTGCGGCCGTCTCGGCCTGCCCGCCTCCGGATACCTCTACGGCACGTACGAGAACCCCACCAACGCCGGTGACGGGTACGCCATGGCCTACCACGCGGGTGCCGAGCTGACCGGTATCGAGTGCTTCCAGATCAACCCGTTGATCAAGGACTACAACGGCCCGGCCTGCGCCTACGTCGCCAACCCGTTCGGTGGCTACCAGGTGAACCGGCACGGCGAGCGCTTCGTCGACTCCGACTACTGGTCGGGGCAGATGATGGCCGAGTTCGCCGCCGAGGTCGCCGGGGACCGGGGCCCGGTCTACCTCAAGCTCAGCCACCTGCCCGAGGAGTCGATCTCCGCCCTGGAGTCGATCCTGCACTCCACCGAGCGGCCCACCCGCGGCACCTTCCACGCCGGCCGCGGGCACGACTACCGCACCCACGACGTCGAGATGCACATCTCCGAGATCGGCCTGTGCGGCGGTCACTCCGCTTCGGGTGTCCGCGTGGACGACCACGCGCGTACGACCGTTCCCCGGCTGTACGCCGCCGGCGACCTCGCCTGCGTCCCGCACAACTACATGATCGGTGCCTTCGTCTTCGGCGACCTCGCGGGCGCGGACGCCGCCCGGTACAGGGCGTACGACGGTGAGCTTCCCGCGGACCAGGTGCGCGAGGCCCACGAGTTGATCTACCGCCCGCTGCGCAACCCGGACGGCCCGCCGCAGCCCCAGGTCGAGTACAAGCTGCGCCGTTTCGTGAACGACTACGTGGCACCGCCGAAGTCGGGTGCACGGCTCTCCCTCGCGCTGGAGGCGTTCGAGCGGATGCGTGCCGACATCGCCTCGATGGGTGCCCGCACCCCGCACGAGCTGATGCGCTGTGCCGAGGTCACCTTCATACGCGACTGCGCGGAGATGGCCGCCCGCGCCTCTCTGGCCCGTACCGAGTCCCGCTGGGGTCTCTACCATGATCGTCTCGATCATCCCGGGCGTGACGACGTCTCCTGGTTCCACCATCTCGATCTGCACAAGTCCCCCTCTGGTGCGATGGAGTTCACGGCCCGTCCCGTGGCTCCGTATCTGGTGCCGGTGGAGGAGTTCACGCCTGTCGGCGGTCCTTCCCGGCCTCTGGGCGAGGTCCGTCCCGAGCACGTGGCCACGGCCGGGCCCCGCGAGCTGGCGCCGGTGGCCGCGCGGCCCGCTTCCGCGCCGGCCGCCGGTGCCGGTTCCGTGGACCGGGCGGACGCGCGGGACGCCGCCTCACCCCGGCTGCTGGAGCTGCTGGGTCTGGCCGAGGCCGAGCCCGAACTCGGCGCTGTCGAGCCGTACCTGACCGACCCGGATCCCGCTGTGCGCCGTACGGCCGTCGCGGTGCTCACGGAGACCGTGCCGTCCGGCACCGGTCAGGCCCTAGCCGGTGCGCTCGCCGACCCCGATGCCGAGGTCCGTGCGGCCGCCGCGGCCTCGCTGCGGGAGCTCGTCGAGACGCTGCCGCCCGAACCCGCCCTGGGTGCCGCCCTCGCCGGTGCGCTCGCCCAGGCCGACCCCGTGGTCCGGGCCGCTGCCCTCGATGTGCTGCGTGCGCTGCGGCTCGGCGAGGCCGGGTTGTTCGCGGCGTCGCTGGACGACCCCGACATCGGCGTCCGGACGGAGGCCGTACGGGCCCTCGTCTCGGTGGACGCGGTCGGACCGCTGGCCGACGCGGCGGACGATCCTTCCCGGGAGGTCCGGGTCACCGTGGCGAAGGCCCTGGGTACCGTCGGCTCGGCTGCCCTCGCTGCGGCCGACCGGGAGCTGTTGACCGCGGCTCTGGAGCGGCTCACCGAGGACGGCGACCCGCTGGTGCGCGGTGCCGCGCTCGGTGCGCTGGCCGCCACCGGCTGCCCGCCGCCGCTGGCCGCACGTGCGGTGGCCGCCCTGTCGGACCCGGCCTGGCAGGTGCGCTCCGGCGCCGCGACCGCGCTGTCGGCCGCGCCCGCCGAACCGGCCGTCCCCGCCCTCGCCAAGGCTCTCGCCGACCCGAACGCCGACGTCCGCAAGGCGGCGGTCCTGGCTCTGGGCCGGCACCGGGCCTCGGCGGAGGCCCGCGCGGCCCTCGCCACGGCCACGGCCGACTCGGACGCGGACGTCCGGGCCTACGCGGCGCGGGGGTTGTGAGTCCCGTGCCACGCGCGGGCGCAGCGGGCTATATCCAGTCGTCCGGCTCGGGCTCGTCCGCCGGCTCGGGCCAGTCGTGGTCCGGTCCGTCGCCGGCGGCCGGTACGTCGCCGGCGGTGCCGGCCGGCCCGTTCAGGGAGGCCAGCACCTCGAGCACCCCTTCGCCGTACGTCGCCAGCTTCTTCTCGCCGACGCCGCCCACCGTGCCCAGTTCCTGCACCGAACCGGGCCGCCGGGTCACGATCTCCCGCAGGGTGGCGTCGTGGAAGATGACGTAGGCCGGGACACCCTGTTCCCGGGCCTGCTCGGCGCGCCAGGCCCGCAGGGCCTCGAAGGCGGGGAGCAGCTCGTCGGGCAGTTCGGCCGCGGCGGCTTTCGCCTTGCCGGCGCCTCCGGCGGAGCCGGCGGACCTCGACCGGGAGGTGGCCGGTTTCTTCGGCTCCTTGCGCAGCGGCACCTCACGCTCCCGCCGCAGCACCGAGCCGCTCGCCTCGGTGAGGACCAGCGTGCCGTACTCCCCCTCGACCGCGAGGAGCCCCTGGGCCAGCAGCTGCCGGATGACACCCCGCCACTCGCCCTCGGTGAGGTCCTGGCCGATGCCGAAGACGGACAGCTGGTCGTGGTCGAACTGGATCACCTTGCCGGTGCGCTTGCCGAGCAGGATGTCGACGATCTGCAGCGCGCCGAACTTCTGCCCGCGCTCCCGCTGCAGCCGCACCACCGTGGACAGCACCTTCTGCGCGGCGATCGTGCCGTCCCAGGTCTCGGGCGGGGTGAGGCACGTGTCGCAGTTGCCGCAGCCCTCGGTGTCGGCGTCCTGGCCGAAGTAGGCGAGCAGCTGGCCGCGGCGGCACTGGGCGGTCTCGCACAGCGCGAGCATGGCGTCGAGGTGGGCGGCGGCCCGGCGGCGGAACGCCTCGTCGCCCTCACCGGACTGGATGAGCTTGCGCTGCTGTACGACGTCGTTGAGGCCGTATGTCATCCAGGCCGTGGACGGCAGGCCGTCGCGGCCCGCACGGCCGGTCTCCTGGTAGTACCCCTCGATCGACTTGGGCAGGTCCAGGTGGGCGACGAAGCGTACGTCCGGCTTGTCGATGCCCATGCCGAAGGCGATGGTCGCCACCACGACCAGGCCGTCCTCGCGCAGGAACCGGGACTGGTGCGCCGCGCGCGTGGCCGCGTCCAGGCCCGCGTGGTACGGCACCGCCGCGATGCCGTTGGCGGTCAGGAACTCCGCCGTGCGCTCCACGGAGTTCCGCGAGAGGCAGTACACGATGCCGGCGTCGCCGGCGTGCTCCTCCCGGAGGAAGGCGAGCAGCTGCTTCCTGGGGTCGGCCTTCGGGACGATCCGGTACTGGATGTTGGGCCGGTCGAAGCTCGCGACGAAATGCCGGGCCGCCGGCAGGTTCAGCCGCTGGGTGATCTCCTCGTGGGTGGCGCGGGTGGCCGTCGCGGTGAGGGCGATCCGCGGGACGTCCGGCCAGCGCTCGCCGAGCAGGGACAGGGAGAGGTAGTCGGGGCGGAAGTCGTGGCCCCACTGGGAGACGCAGTGGGCCTCGTCGATGGCGAAGACGGAGATCTTGCCGCGGGAGAGCAGGTCCAGCGTGGTGTCCAGGCGCAGCCGCTCCGGCGCCAGGTACAGCAGGTCCAGCTCGCCGGCGAGGAACTGGGCCTCGACCACGCGCCGCTCGTCGAAGTCCTGCGTGGAGTTCATGAAGCCGGCGCGGACACCGAGGGCCCGCAGGGCGTCCACCTGGTCCTGCATGAGGGCGATCAGTGGGGAGACCACCACGCCGGTACCGGGCCTGACCAGGGCCGGGATCTGGTAGCAGAGCGACTTTCCGCCGCCGGTCGGCATGAGGACGAGGGCGTCGCCGCCCGCCACGACATGCTCGATGACCGCCTGCTGCTCGCCCCGGAAGGCGTCGTATCCGAAGACCCGGTGCAGCGTGGCCAGCGCCTCGCTGTCGACCGCACCCGGTCCCTCGGTCACCTGTGTCATCTCGCTGATACCGCCCGTCACGCCCATCGTCCTGTCCCCCGCCGGTCCCCCGTGTGTCGTCTCTCGACCGCTGCATCCACGATAGGGGTCCGCACCGACAGCCTCGGAGTTATCCACAGGTTCACCGGTGGCACTGGCCGTCAAGGACACGGTCGTCGTTCACACGTTCGCGGGAGACTTGCCCCCTTTCCGCCCGATAGCCTGAACGCACTGGCGAGACTCCGTCGTATGGGAGCACTGATGAACGTCGCACCGAAGGCGTCCACGCCCAGCTGGCCGACCCCGCCGAAGGGCGGATGGACCGCCGACGACCTGGACCGCCTCCCGAATCTTCCTCCGCACACGGAATTGATCGACGGGAGCCTGGTCTTCGTGAGTCCGCAGACCGCCTTTCACGAGCGAGTGGTTGACTTCTTCAAGTGGCAGCTGCAGTCCCTGGCCCCATCGGACCTGGAGGTGTTCCGCGAGTTCACCATCGATATCGATCGGCAGAACCGGCCTGAACCGGATGTGATCGTGCTGCGAGCGGACGCGTGGACGGCCTCTGATCAGACCCGTTTTCCCGCAGACGCCATCGTGCTGGCCGTCGAGGTCGTCTCCGAGGATTCCGTTTCGCGCGACCGCGAGACCAAGCCGTTGAAGTACGCCCGGGCAGGGATCCCCCACTACTGGAGGGTCGAGGACGAAAAAGGCCGTGCTGCCGTACATGTCTTCGAGCTGGAACCTGCCACCGGTGCATACACCAGCGTGGGGATCTTCCGTGAGGAAATGAAGGTGGACGTCCCGTTCCCGATCGCCCTGGACCTCACCATGATCAAAGCGCGGCCCGCAAAGGACCGGTAACAGGCGGCAGACGACAACACAGCTGCCCGGCACCCTGAGCGGGGGCGCCGGGCAGCGGCATCTACGCGAGGAACGTCAGCGCACGAACACTCCCGCCTGGCTCGCCAGGTCCAGGAAGTACTGCGGGGCCACACCGAGGACCAACGTCACCGCCACGCCCAGGCCGATCGCGACCATGGTCAGCGGGGACGGGACGGCGACGGTCGGGCCCTCCGGCCTCGGCTCGCTGAAGAACATCAGCACGATCACCCGGACGTAGAAGAACGCGGCGATCGCCGAGGAGATCACACCGACCACGACCAGCGGCGCCGCACCACCGTCCGCCGCCGCCTTGAACACGGCGAACTTCCCGGCGAAACCGGAGGTCAGCGGAATGCCGGCGAAGGCCAGCAGGAACACCGCGAAGACCGCCGCCACCAGCGGGGAGCGGCGGCCCAGCCCTGCCCACTTGGACAGGTGCGTCGCCTCGCCGCCCGCGTCGCGGACCAGCGTGACCACGGCGAAGGCACCGATCGTGACGAAGGAGTAGCCCGCCAGGTAGAAGAGGACGGACGACACGCCGTCCTTCGAGGTGGCGATGACACCCGCGAGGATGAAGCCGGCGTGCGCGATGGACGAGTACGCCAGCAGCCGCTTGATGTCGGTCTGGGTGATGGCGACGATCGCACCGCCCAGCATGGTGATGATCGCCACGGCCCACATGACCGGCCGCCAGTCCCAGCGCAGCCCGGGCAGGACGACGTACAGCAGGCGCAGCAGCGCGCCGAACGCGGCCACCTTGGTCGCCGCCGCCATGAAGCCGGTCACCGGGGTGGGCGCGCCCTGGTAGACGTCGGGCGTCCACATGTGGAACGGCACGGCGCCGACCTTGAACAGCAGGCCCATCACGAGCATGGCGCCGCCGATCAGCAGCAGCGCGTCGTTGCCCATGGTGTTCGCGAGTGCCGGGTCCACGTCGGTGGCCGTGCCGTCGACGACCTGCGCGATGCGGGCGTACGAGACGGAGCCCGCGTAGCCGTACAGCAGCGCGATGCCGAACAGGGTGAACGCGGACGCGAACGCGCCCAGCAGGAAGTACTTGACCGCGGCCTCCTGCGACATCAGCCGCTTGCGGCGGGCCAGCGCGCACAGCAGGTACAGCGGGAGGGAGAAGACCTCCAGGGCCACGAACAGGGTCAGCAGGTCGTTGGCCGACGGGAAGACGAGCATGCCGCCGATCGCGAAGAGGAGGAGCGGGAAGACCTCCGTGGTGGTGAAGCCCGCTCTCACCGCGGCCTTCTCGCTGTCGCTTCCGGGTACGGAGGCGGCCTGCGCGGCGAAGGAGTCGACCCGCTTGCCGTGTGCGGCCGGGTCCAGACGCCGCTCGGCGAAGGTGAACAGGCCGACCAGGCCGGCCAGCAGGATCGTGCCCTGCAGGAAGAGGGCCGGGCCGTCGACCGCGATCGCGCCCATGGCCGCGATGTGCGCCTTGGTGGTGCCGTACCCGTCGGCCGCGAGGGCGACGACCGCGGCGAACGCGGCGCACAGGGCCACGACGGACACGAACACCTGCGCCCAGTAGCGGGACCGGCGCGGCACGAACGCCTCGATGAGCACCCCGACCAGCGCCGCACCGATGACGATCAGCGTCGGCGACAATTGTCCGTATTCGATTTTCGGCGCGTCGATCTTCGAGATCGGGTCGGCCGCTGTTGTCCACAGGCTGTGGACGGCTGGTGCGCTCACTTGGCCGCCTCCACCTCGGGCTTGGGGTCCTTCTTCTGGACGTCGGACATGGTCTGCTTGACCGCCGGGTTGACGATGTCCGTCACGGGCTTCGGATAGACGCCCAGGAAGATCAGCAGCACGATCAGCGGGGCGACGACGACCAGCTCGCGCACCCGGAGATCGGGCATCGCCGAGACCTCCGGCTTCACCGGGCCGGTCATCGTCCGCTGGTACAGCACGAGGGTGTACAGCGCGGCGAGCACGATGCCGAAGGTGGCGATGATGCCGATCACCGGGTAGCGCGTGAACGTGCCGACCAGGACCAGGAACTCACTGACGAACGGCGCCAGTCCGGGCAGCGAGAGGGTGGCGAGGCCGCCGATCAGGAAGGTGCCGGCGAGCACCGGGGCGACCTTCTGCACACCGCCGTAGTCGGCGATGAGCCGCGAGCCGCGCCGGGAGATCAGGAAGCCGGCGACCAGCATCAGCGCGGCGGTCGAGATGCCGTGGTTGACCATGTAGAGCGTGGCGCCGGACTGACCCTGGCTGGTCATCGCGAAGATGCCCATGATGATGAAGCCGAAGTGCGAGATCGACGCGTACGCCACCAGGCGCTTGATGTCCCGCTGGCCGACGGCGAGCAGCGCGCCGTAGACGATGCTGATCAGTGCCAGGACGAGGATGACGGGCGTCGCCCACTTCGACGCCTCCGGGAACAGCTGGAGGCAGAAGCGGAGCATCGCGAAGGTGCCCACCTTGTCGACCACCGCTGTGATGAGCACGGCGACCGGGGCGGTGGACTCCTGCATGGCGTTGGGCAGCCAGGTGTGCAGCGGCCACAGCGGCGCCTTCACCGCGAAGGCGAAGAAGAAGCCGAGGAACAGCCAGCGTTCGGTGCTGGTCGCCATGTGCAGCGAGCCGTTGGCGCGGGCCTCGGCGATCTCGGTGAGCGAGAAGTTCCCGGCGACGACGTAGAGGCCGATCACCGCTGCCAGCATGATCAGGCCGCCGACCAGGTTGTACAGCAGGAACTTCACCGCCGCGTACGACCGCTGGGTGGCCGCCGTCTCCTCGCCGTGCTCGTGGGCCCGGTCCCCGAAGCCGCCGATGAGGAAGTACATCGGGATGAGCATGGCTTCGAAGAAGATGTAGAAGACGAAGACGTCGGTGGCCTCGAAGGAGATGACCACCATCGCCTCGACCGCCAGGATCAGCGCGAAGAAGCCCTGGGTGGGCCGCCAGCGGCGGCTTCCGGTCTCCAGCGGGTCGGCGTCGTGCCAGCCGGCGAGGATGATGAACGGGATCAGTACGGCGGTCAGCGCGATCAGCGCCACCGCGATGCCGTCGACGCCCAGCTCGTACCTGACGCCGAAGTCCTTGATCCAGGCGTGGGACTCGGTGAGCTGGTAGCGGGCGCCGTCCGGGTCGAAGCGGACCAGGACGGTGACCGCCAGGGCGAGCGTGGCGAGGGAGACGACCAGCGCCAGCCATTTGGCGGCGGTGCGCCGGGCGGCCGGTACGGCGGCCGTGGCGACGGCCCCGAGGGCCGGGAGCGCCGCCGTCGCTGTCAGCAGAGGAAAGGACATCGGTATCAGACCGCCCTCATCAGCAGGGTCGCGGCGACCAGGAGTGCCGCGCCGCCGAACATCGAGACCGCGTAGGAGCGGGCGAAGCCGTTCTGGAGCCGGCGCAGCCGTCCGGACAGGCCGCCGAAGCCGGCCGCCGTGCCGTTGACGACGCCGTCGACCAGGGTGTGGTCGACGTACACCAGGGAGCGCGTGAGGTGCTCGCCGCCGCGTACCAGGACCACGTGGTTGAAGTCGTCCTGGAGCAGGTCGCGGCGGGCGGCGCGGGTGAGCAGGGAGCCGCGCGGGGCGATGGCCGGGACGGGCCTGCGGCCGTACTGGGCCCAGGCGATGGCGACGCCGATGACCAGGCAGACCATGGTGGCGCCGGTGACCGTGGCCGCGCTGAGCGGGGAGTCGCCCTCGCGGTGGCCCGTGACGGGCTCCAGCCAGTCGAGGAAGCGGTCGCCGATGCTGAAGAAGCCGCCGCCGAAGACGGATCCGACGGCCAGGACGATCATCGGGATCGTCATGACCTTCGGGGACTCGTGCGGGTGCGGTTCGGCGTACTCGCCGCGGGTCTCGGCGGCGGGCTCCACGCTGGGCTCGGCCGGGGACGGGGTCGGGGCGTGGCGCCACCGTTCCTCTCCGAAGAACGTCATCAGCATCACGCGCGTCATGTAGAAGGCGGTGATGGCCGCACCGAGCAGGGCCGCGCCGCCGAGGATCCAGCCCTCGGTGCCGCCCTTGGCGAACGCCGCCTCGATGATCTTGTCCTTGGAGAAGAAGCCGGACAGGCCCGGGAAGCCGATGATGGCGAGGTAACCGAGGCCGAAGGTGATGAACGTGACCGGCATGTACTTCCGCAGGCCGCCGTAGCGGCGCATGTCGACCTCGTCGTTCATGCCGTGCATCACGGAACCGGCGCCGAGGAACAGACCGGCCTTGAAGAAGCCGTGCGTCACCAGGTGCATGATCGCGAAGACGTAGCCGATGGGGCCGAGGCCGGCGGCCAGCACCATGTAGCCGATCTGCGACATGGTCGAGCCGGCCAGCGCCTTCTTGATGTCGTCCTTGGCGCAACCGACGATCGCACCGAACAGGAGCGTGACCGCACCGACGACGGTGACGGCCAGCTGGGCGTCGGGGGCGGCGTTGAAGATCGCGCCGGAGCGGACGATCAGATAGACGCCCGCGGTCACCATCGTCGCCGCGTGGATGAGGGCGGAGACCGGGGTCGGGCCCTCCATGGCGTCCCCGAGCCAGGACTGGAGCGGCACCTGGGCGGACTTGCCGCACGCGGCGAGCAGCAGCATCAGGCCGATCGCGGTGAGCTTGCCCTCGGAGGTGTCACCGGTGTGGCCGAGGACCGGGCCGAACGCGAAGCTGCCGAAGGTGGTGAACATCAGCATGATCGCGATCGACAGGCCCATGTCGCCGACGCGGTTGACCAGGAACGCCTTCTTCGCGGCCGTGGCGGCGCTGGGCTTGTGCTGCCAGAAGCCGATCAGCAGGTACGAGGCGAGGCCGACGCCCTCCCAGCCGACGTACAGCAGCAGGTAGTTGTCGGCGAGGACGAGCAGCAGCATCGCCGCGAGGAACAGGTTCAGGTAGCCGAAGAAGCGGCGGCGCCGCTCGTCGTGCTCCATGTACCCGACCGAGTACAGGTGGATCAGCGAGCCGACGCCCGTGATCAGCAGTACGAACGTCATGGACAGCTGGTCCAGGCGGAAGGTGACGTCCGCCTGGAAGCCGGCCACCGGGATCCAGCTGAACAGGTGCTGCATCAGGGTCCGGTCCTCGGCTCCCCTGCCCAGCAGGTCGGCGAAGAGCGCGACACCGAGGGCGAAGGAGACGAACGACAGCAGGGTGCCGATCCAGTGGCCGACGGCGTCGAGCCGCCGGCCGCCGACCAGGAGGACGGCCGCTCCGAGCAGGGGCGCCGCGATGAGCAGCGCGATCAGGTTCTCCACGATTCTTCCGACCCCTTACAGCTTCATCAGGCTGGCGTCGTCGACCGAGGCCGAGTGGCGGGTACGGAACAGCGACACGATGATCGCGAGGCCCACCACGACCTCCGCGGCGGCGACGACCATCGTGAAGAAGGCGATGATCTGGCCGTCGAGGTTGCCGTGCATCCGGGAGAAGGTGACGAACGCGAGGTTGCAGGCGTTCAGCATCAGCTCGATGCACATGAAGACCACGATGGCGTTGCGCCGGATCAGCACGCCCGTCGCGCCGATCGTGAACAACAGGGCGGCGAGGTAGAGGTAGTTGACCGGGTTCACTTCGACGCCTCCTCGGGCCGCTTGAACGTCTCCGGCTCGATCGCCCGGCGCGCCAGGCGTTCCTCCGCGCGCTGCTCCAGTGCCCGCAGGTCGTTGAGCGCCTCCGCGGACACGTCACGGATCTGGCCGCGTTCGCGCAGCGTCTTGTTGACGGTCAGCTCGGACGGGGTGCCGTCGGGCAGCAGGCCCGCGATGTCCACGGCGTTGTGCCGGGCGTAGACACCGGGGGCGGGCAGCGGCGGGATGTGGGCGCCCTCGCGGATGCGCTGTTCGGACAGCTCGCGCTGGGTCCTGGCGCGCTCGGTGCGCTCGCGGTGGGTGAGCACCATGGCGCCGACCGCGGCCGTGATCAGCAGGGCGCCGGTGATCTCGAAGGCGAAGACGTACTTGGTGAAGATGAGGGACGCGAGGCCCTCCACGTTGCCGTTCGCGTTCGCCTGGCCGGTGCCGTTGAACTCCTTCAGGGAGGCGTTGCCGATGCCCGCGAACAGCAGGACGCCGAAGCCGACGCCGCACACGAGGGCCAGCCAGCGCTGGCCCTTGATGGTCTCCTTCAGGGAGTCCGCGGCCGTGACACCGACGAGCATCACCACGAACAGGAACAGCATCATGATCGCGCCGGTGTAGACGACGATCTGCACGATCCCCAGGAAGTAGGCGCCGTTGGCGAGGTAGAACACCGCCAGGACGATCATGGTGCCGGCGAGGCTGAGCGCGCTGTGCACGGCCTTCTTCATGAAGACGGTGCACAGGGCGCCGATCACCGCGATCGTGCCGAGGACCCAGAACTGGAACGCCTCACCGGTGGAGGTGGTGTAGGCGGCGAGGTGCTGCGCGCTCATCGGCCGACCACCTTTTCCGAGGCCGGCTCGTCCTCGCCGAAGGTGGACGCGGCCTCCTGCGGCTCCTCGCCCTTGGAGACGGCGGCCTGGCGGACGGTGCCCGGCGCGGCCTGCGTCACCAGGCCGCGGTAGTAGTCCTGCTCGTCCGTCCCCGGGAAGATCGCGTGCGGCGTGTCGACCATGCCCTCTTCGAGGCCGGCGAGCAGCTGCTCCTTGGTGTAGATGAGGTTGGCGCGGCTGGAGTCGGCCAGCTCGAACTCGTTCGTCATCGTGAGCGCGCGCGTGGGGCACGCCTCGATGCACAGCCCGCACAGGATGCAGCGGGCGTAGTTGATCTGGTAGACGCGGCCGTACCGTTCGCCCGGCGAGTAGCGCTCCTCGTCGGTGTTGTCGGCGCCTTCCACGTAGATGGCGTCGGCGGGGCAGGCCCAGGCGCACAGCTCGCAGCCGACGCACTTCTCCAGGCCGTCCGGATGGCGGTTGAGCTGGTGCCGTCCGTGGAACCGCGGAGCCGTGGTCTTCTTCTGCTCCGGGTACTGCTCGGTCAGCCGCTTCTTGAACATGGCCTTGAAGGTCACGCCGAAGCCGGCCACCGGGTTCTGGAAGCCGGGCTCGGTCCGCCCGGTCTCCTGAGGCTCCTCAGCCATCGGACGCCTCCTTTCCATCCGAAGATCCGTCACTGACAGTGTCCGTCCCGCCACTGACAATCAGCTCCCGCTCCCGGCGTGACCTGCGCCGGGGCACCGGCGGCAGCTCCTGTCCGGGCAGCGGCGGGACGGGGAACCCGCCCGCCATCGGGTCGAAGGCCGGCTGCTCGGCGGGCTGCTCGACCGGCTTCGCCTTCTCGCGGAACATGTCGGCGACGAAGGAGATCAGCAGCAGCGCGAGGACACCGCCGCCGACGTAGAGGGCGATGTCGGCGAAGTCGTAGTTCTCGTTGCGCAGGGCGCGGACGGTCGCGACCAGCATCAGCCAGGTCACGGAGACCGGGATGAGGACCTTCCAGCCGAGCTTCATCAGCTGGTCGTAGCGGACGCGCGGGAGCGTGCCGCGCAGCCAGATGAAGAAGAACAGCAGCAGCTGGACCTTGATGACGAACCACAGCAGCGGCCACCAGCCGTGGTTCGCGCCCTCCCAGAAGCCGCTGACCGGCCAGGGGGCGCGCCAGCCGCCGAGGAACAGGGTGGTCGAGACGGCCGAGACCGTCACCATGTTCACGTACTCGGCGAGCATGAACATCGCGAACTTGATCGAGGAGTACTCGGTGTTGAAGCCGCCGACCAGGTCGCCCTCGGACTCCGGCATGTCGAAGGGGGCGCGGTTGGTCTCGCCGACCATCGTGACGATGTACAGGATGAAGGAGACCGGCAGCAGCAGGATGTACCAGCGGTCGTGCTGCTGCTCGACGATCGTGGACGTCGACATCGAGCCCGAGTACAGGAACACGGAGGCGAACGCGGCGCCCATGGCGATCTCGTACGAGATCATCTGCGCGCAGGAGCGCAGGCCGCCGAGGAGCGGGTAGGTGGATCCGGAGCTCCAGCCCGCGAGCACGATGCCGTAGATGCCGACCGAGGCGACCGCGAGGATGTAGAGCATCGCGATCGGCAGGTCGGTGAGCTGCATCGTGGTGCGGTGGCCGAAGATCGAGATCTCGTTGCCGGCCGGCCCGAAGGGGATCACCGCGATCGCCATGAAGGCCGGGATGGCCGCCACGATCGGCGCGAGGACGTAGACCACCTTGTCCGCGCGCTTGACGATGATGTCTTCCTTGAGCATCAGCTTCACGCCGTCGGCGAGCGACTGGAGCATGCCCCAGGGGCCGTGCCGGTTGGGGCCGATGCGCAGCTGCATCCAGGCGACGACCTTGCGCTCCCAGACGATGGAGAACAGCACCGTCACCATCAGGAAGGCGAAGCAGAACACCGCCTTGACGACGACCAGCCACCAGGGGTCGCGGCCGAACATCGAGAGGTCTTCAGCGGCGAGGTACGGGCTCATGCCTCCACCTCCTTGGGGGCCTCGCCGGCGAGAGCCGCCGGACCGATGCGGACGAGGGAGCCGGGCCGTGCCCCGGTGTCGGAGGCGACGCCGGTGCCGACGGAGTTCAGCGGGAGCCAGACCACCCGGTCGGGCATCTCGGTGACCTGGAGGGGGAGTTCGACCGTGCCCGCCGGGCCGGTGACGGCCAGGGTGCCGCCGTCCCCGACGCCCGCCTCGGCGGCCGTCGCGGCGGACACGCGCGCGCGTGCGGCGTGCCGGGTGCCGGCGAGCGCCTCGTCGCCCTCCTGCAGGACGCCCTGGTCGAGCAGCAGCCGGTGGCCGGCGAGTACGGCCTCGCCGGCGGCCGGACGGGGCAGCGGGCCCGCGGACTCCACGGGCCCGGAGGCGCGGGGGCCGTCCCAGGAGCCGAGCCGGTCGATCTCCGCACGTGTGGTCCGCAGATCCGGCAGGCCCACATGGACGTCCATCGCGTCGGCGAGCATGTGCAGCACGCGCGCGTCGGTCGGCGCGAGCCGGCGGGTCATCTGGTCGGGTTTGAGCGCGGCCTCGAAGGAGCGCACCCGGCCCTCCCAGTTGAGGAAGCTGCCCGCCTTCTCGGCGACCGCGGCGACCGGCAGGACGACGTCGGCGCGCTCGGTGACCTCGCTGGGCCGCAGCTCCAGCGACACCAGGAAGCCGACCTCGTCGAACGCCTCACGCGCGCGTGCCGGGTCGGGCAGGTCGGCGACCTCCACGCCGGCGACCACCAGCGCGGACAGTTCACCGGAGGCGGCGTCCTCGATGATCTGGTGGGTGTCGCGGCCGTAGCGCAGCGGGAGTTCGGCCAGGCCCCAGGCGGCGGCGACCTCCTCCCGCGCGCGCGGGTCGGTCGCGGGGCGGCCGCCCGGCAGCAGCGAGGGCAGCGCGCCCGCCTCGACCGCGCCGCGCTCACCGGCCCGGCGCGGGATCCACACCAGCTCGGCGCCGGTCGCGGTCGCGGCGCGCAGCGCGGCGGTGAGACCACCCGCGACACCGGCCAGCCGCTCCCCTACGACGATGACGGCGCCCTCGGTGCGCAGGGCCTCGGCGGCACGCGTGCCGGGCTCCTCCAGGCCGACGCCGCTCGCGAGCGCGTCCAGCCACTCCGTCTCGGTGCCGGGAGCGGCCGGCAGCAGGGTGCCGCCCGCCTTCTCCAGGCCCCGCGTGGCGTGCGTGGCCAGCGCGAACACCTGCTGCTTGCGCTTGCGCCAGGCCTTGCGCAGCCGCAGGAAGACGCCCGGTGCCTCCTCCTCGGACTCGAAGCCGACCAGCAGGACCGCGGGCGCCTTCTCCAGGGAGGTGTACGTGACACCCGTACCGTCGAGGTCGCGGCCGCGGCCGGCGATCCGCGCGGCCAGGAAGTCGGCCTCCTCGCCGCTGTGCACGCGCGCGCGGAAGTCGATGTCGTTGGTGTCGAGTGCCACGCGCGCGAACTTGCTGTACGCGTAGGCGTCCTCGACGGTCAGCCGGCCGCCGATGAGGACGCCGGCCCGGGAGCGGGCCGCGGTCAGGCCCCGCGCCGCGGCTTCCAGTGCCTCCGGCCAGGACGCGGGCTCCAGGACACCGTCGGCGTTGCGCACCAGCGGCGTGTCGAGACGGTCCTTCCCCTGCGCGTACCGGAACGCGAAGCGCCCCTTGTCGCAGATCCACTCCTCGTTGACCTCGGGGTCGTAGGCGGCGAGCCGCCGCATGACCTTGCCGCGCCGGTGGTCGGTGCGGGTGGCGCAGCCGCCGGAGCAGTGCTCGCACACCGACGGCGAGGAGACGAGGTCGAAGGGGCGGGAGCGGAACCGGTAGGCGGCCGAGGTGAGCGCGCCGACCGGGCAGATCTGAATGGTGTTGCCGGAGAAGTACGACTCGAACGGGTCGCCCTCACCGGTGCCGACCTGCTGGAGCGCGCCCCGCTCGACCAGCTCGATCATGGGGTCGCCGGCGATCTGGTTGGAGAAGCGGGTGCAGCGGGCGCACAGCACGCACCGCTCGCGGTCGAGCAGTACCTGGGTGGAGATCGGTACGGGCTTCTCGTAGGTCCGCTTCTTGCCGTCGAAGCGGGACTCGGCGTTGCCGTGCGACATCGCCTGGTTCTGCAGCGGGCACTCGCCGCCCTTGTCGCAGACGGGGCAGTCCAGCGGGTGGTTGATGAGCAGCAGCTCCATCACACCGTGCTGGGCCTTCTCCGCGACCGGGGAGGTGAGGTGGGTCTTCACCACCATCCCGTCGGTGCAGGTGATGGTGCAGGACGCCATCGGCTTGCGCTGGCCCTCGACCTCGACGATGCACTGGCGGCAGGCACCGGCCGGGTCCAGGAGGGGGTGGTCGCAGAACCGCGGGATCTCGATGCCGAGCTGCTCGGCGGCCCGGATCACCAGGGTGCCCTTGGGCACGCTGATCTCGATGCCGTCGATCGTCAGCGTGACGAGGTCCTCCGGCGGGACCGCCGCCTGGCCCCCTCCCGTGGGGGCGCTCGTGGTCACGGTCATGCGTTCACCTCCGGGCGGTCCGCCCAGGCCGTCGACTTGGCCGGGTCGAAGGGGCAGCCCCGGCCCGTGATGTGCTGCTCGTACTCCTCACGGAAGTACTTCAGCGAGGAGAAGATCGGGGATGCGGCGCCGTCGCCGAGGGCGCAGAAGGACTTGCCGTTGATGTTGTCGGCGATGTCGTTCAGCTTGTCGAGGTCGGACATGACGCCCTTGCCGGCCTCGATGTCCCGCAGCAACTGCACCAGCCAGTACGTCCCTTCGCGGCAGGGCGTGCACTTGCCGCAGGACTCGTGGGCGTAGAACTCGGTCCAGCGGGTCACGGCCCGCACCACGCAGGTCGTCTCGTCGAAGCACTGCAGGGCCTTGGTGCCGAGCATGGAGCCGGCGGCGCCGACGCCCTCGTAGTCGAGCGGGACGTCGAGGTGCTCGTCGGTGAACATCGGCGTCGAGGAGCCGCCCGGGGTCCAGAACTTCAGGCGGTGGCCCGGCCGCATGCCGCCGCTCATGTCGAGGAGCTGGCGCAGGGTGATGCCGAGCGGGGCCTCGTACTGGCCGGGGCTCGCGACGTGGCCGCTGAGCGAGTAGAGCGTGAAGCCCGGGGACTTCTCGCTGCCCATCGACCTGAACCAGTCTTTGCCGTTTTTCAGGATGGCGGGAACCGACGCGATCGACTCGACGTTGTTCACCACAGTCGGACAGGCGTAGAGGCCTTCCACCGCAGGGAAGGGGGGACGGAGCCGCGGTTGGCCACGGCGGCCTTCGAGCGAGTCGAGCAGTGCGGTCTCCTCACCGCAGATGTACGCGCCGGCGCCCGCGTGCACGGTGAGCTGGAGGTCGAGTCCGCTGCCCAGGATGTTCTCGCCGAGGTAGCCCGCCGCGTAGGCCTCGCGCACGGCCTCGTGCAACCGCCGCAGAACGGGGACGACTTCACCACGCAGATAGATGAAGGCATGCGACGACCTGATGGCATAGCACGCGATCACGATGCCCTCGATGAGGCTGTGCGGGTTCGCGAAGAGGAGCGGGATGTCCTTGCAGGTGCCCGGCTCCGATTCGTCGGCGTTGACAACTAGATAGTGCGGTTTTCCATCACCCTGAGGAATGAACTGCCACTTCATTCCGGTCGGGAATCCCGCGCCGCCGCGGCCTCGCAGCCCGGAGTCCTTGACGTACGCGATCAGGTCGTCCGGCGACATGGCGAGGGCCTTGCGGAGCCCCTCGTACCCTTCGTGCCTCCGGTAGACGTCCAGTGTCCAGGACCGGTCCTCGTCCCAGAAGGCCGACAGCACGGGTGCGAGCAGCTTCTCCGGGCTTGAGTCCTTGAGTTCGGCTGCCACGGTCATCACTCCCCCTCCTCTGCGGTAGGCCCCGCGGGGTGCGAGGGATCGGAGGCCGATGTGTCCAGCGGCGCGTCGTGGGAGCTGAGGTGCTCGGCCGGTGACGGCTCGTGCACCCTGTCCTGCGGCTCCTCGTGCGGACCTCCGCGCGGATGGACCACGCGCGCGGGTGCGGTCTCTCCCCTTGCCAGGCGAAGGCCCACCAGCGACGCGGGTCCCGCACTGCCGCCCTCCTCGACGGCCCCGGGCCGCTCGTCGGGGAAGCCGGCCAGAATCCGCGCGGTCTCCTTGAAGGTGCACAGCCGCGCCCCGCGCGTGGGCTGGACGGGCCGTCCGGCGCGCAGGTCGTCGACCAGGCGCTTGGCGGTCGCCGGGGTCTGGTTGTCGAAGAACTCCCAGTTGACCATCACGACCGGCGCGTAGTCGCAGGCCGCGTTGCACTCGATGTGCTCCAGGGTGACCTTGCCGTCGTCGGTGGTCTCGCCGTTGCCGACGCCCAGGTGTTCCTGGAGGGTCTCGAAGATCGCGTCGCCGCCCATCACCGCGCACAGCGTGTTGGTGCACACGCCCACCTGGTAGTCGCCGGAGGGCCGGCGCCGGTACATGGTGTAGAAGGTGGCGACGGCGGTGACCTCGGCCGTGGTCAGGCCCAGCATGTCCGCGCAGAACCGCATCCCGGTGCGCGTGACATGGCCCTCCTCGGACTGCACGAGGTGGAGCAGCGGCAGCAGGGCGGACCGGGAGTCGGGGTAGCGCGCGATCACTTCGCGCGCGTCCGCCTCCAGCCGGGCCCGGACCTCGTCCGGGTAGGCGGGTGCGGGCAGTTCGGGCATGCCCAGGCTGACGCCCCGCTCGGAAGAAGAGGTGGTCACCGGTCGACGCCTCCCATCACGGGGTCGATGGACGCGACGGCGACGATGACGTCGGCGACCTGGCCGCCCTCGCACATCGCCGCCATGGCCTGCAGGTTGGTGAAGGACGGGTCGCGGAAGTGGACCCGGTAGGGACGGGTGCCGCCGTCGGAGACGGCGTGCACCCCGAGTTCGCCCTTGGGTGATTCGACGGCCGCGTACGCCTGTCCCGGCGGGACGCGGAAGCCCTCGGTGACCAGCTTGAAGTGGTGGATCAGGGCCTCCATGGAGGTGCCCATGATCTTCTTGATGTGGTCGAGGGAGTTGCCGAGTCCGTCCGGTCCCAGGGCGAGCTGGGCGGGCCAGGCGATCTTCTTGTCGGCGACCATGACCGGGCCGGGCTGGAGCCGGTCCAGGCACTGCTCGATGATCCGGAGCGACTGGCGCATCTCCTCCAGGCGGACGAGGAAGCGGCCGTAGGCGTCGCAGGTGTCGGCGGTCGGGACGTCGAAGTCGTACGTCTCGTAGTCGCAGTACGGCTGGGCCTTGCGCAGGTCGTGCGGCAGGCCCGTGGAGCGCAGGATCGGGCCGGTCGCGCCGAGCGCCATGCAGCCGGCCAGGTCCAGGTAGCCGATGTTCTGCATGCGGGCCTTGAAGATGGGGTTCCCGGTGGCGAGCTTGTCGTACTCCGGGAGGTTCTTCTTCATCTTCTTCACGAACTCGCGGATCTGGTCCACCGCGCCGGGCGGCAGGTCCTGGGCGAGTCCGCCGGGCCGGATGTACGCGTGGTTCATGCGCAGGCCCGTGATCAGCTCGTAGAGGTCGAGAATCATTTCACGATCACGGAATCCGTAGATCATGATCGTGGTGGCGCCCAGCTCCATGCCGCCGGTGGCGATGCACACCAGGTGGGAGGACATCCGGTTCAGCTCCATCAGGAGCACCCGGATGATCTTGGCGCGCTCGGTGATCTGGTCCTCGATGCCGAGGAGCTTCTCGACGGCGAGGCAGTAGGCGGTCTCGTTGAAGAAGGACGTCAGGTAGTCCATGCGCGTGACGAAGGTGGTGCCCTGCGTCCACGTGCGGAATTCGAGGTTCTTCTCGATGCCGGTGTGGAGGTAGCCGATGCCGCAGCGGGCCTCGGTGACCGTCTCGCCCTCGATCTCCAGGATCAGGCGGAGCACTCCGTGGGTGGACGGGTGCTGGGGACCCATGTTGACGACGATGCGTTCGTCGTCGGCGCGGGCCGCGGACTGGACGACCTCGTCCCAGTCGCCGCCGGTGACCGTATATACGGTGCCCTCGGTGGTCTCGCGAGGGGATGCCTGGGAAGTGCTCACGAGTACGACCTCCGCTGGTCCGGAGCCGGGATCTGGGCGCCCTTGTACTCGACGGGGATGCCGCCGAGGGGGTAGTCCTTGCGCTGCGGGTGGCCCTGCCAGTCGTCCGGCATCATGATCCGCGTCAGGGCCGGGTGACCGTCGAAGACGATTCCGAAGAAGTCGTAGGTCTCGCGCTCGTGCCAGTCGTTGGTCGGGTAGACGGAGACCAGCGACGGGACGCGGGGGTCGCTGTCGGGGGCGCTGACTTCGAGGCGGATCAGCCGGTTGTGGGTGATCGAGCGCAGGTGGTAGACGGCGTGCAGCTCGCGGCCCTTGTCGTTCGGGTAGTGGACGCCGCTGACGCCGGTGCACAGCTCGAAGCGCAGGGCCGGGTCGTCGCGCAGGGTGCGGGCGACGTGGAGCAGGTGCTCGCGTTCGATGTGGAAGGTCAGCTCGCCGCGGTCGACGACCGTCTTCTCGATGGCGTTCTCGGGCAGGAGGCCCTGTTCCTCCAGGGCGCCCTCCAGTTCGTCGGCGACCTCGTCGAACCAGCCGCCGTAAGGGCGGACCGCCGGTCCCGGGAGTCGGACCGAGCGGACCAGGCCGCCGTAGCCGGAGGTGTCCCCTCCGTTGTTGGCGCCGAACATGCCGCGCTGGACGCGGATCTCCTCGCCGCCCTGGCCGCGCTGGCCGGGGAGGTTGGAGGCGGAGAGGTCCTTCTCGGGGTTCACCCCGTTCGCGGACCCGTTCGCTCCGTCCGGGGTCCCGTTCGCCCCCTTCGCGGAGCCGTTGACTCCGCCCGCGCCGGTGCCGTTCGCGTCGCTCACCTCAGCAGCCCCTTCATCTCGATCGTGGGCAGGGCCTTGAGCGCCGCCTCCTCCGCCTCGCGGGCCGCTTCCTCGGCGTTCACGCCGAGCTTGGAGGACTGGATCTTCTGGTGGAGCTTGAGGATCGCGTCCATCAGCATCTCGGGGCGCGGCGGGCAGCCGGGCAGGTAGATGTCGACCGGCACGATGTGGTCGACGCCCTGGACGATCGCGTAGTTGTTGAACATGCCGCCGGAGGAGGCGCAGACGCCCATGGAGATCACCCACTTGGGGTTGGGCATCTGGTCGTAGACCTGCCTCAGGACGGGCGCCATCTTCTGGCTGACCCGGCCGGCGACGATCATCAGGTCCGCCTGGCGCGGCGAGCCGCGGAAGACCTCCATGCCGAAGCGGGCGAGGTCGTAGCGCCCGGCGCCGGTGGTCATCATCTCGATGGCGCAGCAGGCGAGGCCGAAGGTGGCCGGGAAGACGGACGCCTTGCGCACCCAGCCCGCGGCCTGCTCGACGGTGGTGAGCAGGAAGCCGCTCGGCAGCTTTTCTTCGAGTCCCATGTCGTTAAAGGCCCCTCAGTCCCATTCCAGGCCGCCGCGCCGCCATACGTACGCGTACGCGACGAAGACGGTGAGCACGAAGAGCAGCATCTCCACGAGCCCGAAAATCCCCAGGGCGTCGAAGCTGACGGCCCAGGGGTAGAGGAAGACGATCTCGATGTCGAAGACGATGAAGAGCATCGCCGTCAGGTAGTACTTGATGGGGAAGCGCCCGCCGCCCGCCGGCGTGGGTGTCGGCTCGATGCCGCACTCGTAGGCTTCGAGCTTGGCGCGGTTGTACCGCTTCGGACCGATCAGCGTGGCCATGACCACGGAGAAGATCGCAAAGCCTGCCCCGAGGGCTCCCAGTACGAGGATGGGCGCATACGCGTTCACCGCTCCTCGCTCCTCTCAGTCGGCGCTGACTGCTGGCGGTTGCACTGGGCTCACTCCTGCCTCACCGGCCCCTCGCACCCCGCTCGTCCCGGGCGAAGATCGAGAACATGTGAAGCAGGTCACAAGCCCAACTGCCTCGCATCTTATGCCCGCCGCTCTGTGATCTGCGACACGGGGTATTGCACAAGCTTTGTGATCTCCACCACCTGACGAAGGATCATGAAGTCGGATGATGAGTGATCTTCATACGCGAAGCGTTCAGTTGATCACCATAAGTGACAATCCTGCACGTCATCGCAGGCCGGAGCGGGCGTCTCAATATCAAGAGACTTCCGTTGCGTGCAAATTGGCGCTGGACTACGAGGCCTGGTAGTGGGACGCGTTCACACATCAGAGGGAGGGCGGGGCGGGGTGTGGACGGGGTGCGGGCACGTGCACGCGTTCACGAGCCGCCGCACGCGCGGGACGCCGCAGTCACGGCGGCCGTTCCGTGACCTCCGCCACATTGATGAGAGACCTCTGAGAACCGGGCTTGGCCAACGACCGCAAGCAGTGGTAGGCGGCGGGCAATTCGGACGTAATGATCAAAGACCGTGATCAAGGGCTTGATCACGGGCGTCCGCAATGTCCGTTACGGCGTCAATAAAGAGTGACGCGCGGGGGATTTCGGGTCTCGATTGAGCAACTGTGGCGCAGGACACGTTTCTTGAAGATATGAAGGAGCCCCTGGTACCGGTTGTTCCCATGTCCCACACCGCTCACATACGCAGCCACCGGAAGCCCCGCCGCAGCGCGTCGACCCTCGCCGTGCGGGCCGGTGTCGCCGGTGGCGTCCTCGGCACCCTGGCAGTCGCCGGTGCGTCCGGCTCGGCGAACGCTGCCGAGCCGGTGACGCAGACCCTCGAACTGCCCACCCTGACGGCCGACCTGGCCGCTCAGGCTGCCCAGACCGCGGACGCGACCGAGCAGGCCGCCGCGAACTACCAGCTGCAGGCCGAGCGTGACGCGGCTGCCGCCAAGGCCGCGAAGCAGGCGAAGGCGGACCTCGCCGAGGCCAAGAAGAAGGCGGCCCAGGCCAAGAAGAGGGCCGAGGAGGCCGCCCGCAAGGAGGCCGCCCGTGCCTCCCGCACCGCGGAGCGGACCACGCTCTCCACCACGGCGGGCACCGAGGCCGGCACCTCCACCTCCACCTCCACCAGCACGTCCACGGCCACCGGCTCGGCCGCGGCCGTCATCAGCTTCGTCAAGGCCCAGGTCGGCAAGGCGTACGTCTCCGGTGCCACCGGCCCGTCCGCCTACGACTGCTCCGGCCTGGTGCAGACCGCCTTCAAGCAGGTCGGCATCAGCCTGCCGCGCGTCTCCCAGGACCAGTCGACCGCCGGCACCCAGGTCTCGCTGAGCAACCTTCAGCCGGGCGACATCCTGTACTGGGGCAGCGCGGGCAGCGCGTACCACGTCGCGGTGTACGTCGGCGACGGCATGTTCGTGGGCGCCCAGAACCCCTCCACCGGCGTCGTGGAGCGCCCGCTGTCGTACGACCCGCCCACCGGCGCCGTACGGGTGCTCTGAGCACACTCCGCGCCTCTCACGCGCACAGGGCCGCAGCCGCTCGGGGGCAGCGGCCCTTGCGCGTACCCCGACACGCCCCGCGGCCTCCCCGACGCGTCCGCCGGCTTCCCTGACCGAGCCTCACGACTTCCCCCGCGCGTCCGTCGGCCTCCCTGGCATGCTCGGCTCGGGCCACCGTCCGGTGGTCCGGTCACGAGCGAAGGAGTCCACGCGATGCCACGCGTGTTCGTACAGGGAAGCCCCGTCGGCCACTACCCGCGGTACGCCCCCGAGGCCGGGCGGGGTGCGGTGCGCCGCATCACCGAGGTCGGTGAGGAGGTGCTGCACAGGCCGTGCCGGGACGTCACGGAGTTCGGACCCGACCTCGCCGCGCTCATCGACGACATGTTCCGCACCATGTACGTCGCCGAGGGCGCGGGGCTGGCGGCGAATCAGGTAGGGGTCGATCTGCGCCTTTTCGTGTACGACTGCCCCGACGACGACGGAGTCCGGCATGTCGGACACATCGTCAATCCCGTGCTGGAAACGCCCACGAAGGGACGACGGCTGCTGGACGAGGGCGAGGGCTGCCTGTCGGTACCGGGGGCCGTGCTGGCCGTACCTCGGCCGGACCGGGCCATCGTCCGCGGTCAGGACAGGGACGGCCGCCCGGTCGTCATCGAGGGCACCGGCTACTTCGCCCGCTGCCTCGCCCACGAGACCGACCACACCGCCGGGCAGATCTATCTCGACCGGCTCCCGAAGCGGGAGAAAAAGGACGCCTTGCGGCAGATGGCGGACCGGCGGGACGAGGTGTACGCCCGCCGGACCGCCAACGCCGCGGCTCTCAGCGCCTAGTCACGCCTTCGGCGCCACCTTGCTCAGGCCGTTGATGATGCGGTCCATCGCGTCGCCGCCCGTGGGGTCGGTGAGGTTCGCGAGGAGTTTGAGGGTGAACTTCATCAGCATCGGGTGGGTCAGACCGCGCTGGGCGGCGATCTGCATGACCTTCGGGTTGCCGATGAGCTTCACGAAGGCGCGGCCGAGGGTGTAGTAGCCGCCGTAGGTGTCCTTGAGGACGCGCGGGTAGCGCTGGAGGGCGATCTCGCGCTGGGCGGGCGTCGCGCGCGCGTGGGCCTGCACGATGACGTCGGCGGCGATCTGGCCGGACTCCATGGCGTAGGCGATGCCCTCGCCGTTGAAGGGGTTCACCAGGCCGCCGGCATCACCGACGAGCAGCAGGCCGCGCGTGTAGTGCGGCTGGCGGTTGAAGGCCATGGGCAGGGCGGCGCCGCGGATGGGGCCGGTCATGTTCTCGGGGGTGTAGCCCCAGTCCTCCGGCATGGAGGCGCACCAGGCCTTGAGGACCTCGCGCCAGTCCAGCTCCTTGAAGGAGGCGGAGGTGTTCAGCACTCCGAGGCCCACGTTCGACGTGCCGTCGCCCATGCCGAAGATCCAGCCGTAGCCGGGGAGGAGGCGGTCCTGGGCGCCTCGGCGGTCCCACAGTTCCAGCCAGGACTCCAGGTAGTCGTCGTCGTGGCGGGGGCTCTCGAAGTAGGTGCGGACCGCGACGCCCATGGGGCGGTCCTCGCGGCGGTGCAGGCCCATCGCCAGGGAGAGGCGGGTGGAGTTGCCGTCGGCGGCGACGACGAGCGGGGCGTGGAAGGTGACTTCGCGCTTCTCCTCGCCGAGCTTGGCGGTGACGCCGGTGATGCGGCCGGTGCGGTCGTCGACGACCGGGCCACTGACGTTGCAGCGCTCGAACAGGCGGGCGCCGGCCTTCTGGGCGTTGCGGGCGAGCTGCTCGTCGAAGTCGTCGCGCTTACGGACCAGGCCGTAGTTCGGGTAGGAGGCGAGTTCCGGCCAGTCGAGCTGGAGGCGGACGCCGCCGCCGATGATGCGCAGGCCCTTGTTGCGCAGCCAGCCGGCCTCCTCGGAGATGTCGATGCCCATGGCGACGAGTTGCTTCACCGCGCGCGGGGTGAGGCCGTCACCGCAGACCTTCTCGCGGGGGAACTCGGTCTTCTCCAGGAGCAGCACGTCGAGACCGGCCTTGGCGAGGTGGTACGCGGTCGTGGAGCCGGCCGGCCCCGCGCCCACGACGATCACGTCGGCGGTGTTCTCGGAGAGGGGCTCGGTCACGACGGTCACGGCGGGATCTCCCCAAGGGTTGAAATCTGTGTGCCGACCGGCACTGGACATGGGCAGTCTATTCAGCAGAATTGATCAACCGGCTGAAGGGCTGCCCTGTGAACCGACCTCTCCCCACGGTACGGCTGCGCGTTCCCACGCACGAGGACGCGGTCGCCTGGCACCGGGTCTTCGCCGATCCGGAGGTCATGGAGTTCCACGGCGGCAGACCGGCGGAGCTGTCGGTCTACGAGGAACTCACCGCGCGCCAGCGGCGGCACGACGCGGAGCACGGTTTCTGCCTGTGGACACTGCTGGACGAGTCGGGTGAGGTCATCGGCTTCACCGGGGCGCAGCCCTGGCCGCGGGACTGGGGCCCGGTCGGCGAGACGGAGATCGGCTGGCGGCTCGGTCGGGCGTACTGGGGCAAGGGGTATGCCACCGCGGCGGCCCGGGAGACGCTCACACGGGTGCGTGCGGCGGGCGTGCCGGGCGTGGTGGCGGTGGTCCGGGCGGGCAACGAGCGGTCCGTGGCGGTGGCCCGGCGCCTCGGCATGGAGCAGGCGGAGACCTACACCCACCCCACGCTCGACGAGCCGGTGCTCTGCTTCCGACTCACCCTCACCGACCATCCCGCCGCCCCCCTCACCGCCGCCGCCACCCCCGCGGACACCCTCGCCGACCCCCACACCGACAACTACGCACAGTAGTCGCCTCTTACGGAAAGACACCGTTGCCTTCCGGGCGGCCCGGGCGGGAGTTACCCTGCCTGTATCGCTGGGGGTGACATCTGTGCTCATACCACCCAAAACACCCGAAGTGCGCGTCCCGCGTCTGGTCGGTCTGATGGCCGTGGACGCGCGCGAAACGGCCCGGGCGCGGGGTCTGTCCCTCCACGCGCCGGACCGCCCGGACTTCCACCTCGCCGTCGTCGACCACGTCGTACGCCAGTACCCGCAGCCCGGCGCCGAGGTGCCGCGGGACTCGATGGTGTACGTGTGGTTCGACTTCGGGGAGGGCGAGGGCGGCGGAGGCGTGCGGGAACCGCGCGTCCCGCGGCCGCCCTCCGGCGGGATGAGACGCGAACTGGGCGAGCCGGGCGGTGACCCGTACGCCGTCGTCAGCTCTGCTTGAAGCCCCGGTGCAGCGCGACCACGCCGCCGGTGAGGTTGCGCCAGGCCACCTTCGACCAGCCCGCCTTGCGCAGCCGTTCGGCGAGGGCGGCCTGGTCGGGCCAGGCCCGGATGGACTCGGCGAGGTAGACGTAGGCGTCCGGGTTGGAGGACACCGCGCGCGCGACCGGCGGCAGCGCCCGCATCAGGTACTCGGTGTACACGGTGCGGAACGGCGCCCATGTCGGGTGGGAGAACTCGCAGATCACCACGCGCCCGCCGGGCCGGGTGACCCGGTACATCTCGCGCAGCGCCGCGTCCGTGTCCTGCACGTTGCGCAGCCCGAAGGAGATCGTCACCGCGTCGAAGGTGTCGTCCTTGAAGGGCAGCCTCGTCGCGTCGCCCGCGGTGAACGGCAGCCAGGTGTGCCTCTTCTTGCCGACCTGGAGCATCCCGAGGGAGAAGTCGCAGGGGACGACGTACGCGCCGGTCCGCGCGAAGGGCAGCGAGGATGTGGCCGTGCCGGCGGCGAGGTCCAGGACCTTCTGCGCGGGGCGCGCGTCGACCGCCTTCGCGACCTCCTTGCGCCAGCGCCGGTCCTGGCCGAGCGAGAGGAGGTCGTTCGTCAGGTCGTACCGTTCCGCGACGTCGTCGAACATCGAGGCGACTTCGTGCGGCTGCTTGTTCAGGGAAGCGCGGGTCACCCGGTCATTCTTGCAGCCCCCTCTCACGGCAGGAGCGTCGGCTTCCTGCGTGCCGCGAGGTCCTCCGCCCAGCCGCACATGCGATGTGGTCCCGAAAAGGGCGCTCACCGCCGCCGGAACACCAGCCGGCCCCCCACCACCGTGGCCACGCACGTCCCCGCACCCCGCTCCGTCAGCTCCCCCTCGTCGGTCACGTCGAACACGGCGAAGCAGGCCGCCGAGCCGGGCTCGCGGGCGGGGGCGAACTCCGGGAGGAGGCCGTCGGCCAGGGGGTCGAGGGAGGGGGTGCCGGCGGGGCGGCCCAGGCGGCCCCGGACGGCGAGGCCCGTGCGGTGGACCGCGTCCCGTACCGCGCGGTTGCGCAGGGGCTCGCAGGCCGCCGCGACCGTGCCGTGGGCGAGCATGCGCTGCACCCCGCGCCGGGCGCTCGCACCCCAGCGGGCGTCGTCCAGGGCGAGCGCGGCCAGCGCGTCGCCGGTCAGCGGCTCGGTGCCGAGGGTGTCGGCCTCCCTCGGGTCGGGGTGGTACGTCTCCTCCAGCAGCTCGTTGCCGTGGAGGTTGACGAGCCCGGGGGTGAGGATGCCGGGCCAGACGCGCACGCGCGCGTGCGGGTGCGCGGCGGACAGGTCCTCCAGGGGCCCGACGGCCTCGATCCACTCACCGTTGACGAGGTGGGCGTGGCCCCTGGAGTCGGCGTGAAGCGTCAGCACGGCGCGCCTAGTTGGACGCGAGCAGCTTCAGCTCGGGGTGGGCGGTGCCGCCCTCGATGGCCGTGGAGGAGATGTGCGAGACCACGCGGTCGTCGACGGGGTCGTTCGCCGGGTCGTCGTGGACGACGAGGTGCTCGTAGGTCGTGGCGCGCTGCGCCGGGACGCGGCCCGCCTTGCGGATCAGGTCGATGATCTCCAGGCGGTTGGAGCGGTGCCTGGCACCGGCCGAGGAGACCACGTTCTCCTCCAGCATGATCGAGCCGAGGTCGTCCGCGCCGTAGTGCAGGGAGAGCTGGCCGACCTCCTTGCCGGTGGTGAGCCAGGAGCCCTGGATGTGCTGGACGTTGTCCAGGAAGAGGCGGGCGATGGCGATCATGCGGAGGTACTCGAAGAGGGTCGCCTGGGTGCGGCCCTTCAGGTGGTTGTTCTCGGGCTGGTAGGTGTACGGGATGAAGGCGCGGAAGCCGCCCGTACGGTCCTGGACGTCCCGGATCATGCGGAGGTGTTCGATCCGCTCGGCGTTCGTCTCGCCCGTGCCCATCAGCATCGTCGACGTCGACTCGACGCCCAGCCGGTGCGCGGTCTCCATGATCTCCAGCCAGCGCTCGCCGCTCTCCTTCAGCGGGGCGATGGCCTTGCGCGGCCGCTCGGGCAGCAACTCGGCGCCGGCGCCCGCGAAGGAGTCCAGGCCGGCCTCGTGGATACGGGTGATGGCCTCCTCGACCGACACACCGGAGATGCGGGCCATGTGCTCGACCTCGGACGCGCCGAGGGAGTGGATGACGAGCTGCGGGAAGGCGTCCTTGATGGCCTTGAAGTGCTTCTCGTAGTACTCGACGCCGTAGTCCGGGTGGTGGCCGCCCTGGAACATGATCTGGGTGCCGCCCAGTTCGACGGTCTCCGCGCAGCGGCGCAGGATGTCGTCGAGGTCGCGGGTCCAGCCCTTCTCCGTGTCCTTGGGGGCCGCGTAGAAGGCACAGAACTTGCACGCCGTGACACACACGTTCGTGTAGTTGATGTTCCGCTCGATGATGTACGTGGCGATGTGCTCGATGCCCGCGTACTTGCGGCGGCGTACGGCGTCGGCGGCGGCGCCCAGGGCGTGCAGGGGCGCGTCGCGGTAGAGGACGAGCGCCTCCTCGGGCGTGATCCGTCCGCCCGCTGCGGCTCGGTCGAGGACAGACTGGAGGTCGGCCTTCTCTGTCACCAGGGGGTCCCTTTCGTCAAGGGGTGTGGGCGGACCGAACCAGCCTACGCCAGCCGTTTCGGGCGAAAGACGTCAGGCCGCGTACGCACCGATCAGCAGTCCGGTGAGGACCCCGGCGAGGAGGAACGGGCCGAACGGTACGGCCGTCTTCCGGTCCGCCCGCCGGGCCAGTACGAGCACGCCGCCGTACAGCGCGCCGAGCAGGAATCCGGCGAAGCTGCCGAGCAGCACGGTGGGCCAGCCGTACCAGCCGAGGACGGCACCCGCCCCCACCGCCAGCTTCACGTCGCCGAAGCCCATGCCGCCCGGGTTGATGAGGTACAGCAGGTAGTAGCCGGCGCCGAGCGCGAGGGCGCCGTAGAGGGCGGTACGCCAGTGGCCGGCGTGTTCGGGGAGCAGGGCGGCCAGGCCCAGCAGGGCGAGGGCGGTGGCGGCGAGCGGGAGGGTCAGGGGGTCGGGCAGCCGCCGCACCCGGAGGTCGACGGCGGCGAGCAGCACGCCGACCGGCGCGAGCAGCAACCAGACCGCCAGCTCGGGCCGGGTGCCGGTGGCGGCGGCGAGGGCGGCGCAGACGAGAGCCGTGGCGACGGCGAGCGGAAGCGCGGAGGGGGCGTACGACGGTGAGGGCGCCCCATCCGCACGCCCCGCGCACTCCCCGCACCGTGCCGCGCCCAGCCACCCCCGGACCGGATGGCGGCCGTCCGGGCAACGGTCGCGCCAGGGCCGGCCGGACGGCACGGCGAAGCGGTACGCGGCGCGGGGCAGCAGCGCGCCCGCCGACACCCCCCACACCGCGGCGACCAGCACGAGCACCCCCGTGGTCACCCCGCCCACGTGCCCCACCCCCCTCACATCTCCGGGTGTCCTACCCGGTTCAGACGGCCGGCATCGCGTAGGCGTCCGCGCCGTTGGCCATCAGCAGCCGGTTGCCGGACAGGGCGATCTGCCACTGGTCGCCGGTGCCCTTGTTGTCGGTCCAGCTCCACCGCTTGCGGCCGGTCCGCGCGTCCAGGGCGACGACGCCGCCGCCGACGGCCTGGGCGCCGCAGTACAGCGTCTTGCCGTACTTCACGAAGACCTCCGGCGCGCCCCGGTCGTTCTCCTCGCAGAGCCAGATCTTCTTGCCGGTGCGCACGTCCACGGCCCAGATGCCGCGGTCGTGGTCGCCGGCGTAGAGGACGCCGTCGATGACGGTGGGGTTGTAGAAGCCCCGGCGGCCCGCCGGGGACAGGGTCCAGCGGGTCGCGCCGGTCTTCACGTCGACGGCGGTGAGCCGCTCCCCCGGCAGGAGGACCAGGCCGTCGGAGACGGTGGGCCGCCAGCTCCAGTCGTCGCCGAGCTTCTTCGTCCACAGCTGGGCGCCGGTCGCGGTGGAGCGGACGGTCAGGTTGTACTTCGAGTCGGCGTACACCAGGTACGCGCCGGAGACGGAGCCCTCGACGTCGTAGTCGTCGGTGCCCCAGTCCCGCTTCTGGATCCACACCGTCCTGCGGGTGGCGATGCTGATGGCGGCGACGGCCGTGCGGAAGTCGGTGGCGCTCTTGGACTCGCTGAAGTCGCTCGCCGCGACGTACACGTGCTCGTCGTCGAGGGCGATGGTGTCCTCGATGTCGATGTGCTTGCCGAGCCGGGCCCGCCACACCTCCGCGCCGGTCGCCGCGTCGCGGGCGATGAGGGCGCCGTCGTACTCGGCGTCGGGCAGGTACATCCGCCCGTCCCTGTAGAGCAGTTGGGAGCCGGGTACGACCAGGTCGGACTTGGACCAGCGGGGCCTGCCGGTCTTGACGTCGTACGCCGCCAGCGGGTCGCCGCTGATCAGCAGCAGGCCGTCGTGGACGAGCAGGGGTACGTCGGTGGTGGTGCCGTCCTCGGTGAGCGCCCGGTGCCACAGCGGCTGCGGGGCCACTCCGGCGGGCGGGGTGGTGAAGTGCTCGGCGGCGGGCTCGCCCGCGGCACCCGCCTTGCCGCCGTCGGCCGATATGTCGGCACCCGTGTCCCTGCTCAGCCACCAGGCGGTGCCCCCGCCGACGGCGGCGACGGCGGCGGCCCCGCCGAGGGCGAGGGACAGGGCGCGACGCCGGCCGGGCCGGGCGGGCGCCTCGGGCCCGCCGAGCTGCACGGTGCCGGGGAGGGGCGCGGGGGTGGGGCCTGGGGTGGAGTAGGGGTTTCCCGCTGACGGCATGCCAGGGGCGGGCGCCGGCGGGGCGGTTCCCCCGGGAGGCGTGCCGTACCCGGCGCCCGGCGCGGGCGGATACCCGTACCCCGGCGCGGGACCACCGGCCGGCACCCCCGGAGCACCGCCGGGCACCCCCGGACCGCCGACCGGCGCCGGACCGAACCCCCCGGCTCCCTGGGCCCCGAACGTTCCCGCCGTTCCCGCCGTTCCCGCCGTTCCCGCCGTTCCCGACGTTCCCGCCGCCCCCGGCTGCTGGTCCGGTGCCTCCAGGTCCAGGATTCCCGCCGCGTGCGTGGCGATCGTGGAGGCGACGGCGGACGGGAGCCAGTCGCGCAGGACGCCGTCGACGCCCTGCGGGGCGAGCGCGGCGGTGATCTCCGCGGGGGCGGGGCGGCCGGCCGGGTCCTTCTGGAGGCAGGCGCGGACCAGGCCGAGCAGGGAGCGCGGTACGCCTTCCAGGTCGGGCTCGCCGTGCACGACCTGGTAGAGCAGCGCGGCGTGCGAGGCGGCCCCGTCGCCGAACGCGCTGCGCCCGGTGGCGGCGAAGGCGAGGACCGCGCCGAGGGAGAAGACGTCGCCCGCGGGGCCCACGTCCTTGCCCATCGCCTGTTCCGGGGGCATGTAGCCGGGCGAGCCGACCACGACCCCGGTCTCGGTCAACCGGGTGCCGTCCACGGCGCGCGCGATGCCGAAGTCGATGACCCGGGGCCCGTCGGCGGCGAGCAGGACGTTGGACGGCTTGAGGTCGCGGTGGATGAGCCCGGCCGCGTGGATCTCCTGGAGCGCGGCGGCGAGCCCGGCGCCGAGCGCGCGCACGGTGTGCTCGGGCAGCGGCCCGTGCGCGGCGACGACGTCGGTCAGGTCCGGGCCGAGGACGTAGGAGGTGGCGAGCCAGGGCAGCGGCGCCTCGGGGTCGGCGTCCACCACCGCGGCGGTGTACTGGCCGGAGACCGCCTGGGCGATCTCGGCCTCGTGCCGGAACCGCTCACGGAAACCGGAATCCGCGGCGAGGTCGGGTCGTACGACCTTGACGGCCACGGTCCGGCCGCCGGGCGAACGGGCCAGGTACACCCGGCCCATGCCGCCGGCTCCGAGTCTGCGCAGCATCCGGTAGCCGCCCAACTCCCGCGGATCGTCCGGCTGAAGTATCTCCATGGCGGGAGTTCCCCGTCCTTCCCCGTCTGTTACCGGTGTGTGCCCGGCGCGTGCGTCGACGCGGCCACAGTAGTGACGGGTGGGGGCAGGGGGCGCGACGGGTTACGGCTGGAGCAGTTCGACCTTCACATCGGCCGGGAAGCCGGTGGTCGGCCCGACCCGGCGGGCGAACTCGGCGACGGCCGCCAGCTGCGGGGCGCCGAAGCGGAAGTCGAGGGTGGTGAAGTACCGCTCCAGGGTGGCCTCG
This sequence comes from Streptomyces cinerochromogenes, assembly GCF_014648635.1. Classification (GTDB taxonomy): domain Bacteria; phylum Actinomycetota; class Actinomycetes; order Streptomycetales; family Streptomycetaceae; genus Streptomyces; species Streptomyces cinerochromogenes. Next base: position 100,427 of record NZ_BMRM01000006.1, on the reverse strand, counting down.
TCGAACGCCTCCCAGCGAGCGGCCTGTTCGGCGACCTTGTGCACCTCTTCGAGGGAGAGGTTGCGGGATTCGAGGAAGGCCTCGTGGACCTTGCGGGTGATGAACGGCTCGCGTTCGGCGTAGTCGCGGCGGGCCGCCCACACCGCGAAGACGAACGGCAGGCCGGTCCACTCCTTCCACAGGGCGCCGAGGTCGTGCACCTGGAGGCCGTAGCGGGGGGCGTCGAGGAGGTTGGCGCGCAGGGCGGCGTCACCGATGAGGACGGCGGCCTCGGCCTCCTGCATCATCAGGCTGAGGTCGGGCGGGCAGGTGTAGTAGTCGGGCTTCACGCCGTACCGGTCGGCGAGCAGGAGCTGGGCGAGCCGGACCGAGGTGCGGGAGGTCGAGCCGAGGGCGACCCGGGCGCCGTCCAGCCGGTCCAGCGGGACCTGGGAGACGATCACGCAGGACATCACCGGGCCGTCGCAGCCGACGGCGATGTCGGGGAAAGCGACGAGGTCGTCCGCGTTGCGCAGGAACTCGACCAGGGTGACGGGGCCGATGTCCAGGTCCCCGCGCACGATCTGCTCGCTGAGCCTCTCCGGGGTGTCCTTGGTCAGCTCGAGGTCGAGGAGCGTGCCGGTTCTCGCGAGCCCCCAGTACAGGGGCAGGCAGTTCAGGAACTGGATGTGGCCGACACGCGGCCGGGTGCGAGAAATGTCCACATCGCGAGACTAGACCCCGTGGGGTACGGTGCTGGGACCGACCCCGTCCTCAAACGGCCTAGCGGACGTTCAAACATCCGGGTGACGTGATCTTGACCTCTATTGCTTTCGGCTGCCCGGATGCTAGGCTTGCCGCAAGTTGCAGTTTGGTTTCCCTTGCAGTACAGAGCCTGCGGAGCATGTAACCGCAGGCTCTCGTCGTTTTCAGAAGTATGCAGTTGTGCAGCACCGTTTCACACTTGCAGGTTCTGGAGCAGGGCAACCCTTTGTGAGCCCAAGGAGGGCTTATGGCTACCGGAACCGTTAAGTGGTTCAACGCCGAAAAGGGCTTTGGCTTCATTGCCCAGGAGGGCGGCGGCCCCGACGTCTTCGTTCACTACTCCGCGATCAACGCCACGGGTTTCCGTTCCCTCGAAGAGAACCAGCAGGTGAGCTTCGACGTGACCCAGGGTCCGAAGGGCCCGCAGGCGGAGAACGTCACCCCGGTCTGATCGACTCGGGACAGCTGATCGCAGCCTAGCGCAGTACCCAAGGAGCCCCGCGCCGTCCGGCGACGGGGCTCCTGCCTTTTCCCGTTCATTTTCCGTTCACGAACGCTCACATGTGCTGCATGACCAGCACAAACTTGGTCCCGGCCGCAAGCGCCTCGTACGAGTGAGATACGTCACCCCGGTACGACATGTAATCCCCGGGCCCCAGTTCCACGGCCTCCCCGTCCGGCCCCGCCCGAACCGCGCCCTCGCTCACCACGATGTGCTCGACGGTGCCCGGAATATGGGGTTCGGAATCCCGTACGGTGCCGGGCTCCAGCCACACGACATACAGGTCCCGGCGGGCGCCGGGCGGGCAGGCGGACAGCAGCGAGGCCAGATAGCTGGACTGGTCGGAGTGGACCGTGGGCCCCCGCCCCGCCCGGATCACCTGGACCGCCGGCGAGGGCGGCTCGACCAGCGCGCTGAACGGCACACCGAGCGCCACCGCGAGCGCCCAGATGGTCTCCATGCTCGGGTTCCCGCCCGCCGCCTCCAGCTGGGACAGCGTGGACTTGGCGATTCCGGCGCGCTTGGCCAGCTCGGACAGGGACAGACCGGCACGGCCGCGCTCGCGCTTCAGCGACGCGGCGATCCACTCCAGGGGCAGCCGGGCGGGCACCTCGGACATGTGCGTTCGCTCCATCGGTACGATCGTTCGCCTTGACGGACAGGCGGGTCACTGTCCATCGTAGTGAACATGCGTTCGTCACACCGAACAACGCCCGGGTCCGCCGCCGACCGCTCCCTCCTCCGGGACAGCTCGCTGGTCTGGCTGGCCAGCGGTGTCGTGGGCATCTCCTTCGGTGCCGTCTCCGTCGCGGGCGGCCTGCCGATGTGGGTGCCGGTCCTGATGTCCCTGGTCGTGTACGCGGGATCGGCCCAGTTCAGCGCGGTGGGCGTCCTGCTCGCCGGGGGCGGTCCGGTCGCCGCCGCGGCCACCGGACTCCTGCTCAACACCCGGACGGCGGCCTTCAGCCTGGCCGTCGCCGACATCATCGGCACCGCCCCGGCGGCCCGCCTCCTCGGCGCCCACCTGGTCACGGACGAGACGGTCGCCTTCGCCCTGGCCCAGTCCGACCCGGTACGGCAGCGCCGGGCGTTCTGGATATCCGGCCTCGGCCTGTTCGCCGTGTGGAACGTGGGCGTCCTCGCCGGTGCGGCGGCGGGCAGCGCGCTGGGCGACACCGCCCGCTACGGCCTGGACGCCGCGTTCCCCGCGGTCCTGGTCGCCCTGGTCCTGCCCACCCTCCGCGCCGACGCGGCGGTACGGCGGTGCGCGCTGCTCGGCGCCGCCCTGGCGCTGGCGGTCACCCCCGCCGTCCCGGCCGGCGTCCCGGTCCTGCTCGCCCTCGCGGGCCTCTTCCTCCACCGCCGCCCGACGACGCCCCGGGGAGCCGCCGCGTGAACGCCACCGTCGCCGTGATCCTCGCCCTGGCCGTCGGCACGTACGCCTTCCGGCTGGTCGGCCCGGTCCTGCACGGCCGGGTCACGATCCCGCCGCGCGTCCAGGAACTGGCCTCCGCCGGCGCGGTCGTCCTCCTGGTCGCCCTGCTGGCCACGGGCGCCCTGACCGAGTCCGGCGGCTTCGCCGGCTGGGCCCGCCCCGCCGGGGTCCTGGCCGGCGCCGTCCTGGCCTGGCGCCGGGCGTCGTTCGTCGTGGTGGTGCTGGGCGCGGCGGCGACGACGGCACTGCTGCGGCTGGCGGGGCTGTCCTGAGCAGAGATCCGTTGATCTGCTTGCAGGACAGATTGCTCGGCGGATTTTCCCGCACATAGTGCTTGTCCGGCTAATCCCTTCACCCGTTCGCCGCGCATCCATCATCGAATGGCGGCGTTATTCGCAGCATGACGAAGGAACTTCCTCGGCGGCCCGTGCGGCTAGGCTCCCACACCTACCTGCCCGCACCGAGCAGAACGGGCCCCAGCAAAGGAGTCCTGATGAAGGGGGGCCTCTCCGTCACTCTTGAAGTGACGGAGGAAATCCTCCAGGAATTCATGGATGTGATGAGTTCACTGGAAAAACACGTCTCGAAACGCTGGGCCCATGCATCCTGAGTACACGGGGCCCACGGAAGCCTTCTACCCGCCCCTGGTCCCCCCGGACTCGGCCTGGGACCCCGCCGAGGAGCTCGCCTTCATGCTGCGGGACTCCATCGAGCGGCAGCCGAGGATCCCGGCCGCCCGCAAGGAGGACGACCTCGCAGGTCAGGGGATGAATCCCCATCGTGACGCCCTGGTGGAGATCACCGCGGAGCTGCCCCCGGTGAAGACTCCCCCGCGAGGCCACCGCAAGGTCCGGCAACGCCCGAACACCACGCGCGTCGCCAGTCATCTCATCGCCGCGCTGGTCGCCGTCATCGCCTCCGCCGTAAGCATCTTCGGCGGTCTGATCTCCTACGATCCGCTGCGTTTCGTGGCCGCGTCCCGCATGCCGGGCGACGTGGTCTCCTGGTGGCCCCTGCTGGTTTTCGGCCCATGGCTGGTGGCGTCGCTCTCCATTCTCCGGGCGGCCCTGCACCAACGCCGGGCCTTCCATTCCTGGTCGGTACTTCTGATTTTTTCGGCGATTGCCATGATCTTATGTATCGCGCAGGCGCCGAAAAATATCGTCGACACCGCGGCCGCCGCTCTGCCGAGTTTCGCGTCACTGGCCTGTTTCCAGCAGGTGGTGCGGCAGATCACCTTCACCCGGCCGCCCCGGCGGACCACGCCCCGGCACCGGGTGCAGCCGGCCGAGGCGTCCGCCGACGAGGCGAAGACGAAGGACGGCAGCGCAGGACGGACACCGGGGGGTGATGAATGAAGAGTCCTGACACGGCGTCCCCGTCCCTCCCCGACGTCGCCCGGCTCCGGCCCCGCCAGCAGATGGCCATGGAGTGCGCCCTGTGCGCCCGCCCCCTGGGAGCGAGCGGGCGGGTGCTGGGGGAGGTACGTCACCGGGGACAGCTGTTCCAGCTCTGGATCTGCCTCCTCGGCTGCCCGCAGGGCGCCTCGGCCGGGCGTTACTAGGCGGCGTGGCGCCAGACGGTCAGGTCGCCCGTGAGGAAGGCGATGTCGGGCAACGCGGTGGACTTCGTCTGGATCACGTACAGCCCGATGTTGCCCTCGTCGTCCTTCATGCAGATCTCGCTACCGGCCGCCGCGGCGGCCAGCCCCCAGCGGTGGTACTTGCCGTTCCCGAGCATGAGACGGCACATGTCCAGGGTGGTGCCGTGTCCGCCCATGATCTGGACGAACGAGACGCTGTCGCTCTTCAGCTCACAGCTCGGGTCCTGGCAGTCGAACCGGATGTCCCCCTTGCGGTCCTTGCGTTGGGGGTCCTTGTCCTTGAGGCTCAGCGAGTTCTTCGCGTCCAGCCACACCTGGGGGTACCCCTCCGGCTTCGGGTCCCGGGGCGAGGCCGACCCGGACTCCTCGTCCCCGGACGGACCGGAGCCGTCCGACGACGAACCCGACGACGAACCCGAGGAGTCGTCCGACGACGAACCCGCCGCGGACGCCGCCGGCGAGGAGGACCGCCCCGACGGTGCCGTGGCGGACGGCTTGGCACCCGCGCCCGCCGTCTCCCGTCCCCCGGCACGCTCCCTGGCATCCATGACCGTCCACGCCAGCAGCGCCACCAGCAGCGCCCCGCCCGCCACACCGGCGACCGAGATCAGCGCGGCCCGCCGTCTGCGGGCCCTGCGCTCCTCGGGCGTCGGCTGCGGCCAGCCGGCCGGGGGCTGCGGGTAGCCGACGAGCGGCTGCGGGTAGGCCGGGGTCGGCTCCGGGACCGGTGCCGGAACCGCGGCCTCCGGCCCGGCGATCTCCCGCCACACGGCCGGTCCCCCGCCCCCGTCGGCGTCCGCGCCCAGCCGCTGCCGGCACCACTCCACCACCTCCGCCGCGGTGGCCCGCTCCGCCGGATCGGCGGCCAGGCACCGGGCGAGCAGCGGCCGCAGCGGCTCGGGCAGCAGCTCCAGGTCGGGTTCGGAGTGCACGATCCGGTACAGCACGTTCACGGCGGGGCCGTCGCCGTACAACGGCCGGCCGAGCGCGGCGAACGCCGCCGTCTGCCCGAGCGCGAAGACGTCCGTCGCCGCCGTCACCTCGTTCCCGGCGGCCTGCTCCGGCGCCATGAACGACGGCGTGCCGATGGTCCCCCCGGTGGCCGTGTACGACGTCCCGTCGGCGGCCAGCGCGATACCGAAGTCGATCACCCGGGGCCCGTCGGCGGCCAGCAGCACGTTCGACGGCTTCAGGTCCCGGTGCACGATCCCCTCGGCGTGGATCGCCTGGAGCGCCTCCGCCACCCCCGCCATCAGCCACAGCACGGCCGCCACCGGGAGCGGCCCCCGCCGCGCCACGGCCTCCGCGAGCGACGGCCCGGGCACGTACAGCGTCGCCAGCCAGGGCGGTGTGCCGTCCGCGTCGGCGTCGATCAGCTCGGCGGTGTAGGCCCCCTTCACCCGCCGGGCCGCCGTGATCTCCCGCCGGAACCGCCGCCGGAAGTCCGGATCGTCCGCCAGTTCCGGCCGTACGACCTTCAGCGCGACCGGCCGGCCGCCCTGCGTGTGCGCCAGATACACCCGGCCCATGCCGCCCGCGCCCAGCCGGGCCGCGAGCCGGTAACCCCCCACCACCGGAGGGTCTTCCGCCTGAAGCGGCTGGAAGACGTCCGTCGCCTGGTCCATCGGCCGATACCCCCCACGGTGATGCTTTGGCCAAGGGCAGCAGCCTAAAGGGCGGTGTCAGTCCCTCCCGCTACGGTCCCTCCATGACCGACACCCGCGCCTTCTACGACACGATCGCCGAGGACTACGCCGCGCACTTCCGCGACCCCCTCGCCGAACGGCCCCTGGAGCGGGCCCTCCTCGCCGCGTACGCCGAACAGGTCGGCCCCGGCGGCCAGGTCGCCGACCTCGGCTGCGGGCCGGGCGCGGTCACCGCGCACCTGGCCGGCCTGGGGCTGTCCGTCTTCGGCCTGGACCTCTCCGAGTCGATGATCGCCGTCGCCCGCCGCGACTTCCCCGGCCTGCGGTTCGAGCAGGGCTCCATGCGGGACCTTCCCCTGGCCGACGGTTCCCTGGCCGGGGTCGTGTCCTGGTACTCCAGCATCCACACACCTGTGGACGAACTCCTCGCCCTCTTCGCCGAGTTCCACCGCGTCCTGGCTCCCGGCGGGCGGCTCCTGCTCGCCTTCCAGGTGGGCGACGCGCCGCTTCGACTGGAGCGTCCGTTCGGTCTGCCGGTCACCCTCGACTTCCTCCGGCGCCGCCCCGAGCAGATGGCCGAGCTGCTGTCCGGAGCCGGGTTCGCCCTGCGGTCCAGCACGGTGCGCGAGCGCGAGGAGGCGCTGGGGGAATCAGCCCCGCAGGCGTTCCTTCTCGCCCAGAAGGAAGGCTGACCAGGCTTCGGGGGTGAGGGTGAGGTGGGCGGTGGTGGGTTGCTTGGAGTCTCGGATGTGGATGGCGGTGGGGTGGGTGGCAACTTCGAGGCATTCGCCGCCGCCGCCACTGCTATGGCTGGACTTGCGCCAGTTGTAAGCGAGTTCCAGGCACTCGCCTCCCTCACCGCCGCTATAGCTGGACTTGAACCAGGCGAGTTCCTTGGTGTTCATCGTTCTCCCACCAGCTCCTCGATCATGGCCAGTGACTCCGTCGGGTTGAGTGCCATGGCGCGCATGATCCCATAGCGGTCCGCGATCTTGCGGACTTCCTCCGGGTCAGCGATCAGCCGTGGGTATCCCTGGACCTCCACGTAAGCCACCTGGGCTCGCTTGTTGGGCGTCAGCAGGTTGAACGGGCCGTCCATGTTGGGGTGTTCCGCCATCTTCGAGGGCATCACCTGAATCTCCACGTTGCGCATGCTGCCGATCCGCAGCAACCGTCGGAGCTGCTCCTTGTGCACCTTCGTACCGCCGATGGGCCGGTGCAGCACCACCTCTTCCAGGACGTAGCTGCACATCGGTAGTGGCCACTGCTCCAGAACCTGCTGACGGGCCAATCGGTCGGCAACCCGCTTCTCGATGGCGTCCTCATCCAGCAGGGGGCGGCGACGGGAGAACACAGCCCGCGCATAGTCCTCGGTCTGCAACAGACCTGGCACGCCCTGATTGGCGTAGAAGTGCAGCTCAACGGATACCGCTTCCAACTCGGCATAGCTGCGATACCACTCAGGATGCCGCGTCCGCGCCCTGGACATCGCCTCCTCCACCTGAGGGATGACCGCCGTGAACAGGCCGTTCGCCTGGAGGATCTCATCGGCCCGGCGCAGGAACTCCGGCCTCGGCGTCCGTACCCCTCGCTCGATGGCCGAGATGAGATCCGGGCCGTACCCCATCAGCTCCGCGAACTCCCGCTGGCTCAGCCCCGCCCTCTCCCGCAGCAGCTTCAGCTGCTTGCCGATGACGACGAAGACCGCTGCCGCCCCGTTCTCCTCCGCCGGAGTCTCCGGCCTCCGCTCCTCCGTCACACGAACCTCCGACTAACCCGTACACCCACGATCCGCACCCGTACGACTACGCACAGTCGCCGGGTCTCCCCTGGTCAGGGTAGGGAGAACCGGCCACGCTCGGTGATGTGAACGTAGAAATCTCCACCCCCACAACCGAACTCGTCCAACGGCTCAGCGCCACCCCCCGTGGTGCCCGTCTGGCCCGTCGGCTCACCGGTACCGCCCTGGCGACCTGGGGGTATCCGTACGACGGCGACCTCAGCCACACCGCCCAGCTCGTTGTGGCCGAACTCGCGGCCAACGCCGTCACCCACGGTCGCGTGCCCGGGCGGGACTTCGAGCTGCGGCTGCGGCTGCTGCCGGAGAAGGGCACCTTGCGTATCGAGGTCAGCGACGCCCGGGGTGACCGTGCCCTCCGCTTCCTGGACGGGCGGTCGGAGGACGAGAACGGCCGGGGTCTCGTGGTCGTGCAGGTGCTGGCGAAGCTGTGGGGCGTCACGGAGCGGGACGTCGGCAAGACGGTGTGGGTGGAGTTGGCGCTCGGCGGAGGCCGGCGAGGTGCGGATGCCGAGCCTCACGGCGCCGCCAAGTGACCGTGGAGCCTTCCGGCTTCCTCGGCTCAGCGCTCGTACAGCCCCTCCACCTCCGCCGCGAAGTCCCGCAGGATCTGGTCGCGGCGGAGTTTCATGGACGGGGTCAGGTGGCCGGCTGCCTCCGTGAAGTCCACCGGCAGGACGGCGAAGCGGCGGATGGACTCGGGGCGGGAGACCATGCGGTTCGCCTCGTCCACGGCCCGCTGGAGGACGGCGTGCAACTCCTCGTCGCCCACCAGGAGTTCTGGCGGTACCGGGTGCTTGCCGATCATCTGGCGCCAGTGCGTGGTGCCCTGGGGGTCGAGGGTGATCAGGGCCGCCACGAAGGGGCGGCCGTCGCCGACCAGCATCACCTGGCTGATCAGGGGGTGCTGGCGCAGCCAGTTCTCCAGGGGGGCCGGGGCCACCGACTTGCCGCCCGCCGTGATGAGCAGTTCCTTCTTGCGGCCGGTGATGGTGAGGTAGCCGTCGTCGTCCAGCTCTCCCAGGTCGCCCGTCGGGAGCCAGCCGTCCCGGGTCGCGGGGACCACGCCTCCGGCCCGGGGGTCCCAGTAGCCGCGCAGGACGTGGTCGCCGGAGAGGAGGATCTCGCCGTCCGCCGCGATGCGGACCCTCGTGCCGGGCAGCGGCCAGCCGACCGTGCCGAGACGGGGTTTCAGGGGCGGGGTGACCGTCGAGGCGCCGGTGGTCTCCGTGAGGCCGTAGCCCTCGAAGATCTCGATGCCGGCACCGGCGTAGAACGCGGCGAGGCTGCGGCCGAGCGGGGAGCCGCCGCAGATGACGTGGCGGACGCGGCCTCCCATCGCGGAGCGGATGCGGCGGTAGACGAGGGGGTCGTAGAAGGTGCGCTGGGTCTTCAGGGCGCGGCTCGGGCCGTTCCCGGTGCCGGTCTGGCGGGCCTCCAGTGCCTCGCCGTAGCGCCGGGCGATGTCCGCCGCCCGGTCGAAGGCGCCCACCCGGCCGCCCGACTCCGCCTTGGCCCGCGCGGAGTTGTAGATCTTCTCCAGCATGTAGGGGATGGTCAGCAGGCAGGTCGGTCTGAAGGCGGCCAGGTCCGGGAGGAGGTCGGCCGGGGCCAGGCTGGGGGCGTGGCCGAGGCGGACCCGGGCGCGGACGCAGGCGATGGCGACCATGCGGCCGAAGACGTGGGACATGGGGAGGAAGAGGAGGACCGAGAGGTCGTCGTCCTTGGCCTTGAAGACGGGGTGGAGGAGTTCGATCGCGTTGTCGACCTCGGCGAAGAAGTTGCCGTGCGAGAGGGCGCAGCCCTTGGGGCGGCCGGTGGTGCCTGAGGTGTAGATGAGGGTGGCGAGCGTGTCGGGGCCCAGCATGCCCCGGCGTACGCCGACCTCCCCGTCCGGTACCGGTGCGCCCGCCTCCGCCAGCCGGGCCACGTGGTCCTTCTCCATCACCCACACGTGCCGCAGGTCGGGGAGGTGGGCGAGTTCGGGGCCGAGGGCGGCGGCCTGGGCGGCGGTCTCGGTGACGAGGGCGACCGCGCCGGAGTCGTGCAGGATCCAGCGGGTCTGGAAGACGGAGGAGGTGGGGTAGACGGGGACGGTGACCAGGCCGGCGGCCCAGGCGGCGAAGTCGAGCAGCGTCCAGTCGTAGGTCGTGCGGGCCATGACCGCGATGCGGTCCCCGGGCATCAGACCCTCCGCGATCAGGCCCCTGGCGACCGCCTCCACCTCGGCGGCGAACCGGGCCGCCGTCACGTCCTTCCAGCCGCCGTCGGAGAGCCTGCGGCTGAGGACGACCTTGTCGGGGTCCGCCTCCGCGTTGTCGTAGGGCAGGTCGGCGAGGGAGCCGTGGGTGACCGGGGGTGCGAACGGGGGGACGGACACCTCGCGCACCGCGCCGTCGAGCCGGCGTATCCCGGGCTCGACGAGGACCGGGCGGCCGTCGTAGTCGGTGGCGGAGACCGGGGTGCCGGAGGAGGCGGGCGGGGTGGGGTACGGCGTGGTCACGGGCGGCTCCTCTGGCGTGCGTGCACCCGCGGTGAGCCCGGCGAGGGGTTACCGCTGGTTAGGCAGGTGATCGTACGGCTCCGCTGTGAGGGGGTTGTGCGGGTTCGGGGAGGGTCCGGGGCCGGGGATGTGCAGCCTCGGGGCGTATGTGACGGGTGTTCAACTTTGCGTGCGGGCCGTGCGGGTCGCGGCTTACCTCCGGTAACCTTACTCCGGAGTAAGCACTTGTCAGCCCTCCGGAACCCACGTCGCGCGGGAGTTGCGCATGGCCGACCGTCACCTCGGCAGCCCGACGGACACCGTCACCCTGGACGCCGCGCCCGCGCTGGCGCCCCTGCTCGCCCGGGGCGCCCTGCGCTCCCCCTTCAAGCGTCCGGCCCCCGGTGCCGGCTTCCCGCGCACCCGGCTCGTCCTTCCCGGCGTGCGCGTCGACCTGGCGAAGCTGGCCGCCTACGAGCGGGTGTGCGGCTTCGCGACCGGCGCGCCCGAACTCCCGGTCACCTACCCGCACGTCCTCGGCTTCCCGCTGGCCATGCGGCTGATGAGCGGCCGGGACTTTCCGCTGCCGCTGCTCGGACTCGTCCACACGTCGATCGAGATCGAGCGGGGCGCCGCGCCGGCCGCGGACGGGGAGTACGACGTGGAGGTCCGGGTGGAAGGGCTCGCACCGCACCGGCGGGGCACCGAGGCGACGGTGGCGACCGCACTGTGCTCACGCGGGGAGCCGGTGTGGACGTCCCGGAGCACCTATCTGGCGCGGCACCGCACCGGCACGGTGACGGCACCCGAGCCGCGCGGGGACACCGGTGCCCGGCTGCCCGTCGTGGCCGAGTGGAACCTCGGCGACGACGTGGGGCGGCGGTACGGTGCCGCGTCCGGCGACCGCAACCCGATCCACCTGTCCCCGCTCACCGCCCGCCTCTTCGGCTTCCCCCGGGCCATCGCCCACGGCATGTGGACGGTCGCCCGCTGCCTGGCCGCCCACGGCACTCCCGACGCGGCCGAGGTGCGGGTGCGCTTCCGGGCGCCGGTGCTGCTGCCGGGGACCGTGGTGTACGGGGCCGACGGGAGCGGGCGGTTCGAGCTGCGGGGCGAGGACGGGCGGGTGCACCTGACCGGGGAGGTGCGGGGGAAGTGAGCGCCGTGGCGGGGGGCCGGGTGCGGGGGACATGAACGCCGTGGCGGAGTGCGGGTGCGTGGGGGGTGTTCGCGTCACGCGGTGGAGCCGCACGTCAGGCGCGGCCCCGCGCCTCTAGGCCGGCTCGGCCGGCGGTGTCCAGACCTGGCCCCGCATCAGGCTGCCCAGTCCCGCCCACGCGAAGTTCATCAGCGTGGTCGCCGCCTGGCGGGCCGTGGTCCCGGGTGTGGCGTTCGCCCAGGCCGCCAGGGACTCCGCCGCGCCGACCAGGGCCTCGGCGAGGCCGGCCACCTCGTGCTCGGGGAGGTCGGGGTCGCGGTGCGCCTCCCGGGCCGCCACCGCGACCAGCCGGGTCACGAACGCGACGATCTCCGCGCGCATCGCGGCGACCTCGGCGACGAAGGGCTCGCCGTGCGTGCGGGCCTGGAGGTGCAGCACCGACCAGCCGTCGGGATGGTCGGCGGTGTGCGCGAAGAACGCCCGCAGCCCGTCCCAGAGTTGCCGGTCGGCGGTCAGCCCCGGCCGGACCGCCGCGCGCACGGCCGCCGTGAGCGCGGCGGCCTCGCGGCGGATGCAGGCGGTGAAGAGGTCTTCCTTCGAGTTCAGGTACAGGTAGACCAACGGCTTGGACACGCCCGCGAGTTCGGCGATCTCGTCCATCGAGGCGGCCATGTACCCGCGCTGCCCGAAGATCCGTACGGCGGCGTCGAGCATCTGCTGCTCCCGCACCGCCCTCGGCATCCGTTTGGTCCTGACCGCACCCATGACGGCAAGACTAGTGGGGCCGGGGCCCGGACTAGCTGGACGCGGCGGCCCCGTCCTGCGTGCGCGACCGGTCGTCGGCCACGTCCTCCTGGCTGCGGTTGGCCTCCAGGTTGGCCTTCACCCGGTCCACCTTGTTCACGATCTGCACCGAGGCCCGGTCCCGCTCCTTGCGCAGCACCACCCAGCTGATCGGCGCCGAGAGCACCAGGGAGAGCAGCAGGACCCACAGGCCGTTGGAGTTGCCGAAGCCGCGCGGGAAGATGCCCGAGTAGACGGCACCCCAGACGACCACGAGGCAGCCCGCGAAGATACCGAGGCGCATCAGCGTGTAGCGGAGCATCTCAATCCAGTCGTCAGATTCCAAAAGGGGTCATCGTCCAGTGAAGCACGGACGGCGGGCGATCACGCAGGGGGGTGGGGACTGGGGGCCGGTGTCAGCCGAGGGGCAGCAGCATGACGACCTCGTCGCGGTCGTCGCCGGGCGCGACCCGGATGGCGTCCGGGACGCGGCCGACCTCCTTGTAGCCGCAGGAGGCGTAGAACCGCTCCAGCCCGTGTCCGCCCCGGCAGGTCAGCCGTATCGCCTCCACGCCCTCCATCGCGCGGGCCGCGTCCGCGGCGGCGGCCAGCAGGTCGCGGCCGTAGCCCTTGCCCTGGTGCCGGGGGTGGACCATCACCGTGTACAGCCACACCCAGTGCGGCATCAGCCGGTGCGCGTTGCGGGTGAGGAAGGCGGCCGCGGCGACCTCGCCGGCCTCGTCGTGGCCGACGAGCAGCCGGGTGCGCCCCTCGGCCATCTGCACGAAGTGCCGGACCAGCTCCGGGCGTATCTCCTCACGGGTCACCGGGGCGACGAAGCCGACGGCGCCGCCCGCGTTGGAGACGTCCGTCCACAGGCCGAGGATGCCGTCGCGGAGGGCGGGGGTGAGGGCGGGATCCAGGGTGAAGGTAAGAGGCACGGATGGAGTGTATCTATTACCGCAGGGGGGTGTGTGTCCCCTACCCGAGGGCGTGCGCGGCCACCTTCAGATCGGCCACCAGGCCCTCGTACGCCGCCCTGCGCTCCTTGTCGTCCTGCGCGCGCAGCACGGAGGACGGGTGCACGGTGGGCACCAGCCGCTCCGGCCGGCCGGCCGTGGATCTCCCGCTCCAGCACGGTCCCGCGCACCTCGCCCACCCGGAACGACGACCCCAGCAGCGCCTTCCCGGCCGTGGCGCCGAGCACCACGATCAGCTCCGGCTCCACCAGCGCCAGTTCGGCCGCCAGCCAGGGGCCGCAGGCCGTCATCTCCCTGAGGCTCGGCGCCTTGTGGATGCGGCGCTTGCGGGGCTCGGACCGGGTGAACTTGAAGTGCTTGACCGCGTTGGTCACATAGGCATCGGCGGGGTCGATACCGGCCTCTTCGAGCGCCCGGTCGAGCAGCTTGCCCGCCGGGCCGACGAAGGGCCTGCCCCGGCGGTCCTCCTGGTCACCGGGCTGCTCCCCCACCAGCATGACGCGGGCCTCGGTGCTTCCGGCGCCGAAGACCGTCTGGGTGGCGGCCCGGTGGAGCGGGCAGCCACGGCAGTCTCCGGCGGCTCGGCGGAGGGCTTCCAGGTCGGCGCCCTTGGGGACGAAGGGCGCCGCCGTGTAGGCGTCCTCGGGGGCTCGGGTGGTCGGCATGCGGCCCGAGTACCCGCCGTGGGTGGGCGGAAGAGTCAGACGCGCATCGGCTGCGGCGACTCCCGGCGCGCGGGGTCCGGGCCGTCGTACTCGCGGATGATCTCGTAGCGCGTGTTCCGTTCCACCGGGCGGAAGCCCGCGTCGCGGATCAGTTCCAGGAGGTCCTCGCGGGTCAGCTTGTTCGGCGTGCCGTAGTTGTCCGCGTCGTGGGTGATCTTGTACTCGACGACCGAGCCGTCCATGTCGTCCGCGCCGTGCTGGAGGGCCAGCTGGGCGGTCTGGACGCCGTGCATGACCCAGAAGACCTTGACGTGCGGGACGTTGTCGAACAGCAGCCGCGACACCGCGAAGGTCTTCAGGGCCTCCGCGCCCGTGGCCATCTGGGTGCGGGCCTGAAGGCGGTTGCGGATCTTGCCGTCCTTCATGTCCACGAAGTCGTGCTGGTAGCGCAGCGGGATGAAGACCTGGAAGCCGTTCGTCTCGTCCTGCAGCTCACGGAGCCGGAGGACGTGGTCGACGCGGTGCCTCGGCTCCTCGATGTGGCCGTACAGCATGGTGCACGGGGTCTTCAGACCCTTCTCGTGCGCCAGGCGGTGGATGCGGGACCAGTCCTCCCAGTGGGTGCGGTGGTCCACGATGTGCTGCCGGACCTCCCAGTCGAAGATCTCCGCGCCGCCGCCGGTGAGGGACTCCAGGCCCGCGTCGATCAGCTCGTCCAGGATCTCGGACGCCGACAGGCCGCTGATCGTCTCGAAGTGGTGGATCTCCGTGGCGGTGAACGCCTTCAGCGAGACGTCCGGGAGGGCCGCCTTCAGCTCCCGCAGGGAGCGGGGGTAGTACCGCCAGGGCAGGTTCGGGTGCAGGCCGTTGACGATGTGCAGCTCGGTGAGGTTCTCCGACTCCATCGCCTTGGCGAGCTTGACGGCCTCCTCGATGCGCATCGTGTACGCGTCCTTCTCGCCCGGCTTGCGCTGGAACGAGCAGTAGGCGCAGGAGGCCGTGCACACGTTGGTCATGTTGAGGTGCCGGTTGACGTTGAAGTGGACGACGTCACCGTTCTTGCGGGTGCGCACCTCGTGGGCGAGCCCGCCCAGCCAGGCCAGGTCGTCCGACTCGTACAGCGCGATGCCGTCCTCGCGGGTCAGCCGCTCACCGGAGCGGACCTTCTCCTCCAGCTCGCGCTTGAGCCCGACGTCCATGCCAACACCTTTCTCCGACAACTCCGGCCAACGGTACTCCCCCGCTCTCGCGGCGGGTGGCGCCCCCAACGGCGCAGCGCGCCTAGACCTCCTCGGGCAGTTCCCCGACCCGGTTCTCCCACTTCGTGGAGAGCACGATCGTGGTACGGGTGCGGGAGACGCCCTTCGTCCCGCTGAGCCGGCGGATGATCCGCTCCAGGCCGTCCACGTCCGTCGCCCGGACCTTGAGCATGTACGAGTCGTCGCCGGCGATGAACCAGCAGTCCTCGATCTCCGGCAGGTCCCGCAGCCGCTGGGCGACGTCCTCGTGGTCGGCGGCGTCGGAGAGCGAGATGCCGATCAGAGCGGTGACACCGAGGCCGAGGGAGGCCGCGTCCACCGTGGCGCGGTAGCCGGTGATGACACCGGCCGCCTCCAGCCGGTTGATGCGGTCGGTGACGCTGGGGCCCGACAGGCCGACAAGGCGCCCCAGCTCCGCGTACGAGGCCCGGCCGTTCTCCCTCAGGGCCTGGATGAGCTGCCTGTCCACCGCGTCCATGCGATCGAAGCCTTCCGGTGAAAGTTCCTGAAGTGATGAGGTACGTACGTACTGCTACTTGCCCGGCCGGCCGGCCGCCGAGCCGCCGCCCAGCTCGCCCCGCCAGCGCCGGTACAGGCCGTGTGCGACACCGGCCGCGTCCAGCACCCGGCCGGCCACGAAGTCCACGAGGTCCTGGATGTGGGTGGCGCCCGCGTAGAAGGCGGGCGAGGCCGGGACGACCGTGGCGCCGGCGTCGTCCAGGGCGACGAGGTGGCGCAGCGTCTGCCCGTTCAGCGGGGTCTCCCGTACGGCCACGACCAGCGTCCGGCGCTCCTTCAGTGTGACGCTCGCCGTGCGCTGGAGCAGGTCCTTCGACAGGCCGAGGGCCACGCCGGCGACACAGGCGGTGGAGGCGGGCACGATGAGCATCCCCTTCGCCGGGTACGAGCCCGAGGACGGGCCGGCGGCGAGGTCGCCCGCGTTCCAGTACCGGACCCCGCTGATGTCCGTGTCGAAGGTGCCGGGCTTGCCGTCGGCGCCCCGGGCGAGCCATTCCCGCAGGTCGTCCTGCCAGTGGGCGTCCCGGAACGCGATGCCCGTCTCGTCCAGCAGCGTCAGCCGGGAGGCCCGGCTGACCACGAGGTCCACCGCTTCGCCGGCCTCCAGCAGCGCTCGCAGCACCGCAGCCGCGTACGGCGTTCCGGAAGCTCCGGACACCCCCACGATCCAAGGCACGCGCTGCGTTTCTCCTGCGTTCACACCTTGAGCGTACCGGCGCGCCCGAGCGTGCTCAGGCCGGGTGGGGCCGACCCCCTCAGACGGTCAGACCCCGGACGACGAGATCCAGCAGCGCGCACACGAACAGGGCAATGCCGATGAACCCGTTGACGCTGAAGAACGCCCTGTTCACCCGGGACAGGTCGTGCGGGCGGACGATGGTGTGCTCGTAGAGGAACGCGCCGGCGACGATCAGCAGGCCCAGCCAGAAGAACGCTCCGGCGTGGGTGGCCAGGGCGTACCAGACGAACAGGGCCGTCGTGATGGTGTGGCACACCCGCGCGCCCCAGATCGCGGCCGGCACGCCGAAGCGGGCCGGGACCGACATCACGCCGATCTCGCGGTCGGTCTCCACGTCCTGGCAGGCGTAGATCAGGTCGAAGCCGCCGATCCAGACGCCGACGGCCAGGCCCAGGATCACCGCCGTCCAGGACCACTCGCCGCTGATCGCCAGCCAGCCGCCGATCGGGCCCATGGACTGGGCGAGGCCGAGGATGGCCTGCGGGAAGTTGGTGAAGCGTTTCCCGTAGGGGTAGACCACCATCGGGATCACCGCGACCGGGGCCAGGGCCAGGCAGAGCGGGTTCAGCAGGGCCGCCGCGCCGAGGAACACCACCAGGGCGATCAGGGCACCCGTCCAGGCGTGCCGCACCGACATCGCGCCGGTCACCAGCTCGCGCTGGGCCGTGCGCGGGTTCCGGGCGTCGATCTCGCGGTCGATGATCCGGTTGACCGCCATGGCGAAGGTGCGCAGGCCGACCATGCACACCGTGACCAGGAGCAGCCGGCCCCAGTGGATGTTCCGGTCCCACTCGTACATCGCCGTGAGGGAGGCGATGTAGGCGAAGGGCAGCGCGAAGACCGAGTGCTCGATCATCACCAGGCGGAGGAAGGCCTTGGTGCGGCCGGGCTGGGGAAGAGCAGCCGTCGTCACAGTCCGTACTCCTTCCAGCGGCGGTCCACCAGGGCGGCCGTCTCCGGGTCGGACTCCACCATGTCCGGCCAGCCGCCGTCGCGGGTGTAGCCCTCCTCGGGCCACTTCCGGGTCGCGTCGATGCCCGCCTTGCCGCCCCAGAACTGCTGGTAGGAGGCGTGGTCCAGGTGGTCGACGGGGCCTTCCACGACTGTGAGGTCCCGGGCGTAGTCGGTGTTGCCGAGGGCCCGCCAGGACACCTCGTGCAGGTCGTGGACGTCGCAGTCGGCGTCGACGACGACGATCAGCTTGGTGAGGGACATCATGTGCGCCCCCCAGATCGCGTGCATGACCTTCTGCGCGTGCTTCGGGTACTTCTTGTCGATCGAGACGATCGCGCAGTTGTGGAAGCCGCCGGACTCGGGCAGGTGGTAGTCCACGATGTCCGGGACGATGATCTTGAGGAGCGGGAGGAAGAAGCGTTCCGTGGCGCGGCCCAGCGGGCCGTCCTCCGTGGGCGGGCGGCCTACGACGATCGACTGGAGCAGCGGCCGCTTGCGCATCGTCACGCAGTCGATCCTCAGCGCGGGGAAGGGTTCCTGCGGGGTGTAGAAGCCGGTGTGGTCGCCGAAGGGGCCCTCGGGCAGCATCTCGCCCGGTTCCAGCCAGCCCTCCAGGACGACCTCGGCCTGCGCCGGGACCTGGAGCGGGACCGTCTTGCAGTCGACCATCTCGATCCGCTTGCCGGAGACGAAGCCGGCGAACAGGTACTCGTCGATGTCGCCCGGCAGCGGCGCCGTCGAGGCGTAGGTCACGGCGGGCGGGCAGCCGAAGGCGATCGCCACGGGCAGGCGCTCGCCGCGCCGGGCCGCGACCTGGTAGTGGTTGCGGCTGTCCTTGTGGATCTGCCAGTGCATGCCGATCGTGCGCCGGTCGTGGCGCTGGAGGCGGTACAGGCCGAGGTTGCGGATGCCGGTCTCGGGGTCCTTGGTGTGGGTCAGGCCCAGGTTGAAGAAGGAGCCGCCGTCCTTCGGCCAGGTGAACAGCGCGGGGAGCCGGTCGAGGTCGACGTCGTCGCCGTGCAGGACGACCTCCTGGACCGGCGCGTTGTCGGACTTCACCTTCCTCGGCGGGACGTGGGTCATCGCGCCCAGCTTGCCGAAGGCCTCCCGCACGCCGACGAAGCCGTGCGGCAGCTCGGGCCGCAGCAGACCGCCGATCTTCTCGGAGATCTCGCCGTACGACTTCAGGCCGAGCGCCTTCAGCAGGCGGCGGTCGGTGCCGTACACGTTCATGGCGAGGGGCATGTCCGAGCCGCGCACGTTCTCGAAGAGCAGCGCCGGGCCGCCGGACTTCTGCACCCGGTCGACGATCTCCCCGACTTCGAGATACGGGTCGACCTCGGCCTTGATGCGCTTGAGGTCTCCCTCGCGCTCCAGCGCCCGCAGCAGGGAGCGAAGATCGTCGTAAGCCATGTGTCCCAGTATCGACCACCCGCCACCCCGGCCCCGTCACCGGGTCGCTCCCCAGGAACCGCGGCGGCGGGCGGCGAGGGGTGGAAGCATGGGCCGTGTGATTCCCACCATCGATCTGCGGCGCTGGACCGTGGGGGACGCGATGACGCGTGCCGCGCTGGCCCGTGACGTCGACCAGGCCCTCCAGGCCGCCGGGTTCCTGCTGGTCACCGGACATGGGGTGGATCCCGGGCTGCGGGCCGGGATCCGGGCCGCGGCCCGGGAGTTCTTCCTGCTGCCCGCCGAGGTCAAGCAGCGGTACGCGGCGAGGGTCGGCGGGCGCGGCTGGCTGGGTCCGGGCACCGAGGCCAACGGGTACGCGGAGGGCACCGAGACCCCGCCGGACCTGAAGGAGTCGCTCACCTTCGCCACCGCCGAGCCGTTCGAGGACCCGGTCGTCAACGCCGAGTGGTACGCGCCGAACGTGTGGCCGGCGGAGGTGCCCGCGCTGCGCGGGCTGTGCGAGGAGTACCTGGGCCGGATGGCCGCGCTGGAGAAGGAGCTGCTGTCCCTGCTGGCGTGCGCGCTGGGCCTGGGCGCCGACTTCTTCGCCCGGCACATGGACCGTCCGACGTACGGCTTCAACATCAACTGGTATCCGGGCACGGAGGTCGTCGGGGAGCCGCAGCCGGGGCAGTTCCGGATCGGCCCGCACACCGACTTCGGGACGGTCACCGTCCTGGACCGGCAGGCCGGGCGGGGCGGGCTGCAGGTCCACACGGACGAGGAGGGCTGGCGGGACGCGCCGTACGATCCGGCCGCCCTCACCGTCAACATCGGTGACCTGCTGGCCCGTTGGACCGGGGACCGGTGGCGGTCGGGCAGGCACCGGGTGCTGCCTCCGCCCCTGGACGCGCCCGGCGAGGAGCTGATCTCCCTGGTGTACTTCGGGGAGTGCACGCCGGGCACGCTGGTGGAGTCGCTGCCGGCGCCGGTGGGGCGGGTGGCGTACCCGCCCGTCGACTCGCACACGTACCTGCGCGCGAAACTCGACTCGATCACCGTCGGGTGAACCTCTGGCGCGCACTCCCCCGTGGTCACCGACGGTTAATCACTTCCGCGTTCGGCCTGCCACCCGTTCCGTTGAAATGAACCGGACGGGCATGTCCCGGCCGCGTCCCACGGCATTGCCTTGGAGGGGGGCCCGCATCCAGGGGCCCCCTTCTGCGATGGGAGACGCGTGCGAATCACTGACATCCAGCGCTGCGAGGTCCGGCCGGGACGGCTCGTCGAGTGGACGCTGAGTCCGGCGACCGTCGCGGCGGCGACGGCGCTCCCGGACGACTCCCGGCCGCCCGCCTACATCCAGGAGTCGCACATCAGGACGGCACGGTGCGTCCGGGAGGACGGGCTGTTCGTGCCGACCTGGCTCGGTACCGCCTTCGACCTGCCCGGCCCGGTCGACCTCGACGTGCTGGAGCGGGCCCTGCACACCTGGACCCTGCGGCACGAGACGCTGCGCAGCGGCTTCCGCTGGGCCGGCGACGAGCTGCGCCGGTTCACCCTCGACGCGGCCGACGTGTCCCTGCGCCGGGAGGAGGCCGGCCACTTCCCCGACGCGGACGGTCTCGCCCGGCACCTCCAGCACCGCTTCGACACGGTCGCGGACGCGCTGCGCTGGCCCAACCTCATCTACACGGCGGTCGTACGCGACGACGGCGCGAGCCTGTACATGGCGTTCGACCACAGCAACGTCGACGCCTACTCCCTCCAGCGGATCGCCGCCGAGATCCACGAGCTGTACGCGGCGGGCCTGGCCGGGAGCGAGCCGGACCACGGTGTGCCGCCCGCGAGTTACGTCGACTTCTGCGAGATGGAGCGGGCCGGCGCGGACGGCATCGACGGCCGGCACGCGGTCGTGGACCGCTGGCGGGAGTTCATCCGCCGCTGCGACGGGACCCTGCCGGGCTTCCCGGTCGACCTGGGCCTCACTCCGGGCGGTCCGCTGCCCCGGCAGCAGATGATGTGCGAGCCGCTGGCGGACGCGGACGCGGCGGCGGCGTTCGAGGCGTACTGCCGGCCCTACGGCGGCAGCCTGGTCGGGATGCTGGCCGCGACCGCGCTGATCGTGCACGAACTCGGCGGGCGGCCGGTGTACCGGACGGTGGTGCCGTTCCACACCCGGGTGAAGTCGCGGTGGAGCGACTCGGTGGGCTGGTACGTGGGCGGCGCCCCGATCGAGGTGCCGGTGGGCCGCACCCGCGGCTTCCCGGAGGCGCTGCGGGCGGTCCGTGCCGAGCTGCAGGCGAACCGGTCGCTGGCCCGGATGCCGCTGGCCCGGGTGCTGCGGCTGCTCGGCGCGGACTTCCGGCCGACCTCCCCGGACCTGTACTCGATCGTGTCGTACGTCGACGCCCGCGCCATCCCGGGCGCCGGGCGGTGGGCGCAGTGGAAGGCGTACGGGCTGATGCGGGTGTCGTACGGGGACCAGGTGTGCGTGTGGGTGAACCGGCTGCCGGAGGGGCTGTGGCTGGCGAGCAGGTACCCGGACACGGACGTCGCGGCGAAGACCATGCGGCTGTACGTGGAGCGGCTGCGGGACCGGATCGCCTCGGTGGCCGACGGGAGCCTCCCGGCCGTTTCGTGATCCCCTGCGGTTTCGTGACCGAACGGTCACCACGACGGTCGCCTCCAACCCTGGCCTGAAGCAACTCCCCCTTCCTACACTGCCGTTGAGGGGGAGATGCGGTGCACAGACGGTTGCACGGGCGCGGAGCGCTGTTCGACGTCGATCCGGCCGGCCTCGCGCCACGGCTCGTGGGCCTGCGCCCGCACCAGCACCGCGCACATCCGTACGAGCATCCGGACGAACCGCCGTTCGTGGTGCTCACGGGGGCGCGCGGGCTGGGCAAGAGCGCGGTTCTCGCGGAGCTGCGGGACGCCTACCGGGGGCACACGCCCGTCGCGCTGGTCGACTGCGCGGAGGAGCAGTTCCGGGCACCGCCCCCGGACCGGCCCGCCGCCTCCTGGTCGCCGCTCGGACAGGCGCTGCTGGTGCTCGCCGAGCAGCTCGCCGCTCCGGTGACGGGCGCGGGGCGGATCACCTTCCCGCGGCTGATGTCGGGGCTGGTCGCGGTGGCCGCCGGCGGCTGGGGCGACGCCGACTCGGAGCGGATCCGCCGGGAGGTCGAGCGGATCCTGCTGCTGAACGAGAGCGGCTCCTGGATCGGCTCCCTGGCCGGGCGCTGGGCCGGGAAGGTGGCGGCCAAGGTGGTCGCCGCGGCCACCGGCACCGGTCCGCTGGTGTCGGGCGCCATCGAGGCGACCCTGGAGGCCGTCGCCGAGGGGTTCACGCACCGCCGGCACCAGAAGGCGTCGGTGTGGTACCGGACGTACCCGAACGCGGGCGGCAACGCCCAGCGCGGGCTGATCCTGCTCTCCCAGCATTTCCGGGACGGCGGCAGCTCCCGTGAGCACGCCGAGCGGTATCTGGTGCGGGCGCTGCTGGCCGACCTGACGGAGGCGTACGCGGGGGTGCTGCCGCGGATGCAGCGGCTGGGGCGGCCGCTGGTGCTGCTGGACAACGCGCAGGCGGCGCCGGGTCCGGGGCTGGTCGCGGCCGTGCTGCGGGACCGCACCGAGGGCGTCGCGGACCGGGTGGCGTTCGTCGCGGCCCGGCGCGGTGAGGGCCGTGCGGAGCTGCCGGGCGCGGTGCGGCGGGCGCTGCCGGAGGTGGCCCGGCGCTGCGACTGGGTGCCGGAGGCGACGCCCTCCTCCCGGGCGCTGCTGCTCGCGCTGCCGCCGCTGAGCGCGGACGACGCGCTGCACATCGTCGGCGCGGTCTGCGGGGACATCGCGGTCCCGCCGCACCTGCCGGCCGCCGCGCACCGGCTGACCGGCGGGAACCCGCTGGGCATCGTGCTGCTCGCCGAGTCGGCCGCGCAGGCCGCGGCCGGGGCGTCCGCGCCGGCCGACCTGCTCACGTCGGGCCTGCGGCCCGCCGAGGACCTGCCGGCCGTGCCCGCCTACGAGGCGCTGCTGGCCCGGCTGGTGCCGGCCGAGCACCTGGACGCGCTGACCGTGCTGGCCGCCGCCCACGACCACGCTTCGGCGTGCGCGCTGGCGGCGGCGCTGCTGCCGGACACCTTCGGCCCGGCGAGCGTCCGGGAGCTGCAGACGCTGCTCGCCGAGGAGGGGCTGCCCGACGTGCCGGGCCGGTTCGTCGGCGACCCGTTCGTGCGGACCCTGCTGCTGCTCCGGCTGCACCTGCGGGACGCCGACCACGCGTCCTGGCGCACCGCGCACGAGACGCTCATCGCCCACTACCCCGACGAGGGGCACGCGCCGTACCGGTTGCACCACGAACTCGCCCTCGGGGACACCGGGGGCGCGGTCGCCCACCTCCGCGACACCTTCCCGACCGCGGAGCCCCGGGCCTGGCTGCGCGGCCTGCGGTTCATCGCGTCCGCGCCGTACTTCCACGCGCACGACGCCGAGGGCCGCGACTTCACCGGCCGCGGCGACCGGCGGACCGCCATCGCGCTCGGCCGCACGGACGCCGGGCACGCGGTGCCCCCGGGTGCGGACGCCGTGCTGCACCTGCGGATACGCCGGCTGCTGCACGCGGTGTGGCTGCTGGCGGACCCGCTGGTGCTGCCCGACCCGCAGGTGTGCGACCGGCTCCGTTTCGAGCTGGAGCAGCTGTCCAACCTGCGGCCGGCGGGCAACGCGCTGCTGTGGCGGGCCTCCCGGGACTGGCCGGCGGCGGCGCTGGCCGGGCGCCCGATGGAGGACCTGGGGGACGGGGACGGCGGCGACGGCGGGGACGGCGGGCCGGACGACGACAGGGGGGAGGCGTGATGGCGCGCAGGGGTGTCGGCACGTGGGTACGCGAGGGCGTGTGGGAGATCCCGCTGCGCCGCTACACGGCCCTGCTGGTGGCGGCGGCGCTGGTGGCGGGCCTGGTGTTCGCGGTCCGGGTCCTGCTGCACGAGGACCGGTCCTGCGGGCCGGGGGTGGCCCGGCCGGAGGGCAGCGACGAGTGCGTGGGGGTGGCGACGGGGCCGTACGACTTCGGGCAGCCCCGGCTGCGGGACGTGGTCGGGGCGATCGGCCGGGAGAACGACCGGCTGAAACCGGGGAGCTATGTGACGGTGGCGGTGCTGCTGCCGTACACCTCCACGTCCCCGACCAGCCTGAACGACATCCGTCACCAGCTCCAGGGCGCCTACCTGGCCCAGTACCAGGCCAACCACGGCTCCAACGGGGAGCGCCCGCAGATCCGGCTGGTGCTCGCCAACCCGGGGGCGACCGGCGCGTACTGGAGGCGGACGGTCGAGCAGCTGACGGCGATGACGACGAGCGGGGACCGGCTGCGCGCGGTCGCCGGTGTCGGGCAGAGCACCAACGCCGCCAAGCTGGCCGTCGGGGAGCTGACCCGGCACCGGATCCCGGTGGTCGGCTCCAGCATCACCGCCGACGACCTCGCCAACGGGCAGCAGGGCAAGGACCCCTTCCCGGGGCTCGCCCGGGTGGCGCCGACCAACACCGACGAGGCCCGCGCGCTGGCCTCCTTCGCCAAGGTGAGCGCGGGCCGGGCGCTGCTGGTGTACGACAAGCCCGGCGACCCGTACACGCGCACCCTGCAGCAGTCGTTCGCGGCGCTGATCAAGGGTTCGCCGTACGAGCCGCAGCCGTTCACGCCGCCCGGCGACCGCACCGAGGAGGGTACGACCGCGAACACCTTCCGGCAGATCACGCACCTGGTGTGCGACACCTCCCGGGGGACGGACACGATCCTGTTCGCGGGCCGGCACACCCAGCTGCGCCAGTTCATCAACGCCCTGGGCGGGCGGGGCTGCCAGGACCGGAGGTTCACGGTGCTGACCGGGGACGAGGCGTCGTACCTGACCCACGAGAAGGACCTGGACCGGGGAGCGCTCCGGCACAACCTGTCCGTCCGCTACACCTCCCTCGCCCACCCGGACACCTGGCTGAGGGCGACGGAGCGGACGGGCGGCTCGGCGGCCGACTTCACCGCGCTGCGGCGGCTGCTGGCGGACGCGGACCGGGAGCCGGTGGGTCCGATCGGTACGGCCGCCCTGGACGACGGGCAGCTGATCATCGGCTACGACGCGCTGCGGCTCGCGGTGCACGGCATCCGCGAGGCGGTGCCCTCCGGCGGGTCCGTCCCGGCGCTCGGGGACGTCGGCCTGCAGTGGCCGCAGGTGAAGGGCTCGCTGCGGGTGGACGGGGCGAGCGGCTGGATCTGCCTGGACGTGCACGGCAACCCGTACGACAAGGCGGTGCCGGTGGTGGAGCTGACCCCGCAGGGCGGTTCGCACTTCGTGCGGATCGCCTGGCCGGAGGGGAAACCGCCGGGGAAGGAGTGCCTGCCGCCGTCCTAGGTGAGCTGTCCGGGGAGGGGTTCCGCATCCTCCCCGGGGGCGGCTTCCGAGGGCGCCAGGACCTCGATCAGCCGTTCGAGGCGGTCCCGCCAGCGCTGCTCGGTCTCCCCCTCGCCCTGGAACTCGTGGGTCAGCCGCAGCGCGCTCGCCCCCTCGCCGTGCCGCTCCAGGTGGAACCGGACCCGGCCGCCGCCCTCCACGGTGTACTCCGCGACGCGGTCCACGTCCCACGCCGTCACCCGCCCGGTCCCCAGGTCACGCAGGGTGACCAGACCGTCCAGCCGGGGTTCGAGAACGTCGACGGCGGTGAACCACCCCGCGAGCCCGTCGGGGGTGGTCACCGCCGGCCAGACCTCTTCCATGGGCCTCGGGAGCCGCACCAGGAAGTGGAGGATGTGCGTGTTCCCGTGGGTCTGGCTGGTGCCCTGTTCGATGGAACCGCTCATACCCCCAGTGTGTGGGACCGGGGACTCACACGCCCGCGTACGAGTGCTTGCCGCTGACGAAGATGTTCACGCCGTAGTAGTTGAACAGCCAGCAGCCGAAGGCGAGCAGCGCCAGGTAGGCGGCCTTGCGGCCCTTCCAGCCGGCCGTGGCGCGGGCGTGCAGGTAGCAGGCGTAGGCGATCCAGGTGATGAAGGACCAGGTCTCCTTCGGGTCCCAGTTCCAGTACCGGCCCCAGGCGTCGCCCGCCCAGATCGCGCCCGCGATGATCGTGAACGTCCACAGCGGGAAGACGGCCGCGTTGACGCGGTAGGCGAACTTGTCCAGGGACGCGGAGGCGGGCAGCCGCTCCAGCACCGAGGAGGCGAACGTGCCGGGCTTGCCGCCGGTCTGGAGCTTGTTCTCGTACGAGTCCTTGAACAGGTACAGGATGGTGGCGACCGCGCCGACGTAGAACACCGCACCGCAGAAGATCGCGGTGGAGACGTGGATGTACAGCCAGTACGAGTGCAGGGCGGGCACCAGCTGGTCGCTGGCCGTGTACAGGACGGTGACCGCGAGACCGAGGTCGAGCAGGACCGTCGTGATGAGGAACAGACCGAGCCAGCGCACGTTCTTCTTCAGGGCCAGCAGCGCGAGGTACACGCCGACGGCGACCGTGGAGAAGGTGATGTTGAACTCGTACATGTTGCCCCACGGCGCCCGCTCCACGGAGGCCGCGCGGGCGACGACACCGCCCAGCTCCACCAGGAAGGCGAGCGCGGTGAGGGAGATGGCGATCCGGCCGTAGAGGTCGCCCTGCTCGTCGCCGCCGTGCGCGCCGGGCCCGTCCGGCACGTCGCGGGCGCCGGACGCCGAGCGGACCACGACCTGGGGCCGCTCCAGCACGGCGGTGCCGCCCGCGCGCTGCACGGTGACGGCGGGCGCGGCCGGCTTCCGCTCGCCGGCTGCGGCGGCGGTGAGCGCGGCGGCCGTACGGGCCACCTTGCTGCGGCTGCCGAACAGCCACTCGGCGATGTAGGCGAAGAAGGCCAGGGTGTAGACGGCCATCGACGAGTAGATCAGCGTGTTGCTGATGCTCGCGAGGTGTTCGTTGGTTGCGGCGGCGAGGGTCACTTCTCAGCCCCTTCGGCAGGTACGACTGGGGATTCGGAGGCGTCGTCGGGGCCGGGGGCCCCCGGCGCCTGGTCGTAGAGGATTCCGGCGAGGTCGCCCAGCTCCTCGGGCACCTTCGCGGACTCGCTGCGGCCGAGCCCGGCCATCTCGACCACCGTCACGCCGTCGGGGCCGGTCACCGCGCGCACCCACACCCGGCGGCGCTGGATGAACAGGGACCCGGCCAGCCCGAGGATCGCGGCGGCGGCACCGCCGAGCGCCCAGCCGCCGCCCGGCTCCTGGACGATCTCGAAGCCGGCCCATTCCTTGATGTCCTTGTCGAAGGTGATGGACCCGGCGCCGTTCGGCAGCGTCAGCGTGTCGCCCGGCTTCAGCAGCTTCTTCAGCAGCCGGCCCTTGGCGTCCTTGAACGCCGTCATGTGCTTCTTGTCCATCTGGTACACGCTCTGCGGGATGCCCGAGTCCACGCCCAGGTCGCCGTGGTAGGCGTTCACCGCGAGCAGCGGGTTCAGCAGCGCCGGGAACTGGGAGAGCATCGTGCCGCTGCGTGCGTCGAAGGTGGGCACGAAGAACGACTGGAAGCCGAGCTGCTCCTTCTTGCCCTTGGCGTCGCGGTAGCCGTCCATGACCTTGACGACGCCCTGCGAGGAGACGTTGCCGTCGAGCGGCAGCAGGGGGACGGGGGCGTGGAAGACGACCGTGCCCTTGCCGTCCCGGACGGTGACGACGGGCGCGTAGCCGTGGCTGACGAGGTAGACCTTGGAGTCGTTGATCTCCAGCGGCTCGTTGACCTTGACGGTGGTCGACTTCTCCTTGCCGTACGCGCCGACGCTGTAGCGGATCCTCGCCTCGTAGGTGCGCGGAGTGCCCTTGTTGGGGCCGCTGGCCTCGTAGGTGCCCTTGAAGTCCTTCAGGTCGAAGCTGAACGGCACCAGGTCGTCGGTCTCGAACAGGCTGCCGGACTTGAAGTCGTCGTACATCGGCAGCGTGTTGGCGAAGCCGTCGCCCTCCACCATCAGCACGTTGCCGTCCGACTTGTACAGCTGGCCCGAGGCGAAGGCGACCAGCAGCACGATCAGCGCGATGTGGAAGACCAGGTTGCCCACCTCGCGCAGGTAGCCCTTCTCGGCGGCGACGGCGTCACCGGCGACATGGGCGCGGAAGCGGCGCTTCTTCAGCAGCGCGAGCGCGGCCTCGCGGACCCGCTCCGGGTCGGCCTCGGTGCGCCAGGTGGTGTAGGCGGGCAGCCGGGTCAGCCGCTTGGGGGCGGCCGGCGGGCGGCCGCGCAGCTGGCCGACGAACTGCCAGGTGCGCGGGATGATGCAGCCGATGAGGGAGACGAACAGCAGGATGTAGATCGCGGAGAACCACACCGAGCTGTAGACGTGGAACAGGCCGAGCTTGTCGTAGACCGGCGCGAGCGTCTTGTGGGCGGCGCGGAAGTCCTCGACCTTGGTGGCGTCGGCGCCGGTCTGCGGGATCAGCGAGCCGGGGATCGCGCCGAGCGAGAGCAGCAGGAGCAGCAGCAGCGCGACCCGCATGGAGGTCAGCTGCCGCCAGAACCAGCGGGCCCAGCCGATGACGCCGAGGGCGGGCGGGGCGGAGGTCTCCTCCTGCGGCGCGGTGGAGAGCTGGGAGCCCGCCGCCCCGAGGTCTTCCCGGTCCCGGCTCGTGTCGGTGTCGGTCTTGCTCATCGATCAGATCCCCACACTGAAGCCGTTGGACCAGGTCTGCATCTGCTGCACCAGGCCGTCCCAGGCGCCGGTCAGCAGCAGCAGACCGGTGCCGATCATCATCGTGCCGCCGACGCGCATCACCCAGACATAGTGGCGCTTGATCCAGCCGAAGGCGCCGAGCGCCTTGCGGAAGGCCACGGCGGCGAGCACGAAGGGCACGCCGAGGCCCAGACAGTAGGCGATCATCAGCATGGCGCCGCGCCCGGCGCTGGACTGCTCGATCGCGAGGGCGTTCACGGCCGCGAGGGTCGGGCCGATGCAGGGTGTCCAGCCGATCCCGAACAGGGCGCCGAGGACCGGTGCGCCCACCAGTCCGGTGGCGGGCCGCTTGTGGAAGCGGAACTCGCGCTGGGTGAACCAGGGCATCAGCCCCATGAAGAAGACGCCCAGCAGGATCATGAGGACGCCGAGCACCTCGGACAGGACGTCCTTGTGCGCCTGGAGGGTCCAGCCGAAGGAGCCGAACAGCGCCCCGCCGGAGACGAACACGGCGCTGAACCCCAGGACGAACAGGGAGGCGCCGGCGACCATCCGGCCCCGCCGGGCCTCGGCCAGGTCGGTGCCGGCGACGCCGGTGACGTAGGAGAGGTAGCCGGGGACCAGGGGCAGCACGCAGGGCGAGAAGAACGACACGAGGCCGCCGAACAGGGCGATCGGCAGGGCGGCCAGCAGCGCGCCGTGCAGCACTGTCTGGTTCTTGCCCGTCTCCGCCGCGAGCGTGAGGAGTGCGCTCACGTCACTTCTCCGCGAGCACCGGCTTGATCATCTTCAGCAGGGTGGTGTCGTCGAGCGCCTCCAGGGCGCGTGCGGCGACCTTCCCGTGCCGGTCGATGATGAGGGTCGAGGGGATGAGCTGCGGGTTGAGGGTGCCCTTCTTGAAGCGGAGCATCAGCTTGCCCGTGGGGTCGTACAGGCTCGGGTACCGGACCCCGTGCTCCTTCTCGAAGGCGACCGCGGGGGTGGTGCTGTTGTCGCGGGTGTTGATGCCGACGAACTGGACGCCCTTGTTCTCGTACTCCTTGGAGACCTTGGCGAAGTACTCCGCCTCACTCCGGCACGGTCCGCACCAGGAGCCCCAGACGTTGATGACGACGACCTTGCCCTGGTAGTCGGCGACGTCCAGGGTCTTGCCGTCGATGGTCTTGCCGGACAGGTCCGGGGCCGTGGCGCGCTTGCCGGCCGGGACGGTGTCGATGCCGTTGTTGCCGGTGACGAAGTTGGTGTCGCCACCCCCACCGGAGATGCCGCCCTTACCGCACGCGGAAAGGGTCAGGGCCGCGACGGCGGCCACAGCGCTGAGCAGGACGGCGCGGCTACGGGTACTCATGTGAAAAGTTTCGCATGCCTGTTCCGGGGATTTCGCGCGCCCCCCTGCCGGGCGGAAAACCGCATTTCAGGGCGTATTTACACGGGACATTCAGGACATTACGCCGCGTTGGACGCGGCACCCCTGCCCTCGCGCAGGAACTCCTTCCAGCCGCCCGCCGGCTGCTGCCCGACGCCGAGCGTGCGCAGCTTGGCGAGCACCTCGGGCTTCTGGACGTCCATCCAGTCCACGAACTGCCGGAAGGAAACCAGCCGGACGTCGGCACCCTTCTCCTTCTCGCGCGCGATGTGCTTGAAGGCCTCCTCGACGGAGTCCATGTAGATGCCGCCGTTCCACTGCTCGAAGTGGTTGCCGACGAAGAACGGTGCCCGGTTTGTCTCGTATGCCCGCTGGAAGCCCTGGATGTACGCCTGTGCGGACTGCTTACGCCAGCCCGGGTAGTTGTAGGAGGGCGCCTTGGTCGAGTTCAGGGACTGGTTGGCGAGCATGTTGTAGTCCATGGACAGGACCTCGAAGGAACGTCCGGGGAAAGGTATCTGCTGCAACGGGAGGTCCCAGATCCCCAGCTTCTTCTCCGGCCACACCTGACGGCCGCCCGGCGAGGAGGCGTCGTAGCGCCAGCCCAGCTTGCGGGCGGTGGGCAGCAGGTTGTTCTGGCCCAGCAGACAGGGCGTACGGCCGCCGACCAGTTCCTTGTCGTAGTCGAACGGCAGCGACGGCAGGTCGGTCCAGCCCGTGTTGGTCCGCCACTGCTTCACGAACGACTTGGCCTGCTCGATCTCGCTCGCCCACTGCTGCGGGGTCCAGTTCGCGACCGTGCCCGTGCCGGCGCAGAAGTGCCCGTTGAAGTGGGTGCCGATCTCGTGCCCCTCCAGCCAGGCCCGGCGCACGTTCTTCAGGGTGGCCTTGATGTGGTCGTCGGTGAGGTAGCCGATGTCGGAGGCGCCGCGCGGGTTGTTCGGGGGCTCGTACATCCGCTTCTTCGCCTCGGGCAGCAGGTACAGCCCCGAGAGGAAGAAGGTCATGCTCGCGCCGTGCTCCTTGGCCAGGTCCAGGAAGCGCGGGAAGAGACCGTTGCCGACCTCGCCGGCACCGTCCCAGGAGAAGATCACGAACTGCGGCGGGGTCTGCCCCGGCTCCAGCGGCTCGGGCTTGGCCGGCTGGTGCGGCTGGCCGCCCGTGAAGGAGGTCGACCCGTCACCGATGGGCCGCGCCGGACGCGCGTCCTTCCCGCCGTCGTGGCCGGGCCGGCCCTGGCCGGAACCGTTCGGGTGCTTGCCGCCGTCCGAGGACGTGAGGCTCCCGCAGCCGGCGAGCGGCGCGGCGGCCGCGGCCGCGCCCAGGCCGAGGGCTCCCCGCCGGGAGAGGGTCCGGGAGAAGGTGCGCATGGAAAACCCCGATTCGTCACGCCTGCTGGTGGTCACCCAGCAAGAGGGCGTGAAGATCGGGGAGGTTCCAGTAATTCTTATGTTTTTCGCAAGGTTCCCGACAAATGCACCCTAAGTCAAGTCAAACGGACGGTCAGTGCACTCTGGGAACAGGGGGGTTGGCGCTCAGGCCCCGAACGCCTTCCCCTGCGCGGTTCCCTTGCCCTTCTGCGGCTTGGCGCCCGCCCGCAGATGGGCCGGGACCAGGTCGATGGCGGGCTCGCTGTACCCGACCGACACGATCCGGTCCCCCTGGTAGGTGAACGTGGTCAGGGAGGCGAGCGTGCACTGCCGCTTGCGCGGGTCGTGCCACAGCCGCCGCCGCTCGACGTACGAGCGCACGATCCAGATCGGCAGCTGATGGCTCACCAGCACCGCCTCGTGCCCGCGCGCCTGGTCCTTGGCCGCGTTCAGCGCGCCCATCATCCGCACGACCTGGTCCACGTACGGCTCGCCCCAGGACGGCCGGAACGGGTTGACGAGGTGCTTCCAGTTCCCCGGCCGCTGGAGTGCGCCGTCGCCGACCCCGAAGGTCTTGCCCTGGAAGACGTTCTCGGCCTCGATCAGCCGCTCGTCCGTGTCCAGATCCAGCCCGTGCGCCTTGGCGATCGGGGTGGCGGTCTCCTGCGCCCGCTCCAGCGGCGAGGCGCACACGTAGGTGACGTCCCGGGAGGCGAGGTGCTCGGCGACCCGCTCGGCCATCTGCCGGCCCAGCTCGGAGAGGTGGTAGCCGGGCAGCCGCCCGTACAGGACTCCGTCCGGGTTGGCGACCTCGCCGTGCCGCATCAGATGAACGACGGTGATGTCGCCGTTCTCCTTCTGGGGGGAGGGGGTGGGGTTGGTGGAGGGGGTGCTCATTCCGCCGTGGCCTCCGCAGCCGCCCGGGCCGCCGCCGGAAGGGCGTCGGCGATCTTCTGGATGGCCCGGTCGTCGTGGGCCGTGGACACGAACCAGGACTCGAAGGACGACGGCGGCAGGTACACGCCGTTCGCCAGCAGCGAGTGGAAGAACGCGGTGAAGCGGTACGACTCCTGCCGCTTGGCGTCCTCGTAGGTGCGCACCTTCCGGTCCGTGAAGAACACGGAGAACATGTTGGAGGCCGTCTGCAGCCGGTGCGCGACACCCTCCTTGCTCAGTGCCTCCGTGACCAGGTTCTGGATCTGCGCCGAGACGGCGTCGACCTTCTCGTAGGCGGCGTCGTCGAGCAGCCGCAGCTGGGCGAGACCGGCGGCGGTGGCGACGGGGTTACCGGAGAGGGTGCCGGCCTGGTAGACGGGCCCGGCGGGCGCGAGGTGCGCCATGACGTCGGCGCGACCACCGAAGGCCGCTGCCGGGAACCCGCCGCCCATGACCTTCCCGAAGGTCATCAGGTCCGGCTTGACCCCGTCCACGCCGTACCACCCGGCGCGGCTGGTCCGGAAGCCGGTCATGACCTCGTCGGAGATGTAGAGGGCACCGTTCTTCCGGCAGGTGTCCTTCAGACCCTGGTTGAACCCCGGGTCCGGCGGCACGACGCCCATGTTGCCCGGGGACGCCTCGGTGATCACACAGGCGATCTCACCGGGGTGCCGGTGGAAGGCCTCCTGGACGGCCTCCAGGTCGTTGTACGGCAGCACGATCGTGTCGCCGGCCTGGGCCCCGGTGACACCGGGGGTGTCGGGCAGCGCGAAGGTGGCGACACCGCTGCCGGCCGCGGCGAGCAGCGAGTCCACGTGCCCGTGGTAGCAGCCGGCGAACTTGATCACCTTGGACCGCCGGGTGAAGCCGCGGGCCAGCCGGATGGCGGACATGGTCGCCTCGGTGCCGCTGCTGACGAGCCGTACCTGCTCGACGGGCTCGACCCGGGCGACGATCTCCTCGGCCAGCTCGACCTCGCCCTCGCCGGGCGTGCCGAAGGACGTACCGCGGGCCACGGCCTCCTGTACGGCGGCGATGACCTCCGGGTGCGAGTGCCCGAGGATCATGGGCCCCCAGGAACAGACCAGGTCGACGTACTCGCGCCCGTCGGCGTCGGTGAGGTAGGCGCCCTTGCCCGACACCATGAACCGGGGGGTGCCGCCGACGGCGCGGAAGGCGCGCACCGGCGAGTTCACCCCGCCCGGGGTGACGACGGAGGCGCGGTCGAAGAGCGCCTGTGAGGCGGGCGCGTCGTAGGGATAGGGCGTTTCGCTCATGGCACTCATGACGTGCGGCTTCTCCGGCTTCTCCGACTCTGGTTGCGGGGTGACCTCCTCAGGGTAGGCCGCGGCCCGGGCGGACCGCGGTCGGCCTGGGGATCGGAGCGGTGATCGGCCCGGGATCAGAGCCGCGATCGGTGCCGGGATCGGAGCGGTGATCGGCCCCGGGGACGGAAGCGGTGAACGGCCCCGTGGACGGGCGCGGCAATCGGCCACGGGGACATGCGCGGCGATCGGCCCGGGGACGGAAGCGGTGAACGGGGTGGTATCTCGGCAACCGCGTGGCGTCATCGCTCATCTGCGAGACTGAGAGCTGATACACACAGCTCATACGCACGTAATGGTCAGGTACCGGGGATTTCCCGCGTGGACTGTTGTTCCACCGCACGTTTCGGCGGGCGGCCGTGGGGGAGGTCACTGACACGATGATCGGGTTGCGCGGCGGGGGCCACGCGTCCTAGAAAAGCAGTCGGGTGGAGATATGCATCGCGGTGGCGGACTGGGCGAGGGGACTGACGACCTGGGTCCTCGACGTGCCCGGCGGGGAAGGCACCGGCGCGACGCGGAGGAAACGACCGAGACACGGCAGAGCGACGCACGTCAGACACAGGGTGTACCGAGTGAGCCCGAGCGGTACGACCGGCAGATCGACCGGGAGCTCGACAGCGAGCCCGGCCAGCGCCGCGAGCGCAGGCAGGACCGGCCGACCGACCGCCGGCTCGACCACCGGGCCGACCGCCTCCGGGCGGGGAGCAGGAATGGTGGTCGGGTGGGGGTGACGTACAAATACTTCGGCGCGCCGGACGGCGCGACCGCGGCCCGCGTCCCCATCTCGATGCGTCCCGAGGAACTCGGCGGCGACGAGCTGGGCATGAACGGCATGTTCACCAAGATCAAGCCGGAGACGATGGCCGCGATGGTCCTCACCGGCATCGAGGGCGTCCCGCTCCACAAGGTGCCCCCGCTGGAACTGGTCGTCCTGCACCCCGACTACGCCGTCGTCAAGCTCCCCATGACGGTCGTCGACCCCCTGCGCGGCATCGGCGAGGAAGCGGTGGGCGCGGCGGCGTTCATCTGGTCGACGGTCCCGGACCGGGGCGGGCCGCGGGATGCGTTCAATGTGTACCAGTTGCTGCACGAATGGCAGGACTTCAGCCATCGGCTGCATGAGGCGGGGCATCAGCCGTACTGCCTCGTGTGGCCCTGACCTGGGGTTTCTCGGGTAGTGGGCGGGGTCTCCGGACTCGCCCTCGTCATGTGCCTGGAGGGGCCTTCAGGGCGACTCGTCGAGTTCGGCCTGCACCCGGCGAGGACTCGCTTCCCCGGAGCGTGGACACCTCCGTAGCCCATGCCGAGACCTCCGCAAAGTGCTCCGGTTGGACACCCTCTCGGGGATTGGGCTGGATCAGGAGAGTCGGCAACCCGCGGGCGACACGCTCCGCTGACCATTCGTGGTCGAGGCTGGTGAAGTCGTCGTCGATCCACACAGCGGGCGCGTCGCCCAGCCAGGCGTCGACGTGGTCGCGCTTCCACAGGTAGCCGTGGGGGTGGCTGGTGGTGATGTCGGGGCGTGGCAAGTCGACGTGCGGTAGTGGCGGGAGGCCGAGAAGGGGGCCGATCAGGGTCGTCGCATCCTGGCGCCAACTGGTGCACCAGACGGGTGTGAGGAGGCCGGTACGGATCAGGTCCATGAGCGCGGGACCGTGTGCGGGGTTGAGCCAAATGGTGACCAGGTCGTCGGCACTGCGGCCTGTGGGTACGACCTCGTGGCGGGCATGGGTGGCGGGGGTGGTGCCGTCCGCGTCGGGGAAGGGTATGAGGACGCCGTCGATGTCGATGAGCAGGTAGGGACGCATCGGTTCCTCCGCGGAAGCCGGGGCAGGTGTCAGAGCTTGCGTGCGGTGATCAGCAGGGTGGCGGGCCAGCGGCCCTTTCGGGGGTCGTGGAAGTCCTGGACGGAGGTGAGCCACAGGCCCGCGCGGTCGAGGTGTTTCTCCCAGCGACTGGCATCGAAGTCCCAGCGAGCGACGGGCAGGCGGGTGCCGTCCGGCAGCGTGACGTAGTCGCGGCGGGGTCGGTCGTCGGCAGCGGGGACCCGGCCGCCGCGCTGTGGGTGGGGGACGGAGAAGACCAGGCTGCAGCCGGGCTTGAGGCGGTTGGCGACGGCGGGGAGCAGGAGTTCGGGGGCGACGAGGCCGATGGCGCCGAAGACGGAGTAGACCGCGTCGAACTGCTCGTCGGCGGCCTGCAGATAGTGCAGGGCGTGTCCGGCGACGAAGGTGAGGTTGTTCAGCCGTCCGTAATGTGAGCGGGCCCTGCGGACTTGCAGACCGACCAGGTCGACGCCGGTGACGTGGGCCGCGTGCCGGGTGGCGAGGCATGCGGCGTTGTGTCCGGGGCCGCAGCCAAGTTCGACCACGCGCTTGCGGCGCAGGTCAGGGCCGAGGATCTCGGCTCCGGGGCCGATGCCTGGCCGTGTAGTCCACTCCATCCGGGCGGGTGGGGCGAGTGGTTCGGCCGGACCGGCGGCCGTGCGCTGGAGGGCGTGGGCGTACCAGGGGGAGGCTTGGGCGAGCACCTACACCTCCAGGAGCTGGAGGGCGTCGGTGAGGTGTCGGCGGACGACCTTGATGTAGGTGGGGTCGGTGGCGGGGTCGTTGATCCAGCGGATGGACTGCTCCATGAACCACTCGACGGCCCACATGCGGTGCCAGCCCAGCGCCCACTTCTCGGCGGGCAGGCCGCCCCGCTCGGCGAGTACGTCCGGGGTGCCGCCTTCGGTGACGTAGGACTCCAGGAAGACGCGCAGGCGGACGGGGTCGGGATCGTCGAGGGTGCCGTGCCAGCTGGAGAGGTCGAGCAGTCCGGGTCCGGTGAAGGCGCGGGCGAAGTCGAGCAGGCGCCAGCCGCGTCGGCCGATGTGGAGGCTGGTGGGGTGGAACTCGGAGTGCACCCAGCCGAACGGGGCCAGGGTGGTTCCCTGCGCGCGGGCGTCGGCGGCCTGGGCGATCTGGTTGAGGGCCTGCTCAATGTCGCCGGTGTCCTGCCACCGGTCGGCCTTGCGGAGCTGGTCGAGGTGGTCCAGGGCGTGGCTGGGCAGGGCCCGTAGCCCTTCCTCGTGCATTACGGGCAGCGCGCCGGCCGTGCGCGTGCGGTGGAGAACCACGGCCGCGGCGGCACCATCGAGGTCATTCGCTTCTCGGATGGGGGTGCCGAGGTCGTCCAGGAGCATGCCGAGCCAGCCCTCGATCCGGACCGAGTGGTAGACCTTCGGGACGGGGGTGCCGAGGGTGTCGGCCAGTCGTAGGGCCTGGTCCTCGCTGTCGAAGGGCCTCTTGGCGTACTTGAAGATCCGCGTGCTGCCGTCGGGGAAGGTCACGCGTTCGACGCCGGACATCGACCACACCCTCACCTCCTCGCGCTTGGCGGCGGTCTGGTTCGCGACGATGCACAGGTTGGCGAGGAGATCGGTGGTGAGGTTGTCGTTCACGGGGACTCCATTACGGTCGTGACGGCATCCGGGGCGGGCGAGCGGACCTGCCCGCCCCGGAGCCTTGCTGCTGGGCGTTACGCGGCAGGGGTCACGCGCTGGGCGTAGACCTGCTCGATCCAGCCGGTCTTGAAGGCGGCCAGGTCATCGCGGAAGTTGGCCATCGAGGCACCGTAGGGCGCGACGACGCCGCCGGACTGGTCCGGCACGGACTGGCAGCCGTGCACCAGACGTCCGCCGAGGGCGGCGTGGGCCTTGATGGACTCGATGCGGCGGTGCTCGTTGAACCAGCCGCCGTGGTAGACCTCGTCGAGCATCCCGCCCATCTCGTCGTCCAGGTCGAAGACGACCGAGGTGGCGGCGGGGAAGAACCAGCACGGGCCGACGTTGGAGATGTGCCCGTCGAGCTCGACCTTGTTGAGTGCCATGAGCGTGGCCGCCTCGCGCAGCATCCGCAGGTGGTCGGCGGTGATCTGCGGCAGGCCGAGCCCGTCGAGGTGGTCGTCGCGGAACAGGTAGGCGTACACCTCGTAGGCGGTGGACAGCACCCGGGCGGCGTCCGAGGTGGACTCGCCATGGGCCTTGATGAAGTCCAGCGCGAGCTGCTCCACCGCGCTCTCGGTGGTCTCCTGCGCGTCCAGGAGCTGGGACTTGACCAGCTCCCAGTCGGCGACGAGCCAGGTGTTGGACTCGAAGCGGAAGAAGTACTCGGCCGGGTCGATCGTGATACGCCGGCCGTCGACCTGGATGCCCGGCAGGCGGCTCCAGCGCTCGTCGAACGTCTCGGGCAGCTCGACCGTGATGGCCGTGGTGTCGATGGTGGTCACCATGTCTCCGTCTCTGATCGGCCGGATGCGGGCACAGGAATGCCCGAACCCGGAGCGGGCGTACGGAACTTCGGGGAGCCGCCCGGCCGAAGGGGGAGCCTGGTCACAGTGTCGGACCGGGCCGGGCGACTGATGTTTAGTGAACACGCCGTCACGCACAGTGGGTACGGTGTGGGCGAGGCCAAGCGGTATACGCGGTTTACAGCCCCCAGGACGGAGGAGGTCATGGCGGCACCCAACAAACCCCATGTCCGTTTACGCGAGGCCATCCACGCGATCGGCTGCACGTATGACGCGCTGGCCAAGGACGTGCGCCGGATCGCCGCGGAGAACGGCGAGATTATCCACACCAACAAGTCGGCGATCTCCCACTGGGTCAACGGCACCCGTCAGCCCACCGGACGGACCGGCCGTTACCTGGCGGAGGCCCTCTCCCGCCGGGCCGGCCGCCCCGTCACCCTCACCGAGATCGGCCTGCGCGACCCCGAGGTCGCCGTCCCTGACGACCCTGATCCTGTGGTCACGGTCACCGACCTGGGCCGTGCCGACATGGAACGGCGCCGCTTCCTCGCCGTTGCCGCCTTCACGACCGCAGGCGTGGCCATGCCCTTGGCCTACGACCACGAGGCCGCGTCCCGGATGCTCCGCGCTCGCACCGGCAGGGCCCTGGTAGGAGCGGAGGATGTCGACGTGGTCCGCCAGATCACCGCCGTGTTCAGCGCGGCCGACGAACGCCTGGGTGGCGGCCACGGGTTGACCACCGTCACCGCCTACCTCGCCGACACCGCCGCTCCGATGCTGCGTGCCCGTTTCGCCTCAGAAGCCTTGCGCCGGGCCGCCTTCGGCGCCGTCGCCGAGCTGGCCTACCTCGCGGGCTGGAAACA
Organism: Streptomyces cinerochromogenes; assembly: GCF_014648635.1. GTDB lineage: Bacteria > Actinomycetota > Actinomycetes > Streptomycetales > Streptomycetaceae > Streptomyces > Streptomyces cinerochromogenes. The sequence continues at coordinate 61,932 of NZ_BMRM01000006.1, read as the reverse complement.
CCACGACCTCGGCCAGGAGGGCGCCGCCCAGCGCTACTACCAGGTCGGCTACCAGCTCGCCTGCGAAGCCGATCCGCATGGTCACGCCGCCTGCCTGGATGATGCGCGCCCTCGCACACCAGGCCCTCAGCCTCAAACAGCCCCACCACTGCGTCGACCTGATCGAAGGTGCCCTCAGCCGTGGACTCGGCCGCGTAGACGGTCAGACCGAGGCCCTGCTCCACATCACCCACGCTCGCGCCTTCGCCGCAGTCAATGAGGTCTTTCAGCGGGGCCACTGATCGAGTGACGGGATCGATGCGCGCAACGCACGAGGCTCCCGTGCCGTTGGGGGAGGTGTTCGAAGTCTCAACCCACAGGCACAGGAGCCGCGTTGGTTCCGTATTCTGCCGCACTCGACCTGCCTCACGCCCTGGTCGAGTGGGTCACCATGCTCATCGTCACCCGCGAGGGTGACCGTCGTTGCAAGCTCCCACCGCACCAGCGTGCCCTGGTCGGCCTGGCGTACCTGCGCCGGCACGACACCCTTGCCCAACTCGCCGCAGGGTTCGGCATCTCGGTCGGCACCGCCCACGCCTACACGACAGCGGTCATCGACCTGCTCGCTGACCGTGCCCCCGGCCTGCTGCGTGCCCTGCGCGAAGCCGACCCGGACTACGTCCTGCTCGACGGCACCCTCGCGGAGTGCGACCGGGTCGGCGACAGCCGGGCCGACTTCTCCCACAAGCACCGCCGGCACGGGGTCAACGTGCAGGTGGTGACCGATCCGGTCGGGCGTCTGCTGTGGATCTCGCCGACGCTGCCCGGCCGCGCACACGATCTCACTGCGGCACGCACCCACCGGATCATCCGGATCTGCGAACGCCAGGGCATCCCCATCCTGGCCGACCGCGCCTACATGGGGGCCGGGCCGTGGGTGACGACACCTCTAAGACGCGCTCCGAACCGCGACCTCACACCAACCCAGCAAACCGTCAACCGGGCGCTGTCCACGGCGCGGGCGCCGGTCGAGCGCGGCGTCGCACGACTGAAGTCGTGGCGGATCTTCCGTCGATCCCGGTGCAGTCCGAATCGAATGTCGTCAATCTCCGCGGCCGTCCTCACTCTGGAGCGGCAGCGCTGAAAGACCTCAATGAGAAACCCGCAGCGGTGCGCGCCCTGCTGGCAGCTGAAGACGCTCTGCTCCGCGACGACGGACCCCAGCCCAGCTTCTCCCTCGTCAGCGGTCCGGCCGCCGGCACCGTCGCCAGCCACACGGCTCGCACCCTCACCGACCTCGCCGATCACGTCGGAACGGAGCAACAGCACCGTGACGCGCTCATCCGCTGGGACCCCGTGAAGTACAAGCGCGTCCACGCCCTCACCTACGCCGACCTCGGCGACAGCCTCGCCGCCCAGGCCCGCGCCGATGAGGCGGTCGCCGCCTGGAGCGAGGCCCTCACGCTGATGGACGGAATGACCTCCGACCGCACTCGCAAGGCCATCACCTCCATCCGATCAACCCTGGCGGTCTACCAGCGGCGCAAAGTACCCGGCGCCGCCGAACTGGCCCGGCGCGCGCGGGAGGCGCTCGCCTAACATGCCCACCAACCCGGCCGACGAAGGGACCCCCGTGGCTCAGCCGACAACCGACGACCAGACCAAGGCGCTCAAGCCCGCTCTGGAATCCATGACTCTGCTGGTCGCCGCCGTCATCGTCCACGACGAGGCCACCAACCGCGTGGTCCTCCTCCAGCGCAGCGACCAGGCCAAATTCGCCAAGGGCATGTGGGACCTCCCCGTCGGCAAGAGCGAGCCCGGCGAGCCGATCACCGCGACGGCAGTCCGCGAGCTGTACGAAGAGACCGGTCTGACCGTCAAGCCGGAAGCGCTGAAGGTCGCCCACATCATCCACGGCGCCTGGGGCGTGGAAGCTCCCAACGGCTTCCTCACGGTCGTCTTCGTCGCCCACGAGTGGTCCGGCGAGCCGGAGAATCGCGAACCTCGCAAGCACGCCCAGGTCCGCTGGGTCGACACCGACGCCATCCCCGAGGAGTTCGTGGAGACCACCGCCAGCGCCCTTCATCGCTATCTGGCCGACGGGCCCCAGGTGTCGCTGGACGGTTGGGACTGACTGGGCGGCTCTCGTTCGAGGCAAGTGCAGCCGGATGCCATCGCGTTCACAGCATCATGCACTGGGTGAATTCCTCCCAGTGGCGCCGTCGAGTATCTAAGACGCCTCGCCGCTCACCTACCGGCAGGGAACGCTCACGGCAACAGCCGATCCAGACGTACGGCGCGGCTCCACCGCCCAGCGCACGCGAGTGAGGCAGAGGGCCGGCAGGGCGCCGCGCGGCCGTGACCGGTCCCCCGTACCGGTCACGGCCCCGCTGGTGTGGAGGTTGGTCATGGGCCTGATCAGCATCAGCCCCCCGCAGCGACAGGTTCCTTTGTGTCTGCGGCGCCCGGGTCGGTGCAGCAGCTGCTGCCCTGCTGCTTGGTGAGAGTGTCGGCGTCGGCCTTGACGACGTACACCTCCCAGGGCTCCTGGCCGGGGCCGTGCACCCAGACCTTGTCCTGGAGGGCGTAGCAGCAGGTGGTGTCTGCTTCCTCGGTGGTGGTCAGGCCGGCCTCGCTCAGGCGGGTGGTGGCGGCATGGACGGACTCGGTGGATTCGACCTCGACGCCGAGGTGGTCCAGCCGGGTGGCCTCTTCGGCGGTGCCTTCGATGAGGACGAGCTTGAGCGGGGGCTCGGTGATGGCGAAGTTGGCGTAGCCGTCGCGGAGCTTGGCGGGTTCGGTGCCGAACAGCTTGCTGTAGAAGGCGACGGAGGCGTTGAGGTCGGGGACGCGGAGGGCGAGCTGTACGCGGGACATGGCGTATCTCCTTGGATGGGTGAGGAGTTCAGCAGCCGCCGGAGGTGGCGGCCGGCGTGACGACGTCGATCTGGAGGGTGGACGGGGCGCCGCAGCAGCCGCCGCCTTCGCCACCCTGGGCGGCCGTGTCGGGGGCGTCGTAGAGGCCGGCGCCGCCGCACACGCCGGTCTCCGGCAGGGTCAGCTCGACGCGCTCGGCGGCGTCGCGGTCGCCGGCGAGCGCGGCGGCGATGGAGCGGACCTGCTCGTAGCCGGTGAGCGCGAGGAACGTGGGCGCTCGGCCGTAAGACTTCATGCCGACCAGGTAGAGGTCCTGCTCGGGGTGGGCGAGCTCGTTGACGCCGTGCGGGTAGACGGTGCCACAGGAGTGGACGTTCGGGTCGATCAGCGGGGCCAGCGCGGTCGGGGTCTGGAGGCGTTCGTCGAGGCCGAGGCGGACCTCGGACAGGAACGACAGGTCGGGACGGAAGCCGGTCAGCACGACGACCTCGTCGACCGGGTCGAGGTGGCGGCCGTCCTCGGCGACCAGGACCAGCCGGTCACCGTCCCGTTCCACAGCCTGTGTACGGAAGCCGGTCACCGCGCTCGCGTGGCCGGCCTCGACGGCCACCTTGGCACGCAGGCCCAGGGCGCCCCGGGCGGGGAGCTGATCAGCCTCGCCGCCGCCGAAGGTGTTCGCGCCGATGCCGCGCCGCAGGACCCATGCCGCGTGCGTGCCGGGCTCCTCCTCGGCCAGGTCGGCGAGGGAGGCCAGCGCGGTGAAGGCGGAGGCGCCGGAGCCGACGACCGCGGTGCGCCTGCCCGCGTACCGGGCGCGGACCAACGGGTCCCGTAGGTCTGGGACGCGGTAGGAGATGCGGTCGGCCGCCGCCTTCTCGCCGAGGGCGGGCAGGCCGTCGGCGCCGATGGGACTGGGGATGGACCAGGTGCCGGAGGCGTCGATGACGGCTCGCGCGCTGATCCGCTCTTCACGGCCGTCGGCCAGCTCGATGTGCACAGTGAAGGGCTGCTCGTCGCGGTCGGCGTCGACGATGCGGTCGCGGCCGGCGCGGGCGACGCCGGTCACGGTGGCGCCGTAGCGGATCTTGTCCCCGAGGACGTCGGCGAGCGGCTGCAGGTACTGCTCGGCCCAGTCACCGCCGGTGGGGTAGGTGCCGCCGTCGGGGCGGACCCAGCCGGTGGGGGCGAGAAGCTTCTCGGCGGCCGGGTCGGTGACCTCGGCCCACGGGGAGAACAGCCGCACGTGCGCCCAGTCGCGCACGGCGGTGCCCGCGGAGGGGCCCGCCTCAAGGACCAGCGGTTCGAGACCGCGCTCGACGAGGTGGGCGGCGGCAGCGAGGCCGACGGGGCCTGCGCCGATGACGACGACGGGCAGCTGGTGGGTGGCGGGCGCGTTCACGGTGTCCCCTTTGCTTCGACGTTTGTCGATGGCTTGTGCGGCCAGCATGGCACCTGATTCGACAAGCGTCAACATAGACATTTATCGAAGTGCGTTCCCCACCGCTCTCGCTCGTTGACTGAGACCCCTCGCCCGCCTGGTTCGACATGTGTCAACATAGATGTATGTCGAATACCAAGGTGCTGCCGCTGGTCGAGCCCGACTCCGACGCCGTGGCGCCGTGCTGCCCGCCGCTCACCGAGCGCCCTTTCACGGCGGACGAGGCCGAGACGGCCGCGCGGATGTTCAAGGCGCTGGGCGACCCGGTGCGGCTGCGGCTCTTCTCCGCGGTGGCCTCGCACGAGGGCGGGGAGGCGTGCGTGTGCGACATCTCCGACGTGGGCGTCTCCCAGCCGACCGTCTCCCACCACCTGAAGAAGCTCAAGGAGGCCGGTCTGCTGACCTCCGAGCGGCGCGGCACCTGGGTGTACTACCGGGTCGAGCCCTCCGTGCTGGCCGCGATGGGCAAGCTGCTGACCATCGCGCCGGCTGCGGCCTGACCTCGACCGGGGAGTACACCGTGAGCAGCCTGACCAGCGTGACCGTCGCGCCGTTGGCCCCCGCGCATGCCGACGAGGTCCTGGCGATCTACCAGGCCGGAATCGACGAGGGCAGCGCCACCTTCGAGACGGCTGCCCCGACCTGGCCGGCGTTCGACGCCGCGAAGCTGCCCAGGCACCGCTTCGTCGCCCTGGACGAGCGTGAGGTCGTGCTCGGCTGGGTGGCCGCCACGGCGGTCTCCGACCGCTGCGCCTACTCCGGTGTCGTCGAGCACTCCGTGTACGTCCAGCCCGACGCCCGCGGTCGCGGCGTGGCTTCCACCTTGCTCAAGGCACTGATCGACTCCACCGAGGCGGCCGGGATCTGGACCATCCAGTCCGGCATCTTCCCCGAGAACATCCCCAGCATCGCCCTGCACCTGCGGGCCGGCTTCCGCGTCATCGGCACCCGCGAGCGCATCGGGCGCCACCACGGCCACTGGCGCGACGTTGTCCTGGTCGAGCGCCGTAGTCCGGTCATCGACTGACCAATCCGCTCACGTGCTGGGGACATCGGTGCCCTGCGGGTTCCAGAGCGCCGAATACTGCTTCACCTCTTCCGGTGTGAGCTGGTTGTCTCCTTGCGTGCGCAGCAGGGTGGTGTCCCATGGGCGCGTCCCGTCAGTACGGGGAGTAAGCAACACACCGAGCGTCGCCGTCTGATCCGCCAGGCCCGTCTGCTGGTGCAGCTCGTGATGGCGCAGCAGGACATACGACGGAAAGGCCGCCTGGATATCGGGGCCGAAGCGTGTGGCGCACCCGAAGATCAGCTGTCGGGTGCCGGATGGAGCGATGGAGCGGCGCCAGCGCCATTTGCAGTGCCCGGGGGGAACCTGACGCACATCGCGCAGCATGTCGAGCAGCAGCTGGCCCCACTCGGCGCGGGCGCCTACCGGCAGCTCGTCGACCTCGGAGAGTAGGAGCAAGCGGTCGGCTTCGCTCATGTGTTGGCCGAGCGGGCTGATGGCGATGTCTTCGAGGATGATGCGCATAACCCGGTGCGCGCGATCGGACCCCACCGGTGCCTGCGGAAGCTGTGGTACGGAGAAGCGGACCCCGCCGAGTTCAGCGACTTCAGGGCGTATCTCTCCGGGAGGCGCGTCGGCGTCCGCTGCAGCGAGGTCGTAATAGCGCACCGGTTCGTCCCCGAGAGCCACCGGGTCCATGTCGGCCACGCGGAAGAGGTAGTTGACCACCGCGGTGGTCGAACGTAGCTGATTGAACAGGAAGTCCCAGTCCCGTCGAACCAGCGCCACGCAGGGCAGGCCGGGCAGCGCGCAGTCAACGATGGTGTCATCGGGTATGCGGTCGTGGTCGAGCACGACGACGCCGATCCACTCGTAGTCGTTGCCGTCGACGGTGAGAGTCTGGCCGCGTCCGTTCTCGAAATCGGCCGGGGCGGAACGCAGGCTACGCACAGTCCCCTTCGCCTGGCGCGCAGCTTTGGCGCCCCTGTTCCGCAGCCAGTTCCGCTCACTGGCATCGTCCTTGTGGGCGCCCTCCCGGCTTTTGACCTGAATGACAGCGCCCCGGCTGCCGGTCAGGAGCATCCGGTCGCCCAACTCCCGCTGCCCCGAAGAGACACGCTTGATTGCGGAGTGGCAGACGAAGTCAGGGAGCCCACGTGGCCGCTGCTCGATGAGCCGCCATCTCCGCTCCGGTCCCCTGGTCGACACCTTCCGGGAGGGGAAGCGCTGCCGGCACAGGCCGCACGAACACACCAAGGGCCGTTTCCACCACGAGAGTCAGCTCAGGCAGGTGGTCGTTCCCGGCCGCAGTGGGTCTTGCTTGCTCCATCGCCCTATTAGATGCCCCGCCCAGGAGCGCACGCAGCGAATTCCCTGATCTTGGCGACTTGGCGCCTACCCGAGCGAGGCAGCGATTTCACGAGCGGCTTCCCGAGCCGGCCGCCCGACCCCGATCAGCGTGGCCGAGGCCGGGCCGGTCCAGTCGCCGTAACCGAGCAGGTGCAGGCGCGGCTCGCTCACCGCACGCGTGCCTTAGACGGCGATGTGACCGTGGCGATCCCAGCCGGAGCGGTGCCAGGTGGGACAGCGCCGGCCGGAAGCCGGTGCACCAGATGATCGCGTCCGCCTCGGCGCGCGACGCCCAGCGGGCGAAGGTGATAGCCGGCGGCAAGCCCGGACTGGCCACCGGCGATCACCACAACCGGAGCTGTCCGCGTCATTCGGCGGCTTCCCGGCCGGACATGAAGACGAGCGCCACCAGCGCGAGTCCGACCACGACTCCGACGAGCTGCATGCCGATGAACCCCGCGACCGACGCGGGGGCGATGCCGGCGAAGGTGTCGGTGAAGGCGCGGCCGATGGTCACCGCCGGGTTCGCGAAGGACGTGGACGAGGTGAACCAGTACGCCGCACCGATGTACGAAGCCACGGCCACGGGCGCGAAGCGGAGGCGGTCGGTGCGGGCCAGGCCGAAGATCAGCAGGATCAGGCCGGCGGTCGCGACGACCTCGCCCAGCAGCAGGTGGCCGGCCGATCGGTCGTGGGTGGACCACTTCACGAGCGGTTCGCCGAACATCGCGTCGGCCAGGACCGAGCCCGTGATCGCACCGGCGATCTGAGCGGGGACGTATGCCGCCGCCTCGCGCAACGTGACGCCGGGGCCTCCGCGCCGGGCCGTCCACCACTCGGCCAGGGTGACGGCCGGGTTGAAGTGCGCACCGGAGACCGGGCCGAACAGGGTGATCAGGACGCCGAGCCCGAAGACGGTGGCCGTGGAGTTGGCGAGCAGCTGCAGCCCCACGTCCTTGGTCAGTTCCGTGGCCTGGATGCCGGAGCCGACCACGATCGCGACGAGCGCCGCCGTGCCGACGAGTTCGGCGGCGGCCTTGGCGAGCAGCGGAGGACGCCGGGGCGGGGTCGCGCCCGGAGCGGGCTGCGGCTCGGCGGCGGGGGCTATGGGGGATTGCCCTGTTCTGCCGTGCTGGGTGGCCTCGGTGGCGGTCAACAGGAACTCCTCGGTGCAGGTCGCCGTCAAGGCGGGTGATCAGGGGCAGGACCGCTTCATGTCGTTCTCGGCGGTGGCACGCGCGGTCTCCGCGAGGTCGGCGAACTGACCGGCAAGCGAGGCGATGACGTCGGGCTTGAGCCGGTAGTAGGTGAACCGGCCGCACGGCTCCGTCTCCACGACCCCCGCCTCGCGCAGCACCTTCAGATGGTTGGAGAGGTTGGTCTGCTTGGCCCCCGTCTCCTCGATCAGGTGCGTCGTGCAGAGCGTCTCCTTGGCGAGCAGGGTGACGATCTGGAGGCGGAGCGGATCCGCGAGAACCCGCAACAGATCAGTGTCGACTGACGTCAGCATGGACTGATACTTTCACATCATTCCTGGCTGATACCAGCCTGGGCTGATCCACTGACGAAGGAAGAACCGATGCCCTCCAGCCCGCTCGCCTCCGTGCTGTTCGTCTGCATCCACAACGCCGGGCGTTCGCAGATGGCCGCCGGCTTCCTCTCCCACCTCGCGGGCGACCGGATCGAGGTCCGCTCCGCCGGCTCCGTCCCCGCGGACCGGGTCAACCCGGCCGCGGTCGAAGCGATGCGGGAGGCCGGCATCGACATCGCCGACCAGCAGCCCAAGCTCCTCACGACCGAGGCCGTCCAGGCGTCCGACTACGTCATCACCATGGGCTGCGGCGACGCCTGCCCGGTCTTCCCCGGCAAGAAGTACCTCGACTGGACCCTGGAGGACCCCGCCGGCAAGGGCGTCGAGGCCGTCCGCCCGATCCGCGACGAGATCAGGAAGCGGGTCGAGGCGCTGATCGCCGAGGTCGACGCCCAGCAGGAGGCGTGACATCCGCGACGGGCAACGGCGCCGCCGATGCGACCGGCTCCGGATAGACCACCGCCGTCGAAAATTACCTACCTACTGCGGGCAGCGACCAACCGATCCGCCAGCGCAGCAGTCTTGAGCCGGCGGACACAGGGGGACACCCAGCGAGATCGGCCACATCACCTCGACACCCGCCTGGTGCACCCCCTTCACAGAACACGCGTTCGACGTGAAGGATGGGTGTGATCGCGTGCCAGTTCGGTACGTCGCTCGTTAGGCAGCGCAGTCGGAGCGCAGAGTGGGCAAGCGCTGGTGGCCCTTGCCCTACTGCTACGGGAGGGGACCCATGGGCGATCGCAGCACCATCGAGTGGACTGAGGCGACCTGGAATCCCACCACTGGTTGCGATCGCATCTCCCCCGGGTGCGACAACTGCTACGCCCTGACGTTATCCAGACGCCTCAAGGCGATGGGGGTGGCCAAGTATCAAGCCGACGGTGACCCCAGGACATCCGGTCCCGGCTTCGCCCTCACCCTCCATCCGGACACGCTGGCCATCCCACGCCAGTGGAAGACCCCCCGCATGGTCTTCGTCAACTCAATGAGCGACCTGTTTCACGCCAAGGTGCCCTTGGACTTCGTACAGCAGGTCTTCCACGTAATCGCCGACACCCCACAGCACACCTATCAACTCCTGACAAAGAGGGCCCGCAGACTCCGGCGACTGGCGGGCCGACTCGACTGGCCGCCCAACCTCTGGATGGGCGTCTCCGTCGAGAACGCGGATCACCTGGGTCGCATTGACGATCTGCGTCAGGTGCCAGCCTCAGTGCGCTTCTTGTCCTGTGAACCACTGCTCGGCCCTCTGACAGGCTTGCGCCTGGACGGCGTCGGCTGGGTGATCGCAGGTGGAGAATCCGGCCCCCAGCACCGCCCCGCGCAAGAGGAATGGCTGGTCGAGATCCGCGATGCCTGCAACGAAGCCGACGTGCCGTTCTTCTTCAAGCAGTGGGGTGGCCGCACACCGAAGTCCGGAGGCCGTGAGCTCGCCGGCATCACGTGGGACCAGATGCCGCCCCGGCTGCGCGTGGAAGCAGTGCAGTAGCGACCAATCTCCAACGAACCCCGTACGCGCTCTGGTGACATATGGCAACGGTGTGTGACCCTCTCCCCAGTGGGGCCGTACGGGAGTAGGGGGAGCGGTCATGGCCGTACCGAAGGATGCCGTGTGGGAACGCGATCCGCACACGGCCGCCAAACACGACTTACTCAAGCAGTATCTGGAAGCGTGGGCGCCGATTCTGCTGTCGCGGCACGACGTGATCACATACGCGGAAGGGTTCGCGGGGGCCGGCGTCTACAAGCAGGGGGAGCCCGGATCTCCCGTCGTCGCCTATGAGGTCTTCGCCCGCGCTCTGCATCGTTCCCCGAAGCGCGTGCGGCTGGTCCTCATGGAAGAAGACCCCCGACGGGTAGAAGAATTGCAGCGCCAGATGGCCCTCGCTCAGTCGAGGCACAGGGAAGGCATCACTGCACGTCTGTCGGTCGACATCGAGCAGGGAGACTTCCACCCGGCCCTTCTGAGGAAGCTGCAGCGCACCGGCAGGCTGGGCAAGCCCCTCTTCGTTCTCCTGGACAGCTTCGGTGGGCCCGACATCCCGTACTCGCTCCTGCATGAACTCGGTCGCTACCGAAGCACCGAAGTCATGGTCACCTTCGAACCTGCCTTCCTCACCCGGTTCGCCGAGAGACACGACGGCCACCGACAACTCGGCGACGAAGCCTTCGGCAGCCAGGAGTGGCAAGACGTATTCCGGCAGCCCTCCTCGCACAAGTTCACCTTCCTGCGCGAGCAATACCGAGCCACACTGCGCCAGGCCGGTTTCACACACACGCTGTACTTCGAGATGGTCGACGAGGGCGGCAGGAAGCTCTACCTGATCTTCGGCACCCAGCACGAACGAGGACTGGAGAAGATGAAGGACGCCATGTGGAAGGTGGACCCCTCCTACGGCATCCGCTACCGCGACCCCAGGGACACCGAACAGCAGATGCTGGATCTCGTGTTCGAACCGGATACGGCTCCGCTACGACGGATCCTGCATGACTTCATATCCGAAGCGCCCAAGGGGCGAACTGTCCCGGAACTCCAGCGCTACACGCTCTTGGAGACCGTCTACCGGCCCGCCCAAGTGATTACGGCCGTCCGGCAGCTGCGTGAGTCGGGCGCCGTGACGACGGAACCGCGCGCCATCAACACCAAGACCCGAGTAAGCGCGGCTGCAACGAGTCCCTCTGCCGGTCCTTCAGCCGAGCAGGGTGCCCTCTGGTGAAAAGCCACCAGGGCACATCCAGGGCACATGAGCCCGGGAAACGGTGTTGACCTGTGAGAACTACGGAGAGGAGTTATCCCAGGTCAGCACCATTTTCCGTGCGAACCCCCAGGTCAGCGACCCGCCGCTCCCAATCGCTGCACGAATGGCAGGACTTCAGCCATCGGCTGCATGAGGCGGGGCATCAGCCGTACTGCTTGGTCTGGCCCTGAGCCGGTGTTTCTCGGGTAGCGGGCGGGGTTTTCGTACCCCGCCCTCGCCATGTGCCGGGAGGGGGCTTCTGGCGCCGGTCCGCGCGGCAGGCGGTTCGGAGCATGGCCGGGCCGGAGCGTGCCGTCCGACGGCGTTCGCTCAGGTGCCGGCCGTGTCGCCCTGGGCGATCTCGATGTCCTGGTGGACGGCGATCGCACCGGTCGCGGCGGTGGCGCAGGACAGCAGCGCGCAGGTGGTCAGCAGCGCGACGGCCCACGAGGCGCCGCGTGCCCGCCGCGCGGCGGGCGACAGGAGTGCGGCCACGCGGCGCGGTACCGGGCCGGACGTGGCCGCCGGGGTCACCGCGGGGCGGGGGGCGTCCGCCGCATGCGCGGCGAGGGCGGCGCGGGCGATGGCACGCGCGGTGAGGCGGCGGTCGCCGACAGCGCTCGCGGCGGCCTCGTCGGCGGCGCGTTCGGCGGCCATCCGGACGGCGTCGCGGACCGGCCGCAGGGCCGGGTGGCAGTGCGCGGCCACTTCGGCCGCCGCCAGGAAGTAGTGGTGCCCACCCGCGTTGTGGGCGCGCTCGTGCGCGAAGAGCGCCTCCCGTTCACGCGCGTCCAGGCTGCGCAGCATGGCGGTGGTGACGACGATGCGGTGCGGACGGCCGGGCAGGGCGTACGCGTCGGGGCGCGGCGAGTCGACCACGCACAGGTCGCCCGCCGGGGGGCGGCGCCCGGCCTCGGAGCGCGCGCTGCGCAGCCCGGCGGCCTGCCGCAGCACTGTGCGGATCAGGGTGAACGCGGCGAGAGCCAGCAGGCCGGCGGCCAGAGCGGCCAACGGCAGCGCCAGGCGCGCGGAGGATGTCGACAGCGGGTGCACCAGTTCGCCCAGCGCGGCGAGAGCCGGGATCCTGAGCAGTCCGGTCAGCGCGAGCGTGCCGAGCGCCGCGACGGTGCCTGCCGCGAGCAGCAGCGCCGAGACGGTGAGGGTCCACAGTGCGGCCCCGGGCGGGCAGCGGTCGAGGACCCTGCGGGCCGGCGCGGGTGCCGCCCAGGGCAGGAGCAGCGGGATCAGCAGCAGGGCGACCCTCATGGGTTCTCCCTCAGCAGCCGGCGCAGGACCCCCTCGTCGTCCGGGTTGAGCTGGGCGACGAAGCGGGCCAGCACCGTCTCCCGGTCGCTGCCGCGGTCGAGTTCGCTGTGCATGCGCAGGGCGGTGAGGCCGTGCGGGTCCTGCACGGGGCGGTAGGCGTAGCCGCGGCCCTGCCGCTGCCGTTCCAGTGTGCCCTTCTCGTGCAGTCTCGAAAGGATCGTCGTCACGGTCGTGCGGGCCAGACCGGAGGCGAGTTCCGTCTGGACCTGGGCCGGGGTCAGTGGTGTGCCCGCCGCCCACAGTGCCGCCATCACCGCGGCCTCCAGCTCGCCCGCAGACCGGCGTTCGTCCTTCTCCGCGCTCATGGGAACGATCCTCACCCCGCGATCGTCTACAGTGTCGTAGACCGTCTACGGAATTGTAGACGGTCGGGCGCGCCGTCCAGTGGCCCGCACGGAAAGGACTCATGCGATGACCACAGCCGTGGTTCTATCGTCGCAGCTCGCGGTGAATCCTCTCGACGCCCAGTCGCTGCTGGCCGCGTTCGGCGTGCTCGGCGTCGGCGTGGTGATGTTCGCCGAGACGGGGCTGCTGATCGGCTTCTTCCTGCCGGGCGACTCCCTGCTCTTCACGGCGGGTCTGCTGTGCACCGGCACCGGGCAGCACGGCGTGCGCCTCTCGCTCGGGCCTCTGCTGGCCGCGGCGGCGCTGGGTGCGCTGGCCGGTGCGCAGTGCGGCTACCTGATCGGGCGCCGCGCGGGCGGCACGCTGCTCGCGCGCAGCCGCTCGGCACGCCTGCGGGAGGGGGCCGGCAAGGCCGAGGAACTGCTCGCGCGCTACGGGCACGCGAAGGCGATCGTCCTGGCGAGGTTCGTCCCCGTGGTGCGCACCGTGCTCAACCCGCTCGCGGGGGCGCTGGGCGTGCCCGCCCGGGTGTTCACCGTCTGGCAGATCGCCGGCGGCCTGGTGTGGAGCCTCGGCCTGACCCTGGCGGGCTACGCGCTGGGCTCCTCGGTCCCGAACGTGGACCGCTACCTGCTGCCGCTGGTCGCCCTGATCGTGCTCGTGTCGCTGATCCCGCTCGCCGCCGAGGTGTACCGCGGCCGCCGGCGCGCCCGGACCGAGGAGGTACGCGGATGAATCCCGCGTCCGGCGGTGCGTCGATCGACGGCTCCGCGTACCGGTACGTCGTGGACCTGGCCCGGCACTCGCCCGGCCCGCTCGACACGACGATCGAGGCATGGTCCGCCTACGGCCTGGCGCTGTTCGCCCTTCTCATGGTCCTGGCCTGGTGGCGTGCCCGGCGCACGGGGGCCCCGGAGGCGCTGACCGCGCTGGCCGTTCCGGTGGTCGTGGTCGTGGCGTACCTGGTGAACGACGTACTGAAGACGCTCGTCCGCGAGGACCGGCCCTGCCAGACCCTGCGGGTGCGCACCCTGGAAGCATGCCCGGCCCACGGCGACTGGTCGTTTCCCAGCAACCACGCGGCGATCGCCGCCGCGGCCGCCGTGGCACTGCTGTTCGTCTCCCGCCGGCTGGGCGCGCTCGCCTGCCTGGCCGCGGTCGCGATGGCCGCCTCCCGGGTCTGGGTCGGCGTGCACTACCCGCACGACGTACTGGCCGGAGTGGTCGTGGGTGCGGTCGTGGCGCTCGGATCGATGTCGTTGCTGCACGCCCGGTCCGCGACACTGGCCGGGCGCCTTGCGACGGCCCCTCCCCTGCGCGTGCTGCTGTCGGCCTCATGAACCGCAGGGACGCCGCTGATCTGGCGGGCAGCGTGGGCCTGGGCGCGTGGGCGGCGTTCACCGTCCTGGCACTGGTCGTCTCCGGCCGGGCCGGCACACCGCTCTGGCTGGACGACAGGTTCCTCACCCGGTCGGTCACCCATCGCCCGGCGGAGGCCGTGGCGCTGGCCCGGGGGATCACCGCCACCGGCACCGGCCTGGTTCCCTACCTGCTCACCGTGGTGGCCGGCGCCCTCACCGGGCGCACGCCACGGACCCGGCTGCTCGCCGCCGCCGTCGGCCTCGCCTGCCTCGGCCTGGGCCAGCTCCTGCGGTACGGGGTGATGGAACTGGTTCACCGGCCGCGTCCGCTCCGAAGCGACTGGGCCACCCACGCGAGCGGCTGGGCCTTCCCCTCGGGCCACGCCACCACGGCCGCTCTGACCGCCGGCCTGCTGATCGTCGCCCTCACCCTGCGCGCCCCGCGCGGCGGCACAGCCCTGCGCATCGTGGTGTGCGGCTGGGGCCTGCTGGTCGGGCTCACCCGGGTCTACCTGGGCGTCCACTGGTTCACGGACGTCGTCGGCGGCTGGCTGTTCGCCGCCGGGTGGCTGGGCGTGTGCCTGTGCGCGGCCGCCCACTGGCTTCCCGCATCCCTGCTCACCGACGCGACCGCCTCGGCGACCAGGCCCACGGAGGACCGTGAACCGGAAGACCCTGGTCGTCGAGGACGATCACGCCCTGCGTGACGTGCTGCGCCGCGGCCTCGCCGACGAGGACCTCACACCCGTTCCCGCCGCCGACGGCGCCACCGCCCTCCGCCCGGCCACCGCCGGCATCGCGGCGGCCGTCCCGGGAGAGACGGCGAAGACCTCACTCCTCCCCCGCGTGGACGACCGTGATGTGCCGCTCGTCGCCCGGGTTCTCCAACTCGTCCAGGGCGGCCACGGCCAGGTCCTCCGTGCTGATCCAGGACCGGCCGTCGGCCGTGGTGAGCAGGGTGTCGGTGCCGCGCCGGTAGCGGGCGGTGCGGACGCCGGGTTCGAGAAGGGCCGGGGGGCTGAGGTAGACCCAGTCGGTGTGGGCGTGGGCCCGGCAGGTCCGGAGCTGGGCCACCCCGGCGGCGGCGACCGGCCGCCACTGCGGCGGGACGCGGGCCGGGTCGTCGGCGACCAGCAGGCCGGGCGCACCGGGGCTGCGCAGGGCACCGGCCCCGCCTATCACCAGGACGCGCGCCCCCAGCCGCGCAGCCGCGTCCAGGACGGTCCGGGTGGTGCCGAGCAGGAAGTCCTCGTCCACCGGGTCGGTGCGTACGCTCACCACGACGGTGTCCGCGCCGAAGTCCGCGAGGGCCGCGCGCACGGCGTCCGGGTCGCGCGCGTCGACCGGGACGGGTGTCACGTCCGGGTGCTCGCTCGTCGGCTTCCGGGACAGGGCCAGCACCCGGTGGCCGCGTGCGACGGCCTCGGCGACGACCCGGCTGCCGACCGTTCCGCCGGCGCCGAGGACCGCGATCGTCATGCCTGCGCTCATGGGGTTCGTTCTCCTTCTCGCCGGCGACTTCTCGCCTGCGACGGGTTGGGGGTGGCTGTCCGGGGCGGGTCGAGGCTCCCTGTCCGCTGCGGGTTGGGTTCTCCTGTCCGCGGCGGGTCGGGGTTTCCTGTCCGGGGAGGGGCTCCTGTCCGCAGCCGGGTTGTCCGCGGCGGGTTGAGTTGCGCGGCCAGCAGTGCCGCCAGGGCCAGGGCGAAGCCGCAGCCCTGGGGCAGGGTCAGGGACTCGCCCCGGGCCGTGCCGATGACGGTGGCGACCAGCGGGGAGAGCAGCACCAGGGGCGCCGAGGCGCCGACCGGGAGGGTGGCCAGGCCGCGGAACCAGAGGGTGTACGCGATCAGGCCGCCCATGCTGCCGAGCCACAGGTAGCCGCCGACGGCACCCGCGTCGATCCGCTCGGGCAGCCCCTCGAACAGCAGGGTCGGCGGGAGCAGGAGCAGTCCCCCGACGGTGAGTTGCCAGCCGGCCATGGTCAGCGGTCCGACCCCCGCCGGCCGGCCCCAGCGCCGGGTGAGGACGACCCCGCCGGCCATGGTCGCCGTATGCCCGAGACCGGCGAGCACCCCTACGGCGTCCAGCCGGGCGTGCGGCCCGAGGACGACGAGTCCGACGCCGGCCACGCCGAGGACGCCCCAGGCCCAGCGCCAGGCGGTCGGCCGGTCGTGGAGCACCGCGACGGCCAGGGCGGCCACCAGCAGCGGCTGGGTGGCGCCGAGGGTGGCGGCCACACCGCCGGGGAGCCGCTGGGCGGCCACGAACAGCAGGGGCATCCCGCCGATGTTGAGCACGCCGAGGACGACGGCCTTCCCCCACCAGTCCCCGCGCGGCAGGACGCGGGTGAGCGCCAGGCCGAGCAGTCCGGCGGGCAGGGCGCGCATGAGGCCGGCGAACAACGGGTGCCCGGGCGGGAGGAGTTCACTGGTGACGACGTAGGTCGTGCCCCAGGCGGCGGGGGCGAGGGCGGTCAGCAGGACGGTGGCCGGCCGGTGGGTGTACGGGGGCATGCCAGGAAGTCTCGGTGGGCGGCCCGCCATGCGTCCAAGACATGGTTGTCATCGCAGCCATGAACGACAACGATGGATGGCGTGGACCTCCAGCAGATGCGGTACGTCGTCGCCGTCGCCGAGACCCGCAACTTCACCCGGGCCGCCGAGCGCTGTTACGTGGTGCAGTCCTCCCTCAGTCACCGGATCGGCGCGCTGGAGCGGGAGTTGGGGGTGCGGCTGTTCGCGCGGTCCAGCCGGCGGGTCGAACTGACCAGTGCCGGGGAGGCGTTCGTGGCGCGGGCGCGGGAGGCGCTGGCCGCCGCGGACCGGGCGATGGCCGACGCGTCCGCCGCGGCCGGCGTGGTCCGGGGGCGGCTGGCCGTCGGCGTGATCGTGACCACGGCCGCCGTGGACGTGGCGGAGGTGCTCCAGCGGTACCGGGCCCAGCACCCGCAGGTCCGGGTGGTGCTCCGGTCCGGGCGCAGTGACGAGCTGGTGGCGGCGATCCGGGCGGGGGACCTGGACATCGCCTTCCTGGGGCTGCCGGAGGACCAGCGGCCCTCCGGGGTGGAGAGCCTGGTCCTCGCCCACGACGCACACGTCCTGGTCGTGGCGGCCGGGCACCGGCTGGCGGGGGCGGCCGGGGTGACGCTGCCCGAGATCGCCGACGAGACGTTCGTGGACTTCGTGGCCGGGACGCCCGCCCGGGCCCAGTCGGATCAGGCGTTCGCGGCGGCGGGCCTGGTCCGCGACGTGGCGTACGAGGCCGGTGTGGTGGAGCTGATCACCCGGCTGGTGGCGCGCGGTCTCGGTGTCGCGCTGCTGCCCTCGGCGTTCATCCGGCCGCTGGCCGCCCGGGACCCCGCGCTGGCGCTGGTCCCGGTGGCCGACGGGCCGCACCGCGTGGAGTGTCTGGCGTGGAGCCGCTTCAACCCCAGCCCGGCCACCCGGGCCATGCTCGACGTCCTCGGGGCCGGCGCGCACACCTGAGCGCGACCGCTCACTGCGCGTCCAGGGCGGGCAGCCCCGGCCCGGTGGAGGCCGTCGTGGCCGCCGTCGTGGCCGCCAGCAGGCGCAGGGCCGCGTCGGACGGGGAGCCGGGCTCGGCGGTGTAGGCGATCAGGCGCTGGCCGGTGGCGCCCGCGGACAGGTTCTCGAAGCCCAGCTCCAGGGTGCCCACGGCCGGGTGGCGCAGGGACTTGCCGCCCGTGGTGCGGGTGCGGGCCGGACGCCGGGCCCACAGGGCGGTGAACTCCTCGCTCTGGATGGACAGCCGTCCGATCAGCTCGGCCAGGGCTCGGTCGTCGGGGTGCCGGTCGGCGGCCAGGCGCAGGGAGGCGACCGCGAGGTGGGCTTCCTGCTTCCAGTCGGCGTGCAGGGCGCGGTGGCGCTCGTCCAGGAACAGCATGCGGACGAGGTTGGGGCGGTCGGCGGGGGTGCCCGGCGCCGGCCACGGCAGGTGCGGGGCGAGCAGGGCGTGGCCGAGCCGGTTCCAGGCGAGGACGTCTCCGCGCCGGTCCAGGAGGAGCGCCGGTACGTCGGTCATGGCGGCGAGCAGCCGGCGGGCCGAGGGGGTCGCGTGTTCGGCGCGGGGTGCGGCCGGGCGGCGCCGGGCGGCGGGCCGGGCGAGGTCCTTGAGGCGGGCGGTCTCGTCCTCGGTGAGACACAGGGCGCGGGCGATCGCGTCCAGCACGGAGTCGGAGACGCCGGCCGCGCGGCCTTGTTCGAGACGGGTGTAGTGGGTGACGCTGACGCCGGCGAGCAGGGCCAGTTCCTCACGGCGCAGCCCGGCGACCCGGCGGCGGGCCGGCTCGGTCGCGATGCCGACGTCCTCCGGCCGTAGCGCGGCACGGCGGGACTTCAGGAAGTCCCCCAGCTCGGTGGACGCGTCCATGCGGGCCTCCGGGGTGTGGGGCAGTCGCCTCCGGGGTCAGGGGGGCGTGCGCCTCCGGGTGGGTGGCGGTCGTCGTCCATCCTGCCCGCCGGACGCCGCGAACGGGATGCCCGAGGGTGATCACGCGATGACCACCCTCGGGGCGGCCGGTCGAGCGCGGCCGACGGGCGGCCCGGCCCGGGCCCTGTCCACGGCGGCCGGCCCAGCCCCTGTCCACGGTGGCGCGCCCAGGCCCTGTCCACGGCGGCCGACCCAGCCCCTATTCCCCGGCGACCCGCCCAATCCCTGTCCCCGGCGGCCCGCCCAGCCCCTGTCCACGGCGGCCCGCCCACCCCGGGCTCGGCACCGGCCGGTCCTCGTTGCGGCCGCCGCCACGGGTGCCCCACCCGCCGCGGAGACCGCGCCCGCGCGGCCCGCGCCTACGCCCGCCGCACCGCCCCGGACCGACCCGACGAGGTCAGCAGTACGGTGCCTGGTGGGTGAGCGAGGCCGCCACCCGCATCCACACCCCGAACTGCCGGAACAGCGCGGGCAGCGGTCCGCTCGCCCGGACCGTCCGCGCGTCCTCGGCGGTCACACCGGGGATGCCCAGCAGGGTGACGGCGACCGAGGCGGACTGCCAGCGCACCGTGAGGGTCGCCTCCGCGGCCGACGGCGCCGGGCGGGCCGGGGCCGGGGTCAGCGCCCGGGCGACCGCCTCCTCGATGGCCTCGCGCGCCTCCGCGGCCGGCCGCAGCTCGGCAGCGAACCGGTCACGGGCGTACTTCACCGGGACGGTCACGACCGAGGCGTCCCACTCCGCCGTCTCTTCGCACGCCGCGTCGTCGCCCGTGAGGACCGCCACGGGCACCCCGAGGGCCGCCGCCGTGGCGTGGGCGAGGCCGATCTCGCCGACCGGGCGGCCGTCCAGCCACATGTCCTCGATCTCGTGCCCCATGAAGCTGTGGCTGAGCACGCCCGGCGCCCCGGCCCGGGAGTGGTAGCCGACGCACAGCGCGGCGTCGTACTCCCCGGTCAGGCCCTCCAGCATGCCGAGCTGCTTGGGCTTGCCCCGGACCAGGCGGGCCGCCGGGTGCAGCGCCTCGGGGAGCAGGTTGCGCATCGGCCCGTGGGCGTCGTTGACGAGGACGTCGGTCGCCCCGGCCGCCAAGGCGCCCCGCACGGCGGCGTTCACGTCCTCGGCCATCATGGTGCGGCCCCGCTCGTAGTCCCGGCCGCCCGGCTGGACGTCGTCGGCGTCGACGAGCCCGGTGATGCCTTCCATGTCCGCACTGATGTAGATCCGCACGGCGTCGACCCTATCCGACCCTACGTATTGTAGGTTCCCAATCGCCAACGCCCACCGGGCCGTTCACACGTCTGTTCAACGGGGGACCCATGCAGGACATCACGGAAGCGGAGCCCGGTACGGAGGTCTGCGTGCGCGATCTCGCGCCGACGCTGACCGTGCTGGTCGTCAGCCTGGTCATCGCCGCCGTCGGCGTGTACGAGCTGTGCGGCTTCGGGCTGCACAGCCTGGACCGGCGCCCGCACCTGTTCAGCGACGGCCTCGCGACCGGCGGGGTGATCGTGGCCGCCGTGGCCGCCGGTGCGGCGGTGGGCAACCTGGCCTGGCACCTGACGGCGGCCCGGCGCGGACGGGCCGACTGAGCGCGGCCGGAGCGCTCACCGCCTCCCCGGCCCGAGAGCGGGCGGCGTGACGGAGTCGGCGGCGGAGTCGGGGTAGTAGGGGTCCTCGCCGTCCGTCCACCCGGGGTCGTAGGCGCAGGGCCCGGCGGAGACGCCCAGGAAGTACTCCCGGTCCGGGAACCAGGTGAAGGACATCCGCTCGTCCCCGCCGTCCCGCTGGACGTACAGCGACCAGTCCTTGCCCTTGCCGCCCTCGCGGTACGACGAGACCTCCCAGCCCTCGTCCCGCAGCCGCCGGTGCAGCCGGCGCAGTCCGGGCACGGCCTGGCTCGCGGGCACGTGGTCCAGCGCCCAGTCGTGGGACATCCGGTAGGCGCCGTCGACGGTCTTGTCCTCCAGCCCGAGCAGCCCCCCGTCGTAGCAGTAGCCGGCGTCCAGGGTGTTCTCCGTGCTGACGCCGATCTTCTCGACCCCGGGCCGCACGGTCCGCGTGAACCCCATGACGTCGTACGCCTCCTGTGAGTGCCCGAGGACACGGTTCGCCATCTCCTGGGGCGCGACCCGGGGGAAGTCCGTCGAGGAGTTCCAGGTGAGCTGGACGATCAGGGCCACCACGGCGACGAGCACGAGCCCGCCGCAGCCGAGACAGCCGAGGCCGAGGGCACGGGCCCCGGAGAGGGCCGGCCCGGCGGCGGTCGCGGTGGCGGTCGCCGTCTCGGTCGCCGTCTCGGTCGCCGTCTCGGGCGCGGTCTCGGGCGTGGTCTCGGGCGTGGTCGGGGTGGGTGCGCTCTCCTCGGGCATACGGCGACGCTACGGCCGCCAGAGGGGCACGCGGATGGGCGTACCTACCGGTCACCGGTAGGTACGCCTACTCACCCCGGCCGGCGCCCGGCACGATCCCGCCCCCGACCGTGAACCCGATGACCGCGCCGCCGCCCTCCCGCCGGTAGGCGAACGGGGCCCCGCCGTGGGCCATGGCGACCTCGCGGACGATGGAGAGGCCGAGGCCCGAGCCGGGCAGGGAGCGGGCGTCGGCGGCACGGTAGAAGCGGTCGAAGATGCGGACGAGGTCGCCCTCGGCGATCCCGGGCCCCCGGTCCCGCACCTCCACCCGCACCGTGCCCGGCCGGGCCGGTCCGGTGACGGCGACCTCGATCGGCGTCTTGCCGCCCCGGTCGAACTTGGCCGCGTTCTCGACCAGGTTGGAGATGGCCCGCTGGAGCATCCCGGGCCGTCCGTCGGTCGTCGTGTCACCGCTCGCGCTCAGCACGACGTCCCGGCCGGTACGGCGCCTGGCCAGCCCGACGACGTCCTCGGCGAGGTCGGCGAGGTCCACCCGCTGGGGCGGCTCGGCGTCGGACTGCCCGGCGGCGAGATCGACCAGCTCGTTGACCAGGTCGGTCAGCTCCCTCGCCTCCTGGGAGAGGTCGGCGACCAGCTCCTCCCGGCTGTCGGGCGGGAGTTCGTCGATGCGCCGGAGCAGCGAGATGTTCGTCCGCAGGGAGGTGAGCGGGGTGCGCAGTTCGTGCCCGGCGTCCTGCACCAGCCTGCGCTGGTCCTCCTCCGACTGCGCGAGCCGCCCCAGCATCCGGTCGAAGGCACGGCCGAGGCGCCCCACCTCGTCCAGACCGGCCACCGGCACCTGGATGCCCAGCTGCCGGGTGCGGGCGACGTCCTCGGCGGCGGAGGTGAGGACCACCAGGCGCCGGGTGATCCGCCGGGCCAGCCACCACCCGAACAGCCCGGCCGCCACCACGACCGCCGCCATCAGGATCAGCGTCCGCCGCTGGAGCGCCCGCAGCAGGTCCTCGGTGTCGCTGAACTCCTGCGCGACCTGCACGGCTCCGCGCCCGTCGCCGAGCGAGACGGTGGCGATGCGGAACAGGTCCGCCTCCACCCGTACGTCCTTGTGCTGGACCACCAGCCCCGCCGTCCGGGCGACGGCCATGTCCCGGTCCCCGGCGGTGACCGGCAGCACCGGGCTGCCGTGGTCCATGATCTGCCCCTGCGCGCCGAGCACCTGCACGTCGGTGCGGGCGGGGCGGACCACGTCGTGCCCGGGGCGGGAGGAGGAGAAGTCGTCGGGGCTCATCGCGTGCTGCCGTACCTCGTCCCGCACGTCCTGCACGACCTGCGTGAACACCGACTGCTGGTCGACCCGGACGAGCCGGGCGGCGGAGTTGTACGACAGGATGCCGACGAGGATCGTCACGGCGGCGGTGACGGCCGCGAAGGAGACCGCGAAGGTGGTGCGCAGGGAGACCAGCTTCGGCCGGGGCCCGGCCGGCAGCCGCCAGCGGCGGCCCACCTAGTCCTCCCGCAGCACGTAACCCACGCCCCGCACGGTGTGGATCAGCTGCGGGGCGCCGGGCTCGTCCAGCTTGCGGCGCAGGTAGCCGACGTAGACGGCGAGGTTCTTGGAGCCGGGCCCGAAGTCGTACCCCCAGATCCGGTCGTAGATCGTGGAGTGGTCGAGGACGATGCCCGCGTTGCGCGCCAGCAGTTCCAGCAGCTCGAACTCGGTGCGGGTCAGTTCCAGCTCGCGCCGGCCGCGCCAGGCCCGGCGGGCCTGCAGGTCCATGCGGATGCCGGCGGCCTCCACCTGCCGGTCGGTCACCTGCGCCTCCCGCCCGGTGCTCTCCGGTACGGCACCTGCGGCGGGCGCCGGGCTGGTGCGGCGCAGCAGGGCGCGGAGCCGGGCGAAGACCTCCTCGACGTCGAACGGCTTGACCACGTAGTCGTCGGCGCCGGCGTCCAGGCCCGCGATGCGGTCGGCGGTCTCCACGAGGGCGGTGAGCATCAGGATCGGGGTCCGGTCGCCCTCGGCGCGCAGCACCCGGCAGACCTGGAGGCCGTCGATGCCCGGCATCATCACGTCGAGCACGAGGACGTCCGGCGGGTTCTTGTGGGCCTGCGCCAGCGCTTCCACGCCGTCGGCGACCGCCGTCACCTGGTACCCCTCCAGCGTCAGGGCACGCTCCAGGGCATGACGGATGGCACGGTCGTCTTCGGCGAGCAGCACAGTCTGGGGCACGTAGGTCAGTGTGCCAAGGCCGGCGGCGGCCGGGCCGGGCTCGCCGGGCCTACGATCACCCTTTTTACCGGCCTCTCACCGTCACGGGGACAACCCGGCCCACCGCCCTGCCGCCTTCTCACCGGCGCCCGGTCACCGCCCGGTCACCGCGCCGGGCCGCCGAGCCTGGCCAGCTGTTCCGCGAAGGGCACCACGGTCTCCTCCGCCCCCCGCGGAGCCAGCGGCATCAGCGCGGCCAGCTCCGCCGCCGCCCGCTCGATCCGCTCGGCCAGCCCTTCCGCGCCCCAGTCCTCGGACGCGGCGTACACCGCCGTCGGCACGACCACGGCCCGGAGGTAGGCGAACAGCGGCCGCAGCGCGTGCTCCAGCACGAGCGAGTGCCGTCCCGTGCCCCCGGTCGCCCCGATCAGCACCGGTTTCCCGGCCAGCGCGTCCTTGTCCAGCACGTCGAAGAAGGACTTGAACAACCCGCTGTACGACGCGCTGAACACCGGTGTGACGACGATCAGCCCGTCGGCCCCCGCCACCGCGTCCTGCGCGGCGGCGAGACCCCTGCCCGCGAACCCGTTGGTGAAGTTGTGCGCGATCTCCACCGCGAGTTCCCGCAGCTCGACCACCTCGAGGTCCACCGGCGTGTGCCGGCCGACGGCGGCGGCCAGCCGGTCGGCGAGCAGCCGGGTGGAGGACGGGACGCTCAGCCCCGCGGACACGACGACGAGCTTCATGCGACGACCTCCTTCTCGGCGCCGGCGAGCAGGGACTGGTGGGTCGGCGCCTCCGGCACGTCCGCCGGACGCCCCTTGGCGAACTCCTCGCGCAGCACCGGCACGACCTCCTCGCCGAGCATGTCGAGCTGCTCCAGCACGGTCTTCAGCGGCAGCCCCGCGTGGTCCATCAGGAACAGCTGGCGCTGGTAGTCGCCGGCGTACTCGCGGAAGGACAGGGTCTTCTCGATGACCTGCTGCGGGGAGCCGACGGTCAGCGGGGTCTGCTCGGTGAAGTCCTCCAGCGAGGGCCCGTGGCCGTACACCGGCGCGTTGTCGAAGTACGGCCGGAACTCCCGCACCGCGTCCTGGGAGTTCCTCCGCATGAACACCTGGCCGCCCAGGCCGACGATCGCCTGCTCCGGGGTGCCGTGCCCGTAGTGGGCGTACCGCTTCCGGTAGAACTCCACCATCCGCTTGGTGTGGTCGGCGGGCCAGAAGATGTTGTTGTGGAAGAAGCCGTCGCCGTAGTACGCGGCCTGCTCGGCGATCTCGGGCGAGCGGATGGAGCCGTGCCAGACGAACGGCGGTACGCCGTCCAGCGGGCGCGGGGTGGAGGTGAAGCCCTGCAGCGGCGTGCGGAACTTGCCCTCCCAGTCGACGACGTCCTCGCGCCACAGGCGGCGCAGCAGGGCGTAGTTCTCGATGGCGAGGTTGATGCCCTCCCGGATGTCCTGGCCGAACCACGGGTACACCGGCCCGGTGTTGCCACGGCCCATCATCAGGTCCACGCGCCCGTCGGCCAGGTGCTGGAGCATCGCGTAGTCCTCCGCGATCTTCACCGGGTCGTTGGTGGTGATCAGGGTGGTGGACGTGGAGAGGATCAGGTTCTCCGTCCGCGCGGCTATGTAGCCGAGCATCGTGGTCGGCGAGGACGGCACGAACGGCGGGTTGTGGTGCTCACCGGTCGCGAAGACGTCCAGGCCGACCTCCTCCGCCTTCGACGCGATGGCGACCATGGCCTTGATCCGCTCGCGTTCGGTCGGGGTCCGTCCCGTGGTGGGGTCCGGCGTGACGTCGCCGACCGTGAAGATCCCGAACTGCATGGTCGCTCACCCTCCAGGTTGTTGACCGTTCAACTATACCCCCGGAACGGTCCGCCCTCCCCGGTTATTCCGGCCCCCCGCCGGGAGTCAGGGCACCAGCACCAGCCGCCCCCGCACCCCGCCCTCCGCCAGCCGGGCATGCGCCTCGGCCGCCTTCTCCAGGGCGTAGGCCTCGGCCACCCGCAGGGTCAGCACCCCCTCGTCCACCAGCCGGACCAGCTCCGCCAGCCCCGCCCCGTCCGCGGCCACCTCCACGGCCCCCGTCCGCACCCCGCGCACCGGCCCGGGCTGCGCCCCCGGCCGCACACCGACGTACGCGCCCCCGTCCCGCACCCACTCCAGGGCGGCCTCGCCCAGCACCGCCGCGTCCAGCACCGCGTCCACGCTCCCCGGCGCGAGGCCGTCCGCCGTGAAGCGCGCGGCACCCAGCGAGCGCACCAGCTCCTCGTCGCCCGCACGGGCGTGCCCGGTCACCTCCAGCCCCCGGTGCGCGGCCAGCTGCACGGCGAAGCCGCCGACCGCGCCCGCCGCCCCCGTCACCAGCAGGGACGCACCCGGCGCGAGATCCAGCAGGTCCAGCGCCTGGAGCGCGGTCAGCCCGTTCAGCGGCAGGGTGCCCGCGTGCACGGCGTCCACCGCGGCCGGCGCCTTCGCCACCGCGTCCGTGGCCACGACGACGTACTCGGCGTGCGCCCCCAGCGGGTCGGCCACCCCCGGCACCAGCGCCACCACCGGGTCGCCGACCTGCCAGGCCGCGGCCACCCCGACCGCGTCCACCGTCCCGGCGACGTCCCAGCCGAGCCCGAGCGTCTTGCCGGCCCCGCCGAAGAAACCGGCACGCACCCCCGCGTCCACGGGGTTCAGCGCCCCCGCGGCCACCTTGATCCGCACCTGCCGCGCTCCCGGCTCCGGCACCGGCACCTCCGCGATCTCCACCGCGTCCGGACCGCCGAACGCCCTCACCACCGCAGCACGCATGACAACTCTCCTCGAAATCAAGCCACTTGATGTCCCGCGGCGCCTTTCCTGCCGCACCACCAACCGTAGGAGAGCTACTATCTATCGGTAAGTAGTTACCCGAGAGTGCGTAGCCGACCCGGAGGAGAGCCATGGCCACCTTGACCGCCGCCCAGCGCCGCGAACAGGCCCGCGCCGAGTACGACGCCTTCATTCGCGGCTGCCCCACCAACCAGCTCCTCGGACGGCTCAGCGACAAGTGGGTCAGCCTCGTCGTCTCCGCCCTGGCCCCCGGACCCCTGCGCTACAGCGACCTCGGCCGCAAGATCGCCGGCGTCAGCCCCAAGATGCTCACCCAGACCCTGCGCGCCCTGGAGCGGGACGGCATCATCAGCCGCACGGTCACCCCGTCCGTCCCGGTCCGCGTCGACTACGCCCTCACCCCGCTCGGCGCCAGCCTCGCCGCCCTGCTCACCGCTGTGAAGGACTGGGCCGAGACCCACTTCGACGAGGTCCGCACCGCCCGCGAGCGCTACGACGCGGAGAACCCCGCCTAGCGCGGGCCGGGGCAGCCCGAAGGGATCAAGGGGAGTCAGAAGGCGTACGCGTCCCCGGTCGCCAGCACCAGCACCGCCATCCGGTCGTTCGTCCGGTCCCCGTCCGTCGCCCCCGCGCTCCACGCCGTGTCGATCTCCAGCGTCAGCTCGGCGGGCCGCTCCCGCAGCCGTACCGGCACCCGCAACCGCTCCCCCGCCGCGTCCACGGCCAGCGCGCCCGTCCCGCACACCACCGTCCGCTCGTCCTCCCGCGCGCACCGGGCGGGCAGCTCCTGCTCGTCGGCCAGCGCCACCGACCAGCGCAGCCGGACCGTCGCGTCCGCGACCACGTCCGGCCCGTTGTTGCGCGGGGTCAGCAGCACCTCCGCCCGGTCCCCCTCCAGCACCACGCTCCCGTGGAAGGCGAGATCGGCCACCGGCGCCGGAGCGGCCGCCGCGACCCCCGGCACCAGCACGGCACCGGCACACACCCCGGACAACACCCACGCCCGCATCCGCACGCCCCTCACCACTCCTCGCTCACGCGCCGCACCGCCGCGGGTACGACTGCCGTAGCGATGTATGCCACGCGAGCCGCCCCCCAGGCGCCCTCCAACAGGTGACACCGCGCCCGCCTGCCAAGCTGGGCCCATGCCGGTCCTCCGCTCCGCCGCCCTGTTCGTCGTCGCCGCCCTCTTCGAGATCGGCGGCGCCTGGCTGGTCTGGCAGGGCGTCCGGGAGCACCGGGGCTGGCTGTGGATCACCGGCGGCGTCCTCGCCCTCGGCGCGTACGGCTTCGTCGCCACCTTCCAGCCGGACGCCCACTTCGGCCGCATCCTCGCCGCCTACGGCGGGATCTTCGTGGCCGGCTCCCTGCTGTGGGGCGTGATCGCCGACGGCTACCGCCCCGACCGCTGGGACATCACCGGCGCGCTGGTCTGCCTCGCCGGGATGGCCGTCATCATGTGGGCGCCGCGAAACGGCGGCTGAGGGTCACTTACGCTGGACGGCGATCCGGTCGCACACCACCCCGACGCAGCCCCAGGAGCAGCCATGGCCACCGCCGCCCCGTCCGCCGCCTCCCGCATCGCCGTCGTCACCGGCGCGAGCAGCGGCATCGGTGCCGCCACGGCCCGGCAGCTCGCCGCGGCCGGCTACCGCGTCGTCCTCACCGCCCGCCGCAAGGACCGCATCGAGGCCCTCGCCGAGGAGATCACCCAGGCCGGCCACTCGGCCGTCGCCTACCAGCTGGACGTCACCGACCGCGCCGCCGTCGACGAGTTCGCCACCGCCTTCCAGACGATCGGCGTCCTCGTCAACAACGCGGGCGGCGCCCTCGGCGCCGACCCGGTCGCCACCGGCGACCCCGCCGACTGGCGCACGATGTACGAGACCAACGTCATCGGCACCCTGAACCTGACCCAGGCCCTGCTGCCGAAGCTGGTCGCGAGCGGGGACGGCGTCGTCGTGGTCGTCTCCTCCACCGCCGGCCACGGCACCTACGAGGGCGGCGGTGGATACGTCGCCGCCAAGCACGGCGCCCACGTCCTCGCCGAGACCCTCCGCCTGGAGATCGTCGGCCGGCCCGTCCGCGTGATCGAGATCGCGCCCGGCATGGTCAAGACGGAGGAGTTCGCCCTCACCCGCTTCGGCGGCGACCAGGAGAAGGCGGAGAAGGTCTACCAGGGCGTCGCCGAGCCCCTCACCGCGGACGACGTCGCCGAGACCATCACCTGGGCGGTGACCCGCCCCAGCCACGTCAACGTCGACCTCCTCGTCCTGCGCCCGCGCGCCCAGGCGTCCAACACGAAGGTCCACCGGGAACTGTGACGGACGAGAACCCCCTGACAGAGGGCCCCGCGGCCGAGGACCCCTCGACCGCGGACACGTTCGAGAAGCGGCGCCTGGCCCAGGAGACGAAGAACGAACGCCAGGTCTGGTACTTCCTGGCCTACTTCCTCTTCGGCATCCACTTCATCGCCTTCGTCATGATCTACGCGGTACGGCACGCGAAGTAGCGGCTAGGCGAACGCCGGCAGATGCCGCTCGACCCACGCCGAGAACGGCGCCGCCGGCCGGTGCAGCACCGCCTCCACATCGGGGCCGATCCGCTGCTCGGCGGGCAGCGGGGCGCCGAGCACGTCCAGCGTGCCGGTGACCACCCGCTCCGGCATGAACCGCGCCATCCCCGCGTGCGCCTCCGCGCGGGACAGCTCCACGAACTCCACCTCCTCACCGAGGGCCGCCGAGATGACCTCGGTCTGCCGCCGCGGACTGATCAACTCGGGCCCGGTCAGCTCGTACACCCGGCCCGCGTGCCCGTCCTCGCGCAGCGCGGCGGCGGCCACGGCGGCGATGTCCGCGGGGTCGACCACGGGCAGCGCGACCTCGCCGAAGGGCGCGTGGACGGTACGCCGGGCACGGACGGACCCGGCCCAGGCGAACGCGTTGGACGCGAACCCCGCCGGCCGCAGAACGGTGAACTCCCGCCCGGACGCCCGCACGGCGCTCTCGAACTCCCGCAGCCGGTCGTGCGAGGACGCGTCGGGCCGGGTGCCGGCGACCTGCGAGGACACGAGCACGATCCGCTCGACCCCGGCGTCCCCGACCGCCTTCACCAGCCGGTCGGGCGCCTCGCCCCGGAAGTTCAGCTCGCCCCCCAGCACGAGGAACAGCGCATGGGCACCGTCGAGTGCGGGCCGCAGGCTCCCGGCGTCCCCGGCCCCGCCCCGGACCCACCGCACCCCGGCCGGGCCCCCGCCCGCCGCCCCGTTCCCCCGCGACACGGCGACGACCTCCTCACCGGCCCCGGCGAGCAGCTCCACCAGCACCCGTCCGATGTTCCCGGTGGCACCCGTCACGACGATCATCAAAGCCCCCTGAGTGACCCGTTAGCGAGTTAGCTGTCTAACTAACTTGGAGGACGCTAACACGCGCTCGCCCCCGCCTGTCTATAGTCAGTCAGGTGACAAACTCAGTGGATCGGCGGGCACGGGCGTCACAGAAGCGCCGACGGCTCACGGCGGCTGCGGCCCGGGTCCTGCACGAGCAGGGCGTCGAACGCACCACGCTCGCCGACATCGCCCGCGAGGCCGACGTCCCGGTCGGAAACGTCTACTACTACTTCAAGACGAAGGACGAACTCGTCCAGGCCGCCCTCGCGGAACACCAGGCCCACCTCGACGAACTCACCCGCGCCCTGGACCGGCTGCCGGACCCGCGCGACCGCCTCAAGGCCCTCGTCGAGGCCTGGGTGTCCCAGCGCGAGACGGCCGCCCGCCACGGCTGCCCCACCGGCACCCTGGCCGTCGAACTCGACAAGCGCGCGGACGGCACCCTCGACGCGGAGGCCGGCGCGGTCATCCGCCGCCTGCTGGACTGGACGGCCGCCCAGTTCCGCGAACTGGGCCTGCCCGCCCCCGACGACCTGGCCCTCACCCTGGTCTCCGCCTACCAGGGCATGTCCCTCCTGACCAACGCCCTCCGCGACCCGGACATCATGAACCGCGAGGGCTACCGGCTGCTGCGGTGGCTGGACTCGCTCGGGCCGAAGGACGAGTGACCCGGACGAAAAGAGGCCCCCGGCTCCAGCCGGGGCCTCTTACGTCAGCCCTTGACGCACACGACCTGCTTCAGCTTCGCCACGACCTCCACCAGGTCCCGCTGCTGGTCGATGACCTGGTCGATCGACTTGTAGGCGCCCGGGATCTCGTCCACGACGCCGGAGTCCTTGCGGCACTCCACACCCCGGGTCTGGTCCTCCAGGTCCTTGGTGGAGAAGCGCCGCTTGGCCGCGTTGCGGCTCATCCGCCGACCCGCGCCGTGCGAGGCCGAGTTGAAGGCCAGCTCGTTGCCGAGGCCCTTCACGATGTACGAGCCGGTGCCCATCGAGCCCGGGATGATGCCGTACTCGCCGGAGCCGGCCCGGATCGCGCCCTTGCGGGTGACGAGCAGGTCCATGCCCGCGTACCGCTCCTCCGCCACGTAGTTGTGGTGGCAGGAGATCTCCGGCTCGAAGGTCGGCCTCGCCTTCTTGAACTCCTTGCGGATCACGTCTTTGAAGAGCGCCATCATCAGCGTGCGGTTGTACTTGGCGTACTCCTGCGCCCAGAACAGGTCGTTACGGTAGGCGGCCATCTGCGGGGTGTCCGAGACGAAGACCGCGAGGTCACGGTCGACCAGGCCCTGGTTGTGCGGGAGCTTCTGGGCCACGCCTATGTGGTGCTCGGCGAGTTCCTTGCCGATGTTCCGCGAGCCGGAGTGGAGCATGAGCCACACCGAGCCGGACGTATCTATGCAAAGCTCCACAAAATGATTCCCCTGGCCAAGGGTTCCCATTTGCGAAACGGCCCGGTCGCGCCGGAACTTCACCACCTCCGCAACCCCGTCGAACCGCCCCCAGAAGTCCTCCCACCCGGCCGTCGCCAGCCCGTGGAAGCCACCCGGCTCCACGGGCTCCTCGTGCATGCCCCGCCCCACCGGAATCGCCTGCTCGATCTTCGACCGCAGCCGCGACAGGTCCCCGGGAAGATCGTTCGCCGTCAGGGACGTCTTCACCGCCGACATCCCGCAGCCGATGTCCACGCCCACCGCGGCCGGGCACACCGCGCCCTGCATGGCGATGACCGAGCCGACCGTGGCGCCCTTGCCGTAGTGCACGTCCGGCATCACGGCCAGGCCCTTGATCCACGGGAGGGTCGCCACGTTCTGGAGCTGGCGCAGGGCCACGTCCTCGACCGTCGCCGGGTCCGTCCACATCCGGATCGGGACCTTGGCGCCCGGCATCTCCACGTACGACATATGTTCCTCATTCCCCCGGAAGCGGCAACAAAAGGATTGGAAGCGGCATAACGCAAAAGCGGCGCCAAGGTCGATGAAAGGGACAGAGGACCGGCGTCCACGGCAGTGCGTGCGATACACATTGTCTCCAGGGGGCGCCCCGCTGCGGCAAGCGATTAACCAGCGGGGACACTGGAGCACCGAGCGAGCACACACCAGTGAGCACACCAGCGAGCAGATCGTCGAGAGGAGCCCGACCGTGCAGCGGAAGGCGTACGTAACCGGCACCGCCGCCCTCCTCGCGGCGCTGCTGGCCGGCTGCACGAGCGGTTCCGGGGACGACGGTCCGACGGACAACGCCAACCCGGGCGACGCCGGGACGGCGACGGTCGCCGCCCAGCCGGGGAAGTACAGCACGCTCCCGGAGCCCTGCGGCGCGGTCGGCCACGACACCCTGGACGGGCTGCTGCCGGGCATCCAGCAGATCACCGACCCGGTCCAGCGGGACAGGGCCTACCAGGGCGAGGCCGCCCTCACCTACGACACCGACCGCAAGGTCGGCTGCCGCTGGAAGGTCGAGTCGACCGACGCCACGGACCGGCTGTCCGTCGACTTCGAGCGCGTGGTGTCGTACGACAACGCGGTCAGCGACGACGACGAGGCGCAGCAGCTGTTCCAGGAGAAGGAGACGGCCGCGGACCTCCCCGCGCCCAGCAGTTCCTCGGCGCCGCCGTCGGCCACGCCCAGCTCGTCCGCGTCCTCGGAGGACTCCGCCGCCTCCGCCGGCAAGGAGGGTTCCGGCTCCCCGTCCGCCACGACGAAGCCGTCCTCGGACCCGTCGGCGGCCACGGGGTCCGCGGGCTCGTCCGCCGCCTCCCCCGGTGTCCCGCCCGCCGATCTCCAGCCCCGCGCGCTGACCGACCTCGGTGACGAGGCGTATCTGGACGACCAGCTGAACTCGTCGGGTTCGACGGCCGAACAGCGGACGGTGACTGTGGTGTTCCGCACGTCCAACGTCGTCGTCACCATCCAGTACGAGGAGCAGCCGATGGCCACGGGAGCTGTGCCCGACAGCAAGGAAATGCAGGACAGGGCCCGTGATCTGGCGTCCCGGCTGGACGACGCGCTGGGCGGGTGACGTCCTCGCCGGCCCCGCCCGCCCCGGCCCGCGAAGCGCGCGAACGGAAACCGCACAGCTGCTTCAC
Organism: Streptomyces cinerochromogenes; assembly: GCF_014648635.1. Lineage (GTDB taxonomy): Bacteria > Actinomycetota > Actinomycetes > Streptomycetales > Streptomycetaceae > Streptomyces > Streptomyces cinerochromogenes. The sequence goes on along the minus strand of NZ_BMRM01000006.1, from coordinate 29,579 downwards.
CGCGTACCGTGGCCCCCGCAGGAACCCGCACGAACACCGAGCGTCATGAGTGAAGGAACCATGCAGCGAGCAGCCCAGCGAGACGACCGTGCCCGGCGAGCCATGGGAGCCGGGGGAGCCAAGCGCCTTCGCCGCGCTCTTGTCTGCGCGGCGGCCGTCCCCGCGGTCCTGATCACCGCCGCCTGCTCCTCGGACTCCGGCGACTCCAAGGCCAAGTCCGGTGCGGAGAGCAGCCCGTCGGCGGGCAGCGGCGGCAGCACGCAGCCGTCGGCCAGCGCGTCCCCGACCGTGCGGGCCGCGGCGTACCAGAAGCTTCCCGACGCGTGCGCGGTGCTGTCGAAGGGCACCCTGTCCGACCTGGTCCCGAAGGGTGCCGGGTCGGGTAGGAAGGGCAGCTCGGACGATCCGTCGGCGCGTGCCTCCTGCGCCTGGAACAGCCTGGACAACAACGGTGTGAAGGGCTCTCAGTTCCGCTGGCTGAACGTCTCCCTGCTGCGCTTCGACTCGGACGCCACGCGCGGCTCCGCCGACGACCAGGCGCACGCGTACTACGGGCAGCAGGTGAAGGACGCGCAGTCGGTGGACGGCGCGAAGAACAGCAAGGTGGTGCCGCTGTCCGGCACGGGCGCGGAGGCGTCGGCGGTGCGGTACGACCTGAAGAAGAAGGAAGGCCTCTTCAAGCAGCAGACGGTCGTCGCCCGGGTGGAGAACGTCGTCGTGACGCTCGACTACAACGGTGCCGGTCTCGCGGGCGAGAAGACCCCCGACGCCGACGATCTGACGAAGGCGGCGGAGAAGGCGCTCAAGGAGGCGGTGGCGGCGGTGTCGTCGGCCAACGGCGCGGGGGGTCAGGCGACTTCGCCGTCCTCGAAGCCGTCGAAGCCGTCGAAGTCGGCCTCCGGGTCGCCCTCGTCGTCGCCGTCGAAGTCGGCCTCCGCCGGTGCGTCTCCGTCCAGGTCGGCCGCGAAGGAGAGCTGACCGGGCGGCCGTAGCGGCCGACCGGCACCACGTTCGCCGCACACGTGTGCCACTCTGTTGCGCGCAACATCACGCAAGGGAGGGGAGTGCGAGTGGCCGCGCCACTGCAGCTGACTCGGATGCACCGCGTGCTCATCGGCGTGGTCGTGACCGGCGCGCTGATCATCGCCGGCATCGGCTTCGCCGGTTCGTACGCGGCCGTCCGTGAACTGGCCATCAAGAAGGGCTTCGGGAACTTCTCCTATGTGTTCCCGGTGGGCATCGACGCGGGCATCTGTGTGTTGCTCGCCCTGGATCTGCTGCTGACCTGGATCCGTATCCCCTTTCCGCTGCTCCGCCAGACGGCGTGGCTGCTGACGGCGGCGACGATCGCCTTCAACGGTGCGGCCGCCTGGCCGGACCCGCTGGGTGTGGGGATGCACGCGGTGATCCCGGTGCTCTTCGTCGTGGCGGTCGAGGCGGCCCGCCACGCGATCGGCCGCATCGCCGACATCACGGCCGACAAGCACATGGAGGGGGTCCGCCTCACCCGTTGGCTCCTCTCCCCCGTGCCCACGTTCCTGCTGTGGCGCCGGATGAAGCTGTGGGAGCTGCGTTCCTACGACCAGGTGATCAAGCTGGAGCAGGAACGTCTCGTCTACCAGGCGCGGTTGCGCTCCCGCTTCGGGCGGGCGTGGCGCAGGAAGGCTCCGGTGGAGTCCCTGATGCCGCTGAGGCTGGCGAGGTACGGCGTCCCGCTGGCGGAAACGGCCTCGGCGGGGCTCGCGGCGGCGGGCATAGAGCCGACCCTCCTGCCCCCGGCCCCGCGGCAGCCGCAGCTGGCAGCGGCGGCGGCACCCGCCTCGGTCGCGGGCGGTCGTGCCGCCGGGGCGGCACCCGTCCCGCAGAAGGCGGCACCTCCCGCCGGGCAGGACGCCGAAGTCCCCCCGGTGGACGAGCAGAGCCCCTGGTTCCAGGCTCAGCGGGAGATCGAGTACCACGGCGGTTACGACCCGACGTACGACCCGATGCTCCAGGAACCCCAGTACGCCCCGGAGGAGCAGTACGAGGAGTGGTACGAGGAGCAGCCCCCGGAGCAGTTCCAGCAGCCCTCCCCGGAGGAGACCGGCAGCTTCCCCATCCCGGTGGGCCCGAACCGCACCCGTGAACTGGGCGAGGGCGGCGGCGGTCCGGTGGTGGAGCCGACGGAGGAGGACTTCTACCTGGTCTTCCGGAAGTCGATCGACGGCAGCTACCCGACCGCCGGGCAGTTCAGGGACGACGTGGAGGCGACCTTCGGGGTGGGGCTCCCGAAGGGGGAAGCGGAACGGATGGTCAACCGCTTCACCAACCGTCACACGGCGGAACTGCAGGAAGACCACATCGCGTGACGGCGTGAAGGACGTGACGGGATGAAGAAGGGGCCCTCCGCCGCGGCGGAGGGCCCCTTTTTCCGTTGCCGTCTACTCGCCGAGCAGCTTCCGCACCCGCTCCTGCCCGACGGCGAGCAGCAGCGTGGGCAGCCGGGGCCCGGTGTCCCGCCCGACCAGCAGGTGGTAGAGCAGGGCGAAGAACGTGCGCTGGGCCGTCTTGATCTCGGCCGGCAGTTCCTTGGGCGTGGCGTCGGCGGGGAACCCGGCCTGCACCTTGGGCACGCCGTACACGAGGTGGGTGAGGCCGTCGAGGGACCAGTGGTCGGCGAGCCCGTCGAGCAGCAGCCGCACGGACTGCTGGGACGCCTCGTCGAGGGACTTCAGCAGCTCGACGTCGGGTTCGTCGCGCACGATGGTCCGCTGGTCGGCGGGGACGTGGGTGTTGATCCAGGCCTCGGCGCGGTCGTAGCGCGGCCGTGCCTCGTCGAGGGAGCCGAGCGGCTGCTCGGGGTCCAGCTCGGAGAGGATCCGCAGGGCCTGGTCCTCGTGTCCGGCGGTGATGTCGGCGACGGAGGCGAGGGTGCGGTAGGGCAGCGGGCGCGGCGTCTTCGGCAGCTCCCCGGCGGCGGTGCCGACGGCGCGGGTGTAGGCGGCCACGTCACCGGGCAGCGCGGAGCCGTCGGCGACCTTGGCGGCGAGCTTGTCCCACTCGTCGTAGAGCCGCTGGATCTCCTGGTCGAAGGCGATCTTGAAGGACTGGTTGGGCTTGCGGCGGGCGTAGAGCCAGCGCAGCAGCTGGGGCTCCATGATCTTCAGCGCGTCGGCCGGGGTCGGGACGCCACCGCGGGAGGAGGACATCTTGGCCATGCCGGAGATGCCGACGAACGCGTACATGGGCCCGATGGGCTGCTTGCCGCCGAAGATGCCGACGATCTGGCCGCCGACCTGGAAGGAGGAGCCGGGCGAGGAGTGGTCGACGCCGCTCGGCTCGAAGATCACGCCCTCGTAGGCCCAGCGCATCGGCCAGTCGACCTTCCAGACCAGCTTGCCGCGGTTGAACTCGCTGAGCCGGACGGTCTCCGCGAAGGCGCACTCGTTGCAGGTGTACGCCAGCTCGGTGGTGTCGTCGTCGTAGGAGGTGACCGTGGTCAGGTCCTTGCCGCAGTTGCCGCAGTACGGCTTGTACGGGAAGTACCCGGCGGCGCCGGAGCTGCCGTCGTCCTCGGACGCGGCGCCGGAGCCCTCCTCGGCCTCCAGCTCGGCCTCGTCCAGGGGCTTCTGCTGCTGCTTCTTCGGGGCCTTCTTGGTGCGGTACTGGGCGAGGATCGCGTCGATGTCGTTCCGGTGCTTCATGGCGTGCAGGATCTGCTCGCGGTAGACGCCGGAGGTGTACTGCTCGGTCTGGCTGATCCCGTCGAACTCGACGCCCAGCTGGGCGAGCGACTCGATCATCGCGGCCTTGAAGTGCTCGGCCCAGTTCGGGTGCGAGGAGCCACGCGGCGCCGGGACGGAGGTCAGCGGCTTGCCGATGTGCTCGGCCCACGACTCGTCGATGCCGGCGACGCCGGCCGGGACCTTGCGGTAGCGGTCGTAGTCGTCCCAGGAGATCAGGTGCCGGACCTGGTGGCCGCGGCGGCGGATCTCGTCGGCGACGAGGTGCGGGGTCATGACCTCGCGGAGGTTCCCGAGGTGGATCGGGCCGGAGGGTGAGAGTCCGGACGCGACGACGACCGGTTTGCCCGGGGCCCGGCGCTCCGACTCCTCGATGACCTCATCCGCGAAACGGGAGACCCAGTCGGTGGTCTCGGTGCTCTGAGCCACGATCGGCACGTCCTTCTTTCTGAACGGGGTGACACCCCATTCTCACAGACCGGATCGCGCCCGGGAAAACGGCTTTACCCCCCATGGGATACTGGGTGGGTCTATCCATCCCCACGAGGAGAACGGCACCCATTCCTATGGCCTCGGTCACGTCCCTCAGCGACAGCGTCCAGCAGCACCTCGCGTCCGCTCTCTCGGCCACCCTGCCGGAGGCCGCCGGCGCGGACCCGCTGCTGCGACGAAGCGACCGGGCCGACTTCCAGGCCAACGGCATCCTGGCCCTGGCCAAGAAGGCGAAGGCGAACCCCCGGGAGCTGGCGACGCAGGTCGTCTCCCGGGTGGTGACGGGTGACGTGATCAAGGACGTCGAGGTCTCCGGCCCCGGCTTCCTCAACATCACGATCGCGGACCGGGCGATCACCGGGAACCTGGCCGCGCGGTACGCGGACGAGGCGGGCCGCCTCGGCGTGCCGTACGCCGAGCAGCCGGGCACGACGGTGATCGACTACGCCCAGCCGAACGTGGCGAAGGAGATGCACGTCGGGCACCTGCGGTCCGCGGTGATCGGTGACTCCGTCGTCCAGCTGCTGGAGTTCACCGGCGAGAACGTGGTCCGGCGTCACCACATCGGCGACTGGGGCACCCAGTTCGGCATGCTGATCCAGTACCTGGACGAGCACCCGCACGAGCTGGACCACAAGGAGTCCGAGGTGAGCGGCGAGGAGGCGATGTCGAACCTCGACCGCCTCTACAAGGCCGCGCGGAAGCTCTTCGACGCCGACGAGGAGTTCAAGACGCGGGCGCGCCGCCGGGTGGTCGACCTCCAGGCGGGGGACGAGCACACGCTCGCGATGTGGCAGAAGTTCGTGGACGAGTCGAAGATCTACTTCTTCTCCGTCTTCGAGAAGCTGGACATGGAGATCCGGGACGCGGACATCGTCGGCGAGTCCGGTTACAACGACATGCTGGCGGAGACCTGCCGCCTCCTGGAGGAGTCGGGCGTCGCGGTCCGCTCCGAAGGCGCCCTGTGCGTCTTCTTCGAGGACATCAAGGGACCGGACGGCAACCCGGTCCCGCTGATCGTGCAGAAGTCGGACGGCGGCTACGGCTACGCGGCCACCGACCTGTCCGCGATCCGCGACCGCGTCTTCAACCTGAAGGCGAACACCCTGCTGTACGTGGTGGACGCCCGGCAGGCCCTGCACTTCCGGATGGTCTTCGAGACCGCCCGCCGGGCCGGCTGGCTGAACGACGACGTGACGGCGGTGCAGCTGGCCTTCGGCACGGTCCTCGGCAAGGACGGCAAGCCGTTCAAGACGCGTGAGGGCGAGACGGTCCGCCTGGTCGACCTGCTGGACGAGGCGATCGACCGTGCCTCGGCCGTGGTCCGGGAGAAGGCGCAGGACCTGTCCGAGGAGGAGATCGCCGAGCGGGGTGCCCAGGTGGGCATCGGCGCGGTGAAATACGCGGACCTGTCGACGTCGGCGAACCGGGACTACAAGTTCGACCTGGACCAGATGGTCTCGCTGAACGGCGACACGTCCGTCTACCTCCAGTACGCCTACGCCCGTATCCAGTCGATCCTCCGCAAGGCGGGCGAGGTCCGTCCGGCGGCCCACCCGGAGCTGGACCTGGCCGACGCCGAGCGCGCCCTCGGCCTCCACCTGGACTCCTTCGCGGAGACGGTCCGGGAGGCGGCCACGGAGTACGCCCCGCACAAGCTGGCGGCGTACCTGTACCAGCTGGCGTCGCTGTACACGTCGTTCTACGACAAGTGCCCGGTCCTGAAGGCCGAGACCCCGGCTCAGGTCGAGAACCGGCTCTTCCTGTGCGACATCACGGCCCGCACCCTGCACCAGGGCATGGCCCTGCTGGGCATCCGGACGCCCGAGAAGCTCTGACCGGGCGCCACAGCACGGCACCGACGGCCCGCCCTCATCCCGGGGGCGGGCCGTCGTCGTCGGTGTGGGCGGCGAGGAGTGCGCGGGTACGGCGGACCAGGGCCTGCCGTACGGAGTCCGGGGCGAGGACGCGCAGCGGGGTGGCGAGGCCCAGCAGGTACCGGGCGAGCCCCTCGGGGTCGGGTCCGCCGATGTCCACGATCGTCGCGTCCGGGCCGTCGGGGCGGTGGGTGCCGACGGTGGCGGGTACGACGCGCAGCGCGTCCGCCAGGGGCAGCGGGAGCCGGACGGTGGCGGACAGCGGGTAGGGCCCGGCCGCGGTGTTGCGGGAGACGAGCTCGGCGGGGTCGGGCGGGTCGGTGATCTCCACCGGGTGCCCGGTGGGCCGGAGCCGCTCGACGCGGTCGGCGCGGAAGGTCCGCCACCCGCGTGCCGGATCCCGGGCGACGAAGTACCAGCGCCGTCCGGTGTGGACGAGCCGGTAGGGATCGACGTCCCGGACCGTGTGCCGGTCCTGCCCGTCGCGGTACGACAGCCGGGCGCGCTCGGCGCGCCGGCAGGCGGCGGCCAGTTCCAGCAGCATGCCGGGCCGCAGCCGCGGCTCGTCGGGCCAGGGCAGCCGTACCAGGGCGTCGTCCCACTCGCCGAGCCGCTCGGCGATCCGGGGTGGCAGCACCTGGCGCAGCTTGAGCAGGGCCGACAGCGCGGCCTGGTCCCCGCCGAGGGCTCCGTCGAGCGCGGCGCCGCGCAGGCCGACGGCCACGGCGAGGGCCTCCTCGTCGTCCAGGATCAGCGGGGGCACGCGTGCGCCGGGCCGGAGGCGGTAACCGCCCCAGGGGCCGGCCTCGGAGTCGACGGTGTAGCCGAGTTCCCGCAGCCTGGCGATGTCCCGTCGCACGGTGCGGTCGGTGACGGCCATCCGGTCGGCGAGTTCGGCGCAGGTCCAGGAGGGGCGGGCGGCGAGCAGCGAGAGCAGGCGCAGCAGACGGGCGGAGGCGCTGAGCACGGGGAGAGTTTTCCACACGGGCGGCACAACCAGGACGGAAGGTGTCCGCATCGGCCTCTACGGTCCTTCCATGACCACGCAGACCACTTCGCAGACCACGTCCGCCACACCCGCGTTCCGCTACGCCGCCGTCACCTTCGACTGCGCCGACCCGGCCGAACTGTCCACGTTCTACGGCGAGATGTTCGGCCTGTCCGTCGCCTACTCCTCCGACGACTTCGTCTTCCTCGCCGGCAAGGACGGCACGGCGGGCCTGGGCTTCAACCGCCTCGCCGACTACCGCCGCCCCACCTGGCCGGATCCCGCCCGGGAGAAGCAGGCCCACATCGAGGTGGGTGTGGACGACCTGGACGAGGCCGAGGCCCATCTGCTCACCCTGGGCGCGACCAGGCCGGACACCCAGCCGCAGCCGGACCGGTGGCGGGTGCTGCTGGACCCGGCGGGGCACCCGTTCTGCATCACGACGCTGGTCTGAGCCGCGAGCGGGCGGCCGAGGCCCGTCGCCGGCAACGAACCGGCAGGTCAAGGGCGTTGTCAGTGGCCGGCCCTACAGTCACGGGTATGGCGACTCTTCCCAACCCGCTGCCCAGGCTGGCCACCGACCCCAGTGGGCGTTCCCTGGGGCTGCAACTGCCGCCCGGCAGGCTGGTAGACGAGACGGACGAGGGGCGTTGGCACGAACCCCTGCTGTGGCGGGCGGACAAGCCCGCCGCGCCCGGCACGTGGAAGGCGCTCGGCGCTCCGGCCAGACGTGCCGGGTTGCTGCCGGTGCTCGTGGACGCGGGCGGGGCCATGGCCGGGCCGGAGGAGTGGGAGCTGTGCCCGGGGCTCATGTCGTACCCGGGGGATCACGACGCCGAGGAGGTCCTCGCGGAGTACTGGGAGGAGGAGACCGGGGAGGAAGAGGAGGGCTTGGAGCCGTTCGGGAGCGTCTGGCCGGGGCTCGCCGGCGCCTGCTCGCTCGCCGCCGATCCGGACAGCCGGGCCGCCCGGGTGGCGGACGTGCTGACGGACGGCACGCGGCCCTGGCCGAAGGAGCCGCGTCTCGCGCTGGTTCCGGCCCGCAGGTCCGCCGACATACCGGCGGTGATCGGGTGGCCGGGGCCGCTGAACTACGACAGCGACGTGGCCCGGCTCTGCGCGGTCCTGCGCTCCTGGGAGGACCGCTTCGGCATACGGGTCACGGCGCTCGGCTACGACACGCTCGTCGTGTCGGTCGCGGCTCCGCCGACCAGCACGGCACAGGCCGAGGCGGTGGCGGCGGAGCACTTCGCGTTCTGCCCGACGGACGGCACCACGACGTTGCGGGAGTACGCCGGGGAACTGGTCGGAGCCCCGAGCTGGTCCTTCTGGTGGGACTGACCCGGAGGCGTCACTCCGCCTCCGACGCCGGTTGCCACTTCTGGCCGCCGAGCGGGAAGGCGTACGCGGGCCGTCCGTTGCTGCCGCTGGTGCGGAACGGGCGGCCGCCGTCGTCGACCACCAGCGTGCCGTGCCGGTCCCCGCTGGACCAGGAGAGTTCCAGGTACCAGCTGACGTCGTACGCGGACGCGTCGGCCGTGACGTGGAAGACCTCCGGGTCCGACTGGCTCACCTTGAACGGGAAGTTGCGGCTTCCCGCCTCCGGTACGGGCGCGGGGCGCATCGCGTCCAGGGCGACCGTGAAGGACCGGGTCGGCACGCCGCCACCGCAGCCGACGCCGGGGTAGCCCATGGCGTAGTCGTTCCAGGCGAGCGGGGTCCGCCTGCCCGCCATCCGCACGGACAGCTTCTCCAGCACGACGGTCCGGCTGCCGGTGCCCTGCACGGTGAAGGTGACGTACTGCTCGCCGGCCGACACCGCCTGGTGCACATCGACCCAGGCGGGCGCGTCCTGCTCCAGCGGGGGCGGGTAGACGGCGGCGGGCGGCCGGTCGATCAGGTAGTGCTGGGAGCAGGGGCTCTGCCAGCTGAAGGGGTGGGTGGTGACCGTGAGGGGCGGTGCCGCCGCCGTGGCGCCACCCCCGGTCGCGGCCGTGTCCGGCCTGCTCTCCGGTGTGCCGGTGCGGGTGGCGGGACCCTGGCCGGAGGAGGAAGGGGAGGGAGAGGGGGACGCCGAGCGGGTGGCGGACCGGCGCGGCGTGGGGCTCCCGGTCGTCGGCGTGGGCGGGGCACCGGCCCGGGCGGCGGACTTCACGGCGGCCGTGGCGCCCTTGCCGTCCTGTTTCCCGTCGTCCGCGGGCAGGTTGAGGGCGACCGCGACGCCGGCGAGCAGCGCGGTGACGGTGAGGGCGGAGAGGAGGACGAGCCGGCGCCGGCGCCGTGGACGGACGGGCACCGCCACCGGAGCCGGATCGGGCTCGGCCACCGGCTCCCGCACCGCCTCCTCCACCCCGGCGGCCCCCTGCTCTGCCGCCGCCTCTGCCGCTGCCTCTGCCTCTACGGCTGCCGACGGCTCCTGCGCCTGCGCCGGTGTCTGCGCCGGTGTCTGTGTCTGCGCCTGCGGTACCGCCCGTGGCTCCTTGCGCCCCCGCCCCGCATCCGCCAGCACCCACCGCCGGTGCAGTTCGACAAGCTCCTCCGGGGTGGCCCGGCACAGTCGGGCGAGCCGTTCCACGGGCGCGTAGTCCGCCGGTACGGCGTCTCCGTTGCAGTACCGGTGGAGCGTCGACGTGCTCATGTGGAGCCGCTTGGCGAGCGTGCCGTAGCTGTGCCCGGAGCGGTTCTTCAGCTCCCGCAGCAGCTCGGCGAAAGCGCTCCCAGACATACCGTCCGACACCGTTTCCCCCATCCCCTGGTCATCCCCTCGTCCCAGCCCGGCGTTCCAGGCAGGGATCATCCCCGCAGGTCAGAGCCGGTGTGCGCGTTCCAGCGTCCCGGATGGCCGACGGGTGCTGGCGGCCGGGACGGACGGGCCCACAGGCTGTGGTCATCCAAGCACGACCACCGGCCCAGCCCGAAAGAGGACTTGCCATGCGTATGCGCCATATCCGTCTGTTCGCCGCCACCGGCACCGCCGTCGCCGCCCTCGCGCTCACCGCGTGCGGCGGCGGGACGGGGACCGAGGACGAGGGTGCCTCCCGGCCGACGGCGACGGCGGACACGCCCGCGTCGAAGACGCCGAAGGACAGCGCCGGGGGCAGCACCGAGGGCACCGGCGGTCGTACCGCGAACGGCACGCCCGTGGCCCGCACCCACACGTCCGGTGCCCGCCCGAGCACCGCCCCCGCCCCCGGCGGCGGGAGCACCCGGACCGGGAACTCGGTCGTGCTGTGCAACGGCACCAACACCACCGTCACCGCCCAGCCGCTCAACCGTCCCCTGAACCACATGCTGATCACGGTGAAGAACACGGGCGGCAAGACGTGCGACCTGCCGTACTACCCGGTGCTCCGCTTCGACCAGATGCAGTGGGCGCCGCAGGCGGACGAGGAGACCCAGCCGCAGGCCGTGGTCAGCCTGGCGCCCGGCGAGTCGGGGTACGCGGGCGTGCTGCTGTCGGCCGCCGACGGCAGCGGTACCGGCGGGATGACCGCCCACAAGCTGACGCTGGCCTTCCAGGGCTACACCCCGAACAGCAGCGGCGGCCCGTCCGCGACGCCGGCCCTGCCCGCCAAGGGCGTCTACTACGACAGCGCGCTGAAGGTGACGTACTGGCAGCAGGACCTGGACGCCATCAGCAACTGGTGAACCGGCTAGCGGAGCTTCCGGGCCGCCTCGGTGGCCCAGTAGGTGAGGATGTTCCGCGCCCCGGCCCGCTTGATGCCGGTGAGGGTCTCGAGGATCGCCTGGTCCCGGTCGATCCAGCCCTTCTCGGCGGCGGCCTCGACCATCGCGTACTCGCCGGAGATCTGGTAGGCGGCCACGGGCACGTCCACCGCGTCCGCGACCCGGGCGAGGATGTCGAGGTAGGGGCCGGCCGGCTTGACCATGACCATGTCGGCACCCTCGGCGAGGTCCAGCTCCAGCTCCCGCAGGGACTCGCGCCAGTTGGCGGGATCCTGCTGGTACGTCTTGCGGTCGCCCTTGAGGGAGGAGGCGACGGCCTCGCGGAAGGGGCCGAAGAAGGCGGAGGAGTACTTGACGGTGTAGGCGAGGATCGCGACGTCCTCGCGGCCGATCTGGTCGAGCGCGTCGCGGATGACGCCGATCTGGCCGTCCATCATGCCGCTCGGGCCGACGACGTGGGCGCCGGCGTCGGCCTGCACCTGCGCCATCTCGGCGTACCGCTCCAGGGTGGCGTCGTTGTCGACGCGGCCCTCGGCGTCCAGCACACCGCAGTGCCCGTGGTCGGTGAACTCGTCCAGGCACAGGTCGGACATGACGAGCAGGTCGTCGCCGACCTCGGCGCGGACGTCCCGCAGGGCGACCTGGAGGATCCCGTCCGGGTCGGTGCCGGCCGTGCCCTGGGCGTCCTTCTTCCCGTCCTCCGGGACGCCGAACAGCATGATCCCGGAGACCCCGGCCTCCACGGCCTCCAGCGCGGCCTTCTTCAGGCTGTCCCGGGTGTGCTGCACGACCCCGGGCATCGCCCCGATCGGCACCGGCTCACTGACGCCCTCCCGGACGAACGCCGGAAGGATGAAGTCGGCGGGGTGCAGCCGGGTCTCGGCGACCATGCGGCGCATGACGGGGGTGGTGCGCAGCCGTCGAGGACGCGTACCGGGAAAGGATCCGTACTTCGACATGCCCTCTACGCTACGCCCGCCCGGACCGCGCCTTTGCCGACGCCGTGTCGACGCGGAGAGACGGGGCGCCCCCAAGGAGCGCCCCGTCTCTCGTGGGCCTTACGGCCGCACCCTCACGTCGTGGTCCGCCGCCGCCGGGCCCCCGGCCGCCGCTCGCTCGGCCGCGTCACCGGGTCGCCCGCCTCCAGGGCGGCGGCGCGGCGCTTCATGCCGAAGTCGGCGAGGGCCTCGGCCAGCTTGTGCACGGACGGCTCCGGAGCCATGACGTCGACGCGCAGGCCGTGTTCCTCGGCCGTCTTCGCCGTCGCCGGGCCGATGCACGCGATGACCGTCACGTTGTGCGGCTTGCCCGCGATGCCGACCAGGTTGCGGACCGTGGACGAGGACGTGAAGAGGACCGCGTCGAAGCCGCCGCCCTTGATCGCCTCGCGGGTCTCCGCCGGGGGCGGCGAGGCGCGTACGGTGCGGTAGGCCGTGACGTCGTCCACCTCCCAGCCCAGCTCGATCAGGCCCGCCACCAGGGTCTCCGTGGCGATGTCGGCGCGGGGCAGGAAGACACGGTCGATCGGGTCGAAGACCGGGTCGTAGGGGGGCCAGTCCTCCAGGAGGCCGGCCGCCGACTGCTCGCCGCTCGGCACCAGGTCCGGCTTCACGCCGAAGGCGATCAGCGCCTTGGCCGTCTGCTCGCCCACCGCGGCGACCTTGATGCCCGCGAAGGCACGGGCGTCCAGGCCGTACTCCTCGAACTTCTCGCGGACGGCCTTCACCGCGTTGACCGAGGTGAACGCGATCCACTCGTAGCGGCCCGTCACCAGGCCCTTGACCGCGCGTTCCATCTGCTGCGGGGTGCGCGGGGGCTCCACCGCGATCGTCGGGACCTCGTGCGGGACGGCGCCGTAGGAACGCAGCTGGTCGGAGAGCGAGGCCGCCTGCTCCTTCGTGCGCGGCACGAGGACCTTCCAGCCGAACAGCGGCTTGGACTCGAACCACGACAGCTGGTCGCGCCGGTCGGCGGCGCTGCGCTCGCCGACCACGGCTATCACCGGCCGGCCGCCGTCGGGGGACGGCAGGACCTTCGCCTGCTTGAGGGTCTGCGCGATCGTGCCGAGGGTCGCCGTCCAGGTGCGCTGGCGCGTCGTCGTCCCGGCGATCGTCACCGTGAGGGGGGTGTCGGGCTTGCGGCCCGCCGAGACCAGCTCACCGGCCGCGGCCGCCACCGAGTCCAGGGTGGTGGAGACGACGACCGTGCCGTCCGAGGCACCGACCTCCGTCCAGCAGCGGTCCGAGGCGGTGCGGGCGTCCACGAACCGGACGTCCGCGCCCTCGGCGCCGCGCAGCGGCACACCGGCGTACGCGGGCACGCCGACCGCGGCCGCGACACCGGGGACGACCTCGAAGGGCACCCCGGCGGCGGCGCAGGCGAGCATTTCCTCGGCCGCGCACGTATCAAGTCCCGGGTCCCCGGACACGGCACGGACGACCCGCCTGCCGCCCCGCGCAGCCTCCATGACAAGATGAGCGGCATCCCGGGCAGCAGCGGGGACAGCGGCGGGTGTTGACGTGCCGTCAACGACCGTCAGCTGGGGCGTGCCCGTGCCCGGCGGGGACACCGCAGAGGAGTCCGCGTCCGTATGCACCACGGAGACGCCCTGCCGCGCGTGCGTCCGGATCACGTCGAGCACCTCGTGCTCGGCGACCAGGACGTCCGCGTTCGACAGCGCCTCCACGGCGCGGAGAGTCAGCAGTCCCGGATCTCCGGGTCCGGCACCGAGGAAGGTGACGTGCCCGTGTTCAGGACCGGCGGCAGGAAGGGCGGTGGGGCTCAATGTGCTCGCTCCCCCATCAGACCGGCCGCGCCCTGGGCAAGCATCTCGGTGGCGAGTTCGCGGCCGAGTGCCGTCGCCCGGTCGTGCGTCTGGGGCACGGGACCGGTGGTGGACAGCTGCACCATGCGGGTGCCGTCGGTCGTGCCGACGACGCCGCGCAGGCGCATTTCCTTGACAGTCTGCCCGTCGGCCAGAAGGTCGGCCAGCGCGCCCACAGGTGCGCTGCAACCGGCCTCCAGGGCGGCGAGCAGTGACCGCTCGGCGGTGACGGCGGCCCGCGTGAACGGGTCGTCCAGCTCGCCGAGCGCGGCGACGAGGTCCGCGTTGTCCGCGGCGCACTCGATCGCCAGTGCCCCCTGGCCGGGGGCGGGCAGAACCGTGTCGACCGACAGGAAGTCGGTCACCTCGTCGATCCGGCCGATCCGGTTGAGGCCGGCGGCGGCCAGCACGACCGCGTCCAGTTCGCCGTCGTGGACGTACCGGATGCGGGTGTCGACGTTGCCGCGGATCGGGACCGTCTCGATGTCCAGGCCGTGGGCGCGGGCGTACGCGTTCAGCTGCGCCATGCGGCGCGGGGAGCCCGTGCCGATGCGCGCGCCGCGCGGCAGGTCGGTGAGCTTCAGCGCGTCGCGCGCGACGATCACGTCCCGCGGGTCCTCGCGCACCGGTACGGCGGCCAGGACCAGTTCCTCCGGCTGCGCGGTCGGGAGGTCCTTGAGCGAATGAACCGCGAAGTCGACCTCGCCCTTCAGCAGCGCGTCGCGCAGCGCCGTGACGAACACGCCGGTGCCGCCGATCTGCGCGAGCGCCTCCCGGGAGACGTCGCCGTAGGTGGTGATCTCGACCAGCTCGACGGGGCGCCCGGTCACTTGGCGGACGGCCTCGGCCACCTGCCCGGACTGGGCCATGGCGAGCTTGCTGCGCCTGGTCCCCAGTCTCAAAGCCTTCTCACTCATGCCGGTCGGTCCTTCTTGTCTGTGCTGTCCCCGGCCCGGGAGACGGCGGCCACCGTCTCGGAGTCGAGGTCGAACAAGGTGCGCAGCGCGTCCGCGTACCCGGCGCCGCCGGGCTCGGCCGCGAGCTGCTTGACCCGTACGGTCGGCGCGTGCAGCAGCTTGTCGACGACCCGGTGCACGGCCTGGCGGATCTCGCCGCGCTGGCGTTCGTCCAGGTCGGGCAGGCGTCCGTCGAGGCGGGCGATCTCGCCGGCGACGACGTCGGCGGCCATGGAGCGCAGCGCGACCACGGTGGGCGTGATGTGCGCCGCCCGCTGTGCCGCGCCGAAGGCCGCGACCTCGTCGGAGACGATACGCCGGACCTGGTCCACGTCGGCCGCCATCGGAGCGTCGGCGGAGGCCTCCGCCAGCGACTCGATGTCGACCAGGCGGACCCCGGCCAGCCGGTGCACGGCCGCGTCGATGTCGCGGGGCATGGCCAGGTCGAGGAGGAAGACGGAGGGGGCCGGACGCTCGGCGACCGGCTCCGGCCTGCGCCGCTCGGGGATCCGGCCGACGGTGGCGGCGGTCGCGGCGAGCGCGGTGATCAGCTCGGCGTCCGCCTCGGGGGTACGGCGGTCCCGGCGGTCGACCGTGCCTCCCGCCACCCAGGCCGCGTGCTGCTCCAGGGTGGCCGCGTCCATGCCGGCCACGGCGGCCTCGCCCATGAGGGAGAAGCCGGGCTGTGCGGCGGCGAGGTCCAGCGGGCAGTTGTCGTCGGCGGCGGGCGTCAGCGGCGCCTTGGCCTGGGCGGACGTACGAGCGGTGCCGGCGATCTCGGCGGCGGGGGCGCCGGTGCGGCCCTCGACCGCCTGCGCGACCGCCTCCGCCGTGAGCACCAGCCCCGTCGCCCCGGTACAGGAGACGACGACGTCGGCACGTGTCAGCTCGGCGGCCACCGCGTCCATGGGCACCGCGCGGGC
Organism: Streptomyces cinerochromogenes; assembly: GCF_014648635.1. Taxonomy (GTDB): domain Bacteria; phylum Actinomycetota; class Actinomycetes; order Streptomycetales; family Streptomycetaceae; genus Streptomyces; species Streptomyces cinerochromogenes. The sequence continues at coordinate 14,110 of NZ_BMRM01000006.1, read as the reverse complement.
GGTCACCGTGTTCTCGTCGGACTCGGTGAGGATCTGCGCGAGCCGCTCGGCGCGCTCGAAGGTCCGGTTGGCGACGACGACCTCGGCGACCCCGGCGCGCGCGAGCGTCGCGGCGGCCAGGGACGACATCGACCCGGCGCCGATGACCAGCGCCGTGCGGCCCAGAGCCCACTCGCGCACGTCGCCGCCCGCGGCCAGCTGCTCCAGGCCGAAGGTGACCAGGGACTGCCCGGCGCGGTCGATGCCGGTCTCGGAGTGGGCGCGCTTGCCGACCCTGAGGGCCTGCTGGAACAGGTCGTTCAGCAGCTTGCCGGCGGTGTGCAGCTCCTGGGTGCGGGCCAGGGAGTCCTTGATCTGGCCGAGGATCTGCCCCTCGCCGACGACCATCGAGTCCAGGCCGCAGGCCACCGAGAACAGGTGGTGGACGGCCCGGTCCTCGTAGTGGACGTAGAGGTACGGGGTCAGTTCCTCGAGGCCGACGCCGCTGTGCTGGGCGAGGAGCGTGGACAGCTCGGCGACACCGGCGTGGAACTTGTCGACGTCGGCGTACAGCTCGATGCGGTTGCAGGTGGCGAGCACCGCGGCCTCGGCGGCGGGCTCGGCGGCGACCGTGTCCTGGAGCAGCTTGGTCTGGGCGTCCGCGCTCAGCGCGGCCCGCTCCAGCACGCTGACCGGGGCGCTGCGGTGACTGAGGCCTACGACGAGGAGGCTCATGCCGGCATCACGGCGGGGACGTCCCCGTCGGGTCCCTGGTCGGCGGAGGAGTCGGCGGCGGCCGCACCCCGGGGAGCGGCGGCGGGCAGCGCGCCGTCGCCCGCGGCGGTCTCCTCGCCGGCCTTCCGCTGCTCGTGGAAGGCGAGGATCTGGAGTTCGATCGAGAGGTCGACCTTGCGCACGTCGACGCCGTCCGGGACGGACAGCACGGTCGGCGCGAAGTTCAGGATGGAGGTCACGCCGGCGGCCACGAGCCGGTCGCAGACCTGCTGGGCCGCGCCGGCGGGGGTGGCGATGACGCCGATGGAGACCCCGTTGTCCTTGATGATCTTCTCGAGGTCGTCGGTGTGCTGCACCGGGATGCCCGCGACCGGCTTGCCGGCCATCGCCGGGTCGGCGTCGATGAGCGCGGCGACCCGGAAGCCACGGGAGGCGAAGCCGCCGTAGTTGGCGAGCGCGGCGCCGAGGTTGCCGATACCGACGATCACAACCGGCCAGTCCTGGGTCAGGCCGAGTTCGCGGGAGATCTGGTAGACGAGATACTCCACGTCGTAGCCGACACCGCGCGTTCCGTAGGAGCCCAGGTACGAGAAGTCCTTGCGCAGCTTCGCGGAGTTGACCCCCGCCGCCGCGGCCAGCTCCTCGGAGGAGACCGTGGGTACCGAGCGTTCCGACAGCGCGGTCAGGGCTCGGAGGTACAGCGGAAGCCGGGCGACGGTGGCCTCGGGAATCCCTCGGCTACGGGTCGCCGGTCGGTGTGTTCGGCCAGTTGCCACGGTGCTCCTGCGGGTAGAGCGGGGCTGCAGGCGGTCATACGTCCCCAGACCGCCCCGTCGACAGCAGGCTATGTCTTTGTGAACGCGTGCACAAAGATGGTGTCCGATTTGCCCGGCAGAAGTGACCGGGGTCACGCGGGTTTCACGCCCTCGACGGGAACCGGCGCATACGCACAGGCGTTCCTTCATTACTGGGGGCAAAACCGCACACACTCCTCACGAATCCCGCCCCCGAGACCAAACCGCCGTTGATCCTAAGCGACTTTCCGGCCGGTTTGGACTAGTCGGTCAGTGCACGACGCAGCCGCTCCTCGTTCACGCGCCAGAAGGTGTGCTGTTCACCGTCGACGAGGACGACGGGGATCTGCTCCCAGTAGCGGTCGTGGAGTTCCCGGTCCTCGGTGATGTCCTTCGGCTCCCACGGCACGCCGAGGTCGCCGCACACCTTCTCGATCACCACCTGCGCGTCGTCGCAGAGATGGCAGCCGGGCTTGCGGATGAGCGTGACCAGCCGCGCGCGCGGCTCGGCCCTGCGTCGGAAGAGGGGACTCATACCGGCCATTCTCGCCCCCTCCGCGCCCGTTCCGGATCGGATTCCGGATCGCTTCTTTCACGACCGGGACGCACAGAGTTCACACCGCGCCAACCTCGCGACGCCGGAACCACCGAACAGACTGGCTATGCTCACGTCATGGCCGCTCTCGGATGGCTCACTCCCCGTAGGCGCTCCGCCACGGCGCGGAGCGTGTTGGCAGGCGAGGCCTCGGCGGAGGCTGCCCGCAAGTCCTCGCAGGAGGCTCCGCCGGCGAAGCAGGAGGAACCGGAGTTCCCCGTGCTCGGCGACGACAAGGCGGCCGCCTTCTTCGACCTGGACAACACCGTCATGCAGGGCGCCGCGCTGTTCCACTTCGGCCGGGGACTGTACAAGCGGAAGTTCTTCGAGACCCGTGACCTGGCCCGATTCGCCTGGCAGCAGGCGTGGTTCCGGCTGGCCGGGGTCGAGGACCCGGAACACATGCAGGACGCCCGCGACTCGGCCCTGTCGATCGTCAAGGGCCACCGGGTCGCCGAGCTGGAGTCCATCGGCGAGGAGATCTACGACGAGTACATGGCCGACCGGATCTGGCCCGGCACCCGCGCCCTCGCGCAGGCCCACCTGGACGCCGGCCAGAAGGTGTGGCTGGTCACCGCGGCCCCGGTCGAGATCGCCCAGGTGATCGCCCGCCGCCTCGGCCTGACCGGCGCGCTCGGCACGGTCGCCGAGTCCGTCGACGGCGTGTACACCGGCAAACTGGTGGGCGAGCCGCTGCACGGCCCGGCGAAGGCGGAGGCGGTCCGCGCCCTCGCCGCGGCGGAGGGCCTGGACCTCTCCCGCTGCGCCGCCTACAGCGACAGCCACAACGACATCCCCATGCTGTCCCTGGTCGGCCACCCCTACGCCATCAACCCCGACGCCAAGCTCCGCAGGCACGCCCGCGAGAAGGACTGGCGCCTGCGGGACTACCGCACCGGCCGCAAGGCGGCGAAGGTCGGCATCCCCGCGGCGGCGGGCGTCGGCGCGGTGGCCGGCGGCACGGCGGCGGCGATCGCCCTCAGCCGCCGCCGGCGCTGACCCTCCCGGAACCCTTTCGGGGACCCCGGCCCATCCCTTCGTGACCCGCTCCCCCGCCTTCGGGATCCGCTCCCTTACCGCGGGGCTCCGCCCATCACCGCGGCCCCCGCCCGCCCCTGCGGGCCCCTCTCATACCTGCGGGACCCTCTCTCATGCCCGCGGGCCCTGCTCATCCCCGCGGGCGCTCGCCCACTCCTCCGGGGCGCTCGCCCCGCCACGCTCGCGCGCTTTGAACGCGCTCGTGTACATCACCACGTTCAACACGCCCCGCACTTCACCGAAACACGCCGTTTTCCGGTCAACAAGCGATCACGTTACGGAACTTGACCTGCCATCAAACGACCATAGAAGCGACGCATCCGGTGATTTGAGCAACTCGGTGTAGCAGTGCCTGCACGAAGCGTTATTCTCCTCAGACGCAAACCGGTACCCCTCCGTCGCCACGACGGGTGAACGGTCCCGCACTGCACGTGATGGAAGCTCTGCCTCTGGGAGTCCCGTGTACCCACACGTCGGGGTTGACGCCTCGGGCCTGGCTACGCTGCGCGCAACGGTCGCAACGGTCAAAGAGACGCTGCGCGGCTTCGTCCCCACCGCGTACGCCGTCCCCGCCTTCGCCGCCGCCGCGCCCGCGGGCCCGTGCTACGCACTGGCCGACGGCAGCGCCGCCGTCGGCAGACGAGGGCGTGCCACCGGCGCGGCCACCGCCCGGCGGCCGGCCGCCGACAGCGACAGCGCCCGGATGATGGACCTCGTCGAACGCGCCCAGGCCGGCGAGGCCGAGGCCTTCGGGCGCCTCTACGACCAGTACAGCGACACCGTCTACCGGTACATCTACTACCGCGTCGGCGGCCGCGCGACCGCCGAGGACCTCACCAGCGAGACCTTTCTGCGCGCCCTCAGAAGGATCGGCACCTTCACCTGGCAGGGCCGCGACTTCGGCGCCTGGCTGGTCACCATCGCCCGGAACCTGGTCGCCGACCACTTCAAGTCCAGCCGCTTCCGGCTGGAGGTCACCACCGGCGAGATGCTCGACGCCAACGAGGTCGAGCGCTCCCCGGAGGACTCCGTCCTGGAGTCCCTGTCGAACGCCGCCCTGCTCGACGCCGTACGGCGGCTCAACCCGCAGCAGCAGGAGTGCGTGACGCTCCGCTTCCTCCAGGGCCTCTCGGTCGCCGAGACCGCCCGGGTCATGGGCAAGAACGAGGGCGCCATCAAGACCCTCCAGTACCGCGCCGTACGCACGCTCGCCCGGCTGCTGCCGGACGACGCCCGCTGAACCGGGTGACCGAAGGCGACCGCCAACTCACTTACGGTGAAAGTCGGTTGCCTTTCCGATCCGGTCGTCCGCCGTCCGTAACCCAAGTGCCGCGCCAGTCGTTGTGCGGGATACAGGCTCCCTGTGGTCACGTCCTGGCCGGCCCCGATCGCTCGTTCGTGGGGAAGCGGTCATGGACGTGCAACCCTCAGGACCCCCTGGGGAGTCGACCGTCATGACGAGAGGAGGTGCCGCCAGTGATCGCGAACGTATCGGCGCACCGGCGGGCGAACGCCTTCGCCCAGGCCCTGGAGGAGCAGTCCGACCAGGACACGGCGGCCGAGCAGTCCGACAGCCCGGCGGGATCGCCGCCGACCCCCGAGGAACGCTCCGAGCAGGGCGAGCTGCTGGCCCTCGCGGCGGGTCTCGGCGCACTGCCCAAGCCGCAGCTCGACCCGGAGGTCAAGGTCGTCCAACGGGCCCAGCTGGTGGCCGCGATGGAGGCCATGCTCCAGGAAGGCACGGGGGCGGGGGACGCGTCGGTACCGGAACAGCGCTCGCACCGGGCCAAGGGCGCGCACCGGGCGAGCCCGCTGGGCAAACTCCGCCCGCGCACAAGACTGACCAAGGGCCTCGCGGCCGGCGGACTCAGCGTGGGCGTGGCCGCCGGGGCCTTCGGCGGGGTCGCCGCCGCCAGCTCCGACGCCCTTCCCGGAGACTCGCTGTACGGCCTGAAGCGCGGCATCGAGGACTTCAAGCTCAACTACCTGACCGACGGCGACGACCAGCGCGGCCAGACCTACCTCGACCAGGCCTCCACCCGGCTCAGCGAGGCCCGCCGGCTGCTGGAGCGCGGCCGGGGCGGCCACCTGGACCACGAGTCCATCGGCGAGATCCGCCGCACCCTGTCCGGGATGCGGCACGATGTCACCGAGGGCCACCGCCTGCTCCACGCGGCCTACGAGGCCGACCCGGACTCCCTCGGTCCCATCCAGGCGCTGTCCGCGTTCTCCCGCTCCCACCGCGAGGCGTGGAGCACGCTCAGCGACAGGCTGCCCGTGCAACTGGGCGATGTGAAACAGCAGGTGTCCTCGGTCTTCGACGCCATAGACGAAGAGGTCGCCCCGCTGCAGTCCCTGCTCCCGTCGTCCCCGGCCCAGACCGGCGGAGGCAGCCGTCAGGGCGGCTCCGGCCCCGCGTCCACCGGCACCTCCGGCAGCAACCGCTCGCACCCGCCCGCCTCCGCCGGCAGCACCCCGCCCGCCGGCAAGCACACCGGCACCGGCTCCCCGAGCGGCTCGGCCACCGGCAGCAGCGGCGCGGGCCTCATCGGCGGCGACACGGGCGGCCTGCTCGACCCGCCGAAGACCGGGCCCGAGGGCAGCCTCCCGTCCGCCGGCAAGTCCCCCACGGGCCAGCCGGACGTCACCATCCCGCCGCTCATCCCCGACCTGCTCCCGGGCCTGGGCATCGACAGCGAGGACGCGGACTAGCGGACCGCGGTCACGGCATCGGGGGCGCCCCTATCCGAGCAGGGGCGCCCCCGATGCCGTACACGGACACGCCCGGGAGGACGAGGACAGAGACGAGGACAGAGACGGGGACGGGGCCTCAGAAGAACACCGACCGCCGCTGCACCAGCAGCTTGTACAGCGTGTGCTGGATCTGCTCCCGCACCTGGTCGGTCAGGTTGAACATCAGCATCGGATCCTCCGCGGCCTCCGGCGGATACCCGTCCGTCGGGATCGGCTCGCCGAACTGGATCGTCCACTTGGTGGGCAGCGGGATCGCACCCAGCGGCCCCAGCCACGGAAACGTCGGCGTCAGCGGGAAGTACGGGAAGCCCAGCAGCCGCGCCAGCGTCTTGGCGTTGCCGATCATCGGGTAGATCTCCTCCGCCCCGACGATCGAGCACGGAATGATCGGCGCCCCCTGCCGCAGGGCCGTGGAGACGAAACCGCCCCGGCCGAACCGCTGGAGCTTGTACCGCTCGCCGAAAGGTTTCCCGATGCCCTTGAACCCCTCCGGCATCACCCCGACCAGCTCACCCTGGCCCAGCAGCCGTTCCGCGTCCTCCGCGCAGGCGAGCGTGTGCCCCAGCTTGCGGGCCAGCTCGTTCACCACCGGCAGCACGAAGACGAGGTCGGCGGCGAGCAGCCGCAGGTGCCGGCCGGCCGGGTGCCGGTCGTGCACCGCCACCTGCATCATCAGGCCGTCCAGCGGCAGCGTGCCGGAGTGGTTGGCGACGATCAGCGCCCCGCCCTCGGCCGGGATGTTCTCGATGCCCTTCACGTCGACCCGGAAGTACTTCTCGTACACCGGCCGCAGCAGCGACATCAGGACCTGGTCGGTCAGCTCCTCGTCGTAACCGAAGTCGTCGACCTCGTAGTCCCCGGTGAGCCGGCGCCGCAGGAAGGCCAGCCCAGCCGCCACCCGCCGCTCCAGGCCGCCGTCCCCGCCGCCGCCCTCCGCAGGCTCCGGCGGCTGCTCCTCGCGGCTCACAGGACCGTCCTCCCGTGCCCGCGCCCGGTCCGGCAGGGGCTGGACGGTATTGCCCTCGCCGCGCCTGCTCCCCATCCGGCGCCGCGCCGGGCGCTGTGCGGCGCTCCCGCGGGACCGGTCGTCGTCGAACGGAATGACCTTGGCGTCCGCCATCGTTGCCGCTCTCCTCAGTTGGCGCTGTGCTTCTGGGGGTGGCCGCCCGCCCTCGCGGTCAGCGCGGCGAGCCGGTCCACGGCCGCCGCCAGGGTCTCCGGCGGCAGCAGCCCGGGACCCTGGCCGCGCGCGAAGTCCGCGAAGGTCTCGGCCGTCGTGTAGCGGGGCGTGAAGCCCAGCGTCTCGCGCATCTGGACGGTGTCCACCACCCGCCCGTGGGTGAGCAGCCGGATCTGCTCCGGCGAGAAGTCCGTCATACCGAGCGTACGCACCAGGGAGCCGGCCCAGGTGACCGCGGGCAGCAGCAGCGGCACGGTGGGCCGCCCGAGCCTCCGCGAGCACTGCGAGAGCGGCAGCACACCGTCGCCGGCGATGTTGAAGGTGCCGCTGTTGAGGGTGCCCCGGCGCGGTTCGTGGGAGGCGATGCGCAGCACCTCGATCACGTCGTCCTCGTGCACGAACTGCAGCCTGGGGTCGTAGCCGAACACGGTCGGCAGGACGGGCAGCGCGAAGTACGAGGCGAGCGGGGTGTCCGCGGTGGGGCCGAGGATGTTGGCGAACCGCAGCACGCACACGGCGACGTCCGGCCGCCGCCGGGCGAACCCGCGCACGTACCCCTCCACCTCGACGGCGTCCTTCGCGAAGCCGCCGCTGGGCAGCGACTTCGGCGGGGTGGTCTCGGTGAACACGGCCGGATCGCGCGGGGCGGAGCCGTAGACGTTCGTACTGGACTTCACCACCAGCCGCCGCACGGCCGGCGACTTCTGGCAGGCGCCGAGCAGTTGCATGGTGCCGATGACGTTGGTCTCCTTGACCGTGGCCCGGCTGCCCCCGCCCAGGGCCGTACCGGTCACGTCCATGTGCACGACCGTGTCGGCGCCGGTCTCGGCGAGTACGCGGGCGATGGTCGGCTGCCGGATGTCGGCCTGGATGAAGTCGGCCCCGCCCAGATGGTGCGCCGGCGGTACGGCGTCCACCGCGATGACACGGTCGACCTCCGGGTCCCGCTGGATCCGCCGTACGAACCGGCCGCCCAGCTGCCGGGCCACTCCGGTGACGAGCACGACCCTTCCCAAGATCAGCGCCTTCCTTCCGCGTAGCCGGTATCCCGCGTTCCCCGTGTGCGGCCAACCTAGCCGGTCGATGTTGCCCTGTGATGACCCGCGGTGCGGGCGGTGACGGAATTTCCCCCATCGGTATATGCCGGGGCTGCCGGCCCGCGCCGGAACGCGCCTGTGGCCCCCCACCAGTGCTGGTGGGGGGCCACAGCTGTACGCCTGCGGCGCGTCGTCTACTCCGGTGCACCCCCGCTGACGCGGGGACGGAGTTACTTCTTGTTACGACGCTGAACGCGCGTGCGCTTGAGCAGCTTGCGGTGCTTCTTCTTGGCCATCCGCTTACGCCGCTTCTTGATAACAGAGCCCACGACTACCCTCGCTCACTTCTCATGTCTCGGTTGTTTGGGCGCCATGGGCCCACACGACCTACGAGGGGCTAGCCTACCCAACCGAGCGCCGAGGTCGTAATCGAGGGGGCACCCCCGGGTCACCCGGGGGCCGTCGTCAGGCCGTCTCCACCCCCACATAGCTGTCGCGGAGGTACTCGTGTACCGCTTGCTCCGGGACGCGGAACGAACGTCCCACCCGGATCGCGGGCAGATGACCGCTGTGCACCAGGCGGTACACGGTCATCTTCGACACTCGCATCACCGAGGCGACCTCCGCCACGGTAAGGAACTGAACCTCGTTCAGAGGCCTCTCGCCAGCTGCAGCCATGACACACCTGAACCTTCCGCACTCGACGGCCACCGGCTTCCCCTTCCGGTGACTCTTCGTCGTTGCGTGCTCACTCCCCAGACTAGGGGCGGGTGATGCGAGTGGGGAAGAGGTGCACCCATCGGCGGCCTACTGTGACAGACACGCTCGATTGAGTACGTAGCGGGCCAGCGGCCGGTAGTGAGCAGACCGCACTGCGTCATCAACCGGAACGACGACGGACACCCGTCCCTCGGCCTCCCCCACGAACAGCGCGGGATCGTCGGTGTCGGCCAGCCCGATGGCCTCGAACCCCAGCTGACCAGCACCGCAGACCCATCCGTGGTCGCCGACGACCAGCTCGGGCAGGGGCCCGCCGGCCGCCGCCGCGGCGTCGAGCGCGACCCGAACCGGGAGGGGCGAGTGGGTGTGGGCACCGGGCTCACAACCGGGGCGCTCGCTCGCCGGTTCCCGCACCAGCCCAACCCCTCGTACGTAGTCGAGGCGGTGGGGACGTAGACCGAACCGGGTCAATATGTCGACACAGCGACCCTGCGCTGGGGTGAGGACCTCACATCCCGCCGCCGACAAGGCGTCCGCGAGACCGGCGTAGAACCCCAGCAGCCGGTGCGGGTGCCCGGTGCCCAGCAGCACCGGCCCACCGCGCCGGGCCACCTCCCGGATCCGCCCGGCGAAGGCGTCCAGCGCGGCGAGCGTCCGCTCCGGATCGATCACGTCCGGTCCGGTCGTGTACCGGGGGTCGTCCGACACCCCGCACTTCCGCGCCATCAGCCCGATCAGGTCCCGGAACGCCCAGGGGCCTTCGGGATCGATCCCGATCAGCACGCGCGGGTCCCGCGCCGCGAACAGCCGATAGCTCCGCAGGCTCTCCTCCCGCGAGGTCGCCACCACCCCGGCCAGCCGAGCGGCCACCAGATGCGCACGGAGACGGGCGGGGGACCACACGGATGCGATGGTGACCCAGCGGGGGCGCGGGCGGGGCGGGAACGGCGGGAACGCCGCACGGTTGGCCTAATGCCGACCGTGCCGACCACGCCCCCCGCGCACCCACGGCGGCGGCGCGGCACCCACAGCGGCGGCGGGCCCGCTGCGGCGGCGCTGCGGCGGCGCGGCCGGGGTGGCGCTACGGCAGCAGCCCCCGCAGCGGGAACACGGCCCGTCGCGTCGCCAGCACGGCCTGGTCCACGCGGTCAGCGGGGTCGTACCCCGCCTCCCACTCCTCGTACGCCACCGGCCACCGCCCGTCCGTCATCCGCTGCGGCCCCAACTGGCGGGTGCGCGCGAACACTTCCCGGCGCCAGCTCTCGGGGATCACCGTCTCCGGAGCCACCGGCTTCCCCGCCGCGATCCCCACCAGATGCGTCCACGACCGCGGTACGACGTCCACCACCGCGTATCCGCCCCCGCCCAGCGCGACCCACCGGCCCCCCGCGTACGCGTGCGCCAGCTCGTGGCAGGCCACCTGCACCGCCCGCTGCGCGTCCAGCGAGACGGCCAGATGGGCGAGCGGGTCCTCGAAGTGCGTGTCGGCCCCGTGCTGGGTCACCAGGACCTGCGGCCGGAACTCGGCGAGCAGCTCCGGGACCACCGCGTGGAAGGCCCGTACCCAGCCCGCGTCCCCGGTACCGGCCGGCAGCGCCAGGTTGACCGCGGCCCCCTCCCCCGCGCCCGCCCCGGTCTCCTGCGGCCACCCGGTCTGCGGGAACAACGTCCGGGGATGCTCGTGCAGCGAGATGGTCAGCACCCGCGGGTCCTCCCAGAACGCGGCCTGCACCCCGTCCCCGTGGTGGACGTCGACGTCGACGTAGGCGACCCGTTCGGCGCCCAGCTCCAGCAGCCGTGCGATCGCCAGGGAGGCGTCGTTGTAGATGCAGAACCCCGACGCCCCGCCCGGCATGGCGTGGTGCAGCCCGCCCGCGAAGTTCACGGCGTGTTCGGCGTCCCCCCGCCACACCGCCTCGGCCGCGCCCACCGACTGCCCGGCGATCAGCGCGGACACCTCGTGCATCCCGGCGAACGCGGGATCGTCGAGCGTACCGAGCCCGTACGACCCGTCCGCGCCCGCCGGATCCGCCGACGCGGCCTTCACGGCGTCGATGTAGTCCTCCCGGTGGACCAGCCGGAGCGTCGACTCGCCGGCCGGTTTGGCCGCGACGACCTGCACCTCCCGGTCGAGCCCGAAGGCACCGACCAGCCGGCGGGTCAGGTCCAGCCGGACCGGGTCCATCGGATGGCTCGGACCGAAGTCATAGCCCGTTACTGCCTCGTCCCACATCAGCTGTGCGCGGCCGCTCATGCCCGCCACCGTATCGGTCCGGTTGAGGGGCGAACGACCTGGCGTAGCCCATGGTCACCAGCACCAACACCATCGGCACCAGCATGGCCCCCCGGTAGCTCCAGGCGTCCCCGAGCGCCCCCACCAACGGCGAACCGATCAGGAACCCCACGTAGTTGAAGATGTTCAGCCGCGCGACCGCGGCGTCCGAAGCCCCGGGGAACAACCTGCCCGCCGCCGCGAAGGTCTGCGGCACCACCACACACAGCCCCAGCCCCAGCAGGGTGAACCCGAGCATCCCGACCCAGGCGCCGGGCGCCACGGCCACCACCGCGAACCCGCCGGCCGCGACCAGCGATCCGAGCCGCACGACCGCCACCGCTCCGAACCGCCGTACCCCGAAGTCCCCGAGCGCCCGGCCCGCCAGCGTGGTCACCATGTACACGTTGTACGGCACGGTCGCCAGCTGCTCGGAGCCGCCCAGCACGTCCTTCAGGTACTTCGCGCTCCAGTTGGAGACGGTCGAGTCCCCGATGTACGCGAAGGTCATCACCAGGCACAGCGGCAGCAGCAGCCTGAAGACGACACCCCCGGCGACACCCCCGCCGACGCCGGCTCCGCCGTCGGTGTGGGCATCCCGCCCCGGCGCCGGATCCCCGTCGACGTACCACCGGCTCCCCACCAGCGCCGCCGGCAGCAGCACGGCCACCACCGGCAGGTACGACACCCACAGTGCGAGGTGCCAGTGCGCCCCGGCCCAGGCGAGCGAGGCCCCGAGGATCCCTCCCAGGCTGTAGGCGGCGTGGAAGCTGAGCATGATGCTGCGCCCGTACGACCGCTGGAGGCTGACGCCGAGCATGTTCATGGACGCGTCCAGCGCCCCCACCGCCAGGCCGAAGACGCCGAGCGCCACCGCCAGGCCGGCCACCTGGCCCTGCCCGCCCGCCCCGACGCCGAGCAGGGCCAGCAGCACCACCGGCTGGGACCAGCGCAGCAGCCGGCTGGGCCGGACCCGCTTCACCAGCTGCTCGGTCGTCACGCTGCCGATGCCGGCGAGGACCGGCACGGCGGCCAGGAAGGCCGGGAGCAGCGCGTCGGAGACGCCGTACCGGTCCTGGACGGCCGGGATGCGCGTCACCAGCAGGGCGAAGGCGACGCCCTGGGCGAAGAATCCGAACGCCAGAGAGGCCCTGCCGCGCCGCAGCACATCAGTCATGGCGGCGAGCGTAGGGCCCCTGGCTACCTGTGGGTAGATCCGGCCAAAGATGAATTTCCCTCAGCTTCAGCCGTTTCCGCACGGTGGTCAGGCGGCGACGGCCGGCGTGGGCCGCTGCGTCCGGCCGGCCTCCGTCTCGGCGGCGAGCATCCGCTCCATCGGCTCGACGGCGAGGCCACCGCTGACCACGAACGCGATGGCCATCGCGGCGATCAGGAAGACGGTGCCCAGCCACACCATGGTGTCCACGGGCACGGTGTAGGCGCCGACGACGCGCGCGACGCACTCGGCCAGCAGAGCCAGTCCCCACACCACGGAGAACGCCCGCTCCTTGGACCGGAAGGCCGCGGACCCGGCGGCCGCCCCGGACGCCAGCCGCTGCCAGGCGGCCTCCTTGTCGGCGTCGCCCTTCACGAGGAAGGGCTTCATGCCCGCGGTCATCATCGGCTTGCCGAGCCAGACGGAGACCAGGATCCCGATGGCGACCGTGCTGCTGACCCCGCTGTCCTTGGCGAGCATCAGCCGCGGGTCGCCGGAGAGGAAGCCCAGCAGCAGCGAGACGACGTTCACGACGAGGATGAGACCCGCCAGCCCGTTGGTCCTCCGCTCCTTGACCAGGCTCCACACGGTCCGCACCGCGGGTACGACGCTGCTCCAGGCGAGCGCCGCGAAGGTGCTCATCCCGAAGGCCTCCTTGAGGAGGTAGTACGAGCCGAGCGGCACCGCCACATCGATGAGCAGCGGCTTGAAGTTGTCCAGCACGCTCGGCTTACGGCCCTGGTTCCCCGTCTTCTTCGTCATGCCCCCAGCTTCGCCGCCGGAGGGGGTCGGGCAGTAGAAACGATCGTCCGCAGCTCCGCATGACAAATGTCAGCGCGGGACCGGGAGCGGGGTCATACCAGCAGGTCGGCCAGGGCGCCCATGTCCGCGAAGAGGTGCCCGGCACCGGCGAGCCGCGCCGCCGGGGTCATGGCGGTGAACCCGTACACGTCCATCCCGGCCGCCACGGCGGCCTGTACGCCCAGCGGGGAGTCCTCCACGACCGCACACCGCTCGGGGGCCACCCCCATCCGCTCGGCGGCGTACAGGAACAGGTCCGGTGCCGGCTTGCCCCGTCCCACGTCCTCGGAGCTGAAAACGCGGTCCTCGGTGAACCACCGGTCGAGCCCGGTCGTCCGGTGCCCCACCCGTATCCGCGCGTGGCTCCCGGAGGAGGCCACGCAGTACGGCACCCCGTCCACGGCCAGCTTCTCCAGGACGCCGGTCACCCCGGCGACGGGCTGCAACTCCCGCTCGAACGCGGCGAACACCCGCCGGTGGAAGACCTCGTCGAAGTCCGCCGGCAGCCGCTGTCCCGTCCGCTCCAGGATCAGCTCATGGATGCGGTGCATCGCCGACCCCATGTAGTCGCGGATGGATTCCTCGTACGTGGTGGGGTGGCCCAACTCGGTGAGATACGCGGCCAGCAGCCGGTTGGATATGGGCTCGCTGTCCACGAGGACACCGTCGTTGTCGAAGATGACGAGGTCGTAGCGCATGCCGAAGACCCTAATCGACCTGTACGGCTCCTGAACGCAGAAAACCCCCGCATCGACCCGATGCGGGGGTTTTCCCAAAAATTGTTCGGCGGCGTCCTACTCTCCCACAGGGTCCCCCCTGCAGTACCATCGGCGCTGTGAGGCTTAGCTTCCGGGTTCGGAATGTAACCGGGCGTTTCCCTCACGCTATGACCACCGAAACACTATGAAACAAACAACCGGAACGCCCCACCGGGCGACATGGTCGTGGTTTCAGAACCAACACAGTGAACGCGAGCGTCTGAGGACAAG
>NZ_BMRM01000005.1 GCF_014648635.1 Streptomyces cinerochromogenes | reverse complement strand
CGGAAGGGCGGTTCCGGGGCTCGAAGGTGGTCGAAACGAGTGCTGTCCGGGACGCGCGGTTCGGGGTGATTCGACGGTGCGGTGCTGACTCCCGTGCTGGTTTGGTGCTGACCAAAAGCCCACGTCATCACCCGTGCTCACCCCTCCCGTGCTGACTTGGTGCTGACTACGCTCCGTTGAACTCGGAAATCTTGGGAGTGATCGGCTCAGGACCGTTGCGTGGTGGGTGACCGAACTGAGAGGCTGACCCGGCTCCGCCGCTCGGCTCTGCGCGCACCGGACGAGGCGCTGTGCGTGGTGCGCGTTCGTCCCAGCAGATGAGCACACGGAACAGACACGGCGCTGATGCTGCCGGGTGATCGCTGGCGGCTGCCGTCCTGCCGGTGTAGCGTCGTAATCGAGCAGTCGTGGTTCCGAAGTCCCGTTCGCCCGTGATCGCCATCACGGGCGTTCTTGCTGTTCAGCGCCTCTCCGGACCAAGGCGATCACCTCCCGGGTACGCAGGGCGCGTGCACGGTTTTCCTCCAGGGAGACAGCCATGGCCAAGGGCACTGTCAAGTGGTTCAACAGCGAGAAGGGCTTCGGCTTCATCGAGCAGGAGGGTGGCGGGCCTGACGTCTTTGCCCACTACTCCAACATCGCCAGCCAGGGCTACCGCGAGCTGCAAGAGGGCCAGAAGGTCGAGTTCGACGTCACCCAGGGCCAGAAGGGCCCGCAGGCGGAGAACATTCGCCCCGTCTGATTCGCTGTTTGGTGCGGCCCGGCGTCCCGACTGCGGGAGCGCCGGGCTTGGCGTATCCGGGGGTTGCCAGCGGCGGAGTGGGAAACCGGTCGGCGTCCTTGGCCGCCGCATCTCGATGTCTTTCGGTGTCGGTGTGCATGCCGATGTGCTGAGGCGCGTAGAGATGGATGTGCTCAGGAAGGCGGCGTGTCGGAGCCGAGGGGGCTGCCGTCAAAGCTTCCATGGAGCGGCCGTCGGCCGGATGACCGCGTTCCGGAGGTTGCGCCGCATGCTTGTTCTCGGGCGATCGCAGGTCGAGGCTCTGCTCGATGTGGACATACTGATCGATGTCTTGGCCGTGGCGATGGCAGACCTCAGTGCGGGCCGCGCGTCGGCACCCGACCGTGTCGCCGCCCTGGTGCCCGGGGTCGCGGCGACGCTGCCGCCGGTGACGGCGATGCGCGCCGCCGACGCGCAATGCCGGGACACGGCTGCCGACCCACCAGGCGCTGATCGTGGTGTTTGACCCGGACACCAGCGAGCCTGCGGCGTTGCTGGATGGTACGGCCGTCACCGCGGCGCGGACCGGCGCCAGTTCGGCGCTGTCCGCGCGGCTGCTGGCTCGCGAGGACGCTTCGGTGCTGGCAGTTCTGGGCACCGGGGTGCAGGCCCGGTCCCACGCCCGCGCCATGTGCCGGGTCCGCCCGATTCGCCAGATCCGCGTGGCCGGCCGGGACCCGGCGAAGGCAGCCGCCTTGGCCGACGAGTTGGCGTCCGTAGTGGAGACAGACGTCAGGACGGTGTCCACCTACGCCGAGGCGCTCGACGGCGCTGACATTGTCGCCGCGACCACCCACTCCCTCGAACCGGTGATCCGCCGCCCCTGGCTGGCGCCCGGGGTGCACATCACCTCAGCGGGGTACCACCCGGCCGGACGCGAGGTCGCCGATGCCACGGTCGCCCAGGCGCTGGTGTGCGCCGAATCGCGGCAGGCAACGCTTGCCCCTTTTCCGGCGGGCAGCAACGACCTGTTGATCCCGATCCGCGACCGGCCTGATCACGGCCGAGCACGTGTACGCGGAGCTGGGTGAACTCGTCACCGGCAGTGCACCGGGACGTGCTGCGCCGGACCAGATCACCCCCATGCAGGACAAGACCGGGCAGCGCGATGACACGATCGAGAACCTGTTGGCCGACCTCGAAGACCAGGCCGCGAGGGTGATCACGAAGATCATTGCCGAGCACTTGTGGCCGCTGCCCAGAGCCGACCGGGCGGTCCTGGGGGAGTGGGTCGCTGCCCAGTACGCGCGGATTCCGACGGTTCGTCAGGCGAACAACGAGATCGCCGACCAGCTCTTGAAGAAGGAGATCGCCATTGGCGGCAAATCCGAAGTCCGCCGTCGGATGGAGGCTCAGGGCGAGGCTCCGGCCTCGGACGAGGAGGTAAATGCCGCCTGGGCCGAGCTGAGCGACTTCTCCAGCTACTACGTCGAGCTGCCGGTCAATGACCACCTGCTCACCATGGGGCAGGCGATGGCCACCGCCTACAAGATGGTGATGGCCCGCTCGTGGCAGCTCTGCCGGTTCGAGCGCAAGACCCTACTGCTGCCCGATCACCCCGTCACCCTGCTCCGTGACGAAGATGAACCGGAGTGGAAGGGCGTCGGCCTCGCTAACTTTGCCGCGATCATGGTGCCCATCGACCGCCGGGCGGCCATCATCATGACGGCTCCCGATGGTCGGGATGGCGTATTCCCAGCCAGCGACGACGACCGGAGCGTCCTGACCTCTGATCCACATCGTCGCGTCTCACAGCGCGGAAACCCTTCCGCCGGGGGCGCACCCTCCGCTCCCTGGCACGCGGCTCACTTCGCCAGATGAAACAACGGTGTGCGGCCACGGCCATGTTCTTTCAGTCGTCCATTGCCTGGCGAAGACGTTTCGCGCGGGCCTCGTCGACCAGCGATCGGGGCCACGCCCGGCCTGCCACGGCGTCGGCGCCGACCATCACGAGGGGCTCACGGGGAGGCGTCACGCGCGATGGCGGAGACGCATGGCCAGGGCCGGGCACTGGTTGACGGCGCGGCGGGCGTCGTGCTGCTGCCATGGGGCGACCGGGATGGTGGTGGAGGTGGGGTAGCCGTGCGGGCCGAGCCGAATGAGGTCGGGGGCCAGCACCGCGCACAGACCGTGGCCGGTGCAGCGGGACCAGTCCACCTCCAGCCGGGCACCCTTCGCAGGCGGGAGGGGCAGTACGCCGCGCAAGGGACGGCCGCAGCCGGGGCCGGAGAGGTGGGCGTCGACGTCCTCGGCGAAGACGTCCAGCGCGGTGAGCAGGAAGCGGGCAGTGCCGTCCGGGTGGGAGCAGGCGCCACCGGCCTGGGCCGCGCGGATGGCCCGCCGGGCGTCCTCCAGCACCACGGGGTCGGCGGCACCGGCGGCCAGCAGGGCCAGGGCCTCGGCGGCAGCGGGCAGGCCGCTCTTGCATGGTCCGCACTGGCCGGCGGACTCGGCCGCCAGCCAGGCCGCGACCTGCGCGGTCTCCCCGAGCGGGCAGGTGTCGTCGGGGAGGGTGACGATCGCGCCCGCGCCGAGGGTGGCGCCGAGGCCGGCGAGGCCGGCGCGGGAGAGCGGCGCGTCGATGGCGTCCGACGGGTGCAGCCAGGCGCCGTGGTAGCCGCCCACCAGCACGCCGGCGCCCGGCTGGAGGCCGCAGGCGTCCAGTACGGGTCCCAGCCGGGTGCCGGCAGGGACCTCGACCACGAGCGGGCCGGCGCCCGGCCGGTTGACGGTGAGCAGGATCGTGCCGGGTTCGGCGGCGGTGCCGACGGCGGTGTAGGCGTCGGGGCCGAGCCGGGCCGCGATGGCGAGTTGGGCCCAGGTCTCGGCGTTGGAGAGCAGGGTCGGGCGGCGGCGCACCCCGCCCATTCCGCCGTCGGCCGCGCGGGCCTTCAGCGGCGCCGGTGCCACCGGCAGACCATTGACGCCGCGGATCAGGGCCCCGGATTCGCCGGAGACGAAGCGTTCGGGCAGGCATATGGTCCGGGCCTGGCAGGGAAGATCACGCTCGGCGAGGGCGGCCGGGACCGACATCTCGCCGGGGCTGCCCGCGGTGACGCCGATCACGATCTCCTCGGCGCCGAACGCGGCCGCGGCCAGGCAGGCGCCGTCCAGTACCAGATGCGGTGAGCGGGCGAGCAGCATCTTGTCCTTGGCGCTGGCGGGTTCGCCCTCCGCGCCGTTCACCACGATGACCGGCGGTGCTCCGGTGCGGTCGGCGGTGGCGAGCGTGGCCCGGGCCTTGCGGGCGAACGGGAAGCCGGCGCCACCGCGGCCGGTCAGGTGGACGGCTTCGGCCAGGGCGAGCAGACCGTCCCGGTCCGGTTGGAGGAGTGGCGGGTGGACACGCGTGTGGGCGGCGAGGTCCAGGCGCTGGTGACGGTCCAGGCCGGCAGTCAGCCGGGCCGGATCCAGCCGGCGCACCTCGGGCAGCTCCAACGGGGCCCTCTTCACTCGCTGCTCCCCGGTCGGGCCAGGGAGAGCGGCCTGGGCGCTGGTCTCGCGGTGTGCTTGGGCCGGCCGGGCACGCCGGCACTCCGCGCGGACCGGCGAGCCGCCGGCGGTGCTGTGGACCGGGCGGCCCAGGCGTTCGGGCGAACGCCGGTGGCGGACCGCGCGGCCAGGGCGGCCAGCGCTGCCGGGCGGACAGCAGCGGGCCGGTACGCCTTGGTGCCGCGCCGACGCCTGTTCAGACTCCGGTGGCGGCCGACGTAGGAAAGGGCACGGCCCAACAGTGCGAGCGCCACGAGGGCCCCGCACACCCCATAGCCCCAGAAGACCCATGCGTGCGCCTTGCGCCCCGCCGTCAGCCCGTGCGCCAGTGAGACCGGCCAGCAGACGTACGCCGTCGAGTGCAGCACCCGCCACAGCCAGGGGCGGCGGCCGGCGAACCGGCCGCGGAGCACGCCGGTAGCCGTGATCAGGACGAGCAGGTCGGCGGCGAGGGTGCCCAGGCTCACTGCGAGGGCGGCACCGCCGGTGAAGGGGACCACCGCCGTCTGCGGAGCGGCGTGCCGCTCGATGACCTTGACCGTGATGTGGATGGCCAAGAAGCCGAGCGCCGCGACAGCGCTTGCCCGGTGCACCGACTGCACGGCCACCCGCAGCCGAGGAGTCAGCACCAGCCGGTCGGTGGCGGCGAGCCCGCACGTGACCACGGCGGTCAGCGAAAGCAGGGTGAAGACACCGGCGAAGTAGTCCAGGAAGGCCATCATCCGGCCGGCCACTCCGGTCCACGCGACGCCGGTCGCAGGACGGGCGAGCAGGACGACGCTGGACATGGGGCACCTTCTTCCTTGCGCTCGGGTCACACCCGGCCCGTGGCGGGGCGGGATCGAGATTCCGAATGCCCACTCGGGAAAGGAGCCGCCGGGGAGCGTGGCACCGGAGGCACTGCACGACAAGGGCCATCGTTAGCCCGTAAACCGGCTTGATGGCAAAGGCCCCTGATACGGCCCACGACCGTAGCCAAGTGCGGCAGCGGCGCCGCTTTCTCAAGTGACACCTGGCATTCCGGAACCACGACCGTGCGTAGTAGACCCCGGGAGCGGCGTGACAAGGCTCACCGCGCGATAGCCATGGGCCGTGCCCAAGAGGCAGGCGATCGCCTGGCACAGGGGCCAGATCATCGGCCGGCTGCGTGACGCTCCCGCGGCGCGCACGACCCACCTGGTCCTCTGCGAACCGGACGCATCCACCGCCTTTCGCGACCAGATCCACCGGCGGCTGGGTTGCACGGCGATCGCAGGGCGACAATCTCCCTCAGATCTGGAGGCTCGGGCTCGCGCGGAGTCCGTGTCCGCTGATCCACCCGTACACGCCTCGTGATCGTCGCCTCCCAGGCGACGGGGCCCGGCGTCTCCCGCTCGGCCTGCAGCCAAGCCTCGCACGGTCATGCCGCAGCGACCATGAGGCAGTCGTCCGGGGCCAGTGGGCCGCCGTGGCCACGGTCAGGGGCCACCCGGCCTCGACCGTATGCTCCGAGCCGTGCCCCGGGTAATAGGGGGCCGCGTGCCACGGCCGGCGGTGCGGGAGGGCCACTCCGCTTCCGGCCGACCGTTCCGGCAGACGCAATTTCTTCGCATTAGGCTGTCCCCATGAGTGCCCGAGCGACCACACGCCCCGGTGGGCGCAGCGCCCGCGTCCAGCAGTCCGTGCACCAGGCGGTCCGTGATCTCGAGGCGGAGATGGGGCGGGACGCACTGACCGTGCCGCTGATCGCGGCCCGCGCGGGGGTCACGCCGTCCACTGTCTACCGCCGCTGGGGAGACCTGCGGGAACTGCTGTCCGACGTGGCTGTCGAGCGGCTGCGCCCGGATGCCCCGCCGGCCGACCACGGTGGCCTGCGCGCGGACCTGGAGGCGTGGACCGTGCAGTTCGCGGAGGAGATGTCCTCGACGGCGGGTCGCACGTACATCCGCGATGCCCTGCTGGGTGACCCCGGTCAGGGTAATGCGGCGCGCTGCTCCGACTACGCCGCCGAGCAATTGAAGGTCATCGCCGTACGCGCAGCCGGGCGCGGGGAGGCCGTGCCGGACCTGGAGACGCTGCTGGACGTCGTGGTCGCCCCGCTGATGTATCGGATCCTGTTCCGCCCCTCGGAGCTGTCCCAGGAGTACGTCGGCCGCTTGGTGGCGGCGGCGCTCGGTCGCGTCGGGTCCCCTTCGGGCACCTAAAAGCTAAGGGTTTGCGTTTTGAGGTGGCGCCACCCTAGAGTTCTTAATGCAAAGCATTCGCTTTAAGGCTCCCGTGTCACGCGCCGTCCGCGCACGGCCTGACCTGAAAGGGTCCCACCGATGAGCACCGCCACCCCTCGTCAGGCCACCCCCGCCACCAGCACGGGATGGAGCCTCGGCGACATCGTCGTACGCCGCGTCGACGAGATCGAGCTGCCTCGCGACACCGGAGCGTGGCTGCTGCCGGACGCCACCAGGGAGGTGCTGGACGAGGCGTCGTGGCTGCGGCCCGACTTCGCCGACGCCGATGTCCCGCGGCTGGCGAGCCACAGCTTCGCGGTGGAGGCAGGCGGGCTGCGGATCGTCGTGGACACCGGCATCGGCAACGGCAAGACCCGTGCCAACCCGGCCTGGAACGGTCTCGACACCGACTTCCCGGAGCGGTTGGCGACGGCCGGCTTCCCGCCCGAGTACGTGGACCTGGTGATCACCACGCACCTGCACACCGACCACGTCGGCTGGAACACCCGCCTCGCCGACGGGGACTGGGTCCCAGCCTTCCCCCACGCCCGCTACCTCACCAGCCGCACCGAATGGGACCACTGGGCCGCCACCGACCTGGACGAGGCCCGCGCCCAGATGTTCCGCGACTCCGTCCACCCGGTCCGGGAAGCCGGACAGTACGACCTCGTGGACGTGCCCGAGCAGGGACACGAGGTGGCGCCGGGCGTCCTCCTGGTCCCCGCCCCGGGCCACACTCCGGGGCAGGTCGCCGTCGAACTGCGCGGCAGCGACCGGCGGGCGCTGATCACCGGCGACAGCATCCACCACCCCGTGCAGCTGTCCCACCCCCACGTGCACAGCTGCGTCGACATCGACCCCGCCCAGGCGTTCCGCACCCGCGCCCGGCTGCTCGACGGCGTGGCGGACACCGACGCGCTGCTCCTGGGCACCCACTTCCCGCGGCCCACGGCCGGCACCGTCCGCCGGGAGCGCGGCCACTACCGGCTGCTCGCCGAGCACGGCGGCGAGATCCCGGCCGCCGAGGCCTGACCACACGACCGGTGCCCCGCGCACGGCGGTGTTCGGTGGCCCACGCGCGGACCACCGAACAGCCGCGCCACCGGACAGCCGCGCCACCGAGCAGCCGTGGCACCTGCGGTCGCCTGATGCCACTCCTTGGCCTTGAGCGCCTTCGAGTACTCCGCCGCCCCACCCTCGACCGGGAAAGAGAAGGTCCATGACCGCTGTCGAACTCACACCGCCGGAGGCCGCCCGCTGGGCCGCCCGCGCGGGGGTTGTGCTGCCCGCCGAACGCCACGCCGCGGTCGCCGCCGTCGCCAACCACATCCACGGCGTCGTCGCGGTCCTGCGCGAGCTGGACTTCGCGGACGTCCCGCCCGCCGCCGCCTACCGCGCCGGACAGGAGTCGCACGATGCAGCCGTATGAGCTGTCCCTCGCCGCCGCCGCGGACGCGATCCGTGCCCGGCGGCTCTCCCCCGTCGAACTGGTCGACTCCGTCCTCGATCGCATCGAGAAGGTGGAACCGCACCTCGGTGCCTACGTCACGGTCACCGCGGAGCAGGCACGCCGGGCGGCGAGCGAGGCCGAACACGAAGCGGCGCACGGCCGTTACCGGGGACCGCTGCACGGCATCCCGATGGGACTCAAGGATCTGATCGACGTCGGCGGGATGGCCACCACGGCCAGCTCCCGGGTGCGCGCCGGCCATCGCGCGACGGCGGACAGCACGGTCGCCGCGCGTCTGAACGCGGCCGGCGCGGTCCTGCTCGGCAAGACCCACACCCACGAGTTCGCGTTCGGCCTGACCACTCCGCAGACCCGCAACGCCTGGGACCGCGGCCGGGTCGCCGGTGGTTCCAGCGGCGGCTCCGCGGTCGCCGTCGCATCGGGCACCGCGACCTTCGCCCTGGGCACCGACACCGGCGGGTCGATCCGGGTGCCCGCCGCGCTCAACGGGGTCGTCGGGCTCA
Source organism: Streptomyces cinerochromogenes (assembly GCF_014648635.1). Lineage (GTDB taxonomy): Bacteria > Actinomycetota > Actinomycetes > Streptomycetales > Streptomycetaceae > Streptomyces > Streptomyces cinerochromogenes. The sequence continues at coordinate 431,686 of NZ_BMRM01000005.1, read as the reverse complement.
AACCGACCTACGGTCTCGTCCCCCGCCACGGCGTCACCTCCCTGTCCTGGTCGCTGGACCACGTCGGTCCGATCACCCGCACCGTCGAGGACGCCGCCTTGGTCCTGACCGCACTGGCCGGACACGATCCGCGCGACCCCGCCTCGTTGTCCGTGCCCGCCACGGACTACCGGCCCGGTCCCGGCACGGACTTGACGGGGCTGCGCATCGGCCTGCCGCGCACCTACTACTTCGACAACGTCGACCCGCGCGTGGAGACCGCCGTCCGGCACGCCATCGGGCAGCTGGAAACCCTGGGCGCACGACTCGTCGAGGTCGACATCCCGATGACCCGCTACATCCAGGCCACCCAGTGGGGTCTGATGGTGCCGGAGGCCGGGGCCTACCACGAGAACAGCCTGCGCACGGTCCCCGAGCTGTACCAGGAGGACGTCCGCATCCTCCTGGAGGCAAGCGAGTTGATGAGCGCCGGGGACTACGTACGCGCGCAACGCGCCCGCACGCTCATGCGCGCCGAGTGGACCCGGCTGCTGGATCAGGTCGACGTGATCGCCGCTCCGAGCGTGCCGATACCCGCGGTCGGCGCCGATGAGGCGACGGTCAGCTGGCCCGACGGCACGGTCGAGGGCGTCTCCGACACCTACGTGCGCCTCTCCGCCCCCGCCAACATCACCGGGGTGCCCGCCCTGACCGTTCCGGTCGGCCACGACTCGGTCGGCATGCCGATCGGCATGCAGCTGCTCGGCCGTCCCCTCGGCGAGCCCACGCTCCTGCGGGTCGGCCATGCCTACGAGCAGACGCAGCCGGCCCGGGAACTCGCCACGGTGGCCTGAGCGCGCCCGCCCTGACGCGGCCCGGTACCGGCAGCACGACGCGCTGCCGGACCGGAAGGGGGAGCGGACACGACTCGCGGGCGGAGGCGCGCATGCTCGGGCGGCAGGAAAGTTCCTCGCGGACGTGGCAGCATCTGTCGCCGTGAGTGTGTCCCCGGCAGTGCGGAGCGTGCGCGCCGCGGTGTTCGCCGCGCTCTGCGTGTTGCTCGCTGCCGGCGGGCATGCGCTCGCCACGGGCGCGGCCCCGTCGGTGTGGGTGCAGATCGCGGGTTCTGTGCCGGTATGTGCCGCCGGGTGTCTACTGGGGGGCCGCGAGCGGTCGCTGACCGGTATCGGTGGTGCGACGCTCGCCGCCCAGGGCGGGCTGCACCTCTTGTTCCACGCCGCCGGGCGGCATCACCCCGTGATGGTCATGCACGGTGTGCGGATGGCCCATGATCAAGCGCACCCGGTCACGCCTCACGCGACCGCCGCGCACGTCGGGGCTGCCCTCGTGCTCACCTGGTGGCTGCGGCAGGGAGAGGCCGCGCTGTGGTCGCTCCTGAGGCGGACGGGCGCCTTCGTTCCCGGCCTTGTCGCCTGGTGGCGGCTGGCCCGAGGGCCGGGGCGCGTTCCGGACGCGCCGTTCGTCCGGCAGCCCGGTGGGAAGTTCTGGTCACCGAGGATGGTGCGGCTGCGGTACGCCGTTCACCGGCGTGGACCGCCTGCGCGGACGGCGTAGCGCGACCGGACCCCGACCCACCCACCCCTCAGTACGGAGATCAGTCCACTCATGTCCCCGAACCGCACCACCCTGCGCCGTGCCGGCACCGTCACCGCCCTGACCGCCGCCGGGATCCTCGCCGCCGCCGGCGCCGCCTCCGCGCACGTCACCGTTCATCCCGACAGCTACGCCAAGGGAGCCACGGACGGTGTCCTGACCTTCCGCGTGCCCAACGAGGAGGACGGCGCGAGCACCACCAGGGTGCAGGTGTTCCTCCCCACCGACCACCCCGTCCTCGGCGTGCTCGTATCCCCGCAGGACGGCTGGACCGCGAAGGTCACCAACACCAAGCTCAAGACACCGGTCAAGACCGACGACGGGACCATCACCGACGCCGTCTCGGAGATCACCTGGACCGGCGGCAAGATCGACCCCGGCCACTACGAGGACTTCAACGTGGCGTTCGGCCGGCTGCCCGACGACACCGGCCGGCTGACCTTCAAGACCCTCCAGAGCTACTCCGACGGAAAGACCGTCCGCTGGATCGAGGAGCCGACCGGCGGCGAGGAGCCGGAGAACCCGGCGCCGGTCCTCGAGCTCACCGCCAAGGGCGCGGCGGAAGGCCGTACCGCGTCGGCGAGTTCTTCCGCACCCACGAAGAGCGCTGAGGACTCCGCGTCGGGCGCGTCCGACGATGCGACGGCACGGGGGCTGGGTGTCGCCGGTCTGGTCGTGGGCGTACTGGGCCTGGCTGCCGCCGCCTTCGCCGTAGCGCGCACGCGTTCCACGGGGGGCGGGGACGCGTAGCACGCGTGTTCGCCATGCGGCAGCACACGTCATGGTTCTCTGTTCTATGTCGGAACTCGGCCGTCGGCCCGCCTGACTTCCAGCGCGGGGCGGCTGAGACCGGTCGTCGCCGTACGACGGTTTCGCTGCTGCTTCTCGCCGACCGCCGCTGCCTTCCCGGCGGGCGGCGGTCGGGCCACCCCACAGAGGACCGACGTGCTCTCCGTGACGCCTCACGCGCAGCTGGTGGAGTTCTGCACGCGCACCCGCCCGACACGGTGGTCGTCGGGGGCGGACTCACCGCACCCGGCCTCATCGAAGCGTGCTGGGACGCGCTGCCCACCGGCGGACGGCCGGTCGCCCGGCCGGGTCGACATCGCCGTCTACGACGGCTCGCTGGAGGAGGGGTCCAGGGATCCGGCGCTGCCGCCGGAACTCGGCGGCTGAGTCGGTCGGCGGACCGGGAGCTCCCCGGACCCGCTCAGGGGACGAGCTCTCCCACGAGCGCGGCGACCTGCTCCACCTCGATGAGGAAGCCGTCGTGGCCGTAGGGGGATTCGATCAGCCGGAGGTCGTCGGCAGTGGGGATGCCCGACGCCAGTTCCGCCTGCTGGGACGGTGGATAGAGGCGGTCGGAGTCGACCCCGGCCACGAGCGTTCTGGCGGTCACCCGGCGCAGGGCGGCGCGCGGGCCGCCCCGGTCCCGGCCGATGTCGTGACTGTTCATGGCCTCGGACAGGACGACGTAGCTGCCCGCGTCGAAGCGGCGCACCAGCTTGGCGGCGTGATGGTCGAGATAGGACTCGACCTGGTACCGGCCGCCGCTCCAGGGGTCCTCCGTGCCCTGGGGCGTACGGCCGAAGCGTGCCTGAAGCTCCGGCTCGCTGCGGTAGGTGACGTGGGCGAGCCGTCGGGCCAGGCCGAGCCCGGTGTGCGGGCCGCGGCCGGTGTCGTGGTAGTGGCCCCCGTGCCAGTGCGGGTCGGAGCGGATGGCGTTCAGCTGGATGTTCGCCCAGGCGATCTGCTGGGCGCTCGCCGCGGCCGTGGTGGCGAGCAGCAGGAGCGCGCCGGTGCGCTCCGGATGCGCTACGGCCCATTCCAATGCCCGCATCCCGCCCATCGAGCCGCCGACCACCAGCGCCCACCGGTCGATACCCAGCGCGTCGGCCAAGCCGGCCTCGGCCGCCACCTGGTCGCGCTGTGTCAGGAAGGGGAAGTCGCCGCCCCAGCGGCGTCCCGCCGGGGTGAGCGACGACGGCCCGGTACTTCCTTGGCAGCCGCCGAGGACGTTCGGCGCCACAACGAACCAGCGGTCCGTGTCCAGGGCCCGTCCCGGTCCGACGAGTCCGTCCCACCAACCGGGGGTGGGGTGCCCGGGTCCGGCGGGTCCGACGACGTGGCTGTCCCCGGTGAGTGCGTGCAGCACGAGGACGGCGTTGGAGGCGTCCGGCGCGAGCCGTCCCCACGTCTCGAACGCCAGCCGCAGGACCGGAAGTTCACCGCCCGCCTCCAACGGAAGCGGCTTCTCGCGGACGTACCACTGGCGACGCCCGGGCGGGTCCCCCTCCCGCCAGGCCCCGGTGGCCGGCGGGAGGGGGACCTCGGAGGGCGTCAGTACGGTGTTCAGGACGCGCCCTTCGCCGCGCGGAACCCTGCCTCCAGGTCGGCCTTGAGGTCGGCGAGGTTCTCGATGCCGACCGACAGTCGCACCAGGCCGGGCGAGGTGCCCGTGGCTGCCAACTGCGCCTCGTCCAGCTGGCTGTGGGTGGTGGACGCCGGGTGGATGATGAGGCTGCGGACGTCGCCGATGTTGGCGAGATGGCTGAACAGCTCGACGGCGTCCACGAACCGCTTGCCCGCCTCGATGCCGTCCCGCAACTCGAACGAGACGATGGCACCGGCACCGCGCGGCAGGTACCTCTGCCCGGCCTCGTACCAGCGACTGGACGGCAGTCCCGGGTAGTGGACGGCGGCGACCTCGTCGCGCTGATCCAGCCACTCGGCCAGTGCCTGGGCGTTCGCGGAGTGCCGCTCGATGCGCAGACTCAGCGTCTCCACGCCCTGGAGCAGCAGGAACGCGGAGTGCGGGGAGAGCGCCGGGCCGAGATCGCGCAGCAGCTGCACCCGCAGCTTGATGGCGAAGGCGCCGGGGCCGAGGGCGGGCCAGTACTGCAGACCGTGGTAGCTGGGGTCGGGCTCGGTGAAGTCGGGGAAACGGTCGGCGTGGGCGCCGAAGTCGAAGGTGCCGCCGTCCACGACGACACCCGCGATCGCGGTGCCGTGACCACCCAGGAACTTGGTCGCCGAGTGCACGACGATGTCCGCGCCGTGCTCGATGGGCCGCAACAGGTAGGGAGTCGGAACCGTGTTGTCCACGATCAGCGGCACACCCGCCGCGTGCGCCACGTCCGCGACCGCCCGCACGTCCAGCACGTTGCCGCGCGGGTTGCCCAGCGTCTCCGCGAAGAGCGCCTTGGTGTTCGGCCGGATCGCCGCCCTCCAGGCCTCGGCGTCGTCCGGGTCGTCCACGAACGACACCTCGATGCCCAGCTTCGGCAGCGTGTGCCGGAACAGGTTGTACGTGCCGCCGTACAACGACGTGCTGGAGACGATGTGGTCGCCCGCGCTCGCCAGCGTCAGGATCGCCAGGGTCTCCGCCGCCTGCCCGGAGGACAGCGCCACCGCCGCGACCCCGCCCTCCAGCGCGGCGATCCGCTGCTCGAAGACGTCCTGGGTGGGGTTGTGGATGCGGGTGTAGATGTTGCCGGGCTCGGCGAGCGAGAACAGGTCGGCGGCGTGCTGGGTGTCCCGGAACACGAACGACGTCGTCTGGTAGATCGGCGTCGCCCGCGCCCCGGTCGTCGGGTCCGGCGCGGCACCCGCGTGAATCTGCTTGGTCTCGAAGGACCACGCGGAGGTGTCAGGTCCGGCGGAGGTTTCCTCGGGGGTGTGGCCGGCGGTCACGGAGTCGATGGGCTGGCTCATGGCGGTGCTCCCTGTGCGGAGGGTGGAGACGGGAAGACGCGAGGGAACCGCAACGCCGGCCGCCCCCCGGCGGAGGGCGGCGGTCAGCGCGAAGCGGTGAGAAAGATGCTGGTCAGAAGCCGGAGCGCGGCGTCAGCTCGCGGCGGAACAACCCGTGGTGGTGACACGCACGTAGTCCACGTGGCGGCGGGTCACGAGCACGGTCATGCAGCAAGGTAACCACAACGGCGGCGGTATCCACCAGCACAACGAGGGTGTCTCACGTTGCGGGATGCGTGGTGGACGCACCTTCCCGGGTGTGCTTTGATCCGGTCATGGAGACCACTGGCACGGCACACACGGTGCTGCTCGACCCGTTCTGGGTGAGCCGCCGCGCCGACCAGTTCGACCAGGTCTGTTGCTGATCGCCGTTTCCCGGCTCACGACCCGCGCCCTCTCTCTTTCTCTTTCCGTCTGATCCCGCTTCTGCCACTCAACGACCCACGTCGCCGGGCAGTTGTGAGGCGCAGTCGGCCTGCCGTGCCGCGAAGGAATCCCCATGGCCCAGCCCACAGCCCTGCCGGTCATCGACATCTCCCGCTTCCGCGCCCCGGACGCCGACCGTGACGCCTTCCTCGCCGACCTCCGTTCCGCCGCCCACGACGTCGGCTTCTTCTACGTCACCGGGCACGGCGTCCCCGCACCACTGCGCGACGAGGTGCTGAGCGCGGCCCGCGCCTTCTTCGCGCTGCCCGAGGAGCGGCGACTGGAGATCGAGAACCTCAACTCGCCCCAGTTCCGCGGCTATACGCGCACCGGAACCGAGTACACGGCGGGCAGCGCGGACTGGCGGGAGCAGATCGACATCGGGCCGGAACGGGAGGCGCTCGATGTCGGCCCGGACGATCCCGACTACCTGCGTCTGATCGGCCCCAACCAATGGCCCTCCGCACTACCGGAGCTGAAGGACACCGTGCTGCGCTGGCAGGCGGAGGCGCTACGGGTGAGCCGTGAGGTGCTGCGGGCCCTGGCGGCGGCGCTCGGACAGGACGAGGGCTACTTCGACCAGTGGTTCGACGACGACGCGGCCGTCCACGTGAAGATCGTGCACTATCCGCCGCGCGCCGCCGAGGACGCCGACCAGGGTGTGGGCGCGCACAAGGACTACGGCTATCTCGCGCTGCTCCAGCAGGACGAGGTGGGCGGGCTCCAGGTGCAGCGCGAGGACGGCGAGTGGCTCGACGCGGTCCCGGTACCCGACGCCTTCGTGTTCAACATCGGCGAGATGCTGGAGATCGCCACCCAGGGCTATCTGAAGGCCACGCAACACCGGGTCGTCAGCCCGCGGTCGGGCGTGCACCGCTACTCGATCCCCTTCTTCCTCGGCCCGCGCCTCGACGCGGTCGTCAAGCCGCTGAACCTCCCCGCGGAACTGGCGGCGCTGAGCCGTGGCGTCACCGACGACCCGGACAATCCGCTGCTCGCGGCCTTCGGCGAGAACGCGGTCGTCGGCTGGCTCCGTTCCCATCCACGGGTCGCCGAGCGCTGGTGGTCCGACGTCCTGGCGAAGCGGGAGGCACACCGATGACCCACTGGGCCTTCGAGACCCGGCAGGTGCACGCCGGAGCCGTCCCCGACCCGGCCACCGGCGCGCGAGCGGTGCCGATCCACCCGGCCACCAGCTACGTCTTCCGGGACACCGCGCACGCCGCCGCGGCCTTCGAACTGGCCGACCTGACCACCCACGCCTACACGCGGCTGTCGAACCCGACCACCGCCGTGGCCGAGGAGCGGATCGCCGCCCTGGAGGGCGGAACGGCGGCGGTGGCCGTGGCCAGCGGACAGGCCGCGACGAGCCTCGCCCTGCTCAACCTGGCGCGCGCGGGCGACCACCTCGTCGCCTCCTCGTCCCTGTACGGCGGCACCCGCACCCTTCTGGAGCACACGTTCGCCGACCTCGGCATCGACGTCACCTTCGTCGACGACCCGGACGACCTGGGTGCCTGGTACACGGCCGTACGCCCCACCACGAAGGCGTTCTTCGGGGAGACTCTCGGCAACCCGCGCGGCAACGTCCTCGACATCGAGGCGGTGGCCGGCATCGCCCATGAGACCGGCGTGCCGCTCGTCGTCGACAACACCGTGCTCACGCCGTACCTGCTACGGCCCTTCGAGCACGGTGCCGACATCGTCGTGCACTCCACCACCAAGTTCCTGTCCGGTCACGGCACCGGCATCGGCGGGGCCGTCGTGGACAGCGGCCGCTTCGACTTCGGTGCCGATCCCGACCGATGGCCGGGGCTGACCCGCCCGGATCCGACGTACAACGGGCTGTCGTTCTGGGATTCCTTCTCCGACCTCGGCCTCGCCTACGCGCTGCGGCTGCGCACCCGGCTGGTCCGGGATCTGGGGCCGGCCGTCTCGCCCTTCAACAGCTTCCTGCTCCTGCAGGGCCTGGAGACGCTCAGCCTGCGCATCGAACGGCACGTCTCCAACGCCCAGTCGCTGGCCGAGTGGCTGGAGCAGCAGCCGCAGGTCTCGCGGGTGCACTACCCCGGACTGTCCTCCAGCCCCTGGCACGTGCCGGCCAAACGGTATCTGCCGCGCGGCGCCGGGGCGGTCCTCGCCTTCGAACTGGCGGGCGGCCTGGAGGCGGGCCGGCGGTTCGTCGAAGGCGTCCGGCTGTTCAGCCATCTCGCCAACATCGGCGACGTACGCAGTCTCGTCATCCACCCCGCCTCCACCACCCACGCCCAGCTGGACGCCGGTCAGCAGGTCGCGGCCGGGGTCACGCCCGGCCTGGTGCGGCTGTCGGCCGGCCTGGAAGGCGTCGGCGATCTGATCGCCGACCTCGAAGCGGGCCTGCGGGCAGCCGTCGTATGAACCCCACCGCACGCACCCAGGGAGCACGATCCGCCATGCGCCGCACCACCGCCCTCCGGCTCGCCGCCACCGCAGTCCTCGCCGGCCTGGCCGCGACGGCGTGTGGCACCGGTTCGGCGGACGACCCCGCGAACGCCGGACAGACCAGCCAGGCCGCCGAGCCCGCCGCCATCGACACCGGCGCCACGGTCGACGTACGCCTCGTCCTGGAGCCGACCAGCCTCGACATCGCCTCCACGGCGGGCGCGGCCCTCGACCAGATCCTGCTCGACAACATCTACCAGGGCCTGCTGACCCGCGACGAGAACAACAAGATCGAGCCGAGCCTGGCAACCTCGTACGACACGTCGCCGGACGGGCTCACCTACACCTTCCGCCTCGCCAGGAACGCGACCTTCCACGACGGCACCGAGGTCACCGCGGCCGACGCCGTCTGGTCCTTGCAGCAGGTCACCGCGAAGGGCTCGAAGAACCCCGACGCGGCGGCGCTCGCCTCGGTCAAGAGCGTCTCCGCCTCCGACGACCACACCGTCGTCGTCACGCTCAAGCACCGTGACACAGGCTTCACCTGGGGTCTGACGGGCCGGGCGGGCGTCGTCTTCAAGAAGGGGACGGACTTCGCCTCCCTCGCCGGCAACGAGAACGGCACCGGGCCCTTCAAGCTGTCCGGCTGGAAGCGCGGTTCGTCCATCACCTTCGTCCGCAACGACGCCTACCGGGGGAAGAAGGCCAAGGTCGCCAAGGTCGTCTTCCACTACATCAAGGATGACAACGCGGCCAACAACGCCCAACAGACGGGGCAGACCGACATCGAGACCGCCGCGGACGCGACCCTGCTCCAACCGTTCTCCGACAAGAGCAAGTACACCGTGCTGCGCGGAGACACCACCGACAAGTTCACGCTCGCGTTCAACAACGCCTCCGGCCCGACCAAGGACGTGCGGGTACGGCGCGCCATCCGCCGGGCCGTCGACAACGCCGGTCTCATCAAGGCCCTCGGCGGCGCGGCCAAGCCGGTCGGCGGCCCCGTCCCGGCCACCGACCCCGGCTACGCGGACCTCACCGCGATCGACGCCTACGACCCGGACAGTGCCGAGAAGTTGCTCGAGCAGGCCGGTTACGGCAGCGGTCTGAAGCTCACCGTGCAGATCCCGAACATCTACCCGGCGGAGATCGGCGACTACCTCGCCTCCGAACTCAAGCAGGTGGGCGTCCAACTCACCGTGCGCCAAGTGGAGTTCCAGACCTGGCTCGACACCGTCTACACCAAGCACGACTACCAGCTCAGTCTCGTCGACCACGCGGAAGCCCGCGACCTGGACAACTTCGCCAACCCCGCCTACTACTTCGGCTACGACAACGCGAACGTCCGGAAGTGGTACGCCGCCGCCCAGACCGCCGCCGGCGACGCCGAGCGGGACGTCCTCCTGAAGAAGGCGGCCCGGCAGGTGGCCGAGGACGCCGCCGCCGACTGGCTGTTCGTCAACCAGACCCTCACCGTGGTCCGCAGCGGCGTCACCGGCGTGCCGCGCAACTTCACCAGCAACCGTTACGACCTCGCGGACCTCGCCGTGGCGAAGAAGAAGTGAGGCCCGCATGACCCTGTATGTGGTGCGCCGGGCCGCACTGCTGGTGGTGTCCCTGCTCGCCGCCAGCGTGCTGATCTTCCTGGTGCTACGGCTGCTGCCCGGCGACATCGCCCAGACCATCGGCGGCATCAAGGCCACGCCCGCTCAAGTCGCCGCCGTACGCCACGACTTGGGCCTGGACCGGCCGCTCGCCGCGCAGTACGCCGACTGGATCGGCGGAGTCGTCACCGGCGACTTCGGGCGGTCCGTCCTCGACGGTACGTCGGTGTCGGGGCAGCTCGCCGAGAAGTTCGCGGTGACCGGGCCGCTGGCCGTCGGCGCGGTCGTCCTCGCGCTCGCCTTCGCGGTGCCGTTGGGCATCGTCGCCGCCGTGCGCCGGGACTCGCGGCTCGGTGGCGCGGTGAACGCCCTCGGACAGTTCGGCATCGCGTTGCCGACCCTGTGGGTGGGGCTGCTGCTCGTCGTCGTGTTCGCCGTCCAGCTCCGCTGGCTGCCCGCGCAGGGGTTCCCCGTGGACGGCTGGGCCGAGCGGGGGCAGGCGCTGCGCAGCCTCGTCCTGCCCTGGCTGGCCCTGGCCCTCTCCGAGGGCGCCGTCCTGCTGCGGTTCGTGCGCTCCGCCGTACTGGAGGTCCTGCACCAGGACTGGCTGCGCACCGCCCGCGCCAAGGGCCACACACGCACCGGCGCGCTGGTGCGGCACGGGCTGCGCAACGCGGCGGTGCCCGTGGTGTCGGTGCTCGGCCTGCAGATCGCGGCGCTGGTCGCGGGGGCGGTCGTCGTGGAGCAGGTCTTCGTACTGCCCGGCGTCGGCCAGATGCTGATCACGGACGTCGGCAACCGGGACCTGGACAAGGTGCAGGGCGAGATCCTGCTGCTCACGGGGGCGGTGCTGGTCATCGGGTTCCTCGTGGACCTCGCGCACCGGCTGATCGACCCCCGGCTGCGGAGCGCCGTATGACCGTCTCCAGAGCGCTCCTGAAGAGCCGCAGCGGCTCGGCCGGCCTGGTCCTCGTCGGCCTTCTCCTCCTGTCCGCCCTGGTCTCCCTCGTCTGGACGCCGTACGACCCCACCCTCGCGCGTCCGCGGGACGGCTGGCTGCTGCCGTTCTCCGGCGGGCATGTCCTCGGCACCGACCGGCTGGGCCGCGACGAGCTGAGCCAGCTGCTGGCCGGCGCCCGCGGCACCCTGCTGACCGCCCTGCTCGCGGCGACGATCGCGGCCGTCGTCGGGCTCGCTCTGGCACTGGCGGCGGTGCTCGTGCCGCGCTGGATCGGTGCCGCCGTCGTCCAGCTCACGGACGTGCTGATCGCCTTCCCTGTCCTGTTGATCGCGATGATCCTCACCGCCGTGTACGGCGGCTCCACCTGGACCGTGGTCACCGCGGTCGGCGTCGGAGCGGGCGTCAACCTCGCCCGGGTCGCCCGCGCCGAGGCCGGACGGGTGCTGAACACCGACTACGTGCTGGCCGCGCACGCCGCCGGGTCCGGCACCTGGCGCACCGTCCGCAAGCACCTGCTGCCGAACATCGCGCCCACCCTCGTCGTGCAGCTCTCGCTGGTGCTGTCCGTGGCGGTGCTCGCCGAGGCGGCCCTGTCGTTCCTCGGGTTCGGCGCGCCGGCGCCCGCGGTCTCCTGGGGGCGCATGCTGCACGAGCAGCAGCAGTACATCGCGGCCCGCCCGCTGCTCGTCATCTGGCCGGGGCTCGCCGTGGCCGCCTCCGTGCTCGGGTTCAACCTGCTCGGGGACGGGCTGCGTGAGGCGGCCGACGCGCGCCTTCGCATCCGGGAGGCCCGATGAGCCTGCTGACGATCACCGACCTGAGCGTGCGGATCGGTGGTGCCACCGTCGTCGACGAGGTCGGCCTGGAACTCGCCCCCGGCGAACGGCTCGCGCTGATCGGCGAGTCCGGGTCCGGGAAGTCGCTCACCGCCCTCGCCGTGATGGGGCTGCTGCCGGACGGCGCCCGGGCCACCGGCAGCATCCGCCTCGGTGGCCGGGAACTGCTCGGCCTCGGCGACAGGGAGCTGTCCCGGCTGCGCGGCGAGCGCATGGCCATGGTCTTCCAGGAACCCATGAGCGCCCTCAACCCCTTGATGCGCATCGGGAAGCAGCTCGCCGAGCCCCTGCGGCTGCACCGCGGGCTGAACCGGCGCCAAGCCGCGACCGCCGCCGTCGAACTCGCCGCACAGGTGGGCCTGCCGGACCCGGACCTCATCGTCCGCTCCTGGCCGCACCAGCTCTCCGGCGGACAGCGTCAGCGAGTCGGCCTCGCGATGGCCCTCGCCACCCGCCCGGCGCTGCTCATCGCCGACGAACCCACCACCGCCCTCGATGTCACCGTCCAGGCCGACATGCTCAGGCTGCTCGACGAACTGGTCCACCAGCACGGCACCTCCCTGCTGTTCATCAGCCACGACCTCGCCGTCGTCACCCGACTGTGCTCACGAGCCGCCGTCCTCAAGGACGGACGGCTCGTCGAGGAAGGTGCCACCGGCACCCTCGTACGAACTCCCCAACACCCGTACACACAGCGGCTGGTGGCGGCCGCCCGTGCCACGGGAACCGAGGAGGTCACCCGATGACACAGCTCCTGAAGGGCACCGGCCTCAGCCGCACCTTCCGGTTGCCGCGCACCTCGCTGTTCACGCCTGCCGTTCACCGCCACGCCGTCCAGGACGTGTCGCTGGAGCTCCGGGAGGGCAACAGCCTCGGCATCGTGGGGGAGTCCGGCTCCGGCAAGTCGACCCTGGCCCGGCTCCTGCTCGCCCTGGACCGGCCCGACTCCGGAACAGTGCACTACCGCGGGCGCGAGGTGAAGCCGGGCAGGCTGCCCTGGTTCCGGCGCGAGGTGCAGGTCGTGCTGCAGGACCCGATGGGCTCCCTCGACCCGCGTGCCACTGTCCGCGACATCGTCGCCGAGCCGCTGGAGTGCCTCAGGCTGCCCGGCCCCCACGACGACCGGGTGGACGAACTCCTGCGCGCCGTCGGCCTGGACCCGTCCGTGCGCGGCCGGTATCCGCACGAGTTCTCCGGCGGACAGCGGCAGCGCATCGCCATCGCCCGCGCGCTCGCCCCCGGTCCGAAGGTCCTCGTCGGCGACGAACCGCTCAGCGCCCTCGACGTGTCGGTGCGCGCCCAGATCCTCGCGCTCCTCGACGACCTCGCGGAGGCCTACGGGCTGACGCTGCTGCTCGTCTCCCACGACATCGGCGTCGTACGGCGTCTGTGTACCGACGTGCTGGTGATGAAGGACGGCCGGGCCGTCGAACAAGGGCTGGCCGCATCCGTCCTCACCGACCCTCAACACCTTTACACACGTCGCCTGTTGGCCGCAGTACCCCGGCTGACCGCATGACCGGAGGCCGCATGACCGCAACCACCGAACGCCGGCTCGCCCTGGGGGCACTCGTCCACGGCTCCGGCGGCCACATCGCCGGCTGGCGGCACCCGGGCGCCCGCCCCGACGGGCAGCTCGACTTCGCCTTCCACGCCGACCTGGCCCGCACCCTCGAACGCGGACGGTTCGACGTGCTGTTCGTCGCCGACGTCGTCGCCGTCCGGGGCCACCAACTCGACTCGCTGTCCCGCACCGGCCGCGCCGAGCAGTTCGAACCGCTGACGCTGCTGGCCGCGCTGTCGCTGGTGACCGAGCACATCGGCCTGGCGGCGACGGCGGCCACGACCTACAACCACCCCTTCCACATCGCCCGCAAGTTCGCCTCCCTGGACCACCTCTCGGGCGGCCGCGCGGGCTGGAACGTGGTCACCTCCGTCGCACCCCTGGAGGCGGCGAACTTCGGCTACGACCGCCACCTCGCACACGAGCTGCGCTACCGCCGCGCGGATGAGTTCGTGCAGGTCGTGAAGGCGCTCTGGGACAGCTTCGACGACGAGGCGGTCGTACGGGACAAGGCGACCGGCCGCTACTACGACCCGGCCGGACTGCACACCCCGCACCACCGGGGCGAGTACTTCGCCGTCCGCGGGCCGCTGAACATCTCCCGCCCGCCGCAGGGCCATCCGGTGGTCTTCCAGGCCGGATCCTCCGAGACGGGACGGGAGTTCGCGGCCCGGCACGGGGAGGTCCTCTTCACGACGCAGCACGAACTGGGCGCCGCGCAGGCCTTCTACGCCGGCATCAAAGCACGGGCGGCCGCCCATGGCCGCGACCCCGCCCATGTGCTGGTCTGGCCGGGCCTCACCCCACTCGTCGCGCCCACGGAGACGGAGGCGCGGCGGCGGCTCGCCGAGCTTGAGGGCCTCATCCACGACGACGTCGCCCGGCGCCTCGTCCAGGACGGCATCGGTGACCTGGACCTGACCGACCATCCGGTGGACGGTCCGCTGCCGGACATCCCCGAGACCAACCGCAGCACATCGCGCCGCGATCTGCTGCTGAAGCTCGCACACGACGAGAAGTTGACGATACGTCAGCTCGCACACCGTCTCGCCGCGGGCTCCGCCGTCGCCGGTACGCCCGAGCAGATCGCCGACCACATCGAGGCCTGGTTCCGCTCCTACGCGGCCGACGGCTTCCACATCTCCTTCCCCTATCTGCCCGGCCCCGCCGAGGACTTCGTGGACCAGGTCGTGCCACTGCTCCAGGAACGGGGGCTGCTGCGCACCGAGTACGAGGGCGGCACCCTGCGCGAGAACCTCGGGCTGCCGCGTCCCGCCGCCCGTGACCGACACCTCCAGGAGACCGGACGATGAGCCGCCGGACCGGACACCTGCACCTCAACGCCTTCCTCAAGCCGCCGGGGGAGTACCTGGCCGCCTGGCGGCACCCGGACACCGTGGCGGGCGCGGGCGTCGACATCAGGGAGGTCCTCTCCTTCGCGCGGACCGCCGAACGGGCCGCCTTCGACGCGGTGTTCCTCGCCGACCTGGTCGGCGTGCCGTTCGCGAGCGAGGACGTCCTGAGCCGGGTCAGCGTGGTCAACGACTCCTTCGAGCCGACGACGCTGCTGGCCGCGCTCGCCGCCGGCACCTCCCGCATCGGCCTCATCGCCACCGCCTCGACCAGCTACAACGAGCCCTACCACGTGGCCCGCACCTTCGCCTCCCTCGACCACATCTCCGGCGGCCGGGCCGGCTGGAACGTGGTGACGTCCCTCAATGACGGAGAGGCCCGGAACTTCGGCCTCGACACCCACCTCGACCACGCCACCCGCTACGACCGCGCCGAGGAGTTCCACGACGTGGTGACGGGGCTGTGGGACTCCTTCGAGGACGACGCCTTCCGCCACGACCAGGCGAGCGGCGTCTACTTCGACCCCGCCAAGCTGCACGCGCTGAACCACGAGGGCACACACCTGAAAGTCGCCGGGCCGCTCAACATCGCCCGGCCGCCGCAGGGTCACCCGGTCATCGTGCAGGCCGGCGCCTCCGAGGCGGGCAAGAACCTCGCCGCCCGTGTCGCCGACGTGATCTTCTCCGGTATCAACGACCTCGGCCGGGCCCGGGAGTTCTATGCGGAGATCAAGGAGCGCGCCGCCGCCCACGGCCGCGACCCGGACCACCTCAAGGTCCTCCCGGCCCTGTCCGTCGTTACCGCCCCCACCGAGTCCGAGGCCCGCGACAAGCTGGCCCGGCTCACCGAACTGCTGCCCCCGCAGGTCGCCCTGGCCGACCTGTCCTACTGGCTCGGCGGCTTCGACCTCAGCACCTACCCGTTGGACGGCCCGCTGCCCGAACTCCCCGTCTCCAACCAGTCGCACACCGCCCAGCAGCAGATCTACGAGGACGCCCGTCGTGACAACCTCACCATCCGCGACCTCGTCCGGCGCGTCGCGAACGACGACCGCACCCTCACCGGCACGCCCCAGCAGATCGCCGACCACATCGGGGAGTGGTTCCACAACCGCGCCGCCGACGGTTTCAACGTGATCTTCCCGTACCTGCCGGGCACCTTGGACGACTTCGCCGAGCTCGTGATCCCCGAGCTGCGCCGCCGCGGCCTGTTCCGTACCCACTACACGGGCCGCACGCTGCGCGACCACCTGGGCCTGCCGCGGCCGTCCCGGCGGGCCTAGCATGCTTCCGGGAGAGGACAGCGCCGCACGACGGGTACTGCTGGTGTGCATGGCCGCGGGCGCCACGACCCTGCTGGACCAGGCCGTCCTGAACATCGCGGTGCCGAGCATGCGTCAGTCCATCGGGGCCACCGGGGCGGACCTCCAGTGGATCGTGGCCGGGTACTCGCTGGCCTTCGGCCTGGCCCTCGTCCCCGGGGGCAGCCTCGGGGACCTGCACGGCCGCAAGCGTCTCTTCATGGCCGGGGTGGCGGTCTTCCTGGCGGCCGGGGTGACGGCCGCGACCGGCGGCGGACCGGGGACCCTGATCGGTGCCCGGCTGGTGCAGGGTGCGGCGGCCGGGCTCGTCAACTCACAGGTGATCGGCACCGTTCAGGACGTCTTCCACGGTGTCGGCCGAGCCCGTGCGCTGGGCATGTACGCGGTCACCGGCGGCGTGGCCACGGCCCTCGGCCCGCCACTCGGCGGTGCGCTCGTCGCCGGGCTCGGCCCCGAGGCGGGCTGGCGGTGCTGCCTGTTGATGAGCCCACCGTGCGCCGTGCTCACTCTGGCCCTCGCGGCCCGCTGGTTGCCCCCGCCCCGGCGCACCGCCCACGACTCCCGGCTGGACGTCCTCGGCCTCGCCCTGCTCTGCGGCTGCACGCTGACACTGATGGTGCCCTTCATCCGCACTCCGGACAGTGGGGGAGAGGCGCTCCAGTGGGGCACTGCGGTGTGCGCGCTGGCAGCCGTGTTCGCCGTGCACCAACGCCTGCGGGTTCGACGGGGCCGTCCGCCGCTGGTGCACCCGGCGCTGACTTCGTCGAAGCCGTACATGCTGGGCACGGCCGTCGCCATGGCCCAGTTCGGCTCCTCGCTGGCCGCGTTCCTCGTGCTCACCGTCTTCCTGCAGGACGGGCTCGGCCTGTCCGCTCTGTTCACGGCAGCGGTCACGCTCCCCGGGGCAGTCGGGATGGGCGTCTCCTCGGCCTTCGCGTGGCGGCTGGTGCGGCGGATCGGGCCGCGTACGGTGACCGTCGGCCTGACCCTGGGCATCGGCGCCGCGCTGGCGGGGGCGGTGGCCGCGCTCCAGGTGCCGACGGCGGTGCTGCCCGTGGCTCTGGCGGGAACGCAGCTGATGTCCGGCGTCGCCGGAGGACTCACCGTCTCACCCAACCAGGCCCAGGTGTTGCAGCACGCTCCGCCGGAGGCCGCGGGAGTGGGCGGCGGCATCCTGCAGATGGCCCAGCGCATCGCGGCGGCCGTCTGCCTCAGCGCCGTCCCCGCGGTGTATCTGCACGCCGCTTCCGGTCCGTCGGGCGGCAGCCACCCCCGGGCCGGGTACGCCCTGGCCTCCTGCGTCTGCGCCGGCCTGCTCGCCGCCGCCCTGTTGCTGTCGCTGCTGCGCCGGGCAGCCACGCCGGCCCGCCCGTCGGCACTCGCGTCGACGAACCATGCCGGCGTGGTCCCCCGCCCCAGGGAGACGACCTGACCCTCCGTGGCGCGGCAGCCCTGTTGACCGTCTCCGTCGCCGTTCCGTAGGCCTCGGCGACCGGCCGTACGTCCACGGCCCTCGCTTTCCCGCGGTCGGCGTCCGGTCCCTGTCGCCGCGCGGTGTGGACGTGACGCTTGTGGGCCGGGGCCGGCCGGCGGCCGGGTGACCTGGTGCCGTCCCCAGATGTCGGGGCAGAGTGTCGTCGAGTTCCCGCCGGTCGTCGTGGGATGGATCACACCCTGCGGATTGAGTACGGTCTCCCGTGGATGTCCGTACCCACGCATGACGGCCGAAGCCCGGATGCGAGGATGAGGCGCCATGACAGCAGGGTGGTGTGCTCGCGCGATACGGGCCGCGGTGTTCGCGGCCGTGTGCGTGCTGCTCGCTGCCCTGGGCCACGTCCTGATGTCCGGCACCGACGTGCCCGCGTGGGCGCTGGCCGCCGGCGGGGCCGTCACCGGTGCCGTGGGCTGGTGCCTGGCGGGGCGGGAGCGCGGGCTGCCGTTGGTCGTGGCGGTCGTGGTCGCGGCCCAGACCGCACTGCACGAGGCGTTCTCCCACGCCCAGTCGGCCTCCAGCTCGTCCGGCGGCTCCGCATCCATGGACATGAGCGGCATGAGCTCCATGCACAGCTCCATGGGCATGGGCTCGATGCACATGGGCTCGATGCACATGGGCTCGATGCACATGGGCTCCATGGACATGGGTGCCCTGCACAGGGACCACACGGGCATGAGCCCCATGGATCACATGGGCCACTCCATGGACGGCGGTTCGTCGTCGTTCGGCATGCTCGCCGCCCACCTGCTCGCCGCGGTGTTGTGCGGCCTGTGGCTGGCGTACGGCGAGAAGGCCGCCTTCCGGATCCTGCGGGCGGCGGCCGGATGGCTGGCGGCGCCGCTGCGGTTGCTGTTCGCCCTGCCCGGTACCCCCGACCGCCCGCGAGTCCGCCCGCGGCGCCGCCGCTCGGACCGGGCGCCGCGTCTCCTTCTCCTCGTCCACGCGATCACCTCTCGGGGGCCGCCGGTGGGGACGGCTGTCGTCTGAAGACAGCTGGTTTCCCGAGGCTGCCCGGCTCCCCGTGTGCGCCTCGGGCCACGGCCGTACGACCGCACAGGCGCTGCACACCAGCACAGGCGTGGTAGCGCCACAGCGACGCCGTAGGGCCGTCTCTCCCCCTTTCACCGGACCGCGCGCTGTGGCGCGCCCCTGGTCCGGATCACGGTTGACCCGAGAAGGACACCAGGTGACTACCTCTGCCCTGCCCACCTCGCGCCCCCGGAGTGACACCCCGGCAGCACTCGACGAATCGATCACCGCATGGGCCCTGGCCGCCCGCGGCGGTGACGCGCACGCGGTCGAGCAGTTCGTGGGCGCCCTGCACCGGGACGTCCAGCGCTACGTCGCCTATCTGTGCGGCGACCCCCAGGCCGTGGACGACCTGGCACAGGACACCTTCCTGCGCGCGCTCGGCAGCCTGCACCGCTTCGAGGGGCGTTCCTCGGCGCGCGCGTGGCTGCTGTCCATCGCCCGCCGCGCGGTGATCGACAGCTACCGGTACGCCGCCGCCAGGCCGCGCCTCGCGGACGTACCGGACTGGCAGCTGGCCGCCGAACTGGCCCAGCCGTGCGACCTGCCCGGTTTTGACGACGGCATCGCCCTGCTGGACCTGCTGGCGTCGCTGCCCGATGACCGCCGGGAGGCGTTCACCCTCACGCAGCTGCTCGGCCTGCCGTATGCGGAGGCCGCCGAGGTGAGCGACTGCCCGGTCGGCACGGTCCGCTCCCGCGTGGCCCGCGCCCGGGCGGCCCTGATGGACCTGCTCGACGAGGTGGAGAGGACCGCCACGCCGGCAGCCTGACGCTCCGGGAGGGTGTCGGTGCCGACCGGGAAAACCCCGGCACCGACACTCTCGTCAGCACCTGGGAACCGCTCTCCCGAGCCGTGCCGCCAACTTTCCGGGAACTCCCTGGAACTCCCGGGAACTCGCGTGGTGTTCGCCCCGACTTCTGGAGCGGGTGACGGAGGTTCGCCCGCGTACCGAGTGGATCCGGGAGTTGTTCGATGCGTTCTCGAGTGTGGGGCGGTACGGCGGCCGTCGTGCTCGGCGGCCTGCTGGCGGCGGGCTGCGGCAGCGGGCAGAAGGACACCGGCAGCGGGAGCGCGGGGCAGGCCGAAGACTCCGTCCCGGGCGCCTACCCGGTGTCCGTCACCGACTGCACGGGCGCCAGGACCACCTTCTCCAGCGCCCCGAAGAAGATCGTCACCAGCAACGCCTCCAGCCTGGAACTGCTGCTGCGCCTCGGTGCCGGTGACAAGGTGATCGGCACCGGCTTCCCGCCGGGCAAGGGCACCTTGCCCCGCACGCTCGACGCCCAGGCGCAGAAGGTGAAGGTGCTCAGCCGGAGCGTCATCCCCAAGGAGAAGCTGCTCGGCTCCGGCGCCGACCTGTACGTCGACACCTTCGCCTCCATGGGCGGCATGGGCGGCGGAGGAATGGGGGACGCGCCGACGGCAGAGGAGTTCCAGGCCGCCGGAATCCAGCACATCTACCTGAAGTCCACCGCCTGCGCGGCACAGAGCAGGACCCCGGTGACCGACCTGTCCGCGGTGGAGGCCGACATCACCTCTCTCGGCGCGGTCACCGGCACGAGCGCACGGGCGAAGGAACTCGTCACCGGGATGAAGGAGAAGGTGGACGCCGTCCAGAAGGCGATCGCCGGCACGGCGGAGAACAAGCGGCCGACGTACTTCTTCTTCGACTACGACGCCGGCACCGAGCAGCCCTCCGTCACCTGCAACCGCCAGGTCGCCAACGCGGTCATCACCCTGGCCGGTGCCCGCAACGTCTTCGCCGACTGCGACGGCGACTACAAGCAGGTCGGCTGGGAGGACGTGATCGCCAAGAACCCCGACTGGATCCAGCTCGGGATCCGCAACCGGGGCAGCGAGGTGGCGAACAAGAAGGCATTCGACGAGGCCGAACAGTGGCTGAGGTCCCATCCGGCGACCAAGGGCCTCAAGGCAGTGAAGGAAGGCCACCTCCTGCGCGTCGGCTCCGAACGGACGACCATCGCGGGAGTCGGGAACGCCGACACGGTCGAGGAGATCGCCAAGGCCCTCTACCCGGGCAAGGTCGGCTGACCATGCCCTCCACGCTGGTGCGCCGAAAAGCCTCGGCTCCGGAAGAACGCAGTCTGCCCGCGACACCGCTGGCGGTAGTCCTCGCAGTGGCGCTGCCGGCCGCGCTGACGGCCGCGGTGGCCTGGGGATCGACGTCCATCCCGCCCGGCGAGGTGTGGGGCGTGGTGTGGCGAAGACTGTCCGGTGAGGCGCCGCGGCCCGGCACGAACGACCTGATCGTCTGGCAACTGCGCGTTCCGCGCGCCCTGCTCGCCGCTCTCGTCGGCGCCGGGCTCGGTGTCGTCGGTACGGCCGTACAGGCGCTGGTGCGCAACCCGCTGGCCGACCCGTATCTGCTGGGGATCTCCAACGGAGCCTCCCTCGGGGCGGTCGTCGCGATCGTGCTCGGACTCGGCGCGGGCGGGGCACTGGGCCTCGGCCTGTCCGGCGCGGCCTTCGCCGGTGCGCTGGCCGCCTTCGCGCTGGTGTGGGCGGTGGCCCGGCGCGGCGGGGGCTTCGCACCGCTGCGCCTGGTACTGGCCGGGGTCGCGATCGGCCAGTTCCTGTCCGGCTTCACCAGCTACCTGGTGCTGCAGGCCGGGGACGAGCAGCAGACGCACAGCGTGCTGTTCTGGCTCATGGGCAGCCTCAGCGGAGCGAACTGGCAGATGCTCGCCGTGCCCGCCGTCGCCGTGCCCGTCGCTCTGCTGTGGCTGCAGGCGCGTGCCCGCGGCCTGAACGCTCTGCTGATGGGCGACGAGACGGCGGCCGGACTCGGTGTCGACGTCACCCGGCTGCGCCGCGAACTGTTCGCCGTGACCAGCGTGCTGACCGGCGTCCTGGTCGCCGTCTCCGGCGCCATCGCCTTCGTCGCCCTGATGGTGCCGCACGTCTGCCGCCTGATCGTCGGCGGCGACCACCGGCGCCTGCTTCCGGTCTCGGCCCTGTTCGGGGCAGTGCTGCTGGTGGTGGTCGACATCGTCTGCCGTACGGCCATGGACACGCAGGAGCTGCCGGTGGGCGTGGTCACGTCGCTGCTCGGGGCTCCGGCCCTGCTGTATCTGCTGGACCGGCGCCTGGGGAGCGGCAGTTGAGGATCGACATCGAGGACCTGCATGTCGCCTACGCCGGCCGTACGGTCGTCGCGGGTGCCCACCTGATCGCCGCCGAGGGCGAGATCACCGGACTGGTCGGGCCGAACGGCAGCGGCAAGTCCACGCTCCTGCGCACCGTCTACCGGCACCTGAAGCCCGCCGCCGGGCGGGTACGTCTGGCCGGCACCGATCTGCGCGAGCTGAGCCCGGCCGAGTCGGCGCGGCACGTGGCCGCTCTCCCGCAGGAGCGGGGGAGCGACTTCGAGCTGAGCGTGCGCGAGGTCGTCGCCATGGGCCGCACCCCCTACAAGCGAGCCTTCGCCGGTGAGGACGCCACTGACCGGGACATCGTCGCCCGTGCGTTGGCCGACGTCGGCATGGACGAACAGGCGGGTCGCCGGTTCACGGCGCTGTCCGGCGGGGAACGCCAACGCGTCCTGCTGGCCCGTGCGTTCGCCCAGAGTCCTGACGTCCTGGTCCTCGACGAGCCGACGAATCATCTCGACATCCGCCACCAGGTCGGCCTGCTCGCCTTGCTGCGGGCCCAGCGCCGTACCACGTTGGTGTCGCTGCACGACCTCAACGCGGCTGCTTCCGTCTGCGACCGCCTCCACGTCCTGCACGCCGGATCGGTCGTCGCCTCCGGCTCGCCGCGCGAGGTGCTCACGCCCGCCCTGATGGCGCAGGTGTTCGGGGTGCGGGCGGCCGTGGTCGACCACCCCCTCACCGGGGATCCCTTGATCGCCTTCGACCACCGGGCACCCGCCGACGCGGAGCCCCGGGCACCTCGGAGACCTCTTCCCTGATATTCGCCGCGTGTCGCCGTCACCTCAGAGGCCGGATCCAGCCTCCCCGTCACATTTCTTCCGGACAGGTCCGGGAACTCACGTGCGGTCCCTCCCGACTTGTGGGACGAGGCTGCCTTCCGGCAGCCCGCCCACGAAGGCGAGGGGCAGAAAGGTGACAGACAACAGACCCGGTTCGGAACAGCCCGGACACATACCCGACGGCTCTGCCGGCGAGGACCGCTGGCTGCTGGTGGCCGTGGCGGGCATGCTCTCGTTCGTGGCGATGCTCGACATGAGCATCGTCAACGTGGCTCTCGCGGACATCGCCGACGGCCTGCACGTCTCCGCCGCGACCGCCCAGTGGGCCGTGCTCGGCTACCAGCTTCCCGTCGTCGCACTGCTGTTGCCTGTAGGCCGCCGGCTGGACGGTGTGGGAATGCGCTCCGCCGTACTCGTCGCGACCGCCGGCTTCGCACTGTGCAGCGCGTTGGCGGCCGCCGCTCCCTGGGCTGCCTGGCTGATCGTCGCCCGCATCGGGCAGGGCGTGTTCGGGGCAGTGCTGTTCGTGCTGATGCCGGTCCTCGCGATCCGCTCCGTACGGCCCGAGAGGCGAGGGCGGGCGATGAGCGTGCCCGCGACCCTGGGTCCGCTGGGGGCGCTGACCGGGCCGGCCGTGGGCGGGCTGCTCCTGGACCATCTGGGCTGGCACGCCGTCTTCCTCGTCAAGATCCCCTTCTGTGCGCTCGCCCTGGTCGTGGCCCGGCGCGCGATGCCGCCGGACGGCGCCCTGCGCCGGCCCGACCGGCGCTCGGCGGCAGAGGCCCTCCTGGTGGCCACCGGGGTGGCGGCTCTGCTGCTGGCGCTGACCCTGGCCTCGGACCGTCCGGCGTGGCTGGTGCTCGCGCTCGCGGCAGTCCCGCCGCTGTGGTGGTGGCTGCGCGGTCCGGGAGGGCGCCCGGTGACCGGCGTGCTGCGCGTCTCGGGACTCTTCCGGGCACACGGGGCGGTACTGACGCTGGCGGCCGGCTTCGCCGCCATGCACTACGTCGTCGCCCTGCACCTCCAGCGCGACGACGGCGTCAGCGCCACGACCACCGGGCTCACCGTGCTCGCCCACCCGCTCGGTATGGGCCTGGCCGGACCGCTCGGCGGACGCCTCGCCGACTGGTACGGCGCCCGGCCGACCGCAGTCGCCGGCGCTGCCTTCACCGCCGCCGGCCTGGTTCTCCTCGTTCCGTTGGGCGGCGACTGGTCACCGCTGGACGTCGCCTGGCGGCTGGCGCTGGCCGGCATCGGCATGGGCTTGAACGGAGGCCCGACCCAGGCCCTGGTCATGGGTGCCGCCCCACCGGAGCGGACCGCGACCGTCGGCTCGACCGTCCAGTTCGCCCGCAGCCTCGGTTTCATCCTGGGCCCGGCCCTGGCCACCGCCGCCTGGGGCCTTGCCGGACCTGCCGACGGCGTGCACGCCGCCCTCGCCGTGGCCGCTACCGCCGCCTGTCTCGCCGTACCTCTGTCGGCGCTGCCCGCCCGACGGCCGGCCGTCGGGCCGGAGAAGACCACCGACGCGGCGTCCGCCGCCCGTCGTTGAGCAAGGAGTCACCCGTATGTGCGGAATCACCGGCTGGGCGTCCTTCCACCATGACGCTCGCACCCAGGGCCCGGTCATCGAGGCCATGACCGCCACCCTCACGCCCCGCGGCCCCGATGCCGGAGGCGTCTGGCTGGGCGAGCGTGCCGCGATCGGCCATCGCCGCCTGGCCGTCATCGACCTCGAGGGCGGCGTGCAGCCGATGGCCGACCGCCCCGAGCAGCCGGACATCGTGCTCACCTACAGCGGCGAGGTGTACAACCACCACGAACTGCGGACCGAGCTGCGTGGCAGGGGTCATGTGTTCCGCACCCGCAGTGACACCGAGGTGGTGCTGCGCGCCTACGAGGCGTGGGGCGAGGACGTCGCCGACCACCTGGAGGGCATGTTCGCGTTCGCGGTCTGGGACGAGCGGGCACAGCGGCTGCTGCTGGTGCGTGACCGGCTCGGCGTGAAGCCGCTGTTCTGGGCGGCCGTCGACGGCGGTGTGGCCTTCGCCTCCGAACCCAAGGCTCTGTTCGCTCACCCCGGGATACGGCCCCGCGTGGACGCGGACGGGCTGCGGGAGGCGTACAGCCTGCTGTTCAACACCGGGCCGACGGTGTGGTCCGGGGTCCGGGAGGTGGAGCCCGGTGGGCTGCTGGTCCTTGACCGGCACGGCATCCGCGAACGCCGCTACTGGCAGCTCGAGGCCAGGGACCACGGCGACGATCAGGATGCGACGGTGGAGCGGATCCGTGCGCTGGTGGGCGCGGCGGCCCGCAGCCGGCTGGAGGCCGACGTCCCGCTGTGCAGCCTGCTCTCCGGCGGCATCGACTCCACCGTCCTGACCGCGCTGTTCGCCGACGAACTACGGCTGCGGGAGGGGACGGAGGCGAGGATCCGCTCGTACGCCGTCGACTACAGCGACCAGGCCGAACAGTTCACGGGCGACGTCCTGCGCACCGGTCACGACACCCCGTACGCCACCGAGGCCGGCGCCTTCATCGGCACGGAGCACAGCACCGTCGTCCTCGACCCGCGTGCTCTGCTCGACCCCGAGCACCGCAAGGCGGTCGTCGTGGCGCGCGACTCGCCGATCGGAGTGGGCGACATGGACACCTCGCTGTACCTGCTGTTCGGCGAGATACGGCAGCACTCCACTGTCGCCCTGTCAGGCGAGGCCGCAGACGAGGTGTTCGGCGGCTACCCCTGGTTCCACAACCCGAAGGCCCTCGCCGCGCGGACTTTCCCGTGGCTGCTGGTCACCGGCGACGAGGCCGCCATGCCTCTCAACCCCGAACTCGACCTCCGCATAGGCGAGTTCCGCGACGACACGTACCGCAGCGCACTGGCCGCCGTACCGCACCTCGACGGCGAGGGTCCCGCCGAGCACCGGCAGCGCGAGATGCAGCACCTGTCCCTGACCCGCTGGCTGCGCCAGCTCCTGCACCGAAAGGACCGCCTCAGCATGGCCCAGGGCCTGGAGGTGCGGGTGCCGTACTGCGACCACCGGCTCGTCGAGTACGCCTTCTCCACGCCCTGGGCGCTGAAGAGCTTCGACGGCCGCGAGAAGAGCCTGCTCCGCGTCATCGGTACGGGCCTCGCCCCGGACTCGGTGCTGTACCGGCCCAAGAACCACTACCCGACGACCCACCACCCCGACTACAACCGCGGCCTCCAGCAGATGGCCCGCGACGCGCTCGCCACCGAACAGGTCCGCGCCCTGGCCGACGAGACCCGGATCAAGCCCTGCCTGGACACCCCGCCCGACCGGCTGGAGTGGGGCCACCGCCTGCGTCTGGAACGCGTCGTCGACCTTGCCCTGTGGCTGGACCACCACAAGCCCGAACTCGCCCTCTGAGGAGCCTCCGCATGACCACCCAGGAGCCGATGCCCGGCACCCGTCCGGACATCCTGCCCGACCCGGTCCCGCTGATGGGCTGCCCCTACAAGGCCGACCCCTACCCCCTGTACGAGCGGATGCGCGAAGCCGGTCCGGTCCACCGCGTCCTCTTCCCCAGCGGAGTGCAAGCCTGGCTCGTCACCGGCTACGACGCCGCCCACGCCGCGCTGAACGACGACCGCCTCGGCAAGAACCACGACCGCGGCAACGACCGCTGGCGCGCCCGCGCCTCGATCATGCCCGAGCCCCAGCACTCCCAGCTCCAGGTCCACCTCCTCCACCAGGACCCGCCCAAGCACACGCGCATGCGCCGCTTCGTCACCGACGCCTTCACCCCACGCCGGATCGACAGCCTGCGCCCCCGCTTCCAGGAACTGGCGGATGCGCTGATCGACGCCCTGCCCAAGAGCGGGCCCGCCGACCTCGTCACCGGCTTCGCCGCCCACTTCCCCTTCCAGGTCCTCGCCGAAGTCATCGGCCTCCCGCAGGAACTCGCGGCCCGCTTCGACCGCGACTGGGGCAAGGTCGTCCAGCCGGTCGGCCCCACCGACCCCGGCCGCCCCCTCTACGAAGCCCGGCTGCACGGCCTGCAGAGGTACATCGCCGACGTCGTCGCCCACAAGCGCGAACACGGGGGCGACGACCTGCTCAGCCGCCTCGTCGTGGCCCGCGACCGCCGTGAGCTGTCCCAGGAAGAGCTGGAATCGATGATCTTCCAGCTCCTCGTCGCGGGTCAGGAACCGGTCACCCACCAGATCACCACGGCTCTGATCGCTCTCTTCCGCAACCCGGACCAGCTGGCCCACCTGCGCGACGAACCGGACCTGCGGCCCCGCGCGGTGGAGGAACTCCTGCGCTACGACAGCGCCTTCGAGCTCACCACCTGGCGCTTCTTCGACAAGGACAGCGATCTGCACGGCACCGAGGTGCCGGCCGGTGACTCCGTGATCGTCTCCCTGTGCGCCGCCAACCGCGACCCGCGCCGTTTCCCCGACCCCGACGTCCTCGACTTCGACCGCAGCCCCAACCCCCACCTCGCCTTCGGCCACGGAATTCACTTCTGTCCCGGCGCGGCCCTCGCCCGCGCCGAACTCCAGATCGCTCTGGGTGCCCTGCTCACCCGGCTGCCCGGCCTGCATCTCGCCATCAAAGCCGAGGACATCGAGTGGATCCCCGCCGTCCTCGGTCGCGGCACCAACAGCCTGCCCGTCGGCTACGACCGACGCCTCTGACACCGACGTACCGCTGACCGTGTCCGGCCACACAGGCCGGACCGGTCTCGGCTGACCCGAACCCGCTGACCACTGGCGCCTGGTGTGCATTCCCGCCACGGCGCCATGCCGACGTGCCCTCGTACTCCAGGAGGAACGACATGCCCCTGACGATCCCGTCAGACACCCTCCCCACCCGCATCGGCACCGAGATCCTCAACCTGCTCCTGCCGCATCACCGCACGACCGATCGCGCTCCCGTTCCCGCCCCTGCGGAAGCGTTCCCTCACCAGTTGCGCCGCATTGCCGACTTCGTACACGAGGGCGCCCCGGTCGTCTTCACCCTGCCAGCCTTCCCCTGTAAGTCCCCCAACCCCGCCAAGGTCCTCGGCCACCTCCCCGACCAGGGCGAACGCCTCTCCCTGACGTTTCTGAACACCCTGTGCACCGAGATCGAGCGGATCTACCCGCCCGGCGCCCGGGTGATCATCTGCTCCGACGGCCACGTCTTCGGCGACCTCGTCCACGTCCCCGACCACCACATCGACGCGTACGCCGACGACCTTCGCATACAGATGGCCCGACTGGGCCTGGACAGACTGTCCGTCTTCGACCTCCGCGACATCCTCGGCGACCTGCCGCACGACACCAAACGCGCCCGCGTCCACGACCGCTACGCCCCCACCCTGGACGCCCTGCGCGCCGAGGTCTGTGCCGACGACCAGACCCTCGCCCTCTACCGGGGCATCACGCGCTTCCTCGTCGAGGACACCGCCGACTGGACCGGCACCCGCTCCGCCCTTCAACGCGCATGCCGGCAACGCGCCTACGGCGTCATCCAGCGCAGCCGCGCCTGGGGCGACCTGATCGCCGAGCACCACCCCCACGCCGTACGCCTCTCGATCCACCCGCAACCCGTCGGCGCCCCGAAATTCGGCATCCGCCTCCTCGACGCCTCCGACGCCTGGACCACTCCCTGGCACTCCGTCGCACTCCACCGCGCCGACGGCACGTGGACGCTCGTGCCCCGGGCGACGGCGGCTCGGCTGGGCCGTCTCGTCCGACGCGACGGCAGACCCAGCCACTTCGTGCACAACTGATCAGGCCGGGGCCGCGGTGCGGGCACTGTGCCGTCAGCCGGTGTTCGCGGCGCGGGCGCTCCAGCACTCCTCGATCTTGGCCAGGCGCCAGTAGGTGATGCCGAAGGAGACTGGGTCGTCTCGGTCGACTCCGCCATCGTGCGCGCCCACGGTGGACCCTCCGGTGCGTCGGCCTGCAATCCTTGATAACTCGGCGCATGCGCACGATTACCGTGAGTGTTCCGTGTGGGCGCGCTATCAGGGGCCGTCCCGGCTGCCAAGCTCTGCACTCTCGCTCATCGGGCGAGTGTGCCGGGCGGGACTATCCGCCTCGACCACCCGGTGAGCTGGACGTATCCGGGCGAGTTCGCGGGGGAACCCGGTAGGGACGAGGCGGGGAGGTGCTTGCTGTGGCCGGTGACGAGGGCCTGGGCCTGGACGAGGTGTTGCGGGCCGCGGAGAACGCGGCTCCGGTGGAGTCCGTGGACGTGGTGGCGGAAAACCTGGAGAAGCGGTTCTCGGCGACGGAAGTGTGCTTCCTGCTGCTCGACATCCACGGCCAGGAAGCCGTCCGGCTGCCCAGAGCCGGCCGAGCGGGGCAGGCGCGCGGCCAGGCAGAGAGGATCGACCTGGCGGGCAGTGTCTATGAGCGGGTGCTGCGCTCGCAGCGTCTGCGCCAGGAGGACAACGGGGAGGGCGCATGCCGGCTGGTGGCGCCGGTGACCAACCGCGGCGACTGCGTCGGCGTGCTGGAGATGGTGGTCCCGCACGCGGATGCCGCGGTGCGTGATGCGGTGGTGCAGGCCGCGCACGCGTTGGCGTACATCGTGGTGACCGATCGCCGCTTCACCGATCTCTACCACTACAGCCGGCGCACCACCGCTGTCAGTCTGGCGGCGGAGATCCAGCACCAGTTGCTGCCGTCCGCGCCCTGCTGCGAGGCCGCCCACTTCACCCTGGCCTGCGCCCTGGCCCCGGCCGAGGACGTGGGCGGCGACACCTACGACTACGCCCTCGACCAGGACATCCTGCATCTGTCGGTCACCGACGCCATGGGACACGACACGGCCTCCGCGCTGCTGGCCACGCTGAGCGTCAACGCCCTGCGCGGGGCTCGGCGCGCCGGCCGCAACCTGCTGGACCAGGCCTACGCCGCCCACCAGGCCATCACCGACCACGCCCGCGGCATGACCACCGGCCAGCTACTCCGTGTTCGGCTCGACACCGGTGCCGGTGAGCTGATCAACGCCGGCCACCCCTGGCCCCTGCGGCTACGCGGCAACCGCGTGGAGGAACTGCCCCTGAAGGTGAACCTGCCGTTCGGGGCGCCCGTCCCCGTCACCTACGACATCCAGCGCTTCCACCTGGAGCCCGGCGACCGACTGGTGCTGATCACCGACGGCATGCAGGACCGTCGCGCCGCCACCGTCGACCTGCCGGCCCTCATAGGCGACACCCGCGACCAGCATCCCCGCGAAGTGGTCCGGGCCCTGACCGAAGCGGTCCACGACGCCTGCGGCGGGCACCTGCCGGACGACGCCACCACGGTGGTTCTGGACTGGCACGGCAGCCGCTCCGGAGAGCGCGACACCAACGGCGGCTCCAACACCTGACGAGAACGGGAACGGCCGCCGCCTTCGACCTCGCCGGGCGGTGGACGAAGCGGCCCTTTTCCCGGTCCGGCCGCGTGTGGCCAGAATGCCCCAGGCCTCCTGCGGCCGGCAGCCGAAGCCGGCCATCAGCACACCCCGCGCCATGTCGATCAGCCAGAGTGTTTTCCCTCCTCAGCCGGCCGGTGTGGCGGTCAGGACCAGAGCCGCTTGATCGTCGTCTCCACCCGCCGAGCCCGAGAACGCGCGCACCGCCCGGGTGACGGCATCGATGACCGTTTCGGGGCTGGTGTGGTGCTGAGCGACAAGAGCCTGAGTCAGGCGGTCTTCGCCGAACTGCTCACCGTGATCATTCCGGGCTTCGGTGAGCCCGTCCGTGTAGAGCAGCAGGCTCTCGGTGGGGCGAAGGCGCAGACGGTGGGGGACGAGTGGGAGGTGCGGGGTGATGCCGAGCAGCGGGCCCTCGCACGGGACGGGGTGCGGGGCGTGGGTGCTGGTGATGTGGAGGGGGAAGGTGTGGCCGGCGCGAACGAGGGTGATGTCGAGGCCGCTTTGGGGGACCGGCGTGAGATGGCCGTAGACGAGAGTGACGAAGCCGGTGCCGTGGCTGTGGGGGCGGTCGAGCAGGGCTTTGTTGATCGCCTGGACGACGGCCTCGGGGCCGGGGAGCAGGGGGGCGACGGCCCGGGCGGTGTGCCGGACGAGGGCGGTCGTGGTGGCGGCGGTGGCGCCGCGCCCGCAGACGTCCCCGAGCATGAACGCCCAGTTGCCGTCGCCGAGTGGAAAGACGTCGTAGAAATCGCCGCCGATCTCCAGTCCCTCGCCCGCGGGGTGGTAGTAGGTCGCTATCTGGGCGTCGCGCAGGGCGGGTACCTCGGGCAGAAGGAGACCGGCCTGGAGATCGCGGGCGAGAGCGACGCGTTGGGTGTACTGGCGGGCGTTGAGGGCGGCTGAGGCGGCGCGGCGGGCGAGTTCCTCGGCGAGGGCGACGGTGTGCCCGTCGAAGCTGTTCTCGCCGGTGGTGAGCAGGGTGAGGGCGCCGAAGGTGCGGCCGCGATCGAGCAGCGGGACGCACAGGTAGCCGGTGACCTCGAGGTCGTGCCAGGGGCCGGGGCCGGTGGGGGTACGGCGGGCGACCTCGCTCAGGCCGGAGGCCAGGACGCGGGCGACCGCGTCGTCGCCGGCGTCGTAGACCGGGATGTGGGAGGCGAGCAGTCGGTCCTCGTCCGCAGTGGGCGCGGCGGTGGCGACGCGGCGCACCCGGCCGGCCTCGACGACGTCGACCGCGCACAGCGGTGCCAGCCTGGGCGCACACAGGGCGGCCAGCCGTTGGAGGGTCTGGGTGTGATCCAGGTCGGCGGTCAGGAGTGTGCTGGCTTCCAGCAGGAAGGCGAGGTCGGCCCGGGCGGCCTTCTCCTTCGCCTCGGCGGCCCGCCGCGCCTCCTCGGCCTGGTGGCGTTCGACGGCCAGAGCCGCGGTCTCCGCAAACACCCTGGCCAGAGCCAGATCGGCTTCCTGAGGCGCACGCGGGGTGCGGTGGTACATGGCGAAAGTGCCCAGCAGCGAGCCGTCGCGGGCCAGGATCGGAGTGGACCAGCAGGCCGCCAGCCCTGCCCGGTCCGCGAGATCGCGGAAGTCGTCCCAGAACGGGTCGGTGGAGATGTCGGTGACGATGACCGGCGCGCGGCGGTGGGCGGCGGTGCCGCAGGAGCCGACTCCCTCGCCGGTGGCGATGCCGTCGATGGCCTGGTTGTAGAAGTCGGGGAGGCTGGGCGCGGCACCGTGGCGCAGGTGCCTGCCGTCGGCGTCGGCGAGCAGCACGGAGACGAGCACCTCCTCGGGTGCGAGGTCCTCGATGGCGCGGGCCATTCCCTCCAGCACCTGCTCCAGCGGAGCCTGCCTGGCGATCTGCTCCAGCAGCACGCGGTGCTCGGCCGCGAGCCGCTGGGCGTGCATGAGCTGGGTGGTCTCCACGCCGATGACGCGTACGCCGATGACGTTGCCGCCCGCGTCCAGCCGGGGCTCGTAGGTGAAGTCGAAGAACGCCTCCCGCGCATCCGGGCCGGTACCCAGGACGACACGGGCGCTACGGCCGACGTGCCGCTCACCGGTCCGGTACACCCGGTCCAGCAGGGCGAGGAAACCTTGGCCGGCGAGTTCCGGCATCAGCTGCCCCAGCGGCACTCCGGTGCGCGCACGCGTTGCGCCGCCGATCGCGGTGAAGGCCGGGTTGGCCGCTTCCACCATGTGCGCCGGACCGGCCAGCGAGGCGAACACGGCCGTGGACTGGCCGAACAGGACCCGTAGATCGCGTTCGTCGTCCCCCGGGCAAGGCTCGTCGACGTCCCGGGAAAGACCAGGCGCGGGCTGCTGTTCCGAAACGTGCGTCATCGCCCGCTACCTTCCATTCGCCGAACGCAGCGAGGGACGGTCCTCGCCGGCAGGCTCTCGAACCGTGCAGCCGGCGCTCACGGCATGGTGCAGGGTGTCGTGTACCCCGATCGCCTGATCCAGCCCTGTCAGGGCGAACACACGCGCGACGGAGGATGGCACGGCGGCCAGTCGCAGCACGCCGCCCTGCGCGGAAAGCCGCTGGTGGATCCGGATGAGGAAGCTGATCCCGGAGGAGTCGCAGAAGGTGAGCCCGGTGCAGTCGACCACCACCAGCGCGGGCGGGGGCGCCTCGCTCAGTACCTGATCGGCGGCCTCCCGCAGCTGGACGGCACTCTCATGGTCGAGCTCGCCGCGCAGAGTGAACACGCACGCCCGCGCCATCGGTCCGACCTGCACCGAGAACACCCTCTGCAGCCTCCATCCCCTCACCGGACAACCCGATGAACGATCATAGGAGCCACCGGACGAGCTCCCTGGGCCCTTACCGGCGGCAACCGCCTCGTCGGCGCATCGGTCCACCGGTACACCAAGGAATGAGCATGACTCCGGGGTGACGGGGTACGCGCGGCGTCGTCGGTCGTTTTGGCGGGCAGCAGTGGTGAGATCAACCGTGGGAGGGGAAGCAGCATGGCACGCAGCGCGCTGGCGATGCAGACTCGGACGATCGAGTTGCCGGAGGTCGCAGATCCGTCCCAGGTGGCACCCAAGGACGCGCGCGAGCTGTCGAAGTTGTTCTTCGACCGGTTGGCGGTGACGGAGGAGGGTACGGCCGACTACCAGTACGCCCGGAACACGCTGATCGAGATGAACATGTCCTTGGTCCGCTACGCGGCCGGTCGGTTCCGCAGCCGGGGCCCGGAGGAGATGGAGGACATCGTCCAGGTCGGCATGATCGGCCTGATCAAGGCGATCGACCGGTTCGAGATCTCCCGCGAGGTGGAGTTCACCTCCTTCGCGGTGCCGTACATCGTGGGCGAGATCAAGCGGTTCTTCCGCGACACGACCTGGGCCGTGCACGTGCCCCGGCGTCTCCAGGAGGCCCGCGTCCAGCTTGCCAAGGCGACCGAGGAACTGCGCAGCCGTCTCGACCGTGATCCGACGGTCAAGGAGCTGTCGGAGCTGATGAGCCTGCCCGAGGACGAGGTCCGCGAGGCCCGTCTCGCGTCGAACGGCTACAACTCCTCGTCCCTGGACGCCGCGATCAACGGCAGCGAGGACGGCGAAAGCGCCCTGCAGGACTTCATCGGTACCGAGGACGCGGCGCTGGAGCTCGTGGAGGACTTCCACGCCCTCGCCCCGTTGATCGCCGAACTCGACGAGCGTGACCGGAAGCTCATCCACATGCGCTTCGTCGAAGAACTCACCCAGGCTCAGATCGGCGAACAACTCGGAGTGTCGCAGATGCACGTCTCCCGCCTGCTGTCCCGGTGCCTGGCCCGACTGCGCGAGGGCATGCTCACGACCAGCTGACCCCTTCCGAGGTGCCGTTCGGATGCCCGCCACCGTTGTGGCGGGCATCAGCCGCGTCCGGTGTGCGTCACCGTTTGAGCGGCAGCGTCATCGGCCACCGGGCATCCAGCAGTTGTGGAGCGCTGTCGAAATCGATCTCGCCGCACGCCATGATCACCGTGAAGTCACGGTGATGGCTGGAGCCGTCCCGAGAGAACGAGTTACCGCCCGGATCCTCCTTGAGCCCCCAGCCTCTGCCTGACCTTGCCCTAATGCGCGTCCTCATGAAACCGGAAAGGGCCCCCTTGCAAGGGGGCCCTTTCCATCGACGAAGGTCAGTGCTTGAACGCGTCCTTGGCCTTTTCCTTGGCTTCGCGGGCGTCGCCGGAACTCTTCTCTGCCTGCCCCTCGGCGGCCATGCGATCGTTGCCGATGGCGCTTCCCAGGGCCTCCTTGGTCTTGCCCTTGGCCTGCTCGGTCTTCGCCTTCGCCTTCTCGTTGGCAGTCACAGAACAACGCCTCCTCGTAGCTTCAGGACCGCGGTCGCGGTAACCGGCTGGTGCCCCTGCTTTCCCTTCATAAACAAGGCCTCGATGTCGAATATTGAAGAAAAGGCAGGGAAGGCGGGCGGGCAGGAGGTCGATAACTATGGTTCCCCTGCTTCTGGTCCTGCTTCTCGCGGTCGTCCTGTTCGGTGCTGGTTTCGCCGTCAAGATCCTTTGGTGGGTGGCCCTCGCCGTCCTGGTCGTGTGGCTGCTCGGTTTCGTCGCGCGCTCCACCAGTGCCGGTGGTGGGCGCGGTCGCTGGTACCGATGGTGAACTGAGCCGCAACGGCGCCCGCGGGGCCCATACCGGGACGGTATGGGCCCCGCGGGCGCCGTCGGTGAGCGTGTACGGCTGTGCCGCGGGAGCAGCGGCGGCCCTGACATTGGTCGGCCTCCGTCGGAGCAGGCCCTTGTGCTACGGCGGGAACCGGGTTCCGTCAACGGGCTTCCGCCGGCGCTCCCTCGCCCTCCGGCGGATGCCGGACGGCGGGGGTGGGCGGCGCGAAGCCGGTCCAGGCGGTGCGGGCGCCCCGGAAGAGCAGAGCCAGTGACTGTTGCGGGCTCTGTCCGGCGGTGTCGACGACGACGCGCTCGCGGTCCCACGGCTCGTACTCCCGGTCGACGACCTGCTGCCAGTCGGGCAGCGGCAGATCGGGAATGTCGGCCGAGCGCGAGGTCACGCGGCGCCGGTGCTCCGCCGTATCCGAGCACACCACTTCCACCTCGACGACACGCACGCCCGCCGCCACGGCCGTGTCCCGCCAGGCGTCACGGGTCACACTCAGCGGATTGACCGATTCCGCGATCACGGTCAGCCCCTGCCGCAGATGTTCCTCGGCCAGGGCATATCCGACGGTGTAGCCCACGGGACCAAGCGGGCGCTGGGCCGCCCCGGAACGGACGATCGCCTGCTCGATCGTGTCGACCCGCAGATGCACCGCACCGATCCGGGCCGCCAGGAGGCGGGCGAGCGTGGTCTTGCCGGTGCCGGGCAGGCCGCCCATGACGATGAGCACAGGATCATCCCTCCGTCAGCCGTCGGGGAGAAGCACCGTGCCCCTGGGCGTTGCGCACGAAGAGCTCGTGCAGATCGCGGACCGCCCGCGGAACGGAGCCGGAGTGGCGGCGCTGCAGTACCAGCAGTACGTCGGTCGCATCCCCCGCGAGTGGCCGCACAGAGATCGCGCCCCGCCGCTCCAGCGGGTCGCCGACGACGCTGAAGTCCGGCAGCACCGTGGCCCCCAGCCCCTCGGCCACCATCAGCTTGCCCATCTCCGCGCCGTCGGTGGAGTACGAGAAGGACGGAGTCCGGCCGCGGAGCAGCCGGTGCACGAAACGGTGCATCACATAGCCGGACCGCATCACGACCAGCGGCTCGGCCAGAAGACTGTCCACGTCCACCGCATCCAGGGCCGCCAGCGGACTGTCCGGACGCACGCACACCACCGGCCGGCCGCACAGCAACTCCGTCGTCTCGAAGCCGGGCGGAATGTCGTCGCCCCGGAGGTAGTTCACCAGCCCCAGGTCGAAGGCGCCCTCCAGCAGGCCGCGATGGATGTCGGCCTGCTGCGCGCCGACCAACTCCACCTGGGTGACCGGGTGCGAGGCCCGGAACTCGCGCACGGTCGGGATGACCAGCGGCACGGTAGCCGTGTTCACCGTGCCGAGCCGGACCATGCGGCTGATGCGGTGCTGGTCGCCGGCCGCGCCGCGCAGCCGGTCGACCGCTTCGAGCACGCTCATGATGTGCGGCAGCAGCTCGCGTCCCTCGTCGCTGATCTTCGCCCCGGACCGCTTGCGCTCCAGCAGGTCCACGCCGAGCTCGCGCTCCAGATTGCGTACGGTCTCGCTGAGCGCCGGCTGGGACAGGTGCAGCTCCTCGGCGGCGCGCCGCAGCGAACCGAGCCGTGTGACGGCGGCGATGTATTCGAGCTGTTCGATACGCACGGACAGGAGACTGCGCCCTCCCGGGACCGGGTTCAAGGGAATCCCTGTCACAACCTCGTGAATACCGACTCTCACCATGTGGAATCACATCCGGGAATTCTTGACCGGCCGGACTCCCTCCTGGTTCGATCGGTGGCATGAAGCGACAGGACCTCACGCGGCGACTCCACGTCGACCTTGCGCGTGTTTCCAGCGCCTTCTGTCGCTGTCGGGCCTGAGCGCCCCCGAGGGAAACCCTCCCACCCGCTCCCTCCGCGACTTCCTTCCCTGGATTCCGGTCCCGGCTCGTTTCCGTCGTGACGACGGCTTTCCCGGAGACCCCGCTCCAGCGTGCCTGAATTCCGCGGAGCCCATTCGTCCTGCCCGCGCAGCATTTTTCGCCAGGAGCTCCCATGCCCGCGTCCTCCGCACACCCCGGATCCGCTCCCGTCCGCTTCGCCTACTGGGTGCCGAACGTCAGTGGCGGTCTGGTCACCAGCACCGTCGAGCAGCGCACCGACTGGGGCTACGACTACAACCGCGAACTCGCCGTCCTCGCCGAGAACAACGGCTTCGACTACGCGCTCAGCCAGGTCCGTTACATGGCCAGCTACGGCGCCGAGTACCAGCACGAGTCCACCAGCTTCAGCCTCGCCCTGCTGCTCGCCACCCAGCGGCTGAAGGTCATCGCCGCCGTCCACCCCGGCCTGTGGCACCCGGGCGTCCTCGCCAAACTCGGCGCCACCGCCGACCACCTGTCGAACGGCCGCTTCGCCGTCAATGTCGTCAGCGGCTGGTTCAAGGGCGAGTTCACCGCGCTGGGCGAGCCCTGGCTGGAGCACGACGAACGCTACCGGCGCTCCGAGGAGTTCATCCGCGCCCTGCGGAAGATCTGGACCGAGGACCACGCCGAACTCGCCGGCGACTTCTACCGGTTGCGCGGCTTCTCCCTCAAGCCCAAGCCGCTGAACACCCCCGAGCGTCCGCACCCGGAGATCTTCCAGGGCGGCAACTCCACCGCCGCGCGCGCCATGGCGGGCCGCGTCTCCGACTGGTACTTCTCCAACGGCAAGGACTTCGACGGGGTCACGGAGCAGATCGATGACGTCCGTGCCTCAGCCGCCCAAGCGGGCCGCACCGCACCGAAGTTCGGCCTCAACGGGTTCCTCATCGCCCGCGACACCGAGGCCGAAGCCCGCGAGACGCTCCGTGAGATCGTCGCCAAGGCCGACACCCAGGCCGTGCACGGCTTCCGCGACGCCGTCCAGCAGGCCGGCCCGTCCACCGGCGACGGCAAGGGCATGTGGCAGGACTCGACGTTCGAGGACCTCGTCCAGTACAACGACGGCTTCCGCACCGGCCTGATCGGCACCCCCGAGCAGATCGCCGAACGGATCGTCGCCTACAAGCGGCTCGGCGTCGACCTCTTCCTCCTCGGCTTCCTGCACTACCTGGAGGAGGTCGAGTACTTCGGCAAGCGGGTGCTGCCCCTGGTGCGCGAACTGGAGGCACAGGAAGCCGCGTCCGAGCCCGCCGCCGCCCACGCCTGACCGCGGCCCGCACACGAAACGACGAACCGAAAGGTCCTCCCATGGCCACTGTCCTGTCCGTCTCCGGAAGCCCCTCCGCCACCTCCCGCACCGCTCGGCTGCTGCGCCACCTGGACGAACGGCTCATCGCGCAGGGGCACGAGGTGATCGCGCTGGACGTTCGTACCCTGCCTGCCGAGGCGCTGCTCGGGGCCGACTTCGCTCACCCGGCGATCGTCCGGGCCGCCGCCCTGTTCGAGCAGGCGGACGGGGTGGTGGTCGGTACCCCCGTCTACAAGGCCGCCTACTCCGGACTGCTGAAGTCCCTGCTCGACCTGCTCCCGCAGTACGCCCTGGCGGGCAAGACGGTCCTCCCGCTGGCCACCGGCGGCACCACCGCCCACGTCCTGGCCATCGACTACGCCCTGCGCCCGGTGCTGGCCTCCATGGGCCCTGCGCACATCACGCCGGGCTGGTTCACGCTCGACAGGGACATCACGGTGGGCGAGGACGGCACGCTGACCGTCGCGCCGGGATCGGCCGAGGCTCTGGCGCAGGTCACGGACCAGTTCTCGGCCGCGCTGGGCGAGCGGACGACACTGCTGGCGGCCGCCGGATGAGCGCTGCGCACGTCATCGCGGACGACGCCGAGGCCCTTGCCGTGGCCGCGGAGCTGGCCGCGGACTTCCGCAAGGGCGCCGCCGAGCGGGACGCGCGGCGCAGGCTCCCGCACGGGGAGCTGGAGCGGCTGTCCGCCTCCGGGCTGCTCGCCGTGACCGTGCCCGCCCGGTTCGGCGGCGCGGACGTCCGTGCGGACACGCTCGCCGAGATCTTCCGGCTGCTGGCCGCCGCCGATGCCAGCCTGGCCCAGATCCCGCAGAGCCACTTCGTGTACGTCAACGTGCTGCGCCGGCAGGGGACCGGCGAGCAGCAGGAGTTCTTCTTCGGCGAGGTACTGGCCGGCAAGCGGTTCGGCAACGCCCAGTCCGAGGCGGGCACCCAGCACGTCCAGGACATCCGCACCCGCCTCGCCCGGCTCCCGGACGGGTCGTACGTCCTCGACGGCGTCAAGCACTACTCCACCGGCGCGCTGTTCGCCCACTGGATCCCCGTCCTCGCCCGCACCGAGGACGACACCCTGCACGTGGCGTACGTCCCGCGCGACGCGCCCGGCGTCACGGTCGTGGACGACTGGGACGGCATGGGACAGCGCACCACCGCCAGCGGAACCGTCCGCCTGGAGTCGGTGCCGGTGCCCGCCGACCGGGTCGTGCCGCACCACCTCACCTTCCAAGGCCCCCAACTCTACGGTGCGGTGGCTCAGTTGCTGCACGCGGCCATCGACGCCGGCATCGCCTCCGGGGCGCTGGCCGAGGCGGTGGAGTTCGTCCGTACGAAGAGCCGCCCCTGGTTCGAGAGCGCCGCCGAGGGGCACGCGACCGCCGCGGAGGATCCGCTGTTGATCCAGCGGTTCGGCGAACTGGCGATCAGGGAACGGGCTGCCGAGGCGTTGCTCCGCGAGGCCGCCCGCGCGGTCGACGACGCCCGCGCCGACCTGACCGACGACTCGGCCGCCGCGGCCTCGATCGCGGTGGCCACCGCGAAAGTGGCGGCGGCCGAGGCCGCCGTGGAGGTCGCCAGCGCCCTCTTCGAGGTCTCCGGCACCCGCTCGGCCCTCGACTCCCTGGGCCTGCACCGCCATTGGCGCGACGCGCGCACCCACACCCTGCACGACCCGGCCCGCTGGAAGGTCCAGCACATCGGCCGTTACGTGCTCAACGGCACCAAGCCGCCCCGGCACGGCCTCCTCTGACGAACGCTGACGAACGCTGACGAACACCGATCGGAGCCCCCACGTGTCCCTCACCTTCCACTGGTTCCTGCCCACCAACGGCGACAGCCGCCACGTCGTCGGCGGCGGCCACGGCACTCCCGCCACGGAGTCCGGGCGCGACCGGCCGCCGACGGTCGCCTACCTGAGCCAGATCGCCCGAGCCGCCGAGGACCTCGGCTTCACCGGGGCACTCACCCCGACCGGCGCGTGGTGCGAGGACGCGTGGCTGACTACCGCCATGGTCAGCCAGAACACCGAGCACCTGAAGTTCCTCGTCGCCTTCCGCCCCGGCTTCGTCTCGCCGACGCTCGCGGCGCAGATGGCCTCCACCTTCCAGCGGCAGACCGGCGGACGGCTCCTGCTCAACGTCGTGACCGGCGGCGAAAGCCACGAGCAGCGGGCCTACGGGGACTTCCTCGACAAGGACGCGCGGTACCGCCGTACCGGCGAATTCCTGGAAATCGTCCGGGGGTTGTGGGAGGGCAAGACCGTCGACCTCGCCGGCGAGCACCTCCGGGTCGAGGACGCCAGGCTCGCCCGGGTGCCCGACCCGGTGCCCGAGGTGTACTTCGGGGGCTCCTCGCCGATCGCCGGAGAAGTTGCCGCCAGGCATGCGGACGTCTACCTCACCTGGGGTGAGCCGCCCGCAGCCGTCGCGGAGAAGATCGCCTGGGTCAGGGCGCTGGCCGCCGAGGAGGGCCGCAGCGTCCGCTTCGGAATCCGGTTGCATGTCATCACCCGCGACACCTCCGAGCAGGCCTGGGCCGAGGCGGAGCGGCTGCTGGCGGGCTTCGACGCGGAGACCGTGCGGCAGGTTCAGGCCGGGCTTGCCCGCAGCGAGTCGGAGGGACAGCAGCGCATGCTGGCCCTGCACGGGGGTGGGAGCCGGGACGGGCTGGAGATCCATCCCAACCTGTGGGCGGGCATC
Organism: Streptomyces cinerochromogenes; assembly: GCF_014648635.1. Lineage (GTDB taxonomy): Bacteria > Actinomycetota > Actinomycetes > Streptomycetales > Streptomycetaceae > Streptomyces > Streptomyces cinerochromogenes. The sequence continues at coordinate 391,433 of NZ_BMRM01000005.1, read as the reverse complement.
GGTCTGGTGCGGGGCGGGGCGGGGACCGCCCTGGTCGGCAGCCACACCGAGGTCGCCGAGCGGATCAAGGAGTACGCCGCGTTGGGGATCGAGGAGTTCATCTTCTCCGGGTATCCGCATCTGGAGGAGGCGTACTGGTTGGGCGAGGGCGTGCTGCCGAAGCTTCAGGCGCAGGGTCTGTGGCGGCACCCGTACGGGCAGCAGGTGGCCCCCGCCGCCCAGGTCCCGTTCGCCGGTGCCGGGAGCGCGCGACGCCCCGTGTGATCGCCGACGCCACCGGCCCCGCTCCCACGGAGGCGCCGAGGTGCGACGGCTTCGACCTCACCTACGTCACCACCCCTGGCTCCTTCGCCGACTTCGCCGACCTCGTCGTCCCGGAACCGGGCAGCCGCGGCAGGATCGCGGCCCCGTCCGCCGGCGCCACGCTTCGCGAACGCCTCCACGGCACGGCCGGCGGCTCCCCGCGGCCGTCGAGGGATATGGGGGGCGGTGACGTGACCGCGGTCAGCGGAGTTCCCTCTCGGGTGGTGGGGGAGCGGGCGGTGATCACGGACGACAGGCCGATGGCGGCCACGGCGGAGATCGCGCCGCCGAGGATGAGGCTGAAGCGGGCGCCGAGGGTGTCGGAGACCAGGCCGACCAGAGGGGCGCCGACCGGAGTGCCTCCGAGCAGGACGAGAAGGTAGACGGAGACGATGCGACCGCGCATGCCCGGGTCGGCGTTCAGCTGAGTCATGGCGTTGGCCGTGGTCATCACGGTCACGGAGGCGAACCCGGTGGGCACGAGGACGAGCAGGAAGGTGGCGTAGCCGGGCACGAGTCCGGACAGCGCCTCCAAGGCTCCGAAGACGACCGTGGCGGTGACCAGGCGGCGGGCGGTGGGAGGTTTTCGCTTGCCGGCTCCCCTGAGCGCACCGACGAGGCTGCCGATGGCGTAGGCGGCGGACAGGTATCCGAAAGCGGCGGAACCCGCGTGGAAGACGGTGATGGCGATCAGCGAGATGGTGACCTGGAAGTTGAAGCCGAAGGTGCCGACGAAGGCGATGACCGTGATCGGCAGCAGGAGGTCGGGACTGGCGCGGATGGCTCGGAAGGCGTCCGACAGACGGGCGTTCCCGCGGTTCTTCTCCTGGGGCGCGTGGAGTTCGTCGGCGCGAACGGCGATCAGTCCGTAGAGGACGGCGAGGTACGAGGCCGCGTTGGCCAGGAAGACGGGTCCGGTGCCCGCGGCCGCGACCGTCAGGCCCGCCACCGCCGGCCCGATCGCGCGGGCGACGTTGAACTGCGCGGAGTTCAGGCTGACGGCGTTGGCCAGGCGTTCCTTGCCGACGAGCTCGGACACGAAGGCGTTGCGGGCCGGGCTGTCCAGCGCCGTGGCGGTGCCCAGCAGGAAGGCCAGCAGGTACACGGCCCACAGGTTCACCGCACCGGTGACCGTCAGGACGCCCAGGACCAGCGACTGCACTCCCATGGCGGACTGGGTGACGATCAGCAGGCGGCGCTTGGCGAAGCGGTCGGCGAAGACGCCCCCGGAGAGACCGAACAGTGTCTGTGGCAGGAACTGCAGGGCGGTGAGTATGCCGACGGCGCTGCCGCTGTTGCCGGTGAGCTGGAGGACCAGCAGATCCTGGGCGCCACGCTGCATCCAGGTACCGACGTTGGAGACGAGCTGCCCGATCAGGTAGCGGCGGAAGTCGCGGGCCCCGAGCGTGGCGAGTGCCTCGCTCGGAGCCCGTCGCTTTCCGCCCCTGCGGGCCCTGCGGTGCCGGCCGCTCACGTCGAGGGCGGCACGTCTGGCGGGGAGGGCCTGCGTCCTGTCGCTGCTGCGGACACGGCGGTGCTTGCTCATGACCTTCTACGGGTGGGAGCCGACGGGTACGGAGACGTGGTCGAGGTGGTGGAACCGCGGCGCGGGGTGCATCAGGAACTCGTGGTGGGAGATGTTCCAGGCGTACGCCCCAGCCAGGGCGAAGGCGATCCTGTCGCCGACGCGCAGCCGCTCTGTCCGCACGCCGTCGGCCAGGACGTCCTTGGGCGTGCACAGCTGACCGACCAGTGTGACGGGTTCGTCCTCGGCCCGGGGGCGTTCCCAGGGCCGGTCCCAGGTGTCGTCGGGGATGACGGTGAACGGCTGGTCGTGCTGTTTGGCGGCCGGTGTGCGCAGGTGGTGGGTGCCGCCGCGCAGCACGGCGAAGGCGTGACCGTGGCTGCGTTTGATGTCGAGGACCTCGGTGACGTACCAGCCGCAGTACGCGGTGACCGAACGGCCCGGTTCGATGCGCAGGGTCAGGTCCGGGTGGCCCTCCAGCAGGCGGCGCAGGCCGGCGCCGAAGGCCGCCCAGTCGAAGCGCCGGTCGGGACGGGTGTAGTCGACCTCCATGCCACCGCCGAGGTTGACCTCGCTCAGCTCCGTGCCGTGCCGGTCCGCCCATCCCCTCGCCCAGGTCAGGACCTGGCGGGCGAGGTCGAGGTGGGTGGCGGCATCCAGCCCGCTGGCGAGGTGGACGTGGATGCCGCGCAGCCGGATGCGGGGGTCGCCGGAGGCGAGGGCGAAGCAGCGGTCCAGGTGACTCGGGTCGAGGCCGAAGGGGCTGGGCCGGCCGCCCATGGCGAGGGCCACCGGGCCGAGGGCGATCGGGAGGTTGACCCGGAGCAGGACGTCCACGGCGCGTTCACCGAGCATGCCGGTGAGCTGGTGGAGCTCTTGTTCGCTCTCGACGTGCAGGCGGTCCACTCCGGCGCACAGTGCCTGTTCGAGTTCGGCCGGCGTCTTGCCGGGGCCGCCGAAGGCGATCGGCGTGCCGGGGCAGGTGGTCCGGATGTGGTGGAGTTCGCCGCCGGAAGCGACCTCGAAGCCGTCGACGTGGTCGCGCAGAACGTCCAGGAGCTGGGGGTCGGAGTTGGCCTTGGCGGCATAGAAGAGCCGGACGCGTTCGGGCAGGGCGGCACGGACGGCGGCCGCGTGCTCGCGCAGGTCCCGCAGGTCGTAGACGTAGGCGGGGAGTTCTTCCGCGGCCAGCTCGGTGACGTACGGGAAAAGTCGCTGCCTCACCGGGTCACCTCGCGGGGGAAGCCCTCGCCCAGCGGGCTGGGCAACGGGACGTAGCCGGCGTGCCGGTCGGCCTGCCGCGACCAGCGCAGCAGCAGATTGGCCTTGGCGGGCAGTGGTACGCCCGAGAGCAGGGCGCGCAGCCGGGGCGGCTCGCCCGCACCGCGGGAGTAGGCGTCGAGGTGGTCGCGGACCAGGCCCCACAGAGCGGGTTCCAGGGCGGGGTCGGTATCGGCGAGGGCGGCGAGGACTTCGGCTGTGTGGTTGACCAGGAGGCAGTAGGCCACCCGGTTCCAGCCGCGCTCGGCATCGTGCGTCATCGGAGTGCGCACGTCCTCGGGCAGGCCGGCGAGGAACGGACGGTGGTGTTCGGGGACGAGCTTGGTTCCCTCCAGGTCGCGGAAGATCACCTGGGCGGGGATGCCGTCGCCGCTCACACCGACGACGACGTTCTGCAGATGGGGTTCGAGGACGATGCCGTGCTCGAAGTAGGCGGTCAGGACGGGGGGCAGCAGCAAGCCGAGGTAGGCGTCCCACCAGGTGAGCGCGTCACCGTCACCGAGGGCCAGGAGGCGGGAGACGTGAGCCGGGCTGGTGGGGTGCTCGTCGGCGATCGCGGCGGCCAGCAGCGGGGTCACGCCCGGACGCAGGTGTTCGCGCAGGCCGGTGCGGACGATGACGCCGAAGCCCTCCACAAGGCAGAGGTCGTCGCCGAGGGCGAGGGTGCGGTAGCCCGGCTCGGCGAGCAGCGAGCTTCCGTCATGGGCGTGGCCGATGTCGCCGAAGACGGGGCCCAGGAGCCGGTTGAGGGCCACGGCACCCGCCAGCTCGTACGCGGCGTTCTTGCGGACACAGTTGGTCAGCCGGACGTTCAGGCTGAACTTCAGGAACGTGTCGGCGTCCGGCTGGTACAAGGTCCGCACCGAAGCGGTGGGGACGAAGGCCGGGCCCACGACGCCCGTATCGACGATCGAGCCGGCGGCCAAGGCCTCGCGCAGCGCCGGATGGTCGCCGAGCATCCGGTACTGCCAGGGGTGCACCGGCAGGGTGACGTAGTCCCTACGCCCGGACGGATGAAGGGCGTCGAGCCCGCTCAGGTCACCTTCCTCGCGCACCAGACTCCGGTGGACGGCGAGGTAGCGCAGCGGGAAGCGGGTGCCGGTCTCCGGACCGTAGTCCAGCCAGTCCTCGGGGTCGCCGGTGCGCGACTTGGGCGAGGGGTGGAAGCGGTGCCCGAAGACCAGGGACTGCTCGGACTCCAGGTACGGGTCCTGCGGCAGAGCCGCCGTGGCGCGCCGCTCCAGGATGGTGTGGATGGTGTCACGGCTGTCGGAGACCTGGGCCAGGAACTCGTCGTTGGACACGCCGGTACGCAGTTCCAGCTCCTCCTGGATGTATCCGGCGAGCTCGTGCCACCCGATCGCGGACCAGTCCCCGCCGTCGTACCGCTCGACCGGACCGTCGAAGCGGTGCGCGCCGATCAGGGAGATGCGGCGCAGGGGGACGCGGAGCAGGACGTCGCGGCGGGGCAGCCGCAGCAGCAGGTGGTCCTGGTCGACGGTGACCTGGCGCTCGGGCGCGGAGACCTCACGGATCAGGCAGTTGAGCAGGGTGTGGGCGGTGACGGCGTCGGCGACCCGGGCGGGACCGTCGTTGGTGGCGAGAACGGCGCCGGTGGTGCTGGGTACGGTCATGCGGAAGGACTCCAGTCGGTGCAAGGAGATGTGCGGGGAGGCCGGCCGGGCCCGGCAGTCGGAAGCGGGCTGTCAGCGGTGGCGGGCCAGGGGGTTGGGGACGGGAGTCCACTGGGCGGCACCGGAGGCTTCGGCCAGTCGCATCGCGATGGTCGCCTTCAGCGGCAGCGTGTCGCCGAAGAACACCTCCCGGTCCCCGCTCGCATCAGGAAGGCCGGCGAAGACCTGGCGGCCGACGGCGGCCACCGCCGCCCACAGCTGCTCGGGGCCGGCGCCGCGCGTTCGTGACAACACGGAGACCAGCTCGCTGAAGACGCCGCTGAGCAGGCCCCCGAACAGCTTGGTCCGCAGCGCCCTCTCGTCGTTCCCCGCCCGCGTCCCGGACAGCGGCGGAAGCGAGAAGCCGTGGCGGGCGAGCCGCTCCGGGTGGATGCGCACGCCGTCCAGGTCCCGGTAGAGCACCCGCACCGGGCGTCCGCCGCGCAGGGCGACGAGCGTGTTCTGACCGTGGGCCTCCAGCGCCACCCCCATGGACAGCAGCGTCAGCGCGGGCGGCAGGACGAGTGCGGCGAACTCCGCCAGCCAGGTGACCGGGTCGCCGCTCACCATGCGGGCGCCGGTGGCGTGGACGGCGGTGAGCGGGACGGCGATCTCGTCCGGCCCGAGGTGCCGTTCACTCGACTCGCGGATCATCGCCGCCAGGCTCGCCGACGGCTTGCCGTTCACACGGACGGCACCGCCGGCGAGTTCGCGCAGGATGCGCAGGCTCTCGCCGTGACCGGCCTTGTCGACTACGGCGGTGACCAGCTCGGACAGGGGGGCTCCGTCGGCCACCTCGGCCGGAGAGATGGTGCGCCGGTAGTTGGTGACCTGTACGTCCAGTGCCGTCTTGATGTGGCAGCCGGGCAGGGCGTCGAGGGGAGACATGGTCCGCATCGACAGCAGCGGGCGGGCGGCGATCGTACGGTTCACGACCGGGAGGTCGGGCCGGCGTGCGAGTACGTGGTCGCGCTGCCAGGGGTGGACCGGCATCAGGACGGTGTCGCCGTCGCGCAGTTCCTGCGGCCAGTCGCCGGTGGCCTGCCAGCGGTCGGCCGGTACGGCGACGAGCGCCAGCTCGATGACGGGGTGGTGCTCGGGCGCGTAGGCGAGCACCTCGGCGACGGACAGTCCGGTGCGGGTACGGCAACAGGGGTGCTGGGGGTGGCCGTCGACCACAGCCTGTTCGGCGTCGGCGGAGTCCCGTACCTCGCGCGGCTCGTGGTTGGCCGCGCGGGCCAGGGCCAGGTTGGCGATGCTGTTGTCGAGCTCGACGGCCAGACGCGACGCGGCCTCCGTGTGGGCTCCGAGGGCGGCGAGGAGCCGGGCCGGCTCGTCGACCGGACCATCGGGCCCCTGCACGGCGAAGTCGGCGGGGACCGGGGCGAATCGTTCGGCCGCAGACGCCGGGCCCGTGAGCCGCCCACCACCGGTGAGGCGGACGACCAGCGTGCCTGCGTCGCGGTCGCGGTCCGCGATACCCGGGAGGGGTTCGCGGGCGAACGCGCCCCAGAGCCGGCCGAGCACCGTGGCACGTGCCCCGGGGAGCGCGGCCATGAAGGGTTCGACCAGATCGGGGCGCTCGTGGCGCAGTTCGTCGGTCGTGCTGCTGTGCGGCATGTTTCACCGTCCCGTCGCGTAGGAAAGCAAGGGAGAGGCTGCGGAGGCGAAAGGAAGCGCGCATGCGAACGCCGTCCGCGATCAGCCGCCGACAACGTTACGGGATCGTTGGTTAACTGATCGCCAGAGAGAAGGAAGGCCGGCATCAGAATCGATCCAGTATTCCGCCCGCCCCGCTGTGCCGGAAAATGGAGTTGTCGGCAGCTGATCGGCGGCATGTCCGGAGTTGCTCGCACCGGCGAACGAAGCGGCTGTGCCCGGCTGCTGCCCGACTCGGAGGCGATTGCCAGGCGATGAAGCCCGCGCTGTACGTTCTTAACCGTCTGCTTGCCTGGCGCTGTCAAACGTTGACGTTCTGCTGTAGCAGGGTCCGTAGGGTCGATTGCCGGGCAGGAGACGGTAAAGGAATACAGTTGTTCAAGTTCGCCGAGAGTAATTAACGCGACATTCGGCGGCTTTCCCGCCGCCGTGGCCCGAGAGCTTGTGATTCTGTCGGCATGCGTCTCTTACTGATCGAGGATGATGACCGGGTCGCCGGTCCGCTGATGGAGGGCTTGAGCCGTTTCGGGTTCACCGTCGAGCACGCCCGTACCGGTGCCGACGGACTCGCCGCGGGGGAAACGGAGATGGTGCTGCTGGATCTGGGACTGCCCGACATGGACGGCATCGACGTCTGCCGGACGCTCCGACTGCGCTCCCAGGTCCCCATCATCATGATCAGCGCGAGAAGCGATGAGGTCGACCGGGTTCTCGGTCTGGAGCTGGGAGCCGACGACTACCTGTCCAAACCGTTCGGAGTCCGGGAACTGGTCGCACGGATCCGCGCCGTCTTCCGGCGTGCCGGAACCGCTGCCGCCGAACCCGTTCCGGCCGTTGCCGCTTCGGGAGGCGGCCGTCCCGATCCGGCGGGCCGGACCCAGCACATCGGCCCGCTGGCCATCGACCGGCGGGGCCGCCAAGTCCACCTGCACCGGACCTCCGTCGCCCTCGCGCCCAAGGAGTTCGACCTGCTCGCCTATCTCGCCGACGATCCCGGCGCCGTCCGCACGCGACAGCAGATCCTGGACGCCGTGTGGGAACCGAACTACTTCGGCCCCACCAAGACTCTGGACGTCCACGTTGCCGCACTGCGCCGCAAACTGGGTGACCCTGCCTGGATCGACAACATCCGCGGCGTGGGATTCCGGCTCGCGCGACCCGCCGACACCGCGGCCGCCACGCAGGTCGACCCGTACGTCCGAGGAGACAACCGGTGACCCGCCGCCTCCTGCTCAGCTATCTCAGCCTCACGCTGCTGGTGCTGTTGTGTCTGGAAGTGCCGTTCGGCTACGTCTACGCGCGCGGGGAGAGGTCCCGCTTCACCGGCAACGGCCAGCAGGCCGCCGGCATGCTCGCAGAGGTGCTGGAGGAGAAGGTCGAGCGGCGGGGCGCCTCCGACGTCCCCGAAGTGGTGACGAGCTTCGCACGGCGCACCGGCAGTCACGTCATCGTCGTGGACAACAAGGGAAAGCTGATCGCCGACTCGCGCAACGTGGTGGCTGCCGGTACGGACCTGTCCGCGCAGCCGGACATCGCAACCGCTCTGGCCAACCGGTCCAGGTCCACCACCCGGCAGGATCCGGCCCTGGACGAAGACGTCTTCCTCGTCACCGTGCCGGGCGCCTCGGGCGGCACCGTCCGCTGCGTCGTACGAGCGTCCTTCCCCCTCACCGCGGTGACGTCCAAGGTCCACGACGCCTGGCTGGCGCTGGCGGCCGTGGGGCTGGGAGTGCTGGCGGCCGTCGCGCTGATAGCTCTCGCGCTGGCCCGCTGGATCACCCGCCCGGTGCGGGCGCTGGAGCACGCCACGACGCAGCTCGCCGACGGCACCCTGAAGGACCTGCCGGCCACCGACCTCGGGCCCCCCGAGCTGCGGCGCCTGGCCGCCAGCTTCGTTCGCACCGCGACCCGGTTGCAGCATCTGCTCAAGGCCCAGTACGCCTTCGCCTCGGAGGCGTCCCACCAGCTGAAGACGCCGCTGACCGCGCTGCGGCTGCGACTGGAGAACTTCGAGCCCTACCTCGACCCACAGGCACAACCCAGCCTCGACGAGGCGGTCGGCGAGGTGGAACGGCTCAGCCGAATGGTGCACGGCCTGCTCGCCCTGGCCCGGCTGGAGAACACGGCGACCACACCGGAGGCCACCGACCTGGACTCCGTCATCGCCGACCGCGCGGCCGTGTGGGCGGCCTTCGCCGGTGAGCACCACGTGGACATCGTCGTGGCCGGGCCGAGGATCGGCCAGGTGTGGGCCCTCCCCGACGCGCTGGAGCAGATCATCGACAACCTGCTCTCCAACGCGCTGCGGGTCGCGCCGCCCCAGACCACGATCACCTTGGCCACCGCCTGGGCGCACGGTGCACCCGCAACCGTCGAACTGCATGTGATCGACCAGGGCCCGGGCATGAGCGAGGAACAGCGGCGACGCGCCTTCGACCGCTTCTGGAGGGCGCACGACGCCGACCACGAAGGCACCGGGCTCGGCCTGCCCATCGTGAAGCAGCTCGCCCGCGCCTCGCGCGGCGAGGTGACCCTGCAGGCCGCACCCGGGGGCGGGCTCGATGCCGTCGTCCGCCTCAGGACCGCCGGCACACACCGCACAGCCCATCCGCGACGGCCGCGGTCGGTGATACGCGCAAGACAGGACGAGGCACCGCCCTTGCCCACCGAGCGCCCGCTTGCCGTGTCCGACTGGCAACAGTGAGCGCTGCTGCCGAAGACCGGCCATCCCCTGACACCGTGCCGGAGGGTCTTCACGCCCGAGCTGCCTCGCGCCGCCGCAGGGTCGTGCCGTTCGGCTCACACCAGGCTCCCAAGTCCGCATTCCCGCAGGCACCACGAACGATCACGGACACATCCATGACGACCAACACCGATCCCTCGTGTACCGCGGGGGGCGAGCAGGTCCTCCCGGCCGAACCCACACCGGAGACCATGCGACTCCTCCTCGTCGAGGACGACGACCGGATCGCCGGCCCCGTCCTGGAAGGGCTGGGCCGCTACTGCTTCGCCGTCGACCACGTGAAATCCGGGGCTTCGGCCTTGTCGGCCCCCGCCGCCGACCTCGTGCTTCTGGACCTCGGACTACCCGACATGGACGGCATCGACGTCTGCCGGGCCCTGCGCGCCCGGTCTGCCGTCCCCATCATCATGATCACCGCACGAAGCGAGGAGACGGACCGCGTGGTCGGTTTGGAACTCGGAGCGGACGACTATCTCTCCAAGCCTTTCGGTGTTCGCGAGTTGGTGGCGCGGATCCGGGCCGTCACCCGCCGCACCCACCCCGACAGGCTCGCCCCGCTGAATACCGGCACTGCCATGACCGGCGTGCCGGCCCACAGCTCCCCACATGCCCGACTCCCCGAGGAGCGCGGCGTGCAGCGCCTGGGCCCGCTGACCGTCAACCGGCGGACTCGGGGCGTCAGCGTCGACAGCCGCCCGCTCACCCTCACTCCGAAAGAGTTCGATCTCCTGGCCCAACTGGCCGGCGATCCCGGCGCGGTGCACTCCCGCCAACAGATCCTCGACACGCTATGGGGCCCGGACTACTTCGGCCCCACCCGCACACTCGACGTGCACGTATCGGCGCTGCGCCGCAAACTCGGCGACCCGGCCTGGATCTCCACCGTCCGCGGCATCGGCTTCCGGCTGACCGTTCCCGGCGACAGTGCATACACCTGAGGCGGCGCACCGGCGGTCGTCGCGCAGTCGACCGATGGCCGCGGCTGCCTTGGGCGCTCGCATCGCGGATCTCGGTGCAGCGGGCTGTACCCGATCGTCAGGCGGCTGACCAAGGGAGATGGAGAACTGGGACGGGAGTGTCTAGGGTCGGCGCGTGGCTTTCATCATGGTGTGTGAGGACGACGCGGCGGTCCGCGACGTCCTCAGGCGCGCCCTGGAGCACGACGGGCACACCGTCTCCGTCGCCGCCACGGCCGACAGCCTGCTGCGGCAGCTCGAACCGGCGCCCCACTTGGTCGTCCTGGATCTCGGCCTCCCGGACGCCGACGGCCGAGACGTCTGCCTGGCCCTGCGGGCTCGCGGCGTCGACGCGCCGGTGCTGATGCTCACGGCCCTGGACGGCCTGCATCACAAGGTGGGCGGCTTCGAGGCCGGCGCCGACGACTACATGACCAAACCCTTCGACATCCCGGAGCTGCTGGTCCGCGTCCGGGCGCTGCTGCGCCGGGCCACCGTGGCGCCCGCCCCGCGCGAGGTCGTCCTCGATCCGGCGAAGCACGTGGTGACCCACGATTCTGTGAGCATGAGCCTGACCCCGACGGAGTTCCGGCTGCTGGGCCGCCTGATCGCCTCGCAGGGCGACGCGGTACGCCGCCACGCCCTCGTCGCTGCCGGCTGGCCGCACGGGGCGCAGGTCAGCGACAACACCCTCGACTCCTATGTGCGCCGGCTGCGGGCCAAGCTGAGTGCGCTGGGTGTGGCCGAGCGGCTGGCGACCGTCCGCGGCGTGGGCTACCGATGGCAGTGACGGGATTCCGCAAGCGGGTCGTCGCACTCACCGTGCTGATCGCCACCGCCGTGGTCGCGGTCCTGGTCGTGGTCTCACACGTGCTGCTGAGCCGGGTGACGGACGCCGACGCGCACGATCTGGCACGTACGCGCGCCGAGGCGGTCGCGGCGAACGTCATCGCCAAAGGCGGCCGTGTCGTAGTGACGGAGAACGGCAGCGAGGCGCTGGACGAGGTCGCCTGGGTGTATGCCGACGGCCGCCTGCTCGACGGGAACGTGCCGCCGAGCCTGGTCGACCGCGTCGGGGAGCTGGCGGGCTCGGGGCGATCGCAGACCGTGTCGGCCGGCGACTACCTCCTGTACGCGCGGAAGGTCCCGGTCGACGGCCACCACGTCATGGTGATCGTCCGGGTGGACCTCACGCCCTACGAGACGTCCGAGCAGCGCAGTCTGACCTTGTCGCTGATACTGGGCGGCCTCGCGATCCTCCTCGCCGGCGGTGTCGCCCACCTCGTGGTGCGCCGCGCGCTGCGGGTCGTGCACGAGATGGCCGCCCTCGCCGACGAATGGGGCCATCACGAACCCGGGCGCCGCTTCGACCTCGGAGTCCCCCGCGACGAGTTCGGGGAACTGGGGCGGACCCTGGACCATCTCCTGGAGCGCGTCGACAACGCGCTGGCGGACGAGCGCCGGCTCACCGACGAGATCGCCCACGAGCTGCGGACACCGCTCACGGTCCTGCGGGCCGAGGCACAGCTGGCGCAGTTGTCCGGCGGATCGGTGCCGCCGGAAGCGGTGCTGGGCGAGGTCGACCGCCTCGATGCGGCGATCACGACCATTCTGCGCGCCGCGCGCGCACGGACGGACGCCGGTACCCGGTGCGATCTGCGCTCCGCCGCGCGGCAGGCGATCGCCGGCCGCGCGGTCGAGGTCGCCATTCCCCCGAAGGTCGAGGCCGCCGTGGCGGCCGACGTCGTCGTGTCGCTGCTGTCGCCCCTCCTGGAGAACGGCCTGCGGCATGCGCGGTCGCGAGTGTCGATCACCGCGCGCGTGAAGGGTGAGGCAATCGTGGTCGATGTCCTGGACGACGGCCCCGGATTCGATCCCGCGGAGGTCGACCGGGTCTTCGAAGCGGGTGTGACCGGCGGCGACGGGTACGGACTGGGGCTCCCAGTGGTCCGGCGCCTGGCCGCCTCGGCCGGTGCGGAGGTCCGCGCCATCGCGGACGGTCGCGGTCATGTCGAGGTGACGCTCCCGGCCGCCCGTTCCACCGCGTAGTCAGGTTACGTGCAGGTTCCCCGCGTGAACCTGCCCGCATGACGACGACAACCGAAGCACGCACCCGCAGTGGGCGGCTCATGCTCAACAAGGTCCCCGAGGTCACCCTCTGGTTCTGGGTGATCAAGGTCCTGTGCACGACCGTCGGTGAGAGCTTCGCCGACTGGATCAACATGAAGCTGGGTGTCGGCCTGGTCAACACCGCCTGGATCTTCACCGCGGTGTTCGTCGTGGTCCTGGCCGTCCAGCTGCGGCTGAAGCGGTACGTTCCGTTCCCTTACTGGCTGACGGTGGTCGTCGTCAGCGTCACGGGCACCCTGTACACCGACATCCTGACCGACCAGCTCAACGTGCCGCTGTGGATCAGTTCCGCGGTCTTCTCGGTGCTGCTCGCGGCGGTCTTCGGCGTGTGGTGGGCGCGTGAGCGCACGCTGTCGATCCACTCGGTCACCACGCTGCCGCGGGAGTCGTTCTACTGGCTCGCCGTTCTCGTCACCTTCGCGCTCGGCACCGCGACCGGCGACTGGACCCTGGAGCTGACCGGATGGAGCCCGGGCGTCTCCGTGGTGCTGCCGCTCGGCCTCATCGCCGCGATCACGGCGCTGTGGAGGTTCGGTGCGAACCCGGTGCTGTCCTTCTGGCTCGCCTACATCCTGACCCGCCCGCTGGGCGCGAACATCGGCGACTGGCTCGCCTCGCCCAAGGTCGCCCAGAACCCGGGCGACCCGACCGGTCTCGCGCTGGGCACGTTCACCACCAGCCTGATCTTCCTCGGCCTGATCCTGGCGACGGTGGTCTACCTGACGGTGACGCGCTCGGACGTGACCGAGACCCACGAGGCGACCTACGACGCACCGGCCACCGGCAACCCGGGCAGGGAGCGCACCGCGCTGGCCGGCTTCGTTCTGCTCGCCGTCGCCACCGCGGGCCTGCTGGTCTGGGCCCACGGCCAGCCGCATGTCGGCCCGGCGCCGGAGGAAGACAACACCTCCGCCGTCCAGATGGCTCCCGGCCAGGCGGTGAAGAAGTTCCCGCCCGCCAAGGTCGCCGCGCTGAAGACCCTCGCCTCCACCTCGCTCAAGGACGCACGCTCGGGGAACGCGACGGGGGCGCACGCGGCCGCCCAGTCGCTGCGTGACCTGTGGGACGCCGACCAGGCCTCGCTGCAGCCGCTGGACCAGACCGGCTGGACCTCCATCGACGCCCAGATGGACAAGGTGCTGGGGACCTTCGGCATCGACCACTCGAACCCGCCGATGCCGCCTGCGCAGCAGGAGAAGGAACTGAAAGCCCTCTTGACGGACATGGGCTGACGGACCGCACAGCGCCCGGCCGGCCCACCCGGCCGACAGGCGCGGTATGCCGGGCGGCGCGGAGGACCGCGCCGCCCTGGCACACGCCGGCGAGCTGCGGACAGCGCGGGCGGCCAGTGCATGTGCCCATGCATGTGCCCATGCATGTGCGCAGATTCTCGTGGGACGGCCGCTGACCGGATGGCACCGGCCGAATAAGTGCAGACCCTCCAGCGCGAACAGGCGAGGGCCTGTCCACTCTTCGTCGGCGGCCCCGTCGCTCCGGCCGCAGCGCTCGAGGCGACAGCCATGCCCTCGGAGCGCGGTGATGCGAGACAACCGGCAAGGGCGGCCGGGCGGCCGGACTCCTCGGCGGCCTGGGGGAGACGTCGGCGCAGGCCGGCCATGGTGACGTCCGAGGTCTTGGTGGGGCCGAACCAGTTCTCGTCCCACACCTGTGCCAGCAGCGTTTCTCGCGAGACGGCGGTGCCGGGGTTGCTGGCGAGCAGGGCGAGCAGGTCGCATTCCTTCGGCCGCAAGGAGATCTCCGTGTCGTGGAGGGTGCAGCGGCGTGCCGTGGTGTCGATGACCAGGTCGCCGAGCCGTAGTGGGGGCTGCGGCTGCGAGGCGAGCGCGGGGAGGGGCCGGCAGGACCGCGAAGCCGAGCTCGATGCGGGTGAGCAGTGGCCATGTCGGTCGATCATGGCAATCGGGCCCGCTCCGAGCGCAGGCGAAAGTCGATTGGGCCGATCCCGATCGATGCCGTACAGTTCACCATACCGACGCGGGGTGGAGCAGCTCGGTAGCTCGCTGGGCTCATAACCCAGAGGTCGCAGGTTCAAATCCTGTCCCCGCTACTGAAACGTGAAGGCCCGGCATCCACCGGGCCTTCACTGCGTGTGGGCCCAGGCCCTGCTGTCTGCCCATGGTCGGCGGGGTCTGATCCGTCGGCGCAGCCTGCCGGCAGCACAGCCGGCCGTGTCTCGGTCGTCCCGACCAGTGCCGCGATCCCACTACCTGGCCGCCATGCCCCCATGCGGTGCCCGCGCTCAGTAGCGGGGGACGGCAAGGGCGCCGTCCACAGTCGGTGAGGCGGAGGGAACAGCCGACGGGCTCGGTGCGGTTCCGGACGGTCACGAGCACGGTCATGCCCCGAAGGAGCGCGCCTCGTGACGGCAGGCAGACACGGATTGACGTTCTGGTTGGCTGCGGAGGCGGACGTCGCGCCAAGCATCAGCGCGCAGGCCGCCGCGCTCACCGCCGCCACGGCCTTGCTGAAACACTTGCCGATGCGGGGGCCCTGTCTCTGCGCTGTACCGTCTTCGGAGACGATCACCGGGAGGGGCGGGATGACCCATGATCTTCAGTTCGGTTGGGAACTGAGTGGCAGCGGCTGGGCGACGTGCCTCATCAAGGATGGTTCTTCGGAGCGGAAGGACATCGTCAGCTACTGCACGGATGCTCTTGCCGATTTGCTTCACGGTGTGGCGGGCCTGTACGGCCCCCTACCTGTCCAGCGCTTCTCCTTCGACCTCGAACCGGCTGAAGTGAGGTGGGTCCTGCGAGGCAGGGGTTCGGAGGTTGATGTGGCGATCCACCGCTTCCCTGACATGTCTGCGAGCTTGGATGCGCCCGACCAGAAGGGCACACTCGTCTGGGCCTCTACCCAGCCGCGAGACCTTCTGGGACACGTCGTCCTGGAAGCCGCTCAGTCAGTGCTTCAGGCCCATGGCGAGGACGGCTATCGGGCGAAGTGGGTTCGGCACTCCTTTCCCATCGCCGCACTGCAAGACCTCCGTCGGTTGCACCTCCAGCACGACAGGTGTGAACTGCGGCATGGTGTTGCCACTCCACAGGCCGCTGGATGAGGCCTCACCACACAGGACACGGTCTTGGTGGCTTCCTCAACGAGTCGCCACACAGGACACGGTCTTGGTGGCTTCCTCAACGAGTCGCCACACAGGACACGGTCTTGGTGGCTTCCTCAACGAGTCGGCATGCCACTGGTCGTCACCACGGGTTTCCTTTCCGACGGGAGGCCGCTTTGGGTGACGGGGAGCCGGAGGTGGTGGCCACCGTCAGTCCCAGGCCCCAGGTCAGCCTGCCCTGCCCACCCTGAACGGCACAGCCTCCACAGGGCCGGCGCCATTACCCCTGTGAGCTGGGCCCCGCCGCGTCCAGGGCGGCAGCGGCCTGGTCGGCGAGGGTGACGGCGACCAGTCGGGCTTGTAGATCAGGGCGGGCCCCTTGAGCGGGCGTGAGCATGAACCTGCCCTGGAATCGGCCGCCTGCGCTGGCCCGCAGTTCGATTTCTTGCTGAGGCCAGCCGCGCTGGTCGATGTCCCAGCGTTTGCGGCCTACGGTGACGCTTCCGTCTTGCTCCAGACGGGCGGGGTGGCCGAGGAGGGAGCCGTACTCGAACCGGCACTCCCGAAGGTGCAACAGCTCGCTGAGTTGCCGCTTGACGTGATCGACCACCGCGTCGGCGGATCTGGTGGTCTGGGCGAGTTGGGCGGTGTCGTGGACACGGGCCAGGTAGTCGGCATCCGTGACGACGAGCACCTCCAGCCGCCGGGCGCGGGCGGCCAGCTGCGACACGGCCAGGCCCGCCGCCAGCAGCAGAACGGCCGTGGTGATGTCGGCACCGCGTTTGATGCTGAAGCTTTGGTACGGACGGGTGAGGAAGAAGTCGAACCACGCGGCCGACGACAGGGCCGCCAGGGCGCCGGCGAGGCGGTTGCCGGCGACGGCGATCGCGACGACGGCCACGACCATGATCAGGGCCAGGTCCGTGCTGGACACACCCGCCCGGAACGGCACCAGGACGAGCGCCAAGAGCAGCGGACCGGCCACGGCTGCTGTCAGCGCGATGCGATCACGAAGCGGAAACCCGGTCACCGGCGTACCTCCCACCCCTTGCTTACCACGCTGTGTCCCTTATGTCCGTGCGGCTGCAGGTGTCCCCCCGCCGTATTCGAGGAGGCCGGGGCGCGCCCGCGATGACTTCTGCACCACGACCGGCAGCGTCATCGGTCGGGGACGGGCCGCCGCGCCGGCCGAAGTCCTGCTCTGACCGGCCCGCCAGCTGATCGGCCGGTCGCCTGATGGGAATGACTCGCCAAGGAGGTGCCCGAACGCATCAAGAAGTCGAGGTCGCGGCCGAAACTCGCAGGCACGGGCCCGGGACGTGTGACTGACCAGCCGGCCTTCCCATGGGCATTGCCTTCCGTCGAACCCGCCCTCGCGGCAGGTGATGCTGAAGGAACGGGCTGGTGGGGCACTCCCGAGGTGTTCGTTTCCGGTCCGGTGCACCTGGCCGTCGACGCCAACGCGTCGCCTCATGATCGAAGCGCCGCGCGACTGGGAGAAGTCGGAGAGTGCGGTGACGCGGTGATGCCCGTCGGGTGGGGACCGTTCACTGGCCGGCGGCGGGGGCTTGCGGGTGCGGCAGTCGGGTGATGGTGCTGAACCGTGCTGCACGGCGGCGCAGATGCCGGTGACCGGGGGCCGGTTGCGGGCGTGCCGGCGCACGCGCGGTCCGGTAGAAGATCCGCTTGGCGAATTCGACGAGGACCAGGTAGACGACGACCATGGCGGCCACGGCGGCGAAGAAGCCGGCCGGGAGCAGTTGGAAGCCTAGGACACGGGCCAGTGGGGTGGCCGGCAGGGCGGCACCGAGGGCGACGACACCCAGTGCCGTGAGGGTGAGGGGCAGGCTCGGGCGGCTGCGCCAGAAGGGGACGCGACGGGTGCGGATGGCGAAGATGACCAGCGTTTGTGTGGCGAGGGACTCCACGAACCAGCCGGTGTGGAACTGGGCGGCGTCGGCGTGGAAGACGCCCAGCATCACGGCGAAGGTGACGAAGTCGAACAGGGAGCTGATCGGCCCGAAGCAGATCATGAAGCGCCGGATGAAGGCGATGTCCCAGTGCGCGGGCCACCGCACCTGCTCCTCGTCGACCTCGTCGGTGGGGATGGCGAGCTGGCTGGTGTCGTACAGCAGGTTGTTGAGGAGGATCTGGGAAGGCAGCATCGGCAGGAAGGGCAGGAAGAGTGAGGCTCCGGCCGCGCTGAACATGTTGCCGAAGTTGCTCGAGGTGCCCATCAGGACGTACTTGATGGTGTTGGCGAAGATACGCCGTCCCTCGGCGACTCCGTCGGCCAGGACTCCAAGGTCCTTCTCCAGCAGGATCACGTCGGCGGCGTCCTTGGCCACGTCGGTGGCCGAGTCCACCGAGATGCCCACGTCGGCGGCGTGCAGCGCGAGGGCGTCGTTGACGCCGTCGCCGAGGAAGGCGACGTCGCCGCCGGTCTTCCGCTGGATCCGCACGATGCGGGCTTTGTGCTCGGGGCTGACCCGGGCGAAGACGGTCGTGCGGCCGATGGCGGCGGTGAGCCGCTCGTCGTCGATGGCGTCCAGGTCGGTCCCGGTCAGCACGGCGGCGTCGGTCCAACCCAGGTCGTGGCAGACCTTGACGGCGACTGCGGGGTTGTCCCCGGTGACGATCTTCACCGTGATGCCGAGCGCGTTCAGCCGCTTCAGTGCCTCGGCCGCGTCGGGTTTGGGCGGATCGAGGAAGACCAGCAGTCCGGCCAGGCGCAGGTTGTGCTCATCGGCAGCAGAGGGTGCGGTACCGGCCTCGGCGGGACGGCTCGCCACCGCGACGACGCGGTTCCCGGCGGCGAACTCAGCCTCCAGGGCGTGACGGGTGGGCCCAGGCACCTGTACGCAGCGTTCCAGTACCGCCTCCGGAGCGCCTTTGGTGATCAGCACGGCGTCACCGGAGGGATCGGTGACGGTGACGGAGGCCATCCGCCGCTCGTGGTCGAAGGGCAGGACGCCGGTCGGCGTCCAGCCGCTCAGCGACGAGCGCCGGGCGGCCGCGGCCGGGGAGTCCCACAGAGCGTCGTCGAGCGGGTTTCCCCCCACGGGCCGGCCCCGGTCGTCCACGTCCGTCTCGGTGCACAAGAGGCCGAGGCGCAGCACTTCTTCCGCGGAGGTACCGGCGACGGGTACGGCCCGCATGAAGTCGATACGTCCCTGGGTGAGGGTTCCGGTCTTGTCGGTGAACAGCACATCGACGTCGCCGAGGTCCTCGATACACACCAGCCGCTTGACCAGCACCTTGCGTCGGCTCATGCGCCGGGAGCCCGCGGCCAGGCTGGTGGAGACCACCGCGGGCAGCAGTTGCGGGGTGATGCCCACCGCGATGGCCAGGGAGAACAGCAGGGCCTCGATCAGCGGCTTGTGGAGTGCGACGTTGATGAGGAAGATCGACGTGGTCAGTGCCCCGGCGACGTAGACCAGGAGCATGGAGAAGCGGCGCAGCCCCACCTGGAACTCGGTCTCCAGCTGGTGTCCGCTCAGCCCCGCCGCGATCTTCCCGAACTCGGCCTCGGCACCGGTGGCGACCACGACACCGCGGCCGCTTCCACAGTGGACCACGGTGCCCATCAGGGCGCAGCAGGTCAGATCCGCCAGTGCCGTGCCTGCCGGCACGGCAGCGGTGTCCTTCGCGACCGGCAGTGACTCACCGGTCAGCACCGACTCACTGCACTCCAGCCCCGCGGTCGCAAGCAACCGCAGATCCGCGGGCACGATGTCGCCGAGCCGCAACTCGACCACATCACCCGGGACCAGGGCGGTGACCTCCACCTCCTGCGGTCGCCCGTCGCGCAGTACGACCGCCCGGTGCCGGATCTTCGCGTGCAGCGACTGGGCGGTCTTCTCCGCCCGGAACTCGTTGGCGAATCCCAGACCGACGGAGAGCGCCACGATCACCCCGATGATCACCGCGTCGCTGCGCTCCCCGACGAAGTACGACACCACGGCCGCGGTCAGCAGCAGGCCGAGCAGCGGGGACCGCACCTGATGCCACAGCACCAGCCACGCCCGGGCCCGGTGGGAGTGGACGGCGTTCGGTCCCCAGCGCTTCAGCCGTCGTGCCGCCTCCTCCGACGAGAGGCCGTCGGCGGTCACCTCGAGATCGCGGAGCACCTGCGCAGTGGGCAGGGCGGCCGCCGAGACGGCACGCCCCCCGGCCACCGGCCTCGCCCCGACAGCGGTCACCATCAACGACCACCGCCCGGCCTGCTGCCCTCCCACAGAGGGGAACGCGTCGGCACACAGCCGAATGAACGTCCGGCGGTGCCGAGCGGACGGGAGGGCGGGCCCGTGCACGGATCATCTGGCAGTGACCTCACACTCCCACCTTCCACCCTTCGCCGCTCACGCCTCCATGGGCCAATCGGGCCCTGTCCGGGGGACCTGCCGCCCACCGTGCGGCGTGCTCCGGTCATTCGGCGCGGCGGCCATGAGACCGCCCGACGAGTGAGGCAGCCCGTGGTCAGGAGTCGGTGCCACCGCGTAGCCGTGATCACCGCTCCCGCGGGGAGACGTCATGGAGCATTTCCTGTTCCCGCGAGCCCGGCCAGGTCGGCGAGCGTTCGCACGGTCCCGCGTTCAAGGTCCATGAGGGCGTTCTCGCCCATGCCGCAGGTCGCGTTGACGGCGCCGGCCGGCAACTCGGCGATGATCCCGGCCGGTGCGGGCGGGGTGTTGACCCAGGGGGAGAAGCGGGGTGGCCGTTGCCCGTCGGGAAGGGCGCGATCTCCTCGCGCACGAAGTCCAGCACCTCTCCCACGGTGTCGGCGCGGTCGAAGAAGGCGTTGATCACAACAGCGCGGCGTTCGTCGCGCAGCCGAAGCGATGATCAAGGCCGCGATGATCCGGCTCGTGGCCGCCCGCCTGGCCGGCGAGGAGATCGAACCACGCGGTCCCGTCGAGACCGAAGCAGCCCGCCGCCTCACCGACGACCTCAAGGATCAGTGACCATTTCTCAGCCGGACGCGGCCAGCGGCGCGAGGAGGCTGTCGACGACGCGGCGGACCTTCGCGGCCGCCGTGTCGTCGCCCAGGCGCATCGCGGTGTTCGCGGCGGTGAGCACGGCGTCGATCTGGAACGCTGTGAGATCGGCATCGAGGCCGGCACCCGTCCCCGCATCATCGACGGCGTGCCGCAGTTCGGCGGCGATGCGGTCGCGCCAGGCCCGTTGCTGGCCGGCCAGCATGTCCCGCACCGGGCCCGGCCGGCTGTCGAACTCGGGCAGGTTCGCCGCCCAGAAGCAGCCGCCCGGGAACAGCGGCTGCTCGGCGTAGGCGAGCCAGTGCTCGACCAGGGCGCGCAGCCGCTCGGCGCCCTGGGGCCGGGCCAGCGCGGGGCGGATCACGGCCTCCTCGAAGGTCTCGCGCGCCGACTCGATCACGGCCAGTTGGAGCTTCTCCTTCGTGGCGAAGAGCGTCTGGATGCTGCTCTTGCCCACGTTCAGGTCCGCCGCGAGCCGACCGAAGCTGAGCCCGTCGAGCCCCTCCAACGACGCCGTGTCGACGGCGTGCCGCACGATCGTCCGTCGCGACCGCTGACCTCGAAGCAGGCGCCCGTCCTGCACATCCTCGCTCACCGGCCTCATTGTGCCACCCCCTTGCGAAAAACGTACGTACGACCGTACGTTTTCTGCGTGAACACCCATCAGATGTTCGAGCTCGCCCAGGCGCTGGCGCACGCCAAGAGCCGCCAGGACCTGCCCGCGGCGCTCCGGCTCCTGCACCAGGACGTACTGCTGGAGTCGCCACCCTTCGGCACCAAGGCCCGCGGCCTGCCCGACAACGAGAAGGCGCTGGCACGCTTCTTCGCGTCCTTCCTCGACTACGAGGTCACCCTCGACGGGCACGCCGGCAACGACGACACCCTGGCCTGCTGGGGAACGGCACGCATGACGATGACCGGTGACCGGTTCGGCGTGACACCCAACGGCAGGCGCGCCGAACTGCCGGTGTTCCTCCAGTTCACCTTCGCTGACGGCCTGATCGCCGGCGAGCGGTTCTTCCTCGACCTCGCGGAGCTGTGCGCCCAGTCGGGCGTCTCCACCGACCAGGTCCGGCACACCCTGCTGGGAGGCAGCGCATGACCCCCGACCCCCGCACGAAGGCCATCGGCGAGATCACCACGCGCCACCTGTTCGACCTCGTCATCGACCTGAGCCCCCGACTGGACTTCGGCACCGGCCCGCTCGGCCGCAGAACCCTCTTCGGCGACACGGGAGGCACCTTCCACGGACCGCGCCTGCACGGCGACGTGCTCCCGATCGGCGGCGACTGGGCACTGCTCCGCCCCGACGGGACGCTGTCACTGGACGTGCGCCTCACGCTGCGCACCCACGACGGCGCCCTGGTGTACATGACCTACGGCGGCCGCTGGGTCACCCCGCCCGAACTGCGCGCCGACATCGCCGATCCGGCCAAGAGGTACGACATCGACCCGGCCCGGTACTACTTCCGCACCAACCCGCTTTTCGAGACGGGGTCGCAGGAGTACGCATGGCTGAACGACATCGTCTGCGTCGGAGCGGGTTACCTCATCGAAGGCGGGATCGCCTACAAGGTCGCCCAGGTCGAATGAGCGGCAGTACGCCGGCGGCACGACGGGGAGGGCGCCGGGGTGCTCGGGCCGGCGCGGAGCCCTCGGTGGGCGGGTCAGCGGGCGCCGCTGGTCCGCTCGCCGTCCGGCAACGTGCTGCGGGACTGCGTGGGTCACCTGGATGACGACCTCGCGTGGCGCGATCGGGTGGGTGTCGCCCGACCGGTACTCGATCAGGCCGTGGGCACTGAACGACTTCCTCGGCGAAGCCACCCATGTGCGGCCCGTGCGTCGTGGAGCTACGAAGACTTTTTACACAGTTGAGGATCCTTCAAATCCCCGTGATCACACTTCCAGCGCACGACCTTTGAAGGGTCGATTTCAATATATTGACCGACACCTTTGCCTGGTCCGCCTTCGGACACCAACGGCTCAGAAGTGATCCGCGCTCGATGCTGCTGGCCATCGTCGGTCGTGAAGCTGGCTTCGATGTTCCAAGCACAGGAAGATCCGGGTTCCGCAACACCGAGGACGCTCAGTGTCTGAGCGTCGGCCCCGCCTCCGAGGGTGATGGTGTGGTGATCGAAGAACAGCTTCCCCCAATTGGGGTCCTCATAGTCGTCGATGAGTGCGTTCACCGGCCCCTTTTGCCCTTGCAGCTTGAAGGCCACCGCCTTGATTAAATTGTCCCCCGGAGAAGGTGTGTCGACCGTTGCAAGCATCTTGGACTTGCGGCACTTGATGTCGGTTGCAGTCATGCCGGTTACCGTGATCATGGAGCTGCTGTCGCTGACCAGGTCCACGAAATAGACCTGCCCGGATCCATAGTCCCATCCGCGCCACCACTGCGCCACGGATGTACCCCCCTGGACCGCCAAGCCGCTATCGAATTCCCCGCTTTTAAAGCGACTGAGTTGCCGAGGCGTCAATTTCTGTGGAAAGTATGTCGCAAAGGGCATCTCGTAAGAAGAGTCGGGCTTGCGGCGGATCGAGGCATGGATGTAGCCCTTCTCGGCATTGATGGTGTCTTCGGCGTGATCGCTGGTTCGCGCCGAATCCTCCGCGGTGCAGTGTGCAGTAATGACAGCAGCTAGGGCGCCGAGGAGGAACAGTGTTAACCCCTTGACGTGGAGGACGCCCCAAGCGGCTATACGACGCCCTCTGGTGAGGTTTGAAGAATCCGGGTGAACTGTGTCGGCAACGAACCTTCCTTCACGCCTGATCCATTGCCGTGTTCGAGCCCACCGACTCGGTTCCGTCAATTGCGGCTGCTGGGCATCGTCCTGATCGCTCACAAGCCCCTCCATTTCTCGGGCGTAGTACTCTAGCGAGGGAAATGGGCGGCCGCCAGACCGCTGGCTGACGAGCCCGTTATCCCGTAGAATTTCTGTTCTTCACCAGGGGAGGACGGTGCCGAGGTGAGTGAGAAGAGTCGTCCTCCTGCCGTGTGGGGCAGCGAGTGAAACAGGGTAAGCAGTACGCCGTTGCCGCTTCCGGACAGTGGTCCGACGAGGAGGACGGCCGTCGCAGGTTGCCCGCGGGGGAGGTGCACGCCTGGGAGCCGGGCCGGAACGAGACCGTGTGCGGGTTGTCTCTCAGTCGCTCGCAACTCGTGCGGTTCCCGCACGTCCGGTGGCCCGACACCTTCCCGGAATCCGGCGGCGCGGCCGACCGTGTACAGCGGGTGTGCCGGCGCTGCGCCTCGGTGGCCGGACGCCGAGGCAGCGACGCGCGCCCACGCTGGCACCGCGTCCGCCCCCGTCCCTGAGACCGCCCCCGCCACCGTCCCCGGCGCCGCGTCCGCCCCGCCCCTGGCACGGCGTCGGCCGCTGTCCGCCCCGGCGCCTGTCCGGGGAACCGGTCGGGTGTCGCTGAGGACGCGGGTGGTTTCGTTCGCCCCTCTCGACCCCGCCGTGAGGGCCCGTCCGCCGGGTGTTCAGCGGTCGTGGGTGTCGGTGCGGGGCGGCGCGGTGGGTTCCGGTCGGCTGTCGTCCGGGCCGTTCACCACGGTGAGCAGATCGTCCCGCGCGGCCAGGGCGGCCAGGGAGAGTGTGCGGTAGCCGACGTCGTCGAAGAGGACGGTGATGCGGTCACCGTCCTCGCTCAACACGGTGCCGCGGCCCCACTCGTCGTGCCGCACCGCGGCTCCGGGAGGATAGGCGTCGGCGTCCGGATGCCGGCCGGTGCTCGTCGCGTCGCTGTCGCCGCTCTCCTGCTCGTGCTCGTCGCACATGTCGCAGTTGCCGCAGGGGGCCTCGTACTCCTCGCCGAAGTAGCCCAGGAGGAAGCGCCGCCGGCAGCCGGTGGTCTCGGCGTACGCCCGTGCCATGTCCACTCGTGAGCGGTCCATGCGCTTGTGGGCCTCGGCGGTGTCCACGGCTCGCCGCACCGCGCGCGACGGTGCCGTGCCCCGGACCGGACGGATGGCGCCCGACGCGTCCGTCACCAGGGCGCCGGCTTCCTCCAGCAGGTTGACGGCCGCGGTGACCCTGGCGCGCGACATGTCGGTGTCCCGGCGCAGCTCAGCGATGTCCGGCGGGGCGTCGCGGCGGGCGTGGACCGCCCGTACGACCGCGTCCACGGCCTCCGGACGGGGCGTGCGGCTGCTGAAGTACGCCTGCATCCCCGTGTCCTCGGTGCGGTAGTGCAGTACGGCGAGGGCGGGCCGTCCGTCGCGGCCGCAGCGCCCGATCTCCTGGTAGTAGGCGTCGAGGGAGCCCGGCAGCGACGCGTGCAGCACGAACCGTACGTTCTCCTTGTCGATGCCCATCCCGAAGGCCGAGGTCGCCACCACGACATCCAGGTCACCGCGGAGGAACGCCTCGTGGACCCGACGACGTTCGGCGGCGCGCAGGCCCGCGTGGTAGGCGCCGGCGGCAAGACCGAGGGAGGCCAGCTCCGCTGCGTAGGACTCGCTGTCCTTGCGCGTCGCCGCGTAGACGATGCCGGGCTTGGGGGCGGCTGCGGCATCCTCGACGACGCGGGACCGCCGCTCGTCGTCGTCGAGGTGCCGGCGCGCCTGGAGCCTGATGTTGGGACGGTCGAATCCCGTGACGAGCTGCCGCGGCCGTTCCATGCCGAGCCGTTCGACGATGTCCTGCCGTACCGGAGGCGCGGCGGTCGCCGTGAGCGCGAGGACGGGCGGCCGGCCCAGCCGCCGTACCGCCTGGGCCAGGCGCAGGTAGTCCGGCCGGAAATCGTGGCCCCACGAGGACACGCACTGGGCCTCGTCCACCACGAGAAGGGCCGGGTGCGCCTCGGTCAGCCGCTGTACGACCTCGTCCTTGGCGAGTTGCTCCGGGGACAGGTAGACATAGCGCACCGAGCCCTCGCGCACCGCTGCCCAGACGTCCTCGGTGTCGGCCGCGCCGAGGTCGGAGTTCACGGCGACGGCACCCGGGCCGCGGTCGCCGCCGGGCAGTCCGGCGATCTGGTCCCGCTGCAGGGCCAGCAGCGGTGACACGACGACGACCGGCCCGGACAGCAGCAGGCCGGGAACCTGGTACACGGCGGACTTGCCCGATCCGGTCGGCATGACGACGAGGCAGTCCCGTCCCTCCAGCACCCACTCCATGGCGGTGAGCTGCTCGGGACGCAACTCCGCCCAGCCGAACACCTCGGCGGCCGTCTCGCGCAGCCGCCCGGCCCACCGCCTGCGGGTCGCTGCTCCTTCCTTCGTCACGCCACACTCCTCGCTCCGTGGCAGGGCTGTCCTGCCTGTCCCGGGCCGGCGGCCACGCGAGAGTGCGTGCGCGCCGTACCCGGACTTCCCGCTGGTACCCCGCGGCCGGCCCTGACGCGCGGGTGCCGGCACCCGTCGCCTGGCGCACACCTCCCGACGGTCAGGTGCCGAGGTGCCGTTGCAGCCAGTCGGCGGCGGCACGGCGGAAGAGCCGGCGGTTGTCGGCGCGGAGGAACTCGTGTCCCTCGTCCAGCAGCGTCAGCAGTTCGGCGGTCACACCGCGCTCGCGCGCCGCCCGGAGGAACTGCTCCGATTCCCCCGGCGGCACATTGGTGTCGTGCTCCCCGTGCACGGCGAGCAGCGGTGCCCGCAGCGCGTCGATGCGGTTCATCGGTGACAGCGCCCGCAGCAGCTCACGGTCGCGTTCGGGGTGGCCGTACTTGTGAGCCGCCGACTGGGCGATCCACGGTTCGGTGCCCTCGAAGAACGTCGTGAGATCCGACATGCCGCACACCGCGACTCCGGTGCGGAAGAGGTCCGGGTGCCAGACCAGGGAGGCGAACGTGAGGTAGCCGCCGTACGAGCGGCCCATCACCGCCAGCCGGGCGGGATCGGCCGGGCCGGCCAGCACCGCGTGGGCGGCGCAGTCCGCCACGTCGTCGATCGCGGCGAACCGTCCCCTGCCCAGGTCCGCGTCGACGAACGACCGGCCGTATCCGGAGGACCCGCGGACGTCGGGTGCGAAGACATCGATGCCCCGCCCGAGGATCTCGTGGTACAGCGGGTTGAGGACGGGGCGTTCCTGGTCCTCGGGGCCGCCGTGCAGATGGATGACGCACGGCGCCGGTTCGCCGGGGCCGCGGCCCGGCGCGCGGTAGTACCAGCCGTTCAGCGGCAGGCCGTCCCGGGCGGTGGGACGCAGGGGGACCGGTCGCACGGGCGGGCGGCCCGGGGGAACGGCGTCCTCGTCGCGCGACGACCACGGGGTGCGCACCGGGGTCGCCCCGTCGGGCAGCCACCAGATGCCCGGGCGACGGCGGGACCCGGACAGGGCCAGCAGCAGCCGGGGGCCGGCGTCCGCGATGCGGGTGACCACCTCGTGCGGCAGGGACACGGACCGGGACGAGCCCGTGCCGGCGCCGGGCAGAGTGAACGGGTCCCGGTCTGCGGACGGGCTCGTGCCCGCCCCGCGCCGACTGAACGCGTCCCGGCCCGGAGATGGGCCCGTGCCCGGAGATGGGCCCGTGCCCGCCCCGGACCGCGTGAACGTGTCCTGGCCCGGCGATGGGCCCGTGTCCGCCCCGGGCCGAGCGAACGGGGCCTTGTCCAGGGACGGGCCTGTGCCCGCACCAGGCAGAGTGAATGCGTCCCGGTCCCGGCCGGCCCGACCGGAGTCTCCGGCGTCTGTCCCGGCCCGACCGGAGCCGGCGGCGTCTGTCCCGGGCCGTGCGGATGCGTCGCGGTCTCGTCCGGGCCGAGCGGAGTCTCCGGTGTCTGTCCCGGGCCGATCGGAGCCGTCGGTGTCTGTCCCGGGCCGTGCGGATGTGTCGCGGTCTCGTCCGGGCCGAGCGGAGTCTCCGGTGTCTCTCCCGGGCCGACCGGAGCCGTCGGTGTCTGTCCCGGGCCGTGCGGACGCGTCCCGGTCCAGTCCGGGCCGACCGGAGTCTCCGGCGTCTGTCCTGGCCCGGGCGGACCCGTCGGTGTCTGTCCCGGACCGAGTGGTCCCGTAAGCGTCCGCCCCGCGTCGAGCGGTCCCGTCGGCGTCCGCCCCGCGTCGAGCGGTCCCGTCGGTGTTCGTCCCGGGCCGGCCGGCCGTGCTCGTGTCCAGGACCTCCACCTCGCTCACGCCGCGGACGTTCCAGGCGAGCACGGCGGAGCTGCCGTCGCGGGCGCACCGCAGCAGCTCCAGGTCGCTGCCCTCCCGCGAGGCAGCGGTCGACCAGCCGCGCGGTCGCCCTTCCGGGTCGAGTTCCGCGGCGAGCAGGACCGCGAACTCCCGGTGGGCGTTGCTGCGCAGCCAGAGGGTGTCCGCGCGGGGTGAGAAGCTGCCGATCCACGGGTCCCCGTCGGCCACCGGCATGACACAGGTCGTCACCAGGTCGGCGGTGCGCAGCACGACCGCCTCGCGCCGGCCGCGGGGCCCCCGGCGCAGCAGCGCGAGCGCGCCGTCGCGGCTGAGGTCGCACACGCGGAGCGTCGCCGCGTCCTTCTCGACGGCGAGCAGGGCGGGGGCGGCCACACCGTCGGGGTCGATGAGGTACGCCGACAATCCGTCGCCGAATCCGGCTGCCGGAGCGGTCGTGCCGCCCGGTGCACCGAGCGTCGACGTCTCCACGGTGAGGAGGGGGGACGGCAGTGCGGGGCCGGGGGCCGTATGGGGTGCCGGGCCGAGGAGCCGGGTGTGGCCCGTCCGGCCCTGCCACGGGGCCGGCAGCAGGCCGTCGGCCGGGCCGGGGCCGGACGGACCGGCCTCGGCCGTGACGTCCGGGGCGGGTACGGCGGTGGGGACCGCGACGGTGACCGCGACCGCCGACCCGTCGTGCGCCCAGCAGCCCAGGTGGGCGGAGCTGCCCGGCTCGGCTCCGGCGAGGATGTGCCGGTCGCTGCCGTCGGGGCGGACGCACAGCACCCGTGTGTGCTCCCCGCCGCCGGGGGCCGTGGTGTAGGCGATCCAGCGGCCGTCGGGCGACCAGGACACCTCCGTCACGGGGTCGGGTCCGTCGTCGAGCAGGTGCACGGCCTCGCCGTCGACGGGGCCCGTCCAGAGCTGTGGCACACCGCCCCGGTCGCAGATGAAGGCGACGTGGGTGCCGGCCGGATCGGCCGAGGGGTACCAGCAGCCGTGCGCGATCAGCCGCGTCGTCGCCTCGCGCGGCCCGGAGGCGTTCGGCAGCGGGACGCGGGCGGGTGCGGCGATCGCGGCGGTACGGCCCTCCCGGGCCGGCGTGGCCGACGGAACCGGCGTGGCCGGCGGGGGCGGGTGGGCGGTCTGCTGCGGGTGGCCGGCGGAAGGCCGCTCGGCACCGGCCCCGCCGACGTCGGGCGGCCGTACCGTGAGCGGTTCCCCGGTCAGATTCCGTGCGTCTGCAGCCATATCTCCAGCAAAGCCACTTGCCACAGTGCGTTCGCTCCGCGCTTGGTGCGGTGTCGGTCGGGGGCCGCCAGGAGTTCGGCGACGTAGGAGTCCTGGAAGAGACCGCGCCGCTTCGCCTCGGGGGCGCCCAGCGCCTCACGCACCCTGTCCAGGACGGGGCCGGCCATGTGGGTGATCGCCGGGACCGGGAAATAGCCCTTGGGGCGGTCGACCACCTCGCGGGGCAGCAGTTTGCGGCCGGCCTCCTTCAGGACGCCCTTCCCGCCGTCGGCCAGTTTCAGTTCCGGCGGGCACGCGGCCGCCAGCTCGACCAGTTCGTGGTCCAGGAACGGCACGCGGGCCTCCAGGCCCCAGTCCATCGTCATGTTGTCGACCCGCTTGACCGGGTCGTCCACCAGCATGACATGGGTGTCGAGGCGCAGGGCGGCGTCGAGCGCCGTCTCGGCCCCCGGCACCGCCATGTGCTCCCGGACGAACCGGCCGGAGACGTCGTGCCGCGGCAGCATGTCCGGTTGCAGCATCGCGGCGAGGTCGGCGTGCGGACGGTCGAAGTACGTCTCGGCGTACCTGTCCGGTTCGTCCTCGCGGGCCGCGGAGGCCAGCTCCGGGTACCAGCGGTAGCCCGCGAACACCTCGTCGGCGCCCTGGCCGCTCTGGACCACCTTGACGCTCTTGGACACCTCCTCGGACAGGAGGTGGAAGGCGACCACGTCGTGGCTCATCATGGGCTCGCTCATCGCCGCGACCGCCGCGTCCAGGGCCGTCGACACGCGCTGCGAGGGAACCACCAGCTGCCGGTGATCGGTGGCGAACTCCCTGGCCACGAGGTCGGAGTAGCGGAACTCGTCCCCTTCGTCGCCGCCCTCCGACTCGAAGCCCACGCTGAACGTCGCCAGGTCCCGCTGCCCCTCGTCGGCCAGCAGGGCCACGATCAGGCTGGAATCCAGTCCTCCGGACAGCAGCACACCGACCGGAACGTCGGCGACCATCCGCCGCCGTACGGCGGTGCGCAGAGCGTCCAGTACCGCGTCCCGCCACTCGGCGGCACCCATGCCGGCGTGCTCCTGGCGGCGCGTGTACGACGGCTGCCAGTAGCAGTGTTCCTGGTAGGTGCCGTCCGGCTCGACGACCCGCACGGTGGCCGGGGGAAGCTTGCGCACCCCCGCCAGCACGGTCCGGGGTGCCGCCACGGTCGCGTGCCAGCTGAGGTACTGGTGCACGGCGGCCGGGTCCAGCGAGGTGTCGACGTCACCGGCCGCGAGCAGCGCGGGCAGCGAGGAGGCGAAGCGCAGCCGCCCGGGCGTCTGTGCCAGGTACAGGGGCTTGATGCCGAGCCGGTCGCGGCCCAGGACCAGACGGCCGGTCCGGTGCTCGACGAGGGCGAAGGCGAACATGCCGTAGAAGCGGTCGACGCAGGCCGTGCCCCACTGCCGGTACGCCGCGAGGACGACCTCGGTGTCGGAGGTCGACCGGAACCGGTGGCCGAGGGCCGTCAGCTCCGCGCGCAGTTCCTTGTAGTTGTAGATGCACCCGTTGAAGACGCCGGTGATCTCCTGCTCGGTGTCGGTCAGAGGCTGAGCCGCGCGCTCGGAGAGGTCGATGATCTTCAGACGGCGGTGCCCCAGGGCCACGGCGTCCCGTGACCAGATCCCTTCGCCGTCCGGTCCGCGGGCGGCGAGCCGGTCGTTCATGCGCTCGACGGCCGCCAGGTCGGGACGCGTGCCGTCGAAGCGTATCTCTCCGCTCAGGCCGCACATGCGCCATCACCTCCCCACTGCGCGTACGGGTCGCACGGGGTGCGCGGGGGAGAGGTGCGCGGCGAGCCGTCCGTCGGTAGGGGGCCGGGACTGATCCACACGGTGGTGCATCTCCTTCGCAACAAGAGGGGGTACGGAATGTGGCGGGTGCTCAGCGGCCGGCGATCCTGGCTCGGCCGGCCACGGAGGGGCGGGCGACGGGCCCCGGGGAGGTGAGGTGGGGGGCGGGGGCGGCGCGCCGCCGGCGCGGATGGTCGTCGCCCCGGGTCTCCGCGATCGCCAGGTCGGTGCAGGCGAGCAGGTCGTCCGCTTCGGCGGTGCGGCGCATGCGGTGGGCGGCGCTGCCGGTCGCGAGCGCCCGCTCCGCGAGGTCCCGGACCGTGGACCAGTCTCCGGCGGCCTCCAGCGCCGGCCGCACCCGTTCCAGCAGGCGCCGGACGACCTGGGCGGCAGGTGCCTCGTGACCGGTCTCGGCATCGATCAGGGCCCCTTCCAGGCCCGACCGTGCGGCCCGCCAGGCAGCGGCGCGCAACCACTCGTGCCGCCCGCTGCAGGCGGGCGCGTCCGCCGCCTCCAGCCGCTCGCGGGCCTCGGTCACCAGGGCGCGGTAGAGCCCGGCGACCAGCACGACCGTCTCCGGCCGGGGGCAGGCGTCGCAGATGCGCAGTTCGAGGGTCTGCTGGTGGGCGGACGGCCGGATGTCGTGGTAGATCATTCCCGCGTCGCTGATGACACCGGAGTCGATCAGGCTCCGCACGGCCGCGTCGTACTCGGCGGCGTCGGCGAAGCATCCCGGCGGGCCCGCGGTGGGCCAGCGCTGCCACACCATGGTCCGCCAGCTGGCATAGCCGGTGTCGGCGCCCAGCCAGAAGGGAGAGCTGGCGGACAGGGCCAGCAGGACGTGCAGCCACGGGGACACCTCGCACATGAGGCGCACGGCCAGGTCACGGTCGGGCACGTCCACGTGGACGTGGGTTCCGCAGATCAGCTGCTCGTCGGCGATCATGCGGTACTCGTCGACCATGTGGCGGTAGCGGCGCCCGCCGGTCGGGCGGGTGTCCTGTGTGCGGGCCAGCGGCACGGTACCGCTGGCCACCACGGCCAGCCCGTGTGCGCTCGCCGCGGCGTCGAGCCTGCGTCTCGCGTGGATCACATCGTCGTACAGGTCGGCGAGGGACTCGTGCACACCGCTGTTCGACTCGACGGCCGCCTGCTGCAGTTCGGTCGTGAAGGTGCCCGTGGGGAGCTTTTCCAGCATGGTGCCGGCTCGCGGCGCGAGCCGGCCCGTCTCCACCTCGACGATGTGGAACTCCTCTTCCACTCCGATGCGAACGGTCACGGCACTCCTAAGGTGACGGGCGAACGCTGACTGCCTCACCCGGGGATCGACCCGCCCCTCCGGTGCGCCGGAGGCGGGCTGTGCACCTCCGACTTCCCACCAGGCCCGTTGCTAAGCAGGAGTGCTCCTCGGAGGGTGTGGTCTCACAGATGAGCGCGCTGGTTCCCGTTCCGGGCGGCGGGCCGTGCCGGCCGCCGGGCGGCGCCGCGTCTCCTCGGGTCGGAAGGCGGCGGGAGTCCGCGGATTCGGCGGAAGGACGTTTGTACGAGCGCAGACGGTACAGGCGAGGAACTAACACGGTCTTTACACGACGAGACGGAGAAGCACATGGGCATCATCGCGTGGATCATCATCGGCCTGCTCGCCGGCGCCATCGCCAAGGCCATCATGCCGGGCAAGGACCCCGGCGGCATCATCATCACCATGCTCATCGGCGTGGCCGGCGGTCTGCTCGGCGGCTGGCTCGGCAAGGTCATCTTCGGCGTCGACTCCATCGACGGGTTCTTCGACCTCTCCACCTGGATCGCCGCGATCGTCGGCTCCCTCATCCTCCTCGCGCTCTACCGCCTCATCACGGGCAACCGGCACTCGCACCGCCACGCGTGACCCCCTGACGCCGCACCCGTCCCCGCAACCTCCGGCGGCTCCCCCCGTGCGCCGTCGACCGGCGCGGGGGCCTGGGCCGAGCCGTTGCTCCCCGGGCAGGGTGCGGCGCCGAGGCGTGGCAGCGGAGCACCTCGGCGGACCGCGCGTGCCGTTCGGGAGCGGGTACCCGTCCCTGGGGTGTCCGAGGACGGGACACGACCCGAGCGGCCAGGAAAGAGGCGCGAAGTGGCACGTGTGCGCATGGGGGCGCGGTCCGTGCCCGTCCGGCGAGGGGGCACAGGTGGTGACTGACAGCGGTGCGGCGTCGCTGTTGCGGCTGATGCAGGCCAGCCACACGGCCACGCTCGAAGAACTTCCGGGGATGATCGCCGAGCACGCCGCCGAGGCGGGCATGTACGACGTCGCCCTCTTCGTGGTGGACATCCGGGAGACGGTGCTGCGGCGGCTCACAGGTCACGGGCCGGCTGCCGGAGACGACGGGCAGGAGTTCACCGTGGCGGGCAGTCTGCCCGGCCAGGCCTACCGGCGCGTGGAACTGCTTTCCGATCCCGGACGGGAGGGGACGGGTGACCGGCCGGGCGGCCGGCGGTGGTGGGTGGCCGTCACCGATGGTGTGGAGCGCCTGGGCGTGCTGCGGGCGGACACCGACACCGACGACGAACCCGTCCGCCGAGCCCTGCGCGACCTGGCTTCGTTGACGGCCCTGCTGTTGCTGAGCAAGCGGTCGTTCAGCGACTCCTTCGCGCGTCTGGTGCGTACCGAGCCGATGAACGTGGCCGCCGAGATGCAGTGGAACCTCACCCCGCCACCCGCCTACGCGGGCCACGACGTCACCGTGGGCGCGGTGATGGAGCCCGCCTACCAGGTGGGCGGCGACGCCTTCGACTACGCGGTGGCCGGCAGCACCCTCCACCTGAGTGTCTTCGACGCCATGGGCCACGACACCACCGCCGGCATCACCGCGAACGTCGCCGTGGCCGCCTGCCGCAACGCCCGCCGCCAGGGTGCCTCGCTGGCCCGGACCAGCCGGATGGTGGAGCGGACGCTGATGGAGCAGTTCGGCACCAGCCGCTACGTCACGGGCATCCTGGCCGACCTGGACATGGACAGCGGCCGGCTGACCTGGATCAACCGCGGTCACCACCTGCCCCTCCTCATCCGCGGCAACCGCTGGACCACCCCCCTGGCCTGCCCCCCGGCCGGTCCGATGGGCGCCGACCTCGGTCTGTCGGTCACCGTGGCCACCGAGCAGCTCGAACCGGGCGACCGTCTGCTGCTGTACACCGACGGCGTCGTCGAAGCACGCGACAGGTACGGGACGGAGTTCGGCAGGGACCGGTTCGTCGACTTCATCCGCCGTCATCACTCGGGCCGGCACACCCTGCACGAGACCCTGCGCCGGCTGATGGCCGCCGTCATGGAACACCATGACGGCAAGCTCGACGACGACGCCACCGTTCTGCTCGCCGAGTGGCGCAGCGGCCGTCAGCAGGAGCTGACTCCGTGAACCCCGGCCCACGCGGAAAGAAGCGGCGATGAACACCGACCGGCCCGCCTCCCGCGAACAGCGGCACCCGCTGCAGGTGCACGTCCGCCGGCTGCGCACCGACCGTCACCTCGTCAGGGTCGTGGGCGACCTCGACCTGCACACCGCCTCGCACCTCGCCGACGTTCTGCAGCCCCTGGTGCTCACCGGTGGGCACAGCGTGCTCGTGGACCTGTCCGACGTCGCCTTCCTCGACTCCGCCGGGCTCACCTGCCTGATCGCGGTCTACCGCACGGCCCGGAGCACCGGCGCCCGCGTGGCGCTGATCGCGCCCAGCGAACGCGTACGGCGCATGCTGGCGGTGACCGGAACGGACCAGGTGCTGCACAGCTACGCCAGCCCGGACGCCGTCCCCGACTGACCCCCACCGACTGACCCGACCGGTACCGGCCCGCGCGACGACAGGGGGACCGGACCCACCTCGAGTCCGCCACCGACCGGCACGGCGCGCGCCCTCCCGGCCGGCGGCTCAGCCGAGGTCGTCGAAGAGAGCCAGCAGTGTCTGCTCGTCCGCCTCGGGCGCGGGCTGCTCCGGCTGCGGAATCTGCTCGGCCCACACCGTCTTGCCCTGCGGCATGTAGCGGGCACCCCAGCTCTTGGTGAACTGCGCCACGAGGAACAGGCCGCGCCCGCCCTCCTCGGTCGTGGCCGCGCGCCTGATGCGCGGAGAGGTGTTGCTGCCGTCCGAGACCTCGCAGATCAGCGAGTCGTCGCGCAGCAACCGCAGGCCCACCGGCCCGGGGCCGCCGTACCGCACGGCGTTGGTGACCAGCTCGCTGACCACCAGCCCGGTGTTGAAGTCCAGCTCCGACATGCCCCAGGCGGCGAGCTGGGCCCGGGTCAGCGCCCTGGCCCGGGCCACGGCCTCGGGATCGGACGGGAATTCCCAGGACGCCACCCGGTCCTCCGGCAGGGCGTGCACACGGGCGAGGAGCAGGGCCGCGTCGTCGTACGGGCCGTCGGCCAGCAGGGCGTCCGTGACCCGGTCGCAGGTGTCCTCCAGCTGCGGACCGGCGAGCTTCAGCGAGGCCAGCAGTTGCGCGGTGCGCGCTTCGGTGTCCTCGTAGCCGCGGCTCTCCTTCAGCAGGCCGTCCGTGTACATCGTCAGCAGGCTGCCCGCGGGCAGGTCGACGGTGGCGGACTCGTACGGGTGCAGCCCGCCGAGTCCGAGGGGCGGGCCGGTCGGGAGGCCGATCAGCCGTGCCTCCCCGTCGGGCGTCAGCAGGGCGGGCGGCGGATGACCGGCCGTGGCCGCCGTGCACCGGCAGGACACCGGGTCGTAGACCGCGTACAGGCAGGTCGTCCCCGTGGCCGGGTCCTGTTCGTCGACGTCCTCGTCGGCGGTGCGGCTGACCAGGTCGTCCAGGTGGGCCAGCACCTCCTCCGGCAGCAGGTCGAGACCGGCCAGCGTCCGTACCGCCGTGCGCAGCCGGCCCATGGTCGCTGCCGCCTGCAGCCCGTTCCCGGGCACGTCACCGACGACCAGCGCCACGCGCATGCCGGACAGCGGGATCGCGTCGAACCAGTCCCCGCCCACGCCCGACCTGGCGTCCGCGGGCAGGTAGCGGGAGGCGAGGTCCACGGTGCTCAGCCGGGGCAGGGCATGCGGCAGCAGGCTGCGTTGCAGGGTGAGGGCGGCGCGGTGCTCCCGGCCGTAGCGGCGGGCGTTGTCCATGCCGATCGCGGCGCGGGCCGCCAGCTCGCCCGCCAGCGTCAGGTCGTCCTGCTCGAACGGCCTCGTCCTGCCGCGGCGGTAGAACCCGGCAAGACCGAGGACGGAGCCCCGCGCGGACAGCGGAGCGCCCAGGTAGGAGTGCTCGCCCGTGCCGAGCAAGCCGACGGGGTGCACC
This sequence comes from Streptomyces cinerochromogenes, assembly GCF_014648635.1. Classification (GTDB taxonomy): domain Bacteria; phylum Actinomycetota; class Actinomycetes; order Streptomycetales; family Streptomycetaceae; genus Streptomyces; species Streptomyces cinerochromogenes. Next base: position 355,662 of record NZ_BMRM01000005.1, on the reverse strand, counting down.
CGGCCGGCCGGGTACCCGGCCAGGGCGGCGGTCACCACCGAGTCCGTGACCGGCTCCCCCGTCTCCAGGCACCGGGCCTGGGGCGTACCGGCGGGGTAGCCGCTCGGCTCGTCCACCCCGCCGGCCGCAAGGTCGCGGGAGTCCTCGCCGGCCCAGGCGGCGACCCGGCGCAGCGGTACGTCGGGACGCAGCGGCCCGGGCGGTGGCTCTTCGCCCGCCAGGACGCTTTCGACCAGGTCGACGACGACCAGGTCGGCGAAGCGCGGCACGCTGATCTCCGCCAGTTGCTCGGCGGTGCGCCGCACGTCGAGGGCGGTGCCGAGCCGGACCCCTGCCTCGTTCAGCAGGGCCAGCCGTGCGCGCGCCTCGGCGGCGAGCCGGCCGACGCCCGGTTCGCCCACGAGCAGCAGCCACGCGTCGGTCGCTCCGGCGGCGGCCGGTTCCGCCGCCTCGGCGGGCCGCTTCAGGAGCGGCGTGCGACGACCGGAGGCGGTCGCGGTGGCCGCGGGTGCCGTACCCGAACCGCCGGCCTCCTCGAAACTGACCTCCACCGCCGCACCCTCCGCGTCGCCGTGGTGCAGCTCCCGTCGGCGCAGGACGGCCACGCGACGGCCCGCGAGCGGCACTTCGGCGAACGCCTCACCGGGCGAGGAGATCAGCTCGACGGCACGCTCCAGCAGGACCTGGCGCTCCTGCGAGGCCAGCCGGGGAGGCGGTCCGCCGCGCCGGGACAGCTCTCCCGAGCCGAGGTCCAGCTCGGCGTGCCCGCCACGCTCCATGGCCCGGCGGAACGAGTGCGTGAGTGCGAGTTCGCGGGCCGTGCCCAGCTCCAGCAGGCGTTCCCCGATGCGTTCGGTGGCGTTCTGGAGGACCAGTGCCATGCCGGGGTCGGCCAGCTGCCTGGGCACGGAGAGGTTGACCGCGCCCCGCACGGTGCCGCCCACCGGGTCGCGCACCGGCGCGGCCATGCAGGTGAGTTCCTTGAGGTCGTGCAAAAAGTGTTCGTGGCCCACGACCACGAACGGCGCCCTGGTGCTGAGCACCATGCTGACGCTGCTGGTTCCCATGAACCGTTCGTCGACATTGGCGCCCGGCACCAGGGAGGCGGCGTCCATCAGTCTCAGCCCCGCCGGGTCGCCCCACCGGTCCACGATGTGCGCCCGCGAGTCGGCCAGTGCGACGGTCACCGGTACGCCCGAAAACCGTTCGTACAGGCGGGTCAGCACCGGCTCCGCGGCCCTGATCAGCCGGGAGTCGGGATCCAGGTCGCTCTCGATCGGCAGGGCCGCCCGCTCGCGGTCGATGCCGAGAGACTGTGAGCGCTGCCAGGAGGCAAGGATCTCCGGGCGCACTCCGGCGACAGGAAGTGCCCGGTCGCCCTGATCGGCGACCAGGGATTCCCGGTCGCCCTGATGGTTGCCCCCAGGGGTTGGGTACGACTCCACGGCTCCAGGATAATCGGGCAAATGGGGCACCTGTCGTGGTGTGGCCGCTCGGCCGCGCTCAACCGGCGGGTTCAGAAGCGCGCTTGCCCGCCCGCGCCCGTGGACGCGACCTGAACCGCCGCCGAGCCCGCGGCCGGCGCCGGCCGGACGCTCCGGGTGGTCTGCCCGGGCTGCGCCGGCCGCATCGCCGCAAGGTGCGGGGCGGCCTCGGCCGCGGTGTACGCGGAGGCGAAGGTGAACGCGCGCGGGGACGGCCCGTGCGCCCGCAGGTCCGCCAGCCGCTCAAGGGCCTCGCCGACGGTCGGGAGGTGGCCGGCGCGGACCCACCAGAGCACCAGGTGCGCCTCGACGTGCCGCTCGAACCACTCGCGCCGCCGCCGCACGACCTCCAGGTGCCCGCTGCGGTAGGTGAAGTCCCACAGGGCCTCCTGGGTCTCCCACACGGACAGGTTGACGATGACGTTCTCGCCGGCCGGGCGCAGGCCGGTGGCGTCCGCCGCCCCCTCCTCCACGAGCCGCCACACGAAGCCGGGCGCGCCGTCGGCGGCGGAGTTGACCGGGTCGAGCATCTCGACGAACGGCGTCATGCGCGGGTCGTCGAAGGGGTGCAGGAGGGTGGCGACGTTGAGCTGGGCGAGGTGGGCGGCAGGCGCGGATGCGGTCATGGCCCTCATCCCAGCATGCCCCCACTTTCTATGTCAATCGTCGTTGTTTTTAGAATTCTCGACCACTACGCAGCACTCTCCTGGACGGGCGTCCATGCGGGCGCGGACGGGACCGTCCGTGCCGAGCAGCCCCTCCAGCAGTGCGAGATTCATGCCGCAGACGAGTGGCGGGAAGCGCTCGGCGACGGCGTGGAAGGGGCAGTTGCGCATCCGGACGACGGGCGGGGCTCCCGCGGCCGTCCCCTCACTGTCTTCGGCGGCCTGGACGCCGTCGGCGCTCTCGGCGCCTTCCAGGTGCGGTTCGTAACCGCGGGCGGCCAGCACCCGCATGGCCTCTTCCAGGCTGCCGCAGGGCGCCGCCGAGCCGCGCAGCGCCTCGCCCCGGCGGTGTGCGGCCGCGCAGAGCCCGGCGTCCAGCCCGGCCTGTTCGGCCGCCTCGGCGAGCAGCTCGGCGGCGGTGCGGTAGTCGCGGGCGGGCAGCGACACCGACCGCTCGACCCGGGCCCGTGTGTACACCTTGGCGGGGCGGCCGGCCCCCGGCCCCGAGCGGCCCGTCAGGCGGCGGCTGGCGCATTCCAGCAGCCCGGCCTCGGTCAGCTTGTCCAGGTGGTGCGCGGCGAGCGTGCGTGCCACCCCGGCCGCCTCGGCGGCCTCGTTGCGGCCGACCTCGCGGCCCTGGGCCGCCACGTACTCGTACAGGCGGCGCCGCACCGGATCCTGCAGCAGTGCGATCGAGTCGATGTCCTTCACCCGGCCAGTCTATGAACAATCCCGGTTGGAGATAGAAAGGCGGGTTCGTTCCGGCTGCCGCCGTCCGGGGGACGCCCCCGCCGGAGGGCTGCACGCAACCGGCGGGCGGCCCCCTCCTGTGTGTGCGGTGTGGCTTTCCGAGGCGTGTGTGCGGCGTGGCTTCGGGGCTCACGTGAGCCGGTGCGGAACGCGGTCCGCCGGTAGCGGTGATCGTAGGGAGATCGACCGAGGCCCACGCCGGACTCCTTGGCAGGGCGTGACGCGCACGGTGAGACTGGCAGCCGGCCGGCCGAGCGTCACCGGGACGGGCTCGGGCAGCCGAACCCCGCCATTCCGTGAAGGAGTTCGCATGCCCCTGTCGAGCAAGCGCGCGCTGGCCTCCGTGTTCGTGGCCACCGCCGCCTTCAGCGCCCTCGGCCCGCAGGCCATGGCCGCGCCCATGCCCTGGGAGACCAGCAGGACCCCCACGGCCGTCACCCACGACGTCTCCACGGCGGCCCGGGGGAGCGGCACGATCACCGTGCGGTGCACGCCTCCCTGCTACCAGTAGGCGGCCGCGCCCCGAGCGCCTGCGCCGGAACCGAGCTGCGGGTGCTCGCGACGTCGCGCGCACCGGGGACGCGCGCGCACTCTCGGGATCCCGCGCACGCGCACTCACAGCCCCGCGCGCACACTGACAGCCTCATCGATCGAGTCGCGCAACGCGGCCCAGGGGTACTTCGGCACCTCAGGGGTACGCGAGTGCGGCGCCCCCTTGCAGGCGCACCCGTGGGAAGCACCTGGACAAGCAGTGGGAGATGAGATGAGGCTCCGCCAGTCGGCTCTGGCGCCGTTCCGGTGTTCCGCACAAGTGCTGGGCGGGCGCTACCGCCTGGACGGGGTCATCGGCTCGGGCGGCGCCGGCGACGTCCACCGTGGCTTCGACCTCCGGCTGCGACGACCGGTGGCCGTCAAGGTCTTCCACGTCGGTACCGGCGGCGGGGAGGACGACTTCCACAACGAGGCGGTGATCCTTGCCCGTTTGCAGCACCCGGGCCTGGTCACCGTCTACGACGCCGGCCGGCACGACGGGCGTGCCTACCTGGTGATGGAACTGATCGAAGGCCCCACGCTGAAGGCGCGCATCGCCGGGGGACCCCTGGCGCCCGGGGAGACCGCTGCCCTCGGGGCCGGCCTCGCGCGCGCCCTGGCACACGCGCACGACGCGGGGATCGTGCACCGCGACGTGAAGCCGTCGAACATCATCCTGGACCCGTCCGGCCGCCCGCACCTGACCGACTTCGGCATCTCCCTGCTGCTGGACGCCACCACCCGTACCACCACCGGCACACTCATCGGCACGGCCGCGTATCTCTCTCCCGAGCAGGTGCTCGGCCGGCCCGTCGGCCCGTCCGCCGACGTCTACGCCCTCGGACTGGTGCTCCTCGAATGCCTCACGAGCCGGCTCGAATACGACGGTGCCCCCCTGGAGGCCGCGATCGCGCGGCTCCACCGGCGGCCCGAACTGCCCGAGTCCCTGCCGGAGGAGTTCGCCGCCCTGCTGGGGGACATGACCGCCCTGGACGCGCAGGCCCGCCCGTCGGCCGACGACTGCGTCCGGGCCCTGGCCGCCCTGGCGGCCCTGGCCGAGCCGAACGGTCCCAGGGCCGTCCCGCACGCGGCCGAGGTCACGAGCCTGGTTCCCGAGCAGGCACCGGCGTGGGCCGACCGCACGCACCCGCACGCCCCGCACGCCCCGCGCGCCGGCGGCACGGCCGTACCGAAGGCCCCGCCCGCGCGCGGACGCTACCTGGTCGCCGGTACGGCCGCCGCGCTGGCGGCTGCCGTGGCCGCCACGGTCGCCGTATCCGACGGACCCGCGCACCACGCGGCGGCACGGGCGGTGAGCAGCCCCTCCACGAAAGCCGAAGCGCCGGGTACGTCCGCTCCCGGCGACGAGGCGGGATCCGCCCCGGCCGAGCGCACCGCCCGCGACGTTCCCGCCGGGCGGCTCCACGCCCCCGGTCCCGATCAGCCTCCGAGCCCCGCCTCCGCCTCCGCCTCCGCCTCCGCCTCCGCCGCGAGGAGCCGGGAGCCGGCCACCGACACGGCCGTCCACGGCCCCACCACTCCGCCCGCACCCAGCACCGCGCCGGACGCGCCGGGCAGGGGGGTCGTGCGAACGTCCGAAACGGCAGCGCGTGGCAAGAAGGGGGCGGACCACCCCGGCGAGCGGTCCGACAAGTCCCGGAAGGCTGACAAGGGTCACGAGGGTCACCCGAAGAAGGCCCGGAAGAAGAACCCGAGTTGAGAGTCGCCTGCGCAGACGCCCAGTGCCACCTTGCGCAGCTCGAAGCGGGCCAGGGAGTCCTGCCAATCCCGTGCGGTGGGCTCGCGGTATTCCTCACCGGGCCGCGGCGACCGGCGGCGTGCGATGAAGGACCGGTGGCGGTTGACGGCATCTCCGGGGTAGACCGCGGCAGGTCCAAGAGACGTGTCGACCATCCGGTGACCGCAGACGCGTGCGGCGATATGCGGAGGCGGAGCGGAGCGGAGGGCCTCGGTCACGAGGATTCTCCGGACGTCGTGCGGCGTGTACCGAAGTTGCTCGTGACCGGGCCCGGTCAGTCCGCTCGCGGAGACAGCGGTCCGCGCCTGCGCCCCGCGCGGCCCGCCCCCACGGCTCAGCGGTTGAACGTCAGGCGCGGTGCCGCGTTGCGGGCCAGTGTGTGGGCCTGGTCGGGCCACCAGGCGCCGGCGGGCGGGTCGACGATGCCGTACTCGGGGTCGATGGTGCCGCCGGTGTTGCGCGTGCAGCTGCCGTCGGACTCGCCGGGGATCTTGATCCACAGGTAGGCGTCGACGAGCGGGACGCCGGTGTCGGCGGTGGGGCGCGGACCGAGACCGCGGCCGGGCGCGTTGCACCAGGCCTCCGGATCCCCGCTGTACTTGCCCGGCTCCGGGGTCCAGGCGCCCAGCCCGTTGCGGCTGGTGTCGACCACGAAGTGCCGCAGCCCGCCCGCCGGCGGGGTGCCCACGTTCTGGTCGTACCAGGCGTCGGTCCACCGCCAGGTGGCGGGGTCGGCGGAGGAGACGCTGCCGCCGGGAGTGCCGTCGTTGGGAGCGGCGGACGAGTAGTACTGGCTGGCGCACCAGTCGGTGTGGCCGCGTGCCGGTTCGGGTCCGTCGGTGGCGAACCACATGCACTTGGCTATCCAGGTGCCGTACCTGGTGTTGTGGTCGGTGGGGTGGGTGTTGGACACGTTCAGGGCGAAGCCGTCGCCGTACTCGACCCCGGCGTCCAGCAGCCGCTGTGCCATGTCGCCGACGGAGCGCCACTGGACGTTGCCCGAGTCCAGGTAGACCGCCGTGCGCGGTCTGGCCTTCAGGGTCTTGACGGCGTACGCGAGGTCGGCGACGCGGGCGGCCGTGAGTTCGCCGGTCGGGTCGGTGGCAGGTCCGCAGTCCTTGGGGAGCAGGGCCACGCCGTCGGGTTCGACGACGACCACCGCCCTGGAGTCGCCGATGCCGGCGGCGAAGGCGTCGATCCACTGCCGGTAGGCGGCGGAGTCCGCGGCGCCGCCGCTGGAGTACTGCGTGCAGTCCCGGCCCGGGACGTTGTACGCGACCAGGACGGGGGTCCGGCCCACGGCCCGGGCCCGGCGGACGAGCCGGTCCGCCTTGGCGCGCACCTCGTCGGGCGTGCCCTCGGTGAACCACTCCGCCTGCGGCCAGCTGGCGAGCCTGGCCATGTTCGTCGCGTTCTCGACGTCACCGTTCCTGAAGTCCACGAGCGCCTGCTTCGCGGCCTTGCTGTGCGGGTCCACGTAGAACTTCGTGGCCGGGGTGAGCCCGTTCCGGACCGGTGCGGTCTGCGCCTGCGCCTGCGTCGTGGTGAGGGCGGCGCACGCGGTGAGCGCCGCGAGGACGGAGACCGCGCGGCCTCGGAAGCTGCGTGTTCTCAAGGTTGCTCCTGGGGTCGGTGGGGGATGCGTGTGATGCGGGCGCGCCGGTGGCCGTGTCCGGTGCCGCGCGGGCGGCGCCGGCGGCTTCCGCGTCAGTAGCCGTAGATCATCTTGTAGGCGACCTCGGGCAGGAACTGTCCGGCCGAGGAGCCCGCTCCCACGCCGCAGTTGCCGTCCGACTCGCCGGGGGTCTTGATCCACAGGAGCATCTCGGCGCCTCCGCCCAGTCGGGTGGGGGTACCGGTGCGGCGGCCGGAGGGGTTGCACCACTGCCCGTTTGAGCCGTTGCCGTTGCGGCTGGTGTCCACGACGAACGGCTTGGTGTAGCCGTAGCGGGCGCTCAGTTCGCTGTTGACGGCGTTGCCGTAGGCGGTGTTCTCGGCCGTCGTGAAGTAGTTGGAGATGTTGAGCGAGAAGCCGTGCGCCTGCCGGAGGCCTGCTTCGTGGAGGCGCTGGGCCATGGTCGCCGGGGCGGCCCAGCCCGGGTTGCCGGCGTCGAGGTAGACCCAGGTGTTGGGTGCCTGGCGGTTGAACTGGGTCAGGGCCCCGGTGAGCATGCTCTGGCGTTCGGCGATCTGGGCCTGTGTCATGCAGCCGTAGTCCCCGAGGGAGTCCGGTTCGAGGACGACGACGGCCGGACGGCTCGCGATCCCGCCGGCGAACTGGGCGATCCAGGTCGCGTAGGCGGACGCTGAGGCGGCTCCGCCCGCGGAGTGCCCGCCGCAGTAGTCGCGGTTGTAGATGTTGTAGGCGACCAGGACGGGCAGTTTGTCCTTGGCGTCCGCGGCGCCCGCGTACGCCCCGGTGGCGGTGCCGATGGAGCCGCTCCAGGAGCCGAACCAGCGGGCCATCGGGGTGCCCGCGATCGAGGCGTCGATGGCGGGGGCCCGGCCGTCGCCGGGGTTGGCGGCGACCCACCGCTTCGCGCTGGAGTCGGGGTCCACGTAGAAGCCGTTGGTCAGGGTGGTCGGGTCGGCGGCGTGGGCGGCCGGTGCGATGGCGAGCACGAGCGGCAGGGCGCAGAACGCTGCGACGAGGGTGCGGAGCCGGCGGCGCATGACGGTACCTCGGTTTCCTGGCAGGGATGCGTCACGCGCTCTCGTCCCGAGCGTGCGACGCGCTGAGGAAGTGCGGTGGTACGACGTCCCGTTGCGGTCGGCGCGCTCACCGGCCGGGACGTCACGACCAGGGCCCGCAGTGTGCCCTGGGAGCGCTCCCATTGGAAGCGGTCCCAGTCGCACCGAGGACTACTGGGGTGTGGTCGGTATCGTGTGGCGGGTCGGCAGAGCTGTCAAGAGCCGAGGTGCCGCCCCCCCCTTCCTCCGGCGGATACGAGGATCTAGAGTCCTCGGAACTGGAAGCGGTCCCAGACTCGCTGAACGCCGGTTCCGTGCCGGTCCGCCGTCCTGCACCGGAGGGCCGGCGGCGGCGCGGGCCGGGGTGGGACGCTTCCCGTCCGGTCGAGGGAAAGGCTCGTGCACCATGGCAGAAGACGCGCCGCGTCGGCACCCGACGCTCGACGAGGTGGCCGGCCTGGCGGGCGTGTCCCGTTCCGTGGCGTCGCGGGCCCTCAACAACGCCCCGCACGTCAGCCGCGCCAAACGCGAGGCCGTCGAACGGGCCGTCCGGCAGCTGGGTTACGTACCCAATCCGACCGCCCGCGCCCTGGCCACCCGTCAGACCGGAGCGGCCGCCCTGGTCGTCTCGGGAGAGGATCCCTCGATCTTCGCGGATCCGTTCTTCGCCCAGGTGATCGTCGGGGCCTCGGCCGCCCTGGAAGAGGCCGACCTGCACCTGATGCTGTGTCTGGCCGCAACCGACCGGGGCCGCAAACGGGTGGAGGAACTCCTCCTGTCCAGGGGCGCCGACGGCGTGATGCTGATGGCGCTGCGCGAGGACGACCCCCTGGCGCGGATGGCCGAGGAGGCGGCGATGCCCGTCGTGTTCGGCGGACGCCCGGTCGGTCCGGCGCCCCGGTGGTACGTGGACGTCGACAACGCCGGAGGGGCGCGTGAGGCGACCGAGTACCTGATCTCGCTCGGCCGGACCCGCGTGGCCGCGATCTGCGGGCGGCTGGACACCGAGGCCGGGCGTGCCCGGTACCGCGGCTACCGGGACGCCGTGCTGGCGGCCGGCCTCGATCCGTTCGCGCCGCAGGAGGGGGACTTCACGGAGCCGAGCGGGGCCGCCGCCATGGCCGCGCTGCTGGCGGACCACCCCGACGTGGACGGGGTGTTCGCCGCCAACGACAACATGGGGGCGGGAGCGCTGCGTACGTTGCGGGAGGCCGGCCGGAGGGTCCCCGCCGACGTCGCCGTGGTGGGCTTCGACGACCTGACCGTCGCCCGGATCGCCGATCCGCCGCTCACCACCGTCCATCAGCCCGTCACGGCTCTCGGACGGGAGATGGCGCGGATGCTCGTCGCGCTCATCGACGGACAGGACCCCACCCCGCTGATCCTCCCCACCCGCCTCGTGCCCCGCTCCAGCGCCTGACGGTGGTGCCCCGGACCTGCGCACCGGCGAGCCGTCGGGGCCGGACGCGGGCGGTCGGTGCGGGGGGCCGGGCCGGTTCAGGGCACCGACAGCTCGAACCGTGTGACGCGGACCGCGCCGCCGAGTGCCTGGGTGGCGTGGTTGAAGAGGGCGAAGCGGTATCCCATGAAGAACCGCCAGTCGTTGCCCATGGAGAAGGCGGGCCCCAGACGGGTGAAGGTGACGCCGTCGGTGCTGAAGGAGAAGGTGCCGGGCCGTGCCGCGCCGGGGCGGATGTCCGCGGCCGCGCGCAGCCAGATCCGGCCGCCGGAGACGGGCGCGCTCGCGACCTCGGTGCCGGTGCCGGTGGTGTTCCAGTTGCCGTCCATGGTCAGTCCGGTGACCATCACCACCCGCGTCGCGCCGCCGTCGCGTTTGAGGCCGATCCAGGCGGAGGAGTCACGCAGCAGGGCGAGTCCGGCCCGGTCGCCGTCCCGCATCGCGGAGTGGTCGAGCTGGACCGTGGCGGTGGAGGTGGGGCCCTGGATGCGGTGCGTGAGGGTGTTGCGGGCCCAGTAGAGGTCGTTGGTGACGGTCGCGGTCCGCAGGGTCAGGCCGTTGCCGGCCGACCACTTGGAGTTGTCCGGGTTGTGGTTCCACTCCCACCTCGGGTTCAGGGCCGTACCGTCGAAGGTGTCGACGCCGGTCATGGGGGTGATCTGGCGGGGTGGGGCAGGCACGGCCGGGCTGGGATAGGAGGTGCCCCAGGCGCCGTTCACCAGTGTCACGACGGGCCAGCCGTCCGGGGTCCAGGTGACCGGGGCCAGGACGGGCATCCGGCCGCCGGGGTACGCGTCGACGAAGGCCATGTAGTACCAGGCGCCGCTCGCCGTCTGCACCAGCCCGCCCTGGTGCGGGACGCCGCCGCCGGGGATCGGTCCGCGCAGGTCGAGGAGGACCTGCCGCATCGTGTACGGGCCGAAGGGGCCGCCGGACGACTGCAGGACGTACTGGCCGTTCGCGGGGCGGGTCAGGAAGATGTAGTACCGGCCGTTGATCTTGTAGAAGCGGGAGCCTTCGAGGGTGCCGACGCTCGCGGGCGCGGTGAAGACCTGCTGGGTGCGGACCTGGCCGCTGCCGTCGGGGGAGAGCTGGGCCACGCTGATGGTGGTGTTCCCGTACGCCACGTACAGGGTGTCGTCGCTGTCGACGAGCAGCCCGGCGTCGTAGTAGGGCGTGCTGATCGTCGTCAGCCTGTTCCACGGTCCCTCGACGGTGGTGGCGGTGTAGACGTGGGTCCGGGCGAAGTCGATCTGGCCGAGCCAGTAGAACGTCCTGTTGCTCGGCCGGTAGGCCAGCGAGGACGCCCAGATCCCCCTCACGTAGCCGCGGGCCCCGTTCAGGTCGTACTTGGCGCCGAAGTCGAGCACGGGCACCGAGTGGCCGGCGATCTCCCAGTTCACCAGGTCGTACGAGCGCAGGACGGGGGCGCCCGGTGAGTAGTGCATGGTCGAGGCCGAGGCGTAGTAGGTGTTTCCGACGCGGATGACGTCGATGTCCGCGAAGTCCTGCCAGATCACCGGGTTCGTGAACGTCGCGGCCGCGCCAGGGGCCGGCTCCCGGGCGGGGGCGGAGGCGGCGCGGGCCGCTCCGGCCGGGGGGAGGAGGGCTCCGGCGGCCAGGCCGGTGACGGCGGCCAGCGTGCGGCGACGGGAAAGGGATGGATGAGGCCGTGACATATCCATCGGGCGGCGTTCCCCTCGTGTCGTGGGGTGGTGTGGGAGTGGCGCCAGCGGTTCGTAATCTCGAACATTCATCGAAATGCCGACCACCCTGGATGATAGGGAGTCGGCGACACCCGTCAATACCTCTCGCACGGTTCGGGGAGCGGGTCGAAACATTCGATGCGGAGGCTCCGGTCGTTCGCGGTGTCGGCAGACGACTGAGGGGCGGCCCTCCCTCTTCCGTTCGCGCGTTCTGTTGACATGCTGCGCGACCTGTCTACCATCCCTGACACTCCCTGTTTCCGAATGGTTTCCGAAATTTCGAACCTCCCTCCTCTCCTGGATGTCATGGGCAGGACATGGACGCCGCTGTGTCCACCCGCCCACGGCACCCTTTCGCCGAAGGAGCCCCTTGGTGCTCAGACGATCAGGCGCACGACTGCTCCGCGTCCTCGCGGCCGCCGCGCTGGCGGCCGCCGCCTCCCTGACGGCCTCCGCCCATTCCACCGCCTCGGCCGCGCCGGGCAGCCCGGCGCTCACCCCGCCCCTGGGATGGAACAGCTGGAACAGCTTCGGGTGCGGGGTCACCGAGACCCGGGTCCGTGAGGCCGCCGACGCGATGGTGTCCTCGGGCATGCGGGACGCCGGCTACCGGTACGTGGTGGTCGACGACTGCTGGTTCGACCCGCAGCGGGACGCGGCAGGCAACCTGCGGGCCGATCCCGCCAAGTTCCCGAGCGGGATGAAGGCGCTCGGTGACTACATCCACGGCAAGGGCCTGAAGTTCGGCATCTACCAGGTGCCGAACGAGCGCACCTGCGCGCAGGCCACCGGCGGCTACCCGGGGTCCACCGGGAGCAGGGGCCACGAGGCCCAGGACGCCGCCACCTTCGCCTCATGGGGCGTCGACTACCTGAAGTACGACTGGTGTTCCTCCAGCGGAACCCGTGACGAGCAGGTCGCACGGTTCACCCTCATGCGCGACGCCCTGCGCGCCACCGGGCGGCCGATCGTCTACAGCATCAACCCCAACAGCCTGCACGCCATCACCGGCGCCACCTACAACTGGGGCGAGGTCGCCGACCTGTGGCGGACGACCGAGGACCTGCTGGACATCTGGCAGAACGGCAACACCAACAGCTACCCGATGGGCGTCGGCAACGTCCTGGACGTCACCGCGCCGCTGGCGGCACAGTCCGGCCCGGGGCACTGGAACGACCCGGACATGCTGGTCGTCGGCCGTCCCGGCCTGACGCTGACCGAGTCCCGCTCGCACTTCGCCCTGTGGGCCCTGCTGGGCGCCCCGCTCATGGCCGGCAACGACATCCGCACCATGTCCGCCGACGTGAGCGCGATCCTGCGCAACCCCCGGCTGCTGGCGGTCGACCAGGACGCACTGGGCGCGGGCGGACGCAGGGTGCGCGACGACGGCGCCACCGAGGTGTTCGCCAAGCCCCTGTCGGACGGCTCGGTCGCGGTGGGCCTGTTCAACCGGGGCGCAAGCGCCACGAAGGTCGCCACGACGGCGGCCCAAGTGGGCCTGTCCGGCAGCTCGTTCACCCTCACGGACCTGTGGACCGGCGGCACGTCGAGCACGTCCGGGCAGATCTCCGCCGACGTCCCCGCGCACGGCACGGCCGTGTTCCGGGTGACCGGTGGCACCCCGCTGGCCGCCACCACCTCCCGTCTGCGGGGCGGCGCGTCCGGCCGCTGCGCGGACGTGGACAACGCCTCCACCGCCGCCGGGGCCACCGTACTGCTCTGGGACTGCCACACGGCCGCGAACCAGCTGTGGACCACGTGGGCGGGCGGCGAGATCCGCGTCTACGGCGACAAGTGCCTGGACGCCTACGACCAGGGAACCACCAACGGCACCCGGGTCGTCACCTGGCCCTGCAACGGCCAGGACAACCAGAAGTGGACCATCGGCTCCGACGGGTCGGTCCGCAACGTCCACGCCGGACTGTGCCTCGACACCGACGGGGCCGGCACCGCCGACGGGACACGGCTGGTCCTGTGGACCTGCAACGGCCAGGCCGGCCAGAAGTGGAGCCGCGCATGAGGGACACACCGGCCGGCGGAGCATCCCCGGCCCGCCGCCCCGGGAGGCCCCGATGACCGCGGCCCGCCCGTCACCCGCCCCCCGTACGAGGTTCGTCCGGGCGGTCACCTGGACCGTGAGCCTCCTGCTGGCGTTCGCCGTCGTCCCCGCCGCGGTGCGGCCCACGGCGGCCAGGGCCGACAACCCGATCGTGCAGCACGTCTACACCGCGGACCCGGCACCGCTGGTGTACAACGGGCGCGTCTACCTCTACACCGGCCACGACGAGGACGGTTCCACCTACTTCACCATGAAGGACTGGCGGGTGTGGTCCTCCGCCGACATGGTCAACTGGACCGACCACGGCTCACCGCTCAGCCTGGCCACGTTCAGCTGGGCGTCGTCCGACGCGTGGGCGGGGCAGGCCGTGCAGCGCAACGGCCGGTTCTACTGGTACGTGCCCGTCAAGAACCGGGCCACCGGCCGGATGGCCATAGGCGTGGCGGTCTCGGACAGCCCCACCGGCCCGTTCCGGGACGCCCTGGGCCATCCGCTGGTCGAGAACGGCGAGATCGACCCGACCGTCTTCATCGACGACGACGGCCAGGCCTACCTGTACTGGGGCAACCCGAACCTGTGGTACGTCAGGCTGAACCCCGACATGACCTCGTACTCGGGCAGCGCCACCCGGATCCCGCTCACCACCGCGGGGTTCGGCACCCGCACCGGCGACCCCGACCGTCCCACGCTCTACGAGGAAGGCCCCTGGGTCTACCGGCGCAACGGCCTGTACTACCTGGTGTTCGCGGCCAGGTGCTGCTCGGAGTTCATCGCCTACTCCACGGCGCCCGGCCCGACCGGCCCCTGGACCTACCGCGGGACGGTCATGCCCACCCAGGGCAGCAGCTTCACCAACCATCCGGGGATCGTCGACTTCAAGGGCGGTTCGTACTTCTTCTACCACAACGGCGCGCTGCCGGGCGGCGGCGGCTTCACCCGCTCGGTCGCGGTGGAGAGGTTCTCCTACAACGCCGACGGCACGATCCCGACGATCGGCATGACGAACGCCGGCGCACCCCAGGTCGGCACCCTCGACCCGTACGTACGCCAGGAGGCGGAGACGATCGCCTGGGGGTCCGGGATCGAGACCGAACCGGCCGGTGAAGGCGGAAGGGACGTCGGCTGGACCGACGACGGCGACTTCGTCAAGGTCAAGGGCGTGGCCTTCGGAACGGGCGCGTCCTCCTTCACCGCGCGCGTGTCCTCCGGCAGCGCGGGCGGCACCGTCGAACTGCGCCTCGGCTCACCGAGCGGGACGCTCGTGGGCCGGTGCGATGTGCCGAACACCGGCGGCTGGCAGGCCTGGACGTCGGTGACCTGCCCGGTCAGCGGTGCCACCGGAACCCAGGACCTCTTCCTGCGGTTCACCGGCGGCAGCGGCTACCTGCTCAACATGGACTGGTGGCGTTTCACCCCCCGCGCCACCGCGGCCGCACCACGCTAGCCCGGCGGCGAGGCCCGCCCTCGCGGCCCTGCGCACACGGACGCCCTCGGGCCCCTGTCCGGCCCGGGGCGAGGCACGACAGAAGGCGAGTCGCATGATGAAACGGACACGATCCCTCTTATGGACGGCCGTGGTCGCGGTGCTCGTCGTCCTGGGCACCGGCGGGACGGCACTGGGCCGCGGCCAGGGCGTGAGCGCCCCGCTCACCACCGCGTCCCGGACGGCCCCCAGCGCCGCGAGCCAGGGATGCGGCAGGACCCCCACGCTGACGAGCGGAACGCACACGATCCAGAGCGGCGGCAGGAACCGGAGCTTCATCCTGCGGATCCCGGACGGTTACGACCGCGACCGCGCCTACCGGCTGGTCTTCGGCTTCCACTGGCTGGGCGGCACCTCCACCGACGTCGCCACGGGCCGCACCGTGGAAACGGGCACCTGGGCCTACTACGGACTCCAGCGACTGGCGGACAACAGCGCGATCTTCGTCGCACCCCAGGGCCTCGACAACGGCTGGGCCAACGCCGGCGGGGAGGACGTCGTCCTCGTCGACGACCTGATCCGGCGGATCGAGTCGGACCTGTGCGTCGACACGACACAGCGCTTCGCCCTGGGGTTCAGCTACGGCGCCGCCATGTCGTACGCCCTCGCCTGTTCCCGCGCCACGGTCTTCCGCGCGGTCGCGGTCCAGAGCGGCGGGCAGCTCAGCGGATGCAGCGGCGGCACCCAGCCCATCGCCTACCTCGGCGTGCACGGCCTCAGGGACAACGTCCTCGGTATCTCCGGCGGACGGGCGATGAGGGACAGGTTCGTCAGGAACAACGGCTGCACCCCCCAGAACCCGCCGGAGCCGGCCCAGGGCAGCCTGACGCACCGGATCACCGCCTACGCGGGCTGTTCGGCCGGGCACCCGGTCGTCTGGGCCGCGTTCGACGAGGGACACATCGCCGCTCCGCAGGACGGGGCGCCAGGAGACAGCGGCTCCCGGACCTGGCTGCCCGGAGAGGTGTGGAAGTTCTTCGCACAGTTCCAGCCCTCCGCCCCGCCGCCCGGATCCGCGACCTGCCGGGTCACCGACACCGTCAACGCCTGGAACACCGGCCTCACCTCCAGCATCACCCTCACCAACACCGGTACGACGCCGGTCGACGACTGGTCCCTGGTGTTCACCCTCCCCGACGGACAGACCATCACCTCCGGCTGGAACGCGGAGTACACGCCCTCCTCCGGCCGGGTGACGGCCCGGCACGTCGCCCACAACGCCACCATCGCCCCCGGCGCCTCCGTCGACATCGGCTTCCAGGCCGTCCACGCCGGCAACACCGCCCCGCCCGGTTCCTACACCCTCAACGGCACTGCCTGCACCGTCACGACAAGCGCGTACGGAACAGCGAACCCGAACCACCCCGCGGGGATTGTTGGTTAGGGTGGCGGACGGAGACCGACTCCCGTGCCCCTTGCCGGGGTGACGGCCGGGCTGGGGCGAGGCGGGCAACGGCCGGCGGTTCCCGCGTCGGGAGAGTCGGATGTCGATCCCGACGGGAGGGCGAGGTGCAGCGCATCTGCCGGACGCTCGGCGACGGTGTGCGGGATCTTCCCCGCTGCGGTCGGCTCGGCCGTCGCCGGCCGGGTGCGGTGGGCGTGTGAGCGGCCGGCCGGTGTCCGCGGCGCTGCCCCGGCCGCTGCGTGCGGGGTGCGGGCTGGTCGCGGGTCTCGCCGCGCTGGTGGTGGTCGTGCTCGGGGTGGTGTACGCCGGCCGCGGCGAGCCCGGCAGAGCGGACCGGTGGATCGTCCCGCCGACGGCGGACAGCGTCCGGCCGCCGTGGCGGCGCGTCGCCCTGGCCATGGACTACCTGGGGGAACCCGCCGGAGCGCTGATGCTCGTCGCGGCCGTCGTGACGGGCTGCCTGCTGCTTCGGCGCCCCCGTGCGGCCGTGCTCGTCGTCGCCGGAGCCGCCGCGACCGTGGGCGCGGCGACACTGCTCAAGCACCTGGTGGGACGCACCATCCACGGCGAGGGCAACCTGTCCTACCCGAGCGGGCACACCGCCTTCCTCACCGCGCTCGCCCTCGCCCTGGCGCTGCCCGAGGCCGGCCGGCTCGGCCTCGGCAGGACGGCCGGCACGTCACTCGTGCTCGCCGCGGCGCTGACGGCCGGCGCCGCCATGGGCTGGGCGGAGGTCGCCCTGGGCGCGCACTACCCGACCGACGCCCTCGGCGGCTGGTGCACCGCGCTGGTGGTGGCACCGGCGACCGCGTGGCTGGTCGACCGGGTGGCCGATCGGACGGCCGGTGGCCGGACGCCCGGCAGGCAGGCCGGGCGGAGGGCCGACTCCGGTCCTGCCGACCGCCGCTGACGTCACGTCACGTCACGTCACGTCACGTCACGTAACTTCACTTGACGCCAGGTCAGGTCACGTCACAGCACGTCGCGTCACGCCAGACGGCGGAACACCGGCTTCACCGGTCGTCCGCCCAGCCAGGGAGCGGGGTCGCCGGCGTCCAGTGCCTTCCGGTACACCGCACACGCCTCGGCCACCACGTCGACGGTGCGATCGATGTCGGCGTCGCTGAGCGCGCTGCTCACCACGAACGACGGGGCCAGCACCCCGCCCGTGAGCAGCCGGCGCAGGAACAGGGTGCGGTACCGCTGCGACGGCTGCCCGTGTTCGTCGAGGGTCGCGAAGACCAGGTTGCTGGGCCGGCCCCGGACGACGACGTGCTCGCCGACGCCCATGGCGGCCGCGGCGCCGCGGACACCGGCGGCCAGCCGCTCGCCGAGGGCGTGCAGCCGCGCGGTGACGCCCTCCTCCGTGTAGGTGGCGAGCACGGCCATCGCGGCCGCCAGGGAGTGCGTCTCCGCACCGTGCGTGGTGGACAGCAGGAACACCCGGTCGCCGCAGTGACGCAGCCCGCCCCGCTCCATCAGCTCGCGGCGCCCGGCCAGCGCGGAGACGGCGAACCCGTTGCCCAGCGCCTTGCCGAACGTGGAGAGGTCGGGGACGACGCCGTACAGGCCCTGGGCGCCCGCCTCGGACCAGCGGAAACCGGTGATCATCTCGTCGAAGACCAGGACGCAGCCGTGCCGGTCGGCCAGCTCCCGCAGCCCGGCGAGGTACCCGGGCGGCGGCTCGGTGTGGGTGGCGGGTTCCAGGACCAGGCAGGCGACCTCGCCCTCGTACCGGGTGAGCAGCTCCTCCGTGGCCGCCAGATCCCCGTAGGGGAACGCCACGGTCAGCTCGGCGGTCGCCGCCGGAACGCCGGCGGACATCGGCGTGGTCCCGATGAACCAGTCGTCGACGGAGAAGAACGGATGGTCGGCACAGAGGGCCACCCGCGGCCGCCCGGTGGCGGCGCGGGCGAGGCGCACCGCGGCGGTGGTGGCGTCGGAGCCGTTCTTCGCGAACTTCACCATCTCGGCGGTCGGTACCGTGGCCAGGAAGCGTTCCGCGGCGTCCAGCTCCACGACGGAGGGCCGGACGAAGTTGCCGCCGCGGTCGAGTTCCCGCCGCACCGCCTCGACGACGCGGGGGTGGGCGTGGCCGAGGCTGACCGACCGCAGGCCGGAGCCGTACTCGACGTAGCGGTTGCCGTCGATGTCCCACACGTGGGCACCGCGGCCGTGGCTGATGACCGGGGCCAGGTGCTCGGGGTACTGGTCGTCGCCCTTGGCGTAGGTGTGCGCGCCCCCGGGGACCAGGCTGTGCAGCCGTTCGTTCGCCGCCCGCGACCGGGGCAGGTGGAACTCTCCAGTGTCCAAGCCGACTTCATCCTTCCTGGAGCTTCAGGACCTCGGCGAGGCTCGGCGCCTCCCGGTCCCGTCGGGACATCGAGGTGACCGGCAGCGGCCACGGAACGGCCAGCTGCGGGTCGTCGTAGGCGATCGTCACGTCCTCGGACGGGTCGTGCGGGCGGTCGATCCGGTACGAGGTGTCGGCGGTCTCGGTCAGCGCCTGGAAGCCGTGGGCGCACCCCGCCGGGATGTACAGGGTCGCCTGCGTGTCGCCGGACAGCTCGAAGAAGGCCCGGCCCAGGTAGGTCGGCGAGTCCGGTCGCAGATCCACGACGACGTCGAAGATCCTCCCGTACGAGCAGCGCACCAGCTTGGCTTCGCCGGCTCCGGAGCGCAGGTGCAGGCCGCGCAGGACGCCCCGGACCGAGCGGGACACGCTGTCCTGGACGAAGGCGTGCGGGTCGAGGCCCACCGAGCGGACCACGTCGGCGTCGAAGGTGCGGCAGAAGAAGCCGCGCTCGTCGGCGTACGGCGTCGGCTCGAAGAGGTACGCGCCGGTGATCTCCGGGACTTCGGTCGCCTTCATGGAGCCTCCCGCAGGGCGTGGGTGTGGCCGGCCGCCGGGAACAGGGCCGAGGTCAGGGCGGTGAACTGCTGCTCCAGGTGCCGGACGGCGGCCTGGTTCCGCTCGGCCAGGGTCCGCCGCAGCTCGGCCGACCGCTGCTCCAGCGAACGGAACTGCGCGAGCAGCCGGTCGGCGTCGACCTCGCGCGCCGGGTGGCAGTACGCGCCCAGCCCCATCCGGTCCATGAGGGCGTCGCTCTTCGCCGCGTAGCAGAGGGCGAGCACCGGCGTGCCGGTCTTCAGCGCGCAGATCAGGTTGTGGTAGCGGACGGCCACGACGGTGTCGGCGGCCGCCATCTCCTTCATCAGGTCGTCCAGCGAGGCCGGCTCGGCGGCGGTGACCAGCGGCGAGTCCACCGCGTCGAGGATCGCGGCGACCACCGACGCGTCGCAGTCGTCGCCGGTGAGCAGCCGGACCGGCCGGCCCTCCTCGACCAGCGCGCGGACGAACCGGATCGTCCCGTCGAGATAGCGGCGGTGGATCTCCTCGGCCCGGGCACGGTCGTCGTTGCCGCCGTGGAAGTCCATGACGCCGACGCAGACCGGGCCCGGCGCGTCCGAGGGCGCGCTCACCCGCGGTGCCGGCAGGCTGAACGCGAGGTCCGGGTAGACCTCGTCGCGCGTGGTGTCCACGCCCATCGCCCGCATCGCGTCACGGGACTGGGCGTCCCGGTACGACCGGTACGCGGCCAGCCGCGCCGACCAGCGCACCAGGGCCCGGGTGGGCCGGTCGCGGATCGTCGCGGCGCCGACGCTGACCAGCGCGACCCGGGTCCCGAAGACCCGGCCGGCCGCGCAGAGCAGGAACAGCGAGTACGGGAAGCCCCACGGCCGCAGCGGCAGCGTGGCCTCCAGGACACCCATGCCCGGCACGATCACCACGTCGTGCCGGCGCACCCAGGCGGCGGTGCGGAAGACGTCGACGAGTTTGCCGAGCCCCTTCGCCGCGATCGAGCCCGCCCGGGACGCGGTCCGGTACTCCCCGCGGTACCAGTGCAGCCGCGTCGCGGGGATCCCGAACCGCGCCTCGACGGCTTCGGGGCCGCCGCACAGCGCGTCCACGACCGCCTCCGGGTGCTCGGCGCGCAGGTATCCCAGCACGGCCTGCAGCGAGCCGTCGTTGCCGAGGTTGCCGGAGCCGAGCAGGCCGAACACCCCCACACGTGTCGCCCTCCTCATGCCTGCCTCCCCTCACGGCCGGCGACGAGGGCGTCGACGGAGACGGTGAGCAGGGACGGGTCGACCGGGGCGCGGTCCTCGACCCGCTCGCCGGCGCCCGGCCGGACCCGGCTGGTCATCCACGCGGCCAGATGGCGGTAGCACGCGCGCCGGTCGGCCGCGGACAGCGGCGCCCGCCCGACCGCCGCGACGAAGCCCCAGACGTACTCGGCGAGCAGCCGGGGCGTCGGGTGCAGCGGGCCCGCCCGGCGCGGGTCCAGGTTGACGCACCGGGAGCGCTTGGAGGGGTTCGCCCGCTCCGCCCGGGCGGGGTGGTCGCGGCGGAAGTACAGCAGCTCCGGCACCTGGTGGAAGCGCCCGTGCAGGGCGATCTCGGCGACGAACGTGCGGTCCGCGTGGTGGTAGCTGTCCAGCGGCCTCACCCGGCGCAGCACGTCGGCCCGGATCACCCCGTAGAAGTCGTCGCCGCCGGGCTCGAACAGCATGCTGCGGAACCGCTCCGGGGCGTGCGGCGAGTCGGTGGCGAGCGTGTACGCGTACGGGACCTTCACCTGGCCGTCGCCGTCGACGACCGCCTGGTCGGCGTGGGCGAGGATCACCTCCGGACGCTCGTCCAGCGCCTCGACACAGCGCCGCAGCAGGTCGCGGGCGTACAGGTCGTCGTGCGAGGCCCACTTGAACAGCTCGCCCCGGCACTCGGTGAACACGTAGTTGTGGTTCGGCGTGGCACCGACGTTCCGGGGCAGCCGGATGTACCGGATGCGGGAGTCCCGCGCGGCGTACGTGCGGCAGATGTCCTCGGTCCCGTCGGTCGAGGCGTTGTCGGAGACGACCAGCTCGAAGTCCTCGTAGGTCTGGCCGAGCAGCGCGTCGAGCGACTCGGCCAGGTACTCCTCGCCGTTGTACACGGGCAGGCCGATGCTCAGCCTGGGACGGTCGTTCATGAGGTCCTCACTTCGGGAACGGGGTCGTGGCGGCGCTCGCGCAGGGCGGGCCGCAGGTGCAGCCACCACACGGCCGAGCCGCCGACGGTCGCGGCGGCGACGCCCCAGGCCGAGCCGACGGTGCCGGCGGCGGCCGCCCCGCCGAGCCCGCCGCCGACGTAGGCGGCGGAGGCGAACAGCTGGGAGCGCAGGCTGCGCCGGGCCGCGCCGAGCGCGCGCAGCCCGGCCGCCGCGCCGGTGCCGAGGCCCGCGCCGGCGACGCCGAGGGTGATCGGCACGATGAGCTGTGCGGAGGAGCGCCAGACGTCGCCGAGGGCGAGTTCGCCGAGCCGGTCCGGCATCAGCAGCAGCGCCGCGCCCCACACGAGCGCGGCACCCGCCTGCCCGCCGCCGAGGACGAGGCAGAACCTGCCGAGGCGGTGCGGGGCCTGCCGCAGCACGCGCGCCGCTTCCGGGACGGTGACCAGCGAAAGCCCCATCAGCACGGCGAGGAAGGGGCCCATCAGGAGTTCGGCGCCCCGCACCGCCCCCACCGCGCCGAGCCCGGCGATCGCGCCGAGCCCGTAGGCCCGCAGCTGGCTGGCGCCGCTCAGGCTGACGTTCTCGACCAGGTAGCGGTAGCCGAGATCGCGCTGTTCGCGCAGCCACCCGCGCGCCTCGCTCACCCGGGGCCCGATGCCGGCCTGGACGTAGCCGTACCCGGCCGCCACCGTGGCGGACGCACCCCAGGCGAGCACGAACGCGGCCACGCTGCCCGCGCGGGCCGCCACCACCATGGCGGGGACGAGCGCGACGCCCCACACGACGTCGTTGACGAACGCCTTCCGCCCGGCGCCGGCGGCGAAGAACGCGAACCGCCAGGCATCCTGCAGCAGCAGCCCCGGCAGCAGGACGCCGAGGCAGACGAACGCGGGTCCCACGCGGCCGCCGAGACCGAGCCCGGCCACCAGGGACGCCGCGCCGAGGGCGGTACCGACGCCGAGCGCGGTACCCGTCGACCGGGCCACCGCCCCGCGCCAGGACGCGTCCGGAACGCCGCTGAAGCGCACCACGAGCGGATCGGTGGCAACGCCGCGGGAGACGTTCAGCACCACGCCGTACGTCACCCAGGCCAGGCTGAACACGCCGAACGCGCTCACCCCCAGCGAGCGGGCCACGTAGACGCCCACCGCGAAGTTGCTGATGCTGGAGGCCGCCTGGTCGGCCAGTCCCCAGGACAGCCGGCCGACCAGGGCCCGTTTGGCGGACCCGGCCGGTGGCGCCGTCGTCCGCGGATCCTCCCCCTCGGCGGTCATCGGCGTCATGCCTTGATCAGCCCGGCGCCGTGCAGGGCGCCGGCCGCGGCGGCGACGGTGTCGAACGGCAGCCCGGACCGCTCGGCGACGTCCAGCAGGCTGTGCTCGCCGTCGGAGAGGCTGAGCACCCAGAGCATGGCCATCTGGGCCTGCTGGGCGTCGCTGCGCCCGCCGAGCGAGTCGTACAGCCCCCGCCGGCCCAGCTGCGGTTCGCCGTAGGGGCTGAGGTTGACGTACCGCCGGTTGCGGTCCAGCACGGCGAACGCCTCGCGGCAGAGGGCGAGTGTGTCCGCCATCGCCCGCGGGGAGACGAAGTCCGGGTTGTCCGCCGAGGTGTGGTACTCCGGATAGCCCGCGTACGGGGTCCGGCTGAGCGAGCCCACGCCGAGATCGAACCCGGGCGAGCAGAACTGCCGCTCGTCGTAGCCGTACGGAGTGAACTCGGTGATGCGGTGCGGTCGTTGCGAGGCTTCCAGTACGTGCCGCATCACCCGGTCGATCTCCGCGTCGCCGCGTCTGCTCTGCTTGTACGTCAGCCGGCCCGGGTCGCCGGCGCAGGCCAGCACCAGCCCGTGCCTGACCCGCTCCACCCTTTCCGCGTTGCGGGCCAGCCAGGTGATCGCCCCGATGGTGCCGGGCGCGAACAGGAACCGGTAGGTGTAGTACGGCGTCCCCTCCGCCAGCGCCCGGGCCAGGAACGTCGCCACCGCGATGCCGGCCAGGTTGTCGTTGGCCAGCGACGGGTGGCAGACGTGGCAGGAGACGATGACCTCGTCGGGGACCTGACCGGGGACCACGTGCTCGGCGTAGGTGAGGTGGCCGTCGTCGAGCGTGGAGTCGATGCGCACCTCGTACTCGCCGTCCGGCAGCGCGTCCAGGGTCTCCTGGGCCAGGCAGAAGCCCCACTCGGGCGTGTAGTAGCTGGTGCGGTACGGCACCCAGGCGGGGTGGTCCGGCAGGGTGTGCAGGTGCGGGCGCAGCTCGGACAGGGACATGGTCGCCGACACCGGCACGCTGTAGCCGAGCACGTGCAGGTTGGACGCGGCGAAGTCGACCACCCGGTTGCCGGCGCCGTCGGCGATGTACGCGTCCCGGATGTTCCACTCCCGGGGTACCGTCCAGTCGAGCACCTGCGTCCCGGTCGGCACCTCGTGCACCTGGAGCGGGACGTACTCGCCGACGATGTCCAGGGTGGCGCGCACCCCGTCGCCGGTGATGCTCCGGCACAGCGGGTACAGCCGCTCCACCAGCGCGTGCATCTCCTCGCCGGCCGAGGTCATCGGCTGTTCGCCGGTCTCGGTCATCCGCGCCGCCGCAGGGTGTCGTCGACGGTGCCGGCCTCGGACGCCGCGCGCAGCACCGCGAGGCGGGTGAAGCGCTGCTCGAAGTCGTCCTTGGCCAGCCCGAAGGTCCGGTAGGCGTCGGCGAGTTCGAGGGCGCCCCGTTTCACCGTCCACTCGCAGTCGAAGCCGGGCACCGCGGCGCGGAACCGGGAGAAGTCCACCCGGTACGACCGCGGATCGGCACCCGTCTCCCCGGTGATGACGACCTTCGCGCCGGACACCGCCTCGGCGACCTGCCCGGCGATCTCGGCGACCGTGACGTTGTTGGTCTCGCTGCCGATGTTGAACGCCCGGTCGTGCACCGCCTCCCGCGGCGCGGTCAGCGCGGCCGTGAAGGCCCGGGCGATGTCGGCGGCGTGCACCAGCGGGCGCCAGGGGGTGCCGTCGGAGAGCACCAGCACCTCACCGGACAGCAGCGCGTGGCCCACCAGGTTGTTCAGCACGATGTCGGCGCGCAGCCGGGGCGAGTAGCCGAAGGCGGTGGCGTTGCGCAGGAACACCGGGCTGAAGTCGCCGTCGGCCAGCGCGTGCAGGTCGTCCTCCACCCGCACCTTCGACTCCGCGTACGGCGTCACGGGGCGCAGCGGGGCGTCCTCGCCCACCAGGTCCTCGCCGCCGGCGGCGCCGTACACCGAGCAGGTCGACGCGTACAGGAAGCGCCGCACCCCGGCGTCGCGGGCCAGCCGGGCGAGCCGCACGGACGCGTGGTGGTTGATGTCGTAGGTGAGGTCCGGCGCCAGCGAGCCCAGCGGGTCGTTGGAGAGCGCGGCCAGGTGGATCACGGCGTCCACCCCGGCCACGTGCTCGGCCGTGACATCGCGCAGGTCCACCCGGTGCCCCGGCGGGTCCGCGGGCGCCGGGCCGAGCACGCAGTCGGCGAACAGGCCGGCGTCGAGGCCGACGACCTCGTGCCCGGCGGCCGTGAGGACCGGGGCCATGACGGTTCCCAGGTAGCCCTGGTGTCCGGTGAGCAGTACGCGCAAGGTTCAACCCCCCAGGTTGAGCGTGAGTTTGGTGACGGCGAACGCCTCGGCGTAGCGCTCGTGGCATTCGATGCCGCGGATCCGGGCGAGGCCGAGGAAGGCCTCCCGGTCGTACCAGGGCCGGTGCCGCTGCGAGGGGTAGTGCTCCTGCAGCAGCCGCACCTTCTCCTCGGCGATCCGCGGCGACAGCGGCTGGTACGCCGCCGGGCGGCCGAGGTCGCCGTCCCACTTGACGATCTCGTAGCCGAGCACGAGGTGGTCGCGGAAGGCGGTGGGTACCAGCCGCGCCAGGCCGCGGTGGTCCTGGTGGGCGTCGTCGGTGCGCGGGGCGAGGACCAGGTCCGGGTCGGTCCGCTCGCGCAGTTCCTCGACCGCGGCCTTGGCCTCCTCCCAGTGCGCGGGCAGCCGTCCGTCGGGCAGCTTGTGCACGGTCAGCCGCAGGTCGGCGCCCGGGCAGAAGGCGGTGAGCGCGGCCTGCTCCTCCTGCTCCCGCTCGCCGCCGCCGCCGGAGAGCACCAGCGCGTCGACGCGGAGGCCCGGCCGCGCGCGGCACAGCGTCAGCAGGGTGCCGCCGGCGCCGATGGCGATGTCGTCGCAGTGCGCGCCCACCGCGACGATCCGGTCCGGGCGCCCGGCCCCGAGCCGGATCACGCGCCCACCCCGGCGGTGTCGTGCTCCCACACGGCCCACGGGCGGTCCCCCCGGGCGTAGGCGGCGTCGAGCGCGGCACGCTCCTTCACCGTGTCGGTCGGCTTCCAGAAGCCTCGGTGCTGGTGCGCCACCAGCCGTCCGCGCTTGGCCAGCCGGGCGCAGCCGTCGGCGACCAGGTCCCCGTTCTCCGGGATGTGGTCGAAGACCTCCTGACGCAGGACGAAATAGCCGCCGTTCTCCCACAGCGGCAGCTCGCTCACCGCGGTGATGCCGCCCACCAGGCCGTCCTCGCCCAGCTCCACGCAGTGGAACGACGACTGCGGCGGCACCACCATCATCGACGCGCCCGCGTCACGCTGCGCGAACCGGTCGATCATCTCCGGCAGAGGGGCGTCGGTGAGGACGTCGGCGTAGTTGGCGAGGAACATCTCGTCACCGTCCAGGTGGTGCCGCACCCGGCGCAGCCGCTCCCCGATCGGTGACTCGATGCCGGTCTGCGCGAACGTGATCGTCCAGTCGGAGATGTCGGTGGACAGCAGTTCGGTCCGTCCGCCGCGCAGCACGAAGTCGTTGGACGCCGTCTCCTCGTAGGTGAGGAAGAAGTCCTTGATGTGGTGCGCGCCGTAGCCGAGGCACAGGATGAACTCCTTGTGCCCGAAGTGCGCGTAGTAGCGCATGACATGCCAGATCAGCGGTCTGGGGCCGACCATCGCCATCGGCTTGGGCACGTCGTCCGCGGCACCGCTGCGCATCCGCATCCCGTAACCGCCGCAGAACAGGACGACCTTCATGCTGTGACCTCTTTCGACGCGGCCTCGACGATGCTCAGTTCCGGGATGGGAAAGACCAGCCGGCCGCCCCAGTCGTGCACGAAGGACAGCTGCTCGACCAGTTCGGCCCGCAGGTTCCACGGCAGGACCAGCACGTAGTCCGGCCTGTCGGCGGCGATCTGCTCGGGCGGAAGGATCGGGATGCGGGTGCCCGGGGTGAACCTGCCGTGCTTGTACGGGTTGCGGTCGACCGTGTACGCGAGCAGGTCGGGCCGGATGCCGCAGTGGTTGAGCAGGGTGTTGCCCTTGCCCGGGGCGCCGTAGCCGACGACCGTCTCGCCGCGCTCGGCCGCCCCGATGAGGAACTTCAGCAGGTCCCGGCGCACCTTGGCCACCCGGGCGGAGAACTCGGTGTACCCGGACAGCTCCTGCAGTCCGGCGGCCTTCTCCCGGGCCAGCACGTCGGCGACCTGCCGCGTCGGTTCCCCGGCCGTCTCGGCGGGCCGGGCCCACAGCCGGATGGAACCGCCGTGCGTGGGCAGCAACTCGACGTCCACGAGCGCGAGTCCGCCGCTCTCGAGGGCCCGGATCGCGGACGCGACCGTGTAGTACTGGAAGTGCTCGTGGTAGATCGTGTCGTACTGGTTCTCCTCGATCAGGGTCAGCAGGTGCTGCACCTCGATGGAGACCCAGCCGTCGTCGGCGACCAGGGCGCGCAGCCCCTGCGTGAACCCGATCACGTCGGGGATGTGCGCGTACACGTTGTTGGCCACGACCAGGTCCGCCGGGCCGTGCTCGGCGCGGACGGCCGTCCCGGTGTCCGGGCTCAGGAACTCCGTGAGCGTGGGCACGCCCGCGTCCCGCGCCGCCGCGCCGACGTTCACCGACGGCTCGATGCCCAGGCAGCGGATCCCCCGGTCCACGACGTGCCTGAGCAGGTACCCGTCGTTGCTCGCGACCTCGACCACGAAGGCGTCGGGGCCGAGCCCCAGCCGCCGTACGGCGCCGTCGACGAACGTGCGCGCGTGCTCCACCCAGGAGGTCGAGTACGAGGAGAAGTACGCGTACTCCTCGAACGTCTCCTCCGGCGTGATCAGCGGCGGGATCTGCGCCAGCCAGCAGTCGGTGCAGACCCGCAGGTGCAGCGGGTACGCCGGCTCCGGCCGGTCCAGTCGGTCCGCGGCGAGAAAGCTCTCGCACGGTGGTGTCGCCCCCAGGTCGACGACGCTCGCCAGCGCCGCCGAGCCGCAGAGTCGGCATCGTGTCATGTACTGCCCCCCATTGCTTCCGTCCGTCCCGCGATCGCGGTGCGGTACTCCTCCAGCAGGCGCTCCAGGCCGACGGCCGGGCTGAAACCCTGCTCGTAACGGCGCCGGGCCGCCTGGCCCATCTCCCGGCCCCGGGCCGGCTCGGCCGCGATCCGGCGTATGCAGGACGCGAGCGAGGCCTGCTCGCCCGGCCGGTGCAGCAGCCCGGTCACGCCGTCCTCGACGAGTTCGACGAAGGCACCGTGACCGGCGGCGACGGCCGGGACCCCGGCCGCCATCGCCTCCACGACCACCAGGCCGAACGCCTCCAGCCACGTCGAGGGAGCCACCACGGCGACCGAGCGCGCGATGACCTCGCGGCACTGCGCCGGGTCCAGCAGGCCGACCGGGCGCACGTCGTCCCGGCCCGCCGCCCAGGCGGCCACCTCCCGCTCCAGCGGCCCCGCGCCGGCGATCACGAGCGGCACGCCCGCACCGCCGCTCGCCGCGATCTCGTCCCACGCGGCCATGAGCAGCCGT
Source organism: Streptomyces cinerochromogenes (assembly GCF_014648635.1). Classification (GTDB taxonomy): domain Bacteria; phylum Actinomycetota; class Actinomycetes; order Streptomycetales; family Streptomycetaceae; genus Streptomyces; species Streptomyces cinerochromogenes. The sequence continues at coordinate 327,808 of NZ_BMRM01000005.1, read as the reverse complement.
ACTCCCTTGGCCTCCGCGAGGCGCCCGAGATAGAGCAGATGCTCTCCCGCGCCCACGCGGCACGCGCCCGGATCCGGCACGAAGTTGTGTTTCACCGCCAGCCGCTCGGCCGGCATGCCGGCCCGCACCAGGACGTTGCGCTGCGCCGCGGAGATGCACAGGAACCGCTCCACGCCGGACCACCACCGCCGCCGGTTGACCGACAGGCTGACCGCGAGCGGCACCGTCGCGAGGCGGGATCCCCGGTAGCAGCCGTGCCGGACGGCGGGCAGCGGCGTGGACCCGACGCACTCGGTGCACGGCCGGCCCTCCCGCTGCAGCGTGCCCGGCGGGCAGATCTGGGTGTAGTTGTGCAGCGTGGCGACGGCGGGCACGCCGGCGTCGGCGCAGGCGGCGAGGACCGCGGGCGACAGGAGCGGGAAGACGTTGTGGACGTGGACGATGTCGGGCCGTTCGGTCCGCAGCCGGGCGGCGAGTTCCGTGCGGACCGCCGGGTTCCACGGCACCAGCAGCGGCACCGCGGCCTTCCCCCGCAGGGAGCGGGCGGCGATGTCGTCGCTGCGCCGCTCGAACACCTCGACCCGGTGGCCGGCCGCGCGCAGCAGCTCCACCTCCTGGTCGACGACCTTGTTCTCGCCGCTCGGCTGGGCCGAGGCGTAGCGGTTGTGCACCACGAGGACGTGCATGCTCAGGTCACCTCCGATCTCTGGGCCCAGCGCGGGACGCGCCGTCGAGGGACGCCGGGGGGCGCCGGGGGAGCGGCGGCGGGTGTCGCCAGCAGCGAGGCGGCCACGGCCAGATGCAGCAGGTACGGCGAGGCGTCGCCCAGACCGGCCTCGGTGTACGACGCGATCGCGCAGTAGCTGATCAGGAAGATCGCGCAGGCCCTCGACAGCGACGGCGGCCGCAGCAGCGCGACGCCGCCCAGCACGACGAACACCGCCGCCACCAGGGCGACGCCGGTCAGCCCCTGCTCGTGGTAGACGGCCAGCCAGCTGTTGTCGATCGGCAGCCCGCCGAACGACTTGTCGCCCAGGCCCGTGCCGAACAGCTGCTCCGAGGGCGTCCGGGGCGCTGCCAGCAGGGCGTCCCAGACCTTGGCCCGGCCGGTGAGGCTGGAGAAGTTCTCCTTGCTCTGCCCGCGCAGGAACCACGCCTGCAGCACGGAGCCGAGCGCGACCGCGGCCACGGCGGCGCACAGCACCGCCCAGGCGAAGAACCGGCGGGCGGCGGCGCTGGTCAGGACGAGCGAGCCGATCGCCAGCGCCAGCCCGATGAGCAGGCCCAGCGTGGCCGTCCGGGTATGGGTCAGCGCGAGCAGGACGAGCGAGGGCACGATGACCACCGCCGCGCTGGTCCTGTCGGTCCTGCGGCCCAGGACGAGCAGCACGGTGAGCCCGATGATCACCGCGGCGTACTGTCCGATCTGCGGCGGGGTGAGCGGCCACAACGCGCCGACCAGCCGCCCGCCGTAGAGGTCGGGCAGGGCCGCGCCCGGTGAGACGACCAGGCCGGCGGCCACCGACCCGAGCACCGCGAAGTACAGCCGGATGTGGTGCCGCACGAACGTCAGGCCGCCGTCCCACCAGCGGCTGAGCAGCCACAGCGTGCCGACGAAGAGGGCCAGCCGGGCACAGCGGAACAGCGCGCCGAACCCCGACTCCAGGTTCGCGCTGGAGATCAGGCTCGGCACCAGCAGCAGGGTGAGCAGGAAGACGTAGGCGCTGGCGCGGATGCGCAGCCGGAGGTTGACCGCGAGCGCCAGCGCGAACGCGGCGGCCAGCGCACCCATGGTGACCATCTGGATGAGGGAGCGGGGCAGCGGGACGATGGTCTTCGCCCCGGCGGAGCCCAGCGTGTTGAGGACCAGCAGCCCCCACACGATCCCGACGGTCCTCGGTGTCCCCTCGCGCATCTCAACCACCGGCCCGTGGGTCGAAGGAGCTGCCCGCGTCCTGCCGGTACGGCGTGCCCTGCCACTGCGCGTAGTCCAGTGTCCGGCTCGGGTCGTGGGCGACGAACTCCCACGGTCCGACGTAGACGTTGTCGTGCCAGCGGTTGTGCTGACGGCGGGTGATCGCCTCGGCCACCCGCTCGCCCTGGTACGGCGACCAGTCCGGGTAGGTGCCGTAGTTGGCCAGCACCGCCATCCGGTCGCACCGCACCGTGCAGCCGACGACGGACTTGTCCAGCACGAAGCGGTTGCCGTGGATGTCCACCCGCTGGGTCTTCCACCGGCAGTCGGCGTAGAGCGGTGCCGTGGCGATCGCCGGCCGTGCGCAGCGGCGGGTGTTCCTCACCAGCAGGGTGCAGTCACCGGACGAGGTGTTGGCCGGGCTGTTGCAGAACCGGTCGGCGTTCTCCCACAGGGTGATCCCGGACCAGTTGTTCTCCAGGAGGTTCCCGTAGATGTCGATCTTGCCGGTGCGGGCCCGGATCCGTGGTTCGCCGCCGGACTCGGACAGGTAGACGGTCGCGAACGGGAAGGTGTCGCCGCGGTCGGCCGCCTTGCGGCCCGCGACCCAGTTGTTCCGCCGGATCGTGTTCTTCCGGATGACCGCGTTGTAGCTGGTCTCGTAGATCAGCGCGGCACCGTCGTTGGCCTCCAGCACGTTGTCCTCGATGCGGAAGTCGTTGTTGTTGGTGTCCGCCCACAGCCCGGCGCCGCGGTTGTCGTGCACCCAGTTGCCGCGGACGTCCGCGCCGTCGACGGCCCAGAACTTCACGCCCGCGGTGCAGCCGCAGCCCGGCCGCCGCCGCTCCCAGTCGCCGGTGTTGTTGCCCGTGATCTCGTTGTCCTCGACCACCAGGCCGCGCAGGGCGCCGCCGGCCTTGTACGCGTTCATGCCGTACTGGCCGTTGTCGCGCAGACAGCTGGAGCGGACCCGCTGCCGGGCACCGGCCATCAGCCCGGCGCCGGAGTTGTTCCGGATCGTCGCGTGCTCGACCACCCACCCGTCGGCCGAGTCGTGGTTGACCACGCCCTCGTTCTGCGGCGCGACGAAACCCCGCACGGTCAGGTAGCGGATGGTGACGTCCCGGGCGGTGCCGCCGAACGCGTACTGGTTCTTCTTCCGGCCGTCGAGGACCGCCCCCGGCGCACCGAGGTAGCGGTCGCCCTCCTTGGGGACGACCTGGGCGTAGCGGTCCGGGTCGAGCCTGTGCCTGCCCGGCCGGAGCCAGAACGTGGTGTGCGGCGGGTGGCTCTTGGTCTTCGCCGCCAGGTCGCCGACGACCGCGGGGTCGACCGCCACCGCGCCCGCCGGCGCCTTCGCCGGCCCGGCCGCGGGTTCGGCGCACACCCGGGCCACGGAGCGGGCCGCGGACGTGGACGGCACGGCGGTCGGCGCGGCGGCCGGCTTCGTCCGGGCGCCCGGTGTGCTCTCGCAGCCGGTCGCCACCAGCAGGGCCAGCGCCAGCGGTACCGCCGCCGCCACCCAGTGCGGCCTCCTGATCCCCACGCGCCCCCCTAGCCGCGGAACCCGAGCACGGTGGTGAAACCCTCCGCGCCGTCGGTGAAACCGGTGCCGACCAGCGTGGTGCTGGGTTCCCTGCGCCCGAAGCCGGCCGAGTACCAGCCCAGCGGCGGATCGGTCTCCCCGCGATGCGCCCGCCACGACAGCCGCGCGGGCAGGTCGAGCACCGCGGAGCGGTCCTCGCCGTCCCGGGTCCAGGTGAGGACGGCCCGGTGGCCCGTCAGCTCCGCGGTGACCGCCGGCCCGAGGTGGAACGCCAGGCGTGCGGCCCGGCGGGGGCCGCGCACCTCGTCCACCACCCGCAGCTCCCGGCGCGCGGCCGTCAGCTCCACCCGGCGGCGGTGCACGGAGCCCTGGTAGCCGTCGTGCTCGGCGCACCAGCGGGCCACGCCCTCGTCGGACGTGTCCGCGGTCAGGACGCGGCTCGCGGCGTGCCGGGTCCACAGGAACGGGCCGCCGGAGACGGACTGATCGGTGCCGTCCAGTTGCAGCGTGTTGTGGCCGAGGGTCGACCGGAAGTACCGCCGCCACTCGGGCTGCCCGTGGTAGCAGTACGTCCCCGGGTCGGCGAGCACGTCCACCCCGTCGTGCCGGACCTCCAGCGACAGCGCGTCCGCGTGGGCGTGCGCGGCGATGGACAGGAAGCCGTGCGGGCCGCCGTCGCAGCGGCACCAGATGCCGCCCGGACCGCGCAGGACGGTGAGCCCGGCGTCGGCGAAGTGGGCCGGCCGGCTCGCCGGGCGGGACACGGACGGTCCGGCGGGCTTGACGAGCGCGGCCAGCAGCGGGGTGCGCACATCGGTGCCGGTCACCGCCGGCCACCAGGCGAGCCGGCCGAACACGGCGTCCCCGGTGGCCAGCAGCGAGGCCCAGCGGTCGGTGCCCGCGCCGTCCACGACCAGACCGTGCCCGTCGTCCGCGTCGCCCTGGCGCGGCGGCCGCAGCCGGCTGTCCACGACGGCCGCGAGCGCGTCGGTCATCCGCAGCAGCACCAGCCGGATCGTCGCCGGGACCGGTACGCCCGCGGCGTCCGCCTCGGCCACCGCGGCCAGGCCCAGCTCCAGCACGAGTCCGTGGTACTCGGTGGCCAGTTCGCGGTTGAGGCCGGAGGGGAAGGTGTTGGCGCGCAGGTGCCGCTCCAGCGACCGCAGCGCGTCGGCCCGCCAGCGCGCCGAGGCGGGGAACCAGGCGAACGCGCAGGCCGCGGCGAACTGCCCGGCGGCCTCGGCGATGACGTGGTTGTTCGCCGAGGACCCCCGGCTGGGGAAGGCGGCCAGCCAGCGCTGGTGGTGCCAGATCTGTGCCCGTGCCACCGGGTTCTCCTCGAACAGGGCGGCCGCGCCCGGCCAGCCGTCGAGCAGCCGGCGGACCCACACCCAGGACAGCAGCCGGATCCCCAGCTCGATGCCGCTGGTCCAGTGCACTCCGCGCAACGGCGCGTTGCCCGCCCACCAGGACCGCAGGTGCCCGGCCACGCGCTCGGCGTACCGCTCGTCCCCGGTGACCGCGTAGGCGGCGGCGAGCACGGTGAGGTACTGGTGCCGGGACAGCTCCCAGATCTGCTTGATGTCCCCGCACGCGTCCTCGTCCCGGTACGGCACGTCGAAGGCGTAGCCCCCCGGGGCCCGGCGCCCGGTCTTCGGGTCGTACCACCAGTCCGGGTCGGCCAGGTCGTCGCGGACCACCCCGAAGTACTCGGCGTGCCCGTACATCAGCCGGTCCGCCTCGGCGACGAGACGCTTCACGGCGTCCGGCGGGACCGCGGCGAGCGTCCCCGCGGGCAGTACGGCGGTGAACCGGGCGCCGGTCACGTCCGGGCAGTCCGGCGGCGCCGACCGCCACCGCCGCCTGCGCACCGTGTCGGCCACCCGGCCCGCGACCTCCTGCGGTCCCATCCGGGACAGCCGCCGCAGGTACCAGCCCGCACTCCCCGAACGGACCGTCACCGTGCCCGCTCCAACGCCACCGGCGCGCCCCCGGCCAGGCCGGCCTGCACGGCGAGGGTGGCCGCCGTGGTGGCGACCAGCGACTGAAGCGGCACCGGCATCGGCCCGCCGGTCCGTACGGCCTTGACGAACGCGGCCAGCTCGGCGTTCTGGCCCTTGTCCCGGGCCTTGGGCAGCCGCGAACTGACCCACTTCTTGCGGCCGTACACCGAGGCCCGGACGAAGTCGTCGAGCCGCAGTGCCCTGCCGTCCGCGACCAGGTCCAACGTCTCCTTGGGGAGGCCGGCCGGGCCGCTGGTGACGTAGCTGATGGCGGCGGTGGAGCCGTCCGGGTAGCGCAGTACGACCTGGAGGTCCTCGTTGCCGGCCGGGGCGACCGCGTACACCGACACCGGGTCGGCGTCGAGCAGCCAGCTCGCCGTGTCGATGAAGTGACCGCCCTCGCCGGCGAACCGGGAGCCCTCGGTGCCCTGCTGGAGGTACCAGCTGCCGTGCTGGAGCCGGCCCGCGTTGACCAGGTAGCGCAGGTGCGCCGGGCCGGTCCGGGCGCCGAACCGCTCCCTGGCCTCCCGCAGCAGCGGCGCGAACCGGCGGTTGAAGCCCACCTGCAGCCGGTCGTTGCCGGACTCCTCCACCGCCGCGAGCACGCCGGCCAGCTCCTCCTCGGTGAGCGCCAGCGGCTTCTCCACGAACACGGTCTTCCCGGCCAGCAGTGCCCTGCGGGTCAGTTCGGCGTGCGAGCTGTGCCGGGTGACCACGAACACCGCGTCGATGGACTTGTCGCCGAGCACGGCGTCGAGATCGGTGGTCGCCTCCGCGAAGCCGAACTTCCGCTGCGCGTTGGCCGCGGACAGCGCCGTCGTGGTGACGACGGCCGACAACTCGACACCGTCGCGCTGCGCCAGGTGCGGCAGCAGCATCGACGTCGCGTAGTTCCCCGCGCCGACGAAGGCGAGCCGCACCGGCGTCCTGGCGGCCCGGGTCCCGCTCGGCCGCACGGTCACCGTCGGCACGGCCACTTCCGGAACCGCCCGCTCCGTGGCGTGCTCGGGGTACCGGAACAGCACGGCGACCGCCTTCAGGCCGCCGTCCTCCAGGCTCCGGTACGTCTCGACGGCGTCGTCGAAGTCGGCGACGTGGGACACCAACGGCTCCACGTCGACGCTGCCGCGGGCGACGAGGTCGAGGAAGCAGGCCAGATTGCGGCGCTCGGTCCAGCGCACGTAGCCGACCGGGTAGTCCCGGCCCTCCAGCTCGTACTCCGGGTCGTAGCGCCCGGGGCCGTAACTGCGGGAGAACCGGACGTCGAGTTCCTTCTCGTAGTACGCGTTCCACGGCAGGTCCAGACGGCACTTGCCGATGTCGACGACCCGGCCGCGGTCCCGGCTCAGCCTGGCGGCCAGCTCGACGGGCTGGTTGCTGCCGCCGCCGGCGGCCAGGTACACCTGGTCCACGCCCAGGCCGCCGGTGAGGTCGGCGACGGCGGCCTCCACGGCCGCGGACCCGGGATCCCCCGAGGCCGCGGCGCCCAGACGCTCCGCCAGCTCGCAGCGCACCGGGTCGGGGTCGACCCCGACGACACGGACTCCGCAGGCGGCGAGGAGCTGCACCACCAGCTGCCCGATCAGCCCGAGGCCGATGACCAGCGCCACCTCGCCGAGCTGCGGCTCACCGCGGCGGACGCCCTGCAACGCGATCGACCCGACGGTGCCGAAGGCCGCGTGCCGGGGCGCGAGCCCGTCCGGAACCGGGGCGTAGAGGTTCTTCGGCACCCAGTTCAGCTCGGCGTGCAGCGCGTGCTCGTTGCCGGCGCAGGCCACGAGGTCACCGACCGCCACATCGTCGATCCCGGCGCCGACCTCCTCGACCACCCCGCACAGGGAGTAGCCCAGCGGCGTGTAGGAGTCCAGCTTGCCCATCACCTTGCGGTAGGTGGCGGGCACCCCGTTGGTGGCCACGCTCTGCATGACCTTGGCCACCTGGTCCGGGCGGGAGCGCGCCTTGCCCAGCATCGACATGCCGGCCTCGGAGACCTTCATCAGCTCGGTCCCGGTGGAGATCAGCGAGTAGGCGGTACGGACCAGCACACCGCCCGGCTTGCACCCCGGCACCGGCACGTCGAGCACCGCCAGCTCGCCGCTCTTGTAGTTCTGCACAACCTGTTTCACCCGAAGTCCTCTTGTCTCTACGCCGTCGACGGCGAGTTCTGGCCGGACCCGGAGGTCGCGTCGCGGTACCAGTACTCAAGGGTCAGCACATGCCACAGATGCTTGGAGAAGTCCCGCTGCCCGGAGGCGTCCTCGGCGACGAGCCGCGCCAGCGCGTCGCGGCGCAGGAACCCGGAACGGACGAGCACACCGTCGTTGACCACCTCGCGCACCAGCGGTGCCAGGTCCCGGCTCATCCAGGCCCGCAGCGGGGCGCTGAACAGGCCCTTGGGCCGGTACACGATCTCCCGGGGCAGGACCGAGGCGGCCGCCTCCTTCAGGACGGCCTTGCCCTGCCGTCCGGCGATCTTGCGGTCGCCGGGTACGGCGAACGCCGCCCTGACCACCTCGACGTCCACGTACGGCACCCGCACCTCGGTCGACGCGGCCATGCTGGAGCGGTCCGTGTAGGCGAGGTTCAGGCCCGGCAGGAACATCCGGGCGTCGGCCAGGCACATGCGGTTGACGAAGTCGTCGAGGCCGTTGTCCTCGTAGACGTCCGCATGTTCGGTCAGCACGTCCTCGACCACCGGGGCCAGGTCCGGATCGAGAAGGGCGAGCAACTCCTCCCGGTCGTACAGGGTGTAGCTGCGCCGGAACGCGGTCTCCTCCGGCAGACCGGCGAAGGAGAGGAACCGCTTCGCGAACCGCACCGACCGGTACCCCCGGCGGGACGTGGCGACCGGCAGCCGGTCCACGGCCGCGGACACCCCGCGCCGCAGGGGCCCGGGGACGCGCTGGTAGCGCAGCGCGAGCAGGTTGGCCAGGTGCTTGCGGTACCCGGCGAACAACTCGTCGGCGCCCATCCCCGAGAGCATCACCTTGACGCCGGCCTCCCGGGCGGCCGAGCAGATCAGGAACGTGTTGATCGCGGCGGGGTCGCCGATCGGCTCGTCCAGGTGGTACGTCATCCGCGGCAGCAGGTCGAGCACGTCCGGCGCGATCTCGATCTCGTGCAGGTCCACGCCGAACCGCTCGGCCACCTGCCGGGCATGGCGCAGGTCGTCCGGCATCGCCTCGAACCTGGCGTCCTCGGCGCGGAAACCGATCGTGTAGGCGGAGATCCCGGGCCGGTCACGGGCCGCCAGCGCGGTCAGGTAGCTGGAGTCGAGGCCACCGGAGAGGAAGGTCGCCACGGGGACGTCGGACAGCAGGTGACGCCGGGTCGACTCCTCGACGACGGCGGCCAGGTCCGGCAGCTCGCCGGCCCGGGCCCGCTCCCGGCCCTCGGCGGCGACGTCCTTCAGGTGCCAGAACCGGCCGCGCTCCACCCTGCCGTCGGGCCGGCACCTCAGCCAGCTTCCCGGCGGCAGCTTCTCCGCCTCGCGGAACGCGCACCGCGAGTCCGGCACCCAGTAGTACAGCAGCGAGGCCACCAGCGCCGCGTCGTCCACCTCCAGCCTGCCGCCGGTGGCGGCGGCGAGTGCCTTCAGCTCGGAGGCGAACACCAGCCCCTCGCCGCGCCGGAGCAGGAACAGCGGCTTGATGCCGAGCTGGTCGCGGGCGAGCACCAGCTCACCGGTCCGCTCGTCGAAGATCCCGAACGCGAACATGCCGCGCAGCCGGGGCAGGCAGTCGGTGCCCCAGCGCCGCCAGGCCTCCAGCAGCACCTCGGTGTCGGAGGTACCGCGGAAGCGCACCCCGGCGGCCGCCAGCTCGGCACGCAGCTCCGGCGCGTTGTACAGCTCGCCGTTGTACGTCAGGACGAGGCCGCCCGAGACCATCGGCTGCGCGCCGGTCTCGGACAGGTCGATGATGGCCAGCCGGCGGTGCCCCAGGTGCACTTCGCCGTCACCGGCGGGGTGGCTGTACCGGCCCGCCCCGTCCGGGCCGCGGTGGGCGAGGGTGTCGGTGAGCCGGTCGGCCACGGCCTTCCCGTCCGGCCAGCGGTACGTGCCTGCGATGCCACACATGTCTACCGCGCCTCCTGGTCGCTGTCCGGAACCCGTCCCGCCCACATCGGCAGCCGCTCCGTCTGCCGCCGGCCGTCCCCCACCGCCTGAACGGCGTGGGAGGTACCCCCACCGTGCTGCCGGGGGAGCCGCTCGCCGTGGCCCCGCAGCGCCATGTGCAGCCCGTCCCACAGCGTGCCGTCGGTCCGGTCCCGCGGATCGGGGTCGATCAGCACCACACCGATCACCGGGATCCGCTGGTCCGCGAGCTGCCGCGCCACGGTGTGCAGCCACGCGGCGCTGCCGTGCCCGGCCCGCACGACGAGCACGGTCCGGGTGCCGAGGTACCGCAGGTCGGTCCACGCCGTGCCGGGCGCGACCGAGCCGACGCCGAGCCGGAGCCCCTGGCGCGGCACGCCCTCGGCACCCTCGCCGCCGACCACGGCCGGGTCCCCCGGCTTCTGGCGGCGGCCCGCGATCTGCCGCCCGGGCAGGCCGTCGACGACGACCACGGGTCCCTCCGCCGCCAGTGCCCTGGCGACGCCCAGGGCGATCTCGCTCGTGCTGCGCGCACAGCCCAGTTCCAGCAGGGACACCGGTTCCGCGGAGTCGCGCACCGTGCGGGCCAGGGACACGGTGAGCCCGGTCCGTGCCGCCCGGGTCCTCCGGCGCTGCCACAGCCCGGCCGGCCGGCGGGGCGTGCGGGGCAGCTCCGCGATGACCGAGGCGCCCAGGTTCGCCGCGATGTCGCGGCGCAGCACGGGGCGGTCCGCCACCACCGCGCCGACCGCGGCCACCGCGAGCCCCAGGACGAGCCCGAGGACGAGCCCGATCACGGCGTCGGTGGCGGCGGTCCTGGGCAGGGACTGCCGTACCGCGCGCGGGGCGTCCACGATCTGCGTGCCGGCGACGAGCCGGGGCGTGCCCATCCGCGCCTCTTCGGCGCGCTGGTCGAAGTCGGCGATCCGCGCGGTGAGTTCGGCCCGGCGGGCGAAGAGCGATTCCATGCCCGCCGACGCCTTCGGGTCGCTCTGCGGCGGTCCGTCCCCGATCTCCTTGTTGACGCCGGCGAGTTCCTCGCGCATCCGGTCACGCTGGTCGAGCAGGGCCTTGGACTCGGCCTTCGCGGTCTCCCGCATCCGCCTCACATGGTCCGCGACGAACGCGTCGGCCAGCGCCTTGGCCCGGGCCACCGCCTCCGCCGCGCTGTCGCCCGTCACGTCGATCTGCAGCAGGTTGTTGGTCAAGCCGGTACCGCGGTACTCCCGCATGAAGTCCGCCGGCTTCTCCGGGGACTTCAGGGACCGCAGGGCCTCGCCGGCGATCCGCGTGGTCTGCAGCAGCGCCACATCGGTGCGGATCAGCGTTCCGGTGTCGTTCGGCTGGTCCTCCTTGTGCGCGACCAGCACCTTGGTCACCGCGGCCGGCGGGGGCGGCATCAGGACCGCCAACGCCGCGCCGGCCAGCAGCCCCAGCAGCGCCAGGGAGCACCACAGACGGCGGCGCCTGCGCACCGCCACCACCAGCGCCTGCAGATCCAGCAGCGGGGCGGCGGCCGACGACTCCGGTGTCCTGCCCGTCGTCATACCGAGCCTCCCGTCGCGTGGCCGCGTCCCGCGAGCACCGGAGCGGCTTCGTCCGCCGGACGGCCGGCGGAGCGCGCCGGACGGCCCCGGACCGCGCCGGCGACGACGACGCCGACGACCTCGTGCCCCGCGTCCGCGCACGCCTCGGCGATACCGGCCAGCTCCCCGGCGGTCCAGGTGCCCGCGCTGAGCACCACCAGGGCACCGGACTCGGTGTCGCGGTCCGGCACCAGCGGCCGGGACACCGAGACCCCCACCGCCCGCAGCGCGGGACACCTGTTGCCCGGCGTGGCCGGGGAGGGATCGCCCTCGGCCTCGAAGACCAGCTGCCCGGCGGCCCGGCGGGCGATCTCGTCGCCGTCCGGTACGACGACCAGCAGCCGCCGCGAGCCCGGCAGCCGGTCCCTCAGACGGGCACACACCCGCCGGTAGCGGATCCGCCTGCCGGCCTCGCCGCCGGACGGCTGCGGATCCGGTACGTCCCACCGGGTGTCGACACCCAGCAGCCGGCGGATCCAGGCCCGCGGGCCACGGCCCCTCGGGCGGCTCCCGGGACCTTCACCGGGTACGTCGACGGTACCCAGCAGCGCCGAGCCCAGCGCCGCGGCGATCTCCGGCGCGGTGCGCGGCCGGCGGCTCACCCGCGCGGTGGTGAGATGGCCGACGACCGCGAGGAGGAGGAACAGCACCGCCCCGGCGGCGATGAACTGCGTCCTGGTCGGCGCTGCCTCGCCGGTCGGCCGGGACGCCGGCCCCATGACGACCATGGTGGCCTTGTCGGTCGCCGGGTCGGCCTCCTCCAGCTTCTTCACGGCGTCCTGCAGCGCGGTGCGCAGCTTCTCCAGCTCGGTGCGGGCCTGCACGCTCTCCACGCGCTGCCCCGGATCGGCCGCCTCGGCCAGGTCGGTGATGCGGCGGCTGGTCTGCGCCACCATCTTGCGCAGCGTGTCGGGCCCGGCCGCCGAACCGGGGTCGGTGCCGTCGCCCGTGAGCCGCGCGGCGAAGGCGACGAACTGCTGCGCCACCTGGTCGGCGAGCCGCTGCGCACGCGCCGGGGTGTCGGCCGTACCCGAGATCCTGATGATGTTCCCGTCGGCGGCCTTGGCGCTCACCCGGTCCTCGAGTTCCCTGCCGCCGACCCCGGGCCAGCGGAGTGCGGCGGCCGCGCGGTCGGCCACCACCGAACTGGTCGCGATCTCCGCCTGGGTCAGCAGCTCGCGCTCCTCCCACTGCCCCGGCAGCAGTACCGACGCCGACGTCGTGTACCGGGGCGGGAACAGCAGGGAGGTGCCGTAGCCGACGAGCGCGCCCACCAGGGCGAGGACGGTGAGAAGCCGCCAGCGCCGGCGGAATATCCGCCCGATCGTGACCAGGCGTATCGTGTCGTCGCTCAACGGCGCGGCCTCTTCCCTGCCCGGCCCGGGGCACCCGCCGGCACCGGAGCGTGGTCACGGCAGGCGGCGGCGTAGGCGGCGAGCAGCGACACCTGGGAGTTCCGCCAGGAGAGCGGTCCGCCGATCCGCTCCTGGCCGGTCTTGCCCATCCAGGCCCGCTTTTCCGGATCGTCCAGCAGCAGCGCGACGAGCCTGGCGAACTCGGCCTCGTCGTTGGCGGGTGCGTAGACGGCGGCGTCACCGGCGGAGACCCGCGCCTCCTTCAGGTCGAACGAGACGACCGGCCGGCCCATCACCATGTACTCCAGGACCTTGTTCATGGTCGACACGTCGTTGAGCGGATTGCGGGGGTCGGGGGAGAGGCACACGTCCGCCGTGGACAGGTAGCGCACCAGGTCGGCGTCCGGAACCCGCCCGGTGAACTGCACCTGCTCGGAGAGCCCGAGCCGCCGGGACAGCTCCACCATCGCGTCGAAGGTGTCGCCGGCGCCGACGAACACCGCGTGCCAGTCGGTCCGCCCGAGGTCGTCGCGCAGCTTCGCCAGGGCCCGCAAGGCGTAGTCGACGCCGTCCTGCGGGCCCATGACGCCGAGGTAGCACAGCAGATGGGGCTTGCCGCGCTTCAGCTCCGGCTCGGGCGGCACGGGGTGGAACCGGTCGGTGTCGGGCGCGCTGCGCACCACGAAGACGTCCTCCGGCCGCCGGCCCCCGCGGCGCAGCGCGACGTCCCGGTAGCTCTCGTTCGTGGCGAGCACGACGTCCGCGGCCCGGTAGGTCCGCCGTTCCAGCGCGCACACGGCGCGGTAGAGCAGGTCCTCGCCGCGGCCGAACCGGGAGAGGTACAGCTCGGGCACCAGGTCGTGCTGGTCGAACACGAACCGCGCGCCGCGCCGCTTCAGCCACAGGGCCGGCAGGAACAGCAGGTCGGGCGGGTTGCAGGCGTGGACCACGTCGACCGGGCCGATCTTCCGGGCCAGCCGGACGGTGTGCCACAGCGCCGATCCGTACTCCCGCAGGTAGCCGGCCGGCCCTCCGGTGGCCGCGCGCAACGGGTAGCGGTGGATCCGCACCCCGTCGATCTCCGCCTCCGGCTCCGTGTCCCGCTTGGTTCCGCGGGGACAGATGACGTGCACCGTCCAGCCCGCGTCCCGCAGCGTCGTGCACTCCTGCCACACCCGCCGGTCGAACGGCACCGACAGGTTCTCCACCAGGATCAGCGCCCGTCGGCCCGACCCGTCACCGCCGACCGCGTCACCAAGCAAGGCCCACGTACCCCGGTTCGGCCCGGCGCGACTCGGCGTCGGGGAGGCGGATGAGGTCGACCAGCACCGGTCCGCCGCCCTGGGGCAGCGCCGACAGCACGGCCGGGTCCCTGGTCCCGACCAGGCACACCTCGGCGTGGTCCAGCACCTCCTGGACGGAGTCCGCGAGGAGCTGCGCGAGGTGCGGCAGCCGGTTCTCGATGTACTCGCGGTTCGCGCCGATCAGCCGGGAGAGGTTCACGTTGGCGTCGTAGATCCGCAGGTCGTACCCCTTGCCGAAGAGCCGCTCCGCCAGCTCGACCAGCGGGCTCTCGCGGAGGTCGTCGGTGCCGGGTTTGAAGGAGAGCCCGAACAGCCCTATGCGGCGTCTGCCGGTGCGCTCGACCAGGTCCACCGCGCGTTGCAGGTGCTCGGAGTTGGAGGGCAGGACGTGGGCGAGGATGGGCACCGAGACGTCGGCCCGCTGCGCCGCGTGGACCAGGCTGCGCAGGTCCTTGGGCAGGCAGGAGCCGCCGAAGGCGAAACCGGGCCGCAGGTAGGCGGGGCTGATGTTGAGCTTGCGGTCGGCGAGGAACACGTCCATCACCTGGTGCGAGTCCACGCCGAGCGCCTGGCACACCGCGCCCAGCTCGTTCGCGAAGCCGATCTTGAGGCCGTGGAAGGCGTTGTCCGCGTACTTGATCGCCTCGGCCGTCGGGACCGGCACCCGGAACACCTCGCCGGGCAGGCCGTCGTACAGTGCCGTCACCGCGTCACCGCTCGCGGAGTCCAGCTCGCCGATGACTGTCTTGGGCGGATCGAAGAAGTCCCGCACGCTGGTGCCCTCGCGCAGGAACTCCGGGTTGACCGCGACCCCGATGTCCACCCCGGCCGTACCGCCGACGTACTTCTCCAGGATCGGCACCAGCAGGTTCAGGCAGGTGCCGGGGAGCATGGTGCTGCGGAAGACGACGGTGTGCCGCCCGCCCCGCTCGGCCAGCGCCGCGCCGATCTCCTCCGTGACCCGCTCCAGATACGTGGTGCACAGGCTGCCGTTGGGCTCCGACGGCGTGCCCACGCAGACCAGCGACATCTCGCTGCCGCTGATCGCTTCGCGGACGTCGGTGGTGGCGCGCAGCGCCCCGCTCCGTACGACCTCGGCGGTGAGTTCGCCGATCCGCTCCTCGACCACCGGGGCCTTGCCGTCGTTGACCAGGTCGACCTTGACCTGGTTCACGTCCACCCCGATGACCTCGTGACCCATGCTGGCCAGGCACGCGGCCGACACGCAGCCCACGTAGCCGAGCCCGAAAACGCTGACTCTCATGACTCGTTCCTCCCCCCCCCAGGCAGGCCTTCCGGCCTGCGGTTCGCGCGCCAGGCCGGACGACGGCCCGCACGCATCAGTAGGCGCCCTGCCCGTAGACCACCGCACGCAGCGTCTTCCACAAGATCACTGTGTCCAGGGCGAGCGACCAGTCCTCCACGTACCGCAGGTCCAGCCGGACCGCCTCCTCCCACGACAGGTCGCTGCGTCCGCTGATCTGCCACAGGCCGGTGAGGCCGGGCTTGACCAGCAGCCGCCGCCGGATGTCCGGGTCGTACGCGGCGCACTCCTCCGGCAGCGGAGGCCGCGGACCGACGAGCGACATGGATCCGGTGAGCACGTTGAAGAGCTGCGGCAGTTCGTCGATCGAGTACCGGCGCAGCACTGATCCCACCCGGGTCACCCGCGGGTCCCGGCGCAGTTTGAACAGCGGGCCGGCGCCCTCGTTGCGGTCGGCCAGCCGGGCGCGTGCCCGGTCGGCCCCGACGGCCATGGTGCGGAACTTGTACATGGTGAACTCGTGGCCGTCCTTGCCGACCCTGCGCTGGCGGTAGAACGCCCCACCCCGGCTGTCCGCCATCACGAGCAGCCCGACGAACACCATCAGCGGCGCGAACAGCACCAGCAGGACCGCCGCGCCCATCCGGTCGACGACCCCTTTGACCGCCCGGCGGCCCCCGGTGAAGGTCGGCATGCTGACCCGCAGCAGCGGGATCCCGAGCACCGCGTCGACGTGCAGCCGCGGACCGGCCACCTCCATCAGCACGGGTGCCACGACCATCTCGGCGTCGCTGCCCTCCAGGTTCCAGGCCAGCCGTTGCAGCCGGTCCGGTGACCAGTGCGGGTCCGGTGTGACCGCGACGACGCGGTAGCCGTCGCGGCGGACGTGGTGGGCGACGTCCGTCAGCCGGCCGACGATGGGCACGCCGTCCAGTTCGTCACCGTCGAGCCCGGCACCGTCCGTCGTGCACACCGCGTCCACGCGCCAGCCCAGGTGCGGGAACTTGCGGGTCCGGATGATCAGGTCGCGCACGGTGGCCACGCCGCCGGCGGCGAGCACCGGCCTCAGGCACCGTCCTTCCTTCCGGTGTCTGTGCAGCCACAGACGCAGCAGATATCGCGCGGCCATGGTGACGAGCGCGATGGCGGGGATCGCCACGAAGATCCAGAGTTTGATGTTGCGTGAGGTGAGGGCGATCCCGCCGAGCGCCAGTACGACGGTCGCCGTGAACAGTGAGCGGCCGAGTCGCCGGAATTCCTCGGCGCCCTGGCCGAGCACGGCCGGAGCCCATGACCGGCTCACCGCGAGCGCACCCAGCACCAGCAGTTCGGTGCCGAATGCGAGAATGCCCCACTTCTCGTGCCAGTTGGCCGCGTCCCGGGCCCCGAAGAAATTTCCGATCGCCGCCACCACGAAGGCGGTGGCCACGGTGTCGCTGATGATCACGGTACGGCGGTACCGCTGCTCCCACTCGCTCGTGGGCCGGTTGATCGCCCCGTCCGCCAGACGCTCGCGCGCCGACGGAACAGGGCGGACAAGTCCCCCTTGCCGCACAGAACCCCCCCAGGTCCCAGTGGTTCGACGTGTTCGCCCAACACTGTTCCTCCCCATCGGGAGGCCCCCGCCTCCCGCACCGCTCCTCCTTTCGGGAGGCCCCCGGGCGCATGCCGTCCCGGCTATTCCAGAGCTATTCGAACAACCCGCCCTGGCGGCAGCGCATTCGCGTGCCGTGCCAGATACCGGGGTGTTCGAAAACCCGTCGAATCCTCGGCTGCTCCCCACACCCGAGGTGCCCTTTCGGGCTTCAGGAATTGATCATCCGCACGTCCGGCGCCGGGCGCGCGACTGCTGGCTTTCCGTAACGCCGGACCTAAAGATCATTAACGGTTGCCCCGTGTCCGAACGGCTGAAGCACGGTCAATCTAGACCATCGGAACCGGTATGGAGAGGGGATGTGTGGAATTTGTGCTCAAGCTTTGAGGCGGATCTTCCGGTCGGCGCCCGCCCGGGGATGTATTCGCGCCAGTGCGCTCCCGCGGCTGGCCTGTACGCGACCGTCACACCCGTATGACGGCTTGAACGTTTGATCGGTCATTTTTCAACCACCGTGCCGGACAAGGGAGTTAGGGTAGGGGCTGGTGTGTCCACGACAGTCAGGTGAGGGCCGTCGCCACGATGCCGACCGGCCAGGCGCCGAGCCCGTACCGAAAGGAACGACCCCATGGCGACACGTGACGAGCCCCGCAAGGAGTTGCTCGACGCGAGCGACGCGACCATCGAGGACGCCGTCCGGTACGCCGACCCGATGGTGCTGCGGGGCCTGCTGTACCAGCTGACCGGGGACGAGGAGGTCGCTGCGACGCAGGTGACGACCGTGCCGGCGGGCGCCCTCGCCATGCAGGTCGTCCACCGCGACGAGGACATCGCGCTGCTCCAGCGGAAGGCGGCGCGGTTCCTGAAGGAGTACCGCGACGCGGGAGCCGGTGACATCGGGCCCGGGCCGGCCGAGCGCCTGCCGGCCAGCCTGACGCTCGCGGCGGGCCAGGACATCCCCGACGAGGACATGGGACTGTGGCTGGAGGATCTCGCCCTGGACCCGTGGGCACGCTCCCTGCGGTGGCAGGGGCCGCCGCCCCGCGAGCGGCTGGACGACTTCCACGTCACGGTGATCGGCGCCGGCCTCGGAGGCCTCAACGCCGCCGTCCAGCTCAAGCGGGCAGGCATCGCCCACACCGTCATCGAGAAGAACTCCGGTGTCGGCGGCACATGGTGGGAGAACCGCTACCCGGGCTGCCGCGTCGACTCCCCGAGCCGCGCGTACACGCACCTGTACGGCGTCGACTTCGGCCTTCCCTACCCCTTCTGCCCCGCGGAGAAGAACGCCGAGTACCTGGACTGGGTCGCCGACGAGTTCGACGTCCGCACCGACATCGTGTTCGACACGGAGGTGCGCGCGATGGACTGGGACGAGGACTCAGGGACATGGGCGATCCACGTCACGGGCCCGCAGGGGCAGTACACGGTCCGCTCGAACGCGGTCATCTCCGCCGTGGGCTTCCTGAACCGGCCGCACGTCCCCCGGATCGAGGGGGCCGAGGAGTTCGACGGGCCGTCCTGGCACACGGCCCGGTGGCCCAAGGAGGCCGGCCTGGCCGGCAAGCGGGTCGCGGTCATCGGGACGGGCTGCACGGGCTACCAGCTCATCCCGGAGCTGGCCCTGGAGGCCGGACACGTCACCGTCTTCCAGCGCACGCCGCAGTGGCTGTTCGGTGTGCCCGGCTACCGCTCGCCCTTCCCCGGGCAGGTCACCTGGCTGGACCGGAACCTGCCGTACCACACCAACTTCATGCGTTTCCGGGCGACGTACGCGACCGAGGCGCTGGCGAGCGTGACCGAGATCGACCCCGACTTCGACGACCCGCACTCCCTGAGCGCCGCGAACAAGGCGGCCAGGGACCACGCCCTGGCCTTCCTGGAGAGCAAACTCGCCGACCCCCGGCTCGTGGAGAGGATGACGCCCCCGCATCCCGTGCTCGCGGCGCGGCCGGTCCTGGTGGACACCGAGTACAGCGTCCTCGACGCCCTCCAGCGGGACGACGTCACGCTCGTCACCGACGGCATCCGCCGGATCAACCGCACGGGGATCGAGACGGAGGACGGCACCCAGCACGACCTGGACGCGATCGTCTACGCGACCGGCTTCCGCGCCAGGGACTACCTGTTCCCGATGAAGATCACAGGGCGTGACGGGCTGACGCTGGACGAGCTGTGGAGCGAGGCCGGAGCACGGGCCTACAAGGGCTGCATGATGCCGGGCTTCCCGAACCTGTGGACCGTCTACGGCCCGAACACCAGCAGCATGCTCAACATCCCCACCTATCACGAACTCATCACCGTCCACGCCCTCGAATGCATCGAGCGCCTGGTGCGCGACGGCAAGAAGGCGATCACGGTGCGGGAAGAGCCGTACCGGCGGTTCAACGAGGAGGTCGACCGGCGCAACCTCACCAAGACGTGGAGCGATCCCCGCGCGCGCAACTACTACTGGACGGAGGCGGGCCGCACGGCGACCCAGTGCCCCTTCTCGGCCGGCGAGGTGTGGCGCTTCCTGCGCCATCCGGACTTCGCGGACCTGGAGATCCGCTGAGTCCGGTGGCCGGCCACCACACCCTCGCCGTGCGCGCGTACGGCTCGCGCCCGCTCGATCAGAGGTCGCTGTCCGCGAAGTCCTCGCCGCCCAGGCCGCTCTCGTCGATGTCGGGCTCGCCCGTCGCCGCGCCGCCGAAGAAGCCCTGCGCCATCTCGCCGAGGTCCAGCTTCTTCGCGCCGGCCGGGGCGGTGGGCCGGGTGCCCTCGCTCATCCGCAGCGTCAGGCCCAGCTTCTTGACCTTGGCGTCCTCGGCCAGCTTGGCGAGGTCCACGTCCACCTCGGTCAGCTCACCGTCCTTGAGCGTGAAGTCCGCCGTCACCTTCTTGTTCGGGGCGTCCTTCAGGTCCTTGTCCGTCGGCAGCTCCATGCCCGGCGGCAGGTCCTTCGCCAGGGGGCGGATCTCGCCGAACAGCTGGGTGACGAGCGACCGGAAGGGGGCCGTGGCGGTGACGTGCTCGGTGCCGTCCTCGCCGTCGGCGGTCTTGAACGTGACCTCACGGGCGACGACCTTGCGCAGGGCCTCCGTGAGCTTCTTCTGCGTCCTGGCGTCGAAGGACGGCGCGGGAGCGGGACCGCCCCCGGCCTCCTCGCCCTTGCCGGACGCCTTCTCCATGTCCTTCGTGCTGAACTTCACCCACTTGCCCTGAAGGACGTCCTTGAACGCCCCGGCCTCCGGGGGCAGGTCGTCGGCGGAGGGGACGGGGCTGCCGGTCACCTTGCCGACGGTGTCCATGTCGGCGCGGACGTAGGCGACGTCGCCGATCACCCGGTACTCGACGAGGTCGCCGTCCGGGCTGCTGACCTTCATGGCCATGCCGACGAAGTCCTTGTCGCCGGAGTCCTGGATCGGCTTCTTCGACTGCACGGTCAGGGTGACCTTCGCACCGCTGAGCATGTCGGCGGCCTCGTCCGGGATCTCCTCACCGGGCTCGGGGTCGGACTTGGCGTCCAGCGCCTTCAGGGACGCGGCGTCGGTGTCCAGGTCCAGCTCGAAGGAGATCCGGTTCTTCTCGCCGAGCTTGTCGAAGGCGCGGTCGAGCTTCTTGCCGGCGGAGAGCTGCTCCACCGTTCCGCAGGCGGCGGACCCCGCGAGGACGACACCGACGACGGCGGCGGCGGTCAGGGTCTTGTGTATGGCGCTGATGATGGTCTCCCGGTGGGTCCGATCACGACATGATCGATCAGAAGACTCCCGACCTGCCCGGATGGTTGCCCCGCGCGGGCAAAACGGCCCCCGCGTCCGCGGACAGGTTTTACCCTCCCGTGGTTGTCGCCCCGAACGGGCCCGTCGGATTCTTGGTCACCATGCCGTCGGGCAACTGGTCGTGCTGGTCACGGGGGGGTTCAGGGGCCCCCGCGTCGAGCGGGGATGGTTCATGCACCTGGAGTTCCGCCACCTGCGTGTCCTGCTCACGGTCGCCGAGGCCGGCAGCATCCGCAAGGCCGCCGCACGGCTCCAGCTCTCGCAGCCCGCCATGAGCGCCCAGCTGAAACGGATCGAACACGAGCTGGGCGGCCCCCTCTTCGTCCGCGGCGCCGACGGTGTGAAGCCGAACGAGAACGGGCAGTACGTACTGCGCTGCGCCCGCGACCTCGTCGCCGGCTTCGACCGGCTGCGCGCGCACGCGCGGTCGGCGGCCGAGGCGGACAGGCGGGCCGCCGCCCCGCTGAGGGCGGGCGGAACCGCCGGCCCCCTGGTGTCCCTGCTGCTCTCCGCCCTCTTCGAACTCGTCCCGGAACGCCCGCTCACCATCGACGCCCGCCGCTCCGTGCACACCCTGGTCAGATCGCTGAGCCAGTCGAAGTGCGACATCGCGGTGTTCGGCGAGTTCCCGGGCTTCCCCCTCCCGGCCGGCGAGTCGGTGGCGACCCGCACCCTGCTCCGCGAGCCGGTCTTCGTCCTGCTCGCCGAGGACCACCCGCTGGCCCGCAAGGAGACGGTGGCCCTCCACGAACTGGCCGACGAGGACTGGGTGATGCCGGAGGCCGACGAGAGCGGTGTGCACGCGTACCTCCATCTCACGTGCCAGTCGGCGGGTTTCACCCCGCGCATCGCCCATGTGACGCCGGACCTGTCCGTGGCGCAGATCCTGGTCGCCGGCCGGCGCGCCGTCTGCGGGGTGTGGCCGACCGCCGACGTCTCCGCGCAGGGCACCGTGCAACGGCCGCTCGTGGACGTCCCGTTCCACCGGCGGCTGGTACTGGCCTGGAACAGGGAATCGTTTCCGTCGGAGCTGGCCGACGCGGCGTGCGAGCGCCTGCTGGCCGCCTATCTGTCGCTGGTGCGGCAGCGGCCGCAGTATCTGGCCTGGTGGGAGGGCGGGGGAGCGGAGTTCGCCCTCGGCGGGGGCGGCTGACCGGCCGGGCCGGGTTCCCTGGTGCCCTATAACTCCGGGGTTGTAGTCCAGATGGGATCACGTCAGGAACATGTCACCTGGTGAACACTTCGCGTCAACGTCCACGGGACGTCGTCACCCCACGACGAGCGAAGGAATCACCCCGTCATGCCCCGTCCTCTTCTTGCCCTTTCCGCGATGGTCGCCGCCGGCGTCATCACCACGGGTGCCCTGGCCGTACCCGCCTACTCGCAGCCCCACACGGCACGGAGCGGAACCTCCGTCCGCGACACGGCGATATCCCGGGCCCGGGCGAACGTGGCCCGGCACGCCGACACCTTCGGGTTCGGCGCGGGCCAGGCGCTCAAGGTGAAGGACGTCGTGATCGACGCCGACGGCACCCAGCACGTCCGCTTCGAGCGGACCTACCGCGGGCTCCCCGTCGTCGGCGGCGACTTCGTCGTCCACCAGAAGGCCGACGGCTCGCTCAAGGGATCCACCCGCGCCAAGGCCCACAAGGTGGCGCTCGCCTCCGTCACTCCGGCCGTCGACGCCAAGGGCACCGCCGCCAGAGCCCTGAAGCGCTCCCACGGGCTGGTGCGCAACGCCAGGTCCACCCCCGAGCTGATCGTGTGGGCCGCCGACGGCTCCCCGCGCCTGGCCTGGCGCACCACCGTGCAGGGCCTGGGCGACAAGGGCCAGCCGCACGGCGAGGTCTTCGTCACCGACGCCGCCACCGGTGCGGCGATCGAGAACTACGACGCCGAGCGCGAGTCGACCGGCACCGGCCACACCGAGTACACCGGCGACATCACCCTCGACACCACCCAGCAGGCCGACGGCACCTTCGCCCTGATCGACCCGGTGCGCGGCCATGTCACCAAGGACGCGCGCAACGCCTCGTCCTCCTCCCTCAACAGCTCCTCCGGGACCCTGTTCACCGACGCCGACAACGTCTGGGGCGACGGCAGGAAGTTCTCCACCGACCGGGCCACCGCAGCCGCCGACGCGCACGCCAACACCGCGAAGACGTTCGACTACTACAAGACGACCTTCGGCCGCAACGGCATCAAGAACGACGGCCGCGGCGCCACCGTCTTCGTCCACGTCGGCACCAACTGGGACAACGCCCAGTGGTCGGACTCCTGCTTCTGCATGATGACCGGCGACGGCAACGGCAGCACCGACCCCGAGCAGGTCGACCTCGACACCATGGGCCACGAGATGACCCACGGCGTCACCTCGGCCACCGCCAACCTGCGCTACAGCGGCGAGTCCGGCGGTCTGAACGAGGCCACCAGCGACATCCTCGGCACCATGGTCGAGTGGTACGCCGACAACCCCGTCGACACCCCCGACTACCTCTTCAGCGACCAGTCCACCCCGCCGTGGCTGCGCCGCTTCGACAAGCCGTCCCTGGACGGCCGTTCCGCCGACTGCTGGTCGAAGTCGGTCGGCCGGCTCGACGTGCACTACTCCTCGGGCGTCGGCAACCACTGGTTCTACCTCGCGAGCGAGGGCAGCGGTGCCAAGACCGTCAACGGCGTCTCCTACAACAGCCCCACCTGCAACGGCTCCACCGTCACCGGCATCGGCAACAAGAAGGCCTCCGCGATCTGGTACCGGGCGCTGACCGTCTACATGACCTCCACGACGGACTACAAGGGCGCCCGCACCGCGACGCTGAACGCGGCGAAGGACCTCTACGGCGCCACCAGCCCCGAGTACACCACCGTGGCCGCGGCCTGGAGCGCCGTCAACGTCCTCTGATCCGCCCCACCCCGGTCAGCGGGCCCCGCCCGCCTCCGTCCCGTGGACCTTCTCCACGACGGTGTCCTCCGGTCCCACCAGCCGTCCGTCCGCCGCCCGGACCTCCACCGGGCGCAACGGGCGGCTGGTCCGGCGGTCCAGCAGGCGGGAGTGGTCCTCCCCGGGACCGAAGCACTGCCCCTCGCCCCACTGGCGCAGGGCGACGATCACCGGGAAGAGGGCGCGGCCCTTGTCCGTGAGGAGGTACTCGCGGTGGGACCCGCCCTCCGGTGCGGGGGCGCCGCGCAGCACCCCGGCCTCCTCCAGCGCGCGCAGCCGCGCCGCCAGGATGTTCTTGGCGATGCCGAGGCTGCGCTGGAACTCGCCGAACCGGCGGCTGCCGTCGAAGGCGTCCCGCACGATCAGCAGGGACCACCAGTCGCCGATCGCGTTCACCGACCGGGCCACCGGACAGGGGTCGGCGTCGAAACGGGTGCGGGCGACCATCCGCGGCTCCTCTCCTCCCGCACCCCCTCAGGTGCGGTTGCAACATGCTACCTCGCACGGCTACGGTCATGTAGGTAGCAAGATGCAACCAAGGGGAGAGGTGTGTCGGTGTGGCGATCCAGTGCTCGGACGCGGTCGGCGGGTGCGGCGGGACGGCCGGCCACGAGGCGCACACCGACGCGCCGGCGCCGGACGCGCCACCGCCCGCCCGGCTCCTCCCGCTGCTGGCCCTCGCCTGCGGCAGCTCCGTCGCCACCGTCTACTTCGCCCAGCCCCTGCTGGTGACCCTCGGCGAGCGGTTCGCGCTCGGCGCGGGGCTGCTCGGCGCGATCGTCACCGTGACCCAACTCGGCTACGCGGCCGGCCTGCTGACGCTCGTTCCGCTCGGCGACCTGCTCGGTCACCGGCGGCTGGTCACCGTCCAACTCGGGCTGCTGGCCCTCGCCCTGCTGGTCGCGGGGCTGGCCCCGGGCGTCGTGGCGCTGCTCGGCGCGCTCGCCCTGGTCGGGCTGCTCGCCGTCGTCGCCCAGACGATGGTCGCGGCTGCCGCCGCCCTGAGCCCGCCCGCCCGGCGGGGCCGCGCTGTCGGAACGGTCACCGGCGGCATCGTCACCGGCATCCTGCTGGCCCGCGCCGCCGCCGGTGTCCTCGCCGACCTGGCCGGATGGCGGGCCGTCTATCTGACGTCCGCGGGCGTCACCGCCGTCCTCGCCGTACTGCTGCGCCGCGCGCTGCCGCCGGGCGCGCCGTCCGCCGGGCTGCGCGAGGTGTCGTACGGGCGGCTCGTGGCCTCGACCCTCACCCTGTTCGCCCGCCATCCCCTGCTGCGGATCCGGGGCGCCCTCGCCCTGCTGGTGTTCGCGGCCTTCAGCACGCTGTGGAGCGGGGTGGCGCAGCCGCTGAGCGGGCCGCCGTGGTCGCTGTCGCACACCGCGATCGGCGCGTTCGGGCTCGCCGGAGCGGCCGGGGCCGTCGCCGCCCGGGCGGCCGGGCGCTGGAACGACCGGGGGCTCGCCCAGCGCACGACCGGCGCCGGCCTCGCCCTGCTCGCGCTGTCCTGGCTCCCGATCGCCCTGACCCGGCAGTCGCTGTGGGCGCTCGCGGCCGGCGCCGTCCTGCTGGACTTCGCCGTGCAGGCCGTCCACGTCACCAACCAGACCCTGATCCACGCCGTCCGGCCCGACGCGGGCAGCAGGATCATCGGCGGCTACATGGTCTTCTACTCGGCGGGCAGCGGCCTCGGCGGCCTCGGCTCCTCCCTCGCCTACGCGGCGGCGGGCTGGCCGGCCGTGTCCGCCCTCGGCGCCTCCTTCAGCCTCGCCGCCCTGCTCCTGTGGGCGGCGACCCGCCGGCGCCCGGCGCTCGGTGAACCGAAGGGTGAGCGGTGAGCGGTGAGGTCCGGTGCCGGGCGGTCCGTCACCGGCGCCAGATCCTCCGGTACGCCTCCCGGTAGCCCGAGGGATTCCAGGTCGTGGCGCCCGCGCTGTTGTCCGCCGTGGAGACGTGGACGGGCGCGACATAGCCGCTGGCCGGGCGGCCGGAGAAGGCCCGGTTGAACTCGTCGAGGATCTGCCAGCCCTGCAGCGACAGCGGTTCGGGGACGGTGGCCGCCTGGTACTGCCCGCCGTTGACGCGCTGGAAGGCGGACGGGTCGCCGTCGCCGGCGCCGATGTTGAAGGGCGGCCCGGAGCCCTTCTGACCGGCCGCGCGGAAGGCGGGGGCGGCGTCGGCGAAGTACAGGTCGTTGATGGCGACGGAGTGGGTCCACCGGCTCCCGAAGCGGGACAGGAGGAAGGAGACCTCCCTGGGCGTACGGCTGCTCGCGTCCGGGATCGGGATGTTCTCGTACGCCAGCAGCCGCACGCCCCGGCACGCGGCCAGCGCCTTCCTGATCAGCTCGGACTTGTGCTGGGCGAAGGGGATCGAGGCGTCGGTGAAGAGGACGACCCCGGCGTTGCCGCGGGAGCGCGCGATGACCCACCGGGCACTGATCGAGGCGACGTCGTCCACGTCCGTGGTGACGTTGGTGAAGAGCCTGGGTCTCGTGCTGGGGCCGGGGGCCGCGACGGCGTGCCAGCCGATGAGCGGGATGCGGGCCGCCGTCGCCCGAGCGACCTGCTGCGAGGTCGAGGCCGGGTCGAAACCGCCGATGACGATGCCCGAGGGCCTGAGGGCCACGGCCTCGCCCAGCGCCGCCTGGATGCCGGCGGGGGTGCCCTCGCCGTCGATCACCCGGACCTTCCAGCCGATGACCCGCGCGGCCTCCCGTACACCCTGCGCGACACCGGCCACCCCGGGGTTGGTCATGGTCTGGGCGACGTAGACGATCGTCCTGCCGGGTACGGCCGCGGGGCCGCTGGTCGGCCCGTTCCAGGGGACGTCGGTCCTCTCCGCCCGGGCGACGGCGGCCCGCGCCTCGGCCTGGACCGCGGGGCAGCCGTTCGGGCCCGTGGGGGAGGGCACCGCCTCGTGCGAGGAGCCGCGTTCGCAGCCCGCGAGGGCGGTGGCCGCCAGCAGCAGGGCGACGGAGGCCGATCGCGCCTTGGCGACGCCGGGGACGCTCTCGCGGTCGCGGTGCACGGCAGCTCCTCGCGGACGGGGCGGACGGGGCGGACGGGATGGACGGGGGGACGGGACGTGCGGGCGGGACGCGGATCACGGGCCGGTGCCCGGCGTGCCGCCGTCCCGGCCGGGGGACGGCGGCACCGGGGACGGGGCGGGCGTCCCCCGGGGCGCGTCGGCACCGGTGCGCAGGCGGCGGGCGGAGTAGCCGGCCAGGCCGACGGCGAGCAGCAGGGTGCCGCCGTAGAACAGCGGAACCGCCCAGAAGTCGGCGCCCAGCTGGCCGATGCCGGTGAGGCCGACGGCGAGTACGGCGACGGCGACCAGCGTGCCCAGGGCGTTGGGGCGGCCGGGCCTGATCGCGGTGGAGCCGAGGAGGGCGCCGACGAACGCGGGCAGCAGATAGTCGAGGCCGACGCTGGGATTGCCGATCTGCTGCTGGGCCGCGAGCAGGACTCCGGCGAAGGCGACGACCAGGCCCGACGCGGTGAACGCGTAGACGGTGTACCTGCGGGCCGGGATGCCGACGAGCTCGGCGGCGCGCGGGCTGGAGCCGACGACGTACAGGCACCGGCCGAGCGGCAGCCGCTCCAGCACCAGCCAGAGGGCGAGCGTGAGGGCGAGGACGTAGAAGGCGGGGACCGGAACGCCGAGGAGGGTGGAGTCGTAGAGACCGGTGAAGGCCGGCGGGAGGCCCTGGGGGCCGGGGACGATCCGGCCGCCGCCGGTGACCCAGCCGGTCACGGCGTACATCATGCTGCCGGTGCCGAGGGTGGCGATGAAGGAGTCGATCCGGCCGAACTCGACCACGACACCGTTGAGGACGCCCACGGCCACCCCTCCGGCGACCACCGCCAGGCACGCCCACGGCCAGGGCCACCGCTCGTTCACGACGAGCTGCATCACCATGACGTGCGCCAGACCGAGGCCGTAGCCGAGGGAGAGGTCGAACGCGCCGGTCACGATGGGGACCATGGCGGCCAGCGCGAGGACGGCGGGGATCGACTGGCTGGACAGCAGCGCGTGGACGGTGTCCCGGGTGGGGAACGTCCGCGGCAGGAGGAGGGAGAAGAGGAGGAACAGCAGCACCGTGAGGGCCGGCAGGCCGTAGGCGCCGACGTGGTGGGCGGCCGGCCCGCGCCGGCGCGGCCGGGACGGGGGCGCCGGGGACGGGGACGCGGGGGGCGGGGGCGGTGCGGTCATGAGGGTGTCGCGGTTCCGGCGGGGGGCAGGGCCGAGGCCGCCCGGGTGAGTCCTGCGACGGTGAGGGCCGGGCCGCTCAGCTCGGCCGCCACGGTCCCGTGGACGAACACCAGGGCGCGCCGGCACACGCCCGCGACCTCCTCGAAGTCCGTGGAGACGAGCAGTACCGCGAGACCGCCGGCCAGCGCCTCGTCGAGCAGGCGGTGGACCGCGGCCTTGGCCCCGACGTCCACGCTCGCGGTCGGTTCCTCCAGGATCAGCAGGCGCAGGCCCACCCGGAGCCACCGGCCGATCATGACCTTCTGCTGGTTCCCGCCGGACAGGGTGCCGATGGGCGCCTCGGTGTCGCGGGGGCGCACCGCGAACCGTTCGATCAGGGCGGCGGCCTCGGCGCGTTCGCGGCGGGGGGCGATCCACCGCAGCGCGGGCAGGCCCCCGGCGCGCGGGTTGGCCAGGAGGTTCTCCCGCACGGTCAGTTCCGCGGCGCAGCCCTCCCGCTGCCGGTCGCCGGGCACGAGGCCGACGCCGAGGCGGACGGCGTCGGTGACCGTGCGGGGGCGGTACGGCCGTCCGCCGAGGAGTGCCCGGCCGCCGAGCAGGGGCCGGGCACCGGCGAGGGCCCGGCCCAGCTCCGTGTGCCCCGCACCCGACAGGCCCACCAGGCCCACGGCCTCCCCGGCCGCGAGTTCCAGGCCGACGGGTCCCGCGCCCGCGGTGCGTACGCCGTCGAGGGTCAGCACGGCCGGGCCGTCGGCGGGCGCGGGGCGGTGGGCGGCCGGTTCCTCGCCGACGGCACCGACGATGTCCTGCACCAGACGGGCGGGGCTGTGGCCCGCCAGGGTGCCGTGGCTGACGAGGCGGCCGTCGCGCAGGACGGCGAAGGCGTCGGCGACCTCGTACACCTCGTCCAGGCGGTGGCTGACGTAGAGGATGCCGTGCCCCTGGTCGCGCAGGGCGTGCAGGACGCGGAAGAGCCGGGCGCAGTCCGGCGCGGGCAGACGGGCGGTCGGCTCGTCCAGGACGATCAGCTTCGCCCGGGCGGCCAGAGCGCGGGCGACGGCGACCAGCGAGCGCTCGGCGGGGGAGAGGCGGGCGACCGGCGCGGCGGGGTCCAGGTGTCCCGCGACCGTGCGCAGGACCTCGGCGCAGCGCTCCCGGGTGCGCCGCCAGGAGATCAGCCCGG
Organism: Streptomyces cinerochromogenes; assembly: GCF_014648635.1. Classification (GTDB taxonomy): domain Bacteria; phylum Actinomycetota; class Actinomycetes; order Streptomycetales; family Streptomycetaceae; genus Streptomyces; species Streptomyces cinerochromogenes. The sequence continues at coordinate 299,048 of NZ_BMRM01000005.1, read as the reverse complement.
CGCGCCGGGGGTATCCGGTGCCCAGGGCGATGTTCTCGGCGACCGTCATCCACTCCACGAGACCGAGGTCCTGGTGGATGAAGGACATCGCGCGGGAGGCGGCACGGCTGCCGAGCGGATGGCCGTCCACCGTGATCTGCCCCGCGTCGGCGTGGTGGACCCCGGCGAGCACCTTGATGAGGGTGGACTTCCCGGCTCCGTTGGGGCCGAGGAGGGCGAGGACGCTGCCCGCGCGGACGTCGAGATCGACCCCGTCCAGCGCGCGGGTCCCGCCGAACCGCTTGGCGAGCCCGCGGATGCGGACGAGGGGTTGCGCACCGGTGCCGGGAGGGTCGGGAGGGTCGTGCACGGACATCTCCGAAGGTCGGCCTGGCGAGTTCTTCCCGACGGTCCCCCGATGGTAGGGGCCCGGTCAGGGGCATCGGCGGTATTTGCCGCTTTCCGTAACGCCAATGGGTGAGTGGCGCGGCCGGTCGCCGACGTGCCCCGGACCCCGCCCGGACCTCAGACGCCGGCCAGGTCGCACTCGGCCCAGATGACCTTGCCCTGGGGCAGGTAGCGCGTGCCCCAGCTCCGTGCCAGCTGGGCGACGAGGAACAGGCCCCGGCCGCCCTCGTCGGTGCTGGCCGCCCGGCGCAGGTGCGGTGCGGTGTTGCTGGCGTCGCAGACCTCGCAGATCAGGGTGCGGCCGTGGAGCAGCCGGACGCGGACGGGGCCGGAACCGTGGCGTATGGCGTTGGTGACGAGCTCGCTGAGCATCAGCTCCACGGCGAACGCGGCTTCGTCGAGCCCCCAGTCGGCCAGCCGGCGCAGGGCGCGGGCGCGGACCTCGCCGACGACGGCCGGGTCCGGCTCCAGGTCCCAGGTGGCGATCCGGTCCGGGTCCAGGGCGCGGGTGCGGGCGACGAGCAGGGCGATGTCGTCGCCCGGGTGGGCGGGCGCCACGCTGTTGAGGACCACCTGGCAGGTCTCCTCCGGCGTGCGCCCGGGGTGGGCCAGTGCCGCGCGCAACTGGTCGAGGACCCGGTCGACGTCGCGATGGCGGTCCTCGATCAGTCCGTCGGTGTAGAGGACCAGCTGGCTGCCCTCGGGCAGGTCGGTCTCGACCGCTTCGAAGGGCAGACCCCCGAGGCCGAGCGGAGGCCCGGCGGGCAGCTCCGCGAAGGACACCGTGCCGTCCGGCCGGACCACCGCGGGGGGAGGGTGCCCGGCGCGGGCCATGGTGCACCGCTGGGTCGTCGGGTCGTAGACGGCGTACAGACAGGTCGCACCGATGATGTCCGTCGCGTCGGCGGCGGGGTCCTCCCGGTCCAGGCGCCCCACCAGGTTGTCGAGGTGGGTGAGGACCTCGTCCGGGGGGAAGTCGAGCTCGGCGAAGCTGCGGGCGGCGGTGCGCAGCCGGCCCATGGTGGCGGCGGAGAGCATGCCGTGGCCGACGACGTCCCCGACCATGAGGCCGATGCGGGTGCCGGAGAGCGGGATGACGTCGTACCAGTCGCCGCCCACGTCGGACTCCGCGGGCAGATAGCGGTGGGCGACGTCGACGGCGTCCTGGTCGGGCAGCCCCTGCGGGAGCAGGCTGCGCTGGAGGGCCAGGACCATGGTGCGTTCGCGCGTGTAGCGCCGGGCGTTGTCGACGGACAGGGCGGCACGGGCGGCGAGTTCCCGGGCCAGCGAGCGGTCGTCGTCGCCGAACGGGACGGGATCCCGGCCGCGGTAGAAGGCGGCGACGCCCAGGACGACACCGCGCGCCACCAGGGGGACCGCGATGAGCGAGTGGACGTGGGCCAGCAGTTCCGCGGTGTGCTCGGGGTCGTGGGCGAGCCAGCCCGCGGCGGCCGTCAGGTCCGGCTCCAGCACCGCCTCCCCGCTGGTCAGGCTGCGCAGCTGGGGCGTGGCCGGGCCGTAGTCCACCTGCTTGCCGACCGGATGGAAGGGGCAGTCGTCGCGGATGCCGTGGACCACCGTGCGGCGCAGGTCGCCGTGCGGGTCCGCGGCCTCCTCGCCGCGCAGTACGGCCTCCGGCAGGTCGATCGTGACGTAGTCGGCGAGCTGCGGCACCGCCGTCTCGGCCAGTTCCTGGGCCGTGCGGCGCACGTCCAGGGTGGTGCCGATGCGCGTACTGGCCTCGGACAGCAGCTCCAGGCGGCGTCGTGCGGCGAGGGCGTGCCGCGCCACCTCCGGCTCCCCGACGAGCAGCAGCCCCCTCGACGCGGGCGCGGGGCCGGGACGGCCGTCCTCCGCTCCGACGGGGGTGAGACTCCTGGCGGCCCGGCCGGGTGCGGCGACGGCGGCGGCCCCCGCCGGCGCGGTCGCGTGGGAGACGGCGGCCTCGGCGGGGAAGTCCGGCAACGCGTCGATCCGCCGGGGTGCGACGAGGGGGTGCCGTGCTGCGGGGCCCGGCAGGACGGCCTCGATGGCCAGGCCCTCCACCCCGGTGGCACTCGTCATCGGACGGCTCATCAGCGTGACACGCCGGCCGTCGGACAGCGGGACGTGGACGGCGGCCCGCTGGGCGAAGGAGATCAGCTCGGTGGCCTTCTCCATGAGGATCGCGCGGTCGCGGGGGTGCTGGGCGAGGGCCAGTTCGTCCAGTCCGACGGTGTGGTGACCGCCGACCGCGGCTTCGGCCTCGGTGTCCAGGTACGCCCGCAGCAGCGCGCGCTCCCGTGCGGAGCTGCGCCCGAGCAGCCGCCGTTCGATGGCCCGGGCGGCCTTGCGGATGACGGTGGCCAGCGCGGGGTCCTCGAAGGAACGGGGATAGCCGAAGCACAGGACGCCCTCGATCCGGCCGCTGAGCAGGTCGCGGACCGGGAGCGCGCGGCAGGCGCTGCCCTGGGCGCGCTCGGCGAAGTGCTCGGCGCCGTGGACGTGGACGAGCCGCCGCTCCGCCAGCGCGAGGCCGATGCCGTTGGTCCCCGCGTACTGTTCGGCGAACACGAACCCCGGTACGCGCTGGATCGCGGGCAGGCTCCTGGCCAGGGACGCCTCGCCGAAACGGCGCAGCAGGACGGTGCCCTGCGCGTCGGCGACACAGAGGTTCATCGGGGTGCCGGCGAACATGTACTCCAGCCGGTCGAGCACCGGCACGGCCGCGCCGACGATCCGGGCCTCCGGGTCGAGGCCCTCACGGAAGGGCAGGTCGGACCCGTCCGGCGAGAGCCCCAGGGACCGGCAGCGCTGCCACGAGTCGGAGATGGGCGTCCGCACGCCCGGGTCGACCGGGCCGCCCTCCAGGAAACGCACGCGCGAACGGACGGGCGCTGCGTCGTCTGTCGCACGCCCCGCCGGTGTCGATGCCCCGCCGGACCGAACCACGCTTCGCCTCACTCGCGAGAGGTCAGCTTTTCGGAAACAGTGTGACATAAATGAAAGATACGGACATCAGGTGGATTCAGGGCGCTCGTCGAGTGTTCGCCGGACGGTCGTCACGGGTGGTGTGCGTGCCTGTCACGGGCGGTATGCGTTCTGGCCGGTCGTCACAGGACCGCCACCGGATTGACCGGCGAGCCCGTCCCGCCCGGCACCCTCAGCGGCGCCACGACCAGCAGGAACGCATACCGCCCGGCCTCCGCGGTCGCGGCGGACAGCGCTTCCAGGTCCAGGTTGTCCAGCAGCGGGACCCCCATCGCGGCCACCGCCAGGGCGTGCACCGGCGAGTGCACGCCCTCCACCGGGGAGGGCCGCACATCGCTGTCGCCGTCCCCGCCGAGCAGGGCGACACCCCGCTCGGCCAGCAGCGGTACGGCGTCCACGTGGAGGCCCGCGCTCGCCGTGTCCGGGTCCCAGGCGCCCAGCTCCGCGCGGCGGCGGACCTGCCCGGAGCGCAGCAGCACCGCGTCCGCCTCGCCGATCGTCACGCCGAGCGCCCGCTCCGCGGCGGTGATGTCCCGCGCGTGCACCGCGCGTCCCGGCTCCAGCCAGCGGATCCCGAGGACCGCGGGGAGGTCGAGGAGCACCCCTCGCGTGACCAGTGGCCCCAGCGTCGACACCGCGCCGAAGCGGGCGCCTTCGCTGCCGACGGCATCGCCGGCGGCCCGGCCGTCGTAGAGCTGCCCCCGGTAGGCGATGTGGGAGAGGGCGTCGAGATGGGTGACGCCCTTGCCGTGGTAGTCGGCGGCGATGAAGTCCTTGTGGGTGGAGGGTTCCGGGCTCTCCACGTCACCGAGGTCGGTCATGTGGTGCAGGGCGGGCCTGCGGTTGTCGGGGCCGGGACGGGTGTTCCAGGGCAGCGCCAGCGGTACGACCACCCCGGACCGCACTCCGGCCGCGGCCCGCCGGACGTGGTCCGCGGTCACCCGGTTCCAGGCACCGCGGTCGGCCGGGGTCCAGCGGCCCCAGGTGCGGACCGCCTCGAAGAGCGCGTCGAACTCCCGGCGGGAGACGGCGGGGCCGTTGCCCGGGGCGGAGGGAGCGGGACCGCGGAGGGCGGCTCCAGGGGCAGGCGTGGCGGGTTCGGGACCGGGGGCGGCGGGTCCGGGGTCATGCGTGGCGGGTCCGGGACCGGGGACGGCGGGTCCGGGGTCGGGGGTGTCGGCGGGTGTGGACGTCATCTGTGCTCACCCCTCACCCTTCTCCGGGCGGGACGCCGGGAAGCGTGGCGTTCGTGATCCGCTCCAGCTTCGCACGCGACCGCGTCACGCGGCCTGTCCACCCGGCGGACCGGAGTGTCCGGAATGCCTGGAGTGTCCACCAGTCGGACCGGGTGTTGTGCCGCCTCGGTCTGGGACGACCATGGATGGGGAGAACGCCCGCCGGTAGCGCACGAGCCGTGGCACCGAGCGGGAGGGAGGATGAGGCATGGGCACGACGGACTCCTCCCGGGCAGGCGACGCCCGGCCGGTGGCAGGCCCGGCCGGGCCGCCCAGCGGGCTGCTCGACCTGCTGAGCGTCGCCGCGGTGGTGCTGAACACGACCGGGCAGGTCGTCTTCTGGAGCACCAAGGCCGAGGAGCTGTTCGGCTACACCGCGACGGAGGCGCTCGGTCAGTACGCGGCTCCGCTGACCGTCCACGAGGAGCACCGGGACGCAGTGATCAAGCTGTTCGCCGAGGTCATGCAGTCCGGCACCGACTGGGCCGGGGCCTTCCCGATCCGGCACAAGGACGGCAGCACCCGCCTGGTGGAGTTCCGCAACATGCGGCTGCTGGACGACCTCGGCGACACCTACGTCCTGGGCCTCGCCGCGGACCAGGCGGCCGTGGAACGGGTCGAGCGGGACGCAGCCCTGGCCATGCGCCTGGTGTCCCAGTCCCCGATCGGGCTCGCGATCCTCGACCCGCAGCTGCGCTACCTCGCCGTGAACCCGGCCCTCGAACGCATCACCGGCCAGTGCGCCGCCGACCGTCTCGGCCGGACGGTCGGCGAGGTCCTGACCTACCTGGACACGGACCCCGAGGCGCGGCTGCGCCGGGTCCTGGAGACGGGCGAGTCGGTCGTGGACCGGGACATCGTCTGCCGTCCCCCCGTCGACCCGGACCACGAGCACGCCTGGTCGGTCTCGTACTACCGGCTGGAGGACTCCGGCGGGCGCGTGCTGGGCCTGGCCTACTCCGTCATCGACGTCACCGAGCGCCACCGGGCCGCCGCCGAGGCGGCGCAGGCCCGGCAGCGACTGGCGCTGATCGCCAGGGCGTCCGCCTCCGTGGGGACCACCCTCGATCTGGAGACGACGGCGTGCGAGCTGGCCGAGGTCGTCGTGCCGGCCCTGGCCGACGTGGCGGCAGTGGACGTCCTCGACAGCGCCCTGGACGGCCGCACCGCGTCGGACGACGGCCCGGCCCGCTTCCGCGCGCTCGCCATCAGCGCCTCCCACGCCACCGAGGCGGTCCGGGCCGCCGACCCGCCGGGGGAACTCGCCACCTACGACAGCGACCGGCTGATCACCCGGTGCGTACGCACCCGCCAACCGGTTCTGCTGCCCCGCACCACCCGGGAGGACCTGGACCGCATCGCCCGCCACGGCGAGGCCGCCGCCCATCTCGCGGCGGCCGGTGTGCACTCGTACCTGGCGGTGCCGCTGCTCGCCCGGGGAGAGGTCCTCGGCGCCCTCGACCTCAAACGCACCCGGAACCGGGCACCGTTCGACGACGACGACCTGCTCCTCGCCTGGGAGCTGGCCGGGCGTGCCGCGGTCTGCATCGACAACGCCCGCGGGTACCAGGCCCAGCGCCACGCGGCCCTCACGCTCCAGCGCAGTCTGCTTCCCGAGCCCCCGTCGCACGTGCCCGGGCTGGAGGTCGCCTGCCGCTACCAGCCGGCCGGGGCCACGAGCGAGATCGGCGGCGACTGGTACGACGCCGTTCCGCTGCGGGACGACAAGACGGCGCTGGTCGTCGGGGACGTCATGGGCAGCGGTATCACGGCCGCCGCCACCATGGGACAACTCCGCAGCGCCGCCCGGGCGTTCGCCGAACTGGCCCTTCCCCCGGCGGAGGCGCTGCGCCACCTGGACCATCTGACCGAGGGAATCGAGCAGACCATCACCACCTGCATCTACTGCGTCTACGACCCCGGCCGCGGCGAGTGCGAGATCTGCCTCGCCGGTCACCTGCCCCCGGCCCTGGTGCGGCCGGGCCGGCCGGCCCGGCTTCTCGACCTGCCCACCGGGGCACCGCTCGGCGTCGGCGGGGTCCCCTTCGAGGCCACCACCATCCCCTTCCGCCCCGGCGACGAGCTGGTCCTCTACACGGACGGTCTGGTCGAGACCCGGAACGAACCCATCGACGCCCGCCTGCGCACCCTGCTCGACGCCCTCACCGCGACGCGGGGCCGTGATCTGCAGGACAGCTGCGACCGCATCCTGCGGATGCTCCGGGCGCCCGGCGGCGACGACGACGTGGCCCTGCTCATCGCCCGGGCCCGGCCCTGAGCGGGCCGGGACACCGGGCGTGCCCGAGGCGGTAGGGGCTCGGCGACCCGGTGGTTCGGTAACGCGGTGACTCGGCGGCCGAGCAGCCGCTTCACCCTCCTGCCCTGGGCGGACTCGTCCAGCGTGTCCCACAGCCCGGCCGAGCCGGTGTACGTGTACACACCCGGAGCGCCCTGGGCGGCGCAGCCGTCGCCGTACGACACGATGCCCACCTGGTAGACCCCGCGGCGGCCCGGCAGCTTGCGGAACAGCGGTCCGCCGCTGCTGCTGAAGATGACCGAGCAGCTCCCCGTAGCCCCTTCGTCAGCTGCTGTGGACGCCGACCTCGTACAGCGAGTAGCCCCACTGCGTGCCACGTTCCGTGCCCGTGACGCGGACGTAGCGCGCCGGTGTTCCGGGGAAGCGCGCGGTGTCCAGGCCGCCGTCGCCCGTGGTGGTCGACCAGACCGTCTGCCAGTTCGTGCCGTCCGTGGAGAGCTGGATGCCGTACGCCTTCCCGTACGCCCGCTCCCAGTCGAGCGTGACCCGGCCGACCCGGTGGGTGGAGCCCAGGTCGATCCGCAGCCACTGGCCGTCGCTCCACTCGCTGGCCCAGCGGGTGTCCCGGGTGCCGTCGACGGCGCGACCGGGGGCGTAGCTGGTGAACGGGTTCCACCACTCCGCGGAACTGGCCGTGGCGGGCGCCCCCTGGGCGAGGTCGACCCCCGCCTGGTGCCGCTCGGTCGCTCCCCAGGTGTCGAGGTAGGACTCGGCGCCCCGGAACAGGTCCTTCACCACGTCCTGGCCGCCGACGCGCCGGATGTCCTCGATCCAGTCCGGGACGAGTCCGTAGTGCGCGGCCCCGTCGGTGTTCAGGTCCCAGGTGCGCTCACCGGTGGTCACCCGGTCGATGAGGGAGCCTCCGTCGACGCTGCGGAAGGGGTAGGTGACCTTGTTCGGCGCGTCCGCGCCCCGGGGCCCCGGCCAGCCGCCGACGCCGTTCATGTCCGTGCCGTACCCGTAGCCGACGCCGTACTTGTCCCGCAGCGACCTGGTGCGGTTCGCCTCGGCGACGAAGCCCTCCGAGCCGTTCATGTACTGGGCGACGAAACCGCCGAGCCCGTAGACCCGGTCGGTCCAGTTCATGTCCATCCAGCTGTGCGAGGAGATCACGCCCGGGTAGGACGCGGAGTCGAAGATGTCGAGCGCGCGCCCCACGGCCTTGACGCTCATGTGGTCGATCTCCAGCATCATCTTGCGCTTCATCATGCCCCGCACGGCGTACTCACCGAGGTCGGTGAGCCCCCGCACATTGCACCGCGCGTCCGCGTCGTACGAGGGGACACTCACGCCCGCCGGGAGCTTCGCCTCCGCCCCGGGCGCCGCGGCCGAGCCGATGGGGTTGTCGGCCTGCGGCCCCGTGCACTTCTCCGTCTTCCAGAAGGTGCCGGTCGACAGGAACTGCCCGACGTTGATGGCCGTTCCGAGGCTGCCGGAGTCGAAACGCACCCCGCACAGCGCGTTGTCGAACTTGTGGCACAGGAACATGCTGCGCACGCCCAGCGCGTACAGCTCGTCCAGGCCGGCGTCGATGTCCTTGCGGTCGCACTGCGGGACGTCCAGGATCTGCTTGCAGCCGAAGGGCTCGGAGGTCTCCACGCCCAGGACGACCGCCAGCTTGCCCTGCCGGACGACCTCACGGGCCTGGGCGCTGTCGGTGACGATCCGGAACCAGCCCTTGCCCGGTCCGCCGTACATCCGGTCGACGTAGGCCTGGAGGTCGTAACTCAGCTTCGCCTGGAGCCGGATGGACGTCATCTCGTCGCAGCCGCGGTCCTTGAAGAAGTACACCGAGCAGATCACGCCGTTGGTGACGAGGTCGTTCACGAGCACCCGCTGGCCGCCGCGCCAGGCCCGCTCCACCCATGCGTAGTAGTTCTGCTGGTGCGTCAGCGAGTCGTGCGCCGGCCAGTCCTTGAAGGTGGGCCAGCCGACCGGGTCGTGCCGGCCGTCACCGCCCTTGGTGATGAAGTCGAACACGGCCAGCGAGCCGTCGGGGTAGTGCTCGGGGCAGTCCTTGAGCGCGTCGGCGATCCCGGCCTCGGAGAAGACCTTGCCGCAGATGAGCCGGCCGCCGAAGGCCTCGTTGGCGAACAGGTGGTCGTGGGCGTCCACGAACCCGCGCACCTCGCCCTGGGCGTCCGTGCCGGTGAACGGCTCGCCGGTGACGCCGATCCCGGAGTCCGGTGAGGGCCGTGCGCTCGGGACCCACCAGTCGTTTCCGGCCGCCGAACTCGGGGTGGGGCCGAGCACGGCGGCCAGGACGAGGAGGAGCAGCGACACTACGGTGACGTCTGTGCGTCGGCGGTACGGGCGGCTGGTCATGGCCACGGCCCACGTCCCTCGGTCGGCGGGAACCTGTTTGTCATGTCTGCGTAAACTGTGCGCCATGAGGATGGGTGGTGCCGCCTTACGAGTCAAGACTCGGGCCCGCGGGGACGGTCGCGGGGAGGCTGCCCGGCCCGCTCTCCGGTTACTCCCGCGTAGTAATAAGCTGGAGGGACGTGAGAACCGTACGTAGAAGACCGCGCCGGACAACGGCTCGAGGGTGAGGGAGCGACCGATGACATCGGAGACCGAGCGGGCCGTACTCGCGGGCGGTTGTTTCTGGGGCATGCAGGACCTGATCCGCAAGCAGCCGGGCGTGGTGTCCACCCGCGTCGGGTACAGCGGCGGCGACACGCCGAACGCCACCTACCGCAACCACGGCGACCACGCCGAGGCCATCGAGATCCTCTTCGATCCCGCGGCCACCAGCTACCGCGACATCCTGGAGTTCTTCTTCCAGATCCACGACCCGACGACGAAGGACCGCCAGGGCAACGACATCGGGCGCAGCTACCGCTCCGCCATCTTCTACACCGACGAGGAACAGCACCGCGTCGCCCTGGACACCATCGCGGACGTCGAGGCGAGCGGTCTGTGGCCGGGCAAGGTGGTCACCGAGGTCGAGCCCGTGGGCGACTTCTGGGAGGCCGAGCCGGAGCACCAGGACTACCTGGAGCGCTATCCGGACGGCTACACCTGCCACTTCCCGCGCCCCGGCTGGAAGCTGCCGCGCCGGGCCTCGTCCCCGACGGGCTGAGGCGCCCCGCCGCTCACCCCCTGCGCCGCCGCCTGATCGGCTCCCCCACGCGGTGCAGGTGGGCCAGCGCCTCGCGGTAGGAGCGGATCAGTCCGGTCTCGTGGTACGGCACCCCGATCTCAGCGCAGTACCGCCGCACGATCACCTGCGCCCGGCGCAGGTGGACCGTGGGCATGCCCGGGAACAGATGGTGCTCGATCTGGTAGTTGAGCCCGCCCAGCATCACGTCGGTGAACCGGCCGCCGCGCACATTGCGGGAGGTCAGGACCTGGCGGCGCAGGAAGTCGAGCCGCTGGTCACCGGTGAGCGTCGGCATGCCCTTGTGGTTGGGGGCGAAGGTGCAGCCCAGGTAGACGCCGAACAGGCACTGGTTCACGGCGAGGAACGCCACCGCCTTGCCCGGCGGGAGCACCAGGAACAGGGCGGAGAGCACGGCGGCGAAGTGCAGCAGGAGCAGCGCGCCCTCCAGCACACGGTTCTTCACGAACGGTGAGCGCAGCGCCCGCACGCTCGCGACGTGCAGGTTGAAGCCCTCCAGGGTCAGCAACGGGAAGAACAGCAGCGCCTGGTGGCCTCCGAGGAGGCGGGCCGGCCCCCGGCTGGCGCGGGCCTGGTCCGCGGACCACACCAGGATGTCCGGGGCGACGTCCGGGTCGAGTTCCTCGTGGTTGGGGTGCGCGTGGTGGCGGGTGTGCTTGTTCATCCACCACCCGTAGCTCATGCCGATGCCGAGATTGCCGAACAGCCGCCCCCCGATCTCGCCGTGCCGGCGCCGCCGGAAGACCTGACCGTGCGCCAGGTCGTGGGCGACCAGGGCGACCTGCCCGAACACCAGGGCGAGGAAGGCGGCCACGGCCAGTTGCCACCAGGTGTCGCCCAGGGCGAAGAAGGCCGCCCAGCCGGCGGCGAAGGAGCCGGTCACGAGGGCGAGCCGCACCGTGTAGTAGCCGGGGCGCCGCTCCAGCAGGCCGGCCTCGGTGATCCGCCGGGCCAGCCCGGCGAAGTCGCTGCCGGTCGCGACGGGGGCGTCAGGAGAGATCGTCATGCCGAGAATTCTCGGGACGGCCGTACCCCCGAAGAAGCCTGCCAGCCACCGTCTGCGGACAAGGCCCGCCCCCACCCCCGGGCGGGGGTTTTCCCCCGGACGCGTCCGTGACCTCGGCCCGCGGCGGGCCCCCGGCACCCCGCCCGGCGAGCGTGACCTGGACCACATCTCCAGGTCTTCCACCCCGCCCGGCGGAGGCGTAGGTTCCCTATCACCCCGCGACGGCGCCCTTGGTGGCGCTGGTCCGCCGGTCCCGGGGCGGCGGACCAGCGGGGGCCAAATCTGCACAGGGGCGCACGGACGCGGTGCCCGGCACCGGCGCGCCGGACCGGCTCACACCGGTTCGGGCTGCGGTTCCGGTTGCAGGGCCGGCGCGGCCTTCGGTTCCCACAGCCGGGTGGCGCGTACGTAGGCGTGGACCACCGAGGCCACCGCGAGCACGAGGAGCGGCCCGAAGAGCCACGCGTGCTGGGCCATCTGCAACGGCAGGTAGCGGTACGACACCAGGAGCGCGGTGAAGACCGTCGCGCCGTGGGCGACCAGCTGGGTCCCCGACCGGTCCCAGCCGCGTGCGAGCGAGCGCAGCGCCGCCTCGATCGTGAGCGTGAACACCACACCGGCGAGGATGTCCGCGCCGTAGTGGTAGCCGAAGCCCAGGGTCGCGCCGAGGGTGGCGATCAGCCAGAACGTGCCGGCGAACCGCAGGACGCGGGGCCCCTTGCGGGAGTGGATGAAGATCGCGGTGGCCCACGCGGTGTGCAGGCTGGGCATGCAGTTGCGCGGGGTGATCCCGTCGAACGGCATGGCGTGCGGGACGGTGACCGGCGACGGTGTGTTCGGCCACAGGGCGGCCACCGCCCAGTGCCCGCCGTCGGCGCCGTACGCGAAGATCGGGCCCACCACCGGGAAGATCATGTAGATGCCCGGCCCGAGCAGGCCGATCACCAGGAAGGTGCGCACCAGGTGGTGGTCCGGGAAGCGGCGCTCGACGGCCACATGGCGCAGCTGGTACAGCGCGACGACGACCGCGGCCACCGCGAGCTGGATGTAGACGTAGTCGAGGACGTGGGCGCCGACCGTGCCGGTGGCCTCGACCAACCGCCCCACCAGCCAGGACGGGTTGCCCAGCGCGTGGTCGGCGGTCGCCACGTACTGGTCGAGCACCGTCGGGCGGGTCTTCGACGTGATGAGCAGCCAGGTGTCACCGGTCTTGCGGCCGGCCACCAGCAGCAGGCCCAGCCCGACGCCCTTCAGCAGCAGCACGCGTTCCCGGCCGGCGCGGCGCGTGAGCGCGATCACCGCGTAGCCCAGAAGCACCCACAACGCGCCGTTGCCGAAGGGGTGGCCGCTGTGCGGCGGCGTCTTGGCGTCGACCGCCCACCGCACCAGGAAGAAGACGATGTCGATGCCGACCGCGATCCCGGCCGCGATGAACCGCTCCCGCCAGGTGAGCACCACCATCATCAGCGCCATGCTGGCGTACAGCAGCGGCCCTGACTTGGGGGCGAACACCACCTCCTTCGCCTGGTTGGTGATCGGTCCCGGCATGCCGTAGTGGCGCGCGGCGATCTCCAGCGCGATGAGGAAACCCAGGGTCACCACTGCCGCGACGGCCCACAGGACGGTTCGTGGCCGGCGCCACACCGCGATATCGGTTCTGTCGTTTATTCGCGAAAACGCCCGCGATGGTCTATTTATCAATTGTTTTGGCCGTTTTGTCGGTTGTAAGCAAACAGGTCACTCTTCGTGTGCGTTCGATGATGTTATCGGAGGGGTACGGGCTCAGGCCCTGAGGAAGTCGATGAGGGCTTCGTTCACCTCGCGCGGGCGTTCCTGCTGGGTCCAGTGCCCGCAGCCCTCCAGCTTCAGGGGCGCCCGCCACAGGTTGGGCATCAGCTCGGGCAGCCTCGCGATGAGTTCCGGGGTGCCGGGGAAAGCGGGGACGAGGTCGCGGTCGCCGTAGACGTACAGGGCGCGCGGGGTGACGACGGCGCCGTGCCAGGCGGCGGTCAGCTCCCAGTTGCGGTCGAGGTTGCGGTACCAGTTGAGAGCCCCGGTGAAGCCGTGCGAGAAGCTCTCGGTGAGCGCGTCCAGGTCCTCCTCGGTGAACCACTCCGGCAGCACCTCCGGATCCGGCATGGTCGCGAGCCAGCCGCGCTCGGGGTCGACCAGCGGCTGCCGTCCCGAGCCGGCGTCGGGAGCGTCCCCGGAAGCCCAGTAGAAGAACTTCCGCAACGTGGTGCGCGTGTCCCTCGCGAACTCGGCGTCGGCGACGCCGGGGCGGCTGAAGTAGTTCCAGTAGAACCGGCCGTCGAACCGCTCCTCCATGGCGGCGAGCGGCGGCTGCGTCCCGCGGAACGGCGGCGGCACGCTCAGGCCGGCCACCCCGAGCACCACGTCCGGCCGCAGCAGCGCGGTGTGCCAGGCGACCGGGGCACCCCAGTCGTGCCCCACGACGTACGCCTTCTCCTCGCCGAGCGCGTGGATCAGCCCGACGACATCGCCCACCAGGTGGAGGATCGTGTACGCGTCGACGGCCTCGGGGCGGTCGCTCCGCCCGTACCCGCGCTGGTCGGGGGCGACCACGCGGAAGCCCGCGTCGGCGAGCGGACCGAACTGGTGCTGCCAGGAGTGCCAGGACTCGGGGAAGCCGTGCAGCAGCACCACCAGGGGGCCGCTGCCCTGCTCGGCGATGTGCAGCCGGATGCCGTTCACGTCCACGATGCGATGCTCGATCATGGGCAGAGCGTACGCGTGGTGGCGATCTTCCGACGGTCAGTGGACATCGCGGACGTGGCGCCTTCCCGCGGGCTGGTGCCCCGCTGCCCGGTGGGCCGGTGTCGTGGTGGGCCCGGTGGGCCGGTGGACCGGCGTCCGAACCGCGGTGCCCAGCGGTCGGCGAACCGGGCGCCCCCGGTGACCTGGGCCGTCGCGGGTCACCGCGGAGGCCGCCGTGCGGTGTCCGGGAGCAGCAGCACCGTGTTGGAGACGGCTCCCGCCGCGGTGTTCACCGGCTCCGCCGCGGAGTGCGTCCCCGGGCCCGGGTGCCGGACGTGGGCGCCCGCGACACGGCCGTCCACCAGGAACGGGGAGAGGACGAACGGCACCCGGGCCGCAGCCCGGGCTCCGTCGAGGCTCCGGAACCGCATCCCCGTCACGTCGGGCACGAGCCGGCGCTGCAGGACGAGCGTCTCCTCGGCGGATCGCCGCGTCAGCAGGTCGAGCCAGTCCCGGTCCGTGACCCCGGTCCCGGCGACGAAGCCCGCGCCCCCGTGGCCGCACGAGGGTTTGACGACGAGGCCGGTCCTCTCCCGCACGGCCCGGTCCAGGACGCGGCGGCGCCGCTCGGCGGACTGCCCGGGGCCCAGCCACGCCGTCCACGGCACGTGCCGCAGGATCAGCGCACGGTCCGCGGGCTCGTACAGGTCCACGTCCTCGTGCATCCAGGCCAGCACCTGCTTCGTGCTGAGCAGGCACGACGCCTCCGGGACGAACAGCCGCACGGCGCCGGCCAGGACCGCCGCGCGCAGGACGCCGCGGGCTCCGCCGTCCGCCAGCACCCGGCCGGCGAACTGGTTGAACACCACATCGACGCGGTCCTCACCCGCCCACAGCCCGCCGGCACCGCCGCGCACCTCGGACAGGTCCGCGACGGACACGTCCAGGCCCGCAGCACGAGCGGCTTCCGCGGCCGGCCGGAGACAGCGGCGCAGGGCCGGGGCGCCGTCCAGCTTCGCCGCGAGGCCCGAGGTCGCCCGCCAGGTCGGGACGAGTACCCGGCCACGCCTGCCGTCCGGCGTCGCTACGGCCCCGGCCAGCGCGGCCGCCCGGGCGCGCAGGGTCGACGGGGGCTCGGCGAGGGTGCCGTCCGGCAGGCTGCGGGCGAACGCCGCACCCCGGTCCTCCAGGCCCGGCACCCCGTAGATGTTCGGCCCGATGTTCAGCTCCACGAACCACGGCGTACCGCCCACCAGCAGCGCGTCGGGCCGGGCCATGCGCAGCAGAGCCGGGTCGGACAGTGGTTGCGCCGGGTCGAGGAGCGGCAGCCCGGGGCGGTCGTGCAGCGCCCCGCACAGCTCGCCGGCGGTCCCCGCCCGGCGCCCGCACGCGAGGAGAGCGCACCGGAGCACGCCCGCCGCGAGCGCGCCGAACCGGTGGTAGTCCGCCGCGGAGAACACCAGCGGGCGCAGCGCCTCCCAGTGGCTCGGCGACGCGTCCAGGACCCAGCGGCCGGCCTCGCAGCCGCACCGCAGCAGCGCCGAGCGGACCCCACCCGGCAGCCGGGGCCACAGGTCACGCAGGATCACTCCCGAACCGCACTCCACGTCTGCCTCCCTCGACGGGACGGTGCCGCGGTCCTTCTCCTTCCGACGGTAGGCCGTCGCCTGCCGCCCCTCATCACCGGGCCCGCTCGACGTACGGCCGCCGAGGAGCCACCCATAGGATTCCCTATGCCGGATATTCGGTTCCTCATTGGAAAGCAATGGCGGAGCGCCGTACGTTCGAGGGCATCGCCGCACCGACGGTCCGCTACTCACCCCGTCCGGTACGGCACCACGTCCGCCACCCCTGGGAAGAAACACCATGTCGAAGATCCTCTTCGTGATGACCGGCGCCGACCACTGGACGCTGGCCGACGGGACCGAACACCCCACCGGCTTCTGGGCCGAGGAGGCCGTCACCCCCTACGAGGCGTTCAAGGCAGCCGGATACGAGATCGTCGTCGCCACCCCCGGCGGCGTCGTCCCCACCGTCGACAAGGGCAGCCTCGCCGCCGAGGTCAACGGCGGCCAGGCGAACGCCGACAGCATCGCGGCCCGGCTCGCCGCCATGACCGAGCTGCGGCACCCGGTCCGGCTGGAGGACGTCGACCTCGACGCCTACGCCGCCGTCTTCTACCCCGGCGGCCACGGCCCCATGGAGGACCTCGCCGTCGACACCGCCTCCGGCGGCCTGCTGATCGACGCCCTCGCCGCCGGCAAGCCGCTCGGCGTGGTCTGCCACGCCTCCGCCGCGCTGCTCGCCGCCACCCGCGAGGACGGCACCAACGCCTTCGCCGGCTATGAGGTCGCCGCGTTCACCAACGCCGAGGAGACCCAGGCCGGCCTCGCCGGCAACGCCAAGTGGCTGCTGCAGGACCGCCTCACCGAGGCCGGCGTGCAGGTGCGGGTCGGCGAGCCGTGGGCGCCCCACGTGGTGGTCGACCGCACCCTGGTCACCGGCCAGAACCCGGCCTCCTCGGGCCCGGTCGCCACCGAGCTGCTCAAGCAGCTGGGCTGAGCCGTGACACGCACCACACCCCTCGCCCGGAACTCGTCCCCGGAGCGCGCCGACTCCTGAACCGGTACGGCTCGATCCCGCCGATGCCGTACGACGTGATCGGGGACCGGTGATGGACGAGTTGCGAGAAGCCTCCTCCGGCGTGCGTGCGCCGCTGCGGAAGGTGCTGCCCCCGCCCGCCCTGTGCGGCTTCCTCCTGCTGCTCGCGCTGATGGGCGCGGCGGCGTACGCCGCCGGGGCGGCCTCCGGCCCCGTGGCACCCGGGATGCAGGACACCGGCACACACCGGGGCGGCGGTGCGGGCGGCGGGACCGCGGACATGGGCGGCATGCACGGGGGAGACCGCTGATGGGCGCGGAGCCGGTGGCGGCAGACCTGGTCACCACCGACCTGACCGTGGGCGGCATGACCTGCGCGGCCTGCGTCAGGCGTGTCGAGAGGAAGCTCGGCAGGCTCGACGGGGTCACGGCCGGCGTCAACCTGGCCACCGGGCGGGCCCGGGTGAGCCATCCGCCAGGGATCGGTCTGGAGGAACTCGTCGCGGCGGTCGAGCAGGCCGGCTACACGGCCGCCCTGCCCCGACCGCCCGGACAGCGGCACGGCGGGGAGGAGTCCGGGGAGGGCCGGGAGGAGCGGATACGGCTGCTGGTCACGGCACTGCTCGCCGTGCCCGTGCTGGTGCTGTCGATGGTGCCCGCGCTCCAGTTCCGGAACTGGCAGTGGCTGTGCTTCGCGCTGGCCGCCCCGGTCGCGGTGTGGGGCGCGTGGCCGTTCCACGCGCGGGCGGTGCGCGGGCTGCGCCACCCGGCGGCCACCATGGACACGCTGGTCTCCCTGGGGGTCGTGGCGTCCTTCTCCTGGTCGGCGTACGCGCTCTTCCTCGGCGGTGCCGGGGCCCCGGGCATGCGGATGCCGTTCAGCCTGGTGCCCACCGCCTCGGACGGCGCGGCCCACCTCTATCTCGAAGCGGCCGTCGGTGTCCCCCTGTTCGTACGGACGGGACGCTTCCTGGAGGCCAGGGCCAGGCGCGGAACCGGGGCGGCCCTCAGGTCGCTGGCACAACTGACGGTCAAGGAGGTGTCGGTACGCCGGGACGGAACCGAACACCTCGTCCCCGTCGAGCGGTTGGCGGTGGGGCAGGTCTTCGTCGTCCGTCCCGGGGAGCGCGTGGCCACCGACGGCGAGGTGGTGGAGGGGCGTTCGGCGGTGGACCTGTCCCTGGTCACCGGCGAGAGCGAGCCCGTCGATGTGCGGCCGGGCGCCACGGTGGTCGGCGGGGCCGTCAACGCCGGCGGGCTGCTCGCCGTCCGGGCCACCGCGGTGGGCGCCGACACCCGGCTCGCCCGCATCGCCCGGCTGGTGACCGACGCCCAGGCCGGGAAGGCGAGGGCGCAACGGCTGGCCGACTCGGTGGCCGGCGTCTTCGTTCCGGTCGTCCTGGCCCTGGCCGTCACCACCCTCGGGTTCTGGCTCGGCGCCGGAGCCGATCCGCAGGCCGCCGTCACCGCGAGCGTCGCCGTCCTCGTCGTGGCCTGCCCGTGCGCGCTCGGCCTCGCCACCCCGACCGCGCTGATGGCCGCGACCGGACGCGGCGCCCGGCTCGGCGTCCTGGTGCGCGGGCCACAGGCGCTGGAGGGACTTCAGCACATCGACACCGTGGTCCTCGACAAGACCGGCACGCTCACCTCCGGACACATGACCGTCACCCGGGTCACCGTCACGGCCGACGGCCTCGGACGGGACACGGTGCTGCGGCTGGCCGCAGCGGTGGAACAGGGCTCCGAGCACCCCCTCGGCCGGGCCGTCACCGCCCACGCCCGACAGCTCCTGCGCGGCCGGCCCTTGCCGGACGTGAGCGACTTCACCGCGGAGCCGGGAGCGGGTGTGCGCGGGCGGGTCGAGGGCCGGTGGGTCGAAGTCGTCGCACCGGGGGCGATGTTGACCGACGGGGAGCCGGGGGGCGGGCGGCGGTTGCCGGACGGCGCGTTGTCAGGTGGCGGTTCGTCGGATGCCGCCTTGCCGGGTGGCGCCTTGTCCGACGGTGCTTTGGCGGGCGGCGTGTTGTCCGACAGTGCTTTGTCGGGTGGCGCGTTGTCGGGTGGCGCTTCGTCCGACGGCGCGTTGTGGGGCGGGGTGTTGTCAGGTGACGCCTTGTCCGATGGTGCCTCGTCCGACGGTGCCTCGTCCGACGGTGCCTTGTCGGGCCGTGAGTTGGCGGCCGGCGGGTTGCCGGACGGCGGCGCGCTGCCTCCGGTCCTGGGCGAGGCGCTGGCCGTGGCGGAGGCCGCCGCCCACACCCCGGTCCTGGTCCGGGTGGACGGCAGGGCCGAAGCCCTGATCGCGGTCGGAGACGTCGTACGAGCCGGAAGCTACCGGGCCGTGGACCGGCTGCGGCGCCTCGGTGTGCGTCCGGTGCTGGCCACCGGTGACCGGGAGGCGCCCGCCCGGGCCGTCGCCGCCGCCCTGCGCATCGACGAGGTGCACGCCCGCCGCACCCCCGAGGACAAGGCCCGCCTCGTCCGCGAGCTGCGGGCGCAGGGCCACAGGGTCGCGGTCGTCGGCGACGGCGTGAACGACGCCGCCGCCCTCGCCGCGGCCGACCTCGGTATCGCCATGGGCAGCGGCACGGACGTCGCCATCGGGGCCGCCGACGTGACCCTGGTGCGCGGTGACATCGAGGCCCTGGCGGACGCCGTCCGGCTGGCCCGGCGCACCCTGCGCACCATCCGCGCCAACCTCGCCTGGGCCTTCGGCTACAACCTCGTGACCGTGCCGCCGGCCATGGTCGGCCTGCTCGCCCCGATGCCGGCCGCGGCCGCGATGTCGGTGAGCTCCCTGCTGGTGGTCGGCAACAGCCTGCGGCTGCGCGCCTGGCAGCCGTCGCCCGTCCGGGGGAGGCCCGGCCGATGACCACGAGCCCCCGGCGGCCGGCCCGCCGTCGCCCGGCGGACGCTCTGCGCGCCGCTCTCGCCCCCGTGGCCGCGTTCGGCCTCGCCCTCGCCGGCCTGACCCTCTGGGTCACGGCCGGGCAGGCGGGCAGTCCGCCCAGGGTCCAGGTGGCTCCCGGACGTGTCCTCCTGCCCTACGGCGGTACGACGGAGACCGCCGCGTTCTTCTCGCTCCTCAACTCCGGCGGCGCCGACGACCGGTTGGTCGAGGTGACCTCCGCCGCGACCGGCGGCGAGGTCGCGCTCAGCCGCCACCGCATGTCCGGCAGCGGTGCCGCCTACCGGCAGAGCGTGGACTCGGTGACCGTTCCGGCCGGCGGGGCCGTCCTCATGTCACCGGCCGGCGTCGACGTGACGCTCCGGGCGGGGAAGGGGTGGAAGGCCGGGGACGTCGTGCCGTTCACCCTGCGCTTCGAGCACAGCGGGACGATCAGGACGACAGCCGTTGTGATCCGCCCGGCCGACAGCGCTTCCTGACGAAACATGACTGCCGGGTGGTGTTCTCGTACGGTACGGGCCGCGGTGTTCGCCGCCGTCTGTGTGCTGCTCGGCGTCCTCGGCCACGTCCTCATGTCCGGAAGCCGTGTGCCCGCCCGGGCGCCGGCCGCCGGGTTCGCCGCGACCGGTTCCCTGGGCTGGTGCCTGGCGGGCCGTGAGCGCGGGTTGCCGCTGATCGTGACCGTCGTGCTCGCCGTACAGACCGTCCTGCACCCATGGGTGGTGGCACCTCGTCGTTCGGCATGTCCCCAAGTTCGGCATCCGCCTCCTCGACGCCCCCGACGCCTGGACCACGCCCTGGCACGCGGCGGACCTGCGCCGTGCCGACGGCACCTGGACCCTGCCGCCGCGTGCCCGGGCCGCCCGGCTCGGCCGCCCGGTCCTGCGCGACGGCGGGCCGAGCCACTTCGGGCAGGAGCGCTATCCCCGCCAGGGCCCGGTCACCGCGAAGGTGGTGCCGGGCGTGTAGCAGTTGACGTACATCGTCCCGCCGTCGGGGGAGAAGGCGACCCCGGCGAACTCGCCCCATTCCGGCGCCGCGGGGGTTCCGCCCGCCGCCGCGGCGGCGGCCGACGTGAGGACCTGTCGGTTGCGGGCCATCGCGTACACCTCGCCGGTGCGCGTCACGCCGAAGACGTGCTGTGCGCCGTTGCCGTCCTCGCACACCATCAGGCCGCCGCTCGGGGCGAGGCAGATGTTGTCCGGGGACTCGCCGGGCAGTTGCACGTCCGTGGCCGGGCCGAAGACGACGACCAGCGTCAGGCGGCGCCGCCGCGGGTCGTAGCGCCAGATCTGGCCGTAGTGGTCGGCCGCCGAACCCTCCGCGCTGCGGGCGAAGGACGACACGAAGTACACGCAGGAGCCGCCCCAGTAGCAGCCCTCCAGCTTCTGCGCGTGCGTGATGCCCCGCGGGCCGTAGTCCTGCAGGCGGGTGGGGGTGGCGGCGGCCAGCGGGTCGGGTACGTCCACCCATTCCACGCCGTCGAAGTGCGCGCCGGTCTCCTGGATCGTGGACAGGTCCGGTACGCCGGGCACCCGCATCGCCTGGAGCCGGCCGCCCGCGCGCAGCGAACCGACGCCGCCCAGCGGCTTGTGCGGGAGGAAGCGGTAGAACAGGCCGAACGGCTTGAGGAACGCGTCCTCCGTCTCGTACACGACGCCGCTGCGCGGGTCGACCGCGATCGCCTCGTGCTGGAAGCGGCCCATCGCGGTCAGCGGGACGGCGCCGGTGCGGTGCGGGTCGGTGGGGTGGACCTCGAAGATGAAGCCGTGGTCCTTGGTGTAGCCGTTGGTTCCCGCCCTGTCCTCGGTCTCCTCGCAGGTCAGCCAGGTGCCCCACGGAGTGCGGCCCCCCGCGCAGTTGACGGCCGTACCGGCGATGGCGACCCGCTCGGACAGCACGCGGTCGTCGGCGTCGAGGGTCAGGGCCGTACAGCCGCCCTTGCCCGCCGGGTCGTAGGTGAGACCGCTGACGGTCGGTACCGGGATCCGCGCGGTGACGCGGTTCTCGTGGTTGCGGACGAGGTGCGTACGGCCGGCTCTGCCGGCGAAGGCGGCCATGCCGTCGTGGTTCGAGGGGACAAGGCCCTCTCCGGAGCGGAGCTGGTCGCCCTCGCGGGAGAGCACGGTGTAGCGGAAACCTTTCGGCAGATCGAGCAGGCCGTTCGGATCGGGGACGAGCGGGCCGTAGCCGGTGCGACCCGGGCCCAGCGCGGCGGCGGTGCCCGCGAAGAGCTCGGACAGGGCTCCGGTGAAGGCGATGCCCGCTCCCAGGGCACTTGCTTTGGCCAGGATCTGACGGCGTGTTGCAGACATGCGGCAGCAACCTTCCTGCTGGCGGACAGGAACTGTGATCCCGCTGTGTCTATCACCTGGTCCGGGCCACGGGAACCACGCGCGTAGCCCGTGTCCCCTCCGGCCGGCGCCGCCGCGCCACGCGCCGGCGGCGGCGGACCGCCGTGCCAGGCAGGGCCGATCGGCCCTGGTCCTTGGTCCCTCGGAGGGGGAAGGATCACCGAGGAGAACCGAACGTGTCACAAGGAGCGACCCATGGCGGAGCGCGAGCAGGCCGGACCCGACCACCCCATCCGGGTCTTCCTCCTGGACGACCACGAGGTGGTGCGGCGCGGGGTGCGCGACCTGCTGGACGACGAGCCGGACATCACGGTGACCGGCGAGGCGGCCACCGTCGCGCAGGCCCTGGCGCGTGTCCCCGCCTTGCGCCCCGACGTCGCGGTGCTCGACGTCCGGCTGCCCGACGGCGACGGGGTGACCGCCTGCCGGGAACTGCGTTCGCAGCTGCCGGAGCTGGCCTGTCTGATGCTGACCTCGTTCGACGACGAGGAGGCCCTGCTCGACTCGATCATGGCCGGTGCGTCCGGCTACGTCCTGAAGCAGATCCAGGGCTCCGGCCTGGTCTCGGCGGTGCGCACGGTGGCCGCGGGGCAGTCCCTGCTGGACCCGAGCGCCACCACCAGGCTCATGGCCCGACTGCGGGACGGCCGGGAGAAGGAGACCGAGCCGGACGCCCTGCCCGGGCTGACCGCGCGGGAGCGGGAGATCCTGGCCCTCATCGGCGAGGGCCTGACCAACCGGGAGATCGGCGGGCGGCTGTACCTCGCCGAGAAGACGGTGAAGAACCACATCTCCCGGCTGCTGGCCAAGCTCGGCGTCGAGCGCCGGGTCCAGGCCGCCGTCATCGCCACCCAGGCCCAGGACCGCCTGCGGGCCGAAGGACACGCCCAGGGACACGCCGAAGGGCGCTGAGCCGCCGGCACCCCGCGCTCACGTGCCGGACAGCCGGCGCCCGGTGACCATGTCCGACTCGATCCGTACGAACACCCCGTCCCCGACCGGCATCCAGGAGTCGGGGCCGTACCGTGCGAGGCGTTCGTGCTCGGCGGGGTCCGTCACCAGCGCGGCCCGGCCGGTCACGACCACGCTCCAGCCGGAGTGGGTCACCGCGTCGAACTCGTCCGCCTCGAAGGCGACCACGGCACCGTCGACCGCGCGCACCAGCTCCGAGCCGGCCGCGGTCCGCAGCACCACCGAGGAGTCCGTGTCCAGGCGGAAGTTGACCGGCAGCACGGCCGGCAGCGCCTGCTGGGTGTACACGACACGGCCGACCGGCACCCCGCCCAGCAGGCGCAGGCAGGCCCGTCGGTCGAGCGTGTGAAAGTCGCCGTTCCGAAGCACCAGGCCATCGTCCGCGCGGGCACCCCGGACGGGATAGGGCCGACCGGCCCTGTCCAGGGGGCGGCCGCCGCAGCCGCGGCAACGGCTCCGCAGGGCGGCGGCAACGGCCGCAGCATCAGTCCCGGCCCGCGACATCAGCGACACCGCCGCCCGCGGCGGCATCGGCTGCCGGCGTCCCGAGCCCGATCACCCCGCTGTCCGGCTGCCCGGCCGCCGGGCAGCCGTACGCGCGATCCCGTGTCGTCCCCCCGGCCCGCGGCCCGCTAACGTGAGTCCCGGTGGGGCGGTTGTACGCGGGGACGGGGCTGGAGGAACGGCAGTGGGAAGCTCCGAGGACGGGCGCGCGGCACGGGGCGTGCGGCTGCCCCAGCTGAGGCTGGACGAACTGCTGGACGAGCTTCAGGCCCGTCTGGACGCGGCCCGCGGCACCCAGGACCGGGTGCACAGCCTGCTGGAGGCGGTGCTCTCCGTCGGCCGCGAACTCGACCTGGAACAGGCGCTGCGCGGCATCGTGGAGGCCGCCGCGGCCCTGGTCGACGCCGAGTACGCGGCGCTCGGCGTGATCGGCTCGGACGGCAGGCGGCTCTCGGCGTTCATCACGGTCGGCGTCGGCGACGAGGAGATCGCCCGCATCGGCCGCTTCCCCGACGGCCGCGGCATCCTGGGCGAACTGATCCGCCACCCCGTGCCGCTGCGGCTGGCCAAGCTCTCCGAGCACGCCGCGTCGTACGGCTTCCCGCCCAACCATCCGCCGATGAACAGCTTCCTCGGCGTTCCCATCCGGGTGCGCGACCAGGTCTTCGGCAATCTCTACCTGACCGAGAAGCGGGGCGGGCGGCAGTTCGACGAGGACGACGAGTCGCTGCTGTCCACGCTGGCCGTGGCGGCGGGCGTGGCGATCGACAACGCCCGCCTGTACGAGGAGTCCCGGCTGCGGGAGCGCTGGCTGGAGGCGAGCGCGGAGATCAGCAGCACCCTGATGTCCGGCGCGGGCCAGCACGAGGCGCTGGGGCTGATCGCGGAGCGGGCGCGGGACATCACCGGCGCGGCGCTCGCCACGGTGGCGACCCCCGTGAAGGACACCGGCACCCTCGCGGTGGAACTGGCCCTCGGCCGGGAGGCGGAGGCACACCGCGGCCTGGTGCTGCCCGTCGACGGCAGCCTCACGGGACGGGCCTTCGCCCTCGGCGCGCCGGTCAGCAGCCCGGACGTCTCGCGCGACGAGCGGGTCACCGCGGGCCCTCGGCGGTTCGCCGGCCTGGGCCCGGCCGTCGCCGTGCCGATCGGCCGGGAGGACCGGATGCGGGGCGTGGTGCTGCTGGTGCGGGAGTCGGGGGCGAGTGACTTCTCCGAGAAGGAGACGGAGCTGCTGAAGGGGTTCGCCGCGCAGGCCGCCGTCGCGATGGAACTCGCCGAGCGCCGCCGGGACGCCGAGCAGATCGCGCTGCTGGAGGACCGCGACCGGATCGCCCGGGACCTGCACGACCTGGCCATCCAGCGGCTGTTCGCGACGGGGATGACGCTGCAGAGCGCGGGCCGGTTCATCCAGCACGCCGAGGCCTCGGAGCGGGTGCGGCGGGCCGTGGACGACCTCGACGAGACCATCAAGATCATCAGGTCGACGATCTTCGGCCTGCGCACCCGCGAGGGCGACGAGGCGCCGGGGCTGCGGGCCCGCGCGGTGCGGGTGGTCGGCCAGGCGGCGCCCGTACTGGGCTTCGCGCCCAGCGTCCGGATGGAGGGGCTGCTCGACACGCACGTGCCGCAGGAGACCGCCGACCACGTCGTGGCCGTCCTGGCCGAGTCCCTCACCAACATCGCCCGGCACGCCCGCGCCGGCCGCGCCGACGTGGTCCTCCGGACCGACGGCCGCGAGGTCCGCCTCACGGTCACCGACGACGGCGTAGGCATCCCGCCCGAGGGCCGCCGCAGCGGTCTGCGCAACCTCACGGAGCGGGCGCGCGGACTCGGCGGCGACATGCGACTCGACCGTCCGCCGACGGGCGGCACCCGACTGGTCTGGCACGCGCCTCTGGGCGCGGGCGAGGCCAAGTCCGGCGCCAGGACAGAGGCCTGAGAGCCGACTCCCTGTCAGCGCAGGCGGCGTGGGGCCGGTCGGGGGCGGGCAGCGCAGGGGGGGCGCGGCGGGCCGGTCCGCGGACCCGCTGCGGCCCGGCGCGAGCGGCGGGGCATGACGGGTCGGCCCTGTCAGCGCAGGCGGCGGAGGTACGGGTCGTTCGGGCGGTGGGGGGTGAGGTGGATCCGGGCGTTCAGGGCGTGGACGCCGTGGGGTCCGGCCAGGAGGGGGTCGAGGGCGGCCTCCGTCACGTGGGGCAGGTCGCAGGCGAGCCGGGACAGGCGGTGCAGGAGCTGTTCCAGGCGGGCGGTGTGCGCGGCGGGCGCGGCCGGAAGGCCGGGTGCGGTCACCAGGTCGTGCGCGTCGCGGCCGGTGAGCGGGGCGAGCCGTACGGCGTGGCCGGCGAGCGGCTCCGCCGCCGCGCCGCCGGGGCCGTAGACCACCAGCGGGCCGAAGACCTCGTCCTGGACGACCCCGGCGAACAGCTCGGTGCCCCGGTCGGCGGGCGGCTGGACCACCACGCCGGCCAGCAGGTCGCCGAAGCGGGTGACCAGGTCCCGGTGGGCGGCCCTGATGCGCGCGGCACCGTGCACGTCGAGAGGGACGGCACCCCGTTCGTCCCGGGGCGGCGGCCCCGGCACGTACGCCCTCAGCACCACCCGCCCGTCGGCCCCCGCGAGCCGCTCCGCGGCCCGCACCGCCTCGTCCTCGTCGCGCGCCCAGGCCCAGGGCGGCTGCGGGATGCCGTAGCAGGCGAGGAGCGCGGCCGTGTCGCGCGGGTCGAGCCGGCCGCCCGCGGGATGCTCCTCCAGCCAGGCGGCGACGAGCCGCCTGGCCCTGCCGGTGTCGGCCTCGACCGGTTCCGGTGAGGTGTCCGGCCGCTGGGACAGCCAGGCGGCCCGCCGGGCGGCGTGGGCGAGGGCGCGGGCGGCGTCCGCGGCGTCGGAGTGGACGGGCAGCGGCGTGCCGCCCCGTGACCGCCGCAGCTCCACCCGGGCCGCCTGCGCGGGCAGCACCGCGACCACCGGGCGGGGGAGCGGGAAGGGCAGCTCCGTCAGCGCGCGGAGCGGATCGTCACCGGTCGCCGCGGCGACCGCCGTCGGCACCAGGGTGACCAGGACCGCGTCGACGCCGTCGTGCCGGGCCAGGCGTTCGACGCAGGCCAGCAACCGCTCCTCGCCGACGGCGGCCGTGACGTCCACCGGGTTCCCGGCGGCGGCCCCCTCGGGCAGCAGGTCCCGCAGCTCCGCCGCCAGGGCCGCGTCGAGCGGCGGCACGCTCAGTCCGGCGTCCGCGCAGGCGTCGGCGGCCAGCACGCCCAGCCCGCGCGCGTTGCTCACGACGGCGACCCGTGTGCCGTGCGGCAGCGGTTGCGCGTGCAGCAGGGCCGCGGTGTCGAGGAGTTCGGCGACCGTTCGGGTGGCGGTGATCCCGGCCTGGGCGAACAAGGCCTGCCGGGTCACGGCGCGGCCCGGCTCGGAACGGCCGGCGTCCACGGTCAGCACCGGCATCGCCCGGGCCACCCGGCGGGCGGTACGGGAGAAGGCGCGCGGGTTGCCGAAGGACTCCAGGTGCAGCACCGCGAGGCCGGTGCGGCCGTCGGCCTCCCACCACTGGAGCAGGTCGTTGCCGCTGACGTCGTACTTGTCGCCGAGCGAGACGAACTCCGACAGGCCGATGCCGAGCCGCGCCAGACCGTCGAGCAGGGCGATGCCGACGCCGCCGGACTGCACGGCCACCCCGGCGGTGCCGGGCCCGGGGGGGCCGGTGGTGAGGGTGGCGTTCAGCCGGATGCCGTCGTCGGTGGTGGCGAGGCCGAGGGAGTGGGGGCCGAGCAGCCGCATCCCGTGGCCGCGGCACACCTCCATCAGGGCGTTCGAGAGGCGGGCGTCGAGCCCGTCGGACACGACGAGCAGGGCGCGCACCCCCGCTCGGCCGCACTCCTCGGCGGCCCCGGGCACGGCCGCGGCGGGTACGGCGATCACCGCCAGGTCGGGCACGACCGGCAGCGCGGCGACGGAGGGGTGGGCGGGCACCCCGCACAGCGCGTGCGCCCCGGGATGCACGGCGAACAGGCGGCCCGTGAAGCCGCCGCGACGGATGGTGCGCAGGACGGCCCGGCCCGCGGAACCGGGCCCGCGGCCGGCGCCGATCACCACCACGGACCGGGGACGCAGCAGCGGTCGCAGGCTGGCCACCCCGGCGCGGCCGGCGCGTGCCTCCACGGCGCGCAGGTAGTCCTCGTCCTCGGTGAGTTCGACGACACAGTGCACCTCCGGTCCGTCGTAGTGGCGCGTCACCCGCAGTCCGAGGTCGTGGAAGACCTTCAGGACCTCGCGGTTCTCGGCCAGGGCGTCGGCGGTGAACGCCGTGATGCCGGCCGTGCGTGCGGCGTCCGCGAGGTGTTCGAGCAGCAGGGTGGCGACGCCGCGGTGGTGCCAGTCGTCGGCGACGGCCAGGGCCGCGTCGGCCGTGGTGCCGCCGGGCGGACCGTCGTACTCCGCCAGACCCACCAGGCGGCCGGCGTGCTCGGCGAGCAGGGTGCGGTGCCCGGGCCGCCCGGGCGCGGTCGCGCGGTGGGCGGCCCGTTGGACGGAGACCCGGCTGAGACTGAAGAACCGCAGCCGGAGGTTGTCCGGGGACATCGCCTCGTACAGCGCCAGCACCGCGTCGTGGTCCTCGGGGCCGGCCCGCCGGATCCGGACGGTGGTGCCGTCCGCGAGCAGCGCGTGCACGGGCGCGTGACGGGCGGGCGCGGGCGCCTGCTGGACGTCTGCGGGCGTCCGCGGGGGCGTCTGCTCGGCGTGTACGGGCGTTCGCCGGGGGTGTACGGGTGTCTGCTCGGCGTGTACGGGTGTCTGCCGGACGTGGACGGGCACGGGCTGGGCGGGTGTCGGCGCGGGCCGGGTGTCGGGCATCGGGGCGTCTCCCTCCGGGGCGGTGCGGCCAGCGTCCGCCGTCCGGCCGGACGGGGCCCAGGGGCCGGCCGGGCATCCCGCGGGGCCGGACGTCCCCGGGTCCGGAGCGGAGGCCGGACCGGTCGGCGCGGGCCGGCGGGCCGGACGTCCCCGGGGACGGAGGGGCCGTCTGCTCGTGGCCGCGCGCGGGACGGTGGGGGCCGTCTGCTCGTGCCCGCGCGCGAGGCGTGTCACGGTGGCATCGAGGGACCGTGCTGCCGGCGGGGCGGCCCGGTGAAAGGCGGTGAGCCCGATGACGGAACTGCCCCTG
This sequence comes from Streptomyces cinerochromogenes, assembly GCF_014648635.1. GTDB lineage: Bacteria > Actinomycetota > Actinomycetes > Streptomycetales > Streptomycetaceae > Streptomyces > Streptomyces cinerochromogenes. The sequence goes on along the minus strand of NZ_BMRM01000005.1, from coordinate 270,783 downwards.
GTGGTGGGAGTGGACGGATCGGAGCCCAGTCTGACGGCCGTCGACTGGGCGGTGGACGAGGCGGCCCGCCGCCGCCTGCCGCTGCGGCTGGTGTACGCCTCCCTGTGGGAGCGCTACGAGGGTGCCGTACCGCCGGGCGAGCAGGAACCTCCCTCGGAGCAGGTGATGGCCGAGCAGATCGTCGCCTCGGCGGCCGCGCGGGCCCGGCAGCGGTCGCCGGACGTCAGGACGGTCACCGACATCCTCCCGCAGAGCCCGGTGGACGCACTGCTGCAGGCAGGGCAGGAGGCCTTCGCCCTCGTCACCGGGGCACGCGGCCGGAGCGCGCTCAAGGGGCTGCTGCCCGGCTCGGTCGGGCCGGCCGTGGCCGCCCGCGCCCGCTGCCCGGTCATCGTCGTCCGCGGGGACCGGGCCGGACTGGCGGGCACCCACGGCCGGGTGCTGCTCGGCGCCGGGGAACCGGACACCGCCGGCGACGCCGTGCGCTTCGCCTTCCAGGAGGCCGAGGCCCGCGGCTGTGTCCTCGATGCCGTACGCGCCTGGCACGCGCCCGCGCACGAGAGCGTCGTCCGTCCCCTGCGCGCCGGGGAGGCCGCGCACCGGCACGAGCGGCAGGCGGCCGAACTGCTCGACACCCTGCTGGGGGACGTGACCGCCGGGCATCCCCGGGTGCGCGTGCGGCGCGCGACACCCGAGGGCACGGCCCGCAAGGTGCTCGCGGAGCTGTCGGCCGCGGCCGACCTCGTCGTCGTCGGCGCCCGTCACCGGCACGACGGTTCCGGGCACCAGCTCGGCCGCGTCGCGCACACCCTGCTGCGCCAGTCCCAGTGCCCGGTGGCGGTCGTGCCCCAGCGCTGAGCCGGGTCCGCCGGCACCGTGATCACCGAAGCCCCGCAGGACCGCCCCGCAAGAATTAGAATATTCAAACATCATGGCGGAGGGGGCGGAAGTGTCCGCACAAGAGGCGGCCGCACAGGAGGCGGCGTTCGGGCCACTGCTGCGGGAGATGCGGCTGGGCAAGTCGCTGACCATGGAGGCCCTGGCGGAGGCGTCCGGTGTCAGCGTGCGCGGCATCGGCGATCTGGAGCGCGGACGGCGGGCCGCACCGCAGCGGCGGACGGTGGCGGCGCTCGCGGACGGACTCGGTCTGGACGACGCCGAGCGGGAGCGGCTGCTCGCCGCCGCCCGCGCCGGACGCACCCCCGGTTACAGCCCCGTTGGCGTCCGCTCCTTCCCCCGCGGCACGGACGACTTCGTCGGCCGCGTGGACGAGCTGACCCGCCTGGAGGCGCTCGCCGGCCCGCCCGCGAGGGCCGGTGCCGAGGACCGCGTCCTTGGGGCGGGCGGCGCCGCCACGGAGCCCCATCCCGTCGTCGTCGCCATCCACGGCCCGCCCGGCACCGGCAAGACCACCCTCGCGCTGCGCGCCGCCCGCCGGCTCGCCGACCGCTTCCCGGACGGCCAGCTCATGGTGGACCTGCGCGGGACCGACGACAGCCCGCCCGCCCCGTCCGAGCTGATGGTCCGGGTGCTCAAGGCCGTCGGCGTACCCGACCGGGACCTGGCGAAGGCCGGAGCACAGGCCCACCCCGCCCTGTACCGGCAGGTCCTCGCCGACCGCCGCTGCCTGCTGGTGCTGGACAACGCCCGCGACGAGGCGCAGGTACGTCCGCTGCTGCCCGGCTCGGGCGGGACACTGGTCCTGGTGACCAGCCGCCGTATGCTCACCGGCCTGGACGACGTGCACCGGCTGCCGCTCGGCCGGCTCGAACCCGCCGAGTCGGCCGCCTTCCTCGCCTCCCTCGTCGGCGCTGACCGCGCCGCGGCCGAACCGCGGGCACTGGAGGAGGTCGCCCGGCTCTGCGCGCACCTCCCGCTCGCCCTCAGGGTCGCGGGCAACTGGCTGGCCACCCGCACCGGTTGGAGCGTGCGCCGGCTCGCGGACCGGCTGGCCGACGAGGAACGGCGGCTGGACGCGCTGGCCGCCGGGGACGTCCGGGTGGCGGGCGCCTTCTACCTGTCCTACCGCCAGCTGACGCCCACGGCCGCCCGCCTGTTCCGGCGGCTGTCCCTGGTCCCCGGCCCCGACGTGAGCGCGGCCTGCGCCGCCCGGCTCACCGGCCAGGACCTCTACGACACCGAGGACACCCTGGAGGAACTGGTCGAGGCGGGCCTGCTCGGCGGCAGCGACGACCGCTACCGGCTGCACGACCTGCTGTGCCTGTACGGCCGTGACCGCCTTCTCGCCGAGGACGGCGAGGCGGACGTCGACCGGGCCCGCCGGTCGATGTTCCGCTGGCTGCTGGAGACGGCCGTCGTGGCCGGCCGGTGGTACGAACCCGGTCACGGGGCCCCGCCGCCGTCCTGGCGGGGCACGGTGGACCTCTCCAGCGCCGACAGGGCCCGTGACTGGCTCCAGACCGAGTCCGCCAACTGGCTGGCGGCCCTGCACGCCGCCGCCGCGGACGGCGACCACACCACCGTCGTCGAGGTGGCCGAGGCCCTGCACTGGTTCTCCGACCAGTGGATGTTCTGGGGGCACTGGCCGGAGGTGTTCGGCGCGTCCGCCCGGTCCGCCGAGGCCCTCGGCGACCCCCTGCTCGAAGCGACCCACCTCAACTACTACGCCTGGGCCCTGCTGTTGTGCGAGGGCAGGCCCCGCGACAGCCTCCCGTACTCCGCCCGCGGCCTCGCCGCGGCCGAGCGGGCCGGTGACCTCGCCCAGCAGGCGTGGGCGCACCTGTACGCCGCGTGGGCCCACCACCTGCTGGGCGAGGTGGAGCAGTTCGCCGGGCACATCACCGACGCCCTGGCGCTGTTCCAGGCCGCCGGAGACCTGCCCGGCATGCTCCAGGCGCTCGCCGCACGCGGCTGGCAGCTGAGGGGAGCCGGGCGCCACGAGGAGGCGATCGAGGTCAACCGGGAGATCCTGACCCGGCTGGACGAGGCCGGTGACGGCGTCGAACCGCACATCGCCGCCTTCACCCGGGTCACCGCCCTCGCGAACGTGGGCATCAGCTACAGCCATCTGGGACGCTGGGACGAAGCGGTGGAGCAGCTGCGGGCCTCGGTGGAGCTGAGCCGCAAGGAGGGCAACGTCGGTCTGGAGAGCCGCTATCTGCTCTCGCTCGGCGACGTCCTGCGGAAAGCCGGCCGTACCGGGGAGGCGCGCGAGGCGTTCACGCGCTGTGTCGCCCTCGGCGCCGACGCGGACGCGCGCCGGATCGCCGCGGCACGCGCCCGGCTCGCGGAACTGGACACCGGCTGAGACGGGTGGCCCCGGCGCGTCAGCTCCCGTACCGGTCGCCCTCGCCCCCGTCCGCGTGCACCTGCCGCCACTCCCGCGGGGAGAGCCCGTAGGCGGCGCGGAACGCGCGGCTGAAGTGGGACGGACTGACGAATCCCCAGCGCCGGGCCACCGCCGAGACGGTGGGGGTCACCCGCCCGCGGCGGGCGAGTTCACGGGCGCACGCCTCCAGCCGCCGCTGCTGGACGAGACGGCCCACGGTGATCCCCTCGCCCTCGAAGAGCCGGTGCAGGTAGCGGACGGATATGTGGTGCGCCCGGGCGATGGACTCCGGGGAGAGGGAGACCTCGCCGAGGTTCCGGTCGATGTGGGCGCGGACGTTCTGCACGAGGTGGTCGGGGGCGCCGTCCGGGTCCCGGCCGGCGCGATCGGCGATCAGGGTGGCGAACAGGTCGACGACGTGCCCGGCCAGCCGCTGACCCACGGCGGGCGGGTAGGAGGGGGCCGCGTCGGCCAGCGTGGTGAGGAAGGGCCGCAGCACCGCGCCGAAGCCGTGCCCCGTGCCGATCGCGACACCGGTGACCTGCCGGATGTCGCTGTCCGCGACGCCGAGCTGATGGCGCGGCAACTGGAAGACGTGGGTGGTGAAACGCTGCGGACAGCTCAGGGAGAAGGGCCGCGCCGTGTCGTAGACCACCAGGTCGCCGCTGCCCAGCTCGGCCCGCCGGCCGTCCTGGACGAGGGTGGCGGCACCCGACACCTGCAGGCCGAACGCCACCTGGTCCCCGGGGTGACGCGCGATCAGGGCCGGGGTGCGGCTGATCCGCTGCGCACCGCCCTCGATGCGGGAGATCCGGAGGCAGCCGAGGGCGTCGGTGGTGATCCCGCCGTCGAACGGCTCGTCGTGGGGCGTGACGGCGACCGGTACCAGCGCTCTGCCCACCGCGTCGCTCCAGGAAGGGGCCCTGTCCCGGTCCGGCACCGCGTCGGTCGTCAGCACCCAGCTCACCTTGTTCTCCCTGGCATGAGGTCACCGGGGCCGTACCGGTCGTGCCCCGTGGACCAGCCAAGCAGCGGGCACCACCGGGCCACCAGGAAGAACACAGGCAGAAACGTCTCAGGCGAAGTGCCGCCACAGCGCGGCGACCGCGGGCGGCGCCTCACCGGGAGGCCGCACCAGCATGATCTTCCAGCGGGGTGCGTGCCGCCGGATCCGGTAGGTCGTCAGGTCGGGGAAGCGGTCCGCGATCGACCGGGGCATGATGCAGACCCCCAGGTCGGTGCGGACCAGCTCGGCCGCCGCGACGATGTCGTTCACCTCGAAGGTCGTGGTGCGGTCGACGCCGGCGGCCCGGAAGGCCCGGTCCACCGCGTGCCGGATCGCCCAGCCCTGGCTGAAGTCCACCAGCGGCAGCCGGGCGGCATCGGCGAGTTCGGCCTCACCCCGGGAGGCCGAGGCGCCCGGGTCCCGCCCCGGCGAGGCCACCAGCACCATCTCCTCCTGGGACAGCAGCCGGGTCGTCAGACCGCGCTGCTGCTGCCGGTCCAGCGCCACCACGGCCATGTCCACCGTGCCCTCCCGCAGTGCCTGCCGGATGTCGGCGACCGCCGCCTGCCGCAGCTGCACCCCGAGACCCGGGTGTTCCGCCCGGAGCGCGGCCAGCGCGTGGTGCAGGCCGGCCCACACGCCCTGCATCGTGCCCACCGTGATCCGGCCGCGCAGCTCCCCGCGGACCGCGTCGACCGCCTCCCGGGCGGCCTCCGCCGCCCGCAGAGCGGCCCGTGCCGCCGGGACGAACGCCTCGCCCGCCGGGGTCAGCGCGACCCGGTGCGTGGTGCGGTCGAACAGCGGGGTGCCCAGTTCCCGTTCCAGCGCCCGCACGGTGCCGGAGACCGCCGACTGGACCACGTGCAGCCGTCGCGCCGCCGCCGTGAAGCCGCCCGCGTCGGCCACCGCCACGACGACCTCCATCTGCCGCAGATCCATCCTGTGCTCCTTCGGGGGCCGGCCGGGCCGCGCGGCCCGGCGCTCGTCGGCGGGCCGGGTCTCAGTGAGTCTCCCCCGCCGGGGCCCGCCCGCCCGGCCGCGGCCGCTCGAACGCCCAGTAGACGAGCGCGGCCAGCGGGAGCACGGCTCCCAGTACGGTGAGCGCCGCCCAGCCTCCGGCGTGGTAGACCGACGAGCCCAGCTGGGAGCCGGCCGCGCCGCCGACGAAGAACATGGCGATGAAGGCGCTGTTGAGCCGGGCACGGGCGCCGGGGTCGAGCGCGTAGACGGTGTGCTGCCCCAGGATGAGGGTCGTCTGTACGGCCATGTCGATCAGGATCGCCGCCACGGCTATCAGGACGACGCTGTGCCCGCCCACGCCCGCGAGCACGAAGGACAGGGCGGCGACCACGAACGCGGCACCCGTCATGGGACGCGTGAGCCCCCGGTCGGCCCAGTGCCCGGCGAACGGCGCCACCGCGGCACCCGCCGCGCCCACGAGGGCGAAGACGCCGACACCGACCGGCGAGTAGTGGAAGCGGGGGCCGGTCAGGACGAAGGAGACCGTCGTCCAGAAGGCGCTGAACGCGGCGAACATCGCCGCCTGGTACAGCCCGCGGCGCAGCAGCACCGGGTGGGTGCGGACCAGCTGGACCGTGGAGCGCAGCACGTGGTGGTACGGCACGGAGGTGGTGGGGGCGTGGCGGGGGAGCGCGGCGCGCAGAGCCACCGTCAGCACGGCCATGAGGACGGCGGAGCCCAGGAAGACCACGCGCCAGCCCGCCACGTCGGACACCAGGCTGCTGAGCGTCCGGGAGAGCAGGATGCCGGTGAGGAGACCGCTCATCACCCGGCCCACGATCCGCCCCCTGGCGTGGTCCGGGGCGAGGCTCGCGGCGAACGGCACCAGGATCTGGGCCACCACCGAGGTGCCACCGCTGACCAGCGCGGCGGCCAGCAGCACGGGGAAGTTCGGGGCCAGGCCGGCCACCACGAGGGCGAGGGCCGTGACGGTCAGCAGGACCGAGACCAGACCGCGCTTCTCCAGCCGGTCACCGAGCGGGACCAGGAAGACCATGCCGAGGACGTAGCCGATCTGGGTGAGCGTGATCAGTGTGCCCGCGGTGGCCGTGCTGATCCGGAAGACCTCGCTGAGCGCCGACAGCAGCGGCTGCGCGTAGTAGAGGTTGGCGACCGTCATACCGGACGCGACGGCCAGCAGTGCCACCAGCCGGCCCGGGACGCCGTGCGCCTGCGGCGCGGAGCGGTCCGGACGGCGTACCGCACGTGAGGGGAACATGTGCACCTTCTTTCGTCACGCAGCCACAACGACCGGACCCCCGGCCGCCTTCCTCACCCGGTGCGATCGTTCGCGATGTCAGTCATCTCGCAGGGAGATGAGCGGCGGGACGCGGCCCGCGGCCGCCCCCGCCCTCAGGAGCAACCCTGGAGCCGCGTGACCGGTGCCCCTTGCCGCGCGGCGCACGGCGCGATGCCTCACCGCGCACGGCTCATGCCCCTGTGCGCAGCGAACGCCGGACGGCCTCCCCCACGCCCTGCGACCGGACCAGGCTGGGCGTCGTGGGCGCCACCGGCGGACGCCCGCCGCCGGACCCTCCCGGTTCGCGAACCACCGCAGCGACACAGGGGATCCCATGAACCCGATGCCCCCGCCCACCGCCACCGGCCGCGACGCCGGCCGAACGCCGTACCCGGACCTGACCCTGGCGAGCAGACGGGTCCCCGCGCACCTGCGGTCCTTCCTGCCGGCCCAGGCCCGTGCCGGCGCCCGCTTCACCGACCCGGCGCACGTCCGCACGCTCGGCCTGCTCCGGTTGAGCACCTACCGGGGAGCGGCCCGGTCCCTGGTCGCCTCCGCCGACGGCACCGGCGAGCCGCATCTCGTGCTGGGTGTCCACTCCTTCGGCAGGGCGACCCTCGTCCGCGGGGACGGCACCGTCTCCCGCGGCCCGGACGACCTCTTCGTCTGCGACGGAGCGGTCCCCTTCCTGCTGCACGAGGCGGCGCCCTTCGAAGTGCACCTCGTGAGCGTCCCGCGGCACGCCCTCGCCGCGACCGACCGCCAGGTGCGCACCCTCAGCGGCCGGACGGACTTCGCCGGCAGCCCGGTGGCGCCCCTGCTCGGCCCCTTCCTGCGGCAGTTCCTCGACACCCTGCCCGAGTACGCCCCGCGGACGGCCCTCCGCCTGGCCACGACGATCACCGGCTTCGTCGGTTCCCTCGCCGCGGAGGCCGCCCCGGAGCCCCGGCACCAGGAGCCGGGGTCCGAACCCGCCCGGGAGCGCCAGGAGTTGCTCGACCGGGTGCGCTCCTACGTCGACGCCCGGCTGGGGGACCGCACCCTGACGCCCGCCGCCGTCGCGAGGGCCCAGCACATCTCGGTCCGCTATCTGCACAAGCTCTTCGAGCAGCAGGGCAGCACCGTCGGCCGGTGGATCCGGCACCGCCGCCTGGAGGAGGCGCGGCGCGAGCTGGCCGCGCCCGGATCGGCCGGACTCACGGTGTCGTCGGTGGCCCGGCGCTGGGGCTTCGCCAACGCCACCCACTTCAGCCGCAGCTTCCGCGCGGCCTACGGCATGTCACCCCGCGAGTGGCGCAGCCGTACCCAGCCGTCCGGGGCGACCGGGAGCGGGGCGGGCTGACCGGTGCGAACTGTGCACGCTGCGGCAAGTATTCGTACGACGGCGGCCGCCGCATCCCGCGTGGCGCGGCCTAGGCTGGGCACCCGTACCGGTGGAGCCGCCTCCGGTACCGAGTGCCTGCCTGCCCGGCCGCGGGGGAGGGCCGGCGGCTCCTCCCGACGGCCCGCACCGCCACCCCGGCCCGACCCCCGCGCAGGAGTTCTGTTGTCCGACCACGTTCCGGCCCCTGGGACCGAGCCCGTCCTGGAGCGGCTCACCCGCGCCTTCGTCGAGACGTACGAACTGCCCGTGCCGTCGGACACGGACCCGGACACGGACCCGGACAGGGCTGCCGCCCGGGCGCGGATGGCACCCCTGTGGACCGGTGACGGCGGCGCCGAGCCGGACGTCGAGGAGGAGTGGCTGGCCCTGCCCGGCGGCGCGGGCGGCCGGATCCGGGTGCGCGTCCTGCGCCCCGCGGGCAGCGACGAGGACCTGCCGGTCGTGCTGTACCTGCACGGTCTCGGCTGGATGCTGACGGACGCGTACGCGCACCGGCAGCTGGTGACGGACCTCGTCCTCGGCGCGGACGCCGCCGTGGTCGTCCCCGAGTACGACACCCCGGACGACGTCCGCTATCCGGGTGCCGTCGAGCGGGCCCACACCGTGGCCCGGTGGATCGCCCGGCACGGCTCGGGCTGCCGGCTCGACGGGAGCAGGATGGCCGTCGTCGGCGCCAGCGCGGGCGCCCAGCAGGCCGCCGCGCTCGCCCTCCTGGCACGGTGGCGCGGCGGTCCCGTCCTCCGGCAGCAGGTGCTGCTCTGCCCGGTGACCGACGCGGCGATGGACACCCCGTCGTACGACGCGTTCGCCGACGGCTACTTCCTGACCCGGGACGCCATGCGGGACTACTGGCACCGGTACGCACCGGACCCCCTGCTCCGTACGCAGGAGGCCGTCTCCCCGCTGCGCGCGCCCACCCCCCGGCTGCGGGGGCTGCCGCCGGCGCTCGTCGTCACCGCGGAGGCGGACGTGGTCCGTGACGAGGGCGAGGCGTACGCCGCGCGCCTGCGGGAGGCGGACGTCCCCGTCATCTCGCTGCGCTACCACGGGACGATCCACGGATTCGTCCTGTTCGACGGGCTCCGCGGCACGGACGCGTCGAGGGCGGCACGCATCCAGGTGACGGACACGCTGCACACCGCCCTGCACGCCGTCTGACCGGGCCCCTCCCGGCGGCCAGCCGCGTCCGCGGCGGTCACCCGGCCGTGCCCGCCGCCTCCGTGCGCCGGTGCCGCCGCCACTCGCTCGGTGCCACCCCGTACGCCGCCCGGAAGCGACGGCTGAAGTGGCTCGGGCTGCCGAACCCGCAGCGGGCCGCGACCGCCGCCACCGTCAGACGGTCGTACCGGGCGGACGCCAGCATCTCGCGTGCCCTGCCGAGGCGTTCCGTGATGAGCCACTGCTCCAGGCTGAGCCCCGCCTCGCTGAACAGCACGTAGAGCCGGCGTACGGAGACGGCGTGCTCGGCCGCGATCCGCTCCGGCGTCAGGGAACGATCGGCGAGGTGGCGCCGGGCGTGGGCCATGATCCGGGTGAGCAGGGTGTCGTCCAGGACGGACCGGACCGCCGGGGACTCCTCGGCGTGTGCGGCCGAGAGCAGCAGCGCGCGCACCAACTCGGTGGTCGCGGACGCCAGGTGCGGTGCCCCCGGGTCGCCCTCCAGGCGGTCCGGGTCGCGCCACACCTCGCGCAGATGGTGCAGGACCAGCTCGTGCAGGGGACTGGCGCGCAGCCGCGGGGCCGCCCGCACCACCACGTCCACCGGTACGCCGAGCCGGCGCACGTCGAACAGCACGGACCGGGACCCCCCGTCGCCGGACCAGCCGTACACGCGCGGCGACAGCTCGTGGAAGACGCAGATGTCGTCGAGGCCCAACAGCCGCCGCTCACCGGCGACCTCGGCCCGGTGCACCCCCTCGGTCTGCAGCGAGACGGAGACCACGGGGCTGCTCCGGTGGTGGCGTACGTGCCGTTCCGTCCGCCGCACCTCGAAGCCGGAGTTGCGGGTGGCGAACAGGTGCAGTCCGCCCACCCGCCACATCTCCATGCGGGCGTGGATGCCGGAGGCGGGCTCCTCGTGGACCACGTCGTTGGGCACCGAGGAGTCCGTCAGCGCGTGGTGGAACGCGTCCACCCGGTCCCGCGGCGCCACGGTGGCGAGATCGAGCAACAGCACACTACCCCCCCCGGGTTCCCGTACTCGGCCGTCGTGATCCGACGATAGGACGGGCCGAGACGGCCGGGGGCCGGTGAGCGCGGACAGGCCACAGCCGGTGCACAGACAGTCAATCCCCCTGCTCCCGCCGGTCCTAGCGTCTCGCTTGTGCCGGCGGCAGCGCCCTCGGCACGGTGCCCGGTGCCGGTCCGAGGAGAACCCCGGACGGGAGCGACCGTCACGGCGGGCCGCGCACCGCGCACCGACCGGCCGGGCCGGACCGTCCTCCGGCCCGGCCACCCACCCCGCGCCCGACCCGGCCGCACCCGGGCGGCGGCCGACCCGTCCCCATCCACGAGGGAGTTCCCCCATGTCCCGTTCCGACCGCCCGACCGTCGTCCTGGTCCACGGAGCCTTCGCCGACGCCTCCAGCTACGCGGAGGTCATTCCCCGGCTGATCGCCCGCGGCCTGGACGTCATCGCCCCGGCCGTGCCCAACCGCAGCCTGCTCGGGGACGCCGCCTACGTCGCCGAGATCGTCCGTCAAACACCCGGACCCGTCGTCCTGGTGGGCCACTCCTACGGCGGCGCCGTCATCACCGTCGCCGGCACCGAGGACAACGTCACCGCGCTGGTCTACCTGGCCGGTTACGCCCTGGAGGAGGGCGAGAGCCTCGGCGAGCTGCAGGGCCGCTTCCCCGACTCCGACCTGGCCGACGCCCTCGTCTACACCCCCTACCCGGTCGAGGGGTCGGACCGGCCCGGAACCGACGTGTCGGTCCGGCCGGACAGGTTCCCGGCCGTCTTCGCCGCCGACGTCGACCCCCGCCTCGCCTCCGTCCTCGCCGTGTCCCAGCGCCCCCTGGCCGCACAGGCCTTCACCGAGGCGGCCCCGGCCGCGGCCTGGAAGACCAAGCCCTCCTGGGGCCTGGTCGCCTCCGCCGACCACACCATCAACCCCGACGTGGAGCGCTACGGCTACCGGCGGGCCGGCATGACCACCGTCGAGGTGGACTCCTCCCACCTGGTCATGCTCGCCCACCCCGAGCGGGTCGTCCGCCTGATCGAGGAAGCCGTCCGGGCCACCTCCCGCTGACCGAGGCCGCCTCCGGCACCCCCCGACCCGCAACCCCTGAAGAGAGCGAACGATGAACCCACCGATCTCACGCCGCACCGTGACCGCGTCCCTGCTGGCCGGCGCCGCCGCCCTGGGCACCGCCGGCGCCGCGCAGGCCCTGCCCGCCGCCGGCCGCCCGGCCACCGGGCACGGCCGCCCGGACGCCCCCACCGTCGTCCTCGTCCACGGCGCCTTCGCCGACGGCTCCAGCTGGCGCGGTGTCGTCCAGCGGCTGCTGCGGCAGGGCCACCGGGTGCTCGTACCCGCCCTGCCGCTGCGCGGACTGGCGAGCGACGCCGCCTACATCCGCAGCGTCCTGGAGAGCGTGAGCGGGCCGGTCGTCCTGGTGGGCCACTCCTACGGCGGCGCCGTCATCAGCCAGGCCGCGGCCGGCCTCCCGCAGGTCCGGGCGCTCGTCTACATCGCCGCGTTCGTCCCCGAGATCGGGGAGAGCGCGCTCCAGCTCACCGACAGGTTCCCGGGCAGCACCCTGGGGCAGGCCACCGTCACCCAGTACTACCCGCTGCCCGGCGGAGGCCGGGGCGAGGAACTGGTCATCAGGAAGGACCTGTTCCGCAACCAGTTCGCCGCCGGTGTCCCCGTGCCCACCGCCCAGGTCATGGCCGCGGGCCAGCGCCCGATCACCCTGGCCGCGCTCCAGGAACCGGCCACCGCGGCCGCGTGGAAGAAGATCCCCAGCTGGTACCTCGTGGCCACCGAGGACCGCAACATCCCGCCGGCCGCCGAGCGGTGGATGGCCGAGCGTGCCCACGCCCGCACCGTCTCCGTGCGCGCCCCGCACGCGGTGTCCGTGAGCGACCCCGGCCCGGTGACCGACCTGATCCTGCGCGCGGTCCGGTCCGTCCGCTCGGGCGACTGAGCGGGTGCGCGGTCCGCTCGGGCCGCTGATCCTGCGCGCGGTCCGGTCGGGTGACTGAGCGGGCGCGCCGGCCGGTCCGTCCGTTCCGGCCGTTGAGCGGGCGCGCCGTCCGTCCTCGCCACGGCCGGGCCGCAGCGCCATGGGGCCTCCGGCCCGGCCGGGGCCGGCTTCCCGGGCGTGGCGTGCGTCGACGCGGCGGGCGCCGCCGCGTCGCCCCGGACCCCGCCCGACCACCGACGATCACGACAGGAGACAGCGTGTCCCGCACCCGCCTGCGCGGCTTCTCCCGCTCCGACACGACCCGCGCCGAAGCCTTCAGCGACGGCGTGCTGGCCATCGCCGTCACACTGCTGGCCCTCGGGCTGGCCGACCCCCCGCACCGGCCGGGCGGCCTCGGCCGCGCCCTGCTGGCCCAGTGGCCCTCCTACCTGGGCTATCTCGCCTCGTTCGGCTACGTCTCGGTGATCTGGCTCAATCACCACCAGGCCTTCGTACGGGTCCGGGTCATGGACCGCGGGCTGCACGCCGCCAATCTGCTGCTGCTGTTCACCACGGCGGCGCTCTCGTTCCCCACCGCGGTGCTCGCGGACGCGCTCCAGGCCGACCCCTCGGGCTCCGACGCGCGGGTCGCCGTCGCCCTCTACGCCGGGCTCGCCGCGGCGATGTGCCTGAGCTGGGTGGCCTTCTACCACCAGCTCGCCCGCCGGCCCGAGCTGCTGACCCCGGACGTGGAGCAGGCGTACGTACGGCACGGGCGCGTGCGCTCCTGGGCCGGGGCGCTCGCGTACGGGGCGGCCGGGCTCCTCGGCGCGGTCGTCGCACCGCTGTCCGCCGTGGCGGTCTTCGTCGTGCTCCCGGTCTTCTACTTCCTCACCAGCGAGGGCCTGCCCGATGGGCGCCGGCCGGAACGTCCCGTATCCTAGGTAGACCGACCTACCTAGTTTCGGCTGCGGCGAGGAGGCCCGGATGAGTGCGACGGAGAGCGGACGGCGGCGTCCGGCGCGGGAGCGGCTGCTGGCAGCGGCGGCCCGGCGCTTCTACGCCGACGGCGTGGCGGCGACCGGTATCGACACGATCACCGCGGACGCCGGCGTGGCCAAGATGAGCCTCTACAACAACTTCTCCTCCAAGGCCGAGCTGGTCAGGGCCTACCTGGAGGCCCGGCACGAGGAATGGCTCGGGCTGTACCGGGCCCGGCTGGAGAAGGCCCGGGGCCCGCGCGAGGGCGTCCTCGCCGTCTTCGACGCCTACGCCGACCACGCGGCGTTCGCCTACGAGCACGGCTTCCGCGGCTGCGGCCTGCTCAACGCGGCCGCCGAGCTTCCGGCCGGGGACGAGGGCCGGGCGGTGGTCCGCGCCCACAAGGAGGAGGTCGAGCGGCTGATCGCGGGCCACCTGCGGGAACTGCTGCCCGGGCGCCCGGACGAGGTGCCCGCGCTGGCCGAACACCTCGCGTTCCTCCTGGAGGGTGCGATGGCCCGGGCCGGACTGGAGGGCGACGGCGACCGCGTGCGGCACGCCCGCTCCCTGGCGGCCGGCCTGCTGGACCGGCTGTGAGGCGGCCCGCCGGCACCGGCGCCCTGTGCGTGCTGGTCGCCTCCGTCCTGTGGGGGACGACGGGCACGGCCGCCACCTTCGCCCCGGACGCGGGGCCGCTCGCCGTCGGGGCGGTCGCCATGGGCCTCGGCGGACTGCTCCAGGCCCTCGTCGCCGCCCCGCAGATCGCCCGCCACGCGGGCCGCCTGCGCGAGCAGCGCGGCACGGTGCTGCTCGGCGCGGCCTCGGTGGCGGTCTACCCGCTGGCGTTCTACAGCTCCATGCGCCTGGCCGGGGTCGCCGTGGGCACCGTGGTGTCGATCGGTACGGCACCGCTCGCCTCGGTGCTGATCGAACGCGTCCTGGACCGCCGCCGGCTCACCCGCCGCTGGACGGCCGCGGCCGCCCTCGGTCTGCTCGGCACCGTGCTGCTGTGCGTCGCCGAAGCCGCCCGTGCCGCCGGCCGCACCGGCCGGGCGCCCGTGGCCGGCACGCTGGCCGGCGTGGGCCTCGGTCTGCTCGCCGCCGCGACCTACGCCCTCTACTCGTGGGCCGCGCACCGGCTCATCACCCGCCGGCTGCCCTCCCGTGCGGCGATGGGCACGGTCTTCGGGCTCGGCGGGCTGTTCCTGCTGCCCGTCCTGCTGGCCACCGGCGCACCGCTGGTCGCCTCGTGGTCCGCCGCGGCCGTCGGCACCTATATGGCGCTCGTCCCCATGTTCGCCGGTTACGTCCTGTTCGGCTGGGGGCTGGCACGCGTACCGGCGAGCACCGCGACCACGCTGTCCCTGCTCGAACCGGCCGTCGCGGCGGTCCTCGCCGTCCTCGTCGTCGGCGAACGCCTCCCCGCCGCGGGCTGGGCCGGTATCGCGCTCGTCATCGCCTGCCTCGTCGTGCTCACCACCCCCTCGCCCGCCCTCCGTCGCCGCGGGCCGGGGCCCGGGAGCCGGGTGCGGCCCGGGGCCCGGCAGGGCAGTGCACCGCCGGCGGCGAGGGACCGCACGTGAACGCTCAGACGGTGACCCGGGGCTGCGCCGGGTCGAGGTGGTGCACGGCGGTCTGCGCGGCGTGCGGGGCGAGCAGGCTCTGGAGTTCCTCCGCCGCGACCTTCAGGAGCCCGCCGTCGCGGTCGGCACGGAGGGTTTCGAGGAGGAAGGCGACGCGGGTGGAGTCCTCCGTGACGCGGGTCCGGTGGGCGTCGCGGTGGTTCCAGTGGCGGGTCAGCACGCCGGTGGTGTCCGCGTAGACGATCTCGCCCGGCCTGGGGTGCTCGACGGTGCCGGGTTCGCCGAGCGGGGTGAAGGACTCGGTGCCGTCCGCGTGCCGGATGTCGACGTCGCCGGTGACCCGGTCGAGGTCGAAGGCGCCGGCGGGCAGCCCGTGCCGTACGGAGACGGAGTTGTAGGAGTCGACGGCCGGGTTGATGCGGGGCAGGCTCCGCTTCTTCGCCATACGGCGGCCCAGGGCGTCGACGCTGGGCCGGACGCGGCGGGGGTTGGTGCCGAAGGAGCGGTAGGCGGCGTGCCAGGCCTCGATGCGGGGGTCGCTCTCGTCGGCGGGCCGCCAGCTGCCGTCGGCGAGCCGCTGCTCCAGCTCCTCCAGCGCGGCCTCGGTGTGCGGCCAGGGTTCGCGGCCGCGCAGGCCGGTGGCGGTGACGAGGGCGATGAGGGTGCCGGGGAAGGCGTCCGTGACGGCGGGAGCGATGCGGAAGGCGGGCATGGGCGGTGTTCCGTTTCCTGGCGGGTGGGCGGACGTGCGGGGCGGGGCGGCGAGGCTCGGGGTTCCGGACCGTGCGGGACCGCCGGTCAGGTGAGGGCGAGGAGACTGACGGCGACCGCGGCCGTACCCAGGCCGACGAGCTGGCCGCGGTGGATGCGTTCGGCGAGCACGCCGCGGGCCAGCAGGACCGTGCCGGCCGGGTAGAGGGCGGTGACCACGGCCACGATCGTGAGGTCCCCGCTCCGGGCGGCCAGCAGGAACAGCAGGTTCGCCACCGAGTCCAGCACGCCCGCCGTGGCGGACATCGCGTACGCCGGCCGCTCGGAGCCGAGCCTGCGGCGCAGCAGCCCGGCCGCGGCCAGGGTGACGGCGGAGGAGACCGCACGGCCGGTGATCAACGGGGCCACGCCGCTGTCGGACGGGGCCTGGTGCAGGCAGACCAGCTGGAGCGCGATGGCGGCGCCCGCGCCGAGCGCCAGCAGCAGCGCCGTACCCGAGGGGCGCGCCGCGCCGGCCCCGTGTCCGGCGCTGACCAGCACCACCGCCACCAGCGCCAGCGGCAGGCCGGCCAGCCCGGCGGTAGTCAGGTGCTCGCCCTGGAGCAGTCCGACCCCGACCGGCAGTGCGGCGGAGACCAGCGCGGTCACGGGCGACAGCACGTTCATCGGGCCGATCGCCAGCGTGCGGTAGAGCAGGGCGAACGCGGCGGCCGAGGCGACCCCGGAGGCCGCGCCCCAGGCCAGGGTGGAGGTGTCGAACGAGGCGCCGAGGAACGGCCACAGCAGCAGCTCGACCATGAGCGAGGCCGGAGCCGCGACCATCACCGTCCGCAGCACATGGGCCTTGCGGGCGCCGAGGCCGCCGAGGAAGTCGGCGCATCCGTAGGCGAGGGAGCTGCCCAGAGCCAGCAGCAGAGCGATCACGGTACATCCCTTACAATCAATGGAACGACCGAACCGTACAACGAAACGACCGTCGCGTGTCAACCGAACGACCGCCCGGTGCATTGTGATGGTCCCCTCGCGAGGAAGTGATCGGATGGCCGAGACGGCCGCAGCCCTCCAGGCGCTCGCGCGCAACGTGAGGGCGGCCCGCACCCGCGCCGGTCTGTCCCTGGACGAACTCGGCCGGCGCGCCCAGGTCAGCAAGGGCGCCCTCGTCGGCCTGGAGAAGGCCCAGGGCAACCCCAACTTCGCCACCCTCGTCCGGCTGGCCGACACCCTCGGCGTCTCGGTGTCCGCGCTGCTGGAGGGCCCGGCCGAGGGCCGCGTCCGCGTCGTCTCCGCCGAGGCGGTGGCACCCCTGTGGACCGGGGCGCGGGGCAGCGAGGCCCGGCTCATGCTGACGACGTCGGGCCCGGCCCCGGTCGAGGTCTGGTGCTGGCGGCTGGAACCGGGGGAGGAGTACCCCAGCCACCCCCATCAGTCCGGGGTCGTGGAGACCGTCAGCGTCACCGCCGGCCGGATGACGCTGGTCGTCGACGGCACCGAACACACCGTGGAAGCCGGCCAGACCGCCACCTTCGACGCCGACGCCCCGCACACCTACCGCGGCACCGGCACCGAGAGCTGCCACCTGGTCATGACGGTCCACCTGCCGCCCGGCGCGACAGGGTGAGGGCGTCGGTCACGGCGCGGAGGAGGCGGAACCCGCGGAGGAGGCGGAATCCGCGCAGGGGGCGGAACCCGCGGAGCGAGCAGGACCCACGGCGGCCGGGCACCGCGAGCCGCCCGGCCGCGCGCGGCGACCGGGTGGTGCGGGGTGCTCTCGTTCAGCCCTCCGGGTCGAGGACCACCGGCAGTTCCGCGAGGCCGCGGAAGGCCGGGAACGGCACCTCCAGCCACCGGGGACCCTCGGCGGGGCGGGCCAGGGCCATCCGGGGGAACCGGTCGAACAGACGGGTGAGCGCCAGCTGCGTCTCCAGCCGGGCCAGCGGGGCGCCCAGGCAGTAGTGGCTGCCGTGCCCGAAGCCGAGGTGGGCGTCCTGCGCGTTGCCCGGCCGCGTCACGTTCAGCTCGTCCGGTGAGTCGAACTTCTGCGGATCGCGGTTGGCCGAGCTGATCGCGATCTGCACCAGGGCGCCCTTGGGGATCAGCGTCCCGCTGTACTCCACGTCCTCGGTCGCGTAGCGGAACGTCGCGCTCTCCACCGAGCCGTCGTAGCGCACGAGTTCCTCGACCGCGGCCCGGGTCAGGTCCGGGTCCTCCCGCACGGCGCGGAGCTGCTCGGGGTGGGAGAGCAGGTGGTGGACGGCGTTGCCGATGAGGTAGGCGGTCGTCTTGTGACCGGCGAACATCAGCAGGAACGCGGTGGAGACCAGCTCGCTCTCGGTGAGCGCGTCGTCGTTGTCCCGGACCGCGATCAGCGCGCTCAGCAGATCGTCACCCGGGCGCTCCCGCTTGGCGTCGATGAGTGCGGTGAAGTACGCGTGCAGGGCCTCCTCCGCCTGCTGTTGCGCACGCTTGGCCTCCTCGCCGAAACCGGTCTGCGCCACCGTGGTGGACAGCTGCTGCATCCGTGTCCGGTCCTCGGCCGGCACGCCGAGCAGATCGCAGATCACGGCGATCGGGAGCGGGAACGCGAACGCGGGCAGCAGGTCGAAGGGTTCCCGGGCCGGGCACGCGTCCAGCAGGTTCCGGACGATGTCCTCGATCCGCGGCCGCAGCGCCTCCACGCGCCGCGGCGTGAACGCGGAGTTGACCATCCGGCGCAGCCGGGTGTGCTTCGGCGCGTCCGAGTTGAGCATGTTGTCGTCCAGCGCGACGGACGAGTCGCCGAAGATCCTCCGGTACGCGTCCATCGCCCCGTACATGTCCTTGCTCAGCCGCGGATCCGCCAGGGCGGCCCGCGCGTCGTCGTACCGGGTGATGAGGTACGTCTCGTTGCCGTGCGGCGGTCTCATGGGGCAGACCGGCGCCGCCGTGCGCAGATGGGCGTAGAACGCGTGCGGATCCCGCCGGAACTCCGGGGTGCACCGCTCGGCCGCGGCGACGGCCTCGTGCGTGGTGGTCACGGACGACTCCTGAGGTCGAAGAGGGCTTGTGCGTTGCCGCCGAGGATGAGCTGCTGGGAGGCCGCGTCGACCGGGAGCTTCTCGACCATGTGGACGAAGTCCTCCAGCGGCGCCGCCATCGGCGGAGAGTCGGTGCCGAACAACATCCGCTCCGGCCCCAGCACTTCGGCGTTCAGACTCAGGTGCGCCGGGCTGAACGGGCTCGTGTCGACGTACATGCGCCGCAGCGCCGCGGCCGGGTCGGCGGACGGCCGCACCCCCTCTTCGTCGGGGGCCTCGGCGGCCCCCGGTGAAGCGGCGCCCGGCCCGGGCCGGCCGGAGGGCGGCGCGCCCCCGGCCCAGTGCCGGGGGCGCGCCGCCGTCTGCAGGCGCTCCGGCAGCAGCGCCATCGCGCCGCCGCCGGTCGCGCCGATCAGCCGCAGACCGGGGTACTTGTCCAGCCATCCCGCGAAGGCGATCATGGCCATGCCCAGGGTGACATCGCCGAAGCGCCCGATCTGCTCCACGAAGCCGGTCCGGTCCACCCGCTCCGTGCCCACCGGTTCGGCCGGGGCGTGCACCAGGACCGGCACCCCCGCCTCCGCGGCGAGCGCGAAGAAGGAGTCCGCGCGCTGCGAGCCGAGCAGCTCCCCGTGCACGCTCGACGTGGTGATCAGACCGACGAAGGCGGGGTCCTCCAGGGTCTCCCGCACCCCTTCGAGGTGATCGTCGTCGCCGAACGGGTTGGCGTACACGTAACCGCGCAACTGGTCCGGGAACCTGCGGATCAGCCCCGACATCCAGGCGTGGAAACCGCGCAGCCGGTCGCGCGGCTGGGCGTAGTTGTCCACGCCCGGCACGCGCGCCATCGCGCCCGCCCCGACGGGGCTGCCGATGATGGTGAGGTCGATCCCGGCCTCGGCGCGCGCGGCGAGCATGCCGTCCACGTCGGTCAGGCTCGGCGGCATGGGGAAACGTTTCGCCGCCTCTGGTGGGGACAGATGCCCGTGGATGTCGATGATCACGTGTCGGTTCCCGGTTTCGGTGCGAGGGCGCGGGTGACCGCGGCACAGTCCTGGTCGCCCAGTCCCTGCTCGGTGGCACGGACGTGGGTCTCCGCCGCGGCGTTCGCCAGCGGCAGGGTCAGGCCGACGGCTGCCGCCTGCTTGGAAGCGAGCATGAGGTCTTTCGCCATCAGCCGCAGCCGGAAGTCCGGCTCGTCGAACCGGCCGGAGGCCAGCCGCCGGGACTTGAACGCCATCACCGGCGAGGCGAATCCGCTGCCCGCGATGGTCCTCAGGACCAGCTGCCGGTCGAGGCCGCAGGCGTCCGCCAGTTCGGTGGCCTCGGCCAGCGCCTGCACCTCTATGCCCATCAGCAGGTTGAGGAGCAGTTTCATCCGCATGCCGGAACCGAGTGCGCCCAGATGGACCACTTCCTTGCCCAGCGTCTCCAGCAGCGGGCGGGCGGTGTCGAACGCCCGCTGCTCGCCGCCGGCGAAGAGCCGCAGCTCCCCGTCGCGCGCGTGGTCGCGGTTGCCGAGCATGCCGACGTCCAGGACCGCGGGGAACTCGCCGGCGATCTGGACGACCTCCTCGGGGGCGACGGTGCTCGCGCAGACGAGGACGCCCGGGTACGGGCCCTCGGCCAGTACGCCGCCCGGTCCGTGCAGCACGGCGCCGAGGGCCTGTCCGTCGGCCACCACGCAGAGGGCGGCGCTCGTGCCCGCGACGGCGTCGGCGGGGTTGGCGGCCACGTGGGCGCCCGCCCGGGCGAGCGGCGCGGCGCGCTCCGGGGTACGGTTCCAGACCCGGACCTGTACCCCCTGGTCGAGGAGGCGACCGGCCAGTCCGGCGCCCATCGTGCCCAGGCCGAGTACGGCGACGGGGCCGTGCACGGGGGGCGTCATGAGGCGACTCCCTTGGTCTCCTTGACGATGCGGAACCGCATCGACTGCCGCTGGTCGACCCACTCGCGCAGCGGAGCCACCAGTTCCTGGTGCTCGGCGCTCTGCTGCCAGGCGAAGAAGTCCTCCGCCGACCGCCATTCACTGGTGATCACCCACTGGCGGGAGTCGTCCACGGGCTCACCGAGCCGTTCGACGATGTGACCGGGGGTGCCGGCCACGGACTTCCGCAGGTGCTCGTACAGGTCGAGGAAGCCCTGCTCGCCGCCCTCGATCACGCGGACCGCGAAGACGACGTTCAGCTTCTCGGCCGTCAGGCCCTTGTCGTTGGTGCCCACTGTCTCCTCCTGTGGTGAGAGCCGGAAGACACGACACCAACGGACTCATGTCCCTCGTACGGCCGCAACTCCGAACGGGGGACGACCCCGGGGACGACCCAGTGGGGACAAGGGCTGCACGGTCCGTCATTAGGCGTTTCGGGTGACTGCTCCGCATCCCTCGTGCGAGTGATCCGCGTCCGCACCGGGTCTCGGAGGCGGACGAGGGGTCCTAGGACCAAGGGCTGATCGGCAGTCAGAGATTCTTGCTGTTAACGTGCAGCTGCAAGTCATTCGCAATAATGTCGGAGGACGTTGGACATGGCGCTGTACACGCTCCCGGAGCTCCCGTACGACTACTCGGCGCTCGCCCCGGTCATCAGCCCGGAGATCATCGAGCTGCACCACGACAAGCACCACGCTGCCTATGTGAAGGGCGCGAACGACACCCTCGAGCAGCTCGCCGAGGCGCGGGAGAAGGAGGCGTGGGGCTCGGTCAACGGACTGGAGAAGAACCTGGCCTTCCACCTCTCCGGGCACATCCTGCACTCGATCTACTGGCAGAACATGACCGGCCCGAAGGACGGAGGCGGTGAGCCCCTCGCCGCCGACGGCGTGGGCGAGCTGGCCGAGGCGATCAAGGAGTCCTTCGGCTCCTTCGCCGCCTTCAAGACCCAGCTGTCCAAGGCCGCCGCCACCACCCAGGGTTCGGGCTGGGGCGTTCTCGCCCACGAGCCGCTGAGCGGGCGCCTGATCGTGGAGCAGGTCTACGACCACCAGGGCAACGTCGGCCAGGGCTCCACCCCGATCCTGGTCTTCGACGCCTGGGAGCACGCCTTCTACCTCCAGTACCGCAACCAGAAGGTGGACTTCATCGAGGCGATGTGGCAGGTCGTCAACTGGCAGGACGTCGCCCGCCGTTACGAGGCCGCCAGGTCCCGCGCGAACGTGCTGCTGCTCGCGCCGTGACGCCGTAGTCCCTCCGCACGGTGGGGGCCGGGGTCCGGCGGCCGGGGTGTCACCGTGGATGACATGATGACCACGACGCGAGGAGACGGCGGGCGGATCTCCGGGACCTCCCGGAACCCCCGCCCCTCCGGGGAGGGATGGACGGGCGTGCCCGAGAGGCCGACGAAAGAGACATCGGGCGGACCGGTGCCCTGCCGGGTCGTCGTGTGCCGGGACTGCTGCTGCGGCAGCCCCAAGGTCACCGGCGACCACGCGGCGCAGACCGCGCGGCTGCGCGCGGAGGTGCCCGTGCGCATCTCCGACTGCCTCGACGTGTGCGACCAGGCCAACGTCATCGTCGTACAGCCCTCCACGACCGGCCGGGCCGCCGGCGCGCGGCCCGTCTGGCTGGGGCTCGTCAACGACCCCGACGCGACCGAGGACATCGTCGCCTGGGTGCGCGCCGGCGGCCCGGGCGTGGCGCCGCAGCCGGACATCCTCGACCTGTACGCCTTCACGCCCCCGCGCCGGCGCGCCGAGCCCTGAGCCCCGTCGGGCACACCTTCCCCGGCGGGCTCCGCGCCCGGCGGGAGAGGAAGATCACCCGGCCCGAGGCGGTCTTGGCCGGACGCCGGTCGCGCGGTACGGTCTCTGCGATATCGACGACGGCACGACGGAAGCCGGTGGGAATCCGGCACGGTCGCGCCACTGTATGCGGAACCCGCTCGGGAGTTCGTGAGTCAGACCCGTGGCCGTCGTCCTGTGCACCACCGAGATGGGACGCGAACTCCCAGAGGAGGTTCTGCCATGGCGCAGACCGTCGCCCGGCCGACAGCCACCACCCCCGCCGTCCCCGCCAAGCTGCCGCTGAAGGCGGTTGCTCCCTGGGCGGTCTTCTTCGGCATCCTCATGCTGGTCCTGCTCTACTTCGTCGGCGCCGAGCAGGGCGCCACCTCCGTGTTCAACGGCACGGACGTCCACGAATGGGTGCACGACGCCCGCCATCTGCTCGGCTTCCCCTGCCACTGACGCGAGGGGACTCCGCCCGTCCATGAACTCCGCAACCGTACGGAACCTTCTCGTACGGGGCATGCTCGCCGGCCTCGCGGCCGGCGTGCTCGCCCTGATCGCGGCCTACTTCCTCGGTGAACCGCACGTCGACAAGGCGATCGGCTTCGAGGACGCCCACGCCCACGAGCACGAGGTGGAAGTCGTCTCGCGCTCCCTGCAGTCCACCGCGGGCCTCGCCACCGGTGTCCTCGTCTACGGGGTCGCCTTCGGCGGCATCGCCGCACTCGCCTTCTGCGTCGCGCTCGGCCGGGTCGGCCGTTTCGGCCCCCGCGCCACCGCGCTGCTGCTGTCGGGCTGCGCGCTGCTCACCGTGTACGTCGTGCCGTTCCTGAAGTACCCGGCCAACCCGCCGTCGGTCGGCGATCCCGACACCATCGGCGAGCGGACCACCCTGTACTTCCTGATGATGCTGCTCAGCGTCCTGCTGGCGATCGGCGCGACCCTTCTCGGCAAGCGCCTCGCGCCCGTCCTGGGCACCTGGTGGGCGACCGTGGCCGCGGTGGCCGCGTTCGCCGCCGTCGTCGGCCTCGCCTACGCGTTCCTGCCGGCCGTCAACGAGGTGCCGGGCGACTTCCCCGCCACCCTGCTGTGGCGCTTCCGCCTGTCCGCGCTGGCCGTCCAGACCGTCCTGTGGGGTGGATTCGGGCTCGCCTTCGGCGAGTTGGCCGAGCGGCTGCTGACCCCGAGGCCGGAGCCGGCCGCGAGGAGGCGAGCGGTTCCGGCCGCGCGCTGACTCCGTCCGGTCTTCAGCCGCCTCCCTCCGGACACCAGCCGCCTCCTTCCGATCGACAGAGGGCCCTTCGGAACCGTCCGGGGGCCCTCCGGCGTTCGAGAAGTGCGGTGCCGAGGTGGCCTGCATCGACGCGGCGTCTGGGGAGTGCCGTGTCGGGGCGGCCCGTCTGCGTTGCGCCGTGGCGGCGCTGCTCCGGCGGCACCGGAACCCGGCCTCCGGCGCCTAACCGGCCCCCGGCGCGGACAGCGGACGTCCGAGCCGCAGATTCCACCGCCCGGCCCGGCCGCTGAGTTCGGTCACGGTCAGCGGTGGCACGTCCAGGCGCCAGAAGGCCCCGGCGGACATGTCCAGCGCCGCCACGACCGCGGCCCGCACCACCTCCGCCTCGACCACGGCGAGCGTACGGCCCTTAACGGTCTGCGCGTCGGCGAGCCAGCGCGCGACCCGTCCGCACAGGTCCTCGACGGACTCGCCGCCGTGCGGTGCGCAGCCGGGGTCGGTGAGCCAGCGGCCGACCGCCTCGGGTTCGGCGGCCCCCACCTCGTCCAGGGTGCGGCCCCGCCAGCGGCCCACGTCGAGCCCCGCCAGCTCCGGTGCCGACGCACCGTCCAGGCCCAGGGCCGCGGCCGTCTCCGTACAGCGCGCGCTGGGGGAGACCAGCACACGGGCCGCCGCGGAGGGCAGCGACCCGGCCGCCGCACGGGCCCGCGCCGCGCCGCCCTCGTCGAGCGATCCGCCGTCGTCGAAGCGGGCCTGCCGCAGCGACGCGCTCAGGGCGGCCGACACGAACAGGACTCGGCTGGTCACGCGGCGCTCCTGTCACGGGCGGACTCACGGGCGGGGCCACGGGCGGCGGAAGTCCGGCGGGCGCCCACGGCGGGCGGGGTCCGGCCTTCCCGCGGCGCCCGCCCCCGCGAACCTAGCATCACCTCGTCCGCCCCGGTCGCCGTCCAGCCGGGGGAGGTGCCGCCCGGCCGGCCCCCCCGGGACGGCGGCGCGGCCGTCCCGGGCGCCGGCTGCCGCGCACACCGATCGGCCGGCGCGGCCGTCCGGGCCCGGCTGCCGCGCACACCGATCGGCGGCGCGCACCCGTCCGTCACCCGGGCCGCGTGGGTTTACGGTGGTGCTGAGGGCTCTGTTCGGCCGTCGAGCGTAGCCCGGACAACCGGCTCCGCCGGACCGTACCGCTCCTGCTCGTCCGGGGGGTGCCATGAGAATCGAAATGATCCAGAGGGCCGCCGACGTGCTCTTCGACGTGCCGGACGACACGCACGAGGAGATCATCACGCTCATCGACGCGGTCACCCGGGACTCCCGGACCCACGCACCGGACCTGGCGGCCGCGTTCGGGGAGTGGTGCTGGCTGGTGTACACGGTCCACGGCGACGTCATCGAGGTGCTGGACGTCGGCTGCGCCCGCTGACCCCGGCCCGCGCGCTCCCCGCGTTTCGGCGCCTGCCGCTCAGGGAACCCGGTGCCGCACCCGCGGAAATGGGGGTACGCCGTGCCCGACACCCACCTGGCCGCCATCCGGAGCCAGGCCCTCCCGCTGACAGGACCGGCATCGCTCGACCCGCTGATGGAGCGAATCGGCGACGCACGCTACGTGCTGCTGGGCGAGGCGTCCCACGGCACCGCCGACTACTACCGGGTGCGTGACACGCTGACGCGCCGGCTCATCGAGGAGAAGGGCTTCTCCTTCGTCGCGGTGGAGGGCGACTGGCCGGACTGCCAGGCCGTGCACCGCTCCGTGGCCGCGGTGCCGGGCGCGCCCGAGGACCCGGGCGAGGTGCTCGCCGGCTTCGACCGCTGGCCCGCCTGGCTCTGGGGCAACACCGAGGTCGCCGCGTTCGCCCGCTGGCTGCGCCGGCACAACGGGGAACGGCCGGCCGAGCGGCGCGTCGGCTTCTACGGCCTGGACGTCTACAGCCTCTGGGAGTCGCTGCACGCGGTCCTCGACCACCTCCGCGCACACGACCCCGACCGGGTGGAGCACGCGCTGGAGGCGTACCGCTGCTTCGAGCCGTACGCCGGGGAACCGCAGGCCTACGTCCTGTCCACGCGGTACCTGCCCGAGGGCTGTGAGCCGCAGGTCCTCTCCCTGCTCACCGAGCTGCGGCGGCGGGCCGCACGGGCGGCCGGCGGGGGCGGCTCGCCGGAGGAGTTCGCCGCCCGGCAGAACGCCGAGGTGCTGGCCGGGGCCGAGAGCTACTACCGGGCCATGGTCGACAGCGGGCCCCAGTCCTGGAACATCCGCGACCACCACATGGCCGACACCCTGGACCGGCTGATGGACCACCACGGTCCGGACGCCAAGGCGGTGGTGTGGGCGCACAACACCCACATCGGCGACGCGCGTGCCACGGACATGGCCGACACCGGCATGGTCAACATCGGTCAGCTGGTGCGTGAACGCCACATGGGCAAGGGCGTGGTCCTGGTGGGGTTCGGCTCGCACTCCGGTACCGTGCTCGCCGCGGACGCCTGGGGCGGCGTACCGCGGATCATGGACCTGCCGCCCGCGCACCCCGGCAGCCTGGAGGACCTGCTGCACCGGGCGCTTCCGGGGGAGCGGGCGCTGTTCGTCTTCCCCCACGTGCAGCTCCAGCACCCGCACGCCGCCGGCCGGACCGAGTGGTTCCACGAGGAGCACGGCCACCGCGCGACCGGCGTGGTCCACCGGCCGCACGTCGAGCAGGTCGCCGCCTACGTGCCCACCGTCCTCGCCCAGCGCTACGACGCCTTCTGCTACCTCGACCGCACCCAGGCGCTCACCCCGCTCCAGCCCCTGGCCGAGGACAGCCGGGAGGCGCAGACCTGGCCCGTGGGCGTGTGACGGCGTGATCCGTGGGCGTGTGACGGCGTGATCCGAGGTTCTGATCCGCCCTCCGCCGGGCGTGATCCGCCCGCTCCCGCGCTCAGGCCCCTCGCAGTGCCCGGAGCACTTCCTCGTCGGTGACCTGGTCGAAGCGCTCGTACCACTGGCTGACGGCCACGAAGGTGCCCGGCCGGTGCAGGCACAGCAGTTCGTCGGCCTCTCCGCGCAGCAGGACGGCGGCCTGTGGTGAACACACCGGCACGGCCAGCACCACACGCTCGGGCGACTGGCTGCGGACCCGGCGCAGCGCGGCGCGCGCGGTCGCGCCGGCGGCCAGACCGTCGTCCACGACGATCACGGTGTGGTCCCGCAGGTCCGGAGCCGGCCGGCCCTGCCGGTACAGCTCCTCGCGACGGCGCGCCTCCGCCCGCTCCCGTGCCACCACGTCCGCCAGGGCGCTCTCGCTGAGCCCCAGCCGGTCCAGGGCGTCCGGGTCGAAGAGCGGGGGGTCCTCGCCGGTGAGCGCGCCGACGCCCACCGCCTCGCGGGACGGCGCGCCGATCGTGCGGGCGACGAGCACGTCCAGGGGCGCTTCCAGCGCGTCGGCGACCTCGCGGGCGACCACCACTCCGCCCCGGGGCAGGGCCAGCACGACCGGATGCGCGAGCGCGCCCTTCTCCTGCTGGATGCGCAGCCGCGCGGCCAGTTCCCGCCCGGCGTGCCTGCGGTCATGGAACTGCATGCCCTGTCGGCTCCTTCCATCCTCACCGGTCACCGGCGGCCGGGGCGACGCTCGGCCTCCCGGACGGCGGACGTCTGCAGCGGGCGGGTACCCGACGCCCCACCCCACCACACCCGCGGCCGCCACGGGGCACCGTTCCACCGTCGCCGACGCGGTCTCCGGCGAGGAAGCCGACCACCCGCTGTCCCGGCTGCCGGGCTCCGACGCCGACCGGCTCGCCCGTCCGGGAGCCGGGCCGAGGCGTGGCCGGGACCGGACCGCGGGGCCCGCGGCGACCGGTAGGTTACGTGCGACTACCCTCAAGTAGCCCGGCTGCCGGGTCGGTTCGGCCGTCGGCCCGGTGCACACGACCAAGGCGGGAGGCGGCATCCCTTGCGTGCCATGCGGTTCGAGCGGTTCGGCGGTCCGGAGGTCCTGGAGGAGGTCGAGGCGCCGGACCCGGTGGCGGGGCCGGGCGAGACCCTGGTCGAGGTGGAGGCCGCGGGCGTCAACTTCGGCGACATCAAGGACATCGCCGGTGAGCTGACCGACGGCCCCTACGCGATGCAGGGGCCCCTGCCGCGCATCCCCGGCATGGAGGTCGTCGGCCGGACCGCCGACGGCCGGCGGGTCCTCGGCTACGTCCGCCAGGGCGGCTACGCCGCGAAGGCCGTCGTCGCCGACCGGGACCTCGCCCCGCTGCCGCGGGAGGTGCGTGCGGGTGAGGCCCTGGCACTCCTCGTGCAGGGCCTGACCGCGTGGCACCTGCTGAGGTCGGTGGCGCGCCTGCGGGCGGGGGAGAGCGTCGTGGTCCACGCCGCCGCGGGCGGGACCGGCAGCCTGGTGGTGCAACTGGCCCGCGAGTTCGGGGCGGGCCGGATCATCGCCACGGCGTCGTCCGAGGAGAAGCGGGCCTTCGCCCTGGAACTGGGCGCCGACGTCGCCGTCGACGGAGCGGCGGAGGGCTACCGGGAGCGCGTCCTGGACGCCAACCAGGGCCGGCCGGTCGACATCGTCCTGGACGCCGTAGGGGGACCCGTGCTCGACGCCGCCCTGGACACCCTCGGCTTCCTGGGGCGGCTGATCACCTACGGGTCCTCGTCCCGGCAGCCCGCCACCCCCGTGCCGCCGGCCCGCCTCGCCGTGCGGAACGCCGCCGTCGCCGGCTTCTGGGTCACTCCGCTCCTCGCCCGGACCGGGGCGGGCGGTGCGGCGCTGGAGGAGCTGATCGACCTCACCGCACGGCACCGCCTCCGGCCGCTGGTCGGCTCGGAGTACGACCTGGGAAGCGCCGCCGCCGCCCACGCCGATCTCCTGGGCCGCCGCTCGAAGGGCAAACTCGTCCTGCTTCCCTGAGCCTGCCCCTAGGCGGTCTGGGCCTTGTCGTACAGGGCCTTGACCACGTCACCGAAGTAGGGGCCGAACATCCGGTTCGGCAGGAAGGTGTAGCCGAAGCTGTTCACGGAGACCTGCAGGCCGGTCCCGGACGCCTCGGTGAAGCCGGTGAACCAGGGGCCGCCGCTGGAGCCGCCCGTCATGTTGCAGCCCAGGCCGTGGTCCTGCGAGAACAGGAAGTCCTTCGAGCTGGTGCCGCTGCAGTAGACGAGCTTCGTGCCGTCGTACGGCGACGCCGCCGGGAAACCGAAGGAGTACATCGGCTTGGTGTAGCCGCCGTTGAACTGGATGCCCTGGGCGCCGACGACCGAGGTGAGGGTCCTGCCGTTCACGGGGCTGACGACCGCGGCTCCGACGTCGTAGTTGATGTCCTCGCTCGCCTCCCACTGCGGGGTGGTCAGCGTCGTGGCCGCGGTCCACTGGCCGTACGGCGCGTTGCCGTTGTCGTATCCGGGGACGAAGACCCAGTTGGTGTGCCAGCTGCCCTGGTACTTCACGCAGTGCCCGGCCGTGAGGACCGTGCTGGAGTTCTGGCTGGTCACGGCGTTGCCGGTGCAGGAGGCGGTGCGCCCTTGGAAGGTGAAGAACACCCGCCCGGAGGTCGCGGTCACGGCGCCGCCGCCGGTCCACGGGCCACCGGCCTGCGGGAAGGAGGCGAGGGAGGGGCGGGTGGGTGCGACGGTGGTCGAAGGTCCGTGGCGCCCGGGGGACTTGAGGCGTTCGGCCGCCTTCCCGCTCAGCAGCAGGTCGAGGGGGGTGGCGCCGCGCATGCGCTCGGCGGTCCAGAAGGCGCGGGCCCGGTGCTGTGCGGCCGCCGAGGCGGTGCGGGCGGCGGCCGCCGGCGCGGAGGGCGCCGCGCCGGCGGCCCCGGCCTGGACGAGGCCGCCGGCGAACAGGGCTCCGACGGCCAACAGAATGCCCGCGGCGGTGCGATGGCGTCTCACGCAGGTCTCCTTCTGCCGTGCCCCGACCGGTCGGGTCCGGGCAGGGTGGGGGAACGAAGAACGGTGCGGATGGACGTGCGTGAGGCAGAGTGCCACGGGAACCGTGAGATGTCAGGAGCACGTAAAAGACGATTCCGCGGGGGCGGGTCAGCGGCCGGGGCGGCGCAGCAGGAGGTCGGCGACGACCGGGCGGTGGTCCGAGGCGGTGGTCGCCCACACCCGCGCGCCGGTGACGGAGACCTCCGGGGAGACGGTCACGAGGTCGATCCGCCTGACCGGGCCGGCCGCCGGGTAGGTCCTGCCGCCGTCCGGAGCGGCGTCGGCCAACGGACCCCACAGCCTGGCCAGTTCGGGGGCGCCCGGTTCGGCGTTGAAGTCCCCGAGGAGTACCTTCGGGCCCGCGTCCTCGGCCAGGACGGCCAGCATGTCGTCGACCTGGGCACGCCGGACGGAGGGGTCCGTACGGTAGTCCAGGTGGGTCGTGTACACGTGCACGGCGGCGCCCCGGACCCGGACCGTCACCTCGGCGAAGCCCGGAGCGGGCGCCGGCACCGGATCCGGGGTCTGCGTGGACAGCCGGGTGATCTCGTGGTTCTGCGCGTCCCGCACCGGATACCGGCTCAGGACGGCGACCCCGTACTGCCGCCGTTCCCCGTCCGCCGTCGCGGGAGGGAGGTCGTAGATCGGCGCGAAGAAGACCCGCATGCGCAGCCGCATGGCCAACTCCCGGGCCTCGTCCGCGAAGCCGCTCCGGGCTCCCCAGTGCACGTCGACCTCCTGGAGGCCGATCACGTCGGCGCCGAGGGCCCGGATCGCCGCCGCCGTGCGGTCGAGGTCGAAGACGTTGTCCTCGCCGGCTCCGGCATGGATGTTGTAGGTCGCCACGCGCAGCGGGACGCGCGCCGCGCCCGGTCCGGTGCCGGCCGCCCGGTCCGCCGCCGAGGCGCCCGGCGCCGCCGCGCCGAGCGCGGCGGTGACGGCGAGCACGACGGCGAGCACACGGCGGGCGGGGCGTCGGGGTGTGCGGTCCACTGGTCCTCCCATGGTGGTCCGGTAGGTGTGCGGGGGCTCAACGCGCCGGTGCGGGCGCCGGGTTGCCCTGGTGAGTGAAGGCCGCCCAGTGATGGAGGTCGCGCAGATCGGCGCGGCCGGCCTCACGCCGGAGCGGGTCGTCCAGGTCGAACGGGAGCGTGCGGTGCGGGTCGAGCATCCACGACTGGGCGGCGCGCAGGGCGTCGGGCGGGGCCAGCCCGCCGGCCGTGAGGTGGTGGTGGAAGACGGCCATCATCACGGCGGTCGGACCGTCCCGCACCGCCCACCGCGATCCCACGACATCCGCGGCACCCCGCGTGACCAGCGCGGTGGCCAGGGTCAGCGCCTCGTCGTGCTGCCGGGCGCTCAGATCGGTCTCGCAGGCGCTGAGCACCACCAGCGGGCCGGCGGTGTCCGGCGGTACGTCGGCGACCCCGTCCAGGATGCCCGCCACGGTGAGCCGGCCGGACTCCGGGCCCGCGCCGGGCGGTCCGGCCAGCCGCAGCGCGGAGTCCGTGGGCCGTGACGCGGCCCGGGCGTGACAGGCCAGGTGGACCACGGACGCCGGTGACGCACCGCCGGGCAGCACCGCGAGCAGCTCCGCCGGCGTTCCCGCGGCGTCCGGTTCCTCCCCGCTGCCGAGGAACTCGCCGTAGCGCAGCGCCCGGGGATAGCAGCAGGCGCGCAGCGCCTCCGCCTCCACCTCGGCCCAGGGCAGGGTCAGTTCCGGGTCCGCGACGAGCACCTGCCGCCCGTCGGCGGGGGACATGCGCCGTCGGCCGGCCGCGGTGAGGAACTGGGTGCCGGACGGCGCATAGCTGATCACGGCCTCCTGGCAGGCGTACCGGTGCCCGTGTCCGCCGGCGCTCCCCGTCCGCGCGGCGTGCCACGGTACGACGCCCAGCCGGCCGCACGGCACCAGCACGATCCGCGGCGGCCGGCCGGACGGGAACGCGGCGGCCGGCGGCGGACCCACCGCCGAGAGCACCGGCCCCATCACCGCCGGCCAGGCCCAGTCGCACAGTTCCCGCAGCGAGGCCTGCCAGTCCATCTCGAAGGCGGCCCGGAACGACGCGTGCATGGTCGGGTGGACGAGCGCCCGGGAACGCGAGGCCGCCGCTTTGAGGTACCGCTCCAGCGGTGCGCAGCCGGGGCGGATCAGCTCCGGCAGCGCGAGCAGGGCGGGCTCGGCGCCGGGGCGCACGATGAGCGCGTGGCCGGGGAACGAGCCGCCGGGCCCACGGGGCAGGGGCACCCCGGCCACCAGATAGACCAGCGCGTCGGCACCCGAGGCGGCGAGGCCCTCGGTGAGCGCGGCCACGTCCGCCGTGCCCGCCAACTGGCGGACGCCCCGGCGCCGCCCGGGGCGGGACCGGACACCGAGGACGGCCAGGACGTCACGGCGCAGGACACTGGGCACCGGCGGACCGCCGGCCCGGCCGGCCGGCGGGTCGCCGGTGCCCGGCCGCAGCGGGTCGGCGCGGACCTGGGCCCGCCACCGCCGGGCCAGTCCGGGGTGGCCCGCGGCGTCGAGGAGCTCGGGGATGCCGCGGGAGGCGAGCGTGGCCTGGTGCACCAGGCCACGCCCCCTCTCCAGGTCGGCCACCGCGTCGGCCGGCCGGCGCAGGAGGATGGCGGCCCACGCCAGCCGCTCCGCCAGCATGTCGCCGTTGAGGGCCGCCGTCAGGCCGTGGTCGGCCCCGGTCTGGAGCAGGACGTCGGCGGCCAGTTCGCCCAGCGCCTCCCGGGTGATCTCCACGAACGCCCGCTCGTCCGCTGCCCGCTGCGGCCCGCGCCGGGCGGCCCGCATCATGTGGGCCTCGGCCAGTTTCGTCAGGACGTCCACCTTGTGGTGTCCGCCCCGCCCCTCGGCGAGCAGCGCGCGGGCGCGGGTCAGCTGGGTGATGGCGGCGTCCAGCAGCGGCGGGTGGTTCAGGCCGCGTGTGACGGACAGGAGCAGCCGCATGCCCAGCTGGGCGCGCCGGTCGTACTCGTGCTCGTGGTAGGCCGGTGGTTCCTCCAGCTCACTGCCGATCCGGTCGACCCAGCGCCCGAGGTCCTGCAGTTCGGCGGCGACGTCCAGCGGCCCGGCCGGCCCCGGTTCCGTACCCGGGCCGGCCCGTCGCCCGTCCGCGCACAGCTCCTCCAGCTCCTCCAGCCGCCGTGCCAGCTCGCCGCGCCACCTGCTGTCCGCGGGCAGCGCGGCGTGCCGGGCGCGCAGTTCCTCCATCAGCGGTGGCAGCGCCTCCCGGTTCCCGGTGCGCCGCGCGTGGCGCAGCTCCAGGTCCGCGGTGGACAGCAGCAGCTCCAGGACGAACGGCGCGTCGGGCGGCAGTGAGCCGTCGTGCCGCAGCCTCGCACCCAGTTCGCGCAGGGTGGCCAGGGAGCTGTCCGCGTCGTGGAAGCTGCCGCCGTGCGCGGCGGCCTGCTCCTGGATCTCGGCGAGTTCCACCCGCAGGGCCATGACCCACCAGGAGTCCGGCGGGCTCGCGTCGATCGCCTCCCCGAGCACGGTGGCGGCGTCCTCCAGGTATCCGGGGTCGCCGGTCCGGTAGGCCAGCATCCGGTCGATGCGGGCCGCGTGCCGCCGCTCGTACACGCCGATCTCGAGAGCGAAGTCCCGCACACTCCCGTTGAGGAAGGCGGCCAGACCGGGCTCCAGGGTGAGGCCGAGCGGCCAGTCCCGCAGTCGGTCGCGGTGGGCGTCGGCCGGGTCCGGCGCGGGCCGCTCCACGGTGGCGAAGTCGGCCGATCCCGGCTCCGCGATCTCCAGCGCGGCCACCAGATGGGCGTGCAGCCTGGCCACCCGGGCCCGTTCGGGTGCGTCCGCCGGCAGGGCGCGGAGCGACCCCAGCACCAGGCCGGCGGCGCGGCGGAGCCCGTCGGCACCGGCCGGCCCGCCGGTGCCGGTCCGGCGCAGCAGCGCCGAGGCTTCCTGGTCCGGCTCCACCACCTCGCTGCGGGACTGGTCGTTCCCGGAGCCCAGCGTCGCGCTCAGCCAGACCAGGACCCGGGTGTACTGCGCCGTGCTGCGGACGCGGGCCAGGGCCACCAGGCCGCGGACGGCGTCGAGCAGTGCCGCCTCCGTGTCTGCGCCGTCCTGCCGGGGTGCGGCGGTGCCGGTGTCCGTGTCGTTCGTGTCCTCCGTGTCAGCGCCGTCCTGCCGGGGCGCCGTGCTGCCGGTGTCCGCCGCCTCGACGGCGGGCGTTTCCGTCCCGGGCAGGTCCATCTCGACCAGGCCGGGGTTCAGCATGCGCTCGATGACGTGCCGGACGTTCGCGGTCCGCTGCCGGAACTCCGCGTCGAGCGGGGCCTCGGCGATCCGGCAGGCGACCTCCCCGGCCTCGGTGAGGTCCCGGCGCAACGACTCGGTCAGCAGGTCCGCGCCCTGTCCGGCGGTGAGCAGCGCGTCCCGCAGCACGGTGTGGCTGCCGTCGGCGCGGGGCATGGCCCAGGGCACGAGCAGGAAGACCAGCATCATCCGGGCCTGCACGACGAGCAGGTCGTCCGGCTCACCGTGGCGATCCACCCACCGCAGGCGCCGCAGCACCTCGTCCCGCTCCCGTGAGGCGGAGTCCGACGGCGTGTGCTCGCCCCTGAGCAGGCAGTACGTACCGACCACCAGACTCAGGAAGACGAAGACGCCGGAGAAGTCCTCCCCGTGCTCCCGCAACGCCGTCTCGACGCGGTTCAGCCGGTGGGCCACCGGAACCAGTGCATCCGCCGACCGGTTCGTGGTGTCGTCCAACAGCCGGCGGGCCTCCCGGACGGCTTCGGCCGACTCGCGTCGTCGTTCCGCCGCCCCGGCGCCGTCCCCGTCCCGCGGTACCTCGCTGACCATCGGCTCCCCCGCCGCACGCCCGCCTCGTTCCGGCATCATGCCCGGCGGGGGAGCCGGTTGACCACCGAGGCGTCGAGTTCCGCAAGCGCTCCCGACCGGGGCGCGGCCGGTCGGGTCCGTGCCGGTTTCGGGGTACACGCGGGACAGGGATCAGGCGGTCGGCGAGCGGGTGTCGCGAGGCACGCCGCCGCGAACACGGTGACTATGAAGGGACACGGTGACGGCGAAGAGCGTGCGCCGTCGAAGGAACGCGGGTGAGGCGCCCACGCGGCGCGTCCTCCCACCGGGTGGGAGAGGAGCACGGGGATGGGCACGACGGACACCTCACGACCCGGCCGGGGCCGCCCCCTGGCCGGTGCCGGCACGTCACCCACCGGACTGCTCGACCTGCTGAACGTCGCCGCGGTGGTGCTGGACACCAACGGTCGCGTCGTGTTCTGGAGCCCCCAGGCGGAGGATCTGTTCGGTTACACCGCCGAGGAGGCGCTCGGCCGGTTCGCGGTGCAACTGCTGGTGAACGAGGAGCACCGCGACGAGGTGATCACACTGTTCGCCGAGGTCATGGGGTCCGGTACCGACTGGGCGGGGGCCTTCCCGGTCCGGCACAAGGACGGCAGCACCCGGTTGGTCGAGTTCCGCAACATGCGGCTGCTGGACGACCTCGGTGACACCTACGCCCTGGGCCTGGCCGTGGACCAGGCGACCGTGGCCCGTGTCGAGCGGGGCGTCGCCCTCTCCGCGCGCCTGGTCACCCAGTCGCCGGTCGGCCTGGCCATCCTCGATCCCGGCCTGCGCTACCTGACCGTGAACCCGGCGCTGGAACGCATCCACGGCCGCTCCGCCGCCGAACACCTCGGCCGGCGGGTCCCCGACGTCCTGACCTTCCTGGACGCCGAGGCCATCGAGGACGAGCTGCGCCAGGTCCTGGCGACCGGAGAGCCGGTGACCGACCGGTACGTCGTCGGCCGTCCCCCCTCCGACCCGCACCGCGAGCACGCCTGGTCCGTGTCGATGCACCGGCTGGAGGACGCGGCCGGCCGGGTGCTCGGCGTGGCCACGTCCGTCATCGACATCACGGAGCGCCACGAGGCGACCATCGCGGCGACCCGGGCCCGGAACCGGCTGGCCATGATCGCGGGCGCCTCCGCGGCCATCGGTTCGACCCTCGACGTGGAGCAGACGGCGCACGAGCTGGCCGGCGTCGTCGTACCGGACCTGGCCGACGTCGCCACCGTCCACGTCCTCGACAGCATCCTGCGCGGGCGCACCCCCTCGGTCGCCGGGCCCGCCCGCTTCCGCGCCGTCGCCGTCGCCGCGGCCCACGCCCCCGAGGCGCACATCACCGACCCGCCCGGAGAACTCATCCGGTACGACGGCGACCGCCTGCTCACCCGCTGTGTGCGCACCCGCCGGCCGGTACGGGTCGCCGCGACCACCCGCGACGACCTGCGCCGCATCGCCCGCAGCAGCGAGGCCGCCGCGCTCCTGGAGAGCACGGGCGTGCACTCGTACCTCGCCGTCCCGCTCCTGGCCCGCGGGGAGGTGCTGGGCGCCCTGAGCCTCGAACGCACCCGCACCCCCGCGCCGTTCGACGAGGACGACACGCTCCTCGCCTGCGAGCTGGCCGGCCGTGCCGCGATCTGCATCGACAACGCCCGCTGGTACCAGAGCGCCCGCAACACCGCCCTCACCCTCCAGCGCCGGCTGCTCCCGCAGCTGCCGTCCCGGCTGCCGGGCCTCTCGATCGCCTGCCGCTACCTGCCGGCCGGGGCCTCCAGCGAGATCGGCGGTGACTGGTTCGACGCCATGCGGCTGGCCGGGGACAGGAGCGCCCTCGTCGTCGGCGACGTCATGGGCAGCGGCATCAACGCCGCCGCCAGCATGGGCCAGCTGCGCAGCGCCACCCGCGCGTTCGCCGGACTCGACCTCGACCCGGCGGAGGTGCTCCGGCAGCTCGACCGCCTGACCGAGGACGTCGAGCACACCATCGCCACCTGCGCCTACTGCCGCTACGACCCCGAGCGGGGCCGGTGCCGCATCAGCCTCGCCGGTCATCTGCCCCCGGCCCTCGTCCGGTCCGGCCGGCCGGCGCAGCTGCTCGACCTGCCGTCCGGGGTACCGCTGGGGGTCGGCGGTACGGCCTTCACGACGACCGAGTTCCCCTTCCGCCCCGGCGACCAGCTCGCGCTCTACACCGACGGGCTGGTGGAGACCCGCCGCGACCCGATCGACGCCCGCCTCGGCACCCTCCTCGACGTCCTGACCGCCACGGCCGACCGGGACCTGGGGGAGACGTGCGACCGGGTCCTGGAGACACTCCGGCCGCCCGGGGGTGACGACGACGTCGCGCTGCTGGTGGCACGGGTGGAGTCCTGAGGAGCCTGCCGCGCCCCGCCGTGGCCGGGAGTCACCCGCGCCTCGGAGTCACCCCGTGCCCTGGAGCCCTCAGGTCACCCGTGTGGTCAGCGTGGGTACGGCCCGACGATCGTGCCGCCGGCCGGCTGCCGCCGGGCCCCGGCACACGACCGGTCAGCCGGCCCACTCCAGCAGGCGCTCGCCGGTCTCGGGGGCCCGCAGCCGGCCGAGGGACTCCTTCTCCAGCTGACGGACGCGTTCCCGGGTCAGCCCCACCTGGTCGGCCACCTGCTGCAGCGTGCGGGGCTGCCCGTCGTGCAGGCCGTAGCGCAGACTGAGGATCATGGCCTCGCGGGGTGCCAGCAGGCCCAGGGCGTCCCTCAGGTCCTCGGCGAGCGCCCGGTACTCGGCCACCGCGGGGGCCTGGAGCACGTCGGCGGCGGGGACGAGGTCGCCCACCACGGTCTCCCCTGCGTCGTCCACGGGGGTGTCGAGGCTCAGCGTCTGCCGGCCGACCCGGCGCAGCCAGGCCACCCGGCCCTCGTCGAAACCGCTCTCCCGGGCGACCTCGCCGTCCGTCGGCTCATGACCGAGGCGCAGCTGGAGCCGCCGTTCCGCCTTCGCGAGCTTCTGCAGCTCCTCCACGACGTGCATGGGCAGCCGCACGGTACGGGCGTGCTGGGCCAGGCCCCGTTCGATCGCCTGGCGGATCCACCAGGTGGCGTAGGTGGAGAACTTGAAGCCCTTGGTGTGGTCGAACTTCTCCACGGCCCGGATCAGCCCCAGGTTGCCCTCCTGGATCACGTCGAGCAGGGGCACGCCCCGGTGCGCGTGCCGTTTGGCGATCGACACCACCAGCCGCAGGTTGGCCCGGATCATGTGGTCCTTGGCGTGCCAGCCGTCCCGCACGACCGCGTCCAGCTCCCGGCGCCGTTCCGGCGGCGGGCGCCACTCGCCGGCCTCGGCCCGCTCCAGCTCCTCGGCGGCGTGCACCCCGGCCTTGATGCGCCGGGCCAGCCGCACCTCGTCCTCGGCGGTGAGCAGCGGGGTCGCGGCGATCTGGGCGAGGTACTGGCCGAGCAGGTCCGGGTCGTCGCCGGTCTCGTGGACCCTGCTCCGCGGACGCGCGGAGCGGGCGGCGGCACGGCGGCGTTCTCGGGGATCCGCGACGGCGGATCGTGCCGGCGCAGGCATGGTTCCGGCCCTCCGTCCCTGACGATCGCTGTGCGTCGTCTCTCTGTCTCCGGTGGCGTGCCGGGTACCCGGGCGGGACGCCGTGACACAGGCGGGACGGCGCCGTCCGTCCGGAACCGCGTCCTCGGCACGGGGTACCCGCCCCGCCGGCGTCACCCCCGCTCGGGCCGCTGCGTGAGGGCGGCGAAGCGGTCGACGTCGATGTTGCCGCCGGACGCGATGACGCCGATCCGCCGCGGCGGGTTCTCGACGCGTCCGGCCAGCAGCGCGGCCAGCGGAGTGGCGCCGCTGGGCTCCAGGACGGTCTTGAGGCGTTCGAAGGCGAAGCGCATCGCGGTGACGATCTCGGCGTCGCTGACGAGCGCGATGGAGTCGACCAGGCGCTGGTTGATGGGGAAGGTGATCTCGCCGGGGGTGTCCAGGGCCTGGCCGTCGGCGATGGTGCGGGGGACCGGCACGGTCACGCGTGCCCCGGCCTCCAGGGACCGCTTGGTGTCGTCGCCCGCCTCCGGTTCGACGCCGATGACGCGGATCCCGGGATGCAGGGCCGTCGCGGCGGTCGCACTGCCGGCGATGAGGCCGCCGCCCCCCACGGGCACCAGGAGGGCGTCCAACGGGCCGGTCTCCTCCAGGAGTTCCAGCGCGGCGGTGCCCTGCCCGGCGATGACGTCGGGGTGGTCGTAGGGCGGGATCAGGGTCAGTCCGCGCTCCTCGGCCAGGGCGTGGGCGAGCGCGGAGCGGTCCTGGGTGTAGCGGTCGTAGGTGACGACCTCCGCCCCGTAGCCGAGGGTCGCCGCCAGCTTGGAACGCGGCGCGTCCTCGGGCATCACGATGACGGCCGTGGTGCCCAGTTCCCGGGCGGCCAGCGCGGTGGCCTGGGCGTGGTTGCCGGACGAGTAGGCCGCGATGCCCTTCGCCCGCTGCTCGGCGGTCAGCCGGGCGATGGCGTTGTAGGCGCCGCGGAACTTGAAGGCGCCCATCCGCTGGTGGTTCTCGGCCTTGATGAACACCTCCGCGCCGACCAGGGAGTCCAGGGTGCGGGAGGTGAGGACGGGCGTGCGGTGGGCGATGCCCCGGAGGCGGGCGGCGGCCTCGCGGACGTCGGCGAACGAAACGGGCGGTGCGGCGGTGGCCATGGGGGTCCTCGGGATGTCCTCGACGGGCGGGGGAAGGGGCGGCAGACGGCTCACCAGCCGGTGACGCGTGGCCAGTATGCCGTGATCATCGGGGCGGGCGCCGCCGGGCCGTGGGCGCCGTCCACGACGTGGTACCCCTGGTGCTGGGCGGCGGTGGCGCAGGCGTGGTTGGGCAGGATCCGCAGCCGGGTGCCGATGGGCAGCTCGGGCAGGACGGCTCCGTTCCGGGCGGTGAGCGTGCCGTGCTCCTGGCTGGCCGCGGTCATGACCACGTCCGGGATCGGCGTGCCGTCCAGGTCGGTGACCAGACCGTAGCCCTGGTCCTGCGGCTGGGCGGAGGTGCCCCGGTCGCGGGACATCGCCATCCAGCCGCCGTCGGTGACGATCCATCCGTACTCGGGGCGGTGACCGATGACGGTGACCACCACCGACAGGGCGAGGTCGTCCAGCTCGCACACACCGAGGCCGGCCATCACCAGGTCGAAGAAGACGTAGGTGCCGGCGCGCAGTTCGGTGACCCCGGTGAGGTCGTCGGCCGCGTGCGCGGTGGGGGTGGAGCCCACGCTGACGGTGGGCACGGGCAGGCCGGCCGCGCGCAGCCGCTCGGCCGCGGCGACCGCGGCCTCGCGCTCGTTCAGCGCCGCCGCGCGCCGCTCCTCGGCGGTGTGGCAGTGGTACGACTCGCCCGCGTGGGTCAGTACGCCGTCCAGGCAGCCCGCGTCGTGCAGGATCCGGGCGATCCCGGGGAGTCCGGGGGCGTCGGGCCTGAGGCCGCCTCGGTGGCCGTCGCAGTCGATCTCGATCTGGGCGGGAAGGGCGACCCGGGCCTCCCGCGCGGCCGTGGCGACGAACGTCGCCTGCTCGGTGCTGTCCAGCAGGACGCGCAGCGTGACGCCCCGGCGCACCAGGGCGACCACCCGCGGGAGTTTGTGCGGCTCGATGCCGACGGCGTACGTGAGGTCGCGGTAGCCGGCGGCGGCGAACGCCTCGGCCTCGGCGAGGGTGGAGACGGTGACGGGGCCCGGGGTGCCGTCGTGCAGGAGGGCGGCGGCGTCGAGGCTCTTGGCCGTCTTCACGTGCGGACGCAGCACGACCCCGAGCCGCTCCGCCCGCGCCCGCAGCCGGGCGATGTTGCGCCGGACCCTGTGTACGTCGACGACGGCGAACGGGGTGTCGGGACCGGCCAGGGTCCGGGCGCCGGAGGAGACGGCGGCGGAGGTGACAGCGGGAGGGGAGGGGGACGGCGGGGTGGAGGGGGCGGAGGGGGTGGAGGGGGCGCTGGTCATGGTCGGGTGACCCTTCACTTCGCGTAGTTGTAGACCGTGGCCCGGGAGACGCCGAGCAGGTCCGCGATGGTCTGGGCGGCGTCGCGCGAGTCGAAGTAGCCGTCGCGCTGGAGCTGTCGTACGAGGGCCTTCTTGTCCTCCCGGCTCAGTGAGCGGGGCGTGGCGGCGCGCTCGGCGGCACGGGCCTCCACCACCTGGCGCAGCTCGCGTGCGGTGCGGTCCCGCAGGGTCTCCAGCGGCTGGTCGCGGTGGTCGGTGTCCGTGGCCACGAGGTTGGACAGCGCGAGGGTCACCGGGGACAGGACGGACACGTCCAGGTTCAGACACAGCGCCGCGATGTACTCGCCGGCGGCGTTCTTGATGCCGATGGACGTGCTCTTCGCCGGGCGGCCGTCGGGGAACCGGTTGGGGTAGTTCTGGATGACGCTGGGGTACTGCGGGTCGGCGATCCGGGCCAGTCCCAACTCCGTGGCGCTGTCGCCGACCTGACGGCCCGACAGGTTGTTCTCGATCGCGCGGATCGCGTGGTCGGGGTCCCGCAGGTCGTGCAGCACCACCTCGCACAGGCCGGGGAACATGCGGCCCAGCGCGACGGCGATCTTCTCGGCCTCCCGGATCAGGTGCTCGTCCGTACCGTCCTCGCCCACACCGGCCTCCGGTTCGACTAATCGTCCAGATCTGGACAGGTAGTCTAGGAATGGGGGTGCGCCGCGTCAAGCGGGCACGGCAGAGGGGCGGGACGGCACAGGGGCGGAACGGCACGGGAACCTCCGGAACGGAACGCCTCCTCCGCGGCTCGGAACGCCCCTCAGTACCGTGGGACACAGCAGGTTCGACACGTTCCACCGAGGGGGACACATGGCCGACCGGTCCGGCACGGAGCACCAGTTGTGGCTGCGCAGTTTCCACCAGGCGGCACCGGGAGCGCCGCGGCTGCTGTGCCTGCCGCACGCCGGTGGCTCCGCGAGCTTCTACTTCCCCGTCTCCAAGGCGCTGTCGCCGGCGGTGGATGTGCGTGCGGTGCAGTATCCCGGCCGGCAGGACCGCCACCTGGAGACTCCCCTGGACTCCGTCCAGGACCTCGCCCGGGGCGTGTTCGGCGCGCTGGACGAGCGGGACGGCACACCGCTCGCCCTCTTCGGGCACAGCATGGGCGCCATGGTCGGCTTCGAGCTGGCCCGGCTCCTGGAGGACGCCGGGCGGCCGCCCGCGGTGTTCTTCGTCTCCGGCCGCCGGGGGCCCTCCGTCGAGCGGCCCGAGGGCGTCCCCCAGGGCGACGACGCGCGGCTGATCGAGGAGGTCACCAGGCTCGGCGGCACCGACGCGGCCGTGCT
Source organism: Streptomyces cinerochromogenes (assembly GCF_014648635.1). Taxonomy (GTDB): domain Bacteria; phylum Actinomycetota; class Actinomycetes; order Streptomycetales; family Streptomycetaceae; genus Streptomyces; species Streptomyces cinerochromogenes. The sequence continues at coordinate 229,414 of NZ_BMRM01000005.1, read as the reverse complement.
CCGGGACGAGGAGATGCTGAGCATGATCCTGCCCGTGCTGCGGGCGGACTACCGTGCGGTGGAGACGTACCGGCACACCCCCGGGCCACGGCTGAGCTGTCCCTTCGTCGCGCTGACGGGCGACGCCGACCCCCGCGTGACCCCCGAGGAGGCCCGGACCTGGTCACAGGAGACCGACGGCCCGTTCGAGCTGCACGTGTACCCCGGGGACCACTTCTATCTGGTGGCCCAGCAACAGGCCGTACTGGCCCGGATCGAGACCACGCTGCGACGGCTCGCCTCCGGAACCGGAGCCGCGGTCTGATCCGGCCTCGGATTCGACCGCCCTCGGGCCGGACGGGCCGGACGGTACGACGCGGGCGGCACCGGTGGACCGGTACCGCCCGGCGGGGTGTGCGTCAGGCGACGACCGTGGCGGACTCGATGACCACGGTCTCCGTGGGGACGTCCTGGTGGCCCATCCGGCTGCCCGTCTTGACCGCCTTGATGGAGTCGACGACGTCCTTGCCCTCGACGACCTTGCCGAACACGGCGTAACCCCAACCGGTCGGCGTCTTCGCCGAGTAGTTGAGGAAGGCGTTGTCCGAAACGTTGATGAAGAACTGGGCCGTCGCGGAGTGCGGGTCGTTCGTCCGCGCCATCGCCACGGTGTAGTTGTCGTTCTTCAGACCGTTGTCGGCCTCGTTCTGGATCGGCGCCTGGGTGCGCTTCTGGTCCATGTCCGGGGTGAAACCGCCGCCCTGGATCATGAAGCCGTTGATCACCCGGTGGAAAATCGTGCCGTCGTAATGGCCGCTGCGCACGTACGACAGGAAGTTCTCGACGGTCTTGGGCGCCTCGGCGTCGTTGAGTTCCAGCACGATCTGGCCGAAGTTCGTCTTCAGCGCGACTTTCGACATCGATATCTCCTCATTCCGGTGGGGCTCGCCCACGTCTACGGTACGGAATATAGGATCACAGGTCGCACGCACCGCGCGGCAGCGCCCCGTGGTTCGAACGGCCATCCGGGTGTCTCAGGACAGCCGGGGAGCGTCCCCCGGGCCCGGGGGAAGGGCCAGGTGGGCGAGGTCCTCCGGCGGGGGCGTTCTCACCGGCCACAGCGGAGCCGCCTGCCCGTCGGCGAGCGCGGCCGGCGCGTCGGTGAGGTTCATCCGCTCGCGCAGCCGGCCGTAGAAGTCCATCGGACCGAGCCGCACGGCCTTCAGCCTGCGCGGTGCGGCGTACACGCCGATCCAGTCGCCGGGGCTCAGCACCCCGCGCAACTGGCCGTCGATGCTGACCGCGGCCTGGCCCGACCGTTCCAGCACGCGCAGCGCGACGGGCTCGTCCGGCGCGGCCACCACCGAACGGTTGAACACCATGTGCGGTGCGACCGGGGTGAAGACCAGTCCCTCCGCGCGGGGCGAGACCACCGGACCGCCCGCGGCGAAGCTGTACGCCGTGGAGCCCGTGGGCGTGGCCACCAGCAGCGCGTCGGCCGAGTAGCAGGCCAGGAGCCGGCCCGCCAGATAGACCGCGACCGACACCTGCCGGTCCCGGGCCAGCTTCTCCACGACCACGTCGTTCAGCGCGGTGACGTTCAGGGCGACACCCCAGTCACCGCCCGCCTCGCACTCCGTGCGCACCCGCGGCGGCGGCAGCATGGGCCCGCGGCCGTACCGCAGCAGCGCCTCCATCTGTGCGGGCACCTCCAGCCGGCACGACGCCCGCAGGGTCAGCAGCATCCGGCTCTCGACGTCGATCCGCTCCTCCCGTACGGCGTCCAGCGCGGCCCGCACCGACGTGGCCGGTACCTCCGTGAGGAAGCCGACCCGGCCGAGGTCGACACCGAGCACCAGGGCGTCGTTCTCGGCCGCCAGCCGGGCCCCGCGCAGGAACGTGCCGTCACCGCCCAGGGTGACGACGAGGTCCGGGTCGCCCGCGCCGGCCATCTCCTCGCGGGCGCTGTGCCGGGCGCCCTCCTGCCAGACGTCGATGTCCGCGCATCCCACGGCGTGCTCGGCGCACCACGCGCGCACGGCCCGCGCGGCGGCCACCGCCTCGGCGCGCCCGCCGTGCACGACCAGGCCGACACGGTTCACCGTCATACCCGCACACCCGCCTCCCAGTCGGTTCGTCCGGGCGCCATCCTCGCCGCGGACCGCGCCGCCCCGGCGCGCGCCACGCCGCCCGGTGGCCACCGCGCGGCCTTCCGTGCACCTCCGGCCCTGGTTTGTCACCGGCGTGTCACAACGGCCGGACCGGGGAACCCGGGGCCCCGGCACCCGGTCTGTGCGGGTGAGCACCGGCGACCTGCCGGTCGCTCCGACCACACACCACGGACAATCGGGGGATCCCATGCACCACCGACACACCAGCCGCGTCACCGTGACGGCCCTGGCCGCCGTCGCCGCCACCCTGTCGCTGACGGCCTTCCAGTCGGCGAGCAGCAGGGCAGCGGGTACGGCCCCGACGCCGAAGGCTCCCGCCGCCACCGTGGCGGCCGCGGCGACCGCCGGGTCGGCCGAGGCCGCCGCGCCCGTCCGCGTCTCCCTGGTCGCCCACACCACCTCCCGTGCCACGCCGGCCTGCGCGGCCAAGGCGCTGGAGGCGTCGGCGTACCAGTCCGCCGTCCGGCCGCGGGGCACGGGCACCGGGGCCGCGGTCGTCCAGTTCAAGAACGTCTCCTCGGCGGCGTGCGTGCTGCGCGGCCACCCGACGGTGGCCGGGGCGGGCAACGGCTCGCCGCAGCGGTCCGTCCCGCTGAAGGTGACCCCCAAGGGCACCGCGACCACCGTGCGCCTCGCACCGGGCGGCAAGGCGTGGCTGAAGCTGACCTTCGTCCAGGTGCAGGGCGAGGCGGACGGTTACTGCGTCTCCGGCGCGACCCCGTCCGTGTTCCCGACGCTGGTGGTCGGCCTGCCGAAGGCGGGCAAGCACCAGGTCGCCCTGGACGACGGCTGGTTCGCCGAGTGCGACAACAAGGTCACCGCGACGGCGGTGTCGAAGGTGAAGCCCGCCTGACCCTTCCGCGCCGGGGACGCGGGGTCAGTCCCGGTCCCCGGCGAGGAACGGTTCCAGGAGCTCCAGCAGCGCCTTCGGGCGGTCCAGCGGGATGATGTGACCGCAGTCCGGGATGACATGGCCGGTCAACCGGTCGGCGTGCGGGCCCAGTTGGTGTTCCAGCGCATGGCCGACCGGGTGGGCGCCGACCGTGAGCGCGGGGACGGTGAGCCGGGCGCCGGCCACGGCCGCCCGGATCTGCCGGGCGGTTTCCGGCAGGGCCCGGTACGGTCCGAACGCCGCGCGCAGCGCCTCGCCCCCGGTGTAGGCGCGGACCAACTCCGCGCGCACATCCGGCCGTACGCCCCGCCCGAGGGTGCCGCGGTCCAGGAACCAGCCGATGTACTGCTCCTCGTGCCCCGCGAGCACGGTCTCCGCGAGGCCTGGCTCGGCGTGGAAGGCGAACCACCACGGCGGACCGCCGGCGAGGAACGCGCCGGCGCCCGGCAGGTCGCCCAGCAGCGACTCCATCAGCACCAGCCGCCGTACCAGTCCGGGCCGCCGCATGGCCAGCAGGAACGCGGGCGGGGTGCCGAGGTCGATGCCGACCACGGCGGCCGGGCCGGCGCCGAGTGCCTCCAGCAGGCCCTCGGCGTCGGCGGCGAGCGTCCCCGCGTCGTACCCGTCCGCCGGCCGGTCGCTGTCGCCGAAACCCCGCAGGTCCGGTGCGATCACCCGGTACCGGCGGGCCAGCGGGCCGATGACCTCGGTCCACAGCCGCCAGGTGTGCGGGAAGCCGTGCAGCAGCAGGACGGCCGGTCCCTGCCCGGCCGTGGCGACGTTGAGTCCGACGCCGTTGACGGTGACCCGGCGCAGCCGCACGCCGGGGGAGGAGTTGACGGTCATGGACGATCCCTTGGGTAACCGATGGTGACAAGGGAACGCTAGGAAACTACTCTCGGGCTCACCAGACCGCACTTTCCCGTGAGTTGGTGAGCTTCAGGTGACCTCCCAGGCCAAGGACGGTCCCGCCGCGCGCGGCGACCTGTTCGACCCCGCGTGCCCGACCCGCCGGTTGCTCGACCGGATCGGTACGAAGTGGACGTCGATGGCGGTGAAGGTGCTGGCGGAGGCGGCCCCGGACGAGGTGCGCTTCGCCGAGCTGCTGCGCCGGATGCCCGGCGTCTCGCAGAAGATGCTGTCCGTGACCCTGCGGAGCCTGGTCCGGGACGGCCTGGTCGCCCGCAGGGTGGAGCCCTCCGTACCGCCCGCCGTGCACTACCGGCTCACCGCACTCGGCCTGTCGCTCGAAACCGTCCTCGTGGCCGTCCGGGACTGGGCCGAGGCACACATGGCCGAGGTGGACCGGGCGAACCGGCTGGACGGCGGAGCGGAGGACCCCCCGGGATCCGCCACGGTGTGATCTTCTCCCTTGCGGCCGGCGCACCGCTGCTGTGAGTCTCCCGTCGAACGATTTTCCGAAGAACTGTTATCGGCACCGCACCGGGCGGTCTCCCAGGTAACGGACAGCATCGTTCGGCGTCGAGGACAGGGAAGCTCTGATGAGGACACAGCACACGGTGGACACGGCGGCACTGGTGACCGCCGCCCGGGCGGGAGACCCGGCGGCCCAGGACGCCCTGGTCAGCGCCTGTCTCCCGCTGCTCTACAACATCGTGGGGCGGGCCCTGAACGGTTCGGTCGACGTCGACGACGTGGTCCAGGAGACCATGCTCCGGGCCCTCGGCTCGCTCGGTGACCTGCGCACCCCGGAGAGCTTCCGCTCCTGGCTCGTGGCCATCGCGATGAACCGGGTCCGGGCGCACTGGCAGGATCGGCAACTCGCCCCGGACGCCGTGGAGGAGACCGGCGACGTCGCCGATCCGGGCGCCGACTTCGTGGACCTGACCATCGTCCGGCTCCAGCTGTCCGGCCAGCGCCAGGAGACCGCGCGCGCCACCCGCTGGCTGGAGCCGGAGGACCGGGAGGTGCTGTCGCTGTGGTGGCTGGAGTGCGCCGGTGAGCTGACCCGGGCCGAGGTCGCCGCGGCCCTCGCGGTGTCGCCGCAGCACACCGCGGTCCGGGTGCAGCGGATGAAGGCGCGGCTGGAGGCGGCCCGGGTGGTGGTACGGGCGCTGGACGCGCGGCCCGGCTGCGGGGAACTGCGCGGAATGCTGGCCTCCTGGGACGGCCGGCCCTCCGCTCTGTGGCGCAAGCGAATAGCCCGGCACGCCCGGGAGTGCGCGCGCTGCGGCGGGCTGTGGAGCGGTCTGCTGCCCGCGGAGGGGCTGCTGGCCGGGCTGGCCCTCGTCGCGGTGTCGTCGGCGCTGCTGACGGCGACCCGGTCCGCCGTGCCCGGCCTGACGGCGGCCGCCTCCGCCGCACCGCTCCCCGAGGTCACCGGGACCGCCGGCCACGGGCAGGCGGACGCGGGCACCGCCGCAGGGGACCAGGGCTCGGTGCAGGGCACCACCGGCTCCGCCCCGGACGCCGACGGATCGGACCCGAGCGCCCTCGCGGCGGATTCCGGCACCCCCCAGGCGGATCCGGGTGCCGGCGGCCCGGGTGCCGGCGGCAGTGACTCCGGCGCCCCGGTCGGGCTGCGCGCCTCCCGCCGCCGTGGCACCGGCCGCGGCGAGGCACGGCGACGGCGGCGGACACGGCGCCGGGCCGTCGGAGGCGCCGTGGTGGCGGCCTGCGTGGCGGGTGGCGGCCTCTGGTACTTCGGCACCGGCTCCGGTCCGGAGACCAGGGAGGCGACCACCGCGCACACCGCCGACGCCCCCGTCGTGGACCTCGCCGAGCCCAGCGTCACCGCGACCTCGTCCCCGCCCTCGGCGTCCGCGTCGCCGTCCCCGTCGCACTCGAAGAAGCCGCACGCCTCCAGGAGCCCCCGCCCGGCGCGCACCAGCAGCACCCCGACGGCCCGGCCGAGCACGCCGACGACTCCTCGCGCCTCGCGCACCCCGCAGGCGCAGTCGGCGCCCACGGGCACCGTGGCGCAGGTCGTCGCGCTGGTCAACAAGGAACGGGCCGCCGCCGGCTGCGGCCCGGTCACCGAGGACGGGCAACTGGACCGGGCCGCCCAGGGCCACTCCGACGACATGGCCGCCCGCGGTTTCTTCGACCACACCAACCCGGACGGCGACGGACCCGGCGAGCGCATCACCGCGGCGGGCTACCGCTGGTCGACGTACGGCGAGAACATCGCGAAGGGGCAGCAGACCCCGCAGGCCGTGATGGACTCGTGGATGAACAGCCCCGGCCACCGCGCCAACATCCTCAACTGCTCGTTCAAGAACATCGGCGTGGGCGTCCACAACGGCTCGGGCGGCCCGTGGTGGACCCAGGCCTTCGGCGCCAGGCTGTGAGCGCCGCCAGGCTGTTGAGCGCGTCCAGGCTGTGAGCGTGTCCAGACTGTGCCGCCAGGACCTGGGCGCTACGGGGTGCTGCCCGGCGTGTGCCCGAAGGTGCGCCGGAAGACGTCGATGAACGCGCTGGCGGAGGACCACCCGCACCGGTGCGCCACCGTCGTCACCGGCGTCCGCTCCGCCAGCAGCACCAGCGCGTGGTGCAGCCGCAGCTGGGTGCGCCACTGCGGGAACGTCATCCCGAGGTCGCGGCGGAACAGCCGGGACAGGGTACGGTCGCTCGCCCCGACCTGACGCCCCAGCTCCGCCAGCGTGCGGCCGTCGGCCGGATCGGCGCGCAGGACGTCGCACAGGGCGCGCAGCACCGGCGACGCGGGCGTCGGCAGATGCAGCGGCTGCTGGGGCGAGGCGCGCAACTGGTCCAGCAACACCGCGCGCAGCCGCGCCCGTTCGGGACTGCCGTCGTCCGGGGCGCCGGTGTGGGCGACGATCAGTTCGCGCAGCAGCGGCCCCACGGCCAGCACGGTCGGCGCGTCCAGGCCGAGCGGGTTCTCGTCCGCGGACAGCCCCACCAGGTGCAGTTCGAGCGCGCCGTGCGCCTGGTGGGCGTGCACGGTGCCGGCCGGCACCCACAGGGCGCGGGTGGCCGGGGCGACCCAGGAACCGGCGTCGGTGGTGACGGCCAGCACGCCCCGGCCCGCGTACACGATCTGGTGGTCGTCGTGCCGGTGGGCGTCTATCGCCGCGCCCGGCGCCAGCCACTGGGTGCGGGTGGGGGCCACCGGCTCGTGGCGGATCTCCGTCATCACCTGGCAGGTTATCGAAAGCGCGACAGCCCCGCGGGCCCGGAGCATGACCGGGTGCGAAGGAAAGCATCGATCACCCTGCTGTCCGTCGGGCACGCCTGTGTCGACGTCTACCAGGGAGCCGTGGCGTCCCTGATCCCGTTCCTCGTCGCCGAGCGCTCCTACGGCTACGCCGCGGCCGCGGGGGTCGTCATGGCCGCCTCCCTGCTGTCCTCGGTGGCGCAGCCGCTGTTCGGCGCGCTCACCGACCGCCGGCCCGTTCCCTGGCTGCTGCCGGCCGCCACCCTCCTGGCCGGGCTGGGCATCGCGCTGTGCGGGACCAGCGGTTCCTACGCGCTGACGCTGGTCTGCGTGGCGGTGTCCGGTGCCGGCGTGGCCGCCTATCACCCCGAGTCCGCGCGCGTGGCCCGGCTCGCCGGCGGGGGAGGCCACAGCGCCATGGGCTGGTTCTCCCTGGGCGGCAACGCCGGCTTCGCCCTGGCCCCGCTCCTGGTCACCGCCGTCGTGGGCACGGGCGGCCTCGCCTGGACGCCGCTGCTGGTGCTGCCCGCGCTCGTCGGCACGGCGCTGAACCTGACGGTCCTGCGCGCACCGGAGCAGCGGCGGCACCTCACCGGGACCACACCGGCGTACGGCACCGACGACAGGGCGTCCTTCCTGAGACTGTCCCTGGCCGTGGTGTGCCGCTCGGTCGTCTTCACCGGACTGAGCAGCTTCCTGTCCCTGTACGCGGCGCAGCGCACGGGCGGGGGTACGGCGGCCGGCACGGCCGCGCTGTGCGTGCTCTACGTGGGCGGCGCGGCCGGTTCCGTGCTGGGCGGCCGGCTCGCCGGGCGCTGGGACCGCGTGACGGTCTGCCGCTGGTCGTACCTGCTCTCGGTCGCGGCGGTCGCCGGCGTCGTCCTCGTCCCCGGCCCCGCCCTGTACCTGTGCGTGGCCCTGACCTCCGCCGGTCTGTACGTGCCGTTCTCCCTCCAGGTCACCCTCGGCCAGGACTACCTGCCTTCGCGGGTCGGCACCGCCGGGGGCGTCACCCTCGGCCTGACCGTCAGCGTCGGCGGACTGGCGAGCCCCCTCATCGGCCGGGTCGCCGACGCGACGTCCCTGCGGACCGCGCTGGCCCCGCTGGTCCTGATGCCGGCGCTCAGCTGGCTGCTGCTGCGCGCCCTGCCCGAACCAGCGGGTCCCGGCGGCCGGGACGACGCGCCGGCCGCCGGCGCTCAGCGTGCCGTGCCGAAGTCCTGGGTCCAGTAGCTGCCGGGCTGCGCGAGGCCGACGCCGATCTCCTTGAACCCGCAGTTGAGGATGTTGGCCCGGTGGCCCGGGCTGGCCATCCAGCCCGCCATGACCTGCTCCGCCGTGCCGTAGCCGTAGGCGACGTTCTCGCCGTAGCTGCTCCAGGTGTAGCCGGCGGCGGTGATGCGGTCGCCCGGGTTCGACCCGTCGGACCCGGTGTGCGACATGTTCTGGTGGGACGCCATGTCCGCGCTGTGCGCCTGTGCGGCCTTGGTCAGCGCCGGGTCGAGGGTCAGCGCCTGGCAACCGGCCTTCGCCCGCTCGTCGTTCACCAACTGCAGGATCTCGCCGGTGACCCCGGACGCCGTGGCGGCCGGCTTCGGGGTGCTCGGCGCGGCGGGGGCGGCGGAAGCGGAAGGAGAAGCGGAAGGAGGAGCGGAAGGGGTGGCCTGCGCAGTGCCGGGGGTGGCTGTCCGCCGCGGGTGGTGGACCGTGGCCTTCTTCGTGGCGGTGGGGTGGGCGCTCGGCGGTGCCGTGGTCAAGGGCGTGGACGGCGCGGTGGTCTGCGGCGCGCCGGTGTCGTACGCGCTGCCACCGGTGTCGTACACGTTGCTGTGGTGATGCCCGGGGGTGTACTGCCACTGCCCCACGGGCGTGCTCGTCGCGACGGCCTGTGCCGGGTCCTGCGTGCCGTACGGCCACTCGGCACAGGCCAGGGCGACGGACGGCACGCCCACGGCGCCGACGGCTGCTGCGGCGACGACTATTCGCCGGTAGTGCTTCGTTTTGCGGTGCTGGCCCATTCGTCAACCTCACTCGGTGATCGCCGAGCGCTCATTGTTGGGACGGCGTCACAGGGAGCGCAAAGGCCGCCTCTACTATCGCGCCTCGTAGAGGCGCGCGGGTCTTGTCAGGCGAGCCCGGAGATGCCGACTTCGCGAACGCGATGTTTGCGCAACTCTTTCGCCGCGTCAGAAACACCTGAGCGAGGACGAATGGGAGGAGTCGCCGGGAGGCCGGTCCGGCGTCGCCGTGACCCCGACCGTCGCCCACGGCAAGACGGACATGTCTCATTTGCCATGGAGGCCGCGTCTACTATGCCGCCCGCCTAGTCGCCGACTCCGCTGTGAGGGATGTCACGTCCACCGGGTCCCCGTGTTGTAAAGGCCGCGAAACAGCGGGGCAATACCGCGGCACGAACCTTCCTGCACTGCACCGGACCGTCCGGGCGCAGCGCAGGAGGAGGGGAGCGCCGTGACGGAGACCGTCGACACCCAAGCGCCACCGGAGCCGCCCGGCGGTCGGACGTACAACGGCTGGACGCGCAACGACACGCTGGAGGACTACTCGCTGCGCTACGCGCCCAAGTCCTTCCGCCGCTGGTCGCCGTATGTCGTGGCCACCACGGCCCTCGGCGGCATCGCCTATCTCGCGGACTTCGCCATCGGCGGCTCGATCGCCGTCTCGCACGGCTTCTCCAGTGCCCTGGTGGCGATCCTGACCGCGGCGGTGGTCATCTTCCTCACCGGGATCCCGATCTCGTACTACTCGGCCAAGTACTCCATCGACATGGACCTGCTGACCCGGGGCGCGGGCTTCGGGTACCTCGGTTCGACGCTCACCTCGGTGATCTACGCGAGCTTCACCTTCATCTTCTTCGCCCTCGAAGGCTCGATCATGGCGCAGGCCCTGGAACTCGGCCTGCACATCCCGCTCCCCGTCGGCTACGTCGTCTGCTCACTGGTCATCCTGCCGCTCGTCGTCTACGGCATGACCGCGCTGTCGAGGATGCAGGTGTGGACCCAGCCGGTCTGGCTGGTGCTGATGGTCGCCCCGTTCGTGTCCGTGGCGATCCAGGAACCCGCGAAATTCTCGGAGTTCACGCACTTCGCGGGTGACTCGCCCACCGGCTCGGCGATCAGCGTGCTCGGTGTCGGGGCGGGCGCGGGCGTCGCGCTGTCGCTGATCGCGCAGATCGGGGAGCAGGTCGACTATCTGCGCTTCATGCCCGACAAGACCCCCGAGAACAGCGGGCGGTGGTGGGCCGCGGTGCTCGGTGCCGGCCCCGGCTGGGTGGTTCTCGGGGCGCTGAAGCAGATCGGAGGCGCCTTCCTCGCCTTCTGCATCGCCGACGGCGTCGGGCTCGGCAAGGCCGACGAGCCGATCCAGCAGTACGTCCACGGCTTCGGGACGTTCGCCGCGCCGGTCGCCCTCGGCCTGGCCACCTTCTTCGTCATCCTGTCCCAGGTGAAGATCAACTCGACGAACGCCTACTCCGGCTCCCTGTCCTGGTCGAACTTCTTCTCCCGTCTGACGCACCGCCACCCCGGCCGGGTCGTCTACATCTTCCTCAACGTCGGCATCGCCCTCGCGCTGATGGAGGGCGGCGTCTTCGGCTTCCTCAACACGGTGCTCGGCTTCTACTCCAACGTGGCCATCGCCTGGATCGGCGCGGTCGTCGCCGACCTCGTCATCAACAAGCCGCTGCGGCTGAGCCCGTCGTACATCGAGTTCAAGCGGGCCCACCTGTACCGCTTCAACCCGGTCGGCTTCGGCTCGATGCTGATCGCGTCCGCGGTCTCCGTCGCCGCGTACTTCGACGCCTTCGGCGCCTACGGCAAGGCGTTCTCGCCGTTCCTCGCGCTGGTCCTGGCCATGGTGCTCTCACCGTTGTTCGCCGTGCTCACCAAGGGCCGGTACTACATCGCCCGCACCGACGACCTGGAGGAGCCGCTGCTCGGTCCGGACGGTCTGCCCTCCGCCGCCGTGCTGACCTGCGCGGTGTGCGCGACCGACTTCGAGCGGCCGGACATGGCCGCCTGCCCCTTCCACCAGGGCTCGGTCTGCTCGCTGTGCTGCAGCCTGGAGAAGGACTGCCACGACTCCTGCAAGGGCGGCACGCCCGGCCCGGTCCTCCTCGCCCCGCCCACGGTGCGGTCCGGCGGCGGTCCCGCTCCCGGGTGAGCCGCGCACCGCGCGGCGGCCGGAGCGGAAGCCGCCCGGCCGCCGCGCATCCCTGTGCGCTCGCCGTCACTCGTTCCGGAAGACGGCCTTGCTGACCTCGGCGGGGTTCTCGAACTTCTTCTTGCCGAGGTGGGAGATCCGTTCGGTGATCTCCTTGGACGCGTGGTTGTTCTCGGCGACCTTCCGAAGCTGGTCGGAAGTGGCCGGGTAGTCCGCGCCCGACAGGGCTTTCTGCAGGTCAGGTGGGGTGATACCCGCCATGGCTCCTCCAGGCGGTGAGTTGGTGCACGATCATCGGGCCGGCGCCGCATGCTGCGCCGGACTGGTCAGGTACCCATCCCGCGGAAGCGGATTCAGGGATTCCGTGCGTGATGGGTTCCGTGCCGCACGGGTACCCGGGGCTTTCGAGCAGCGCGTCCCGCGCGAGAGGACCGGGAGCATCCGATGAGAGCGACGGCGCGTAGGGAGGCGTCATGAGCACTGCGCACACCAGCGTCCCCGAGGTGCTGGACGCGCTGAACGAGGTCACCTACCCGGCCGCCAGGGACCGGCTGGTCTCGGCCGCCAGGCAGGCGGGGGCCTCCGAGGAGGTCGTCAAGGCCCTGCGCGCCCTGCCCGCCGAGGACTACACCGGCCGCGACGACGTGGCGCGGTCGCTCCGCGTGGACCCCGACTCGGACCTGGGGACCGACGCCACCCGGCGGGCGGAACAGGCACGGCACGGCGGCAAACCGGGGCTCTCCCTGCATCTGCGCGAGGAGCCGAGGACACCCATCCAGGAGGAGTTCGACCGCTGACCGGGTGAACCGGGTACGACCTTGGGTGCCTTGACGCCCCCTGGGGGCCGCCCTAGCGTGATCGTCATCCGACACGTCCGGACAGGCAGGGCAGGTACCCCGGCGATGACCCAACCGCACGACCCGCTCGGCAGCGGAGCCGCGGGCCGCCGCCCCCTCCAGGTGGAGACGCACGGGCTCGACGTGATCGCGGACGCGGAGCGCCGGGGCACCCCGCGCTCCCTGTTCTGGCCCTGGTTCGGGGCCAACGTCTCCGTCCTCGGCCTCAGCTACGGCGCCTTCGCGCTCGGCTTCGGCATCTCCTTCTGGCAGGCCCTCGCCGCCGGGGTGCTCGGTATCGCCGTCTCGTTCCTGCTGTGCGGTTTCACCGCGGTCGCCGGAAAGCGCGGCTCGGCCCCCACCATGGTCCTCAGCCGGGCCGCCTACGGTGTGCGCGGCAACCGGCTGCCGTCCGTCGTGTCCTGGATACTCACCGTCGGCTGGGAGACCGTCCTGACCGCGCTCGCCACGATGGCCACCGCCACCGTCTTCACCAGCCTCGGCTGGGGCGGGGGCACCGAGACCAAGGCGGTCGCGCTCCTGGTGGTCGCCGCGCTGACCGTCGTCGGCGGGGTCATGGGCTTCGACCTGATCATGCGGCTGCAGACCTGGATCACCCTGATCACGGGCGTCCTCACGGTCCTCTACGTCGCCCTCGTCGCCGACCACATCCACTGGAGCGCGGTCGACGCGATCCCGGCCGGGTCGGCCCAGGAGTTCATCGGCGCGCTCGTGTTCATGATGACCGGCTTCGGCCTGGGCTGGATCAACGCCGCCGCGGACTACTCCCGCTATCTGCCCCGCGGCTCCTCCAGCCGGGGAGTGATCGGCTGGACCACCTTCGGCGCCTCCCTGGCCCCCCTGGTCCTGCTGGTCTTCGGCCTGCTGCTGGCCGGCTCCTCCGAGGACCTGAGCAAGGCGATCGCGGCCGACCCGATCGGCGCCCTGACCACCCTCCTGCCGACCTCGTTCCTGGTGCCGTTCGCCGTGGTCGCCGTCCTCGGCCTGGTCGGCGGCGCGGTCCTCGACATCTACTCCTCCGGCCTGGCCCTGCTCTCGGCCGGCCTGCGGGTGCCCCGCTATCTGGCCGCGCTCCTCGACGGCGTGCTGATGATCGCCGGCGCGATCTACATCGTGTTCTTCGCCGACGACTTCCTCGGCCAGTTCATGGGTTTCCTCACCACACTCGGCGTGCCCATCGCCGCCTGGGCCGGCGTCATGCTCGCCGACCTGGCGCTGCGCCGCCGCGACTACGACGACGGCGACCTGTTCCGCCCGCACGGCCGCTACGGCGACGTCCCCCTCGGCCCGCTGGTCCTCACCCTCGCCGCCACGGCCGTCGGCTGGGGCCTGGTCACCAACACCGCCGCGCGCTGGCTGACCTGGCAGGGCTATCTGCTGGAGCCCTTCGGCCTCGGTGGCAAGACCGGCGCCTGGGCCTACGCCAACCTGGGCGTCCTGGTCGCCCTCGCTCTCGCCTTCCTCGGCACCCTGCTGCTGGGCCGGGACCGGGTCCGCGCCCAGGAGGCCCAGGAGCCGAGCCCGGCACTCGACGCGGAGGTGCTGCACCCGTGAGCGCCGCCGACGCCGCCGTACCGAAGGAGGTGCCCCGCCCATGAGCGTGAGCGCCGGCCATCTCGCCGTGATCGACATGCAGCGTGTCTTCGCCGATCCGGAGAGCCCCTGGGCCGCCCCCCGGTACGCCGACGCGGCAGCCGGCGTGCTCGCCCTGCTGCCGGCGTTCTCCGGCCGGGTCACCTTCACCCGCTTCCTGGCTCCCGCACAGCCGGCCGGCGCCTGGCGCGCCTACTACGACCGGTTCCCCTTCGCCCGCCGGCCCCCCGGCGCCGGCCTCTGGGCCCTCACCGACGAGTTCGCCGGCCTGGCCGAGCACGTCCTGGACACCACCACCTTCGGCAAGTGGACCCCTGAACTCGCCGCCCGGCTCGGCCCGGACGGCCGCCTGGTCCTGGCCGGCGTCAGCACCGACTGCTGTGTGCTGTCCACCGCCCTGGCCGCCGCCGACGCGGGCACCGAGGTACTGGTCGTGGCCGACGCCTGTGCCGGCGCCGACGACGACTCCCACCTCAGGGCCCTTCAGGTGATGGAGCTGTACCGGCCGCTGGTCCGGGTCACCACCATCGCCGACCTGCTCGCGGAGACCGGGCCGTGACCGACGCCCCGCCCACGCCCGCGGCGCCTCTGCCGCCGCCCGCACCGTCTCCCCACCGGACCTGACGCCGATCCCCACGCATGCCCCGCACCCCACCGGGTACGCGAGGCGGAGCACGCCCGGGCGGCAGCCTGCCCGGACGGCCCGTACGACGACCGCTACCTGGGGATCAGCCATGGAGACACCCGCACACGAGAACCTGCCGACGCCGGCCCAGCAGGCCCTGGACGCGCTCGCCGTGAATGTCGAGGACCAGGCCGCCCTGGACACTCTCGCCGGCAGTGACGTACTCGTCCCGGTACCGGACGACGCGGTGGACGGGGAGGGCGCCGACGCCACGACGGTGGCCCTGCCCGTCCTGGAACAGCCCGGCGGCGAGCCGGTCGTCCCCGTGTTCACCTCCGAGGGGGAGATGGCCGACCTGCTGCCGTTCGTCTCGCGCTACCGCCTGATCCCGCTCGGCGCCCTCGCCGCGCAGTGGCCCGAGGGCGACCTCTCCCTCGCCATCGACGGCAGCTCCGCCCACAAGCTGACCCTCACCTCGCAGGGGGTGCGCACCCTGCTGGTCCGCTGATCCGGACCTCGCAGAGGACAGGGACCGCACGGACGGCCCCCACACCACCCGCACCCCGCGGACGCGACCCGGAAACCCGCCGCCGAAGGACGGCCGGAACTGCCCCCTGCCGCCGGTAGTCACCGGCCGCCCGGGAGGGAAGATCCCAGCGGGAGACAGGTCCGGGCGAAAGCGAAGGAGCCGATGGTCGTGAGGGTCGTCCTGCTGGGCACCGCCGCCGGGGGCGGCTTCCCGCAGTGGAACTGCGCCTGCGCGCTCTGTACCGCCGCCCGGGGCGGCAAGCTGCCCTCCCGGAGCCAGGAGTGCGCCGCCGTCACCGGCAACGGCCGGGACTGGTGGCTGCTGAACGCCTCGCCCGACCTGCGGACCCAGCTCAGCGCCACCCCGCCGCTGTGGCCCGGCCCCGGCCCCCGGGACACCCCGCTGCGCGGAGTGCTGCTCACCGACGCCGAGGCCGACCACGTGGCCGGCCTCGCCGAGCTGCGCGGAGCGGCGGGGCTGAAGGTCTACGCCGCGCCGCCGGTGCGCGCCGTCCTCGCCCCCGCCCGTGCCGCACTCGGCCGTTACGCGCCGTGGGAGTGGGCCGACAGCCTGGCCGACGGGGGCTTCGTCCTGGCCGGCGGACTCGTCGTGACGGCCCATCCGGTGGGTGTGAAGATCCCGAAGTACGTACCGGTGCAGGGGCCCGCGGCCACGGAGCCGTGGGTGACGGCGTACCGCGTCGAGGACCTGGCCAGCGGGGGAGTGCTGGTCTACGCGCCCTGCGTAGGCGCCTGGAGCCCCGCCCTGGACGAGCTGTGCGCCGACGCCGACTGCGTGCTGGTGGACGGCACGTTCTTCGCCGCCGACGAGATGGGGACGGCGGTGCGCTCCGGGGCCGGGCAGGCCGCCATGGGCCATCTCCCGGTCAGCGGCCCGGACGGCTCCCTCGCCGCGCTGGCCCGGCATCCCGGCGCGCGGCGGATCTACACCCACCTGAACAACACCAACCCACTGCTGGACCCCGCCTCGGCCGCCCGCGCGCACGTGGCCGAGCACGGCGCCGAGGTCCTGCCGGACGGCACCGAGCTGGTGCTCTAGCGAGCCGGGGCTTTCCGGGGGCGGCTCAGGGGGAGGACAGGGCCCAGGGGTTGTGCCGCCGGGGGGCTAGCCCTCCTGCCCCGGCAGCGCGCGCCGCAGCACCGCCCGCTGCACCGGCAGCACTTCCGCGTGCAGCGCCCGGCCCTTGGGGGTGAGCGCGACCCACACCCCGCGCCGGTCCTCCGCGCACACCGAGCGTTCCACCAGGCCGTCCTTCTCCAGCCGGCCGATCAGCCGGGACAGCGCGCTCTGGCTGAGGTGGACCCGGCCGACCAGGTTCTGCACCCGGCACTGATCCCCCTGCTCGGGCGATTCCGCCGCCAGGATGTCCAGCACCTCGAAGTCGCTGGCGCCCAGCCCGTGCGGGTGCAGGGCACGGTCGATCTCGCACATCGTGCGCGCGTGGACGGCGAGGATGTCCCGCCAGCGTTCTTCGAGCCGGGTGTCGGCGGTCGTGACTGCCATAACCGCACCGTAGCACCGACCCGGCCAATCGTTGTGTGTGCAACTAGTGCTGGGTGCAGGCGTTCGTCCGGGGCTCAGGCCCCCGGGTCCTGCAGCAGCCCCACGAGGTTGCCGTCGGCGTCCTTCACGAAGGCGATCAGCCGGCCGCCGCCGACGTCCTGCGCGTCCTGGAGGAGTTCGGCGCCCGCCGCCAGCAGCGCCGCGAGCCGCTCCCGCAGATCCGTCACGTGCCAGTACGGCACCGGGCCCGTCATGCCCTTGGCGTGGCCGTTGGGGTCGAGGCCGATGTCCTGCCCGGCGGCCTTGAAACCGACGTAGTACGGCTCGTCCGCGTACGGCTCGACGCCCAGCAGCGCGCCGAACAGGGCCTTGGCGCGCTCCAGGTCCTTCACCGGGTAGATGATCGTCTGCAGGCCGGCAGCCATGGTGCTCACTCCTTCTGGGAGGCGGGGATCCGGCGGGCTCCCCGCCGGTGCTCCCACGCTAGGCCCCGGAAGCCCGCGACGGCTTCTCCGATCCTGACCGGTCGAAGATCGAGGTCCCGACCGGAACGCCGCACCGGGCGTCACGTGGAAGCGCGCCTGACCAGCTCGGTCGGAAGGATCACCGCCGCCGGGTCCTCGCCGCCTATCTGCGCCAGCAGCACCCGCACCATCTCGTTGCTGATCCGGTCCCACGGCTGCCGGATCGTGGTGAGTTCCGGGGTGGCGGCGGTCGCCGCCGGGGAGTCGTCGAAACCGCCGACGGCGATGTCCTCCGGAACCCGCCTCCCGGCCCGGTGCAGGGCCGCCAGCACACCCTGCGCCATCAGGTCGGAGGCGACGAACACGGCGTCCATGTCGGGTGCCTGCGCCAGCAGGCGTTCCGCGCCCGCCTCACCGCTGGCCCGGCTGTAGTCGCCGGAGACGACGAGCCGCTCGTCGGCCGCGATGCCCGCCTCGGCGAGCACCTCCCGGTACCCGGCGAGCCGCTCCACACCGCCCGGGGTGTCCAGCGGACCGGTGACCACGCCGATCCGGCGCCGGCCCAGCGACAGCAGGTGCCGGACCATGTCCCGGGCGCCGTCCCGGTCGTCGGCCGCCACGTAACTCACCTTCGAACCCAGCCCGATCGGCTTGCCGCAGGCCACCAGCGGCACCCCCGCCTCCCGCAGCTCCTCGGCGACCGGATCACCGGAGTGGCTGGAGACCAGCAGCACCCCGTCGACGTGCCCGGCGGTGATGTACCGCGTGATGCGCCGCCGTTCGTCCTCGGTGCCCGCCAGCATCAGCAGCAGCGGGATGTCGTGCGCGGCCAGCGCCTGGGTGCAGCCGCGCAGCAGGACGTTGAAGTTGGGGTCCTCGAAGAACCGCTCCTGCGGCTCGGTCAGCAGGAAGCCCACCGAGTCGGAGCGGCCGGTGATCAGCGAACGGGCGTGCCGGTTCACGACGTACCCGGTCCTGCGGATGGCGGCGTTGACCGCCTCCTGGGCGGCGGGGCTGACGTAGTGCCCGCCGTTGAGCACGCGCGAGACGGTGCCGCGCGAGACGCCCGCCTCGCGCGCCACGTCATGGATCGTCGGCGGTCTGCGCCGGCCCCCCGTTTGGCTCATGGTCATGACTTTACGGCCCCGGACAGCAGATCGAGGCTCCAGAAGCGCTGGATGACCAGGAAGAGGGCGATCAGCGGGAGCACCGCGAGGAACGCGCCCGTGATCACGAGGGTGTACAGCGCGGGCGTGTTCGCGCCCTGCTCCAGCAGCGTGTACAGGCCGAGCGTGAGCGGGAACCTCTCGTCGTCGCTGAGCATGATGTACGGCAGCAGGAAGTTGTTCCAGATCGCGACGAACTGGAACAGGAACACCGTGACCATGCCGGGGATCATCATCGGCAGCGCGATGCGGGTGAAGATCCGCCACTCGCTCGCCCCGTCCATCCGTCCCGCCTCCACCACGTCGGCCGGCACGGCGGCGGCCGCGTAGATCCGCGCGAGGTAGACACCGTACGGGGAGAGGATCTGCGGCAGCAGCACGGACAGGTAGGAGTCCGTGAGGTCGGCCTTCGCCAGCAGCAGGTACTGCGGGATCGCGAGGATCACCGGCGGCATCAGCACGCCCGCGAGCAGGACGTTGAACATCGTCTCGCGGCCCTTGAAGCGGTAGGTCGCGAGCGCGTAGCCGCTGAACGCGGACACGGCGGTGGACAGCAGGGCGCCGAGACCGGCGTACAGGGCGGAGTTGCCCATCCACGTCCAGTAGACGCCGTCCCGGTAGGCGTCGAGGTCCTTCAGGTTGTCGGCGAAGCCGGTGCCGGGCAGGAAGGTGAACGTGGAGAACAGCTCGTGCCCGGACTTCGTCGAGGCGATCACCACCCAGGCGACCGGGAGAAGGGTGTAGATCGCGCCCAGCAGCAGTGTGACCGTGGGAATCAAGGCGATCCGGCGGCGCAGCGGAGGGCCCTGCGCCGTACCGGGGGTGGTGCCGGCGGCCGGTGCGGCCTTGCGGACGGCGAGGGTGCTCATCCCGCTGCCTCCTGCTTGTTCCGTCGGTTCGCGGCCCGCAGGAAGCCGAACGACAGCAGCAGCGTGACCACGGCGATCAGCGTGGCCTCGGCCGCCGCCGAGTAGATGTCGTTCCGGCCGAAGGCGTCCTGGTACACCTTCATCAGCGGGCTCCAGGTCGTGTTGACCGAGTTGGTGAGCGGCTTCAGGGTGGTCGGCTCGTTGAACACCTGGAGCGTCGCGATGATCGAGAAGAAGAAGGTCAGCACCAGCGAGGGCGCCACCATCGGGATCTTGATCCGCAGCGCGATCTGCAGCGGGGTCGCGCCGTCCAGCTTCGCCGCCTCGTACACCTCGGCCGGGATCGACCTGAGCGAGGTGTAGATGACGATCATGTTGAAGCCGGTGCCGCCCCAGACCGCGATGTTCGACAGGGCGAGATACAGCGGACCGCCGTCCAGCAGGTCCGGCTGCGGCAGGCCCAGCCTGTCGAGCACGAAGTAGAACGGGCTGACGTCCGGCAGGTACAGGAAGCCCCACAGCAGCGCGGCCACCACGCCGGGAATGGCGTACGGCAGGAAGATCGCGAGCCGGGTGAACGGGGCGAGCCTCACCCTGTCGGAGTCCAGCATCAGCGCGAACAGCAGCGCGAGGCCCAGCATCACGGGGACGACGACGCAGCCGTAGCCGAGTACGCGCAGCGCTCCGTCCAGCAGCTCGCTGTCCCGGAAGGCGCCGGTGTAGTTCTCGAGACCGGCCCACACCTCCTGCCGCGCGCCCGGCCCCAGGCCGAGACCGGAGACGTGCACCTTGCGGAAGCTGAGCCAGACCGCGTAGCCGATGGGCAGCGCGAAGAAGAGGGCGAACAGGATCGTGGCGGGGAGGAGGAAGCCGTACGGGGCCCCCTTGACCCCGTACGACCTCCGGCTGGTGGAGCTGCTCACTGAGAAACCTCGAAGCCCTGCTTCTTCATGTCGGCGACCGTGTCGTCCTGCATCGTCTTCAGGGCGGCGGCGAAGTCCGACTTGTTCTTGGCGGCGGCGCCGAAGGCGTCCTTGAAGGACGTGTAGGCGACGTTGACGTTCGGACCCCACGCGGACGGCGCGGTGGTCTTCGCGATGCCGGCGGCCCTGGTGTAGAAGTCCGCCTGGTTGGAGAAGTACGCGGGCGGGTTGGAGAAGGCGCCGCTGAGCTGCGCGGAGGTGGAGGCCGGGTAGATGCCGCCCTCCTTCGCCAGCGCGTTCAGGGCGTCGTGGTCGGTGTTCAGCCAGGTCGCGAACTTGGCGGCGGCCTCCTTGTGCGCGGAGTCGGTGGTGACCGCCGTCGAGGAGCCGCCCCAGCTGCCGGTGACGTCCTGGTCGAGCGACCACTGGGGGAGCGGGGCCATGGCCCACTTGCCCTTGGTGTCCGGCGCCGCCGTGTTCAGCGTGCCGGGCGCCCACACGGCGCTGACCCAGGCGATCTGCTTGCCCGTGTTCAACGCCTTGTTCCAGGACGGGGTGTACATCGGCTGGTTGTCGACGACGCCCTCCTTGACCAGCCCGCCCCAGAACCTGGCGACCTTCTGGGTGGCCGCGTCGTCGATGCCGACCTTCCACTTGTCGCCGGAGGTGGTCCACCACTTGGCACCGGCCTGCTGGGCGAGCCCCGCGAAGAGGCCGGAGTCGTTGGCGGAGAAGGTGGTCAGGTCCTTGTCCGGCGCCTTCTTCTTCAGCCGGCGGGCGGTCTCGGCGAACTGCTCCCAGGTGGTGGGGACCTTCAGGCCGTACTGCTTGAACAGGTCCTCGCGGTAGTAGAACATCATCGGTCCGATGTCCTGCGGCACCGCGTAGACCGCGTCCGTGCCGAGCGTGGTCTGCTGCCAGACGCCCTCGGCGAACTTGTCCTTGACGTCGCCGACCTCGCCGGAGATGTCGGCGAGGGCGTCGTTGCTGACCAGCGTCGGCAGTGCCTGGTACTCGGCCTGCACCAGGTCCGGGGCCTTCTTCGCCTTGTGCGCGGTGAGGATCTTGGTGACCAGCGTGTCGCCGGACGCCTGCTTCTTCACCGTGACGGTGATCTGGTCCTTCTTCCCCGGCCCCTTGTTCCACAGGTCCACGACCTTGTCCATGCCGGGTGTCCAGGTCCAGTACGTCAGCGAGACGGGACCCGACTCGGCCTTGCTGCCGTCCTCGGAACCGCAGGCGGCGAGGGCGGTCGCGCCGAGGGACACGGCGACGGCGGTTGTCACGAGGCGACGGCGCTTCGTGTGCGGCATGGTTTCTCCCCTGACCTGGGTCCCCGCCCGCTGCGGGGACCTGCCATGCAGATGTGCACGTTCACATGGCCCGGTGCTCGCCGCGGGGGAGCCCTGCCATGCTTCTGTGAGCGTTCACAGTAGAGAAACATCCCGGACACTTGTCAATGGTTGTTGCTGTGCGGTTATGTTGGGCTCGCACCGCCGATCCTGTGTGTGCACGTTCCCAAATGATCGATTACCCGGGAGACATCCATGCCGGACACCAGCCCCAGGGGCCTCACCAGGCTCGCCTTCGGCGGGGACTACAACCCCGAGCAGTGGCCGGAATCCGTCTGGCAGGAGGACGTCCGGCTGATGCGGGAGGCCGGCGTCACGATGGTGAGCGTCGGGATCTTCTCCTGGGCGCTGCTGGAGCCGGCGGCCGGCGCGTACGACTTCGGCTGGCTGGACCGGGTGCTGGACCTGCTCCACGACAACGGCATCCGGGTCGACCTCGGCACCCCCACGGTCGTGCCGCCCGTCTGGTTCTACCGCGCGCACCCGGAAGCGCTGCCGGTCACCGCCGAGGGCGTGCGCTACGAGTTCGGCTCGCGCGGCGCGATCTGCCACAGCAACGCCGACTACCGCGCGGCCGCCGCCCGCATCACCACGAAGCTCGCCGAGCGCTACGGCGACCACCCGGCGCTCGCGATGTGGCACGTCCACAACGAGTACGGCGTTCCCGTGTCGGCCTGCTACTGCGAGTCCTGCGCGGACCACTTCCGCCGCTGGCTCGCGGACACCTACGGCAGCGTGGAGGCCGTCAACGAAGCCTGGGGCACGGCCTTCTGGGGCCAGCGCTACACCGACTTCGCGCAGATCAACCCGCCCCGGGCCACCCCGACCGTCGGCAACCCGGGCCAGGCCCTCGACTACAGGCGGTTCGCCGACGCCACCATCCGGGAGAACTTCCGCGCCGAGCGCGACATCCTGCACCGCCTCTCA
Source organism: Streptomyces cinerochromogenes (assembly GCF_014648635.1). Taxonomy (GTDB): domain Bacteria; phylum Actinomycetota; class Actinomycetes; order Streptomycetales; family Streptomycetaceae; genus Streptomyces; species Streptomyces cinerochromogenes. Next base: position 207,226 of record NZ_BMRM01000005.1, on the reverse strand, counting down.
CCGGGCGTGCCGGTCACCACCAACTTCATGACCGCGCTGAGCCAGTGCGACTCCATGGACTACTGGGCGTGGGGCCGCGAGGTCGACCTCGTCACCAACGACCACTACCTGATCACCGACGGCCGCCGCACCCACGTCAACCTCGCCATGGCCGCCGACCTCACCCGCTCGGTCGCCGGCGGCGCCCCCTGGCTGCTGCTGGAGCACTCCACCTCGGGCGTCAACTGGCAGCCCCGCAACCCCGCGAAGGCCCCCGGGCAGATGGCCCGCAACTCCCTCGCCCACGTGGCGCGCGGCTCCGAGGGCGCGATGTTCTTCCAGTGGCGCCAGTCCCGGCGCGGCGCCGAGAAGTTCCACTCGGCGATGCTGCCGCACGGCGGCACCGACACCCGTGTCTGGCGCGAGGTCACCGAACTCGGCGCCTCGGTGGCCGCGTTGGAAGGGATCCGGGGGACCCGCACCGAGGCCGACGCGGCCATGCTGTGGGACTGGCAGTCCTGGTGGGCGCAGAACCTCGCCTGGCGCCCCAGCGAGGACCACGACGCGCGTGAGCGCGCCGACTCCTTCTACGAGGCCCTCTACGACCGCCACCTCACCGTCGACTTCGCCCACCCGGAAGCCGGCCTGTCGCGGTACCCGCTGGTCGTGGTGCCGGCCCTGTACCTGATGACCGAGGCCGCCGGGAACAACGTCAGGGAGTACGTCGAGAACGGCGGCACGCTCGTGGTGTCGTACTTCTCCGGCATCGTGGACGAGCACGACGCCGTCCACGACGGCGCCTACCCGGGTGTCCTGCGCGATGTCCTGGGGCTCACCGTGGAGGAGTTCTCGCCGCTGCTCAAGGACGAGCGGGTCTCTCTGACCGCTCCGGACGGCTCCGGCCTGACCGGGGACGTGTGGACGGAGTTCGTCGTCCCGCGCGGCGCCGAGACCGTGTGGGCGTACGCCGACGGGCTCACCGCGGGCCGCCCGGCCGTCACCCGCCACCGGTACGGCCGGGGCACCGCCTGGTACGTCTCCACCCGCCTCCACGCCCGGGACCTGGACGCGGTGCTCGGCCGGGCGGCCGACGACGCCGGTCTCGCCCCGCGCGCCGGCCTGCCCCGCGACGTCGAGGTCGTGCGCCGCCGCGGTGAGTCGGGCAGCTACCTCTTCGTCATCAACCACACCGCCGGCGACACCAAGGTGCCGCTGGACGCGCCCGGCACCGAGCTGCTGACGGGCGAACACGCCGCGGGCCGCCTCGCGGTCCCGGCGGGGGCCGTCCGGGTCGTACGACTCGACGGCTGAGCCGGCTCCCCTCCGCCCGCGTGTGCCACGAGAGCCGTGGGCGGAGGGGTTCTCCTCCAGCCCCACCGGAGGACACCCCTCCCCAGTTACGTCGAAGGGACGACGGACGATGAAGTTCCATCCCAGACGCACCATCAGGGCCCTGCTGCCGCCGCTCGCGGCCGGGCTCGCCCTCACCGCCCTGCCCGCACAGACCGCCCAGGCCGCGAGCACCCTCACCAACGGCGGCTTCGAGTCCGACCGCACCGGCTCGGCCGCCCCCGCGGGCTGGTCCGAGTACGGCGACACCGGCGCCTCGTACACCGAGTCCGGCGGCCACAGCGGCGGTTACCGCCTCAGCCACTACTCCTCCTCCGCGTACAAGGTGGAGACGTACCAGTACCTGTCCGGGCTGACCAACGGGAACTACACGCTCACGGCGTGGGTCCGCTCCAGCGGAGGACAGAACGCCGCGTACATGGCGCTCAGGAACTGCGGAAGTGCGGAACAGCGCACGGATCTCCCCATATCGTCCAGTGGGTGGATCCGGATCGTCACGTCGGTCAAGGTGACCAACAACCAGTGCACCATCAGCGTCAACAGTGACGCGAACGCCGGCAACTGGATCAATGTTGACGATCTGACCTTCACGTCCGGCACGACCGGTACATCCGTCCACGGCGCCGACGTGTCCTCCCTCGCCAAGAGCGAGGCCAAGGGCGGCGTCTACCGGACGAGTTCCGGTGCCACCGGCGACGCCCTGTCGATCCTCAAGTCGTCCGGCATGAACTACGCGCGCCTGAAGGTCTGGGTGAACCCGGCCGACGGCTTCAACGACAAGGCGCACGTCCTCGCCACCGCCAAGCGCGTCAAGGCGCAGGGCATGAAGCTCCTGGTCGACTTCCACTACTCGGACACCTGGGCCGACCCGGGAGCCCAGACGAAACCGGCCGCATGGGCGGGCCACACCTACAGCCAGCTGAAGACGGACGTGTACAACCACACGTACGACGTGCTGAACGCCTTGAAGGCGCAAGGCACCACCGCCGACATGGTCCAGGTGGGCAATGAGATCAACGGCGGCATGCTGTGGTCCGAGGGATCCACGGACCACTGGAGCCAGCTCGCCGGGTTGATCAACTCCGGCTACGACGCCGTCAAGGCGGTCAACTCGTCCACCCTCGTCGCGCTGCACCTGGCCAAGGGCGGGGACAAGGCCGGCACCGAGTGGTGGTTCGACAACGCGGTGGCCAACGGCGTGAAGTTCGACGCGATCGGCCTGTCGTACTACGGCTACTGGCACGGTCCGCTGTCCGACTTCCAGACCACCCTGGACGACGCGGCCTCCCGCTACGGCAAGCCGGTGTTCGTCGCCGAGACGGCCTACCCGTTCCGTCTCGACAGCGACGACTCGCTCACCAACCAGATCGACACCACCGGCGAGCTGGTCTCCGGCTACCCGGCGACCGTGGCCGGCCAGACCAAGTGGATGAACGACGTGGCGAGCATCGTGGAGGCCGCCCCGAACGGTCGCGGGCTCGGCGTCTTCTACTGGGAGGCGACCTGGACCGCCGTCAACGGCAACGGCTGGGACCCGACGGATGCCGGGTCCGGCAACGGCTGGGAGAACCAGGCCCTGTTCGGCTACGACGACAAGGCGCTCTCCTCCATGACGTGGTTCGGCCACCGCTGAGCCGTGCGTGACGGGGCCCGGCCGCACCCCGCGGCCGGGCCCCGTCGTGCGCGGGCGGACGGGAACCCTCCTCGGTCGCACGGCCGTTCGGTACCGGACAACGGCCGCGGAGTCCCGGACGGGACCGCGTCGCCGGGGCCACAGTGGGAACACTGCGTACGAGGAGGCCGGCAACGGAGGGCGGACGGATGACGGGTACTCCCTCGGGCCGGATGCGGCAGACCATCCTGGAGTGGCTCAAGGACCCGCCGGCGCACTTCCCCGCGGCGCGCCACCGCGGCCCCGCCGAGACCGGCGTCACCGCGCGGGCCGTCGCCGCCAAGCTGGGCGTGCCCTGCCGGACCGCCCGTTCCCACCTGGACCTCCTCACCCGCCTCGGCCTCCTGCGCACCCACCGGACGCGCTGCCGCACCTACTACCGGCGCGACGAGATCCGCATCGCCGAGGTGGCCCGGATGTTCGAGAAGGGCTGGTGACGGCGGCGGCCGCGGGCAGTTGACGGCGGGGGAGGCCACGGCACAGCAGGACACGGCACGGCGGGCACGGCACGGCAGGATGCGGCAGGGTGCGGCGGGGGACGACAGGGTGCGGCGGGGGACGGCAGGGTACGGCGGGGGACGGCAGGGGGGCGCAGGGGTCCCCGACGGAGGAGGGACCGCGCATGGACCGACCGACGGCACTCGTGCCGCTCCACTACGTCGCCCTGGGCGCCCGCGGCCCCGAGGACGTCGTCGCCGATCCGCACGGGCGCGTGCTGACCGGCGTCGCGGACGGACGCATCCTCCGCGTCCACCACCTCGGCGACCCGCGCACCGCCCGCGTGGAGGTGCTGGCCGAGACCGGCGGCCGTCCCCTCGGGCTCGAACCGCTGCCGGACGGCGACCTGCTGGTGTGCGACGCGGAACGCGGCCTGCTGCGCGTGGGCACGGACGACGGCACCGTCCGCGTCCTCGTGGACACCCTCGCGGGGGAGCCGCTCCGCTTCTGCAGCAACGCCGTCGCCCTGCCCGACGGCACCGTGTACGTCACCGTCTCCAGCCGCCGCTACCCGCTGAGCCGGTGGATCGGCGACATCGTCGAGCACACCGGCACCGGGCGCCTGCTGCGGCTCGCCCCCGGGGGCGGGGAACCCGACGTCGTGCTGGACGGGCTCCAGTTCGCCAACGGGCTCGCCCCGAGCGCCGACGGCTCCTTCCTGGTGATCGCCGAGACCGGCTCCTGCCGCCTCACCCGTTTCCTGCTCACCGGTCCCCGCGCCGGCCGCGCCGAACCCTTCGCCGAGCTGCCCGGCATGCCGGACAACCTCTGGCGCGAGGGCCCCGGCGGTCCCGTCTGGGTGGCCCTGGCCAGCCCCCGCGTCCCCCCGCTGGACCTGCTGCACCGCACCCCGCCGGCCGTCCGCCGGACCGCCGCCCGGGCCGTCGTGCGCGCGCCGTACCGCCCGAGCGGGACCGTCGGCGTCGTCGCCGTGGACGACCGGGGCCGCACCGTGCACCACCTCGTCCGCCGGCGCTCCGGCTTCCGCATGGTCACCAGTGTGTGCGCCGTCGGTGACCACCTGGTGCTCGGCAGCCTCCAGGAGCCGGGGGTGGCGGTCTGCGCCCGGCCCGGCGCCGGCTGAGGCGGCGGTACCCTGGTCCCGGCCTTGATCGCCCGTCGGGGCAGGGGCCGAAGAGGAGACGTACCAGATGACAGCCCCGGAGACGGAGACCCGCGGCGTCCGCCCGGCGCCGCCGCGACGGCCCGAGTGGCGTGCGCAGGCGCCCGTCGTCGCGGTCGTGGCGGCCGGCGGCGCGCTCGGCGCGGTGGCCCGCTACGCGCTCACGCTCGCCCTGCCGACGCCCCCCGGCGGCTTCCCGTGGGCGACGTTCTGGACCAACGTCTCCGGCTGCGCCGCCATGGGCGTGCTCATGGTGCTGGTCACCGAGGTGTGGGCGGCCCACCGGCTGCTGCGGCCGTTCCTCGGCACCGGCGTCCTCGGCGGCTTCACCACCTTCTCCACCTACGCGGTCGACACGCGCGGGCTGGTCGACGCCGGCCGCCCGGGGCTGGGCCTCGCCTATCTCGCCGTGACGCTCCTGGCGGCCCTCTCGGCGGTGTGGCTCGCCTCGGCCGCCGCCCGCGGGCTGCTCGTCAGGAGGCAGCGATGACATCCCTCACCGGCCCCGCCCTCCGGCTCACCGTGTACGTCGACGAGAACGAGACCTGGCACCACAAACCGCTCTACTCCGAGATCGTCCACCGCGCGCACGCCGCCGGACTCGCCGGCGCCAGCGTCTTCCGGGGCATCGAGGGCTACGGCGCCTCCTCCCGCATCCACACCTCCCGCCTGCTGTCGCTGAGCGAGGACCTGCCGGTCGCGGTGGTCGTCGTGGACGCCGAGGAGCGGGTGCGGGCCTTCCTGCCGCAGCTGGAGGAGCTCGTCGGCGAGGGCCTCGTGACCCTGGAGGAGTGCGAGGTCGTCCTTCCCCGGTCGCACCGGCGTACCCCGGGCCCGGACGGAACGGACGGGGAAGGTAAGAAGTCGTTGTGAACTGGCTGCTGGTCGTCGCGGGAGCCGTCGTCGGCGCGCCCGTGCGCTATCTCACCGACCGTGCCGTGCAGGCCCGCCACGACTCGCTGTTCCCCTGGGGCACCTTCGTGGTGAACGTGGTCGGCTGCCTGGTCCTGGGGCTGCTCACCGGTGCCGTCTCCGCCGGGGTCGCCGGGCCGGATCTGCGGCTCCTGGTGGGCGCCGGGCTGTGCGGTGCGCTGACGACGTACTCGACCTTCTCCTACGAGACCCTGCGGCTGACCGAGGCGGGCTCGGGGCTCTACGCTGCCCTGAACGTCGTGGCAAGCGTGTCGGCGGGGCTCGCGGCAGCCTTTACCGGGGCCTCACTCGCCGGCGCCCTGTGGGCCTGAGGGCTTGCCACCCGGCCGGGCACAGCAATTAGTGTCTACAGCACTGTCGACCAACTCCTCAGAACTGGATCCCATGAGCGCCATCTCCGTCGGTCAGGCCGTCGTCCTCGGAGTAGTCGAGGGGGTGACCGAGTTCCTCCCCGTGTCCTCCACCGGCCACCTCAAGATCGCCGAGGGGCTCATGGACATCCCCGTCGACGACAAGTCCGTCGTCGGGTTCTCCGCCGTCATCCAGGTCGGCGCCATCGCCGCCGTGCTCGTGTACTTCTTCAAGGACATCCGGCGGATCGTCACCGCCTGGTTCCGCGGTCTGACCAACCGCGAGGAGCGCTACCACCACGACTACAAGTTCGCCTGGTGGGTGATCGCCGCCACCGTCCCGATCGTCGTGGTGGGTCTGGCCGCGAAGCCCCTGATCGACGGCCCGCTCGCCTCGCTGTGGGTCGTCGCCGGATCGCTGATCGTCGGCTCGGGCGTGATGTGGGCCGCCGACCAGATGGGCCGGCACAAGCGCGGTGAGGACGACACGTCCTTCAAGGATGCGATGTGGGTCGGCTGCTCCCAGATCCTCGCCCTGCTCTTCCCCGGCTTCTCCCGCTCCGGCGCCACCATGTCCACCGCGCTCATCCTGGACCTGGACCGCGTCGCCGCCACCCGGCTCTCCTTCTTCCTCGGCATCCCCGCCCTGACCGGTGCGGGCCTGTACGAGCTGAAGGACGCCCTGGGCGCGGGCGTCGGCGCCGCCCCGCTGGCCGTCGGCACCGTCGTCTCGTTCGTCGTCGCGTACGCCTCCATCGCCTGGCTGCTCAAGTTCGTCGCCAAGCACTCCTTCAACGCCTTCGTGATCTACCGGATCGTCGTCGGTGTCCTCCTCCTCGGCCTGCTGGCCACCGGCACGCTCAGCAGCTGAACCGACGCCGCTGATCACCCACGGGGTGCGGATGCCTGCATACAGGCATCCGCACCCCGTGAATGTTTCCTTACCGGATGCCTTGACAGCCCCTGCCCGCACCCCGCAGGATCGCTCCCGTGAACCTGTCAGACAGCCAGACAGGTGGTCTCGTCCCCCGGCGCGTCAGTGCCATGGAAGCGGTGCTCGACCACCTCCGCAGCGCCATCGAGCGCGGGCAGTACGCCATCGGTGACAAGCTCCCCTCCGAGGCCGAGCTGTGCCGCACCCTGGAGGTGTCCCGGCCCGTGCTGCGCGAGGCGCTGCGCGCGCTGCAGACGATGGGCCTCACGGTCTCCCGGACCGGCAAGGGGACCTTCGTCGTCGCGAACACCGTCGAGGACCCCACCTTCGGCGACTACGCGGCCAGCGACCTGCTCGAAGTGCGCCGCCACATCGAGATCCCGGTCGCCGGGTACGCGGCCCTGCGCCGCACCCCGGAGAACCTGGACCACCTGGCCCACCTGCTCGACCGCATGGAGCGGGAGGCGGACACCACCGCCTGGGTCGCGATGGACACCCTCTTCCACCTCGCCGTGGCCGAGGCCGCCCAGAACCCGGTCTTCCGCCGGGTCATCGAGGAGATCCGCGACGCACTGGCGCGTCAGTCGGCCTTCCTCAACGAGCTGGGCGGGCGCCGCGAGCAGTCCAACCGCGAGCACCGGGCGATCGTGGAGGCGCTGGTCGACGGTTCCGAACGCGACGCGGCGGAGGCCATGAGCCACCACCTGGACCGCGTCGAGACGACCCTCACCGACATCGTCCGTCCCCAGCGGACGGACTCCCCAACGGAAGGCGGACCCGAGGCGTGAGCGAGCAGCACCTCAAAGACGAGACGCGCCCCTCGTCCGGCCATGTCGACGCCGGAGACGCCGGCTACAGCAAAGGCCTGAAGCACCGGCACGTCAACATGATCGCCATCGGCGGTGCCATCGGCACCGGCCTCTTCCTCGGCGCGGGCGGCCGGCTCGCCGACGCCGGGCCCTCCCTCTTCATCGCGTACGCCGTCTGCGGCGTCTTCGCCTTCCTGGTCGTCCGCGCCCTCGGCGAACTCGTCCTGTACCGCCCCTCCTCCGGCGCCTTCGTGTCGTACGCCCGGGAGTTCCTGGGCGAGAAGGGCGCCTACACCGCGGGCTGGATGTACTTCCTCAACTGGGCCACCACCGGTATCGCCGACATCACGGCGGTCGCCACCTACACCCACTACTGGGGCATGTTCTCCGACGTCCCGCAGTGGTTGATCGCATTGATCGCCCTTGCGGTCGTGTTGACCGTCAACCTGATCTCCGTCAAGATCTTCGGCGAACTGGAGTTCTGGTTCGCGATCGTCAAGGTCAGCGCGCTCGTCGTCTTCATGTGCATCGGCATCTTCCTGCTGGTCACGCAGCACCCGGTCGACGGCCACCAGCCCGGCCCGTCCCTGATCACCGACAACGGCGGCGTCTTCCCGAGCGGTCTGCTGCCCATGCTGCTGATCATCCAGGGCGTCGTCTTCGCCTACGCCTCCGTCGAACTGGTCGGCGTGGCCGCCGGCGAGACCGAAAACCCCGAGAAGATCATGCCGAAGGCGATCAACTCGATCATGTGGCGCGTGGGCCTGTTCTACGTCGGCTCCGTGGTCCTGCTGTCGATGCTCCTCCCGTGGAACGAGTACGCCGCCGGCGAGAGCCCCTTCGTCACGGTGCTGTCCCACATCGGGGTCCCCGCGGCGGGCGGCGTGATGAACCTGGTCGTCCTGACCGCGGCCATGTCGTCCCTGAACTCCGGCCTGTACTCCACCGGCCGCATCCTGCGCTCCATGGCGATGAGCGGCTCCGCCCCGAAGTTCACCGCCCGGATGAGCCGCAGCCAGGTCCCGTACGGCGGAATCCTGCTCACCAGCGGTATCTGTGTCCTCGGCGTGGGCCTGAACTACGTGGTCCCCGCCGACGCGTTCGAGATCGTCCTCAACTTCGCGGCGATCGGCATCCTCGCGACCTGGGGCATGATCATGGTCTGCCACCTGCTCTTCTGGCGGAAGACCCGCAGCGGCGAGCTGGCCCGGCCGTCGTACCGTCTGCCGGGCTCCCCCTGGACCGAGATCGTGACGCTGGCGTTCCTCGCCTCCGTCCTGGTCCTCATGTACGCCGACGGCGGCGCCGGACGCACCACCGTGCTCTGTCTGCCGCTGATCGTCGCAGCACTGGTCGCGGGCTGGTACACCATCCGCGCCCGCATAGCCCGCACATCCACCGGCGCCGACGCGTGACCCGCGTTCCGGCCGCCCCCGACCCCCGATTCCAGGCAGTGATGTACAGCAGTTCCCCCGCCGACGCCCCCGTCGTCCGCGAACCCCTCCACGCCCCCGTCGCCCACCTCGTCCGCGGCGGGGTCGTCGAGGGCATCCACTACGGCTCCGTCGTCGTCCTCGGCGCCGACGGCCAGGTGCAGTTCCAGCTCGGCGACATCGAGGCCGCCTTCTACCCGCGCTCGGCCGTCAAGCCCCTCCAGGCCGTGGCCATGCTGCGGGCCGGCCTTCCGCTCGACGGCGAACTGCTGTCGCTGGCCGCCGCGAGCCACTCCGGCGAGGAGCGCCACCTCGCCGGCACCCGGCGCATCCTCGAACTCGCCGATCTCACCGAGGACGACCTGCGCAACGTGCCCGACATGCCGTTCGACCCGGTCGTCCGGGACGCCTGGATCCGCGAGGGCCGGCTGCCCTCCCGCCTCGCCCAGAACTGCTCCGGCAAGCACGCGGCCATGCTCTGGACCGCCCGGCTCAACGGCTGGTCCCTGCAGGACTACCTGGACCCGGCGCACCCGCTGCAGCAGGCCGTCGCCGCGACCGTCGAGGACCTGACCGGCCAGCGCGTCGCCCGGGTCACCGTGGACGGCTGCGGCGCCCCGCTGTTCTCCATCTCCCTGCACGGCCTCGCCCGCGCCCTCGCCCGGATCACCACGGCCGCGCCCGGCACCCCCGAGGCCCGGGTCGCCGACGCGATGCGCGAGCACGCCGAGATGGCCTCCGGCTCCGGCCGCGACGTCGCCGCGCTCATGCGGGCCGTGCCCGGGCTGCTCGCCAAGGACGGCTTCGAGGGCGTACAGGTCGCCGCGCTGCCCGACGGCCGGGCCGTCGCGGTCAAGATCGCCGACGGGGCGAACCGCGCCCGCGTCCCGGTCGCCGCGGCCGCGCTGGCACGGGCCGGGGTGGACCCGGCTCTGCTGACCGAGTTCGCGGGGGAGCCGCTGCTCGGGGGCGGGGAGCCGGTGGGATGCGTGCGGCCGGTGCGGTCGCTGGATCCGGTTCCGCTCACCGCCTGCGCGTAGTCCCCCCCGCGTTCCGATGACGACTGCCGGCCGTCGCGGCCCGGCGCTTTCACCTCCGTACCTCAGAAAGAGGACCCCTGCCCTCATGACCGCCGCCACTCGCTCCGAACACGACCTGCTCGGCGACCGCGACGTCCCCGTCGACGCGTACTGGGGCATCCACACCCTGCGCGCGACGGAGAACTTCCCCATCACCGGCACCCCGATCTCCGCCTACCCGCACCTGATCGACGCCCTGGCCGCCGTGAAGGAGGCCGCCGCGCTCGCCAACGAGGAACTCGGGCTGCTGGCGCCGGAGAAGGCCGCCGCGATCGTCGCCGCCTGCCGCGAGATCCGCAACGGCGAGCTGCACGACCAGTTCGTCGTGGACGTCATCCAGGGCGGCGCCGGCACGTCCACGAACATGAACGCCAACGAGGTCGTGGCGAACCGCGCGCTGGAGTTGATGGGCCACGCCAAGGGGCAGTACACGTATCTGCACCCCAACGAGGACGTCAACCTGAGCCAGTCGACCAATGACGTCTACCCGACGGCCGTCAAGGTGGCGACGGTCTTCGCGGTACGTGGACTGCTCAGGTCGATGTCCGTACTCCAGGACGCCTTCGCCCGCAAGGCCGTCGAGTTCCGTGACGTGCTCAAGATGGGCCGTACACAGTTGCAGGACGCGGTACCGATGACGCTCGGTCAGGAGTTCTCCGCGTTCGCCGTCATGATCGAGGAGGACCGCAGCCGTCTGGCCGAGGCCGTCGAGCTGATCCATGAGATCAACCTGGGAGCCACGGCCATCGGCACCGGCCTCAACGCCCCCGCCGGGTACGCCGAGGCCGCCCGCCGCCACCTCTCCGCCCTCACCGGCCTGCACCTGGTCACCGCCGCCAACCTGGTCGAGGCCACCCAGGACTGCGGCGCCTTCGTCCAGATGTCCGGCGTCCTCAAGCGGATCGCGGTCAAGCTCTCCAAGAGCTGCAACGACCTGCGGCTGCTGTCCTCCGGCCCGCGCGCGGGTCTCGGCGAGATCAACCTGCCGCCGGTGCAGGCCGGTTCGTCGATCATGCCGGGCAAGGTCAACCCGGTCATCCCCGAGGTGGTCAACCAGGTCGCCTTCGAGGTGATCGGCAACGACGTCGCCATCACCATGGCCGCCGAGGCCGGACAGCTCCAGCTCAACGCCTTCGAGCCGATCATCCTGCACTCCCTGTCGGAGTCGATCACGCACCTGGAGAGCGCCTGCCGCACGCTGGCCGAGCGCTGCGTCTTCGGCATCACCGCCAACACGGAGCGGCTGCGGGCCACCGTGGAGAACTCCATCGGCCTGGTCACCGCGCTCAACCCGCACATCGGCTACACGGCGGCGACCGACATCGCCAAGGAAGCCCTCGTCACCGGCCGGGGCGTGGCCGAACTGGTGCTGGAGAAGGGCCTGCTGCCCCCCGGGAAGCTGGCCGACCTGCTGCGTCCGGAGGTCGTCGCCGGCAGCGGGGCACCGGCCGCCTGACCTGCGGTGACGCCAGCACGATGACGCTCCGGGGCCGACGGGAGGCACAATAGTGATCATGACAACGACGTCGTCCCTCCCCTTCCTGCCGGTCCTGGAGCGCATCGCCGAGGAGATCAGCCGCACGCCCGGGCGCGGCCGGGCCGCCGACTACATCCCGGCGCTCGCCGCCTGCGACCCCCGCAGCTTCGGCATGGCCGTCGCCGAGCTGGACGGCACGGTGTACGGCGTGGGGGACTGGCGGCAGCCGTTCTCCACCCAGTCGATCACCAAGGTGTTCACGCTCGCCCTGGACCTGGCCCGGGAGGGCGACGAACTCTGGGAGCACGTGGGCCGGGAACCCTCCGGCAACCCGTTCAACTCCCTGGTCCAGCTGGAGTACGAGAACGGCATCCCGCGGAATCCTTTCATCAACGCGGGTGCCCTCGTCGTCACCGACCGCCTGCAGACCCGTACCGGCGACGCGGCCGGCGAGCTGCTGGCCTTCCTGCGCGCCGAGAGCGGCAACCCGGAGCTGGACTTCGACAAGGAGGTCGCCGCCTCGGAGACCGCGCACGGCGACCGCAACGCCGCCCTCGCCCATTTCATGGCGTCCTACGGCAACATCGACAACGAGGTGCCGGTCCTGCTCGACCAGTACTTCCGGCAGTGCTCCATCGGCGCCTCCTGCGCCGACCTGGCCCTCGCCACCGGCTTCCTCGCCCGGCACGGCATCCGCGCCGACGGCAGCCGGCTGCTCAGCCGCAGCCAGGCCAAGCAGGTCAACGCGGTCATGCTGACGTGCGGCACGTACGACGCGGCCGGCGACTTCGCCTACCGCGTCGGCCTGCCCGGCAAGAGCGGGGTCGGCGGAGGGATCATCGCCGTCGTACCGGGCCGGTGCACGCTGTGCGTGTGGAGCCCGGGCCTGGACGAACGCGGGAACTCCGTGGCCGGTGTGGCGGCCCTGGACCGGTTCACCACACTCACCGGCCTGTCGGTGTTCTGAGTACGGCCCCCGCCACCCGCGCCCTCCGGCGGTCACCGCTGCTCACGCGCCGGTCACACGGGGGCCGCCCGCAGGTGGAGGGAGTGTCTCCTTCCGGCCACCCGGCGTTGACACGCTGCACCGGTGTTGGCCATGGCGTTCCCCGTCGACCTCCGCCGCTGCCAGGTGCTGGGCCTGGTCGGTACCGCCTTCCTCGCGCTCGGCGGTGAGACGGCCGGCGCCCTGCCCGTCCGGGACCTCCTGGCGCCGGCCTCGGCGCGGGCGGCGCTGGGCCTGGTCGGGGTGTACTTCGGCGTCGTCCTGCTGATCGCGGCCTGGGTGCTCCTCGGCCGTCTGGTCCGCGGTCCCGAGCCGCCCGGCCCGCGCGCGCTGCTGGTCGTGCTGGCCGTCTGGGCGGCCCCGCTGCTGCTCGCCCCGCCGCTGTTCAGCCGGGACGTGTACAGCTACCTCGCGCAGGGCGCCATGGTCGACGCCCACATGGACGTCTACGCCCACGGCCCGGCGCAGCTCGGCGGCCCGCTCGCCGACGAGGTCGCCCCGATGTGGCGGCACACCGGCGCCCCCTACGGACCCGCCTTCCTGGTCCTGGCCTCCGCGCTGTCCGGACTGACCCGCGGCGAGGTGCCCGCGGGCCTGCTCGGCATGCGTCTGGTCGCCCTGCTCGGCGTGGCCCTCATGGCGGTGGCGCTGCCCCGGCTGGCCCGGCACAGCGGTGCCGACCCCTCCGCCGCGCTGTGGCTCGGCGCCCTCAACCCGCTCGTGCTGCTGCACCTGGTCGCGGGCGCCCACAACGACGCCCTCATGCTCGGTCTGCTGGGGCTCGGCCTGGTCGCCGCGCGGGGCCGCAGACCCGTCGTCGGCGCGGTCCTCGTCACGCTCGCCGCCCTGGTCAAGGCGCCGGCGGCGCTCGGTCTGCTGGCGGTCGTGGCCCTGCGGGTCCGCTCCGGCCGCCGCCCGCTGCCGGCCGTACTGGTCACCGCCGCGGCCGCCGCGACGACCACGGTCGCCGCGACCGCCCTCGCCGGCACCGGCTACGGCTGGATCGGCGCCCTGGACACCCCGGTCTCCCCGCACAACTGGGCGCTGACCAGCCTGCTCGGCCGCGCCACCGGCACCCTGCTCGCCCACCTCGGCAGCGACCTGGCCCCGCTGGCCGTCCCGGCCTGGCAGCTGCTCGGCCTCGCGGCCACCGCCGTGGCCGTCCCGCTGATCTGGCTGCGGCTGCGTCCCCGGCCGGTGTACGCGCTGGGCCTGAGCCTCCTCGCGGTAGCCGTCCTCGGCCCGGCGATCCGGCCCTGGTACCTGCTGTGGGGCCTGTTCCTCATCGCCGCCGCCGCGCCCAGCGCCTCGGTACGGCACCGGGTGGCGGCCCTGGCGGGCGTGCTCGCCCTCGCCGTCCTCCCCGGCGGCGGCCCTGCCGACGCCGGTCAACTGGTGCTCGCGGTCTCCGGCGGGGCACTCGGCGTGGTCGTCCTGTGCCAGGCGCACCAGGCCCGCCAGGCCGCGGCGCACCAGGCCGGCCGCGCCGCCCTCCCGGGAGGTACGGCATGACGGGCCCGGGGGACCGGCCGGGACGGCCCGGGCGGCGGCGACCGCCGGGCCCGCGCACGGACCGGGGCCGGCTGCTGCTGGTCCTGCTCCTCGTGGCCGCGGTGACCGTGTTCACGGCGACCGTGCCGCTGCTGCGCGGCTTCTTCGACCTGCGCGTGTACTACGGCACAGTGCACACCTGGGCGCACCACGGCGGCCGGATCTACGACTACCGGGTGCCGGGCACCTCGTACGGCTTCACCTACCCGCCCTTCGCGGCCGTCGTCATGCTGCCGCTGGCCCTGGTCGGCCGCACCACGGCGATCGTGGTGTCCGTGCTGGTGAACCTGGCCGCGCTGGCCGTGGTGCTGCGGATCCTCGCAGGTCCCGACTGGCGCCGGCACGGCTGGTACCGGTGGGCGCTGTGCCTGTGCCTGCTCGCCCTGTTCGAGCCGCTGCGGGACACCGTCAGCTTCGGCCAGGTGAACCTGGTGCTGCTCGCCCTGGTCCTCGGCGACTCCTGGCTGCCGGCGACCGGCCGGGGCCGCTGGGCGGGCGCCGGGATCGGGCTCGCCGCCGCCGTGAAGCTCACGCCCGCCCTCTTCATCGGCCTGCTGCTGCTCGCCGGGCGCCGGCGGGCGGCCGGCACCGCGCTGGCCGTCGCCGGGGTGGCGACCGCGCTGGCCTTCTGGGCGGACCCGGCGGCCTCCCGCTTCTACTGGACCGAGGCGCTGTGGGACACCAGCCGGGTGGGCCGCCTCGACTACGTGTCGAACCAGTCGCTGCAAGGGGTACTGGCCCGTCTCGGCGAGACCGGCCGCCCGCTGTGGGCGACGGCGGTCCTGCTGACCCTCTGCGTCTGGGGGTGGCGCGGCCGCCGGGCGGTCGCGGCCGGTGACAGGACGGCGGCGTTCGCGCTCACCGGCGCGGCGGCCTGCCTGGTCAGCCCCATCACCTGGGTGCACCATCTGGTCTGGCTGCTGCCGTCCTTCGCGGTGCTGGTGCGCGCCGGGCACCGGCGGACCGCGGCGGCCCTGTACGCGGTGCTGTGCACCAGCGTGGTGTGGCTGTGGGCCGGCGACTCCTCCGGCCCGGCCGGGTTCCTCGGCGGCAACCTCTACACCTGGGTCGCGCTGGGCCTGCTGCTCGGCCTGCCGGTCGGTCAGCCGCGGGACGACCTGCCTCCCTTGGCCCGCAACGCCAGCGCCACGGCCCCCGCGCCGAGCCCGGTCAGCCCCGCGACGACGGCGGTGCCGGACCAGTCCGAGTCCTCGTCCCGCGCCGGGGCCACGGCCGCCGCCACCGGTGCGGCGGACGCGGTCGGACGGGAGGGCGGGCGCAGCCCGTCCAGCGAGCCGACCGGGTCGACCCGCCCGGCCGCCGCGAAACCCCAGTCGAGCAGGGTCCGGGCCTCCTCGTACACGGTCAGTCCGCCGCCCGCCTGAGGGTTGAGCACGCTCACCACGAGGGTGCGCCCGTCCCGGCGCGCCGCGGCCACCAGCGTGTTGCCCGCGTTGCTGGTGTAGCCGTTCTTGATCCCGATGATCCCGGGGTAGGGCGCCACACCGTCCTCGCCGGTCAGCAGCCGGTTGGTGTTCTCGATGGGGTACCACGACCCGTCACCGGGGAAGGGGGCCTCGACGGTGGCGCAGTAACGGGCGAAGTCGGGGTTGCCGAGGCCGGTCCGCCCGAACACCGCCAGGTCGTAGGCGGAGGACACCTGGCCGGGGGCGTCGTAGCCGTCCGGGGAGACCACATGGGTGTCGAGGGCGCCGAGCGAGCGGGCCTTGTCCTGCATCCGGCGGACCGTGGTCTGCCAGCCGCCGCCCAGCTGGGCGAGGACGTGCACGGCGTCGTTCCCGGAGCTGAGGAAGACCCCGCGCCACAGGTCCGCCACCGTGTAGGTGTGCCCCTCCTCGACGCCGACCAGGCTGCTGCCCTCGCCGACGTCCGCCAGTTCCTCGTACCGCACGGTGTGCTGCAACCCGCTGGGCAGTGCCGGCAGGACGGTGAGCGCGAAGAGGGTCTTCAGGGTGCTGGCGGGCGGCAGTTCGCGGTGCGCGTCGCTCGCGGCCAGCACCTCGCCGCTGCCCGCGTCGGCGACGAGCCAGGAGAGCGCCGAGACGTCCGGCAGCTGGGGCGTGTCCCGGTGCGGCCGGACCTGGACGCCGGAGTGGTAGAGCAGGGACGGCGCGGGCACCGCCGCCCGGGGACCCGGTGGGAGGGGCTCTCCGGCCCGGGGTCCGGCGGCGGCAGCGGCCGGCGTGAGCGCCAGCAGACCCGCCACACAGAGGGAGCAGGCCGACACAGCCGCGCGAGAAGAGAATCCGGTGACCATATGATCAACGTACGAAGATGGTCCGCGCGCACCACGCTGCCCGGGCCGTTCGGGTCTCCGGGCAACCCGGATGCCGCACCCGGCGCTCCTGCGGCACTCCTGTGGCACTCCCGCGGCGGTCCCGCGGCGTCCCGGGGCGGGACTCAGCCGGCCGGCAGGGTGGGCAGGATCTGCCGCAGGAACGTGGCGTTGTCGGGTGTGGCGCGCAGCCGCTCCAGCAGGGTCTCCAGGGCGGTAGGCCCGGCCTCGCGGGAGCGCAGGGCACGGCGCAGGCCGCGTACGGCCGTCAACTCGGCCGGGGTGAGGAGGAGTTCCTCCCGTCGGGTGCCGCTGCCGTCGATGTCGACGGCGGGGAAGACCCGGCGGCCGGCGAGGTCCCGGTCCAGGCGCAGTTCCATGTTGCCGGTGCTCTTCAGCTCCTCGAAGAAGTAGCCGTCGGCGCGGGAGCCGGTGTCCACCAGGGCCGTGGCGAGGATGGTGAGCGAGCCGCCCTCCTCGGCCTGGCGCGCGGCGCCGAAGAACCGCTTGGGTCCGAGCAGTGCGCCGGCGTCGACACCGCCGCTCAGGGTCCGGCCGCCCGCGGCGGAGGCGTTGTTGTGGGCCCGGCACAGCCGGGTCAGCGAGTCCAGCAGGACGACGACGTCCTCACCGGCCTCGACCAGGCGTTTGGCCCGCTCCACGACGAGGTCGGCGAGGGCGATGTGCTCCTTGGGCGACCGGTCGAAGGTGGAGGCGTACACCTCGCCGCGCACCGAGCGGCGCATCTCGGTGACCTCCTCGGGCCGCTCGTCCAGCAGCAGGACCATCAGCCGGCACTCGGGGTGGTTGCCGGCCACGGCGGCGGCGAGCTGCTGGAGCAGTACGGTCTTGCCGCTCTTCGGCGGGGCCACGAGGAGGCCGCGCTGGCCCTTGCCGACCGGTGCGAGCAGGTCGGTGACGCGTCCGGCGAGACCGGAGCCGGGGTGTTCGAGGCGGAGGCGCCGGTGCGGGTGGAGCGGCGTGAGGTCGCGGAAGTGCCGGCGGGAGTGCTGCTTCCCCAGGGCGCGCCCGTTGACGCGGGCGACGTCGGTCAGGGTGCGCTGCGCACCCCGGACGCCCTCGACCAGGTCGCCCTTGCGCAGCCCGTGCCGGCGGATCAGCGCCGGCGCGACCTGCGGATCGCCGGCGGAGGGGAGGAGGTGCGCGGCCCTCAGGTGCCCCTTCCCGTGCGCGTCGATGTCGAGGACACCGGTGACCAGCGGGGCGGACGGGGCCTGCGGGGCCTCGGGAAGGTGTTCGAGTGTGGTGGTCATGAGAAGAGGTCCTTTCACGGACGGAGAAGAGATGCGCTGCGAGGAGGGGGTGAGGCCGCGAGCGGGAGGCGTCTGCGACTGCCTCCGGGCGGTGGGAGCGGCACCCCGGGTACGGCGGCGAACGCCTGCCTGAGGTGGTGCTGGGAAGCTGACGCGCCGGGAGCCGGACATCCGGAGAACGGCGGGCGGATCAGCGAGAAGGGGAGAAACGGGCACCGGCGCCCACGACGGGCGTGCACAAGTGCTCACGGCACGGTACCACTCGACGGTGTGCCGCGTCCGTGATCGGGTCAACAAACCACCGGATCGGGTTATTCCGGCGTGGGACGGCCGCTGTTCGCGGGGTGGGACGGCCGCCGTTCCCGGGATGGGAGTGCCCGCTGTTCCCGCGGGCGGATGCCCGCTGTTCCGGGGTGGGATGATCGGGGGCCCCGTCCGGGAAACGTCAGGAGGATCCGGTGGACCCCTCTTCCGCCCGCACCCCGTACCGCCTCGACCCCGCCGGCGGCTGCCCGCACGCCGTCAACGCCCGGCTGCTGGCGCGGGGTGCCGTGGCCCCGGTCGAGCTGCCCGGCGGTATCGAGGGCATGGCCGTCCTGGGGCACGAGGCGCTGAGGGAGTTCCTGCAGCACCCCGACGTGGCCAAGGACGCCCGTCACTTCACGGCCCTGCGCGAGGGAAGGATCGCCGAGGGCTGGCCGCTGCTGACCTTCGCCACCGTCCCCGGCATGACCACCGCCGACGGTGACGACCACCGGCGGCTGCGCTCCCTGGCCGCCCGCGCCTTCACCCCGCGCCGTGTCGCCGGACTACGGCCCCGGATCGAGGAGTTGACCGACACGCTGCTCGACGGCCTGGCGCGCGCAGCCGCCGCCGGTGACGGGGTCGCCGATCTGCGGCGGCACTTCGCCCTCCCGCTGCCGATGGGTGTCATCTGCGAACTCCTCGGCGTGGACGTCGAGTTCCGCGACCGGCTGCACCGGCTCGGCAGCCAGGTCGTGGCCACGGACACCGGGCCCGACGAGGCCGTCGCCGCCAACCGGGAACTCGTCGCCGTCCTGACCGGGATCGCCACGGCGAAGGCGGCACAGCCCGGCGACGACCTCACCAGTGCGCTCATCGCCGCCCGGGACGAGGGCGGCGACCGGCTCGGGCAGCACGAGCTGATCGGCACCCTGCTGCTGATGGTCATCGCGGGCCACGAGACCACCCTCAACCTGATCACCAACGCCGTACGCGCCCTGTGCGCCCACCCCGAGCAGCTCGCCCTGGTGCGCGCGGGCGAGGCGAGCTGGGCGGACGCGGTGGAGGAGACGCTGCGCTGGGACGCGCCGGTCAGCTACTTCCCGTTCCGCTATCCCGTGCGGGACCTGACCGTCGCCGGCACGCCCATACCCGCCGGCACCCCGGTGCTCGCCGGTTACTCCGCCGCCGGCCGCGACCCGGCGGCGCACGGACCGGACGCCGACCGCTTCGACCTCACCCGCCCCGCCCGGCCCGGTGCCGTGCGTCACCTGTCCCTCGGCCACGGCGCCCACTACTGCCTGGGCGCACCCTTGGCCCGGCTGGAGGCCACGGTCGCGCTGGAGCGGCTGTTCACCCGCTTCCCGGCGCTCGGACTCGCCGTGCCCGAAGCCGATCTGGCGCCGCACGCGGGGTTCGTCGGCAACAGCGTACGGAGCCTGCCGGTGCGGCTCGGACCGGAGCAGAAGTCCGCAGACCGTAACGATCCCGGACGTCGGGGGACTTGACCGCCAACCTTGTACTATCTTCACGACATGTCCACGCCACCGCAGCCCCCGCAGCCGGCCGACCAGCCCGCGCAGCAGCCCCAGCCGCCCGCGCCGCAGCCGCCCGCGCCGCAGCCGGCCGTGCCGCCGCAGCCGACGGCCTACCCGTACCCGAACCCGCAGTCACCCCCGCCGGGAGCCTTCTACGCCCAGCCCACGCTGGTCGGCCACCCCGCGCCGGGTCAGCCGGGACTGCCGGGGCAGCCGGCTCCGGGACAGCCAGGACTCCCGGGGCAGCCGGGACTCCCGGGTCAGCCGCAGCCTGGGAACCCCTACGTGCAGTCGCCCTACGGACCCGTGCCGCCCCCGCCCCCGGCCGGCGGCGGAGGAGCCGGCCGGGCGGTGCTGTGGGCGGCCGTCGGCGCGGTGGTGGCGTCCGCCGCCTGGGCGGCCGGTGTCTTCCTCGTCGGAGGGAAGGGCGACAGCGCGGACCTGCGCGGCTACTCGGCGCCCTCCAACCTGTGCTCCGGTGCCGACTACTCCTCCTTCAAGGACGAGTACACCGAGAACGACTCCTCACCGACCCACAACGCCCTCAAGGACGGGGCGCTGGACGAGAGTTACTGCAGCCTGAGCCTGAAGAAGCCCGGCTCGTCGTACGCGGACGCCTACCTGACCCTCCAGCTGGACCTGCACAAGAAGACCGAACCCGGGCCGGAGTTCACCGCCACCTGGAAGAACTACGGGGAGAGCCACACGGGTTACGACGTCGACCCGGTCGAGGGCATCGGCGACGAGGCCTACCTGGTCAGCCAGGACACCACCAACGGCTCCTCCAGCGGCTCGCGTTACGCCACGCTCGCCGTCCGCGACGGCTGGATGACGTACACCATGAGCTACAGCACCTACCTCACCTCCTACGACGAGGACAAGGACCCGCCCGCGCTCACCGACGTCACCGACTGGCTGAAGACCGACGCGAAGGCCACGCTGCGCCGGTTGCAGGGCTGAATCCGCACGGCACGGGCGGGGCGGGTCCGGTGCCGTAACCCGCCGTACCGGCCGATCGCCCATGGGGGTGGTGATATCCGGCGGCGCGGGCCGTGAGCCGGGGCGGTGCGGCACAGTGGGCGGGTGCCTCGCCGACTTCTCCCGCTGCTGGCGGCGGCGCTGATGGGCCTCGCCGGCTGCACCACCGTCAGCTCCGCCCCCGCCCCCGACGCCGCCCACCCCCGGCAGTCCCTCGCGCCCGCCACGGCCGTACGCCCCTCGGTCCTCCAGGAGCCGCTGAGGGAGCCGTCCGGGAAGGCGGCACTGGTACGCACCGGCCACGCCCACCGGAACCGGCCCGGGCCGGCCGCCGCGCCGAGGCGGAACCCCGGCCCCGGCCGCGCACCGGTGTCCGCTCCGCCGCGCCGGGCCGCCGCCCCGCCGGCGCGACACCCCCGCCCGGAGCGCAGGCCCCCCGCGCGACGCCCGGCCCCGCGCCCCCGCCCGGCCCCCCGGAAGCCCCCCACGGACCAGATGCGCGCGCTGTGCCGGCAGGCGGACGGCGTGGCCGCGCCCGGAATCGTGAAGCTGTGCCACGACACCTTCGGCTGAGGAGCGCGGCCGGGACCGCCGCAGCGGGCCCGCCGCCCCTGCCGCCGCACCGGCCTGCGGCATAGGCTGGCGCCATGTTCGGTCCCGAAGGCCCCACGCTCCGCGAACTCGCCGTGCAGGCCCTGTCGTCCGTCGAGCACGGCTACGACCTGCTCGCGCCGAAGTTCGACCACACCCCCTTCCGGACACCCGACGCCGTGCTCGACTCCGTGGCCGAGGCGCTGGCGCCGCTCGGCCCCTTCGAGGAGGGGCTCGACCTGTGCTGCGGCACCGGCGCCGGGACACGGGTGCTGACCGGACTGTGCCGCCGCGGTGTCACCGGGGTCGACTTCAGCGCCGGCATGCTCGACATCGCCCGGCGACGGGTGCGGCCCGCGGACGGGCCCGGGATCGCCTGGGTGCGCGGCGACGCCCGGGCCCTGCCGTTCACGGCCGCTTTCGATCTCGTCGTCTCCTTCGGGGCGTTCGGCCACTTCCTGCCGCGGGAACTGCCCGGCCTGTTCACCCAGGTCCGCTCGGTGCTGCGGCCGGGCGGCCGGTTCGCCTTCCCGGTGTTCGCGCCGCCCCGCCCGGCCCGCCCCGGCTTCTGGCTGCTGTGGGGCTTCGACACGGTGATGCGGGTGCGCAACGCGCTGTGGCGTCCGCCGTTCGTCATGTACTACCGGGCGTTCCGACTCGGCACCGTGCTGGGCGAGTTGGAGCGCGCCGGCCTGACGGTCGAGCTGGGTGTCCTGCCCGGGTTCGGGCGGCGAGCCGACGGCAGCCCGCGCGCCCGGCTGGTGGTGGCCCGCCGAGCCGACGCCCCGCCTAGGGAGGTCAGCGCCCCGCCTGCGGGGGTCAGCCGGCCGCGGGGAGCGTGAACTCGTAGACCAGCGCGTCCTGTTCGGCGTTCACCACCAGGTCGGTGATCTCCAGCGGGCGGGCGTACTGGTCGTGGACGCGCCGGGTCACCCGTACCGAGGAGGCGTCGCCGACCTGGGTGATGGAGTCCCGGTGGTGCAGGGCCAGCCCGGCCTTGCGCATCCAGTCGTAGGCCCGTCGCAGCTGGGCGGGCGTCGCCCCGTCGGCCCGGTCCCGGTACCGGGCCAGCTCCGCCACCTCGGTCAGCACCACCGCCGAGAACGAGGTCACCGCCGTCCGCAGCGAGCGGCCGTCCGGTGTCACCGAAAGGTAGCGGTGGACCAGGGTCGGCCGGTGCGGGGCCAGCCCGAGCGCCCGGGCGTGCTCCGGCGGCGGCGCCTCCCAGGCCACCGTCGCCCGGTCGACCGCACACGGGTCCGCAGGCCGGGCGCCCACCGGGAAGGTGAGCGACTCCGGCGTCTCGACCGGCCGGCCGGGCAGCGTGGCATGGCTGCCCCGCCGGTCCGTGGCGACCAGGCCGTTGCGGCGCAGCACCTCCAGCGCCTGGCGGACGGTCTCCCGGCTGACCCCGTAGCGCGCGGCCAGGTGCCGCTCGCCGGGCAGCCGTTCGCCCGGCGGAACGGTGCCGTCGCGCAGTTCGTCGAGCAGCAGCGCGGCGATCCGCCCGTACAGGGGCCGGACGTCGCTGGGCGGGGGATCGTGCGGGGTGGTGCGGGCCATGCCGCGCCCTCCTGTCGGTGACAACACGTAGTCGTGCGGGCTCGTTGCGCGACCACAATTAGCATTGGTCTAAACCACGAGGGAAGGGCGGTCTGCCGGTTCGACCGAAATCCGCCCGCACGCGCGCCGGTCACCAGCCCTCGCGACGTCCGCTGCGAGGGCGTGGGGGAGGGCGCCGGCCGCTGCGGTTCTCCGGGGGTGACCGGCGAGGTGGATGACCGAAAAGCCCGCGGACGCGTGGGATGCGTGACGTTTCCGGGCGGGGATCGCATGACGTTCCTGCGGGGACGCGTGACGATCCCGCGCGGGGGCCATGAGTACGGGTACTCATGCGCGGGCCGGCGGCGCGCGTCTACCGTCTCCGGGTGCCCGAGAACCCGACACCGCGCCCGGCCGCCGACGGCCGGGGCGGCTGGTGCTGCCTGCTGCTGTGCGTCGCTCCGCCCCTGCTGTGGTTCATCGCGGGCCGGTTCCTGCCGGAGCGGCTCCTCTGGTACCCGATCTGGCTGGCCGCCGTGGTGTGGAACGGGCCGGACGGCCACGGCGGCATCAGCCACCTGCTCGGCTGAGCGCCGGCCCGCAGGCGGTCGGCGCCCGGCGTCTCAGGCGGTGGCGTCCCAGCCGGTGGCGTCTCAGGCGTACGACCGGAGCCAGCGCACCTGCGCCGCCTCCTGGAACGGGCCGCCGCCCTCGTGGTCGTTGAAGTCGTACACCTCGATCGTCTTGTCCTCGTGCGCCCACGCGTTGAACGCCGCGAACACGGTCGACGGCGGGCAGGTCTGGTCCTCCAGGGCCGCCGAGAACAGGGCCGGTGCCCGGCCCCGGGCCGCGAAGTGCACGCCGTCGAAGTAGGAGAGCGTACGCAGCACGTCGGCCGAGCGGCCGCGGTGCGTCTTGAGGAACAGGCCGATCTCCCGGTACGGGTGACGGTCCGTCAGGAAGACGGCGCGCGGGAAGTCGCACAGGAACGGCACGTCCGGGGCGACCGCCACCACGTCGGGGACCAGCGCGCCGACGGCCAGGGAGATGCCGCCGCCCTGGCTCTCGCCGGTGACCGCGGTCCGCGCCGCGTCGGTCAGCGGATGGGAGCGGGCCGCCTCGACCGCGCGGACGGCGTCCGTGAACACCCGGCGGTAGTAGTAGTTCTCCGGCGCGTCGATGCCGCGCGTCATGTACCCGGGGTAGGCGGGCGCCGCGCCCACCGGGTCCGGCGTGCCGCCCCCGCCGCCCCAGCCGCTGCCCTGTCCGCGGGTGTCCATGGTGAAGTGCGCCCGGCCCGTCGAGGCCCACAGCAGGTTCTCGTGCGGCAGGCCGCGTCCGCCGCCGTACCCGAGGAACTCCACGACCAGCGGCAGCGGTTCCGTGGCCCCGGCCGGCAGGCGCAGCCAGCCCTTGACGGGGTGGCCGCCGAACCCGGCGAACGTCACGTCGTACACCTCGACCGTGGACAGTCCGGTCTCCACCGGCTCGAACCGCGCGCCCAGGTCGTGTTCGCGGGCCTCCTGCAGCGTCTTGTCCCAGAAGGCGTCGAAGTCCTCCGGTGCCGAGGACTGGCTTCGGTACGCGCGGAGTTCGTCGAGAGGCAGGTCGAACAGAGCCATCAACAACCACCTTTGAGAAGGGACCCTACGGAGCCTCACCGTACGTGGGTGGTCGGATGACTCGCCAGGGTCCGGCGGGGACGTGGCTCGGTTCGATCGCTCCGCGGCGGGGCGACTCACCGCTGGTCCAGCGTTGAGTAAGCGCTTGCTCCGGATGCTCGGCCAAGTGGTCCGTCACGGCCTCAGTGGTCGGGTCACCCGTCCCTCACGTCCGCGGCTGGGTCCAGCGCGGGCCCGTCCGGGCCCACTCCCGCTCCCACTCGGCCAGCCGGTGGCGCAGGGCGATCCGGCGCTCGACCGCGTGGCCGAGGAGCACCACGGTCGCCGTGCCGCCCGCCGCGCACAGCCCGATGGTGACCGCGTGCTGCCAGACGGCGGCGTCGTCCGGCGGCGGGGCGACGTTGCGGCCCCGGGAGTCGAACCACACCGGTACCGGCTCCCCGGCCCGCGTCCCCGCGGGCACCCGGGCCCACGCCGTCCGGACGCCCTTGCCCGGCTCGGTCCAGCGCACCTGGGCGCGGTAGGGGTTCCGGCGGTCGCTCTGCACCTCGGACACCCGCTCGGGCACGTCGCCGATCACCACGGCCCGCACCTGGTGGCGTTCGGCCCGCTGGGCCGCGGCCAGCGCCCGGGCCTGGTCGTGCGCGTGCAGGCCCGCGGCCACGCCGACCAGGGGCGCGACCACGAACAGAAGGACGGCGACCACCAGCACCGTCCATGCCTCCACGACGTCCGACCGGCGCCGCAGCGGATTGCGCCGCCAGCGCCAGCCACGCACCCGGGTACGCATGTCCACCTCCTCGCCACCGCCGGAGCCGGAGAGCCGGTGGAGCCGGGTCTCCGCTCCACCGCCCCCACCGCTCACGTACACGAGCGCCCACACCCGTCTCGTACCCCGTTCGGCGCACCTCGCGCATGCCGTGAACCGCGAGTTCCAGCCCATATGGCGCACGGTACGCGCCTCGCGCCCCACGATCGCGCGGCGTACCACGCCGCGCGACCCGGACTCCGGGCCCGCCCCCCCGGGGCTCCGCCGAACACCGAGGCGACCGCTTCAGCCGCACCCCGGCGTCTCGGTCTCGACCGAACCCCGGGCCGCCCGCCTCAGCCGAACCCCAGGGTCTCCGCCTGAGCCGAACCCCAGGGTCTCGGTCTCAGTCGACCCCGGGCCGCCCCTCTCGGCCGGACCCGGGATTCCCGCCTCGGCCGACCCCAGGGGACCGGCCTCAGCCGAACCGCTCGATCCGGATCCGCTCCACCGGCTGGCCGGCCGCGACCAGCAGCCGGGACGCGTGCTCGGCGAACGCGTTGGACCCGCACACATAGGCCTCCCACCCATGAGAGGGTTGCTCGGCCAGGAGCGGCGCCACATGTGCGGCCGTCATACGTCCCACCGGCACCCCGGGCGGAGCGCTGCGCGTGAACACGGGCGTCGTCTCCGCGCCCAGCTCGGCCGCGTAGATCAGCTCCTCGGGGCTGCGCGCCGACACCAGCATCCGCAACGGGACACCCAGGTCGCGCGCCCGGTGGTACCGCACCATCGACATCAGCGGTACGACGCCGGAGCCGGCCCCGAGCAGCAGCGCGGGCCGGTCGCCCGGCCAGGCGAAGAAGCCGCTGAGCGGACCGCGCACCTCGACCGTGTCACCGGGCCGGGCCACGGTGTGGAACCAGCCGGAGACCTCGCCGTCCGGCACCCGGTCCAGGGTCAGCTCGATGTGGCCGGAGTCGTCCGGCGCGGACGCGATCGAGTAGTGGCGCTGGGCCGCATAGCCGTCGGCGGCGGTCAGCCGCAGCATCAGGTGCTGGCCCGGCAGATGCCCCGCCCAGCCCGGCACCGCCAGGCGGAACGTGGCCGCGCGCGGCGTCTCGTGCCGGATCTCCGTCAGGGTGGCGGTCTGCCACACCGTCGCCGCCTGCTCGCTCACGGTGATCCGCCCGGGTACCGCGAAACGCGTCAGGGGAGTCGTGGTCTCAGTCACCGGAGTACCGCTGCTCCTCCCAGGGGTTGCCGCGCGCGTGGTAGCCGTTGCGCTCCCAGAAGCCCGGTTCGTCGTGGTCCATGAGCGTGATGCCCGCGATCCACTTGGCGCTCTTCCAGAAGTAGAGGTGCGGCACCACCAGCCGCGCCGGGCCCCCGTGCTCCGGCGGCAGCGGTGCGCCGTCGTACTCCCAGGCGATCCAGGCCCGGCCGCCGGTGAGGTCGGCGAGCGGCAGGTTGGCGGTGTAGCCGGTGTGGGAGCGGGCGAGCGCATGGGTGGCGGACCCATGGGGCCGCACCACATCGAAGAACGCGTCCAGCGAGACCCCGCCGAACCGTACGCCGAACTTCGACCAGCCGGTCACACAGTGGATGTCGCCCGCGTACGCCGACGCCGGCAGCGCGTGCGCGGCGTCCCAGTCCCAGGTGTACGGGCGGTCGACCAGGCCGTCGATGCGGAAGGACCAGTCGGCGGGCGCGAGATCGGGGGTGACCTCGGCGGACAGGACGGGCCAGTCGTCCCGCGCGTCGTACTGCCCGGGCGGCAGCCCCGGGTTGTGGACGCGCGGACGGCCCGTGAAGCCTCGCGTGACGTTCATGGTTCAACCGTACGCTGTCGCTCCGCGTGCTCCGGCCGTGGCCGACACCCCCTTGTTGCTGCCGTATGAACGCGTTGCGGCCGTATGAACTCTGCGCGGGGCAGGGAATACCGGCCCCGTGCCGCTCCTTGCCGATCGGTGCCGGCGGCCGTGGTGCGCCGGTGACAGCACAAGGGAAGCGAGGGAACGAGGATGCCCCAGGCGTACGCCTTCTCGGTCTTCACGTCGGTGACCGACGTGACCGTGGCCGAGGTGACCGAAGTGACGGAGACGGCCGAGGTGACCGGATGAGCGCCCCGCGCGGCCGGCACGTCCTCGACAACCCTGCCCTCGCCTCCCTGACCGGTCCGCACGCCCGCTTCGCCGAGCGGCGGGGGCGGGTGCTGCGCTATCCGGTCGACGTCTCGCCGTGGCTGGCGCTGCCCGACGAACCGGAGGAGCGGGACTGGGCGGACCTCGCCGCGCTGGCCGGCCCCCACGCCGAGATCCCGCTGCCCGGTTTCCGCGGGGAGGTCCCGCAGGGCTGGGAGATCACCGAACGGGTCGAGGGAGTGCAGTTCGTGGACGACGGGCTCGCCGCGGCGCCGGATGCGGAGGCGGTCCGCCTCGGCCCGGCGGACGTGCCCGAGATGCTCGGCCTGGTGGCCCGTACCCGGCCGGGACCGTTCCTGCCGCGCACCGTGGAGCTCGGCACGTACCTGGGTATCCGCCGTGACGGCGCGCTGGTCGCCATGGCGGGGGAGCGGCTGCACCCGCCGGGCTGGACCGAGATCAGCGCGGTCTGCACCGACCCCGCGTTCCGCGGCGAGGGCCTGGCCACCCGGCTGATCCTCGCCGTCGCGCACGGCATCCGCGAGCGCGGGGAGACGCCGTTCCTGCACACCAGCGCCAGGAACACCGGCGCCATCCGCCTGTACGAGTCCCTCGGTTTCCGGCTGCGCCGCCGTACGGCGTTCCTCGCGGCCCGGGCTCCGCGGCGGCCGGCGGACGACCGCGCGGCGGTACCGGTGCCCTGAACCGGCGGCGGTGCCGTGGCCCGGCACCGGTGCTTTGGCCGGCACCGGTGCTGTGTCCCGGTACCGGGGCTCACGCCGGGTCCGGGTCGCCCTGCCCCGCGTTGTACCGCTCCAGGTACGCCGCGAAGCGGACCAGGTCCTCCTCCGGCCAGCCCGCGAGCCGCTCCCGGAAGGCGGCTCGGCGGCTGCGGGTGACCTGGGCCAGGATCTCCTGGCCGGCCTCCGTCAGGTGCAGCACCTGGACCCGGTGGTCCTCCGGGTCCAGCCGGCGCTCGATCAGCCCGGCCCGCTCCAGCGCCGCCACCTGGCGGCTCACCGTGGACTTGTCCAGGGCGTAGTGCGCCGCCAGGTCCGTCGCCCGGCAGCCGCCGCGCTCCTCCAGGTGGCCGAGCAGGGTGTACGACACCAGGGACAGCTCGGGGTGCATACGGCCCGCCGAGGCACGGGCCCGGCGGGCGAAGATGGTCATCTCGCGCTGGATCGTCTCCACGGCCGACTCCGCTGCGCTCACGGGAATACCTCCTCCGGCTTTCTAGTTGTATAGTACAACTTGAACAGGAAGTTGTATAAGCCAACCATTGGAGGTCGCGCGCGATGAGGTCACCGGCACTGCGCCATGTGCTCACGCACCTGATCACCCCGCTGCTGATGTGCATCGGCATGGGGCTCGCGTACATGGGGGCGTTCGTCACCCCGGAGCCGAACCACCTGCCGGTCGCCGTCGTCGGCACCGCCCCGAAGGCCAAGGTCTTCGCGCAGACGGTCAAGGACACCGCGGGGGACAAGCTCGACGTCCGGACGGTCGCCAGCCGCGCGGACGCCGTCGACCTGCTCCGGTCCCGCGAGGTGACCGGCGCCTACGTGCCGAGCGCCAAGGCTCCCGAGCTGCTGGTGGCGAGCGCGGCCTCCGACATGGGCGCCACGGCCGTGGAGAAGGTCTTCACGCCGGTCGCCGCCCGGGCCGGGGTCCCGCTGAAGGTCACCGACGTCGCCAGGCCCGTGGCCGACGACCCCACCGGCCAGGGTCTGTTCTTCCTGCTGATCGCGGTCAGCATCGGCTCCTACGCCTCGGTCGCCGCCCTCGGCGCCGCGGGCGCCGCCCTGGCGATGCGCGTCCGGGCCCTGCTGGCGCTCGGCGTCTCCGCCGTGGTCAGCGGCATCGGCGCGCTGCTCGCCGGGCCGGTGTTCCACCTCGCCCACCACGACCTCGCGGGCGTCTGGGGCATGGCCTGGCTGTACTCGGCGGGCATCCTCTTCATCGGCGTCGGCCTGCACACCTTCCTGAAGCGGTGGACCACGCTGACCATGATGGTGCTGTTCGTGATGCTGAACTTCACCAGCTCCGGCGGGTTGTTCCGGCCCGAACTGCAGAACGGGTTCTTCGGCACCCTGCACGCCTTCTGGAACGGCGCCGGTTTCGTCGAGGGTGTCCGCAGCCTGCTCTACTTCGGCGACGACGGCCTCGCCCGCACGGTGTGGACCCTGGTCGCCTGGCTGCTGGCCGGCCTCGCGGTGACCGCCGTCGCCGGCCTGTACGAACGCGCCCGCCGCACCCGGCAGGCCCGGCAGGACGCCGAGGCGGAGGCCGCGCGGGAGGCGGCGCGGACGGCGGGGGAAGAGACCGAGGAAGAGGCCGAGGAAGAGATCGAGGAGACGGTCGGCGTCTGAACACCGCGTCACCGGGGGCCCGTCGGGGGCCGTGGGGTAAGGTGGCCGTCCGGTCGCGGACGTGTCGCGGCCCCGAGGGCGAGGAGGTGAGACCCATTACCGCTGTGTCGGCTGGGGTGCTCTCTCCTCGTGACGGCGCGGTACACCGGCAGCGGTGACCGCGGGAGCGCCCTGAAGGCTTCGCGCTCCCGAAAGGTCCCGGCTTCCATGCCCACCCCCGCACCGTTCCCCCCGCTCTCCCCGTCCTCCCCGGCCGCCGTCGTCTCCGTGTTGCGTGCCGCCGGGTGCGTCTTCGCCGAGGACGAGGCCGCGTTGATCCTCGCCGCCGCGCGCACCCCCGAGGAGGTGGCCGGCATGGTGGACCGGAGGGCCGCCGGGCTGCCGCTCGAACACGTCCTCGGCTGGGCCGAGTTCCACGGGCTGCGCATCCTCGTGGAACCAGGGGTCTTCGTGCCCCGCCGACGTACCGAGTTCCTGGTCGACCAGGCACTGGCCGCCGCACCGGACGCCACCGTGGTCGTGGACCTGTGCTGCGGTTCCGGTGCGCTCGGCGCGGCCCTCGCCGCCGCCCTGGACGGTGCCGAGGTGCACGCCGCCGACATCGACCCGGCCGCCGTCCGCTGTGCCCGCCGCAACCTCGCCGCGTCCGGCGGCCGGGCCCACCAGGGCGACCTGTACGACGCCCTGCCCGCCGGCCTGCGCGGCCGGGTGGACGTCCTGACGGCCAACGTGCCCTACGTCCCCACCGCCGAAGTGGCCCTGCTGCCCGCGGAGGCCCGCGACCACGAGCCGCCGGCCGCGCTGGACGGCGGCGCCGACGGACTCGACGTGCTGCGCCGGGTGGTCGCCGGGGCCCCCGCCTGGCTCGCCCCCGGCGGCTGCCTGCTGACGGAGACCAGCGAACGCCAGGCACCCGCCGCCCTGCGGGCCTTCGCCGACGCCGGTCTGACGCCCCGTCTGGCGGTGGACGAGGACCGGTACGCGCATGTGGTGATCGGCGTACTGCCCTGACCGTGCCCCCGGCGCCGCCGCGCAGTCGCCGACGACGCGGATCCGTTCGTCGTCCGCACTGCGCAGGTACGCGCCCACGAGCGCGCGGCCCTGCGGGGCGACGCCGAGGCCGCTGCGGGCCGCGAGGCCGGGGCGGCCGGAGACGACCGCCCACGGGGTCAGGCCGTGGGCGGGCACCATGCCCGGACCGAGGCGCACGGCGCCGCCGCCGACCTCGGTGACCTCGTTGTCCACGACGTGACTCCCGGCGATCCGGTTCGCCGCCGGCGTGCCCGCGTAGCCGGCACCCACCACCGCCCCCTTCGTCCCCGGCGTCCTGTCGGATGTCCGTGTGACCGGCCGGTCAGGAGGTGCCGGGGGGCGGATCTGATGACCCTTCGGTGTGGCGTGTCTCACATGCCGGGCGTGTCATGGAACGGCGGGGCCGGGCGTCGTATGTGCGGCACATTCACGAGCGAAGATCCGGGAGCCGAGCATGAGCGAGGACGGCCACCGTCCCGACCCCGCCACCGAGGCGTTCGTCACCCACCGCAACCTGCTGTTCACCGTCGCCTACGAACTGCTCGGATCGGCCGCGGACGCGGAGGACGTGTTGCAGGAGACCTGGTTGCGCTGGGCCGGCGTCGACCTCTCCGCGGTCCGGGACCGGCGCGCGTACCTGGTCCGGATCACCACCCGGCAGGCGCTCGGCCGGCTGCGCGTGCTCGGCCGGCGCAAGGAGTCGTACGTCGGCCCCTGGCTGCCCGAGCCGCTGCTGACCGCGCCGGACGTGGCCGAGGACGTGGAACTGGCCGACAGCATCTCCCTGGCGATGATGCTCGTCCTGGAGACGCTGGGACCCGCCGAGCGGGCGGTGTTCGTGCTGCGCGACGTCTTCGACCTCGGCTACGACGAGATCGCCGAAGCCGTCGGCAAGAGCCTTCCCGCGGTCCGCCAGATCGCCCACCGGGCGCGCGCCCACGTCGCCGCGCGCCGCCCGCGCGGTGCCGTCTCGGCGGCCGAGACCCGGGCCGCGCTCGGAGCCTTCCAGCGGGCGGTCGAGACGGGCGATCTGCAGGGCCTGCTCGACCTCCTCGCCCCGGACGTCGTCGCCCTGAGCGACGGCGGCGGCGTCAAACAGGCGATGCCGCGGCCCGTCGTCGGCGCCGAGAAGGTGGGCCGCCTGCTGGCCGCCGGCGTGGCGGTGTGGGGCCCCGTCTCGACGGTGCAGCGGACCGAGGTCAACGGCCACCCCGCGCTGATCCTGCGGGTCGACGGGGAGATCGACCTGGTCGTGGCGCTGCGCATGGACGACGGCCGCGTCACCGGCATCTACACCGTGCGCAACCCCGAGAAGCTCACCCGGATGGAACGGGCGACCGCCGTGAGCCGCTGAGCCGCTGAGCCGCTGAGCCGCTGAGCCCTGAGGGCCGCTGGGACCGCACGGGCCGTCACGGCAGCGGCTGTGCCCGGGCGATGAGCAGGGCCACGTCGTCGTGGTTGTCCGGGTGGTGCAGCGTGCGCAGGAGGAGGTCGCAGGCCTCCTCCAGCGGACGGGCCGGGTCGTCCAGCAGGGACAGCAGGGTGGCCAGGCGCTCGTCCAGCGAGTGGCTGCGGGTCTCCACCAGACCGTCGGTGTAGAACACCAGCTCGTCGCCCGGTTCGAAGTCGACCGTGACGGTGGAGAAGGCGACCCCGCCCACCCCCAGCGGCACCCCCGTGGGCAGGTCCAGCAGCTCCGCCGGGCGGCCGGGCCGTACCCGGACCGGCGGCAGGTGGCCGGCGTTGGCGATCCGGCACTGGCGCAGATGCGGGTCGTGGACCGCGTACGCGCAGGTGGCGATGGAGTGGTCCAGCGCCGAGGTCGTCTTGTCCAGGTGCTCCAGCAGCCGGGCCGGGTCCAGGCCCAGGGCGGCCAGCGTGGTCGTCGCGGTGCGCAGCCGGCCCATCGTGGCGGCGGCACTGATCCCGCTGCCCATCACGTCACCCACGACGAGCGCGGCCTTGCCGCCCTCCAGCGGGATGACGTCGAACCAGTCCCCACCGACCTCGATGGTGGCTCCCGCCGGCTGGTAGCGGGAGGCCACCTCCAGGCCGGTGGTGACCGGGGGGTGACCGGGCAGCAGGCTGCGCTGCAGGGTGAGGGCGGTGTCGCGGGCGTTCTGGTACCAGCGCGCGTTGTCGATCTGCACGGCCGCCCGGGCGGCCAGCTCCCGCGCCAGCAGGACGTCGTCCTCGCCGAAGGGCACCGGATTGCGGGTGCGCTTGAGGTCGAGCGCGCCCAGCACCTCGCCGCGCGCGATCAGCGGCACCGCCAGATACGAGTGCAGGCCCGCCCGGCCGAGCAGGACGGCGGCCTCCGGGGAACGGGCGATGCGCGGCAGGTCCTCGTCCTTGACGTGCGGCACCAGCACCGCCTCGCCGGTGCGCACGCACTCGGTGACCAGGCGGTCGGGCGCGTACCGGGCGATCTGGCCGGGCGGGTCGGCGGCGCGCACGGCGTCGGTGCCGTCCGCCGGACGCAGCGCGAGCGCCCGGATCACGGCGGCCTCCGAGGGGCCCAGGGTGCTCTGCCGGCCGTCGACCACCGCGTCCAGCAGGTCCACGGCCGCGACGTCCGCCAGCTCCGGTACGGCGACCTCGGCCAGCTCGCAGGCGGTGCGCTCCAGCTCGAGCGTGGTCCCGATCCGGGCGGAGGCGTCCGCGATGACCGCGAGCCGGCGCCGCGCGGCCTCCGCCTCGACGGACGCCCGGTGCTGCTCGGTGATGTCGACCATCGAGACCGCCACGCCCAGCACCGTGCCCGTCGCGTCCTCCAGCCGGTACAGCGAGTGCGCCCAGGTGTGGTCCTCCTCCGGGTCGGCGGGGGTACGGCCGACCAGCGTCTCGTCGATCAGGGGCGTCCCGGTCTCCAGGACCCGCCGGGCGGCGGCCTCCACGGGAGAGGCGTCCAGCGTCGGCAGCACCTCGCGCAGCGTCCGGCCCACGTGCTCGGCGGCCGGCACCCCGTTGATCCTCTCCAGCGCCGGGTTGACCGACACGAACCGCAGCTCGGTGTCGAGCACGGCGTATCCGATCGGTGACTGCTTCACCATGCGCTCGGACAGCGCCACGTCCTGCTCCAGCCGCCGTACGGTCGACTGGTCGGCGGCGAGTCCGAGCGCGTACACGTCGCCGCGGTCGTCCAGCAGCCGCATGTTGCGGAACTCCACCAGACGGGTGCTGCCGTCCTTGTGCCGGACCGGGAAGCCGCCGGCCCAGCTCTGCCCCGTGCGCATCACGTCGGCGAAGAGCTGGCCGACCAGCCGGCTGTGCCGTTCGTGCACCATGAGCCGGGCGGCGTACTGGCCGAGGGCCTCCGCGGCGGTGTAGCCGAACAGCTCCTCCGCCTGCGGGCTCCACAACACGATCCGGCCGTCGGTGTCCAGCACCACGGACGCCACGCCCAGGACGTCGAGCAGCCCGCCCGGGGGCACCGGCCCGCGGGCGGGTTCGCCGCTCTCCATCGCCGGAGCCTCGGCTGCACTCATGCCACGCACCGCCCTCGCCCGTCCGCACGGCACGCCGTCCCCCGTGCCGACTCCCCTTGTTCTACCGCGCTCACACCCGACTCTCCGACGCCTGTGCCCGACTACCTCCACCATCTCTCACCCCGGCGCGGAGCGTCCGCCGAAGCCGCCGCGCCGCGGCCGCGCGCGTCGCGGGGCCCCTGCCCAGACCGTACAGCGATGTCCGGCGGGCCGTGAGAGTTCACACACAGGGTGCGTGATTGGCCTGTACATGACCAGCACGCCACGCCAGACTGTCCGCCGACCGAGTGCCACCCCCACGCCCCGTCCGAGGAGTCGGCCATGCCCGCGTCCGCCCGGCAACGCTGTCACGCAGTCCTCGCCGGACTCGTCACCCTCGCCACCGCCGCCGTCGTGTCCCTCGCCGCGCCCACGCCCGCGGGTGCGGCCGACGTCTGGACCGAGACCGGCTCCGACCGCGCCGACCCGCTGACCGAGAGCCAGGGCCTGACCTCCGTGGAGGTGCCCGCGGGCAGCCCCAACCACTACACCGGCATCGGCACCATCCCCCTCGGCGTCTCCAGCCGCGGCTGGAACCACGTCGGCGACCCCGACACCTCGTACGACGGCCACTCCATCGAGCCCTACCAGCGGGACTCCGGCAACTCCAAGATGTTCCGCGTGCGCGCGCCCGGCGGCACCTGGTCGGAGTACGTCCACACGCTCGGCGCGGGCGAGGCGCTGAACAACTCCTGGGTCGCCGTCTCGCCCGACGGCCAGTGGATGCTGTCCGGCGAGTGGGGCACCATGACCCGCCTGCTCGTCTTCCCGACCCCGGGCGTCAACCCCTCCACCTCGCCCGCGGAGAACCTCCCGCAGGCCTCGACCGTCCGCCTCGACCACGCCGTCCGTGACGTCCAGGGCTGCGACTTCTCCGGCCCGACCACCCTGCTGTGCTCCTCCGACGACCCGGAGGGCAGTCTCTTCGGGATCACCAAACCGCTGCTCCAGATCGACCTGTCGGCCGCGCCGAACGGCACCTCGGACGTCTCCGGCCATGTCACCGGGCTGCGCCGGCTGCCGCTGCGCAGCTCCTGCTCGGGCGCGTTCGAGGCGGAGGGCATCGACTACGACCGCCGCACCGGCACCCTGCGCGTGATCGTGATCTCGCCGGGCTTCTGCGTGCTGACGGACAGCAAGACGTACAAGTTCTCCCGCGGCTGAGGTGTGCCCGGCGGCCGGTGGTGCTTTGCTGAGGGGATGGACGCGGTGCGGCGGGGTACTCCGTTCCCTCGCAGCGCGGCCATGAAAGGAGCGATCAATGGCAGACACGGAGCGGTCGCACCCGGAAACCGTCTCGGTGGAGATCAGCGGATATTCCAAGGACGACGCCCGGCTCGTCTTCGAAGCGCTCAGCGCCTGCTTCGCCTCCGACCGGGCGCCCGAGGAGGTACCGCAGCAACTCCACGAGACGCGTCCGATGGTGTGGCTCGGCACGTACGACGTCGCGGACGCCCGCGGCGGGGGCTGCCCGCCCGTCCACCTCGGATCCCCCGTCCAGGCGGACGTGCAGGGCAGCTACTGGGCGGTGGAGCGCTTCCGCCACACCCTGGACTCGATGTTCAGCGTGCAGGAGACCTGCACGGCCTCCGGCGACCAGGAGCGGGACCTGCACCTGCGCCTGGAGAGCCGCTGAATCCTAAGGCAGCGCCCCGGCCGGCCCCTCGCCGGCCGGGGCGTACTGTGCCAGGCCGTGACCGAAGGACCAGTCGGCGTCGCCGTTCTCGGTCAGGGTGACGAACACGTTGCGCGGCTCGGTGCCGGTGCGCTCGTGCACCAGCTCGGCGATCCGCCGGTACACGGCCCGCTTGCGGTCCGCGTCGCGCCCCGCGCGCAGCGTGATCGCGACGAAGACGAGCGAGTCGTCCCGGCGGATGCCCAAGTAGTCGCCGTGGCGCACGGTGCTGGTGACACCGTCGTGGCCGGTCAGCACCTGGAAGCGGTCCTCGGGCGGGATGCCCAGCGTCTGCACCAGAGCGTCCTGGACGGCCTGGCCGAGCGCGTCGAGGCGGGCGGGGTCGGTGCCGAGCGTGTCTATGCGGACGAAGGGCATGCGGGAACGTCCTTTCGGGGCGGTCGTGGGCACGTGGTGTACATACTAGTAGGTACAGAGTGGCGGGGTTCACTGCCGACCGCTTGTGCAACTAGTTGCATAAAGCGGGGGGCTTCCTCTACAACAAGAGGCGGACGACACCGCGCACGGAGGGCCCCCATGAGCCGATACCCGCACCTGATGACCCCGCTCGACCTGGGCTTCACCACGCTGCCCAACCGCGTGCTCATGGGCTCGATGCACGTCGGCCTGGAGGAGGCCGAGCGCGGCTTCGAGCGGATGGCGGCGTTCTACGCGGCCCGCGCGCGCGGGGGAGTGGGACTCATCGTCACCGGCGGCATCGCCCCCAACGACGAGGGGCGGCCGTACGAGGGCGGCGCCAGGCTCACCACCGAGGCGGAGGCCGAGCAGCACAAGGCGGTCACCGAGGCCGTGCACCGCGAGGGCGGCCGGATCGCCCTGCAGATCCTGCACTTCGGCCGGTACGCCTACCACCAGGACCTCGTCGCGCCGAGCCCCCTCCAGGCGCCGATCAGCCCCTTCGTGCCCCGCGAGCTGACCGAGGCCGACATCGAGCGCACCATCGGGGACTACGCCCGCGTCGCCCGCCTGGCCCGGCAGGCCGGCTACGACGGTGTGGAGATCATGGGCTCCGAGGGCTACCTGATCAACGAGTTCATCGCCGTGCAGACGAACCAGCGCACCGACCGCTGGGGCGGCTCGTACGAGAACCGGATGCGCTTCCCGGTCGAGATCGTCCGGCGGGTCCGCGAGGCCGTCGGCGAGGACTTCATCGTCATCTACCGGCTGTCCATGCTGGACCTGGTCCCCGGCGGCTCCTCGCTGGACGAGGTGATCACGCTCGGCAAGGCCGTCGAGGCCGCCGGAGCCACGATCATCAACACCGGCATCGGCTGGCACGAGGCCCGCATCCCCACCATCGCCACCTCCGTGCCGCGCGGCGCCTACACCTGGGTCACCAAGAAGCTCATGGGCGAGGTCTCCGTGCCCCTGGTGACCACCAACCGCATCAACACCCCGGAACTCGCCGAGCAGCTGCTGGCCGACGGCTGCGCGGACATGGTCTCCATGGCCCGCCCGATGCTCGCCGACCCCGACTTCGTCGCCAAGGCCGCCGCCGGCACCCCGGAGGCCATCAACACCTGCATCGGCTGCAACCAGGCCTGCCTCGACCACACCTTCAGCGGCCGGATCACCTCCTGCCTGGTCAACCCGCGCGCCTGCCACGAGACCGAGCTGGTCCTCGCGCCGACCCGGCTGAAGAAGCGCGTCGCCGTCGTCGGCGCCGGTCCGGCCGGACTCGCCTGCGCCGTCTCCGCCGCCGAACGCGGCCACGCCGTCACCCTGTTCGACGCGGGGAGCGAGATCGGCGGACAGCTCAACATCGCCCGCAGGGTGCCCGGCAAGCAGGAGTTCGACGAGACCCTGCGCTACTTCCGCCACCAGCTCGACGCCCACGGCGTCGACGTACGCCTGGACACCTGGGTGGAGGCCGGCGACCTGGAGGGCTACGACGAGGTCGTCGTCGCCACCGGCGTCACCCCGCGCACCCCGGACATCCCCGGCGTCGACCACCCCCGCGTCCTCGGCTACCTCGACGTCCTGCGCGACGGCGCCCCCGTCGGCGACCGCGTCGCCATCCTCGGCGCCGGCGGCATCGGCTTCGACGTCGCCGAGTTCCTCACCGACGGCGGCGACAAGGCGAGCGAGGACCCGCGGACCTACTTCCGCCACTGGGGCGTCGACATGGACTACCAGGCACCCGGCGGCCTCGCCGCCCCCGAGCGGCCCGCCCCGCCCCGCCAGATCCACCTGCTCCAGCGCAAGACCACCAAGGTCGGCGCCGGACTCGGCAAGACCACCGGCTGGATCCACCGCACCGAGCTGAAGCACCGGGGCGTGACCATGGTGCCGGGCGTGCGCTACGACCGGATCGACGACGCCGGCCTGCACATCACCGTCGGCGAGGAGAGCACCGTCCTGGACGTCGACACCGTGGTCCTCTGCACCGGTCAGGAGCCGCGCCGCGGCCTGTACGAGGAGCTGGTCGCCGCCGGCCGCAGCGCGCACCTGATCGGGGGCGCCGACGTCGCCGCCGAACTGGACGCCAAGCGCGCCATCCAGCAGGGCACCGAGCTGGCGGCGGCCCTGTAGGCACCGCGGGGGCCGCGGACGCGGTCCCTAGGATGAGCCCATGTCACTCCCGCACGCGATCCTCACCGCCCTGCTGGAAAAGCCCTCGTCGGGGCTGGAGCTGACCCGCCGGTTCGACAAGTCGATCGGCTACTTCTGGTCGGCGACGCACCAGCAGATCTACCGCGAGCTGGGGAAGCTGGAGGCCGAGGGCCTCATCCGCGTGCTGCCGTCCGCCCAGCCGGCCCGCGGGCAGAAGAAGAGCTACGAGGTCCTGCCCGCGGGCCGCGCCGAACTGGCCCGCTGGACCGCCGCCGCGCAGGACCCCAAGATCCTCCGGGACCCGCTCCTGCTCCGGCTGCGCGCGGCGGCCGTGGTCGGCACCGCGGGCCTGGAGGCCGACCTCCGCCGCCATCTCCAGCTGCACCGGCGGCAGCTGGCCGAGTACCAGGAGATCGAGGAGCGCGACTTCCCGCCGGAACGGGACACCCCCGAGGACCGGCTGCGCCACCTGGTCCTGCGGGCCGGCATCGACCTGGAGACCTTCTGGACCCAGTGGCTCACGCACGCCCTGGCGGAGTTCGCGGAACTGCCCGGCCGGGAGCGGGAACAGGGCTGACTCAGAGCCGGTACGGCTTCGAGCGGCGGCGCAGCACCCAGGCGGTGGCCACGATCCCGGCGCCGACCAGGGCGCCGCCGACGCCCATGGTCAGCGGGCCGTAGTCGCGGGCCGCACCGCCGAGACCGCCCATCACGCCGCGCGGCGGAGCGGGGCTGGACGTCGAGGAGATCGTGGGCCTCGCGGGGCTCGCGGGCGCGGAGACGATCACCGACTGGCTGCCCGCGGTGGCGCCGCTGGAGCAGACCACGACCACGGTGTACGTCCCCGGGCTCACCGACGACCAGGCGGCGGACTGGCTGACGGAGGTGCCGGACAGGGCCACCTGCCGGCCCTGGGCGAAGTTCGCCTGCCGGCTCGTGAGCAGCGCCGCGGTGCCCCAGCTGCCGTTGATCTGGGTGCACGCGCTGGTGACCACCGAGACCGTGGAGCCGGTGGTGCTGACCGAGATGCCCGAGACCGCGGCGGACGGCCCGGCCAGCGCGGCCGGGAGCGCGGCGGCGGCCGCCAGGGTCAGGCCGGAGCGGAGCAGAAGTCGCGAGTTGTCCATGGGCTGGCCTCCGGCGGCACGGTTGGCGGTACGTCCCATGCGCCGCCGAGGGTCGGAAACGTCCGTGCTGCCTCAACCGCAGCCAACGCGGCCCCGGACCCGCGCGCACGCGGGGTGGACCCGGTCGGGTGACGGGTTCCGCCGGCCGGCGCACCGGGGCACGGCGCACCCGCGCGGCAGCGCGTCGCGGACCGATCCGCCGACGAGGGCGGGCGAGAAGCCGGCCTCCCGCCTCCCGGTCTCCCGGAATCGGCGGGCGAGGCCGTCGGCGGCGTCGGTCCACCACTCGGCCGCACCACTCGGCCGCAGAGCTCGGTCGCACAGCTCGGCCGTGCCGGTCAGCCGCCCGTGGTCACGGTCCGCTCCGCCGACCAGCCGCCCCAGGTGCCGTCCGGCAGCCGCGCCCGCAGCCGTACCCGGTGTTCCTCACCGGCGGCCGTGCCCACGTAGAAGCTGTTCCGGGCCCGGCCGCTCGGCGGTGTGCCGCCCCAGACCAGCGAGGTGACCGCGGTGCCGTCCAGCTGGATCTGGTACTCGGTGATCACGCCGTCCGTGCGCGGCGGGTCCCAGGCGAGGTCGACGGAGAAGGCGCCGCCGGAGCGGTGGGTGGCGGCGGTGAAGGCGGTGGGCGCGGTGCTGCGGCCGTCGTCGCTGCCCGGTGTGGCGAGGCGGACCGGCGCGCCGGCGGGGGAGAGGTTGTCGGCGGCGTCCCGGGCCCGGACCGTGAAGACGTACCGGCTGCCGGGGCGCAGTCCGGTGACGACGGTGGCGGTCTGGTTCCCGCCGACGCTGTGGATCTTCACCCCGCCCTGGTAGACGTCGTACGACACCACCCCCCGGTCGTCCCGGGACGCGCCCCAGCTCAGCTGGGCCGCGCGGCTGCTCACGGCCCGCCCGGCGGTCGGCCCCGGCCGGGACGGTGCCGACCGGTCCGCCGCCGTCGCGGCCGGTGTCCGCGCCCGCACCGCGCGGCTCGGCGGGCCCAGCCGGCCCTCGGTGCCCCGCGCCCGCACGGTGAAGGCGTACATGGTCGACGGCCTGAGCCTGGTGACGTCCACCATGTGCCGGGAAGACGGTACTTCGGCCACTTTTGTGGTGCCGCGATAGACCTCGTAGCCACGGACCCCGGAAGACCCCGGGGCCGCGTTCCACATCACGTGCACGCTCGTGGAACTGCCCGCCGCGGCGGTCACCCCGGCCGGAGCCCCGGGTGCCCGGCCCTCGCCGCCGTCGTCGGCCCGGCTCCAGCCGCAGGCCGTCACCAGCAGCAGCGATCCGCAGACCAGCGCGAGCGGGACGGGAACGCGTCGCACGGCTGTGCCTCCTGGACGGCCTCGGCAGCACGTAAAGGTCCGGACCAATATGGCCCGACGGGTGGGTCCACAGCAAGGGGCCGTGTTGGTGACCATCGCCGGACCTTACGTATGCTGAACCTCCCTACGGCTGAACTACCCGAGAGGGCAGGGAAGTTCATGCCTGTGGCGCGGACACGCTGTCGTCGCCGATCCCGCGCCGGCGCGGGTGGCCGGGGGGTCCGGGCGGGTACGGCCGGACCCCCGGCCCCTGTTGTCCCCACGCGACCCGCCATGTGGGCTTATCCGTCCCCTTACGGGGTGTCAGCCGCGTGCTCCATCCGGCCCCTTGGCGGCGGCCCCCGTGGCCGGGCGCCCGGACCGGCACCACAGTGTGCTGCACGTTCGCCTTGTCCCCGACGAGAGGGTCCCTCATCGTGCGTGTCCCGTCGCTGACCCTGGCCGCGGCCGGCGCCGTCCTGATCGCCCCGACGGCGCTGCCCGGCCCCGCCACCGCCGTCCCGCCCCGCGAGCGGCCCGTGGCCCGAGACGACGGTGCGGTCACCGCCGCCGACCTGCTGGCCCGGACCGGCACGTGCACCCGGCTCTCCCGGGGCCGTTACCGCACCGACGCCGGCAGCCCCGCGACCGTTCCCGTGTGCGGCACCCGCGACGCCGTCTTCTGGAAGGCCGACCTGGACATCGACTGCGACGGCCGGCCCAGCGCCCGCTGCAACCGCCGCACCGACCCGGTGTTCGCCGCCACCACCGCCTTCCAGCAGTCCGACGGCAGGCACCTCAGCGCCGAGAACCTGCCCTACATCGTGGTCCCGCCGCCGAGCCGCCGCTGGAACCCCCGCGCTCACGGCGTACGGGGAGGCTCCGTCGCCGCCGTCCTCTACCGCGGCCGGGTGCAGTACGCGGTCGTCGGCGACACCGGTCCCCGGGACGTCATCGGCGAGGCCTCCTACGCCACCGCCCGCGGCCTCGGCATCCCCGCCGACCCGCGCGAGGGCGGGGCGCCCTCGGGCGTGACCTACATCGTCTTCCGGAACTCCCGGGTCAGCCCCATCGAGGACCACGCGGCGGCGGTCGCGGAGGGACGGCGCCTGGCACGGCTCTTCGTCGCCAAGCACTGACCAGCCCGGGCCCGGGGCCCTGTCGCACCGTGCGGGAGCGCTGTGCGGCCCCGGGACCGTGACCCACTGTGCGGGAGCGTTGTGCGGGCCCAGGGCCGTGTCCCACCGTGCGGCCCCGGGCCCCTGGCCCACCGTGCGGCAGCGCTGCGCGGCCCCCGGGCCCCGTCACACCTTCCGGTAGCCGTACGCCTCCGTCGCCGCGGCCTCCACCGCGTCCAGATCCCCGCCCGCGGCGGCGGTGACCACCGCGGCCACCGCCCCCTCCACGAACGGCGCGTCCAGCAGGCGCGTGCCGTCCGGGAGTTCGTCGCCCTCGGCGAGCAGCGCCTTCACGGTGAGCACCGCGCTGCCCAGATCGGTGAGGACCGCCACCCCGGCCCCCCGGTCCACCGAGGCCGCCGCCGCCGAGACCAGTTCGGCACTGGTGCCGAGCCCGCCGCCCTCGACGCCGCCCGCCGGGGCCACCGGCACCGCGGCGGCCCCGCCCGCCAGCCCCTTGGCCAGCTCGGCGACCGAGGCGGCCACCTCCGCGCTGTGCGACACCAGCACGATCCCGACCCGCTTCTCCTCACTCACCGTCCGCCTCCGCCGTGTCGGCCAGCGCGGCGATCAGCAGTGCGGACGAGGTCGCCCCCGGATCCTGGTGGCCGATGCTGCGCTCGCCCAGATAGCTCGCCCGTCCCTTGCGGGCCTGCAACGGCGTGGTGGCCACCGCACCCTCCTCCGCCGCGGCCCGCGCGGCGGCGAATCCGCTCCCGAGCGCTTCCACGGCCGGCACCAGGGCGTCGATCATCGTCTTGTCGCCGGGCGCGGCCCCGCCGAGCTTCATCACCCCGTCCACGCCGGCGCGCAGCGCCTCGGCCAGCTGCTCCCCGCCGACCTCCGCGGCGTCGCCGAGCGCCTTGCCGGTCCGGCGCAGCAGGGTGCCGTACAGCGGGCCGGACGCACCCCCGACCGTCGAGATCAACTGCCGCCCGGCCAGGGTCAGGACGGCCCCCGGGGTGTCCGGCGCCTCCTTCTCCAGGGCGGCCGTCACGGCCCGGAACCCGCGCTGCAGATTGCTGCCGTGGTCGGCGTCCCCGATGGCCGAGTCGAGAGCGGTGAGCCGGTCCGCCTCGCGGTCGACGGACGCGGCGGCCGTCGTCATCCAACGGCGGAAGAAATCGGCGTCGAGCACTGGATCTCCTTGCGTGGTAGGGCCGTTGACCATGCCACCGGGCCGGTGGCCGCCTGCTCCGCCGGATCACATCCCCCAGCGCAGCGCCGGGGTCTTCACCGGCGCGTCCCACAGCCGCAGCAGTTCCTCGTCCGCCTGGCACAGCGTCACCGACGCACCCGCCATGTCCAGGGAGGTGACGTAGTTGCCGACGAGGGTGCGGGCCACGGCGACACCGCGTTCCCGGAGCACCCGCTGCACCTCGGCGTTGAAGCCGTACAGCTCCAGCAGCGGCGTCGCGCCCATGCCGTTGACCAGCACCAGGACCGGGCCGCGCGGCGGCATGTCCTCCAGGATCGCGTTCACCGCGAAGTCGGCGATCTCCCCGGACGTCATCATCGGCCGCCGCTCCCGGCCCGGCTCGCCGTGGATGCCGATGCCCAGCTCCAGCTCGCCGTCCGGCAGATCGAAGGTCGGGCTGCCCTTCGCCGGGGTCGTACAGGCGCTCAGGGCCACACCGAAGCTGCGGGAGTTGTCGTTGACCTGCCGGCCGATCGCCTCCACCCGCTCCAGCGGCTGCCCCTCGGCCGCGGCGGCGCCCGCGATCTTCTCCACGAAGAGCGTCGCGCCGGTGCCGCGCCGGCCCGCCGTGTAGAGGCTGTCGGTCACCGCGACGTCGTCGTTCACGAGCACCTTGGCGACCTGGATGCCCTCGTCCTCGGCCAGTTCGGCCGCCATGTCGAAGTTCAGCACGTCGCCGGTGTAGTTCTTCACCACGAACAGCACACCCGCGCCGCTGTCCACGGCCGCCGCGGCGCGCGCCATCTGGTCCGGCACCGGCGAGGTGAACACCTCCCCGGGGCAGGCGGCGGAGAGCATCCCGGGACCCACGAACCCGCCGTGCAGCGGCTCGTGTCCGGAACCGCCGCCCGACACGAGCCCCACCTGCCCGGCCACGGGGGCGTCCCGGCGGACGATCACCCGGTTCTCCACGTCCACGTTCAGGTCCGGGTACGCGGCCGCCAGCCCGCGCAGCGCGTCCGCCACGACGGTCTCCGGCACGTTGATCAGCATCCTCATCGGTGTCTCCTCGTGGGCTGAGCACTAGGAATCGTTGACTGCGGGTCGAGGCGGGTCGCGGCGGTGCGTCAGGTACTGCCGGCCGCCCCGTGGAGGCGGTCCCCTGACGCGGTCTACTGGCAGTATCGACCTTGCGGCGGCGAAGGTCACGTGTGTCCGCCCCGACGAGCGCCGGAAGGGACCGGGAACCGGAGCCGTCCCCCACGTGCCTGCCGATCCCGGCACCGGCCCTGCGCCGGCGAAGGCCATGTGCGTCGCACGCTTCCGTCCGGGCCGGCCGGGGAACTCGGTGGCCGGGAACCCTTCGGGCCGCCGACCGGCGGAGGAGGTGCCGTTGCCGTGGACGACTGGGAGATCTGGGAGAAGCCCGACGAGGTACGGCTGTCACTGCGCGAGCGGCTCGTGCTGGCGCGGATCGAGGCCGGTCTGCGCCAGGACCGGCGGTTCGCGCACCGGATGGGCCGTACCCGCCGGATGGGCTGGAGGGGCCGTATGCGCCGGATGGGCCGTACACGCCGCGGCGGCCGGACACGCCGTACCGGCCGCGCGCGCCGGGAGGTGTGGCTGCCGGCGGCGGTGC
The DNA here is from genome assembly GCF_014648635.1 of Streptomyces cinerochromogenes. GTDB lineage: Bacteria > Actinomycetota > Actinomycetes > Streptomycetales > Streptomycetaceae > Streptomyces > Streptomyces cinerochromogenes. The sequence continues at coordinate 162,502 of NZ_BMRM01000005.1, read as the reverse complement.
TGCTGCTGACGGTCGCGTCGGTGTTCGTCGCCGTCATGGGCATCCGCACGTCGGACCCCGCGCTGCTGTGGTGCTTCGCGCTGTTGTGGCCGCTGACCCTGCTCCAGGCCTTCCGGCTGCTGTGCCGCGCGGCCCGCGCCCGCTCCGGCCACGGCTCCCGGCTCACGCCGTGGCTCTGACCCGCACACGGCCCGGCCCACCCGGTCCCACAGCCGGCGAAGGAACCAGCCGCGGAAGAACGTGAAAAAGGGGCCGGGCACGTGCCCGGCCCCGGGGGAGTGCCCCGTCGGATCAGCTCTCCTTGCCGCGCCCCGACAGCATGTCGCGCATCCGGTCGACCAGCCCGGCTCCCGGTGCCAGCAGCTTGTTGGCCGGGGGAGTGTCCGGGGCCGACGGGTGCGGACGGGTCGGGGCCATCTTCTTCGCCCGGCGGACCTTGTCACCCAGGTCCATCAGCGCGTCCGGCGGACACGCCGCCTCCATCCGCGGGAAGAGGTTCTGCTCCTCGTCCGCCACATGGGAGCGGATCTCGCTCATCAGCTGCATCATGAGCGTGTCGAAGCGCGGATCGTCCGCCTGGCAGCCCTCCAGGTCCTTCATGATCTGCTCGGCCTTGGAGTGGTCCTCGATCTCCTTGTCGGCCAAGGCGTCCCCGCCCGTCAGATGCCGGCGCACCGCCGGGTACAGGTAGGCCTCCTCCGCCACCGAGTGCCGGACCAGCTCCATCGTGGCCTGGTCGCAGAGGGTCTTGCGCTCCGCGGAGCCGGACGGCAGCGCCTCGATGCGGCCGAAGATCTCCTCGACCTCGCGGTGGTCGGTGGTCAGCTCCTGGATGACGTTTCCGCCGTGGCCCATGCTCGTTACCTCCTGCGTGAAACGCGGCGGCCCGTGGACGGCCGGCCGTCGCCGCGCCGAGTGCCCCGGGCGCGGCGCGCTACACGGCCCGCCGGGCCCGTCAGCCCATCGAGTGGCAGGCGGCGGCCGTCCGGCCCGTCTCCGACAGTGCCCACTCCCACCACCGGTCCAGAATCTCGCGGGTCAGCGCGTCCGCCGCCACCAGCGCCGGCCAGTCCAGGGCGCGGGCCTGCGCGCTGACCTTGGCACCGCCCGCGACCGGGTCGACGGCGATCACCGGGGTGCCGGTGCGCAGCGCCAGCACCAGACCGTGCAGCCGGGTGGTGACGACCACGTCGAAGCGGGCGACCAGGGCGAGGAACTGCTCGGCGGTGGCGCACAGCCGCCAGTCGTCGGTGGCCAGCCGGGTGTCGGCCGGCACGCGCACACAGTCCTTGCCGGCCAGCCAGCCGGTGATCCGGTCGCTCACCTCCGTGTGCCGCCGTCGCTCCCCGTACTCGCCCTGGCCGTGGGTCAGCACCACCCCGGCCACCGGAGGCGGCGGGCCCGCCGGCGCTCCGCCCGCCAGGTCCCGCCGGGCCGGGGCGCCGGTGCCGTCGCGGGCGACGACCGTGTGGAAGCCGGTGGCCGCGGGGTCCGCCGGGTCGACCACCGAGACCCCGGCCGCGAGTCGTCTGCAGAACCTGAACCTGTCATGGAGGGCGGCCACTTGGGGTCCGTGCACCGGACCGCACACGAAGAGCAGCGTGTCGTACGCGCCCGGGTCGGCCGCCTCCAGGGACAGGGCGCCGGGCCGGAAACCGGGGCTCCACGCCGTGTCGTGCGGGATACCGGACCGGGTCAGCGCGGCCGACATGTGCGCCTGCGCGAGCACGTCCCCGGCCGTCGCCTCCCCGTCGTGGAAGCTGAACCAGCCGGTGAGCAGCAGCCGCCGCGGGGACCGGCCGGACCCCCGCAGCGCGCGCAGCGCGGCATCCGCGACCTCGTCGTGCATGAGCTTCACCACCGTGGTCACCGGTGCGCAGGAGTCGCGCGAGTACCCCTGATTCCGGAGAATAAGAATCCAACGTGTGAAACCAACTGGCACGGGAACCCAGCTGCCAGTGCCGTCCAGCCAGCGGCGGCCCACCCAGGGCGGTCCTCCTGATCAGTGGGGACCCGAGCCCTGTCCTCTCCCTCTCCCACGGGCCGACGACGTCGCGCCCGTCGACGCGACACGCGCCGAACACCCGCCCACAGCCCCTCCCACCTGGGGAGCGAGGCGCTCGGGGGCCGCGCACCGACGCGGACGACGTGGACGAAGGACGACGAAGGAACAGCCCCATGACTGGTGACACACCGTTCTCCTGGCGGCGCGCCCTCGTGACCGGCGGCGCCGGATTCCTCGGCTCCCACCTGTGCGAGCGCCTGCTGGATTCAGGGGTCGAAGTCGACTGCGCCGACAACCTGGCCTGCGGGCGCCGCGAGAACATCGCCCACCTGGAGGACCGGCCCGGTTTCCGCTACGTCCACTGCGACCTGTGCGCGCCCGACTGCACCGAGCGCCTGCCGGGCCCGTACGACCTGGTCCTGCACTTCGCCTGTCCGGCCTCGCCCGCCGACTACCTGCGGATGCCGCTGCAGACCCTGGACGTGGGCAGCCTCGGCACCCGCAACGCCCTGGCGATCACCGAACGCGACGGCGCCCGCCTGCTGCTCGCCTCCACCTCCGAGGTGTACGGCGATCCGCTGGTGCACCCGCAGCACGAGGGCTACTGGGGCAACGTGAACCCGGTCGGGCCGCGCAGCGTGTACGACGAGTCCAAGCGGTTCGCCGAGGCCCTGGTGACCGCGCACACGGGCACCCACGGCACGAACGCCGGGATAGTGCGGCTGTTCAACACCTACGGCCCGCGGATGCGGGCCCACGACGGCCGCGCGGTGCCCACCTTCATCTGCCAGGCCCTCGCCGGCGAGCCGCTCACGGTGACCGGCGACGGCAGCCAGACCCGCTCCCTGTGCTACGTGGACGACACCGTCGAGGGCATCCTGCGGGTGGCCGAGAGCCGGTCCGTACGGCCGGTGAACATCGGCGGCAGCGACGAGATCACCATGGCGGACCTGGCCCGCCGGATCGTCGCCCTGACCGGTTCCCGCTCCCCGATCGCGTTCGTCGACCGGCCCGTCGACGACCCCGGCCGCCGCCGCCCCGACACCACCCTCGCGCGCGAGCTGCTCGGCTGGTCGCCGCAGGTGCCGTGGGAGGAGGGCCTGAAGCAGACGATCGCCTACTTCGCCGCCCTGCCCCCACAGCCGGCCCCGCCCGCGGAGGAACCCGCCCGGTCCTGACCCGACCCCCTCGCCCTTCCCCGGCCCTGGAGACAGCGCATGCACGTCCTCGGAATCAACGCACTCTTCCACGACCCCGCCGCCGCCCTGATCACCGACGGCCGGATCGTGGCGGCGGCGGAGGAGGAGCGTTTCTCCCGCCGCAAGCACGGCAAACGGCCCGTTCCGTTCTCCGCCTGGGAGCTGCCGGAGCAGTCCGCCCGCTGGTGCCTGGAGCAGGCCGGACTCACCCCGGCCGACCTCGACGCCGTCGCCTACTCCTACGACCCCGCGCTCGCCCGCCCCGCCGAGGAGATGGGCCTGCACGACCCCTGGGACCACCTGCGCCAGCAGTACGCCCGCGAGGCCCCGGACTTCCTCGCCGAGGCGCTGCCCGGACTCGACCCGGCGAAGGTGAGGTTCGTCCCGCACCACGTCGCGCACGCCGCCTCCGCCGGGCCCGTCTCGCCGTATCCCGACTGCGCCGTCCTCGTCCTGGACGGCCGCGGAGAGTGCGGCTCCCACCTGGCCGGCCGCTACACCAACCGCGAACTGACCGTCCTCGGCACCCAGCGGCTGCCGGACTCCCTCGGCCTGTTCTACGAGGACCTCACCCACCACCTCGGATTCCTGCGCAGCAGCGACGAGTTCAAGGTGATGGCCCTCGCCTCCTACGGCACCCCGCGCTTCGCCGGCCGGCTGCGGGAGTACGTCCACGCCGGCGGGGAGTGGGGTTTCCGGGCCCGCCCGGTGCCCTGGGCCGACCTGGTCCCGCCCCGCCCGGCCGGCGGTGCCTTCGGCCAGGACCACGCCGACCTCGCCGCCAGTGCCCAGCTGTGCCTGGAGGAGACGATGCTGGCCCTCGCCCGCCGGCTGCACGAGGCGACCGGTGAGGACGCGCTCACCATGGCCGGCGGTGTCGCCCTGAACTGCGTGGCCAACACCCGGCTGTGGCGCGAGAGCGGCTTCCGGCACGTGTGGGTGCAGCCCGCCGCCGGCGACGCCGGCACGGCCCTCGGCGCGGCGGCCCACGTCGCCGGAGAGAAGGACACCCTGGAGCCGATGCCGACGGCCGCGCTCGGCCGCGGCTGGAGCGACGCCGAACTGCGGGCGTGGCTGGAGCGGGCGGCCGTACCGTACGAGGAGCCCGCCGACATCGCCGAGACGGCCGCCCGGACGCTGGCCGACGACGGGATCGTGGCCTGGTTCCAGGGACGCAGCGAGTACGGGCCGCGGGCGCTCGGGCACCGGTCGCTGCTCGCCCACCCCGGCAGGGCGGAGAACCTGGAGCGGCTCAACGCGGTCAAGGGGCGCGAGGAGTTCCGGCCGGTGGCGCCCATGGTGCTCGCCGAACGCGCGGCCGAGATCTTCGACGGGCCGCTGCCCAGCCCGCACATGCTGTTCGTGCACGACGTGGCCGCCGACTGGAAGACCCGCATCCCGGCCGTCGTGCACGTCGACGGCACGGCCCGCATCCAGACCGTGGACCGCGCCCAGGAGCCCCTGGTGGCCCGGATGATCGAGGGCTTCGAACGACGCACCGGGCTGCCGGTGGTCGTCAACACCAGCCTCAACACCGCCGGGCGGCCCATGGTCGACGACCCGCGCGACGCCCTGGAGTGCTTCGGCTCGGCCCCCGTGGACCTGCTGGTGCTCGGGCCGTTCGCGATCCGCCGTGGGAAGGCGTTCGCATGAGCGACGCACCCGCCTACACCGTCGTCGTCCCGACGATCGGCCGCCCCTGCCTCGCCGAGTGCCTGCGCGCGCTCGCCGCGGCCGAAGGCCATCCGCCCCACGAGGTGGTCGTCGTGGACGACCGGCCCGCACCCGACGGCCACCTGACGCTGGAGACGGCCGGGCAACTGCTCGACCGGGTGCGCACCCTGCGCACCGGCGGCCGGGGCCCGGCCGCCGCCCGCAACGCCGGGTGGCGGACCGTCCGCACCCCGTGGACGGTGTTCCTCGACGACGACGTCCAGGTGCTGCCGGACTGGTCCCGGCGGCTCGCCCAGGACCTCAGGGAGGCCGGCCCCGACGTCGGCGGCGTCCAGGGCCGGCTGCGGGTCCCCCTGCCCCTGGACCGCCGGCCCACCGACTGGGAACGCACCACCAAGGGCCTGGAGAACGCCGCCTGGGCCACCGCCGACATGGCCTACCGCACCGAGGCGCTCAAGCGCACCGGCGGCTTCGACGAACGCTTCCCCCGGGCCTTCCGCGAGGACGCCGACCTCGCGCTGCGCGTGCAGCGGGCCGGCTGGTCCCTGACCCGGGGCACCCGGATCACCCGGCACCCCGTCCGCCCCGCCCACTGGTGGGCCTCGCTGCCCGCGCAGCGCGGCAACGCCGACGACGCGCTGATGAACCGGCTGCACGGCCGCGACTGGTGGGACCGCGCCCAGGCACCCCGCGGCCGCCTGCCCCGCCACCTGGCGGTCACCGGCGCCGCACTCGCCGCGGCCGGCTGCGCCCTCACCGGGCGGCGCCGCGCCGCGACCGCCTGCGCCGCCCTGTGGAGCCTCGGCACCGCCGAGTTCGCCCTCGCCCGGATCCTGCCCGGCCCCCGCACCGCCCGCGAGATCGCCGGGATGCTCGGCACCAGTGTGCTCATCCCGCCGCTCGCCGTCCGGCACTGGCTGCGCGGAGTCGTCCGCCACCGGCACGCCGAGCCCCTGGGAGGCACCGCGTGAGCAGGCTGTCCGCCGTCCTCTTCGACCGCGACGGCACCCTCGTCGCCGATGTGCCCTACAACGGCGACCCCGACCGGGTCCGGCTGCTGCCGGGCGCCGCCGCGGCCGTCGCGCTGGCCCGGGCCCACGGCCTGGCCACCGGCGTCGTCAGCAACCAGTCCGGCATCGGCCGGGGGCTGCTCACCACCGACCAGGTGCACCGCGTCAACCAGCGCGCCGACGAACTGCTCGGCGGGCTGGACACCTGGCTGTTCTGCCCGCACGCCCCCGACGCCGGCTGCGCCTGCCGCAAACCGCGCCCCGGCCTGATCCACCGGGCCGCCGCCCGGCTCGGCGTACCGCCGGCCGAGTGCCTGGTGATCGGCGACATCGCCGCCGACGTCCTGGCCGCCCGCGCGGCCGGCGCCCGCGGCGTCCTGGTCCCCAACGCGGCCACCGCCCCCGAGGAGGTACGCCGCTTCGCCACGGAATCGGCCCCCGACGCCCTGACCGCGGTCCGCGCGGCCCTGTTCGAGGCGGGCTTCCCGGCGGTCGGGCGAGCACCCGCACCGGACACGGCGGTCCCCGCGCGCACCCCGTCACCCGTGCCCCGGGCCGCCCGCTCCGCGGGGAGGCGGTCGGGATGAGGTCGCTCGTGGTGCGGTTGGACAGTTTCGGCGACGTGTTGCTGGCCGGGCCCGCCGTGCGTGCCGTCGCCGCCCGCTCCTCCCGTCTCACGATGCTGTGCGGCCCCCGGGGCGCGGATGCCGCACGGCTGTTGCCCGGCGTGGACGAGGTGCTCGTGTGGGAGGCCCCGTGGGAGGGGTTCGACCCGCCCGACGTGGTCCCGGCGGACATCGACGCACTGGTCGGGCGGCTGCGGGCCGGTGCCTACGACGCCGCGCTCGTCCTCACCTCCTTCCACCAGAGCCCGCTGCCCACCGCGCTGCTGCTCCGGCTCGCCGGTGTCCGCAGGATCGGCGCCGACAGCGTCGACCACCCCGGCCGGCTCCTCGACGTACGCCACCGGCGCCTCCCGGGACGGCACGAGGCCGAGGCGGCGCTGGACACCGCCGCCGCCCTGGGCTTCCCGGCCCCGCCGGGGGACGACGGCCGGCTGCGCGTGCTGCCGCCCCCGGACACCAGCGGCCTCACCGGCCGCGGCCCCTACGTCGTCCTCCACCCCGGTGCCACCGCCCCCGCGCGCGCCTGGAGCCCGCGCCGCTGCGCCGAGGCGGTCGCGCTGCTCGCCGACGCCGGGCACCGGGTCGTCGTCACCGGCGGCCCCGGCGAGACGGACCTCACCCGGCGGGTCGGCGGCGGCCTGGCCGTGGACCTCGGCGGCCGGACCTCCCCCCGGACCCTCGCCGGGGTGCTGCGCCTGGCCGACGTCGTGATCAGCGCCAACACCGGCCCCGCCCACCTCGCCGCCGCCGTCGGCACCCCGGTCGTCTCGCTCTTCGCGCCCGTCGTACCGGCGGAGCGCTGGGCGCCGTACGGCGTCCCCGTCATCCTGCTCGGCGACCAGTCGGCGCCGTGCGCGGACACCCGGGCCCTCACCTGTCCGGTCCCCGGCCACCCCTGCCTGGACGAGGTCACCGGACAGGACGTGGTGCGCGCGGTGCACAAGCTCATCCAGGAGCGGCAGTCATGAACATCCTCGTCTGGCACGTGCACGGATCCTGGCTCACCGCCTTCGTGCAGGGCCCGCACACCTACCTGGTCCCGGTCACCGAGGACCGCGGACCCGACGGCCTCGGCCGGGCCGTCAGCTGGGACTGGCCGGCGTCGGTCGAGGAACGCACGCCCCGGCAGCTGTGGGACTCCGACATCGACCTGATGGTGCTGCAGCGCCCGCACGAACTCGACCTGGCCCTGCGCTGGACCGGCCGCCGCCCCGGCGTGGACGTGCCCGCCGTGTACGTCGAGCACAACAGCCCCGACCAGTCGCCCGAGCGGCAACTCCACCCGCTGGCCGGGCAGTCGGCGATCCCCGTCGTCCACGTCACCCACTTCAACCGGCTGATGTGGGACAGCGGCCAGGCCCCGACCGAGGTCGTCGAGCACGGCATCATCGACCCCGGCCCGCTGTGGACCGGCACCGAGCGGCGCGCGGCCGTCGTGGTCAACGAGCCCGTGCGCAGGGGCCGTACCACCGGAACCGACCTGCTGCCCCGGTTCTCCCGCTCCGCGCCCCTGGACGTCTTCGGGATGCGCACGGAGGGCCTCGCCGAACACCTCGGCCTGCCCCCCGAACGCTGCCGCGCCCGGGACCTGCCGCAGCACGAACTGCACCGGGAGATGGCCCGCTGCCGGGTCTATCTGCACCCCGTGCGCTGGACCTCGCTCGGTCTGTCCCTGCTGGAAGCCATGTTCCTGGGCATGCCCGTGGTCGCCCTGGACACCACGGAGGTCCGCGAGGCGATACCCGACGGCGCCGGAGTGGTCTCGAACCGCCTCGACGTCCTGGAGGACGCCGTACGGACCTTCCTCGCCGAACCCGGGCAGGCCCGCCGCACCGGCGCGGCCGCCCGGGCCGCGGCCCAGGCCCGCTACGGAGAACGGCGCTTCCTCGACGACTGGGAGCGCCTGATCAAGGAGGTCACCCGATGAGCCGCATTCCGCACACCGCCGGGCGCGTCGCCATGGTCTCCGAGCACGCCAGCCCGCTGGCCGCGCTCGGCGGACCGGACGCGGGCGGCCAGAACGTGTACGTGGCACAGGTCGCCCGGCAGCTCGCCAGAAGGGGATACCGCGTCACGGTGTACACCCGGCGGGACTCGGCGGGCCTGCCGGACCGGGTGACCCTCATCGACGGCGTGCAGGTGGTGCACGTGCCCGCCGGACCGCCCGCACCCGTCCCCAAGGACGAACTCCTGCCCCACATGACCGAGTTCGGGCGCTTCCTGGCCCGGCAGTGGGCCCAGAACCCGCCCGACGTGGTGCACGCCCACTTCTGGATGTCCGGCCTCGCCGCCCTCGCCGGCGCCCGCGACCTCGGCATCCCCGTCGTGCAGACCTACCACGCGCTCGGCACGGTGAAGAAGCGCTACCAGGGCGCCGCCGACACCAGCCCCCCGCAGCGCCTCGCCGTCGAGGAGGCCATCGGCCACGAGTGCGCCAGGATCATCGCCACCTGCAGCGACGAGGTGGCCGAACTGAAGGCCATGGGGCTGCCGGAGGACCGGATCAGCGTCGTGCCGTGCGGGGTGGACCCCGACCAGTTCGCACCGGCCGGCCGCACCCGCCCGCCCGGCGCCCGCAGGCGGCTGCTCGCCGTCGGCCGGCTCGTGCCCCGCAAGGGCTTCGACCGCGCCGTCCGCGCCCTGGCCGGCGTCCCCGACGCCGAACTCCTCGTCGCCGGCGGCCCCGAGGCCGACCTCCTCGGCACCGACCCCGAGGCCGCCCGCCTCTACGCCATCGCCGGCGAGTACGGCGTCCTGGACCGGGTCACCCTGCTCGGCGGGGTCAGCCGCGCCCGGATGCCCCGGCTGATGTCCAGCGCCGACCTGGTGCTGTCGCTGCCGCTGTACGAGCCCTTCGGCATCGTCCCGCTGGAGGCCATGGCCTGCGCCACGCCGGTCGTGGCCACCGCCGTCGGCGGCCAGCTCGACACGGTCGTGGACGGCACCACGGGCGTCCTGGTACCGGCCGACGACGACTACGACCTCGGCGCGGTCGTCCGCGCGCTGCTCGCCGACCCCGACCGGCTCGCCCGGTACGGAACCGCCGGCCGCTCCCGGGTGCTGAACCACTACACCTGGGACCGGGTGGCCGACGGGGTGGCCGGGGTGTACGGCGCCGTGTCCTCGATCCGCTCGCTCTCGGGAGTCGTCCGATGAACACCGCCACCGGCACCACGCACTGCGACGACCTCGCCAAGGCCCTGGAGGCCTTCCGCGAGCACGGCCCGCTCCTCGAACGCTGGGGCACCGAACTCGCCCGGCGGCTCGGCTCGGGCGCCCGGCTCCTCGTCGCCGGCAACGGCGGCAGCGCCGCCCAGGCACAGCACCTCACCGCCGAACTCGTGGGCCGCTACCGCGACGACCGGCCGCCGTTCTCCGCGGTCGCCCTGCACGCCGACACCTCCTCCACCACCGCGATCGCCAACGACTACGGCGTCCAGGAGGTGTTCGCCCGGCAGACCGCCGCCCACGGCCGCCCCGGAGACGTACTGCTGCTGCTGTCCACCAGCGGAGCCAGCGCCAACCTGCTGACCGCCGCCGACGCCGCGCACCGGCTCGGCATGACGGTGTGGGCGCTGACCGGGCGGGCCCCCAACCCGCTGCAGCTCGGCGCGGACGACGCGCTGTGCGCCGACGCCCCCGTCGCCGCCACCGTGCAGGAACTGCACCTGGTCGCCGTGCACATGCTCTGTGAAGCCTTCGACCAGGCGGTCGAGCGCGGCGAGGCCGGCCACCGGGCCCCCGGCCACGGCATCGACGGCAAGCCCGCGGCCGACGGCCGGCCGGGTGCCGCCAGCCGGCCGGATGCCGACGGACGGCCGGGTGTCGTCGGCCGGCTCGTCGGCCGCGCCCGCACCGTCGGCCGTACCCCCGCGCCCGGCGCGCCGGTGGCCCCCAGGAAGGGACACGCATGACCGCCTCGCAGACACGCATGACCGCCTCGCAGACACCCCTGGTCGTCGTGGGCGACGCCCTGCTCGACCACGACCTGTGCGGCCGGGCCGAGCGGCTGGCCCCGGACGCGCCCGTCCCCGTCGTCCACGGCACCCGGCGCAGTTCCCGCCCGGGCGGCGCCGCCCTCGCCGCCTGCCTCGCGGCCGCCGACGGACGCCCCGTCACGCTGGTCACCGCGCTCGGCTCCGACACCGCCAGCGACACCCTGCGGGAGCTGCTGGCCGGCCGGGTCGGGCTGGTCGAGGTGCCGCTGGAGGGAACCCTCAGCAGCAAGACCCGCGTCCTCGCCGGGGACCGGCCGCTGCTCCGCCTCGACGACGGCGAGGGCCGCGCCCGCGAGGCCACCCAGGAGGCGGTGTCCACGGTCGCGGCGGCCGCCGGCGTCCTCGTCGCCGACTACGGCCGCGGCACCGCCGACGTGCTGCGGGACGCCCTGGCGCACACGGCGGCCCCCGTCGTCTGGGACCCGCACGTGCGCGGCCGGCCCCCCGTCCCCGGCGTCCGCCTGGCCACCCCCTCCGCCCAGGAGGCCCGCGTCTTCGCCCGGCGACTCGACGGCACCGCGTCCGGCGACGCGGCCGGACTGCGCACCGCCGCCCAGGACGCCCGCGCCCTGGTCCGGGCCTGGCAGGCCCAGGCCGTCGCGGTCACCCTCGGCGAGCGCGGCGCCCTGCTCTCCCACGGCGAGACCCCGCTGCTGGTGCCGACCCCGGCCGCCGCCACCGGCGACCCGTGCGGCGCCGGCGACCGGTTCGCCGCCGCAGCAGCGGGCCTGCTCGCCGACGGCGCCCTCACGGAGGCCGCGGTCCAGGCCGCCGTGCACGCCGCCACCCGGTACGTCGCCGAGGGCGGCGCCCGCGCGGTCGCCGTCCCGGACCAGCCGGAGACGGCCGCGGAACCGTCGGCCGACGGCGACACCACCGGGGACGCCGTGCGCACCGCCGCCCGGGTCCGCGCCGCGGGCGGCACCGTCGTCGCCGCGGGCGGCTGCTTCGACCTGCTGCACGCCGGGCACGTCGCCCTGCTCCAGGCCGCGCGCCGGGCCGGCGACTGCCTCGTCGTGTGCGTCAACTCCGACGACTCGGTACGCCGCCGCAAGGGCGACGGCCGGCCCCTCGTCCCGGCCGCCGACCGGGTGCGGGTGCTGCGCGCCCTGGAGTGCGTGGACGCCGTCGCCGTGTTCGACGAGGACACCCCCGAACGCATCCTCGGCGAACTCCGCCCGCACATCTGGGCCAAGGGCGGCGACTACGCCCGGACCCAGCTGCCCGAACAGCCCCTGGTGGAGAGCTGGGGCGGCCAGGTCCTGCTGCTGCCCTACCTGGACGGCCGCTCCACCACAGGACTCGCCCGCCGCGCGGCCCTGGCCCCGAGCCCCGCGGGAGGACGGCCCAGGTGACGACGCGACGTTCCTGCCGGACCCCGCCGAGGCACGGGCACGGCTCCGCGCGGGCCCCCGGCCCCGGCCCCCGGCCCCGGCCACCGGACGGCCGCACCCCGCACACCGGCCGACACGCCCCGCCTCCGACCCACGGTTCCGCTGTGCACTCACGCCGCGGACACGGCCGCCGGGCGCCGGCACGGCCGGATCCGGTGGGGCCGGATCCGGTGGGGCACGGTGCCGCTCCTTCCTCCCACCCCCGTACAGCTCCCACCCCCATCCAGCGGAGGTCCCCCTCGGTGACCACTGACCGCTCCCCGAGCCCCCCTTGCGTGCTCGTCCTGCGCGCGCTGGGCCTGGGCGACCTGCTGGCCGGTGTGCCCGCGCTGCGCGGCATCCGCCGGGCCTTTCCCGGGCACCGGGTCGTCCTCGCCCAGCCGCCGGGCCTCGCCGAACTCGCCCTGGCCAGCGGGGCGGTCGACGCCGTGTTCCCGGCCGAGGCACCGGGCCGCGCGGTGCCGGACCTCGCCCACTGGCCCGGCCCGCCCCCCGACGTCGCCGTCGACCTGCACGGCAACGGCCCCGAGAGCCGGGACGCCCTGGCGGCGCTGTCCCCGCGCCGGCTGCTCGCCCACGCCTGCCCGGACGGCCCGCCGTGGCGGGCCACCGACAACGAACGGGACCGCTGGTGCGCCTTCCTGCACGGCTACGGCATCCCGGCCGACCCCCTGGACCTGCGGCTGCCCCCGCCCGCCACGCCGTCCCCGGCCCCGGGCGCGGTCGTCGTGCACCCCGGCGCGGCCTCGGGCTCCCGGCGGTGGCCGGGGGAGCGGTTCGCCGCCGTCGTACGGTGCCTGCGCGCCGCCGGTCACCGCGTGGTCCTCACCGGCGGCCCCGGCGAGGACGCCCTGGTCCGTTCCGTCGCCGAACGCAGCGGCCGGCCCGGCGGCGACGTCCTCACCGGCGGCCTGCCGTTCGGGCAGCTGTCCGCGCTGGTCACCGGCGCGTCCCTGGTGCTCAGCGGTGACACCGGCCTCGCCCATCTCGCGGTGGCCCACGGCACCCGCACCGTCACCCTGTTCGGGCCGGTCTCCCCGCGCCTGTGGGGGCCGCCCCCGAGCCCGGACCACGTCGCCCTGTGGAAGCCCGGCCCGCCCGGCGACCCGCACGGCCGCACCCCCGACCCCCGCCTGCTGCGCATCCGTACCGGCGAGGTCGCCGCGGCCTGCCTCATGCTCCTGCGCGACGGACGTGGCCGTCAGCGGCAGCCCCGACCCGAGGTGGCGACGCATGTCCACTGAGCACGCCCCCGGCCGCGTCCTCCGGCCCGCCGGCCCGGGAGACCCCCGCGTCACCGTCGCCGTGATCACCCGTGACCGCAGTGCCAGCCTGCTGCGCACCCTGGACGTGCTGGCCGCGCTGCCCGAGCGGCCACCGGTCATCGTGGTCGACAACTCCCGCGACGACACCACCTCCCGGGCCGTCGCCGGCCACCCGGCGATCGCCCGGCTGCTGAGGCCCGCCGCCAACACCGGTGCCCTCGGCCGCAACCTGGCCGTGCGGCACGCCCGCACGCCCTACGTCGCCTTCAGCGACGACGACTCCTGGTGGGAGCCCGGCAGCCTGCGCCGGGCCGCCGACCTGCTCGACCGGTACCCGCGGCTCGGCCTGCTCGCCGCCCGCACCCTGGTCGGCGAGCAGGCCGCCGAGGACCCCCTCAACGCCGTGCTCGCCGCCTCCCCGCTGCCGCCCGAGCCGGACCTGCCCGGCCGCCCGGTGCTCGGCTTCCTCGGCTGCGCCTGCGTGGTCCGCCGCGAGGCCTTCCTGAGCGCCGGCGGCTACCACCCGCTGCTCTTCTTCGGCGGCGAGGAGACCCTGCTCGCCTACGACCTGGCCGCCGCCGGCTGGGGCGTCGCCTACGAGCCGTCCCTGGCCGCCTGCCACCACCCCGAGGACCACGGCCGCACCGGCCGCTCCTTCCTCGTCCGGCGCAACCACGTGCTCACCACCTGCCTGCGCCGCCCCTGGCCGGTCGCCCTGCGCGCCTTCGGCGATCTCGCCGCCGCCGCGGCGGCCGGCCGCCCCGGCGCCCGCCGCGCCCTCAGGGAGACCGTCGCCCGGTTCCCGGCCGCCCTCGCCCGCCGCCGCACTCTGCCCCCGCACGTCGAACACGCCGCCCGCCTGCTCGACCGGGACGCGGCCGGCCGCCTGGAGGGAGACACCGCCCGAGCACCGGGAACGCCGACAGACGCCGCAAGGAAGGAGGTGCCGTGCGATGACCCGGACGTGCCCTGACGATCCGTGGGGAGGTAGCGCGCGATGACCCGGACGTGCCCTGACGACCCGCAGGCAGGTGCCGCACGATGATCCCGACCGCCACCGAACCCCGTACCCGTACCGGCCCCGACGCCCGTACGACCGTCGTCGTGATCACCCACAACCGCCGCGACGAACTGCTGCGCACCCTCGCCCTGCTGCGCCGGCTGCCCGAACGCCCGCGCGTGATCGTCACCGACAACGCCTCCACCGACGGCACCGCCGAAGCGGTCGCCCGGGACTTCCCCGAGACGACCCTGCTGCGCCCGGGCCGCAACCTCGGCGCCATCGGCCGCAACCTGGCCGTCCAGCGGGTGCGCACGCCCTACGTCGCGTTCTGCGACGACGACACCTGGTGGGAGCCCGGCAGCCTGCGCCGCGCCGCCGACCTGCTGGACGCCCGGCCCCGGCTCGCGGGCGTCACCGCGCGGATCGTGGTGGAACCGGACGGCACCGAGGACCCGGTCGTGCGCGAGCTGCGCGAGTCCCCGCTGTCCGGCCCCGACTGGCTCCCCGGCCCCGCCCTCGGCTCCTTCCTCGCCGCCGCCACCGTCCTGCGCACCGAGGCCTTCCGGGCCGGCGGCGGCTTCCACCCGGGTCTCTGGCTCGGCGGCGAGGAGGAACTGCTCGCCTGCGACCTGCTGCGCCAGGGCTGGTGGCTCGCCTACGCCGAGGACCTCACCGTCCACCATCACGCCTCCCGGCTGCGCGACGGCACGGCCCGCCGCGTCCTCGGCCTGCGCAACACCCTGTGGTTCACCTGGCTGCGCCGGCCGCTGCTGCCGGCGCTGCGCCGCACCGGCCACCTCATCCGGACCGTGCCCCGGGACGCGGCCTCCGCCCGCGCGTTCGCCCGTGCCGCCGCCGGACTGCCGTGGGTGCTGCGCCAGCGCGACCCCGTACCGCCGGAGCTGGAGCGCCGGCTCGCCGCGCTGGAACGCGCCCGCAGGGACTCACCCGCACGGCGGTACGTCGGCTGACCGGGCCCGCGCCACGACACGCCCTGGAGGCGTCGTTGCATCGGGCATCCGGGCGAGGGCACAGTGAGGTCCCGGTCAAGAAGCGGCCGGCCGAGATCCTCCCGCCCCGCGCCCAGGAAGCCCGTGCCCCATGGAAATCGGTCAGCCGTCCCCGTCCCCTTCCTCTTCCCCGGCCTCTCCGCCTTCCCCCTCCCGCGTCCGCCCCGGCGGCCCCGCCCCGCTGCTTCTGCAGACCGTGCACGAGCACCGCACCGGCCTCGGCGGCATCAGCGTCCTGAAGGCCCGCGGCACGGTCGACGCCGCCAACGCCGGACGCTTCGCCGAGGCCCTCGCCGACCACCTCCTCCACGCCGGCCAGGCCGGAGAACACGCCTTGCTGGACCTGAGCGAGGTGTACCTGGCCTGCGCCGACGCGGTCCGCTCCCTGGAGCGGGCGACCGGGCTCCTCGCCCGCTCCGGTCGCGCCCTGCCCGTCGTACAGCCCCGCCCGCACGTGCGGGAGGCCCTGGCCAGGGCCGGTGTGCCGGGGATCCGGCTGCACGCCTCCCTGCCGGCCGCCCTGGACGCCCTGGCCGCGCTGCCCGGATAGCCGACCCGCCGCCCGGCCCACGGCCCGCTGCCTCCCCGGCCCGCCGCCCGCCACCGGGACCCGCCCACGGATCGCTGCGCCTCCGGCGCGCCGCGCCGTGCGGTTGAGGGCCGGGGATCTACCGTGCAATGTGGTGCAAAGGCCGGGAAGAGGCCGATCGAGTTCTTTTGGGACGTCCCGTCTGGGTGATGCGATGAAACCTTCTTCCGGCCGCCCGGCCGCACCGGCACCCCTCGTCATCGAGTCCTCCGTGGTCGAGGGACTGCCCGCCGAAGGCGCCCTGCTGCTGCGCATGGCGGGCAGCCTCGACGCCGCCGGCGCCGAAGCCTGGTCGGAGGAGCTGCGCGGTCACCTGGAACAGGCCGACCGCGCCGGACTGCGCCCCGTGCTCGACATGGCGCACGTCCAGCTCGGCGGCGCCGCCGTGCTCCGCACGCTCAGCGAGACGACCCGGGCGCGCGCCGGACGCCCGGACCTGATCATCGTCCGCGCCCGGCCCGGCGTACGCGAGGCGGTGCACCTGGCCCGGCTGGAGGGCGTCCGGTTGTACGCCACCCTGGACGAGGCCCTGCGCGAGCTGGCCCGCGCCGCCGCCCGGGTCGAGGAGCTGCCCGCCTGGCGCTCCCAGATGGCGGACCCGCTGCGGCCCTCGTACGAGGACCTGCACAAGGAGGTCCGCGCGCTGCGCGCCCGCGTGCGGACCGCGCCGGTGATCGGCATGGCGCAGGGTGCGCTCATGGTCCGCTACGGCCTGCCGGACGCCGGCAGCGCCTTCCGGGTGCTGCGCGAGGCCTCGCAGCGCTTCAACGTGCCGCTGCGGGTCCTCGTCTCCGCCGTGGTGGTGGCCCGGCCCCCGGACGGCGAGGTGTGGTTCCCGGGCCGCCGCTCCCTGCCCGTGCCCCAGCTGCGGATCCTGGCCCGGGGCGGCCGGGACCCGCGCTGCCGGCGGCAGATGATCGACGCCGTCGTGCACGAGGCGCTGGCCGTCGGTCGGGCCCCCGCCGGGTACGTGCAGTTGGTGGACCCGGCCGTGAACGCCCTGATGCTGGAGACCCACCACGGCTGTGCGGACGTGTTCCTCGACCACCTCGTGCGCGGGCGCGGCGAGGGTACGGCCGACGCGGCGGCCCGCGTCGGGGGCCGCCAGGTCGGCGTGCCCGACGTCGCCGCCGACCCCCGGCTCTCCGACGACTGCCGGCGCGCCCTGCTGGCCACCGGCACCCACGCCGTGCGGAGCGTCCCCGTCCTCTCCGCCGCCGGCTCCTGCACCGGTGTGATCACCCTGCACTGGCCCGACGCCGGCCACCGGCCGACCTCCGCGCAGACCGAGGCGCTCGCCCTGCTGGCCACGGAGACCTCGGCCTGGCTGAGCTGGTACCACCGCTCCGTGCTCCTGGACGCCCTGGAACACCTCCACCGGACCCTGATCCGCCCCGCGCCCCGAGCCGGTCCGCAGGCGGGTGCGTCAGGCGTGCCGCCCTGGGAACCCGGACCCGCACGGAACACGCACCACGGGAAGGGAGTCCGGCGCATGTCCAATCCGCAGCAGCCCGACAGCGGCGCAGTGACAAGGGCGGCGCCACACCGCAGGACAGCGGCGAGCTGAAGGCCCGCCAGACCGACCGGGACGCGGGCGCCCGTCCGCACGGCACGGACAAGGGCGGCAAGGGCGGGGGCGAGGGCGGCGGAGTGCCTCCGGCACAGCAGCCCGACCACCCCTGACCGGCCCTTACCCGGTCCTGTACGACCGGGACCCACGGTCCCGTACGGCCACGACCCCCCTACGACGTCCACGGGCGCGTACCAGCGGCCCCGTCAGGCGTTACGCTCCGGGGTATGCGGATCTCCGTCTCCTCCGACATGGACGAACCCGTGGCCCGCCTCCTGGTCGCGGAGCTGCGCCGGCGTGGGCACGAGGTCCGGGAGCACGGCGCGCTGCGGCCCGGGGCCGACGCGCAGTGGGCGGTCTGTTCGGAGGCCGCCGCCCGGGAGGTGGCCGAGGGCACCGCGGACCAGGCGGTGGTGTGCTGCTGGACCGGGACCGGCGCGTCCATCGCGGCCAACAAGGTGCCGGGCGTGCGGGCGGCGCTGTGCACGGACGCTGGCACAGCCGACGGCGCGCGCCGCTGGAACGACGCCAACGTCCTGGCGCTGAGCCTCCGGCTGACCTCGGAACCGGTGCTGAAGGAGATCCTCGACGCCTGGTTCGCGGCCGAGCCCAGCCAGGACCCGGAGGACCGGCAGAACGTGGCCCGCGTCGGCCGTCTGGACGCCGCTCGGTAGACCCAGACCCTCCAGGGGAGAGGCGGGGCGGAACCGGGGTTCAGTGGGCGCCGAGTCCGCCGCCGCCGAACGAACCGCTGGAACCCTTGCTCCAGCGCGGGCGTTCCGTCGTCTCGCTCGGCCTGGAGTCCATGTTGCTCAGCTCGTACGGGGTGAGGGGGCGCTCGCCCTTGGGGATCCGTGGTATCTCCGCGGACTCCCTGTTCTGCCGGACCTCGTGCACCGCCCCTTCCGGCGGCAGTTTGGGCTGTTCCTCGGGGCGGGGGCGCGGCGACTCGTTGGACCTGACACGGGAGGTCATGTAGAAGCCGCCGGCGAGCAGCGCGAGGACGCCCACGGCCACGATGAACAGAACGAGGCTCATCAGGCCGCTCGCCGCGGCCAGCTGCATCGATGCGGTAGTCATAGAACAGGAATACCCCACCCAGAAGGGCGTGAACCCGGACATTACGGGTTATGGCGGGCGGTGCGGGGCGGTCGGCGGCCGGGATCGGTCCGCAGGGCGTTCCGGGCCCGTCGGCGGGGGTTTGCCGCTGCCCGCCCCGGCTACCCGCACGATGTGACATCGCCGACTTCGCAGCAGCTGTACCGCTTCTTGGAAGACCGCTTCACCTGTGCGCAGGCCTGCACGGAGTGCGCCCGGGCCTGTGCCGTGCGCGCGAGCCTGGTCGACCCGGACGGCACCGAGCGCCAGGAGCGGGTGCGCCGGCTGGGCATCATGTGCGCCGAGGTGTGCGACGCCACCTGCCGCGTCCTCTGCGAGGAGGGTCAGCAGGACGAGGAGGCCATCCGGGTCCGGGTCGACTGGTGCCGCTCGGTCTGCCTGGAGAGCGCCCGCGCGTTCGACGAGTACACCGGTGCCGAATCCGCCGCGGGCAGCTGCCGGGCCTGCGCGGCGGCCTGCGCGGATTTCCTGAAGACGCTCCGGTGACGGCCGGACGGGCCATTCCGGCCGGAACGGCCGTTCGCGGCGGCCCCGGCATTCCCAATTTCTGAAACACGTTCTACGGTGTGCGCCGTCAGGACCGCCCTTGGGGAGCCTGGAGGCGCCGTGCACCTCGACCACACACCCGAGCAGCAGCGGCTGCGCACCGAGCTGCGTGCCTACTTCGCCGAGCTGGTTCCGGACCACGCCTACGCCCGGTACGCTGACCCGGCCGCACAGAAGCGGTTCTACCGCGCCACCATCCGCCGGCTCGGCGCGGACGGCTGGCTCGGCGTCGGCTGGCCCCAGGAGTACGGCGGGCGCGGGATGACGGCGATGGAGCAGTTCATCTTCTTCGACGAGGCCGCACAGGCCGGCGTACCCCTGCCGCTGATGGCCCTGAACACCGTCGGGCCGACGATCATGCGGTACGGCAGCGACGAGCAGAAGGCCTACTTCCTGCCCCGGATCCTCTCCGGCGAGATCGACTTCGCGATCGGCTACAGCGAGCCCGGGGCCGGCACCGACCTCGCCGCGCTGAGGACCCGCGCCGTACGCGACGGTGACGACTACGTCGTCAACGGGCAGAAGATCTGGACCACCAACGGCGACACCGCGGACTGGGTGTGGCTGGCCGTGCGGACCGACCCGGCGGCCCCGCCGCACAAGGGCATCACCATGCTGCTGGTGCCGACCTCCGACCCGGGCTACTCCTGCACGCTCATCCGCACGCTCGCCTCCCACGACACCACCGCGAGCTACTACGAGAACGTCCGCGTCCCCGTCTCCCGCCGCGTCGGCGCCGAGAACGAGGGCTGGCGGCTGATCACCAACCAGCTCAACCACGAACGCGTCACCCTCGCCGCCCACGGCACCATGGCGATCCGCGCGCTGCACGACGTACAGCGCTGGGCGAGGGAGACCAAGCTCGCCGACGGCCGCCGAGTCGCCGACCTGCCCTGGGTGCGCCGGCTCCTCGCCCGCACCCACACCCGCCTCGACGCGCTCAAGCTCCTCAACTGGCAGATGGTCTCCGCCGTCCAGGACGGCACGCTCACCCCGCAGGACGCCTCGGCCGTCAAGGTCTACGGCTCCGAGGCCCGCCGGGACGCCTACGCCTGGCTCATGGAGATCGTCGCGGCGGCCGGCCCGCTGAAGGAGGGCTCGGCGGGCGCCGTCCTGCACGGCGAACTGGAACGCGGCTACCGTTCGGCGGTCATCTTCACCTTCGGCGGCGGCAACAACGAGATCCAGCGCGAGATCATCTCCTGGATCGGCCTGGGGATGCCCAGGGTGCGCCGCTGACCCGGCGCGCTCGCGCGGGGAGCCGCCCGGTCACCCGTCCACGACGCGCAGCACCGCGAGCGTGATGTTGTCGGGGCCGCCGGCCGCGATGGCGGCCTTCCACAGTTCGAAGACGGCCCGTCCGTCGTCGTACTCCCTCAGCACCCCGTCCAGGACGTCGTTCGGCAGCGGGTCGGTGAGGCCGTCGGTGCAGACCAGGTAGCGGTCGCCGGGGGCGACGGCGGTGCTGGTCACATGGGGGGTGACCGCGCGGTACTCCGGAGTGCCGCCCAGGGCCTGGGTCACCAGGGACGTGGTGCGCTGCCCCGGCGCCCGCGGGGGGCTGTCGTCCACGCTGAGCTGGACCACCCCGTCCCGGGGCGCGGCGAAGACCCGGCTGTCGCCGACGTTGAACGCCAGCAGCGACTCGGGCTGTACGACGGCGCCCGCGACGGTCGTCCCCATCGTGGTCAGGACGTCCCCGCCGCCGCGCGCGGTCACGTACACCTGGCGGTTGCAGGCGTGCAGGGCCTCGCGGACGTCGTCCTCACCGGCCAGCCGCGGCCCCGTCGCGGCGAGCCGCTGCACGACCAGCGCACTGGCGACCTCGCCTCCGGGCTGGCCCCCGAGCCCGTCGGCGACCGCCACGACGAGCGGCGTACCGAGCGGGAACACCAGCGTCTGCGGGTTCTCGGTCACCGTGGCGCACAGGGTCCACGGCCCGGCGACCAGGCTGTCCTCGTTGCGTGTGCGGACCAGCCCGGGGTGGCTCAGGGCGCTCACGGCGACGTACGCCATCGATGGCACTCCCTGCCGGGGATCAGCCCGCGTACACCCGCTGGACGAACTCGGCCAGCTGGTCGTCGGTGAGGTGACGGGCGATGTCCGCCTCGCTGATCATGCCGATCATGCGCTTGTCCTCGATCACCGGCAGGCGCTTGATCCGGTGGCCCTCCATCTCCTGCAGGACGTCGGAGACGTCGGAGCCGGCGTCGATCCAGCGCGGGGTGCCCTCGCACAGGTCGCCGCACCGGACCCGCGCGGGGTCGTGGCCCTCGGCGACGCACTTTACGACGATGTCGCGGTCCGTGATGATGCCGCACATCCGGTCGTCGTGGTTCGGGTCGCTGACCGGCAGCGCCCCCACCTGGTGGTCCCGCATCATCTGTGCGGCGCGGTCCAGCGTCTCGGACGCGGGGATCCACTGGGCTCCGGGGCTCATGATGTCCTTGGCAGTCGTCATCGTCCGTCTCTCCTCCGTCGTGTGTGAACGGGATCGGTTTCATCGGTTGCGTGTCAGCTCAGCCGGCGTGAGGTCACCGTGAACTGGGCGCCGTCGGGGTCGCGCAGTACCGCCTCGTCCTCTCCTTCCGCCAGGACGCTGCCACCGTGCTTCTCCGCCGCCCGGGCGCAGGACCCCACGTCCGTCACGGTGAAGTGCACCTGCCAGTGCGCCCGGACCGAGGGATCGGGCGGGGCCTCCACCGAGCCGGACTCGATGCGGGCCACGACGGCGCCCCGGCTGCGCAGCAGCACCGCCTCCTCCGCGTACTCGACCTCGCAGCCGCCGGGGCGGCCCGAGGCCCAGTCCAGGATCTGGCCGTAGAAGATCACGGCGTCGAAGGCGTCGCGGGTGTGGAGGGTGATGAACGTCGGTGCCGCCCGCCGCCACGCCTCCCACTCGGTGACGAGCTTGCCCTGCCACACCCCGAACGCCGCTCCGTCGCGGTCGGCGAGCAACGCCGCCCTGCCGGGAGGGAAGGAGATCGGCCCGACCGCCACGGTGCCGCCGCGCTCCCGGGTGCGGGACGCGGCGTCGTCGGCGTTCGTCACGGCGAAGTACGGCGTCCAGGCCGCGGCCCGCTGGCCCACGGCGGCCACCGCCGCGATCCCGGCGACCGGTATCCCGTCCTTCAGCGCGGTCCGGAAGTGCTCGCCCAGGCGGGCCTGGCGGAACCGCCAGCCCAGCACGGCACCGTAGAAGTCCTCGGTGGCGTCGAGATCGCGGCTGGTCAGGCTCACCCAGCACGGCGCCCCGGACACCGAACTCGTGTCGACGTCATGCGCCGCACCGACATCCGTTGCACCGACATCCGCCGCGCCGACTTCCGTCGCACCGGATGGGTCTGTCGTGCCGTGGTTCATGGCATCGCTCGCACCCTGGTCTCGTAGACCGGCGGCCACCGCTCTGCTTTCCAGTGTCCGACGGGAACCCCGGCCCCGCACGCCGTGCCCACCGGAACGCGGACCCCGTGGAACGCCGGCCCCGTGGACGCCGGACGGTGGACGCCTACACTTCCGAGTGACTGTTTCCCTGCGGGAAGGGGCGTGCGGTGGCTGTGGTCACACCTGCGGACAGCGGCGACCCCGGGCTGTTCACCCCCGCCTCCGTGACCTGGCAGATGCACGGCGACCCCATGATGTGGGTCGCCGGCGTCCGCGCGCTCTACCTCCAGGCCCTGCACCCGCGCGCGGTCCGGGGCGTGATGCAGAACTCCGACTTCCGCCGCGACGCCTGGGGCCGGCTGATGCGCACCGCCCACTTCGTGGGGACGACGACGTACGGCACCACCGGGGCGGCCGAGCGGGCCGGGGCCCGGGTGCGCAGGATCCACCGCATGCTCACCGCCACCGACCCCGACACCGGTGAGCGCTACGGCGTCGACGAGCCCGAGCTGCTGCTGTGGGTGCACTGCGCGGAGATCGACTCCTACCTGCACGTCCTGCGCCGCTCCGGCTTCCCGCTCACCGACGCCCAGGCCGACCGCTACCTTGCCGAACACCGCGTCAGCGCCCGCCTGGTGGGCCTCGATCCGTCGACCGTACCCGGGAGCCGGGCGGAGCTGGCCGCGTACTTCGCGGCGGTCCGGCCGCGGCTGGCCGCCGGCCCCGACGCGCGCGCGGTGGACGACTTCCTGCTCCGTCCGCCGATCCACCCCCTCCTCGTCCCGGCACGGGAACTGCTGTGGCGGCGCGTGGCCCTGCTGGCGTACGGGGCGCTGCCGGCGTACGCCCACGAGCTGTACGGCAGACCGGCCCCCGCGCCCGCCACGGTCACCCGCCGGCTGCGGACCACCGGCGCCCTGCTCCGCCGTGTCCCCGCACGGCTGCGCTGGCAGCTCCCCCCGAAACACATCCTGCGGGCCATGGCACGCCTCGGCCCGGACGCGCGCCCGGCACCGGAGAAGGTTCCGGGACCGGAGAAGGTTCCCGGACCCGAGAAGGCTCCGTCACAGGAGACGGCTCCGGCAGCGCGGAAGGCGGCAGAAGCGGGGGAGTGACCCGGTCCGGTCCGCCTCTGGCCGCCGTGGATCACCGCGTGCTACGAAGGACCATGTCCGCGAACGAGACACCCCGCGCCTACGACGCCGTCATCGTCGGCGGCGGCCACAACGGCCTGGTCGCCGCCGCCTACCTGGCCCGGGCCGGCCGCTCGGTGCTGGTGCTGGAACGCCTGGACCACACCGGCGGAGCGGCCGTCTCCACCCGCCCGTTCGCCGGGGTCGACGCCCGGCTGTCGCGCTACTCCTACCTGGTCAGCCTGCTGCCACCCAAGATCGTCCGCGATCTCGGGCTGGACGTCCGGCTCCGCTCCCGCACCATCTCCTCGTACACCCCGGCGCAGCGGGCGGGCAAGCCCACCGGCCTCCTCGTCGGCGGGGGCGAACAGCGCACCCGGGAGGCGTTCGCCCGGCTCACCGGCGGCGACCGCGAGTACGAGGCCTGGCAGCGCTTCTACGGCATGACGGGCCGGGTCGCCCAGCGCGTCTTCCCGACCCTCACCGAACCCCTGCCCACCCGCGAGGAACTCCGCCGCCGCATCGACGACGAGGCCGCCTGGCGGGCCCTGTTCGAGGAGCCGGTCGGCGTGGCGATCGAGGAGACCTTCGCCGACGACCTGGTCCGGGGCATCGTCCTCACCGACGCGCTCATCGGCACCTTCGCCGACGCCCACGACCCCGGCCTGGACCAGAACCGCTGCTTCCTCTACCACGTCATCGGCGGCGGGACCGGCGCCTGGGACGTGCCCGTCGGCGGCATGGGGGCCCTCACCGACGCGCTGGCCGCGGCGGCGCGCTCCGCGGGGGCGCGCATCGCCACGGGCCACGAGGTGACCCGGATCGACACGGACGGGCACATCGCCGAGGTCGCCTACCGCACGACGGACGGCGAGGGCGTCGCCGCGGCCCGGCACGTCCTGGTGAACGCCTCCCCGCAGGAACTGGCCGCCCTCACCGGCGACCCGGCACCGGAGCCCGCCGAGGGAGCCCAGCTCAAGGTCAACATGCTGCTGACCCGGCTGCCCCGGCTGCGCGACCCGGACACCGACCCGCGCGAGGCGTTCGCCGGCACCTTCCACATCGCCGAGGGCTACCGGCAGCTGGCCACCGCCCACGCCCAGGCCGCCGCCGGCGAACTGCCCGCCGCACCCCCCTCGGAGATCTACTGCCACTCCCTGACCGACCCCACCATCCTCGGCGCCGACCTCGCCGAGCGCGGCTACCAGACGCTCACCCTGTTCGGGCTGCACGCCCCGGCCCGGCTCTTCGACCGGGACAACGACGGCGCCCGCGAGGAGCTGCTGACGTCCACCCTCGACCAGCTCGACGCCCACCTCGCCGAACCCCTCGCGGACTGCCTGGCCACCGACGCCGACGGCCGCCCCTGCATCGAGGCGAAGACCCCGCTCGACCTCGAACGCGACCTGCGGCTGCCCGGCGGCAACATCTTCCACCGGGCCCTGTCCTGGCCGTACGCCGAGGAGGGCGGCGGGCGCTGGGGGGTGGAGACACGGCACGTCAACGTCCTGCTGTGCGGGGCGGGCGCGGTGCGCGGAGGCGGGGTGAGCGGGGTGCCGGGGCACAACGCGGCGATGGCGGTGCTGGAGCGGCCCTGATCGCCGTTCCCGGCCGTCTCAGTCGGTGGACCGCTGCCAGCCGGCCGCCGTGATCCGCGCCGCGTCCGCCGGCCGGGCCCCGTCGAACAGCACGGCCCCGCCCGCCTCGACGCGCAGCGCGTCCACGTAGGCGCCCCGGCCGACGTACAGCCGGTCGGTGGTGTACCGCCAGCGCACGGCGAGCCGCGGGGCGGCAGGCAATGCGGCGGTCACCCGGTGCCAGACCCGGCCCGACCAGCCGGTGACCGTACCCGCCGGGTGCTCCCCGGGATCCTCGCCGTGGCGGGTGGTGGTGAACGGGACCGGCCGCCAGGTGGTGCCGCCGTCCGCCGTGGACTCCAGGACCACCGCGTCGGAGCCCGGTTCGGTGTCCCACCACAGGGCGCAGCGCAGCCGGGCCGGGCCGGCGGAGGTGTCCAGCGCCGGCAGCGTGAGCGTCGCGGCCGTGGCGTTCGCCATGCCCGAGAACCAGGCCGTACGGCCGCGCTCCGGGCGCACCGGTACCGCGCGGGCGAGGTGGTTGCCGGCGGCGACCCGCGGCGCGGAACCGGAGCGCCAGGTGCGCACCGGGTGCACGGAGTTGCCGAGCACGACCAGGAACGAGTCGGTGGTGGGATCGAGCACCAGTGAGGTGCCGGTGAAGCCGGTGTGGCCCGCCGTGCGCGGCGTGGCCATCGCCCCCATGTACCAGTGCTGGTACAGCTCGAAGCCGAGCCCGTGCCCGTCGCCCGGGAAGGCCGTGTTGAAGTCGGTGAACATCAGGTCCACGGACTCGGGCCGCAGGATGCGCGCCCGGCCGTAGCAGCCGCCGTTGAGCAGCGTCCGGCCCAGCACCGCGAGGTCCCACGCGCTCGCGAAGACGCCCGCGTGACCGGACACACCGCCCAGGCTGTAGGCGTTCTCGTCGTGCACCTCGCCCCACACCAGCCCCCGGTCCAGCCCGGACCAGGGCCTGCGCGCGTCCTCGGTGGCCGCGATCCGCGGCTTCCAGGAGGCTGGCGGGTTGTAGCGGGTGCTGTCCAGGCCGAGCGGGCCGGTGACCTCCTCGGCCAGCAGCACGTCCAGGGGACGGCCGGTGATCCTCTCCAGCACCAGGTGCAGGGAGATCAGGTTCAGGTCGGAGTAGAGGTAGGCGGTGCCCGGCGGGGTGAGGGGTGCCTCGTCCCAGATGAGCCGGAGCTTCTCCTCGTACGTCGGCGCGTTGTACAGCGGGATCCAGGAGCGGAAGCCGGAGGTGTGGGTGAGGAGCTGGCGGACGGTCACGTCCTGCTTGCCCGCACGGCCGAAGTCCGGGAGGTACGAGGCGACCGCGCCCTCCAGTTCCAGCGTGCCCCGCTCGATCTGCTGGACGGCGAGGACGGAGGTGAACAGCTTGGAGACGGAGGCCAGGTCGAACACCGTGTCCCGGGTCGTCGGGAGCTGCTGATCGGGCGGCAGTTCGACGCCGGTGTCGGTCGTCTCGTCGTACCGGGCGTAGCGCACGGCCGTGCCGATCGGCTCGTGCAGGGCCACGGTGCCGCCGCGCCCGGCGAGCAGGACGGCGCCCGCGTACCAGGGGTGGCGGGGCGAGGGGGAGAGGAACGTTTCCGCGTCCGCGACGAGTTGGCGCAGGTGCGCGGGGAGCAGTCCGGCGCGTTCAGGGGAGCCGTGGCGCAGGGTGGGACGGCGGCCGGAGGCGGGTGCGGCGGCGGCCGGGCCCGCCGGGAGCGCGCCGAGGGCCAGCGCGCCGCCGGTGGCCAGGGAGCCCACGACGAGCCGGCGGCGGGTCGGTCCGCTCGCGGGTCTGCCTGCGGCTTCGTCCGTCATGGTGCGGCCTCCTGACTGAAAGAATCTTTCCGGGGCTGCCTCGCACCGTGAAACTTTCCTGTCAGCGGGTGGGTGTGTCAACGGGGCGCGTGGTCTTCCGGGAAAACTGACGGACCATCAGAAAAGGTCTTCCGTCGTCCGGCAGGCTGCGGCATCCTGCGCCCATGCAGACGGAGCTGAGCAGGAAACTGGGAATCGAGCACGCCGTCTTCGGCTTCACGCCGTTCCCCGCCGTCGCCGCGGCCATCAGCCGGGCCGGCTGCTTCGGCGTGCTCGGCGCGGTCCGTTACACGGCCCCCGACGACCTCGCACGCGACCTCGACTGGCTCGACGCGCACACCGGCGGCCGGCCCTACGGGCTCGATGTGGTCATGCCCGCCAAGAAGGCCGAAGGCCCGGAGAACCGGACGCTGACCGAGTCCGACGTCGAGGCGATGATCCCGCGGGAGCACCGGCGTTTCGTCCGGGACACCCTCGCCGCGCACGGGGTGCCGGAACTGGCCGAGGGCGAGGCGTCCGGATGGCGCATCACCGGCTGGATGGAGCAGGTCGCCCGCACCCAGCTCGACGTCGCCTTCGACCATCCGATCAGGCTGCTCGCCAACGCCCTCGGCTCCCCGCCCGCCGACGTCGTCGCACGCGCCCACGACCGGGACGTCCTGGTCGCCGCGCTCGCCGGCAGCGCCCGGCACGCCGAAAAGCACCGGCAGGCGGGCATCGACATCGTCGTGGCCCAGGGCTACGAGGCCGGCGGCCACACCGGGGAGATCGCCACCATGGTGCTCACCCCCGAGATCGTGGAGGCCGTCGACCCGCTGCCCGTCCTGGCCGCGGGCGGCATCGGCAGCGGCCCGCAGGTGGCGGCAGCGCTCACCCTCGGCGCCCAAGGGGTGTGGCTCGGCTCCGTGTGGCTGACCACCACAGAGGCGGAGCTGCACTCGCCCGCCCTCACCCGCAAGCTGCTCGCCGCCGGCTCCGGGGACACCGTCCGCTCCCGCGCCCTGACCGGGAAGCCCGCCCGCCAGCTCCGTACCGCCTGGACCGACGCCTGGGACGACCCGGCCGGCCCCGGCACCCTGCCGATGCCCCTGCAGGGCCTGCTGGTCGCCGAGGCGGTCTCCCGCATCCAGAAGTACGAGGTCGAGCCGCTGCTCGGCACCCCCGTCGGCCAGATCGTCGGCTGCATGACCACCGAACGCAGTGTCCAGGCCGTCGTCGACGACCTCACCCGCGGCTTCGAACGGGCCGTGGACCGCATCAACCGCATCGCCGGAAGGAGCGGCCAGTCGTGAGCACACCCGCCAGCACACCTCCCGCCGGTTTCTGGGCCCAGGCGGCCCACGACCCCGGCCGCACGGTCCTGGTCGCACCGGACGGCACCGAGTGGACGGCCGGCCGGCTGCTCGCCGCCGCCAACCGTCTCGTCCACGGGCTGCGCGCCGCCGGACTGGGCCGCGGGGACGCGCTCGCGGTCGTCCTGCCCAACGGCCCCGAGTTCCTCACCGCCTACCTCGCCGCCGGCCAGGCCGGTCTCTACCTCGTCCCCGTCAACCACCACTTCGTGGGCCCGGAGACCGCCTGGATCCTCGCCGACTCCGGCGCCAAGGTCCTCATCGCCCACGAGCGGTTCGCCGGCCCGGCCCGTGAGGCCGCCGACGAGGCCGGTCTGACGGCGAGCCACCGGTACGCCGTCGGCCCCGCCGAGGGCTTCCGGCCGTACGCCGAACTCCTCGAAGGGCAGCCCGAGTCGGCGCCCGGGGACCGGGAGCTGGGCTGGGTCATGAACTACACCTCGGGCACGACCGGCCGCCCGCGCGGCATCCGCCGGCCGCTGCCCGGCAAGCGCCCCGAGGACGCCTATCTCGGCGGATTCCTCGGCATCTTCGGCATCCGGCCGTACGACGACAACGTGCACCTCGTCTGCTCACCGCTGTACCACACCGCCGTCCTGCAGTTCGCCGGCGCGTCCCTGCACATCGGGCACCGCCTGGTGCTGATGGACAAGTGGACGCCCGAGGAGATGCTTCGTGTCATCGACACCCACCGGTGCACCCACACCCATATGGTCCCGACCCAGTTCCACCGGCTGCTGGCGCTGCCGGACGAGGTCAGGGCCCGCTACGACGTCTCGTCCATGCGCCACGCCATCCACGGGGCCGCGCCCTGCCCCGACCATGTGAAACGCGCGATGATCGACTGGTGGGGCCACTGTGTGGAGGAGTACTACGCCGCCAGCGAGGGCGGCGGGGCCTTCGCCACCGCCGAGGACTGGCTGAAGAAGCCCGGCACCGTCGGCAAGGCCTGGCCCATCAGCGAACTCGCGGTCTTCGACGAGGACGGCAGACGGCTGCCGCCCGGTGAACTCGGCACCGTCTACCTGAAGATGAACACCGGCGGCTTCTCCTACCACAAGGACGAGGCGAAGACGCGGAAGAACCGCATCGGCGACTTCTTCACCGTCGGCGACCTCGGCTACCTGGACGAGGACGGCTACCTCTTCCTCCGCGACCGCAAGATCGACATGATCATCTCCGGTGGGGTGAACATCTACCCGGCCGAGATCGAGTCCGCCCTGCTGGCCCATCCCGCCGTCGCCGACGCCGCCGTCTTCGGTATCCCGCACGACGACTGGGGCGAGGAGGTCAAGGCCGTGGTCGAACCCGCCCCCGGCCACGAGCCCGGCCCCGGGCTGGCCGCCGCGCTCCTCGACCACTGCGCCGGTCGGCTCGCCGGCTACAAGCGGCCCCGGAGCGTCGACTTCATCGCCGAGATGCCCCGCGATCCCAACGGCAAGCTGTACAAGCGGCGGCTGCGGGACCCGTACTGGGAGGGACGCACACGCCCCGTATGAGACAGGTGTGGTCCCGCCCCAGGGGGGACGGGACCACAGGCGGGAGCGCAGGTTCAGCGTTCGCGCACGCGCACGACCCTGAGCGCGGGGGAGGACACGATGTCCTTCTCGCAGAAGCGCGGTGTCACCCACTTCTCCTGGGAGAACAGCCGGGTCTGGTCACTGGAGTGGGGCGAGTTCGGGTCGGAGGACTGGGAGTACGTCAGGAGCGTACGGGCCACCGGGCATCGGCTGCCGTCCCAGCCCACCGCCTGGATGTGGCTGGAGCCGAACGCGACGTCCGTGTAGCCGCCGTGCGCCGGATCCCACACCGGCTCGATCTTGTTCCACACGCCCAGGGCCTCCGTGCCGCCCGGAACGGGCATCCGCTCACCCCTGCGCACGAGGAACTGGTGTTCCCCCAGCGGGGAGTCCAGCGGGATGCCGGCCGCCCGCAGCTCGGTCACCGCGTCCGCGAGGGCCGTGGCGAAGCCCGGGGCACCGGTGTCGAGCGTGTTCGGTGTGTGCACCGGGTCAGCCGCCGAGAACGGCACCTTCCACCGCTGGGCGTTCGGCACCAGCGCGCCGATCCGCCGCCAGAAGCGGTCGAAGAGCAGCGCTCCCCGGCTGCCGGTGCCGGCGGTGCGGTCCCAGGCCGCCAGCACCGGGCACGCCGCGGAGACGTCGACCTGCGTGCCGTCCTTGTTCCTGGCGACGCCGCCGGGCAGCGCGGCGCAGGCCCGCGCCGCGTCCCCGGCCGCCAGCTCGCCCACGGTCACCCGGTTCGCGAACTGCTGTGCCTGGAGGTCCCGTACGGTCAGCCCGCCCCGCCCGGCCATCGCCGCCACGGCGTCGATCGCGCCCCGGGTGCGCGGTGAGCGCGCGGTGCCGATGGTGCCGAATATCCGCTCGTACCCGGTGAGCGGCCGGTCGGCGTTGGCCAGCCAGGCGCTGTCGTTGGAGTTCTCCGCGTACGGGGCGTCCTTCAGCGTCGGCATGCGGGCGGGCCCGAAGGTGCCGGGCTGCACGGCGTCGGCGTCGCGGCCGAGGGCGCAGGTACCGCGGGAGCCGTCGAGGACCGCGAGGCCCGCCGCCGGGTAGGTGGCCCTGCCGAGGTCCGTGGAGCAGCGCGCCGCCAGGTCGTCGGTGATCCGGGGCAGTACCTGCGACTGGCTGAACAGGGAGTGCCCCGAGGAGTCCGCGGCGACGGTGTTCACCCAGGGCAGCCCCTGGTGCCGGGCGAGGGACGCGAGGACGTCCGCCGTGTTCCGCGCCGTGCCGAAACCGAGGGAGGTGTCGGCGAACCGCATGTTGGCGGCGTTGGGGTCGTTCAGCGCGAACGCCGTCGTGGCGGTCCAGGGCAGCGGGAGGTCGCCGTCGGCGGAGGCGACGACGGGGCCGTAGCGGGTCCACCACTGGGTGCGGGTCACGGGCGGGCCGTCCTTGACCGGGACGGTCACGGTCCGCCGCGTCATCCGTTCCGGCTTGCCGTCGACCAGGTAGACGGTGGGATCGGCCGGGTCGAGGGTGAGCTGGGTGAGGTTGAAGGGGACGCCGGAGGAGACCGTGTGGCTCCACGCCACACGGGAGTTGTACCCGATCGACACGGTCGGCGAGCCGAGCAGCGAGGCGCCGGCGACGTCGAGTTCGCCCGGGATCGTCTGCTGCACCTGCCAGAACCGGCGGCCGCCCTGCCAGGGGTAGTGCGGGTTGCCCAGCAGCAGGCCGCGGCCGTTCGCCGTGGTGCCGCCGGCGAAGGCGACGGCGTTCGACCCCATGTCCGCGTCGGCGGCCCGCTTGCGCATGGCCCGTATCAGGGCCCGGGCGTCGGGCGCGGTGCCGGTGCCGGTACGGGAGCCCCGGACCGCGGCGGTGGGCGGCTGGGCCCCGGTGATGTCGTCCACGGATCCGCCCTGACCGCCGATCACGGCGAGGGCGTAGAAGCGGGCGGCCACGTCCAGGGTGGTGACCGGGCGCACCCAGGGGGCGCCCTTGCAGGCCGGGTCGGTGGTCCGGTGCTGCCGCAGCCACGTGTCGTACCCGGCCGCGTAGCCCCGCATCAGGTCCTTGACCTGCCGGCTCGGGCCCAGCGGAGCCGGTGCGGCGAGCAGCTTCTCCACCGTGCCCGCCTCCCGGACGCCCCGGAAGTACAGATCGCTGGAGAGGTTGTCGCGGGCGGAGGACAGGGAGCCGTCGGTCGCGGCCGTCGGCCCGAAGAAGCGCGAGCGTTCGCCGCGCACGGTCACGAAGCCGTCGGCGAGGACGCACAGCTGGTCGGCGGCCTGCGCCCAGCCGGTGCCGAAGCCGAGGTCCGCGTAACTCTTCGCGCGTATGTGGGGGATGCCGTACTCGGTGTAGCGGATGACGGCGGACAGACCGCCGTGCGCGGGGTGTTCCTGGCGGCTCGGCCGCTCGGCCGCGGCGGCCGGCAGTGCGGCCGAGGCGGTGAGCAGGGCGACGGCCGCGACGGCCAGTCGTCTGACGCGGTGACGCAAGTCGTGCCTCCCGACATCATTGAGGGAAGGAGCGGTTGAGCGTACCAACCGGTATGTGTCCGCGTCCCCCGGGTGCTTGACCTGTCCCGGTGGCGGACCGAGGATCATGAGTCATGACGCAGGGACAGGGCAGCACGGTTGACGGGGTGCTGCGGCGCAGTGCCCGGCGCACCCCGGCACGGATCGCGGTCGAGTACGGCGACCGCGCCTGGACGTACGAGGAGCTGGACGCGGCCGTCTCCCGCGCGGCGAGCGTCCTGCTCGCCCAGGGACTCACCGCCGGCGACCGGGTCGGCTCCTACGGCCACAACTCCGACGCGTACCTGATCGGCTTCCTGGCCTGCGCCCGCGCCGGCCTCGTGCACGTGCCGGTCAACCACCACCTGACCGGCGACGACCTCGCGTACATCGTCGGCCAGTCCGGCAGCTCCCTGGTCCTCGCCGACCCCCCTCTCGCGGACCGGCTCCCCGCCGGCGTGCGCACGCTGCCCCTGCGCGACGCCGACGACTCGCTCCTGGCCCGGCTCGCGACGGCACCCCCGTACGACGGCCCCGAACCGCGCACCGAGGACCTGGTGCAGCTGCTCTACACCTCCGGGACCACCGCGCTCCCCAAGGGCGCGATGATGACGCACCGCGCCCTGGTCCACGAGTACCTGAGCGCGATCACCGCCCTCGACCTCAGCGCCGGCGACCGTCCCGCGCACTCCCTGCCGCTGTACCACTCCGCGCAGATGCACGTCTTCCTGCTGCCCTGCCTGGCGGTCGGCGCCACCAACCTGATCCTCGACGGGCCCGACGGGGACCGGCTGTTCGACCTGATCGAGGCGGGACGCGTGGACAGCCTGTTCGCCCCGCCGACGGTCTGGATCGGCCTGTCCCAGCGGCCCGACTTCGCGACCCGGGACCTGTCCGGGCTGCGCAAGGCCTACTACGGCGCGTCCGTCATGCCGGTGCCGGTCCTGGAGCGCCTGCGCGAGCGGCTCCCGGGGCTGGGCTTCTACAACTGCTTCGGCCAGAGCGAGATCGGCCCGCTGGCCACCGTCCTGGCGCCCGACGAACACGAGGGTCGCATGGACTCCTGCGGCCGTCCCGTCCTGTTCGTGGACGCCCGGGTGGTCGACGAGGACGGCAAGGACGTCCCCGCCGGCACGCCCGGCGAGATCGTCTACCGCTCACCGCAGTTGTGCGAGGGGTACTGGGACAGGCCCGAGGAGACGGCCGAGGCCTTCCGTGACGGCTGGTTCCACTCCGGCGACCTCGCGGTGCGGGACGCCGAGGGCTACCTCACCATCGTGGACCGGGTGAAGGACGTCATCAACTCCGGTGGCGTGCTGGTGGCTTCACGCCAGGTCGAGGACGCCCTGTACACCCATGAGGCGGTCGCGGAGGCCGCGGTGATCGGCCTGCCCGACGAGCGGTGGATCGAGGCCGTCACGGCGGTCGTCGTCCCGCGCGGCGAGGTGACGGAGGATCTGCTCATCCGGCATGTGAAGGAGCGGCTGGCGCCGTTCAAGGTGCCCAAACGGGTCCTGTTCGTCACCGACTTGCCGCGCAACGCTGGCGGAAAGATCCTCAAACGCGAGCTGCGGGACCGCTTCAGCGGCTAGCCGCGGCCCGCTCCGGCAGCAGCGCGTCGGCGAGCAGCTTCCAGTACGGCAGGGTCGACGCGCCCGGCTCGACCCCGACGACCTGTACGGCCACATGGTCGGCGCCCGCGTCGACATGGCCGCGCAGCTTCCGCACGACGGTGTCCGCGTCGCCCCAGAAGACCAGGTCGTCCACGAAGCGGTCGCTGCCGCCGCCGGACAGGTCGTCCTCCGTGTAGCCCAGCCGGCGGAACTTGGCGAGGTTGTACGGCGTCTGGAGGTAGCCGTGGAGGTGCTCGCGGGCCACGGCGCGGGCCTTGACCGGGTCGGACTCGAACAGCACGGCGTGCTCGACGGCGAGGAAGGCGTCCGGGCCGAGGATCTCCCGGGCCTCAGCGGTGTGGGCGGTGTTCACGTGGTACGTCTGGGCGCCGTCGGCGCGGTCGCGGGCCAGCTCCAGCATCTTCGGCCCGTACGCCGCCAGCAGGCGCCGGACCGGGGTCTCCGGGCCGGGGTTGGGGGTCTCCAGGGTGTCCAGCTCGTCCAGGTAGGCGGACATGGCGGCCAGCGGCTTGACGCCCGGCCGGGGGTCGCCGCCGAAGCCGAGGCCGAGCACGTGCCGGCCCGGGTAGGCGTCCGCGAGCAGTGTGGACGCGCCCTTGGTCCAGCGGGCCTCCCGGGACCAGATCCGCGCGATGCCGTTGACCACGTTCAGCTGCCGGGTCGAGGCGAGCAGCAGCCCGGCGTGCGTGAACGCGTCCCGGCCGAGCAGCTCGGGGACCCACAGCGCCCGCCAGCCCATGTCCTCCAGCTGCCGGGCGGAGTCCCGGAGCTGGGCGGCCGACTGGAACTCGAAGTCGAAGGTGTAGATCCCGTACGTGCCGAGGTTCATCGGTGTGCTCCCTTGGTTTCGTCGATTCGCAATATTGCAGATTCTCGATATGACCCGCAAGTGGCAGCCGGCGCGCCGGGGTTGGGTGGGTGCCGAGCGGCGTGCGGCGGCCGGGGAACGCCTGGTGGGCGGCGCGCGAGCGGCTGAGCCGTTCGGGTGACGCAAGATCGATTCGGCGGCGCACGGACCGCACCGGGCGGCCCGGCCTCGGGAAGGATGGCGCCCGCACTCGTCGCTCCTTGTGAAGGGACACCCTTTCCATGCGTCTTCGCACCGCCGCGGTCGCCGCCTTCGGCGCCCTCGCCCTGGTCCTGACCGTTCCCGGCTCCGCCTGCGCCGCGGAGGGTCAGTTCCAGTACACCTACACCGGCCTGGACGGCACACCGCGGATCGCCGTGCTGGAGGATCCGGAGAACGGGGAGTGCATCACCCTGCCGGAGGTGGCGGACCCGGGCGCCGGCTCGCCGGCCCACTCCCCGCGCAACCGCACCGACGCGCCCGCCGTGGTCTTCACGGAGCCGGACTGCGCGGGCGACTCGTTCACGCTCCGCCCGCACACCGGCCACGGCAGCGAACGGCTCAAGCTCCGCTCCGTCCTGTTCCTCTGACGGCGGTCCGGGGCGCCCTCCGGTGGTGGTCCGGCGCCTTCTGGCGGCGGTCCGCGGCGCCCTCCGATGGCCGCCGAGGTGCCCCCTCCGGCGGCGGCCTAGAGCGTCCGTCCCAGCTCCGCGACGAGGTCGGCGATGCGCTGCTCGTCCCGCTTGTAGTGGGTCCACTTGCCCACCCGGGTCGCGCGGACCAGGCCCGCACGCTGGAGCTCCGCCATGTAGGCCGACACCGTCGACTGCGCCAGCCCGGCCTTGGCCTGGATGTGGCTCACGCATACACCCACCTCGGCCGGGTCGGCGATGGCGGCCTCCATCGGGAAGTGCCGCTCCGGCTCACGCAGCCACCGCAGCATCTGCAGCCGCATCGGGTTGGACAGCGCCCGCAGCGCGTTGACCAGGTCCGGGTCCGGGGTGAGGGCGGTGTCCGTCATGCTTGCGGAGTATAGGCGCCGCCGACGTTTCGAGGTACGTCGATGCGATCCGTTCGACGCTCGGTGCGCCGCGCTTCTCTCACCCCGCCTCGCGCGGGCGCAGGTCCACGATGCGGCGGATCTTGCCCACCGACCGTTCCAGCGACTCCGGCTCCACGATCTCCACGTCGACCGACACGCCGATGCCGTCCTTGACCGCGGCGACGATGGCCCGGGCGGCCGTCTCCCGCACCTCGAACGGCGCGTCCGGGCGGGCCTCGGCCCGGACGGTCAGCGCGTCCAGCCGGCCCTCCCGGGTGAGACGCAGCTGGAAGTGCGGCGCCACGCCGGGCGTGCGCAGCACGATCTCCTCGATCTGGGTCGGGAACAGGTTGACCCCGCGCAGGATCACCATGTCGTCACTGCGCCCGGTGATCTTCTCCATCCGCCGGAACACCCGGGCCGTGCCGGGCAGCAGCCGCGTCAGGTCCCGCGTCCGGTACCGGACGACCGGCATCGCCTCCTTGGTCAGCGAGGTGAACACCAGCTCGCCCTTCTCGCCCTCCGGCAGCACCTCACCGGTGATCGGATCCACGATCTCCGGATAGAAGTGGTCCTCCCACACGTGGAGACCGTCCTTGGTCTCCGCGCACTCCTGGGCCACACCCGGACCGATCACCTCGGACAGTCCGTAGATGTCGACGGCGTCGATCGCGCACCGCTCCTCGATCTCCCGCCGCATCTGCTCGGTCCAGGGCTCGGCACCGAAAACCCCCACCCGCAGCGAGGTGCCGCGCGGGTCCACGCCCTGCCGCTCGAACTCGTCCAGCAGCGTGAGCATGTAGGACGGGGTCACCATGATGACCGACGGCCGCAGGTCCTGGATCAGCTGCACCTGCCGGGCCGTCATGCCGCCGGACGCGGGGACGACCGTACAGCCGAGGCGCTCGGCGCCGTAGTGGGCGCCCAGCCCGCCGGTGAACAGCCCGTAGCCGTACGCCACATGGACGACGTCCCCCGGCCGGCCGCCGGCCGCCCTGATCGACCGCGCCACCATGTCGGCCCACAGGGAGAGGTCGTTGTCGGTGTAGCCGACCACCGTGGGGCGGCCCGTGGTGCCGCTGGAGGCGTGCAGACGGCGGATCCGCTCCCGGGGCACGGCGAACATGCCGTACGGGTAGTTCTCCCGGAGGTCGGCCTTGGTGGTGAAGGGGAAGCGGGCCAGATCGGCGAGCGAACGGCAGTCCTCCGGGCGGACGCCGGCCTTGTCGAAGGACTTCCGGTAGAACGGCACGTTCTCGTACGCGTGCCGCAGAGTGGTCCGCAGCCGCTCCAGCTGCAGCGCCCGCAGCTCCTTAGGGCCGAGCCGTTCGCCCGCGTCGAGCAGGTCCGTCACATCCGCCATCGCGACGTCTCCCTCACCAGCAGTACCAGCTGGCCGACCGATCATTCGGTCGACCCGTTCGGGGTCAGTAATCCAGGCCGGGCGGCCGGAAGCAAGAGGGCGGCGGGGATTTTCCGTACGGCGTGATCTTCCGCGGCGCGATCCCCCGGCGGCGCGGCCGCGGAAGGGCGTTGCGCGTCCGGGGCGCCCGGCCCGATGATCAGCGGCATGCCCACCTTCGCCACGACCGACGGCACCCGGCTCGCCTACCACCTGCGCGGGGAGGGCGAGCCGCTGGCCGTGCTCCCCGGCGGGCCGATGCGTGCCTCCGCCTACCTCGGGGACCTCGGCGGGCTGACCGCCCACCGCCGGCTGGCCCTCCTCGACCTGCGGGGCACCGGTGACTCGCAGGTGCCGGCGGACCCGGCGACGTACCGCTGTGACCGGATGGTCGAGGACGTGGAGGTATGGCGGGCCCACATGGGGCTGGAACACATGGATCTGCTCGCCCACTCGGCGGGTGCCGCCCTGGCGATGCTCTACGCGGCCCGCCACCCGCACCGGATCCGACGGCTGCTGCTGATCACCCCCAACCCGTCCGCCCTCGGCCTGCGGGCCACGCCCGAGGACCGGCTGGCCGCGGCCCGGCTGCGCGCGGACGAGCCGTGGTTCGCGCCGGCGTTCCCCGCGTACCGGGCCTGGCTGAAGGGGGAGGCGGAGTTCGACGACGTGTTCCTGCCGTTCTTCCACGGCCGCTGGGACGACACCGCCCGCGCCCACACGGATGCCGAGCTGCACCAGACCAACGAGGAGGCGGGCGAGCGCTACTTCGCCGACGGCGCCTTCACCCCGGACGCGACCCGGGCCGCCCTCGCCGCCCTGACCGCGCCGGTCCTCGTGTACGCCGGCGAGGTCGACGGCGGTCCGCGCCCCGGCCTCGCCCGCCGTACCGCGCAGGCCTTCCCGAACGCCGAGTGCGCCGTCCAGCCCGGTGCCGCGCACTACCCCTGGCTGGACGACCCGCAGGGGTTCGTGCGCCGGACGCTCGCCTTCCTCGACCGCTGACGGGTCTCAGCGCGGCGGCGGGCCGTACGCCCCAAGGAACCGGTCCCGGAACGCGTCCATCGGCCAGACGGGGGCGTCCGCGGCCGGCTTCAGGCCCTCGGTCCAGCCCCAGCCGGAGATCCGCTCCAGCACCTTCGGGTCGCGGGCGACGACCGTCACGGGCACGTCCTTTCGGGCGCCGCCCCCGGTGACCGCCGGAACGGGCTGGTGGTCGCCGAGGAAGACCAGGACGGTGCGCTCGTCGCCGTACCGCTGGAGGAACCCGATGACGCTGTGCAGCGAGTACGCGATCGCCTCCCGGTACCCGGCGCGCACGCCCTCCGGGTCCTTCCAGACCTCCTCGGCGTCCGTGCCGTCCTCGCGGATGCGGCGGAAGACCGAGCCGTCGCCGAGGCCGCGCCAGTCGGTCATGCGGGGCACCGGCGCCCACGGATGGTGGCTGGAGGTCAGGATGATCTCCGCCATCAGCGGACCCCGCCCCCGCCGCCCGAACTCCAGGCGCCTGAACGCCTCCAGGGTGAACTGGTCCGGCACCTGCGACCAGCCGAAGGCCGGGCCGCGGTAGCCGAGGCGGGCGCGGTCGTGGACGTGGTCCAGCCCGAAGAAGGCGCCCTCCGGCCAGGCCCGCCCCACCCCCGGCATGACGCCCACCGTCCGCCAGGCGCCGGCGGCGCGGAAGGCGCCGGTGAGGGTGGTCCGGTCGCTGGAGGTGAGGGTGCGGAACCGCTGCTGGTTGCTGATCCACAGCCCGGACAGGAAGGTCGCGTGGGCCAGCCAGCTGCCGCCGCCCGTCACCGGCGAGCGCAGCCAGCCGCTGCGCGCCCCGAACCCGGCC
The DNA here is from genome assembly GCF_014648635.1 of Streptomyces cinerochromogenes. Lineage (GTDB taxonomy): Bacteria > Actinomycetota > Actinomycetes > Streptomycetales > Streptomycetaceae > Streptomyces > Streptomyces cinerochromogenes. The sequence goes on along the minus strand of NZ_BMRM01000005.1, from coordinate 123,465 downwards.
GCCCGCAGCGCCGCGGTGCCCTCCCGCAGGACCGCGCCGATCCGCGGGGCCGTCGCAGGATCCTCGACCGCCGAACGGCCGTAGCTCTCGACGAAGGTGAACAGCACGTCCTTGCCGCGCAGCCCGGTCAGCAGCCGGCCGGGCGGGGTGTGCGCGAAGGCGTCGTGGGCGGCCTCGCGCCGGAAGACCCGCGCGTCCGCGAGGGACGTACGGACCTGCCGGACGCGCTCGCCGACGAGGTCCGCGTCGACCGTGGCCGCCACCGGGACACCGCCGGTGTGCAGCCCGAGCGGGACACAGGTGGTCCAGGCGAGGGCCAGCGCCAGGGTGACGCGGGCCGCGCGCCGCCGGTGACGGGTCAGCGCGGTCGTCAGCCGGACCGCCGCCAGGGTGGTGAGGGCGAGGACGGCGAGCGCGAGGACGACGGCCCCGGCGGCGGCCAGCAGCTCGCCGCTCCGGCCGGACGTCTCCCGCAGGTAGTCCGCCGCGTTGCCCAGCAGCCCCCAGTCCAGCACCGGGTCGAACGGGCGCAGCAGCACCTCGTGAAAGCCCAGGTCGAGGCCCTTGAGCAGGGCGAGCAGCCCGGTCAGCAGGCCGCCGGCGGCGGCGCACACGGGCCGCGCCCGCGCCGGCAGCGCGAGCAGCAGGGCGGCGAGCGCGATGCCCTCGGCCGGCAGGCGCAGGAACGCGCCCGGGGAGAGACTGTCCAGCCGGTTGGGCAGCAACAGCGCGCCGAGCAGGAGGGCGGCGGCGAGCACGGTCGCGCAGGCGGCCGTACCGCGCCTGACCTGGACGCTCCGGCGGCCGGGCGGGGTGGCGTCCGGCGCCGGGCCAGGCATGAGGTGAGGCACCCGAGGTCCTTCCGTGCGGGCCGTCGGCCGTCACTGCGGGCCGGTGAACGACACGATCGTGCACACACGGTAATCACTCGCGGTGGCGCAGGCCGCCAGGAACACTTGCCCGGCTACGACCGGTCCGCCGCCACCGCCACCTCGCGTGCCCACCCGTAGTCGGCCTTGCCGCTCGGCGACCGCTGGATGACGTCGGTGATCACCAGCTGGCGGGGGACCTTGTACCCGGCCAGGCGGCTGCGGCAGTGGCTCTGGATGTCGGCGAGCGAGGGGCGTGGCGCTCCCGGGCGCAGCTGCACCACGGCCGCCACATGGTTGCCCCACCTGCTGTCCGGCACGCCGGCGACCAGCGCGTCGTACACGTCCGGGTGCGCCTTCAGTGCCTGCTCGACCTCCTCCGGGTACACCTTCTCGCCGCCCGTGTTGATGCACTGCGAGCCCCGGCCCAGGACGGTGACCACGCCGTCGGCGTCGACCGTCGCCATGTCGCCCAGCAGCACCCAGCGCTGCCCGTCCTTCTCGAAGAACGTCCCGGCTGTGGCCCCCGAGTCGTTGTAGTAGCCGAGCGGGACATGACCGCACTGCGCGACCCGGCCCACCTCGCCGGGAGCCACCGGCTCCCGAGTCGCCGGATCGACCACGGTCGTACGGGAGTTGACCCGGATCCGGAAACCGCGCTCGGGTCCGGCGTCCTCGGTCGCGGTGCCGTTGAAGCCGGACTCGGAGGAACCGAAGTTGTTCAGCAGCACCGCGTTCGGGAGCAGCTCGCGGAACTGCCGGCGCACCGTCTCCGACATGACCGCGCCCGACGACGAGACGCTGAACAGCGCCGAGCAGTCCGTGCCCTTCAACGGACCGGCGAGCGCGTCGACCAGCGGCCGGAGCATCGCGTCACCGACCAGCGACATGCTGGTGACCCGCTCCCGTTCGACGGTCCGCAGCACCTCCTCCGGCACGAACTTGCGGTGCAGCACGACACGTTGGCCGAAGTTGAAGCCGATGAACGCGGTGAGCGTCGACGTGCCGTGCATCAGTGGGGGAGTGGGGAAGAAGGTGATCCCGGCGCCGCCCGCGGCGACCCGCTGCGCCAGCTCCCGCGGTGCGTTCACCGGCTCCCCGGTCGGTGCCCCGCCGCCCAGTCCGGCGAAGAACAGGTCCTCCTGACGCCACATCACACCCTTGGGCATGCCCGTCGTGCCGCCGGTGTAGATGATGAACAGGTCGTCCCCGGAGCGCGCGGGGAAGCCCCGCCCGGGCGACCCGGCGGCCTCCGCCTCGGCGAAGGACACCGCTCCGGGCACCGCCTCCGCGGACGGCACCGCCCCGGTCACCGCCTCCGTCACCGCCTCCGCGGACGGCGCTGCGTTTGCGCCCGGGGCGCCCACCGAGCCCACCCGCAGCAGGTGCCGCAGCTTCGGCGCCCGCGGCAGCGCCCCCGCCACCCGGCCCTCGAACTCCGCGTCGAAGACCAGCGCGACCAGGTCGGCGTCCCGGTACAGATACACCAACTCGTCCTCGACGTAGCGGTAGTTGACGTTCACCGGGACGATCCTGGCCTTCAGGCAGCCCAGCACCGTCTGCAGGTACTCGACCCCGTTGTACAGGTGCAGGCCCAGGTGCTCGCCGGGGCGTACGCCGCTGTCGAGCAGGTGGTGCCCGATGCGGTTGGCGGCGGCGTCCAGCTCGGCGTAGGTCAGCCGGCGCTCCGCGCCCGTGCCGGGGTGGTCGAGGTACACGAGCGCCTCGCGGTCCGGGACCGCGTCGACGACCGACTCGAACAGGTCGGCAAGGTTGTACTCCACCGCTTCCTCCTGACCCCGGCACGTCCTGGCGACGAGAGGCGCATCCGTCGGTTCGCCGGTCATCAGAGCAAAGGGCGCCGCAACTGTGAAGGGTCCGCACCAACAAATCTGACTGACTGTCAGAAAACCCTTGAAGTGCCTCCCCGCCTCCTGCAACCTGTTCTCGTTCTGACCGAGGGGAGATGGCCCATGGGTGGGACCGAACACCTCACCGTGCGGCGGGAAGGCGCCACACTGGTGCTCACGCTCAACCGGCCCGACGCCAGGAACGCGCTCTCGCTGGCGATGCTCGTCGGCCTGTACGACGGCTGGCTGGAGGCCGACGCGGACGACACGGTCCGCTCGATCGTGCTCACCGGGGCCGGCGGCGCCTTCTGCGCCGGCATGGACCTCAAGGCGCTGGCCGGCGACGGCATGCAGGGGCAGCGGTACCGCGACCGGCTGAAGGCCGATCCCGACCTGCACTGGAAGGCGATGCTGCGCCACCACCGCCCCCGCAAACCGGTGATCGCCGCCGTCGAGGGGCACTGCGTCGCGGGCGGCACCGAGATCCTCCAGGGCACGGACATCCGGGTCGCGGGCGAGTCCGCGACCTTCGGCCTGTTCGAGGTCAGACGCGGCCTGTTCCCGATCGGCGGCTCCACCGTCCGCCTCCAGCGCCAGATCCCGCGCACCCACGCCCTGGAGATGCTGCTCACCGGACGCCCCTACAGCGCGCAGGAGGCTGCCCGTATCGGCCTGATCGGGCACGTCGTCCCCGAGGGCGGCGCCCTCGATGCGGCCCTGGAGATCGCCGACCGGATCAACGCCTGCGGTCCGCTGGCCGTGGAGGCCGTCAAAGCGTCGGTGTACGAGACCGCCGAGATGACCGAGACCGACGGCCTCGCCGCCGAACTCACCCGCGGCTGGCCCGTCTTCGACACCGCCGACGCCAGGGAAGGCGCCCGCGCCTTCGCGGAGAAGCGGCCCCCCGTCTACAGACGCGCGTGACGCTCCGCCGGGGCCGGCGGACGCCGTCCGCACCACCGCGGGCCGTCTCGGCCGGCCGCGCCCGCGCGGCGGAGCCACCCGTGTCACGGCCCCGCGCCCCGTACGGGGCGCGCCCCACCGCCGACCTCCCAAGGAGGCAGCCGATGCCAGACGTCCTCTCCGCCCCGCTCGTCGTGGAGTTCCCCTTCACCCGCTCCCTCGGCCCCGTCCAGAGCGCCTTCCTCACCGGCCTGCGCGAGCGCGTCCTCCTCGGTGTGCGGACGAACGACGGCCGCACCCTCGTCCCGCCCGTCGAGTACGACCCCGTCACCGCCGAGGAGATCCGCGACCTCGTCGAGGTCGCCCCCACCGGCACGGTCACCACCTGGGCCTGGAACCACGCACCCCGCCGCGGGCAGCCCCTCGACACGCCCTTCGCCTGGGTCCTGGTACGGCTCGACGGCGCCGACACCGCTCTCCTGCACGCCCTCGACGCCCCCGGCCCCGACGCCGTGCACACCGGAATGCGCGTCCGCGTGCGCTGGGCCGCGGAACGCTCCGGCGCCATCACCGACATCGCCTGCTTCGAGCCGTACGACGGCGAGGCGGCCCGGCCGACGGGCCACAGCGGCGCGTTCGCTGACGCGGTCAGCGGCGTCGTCGTCCCCGCCCGCCTCGACTACACCTACTCCCCGGGACGCGCCCAGTCCGACTACATCCGCGCCCTCGCCGAGCGGCGCACGGTCGGTGAACGCTGCCCCTCCTGCCGCAAGGTGTACGTCCCGCCGAGGGGTGCGTGCCCCACATGTGGTGTCGCCACAGCGGAACACGTCGAAGTGGGTCCCCGGGGCACAGTGACCACCTTCTGCATCGTCAACATCAAGGCGAAGAACCTCGACATCGAGGTGCCCTACGTCTACGCGCACATCGCCCTGGACGGCGCCGACCTGGCCCTGCACGCCCGCATCGGCGGTATCCCCTACGACCAGGTGCGCATGGGCCTGCGCGTCGAACCCGTGTGGACGGAAGGGACCCGCCACCCCGACCACTACCGGCCCACCGGCGAGCCCGACGCGGCGTACGACACCTACAAGGAGCTGCTGTGACCAGCGAGGAAGCCCCCGGCCCCCGGGACATCGCCGTCGTCGCCTTCGCCCAGACCGACCACCGGCGCTCCACCGCCGAGTCCTCCGAGGTCGAGATGCTCATGCCGGTCCTGCACGACGTCCTGGACCGGACCGGCCTGCGGACCTCCGACATCGGCTTCACCTGCTCCGGCTCCAGCGACTACCTCGCGGGCCGCGCCTTCTCCTTCACCCTCGCCCTCGACGGCGTCGGCGCCTGGCCGCCCATCTCCGAGTCGCACGTCGAGATGGACGGCGCCTGGGCGCTGTACGAGGCCTGGACCAAGCTGCTCACCGGCGACGCCGACACCGCGCTCGTCTACTCCTACGGAAAGTGCTCCCCCGGCTCCGTGCGGGACGTGCTCACCCGCCAGCTCGACCCGTACTACGTCGCCCCCCTGTGGCCCGACGCCATAGCCCTCGCCGCCCTCCAGGCCCAGGCCCTCATCGACGCCGGACACACCGACGAACCCGCGCTCGCCGCCGTCGCCGCCCGCAGCAGGTCCGACGCCGCCGCCAACCCCCACGCCCAACTGGCGGGCCGCGTACCGCAGGGCGACTACGTGGTACGGCCGCTGCGCACCGGCGACTGCCCGCCCGTCGGCGACGGCGCCGCCGCCGTGATCCTCGCGGCGGGGGAGCGGGCCCGCCGGCTGTGCGAGCGGCCCGCCTGGATCCGCGGCATCGACCACCGCATCGAGGCCCACGGCCTGGGCGTGCGCGACCTCACCGACTCGCCCTCCACCCGGCTCGCCGCCGAGAGGGCGGGCGCCTTCGAACGGCCCGTCGACACCGCCGAGCTGCACGCCCCGTTCAGCGCGCAGGAGGTGGTCCTGCGCCGGGCCCTGCGCCTGGACGACACCGTGCGCGTCAACCCCTCCGGCGGCGCGCTCGCCGCCAACCCCGTCATGGCCGCCGGACTCGTCCGCATCGGCGAGGCCGCCGCCCGCATCCACCGCGGCGCCTCCGACCGCGCCCTCGCCCACGCCACCTCCGGTCCCTGCCTCCAGCAGAACCTGGTCGCCGTCCTCGAAGGGGATCCACGATGAGCAAGGAACCCGTGGCCGTCGTCGGGATCGGCCAGACCAGGCACGTCGCCGCCCGCCGGGACGTGTCGATCGCCGGCCTCGTCCGCGAGGCCGCCCGGCGTGCCCTGGACGACGCGGCCCTGACGTGGGCCGACGTCGACGCCGTCGTCATCGGCAAGGCGCCCGACTTCTTCGAGGGCGTCATGATGCCCGAGCTCTACCTCGCCGACGCGCTGGGCGCCGTCGGCAAACCCGTGCTGCGGGTGCACACCGCCGGCTCCGTCGGCGGCTCCACCGCGCTGGTCGCCGCCAACCTGGTGGCCGCCCGCGTCCACGGCACGGTCCTCACCCTCGCCTTCGAAAAACAGTCCGAGTCCAACGCCATGTGGGGCCTGTCCCTGCCCATCCCCTTCCAGCAGCCCCTGCTCGCCGGAGCCGGAGGCTTCTTCGCCCCCCATGTGCGCGCGTACATGCGGCGCAGCGGCGCCCCCGACACCATCGGCGCCCTCGTCGCCTACAAGGACCGGCGCAACGCCCTGAAGAACCCCTACGCCCACCTCCACGAACACGACATCACCCTGGAAAAGGTGGTGGCGTCCCCCATGTTGTGGGACCCCATTCGCTACTCGGAGACCTGCCCGTCCTCCGACGGCGCCTGCGCCATGGTCCTCACCGACCGTGCCGGAGCCGCCCGCGCGCCCCGCCCGCCCGCCTGGGTGCTCGGCGGTGCCATGCGCAGCGAACCCACCCTGTTCGCCGGCAAGGACTTCGTCTCCCCGCGGGCCGGCCAGGACTGCGCCGCCGACGTCTACCGGCAGGCCGGCATCGCCGACCCCCGCCGGGACATCGACGCCGCCGAGATCTACGTGCCGTTCTCCTGGTACGAGCCCATGTGGCTGGAGAACCTGGGCTTCGCCGAAGAGGGCGAGGGCTGGAAGCTCACCGAGTCCGGCGCGACCGGACTCGACGGCGACCTGCCCGTCAACATGTCGGGCGGGGTGCTGTCCACCAACCCCATCGGCGCCTCCGGGATGATCCGCTTCGCCGAGGCCGCCCTCCAGGTGCGCGGCCAGGCCGGCGAACACCAGCTGGACCGGGCCCGCAGGGTGCTCGGACACGCCTACGGCGGCGGCTCGCAGTTCTTCTCCATGTGGCTCGTGGGCTCCGCGCCCCCCGACTCCTGACCGCCCGGCGGGGAAGGCCCGGCCCGGCTCCGGGAAGGTCGTCCCCGCGTGCCCTGTCCGCCGTGGCGACCGGTCGCTAGGCTGGCCCGCGGACGACGAACCGGGAGGAGCACGGACGTGGCCGAGAGCACCATCCAGCAGCAGCCGCTCGTGGGCTGGGACAAGCCGGAGCTGGACCTCAGCAGCGCACAGTGGCAGTCCAGCAGCCGAGGCCTGGGCGATGTCCAGATCGCCTTCGTCGAGGGCTTCGTCGCGATGCGCAACAGCCGCCGGCCGGAGAGCCCGTCCCTGATCTTCACCCCGGCCGAATGGGGCGCCTTCGTCTCCGGCGCGCGCGAGGGCGAGTTCGACCTCACCTGAACTCCAGGTGGTGCGACCTCACCTGAACCGGGAGTGTCGCGACCGGATCTCCGGACACGCGACCGGGAGTGCCCCGCGGGGGACCGGACCTGAGCGAGGCTGGCCCCAGCGGGGGAAGGCCGTGTTCCGGAGGTGAGGTGAGGATGAGCGCTGCGCCGGTCATCGCCGCGGTCGACGGGTCCGCCGACAGTCTGCGTGCCCTGGACTGGGCCCTGGACGCCGCCCGCCGCCGCGCGGCACCGCTGCGGGTGGTGCACGTACGGCAGTACGCCGCCTGGGGCCAGGCCGACGTCCTGGTCGCCGGGGAGCCCGACGCGGAGGGCGACCCGGTCCTCGACGAGGTGCGCGCCCGGCTCGCGGACCGTGCCGGGGACCAGGTGGTGGAGTACATCGCGCTGGAGGGCGTACCGGGGGCCGTCCTGCCCGAACTGGGCGGCGACGCCCAGCTGTTGGTGCTCGGTTCCCGGGGCCGCGGCGGCTTCGCCGGCCTGCTGCTCGGCTCCAACGGCCTCGCCGCCGCCCGGGACGCCGAGTGCCCGGTGGTGGTCGTCCCCCGGCCGGGCCGCGAGGTGCACGGCGAAGGGCCCGCCGAGCCCGGGCCCCGGGTGGTCGCCGGCCTGCACGCCGACAGCCCCGACGAGGGCGTCCTCTCCTTCGCCTGCGCCGAGGCCGCCCGGCGCGGCGCCCGGCTGCAGGTGATCGCCGCCTATCCGTGGCCGCTGCAGACCTGGTCCGCACCCGGCCAGATGGTCCCGCCGCCGGTCGGCCAGGACGCCGTGGAGCACGAGACCCGCGTCCTCGCCGACGGCTTCCTCGCCCCGCACCGGGAGCGCCACCCCGAGGTCCGCGCCTGTGTCGAGGCGCTGCCCGGCGACGCGGCCGGTCACCTGGTCGCCGCCTCCCAGGACGCCGACCTGGTCGTGGTCGGCCGGCACCGGCGGCGGCTGCTCGCCCCGGCCCGCATGATGGGCTCGGTCACCCAGGCGGTGCTGCTGCACGCGGCGAGCCCCGTCGCGGTGGTGCCGCCGGCCCCGCCGGAGGAGTGAGGACGGCACCGTGTAGCAGACCGCACGGCGGCCCGCAATCCGTCCGGGGCCGACCCGGACACCGACGGCTGTGGTGCCCGGCGCCATGGTCCCCGGACACACCCGAACCTATGGTTCCGCCACCCCGGTGCTCCAGCGCCGTCCCGCGCCGGAGCGGCCGGGACCCGTGTGTCCACCGAAGGAGCCGCCATGCCCCTGCCCGCGTCCCGCACGGCGCCCGGAGCGCCACCCCGCGCCCGCCTCCTGGTCCGCCTCCTCGCGGTCCTCGCCGTCGTCCTCGGCACCGCGCTCGCCGCCCCCGCACCCCAGGCCCGCGCCGCCGTCACGCTCACCCGGGTGACCGACTTCGGGACCAACCCGGGCGCCCTCACCATGTACGTCCACCGGCCGGCCACCCTGCCGGCCCACCCGCCGGTCGTGGTCGCCCTGCACGGCTGCACCCAGAGCGCGCAGGTCTACGCCGACAACTCCGGCCTCCCCCAGCTCGCCGACCAGGACGGCTTCCTGCTGGTCCTCGCCGAGACCTCCGCCGCGAACAACCCGAGCGGGTGCTTCAACTGGTTCCAGTCCGGCGACAACCGGCGCGGCCAGGGCGAGGCCCTGTCCGTCCGGCAGATGGTGAGCCACGCCGTCACCGCCTACGGCGCCGACCCCCGGCGCGTCTACGTCACCGGACTGTCCGCCGGCGGCGCCATGACCGCCGTCATGCTCGCCACCTACCCCGACGTGTTCTCGGCGGGCGCCGTCGTCGCCGGCCTGCCGTACGACTGCACCCGGGACAACAGCCCCTACACCTGCATGAACCCCGGCGTCGACCTGAGTCCGGCCGACTGGGCCCAGCGGGTGCGCGACGCCTCCCCCTCGTACACCGGCCCGTGGCCGCGCACCGCGATCTGGTACGGCGACCAGGACACCACCGTCGTACCGCGCAACGCCACCGAACTGCGCGACCAGTGGACGGCCCTGCACGGCCTGTCCCAGACGCCCACCCGGACCTCCTCCATCGGGCCCGACGCCACCCGGCAGGACCAGTACCTGGCCGCCGACGGCACGGTCGCCGTCGAGGTCGACCGGGTCCCGGGCATCGGGCACGGCACCCCGGTCGACCCCGGCACCGGCAGCGAACAGTGCGGCAGCACCGGTGCCCCGTACTTCCTCGACTCGATCTGCTCCAGCCGCTGGATCGCCCGGTTCTTCGGCCTGGACACCACCGGCCCCGGCGGACCCGGCGATCCCGGCCCCGGCGACCCGGGTGACGGCGGGACCGCCGCCTGCTGGACGGCGAGCAACTACGCCCAGGTGCAGGCCGGCCGGGCCACCACCAGCGGCGGCTCCACCTACGCCAAGGGATCCGGCCAGAACATGGGCCTGTACAACACGTTCGTCACCCACACCCTGAAGGAGTCACCCACGGGCTACTTCACCCTCGCCGACGCCGGCTGCCCCTGACGGGGGAGACTGGGCACCGACACCGCCGCCATGGTGGCCGACGCCCCCTAACGGGTCGTCATCATGGCGGCTGCACACATGTCCCGAGCCCCCACACCAGCCCTAACCTCCAGCGCGTCCCCAACCCGCCGGAGGAACCGCATGCTGCCCCACCCCAGCCCACCGCTCGTCCGCCGCCCACGGCCCGCCCGCCGTACCCGCCGCACCGCCCTGGGCGCGCTCACCCTCGCCGCCGCCTGCTCCCTCCTGGTCACGCCGCCCGCCACCGCGGCCCCCGCCGGCCCTGGGGCACCCGACGCCCACTGCGCCGGCAGCGCCCGGCTGCACGTCCCCGGTGCCGCCCGCCAGCAGGCCGACTGCCTGGACGAGCTGACCACCGCCGGGACCGTGGCCACCGGCCACACCGACCCGGCCGACTACGCGGGCCTCACCCCCAAGGACCTGCCCACCCCGACGGGCGTCCCCGGCATCCAGATCGACGGCTACTTCCCGGACGGCTCCACCACCAACACCAACCACGGCTGGCACCACGACGCACAGTTCGTCATCCGCCTGCCCGACCACTGGAACGGCGGCCTGGTGGTCGCCGGCACCCCGGGCAACCGCGAGCAGTACGCCAACGACCGGGCGATCGCCGACTGGGTGCTCGCCCGCGGCTACGCCTACGCCGCCACCGACAAGGGCAACACGGGAACCGCCTTCTTCCGCGACGGCCGCCGGCCCGGCGACGCCATCGCCGAGTGGAACACCCGTCTCACCCAACTCACCCGCGCCGCCCGCACCGTCGTCGCCCAGCGCTACCACCGGCCCCCGGCCCGCACCCTCGCCACCGGCCTGTCCAACGGCGGCTATCTGGTCCGCTGGCAACTGGAGAACCACCCCGAGCTGTACGACGGCGGAGTCGACTGGGAGGGCACCCTCTGGCGCGCCGACGGCCCCAACCCGCTCACCTCCCTGCCGGCCGCACTGCGCCACTACCCCGCCTACGCCGCCGGCGGACCCGGCGCCGCCGAGGCCCGGGCGGCACTGCACCGGGCCGGCTTCCCGGCGGGCTCCGAGTTCCTGTGGCCGTACCACCACCAGGTCTACTGGGACCTCACCCAGCGCATCTACCGCGAGGAACTCGACCCCGGCTACGACGGCGCCACCGAGGCGGGCACCCCGTTCTGCGCCTCCGGCACCCCCGGGTGCGACGCCGACTACGACTACGCGGCCCGCCCCGCCGCCGTCCACCGGGCGGTCGGCCGCATCGCCCTCACCGGACGCGTCGGCAAGCCCCTGATCACCCTCCAGGGCACCCTCGACGTGCTGCTGCCGATCAGCGAGGACTCCGACGTCTACGCCCGTATGGTCCACGAGGCCGGCCGCGGCTCCCTGCTGCGGTACTACCGCGTCGAGGACGGCACCCACACCGACGCGCTGGCCGACGCCTTCCCCGGCCGGCTCCGCCCGATGGTGCCCTGCCACCGTTCGGCCTTCGAGGCCCTGGAACGCTGGATCGCGGGGGACGCCGTCCCCCCGGCCGACCACACGGTCCCGCGCCCGCCCGACGCGGCTCCGGACACGCTGCTGACCAGCTGTCCCCTGAGCTGAGCGGGGGGCGAGCGGCGCCGACGAACCCGCACAAGATCGACCACCCCGTCACGGCACTTCCCGGGCAGCCCACGTACCATGGCCGCATGTCGTTCCTCCGCCGCCGCAGCGCGACCCCTGCCGGACCCGACTTCGACGTGCTGGCCATGGACCCGGGCGACTGGCCGGGCAACCTCGGCGCGGGCCTGCTGCCCGCCCCCGACGGCACCTGCCAGGGCGTCTTCCTGCGCTACGACCTGTTCGGCGGACGCGGCCCCGCCATGATCATCGGCAATCTGCCGGAGGGCTCCCCGGCCCGCGACGTCGCCGACGGGGAGATCCCCTTCGAGGTCGGCCAGCTGCTGCTGGCGCTGGAGAACGACGAGGAGGTCACCGTCGTCGGCGTCGAGGACACCCCGGTGCTCCAGGGCGACAACCTCCTGATCGTGCGGCGGCTGAAGCTCTCCGAGAGCCGGATCTCCTGCGTCCAGTTCGACCGCAGCGACGGCGTCCTGGTGACCATCGCCGCCTGGGACCGCCCCATCACCGACGACCTGTACGCCCTGCTGAAGCCGCTCCCGGCGGAGCTTTTCCAGCAGGGCTGAGAAGACACGGCAGGGCTGAGAAGCCGCGGCCCGGACTAGCGGGCGGCGGCTTCGAGCGTGACGTCCGCCGCCCGGACGAACCCGACCCGGTGGCCGTACTGGATCTCGTAGTACAGGTCCTCGCCCACCACGACCCGGTGTGAGTCGGGGGTGAAGGTGACCGCGTAGTAGTACTCGCCCGGCACCTCGTCACCGACCACGTACCGCTGCCCGGCGGGGATCGTGTACGGCAGCGGCACCACCGACTGCGCGGGGACGCCCGCCGGGTAGGCCTCCTTCTCCGGATAGGCGCGGCCGTAGACCGGGATGCTCGCCCGTCCCTCCCGAGGCGTCACCACGAGGCCCCGCGCGGGCACGGCGGCCGGATCCTTGAGCGGGTTGCGGAACCAGGCCTTCTGCCCCAGGTACCAGATGGCCGTCCAGTCGCCCCAGCGGTCGGCCACCGCGTAACTCTGGCCGGTGGAGACCCGCGAGGACAGATCGTTCACCCCGTCCGTCGGGTCCGTCCTCAGACCGATGTCCCTGACCAGCGGAGCGGTCTCGTCGTGGTCCGTGTACAGCCGCACCTCGCTGGAGCCGTGCGCCGCGCACGGCTCGCCCCTGGTGGTGCAGCCGGTGTAGACGGGCCGGTTGGAGGCGTAGTCCGGCAGCACCGTCACCACCCCGGAGCGGGGGCCGGCCGTGCGCCGGAACGGGTGGCCCAGCAGCTGGAAGTAGTGCCGCCAGTCCCAGTACGGGCCGGGGTCCGTGTGCATCCCCGGGACGGAGGACGCGGTCGGCCCGGGCACGTTGTCGTGGCCCAGGATGTGCTGCCGGTCCAGCGGGATGCCGTACGTCCGGGCCAGGTACCGCACCAGCCGGGCCGAGGACCGGTACATCGCCTCCGTGTACCAGGCGTCCGGTGCGGCGAGGAAGCCCTCGTGCTCGATGCCGACCGACTTGGCGTTGACGTACCAGTTGCCCGCGTGCCAGGCCACGTCCTTGGCCTTGACGTGCTGGGCGATCAAACCGTCGGTCGAGCGAATCGTGTAGTTCCACGACACATAGGTGGGGTCCTGGATCAGTTTCATGACCCCCTCCCAGGCGCCCTCCGTGTCATGGATGACGATGTACCTGATGCTCTGCGAGGCCGGGCGGTCGCCGAGGTCGTGGTTGCCGTAGTCGTTGTCGCCGAACTCCTCGTACGGCGCCGGGACCGACTCGCACGACACCGACTTCGGGCATTCGGTGCCGTCCGCCGGCAGCGTGCGCAGCCCGGCCCGCCGCAGCGGGGCGGTGTCGGCGGCCAGCTCCGGCTGCGCGGCCAGGGTCACCAGCTGACCGTCGTCCGTGGTGCGTTCCTCGCCGGTGCGCAGTACGTCGTACACGTCGTCGGCGTACGCGGCGGCGGTCGCCCTGTCGTCGGCGCCGGAGAAGGTGGCCACCGCGCCGTACCAGTCGGCCGGGTCGGTGCTCAGCGGCTCGCCCAGTTCCTTCTGCGCGGCGGCGAGCAGGGCGGCGCCGCCCGCCACGTTCGCCGCCGGGTCGGTGCGCAGTGCCCCGGCCGGGAGGCCGGACAGCTCCGCGGCCCTCGGCAGCGTCTTCAGCCGGGCCGGAAGCGCCGACTCGGCCGGCGCCTCGGCGGTGGGACGCAGCGCGGCCCGGGCGGAGTCGCCCCGGGCGTCCTCCGTCCCCTCGGCGAGGTGCTCCGTGGCGGCGATCGCGGTGCGGGCGTCGGTCAGGTGCATCGGGCCGTAGCCGCCGGTCACGCTCGGTGCGCCGCCATGGGCGTCCCAGCGGGACTGGAGGTAGGAGACGGCCAGCAGAACGCTCTGCGGGACGTGGTACTCGGCCGCCGCGGCGGCGAACGCCCGCTGCAGCCGGTGCGTGGAGGAGTCCGTGGCGGTGTGGGCCGGGGCCGCGCCGAGCAGGGGCAGCAGCAGGGCCGCGGAGGCGAGCGGGACGGCGGTTCGCCGCAGACGTCTGTGGCCGGGTGTGGATGTGGGGTCGGTGGCGGATCCTCGCAATGCGGCCTCCTGTGACGGGCGGAGCGTGGCGGGGCGTGCGGCGCCGAGCTGGGTCAGTGGTACCGGCTTGCCGACGATCCGTCAATGATGCCCACAGAGAGGTGATTTCCCACGTCACGGAGGGTTTCCGGCGAGTTTCGCGGTGGCGGTGCGCGGGCCTGCGGAGCGTCACTGGCATACACCAGTGGACACCCGCTCCGGCGGCGAACACGAAGGTCCGCGGTGCGCCGCCGCTCAGGGCGCACCGCGGAGCCGTCGTCCCCGTCAGCGAGTGCCGACCGCCGCGCGGACGGCCCTGCGGGCCATCTGGCAGTCGTCGTGCAGCCGCCTGAGCAGCAGCCGCTGTTCCTCGCCGGACGGCGCAGCACCCGGGTGGACCGCACCCGGTGCCGCCGGGGCCGCATCGTGCATCGAACGCTGCACGGCCGTCTCGTACGTACGGATCTCCCGGGTCAGCAGGAGCATCAGGTTCACCAGGAACGCGTCCCGGGAGGCCGGGCCCGCCGACTGGGCGATCTGGCTGATCTGCCGCCGGGCCACCGGCGCGTCCCCGAGGACCAGCCACAGCGTCGCCAGGTCGTACCCCGGCAGATACCAGCCCGCGTGCTCCCAGTCCACCAGCACTGGACCGGCCGGTGACAGAAGGATGTTCGAGAGCAGGGCGTCGCCGTGGCAGAACTGGAGCATGCCGTGCCGGCCCACCTCGTGGGCGATGCCGTGCAGCAGCTTCTGCAGGTCGCCGAGGTCCCGGTCGGTGAGCAGGCCCAGTTCGTGGTACCGGGAGATCCGTGCCGCGTAGTCCAGCGGCATGTCGAAGGTGCCCGCCGGGGGCCGCCAGGCGTTCACCCGGCAGATCGCGCCGAGCGCGGCCCGGATGTCCGCGCGGGGCGGCGCCTCGGTGGGGTGCCGCTGGAACGCCGCCGTCCGGCCCGGCATGCGCTCGATCACCAGCGTGCAGTTGTCCGGGTCCGCCGCGATCAGCCTCGGCACCCGGACCGGCGGCCGGTGCCGGACGAACGAGCGGTATGCGGCTATTTCCTGACGGCTCCGCTCCACCCAGGCCGGCGAGTGGTCCAGGAGACACTTGGCCACGGCCGTGCTGCGCCCCGTCGTCCCGACGAGAAGGACGGACCGTCCGCTGCGCCGCAGGACCTGCACCGGGGCGAACTCCGGGCAGATCCGGTGCACCGCGGCGAGCGCGGTGCGCAGCTGCGCGCCCTGGGGGCCGGACAGGTCCAGCCTCCCGCTGAGCGGCTGGGCCCCGGGCTGGCCGGGGATCCGCCGGGGGCGGCCCGCGACCGGTACGGGACCGCTCGGGCGCGCCGCCGGGTCGAGGTACGGCCCGCCGCCCGCCGGGCGGGGGCGCGGCGGACGGGGCGGGGCGGACACGGAGGACGATGCTGCGTACATGGGAAAACAGATCCCTTCGTGTGCCTGCGGTGCCTGCCTGTGCGTCTCACGCGCAACCCGTCCCGGCCGCCCGGGCACACCCTGGGGAATGTGCCCGGCAGATGCCGTCCTGTGCCGTCACGCGCCCTCGGGTGGAAGGCGGCGACCGGGTCGGGGTGGCGCGTTCCTACCTGACACCCGATGCCCAGTGGCACACCATCTGGCGGACCCTGGCGAACCCTGGCGAATAGTCGCCCGGCAACCTCCACCGGGCTACTGTCAACTCAGCCGAGAACCTGGGGGCTTGACGTGAGCGGACAACCCAACACCCGACTGGCGGACCTGTTCGGCCTGGCCGGCTGGTCGAAGGGCGAACTCGCGAGACTGGTCAACCGGCAGGCGGCGGCCATGGGCCACCCCCAGCTGGCGACCGACACCTCCCGGGTGCGGCGGTGGATCGACATGGGAGAGATCCCGCGCGATCCGGTGCCGCGGGTGCTGGCGGCTCTGTTCACCGAGCGTCTCGGCCGTGTCGTGACCATCGAGGACCTCGGTCTGGTGCGGCACGGGCGTGCGGGGAAGCGGCAGACCGACGGGATCGAGGAACATCCCGAAGGAGTGCCGTGGGCGCCCGAACGGACCGCCGCGGTCCTCACCGAATTCACGGGAATGGACCTCATGCTCAACCGACGCGGCTTGGTGGGCGCGGGCGCCGCGCTCGCCGCAGGATCCACACTCAGCAGCGCCATGTACGACTGGCTGCACACCGACCCGGCCCTGAAGGCCGACGCCCCTGTTCTCGACGACCCCCTGCACGCGGACCCCGCCGGGTTCGACCGCTACGAGGCCGCCCCCATCGGGTCTCAGGAGATCGAGGAACTGGAGCGCTCGGTCGAGGTGTTCCGCGCCTGGGACGCGGCCCGTGGCGGCGGGCTGCAGCGCAAGGCGGTCGTGGGACAGCTCAACGAGGTGGGCGGCATGCTCGCCTACCACCATCCACCCCATCTCCAGCGGCGCCTGTGGGGCGTCGCCGCCAACCTCGCCGTCCTCGCGGGCTGGATGTCGCACGACGTCGGCCTGGAGCCCACGGCGCAGAAGTACTTCGTCATCGCCGCCCACGCCGCCAGAGAGGGCGGGGACCGCCCACGCGCCGGTGAGGCGCTGTCGCGGGCGGCCCGGCAGATGGTGCACCTGGGCCGGCCGGACGACGCCCTGGACCTGATGAAGCTCGCCCAGTCCGGGGCCGGTGACCGCCTGCAGCCGCGGACGAAGGCGATGTTCCACACCATCGAGGCCTGGGCGCAGGCGTCGATGGGCAAGGGCCAGGCGATGCGGCGCACGCTCGGGCAGGCCGAGGACCTCTTCGTCTCCGACCGGCAGGACGTGGAACCGCCGGACTGGATGCAGACCTTCAAGGACGAGGACCTGTACGGCATGCAGGCGCTCGCCTACCGCACCCTGGCGGAGTTCGACCCGGGCGCGGCCGCGCACGCGCAGTACTACGCGGAGAAGGCCCTCGCCCTGCGCGTCGACGGCCGGGAGCGCTCGAAGATCTTCGACCATCTGTCCATGGCGTCGGCCTGCTTCATCGCCGACGACCCCGAACAGGCCGACCGCTACGCACGGCTGGCCCTGATGTCGATGGGGTCGAACTCCTCGCGCCGTACCTGGGACCGGCTGCGGCAGATGTACCGGCTGACCGCGGAGTACGCCGGCTATCCGAAGATCCACCAGCTGCGGGAGGAGATCAGGCTCGCCCTGCCCAAGCCGAGGCCCAGGACCGACGGCAACAGCGCACAGGCATAGGGGGCCTGTGCGCTGTCCGGCCCGACGGGTCGGCTGCCGTCACGCGGTGACCTTGGCGACGAGCACGCACGCGTCGTCCTCGCGCCCGGCCCCGCCGAACTCCTCGACGATCGTCCGCACACAGTCCTGCGCGGTGCGCGCCGTGCCGAACCGTGGGGCGAGGCCGAGCAGCCGGTCCTCAGCCGCTGTCCTGTCGTGGCCCGGCATCAGCCCGTCGGTGTACAGGAGGAGCAGGTCGCCCGGGTGCAGGGGGACGACGGACTGTCCGTAGACGGACCCCGAGGACGCGCCGAGGAGGACGCCGTCCGGTGCGCTCAGCGGGCGCCCCGTCCCGTCGCGGTACAGCAGCGGGGCGGGGTGTCCTGCCTGCGCCCACACCAGCGTGCGGTCCTCCGGCTGGTAGCGGCAGCAGACGGCGCTGCCGAGGGCGGGTTGCACGGTGGTGTCGAGTAACTGGTTGAGCAGGGTGAGCAGGTGACCGGGCTCCGCGCCGGACAGCGCCATGCCGCGTACGGCGCCGAGCAGCATGGCCATGCCGGAGGCGACGGCCACGCCCTGCCCGGTGAGGTCGCCGACGGTGAGCAGGGTCTGGCCGTCGGACAGCTCCAGCGCGTCGTACCAGTCCCCGCCGATCAGTGTGGGGGCGGCGGCCGGGAGACGGTGGGCGGCCAGGTCCAGCGCGGCCGGTCCCTGGTGCGGGAGCCGCAGGGAGCCGCGCCATGGCGGTAGCACGGCTTCCTGCAGCTCTGCCGCGATCCGGTGCTCGGTCTGCTCCTGCCGGCGGTGGCGGTGCAGCGAGTCACGGGTCTCGCACACCGTCCGCTGGCTGCGGCGCAGTTCGCTGACGTCGCGCAGCACGGCCCACATGGAGGTCGTGCCGCCGTCGGCGCCGAGCACCGGTTCGCCCATCATGTGCACGGTCCGCACGGAGGCGTCGGGCCGTACGACACGGAACTCGCCGTCGATCGGCTTGGCGTCGACCAGGCAGTCCGTGACCATCGCGGTCAGCTTGGGCCGGTCCTCCTCCAGGACCAGGCTGGGGAGCTCGTCCAGGGTGAGGGCGGGGCGGGCCGGGTCGAGGCCGAGGATCTGGTACAGCTCCCCGGACCAGGTGGCCTCGTCGGTCAGCAGGTTCCACTCGGCGCTGCCGACGCGGCTGAGCAGTGAGCCGCTCGGGGTGTCGGCCGGTGCGGTCCGTTCGCCGGCCGACCCGGCGGACGGACCGCCCGGTTCGGCGGGGGCGGGGGAGGGGCCGTCCCGCAACTGCGCCAAATGGGCGTCGAGGTCGTCCAGTTGGTGCGCGGCGAGGTCGTACAGGGCGCGCTGCCAGCGTTCCTCGGGGTCCGTTCCGTCGCTCCGGGTGTCCCGCCGTACGGCGTCCACGTCACCCTTGAGCCGCCGTGCCTGCGTTATCAGCGCCTCGACCGAGCCGCGCCCGGGCGGCTGGGCGGCTGGGCGGTCCGCGGAGACTGGGGACGGCATGACGCACTCCGATGGGGGACGAAACGGCGGGGACGAAACGGCGGGACGAAAGGGCGGGGACGGCGGGGGACCGCTACGACTGTTGCACAGCCCGCGACGCGCTGTAAGGGATTTGGCAACACACGATACGGTGGTGCTTCTGGCATATGCCAGAGTCTTCCCGGGGTGTTCCGAACGGACGAATGACGTACGCGCGACGGCGGCCAAGTCGTAGGCCGCTTACGCGAGTTGAGTCAGTCGGGCGGCCCACGGCCCGGTGCTCACGCGTGTGTTCGTCGCTTCTCTGTTCCATGATGCCGCGCGGCGGCCGGTACCCGTCGAACTCTGACCGGAATTGGCGCCATGCGCGCGGCCCTCGCGGACTCCTAAAGGGCATGGACATCACCGTCGAACAGCTCGCCGAAGCCCGGCTCGTCACCGCCCAGGACCGGGAGGTCACGGTGCCTGCCACGCTGCGCTACAACGCCGACGACCCCCTCGCCGTGTTCGTGGACTTTCCCGCCGAGGCCGCGCTGCACGGCGAGGAGGTCACCTGGACCTTCGCGCGCACCCTGCTCGACCAGGGGCTGCGGGCCCCCGCCGGCCACGGCGACGTGCAGATATGGCCGTACGGCCGGAACCGCACGGTCGTGGAGTTCCACTCGCCGCACGGCATGGCCCTGCTGCTCTTCCCGGCCTCGGCGCTGCGGTGCTTCCTGGTGCGCACGTACGCGGTGGTGGCGTGCGGGCAGGAGGACGTGGCCGGGGTGGTGGAGCGGGGGCTGAGCGCGCTGTTCGGCGGCGTGTGAGCGGCACGTGGAGGCGCGTCAGCGGCTGACGGACGCGTACAGCTCCGGGCGCGGCGCGAGGTCGACGGCCACCCGGCGGCCCGTTTCGAGTGACCGCACCCCCGCCTCCGCGACGGCGGAGGCCGCGTAGCCGTCCCAGACGTCCGGGCCGGTGACCTCGCCGCGGCGGGCCGCGTCGACCCACGCCTGCACCTCACGGTCGTAGGCGTCGGCGAAGCGGACGAGATAGTCCTGGGCCACCTCCTCGCGGGCGGTGCCCGCGGTGGTGACCACCATGGTGTGCCCGTCGCCGATCCGGGCGCTGCCCGCCTCGCACACGGCCTCGCAGCGCACCTGGTAGCCGAAACCGCAGTTGACGAAGACCTCCACGTCCACCAGGGCGCCCCGCTCGGTCTCGAACAGCACGAACTGCGGGTCCAGCAGGCCCTCGGGCGCGCCCGGGGACGGTGTGGGCCGCAGCACGGTGACCGCCGTCAGCTCCTGCCCGAGCAGCCAGCGGGCCGCGTCGATCTCGTGCGAGACCGAGCTGTTGACCAGCATGGCGCTGGTGAAGCCGGCGGGGGAGGAGACGTTGCGGTGCGTGCAGTGCAGCATCAGGGGCCGGCCGAGGCCGCCGCCGTCCAGCAGGGCCTTCAGCCGCCGGTACTCGGCGTCGTAGCGGCGCATGAAGCCGATCTGGGCCAGCCGGCGGCCGACGCGTGCCTCGGCCTCCACGACCCGCAGCGCACCCGCGGAGTCCGGAACCATGGGCTTCTCGCACAGCACCGGCAGCCGGCGGGCGAAGGCGGCGAGCAGCGCCTCCTCGTGCGCGGGTCCCGGGGAGGCGATCAGGACCGCCGCGACACCGGGCGCGTCCAGCGCGGCCACGGGGTCCGTGTGCACGGCGACCCCGGCCAGGCCGGCCGCGGCCTGCTCCGCCCGGTCGGGGTCGGGATCGGCCACCGCGGCGACCCTGGCTCCGCTGACCACTCGGTCGAGACGCCGTATGTGATCGGCCCCCATGTGTCCGGCACCCAGCACCGCCACACCCAGCAGGTCACCCATGTACGCGCTCCCTCACGCCGACGATCACGCCGTAGCGTACGCCGACGCGAGGGAGCCGCCGGGGCGGTGTTCCCCCGGGGTCAGTACCGCAGCACTCCGGCGATCCCGGCCGCGTCGCCGAGCGCGCCGTCGGGCACGAAGCGGACCTCGGCACCGGTCTCCAGGCACTGCTCGACGATCTCGTCCACGATGTCGTCGCGGGCGTCCAGGTCACCGGGGTCGGCCGGCACCAGGTGCTCGCCCAGCTCGCGGACCGTGGTCCGGAAGTTCTCCTCCACGGCCAGCAGCCGGACCCGGCCCTCGCGGGCGCTCTGCCACAGTTCGTCCAGCCCGGCCGCGTACGTCCGGTGACCGCGCGCCGAGGTCAGCTCCTCGACCACGGCCGTGGTGTCCTTGCGGGACTCCTCCGCGAGCACCGGCCGCAGCGCCTGCCAGACGGCTTCGGGGCCGGCGTGTCCGAGTCCGCCGTGCGGGACGTGGACGGCCGCCTTGGCGACGCTGCCGACCTCGTCCAGCAGGGACAGGGCCGCCTGGTCGCCCATGACGTACAGCGGCCGGGGCTGCTCGCGCAGGACCGTGCTCATGGCGCTGTCCGCCTCGCGCAGGAACTGGCGGGTGCTCTCGTCGCTGAACGTGCTCGGCAGGCCGCCCGTGCGCATCTGGCGCTCGGGGTCGAAGTTCACCTGCCGGCGCTCCAGCGGGAAGCCGCCCGAGCGGTCCAGCACGACGCGCTCCTCGCCGCCGCCGCTCCACAGGGTGACGCGGTCGGCGGAGACCGACAGCACCCAGAAGGGCCGCTCGGCGGCCTGCGCGGCCACCAGGTTGCGGGTGAGGAAGGTATCGGACAGCACCACCCGCTCGGGGACGGCGCGCGCCAGGGACCAGACCTGGTGCTCACCGGGGGCGGCGAAGATGACCAGGCCGTCCTCGGCATGCGCCAGGTCCACCTCCGCCAGCGCCCGGTCGAGCTGCGCGACCACCTCGTTGCGCCGCTCGCGGGTGATGGCGGGATCGGCCTCCAGACGTCGGCGGGCCTCGGTGACCACGTTGCGCAGCCGGACGGGATCCTGGCCGTTCTCGGGTTCCCGGCGGTGCGTCGGGGTCAGCACGGACACCGCGGGATACGGGCGCGGGCGCCGCAGTTCGGCGAGGGTCGCGGGACTCAGTGCGTGCTCCATGACACGACGATAGGGCCGATTCACCTGTACGGCATTCGGGGTAATCCGGGCCCCGGTCACGCCGCTGCCCCCGCCGAAGTCACCGTCCGGTCGCCGGTGACGCGGGGCCCGGCGGCCGGTTACCGTACCGGTCAGTAACCGGACCGTGCCGCACCCCAGGAGGCCCCATGCCCCAGCTCGACGTCGACGGAGCGAGACTGGCGTACGACGACGAGGGTCCCCGCGACGCGGCGGACGCACCCCTGGTGTTCGTGCACGGCTGGACCGCGAACCGGCACCGCTGGGACCACCAGACGGCGCACTTCTCCGCACGGCGCCGGGTGATCCGGCTGGACCTGCGCGGGCACGGCGAGAGCACCGGGGCGGGGGTGCCCACCATCGCCCACCTCGCGGCGGACGTCGTCGCCCTCCTCGACCACCTCGGGGTGGAGCGGTGTGCCCTCGTCGGCCACTCGATGGGCGGGATGGTCGCGCAGACCGTCACCCTCGCGCACCCGGAGCGGGTGGAGCGGATGGTGCTGGTCAACTCCATCGGCCGGATGACCTACAGCCGCGGCCGGGGCCTGCTGATGGCCGCCTCCACCCTGGTGCCCTTCAGGCTGTTCGTGGCCGCCAACATCCAGCGGGCCTTCGCCCCGGGCTACCCGCGCGAGGAGATCCGGAAGCACGTCCGGGCCTCCGCCGCCACCCCACGCGAGGTCGTCATGACGCTCTACGGAGCGATGCGGGCCTTCGACGTCCTGGACCGGGCCGGGGAGATCTCCGTGCCGACCCTGATGGTGCACGGCTACCACGACGTCCAGCTGCCGGTGCGGCAGATGCTCCGGCTGGCCAAGGCCTGTCCCGACGCGGTCGTCCGCGTCCTGGACGCGGGCCACGAGCTGCCACTGGAGAAGCCGGCCGAACTCACCGGGGCGCTCGACTCGTTTCTGACCGCGAAGCCGTAACACACCCGTAACTTGAGGAAGTCTTTGCCCGTGGCCGGTTCCTGTCGCCCTCGGCGCGTCAGCAGGCCGGTCCGGGGATTTTGCTGAGGCAAAAAGAGGCCGAAATCGTGGGGCGGCCGCCCGGAGCGTGTTGCGGCCGCGTTGACGCGCCAGGGTGCCTGACGGAGGCTCGTCATATAGGTGCTCGATACAACTGGTTTGCCGGCCGGTCTTCCGTCACCACGAAACCGCAGGTGGGGGAGGGCTCACCGGGCAGCCGGAGGCAGGAGGTAGCGCATGTGCGGCATCACCGGATGGGTCTCCTTCGACCGCGACCTGACGACCGAGGCCACCACCTTGCATGCGATGACCGAGACGATGGCCTGCCGGGGCCCGGACGACCGCGGCACCTGGGCCGAGGGCCCCGCCGCCCTGGGCCACCGCCGGCTCGCCATCATCGACCTGCCCGGCGGCCGGCAGCCGATGACCGTGGGCACCCCCGAGGGCACCGTCGCCCTCGTCTACTCCGGGGAGGCCTACAACTTCACCGAGCTGCGCCGCGAACTGACCGACCGGGGACACCGGTTCACCACCGACTCCGACACCGAGGTCGTCCTGCACGGCTATCTGGAGTGGGGGGACGCGGTCGCCGAACGGCTCAACGGCATGTACGCGTTCGCCGTGTGGGACGGCCGGTACGACAAACTGGTGATGATCCGCGACCGCATGGGCATCAAGCCCTTCTACTACTACCCGACAGCCGACGGCGTCCTGTTCGGCTCCGAACCGAAGGCGATCCTCGCCAACCCGCTGGCCCGGCCCCGCGTCACCCTGGACGGCCTGCGCGAACTGTTCGTCATGGTCAAGACGCCCGGACACGCCGTCTGGGACGGCATGCGCGAGGTGGAGCCCGGCACGGTCGTCACCGTCGACCGGTCCGGCCTGTCCACCCGGGTCTACTGGCGCCTGGAGACCCGCCCGCACACCGACGACCGCGACACCACCATCGCCACCGTGCGTACGCTCCTCGACGACATCGTGCGCCGCCAGCTCGTCGCCGACGTGCCGCGCTGCACCCTGCTCTCCGGCGGGCTCGACTCCTCCGCCATGACCGCGCTCGCCGCCCGCCAGCTCGCCGTGCACGGCGAGAAGGTACGCAGCTTCGCCGTCGACTTCGCCGGGCAGGCCGAGAACTTCGTCGCCGACGAACTCCGCGGCACCCCCGACACCCCCTTCGTGCACGACGTCGCCCGGCTCGCCGGCACCGACCACCAGGACATCGTGCTCGACGCCGAGGCCCTCGCCGACCCCGCCGTGCGCGCCCAGGTGATCCGGGCCCGCGACCTGCCCTCGGGCCTCGGCGACATGGACAGCTCGCTGCTGCTGCTCTTCCGCGCCATCCGGGAGAAGTCCACGGTGGCCCTGTCCGGCGAGTCCGCCGACGAGGTCTTCGGCGGCTACCTCCAGTTCTTCGACGAGGAGGCGCGCCGCGCCGACACCTTCCCGTGGCTGGCGATGATGGGCCGCCACTTCGGCGAGGACGCCGGTGTGGTGCGCGCCGACCTCGCCAAGTCCCTCGACCTGGAGGCCTACATCGCCGACGGCTACCGCACCGCCGTCGCCGGCATCGACCGGCTGGACGGCGAGAGCGACTTCGAGTACCGGATGCGCCGGATCAGCCACCTGCACCTGACCCGCTTCGTGCGCATGCTGCTCGACCGCAAGGACCGGATGAGCATGGCCGTCGGCCTGGAGGTCCGGGTGCCGTTCTGCGACCACCGGCTGGTCGAGTACGTCTACAACGCCCCGTGGGCGCTGAAGTCGTTCGACGGCCGGGAGAAGAGCCTGCTGCGGGAGGCGGCGGCGGACGTCCTGCCGCGCTCGGTGTACGACCGCGTCAAGAGCCCCTACCCGTCCACGCAGGATCCGCGGTACGCACGCGCCCTCCAGGAGCAGACCAGGGAGCTGCTCGCCAGGCCCGCCCACCCCGTCTTCGACCTGGTCGACCGGGACCGGGTGCGCGCCGCCGCCGAGCGCGAGACGCCGGTCAGCACCCAGGCGGCCCGGCGCGATCTGGAACGCACCCTGGACCTGGCGGGGTGGCTGGACCTCTACTCGCCCGAGCTGGTCCTCAGCTGAGCCCGATGGCGCGGTCCGCGGCCGCCGCGGACCGCTGCCACCACGTCGTCACCGGTTCCCACACCAGGACCCGCCGGCCGGCGCCGAGCCGCGCGGCGGTGAAGGAGCGGCCCCAGTGCGCGGCCGAGGCCGCCACGGTGACCGCGTCGACCCGGCGGGCCTCGGGGTCGCGCGGGTCCTTGATGGTCCGGACGGCGGCGTAGGCGGTGCCGCGCACCGCGAGCCGGTACGTCCCCGTGCCGCCCTCCGGCACGGGCAGCGCCGCCCCGTCCAGGTCCCCGAAGGTGACCGTGGGCACGCGGTCGACGACGCACGCGCGCGTGCCGTGGTTGGTGACGCTGACCCGCAGCACGGCCGGGTGGCCGGGCACGGCCTTCGCCCGCACCGTCAGCGCCTTCTCGGCGCAGCGGGCGGTCCGGTCGGGCCCGGCGGCGGCCTGGCTCTGCGGCGCGGTGAGCAGCAGGCCCGCCACGGCGGCGGAGGCGGCGGGTACGGCGATGGTGGCGCGGATGCGCATGACGGGGTCCCCCTGTCGCGGTCACGTACGGGATACGGCGGCCTGGGCGCGCCGTGCCCAGTCTGACGACCGGGGTGACCGGAAGGTTGCCCCGGTTCGCGGCTGTTACCCGGTTGCGTCAGTCCTGTCGCCATCCGGCGGACACGTGGTCGTCGGCCGCAGGAGGACGCTGTCACCCGGCTGCGCCCCTCCTGCCACCGGCCGGCGGGGCACGCGGCTGCCGGCCGGTGACAGAAGGGGCCTCAGCCGGTGCTGTCCGAGGTGGCGTGCTCACGCGGCTCATCCGCCGGGCAGGAGCTGCCGCTCGCGGGCAGGGAGCCGTACAGCAGGAAATCGTTGACCTTGCGGTGCACGCACTTGGACGAGGAGTACCCGGTGTGGCCCTCGCCCTTGTTGTCGAGCACCACCGCCGACGGGCCGAGCCGGCGGGCCGTCTCCACGGTCCACCGGTACGGGGTCGCCGGGTCGCCGCGCGTGCCGATGAGCAGCATCTTCGCGGAGTGCACGTTCTTCACCCGGTCGCGGATGAAGTCGGTGCCGCGGGGCCGGCCGTAGCACATGAGTAACTGGGTCAGCCGGTAGCGGCCGAACACCGGCGAGGCCTGGTCGTACGCGGTCCGCAGCTCCGTCAGGTCCTTGGTGATCCGGGCCGCGGTGGGCCGGTCGGGGTCGTCCGCGCAGTTGATCGCCATCAGCGCGGCCGGCAGGTTGTCCGCCGGGACCTCGGACGCGTCGACCAGCCCGCCGTCCCCGCGGTGCAGGCCCGCGGGCCGTGCGATGCCGCCCGTGGAGAAGGCGAGGACACGCCGGGTGTCGCCGTCCTCGATCAGCGAGGCCAGCGCGCGCTCCAGCGAGGGCCACAGCTCCCTGCTGTACAGGGCCTGTCCGATGGCGCCCACCAGGTCCTGGCCGGAGAAGGAGCCGCCGAAGTCGGTGGGTACCGGGTTCTCGTCGAGCGAGCGCACCAGCCGCAGCACCTGGGCACCGGCCGTCCGCTGGTCCTGCCCGAACGGACAGCCGAGGTCCGTCGTGCACCAGTCCAGGAAGTCGTCCAGAGCCGTCTGCTGTCCCTCGGCGCCCGCGATCCCCTGTTGCGCCAGCGGCTCGGTCAGCGTGTCCACGCCGTCCAGGGCGAGCCGGCCGACCTTGCCCGGGAACTGCGCCGCGTACACCGCGCCGAGCCGGGTGCCGTAGGAGAAGCCGAGGTAGTTGAGCCGCTGGTCGCCGAGCGACTGGCGGATGACGTCGAGGTCGCGGGAGGCGTTCACGGTGCCGATGTGCGGCAGCACCGGGCCGGAGTGCCGGGCGCACTGGGCGGCGGCCGACCGCAGCCGCCTGAGCAGTTCCTGCGGGCGGCCGAGGTCGGCGTCCTTCTCCGTCACGGCCGAGGCCACGTCGGTGCCCTCGCCGCAGCTGACGGGGGAGGACCGGCCGACGCCGCGGGGGTCGAAGGTGACCACGTCGTAGCCGTTGGTCAGCTCCATGAACTGCTTGCCCTCGGCGGCCAGCTCGGGGATGCCGGCGCCGCCCGGGCCGCCGAAGTTCAGCACCACCGAGCCGCGCGAGTCCCCCGTGGCGCGGTACCGGGCCAGCGCGATGGCGAGGGTGCCCGCCCGCGGCCGGGCGTAGTCGAGCGGGACGGTGACCTTCGCGCACTGGAGGTCCTTCGGCATGTCCGGGCCCTCGCAGGCACCCCAGACCGGCTTCTGCCGGTAGAAGCGGGACAGGTCCGGCTGCGGCCGGTCGGCGGCAGCCGCGGGCAGCCCGGCTCCGAGCAGCGCCAGGGCGAGGGCCGAGGCACCCGCGCAGCGCCGCACGGCGGGCCGTGTGGACAGCTTGGCCAGCATGGATCGCCTCCCGGGCGCCCGCCGGCGCCCTCGGATCACCATAAGCGGGCCCCGGACGGGCCGCCTCCCGGCGAGCGGGACGCCGGCTCCCGCCGTACACTCCGCCCGTCATGCCCCAGTGGTGATCATTTTGTGGCTTTGGGCCCTGTTCGATAACAGTGACGCTCGATGGGGTGAAAGGCCGATAAGCCATAACTCCGATGGTTCTCCTGCGTTTTACGAGGTGCGGGTGACTGCCCGCGACGACGTCAGGAAGGCAGGGAACCTATGAGACGGGCTACCCGAAACGGTGTGATCGCCGTCGCCGCCGCGTCCGGCGCGATGGCCGTGGCGCTGCCGGTGTCCGCCGCCTTCGCGGCCGGCGGGGCCGACGCCGACGGCACGGCGGCCGGCTCGCCCGGACTGGTCTCCGGCAACGGCATCCAGCTCCCGGTGCACGTGCCGGTCAACGTCTGCGGCAACACGGTGAACGTCGTGGGCCTGCTCAACCCGGCCGCGGGCAACGCGTGCGCGAACCGGAGCGGCGCGGGGCAGGGCGGCGCGACGGCCGCGTCCGGCGGGGCCTCCGCTCACGGCCGTACGACCGACTCGCCCGGCGTGATCTCCGGCAACGGCATCCAGCTCCCCGTCGACGTGCCGGTCAACGTCACCGGCAACAGCGTCGACGTGGTCGGCGTCGGCAACCCGGCCACCGGCAACCACGCGGCCAACGAGCCCGGCGACAGCCCCCGGACCCCGAAGCCGACCACCGCGACGCCCCGGGCCCCGAAGCCCCCGGCCCCCGCCCGCTCCCACCCCGCCCCCCACACCCCGCGCCCGGAGGCGTCCTCGCTGGCCCGCACCGGAGCGGACCTGGCGGCCCCGGCCGCCGCCGGCAGCGCCGCGCTCCTCGTCGCGGGCGCCGTCCTGTACCGCCGCTTCCGCCCGGACCGCCCCTGCTGACCCGCCGCGCACGGCCCCACCGGACGCCGGCCCGGTGGGGCGGTGACACCGGCGGGCGGCGGCGACGTCCACCGGGACGCCCGCGGCCCGCCCTGCCATGGGCCGAACGCCCCGTGGCGCGGCTGTGCGTCGATCCGCGAGGATGCTGCGGGCGGCGCGGCCGAGCCCCGTGCCGTCCGACAGCAGACCCCGACGGAAACGGAGCGCACCGATGACCTCTGCGGCCCCCCACGACCTCGTCGTCACGCAGGCCACCCTCGCCGACTGGCCGGTGATCAGCGGGTGGGCGGCGGCGGAGGGCTGGAACCCGGGGCTGTCCGACGGGCCCGCGTTCTTCGCCCAGGACCCGGAGGGGTTCTTCCTGGGCCGGATCGACGGGGAACCGGTGTCGGCCGTCTCCGTCGTCAACCACGGCCCCGACTTCTCCTTCCTCGGCTGCTACCTCGTCCGCGAGGACCTGCGCGGCCACGGACACGGACTCACCACCTGGAAGACCGCCCTGGCCCACGCGGGGAACCGGACCGTCGGCCTGGACGGAGTCGTCGCCCAGCAGGACAACTACCGGCAGTCCGGCTTCCGGCTCGCCCACCGCACCGTCCGGTTCACCGGCCCCGCCCCCGAGAGCGCCACGCCCGCCGGCGTGCGCCCGGCCGGGCCCGCCGACCTGGCCGCGCTCACCGCCTACGACAGCGCCTGCCACCCGGCCGACCGCCCCCGCTTCCTCGCCGAGTGGCTCACCACCCCCGGCCACCGTGCCGTCGTCCGCGAGGACGGCGGGCGCCCCACCGGCTACGGCGTGATCCGCCCCGGCCACGACACCCTGCGCATCGGCCCCCTCTTCGCCGACACCGCCGACGACGCCCGGGCCCTGTTCGCCGCCCTCACCGACGGCGTGGCCGGCCGCGACATCGCGATCGACGTGCCCGAACCGAACACGGCCGGCGTCGCCCTCGCCGAAGCGGCGGGCCTGCGGCCCTCGTTCGAGACCGCCCGCATGTACACCGGCCCGGTGCGCGACCACGCCCGGGAGCGGGTCTTCGGCGTCACCACGCTCGAACTCGGCTGAGCCCCGGGCCGGGGGCGGGCATCCGGCCCGGCCCCCGCGCCCGGCCCACCGCCCCGCGTACCGGCCCCTCCCCGGCCGCCTCGGCTCACCCGCCCGGGCGGCCCCGCCCCGGCGCCCCCGGCTCACCGGCCGCCGCCCTCGGCGCACTCGCTCACCGCACGGCCCGCGGGGCGGTCGCCGGTCACCGCGGCCGGTGCCTTCGTCTGCGGGGCGAGCGCGGGGCGCCGGGCCGGGAAGGCGTACCGGTGCCCCGTCGCGACCGTCGCGAGCGCCGCCAGCACCGGCGGCAGCGCCGTCCAGGGCAGCGCGGCGGCGCCCGCCGCGTCCAGCGCCAGACCGCCGGTGAGGGAACCGGCGGCGATGCCCGCGTTGTACACCGTGGTCTGCAACGAGGTCGCCACGTCGGCGTCGGCCGGCCCCGACACGTCGACCAGCGCGGTCTGGATCAGCGTCGGCGCCCCGCCGAAGGCCACGCCCCACAGCGCCACCGCACCGACCAGCAGCGCGGGCACCCCGGCGCCCGGGCCCAGGACCGTCAGCACGGCCGCGATCACCGCGAGCGCACCGAGGAGCGCGGGCCTCAGCCACCGGTCGACCAGCACACCGGTGAGCCAGATCCCGGCCACCGTGGCGGTCCCGAACACCCCGAGCAGCACGCCCGTACGGCCGTACCCGGCCCGCGCGGCGAACGGGGCCATGTACGTGTACATCACCTGGTGCCCCAGCAGCAGGAACAGCGTCACGCACAGCACCGGACGGATCCCGGGGCGTACGGCGACCCGGAGCAGGGGCACGCGCGCGTGCGGCGGTTCGCCGGGGAAGCCGGGCACCCGGAGCCGTACCCAGCCCACGAGCAGGACGGCCAGTACGGCCAGCGTCCCGAACGCGGCCCGCCAGCCGACCGCACCGGCCAGGGCGGTACCGGCGGGCACCCCCAGCGCCAGGGCGAGCGTGATCCCGGCCAGTACCACCGCGATGGCCCGGCCCCGCCGCCCGGCCGGCACCATCCGGGCCGCGTAGCCGGCGAGCATCGCCCACAGCGTGCCGCCCATCGTCCCGGCCAGCAGCCGGGCCGCGACGGTCAGCGGGTACGACGACGACAGCGCGACCAGCGTGTTGGCCGCCGCGAACCCCAGCAGCGTGCCGGACAGCACCGCCCGCCGGGGCAGTCCGCGCAGCGCCGCGGTGACCGGGACCGCGGCCACGAAGGAGGCGGCGGCGTACGCGGTGACGAGGAAGCCGATCCGGGACTCGGCGACCCCCAACGCGGGGGCCATCGCGGGCAGCAGGCCCGCCGGGAGCAGTTCGGTCAGTACGGCGGTGAACGCGGCACAGGACAGGGCCAGCAGCCCCGACCACGGCAGGCGACCGCCCTTGACCTGGGAGGACAGGGTCATGCGACCATGGTCGAAGTCTGACACCAGTGTGAAGGTCAAGCCCGGACGCACGGACGGCACGGACCCGGGAGGCGAGGAGGCCGCATGCGGATCGGTGAACTCTCCCGCCGTACCGGCGTGCCCGCCCGGCTGCTGCGCTACTACGAGGAGCAGCACCTGCTCCACCCGGAGCGCACCGGCAACGGCTACCGCAGCTATCCGGATTCCGCGGTCGCGCAGGTGCGGCAGATCCGCGGCCTGCTGGACTCCGGTCTCACCACCGAGATGATCCGGGCCGTCCTGCCGTACCTCTGCGGCCCCGGCCGTCTCGTGCCGGCCCCCGAGAGCGTGCCGCCGGAGACGGCCGCCCTGCTGCAGGGGCACATCGACCGCATCCAGGCCCGCATCGACTGCCTGGCCCGCAACCGCGACCGGCTCACCGCCTACCTGGCGGCGGTACGGCCGGAAGGCCGGTGACGTCCTCGGCTTCCGAGGCCGCTGCCGCGGTGCTGCTAATTCGTTTGGCCCGTCCGGCCGTCCGTGCTGGAGTGGGGCCATGGATCACGCAGTGGTGCTCGCCCGGTACGACCGGGAGTTGCGCGAAGGCGCCCGGCCCGACGGGCCCGGGGCCCGGATCGAGCGGGCCGGCGGGGTGGTGCGGCAGGTCGCGGACGCGTCCGCCTGGAACGGCGTCCTGTGGTCCGCCCTGGACACGGCGGGCGCGGACCGGGCGATCCAGGACCAGATCGCCCGCTTCACCGGCCTCGGCCGGGAGTTCGAGTGGAAGCTCTACTCCCACGACGAGCCGGCGGACCTGGCCGCCCGGCTGCTCGCCGCCGGGTTCCGGGCCGAGCCCGCGGAGACGCTGATGGCCGCCGAGGTCGCCGAACTCGCCCTGGACACCGCGCCCCCGGCCGGTGTCCGCTTCGTACAGGCCACCGATCCGGCCGGCGTCGACCTCGTCGTGGACGTGCACGAGAAGGCCTTCGGCACCGACGGCACCCGGCTGCGGCACCAGTTGCTCGCCCGGCTGGCCGCCGACCCCGGCACGGTCGTCGCCGTGGCCGCCCTCGCCGACGGCGAACCCGTCGCCGCCGCCCGCATGGAGCTGGCGCCGGGCACCGCGTTCGCCGGACTGTGGGGCGGCGGCACCGTCCCGCAGTGGCGGGGCCGGGGTCTCTACCAGGCCCTCGTCGCCCACCGCGCCCGTGCCGCCGCCGCGCACGGCTACCGCTACCTCCACGTCGACGCCCTGCCCACGAGCCGCCCGATCCTGGAGCGCCTCGGCTTCCACGCGCTGAGCACCACCACGCCGTACGTCTACGGGAACTGACTCAGCGCAGCGCCCGGACCCGGCCCAGCGCGGCCACGCCCGCCGCCGCCAGCGCTGTCTGGACGAGCCACTCGATCCAGTCGGGACCCTTGGTGTCGGCGACCCCGAGCGCGGCGGCGATCGCCGAGCCCAGCAGCGCGGCCGCGATGCCGACGACGAGCGTCCACAGGACACCGATGTGCTGCCGCCCGGGGACGACCAGCCGGCCCAGCACTCCGATGACGAGGCCGATCACGATGGCGCTGAGGATGCCTGAGATCTCCATGGCCGTCCCTCCTTGGGGTTTCCGGTCGTTGCACCCGCTGATGGGGCATGTGCCCGTCGGCGGCGGCGCCACGCCGTCCCGGTCGCCGCCGGACGCCTCTGTTCACCGGCCCTTCATGCCATGTACCTTTCAACCAATCGACGCGTGTAGAAGCCTCAAGCAGGTTCTACGCGCGCAGACTTGGGCGCCCGCACCGCCTCTTCCCCACCCCTCATGGAGGTTCGACGGATGCTTGGATCCAGGAGATCCCGCCACAGATGCACCACCGCCCTGGCCGGCTTCGGGCTGCTGCTCACCGGAGCCGCACTCCAGGTCGGCACCGGCACCCCCGCCCACGCGGCGACCACCCACCGCATCCTGTTCGACAACGCCCATGCCGAGACGGCCGGCAACGCCGACTGGATCATCTCCACCAGCCAGCCCGACCCCCTCGGCCAGGACTCCTCCCCGTCCGCCGAGACGGACTGGACCGGCGCCCTCTCCTCCTGGGGCGTCGCGCTGCAGAAGACCGGGAACTACAGCCAGAAGACACTGCCGTCGGGATCGAGCCTCAGTTACGGGGGCACCTCCGCGACGGACCTGTCGAACTTCGACACACTGGTCCTCCCCGAGCCCAACACGATGTTCAGCAGCGCGGAGAAGACCGCCATCATGACGTTCGTCAAGAACGGCGGCGGTCTGTTCATGATCTCCGACCACACCGGAGCCGACCGCAACAACGACGGCTACGACGCGGTCGAGATCTTCAACGACCTGATGACGAACAACAGCGTCGACTCCACCGACCCGTTCGGCTTCTCCATCGACTCGCTGAGCATCAGCTCCGACCACCCGGCCGCGATCAGTGACAGCACCGACCCGGTGCTGCACGGATCCTTCGGCACCGTCAGCAAGAGCCTCATCGCCAGCGGTACGACCGCGACGCTGAAGCCCGCCGACAACTCCGGCGTCAAGGGGCTCCTGTACCGCACGGGTTACTCCGGCAACACCGGCGCCTTCTTCGCCACCAGCACCTTCGGCAGCGGCCGGGTCGCCTTCTGGGGCGACAGCTCCCCGGTCGACGACGGCACCGGCCAGTCCGGCAACACCCTGTACGACGGGTGGAACGACTCCAGCGCCACCAACGCGGCCCTCGCCCTCAACGCCACCGCATGGCTGGCCGGCGCGAGCGGCGGCAGCGGGGGCACCGGCGGCGGCGGCACCTGCACGGCCGGGCAGCTGCTGGCCAACCCCGGCTTCGAGTCCGGCTCCACCTCCTGGACCACGTCCAGCGGCGTCATCACCAACGACACCGGCGAGGCCGCCCGTACCGGCTCCTACAAGGCCTGGCTGAACGGCTACGGCTCGGCCCACACCGACACCCTGGCCCAGTCGGTGACCATCCCCGCCGGGTGCACGAGCGCCACCCTGAGCTTCTACCTCCACGTCGACACCGCCGAGACGACCACCTCGACGGCCTACGACACCCTGAAGGCGCAGGTCCTCAACAGCAGCGGAACGGTGCTGTCCACGTTGGCGACCTACTCGAACCTGAACGCGGCGAGCGGCTACACCCAGCGCAGCTTCGACCTCGCGGGCTACGCGGGCCAGACGGTGACGATCAAGTTCACCGGCACCGAGGGCTCGACCCTCCAGACGTCGTTCGTCGTCGACGACACCGCGCTCAACGTGAGCTGAGCCGACGGAGACAGAGGGGGTGGACCGCCGTGGTCCACCCCCTCTTCCTCTTCCTGCGGGCGCGTCAGTCCGCCGGCACCGTCCGCTCCGGAGTGTTCCACCCCGAGACCCGGACGCTCGGTGCCGAGCCGTGCAGGTCGGCCGTGCGGTAGGTGGCGGTCAGCGTCACCGATTCGCCCGGCCACAGGCTCACCTGGTTGTCCGACCAGCGCACCGGCAGCACCGGCCTGCCCTGCGCGTCCACGAGGTGGACGTCCGTCAGCAGCGCCGGAGTGGTTCCGCTCCCGGTGCGGCGCAGGGTCACCGTCGTGGTCGACGTGCCGTCCGACGCCCGGGTGGCCGCCGACGCCGAGACGGGCACCCGGTCCATCGAGGCGAGGCCCCGGAGGTCGGCGTACCGCGTCGTCGGCGTGTAGTACCAGGTGGTGCCGCTCCAGTCGAGGGTGTCGGACCTGGTGGAGAGCCAGTACACGTTCCGGCTCACCTCCGTGCCGTCCGCGTCCGTCAGCACCAGCCGCAGCAGATACGTCCGCGCCAGTCCGCTCACCGAGGACGGCAGGGTGAGCGCGGTGCCGTGCGCCCCGTCCCCGTCCACCGTCACACCGCCGACGGCCTTGTCGTACATCCGGGTGCCGTCGGGATTGAACAGCGTCGCCCGGGCGGTGAGCCCCTCCTTGGGGGTGTGCCGGTTGTTGACCACCACGACCGAGCGGTCGTCGTACGAGTACTGGATGTGCAGCGGCTCGTTCGCCTTCTTCGCGCCGAAGTAGGCGCCGTTCTGGTCGAGGTAGCGGTCGGTCAGCTGCCAGTGCAGGGAGGTCCAGCCGCTGTTGAACATCCAGTGGATCACCCCGGTGGCGGGCCGGTCCGTGTCGGACGCGTTGCGCCCGTACGCCTCGAACTGGGCGCGGACGTTCTCGTACTGGGCCAGCTGGGCCTTGCGCACGTAGTCGGTGAGGCTCGTGGGGGCGCCGTAGCGGCCGGTGAGGGCGTTGTCGTAGATCCTGAGCGTGCCGAAGACGGAGGACGGCGAGCGGTGGTACTGCCGGGCTTCGGGGTCCTTCCACAGGGTGTCGAGTTCCGCCGGCGTCATCATGCGGCGCAGGGTGTCGAGCGTGGGGATGCTCGGGCCCGCGCTGGTCTCGGAGTTGAAGCCGGTGGCCCCGCCCTCGCGCTTGGCGTACCAGTAGCCGGGCGGCACCCAGTCGTAGGGTCCGGTCATCTTCATGCCGGAGGCGCCCAGCTGCGGCGCGGACGCCTCGGAGGCGGCGGGGACCACGGGGACGGGCCAGTCGGCCGCCCTCAGGGCGTCCAGGTAGCCCCGCTCGATCGTCGCGTCGGGGGCGGAGTCGCTGCCGATCAGGAAGGACAGCACGCTCGGATGACCGCGCAGGCGGGCGGCCTCGGCGGCCATGGACGCCTTCGCGACGGCATGGTCGCCGTCGCTCCACTTCTCCCCGGAGCCGCTCGGGTTGACCTCGCCCTCCCACTTGTCGCAGCACTCCCAGCCCGGCAGGGTGAGCAGGCCGTGGCGGTCGGCCAGGTCGAAGAACTCGTCCGGTTCCAGGTGGCCTTCCAGCCGCAGGGTGTTCAGGCCCAGGTCGCGGGCGTACGCCAGCCGGTCCTCGACGTAGGCGCGGTCCCAGCGCAGGAACTCGTCCGGGGACCAGCCGCCGCCCTTGACCAGCAGCTTGCGGCCGTTGATCCGGAACTGGCGGGCGCCGTCGGAGTTCAGCGGGGCCTGGACGTCCCGGATGCCGAAGGTCTGGTGCGCGGTGTCCGACACCGTGCCGGCCACGGTCGCGGTGAGGTCCAGGTCGTACAGCGGCTGCCCGCCCATCCCGGCCGGCCACCACACCTTCGGCTCGGTGAGGTGCA
Organism: Streptomyces cinerochromogenes; assembly: GCF_014648635.1. Lineage (GTDB taxonomy): Bacteria > Actinomycetota > Actinomycetes > Streptomycetales > Streptomycetaceae > Streptomyces > Streptomyces cinerochromogenes. Next base: position 87,816 of record NZ_BMRM01000005.1, on the reverse strand, counting down.
GGCCGGGGACGTCGGCGGGGGAGAAGACGACGGTCCTCGTCTCGTGCGCGGCGAGCGAGACGGTCGTGCGGAACTCCGTCCCGCCGACGCTGCCGGCGACGTCCGCCGTGACCGGCGCGTCCGTGTCGTTGCGGGCCCGGGCCCGCACCGTCAGGTCGGCGGCGGCGAGCGAGGGCACGGCCAGTTTCGTGACCACGTGCGCGTCGCGCAGGGCGACCGGGCCGCCCCGGCGGACCAGGACGTCCCGGACGAGGCCCATGTTCCGGTCGGGCGGCGGCTGGAGCCAGTCGAGCCAGCCCATGGTGAGGTGCTTGTCCGGGTCGTTGGGCCGCACCCGGAAGGCGACCGTGTTCGTGCCCCGCCGGACCAGGGGGGTGATGTCCAGCTCGTGGTGGGTGTAGGCGCCGGCGACCTCCGAGGCCGGCGCCACCCGGCGGCCGTTGACGTACACGTCGGCCGCCGAGACCACGCCGCTGAAGTCGAGGGCGGTGCGCGGGCCGGTGTCCTCGACCGTGAAGTCCGCGCGGTACCACCACGGGACCTTGAAGTCGGCCGGCGAGATCTTCTGCAGGTTCGTGGAGTGGAACGGGTCGGCGTACACGCCGTCGGCCAGGAGCGCCGCGAGGACCGTCGAGCGCGGGCCCGCCGGATACCAGCCGGTCGTCGGATAGCCGGGGGAGGAGACGGCGGCGGTCGAGTCGCCGACCTCGGCCGTGGACCGGATGGCGAAGCCGGAGAGCGGGGTGCTCGATCCGGCGGTGCCGGGGACCCGGGTGGGCTCGACCCGGGCGGTCGCGGCCCTGGCGCCTTGGGCGTGCCCCTGCGGTGCGGCCGGGCGCCGGTCCCCGGCCCAGGCGCCGGAGGTGAGTCCACCGAGCAGTCCGAGGACCAGGGCGGCCGTGGTGTACCGGCGTGCGAGGGCGGGGCGAGGGAACACGGCGGTCTCCAGCCTCGTAAAGTTAGGAAACTTTACTAACCAGGGTCACGGTAGGGCGCGGGGTGGGGGGTGTCAACGAGCCGCGCCGAGGTGGCCGTCGCACGGGTCAGGTTCCGGCCGTCCGGCGTGCGAACACCAGGTCCCGGGCCGTGTCCAGGGCCGTGGCCACCGCGCCCAGCAGGACGGCGTCCTCGCCGAGCCGGCCGGGCGCGATCCGGGGGCGCAGCGGGGTGAGGGCCCGCAAGCGCTCCCGTACGGGCCGCAGCAGCAGGTCGACGCTGTGACCGACCCCGCCGCCCAGCACCACGAGATCCGGGTCGAGCACGGCGGCGGCCGCCGCCACGGTGTGCGCGATCCGCTCGCCCTCCAGCTCCACCGCCCGCACGGCGGCCGGATCCCCCTGCCGCGCCGCGTCGAACACGGCCTTCGCGGTGAGCTGCCCACGCATCCCCAGCTCCCGGGCCGACTCCACCACCGCCCCTCCCGACACCGCGTCCTCCAGCCGCTCCTGCTTCTGCCGGCCGTGCCACGGCAGGAACCCGATCTCCCCGGCCAGGCCGTGCGCACCCGTGAACAGCCGCCCCTCGCTCACCACGCCCATCCCGAGACCGGTGCCTATCAGGATGTACGCGAAGAGCCGGCTGCCCGCGCCGACGCCGTACGTGTACTCGCCGAGCGCCGCCAGGTTGGCGTCGTTGTGCACCTCCAGCGGCACGCCCAGCTCCGCCCGCAGACGGTCCACGAGCCCGGCCCGCCCCCAGCCCGGCAGGTGCATCGCGTACCGCACCCGCCGCTGCCTCTCGTCGTACACCCCGGGCGTGCCGACCACCCCGTGCACCACCTCCGCCGGGTCCACGCCCGAGGTGGCGACCGCCTGGCGGGCCGTGGTCACGACCAGGTCGGCCAGGGCGGCGGAGGCGCGGGCCCGGTTGCGTACGTCGGTCCGGGCGACGACCGCGCCGTCCAGGTCGGCCACCGCCACCCGCAGCCAGCCCCGGCCGATGTCCACGCCGAGCGCGTACCCGGCGGCCGGGTCCGGGGCGTACAGCACGGCGGTGCGCCCGCGCTCCGGGGCCTGGGTGCCCGCCTCGCGCACCAGGCCGGCCGCCGCCAGCGAGGCCAGCGCGCTGGAGACCGTCGGCTTCGACAGGCCCGTCTCGCGGGCGAGCTGGGCGCGGGACGCGCCGCCGAGTGCGCGCAGCCGGTCCAGGAGCAACCGCTCGTTGTTGCTGCGCAGGCGACGGCGGCTCCAGGGCTGTTCCTGCTGCTCTTCGGCTTCGCTGGCGGGCATCGCACCATTCTCGGGCATGCGTGTCGCACACTTGACGCCGATAGTAAGGCTCCTTAACTTTGTCGGCCTGTCCGCCCCCGCCGGGCGCGTCGCGCCCGCCGCGTCAGGAGTCCCCATGTCCGGTAGCCCGCCGCCCCCGGGTGGTTTCGTCCGCCGTGTCGGCCTGTTCCAGGCCACCGCGATCAACATGAGCCAGATGTGCGGCATCGGGCCGTTCGTGACGATCCCGCTGATGGTGGCCGCGTTCGGCGGTCCGCAGGCGGTCGTCGGGTTCGTCGCGGGCGCGGTGCTCGCGCTGTGCGACGGGCTGGTCTGGGCGGAGCTGGGGGCCTCGATGCCCGGCTCCGGCGGCAGTTACGTCTATCTGCGCCAGGCATTCCGCCACCGCACCGGCCGTCTGATGCCGTTCCTGTTCGTGTGGACGGCGATGCTGTTCGTCCCGCTGATCATGTCCACGGGCGTGGTCGGCTTCGTGCAGTACCTGGGCTATCTCGCGCCCGGCCTGGGGCGGACCGCCGGCGACCTGATCGGGCTCGGTGTCATCGCGCTGGTGGTGATCCTGCTGTGGCGCGGCATCGAGCACATCGCCCGGATCACCGCCGTGATGTGGGCCGTGATGATCGCCTCCGTGCTGCTGGTGATCGCCGCCGCCGCGACCGACTTCAGCCCCCACATGGCCTTCACCTATCCGGCAGGCGCCTTCGATGTGTTGAGCGGCCACTACTGGCCGGGTTTCGCCGCCGGGCTGACCATCGGCATCTACGACTACCTCGGCTACAACACGACGGCCTACATGGGCGCCGAGATCAAGGACCCCGGCCGCACGCTCCCGCGCTCCATCGTCTTCTCGATCCTCGGCATCATGGCGATCTACCTGCTGCTGCAGATCGGCACCCTCGGCGTCGTCGACTGGCACCGGATGACCGACCCGCACGACATCGCCTCCTCCTCGGTCGCCTCCGCGGTGCTGGAGGAGACCTGGGGCAGGGGCGCGGCCGACGCGGTGACCGTGCTGATCCTGGTCACCGCGTTCGCCTCCGTCTTCGCCGGTCTGCTCGGCGGCTCCCGGGTGCCCTGCGACGCCGCCCGGGACCGGGTCTTCTTCCGTCCGTACGCGAAGCTGCACCCGAAGCACCGGTTCCCGGTGTTCGGGCTCGCGACCATGGGCGCGATCACCGCCGTCGGTTTCCTGATCGGCCGCCACACCGACCTCACGACCCTGATCCAGCTGCTCACCACGGTGATGGTCATCGTGCAGGCGCTGGCCCAGATCGTCGCGCTGACGGTACTGCGCAGACGCCGGCCGGACCTGCCCCGGCCGTACCGGATGTGGCTGTACCCCCTGCCGGGCGTCGTCGCGTTCGCCGGCTGGTGCGTGATCTACGGGTACGCCGACGACAACTCCCCGGGCCGGCGTCCCGTGGAGTGGTCCCTGGCCTGGCTCGCCCTCGGCTGCGTGGCCTTCCTGGGGTGGGCGCGCCGGGAGAAGGTGTGGCCGTTCGGACCGAAGGAGACCGGCGGCGGCAGCGGCGACGACGTGGGCGAGGACCGCAACGCCCTTGAAGTGGGGTAGAGTTACGCACCTCGAAGCGAACCTCCCCGGCCGGACCGCGATCCGCCGGGGACGCTTTCGTTCATGACCGACATCATCACCGCGGACGTCACCGTCCGCCCCGCGACCCCCGAGGACCGGCCCGCCGTGGAACGGCTGTGGCTGATGTTCCATCACGACCTGTCCGAGTTCGGGGGCGCCCTGCCCGCCGCCGACGGCACCTTCCGCAGCGAGCGCGTGGAGTCCGCCTTCACCCGGCCCGGCTGGGCGCCGTACCTGCTGGCCTGCGGCGAGCGCCTCGCCGGGCTCGCCTTCGTGCGCGGGCTCGACGGCCCGGTGCGGGTACTGAACAGCTTCTTCGTGGTGCGCGGGGCCCGGCGCCGGGGTATCGGGCTGCGGGCCGCGCGCGAGGTGCTCACCCGGCACCCCGGGCCGTGGGAGATCGCCTTCCAGCAGGACAACCCGGCCGCGGTGCGCTTCTGGCCGCGCGTCGCCGAGGAACTGGCCGGCGACGCCTGGACCCGGGAGCCGCGACCGGTGCCGGACCGGCCGGAGCTGCCGCCGGACGTGTGGATCTCCTTCACGGTGACGGGCGCCGAGGGGGCGCACCGCTCCCGCTGACGGGCCGCGGCGCACAGCGAGGCCGGTCCGCCCGGGCGAACCGGCCTCGCCGTTTCCCCCTTCCTCTTCTCGATCTCCTCTTCTACGGCCTGGGGGTGCTCTTCGCCGCCGTACCGGCGCATATCAGTCCGAGGACGAGGGCCAGGGCCCCGATGACGATGTTGTTGACGATGACGCCCGTGTCCGGACCGCTGCCCACGATCCACGGGGCGATGATCATCCAGATGCCCATGGCGCACATGGCCCAGCTGAGGCCGTACATCCGTTCGGGTGCCCGGCTGAACCCCAGTGCCAGCAGGCCGATCGCCACGCCCAGGATCAGGTTGTGGGCCCCGAGGGCGGGCTGGCTCGCCGCGTAGTGCACGATCCACGGGGAGGCGGCGCAGTAGAGGCCGAGCAGGAAGACCGGGCCGTCCACGAGCGCCACATCGCGACCGCCGAGCATGCGGGCGTAGCGTTCCCGCATTTCGGAGACATCGGGGTGGCTCGCTATGTCACCTCTGTGCAAGTTGGCCATGAGTCGTCTCCTTTGACTGTGCAGGCCAGACCGCTTCTGGTGCAGTGTGCGTGCGGTAAGCGCCGCATAGTTCAGTTTGTCCTTATTTCCCCTTTATGTGTAGGGGTGGGGGCGGGCCGGTCCGGCGCCCGCGTCCGGGTGGTGGTGACATGCTCGCGCCTATCGGGGGCAGGCGGGTCAGTACAACACGTACATTCCGTCCGGGTCAGCGACGCAGGAGGTGGCCGCCGTCATGAGTGCGAGGGTGCTGGAGCGATTTCCCGCCGGGGCTCCGCGTGGTTCCTGGCCCGCGGAGGAGTACGCGGCCGCCCGACGTGCCGAGGGCGAGCCGGCGACCGTGGTCATGGACCTGAGGTCGGACGCCTTCCTCGTCGTGGTCGAGCGGCAGGAGGAGGACGGCGGCTCCTGAGGGCTGCCGCTGTTGCGCCTCCGTGAAACCAGGCTTCCTGACGCGGGACCGGCCGGGGTCCCCTCGACTCGTCTCGCCGGCCGCTGCCGCGAGCGGCGGCATGACGGCGGTGCGGTGGGCGGGGTGAGCGGGGCCGAGGGTCGGCAGTCTCGCCGGGGCCCACCGCCTGGTGCACCGGGCGCCGGCGGGGCGGTCAGCGGGGCTCTCCCGGAGGGGTGGCCAGGGCTCGCAGATGTGCCGCGCGGGACTCGGCCGTCTGGCCCTGGACCAGCAGGAACAGCCCCTCCCGGGCGAGGCGCTGGGCGCGGCTCGTCAGCGCCATCGACCGGCCGCCGCCGGCCACCACCGCCGCCGTGGTGGCCGTCCGCAGCACCTCGTACGCCTCCGCCCGCACCGCCAGCCGCTCCCCGGCCCCCGCCTCGGACGCCGGGCGGTCGGCCAGGGCGTAGGCCCGGTCACGGACGTCGGCGAGGCGGGAGCGGAGCGGGGCGGCCGTGCCCTCGTCCAGGAGGGACAGGGCGGCCTCGGCCACGCCGAAGACCGCCGGGTTGGTGTGCAGCGTCTTGAGCCGGTCCCCGGCGGCCCACCGCGCGTACGGCGTGTGCAGCGCCACCGCCTCCGCGGGCAGCCACAGGCCGTCCACCTCCAGCGACACCGTGCGCGCGGCGGTGAGGGCCGCCAGCCGCATCGGCGCCGACGCCCGCAGCCCCGGCTGCTCGCGCGCCTCGGCGAACGCGAACAGCACCTCGTCGGAGTCGGTCACCCCGGCCAGCAGCATCACGTCGTTCAGCCCCCACCCGGTGTACCAGGGGACGGTCCCGTCGAACCGCCACCCCTCACCCTGCCGGCTGACCCGCACCAGGCGGCGCGGATACGACCGCAGGTGCGCGTACGCCACCCCGGACAGCAGCTCACCGCGGGAGAGCGGCCCGAGGAGCCGCTCCCGGGCGGGAAACCCGCTCCGCGCCAGGGTCTGCACCGGCGTGTGGTGCTGGGTCTGCACGAACCAGGTCGCGCAGCACGCCCCGGCGAGGATCTCCGCCGTCTCGCGGAGCACGGCGGGCGGCGCCCCCGCCCCGCCGTGCTCCGCGGGAGCGGCCACCCCGAGCAGCCCCGACCGCTTCACCGCCTCGATGTGCCCCGCGGGCACCCCCTCCTGGTCGACCCGCTCGGCCGCGGGCGCGAGCAGGTCCGTGGCGAGGCGGCGGGCGCGGACGACGAGCGGGTGCGGGGTGAGGTCCATGCGGACGATTGTTCCGGGCGGTGCGGGGCGTCCGGACCGGGCGGCGTGGAGGACACCCCCGTCGAGTGACCCTCGTCACGGCCCGGCGGCCACGGAATGAACTTGAGGACATGAAAGGTTGGTATTTGCATCTGACCTACCAGCAGACCCGGGCCGGACCGTCCGGGCATCCCAGCGAGGCACCCGTGAACCACTCCCTGCCCGAGCAGCCCGCCGACGTCGTGGCCCGGCTGCGCGCCACCTTCGCCACCGGCCGCACCAAGCCCGTCGAGTGGCGCACCGGCCAGCTGCGCCGGCTCCGCGCGCTCCTCACGGAACGCGGCGCCGACCTCGCCGCCGCCCTCCACGCCGACCTCGGCAAGAGCAGCACCGAGGCCTATCGCACCGAGATCGACTTCACCGTCCGCGAGATCGACCACACCCTGGAGCACCTGGCCGACTGGCTGCGCCCCGAGCCCGCACCCGTCCCGGCGCACCTCGGTGCCGACGCCACGGCCTGGACGCAGTACGACCCCCTGGGCGTCGTCCTCGTCATCGCCCCCTGGAACTACCCGGCGCAGCTGCTGCTCGCCCCCCTGGTCGGCGCGCTGGCCTCGGGCAACGCGGTCGTCGCCAAGCCGAGCGAGCTGGCCCCCGCCACCTCGGCCGCGCTGGCCGAGCTGATCCCGGCCTACCTGGACACGGACGCCGTCGCCGTCGTCGAGGGCGGCGTCCCGGAGACCACGGCCCTGCTGGCCGAGCGCTTCGACCACATCTTCTACACCGGCAACGGCACGGTAGGCCGTATCGTCATGCGGGCCGCCGCCGAGCACCTCACCCCGGTCACCCTGGAACTGGGCGGCAAGTCGCCGGTGTTCGTGGACCGCGGCACCGACCTGGACGTGGTCGCGGACCGGCTGGCCCGCGGCAAGTTCCTCAACGCCGGCCAGACCTGTGTCGCCCCCGACTACGTCCTGACCGATCCGGAGACCGCGCCCGCCCTGGAGGCGGCGCTGGTCCGTGCCGTCGAGGGCCTGTTCGGCAGCGACCCGGCACACGCGCCGGAGTACGGCCGGATCGTCAACGAGCGGCACTTCGACCGGCTCTCCGCCCTGCTCGGCTCGGGCCGCGTCGCCGTCGGCGGCACCGGCGACCGGGCGGCCAGGTACCTCGCGCCCACCGTCCTCGCGGGCGTCGACCCGGCCTCGCCCGTCATGCAGGAGGAGATCTTCGGACCGATCCTGCCGATCGTCACCGTGCCCGGTCTGGACGAGGCGATCGACTTCATCAACGAGCGCGACAAGCCCCTTGCGCTGTACGTGTTCAGCGAGTCCGACGAGACCCGCGCACGCATCGCCGCCGAGACGTCTTCGGGCGGCCTCGGCCACGGCCTGCCCCTCGCCCATCTCACCGTCTCGGACCTGCCGTTCGGCGGGGTGGGGGAGAGCGGCATGGGCAACTACCACGGACGCTACTCCATCGAGACGTTCAGCCACCGCAAGGCGGTCCTGGCGAAGCCGCTGCGCTGACCCTCCGCCACCACTCTCGGGCCCGGCCGCCGACGCGGCCGGGCCCGACTCGTGCGTGTGCGCCTCACCGGAGTCGGCCCACACCGCCCGCGTCCGAATGACTGGTCTACACCCTTGACTGGTACAGACCAAGGCGGTTGAGTAGGCCCAACCCCCCACCACGCCGTTCCCGTCGCTTCCGGGTGCGGCCGTGCTGCGCAAAGGAGTTGGTTCGTGTTGAAGCACCGCATCGCCGCCCTGCTGACCTCGCTCGCCCTGGGCGCTTCCGCCCTGGTGCTCCAGGCGGCCCCCACGGCCTCCGCCGCCGGCTTCGTGGTCAGCGAGACTCAGTTCAACCAGATGTTCCCGAACCGGAATTCCTTCTACACCTACAGCGGCCTGACCGCCGCCCTCGCCGCCTATCCCGGTTTCGCGAACACCGGCAGCGACACCGTGAAGAAGCAGGAGGCCGCCGCCTTCCTGGCCAATGTCAGCCACGAGACCGGCGGCCTGGTGTACGTGGTCGAGCAGAACACCGCCAACTACCCGCACTACTGCGACTGGAGCCAACCGTACGGCTGTCCGGCGGGACAGGCGGCGTACTACGGGCGCGGCCCCATCCAGCTCTCCTGGAACTTCAACTACAAGACCGCCGGTGACGCGCTCGGCATCGACCTGCTCAACAACCCGAACCTGGTGCAGAACAACGCGTCCGTCGCCTGGAAGACCGGCCTGTGGTACTGGAACACCCAGACCGGACCCGGCACCATGACCCCGCACAACGCCATGGTGAACGGCGCCGGCTTCGGCCAGACCATACGCAGCATCAACGGCTCCCTGGAATGCGACGGCAAGAACCCCGCGCAGGTGCAGAGCCGCGTCTCCTCCTACCAGCGCTTCACCCAGATCCTCGGCGTCTCGCCCGGCGCCAACCTGTACTGCTGACACCGCCCGGAGGCCGGGGGCCGTGTGCGAGACTCCGCCGATGACCGCAGAAACGATCACCGCGGAAACGATCACCGCGGAAACCTCCGGCACCTGGAAGCTCGGCGACCTGCCCGTCCACCGCATCGGCCTCGGCGCGATGCGGCTGACGGGCAGCGCCGCCTTCCACAACGGCACCCCGAGCGACCGGGAACGCTCACTCGCCGTGCTGCGCAAGGCCGTTGAACTGGGCGTCAACCACATCGACACGGCGGCCTTCTACTTCTCCTCGCTGCGCAGCGCGAACGAACTCATCAACACCGCGCTGTCCCCGTACGGCGACGACCTGGTCATCGCCGCCAAGGTCGGCCCCTACCGCGACTACCGCGGCGAGTGGGGCACCTCCGCCCGCCCCGACGAACTGCGCGGACACGTCGAGGAGAACCTGCGCCAGCTCGGGCGCGACCACCTCGACCTCGTCTACCTCCGCCGGATGAGCCAGGACTCCGTCGCCGAACACTTCGGCGCCCTCGCCGAGTTGCGCGAGGCGGGGCTGATCCGGCACCTCGGGATCTCCGGGGTCGAACCCCGGCACCTCGCCGAGGCCCTGGAGATCGCGCCGGTGGTGAGCGTGCAGAACCGGTACGCCGTGGACCGGCCCGACCCGGTCGGCGACGAGGTCCTGCGGCTGTGCGGCGCGCACGGCATCGCCTTCGTCCCCTTCTACGCCGTGGCCGGAGCGGCCGGGGAGCACGGCGCGACCACCGCTCACGACGACGCGGTGCTCTCCGCCGCCCGGGCCCACGGCGTCAGCCCCGCCCAGGTCCGCATCGCCTGGACGCTGCACCAGGGCCCGCACGTCCTCGCCATCCCCGGCACCGGCGACCCCGGCCACCTGGCCGAGAACGTCGCCGCGGGCGCGCTGCGGCTCACCGGGGAGGAACTGGCGCGGCTCGGCGCGGCCCGCGACCGGGCGAGCTGAGGCCGACGGCCGGACGGTCCCTGCCGCGCCGGGTGCGTACGGTCGTACCACCGTGTCCATGCCCGCGCCAGGTGCGTACGGTCGTACCACCGTGTCCATGCCCGCCCCCGGTGCATACGGCGGTACCACCGTGTCCGTACCCGCTCCCGGTGCGTACGGTCGTACGACCGTGGGGCGGCCCCGGCTGACTACCATCGGGTGGACGGAGACGGGCCCGGGCCACCGGACCAGGACGGGGTGAGGAACCTTCCCATGAGCGACGCCAAGGACGAACGCCGGCCGGCCGGCGAACTCGAAGCGAGCGTCATGGCCGTGCTCTGGGCCGCCGACGCGCCCCGGACGCCCGGCCAGGTCCAGCAGAGCCTCGGCCTGGACCTCGCCCGTACGACGGTGACGACGATCCTCACCCGGCTGCACGAGAAGGGGGTCGTGGACCGGCGGCGCCAGGGCCGCGGCTACGCCTACTCGCCCGCGCGGGACGTCCAGGACGCCCACGGTCTCACCGCCCGCCGGATGCACAGCGAACTGGACCGGGGCAGCGACCGAGAGACGGTGCTCGCCCGCTTCGTCGCCCAGCTCGGCCCCGACGACGAACGCGTTCTGCGCGACCTGCTCGAACCCGACGGCCGATGAGCGTGATGACCGTACCGCTGCCGCTCCCGCTTCCCCTGCTGCTGCCGTGCGCCCTGCCGGTCCCGGCCCGCCGGGCCCTCGGCCGGCCGGACCCGGTCGCGGCGCCGGCGCCACGCCCGGCGGCGGGACCCGCGCAGAGCGCCTGAGAGGAGCGGGAGTACCTCCCTCAGCCCCCGCCGGCCCCCCGGTACACCTCCCTCGGCCGGGCACCCCCGGACACGGAGACGCCCGTCGCGGGACCACGCCGTTACCCCGTCTCCACTGCCCCTCCCCACCCCGCGTGGCACCGTTTCCGTGACGCGCGTAGAACCAGACTGGCGCGCCGTAGGTTTTACGTATAACCTCACCGGCTAACCCATCCCACCGGAAGGTCGCCATGCGCCGCGTCGCCCTGGTCACCCTCGTCGTGCACGACTACGACGAGGCCATCCGCTTCTACACCGAGGCCCTCGGGTTCCGTCTCGCCGAGGACGCCCCGCGTCCCGACGGCTCGCGCTGGGTCGTGGTCGAGCCCGGCGGCGACGGCGCCGCCACCGGACTGCTCCTGGCCCGGGCCAAGGACGAGGACCAGCGGACCCGCGTCGGCGACCAGACCGGCGGCCGCGTCGGCTTCTTCCTGCACACCGACGACTTCGCCCGCGACCACGCCCGGATGACCGCCGCCGGCGTGACCTTCCTGGAGGAGCCGCGCCACGAGCCGTACGGCACGGTCGCCGTCTTCCAGGACCTGTACGGCAACCGCTGGGACCTGCTCCAGCCCGCCGGCCACTGATCCACCCCGCACCACCTGCCCGAGGACCTGAGGAAACGAAACGCCCATGACCGCGTCCCGCATCGACACCGAGACCCTCCGCCGGCTCCCCAAGGCCGTCCTGCACGACCACCTCGACGGCGGCCTGCGCCCCGCCACCGTCGTCGAACTCGCGGACGCGGTCGGCCACACCCTGCCCACCACCGACCCGGACGAGCTGGCCGCCTGGTACTTCGAGGCCGCCAACTCCGGCGACCTGGTCCGCTACATCGCCACCTTCGAGCACACCCTCGCCGTCATGCAGACCCGCGAGGGCCTGCTGCGCACCGCCGAGGAGTACGTCCTCGACCTCGCCGCCGACGGCGTCGTCTACGCCGAGGTCCGCTACGCCCCCGAGCTGAACACCAAGGGCGGCCTGGCGATGAGCGAGGTCGTGGAGACCGTCCAGGAGGGTCTCGCGGCCGGCATGGCCAAGGCGGCCGCCGCCGGCACCCCCGTCCGCGTCGGCACCCTGCTGTGCGGAATGCGGATGTTCGACCGGGTCCGCGAGGCCGCCGACCTGGCCGTGGCCTACCGTGACGCCGGTGTCGTCGGCTTCGACATCGCGGGTGCCGAGGACGGCTTCCCGCCCGCCGACCACCTGGCCGCCTTCGAGCACCTGCGCCGCGAGAACGTGCCCTTCACCATCCACGCCGGTGAGGCCCACGGGCTGCCCAGCATCCACCAGGCCCTCCAGGTGTGCGGTGCCCAGCGCATCGGCCACGGTGTGCGCCTCACCGAGGACATCCCGGACCTCGCGGCCGGCAAGCTCGGCCGCCTCGCCTCCTGGGTGCGTGACCGCCGTATCGCCCTGGAGATGTGCCCCACCTCCAACCTCCAGACCGGCTGCGCCACCTCCATCGCCGAGCACCCCATCACCGCTCTGAAGGACCTCGGCTTCCGGGTCACCCTCAACACCGACAACCGTCTGGTCTCGGGGACGACGATGACCCGGGAGATGTCCCTGCTGGTCGAGGAGGCCGGCTGGACGGTCGAGGACCTGCGCACGGTGACCGTGAACGCCCTCAAGAGCGCGTTCATCCCGTTCGACGAGCGCAAGGCCCTCATCGAGGACGTGGTCCTGCCGGGGTACGCGAGCGCGCTCTAGACGAGGCCCCTGAGGTAGGCGGCCTGTCCGACGTGCTGAAGGTCGTCGGACAGGACGCTCACCAGGCGGACGCCGAGGGAGACCGGGGGGTCCCAGCGTTCGTCCACGATGCGTTCGAGATCCTTGGCGGCCAGCGTGCGCAGGACGCCGAGGGTCTGCTCGTGCACGGCGTCGTAGTACCCGGTCAGCAGGTCGGCCGACGCCACCCGCACCTTCGCGACCTTGGCCGGAGTGTGCCCGTAACCCGTGTCGTGCCGGGGCAGGTCGAGGCCGAACCGTTTCTCCCAGTCCTGGGAGAGCCACACCTGGTCGAGGTCGAAGGCGTCCGCGACGTGGTCGTCCTGCACGCGCGTCAGGTGCCAGACCAGCCAGGCGATGGAGTTGGCCTCGGGGGACGGGCGGTGGTGCAGCTGGTCCGGGCCGAGGCCGTCGAGGGCGGCGTGGACTTCTTCCTGGATGCGGCCGTAGCCGTCGATGAGGATGTCCTTTGCATGCATACCGTCCACCATCGCAAACCGGCGCCGCTCGCGCGCCCCGTCGGCCGAACGGCGGCCGCCGGTCCTCGTCACGCGTCCAGGGCGCCCGTTTCGAGCAGCGTGACCAGCGCCCGTGCGGCCGGGCTCGTGGCCCGCTCCGGCGGCAGCAGGGCGACCGTCTCGTACTCCGCCTCGCCCACGCCCTTCAGCGGGAGCGCCGCGAGCGCCGGCCGCTTGTGCCGGAAGTGCCGGGGTACGACGGCGATCCCCAGGTTCTCGTCCACCAGGTCCAGCAGGCTGTGCACGTCGTTGACCTCCAGGGCGACCGTGCGCCGGACGCCGGCCCCGGTGAACGCGGCGTCGGTGGTGCGGCGCGGACCCCAGTCGGGGTGGAAGTCCACGAAGACCTCCCCGGCGAGGTCGTCCGGGCCCAGCACGGCCGGGGCGGAGGCCAGACGGTGGCTCGGATGGCACAGCACCGTCATCGGCTCGCTGGTCAGCGACACCGAGCGCAGCTGGTCGGTGTCCGCCTGGGTGCGGTAGGCGAACGCCAGGTCGAGCCGCCCGGCCGCGACCTCCTCCGCCAGCGCCCCCGAACCCGCCTGCCGCAGCCGGATCTCCACATCCGGGTGCCGGCCCCGGAAGGCCGCCAGCAGCCGGGCCACCTGCACCCCGGCGATGCACTGCTCGGTGCCGAGGGCCAGGGTCCCCCGCAGCACGCCCTGCACCGCCGCCACCGCCTCGTGCGCCGAGCGCACCTGCGCCAGGATCCGCTCGGCCTCCACCAGAAGCGCCCGCCCCGCCTCGGTGAGCGTCACCCGCCGCGTGGTCCGCACGAACAGCGGCGCCCGCAGCTCCCTCTCCAGCGCGCGGATGGAGGCCGACAGGCCCGACTGGGACACCATCAGGCGTTCGGCGGCCCGGGTGAAGTGCTGGTCCTCGGCGACCGCGACGAAGTGCTGGAGATGGCGCAGTTCCATGATTGAGAAGCCTAGCCGCTGAATCCCATCGGATTCTTCTGTTGGACCGCTGCCCGCCGGCCGGGGAAGAGTGGCACCGGTAGATCGTGTGCCAACCCCTCTGGAGTCGCGTTGTACACCGCACACCCCGACCGCTACGCCGACATGCCCTACCGGCGCACCGGACGCAGCGGACTGAAGCTCCCCGCCCTGTCGCTGGGCCTGTGGCACAACTTCGGGCCGGACCGGCCCGTCGAGACCCAGCGGGCCATCCTGCGCCGCGCGTTCGACCTCGGCGTCACCCACTTCGACCTCGCGAACAACTACGGCCCGCCGCCCGGCGCCGCCGAGTCCGCCCTCGGCGAGGCGCTGAAGGCGGACTTCGCCGGATACCGCGACGAGCTGGTGATCTCCACCAAGGCCGGCTATCTGATGTGGCCCGGCCCGTACGGCGAGTGGGGCTCGCGCAAGTACGTGCTGTCCTCGCTCGACCAGAGCCTGAAGCGGATGGGCCTGGAGTACGTCGACGTCTTCTACTCGCACCGCTTCGACCCGGACACTCCCCTGGAGGAGACGATGGGCGCCCTGCACTCGGCGGTGCAGCAGGGCAAGGCCCTCTACGTCGGCGTCTCCAACTACTCCGCCGAGCAGACCCGCGAGGCCGCCCGCATCCTCGGCGAGCTGGGCACCCCGCTCCTCATCCACCAGCCGCGCTACTCGATGCTCGACCGGCGCCCCGAGGACGAGGGCCTGCTCGACACCCTGGACGAACTCCGGATCGGCTCCATCGCGTACTCCCCGCTGGAGCAGGGCCTGCTCACCGGCCGCTACCTCGATGGCATCCCGGAGGACTCCCGAGCCGCGAGCGACAGCCCGTTCCTGAACTCGGACGCGGTCACCGAGGACCTCGTCGCCCGGTTGCGGGCGCTGAACGAGATCGCGGGGTCCCGCGGCCAGACGCTGGCCCAGCTCGCCCTGGCCTGGGTGCTGCGCGGCGGCCGGGTGACCTCCGCCCTGGTCGGCGCGAGCAGCGCGCGGCAGATCGAGGACAGCGTCGCGGCCGTCCGCAACCTGGACTTCGACGCTGAGGAGCTGGCGCGCATCGACGCGATCGTCCGGCCGTAGCACCGGACGGACGGCCCGGGGAGGGCTACGACCGTCCGTGCCACGACCGTCCGTGCCACGGCCGTCCGTGCCACGACCGTCCGTGCCGACGGCCGTCCGGCGGCGCGACTGTCCGGTGTCGTGGCCGTCCCGCGTCGCGATTCGACCGTCCGGTGTCGCGACTGTCCGGTGCTACGCCCGACCGGTGCCGCGGCCGTCCGGGGCGTGTTCCCGGCGGTGCCGTCAGGCGTCCGCCGGGACGCGGTCCAGGAACCCCAGGACCTGCTGGATGCGGCCCTCGGCGTCCAGTGTGATCACGTCGAACCCGGCCACCGGCGCCGAACCGTCAGCCTCGTTCACCAGCTCCCAGCCGAAACGCGCGGTGTCGTGGTGGCCGTCGACCGCGCCGAGCGGGCGGAACACGAAGCCCGGGAACTGCTCGTGGGCCGCCGTGATGACGGCCGCGATCTGCTCGTGGCCGCGGACGTCCGCGAGGGGGTCGGTGTAGCCGCCGTCCGGGGCCCACGCGGCGGCGACGGCCTTCGCCACGGCCTCCGGTCCGGTGGCGTTCCAGGCCTCGAAGTAACGGGCGGCGGCGTTCTCGTGACGTTCGGTGCGCACGGCCATGGCGAAGCTCCTCCATCGAGGTCGTCTCTGCTGGTCAGGATCCGGGTCGGGGTTCCGCCGACCCGGTGTGACCACCATGCGGCAGGGGCGGCGGCCGGGTCGATTACCTCGAAGGTCATGCGCGGGACGCCGTGCGGACGCCTCATTCCGGCCAGAACGGGCGAGGAATATGTCAAGAGACTGGCCGGAAAGTCATGGTGACAGTGGTTCAGCAGTGAACATACTCGACTGTACGGACTTCACTTCCCGCGAGGTTCCGATCACGCACCGCACATGACCCGCACCGAAGGCGAGGCCGTTCGCAGGCGAACGACGCGACGGGGGAGCGCGCATGCACGACGAATTCCTGTGCCATGTCACCGCGTACGGCGTCTGCGGCGGACAGCGCATCGGAGTGCCCCTCGGGACCTACCGCGCACCCACCCTGGCCCTCGCCCTGTGGTGGCTGCGCGACCGCGCCAACTGGATCGCCGACCGCCTCGACCCCCGCCCCGAGGTGGGGCACTTCCCGGCCGGCTCGCTCGTGCCGGTCGCCGACACGGTGCCCGACGTGCCCTTCGTGCTGCGCGCCTGGTGCGGTGACCCGGCCCAGCAGGAGAGCGTCGCCGACGAACTGGCCGCCGGCCGGCTGGTGCGGATCGCGACCGGCGACGAGACCACCGAGTACGAACTGCTCGCGGAGTCCGTCGACGCGCTGCGCATGCAGCGGACGGTCCCCGGCCTCGTCGTACCGGTCGCCTGACCGACGCCCCCTCCGGCCCCGCCCCCTCCGTGCCCGCCCCCGGTCTCCCACTTCTCCCTCTCCCCCTCCGTCGTCTCCTCACAGTGCCCTTCTCGCCTCTCGCGCGGGGGGTGCACATCTGCACGAATCGATAGAATTCCGGCATGGCTGAGTGGCCGGTCGTCCCGACCGCACCCGCACTCGTCCTGGCGACCGAGACGGGCCCCGCGGTGATCCCCGGTGCGGAAGCGGGCCGGCGATGAAGACCCCCGGGTTCCGGCCCACACACGTCGTCCCGCCGCACGGACTGCCCGCCTGGGAGGCCCCGGACCCGGCGCGCCCCACCGTGCCCCTGGATCCGCTGCTGCCGGTGCAGCTCGTGGAGCGGCGCGGCGACTGGGGGTACATCTGCTGCGCCAACGGCTGGGCCGCCTGGGTCGACGGCCGGCTCCTCGTCGCCGTACCCGAAGACCCCCCCGCCGCCGACGGCGAGCCCGAGGCCGCCACCGATCCGCGGCCCCTGCTCGCCCGGGTGGAGCAGGCCCTGGCCGACTACCGGGCCGCCGTGGAGGACCTGGCGGCCGGCGGCCTGGACGGGGAGGCCTTCGACATGCGCACCGAGGGCCTGCGGATCGGGCTCGTCGTCGACGGCGCCTCCATGTGGCTGTACGACGCGCAGGAGGAGCGGTGGGTGTACGGCGACGGGCGGCGGCTGAGCACCTACGCCACCGACGCCTCGGTCGCCGGGGAGGACGACACCGGCGGTGCCTCCGCCCGGCTGGTCGCGCCCGAAGGTGAGCGCTGATGTCGAGCGAGACCAGCCTGTTCGCCGGCCGCCCCTCGGAACTGATCGGCCGGCAGGTGGCGAGCTACCTGATCGAGAGCGAGGTCGGGCGCGGCGGGATGGCGGTCGTCTACCGCGCCCGCGACCTGCGCCTGGGCCGTACCGTCGCGCTGAAACTGCTCGCCCCTGAGCTGGCCCGCAACGACACCTTCCGCAAGCGTTTCACCCACGAGTCCCAGGTCGCCGCGGCGATCGACCACCCGCACATCGTGCCCGTCTTCGAGGCCGGCGAGACCGACGGGGTGCTCTACATCGCCATGCGGTACGTCTCCGGCAGCGACCTGCGCCACCTCCTCGACACGCGCGGACCGCTGCCGCCGGCGGACGCGGTGCGCATCGCCGTCCAGGTGGCCTCCGCCCTGGACGCCGCCCATGACCACGGCCTGGTCCACCGGGACGTCAAGCCCGGCAACATCCTGGTCGCCGAGGGGACCGACAGCGACCATCCCGAATACGTGTACCTGACCGACTTCGGGCTCACCAAGAAGTCCCTCTCGCTGACCGGGTTCACCAGCGTCGGCCAGTTCGTCGGCACCCTCGACTACGTCGCCCCCGAGCAGATCTCCGGCCGCCCGGTCGACGGCCGCTGCGACGTCTACGGCCTCGCCTGCGTGGTCTACGAGACCCTCACCGGCCGCCCGCCGTTCCAGCGCGAGGACGACATGGCCCTGCTGTGGGCCCACCAGTACGACGAGCCGCCCGCGCCGAGCTCCGTCAGCGCCGGTCTCTCCCCGGCCGTCGACTCCGTGTTCGCCCGGGCCCTGGCCAAGAGCCCGGACGCCCGCCACGACACCTGCCTGGACTTCATCACCGCCCTGCGCGCGGCCGCGACCGCCGCGACCGCCGCGCCGCCGGACGGCCGCGCGGTCCCCGAGCGGGCTCCGGCGCCGCCGCCCGAGCCCGCCCCCTGGCCCCCGCACTGGGCGGCACCGGTGTTCGGCGCCGGCCCGGACCAGGTGCCGGCCCCGACTGGAGGCCGCCCGCCGCGCGGGTCCTCGGCTTGAGCGGCCCGGTACTCCGTCACACAATGGTGTCAGTGTGCAGCCAAATGACCCAAAAAGGGTTTGACGGAAACTGACGGATTTATCTGAGCAAAGCCGCGCATCGCGACGGGAAGTAGGGCTCGTGAGCGTCGAACCTCCGTCCTCCGGCCGTCCCACAGGTCCGCCCTCCGGTCCGCTGTCGGGCTCGTCCCGACCGCCCGCCGGTCCGCCGCCCTCGCCGCCGCCGGCCGGTGGCGGGGGGCACAAGGAGCCGCACGGTCACTGGTGGAAATCGGTGCCCCGGGTCGCGGCGCTCACCGCGGCCCTGATCGCCGCCGCGGCCCTCGCGGTGGTCTTCACGCGTCCGGGCGGCGGCGGGACCTCCGCCCAGCGCGGCGAGGTCTTCCTGGAGGCCGCCAACAGCACCGGCCAGGACCCGTTCACGGAGTCGACCGCGACGCAGGGCACCGCCACCACCCCGGGCAAGTCCACCGAGCCCGGGAAGTCCAGCGAGCCCGGCAAGTCCACCGAGCCCGGGAAGTCCACCGCGCCGGGGAAGTCCAGCGAGCCCGGGAAGTCCACCGCGCCGGGCAAATCCAGCGCGCCGGGGAAGTCCACGGCACCCCGGAGCACCGTCTCCCTGCCCGTCAGCACCCCGCAGGGCGGGGTCGCCGAGGTCCGTGGTGTGCAGGGCGGGGCGCCCGGCCTCTACGGCGGCACCCGGAAGACGCCCAGCTGTGACGTCGAGCGGCAGATCAGGGCCCTGCAGGCCGACGCGAGCAGGAACCGGGCGTTCGCCACGTCGATCGGCGTCCAGCCCGGCGGTGTCCCCGGCTACCTCCGCTCCCTCACCTCCGTGCAGTTGCGCGCCGACACCCGCGTCACCAACCACGGCTACCGCAACGGCACCGCCACCAGCTACCAGTCCGTCCTGCAGAGCGGTACCGCCGTCCTGGTCGACGCGCACGGCGTGCCCCGGCTGCGCTGCGCCTGCGGCAACCCGCTGAAGGAACCGGTCGCCCAGCGCACCGCCCCCCGGCTGGTGGGCCGGCAGTGGTCCTCGTACCGGTCCACGAACGTCGTCGTGGTGCAGCCCGCCCCGGTGGTCGTCAAGGTCTTCGTGATCTACGACACCCACCACCACGTGTGGGTGAACCGCCACCGCGGCTACGCGAACGTCCGGTACGACGCGCACGGCAAGCCGCCGAAGTATCCGGACCCGTGGACGTCCCCGCTGCCGTGCGCGCCGGGTACGACCAGCAGGCCGGGCTCCAGGTGTCCGCCGGCCTCGTCCGGGATCACCACATCACCGGTCTCGCCGTCGCCCTCGAACTCGCCCGGTTCGACACCGCCGTCGACTTCCACATCCCCGACATCCCCGACATCGTCGACATCTTCGTCGTCTTCGTCGTCCTCGTCGTCCTCGTCGTCCTCGAAGTCGACGTCACCGTCGTCGGAATCGTCGTCGCCGTCGTCGGAATCGTCGTCGCCATCGGAGAAGTCGTCTTCGCCGTCCGAGAAGTCCTCCTCGCCCTCGGAGTCCGAATCCAAGTCCTCCTCGCCTTCGGAGTCCAAGTCGCCGTCGAGCGAGAAGAGCTCGGCGACCGAGTCCCCGTCCAAGGAGTCCCCGTCCAAGGAGTCCCCGTCCAAGGAGTCACCCTCCAAGGAGTCACCCTCCAAGGAGTCACCCTCCAAGGAGTCCCCGGCCCAGAGCCAGTCCGGCGAGTCGTCGGCTCCGTCGGCCGGATCGCCGTCGACCGAGCGGTCCGGTGCCTCCCCTGAGTCCCCGGCCCCCTCCGCGAGCCGGCAGCAGACACAGGAGCAGCAGACCCAGCAGCAGACGCAGGAGCAGCAGACGCAGGAGCAGCAGACCCAACAGCAACAGCAGCAGGACCAGCAACAGAACCAGCAGGAGAACCAGCAACAGAACCAGCAGCAGGGACAGTAGTGCCCTACCGGGGCGTGAGCCGTGACGGCGGCCCGCCCCGGACGCATGCCGTGACCTTCGCCACTGTGCGCGCTGGGCGAACGCATCGGGTGGACTGGGGGGCCGGACTCGGGGTACGAGGACTGGTGCACCATCGACCGGCCGGACCGGGTTTTCCTAGAGGGACAGAATGACCGAGCACCTGGGCGGGGCAGTGATACCGACTGGTTTCGACGTACCCGTGGAACCGCTGCGCAGCGCGGCGCACTACACCGGCGAGCCCGGATGCATCGCCGAGGCTCGCGCCTTGGCGTCCCGGTTCCTCGAGCAGCTGCGCACCGAGTGGTGCGCCACCGCCGACGGCCGGGCCGACGGCGAGCTGCTCCTGCTGGTGAGCGAGCTGGTCACCAACGCCGACCGGCACAGCAACGGCCCCTACATCCTGGAGCTGGAGGGCACGGACACCTCGGTCATCGTGTCCGTGTACGACAGCAGCACCGCCCTGCCCCGCCGGTTCCCGAAGAACCCCGAGCGCGTCGGGCGGCACGGCCTGGAGATCGTGCACGCCCTCGCCTCGGAGCTGACCGTCGAACGCGTGCCCGTGGGCAAGCGGGTGCGGGCCGTCTTCGAGCTGCGGCGGGACTGAGCCGCGGCGGGGCCGAGCGGTGTGTCAGGCGCGGCGGTCTCAGGCGCAGCCCAGCTCGCCGAGCATGCCCTGCCGCAGCCGGGTGATGATCCGCTTGATCAGGCGGGAGACGTGCATCTGGGAGCAGCCGAGCCGCTCACCGATCTCCGCCTGGGTCGCCTCCTCCACGAACCTCAGGTGGATGATCTGCCGGTCACGGTCGCTCAGCTCCGCCATCAGCGGGGCGAGCGCGTGGAAGTCCTCGACGAGCCGCAGCCCCTCCTCCTCGACACCGATGAAGTCGGCGAGCACCGCCTCGCCGTCCTCCGGGCCGTCGCCGGTGAGTGCCGCGTCGAGGGAGGCCGAGTTGTAGCCGTTCGAGGCCAGCTGCGCCTCGACCACCTGGTCCGCGGGGATGTTCATCAGCGTGGCCAGCTCGGCGACCGTCGGGTCCCGGTCCAGTCGGCTGGACAGCTCCTCGCGGGCCTTGGCCAGCTCCACCCGCAGCTCCTGGAGCCGGCGCGGAACGTGCACGGCCCAGGTGGTGTCCCGGAAGAACCGCTTGATCTCACCGACGATGTACGGCAGCGCGAAGGAGGTGAACTCGACCTCGCGCGCCAGTTCGAACCGGTCGATGGCCTTGATCAGGCCGATCATGCCGGTCTGGACGATGTCCTCCATGTCGTCGCCGCGGCCCCGGAAGCGTCCGGCCGCGAACCGCACCAGCGACATGTTCATCTCGATGAGGGTGTTGCGCGCGTACTGGTACTCGTGCGTCCCTTCCTCCAGCTCGGTCAGCCGGCGGAAGAACTGGCGGGACAGCTCCCGTGCGTCCCGCGGGGCGACGGACGCCGGGTCCGCGATGCCAGGAAGTGACCCCTCGCCCGTCCTGTCCTGCTCGGTCTGCTCGACGACCTCTGCTTCCGAGCGGATCCCGGCGGCGGTGTTCATTACCTCTCCCACGAAAGTCACGGTTCCGACGTCTCCCTGTGCGGTCTCTCTGCCGGCTTCCCGCACAGAGCGTCCTGTGCGGGTACCCCTTCTGCGGGAGTTCAAGCAGGTCCGCAGAGCCGCTTACGGCGCGGGTACCCACGGTGACCCCGCGCATGCACCCCTCCTTCCGGCTTGGCGGGAAACGGCCGGTGGCCGCGAGGATTTCCCTCAGAGCGCAATCCCGCTCCCTTGTCGCCGGCGGTACCGCTCCTAGGCTGACGGGATGAGCGACCCGGTGAGCGAAGAAGCCCGCGTAATCCCCCTGCGACCGGCGCCCGCCCGCCCGGCCGCGCCGGAGACCGAGCCCGCCCCCAGGGAGCCGCTGTGGCGGGATCTCGTCGGTGAGGTGCTGCGCAGGGAGCGGCAGGCGCAGGACCGCACGCTCAAGGACGTGGCCGACGCCGCCCGGATCTCGCTGCCCTACCTGTCCGAGGTCGAGCGGGGCCGCAAGGAGGCCTCGTCCGAGGTGCTCGCGGCCGCGGCCCACGCGCTCGGCCTCGGCCTCGGGGACCTGCTGTCGCTGGTGCACGGCGAACTGACCCGGCGCACCGC
This sequence comes from Streptomyces cinerochromogenes, assembly GCF_014648635.1. Classification (GTDB taxonomy): domain Bacteria; phylum Actinomycetota; class Actinomycetes; order Streptomycetales; family Streptomycetaceae; genus Streptomyces; species Streptomyces cinerochromogenes. Next base: position 65,511 of record NZ_BMRM01000005.1, on the reverse strand, counting down.
GCCGCGGCGCTCGCCCGCCGCCGCACCGCGCCGGCCGTACCGGGGACTCTGCCTGGCGGCCTGATCCGTCACGCCTCCCGCAGCCGCCGGAAGAACGCCCGGACGCCGCCGACCGGCGGTCCGGCGGTCGGCGGCGTCCCGGTCCACCGTCTCCTTGGGCAGCTCCCGCTCCGCGGGACCGGCACGCGGAACGGGCGGGTGCCCACCTCAGGGGTCGCGGCCGTGATCGGGATGCCGGGCCGATGAGTTTCGGCGCGTGCGGGAGTCGACAGACATGACCGCGTTCCACGCCCCAGGAGGTGCTCATGTCCACCGACGGATTCATCACGTGTCTCTGGTTCGACGGCCAGGCGGAGGAGGCCGCGCACCACTACGTCTCGATCTTCAAGGACGCCCGCGTCGACGGCGTCGTCCGGTGGCCGAAGTCCGGTCCCGGCCCGGCCGGCTCCGTGCTGACCGTGGAGTTCACGGCCAACGGCCAGCGGTTCGTCGCGCTCAACGGCGGCCCCGAGTTCACCTTCAACGAGGCCGTCTCCTTCCAGATCCTCTGCTCCGGCCAGGAGGAGATCGACCACTACTGGACGAGGCTCACCGAGAACGGCGGCGAGGGCGGCCGGTGCGGCTGGCTCAAGGACAGGTACGGCGTCTCCTGGCAGGTCGTCTACGCCCCCCTCCTCGACATGATCGCCGGCCCGGACCAGGCGAAGGCCGCCCGCGCCCTCAGGGTCATGATGGGCATGACCAAGCTGGACGCGGCGGCCCTGGACAGGGCGTTCGCGGGCGAGTAGCGGAAGCCGGGCGTGGACCGGCCGGGGGTGTGCGGGAGGGCTCCGCGCGCCGTACGGGCGGTCGGCCCGGCGCGCGGGGCGGATCCCGCATGGCTAGCGTGAACAGACGGGACAGACCACGTCAGGAGGGCTGGCAGCATGGCCGTGCAACCGGAAGGAACGCCCTGTTGGGCCGATGCGATGTTCAGTGACGTCGAGGGAGCCAAGCGGTTCTACGGCGACGTCCTCGGCTGGACCTTCGGCGAGTCGTCGTCGGAGTACGGCAACTACACCCAGGCCTACGCCGACGGCAGGGCCGTGGCCGCCGTCGTCCCGCCCATGCCCGGCCAGGAGGGCCAGTCCCAGTGGTGCCTGTACCTCGCCTCACCGGATGCCGCGGCCACCGCGGAGAAGATCCGGGAGAACGGCGGCGAGGTGCTGATGGAGCCGATGCGGGTCGGCGAGTTCGGCACCATGTGCCTGGCCCGGGAGCCCAGCGGGGCCGTGTTCGGCGTGTGGCAGGCGGGCACCCACGAGGGCTTCGAGGCGACGGCCACCCCCGGCGCCTACTGCTGGGCCGAGGTCTTCACCAGGGAGCCGGAGCAGACGGACGCCTTCCTCTCCGCGGTCTTCCCGTACCGGATGAAGGAGATCGAGGACGACGCGGTGGACTTCCGGATGTTCGACATCGGCGAGGACACCGTCCTCGGCCGGATGCGGATGACCGACGACTTCCCGCCGGAGGTGCCGTCGTACATCAACGTCTACTTCACCGTCGACGACTGCGACGCGGCCGTCGACCGGGCCGTCAAGCTCGGCGGGGTCCTCCGCTTCGGGCCGATGAGCAGCCCCTTCGGCCGGTTCGCGGCGGTGAGCGATCCGCAGGGCGCGAACTTCTCGGTGATCGACATCACCACCACCGAGGGCGAGATGCCGAGGATCAGGGACGTCTGACCGGTCCCGGGACGGCGCCGCCCGCGGCCATGGCATGATCGGGCACATGCGTGAACGTGTGGTGGCCGCGTGCGACGGGGCTTCGAAGGGAAACCCCGGACCGGCCGGATGGGCGTGGGTGGTCTCGGACGGCGATGAGCGGACCCCCGCCCGCTGGGAGGCGGGCCCGCTCGGCCGGGCCACCAACAACGTCGCCGAGCTGACGGCCCTGGAGCGGCTGCTCACCGCCGTCGACCCGGACGTCGAGCTGGAGATCCGGATGGACTCCCAGTACGCGATGAAGGCCGTCACCACCTGGCTGCCCGGCTGGAAGCGCAACGGCTGGAAGACCGCCGCCGGCAAGCCCGTCGCCAACCAGGACCTGGTGGTCCGCATCGACGAGCTCCTCGGCGGCCGGTCCGTCGAGTTCCGCTACGTCCCCGCACACCAGGTCGACGGAGACCCGCTGAACGACTTCGCCGACCGCGCGGCCAGCCAGGCGGCCTCCGTCCAGGAGCCGGCCGGCAGCGCGCTCGGCTCGCCCGAGCCCCCTCCGTCGTCCGGCACCCCGGCGGCCGGGGCGCCGCGCGGGAAGGCACCCCGCCGCACCGGTGGCGCCGCTTCCGCGCGCAGCGGCGGGGCCGCGTCCGCCCGCACCATCAAGGCGAAGTTCCCGGGCCGCTGCCTGTGCGGCCGGTCCTACGCGGCCGGCGAGAAGATCGCCAAGAACGCGCAGGGCTGGGGCCACCCGGAGTGCCGTACCGCCGAGGTCTGATCAGACGTCGAAGGTGTAGTGCTTGGTGTGGTCCAGCAGGTCCGCCGGGCGCACGGTGTTCCACGGCTTCATGGTGTCGTTCAGGTCCACCACGTCCGGGGTGCCGCCCGCCGGCACATAGGCGGAGTCCGGGTGCCGGCGCTGCCACTCGGCCCACAGCTTGTCGATGTAGGCGTGGTGCAGCCAGAACACCGGGTCGTTGGGGGAGACGCCGGTGGCCATCTGCCCGCCGACCCACACGTGCACCCTGTTGTGCAGGTTGACCCCGCGCCAGCCCTCCAGGTGGTTGCGGAAGCCGTCCGAGGAGCTGTTGTACGGCGCCATGTCGTACGTCGCCATCGACAGCACGGACTCCACCTCGGCCCGCGTCGGCAGTTCCCGCACGCCGGTGCCGAGCGAGCGGCGCAGGAACGTACGGCCGTCGACGCGCACGTTGACCGGCCAGTTCCCGGTGGACGCGGCGAACGGGCCGTCCATCACCCGGCCGTCGGTGCTGCGCCCGGTGCCGCCGAGGAAGTCCGGCGCCCACAGCGAGGCCCGCACCGTGCGGTCGGTGCTCCAGTCCCAGTAGGGCAGCGCGACCGAGGAGTCCACCGACTGCAGCGCCTGCTCGAAGTCGAGCAGGAATCTGCGGTGCCAGGGCAGGAAGGAGGGGGAGCGGTGGCCGGTCCGCTCGCCGTTGTCGGTGTCCGACATGATGAACTCGTTGTGCGTGCGGACGAAGTCGTCGTAGCGTCCGCTGCGCTTGAGTTCGAGGACGGCGTTCACGAACCGCTTCTTCTCGTCGGCGGTCAGGGTGGCCTGGTTCTTGCGTACGGTCATGGTGCGGGTGCTCCGGAAGTCCTTGCGGGGGCGGTCAGTTGGAGGGGAACGGCAGCAGCTGCGCGCCCTGCAGCTCGTCCACCGCGGCACGGGCGGCGGCGCGCGGGGTGGACACCGGGTCGTAGTGGCTGACGACGCTGATCCAGGTGCCGTCGGCGTTCTGCATCACGTGCAGCTGCACGCCGTCGACGAACACCGCGTAGCCGCCGCCGTGTTCGTGGTGGTGTCCGCCGCCGCCGGCCGGACGGCCCTGTATCCGGCGGCCCTTGTAGACCTCGTCGAAGGAATCGGGTGTGGTGGGCATGGGGTGGCCGGCGGCCGACGCGGCGGGTGCGGCGACGGCGGCGACCGAGGCCGTCGCGGCGACGGCGGCTGCCGCGGTGAGCGCGCGGCGCCGGGTGATGTCGGGCATGCGGATCCTCCTGAAGAGTGGTTCGGTGGTGACGACGCATGCCTATCGGGACCTCGCGGAGCGGAAGAAATCGGCCGGAACCGGTTGGCTACGATCCGGACAATTAGCCACATGTCGTAGAGAGTTGAACTAAGATGATCTTGCTGTGGCGGTAGGCCGATCCACCCCGGAACGGGGAATTCCTTGCCGTACCGCCCTACTTCCCGATGATCTTTGCCGAACGCCACCCGTCCGAGTGGTGCGGCTCACCACGCCAAACTGACGCGATCGGGCGGCTTGCGGCCCTGCTACCCTCCGGTGCCGTTCCAGCACGTCAAGTGACGGTCAGGGGAGTGCGTGTGAAGGTCGTCTGTGTCGGAGGCGGGCCCGCCGGCCTGTACCTCGCCATCCTGCTCAAGCTGCAGGACCCCGCCCACGACGTCACCGTCCACGAACGCAACCCCCAGGGCCGCACCTACGGCTGGGGCGTGACCTACTGGCGCGGACTCCTCGACCGGCTCCGGGCGCACGACCCCGAGACCGCCGCGGCGATCGAGGAGCACTCCGTCCGGTGGAGCGAGGGCATCGCCCACGTCCGCGACCTGACGACCCGGCACCACGGCGACGAGGGGTTCGGCATCGGCCGGCACCGGCTGCTCGACCTGCTCGCCGGCCGGGCCCGCGCCCTGGGGGTCCGCCTGGAGTACGAGAGCGAGGTGACGCACCCACCCGCCGGCGCGGACCTCGTCGTCGCGGCCGACGGAGTGCACAGCACCCTGCGCTCCGGCGCCGCCCACGACTTCGGCACCCGCGTCACCTCCGGCCGCAACCCCTACGTCTGGCTCGGCACCACCAAGGTCTTCGACGCCTTCACCTTCGCCTTCACCGAGACCGAGCACGGCTGGATCTGGGCCTACGGCTACGGCTACAGCGGCGATCGCAGCACCTGCGTCGTCGAGTGCTCCCCGAAGACCCTCACCGGCCTCGGCCTGGACCGCGCCGACCAGGGCGAGGGCCTCGCCCTGCTGGAGAAGCTCTTCGCCGGCATCCTCGAAGGCCACCCCCTGACCGCCCGCCCCGGCGCCTCCTGGCAGACCTTCCGCACCCTCACCAACCGCACCTGGCACCACGGCAACCTGGTCCTGCTCGGCGACGCGGCCCACACCACCCACTACTCCATCGGCGCCGGCACCACCCTCGCCCTGGAGGACGCCATGTGCCTCGCCGACGCCCTGCGCGCCCACGCCGGCCTGCCCCAGGCCCTCGCCGCCTACGAGCGCCGTCGCCGGGCCGCGCTGCTGTCCGCGCAGAGCGCGGCCCGCTACAGCGCCCAGTGGTACGAGAACCTGCCCCGCTACATCGGCCTGCCCCCGCACCGGATGTTCGCCCTGCTCGGCCAGCGCCACTCACCGCTGCTGCCGTACGTCCCGCCGCAGCTGTACTACGGCCTGGACCAGGCGGCCGGACGCCTGGAGGCGCTGCGCAGACTCAAGCGCTGGCTCGGCCCCCGCGCCGCCCGCGCCCTGCACGCCCGCTCCACGGCCCACGGGGACTAGGGGTGCTGTCCCGGGACGTTGGTGACACGCGTGCTGGGTGCTTGAACAGGTGAGGGCCTTCTGGGTTCGGTGTGGATTGCGACAAACGGCGGTTCACTGGACGATCATTCACGCGGTCACGCCAAGGGCCGCCCGCGCCCCGTCAGCGGTCCACCGTCGCGCCTCACCCGTACGGGTGAAATCCGCGTGTGGAGGCGTCCGTTCCGCGAGACGCCGTACCGGATGACAGACTGACGCCATGGACGAACGCGTAATCGGCAGGTCGGGTCAGTGGGCGTCGGTGGTCGGCCTCGGCACATGGCAGCTGGGCGCCGACTGGGGCGCCGTGGACGACAAGGAGGCCCTGTCCGTCCTGGAGGCGGCGGCCGAGGCCGGGGTCACCTTCTTCGACACGGCCGACGTGTACGGCGACGGGCGGAGCGAGTCGACCATCGCCTCGTTCCTGCGCGGCCGGCCCGATCTGCACGTGCTCGTGGCCACCAAGATGGGCCGCCGGGTGGAGCAGGTCCCCGAGAACTACGTCCTGGACAACTTCCGCGCCTGGAACGACCGCTCGCGCCGCAACCTCGGTGTCGACCGGATCGACCTGGTGCAGCTGCACTGTCCGCCCACCCCGGTCTACTCCTCGGACGCGGTGTTCGACGCCCTGGAGACCCTGGTCGAGGAGGAGCGCGTCGCCGCGTACGGGGTGAGCGTGGAGACCTGCGCGCAGGCGCTCACCGCGATCGCCCGGCCGAACGTGGCGAGCGTGCAGATCATCCTCAACCCGTTCCGGATGAAGCCCCTGCGGGAGGTGCTGCCCGCCGCCCGCGAGGCCGGCGTCGGCATCATCGCGCGCGTGCCGCTCGCCTCCGGCCTGCTGTCGGGCAAGTACACCAAGGACACCGTGTTCGCGCCCGACGACCACCGCACCTTCAACCGCCACGGCGAGGCCTTCGACCAGGGCGAGACCTTCTCCGGTGTGGACTACACCACCGGAGTCGAGGCCGCAGCCGAGTTCGCCGCGCTCGCCCCGGAGGGGTACAGCCCGGCCCAGCTGGCGCTGCGCTGGATCATCGAGCAGGACGGCGTGACCACGGTGATCCCCGGCGCCCGCAACCCGGAGCAGGCCCGCGCCAACGCCGCGGCGGCCAAGCTGCCCCCGCTGCCGCAGGAAACGTTCACCGCGGTCCGCGAGCTGTACGAGCGGCGGATCAGGGACCAGGTCGAGTCCCGCTGGTAGGCGCCGGGCCGCCGATCGTTTGAACGAACGGGCGGGCGGTTACACGCACCGCATGACGGCGGAAGCACAGCGCAGGGGGCGCAACGAGACCGAGGAGGAGCGGGCCGACCGGATGTGGGGTGAACTCATCCAGGAGGTCCGGGTGGCCCAGACGGGCGTGCAGATCCTGTTCGGCTTTCTGCTGACCGTGGTCTTCCAGCCCAAGTACGGGCAGCTCGCCCCCACGGACCGGGCCATCTACATCGTCACCGTGGTCCTCGGCGCCTGCGCGACCGGCGCCCTCATCGGCCCGGTCTCCCTGCACCGCCTGGTCTCGGGCCGCCGGGTCAAGCCGCAGGCGGTGCGGCTGGCCTCCCGGATGACCCTGGTCGGCCTGGCCCTGCTGCTCGCCACGATGACGTCGTCGCTGCTGCTGATCCTCCGGGTGGCCACGCACGACGGCTATGTGCCCTACCTGGTGGCGGCCGTCGTCGCCTGGTACCTGCTGGGCTGGTACGGCCTGCCCCTGTGGGCCCGCCGCAGGTACTCCTCCCGGCCGGACGACCGGTCAGGGGACCCGCGGCTGCCGCACTCGCCCGACTAGGGCCTCTCTTCCGGACCATGCCGGGGCCGGGTCGGGCGAGAGGCACCGTCGCCAGCGGCCGGCCTGATCCGAAGGAGAGGCCCTACGGGCGGACGTAGGGCCGTGTCATGACCTCCATGTTGTGCCCGGAGGGGTCGGTGAAGTAGGCGCCGCGGCCCCCGAAGAGGCGGTTGATCCGGCCGGGTTCGGTCAGGTGCGGGTCGGCGTAGTAGGTGACGTCGAGCGCCTCCAGCCGGGCGATCACGCCGTCGAAGCCCTCCTCGGGCACGAGGAACGCGTAGTGCTGCGGCTGGATCGGCTCCTCGCGCTGCTCGTAGAAGTCGAGCGTCACGCCGTTGCCGAGGTCGACGGGCAGGAACGGCCCGAACGGGGCGGCGACCGTCAGGCCCAGGACGGCGGCGAGGAACTCCGCCGACAGCCGCCGGTCCCGGGCGAGGACGGCGGTGTGGTCGAGCCGGACGGCGGCGGCCGGGGTGCGGGTCGGGGTGTGCTGTGCGGTGGACTGCATGGGCGGGTGTGTCTCCGGTTCTGAGGTCCGTGGGAAGAGGCGCCCGAAGCGGGCGCCGAGGCTGGAACTCGGAGACGACGGCGGGCCTCTCGCCCGCCTCGCGCTCACGCCGAGGCCGGGAACCTCACTCGTGTGTGGCCCATGGCCGACCCGGCAGTCACCCGGATGACCTTACTGATCATCGCGGGCCGGTGCAACGCCCGTCAGCGCGCGCAGCCGGCGGTCGTGCACCCGGCTGAGCAGCAGCAGGGACAGCACCGCCCCGATCAGGGCGCAGAACATGTCCCACTGGGTGTCCCACACATCGCCCTGGGTGGCGAGGAAGGCGTCCGCGCCGTGCCCGCCGATCTCCGCCGCCAGCCACTCCAGCAGCTCGAAGCAGGCGCTGAAGGCCAGGCAGGCGCACACCGTGAGCGGCGCCAGCCAGCGGCTGCCGCGCAACGGGGAGGTACGGCTGAGCAGTTCGCGGACCAGCACGGCCGGGACGAAGCCCTGCACCAGGTGCCCGAAGCGGTCGTACGGATTGCGGTCCAGGCCGAAGGTGTCGCGCACCCAGTCGCCCGCCGGGACCTCGGCGTAGGTGTAGTGCCCGCCGAGCGCCAGGACCAGCGCGTGCGCGGTCAGCAGCCCGCACAGCAGCCCGGTCAGCGGGAAGCGCCGCCAGGCCAGCACCACCAGCGGCAGTCCCACCAGCGCCCACACCGTCTCCAGGAACCAGGTGGCGCGGTCGCGGGCACCCCACGCCGACACGGCCAGTCCGACGGCCACCACGCCGGCGAAGAGGGCGGGCGGCACGCGGCGTGGCGCGCGGAGCGGGGCGGGGTGCGCTGCGGTCACGGCGGGCTCCTTGAGGGCGGTGTCGAGGGTGTCGTAGGAGCCCCCATCGTGGTGCCCGGCCCGGCCGGCGGGCATGAGTACGGCTACTCAGCCGTGGAGAGGATCTCCGCCAGCAGTTCGTCCACCGGGAGCCGTTCGCGTCCCGGCGGGACGATGCGCTGGGTCTCGCGCAGGAACGCGGCGACCGCCGGTGCCCAGGCGAGCACCACCGCGTGGTGCCGGCCGCCGTCCGGCCGGGCGTCCCCCAGGAACTCCAGGCGCAGCTCCTGCCACAGGCCGGTGGCCTCCGGCCGCATCCGCACGTCGCCGACGCCGACCGGCCGTTCCAGGCCGTCGCAGAGCATCTGCCGGTCCAGCCGCCAGCGGGCCAGCACCCGGCCGTCGTGGGTGAAGACGGCGGTGACGGCGAACGGGTCGTCGGCGTCGTAGCTGAGATGGGCCAGCACCGGACACCGCCCGGTGCCGTGGGCGAGGAGCTGCACCACCAGGGTCTTGTGCACGAACGAGTTCACGCGGGGGGCCTCCGGCAACAATCGGCGTAGGACCCTCTAGTACCCCCGTAACGCCCGGGATGCTCACCCGTCGGACTGATTCTCCCTGTTCCCCTGGTCACCACGGGCTCCGCGCGGCGCGGCCGGACAGCCGCCGACCGCCTGCCGCAGCCCTCAGCGCGAAGGTCCGGCCGCCAGGCGCTGTCAGCGCCTGGCGGACCCCGTCAGGCGAAGGCCTCCCGCAACGCCGGCAGCAGGGTCTTCGCCGACCAGTCCAGGAACTCCGGCTGTGCGTCGCCGCCGATCTGCACCAGGGCCACCTCCCCGAACCCCGCCTCGACGTAGGGCCGTACGGCCTCCACGAAGGCGTCCGGGTCGTCGCCGCACGGGATGGAGGAGGCGACGTCGTCCTCGGTGACGAACTGGGTCGCGGCCTCGAAGGAGTCGGGGTGCGGCAGTTCGGCGTTCACCTTCCAGCCCAGGCCGAACCAGCGGAACTGGGAGTGGGCGCGCTTGATCGCCGTCTCCCGGTCGGGATCGTAGGACACCGGCAGCTGGCCGACCCGGGGCTTGCCGCTGCCGCCGTGCCGGTCGAACGCCTCCAGCAGGCCCGCCTTCGGCTCGGTCGCGATCACCAGGTCGGCGAGGTGCCCGGCGAGCTTGCAGGACTGGTCGCCGGAGACGGCGATGCCGATCGGCGGCGCCGTCTCCGGCAGGTCCCACAGCCGGGCCGACTCCACGTCGTAGTGCTGCCCGTGGTGGGTCACATGGCCGCCCTCGAACAGCGCGCGGATGATCTGCACGGCCTCTTCGAGCATCTCGTGGCGTACGTCCACCGGCGGCCAGCCGCCGCCCACGACGTGCTCGTTGAGGTTCTCGCCGGCACCGAGTCCGAGCCGGAAGCGGCCCTCGGACAGCAGCTGCACGGTTGCGGCCTTCTGCGCCACGACCGCCGGGTGGTAGCGCAGGATGGGGCAGGTGACGTAGGTCATCAGGGGGATCCGCGAGGTGGCCTGGGCGGCGGCGCCCAGCACGCTCCACGCGTACGAGGAGTGGCCCTGCGAGCGCAGCCACGGGAAGTAGTGGTCGGAGATCACCGAGAAGTCGAAACCGACGTCCTCGGCCCGCACCACGTGGTCCACCAGGTCCCGGGGGCCTGCCTGCTCGGTCATCATCGTGTATCCGATTTGCACCATAAGAAGCGAGTCCCCGGCTCGGCGGCCGGAAAACGGACTTCGGGCGGGGGTCACTCCCGCGGGGTGCGGAACGTGTCCAGGAACGTCGTCAGCGCCAGCCGGTTTCCCGCGTCGTCCCAGGCCGTGGCGGGGGTGGTGAAGCGCAGGGAGAAGCCCCGCGTCCCGCCCAGCAGGAAGCCCCGCCCCAGGGTGTGGGTGCGCGCGTCCCCCGAGCCGGCGAGCCACTCCAGGTCGGCGGCCCGGTGGCCCTGGTAGGTGGTGGCCCGGACGGCGCCGACCCGGTGGTAGCCGGGCAGCCGCGAAAGCCCGGGCTCGACGTCGTCCCGCCAGACGGCGACCGGGTCGGGGCCGACGCGCTCGCTGTAGGTGACGGCGAGGGCGGGTGAGCCGCCGCCCCGGCCGAAGGTGACGCGGTAGGCGAGGTCGGACACCCGGGAGGTGGCCAGCCGCTTCCAGCCGTCGGGCAGCGCCACCGAGAACCCCTCGGGCGCGCTGTAGCGGCGGTAGCCGGCGGGCAGGGCGGGGGAGGGCGGGGCGCTTGGCGTGCCGGCCGGGGTGGAGGTGGGCCGGGTGGTGCCACCGGTGTGCCGGTCGGCGGGCGTGGCCGCGGCGGTGGCCCGGGGTGGCGCCCCGGCCGTGTCCGTGCCGGTCAGCGCGCCCGTCGCGGCCAGCGCCGCCACGGCCGCCGTGACCAGGGCCAGCGCGGCCCCGGCGGCCAGGACCCGCCTGCCGCGCAGCGGCCCGGCCAGGCGCACCCCCGCGTAGGCTCCGCGCAGCCGGGGCGCGGGGGCCGGCTGCCGGTCCGCGTCGGTCTCCTCGGCCAGCGCCCGGGTCAGCGCCTCCCGGACCACCTGCCGGGTCAGCCGCTCCCGGGGGTTCTTGCGCAGCAGCCCCTGCACGGCCTGGGTGAGCGGGCCGGTGCGCAGCGGGGTGCGCAGCGGCAGCCGGTCCACCGCCTTCAGCGTGGCGTCCGGCCGGCCCCGGTCCCGGAACGGTGGCCGGCCCTCGACCATCGTGTAGAGCAGCGCGCCCAGCGCCCACAGGTCGGCGGCCGGTCCGATGCGCTCGTCGCGGGCCTGCTCCGGGGAGGCGTACGACGGTGCGGTGAGCCGCGGCACCAGGGTCGCGCCCGCCAGGCCGAACCCGGTGACGACGACCGGACCGCCGTCGCGCACGAAGACCTGCCCGGGGCTCAGTTCGCCGTGCGTGATGCCCTCGTCGTGCGCGGCCTGCAGCACGTCCAGCAGCTCCAGGCCGAGCCGGGCCGCCCGCACCGGGTGGAACGAGCCCTCCCGGGCGAGGAGTTCACCGAGGGGCGTGCCGTCGACCCACTCGGTGACCGTCCACAGGGTGCCCGCCTCCACCACGGCGTCGACGACCGCGGCGACCTGGCCCGGGCGCAGCAGCCGCATGGTCTCGGAGGTGCGCACGACCCGCCCGGTGACGCGCCGCGCGGTGTCCTCGGTCGCGGGATCCGGCAGGGCGGTCTGCGCCACCAGGCGGGGCTGCTGAGCCGTCACGTCCTCGGCGTACCACCACAGCCGGTTCGTCTCGCGGGCGAAGACCTCCAGGAGCCGGTAGCGTCCGGCGACCAACTCGTGTGCGGAGACGTGCGCCTTGACCATGGTCATCCCTCGCTGAACCCCTGCCTCGTCTTTCCCAGAGGTACGCGGGGCGCGCGGGGGAGCGTTCAAAGAATCCCGAAGCGGTCGGCCCAGCCGGCCAGTTCTTGGGGTGTCGTGTTGCCCCCGCACACCACGAGCCCGAGCCGGACGCCGTCGCCGACCCGCTCGACCACCCGCCGGGCCGCCGGCAGCAGACAGCCCGCGGCCGGCTCGGCCCACACCTTGGCGTGCTCGGCGAGGTCCAGGCAGCCCCGCACCGCGTCCCGGTCGGACACCACCAGCACCTCCTCCACCAGCGCCGACACCCGGTCGTACGTCAGCTGCGAGACCGAGGGCGCGCTCAACGTGGTGACCAGCGAGGACAGCGGCACCGGAACCGGGCCGCCGGCCTTCAGCGCGCCGGACATCGCCTCCGCGCCCTCGGTCTCCACGCCCCACACGCGCACCCCCGGGCGCCGGGCGCGCAGGGCCGCCGCGACACCGGCGATCAGGCCGCCGCCGCCCACGCTGACGACGACGTCCGTCAGTTCCCCGGCGTCCTCGGCCAGTTCCAGCCCCACCGTGCCCTGTCCGGCGATCACCACCGGGTCGTCGAAGGGGTGGACCAGGGTCAGTCCCTCGTCCCGCAACCGGTTCACCAGCCGGAAGGCGCTGTCCATGCCGTCGGTCAGCCGCACCGACGCCCCGGCGTCCTCGGCGAGCGCGATGGAGCGCGCGGGCGCGGTGCGCGGCATGACCACGGTCGCCTTCACGTCGAGGGCCGCGGCCATCACCGCGAGCGCGATCCCGTGGTTCCCGCCGCTGACCGCGACCACGCCGGCCGCCCGCTCGGCCCCGCTCAGCGACAGCAGTTTCGCCGTGGCCCCGCGGGCCTTGAACGAGCCGGTGCGCTGGAGCAGTTCGAGCTTGGCGGTGACCGGGACGCCGAGCAGCGCGCCCAGGCCGGGGCTCGGCACCGTCGGCGTCCGTACGACGTGTCCGGCGATCCGCCGTGCGGCGGTTTCGATGTCCGGGATATCCGAGATGGCGGTCACGGTGCCTCACCCTTCCGGCGCGGGTCGGGAACCACGCCGTTCGCACCTTGGCCCGCCGGGACCCGCCAGGTCAACGCCGCCTTCCGGGCACGGTCACAGCGCGCGGCCCACCAGCGACTCCAGCAGCTCCGCCAGCTCCCCGGCGGCCCCTGCGGCCAGGGGCGCGGCGGTGAGCAGCTTCCGCGCGGCGGCCGTGTGGACCCGGGCCTCGGCCAGGGCCGCCGCACGGCCCCCCGCCGCCTCGATCAGCGCGGCGGCCTCCTCGGCGTGCGCCGCGGAGCCGAGCAGCGCGGGCAGCCGCCGGGCCGCCGGGGAGCCGAGCGCCGCCAGCACCGGGAACGTCTTCTTCCGCTCCCGGAGGTCACCGCCGACGGGCTTGCCGGTGACGGCCGGATCGCCCCAGATGCCGAGCACGTCGTCCACCAGCTGGAAGGCGACCCCGAGGTGCCGTCCGGCCCGGTCCAGCACGGCGGCCGTGTCCCGGGACGCCCCGCCGAGCGTGGCGCCGAGCGCGACGGCGCAGCCCAGCAGCGCGCCGGTCTTGCCCTCCGCCATCGCCCGGTACTCCTCCGGCGTCACCCGTTCCGGGCCGGTCCAGGGCCGGGCCGCGAACAGCAGGTCGTCGGCCTGCCCGCGCACCAGGTCGGCGAGGGCCGCGGAGAGCAGCCGCACCGCGCCGGGCCCCTCGGGCGCGGCGGCGAGGGTGTCCACCGCCAGCGCGAACAGGGCGTCCCCGGCCAGCACGGCCGGGCCCGTGCCGTAGGCCCGCCAGACGGCCGGGCGGCTGCGCCGGGTCGCGTCGCCGTCCATGATGTCGTCGTGCAGCAGCGAGAAGGCGTGCACCAGCTCCACGGCGACCGCCGCCGGGATCCCGGCCCGGGCGTCGGCGCCCGCCGCCTCGGCGCCGAGGACCGCGAGGGCCTGCCGTACGCCCTTGCCGCCCGGCGCGCCGGCGGGCGCACCGCCGACCTCGCACCAGCCGAAGGAGTACGCGGCCATCTCGGCCGTCCAGGGGTGCAGCCGCCCCACCGCCGCCCGCAGCTCCGGCCGGACCAGCTCCCGGCACCGGGCGAGGACGTGCCGGGCGGACTCCCGCACCGGCGAGACGGGCGCCGTCACCGTACGGCCTCCGCGTCGAGGGCGAACTCCCGCTGGGCCCGGGCCACCATCTCCCGCGCGTGCCGCAGCCCGCTGCGCTCCAGGGTCCGGGCCAGGTCGGCGAGTTCGGCGACGGTCTCGGCGTGGTCGCGGCCGAGCCGGGCGAGGGACTTGGCGAGGCCCAGCCGGGAGAGCGCCTCGCCGCGCGGTTCGCTCATCGTCCGGAACTCGCTCAGCGCCAGCTCGTACCGGTCGCGGGCCTCGGCGTAACGACTCGCCCGGTACAAGACATTTCCCTGCATTTTGTGATTGTAGGCGAGCGCGCTGGAGAGGTTCATCTCCCGGCAGGTGGCCTCCGCCTCGGCCAGCAGCTCCAGCGCCCGCTCCGTGGCGCCGTCGCGCACCGAGAGGACGTCCGCGAGCCCGCGCAGCGCCCAGGCGTGCCCGCGCCGGTCGTCGGCCCGCTCGGCTATCTCGGCCGCCTCCTGGAACAGGGCGTAGGCCTTGTCGTGGTCGCCGGTGTTGCGGTGCATCTGGGCGATGCCCTCCAGAGCCCATACGGTGTGCCGGGCCTCGCCCCGCTTGCGGGCCTCGGCCAGCAGCTGCTCGTGCAGCCGGCCGACCGCCGCGTAGTCGCCCTGGATGCGGCCGGTCTCGGCGAGGCCGGCCAGCGAGTAGCCGCGGACGACGACGTCGCCGCCCCGCTCGCCGAGTTCGGCCGCGAGTCCCAGCAGCCGCCAGGCCAGCGGGAACGCCCCGCGCTGCCGGGCCAGGGTGCCCCCGCTCCACAGAGCCCAGGCCATGGCGGCGGTGTCGCCGGCCTCGCGGGCGGCGCGGTAGCTCGCCTTCCAGGCCCGGTCGGCGTCCTCGACATGGCCGAGCCGCCGGTGCGCCTCGGCGACGGCGAGCCCGCAGCGCGCCGCCTCGCCGGGGTGTCCGGCCCGCTCGGCCTCGCGCAGCCGCTCGATGCCCTCGGCCAGCACGTCGACCAGCGAGGAGTTCACGGAGAGGGTGGTCAGGGCGCCCTGGTACTCCGGGGCGAAAGCCTTGCCGTACATGTGTACCCTTCTACACACGCTGTGTATACGCGGGGGGTATACACGACGTGTATAGCGTCTCGGAAAGGTGCCCCGGCCCAAAGGGCCAGGGCTCGGTCTGTTGTCGATCAAGACGCGGGTACGGCGCCCGGGGTTGCCCGGCGCCACGGATCACGTGTGAAGGTTCAGTGCTGGTCCTTCTGAGGCGTCAGCTCGCTCGGGCGCACCACCACGTAGCCCTCGCCGCGGAGCATCAGCTGCACGGCCTCACCGGAACCGCCGCGCAGCATCGAGCCGATGGACTGCGAGCGGTGCAGCGAGGTCTCCAGGTGCGCGGTCCAGCCGACCACCGCGTCCGTGTCGACGTACACCGGTGCCTGCGCGGACACCGGGATGACAAGAGGGTTGCCGTCGCAGACCAGGCCGAGCCGGCCCTGCCCGCTGAAGACGCTGTTGAACAGGCCGCCACCGGCGATACCGGAGCCCTTCACCGTCTTGATGTCGTACGACAGCGAGGCGTCGAAGCACAGCACGTTGCGGCCGTTGACGGTGAACTGGTCACCGGCCTCCACCTCCACGATGAAGCAGTTCTGCGCCTCGTGCGCGAACCAGGCCTCGCCCTGCCCGCGCACCGCCATGAGGGGCAGTCCCTCACCGGTGACCGCACGCTTGAGCATGCCGCCGACGCCCTGCCCCTTGCGCTCGAACCTGAGGTCACCGCGGTAGGCGACCATCGCGCCCTGCCGGGCGTACATCTCGCCGCTCACCGCGTACTTGATGCACTTGGCGTTCTCGACGGACATCCCCGGCTCCACGGCCGGCCGCACCACGTGCTGACTGGAAAAGAGATCACCCTTCATGCGGGGCATGGTGTCCCGGAAGGTGACGTTCCGCCAAGATCACGGAACGAACCGGACCCTCCGGGGCGGGTGCCCGTCCGCCCGTGCCGGCGCTCGCCGTCCGGCACGGGCGGCCCCCTCCTTCCGTCAGGCGGCCTGCCACAGCGCCGGAACCGCCGGGGGCTCCCAGCCCGGCTGGGCCGTGTGCGGCTGGAGGCAGACGTAGGCGCGCGCCGCGTACGTGACCCAGTCGCCCTTCCGGTACGCGGTCCCCGGGGTCCAGGTGTTCTCCGGCGAGGAGGGACCGGGCCCCGGGCCGGGGTCCTGCGGGACGTCGAGGACGAAGTCGAACGCCGCCTCCCGGCCGCCACCCCCGTCGCGCACCGTCATCAGCAGGCGGGAGTCGAAGAGGGTGTCGGTGTTGTTGCGCGGTTCGTTCGGGAAGTACAGCTGCGTGGTCAGGACGGGGCGGTGCGGCGCCTGCACCTTGACGTGGAGGTGGCGGGTCCGGCCCGGATACAGGCCCGGCACGATCGTGGTCAGCGCGAAGGAGCCGCGGGAGTCGGTGAACTGGTGGCCGCGCAGCCGGAAACCGGTGTTGTCGTACGCGCCGTTGGTGTCGGCCTGCCAGAAGTCCAGCAGGACGCCCGGCAGGGGCAGGCAGGCCCGGCCGAAGACGTATCCGGTCACGGTGAGCCGGGTGCCCGGCAGGCCGGGCTCCAGCAGACTCGTGCGCTCCGGCGAGTTCGGTCTGAAGTAGGGGCCCTCGATCTGCTCCGGCGTGGGGTCGTCGCCGTCGTCGCACGGCGGGGTGAGGCCGGGCGCCGTGCCGCCCGGGACGAACGTGCGGGCGAGCGCCGGGCCGCCGATCAGGGCGACGGGCACCGCGGCGGTGGCGGCGAGTGCCGCGCGCAGCACCGTCTTGCGGTGGACGAGCCGCTCGGACCTCGACTCCTCCTGCGCCCCGGCACCGTCCCTGCCTGCTCCGTCCATGTCTCCTCCTCGTGGGGGGGGTGGGATGCGCAACGAAACTAGGCGCGCGCGGGCGGGACTTCGATGGACTGGTCGTGGTGGCTGTGGTGTTTTCGGAAGTCACCGGGGCTGCTGCCGGTCTCCCGCCGGAAGAACCGGCTGAAGTAGGCGGGGTCGGCGAAGCCGGTGCGGGCGGCGACCTGCCGCACCGACAGCCGGGTGTGGGCGAGCAGCTGCTGTGCCTGGTACACGCGGGCCTCGATCAGCAGCCGTCCCGGCGGACGGCCGGTGGCGGCCCGCACCGCCTGGGCGAGGTAGCCGGGCGTCACGCCGAGCCGGCTCGCGCACTCCCGCACCGTCCACCCGGCCGCCTCCGGGCGGGCGATCAGCCGCGTGAACTGCTCCGACACGGCGGCCGGCCGGCCCGGCGCCCGCGGGTCGCGGCCGTCCGCGCCGGGCCCGGGCAGCCGGGCGGCGCGTACGACGAGCACGTGGAGCAGCGAGCGCAGGACGCTCTCGTGGCCCGGGGCGCGCTGCCGGTGCTCCGCGACGAGTTCGGCCATCAGCCGTCCCACGGACCGGTCGTGTTCGGGGTCCAGCGCGAACCAGCCCCGTTCCCCGAGCCGCCGCAGCACCTCGCGGTCGCCGGGGTGGTCGACCAGGAAGTCGTCGGTGAACAGCGCGAGCGTCCCCTCCGGGCCCTTGCCGCCCTCCCAGTGGTGCACCTGCCCGGGCACGACCACGGCCAGGTGCGGGGGCCGGAGCGGCCACCGTGCCAGGTCGACGACGTGCGTGCCGGAACCTGCGCTGACGTGGATGATCTCGTAGAACGTGTGCCGGTGCGGACGGCCCCACCGGGACAGCGGCCCCACCGCCTCGAAGGAGCCCGCGGCGAACGGCGGGTCCCCGGGCCCGGCCACCTCCAGCCGGTGCAGGGGCACGTCCCCGGCAGCGGTCGGCAGGCCGGGGGTTCCCGGTGGGACGGTGGTGCCGCGCATGGCTCGTGCTCCCCTCCTCCGGGCGAGCCGGACGGACTCGCCGCTTCTCTCACGGGCATGGGATCACATACCGCACTCTGGTCTGTACCAACCTCTTGCCCCGTGCCCTCCGGCGCCGCAAGCTCCCCTCATGGAGCTGGAGTTGCGGCATCTCAGGACCCTTCGGACCATCGCGGAGGCAGGCAGTCTGACCAGGGCGGCGACGGTGCTCGGGCTCGCGCAGCCCGCACTGAGCGCGCAGCTCAGGCGCATCGAGCGGACCCTGGGCGGCAGCCTGTTCGAACGGGGCCGGCACGGGGTGCGGGCCACCCCGCTCGGCGAACTGGTCCTGGAACGCACCCGGATCGTGCTCCCCGCGGTCAGCGAACTCCAGCAGGAGGCCGCCGCGTTCGCCCGCGGGCGTCGGGAGGGGGAGCGGCTGCGGCTCGGCGGCACCCACGGGCCGCTGCTCGGCGCGCTGGTGGACCGGCTCGCCGACGCCGCCCCCGGCACCAGCCTGACCACCCGTGCCTCCTGGTCGGAACGGGAACTGGCCGGGCTGCTCGCCGACGGGCGCCTGGACTTCGCCCTCGCCGGTGCCTGCGGCTCCGCGGCCCCGCCCGACGCCACGCACCTGACCTGGGAGGAGATCGCCGTCGACCCGGTCTTCGTCATGCTCGCCGACACCCATCCGCTCGCCCGCGGGCGGGAGGTCGACCTGGCCGCGCTCGCGGACGAGGCGTGGACGTGCGTCCCGGGCGACGGCTGTTTCGGCGACTGCTTCACGGCGGCCTGTGCCCGGGCCGGCTTCACCCCCCGCCGCATGTACGAGACGGACACCGCGTCCTGCGTCCACCTGGTGCAGGTGGGCCGGGCCGTGGGGCTGTGCCGGGCCACCTTTCCGTCGACGCCCGGCCTCACCACCCGTCCGCTCGCCGGCACCCCGCTGGTCTGGCGGCACCTGCTGGGCTGGTGCCCGGCCGGCCAGCGACCGGGCACCGCGGCCACGGTGCTCGCGGAGAGCCGCAAGGCACACGAGGACGCCGCTGCGCGCAGCGACGGTTACGCCCGCTGGCTCGCGCACCACGGGGAACCGGCGGCCACGGCGCACCGCCGCACCGGGCGCGCGTCCTGACGGCGTCGAGCGGCCACGGCGCACGGCGGTACCGGGCGCACGGCCATACCGGGCGCGCGTCCTGACGGCGTGTGTCTTGAGGGCGCGCGTTCCGACGGGACGCGGGCGGGGCGCGGGCGGGGCCGCGCGGCCGCCATAACACCGGGGCAGGGGGTCGGCTGACGTCTTACGGGCGCGGGCGGGTGCTCCGTACGGTTTCCGGCACTCCACCGAATCCGAGGAGACCTCCCCATGCTCCAACGACACCTCAGAGCCGCGTGCGCCGCCGCCGCGGCGGCGGGTGCCCTGCTCGTGGCCGGGCTCAGCGGCTCCGCGAGCGCCCGGCCGTCCGACCTCCCGGCCGCGCCCACGGCGGCCGAGACGCTCCGCACCGACGCGGCCCCGCCCGCCCTCCTACGGGCCCTGGAACGGGACCTGGGCCTGAACCGGCAGCAGGCCGAACGCCGCCTGGCCAACGAGGCGGAGGCGGGCGCCACCTCAGGCCGGCTGCGGGCCGCGCTGGGCGCACACTACGCGGGCGCCTGGGTGCGCGGCGCGGAGTCGGACACGCTGACCGTCGCCACCACGGACCCGGCCGACGTGCCGGCGATCCGGGCCCGGGGCGCCACCGCGCGCGTGGTGGACCACTCCCTGACCACGCTCGACGCGGCCAAGGCACGCCTGGACCGGGTCGCCGCCGAGCACGCCACCACCGCCGCCCCGGTCTGGTACGTCGACGTGCCGGCCAACGCGCTGGTGGTGCGGGCGGTACGCACGGACGCCGCACGCTCCCTGCTGGCGGCGGCCCACGTCGACGCCTCCCTCGTCCGCGTCGTGAAGTCCGCCGAGCACCCCCGTCCGCTCTACGACCTGCGCGGCGGCGACGCGTACTACATCGACAACAGCAGCCGCTGCTCGATCGGCTTCCCGGTGACCCGCGGCACCCAGCAGGGCTTCGCCACGGCCGGCCACTGCGGCCGGGCCGGCAGTGCCACCACCGGCTCCAACCGGGTCGCGCAGGGCACGTTCCAGGCGTCCGTCTTCCCCGGCAACGACATGGCGTGGGTGGCGGCGAACGCCGACTGGACGGCGACGCCGTACGTCAACGGCTCCAGCGCGCAGGTCACGGGTTCCACCCAGGCCACGGTGGGCTCCTCGGTGTGCCGTTCCGGTTCGACGACGGGCTGGCACTGCGGGACGGTGCAGCAGCTCAACAGCAGCGTCACCTACCAGGAGGGCACGGTCACCGGGGTCACCCGCACCTCGGTGTGCGCCGAACCGGGCGACTCGGGCGGCTCGTTCCTCTCCGGCAGCCAGGCACAGGGCGTCACCTCGGGCGGCACGGGCAACTGCACGAGCGGCGGCACCACGTACTTCCAGCCCGTCAACCCGATCCTCCAGTCGTACGGCCTGACGCTGAAGACGACCGCGACCGGTCCCGGCGACCCGGGTGATCCCGGTGACCCGGGCGGCACCTGGTCGGCCGGCACCGTCTACCAGGCGGGCGCCACGGTGACCTACGGCGGCGCCGCCTACCGCTGCCTGCAGACCCACCAGGCCCAGCCGGGCTGGGAGCCGCCGAACACCCCCGCGCTGTGGCAGCGGCAGTGAGCGGCTGAGCCCGAGAACCGCCGTCCGCCCGGACGCTCCGGACTCCCCGGCCGGACTCCCCGGCCGGAGGGCCCGGGCGGACGCCCCGCGCGGAGCGTCCGGGCGGACGGCACGAGCGCGCGGTCGCTAGCCCCCGGCCGCCCCCGGCTTGCCGCAGAACGCCGACTCCAGGGCACCGGCCAGCGTGTCCAGCACCTTGCCGTTGTTCGACGTGTTGACCACGGCCGTGAGACTGCGCCCGCCGTCCTTCGTGCTGAACGCGTAGGTGTAGTAGCCCTGCACCGCCCCGGTGTGCCCGTACACCGACACCCCGCAGGTCAGGTCACGCCGCCGCAGCCCGAGCCCGTACGCCGTCGTGCTGTTCACCTTGGTGAACCGCTCCATCTCCGCCAGCCGCGCCGCGGACATCAGTCTGCCCTCGAGCAGGGCGCTGTAGAAGACGTCGAGGTCGTGCGCGCTGGAGATGATCGCCCCCGCGCTCTGTGCCCAGGACACCGTCTGCGCGGTCGCGTCGACCAGCGGCGCGCCCGCCGTGTCCGGCGTCAGGTACCCGCGGGCGTACCGGCCCGGGATCGCGGTGTCCGGATGGACGTAGAAGGTGTCGTCCAGCTTCAGCGGTTCGATGATGCGGTTCTGGTACGCCGTCCGCACCGGCTGCCCGGTGAGCTTCTCGATGAGCAGTCCGGCGACGACGAAGTTGGTGTTGGAGTAGGAGTAGGCGGCGCCCGGGGCGTTGGTGCGCGGCTTCTTGAGGGACAGGGCGACCAGCTGACGGTAGGTGAAGACCTTCTTGCGGACGGCCTCGAAGCCGGAGACGCTGCTGGCGAACATGTCGTTGCTGTAGTCGTACAGCCCGCTACGGTGGCTCAGCACGTGCCGGACCGTGATCCGGTCGTCCGGCAGCAGCCCCGGCAGGTACCGGTTGACCGGCGCGTCGAGCGAGAGGCGGTGCTCGTCCACGAGCTGGAGCAGCACGACGGCCGAGAATGTCTTGGTGACGCTGCCGACGCGGAACCGGTCGTCGGTGCTGATGGCCCGCCGCGTGGCGCGGTCGGCGACACCGTGGGTGACCCGGTAGGTCCGGCCGTGGTCGTCGATCCGGGCCAGCGCGCCCGGCGCGCCCTGCGCCACCGCCGACTTCAGCACCGCGGCCAGCCCGGCGGTGTCGGGCGCGGCCAGCCCGGTGGTGCCGGACGCGCGCAGTGCCGCGGTGCCGGACGCGGGCAGCGCCGCGGTGTCGTGCGCGGGCGGCGGCGCTGCCGCCCGGCCGCCCGGCCCCTCGGCGTCCGGCCCCCCGGTCGCGGCCCGCGCCGGGACCGCGAGCAGTGACAGCGCGACCGCTCCGAGAACCGCACCCCGCCCCACTGTTGCTGAGACCATCCCCTACCCTCTCCCTCGGTCAGGTTTCTGATGCGACATCGGTCACATTCCCCCCTGGGAACCTAGGGGACCAGGACACCGTCTCCACAGCCGACACACAGTAGGTCGTCCCGTGATCACTCTGTGGCGCCCATTCGTAAAGGATTGCCATAGAAGTTCGCGAAATGGATCATTCCGGCTTTACGCGCCCATGACTGATCCGCAAGGGTGGGCCACCGGGGGCGGACCAGCCCCTGTGGTGCCCAAAGGCGCCATGTCTCAAGGCGGTTGGGAACCCCTGCCGCCTTCGAACGAAGGAACCCTGATCAGATTGCGTAGACCGCACATACGTACCGTGGCGGTCGCCGTCGCGGTGACGACGGCTGCCACGGGCCTGGCTGGTACGGCCTTCGCGGCTCCCTCCACCGGGGTGGAGCGGTCCGCCGCCTCCGCCGCCTCGAACGCCACGGCGGTGGTGGAGGCGGCGCGCACCGCGGCCTTCGCGCACGCCTCGGCGACCGGCGTCTCGAAGGGCGACGAACTGCACGCCCAGGACGTCATGATCGACCCCGAGGGCGCCCGTCACGTCCGTTTCGTCCGGACCCACAACGACCTTCCGGTGCTCGGTGGCGACCTCATCGTCCACCTCGACCGCGGTCTCGGTTACACGGGCGTGACCCGTGCGGCCGACCACACGGTCAAGCCGGCCGCCGCCCAGGCCAAGCTGACCGCCGCCCAGGCCGCGTCCAAGGCCGCCAAGGCCGCCAAGGGCGACGCGAGCAGCGCCCAGCTCGTGGTCGACGCGCGCGGGGGTGCCTCCGCCCTCGCCTACCAGGTCACCGTCACCGACAAGGACAGCGCCCGCACGGTCGTCGTGGACGCGGTCACCGGCAAGGTGCGCAGCAACACGCCGACCCGGGACGAGTTCCTGTCGCCGAAGCTGCTCGACGCCCTGCGCGAGCGCGGCGAGACCCTCGACCCGGCCACCGGCTCCAGCTCTGGCGCCGACGTCTCCGGCCTGGTCGGCTCCCGCAGCACCGGTGCCGCGGCCTACCCGTCGGCCGCCAAGGGCACCGGCAAGACCCTCTTCGTGGGCACCGTCGGCCTCACCACCACGCAGACCTCGCGCGGCCACTACCAGCTCAAGGACCCGAACCGGTACGGCACCGAGACGCGGGACGCCAAGGGCTCGTACACGGAGAAGTTCAGCGCCGGCTCGAAGCTCACCAACACCACCAACGTGTGGGGCAACGGCAAGACCACCAGCCGGGTCAGCGCCGCCGCCGACGCCCAGTACGGCATCACGAAGACGCTCGACTTCTACAAGAGCACCTTCAAGCGCAAGGGCATCGCGAACAACAGCAAGCCCGCGCAGGCGATGGTCCACTGGGGCAAGAAGGTCGCCAACGCCTTCTGGGACCCGACCTGCAACTGCATGCTGTACGGCGACGGCGACGGCGACATGTTCAAGAAGCCGCTCGTGGTCCTCGACGTCACCGGTCACGAGCTGACCCACGGCGTGGTGGAGGCGACCGCCAACCTGCAGCCGACCTTCGTCGACTCCGACGGCAACCAGTACGGCGAGCCCGGCTCGCTGAACGAGTCGCTCGCGGACATCTTCGGCTCGAACGTCGAGTTCTACGCCAAGAACACGAAGGACACGCCGGACTACCTGATCGGTGAGAAGCTGGGCCTGTCGCAGAAGTTCCTGCGCCGCCTGGACCACCCCTCGCTCGACAAGCTCGAGGGCACCATCGACTACTGGTCGTCGGACACCTACTACACCGAGGTGCACGCCGGTTCCGGTGTCTCGTCGCACGCCTACTACCTCCTCGCCGAGGGCAGCGGCAAGAAGACGATCAACGGCGTCAACTACAACTCGCCGACGTACCACAACATCGCGGTCAAGGGCATCGGCCGGACCAAGGCGACCGCCATCTACTACCGTGCCCTCACCCGTTACATGGTCTCCACGACCGACTTCCACCAGGCGCGCATCGCGACGCTGAAGGCGGCCAAGGACCTGTACGGCGCGAACAGCACCGAGTACAAGACGGTGGACAAGTCGTGGGCCGCGGTCAACGTCACCGCCGCCAACACGCCGAGCGCCCGTCACTGACGCACTCGGACCACACCGGCACCACCGGATGCCCCGCCCCGCGCGGGGCATCCGCATGTCCGGGGATCCCCGGGAGGTCTCCGGAGACCTCCGTGGGTCTCCCGGGCCGTGAGAGCCCCGGCGGTCACCGTAACAGCCGCTGTTTCTTTTATTGACAGCGGAAAATAACGGCCTTAGGTTCCCGGCCATGCGCTCGACCCCGCACGCCGAGACGTTCCCCGCGCACACCCCCGCCACGGCCCAGGTCTTCACCACCGTCCTGTCCCACGGCCCCCTGACCCGCCTGGAGGCCGGCCGCCGGGCCGGACTGTCCCCGGCCGCCGTGACCAAGGCGGTGCGCCCCCTACTGGCGTCCGGATACCTGGTGGAGGGCGGCGGCCCGGAGGAGGGCGGCACCCGCGAGGCGGCCCGCCCCGCCCTCGGCCGGCCCGCCGGCCTGGTCCGGGTCAACGGTGAACGCGCCCTCTTCGCCGGCGTGAAGGCCACCGGGGACGAGCTGATCGCCGTCCTGACGGACCTGTGCTGCCGGGTCCGGCTGGCCCGCCGCGCGCCCCTGCCGGACCGGGCCGCCGGGCCCGCCCTGGCCGCCCTCACCGACCTGGTCCACGAACTCCTCACCCACGCCGCCGAGTCGAGGGCGGCGGTGGCCGGTCTCGGCATCGCCGTGTCCGGCGACGTCGACCGCGCCGAGGGCGTCGTACGCTACTCGCCGTTCCTCGACTGGCGGGACGTGCCGCTCGCCGAACTCGCCGCTACCGCCTGCGGGCTGCCGGTTACCGTCGACAACGACGTGCGCGCGCTGACCGTCGCCGAGCAGTGGTTCGGTGCCGGAGCGGGACTCAGCGACTTCGCCCTGGTGACCGTCGGCGCCGGCATCGGCTGCGGACTCGTGGTCCACGGCCGGGTGGTGGCCGGCGCGCACGGCGTGGCGGGGGAGATCGGCCACCTCGTCGCCGACCCCGCGGGCCCCCTGTGCCACTGCGGCAACCGCGGCTGTGTGGAGGCGATCGCCGGGGACGCCGCGATCGTCGCCCGCGTCCGCGAGGCGACCGGACGCGACGTCCCGGACAGCGCCGCCGCGGTGGCCCTCGCCCACCAGGGGGTCCCCGGCGCCCGCGAGGTGTACGCCCGGGCGGGCGAGGCCATCGGCCGGGGCATCGCCGCCGTCGCCAACCTGCTCGGCCCCGAACGCGTGATCATCTCCGGTGAGGGGCTGGCCGCCTACGACCTCTTCGCCGCGCAGATCCGGCAGGCGTTCACCACCGCCGCCTTCGGATCCGCCGCCCGGTGCGACGTACAGATCCGCCCGCTGCCCTTCGAGGAGTGGGCGCGGGGCGCGGCCGCCACCGCGATCCAGACCTTCATCACCCACGGAACCGGCAGCGGAAAGGGCTGAGCCGCCCCGACCCGAACCCACCCTGGAGGTACGGCCCATGCGGTCACCCTCGTACCCCGTCCTGCCCGCGCGCGGGCTCACGGCCGCCGTCGTGCTGGCCCTCACCGCGGGCCTCACGACGGCCGTCCCGGCCGCCGCGCACACCGGCGGCCCGCCCGGCCCCGCCGCCAAGCCCTACATGGGCTGGTCCAGCTGGAGCATGCAGTCGTCCAAGTACCCCGGCCTCAACCCGGACGGCGACTACAGCTACCTGACCGAGGCGAACGTCCTCAAGCAGGCCGACGCCCTGGCCGCCAGGCTCAAGCCGTACGGCTACACGTACGTGAACCTCGACTCCGGCTGGTGGCGGGACAAGGACTGGAAGCCCGGGTTCGACGCCCACGCACGCCAGCAGGCCGACCCGGTCCGCTTCCCGCACGGCATGAAGGCGGTCGCCGACCACCTCCACGGCCTCGGCCTCAAGGCCGGCATCTACCTTCCCGTCGGCCTGGAGAAGGAGGCGTACGGCGACGGCAAGGTGCCCCTGTGGCACGCCGACGGCTGCACCACCGCCGACATCGTCCACGGCGACCTGCGCACCACCAACGGCTGGGACAGCGCCTACAAGCTCGACTTCGCCAAGCCCTGCACCCAGAAGTACGTCGACTCCCAGGCCCGGATGATCGCCTCCTGGGGCTACGACTTCCTCAAGCTCGACGGCGTGGGCCCCGGCTCCTTCAAGAGCGGCGAGAACTACGACAACGTTGCCGACGTCGCCGCCTGGCAGAAGGCGATCGCCGCCACCGGCCGCCCCGTCCACCTGGAACTGTCCTGGTCCCTGGACATCGGGCACGCCGCCGACTGGAAGAAGTACGCGAACGGCTGGCGCGTCGACACCGACGTGGAGTGCTACTGCAACACCCTCGTCAGCTGGGAGAACTCCGTCGACGACCGCTTCACCGACACCCCCGGCTGGACCAGGCACGCCGGTCCCGGCGGCTGGAACGACCTGGACTCCCTCGACGTCGGCAACGGCGCCATGGACGGCCTGACCAAGGCCGAACGGCAGACCTACGCCACCCTCTGGGCCGTCGCCAAGTCCCCGCTCTACACCGGCGACGACCTCACCCGGCTCGACTCCTACGGCGTGAAGCTCCTCACCAACCGCGAGGTCATCGCCGTCGACCAGGGCGACTCCCCGCCCGCCCGGCCCGTCACCCCCTCCGACCCCCAGCAGGTGTGGGCCGCGAAGAACCCGGACGGCACCCGCACCGTCGCCCTGTTCAACCTCGCCGACGCCCCCGCCGCCGTCACCGCCGACTTCTCCTCCCTCGGCCTCACCGGCAAGGCGTCCGTCCGCGACCTGTGGAACCACGAGAACCTCGGCACCTACACGAACACGATCACCGAGGCCCTGCCCGCCCACGGCTCCCGGCTGTTCACCGTCACCCCGCGCGGCGGCACCCTCACCACCACCGGCTACGAGGCCGAGGCAGCCGCCAACACCCTCGGCGGCCGGGCCTCCGTCACCGACTGCTCCGCCTGCTCCGGCGGCAGGAAGGTCGGCGACCTCTACACCGGCGGCAGCCTCCGCTTCAACGACGTGGTCGTGGACCGGCCCGGCACCTACCTGGTCAAGGTGGCCTACATCAGCGGCGACCCCCGCCCGGTGAACGTCTCCGCCGGCTCCGGCGCCGCCACCCGCCACACCTTCCCCTCCACCGGTGACTGGGGGACCGTCGAGACGGTCAGCGTCCCCGTCACCCTCAAGGCCGGCAGCAACACCGTCACCTTCGACAGCGGCTCGGACTACGCCCCGGACATCGACCGCATCGACGTCCCCTCGTCCCCCCGCCAGTGATCGGACCCGCCATGCAGAAACCGCCCAGCAGACGCGGCTTCCTCACCCTCGCCGCGGCCACCGGAGCCCTCACCGCACTGCCCGCCTTCACCGCCACCGCCGCCCCGCGGCGGCCCACCGCGGTGCCCGCCGCCGACACCCGCCACCAGCTGTGGTGGCGGGCCCCCGCCGACGAGCACACGCTCATCCGGCAGGGCCTGCCCGTCGGCAACGGCCGCCTCGGCGCCCTCGCCACCAACGACCCCGGCCGGGAACTCCTCCTCGTCACCGACGTCACCCTGTGGACCGGCGGCCTCAACGACACCCTCGACGCCGACGGCCAGTTCCCCTACGGCCGCGAGGACTTCGGCTCCCTCACCCTCCTCGCCCGGCTCACCGTCGACCTCCCCGACCACGACCTGTCCGCCGTCACCGGCTACCGCCGCACCCTCGACCTCGCCCAGGGCGTGGTGACCACCTCCTACGTCCACGCCGGCGTCACCTACCGAAGGCAGCTCTTCGCCAGCCGGCCCGACGACGTCATCGTGCTGCACTTCACCCAGAGCGGCGGCGGCCGCCACACCGGCACGATCACCCTCGCCGGCACCCACGGCGAGAACGGCACGGCCGAATCCTTCGCCGGCACCTTCCCCGGCGGCCTGCGCCACGGCGCCGCGATCGCCGCGCACGGCAGCGGCGGCACCGTCCGCACGACCGGCTCCCACCTGACGTTCACCGACTGCCGGGAACTCACCGTCGTCCTCAGCGGCGGCACGAACTACGTCCCGGACGCCGCCACCCGCTACCGCGACCCCGGCCTGGACCCCCGGGCGCTCGCCCGCACCAAGGTCCGTACCGCCGCCCGGCACTCCGCCGGCACCCTGCTGCGCACCCACGTCGCCGACCACCACGCCCTGTTCGGCCGCTTCGCCCTCTCCCTCGGCACCTCCACCGCCGAACAGCGCTCCCTGGACACCTGGGAACGGATCCAGGCCCGCGCCCGCGACGGCGAACCCGACCCCGAACTGGAGGCCGCCTACGTCCAGTTCGGCCGGTACCTGATGATCGCCGGCTCCCGGGACAGCCTGCCGCTCGGCCTCCAGGGGCCCTGGCTCGACGGCAACGACCCGGACTGGATGGGCGACTACCACACCGACATCAACCTCCAGATGAACTACTGGATGGCCGACCGGACCGGCCTCGCGCCCTGCTTCGACGCGTTCACCGACTACTGCGTGGCCCAGCTGCCCTCCTGGACCGACCTCACCAGGAGACTCTTCGACGACCCCCGCAACCGCTACCGCAACTCCAGCGGCCGCAACGCCGGCTGGACGGTCGCCATCTCCACCAACCCCTTCGGCGGCGGAGGCTGGTGGTGGCACCCGGCGGGCAACGCCTGGCTGTGCAACTCCCTGTTCGAGCACTACGAGTACACGAACTCCCGCACCCACCTGGAGAAGATCTACCCGCTGCTCAAGGGAGCCTGCGAGTTCTGGGAGGCCCGGCTCCTGACCACCACCCTGCCCGGCACCGGCCGGGAGGTCAGAATCGCCGACAGCGACTGGTCGCCCGAACAGGGCCCGCTCGACGCCAAGGGAATCACCTACGCACAGGAACTGGTGTGGGCCCTCTTCGGCAACTACCGCACCGCGGCACGTGAGCTGGGCCGGGACGCGGGGTACGCGCGGGCCGTCGGCGCCCTGCGCGAGAAGCTGTACCTGCCCGTGGTCAGCCCCACGACCGGCCGGCTGGAGGAGTGGATGTCCCCCGACGACCTCGGCGAGCCCGCCCACCGGCATCTCTCCCCGCTCGTCGGCCTGTTCCCCGGCGACCGCATCCGGCCCGACGGCTCCACCCCCGCCGACATCGTCAGCGGCGCCACCGCCCTGCTCACCGCGCGCGGCATGAACAGCTTCGGCTGGGCCAACGCCTGGCGCGCCCTGTGCTGGGCGCGTCTGAAGAACCCCGACAAGGCCTACCAGCTCGTCGTGACCAACCTCCGCCCCTCCCACGACGGCGGCAACGGCACCGCACCCAACCTGTTCGACATCTACGAGGCCGGACCGGGCCGGGGCATCTTCCAGATCGACGCCAACCTCGGTACCCCGGCCGCCGTCACCGAGATGCTGCTCTACTCCCGCCCCGGACACCTGGAACTGCTCCCGGCCCTCCCGGACGCCTGGGCCGCCTCCGGTTCGCTCACCGGCGCCGGGGCCCGCGGCGGCTTCCTCGTCGACCTGCGCTGGCGGGACGGGAAACCCACCGAGGTACGGATCCGCAGCGTCGGCGGCACCACGACCTCCGTGGGATACGCAGGTACCTCCCGGACGGTCCGCGTGCGCCCCGGCGAGGCCGTGACACTCCGGGACCTCGTCCGGTGACCGGCAGGTTCGGGCGCTGCCGCCGCATCGCCGCCGCCCTGCTCACCGCCGTCGCCTGCCAGTCCGCGCCCCCCGCCGGGGCCGCCACCCCGCCCGCCACCCCCGCCCCGGCCTTCTGGGTGGTCACCTGGGCGGCGAGCGCGGACCGCATGGGCGAGGGCACGGCCGGCCAGGGCTACCGGCTCGTCGTCCACACCAGTAGCGGCGGCAGCGACCTGCGCGTCCGCTTCACCAACGCCTTCGGCGACCGCCCGCTGACCCTGGACGGCGTCCACGCCGGACTGCGCGCCCAGGGAGCAGCCCTGCGGCCGGGCAGCAACCGCCGGCTCACCTTCGGCGGCGCCCGCACGGTCACCGTGCCCGCGGGCGCCGTCGCCTGGAGCGACCCGCTGCCCGGCAGGGTCCCCGCCGGCACCGACCTGGTCATCAGCCTGCGCACCCCGGACGCGGCCGGCCCGGCCACCGGTCACTGGATGGCGATGCAGACGTCGTACACCGGCCCGGGGGAGCACACCGGCGAGGAGAGCGGCACCAACTGGACGCGGACCACGGGTTCCTGGTGGTACATCGACTCCGTCACGGTACGGCCCTCCCGCCCGGCCGGCGGTGCCGTGGTCGCGCTCGGCGACTCCCTCACCGACGGCTGGCAGTCCACCGCCGACCTCAACCGCCGCTGGCCCGACTACCTCGCCCGCCGTCTGACCGCCGCGGGCGGGGCCGTCCGCGGCGTGGGCAACGAGGGCGTCTCCGGCAACAGGATCCTCACGGACGGCGCCGGGCAGGCCGCGCTGCGCCGGCTCGACCGGGACGTCCTCAGCCAGCCCGGGGTCCGCACCGTCCTCCTCTTCGAGGGCGTGAACGACCTCAAGGCGCACACCGGGGTCACCGCGGCCGACCTCGTCGCCGGCTACCGGGAGATCGCCCGGCGGGCCCACGCGGCGGGCCTGTGCGTCGTGGCCGCCACCGTCGGGCCGTTCAAGGGCTGGCCGGAATGGGACCCGGCCGCCGAAGCCGTACGACAGGAGGTGAACCGGTTCCTGCGCGACAGCCCGGAATTCGACGCCGTCACCGACTTCGACCGCGTGCTGCGCAGCCCCTACGACCCCGAGCGCATGCTGCCGTTCTTCGACGGCGGCGACCACATACACCCCAATGACAAGGGCATGCAGGCCATGGCCGACGCCGTCGGCCTGGACAGCCTGGACTGCGCCCGCTGAACCCGGACCGGCCGGGTCACCCCGTCCCGGCCGGCTCCGACGCGATCAGACCCCGCCGGTAGGCCACCGCCACCGCCTCCGTACGGCTCGCCGCACCCAGCTTGGCGAGGATGTTGGACACGTGCACGCTGGCCGTCTTCCCGGTGATGAACAACTCCTCGCCGATCTGCCGGTTGCTGCGGCCCCGCGCGAGGAGCCGCAGGACGTCCCGCTCCCGCGCGGTCAGCGGAACATGACCGGCGGCGGGGGCCGCGGCCCCGAGGCGGCCCCGGCGGACCAGCGCGTCGACGTCCTCCAGCAGCGGCGCCGCGCCCAGCCCGGCCGCCGTCTCCCGGGCCAGCCGCGCCTGCTCCGCCGCCTCCGCCCGCCGCTCCACCGCCAGCAGCGCCCGCGCGTACCGCAGCCGGCAGCGCGCCTGCTCGTACCCGTCGCCGTAGCCGAACGCGGCGACCGCCCTGTCCCAGGCCGCCGGATCCGGCCCGGACACGACCGTCGCCCACTCCGCCTCCGCCCGGACCAGCCAGGCCTGCCCCTCCGGGCCCTGCGCGAGGCCCTCCTCGTCCCGCCCGGCGGCCTCCCGCGCCATCTCCACCAGCTCGGCCGCCGGCTCCTCCCAGCGGGCGGACTCCCCGTCGGCGCCGCCCCCGCGCCGTGCCTCCGTGACCCGGTCGGCGACCGCCGCCAGACAGAGCGCGGCCAGCCGCACCGTGACGCCCGGCCGCCGTGCCGTATCGCCGCCGAGGGCCGCGACCGTCGCCCGCATCCGTGCCACGGCGCCCTCCGCGTCGCCGTCCCGCGCGGCGGCGTCGGTGAGCACGATCCCGGCGACCAGCGTGCCCATCCAGTCGAACGGCCCCTCCAGCAGCGCCCGCGCCCGGTCCGCCGCGCCGGCGTCACCCCGGGCCAGCGCCACGTACAGCGCGGGGCTCGTCGCGAAGGCGCCGCCCGGCGCGGGCAGCCCGGGCGCGGCCTCGGCGGCCACGCGCAGGCACTCGTCCCAGCGGCCCAGCGTGTACAGCACCAGCAGCTGGAGGTAGCGCAGCTCCAGCGGGTACACCGAGGACAGCAGCCCGGCCCGGCGGGCCCGCTCCAGGCCGTCGGCCAGCAGCGGCAGACACTCCGTCAGGTCCCCGGACTCGACGGCGCCGATCGCCAGGTGGAACAGGGCACGCGTCTCCACCTGCGCGTTCCCGGCGGTGCGGGCCAGCTCCCGGGCCCGCCGCAGCTTCTCCCGGCCCTCCGGGGAGCGCCGGCCACCGCCCTCGACCACCGCCAGGGAGATCAGCAGATCGGCCTGGGCGCCCCGCACGCCCAGCTCCTCGGCGACCCGCAGGGCCCGTCGGCCGATCCGCAGCGCGGTCTCGTCCTCGCCGATCTGGCGGGCCGCCGCGACATGCGTGGCCGCCGCCCACACCCACGTCCGCGACGGCGGCTCGGCGGGGATCATCGCCAGCGCCTCGCTGCTGTAGCGGAACGCCGCCGTCAGGCTGTCCACGGTCAGCAGGTTCCCGGCCAGCGTGTAGCGGACCCGGGCGGCCAGTTCGCCGTCGGTGTCCTCGCCGACCCCGGCGAGCGCCGTCCGGGTCAGCGCGACCGCACGGTGGAACGCGCCGGCGTGGGCCGCGGCGGCCGAGGCGCGCAGCGTCAGCGTGACCCGGTCCAGGCCCTCCCCGGCGGGCCGGACCGACGCGGGCACCGACGGCCACAGGTCCAGGGCGGCCTCCAGGTGCCGCAGCTCCTCGGCGGGCGCGTTCAGCCGCCGGGCGTGGTCGGCGGCCTCCAGACAGGCCGCGAGCGCCGCGGGCAGGTCGTGGCTCTCCCGGGAGTGGTGGGCGCGCTCCGCCGCCGTCTGCGGGCCCCCGCCGTCCGCCGCGAGCAGCCGGGCGTAGGCGCCGTGCAGCCGGGACCGCTCGCCGGGCAGCAGGTCGGCGTAGACCGCCTCCCGGGTGAGGGCGTGCCGGAAGGCGTACGTGCCGTCGTCCTGGGCGAGCAGCAGCTGGTGCCCGACGGCCTCCCTGAGCGCCGCCTCCAGCTCCTCCTCGGGCAGCCCGGCCGCCTCGCGCAGCAGCCCGTCCCGCACCCGCCGTCCGGCCACGGCCGCGGTCCGCAGCACCTGCTGGGCGGTCTCGGACAGCTGCTCGACCCGGATGAGCAGCAGGTCGGCGAGGCCGCTGGGCACCCCGCCCGTCTCCGCGCCGGACGCCGCGAGCAGCTCCTGCGCGTAGAAGGCGTTGCCCTCCGCGCGGGCCACGATCCCGTGCACGACGGCGTCGGGCAGCGGGCGGTCCTCCAGGGCCCGCACCAGCCGGGCGACCTGAGGATCGGGCAGCGGCCGCAGCTCCAGGCGCTCCACGGCGGGCAGCCGGACCAGTTCGGCGAGCAGGGGGCGCAGCGGGTGGCGGCGGTGCAGGTCGTCGGTGCGGTAGGAGGCGAGGATCGCGAGCCGCCGGTCCCGGGCGCCGCCCGCCCGGTGCGGCAGGCCCCGGCTGAGCAGGAAGCGCAGCAGGTCCCGGGAGGACTGGTCGGCCCAGTGCAGGTCCTCCAGGACCAGCAGCAGCGGGGCCACCTCCGCCAGCCCGGCCAGCAGCCCGGCGACGTCCTCGAAGAGCCGCAGCCGCTCGTCCGGCCCGCCGCCCGCGTCCGGGCCGGCGCCCAGCAGCCGGTCCGCCGCGGGATGCGCGGCCATGACGGCCGTGAACCGCTCGTCGGCGGCGAGCGCGCCGAGCATCTCGGTGAACGGCAGGTACGGCAGACCGACGTCCCCGAGGTCCACGCAGTGCCCGGTGACCACGGTGGCCCCGGCCCCCGCCGCCCGCCCGGCGGCCTCGTCCAGCAGCCGGGTCTTGCCGACCCCGGCGTCCCCGGCGAGCAGCACCGCTCCCGCGGCACCGCCCCGGGCACGCTCCAGCACGCCCGTGAGCCGGGCCAGTTCCTCGTCCCGGCCGATCAGCGGCGCTGTGGTGAAGGCGGTCTGTGACACGCCCTCATCCTGCCACGCGGCACCGACAGGGCCCCCGGCCCCGCCGACGCCCACGGCACCCGCACCCCCTCGGCACCGACAAGCCCCCGGGCTCCGGCAGCCGGGCGGACCGCCGTGCCCGCCGCGGACTCAACGCAGCGTCTGCGCCCAGTTCTCCGGCACCCGGCCCGCGGGCCCCGGTGCCGGCTGGTCCTCGGGATGGCTGCCCGGCGGGGCCAGTTCGGGGCCGGAGGTGAACAACTCGTCGGTGGCGTAGTTCCAGAACCAGCCCTCGCCCGGCTCGAAGCTCTGGATCACCGGGTGCCCGGTGGCCCGGTAGTGGGCGGTGGCGTGCTTCGCGGGGGAGTCGTCGCAGCAGCCGATGTGCCCGCACTGCGCGCACCGGCGCAGGTGGAACCACCAGCCGCCCGCCTCCTCGCACTCCACACACCCCGTGCCGCTGGGCGGGACGCTCGGGTCGATTCCGTCGACGTCGTTCATACCGGCTCCTCGTCGGGTGTCTCGGCGGTCAGGGGCAGCAGCACCTGGAAACGGGTGTCGCCGGGCACCGACTCGACCCGCAGGGCCCCGTGGTGCTTGTTGACGACGATCCGCCAGGAGATGTCCAGGCCGAGGCCGGTGCCCTCGCCGACCGGCTTGGTCGTGAAGAACGGGTCGAAGATCCGGTCCCTGATCTCCGGCGGGACGCCCGGACCGGTGTCCCGGAACTCGACCAGCAGCCGCTCGTGGTGGAGCGCCGTCCGCACGGTCAGCGTGCCCTGGCCGCCCGCGCCGTTCATGGCCGAGACGGCGTTGTCCACCAGGTTGGTCCACACCTGGTTCAGCTCGGCCGGGTAGGCGGGCACCGGCGGGAGCGTGCGGTCGTACTCCTTGACGACCTCGATGCCCGGGCCGATCTTCCCCGACAGCATCAGCAGCGTGCTGTCGAGGAGTTCGTGCACGTCCACCACCCGGTACGGGGCCCGGTCCAGCTGGGAGTACTGCTTGGCGGCGTCGACCAGGTGCGAGATGCGGGTGGTGGAGTCCTCGATCTCGCTCATCAACAGCTCGGTCTCGATGGTGTAGTTGAGCCAGCCCACCGCGTTCGGCAGGATCTCCTCGTCCACCGCCGCCGCGACCTGCTCCAGCCAGTCCACGTCGAGCCCGGCCTGCACGAAGGTGGGCGCCAGCTGCCAGCCGTGGTCGATGCCGTGGTCCTCCAGCCAGTCGGTGAGCGTGTCCTCCCGGTCGCTGGCCTCCAGCGGGCTGAGCACCGGGGCCTTCGCCACCCGCTCCGCGGTGCGCTCCTGGATCTCGACCAGGCTCGCCAGCACCTCGCGGGAGAAGGGCCCCTCGGCGATCAGACCGAGCTTGCGCCGCATCTTCGCGACGCGCTCCCGCAGCGTCGCGGTGGCCCGGACCGCGGCCGCCGCCGGGTTGTTCAGCTCGTGCGTGAGCCCCGCCGACAACGAGCCGAGCGCCAGCAGCCGTTCCCGCTGACCGATCATCGCCTGGGTGTTCTTCGTGCCGAAGAACAGCCCCTCCAGCAGGTGCACGGCCATCGGGAACCACTCCTGCATGACGTCCGCGAAGATGTCGGCCGGCAGCACGAAGAACCGCGTCGGCACCGTGACCCGCATGGAGTTGTTGTAGACCTGCCGCACCCGGTCGCCGAGGTAGGCCTGCATCGCGCCCGCGTACACCCCGGGCTGTGAGGTCCGGGTGACCTCCACGTCGTCACCGCCGACCCGGCGGGACAGCACGACCGTGCCCTCGATCATCACGAAGAAGCAGGTGGCCGGGTCGCCCTCGGTGTACACCGGGCCGGGCTGGAACAGCTCCACCCGTCCCTGGGCGCACAGCCGGCCCAACTGCTCGGCGCTCAGCTTCTCGAAGAGGAACAGCGAGCCGATCTCCTGCGGGCTGCACGCCACGATCTGCCCGCTCACGACTGCTCCAGGTACCGGTGGACGAGCATCACGGCCATGGCTCCCTCTCCGACGGCGGACGCGACCCGCTTGGCGGACTCGGCGCGCGCGTCGCCCGCCACGAACACCCCGGGAATGCTGGTCTCCAGGTGGTACGGCGCCCGGTCCAGCTCCCAGCCGGCCGGCGGCCGCCCGTCGGCGGTCAGGTCCGGCCCGGCCAGGATGAAGCCGCGCCCGTCGCGCAGCACGCTGTCGCCGAGCCAGTCCGTCAGCGGGGCGGCGCCGATGAACACGAACATCCACTGCGCGTCGACCTGTTCGGTCTCCCCGGTCACCGCGTCGCGCAGCGTCAGCCGCTCCAGGCGGTCCGAGCCGTGCGCCTGTTCCACGACCGTGTGACAGCGCACCGAGATGTTCGGGGCCTCGTTGATCTGCTGGATCAGGTAGTGCGACATGGACGCCGACAGGTCCGGGCCGCGCACCAGCAGCGTCACCGACTTCGCGCCCCGGGACAGGTACATCGCCGCCTGGCCCGCCGAGTTGGCGCCGCCGACGATGTACACGTCCTGGCCCTGGCAGGAGGCGGCCTCGGTCAGCGCCGAGCCGTAGAACACCCCGCACCCGGTCAGGTCGGAGCAGCCGGCGGCCTCCAGCTGCCGGTACTGCACGCCGGTCGCGAGGATCACGCTGTGCGCGGCGATCGCCGAACCGTCCGCGAACCGTACGACACGGGCGGCGCCGTTGACCTCGAGACCCGTCACCTCGCGCGCGGTCAGGATCTCGGCGCCGAACTTGGCCGCCTGCCGGCGCGCCCGGTCGGTGAGCTGGGCGCCGGAGACCCCGTCGGGGAAGCCGAGGTAGTTCTCGATCCGGGAACTCTGCCCGGCCTGCCCGCCGGTCGCCGACCGCTCCACCAGCACGGTCCTCAGACCCTCGGAGGCCCCGTACACGGCCGCGCCGAGCCCGGCCGGCCCGCCGCCGATCACGATCAGGTCGTAGAAGTCGGCCGTCGGCGTCGTCGCCAGTCCCACGTGCGCGGCCAGCTCGGGCGCCTCCGGCTCGACCAGGACCGTGCAGTCCGGGGTGATCACCAGCGGCAGCCGCTGCCCGTCCTGTCCGGCCGCCGCCAGCAGCCGCCGCCCCTCCGGCTCCTCCACCGAGTACCAGCGGTACGGCACCTGGTTGCGGGCCAGGAACTCGCGGACGTCCGAGGAGCGCGCCGACCAGCGGTGTCCCACCACCTTGGTGCTGGGCACCGGCTTGTAGGCGCTGGTGCGCCAGGCCTGGAGCAGGTCGTCCACGACCGGGTAGAGCTTCTCCTCCGGCGGGTCCCAGGGCTTGAGCAGATAGTGGTCCAGGTCCACCACGTTGATCGCGTCGATCGCCGCGTTGGTGTCCGCGTAGGCGGTCAGCAGCACCCGCCGCGCCCCCGGGTACACGTCGAGGGCCTGCTCCAGGAACTCGATGCCGTTCATCTGCGGCATGCGGTAGTCCGCCAGGATCACGGCGACCAGGTCACCGCGCAGCTTCAGTTCGCGCAGTGCGTCCAGGGCGGACTCGCCGGACTCCGCGCGCACGATCCGGTACGACTCGCCGTAGCGCCGCCTGAGATCGCGGGCGACGGCACGGGAGACCCCCGGGTCGTCGTCCACGGTCAGGATGACGGTCCGCGCGGTGTCGGCGGCCTGTGCCATACGTCTCCCCACCCGAGTGCCGGATCCGCCGGGTCGGTGTCGTGGGGACCACCGCACCGGTACCAGGCCATCGTATGGTCGCCTCCGCGGGTTCCGCTTGCCCGCGGGCGCCCACCGCTTGCCCCACGGTGCCCGGCGGGCGCACCACCGGTCCGGGGAGCCGGCGGGGCGTCCGGGAGGAGAGATCATCGTGACCGGTGCCCGTCGGCGGGCACCAGTACCCGGAGAACCCGGCGACGACGAGGAGGCCCGCGGATGACACGCCCGATCACGGCAGGGGTGGACGGTACGGAGGAGAGTCTGGCCGCGCTGGACTGGGCGGCCCGGGAGGCCGTACGCCGGGAGCTGCCGCTGCGCGTGGTGCACGCCTGGCGGTACGCCGAGGCGCTCGCCGCCGCGGACCGGGACACCCAGCACGGGTGGGTGTCGGAGGGGGTGACGGAGGCCGTGCGGACCGTGGCCGAGCGGCATCCGGGGCTGACGGTGACCACCGACCTGGTCGAGGGCGGTGCCGCGGAGGCGCTGGCCGGTGCGGCGGCCGGGGCCGAGATGCTGGTGCTCGGCTCGCGCGGCCACGGGCCCGTCGTCGGCTTCCTGCTGGGCTCGGTCGGCCAGCAGGTCATCGCGGAGGCGGCCCGGCCCGTGGTCCTGGTGCGCGCCGAGGACCAGCCCGCGGCGGAGGCGGCCGGCCGGGACGTCGTGGTCGGCCAGCACGGCGGCCCGGAGGACAGCGCGGCGGCGCTGAGGTTCGCGTTCGAGACGGCGGCGGCTCGCGGTGCGGCCGTCCGCGCGGTCCGGGCGTGGACGCTTCCCCCCGTCTTCGCCTACAGCCCCGGCTCGCTCAAGCTGCTCGACGACGCCGGCGGCCTCGAACCGTACGAGAGGCAGGCGCTGACCGAGGCCCTCCAGCCGTGGCGGGAGCGGTTCCCGGAGGTGCCCGTGGCCGAGCACGTGGAGATGGGCAGCGCCGGCCAGGTGCTGCTGTCGACGGCCGGCCGGGCCCAGCTGATGGTCGTCGGGCGCCGGGCGCGCCGTACGGCGGTCGGTGCCCGGATCGGCTCGGTCGCGCACGGGGTGCTGCACCACGCCGACTGCCCGGTGGCCGTGGTCCCGCACGAGTGAGCTACTCCGCCCCGGTCGGCTCCAGTGTGGTCCGGGCCCTGGGCAGGACGTTCTCGATGTAGTCCTCGACGGCGGTGTCGAGGCCTATGTCGTGCTGGGCGCGCTCGGACAGGTACCAGCGGTGTTCGAGGAGCTCGTGGTAGATCTCGGCCGGGTCCATGGAGCCGCGCAGCTCTACCGGCACCGCCCGCACGGTGGGCCGGAACACGTCCCGCACCCAGCGGTGGGCCAAGACCTCCGGGCGGGCGGCATGGGGGTCCCCCCTGTTCGAGCGGAGCCGAGAGCTCGGGGGAGGGTCACCCGGGGCGTAGTCGTCCTGGGTGGCCATCCAGCTCTCCAGGTCGTTCAGCAGCCGCCGCGCCTGGTTCTCCTCGGCGTCCAGGCCGGTCAGCCGGAGCAGCTGGCGCTGGTGGTGGCCGGCGTCGACGACCTTCGGCACGAAGGTGACCGTGTCGCCGTTGGAGGAGTGCTCGATCTGCATCTCGGCGACGTCGAACCCGAGGTCGTTCAGGCGGCGGATCCGGCGCTCGATGTAGTGGTACTTGCCCGCCGGGTACACCGAGGTGCGGGTCAGCTCCTGCCACAGCCCCTGGTAGCGGGTGCAGATCTCGTGGCCGAACTCGACCGGGTCGACGGACGGGTGCAGCGCGCCGGACGCCTCCAGGTCCAGCAGCTCGCCGCTGATGTTGACGCGGGCGAGGTCCAGGTCGTAGTCCCGCTGCCCGGGGCTGAGCCGCGGGTGCAGGTCGCCGGTCTCGGCGTCGACCAGATAGGCCGCGTAGGCGCCCGCGTCCCGGCGGAACAGGGTGTTGGACAGCGAGCAGTCGCCCCAGGCGAACCCGGCCAGGTGGAGCCGGACCAGCAGCACGGCGAGGGCGTCCATCAGCCGGTGCATCGTCGCCGGGCGCATGGTCGTCTCGAACATCGACCGGTAGGGCATCGAGCCGCGCAGGTGCCGGGTGACGAGGACCGGCTCCAGCGGGGCGCCGGAGGGGTCGGTGCGGCCGGTGACCACGGCGAGCGGGTCGACGGCGGGGATGCCGAGCCGGTCCAGGTCGCGCAGCAGCTCGTACTCGCGCAGCGCGGGCCGTTCGGCCAGCTCCTTGACGGCGATCACCTCGTCGCCGGCGTGCGCGTAGCGCACCACGTGCCGGGAGATGCCGCGGGGGAGCGGCACGAGGTGGTGCTCGGGCCACTCCTCCAGCGGGGTGTCCCAGGGCAGGGCGAGCAGGAGTGCGGGGTGCTCGGGATTGGTGGCGCTGATCTGCAAGGCCATGGCGGAACCCTAAGGCCCCGCCCGCCGGTTCTAGGAGGCCCGGTCCCGGGCCAGGTCGGCCGCGGCCCGCACCGGACCGCGGTGGACCGGTCCGTGTCCGGGCAGCAGGGTGTCGCCGTCGAGCGCCCCGACCAGCTCCAGCGAGGCCACGACCCGGGCGCGCTCGTGGTGGAAGAAGTCGGGCAGGATCTGCGGGCCCTTGACCCGCGAGGTCGCGTGGCCGCTGACCAGGGCGTCGCCGGAGATGACGATGCCCGCCCCGGGGAGGTGGTAGACGCAGTGGCCGTCGGTGTGGCCGGGGGTGTGCACGGGCACGGGACGGCCCGGCAGGTCCAGCGGGCCCTCGTTCGGGAACGGCGCGGGCGCGGTGACGGGGTTGTGGTCGGTGCCGCCCGCCCGGATCACGTGCACCGCCCACGGCAGGACACCCGGCCGCCAGGCGTTGCGCACCACGTCGCCGATGCCGGCCTGCTGCAGGAAGTCCCGCCGGGCGTGCGGCACCTCGGCCGGGTGCAGGTACACCGGGGTGCCGTGGGCCGCGCGCAGGTACTCGGCCGAGCCCAGGTGGTCGTTGTGCGCGTGGGTGATCAGCACGGCGGCGACCGCCTCCGGGGAACTGCCCACCTCGGCGAGGGATTGCAGGACCCCCTGGCGGTCTCCCGGGTACCCGGTGTCCACCAGGGTGACGGCGTCCCCGTCCTTCAGGATCACCCAGTTGACGTTGTTGCCGTGCACCAGATAGGTGCCGTCGGCGACTTGGTGTACCTCTGCCCGCATGATCTCCCCGAACCCTGTGCGGCTGACCGTCGGGGACAGACAACCAGATGTGCCGGTGTCCCGCACCGGCGGGTCGGGTCAGCGCACGCCCTGCGGGCGGAACTGGATGCTGATGCGCGGTCCGGTGGCCCGGCTCGTCTTCGGGACGCAGTGCTCCCAGGTGCGCTGGCAGGAGCCGCCCATCACGATGAGGTCGCCGTGCCCGAGCGGGCGCCGGACCGCAGTGCCGCCTCCGCCGGCCGGGCGCAGCAGCAGGTCGCGGGGCTCGCCGACGGAGAGGATCGCGACCATCGTGTCCTGCCGGGAGCCCCGGCCGATCCGGTCGCCGTGCCAGGCGACGCTGTCCCGGCCGTCGCGGTAGTAGCACAGCCCGGCGGTGGTGAACGGCTCGCCCAGTTCGCCGGCGTAGTGCCGGGACAGGGCGGTGCGGGCCTCGTCGAGGACCGGGTGGGGGAGGGCGTCCCCGGCCCGGTAGAAGGCGAGCAGGCGCGGGACGGCCACCACGTTGTCGTACATCGTGCGCTGCTCGGCACGCCACGGGACCGCGGTCGCGAGGTGTTCGAACAGGGCGTCGGCCCCGCTCAGCCAGCCCGGGAGCACGTCGATCCAGGCGCCCGAACCCAGCGCGGTCCGGCGCAGCCCGTCGAGCGGGCCGAGCCGCAGCTGGTCGGTCTGGTCGAACAGGGAGCCCTGGAGGTGCGTGGACATGGGCCCAGCGTACTCCTTAATCGAAAACATGTTCCCTTCGATCGTGGTGAGTGCCGGCCGGGGTGCTCCCGCGGCTTTCGATACATCGGTGTATCCGATACATTCGCGTATCGAATCGAGCCGGAGGGGCAGCCATGGACACGGCCAAGCGCGTCACCCGGCGCCGGGTCCGCACCCGCGCCCGGCTGCTCGACGCCGCGTTCGCGGTGTTCGCGGCCAAGGGCTTCGGGCGGGTCTCCATCGAGGAGGTCTGCGAGGCGGCCGGCTTCAGCCGGGGCGCCTTCTACTCCAACTTCGCCACCCTGGACGAGCTGTTCTTCGCCCTCTACCAGGAGCGCGCCGACCTCATCGCCGGCCAGGTCGCCGACGCCCTCGCCCAGGACGGCCCCGACCTGGACGTGCCCGCCTCCGTGGACCGGGTCACCGAGGTGCTGCTGCTCGACGTCGACTGGCTGCTGGTGAAGACCGACTTCCTGGTGCACGCCGCCCGGGACCCGGCCGTCGCCCGGGCCCTCCTCGACCACCGCGCACGGCTGCGCCGGGCGATCGCCGACCGGCTCTCCCGGGCCCGCGGCCACACCGAACTGCCCGCCGTGCTCGGCGACGCGGACGGCGCCGCGCACGCCGTGGTCGCCGCGTACGACGGGGTCACCACCCAACTGCTGCTGGACCGGGACGTCGAGGCCGCCCGGGCCTGGCTCAGGCAACTGCTCACGGCGCTGCTCGGGGGCGGCGGCCGCACCCCCGCCTGAGCACCGGCACGACCCCCCTCCCCGCACCCTCAGGAAGGACACCCTCGCCATGGACGCGGACGTCATCGTCGTAGGAGCCGGACTCGCCGGCCTCGTCGCGGCGCACGAGCTCACCAGCCGGGGCCGCAGGGTGGCCCTGGTCGACCAGGAGAACGCCGCCAACCTCGGCGGCCAGGCGTTCTGGTCCTTCGGCGGCCTCTTCCTCGTCGACTCGCCCGAGCAGCGCCGTCTCGGCATCAAGGACTCCTTCGCCCTCGCCTGGAGCGACTGGCAGGGCAGCGCGCGGTTCGACCGGCTCGCCGACGAGGACTCCTGGGCCGTCCGCTGGGCCCGCGCCTACGTCGAGTGGGCGGCCGGCGAGAAGCGGTCCTGGCTCCGGGGACACGGCATCGAGCTGCTGCCCACCGTCGGCTGGGCCGAGCGCGGCGACCTGCGCGCGGACGGCCACGGCAACTCCGTGCCCCGCTTCCACGTCGCCTGGGGCACCGGCACCGGCGTGGTCGAACCGTTCGTCCGTCACGCCCGGCAGGCCGCCCGGGACGGGCTGCTGACCTTCCACCACCGTCACCGGGTGGACGAGCTGGTCATCGAGGACGGCACGGCACGCGGCGTACGCGGCACCGTCCTCGCCCCCGACGACTCCCCGCGCGGTGTCGCCTCCAGCCGCGACCGCGCCGGCGACTTCGAACTCACCGCCCAGGCCGTCGTCGTCACCACCGGCGGCATCGGCGCCGACCACGACATCGTCCGCCGCTACTGGCCCGAACGGCTCGGCACACCCCCCGCCGAGATGGTCACCGGCGTCCCCGCCTACGTCGACGGCCGCATGCTCGACATCAGCGCCGAGGCCGGCGTACGCCTCGTCAACCGCGACCGCATGTGGCACTACACCGAGGGCCTGCAGAACTGGGACCCGATATGGCCCGGCCACGGCATCCGCATCCTGCCGGGCCCGTCATCCATCTGGCTCGACGCCCTCGGCCGCCGCCTGCCCGACCCCTGCCTGCCGGGCTACGACACCCTCAGCACCCTGAAGTACCTGCGCACCACCGAGGACATCGCCGGCTACGACCACTCCTGGTTCATCCTCACCCGGAAGATCATCGAGAAGGAGTTCGCGCTCTCCGGCTCCGAGCAGAACCCCGACATCACCGCCAGGGACCGGGGGGCCGTGCTGCGCGACCGGCTGCTCGGCAAGGGCGCCCCCGGCCCGGTGCAGGCCTTCCTCGACCACGGCGCCGACTTCGTGACCGCCGCCACCCTGGAGCAGCTGGTCGAGAAGATGAACGCGCTGACCGGCAAGCCGCTGCTGGAGGCGGCCGAGGTGCGCCGCCAGATCGAGGCCCGCGACCTGCAGATCGCCAACCCCTACAGCAAGGACGCCCAGGTGCAGGGCATCCGCAACGCCCGCCGCTACATCGGCGACCGCCTCGGCCGCGTCGCCGCCCCGCACCGCATCCTCGACCCGTCCGCGGGCCCCCTGATCGGGGTCCGGCTGCACGTGCTCACCCGCAAGACCCTCGGCGGCATCCAGACCGACCTGGACTCCCGCGCCCTCGGCGCCGACGGCACCCCCGTCGAGGGGCTGTACGCGGCCGGCGAGGTCGCCGGGTTCGGCGGCGGCGGTGTCCACGGCTACAACGCCCTGGAGGGCACCTTCCTCGGCGGCTGCCTGTTCTCGGGGCGGGCCGCCGGCCGGCACGCGGCCCGGCACACCGGCTGACCACCCCGGCCGGCCTCAGCCCCGCAACAGCTCCGCGAGGACGTGCGCGTGGCTCTCCTCCGCCTTCTTCGACGCCGTGAGGAGGGTCACCGGGCCCTTGCGCGCCGACTTCCTGAGGCGGTCCAGCAGTTCGGCGGCCTCCGGGGCCTGGAGCTCCTGCTCGTAGCGGCTCCTGAACTCCTCGTAGGAGCCGCCGCCGTGATACCACGTGCGCAGCTCGCTCGACGGGGTCAGTTCCTTCGGCCACTCGTCCACCTGCGCCGCGTCCTTGGCGAGGCCGCGCGGCCACAGCCGGTCGACCAGCACCCGCAGGCCGTCGTCGGGCTCGGGCGGTTCGTAGACGCGGCGCACACGCACGCTCACGGTCGGGCCCCTCTCGGATCGTGGACGGTTCCGCGAGCGTACTGCGCCGGCCCGCGCCCACCCGGCGGCGACGCGGCACGACGCGACCGGACCACACGACTTGACCGGAACAAGGGGGAAACCGGGCCCGCGCGGCGCCTAGTCTGACGGCCAGTCGATCACCGGCCGGCCCCAAGGAGCGCATGTGACGCCACCCCGCAGACAGCCCGCGCGACGCCGTACCGCCACCTACGCCACCGTCCCCCTCGCCGTGGCGGCGCTCCTCGGCGCCGCCGGACCCACCGCGCCGGGCACCACCGGCGCGCCCGGCGCGGGCGACCCCTACTTCCCGCTCAGCGGCAACGGCGGCTACGACGTCC
Source organism: Streptomyces cinerochromogenes (assembly GCF_014648635.1). Classification (GTDB taxonomy): domain Bacteria; phylum Actinomycetota; class Actinomycetes; order Streptomycetales; family Streptomycetaceae; genus Streptomyces; species Streptomyces cinerochromogenes. Next base: position 21,171 of record NZ_BMRM01000005.1, on the reverse strand, counting down.
GCCACTACGACCTGACGCTGGGTTACGACACCGGCTCCCGCCGCCTGGACGGCACCGCCGTCCTCACCGCCCGCGCCACGCAGAACCTCACCCGGTTCGACCTCGACCTGAAGGGCCTGACGGTCACCGCCGTCACCGTCGACCGCACGAAGGCGGACTTCCGGCGCGACGGCCAGGAACTCGTCGTCACCCCGCGCCACGCCCTGCGCCGCGGGCGGGAGTTCCGCGTCACCGTCGCCTACCACGGCACCCCGAAGCCGGTCACCGACCCCGACGGCTCGCCGGACGGCTGGATCCCCACCGACGACGGCGCCTTCGTCGCGGGCGAGCCGCAGGGCGCCATGACCTGGTTCCCCGCCAACAGCCACCCCCGGGACAAGGCGTCGTACGACTTCACGATCACCGTGCCGAAGGGACGCACCGCCGTCGCCAACGGCGTCCTGCTCGGCGAAAGCACCGCCCACGGGCGGACCACCTTCCGCTGGCGCGAGACCCAGCCCATGGCCGCCTACCTGGCCACCGCCACGATCGGGAAGTTCCAGGTCGAGCGGTACACCACCCGGGGCGGCCTCCGGGTGTTCAACGCCGTGGACGCCCGCGAGGCGCGCGCCGCCGCACCCGTCCTGAAGAAGCTGCCCTCCGTCCTGGAGTGGGAGAGCAGGCTGTTCGGACCGTACCCGTTCCGGGCCGCCGGCTCGGTCGTCGACCACGCCCCGGGCGTCGGCTACGCCCTGGAGACCCAGACCCGGCCGCTCTACTCCTCCGCACCCGACCTCGACACCCTCGTCCACGAGAGCGCCCACCAGTGGTTCGGCGACTCCGTCTCCCTCACCGCCTGGAAGGACATCTGGCTCAACGAGGGCTTCGCCACCTACGCCGAGTGGCTCTACGCCGAACAGCACGGCGGCCCGAGCGCCCAGAAGACCTTCGACGCCCTCTACGCCCGGCCGGCGAGCGACGCGTTGTGGGCCTACCCGCCCGGCGACCCCGGCAGCGGCAAGCACCTCTTCGGCACGCCCGTCTACGCCCGCGGCGCCATGGCCCTGCACGAGCTGCGCCGGGCCGTCGGCGACCGGGACTTCGTGCGGATCCTGCGCGCCTGGGCGACCGGGCACCGCGGCGGCCACGGGACGACCGCACAGTTCGTGAGGCTTGCCGAGAAGGAGTCGGGGAAGCAGCTGAAAGGGCTGTTCCACACCTGGCTGTACACGCAGGGCAAGCCGAACAGCCCCTGACCCCTGACGAGTTCACACCACCGTACGCCACGATCGGCCCATGATCCGACGCAGAACCGCTGTAGCCCTCCTCGTCTCCCCGCCGCTGCTCACCGGCTGCGGCGGCGGAGCCGAGGCGACCGGGCGCCGGCCCCCGGCGCCCACCTCCGGCGCCGCCGCACCGCCGGGCCCGCACGGCATACCCGGGCTGGGGCCCCGGCGGTCCGCGGCCATACCCGAGCGCTGCACGCAGGCCGTCGTCGTCACGGGACGCGGCGCGAACTCCCCGCTCTGCACGGTGGTCCTGCACCAGCGCACCGCCGCCGGCTGGCAGGCGAGCCCCGCCTGGCCCGCCTACAACGCGCTGCGCGGCTGGAGCGCCCACCACATGATCGGCGATCTGCGCTCCCCGCTCGGCGTCTACACCCTCTCCGACGCCGGCGGACTGCTCCCCGACCCGGGCAGCAGGCTCCCGTACCACCGCTCCGGCGCGTTCCACTCGCCCGGCACCGGCTTCGAGGGCGAGCCGCTGGAAGGCTCCTTCGACTACGTCATCGCCATCGACTACAACCGCAGGCCCGGCACCTCGCCCCTGGACCGGACCCGGCCGCTGGGCCCGAAGCGCGGCGGCGGCGTGTGGCTCCACGTCGACCACGGCGGGCCCACCCACGGCTGCGTCAGCGTCGCCAAGGCGCACTTGAAGGACCTCCTGCGCACCCTGGACCCCGGCAGGCACCCGGTGGTCGTCATGGGCCACGCCGACTGGCTCGCGCACTGAGCCGCCTGGGATCCGAACGCGTGTGCGCACCGGCTGCCCGCCGCGCCCCCGCCCGGCGACGAGCCCGGAGCGTCCTGAGCGCCCGGGGGTCCGGAGAGCGGAATGCGGGATCCGGTTTCCGGCGTGCGCCGGGGGTACTCCGGTCGCGCGACGCGCAGCAGAGGGAGGTCATGCCATGAGTGCACCGGAGGACCTGCCGGTCGTCACCACGCTCGCCGAAGCGGCCCGCCTGGTCGAACGGCGGCGCGGCCTGTACGTGCGCTGGTCCAAGGGGCCGGCAGCCGACCTCCAGAAGGTCTCCAGCATCGACGAGCTGACCGGCGTGCCCATGCCGGGGCTGTCCGCCAATCCGCTCGACGTGGAGGACTGGTGGCAGGACCGGTCGGTCGAGCTGTGGGTGGCGCGCCGGCTCTACGACTACGCGCACCTGCCCCACGACAAGGGCCCCGGCGTCCGCCCGTGGCTCCTGCGGGGCCGGGAGACCGGCCGGGGCCCCGACAACGAGCCGCTGGTGGCCGACGTCGAGCCGCTGTGCTGGATCGCCGACGACGTGATCGACGCGGCCAGGAAGGAAGTGGCCCGGCAGGAGCGGGAGTGGGGGACCCTGCGCCGCGGCGGGCGCTGAGCCCCGCGCGGCGCCGAGCCCCCGCCTGCCGGGCCCGCCGGTCAGCCCGAGCGCGGCCGGGAGCGGGCGCGGCGCCGCAGTGCACGGCGTTCCAGCTCCGTCGTGCCGCCCCAGATGCCGATGCTCTGGTTCGTGTCCAGTGCCCACTCCAGGCACTGCTCCCGGACCGGGCAGCCCCGGCACACCGCCTTGGCCTGCTCGCTCTGCACCTGCGCCGGCCCGGTCGTGCCGATCGGGAAGAACAGATCGGGGTCCTCGTGACGGCACGCGGCATGGTCGCGCCAGTTCTCCATCGGAGTCTCCTGCTCGGATCGAAGTCGTCCGTGCCCTGTCGAAACGCGTTCCGCTTGCGTTCCGCACGCGTTCTCCCGGTTCGGGTCACCGGTCGGGACGGCGTGAAACGGCGGAAGCGGCAGGGAATCGGACGGCTTGTGCGCCGGCCGCGGCCTCCCAACAGCCGCACGGGTGGCTCGCAGAGGACATTGCGGCGCCCAACTCCGCTTCGCCCAGGGGGAGTTGCGGCGGACGGCGGTCCGGCCCGGTGGCCGGCGCCGGCAGGAGCGGCACTTCGGTTCAGCCGCGCAGCGCTCCCCGCGCCGTCGCCGTCACCGCGTCCGCCAAGGCCGCCAGTGCGGGGGAGTCCAGTTTCCACTGCTGCCAGTGGAGCGTGACGTCCATCCACGTGCCGGGCGCGAGCACGACCAGCCGTCCCCCCTCCAGCAGCGGGCCGGCCTGCACCTCCGGGACCATGCCCCAGCCCAGTCCGGCGGCGACCGTGTCCAGGAACCCCTCCGACGTGGGCACGTGGTGCCGGAAGGGGCCGGCGGACCCGCAGCCCAGCCGGCGTGCGAAGGCGTCCTGGAAGTCGTCCTTGCGGTCGAAGACCACCACGGGGGCCCGGGACAGCGCCTCCGGCAGGGACCGCCCGTCCACATGGGCCGCGGCGAACCCGGGCGCGGCCACCGGCAGATACCGCATCCGGCCGAGGGCGCGGACCGTGCAGCCGGGGACCGGGTCGGGCGAGGAGGTCACGGCCGCCATCACCAGGCCCTCGCGCAGCAGTGCCGCCGTGTGGTCCTCGTCCTCCCGGTGCAGTTCGAAGCAGAGGCCCGGGACGAGGGCGAGCGCCGGCAGGAACCAGGTCGCCAGCGAGTCCGCGTTCACCGCGACCGGGACCCGCGTGGGCTCCCCGCCGCCGCTCAGCCCCAGCTCGCCCCAGGCGTCCCGCTCCAGCCGGGCGAGCTGCCGCGCGAACCGGACCAGCACCGCGCCGGACTCCGTCGGCCGCACCGGTTTGGTGCGCTGGAGCAGCACCCGGCCGGTGCGCTGTTCGAGCGCCTTGACCCGCTGGCTGACCGCTGACGGCGTCACGTGCAGCGCGGCGGCGGCCGCGTCGAAGGTGCCCTCGTCCACGACGGCCAGCAGCGTACGGACCTGTTCCAGGGGCAGCTCTGACATCACAGGTGCTAAGGATACGTAAAAATCTTTAGCTGTACTTGGGAGCGGTCCTTTCCTAGCGTCGGCCGCATGAACCACGCCCTGACCGCCGCGGCCGCCGGATTCGGCACCGGCCTCTCCCTGATCGTCGCCATCGGTGCCCAGAACGCCTTCGTCCTCAGACAGGGGGTCCGCCGGGACGCGGTGCTCGCCGTCGTCGGCATCTGCGCCCTGTCCGACGCGGTGCTCATCGCGCTGGGCGTCGGCGGGGTCGGCGCCGTGGTGGTGGCCTGGCCGGGCGCGCTCCGGGCGGTCGGGATCGTCGGCGGCGCCTTCCTGCTCTGCTACGGCGCCCTGGCCGCCCGCCGGGTCCTCAGGCCCGGCGCCGGGCTGCGCGCGGAGGGGGAGGCGGTCGGTTCGCGCCGCCGGGCGGTGCTCACCTGCCTGGCGATGACCTGGCTGAACCCGCACGTCTACCTGGACACCGTGTTCCTGCTCGGCTCCCTGGCGGCCGACCGGGGCCCGCTGCGCTGGACCTTCGGGCTCGGCGCCGCGCTCGCCAGCCTGTGCTGGTTCACCGCGCTCGGTTTCGGCGCCCGGCTGCTCGGCCGCCCTCTGGCCCGCCCGGGCGCCTGGCGGGTGCTGGACGGCCTGGTGGCCCTGACCATGCTCGCCCTGGGTGCGTCCCTGATCGCCGGGTCCTGAGCCGGATCCGTTCGGCGTGCACAGGTCGTCCTGGAATAGTTAGGCTCTCAAACCGAAAAGATGTATCGAGCAACCAGGACATCCGTGGACGCGACCGAGAGCAGCAGCACCGAGACCGACCCGACCGGGACCCGGACCGGCCCCGACGGGTCGGCGGCCGAGGACCCGCCGCGGCGCGGCTGGCGCCGCTGGGCGATGGACACCCGCCCGCTGCGCATCCCCGCCTACCGGCGCCTGTGGTCGTCGACCATCGTCACCGCCGTCGGCAGCCAGCTCACCGCCGTCGCCGTGCCCAAGCAGATCTACGACATCACGCACTCCTCGGCCTGGGTCGGCTACGCGAGCCTCGCCGGACTGCTGCCGATGGTGGCCTTCGCGCTGTGGGGAGGGGCGGTCGCCGACACCGTGGACCGGCGCAAGCTGCTGCTGGTCACCAACAGCGGCATCGCGGTGACCTCGCTGCTGTTCTGGGCGCAGGCCGTCACCGGTCTGGACTCGGTCGTCGTCCTCATGGTGCTGCTCGCGCTGCAGCAGGCGTTCTTCGGGCTCAACTCGCCCGCCCGGACCGCCTCCATCGCCCGGCTGGTCCCGGCGGAGCAGTTGCCGGCCGCCAACGCCCTCGGCTCGACGGTGATGCAGACCGGCCTGGTGGCGGGCCCGCTGCTGGCCGGTGCGCTCATCCCGGTCATCGGGCTGCCCGAGCTGTATCTGATCGACGCGCTGGCACTGTGCGTGACGGTGTGGGCCGTCTTCCGGCTGCCCGCGCTGCCGCCGCTCGCCGAGACCGCCCGCCGGGCGGGACTGCGCGAGATAGCGGCGGGCTTCCGGTACATATCCCGGCACAAGGTGCTGCTGCTGTCCTTCCTCGCCGACATCGTCGCCATGGTGTTCGGCATGCCCCGCGCCCTCTTCCCCGAGCTGGCCGCGGACACGTACGGCTCCTGGGGCGAGGGTCTCGCGCTCGGTGTGCTGTTCGCGGGCATCCCGGTCGGCGCGGTGCTCGGCGGCCTGTTCTCCGGTGTCTTCTCGCGGGCCCGCCGGCACGGCTGGATGGTGATCGGTGCGGTCGTCGGCTGGGGCGCGGCCGTCGCCGGGTTCGGACTGAGCGGGAACCTGTGGGTCGCCCTGGCCTTCCTCGCCGCGGCCGGCGTCGCCGACATGGTCTCGATGGTCTTCCGCGGCGCCATCCTGCTGTCGGCCGCGACCGACGAGATGCGCGGCCGGATGCAGGGGGTGTTCACGGTGGTCGTCGCGGGCGGACCGCGCCTGGCCGACGTGCTGCACGGCACCGCCGGCTCGGTGTTCGGCCCCCGGGCCGCCGTCGCGGGCGGCGGCGCCCTGGTCGTCGTGGTGATGCTGGCCCTGGCCGCCGCCGTCCCGGCCCTGCGCCGCTACCGGATCTGAGGTGCCCGCCCAGGAGAGGCCCTAGAGCGGGCCGCTGCGCCGCCGCATCGTGTACTGCTCCATCAGCTTTCCGCGGGTCGTCTCCAGGCGGTGGGCGAGGACCTCGGCCACCGTCCGCACCAGCGACAGTCCGAGCAGCGGGTCCTCCACGCACAGCCCGAGCACCGACGGCCCGTCGAACTCGTAGGCCCGTACGTTGCTGAAGGCCACCGCGCCGAAGTCCCACTCGTACGGCGGGAACAGCCAGGACCAGCCGAGCATGTCGCCCGCGCCCAGCGTGGCCACGGTGACCCGCTGCCGGGTGGTGACCTGGGTGTCGAGGTGGACCGCGCCCGAGCGGATCACCCAGAACCGGTCAGCGGTGCCGCCGGCCTCGAAGATGCGGGTGTCCTCCGGGAAGGAGACCTCCTTCGCCAGCTCCATCAGGCGCTCGCGCTGCGCCTGGGGGAGGGCGGTGAGCAGTTTGATCGCTTTGGTCATGGCGCATGGCTCCTCGCCGGCGGCGGTTGCGGTTCGGGTGCTGTGCTCCCAAGCCCATTTCAGCCGCTGTGACCGCCAGGAGCACGTCGAGGCGAGCGGATCTCCGCCCGCGTGTCGCGCTCGGGGCAGCAAAGAGCCCTGGCTGGACGGGGGAAACCAGCCAGGGCCGTATGCGGTGACGCGGGGAGGGGGGAAGGACGGTTCCGCGCCCCTCCGGCATCACGTATGGATGAACGATAAACCACCTGTCGTACTTTTGGGTAACCAGAAACCGGGTCAGGTGACCTGTTTCACTCCTTCCGTCTGTACCGGGCTCCTGCCCGGGCGCACGATCTCCTCCAGCACCCGCAGCACCGCCTCGAACGCCCGGGCCCGGTCCGTCGCCTCCCGGGCGCCCTCCGGATCCGTCGCCGTCAGGCTCCGGGCCCGCTCCCGCCAGGCCCGCTCCTCCTCGGCCGCGCGCTCCCGGCCCCGCCGGATCCTCCGCAACAACTCGTCCGCGTCCACGACATCGGTCATGCCCGTCGGGTACCCGGACGGTCGGCCGTGATGACACCGGCACCGAGTGTGTTTGACAGGGCCCGAAAGGGTCAGCCGGACAAGGAGAAAACCCTGTAATCCGGGCACCGCTCAGGGAGGAAGGGATGCTCGAACAACAGCACCGGACCCGCTCCGCCGCGACCCTGCCGGAAGCCCGCTGCCGGATACCCAGCCGGCCGGCCGAGGCCCGCAGAACGGTCGAGCGGGTCATGACCGAACGGTGCCGGGCCCGCGCCCTGCCGTGCCCGGCCGAGGCCGTCGAGGACGCCCTGCTGGTGACCTCGGAACTCACCACCAACGCGCTGCTGCACGGCGGCGGCATCACCGGATTCGACGTCGACGTGGACTCCGGGGGCGTCCGCGTCTCGGTCAGCGACCGCAGTGACGAACTCCCCGTGGCCCGCCGGCCCGCCGACGGGCGCGGCCGGCCCGGCGGCCGGGGCTGGCCCATCGTCTGCCGGCTGGCCCGGGACGTCCGGGTGGCCGAGCTGCCGTGCGGAGGCAAGCGCATCACGGCCGTCGTACCGTTGCGCTGAAGCGGTTTTCGAAGTTCCGCCCAGCGGCGTTTGCCCGCTTGACCGAGGGGCAGACGGAACCTCGTGCTTCGGACCGGAGGCGCGCGCCCAGCGGGGAAAACACCACCGCTGCCCTGGCCCCCTCCCGGCGGGCCCCGGCGGCTGACCCGCGGCCAACCCTGACACCACCGTTCGGGCCAGGACCAGGAACCTGTGTTCCGGCCGTGCCCTGAAACCACGTTCAGGAGCGATTCCGCATGCTGACCGACATGTCGACAAGCCGTCCCGGCACGACCGCCACCACCGCCGCCGCGGCGCCCGCCCGGCGGAACCACGACGACGCTCCCGACACCGCCGAGCTGTTCGTCCGACTGGCGGAGCTGGAGGACGGTCCCGAGCGGGACGCCGTACGAGACGAACTCGTCACCGCCTGGCTGCCCATGGCCCACCGGATCGCCGGCCGGTTCCGCGACCGCGGCGAGTCCGTCGAGGACCTGCGCCAGGTGGCCGCGCTCGGCCTGGTCAAGGCCATCGACCGCTTCGACCCCTCCCGGGGTGCCTTCGAGAGCTATGCCGTGCCGACCATCACCGGTGAGGTCAAGCGGCACTTCCGCGACCGGATGTGGGCCCTCAGGGTGCCGCGCCGGGTGCAGGAACTGCGCAACCGGGTCCGGGTGGCCCGGCGGGAACTCACCCAGAACCCCGGCAGTCCCGAACCCACCGTCGCCGACATCGCCGCCCACACCGGCCTCAGCGAGGAGGAGGTGAGCGCCGGCCTGGAGGCGCTGGAGAGCTTCAGCACCCTGTCGCTGGACGCCGAACTCTCCGCCGGCGACGACGGCTACAGCCTCGCCGACACCCTCGGTGCCACGGACACCTCCTACGACGTCGTGGTCGACCGCGAGGCCGCCAAGGAAGGACTGCGCCGGCTGCCCGAGCGTGAGCGGGCCATCCTCTACATGCGCTTCTTCGAGGACATGACCCAGAGCCGCATCGCCGACCGGCTCGGCATCTCCCAGATGCACGTCTCCCGGCTGATCAGCCGCAGCTGCGCGCGGGTCCGCGACGAGGTGCTCGGCAGCCGCCGCCCCGGCTCCGCCGACCCGCGGTGAGCGGTCACCCCCGCGGCTGGGCCGGCCCGCCGGCGACGCCCAGCGGGCGGGCCAGACCGGAGACGGCCTCGTCCAGCCGCTGCAGGTGACGCAGCACCCGGTCGGTCACGCGGCCGTAGCGCGGGGTGCGCAGGGTGCCCGGCTCCAGCATCGACGCGATGCTGGGGCCGGTCTCGATTCCGGCGTCCGCCCGCGGGTCCCTGACGTGCGCGGCGATCGCCTCGATGTTGTGCACGATCCGCGCACACGCCCCGCGCAGCCGCGGATCCGCCGCGATCGACGGATGCGTCGGCAGCAGCTCGGCCGTGGCCGCGAGGGACCGCCCGTGGTACGCGCAGGTCTCCAGCAGAGCGACCACGTACCGGGCCGTGTCCCGGCGTGAGCGCAGCGGTGTGATCGGATGGGTCAGCGGCTGGGTCGCCGCGCGCAGGTCGGCCAGCGCCTGGTCCAGCTCGCGCGCCCGCTCCACCAGGTCGCCGCCCGCCCCGCCGCTCAGCTGGTCGACGGCGCCCCGGGTCACCTCGGCCAGCCGGTCGAGGACCGCCACGAGGAGGTCGTTGGTGCGGCGGTCGGTGTGGATCGGCAGCACGACGGCCGCCGCGATCACCCCGCAGGCCGCGCCGAGCGCCGTCTCCTCGATCCGCAGCACCAGCACCGACATGCTGTAGGTGTTCAGCAGGGTGTACAGCAGCCCGAGCATGGCCGTCACGAAGAACGACATCAGCGTGTACGACAGGGGAGCGGTGTAGAACATCGCGAAGATGAACAGCAGCACCAGCGCGAACGCCGTCCACGTGTGGTGCCCGACCAGCCCGGCCAGCCCGATGCCGGCCACCACGCCCAGCACCGTGCCCAGCAGCCGTCGGTAGCCCTTCACCAGGATCTCGCCGGTGGAGGCGGTGTTCAGGAACACGATCCAGCAGGTCAGCACCGCCCAGTACCAGCGCTGGCTGGACAGCAGCTCGCCCCCGGCGATGGCCAGCGAGGAGCCGACGGCGACCTGGAGAGCGGCCCGGGTGGTGGGCCGTTGCAGGCCGGCCGGCTCCGGCTCCTCCGGTTCGCGCTCCTCGCTGACCTCGATCGCGGCGTCCTCCGCCTCCAGCTCCTCCCGTGAGCGGGCGGTCGCCGGGGTGTCGTCGGACTCGTCCTGCGGCCCCTCCAGGGCGACCCGCAGGCCGAGCGAGGCCCGGGCGGCCTCGCCGAGGCCCCGGAAGACGTCCTGCACGGCAGGGGAGGCCGCGGGCAGGTTCTCCTCCTCGCGGTAACCGAGGAGCCGGTTGCGCACCTGGGCGAGCGCGGTGCCCGACGCCTCCCCGGCGGGGCGCAGCATCAGCAGCCGCAGCGCCCCCAGGTCCCGGCGCAGCGCGTCCGCCGCCTCGTCCCGCACCGGCAGCTCCACCCCGGAGGGCAACGGGGCGCCGGGCAGATGCAGGGTGAGGGTGTCGGTGCGGCGGGCACTGCGCGCGGTCAGCAGCAGCAGCCCGAGCCGCTCGGCGGCGATCTCGGCGTCCGCGATCCGGCGCTGGAGCAGCCGGGCCACCGCCGGGTCCAGGACGCCGTCCTCCAGCCGGCCCTGGATCATCAGCGCCGCCTCGTGCAGCCGTGCGGTGCCTTCGCGCAGGTCCTCCAGTACCTTCTCGGCGTCCTCGGGGCCGGCGTCCAGCAACTCGGCCTGCGTGGCGAGCAGCTGGGCGAGCCGGGCCCTGAAGGCCCGCCGCAACCGGTCCAGCGTGCCCGCCGGGGTCTGCGGCAGCAGCGCGAACCGGGCGGCGGCGCTGCACGCGAACGCCACGCAGATCACGCCGTACAGCGCGGGCAGCGCGGACGGGGCCGCGCCCACGAACAGTGACAGGAAGTAGATCTGGAAGCCGATCAGCCCCAGCGCCGTACCGCGGTCGCCGAACCGGCGGCCGTAGACGGCGCAGAAGATGAGGACGACGAAGAACAGGTCGCCGACGACGACCCGCTGGTTGAGCAGCGTGCCCAGTGACACCGAGGCCAGCGCCACCGGCAGGCCGAGCGCGAGGGTGACGGCCTGCGGGCCGCGCTGCTTCTCCCGGACGGCGAAGGTGGCGACCATCGCCGCCATGGCCCCGGCGACCAGCTGGGGCACCGGGACGCGCAGCGCGGCGAGGACGGCGAGGGCCAGGGCGATCGCGGCGACCGTGCGCAGCCCCGCGGTGAGCCGGAGCAGCCCGGGGTCCGACGCCGCGAGCCGGTCCCACATCCGTACCCGTCCCGACCGTCCCGCTGTTCTCACGCCGCCGCGCTCTCTCCCGTGTCGGAAATGGATCTCCGACCCAGCATCGCACGCGGGTGCGGACTACCGGCTCTCGGCCAGGGTGGCGGCCACCAGGGCGTTCGCGTGCCCGTGGCCGAGCCCGTGCTCCGACTTCAGCCAGGCGACGAGTTCCATGTGCTTCGTCAGGGGTGAGGAGCGGATCAGCTCCTGCCACTCGCCGACGGGGCGGCCGTACTTCTTCTCGATCGACGGGAAGTAGCTCGCCGGGCCCTTCACGGCCTTCTCGCTCATACCGGGTGTCCCTCCTGTGACGTTTCCTGGTCACCGGAGAAGACCGCCGGCCGGACGGAGAATGATCGGCGGCCTCCCGGTGATCCGCGTCACATCAGGAGGGGGCGACGTCCGTGCCCTCCACCCGCGCCCGTACCTGTTCCGGCGTCAGGTACGCGTCCGTGTACTCGAAGTCCTTCAGCCGGGCCGCCTTGCGGGCCTGGAAGCCGGTGCGGACGAAATCGTCGCCCGCGACCGCGTTCAGCAGCCAGTTGGTCATCACCCGGGTCTTGGCGACATTGGTGCGCAGCGCCGACCAGTGGTAGCCGCGGGCCACCGCCTGCGCGGGCAGCCCGCGCAGCTCGACCCCCAGCGGCTTGGACACCGCGTCCTTGCCGCCGAGGTCGACGACGAGCCCCAGGTCCTTGTGCACGTACGGCTGCATCGGCTGGCCCCGCAGCGTCGCGATGACGTTGTCGGCGACCTTCCTCCCCTGCCGCATGGCGTGCTGCGCGGTGGGCGGGCAGACCGCGCCCTCCTGACCCTTGGCCAGGTCCGGCACGGCCGCCGAGTCGCCGAGCGCGAACACCCCGTCCTCGCCCGGCAGGCACATCTCCGGGGTGACGGCCAGCCGGCCCTTGACGGTCTCCGCGCCGAGGGTGGCGATGAGCGGGCTCGCGACCACACCGGCCGTCCAGATCAGGGTGTGCGTCGGGACCACCCGGCCGTCGGTGAAGGTGACCTCCTCCGGGCCCGCCTTGGCGATCGACACACCCAGCGAGACCTCGACGCCGCGCCGCTTGAGGATCTCCTGCGCGCTGCGGCCGAGCTTGTCGCCCAGCTCCGGCATGAGCTTGGGCGCGATGTCGATCAGATGCCACTTGATCAGCCCCGGGTCCAGCCGCGGGTAGCGCTGCACGGCCGCGTGCGTCAGCCGCTGCAGGCAGGCCGCCGTCTCGGTGCCCGCGTAGCCTCCGCCGACCACCACGAACTGCAGCCGCGCGGCCCGCTCGGCCGGGTCGTCGCTGGCGTCCGCCAGGTCGAGCTGCGAGATGACGTGGTCACGGATGTACGCGGCCTCGGCGAGGGTCTTCATCCCGAAGGCGTGCTCGGTCAGGCCCGGGATGTCGAAGGTGCGGGTCACGCTGCCCGGCGCCAGCACGATGTAGTCGTAGCGCTCGTTGACGATCTTGTCGGTGATGGTGCGGACGACGCACACCTTCGCCTTCAGGTCGACGCCGATCGCGCCGCCCGGGATGATCCGGGTGCGGTACTTCTTGCTGCGGCGCAGCGACAGGGCGATCGACTGCGGCGTGAGCACGCCGGAGGCGACCTGGGGCAGCAGCGGCAGATAGAGCTGATAGGCGAACGGCGTCACCAGCGTGACGTCGGCCTCGTCCGGGGTGAGTTTCCGCTCCAGGCGGCGGACGCACTCCACTCCGGCGAAGCCGGCGCCCACCACCAGGATCCTGGGTCGTGTCACGGTGTCCATCCCTTTCTGCGCCTCCAGGCGGTCCGGCTCCACGCCGTTCGCCTGCCCCGGATCGCTGTGCCGACTCCGATCCCACCGCGCCGCCGGCCGTTCCGCCAGCCGGGTACGGCAGGCAGACGAACACGTGGGGCACGTGGGGACAGCATGCCCCCACACGCGCGCGGACCAACCGGTCGCCACACATCCGTCCGTCGAACACGGTCACCAGGGCAGGAACGCGTGGATGTCCTTCCCGCGCTCGTGCACGACGACGCTGACCTGGGTGCACAGCGTGTGCACCAGGTGCCAGCCGATCCCGCCACCGCCCGTACGCGGGTGGAAGGGACGCGGCTCCGGCCTGGTCGTGCTCGTGTCCCGCATCGTCACGTGCACCCCGTCGAAGGTGCGGCGCATCCGCAGGTCGAACGGGCCGGGCGCGTACTGGATCGCGTTCGCGGCCAGCTCGGTCACGACCAGCAGGATGTCGTCCCAGTACTCGTGCGCGCCCGGCGGTGCGTGCCGGGCGAGCGCGCAGAGGAACTCCTCCGCCGCGAGCCGCGCGCCCGTGACGTTGCGCAGCTCCCCGGGGAAGGAGAACGTACGCTCGTACCTCTCCTCCGAGGGCGGTGTGTCGTCCCAGCGCGGCTCCGTCACCATCTCGCATTCCCCGGGCCCCGGCTGGCGAGGGACCGGTGCGGCCCCTGCGACCAGGACGTCGTCGTTGCTGATCTCTTTCGCTGCGCTGCGGGTTCCCCCAGTGGCGCAGGCTATCCGTCTCCCCTGGGTCCGACCGTCCGAACGGCACGTCCCCTCAGCGGAAGACATCGTCCGGTTCGTCCCACTCGGCCGGTTCCTGCACCACCGGACGCGACCGGGACCGCGCCTGGTACATCGCCTCGATCTCGGCCGCGTAGTGCCGCACGACGGCGTCCCGGCGCAGTTTCAGGGACGGGGTGAGCAGCCCGTTGTCCGGTGCGAACGGTTCCTGGAGGACACGGTAGACCCTGATGGACTCCGCGCGGGACACCGCGCTGTTGGCGGAGGCCACGGCCCGCGCGAGCTCCTCCCGCAGCGCGTTCTCCTCCCGGGTCTCCCGGGCCTGGGCGTCGCCCGGCAGGGCCAGGGTGCCCCGCCAGTGCGCGAGGAACTGCGGGTCCAGGGTGAGCAGGGCGCCGACGCAGGGCCGGTCGTCGCCGAGCACCACCGCCTGGTGGATGAGCGGGTGCATGCGCAGCCGCTGCTCCAGCAGGGCCGGCGCCACGCTCTTGCCGCCGCTGGTGACGATGATGTCCTTCTTGCGTCCGGTGATCGTCAGATAGCCCTCGTCGTCCAGCCGCCCGATGTCCCCGGTGGCCAGCCAGCCGCCGCGCAGCGCGGCCCGGGTCGCCCGCTCGTCGCCGACGTAGCCCTGGAACACCGACGGCCCGCGCACCAGGATCTCCCCGTCGTCGGCCACCTGGACCTCGGTGCCCGGCAGCGGCCGCCCCACGGTCCCGGACTTCTCCCGGCCCAGCGGCTGCATGGTGATCCCGCCGGAGGACTCGGTGAGGCCGTAGCCGTCGTGCAGGAACACGCCGATGCCCTCGTAGAACAGGCACAGTTCGCGGCCCAGCGCACTGCCGCCGGAGGTGCCGCGCACCACCCGGCCGCCGAGCGCGGCCCGCAGCCTGCGGTACACCGTCCGTTCGTACAGGGCGTGCTGCAGCCTCAGTTCCAGCCCGGGGCCCGGTCCGGTGCCCAGCCGGCGGCGCTCCTCGGCCGCGGCGAACTCCCGCGCGGTCTGCGCGGCCCGCTCGAACAGGGCGCCCCGGCCCGCCTGTTGGGCGGTGCGCAGGAAAGTCTTGTAGAGCCTCTCGAACACCGACGGCACGCCGTACAGGTACGTCGGCCGGAACGTGGTCAGGGCCGAGGCCAGTGCCGCCTCGGTCAGCTCCGGCTCGTGCGCCATCAGCACCCCGCCGCGCACACACATCAGCATGATCATGATGCCGTAGACGTGGGAGAACGGCAGGAAGGCCAGCACGGACGGCTGTTCGCCCGGGGGCGCCGCCGTGTGCGCCCAGCCGGCCAGCAGGGTGTCGCACGGGTAGGCCAGGCCCCGGTGGCTGAGCGCGCAGCCCATCAGCCGGCCGGAGGTGCCGGAGGTGTAGACGACGGCCGCCGTCGAGTCCGGCAGCACGATCCGCCGCAGCGACTCCACGGTGGTGGAGGAGACCACCGTGCCCCGCTGCATGAGGTCCGGCAGCGCGCCCGCGTCGAGCTGCCAGACGTGCCGCAGCCGCGGCAGCCGGGTGCACACGGTGCCGACGGTCATGATGCCCTGCTCGTCCTCCACGACCACGGCCACACAGCCGGCGTCCCGCAGGATCCACTCGACCTGCTCGCGCGAGGAAGCCGGATGGATCGGTACGACCTCGGCGCCCACCGCCCACAGCGCGAGGGCGAGCACCGTCCACTCGTAACGGGTCCGGGCCATCACGGCGACCCGGTGGCCGGGCGAGATCCCGGCGGCGACCAGGCCCTTGGCCAGGTCGACCACCTCGTCCCGCAGCTCGACCGCCGTCACCTCGTCCCACCCGGCCGCGGGCGGACGGGCCCGGCGCGCCAGCACCGGCAGCGCCGGATCGCGCTCGGCCCGCTCGAAGACGCTGTCGGCGAGGCCGCCGGCGAGCGGCGGGATAACGGCTGGAGCGAGGGCGACGTCCCGCATGCGCTGCTCCTGGGATACGGAGGGCCACTCCGCCGACCGGCTCGGTGTCGGCGGTGCTCGAATGTAGCCCAGGCGACCGCGTTCGGTGACGGGAACGGAGAATCGTGATCGGCTGATGATGTGGCCGTGTCCTGGGGACTCGGGTGGCATGAGCCATGTGAACCCCGATCCGGAACCCGAGCGCACGACCGGCCTGGAACCAGGTGGGGGAGTTCCGCCCGGCGAGACCCCGCCGGCCGAGAGCAGTATGCCCGAGGCCGGCCCCCGCGAGCCGCACGTCCAGCGCAGGGGCTGGGCCAAGGCACCGCTGACCCTGATCCTGCTGCTGGTCGTGGTGATCGCGGCCTTCTTCCTGGTGTACGCCCTGGTACTGATCCTCTGATCGGCCCGCTCACGCCTGCGTGCGCCGCACGCACTCGGTGACGACGTCCCGCAGGCTGCCGGTGCGCTCCAGCAGCCCGCGCTGCTCCCGCGCGCCGTTGCCCGTCCGCAGCAGTTCGCCGACGGCCCGCTCGGCGCGGGCCGCGTCACCGCTTTCCTGGAGCGCGTCCCCGGTGTACTCCAGCAGGGAACGCAGCACCAGCGGGGCGGGCCGGGGCCGCAGGGTGACCGGGTCGAGGAGGTCCTCCTCCAGACCGAACCGGGCGGCCTGCCAGTCGGCCAGCCGCAGCAGGCTCACGCCGGGTTCGGGCGCCGGACGGCCCGCCCGCCACTCCCGGGCGGTCGTCTCCACGAGGGCCCGGCAGAGCGTGGCGATCAGCACGGCGCTCTCCGCGGACAGGCACACGTCCGCCACCCGGATCTCCACCGTCGGATAGTGCGCCGACAGCCGCGCGTCGAAGTAGGCCATCGCCTCGTCCAGGATGACGCCGGTGGCCACCATGTCGGCCACCCGCCGGTGGTACCGCTCGGCGGACCCGAACGGCTCGGTCGGCCCGGCCGACGGCCACCGGTTCCACACCCGGCTGCGATAGCTCGCGTAACCGGTGTCCCTGCCCTGCCAGAACGGGGAGTTACCGCTGATCGCCCGCAGCACCGGCAGCCACGGAGCGAGTCGGTCGAGGACCGCGACACCCTCCTCGTCCGACTCCACCGACACATGGACATGACAGCCGCACACCAGTTGGTCCCAGGTGGGTATCCCGAACCGCTCGGCGAGCCACTGGTACCGCTCGTTCACGCTGAGGGCGGGACTGACCGGCAGGGGCGAGGTGGCCAGCGCCGCGACCCCGCAGCCGATCTGCCCGGCGTGCCGGGCGGCCTCCTTGCGGCAGCGCACGATCTCGTCGCCGAGGGCCGCCATCTCCGACTGCGGATGGGTGGCGAACTCCAGCATCTGCCCGAACAGTTCCTTCTCGAACACGTCCTGCCCGGGATCGTCCTGGGCGGCATGGGCGAGGACAGCCGCCGCCAGCGCCTTCGGGTCGCCGGTGTCCGGATCGACCAGAAGGAGTTCCTCCTCCACTCCGACGGTGCGCACGTGGTGCCGCCCTTCTGTCCGTGCCGCGTGGGGCATTCGTGGGTCTGTACGACCCCGACTGCCCCTCGGACGGCCGCCGACACCTGCGGCCTTCAGCGCTCGGGGACGAGCCAGACGGTGGCGAGCGGCGGCAGGGTGAGCCGCAGGGCCCCCTCCTCGGGCTTGACCGGCCCCTCGGTGCGCACGCCCCCGCCGCCGTAGCGGACGTCGTCGGTGTTCAGCTCCTCGCGCCAGGCGGCGATCCCGTCCGGCACCCACAGCCGGTAGTCGTGCCGGACGACGGGGGAGAAGTTCGACACGGCCAGCAGCGGAGCGCCGTCGCCGGCGAACCGCAGGAACGCCAGGACGTTGTCGTCCGCCGCGTCGCACAGCACCCACCGGAAACCGCCCGGGTCGGTGTCCCGCTGCCACAGTGCCGGGGTCGCCCGGTAGACCGTGTTCAGCTCCCGCACCAGCTCCTGCACGCCCCGGTGATCGCCGGCCGAGTGGTAGTCGTCGCCGAGCAGCCACCACTCCGGGCCGTGCGTGTGGGACCACTCCGCCCCCTGGGCGAACTCCTGCCCCATGAACAACAGCTGCTTGCCGGGGTGGGCCCACATGAAGCCGAGGTAGGCCCGGTGGTTGGCCCGCCGCTGCCACCAGTCGCCGGGCATCTTCGACACCAGCGCCTGCTTGCCGTGCACGACCTCGTCGTGGGAGATCGGCAGGACGTAGTTCTCGCTGTAGGCGTACACCATCGAGAAGGTCATCTCGTTGTGGTGGTACTTGCGGTGCACCGGCTCCTTCTGGATGTACTGCAGCGAGTCGTGCATCCAGCCCATGTTCCACTTCAGCCCGAACCCGAGCCCGCCGCTGTCCGTCGGCCGGGTCACCCCGTCCCACGCGGTGGACTCCTCGGCGATGGTCACCACGCCCGGGCAGCGCCGGTACACGGTGGCGTTCATCTCCTGCAGGAAGGCCACCGCGTCCAGGTCCTCCCGGCCGCCGAACACGTTCGGCTCCCACTGCCCGGAGTCCCGCGAGTAGTCCAGGTAGAGCATCGAGGCGACCGCGTCCACCCGCAGCCCGTCGATGTGGAACTCCTCGCACCAGTACACCGCGTTGGCGACGAGGAAGTTGCGCACCTCGGTCCGGCCGTAGTCGAACTCGTACGTCCCCCAGTCCGGGTGCTCCGCCCGCAGGGCGTTCCCGGGCTCGTACAGCGGGTCCCCGTCGAACCGGGCCAGCGCCCAGTCGTCCTTGGGGAAGTGCGCCGGCACCCAGTCCATGATCACCCCGAGGCCGGCCCGGTGGCAGGCGTCCACGAAGTACCGGAAGTCGTCCGGGGACCCCAGCCGGGGCATCGGCGCGTAGTAGGAGGTGACCTGGTACCCCCACGAGCCGCTGAAGGGGTGCCCGGCCACCGGCATCAGCTCCACGTGGGTGAAGCCCATCCCCTTCACGTACGCGGGCAGCTCCTCCGCCAGCTCGCGGTAGGTCGCCCCCGGCCGCCAGGACGGCAGGTGCACCTCGTACACCGAGAACGGCGCCTGGTGCACGGGGGTGTCGCCCCGGTGCGCCATCCACTGGGCGTCCCCCCACGCGTACCGCGAGACCGTCACGACCGACGCCGTGTCCGGCGGTACCTGGGTGCACCGGGCCATCGGGTCGGCCTTCAGGAACCGGTGGCCGTACCGGGCGGTGATCTCGAACTTGTACCGGGTGCCCTCGCCGATCCCGGGCAGGAACAGCTCCCACACCCCGGACGCGCCGAGCGAGCGCATCGGGTACTGGGTGCCGTCCCAGTAGGTGAAGTCCCCGGCCACCCGCACCCCCTGGGCGTTGGGCGCCCACACGGTGAAGCGGGTGCCGGCCACACCCTCGTGGACCATCGGCTCGGCCCCGAGCGCCCGCCACAGCTGCTCGTGCCGGCCCTCCCGGATCAGGTGCAGGTCCAGCTCGCCGAGGGCGGGCAGGAACCGGTACGGGTCGTGCACCTCCTGCTCGGCGTCGTCGTACGCCACCAGCAGGGTGTACGACGGGATCCGTGCGCACGGCAGCACGCCCGCGAACAGACCGTCGCCCTCCGAGCGCAGCTCGGTGCGGGCCCCGTCGATCACGACGCTCACCGCGCGGGCGTTCGGGCGCAGCGCCCGGAAGAGCGTGCCGCCCGGCACCGGGTGGGCGCCCAGCAGGGCGTGCGGATCATGGTGCGTGCCGGCCAGCAGCCGGCCGCGGTCGGCGGGGTCCAGGGTCACGGCCGCGGGCGGCGTGGGTCCCGCGGCCTCGGGGCGCGTGGTGCGCAGTGCCATGGGTCAGCCTCCCCACACCGCGAGCCGCTTGATCGCCGCCATCGGAACCGGCAGCCAGTCCGGCCGGTGTCTCGCCTCGTACAGCACCTCGTACACCGCCCTGTCCGTCTCGTGCGCGCGCAGCAGCGCGTGCTTCTTGCGTGGATCCCAGCCGGCGCGGGCCGCGTAGCCCGCGCAGAACGCCTCCCGGCAGCGGCGCGCCCACTCGGGTCGCCAGGGGCGGCGCTGCCGGGCCGCGTAGTCGAAGGAGCGCAGCATCCCGGCGACGTCCCGCACCGGGGACTGCGGGGCGCACCGCTCGGCGAGCGGACGGGACGGCTCGCCCTCGAAGTCGATCACGAACCAGTCGCGGCCGGCCCGCAGCACCTGTCCCAGGTGCAGATCGCCGTGGATGCGCTGCGCGGGGGGCCCGGTGTCGCACGTGGCGAGCGCCCCGAACGCGGCCCGCAGCCCGGGCACGAAGGGCAGCAGCCCGGGTACGGCGTGCGCGGCGGCCTCCAGCCGGGCGCACATCGCCTCGGCGGTACGGCCGTTCTCGCCCGGCCCGGCCGGCGGGAAGGCCTCGGCCAGCGCCAGGTGCACCTCGGCCATGGCCCGGCCCAGCGCGCGGGCCTCGGCGGTGAAGTGGTCGCCCGCGCCGAGCGCGCGCAGCGC
Source organism: Streptomyces cinerochromogenes (assembly GCF_014648635.1). Classification (GTDB taxonomy): domain Bacteria; phylum Actinomycetota; class Actinomycetes; order Streptomycetales; family Streptomycetaceae; genus Streptomyces; species Streptomyces cinerochromogenes. The sequence continues at coordinate 1,243 of NZ_BMRM01000005.1, read as the reverse complement.
CAGCGTCCAGCCGTCGGTGGCGTCCGGCAGGAAGGGCTGCAGCACCCCCAGCGTCGCCGGGCGGGGCGCGGTCGTGCTGAACCAGGCCACCGGCGCCGGTACCCGGGCGCAGCCCTGCGCGGCCAGCGCCGCCGGCACCTCCAGGTCCGGGTTGACGCCCGGCTGGATCCGGCGGAACAGCTTCAGGATGTACGCGTCGCCGTACACGATCGACGAGTTGGACTGCTCGGCGTCCAGCAGCCGCGGCGGCAGCCCGCCGGGCAGGAGGGCACCGGGATCCGCCTCGAAGCGCAGCGGACCCGCCGCGCCGGGATGCCGCAGCCGCTCCAGCAGCAGGTGCGCCGACCGCGGGTCGTGCAGCGCGTCGTACACCGCGAGCCCGGCCAGCGGACCCTGTACGGCGCGCCCGATGAACGCCCGCTCGAGTCGCGGCGCGAGGTGCGGGCGCAGCCCCAGCAGCAGCTGGTAGCAGTCCCCGGACGGGGCGGTGCCGCCCGGGGTGGGCACCGGCACGTGCGAGGCGTGGACCAGCAGGTGCAGACACCCCGGGAACAGCTCCGTCACGGACAGCACCGTCAGATCGGTGACGGGCCGGTCCTTGCCCGCGAACCAGCGTTGCCTCGGCAGCCAGTCGCGCAGCAGCCCGCCCAGCGAGGCCAGGGGCCCGTCGAGGCCGGCCGCGGTGCGCGGTCGGGGGGTGATGGTCTTCGGCATGGTGACGCGTCCTTTCCTCGGTGCCGGGCGGGTCAGCGGCGGCGGCCGATGCGGGATGCGACTCGGGTGAGCCGGAACCAGTAGAAGCCGTGGCCCTGCAGAGTGAGCAGGTACGGCAGTTCACCGATGGCGGGGAAGCGGACCCCGCCGATCAACTCGACCGGGTGCCGTCCGTCGTAGGCCCTGAGGTCGAGTTCGGTGGGCTGCGCGAACCGGGAGAAGTTGTTGACGCACAGCACGAGGTCGTCGCCGTACTCGCGCAGGAACGCGAGCACCGCCGGGTTGGAGGAGGTCAGTTCCGTGAACGAGCCGAGTCCGAAGGCCGGGTTCTGCTTGCGGATCTCGATCATGCGGCGGGTCCAGTGCAGCAGGCTGGACGGGGAGGACATGGAGGCTTCCACGTTGGTGACCTGGTAGCCGTAGACCGGGTCCATGATGGTGGGGAGGTAGAGGCGTCCCGGGTCGCACGTGGAGAAGCCGGCGTTGCGGTCGGGCGTCCACTGCATGGGGGTGCGGACGGCGTCGCGGT
>NZ_BMRM01000004.1 GCF_014648635.1 Streptomyces cinerochromogenes | reverse complement strand
TTCCCTTCGGTCTTGCGTTTCCGACTCTATCAGATCTTTTCTCGATCCGATTTCCTCGGTGCTTTCCAGGTTCTCGCTCTCGCGTTTCCCTTTCCGGCGGTTCCGACTCTATCAGATCCTTTCGGCGTCTGACTCCCAGTCAGGGGGGCTTGTCTTCCCGGCCGTTGGGCCGTTCCGACGCCTCAAACCCTAGCGGATCCGTCCGGCGATTCCCAATCGGGCCGCCGTGTCCCTATTCGAATTGAATTCGGGCGCGCCGAAATCAACCCGTTCGGGAGATCGTGCTGGTGGTTTGGGGTGCCGCTCGCGCGGCGTGAGGTGTTGTCGCAGAAGCGTTACGCCTCCGTGGCAACCCGAAGAACTTTACGGATCGGGCAAGACCGTGTCAACATCCGCTGTCAAGATCTTTTAATCCAGGTCGCTGAGCCGGCCGCCGGCGTCCGGCTGGGCGTGCTCGACCCTGCGCAGGAGGCGGGTCAGGACCTCGCCGAGCACCACGCGCTCCGTGGGAGTGAGGTCCTGGAGCAGGTCCTCTTCGAAGACCGTCGCCAGGCGCATCGCCTCGAGCCACTTCTCGCGGCCCTCCGGCGTCAGCTCCACGATGACCCGGACGCGGTTGGACTCGTCGCGCTCCCGGGTGACCAGTCCCTCGGCGACCATGCGGTCGATCCGGTGGGTCATCGCGGCCGGAGTGAGGCCGAGCCGCTTGGCCAGGTCGCTGGGGCCGAGGCGGTACGGGGCGCCGGAGAGGACCAGTGCCTTGAGGACCTCCCACTCGGCGCTGCTGATGCCGAGGGCGGCGGTCTGGCGGCCGTACGCGACGTTCATGCGGCGGTTCAGCCGGGACAGGGCCGACACGATCTTCTCGACCTGGGGGTCGAGGTCCTGGAACTCGCGCTGGTAGGCGGCGATCTGTTCTTCGAGTGTCGGCTCCGTGACGCCGGGAGTGTCGGCCATGGGCGCAGTATGACACGCCAGCCCTTTGCCTTGAAGTCCTTGATTGTGTAGTCTTTAGCTTCGAACTTTAGCTTCGAAGTCTTCAGGTCTAACTAGTGAGAGAGGTGAACGTGACCAGGGCGATGGGCGCAGCGATGCGCCGGATCCACGTGGGCAACGCACTCAGCGCGTTCGGGCTCGGCTTCACCGTCCCCTACCTGTACGTCTATGTGGCGCAGGTGCGGGGTCTGGGAGCCATGACGGCGGGTCTCGTGCTCGCCGTCTTCGCCGTGGCCGCGCTGATCGTGCTGCCGTTCGCCGGCCGGGCGATCGTGCGCCGCGGCCCGCTGCCGGTTCTGCTCGCCGCCCTGGTGACCGCCGCCCTGGGGGCGCTGAGCCTCGGTCTGGCGGGGTCCGCCGCGACCGTGCTGCTGTCCGCGGCGGCGCTCGGCGCGGGGCAGGCCGTGATGCAGCCGGCGCTGGCCACGATGATCGTGGACTGCTCCTCCGCGGACACGCGCTCGCGTGCGTTCGCGATGCAGTTCTTCCTGCAGAACCTGGGGCTGGGTGTCGGCGGCCTCATCGGCGGCCACCTGGTCGACACCACGCGCGTGTCCTCCTTCACGCTGCTGTTCGCGATCGAGGCGGCGATGTTCCTGCTGCTGGTCGGCGTGCTGGCCACCGTGCGGATGCCGCACTCGCCGCGCCTGGCGGACGCGCCCGCGCGGTCGGCGAAGGGCGGCTGGAAGCAGTTGCTCGGGAACCGGGCGATGGTGCAGCTGTCCGTGCTGGGCTTCGTGCTCTTCTTCGCCTGCTACGGGCAGTTCGAGTCGGGGCTGAGCGCGTACGGCGTGGAGGCGGCCGGGATATCCACGTCCGCTCTGGGGACGGCGCTGGCCGCGAACACCCTGATGATCGTGGTCGCCCAGTTCGCCGTGCTGAAGCTCGTGGAGCGGCGGCGCCGGTCCCGGGTCATCGCGGTGGTCGGTCTGATCTGGTCGGTGGCCTGGCTGGCCGCCGGGTTCGCGGGGCTGGGACACGGCAGTCAGGAGATGGCCACGGCCGCGTTCGTGTCGACGTACGCGCTGTTCGGGCTGGGCGAGGCGATGCTGTCGCCGACGGTCGCGCCGCTGGTCGCCGATCTGGCGCCGGAGGGCATGGCCGGTCAGTACAACTCGGCGTTCGCGCTGGTCAAGCAGCTGGCACTGGCCGTCGGTCCGGCGGTGGGGGGTCCGCTCGGGGCCTCGCTGCACGGGCCGTACATCGTGACCTTCCTGCTGTTCTCGCTGGGGATCACCTTCCTGGCGCTGCGGCTGGGCCGGCAGCTCACCCCCGTACAGGACCGGCCGTGGCTGGCGCGCGGGACCCGGGTGGTCACGCGCGGTGGGGCACCCGCGGAGCCGGTGGGCGCGGAGGCGTAGGCACCCGCCTCTTCGGACGCACCAGGAGGGTCGCCGGTCAACGGGTCGCCCTCGTCGGGACCGCCGCGGGGTCGTCGGGACCGCCTCGCCGTATGCCGCGCGGGGCGGTACGGCCCCCGGTCAGGGTTTTGGCTCCGGCAGGACGAACTCGCACCACACCGCCTTTCCGCCGCCGGGGGTGCGGCGGCAGCCCCAGCTGGAGGCGATCGTCGCCACGATCGCGATGCCCCGGCCCGACTCGTCGCCCGGTTCGGCGCGGCGGCGCCTCGGCAGGTGGTCGTCGCCGTCGGTGACCTCGACGATGAGGCGACGGTCGGTGCGGCGGAGTCTGAGCCGCATCGGCGGGGTGCCGTGCTGGAGGCTGTTGGCGACCAGTTCGCTGGTGGCGAGGACACCGAGGTCGTGGAGTTCGGCGGGGAAGCGCCAGCTGGTGAGGACGCCGGAGGCGAAGGCACGCGCGCGGGGGGCCGCTTCGACACCGCCGAGGAGTTCCAGGCCCGCGTTGCGGAACAGGTCGCCGTCGGGCCCCGTGCGCGCCGGGTGCTGGAGGACGAGGACGGCGACGTCGTCGTCGTGGTCGGCGGTGACGCCGGCCGAGCGGACCAGGCGGTCGCAGACGACCTGCGGGGTGCCGGTCGCGCCGGCGAGAGCGGCTTCGAGCGCGGCGATGCCCTCGTCCAGGTCGGCGTCGCGGCGCTCCACCAGCCCGTCGGTGTAGAGGACGGCGGTGGAGCCGGGGCCGAGGGCGATGGAGCCGGAGGCGTGGATCCAGCCGCCGGTGCCGAGCGGTGGGCCGGTGGGTTCGTCGGCGCGGGAGACCGTGCCGTTCTCGTCGCGGACCAGGATCGGCAGGTGGCCGGCGGAGGCGTACACCAGGCGGCCCTCGTTGGGGTCGTGGACGGCGTAGACGCAGGTGGCGATCTGGTTGGCGTCGATCTCGGCGGCGAGGCCGTCGAGGAGCTGGAGCACCTCGTGCGGGGGCAGGTCGAGACGGGCGTAGGCGCGGACGGCGGTGCGGAGCTGGCCCATGACGGCGGCCGCCCGCACCCCGCGGCCCATGACGTCGCCGATGACCAGGGCGGTGCGGCCGCCGCCGAGGGTGATCACGTCGTACCAGTCGCCGCCGACCGCGGCCTCGGTGCCGCCGGGCTGGTAGGTGGCGGCGATGCGCAGGTCGTCGGGCTGTTCCAGTTCCTGTGGGAGCAGGGAGCGCTGGAGGGTGACGGCGGTCTCGCGCTGGCGGCGCTCGCTGGCGCGCAGCCGTTCGGCGGCCTCGGCGTGGTCGGTGACGTCCGTGGCGAACACGAGAACGGCGCCGCCGCCGGCGTCGTGGTCGCCGTCCTCGGCGACGGGGGTGCAGGTGAAGGTGTACGAGCGGCCGTCGACGGCCTTGCGGGACTTCAGGGTGCGGGGCTTGCCGCTGCGCAGCACCTGGTCGAGGAGCGGGAGCAGGCCCAGCTCGGCGAGTTCGGGCAGGGCCTCGCGGGCGGGGGCGCCGGTGGGGCGGGTGCCGAAGGCCGTCGCGTAGGCGTCGTTGACGTAGGCGATGCGGTGGTCGGGGCCGTGGACGAGGGCGACGAGGGCCGGGACGCGGTCCAGGACGTCACGCGCGGGCAGTTCGTCGACGGCGGGCACCGGGGATGTGCCGTCGGCGGGCTGTTCGGCGCGGGCCGCGGGCACGGAGCCCTCCCCCCGTCTCTCCGGGGAGACCGCCGTCTCGGTCCGCGCGGCGGCGCGGCGCTGCGTTCCGGGGAGCCGGGCGCTCCAGCGCGTGAAGTTCACTTGGGGAAAGCCTCATGGGTGCTAGGGCGGGCGGGTGCCCGTCCGACGTCGTAGGGCAGTCTGGCAGGGAGCGGGCCGCGGCGGGCGACAACCGTCAGACGCCGGGGCGGGCCGTGGAGTTCCTGGGTCCGGTCAGGACGACCCCTTCGGGTCGTCGGAGGGGCTGTGAGGAGGCTTTCCACCGGCCGCGAGTTCGAACTCCGCACGGGGGTGTTCGAGTGAACCGAGCGAGACGATCTCCCGTTTGAAGAGTCCGGCGAGGGTCCACTCGGCGAGCACGCGGGCCTTGCGGTTGACGGTGGGCACCCTGCTGAGGTGGTACGCGCGGTGCATGAACCAGGCAGGGTAGCCCTTCAGCTTGCGCCCGTAGACCTGCGCGACGCCTTTGTGCAGGCCGAGGGAGGCGACCGAGCCGACGTACGCGTGCGCGTACGTCTGAAGGGGTTCGCCGCGCAGGGAGTGGACGATGTTGTCGCCGAGGACCTTGGCCTGGCGGACCGCGTGCTGGGCGTTGGGGGCGGTCTCGGCGCCGGGTTCGGCGGCGGTGACGTCGGGTACGGCGGCGGCGTCGCCCGCGGCCCAGGCGTGTTCGGTGCCGTCGACGGTGAGCTGGGCGGTGCAGCGGAGCCGGCCGCGGTCGGTGCGCGGCAGACCGGTGGCGGCGATCAGCGGGTGCGGTTTGACGCCGGCCGTCCAGACGACCGTGCGGGTCGGGAAGCGCTGGCCGTCGCTGAGGACGGCGACACGGTCGGCGCAGGACTCCAGGCGGGTCTCCAGCAGCACCTGGATGTTGCGGCGGCGCAGCTCGGTGACGGTGTAACGGCCCATCTCGGGGCCGACCTCCGGGAGGATGCGGTCGGTGGCCTCCACGAGGATCCACTTCATGTCCTCGCGGCGGAGGTTGTGGTAGTACCGCGCGGTGTAGCGGGCCATGTCCTCCAGTTCCGCGAGGGCCTCCACGCCCGCGTAGCCGCCGCCGACGAAGACGAAGGTGAGGGCGGCGTCGCGGATCGCGGGGTCGCGGGTGGAGGACGCGATGTCCATCTGCTCGATGACGTGGTTGCGCAGGCCGATGGCCTCCTCGACGGTCTTGAACCCGATGCCGTACTCGGCGAGGCCGGGGATGGGCAGGGCGCGGGAGACCGAGCCGGGGGCGAGCACGAGTTCGTCGTAGCCGAGGAGTTCGCTGGCGCCCTCCTCGGCGGTGGCGAGGGTGGTGACGGCGGCGGTGCGTACACCGTGGTCGATGGAGGTGACCTCGCCGACGACGACATGGCAGTGGTCGAGGACCCGGCGCAGCGGTACGACGACGTGGCGCGGGGAGATCGAGCCCGCCGCGGCCTCGGGGAGGAACGGCTGGTACGTCATGTAGGGGTCGGGAGTGACGACGGTGATCTCCACCTCGCCCCGCCTCAGCTCGGCCTTCAGCTTCCGCTGGAGGCGCAGGGCCGTGTACATCCCGACGTAGCCGCCGCCGACAACCAGAATGCGCGCACGTTCCTTCACCATCCCATGACGCACCCGACGCTGGTGTTTGTCCACAGCCCCGGCAATTTGTGTGACCGGCGGCCGGGTGTACGCAGGGGCGGCCGCGGTGCCCGTGCGGGACGAAAGGGAGCAGGTCAGCAGGGGCGGAGCACAGGGTACGAAGGGTGGGAATCGGGACGTACACGCCCCGTACTCCGATCGAGGGGCGCATTGTGCGGAACCTGCCCCTTCTGAATTGACTTCCTCTCAACTATGTTCGTGTGTCGACGAGGTGTAGGGAATGTGGTCGAACGGGTCCGCGACGGGTGGGTCCGGTCGGGACCGATGCCACTTCCGCGCACTTCGGATTCAGTGGCGGGGAGAGTCTCCGGGGGAGACGTCATTACCGGGGGAAACACATGCATGTTCAGGACACGCATTGGGCATCCGCAGCCGCCATCGCGGCCGGTGGCAAGGCGATGACCGCGGCGGGGGGCAACGGGCGCGCGGACGGGGCGCGCACCACTCCGCTGCGGGTGGACGCACAGCGCAATCTGGAGCACGTGCTGCGTGCGGCGCGTGAGGTGTTCGGCGAGCTGGGGTACGGCGCGCCGATGGAGGACGTGGCGCGGCGCGCCCGGGTCGGGGTCGGCACGGTGTACCGGCGCTTTCCCAGCAAGGACGTGCTGGTCCGGCGGATCGCCGAGGAGGAGACGGCACGGCTGACCGAGCAGGCCCGGGCGGCGCTCGGGCAGGAGGACGAGCCGTGGTCGGCGCTGTCGCGGTTCCTGCGGACGTCGGTGGCGTCCGGGGCGGGACGGCTGCTGCCGCCGCACGTGCTGCGGGTCGGCTCGGCCGGTCCGGCCGAGTCCGTCGGTGCCGGGTCGGCTGGTTCAGCCGGGCCGGTCGAGGCCCGGGTGCCTCAGCAGCGGGTGCAGCCGGGCGGGCCCGAGCTGCGGCTCGTGGCGGAGGAGGCCGCGGTGGTGGCCGACGACGCGGGGGCCGGGGCGCTGCTCGATGTGGTCGGGCAGTTGGTGGACCGGGCTCGGGCGGCCGGTGAACTGCGGACGGACGTGTCCGTGGGTGACGTGCTGCTGGTGATCGCCACGGCGGCGCCGTCCCTGCCGGATGCGGCACAGCAGGCCGCCGCGTCGGCGCGGCTGCTGGACATCCTGCTGGAGGGGCTGCGGTCCCGGCCGGCGTAGGTCAGGGGGGCGTCGGGCCGCGCCGGCGGCGGGGTTCACCTGGTTCCCACCAGTACCGCGGGTACCGAGTACCGCGCGTACCGCAGTACCCCTGGTACCTCAGGTGCTGCCCGTACCACCTGTACCACCCGTACCACCCGCGCGGTCATCGCAGTGGGGTGGTGCGGGTGGCCCCGGTGGTGCCGAGGGGTGTACCGGCCGTCGGCCGAGCCTTCCCCGGGGGCGCCGTGACGTCCTGGCCGGCTGCTGCGGCGGCAGGCCTTCCCCGGGCGTGTTCGAGGGGCGTTCGGAGTTCCGGGGGAAGTCCGCTCGGATGAGTGGATGGGGTGTGCGGCAGGGGGGCCGGGAGAAGCCGTTGTGGCACTCTGAGCCGGTGACGGGTTGGGCTTGGCCGGTGTCGGGGGCTGTCGGCGATGAGCGTTGACGGATGGGACGAGTCGCACGGTGACGACGGGGGCGCGGAGAGCCCCGGACTGGCCTCACCCCACGTACCGAACCAAGGCGACCGCCCTGCTTCCTCCGCCGCCCCCGGTCGCGGCGGCGGAAGCGTGCCGGCGCAGCGTGAGGGCAGCGTGCTGCCGCCGCCCCGGGAGATGCCGCCCGCCGACGGCGAGCTGATCGAGCGGATGCGCGGCGGTGACGACTCCGCCTACGAGGAGCTGTACCGCAGGCACGCGGATGCGGTCCGGCGGTACGCGCGCACCTGCTGCCGGGACGGTCACACCGCCGACGACCTCACCGCCGAGGTGTTCGCCCGGATGCTGCAGGCGGTGCGCGGCGGATCCGGGCCCGAACACGCCGTACGGGCCTATCTGCTGACCTCGGTGCGGCGCGTCGCCGCCCACTGGACCAGATCCGCCCGGCGCGAGCAGCTCGTCGACGACTTCGCCGTCTTCGCCCAGCAGGCCGCCCGGACCCCGGAGGCGTCCGCCGGCACCGCGTTCATCGGCTCCGAAGCGGGTCTCGATCTCGGAGCCGACGTCCGCGCCCTGCACGAGGCCGAGCAGTCCATGGCCCTGCGGGCCTTCCGCTCGCTGCCCGAACGCTGGCAGGCCGTGCTGTGGCACACGGAGGTGGAGGACGAGTCCCCGAGCGAGGTGGCCGTCCTGTTCGGGCTGGACGCCAACGGCACCCGGGTGCTCGCCAGCCGCGCGCGCGAGGGGCTGAAGCAGGCCTATCTCCAGGCCCACGTCAGCGCCACCCTCACCCATGACGAGGAGTGCGCCCGCTACGCCGACCAGCTGGGCACCTACGCCCGCCGCAAGCTGCGCGTCCGGGCCGAGCGGGGCCTGCGCAAGCACCTGGAGGAGTGCGCCAGGTGCCGGCTGGCGGCGGCCCAGATCGAAGAGGTCGCGAGCGGCATCCCCGGTGTCGTACCGGTCGCGGTCATCGGCTGGTTCGGGACCGCCGGGTACGCCAAGGCCCTCGGGATCGTGGCCGGCAGCGCCGGGGCCGGGGCGGCCGGGGCCGCCGCCGCGGCCGGAGGGTCGTCCGGCGGCGCGTCCGGCGCGGGTGGGGCCGCGGCCTCCGAGGGGCTCGGGGCACCGGTCAAGGCCGGGATCGCGGCCGGTGTCGTCGCGGTGGCCGCCGCCGCGGTCGCGCTGGCCCTGGTGAACGACAGCCGTCCGGCGAAGGAGGTCGCCCGGCCCGCGCCGTCCGCCACCGTCGTCCGCCCCGGGACACCCCCGCCCGCACCGCCGAGGACACCAGCCCCCTCGCCCACGCCGGCGACCGAGTCCCCGGCCCGGCCCGCGGTCCTCGCCCCCGCACCGCCGACGCCCACCCCCACGCCCACCCCGACGCCCACGCCCACGCCCACGCCCACGCCCACGCCCACTCCCACCCCGAAGCCCAGGCCGAGACCGGCACCGAGACCGACGCCGACGCCGACGCCCACTCCGCCGCCCGCCCCCGCCGTCTACGAGCTGAGCGACCTGCGCTTCGACGTCACCGGCGACGGCACCCGGCCCGAGATCGCGCTGGGCGAGAGCAGCTGGGTGTGGCAGCGGTACGGCATGTCGATCGGCGGCAGGCAGTACGCGCGCGGGGTCACCGTGCACGGCGAGTCCTCCGTCACCATCGCCCTCAACCGGCAGTGCACCGCCTACGACGCACTGGCCGGCGTCGACGACATGACACTCGGCCTCGGCAAGGTCTTCTTCTCGGTCTACGCCGACGGGGTCCCGCTGTGGCGGTCCGGCGTGGTCAGGGGCCGCGACCAGGCCGTGCCCGTCCATGTGGACCTCACCGGGCGCAGGACCGTACGGCTCGTGGTGCAGCCGCACGGCAACGCCTTCGACGAGGCGGCGCCGGCGGACTGGGCCGAGTCCCGGTTCACCTGCCGGTAGCCGGGCCCGGGCGGCCCGCGGCTGTCGCCGTCACGGCGCCCAGCTCCTCCAGGACGTCCGTCACGCCCAGGGTCGCGCCCCGGGCGCACTCGGCGGCGTACCGGTCGGCCGGGAGCGCCGCGCGGGCGCCGGCGCGCACCCGGGCGGCCTCGCTGCGCTCCGGCTCGGGACGCCCGCGGCCGTCCCGCCAGTGATCCGCGGCGGCGAACAGCCGCAGCGCGCCCGGGAGATCGCCCAGCCGGGCCAGCAGCCCGGCCGCCACGTCCACCAGACCGGCTGTGATCGACTCCGCGCACCGGTCGGCCACGGCCCGCCGCAGGGCGTCCGCCAGGATCGGCAGCCCCTGCGCCGCTCCCGACTCGGCCGCCACGAGCAGCGCCTCGGTCTTCCGCAGGTCGGCCACGAACTGCGGGGGCGGGGCGCCGTCCCCGATCAGCGCGCACGTCGCGTCGTACAGCTCGCGTGCGAGGACCGGCTGTCCGTCGTGCAGGGCGATGTGGGCGCGCATCAGCAGGACGAAGGCCCGGGACTCCGGCAGCGCGTACCGGTCCGCGGCCGCCCCCGCCTCGTCCAGGGCGGCCAGGGCGGCCTCCCGGTCACCGGAGCGGTAGGAGATCTCGGCGAGCCGGGCGATCAGGAACGGCGACTCGGCGTGCGCGCCCACCTCGTGGGCGAGTCGCAGCGCCTCCTCGTACTCGTCGCGCGCCTCGTCGTACCTGCCGCGGGCCATGGCCGCCTCGCCGGCCGCGCTGCACACCTGCGCCCGCACCCAGCGGTCGCCGACGCGCCCGCCGAGCATCCGCAGCTCGGCCAGGTCCTCGTCGACGCCGTGCAGGTTGCCCGGCGAGTCGACGGTGACGTGGGCGCGGTACATCAGGGCGACCGCGACCTCCCAGTCGCCGCCGTGACGACGGCAGTTGTCGAGCGCCGCGGTCAGGTCCGGGCGGAGGTCCACCGGGCCGCCCAGGTAGTAGGCGGTCAGCGGCCAGACGACGCCCGGGAGGCGGGCGGCCGGGGGGCCGCCGGCCTCGTAGGCCGCCCGCACGCGCGCGAGGTACTCCACGGCACGGTCGTCGGCCGCGAGGTTCTCCGCGTCCGTCTCCGAGGTGAGGAACAGGTCGAGCATCCGCAGGTCCATCCGCAGCTCGCGCAGCGGGTGCCCGGCCTCGCCGTCGGGGGAGGCGAGGAAGGCGCCGACCGGGTCCGCGGACTCCGCCCGGGCCATCGCCTCGCCGGCCGGCGTGCCCGGGGGCAGGGCGTCCAGGGCGGCGCCCAGGCGGAGCACCTGCCGTACCCAGGCCACCGCCTCCTGGCGGTGGTTGCGCAGCCACCAGAACCAGCCGATGGCGAGGACGATGGCGCCGGCCTCCGCCTCGTCGCCCGCGCGCACCGCCCGGTCCAGGGCCGCGCGGATGTTGTCCAGCTCGGTCTCCAGGCGGGAGATCCAGGGGAGCTGGGCCGCCGACCGCAGCTGCGGCTCGGCCTCCTCCACCAGCGCCCGCACCCAGGCGCGGTGGCGCCGCTCGGCCGCCGCGCGCAGTCCGGGAACCTCGGCCGCGCGTTCGGTGGCGTAGTCGTGGATGGTCTCCAGCATGCGGTAGCGCATGCCGGTCCCGGAGCCGGTGCCGTCCGGGTCGTGCGGGGCGGCGACGACGAGGGACTTGTCGACCAGCGCGCCGATCAGGTCGGCCGCCGGGCCGGTGCACACGGCCTCGGCCGCCGCGAGGTCCCAGCCGCCGGCGAACACCGACACCTCGCACAGGACCGTCCGCTCCCGCTCGTCCAGCAGATCCCAGGACCAGTCGACGACCGCGCGCAGGGTCTGCTGGCGGGGCAGGACCGTGCGGCTTCCGGAGGTGAGCAGCCGGAAGCGGTCGTCCAGGCGGTCGGCGATCTGCCGGGGGGTCAGCAGCCTGAGCCGTGCGGCGGCCAGCTCGATGGCGAGCGGCAGCCCGTCCAGGCGGCGGCAGATCTCCGCCACGGCCTCGGTGTCGCCGAGCACCGCGTCGGCGTCGGGACGGACGGCCTTCGCGCGCTCGGCGAAGAGGCGGCGCGCCTGCTCGGGGACGAGGGGCTCGACCGGGCGCACCGACTCACCGGGGACGCCGAGGGGTTCACGGCTGGTCGCGAGGATCGTGAGCCCGGGGCAGCGGGTGAGGAGGGTCTCGGCGAGGGCGGCTGCCGCGCCGATGACGTGCTCGCAGTTGTCAAGGATCAGGAGGTGGCTGCGCGGTGCGCAGTACTCGATCAGCAGGGCCGTGGGGTCGGCCTGCGGGGTCGCCAGGTCGCCCGTCAGCAGCACGGTCTCGCGCAGGCCGAGCGCGCTGACCACCGCGCCGGGCACCGCCTCCGGCCGGTCGAGCGGGGCCAGCTCGACCAGCCAGGCCGAGTCGAGCGGGGCGGCGGCCTCCTCGGCGAGGCGGGTCTTTCCGGAGCCGCCCGGCCCGGTGAGGGTGACGAGGCGGGCCCTGCGCAAGTCGGAACGAATGGCGTCGAGTTCTGGTTCCCGCCCGACGAAGGACGTCAGGCGGGGGCGGAGGTTCCCGGTGCGCTCGGGCGGCTGGGCGGGAGGCCGCGCCGCCTGGCGCCACGGGTGCTCGGGGTGCTGCGGGTGTGCGGAGTGCTCCGGGTGCCCCGGATACCCCGGGTGCTCCGGATGTCCGGGGTGCTCCCGGTGCCCCGGGTGCCCTGAGTGCTCCTGTCTCAGCAACGACGCGTGCAGGGCCTTCAGTTCCGGGCCGGGGTCGGTGCCGAGGGTGTCGGCGAGGGTGCGGCGGGCGGACTCGTAGGCGGCGAGGGCGTCGGCCGGGCGGCCCGAGTCGCGCAGGGCGCGGATGAGGAGGACGTGCAGCGGCTCGTCGTAGGGGTGGGCGGCGGTCAGTTCCCGCAGCTCGGGTACGGCCTCCTGGGCACGGCCGAGGGCGAGGGCCGCGGCGGCGCGGGCGCGGGTCGCCTCCAGCCGCAGGGCGTCGGGGCGGGCGGCGGCGGTGCGGTCGGGGAGGTCGGCGAGGGCCGGGCCGTACCAGAGCGCGAGGGCCTCGGTGAGGGTGCGGTGGGCGGTGGCCGGGTCGCCGGCGGTGAGGGCCTGGGTGCCGGTGCGGGTGAGGCGTTCGAAGACGTGCAGGTCCACGTCGTCCTCGGTCGCTTCGAGGCGGTAGCCGCCCGGGCCGGAGGCGATGGTGTGCCTGCCGAGGGCACGGCGGAGACGGCCGACGAGGGCCTGGAGGGCGGCGTGGGCGTCCTGGGGCGGGTCGTCCGCCCAGACCTCGTCGACGAGGATCTCGGGCGCGGCGGTGCGGCCGGGGCGGAGGGCGAGGGCGGCCAGGAGCGTGCGCAGGCGTTGGCCGCCGATGGGTACGGGGGTGCCCTGGTCGTCTGCTGCTTGGGTTACGCCCAGGATTCTGTACCGCACCTGGTCATTGTGGCGGGGGTGCGGGGGATGGGGCACGGGGGTTTCCGTGTCGGGGCGGAACCGCGCAGCCGGCGGCACCCCACGGACGACGGAACCGCGGGTCCCCAGGGGCACCGGGAACTGCGTGATCAGCCATGGCGGTCCCGTGGCCCGACGAGGGGCGCGGGCCCCGGACCGCTCACGCCCCCGGCGTCAGCGCGCTTCTGCGCGGCTGGATCCCCGAAGGGACCGCACGGGAGCGTGTCGGCGTGCCCGTCCAGCACGTGCCGCGGCGGGAGAGGAGGCGGCGGAGCCAGAGTTCGAGGGAGACGAGGTCGGCCAGGCCGTCCAGCGGGAGGGGCTCGCCCGCCGCGGCGGAGCGGACGGCCTTGCGGACGACGCGGGCCTCGACCAGGCCGGCGTCGGCCAGCAGGGGGGTGGAGAAGAGGTCCAGGAGGGGGTCGGCCGCGAGCCGCAGCCCCGCGCGCGCGGCCGCCGCCGTCGGGGCGTGGGAGGGGGCGCCCCAGCCGGGCGGGAGGTCGGTGATGCCGGCGCCTTCCAGGACCGTACGCAGGATGGCGGCGCGGGCGCCCGGCTGGACGCGCAGGGCCTCGGGGAGGTCGCGGCAGGCCCGGACGACCTGATTGTCGAGGAACGGCGCGTGCAGGCGCTGGGAGCGGATCTGCGCGGCCTGTTCCAGGACGCGCAGATCGGCCGCGTGCCGGGCGAGTGCCGCACGCGCGCGGTAGTCGCCGGGGCGCTGTGCGCCGGTGCCGGAGCGGTCCGCCTCCGCCTGCAGCAGAACCGATACTTCAGCCAATGCCTCCCCCGTCAGCCAGCGGGCCGCGGGCCCGGGTCTGGCCCAGGTCAGCGCGGCGAGGGACGCACCGACCGCCCCCTTGGGTTCGTCGAACCGCCGCCGCATCAGCCGCTCGGCCAGCACCTCCAGGCCCGCCCGGTAGGGGGTGCGGGCGAGGCGCCGGGCCGCGCCGTACACGCGCGCGGGGACCAGCACCGAGCCGTCCGCGCGCGCGAGCGCGGCGACCGGCCGGACCAGGTGGCGCCGCCGGCGGTCGACCAGGAGGTCGGCGAGGCGGGCGGGGTGGGCGTCCAGGACCTGGCGGGCGCCGTGCCCGGTGAAGTGGTCGGCGCTGCCGGCGGCGAGCCGCGCGCGGTGCCGGGCCGCCAGCACCAGGGAGGGTCCGGGCTCGTCGGTCAGGGGGCCGTCGAGGTCGGCGTACGGCAGGGTCTCCTCGCCGCCGGTGACCACGACGTGGTGCAGCCGGGGACTCGCGGCCAGGGCGCCGGCGCGTTCCAGTTCGGCCTCGCGGCCGGCCACCGTCAGATCGTTGAACGTGACGGCGAGGAGGCGTTCCCCCGCGCCCGTGCCGTGGCCCAGCAGCGTGCCGGGTCTGCCGGGCAGCCCGGCGGCCAGCAGCGCGAGGGTGCCGGAGGCGGGGCCGCCGGAGAGGTCGGCGCCGACGCCGGGGACCGGCATCCCGCGCGCGGCCCGCCGCTCGGCCGGTCCCATGCCGGGTACCGGCCCGGGGTCCAGGTCGGGCACGTGCCGGGGTGCCGCCAGCCGGGTGCGGACCGCTTCCACGAGTGCGTCGCGTACGGCGTCCACGGCGCGGTCGGGATCGGCCGGCGGCGCGGAGACGGCGAGCGAGGCGACCGGCTCGTACCCGGCGATCTCCCGCGCTCCGGCGCGCAGCACCAGGGCGTGCCCCGGCGGAAGTCGCCGTACGCCGTCGTACGGGGTGGTGTCGCGCAGGGCTGCCGGGACGTCCGGGGCGGCCAGCAGGGCGGCGAGGTGGGTGAAGTCGAGGTTGGCCTCGATGAGGTCGGCGAGGGGCAGCGCGGCGGTGGCGTAGGCGGTGCCGCCGGCCCACGGGGTGTGGAACACCGGCCGGGCGCCCGCGAGGTCGCCGCAGACGGTGATGCGGCGGCCGGCCTGGACGACGGCCGTGTAGCTGCCGGGCCAGGTGGTCAGGTGGCGCACCGCGCCCCCGCGCGCGGTGACGAGGCCGCGCCGCAGTTCCTCGTCGGTGGCGCCGCAGATGCCGAGCACGGCGATCCGGTGCTGCGCGTCGGCGTGGACCACGCGCACCTCGTCGGGGCGCCAGTCGCCCACGGCCCACAGCGGATCCGGGTCGCCCCACAGGAGTTGGGAGCCGACCGGGTGCAGGGTCTCGCCGTCGTACCCGATGGCGCCCGCGGATCCGATCCCGGCGGTGCCCGCGGCGGCGCTGCTCCACCCCACCAACCACCGCATGGACGCCTCCACAGGCTGTGGACAACCAGTGCACCGTACGAACTGGACCCCATGCTGCCACGAAGGGCGCACCGGAGGCGGTCGGCGGCACCGCCTTCGATCGGGGGAAGTTCGTGCGGCGGGCCAGGGGAGTTGACCGGCAAAGAGCGGGTGCCGGCCGGTCGGCACCGGGGTGGCGTCCGGTCGGCGCGGCGCGAATGCGCCCCCTGTGCGCTCCCCCAAACCGCCCTTAGCGCCCTCAAGTTGGGTGGTCGCGGCGGCAGTTGGCCCCATCGGGCAGGGGTCGGTTTTCGGCCAAATAAAAGACGGTGTCCGGGGTTTGAGCACGCTCCGTACAGGACTGCGGAGCGCGCGGCGGCGCACACGCGCGCACGGTCCGGGAGGCGGGCATCGCCTCCCGGACCGGTCCGCCACCCGCGGGGATGAAGGTGGCGGTGTCCCCCAGCCCACTGGATCCAGTACAGCGGGCCGACCCACGCAAGAGCCATGGAACCGCTCCCCCGGTGGCCGGAGAAGAGCGCACGGACGGGCGCACGGCCACACGGGCGGGGGCACGCGGCGACAGCCCGTGCACGGTGCGTACAGGGCCGCACTGCCGTACGGACCACAATCCCGCCATCCGGAACAATGCCCCTTAACGCTTGGGATGCGGCGAACTACGCTGGGTTTACGAATGCCGCGTGGTTATGCCAGTGCGGCAGCCGTCTGTGTCGAGGGGTGGCGCATGTCCAGGGAGCAACGCGGGCCGAACGAAAAGCTCGGCACCGTTCTCGCCCTCGCGGGAATCAGCAACGCGGGACTCGCCCGCCGCGTCAACGACCTTGGCGCGCAACGCGGGTTGACGCTTCGCTACGACAAGACGTCCGTGGCGCGCTGGGTGTCGAAGGGCATGGTGCCGCAGGGTGCGGCGCCACACCTCATCGCGGCCGCCATCGGCCAGAAGCTCGGCCGCCCGGTGCCGCTCCACGAGATCGGCCTGGCGGACGCGGATCCCGCGCCCGAGGTGGGCCTCGCCTTCCCCCGGGACGTGGGACAGGCGGTCAAGTCGGCCACGGAGCTGTACCGCCTCGACCTCGCCGGCCGCCGGGCCGGCTCCGGCGGCATCTGGCAGTCCCTCGCCGGGTCGTTCGCAGTGAGCGCATACGCAACGCCCGCCTCACGGTGGCTGATAACCCCCGCCGACAGCTCGGTCGCGCGGGAGGCGGGCTCCGCGGAGGGGTCCGGCGCACCGATCAAAGTCGGCCACAGCGATGTGCAGAAACTGCGCGAGGCCGCCGAGGACGCCCGGCGGTGGGACTCCAAGTACGGCGGCGGGGACTGGCGTTCGTCGATGGTGCCGGAGTGCCTGCGGGTGGAGGCGGCACCGCTGCTGCTCGGCTCCTACTCCGACGAAGTGGGCCGCGCCCTGTTCGGCGCGTCCGCCGAACTCACCCGGCTCGCCGGCTGGATGGCCTTCGACACCGGGCAGCAGGAGGCCGCGCAGCGGTACTACATCCAGGCGCTCCGGCTCGCGCGCGCGGCGGCGGACGTCCCTCTCGGGGGGTACGTCCTCGCCTCCATGTCGTTGCAGGCCACCTACCGGGGCTTCGGCGACGAGGGCGTGGATCTCGCGCAGGCGGCCCTGGAGCGCAACCGGGGGCTGGCGACCGCGCGGACGATGAGCTTCTTCCGGCTGGTCGAGGCGCGGGCCCACGCGCGCGCGGGAGACGCGCAGGCGGCCGGCGCGGCGCTGAAGGCGGCGGAGGGCTGGCTGGAACGGTCCCGTCCCGGCGACAACGACCCCTCCTGGCTGGGTTTCTACGGCTACGACCGGTTCGCCGCGGACGCCGCGGAGTGCTACCGCGATCTGAAGGCGCCGCGGCAGGTGCGGCGGTTCACCGAGCAGGCGCTGTCGAAGCCGACGGAGGAGTTCGTGCGGTCGCACGGGCTGCGGCTGGTGGTCTCCGCGGTCGCCGAGCTGGAGTCCGGGAATCTCGACGCCGCCTGCGAGCAGGGAGTGCGGGCCGTGGAGGTGGCCGGGCGGATCTCGTCGGCGCGGACGACGGAGTACGTGAAGGATCTTCTGCACCGGCTGGAGCCGTACGGGGACGAGCCGCGGGTGGTGGAGCTGCGGGAGCGGGCCCGTCCGCTCCTGATGGCTCCGGCGTAGTGCCGCGCCGCTTCGGCGCATGCCGGGCCGATGTGACCAGGCGACCGCGGACGGTCCGTGGCTTGCCGCGCCCACGCGGTGGAGCCGCAGGTCGACACGGTCCCGCGCCCCTGAGCGGTACCGCCGTGCACCGGTGTTTGAAGCCACTGTCAGTGGCGCAGTGCACTATCGGGAGTGGAGGTGGTGCTCGGTGCGGGCCGGGGCGTACGACTGTGATGTGCTCGTGATCGGTGGGGGCATCGTCGGGCTGTCGACGGCGTATGCGATCACGCGTGCCGCGCCCGGCACGCGCGTGACCGTGCTGGAGAAGGAGGCCGGGCCCGCCCGGCACCAGACGGGGCGGAACAGCGGGGTGATCCACAGCGGGATCTACTACCGCCCGGGCTCGCTCAAAGCGCGGTACGCGGTGCGGGGCGCCGCCGAGATGGTGAAGTTCTGCGCCGAGTACGGCATCGCGCACGCCGTCACCGGCAAGCTGATCGTCGCCACCGACCGGGAGGAGCTGCCCCGGCTGCACGCGCTCGTGCAGCGCGGCCGGGAGAACGGCATCCCGGTGCGCGAGCTGGGGCCCGCGCAGATCACCGAGTACGAACCGGAGGTGCGCGGCCTCGCCGCGATACACGTCGGGACGACCGGGGTGTGCGACTTCGTGGGCGTCGCCCGGGAGCTGGCGCGGGCCTCCGGGGCGGAGATCCGCTACGGCGCCCAGGTGGTCCGGGCGGACCGGCGGCCGGAGCGGGGCGTGGCCGTGCTCACCGCGGCCGGGGACGTCGTCCGCGCGCGCGTGCTGGTGAACTGCGCCGGGCTGTACTGCGACGAGGTCGCCCGGCTGACCGGCGACGATCCCGAGGTGCGGATCGTGCCGTTCCGCGGGGAGTACTACGAGCTGGCGCGGCCGGAGCTGGTGCGGGGGCTGGTGTATCCGGTGCCGGACCCGGCGTTCCCGTTCCTCGGCGTGCACCTGACCCGCGGCATCGACGGCGGCGTGCACATCGGGCCCAACGCGGTGCCGGCGCTGGCCCGGGAGGGGTACGGCTGGGGGGTCGTACGGCCCCGGGAGCTGGCCGGGACGCTGGCGTGGCCGGGGTCCTGGGCGATCGCCCGGCGGCACTGGCGGTACGGGGCGGGGGAGCTGCGGCGGTCGGTGTCCCAGGGGGCGTTCCTGGAGGCCGTGCGCAGACTGCTGCCCGGCGTGGAGGCCGGGGACCTGGTGCCGGCCCCCGCCGGGGTGCGGGCGCAGGCGGTGCTGCGGGACGGGACGCTGGTGGACGACTTCCTCATCCGGGAGGGGGCGCGGGCGGTGCACGTGCTCAACGCGCCGTCCCCGGCGGCCACGGCGTCCCTGCCGATCGGGCGGGAGGTCGGGCGCCGGGCGCTGGAGATGCTCGGGAACCTCGGCTGAGCGGGTTCCCGCGGAGAGCGCCGTAAAATCTGTCGTACTGTGTCTGACTTTCTCAACGCCCCCGAAGCCGCCTCGCCGGCCCCCCACTCCCCCGGTGCCCCCGTCCGGCACACCCGGGCCAAGGGAGAGCCGCGTTTCCCGGACGGGCCCAAGGCGGATCCCGCCGGGTCGCACTTCGAGCGGCGGATCCGGAGCTTCCAGCCGCGCCGGAGCCGGGTGACGGCCGGGCAGGCCGACGCGCTGCAGCGGCTGTGGCCGAAGTGGGGGCTGGACATCGACGGGCAGCGGGTGATCGACCTCGCCGAGCTGTTCGGGAACGACCGTCCCGTGGTGCTGGAGATCGGGTTCGGTATGGGTGAGGCCACCGCGCAGATGGCCGCGGGCGACCCGGACACCAACATCCTCGCCGTCGACGTGCACACCCCCGGCCAGGGAAACCTGCTGGGCCTCGCCGAGCGGAACGGCCTGTCCAACGTCCGGGTCGCCAACGGCGACGCGATCATCCTGCTCCGGGAGATGCTCCGCCCGGACGCGCTGGACGGGCTGCGCGTCTACTTCCCCGACCCCTGGCCCAAGAAGCGGCACCACAAGCGGCGGCTCATCCAGCCCGAGTTCCTGACGCTCGCCGCGACCCGGCTGAGGCCCGGCGCGATCGTGCACTGCGCGACGGACTGGGAGCCGTACGCCGAGCAGATGCTGGACGTGCTCACCGCGCATCCGGACTTCGAGAACACCCGGCCGGACGGCGGTTTCTCCCCGCGTCCCGCGTTCCGTCCGCTGACCCGTTTCGAGGGGCAGGGACTGGACAAGGGACATGTGGTGAACGATCTGTTGTTCCGGCGCGTACCGCACAGGACCGCCGAGCAGGACCGGTAATCCGCTCCAGCCCCTCGTACCGTCCCCGTTAGGGTCGATGCCGTGGCCACCAGTCCCCCGTTTCCGACGCGTCCCCCGAGCTCCGGCGACGGTGTGCTCCGCCACCCTCACTGGTGGCAGCGCAGGTGGGTGCGGTACGGGGCGCTGAGCAGCCTGCTGGCCCTGTCCGGGCTGGTCATCCTCGCCCTCGTACGGCGGCAGACCGGCACCGAGGGCTTCCTCGTCGGGCTGGGCCTGGCCGTCCTGCCCGTGCCCTGGCTGATAGCCGCCTTCCGGTGGCTGGACCGGGTGGAACCGGGCCCCTGGCGGAACCTGGTCTTCTCCTTCGCCTGGGGCGCCTGCGCGGCGGCGCTCATAGCCATCGTGGCGAACAGCTTCGCGACCAAGTGGATAGCCACCTCCACCGCGGACCCGGCGAGCGCCGACACCCTGGGCGCCACCGTGATAGCCCCGATCGTGGAGGAGTCCGCGAAGGCCGCCGCCGTGCTGCTGGTCTTCCTCTTCCGCCGACGCGACTTCACCGGGGTCGTGGACGGCGTGGTGATAGCGGGCGTCACCGCCACCGGGTTCGCGTTCACCGAGAACATCCTCTACCTGGGTACGGCCTTCGGGACCGACCAGCTCACCGGCGACCGCGGCATCGCCTCCGTCACCGCCGCCACCTTCTTCGTGCGCATCGTGATGTCCCCGTTCGCGCACCCCCTGTTCACCGTCCTCACCGGCATCGGCTTCGGCTTCGCCGCGCTGTCCGCCGAGCGGCAGCACGTGCGGCGGGCCCTGCTGCCGGTCTGCGGGCTGCTGCTCGCGATGGGCATGCACGCCTTCTGGAACGGCTCCTCCACCTTCGGCGAGTACGGCTTCTTCGCCGTCTACGGCGCCTTCATGGTGCCCGCGTTCGCGCTGCTCACCTGGCTCGCGATCTGGACCCGGCAGCGGGAGCTGCGGACCGTGCGGGCGGAGCTCCCGGCCTATGTGCTGGCCGGCTGGCTGGGGCCGGCCGAGCCGTTCGCGCTCGGATCGATGCGGGCGCGGCGGATGGCCCGCGACTACACCCGGCACCACCACGGGCGCACGGCGGCGCGGGAGGTCGCGCGGTACGAGGGGTACGCCACCTCGCTCGCGTTCCTCCGGCACCGGGGGCGCAGCGGGAAGTCCGGCGCCGACTTCGTCGTCCGGGAGCGGGAGCTGCTGGACGAGCTGTGGAAGCGGCGGCACCTGGCCCGGCCGGCGCTGGAGTACGCGGCGCGCGCGGCGGTGCCGGTACGGCCGGTGTACGCGGGGCCGGTGCCTTACGGGTACGGGTACGGCTACGGCCGTCCGGCGGCTCCGTACCCCGCGTACAACCCTTACCGGTCGTAGACCTCCGGGCTCCTCCGGACTACGCCGACGCCTCCGTCAGCTTCGCCACCTCGGCCTCCGTCAGCTTCAGCTCCGCCACCCCGAGCAGCGCCGGAAGCTGTTCCACCGTGCGCGCCGAGGCGATGGGGGCGGTGACCGTCGGCTGGGCGGCGAGCCAGGCCAGGGCGACCGTGGCGACCGGGGCGTCGTGGGCCGCGGCGACCTCGTCCAGGGCCGCCAGGACCCGCCGGCCGCGCTCGGAGCCGGCGTACTCCTGGACCCGGCCGGCGCGGGCGCTGTCCACGGTCGTACCGGGCCGGTACTTGCCGGTGAGGAAGCCCGAGGCCAGGGCGAAGTACGGGACGGCGGCGAGACCCTCCCGGGCCGCGAGGTCCTGCAGCGGGCCCTCGTAGGTGTCGCGGGAGACCAGGTTGTAGTGGGGCTGGAGGGCGACGTAGCGGGCGAGGCCCTCGCGGTCGGAGAAGTCCAGGGAGGCCTTCAGGCGGTCGGCGCCGATGTTGGAGGCGGCGATGTGCCGGACCTTGCCGGCCCTCACCAGCTCGTCCAGTGCGCCGATGATCTCCTCGACCGGCACCTCGGGCTGGTCGAAGTGGGTGTAGTAGAGGTCGATGTAGTCGGTGCCCAGGCGGCGCAGGGAGGCGTCGGCGGCGGCCTTGATGTTGGCGGCGGACAGCCCCTGGTACTCGGGGTGCTGGCTGACCTTGGTGGCGATCACGACGTCGGAGCGGTTGCCGCGGGCCTTGACCCACTTGCCGATGATCGTCTCGGACTCGCCGCCCTTGTTGCCCTCGATCCAGGCGGAGTAGGCGTCGGCGGTGTCGATGAAGTTGCCGCCGGCCGCCGTGTAGGCGTCCAGGACGGCGAAGGAGGTGTCCTCGTCGGCGGTCCAGCCGAAGACGTTGCCGCCGAGGGAGAGCGGGAAGACTTCGAGGTCGGAGGGGCCGAGTTTGCGTAGTGACGTCATACGTCATGTCAACGCCGACGACGGATGATCGCATTCCGCCGCCGGCGCCGGGTTTCGCGCGAAGGCGGGTGGCTCAGGGGGTGAGGCCCTTGCCGCGCAGCCACGCCATCGGGTCGATGCCGGTGGGCTGGCCGCCGGGGTGGACCTCCAGGTGCAGGTGCGGGCCGGTGACGTTGCCGGTGGCGCCGACGCGGCCGATGACCTCGCCGGTGGAGACCTTCTGGCCGGCCTTGACGCTGATCGAGGACTGGTGGCAGAACCACAGCTCGGTGCCGTCGTCGAGGGTGAGGATCGTGCGGTAGCCGTAGGCGCCGGCCCAGCCCGCCTCGGTGATCGTGCCGCTGTGGACGGCCTTGATCAGGGTGCCGGTGGGGGCGGCGAAGTCGAGGCCGGTGTGGTAGCCGGAGGACCACATCGAACCGGCCTGGCCGAAGGTCGAGGTGATCGTGTACGAGGAGGTCGGCAGCGTGTACTGCTTGGCCAGCTTGGCCAGCCGCTCCTCCTCGGCCTTCTTCGCGGCGGCGGCCTCCGCCTTCTCCTTGGCCTCGGCGGCCTTGGCGGCGGCCTGCTTCTCGGCGCGGGCGGCGGCGTCGGCGGCCTGCTTCTCGGCGGTGGCGAGGGCGACGGCGGTGGCCTTGCTCTCGGCCTGGCCCTGCTGCTGCTCGGCCTGGGCCATGATCCGGTTGCGCAGGGCCTCGCCCGCGTCGGTGCTGTCCTCGCCGTCGGCGGTGGTCACGCCGACGCTGCTCAGCGCGGTGGTACCGGCCTCGGCGGCCTGGGTGCCGGCGGAGCCGTCGTCGAAGAGGGAGCCGACGGAGGGCAGGTCGGGCAGGGAGATGGAGACCGGCGGCTTGCCGGTGTTGGCGCTGGCCATGCCGCCCGCGCCGACCGCGGCGATGACGCCGACGCCGAGGACGGTGGAGCTGCGCGCGAAGCCGCCGCGCTGCTTGGCGACGCGGTGCCGGCCGCGGACCGGGGCGACGGAGTCCTCGGTCGGGTTCCACTCCTCCCACGGGCCCTCTTCGGCGCGGTAGGCGACGTAGCCGAAGGTCTCGTCGTCGCGCTGTGCCGGTATGAACGGGGCTTCGGGGACAGGCCGGTTGGACGCCACGCGGGCGTGCTCCTTTCCTTCCTCCGCCTACCGGGTTAGCTGACGGGTTCGGAGCAGGAAGGTCTCCTACGCGCGTATACCGGTCGTGGACTCCGTGAGTTCACGGCGGTATCCGCGTGATTCACCCCAGAATGGTGGTTCCCCGGCTCCCTTGCGGGATTAGGCGCGTGCGCACGGAGCCGTCTCTTGTGACGGCTTGGGACGACCGCGCTGCGTTATCGAACGTTAATAGACCTGACAGTCACTTTCCAAGCCGTTCGGCTTGATCGTTAAGGTCTTTACCGGCACATCTATCACCCATTACCCCGCCAAACCGGGCGAGTTGACCGGGCTTCAGCAGCGTTCAGGAGTCACTTCGGGTTTTGATGGTGACTCAGATGTTATGCGGACGGCGCTCACGCGCTCACCGTCGGTGACGTCCCGCAGGGGGCGCCGTACGGCGAGCAGCGCCATGTCGTCGGTCATGCCGCCGCCGGAGTGCCGGCGCACCTCTGCGGCGAGCCGGTCGAGCAGCGCGGCCGGGCCGGAGAAGGCGCGCCCGGCGAGCCGCCGCTCGGGGTCGTAGAAGCGGCCGTGGGCGTCCCGGGCCTCGGACAGACCGTCGGTGTACAGGAGCAGGGTGGCGCCGCCGGGGAAGCCGGCCTCGGTGGCCCGGTCCGGCCACCGGCCCAGCCCCGCCATGCCGAGCGGCAGCGCGGGCTCGCCCGGGGTCAGGGCGCGCAGGGTGCCGTCGGCGTGCAGCAGCAGCGGCGGCGGGTGGCCGCGGTTGACGATCCGTACGATTCCGTCGCCGTGCGGGAGTTCGGCGAGGACCGCCGTGGTGAACCCCTCGAAGGCGTCGATCCCGTCGCGCCGGGTGCCCTCGCGGGCCAGCGCCCGCTCCAGCCGCTCGGCCACCTCCTCCAGGGTGGCCTCCTGCTCGGCCGCCTCCCGGAACGCGCCGATCACCACGGCGACGGCGGCGACCGCGCCCATGCCCTTGCCGCGCACGTCCCCGACGACCAGCCGGACGCCGTGCGGGGTGTCCTGCACCGCGTACAGGTCGCCGCCGATGAACGCGTCCTGCCGTGCCGCCTCGTAACGGGCGGCGATCTCGAAGCCGCCGATCCGGGCGTCCGGCTCCGGCAGGACGGCCCGCTGCGCGGCCTCGGCGATCTCCCGGGCGGAGGCGAGCTTCCGGTCGCCGCGGCGGACGACCCGGTTGATGGCGACGGCCAGCAGGGCGACGGTGGCCACGGTGACCACGTCGGTGAGCGTGCCCACGGCCGGATGGACCCCCGCGTCGGTGTGCACGGCGTAGGCGGCGGCGAGGGCGGCGAGACCGGTGAGGACGGTGGTGCGCAGCGAGGAGAGGGGCGCGGCGATCAGCGGGGCCGCGGTGAAGAACGGTACGGCGGTGAACTGCTGCGGGGCGAGCAGGCCGTAGCCGATCCCGCAGGCGATCAGGAGGGCGGGCAGCGCGCGGGCCTGCGCACGCGGGCTCGGCCGGCGGCGGGCCCGTACCGGCACCGGCCCGCCGCCGGGGTCCGGGACGGGCACGGGGTCACCGGGGATCCGGCCTCCCGCCCTGGCGTACGGGCTCTCCTCCACCTTTCCAGGGCGCACTCCGTGTCTCCCACATGTCCGACGTGTCTCCAGGTTTCCGGGCCCCGGAGCGGGCGGCTACCGCTGTGGGCCGAAAGGGGTGTGCGAGCGGTCCCGCGGATGACGTACACTGGAGTCACAACGACGCGGGGTGGAGCAGCTCGGTAGCTCGCTGGGCTCATAACCCAGAGGTCGCAGGTTCAAATCCTGTCCCCGCTACTGAAGGCTCAGGGCCCGGAATCCCAAGGATTCCGGGCCCTGAGTGTTTTACCGGCCAGTGTTCTACCGCCCCCCGCGGCGCCCCATCAGGGGCGCGGGGAACGCGCGACCAGCCGGGACGGACCGCAGCCGCCCACAAGCCGGCCGACGGCACACGGGAGGGCCGCTCACAGCAGGTGGGCGTTCGGCGCCTTGGCGAGATCCTCCAGCTCGGGGAGTACGACGACCCGCGCGCCCGCGGCGGCCAGCACCCCCGTGCCGTCGGCCGAGGTGACGAACGTGTCGGGTTCGCGCCAGGCGGTGACCACCCGGCGCACCCCCGCCCGCAGGATCAGCTCGGCACACGGCGCCGGACGCGACGCACGGCGGGCGCACGGCTCCAGGCTGCTGTACACGGTGGCGGCGGACAGCCGGGGTTCGGCCGGATCGATCTTGGCGAGGGCCGCCTCCTCCGCGTGGACCACGGGGTCGGCGCCCTCCCGCGAATACCCGCGGGCCAGCTCCGTACCGTCGGCGGCGACCACGACCGCGCCGACGCTGAACGCCGTCTTTGAGGGCGGACACAGCGCGGCGAGTTCGCAGGCGGTGCGCAGCCAGTGGCGGTCGGCGGCGGTGGGCAGCGGGCCGGTACCGGGGGCGGTGGGCGCGTACCGCATGAGGACGACGTCCTCGATCCGGCGCGTGTCGAGCAGGCGCAGGCGTCCCCCTTGGTATCCGCCGGGTCCGAACAGGCGCGGGGCCGCCGGGTCGCCGACGAACAGCGGGGCGAGGACCAGCTGCAGCTCGTCGGCGAGGCCCTGGTGGAGGAGCTGGGTGTGGACCGTGCCGCCGCCCTCGACCATCAGGCGCCCGACGCCGCGCTCACCGTGCAGGTGCTCCAGCAGGGCCCGCCAGTCCAGGTCGGGGCCGAGCGGGACGACGTCCGCGGTGCGCCCGAGGAGACGGGCGGCCCGCTCGGCGCCCCGGTCGGTGGTGTAGACGAGCTTCTCGCCGCCGGTGTGCCAGAAGTTGGCCTCCGGGTCGAGGTCGCCGGTGGCCGTGACGGTGACCTTCAGCGGGTACTCCGGCCTGCCCTCCGCCACCCGGGCCGCGCGCCGCTCGGCGGAGTTGACCAGCAGGCGGGGGTTGTCGGCGCGGATCGTGCCGGCGCCGACGAGGATGGCGTCGACGGAGGCCCGTACCGCGTCGACCCGGTCGAAGTCGGCCGGGCTGGACAGCAGGAGCCGCTCGGGGCCGGTGTCGTCCAGGTAGCCGTCGAGGGAGACGGCGGCGGACAGCAGCACGTACGGCAGGGGCATCGGCGCCCTCTCTTCCGGAGGCGGACGGCTTGGTTCAACTTTTAAACAAACCTACACTGGCGGCATGACGACCCGCTGGCTCACCCCCGAGGAGCAACGCGCCTGGCGCGCCTACATCGCCGCCTCCCGCCTCCTGGAGGACGCGATCGACCGGCAGCTCCAGCAGGAGGGCGGCATGCCGCACCTGTTCTACTCGGTGCTGGCCAACCTCTCCGACGCACCCGAGCGCCGGCTGCGCATGACCGATCTCGCCGAGACGCTCAAGATCACGCGCAGCCGGCTGACGTACGTGGTGACCCGGCTGGAGCGGGACGGCCTGGTGCGCCGGGAGGACTGCCGCCGGGACAAGCGCAGCTCGCTCGCGGTGCTGACGGACGAGGGGATGGCCGTACTGGAGCGTACGGCACCCGGGCACGTCGAGACGGTCCGTTCCCTGCTGTTCGACCGGCTGACCCCGGAGCAGGTGGGGCAGCTGGAGGAGATCTGCACGGGGATCGCGCGCGGCCTCCAGGGCGAGGCCACCGAGTCCGGCGCCGACGACGTGCCCTGGCGGCGCCGCTCGTCCTGCCCCTCCTCACCGCCCACGCCTTCCTGAGCACGCTTCGCCCGACCAATCCCTGAGCGTCGCCCTGTGCGGCACCCCTGACCGCCACCCGACCGCCGGTTGATTGCTTTAACTTTTAAGCAGGGGTAGGGTCCCGCTCGAACCACTGCTTCAAATCTGAAGCACAGCCCCGGAGGGACCCGCATGCCCGACTTCCCCGCCGCCACCCCGCGCGCCCGCGTCCGGGTACCGCTGCGCTTCGCCGACGGCTACGCCGCCGACGCGGAACTCGTCACCTTCCACGGCCTCACCGACGGCCAGGAGCACCTCGCCCTCGTCCTCGGCGACCCGGGCCCCGTCCCGCTGGTCCGGCTGCACTCCGAGTGCCTGACCGGTGACGTCTTCGGCTCGGCCCGCTGCGACTGCGGCCCCCAGCTGC
Organism: Streptomyces cinerochromogenes; assembly: GCF_014648635.1. Classification (GTDB taxonomy): domain Bacteria; phylum Actinomycetota; class Actinomycetes; order Streptomycetales; family Streptomycetaceae; genus Streptomyces; species Streptomyces cinerochromogenes. The sequence continues at coordinate 428,184 of NZ_BMRM01000004.1, read as the reverse complement.
GCGAGGCGGTCGAGCGCATCGCCGGCCGCGGCGGCGTCCTGCTCTACCTCCGCCAGGAGGGCCGGGGCATCGGTCTCTACAACAAGCTGGACGCCTACGCCCTCCAGGACCAGGGCCTCGACACGTACGAGGCGAACGCCGCCCTCGGCCTCCCGGAGGACGCCCGCGACTACACGGCCGCCGCGCAGATGCTCACCGCCCTCGGCATCACCGAGCTGGACCTGCTGTCCAACAACCCCGACAAGGCCGGGCAGCTGCGCTCGCGAGGCCTCACGGTGCGCGACCGGATCCCGACCGGCCTCTTCACCACCCCCCACAACGTCCACTACCTCCGGGCGAAGGCCCTCCAGACCCACCACACCCTCCCCCTGCCGGAACTCAGCGTCGGCTGACCCGTCCCGGCCCGGACGGGCAGATCCGTTCCACCCCGTCCGGCTGCTCCCCCCTTCCGACCTGCGGGTTCGCATCGGGACTGTGGAACAGACCTGCCACTCACCGTCGGGGGGCGCCGGGGAGGAGGAGGGCGGGGAGAGCGGCCAGGGCGAGGAGGGCGGCCGCCGCCGTGTACGACGTGCGGAAGGCCGTCAGGCCGGGGGGTACTGCCGCGAGGATCAGGGAGAGGGTGGCCGTGCCGGTCGAGGCGGCCAGCTGGGACGTGATGCTCAGGGCGGTGCTCGCCGCGGGCAGCCGCTCCCGGGGCAGCTCGCGGCTCGCGGTGGCCATCGTCGGCATCAGCACCATGCCGGTGCCGGCGCCCATCACCATGGCCGACACGACCATCCGCCAGGGCGCGATCCCGGGCACCCCCGACTGCCAGGCCGTCAGCGCCATCCCGAGGGCGGCCACCACGATGCCGGGCGGGATGAGCCGGCGCGGGGCCACCCGGTCGACCCTCCGCGCCACGATCTGCATCGTCGTACCGACGACAAGGCCGACCGGCGCGCCCAGCAGCCCGGTCGCCGTGGCGCTCAGGCCCCGCTCCTGCTGCCAGTACAGCGGGCCCAGCAGCATGGAGCCGAAGTAGCCGCAGGTGAACAGGGCGATCGTGCCGGCGCCGGCGGCGAAGGAGCGGTCGCGCAGCAGCCGCAGGTCCAGCAGCGGTGCGGCGACGGTGAGCGCCCGTCGGACGAAGGCCGCCGCGAGGGCCGCACCGACGAGCGCCGGAACGAGGGCGCCGGGCGCGGTGAAGTCCCCGCGTTCGCCGCCCCGGGCCAGGCCGTACAGGAGCAGGGCGAGGCCGGGCGAGAGCATCAGCAGGCCGGGGAGGTCCAGGCGGGGAGCGGTCCGGCCGGGCTCCGCCGACGGCGCGTCCGCCGGGAGCAGCCGGAGCGCGAGGGCCAGGGCGAGGACGCCGACCGGCAGGTTCACCAGGAAGATCCAGTGCCAGGAGGCCGCGTCGAGCAGCCAGCCGCCGAGCACCGGCCCGGCGACCGGCCCGACCAGGACGGGCAGTCCCCCGACGGCCATCGCCCGGCCGAGCCGGCTGCGGTCGGCCGCGCCCATCACCATCGCCATGCCGACCGGCTGCAGCAGCCCGCCGCCGAGCCCCTGCACCGCCCGGAAGGCGATGAGGCTGCCCGCGTCCCAGGCGCACGCGGCGAGCAGCGAACCGAGGGTGAAGAGGGTGAGCGCGGTCAGATAGGTGCGCTTGGCGCCGATCCAGGCCATGGCCCAGGCGGCGGTCGGGATGACGGCGGCCAGTGCGAGCGTGTACGCGGTGGCGGTCCACTGGATGGTCTCCAGCGAGGCGTCGAAGGACTGCGCGAGCCGGCGCAGCGCGACGTTGACGATCGTCATGTCCAGCACCGCCATCACGGTGCCGATGACGGTGACGGCCAGAGTGCGGTTCAGGGCCGTGGACGGGCCCGGTACCGGGCGGGCCGGCGCCACGGCGGGGTCGGTCGTACGCATCTTCCCCACCCCGCGCTCAGCCGGTGTACGGGCGCTCGGCCCGCGCGTCCCGCAGTGCCCGGCCCCACCAGGCGAGCTGGCCGAGCATGCCCTTGGCGGCGCCGGCGCAGACCTCGGCGTCGCGCGGGACGCCGTCCTCGCCGAGCCCGGACCAGGGGCCGTGCAGGCTGACCGAGTCGCGCACGGTCACGGCGTGCAGTTCGGCGAAGACCAGCCGGAGCTGCTCGACGGCGCGCAGCCCGCCGCCGAGACCGCCGTACGACACGAAACCGACCGGCTTGGCCTGCCACTCCGGGTGGTGCCAGTCGATGAGGTTCTTCAGGGCCGCCGGGAAGCTGTGGTTGTACTCCGGGGTGACGACGACGAACGCGTCGGCGGCGGCCAGCCGCGGTGAGACCTCCTTCAGCGCGGCGACCGCCTCGGGGCTCGGCGCGCCGCCCCAGCCGGGCATCACCAGCGGCAGGTCCACCTCGGCGAGATCGACGACGTCGAGGTCGAGGTCCGGGTCCACGGCGGCGGCGGTGGTCAGGAACCAGTCGGTGACGGCCCGGCCGAGGCGCCCCTCGCGCACGCTGCCGAGGACGACGGCGACGCGGAGCGGGCGGTCCTCGGCGGCACGGGCGCCGGGGTCGGTGACGGACATGGTGACGGACACAGCTGTCCCCCTCATCTGTGAGCTCGTCTGCGGACTCTTCTGTGCAGCTCTGTCGCGCATCAAAGTACAACGATCGTTGTAAAAATTACAACGGGCGTTGTAGGTCGGCTAGAGTTGCCGGTCACAGAGGGAAGGAGGCGGGCGTGGGCCGGCCGAACGAGTCACCGCGCAAGCTGCAGAAGCAGATGGCCATCGCGAGCGCGGCCTGCACGGTCTTCGGCCGCGAGGGGTACGCCCGCGCCTCGGTGGACGCGCTCGCCGCCGCGGCCGACGTCTCCACGCGCACGCTCTACAACCACTTCCCCGGCGGCAAGGCGCAGCTCTTCCAGACGGTCGTGACCTGGACGTCCAGCGAGGTCCGGGACGCCCAACTGGCGCGCCTGCACGCCGTACTGCACCCCGAGCGCCCGCCGCGACCCGACGAACTGGAACGCGACCTGATCTCGCTGGCCCGCGCCTTCAACGGGCTCATGACCGACTACGCCAACCACTTCGCCCTGGTCCGGCACATCCACGCGGAGGCCGACCACGTACCGCCGGAGGTCCTCAGGGCCTGGCACGAGGCCGGACCGGAACCGGTCGGGCGAGCCCTCACCGAGGCGATGGCCCGTCTGGAAGACGCCGGCCTGCTGGACCTCCACGGTGACGCGAGCCTGGCGGCGGGCCACTTCACGGCCCTGATCTCGCACCGGATCGTCCAGACGACCCACTACGGCGTCCTGCCCCTGCCGGAACCGGAGACGGACCGCCTGCTCAGGGCCGGGGTGGGTGCGTTCCTGCGGGCGTACGCGGCGCACCCCTGAAAGCACTGCGTACGCAGTACTCTGCCCGGAGTGACGACCGGATCCCACCCCACCCGGAGCCGAGACCCATGGTGAGACGGAACGACCAGCGGCGCGCGGCACTCGTCGACGCGGCGATCGAGGTGCTGGCCCGGGAGGGCGCACGAGGGCTGACCTTCCGGGCGGTGGACGCCGAGGCCGGCGTACCCACCGGCACGGCGTCGAACTACTTCTCCAGCCGGGACGACCTGCTCACCCAGGCCGGCGCCCGCGTCTACGAGCGGCTCCAGCCCGACGAGGCCACCGTCGAACGCCATCGGACCGCCGCCCGCGACCGGGAGACCTACGCGCGGCTGATGCGCGAACTGGTGGGCCGCGTGGCCTCCTTCCGCACCGGCTACCTCGCCCTGCTGGAACTCCGCCTGGAAGCCACCCGCCGCCCGGGACTCCGCGCGGTCCTCACCGAACGCGTCCGGGCCGACCTCGAAGCGAACGTCGCCTACCACGAGTCCAGCGGCCTCCCCGGCGACCGCACCGCCGTCAAACTGCTCTACCTCGCCCTGAACTGGCTCATCGTCGAACAGCTCACCCTCCCGGAGGTCCTCACGGAAGCGGAGCGGGACGCACTGGTGACGGCGGCGGTGGAGCGGATCGTGGCAGCGGAGGACCCCAGGTCGATCCAGCCCTGACCTGGGGTCCTGTCGGTAGGCCGTGTGGGACTCGAACCCACAACCAAGGGATTAAAAGTCCCCTGCTCTGCCAATTGAGCTAACGGCCCGCGCGATGTTGCGTGTCCGAGCATAGCCGGACGAGGCCGGGTCGCCGATCGGGTATCGGCGACGCGGCCATGTCGGGAGTGGCGGGGGCGGGGGGAGGGTCACTTTTCGGCCGGGGCGGGGGCGGGCGCGGGGCGGCCGGTGAGGAACCAGTGGCGGGCCGAGGCGAGCCACCACCCCGCGGCGGAGCCGAGGACGACCAGGACGGCCACGGGGGCGTAGTTGAAGGTCTTCCAGGTGACCGGGGAGACCTGGGGCAGCATGAAGAGGACCGTGATCGCGAGCACCCAGCCCACCGAGACCACTCCGACGAGGCGCGACCAGCGGCCCAGGTGCCAGGGACCGGGCGTGAACGCGCCGCCTTTGCGGACGCGGAGGAAGGTCGGGATGACGTAGGCGATGTAGAGGCCGATGACCGCGATGGACGTCACCGCCGCGTAGGCCGTCGTGTTGATCAGGTACGGCAGGCCCAGCGCGAGCGCGCCGAGCGCGGCCAGCCAGACGGCCGCCACCGGGGTCCGGGTGCGCGGGCTGACCGTGTGCCAGACGCGGGAGAGGGGCAGCGCGCCGTCCCGCGAAAAGGCATAGATCATGCGGCTGTTGGCGGTGACGGAGGCCATGCCGCAGAAGAGCTGGGCGCCGATCACCACCAGGAGGAGGAGCTTGCCGGTCGTGGCGCCGAGCGCGTCCAGGAGGATCTGGGCGGGCGGCGCGCCGGTGGGGGACGTGAGTTCCCGGTCGTACGACTGGATGGCGAAGGTGAAGCCGAGGAGCAGGACGAAGCCGGCGATCCAGGACGTCCAGATCGAGCGGACGATGCCCTTCGGGCCCGCCGTGGCCGCGTCGCGGGTCTCCTCGGTCATGTGGGCGGAGGCGTCGTAGCCGGTGAAGGTGTACTGGGCCATCAGGAGGCCCAGGAGGACGACGTACGGGCCGCTGCCCCAGCCGGTCTCGTTGACGAAGTGGGTGAAGACGAAGGACGCCGACCGGTGGTGGTCGGGGACCAGGGCGAGCGCGCCGGTGATCACCGCGACCCCGAGGACGTGCCACCACACGCTCACACTGTTCAGGAAGGCGACGATCCGGACGCCGAAGGTGTTCAGCAGGCCGTGCAGGAGGAGGATCGCCGCGAAGAGCAGCACCGTGCGGCCGGGGGTCACGCCGAAGCCGAACTGGAGGTTCAGCCAGGCGCCCAGGAAGGAGGCCGCGCCGAAGTCGATGCCCGCGGTCACCGCCACCTGGCCCAGCACGTTGAACCAGCCGGTGAACCACGCCCAGGCCGCCGCCGAGCGCGCGGGTGCCAGGCGGTGGGCCCAGAAGTACAGGCCGGCCGAGGTCGGGTACGCCGAGCAGATCTCGGCCATCGACAGGCCCACGAACAGGGTCATCAGACCGACCGCGACCCAGCCCCAGGTGATCACCGCGGGGCCGCCCGTGGTCATGCCGAAGAGGTAGAGGGTCAGGCAGCCGGAGAGTACGGAGATGATCGTGAAGGAGACGGCGTAGTTCGAGAACGCCGACATCCGGCGGGCGAGGACCTGGGTGTAGCCGAGCTGGGCCAGCCGTTCCTCGTCCGAGGGAGCGTCGGCTCTCGCGTCATCTGTCATGACCCCAGCAATTCCCCCGCCGAGGGTGTGATATGCGTCACGACATGACCGAAAAGGGCCCGTACGACCGGAGTCGTACGGGCCCTTGTCAGGTCACTCGGCGTCAGCCGTTGCGCTTCCAGCGCGGCTTGTCCTCGCGGCGGCCGAAGGAGCCGTTGCCGCGGTGGTCGTCACGACGGCCGAAGGGGCGCTCGTGGCCGCCGGACCGGAAGCCCGGGCGGTCGTCGCGGCGGTCACGGTTGAACGGACGGTCGCTGCCCCGGTGCCCGCCGCGCTCGTCCCGGCGGAAGCCGCCCCGGTCGTCGCGGCGCTCGAAGGAACGGCCACCACGGTCGTTGCGGTCGTTGCGGTCACGGTCGAACGGACGGCGCTCACCACGGTCGTCCCGGCGCTCGAAGCCGCCCCGGTCCTCACGGCGCTCGAAGGAACGGCCACCACGGTCGTCACGGCGGTCGAAGGAACGGCCACCACGGTCGTTGCGGTCACGGTCGAACGGACGGCGCTCACCACGGTCGTCCCGGCGCTCGAAGCCGCCCCGGTCCTCGCGTCGCTCGAAGGAACGGCCACCGCGGTCGTTGCGGTCACGGTCGAACGGACGGCGCTCACCACGGTCGTCCCGGCGCTCGAAACCACGGCCACCGCGGTCGTCACGACGGTCGTCACGGCGCTCGAAACCACGCTCGCGGTCACGGTCGGAACCGCGCCGCTCCCGGCGCTCGTACGGCGCGGACGCCGCCGGACGCTCCTCGCGCTCGGTCTCGCGCTGCGCCGGCTCCTCGGCCACGGTGAGCTGCTCCGCCGCCGTCGCCTGGGCCTCGGCCACCGCGGCCTCCGGGTCCTCGCCGCGCTCGCGGGCGACCCGGGCCACCAGCCGGTCGGCTTCCTCGCGCAGCTCCGTCGCGCGGCGCTGGGCGCGCTCCAGCTGCTTGGTGAGCTGGGCCACCTCACGCTCGGCCTGCTGGGCGGCGTTGCCGGCGGACTCGGCCTGGACCTCGGTCATGGAGCGGGCGCCGGTGATCTCGGCGACCTCCGGGTCGAAGGCGGCGCCGCCCTGGATGATGTGGCGGGCGGCGTCGACGCCGGCGTCCTCCATGAGGCGGAAGATCTGGCGCCGCTGGTGCGGCAGGGAGAGCGAGACGACCGTGCCGGTGCGGCCGGCCCGGGCGGTACGGCCCGCACGGTGCAGGTAGTCCTTGTGGTCGCCGGCCGGGTCCACGTTCAGGACCAGGTCGATGCCGTCGACGTGGATGCCGCGGGCGGCGACGTCGGTGGCGACCAGGACGTTGACGTACCCGTCCTTGAAGTCGGCCAGGGTGCGGGTACGCGCGCCCTGGGTCATGCCGCCGTGCAGCGCGTCGGCCTTCACGCCGGCCTCGCGCAGCTGCTCGGCGACGCGGTCGGCGCCCAGCTGGGTGCGGACGAAGATGATCGTGCGGCCCTTGCGGGAGGCGATCGCGGCGGTGACCGGCGCCTTGTCCTTGGGCTTCACGATGAGGATGTGGTGCGACATGGTCGTCACCGCGCCCTGGGCCGCGTCCACCTCGTGCAGGACGGGCGCGTTCAGGTAGCGGTCGACCAGGGTCTTGATCTCGTTCTCCATCGTGGCGGAGAAGAGCATGCGCTGGCCGCCGGCCGGCACCTGGTCGAGCAGCTCGGTGACCTCGGGCAGGAAGCCCAGGTCGGACATCTGGTCGGCCTCGTCCAGGACGGCGATCTGCACGTCCTCCAGGGAGCAGGCGCCGCGGTTGATGATGTCGCGCAGGCGGCCCGGGGTGGCGACGAGGATGTCGACACCGCGCTCCAGGGCGTAGATCTGGTTGCCCATGGAGGTGCCGCCGCAGACGACCTTCATCTTCAGGCCGAGGACGTCGCCGTACGGCTGGAGGGCGTCGGCGACCTGCATGGCCAGCTCACGGGTCGGGGTGAGGATGACCGCGCGGGGCTTGTGCTTCTGCGTCCGGCCGCCGGCCAGCTGGGCCAGGGTCGGCAGGCCGAAGGAGAGGGTCTTGCCGGAGCCGGTGCGGCCACGGCCGAGGATGTCCTTGCCGGCCAGGGCGTCCGGGATGGTCGCGGCCTGGATCGGGAAGGGGGTCGTCACGCCGTTCTGCGCGAGCTTGCGCACGATGCCCTCGGGGAGGCCGAGGTCGGCGAAGGTGGTCTGGGGGGTCTGGGGGGTGTCAGCGGCCTCGGGGGCCTCGGTGACCTCGGTCGTCACGTCGACGAGTTCGTTGTCGATCTCGTTGTCGATCTCGTTCTCGGACACGACGATCTGGTCAGTACTGGACACGGACATGCGAATGCGAAACCTTCCGGAGTCTCTTCGGCACGCGCCCGTCAACTCCGTGGTTCGCTCACGACCGCCTCAATGCGGTCCGCCACGGCAAAGGAGAGTACGCGCCACACGGCGCGCTCTGTGGTGGCGCCGGGCAAATGGGATCAAACGATCTACCACCATACGCACCCCTCACCCCTGAAGGCAAACCGGCCCGGGGAGACGCTGGTCACGCCCTATGCCGGTACCCCCGCCCGGGGCGCCGGCTCCCGCTGGACGAGCTGCGGCTGCGGCTCCTCGTGGGCCGACGAGGACGGCTCGGCCGACGGCGGCTCCGAGGTCGCCGGGGGCGGGGTGGGCTCGGGGGGCTCGGGCGGGGCGGAGGTCACCGGCGGGGTCGGCGGGGCGTTGGTCGGCGCCGGGTCACCGGGGCCGGGCGTCCTGCCGGGCTTGCCGGGCTCACCGGGTTTCGCCGGCGGCGCCGACGTGCTGCCCCCGCCGGACGGCGTGGCCGTGGCCGAGGCCGACTCACCGGGCTTCGCCTTGCCTCCGTGCCCGTGCTTGCCGTCCCCCGCCGGACCACCGTGCACGAGCCCGCCCCCGCCGCCTCCCGGGCCGCCGTCGGGCGCGGCACCGCCGCGCGGTCCGTCCGCCGAGTGGGAGGGCCGGGCCGGGCCCGCGTCGTCGCCCACGTTCACGCAGCCGGCGGCGGCGGTGACGGCCAGGACCGCGACGGCGAGACGGACGGGTACGTACAAGGGGCGCACGGTGGCCACCTCCGGGGACAAGGAAAGGGGTCCACCTGCCCAACTCCCCCCGCCCGCAAGAGGACACGCGCCCGGCGCGCATCAGCGCCCGGCCACGCGGTCACGCGCTCCCGGCAGCGGCCGCACGCTCACCACGATCACGTGCTCCCCACCGCAGCCGCGCACAGCCCCGGCCAGGCCTTCCCCACCGCAGCCACACACGCAGCCACGATCACGCGCCCGGCCGCATGCGGTCGCGCCCTGGCCTCTGCCCGGACCGCCCCGGACTCCTTCGGACCGCACTCCAGCCCTCTCGGCCCCCGGCCCTCCACCGACCGCGCCCGCGGCCCTCCGCCGGCCCCGCCCTCACCCGTACCCGAGTGCGTGCAGCCGGGCGTCGTCGATCCCGAAGTGGTGGGCGACCTCGTGCACCACGGTCACCTCGGTCTCCGCGACGACGTCCTCGCGGCTCTCGCACATCCTCAGCGTGGGCCCGCGGTAGACGGTGATCCGGTCCGGCAGGACACCGGCGTACCACTCGCCCCGCTCGGTGAGCGGCGTCCCCTCGTAGAGCCCGAGCAGCTCGGGGTCGTCGGCGGGCGGCTCGTCCTCCACGAACACGGCCACGTTGTCCATGAGCCGCGTCAGCTCCGGCGGGATCCGGTCCAGCGCCTCGGCGACCAGTTCCTCGAACTCCTCGCGCGTCATCTCCAGCACACGGCCATTGTCCGGTAACGACGCCGCATATCCACCACGGCACCTGGGCATACGGGCCCAATGGCCCGCGTCCCCGTCGCAGCCCTGAACCACATGCTGAACCGGACACCGAACCGCACCCGCCCGCTCCCCGCCCTCGAACTCGCCGCCCGCCCCCGCCCGTGGCTGCGCGCCCTCGGCCTCACCGCGGTCGTCCTGGTGGGCGCCTGGCTGGGCCTGCTGATCGTCGGCAACGTCCGGGCCCCGGTCGGCCCGATGGACACGACGATGGCGCTGCGCCCCTCCGTCACCGGCGGCACGAAGATCAACATCTCGCCGCTGGGGGCTCTCAGCCTGGACAGCCATGTGGCCCCGGTCCGCCTGGACGTGAACATCGACCAGCTGGACCCCGAGCGCTCCCAGGCCCTGGTCGACCATCCGGAGCGGATCTCGGGGCTGCAGGACGAGGTCGCCCGGGACGTCGAGCACGGCACGCTGGACCTGGCCGTGCGCTCCTGCGTCGCCGTGGTCTCCGGGGCCACCGCCCTCGGTCTCGCCGTCTACCGCCGGCCGCGCCGGGCCCTGGCCGCCGGCGGACTGGCCCTGGCCCTGCTGGCCGCCTCGGGCGCGTCGGCGTACGCCACCTGGAATCCGAAGTCGGTCCTGGAACCGAGGTTCTCCGGGCTGCTCAGCTCGGCGCCGTCGGTGGTGGGCAACGCGCGCAGCATCGTCACGGAATTCGATGTCTACCAGCACGAGTTGGCCCGCCTGGTGACGAACGTGACGAAGCTCTACGACGTCACCTCCACCCTGCCCGCCTACCGGCCGGACCCCTCCACCATCCGGGTCCTGCACGTGTCGGACATCCACCTCAACCCGGCGAGCTGGAAGATCATCGGCTCCCTGGTGGACCAGTACAAGGTGGACGTGGTCGTCGACTCCGGAGACACGATGGACCACGGCACGGCGGCGGAGAACGGCTTCCTGGACCCGATCCGGGACCTGGGCGTGCCGTACGTCTGGGTGCGCGGCAACCACGACTCGCGGACCACCCAGCGCTACCTGGAGCGCATGAAGAACGTGCACGTCCTGGACGAGGGCCGGGCGCAGACGGTGGCGGGGCTGCGGTTCGCGGGCACGGGTGACCCGCAGTTCACCCCCGACCGGTCGGTGGCGCCCGGCGGCGACGCGGCCGAGCAGCTGGCGGGCGACCGGCTGGCCAGCGCCCTGCGCGACCAGCGGACGGCCGGCACCCCGGTGGACGTGGCCGTCGCGCACGAGCCGTCCGCCGCCCGGGAGACCGACGGCACCGTGCCGCTGGTGCTCTGCGGGCACCTGCACCACGAGGGGACCGAGGTGCTGCCGTACGGCACCCGGCTGCGCATGGAGGGGTCGACCGGCGGCAGCGGGCTGCGTGCCGTGGAGCGCAAGTACCCGGCGCCGATCGAGGCCTCGATCCTCTACTTCGACCGGGACAGCCGCCGGCTGCAGGCCTGGGACGCGATCCAGCTCGGCGGTCTGGGGCTGACGACGGCCGAGGTCAGCCGCCATCTGGCGGACGAGAACCGGCCCGGTGGCGCCGGGGGCACCGGGTCCTCGCACTCCCCTTCGCCGACCCCTCCCGCCACCTCGCCGTAAACCGTTTTGGCGATACCCCTCGCCATCCCATATGCTTCTCACGTCCCCGACGCGCTGAGAAGCGCCCAGGCGGGCCGATAGCCCTCATCGTCTAGCGGCCTAGGACGCCGCCCTTTCAAGGCGGTAGCACGGGTTCGAATCCCGTTGGGGGCACGCAATACCGTGTGCGACACTGTTGCACACACGCTTGGTCCTGTGGAGCAGTTTGGAGTGCTCGCCACCCTGTCAAGGTGGAGGCCGCGGGTTCAAATCCCGTCAGGACCGCTGGTGTTTCACGTGAAACACCGTGGCTGGGTAGCTCAGTTGGTACGAGCGTCCGCCTGAAAAGCGGAAGGTCGCCGGTTCGACCCCGGCCCCAGCCACAGCCGCCCTGACCAGGGCAGAGGCCCTCTCCACGATCGTGGAGAGGGCCTCTTTCATACCCGCCCGCCCCCGACACGTCCCCGCCCCGCCCCCGGTACGCCGACGGAGCAGCCCCCAGGTGAAGGCCTTACCGAGCATCGACCCGGCCCTGCCGCTCGACCGGCACCCCGAGCGCGTCTGGTACACCTCCTACGGCTCCAACACCCACCTGGACCGCCTCGCCGCCTACCTCCAGGGCGGGCGCCCGCCCGGCGCGGCCAGGGAGTACCCGGGCTGCCGCAACCCGGCCATGCCGGCCCGGTCGCTCCCCGTGGAGCTGACCGGCGCGATGTACTTCGCCACCGAGTCCCGCGTGTGGGGAGGCGGACGTGCCTTCTACGACCCGGGGGTGGACGGGCGCGTACTGGCCCGGGCGCACCTGGTGACCACCGACCAGTTCGCCGACATCGCCGCCCAGGAGATGTACCGGACGCCGGGCAGGGACCTGGACCTGGTGGACGTCCTCGGCCGGGGGCGTGCCGTCCTGGGCGAGGGCCGCTACGAAACGCTCGTCTGCGCGGGTCAGATCGACGGCCTGCCGGTGCTGACCTTCACAGCGCCGTGGGGCATGAACGACGTGCCGTGGGTCGCCCCCTCCGCCGCCTACGTCCGCTTCCTCGCCACGGGCTTGCTCTCCGCCGGGGCATGGGACAGGGAAGCGATCTCCTCCTACGTCGCGGCCTGCCCCGGCGCGACCGACCACTGGTCGCCGGAGGAGATCGCCGCTCTCCTCAACTAGGGACCGGTCACCGGGGCGGGGCACGCCGTCAGGCAGGACCCCACCCACCTCTGGTCCGGACCACCCCCGGCCAGTACGATCAGGCCACTTTGGCGAGAACCCCCGCTCCCGCTCAAGGGGAGGAGGGGGTTCTCGTCGTCCTGGAACCCTGAGGGGTGTACTTGAGACAGATCTCCAGAGGGTTGGTGACGGCAGGCGCCGTGCTGGTCGCCTCGCTCGCCCTGCCCGGCACCGCCCATGCCGCGGGACCCACGGTGAAGAGCGCCTACAGCGACCAGGCCGACTGGTCCGTCCTCGACGTGCGCCTGAACTTCAGCGGCGAGGTCAGCAAGCTCGTCGCGACGCTCCGCCCGGCCGGGAGCAGCGGGACCGACGCCCCGGTGGCCACGATCACCGACTTCACGAAGCGGTACGAGTCCAGCTCGTGGGACGCCGTCTGGGCGTCCCAGCCGATCCACCTGGACGCCCTCGGCGACTACACCGTCGACGTCGAGGCGACGGACGGCTCCGGCGAGACCACCGTCCAGAAGGACGCGGGCACGCTGCACTACCAGAAGCAGCCCGTCTTCAGCGGCTTCGCCGTCACGCCGGCCGAGCCGGACATCGAGCACCAGACGATCACGGCCGCCGGCGACATGGTCGTCCGCGACCCCAGCACCCGGGAGACCGAGCCGCTGCCCGGTGCCTCCGTGGACCTCACGTTCGACGGGGGCAGCGGGAAGGCGACCGCCGTCACCGACGAGGCCGGCCACTTCGCCGTCCCCCACCAGCTGGCCCAGGCCGGCTGGGTCTTCGCCGACTACAACGGCGGCCTCGGCTTCGCCGCCAGCTCCTGGATCGACGTCCGGCCGAAGGCCGCGCCGACCCGGATGGTCCTGGACCAGAGCAGCTTCCACGTCACCACCGGCGAGAAGATCAAGGTCACCGGCACGCTCCAGTACCAGGTCGGCGAGGAGTGGAAGCCGCTCTCCGGCATCCCGCTGGAGATGGACTACAAGGAGTGCAGCACCTGCAGCCCGGTCGACACCACGACCGACGCGAACGGCCGCTTCTCCTTCGTGCGGACCCCGTACGGCAGCAAGAGCGTCTACGAGATCGCCTTCACGTCGTACACGCCCTTCGCCCAGCACAGCACGGCGGACGTCACCGCGGCGGTCACGGCGACGACGAAGTTCTCCGGCTTCACCGCCTCGCTGGACAAGTACGCGCAGCTCAAGGTCACCGGCACGCTCGATCTGATCGGCCGTGACGTCAACGACCAGGCGAGCGTCGACATCCAGTACTCGGCCAACGGCAAGACGAACTGGACCACGGAGAAGACCGTGAAGGCCGGCTTCGGCTCCCAGTTCACCGCCGACAAGGTGCCCGGCTACACGGACGGCTACTGGCGGCTGCGGTACGCCGGTTCCACCACCAAGGACATCAAGGGCACCACCAGCAACAGCCTGCGCCGCAACCGCGCCCTCACCCGGATCAAGGACGCCAACGCCTCCCCCGAGCCGGTGACCAAGGGCCGGACCATCACCGTCAAGGGCGTGCTCCAGGAGCGGCCGGTCGGCTCCGGCACCTGGAAGGCGTACGGCGGCAAGAAGGTCCAGATCCTCTTCCGGCCCAAGGGCGCCAAGAGCTGGTACCTGATGTCCACGGTCACCACGAAGAGCAGCGGGTCCTTCAGCAAGGGCTTCACGGCCCGGCAGGACGGCACCTGGGTGCCCGTCTTCCTGTACCCCGACAGCAGGCACTTCGTCGGCAGCGGCACCGAGGACTACGTCGACGTCCGGTGACGCCTTGGCACCGCGCCCGGCCGGCGCTACGTTCAGGCTGGCCGCGCGTGGTGCGCGGGGGCGGGGGGAGACATGGGCCGGGACGAGGCCGGAGCCATCCGGGACACCGAGCTGGAGAAGGACCGGGCCCGGTACGGGCTGCTCGCGGTCGTCGTCAGCAATCTCGCGATCGCCGCGGTGGCGGTCGTCGGCGTGTGGCGGCTCGACGGCGACAAGGCGGTGATCGTCGGCGTCCTCACCGCCGCGTTCACCGCCGTCAGCAGCCTGACCACGGCCTACCTGGGCATCAAGGCCGTCTCCAACACCGCGCGGTCGATCGCGCTCGGGGACGGCCCCTCCCGCAGGCACCCCGAACCGGCCGCCCCGCCGGCCCCGCCCGCCCAGCGCACCCCCTAGGGCCGCCGCCGGTCCTGGGCCGCGTGCGCCGCACCGGTCGGTCTGCCCCCGGGATGGCGATGGCGCCAGATCAGGAAGACCGCGCAGGACACGACCGCCCAGCCGGCCAGCACCAGGAACGGGAAGGCGTGCTGGTGACCGCGGAAGTACACCGCGGTGTGCTGGGCGTTCACCGAGGCGCCGGGCGGCAGCCAGCGGCCGATCGTGCCGAGCGGCGACGGCAGCAGCGGCCAGGAGACGGCCCCGCCGGACGACGGGTTGCCCAGCAGCACCATCAGGCCCCAGGTCGGCAGCATGGCCCAGCGCCCGACCAGGGTGTTGAACATCGTGAACACCATGCCCGTGGTGAACATGGTGAAGGCGAGGATCGCCCACGACTCCACGAACGGCAGCCTCAGCGCGCCCAGCAGCCAGTCCACCACCGCGGCGATCGTGAACCCGCCGAGCACGGCGTAGGCCACGGTGAAGGCGATCCGCTCCAGGGGGTTCAGCGCCGACGCGTGCACGCTGAGCTGGATGGCACCGACGAACCCGACGATCACGGCGGCGAGGGAGATGTAGAAGATCGCCAGTCCTCTGGGGTCGCCCTTCTGCAGCGGCTTGAGGTCGTGGACCACCACGGTGGTGCCGGTGGCCTTGCCGGCCTTCAGCGCCGCCTGGCCGAGCAGCTGGGCGACGGTCGCCCCGGACGCCCCGGACACCTCCAGGGTGATCGTCCTGCCGTCGGCGGGCGCGTCGATCACCGCGAACTCCCGCTGTTCGTCCACCGCACGCACCGCCTCCCGGCGGCTGCCGTACGGGTGCAGCTTCACGGAGGCGTGCAGCACCTGTTCCATGGCGTCGATGAACCGCCGGGCCGCCGGCCGGTCGGGGGCGCCGGTCACCGCCGCGGGGATGCTGTGCGGGGTGGGGTTGGCCATGGCGTAGGTGTAGGACCCGGCGAAGAGGCCGGCCGCCGCGGCGAGGATGACCAGGAGGACGGTGGCGGGCAGGAAGGGGGACTCCCGGAACGCCGTCCAGCGTTCCGCGCGGGTCGGGGGGCGACCGTGCTCTCCGTGCGGGGAATCGGACATAGCGACCACGCTAGGTCATCACATGACATCTCGCCCCGAGTCAAATGGCTCGCATGATTTTCCGCCGAGGTGAGATCCTGGATCGCGTATGTCTACGCATCCCGCCCCCGCCCTCGGCACCCTCGCCCCCCGTCTGACCGAGCTGTCGCTGCGCGACGCGCACCGGCTCGGACGGCGGCTGGAGGGCGCGCGCAAGATCCGTAAGCCGGAGGCCCGTGCCGCCGTCCTCGCCGAGATCGACGGCGAGATCGGCAGGGCCGAGGCCCGGATGGCCGAGCGCCGCTCCCGCGTGCCGGCCGTCACCTATCCCGAACAGCTGCCGGTCAGCCAGAAGAAGGACGAGATCGCGGCCGCCATCCGCGATCACCAGGTCGTCATCGTGGCCGGTGAGACCGGTTCCGGCAAGACCACGCAGATCCCCAAGATCTGTCTGGAGCTGGGCCGCGGCGTGCGCGGCATGATCGGGCACACCCAGCCGCGCCGGATCGCCGCCCGGACCGTCGCCGAGCGGGTCGCGGAGGAGCTGCGGACGCCCCTCGGCGAGTCCGTCGGCTGGAAGGTCCGCTTCACCGACCAGGTGAACCCGGACGCCACCTTCATCAAGCTGATGACGGACGGCATCCTGCTCGCCGAGATCCAGACCGACCGCGAGCTGCGCGCCTACGACACGATCATCATCGACGAGGCCCACGAGCGGTCCCTCAACATCGACTTCCTGCTGGGCTACCTCGCCCAGCTGCTGCCCAAGCGCCCGGACCTGAAGGTCGTCATCACCTCGGCGACCATCGACCCCGAGCGCTTCTCCCGGCACTTCGGCGACGCGCCGATCGTCGAGGTCAGCGGGCGGACGTACCCGGTGGAGGTCCGTTACCGCCCCCTCCTGGAGGAGGACTCCGAGGACGCCGACCGGGACCAGATCACCGCCATCTGCGATGCCGTCGAGGAACTCCAGGCCGAGGGTCCGGGCGACATCCTCGTCTTCCTCTCCGGCGAGCGGGAGATCCGGGACACGGCGGACGCGCTGGAGAAGAAGAAGTACCGCTTCACGGAGGTGCTCCCCCTCTACGCCCGGCTGTCGCACGCCGAGCAGCACCGCGTCTTCCAGCCGCACACCGGGCGCAGGATCGTTCTGGCGACCAACGTCGCCGAGACCTCGCTGACCGTCCCGGGCATCAAGTACGTCATCGACCCCGGCTTCGCCCGCATCAGCCGCTACAGCCACCGCACGAAGGTGCAGCGCCTGCCGATCGAGCCGGTCTCGCAGGCCAGCGCCAACCAGCGCAAGGGCCGCTGCGGCCGTACGTCCGACGGCATCTGCATCCGCCTGTACGCCGAGGAGGACTTCCTCGCCCGGCCGGAGTTCACGGACGCGGAGATCCTCCGTACGAACCTGGCCTCCGTCATCCTGCAGATGACCGCGGCCGGCCTCGGCGACATCGAGAAGTTCCCCTTCATCGACCCGCCGGACCACCGCAACATCCGCGACGGCGTGCAGCTCCTCCAGGAGCTGGGCGCGCTGGACCCGGCCCAGAAGGACCCGCGCAAGCGCCTCACCGACACCGGCCGCAAGCTCGCCCAGCTGCCCGTCGACCCCCGGCTGGCCCGGATGGTCCTGGAGGCCGACAAGAACGGCTGCGTCCGCGAGGTCATGGTCATCGCCGCCGCGCTGTCCATCCAGGACCCGCGCGAGCGCCCCGCCGAGAAGCAGGCGCAGGCCGACCAGCAGCACGCCCGCTTCAAGGACGAGAGCAGCGACTTCCTCGCCTACCTCAACCTGTGGCGTTACATCCGCGAACAGCAGAAGGAGCGCGGCTCGTCGTCCTTCCGCCGGATGTGCAAGCAGGAGTACCTGAACTTCCTGCGCATCCGCGAGTGGCAGGACATCTACACCCAGCTGCGGACGGTCGCCAAGCAGATGGGCATCCACCTCAACGAGGACGACGCCCCCGCCGACCGCGTCCACGTCTCCCTCCTCGCCGGCCTGCTCTCCCACATCGGGATGAAGGACGTGAAGGACGGCAACAAGAACGAGTACCTGGGCGCCCGCAACGCCAAGTTCGCGATCTTCCCGGGCTCGGCGCTGTTCAGGAAGCAGCCGAAGTTCGTGATGTCGGCGGAACTGGTGGAGACGAGCCGCCTCTGGGCGCGGGTCAACGCCAGGATCGAGCCGGAGTGGGTCGAGCCGCTGGCCGGGCACCTGCTCAAGCGGACGTACAGCGAACCGCACTGGGAGAAGGACCAGGCGGCCGTGATGGCGTACGAGAAGGTGACGCTGTACGGCGTCCCGATCGTCGCCCAGCGGAAGGTGAACTACGGCCGGATCGACCCGGAGACGAGTCGCGAGCTGTTCATCCGCAACGCGCTGGTGGAGGGCGACTGGCGCACGCACCACAAGTTCTTCGCCGACAACCGGAAGCTGCTCAGCGAGGTCGAGGAGCTGGAGCACCGCGCCCGGCGCCGGGACATCGTGGTCGACGACGAGACGCTGTTCGACTTCTACGACCAGCGGGTACCCGAACACGTCGTCTCCGGCGCGCACTTCGACTCCTGGTGGAAGCGGAAGCGGCACGAGCAGCCGGACTTCCTGGACTTCGAGCGGGAGATGCTCATCCGGGAGTCGGCGGAGGCGGTCACCAAGGCCGACTATCCCGACAGCTGGCGACAGGGGCAGCTCACGTTCCGGGTGACGTACCAGTTCGAGCCGGGCGCGGACGCCGACGGTGTGACGGTCCACATCCCGCTCCAGGTCCTCAACCAGGTCACGGACGAGGGCTTCGACTGGCAGATCCCGGGCCTGCGCGAGGAGGTGGTGACGGAGCTGATCCGCTCCCTGCCGAAGCCGATCCGCCGCAACTACGTCCCCGCGCCGAACTACGCGAAGGCCTTCCTGGAGAAGGCGGTGCCCCTGCAGGAGCCGCTGACGGTGACGATGGCCCGCGAGCTGAAGCGGATGGTCGGCGTGCCGTTCGAGGCGGAGGACTTCGACTGGGCGAAGGTCCCCGACCACCTCAAGATCACCTTCCGGATCGTCGACGAGCGACGCCGGAAGCTGGCCGAGGACAAGGACCTCGAGGCACTGAAGCTGCGCCTGAAGCCGAAGGCGCGCAAGGCCCTCTCCCAGGCCGCGGCGGCGACCGCCTCCCGCGAGGGCGGCGAGTCCCTGGAGCGCACGGGCCTGACGGACTGGACGATCGGCTCGCTCACCCGGGTCTTCGAGACGCGCCGGGCCGGCCAGCCGGTCAAGGCGTACCCGGCGCTGGTGGACGACGGCGACACGGTCTCGGTGCGCCTCTTCGACACGGAGGCGGAGCAGGCGGAGGCCATGTGGAAGGGCACCCGCCGTCTGATCCTGCGGAACATCCCGGTGAACCCGGCGAAGTTCGCGTCCGAGAAGCTGACGAACGCCCAGAAGCTCGCCCTCTCCGCCAATCCGCACGGCTCGATCCAGGCACTGTTCGACGACTGCGCGATGGCCGCGGCGGACAAGCTGATCGCGGACTTCGGCGGGCCGGTGTGGGACGAGGAGTCGTACCGGAAGCTGTACGACAAGGTGCGCGCGGAGATCGTGGACACCACGGTCCGTACGGTCGCCCAGGTGCAGCAGGTCCTCGCGGCCTGGCAGGCCTGTGAGCGCCGCCTGAAGGCCGTCGGCAGCCCCGCGCTGCTCGCGAACCTGACGGACGTCCGCAAGCAGCTGGACGCCCTCGTGAAGCCCGGTTTCGTGACGTGGGCGGGCATACGGCGGCTGCCCGACGTCATGCGCTACCTGGTGGCCGCGGACCGCCGGCTGCAGCAGATGCCGACGAACGTCCAGCGGGACACGACGCGCATGGAGAAGGTCCATGAGATGCAGGACGAGTACGCCTGGCTCCTGGAACAGCTCCCGCAGGGCCGGCCGGTGCCGCAGCAGGTCCTGGACATCCGCTGGATGATCGAGGAGCTCCGGGTCAGCTACTTCGCCCACGCGCTGGGCACGGCGTACCCCGTCTCGGACAAGCGCATCGTGAAGGCGATCGACGCGGCTGTCCCGTAACCGCCCCCGCACAGAGGGTGAGTTCGACCAGACCCCGCACCTCATGTAAAGTCTCTTCTCGCAGCGCAACGCACAACCAAGCGCCGCGAAACCAGGTCCTGTGGAGCAGTTTGGAGTGCTCGCCACCCTGTCAAGGTGGAGGCCGCGGGTTCAAATCCCGTCAGGACCGCATCGCGACTGAGGCCCGTCATCCGACAAGGACGACGGGCCTCAGTCATGTCCCGCCCCCGGTGACGGGGGAGGCCGCGCCCGCGGCGGAGCCGCAATCAAACACAGCAAATCCCGTCAGGACCGCATCGCGATCGAGGCCCGTCATCCGACAAGGACGACGGGCCTCAGCCATGTCCCGCCCCCGGCGACGGCGGAGGCCGCGCCCGCGGCGGAGCCGCAATCAAACACAGCAAATCCCGTCAGGACCGCATCGCGATCGAGGCCCGTCATCCGACAAGGACGACGGGCCTCAGTCATGCCCCGCCCCCGGTGACGGCGGAGGCCGCGCCCGCGGCGGAGCCGCAATCAAACACAGCAAATCCCGTCAGGACCGCATCACCACTGAGGCCCGTCATCCGACAAGGACGACGGGCCTCAGTCGTGTCCGTGAACGGCGTGAAACCGACCGTCCGGCGTTCGGGGGCGAGGCCCGGCAGGGGCGAGGGCGGGGCTGGCGCGCAGGCCCAGGGGGCCGGTCCGGGTGCCGGTGGCTGACGGCGCCGCCGAACCGGCGGAGCCCCGCGCGGTCTTGACGGCGTCACATTCCCTCGGTACCCAGGGAGCAGAGCTCGTTCCTCCCGTGGGGACCCTGGGGGTGGCGTATGACGGCATCGGTCAGGCATGAGACGCGGGCGCTTCTGAGGGCGCATCTGTCGGCCGCCTCGTCCTACCGGCATCTCACCCGCCACTGCCCCATCTGTCACCGCCTGCTGCGGCTGGCGATGGACGCCGGACCGCAGGACCAGGAGGGCGAGCGGGACGCCGGCGAGGAGAGCGGCCGCCGGGAGGCCGCGTGCGACTCCGCCGCCCCAACTCCCTAGCCCACACGGGCCGCAGGCAACAAGCGTCGGGGCGTGTGACGGGAGTCACCGCATGAGTTTTTAAAACTGCGGAACTTAACCCTGTCATACAACGGGTCAATTTAATATGTGCAATTGCACCGGTCCCACGGCTCGCTCACAGCCGTTCCGACAGGCCTCCCCAGACTCCGACAAGCAGGCACACAAAAAAGATCGCGCTGGACCCGGCGGAGTCCAGCGCGATCGACGACGCACCCTGTGTCGCTTGCCTATGACGTTCTCTTCGGCCTGGGCGAGGGGCCTGTTGGGGCAGGTCCCGCGTCGCTTGGAGCTAGCGTTCCGGGCGCCTCGGCCGATTGGGGGATCGACCGTCTTGCCCGGTTATGGAGTTGTTCAGGCCTCGCTGCGCTGCTGCGGGATGCCCGCGAGCAGAGCGCGAACCTCGGCCTCGCGGTAGCGGCGGTGCCCGCCGAGCGTGCGGATGGACGTGAGCTTGCCGGCCTTCGCCCACCGCGTGACCGTCTTCGGGTCGACGCGGAACATGGTGGCGACCTCAGCCGGGGTCAGCAGCGGCTCGGCATCAGGGGTGCGAGCGGTCATGAGCGGCCTCCTCGGGAGAACCGAACCTTCTCGGTTCTTTCCTCTAAATTCTGCACCTTGACCCGCGTTGCCCGAAATGGCGGACGCGAGTCGAGTCGGTTATAGGACGAACGGCTTGTCCTCGGCACTACAACTACACCATCTGTCCAGCCCGGTCGGCCAAACCGATGGAATTGCCCTCCCAGGTGTTCATCAGCGACGGAAGCCGATGGACCATGCCATAGCGGACAGTCACGCCACTGTGACGATCAGTCACAGGACGATCAGGAGTCACCAGACCCCCCAAAGCGTGCAATGCTGAGAATCCGCCCATGATGGAACACAGTTGGACGGACGGAGCCCTCCCCGGACTCCTTGTCCTATTTTGGCACGAGGGATGGCAAGAGGCGCAAGGGCCGGGTAAGTGCCATCCATCACCCTTGAGACAAAAGTCCAGATCGGGACCAACATCCCGTCAGGTGGTCTAAGCGAGTAGAACGTACGTCGTTCGGGGCGGTTTTGACCGTGACGTACGTCACTCAGTTCGCCGAACGTCTGTCCCGCACCGCGCGCCACCGCTCCACCAGCCGCCCGTACGCCTCCCCGGCGGCCGTCCCGTCCCCCCGCCGCAGCGCCTCGATGCCGGCCGCCACGTCCGCCGCCGAGTGGTCGCCCTCCAGCTCGCCCGCCGGCAGGACGTGCACCAGACCGCCGTAGTCCAGCTCCACCAGCGCGCGCGGGTGGAACTCCTCCAGCCAGCGGCCGACGTCCGTCAGGCCGTCGACCAGCGGCCCCTCCTCGACGGTGTCCCGCAGCGTGCGCAGCGCCCGCGCCACCCGGCGCCGGGCCTGCACCATCGGCGTGCGGTAGCGCAGCACCGGGGGCACCTCGGCGGTCCCCTTGTCGTACCGCCGCTCCTCGTCCGAGACCAGCACGAACCAGTTCAGCGGCACCTGCCAGGTCGCCGTGCGGATCCACGGGCGGGCGTCGGGGTTGCGGGCGAGCCAGCGCTCGTAGTCCTGGGCGGCCTGGCGGCGCACCACCGGCGGCAGCACCGCGTCCAGCACCGGCGGGGGCAGCTCCTCGGCCAGCTCGTCCAGGGCCTGCCAGCCGCGCAGCCTGGTCCGCCAGGGGCACACGCAGACCACCCCGTCGACCTCCAGCACGAAGGCGTCGCTGCTCTCGTGCACCGGCACCGCGACCGGCGGGGTGGGCAGCAAGTCCGCCAGGGAGCGGCGCAGTTCGTCCTGATAGGAGGGGCGGTCGGGGCGGTGGGCGTAGCGCGCCCAGTGGCTGCGCTCCGGCTCGGGGAAAGCGCCCAGCGGCTCGTACACCCGCAGGTAGGCGGCATAGGGGACGACCACGGAGGACACCTTCGGCACGCCTGCTCCCCTCCCCATCGGACCTGGCACGAAACCACTGCAAATCGTGCCACGCTCATGCGTGCGCAGCGGGCCCGGGAGAGTGATCCTGAACACTGCGCGGATGGTGAGTGGGCCGAGGCTCTACGCTCATGCCACGGCTCCCCGCCACCCGTACGGGGACCGTCCCCACTCGCCGCTATGTACACAGGAGTCACCACAGTGACCGACGTAACCGGCGCGCCTGCTGATGTCCTGCACACCCTGTTCCACTCGGACCAGGGCGGCCATGAGCAGGTCGTGCTCTGTCAGGACCGGGCCAGCGGCCTCAAGGCCGTGATCGCCATCCACTCCACCGCCCTGGGCCCGGCCCTCGGCGGCACGCGCTTCTACCCGTACGCGACCGAGGCCGAGGCCGTCGCCGACGCCCTCAACCTCGCGCGCGGCATGTCGTACAAGAACGCCATGGCCGGCCTCGACCACGGCGGCGGCAAGGCCGTGATCATCGGCGACCCGGAGCGCGACAAGACCGAGGAGCTGCTGCTCGCCTACGGCCGCATGGTCGCCTCGCTCGGCGGTCGCTACGTGACCGCGTGCGACGTCGGCACGTACGTCGCCGACATGGACGTCGTGGCCCGCGAGTGCCGCTGGACCACCGGCCGCTCCCCCGAGAACGGCGGCGCCGGCGACTCCTCCGTGCTCACCGCCTTCGGTGTCTACCAGGGCATGCGCGCCTCCGCGCAGACCCTGTGGGGCGACCCCTCGCTGCGCGGCCGCAAGGTCGGCATCGCCGGCGTCGGCAAGGTCGGCCACCACCTGGTGCGCCACCTGCGCGAGGAGGGCGCCGAGGTCGTCGTCACGGACGTCCGCACGGACGCCGTCCAGCGGATCCTGGAGCAGTACCCCGCGGGCGTCACCGCGGTCGCCGACACCGAGGCGCTGATCCGGGTCGAGGGGCTGGACATCTACGCCCCCTGCGCCCTCGGCGGCGCCCTGAACGACGACACCGTGCCGGTGCTCACCGCCAAGGTGGTGTGCGGTGCGGCCAACAACCAGCTGGCCCACCCGGGTGTGGAGAAGGACCTCGCCGACCGCGGGATCCTCTACGCGCCGGACTACGTGGTGAACGCGGGCGGGGTGATCCAGGTGGCCGACGAGCTGCACGGGTTCGACTTCGACCGGTGCAAGGCGAAGGCGGCGCGGATCTTCGACACCACGCTGGCCATATTCGCACGTGCGAAGGAAGACGGTATTCCGCCGGCCGCGGCGGCCGACCGGATC
Organism: Streptomyces cinerochromogenes; assembly: GCF_014648635.1. Classification (GTDB taxonomy): domain Bacteria; phylum Actinomycetota; class Actinomycetes; order Streptomycetales; family Streptomycetaceae; genus Streptomyces; species Streptomyces cinerochromogenes. Next base: position 404,443 of record NZ_BMRM01000004.1, on the reverse strand, counting down.
GCCGAGCAGCGGATGGCCGACGCCCGCGCGAGCCGCGCCGCGCGCTGAGCCGATCGCACACATGAGCGGTACCCGTCGGCGGGAACTTCGAGAGAACTCTCACTTCCACCGGCGGGTCGTTCCCCGATAAGTGGTTAAAATCGCCACTGACCAGCGAGGACAGGGCGCCTCGAAGGTCCTGGGCAGACGCGCGTGCTGCGGGCGACGTACCGTATGGGCGCGGGCTCAGGTACCGTGGAAGCCCTACGGACCGGCCTCTCCATGGAGAGTCCGTTCCAGATCATGAACGCGTGTCAGACTCTGGGGCCGTCGAGCCCCGTCGTTGAGGGGGTCGAGCCATGGGGCGCGGCCGGGCCAAGGCCAAGCAGACGAAGGTCGCCCGCCAGCTGAAGTACAACAGCGGTGGGACGGACCTCTCACGCCTGGCCGAGGAGCTGGGCGCATCGACATCGAACCAGTCACCGAACGGTGACCGCTTCGAGGACGATGAGCATGACGACGACGATCTGTACTCTCGCTACGCCGACCTCTATGGGGACGACGACGAGGACGAGGACGAGGGTCCTCAGCAGCACCGTCGCGGCGCTTGACCTTGCATTGACCAGTTCCGGTCGGTGGCACTGCCACCGACCGGATTCTGTGCTGTCCGCACGGTCCGCGGGACCTCAGCTCGCGTAGTCGCCCACCAGCTCGGCACCGGTCGCCTTCTCGCCACGCTCGGTGATCTCACCGGCGACCCACGCGTCGACCCCGCGGTCGGCCAGGGTCGCGAGCGCCACCTCGGTCGACTCCTCCGGGACGATGGCGATCATGCCGACGCCCATGTTGAGGGTCTTCTCCAGCTCCAGGCGCTCCACGCTGCCGGTCCTGCCGACCAGGTCGAAGACCGCGCCCGGGGTCCAGGTGGACCGGTCGACCACGGCGTGCAGACCGTCCGGGATCACCCGGGCCAGGTTGGCGGCGAGACCGCCACCGGTGATGTGGCTGAAGGCGTGCACCTCGGCGGTGCGGGTCAGCGCGAGGCAGTCCAGCGAGTAGATCTTGGTGGGCTCCAGCAGCTCCTCACCGAGGGTGCGGCCCAGTTCGGCGACCTCCGTCTCCAGGGCCATCCCGGCGCGGTCCAGCAGGACGTGCCGGACCAGGGAGTACCCGTTGGAGTGAAGCCCGGAGGCCGCCATGGCGATCACGGTGTCACCCGTGCGGATGCGATCGGCGCCCAGCAGCCGGTCGGCCTCCACGACGCCCGTACCGGCCCCGGCGACGTCGAAGTCGTCCTCGCCCAGCAGACCCGGGTGCTCGGCCGTCTCACCGCCCACCAGGGCGCATCCGGCCAGCACACAGCCTTCCGCGATGCCCTTGACGATGGCGGCGACGCGCTCGGGGTGAACCTTGCCGACGCAGATGTAGTCGGTCATGAACAGTGGCTCGGCACCGCACACCACGATGTCGTCCATGACCATGGCGACCAGGTCGTGGCCGATGGTGTCGTAGACACCCATCCGGCGTGCGATGTCGACCTTGGTGCCGACGCCGTCGGTGGCGGAGGCCAGCAGCGGGCGCTCGTAGCGCTTGAGGGCGGAGGCGTCGAAGAGCCCGGCGAAACCGCCGAGGCCGCCGAGGACCTCGGGGCGCTGGGTCTTCTTCACCCACTCCTTCATCAGTTCAACGGCGCGGTCTCCCGCTTCGATGTCGACGCCCGCGGCTGCGTAGCTGGCACCAGTCGTCTCAGACATGGGGTGAGAACTTTCGTGTCGTACGGCAGAACTTACGGGCGGCGGATCGCGTCGGTCGCCGCGGTCGCGGCCGGACCGGCCGCCAGCTCGGTCTCCAGGAGCTGCTTGCCGAGCAGCTCGGGGTCCGGCAGCTCCATCGGGTACTCGCCGTCGAAGCAGGCGCGGCACAGGTTCGGCTTGGCGATCGTGGTCGCCTCGATCATGCCGTCGAGGGAGATGTAGGCGAGCGAGTCGGCGCCGAGGCTGGTGCCGATCTCCTCGATGGTCATGCCGTTGGCGATCAGTTCCGCGCGGGTGGCGAAGTCGATGCCGAAGAAACAGGGCCACTTCACGGGCGGCGAGGAGATCCGGATGTGGACCTCGGCGGCGCCGGCCTCGCGGAGCATGCGGACCAGGGCCCGCTGGGTGTTGCCGCGCACGATCGAGTCGTCCACGACGACCAGGCGCTTGCCCCTGATGACTTCCTTCAGCGGGTTCAGCTTCAGGCGGATGCCCAGCTGGCGGATGGTCTGCGAGGGCTGGATGAACGTCCGGCCGACGTAGGCGTTCTTCACCAGGCCGGCGCCGAACGGGATGCCGGAGGCCTCCGCGTAACCGATGGCGGCCGGGGTGCCGGACTCCGGGGTCGCTATGACCAGATCGGCCTCTACGGGCGCTTCCTTGGCCAGTCGGCGGCCCATCTCCACGCGGGAGAGGTACACGTTCCGGCCGGCGATGTCGGTGTCCGGGCGGGCCAGGTACACGTACTCGAAGACACAGCCCTTGGGCTTCGCTTCCGCGAATCGCGAGCTGCGCAGGCCGTTCTCGTCGACGGCGATGAACTCGCCCGGCTCGATCTCCCGGACGAAGCTGGCGCCGACGATGTCGAGGGCGGCGGACTCGGAGGCGACCACCCAGCCGCGCTCCAGGCGGCCCAGGACCAGCGGACGGATGCCCTGCGGGTCACGGCCGGCGTAGAGGGTGTGCTCGTCCATGAAGACGAGGGAGAAGGCGCCCCGGACCTTCGGGAGGACCTGGTGGGCCGCCTGCTCGATGGTGAGCGGCTTCCCGTCCTCGTCGACCTGCGCGGCCAGCAGGGCCGTCAGCAGGTCGGTGTCGTTGGTGGCCGCGACCCGGGCGGAGCGGCTGTTGTTGTCGTTCGGGAGTGCGGCGACCATCTCGGCGAGCTGCGCCGTGTTGACCAGGTTGCCGTTGTGGCCGAGCGCGATCGAGCCGTGCGCGGTGGCACGGAACGTCGGCTGGGCGTTCTCCCACACGGAGGCACCGGTGGTCGAGTAGCGGGCGTGTCCGACCGCGATGTGACCCTGGAGCGAACCGAGCGAGGTCTCGTCGAAGACCTGGGAGACCAGGCCCATGTCCTTGAAGACGAGGATCTGGGAGCCGTTGCTGACCGCGATTCCCGCGGATTCCTGACCCCGGTGCTGGAGGGCGTAGAGCCCGAAGTACGTGAGCTTTGCGACCTCTTCACCCGGAGCCCAGACGCCGAAGACGCCGCAAGCGTCCTGGGGGCCCTTCTCGCCGGGAAGCAGATCGTGATTGAGTCGACCGTCACCACGTGGCACGCCACCGAGTGTAGGCGAGGTCGACCACTGGTCCGAATTGGGGATGCGCGCCCGCCCCGGCCCGACCGGTGTCGATCACCTTGGTGGATTCTGTGTTTGCGCAGGTCACAGCGGCGAATCAGCGACTGGCGGCGCCCCCGGGCGTCCGGTACGGGCCGGTCACGGACGTCTTTGCCGCTTCCGTGAGTGAGGTGTCGCACATCATTCGGGGGCGCCACGGCTGAGGTGGACGCGGTCGCCGTCGCCGTCGGTGAGCGTCAGCCCGGCGGCCTCGGTCCGCGCGACGAGGGTGCCGGTGGTGAGGATGCGGGCAAGGGCGCGCTCGAAGTCCATGCGCTCCTCGCCGCAGGCCATCCTGGTCGTCCGCAGGTCACCGACGGTGATCCGGTCGCCGAGCACGGTGGCCCGGGCGCTGAACTGGTTGCAGCCCAGGTTGCCGGCCGCCCTGCCGTCCTCGATGCGCAGGCGGGCGGCGGCGGGCGCGTGCCGGGTCGTACCGCCGACGGTGATGCCGTCGACCCGCCAGTCGACCCCGGTCACCGGCTGCTGGACGCTCACCGTCCCACTGTCCCCCTTGCCGCTGCCACAGGCCATCGCGAGGGGGAGGAGCACGACGGCCACCGCCAGGATTGCGCGCTGCTTGTACCGGTTCATGATGATTCGACGTAGCCCGGCGGACCCGGGTTCCGGCTACGACATGACGGGCAGCAACCCCCCGATGTCCGCCCGCTCCCCGCTCGCGCTGGCCTTCGCCCCGGCCAGCGCGTCCGGCCAGGCCAGCCGGCCGGTGGCCAGCCGGATCCAGGTGAGCGGGTCGGTCTCCACGACGTTGGGCGGGGTGCCGCGGGTGTGCCGGGGCCCCTCGACGCACTGCACGACGGCGTACGGCGGCACACGCACCTCCGTGGAGCCGCCGGGTGCCTTCACCGCGAGGGCGTCGGCGAGCAGCCGGGTGGCGGCGGCCAGGGCCTGCCGGTCGTACGGCACGTCGAGGCCCGGGACGGCGGCGTTCAGGTCGTCGGTGTGGACGACGAGTTCGACGGCGCGGGTGACGAGGTAGTCGGCCAGCGGCAGGGCGCCCGCGCTGGTGTCCAGCACCCGGCTGCCGGGGTGCTCCTCCAGCAGGGCGCGCAGGCTGTGGTCGACGTCGGCGAGGTAGGCGTCGAGGTCCGGGTGGGCGTCGGTGAGGCCCCGGGTGAAGGCGTCGATGTCGGCGGCGTGCCGCCCGGTGGAGAAGGGCCACTCGGCCACGGTGACGGTCGGCTTGGGCGGGGCCGGCCGCTCCAGGGCCCGGTGGACGGCGGTGACCGCCATGCCGATGTGCGCGATCAGGTCCCGTACGGTCCAGTCGCCGAGCCGGGTGGGCAGGGCGAGCTGCTCGGGGGCGAGGCCGCGGGCGGCCTCCCGGACGTGGGCGAGCTGGGCGAGGACGGCGGCTCGGGTCCTGGCGGGGTCGTAGCTGCGGGCACGCTTCTTGGCCGGTGGCATGCCGACGACCTTATGCCCGACGGCGACCGCGCCGTCGGGGGACCGAAGGCCCTGCCCGGACACACGTGTCCGGGCAGGGCCTTCGCAGGTGTAGGACCGTACGGCGCTTACGCGAGCAGCGCCGGGATCGTCTCCTCGTGGGCCTTGCGCAGCTCCTCCAGGGAGAGGGTGAACTCGCCCTGGACCTCCAGCGCGTCGCCGTCCACGACACCGATGCGGGTCACCGGCAGGCCCCGTGCTCCGCACATGTCGTTGAAGCGGACCTCCTCCGAGCGCGGCACGGCGACGACGGCGCGGCCGGCCGACTCGGAGAACAGGAAGGTGAAGGCGTCCAGGCCGTCCGGGACGACCAGACGGGCGCCCTTGCCGCCGAGCAGCGCCGACTCCACGACCGCCTGGACCAGACCGCCGTCGGACAGGTCGTGCGCGGAGTCGATCATGCCGTCGCGGGAGGCGGAGATCAGGATCTCGGCCAGCAGGCGCTCCCGCTCCAGGTCCACCGCCGGGGGCAGACCGCCCAGGTGGTCGTGGATCACCTGGGACCAGGCCGAGCCGCCGAACTCCTCCCGGGTGTCGCCGAGGAGGTAGATCAGCTGGCCCTCCTCCTGGAAGGCGACCGGGGTGCGGCGGGCGACGTCGTCGATCACGCCGAGCACGGCCACCACCGGGGTCGGGTGGATGGCGGCCTCGCCGGTCTGGTTGTAGAGCGAGACGTTGCCGCCGGTCACCGGGGTGCCGAGCTGCTGGCAGCCGTCGGCCAGACCGCGCACGGCCTCGGCGAACTGCCACATCACCGCCGGGTCCTCGGGGGAGCCGAAGTTCAGGCAGTCGGAGACGGCGAGCGGCTTGGCGCCGGTGGCCGCGACGTTCCGGTAGGCCTCGGCCAGGGCCAGCTGGGCGCCGGTGTACGGGTCCAGCTTGGCGTAGCGGCCGTTGCCGTCCGTCGCGATCGCGACGCCGAGACCGGTCTTCTCGTCCACGCGGATCATGCCGGAGTCCTCCGGCTGGGCGAGGACGGTGTTGCCCTGCACGAGGTGGTCGTACTGGGAGGTGATCCAGCTCTTCGACGCCTGGTTCGGCGAGCCCACCAGCTTCAGGACCTGGTCCTTCAGCTCCTCGCCCGTCTCCGGGCGGGGCAGCTTGCCGGCGTCGTCGGCCTGGAGGGCGTCCTGCCAGTCGGGGCGGGCGTACGGGCGCTCGTAGGTCGGGCCCTCGTGGGCGACCGTGCGCGGGTCGACGTCCACGATCTTCTCGCCGTGCCAGAAGATCTCCAGCCGGTCGCCGTCGGTGACCTCACCGATGACGGTGGCGATGACGTCCCACTTCTCGCAGATCTCCAGGAAGCGGTCGACCTTGTCCGGCTCCACGACCGCGCACATGCGCTCCTGCGACTCGCTCATGAGGATCTCCTCAGGAGACAGGGTCGAGTCGCGCAGCGGGACGTCGTCCAGCGTCACGCGCATGCCGCCGGAGCCGTTGGAGGCCAGCTCGGAGGTGGCGCAGGACAGGCCCGCCGCGCCCAGGTCCTGGATGCCGACGACCAGCTTCTCCTGGAACGCCTCCAGGGTGCACTCGATGAGGAGCTTCTCCTGGAAGGGGTCGCCGACCTGGACGGCGGGTCGCTTGCTCGGCTTGGCGTCGTCGAAGGTCTCGCTCGCCAGGATGGACGCGCCGCCGATGCCGTCGCCGCCGGTCCGGGCGCCGTAGAGGATGACCTTGTTGCCCGCGCCGGAGGCCTTGGCGAGGTGGATGTCCTCGTGCCGCATCACACCGATGGCACCGGCGTTGACCAGCGGGTTGCCCTGGTAGCAGGCGTCGAAGACGACCTCGCCGCCGATGTTGGGCAGGCCCAGGCAGTTGCCGTAGCCGCCGATGCCCGCCACGACACCCGGCAGGACGCGCTTGGTGTCGGGGTGGTCGGCCGCGCCGAAGCGCAGGGGGTCGACCACGGCCACCGGGCGGGCGCCCATCGCGATGATGTCGCGGACGATGCCGCCGACACCCGTGGCCGCGCCCTGGTAGGGCTCGACGTACGACGGGTGGTTGTGCGACTCGACCTTGAAGGTGACCGCGTAGCCCTGGCCGACGTCCACGACACCGGCGTTCTCGCCGATGCCGACGAGGAGGGCGTCGCTCTGCGGCGCCTTCTCGCCGAACTGGCGCAGGTGGACCTTGGAGGACTTGTACGAGCAGTGCTCGGACCACATGACCGAGTACATGGCGAGTTCGGCGCCGGTCGGGCGGCGGCCGAGGATCTCCACCACCCGCTCGTACTCGTCCTTCTTCAGGCCGAGTTCGGCCCAGGGCAGCTCGACGTCGGGGGTCGCGGTCGCGTGCTCGACCGTGTCCAGAGGCGTCCGGCTCATGCGTTGACCAGCTTCTTGAGGATCGAGGTGAAGAACGGGAGCCCGTCGGTACGGCCCGTACCGACCAGCGGCTCGACGGCGTGCTCGGGGTGCGGCATCAGGCCGACGACGTTGCCCGCCTCGTTGGTGATGCCGGCGATGTCCCGCAGCGAGCCGTTCGGGTTGAAGTCCAGGTACCGGAAGACGACGCGGCCCTCCGCCTCCAGCTTGTCCAGCGTGTACTCGTCGGCGACGTACCGGCCGTCCATGTTCTTCAGCGGGATGTGGATCTCCTGGCCGGCGCGGTAGTCGCCGGTCCAGGAGGTCTCCGCGTTCTCCACCCGCAGCTTCTGGTCGCGGCAGATGAAGTGGAGGTGGTCGTTGCCGAGCATCGCGCCCGGGAGGAGGTGGGCCTCGGTGAGGATCTGGAAGCCGTTGCAGATGCCGAGGACCGGCAGTCCGGCCTTCGCCTGCTCGATCACGGACTCCATCACCGGCGAGAACCGGGAGATGGCACCGGCCCGCAGATAGTCGCCGTAGGAGAAACCGCCGGGCAGGACGACCGCGTCGACCTGCTTGAGGTCCTTGTCCTTGTGCCACAGGGCGACCGGCTCGGCGCCCGCGAGACGGATCGCCCGCTGGCTGTCCCGGTCGTCCAGGCTGCCCGGGAAAGTGACGACGCCAATACGAGCGGTCACTTGGCCGCCTCCGCGACTTCGTCGATACGGACGGTGAAGTCCTCGATCACGGTGTTGGCGAGGAAGGATTCCGCAAGATCGCGGATCCGGGCGAGCGCGGCATCGTCGACCGGCCCGTCAACTTCCAGTTCGAAACGCTTTCCCTGACGTACGTCCGAGATCCCTTCGAATCCCAGGCGCGGCAGCGCACGCTGGACCGCCTGGCCCTGGGGGTCGAGGATCTCCGGCTTGAGCATGACGTCGACTACGACGCGTGCCACTGGCACTCCCGGTGTGTGGTGCTGAGCAGGTCCCTTCAGACTACCCGCACAAAATTTCTACGCGAGTAGAGTTGGAGGAAAGTACGTGAGGCGCATCACGATCGGGTGTCGAAGCCGCGCGCCCGCGAAAAGTTCTGGGAAAGTTCCACAGTCCGCCCGTCAGCACCTATTGCGCCCGGACACGCGGACGGATTTAGTCGGGCTTCACTTTGCATTGCCGGGCACTGTACAAATGAATTGGCAATAGCCGATACTCGGCATGTCGACGGCGCTGAGCTGTAACGACGTGCCGCACGAAGGGACCGATATTCGTGGCGCAAAAGGTCGTGGTCACTCTCTTTGACGACATCGACGGCTCGGAAGCGGCGGAGACGATCGCCTTCGGACTCGACGGCAAGTCGTACGAGATCGACCTGAACGAAACCAACGCCGAGAAACTGCGCAAGGTGCTCGCGCCCTACGTGGAGGCCGGCCGCAAGCGGTCGCGGTCCGGCAAGGCGTACAAGCAGACGGAGGTCGCCCCCGACCCGGTGGCCGTCCGCGCCTGGGCCCAGGCGAACAAGATGGACGTCCCGGCCCGGGGGCGCATCCCGAAGAAGGTCTACGAGGCGTTCAGCGCCGCGCAGTGAGCCCGCGAAGGGGCGAGCCCTCAGGGCCCCGGCAACCGTCAGGGGGCCCTGGGGGTCGTGCACTTGGGACATACCGGGACCGTCCTGGGGCATATCGGGCCCGAAAGGGGGCCGTCCGGCGCCCGCGGGGGAGCCGACTTGCGCTACCCCCCTGCTGATCAGCTAATGTCTGGGACACGCCGAGGGGCGAGGCCGAAAGGCCGAATCCCTAGGACCGTGCGGGTGTAGTTCAGTAGCAGAACATCCCCCTTCCAGGGGGAAGGCGCAGTGTGCGATTCCTGTCACCCGCTCTGCACCGCCGACACGACCACTGCTGTGGATCAGGTAGGCTGGTGTTCGCACCGATCGGTGGGAGCCGATCGGGAGCAGTGCGGACGTAGCTCAGTTGGTAGAGCGCAACCTTGCCAAGGTTGAGGTCGCGAGTTCGAGCCTCGTCGTCCGCTCGGGAAGAAGACCCCGGTCCACTGGACCGGGGTCTTCTCGTTGTCCGCCGGTTGTCCGCCAGTTGTCCGGAACGGGTTCTGACATATGTCATGCCCGGTGATGACACCGCGCACTGCCGACCCGGCCCGGCCGCCGGAACGCTGGGGTCATGCACACCGACGGACACGAGAACGCGATCGAGGTCACCGACCTCAGGCGGGTCTACGGGGGCGGGTTCGAGGCCGTACGCGGAATCACCTTCTCCGTGGCGCGCGGGGAGGTCTTCGCCCTGCTGGGCACCAACGGCGCCGGAAAGACCTCGACGGTCGAACTGCTGGAGGGACTCGCGGCACCGGCCGGCGGCCGGGTCCGGGTGCTCGGCCACGACCCCCACCGCGAACGGGCCGCCGTACGGCCCCGTACCGGCGTGATGCTCCAGGAGGGCGGCTTCCCCGCCGAGCTGACCGTCGCCGAGACCGCCCGGATGTGGGCCGGCTGCACCAGCCACGCCCGGCCGCGGGACGAGGTACTGGACCTGGTGGGGCTCACGAGCAAGGCCGGCGTGCGGGTCAAGCAGCTGTCCGGCGGGGAGCGCAGGCGCCTGGACCTGGCGCTCGCGCTGCTCGGCGACCCGGAGGTGCTGTTCCTCGACGAGCCGACGACCGGGCTCGACGCGGAGGGCCGCCGGGACACCTGGGAACTGGTGCGCGGTCTGCGCGACGCCGGCACCACCGTGCTGCTCACCACGCACTACCTGGAGGAGGCCGAGGACCTCGCCGACCGGCTCGCGATCCTGCACGAAGGCCGGATCGCCGCCTCCGGAACCCCCGCCGAGGTCACCGCCGGCCGGCCCTCCCGGATGTCCTTCGAACTGCCCGAGGGCTACTTCCTCGGCGATCTGCCGCCCCTCGCGGACCTCGGCGTCTGCGGGCACGAGAGCGACGGCCGGGTGGTGCGGCTGCGCACCCGTGAGCTCCAGCGCACCGCCACCGCCGTCCTCGCCTGGGCCGAGCGGACCGGTGTCGAACTGCGTGCCCTGGACGTGCGATCCGCCTCGCTGGAGGAAGCCTTCCTCGGGATCGCCCGCGCAGAGGAGGCGACGGCATGAGCAGCCTCGCCCCGCGCCCCCTCACGCCCTCCCTGCGGCGGCTGCGGGCGCTGGCCCGGGCCGAACTGACCCTCCTCGGCCGCAACCGCGGGGTCGTGTCCACCGCGCTCCTCGCGCCGCTCGCGCTGCCGTTCAGCGTGCGCCCGGCCCTCGACCAGCTGGACCTGGAGAAACAGGGCATCAGCGTCGGCGCGGCCATGTTCACCGCCTCGGTCGGCTTCGCCTTCCTGTTCGCCGTCTACTCCGCCCTCGTCAACGCCTACGTCGCCCGCCGCGAGGAACTCGTCCTCAAACGGCTGCGCACCGGCGAACTCACCGACACCGAGATCCTCGCCGGCACCGCGCTGCCCGCCCTCGCCCTGGGCCTCGCGCAGGCCCTGGTGCTGGGCGTCGGATGCGCGGTGCTGCTGCACGCCGGGGCGCCCCGGGCGCCGTACCTGACCCTGCTGGGGCTGGTGTCCGGGCTGGTGCTGAGCGCCGCGCTGGCCGCGCTCACCGCGTCCGTCACCCGGACCGTGGAGAGCGGTCAGGTCACCGGGCTGCCGCTGGTGTTCGTGTCGATGACGGGCTCGGGAATCATGTTCCCCACCGAGGTCATGCCGGAGAAGCTCGCCTCCGTCTGCGAGCTGCTCCCGCTGTCCCCCGCGATCCGGCTGGTCCGGGCGGGCTGGACCGGCCATATGAGCGCGCACGAGGCGCTCGGCGCCCTCGCCACCGCGCTGGCCTGGACCGTGCTGGCGGTGTTTGCTGTACGGCGGTGGTTCCGCTGGGAACCCCGGCGCTGAGGAACGGGGGGCGTGCGTGGTGGGGCGGATACGGCGGTGGCAGCAGCGGCACTGGCGCGAGCGGAGCAAGGCGGAACGGGTCGAGCTGTACACGGTCGTCACCTGGTACGTCACGACCTGGTTCTTCTCCCTCGGCTGGCTGCTGCTCCCGCTGGTCGGCGGGCTGCACCACCGGCCCGTGGCCCTCGTCCTCGGCGCCCTCGTCCTGCTGCTGACGGCCCTGCAGTGCGCGGCCTCGAACCGGCTGACCCGGCCCGCGCTCGACCACTACCTGGGGCGCGCCCGGCTGCCGGCCGGGGCCCACCGCGTCCCGGCCGTCCTGCTGGGGCTGGTGCTGGCGCTGCTCCTGGCCCTCGCCGCGCTGGACGCGGCCGACCAGCCGGTGGTCCGGCTGGCGATCGGCGCCGCCCTGCTGCCGTTCGGCGTGCTCTACGGACTCACCGTTCCGGTACGGGTGTTCCTGCGGTCGGCGGCCCTGCTCGCGGTGCTGCTCATGGGGGCCGTCGGGCTCGCCGATCCCGACGGGGCCGGGATCCTCGTGACCGGTTCGCTGGTCGCCTTCCAGACGGTGTTCTCGCTGCTCGCCTGCCGCTGCGGCGCCTGGACCCTGGCCGTGCTGTGGGAGGCCGAACGGGCCCGCGAGGCGGAGGCCCGGCTCGCCGTCGCCGAGGAGCGGCTGCGGTTCGGACGGGACCTGCACGACGTCCTGGGCCGGAACCTGTCGGTGATCTCCCTGAAGAGCGAACTGGCGGTGCAACTGGCCCGGCGGGGGCGGCCGGAGGCCGTGGAGCAGATGATCGAGGTGCAGCGCATCGCGCAGGAGTCCCAGCGGGAGGTGAGGGACGTCGTACGCGGCTACCGGGAGGCCGACCTCGGGGTCGAACTCGCCGGTGCGCAGGGGGTGCTGACGGCCGCCGGGATCGACTGCGCGGTGCGCGCGGAGACCGGCGGGCTGCCCGCCGAGGTGCAGTCCGCGCTCGGCTGGGTGGTGCGCGAGGCGACCACCAACGTGCTGCGTCACGGCGACGCGGGCCGGTGCGACGTGGAACTGATGGTGCGTGAGGGGCATGTGGTGCTGACGGTGGAGAACGACGGGGTCGCGTCGCCCGGCGGGGGCGGCGGCTCCGGGCTCGCCGGGCTGCGGGAACGGCTCTCCGCCGTGGACGGGACCCTGGAGGCGGGGGTCGTGGGCGCGGGCCGGGACCGGTTCCGGCTGGTGGCGGACGTACCCCTGCGGACTGTGAGAGGAGTCACCTCGTGAGCGCTCCGGTACGGCTGTTGCTCGCCGACGACGAACACCTGATCCGGGGCGCGCTGGCCGCGCTGCTGTCGCTGGAGGACGACTTGCTGGTCGTCGCGGAGGCGGCGAGCGGGCCCGAGGCGCTGGCCATGGCCCGGGCGCACGAACCCGACGTGGCCGTGCTCGATCTGCAGATGCCGGGCGCCGACGGCGTGAGGGTCGCCACATCCCTGCGTGCCGAACTGCCCGGCTGCCAGGTGCTGATCGTCACCGGGCACGGCAGGCCCGGGCACCTGAAACGGGCACTCGCGGCCGGTGTGCGCGGGTTCGTCCCGAAGACCGTCAGCGCCCAGCGGCTCGCCGAGATCATCCGGACCGTGCACGCCGGAAGCCGTTACGTCGACCCGGAGTTGGCGGCCGACGCGATCTCCGCCGGGGACTCGCCGCTGACCGCGCGGGAGACCGAGGTGCTGGAGCTGGCCGCCGACGGGGCGCCGGTCGCGGAGATCGCCGAGCGGGCCGCGCTGTCGCCCGGGACCGTGCGGAACTACCTCTCCTCGGCCGTCACGAAGCTCGGCGCCGAGAACCGTCATGCGGCAGTGCGTCTCGCACGCGAGCGAGGTTGGGTATAGTTGCTCTCGCGCCACGGCGCAAGGCGGACGTAGCTCAGTTGGTAGAGCGCAACCTTGCCAAGGTTGAGGTCGCGAGTTCGAGCCTCGTCGTCCGCTCGGGAGAAAGACCCCGGTCCATCGGACCGGGGTCTTTTCGTGTCCCCGGGGGGCCTTGGGATCAGGTCGGATCAGGCCGCGGCGTCCGGTGCGGTGCATCGCAAGGCGGAGGATCACCCGCGTACTGGGCGTACTCGGGTGGTCCGACAACGCGGCGAGGTGCCGTGCCGGGCGTCGCGGACCCGGGCTGATCCAAACGAAACCCCCTAGCTCCAGCTCATGCCCGTCAGCCGCTCGTACGCCTCCACGTACTTCTGCCGGGTAGCCGCCACGACCTCCTCCGGCAGCGCCGGCGGGGGCTGCTCGCTCCTGCGGTCCCAGCCGGACTCGGCGGAGGTCAGCCAGTCACGCACGAACTGCTTGTCGTACGACGGCTGGGCTCGGCCCGGCTGCCACTGGTCGGCCGGCCAGAAGCGGGAGGAGTCCGGGGTGAGGACCTCGTCGGCGAGGACCAGGGTGTCGCCGTCGTAGCCGAACTCGAACTTGGTGTCGGCCAGGATGATCCCCCGGTCGCGGGCGATGTCCCGGGCGCGCGAGTACACGGCGAGGGTGGCCTGGCGCAGCTGGGCGGCGGTCTCGGCGCCGACCTGGCGGGCCACCTCCTCGTAGGAGACGTTCTCGTCGTGCTCGCCGACCTCGGCCTTGGTGGCCGGGGTGAAGATCGGGGCGGGGAGTTCCGAGCCGTCGACGAGGCCTTCGGGGAGGGCGAGGCCGCAGACCGTACGGGACGCGTTGTACTCGACCAGACCGGAGCCGGTGAGGTAGCCGCGGGCCACGCACTCCACCGGGACCATCTTCAGGGACTTGCAGACCAGGGTGCGGCCCGCCCAGTCGGCGGGGGCGCCCTCGGGCAGCTCCGTGCTGATCACATGGTTGACGGCCAGGTCGCGCAGCTGGTCGAACCACCACAGGGAGAGCTGGGTGAGGACGCGGCCCTTGTCGGGGATCTCCGTCGGCAGCACCCAGTCGTAGGCGGACATGCGGTCGCTGGCGACCATCACGAGGTCGCCCGCCTCGTTCTGGTACAGCTCGCGCACCTTCCCGGTGTGCAGGTGCACCAGGCCCGGAACCTCGATCGGCTCGGGCTTTTCTACGAATCCGGACACGGTTCCTCCCCGTGGCTCTGTCCAAGTGCCTCGATTCTCCCGTATGCGGGCGAGGGGGCGCGCCCGGGGGTCAGTCGCGTTTGCAGATGCGGTCGAGCAGGTTCGCCGTGGCCCGCTGGATACGGGTGTCGACGTGCCCCGGGCGGTCCAGGGACGGGGACCAGGCGAACGTTCCGGAGGCGAACACCCAGGCGCCGGAGGGGGCGCGGTAGAGGGACGTCTCCTGGTGGCGCAGGACGCCGTCGTTGTCGGTGTAGGGGGAGTGGGCGAGCAGGATGCGCTCGTCGTGCTCGGGCAGCGGGGTGCGCGGGAAGTAACGGTCCGCCTCACCGGCGACCAGGCCCTCGATCTCGTCGCCCTCGTGCGCGCCGGTCGCCTCCCACAGCCAGTGGCCGCCGTTGCGGACGATCAGCGGGTACGGCTCCGGGACCCGCCCCGCGTACTGGATGCCGACCAGCTGCTGCTCGGGCCGGTCGATCTCCCGCCACAGCACCGGCCGGCCCGGGCCCTTGCGCTTGCGGCAGGTCAGCAGCCGGTCCGGGACGCCCGACGGGGAGGGCCCCAGCTCCACCTGCCAGTACATGGTGTTGGCGGAGAGGAAGACCAGGGAGGTGCCCCGGTCGCGGGCGTCCTCGACGGCCCGGCGCATCGGCACCGACCAGTACTCGTCGTGGCCGGGGAACACCAGGCCCCGGTAGCGGGTGGGGTCGATCCGGCCGGCGTGCAGGTCGCGGGCGTCGGCGTAGGCGAGGTCGTAGCCGTACCGCTCGGCCCAGCGGATGAAGTCGTAGGCGTGGCCGACGTGCAGGGGCAGGCCCGCGCCCGCGTACGGGCGGTCGAAGGAGACCGTGGTGGCGGCGTCGGCCTCGCCGAGGAGGCGGCCCTTCTCGTCCCAGGCGTGGTAGAGGCTGGCGCCGGTGTGGCCGTCCTCCGGGTACAGGTTGTACGCCTGCCAGGTGATGTCCGGCAGCAGCAGGAGCAGGTCGGCGGGGTGGTCGTCGCGGACCGTGAAGGGCACGTGGGAGCGGTAGCCGTCGACGGTGGTCAGGACGGCCACATAGGCGCCGATGCTCCAGTAGGAGGGCACCTGGAGGCGCCAGGACAGCCACCAGTGGTGGCAGGAGACCGTGCGGTCGGCGGCCAGCGGCGTGGGCTGGACGATGCCGGAGAGCCGGGGACTCGTGGTGATCTTGGCGGCGCCGTCGCCGCCGTAATGGCCGATGCGGTAGATGTCGACGCTGAACTCCTGCGGCGGGTCGACCGTGATGTGGAAGTCGATCGCCTCGCCGGGCGCGACCGCGCCGGTGGACGTGAAGCCCTTGATCTGCCGGTGCACGTCGTCGGCCGAGCGGGGGCCGGCACCGGCCGCGCGCGGCGCCGGGACCCGCGCACCGGCACCGCCGGCCGTCTGCTGCGGGCTGGGGTCGACGTACCACGGCACGACATGGCCGGTGTCGTCGAAGTACGTCTCACTGCCGCGCAGCCAGGGCACCGGGCCCTGACCGAAGGGGTCCGTGACGGCGTGCGCGAGTGCTCCGGACTCCCAGCGGCGGATGTGGTCCGAGGCCATGGTCGCTCCCCTCCCTCATGCCCCCGTGCCTGTCTCGGTGGTAGTCGCTGTTCTCGGTGTGCTCGGCGTGCTGAAGGTGCTTTTTGTGCTCTTGGTGCTCTTGGTGCCCGGCCGCGCTGTCTTATGTCGCGTGCCTTTGCCAAAGGCGTGGTCGGTCCCAGCACATCACATAACGCACGGGCCCGGTCACTAGTCGTTGCGAATTGACCTGAAGTGGAAGACGTTTTTCCGTTACGGCGGTGGATCCGGCGTGGGGCGCGAGGGTCACGCGAGGGTCAGACGAGTCTCACGGGCTTCTCGGGACGTATCCCCGACGCGGCCAGCCAGCGCCGCAACGGGCCCGGGTCCCCCTCCTCGATCAGGCTGCGGACCCTGGGCGCGAGATCGGCGGCGCGCTCGCCGCCCAGCAGCAGGGAGGGGCCGTCCAGCCAGTCCAGGGCGGGGACCGCCCCGGCGGTGTCGACGGCCGCGCAGCACACCATTGCCGTGACGTGGTCGGCAAGCAGTTCGCGGGCCGTGCGCTGGGGTTGCAGCGGGAAGGGGGGCAGCACGCAGTCGAGGTGCTCCCATGCGGCGCGCTCGGGGTCCTGGCCGGCGGCGGCCGCGTTGCGCTGGGCGCGGGCCTCCTCGCGGGCCAGCTCGGCGGTGATGCCGGCGGCCAGGGCTGCGCTGCGTTCCGTGCCGGGTTCCGTGCCGGGTTCCGTCCCGGGGGGTTCGGCCAGGGGCGCCTCGGCTTCGCCTTCGGCGTCCGGGTTCCCACCCGCACCACCCGTGCGGGATTCGTCGTCGGGTGCGGGTGGCCCCTGCGGGTGGTGCTCGCCGTCGGCGGCTTGCGGGAGGTCGTGCGGCGGAGCGGGGTGCCCGCCGTCGGCGACCTGCGGGAGGTCGTACGGCCGGGCGGAGTGTCCGCCGTCGACGGCCTGAGGCAGGTCCTTCGGCCGGGCGGGCTGCTCGCCGTCGACGGCCTGAGGCAGATCCTGCTGCCGGGCAGGGTGCCCGCCGTCGACGGCCTGAGGCAGATCCTGCTGCCGGGCAGGGTGCCCGCCGTCGACGGCCTGCGGCAGGTCCTGCGGCCGGGCGGGCTGCTCGCCGTCGACGGCCTGAGGCAGGTCCTGCGGCCGGGCAGGGTGCCCGCCGTCGACGGCCTGCGGCAGGTCCTGCGGCCGGGCGGAGTGCCCGCCGTCGACGGCCTGAGGCAGGTCCTGCGGCCGGGCAGGGTGCTCGCCGTCGACGGTCTGTGGGGAGGCGTGTGGGGGCTCCCCTTGTGGGGGGTCTTGTGCGGGCTTCGCCTGCGGGTGGGCCTGAAGAGGGGTCCCTTGGGGGTGGTCCGGTGGGAGTTTCTGGTGTGTCGGTTCCGACAGATGGTCCAGGACTCGTGCCAGCGTCGGGCCGCCGGGGTCGGGGGCCGTGGGGTTCGGGGACGGGCGGACGCCCAGGGAGTCCAGGACTCGGTGCAGCCGGGCCGCGTCGGTGCGCCAGGTGCGGTCCACGACCTCCTCCGGGTACGCCTGCCAGTCCACGGGAGCCCAGTCCGGGCCGGGGTCGGCGGGGCCGCCGTGGAAGAGGCGGGCGGCGAGGAGGGAGGCGGCCTCGTCCACCGCACCGGGCTCCTCCAGCAGGTCGCAGGCGGGGCGCTCGCCCAGCCGGGAGGCGAAGCCCTCGGCGAGGCGGTCGCGGCGGGACAGCTCGGTCAGCGCCGCCACCACGCCCGCGTCCAGCCGGGACGGCCAGCGGCCCATGCGCCAGGCGGGCAGCGCCACCCTGGTCAGCAGCCGGTCCCAGCCGGCGTAGGCGAGCCCCACCTGCTCCTGGGCGACGATACGCAGGCCGTAGTCCACCGCCTGGGCGCGCTCGGCCGCCGCCGCGGCGACCCCGCGCTCCATCTGTGTCGCGTGCTCCCGGCAGCCGCGCAGCAGCAGCCGGGCCACCCAGCCGAGGGCCGCGCACACCCCGCGGGTCAGCGGGCAGCGGCCCGGGTGCGAGGCGACCGCCACGGCCGCGTCCAGCCCGCGCACGAAGCGGCGGGCGGCGGCTATGTCCGGGTGCGCCGAGGGGCCCGTACCCGCGATGACGGGGGCGAGGACCGCGCGCAGCTCGCCGACGCGCATCCACCACAGGAACGGTGAGCCGATGACGAGGACCGGCGCCACGGGCGTCCGGCGGCGGCCGGGGCCCGCTATCTCGTCGGGCGCCGGACGCGGGGGCGGGCCGTGGGCCGAGTGGGCACGGTCCTCCAGCCAGCTGTCGCAGTCCGGGGTGAGCGCTATGGCCGACGGGGCCGGCACGTCCAGGCGGTCGGCGAGGTCGCGCACCATCCGGTACAGGTCCGGGGCGGACTCCTCCGGGATCGGCACCGTGGGGCTCATCGCGGGGCGGGCCCGGGCCACGACCACGGAGATGCCGGCCGCGGCCAGCAGCACCAGCACCGCGAGGACACCGACGACCCACCGCGCCCTGTCCCAGCCCGGGCCGACGAGATGGCCGGTGGAGGCACCGGTCAGCAGGATCACCGCGGCGCCCGCGGGCAGCAGGGCCACGGCCAGCGCCCGGCCCCGGACCCGCAGTACGGCGAGGGCCCGGGAACGCGCGGCCTGCGCGCCCGCCTCCACACCGATTCCGGTCACGTGCCGACCTCGCCCCCTCTCTGCCGATCGCGTGCTGCCCTGGTCTTGCTCACTCCCCCACTGTGGCACCCGCCGCTGACATCGCAATGCCGGTGGGCCAAGTGCCGGAACGCTTGCGCGGCACCCTAGTTGGGGCCCCGGCCCCCGTCAGCCATATGGGCGATTGCTCACTCGATGGAATGGCTTTGGTCAGAGCTGGGTGACAGACAGCAAAGATCAGGCCCCGGATTGTGGGTCCGGGGCCTGGGGGTGTGGACGTGCAGGTCAGCGGGCCGGGCTCAGGCGCCCGCGCTCTGCGCCGCCTTCGCCGCGATGTCGGTGCGGTGCTGCGAACCGTCGAGCCGGATCCGGCCCACCGCCCGGTACGCCCGCTCGCGCGCCTCGGCCAGGTCCTCGCCGGTGGCCGTGACGGACAGCACGCGACCGCCCGCGCTGACGACCGCGTCGCCGTCCTGCTTCGTGCCGGCGTGCAGCACGTAGGCGTGCGGGGCGTCCTCGGCGGCCACCTCGTCCAGCCCCGTGATCGGGTCGCCGGTCCGCGGGGTGCCCGGGTAGTTGTGGGAGGCGACGACGACGGTGACGGCCGCGTCCTCGCTCCAGCGCAGCGGCGGCAGGTCGGCGAGGCGGCCGGTGGCGGCGGCCAGCAACACGCCGGCCAGCGGGGTCCTCAGGCGGGCCAGCACGACCTGGGTCTCCGGGTCGCCGAAGCGGGCGTTGAACTCGATGACCCGGACCCCGCGCGAGGTGATCGCGAGACCGGCGTAGAGCAGCCCGGAGAACGGCGTGCCCCGGCGGCGCATCTCGTCCACGGTGGGCTGCAGCACGGTCTGCAGCACCTCGTCGACCAGCTTCGGGTCGGCCCACGGCAGCGGCGAGTACGCGCCCATGCCGCCGGTGTTCGGGCCCTCGTCGCCGTCCAGGGCGCGCTTGAAGTCCTGGGCGGGCTGGAGCGGCACGACGGCCTCGCCGTCGGTGATCGCGAAGAGGGACACCTCGGGGCCGTCGAGGAACTCCTCGATGACCACCCGCTCGCAGGCGGCGGCGTGCGCCTTGGCGGCGTCCAGGTCGGCGGTGACGACGACGCCCTTGCCGGCGGCGAGGCCGTCGTCCTTGACGACGTAGGGGGCACCGAAGGCGTCGAGGGCCTCGGCGACCTCCTCGGCGGTGGTGCAGACGTAGGAGCGGGCGGTCGGCACGCCGGCCGCCGCCATGACGTCCTTGGCGAAGGCCTTGGACCCCTCCAGCTGCGCGGCCTCCCGCGAGGGGCCGAAGACCGGGATGCCCGCCGCGCGGACGGCGTCGGCGACGCCGGCCACCAGCGGGGCCTCCGGGCCGACGACGACCAGGTCGGCACCGAGGCCGGCGGCCAGCTCGGCGACCGCCTTGCCGTCGAGCGCGTCGACCTGGTGCAGCTCGGCGACCTCGGCGATGCCGGCGTTGCCGGGGGCGCAGTGCAGCGCGTTGACGTCGGGGTCGAGGGACAGGGAGCGGCACAGGGCGTGTTCGCGGGCGCCGCTGCCGATGACGAGGACCTTCACGGGGGCCAGCCTAATGGCAAGGTTGCCGAAGCCCGGGGCCCGGGTTTGTTGGACGTTCCTCCGAAGACGGTTCGAGGGCCGCTCCGTGCCCCGCCTCGCGGGCCGTTCCGGGGCCCCGACCCACCCGGCCGCCCGGCCGGTCCGACGGGCCGCCCGACCGGCCGTCCGCCTCGCTACTCGTTGGTGAACTCCTCCACCACCGTCGCCCCCAGCTCCCGCACGATCAGCTCGTGGCCGGAGAGCGCCGACTCGTCCAGATCCGGGTCGTCGTCCTCCGGGATGTCGTCCTCGGGGGCGACGGGCGGCGGCTCGGGCGCGGCGGCCGGTCTGGGGGCCGGGGCGGGTGCGGTGGGGGCCGCGGACGCGGCGGGAGCGGCGGACTGGTGCCGGGCGGGGGTCGCCTGCGGTGACGGCTGGGGGGCCGCTGGGCGGGACGCCGCCGGGGCGCCGTAGCCACCGCCGGGGGCGCCGCCGTAGCCGGACGAGCCGCCGGACGGGTCGAGGGCCGCGTCGATCTTCCAGTGGACGTTGAAGCTCTCGGTCAGGACCGCCTTGAGGACGTCCTCGCTGCCGCTGGCCATGAAGCGGTCCAGGGCGCCCGCGTTGACGAACCCGAGCTGGAGGGTGGTGCCGTCGAAGCCCGTCACCTGGGCGTTGGGGGCGTTCAGCAGGGCCCAGGTGAAGCGGCGCTTGTCCTTCACGGCCTCCAGGATGTTCGGCCAGAGCACGCGGGGGTCGAGACCACCGGCGGGCGCGGCCGGGGCGGGCGCCGCGGACTGCGCCGAGGGGGCGGCGGGGGCGGGCTGCTGCGGGGCCGCGCGCTCAGGCACCTGGCCGGCGCCCTGACGGCCCCCCGCCGGAGCGGCGGCCGTGGGCCAGCCACCGGGACGCCTGCCGCCGCCGACGGGGGCGGCGGTGGGCCAGGCACCGGGGGCGGGGGTGGCTGGGGCGGCCGCGGGCGCAGGGGCAGGGGCAGGCTCCGCGGGCGCCGGAGCGGAAGGGGCGGCGGGAGCGGCAGCCGGAGCCGCCTCGGCAGCGACACCAGGACCAGCCGGGACAGCCGGAACAGCCGGAATGGCGGGACCGGCCGGAGCACCGGGCGCACCCGGCGCCCGCACGGCCGCCCGGGCCGCCGCAGGACCGCCACCGGACGGCACGGACACCGCACCGGCGCCGGCGCCCATGCCCGGGGGGAAGGCGGCGCCGCCATGCGCGTCCGGACCGGGGACGTACCCCATGGCGGGGGCGCCCGCGCCGCTGGAGAAGCTGATGCCGCGTTCCAGGCGGTCGAGGCGGGCCATCACGGACCGCTCGTCGCCGTAGGCGGCGGGGAGCATGACACGGGCGCAGATCAGTTCCAGCTGGAGGCGCGGGGAAGTGGCACCGCGCATCTCGGTCAGGCCCTCGTTGACCAGGTCGGCGGCGCGGCTCAGCTCGGCGGCGCCGAAGGTCTCGGCCTGGGCCTGCATCCGCTCCAGGACGTCGGCCGGGGCGTCGAGGAGCCCCTTCTCCACGGCGTCCGGCACGGCGGCGAGGATGACGAGGTCCCGCAGCCGCTCCAGCAGGTCGGCGACGAAGCGGCGCGGGTCGTTCCCGCCCTCGATGACGCGGTCGACGACCTCGAAGGCGGCGGCGCCGTCACCCGTGGCGAAGGCCTCCACGACGGAGTCGAGCAGGGAGCCGTCGGTGTAGCCGAGGAGGGACGTCGCCATGGCGTATGTCACACCTTCCTCGCCGGCGCCGGCGAGGAGCTGGTCCATGACGGACATGGAGTCACGCACGGACCCGGCGCCCGCACGGACGACGAGGGGCAGCACGCCCTCCTCGACCGGGATGTCCTCCTTCTGGCACACCTCGGCGAGGTACTCCCGGAGGGTGCCGGGCGGCACGAGCCGGAAGGGGTAGTGATGGGTCCGCGACCGGATGGTCCCGATGACCTTCTCGGGCTCGGTGGTCGCGAAGATGAACTTCAGGTGCTCCGGCGGCTCCTCGACCACCTTGAGCAGGGCGTTGAAGCCCGCCGACGTGACCATGTGGGCCTCGTCGATGATGTAGATCTTGTACCGGCTGCTCGCGGGGCCGAAGAAGGCCTTCTCACGCAGCTCACGGGCGTCGTCCACACCACCGTGAGAGGCCGCGTCGATCTCGATGACGTCGATCGACCCCGGTCCGTTCCTGGCCAGGTCGCGGCAGGACTGGCACACGCCGCAGGGGGTCGGGGTGGGGCCTTGTTCACAGTTCAGGCAGCGGGCCAGGATGCGCGCGCTGGTCGTCTTGCCACAGCCGCGCGGCCCGCTGAACAGGTACGCGTGGTTGACCCGGTTGTTCCGCAGCGCCTGCTGCAGCGGGTCGGTGACATGCCCCTGCCCGATGACCTCCGCAAAGGTCTCCGGGCGGTAGCGGCGGTACAGAGCGAGAGACGACACGCATACGAGGTTATAGGCGCCCACTGACAACCGGGCCCGGCCGAAGCCCCCGGGAACGCAAGCGCCCCCCACGCACCCGCCAGAGCCGACCTACCCTTGCTGCCTTCCGGCCCTGGGGGAGTTCAGTCAGATAGCGCCGCGTGAGGGGCTGTGTCCCACAGTACCCGATAGCGGGCCGCGGTCTGTACCCGATCGGGGTCACACCCCCACCCGGCGAACGGCCTGCGGGAACGAGTTCGCGAGCACTCCCCTCGGTCATGTAATGTTTCCGGCGGAGGATTCGCCTAGAGGCCTAGGGCGCACGCTTGGAAAGCGTGTTGGGGGCAACCCCTCACGAGTTCGAATCTCGTATCCTCCGCCAGTGCCTCACCGGGCACGATGTCGAAGGGCCCCACTGTTCGCAGTGGGGCCCTTCGACGTTGTCCGTCTCAGTTTCCGTCTCGGTCGGCTTTTCCTTCGGTGCCGGGCGGCACCCAGAGCGCGTCTCCGACTTGCTGAGCGACTTCCCGGAGCGTGACTCCCGTCACATGCATGCACCGGGTGCGCGTCCTTGCGGCTCCGCCAGTCCGGGAGGCCGAGGGCAAGTGCGACGACCCAGCGTGCACTGTCGCGAAGCTCGGCCGCCTCCACGAGGAGGCTCCGCACCTCCTCGATGTGAACGGCTCGGTGTCCTCCTCTTCGAGGCGGGAAGCCTTGGCACGCGGTCGCCCGCGAGGTGGGCGAGGAAGGCGGCGGCCGTCTGTGGGCGTCCGGCGTCGTGGACGCAGACGAAGAGCACGGACGGCGTGGCGGTGTCGGACATGGGCTGGAGCGCTGCGGCCAGGGCCGCGGCCAGCGCGAAAACGCCGGCCAGTACGGAGCAGACGATCGCAGCGGCGAGGTGGATGCGCCGGTGGTTTGTGAGGCGGTGGGTGCGGAGCCTTAAAGGGGGCGGCGCCCGGTGACCGCACCGTCCGGGTCGTCCAGGAGGGCGATGCGGGCGGTGATGCGCTTGCCGACCGGTTCCCGCTGCGCTTCGAAGCCCTGGCAGACCGCCATGACGATTTCCAGGCCGTGCTGGCCCACCCGGCCGACGTCCCCGGTCCGCGCCATGGGTAGCACCGGGTCGGAGTCCCACACCATGACCTCGACCATGTCACCCGCGATCCGCAGGTCCAGCAGCACCGGGCCCGGGGCGTACTTGATGGCGTTGGTGACCAGCTCGCTCACCACCAGCCGGGTCAGGTCCATGGCGCGCTCCGAGACCGGCAGACCGTGCTCGGCCTGGACACGGGTGAGGAAATCGGCGGCCAGATGACGGGCCTCGGCGATGACCCTGCCGGTCCCGTCCAGGGCCATCGTGGTCTGGATGACCTTTTCACCCGGTGTGGTGCCGTCCTGCGCTACAGGGACTGATTCCATCGCGGCCATCCTCACTACCCCCTTCACCTCACGCGCGTATACCCGCACCGGGGAAGGTGACGCATGCGACCCGCGTTGCCTTCGTCACCCAGAAGTCGCTCCGCGTGCAGGGCAGCGATACCCGCGGGGGAAAGGCTGTGCCAGGATCGCCGACATGGTCGAGGGAGAAATGGCGGACGCCGAACACGCGATATCGGCGGGCGAACTGTCGATCACGGCGTCCGTCACCGACGGTATCCACGTGCTGGCCGCCGCCGGGGAGATCGACCACCAGACCGGCGACATCCTGGCGCACGCCCTCGAGGTCTCCGGTGCGACCCGGCCCCGCGTCGTGGTGGACCTGGGGCACGTCACGTTCATGGATTCCAGCGGCATCAACATCCTCATCACCGCCCACAACACCCTCACCGAGGCCGGCGGCTGGCTCCGCCTGGCCCAGCCCCGCCCCGCCGTGCGACGCGTCCTGTACCTCGTCGGCATCGACACCGTCATCGACTGCCACGAAACCCTCACCCAGGCACTCACCGCCTGACCGGTCGCAGTTCCTGGCAGTTCGGCCAGTCCACGGGGCTGCCTGCCGTGCCGCGGCGGACGGTGAGTCGGATCCTCGCCGTCCGGCAACAGCGGCCTCGGATCGAGGCATGGGGGCTCCAGCCCAAGGCCGCTACGCCGGTGTACGTGGCCGGCCTGCCGTTTCCACCTTCCGGAGCGGCGCTGGAACGCGCCGGTGCGAGCCGTAGGGATCACTCGACCGCAGCCCGTTGACGCCGTCGGGGGTGCCGACGCCGGTGGGGGCGTCGTAGCCCGGGCCCGCGGAGAAGGAGCCCGCGCTGCCGGTGGTGATGTCGTGGAAGTCCCCGGGGTGGGCGTAGGGGTAGCTGTTGGGGAAGGTGCCGGGGGCGGGGTTGCCGGCCAGGGCGTACATGCCGGCGACCAGGGGGGCGGCGATGCTGGTGCCGTCGGCGACGAGCCAGCCGGTGGAGGCCGCGAAGGGGACCGTGTCGTACACCGCGAAGCCCGCGGCGACTGCGGAGACGTCGGCGATGGTGCGGCTGTGGGGGCAGATGGTGTCGTGCTGGAACGGCGGCTTGGGCTCGTACAGAGAGCACCCGCACCCGGTGCCCGGCCACGCGCTTTCCGTCCAGCCGCGCTGGTTGTTCGCACGGCTCAGCGTGGTGCCGCCCACCGCGGTGACATAGGGGGACGCGGGCGGATACTGCGTCACGCCTCCGTTGTCGCCCGAGCCGAAGGTGAAGGCGACGCCGGGGTGGTTGAAGTGGAAGTCGAAGTTCGTCTCGAACGGGGCCTCGGGGAAGACCCAGCTGTTCGAGATGAACTTCGCGCCCTGCGCGACGGCCTGGTCGACACCCGCGAACATGTCGGAGGCGAAGGCGCTGTCGTTTTCCACGACCAGGATGCGGCAGACCGGGCATGCGGCGCTCACCGCGTCCACGTCGATGGACTCCTCGAACGCCCAACCCGGGTCCGTGGTGGGCGGCGGGGTGGTTCCGCCGCGCTGGTTGATCACACGGAGGCAGCCGTTGGCCTTGGTGCACGCCGGCAGATGGAACTGGCGGCGGTAGACGGCCAGATCGCTCTCCAGGTTGGGGTCGTGGTGGGCGATGGTGATCGCCACGGTACGGCGCTGACCGTTCGATCCGCGCAGTTCGTAGGCGCTGCGGATGTCGTCAGCGCCGAGGCCGGGGGGCTTGGCGCCTGGTGGGAGGGACGGGAGCAGTTGCAGCCCCGTGCGGAGCCTCGCCAGGCAGGCCGCCTGGCTGAAGATGGGGGTCTGCGGGCAGACGCGCAGGGAAGGCGGCTGGGAACCTCTGGCTGACGGGCGGACGTGCGCGGTCGCCGGTGCGGCCGCCAGGCCCGTCACGATCAGCGCTGCGGTCACCAGCGCCCGGAGCATGCGGACACCGTGCATGGCACTCCTCCGGGGCGGACGGAACCCCTTTCTGCGGCAGCGTGTCGCCGCCAGATATCCGGGGCCGCGGCGCTACCCGTCCCTTCGCGGTGTCACCACCCGTCCGCGAATCCCGTCACGGCCTCTGCCGCGGGCTCCACTGTCGGGGGACGGGACGAGCAGTTGGTCCGAACGGCACTTGACGCCCCGTCGAATCACGCACTGATCCACCCGTACGGCAGATGGGGTCAGCGGGTCCCTGAGGAAGTGGGTGGGGCTGTCGGGAGGGGGCTGATGCCCGGCTCGTAGTGGTCGCGGAGGTAGATGCGGGTGCGGTCCGGGGCGTAGTCGTGGGCGTAGAGGCTGACGCAGCCGGCGTCCGAGGTGCCGTACGGGTCGGTGAGCGGGTCCGGGCCGGCGGTGGGCTCGGGGTCGGTGCCGGGGCAGACGGAGCCGTAGCGCATGCCCTTCTTGAACGACTCCGGTTCCGGCACGCCCAGGTGCCTGAAGTCGTGGGTCCGTACGTCGGTCGCGGCCGCCGTGGGCTCCAGCAGCTCGCCCCGCGGCGGGTAGGCGGCCAGGAAGGTCCGCGTCTGGGACCTGGTCAGTGTGAAGGTGAGCACACCGGTGTCGAAGCGGGAGGTCACCTGGTAGCCGGCCCGCGCGTCCCGGGCCCCCGCCGGGATGTCGACGCCCATGTGCCCGCTCATCCACCCCGGCGTGACGCCCTCGACCCACCTGTCGTCCGCGGTCTGCCCGGCGGCGCGGTCACCGGCCGGGCGGCCGGTACCGGAGCCGGAGTCAGGGGCAGAGCAGCCTGTCGCGGTCAGGGCGCCCAGGAGGGCCAGCGCGACGAGAGCCGTCCCGGCTGCGCGCGTCCGGCGGGGGCCTCGGACCGTATCGGCGGGGTGTGTCCGGCGGGGGTCGCCTGCGTTGTCGTGGGCGTCGTTCATCGGACGGCCGTCCTCCCGGGTGACCTGTGCGTCGTGCGGCCCTGCTGTTGCTCTCTGCCCGGGTCCGTGCGTCCGTCCCTGCTTTCGTCGGGACCCGGCAGCGGGGACTGGTTGGGCTGCGAGGAGCCGAGATCGTAGTGGTGGGTGCCGCTGCTCCCGGCCATGTCGTACTCCTGGGCGAGACCCACCCGGTGGAGCTTGGCCATCTGGCCGTCGGGGATCTTCATCGGGCCCACGTTGACGCCCTTGCCCTCGTCCCAGTTGTAGCGGTCCCAGACGTTCGCCTGGTAGTCGACGGAGATCTTCGGGTTGCCGTGCGCATCCGGTACGGCCGTCACGACGCCGGTGACGTTGGTGTTGGCGCCGCCGACCGCGTAGAACCAGTTCTCGTTGATCTCCTTGCTGAAGTAGAAGCCGTCGGGCAGCTTCGCCTCCACCGGTATGGCGACCGGTTTGCCGCCGTTCTCCCGGAACTGCTGCAGGGCCTGCTGGCGCCAGCCGTTCTGGTGGTGCCGGACGATGTCGTCGACGTACGTCTTGAACTCCGGGACGTCCGCCATCATCTTGTCCACGGGCAGGACCATCGGGGAGCCGCTGTTGCCGAGGTAGTGCGCCATGTTGCGGGAGGCGTCCGTCATGCCCTGCCAGTCGGCGCCCTCGGCGAGCAGTTCCATCTTCCGTTTAGTGGCCCACTCGTCGAACCCGGGCGACTCCGATCCGTGCGCCCCCGCCCCGGCGTCGGCCGCGACCTGCGGCATGGTCGGGCTCAGAACGCCGGCCGCCATGAGGTCGTCCTTCTTCGCGAGCCAGAGGCGCGCCCGCGCCTGGGGGCTCAGCGACTCCCACAGGCGTTTCAGCTCCGCGCGTTGCTTCGCGTCGGCGTCACCGCCCAGCGCGGCGAGTTCCTCGGCGCGGGGCAGCTGCTCCTCGTCGAGGGAGGTGTACCTGGCGTGCCCGGCGTTGTGCGGGTCGTTGCCGTGGCTCTTGCGCAGTGCCCGTACCGCCGCGGCGTCGACCTCGGCGGCGTGCTGGACGATTCCGGTGAGCGTGTCGGCGTACCACTGGATGTAGTCCTTGGTGCGCTGGTTCGGGCCCTCCGGTGTGCACATCGCCTCCATCACGCGGACCGTGCCGCCCGGCCCGTCCGTGACGAAGAGAGCGGGGTCCGGGGGGTTGTGGGCGGGGTTGCCCTTGCGCGCCGCGTCCGTGAGGCTCTTGGCCTGCCTCTGGTACGTCGTCAGCTCCGCGTGTGCGTCCGCGAGTACGGCGGCGATGCTCTCCGCCTCCGCCTGGAGATCGGCGACCTCTTTGGCCGTCTTGCGCACGAACTCCCGTGTGACGTCCGCGTTGACACCTTTCCAGCGGGCCCCTTCGGACTTCTTGAGCATGCCGTCCCGCGCATCGGTGGCCAGTTCGGCCAGGCCCTCGGCCATCGACTTCCAGTCGGACACCGCCGTGCCCAGCTTGCCGAGGTCCAGAGCCATGAGATCCGAGTAGGTGAAGTCCCCCATGTCCTCTCCTACCTGCCCTACTTGAAGTACTCGTTCAGCACGGAGACGGGCACCGGTCCGGTACGGCCACTGAGGTCCGCGGCGATACGGGTGTCGTCGTGTGCGTGCGTCTTCTTGCTGTAGTCGAGGTGGTTGGAGATGTGCGCGCACGCCTGGAGGACGGACTTGACCTGCGAGGTCCACATCTCGACGGTCGTCTCGAGTTCCGAGCCGAGCCCGAGGTGGTGGCTCTTGAGTGCGGCGGCGGCCCGCATGGTGGACCCCGAAGCCTCGTTTCCCGCGCCCGCGGCCGCGATGTCGGCCTTCTTGCTCAGTTCGCCGTGGAGAACGAACGCCTCATGGCCGACGGCCCCCAGGTCGTCCTGGTGGACGACGAGATCCGCGGCCGAGGCGCCACTGGATCCGGCCTGGTTGAGCCGCATCCGTGTGTCCCCGCCCGCCGCCGCTGCCTTGGCCCTCTCCCACTCTTCCCACGCCATGGGACCCCCGTCCTCCGGTCGATCGGGCGCCGGCCGCTCGGCCCGCGCACTCGCGAATGTACCAACTCCCTTTACCTGAACCGGGGGATGACCGGGGGATGGCTTGACCTGCCTATCGCGTCACCCGCACCGGTGCGGACACCGTCACCTGGTCCAGGTCCGAGATCCGGATGGTGGCCTTCATCGTCCAGGTGCCGGGGAGGGGGAGGGTGAAGGAAGGGGCGGACCAGTAGCCGCCGCGGTCGGTGACCCTGGTGTCCAGGGGGCCCACGTGCCGGGTGGGGAGGGTGAGGGTGACGCGGACTTCGGGGACGGTGGAGAGGCCGCCGTCGGGGCCGTAGATCACCGCCTCGACGGAGTTGGTGCCGACCCGTCCGGGATCCAGGGTGATCTGGATCCTGCCGTGGCCGCCGGAGGCGCCGGTGTCGAAGGGGATCGTGGTGACGGACGCGGTCGGGATGCCCGTCGCCGCGGAGGCCACGGGCTGGGCGGACTCCGTCGCCGCGCGGCCGGGCACGGTGCCGGTGAGGAGCGTGGTCAGGGCCAGGACCACGACCGCGGCCGTCGCCTCCAGCACGACCGAGCGGCGCAGGAGGCGCAGGGGGACGGCGGGGATGGCCGGGATGGCCGGGGTGGCGGGGGTGGCGGGTGGCTGCGGGGAGCGGTCGGGGGGGCGGGGGCCGGGGGCCGGGTCGGGTACACGGGCGGAGGCGGAGGCCGGACCGGGAACGCGGGCGGAGACGGAGGCGGAGGCCGGGTCGGGGACACGGGCGGAGACGGAGGCGGAGGCCGGGTCGGGAACGTGGGCGGAGGCAGTGGCGCCGGCCGGACCGGGGACACGGGCAGCGGCGGGGGTGGTGGGCCGGGCCAGGCGGGCGGTCCAGGTGCGGGAGCAGGCCGCCGCCAGGAGCAGCGCGGTGACCGCCGCCAGCTTGGCCAGGAGGGTACGGCCGTACGTCGTGTCCGTCAGCGCCTGCCAGGAGCCGAGGCCGCGCCAGGACTGGTAGACGCCGGTCAGCACCAGGACCGCGACCGAGACGGACGCCAGGCGGGAGAAGCGGGCCGGGACGGAGGCCGGCAGGCCCGCCGGTTCCGGGGCGCGCCGCAGGGTCCACAGGAGCGCGGCCAGACCGCCCAGCCAGGCCCCCATGGCCAGCAGGTGCAGGGTGGACGAGACGATCGCCACCGGGACCTGGATGCCCGCCGAGGCGTGGTCGGACGCCGACCAGGTCAGGGACAGCGCCACGGCGAGGACTCCGGCGGCCGCGAGGGTGACGCGGCGCGGCAGCCTGGTCCGGCGCCCGCGCAGGACGGTCGCGGCGGCCGCGGCCAGGAGCAGCAGCGCCAGGCGGAGCAGCAGGAGCCGGCCGGGGCGGGTGGCCGCCGTGTGGGTG
This sequence comes from Streptomyces cinerochromogenes, assembly GCF_014648635.1. Lineage (GTDB taxonomy): Bacteria > Actinomycetota > Actinomycetes > Streptomycetales > Streptomycetaceae > Streptomyces > Streptomyces cinerochromogenes. Next base: position 374,533 of record NZ_BMRM01000004.1, on the reverse strand, counting down.
AGGGCGGAGAGGGAGAAGCCGGTGGTGGGGGCGGCGGCCTCCTCGTAGGGCGCGCGCAGCACGTACAGGGCGGTGGTGGAGACGAGGAGCGCGGCCGTGGCGGCCAGGGCGGGGGTGCGCAGGTGGGCCGTGGCCGGCGGGCGGCAGTACGCCACGAACGCGGCGGTGCCGAGGAGCAGGGCCAGGGAGAGGTAGGCGAGGTAGCGCGCGATGGTGTGCAGGGCCGTGGTGGCGTGGTTCTCCGCACGGTCCGCGGGCGGGGCCGCCGGGGCGGCCGTGCGTTCGCCGACCGAGAAGGTGAGGGCACCGGACACGGGGTGGCTGTCGGCCGACACGACCCGCCAGGCGACCGTGTACGTGCCGGTGGCGAGCCGGGCCGGGAGGGTGACGCGGGCCGTGTCGGAGCGGCCGGGGGCGTGGCCGGCGGGGCCGGTACGCAGGCGGTGGTTGTCGGGGTCGTAGATGCGGAAGGAGTCGGTCAGCAGGCCGACGGACTCGGTGAAGGTGAGGGTGACCTGGCGGGGGGCGGTGCGCAGGACGGTGCCGTCGGCGGGGTCCGACGCGCGCAGGACGGCGTGGGCCGAGGCGGGTGCCGCCGTGCCGAGGAGGAGACCGAGCAGGAGGACGGGGAGCAGGGCGGAGAGGCGGACGGAAAGGCGGACAGGAAGGCGGACCGGGAGGCGAACGGGGAAGCGGGCAGGGGGGCGGAACAGGAGTGCGGTGGGCTTTCCGCCGCGCGGTCGTAGGGGTCCTCGGTGTTCCGCCTGCAGCACCGTCGTCAGCCTCCGTCTCCGCCCGCACGCGTCCTCCGTATGGATACGGCGGAGAACGCCGGTGTGCTCACCAGGTCGGACGGGCCGTCACTCCGCCGTCCACTACCAGGTCGTGGCCGCTGATCCAGGAGGCGAGCGGGGAGGCCAGGAAGACGCAGGCGTCGGCGACGTCCTCGGGGCGGCCCAGCCGGCCGGCGGGGGCGGCGGCGAGCCAGCGCCGTACGCCGTCCGGCCAGGCCTCCGCCAGGCCGGGCCGGTCGACGAGGCCGGGCGAGACCGTGTTGACGCGGATGCCGTCCGGGCCGTACTCCAGGGCCGCCGCGCGGGCGTGCATGACCACCGCGGCCTTGGCCGCGCTGTAGTGGGCGTGGCCCGGGGCCGGGTGGCCGGCCTCGATGGAGGCGATGTGGGTGATGGTGCCGCCGCCGTGGGCGCGCATGTGGGCGGCGGCCGCCTGGGTGCAGGCGAAAACGGTGGTGAGGTCGGTGTCGACGACCGTCCGCCAGTCCCCCGCCGTCATCTCCGCCAGCGGCTGGACGGGCTGGACGGCCGCGTTGTTGACGAGCGCGGTGAGGCGGCCGGCCGACCAGGCCGTCGTCTCCTCGATCAGGCGGTGGCAGGCGGCCTCGTCCCTCAGGTCCGCTCGGAGTACGACCGCCCTGCCGCCCGCCGCCCGGATCCGCTCGGCGACTTCGGTGGCCGCGGTGAGCGCCGTACGGCAGTGCACGGCCACCGCCGCGCCGTGCTCCGCGAACCGCAGGGCGATGGCGCGGCCGATGCCGCCGCCCGCGCCGGTCACCAGGGCGGTCTGCCCTTTCAGCAGGGGAGTCATGGGCGGCAGAGTTCCGTGATCAGGGCGGCCTCGGACGGGTAACGCGCCGTGAGGCCGGCCGCGTCGCCGTGTTCGTAGTCCGCGTAGGTGAATCCGGGGGCCATGGTGCAGCCGAAGAACGTCCACGCGCCGCCCCGGGCCACCCGCGCCCCCATCCAGGTGCGGGCCGGCACGGTCAGCTGGGGCTGCTGTCCGGCGCGCAGGTCGGGGCCGAGGACGGGGGTGCGGGTCGTGCCGTCGGGGGCGAGGAGCAGCAGGCGGAGCGGGTCGCCGAGGTAGAAGTGCCAGGTCTCGGCGGAGGGCAGGCGGTGCAGGGCGGAGAAGTCGCCGGCGGTGAGCAGCGCCACGATGGCGGTGCCCTCGGGGCGGCCGTCGGGCCGCTCGGGCCCGGCCCAGGTACGCCGGAACAGGCCGCCCTCGCGGGGGATGGGTTCGAGGCCGTAATGGGCGATCAGCTCGTCGGGCGTCGTCACCCGGGGAAGGCTACCGCCCGCTCCAGGAAGGCCAGTTGGGCGTGCTTCTCCGGGAGGTACACATCGGGCAGGTCGACCTCGGGGAGGACGACGGCGGGGCCGCGCCGGAAGCCCTGGCGTTCGAAGCGGGCGATCGCCTTGGCGTTGCGGACGTCCGGGTCGATGACGATCCGCCGGCGGTCCAGGACCAGCAGGGCGTACGCCGTGACCGCCTTCAGCAGCGCGGAGGTCCAGCCGGGGTGCGCGCCGCCGGGGCCGGCGGGGGCGAGGAGGAGGTGCACGCCGAGGTCGCCGGGGCGGACGTCGTAGCACGCGCCGACCCGGTCGGCGGCGGGCTCGTACGTCTGGAACAGGGCGGCCGGTTCGCCGTCCTTGGTGACGAGGTGGGCGTGGTGGGTGTCGAGGGTGGCCATGTGGGCGTAGACCTCGGTGACCTGGGCCCTGGTGAGGCCGTTCATGCCCCAGAAGGAGGCGCGTTCGTCGCTCACCCAGGCGTGGACCAGGTCGGCGTCGCCCTCCGGGTCGAGGGCGCGGATACGGACGGTGCCGTAGCCGTCGACGTGCTGGACGTGCAGGTCAGTCATCGGATTCCTCGGATTCCCGGGTGGGGTCGGCGGGTTCGGTGGTGACCGGGCCGGGGTGCTCGGGGGTGAGCCGGTCCCAGTCGGTGATCACCGGGGCCAGTTCTCCCCTGAGCCACAGGGAGAGCTGGTCGCGGTGGTGGGCGGCGCCGGGTACGCCGTCGGCGCCGAAGGGGACCACCCAGCGGCTGTTCCGGCGGTCGGCGAGGTCCCAGACGTAGCGGGCGGCCGGGCCGCGGGCGGCGCGGTCGGTGAGGCCGGGGACGGCCGACGCGCACAGCACGCAGTCGTGGTCACCGGCGAGGCCGGGTCCGTCCGTGTCCGGGTCCGCGGGACCCGCCGGGACCGGCGGGTCCGTGGGATCCGCCAGGCTCCCGGGGCCCGCGGGGAGCGCCCTCCAGGGGGCCAGGCGGTGGGTGGCCGACCAGGGGCCGGCCGGGGGTGCGGCGGCCGTCTCCTCCAGGGCGGCGCGGACGGCTGCCGCGCGGTCGATGCCGTACAGGTCCTCGGCGCGCAGCAGGTGTTCGAGGGCGTAGCCGACACGCGGTACGAGGGCCAGCCAGGGGAGCAGGAGGTCCGGGTAGGCCGGGGGTTCGGCGAGCGGGGCGAGGACGGGGTGCGCGGCGAGGTGGCGTACGACCGCCCCGCGCACCGCCGCGTACGCCGCCGCGTCGGTGCTGTCGGCCTCCATGCGGCGGTCCCAGGCCAGCAGGCGGTCCCGGAGGGCCGCGGCGGCGGGGGTGAGGCCGGTCAGGGCGGCCAGGTGGTCCAGGAGGGGTGCGGCGGAGCCGAGGTGGGTGTCGGTGTGGATCGCGGGCATGCCGTCGGCGGTCCAGGTGCGGCGCGCGTCGAGCAGGGCGCGGATGCGGGCGGCGCGGTGGGGCGGGGCGAACTCGACGCCGAGGGGGGTGGCCAGGCCGCGGGCGTTGGCCATCACCGCGATGCCGTCGTCGTGGGCCGGGCGGGCGTACGGCGTCTCGTGTGCGCCGTGCCACTCGTGGCCGGGTTCCCAGGCGGGGACCGGGGCGAGGCGGTTGGCCTCGGCGCGGACGGGGACGTGGCCGGCGACCCGGTGCAGGGTGCCTCCGGCGGTGTCGGCGGCCTGTACGACGTTGACCGGCTCGGTCCAGGCGTCCAGGGCGCGGTCGATGTCGGCGACGGTGCGGGAGCGGAGGAGGGGGAGGAGGGCGCTGAAGCCGAGGTCTTCCGTGACGCGGGGCGGGTAGCGGAGGGCGAGCGCCTCGGCCCCGTCTCGGGCCGGATCTGCCCGCCGGTGTCCGGGTGCCCCGGCGTACGGCCCGCGCAAGCCGCGTGCGGCGATCGCGTCCGCGGTCTCGTCCGGGGTCGTGCGCGAGGTCTCGCCCGGGGGGTCGCCCGGCGTCCTGCCGGAGGTCCCGCCCAAGGTCTCGACCGGCGTCCTGCCGGAGGTCCCGCCCAAGGTCTCGACCGGCGTCCTGCCGGAGATCCTGCCCAAGGTCTCGACCGGGGTCCTGCCCAAGGTCCCGCCCGGGGTCCCGCCCAAGGTCCCGCCCGGGGTCCCGCCCGGGGTCTGCGGCCGGTCGGGTGGGCCGACGGTGGTGGCTTCGAGGCCCTCCGGGCCGCCGGCTATCACCGGGCCGCGGAGCGTTTCCAGGACCTCGATCTCGATGGGGGGCTCGCCCGCGATCTCCACGGTCTCCGTGTGGCGGGCGGCCCGGTGCCAGGTGCCGTCGGGGCCGAGGGCCTCGATGCCGGCGCCGGTGCGGCGCAGGCGCTCACGGTAGAGGTCCTGGTAGTCGGCCATGGCGTTGGTGATGGCCCAGGCCGCCGTGCCGGTGTGGCCGAAGTGGGCGATGCCGGGGACGCCGGGCACGGCCAGGCCGACGACGTCGAACTCGGGGCAGGAGAGGTGGATCTGCTGGTAGACACCGGGGTCTTCGATGAAGCGGTGCGGGTCGCCGGCGATGAGGGCGTGGCCGGTGGCGGTGCGGTCGCCGGTCAGCAGCCAGCCGTTGCTGCCCGCCGTACCGGGCCCGTCGGTGGCGAACAGGCCGACGGCCCCGGGACCGAGGTGCCGTATCGCCTGCTCGCGCCAGAGCTTGGCCGGGAAGCCGGCGAACAGGATGTGCGTGGCGAGCCAGACGCCGAGCGGTGTCCAGGGCTGCCAGCGTCCGGGGGCCAGCCCGGTGCGGGCGAACTCGGGTGCGCGGCGGGCACCCGCCGGCAGGCCCTCGTTGACCCCGTCGACGTACGCCCGCACCCAGTCGGCCGTCTCCGGATCCCGGTTCTCCAGCGCGGCGAAGCAGCGGCGGGCGGTGTCGTCGAGCCGTGCGCGGCGGGCGAAGACGTCCCAGGAGAGGGCGTCGGCGCCGAGGAAGGAGGCGGAGGTGCCCTGGGCGCGGTGGCGCTCGACCTCCAGCTGCCAGGCCCGGTCGTGGGCGGTGACCCGGCCCTGGGCGCGGGCGAGTTCGCGGGCGCCGGACGCCCTCAGATGGGGGATGCCCCAGGCGTCGCGGTACGTCTCGATGGTCACCCGGGAATCTCCTGCGCTCTGAGCTTTAGGTTAGCCTTGCCTAAGTTTTCTGTGGCGGAATCGTACGCGAACGGTGGAGGGGTCATGGGGCAGGGGCGGGGTTGGGAAGGAGCGGTCCTCAGACTGCTGCGCGCCAAGGACTTCGTGCTCACGGTGCTCGAAGCCGAGGACGTGACCCCGCACTACCGGCGGCTCCGGGTCCGTGACGGCGGACTGCTCGCCGCGACCGGCGTCCACCCCACCATGTGGGTCCGGCTGTGGTTCTCCGCCGACGGCCGCCCGCACCAGCGCGCCTACACCCTGGTCGACCCCGATCCGGCCGCCGGCACCTTCGCGCTGGAGTTCGCCCTGCACGAGGGCGTGGCTTCCGGCTGGGCGCGGGCGGCGCGGCCCGGCGACACCGTCGAGGCCACCGTCCAGGGCACCGGCTTCCGGCATCCCGCCCCCGCACCCTCCCACCTCGTCGCGATCGGCGACCCGGCCTCGCTGCCCGCGATCAACTCCCTGCTCGACGCGCTGGGTCCGGCCCCGGCGACCGTCTGGTTCGAGGGCGATCCGGCGGGGCTGCCCAGCCGCGCCGAACCGGACCGGCACGAGATCCGGGCGGTACCGCGCGAGGACGCGGGCGCCCGCCTCCTGGAACGGGTCCGCACGGAACTGCCCGCCGTCCTCGCCGGCACCCCGCACCCGTACGTCTGGATCGCCTGCGACACGGCGACCACCCGCGCCCTCGCCTCCTACGTCCGCACGGACCTGGGCGTGCCGAAGCAGCGGGTGCACGCGCTGGGGTACTGGCGCGCGGACTGAACGAGCGCCTCGGACGGGCTGAGCGCCCCGCCTCGGCGGGCTGAGCGGGGCGTCTCCGGCGGACTGAGCGGGGCACCTCCGGCAGGCCGAGCGGGGCACCTCCGGCAGGCCGAGCGGGAGCGGGGCGGGCAGACGCGGGCGCGGACCGAGCAAACCGCCCCCGGTGGCTGAGCGGGCGGAGCCGTCTCGTGCGCGGGATCATCGACGCATGGACGTCACCCTGCACCTCGCCCAGGACGCCGAGGCCGACGCGCTGCTCGGACGCTCCCCGCTCGCCGCGCTGACCGGGATGCTGCTGGACCAGCAGATCCCGATGGAGTGGGCGTTCAAGGGGCCCCGGACCATCGCCGACCGGCTCGGCGCCGCGGACCTGGACGCGCACGACATCGCGGCGATGGACCCGGAGGCGTTCGCCGCGCTGCTCTCCGAGAAGCCCGCGGTGCACCGCTACCCCGGCTCGATGGCGAAGCGGATCCAGCAGCTGTGCCAGTACCTCGCCGAGCACTACGACGGTGACGCGGAGGCGGTCTGGCGGGGCGTGGGCAGCGGGGCCGAGCTGCTGCGGCGGCTGGAGGAGCTGCCGGGATTCGGCAAGCAGAAGGCGCAGATCTTCCTGGCCCTGCTCGGCAAGCAGCTCGGGGTCGCCCCCGCCGGCTGGCGGGAGGCCGCCGGCGCCTACGGCGAACCCGGCTCCTTCCGGTCCGTCGCCGACATCACCGGCCCGGAGTCCCTGGCCAAGGTGCGCGCCCACAAGCAGGAGCTGAAGGCGGCGGCCAAGGCGGCCAAGTCGGCGAAATCCGCGACCCAGGCGAAGTCCGCGACCCCGTGACCTCCGCGGCCTCCGCGAAGTCCACCGAGTCCGCGAAGCCCGCGAAGAAGTGAAGTAGGGACGCCGGCGCGCTGCCCTCACCCCTTCGGGCCACCCCGCTGGTCGCCGCTCTCCAGCCGGTCCGACCATGGGGCATGACCGACATACCCGGCAGCGGTCCGGAGCGGGACCGCGCGTACGACGACCGGCGCGTCCACGCGGCGGAGACCGCCCACGGCCACCCCACGGCGGAACCCCGTGCCCGGCACGAGCCGGAGCCGCCGTTCGAGGGCCCCCTGCACGCCCTGTCCCGGGCCGCCTGGCAGGTCGTCCTCGTCACCGGCATCGGCTCGCTGGTGCTCGGCGTCCTGGTGCTGGTGTGGCCGGGCCCCTCCCTGCTCGCCGCGGGAGTGCTGTTCGGCGTCTACCTGCTGTACAGCGGGATCCTCCAGCTGGTCTCCGCGTTCGGCACGCACCGGGCGACCTCGCTGCGCGTACTGGCCTTCATCAGCGGCGCGCTGTCGATCCTGCTCGGCCTGTTCTGCTTCCGCGGGCCCATGCAGTCGATCCTGCTGCTCGCCCTGTGGATCGGCATCGGCTGGTTGTTCCGCGGGATCACGCAGACCCTGGCCGCCCTGCACGACTCCCGGATGCCCGCCCGGGGCTGGCAGATCTTCCTCGGGATCCTGACCTTCGTCGCCGGGATCGTCCTCATCGACTCGCCGTTCGAGTCGGTCAAGGTGCTGACGCTCGTCGGCGGCATCTGGCTGGTCGCGGTGGGCATCGTGGAGATCGTCACGGCGTTCGGCATCCGCGGCCGGACCCGCCGGGTGCCGAAGACCCTGTGAGGGCCGTCAACCCCGCGCCCCGCAGGTACGCCGAGCGGGCGGTTCTCGCGCCCGGTGTGCTGCCCCGGCCGTCCGCTCCGGGCAGACAGCAGCCATGAGCAGGATCAGGAGCACACCCCGGAGCCGTACCTGGCTCCGCGTGCTCGTGCTGGTCCTCGCCCTGTGGGTGCCCGGTGCCCACGTACCGGCCCCGGCCGTCACCGACCTCGTCGTGGCCGCCGAGACCGCCGAGCAGGACCTCCTCGACACGGCACTGCGGCCGCCCGCCCGTGTCCTCCACCGGGCCGACGTACCCGAGCGCCGCGCGCCCCTGCCCGGCCCGGCGCCCGCCCGCCCGGCGGCCCGCCCGAGCCCCGCCGCCGCGCGGGTGCCGGACACCACGCCCCTGCTGCGCACGGTGGTGCTGCGCTGCTGACCGGCCCGCGTCCCCGCAAGGTCAGTCGGCTCGACGCAAGGAGCAGCACAGCCATGCCCAAGGATCCCTACGCCGTCCTGCGCGCCCTGCTGCGCGCGGAGGCCCGGCGCGGTACGGCCCCCAGGCCGGAGCAGCGGACACCGGAACCCCAGCGGTCGACGGAGGAACGGGACCGCTGACCGGCACCGGCGGAGGCGGCTACCGCCTCCGCCGGGCGGTGCCGAACAGCGAACGGGTGATCTCGCGGCCGAGCTGGGTGCCGACCGAACGGGCCAGGGACCTGAACATCGGGCTGTGCACGACCTGTTCGACCAGCGACGGCTCCTCTTCGGCAGCCCGCGGCGCCCGCTGGGTCCGCGGCGCCCGCCGGGCGGCCGGCTCCGGCTCCCGGGCCGGCTCCGCGCGTGCCGCGCTCAGCCGCTCGTACGCCGACTCTCGGTCCACAGCCTGTGCATAACGGTCGTGGAGCGCGGAGTCGCGCACCGCCCGGTCCAGTTCGGCCGCGTCCACCGGGCCCATCAGGGACTCGGGGGCGCGCAGCCGGGTGGCGGCGACCGGGGTCGGGGCGCCGCTCTCGCCGAGCACGGTCACCACGGCCTCCCCGGTGCCCAGACCGGTGAGCAGTTCCTCCAGGTCGTACGCCGACCTGGGGAAGGTCTGCACGGTCGCCCGCAGGGCCTTGTCGTCGTCGGGGGTGAAGGCGCGCAGGGCGTGCTGGACGCGGTTGCCGAGCTGGGCGAGGACGTCACCGGGCACGTCCTTCGGGGTCTGGGTGACGAAGAAGACGCCGACGCCCTTGGACCGGATGAGCCGGACGGTCTGCGTGATCGAGTCCAGGAACGCCCGGGAGGCGCCGTGGAACAGCAAGTGGGCCTCGTCGAAGAAGAAGACCAGTTTCGGCTTGTCGACGTCGCCGATCTCGGGCAGGTCGTGGAAGAGGTCGGCGAGCAGCCACATCAGGAACGTCGAGAAGAGCAGGGGTTTGTCCTGCACCGCCGGGAGTTCCAGGACCGAGACGACGCCCCGGCCGTCCTCCGCCGTGCGCAGCAGGTCCGCGGTGTCGAACTCCGGCTCGCCGAAGAAGTCCGCCATGCCCTGCGCCTCGAAGGCCGTCAGCGAGCGCAGGATCACCCCGGCCGTCGCACCGGAGAGACCGCCGATGTCCCGGAGTTCGGCCCTGCCCTCGTCGGAGGCGAGGAAGGCGACGACCGCGCGCAGGTCCTTGAGGTCGATCAGCTCCAGGCCCTTGGTGTCGGCGTAGTGGAAGATCAGGCCGAGGGACTGCTCCTGCGTCTGGTTCAGCCGGAGCGCCTTGGCCAGCAGCACCGGGCCGAAGCTGGTGACGGTGGCCCGGACCGGGACGCCGTGGCCGAGGCCGCCGAGGGCGAGGAACTCCGCCGGGAAGCCGGCCGGGGTCCAGGCCCGGCCGACCTCCGCGGACCGCTTGCGCACCCGGTCGTTCCGCTGTCCCGGCCGTGCGATGCCGGACAGGTCGCCCTTGATGTCCGCGAGGAACACCGGTACGCCCTGCGCCGACAGCTGCTCGGCGATCAGCTGGAGGGTCTTGGTCTTGCCGGTGCCGGTGGCGCCCGCGACCAGGCCGTGCCGGCTGAGCACGGACAGCGGGACGCGGACCGGCGCGCCGGCGTGGCACTGCCCGTCCCACAGGAGGGCGCCGAGGTCGAGCGCGGGCCCGGTGAAGACGTACCCGGAGGCGATCTTCCGCGCCTCGGCGGGCAGTCCGGAAGCGTCCTGGGGCCCTGCTGAGGTGTCCTGGGGCGCGTCCCGGGGCGCCGCGGAAGCACCCCGGGGCCCGGCGGGCGGCACGGTCTCGCTGTCGCTCATCCCCGGCCCCCGTTCCCGTAGTAACCCGTATGTCCGAATTGCTCCATCTTTTCAAGCGTCGCACTGCCCCGCCATGGCTGCGCCCGGAACGTCTTGACCGGTAGGCTTTCCGTGTGATCTTCAAGCGCATCGGAAACGGCCGGCCGTACCCCGACCACGGCCGGGAGAGCACCCGGCAGTGGGCGGACGTCGCGCCGCGCCCGGTCCGCCTCGATCAGCTCGTGACCACCAAGCAGCAGCTCGATCTGGAGACCCTGCTGGCGGAGGACTCGACGTTCTACGGCGACCTCTTCGCGCACGTCGTGAAGTGGCAGGGCGACCTGTACCTGGAGGACGGCCTGCACCGCGCGGTCCGCGCCGCCCTCCAGCAGCGCCAGGTGCTGCACGCGCGCGTGCTCGAACTCGACTGACCCGGCGCGACACGGCCGTTGGCCCTTTCGGGTTCCGCTGAGCGGCATCGACTGATCATCTGATAGGCATCGCCGCTCGGGCGCACTACGCTGCGCCCATGAGCATGCTCACTCCCCCTGGCATGGGCGGCCAGTACCGGATCACGGGGGACAAATACCCGCGGATGCGTCCGCCCCGGCGACACAGCAGGCTCGTGGCCGCCGTGGTGGCGTCCGTCGCCGTGCTCGGTCTGATCGGCTGGGGCACCCTGCAGCTCATCGACGTCTTCACCGGCGGCGCCGGCGACTCCACGGCGACCGGCCCGGCGGCCCGCTGCCGCACCAAGGCCGCGGCGGCCGCGGCGACCCGCGCCGAGCCCCTCCCCGAGCCCGGCCGGATCACCGTCAACGTCTACAACGCCACCAAGCGCACCGGCCTCGCCAAGAGCACCGCGGACGAACTGCGCAAGCGCGGCTTCCGGATCGGCGACGTGGGCAACGCGTCGAAGCAGTACGACAAGAAGGTCAAGGGCACCGGGATGCTCCTCGGCTCCCCCGCGGCCCAGGACACGGCCCTCCGCGTCCTCGCCACCCAGCTCACCGGCGCGGGCCTGCGCGCCGACACCCGCAAGGGCACCGACGTGGACCTCGTCATCGGCGACGCCTTCAAGGGCCTGGCCGACCGGGCGACGGCCGACCGGGCCCTGACGACCCTGAGGGACCCGAAGCCGCAGCCGACGGCCACGACGAAGAAGAGCTGCTGAGGAGCGCGCCGCAAGGGGCGCGGGGCTGCGTTCGACGTGCGGCTCCGCCACCTGGGCGCGCCCCACCACGAAGCACCCGCACGCGCACCCGTGCACGCACCCGCAGCCGTGCATGCACCCGCACCCGTGCACGCGCACGGCGCCCAGGTGCCCTCCCCGGGCGCGGAAGGCTACTCGGCGGCGCCGTAGAGCCGGTCCCCCGCGTCCCCCAGCCCCGGCACGATGTACCCCAGCTCGTTGAGGTGGTCGTCCACCGCCGCCGTGACCACGGTGACCGGCGTCCCCGCCAGCTCCCGCTCCATGACCTCGACGCCCTCGGGCGCGGCCAGCAGCACCACGGCCGTCACGTCGTCCGCACCGCGCTTGATCAGCTCCTGGATGGCCGCGACCAGCGTGCCGCCCGTGGCCAGCATCGGGTCGAGGACGTACACCTGGCGGCCCGAGAGGTCCTCCGGCATGCGCGAGGCGTACGTGGACGCCTGCAGCGTCTCCTCGTTGCGGATCATGCCCAGGAAGCCCACCTCGGCGGTCGGCAGCAGCCGGACCATGCCGTCCAGCATGCCGAGACCGGCCCGCAGGATCGGCACCACCAGCGGACGCGGACGGGCCAGCTTGACGCCCGTGGTGCGCGCGACCGGCGTCTGGATGTCGACGGCCTCGGTCCGCACGTCCCGTGTCGCCTCGTAGGCGAGCAGGGTGACCAGCTCGTCGGCGAGCCGCCGGAAGGTCGCGGAGTCGGTGCGCTGGTCGCGCAGCGTGGTGAGCTTGTGAGCGACCAGGGGGTGGTCGACGACATGGAGACGCATGCCCCTAACGGTACCTGCGCCGGACCCCGCTCTCGTGCTGGCGTCAAACCGGCCATCCGGGGGAAAGTGGGAGGGGACGTGAGTGGGGTGGTGCGACGTGTCCGACCTGCCAGACCCGCCCGCGGACGCCTCCGGGGCCACCGGTGACAGGGCCGGCCCCGCCGCGCGGTCCGCGCGGCCCGACCCCGACAAGCCCGAGACCGAGACGGAACGCCGGCGACGCCGCGCCCAGTTCCTGCGCGATCTCGCCGAGGCCCGGGAGCTGCGCGCCCGGGTCCAGCCCCGGCGCGCCAAGGCCGCCCGGCTGCGCCACGCGATGCGCATGCGGACGTTCCGCTGGTAGCTCCGGCCCGCCCGGCGGGCCGCCGCCGCGCCGCGGAAGTTCCCCGACGGCACCGGTGTCGGCGAGGTGGGGCGTGCGTGAGCCTGAGGGAAAGCCGCGTACGATCCGCAGGTGGCGGCAATGAGCGCGCTGGTGAGCCGATCTCGGATCCACGATCGAAACAGCCAGACACAGGGAGCCGAAGACGTCCCCTGGACGCCTTGTTTCTGCCACGATTCCGAGTGGGTGGGGCTCGGAGCCCAGCTCTCTCCGCCCATGTACCTCCGCCGGGGGGACCCCCAACCGGCACGCCTATGACCAGTGGGAGAGTCACGGTGTACTTCGCCGCACTGCTCGCGCGCACCGAAGACGGGTGGGAAGCGAGCGACACGGAGCTCGACGATGTGGAGACCCTGTCGGATCTGGCCGACCTGGCCCGGGAAGCCTCTCCCGACGAGGACACGGTGCTCGTCCTGATCGAGCAGGAGGACGCCTGGTTCGGCGTCGTCCGCGTGGACGGCGAGGACGACCCTCGCATCTACGTCTCGGACGCCGCCGCCGCCCAGCGCAGCGCCTACGGGGAGCTGCTGCTCACCGACGAACTGCTCGGCCGGGAGCCCGGCTCGGACGAAGGTCCGGACCTGGACGCCCTGGACCTCGACGGCACCGAGGACGGGGAGTCCGAGGACGACGAGGAGGAGGGCGCCGACGCCGACGCGGTGCCGCACAGCCCGGTGGGCGACAGCCAGATCCTGGACGACCTGGGCATCAGCGAGAAGGAGCTGCGCGCCCTGGACGCCGAGGACGCGCTGAACACGATCGCCGAGGCCCTGGGCGCCTCGGAGGTGCTGGAGACCGTCCGCTGACCACGCCACAGGACCCGCTGCTCCCGGAACGGCTCCCGGAGCAGCTGCCGCAGCAGGGCGCGCCGGACCCGGTGAGGGACCCCTGGCGGGCCGCGATGCGGCTCGCCCTCACGGAGGCCGAGCTGGCCGTCCGGGGCGGGGACGTCCCCGTCGGCGCCGTCGTGCTGTCCCCGGACGGTACGACGGTGCTCGGTGCCGGGCACAACGAGCGCGAGGCCACCGGCGATCCCACGGCCCACGCGGAGGTCCTCGCGATCCGGCGGGCGGCGGCCCGGCTCGGGGAGTGGCGGCTGACCGGCTGCACGCTGGTCGTGACCCTGGAGCCCTGCACGATGTGCGCGGGCGCCCTCGTCCAGTCCCGGGTGGACCGGGTGGTCTACGGCGCCCGGGACGAGAAGGCGGGCGCGACCGGCTCCCTGTGGGACGTGGTGCGCGACCGGCGGCTCAACCACCGCCCGGAGGTCATCGAGGGCGTGCTCGCGACGGACTGCGCCCGCCTCCTCACGGAGTTCTTCCGGAACCGGTGAATACCGATTTCAAACCTCGGGCCACCGTGCTGTAAGGTCTCCCTCGGTAGCGTGTCCGAGCGGCCGAAGGAGCTCGCCTCGAAAGCGAGTGTGGCGCAAGTCACCGAGGGTTCAAATCCCTCCGCTACCGCTTGCAGAAAGGCCCCGCCGACCGGCGGGGCCTTTCGCGTGTTCCGGACACAACACCCCGGCCGCGGCGGGCTGTCGGCCCCGCGAGGAGGTCCGGAGGTTACACTCGCGGCCGGCAGCAGGGGGCCCTCGGGGCAATGGCACAGGGGAGGCCGCGGTGGCGGTGAACGCCAAGAAGATCGCCGTGTACGTGCTCGTGGTCTTCGCGCTGTACGTGATCATCACGGACCCGGCCAAGGCGGCCGACTACGTCCAGATAGGCTTCGAGGGCATATCGGACGCGGCCAAGGCCGTCGGCGACTTCATGACCTGGGTCGCCAACGGAGGAAAGAGCTGAGGTACACCCCATGATCCGCCACCTGGTCCTCTTCAAGCTCAACGAGGGTGTCGAGCGCGACGATCCCCGGGTCGTGGCGGGCGTGGAGGCCTTCCGGGCGCTCGGCGGCCGGATCGAGGAGCTGCGCTTCTGGGAGTGCGCCTGGAACATCAGCGACCGGCCGATCGCCTACGACTTCGCGATCAACTCGGCAGTCGAGGACGCCGACGCCCTCCAGCGCTACCTGGAGCACCCGGCCCACCAGGCGGGCGTCGCGCTCTGGCGCGAGTTCTCCACCTGGGTGATCGCCGACTACGAGACCGACGGCCGGTAGCCCCGCACCCCCGCGAACACAGCAGCCCCCCGCCCTCCGGCGGGGGGCTCTGTCGTTCCGGCGGGGCGTCGGCTGGTCGCTTTTTCGCCACTGCTACCCCAAATCATCGGAGTTTGAACACAACACGGGGTTATTGGGTGCTTGCACACAGTGCACATGTCTTGTGATGCTATGACCGCTTTTGACGGATGATTGACCGATGAAGAGGTGGCGTTGACCGTGTCGGCCAGTACTGCGCCGCCCCAGGAAGAGGCGCCCACTCCGACCCCGCCGGCCCCCGAGAAGCGCCGCGGCGCCGACACCCGGGCCCTGACCCAGGTGCTCTTCGCCGAGCTGAAGGAACTCACCCCCGGCACGCCGGAGCACAACCGGGTGCGGGGAGCGCTGATCGAGGCGAACCTCCCGCTCGTGCGCTACGCCGCCGCCCGCTTCCGCTCCCGCAACGAGCCGATGGAGGACGTCGTCCAGGTCGGCACCATCGGCCTGATCAACGCCATCGACCGCTTCGACCCGGACCGGGGCGTGCAGTTCCCGACCTTCGCGATGCCCACCGTGGTCGGCGAGATCAAGCGGTACTTCCGGGACAACGTCCGCACCGTCCACGTCCCGCGCCGGCTGCACGAGCTGTGGGTGCAGGTCAACAGCGCGACCGAGGACCTGACCACGCTCTACGGCCGCTCCCCGTCCACCGCCGAGATCGCCGACCGGCTCCGGATCAGCGAGGACGAGGTGCTCAGCTGCATCGAGGCGGGACGGTCGTACCACGCCACCTCGCTGGAGGCCGCCCAGGAGGGCGACGGGCTGCCCGGCCTGCTGGACCGGATCGGCTACGAGGACCCGGCACTGGACGGCGTGGAACACCGCGACCTGGTCCGCCATCTCCTCGTCCAGCTCCCCGAGAGAGAACAGCGAATCCTTCTTCTGCGCTACTACAGCAATCTCACCCAGTCACAGATCAGCGCGGAACTCGGCGTCTCCCAGATGCATGTCTCACGGCTGCTCGCCCGTAGCTTCCAACGGCTGCGTTCCGCAAATCGGATCGACGCATAGCGGCAGCAGACACCCTGTCTCCTGATGCATAGCGGGCGCACGGAAGCACGGCCCGAACGCCACTGCATCGCAAACCCGATCGAGCGGTAACCGGCGCGAGCGATTCGCTCACCAGGGCGGTTGCCGACAGTTGGCCCCCGAAAGACCGTCAGACCCTTTGTTTCCAGGGGCGATTCGGATCTCACATGTCGACATGTCGGTACAGCGCGTTGCCGACATGTGACATTCTGCGGGAAGCGCGTTTGCCGTGGCTCCGGCTCCGGTATTCAGGTGAGGGCTGCGTTGCTCGGAAAGAGACGGCGCCGCCGCGACCGTCCCGCGACCCAAAGGGGGTGGCATGTCCGCAGACCAGGGCAGCTCGAAGGTGCTGACGCCCACGCTGAGCGAGGCAGCGCCCAAGGAGCTCGACGCTCTCGACGTCCTCGACGGCTTCGAGGGTGTCACGGCCCTCGAAGCCGTGCCGTCCCCGGCCGCCGACACGGCCGCCGAAGCTGTCCCGGCCGCTCAGGCCACGGCGAACCTCGACACCCGGACCCTGTCCCGCTCACTGTTCCTGCGCCTGGCCGCGCTGGACCAGGACAGCCCCGAGCGGGCCTACGTCCGGGACACCCTGATCGAGCTGAACCTGCCGCTGGTCCGCTACGCGGCGGCGCGGTTCCGCTCGCGCAACGAACCGATGGAGGACATCGTCCAGGTCGGCACCATCGGCCTGATCAAGGCGATCGACCGGTTCGACTGCGAACGGGGCGTGGAGTTCCCGACCTTCGCGATGCCCACCGTGGTCGGCGAGATCAAGCGGTTCTTCCGCGACACCTCGTGGTCCGTGCGGGTCCCGCGCCGGCTCCAGGAGCTGCGCCTGGCCCTCACCAAGGCCAGCGACGAGCTGTCGCAGAAGCTGGACCGCTCCCCCACGGTGACGGAGCTGGCCGCCGTGCTCGGCGTCTCCGAGGAGGACGTGGTCGACGGCCTCGCGGTCGGCAACGCCTACACCGCCTCCTCCCTCGACTCGCCGGCCCCCGAGGACGACGGCGGCGAGGGCTCGCTCGCCGACCGGCTCGGCTACGAGGACGCGGCCCTGGAGGGCGTGGAGTACCGCGAGTCCCTCAAGCCGCTGCTGGCCAAACTCCCGCCCCGGGAACGGCGGATCATCATGCTGCGCTTCTTCGCCAACATGACCCAGTCACAGATCGGCGAGGAGGTCGGCATCTCCCAGATGCACGTCTCCCGGCTGCTGACCCGGACGCTGGCGCAGTTGCGGGACGGGCTGATCTCCGACTAGGCGCTCCGCCGAGGGGCGACGCCTTCGGGAGCACCGCGTCACGCCGTCCGGCGGCCGCGGGTCCGTCGTGGCCGGTCGCACCCGCTCGGCGCAGCGGCACACCGACACGGCCCCGCGCCCCTTCGGGGGCACGGGGCCGCACCGGGGTTCTCATCTGACGCAGCGTCAGTCACCATGAGCGGATGCTGCGTACCGGGATGCTCACAGCGGTGTCGGCGGCCGTCGTCTGTCTGGGCGGGGTGCTGGTCGCGTGCGGGGGCGGCGGTCCGGGCGGTGGTTACACCGCGGTCGGCGCGGGCCAGGGCGGTCCGAGGGCCGTGGCGCCGTCCGGGTCGGTGACCCTGGTGCCACTCGACCGGCGGCCGCGCGGGGCCGGCCCCGCGACACCGGCCCACCCCGGCACCCCCCGTTCGGCCGGGCCGGCATCACCGCCGCCCTCGGCATCGGAAACGGCGTCGGCACCGGCTCCGGCGCCGACCGGGGAGACGACCTGGGGCACCCCGCGACCCCGTGGCGGCCCGGGCGGTCGTACGACACCGCCCGCCGCCTCACCGAGCCCCGCGCCGAGCCGTACGACGCCCGCGCCGGCGCCCGCCGACCTCTCCTGGGGCGACCCGGCGACCGAGGACACCGGCGAGCGCTGGTGCCAGAAGGTGACCGTCGGCTTCCGCAACGCGGGCGGTACGGCGGTGCGGTCGGGGTCGGTGACGTTCGGGACGCACATCATCGGCGCGCTCGGCGTCGACTGGGGGACGGTCGAGTCGACCGTGGAACTGCCGGTGCCCCTGGCGCCGGGGGCACGCCGGAGCCCCGCGTGGACGGTGTGCGTCGATGCCTGGAGGGTGCCGCTCGGCATGCACATCGAGACGCGGGACGTCTCCGTCGAGTGGGCCTGAGCCCTACTTCACCGCCAGCCAGGCGACGCCGGCGACCACCGCGAGCGCCACGATGACGCCGATGATCAGACCGACCCGGGGGCCGGAGGAGGCCGCCTGCTGCTGCCGCCCCTGGGGGGCCTCGTCGACGAACGCGCGGAACATCTGGGTGCTGCCTGCGGGGTCGTAATTGCCCTGGGGGCCCTGGGTGTTAGCCATGCCCCGAGACCCTAGCGAATCCCGCCGGGCGACCCAAGTGCGGGGCCACCGGGACAGACGGGGGCACGACACCCGCACTCACCTGCATATTTACGATCGCAATACTTGCCTTTGCCAAGTTTTTGCGCCACCCCCACCCGATTTGTTTGCCTGCAGCAACCAAGCAGGCTTATGGTTGCCCTAAGCAACGATACGGGAGGTGTGATGGCCGAGCGGACGCAGTTCGAAGAGCTGGCGCGTCAGCTCAGTGCCGTCGGAGCCGTGAAACGGGACATGGGGCGGATCCTGCCACCCGACTGCCCGGCCGGATCCGCCGCCGTGCTGACCCTGCTCGGCCGCCACGGCGACATGCGCATGAGCAAGCTCGCGGAGCTGCTCGCCGTGGACATGTCGGTCACCAGCCGGCATGTCGCGCACGTCGCCGCACGCGGCTGGATCGAGCGGCACCCGGACCCCGCGGACAAGCGCTCGCGCATCCTGCGCCTGACGCCCGCGGGCCTGGACCGGCTCGACGAGCTGTCCCGGCGGACCACGCATCTGCTCGCCGAGCGGCTCGCGGACTGGACCGACGAGGACGTCGGCGAGCTGATCCGGCTGATGACACGCCTGCGCGCGTCCTTCGGCGACTGCCGCTCGGCCCCGCTCCGGCTCCCCGCACCCGTATCCGAAGAGACCACCCGTACACCCGCAAGCACGTAAGAGAAGGAAGCCCATGGCAACGACCACACCAGCCGGTGTGCGGGCTCACGCCAAGCACGGGGGAGGCTCCCACGGCGACGCCCCGATGACGCACCGGCAGATCATGGAGGCCCTGTCCGGGCTGCTGCTCGGCATGTTCGTGGCGATCCTGTCGTCCACGATCGTCTCCAACGCCCTCCCGGAGATCATCGGCGACCTCGGTGGCGGCCAGTCCGCCTACACCTGGGTGGTCACCGCGGCCCTGCTGTCGATGACCGCGGCCACTCCCCTGTGGGGCAAGCTCGCCGACCTGTACAGCAAGAAGGCGCTCGTCCAGATAGCCCTGGTCATCTACGTGGTCGCCTCGATGGCGGCCGGCCTGTCGCAGAACCCGGGCATGCTCATCACCTTCCGGGTCTTCCAGGGCATCGGCGTCGGCGGTCTGTCCGCCCTGGCGCAGATCGTCATGGCCGCGATGATCTCCCCGCGTGAGCGCGGCCGGTACTCCGGCTACCTGGGTGCCACCTTCGCCGTCGCCACCGTCGGCGGCCCGCTGCTCGGCGGTGTCATCACCGACACCTCCTGGCTGGGCTGGCGCTGGTGCTTCTACGTCGGTGTCCCCTTCGCGGTCATCGCCCTGATCGTGCTGCAGAAGACCCTGCACCTGCCCGTGGTCAAGCGGGAGGTCAAGGTCGACTGGGCCGGCGCGCTCTTCATCTCCGCCGCCGTCTCCCTGCTGCTGATCTGGGTCACCTTCGCCGGTGACAAGTACGACTGGGTGTCCTGGCAGACCTACGCGATGGTCGGCGGTTCGATCGTCCTCGGCGCGCTCTTCGTGCTCATCGAGTCCAAGGCGAGCGAGCCGATCATCCCGCTGCGCCTGTTCAGGAACCGCACCATCACCCTGGCCTCGCTGGCCTCGCTGTTCGTCGGTGTCGCGATGTTCACCGGCACCGTGTTCTTCAGCCAGTACTTCCAGCTGGCCCGCGACAAGTCGCCGACCATGTCCGGCGTCATGACCATCCCGATGATCGGTGGTCTGTTCGTCTCCTCGACCGTCTCCGGTCAGCTCATCACCCGCACCGGCCGCTGGAAGGCGTGGCTGGTCAGCGGTGGCGTCCTGGTCACGGCCGGCCTGGCCCTGCTGGGCGGCATCCGGTACGACACCGACTACTGGAAGATGGCCATCTTCATGGCCCTGCTGGGTCTCGGCATCGGCATGATGATGCAGAACCTGGTGCTCGCCACGCAGAACCAGGTGGCGCCCTCCGACCTCGGCTCGGCCAGCTCCACGGTCACCTTCTTCCGCTCCCTCGGCGGTGCGGTCGGCGTCTCCGCGCTGGGTGCCGTGATGTCCCGCCGGATCACCCACTACGTCGAGGACGGCGTCTCCGCGCTGAGCCCGAAGTACCAGGCCGCGCTGGCGCACAGCTCGGGCTCGACCGACAGCATCCCGGACATGGACAAGCTCCCGGCGCCCATCCGGACGCTGATGGAGAGCTCCTACGGCCACGGCATCGCCGACGTCTTCCTGATCGCGGCCTGCCTCGCCGGCGTCGCCTTCCTGATCACGCTGTTCATCAAGGAGGTCCCGCTGAAGACCAAGGGCGCGCTCGCCCAGGCCGCCGAGGGCGAGGCCCCCGTGACCGACCCGGCCGCCGCGCCGGCCGTCGCCGAGGCCCAGGCCCCGGCCGCCGCCGAGACGGCCGGCGAGGCTCCGGCCCCGCAGCAGGTGCCCGCCTGGGCCGCCCCCGTCCTCGGCGAGGACGGCACCTCGGCCACCGCGGCCACGCAGCTCGGCGCCGTCGCCACGGTCGCCGAGCCCGGCACCACCGGCGGCACCCCGGTGCACGGCTACGTCCGCGGCGCCGAGAGCGCCCCGGTCCCGCAGGCCGCGGTCACGCTGATCTCGCTGTCCGGCCGCCAGCTGGGCCGCTCGGTCGCCCAGGCCGACGGCTCCTACCACCTCGATGCCCCCGGCACCGGGTCGTACGTCCTGATCGCCTCCGCCGACGGCTACCAGCCGCAGGCCTCCACCATCGTGGTGGGCGGGGAACCGCTGTCGTACGACATCCTGCTCAGCGGCACCAGCGGGCTGACCGGTGTGGTCCGGGCCGCCGGGAGCGCGCTGCCGGTCAAGGACGCGATGGTGATCGTCACCGACGTGCGCGGTGACCTGCTGGCCACCGCCGCCACCGGCGAGCAGGGCGACTTCGCCCTCACCGACCTGGTGCCGGGCACGGTGACCGTCGCGGTCAACGCGAGCGGCTTCCGGCCGCGCGCCCTGCCGGTCGAGGTCGGCACCACCGGCGTCACCCGCGTCGAGGTCGACCTGGACGCCGGCGCCCGGCTCCAGGGCGTCGTCCGGGCCCCGCACGGCCCGCTGGCCGACGCCCGCGTGACCCTCGTCGACCAGGCGGGCAACGTGGTCGGCACCGCCACCACCGGTGCGGACGGGGCGTACGCCTTCACCGACCTGGACGGCGGCGAGTACACCGTCATCGCGACCGGTTACCCGCCGGTGGCCACCGCGCTGACCGTGTCCGGTCCCGGCGTCGACGGCCACGACATCGAACTCGCCCACCCCGGCGAGTAGCCCGCACCCCGGCCCGTGGCGGCGCGCCCTGAGCGGAGGGCGCCCGCCACGGGCCGGTCTCATACGACCAATTTGTAAGACTTTGCAGGGAGAAAACGGGATGGGACTGACCGCGAAGATCCGTACGCGGGACGGGTGGGCCGTGTCGCACGCGGTCGTCACGGTGACCGACATGACCGGGACGCAGGTGCTGCGGGCCGAGGCGGACGCCGAGGGGGCCGTACGGGACGTCACCGAGCTGGCACCGGGCGCGTACACCGTGATCGTGACCGCCGTGGGCTACGCACCGGCCGCGTCCAGCGCGATCGTCACCGCGAGCGGCCGGGCCGAGGTCGGCACGGTGACACTGGCCCGGCAGGGCGGCACCGAACTGCCGCCGCCCGGGCCCTGGACCATCGACCCGGTGCACTCCTCCGTCGCCGCGGTCGCCCAGCACCTGGGGATCTCCAGCGTGCACGGCCGGTTCACGGAGTTCGGCGGCACGATCGAGATCGCTCCCGACGACGTCACCAAGTCCCGGGTCGAGGCGGTGATCAGGGCCGCGTCCATCGACACGGGCAACGGCATGCGCGACGCGCACCTGAAGTCCGGGGACTTCCTCGACGTGGAGCGGCATCCGGAGATCACGTACCGCTCCACCGGTGTGACGGCGGCCGGCTCGGACCGCTGGACGGTCCACGGCGAGCTGTCCATGCACGGGGTCGTACGACCGGTCGACCTCGACCTGGCCTACCTCGGCACCGGCGCCGACCCCTGGGGCGGCACGCGCGCCGCGTTCCGGGCCACCGCCGAACTGCACCGCGAGGACTTCGCGATGAACTACAACCAGGTCCTCCAGGCGGGCATCGCGGCCATCGGCACCACGCTGAAGGTCGAGCTGGACATCCAGGCGGTCCAGGGGGACTCACTCCCCCAGGCGTAGGCACGGCAGGGTCACCCGCAGGGGCCGCCGCTGCCCCTAGGGTGCTGCCATGGCACCGAACATCGCTACCAACACCCGTGTGTCGCTGGACGAGCTGCTGGACTTCGTACGACCCCGCCACCGCGCCCTGCTGATCACCCGCCGGGCCGACGGCTCCCCGCAGGCGTCGCCGCTGACCTGCGGGGTGGACGACTCCGGCCGGATCGTCGTCTCCACCTACCCGGAGCGGGCCAAGACCCGCAACGCCAAGCGGGACCCCCGGGTCAGCCTGGTCGTCCTGAGCGACGACTGGAACGGTCCCTGGGTCCAGATCGACGGCACGGCCGAGGTCGTCGACACCCCCGACTCCGTGGAACCCCTGGTCGAGTACTACCGCAACATCGCCGGCGAACACCCCGACTGGGACGAGTACCGTCAGGCGATGGTGAAGCAGGGCAAGTCCATCATCCGGGTGACACCCGAACGGTGGGGCCCGGTGGCCACCGGCGGCTTCCCGTCCCGGCTGGCCACCGGCGACTGACGACGCCTCGCACCCGGCCGGCTGACGACCCCGCGCACCGGGCCGGCCGACGGCGCCCGGTGCGGCCGGTGGCGGGACGGTGGTCAGCCGCGGGCGACCATCGCCTCGATCCCGGCGACCAGCAGGTCCAGGGCGAAGGCGAAGTCGCGGTCCAGCATCTCGGCCACCGTGTCACCGCCGCGCGCCGCCATCAGGTCCTTGGACTCCTTCATGACCTCACCGGACCCCGGCACCTCGTCCACGACGGCCATGGCCTGCTCGAAGTACTCGTCGGGGCTCAGCCCGGTGTCCGCGATCCGGGCGAAGAAGTGCCCCTCGATCGTCCCGAAGCCGTAGACGAACTGGAAGACGGCCGAGATCGCCCCGGTCACCCCGTGCGCGGGCAGCCCCGCCCGGCGGACGACCCGCTGGACCACCCGGGAGAACGCGAGCGCGTTCGGGCCGATGTTGAGGAAGCGGCCGGCCAGCGGGGACAGCCACGGGTGCCGGAACAGCAGCTGCCGGTACTCCGTGGCCAGCGTCCTCAGCTGCTCCCGCCAGTCCTCGTCCGCGTTCTCCGGGTCGGGCAGCCGCAGCTCGGCGAAGGCCGCGTCCAGGGCGAGTTCGAGCAGGTCGTCCTTGGTGTCGACGTACCAGTACAGGGACATCGCGGTGACGTTCAGCTCGGCCGCCAGCCGCCGCATGGAGAACTTGGCGAGCCCGTCGGCGTCCAGCAGCCGCACCGACGCCTCGGTGATCCGTTCCCGGTCCAGCCCGGACGGCTGCCCGCTGCGACCCCCGCGGCGGGGCCTGCCCTCCCGCCACACGCTGTCCCGCGCCGACCGGCCTGCCTGCTTCGTCACCGGCGCACCTTTCTCGATACCGGCCACCGTCCCCACCTTAGAGCTGTCCGACGGACACCCTCTCCGCCCGCCGCAACAGCCCCGCCGCCACGAACCCGCCCAGCAGCACCGCGACGGCCCCGACCAGTTGCCCGGTGCCCAGCCCGGCGGAGAACGACTCCCCCGACGCCACGGAAGAGCTGAGCACGGCCCCCAGGACGGCGACACCGAGCCCGTTCCCGAACTCCGCCAGCGTGCCGTTGATCCCGGCCCCGACACCGGCCTTCTCCGGAGGGATCGCGCTCATGATGGCGTGCGCCATCGCCGGGTTCGCCACCGCGCACCCGGCGCCGATCAGCAGCAGCCCGAGCAGCGTCCCCGCGTAGCCGCCCTTGTCCACCTCCGCGATGGACACCAGGCCACCGGCCATGCACACCATCCCCAGCGCGATCGACACCGGCGTGCCCAGCCGCGTCGACCACTTCGCCGACAGCCCGCTGAAGTTGAGCACGACCACCGTCAGCGCCAGCGGAGCGGTCCGCAGCCCGGCCTCCAACGGCTCGTAGCCGAGCACGAACTGGAGGTGCTGCGTCAGCAGGAACAGCGCGCCGCCCATGCCGAACACGATGAGCACGGCCCCGGCGACCGCACCCGTGAAGCGCCGGTCCCGGAAGAAGTGCATGTCGAGCATCGGCACGTCGACCCTGCTCTCCCACCAGGCGAAGGCGCCCAGCACGAGCACCGCGACGGCCGCTGTGCCCAGCACCCGCCCCGACGTCCAGCCGTGCCCCGGCCCGGAGATGATCGCGTAGACGAGCGAGGCCATGCCGATGGTGGACAGCACCGCGCCCGGCAGGTCCGGCCGGTCGCCGCGCGGGTTCTTCGACTCGGGGACGAGGACGACCACCGCGACCAGGGCCAGCACCGCGACCGGCAGGTTGATCAGGAAGATCGCGCCCCACCAGAAGTGGTCGAGCACGAAACCGCCGATCAGCGGGCCGCCGGCGAAGCCGAGCGCGTTGACCGCGCTCCAGATGCCGATCGCCTTCGGCTGCTCCTCGGGGGAGAAGATCTGCATCGCCACGGCCAGCGTGGTGGTCATCAGCAGGGCGCCGCCGATGCCCATGCCGGCCCGCGCGGCGATGAGCTGGCCGGTGCTGCCGGCGAGTCCGGCCACCAGCGACCCCGCACCGAACAGGGCGAGCCCGGCGCTCAGCATCTTCTTGCGGCCGTAGCGGTCCGCGGCGCTGCCCGCGCTGAGCAGCAGGCCGGACTGGACCAGGGAGTACGCGTTGATCATCCACTGGATGTCGGAGGTCTTCGCGTGCAGCTCGCGGGTGAGCGAGGGGATGGCCACGTTCAGGACGGTGTTGTCGAGCACGACGGTGAGTTGTGCGAGACAGATGACGCCGAGGATCAGCCAGCGTTGGGGGTGGCCTTGGCGGGCGGGAGCGGGTGTGGACATGCCGTACACCGTATAGCGGCTGCTATACGGTGTACAACACACTTTCCGGCCAGGCCCTCCGGACGGGGGCTCAGGCCTTCCGCGTGAGGTCGTAGAAGGTCGCCGACCCCACCGTCACCTTCTTGAAGGTGCTCTGCACCCACGAGCTGATCGCGGAGGCGGTCCCGCTGTCGCCGCCGCCCATGCCGCCGCCGGCGATGAAGTAGTGGATCTTCCCTTCCTCGACGTACTTCTTGAACCGGGCGAGCGTCGGGGAGGGGTCGGTGCCGTTGAAGCCGCCGATCGCCATGACCGGTTCACCCGTGGCGAGCTGGTAGCCGGCCGCGTTCTGGGAGCCGACGGACGCGGCGGCCCAGGTGTACTTCCCGGCGTCCCGCTCCAGCAGCCTCTTCGCCTCGGACGACACGCTCGCCCCGTTCAGCAGGCCGCCGACGCCACCGGCGCCACCGCCCCTGCCGCCCTCGCCCACACGACCACCACCCGGGAACCCGAAGCCGTTGCCGTTCTGCCGGCCCTGTCCGCCGTTCCGCTGACCGTTCTGCCCCGGCATGCCGCCCCCGAAGCCACCGGCACCCGGGAAACCGTCGCCCTGCGGACTCTGCCCGCCCTGCTGACCCTGCTGCCCCTGCTGCCCCTGCTGCCCCTGCCGGCCCTGCTGCCCGGGCGTCGCGCCGCCGAAGCCGCCCCGCATACCGCCACCGCCGCCGGGACCACCGCCCCGGCCGCCCATCACGCTCGCGCCCGCCGGGCCGGCCGTGACGATCGAGCCGGTGTGGCCCTCCTGAAGGGTGCTCAGGGTGTACGCCGTCGGTCCGGCCAGCGCGGCCACGAGACCGGCGGCCGCCGCCCCGAGGGCCGGCCGCCGGGTGAGCCGGCCGGCGAAGACCAGGCCGAGCGCGGCGGTCAGCCCGCCGACCAGCACCGGCCACTTCAGCCACGGGAGGTAGTCCGGGGTGCGGTTGAGGAGGACGTACCCCCAGGCCGCCGCCGCGACCACGGACGCGGCGAGGGCGATCGACGCCCACGGCGCCCGCCGCCGCTCCCACAGCAGACCGGCGCCCATGCCGACGACGGCGGCGAGGTAGGGGGCGAGGGCCACCGTGTAGTACTGGTGGAAGATGCCCGCCATGTAGCTGAAGACCACCATGGTCGTCAGCAGCGAGCCGCCCCAGACCAGGAACGAGGCCCGGGTGACGGACGTCCTGCGCAGCCTGCGGGTGGCCACCAGGCCGGCGGCGAGCAGGATCAGGGCGGAGGGCAGGAGCCACGAGATCTGGCCGCCGACCTCGGAGTTGAACATCCGGTCCCAGCCGGTCTCACCCCACATGCCGGTGCCGCCCCCGCCGCCACCGCCGCCCACGCTGCCGGTCTCCTCGCCGTTGAGCCGGCCGAGACCGTTGTAGCCGAAGGTCAGCTCCAGGAAGCTGTTGTTCTGCGAACCGCCGATGTACGGGCGGGACGAGGCCGGCCACAGCTCGACGACCGCCACCCACCAGCCGCCGGAGACCACCAGCGCGAGCGTCGCCGCGGCCAGCTGCCCGAACCGCTTCCTCAACGGGACGGGGGCGCACACCGCGTACACGACCGCCAGCGGCGGCAGGATCAGGAACGCCTGGAGCGTCTTGGCGAGGAACGCGAAACCGATCGCGACCCCGGCCCACACCAGCCACTTCGTACGGCCGTCCTCCACCGCGCGGACGACCAGGTAGCAGGCCGCGGACATCAGCAGCGCCAGCATGGCGTCCGGGTTGTTGAACCGGAACATCAGCGCCGCGACCGGGGTGAGCGCGAGCACCGCACCCGCGATCAGACCGGCCACCGGGCTGAACCGGCGGCGCACGGCCGCGTACACGACGGCGACGGTCGCCACGCCCATCAGCACCTCGGGCGCCAGGATCGCCCAGGAGCGGAGACCGAAGATCCGCACCGACAGCTCCATCGGCCACAGCGAGGCCGGGGGCTTGTCGACGGTGATGGCGTTGCCCGCGTCCAGCGAACCGAAGAAGAACGCCTTCCAGGACGTGCTGCCCGCCTGGACGGCCGCCGAGTAGAAGGAGTTGGCGTAGCCGGAGGCGCTCAGGTCGTACAGGTACAGCAGGAGGGTGGCGGCCAGCAGGCCGAGGAGGGCCGGGCGGGCCCAGCGGGGGTCCTCGGGCCGGCCGCGCCACAGACGGCGCGGGAACGGCTGCCGGGGCCGGCCGGCCCCGGGGGCCCGTGAGGGTGCGGCCGGGGGCGGTCCCCAGACGGTCGTACTGGTCATCGGGCGTCCTCCGGGTCGGTGTCGTCAGGGCGTACCGGCTGCAACCGCACGGTCGCGTCACCGGCACCCCACCGGCCGCCGTTCTCGTGCGACCGCTGGTACGGCACCGGGCGCTGCGACAGCGGTGCGTACGGGTCCGGCGTGCGGTGCGCCGGGCCGGCCGGGGTGTGCGCGGCAGCCGTGCAGGGGGCGGCGGGGGCGGCCTCCCTGCGGTCCGGGAAGACCCAGGCGCGGAAGAGCAGGAACCGCAGCACGGTGGCCGCGAGGTTGGCCGCGATGAGCACCGCCAGCTCGGTCGAGTGCGCCGGGCTGTCGGTGGCCGCGCCCAGGGCGGCGAGGGAACCGCTGGTCAGCGCCAGGCCGATCCCGAAGACGACCAGGCCCTGCGCCTGGTGCCGTACCGCGCCGCCCCGGCCGCGCACGCCGAAGGTGAGCCGGCGGTTGGCGGCCGTGTTGGCGACGGCCGAGACCAGCAGCGCCGGCGCGTTGGCGAGCTGGGAGCCGCAGAACTGCCGGAAGACGCTGTACAGCAGCAGGTAGAACAGCGTGGACAGGACGCCGACCACGCAGAAACCGACCAGCTGGCGGGCCAGCCCCTTGGGCACGTCGGTCAGTTCGCGGTCGCGCGGGTCGTCACCGAAGGGCCGGGTCAGCCGGTCCAGCGGCAGCGAACCGGTGGCCAGGGCCCTGCCGACCCGCCACACGCCCCTGAGGTCGTCGGTGGCCGTCTTCACGAGGTGCACGGTGGAGTCCGGATCGTCGACCCAGTCGACCGGCACCTCGTGGATCCGCAGCCCCGCCCGCTCGGCCAGCACCAGCATCTCGGTGTCGAAGAACCAGCCGGTGTCCTCCACCAGCGGCAGCAGCACCTGCGCCACATCGCGCCGGATCGCCTTGAACCCGCACTGCGCGTCCGAGAAGCGGGCCTGGAGCGAACCGCGCAGGATCAGGTTGTAGGCCCGGCTGATGAACTCCCGCTTCGGGCCGCGTACGACCCGGGAGGCGCGGGTGAGCCGGGAGCCGATCGCCAGGTCGGAGTGACCGGAGATGAGCGGCGCCACCAGCGGCAGCAGGGCGTTGAGGTCGGTGGACAGGTCCACGTCCATGTAGGCGAGGATCGGCGCCTCGGACGCGGACCACACGGTCCGCAGGGCCCGCCCCCGGCCCTTCTGTTCCAGGCGGAAGCTGGTGACCTCGGGGATCTCCGCCTCCAGCCGCGCCGCCACCAGCGGGGTGGTGTCCGTGGACGCGTTGTCCGCGATGGTGATGCGGAACGCGTACGGGAAGGTGCGCGCGAGGTGCTCGTGCAGTCTGCGGACGCACGGCTGGAGGTCCTCCTCCTCGTTGTAGACGGGGACCACTACGTCCAGGACAGGCGTTCCGGCGTCTCCGGCCGGGAGGTGCTCCCGCGCCGGCAGGGTGCCGGGAGAAGAGTCGGTTCGCATGGCACCGACTTTCGTCAGGCGCCCTGTCGCACCCATGTGGTGGCACTGTGCTGTGCCTGTGAGTGCGACTGCCAGTCCATCGCGGGCTCCGGCCGGGGAACGGCCGGGCCGAGCGCGGGCAGGTGCACGGTGAACACCGTCCGCCCCGGCACGCTGTCCACGGTCACCGCACCGCCGTGCGCGGCGGCCACGGCCTGCACGATGGCGAGCCCGAGCCCCGTCGACCCGGTGGCCCGGGACCGCGCGGAGTCCCCGCGCGCGAACCGCTCGAAGACGTGCGGCAGCAGCTCCGCCGGGATGCCCGGCCCGTTGTCCTCCACGTCGACGCACATCCACGGGCCGCGCCGCTGCACCCGCGCGGTGACGGTCGTACCGGGCGGGGTGTGCTTGCGGGCGTTGCCCAGCAGGTTGACCAGCACCTGCTGGATCCGGGCCGCGTCCGCCGAGACCAGGGCCGGTTCGTCGGGCAGGTCGAGCCGCCAGGTGTGGTCCATGCCGGCCGCACGGGAGTCGCTGACCGTGTCCACGACCAGGGGGACCAGGTCGGTGTGCTCGAACTGGAGCGGGCGCCCGGCGTCGAGCCTGGCGAGCAGCAGCAGGTCCTCGACCAGCAGGGTCATCCGTCCCGCCTCGGACTCGATCCGGCCGAGCGCGTGCCGGGTGTCGGGTCCGACCTGCTCCCGTCCGCGCCGGGTGAGTTCCGCGTACCCGCGGATGGAGGCGAGCGGCGTGCGCAGCTCGTGGCTGGCGTCGGCGACGAACTGCCGGACCCGTGTCTCGCTCTGCTGCCGGGCGTGCAGGGCGCCGTGGACGTGGTCCAGCATGCGGTTGAGCGCGGCGCCGACCCGGCCGACCTCGGTGTGCGGATCGCACTCCGCCTCCGGGACCCGCTCGCTCAGCCGCACCTCGCCGGTGTGCAGCGGCAGCTCGGAGACCCGGGTCGCGGTGGCGGCGACCCTGCGCAGCGGGCGGGTGGCCACGCCGACGAGTACGGAGCCGGCGACGGCGGCGGCGACGAGACCGGCGGCGGTGACACTGACCTCGACCAGGATCAGGGTGTTGATGTTGTCGTCGGTGTCCCGGGTGGGCAGCCCGACGTAGAAGGCGTCGCTGCTGTCCCGGCTCGCCTTGTACATCACGAGGTAGTCCCCGAGCCCGGGGAGCTCCACGGTGTGCGCCTCGCCGTCCTTGGGCACCGTGTCGAGCGCCGTCTGCTGCGCGGTGTTCAGGCTGTCGGCCCGGGACCGCTTGAAGAAGCCGTTGTCGTCGTTCTGCTGCCGGGCGACGGCCGCGCTGGTGATCGAGGTGTTCCGCACGTAGGCGGCGACGGCGCCGAACGGGGTCGGCCCCTTCGTCAGCAGGCTCTCCACCTTGCTGCTCGGGGTGGTGGTGCCGGGCAGCAAGGGCGCGCCCGGGCTCCCCGCGCCGCCCGGCTCCTGCATGTGGCCGACCGCGCGCATGGCGATCTCCGTGACCTTGCCCTCCAACTGGTCGTAGAGATGCGTGCGCAGCGCCAGCGTGGTCACCGTGCCGATCACCGCGCACACCACGGCGATCAGCGTCACCGACGCGACGACGAGCCGGGTCCGCAGGGTGCACGGCTGCCGTACCCGTCGCTTCTGCCGCTGCTGCCGTCGCTGCGGATCCGGCCGTCGCCGCCCGCTCATGACACGGCGGGCTTGATCAGGTAACCGGCCCCACGGCGGGTGTGGATCATCGGCTCCCGCCCGGCGTCGATCTTCCGCCGCAGGTAGGAGATGTACAGCTCCACGACGTTGGCCTGCCCGCCGAAGTCGTACGACCACACGCGGTCCAGGATCTGCGCCTTGCTCAGCACCCGCCGGGGGTTGCGCATGAGGAAGCGCAGCAGCTCGAACTCGGTGGCGGTGAGGTGGATGGACTCCCCGGCCCGGGACACCTCGTGGCTGTCCTCGTCCAGGGTCAGGTCGCCGACGACCAGCACGGAGTCGGACCGCCGGTCGGCCGCCCCGGACCTGCGGATCAGCCCGCGCAGCCGCGCCACGACCTCCTCCAGGCTGAACGGCTTGGTGACGTAGTCGTCTCCACCGGCGGTGAGCCCGGCGATACGGTCCTCCACCGCGTCCTTGGCGGTGAGGAACAGGACCGGCACGTCCGGCAGTTCGCGCCGCAGCCGGCCGAGGACGGTCAGCCCGTCCATGTCCGGCAGCATCATGTCGAGCACGACGGCGTCCGGCCGGAACTCACGGGCCGCCTGGACGGCTCCCTGCCCGTCCCCCGCGCTCCTGATCTGCCAGCCCTCGTAGCGAAGGGCCATGCTCAGCAGTTCGGTGATCGACAGCTCGTCGTCCACCACAAGCACTCGGACGGGGCTCCCGTCCGGCCTCAGCAGTTCGGTGCGCCCCTGGGGCGAGGTCGTGGTCATGGTGGACACCATGTCGGCGTCCTCTGAGAAGACGCTTTCCACAGTCTGTGATTTCCCTGAGAAACACACAGGCGCCTCCCAGGCGGCACCCCGTCAGAACAAACCGTCCGGCCGCCTCCTCAACTCCCTTACGGGAAAGGTGCATCCATCGGTCGCCGGCCCCGCCGCCACCAGCTCCCAGCCGGTCATCAGCCGGGTGTCCAGCACGACGGCCCCGCGCCCGCCGACCGCCAGATGCAGATCCGGCCCGGCGACGGCGAGCAGCTCACCGGCGACACCCCCGCCCGGAACGAGCTCCGCCACCTCACCGAACGCCGCGGGCCCGCCGCCGATCCCGAAATCCCTTACGTGGTCGACGACTCGGCAGGGCTCCGGCCGCAGGGACTCCGGCCACCCGGTGAGGGCGACGGCCCTGGCGTGCAGGTCCCGCACCTCGGCGGCGCGCTCCTCCGCCGTCGCGGGCAGCGCCGACCGCACCGCGCGCTTCTCGGCGTACGGAATCCGGTCCGGCACCCGCAGCGCGGCCCGCAGCAGCTCCTCGGTGCGCCGCGCGGCCATCAGCGGACCGGTGCCGAGCCAGCTGAAACAGACGGCGCCCTGCTCCAGCAGCCGGGCCGGCCCGCGCTCCCGGGCGGTGATCCCGACCTTCACCATCCCCGGACCGAACCACGCCAGATACACCCGGTACGGGCGTGGATCGTCGGCGAGCGTGTCGGCGGCCACGGAATGCGCCCGGTCCAGCCGCGCGCACTCCTCGCACCGGGCCCCCGTACTCCTGCCCGGCACGACCGCCCGCACCGCACACGCGTTCCCCCGCGCCCCCACGCAGCCGCGCACACCCCCCTCCGGCACGGCGAAGGCGACCCGCTTCCCCCGGGGCAGCGCACTGCGCCGCCCGCCGTCCCACTCCAGCACCGGGCCGCCCTCGGCCGGCCAGCGCAGCCCGGAGCACTTCCACACCTCAGCCATCACTCGTGAGGGTAGAGCGTGGGTCTGACAGCGGCCGGGGCGGCGGAGGCGGGTGTACGGTGACGGAAGGCCCGAAGCCGCAACCTTGTTTTGCGACTTCGGGCCTTCCTGCTGTCCCTGCCGGGCCTACGCGAGCACGAACACCGGCACGCCGCCCGCCCCGACTCCCGTCTGCCGCACGCAGCCCCGCTTGATCAGCATGCGCACGCAGTCATGGACCCGGTCGAGCGTGAGCCCCGTGCGGTCCGCGACCTCCTCCATCCGGCAGTGCACCGGCCCGCGCACCAGCGCCGGGGCGAGATACGCCGCCACGGCGTGCACGTCGTCGGTGACGACGAGGTTCTTCGCCCGCCAGGTCGCGAGGAGTTGCCGGGGGGTCATCGAGGGCTGCGCGGTGCCCGGCGGCTGCAGCCGGTCGGCGATGAGATCGAGCGCGTCGGCGATCCGGCCGAGCACGTCGTGCACACCGCCGACGCGTTCGGTCAGGCTTCCCAGACGGTCGTCGATGCGGCCGAGGCGGTCACCGGTCCGGCCGAGCAACTCGTTCGTCCGGCGCATCTGCTCGATCCGCTCGGCCTGCGCGACCACCAGTTCCTCGTCCGCCCGGATGTTCCGCTCCTCCAGCCGCACGATCGCGTCGGCGACCTCCCGGGGCATGAGGTAGGCGGTGGTGCCGTCCCGGGCGGGTTGCACGGGGGCGGGGTCGAGGCTGTAGGAACCGTCGCGCTGGACGGTCTCGATGACCTCGCTCACCCATGCCTTGAAGGGGGCGCACTCTGGCTTGGTGCAGCCGTTGACGAGCTGGATGAGTCCCTTGAGGTTCACCATCTTCATCGAGCGTTGAAGCCTGTGACCTGCCAGTTTGCGCAAGGTGTCGGCTGTACCGACGCCTTGTGAAATCTCACCGAGGCTCTTTTGCAAACTCCGGTCCACGTGCGACTTGAGAGCGTCACGCGTGTTTGAGTAGCCCAGCCGTGCCGCCACGTCCGCCGCCGGAAACCAGTGCTCCCCGTCCGGCAGCGTCAGCCTCCGCACCCGCGCCCCCGTGGCCGCGAACACGAAGTCGTTGATGTCGATCGCGTCCTGCCCGCGCCCCGTCGGCCGTTCCGGCGGGGTGTCGTTCCGCTCGTTCACCGAGCATCACCTCCACACCGGAAGCTAGGGTCGGCGAGAACCAACTGCCGTTCGAAAAAAGCTCGTTCACTCGATAGGGGACAGAGGGATCGATTCGGCAGGAATCGTCTCCGCCGCCGGGGCCGGCACCCCGGCCCGCCGCTCCCGCCCCGCGAGCCGGCAGCTGACGCATCCCGCGTGGCCCTCCCGGGCCTGCGGATCACGGACCCGCATCCCCCACTGCCCGCGCGGCCGCACCCCGGGCGGCTTGCCCCAGCCGGCCAGATGGAGGGTCCAGGTGACCAGAACGCTCACCGCGGTGACGGCCAGCCCGCCGGCGGCCAGCGGCAACGAGGCCGCGCACACCCCCCATCCGATCACGGCGCTGCCCACGGCCGCGATGCCGAAGCCGGTCCAGCCGGCGATCGTGTGACCCTCGTCGTACAGACTCATGGAGCCGCCTCCAGGGACGAAACCAGTTCTCTTACGGGCTAAGAAGTTACATCGCCGAATATC
Organism: Streptomyces cinerochromogenes; assembly: GCF_014648635.1. GTDB lineage: Bacteria > Actinomycetota > Actinomycetes > Streptomycetales > Streptomycetaceae > Streptomyces > Streptomyces cinerochromogenes. The sequence continues at coordinate 341,054 of NZ_BMRM01000004.1, read as the reverse complement.
TCACGAGCTAAGGGATTACGAAAGATGCACGGCACGCCGCGCCCGCCCGCCACCCCGGCCCAGGCGCTGTCGGCGATGGACCACCTCATCGCCGCCCACCTCATCGGACAGCAGGAGCTGGCCCGGCGGCTGGGACTGACCGTCACCGACCTGACCTGTTTCGGCTTCGTGCTAGAGGCCGGCGACGACCTGCTGACGGCGGGCGACCTCGCGGCCCGCGCCCACGTCACCACGGGCGCGGTGACCGGCGTCCTCAACCGCCTGGAACGCGCCGGCTACGTCACCCGCCGCCCCGACCCCACGGACCGCCGCCGGGTCCGCGTGGCCGCCGTACCGGACGCCGTCACCCGCGTCGAGGCGGTGTACGCGGGTCACTACAAGCGCCTGACGGCCCTGTTCACCGACTTCTCCGCGGAGGAACTGGCGATCATCACCGACTGGTTCACCCGCGCCACGGACCTGGCCCACGAGTACCTGGAGAAGCTGAACCGGAACGACCCGGACGAGGAGTGCTGAACCCGCTCCGTGTGCCACCGCTGCGCCGGCGTGGAGGCGCGGTGCCGGGCAGGGCCCGTCGGGAGGTGCGGATTCAGGAGGTGAGGATGGAGACGCCGTCCCCGAGCAGTTTCAGCCCGAGGACGAAGAACAGGACGGCCATCACGGCGACGTTGTGCTGAGCTGCCCAGTCCTTCCAGTTTCCGAGCGTGGTCCTCGCCCGTTCTCCGCCGAGGAGGAAGACGCCGAGCGGGACCAGCAGGCCGAGCGTGGCGATCACCACGAAGACCGCCAGTGCTGCGATCTGCTGCCCGACCGGAAGACCGGCCGAACCGATGGCGGCCCCGGCGGCGATGGTCAGCGGGGCGTTCTTGGCGTTGAGCGCGGCCAGGGCCGTTCCGAGTCCGAAGACCCTGACCGGCGTGAGGCGGTCGATCGCGCCCATCCACTTCGGCAGCTTCGCCTGCGAGGGATCCCTGGGGCGCCGCCGCCACTGCCGGGCGCCGAAGAAGAGAAGGGCCAGGCCGAGAGCGAGTTTGAGGGCCCCCACCCAGGTGGCCGGGTGCTTGTGCGCGGAGGCACCCGCCGGGGAGGCGATCGCCAGCATCACGGCACCCAGTGCCGAGAGTCCGAGGATCCAGCCGACGGTGAAGAGGATTCCGTTGAGACGGCCCCGGGGCGTGGCGAGGACGAGGATGACGGCGATGACCGGAAGCGGGCTGACCGCGACACCGGCCGCGAAACCCAGCACGTCACCCAGAACTGCGCCCATGGTTGCCTCCTCCAGCTGGGGTCGGGGTGGCGGTCCCGTTGAGCAGTGGTCCGGCGGGGGAGGCGAGTGCCCCGGCCGCCTGCCCTGCGCGAGGGGCTCGGGTGCGGAAGGTTGCGCCACGACTTCACAGCCGCGCGGAGACGGCGGCCCGAGAAGAGGCCGGCGCCGTGCTCGGCACGCACGGCCCCGTCCCATCTTCCTGCGCCCGGCTCGGTCTGTCCTCGCGAACTCCGCGGGACACGGACGGCGGCATCGGCCTGCCTCCCCCTGTGGCGCGCTCCCCAGCGGCGCCGGGATGCGGGTCGGCCCGTGCGTGGTGAGGATGGACGGGTGAGGGCGAGCGCGCCCTGGGTTTCGGGTGCGTGGTGACCCTCACCCCGATCCGCGGCAGGGAGTCACACGATGACTGCAACGGCACAAGCGAACCAGTCGGCTCACCCCGAGCGCCCGGGCAGGTCGGACGGGGTCTGCAGCGAGTTCACCGTGTTCACCGAGATCAAGCCCGGCCATGCGGACGCGTTGCGCAAGGACCTCGCCGACATGGCCGACGCCGCGGATGACGAGCGGGTCCATGCGGCGGTGCGCCAGATCGGCACCCTGCATGACGCACGGCACGTGATCTTCGACAACGACACCCGGTTCATGTTCGCCAGCGTCTTCGACGGCTCGTGGGACGCGTACATCGACGACTTCGCCAAGACGGTGGTCGGGGAGCGTTTCGAGAAGGTCTTCTCGCACAGCGTGGGGTTCCCCGGCGTCAAGGATCCCGGGGCGAAGGACTGGTTCGTCGCCCACCAGGCGCCCGCGGATGTCTTCGTCAGCGCCTACCCCGACCTGACCGTGCAGCAGATCTACAAGGACCACCGCGTGGAGGAGGCGTTCGAAGAGGTTCTGGACACCCCCGAGTTCCGCGCGGCTCTGGAGAACCCGGCCAACGCGGAGCTGGTGAACACACCCGCCTTCCAGAAACTGCTGGAAGAGGCCTCGGCCTAGCCCCCGGACACAGCCGCCCCGCGGAACCGGCCCCATGCCGGTGCACCGCGACGGCGGACGTACCCCGGCCTCTGCGGGACCGGCCGGACACGAACCGATGCGGAGGCCCGCACGAACACGAGCACGGCAGACATGCGGAGGCCCACACGAACATGAGCACAGCAGACAGCGGCAGCGCGGCCGGCGTGCGCGTCGAGATCGAGGACGTCCAGAGCGGGGCACTGCGCCCGCGCCCCGTTCCCTACGAGGGACAGTTCATCTTCCTGCGCGTCGACGACCGCCACGCCGGGCGTGCCCTGCTGCGGCGGCTGCTCCCCCTGACCTCGGGCGGCCTGCCGAGCGTGGACCGGAGCCGGGACGCCTGGGTGGCCGTGGCGTTCACCCATCAGGGACTGAGGGCCCTGGGCGTGCCCCAGGAGTCGCTGGACAGTTTTCCGCAGGCGTTCCGCGAGGGCATGGCCGCTCGGGCGGAACTGATCGGTGACGTGGGCGAGAACGCCCCTGCCCACTGGGAGGCACCGTTCGGGTCGGGCGATGTCCACATCGCGTTGAGCGCCCTCGCCTCGGACGCGGGCCGGCTCAACCGTGAACTGGGGCGGGCCCAGGCCGCCTACCGGGGAACCCCCGGCGTCCAGGTGATCTGGGAACAGGACGTCCACCAGCTTCCGACCGGACGCACCACCTTCGGCTTCCGGGACGGCATCAGCCATCCGAACATCGAGGGTGTCGGACTGCCCGGCTCCAATCCGCAGGAGGCCCCCATCAAGGCGGGCGAGTTCATCCTCGGCTATCCGGACGAGACCGGCAATCTGCCGCCCATGCCGAGCCCTGACGTGCTGGGACGCAACGGAACCTACGTCGCCGTCCGCAAGGTCCACACGAACGTGGCGGCGTGGCGCCGGTACCTGCGCGACAACAGTTCCAGCGCCGAGGAGGAAGCACTCCTGGCGGCCAAAATGGTCGGACGCTGGCCGAGCGGCGCGCCGCTGACGCTGACGCCGGAGCACGACGACCCGGAGCTCGCCGCGGACCCGGACCGCGTCAACAACTTCCTGTACCGGGAGCACGACGACCGCGGCCTGCGGTGCCCCGCCGGCGCACACATCCGCCGGAACAACCCCCGTGATGCCACCATCATCGGCAACGCACGGATGCACCGGATCATCCGCCGCGGCACCACCTACGGGCCGCCGCTGCCCGAGGGCGTGCTGGAGGACGACGGCGCCGATCGGGGCCTGGTGGGTGTCTTCATCGGAGCACATATCGAACGACAGTTCGAGTTCATCAAGTCCGAGTGGGTCAACGACGGCAACTTCATCGGATACCCCGGCGAGCAGGACCCGGTGGCCGGCCACCACGGCGGAACCGGCAGCGTCACCATTCCCGGCAAGCCGGTCCGGCGCCGCCTGCGGAACCTGCCCAGCTTCGTGGTCACCCGCGGCGGCGAGTACTGCTTCGTACCGGGGCTGCGTGCCCTGCGCTGGCTCGCCGAACTGGAGGACTGAGGGGAACCCCGTCCCGAAGGCCGGTCTCGCTGTCCGAGGAGAGGTCGAAGTCATGGCAGCACAGTTCGTCCCCTACACGCCTGACGTCGAGGTGCAGGATCCGGACTTCGACCGGCACGTGCAGACGGTGATCGAGAGGACCGAGAGGTACATCGCCGAGTCCGTCCGGGCCGGTGGCACGGGACGGGCCCTGCGCGACGCCCACGCCAAGGGATACGGACTGGTCCGCGGGGAGGTGGAAATCCTGGACGGGCTGCCCCCCGAGTACGCCCAGGGCATCTACGCGACGCCGGGGACCCACGACGCACTCATCCGCTTCTCCAACGGCTCGCCGCACGCCGGAGCCGACGCTCGACTGGGCGCCGCCACCGGACTGGCGCTGAAGATGTTCGACATCCCCGGCCCGACCCTGCTGGAAGACGAACCGGACACGGGCACCTTCGACTACGCCAACATCAACGGGCCGGTCTTCTTCTGCAACACGGTCGAGCACTACCTCTTCATCCAGGAACTGTTCCTGGACGCGCCGTCCTACTTCTCCCAGGGCCGGCGCGGCGCGCACCGCTTCTACACGGAGTTCGTGACCGGCAAGGCGACGCTGGACCAGGACGACTGGGCATGGGACGAGTTCCTGGCCTTCCTCCGCCTGTCGAAGACCCCTCCGCTGAACGTGCTCCTGTCGACCTACTGGACGATGGGCGCGGTCCGGCACGGCGACTACATCGCCAAGGTGCGCATCACGCCCGACCGCGACTGTGCCGCCGCGGTGGTCCGGCGCGTCATCGACCCCTCCTCCGCGCGGGAGGTCTTCCGGCCGGCCCTCCAGGCCGAGCTGCAGGAGCGGCCCTACGCCTTCGACATCCAGGTCCAGCTCTGCACCGACCTGGAACGCATGCCGGTGGAGGACACCACCGTGGAGTGGCCCGAGCGGCTGTCGCCGTCCGTCACCGTGGCCAGGCTGCGGCTCCCGCAGCAGGACATCTCCGGCCCGGAGAACCTGGCGACGATGGACTCACTGTCCTTCACCCCCTGGAGGGTCACCGCCGAGCACGCCCCCCTCGGCAACATCATGCGGGCCCGCAAAGAGGTCTACCGTCACTCCTCCATCGCACGCCACAAGCTCAACCAGCAGGCACGAGCAGAGCCGCGCAGCGCCGACGAGGTACTCGGCCCGGCTCCCTGACACGCCACACCGAACGCGGCCCGTGCCCACCGCCCGTGCCCACCGATTCCCATCGCCCCGTACGCCTCACCCCGTACGCCCTCGAAACGAGCAAGGCGCGGGCCCCTCACGGCTTGAGGACGACCTTCTCGCAGTGGTCCTTCTTGTTCTTGAACAGGTCGTAGCCGGTCGGCGCCTCGGTCAGGGGCAGCCGGTGGGTGATGATCCGGGTGGGGTCGATCTTGCCCTGCTCGATCAGGCCCAGCAGCGGCTTCATGTACGTGTGCACGTGGCACTGCCCGGTGCGCAGGGTCAGGGACCTGTTCATCCAGGCACCCGCCGGGAACTTGTCGATCAGTCCGCCGTAGACGCCGATGACCGACACCACGCCGCCGCTGCGGCAGGACAGGATGGCCTGGCGCAGGGCGTGTGGCCGGTCGGTCTCGGAGCGGACCGCCTGCTTGGCGCGGTCGTAGAGGTGGACGTGGGAGGCGCCGTGGGTGGCCTCCATCCCGACCGCGTCGATGCACTTGTCGGGGCCCCGGCCGCCGGTGAGTTCGAGCAGGGCGGACCGTACGTCGGTGTCCTCGAAGTCGATGGTGGTGTAGCCCTGGGCGGCGGCCATGTCGAGCCGGTAGGTCTCCTTGTCGATCGCGATGACCTTCTCCGCACCCAGGACGCGGGCGCTGTCCATGGCGAACTGGCCGACCGGACCGGCGCCCCAGACGGCGACGACGTCACCTTCCTGGATGTCGCACATGTCGGCGCCCATGTACCCGGTCGGCAGGATGTCGGACAGGAACAGCACCTGCTCGTCGGTGAGGTCCGACTCGATCTTCAGGGCGTTGGCGTCGGCGAGCACCACACGGGCGTACTCGGCCTGGCCGCCGGCGAAGCCGCCGGTGAGGTGGGAGTAGCCGTAGATGCCGGCAGTGGGGTGACCGAAGAACTTCTCCGAGATGCCGGCGTTGGGGTTGGTGTTCTCGCAGCACGAGTACAGCTCCGCGCGGCAGGACGCGCAGGCGCCGCAGGCGATGGGGAAGGGCACGACGACCCGGTCCCCGACACGCAGTCGGCCGTCGGTGATGCCGGGGCCGACCTCGACGACCTCTCCCATGAACTCGTGGCCCATGATGTCGCCCTTTTGCATGGTGGGGACGTAGCCGTCGAGCAGATGGAGGTCGGAGCCGCAGATCGCCGTCGAGGTGATCTTCACGATGGCGTCGCGGCTGTTCAGGATCGAGGGTTCGGGGACGTCCTGCACCTCGACCGAGTTGCGTCCCGTCCAGCAGTTCGCCTTCATGCCAGGGCCTCCTTCAGTTCGTCCTCGGTCAGCGGCCGGGCCGGGTGCTGCGGGAACTCGCCGCGGGCCCGCTTGCCGCCGGGGGCGCCCTCGGAGCGGACGACCTCGCCGGTCTCCGCGATCTGCTTGAAGCGGCGCAGGTCGTCGTCCAGCTGCTGGTGCGGTTCCTCGCCGAAGTAGCGCGCCGCGGCCTTGCCCAGCGCCCCGCCGGGCAGGTCGTAGCGGAGGGTCACCCGGATCTCCGTGCCCCGGCCGCCGGGGGCGGGGACGAAGTGGACCTCGCCGGAGTTGTCGATGTCGGCGCCGTCCACCGACCGCCAGGCGATCAGCCGGCCGGCGACTTCCTCCGTGGTCTCGGCGTCCCATTCGACCGCCTTGCCGAACGGCGCGCCGGCCCGCCAGTGACTGGTGCGCGGGCCGGTGACGCGCACCTCCTCCAGGTGCGCCATGAAGTCCGGCAGTCGCTCCAGGTCCCTCCAGAGGGCGTAGACCTCGTCCGGGGGCCGGCTGACGGTGGTGGTCGCGGTCAGTTCCATGGGGGTGCTCCTACGGGTGCGGGTCACGGCCGCGTAGACGTCCGTGGCCGTGAGGGCGGTGACCGCGGCGGTCGCGGCAACGGTGCGGCCGAGGCCGCGGCCGTTGTGGTTCTTCAGGGCCCGGGTCAGCATCGTCAGGTCCATGAGGTCGCCGCCGACGCGGCCCCAGAGCCAGGCGGGGTGCGGCCGCCCCAGCAGCCCGGTCGCCGCCGCCAGCTCGCGCACCCCGACGGCGGTCGTGGCCGAGCGGTGCCGGAAGGCGTCGCCCACGCCCAGGGCCCGGGCGAAGCCCGCCGGGGCGACGACCTGCGGCACGCCCAGGAGCGCGCTGGCCCAGCCGAGGCCCCGGACGAGCGGATCGTGCTGGAGGCGGGAGGTGGAACGGGGGTCTGTCTTCATGAGTGCTCCCCACGTGCGGTGAGGTGAACGGAAGGCGGGCCGCTTGAGCGAGAAGGTGAACTCCAGCGAGAAGGTGAACGGCACAGAGCGGACAAAGGCGGAGTTTCCGCGTGGACCGCAACCAATCCTCGGCTTCCGTCGCCTACCGGCGTCGCAGTGGTGAGCCGGACACGGTTGACCGGCGCTGCCGGGTACGACAGGAGCGCAGCTGACAGGTGCGTCCGACCCCGGCCGGAGCCGGGGTCGGACGCCGCTCGTCGGCCGGCCCGGCCCTGGGGGGCAGGCGGGCGGCGGCCCTGTGCTCCCTACCGCTTGTGGCCGTTGCCGTGTCCGTCGGGGTGCAGGACGACCTTGGTCCAGCCCTCGTCACGGGCGTCGAAGTGCTCGTAGGCGGTGGGGGCCTCGTCCAGGCCGAGTTCGTGGGAGACGACGAAGCTCGGCTTGGCCTTCCCGCCGGCGATCAGGTCCCGCAGCGCCCGGTTGTACTTCTTCACCGGTGCCTGCCCGGTCCCCATCCGCTGGCCCTTGAACCACATCAGGCCGAAGTCGATCGGGACCTTGCCCTGGGCCTCCAGCTCGCCCTGGGCCTCCGCGCCGCCGGGGTCCTGGGGCAGGAAGACGCCCACCACGCCGATGTCACCGGTGAACCTGACCGAGTCGATCAGGCCGTTGAGCGTGAGGCTGGCGTCCTCGTGTCCCTGGGGGTCGTGTGCCTGGTAGCCGACGCATTCGCAGCCGTTGTCGGCACCCAGACCGAGGGTGGCCTCCTTGACGACCTCCGCCGGGTTCTGTTCGGCGGTGTTGATCGGGATGGCCCCGATCTCCTCCGCCTTGCGCAGCCGGTCGGGCTGGTGGTCGGCCGTCCAGACGCGGCCGGCCCCCTTGAGGAGGGCGGAGTAGGTCGCCATCAGCCCGACCGGACCGGCACCGAAGACGATGGTCTGGTCGCCCGGCTTGACGTGGGCCATCTCGGTGGCGTGATAGCCGGTGGGGAAGATGTCGGCGAGCATCACGTAGTCGGTCTGCCGCTCGGCGGCGTCCTCGCCCAGACGCAGCGCGTTGAAGTCGCCGTAGGGCACGCGCAGCAGCTCCGCCTGGCCGCCCTGGTAGGGGCCCATGTCGGCGAATCCGTAGGCGGCTCCGGCGAGGTCGGGTTCCGGCTGCATGGTCAGGCAGTAGTTGGTCAGCCCCCGCTCGCACTGCTTGCAGAAGCCGCAGGCGATGTTGAAGGGCAGCACCACGTACTCGCCCACCTGGACCTTGCGGACGGCCGGGCCGACCTCCACGACCTGGCCCAGGTTCTCGTGTCCCAGGGTGCGGCCGGACTCGAACGAGGTACGGCCCTCGTACATGTGCAGGTCCGAACCACAGATGTTGGTCGTGGTGATCTTGACGATGATGTCGCAGGGGTGCTCGATCTTCGCGTCCGGCACGTTCTTCACGGTGACCGATCGCGGTCCTTCGTATACCGCTGCCTTCATGATGACTTCTCTCGGTGTCGCGGCATGACCGCGGCACGGCGATGACGAGACGGCGCAAAGAGCCTGGCTCTCGGAAACCGCTGTGACGGGGCCCGTGGCTCCGGCACGCCTCTGCGGGCCGCTCACCCGGATCAGGCGGAACGGTGGTTCCGCCGCCGGCCTGCGTCGGCGGCGCTTCGGCACTCCGGCGGCGTGCGGTGCGGGTCCCCTCCGACATTCGACGCGAAACGACCCTTCACCGATCGATCAGCGGATTTTTCGCACTCGGACGGCCACCGTCCGAGGCACGTCTCCGGCTCAGGTCACCAGCTGGTCATCGTGGTCGTCCGCCGGCATGCGGCGACGCTCCTGTCCGCGCTCGGAACAGCGGCTGCCCGGGTCGCCTCGCCACCTCGACGTCGAACCGCCGCCTCGCCCGCCGCCGGACGGCGGACATGGACAGACCTGTTCCTCCGCCGGAGAGGCCCCGGCGTGCGGGGCCGCAAGTCGTGAGCGCAGGAGGGAAGTTGTCTGCCTGTGCGGTGTACGAGCGGTGGGTAGGTCACTGGTGACGCCCCCGAAACGCAAGAGGCCCCGGATTTCTCCGGGGCCTCTTGTCCGTGTGCACTCGGCAGGATTCGAACCTGCAACCTTCTGATCCGTAGTCAGATGCTCTATCCGTTAAGCTACGAGTGCTTGTTCTTTTGTTTCGCCCCCGCTCCCGGTCCTTTCGGCCCGCTCGCGGCGACAGGAAGAACATTACATGACTGCCGCCGTCATGTGAAATCCGATCCGTACACCCCTTGTGACCTGCGAAAACGTCCAGAGCACTCGGTCAGGGCACCCGAAGCCGGGGAACGCCGAAGCCCCGGTCCTGGGGACCGGGGCTTCGGGATCGGGGCGGAGGCGGAGGGATTTGAACCCTCGATGGGCTTTAAGGCCCAAACCGCATTAGCAGTGCGGCGCCATAGACCGGACTAGGCGACGCCTCCAGCACAACCGCTCACGCGAGCGCGCGAGTGGTGCGTGCAGATGATGACACAGTCGAGCACCGCGTCACCAATCGCCCCCCACGGTACTAGGCACTCGCCCCGCAGGGCAAAGGGCTTCGCCCGGCGGGGCGAGAGGGGCAAGAGGGGCGAGAGGGGCGGCAGGGTCGCGAGGGGAGAGGGCAGGAGGAGCAGGAGAGGGGCAGGCGGGCGGCCGGGGAACGCCAGGGGAGCAGGGAGGCAGCGGGCGGGAGCCGGAGGGGACCGGCGGGAGCCGGAGGGGTCCGGCGGAGACCGGCGGGAGCCGGCGCGAAGGACGAGGGACGGCCGAGGGAGGGCCGAGGGAGGGGTTGGGCGCAACGTCTCCGCCGGATCCGCGTTGGACCGGGCATGGTCTCTGTGCTGCCGGGCGCCGGACGGCGCCTTCTGCTGGCGTCCCTGTGCGCCGTCGCGTCCCTCGCCCCGCTCACCGCCGTACCCGCCGCCGCTGCGGGCGCCCTGCCGCCGCCCGTGCGGCCCGAGGACCAGGGGGATCACCTCACCGTCGTGGTCCGGCACGCCGGTGCGGGGCGGGACGGGACGTACCGGGTGTCCTGCCACCCCAGCGCCGGCCGGCATCCGGACGCCGCCGGGGCCTGCCGGGCGCTCGACGCGCAGACGCGCTGGGGGCGGGACCCCTTCGCGCCGGTGCCCCCCGGCAGCACCTGCACCATGCTCTACGGCGGCCCGGCCACCGCCCGGGTCACCGGGACCTGGGCCGGACGCCCGGTCGACGCGTCGTACGACCGGGGGAACGGCTGCGAGATCGGGCGGTGGGACCGGATGGTGCCGCTGCTGCCGGATATGGGGGCGTCCGCGTAGGGAGCCGCGCGAGACGGTCAGGTGAGGGAACCTGGCGGGGCGATCGGGCGGGGCGATCGGGCGAGGGAATCGCGCCCGGGCGGACGCATTGGTTCCGTAAAGGTCCGGGGGAGGTCTCGGGGAGCCGGAGCATGCGGTCATGCGTTCGCCGTCACTTCGTCGTGGGACCTCCCCCTCATCCGGCGCCGCGAGCGCAACCCATGCCCTTAGACTCCCTCGCGTGACACGTCGCGGGCCGGTTGGCAAGATGGCCCGAGCGGTCGGCAAGGTGCGGTAACAGGGAGGAAGGCGTCTCGTGAGCAGCAGGCCATCCCGAGGCGCTGCTCGCCTCGCAGCCATACTCGACGCGCTGCCGGACGCGTTGGTCCTGGTCAACGCCAACGGAACCGTCGTCAACGCCAACACCATCGCGCTGGAGGCCTTCGAGGCGCCTGGTACGGCTCTCGTGGGGCGCGGGCTGCTCGATCTGCTGCCCGAGTTCGACTCCCGGCTGATCCCCGGGTCCATGCGGCGGCCCGATCACATGGACCCCACGGGACGGACCAAGCCGACCCGGATGGTCGCCCGGCGGACCGACGGGAGCGAGTTCCCGGTCGAGGTCACCAGCGCGAACCTGGAGAACGGCCAGCAGGCCTACGACGGTTACGGCTACACCGGCGACGAGCTGCTGATGATCGTCGTCCGGGACCTGTCCGGGACCGTCGACACCGAGGCGGAGCTGGCCCGCTCGCAGCGGCAGACCGAGATGATCCTGCGGGCGGCCGCGGAAGGTGTCGTGGGCACCGACACCGACGGGCGGATCGTCCTCGTCAATCCGGCCGCCGCCCAGATACTGGGGTACCGGGCCGGTGAGCTGGGCGGCAAGGAGCTGCACACGCTGGTGCTGCACTCCCGCGCCGACGGCTCGCCCTTCCCGTACGAGGAGTCGCCGCTCGCCGACACCCTGCGCTCCGGGCGCAAGCACCGGGTGCGCGGGCAGGTGCTGTGGTCCAAGGGCGACCAGCAGGTGCCGGTGGATCTGACCACGGCGCCGGTGCGCGACGGGGACCAGCTCGTCGGCGCCGTGATGACCTTCACCGACCGGCGGCCGTACGACGCCCTGGTCGAGGAGAAGGCCGCGCTGGAGAAGGCGCACGCCGAGGAGCTGGAACGGCTCTCCGAGGAGCACGCCTCCGACCTGACCGCGCTGCGCCAGCAGCACGTCACCGAGGTCGAGGAGCTGCGCGAGAAGCACGCGGAGGAGCTGGCGGCCGGCGAGGAGCGGTACGCCGCGCTCGGCGAGCGGGAGAAGGACCGCTACGAGGCCCTCGCCGGGCGGCACGAGCAGCTGCTGACGCTGCTCGGCGAGTCGCTGCGCGGGCCGCTGGACGAGCTGCGCCGCGAGCTGTCCGCGCTCGCCGCCGACGACGCGGGGCAGCTGTGGCCCGAGGCCAACCAGGTGCTCCACCACCTCTCGGCCGGCTACTCCCGCATCACGACCCTCATCGACAACGTCCTGGGCTACCAGCGGCTGGACGCGGGCAGCGAGGACATCACCCGTACGAAGGTGATGCTGGACGCCGTCGTCGCCGCCGGTGTGGACGGGGCCGTCGAGCTGATCGGGCCGGGGCGGGTGCAGTTCGCCGTCCACGCGCCGCCCATCGAGGCCGAGGTCGACCCGCAGCGGCTCGCCACCGCGCTCGCGCATCTCGTGGCGGACGTCGCCGGGGTCGACGCCACCGGCAACACGCCCGTCTCGGCGGGCGGTTACCTGGACAACACCGTCGTCGTGGCCGCGGCGCAGCGCGGTGAGGTCGCGCGCATCGAGGTGCGCGGGCCGTACTCCGGCGGCGACCCGGTGCACGAGCCGATCGTGCGCGGGATCGTGCGCGCCCACGGCGGTGTGCTGCAGACGCACGAGGTGCCGGGCATGAGCGGCAGCGCGTACGTCCTCGAAGTGCCGCTCGGCGGCGGGGCGGGCGCGGTCGCCGGTGCCCCGGCCGGCGCCGCCGTGCAGGTCGCCGACACCGGTGAGGCCGCGGGGGACGACTCCGGTACGGCCGCGGGGCAGGGTGGCGGTCGGCGGCGGGGCCGGCGGGCCTCTACGGACGCCTTCCTGGAGAGTGACGTGGCCGGCGCGGCTGACGCCGGTGAGGCGGAGGCCCCCGTACCGACCGGGCGGCGCCGACGGCGTGCCGCCGCGCCCGTCGAGGCGGGTGCCGCGGCCGAGGCCGAGGGCGCGGAGGCCGGGTCCGGCGGGACCGGACGGCGCCGCGGCCGGCCCGCCGACAACGCCGGTGCCGGTGCGGAGACGGCCGAGGGCGAGGGTGTGGCCGAGGGTGCCGTGGTGACCTCGGCCGAGCAGGGCGTGGGGGCCGCCGCCTCGAACACCGGGCTCGGTGGCACCGTGCCGCCGCAGGGCGTGCCCACGCCGACCGGCCGGCGTGCCCGCCGCGCCGCCGACGCCCCGCAGGCCGCACTGCCGCCGGCACTCCCGGCAGCGGGTGCGCAGGCCGTTCCGGGCGCGCAGGCCGTTCCGGGCGCGCAGGCCGTTCCGGGCGCGCAGGCCGTTCCGGGCGAGGGTGCCTCGGTGGTTCCCCCGCAGGCCGGCGAGGCGTCCTCGGCCGAGGGCGCGCAGCCGACCGGACGGCGTCGTCGGGCGCTGGCCGCCGCGGCCGAGCGGGCCGCGGCCCAGGAGGCGGGCGGTGCGCGTACGGTCTTCGCCCTGCCGCCGGCCGAGGCCGACCGGTCCCCGGACCCCGCGGCCCCCGCGGCCCCCGCGGCCCCCGCCATGGGTGCGGCCGTGCCGGTGGCGCCGGGTGCGAGCGCGCCCGTGGCGCCGGACGCCGGGGGCCCGGTGGCTCCCATGGCTCCCGTGGCTCCCGGCGCCGGAAACCCGGTCGTTGCCGACGGCTCACCGCAGGCCGGTACGGCCCCGGTGCCCGGTCAGGGGCAGGCGCCCGCTCAGATGCCCGGCCAGGTGCAGGCACCCGGTCAGATGCCCGGCCAGGTGCAGGTGCCCGCTCAGATGCCCGTGTCCGTGGCGGCCGTCCCGGGTGACGAGGGCCGGCACGACGCCGTACCGCTCGACCAGGCCGAGGACCACACCCCGCCGCAGCCGCATCCCACCAGTGCCCCGACCGGCCGCCGGCGCCGGGCCGTGGCCCAGCCGGTGGCACCGGGCACCGCGCCCGCGCACCCTGCGCCGCAGCCCCTTCCGGCACCGGCCGCGCCCGGCCAGGCCCCGCAGGCCACGGCCGTACCCCCGGTTCCCGGCCCGGCGCCGCACGGTGTCGCGGCGCCGGGTGCGGCCGGGCAGGGCGTCCCCGTCCGGGCCGCCGGTCCCGTACCACCGGTGGGACAGCCGGCCGCCCCGGGCCGGCCGACGGTTCCCGGTGCCCAGCCCGGCGCCGCGGACCAGCAGGCGGCGGTGGCCCACCCCGCGGTTCCCGCCCAGACCGCACCCGCGCAGACCACGCCGGCGCCCGCTCCGGCCGCACCCGCCGCCCAGGCCGCACCCGCGCAGGCCCCGCACGCCACGCCCCCGCACGGCACGGTGGCGCAGCCCGCGCCCACCCCACCGGCCCAGCAGCCGCCGGCCGCATCCGCCCAGGCACCGCAGCCGCCGGCCGTACCCGCCCAGGCGCCCCAGCCCCCGGCCGCCGTCCAGCCGGGCACCCCGCCCGCCGGTACCGCCGTGCCGCCCCCCGGTGCGCTTCCGTTGCCGGCCGAGGCCGGGGCCGGGCAGGTGCCTCCCGCCGGCGGCCAGGCGGCCGGTGCCCCGCAGCAGTGGCCCGGTGCCGGTGAGGCCGCCGGTGCCGCGGCCACCCCGGCTCCGGCGGCCGGTACTCCCACGCCCGGCAGCTCTCCCCGGGCCGCGATGCCGTTGCCCGCGGAGGCCGCGGGCGGTGTGCCGGTCGACCCGGACTCGACGCAGGGGCGGGCGATCAGCGTCCGTACGCTCGGGCAGGGCGTGCCGTTCGCGCGGCAGGCCGCCCAGGTGCAGCAGCCGACGGCGACTCCGCCGCCGCACGCGCCGGGCGGTTCCGGCCGGCGGCGCAAGCTGGGCACGCCCCCCGACCCGGCCACCCGCCCGGAACCGCGGCCGGACCAGGCGGCCCGGCCGCACCCGCAGGCCGAACCGGCACCCGGACAGCCGTCACTGCCCGGACAGCCGTCGCCGGCCGCACAGCCGTCCGTCGCACAGACCACCCCCGTGCCCGGCGCGGCGGCCGTGCCGCAGCCCTCGCTCGGCGGGCAGTCCCGGCCGGCCGCCGGTACCGAGGGGGCCGGGCGGTCGTACGCCATAGGCGCCCCGGAGCCCGACGCCGCCGAGGGGCCGGAGCCGCTCGACGGTCCCGGTGGGGCCGTGGAGGTGGCGGACACGCCGCTTCCGCAGCCGATGGACGACGAGCTGCCCCCGGAGCCGCTGGACAACCCGCGCCGGCTGCTGGTGTGGCCCGCGCCGGACGTGACGACGCAGCAGGCGCTCAGCGACCGTGGCTACCGGCCGGTGATCGTGCACTCGCGCGAGGAGGTCGACGCGCAGATCGCGGCCTTCCCCGCCGCGCTGTTCGTGGACCCGCTGACCGGGCCGATCACGCGGACGGCGCTGCAGTCGCTGCGCCAGGCCGCGGTGGCCGCCGAGGTGCCGGTGCTGGTCACGGCCGGGCTGGGGCAGGCGACGCGCGAGGCGGCGTACGGCGCCGACCCCGCCGTACTGCTGAAGGCGCTGGCGCCGCGGGACAGCGAGCAGCACCCGCCGCGGGTGCTGCTCATCGAGGAGCACGCGGAGATCGCGCTGGCGCTGACCGCGACGCTGGAGCGGCGCGGGATGCAGGTGGCGCGGGCCGCGAACGACAACGACGCGGTGACGCTGGCGGGGCAGTTCCGGCCGAACCTGGTGGTGATGGACCTGATGCAGGTGCACCGCCGGCGGGCCGGGATCGTGGACTGGCTGCGCGCGAACGGGCAGCTCAACCGCACGCCGCTGGTCGTCTACACGGCCGCCGTCGACCAGGCCGACCTGCCGCGGCTGGCCTCGGGCGAGACGGTGCTGTTCCTCGCCGAGCGGTCCACCAGCGGTGAGGTGCAGAGCAGGATCGTGGACCTGCTGGCCCGGATCGGCACGAACTAGGAGGGGCTTCTCCCCCGGATCGGGCCGGCCGCGGGCGGCGGTGCCCGACGGCCGGCCCCGGCGAGATCCGGAAGAGCCCCGGCCGGAGCCGGAAGAGAGGCCCTAGCGGGCGACCAGCCTGCGCGCCGCCTCCTTCACCGAGGCGCGCAGGCGGTCGCGGTCGGCGGGCTCCGCGCCCACCAGTATGCGCTTCATCTGCGGGACGACCGACGCCCAGTTGGCCACGGCGATCAGCAGGAACAGCAGGTCGCGGGCCGGGAGGGCGTCGGTGACCACACCGCGGTCCTGGCCGTCCTGGAGGGTCGCGACCTTCCGGCGGTAGTGCTCCTGGCGTTCGGCCTCGTCGGGCAGCTCGGTGGTGGCGCCGTACTCCAGGCCCTCCCAGAAGAGCAGGCGCACCACCTCCGGGTGGGCCTCGTGGTAGTCCATGAGGCGGTCGATCCAGCCCTCGATGTCGTCCGGGTCGACGGGGACCGCGGCGGCCAGGTCGAGCATGGCCTTGGCGAGGACCTTGCCGAACAGCTCCGCCTTGTTGCCGAAGTAGGCGTAGATCAGCTGCTTGTTGGCCTTGGCCGAGGCGGCGATGCGGTCGATGCGGGCGCCCGCGATGCCGTGCCGGGCGAACTCGGCGACCGCCGCGTCGAAGATGCGGGCCTTGGTGGCCTCGGGGTCCCTCACTGCTGCCATGGGAACAGCGTAGGCCGCGCTCCGGGTGGTAACCAACTATTTGGTTGATGAGGAATGCCGGCGCGGTGCAGGCTGTTCCCCAAATTGCAACCAACCAGTTAGTTGTGTGAGTCGGCTCTAAGGAGTACCTCCCGCTCATGCCGTCAGCCACCCGCACCCCCCAGACGCCCGCGGTCCGGTCCGCCGCCCGCGCGCGGTCCGCCTCCGGCTCCCTGTTCCTCCTGCTCATAGCCGTCTGCACCGCCGTCACGGCCGCCAACATCTATCTCGCGGCCCCGCTGCTGCCCCTGATCGCCCACGACTTCGGCACCATCCCCGCGGCCGTCGCCTGGATCGCCTCGGTCGCCCAGCTCGGCTACGCGGCCGGCCTGCTCTTCTTCGCCCCGCTCGGCGACCGCGTCGACCGCCGCCGGCTCGTCGGCTGGCTCTCCGTGGCCACCACGGCGGCGCTGCTCGTCGCGGCCGTCGCCCCGGGCACCGCGGCCCTCGCCGCCGCCGTGTTCGTCGCCGCCGCGGCCACCGTCGTACCGCAGCTGCTCGTGCCGCTGGTCGCCGCGCGCGCCCCGGCCGACCGGCGCGCCCGGCATGTCGCGGCCGTCATCGCCGGGCTGTTCACGGGCATCGTCGCGGCCCGGGTCGTCGGCGGTCTCGCCGGGCAGGCCTTCGGCTGGCGCTGGGTGTTCGCCGGGTCCGCGGTGCTGACCCTCGCCCTGGGGCTGGCCACCGCGCTGGCCCTGCCGGCCGAGCGGCGGGAGCGGCGGGGCGGGCTGTTCTCCGGCATCGCCGAGCTGCCGGGGCTGCTGCGCCGCTCGCCCGACCTGTGGCGGGCGTGCGTGCGGCAGGCGGGGATGTTCGGCGCGTGGAGCGCCCTGTGGACCTCCCTGGCGCTGCTGCTGACCGGGCCGGGCTACGGCCTGTCCACCGCGACCGCCGGCCTCTTCGGCCTCTTCGGGCTGACCGCCAGCGCGGTGGCGCCGCTGGCGGGCGGACTGGTGGACCGGTTCGGCGCGGCGAAGGTCGTCGGCGCCGCGTATGTGCTGGCCGCCGTCGCCGTACCGCTGTTCTGGCTCGGCGGGCAGGTGCTGCCGGCGCTGTTCGCCGCCGCGGTCGCGATCCACGCGGCCCTGGTCGCCTCCCACGTCGCCAACCAGACCCTGGCGCTGACCACGACGTCCGCCCCGGCCACCGCCAACACGGCCTACGTCGTCTCCGGCTTCGCCGGCGGCGCCCTCGCCTCGGCCGTCGCCGGCCCCGCCTTCGGCCACTGGGGCTGGGGCGGGGTGTGCGCGGTGGCGGGGGTGTGGCTGGTGCTGGGGTGGACGACGACGGTGCGGGGCGGACGGCGGTGCCGGCGGGGGGCCGTCAGAGGCGGGTGACGTCCAGCCGGCCCTCCGCGTACTCCCGGCGCAGCACCTTCTTGTCGAACTTGCCCACGCTGGTCTTCGGGACCGACTCGATGACCGTCCACCGCTCGGGCAGCTGCCACTTGGCGATGCGGCCCTCCTCGGCGAGGAAGGTACGCAGGGTCTCGAAGTCGGCGGTGGCGCCGGGCCGCAGCACGACCGTGGCCAGCGGGCGCTCCCCCCACTTCTCGTCCGGTACGGCGACCACGGCGGCCTCGGCGACGTCCGGGTGGGACATCAGCGCGTTCTCCAGCTCGACCGAGGAGATCCACTCGCCGCCGGACTTGATGACGTCCTTGGCGCGGTCGGTGAGGGTGAGGAAGCCCTCGGGGGAGATGGTGCCGACGTCACCGGTCCGCAGCCAGCCGTCCGCGCTGAACTTGTCCGCGGGGCGCAGCGGTTCGGCGTCCGGGCCGTTGTAGTAGGCGCCCGCGATCCACGGGCCGCGCACCTCCAGTTCACCCGCCGACTCGCCGTCCCAGGGCAGGTGCTCCCCGTCGGGTCCGGTGAGCCGGGCCTCGACGGAGGCGGGGAAGCGGCCCTGGGTGACGCGGTAGGAGAACTCCTCGTCGGTGCCGACGGCGTGGGCCGGCGGGCGGGCCACCGTGCCCAGCGGGGAGGTCTCCGTCATGCCCCAGGCGTGACAGACCCGCATGCCCAGCTCGTCGAAGGCCGCCATCAGCGAGGGCGGGCAGGCCGCGCCGCCGATGGTGACCTGGGTGAGGGAGGAGACGTCACGCGGCCGCGCCCGGAGTTCGCCGAGCAGGCCCTGCCAGATGGTCGGGACGGCCGCGGCGTGGGTGGGCCGCTCGCGCTCGATCATCTCGGCGAGCGGGGCCGGCTGGAGGAAGCGGTCCGGCATCAGCATGTTGACGCCGGTCATGAAGGTGGCGTGCGGCAGCCCCCAGGCGTTGACGTGGAACTGCGGTACGACGACGAGCGAGGTGTCCTGGTCGGTCAGGCCCATGGACTGGGTCATGTTGACCTGCATCGAGTGCAGGTAGACGGAACGGTGGCTGTACACCACGCCCTTGGGGTCGCCGGTGGTGCCGGAGGTGTAGCACATGGCGGCGGCCTGGCGTTCGTCCAGCTCGGGCCAGTCGTAGTGGGTGGGCCGGCCCGCGATCAGCTCCTCGTACTCGTGCACCCGGGCGCCGGCGCCCGCCAGCGGTGCGCGGTCGCCGGGTCCGGAGACGACGATGTGCTCGACCGTCGGCAGCTGCGGCAGCAGCGGCGCGAGCAGCGGGACGAGGGAGCCGTCGACGATGACGACCTTGTCGGCCGCGTGGCCCACGATCCACACCAGCTGCTCGGCGGGCAGCCGCAGGTTCAGCGTGTGCAGGACGGCGCCCATGGAGGGGATCGCGAAGTACGCCTCGACGTGCTCGGCGTTGTTCCACATGAGGGTGGCCACCCGGTCGTCGCCGCTCACTCCCAGCTCGTCCCGCAGGGCGTGCGCCAGCTGGGCGGCGCGGGTCCCGATCTCGACGAAGCTGCGCCGGTGCGGTTCGGGCTCCCCCGTCCAGGTGGTCACCTGCGACGAGCCGTGGACCGTCGACCCGTGGGTCAGGATCCTGGAGATCAGCAGCGGTACGTCCTGCATGGTGGCCAGCACGGCGTCCTCCCGGGCGACATTGCCTTCGCGGTGGTCCTACGGGGGGGTAGGGGTGCGCTGATTCTGCGCACATACCACGCGGTATGTCACTAGGGGGTACGTCACTGAGGTGACGGGAACCCTGGCCGGAGCCCTGCCGGCGCCTGCCGGAGCCCTCGCCGAGCCCTGCCGGAGCCCTCGCCGAACCGTGGCCGGCCGGAGCCCCGGCTAGCGGGCCGGCACCAGCTCGGGGTCCTCGCGCAGCTTGCCCAGCGCGCGCGACACGGCCGACTTCACCGTGCCCACGGACACGCCGAGCACCTCGGCGGTCTGGGCCTCGCTGAGGTCCTCGTAGTACCGCAGGACGACCATCGCCCGCTGGCGCGCCGGCAGCCGCAGGACCGCCCGCCACATCGCGTCGTGCAGCGCCTGCCGCTCGGCCGGGTCGTCGTGGCCGGGCGCGGGCTCCGGCTCGGGCAGTTCGTCGCAGGCGAACTCGTCCACTCTGCGCTTGCGCCACTGCGAGGTCCGGGTGTTCAGCAGCGCCCGGCGCACATAGCCGTCGAGCGCGCCCTGGTCCTCGATGCGCTCCCAGGCCACGTAGGTCTTGGCGAGCGCGGTCTGCAGCAGGTCCTCGGCATCGCTGGGGTTCGCGGTCAGGGAGCGGGCGGTGCGCAGCAGGACCTGCTGGCGGGCCCGCACGTAGGACGCGAACGAGGGGTAGTGGGTGCGGGTCTGCCGCGCGGGTGCGGCGGCGGCCGAGGCGCTGGTGCAGACGGGTGTGGTCATGGCTCCACGCTAGGAGCGGGACCCACCGCCCGGGATCGGCCGCAGGTCCCGAAGCGGAGTCCCCCTCAGGTTGTAGGGGTGGGGCTGGCTGCACCTCCTGAAGGTGGAGCACGGGCTCGTCCCGTCTGGGGGTACGACCCTGAGGGGCACGGGGGGCGGCCCCGGGGAGGTCAGCCGTCCGCCGTCAGGACCAGGCCGGACGTCGGCACGCCGGTGCCGGCCGTCACCAGGGTGCGGGACGCGCCCGGGACCTGGTTCACGGCCGTGCCCCGCAACTGGCGGACCGCCTCGGCGATGCCGTTCATGCCGTGCAGGTACGCCTCCCCGAGCTGGCCCCCGTGGGTGTTCAGCGGCAGCCTCCGCTCGGCCACGAAGTCCGCCGCCTCGCCCCTGCCGCAGAACCCGAACTCCTCCAGCTGCATCAGCACGAACGGGGTGAAGTGGTCGTAGAGGATCCCCACGTCGATGCCGTCCGGGCCGAGACCGCAGGTGCGCCACAGCTGGCGGGCCACCGCGCCCATCTCCGGCAGGCCGGTCAGATCGTCCCGGTGGAAGCCGGTCATCTGCTCCTGGGCCCGGCCCGCGCCCTGGGCCGCCGCCGCGATCACGGCGGGCGGGTGCGGCAGGTCCCGGGCCCGCTCCACGGAGGTGACGACGACCGCCTGTCCGCCGTCGGTCTCCTGGCAGCAGTCCAGCAGCCGCAGCGGCTCGGCGATCCAGCGGGACGCGGCATGGTCGGCGAGGGTGATCGGGCGGCCGTGGAAGTACGCGGCCGGGTTGGTCGCCGCGTACGCCCGGTCCACCACGGCCACGTGCCCGAAGGCCTCCGGCGTCAGGCCGTGGGCGTGCAGATAGCGCCGGGCCGCCATCGCCACCCAGGAGGCCGGGGTGAGCAGCCCGAACGGGAGCACCCAGCCGAGCGCCGCGCCCTCCGCCGACGGCTCCCGGTGTTGCACCCCCGCGCCGAACCGGCGGCCCGACCGCTCGTTGAACGCCCGGTAGCAGACGACCACCTCGGCCACGCCCGTCGCCACCGCGAGCGCCGCCTGCTGGACGGTGGCACAGGCCGCCCCGCCGCCGTAGTGCACCCGGGAGAAGAAGGACAGCTCGCCCATTCCGCAGGCCTGGGCCACGGTGATCTCCGGGCTGGTGTCCATGGTGAAGGTGACCAGCCCGTCCACGTCGGCCGGTGTGAGCCCCGCGTCGTCGAGCGCGGCCCGTACCGCCTCCACCGCGAGGCGCAGCTCGCTGCGGCCGGAGTCCTTGGAGAACTCGGTGGCCCCGATGCCGGCGATCGCCGCGCGCCCGCCGAGGGTGTCGCGGCGGCGCAGGCTCATCGGCCGGCCTCCGGGACCGTGACCGTCACCGTGCCCGTCACATGGGTGCCGAGGCCGTTGGCCCCGACGACCCGGACCACGGCCGTGTCGCCGTGGACCTCCTCGACGCTGCCGGTCAGCACCATGGTGTCCCCCGGGTGGTTGGGCGCCCCCAGCCTGATGGCGACCTTGCGGAGCACCGCCATCGGGCCGAAGTGATCGGTGACGTACCGGCCGACCAGGCCGTTCGTGGTCAGGATGTTCATGAAGACGTCCGGCGCGCCCTTCTGCCGGGCCAGCTCCGGATCGTGGTGCACGTCCTGGTAGTCGCGGGAGGCGATGGCGCCCGCCACGATCAGGGTGCGGGTCACCGGGACCTCCAGCGGCGCCAGCCGGTCCCCGGCCCTCATCGCTGCACCACCCGGAACACCGGCAGCGTCAGCTCCTCGTCGTACGCCCGGAACTCCAGCCGCACCGGCAGCCCGATGCGCACCCTGTCGTACGGCACCCCCACCACGTTGCTCACCATCCGCACGCCCTCGGCGAGTTCGATCAGGCCCACCGCGTACGGGGGGTCGAAGGCGGGGAACGGCGGGTGGTGCAGCACGACGTACGAGTGGACCGTGCCCTCGCCGCTCGCCTCCACCGTGTCCCACTCGAGGCTTCCGCAGGCGTTGCAGCCCGGCAGCCACGGGTGGCGCAGGGTGCCGCAGTCCGTGCAGCGCTGGATGAGCAGCCGGTGTCCGGCCACGCCCTGCCAGAAGCCCGCGTTGTCCCGGTTGACCACCGGGCGGGGGCGGCGCGCCCGGGGCGCCCGGGCGGCGGGGGCGTACTTGAGGATGCGGAAGCGGTGGATGCCGGCCGGCTCGCCGTCCACCCGGACCTCCGTCCGGGTCGTGACGAAGTAGCCCGTGCCGAGCTTCGTCGTCTTGCGGCCGGAGACCTCCTCGATGACCGTGTCGAACACGATCTCGTCGCCCGGCCGCAGGGGCCGCAGGTACTCCTGCTCGCAGTCGGTCGCCACCACCGCGGTGCAGCCCGCCGCGTCCAGCAGGCCGAGGAGTTCGTCGTACGCCCCGGTGCGGCCCTGGTGGCCGCTGAGGCCGCCCATCGTCCAGACCTGGAGCATGGTGGGCGGGGCGATGGCGTCCGGGCCGGTGTAGGCGGGGTGGGTGTCGCCCAGCGCCTCGCACCAGTGCCGGATCATCGGCGCGTTCACCGGGTCCTTCCCGGCCCCGGAGACGGCCGCCGGCCGCCCCTCGTACTCCTTGAGCCGCGCGCCCAGTTCGTCGCGCGTCCGCTCCTCGCGCACCGCCACCCCCTGACCTCGGGAACGGTATCTGACTGTCCGTCAGATCACCGGGAGTGTCAAGGTCACCGCCGGGCCCCGCGCTCTCCGGACCACGCGTTCCCGAAACCGCACGCGTCCCGGACGGCTCACCTTCCGGACCGCACGCGTCCCGGACGGCCCGCCTTCCGGTCCGGGGCCGGTCCGCCCCCGTCCGGGGGAACGCCGACGCGGCGGCGCCGAGGCACCGCCGCGCAGACGTGTTGCGACCTTGAAGCACACCCCGCGAGCACCCTCGTCACGAGGGCCCTCGCCGTGGGATCACCACAGGTTGACGAAGTCGACGTGGACGTTGTTGTTGCCCTGCTGGACGGCCGTGAACGCGGAGCCGTCGACCTGCGCGGTGTTGCTCTGGTTCGAGGCTCCGGAGCCGACCGCGTTCTGGTTCGTGGTGGACGAGTTGCCGGTGTTGTCGCCGACGACCCCGCTGCCGAGGACGGACGCCACGCCCGCGTTCGATCCGTCGTCCGCGATGGCGCCGTTGTCCGCCGACGCGACACCGGCGAAGAGGGCGGCTGCGAGCGGGAGAGCGGAGACGGCGGCGAGAACGCGAGCGGTACGGATACGTGCCATGTGTTCCTCCAGAACCAAGCACTCAGCGACCCGAGGGCCGGGAGTTCGTGAACCGTGGGTGGTGTCAGGGCAGTTGGCCGACCGCCTTGACAGTCGTGGACGACGTCGCGCCACCAGAGTTGCCCACCGAATCCCCGACGAACCCCCTCGGAAGCACCGATTAGCACGCAAGCGTGATGACAAGTCGCCAAACCCCTGTCGCCCCCTTTGGTCACTTCGGCACCGGAGACGCCCGGACACACGCACCCGCCTCGCCAAGCGACACAAGGGAGGAATCGTTTCGGCGCCGTTCCGGCCATTCCCGCCCGCACCGGCGCGTCACACCGGGCCACCCTTCCCTTTTTCGAACGTACGTACGAACATGGATCCATGGCCACCACCGACCGGCAGGCCAGGACGCTGGCCCTCGCACATGCCCTGTCAGCCGCCGAACGCGGTCTGGCCGTCATCCCCCTGTCCCGGACGAAGCTCCCGGCCCTGCGCTCCCCGCACCGCGCCGGCCCGGACCCGGGCCCGGGGCCGGCCGGACGCCCCTGCCACGGCGAGTGCGGACGCTTCGGCCACGGTGTGTACGACGCCTCCACCGATCCGGTCCGCATCCGCGAACTCTTCGCCGCGGCGCCCTGGGCCACCGGCTACGGCATCGCCTGCGGGCTCCCCCCGTACCACCTGATCGGCGTCGACCTGGACACCAAGTCCGGCACGGACTCCTCGGCCGCCCTGCGCGAGCTGGCCCTGCGCCACCTGTTCACGATCCCGGAGACGGTCGTCGTCCTCACCCCGAGCGGAGGACGGCACCTGTGGCTGGCCGGCCCGCCGGACACCGTCGTACCGAACTCGGCCGGCCGGCTCGCCCCCGGCATCGACATCCGGGGCGCCGGCGGCTATCTCGTGGGCCCCGGCTCCCGTACCGACCACGGCGTCTACACCGCCGCGCCCGGCACCGCCCACCTGGCCCCGGCCCCCTGCCCGCCGTCCCTGCTCCGCCTGCTGCTCCCCCCGCCCCGCGCGCCGCATCCCGCCCATCCGCCGACGGGCGGCCACGGGCAGGGGCTCGTCCAGTTCGTCCTCGCCGCGCACGAGGGGCAGCGCAACACCCGCCTGTTCTGGGCGGCTTGCCGGGCCTACGAGAACGGCATCGGGCCCGCCCTCGTCGCCCCGCTCGTGGCCGCGGCCCGCGACACGGGGCTGACCGAACGCGAGGCCCGCGCCACCATCGCGTCGGCGGCACGGCTGACGGGGAACCGGCCGTGAGCATGCCCGTGGGGTGAAGGCCGGGAAGACCTTCACCCCACGGGGAACCACGTGGCGGATCACTCGCCGGCGGCGCCGGCCCCGGTGTCGCCGGCCCCGGCGTCCGCAGCCGGCTGGTCGGCGGGCTGGCCGGCGTTCTGGTCGGCCGGCGCGTCGGCAGGGGCGTCGGCAGGGGCGTCGGCAGGCTGGTCAGCGTTCTGGTCCGCCGGCTGGTCGGCATTCTGGTCGGCCGGCGCGTCGGCGGGCTGGTCAGCGTTCTGATCGGCCGGCTGGTCCGCAGGCTGGTCAGCGTTCTGGTCAGCGGGCGCGTCGGCGTTCTGGTCGGCCGGCGCGTCGGCGTTCTGGTCGGCGGGCTGGTCAGCGTTCTGATCGGCCGGCGCGTCGGCGGGCTGGTCAGCCGGCTGGTCGGCCTTGTCCTGGGCCGGGTCCTGCTGATCCTGCTTCTGCTGGTCCTCCTGCTTCTGCTGCTCGTCCTGCTTCTGCTGCTCGTCGTCCTTCTTCTGCTGGTCCTCCTGCTTCTTCTGCTCGTCCTGCTGCTTCTTCTGCTCGTCCTGCTGCTTCTGCTCGTCGGCCTTCTTCTGCTCGTCCTCCTGCTGCTTCTGCTCGTCGGCCTTCTTCTGCTCGTCGTCCTCCTGCTGCTTCTGCTCGTCGGCCTTCTTCTGCTCGTCCTCCTGCTGCTTCTGCTCGTCGGCCTTCTTCTGCTCGTCGTCGTGCTGCTTCTGCTGGTCGTCCTTCTTCTGCTGGTCGTCCTTCTTCTGCTGGTCGTCCTCCTGCTTCTTCTGCTCGTCGGCCTTCTTCTGCTGCTCCTCCTGCTTCTTCTGCTCCTCTTCCTTCTTCTTCTGGTCCGCCAGCTTCTCGATTCCCTTCTCGTCCTTGAACTGGTTGCCGTTGTTGATGTTGATGCCGCCGTTGATGATTCCGTTGTTGGTGATGTTGTTGGTCTGGTTGTTCGTGATGTTGACGGTCTGGAAGAAGTTGATGTTGTTCAGGCTCGGGGCGAGGAAGCGCGGCTTGTCGTCCTTCTCCACGAAGAAGGCCTTGTGCTGCTTGTCCCAGAAGAACTGCTGGTTCTGGTACCAGCAGGAGTACCTGGAGTCCCTGGAGTGCTTCTTGTGCCACTTCTTGTCCGTGCAAAGGTTCTTGTGGTGGCTTCCCTTGCCCGGCACGGAGGCGACCACCGCGGAATCCGGCATCGGGGCCGCGAGTGCCGCGCCGGCCGGGATCACGACGCCGCCGACGATGGCGGCCGAAGCGGTGATCGTCGCCAGGGCCAGAGCACGGTTGCCGCGGACTCGGTTCTGCTTGCGGATGTTGCGGATCATGGCTCTCCTCATGAAGTGAACGACGCTTTTCACGCCCCGGTGCCTCGTGTTCGTGGGGGGTATCCGGTGAGGCCCGCACTTCAAGTAGGCCGGAATCCGGCAACAGGGTCACGCTCCGAGGATTCGGGACTTGACGGAGCGGAAAGCGACGGTTATTGGGAGAGCGCAGCACAACGGCCCCTGACCGTCTTTCCTGGTCAGGGGCCGTTGATCACGCGGTGGGTGTGGGATTTGAACCCACGGTGGCTCGCGCCACGACGGTTTTCAAGACCGTTCCCTTAGGCCGCTCGGGCAACCCACCTCGGCCCCGTCCCACCTGGGGCGGAGCGGGTACAGACTACCGGCCCCGGGCCTCGCGCGGGGTCCGTGGTCCACACGGGGTCCACTGGCCCTGCTTTCCGCCCGAAGACCTGCGCCTTCTGATCCGTAGGATCGGGCAAGGTGCCGATCGAACGGCTGGGCCCCTGACCTCGATCGCCCAGGTTAGCCATCATGTGCGTCTGTGTGCCGTCGTTGCCGTCAGGTCTGCCGTCAAATCTTGACTAGCCTCATGTCCGCGCCCGTCCCAGCCTGAGCAAACTGGCCCCTGCCGTCGAAAGGCCCCACTGCTCGGCGTGGGGCCTTTCGACCTTGTCCGGCTCGGTTACGACTCAACTGCTCTTCGGGGCATCTGGGGGGACGCTGGCTCGGTGGCGAGCGTGGTGTCCTTCCGCCCTGCAGGGAGTGTGACTCGATTCTTCGAGCCGAGTGCGCCGGGCCTGCCCTGCGCAGGTACGGTTCTGGCTGTCGCTCGTCCGAGTGCCGGATGCCAGCTGTCCGTCTGCCGCATCGCGCGTCTGCAGAGGTGAGGCAGGAAGGTGTAGAAGCGGTCGGGAAGGAACGCGGCGTCCGCAACGATCATCGCGCCGGAGAACAGAGGCAGCCCCATAAGCACGGCGATGCCGATGTGCATGCCCAGCAGCATGGCGAGAACGGGGTACTTGAGCCTGCCGAAGAGGACGAACGGGAAGGCCACCTGCAAGAGCACGGTCATGTAGCCGGCGATGGCGACCGCAAGCGTGTGCTCGTCCACGAAGTGGGAGAGCGCGGGCCAGGGCCGGAAGAGTTCGAGGTTGAGGACGTAGTGGAGTGCGGTGCCGCTGCTCCAGGAAGGTCCCTGGACCTTGTACAGGCCGGCTGATCCGTAGAGGAAGCAGACCTGTGTCGCGATGAGGAGCATGCCGCAGTTGTGCACCACCGTGATCAAGGCGGTTCGGGCGTCGCGGAGTTGCAGCGTGAAGGGACTCCTCGCCGATTCCGGCGCGGTCCCCGCGCGAATCGTCTTCAGCCTGTTCCTGCGCGCGTCCAGCGACCAGCGCCGACCGCAGGCCGTGAGGACCAGGTAGAAGGCCATCAGCAGGATCAGGTTGTCGCCCCCGTCCGTCATGAAGATCGCCCGGGCATGGAACGAGGTCACCATGACGGCGAACAGGACGGACAGGACGCGGGTCCGCCAGCCCAGCATGAACAGCGCGGACGTGACCAGGGCCAGTGCGTAGCAGAGCTCGAAGTAGGTGCGGCCGTCGGACAGGGTCAGGATGCTGAACCAGCCCGTCTGCTCGAAGAGCTGGCGCGCCAAGGCGGGCGTCCACGGGGAATCGGGACCCCAGATCTCGGCACGGTGCGGGAACTCGCGCAGCAGAAAGAGCAGGTAGAGCAGTCCGTAGCCGATCCGCAGCACCGACGCGGCGTACAGGGACACCGGGCGGCCGGTCAGGAGGTCCCACACGGCGGTGATCCGGTCGGCGAGCCACCGATCGGCGCCTGTGTACGCGGTCCTCTGCGTTTCATTTTCCATGGCGGGTCACCTTCCACCAGGGCAGGAGCCGGTTCTCGGCCGGCATCGGCGGGCGATTGCCGGCGAGGGGGCCGGACGCGATGGGCATGGTGACGACGCGGAGCTGAATGAAGTCGAAGGTGCCGCTGTTGTGGGCGGCGACGCGGTCCGCAGCAATGTTGGTCAGGTACTTCTGCATCATCAGGGCGCGTTCCGTGCGCGCCTTGTCGTCTCCTCCGTGCGTGTCGACGTAGCTGGACCAGGCACGGCGCAGCATGTTCTGAGCCGTGTGGCTCGGGAATGGCTGATGCTCGACTGCGGAACCATCCACGGCGGTCAAGTCGAACCAGGGACCTACACGGACCGATCCGTCGGAGCCGGTGTGTGCGGTTCTCGCCAGAATCTGCCGATTGACGGACTCGGGGTCCGGGGCGAAGAGCCGCCAGTTCTGTTCGAAGAAGGGGTACACCCATGCATTGATCAGCGGGCTGTATCGTTTGGAGACGGTGTTGGCCGGTGCCACATGAAAGAACACGAGGATCACGTGGACGACGCTCGCCGCCAGGCATAGGACCACGGTGGCGCGCAGTCCGGATTTCAGGGCCCGGGCACCCCTCGGCGACTTATGCGGCGCGGCCGTGGCGTCAGGACGTTCGTGCGTGGCCGGACCGGAGTCGGACTGCTCGATTTCCTCCACGTCCGCTGAGTCAATTCCGCTCGACACCGCCTACCTGTCTTTCTTTGTCAGCTGCTCGCACCTGGCTTTTTCGCTGAACGCCACCGGACAGCGCGCGGCGGAATCGATGAGAATTCCGCCGCGCGTCGTCATGCGGTGAGTGGACTGACCGCTGTGGGCTGTCTAGTCCTCGTAGCCCGTGGAGTGGTCGTCGCCCTCGTAGCCCTTGGGCGTCTCGTCGTAGCCGTAGTTCTCGTCAGGCTGCTTGGCGTGGTCGTCCTTGGCGTGGTCGTACTTGCCGTGGTCGTACTTGCCGTGGTCGTACTTGCCGTGGTCGTACTTGCCGTGGTCGTACTTGCCGTGGTCGTACTTGCCGTGGTCGGGCCTGCCCCCGTGGTCGGGCCTTCCAGGCTTGACACCGTGGTTCGGGCCGCCTGGCGCGTGGTCGTGTCCGCCGCCATTACCGCCGGAGGTGTTCCCGGCCGTGTTGCCCATGGTGGCCCCGGAGGTGGTGTTCCCGGCGGTGTTGCCCGCGGTGTTCCCGGCGGTGTTGCCTTCGGTGTTCCCAGAAGTGGTGCCGGCGACGTTGCCCGAAGTGGCACCGGGCGAGAGGATCGGCCCGCCCAGGACGCCACCCGTGACGAGGCCGCCGCTGAGCAGCCCGCCGGTCGTGGCGCCTGCGATCGTTCCTGTCGTGGTGCCTGTGGTCGTTCCCGTCGTGGTGCCTGTGGTCGTTCCCGTCGTGGTGCCTGTGGTCGTTCCCGTCGTGGTGCCTGTGGTCGTTCCCGTCGTCGTTCCACCAGTGGTGGAGGTAGCGCACCCGCCGAGGAAGATCCTGTTGTTGTCGAGCGTCACGGAGCCGTTACGGGCCAGCGCCCGCCCCTCGATGTCCGCCCCTGTCGTCACGCTGATCGAGGTCAGAGCCATGATGGTGCCCACGAATGTGGAGTTGGTGCCGAGCGTGGCCGAACTCCCGATCTGCCAGAAGACGTTGCACGCCGAAGCCCCATTGGTGAGGAGCACTCGGCTGGAGGACGCAGTCGTCAGAGCTTCAGGAATCTGGAACACCCAGACGGCGTTCGGGTTCCCCGCGGCGTCCAGGATCAGGTCACCGGTGAGCCCGACACCGGAGACAGCGGTATGGACGCCCGGAAGCAGCGTCTGGCCGTTGCCAATTGCCGACGCGAGTGCGAAGTCCGTGGCCTGGCCGGCCGCATTGTTGTACGCCGTGACCAGGTCGGACTTGGCCTGAAGCGCGACAGCGTCCGCAGCGTGCACGGCGCCGAGTACCTGGCCGGGCGGGAACCCGGTGATGGACGGATTCGGGTGCGTACCCAGGTCGTGACTGATCAGCGAGGGGCCGGTATTGGTGACTCCCTGACCCGCCAGAACGGAGAAACTTGCGGCCGTGGCCAGAGGCACCTGCGTAGCGATGGCCAGCGCCTGCGTCGGCGTCAGAGCGACCATCACGACGGCAACCGTCGCGGCAAGGACCGAGGCCAGAACGCCGGACAGAGAACGACGGCGAGCCGCCGGAGGGTTCTTCAGCTTCATCGATAGGCCATTTCCTGTGGGGCCGTGGCGTACCGGGCTACCGATAACCCGGGAAGCCTTGCTGCTACTTCCGCGGCATATTACGCAGAAATATCTTTGAACCGACCCAGGCAGGACAGGGAGAAATTCCCACTCATTCGAACGGCGCACGGCGCCAGGGAATTAATTTGATTCAGAAATCTGACTATCTCAAGATATTCAAAGGGTAGAGACCTCAGCAAGGTGATGCCCGAGCCAGGCGCCGCCCAGTCGGGTTCGTCGGTCGGGCGGTTGGGTGCGGTTTTCGTGATTGAGTCGGTTCGGGCAAGGAAGGCACTGATCGACGCGGTTGGAGAGCAGGGCGAACGCGGGCGCCACCTGCAAGCGTTCTTCGGCTGCCTCTACTACGCGGCCAACCGCCCCGGTGAGGCGGCCGGCCTCCGCGAAGACGACCTCACCCTCCCCGAAGAAGGCTGGGGGGGAAGTGCTCCTGTCCACGAGCATGCCCCGCGTCGGCTCCGGCTGGACCGACACGGGCGAGTCATTCGACACGCGCGGCCTGAAGAAGCGGGCCCGCAAGGCGACCCGGCCGGTACCGATTCCCCCCGTCCTCGTTCGCCTGATCCGCGAGCACATCAAGGAATTCGGTACCGCCGAAGATGGCCGGCTGTTCCGCGCGGCCCAGGGCGGCCACCTGCTGTCCAAGGAGTACGGGGAGGTATGGAAGGCAGCTCGACTCGCCGTGCTGACCGAGACCGAAGCAGCCTCACCCTTGGCTGACGTGCCGTACTCCCTGCGCCACGCAGGCGTCTCGCTCTGGCTTGAGTCCGGCGTCTCCCCGGCAGAAGTCGCACGCCGAGCGGGCCACAGCATCGCTGTCCTGTTCCGCTTCTACGCCAAGGCCATCCACCGCAACCAGCAGCGCGCAAACGAGCAGATCGAGCGCGCTTTGGAAACAGACGACTGACCTCACAGCGTCTCTCACAGTCCCGCTCACCCGCGTCTAGGGTGAGCGGGACTCTGCATTCCCGCTCATGCCGTGATTGAAGAGCGGATCTCGGGGAAGTCGCCCTGCGGGCGTTGGGACCACAGCGCCCACCTGAGCCTGCCTGAGAAACGGTGAACCGTTGTGACCGGTACTCCCTCGATCGAGAGGACTTTGCTGGGTGGCTGTCTCGTGGGCAGGGTCAGCGGCGAGATGGACTACCTGACCAGGACCGACTTCCTGGCACTCTTTGAGGCCCTGGTCGACACGCGCCCCCGTCCCTGGTTCTCGATCTTTCAGGCGTGACCTTCTGCGACTCAGCAGGGCTCGGTGCCCTCCTGGCCGCGCAACGGCTTGCAAAGGCCAGAGACACGGTCCTGGCCCTGGCGTGTGCGCCTCCGACGCTGCGTAGAATCCTCGAACTCACGGGCGCGGACCAAGTCCTTACCCTCTACGGCACCGTTGATGATGCTGTGACGGCCTTTGGTGCATGATCGTGGGCCTCGTGGACCGGGGCCCTCTCTGCCTCAGTAGCAGGCCCCTGAGCTGCGCTTTCCTCCCCGCTCTTGGTCCACGCCTGGTCCACACACGCTGATCCACAACGCGACAGGACCGGATCAAGGTGAGACAGGCCCCATGCAGAAGGGGCGCCCCCATCAAGGGACACCCCTTCTGACCAGCACGTCTCTGACCTGCGGAGGCGGTGGGATTCGAACCCACGGTGACGCTCTCACGTCACTACGGTTTTCAAGACCGTTCCCTTAGGCCGCTCGGGCAACCCACCTCGCTCCGCCCGCCCGGGACGGAGCGGGTACAGCGTACCGGGCTCCCTCGCGTGTGCGGGGCGGGGCGGGTCAGTTGTCGCCCTGGCGCGACCCCAGCGTGAGGTCCACCGTGTGCTCCTGGCCGCCCCGCTTGTAAGTGATCGTCACCTTGTCACCCGGCTTGTGCGTCCAGATCTCGCCGATCAGGGTCGGACCGCTGTCGATCACGTGGTCGTCGAGCTTGGTGATGACGTCGCCGGGCTTGAGACCGGCCTTGTCGGCGGGGCCGCCCGCCTCGACCGCGGCGGCGCCGCCCGTGCCCTGGTCGGTGATCTGGGCGCCGTCGGTGGACTCCTCCAGGGAGACGGAGGCGCCGATCTTGGCGTACACCGGCTTGCCGGTCTTGATCAGCTGCTGGGCGACGTACTTGGCCTGGTTGATCGGGATGGCGAAACCCAGGCCGATCGAGCCGGACTGGCCGGTGCCAAAGCCGCCGCTTCCGCTGGACTGGATCGCGGAGTTGATGCCGATGACCGCACCGGAGGCGTCCAGCAGCGGGCCGCCGGAGTTGCCCGGGTTGATGGACGCGTCGGTCTGCAGCGCGCTCATGTACGACGCCTTGCTGGTGGAGCTGCCGTCGCTGGAGGCCACCGGGCGGTTCTTGGCGCTGATGATGCCCGTGGTCACCGTATTGGAGAGCCCGAAGGGGGCGCCGATGGCGATGGTCTCGTCGCCGACGGCCACCTTGTCGGAGTCGCCGAGGGCGAGCGGCTTGAGGTCGGAGGGGGCGTTCTTGAGCTTGATGACCGCGACGTCGTAGCCCTGCGCGTGGCCGACGATCTCGGCGTTGTACTTCTTGCCGTCCGGGAACGTGGCCGTGAGCTTGCCGCCGTCCACGGCGTCGGCCACCACGTGGTTGTTGGTGACGATGTGGCCCTGGGTGTCGAAGACGAACCCGGTGCCCGTGCCGCCCTCGCCGTTGTTGCTCTCCGCCTCGATGGTCACCGTGCTGGGCAGCGCCCTGGCGGCCACGCCCGCGATCGTCCCCGGCGCACGCTTGACCTGCGTGGCGCTGTCCGCCGCGGAGACGGTGGTGGAGCCGCGGTCGTCCCGGTCCTTGGCCAGGGTGTAGCCGAGGCCGCCGCCCAGGCCGCCCGCGACCAGCGCGGCCACCAGGACGGCCGCCACCAGTCCGCCGCGTCCGCTGCGCGGCTTGGGAGCGGGCTGCTGGTACGAGGCGCCCCATCCGGTGCCCGGGCCGCCGGTGCCGCCGTCGCCGTAGGCCGGGGTGGCCGGCGGGGGCGGCGGCCAGGAGCCGTCGGGGGCCGGGCCGGGCTGGTGCGCCGCACCGTGGTCCGTCGAGGCCGTCGGGGCCGTCGGGGGCACGGGCGGAAGCGGAGCCGTCGGCGCGTTCCCCCCGGATGCGGGGCCCGGCGGGGAGACGGCGGGAGAGGCCATCGGCACGGGAGGTGCGGACGGCGCCGGGGGTACCGCGTTGCCCTCGTTCTCGGTGCTCACAGGTCTTCTCCTCGGTCCACGCCTGTTGTCGTCGATAACACTGGTCTGCAGTCAAGCACTGGTCTGCACTCAGCTTTTCCCACCGGCCGTCAGAGCACGATAAGCCGTGGCTGTGGGTCCGACGGTCTTCTTTATATCGGTTTATATAGGATCTTCCACGCAAAGGTCTTATCAATGAGCGCAGTGCCGTCCCGTGT
Source organism: Streptomyces cinerochromogenes (assembly GCF_014648635.1). Lineage (GTDB taxonomy): Bacteria > Actinomycetota > Actinomycetes > Streptomycetales > Streptomycetaceae > Streptomyces > Streptomyces cinerochromogenes. The sequence goes on along the minus strand of NZ_BMRM01000004.1, from coordinate 307,688 downwards.
ACCCGGTGACGGTGGCACCATGACGCGGTGACCCACGCACGACAGCACGCCATCCAGGTCGTCGCCCACCGGGGCGCTTCGGAAGACGCCCCCGAGCACACCCTCGCCGCCTACCGGAAGGCGATCGAGGACGGCGCGGACGCCCTGGAGTGCGACGTACGGCTGACCGCGGACGGACATCTGGTCTGCGTCCACGACCGGCGGGTGAACCGTACCTCCAACGGCCGCGGCGCGGTCTCCGCGCTGGAACTGGCCGATCTCGCCGCCCTGGACTTCGGCTCCTGGAAGACGCGCGAGGCCTGGCGCGGCCGGGACGAGGAACCCGACTGGGAGCACCGCCCGGAGGACCGCGAGGAGACCTCCGTCCTCACCCTGGAGCGGCTGCTGGAGCTGGTCGCGGACGCCGGGCGGCCCGTGGAGCTGGCCATCGAGACCAAGCACCCCACACGGTGGGCGGGCCAGGTCGAGGAGCGACTGCTGACCCTGCTGAAGCGGTTCGGCCTGGACGCGCCGGCCTCCGCCGCCGAGTCGCCGGTCCGGATCATGAGCTTCTCGGCGCGTTCGCTGCACCGGGTGCGCGCCGCGGCGCCGACGCTGCCGACGGTCTATCTGATGCAGTTCGTCTCGCCCCGGCTGCGCGACGGCCGGCTGCCCGCGGGCGTGCGCGTGGCGGGCCCCTCGGTCCGCATCGTGCGCAGCCACCCCGCCTACGTGGAGCGGCTGAAGCGGTCCGGCCACCAGGTCCACGTGTGGACCGTGAACGAGCCCGAGGACGTCGAACTCTGCGTCGAACTGGGTGTCGACGCCATCATCACCAACCGCCCGCGCGCGGTGCTGCGGCAACTGGGCCGCTGAGCGGGGCGGTCCGCCACCCACCCGATTCCGGTCAATACCGGGCACTGTCCGGCACCTTTCGTCACAGGGAGTGCTCCGGCGCGTTCGGTACGTGTTCGGTCGTGTCGAATGCGTCACCGGAAGGGGACTGGCCGGTTTCCGGTACAGGCCAAGAGGGCATCCACACCGTGGCGTGGGGCGAAGGAGGTCTCGGGGGTGGCGTTGGTGGTGGCACAGGAGGTGCCCACGTCGTCGAGCATGGCCGTACCCCATGGCCCTGCGGGCGTGGGGAAGGCGCGGCACCGGATGCGGGCGCAGCTGCGCAGCGGTGGCGTATCGGAATCGGTCATCGACGACGCCGTACTGATCCTTTCCGAACTTTTGAGCAACGCCTGTAAACACGGGCGGCCTCTGGGGGACGCGTCGGCGGGGGACGGGGATGTTCGCGCCGCCTGGCGGGTCGACGCGCGCGGGCGGCTCATCGTGGAGGTCACGGACGGTGGCGGCCCGACCCGCCCGGCACCGGCCACTCCGTCGGTGACCGCGCACGGCGGCCGGGGGCTGAACATCATCACGGCGCTCGCCGACGACTGGGGCGTCCGGGACGACGTGCACGGCGAGGTGACGGTCTGGGTGGTGGTCCACGCGGACGTCCACGATCCCGACGCCCGGTGCAGCCGCGACGCTTTCGCTACGCGCGTCACCCGTTCCCCGCGCCCGGAACTGACCACTCCGGGCGTATCCGGCCTGACCACTCCGGGCGTATCCGACCTGACCGCTCCCGGCGTGCCCGACCTGAGCACTCCTGGCGCGCCCGGCCTGGCCGAGCTGCCCGGACTGCCTGGACTGCCCGACCTGCCCGGACTCTCCGGTCTTTCCGGTCTCTCCGGGCTGGACTTCGCGGACGCCTTCGAGGACCTGGACTGACCGGGGCGGCCGGCGGCCCCCGTCCACACCGCCGGCGTCGAGCGCGCGTGCGTTGTCCACAGGTTCCCGTTGGTTGTGTCAGGAACGGCTAGGCTCCCGCCGTACGAGAAGCGCCGTAACCGGGAGACACCCACCATGGCCAAGAAGCGACCCCAGACGAAGGCCAAGCCGCAGCCGACCGACGGGGAGATCCCGGTTGTCGGCGCCCGCGAACCCTGCCCGTGCGGCAGCGGCCGGCGCTACAAGGCCTGCCACGGCCGGGCCGCCGCGCACGCCGCGACCGAGCTGGTGCATCGCCCGTTCGAGGGGCTGCCCGGCGAGTGCGACTGGGTGGCGCTGCGGGAGCTGGTCCCGGCGGCGACGGCCGGGCTGACCCTGAAGGACGGCCTGCCCGAGGGCGTCCCCTCGGTCACCCTGGCCACGGTGCTGCCGATGGCCTGGCCCGCGCTGCGCCGCGACGACGGCTCGGTCCTGATCGGCCTGCAGAACGACACGGCGTCCGGCGACATCAGCCGCGACCTCGCCGACACGCTGCAGCGGGCGCTGGAGGCGGAGCCCGGCACCCCGGTGCAGGGCCGCCGCGCCCCCGCCGAGGGACCCCGGCTGCAGGACCTGCTCGACCCGGAGGCCGCCTTCGAGCCGGTCGTGCACAGCGGCTTCGAGTTCTGGGTGCCGGACGCGGAGAACGCCACCCCGGAGGTGGCCGCCTCCCTGGAGCGGGCCAACGCCGCCGCCATCCCGACGGTGAAGCTGGCCGGCGTGGACGCGGCGTACTGGTGCGAGACCCCGGAGAAGAACCACCTTCGCTGGGTCATGCCGCACCCGGAGGAGCAGCTTCTGGACGCCCTCGCGCGACTGCACGCGGCGGGCCGCTCCAGCCTCGGCGAGGGCACCCGGCTCGTGGGTTCCTTCCGTGCTCACGGGCTCACCGTGCCGGTCTGGGACCTGCCGAGCGGGGTCGGTGCCGAGGAAGTGGAGAAGCCGGCCGCCGAGTTCGCCGAGCGTCTCGCCGCCGCCCTCGCCGTCCAGGAGCCGCTCACTCCGGAAGAGCGCCGGGCGCGCGGCGGGCTGACCAACCGGCAGGTCACGCTCAGCTGACGCCCCGCGCGCCCGTGTCACGGCTGACCGGTCGGTCAGCCGTGACACCCGGCGGCGGGTCAGGTGACTCCTGTCACAACTCCCGGTTCGGGCAGGGAAATCGGTGTCCGAATAGGCAGCCCGGAATTTGCGAACCGCCGATCTCTTGTTACCGTTCCAGTAGCCCGGTTGCTGGTGCATCCCCCGTCGCCAGCAACCGGGTCTTTCCATCTCCGCGCCCGCCGCCGCACAGCGACCCGCGTCGCCACCCCCTGCCGGCCCCGCGTGAAGACCCCGCGCTCGGCGACACGGGCAGCGACTCACCGACGCATCCCGGCCCCGGCGCCGCATCGCCTGCGCCCCTGGCGTCGGCTCCCCGCGCGCCCCGCGCCCGCTTCCTCTCAGGAATTGCTCCCCGACCGCAGCAGCAGCGCCCCCTCCGCCCCGCGCTCCGCGAACTCCGTGACGGCCGTGTAGGCGTCCGGTCCGCCCCGCCTGTGCTCGCGCGGGGTCTCGCAGGTGGCGGGCTCGTCGTCGGCCCCGGTGACGCAGCGCATCTGCACGCTCCGGCCGCCCGGCCCCATCAGGCTCAGCACGGAGTCCAGCGACTCGCCGGTGGCGTTGCGGTAGTAGGTGCGCGCCCAGGTGTCCTCGCCCTGCGTCAGCACACAGGTCTGGGCCTCGATGCCGTCGGGCGAGGTCAGCTCCGGCCCGCAGCGGACGGCGGTGGCGAGCCCTAGGCCGAGCAGGAAGGGGGAGCGGCGGGCGGTGTCCGGGCGGTCGTCGGAGCTCCCGCGGGCGGTGGCCGACGCGGCGGTCGGCGCCGCGGCCGGGCCGGCGTCGCCCACCTGCCCGGCGGACGCCACGGCCAGCGGCAGCGCGACCACGCCCACCACGACGCCCACGAGGGCGAACAGACGCAGCCGTCGGGCGCCCCGCAGGTCGCACAGGGGCCACGGAGCGCGGTGGCCGCCGGAACGGCCCCCCGAACGAACCCCGGAACGAGGCCTGGAGTGACGCCCGGAATGACGCCCGGAATGACGCAGCATGTGCGGAAGATAACGAGCGAGCGGCGCTCGGCCGCCCCGCCCGCGCCCGACACCCCTACAACTCGGGCGCGCTCACACCCGTACGAGTGAGGGCGTCGACCACGGCGTCGACCACGGCCTCCACGTCCGGCACCCACGGCGAGGCCGAGCCGGGCAGCGGGGCCCGCTCCCAGCGGACGGCACCCTGGCCGGTCTCGGACGGGGGCAGCGCGAGATAGCCGCCCTCGCCGTGGAAGCGCAGCGAGCCGGGGACGAAGTCCTTGGCGTAGAGCAGCTCGCCCAGCTGCTCCATGGAATACGGCTTCACGAGCAGCGCCCAGCGGCTCGACGAGGCGATGACCGGTCCGAGCCGCATACCGCGCCGGTCGAGCAGGGCGAGGGCGCGGGAGGCGGCGAGCGCCGGCAGGCTGACCGCGCAGGGCGCCGTGCCTCCGGTGGCCAGGATGATGGGGGCGGCCGGCCGGTTGGTCCACCACCAGCGCACCATGCGCGCGTCGGTGGTGGCCGCGAGCAGGCCGGGGTCGAAGGGATGCGCGCCGGGCACCGTGCACTCCGGATCGGGGCAGGCGCAGCGGGCCCGCCCCTGCGGGTCCGGTGCCACACCGGGCAGTACGGGCCACTGCCATTCCGTCGCGAAGGTCAGGGCCGCGCCGATCAGCTCAGGCCTGTCGCCGTTCCGCCTGGACAGAAGCCTGCGTCGCCTTCCGAGGATCTCGCGCATGAGCGCTCGTTCCTTTCCGTTGCACCGCTGGCAACACCGTGGGCTACATCACACCATGTGTCGATCACTTCACTCTGCGTACCTGTTGGCGCATCACACCCCTGCGCACGCAGGGGGAACCCCAAGGGGTCGAGCGTTGGCCGCGTCCGCGTCCATAGTGCGTCTATCAAAAGCACGGCTGCGGCGTGGGGGTGGCGAAGTCTGGCGTTTTGCCGTCGCGCGTATTTCTCTCCGCCTCCGCCACGGGAGGATGGGGCTCGGCCGTCGGTGGCTATGACGCCCGGGTCCGTCGCCAGGTTCCGGGCGGCCCCCAACCACCCCTGGCCTTCACCGAGTACGTACCCATCACGACCGCTGTGACGCTCCGTGGAGCAAGGCCAGTCGACCGCAATGAGGCGATACCTAAGGCAGTTTTTAGCCAACTTGGCAGTAAGGCAAGGGGTTCGGGAAAAACCCTCCCCCGCCCCATGGACACCAGGAATCCTCGCAGGACAATGCTGGACATCCCCTCACGAGTGCGTGTACATGTGGAGACACTGCTAGCGGCGCAGAATGACATGGGGGTTTGCGATGCTTTTGAGCAATACGCACCGGTCTGAAGGCCGGGCGCCATGAACGCCCCGCACCCTCCGAAAGTGGCTGGAATCGATCCTACGGTTCCCACCCCCGCCCACACTGTCGCGCCCGCTCCGCCCGCCTCCGGCGCCGCCGCCGTCCCCACCCCCCACGCCCCCGCTCCCGGTGCCGTCCTCCAGGACCGGCTGGCCGGCTGGGTCTCCGATCTGACGACCCTCCACGAACTCACCGAGCGCCTCTCCCGCACCCACGCCCTCGACCACGCCCTGCACGAACTGCTGCGCGCCGGAGCCGCGCTGGTCGGCGCCCGCCGTGGTCTGGTCGTCCTGGAGCCCGCCGACGGCCCGGGTCCCCGCACCACGCTCGGCCTCGGCCTCGGCCGCGCCGACCTCGGCCACATCGAGACCGTGCCGCCCGGCGCCCTGCCGTACGACACCCGTGCCGCCGCCGAGATCGTGCACCCCGACCTGTTCGCCGAGGCCGGCCTGGACCCGCGCCACCGCGAGGTCGCCGCCCGCCTCGGTTACGCCGCCAGCTACGCCCTCCCGCTCGCCACCGAGACCGCCGGCCGCCTCGGCGCCGCCGTCTGGCTCTACGACGAACCGGCCGAGCCGGACGAACGACGGCGCCACCTCGCCGGGCTGTACGTCCGGCACGCCACCGAGCACCTGGCCCGGCTGCTGGAGGTGGAACGCACGCGCGCGTGCGTGGCGACCCTCACCGAGGAGCTGCTGCCCTCCCGGCTGCCCCGGGTGGCCGGCGTCCAGCTCGCCGCCCGGCACCGCACCGGCCCGCGCGGCGGCGGCGACTGGTACGACGCCCTGCCGCTGCCGGAGGCGGCGCTCGGCCTGTCCGTCGGCTCGGTCACCGGCTCCGGACCCAGCGCGGTGGCCGCCATGGGCCGGCTGCGCGCTTCCCTGCGCGCCTACGCCGTGATGGAGGGCGAGGACCCGGTCGCCGTCCTGTCCGACCTGGAACTGCTGCTGCGGCTGACCGAGCCGGCCCGCTCCGCCACCGCCCTGTTCGCGTACTGCGAGCCGGCCCTGCGCAAGATCACCCTGGCCGGGGCCGGGCACAGCCCGCCCCTGCTGATCGGGGAGCGGCGCACCGAGTTCGCCGAGACCTCCGTCTCCGCGCCGCTCGGCATGCTCGCCTGCTGGGAGGCGCCCAGCGTGGAGATCCAGGCGGCGGCCGGGGAGACGGTCCTGCTCTACACCGACGGGCTGCTGCACCGTACCGGCGACCCGATGGACCGGGCCTTCGCCCGGCTGCACGCCGCCGCGGCGGGCCTCCCGCGCGCGGTGCGGCACGATCCGGGGGCCGTCGCCGACCACGTCCTGCGCGCGGTCCTGCCGGACGGCCTGGACACCGCCGACAGCGAGGAGGACGTGGTCCTGCTCGCGGCCCGCTTCGACTGAACACCGGCCTCCACCGAGCGCCGCGCTTCCGCCGAGCGCCGCGCCCCCGCCGAGGCGCCGCTTCGACCGAACACCGCGCTCCGCCGAGCGCCGCTTCGACCGAGCACCGCGCCCGGCGGCTGGCATGACCGGGCATAACAGGTCATCCGCCCCCGCCCGGCCCCGGTACGACCGTACGATGATGGAGGTCCCCGCTCGGCCACAAGCAGGAGCGTCGCGGGCCCCGGGGGAGATCAATGGCGTATCGAGGAGGATCACGTGTCCGACGAGCTCAACCCGGCTGTGCCCGACTCCGCTACCGCGGAGGGCCCGGAGACCGAGTCCGAGGAGACCGTCAAGCAGCGGAAGAACGGCCTGTACCCGGGCGTCTCCGACGAGCTGGCCGAGAACATGAAGTCCGGCTGGGCCGACACGGAGCTGCGTGACCTGAAGCCGATCGAGCAGGCCGGACACACCGCGCGCCGCCGCGCCGCGCTCTCCGCCCGCTTCCCCGGCGAGCGCCTGGTGATCCCGGCGGGCAACCTGAAGACCCGCTCCAACGACACCGAGTACCCCTTCCGCGCCTCCGTCGAGTACGCGTACCTCACCGGCAACCAGACCGAGGACGGCGTCCTGGTCCTGGAGCCCAAGGGCGACGGCCACCAGGCGACGATCTACCTCCTGCCGCGCTCGAACCGTGAGAACGGCGAGTTCTGGCTCTCCGGCCAGGGCGAGCTGTGGGTCGGCCGCCGGCACTCCCTCACCGAGTCCGAGGCGCTCTACGGCATCCCGGCCGCCGACGTGCGCGAGCTGGCCGACAAGCTCCGCGAGGCCACCGGCCCGGTCCGCGTGGTGCGCGGCTACGACGCCGGCATCGAGGCGGCCCTGACCGACAAGGTCACCGCCGAGCGCGACGAGGAGCTGCGCGTCTTCCTCTCCGAGATGCGCCTGGTCAAGGACGAGTTCGAGGTCGGCGAGTTGCAGAAGGCCGTCGACTCCACCGTGCGCGGCTTCGAGGACGTCGTGAAGGTCCTCGACAAGGCCGAGGCCACCTCCGAGCGCTACATCGAGGGCACGTTCTTCCTCCGCGCGCGCGTGGAGGGCAACGACGTCGGCTACGGCTCCATCTGCGCGGCCGGCCCGCACGCCTGCACCCTGCACTGGGTCCGCAACGACGGCCCGGTCCGCTCCGGCGACCTGCTCCTGCTGGACGCGGGCGTGGAGACGCACACCCTGTACACCGCCGACGTCACGCGCACGCTGCCGGTCAACGGCACGTACAGCGAGATCCAGAAGAAGATCTACGACGCCGTGTACGAGGCCCAGGAGGCCGGTATCGCGGCCGTGAAGCCGGGCGCCAAGTACCGCGACTTCCACGACGCGTCGCAGCGCGTGCTGGCCGAGCGGCTCGTCGAGTGGGGCCTGGTCGAGGGCCCGGTCGAGCGCGTCCTGGAGCTGGGGCTCCAGCGCCGCTGGACCCTGCACGGCACCGGTCACATGCTCGGCATGGACGTCCACGACTGCGCCGCCGCGCGGACCGAGACCTACGTGGACGGCACGCTGGAGCCGGGCATGGTCCTCACCGTCGAGCCCGGGCTGTACTTCCAGGCCGACGACCTGACCGTGCCGGAGGAGTACCGGGGCATCGGCGTCCGGATCGAGGACGACATCCTCGTGACGGAGGACGGCAACCGGAACCTTTCCGCCGGGCTGCCGCGTCGCTCCGACGAGGTGGAGGCGTGGATGGCCTCGCTGACGGGCTGACGTCAGACTGAGTGGCCGGGTACCGGTGGGTACCCGGCCGTTTCGCGTGTTGGGGGGATTCGTGAACGACTTCTGGTCCGGCGTCGGCGTCGACCTGCGCCTGGAACCCGACTCGGCCGACGGACGCCGGGTCGGGCTCGAACGGGCGCTCAGGGACGCGGTACGCGACGGGCGGCTCACGCCCGGTACCCGGCTCCCCGCCACCCGGCGGCTCGCGACCGACCTGGGCATCTCGCGCGGCACCGCCAAGGCGGCGTACGACCAGCTGGTGGCCGAGGGGTACCTGACGGCCCGGCAGGGCTCCGGCACCCGGGTCGCCGAGCTGCCCGCCGTGGACGCCGAGACGCCGCAGGCGCACGCACGCGCGCGTGCCCCCCGTCACGACCTGCGCCCGGGCGGCCCGGACGTCGGCGCGTTCCCCGCGGCGGCCTGGCTGCGCGCGCTGCGCCGCGCCATAGCGACGGCCCCCTCGCTGGCGTACGACTACGGCGACCCGCGCGGCCGGATCGAGCTGCGCACCGCGCTCTCCGGCTATCTGGGCCGGGCGCGCGGAGTGCTCGCGCCGCCGGAGCGGATCGTCGTCACCTCCGGGTACGTGCAGGGCCTCGCGCTGCTCACACGCGTCCTGGGCGGCGCCGCCGTCGCCATGGAGGACCCGGGGCTGCCGTTCCACCGGGACGTGGTGCGGCACAACGGCGGAACGGTCCTGCCGGTCCCGGTCGACACGCGCGGGGTGCGCCCGGAGGAGCTGGGCGAGGCTGCGGCCGTGGTGGTCACACCGGCCCACCAGTACCCGACCGGGGTGACCCTCCACCCCGAGCGGCGCCGGGCACTCACCGACTGGGCCCGCGCGCGGGGCGGGCTCATCGTCGAGGACGACTACGACGGCGAGTTCCGCTACGACCGGCAGCCGGTGGGCGCGGTGCAGGGCATGGCACCCGGCCAGGTCGTCTACCTGGGCACCGCCTCCAAGACACTCGGCCCCGCGCTCCGCCTCGGCTGGATGGTGCTGCCCCCGCACCTGGTCGACGCGGTCGCCGAGGCCAAGCTGCACAGCGACCACCACACCGAGACCATCGGCCAGCTCGCCCTCGCCGAGCTGATCGACAGCCACGCCTACGACCGCCACGTGCGCGCGTGCCGGCTGCGGTACCGGCGGCGCCGTGACCAGCTGCTGGGCCGGCTGGGGGCGCGCAGGAGCGTGCGCGGGGTCGCGGCCGGGCTGCACGCGCTGATCGAGGTGCCGGACGAGGCCGAGGTACTGGCCCGGGCGGAGGCGGAGGGCCTGGCGCTGGGCGCCCTCGGCGAGCACTGGCACACCCCGCACGCCGGCCGGCCGCAGGGCCTGGTCGTCGGCTACGGCACGCCCCGGGAGCGGGCGTACCCGGAGGCCCTGGAGGCACTGGCGAAGGTGCTGGAGCCGCCCCGCTGAGCCCCCGCCCCCGTCACGCCGTGAGCAGCGAAGGATCCTTCTTCCATTTGAGGATCTTGTCGAAGCTGACCACCGTTCCGCCCCGGCCGGGCCTGGCGCCGATGTGGACGTGGTCGGCGAGTTCGCGGATCAGGCAGAGGCCGCGGCCGTGCTCGGCGTCCGGGCGGGCCGGCCGGGGGTCGAGGGGGCGGGCGAGACCGGGACCGGAGTCGGCCACCTCGATGCGGCACTTCTCGCCGTCGAGGTACGCGGTCACCCGGTACGCCTCCGAAGCGCCGCGCCCGGCGTCCCCGCCGTGTTCGACGGCGTTCGCGCAGGCCTCGCTCAGGGCGACGGACAGGTCGTAGGAGATCTCCGGGTCGACGCCCGCCGTCTCCATCGTGCCGATCAGCAGCCGCCGGGCGAGCGGCACGCTGGCGGCCTCGCGCCGCAGATGGAGTGACCACCAGATGCTCATGCTCCAGCCTCCTGGCCGCGGCTCGACATACCGTTACGTATTGCCGCGCGTAGGTTTCCGTAAGCACTCCGTCGCCGTGACTGAGCCCATCCGGCCGATGCGCGGCGGGAGGAATCGGTGTATGAGGGGCGGCGCACCGGGGCCGGATCGGGCGACCTGGCGTGGGCCGCCGGCGCGGACAGTGCGATGATGAGGCCGCCATGACTGCCCCCCACCCGCGCACGGCGCGTCCCGGAGCCGGGCTCCGGATCCTGCGGGCCGCGGTGTTCGCCGCGGTCTGCGTCGCGCTGGCCGCGTGCGGGCACACCCTGGCCTCCTGCGCGGGCGTGCCGCTGTGGACGCTCTGCGCGGGCTTCCTCGGCTCCCTGCTGCTCGTGGCACCGCTCACCGGGCGGGCCCGCTCGCTGCCGGGCATCGCCGCGCTCCTCGCCCTCGGCCAGACCGTGCTGCACACGCTGTTCGGGCTGGGCCAGCACGGGGCCGCGGTGGCCTCCGGCGGGATGCCGGCGGCGTCGATGACGGGCGGCGGGACGACGGGCGGGGTGCTGAGCGACAGCGCGCTGGTCGAACGGGCAGCCCGGCTGGTGTGCGGGTCGGCCCCGGCGTCGCTCACCCCGGGGCACGCCTTCCGGCTGCTGCTCGACGCGCGTCTCATCGACCGCGCCGGCCGGCCCACGGCCGCCCTCGGCACCATGGAGCACGCGCACGACGCGACCGGCGCATCGGCCGGCCTGCTGCCCTCGCTGCCGATGCTGCTCGGCCATCTGCTCGCGGCCCTCGCCGTGGGCTGGCTGCTGCGCTGCGGTGACCTGGCCGTGCTGCGGCTGATCAAGCTGTCGGCGCATGGAGTCGCGGAGGGGGCGCTCGTACGGTCCCTGCGCGCCGCGCTCGCGCTGACGCACGCCCTGTGCGCCGGGCTGCTGCCCGCCACCGGGCCCGGCCCCCGCGGCCCGCGCGCCGACCGGGACGAGGCACCGGCCCCGCACACCGCCGTGCTCCAGCACACGGTGATCCGCCGCGGCCCGCCCGCCGCCGCCTTCCTCCTCGCCGCCTGACGCGGTCACCGCTCCACCTCACGAACAGGGACTCCGGTGCGCCGCCGTCGAGCGGCACGCGCGGGTGCGCGTATTCCTCATCACCACCGGACTCACCCCGGACCTGACTCAGAGTGGAGTGCTTGCTTCCATGAAGGCTTCTCGTTTCGCCGCCGCCGCTGCCGTCGCGGGTACGGCCGTCCTCACGCTGTCCGCCCCCGCCTTCGCGCACGTCTCCGTGCAGCCGGAGGGCACCGCGGCCAAGGGCGGTTACGCGGTCGTGGACTTCAAGGTCCCGAACGAGCGCGACGACGCCTCGACCACCAAGGTCGAGGTCAGCCTCCCGGCCGACCACCCCATCGCCTCCGTGATGCCCCAGGCGGTCCCCGGCTGGAAGGTCGAGGTCACCAAGGCCAAGCTGGACAAGCCGCTGACCATGCACGGCGAGAAGATCGACGAGGCCGTCACCAAGGTCATCTGGACCGCCGACGGCAAGGGCATCGAGCCGGGCTACTTCCAGAAGTTCCCGCTCTCCCTGGGAGCGCTGCCCGAGAACACCGACAGCCTGGTCTTCAAGGCGCTTCAGACGTACTCCAACAAGGAGGTCGTGCGCTGGATCGAGGTGCCGCAGGAGGGCCAGGACGAGCCGGAGAACCCGGCCCCCGTCCTGGAGCTGTCCGCCGCCACCGACGACCACCACGGCTCGGGGGCCGCCGAGAAGACGGCCGAGAAGACCGAGAAGACGGCCGCCGCCGACTCCGGCAGCGGCAGTGACACCACCGCCCGCGTGCTCGGCGTGGTCGGCATCGTCATCGGTGTCGCCGGCGTGGCCTACGGCGTCCTCGCGGGCCGCCGCCGCACCACCGCCTGAGCCCTTCGTTCCGCCGCGCGTACCGGGCGTCGTGCGGGGCCGTCGTCGTGACGCCCGCACGACCCCGGTGCGCGCCGGAGTTCATACATCTGGGACATTTTTCTATGCGCAAGAAGACGTTCACCGCGGCCGTCCTGCTCGCCGCCGCCACCCTGACCCTCTCCGCCTGCGGCTCCGGAGACGACGCCGGCTCGCCGGTCGCCGTGGTGGAGGGAGGGTCGGACGCGGGCAAGGCCGCCACCGTTCTCGACCAGCCGTTCGACAAGCCGGAGCTGGTCCTCACCGACACGCACGGCAAGAAGTACGACCTCCGCAAGGAGACCAAGGGCCACCCGACCCTCGTCTACTTCGGCTACACCCACTGCCCCGACGTCTGCCCGACGACCATGAGCAACATCGCCGTCGCCAAGAAGGCGCTGCCCAAGGCCGAGCAGGACGACCTCCGGGTCGTGTTCGTCACCACCGATCCCGGCCGTGACACCCCCGCCGAGCTGGGCCGGTGGCTCAAGGGCATCGACCCCCAGTTCATCGGGCTGACCGGCGACTTCGCCAAGATCCAGGCCGGGGCCAAGTCCGTCGGCATCGCCGTGGAGCCGACGAGCAAGGACAAGAACGGCAAGCTCGTCTCGGTCCACGGCACCCAGGTCATCGCCTTCTCCCCGAAGACCGACGCCGGATACGTCCTCTACGGCGAGAACGCCACGGTCGACGACTACACCAAGGACCTGCCCAAGCTCGTCGAGGGAGCCACCCCGTGAGGCGTCGTACCGCCGCCCTGACCGCGGGCGCGCTCACCGGTGCCCTCGCCCTCACGGGCTGCTCCGGTTCCGGCGCGGGGCCCGAGAAGGCCGAGCTGTCCGTCAGCGCCTCCTACATGCCCCAGCCCGTCTCCGCCGACATGGCCGCCGGTTTCCTGACCATCACCAACAAGGGCACCTCCGAGGACGAGCTGACCTCGGTCACCAGTGACGTCGCCGGCGAGGTCACCATGCACAGCACGACGGGCGGCGCCATGGCGGAGCAGTCCTCCTTCGCCATACCGGCCCACGGGAAGCTCGTGTTCCGCAGCGGTGGCAACCATCTGATGTTCGAGAAGCTGAAGCACACGCCGAAGCAGGGCCAGACGGTCACCGTGAAGCTCGACTTCGCCAAGTCCGGGCCCCTCACCGTCGAGATGCCGGTGAAGTCCACCACGTACAACCCGTCGACCGGCCACTGAGGGAGGGACCACCGTGACCCGGACCATCACCCCCCGCCTGCGGACCCTGCTGCTGTTCCTCGCCGTCACCGGCGCGCTGCTGGCGGGCGCCGGACCGGCCTCCGCCCACGCGGCACTGACCGGCAGCGACCCCGCGCAGGGGGTGGTGGCCGACAAGGCGCCCACCCAGGTGTCGCTCACCTTCTCCGAGAAGGTGGCGATGAACGACGACTCCCTGCGCGTCCTCGACCCCCGGGGCAAGCCGGTCCAGACGGGCAGCCCCGCCAACGTGAGCGGCACGACGTACGCCGTGAAGCTCAAGAGCGGCCTGGCCAAGGGCACCTACACGGTGACCTACCAGGTCGTCTCGGCGGACAGCCACCCCGTCGCCGGCGCCTACACCTTCTCCATCGGAGCGCCCTCGCAGACGGTCGTCTCCGGCACCGGGCCGGCCGCGGGCGGCGGAGTCGTGGGCGGGCTCTACGCCTTCGGGCGGTACGTGTCGTACGCCGGCTTCCTCGTCCTGGCCGGCGGCGCCGCCTTCGTGCTCGCCTGCTGGCAGCGCGGCGCGGGGGTACGGCCCCTGCAGCGGCTCGTCGTCGGCGGCTGGGTGGCGCTGACCGCGGCCACCCTGTGGCTGCTGCTCCTGCGCGGCGCGTACACGACCTCGGGGAAGTTCGCCGACGTCTTCGACCTCGACCTGCTCGGCCAGGTGCTCCAGACGAAGACCGGTGCCGCCCTGGTCTCCCGGCTGCTGCTGCTCGCCGCCGCCGCGCTGTTCGTCGCCGTCCTCTTCGGCGCCTACACCCGCCGGGAGGAGGGCCAGGACAAGCGCGACCTGACCTTCGGGCTCGCCGTCGGCGGGATCGTCGTCGCGGCGGGGCTCGCCGCCAGCTGGGCCATGGCCGAGCACGCCTCCACCGGGCTCCGGCCGGGCCTCGCCATGCCGGTCGACATCGTCCACCTGCTGGCCGTCGCCGCCTGGCTGGGCGGTCTCACCGCCCTGCTGACCGCGCTGTACCGGGCGCCCGCCGACACCCCGGTCGAGGCCGCCGCCGTACAGCGCTTCTCCCGGGTGGCCTTCGGCTCCGTCCTCGCGCTCGTCGTCACCGGCGTCTACCAGTCCTGGCGGCAGCTCGGCTCCTGGTCGGCGTTCACCGGGACCCGCTACGGACAGCTGCTGCTGGTCAAGATCGGGCTGGTGGCGGTGCTGGTCGGCATCGCGGGCGTGTCCCGGCGCTGGACGGGCCGGCTCACGGACCCGGTCGCCCGCTCCGGGAAGGGGAAGAAGGCCCAGGCGCAGGACCGGAGGGAGCAGGCGCAGGCACGCAAGGAGCAGGTCGCCGTCTCGAAGGCGACCGGTGACGACACGGGCGAGGGCAAGAGCAAAGGCCCCGGCACCGGCACCGGATCCGCTTCCGGCTCCGGTTCTGGCTCGGGCTCCGGTTCTGGCTCGGGCTCGGGCTCGGGCTCCGATGACACCCGGCGTGCCGCCCAGCTCGCCCGGCAGCGCGCGGCCGTCGACGCCGCCCGGGAGAAGCGACTGCGCGACGCCGACCCGAACCGCTTCGGCCTGCGCCGCTCGGTGCTCGCCGAGGCCGGCGTCGCCCTCGTGCTGCTCGCCGTCACCACCGCGCTGACCCAGACCGAACCGGGCCGCACCGAGCAGGAGGCCAAGGCGGCCACCTCCGCGTCGACCGGCTCCGGCACCTCCGCGGCCTCCGGCGCGCTCACCCTGGACATGCCGTTCGACACCGGCGGCACCGACGGCAAGGGCGTCGTCAGCATCGACCTCGACCCCGCACGCGTGGGCGGCAACGAGATGCACGTCTACGTCCAGCGGCCCAACGGCCGGGCCTTCGACGTCCCCGAGGTGAAGGTCGCCTTCACCCTGGAGGCGAAGAAGATCGGCCCGCTCCCCGTGAACCCCGACCACATCGCCACCGGCCACTGGTCGGCGAACGACGTGCAGATCCCCATGGCCGGCGACTGGAAGATCGCCGTCACGGTCCGCACCTCCGACATCGACCAGGCGACCGTCTCCAAGAACGCGCAGATCGGCTGAACCCCACCATGCCCGAGAAGTCCCTCCCCCAGGCCCGCACGCCCGAGGCCCCGGTGACGCGTCCCGTCCCCGGTCCGGGCGGCATCTCCCGGCGCGCCCTGCTCGGCACCGCCGGCGCCACCGGCCTCGTGCTCGGCGCGGCCGGCGGTGCCGTGGGGTACGCGGCCGCACCCGCCGGCGCCGTCCCGCTGGCCTCGGTGGGCTCCGACCGGGCGATGTTTCACGGGAAACATCAGCCCGGCATCACCGAGGGCCTCCAGGCGCGCGGCCATCTCGTCGCCTTCGACCTGGCGGCGGGCTCGGGCCGCAAGGAGGCGGCGGCCCTGCTGCGCCGCTGGTCGGCGACGGCCGAGCGGCTGATGGCGGGCGAGGCGGCCCCGCACGACGACACCGATGTGGCCCGGGACGCGGGCCCGTCCTCGCTGACCCTCACCTTCGGCTTCGGCCACAGCTTCTTCACCCGGACCGGACTGGAGAAGCAGCGGCCGGCCGCGCTCGACCCGCTGCCGGACTTCTCCTCCGACCGGCTCGACAAGTCCCGCAGCGACGGTGACCTGTGGGTGCAGATCGGCGCGAACGACGCCCTGGTCGCCTTCCACGCCCTGCGCGCGATCCAGAAGGACGCCGGCTCGGCCGCACGGGTGCGCTGGCAGATGAACGGCTTCAACCGCAGCCCCGGCGCCACCGCCCATCCCATGACGGCCCGCAACCTCATGGGCCAGCTCGACGGCACCCGCAACCCGAAGCCCGCCGACGCCGACTTCGACCGACGGATCTTCGTACCCGCCTCGGGCGAGCCCGCCTGGATGGCGAACGGCTCCTACGCCGTCGTACGCCGGATCCGCATGCTCCTGGACGACTGGGAGAAGCTGTCGCAGCCGGCCCAGGAGGCGGTCATCGGGCGCCGCAAGGCCGACGGGGCGCCGCTGTCCGGCGGTGACGAGACGACCCCGATGGACCTGGAGAAGGCGGACGCCAAGGGCAACTACGTCGTCCCGCTGGACGCGCACGCCCGGATCACCCGGCCCGACCAGAACGGCGGTGCCGCCATGCTGCGGCGCCCCTTCTCCTACCACGACGGCATCGACCCGGACGGTACGCCGGACGCCGGTCTCCTCTTCATCTGCTGGCAGGCGGACCCGTTGCGCGGCTTCGTCCCGGTGCAGCGCAAGCTCGACCGGGGCGACGCGCTGTCCAAGTACACCCGGCACGAGTCGAGCGGCCTGTTCGCCGTCCCGGGCGGGGCGGCGGAGGGCGAGTACGTGGGGCAGCGGCTGCTGGAGGGCTGAAGCCGGCTGCTGAAGGCGGGACCCGACCGGGGAAGGGGTGAAGCCGGCCGCCGCAGGGTGAACCGGCTTCAAACCACCCGGTCGAGTGGCATTCCTGAGACACATGCGACGCTCTCTCCCGCGGCCATTAGGGTGAGGGACATGCCAGCGAGCTATGCCTATCTCGGCCCGGAGGGCACCTTCACGGAGGTCGCCCTGCGCACGCTTCCGGAGGCGGCCACCCGGGAACTCATCCCGTACGTGTCGGTGCAGTCCGCGCTGGACGCGGTGCGGGCCGGCGAGGCCGAGGCCGCGTTCGTGCCGATCGAGAACTCCGTCGAGGGCGGCATCACCACCACCCTGGACGAACTGGTCGCGGGCGAACCGCTGACGATCTACCGCGAGGTGCTGCTGTCGATCACCTTCGCGCTGCTGGTCCGCCCCGGCACGAAGCTCACGGACATCAAGACGGTCTCCGCCCACCCGGCGGCCCAGCCCCAGGTGCGCAACTGGCTGCGCGCCCACCTCCCGGACGCCACCTGGGAGTCGGCCGCCTCCAACGCGGACGCCGCCCGCCTGGTCCAGGAGGGCCGCTACGACGCCGCCTTCGCGGGCGAGTTCGCCGCCGCCCGGTACGGCCTGGAGGCGCTGGAGACCGGGATCCACGACGCGGAGAACGCGCAGACCCGGTTCGTCCTGGTCGGCCGCCCGGCCCGCCCGGCCGCGCCCACCGGCGCCGACAAGACCTCGGTGGTGCTGTGGCAGCGCGACGACCACCCCGGCGCCCTGCGCGACCTGCTCGGCGAGTTCGCCTCACGCGGCATCAACCTCATGCTGCTGCAGTCCCGGCCGACCGGCGCCGGGATCGGCAACTACTGCTTCTGCATCGACGCCGAGGGACACATCTCCGACCGGCGGATGGCGGAGGCGCTGATGGGGCTGCGGCGGATCTGTCTCCAGGTGCGCTTCCTCGGCTCCTACCCGCGCGCGGACATCGCACCGGGCGAGGCCCGTCCCACGCTGCCGGGGACCTCGGACGAGGAATTCATGGCGGCGGCGGACTGGGTGGCGCGCTGCCAGGACGGCCGCTTCTAGCCAGAAGCCCGTCGGAACCGGTCGTACCTGCAGACGAACGTTATCCACAGAAGTTATCCACAGGTCCGCTTCTCGACCTGGGGACAAGTCGACAGGGCGGGGTCATCCGGTCGACAAATCGCCCCGAAGCCCCCCGCTGCGGCCACCGACCCCTGGGCCACCCTTCGTCCACCCGTTTCCTTTGGTTCATCTTTTGGGGCGACCGTTTTCCACCCGAACGTGGGTGTCGCTCGGGTTTGACCCGGGAATTCTTCAGTCTGTTCACGCTTTCCGGAGTGATCAATTCCAAAGTCCACAGACTGTCCCCACAGCCTGTGGATAACTCTTCGGAGGGTGTGGATTTCTGTGGACAACCGGGCCGCCAAATCCCGTTCCCCACAAGGGAATCCGGTCAACCGGGCGCCCGGGGCCCGCTCCGTCCCAGGGAGTGAGACACTTTTCCCTTGACGCCCGCCGCCGGGCCCACGCGACTCCCGCCACGCGTCCCGTCGCGAGTCCCGCCTTGACGATCAGTACACGCGGCAATTAGCGCATAACGGACCGTAAGTCGCGAATCCGAACACCCCGGAATAGTGATTCGTGAGCCGCGACCCCGCACCGGTAGCCTTGGTCACGTGATTGACCTTCGCCTGCTCCGTGAGGACCCCGACCGTGTGCGCGCGTCCCAGCGCGCCCGTGGAGAGGACGTCGCGCTCGTCGACGCCCTCCTGTCTGCCGACGAACGGCGCAGGTCCTCCGGCGTCCGCTTCGACGAGCTGCGCGCCGAACAGAAGCAGC
Source organism: Streptomyces cinerochromogenes (assembly GCF_014648635.1). Taxonomy (GTDB): domain Bacteria; phylum Actinomycetota; class Actinomycetes; order Streptomycetales; family Streptomycetaceae; genus Streptomyces; species Streptomyces cinerochromogenes. The sequence goes on along the minus strand of NZ_BMRM01000004.1, from coordinate 289,146 downwards.
TCGGCAAGCAGATCCCCAAGGCCACCGGCGACGAGAAGGCCGAACTGCTCAAGCGCGCCGAGCAGCTGAAGGCCGACGTCAAGGCCGCCGACGCCGAGCGCGACGCGGCCGACGCCGAGACCCAGGAGCTGCTCCTCAAGCTCGGCAACCTCGTCCACCCCGACGTGCCCGTCGGCGGCGAGGAGGACTTCGTCACGCTGGAGACGCACGGCACGATCCGCGACTTCGGGGCGGAGGGCTTCGAGCCCAAGGACCACCTGGAGCTGGGCCAGCTGCTCGGCGCCATCGACGTCGAGCGCGGCGCGAAGGTCTCCGGCTCCCGCTTCTACTTCCTCACCGGTGTCGGCGCCCTGCTGGAGCTGGCCCTGGTGAACGCCGCGATCGCCCAGGCCACCGCCGCCGGCTTCACGCCGATGCTCACCCCGGCCCTGGTCCGCCCGCAGTCCATGGCCGGCACCGGCTTCCTCGGCCAGGCCTCCCAGGACGTCTACCACCTCGACAAGGACGACCTGTACCTGGTCGGCACCTCCGAGGTCCCGCTGGCGGCCTACCACATGGACGAGATCATCGACGCCGACCGGCTGCCGCTGCGGTACGCGGGCTTCTCCCCGTGCTTCCGCCGCGAGGCCGGCTCGCACGGCAAGGACACGCGGGGCATCTTCCGCGTGCACCAGTTCGACAAGGTCGAGATGTTCTCGTACGTCGCCCCCGAGGACTCCCGGGCCGAGCACCAGCGCCTGCTGGAGTGGGAGAAGCAGTGGCTGACCTCGCTGGAGCTGCCGTTCCGCGTCATCGACGTCGCCTCCGGTGACCTCGGCGCCTCGGCCGCCCGCAAGTACGACTGCGAGGCGTGGATCCCGACCCAGGGCAAGTACCGCGAGCTGACCTCGACCTCGGACTGCACCGAGTTCCAGTCCCGCCGGCTGTCCATCCGGGTCCGCGACGGCAAGCAGGTCAAGCCGCTGGCCACGCTCAACGGCACGCTGTGCGCCGTACCGCGCACGATCGTGGCGATCCTGGAGAACCACCAGCAGGCCGACGGCTCCGTCCGGGTCCCCGAGGTGCTGCGCCCGTACCTGGGCGGCCGCGAGGTCCTGGAGCCGGTGTCCCGGTGAGTTTCCCCTACGGGCTCATCGCCACCGACCTCGACGGAACGCTGCTGCGCACCGACGAGTCGATCTCGCGGCGCACCCGTGACGCGCTCGCGGCGGCCACCGCGGCGGGCGCCGCGCACATCGTCGTCACCGGCCGCGCGGTCCCCTGGACCCGGCACATCCTGGACGACCTCGGCTACGACGGCCTCGCCGTCTGCGGCCAGGGCGCCCAGGTCTACGACGCCGGGTCGCACCGCCTGCTGACCTCGGTCACCCTGGACCGGCAGCTGGCGGGCGTGGCCCTGGCCAAGATCGAGGCCGAGGTGGGTCCGCTGTACCTGGCGGCCAGCCGGGACGGCCTCGACGGCGAGGTGCTGGTGGGCCCGGGCTACGCGGTCACCGGCACGCTGCCCGCGACCCCGTTCACGGACGCCTCCGATCTCTGGTCGGCCCCGTTGAACAAGATCTACATCCAGCATCCGACGCTCGGCGACGACGAGCTGGCCGAGGCGGCCCGGCAGACGGCCGGCGGGTTCGTCTCGGTGGCCATGGCGGGCGCGGGCATCGTGGAACTGCTGCCCCTCGGCCTGTCCAAGGCCACGGGTCTGTCGCTGGCCGCCCGCCGGCTGGGTCTGAAGGCCGCCGACACGATCGCCTTCGGCGACATGCCCAACGACATCCCGATGTTCGCCTGGGCGGCCCGGGGAGTGGCCATGGCCAACGCCCACGAGGAGCTGAAGGCCGTGGCCGACGAGGTGACCTCGTCCCATGAGGAGGACGGGATCGCCGTGGTCCTGGAGCGACTCCTCGGCTAGCGGGCCGCCGCGTCCGGGCTTGCTCCCCGGACGAGCGCGGTCCGCGCCGGTTGCTACATTCGGCGGCCATGCGATCACGCGACTACGACCTCGACTTCCGCGACCGCGCGAGCCGGATACGCGCCTGGGGCATCGGCCTGCTCGCCGTGGCGGGGCTGATGTGGGCCTGGTGCGCCGTCCTGCTGCTCACGCCGTACGACGTGGAGCGCAAGCCGGGCGACGAGTACCCCGTCCAGTGCGAGTCCCGCCTCTTCACCGACCGCGGCACCGCCAACGAGGGCCGCTTGCGGGGCGACTACTGCGCCGACGAACGCGACTGGCCCGAGGCCCTGGCCCTCCTCGGCCTCTCGCTCCCGGTCTCCGTGGCCGGTGCGGTCCTCGTCACCACGGGCACGGTCCACCGCACGCTGAGCGCTCACGCGGAGGCCATGAGAGAACTGGACGCCATCGCCGACGCGCGGGGTGTGACCGGGACGGTGTGACCGGGGCGGGTCGGGATGGCCGGGGTGACCACGACAGCCCTGCCGGGTTTCAGGGACAACGTCTCGCGGAGGATGCACGGATCGAACGTGCGCGGGCCTTTCGACCCGACCACGGTTGAGCAAACCGGTGCCTTACCACTCGGCCAATCCTCCGGGTGGGCGGTCCACGCGAGAGCGACATCGCGTGCTCGAAGCGACCGCCCCGGGCAGTTCCCATGGCTCCACGGAGGGGTAGCGGATCACTCCGGAGCCGGCCTCGGACTGCCCTGTCGGGAGCTGGGCGTACTGCCGTGCATGGACATCGCCCACCTCCGCTCCCAGTCGGTGACGCCGGGACGATCCCGGCGGATGGTGCACAACCACTCTGCCCGGCCCCGGAGTTGGGCGCCACCGAATAAAACGAACAGACAGGCGACCGCTACCCGGCGCCCGTCACTCCTCGCCCGCGAGTGTCAGCGACCGCAGCTTCTGCCCCGCGTACCAGGTGGCCAGCACGGTGACCGCGACCAGCAGCACGGTGGCCGTCGGCAGGCCCACCTCGGAGGTCACCAGGTCCCCGCCGGCCATCTTGTGGGCGACGGCCAGCGACCACTGCTGGACGCTCAGCGTGCGTGCCCCCGGCACCAGGGAGCCGAACAGCGCCTCCCAGACCAGCGCGTAGACGAGCCCGAAGACCACCGCGTGCCGGGAGACCGTGCCCAGCAGCAGGAACAGCGCCGAGTAGGCGATGGAGGAGACCAGCGCGGCGACCGTGTAGGCGACGGCGATCTGCTGGCCGTTGCCGTTCAGGATCAGGCCCGCGATCAGGGTCGGCACCGCCGAGAAGACCATGGTGACGGCGATGGCGACGATCAGCTTGGTGAAGATGATCGTGGGCCGTTTGAGCGGCTTGGACAGCAGGTAGACGACGGAGCCGTCGTCGATCTCCGGGCCGATCGCGCCGGTGCCCGCGATGACACCGATGATCGGCACCATGGTGGCGAGCGCGAAGCCGCCGAGGACGTCCGAGGCGGTCTGGTCGTCGGCTCCGGTCAGGGCGCGGACGGCCACGGAGATCACGATGAGCAGCAGCGGCAGCGCGCCGAGGATGAGGGCCCGGCGGCGGCCGAGCAGGGCCCGGTAGGTGAGCCGGGCGACGGTGGGGTCGTACATCTTCGGCCTCCTACGCCGCGACCAGGTACGAGAAGACGGACTCCAGGGACTCGTCGGACGGCGAGACCGTGAGCAGCCGGATGCCGTGGTCCCTGGCGACCTTCGGCAACAGGGCGGTGAAGCGGCCGAAGTCGACGGCCTGGATGCGCAGCGCGCCCTCGGTCACGTCGACCTCGATGCCGGCCGTGGAGGGGTCGGCGATCAGCGCCGCCGCGAGGGCGCGGTCGTCGCTGGAGCGGATCAGGTAGCGGTGCGGGCGGTCGGTCATCAGGCGGCGGATCCGGCGGAAGTCGCCGCTGGCCGCGTGCCGTCCGGCGACGACGACCTCGATGTGCCGGGCGAGCTGCTCGACCTCCTCCAGGATGTGCGAGGAGAACAGCACCGTGCGGCCCTCGTCGCCCATCCTGCGCAGCAGGTCCATCAACTGCATCCGCTGGCGCGGGTCCATGCCGTTGAACGGCTCGTCCAGCAGGAGCAGCGACGGGTCGTGGACCAGGGCGCTCGCCATCTTCACGCGCTGCCGCATGCCCTTGGAGTACGTGGAGATCTTCCGGTCCTGCGCGTACTCCATCTCGACCGTGGCGAGGGCGCGCTGCGCGGCCTTGTCGCCGAGGCCGTGCAGTTCGGCGTTGGCGACGACGAACTCGCGGCCGGTGAGGAAGTCGTACATCGCCTCGCGCTCGGGGACGATGCCGATGTGCCGGTAGATGGCCTCGTTGCGCCACACCGGCTTCCCGTCGAGGGTGACCGTGCCGGTGGAGGGGGCGAGGAAGCCGCCCATCATGTTGATGAGGGTGGACTTCCCGGCGCCGTTGGGGCCGAGCAGGCCGGTGACGCCGGGGCCGATGGTCATGGTGATGTCGTTGACGGCGACCACGTTGCCGAACCAGCGGGAGACGTGGTCGATGCTGAGGGTCGTCACAGTCCCACCTTCTGGTAGCGACGGTTCAGGAGGCCGTAGCAGGCGGCGATCAGGCCGAGGACGATCAGGACGTAGACGGCGCCCTCGCCGTGGGACGGGCCGACTCCGCCGGGGAAGGCCGAGCTGCCGCCGAGGAACGCGGACTGCACGCCGTCGATCAGCGTGATCGGCGAGAACAGACCGATCCACGGGATGGCGCCGGTGCTGTCCTGGGTGTAGGCGATGGCCTGGAGGGTGGAGACCGCGCCGTAGGAGATGGTGAGGACGGCGATCACGGCGGCGATGCCGAAGCCGCGGCGCGGGGTGAACGCGGCGATGACCAGTCCGATACCGGCGAAGAGCAGCGAGAGCAGGGCCACGGAGACCAGTCCCTGGGCGAATTCCTTGGTCTGGTGGGCGAAGCCCATCTTGGACAGCAGCGCGCCCGCGTACATCACGAGCAGCGGGGCGGCGGTGAGGACGAACAGGGCCGAGGCGAGCGCCGCGAACTTGGCGCGGACGTAGTCGGCGGTCTCGATGGGCCGTGAGAAGTACAGCGGTACGGTCTTGAAGCGCAGGTCGCGGGAGACCGCCTGGGGTGCCTGCGAGGCGACGTACAGGCTGATCACGGCCTGCATGATGATCGCGTACCGGGTGTAGGACACGGGCAGTTCGTGGGCCTTCGTGGCCACGGCGACGGCCACCATGATGGCGGCGGGCACGCACATCACCGCGAAGAGCAGCATCGGCAGCACCTTGGACTTCACCGAGCGGCCGAGGCCGTAGGCGCCGCGCAGGGACTGCGAGTACAGGGAGCGGCGGGCATAGGCGCGGCCGAGGCGGGGGCCGTCGTAGCCGCGGTAGCCGATGTCGTGGATGCGGGACTGGTCGGCGCCGGCCATCGCCGGCGTGGGCTGGTCAACCGCCATGGCCGACGGCCTCCTTCCGCTGTTCGTCGCTGCCGGTGAACACCTCGGAGATGTGGTGCCGGCGCTGTTCCATGCGCACCAGGCCGAGGCCGAGGTCGGCGACCACGTCCCGGACGAGGTCGTAGGTCTCCTCGCCCGTGGCGGTCAGCAGCAGGATGTGTCCGGCGCCGGGCAGACCGCCGGCCTCCGCGTGCGTGTCCACCCCGCGCGCGTGGAGCGCGTCGCGGACCGCGCGGGTGCCGTCCGGGTGGGTGTCGCTGTCGGTGACCTCGACGGCGAGGGTCGTCGTGGTCTGGGTGAAGTCGGTGGTGGAGCTGGAGCGCAGGAGCTTGCCGCCGTCGATGACGACGACGTGGTCGCAGGTGCGCTCCAGCTCGCCCAGCAGGTGCGAGGTGACCAGGACCGAGATGCCGAAGTCGGTGTGGATGCGGCGGATCAGGCCGAGCATCTCGTCGCGGCCGACCGGGTCGAGGCCGTTGGTCGGCTCGTCCAGGAAGACCAGCTGGGGGTCGTGCACCAGCGCCTGGGCGAGCTTGACCCGCTGCTTCATACCGGTCGAGTAGCCGCCGATGGGGCGGTAGCGCTCCTCGTACAGCCCGACATGGCGCAGGGTGTCGGCCGTGCGCTCGCGGGCGGCGGCGGGCGGCAGGCCGGACATGCGGGCCATGTGGACGACGAACTCGGTGGCCGAGACGTCCGGCGGCAGGCAGTCGTGCTCCGGCATGTACCCGACGCGCTCGCGGATGGCGGCGCCCTCGGCGGCGACGTCCAGGCCGAGCACCTCGGCGCGGCCCTCCGTGGCGGGGGACAGCCCCAGCAGGATCTTGATCAGGGTGGACTTGCCGGCGCCGTTGGCCCCGACGAGTCCGGTCACACCGGGCCCGATGTCCACGGACAGCCGGTCGAGCGCGGTCACCCGGGGGAACCGCTTGCTCAGGCTTTCGGTCGCGATCACAGTCACGCCTTCGAAGGTAGTGATCCGGACCACGTCCGTCGTCAGACCGGAGAGCCGTCTTCGGATCAGACTCCAGGTGTAGGGGTTCCCTGAGGAACCCCCTCCCTGAGAGGTACGGGCAGGCCTATTGACGCCAGGTCTAACAAATGCGAGATTCGGCGATGTCAAGTTACGAGCACGTACGGCGACGATGGGCGAGGTGGCATGGCGACGACGTCGACCAGGGAGCGCTCGGCGGAGCTGCGGGGATTCCGGACCGTGCAGCGCCTCGCCTACGAGTGCGCGGAGGCGGTCGCGGCCCGCCTGGAGCCCGGCGTGACGGAGCGTGAGGCGGCTCGGATGCAGCGGGAGTGGCTGCGCGAGCGCGGGGTCCGGGACTGGTTCCACCTCCCGTTCGCCTGGTTCGGGGACCGCACCGCGTTCGCCGGCTTCCGCATCCCGCTGCAGTTCTTCCCGACCGACCGCGCCCTGGAGCCCGGGATGCCGTTCATCCTGGACATGGCGCCGGTGTACGAGGGGTGCACGGCCGACATCGGCTACTCGGGCTCGCTGGGCGTGAACCCGGTGCAGGACCGGCTGATGGCCGACCTGGAGGCGCACCGCGAGCTGATCCTGCGCGAGGTCCGCGAGCGGCGCCCGCTGCGGAAGATCTACCAGGACGTGGACCGGCTCATGGTCCGCCAGGGCTACGCCAACCGGCACCGCGCCTACCCCTTCGGGGTGATCGCCCACAAGGTGGACCGAGTGAAGCAGCGCCGCTGGTCACCGCACCTGTTCGGGTTCGGCACGCAGTCCCTGAAGGGGCTGGCCGCCGACGCGCTGCACGGCCACCGCGAGGGCTGGTCGCCGCTGTGGTCGCCGTACCGCTTCTCGGACCATCCGCCGCAGCCGGGCCTGTGGGCGGTCGAACCGCACCTCGGCTTCCGGGGGACGGGCGCGAAGTTCGAGGAGATCCTGGTGGTCACCGACTCCCGGGACCCCGAGGAGAGCGCGTTCTGGCTGGACGACGATCTGCCGCACGTGCGGCGCTGGGCGGAGGAGAAGTGACCTTGAAGGGTGCACGCGAGCGCTGGGTGCGCACGGGCGGGGTCGAACTGTGCGTGGCCGAGCTGGGCGACCCGCAGCAGCCGACGGTGGTGCTGGTGCACGGCTACCCGGACAGCAAGGAGGTCTGGTCCGAGGTGGCCGTCCGGCTCGCCGACCGCTTCCACGTCGTCCTCTACGACGTCCGGGGCCACGGCCGCTCCACGGCACCCCGGCCGCTGCGCGGCGGCTTCACCCTGGCCAAGCTCACGGACGACTTCCTGGCCGTGGCGGACGCGGTCAGCCCGGACCGGCCGGTACACCTCGTCGGGCACGACTGGGGCTCGGTGCAGTCCTGGGAGTTCGTCACCGTGGCCCGCACGGAGGGCCGTATCGCCTCCTTCACCTCGATCTCCGGCCCGTCCCTCGACCACTTCGGGCACTGGATCGACGCGCGCGTGAAGCGTCCGACACCCCGCCGGGTGGGCCAGCTCCTCGGGCAGGGCGCCAAGTCCTGGTACGTCTACCTGCTGCACACCCCGCTCCTGCCCGAGCTGGCCTGGCGCGGGCCGCTCGGCAGGCGCTGGCCGACGATCCTGGAGCGGGCCGAACGGGTCCCGGCCGGCGACTACCCGACCGCCTCGCTCCCCTCCGACGCGGCCCACGGCGCCTGGCTGTACCGGGACAACGTCCGCGCCCGGCTGCGCAGGCCGCGCCCGGACGCGTACGCACACGCGCCCGTGCAGCTCATCACGCCCCAGGGCGACGCGTTCCTCTCCGAGCGGCTCTACGACGACCTGGACCGCTGGGTGCCCCAGCTGACCCGGCGCACCCTCCCGGCGAAGCACTGGGTCCCGCGCACCCGGCCCGACCAGGTCGCCGCCTGGATCGAGGAGTTCGTGACCTCCGTGGCGGGCGGCCGCCCGGAACCGGCCGCCACCGGGCGCCACGCCGAGCGGTTCGGCGGGCAGCTGGTGCTGGTCACCGGCGCGGGCAGCGGCATCGGCCGGGCCACGGCGTTCGCCTTCGCGGAGGCCGGCGCGCGGGTCATCGCCGTCGACCGCGACGCCGAGGCGGCCGCCCGCACCGCCGAGCTGTCCCGGCTGACCGGCGCGGCCGAGGCCTGGGCCGAGCCGGCCGACGTCTCCGACGAGCAGGCCATGGAGAAGCTCGCGGAGAAGGTCCACCGCGAGTACGGCGTACTGGACGTGCTGGTCAACAACGCCGGCATCGGTCTGTCGGGTTCCTTCTTCGCCACGACGACCGACGACTGGCGCACGGTGCTGGACGTCAACCTGTGGGGGGTCATCCACGGCTGCCGGCTCTTCGGGGCGCGCATGGCCGAGCGCGGCCAGGGCGGCCACATCGTCAACATCGCCTCCGCCGCCGCGTACCAGCCCTCGCGCGCGCTGCCCGCGTACAGCACCTCCAAGGCGGCCGTGCTGATGCTCTCCGAGTGCCTGCGCGCCGAACTGGCCGCCCAGGGCATCGGCGTCACGGCCGTCTGTCCGGGGTTCGTCAACACCAACATCACCTCCACGGCCCGCTTCACCGGCGTCGACGAGGCGGAGCAACGCCGCCGCCGGCAGCGCTCCGCCCGCCTGTACGGCCTGCGCAACTTCCCGCCGGAGAAGGTGGCCGACGCCGTCCTGGACGCGGTGGCCCGCAACAGGGCGGTGGTGCCGGTGACTCCGGAGGCGAAGGGCGCGCATCTGCTGTCCCGTCTCGCACCGGGACTGCTCAGGAGGATCGCACGGGTCGAGCCCAGGCTGTGAGTTGTCCACAACTTCGCCAATTCCGCTGTGGATAACCGCACTTGGTTGTGGATCAAACCTCGGGAAGAAAACAACCTGCGTGATCCGTGTCTCTCCCGCACGCTGGACCCATGGACGAACGCCGCACCGTGAAGGTGTCGAAGTACCTCTCCCGACACCTGCGCCACCAGCCCGAGAGGATCGGGCTCGCGCCGGACCCGGGCGGCTGGGTGGAGATCGACACGCTGATCGCCGCGGCCACCGCCCATGGGTTCCGGCTCACGCGCGAGGAACTGGACCACGTGGTCGCCGCGAACGACAAGCAGCGCTTCGCCGTCGAGAACGGCAGGATCCGCGCCAGCCAGGGGCACACCATCGAGGTCGACCTCGGCCTGCCCCCGGCGACCCCGCCGCCGTACCTCTACCACGGCACGGTGGCACGGCACCTGGACGCCATCCGCGCGGAGGGCCTGCGGCCCATGAACCGCCACGACGTCCACCTCTCCGCCGACCGGGAGACCGCCACCCGGGTCGGCGCCCGCCGGGGCCGGCCCGTGGTGCTGTCCGTGGACTCCGGCGCGATGCACCGTGACGGCCACGTCTTCCGCGTCAGCGCCAACGGCGTCTGGCTGACCCCGGCCGTGCCCCCGCGCTACCTGCGCTTTCCCGGGCCGCACTGAGCGGCCCGGGCGGCACCGGACGTTCCGTGCGGCGGGAGCGCTCGGTGCCCGGAGGGGCGCGGACGGTGACCGTTTCGTCCGTTGTCGGCGGAGCCGCTTACGCTCGGATCCATGAGTCTGCGTCTGAGCACCGTGATCCTGCCGTACCGCCGCTGGCACGAGGGCGGCCGTGCTGCCTGGGTGCGCGCCGAGCAGCTCGGCTTCCACACGGCGTACACCTACGACCACCTGTCCTGGCGCAGCTTCCGTGACGGCCCCTGGTTCGGCGCGGTCCCCACACTGACGGCGGCCGCGGCGGCCACCGACCGGCTGCGCCTCGGCACGCTGGTCACCTCCCCGAACTTCCGCCACCCGGTGACCCTCGCCAAGGAACTGATCTCCCTGGACGACATCTCCGGCGGCCGCATCACCCTCGGCATCGGCGCCGGCGGCACCGGTTTCGACGCGACCGCCCTCGGCCAGGAGCCCTGGACCCCGCGCGAGCGCGCCGACCGGTTCGCCGAGTTCGTGCCCCTGCTCGACCGGCTGCTCACCGAGGACGCGGTGTCCCACGAGGGCCGCTTCTACTCGGCCCACGAGGCCCGGAACATACCGGGCTGTGTGCAGCGCCCCCGGCTGCCGTTCGCGGTGGCGGCCACCGGTCCGCGCGGCCTGAAGCTCGCCGCGCGGTACGGGCAGGCCTGGGTGACCACCGGCGACCCGAAGCTCTACGAGACCGGCACGCCCGAGCAGTCCGTCGCGGCCCTGCGCGGGCAGTTCGGCAAGCTGTCCGAGGCGTGCGAGGCCGCCGGGCGGGACGTGGCCGAGCTGGACAAGATCCTGCTCACCGGCTTCACCCCGGACCGCGGCCGGCCGCTCGCCTCCCTGGACGCCTTCGTGGACTTCGCCGGACGGCACCGGGAGCTGGGCTTCACCGAGATCGTGATCCACTGGCCCATCCCGGACTCCGACTTCGCCGCGGACGAGAAGGTCTTCGAGCGGATCGCCATGGAGGCCCTCGCCCAGCTGGACTGACCGTCCCGAACACCAGCGGTCTACGGCCGGCGCGGGGCGTCGGCGTCGGTCGGCGCGGGGCGTCGGCGTCATCTGCGTCTCATCCGTGCGGAGTCCCGCACGGCCGTGCGGGCATATGCGCGAGAATGACCGGGTGACCTCAGCGACCAGACAGCCCGGGACCCCTGCCGCCGCCACACCCGCGCGGCTGATCGCCACCGACCTCGACGGAACTCTCCTGCGCGACGACAAGTCGGTCTCCCCACGGACCGTCGCCGCCCTGGCCGCCGCCGAGGAGGCCGGGATCGAGGTCTTCTTCGTCACCGGCCGGCCGGCCCGCTGGATGGACGTGGTCAGCGACCACGTCCACGGCCACGGCCTGGCGATCTGCGGCAACGGCGCCGCCGTGGTCGACCTGCACGGCGGTCCGGGCGCCCACCGGTTCGTCAAGGTCCGCGACCTGGCCCGGGAGAACGCGCTGAACGCCGTACGGCTGCTGCGCGAAGCGGTCCCCGGCACGGTGTACGCGGTCGAGCAGACGTACGGCTTCCACCAGGAGCCGGAGTATCCCAAGCTGCACATGGAGATACCCGACCACCTCCTGCCCGCCGAGGAACTGCTCGCGCCCGACGGCCCGGACGCCGACCAGCCCGTGCTGAAGATCCTCGCCTACCACCCCTCCCTCGACCCCGACGCCTTCCTCGCCCTCGCCCGGCTGGCCGTCGGCGAGCACGCCAACGTCACCCGCTCCAGCCCCAGCGCCCTGCTGGAACTCAGCGGCCCCGGCGTCTCCAAGGCCAGCACCCTGGCCCTGTGCTGCGCCGAGCGCGGCATCTCGAACGAGGAGGTCGTGGCCTTCGGGGACATGCCCAACGACGTCGAGATGCTGACCTGGGCCGGCCGGTCCTACGCGATGGGCAACGCCCACCCGGACGTCGTCGCCGCCGCCTCGGGCCGCACGGTCGCCAACAACGACGACGGCGTCGCGGTGGTGATCGAGCACCTGCTCGCCCAGCGCGCGGGGTAGCACCGCCATCCGGCCCGGCGGGAGTCCCGCACGGCGTCAGTCGCACACGACGGGACTCGCACACGGTCGCGCACGGTCGCGCACCGCGGGCGCCTCGCGCACTTCAGGCACCGCGCACGGCGGGCGGCGGGCGGCGGGCGGCTTCAGCCGACCGCCACCGGCGCCTCCTTGTCCGCCTCGGCCTCCCGGCGGGCCATCTCCCGCAACGGCCCGTCCTCGGCGATCAGCCGCTCGTACGGCCCCCGCTGGACCACCCGGCCCGCGTCGAGGACGACGACCTCGTCCACCGCGTCCAGCCCCGCCATCCGGTGCGTGATCAGCAGCGTCGTACGGCCCTGAGTGGCGGCCAGCAGATCGGCCGTCAGCGCGTCGGCCGTCGCCAGGTCCAGGTGCTCGGCGGGCTCGTCCAGAACCAGTACGGGGAAACCGGCCAGCAGGGCGCGGGCCAGCGCCAGCCGCTGCCGCTGCCCGCCGGACAGCCGCGCCCCGTGCTCGCCGACGAGCGTGTCCAGGCCGTCGGGCAGCGAGTCCACCCAGTCCAGCAGCCGCGCCTCGGCCAGCGCACCACGCAACTCCGCCTCGGTGGCGTCCTTCCTGGCCAGCAGCAGGTTCTCGCGCACCGAGCTGTCGAAGAGATGCGCGTCCTGAGCGCACAGCCCGACCGACCGCCGTACGTCGTCACCGGCCAGCGCGCCCGCGGCCACACCGGCGAGCGTGTACGAGCCCGCCTCCGCGTCGAGGAACCGCAACAGCACCTGCGCGAGGGTCGTCTTACCGGAACCGGACGCCCCCACCACCGCGACCCGGCGGCCCCGCTCCAGCGTCAGGTCCACACCGGCGAGCGCGTCCTGCCGCTGCCCCGGGTACCGCGCCACCAGGTCCCTGACGACCAACGGGAACGGCGAGGCGGGCGCCTTACGGGGCGAGGCCGACTCGCGTACGGGCTCCGGGGCGTCCAGGACCTCGTACACGCGCTCCGCGCTACGCCGCACCCGCTGCCGGTACCGCACGGCGAGCGGCAGCCCCAGTACGGCCTCGAAAGCGGCCAGCGGGGTGAGGACGACCACGGCCATCGCCACGCCGCCCAGCCGGCCGGCCGCCACCGCCTGGGCGCCGCACGCCGCGGTGGCCGTGACGGTCAGCCCGGAGATCAGCGCGGTCAGCCCGTCACCGAGCCCGGTGACGGCGGCGGCCCGTGCGGCGATCCGGGTGAGGGTGCCGTCGGCCCGCCTGGCCGCGTCCGTACGGGCCGGCAGCGCACCGGCGACGGTCAGCTCGGCGGTGCCGGTGAGCAGGTCGGTCACCCGGGTCGCGAGCACTCCCCGGGCGGGCGCCAGCCGCCGCTCGGTCCGCCGGGCCACGGCCGCGGTCAGCGCGGGGACACCGATGCCGGCCGCGAGCAGGCCCACCGCGAGGGCGGCGCCTGCCCCGGGCAGCAGCCAGGCCGTGAAGCCGACGGAGGCGACGGAGACGGTGAGGGCGACACCGGCGGGCAGCAGCCAGCGCAGCCAGTAGTCCTGGAACGCGTCCACGTCCGCGACCAGCCGGGTCAGCAGATCACCGCGCCGGGCGTCGCGCAGCCCCGCGGGAGCCAGACGCTCCAAGCGCCGGTACACCGCCACCCGTGTGTCGGCCAGCATGCGCAGCACAGCGTCGTGCGACACCAGCCGCTCGGCATACCGGAACACGGCGCGCCCGATCCCGAAGGCCCGGGTCGCGGTCACGGCGACCATCAGGTACAGCACCGGCGGCTGCTGCGAGGCGCGCGAGATGAGCCACCCGGAGGTCGCCATCAACCCGACAGCACAGCCGAGCGCCAGACTCCCGAGCCCCAAGGCCCCGCCAAGCCGCCCCCACCATCGCCCACCGTCCCCCCGAACCCGGCCCAACACACCCCGCCCGGCCCACAGCTCCCCCCGCCCCGGCCCCTCTTCCACCCCACCGAGCCGGGCCCCCGCCGACTCGCCATCCTCCGCACCGCGCCGCGCCCCCGTCGGCTCGCCTTCCAGCCGACCGAGTCCGGTGGCGGATGGGCGAGGTCGGGGGTCCAGGGGGCGGAGCCCCCTGGGCGGCCCACTGCACACCGGGCGCCCCACCAACTCGGTCCCACCCGACTCGGTGTCGCCCAACTCGGCCCCTCCGAGCCGTACCACCCTGTCCGCCACCCCCAGCAACGCCGGCCGATGCACCACGAGCACCACGGTCCGCCCCACCACAAGCCTCCGCACCGCAGCCACGACGTCCCCCTCCGTCGCCCCGTCCAACGCAGCCGTCGGCTCATCCAGCACCAGCACAGGCCGGTCCGCGAGAAACGCCCGAGCCAACGCCAGCCGCTGCCGCTGCCCCGCCGACAGCCCCGCCCCGTCCTCCCCGAGCACGGTGTCGACACCTTCCGGCAACGCCTCCACGAACTCCCACGCCCCGGCGTCCCGCAGAGCCCGGCGTACCGCATCGTCGTCGGCCTCCGGCCGGGCCAGCCGCACGTTCTCGGCAATCGTCCCGGCGTACAGATGCGGCCTCTGCGGCACCCACGCGATCCGCGACCGCCACTCCTCCAGATCGAGCCCGGCGAGATCGGCACCCCCGATCCGCACCCGCCCCTCACTGGGCCGGACGAACCCCAGCAGCACGCCGAGCAGGGTCGACTTGCCCGCCCCGCTCGGCCCCACCAGCGCCACGGTCTCCCCGGGCTCCACGGTGAACGACACACCCGACACCGCATCCGAAGAGCGCCCCGGATACCGGACACCGACCCCCTCGAACGCCACAGCCCCCGTCGGAACGGCACCGCTCCCCGACACCGGTACCGGCGTCTCCAGCACGGTGAAGATCTCCTCCGCCGCCGCCAGCCCCTCCGCCGCCGCGTGGTACTGCGCCCCCACCTGCCGCAACGGCAGATACGCCTCGGGCGCCAGCACGAGGATCACCAAGCCGGTGTACAGGTCCATCTCCCCGTGCACGAGCCGCATCCCGATCGTCACGGCGACCAACGCCACGGACAGCGTGGCCAGCAGCTCCAGCGCGAAGGAGGAGAGAAAGGCGATCCGCAGCGTCCGCAGAGTGGCCTGCCGGTACTCGCCGGTGATCCGCCGGATGGACGCGGCCTGCGCCTTGGCCCGGCCGAACACCTTCAGCGTGGGCAACCCCGCGACCACGTCCAGGAAGTGCCCCGACAGCCGCGACAGCAGCCGCCACTGACGGTCCATCCGGGACTGGGTCGCCCACCCGATCAGCATCATGAAGAGCGGAATCAGCGGCAGCGTGCCGACGATGATCGCCGCCGACACCCAGTCCTCGGTGACGATCCGCGCCAGCACCGCCACCGGCACGACCATGGCAAGACCCAACTGCGGCAGATAGCGCGAGAAGTAGTCGTCCAGGGCGTCGACCCCGCGCGTGGCCAGGGTGACCAGCGAGCCGGTCCGCTGCCCGCTCAGCCACCCCGGACCGAGCGCCCCCGCCCGGTCGAGGAGCCGCCCGCGCAGTTCCGACTTAACCGCCGCACTCGCGCGATGGGCCGCGAGTTCGGTGAGCCACGCGACTACGGACCGCCCCACCGCCACGCCGGCCAACAGCAGCAGAGGCATGCGCAGTTCACCGGCGGACTGCCCGTGCTGGAAGGCTCCGACAACGACCTCGGCGACGAGCATCGCCTGAGCGATGACCAGCCCCGCACCGACAGCACCCAGCCCGACGACCGCCCCAAGGAAGAGGCGGGTGGCGCGGGCGTACCGCAGAAGCCGTGGATCGATTGGTTTCACGTGAAACACGCCCTTCGGTCAAACATGCCCTTGGGCCCGGAGGGTGCGTTTCACGTGAAACACACCCTCCGCGGACTCAGTGCGCGGCGCCGGCAGCAGCGTCAGGAGCGAGGTGTTGCGTGCCGATGCGCTTGCGGAACACCCAGTAGGTCCAGCCCTGGTAGAGCAGGACGAGCGGTGTGGCGATCGCCGCCAACCACGTCATGATCTTCAGGGTGTACGGACTCGACGAGGCGTTGGTGACCGTCAGGCTCCAGTCCCCGTTCAGGGTGGACGGCATGACGTTCGGGAAGAGCGACAGGAAGAGCATCGCGACGGCGGCCACGATGGTGAGCCCGGACAGCGCGAACGCCCAGCCCTCGCGCCCGACCTGGTTGGCCACGAGAGCGGCCACCAGGGCGACGACGGCCACGATCAAGGCGGCCAGGCTCTTGCCGTCACCGCTGTCGGCCTGCGTCCACAGCAGGAAGGCGAGCGCCACGACGGCCGTGACCAGGCCGACCCACCGGGCCAGCTTCCGTGCCCGTATCCGGATGTCCCCGACGGTCTTGAGCGCGGTGAACACCGCACCGTGGAAGGTGAACAGCGTGAGCGTCACCAGACCGCCGAGCAGGGCGTAGGGGTTGAAGAGGTCTCCGACGCCGCCGACGTACTCGAAGTGCTGGTCGATCTTCACTCCCCGCACGATGTTCCCGAAGGCCACACCCCACAGGAACGCCGGGAGCAGCGAGGTCCAGAAGATCGCCGTCTCCCAGTTGCGCTGCCAGGCCTCCTCGGGCCGCTTGGCCCGGTACTCGAAGGCGACGCCCCGGATGATCAGGCAGACCAGGACGACCAGCAGGGGCAGGTAGAAGCCGGAGAAGAGGGTGGCGTACCACTCCGGGAACGCGGCGAAGGTCGCGCCGCCCGCAGTGAGCAGCCACACCTCGTTGCCGTCCCAGACCGGGCCGATGGTGTTGATCAGCACCCGGCGCTCGGGCCGGTCGCGGGCCAGCAGCTTGGTGAGGATGCCGACCCCGAAGTCGAAGCCCTCCAGGAAGAAGTAGCCGGTCCACAGGACGGCGATCAGGACGAACCAGACGTCGTGAAGTTCCATGGCTGTTCCCTCGGCCTAGTAGGAGAAGGCCATCGGCTTGTCGGCGTCACGGGTGTCGCCGCCGATCTTCGTGGGCGGGTTGAGGTCGGCCTCGGTCAGCTCGGGCGGGCCGGCCTTGACGTACTTCACGAGCAGCTTGACCTCGACCACGGCGAGGACCGCGTACAGCGCGGTGAAGACGGCCATCGAGGTGAGCACCTCGCCCTGGGAGACACCGGGGGAGACCGCGTCCCGGGTCTGCAGCACGCCGTAGACGACCCATGGCTGGCGGCCCATCTCGGTGAAGATCCAGCCCCAGGAGTTGGCGATCAACGGGAAGGCCAGGGTCCAGGTGGCGATGCGCCAGTACCAGGGGGTGAGCTGCGGGCTGAGTGCCTTGTTCTTGAACAGCACCAGGCGCGGCACCTCGTCGTCGCCGACCCTCAGGTGCTGCGGCAGCATGAACTTCTTCCGGGTCAGCCAGAGGCCGGCCAGCCCGATGGCGAAGGAGGCCATACCGAAGCCGATCATCCAGCGGAAGCCCCAGAAGGTGACCGGGATGTTGGGCCGGTAGTCTCCGGGCCCGAACTTCTCCTGCTCGGCCTTGTTCACGTCGTTGATGCCCGGCACGTACGAGGTGAAGCTGTCGTCGGCGAGGAAGGACAGCAGACCCGGTATCTCGACGGCCACGGTGTTGTGGCCCTTCTCCACGTCGCCGTAGGCGAAGATCGAGAACGGGGCCGGCTTCTGGCCGTCCCACAGTGCCTCGGCAGCGGCCATCTTCATCGGCTGCTGCTTGAACATCACCTTGCCGAGCACGTCACCGCTGACCGCGGTGAGCAGGCCGGCGATGACCACGGTGACCAGACCGAGCCGCAGCGAGGTCTTCATCTCACGGATGTGCTTCTTGCGGGCCAGGTGGTAGGCGGCGATGCCCACCATGAACGCGCCGCCGGTCAGGAAGGCCGCGGAGAGGGTGTGGAAGGCCTGGGTCAGAGCGGTGTTCTGGGTCAGTACGGCCCAGAAGTCGGTCAGCTCGGCCCGCCCCTTCGCCTTGTCGATCCGGTAGCCGACCGGGTGCTGCATCCAGGAGTTGGCCGCGAGGATGAAGTACGCCGACAGGATCGTGCCGATCGAGACCATCCAGATGCAGGCCAGATGGATCTTCTTGGGCAGCTTGTCCCAGCCGAAGATCCACAGACCGATGAAGGTGGACTCGAAGAAGAACGCGATCAGCGCCTCGAAGGCCAGGGGGGCGCCGAAGATGTCCCCGACGAAGCGCGAGTAGTCCGACCAGTTCATGCCGAACTGGAACTCCTGCACGATGCCGGTGACCACGCCCATCGCGATGTTGATCAGGAAGAGCTTGCCCCAGAACTTCGTCGCCCTGAGGTACTTCTCCTTCTCCGTGCGCACCCAGGCCGTCTGCAGCCCGGCCGTGAGAGCGGCCAGGGAGATCGTCAGAGGGACGAACAGGAAGTGGTAGACGGTGGTGATGCCGAACTGCCAGCGCGCCAGTGTCTCCGGCGCCAAAGCCAGGTCCACGTCGTCACTCTCCTTACTACGCCGTGGTACAGCGGCGGTTTGCCCCCTTTGTTGCACGCATACAGGAGCAAACGGGACGCGCTTGTGAACGCGTTCACATTCACAAGCCATTATGACGCACTGATTTTCGGCCGTGGAAGGGGGGTCCCCCCTTCGCCTCTCCGTCAAGACCTTGGCAGCGACTTCAACATCTTGTTGAATTGCGCGCCATGCAGATACGCATCTCCTGGCCCGCGGGCAACATCACCGCGAGCCTCGACCCAAGCACCCCGACGACTCAGGCCCTCGCCAAGGCGCTGCCCCTCGCTTCGACCGCGCAGACATGGGGCGAGGAGGTGTATTTCGACACAGGCATCTCTGTTTCACGTGAAACGGACGCCCGGCAGGTGGTGGAACCGGGGACGGTGGCCTTCTGGACGGACGGCGACGCGCTCGCCCTGCCCTATGGCCCGACACCGATCTCGCAAGGCTGGGGGTCCCCCCGAACGGAGTTCGAGGGGCAGTGCCGCCTCGCGAGCCCGTGCAACATCCTCGGCAGCGTGGACGGGGACGCCCGCCTCCTGGCGACCGTGCGGGCCGGCGACCCCATCCGGGTGGAACTGATCGAGGAGTAGAGCCACCTCTGCGCTAGATCTCCTTGCGGAAGGCCTCCGCCACCTTCAGGAAGATGTCGTTCGCCTCGGTCTCGCCGACCGTCACCCGCACACCCTCGCCAGGGAACGGCCGGACCACCACACCGTGCTCCTCACAGGCCTGTGCGAACGGGACCGTACGCTCCCCCAGTCGCAGCCACACGAAGTTGGCCTGCGTCTCCGGCACCGTCCAGCCCTGGGCCCGCAGCGCGTCGACCACGCGCGTCCGCTCGCACACCAGCGAGCCGACCCGGCCCAGCAGCTCGTCCTCGGCACGCAGCGAGGCGACCGCCGCTTCCTGCGCGAGCTGGCTCACCCCGAACGGCACCGCCGTCTTGCGCAGCGCCGCCGCCACCGGCTCGTGGGCGATCGCGAAACCGACACGCAGCCCGGCCAGCCCGTACGCCTTGGAGAAGGTCCGCAGCACACAGACGTTGGGCCGCTGGCGGTACAGCTCGACACCGTCGGGCACCTCGGGGTCGCGGATGAACTCCCGGTAGGCCTCGTCCAGCACCACCAGCACATTGCCGGGCACCCGGTCGAGGAACCGTTCCAGCTCGGCCCGCCGTACCACCGTGCCGGTCGGGTTGTTGGGGTTGCACACGAAGATCAGCCGCGTCCGGTCGGTGATCGCTTCGGCCATCGCGTCCAGGTCGTGCACGTCCCCCGGCGTCAGCGGCACGCGCACCGACGTGGCGCCGCTGATCTGCGTGATAATCGGGTACGCCTCGAACGACCGCCAGGCGTAGATCACCTCGTCGCCGGGGCCGCTGGTGGCCTGGATCAGCTGCTGGGCGACACCCACGGAGCCGGTGCCGGTGGCCAGGTGGGAGAGCGGCACACCGAAGCGCTCGGACAGCTCGTTCATCAGCCCGGTGCAGGCCATGTCCGGGTAGCGGTTGAAGTCGCAGGCCGCCGCGGTCACGCTCTCCAGCACGCCGGGCAGCGGCGGGTACGGGTTCTCGTTGGAGGACAGCTTGTAGGCGACCGGTCCGCCGGCCGCCGCCGGCTTGCCCGGCTTGTAGGTGGGGATCCCCTCCAGCTCGGCGCGCAGCTTGGGGCTCGTCTCGCTCACCGCAGTCCTCCTCGCGACCACCGGCGGCCCGTCGACACCACCGGCTTCCAATACTCCTCACCTTAAGAGGATTCGGCCCCGCTGCGTACAGATGCGGAGCGCCTGAAAGCGCGGACGCCGTCTTGGGGAGCGGTGGGTCTCACGACGCCCACCGGCATCAGGGGCATCACCGCACGAAGGCGTACGTTTCGGGGGGCGCGCCGTACATATATCTATGCGCCGGTGGCTTGCGCCGTGGCGCGCGTCCCTCGTGAAGGTGAGTTGAGACCTCTTCGAGACATCGGGCGCATGGCAGGCCCATCCGCGTCGACAGGTCACGTCTTACTATTGGATCACTCAACTGCCTTGCTTTCCAAGGCAGTTGACTACCTATGCCCATGCAGAAACGTGCCTGTCAACGCGTGCATATGCGTCCGCACTACCCCACCCCATGAGCCCTACTATCGGCTCGCCATGACAGCAGCAGGGAAGCACCAGGTGAGCCGCGCGGAAACCTCACGGCGAGGCAGCCGGCCGGGCCGGGCGGGCATCAGAGACGTAGCCGCCGCCGCCGGGGTCTCCATCACGACCGTGTCCGACGCCCTGAACGGCAAGGGCCGGCTCCCGGATGCCACCCGGCGCCATGTCCGCGAGGTCGCCGACCGGCTCGGATACCGCCCCTCGGCCGCCGCCCGCACCCTCCGTACCGGCAAGTCGGGCCTGATCGGCCTGACCGTGACGACGTACGGGGATGAACCTTTCACCTTCACGGAGTTCGCGTACTTCGCCGAGATGGCCCGGGCCGCCACCTCCGCCGCGCTCGCCCGCGGCTACGCCCTGGTCATCCTGCCCGCGACCTCCCGCCATGACGTCTGGTCCAACGTCGCCCTGGACGGCACGGTCGTCATCGACCCCTCCGACCAGGACCCGGTCGTCAGCGAGCTGGTCCGGCAGGGACTTCCGGTCGTCTCCGACGGCCGCCCGGCCGGCTCGCTCCCGGTCACCGCCTGGGTCGACAACGACCACGAGGCCGCCGTACTCGGCATCCTCGACCATCTCGCCGACGCCGGCGCCCGCCGCATCGGCCTGCTCACCGGCACCTCCACGGACACCTACACCCACCTGTCGACCACCGCCTACCTGCGCTGGTGCGAACGGGTCGGCCAGGATCCGGTCTACGAGGCCTACCCGGCGCACGACCCGTGTGCCGGCGCCGTCGCCGCCGACCGGCTGCTCGCCCGCCCCGACCGCCCCGACGCGGTCTACGGCCTGTTCGACCCCAACGGCACCGACCTGCTCGCCGCCGCCCGGCGCTACGGTCTGCGCGTCCCCGACGACCTGCTGCTGGTCTGCTGCAGCGAGTCCACCATGTACGCCAGCACCGAGCCGCCCATCACCACACTGTCCCTGAAGCCACGCCGTATCGGCACCGCGGTCGTCCAGCTCCTCATCGACGCCATCGAGGGCGTCGAGTCCGACCACCCGGTCGAGCAGGTGATACCGACCGAGCTGATCGTGCGCACCTCCTCACAGCGGCGGCCCCCGCGCACGACGGTCAGCCCGCCGCGGACACCGGACGACAAGTAGCGCGGTCCCCCGCGCCGGCCGGCTCAGGGCCCGGCCCGGCCGGTGCGGTGCGGCACCGGCCGGTGCGCCACGGGGAGGACCCGGGGCCCGGGGCGGCCCCGGCCGGTCGGGCAACGGCGGGCCGGGAAACCGGTCGGCCGAGGCCCCGATCGGCCGCCAGCCAGTCGAACATCTGCCCAAACGGGGCGAAAGCCGCGGGGAACCGGAGTCTTGTTCCGATTCACCACCCCTGGGTCATCACACGGCGCGACGCGCATTCCTATGATGGGCCCACGACACCGCGGACCGCTGCGACCAGGCAGTCCGAAGCGGTGCAGATGCGGCGCGATGGTGGAGGGGTCTGATGACTCAGGGGGCCGGTCAGGGACCCGAGGCGGAGCGGACGGCGACTCTGCGCGACTTCCGGGTACCCGCGTACGTCCATGAGACCGGTCCGTACATCCGCAGCATCCACCCCGGCGACGTCGTACCGCCCTCCGACGAGGCGTACCCGGAGGGCTACACCCCCACCCAGCGCGACCTGCCCGTCATCAACCGCGGTGACACCCTCCAGGTCCCCGTCGAGCCCGCCCCGGCCGCCCCGGCCCCGCAGCCCACGGCCGGTCCCGGCCCCCTCTACGTCGTCGGTGACGTGCACGGCTACCTCGACGAGCTGGTCGCCGCCCTGCAGGAGCAGGGGCTGATCGACGCCTCGGGCCAGTGGTGCGCCGGCACCACCCGGCTGTGGTTCCTCGGTGACTTCACCGACCGCGGCCCGGACGGCATCGGCGTCATCGACCTGGTCATGCGGCTGTCCGCCGAGGCCGCCGCGGCCGGCGGCTACTGCAAGGCCCTCATGGGCAACCACGAGCTGCTGCTCCTCGGCGCCAAGCGGTTCGGCGACACGCCCGTCAACTCCGGCGCGGGCACCGCCACCTTCCAGGCGGCCTGGCTGCTCAACGGCGGGCAGAAGACCGACATGGACCGCCTCCAGGACCACCACCTGCAGTGGATGGCCCGGCTCGACGCCGTCGAGGAGGTCGACGGCTATCTGCTCGTCCACTCCGACACCACCGCCTACCTCGACTACGGCGACTCCATCGAGGCGGTCAACGACACCGTCCGGGAGACCCTGACGCGCAACGACGCCGACGAGGTCTGGGACCTGTTCCGCAAGTTCACCAAGCGCTTCTCCTTCCGCGACGAGGGCGGCGCCGATGCCGTGCGCTCCCTCCTCGATACGTACGGCGGCACCCGGGTCGTTCACGGGCACAGCCCCATTCCCTACCTCCTCGGCGAGGTCGGCTCCGAGGACGGCGAGGAGAGCACCGGCCCGGTCGTCGAGGGACCGCACGTCTACGCCGACGGACTCGCCATCGCCATGGACGGCGGAGTGACCATGGCCGGAAAGCTGCTGGTCCAGCAACTTCCCCTGAACACCTGACCGTTCGTCCGGCAGGCGTTCCTCCACCGCGTCCGCGCAGGCAGGGACGCAATTTCCGGCAATCCCCTGTCACCGCGCGCCGTCACGGCTCTACCATCGGCTTATCCGTAGCAGGCTCCCCTCCGTTTCTGCCCGACGGCTCGTCGCCATGCGAGCCCCAAGCCCTACGGAGCATCGGGGGATGCACATGAACAGCGTTCCGCAGCACCTGCAGAGCGAGGACCGCCAGGAATTCGAGCGGCTCCTCGATGAGGCGCTGCGCTCCGCACCGCACCGACCGGAACTGGCCGCTGTCGGCGAGCGGCTCAACCTCGAACAACTGCGCACCATGGCACTCAACGCCTCCGCCCTGATCACGGCAGCCGCGGCGGCCGAGTACCAGCACTACGTCGAACTCCGTGACGAACTGCGTCACCCGGCGCTGTCCGCACCGCGTCCCTCCGGCAACTCCGGTCCGCTAGACCCCGGTTCGACCGCCGAAGACCCCGCAGAGCCCCTCGGGGACACCACGGAGAGCGCCGGAGCGGGCGCCATCGCGGTCGTCGCCGTCCTGGCTCCTGTCCTCTCCGGAACCGCAGCGGCGATCTTCCTGCTCGTCGGCTACATCCTGCGGATGCTGGACCCCGGCCACACCCTCGCCCGGACCCTGCTGACCACGGGCTGGGTGTTCGGCGCCATCACCGCCGCAGCGATCCTCATCGCCGCCGTCGGCCTGCTGCTCACCGCCCTGCGCAACAGCACGGCGACGGAGGCCCGGACACAGGACGCGGCCCACGAGGAGCTGGCCAGAGCCCGCGAGGCATGGCGAGAGGCCCTGCTGGAGCGCGGCATCCTGCCCTTCCTCAGGGAGGCACTCGCCGAGCCCGGCCCGACCGCCGCCCGCCACCCGGCCCCGCCCGCACCGACCGGCCGCATCCCGCGACTGGGCTATGACCGTCCCGGCTTCAGCAGTCCCGACGACGGCACCGAGTCCGGCCGCCCGAGCTACACCAGCCCCGACTACACGAGCCCGGACTTCGGCGGTCCTGAGCACCAGCCCGAATAACCCCGGCGCCGGGAACGAGCGGCCAACCGGTGTGGTGCCCCCACCCGGTCAGCCGCCGGCCCGTCCGCCCCGGAACCGCGCCGGCCGCCGACGACGCGTCAGCCGGCGCGGTGTGTTCACCGCGGGTCGTTCAGTCGGCGATCGGGAGGTAGACGCGGTTCCCGGCCGCCGCGAACTCCTTCGACTTCTGGGCCATGCCGTCCTCGATCTCGGACCGGCTGCCACCGTGTTCACGCCGGATGTCCTGCGAGATCTTCATGCTGCAGAACTTCGGACCGCACATGGAGCAGAAGTGGGCCGTCTTGGCGGGCTCGGCCGGCAGGGTCTCGTCGTGGAACTCCCGTGCCGTCTCCGGGTCCAGTGCGAGGTTGAACTGGTCCTCCCACCGGAACTCGAAGCGGGCGTCGGACAGTGCGTCGTCCCACTCCTGCGCACCGGGGTGCCCCTTGGCGAGGTCCGCCGCGTGCGCCGCGATCTTGTAGGTGATGACGCCCGTCTTGACGTCGTCCCGGTTGGGCAGGCCCAGGTGTTCCTTGGGCGTGACGTAGCAGAGCATCGCCGTGCCCCACCAGGCGATCATCGCGGCACCGATGCCGGAGGTGATGTGGTCGTACGCCGGCGCGATGTCCGTGGTCAGCGGGCCGAGCGTATAGAACGGAGCTTCATCACAGATCTCCTGCTGAAGGTCGATGTTCTCCTTGATCTTGTGCATCGGGACGTGACCGGGGCCCTCGATCATCGTCTGTACGTTGAAACGCTTGGCGATCCTGTTGAGTTCCCCGAGCGTCCGCAACTCCGCGAACTGCGCCTCGTCGTTGGCGTCCGCGATCGACCCCGGCCGCAGACCGTCACCCAGCGAGTAGGTGACGTCGTAGGCGGCGAGGATCTCGCACAGTTCCTCGAAGTTCTCGTACAGGAACGATTCCTTGTGGTGGGCCAGGCACCACGCGGCCATGATGGAGCCACCGCGCGAGACGATGCCGGTCTTGCGGTTGGCGGTGAGCGGGACGTACGGCAGCCGCACGCCCGCGTGGACAGTCATGTAGTCCACGCCCTGCTCGGCCTGCTCGATGACGGTGTCCTTGTAGATCTCCCAGGTCAGTTCCTCGGCCTTGCCGTCGAC
Organism: Streptomyces cinerochromogenes; assembly: GCF_014648635.1. Lineage (GTDB taxonomy): Bacteria > Actinomycetota > Actinomycetes > Streptomycetales > Streptomycetaceae > Streptomyces > Streptomyces cinerochromogenes. The sequence continues at coordinate 264,096 of NZ_BMRM01000004.1, read as the reverse complement.
CTTCTCCAGGGCCTGGTAGAGCGGCACGGTGCCGATGGGGACAGGGGAGTTGCGCAGGACCCATTCGCGGGTGGTGTGGATGTTGCGGCCGGTGGACAGGTCCATGACCGTGTCGGCGCCCCAGCGGGTCGCCCAGGTCATCTTCTCGACCTCCTCCTCGATGGAGGACGTCACCGCGGAGTTGCCGATGTTGGCGTTGACCTTCACCAGGAATCGCTTGCCGATGATCATCGGCTCGATCTCCGGGTGGTTGACGTTGGCCGGCAGCACGGCCCGGCCCGCCGCGATCTCCTCGCGGACCACTTCGGGCGAGACGTTCTCGCGAAGGGCCACGTACTCCATCTCCGGCGTGATCTCACCCCGGCGGGCGTACGCGAGCTGCGTCACCGCCTGGCCGTTCCGGCCCCGCCGCGGCTGACGCGGACGTCCAGGGAAGACCGCGTCCAGGTTGCGCAGTCCGCCGCGCGGCGAGGTGTGCTTGATCCCGTCGTCCTCCGGACGGACCGGGCGGCCCGCGTACTCCTCGGTGTCGCCGCGGGCGATGATCCAGTTCTCCCGCAGCGGCGGCAGACCCCGGCGGACATCCGTGTCGACGAGTGGATCGGTGTACGGGCCCGACGTGTCGTACAGGGTGACCGACTGCCCGTTGGTGAGGTGCACCTGACGGACCGGCACGCGCAGGTCGGGGCGCGAACCCTCGACGTACGCCTTGTGCCAGCCGATGGACTTCCCGGCCTCCTGCGACGTCTCGCTCTGAACGGAGGCAGGCGTGCGTGCGTCCTTGTTGGTCATGAGACCTACTCCCTACGCCGGCATTACCCGGTAACAGGTTCGGCGGTCGACGCAGCGGTTTCCGTCTGCCGAGGCTTCGTGTGGAACATCGGTTGTTCCACGTGAAACATCGCGTGTACGGAGGTCAGCGCCCTCTCAGCCCGGTGCTCCGAGCTCCCGCGTGTGCAAAGGTGCCTCCACGCTAGCGCCATGTGTGGCGCGGCGAACAGTGGGCCCCCACCGTTCTTGCGATGATCGGGCGGTGACCAGGATGGAGCAGTACCCCTACCAGCCGCCCGAACCGCGCCGCCGGGACGAGCCGGCACACGGTGCCGGACACGGCCACGACGCCCATGAAGGCAGCCGTGCGGCCGCTCCCGCCCCGGGTCGTTCGCACGGCCCTGATCACGGTCATCCAGGTGGCCACGGCCCCTCGAACGGACCTGGTCAGTCGAACGAACCTGGTCACTCGCACGGCCACAGCCACAGCCACGGCCCTGCCGCCCCCGTGTCCAAGCACCTGCGCAAGGTCATCGCGGCGGTCCTGGTCCCCTTCACCGCGGCGGTCCTGGTCGGCCTCGTGGTGCTCTGGCCCGGGCAGGCCCCGTCGCACAAGCGCACGGGCGTCGGCTTCGACCGGCAGACCCAGCAGGCCACTGTCACCCAGGTCGTCGAGGTCAGCTGCAAGTCGGTGAACGCTTCCGGCGGCACCCCGACGGGCGACACCTCCACCGCCGAGGGCTCTTCGGCGCAGCAACAGGCCGACGGCACCTGCAAGAAGGCGACCGTCCGGGTCGACACCGGCAAGGACAAGGGCCGTACGTTCACGGAGATCGTGCAGCCGGACCAGTCGCGGCAGCTGCGCCAGGGCGAGAAGGTCGTGGTCGCCTACGAGCCCTCGGCCCCCAAGGAACTGCAGTACGCGGTGACCGATGTGAACCGGAAGTTCCCCATGGCACTGCTCGCGGGCATCTTCGCGGTGGCGGTCGTCGTGGTGGGCCGGCTGCGCGGCGTCATGGCACTGGTCGCCCTGGCCGTGAGCTTCCTGGTGCTGACGATGTTCATCCTGCCCGCGATCCTGGAGGGATCGAACCCGTTGGTGGTGGCCGTGGTCGGCTCGAGCGCCATCATGCTGATCGCCCTCTACATGTGCCACGGCCTGTCGGCCCGCACCTCGGTGGCCGTGCTCGGCACACTGATCTCCCTCTCGCTGATCGGCGTGCTCGGTTCGCTGTTCATCGGCTGGGCCGCGCTGACCGGCAACACGGACGACAACACCGGCCTGATCCACGGCCTGTATCCGTCGATCGACATGAGCGGTCTGCTGCTGGCCGGCGTCATCATCGGTTCGCTCGGCGTCCTGGACGACGTGACGGTGACACAGACGTCGGCCGTCTGGGAGCTGCACGAGGCCAACCCGTCGATGGGCTGGCGCGGCCTGTACCGGGCGGGCATCCGCATCGGCCGCGACCACATCGCGTCCGTGGTCAACACTCTCGTACTCGCCTACGCCGGTGCCGCACTGCCGTTGCTGCTGCTGTTCTCGATCGCGCAGAGCAGTGTGGGGACCGTGGCCAACAGCGAGCTGGTGGCGGAGGAGATCGTGCGCACGCTGGTGGGCTCGATCGGTCTGGTCGCCTCGGTCCCGGTCACCACGGCACTGGCCGCACTGGTGGTGTCGGCCGACCGGCCCGGCCCGGGCGTCCCGGCCCCCATGGGGGCGCAGCCCGCCCCGGCCCGTGGGGGCCGGGGCCGACGCCGAAAGCGGTGAGCGGCGAGGGACTCAAGGCGAGGAGTGAGGGGCGAGGGCGCAGCGGGGAGGCCTCCGGTACGCCGGGTCCCGGAGCCCCCTGCAGAAGCGTTCCTGCACCGCTGCGTCCGGCATGGCACAACGTCCGCCACCCCGTGCCGTGACGCTTCAGCCGGCGCTCTGCTCCTCGGCCAGGATGCGGTCCAGCGCCTCGTCCAGATGAGCGTCGAAGTCGGCCAGCGCCCCCTCCTGTCCGAGCGGGACGAGCTTGTCCGTGCGGTCGAGGAAGGCCACGAGCGGCGGCGCCGACGAACGGAACAAGGCCTGGTCACCACCGACCTGAAGCCGGATCAGAACCTCACCCAGTACGTCGGCGTCGGCAGGGGCGATGTGCACATCCCCCTCCCCGCACGGGTGGCCGACCCCGTCGATCAGCAGTTCCCGCCCGAAGGCCCAGGTCACCGGCGCATCACCGGGCAGATGAAAAGTGAGCCGAACGGCGTAGGGATCACAGGTCTCGTAACGCAACTCCACGGGAATGCGGAAGGACAGCTCCTCCGACACGAGAAAGCTCATCATGACTTCTGCCTGTACGGACTCGCGCATCGCCTACCCCGTCATATGACATCGACTGGCCGGGAATGATCCCTCTGACCGTGGACAAATCTTGCTGAAAGTACACGACAGATCACAAGGAGTAAGTTTTCAGATACTGATAGAGAGGGTGAGCGACCCCAGGTGCCGCCCGATCTCCGTCTGCAGCTGGTGTGCCGCGGGCAGCAGCCGGTCCGCCTGGTGGGCGGGGAGGGAGAGGGCGATGGTGGCCGCGGTGGGGCCGACCGTGATCGGGACCGCCGCGCAGACCGTCCCGACCGCGTACTCCTGACGCTCCACCACCGGTTCCATGCGCCGCGTGCGGGCCAGCCGCCGCAGCAGCGCGTCGTTGTCCCGCACGGTGTACGGCGTGAGGGGCCGCACGGGATAGCGCGCGAGATGGTCGCGCCGCGCGTCCTCGTCCAGCTGGGAGAGCAGGCACTGCCCGATGGCGTGCGCGTGGCCGGTCTCGCGGAAGTCGGCCCACTCCTCCACCGCGGGCGCCTGACGGGACCCGGAGACGCACATGACCTCGATCTCGCCGCCCCGGTACATCGCGTAGTACACCGGCACACCGATGGAATCGCGCCAGTGCGCGAGCATGTCCGTCACTGTGCTGCGACGTTTCTGCTGCGCCCCGCTGCGGCCCAGCCGCTCCGCGGCCTCCCCGAGGAAGAACAGCCCCTTCTCCCGGCGCAGATAGCCCTCGTGCACCAGGGTGCGCAGCAGGTGGTACGCCGTGGGCAGCGCGAGCCCGGTCTCACGGGCGAGTTGTTTGGCGGGAGCGCCGTACGCGTGGGAGGCGACGCTCTCCAGCAGGCGCATGGCGCGCTGCACGGATCCGATGAGTGTGGAGGTGGGTGTGCCGGTGGCCGGCGGCCCCGACCGGGCGGCGCCGGACGGCGGTGCGGAGAGGCCCGCGGCGCGTGGGACCCCGGTGACGTCCGCCGCGTGCGGCTGGCCGGGAACGGCCGGCGGGGCCGGGCGCTGGACGGGGGGCGGACAGGGGCGTGGTGGGGCGAGCGGTGCGTGGGGTACTGCCGGGGCGGTGTCAACCGTGGCCAAGGGTCACTCCCGAAGCGCGAGGGGGAGCCCGTGCGGAGAAGAGCACGGCGGGGTCTGCGTCACCCACGGGGCCGGGCCCCGCGGGGGGTTCCGGACTCTAACCGCCCGCCACCGCGCACAGATGCGGTCCCGGCGAAACTTCCCTCCCGCGAGGGAACCGGCACTCCGTCACGGGTGACCGGCTCCCGAAGGCCTCACCAGTCGCTTCGGGAGGAGGAGTTCCCCAGGAACTTGCGCACGACGTAGATCAGTCCGCCGACCAGGGCGACGAAGACCAGCACCTTGAACAACAAGCCGATCACGAAGCCGACCACGCTCGCTATCAGGCCGCCGAACACGACCAGGGCGATGACCGGCACCGCGACCCACTTCACCCACCACGGCAGCCCCGCGAAGATCTCTCGCATGCCCTCGTCCTTTGCGTCTCGTGCGTTGTCGGTGTTCCGCACTCGATGCTAGGGCCGCGCAGGGCCCGGACGGGGGCCTCGCATCCCTTGTCTCCCCCTGACCCGTCCCCTAGGGAACCCCAGGGTGCCGGCTCACGCCTCGGGCGGAGAGAACACCACGAGCACCCTGAGGTCCTCGCTGACGTGGTGGAACTTGTGGGCGACTCCGGCGGGGACGTACACGATGCTGCCCCGCGCCACCTGGGTCGTCTCCAGGCCGACCGTGATCGAGGCCCGGCCGCTGACCACGAAGTACACCTCGTCCTGGCCGTGCGGCTTCTGCGGGTCGTGCTCGCCCGCGTTCACGGCGTACAGGCCGACCGACATGTTCCGCTCGCGCAGGAACTGAAGGTAGGCGCCATCGTTGGCGGCGCGTTCCGCCTCCAGTTCGTCCAGCCGGAATGCCTTCATCGCCGCTGCCGCCCTCGCCTCGCTGCTCGCTGTCCCGCTGCTCACCGCAGTACCCCTCGCCGCCCGTACAGCCAGGGCCCGCCCGGTCTGCCACGATCAGACACATGAAGAATTTCGTAGTCAAGACGATCGCCAACGCGGGCGCTCTGGCGGTCGCGGTATGGCTGCTCGACAAGATCACGCTCACCGGTGACAGCACCGCCAAGAAGGCCGGCACGCTGATCGCCGTCGCGTTGATCTTCGGCTTGGTCAACTGGCTGGTCAAGCCGATCGTGAAGCTGCTCACCTTCCCGCTCTTCATCCTGACGCTGGGTCTGATCACCCTGGTGGTGAACGCCCTGATGCTGCTGCTGACCTCCTGGGTGTGCGGCAAGCTCGATCTGAGTTTCCATGTGGAGGGGTTCTGGACGGCCGTTCTCGGCGGCCTGATCATCTCTGTCGTCTCCTGGGCGCTGCACGTCGTCCTGCCCGACGAGGACTGACCGCCTCATGACTTACCGCGTCTGTTTCGTGTGCACCGGCAACATCTGCCGCTCCCCGATGGCCGAGTCCGTCTTCCGCGCGCGCGTGGCGGAGGCCGGGCTCGATGACCTGGTGGCGGCCGACAGCGCCGGTACCGGCGGCTGGCACGAGGGCGAGCCCGCCGACCCGCGCACGGTCTCGGTCCTGGAGGAGCACGGCTACGACAGCGAGCACACGGCCCGCCAGTTCCTGCCGTCGTGGTTCGCCCGCCTCGACCTCGTGATCGCCCTCGACACCGGCCATCTCAAGGCCCTGCGCCGCCTGGCACCCACCGAGGAGGACGCGGGCAAGGTCCGTCTGCTCCGTTCCTTCGACCCGTCCGCCGGTGACGACCTCGACGTGCCGGACCCGTACTACGGGGGGCGGGACGGCTTCGAGGAGTGCCTTGAGATGGTGGAGGCGGCGAGCACCGGCCTGCTCGCCGCCGTACGGGAAGAACTGGAAGGACGGGCCGCATGAGCGACGCCACCAAGGACGAGGGCCGCGCCGGCGACGGCACGCGCGCGGTACGGGCGGGGCTGCCCGAGCCGGTCAAGCACGAGCCGACCCTGCCCGGACCGGTGTTCGCGGCACACTTCCACCTGCCCGGCGAGGCGACGGGCTCGTATCTGTACGGCCGGGACGACAATCCGACCTGGACGCTGCTGGAGCGGGCGGTCAGCGAGCTGGAGGCGCCCGGGCGGGAGGACGCCGAGACGCTGGTCTTCGCCTCCGGCATGGCGGCGATCTCCGCCGTGCTGTTCTCGCAGCTGCGCGCCGGGGACGCGGTCGTGCTGCCGTCCGACGGCTACCAGGTGCTGCCGATGGTCGGCGCCCAGCTGGAGGCGTACGGCATCGAGGTGCGCACCGCGCCGACCGGCGGGGACGCCCAGCTGGAGGTGCTCGACGGGGCGCGGCTGCTGTGGATCGAGTCACCGTCGAACCCCGGGCTCGACGTGTGCGACATCCGGCGGCTGGCCGAGGCGGCACACGCGCGGGGCGCCCTGGTGGCCGTCGACAACACCCTCGCCACCCCGCTCGGGCAGCGTCCGCTGGAGCTGGGCGCCGACTTCTCCGTGGCCAGCGGCACCAAGCAGCTCACCGGGCACGGTGATGTCCTGCTGGGCTACGTCACCGGCCGCGACGCGGAGGCGATGGCCGCCGTACGCCGCTGGCGCAAGATCGTCGGTGCGATCTCCGGGCCCATGGAGGCCTGGCTCGCGCACCGGTCCATCGCCACGCTCCAGCTGCGCGTGGACCGGCAGAACGCCACGGCCCTCGCGGTCGCGGAGGCGCTGCGACAGCGGCCGGAGGTCTCCGGCCTGCGTTACCCGGGTCTGCCCGACGACCCTTCGCACAAGATCGCGGCGCAGCAGATGCGTCGCTACGGCTGTGTCGTCTCCTTCACGCTGCCCACACGCGCGCGTGCCGAGCGCTTCCTCGCGGCCCTGCGGCTGGTGGAGGACGCGACGAGCTTCGGCGGGGTACGGTCCACCGCCGAGCGTCGTCGCCGCTGGGGCGGGGACGACGTCCCGGAGGGTTTCATCCGCATGTCCGTCGGCGCGGAGGACCCCGAGGACCTGGTGACCGACGTACTGCGCGCCCTGGACGAGTCCGCCGAGTGAGCACGAGGCGCCCGCGCGCCGAGCCGTCAGGACGGTCCGAGCCTCCCCCCCCCTCGTGGCTCGGACCGTCCGCGGCTTTCCTGGGAGAAAGAACGTGCGGACAAGGCTAGTTGACTCAGCGTCAGTGTCCAATCACGCTAGCTCCAGAGGCCTATCTACTTATTTATGGTTGGCGCCTGCCTGGGGCCGGAGCAGGGCAGCGCCAGGGGAGGCACGCCATGGATCTGGCCTTGCTGCGGACCTTCGTCACCGTCCACAGGGCCGGCTCCTTCACCCGCGCCGCCGCGCTGCTCGGCCTCTCCCAGCCCGCCGTCACCTCGCAGATCCGTACGCTGGAGCGCCAGCTGGGCAGGCCACTCTTTCTCCGTCAGGCGCGTGGAGTGACCCCGACGACCATCGGTGACGAACTCGCACACAAGGCCGCCCCGCATCTCGACGCCCTGGTGGAGATAGCCGGCAACGGGCTGGACGACGAGTCCTCGTCACGGACGCTGCATCTGGCCGGACCTCCGGAGTTCACCGCCGAGCGTGTCCTGCCCGCGCTCACGGAGCTGACCGGCGACGACAGCCAGGGCTTCGCCCTGCGCGTCTCGTTCGGAACGGCCGAGGAGGTGCTCGAAGGACTGGCCTGTGGTCACCACGACCTCGCCATCAGCACGGACCGGCCGCGCGGGGCCCTGCTCACCGCGAGTCCGCTCTGCGACGAGGAGCATGTCCTCGTCGCGGCTCCCCGCTGGGCTGAGCGGATCGGCCCGTACGCCCTGCTCCGGAAGGGCGCGTCCGTCCTGGAGCACCTGCCCGTCGTGGAGGTCCACGAGTCGCTGCCGTTCGTCTCGCGCTACTGGGCCTCCGTCTTCGACTGCCACCCGGCCGCCACCGGAGCGGTCATCGTTCCCGATCTACGGGCCGTGCTCTCCTGTGCGACAGCCGGGGCCGGACTCGCGGTCCTGCCCCGCTATCTGTGCGGTCCGGCCCTGGCGCGAGGCACGATCGTCGCCCTGCACGAACCGGCGGTACCGCCGCTGCGCACGTATTTCCTGGTGGTGCGGAACGGAACACTGGCTCTGCCTCCCGTCGCGCAGGCCCATGAGTGGCTTCAGCGTGCTGCTACGGCCTGGTGCTGAGACCACCGGCCGGGAGCGTACGCGCTGCGGTCGTGTCGTGGCGCTTTGCGATGTTTCACGTGGAACCAGCCGGGCCACATTTCTCCCATGACCGTCCGACCCGTGGTCAAGCGCACCGCCCGTGCCGTTCTGCTGGACGGTGACGACCTGATCCTGATCAAGCGCACCAAGCCCGGTGTTGATCCCTACTGGGTCACCCCCGGTGGCGGAGTCGAACCTGGGGACTCAACCGTCGTGGACGCCCTGCACCGGGAGGTGTACGAGGAACTCGGCGCCAAGATCACCGATGTGGTGCCGTGCTTCGTGGACACGGTGGAACACATCGGTGAAGACGGGGGCGCCACCGGGGTGAAGGTGCAGCACTTCTTCGTCTGTCGGCTGGAGTCCATGGACCCGGCCCTGCGCCATGGCCCCGAGGTGGACGAGCCGGCCGGTGAGTACGAGATCGTCCGCATCCCGTTCACCCGTGTCGGCATCGCCTCCGTCCACCTCGTCCCGCTGTCCCTGCGCCACTATCTGGACGGAAACATCGAGGGGGTCCGCGCCATGCACGCCCCTGATCTCGGATAAGCGGTCACCCGGCAGCGACGCGCAGTGCTTCCACCGCGTCGGTGCTATCCGACCAGCTCATAGGCATCCCACAGGTCCCGGCCGGTGTAGGAGTGGGTCGCGAGCCCGGTCAGGTGGGCATCGGCATTGACAGCCACGGACACCGGTACGGCGGCGAACAGCTCCGTGTCCGACGACGAGTCGCCGTAGGCCACACAGTCGGCCCGGGTCAGACCGAACTCCGCGCAGAGGCGGTCCGCGACGGTCACCTTGGCCACGGCGCTGAGCACCCCGGACGGGTCGACAGGCTCGGTGAACGGTACGGCCGGGAAACGCGATCCATGCGCCGCATGGGCGCCCCAGTCGAGCAGGAGTTCCACGAAGAAGGAGGGCGAGAGCGATACCACGGCGCAGTATTCACCCACGCTTCTGATCTGCGCCCAGACCTCGCGGATCCGGGCCAGCCAGGGAGCCGCCTCGAACGCGGCCCGTACGTGGGCCTCGGTCAGATCCGCCCAGAGAGCGTGGACCTGAGCCGCGTACTCCGGGGGGCCGATCCGCCCCTGCGCGATCGCCCGATCCAATGCCACGGTCTCGGCCTCCAGCCCCAGTTGACGGGAGATCTCCACCGGTGCGGTGGTGCCGTGCAACAGCGTGCCGTCCAGATCGAAGAGGTGAAGTCTCGCCATGGCCCAGAGGCTAGTGGGCCGCCGATGTTTCACGTGAAACATCACAGCTGTCGATCGGCTGTACGCATGGCCACGAGTTGGCCAAAAGCACGTGCGTCTGCATCGAAACCGGTGGACGGCAAGGGTGCCGGTCGGACAGCCTGACCTGCGTGCCAACTCCTCCCCTCGCTGCTCTGCCCATCCGCCGCCTGACGCTTCGCGATCTGACTGCCTGCGCCGATCTGTCCGAGGACCGGGGGTGGCCACGCGAGGAACACAAGTGGGGCCTTCTGCTCTCGGCCGGGAAGGGCTACGGCATCGATGATCCCGAGGGCGGCCTCGTCGCCGCATGCGTGGTCACGGAGTACGGCGCGTGGGAGCGGCCGGATCTCGGCGCCATCGGCATGGTCCTGGTGGCCGGGCGCCACGCCCGTCAGGGCATCGGGCGCCGCTTGATGCGGCACGTCGTGTCACTCATGGCAACCACGCCGCTGACCCTGCACGCCACACCGTACGGCCGTCCCCTCTACGAGGAACTGGGTTTCAAGGTGACGGGCCGGGCGGAGATGCTGAAGGGCCGCTTCACGCCCAGCGGCCCGGAATCGGCGGTCGTCACGCGTGCCGCCACCGCGGACGACCTGCCCGCGATCCTGCGTCTGGACGAGGAGGTGTTCGGCAGCGACCGCACACCTCTCATCACCCGGCTGCCCGCCTTCGCCGATCAGCTGCGGGTGGCCGAGGAGGACGGACAGCTCATCGGCTACACAGCCGCGTGGCCCAATATGGACACCCATGTCGTCGGCCCGCTGATCGCCCGGGACACGGAGACCGCCAAGGCGCTGATCGCCTCGCTGGCGGCCCGTACCGAGCGCCCCCTGCGCACCGACATCGACGTGCGCCATGAGGAGCTGCTGACCTGGGCGAAGGAGCGGGGGCTGGCCTCCATCGCCTTCAACGCGGTGATGACCTACGGCATCACGGAGCTGCCGGGGGACTGGACCCGGCGGTTCGCGCCCCTGACGGTCGCCGCGGGCTGACCCGCGGACGACACAGGCCGGCCCCCGCCGCTCGGAAGCGGCGGGGGCCGGCGTCATGAGGCCGAGGTACGCCCGGACGAGCTGTGACTCAGGCGAGCGCCTGCACGGCCGCGGTGGCGAACCCGTGGTCCTGCTCCGGCGCACCGCCGCCGACACCGATCGCACCGATCAGCCGGCCGTCACGGTGGACGGGGATGCCGCCCGCGATGAACAGCAGGGGGCGGTCGAGGGCCGTGGGCAGCGTGTGGAAGAGGCCGCCGGGCTGGACGGCGTCCACGAGGTCGGCGGTGGGCGCGTTGAGCTGGAGGGCCGTGTAGGCCTTGCGCGTGCTGGTCTCACCGGAGATCAGTACGGCCCGGTCGTCCCGGCGGAAGGCGAGCAGATGGCCGCCGGCGTCCAGGACGGTGACGCTGACGGTGACTCCGGCGTCTTCGGCCGCCCGGCGGGCCGTGGCGACGAGCAGCTCGGCGTCCTCGGTGGTGAGCGGGGTGACGGCGGTGGTGCTCATGGAGCTGTCTCCTTGGATGGTGCTGTGTGGATGCTGCCGTACCGGAGGGCGCCCGGTACGGACGTCTGTGGATGGGCGGACGGCGCGGCGCCTGCGGTGTGGGCGGCTCAGTGGTGGACGGGGGTCCGCTGCCCGGCCGGCGTCCCGGAGGCGACGACGGCACCGTGCGCACGGTCGCGGCGCTCCAGGGCGGCCGAGAGGACGGCGAGGACCAGAGCGGCGGCGGCGAGGGCGGCGCCGACCCAGTTGGGGGACGTGTAGCCGAGGCCGGCCGCGATCACCAGGCCGCCGAGCCAGGCGGACAGGGCGTTGCCCAGGTTGAAGGCGCCGATGTTCACCGCCGAGGCGAGCGTCGGGGCTCCGTGCGCCTGGTCGAGGACGCGCTTCTGCAGCGGCGGCACGGTGGCGAAGCCCAGCGCGCCGATCAGGGCGATGGTCACCGCTGCGGCGATCTTGTTGTGGGCGGTCAGCGTGAAGAGCGCCAGGACGACGGCCAGGGCTCCCAGGGACACGTACAGCATCGGCATCAGGGCGCGGTCGGCGAACTTGCCGCCGACGAGGTTGCCGCCGACCATGCCGAGGCCGAACAGGACCAGCAGCCAGGTGACCGAGCCGTCGGCGAAACCGGCGATGTGGGTCATCATCGGCGCGATGTAGGTGATGGCCGCGAAGACACCGCCGAAGCCGAGGACGGTCATCGCCATGGCGAGCAGGACCTGGGCGTTCTTGAAGGCGGCCAGCTCGTGGCGCAGGTGGACACCCTCCGGGCGCGGCAGCTCGGGGACGAGCTTGGCGATGCCGATCAGGCCGAGCACGCCGAGGCCGGCGACGACGGCGAAGGTGACGCGCCAGCCGACGCTCTGTCCGATGAACGTGCCCAGCGGGACGCCGACGACGTTGGCGACGGTCAGGCCGGTGAACATCATGGCGATGGCGCCGGCCTTCTTGTCGGGTGCGACCAGCTCGGCCGCGACGACGGATCCGATGCCGAAGAAGGCACCGTGGGCGAGCGAGGCGATCACCCGTCCGACCAGCATGATCGCGAATACCGGGGCCACGGCGGAGAGCAGGTTTCCGGCGATGAAGAAGCCCATCAGCAGCATCAGCATCCGCTTGCGCGGGACCTTGGTGCCGAGCGCGGTCATCAGCGGGGCACCGATGACCACGCCGAGCGCGTAGCCGGTCACGAGCAGGCCCGCCGTGGGGATGGAGACCCCGAAGTCACCCGCGACCTCGGGCAGCAAGCCCATGATCACGAACTCGGTCGTTCCGATTCCGAAGGCCCCGATCGCGAGGGCCAGAAGCGCGAGAGGCATGAAGGGGTACACCTTCCCAAACGATTGCAGGAGCGCTTTGCGTTCGTTCACAATAGTTGCAGACGCGGGATAAACGCAAGCGACGACTATTGCGGTGGTGCTCTACCCTTGTGATGCAGCCGCTCCGGGACGGAGGAGAACGCCAATGACAGCGACGGACCCCGCGCTCACTGCCCTCGCCCAGGGCTGGTGCGCCCTCTCTGCGCTGCACGGGAGGATCGAGGCGCACATCGAGCGCGCCCTGCAGGCCAAGCACGATCTGAGCGTGCGCGAGTACTCACTGCTGGATGTGCTCAGCAGGCAGCACGACGGTGAGGGCGGGCACCTGCAGATGAAGCAGGTCGCCGACGCGGTCGTGCTCAGCCAGAGCGCCACCACGCGCCTGGTGACCCGACTGGAGGATCGCGGCCTGCTGGAGCGCTATCTGTGCCCCACCGACCGACGCGGCATCTACACCAACGTCACCTCGGCGGGCCTGCGCCTGCTGGAGGAGGCCCGGCCCACCAACGACGCCGCTCTGCGCGAGGCCTTGGACGACGCTGCCAGGAACCCCGAACTCGCCCCGCTGGTCCGTGTGGTGGAGTCGCTGAACGTGCCCGCATAGGGTGCGCGCATGGGAGATCTTGAAATACGTGCCGCGACCGCCGACGACCTGCCGGCGATCGTCGCGATGCTCGCCGATGATCCGCTCGGTGCCCAGCGCGAGTCCCCCGACGACCTGACGCCGTACCGGACCGCGCTGGAACGCCTCGCCGCCGACCCGAACCAGCATGTCGTCGTCGCCGTGCGCGCGGGCCGCGTGATCGGGACCCTCCAGCTCACGATCATCCCGGGACTCTCGCACAAGGGGGCCACCCGAGCGCTGATCGAGGCGGTGCGCATCCACGCCGACGAGCGGGGCAGTGGGCTGGGCAGCCGGCTGATCGAGTGGGCGGTCGACACCGCCCGGCGGCTCGGTTGCCGGATGGTGCAGCTGACGTCGGACAAGACGCGCACCGACGCCCACCGCTTCTACGAGCGGCTGGGCTTCTCCGCCTCGCACGAGGGTTTCAAGCTGCCCCTTTGACCCCCAGGCTGCATCTTCGCCACCCCCTTCCGCGCACTGGAATGAGGCAGGGGGTGTTTTCCGGGCAGGGGGTGTTTCACGTGAAACACCCCCTGTGACCGGCGGGTTAGCCGATGCCCCGCCACCCCTCCGAGTCCACACCGCCGGGCACCGACGAGCCGGGCTCGTACGGCTGTCGGGTGAACACGAACGAGCCAAGATCGAGATGGCTCAGGGACCCGTCCGGGCGCCGTACGGGCCGCAGCAGCTCACCGGCGTAATAGCCCTCCAGCCCCGTCCAGGTGCCGTCGCCGTTCGCCCGGAACCGGGCCCGGCGACCGCCGCCGGCCAGGGGTGCCAGCGCGAGAAGGCCGTCGGCGGTCGCGCGCAGACCGAAGGCATAGGTCCCCCAGTACCACTGCCCCACCAGCTCCAGTACCGCCGGATCGACCTCGCGCAGCGGCCGCCAGGGCTCGGGGATCCGTGGCTCCGCCTCCGCGACGATCCGGACGAGGTCCGCTCCGACGGCCGCCACCAGCAGGCCGCTGGTGCAGTTGGCGAGCACCACCGCGGCCACATCGTCGTCCACGCTGATGGTGACGTTCGCCAGAAAGCCCGGCAGGGACCCGGAGTGCCCGACGAGCAGTCGGCCGTCCCGGCGCTGGATCTGCATGCCCAGCCCGTACGTGGCTCCGTCCAGCACGTCCGCGGCCTCGGCAGGCGCCGCCGGGGTGCGCATCTCCCGTACCGACTCCGCGCTCAGGACACGGTCGTCCCCACGGGCCAGAAACACGGCGAACCGCGCCAGGTCGCCGGTAGTCGACCAGAGCTGGCCGGCCGACGCCATCCGGCCCAGGTCCTCCAGCGGCTCGGGCAGCAGCGCGTCGGCCCACGGGTGAACGGCCCAACCGCCCGCGTGCGGGGGAACCGGCTGTGCACTCGTCCGGTGCAGTCCCAGGGGTTCGAGGATCTCGCCGCGCAGCACCTCTTCCCAGGGAGCGCCGCGTACCTCCTCCACCAGGGCGCCGAGCAGGGTGTAACCGGGATTGGAGTAGTGGTGCCGTCGGCCGACGGGATGCACCACGGGCTGCTCCCCGAGCACATCGCTCAACTCCGGCCGCAGGGAACCGGGCGTCCGCTCCCACCAGGGCGCGGGCGTTTCGGCCGCCAGCCCCGCGGTGTGGGCGAGGAGTTCCGCGATCGTCGCCTCCCCCACGCCGGTACCCGGCAGATGCTTCTCCAGCGGATCACCGAGATCGAGCAGACCCTCGTCACGCAGCCGCATCACCAGGACGGCGGTGAAGGTCTTGGTGATGGATCCGATCCGGTACTGCACGGTCTCGTCCGGTCCGTGTCCGTCCACCGAGGTCCGCGCCCCGTGCCAGACCGCCTGCCCGTCCCGTACGACGGCGGCCACCAAAGACGGAGCCCGTCCTTCGGCCTGTGCGACGGCGATGCGGTGCAGCAGGGCACGGCGGGTGCCGGGCAGCAGCGCTTCCTGAGTTGTCGTCATGGCCCCCAGTCCACCCGGTGCGGAGGCGGGCGTCGAATCCATTTGCCCCGCACAGGCGGACGAGCCCGGGGGATCAGGTCTGGGCCATGTCCACGAAGCGGGAGTAGTGACCCTGGAACGCCACCGTGATGGTGGCCGTCGGACCGTTTCGGTGCTTGGCGACGATCAGGTCGGCCTCACCCGCGCGGGGGGACTCCTTCTCGTAGGCGTCCTCGCGGTGCAGCAGGATGACCATGTCGGCGTCCTGCTCGATGGAGCCGGACTCACGCAGGTCGGAGACCATCGGCTTCTTGTCGGTGCGCTGCTCGGGGCCACGGTTGAGCTGGGAGAGCGCGATGACCGGGATCTCCAGCTCCTTCGCGAGCAGCTTGAGGTTACGGGACATGTCCGAGACCTCCTGCTGACGGCTCTCGGCACGCTTGGAGCCACCGGACTGCATCAGCTGGAGGTAGTCGATGACGACCAGCTTGAGGTCGTTGCGCTGCTTGAGGCGCCGGCACTTGGCACGGATCTCCATCATCGACAGGTTCGGGGAGTCGTCGATGTACAGCGGCGCGGCCGACACGTCCGGCATCCGGCGGGCGAGCCGCGTCCAGTCCTCGTCGGTCATCGTGCCGGACCGCATGTGGTGCAGGGCGACCCGGGCCTCCGCGGACAGCAGACGCATCGCGATCTCGTTGCGGCCCATTTCGAGCGAGAAGATGACGCTCGGCAGGTTGTGCTTGATGGAGGCCGCCCGCGCGAAGTCCAGGGCGAGGGTGGACTTACCCATGGCGGGACGGGCCGCGATGACGACCATCTGGCCCGGGTGGAGGCCGTTCGTCAGCGAGTCGAAGTCGGTGAACCCGGTGGGCACGCCCGTCATCTCGCCGCTGCGCGAGCCGATCGCCTCGATCTCGTCCAGGGCGCCTTCCATGATGTCGCCGAGCGGGAGGTAGTCCTCGCTGGTGCGCTGCTCGGTGACGGCGTAGATCTCGGCCTGGGCGCGGTTGACGATCTCGTCCACGTCCCCGTCGGCCGCGTATCCCATCTGCGTGATGCGCGTGCCTGCTTCGACCAGGCGGCGCAGGACGGCCCGCTCGTGGACGATCTCCGCGTAGTACTCGGCGTTGGCCGCCGTCGGCACAGTCTGGACGAGGGTGTGCAGATACGCGGCGCCGCCGACCTTGTTGATCTCGCCGCGCTTGGTGAGTTCGGCGGCGATGGTGATCGGGTCGGCCGGCTCGCCCTTGGCATAGACGTCCAGGATGGCCTGGTAGATCGTCTCGTGCGCGGGCTTGTAGAAGTCGTGGCCCTTGAGGATCTCCACGACGTCGGCGATGGCGTCCTTCGACAGCAGCATGCCGCCGAGGACCGACTGCTCGGCGTCCAGGTCCTGGGGCGGCACCCGCTCGAAGGCGGAACCTCCGCCGTCCCAGCCGCTGTTGTCCCGGCCCCGGTCGTGCTGCTCGTCACGACCCCGGCCGCCGTCACCGCGCCGACGGGAGGCCGGCAGACGATCACTGGGTCCGCTGTCGGCCCACGGATCGTCCAAGGGCTCGGAAATGCTCACCGAGCCACCTCCTCCCGTCCGCACGGCGGACCTCGCCGTGTCCTCTTTTGTACGGCACGACACTGACAACTAAGAGGCCCAACTCCGGTTCCTGCGACGTCGGATTTGTGACGATTCCCCGGCCGGACGATGGATGCTTGCCGGGCCGGGAGAAGGAGCGGGCGCCGGACAACCGTAGGCCCGTCGGCACCGTCAGCCAATCTGGTTATCCACAGGCCATGTGGACGACTGGCCCGATGCTGTGGAGAACTCGGCGAAACCTGTGCACGACCCGGTGGAAAGCCCTGTGAACAAGCCCTCGATCTCCCCACCGACAAGCCCCTGACCTGCACTTTTATGATCCACCGGCTGTGCAGAGAAAAAACTTCCCCAGTCGGGCCAAGATCGCCTCGAACGGTGCCCGAAAGGACACGAGCCGAGAAGGGAAGTAAGGAGCACTTCCCAGTTGCATCACTTACCTGTGGACGATTAGATTGATGCTCATGACACAGGCTCCGGAGATCCCCCAGGCCACTCGGCGGCAGCACGACCGAGAAATCGTCGCGCTGGCCGTCCCGGCCTTCGGCGCGCTCGTCGCCGAGCCTCTCTTCGTCATGGCGGACAGTGCCATCGTCGGCCATCTCGGCACCGCTCAGCTCGCCGGTCTCGGCGTCGCCTCGGCGCTCCTCACCACCGCCGTCAGCGTCTTCGTCTTCCTCGCCTACGCCACCACGGCCGCCGTCGCCCGCAGAGTCGGAGCCGGTGATCTCCCGGCGGCCATCCGCCAGGGCATGGACGGCATCTGGCTGGCACTGCTGCTCGGCCTCGCCGTGATCGCCGTCGTCCTGCCCCTGGCCCCCGGCATCGTGAACCTCTTCGGCGCCTCCACGACCGCGAGCCCCTACGCCACGACGTATCTGCGGATCTCCGCGCTGGGCATCCCCGCCATGCTCATCGTCCTGGCCGCAACCGGAGTACTGCGCGGACTGCAGAACACCAGGACCCCGCTCACCGTCGCTGTCGCCGGCTTCATCGCCAACGCCGCCCTCAACGCGGGACTCGTCTACGGCGCCGGGCTCGGCATCGCCGGCTCCGCATGGGGCACGGTCATCGCGCAGTGCGGCATGGCAGCCGTCTATCTCACCGTCGTCGTACGCGGGGCCCGTCGGCACGGTGCCTCCCTCCGGCCCGACGCCGTCGGCATCCGGGCCTCGGCCCAGGCCGGCGTCCCTCTCCTGGTCCGGACGCTCTCCCTACGAGCGATCCTCATGATCGCCACAGCGGTAGCCGCGCATCTCGGTGACGCCGACATCGCCGCGCACCAGATCGTCCTCTCCCTGTGGAGCCTTCTCGCCTTCGCACTCGACGCGATAGCGATCGCGGGGCAGGCCATCATCGGCCGCTACCTCGGCGCGGACGATGCCGAGGGGGCACGCCTCGCCTGCCGTCGCATGATCCAGTGGGGCATCGCGACCGGCGTCGTACTGGGCCTGATCGTGGTGGCCGCACGGCCGCTCTTCCTGCCGCTGTTCACCAGTGACTCCGGGGTGAAGGACGCCGCACTGCCGGCCCTGCTGCTCGTGGCACTCTCGCAACCCGTCTGCGGGATCGTCTTCGTCCTGGACGGGGTCCTGATGGGCGCCGGCGACGGCCCCTACCTGGCCTGGGCCATGGTCCTCACCCTGGCCGTGTTCGCTCCGGTGGCCCTGCTCGTCCCCACGCTCGGCGGCGGACTCACCGCGCTCTGGGCGGCGATGACGCTGATGATGACGGTCCGGCTGCTGACCCTGTGGCTGCGGGCCCGCTCGGGCCGTTGGATCGTGACAGGCGCGACCCGCTGACCGTTTCACGAGTTCGCTGACCGTTTCACGTGAAACACGTCTTCAGGGGAGCGGCTGCTTCAACAGGAAACGCGCATGGAAAAGGGGCCGCACCCTGAAGGGTGCGGCCCCTTTCACTGGCTCAAGCGAGCGCAGCGATCACGCGGCGATCAGGCCGCGACGACCTCGATGTTGACCTTGGCGGCAACCTCGGGGTGCAGACGCACGGACGTCTCGTGGGCGCCCAGGGTCTTGATCGGAGCGGACAGCTCGATGCGGCGCTTGTCCACCTCGGGGCCACCGGAAGCCTTGATCGCGGAAGCGATGTCGGCCGGGGTGACGGAACCGAAGAGACGGCCGGAGTCGCCGGAGCGGACGGCCAGGCGGACCTTGACGCCCTCGAGCTGGGCCTTCACCTGGTTGGCCTGCTCGATGGTCTGGATCTCGTGGATCTTGCGAGCACGACGGATCTGCTCGACGTCCTTCTCGCCACCCTTGGTCCAGCGGATAGCGAACTTCCGCGGGATCAGGTAGTTGCGAGCGTAGCCGTCCTTGACGTCGACGACGTCGCCGGCGGCACCGAGGCCGGAGACCTCGTGGGTGAGGATGATCTTCATGAGTCGGTCACCCTTCCCTTAGCGCGCGGTGGACGTGTAGGGCAGCAGCGCCATCTCACGGCTGTTCTTGACGGCCGTGGCGACGTCACGCTGGTGCTGCGTGCAGTTGCCGGTCACGCGGCGGGCACGGATCTTGCCGCGGTCGGAAATGAACTTCCGCAGCATGTTCGTGTCCTTGTAGTCCACGTACGTGACCTTGTCCTTGCAGAAAGCGCAGACCTTCTTCTTAGGCTTGCGCACAGGCGGCTTCGCCATGGTGTTTCTCCTGTGTGATCAAGAAGTTGGGGTACGACCCGCCCTCGACCCGGACCGGCCCGAAGGCCTGGCCCGAAGGCTTAGAAGGGGGGTTCGTCCGAGTAGCCGCCACCGCCGCCGGAGCCTCCGCCCCAGCCGCCGCCACCCTGGTTGCCACCGGCGGGAGCGCCGGTCGCCCACGGGTCGTCGGCCGGAGCGCCGCCGCCCTGCTGGCCGCCACCGGAGCCTCCGCCCCAGCCGCCGCCACCCTGGCCGCCACCGCCGCCGTAACCACCCTGGCCACCGCGAGCGCCACCGGCGGTCTTGGTGACCTTGGCCGTGGCGTTGCGCAGGCTGGGGCCGACTTCCTCGACGTCCAGCTCGTAGACCGTGCGCTTGACGCCCTCGCGGTCCTCGTAGGACCGCTGCTTCAGCCGGCCCTGCACGATGACGCGCATGCCTCGCTGGAGCGACTCGGCGACGTTCTCCGCCGCCTGGCGCCAGACCGAGCAGGTCAGGAAGAGGCTCTCGCCGTCCTTCCACTCGTTCGTCTGGCGGTCGAAGGTGCGGGGGGTGGACGCGACGCGGAACTTCGCGACCGCCGCACCGGACGGGGTGAAGCGCAGCTCGGGGTCGTCGACAAGATTGCCGATGACCGTGATGACGGTCTCGCCTGCCATGGGGGAACCTCTCGGCGGGTTTGCTGCTCTGGCTGCTTGGTTGCTGCTACTCGAATCCCGAGATCAGCTGAGCGCGGGCGCTCAGTGGGTCTCGGGGCGGAGGACCTTGGTCCGGAGGACCGACTCGTTCAGGTTCATCTGGCGGTCGAGCTCCTTGACGACCGCAGGCTCGGCCTGCAGGTCGATGACCGAGTAGATGCCCTCGGGCTTCTTCTTGATCTCGTAGGCGAGACGACGACGGCCCCAGGTGTCGACCTTCTCAACCTTGCCGCCGCCGTCACGGACGACGGACAGGAAGTTCTCGATCAGCGGGGAGACAGCGCGCTCCTCGAGATCGGGGTCGAGGATGACCATCACCTCGTAGTGACGCATGTGGAACCCACCTCCTTTGGACTCAGCGGCCACGGTCGTTCCGTGGCAGGAGGGTTGTGATGCGTACGCAACGGTATCGGCCGCCACTGACAATCGGGGTCCCCTCAGGGGAGCCGGGCAGTGTGACCTGGACAGGTCTGGGCAGACACCAGTGCAGACGGTACAGACTACCCGCACACCCGCTTCCGGTTGAAATCCGGCCGTCGAGGCCCACAATCTGTACACATCGGGTGTGTACGGCGCTACGATGCGCCGCTTCCGCAGGAGGTGCCCATGGCACAGGCATTGCGACCCAACACCGCCGGTTCCCTCTTCGCCACGGACGGCAAGCCCCATCCGCTGCAGGACGCCCTGATGGCGATCACATTCGCCCTGGGCCTGCTGTCCTTCATCACATCCTTCTTCCACAGCCTCCACCTGCTGAGCTCCTGGGCGGGCCTGGTGGCACTGGCCACCGGCGTGTACGGGCAGTGGGTCTCGGAGACCACGAGGGAGCGGTTCTTCCTGATCCTGGGTCTCGGTGCCGCGGGAGTCGGCTTCCTGATCGGCATGGCGCACGGCGGCCTGTTCGGCGGGCTGATCGGCTGACCCGCCGGGACAAAGGGCCGTACGCCCAGTCGGGGCGCTCGCACGGCGCAGTAGGCTTCGGCGCGAGAGCCGGAGCCCCTGTACCCATGGGGACACACCAGCCCGAGGAGCGCCCCGAATGAGCCTGACCCTGAGGACCATCAGTCGCGAGCAGCATCTGGCATTCATCCAGAGCCTGCCGGCGGCGAGCCACATGCAGGTCCCGGCCTGGGCAGATGTGAAGGCGGAGTGGCGCTCGGAGAACCTCGGCTGGTTCGACCGGAGCGGCCAGCTGGTCGGCGCGGGCCTGGTCCTCTACCGCCAGCTGCCCAAGATCAAGCGCTACCTCGCCTACCTGCCCGAGGGCCCGGTCATCAACTGGTACGCGCCGAACCTGGACGACTGGATCCAGCCGATGTTGGCGCACCTGAAGCAGCAGGGTGCCTTCTCCGTGAAGATGGGCCCGCCGGTGATCATCCGCCGCTGGAACGCGGACACCATCAAGAGGGGCATCCAGGACCCGGACGTCAAGCGGTTGCGCGACCTGGAGGCCGACTTCATCGAGCCGCGCGCCTTCGAGGTGGCCGACAAGCTGCGCCGCATGGGCTGGCAGCAGGGCGAGGACGGCGGCGCCGGCTTCGGCGACGTGCAGCCCCGTTACGTCTACCAGGTGCCGCTGGCGAACCGCTCCCTGGAAGAGGTCCACAAGAACTTCAACCAGCTGTGGCGCCGCAACATCAAGAAGGCCGAGAAGGCCGGCGTCGAGGTCGTCCAGGGCGGCTACCAGGACCTGGCCGAGTGGCAGCGGCTGTACGAGATCACGGCCGTCCGTGACCACTTCCGGCCCCGGCCGCTGTCGTACTTCCAGCGCATGTGGACGGCCCTCAACACCGAGGACCCCAACCGCATGCGGCTGTACTTCGCCCGCCACAACGGCGTGAACCTGTCCGCGGCGACGATGCTGATCGTCGGCGGGCACGTCTGGTACTCCTACGGCGCCTCCGACAACATCGGGCGTGAGGTCCGGCCGTCGAACGCCATGCAGTGGCGGATGCTGCGCGACGCCTACGCGATGGGCGCGACCGTCTACGACCTGCGCGGTATCTCCGACTCGCTGGACGAGACCGACCACCTCTTCGGCCTGATCCAGTTCAAGGTCGGCACGGGCGGCCAGGCCGCGGAGTACCTCGGCGAGTGGGACTTCCCGCTGAACAAGCTGCTCCACAAGGCGCTCGACATCTACATGTCGCGCCGCTGAGCCGCGCGGGCGTTTGATTCCATAGCCTTCACAGCTCACACACCTTCGATCCACCCCAGCCACGAGAAAGGTTCCGGGTCCGGCCATGGCGCTCACGCTCTACGTCGACACCGCGCGCTGGCGGGCGCACCACAAGCACGTGCAGGAGCAGTTCCCCGGGCTCGTCCCGGTCTGCAAGGGCAACGGTTACGGCTTCGGGCACGAGCGGCTGTCGGAGGAGGCCACACGGCTCGGTGCGGACATGCTCGCTGTCGGCACCACCTACGAGGCCGCGCGCATCAAGGACTGGTTCGGCGGTGACCTGCTCGTGCTCACCCCGTACCGGCGCGGCGAGGAGCCGGTGCCGCTGCCCGACCGGGTGGTCCGCTCGGTGTCGTCGATCGACGGTGTGTACGGCCTCGTGGGTGCCCGTGTGGTCATCGAGGTGATGTCCTCGATGAAGCGGCACGGCATCAGTGAGCAGGATCTGCCCCAGCTGCACCAGGCCATAGAGAACGTCCGCCTGGAGGGCTTCGCCATCCATCTGCCGCTGGACCGCACCGACGGCTCGGACGCCGTCGAGGAGGTCATCGGCTGGATGGACCGGCTGCGCGCGGCACGGCTGCCGCTGCACACGATGTTCGTCAGCCACCTCAAGGCGGACGAGCTGGCCCGGCTCCAGCAGCAGTTCCCGCAGACCCGGTTCCGCGCGCGCATCGGCACGCGGCTGTGGCTGGGGGACCACGAGGCCACCGAGTACCGCGGTGCCGTCCTGGACGTCACGCGCGTGGCGAAGGGCGACCGGTTCGGCTACCGGCAGCAGAAGGCGGCCTCGGACGGCTTCCTGGTGGTCGTGGCGGGCGGTACGTCGCACGGGGTGGGCCTGGAGGCTCCGAAGGCCCTGCACGGCGTCATGCCGCGCGCCAAGGGCGTCGCACGCGCCGGGCTCGCCACAGTGAACCGGAACCTTTCTCCGTTCGTCTGGGGCGGCAAGCAGCGCTGGTTCGCCGAGCCGCCGCACATGCAGGTCTCGATCCTGTTCGTGCCCGCGGACGCCCCCGAGCCCCAGGTGGGTGACGAGCTGGTGGCCCATCTGCGGCACACCACGACCCAGTTCGACCGTCTCGTGGACCGCTGAGTCCGTCCGGGACAACGTGAAGGCCGTATCCGGAACGCCCGGATACGGCCTTCTGCATGACCTCACCGATGAGGTGTTCGCTCAGGGTGAACTGTCCTGGTGCGACAGGGTCTCGGGCCGCCCCCAGTCGACCTGGGACGCCTCGAAGTGGGCGGCGTGCTGCGGCGGATGGGTCGCCGCGCCGAGCACGAACGCGTCCTCCGCTCCGTCGAGCACTCCGCCCGAGGGATCGTCGTCACCGGACCGGCGCACCACGTCCCGCTCCGGCATGAGGATGTCCCGTACGACGACGGCGCACAGGTACAGCGTGCCCGCCAGGTGCACCACGATCACCCAGTGGTAGCCCTGCGTCGGCAGGCCCTTGTGGGCGTCTCCGCTGGTCGTGTAGGCGAGGTACAGCCAGATACCGAGGAAGTACGCCACCTCGCAGGCCTGCCAGATCAGGAAGTCCCGCCACTTGGGCCGGGCGAGGACCGCGAGCGGCACCAGCCACAGGACGTACTGCGGGGAGTACACCTTGTTGGTGAGCACGAAGGCGGCCACCATCAGGAAGGCCAGCTGGGCGAAGCGCGGGCGGCGCGGAGCGGCGAAAGCCAGCGCCGCGATGCCGAGGAAGCACAGCACGACCAGCACCATGGCCGCGTTGTTGACGAAGTCGGTGGTGGGCGGGGTGCTGGTGTTCTGCGCCCAGATCAGCCAGAAGGAGCCGAAGTCGACTCCGCGCTCCTTGCTGAAGGTGTAGAACTTGGCCCACCCCTCGCGGATGTGGAAGCCCGTCGCGTCGTGCGTGAGCATCACGGGCAGGTTCACCAGGAGCCAGGCGACCACCGCGCCGGCCAGGGCCTGGAAGAACTCGCGCCACTTGCCGGCCCGCCAGCACAGGACCAGCAGGGGCCCGAGCAGTACGACGGGATACAGCTTGGCGGCCGTGGCGAGCCCCAGGAGGACGCCGAAGGCGACGGCCCGGCCCCGCGCCCACATCAGCATCGCGGCGGCCGTCAGCGCCACCGCCAGCAGGTCCCAGTTGATGGTCGCGGTGAGCGCGAAGGCGGGGGCGAGGGCGACCAGCAGGCCGTCCCAGGGGCGTCGGCGGTGGGTGCGGGCCACGCATACGGCGATGACGGCGGCGCACGCCATCAGCATCCCGGCGTTGACGAACCAGTACCACTGCTCCTGGTGCTGGATGCTGCCGCTGTGCGGTGTCAGCCAGGACGCCACCTCCATGAACACGCCGGTCAACACCGGGTATTCGAGGTAGTCCATGTCGCCCGGGAGCTTGTCGAAGTACGGCACGAGATGGTCGGCGAACCCGCGTCCCTGGTAAAGGTGCGGAATGTCCGAATAGCAGGCGTGTGTGTACTGGCTGCTCGCGCCGAAGAACCAGGCGCTGTTGTAGCAGGGTGCCTTCTGGACCAGGCCGAGGGCGAACATGCCGATCGCCACGAGCGCCACGACCCGTACCGGGGTCCACCAGGAGTTCCCGAGCAGGGCGTGCCGCCCCAGGGGGCCGCCGATCAGCTCACTGCCGGCGGCGGCGACCTCGTCCTCCCTGGTCGGCTGCACCGTCTCTGCCACGGCGGGCCCCACGGGCTCGGGCTCGTGCCTGCTCGCGGGCGTCATCTCTGCACTGGGCATGGGGCACATCCTGCCGTACCTGTCTGGGAAAACACCGAGGGCCGCCGCACCGATCAGGTGCGGCGGCCCATGTTTCACGTGAAACACCCCTGGTGGGCGATATGGTCGCCCATCGGCCGGATCACCGGGTTAACCCGTCTGACCACCGAAGATGCCTCCGTTGCCGTTTCCACGGGTGTTGCCGGTTCCAGTGGTGTCCGTGGCGGTGGGCGTCGGTGTCGTCCCTCCGCCTCCATCGGTGCCGCCGGTGTCCACGCCTCCGTTGCCGTTGCCGTTGCCGTTCCCGTTGCAGTTCGGGTCCCAGGCGCCGAACTGGCAGGACTCGCTCGGCGACGGGGACGGCGTGGTGGTCGTCTGGCTGGGCGTCGGGCTCGGCGTGTCGCTGGGCGTCGGGCTCGGCGTGATGGTGGCGCTCGGGGTCGGGGTGGGGGCCCCCGCCTCGTTCTGGACCGTGCCGATCTCGGTGGCGTCCGGGAAGCCGAGGTCGTTCTTGCCCTTGAGCGCGTCCTTCATGTACTCGGTCCACACCTGCGTCGGGATGTCACCACCGTGGATGGAGTCCACACCCGCCGTACCGTTCATGGACAGCAGCTCGTGGTCCTTGGGGTTCTCACGGAACATCGCGACCGAGGTCGACAGCTGCTGGGTGTAGCCGACGAACCATGCCGACTTGTTGCTGTCGGTCGTACCGGTCTTGCCGGCGGCGGTACGGCCCAGGGCCTTGGCGTTCTGACCCGTACCGTTCTGGATCACGTTCTCCAGCGTGTCCGTCACGTTGTTGGCCACGTTCTCCGGCATCGCCTGCGTCACCTTGGGCTTGGTGAAGCCCGGCAGTTCCTCGCCGTCCTTCTTGACGCTCAGCACGGAGTACGGATCCGCGTGCTTGCCGGAGGCTGCGAAGGTCGCGTAGGCGTCGGCCATGCGGATCGCGCTCGGCGTCGAGGTGCCGATGGCGAAGGACGGGTTGAGCGAGGCGAAACTGGCGTCGAGGATGCCGGACGCCTTCGCGACGTCCCGGACCTTCGACATCCCCACGTCCATGCCGAGCTGCACGAACGGCGTGTTGACGGACTGCTCCATGGCCTTGCGCAGGGTGATGTAGCCCCAGGGCTTGGGGCCCTCGTTGCGCTGGTAGAAGACGGAGCCGTCCTTCTTCAGGACGGGGGTGCCGTCCTGGTTGAGGACCTTGAGCTTGTCGTTGCCGTTGTACTTGCTCAGCGGGGAGATGCCCTCGCCGTCGGACCGGTAGGTGCCGTACTGCATGGCCGCGGCCAGCACGAAGGGCTTCCACGTCGAGCCGACGGGCACACCGGAGGTGTCGGCGTTGTTGGTGAAGTGACCGTTCTCGTATCCGTCACCGCCGTAGAGCGCGACGATCTTCCCGTCCGCGGGCTGCACCGACGCCGCACCGAACTGGACGTACTTGTCCTTCTCGCGGTGCTTCGGGTCGAGATTTTCCTTCTGGACCTTCTTCACGGCGGCGCTCAGGGCGTTGACG
The DNA here is from genome assembly GCF_014648635.1 of Streptomyces cinerochromogenes. Classification (GTDB taxonomy): domain Bacteria; phylum Actinomycetota; class Actinomycetes; order Streptomycetales; family Streptomycetaceae; genus Streptomyces; species Streptomyces cinerochromogenes. The sequence goes on along the minus strand of NZ_BMRM01000004.1, from coordinate 237,844 downwards.
CTCTTCTTGTCGAAGGTCGTGTAGATCTGGTAGCCGCCCTGGTCGAACTGCGCCTCGGTGATGTCGGAGTGGTTCAGGACGTACTTCTTGGCCGTGTCGACCAGGTAGCTGATCTGGCCGGTCATGCCCTTCGTCGCCTTGCGGCCCTGGGGCTTGGGGTACGCCTTGATCGCGTCCTGGTACTGGGTGTCGCTGAGGTGCTTGTCCTTGTGCATCTCGTTGAGGATCCAGGACCAGCGCTCCCTGGACCGCTTCTCGTTCGCCTTGGCGGTCGCCGACTTGTCGAGATCGGCGTTGCCGGCCGGGTCGTAGTACGTCGGGCCCTTCAGCAGCGCCGCGAGGAAGGCGCACTGGCTCGGCTTGAGGTCGACCGCGTCCACGCCGTAGTAGGTCTGGGCGGCCGCCTGGATGCCGTAGGCACCACGGCCGTAGTACGAGGTGTTCAGATAGCCCTGCAGAATCTGCTTCTTGTCGAGCTTCGTCCCCACCTTTATGGAGATGAACATCTCCTTGAACTTACGGGTGACCGTCTGCTCCTGGCTCAGGTACGTGTTCTTGACGAACTGCTGGGTGATCGTCGAACCACCCTGCGTCTGGCCGCCCCGCGCCATGTTGGCCAGGGCCCGGGCGATACCCATGGGGTCGACACCCGAGTCCTGGTAGAAGCTCTTGTTCTCCGCCGAGATCACGGCCCACTGCATGGCCTCGGGGATCTTGTCGATGGTGACGTTCTGCCGGTTCACGCCTGTGCCGGTGGCCACCATCTGGCTGCCGTCAGCCCAGTAGTAGACGTTGTTCTGGGACTTGGCGGCATCGTTCTCGTTGGGGATCGAGACCATCGCGTAGCCGACGCCGACCATCACCACCAGGCTGCCGACGAAGCCGATGAACAGCCCGCTGACCAGCTTCCAGGACGGTACCCAGCGCCGCCAGCCGAACTTGTCGGCCCGGGGATAGTCGATGAACCGCTTCTTGCCGGGCGCCGTCGTCGCGCGGCCCTTGCCGCGGCCGGGACCGGTCGGCCCGCCCGGGCCGCCGCGCCGGCCGCCGGGAGAGGTGTTGTCGGCGGCTCTGCGTCGGCCGCCCTTCTGGGCGGCACGGCGGGCCTCGGCCCTGCCGCTGTAGGGACGCTCCTCACCTTCCGAGCCAGCGGACTCCGGCCCATAGGAACGGGACCCATAGGAGTCGGCAGGGGACCCGGTGGCGCCTCGCGGTGCCGCACGGCGGCCGGAGGACGAGCCGGACTGGCCGCGTCGGGCCGCGGCACGTCCGCCTTCCTGCGGCTGCGGCGGTTTGCGACGGTGCTCGCTCATCGAACGATTACTCCTCGGGCAGGCGCACCCGTGCGCGCCTGGAACGGCGGCTGGTTTCCGGTCCCCCCGAAGTACGGATGTGGTCGGTACTGCATTCACCCGTACTGCACCAGGGACAACGACGCTCCCCAGGCATCTCGCGGTTCCCGGTGGTGTGCATGCCGCACAGACTACGCACCACCAAAACCCCCCGAGCCCCGAAGTTCACCCCAAAACAGGCAAGTTGCCTCCTACGAATCGGTGATGTGATCCCGTTCACCACCGCCCCTCTTGTCGCCCGCGAGAGGCCGTTCTATCGTCGTGATGTATCGAGTCGATACATCAGTGTGAGATAAAGACGCTGAGAGGCACCGCGAGACCTGCGGGAAAGACCTGCGGGACCGAGAGGAGGCGACGATGAGCCGGCGCTCCGGCATCCTTGAGTTCGCCGTACTCGGCCTGCTCCGCGAGTCCCCTATGCACGGTTACGAGCTGCGTAAACGACTCAACACGTCACTGGGTGTGTTCCGCGCGTTCAGCTACGGGACGCTCTACCCCTGTCTCAAGGCCCTGGTCGCCAACGGCTGGCTGATCGAGGAACCCGGAAACACCCACGACGACGCACTCGCCGCTCCCCTCACCGGACGTCGCGCCAAGATCGTTTACCGGCTGACCGCGGAAGGCAAGGAGCACTTCGAGGAGCTGCTCTCGCAGACCGGCCCCGACGCGTACGAGGACGAACACTTCGCCGCGCGGTTCGCCTTCTTCGGGCAGACCTCGCGCGATGTGCGCATGCGCGTCCTGGAGGGCCGGCGCAGCCGACTGGAGGAGCGCCTGGAGAAGATGCGCGCCTCCCTCGCGCGCACCCGGGAGCGCCTCGACGACTACACGCTTGAGCTCCAGCGCCACGGGATGGAGTCCGTGGAGCGCGAAGTGCGCTGGCTGAACGAGCTCATCGAGAGCGAGCGGGCCGGGCGGGACCTGAGGGGTTCCGCGACCGGGGGGTCCGCTCAGCAGGACACCACCAATGGATCGACGGGCGGCCTGCCCCGTCCCGGGGACACCTCCCGGACGGATACGCCCGACGACACCGCCACGTGAGTCCCACTCAGGGCCTCACTCGTACACACAGGGAGCAACCGGAATGGGTTCGGTTCGCGTAGCCATCGTCGGCGTGGGCAACTGCGCCGCGTCGCTGGTGCAGGGAGTCGAGTACTACAAGGACGCCGACCCGGCGTCCAAGGTCCCCGGCCTGATGCACGTGCAGTTCGGTGACTACCACGTCCGCGACGTCGAGTTCGTCGCGGCGTTCGACGTCGACGCCAAGAAGGTCGGTCTCGACCTGGCGGACGCCATCGGCGCCTCCGAGAACAACACCATCAAGATCTGCGACGTGCCCAGCACCGGTGTCACCGTCCAGCGCGGCCACACCCTCGACGGCCTCGGCAAGTACTACCGCGCCACCATCGAGGAGTCCGCCGAGGAGCCGGTCGACGTCGTCCAGGTCCTCAAGGACAAGCAGGTCGACGTCCTGGTCTGCTACCTGCCCGTCGGCTCCGAGGACGCGGCGAAGTTCTACGCCCAGTGCGCCATCGACGCCAAGGTCGCCTTCGTCAACGCCCTCCCGGTCTTCATCGCCGGCACCAAGGAGTGGGCGGACAAGTTCACCGAGGCCGGTGTCCCGATCGTCGGTGACGACATCAAGTCCCAGGTCGGCGCCACCATCACGCACCGCGTCATGGCGAAGCTGTTCGAGGACCGCGGTGTCATCCTCGACCGCACCATGCAGCTGAACGTCGGCGGCAACATGGACTTCAAGAACATGCTCGAGCGCGAGCGCCTGGAGTCCAAGAAGATCTCCAAGACGCAGGCCGTCACCTCCCAGATCCCCGACCGGGACCTCGGCGAGAAGAACGTCCACATCGGCCCGTCCGACTACGTCGCCTGGCTGGACGACCGCAAGTGGGCGTACGTCCGCCTGGAGGGCCGCGCCTTCGGTGACGTTCCGCTGAACCTGGAGTACAAGCTGGAGGTCTGGGACTCCCCGAACTCCGCGGGTGTCATCATCGACGCCCTGCGCGCCGCGAAGATCGCCAAGGACCGCGGCATCGGCGGCCCGATCCTGTCGGCGTCCTCGTACTTCATGAAGTCCCCGCCGGTCCAGTACTTCGACGACGAGGCCCGCGAGAACGTCGAGAAGTTCATCCGCGGCGAGGTCGAGCGCTAAGGCGCCCAGCGCCCCGCTCGCACGAGAACGCTCCTGCCAGGGCTGTGAAGGTCCCCGGGTTCCGCGACCCGGGGACCTTCCGCATGTGTGAGGGTGTGATCCATGCCCGTCGTCCGTGACCTGCGCGTCCTGCTGTGCCTGCGGAACTTCCGGCGCCTGCTCCACGTCCGCCTCCTGTCCCAGGGCGCCGACGGCGTCTACCAGGTCGCACTCGCCGCGTACGTCGTGTTCTCCCCGGAGAAGCAGACCTCGGCCACCGCGATCGCCTCGGCGATGGCGGTCCTGCTGCTCCCCTACTCGCTGGTCGGCCCCTTCGCCGGTGTCCTGCTGGACCGATGGCGCCGCCGGCAGGTGTTCGTGTACGGCAACCTGCTACGCGCCCTGCTGGCCGCAGCCACCGCGGTACTGATGCTCGGCCACGCCCCCGACTGGCTCTTCTACGCCTCGGCGCTGTGCGTGACCGCCGTGAACCGCTTCGTCCTCGCCGGGCTGTCCGCCGCTCTGCCCCGGGTCGTCGACGCCCAGCGTCTGGTGCTGGCCAACTCGCTCTCCCCGACCGCCGGCACCCTCGCGGCGGCCACGGGCGGAGGCCTCGCCTTCGCCGTACGGATCCTGTCCTCGGGCTCGGACGCGGCCGTGGTCCTGTTCGGCTCCTTCCTCTATCTGTGCGCGAGCCTCGCTGCCCTGCGACTGGCGCCCGGCCTCCTCGGCCCCGACCGGCATCCGGCACGCCCCCGCCTGGCCGCGGCACTCGCCGAGACGGCACAGGAGCTGCTGGCGGCCGTCCGGCACCTGACAGCACCCCGGCGCAGGGAAGCGGCCTGGGCCCTGACCGCGATGACCGTGATGCGCTTCTGCTACGGCGCACTCCTCGTCCTGCTGCTCATGCTCTGCCGCTACGCCCTCGCCGACAGCCCCGAAGAGGGACTGCGACTGCTCGGGCTGGCACTGGCGCTGTCCGGCGCGGGATTCTTCGCAGCGGCGGTGGTGACGCCCTGGACGGCGGGACGGCTCGGTCCCGGCCGCTGGATCGTGGTGTGCTCCGGGGCGGCCGCGGTACTGGAACCCGCCCTGGGTCTCCCGTTCGCCACCGGGCCGCTCATGGTCGCGGCCTTCGTTCTGGGCCTGACCACCCAGGGCGCCAAGATCGCCACGGACACGATCGTGCAGGCCTGCGTCGAGGACGGTTTCCGCGGTCGCGTCTTCTCCGTGTACGACGTGCTCTTCAACATCGCCTTCGTCGGCGCGGCGGGGGCAGCGGCTCTGATGCTGCCGCCGGACGGCCGCTCAGCGACGCTGGTGATTCTGGTCGCCGCGCTCTACGGAGTGGTCGCCGCCACGCTGGCCCGCTTCGAGCGACGGTAGGACAGCATCGAGGGGCGATGTTTCACGTGAAACATCGCCCCTCGATGCTGACGGTCCCGGACGGATGTTTCACGTGAAACATCGTCCGGGCCTCCCTCAGTCCTGCGCGGCCCACCACTCCTTGAGCGCCGCCACCGCAGCATCGTGCTCCATCGGGCCGTTCTCCAGGCGCAGCTCCAGCATGTGCTTGTACGCCTTGCCGACGGCCGGGCCGGGACCGATCCCCAGGATCTCCATGATCTGGTTGCCGTCCAGGTCGGGCCGGATCGCGTCCAGCTCCTCCTGCTCCTGCAACTGGGCGATGCGCTCCTCCAGGCCGTCATAGGCCCGGGACAGCGCCACCGCCTTCCGCTTGTTGCGCGTGGTGCAGTCGGAGCGGGTCAGCTTGTGCAGGCGGTCCAGCAGCGGGCCCGCGTCACGGACGTACCGGCGGACCGCCGAGTCCGTCCACTCCCCGGTGCCGTAGCCATGGAAGCGCAGATGAAGCTCGACCAGGCGTGAGACGTCCTTCACCAGTTCGTTGGAGTACTTCAGGGCGGTCATGCGCTTCTTGGTCATCTTGGCGCCGACCACCTCGTGGTGGTGGAAGGAGACCCGGCCGTCCTGCTCGAAGCGGCGGGTGCGCGGCTTGCCGATGTCGTGCAGCAGCGCGGCCAGGCGGAGCGTGAGGTCCGGGCCGTCCTGCTCCAGCGCGATCGCCTGCTCGAGGACGATCAGCGTGTGCTCGTAGACGTCCTTGTGCCGGTGGTGCTCGTCCCGCTCCAGGCGCAGCGCCGGCAGCTCGGGCAGCACATGCCCGGCGATCCCGGTGTCGACGAGCAGCGTCAGCCCCTTGCGGGGGTGCGTGGAGAGGATGAGCTTGTTCAGCTCGTCCCGAACCCGTTCCGCCGACACGATCTCGATGCGCCCGGCCATGTCCGTCATCGCGGTGACGACCTCGGGGGCGACCGCGAAGTCCAGCTGGGCCGCGAACCGAGCGGCCCGCATCATGCGCAGGGGATCGTCCGAGAACGAATCTTCAGGGGTGCCCGGCGTCCGCAGCACGCGCGCCGCGAGATCCTCCAGGCCGCCGTGGGGGTCGATGAACTCCTTCTCCGGCAGCGCCACGGCCATGGCGTTGACCGTGAAGTCGCGGCGGACCAGGTCCTCCTCGATGGAGTCGCCGTACGACACCTCCGGCTTGCGCGAGGAGCGGTCGTAGGCCTCCGAGCGGTAGGTGGTGATCTCGATCTGGTAGCCGCCCTTGTGCGCGCCGACCGTGCCGAAGGCGATTCCCACCTCCCAGACGGCGTCCGCCCACGGCCGGACGATCTTCAGTACGTCCTCGGGGCGGGCGTCGGTGGTGAAGTCCAGGTCGTTGCCGAGCCGGCCGAGCAGCGCATCGCGGACCGATCCGCCGACGAGGGCGAGCGAGAACCCGGCCTCCTGGAATCGGCGGGCGAGGTCGTCGGCGACAGGGGCCACCCGCAGCAGCTCGGCGACCGCGCGCTGCTGCGCCTGGCTCAGGGCAGAGGGAGTGTCTTCGTTGGGGTTCGGCACAACAGAAGAGGGTACGTGCCCCGCGCGACCAGGGGCGCCCCCATTAAGGGGGCCGGACACCTCCCGGCATACCCTCCGTAAGCACTGCGCTTGCGGCGTACGGCCGCTCTCCCCTTGATACTGGATATAGAGGACGGGCCGCGGCTGTTTTTCGATCTTGCGGAGGACACCGCGGCACTTCCGTTCAGCGCGCATCGTTACCATGCGTGGACGCACATTCCGACGACCACTGACGACGACGAGGGACGGGCGAGCGCGTGGCCGAGGCGGCTGACTTCCAGGGGACCAGTGCCTCACCTGCCCGCCGGTGGCTGCGGCGCGCCGGAGCACTGCTCACCGGGGCGCCACTGCTGGCCGGCCTGCTCCAGCTGCCCGCCGCCGGGCCCGCGCAGGCCGCCTCCTCCGACACGGTGTCGGTCTCCCTGGACTCCCTCAGCCCCAGCGCCCCCACGGACGGCGACACGCTGACCGTGTCGGGCACAGTGACCAACAACGGCAAGCAGGCCGTCACCGACGCCCATGTGGGCCTCCGGGTGGGCTCCCAGCTGACCACCCGGTCGGAGATCGACTCCGTCGCCCGGCACTCGGACGAACTGCAGGGCAGCACGGGATCCGAGGTCGACGACAAGTACGAGGACAAGTTCGACACGCTGGCCCCGGGCGTCGCCCAGCACTTCAGCGTCTCCGTCCCCGTGGACAAGCTCGACCTCGGTGAGGACGGGGTCTACGAGCTGGGGGTCACCCTTTCCGGCGAGACCTCCTCGCAGAGCTGGGACCAGGTGCTCGGGGTTCAGCGGACGTTCCTGCCGTGGCAGTCCTCGGAGGCCGACACCAAGACGAAGACCACGTTCCTGTGGCCGCTGATCTCCACGGTCCGCATGACGGCCAAGACGGGCGCGGGTGAACTGCAGACGCCGGAGTTCCTCGACGACGATCTCGCCAAGGAGCTGGCCCCCGGTGGCCGGCTGGCCCAGATGGTGGACCTGGGCAAGGACCTCGACGTCACCTGGGTGATCGACCCGGACCTGCTGGCCTCGGTCGATGCGATGGCCGCGGGCAACTACCGGATCCAGGGCGCCGACGGCACCAGCACAGCCGGCTCACGGGAGCACCAGACGGTCGCCAAGCAGTGGCTGGCCGGTCTGCAGAAGGCGGTGGCCGGCAAGGAGGTCGTCGCGCTGCCGTTCGCCGACCCGGATCTCGCCTCCCTGGCGCACAACGGCACCAGCGTCACCGGCTCGCTCAGCCACCTCAAGGACGCCACCGACGTCGCCGCGACCACCGTCAAGACGGTGCTGCACGTCACCCCGAGCACCGACTTCGCCTGGCCGGTGAACGGCGCGGTGGACCCGTCGATCATGAAGGTCGCGACCTCCGCCGGAGCCGACCGGGTGATCGCCCGCAGCGACAGCCTCCAGGAGACCGCCGGGCTGTCGTACACGCCGTCCGCTCCCCGCCCGGTCGGCGGGGGCACCACGGCGGTGGTCGCCGACGCCCGGCTGTCCACGGCCTTCGAGGACGACCTGTCGAAGGCCGGCTCGGCCACCCTCGCCGTCCAGCGGTTCCTGGCCCAGAGCCTGGAGCTGAACGCGCAGACGGACAAGCAGCGCAGCATCGTCGTCGCCCCGCAGCGCATGCCCACGGCGAGCCAGGCGCAGGCGATGGCCGCGGCACTGAAGGCGCTCCAGGGCGGCACCTGGTCCCAGTCCCAGGACCTCACCGCGGCGGCCAAGGACAGGCCCGACCCGGGCGCCACCACGCGCATCCCGTCGAGGTCCGCCTATCCGAAATCGCTGCGCCGGCAGGAACTGCCGAGGACGGCCTTCGAGCAGATCGCCCGGACCCAGGACAAGCTCGACAAGTTCCAGGTGATCCTCTCCGACCAGTCCCGCGTGGTCACCCCGTTCGGGCGGGCCGTGAACCGCGAGATGTCCACGTCCTGGCGCGGCCGGAGCGACGCGGCGGACGGCTACCGCGGCGGCGTCGAGGCATGGCTCGACGAGCTGGCCGACCAGGTCAAGCTGATCGACAAGTCCGAGACCAAGCTCTCGGGCCGGAGCGCCACCATCCCGGTGACCGTCCAGAACAACCTGGTCCAGCCCGTCGGCCACCTGGTACTGCGCCTGACCTCGACCATGCCAACCCGTCTGAAGATCGGCGGCAAGGCCTACTCGGAGCAGCGCGTCGAGGTCTCCGGCGGGCACAGCCAGTCGGTGAAGTTCACCACCTCCGCCAACGCCAACGGCCGGGTCACGGTGATCGCCCAGCTGTACACCGAGGACGGCCTGGAGTACGGCGACCCCGTCAGCTTCGACGTGAAGGTCACCGAGGTCACGCCCACCGTGATGCTGGTCATCGGCGGCGGCGTGCTGCTCCTTGTGCTCGCCGGCTTCAGGATGTACACCCAGCGCAAGCGTGCCGCCGCCCGGCAGGCCGAGGACGACGGCCCCGACGCGGCGGGGGAGAACCCGGACGACCCGGGGAACCCCGCAGGGCCCGGGGACCGTCTCACGAAGGAAACCGACTCCGCCCCCGGGGCAGACGGCCCGGAGCAGCCGAGTGACCCTGCGCCGGACACCGCACCGGAAAGCGCCGACCCGTCCGGGACGGGTGAGAGAGTGGACCGTTGAGCGATGTCGTGGCCGGTGGGCCCGGGACGATGAGGTGGGGTAAGCATGAACGCGCCGTACGACGGTGACCGCGGCCAGGGCGCGGCCGGCTCGGGCTACCCCGAGCCACCGCCCGAGTCCGGCCAGGTGCCGCCGCAGCACGCGGCGGACATGTATCTCCAGGACGCCTACGAGCAGGACCCCTACCGGGCGCACGACCTGGCCGCCCAGGACCCGGTCGCCGAGGCGCTGTACGACCGCGCCGCGCACCCCCCGCCACCGCCGGGCCCGTACGACCAGCAGCAGCCGCTGTACGCCCCGCCCGCCCAGTCGCCCTACGCCCCCGACCCGAACGTGTGGGCGCAGACCCCGGCGCCGGAGCCGGGGGCCGCGACCCAGTACCTGCCGTACGGCGAGGACCCGCGCACGACCCAGTTCGTCGGCGTGGACGACCTCGTCACGCACTCCGGCGAGGAGTACCACGAGCCGGACGCCTTCGCGCACCTCTTCAAGGACCAGCAGCAGGGCGGCGGGCACGCACCCGTGGACTCCCCGGGCGTCCCGGGCCCGGCCGCGGCGTCGGCCGACGGGACCGGCCCCGCCGGCCAGTACCAGGCGCCGCACGGCCGGAGCCCGCAGCAGGGCCACCCGTACACCGGCGCCGGCTACCCGGCCGGTCCCACCGCCGCCGCGTACCCGTCGCAGTCCCCGGTGCCCGCCCCGGCCGCCGCTCCGGATCCCGGCGGTCCCTCCGTGGCCGTCGAGCCGGAGGCCGTCGCGGCCGAGGCCGCTTCCGCAGCGCCCGCCAAGAAGGGCGGGCGGGCCGCCGGGCTGCTGAAGTCCAGCGCGGTCATGGCGGCGGGCACGATGGTCTCCCGTCTCACCGGTTTCATCCGCTCCGCGCTGATCGCCGCCGCGCTGGGCCTCGGCTTCCTCGCCGACTCCTTCCAGGTGGCCTACCAGCTGCCGACGATGATCTACATCCTCACCGTCGGCGGCGGCCTGAACTCCGTGTTCGTGCCGCAGCTGGTGCGCTCCATGAAGGAGGACGAGGACGGCGGTGAGGCCTTCGCCAACCGGCTGCTGACCCTGGTGATGGTGGCCCTGGCCGTGCTGACCGGACTCGCGATGTTCGCGGCGCCGCTGCTGGTGCGGGCGCTGTCGCCCACCATCGCCGACAACCCGGCCGCCAACGACGTCGCGGTGACCTTCACCCGCTACTTCCTGCCCTCGATCTTCTTCATGGGCGTCCATGTGGTGATGGGCCAGATCCTCAACGCGCGCGGCAAATTCGGCGCGATGATGTGGACGCCGGTCCTGAACAACATCGTCATCATCGTCTCGCTCGGTGCGTTCATCTGGGTGTACGGCAGCGCCGCCAACTCCCACCTGACCGTCGACAGCATCCCGCCGGAGGGCCAGCGGCTGCTCGGTGTCGGTGTGCTGCTCGGCCTGGTCGTCCAGGCACTGGCGATGATCCCCTACCTGCGCGAGACCGGCTTCCGGATCCGGCCACGGTTCGACTGGAGGGGCCACGGCCTGGGCAAGGCCGCGATGCTCGCCAAGTGGACGGTCCTGTTCGTCCTCGCCAACCAGGTGGGCGCCATGGTCGTCACCCAGCTGTCCACCGCCGCCGGCGACGACTCGGGGGTCAAGGGCACCGGCTTCGCCGCCTACGCCAACGCCCAGCTGATCTGGGGCCTGCCGCAGGCCATCATCACGGTGTCCCTGATGGCCGCCCTGCTGCCGCGCATCTCGCGCTCGGCCGCCGAGGGCGACGCGGGCGCCGTCCGCGACGACATCTCCCAGGGCCTGCGCACCACGGCGGTCGCGATCGTGCCGATCGCCTTCGGGTTCCTCTCGCTGGGCATCCCGATGTGCACGCTGATCTTCGGCTCCGCCGGCACCGGCGCGGCCACCAACATGGGCTACATGCTGATGGCCTTCGGCCTCGGCCTGATCCCCTACTCCGTGCAGTACGTCGTCCTCCGCGCCTTCTACGCGTACGAAGACACCCGCACCCCCTTCTACAACACGGTCATCGTGGCCGCGGTCAATGCCGGCGCCGCGTTGCTCTGTTACTTCCTGCTGCCGCCACGCTGGGCGGTCGCCGGTATGGCCGCCGCCTACGGCCTCGCCTACGCCATCGGTGTCGGCGTGGCCTGGCGCCGGCTGCGCAAGCGGCTGGGCGGGGACCTGGACGGCTCCAGGGTGCTCCGCACGTACGCGCGGCTGGGCATCGCCTCGGTGCCGGCGGCGCTGCTCAGCGGCGCCGCCTGCTACGGCGTCGGGCACACCCTCGGCCTGGGCGTCGTCGGCTCCTTCGCGGCGCTGATCGCCGGCGGTGCCGTGTTGTTCGGCGTCTTCTTCGTCGCCGCCCGGCGGATGCGGATCGAGGAGCTCAACTCGCTCGTCGGAATGGTGCGCGGGCGTCTGGGGCGGTGAGGCGGGGGTAGGCGCACAACCATCGTCCGCCGCCGTGTGTCGTGCATAGCGGCGGACTGTGGGCACAATTGGTTTCGGCGTCGGACAGCGTGCAACGGATGGGGAGGCAGGGACGACGGTGGCGGAACGGAGCACAGCTGCCGTCGACGTGGCAGACAACAGCGGTGAGCAACCGCTGACCGCCAAGGCGGACCAGTCCACGGCCGACGGGGTGGCCAAGAACCCGGAGCGGGACACGGACAGCGACGAGGCACAGGGCGGTGGAGCCGAGGGTCCCGGCCGGAAGGCCTCTCCTCCGGAGCTGCACAGCGGTCACAAGCTCGCCAGACGCTACCGGCTGGAGGAGTGCGTCACCCGTCTGGACGGATTCAGCAGTTGGCGTGCGGTCGACGAGAAACTCCGTCGTGCCGTCGGCGTCCACGTACTGCCCGCGGACCACGCCCGGGCCCGGTCCGTCCTCGCCGCCGCCCGGTCCTCCGCCCTGCTCGGCGATCCGCGCTTCGTCCAGGTCCTCGACGCCGTCGAGGAGAACGACCTGGTCTACGTCGTCCACGAGTGGCTGCCCGACGCCACCGAGCTGTCCACGCTCCTCGCCGGCGGCCCGCTGGAGCCGCACGACGCGTACCAGATGGTCAGCCAGGTCGCCTCGGCCATGGCGGCCGCGCACCGGGAGGGCCTCGCCCACCTGCGGCTGAACCCGAACGCCGTGCTGCGCGCCTCCACCGGTCAGTGGCGCATCCGCGGCCTCGCCGTGAACGCGGCCCTGCGGGGCGTCAGCTCCGACACCCCGCAGCGCACCGACACGGAGGCGATCGGTGCCCTGCTGTACGCGGCGCTGACCCAGCGCTGGCCGTACGAGAACGACGCCTACGGCCTGTCCGGCCTGCCCAAGGACATCGGGCTCATCGCCCCGGACCAGGTGCGGGCCGGTGTGCACCGCGGCCTGTCCGAACTCACCATGCGGGCCCTGGTCAACGACGGGGCCACGGCGTCCCGGCACGAGGCGCCGTGCACCACTCCGGAGGAGCTGGTGAAGGCGATCGGCGAGATGCCGCGCATCCGTCCGCCGGAGCCGGCGTTCACGGCTCCGCCGGAGTACCAGCGCACCACCTACCAGCAGGGCACCTACGGCCGCTCCGCGCCGCACGCCGGTGCCACCCAGCCGATCGCGGCCCCGCCGCCCCCGCTCCAGAGCCGCACCGGCAAAGCCCTGAAATGGGCGGTGTCGGCCCTGCTCATCGCCGCTCTCGGACTGGGCAGCTGGCAACTGGCGGACGCTCTGATGGGCCAGAGCGACAAGTCGGACGACACCCACAAGAGCCAGACGACGGACAGCGGCGACAAGAACCACAAGAAGCCGGTGTCCGGCAAGCCGATCGCCATCCAGAGCGCCCGCGACTTCGACCCGTTCGGCCAGGACGGTTCCGAAAAGCCGGGCGACATAGGCAAGACGTACGACAACAGCACGGCTACGTACTGGCAGACGGACTTCTACCGGAGTCCGGAGTTCGGCAACCTGAAGTCGGGCGTCGGCATCATCCTCGACCTCGGCAAGGTGCAGCGGGTCGGCAAGGTCACGGTCACTTTCGTGGGCCAGACCTCGGTCGAGCTGCGAGCCGCGTCCGCCGACGCGGGGGCGGAGCCGACGTCGTTCGACGCCTACAGCAAAGTTGCCGACGGTACGGGCACGACCGTGACGCTCCAGCCCGGCAAGGCCCTCAAGAGCCAGTACCTCCTCGTCTGGCTGACCAAGCTGCCGGCGGACAGCGCAGGCCAGTGGCGGGGCCGAGTGGCGGACATCAAGGTGACCAGCTGAGACGCCGAAAAGGGTGGGTTCCCTCTCCAGGACGGAGAGGGAACCCACCCTTTTCATCAGGGGTCATATGACCAGCGGTTGAATCAGAGGCCCTTGACTGCCCTCACGAGACGGCAAAAACTGTTGCCGTTGCGGGAAGGGCCGGGCGCGAGAGGTGATCACATCGACACCGAGGTGACGGACGCGGACCTGCTCGCCCGCCACGTGAAAGGTGACCCCGAAGCCTTCGGCGAGATCGTCAGGCGGCACCGGGACCGGCTCTGGGCGGTCGCCCTGCGGACGCTGGGAGACCGGGAGGAGGCCGCTGACGCCGTCCAGGACGCCCTGGTCTCGGCCTACCGAGCCGCCCACACCTTCCGAGGCCAGTCGGCTGTCACGACCTGGCTGCACCGGATCACGGTGAACGCCTGCCTGGACCGGGCACGGAAGGCAGCCTCCCGCAAGACGGCTCCGGTCGACGACACCGAGCGGCTGGAGCAACTCCTGGAGCCGTACGAGTCCGCCTCGGAGCCGGCCGAACGGAACGACGTGCACCGCCAGCTCCTGGAAGCACTCGGCACGCTCCCGCCGGAGCAGCGAGCCGCTCTGATCCTGGTCGACATGCAGGGCTATCCCGTGGCGGAGGCCGCGCGGATCCTGGACGTGCCGACGGGGACCGTGAAGAGCCGGTGCGCCCGGGGCCGGGCCAAGCTGCTTCCCCTGCTCACGCATCTACGGCCCGAAGGCGCCGCGAGCCCGCGATCGGACGGGAACGGGGCCGGGAAAGAAACCGGGCCGGGACGGAACCGCAGACGGGGGTCACCCGTCCCACCGGCAACGGGGTCACCCAGCGGGCGCCCCGAAGAAGCGGGACCGAGCGATTCAGCGGTAGTGAAGGGCGGAGGTGGGCGAGCGTGACTTCCACGACAGACACGGCCGGGCACCCGGACGTCGCGGAGATCTCCGACCTCACCGAGGGCCTGCTGGCGCCGGACCGCAGCACGGACATACAGCGACATCTGCACGCGTGCGAGCCGTGCGCGGACGTGTATGCCTCGCTGGAGGAGATCCGGGACCTGCTGGGCTCCGTGCCGCAGCTGGAAACCATGCCGGCCGATGTGGCCGCGCGCATCGACGCCGCGCTCGCCGCTGAAGCGCTGCCGGCGTTCGCCGACGAGGACGCCTCAGACCGTGTTTCACGTGAAACATCGCCCCACACTGAGCCCACCGCTGGGCGCGCCACTGAACCCGCCGCTGGACGCGCCACTGAACACGCGGTCGAGCACACCATCGAGCCCGCCGCTGACCGCCCGGCAGGCCGTCCACGCGCGGCGACCGGGCCCGGACGCAAAGAAGCCAAGCGAGGACGGCGCCGCGGCCGGTTCGTCCTGGGTGCGGTCCTCACCGCGGCAGTGCTCGGCACCGGAAGCCTGGTTCTGACCTCCCTGGGCGGCAACGGCGACCACACGACGGCCCACGGGACCCCGACCCCTTCCGCCGAGACCTTCTCCGGCGACAGCGTGCAGCACCAGGCGCAGGTACTCCTCGCCACCAAGAAGGAATTGCCGCAGGGCAGCGAGAAGCCCCGCCTCAACGCCGGCGGCGCATCGGAGACGCCCTCGACCGAGGGTCCGAACACGTTGATCCAGACCGCGGTCCCTGTCCCCGACTGCGTCCGGCAAGCGCTCCACCAGAGCGCTGACGTCCTGGGCGCCAAGACGGGAACGTACGGGGGCAAGGCCGCCTACCTCGTCGTCGTGGCCGACACCCAGGACAGCAAGCGGGTCACCGCCTATGTGGTCGACGCGGCCTGCGTACGCCAGGAGAACGCCTCCGCCGGCAAGGTTCTTCTGAAGCAGTCCGTCGCACGTCCCTGAGGCCGCTGGAACACTTCTTCGGTCGGTCGCCCCCAGGCACGCGTGTGCCCGGACACACCGGGAATGCGCGCCCCGTAGGATCCGTTGGGTGGGGTGAGAGTCCCGAAAGGGGCTCCCACCGGTCGACTGACGCAGACCAGAGACGAGGAATCAAGCCGTGAGCGACGTCCGTAACGTGATCATCATCGGCTCCGGGCCCGCAGGCTACACGGCGGCGCTCTACACCGCCCGTGCGTCGCTGAAGCCCCTGGTGTTCGAAGGCGCCGTCACCGCGGGTGGTGCGCTGATGAACACCACCGAGGTCGAGAACTTCCCGGGCTTCCGCGACGGCATCATGGGCCCCGAGCTCATGGACAACATGCGTGCCCAGGCCGAACGCTTCGGTGCCGAGCTGGTTCCGGACGACATCGTCTCCGTCGACCTGACCGGTGAGATCAAGACCGTCACCGACACCGCCGGCACGGTCCACCGGGCGAAGGCGGTCATCGTCACCACCGGCTCCCAGCACCGCAAGCTGGGCCTGCCCAACGAGGACGCGCTCTCCGGCCGTGGCGTCTCCTGGTGCGCCACCTGTGACGGGTTCTTCTTCAAGGAGCACGACATCGCCGTGATCGGCGGCGGTGACACCGCGATGGAGGAGGCCACCTTCCTCTCGCGGTTCGCCAAGTCCGTGACGATCGTCCACCGCCGGGACACCCTGCGCGCCTCCAAGGCGATGCAGGAGCGGGCCTTCGCCGACCCGAAGATCAAGTTCATCTGGGACAGCGAGGTCGCCGAGGTCCAGGGCGACCAGAAGCTCTCCGGCCTGAAGCTGCGCAACGTCAAGACCGGCGAGCTGTCCGAACTGCCTGTGACGGGTCTGTTCATCGCGATCGGCCACGACCCGCGCACCGAGCTGTTCAAGGGCCAGCTGGACCTGGACGAGGAGGGCTACCTGAAGGTCGACTCCCCGTCCACCCGCACCAACGTGGCCGGTGTCTTCGCCGCCGGTGACGTGGTCGACCACACCTACCGTCAGGCGATCACGGCGGCCGGTACCGGCTGTTCCGCCGCTCTGGACGCCGAGCGCTTCCTCGCCGCCCTCGCCGACGAGGACCAGGCGGAACCCGAGAAGACCGCCGTCTGACCTTCCACTTCCCCTCCGCCCCACCGCACGACCAAGGTAAGGAGCCACCCGTGGCCGGCAACCTGAAGATTGTGACCGACGACTCCTTCGATCAGGAAGTCCTCAAGAACGACAAGCCCGTCCTCGTGGACTTCTGGGCGGAGTGGTGCGGCCCGTGCCGCCAGATCGCTCCGTCCCTGGAGGCGATCGCTGCCGAGCACGGCGACAAGATCGAGATCGTCAAGCTGAACATCGACGAGAACCCGGGCACGGCCGCGAAGTACGGCGTCATGTCCATCCCGACCCTGAACGTCTACCAGGGTGGCGAGGTCACCAAGACCATCGTCGGCGCCAAGCCGAAGGCCGCGCTTCTCCGTGACCTTGAAGAGTTCATCACGCAGTGACGTTTCACGTGAAACACGAATGGGCCAACCCCGACGGGGTTGGCCCATTCGCATAGAACGGACTACAGCGGTCTCAGCGCCGGCTCCTTCTGGACCGCCCCCAGGAGCCGGTCGAGCGCCATCTCCACGTCTTCCTTCCAGGAGAGCGTGGATCGCAGCTCCAGCCGCATCCGGGGATGCGCCGGATGCTGGCGGACCGTCTTGAAGCCCACGGCCAGCAGATGATCGGCGGGCAACACGCAGGCGGGCTCCTTCCAGCGGGCGTCTCCGAACGCCTCGATCGCCTTGAAGCCCCGGCGCAGCAGATCCTTGGCCACCGTCTGCACCAGCACCCGGCCCAGCCCCTGCCCCTGATACCCCGGCATGATGAAGGCCGTGATCAGCTGGACGGCGTCCGGCGACACCGGGCTCGTGGGAAACGCCGTGGAGCGAGGGACGTAGGCCGGCGGAGCGTAGAGGACGAAGCCCACCGGTACGTCATCGACGTACACCACGCGGCCGCACGATCCCCAGTCCAGAAGGACGGCGGAGATCCAGCCTTCCTTCTCCAGCGCGGAGGTGCCCGCCTTCACCGCTGCTTCGCCGCTGACCGGGTCCAGTTCCCAGAAGACACATGAGCGGCAGCGATGGGGAAGGTCCTGAAGGTTGTCCAGCGTGAGCGGCACGAGCCGACGCCCCATGAAGGCTGATCCTCGCTTCCTTCGCCCGTCGTATCGCGAACGGCTGTCCGAGTGGGCAGACGGTGTCCGATGGATGTGCCCTATCTGATCGCATCGTATCCACGATGCGATTCACTCGATACCGCCTCAAAGCAAAGAGCGGACCGTGTTCCGGTACACACCGGACACGGTCCGCTCTCGCCGACTGGCTGGGCGGCACCGGCCGAGGGTCAGTCCTGCGGCTCCTCGCCGGCGCTCTCCTGGAGGCTCTTCTGGAGGGCCAGCTTCTCGCCCGGGGCGAGCGTGCTGAGGATCCTCTCGAGATCGTCCGCGGAGGCGAACTCGACGGTGATCTTGCCCTTCTTCTGACCCAGCTCGACCTTCACCCGCGTCTCGAAGCGGTCCGAGAGCCGTGTGGCCAGCTCGCTCAGCGCGGGAGAGGGCACGGAACCGGCCCGGGGACCCCGGGAACGCGAGGCCTTCTGGGGGCGCGACCCCATCAGCGTCACGATCTCTTCCACGGACCGCACCGACAGCCCCTCGGCCACGATCCGGTGCGCCAGCCGGTCCTGCTCCTCGGAGTCCTCGACGGCCAGCAGCGCCCGGGCATGGCCGGCCGAGAGCACCCCGGCGGCCACCCGCTTCTGGACGGTCGGCGAGAGCTTCAGCAGCCGCAGGGTGTTGGAGACCTGCGGACGGGAACGCCCGATCCGGTCGGCCAGCTGGTCATGGGTGCAGTTGAAGTCCTTCAGCAGCTGATCGTAGGCAGCGGCCTCTTCGATCGGGTTCAGCTGCGCGCGGTGCAGGTTCTCCAGCAACGCGTCCAGGAGGAGCTTCTCGTCGTCCGTGGCCCGGACGATGGCCGGGATGGCCTCCAGCCCGGCCTCGCGGCAGGCGCGCCAGCGGCGCTCGCCCATGATCAGCTCATAGCGGCCGGGTCCCAGCTGCCGCACCACGACGGGCTGCAGGAGACCGACCTCCTTGATGGAGGTGACCAGTTCCTGCAGCGCGTCCTCGTCGAAGATCTCGCGCGGCTGGCGAGGGTTCGGCGTGATGGCGTCGAGGGGGATCTCGGCGAAGTGGGCCCCCACGGGAGGCGCGGGCACCTCGGCGGCCGGGCTTGCCTGGATCGCCTCGGTCTCCTGTGCCACCGGCGGCAGGGTGGCCACCTTCGCCGCGGCCACTCCACGGTCGGTCGTCAGCACTGGCACGGCCGCGGGGGAGGCGGACGCTCCGCCCCCCATCGCCGCCGGAGCCGGGGTCTTCTCGGTCGGGGCAGCAGGGATCAGTGCGCCGAGACCACGACCCAGCCCCCTCCGTCGATCGCTCACTGGATCCCCTCCACCATGCTCGGGTCTTTCTGGGCGCCGATGTGGGCCTGGCTCGCGTCGTAGCTGATGCCGATGCCCTTCAGCGCGATTTCTCGGGCCGCCTCAAGATACGAGAGGGCGCCGCTCGATCCTGGATCGTAAGTCAGCACCGTCTGCCCGTAACTCGGCGCCTCGGAGATACGGACGGAGCGGGGAATGCTCGTCCGCAGCACCTCGTCACCGAAGTGGGTGCGCACCTCTTCCGCGACCTGGGAAGCAAGACGCGTCCGGCCGTCGTACATGGTGAGCAGGATGGTCGACACATGCAGGGTGGGGTTGAGGTGCCCCCGTACCAAGTCGACGTTACGCAGGAGCTGCCCCAAGCCCTCCAGTGCGTAGTACTCGCACTGGATCGGGATGAGGACTTCGGCGCCCGCGACGAGCGCGTTGACCGTCAGCAGGCCGAGCGAGGGCGGGCAGTCGATGAGGATGTAGTCCAACGGCTGCTCGTACGCCTGGATGGCGCGCTGCAGCCGGCTCTCCCGGGCCACCAGGGACACCAGCTCGATCTCCGCACCGGCGAGATCGATGGTCGCAGGGGCGCAGAAGAGGCCTTCCACATCAGGAACCGGCTGGACGACCTCGGCGAGCGGCCTGCTCTCGACCAACACGTCATAGATGGAAGGCACTTCCGCGTGGTGGTCGATCCCGAGGGCCGTGGATGCGTTGCCCTGGGGGTCGAGGTCGATCACCAGGACCCGGCCACCGTGCAGAGCGAGCGAAGCGGCAAGGTTGACGGTCGTCGTCGTCTTGCCCACGCCGCCCTTCTGGTTGGCGACCACGATGATTCGGGTCTGCTCCGGACGTGGCAGGCCTTCGCCGGCGCGGCCGAGAGCCTCTACCGCCAGTTGGGCCGCACGACCGATGGGAGTGTCGTCCATCGGAGGCGGTGTTTCACGTGAAACATCCGCCCCCATCGACTCGGTACGGGGACCGGGGACCGGATCGGTCATCGGTCCCGCGATGTTGGCGTCGGACCGCAAGGATTCACTCTCCTCGACTTCAGGCTCGCAATGAACAGAGCCTCCCATGTCTTCGGGGTCGTGAACCAGTGAGGCCTGGTCTTCTGTGGAGAAATCCACCTCTGTGGACAACTCCGTGCCCCTTGAGAGGGACGGGGTCTCCGGGGAGACGGAGTCCTCTCGGAGTGATCCGAGAGGCTTCCGGTCGCGAGGTTCGGCCGCAGCGCGGCCACGACTGATGATGCCGTGCAGCAGTGAGCGACGTTTCACGTGAAACACGATGCACAGCGGCTGTGGCCGGGCCTTCGCGACACTCCGGCTCGCACAGGTTTGGCAGCTTGTGTGGAGTACGTCTCGTCGTCAGGACGGATCAGCGACGCCGACGTGCCCGTCCTGTCCGCGCGGCCTTGGCACGCTTCGCGGCGAAGCGCACACCACCCGGGCTCTCCCCGACCTCGACTCGTACGACCGTGGACGGCGGGTCCACCACGCCTTCACCCACATGCAGGATGGACGTCTCCACGGCACCCAGCTTGGTGAGGGCGGTGGCCGCGGCCTTCAGCTCCTCCTCGGCGGTGTCGCCCTTGAGCGCGAGCATCTCGCCGTACGGACGCAGCAGCGGGATGCCCCAGGTGGCCAGGCGGTCCAGGGGGGCCACGGCCCGGGCGGTCACCACATGGACCGGCGGCAGCTTGCCCATGACCTCCTCGGCGCGGCCGCGCACGACGGTCACATGGTCCAGGCCCAACAGCTCCACGACCTCGTTGAGGAAGTTGGTACGCCGCAGCAGGGGCTCCAGCAGGGTGATGTTCAGGTCGTCGCGGACCAGGGCCAGCGGGATGCCCGGCAGCCCGGCACCGGAGCCGACGTCGCAGACCGTCACCCCCTCCGGAACGGCCTCGGAGAGCACAGCACAGTTCAACAGGTGCCGCTCCCACAGGCGGGGCACTTCCCGCGGGCCGATCAGGCCCCGCTGCACGCCCGCCTCGGCGAGCAGCTCCGCATAGCGCACCGCATCGGCGAAGCGATCGCCAAAAACTTCCCGCGCCTGCTCGGGCGCGGGGGGAAGCTCCGCTGCCTCCGTCACGGGGACCGTCCTTCCGTACAGCGCCGGCGCTTCGCGCACCGGCCACCAGAACTACCAGGCTGACAAAGTTCGGCCCCGCCTGCGGGCAGACGGGGCCGGTGAAACGAGGGGCCGATCAGGCGGGCAGTACGACGACGAAGCGCTGCGGCTCCTCGCCCTCGGACTCGCTGCTCAGTCCCGCAGCCTTGACCGCGTCGTGCACGACCTTGCGCTCGAACGGCGTCATCGGCTTGAGCTTCACGGGCTCGCCGGTGCTCTTCGCCTCGGCGGCGGCCTTGGCGCCCAGCTCGGACAGCTCGGACCGCTTCTTGGCCCGGTACCCCGCGATGTCCAGCATCAGCCGGCTGCGGTCGCCGGTCTCCCGGTGCACCGCCAGGCGCGTCAGCTCCTGCAGCGCCTCCAGCACCTCGCCGTCCCGGCCGACCAGCTTCTGCAGGTCGCGGCTGCCGGTGTCGCTGATGATCGACACGGAGGCGCGGTCGGCCTCGACGTCCATGTCGATGTCGCCGTCGAGGTCGGCGATGTCCAGCAGACCCTCCAGGTAGTCCGCCGCGATCTCACCCTCCTGCTCCAGGCGGGTGAGGGTGTCTGCACCCTCGGCAGCGGCGGGGGTGGTGCCTTCCGTCACGGGATGGGCTCCTTCTTACTTCTTGGACGGGGACTTGGGCCGCTGCGGGCCACCCTTGCGCTGGCCGGACTGGGCCTTGCTGCGGGTGCCGGAGCCGGGCTTCTGAGGCTGCTTGGCAGCGGCGGGCCGGGCGTCCTGCGGCTCGTCGGACTTCTCCAGCGACGGGGTGTCGCCCGCCTGCTTGGGACCGCCGGACTGACGCTGGGACTTGCTCTGGCGCTTGGGCTGCTGACGCCGGGCGGCCGTGGCCGTGGCCGTGGCGGTGTCGGTGACCGCGCCTTCCTCGGTCTGCGCCGCGGCCTGGACCGCGCTCTTCGTCACGGTGCCGTCGGTCTGGGCGACGAGGCCGGCCTTGTTCAGCGCGTTGATGAACTTGCGCTCGAACTCGTTGCGGTCGCGGCCCTTGGCGACGATCGCCTTGATGATGACCTTCTCGCTGCGCCGGCGGATCTTGCCGTGCTGCGTGACGTGCTTGGTCAGGCGCTCCAGGTAGGCGGCCTGGGCCTTGGAACCCGGGGTCGGGTTGTTGTGGATGACGTACATCTGCTGGCCCATGGTCCACACGTTGGTGGTCAGCCAGTAGACGAGGACACCGACCGGGAAGTTCACACCGAAGACGGCGAACATGACCGGGAAGACGTACATCAGCATCTTCTGCTGCTGCATGAACGGCGTCTTCACCGTGGTGTCGACGTTCTTCGTCATCAGCTGGCGCTGCGTGTAGAACTGCGACGCCGACATCAGCACGATCATGATCGCGGTGACGACACGGACGTCGGTCAGCGAGGCGCCGAGAGCGGTGATCTGGCTCTCGCTGCTGAAGAACTTGGCGGCCAGCGGGGCACCGAAGATGTGGGCGTGACGGGCGCTGGCGAGCAGCGGCTCGTTGATGACGCCGATCGTCTTGCCCGTCGCGATGCCGTTGAGCACGTGGTACAGGGCGAAGAAGAACGGGGACTGCGCCAGGATGGGAAGGCACGAGGAGAGCGGGTTGGTGCCCGTCTCCTTGTACAGCTTCATCATCTCTTCGGACTGGCGCTGCCGGTCGTTCTTGTAGCGCTCCTGGATCTTCTTCATCTCCGGCTGGAGCGTCTGCATCGCGCGAGTCGACTTGATCTGCTTCACGAAGAGCGGGATCAGGCAGATGCGGATCAGGATCACCAGGGACACGATGGACAGGCCCCAGGCCCATCCGGTGTCAGGGCCGAAGATCGCCCCGTACACCTTGTGGAACTGGACGATGACCCAGGAGACGGGCCAGGTGATGAAACTGAAAAGGCTGGCAATCGTGTCCACTAATCATGCTCCTTGGGCATGGGACGAGGTCTCTGCGGCCGGGCTCGAAGGAGACTCGGAAGCAAGATTCGCTTCGGTGGCCGGTTCGGCGGCGGAGGGCCCGCCCCTGCGTGCGCGCCACGCGTTGCGCAGTATTTCGTGCCACCGCGGGCGCTTACGCGGTGGAACATGGTCCACACCGCCGAGCGACCACGGATTGCACCGGAGGATGCGCCAGGCGGTGAGTGCCGTGCCCTTGATCGCACCGTGCCGGTCGATGGCCGTGTAGCCGTAGTGGGAGCACGACGGGTAGTACTTGCACACCGGCCCCAGCAGCGGACTGATCGTCCACTGGTACAGCTTGATCAGAGCCAGTAGTGGGTACTTCATCGCGCGCCCCCTCCCAGCAGCCGCTCAAGAGCGGCGTCCAGGTCTCGGGCCAGCTGTGCGTGGTCTGCGTCGCCCGCTCCGGGCAGCGCTCGTACGACTACCAGGCTACCGGGGGGAAACAGGGCGACTCGGTCACGCATCAGGTGGCGCAGTCTGCGCTTCACTGTGTTGCGCACGACCGCGCCACCCACGGCCTTGCTCACGACGAAACCCGCACGCGTCGGGGGAGCGCTCTCCCCAGGCGCGTGCGGGTCCGTGGCACCGCTACGAAGGTGGACGACGAGAGTCGGGCGTCCGGCCCGACGACCCCGTCGTACCGCGGTCGCGAAGTCCTCGCGCCGCCTCAGCCGGTTCTCGGTGGGCAGCACGATGTCATGACCTGACCGGGATCAGGCGGACAGACGGGCGCGACCCTTGCTACGGCGGGACGCGAGAATCGCGCGGCCGGCACGGGTGCGCATACGCAGCCGGAAGCCGTGGGTCTTCGCGCGACGACGGTTGTTCGGCTGGAAGGTGCGCTTGCTCACTCGGGGGCTCCAGAAAGAATCAGTAGTGGCGGGGTGCCGTCCTGGCTGTCACCGTGCGCCCACGAGTAGCTCGCGTCACGCCCGAGTGCACCGCTTCCCGATCACCTGACGTGACCTGTGCCCATCGGAGGCAGGCGGCAGCAGCCATCGACAACTCGACCTGGTTACGGTACGCGGGGCTACGCCATCCGGTCAAACCGGGGGGCGCCGGGAGACACTGTCCACAGGCTGGGGACAACAACTTGAACCCTACCCGCCGCGCTGACTACCGTGGCTGGACTCCGATTCGTTCCCTTGTCCCCACCCGAGCGGGATTGCCCCCCGCCCATCCACCCCGGATTCCGTCCCGACCCGTCCGCGAACCACACGTTCGTGGGACCTGTGAGAGAGCGTGCCCTGTGGCTGACGTACCTGCCGATCTTGCCGCAGTGTGGCCACGCGTACTGGAGCAGCTCCTGGGTGAGGGCCGCGGACAGGGTGTGGAGGCGAAGGACGAGCACTGGATCCGGCGCTGCCAGCCGCTCGCGCTGGTCGCGGACACCGCTCTGCTCGCCGTGCCGAACGAATTCGCGAAGGGCGTACTGGAGGGCCGTCTCGCGCCCATCGTCAGCGAGACCCTGAGCCGTGAGTGCGGCCGCCCCATCCGGATCGCGATCACCGTGGACGACTCGGCGGGTGAACCGCCGGCCCCCGCGACGCCGCCCGCCCAGCAGCCCCCGAAGCCGCGCTACGAGGAGCCGGAGCTGCCCTCCGGACCGTACGAGGGCTACGGCCGCCACCGCGGCGACCAGCTCCCGGGCGCCGAGCCGCGCACGGAGCACCCGTCCGGCCGGCCGGACCAGCTCCCCACCGTCCGCCCGGCCTACCCCTCCGAGTACCACCGTCCGGAGCCCGGCGCCTGGCCGCGCCCCGGCCAGGACGAGTACGGCTGGCAGCAGCCCCGGCTCGGCTTTCCCGAGCGGGACCCGTACGCCTCGCCGTCCTCCCAGGACCCCTACGGCTCCGGTGCGGACGCCTACGGCGGCTCGCGGCAGGACTACCGCCCGCAGGGCATGGAGCGGCCGCCGTACGAGCAGCAGCGCGGCGAGTACGAACCCTCCCGCCCGGACTACGACTCCGCGCGCTCCGACTACGAGCCTGCCCGCACCGAGTACGACCAGCGTGACCCGGTGCGCCGTGAGTTGTCCGAGCCGCCGTCGCACCGGGGCGGCCCCGGCCGTCCGGACATGCCCTCGGCCGGCGCCCCCGGCTCGCCGGCCGCGCAGCCGGCGTCGTCGAGCGGCCCCGGTGAGCCGACCGCGCGTCTGAACCCGAAGTACCTGTTCGACACGTTCGTCATCGGTGCCTCCAACCGCTTCGCGCACGCGGCGGCGGTCGCGGTCGCCGAGGCACCGGCGAAGGCGTACAACCCCCTGTTCATCTACGGGGAGTCCGGGCTCGGCAAGACGCACCTGCTGCACGCGATCGGGCACTACGCGCGCAGCCTCTACCCGGGCACGCGCGTGCGGTACGTCAGCTCGGAGGAGTTCACCAACGAGTTCATCAACTCCATCCGCGACGGCAAGGGCGACAGCTTCCGCAAGCGCTACCGCGAGATGGACATCCTGCTCGTCGACGACATCCAGTTCCTCGCGGACAAGGAGTCGACGCAGGAGGAGTTCTTCCACACCTTCAACACCCTCCACAACGCCAACAAGCAGATCGTGCTCTCCAGCGACCGGCCGCCCAAGCAGCTGGTCACGCTGGAGGACCGGCTGCGGAACCGTTTCGAGTGGGGCCTGATCACCGACGTCCAGCCGCCGGAGCTGGAGACGCGTATCGCGATCCTGCGCAAGAAGGCGGTGCAGGAGCAGCTCAACGCCCCGCCGGAGGTGCTGGAGTTCATCGCCTCCCGCATCTCGCGCAACATCCGTGAGCTGGAGGGCGCGCTGATCCGGGTGACGGCGTTCGCCTCGCTCAACCGGCAGCCGGTGGACCTGGGCCTGACCGAGATCGTCCTGAAGGACCTGATCCCCGGGGGCGAGGACTCGACGCCGGAGATCACCGCGACGGCCATCATGGCGGCGACCGCGGACTACTTCGGGCTCACGGTCGAGGACCTGTGCGGCAGCTCGCGGGGCCGGCAGCTGGTCACGGCCCGGCAGATCGCCATGTACCTGTGCCGGGAGCTGACGGACCTGTCGCTGCCGAAGATCGGGGCGCAGTTCGGCGGGCGGGACCACACGACGGTCATGCACGCCGACCGGAAGATCCGGGCGCTGATGGCCGAGCGGCGCTCGATCTACAACCAGGTCACCGAGCTGACCAACCGCATCAAGAACGGCTGAGGCCGGCCGTACGGCGACGCCGAGGGCGCCCGGGGACATGCTCCCAGGGCGCCCTTCCGTATCCCCTGGACCCCTCCGAGCGGACCCGCAACGGCCGCCAGGGCCACGCTCAGCCGTCCCCGGCCGATCCCAGATCACGCTCAGCCGCCCTCAGCCGCCCTCAGCCGCCCTCAACGGCCCCCGGACCACGCCCAGGCCGCTCCGCAACGGCCCCAGAGCCACGCCCAGGCCACCACTCAACGGGCCCCGCAGCCACGCCCAGCCGCCTGCGACGGCCTCGGAACCACCTCCAGCCGCCCCGCAGCGGCCCTCACAGTCACTCCCAGCGCCCCCGCAGCGGCCCCGCGGGACCTCCAGCACCCCCGAAGGACACCCCGGGCGGGCTGTGCGGTGTTCCTCCGTCGTCATCCGGTGTTCGATTACTTGCCGGGTTACGGCCGCTCTCCACAGATTCGGTGACTTTCTTCCGTCCACATCCTGGGGACTGCGGAGTTGTCCCGAGCTGTGTCCACAGGGAAGCTGGCTCCGCGGCTTCTGCCCAGCTCAGGGGCCTGTGGAATCGTGGACGAGCGGTCTCCACAGGCTGTGGACAACGCCAAGATCAACAACGGGGCCGGGCGGTTGTCCACCGACACCCCACAGGTTCGGGGCGGTTGTCCCCAGCGATCGGCCCCTTCTCCACAGCGCTGTCCACTGTTCGGCAACCCGGCGCCCCTGCTCACGGCTTCGAGTGAAAGGCGTCACAGGAAGTTGCCGGGTTGGGGTGTGGGAAACCGGGGTATTCCTGGGGACACAGCTGGGGAGAACTGCCCTCAGCCTGTGGGCGCTGTGTGCAGAACTTTCCGTTCTCCACAGAAGGCCCCGGTTGTCCACTGGCTCCACCCACAGGGCCGGTGGATAAAAAACCCGCGCTGAGCTGGGCAAACGTGGTTATCCACGGTATCCACAGGCCCTACTACTACTCCCGACTAGAGAGAGCTCGGCAATCGCTTTGAAGCGGGGCCTGTGCACAACTCGCTGCTTCGCGGCCGACTGCCCCTCGGACCGACTTGACCCCGACGGGCACCTACTGTCAGTGCCGTGCGTCAGACTGGTCCCCGGTGTCCTTCCCGTCGCAGTGGGCGGTGACACCGAGTCGGAGGACTCAGTAGCAACAGCAGGAGGCGGCTTACGGTGAAGATCCGGGTGGAACGCGACGTACTCGCGGAGGCAGTGGCCTGGGCGGCACGCAGCCTCCCGGCCCGTCCGCCGGCGCCTGTCCTCGCCGGCCTGCTGCTGAAGGCGGAGGACGGCCAGCTGAGCCTGTCGAGCTTCGACTACGAGGTCTCCGCGCGTGTGAACGTCGAGGCGGAGGTCGAGGAGGAGGGCACCGTCCTCGTCTCCGGCCGGCTGCTCGCCGACATCTCCCGCGCCCTCCCCAACCGCCCGGTGGAGATTTCCACAGACGGTGTACGGGCGACCGTGGTGTGCGGATCCTCGCGGTTCACCCTCCACACCCTGCCCGTGGAGGAGTACCCGTCGCTGCCGCAGATGCCGAACGCGACCGGCACGGTGCCCGGCGAGGTCTTCGCCGCCGCCGTCTCCCAGGTGGCCATCGCGGCCGGCCGTGACGACACGCTGCCGGTGCTCACCGGTGTGCGCATCGAGATCGAGGGCGACACGGTCACCCTGGCCTCCACCGACCGCTACCGCTTCGCGGTCCGCGAGTTCCTGTGGAAGCCGGAGAACCCGGACGCCTCCGCCGTCGCCCTGGTCCCGGCCAAGACGCTGCTGGACACCGCGAAGTCGCTGGGCGCCGGGGACAGCGTCACGCTGGCGCTGTCCGGCTCCGGCGCCGGTGAGGGCCTGATCGGCTTCGAGGGCGCCGGGCGGCGTACGACGACGCGCCTGCTCGAGGGTGACCTGCCGAAGTACCGGACGCTGTTCCCGACCGAGTTCAACTCCGTCGCCGTGATCGAGACCGCGCCGTTCGTGGAGGCCGTGAAGCGCGTGGCGCTGGTGGCCGAGCGGAACACGCCGGTGCGCCTGAGCTTCGAGCAGGGCGTGCTGATCCTGGAGGCCGGGTCGAGCGACGACGCACAGGCTGTGGAAAGGGTCGACGCGCAGCTGGAGGGCGACGACATCTCGATCGCCTTCAACCCCACGTTCCTGCTGGACGGTCTGAGCGCGATCGACTCGCCGGTGGCGCAGCTGTCGTTCACCACGTCCACCAAGCCGGCGCTCCTCAGCGGCAAGCCGGCGGTGGACGCGGAGGCCGACGACGCGTACAAGTACCTGATCATGCCGGTGCGGCTCAGCGGCTGACGTTCTCCACAGCTGTGCACAGTGCCGGACGTCCGGTGTGGATACCCGGCACTGTGGCCGGCCGGTGGCGCGGACGCCCGTCGGCGCGGCGCGCCACAGCTACGTCTTCGCAGGTCAGCGGGTCTCGCATGAGCGCGTATGCCCACAGCTGTGCAGGCATGGTCGGGTTTAGGCTCGGCTCGGCACTGCGGTGCCTGTCACGCCACACAGCGACCTAAGGACACAACTGATGGAGCTCGGTCTCGTCGGCCTCGGCAAGATGGGCGGCAACATGCGCGAGCGGATCCGCCGCGCGGGCCACACCGTCATCGGATACGACCGCAACGCGGACCTCGCGGATGTCCACAGCCTGGAAGAGCTTGTGGGCAAGCTCAGCGGCCCGCGCGTGGTCTGGGTGATGGTCCCGGCCGGCGAGCCCACCCAGTCGACCATCGACCAGCTCGCCGAGCTGCTGCAGCCCGGCGACGTGGTCGTGGACGGCGGCAACTCCCGCTGGACGGACGACGAGAAGCACGCCGAGCAGCTGGCCGCCAAGGGCATAGGCTTCGTGGACTGCGGCGTCTCCGGCGGCGTCTGGGGCCTGGAGAACGGGTACGCGCTGATGTACGGCGGCGACGCCGAGCACGTCGCCAAGGCGCAGCCGGTCTTCGACGCGCTGAAGCCGGAGGGCGACTTCGGCTCGGTGCACGCGGGCAAGGTCGGCGCGGGCCACTTCGCGAAGATGGTCCACAACGGCATCGAGTACGCCATGATGCAGGCCTACGCCGAGGGCTGGGAGCTGCTGGAGAAGGTCGACTCCGTCACGGACGTCCGCGAGGTGTTCCGGTCGTGGCAGGAGGGCACCGTCATCCGGTCCTGGCTGCTGGACCTGGCGGTCAACGCCCTCGACGAGGACGAGCACCTGGACGGCCTGCGCGGTTATGCACAGGACTCCGGTGAGGGACGCTGGACTGTGGAGGCCGCCATCGACAACGCGGTGCCGCTGCCGGCGATCACCGCGTCGCTGTTCGCGCGGTTCGCCTCCCGCCAGGAGGACTCGCCGCAGATGAAGATGATCGCCGCGCTGCGCAACCAGTTCGGTGGTCACGCCGTAGAGAAGAAGTAATCCACAGGGTCGCCCCCGCGATCCACAACCCTGGGGGAGGTCGGCGCACGACCATGCACGTCACGCATCTCTCGCTGGCCGACTTCCGCTCGTACGCCCGGGCCGAGGTTCCGCTCGACCCGGGCGTCACCGCTTTCGTCGGCCCCAACGGGCAGGGGAAGACCAACCTGGTGGAGGCGGTCGGGTATCTGGCGACGCTCGGCAGCCACCGGGTCGCCTCCGACGCGCCCCTGGTGCGCATGGGCGCCGAGCGGGCGGTGATCCGGGCGCAGGTCCGGCAGGGCGAGCGGCAGCAGCTGATCGAGCTGGAGCTGAACCCGGGGAAGGCCAACCGCGCCCGCATCAACCGGTCCTCGCAGGTCAGACCGCGGGACGTGCTGGGGATCGTACGGACCGTGCTGTTCGCGCCCGAGGACCTGGCCCTCGTGAAGGGGGACCCGGGTGAGCGGCGGCGGTTCCTGGACGAGCTGATCACCGCGCGGTCGCCGCGGATGGCGGGGGTCCGCTCCGACTACGAGCGGGTGCTCAAGCAGCGCAACACCCTGCTGAAGACGGCCGCTCTCGCGCGGCGGCACGGCGGGCGCTCCATGGATCTGTCCACGCTCGACGTCTGGGACCAGCACCTCGCGCGCGCGGGTGCGGAGCTGCTCGCGCAGCGGATGGACCTGATCGCCGCGCTGCAGCCGCTGGCCGACAAGGCGTACGAGCAGCTGGCTCCCGGGGGCGGTCCGGTGGCGCTGGAGTACAAGCCGTCGGCGCCGGGCGAGGCGCACACGCGCGAGGAGCTGTACGCCCAGTTGACGGCGGCCCTGGCAGAGGCGCGGAAGCAGGAGATCGAGCGGGGTGTCACCCTCGTCGGTCCGCACCGGGACGACCTGGTGCTCAAGCTCGGTCAGCTGCCCGCGAAGGGGTACGCCTCGCACGGCGAGTCCTGGTCCTACGCGCTCGCGCTGCGGCTGGCCTCGTACGACCTGCTGCGTGCCGAGGGCAACGAGCCGGTGCTGATCCTGGACGACGTCTTCGCCGAGCTGGACGCCCGCCGCCGCGAGCGGCTGGCGGAGCTGGTCGCGCCCGGCGAGCAGGTGCTGGTCACGGCGGCTGTGGACGACGACGTGCCGCACGTGCTGGCCGGTGCCCGGTACTCGGTGGCGGACGGGGCGGTGGAGCGCGTATGAGCACCGACAAGCCCGGCCCGGACAGGAAGGACCCCTCCGGTGTCGACCTCGCGCGCGTGGCGTTGCGCGCGGCGCGGGAGCAGGCACGCGCGCGGGGGGACGCGGCGCGGCAGAAGAAGCAGGCGCGCAGGGGCGGCGGGCTGCGCTCCGGCGCGGGGGCCGACGGCCGGGACCCGATGGCGCTCGGGGCGGCGATCAACCGGCTGATCACCGAGCGCGGCTGGGAGGCGCCGGCCGCGGTGGGCGGGGTGATGGGCCGCTGGCCGCAGATCGTCGGCGAGGACCTGGCCAAGCACTGTGTGCCGCAGCGGTACGACGAGGACGAGCGCGTGCTGGTCGTGCAGTGCGACTCGACGGCCTGGGCCACCCAGCTGCGCCACCTGGCGCCCGCGTTGGTCGCCCGCCTCAACGAGGACCTGGGGCACGGCACCGTTCGGATGATCAAGGTGCTCAACCCCGGTGGCCCGGCCCGCCGCTACGGCCCGCTCCGGGCTCCGGGCAGCACGGGTCCCGGCGATACGTACGGGTGACGTACCTCACGTCCTGACGTCGGCGGGCGGTGCCGCCGCAGCTCCTTTCGCGCCTTCGTACGGGCGTCGTACGGGCGTCCCGGCATGCCCGGATCCCGGCGCGGATCGCCATCTGACCGGGGAGTAGCAAAGGGTTGACGGCTCGAAGCGCTGAGTGCCGCTGTGAGCCCCTCGGAGCCCCCTTCCGTATATCGGGACCCGGCCGAGACCGGTTGAGGGCGGCACATGCGGGCTCAGGTACCGGCAAACCCCCATCGATGTCAGTGCTACCGGTAGACTGGAAGACAATCCCGCCCCAACGTGGGGACCGCCCGGGAAAAGCTGAGCAACGCTGATCAAGGCTTACCAACGCAACATGCCGCAGCCGCTCCGGCAACCTGCCGCCGAGCCCGGCTCGTGCTGTGCCAGAAAGGGCGCTTCGTGGCCGATTCCGGCAACCCCAACGAGAACATCCCGTCCACCGACGCCGGCGTGAACGCCGAGGCCCCGGAGCCCGCCGCGGCCTCCGCGTCCTACGACGCCAGCGCCATCACCGTGCTCGAAGGGCTGGACGCGGTCCGCAAGCGGCCCGGCATGTACATCGGCTCCACGGGCGAGCGCGGTCTGCACCACCTGGTGTACGAGGTCGTCGACAACTCGGTCGACGAGGCGCTGGCCGGTTACGCCGACACCATCGACGTGACGATCCTCGCCGACGGCGGCGTGCGCGTCGTCGACAACGGCCGTGGCATCCCGGTGGGCATCGTGCCCTCCGAAGGAAAGCCGGCCCTCGAGGTCGTGCTGACCGTCCTGCACGCGGGCGGCAAGTTCGGCGGCGGCGGGTACGCCGTCTCCGGTGGTCTGCACGGTGTCGGTGTGTCCGTCGTGAACGCGCTGTCGACCAAGGTCGCCGTCGAGGTGAAGACCGACGGGCACCGCTGGACGCAGGACTACAAGATGGGCGTGCCGACGGCGCCCCTCGCCAAGCACGAGGCGATCGAGGAGACCGGTACGTCGGTCACCTTCTGGGCCGACCCGGAGATCTTCGAGACCACCGAGTACTCCTTCGAGACGCTGTCGAGGCGTTTCCAGGAGATGGCGTTCCTCAACAAGGGCCTGACGATCCGGCTCACCGACGAGCGGGAGTCGGCGAAGGCGGTCGCCGGCGCGGACGAGGCGGGTGCGGACGAGAAGGCCGAGGTCAAGACCGTCACGTACCACTACGAGGGCGGCATCGTCGACTTCGTGAAGTACCTCAACTCCCGCAAGGGTGAGGCGGTCCACCCGACGGTCGTCGCGCTGGAGGCCGAGGACAGGGACAAGAGCCTGTCCCTCGAGGTCGCCATGCAGTGGAACAGCGGTTACAGCGAGGGTGTGTACTCCTTCGCCAACATCATCCACACCCACGAGGGCGGTACGCACGAGGAGGGCTTCCGGGCCGCGCTGACCTCGCTGATCAACAAGTACGCGCGCGACAAGAAGCTGCTGCGCGAGAAGGACGACAACCTCACCGGTGACGACATCCGTGAGGGTCTGACGGCGATCATCTCGGTCAAGCTGAGCGAGCCGCAGTTCGAGGGCCAGACGAAGACCAAGCTGGGCAACACGGAGGCCAAGACCTTCGTGCAGAAGGCGGTCTACGAGCACCTCAACGACTGGCTGGACCGCAACCCGGTCGAGGCCGCGGACATCGTCCGCAAGGGCATCCAGGCGGCCACCGCGCGCGTGGCGGCCCGCAAGGCCCGCGACCTCACCCGCCGCAAGGGCCTGCTGGAGTCGGCGTCCCTGCCCGGCAAGCTGTCGGACTGCCAGTCCAACGACCCCACCAAGTGCGAGATCTTCATCGTCGAGGGTGACTCCGCCGGCGGCTCGGCCAAGTCCGGCCGGAACCCGCAGTACCAGGCGATCCTCCCGATCCGCGGCAAGATCCTGAACGTGGAGAAGGCGCGGATCGACAAGATCCTGCAGAACCAGGAGATCCAGGCGCTGATCTCGGCCTTCGGCACGGGTGTGCACGAGGACTTCGACATCGAGAAGCTCCGCTATCACAAGATCATCCTGATGGCGGACGCCGACGTCGACGGCCAGCACATCAGCACCCTGCTGCTGACCTTCCTGTTCCGCTTCATGCGGCCGCTGGTCGAGGCCGGGCACGTGTACCTGTCCCGCCCCCCGCTGTACAAGATCAAGTGGGGCCGGGACGACGTGGAGTACGCCTACTCGGACCGCGAGCGCGACGCGCTGATCGAGATGGGCCGCCAGCGCGGCAAGCGGGTCCGCGAGGACTCGATCCAGCGCTTCAAGGGCCTCGGCGAGATGAACGCCGAGGAGCTGCGCGTGACCACCATGGACCAGGAGCACCGCGTTCTCGGCCAGGTCACCCTGGACGACGCCGCACAGGCCGACGACCTGTTCTCGGTCCTGATGGGCGAGGACGTCGAGGCCCGGCGCCAGTTCATCCAGCGCAACGCCAAGGACGTCCGCTTCCTCGACATCTGAGTCGGTCTCAGCTGACCGCACCAGGAAGGATCTTCACCAGCAATGGCCGACGAGAACACTCCCGTCACCCCTGAAGAGGGCGGCGAACTCGTGATGCGTGTCGAGCCCGTCGGGCTCGAGACGGAGATGCAGCGCTCGTACCTCGACTACGCGATGTCCGTCATCGTGTCCCGCGCGCTGCCCGATGTCCGGGACGGTCTCAAGCCCGTCCACCGCCGCGTGCTGTACGCGATGTACGACGGCGGCTACCGCCCCGAGCGCGGCTTCTACAAGTGCGCCCGCGTCGTCGGCGACGTCATGGGCAACTACCACCCGCACGGCGACTCCTCGATCTACGACGCGCTGGTGCGCCTCGCCCAGCCGTGGTCGATGCGGATGCCGCTGGTGGACTCCAACGGCAACTTCGGCTCCCCGGGCAACGACCCGGCGGCGGCGATGCGCTACACCGAGTGCAAGATGGCGCCGCTGTCGATGGAGATGGTCCGCGACATCGACGAGGAGACCGTCGACTTCACGGACAACTACGACGGCCGCTCCCAGGAGCCGACCGTCCTGCCGGCCCGCTTCCCGAACCTGCTGATCAACGGCTCGGCCGGCATCGCGGTCGGCATGGCGACCAACATCCCGCCGCACAACCTGCGCGAGGTCGCGGCCGGCGCCCAGTGGTACCTGGAGAACCCGGACGTCAGCCACGAGGAGCTGCTGGACGCGCTCATGGAGCGCATCAAGGGACCGGACTTCCCGACCGGCGCCCTGGTGGTGGGCCGCAAGGGCATCGAGGAGGCGTACCGCACCGGCCGCGGCTCCATCACGATGCGTGCGGTGGTCGAGGTCGAGGAGATCCAGAACCGCCAGTGCCTGGTGGTGACGGAGCTGCCGTACCAGGTGAACCCGGACAACCTGGCGCAGAAGATCGCCGACCTGGTGAAGGACGGCAAGATCGGCGGCATCGCGGACGTCCGCGACGAGACGTCGTCGCGCACGGGCCAGCGCCTGGTGATCGTCCTGAAGCGGGACGCGGTCGCCAAGGTCGTGCTGAACAACCTGTACAAGCACACGGACCTGCAGACGAACTTCGGCGCGAACATGCTGGCGCTGGTCGACGGCGTCCCGCGCACGCTCTCCCTGGACGCGTTCATCCGCCACTGGGTGACGCACCAGATCGAGGTCATCGTCCGCCGGACGAAGTTCCGGCTGCGCAAGGCCGAGGAGCGGGCGCACATCCTGCGCGGCCTGCTGAAGGCCCTGGACGCCATCGACGAGGTCATCGCGCTGATCCGGCGCAGTGACACCGTCGACGTCGCGCGCACCGGCCTGATGGACCTGCTGGAGATCGACGAGATCCAGGCCAACGCCATCCTGGAGATGCAGCTGCGGCGCCTGGCGGCCCTGGAGCGGCAGAAGATCGTCCAGGAGCACGACGAACTCCAGGCGAAGATCAACGAGTACAACGAGATCCTTGCCTCGCCGGTCCGCCAGCGCGGGATCGTCAGCGAGGAGCTGGCGGCGATCGTCGAGAAGTACGGCGACGACCGCCAGACCAAGCTGATCCCGTACGAGGGCGACATGTCCATCGAGGACCTGATCGCCGAGGAGGACATCGTCGTCACCGTCACGCGCGGCGGTTACGTCAAGCGGACGAAGACGGACGACTACCGGGCGCAGAAGCGCGGCGGCAAGGGCGTGCGCGGTACGAAGCTGAAGGAAGACGACATCGTCGACCACTTCTTCGTCTCCACCACGCACCACTGGCTGCTGTTCTTCACCAACAAGGGCCGGGTGTACCGGGCGAAGGCGTACGAGCTGCCGGAGGCCGGCCGGGACGCGCGCGGGCAGCACGTGGCGAACCTCCTCGCCTTCCAGCCGGACGAGGCGATCGCGGAGATCCTGGCGATCCGTGACTACGAGGCGGCGCCCTACCTGGTGCTGGCCACCAAGTCCGGGCTGGTCAAGAAGACGCCTCTGAAGGATTACGACTCGCCCCGCTCCGGCGGTGTCATCGCCATCAACCTGCGCGAGCGCGAGGACGGCACGGACGACGAACTGATCGGTGCCGAGCTGGTGTCGGCCGAGGACGATCTCCTTCTGGTCAGCAAGAAGGCACAGTCGATCCGGTTCACCGCCTCGGACGACTCGCTCCGCCCGATGGGCCGGGCCACCTCCGGCGTCAAGGGGATGAGTTTCCGGGAGGGCGACGAGCTTCTCTCGATGAATGTGGTGCGACCCGGTACGTTCGTGTTCACTGCCACCGACGGTGGGTACGCGAAGCGGACCGCCGTCGACGAGTACCGCGTCCAGGGCCGCGGCGGCCTCGGCATCAAGGCCGCCAAGATCGTGGAGGACCGTGGTTCGCTCGTCGGCGCGCTGATTGTCGAGGAGAACGACGAGATCCTCGCGATCACCCTCTCCGGCGGTGTGATTCGTACGCGAGTCAACGAGGTCAGGGAGACGGGCCGTGACACCATGGGCGTCCAACTGATCAACCTGGGCAAGCGCGATGCCGTGGTCGGTATCGCACGTAACGCCGAGGCGGGGCGCGAGGCGGAGGAGGTCGACGGCGATGTGGCCGTGGACGAGACCGCCGAGGACGCCGCGACCACCGGCACGGACGAGGGTGAGGCACCCTCGGCCGAGTAGCACGAGGAGTGAGTCATCGTGAGCGGAGCCACGGGCGCCGGATCGGCCGGTACCTCGACGGGTACGGAAACGGACGGCGGCGGCCGTGGCTCCGCCGCGCGTGCGGGGAGCGCGAGCGACCCGCACACGACCAACCTGAAGCCGGTGAAGGCTTCCGTGGCGGAGTCCTCCGGCACGAAGGAATCCCAGCAGGACTCCCAGGGGGGAACCGTGACGGACACCCGAGGCCCGGCCGCGGCCGGTGAGACGCGGCCGTCGTCGCCGCTTCCCGGCGAGCGGAGCCCGCAGGAGCCCGCCGAGCCCTACCACCCGCCGCAGGCCTATCCGGCGCAGGCGCCCGCCGGCGCGGTGCGCAAGCCGCGTACGGGGGTGCGGCCGACGGCGCCGCGGACCCGCAAGGCGCGGCTGCGGGTGGCCAAGGCCGACCCGTGGTCGGTGA
Organism: Streptomyces cinerochromogenes; assembly: GCF_014648635.1. GTDB lineage: Bacteria > Actinomycetota > Actinomycetes > Streptomycetales > Streptomycetaceae > Streptomyces > Streptomyces cinerochromogenes. The sequence continues at coordinate 201,293 of NZ_BMRM01000004.1, read as the reverse complement.
TGAAGGTCAGCTTCCTGCTGTCGATCGCGTTCGGCATCTGCACGATCGTCGCCTCGGCGGTGCTGTGGATGGTCCTGGACGCGATGGGCGTGTTCTCGACGGTCGGCGGCACGATCTCGGAGGCGACCGGCTCGAACGAGGCGAACGGCTTCGACTTGCAGGCGTTCCTCTCGCTCCCCCACGTCCTGACGTTCACGACGATCATCGCGGTCATCGACGTGGTGCTGGCCACCGCGCTCGCGACGCTCGGCGCGTTCATCTACAACCTCTCCGCCGGCTTCGTGGGCGGCATCGAACTGACCCTGGCCGAGGACGAGTGACCCCCGGACCAGCGGCGTTCCGACGGCCCCCCGACAACCGATTTTGGGACTGAGCCGGTCGTGCGCTAATCTTCAGGAGTCAGCGCGCGGGACACACACCGCAGAGCGCGGCGGGGCTATAGCTCAGTTGGTTAGAGCGCATCCCTGATAAGGATGAGGCCACAGGTTCAAATCCTGTTAGCCCCACCAGCGAGAAGACCCCCGGTCCACTAGGGCCGGGGGTCTTTTTGACACCCACGATCGACACCCACGGCCGGTGCCTGCGCAGGCGCAGCGGGCAGGTGACGAGGCACCGTCGCCCACTGCGGGCACGGGGGGGATGGGAGCCGGGGTCAGCGCTGCGTCGGCGAGGTGCGCGCCATGACCGGTTCGGATGTGCTGCCCCGATCGCTCTCGTCCTGCACGAGCAGCGACAGCAGGGCGGCGACGGAGAGGCCGGCTTCCGCCGGATGGCGCAGCACCTTGTCCGGCTCGATGCGGTACCTGTTCGTGCGCCCGTCCCGGGTGTGGGAGAGGTAACCGTCCCGCTCAAGGTCGGAGATGATGCGCTGGACGGCGCGCTCCGTGAGCCGGCAGTGGGCAGCGATGTCGCGGATCCGGACGTTCGGGTTGTCGGCGATGGCTGCCAGTACGCGTGCGTGGCTGGTGATGAACGTCCATCCGCTGTGAGGTTCGGGTACTCCAACCATGCCCCGCATTTTAGGGCCACCATTGCCGAACTAAAATGCATGACATATTTTTCCGGTAACTTATGGCGGGCTCGGTGCTGAGTCGCGGAAGGAGCTGCGAAGGTGTCCTGGAGTGAGGCCGTCATGCCCATGCTCATGAGTGGCGACGGTGGGAACCAGCGGGCGGGCCAAGCCGGCGATTCCGGACCGGTGACCGCGGTGCAGCAGCGCGAATGGCGCGGCGCCTGGGTCATCGCCGCTCACGGCTCCTACGACATGCACACGACCCCGCCTCTGGCGGACGCGCTGGACTCCGCTGTCAGGAAGCATCCGAAGGTGATCCTGGACGCCTCCGGCATCGACTTCGCGGACTCGTCGTTCCTCAACCTGTTGATCGTTGCCCACCACACGGGAACGCTGCGCGTGGCCGCGCCGCCGGCGCAACTTCGGCGACTGTTCGAGATCACCGGAACCGACACCGTGCTGGAGGTCCGTGAGACCGTGCATGACGCCGCCGCTTCCTGAGCCCCGCACGAAAACCCCCGGCCGCAACGGGTTCCCGTCCGTTCGCCGGGTGAGTCGGGCATCGACGGCATTTCACCCGAACGGCGCACTACGACGTGCCACCCACATGGGTGAAGATCAAGCTGGCTAGTGCCCCGACCGAGGCAATCCGTGAAAGGGGAACCACATGCGCACTCGACGAACCCTCGCCGCCGTCATCGCCACGGCAGCCCTCGCCGGGCTCGGCCTCACAGGCGCCGCCACCGCCACCGCCACCGCCGCCACCGCACAGGGCAGCCACTCCTACGTCACCCCTTCCGAGTGCAGGCAGGGCGGCGGAACGCCCGCGATCAACGAGGAGGGCAACTACTGCAAGGGCGGCACGCACAACGGGGAGAAGGTCGACTAGACCCCCCGCTGACAAGGAGGGGCCCGCAGGTTCCCGTCCTGTCGGCCCCGGCCACCGGCACGAAGGCCCCCGACCGGTCATGGTGGGGGCCTTTGACGCGGAACCGTGCGGGCCGCGCGCCGGGGCCGGTGGAGTGCCGCGGAATCCGGTTGTGCTTCTCCGCGGTCGGCCTAGGATCGGCGGATGACCTTGGAATGGGAGCAGGTAATCGTTCACTCGGCGGATCCGGTCGCCCTGGGCCGGTGGTGGGCCGAGGCTCTTGGCTGGGTCGTCGTCCACTCCTCCGACGAGGAGTTCGAGATCCGTCCGGCCCCCGACCGCCTGCCGGGGCTGGACTTCGTCCGGCTCGACGAGGCCAAGAAGGCCAAGAGCCGGCTGCACCTCGACTTCAGGCCGGACGACCAGGCCGCCGAGGTGGCCCGCCTGGAGGCGCTGGGCGCGAAGCGTGTCGACATCGGCCAGGGCGAGCAGTCGTGGGTCGTCATGGCGGACCCCGAGGGCAACGAGTTCTGTGTCCTCGGCCGGCGTGCCCAGGCCGGTGACGGCTGAGAAAGCCGGAAAAAAGGCCCGACCGCTGGCGACGGGGGATGCACCAGCGATCGGGCTATGGCCAAGGGTAACAAGGTTGTCGGTTGTATGGGGCCAAGTCCGGCGGGAATCAGGGATGTTGGCCGATCATCGACCGCACGGGGGGTCGTAGGAGAGGCGGGACAGGTACTCGTGCCAGCGGTGCGGGGTCAGGACGCCCCGGGTCACCGAGCAGATGTGCCGGATCGCCGCTTCGTCGTCGAGGCTCCACAGGCGGACCGTGTCGGTGCCGCTGGAGACGCCGAGGACATGGCGGGTGGGGCTGAAGGCGAGGAAGGTGCCCGTCGTCGCGTTCGGGGTCATCGACTGGCCGATCGGGGACGCCGCGGCGGGGTCGGTGACGTTCCACAGGCGGACCGTGTTGTCGTTGCCGCCGCTGGCCAGGGTGTGGCCCCCGGGGCTGAACGTCAGGGAGGTGACCGCCTCGGTGTGGCCGGTGAGCGGGTCGCCCAGGGCACTCGCCGCGGCGGGGTCGGTGACGTCCCACAGGCGGACCGTGTCGTCGTCGCCGCCGCTGGCCAGGGTGTGCCCGTCGGGGCTGTAGGCGAGCGCGTTGACCGGGCCGGAGTGGGCCGGGAGCGGCCGGCCGAGCGGTACGGCGCGGGCGGGCGCGGTGACGTTCCACAGGCGGATGGTGCGGTCCGCGCCGCCGCTGGCCAGGGTGTGCCCGTCCGGGCTGAAGACGAGGGCGTTGACGTAGCCGCGGTGGCCGGTGAGCGGCTCCCCGAGCGCGGTGGCACGGGCGGGGTCGGTGACGTTCCACAGCTGGATGGTGCGGTCGTCGTAGGCCGTGGCGAGCACCTTCCCGTCCGGGCTGTACGCCAGCGTGCGGGGGCCCGCGAAGCGGGTCCGCAGGGCCAGCGAGGCGGCGCGGACCGGGTGGGACGGGTCGGTGACGTTCCACAGGTACAGCGTGCTCATGCCGTTCAGTACGGCGAGGGTGCGGCCGTCGGGGGAGAACATCATGGAACGGTGGCCGCCGTCGGCACGCATGAACGGCGCGCCCAGCGCCACGGGCCGGCCGGGGGCGGCCACGTTCCACAGCCGGACCCTGCCGTCGCGCGAGGCCGTGGCGAGCACCTTCCCGTCCGGGCGGAACGCCCCGCTGCGCCCGATCATGTCCGAGGTCGGTATCGACCACAGCCGCGCCTTGCCGTCACCGCTGCCGGTGGCGAGGGTACGGCCGTCCGGGCTGAAACCCAGCGCGTACATCTCGCCGCTGCTGCCCGCCAGCGGCTCGCCGACCTGGGAGGGGGAGCCGGGGTCGCTGACGTTCCACAGGCTGGCCGTGCTGTCCGCGCTGGCGGCGGCGAGTCTTCCGCCGTCGGGGCTGAAGGCGACGGACCAGATGGGGCCGGTGTGCCCCGTCAGCGGTGAGCCGAGCGGGGACGGGTGCGCCGGGTCCCGCAGGTTCCACAGCCGGATGGTGTCGTCCGCGCTGCCGCTGGCGAGGGTGCGTCCGTCGGGACTGAAGGCCACCGAGTGCACGAGGTCCGTGTGGCCGGTCAGGGCCGTGGGGATCCGCCGGGGCCGGCCCGGATCGGAGGTGTCCCACAGCAGGATCCTCTCGTCGTCACCGCCCGCCGCGAGGGTGCGCCCGTCGGGGCTGAACGCCACGCAGCGCACCGCGGCGTCGTGTCCGCGCAGCGTCCCGCCCGCCTTCGGCCGGCGCGGGTCGGCCACGTCCCACAGGCGTACGGTGTGGTCCTCGCCGGCGGAGGCCAGGGTGCGGCCGTCCGGACTGAACGCGACCAGGTAGATCGTGCCCTTGTGACCGGTGAGGGGACGGCCGAGCGGAACCGGGTGCGCCGGGTCGGTGACGTCCCACAGCCGGATCGTGCCGTCGTCCCCGGCGCTGGCCAGGGTGTGCCCGTCCGGGCTGAAGACCGCACTGCTCACCCAGCTGGTGTGGGCGGTGAGCGGCTTGCCGAGCGGGGCCGGGCGGTGCGGGTCGGTGACGTCCCACAGCCGGACCGTGCGGTCGTAACTGGCCGTGGCCAGGGTGTGCCCGTCCGGGCTGAACGACGTGAGGTAGACGGCACCGGTGTGGGCGGACAGCGGGGTGGCCAGCGGCGCGTTCACGATCGAGATCAGGCGGCTGTACGTGCCCTCGTCCCCGGGACGCAGCCGGTGCGCGACCAGATCGAGCTGGGCGGCCAGCGACGGATCCGTGTGCTGGACCCGGTCGGCCTCGGCGAGGACCTGCTCGAACACGGCGTCGTCGCGCTGCTTCCAGGCGATCACCGCGGAACCGGCGGCGAGCACGGCCAGCGCCACCAGCGCGGCCACCGCGGCCCGGCTCAGCCACACCGTGCGCTTGCGCAGCCGTACCGAGGCGGCCAGGAACTCCACCGCGCTGCGGGTCAGATAGGTGTCCCCGGCCGACCGGGCCCAGCCGCGGGCCTGTTCCAGCCGGGACCCCCGGTACAGCAGCGAGCTGTCCCGGCCGGAGTCCTCCCAGGCCCGGCCGTCCTCCTCGAGGCGCTGGCGCAGCAGATGGTCGCCGCGGCCCTCGTCGATCCAGTGCCGCAACCGGGGCCAGGCGTGCAGCAGTGCCTCGTGGGTGATCTCCACGGTGTCCGCGTCCAGCGTCACCAGCCGGGCCCGGACCAGGGCCTCCAGCGACTCCTCCGTCTTGCCGGGGTCGGCCGACTCCTCCGCCAGCTGCCGCCGGGTGCCGCGCCGGCGGGTGGCCTGGGTGTCCTCGCCGAGCCGGACCAGTCGCAGCAGGAGCAGCCGCGCGGCGGTACGGGCCGCCGGGTCCAGGCCGGACCAGGCGCGCTCGGCGGTCGCGGCGACCGCGCCCTGGATCCCGCCGGCCGCGCGGTAGCCGGCCAGCGTCAGCCGCCCGGCCTTCCGGCGCTGCCAGGTGGCCAGCAGCGCGTGCGACAGCAGCGGGAGCGCGCCCGCGTCGTGCGCGCCGCGCGGGCCGTCGGCGCTGACCTCCCGCACGATCAACTCGGCGAGCCCCGGCTCCAGTTCCAGGCCCACCGCCTTGGCCGGACCGGTCACCGCCTCGCGCAGCTCGGTGCCGGTGAGCGGGCCGAGCACCATGTGCCGGTGCTGGAGCGCGTCGGCCAGTTCCGGATAGCCGAGGCACTGCTCGTAGAAGTCGGCGCGGATGCCGAGGACGACCTGCACGGGGGCGGCTCCGGCGGAGCCGGCGGGCGGGGTGCAGGCCGCGTGCAGGAGCTGGATGAAGGCACGGCGGTCCGCCTCGTCGGCGCAGAGGGTGAACGCCTCCTCGAACTGGTCCACGATGACGACCGGCCGGACGTCGGGGCAGGCGGTACGGGCCGCCCAGTCCGCGATCGCCTCGCGCACGGCGCGGGCCAGGTGAGGGGCGTCGCCGCCCGGCAGCGCCGGGTTCCGCGAGGCCTCCCGCTCGGCCCTGCGCGCCTCGGCGGCGACGGCGGCCAGCTCCGGGACCCGGCGCACCAGCTCGCCGAGCGGATCGGCACCCGGGACGAGCTGAAGGACGGGGTCGGGCGGGTCGGCGGCGGGCGCGGGGACGGGCGCTGGTCCCGGGGAGTCCGGGGAGTCCGGGGAGTCCGGGGAGTCCGGGGAGTCCGGGGAATCGGGTGAGGGGGAAGCCTGGGAAAAGACGGAAGCCCGGGAGGTAGAGGAGCCCTGGGGGCCCTGGGGAGAGGGGGAGGAGAGGGCACCGCTGCGGACCGCGGGCACGAGGCCGGCGTTCAGCAGGGAGGACTTTCCCGCTCCGGAGGCACCGACCAGCATCACCAGCCCGCCGGACCGCTCGGCCGCGCGGAGCTGGGCGACGAGGGCGTTCGTACTGCGTTCGCGGCCGAAGAACCAGCGGGCGTCCTCCCGCCGGTACGGGGCCAGGCCCCGGTAGGGACACACGCCGCCGGCGACCGGCGGGGCCTGGGCCGGTGGCCGCCGGTTCTCCTCCGAGGGCGGCGCGGGCCGGTCGGCGGCCGGGCCGGCCAGCGCCAGCTCCCACAGCCGCTGCCAGTGGGCGAGGTCGTACAGGCCGGCGGAGACCGGAGCGGGCCGCAGCCGCCGCGCCTCCGGGATCAGGATCTGCAGGACGGCCGCGAGGGCGGCGAACTGGGCCGGTACGTTCCTGGCCCGCCGCCAGTCGCTGATCCGCTGTGCCGACACCCGCACGGGCCGGCCGCGCTCGTCCACCCTCTGCAGTCGTACGACCGCCTCGGCGACGCTCTTCAGGGGAGGATTTCCGGCCTCCTTGTACAGCAGCGCGAGGCGTTCGGCGAAGGCTGTGCGCGCCCCTGAGTCGGAACTCAAGGTCCCACCCCTTACTTCCCGCGCGTGTGGACGTCCGGACCGGAAAACTCACCTTATACGGCTGACCTGCGGTGAAGGGCCGGTCCGGAGACCGGAACCTCCTCGGCGGCGGCGACAGATGGCAGGATCCGAACCCAGTAGCGGACCCGTCACATACCGTCCGGACAGGCCACCGGCACAGCGCTCGGAGAGACAGCCCATGGCGCCGTACGTTTTCGGTCATCGTCGGTCACCACGCGCCGCGCCCGGCGGATGAGCCGGCGGGTACGCCGGACGTCCCGGGAACCGGGCCTCCGCCCTTCGGCGGCCCTCGTCCTCGACCCGTGCCGCGCCGACATGGCGCGGGTCGATCGCCCCGCACCGTCCGGCACCGGTCCCCACGAGGGGAGGGACCGGTGCCGGACGGGCCGGGAACCCGCCTCCTGCAACCCGCACACCCCGACAACGCTGGCAATCTGACGTACCGTCAGCTACGGTCGCCTCCCCGGTCTTCCCGAAGGGGTGTCCCGAAGGGGTGAGTGACATGGAGAAGCAGCGTCCCCGGTGCCCGCGGCCCCCCGGTGAACCGCGCTGGGTCGCGATGTTCCACGAGCCCGCCCGGGACACCTGGACGGTGGGCGCGGAGTCCCCGTACCCGGGGCCGGTGCGGTACGCCGTCGGTGACATGACCCGGACCGTGCGGGCGCGCGGGGGTGAGGTGACGGTCGCCCTCTGGGGACCCGAGGACGGAGCCTGGCGCCTCTTCGACACTCCGCCCGCGACACCGACGACACCCGCCGTAGCCACCGTGACACCCGCGGCCCCCGCGTCCCAGTCACCCGCGTCCGGTTCCCCGGAGCCGGCCCGGCTCGCGGAACGCATGACGGACCGCCGGCACCAGGTGCTCATGGCCGGACTGGGCAAGGCGGGCCTGTACGACCTGGGCCCCGAGGACGACGAGGCGGTCCGCGTCCTGGCCGACCGGCTCGACGAACCGACGGTCCGCCGGGTGGCCCACTGGCTCGCGGCGGCCGGAAGCCGGAGATCCTAGTCACCGGCGGGCCGGTTCGGCGGGCGTGCGGCCGGGCAGGGACGTCCTGGAGGTCACCGCCCGCGACTGCACGACTGGAGGACGTATGAAGGTCTCCGTCGACCGCTCCCTGTGCTACGGCTCCGCCGAGTGCGCGCACCGGGTGCCGGCCGTGTTCGCGTTCGAGGACGGGTACGGCGTCGTCCGGCCCGGCGCGGCGCGGTCGGCCGAGGACCCGCGGGTGCGGGAGGAGATCCGGGAGGCGGTCGAGAAGTGCCCCTCGCAGGCGATCGCCCTCGGCGAGTGACTCACACGGTCCCGGTGGGGGAAGCCGCCGGCGGGTAGCTCCAGCCGAAGGCGGCGAGCGCGCGGGCCCGGGTCTCGGCGACCGCCGTGCGGGCCGCGCGCTCGGCGGGGTCGACGTGCGCGGCCTGACCCGTGACCTGCCCTTCCCACTTGCGGTACAGCAGCCCGGCCTCCGCCGAGAACCAGCCGCGGCTCACCGCGTCCAGGGCCAGCAGCAGACCGGTGTCCTCGGAGGCCGGCAGCGCCATCCAGCCGCCCAGGGCGGTGAGCAGGTCCCGCCGTACGCACAGGCTCGCCGGGTGCACGGGGGCGAGGAAGTCGTTCCGCTTCCACTGTTCGAGGACGGTGCCGCGCTCGATCGGGCCCTCGTCGGGGTCCCCGGGGAAGCCGGCCGTGGAGCCGTCGGGCAGCAGGTCGAGCACGCGGGACGTGGTCCAGCCGACGGTGGGCTCCGCCTCCAGCACGGCGAGGTCCCGGGCGAGCGCGCCCGGCGTGAGCTGGTCGTCGGCGTCCAGCACCTTGACGTACGTGCCCTCGGCGCGTGCCAGCGCGATGGTCCGGGCGACCCCGGGACCGCCCGGCCGGCCCTGGCGGAAGGACACCCGGGCGTCGTCCGGGACGTAGGGCCGGATCGCGTCCGTCGTGCCGTCCTCCTGCACGACCCACTCCCACTCCCAGCCGGCGGGCAGCCGCTGCGCGCACAGGGACGCGTACGCGTCCGGCAGGAACCGGGCGGAGGGGCCGTGGACAGCGGTGACTACGGTGACGCGCCGGTTCACGGCAGCGCTCACCACCTTTCCGGGTCGTACGTCTCTGTTCAGCGATGGTCCGCGAGGCTCCGTGCGCGGAGCGAGGGAGGCGGTACGAGCATGTCGTACCGGGAGCCGGAACAGCGCGAGACCCCCGGCCTGCCCGGCCGGGGGTCTGTTCGTGTCGACTGGTGCGTACGCAAGTCGCCGTGGGTCGAGACGTTGCGGTACTGCGGTACGGGGAGGCTCAGCAGTCGAGGCGGCGAGCGGGGTCAGCCGGGTCCGAGGGGTCGGAGGCGTCCTCGTGGGCCGTGGTCTCGGACGGGGTCTGGTTCTCGGCGACCGGGCGGTGGCGGCAGGCCGGCGTCTTCCCGTGGGCCTCGGCCCGGATCCGCTGCTTCATCGTGGGGGGCAGGGCCTTGCCGTGGGACCAGGCCCAGTGGCGTGCCGCCGGGATCGTGGGGGCCGTGCGCTGCGCGGTGCCGGTGTGGGGGCTCTCGGTGCGGGGACCGGCCGCGGCGGCGGGCGCCGTGGCGGCGGTGACGAGTCCGAGCGCCGTGCACAGCGCGAGGAAGGCGGTGACGATGGCGGTCCACAGCTTCATGACCTTGTTCCGGGCCATGGCCCCTCACTTTCGGGTCGGGCGATTTGCGTACTTTCCTCATGATGTGTATGAGCGCCGCGAAGTGGTGGACCGACGCCCCTGGCGCGTCGATGTTCAGATCAACACCACTCGTATGGACGCACAGGGCGGGAGAAGTTCCGCGCCGCGCCGGGGCGGGAGTTGGGGCCCGACGCAGGTCACCGATCGATATCGGTCGGTGTGTATAGTCGGGCGCCAGAGGTCCCCTACGTCAAGGAAAGACGAGGTCGCGCGGTGAAGAAGCTGCTCCTGGTCGCACTGGCCGCCATCGGCGGGCTCCTCGTGTACCGCCAGATCCAGGCGGATCGCGCCGAGCAGGACCTGTGGACGGAGGCGACTGACTCCGTGCCCACGGGTTCGTGAGTCCCCTGTACCCGAGCTGAACCGACCCCGGCCGCCTGAGCGGTCGGGGTTTTGCGTTCTCCCGTGTTGCGGGATCCCGGCGGCCGGGTTAGGCGGCGGTGCGGAGTGCCGGGTCGTGCGGGGCGTTTCGGACGGGCGTACGCGTTGCCCGGATGGCCGAGCGGCACCCGGGGCAGGATGGGGCCTGCGGTCCGGGGCGGCCGTCCGACGACTGGGGGTGGTGGCGCGTGCGGGCGCGAGGGGGTACGGCGACGTGGGCGGGACGGCGAGCCGCGCGGGCCGCGGACACCGCCTCCTGCGGCCCGACCGCCCGGTACGCCCCGACCGCCCGGTACGCCCTGGTCACCCGGTACGTCCTGACCGGCCGACGTGCCGTGGTCGCGCTGCTGGTGCTGACCGCCACGCTCGTCCTGCCGACCGGTGTCCCCGCCGGTGCCCCGGCCGCCGCGGCGGCAGCCGACGCCGGCGCCGGCGCGCGTCCGGGGCCGTACGCCTTCGCGCCCGGTGCCCGGACCGCCGCGGGTGCGGAGCGCACCGCGGACGCCGCCCCGCTGGACCCCGGCCACACCTACCGCAGCTCGCTGCCCCCGCGCGGCAGGCTCTTCTACCGCCTCCGGCTCTCCGCCGCGGACACCGCGTACGTCCCCGTCACCGCCGTCCCGCCCGCGGACGCCACGGTCTCCGCCACCGACGGCATCCGGGTCTCGGTCCGTGACGCGAACGGCACCTCCTGCTCCTACTCCTCCGCCCGCTTCGGCGCCGGGCTCAGTCCGCGCCCGGTCACGGCGCTGGGGCAGCGCGAGGCCGGCAAGGCCCTCTGCCAGGGCGGGGGCACGTACTACGTGCTGGTCGAACGCCTCGACGCCGAGGGCTCCGGTACGGCGGCCTCGTCGGGGCGGTGGGACCTGGAGATCGCGCCCGCCACGGAACCGGGCCTCGCCGCGGCCGGCCCCACCACTGCGCCGCGGACCTGGGACTCCGCCACGCCGGAACCCCTCACCGGCACCCCCCGCGACCGCTCCGGCGGCACCGGGTTCGCCACCGCCCGCCCGCTGGGCCAGGGCGTCTGGCGGACCACGCTGGCCCCGGGCGAGACCCGGTTCTACAAGGTGCCGCTGGACTGGGGCCGACGGCTGCACGCCTCCGCCGAGCTGGCCGGCTCCCCGGGCCACGGCTATGCCGGCGGCGCCCTCGACCTCTCCCTCTACAACCCCGTGCGCGGCTACGTCGAGGGCGCCTCCCTCGGCTACACCGGGACCCCGAAGTCCGCCGCCCTCGCACCGCTGCCACCGGTGGAGTACGGCAACCGGTACGCCGTGGCGGCCGGGGTCACCTCCGTCCGCTTCGCCGGCGACTACTACCTGGCCGTGAGCCTCGGCACCCAGCTGACCGGCGCGTTCGGGCAGGGGCCGTTCGAGGTCACCCTGCGGGTCCGGGTGGACGGCCGGGCCCAGGCGGCGCCGGGGTACGCAGGGCGGCCCGTACCGGACGGCGTCTTCTCGGTCACCGAGGAGGACCGGGAGGCCGCGCTCACCGGGGACACCGGGGCCGGCGCCGGTCACCGGGTGATGCTGCTGGTCGCCGTCGGCGGGCTCGGCACGGGCACCGCGCTGCTCCTGCTCCTCGGCGGGTGGACGGTGGCGGCCCGGCGGGCTCAGACCCGGGCCAGCGCCCAGAAGCCCACCGCGTAGCAGGCCAGCGCCAGCAGCAGGATCGGGATCGCGACCCTGGCCGGGGGGCCTGGCCGGCGGGCCGCGCGCCGCGCCCGACGGCCGCGGCCGTGGGCGCCGGCGCGTGATGCGGTCGGGGTCGGGGGCGGCGGAGGGGTGTGGGGCGGCGGCACCTGGGGATCGCGGGCGGTGTAGGCGGCGGTGCCGGTGTCGACGCGGGGGTCGGCAGGGGGGTACGGCGCCGAGGGCGAGGGCAGGGGCTGCCGGAGTCGCTCGGTCTGCTCGGTCTGGTCGGTCTGCTGGGCCTGGAGGGGCTGGTGGGGCTGTCGGGTCTGCGGCGCCTCCTGGAGCCGCTCGCTCTGCCGGGTCTGCTGCGGAGGGAGCAGACGGAAGCTGCCCGTGTCGGAGAGGGAGCCGGTGCCGGTCGCCTCGGCGGCCGGGGGACGCGTACCGCCCGCGGCCGGGGTCGGCGTACCGTCCGGGACCGGCTCCAGGGCCACGCCGGAGGCCTGGCGGAGGGGGCCGCCGGGGCCGAACCCGGGCGGAAGCGGGCCGAGTTGGTCGAAGATCTCGATGAGTTCGTCGTCGGGGCCGGGTTCGGGCAGCAGCTCCGCGGCGGCGGCCAGCGCCTTGCGCGCCCCGGTGGCGGTGCGGAACCGGTCCGCGGGGTCCGGCTGGAGCAGCGAGGCGATGACCTGCCAGAGGGGTTCCGGGATGCCCTGGGGCGGGCCGGGCGTCCCGTGTTCCAGGAAGTACCGCACGATCGCCTTGGCGTCGGGCTTGGCTCCCTCCAGGAGGTACAGGGCGACCAGGCCGACGGCGAACAGGTCGGCCGGGAAGTCGGGGTCGGCGCCCATGACCTGCTCGGGGGCGAGGTAACCGGGCGTGCCCACCACGAGGTTGGTCTCCGTCAGCCGGGGTTCGCCGAGCCGCATGGCGATGCCGAAGTCGGACAGCCTCAGCCGCGGCCGGCCGGTGCCGGTGGCTTCGAGGAGCAGGTTGGCGGGCTTGATGTCCCGGTGGACCACGTCCTCCGCGTGGACGGCGGCGAGCCCGGACAGCAGCTGGTCGAGCAGGGTGCACACGTACGCCGGCGGCAGGGGGCCGTAGTCGCCGACCAGGTGGACCAGGGAGCCGCCGGCGACCAGGTCCATGGTGAACAGCACCTGGTCGTCGTCGGCGGCCCAGCTGGCCGGGGCCAGGACGTGCGGGTGGTCGATGCGCAGGGCCTGCTCGCGGACGAAGCGGAGCAGGGAGTGGGCGTCGCGCTGCTGGAGGACCTTGGCGGCCACATAGCGTCGTCGGCGGTGGTCCCAGGCACGCCAGACGGCACCCACACCTCCCCGTCCGATCGGGTCGGCCAGCTCGTACCGGCCGGCGAAGACCTCACCCATGGCAGCCGCCGCTCCTCCCCTGGTCCGACGAACCCCGGCGTCCCCCGCGCCGCTCGCTACCGACCGCCCAGGATCAGTTCTGGTGGGACTGGTAGTGCGCCACGGCGTCGGAGGTGCGGCCGGCGCCGTAGACGCGGAGGAACTCCGCCAGCTCGGGGTGGCTGGGGGTGAGGGCGTCCGCGGCCTCGATGATGTCGCCCGCGGCGGCCACGGAGCGGAGCAGCGACTGGATCTCGCGGACCACGCGCTTGACGGTCGGCGCACCGGAACTGTTCGTCGTGTGCGTCGTGTTGCTGAGCACGGAGCCCCCCTGCGACTTCTTGATCTCGTCCATGCGCTCGGTGGCCTCGGCGGCGCTCACGCTTCCGTCGGCCACCTGGGACGCCAGCTCCTGCAGCAGCTGCACCCGCTGGACCACCGCGGGATTGCCGATCTTCGCGCGCTGGCCGCTCATCAGCTGCGAGAGCATCGGAGCGGACAGGCCCAGGACCGCCGCGAGCCGGGCCTGGTTCAGCCCGAGATCGTCGATGAGCTTACGGAAGAGCGCCCCCAGCGGCTCCCCGTACCAGTTCCGCTGCAGCTCCCGCGCTCTGGCGGTGGCTTCCTGCTGTGCGGCGTCCATTGCGTCTCCCCATCGCTTCCCCTGAAAACCGCGGTTCGCTGTAGCGAACCACGTCGAGCATCTTACGGAGAGTGGTCATCCACGGGGACCCCCAATCTTTTTGCGGGATATGGGGGGTGACCCGGTACTCTGGTCTGCGGCACCCGCCGGAGAGTGATCCGTCCGGCCGGTCGCTCCTTCCCGGGGCCTTAGCTCAGTTGGTAGAGCGCCGTCTTTGCATGGCGGATGTCAGGGGTTCGACTCCCCTAGGCTCCACACCCAAGAGCCCCCCTGACCTGCAAAAACGCGGGTCAGGGGGGCTCTTTGCGATGTCGTCCCGCTAGGTCTGCCCGATCAGGCGACCGGCGGCGGTGCCCGCCGGGGTCACCGCGCCGCCGGTGTGGTGACCGAGTGCCGTGCCGCCGTCGTGTCCTGCACCACCGGGGCCGTCGCGCTGCCCAGGAGCCGCAGTGCCGCCTCCGAGGGAGAGCCGGGCTCGGCGGTGTAGGCGATCAGGCGCTGGCCCGAGGTGCCGGGGAGGATGAGGTTCTCGAAGCTGAGTTCCAGCGCACCGACCAGGGGGTGGCGCAGGTGCTTCAGCCCGGAGGTGCAGGTGCGCACCGGGTGCCGGGCCCAGAGGGCGGCGAACTCGTCGCTGTTCATCGTCAGTTGCCCGACGAGCTCGGCGAGGGCGCGGTCGTCGGGGTGGCGGCCGGCGACCAGGCGCAGGTGCGCCACGGCGAGTTGGGCCTGCTCGTTCCAGTTCGCGTACAACTCCCGGTACTGCTCGTCCAGGAACAGCATCCGGGTCAGGTTGGGGCGGGTGGCGGGTGTGTCGGGGCTGTCGGGCGCCAGGTGGCCGGCGAGCAGCGCGTGGCCCAGCTGGTTCCACGCGAGGACGTCGTTGTGCCGGTCCATGATGACGGCCGGTACGTCGGTCATGGCCGCCAGCAACTGCCGGGCCGAGGCGCTGGCGTGCGCCACGCGGGGCGGGGCGGGACGGGACGAGGAGGCCGCGGGGCGCGCGAGGTCCTTCAGATGGGCCGTCTCGTCGTCGGTGAGGCGCAGGGTGCGTGCGATCGCCTCCAGCACGCCGTCGGAGACACTGGTGGCGCGGCCCTGTTCGATGCGGGTGTAGTGGGTGATGCTGACGCCCGCGAGCATCGCCAGCTCCTCACGGCGCAGCCCGGTGACGCGGCGGCGGCTCGGGTGCGGGTTGATGCCGACCTCCTCGGGACGCAGCGCGGCGCGGCGCGACTTGAGGAAGTCTCCCAGCTCGGACGAGGCGTCCATTCATGCCTCCAGGTCGGCGGAGTGCGGCAGGGTCTGCCCACTGTTGACCTCTCATGATGCCCGCCGGTTCCGAAGGCTGAAAGCCGTGAGGGTGGTCATGAAATGACTACCCTCGTGCTGGCTGTGCAATGCAGGGTGCTGGCTTGGAATCCGGCCGCCCACGAGCCTTTTCCCCGTAACCGCGTGACGCGACCGAGTGCGGCGCGTGTCAGGAACCACGAGGAAAAGGACTCGACGTCATGTCTGTCACTGATACCGAGGCGGCCGGTACCGCGCCCGGCACTGCCGTCGACGCGGCACCCGCCGTGCTCACCCCCCGGCTCAAGCTGGTGCTGGTGCTGCTGCTCGCCACGCAGTTCATGCTGGCCGTGGACTTTGCCATCCTGAACGTGGCGCTGCCGGTGATCGGCAAGGACCTCGGCTTCTCGCTGTCGCACCTGCAGTGGATCGGTACCTCGTTCGCACTGTGCGCGGCGGGCTTCACGCTGCTCTTCGGCCGGGTCGCCGACCTGTTCGGCCGTCGCCGGCTGTTCCTCGGCGGCCTCGTGGTCCTGGGTGCGGCCTCGCTCGTGGGCGGGCTGGCGCAGAACCCGGAGATGCTGATCATTGCCCGCGTCTTCCAGGGTCTGGCCACCGCCGCCGTGACTCCTGCCGCGCTGTCGCTGATGACCACCTCGTTCCCGGAGGGCCCGCTGCGCCAGAAGGCGCTCGGCCTCAACGGCGCGCTGATGTCCAGCGGCTTCACCACCGGCGCCATCCTCGGTGGTGTGCTGACCGACCTGCTGTCGTGGCGGTGGTCGTTCTTCATCAACGTGCCCGTCGCGTTCGTCGTGCTGTTCGTCGCCCCGACGGTCATCAAGGAGTCCCGTCCCGACGACCGTCCCAAGCTGGACCTGCCCGGTGCCATCAGCGTGACCCTCGGCCTGCTGGCCATCATCTTCGGGCTCACCCAGGCGGGCGAGAAGGGCTGGGGCTCGGCGGAGGCCCTGCTGTCGCTGGCGGCGGGCGTGGTGCTGCTGGTGGTGTTCTACGCCGTCGAGCGCAAGGTGTCCGCCCCGCTGGTCCCGCTCAGCGTGCTCGGCAAGCGGTCGGTGGCCTGGGGTAACGTCGCCGGTCTGATCGCGTTCCTCACCGAGTGCTCCCTGGTCTTCCCGCTGACCATCTACCTGCAGGACGTCCTCGGCTTCTCCGCGCTCGCGGCCGGCCTGTCCTTCGGCATCCTCGGCCTGGGCACGGTCACCGGTGGTGTCACGGCCCCGAAGTTCATCGGCAAGCTCGGCAGCAAGCAGACCCTGATCGTGGGCGGCATCCTGCAGACCGTCTTCACCGCGGCGCTGGTCGGCCTCGGCGACGACCGCTCGTGGATGTGGCTGATGCTGGTCGCCAGCTTCCTCGGCGGTGTCGGCAACATGCTGGTCATCGTGGGCTTCATGGTCACCGCCACCACGGGTCTCCCCAACCACGAGCAGGGTCTGGCCACCGGCCTCGCCACCATGACCCAGCAGGTCGGTATCACCATGGGTACGCCGATCATGAGCGCCGTCGTCACCGCCGCCATGGCGGGCACCGGAGCCACCGCCATCCTCGGCGGCATCAAGGTCGCGATCGCCGTCAACGCGGCCATCGTCCTCCTCGGCGTCCTCACCAGCGCCGTGTTCCTGCGCAGCGACAAGGCGCCCGCGCAGTAACGGCGGGCGGCTGCGAGCCTGCGCGCCCCGAAGCACCCGGTGGCCCCGTACCGAGACGCTCAGCGCCCTGGTACGGGGCCACCGGCTGTCCCGGGCCCGTACGGCCCGATGGCCCGGGCCCACGGCGACAGCCGGCAGGCGGCCCGCGGAGTGGGGCACGAGTGGAGAGGTGCGCGAGTGGAGGGGGTGCGAATGGAGGGTGCGCGAGTGGAGGGTGCGCGAGTGGAGTCGGCGCGATCGGGGGCGGCGGCGTTCTCCGGGCGGGCGGCATCGCCGTACGTGACGGCGGGCGGCTCCTTCTCGGTCGCGGCACCGCACCCTCAAGGCGGCCGGGATCACTCCGGCCTGAGAGCTTGCTCACACCCCGATCCGGCAGCGGCCGCGGACGGTACCGAAAACGACCGAGGGCCCATCGTTTTCACGATGGGCCCTCGGCCTTCTGTGCGCGAGGGGGGAGTTGAACCCCCACGCCCTTGCGGGCACTGGAACCTGAATCCAGCGCGTCTGCCTATTCCGCCACCCGCGCATTGGGTGTGTCTTCCGTTTCCGGCCCTTTCAGGCTGGCCCCTTCCGACATCGAGAACATTAGCACGTCGTTCGGGGTGGATTCACATCCCTTCCCGCCCGCCCCCCGGCGCCCCCTCCCGGCCCCCGCCGGGGAGGCGACGGCCCGCGCCGCCCCCCTGCGGGACGCGTACGGGCCCGCCGTGGGGCGCGTATCAGGGAGGCGCTCGTCTCGTATCAACCTCGTACCGGTCCGGGACATCTCACCGGGAGGCGGCCCGGGTCCACAGCCGGGTGCGGGACACTGGTCTTCGCCCCCCTCTACGATCCATGGCAGCAGGACACGCACCCGGGAGTTCGAAGGGGAGCCGCTGGGGGAACCGGCTGATTGGCGGGCGCGTAGATACGATCAGTGAGCAGTACCAGCAGTACCCCGGCAGGACAGCCGCCCAACACGGCGGCCGAGGCAGCGGCACAGAGCAGGCAAGACGACGGCAGGGACGGAGGAGGTGCCCCATGGGAGTCCTGAAGAAGTTCGAGCAGCGTCTCGAAGGTCTGGTGAACGGCACCTTCGCCAAGGTCTTCAAGTCCGAGGTCCAGCCCGTGGAGATCGCCGGAGCGCTCCAGCGGGAGTGCGACAACAACGC
This sequence comes from Streptomyces cinerochromogenes, assembly GCF_014648635.1. Lineage (GTDB taxonomy): Bacteria > Actinomycetota > Actinomycetes > Streptomycetales > Streptomycetaceae > Streptomyces > Streptomyces cinerochromogenes. The sequence goes on along the minus strand of NZ_BMRM01000004.1, from coordinate 183,668 downwards.
CACCATCTGGAACCGGGACCGCACCGTCGTACCCAACGACTTCATCGTGGAGCTGAGCGCGCCGGACTACGAGCGGCTCAGCCCCTACTCCGGGCAGCTCGGCGACGAGCTGGCCGGCATGGTGCGCGACTACGCCAAGCAGCAGCGCTACACCTTCATGGGCCCGATCAAGGTCAATCTGGAGAAGGCCGACGACCTGGACACCGGCCTGTACCGGGTGCGCTCGCGCACCCTCGCCTCCTCCAGCAGCCAGCAGGCGGCACCGCAGGCTCCCGCCGCACCGGCCGGACGCCCCGGACAGGGCGCCCCGGGCGGCTACGGCTACCCGCCGGCCGCCCCCGCGGGCGCGCCCCCGATGCCCGCCGCACCACCGCCCGGCGCCCGCCCCGGCGGGTACGGTTATCCGCAGCCGGCCACCCAGCGGCCCGCCGCCGCCCCGATGAGCGGCGCGCGCACCCGCTACTGGATCGAGATCAACGGCACCCGCCACCAGATCTCCCGCCCGACGCTGGTGCTGGGTCGCAGCACCGACGCCGACGTGCGGATCGACGACCCCGGTGTCTCGCGCCGGCACTGCGAGATCCGGACCGGAACGCCCTCGACGATCCAGGATCTCGGCTCCACCAACGGCATCGTGGTGGACGGGCAGCACACCACCCGCGCTACGCTCCGCGACGGCTCGCGGATCGTCGTGGGCAGCACCACCGTTATCTATAGGCAAGCCGAAGGGTGAAGCGGGGGCAATGTCAGAGCTGACCCTCACGGTCATGCGGCTGGGTTTCCTGGCCGTACTGTGGCTGTTCGTGATCGTGGCCGTGCAGGTCATCCGGAGCGACCTGTTCGGTACGCGCGTCACCCAGCGCGGATCGCGTAGGGAGGCGGCCCGGCCGCAGCAGGCGGCCCGGCCGCAGGCCCGGCAGCAGGCCGCGCCGCCGCAGCAGCGCGGCCAGCAGGGCGGTAGCGGCCGACGCGGCCGCAACGCCCCCACCAAGTTGGTCGTGACCGAGGGCACACTGACCGGCACCACGGTCGCGCTCCAGGGCCAGACCATCACCCTGGGCCGGGCGCACGACTCCACGATCGTGCTGGACGACGACTACGCCTCCAGCCGTCACGCCCGGATCTACCCGGACCAGGGCGGCCAGTGGATCGTCGAGGACCTCGGCTCCACCAACGGCACCTACCTGGACCGGTCCCGGCTGACGGCCCCCACACCGATCCCGCTGGGCGCGCCGATCCGCATCGGCAAGACCGCAATCGAGCTGCGGAAGTAGTGCTACGTCATGGATAAGCGCGAGCGGAGCGAGCACGCAGCGGCAGGCCGCCACCCGGTCTCCGGCGCGCTCCCGACCGGAGGGTGGGCAGTGTGGCTCGACACGACCGGCTGTACCCGGAGCCGACGGGCGAGGTGCGCATGAGTCTGTCACTGCGCTTCGCCGCCGGATCGCACAAGGGCATGATCCGGGAGGGCAACGAGGACTCCGGTTACGCCGGTCCGCGCCTGCTCGCCATCGCCGACGGCATGGGCGGCCAGGCCGCGGGCGAGGTCGCCTCCTCCGAGGTCATCTCCACCCTGGTCACGCTCGACGACGACGTGCCCGGCTCCGACATCCTCACCTCGCTCGGCACCGCCGTGCAGCGTGCCAACGACCAGCTGCGCTCCATGGTCGAGGAGGACCCCCAGCTGGAGGGCATGGGCACGACGCTCACCGCCCTGCTGTGGACGGGCCAGCGGCTCGGTCTCGTCCACGTCGGCGACTCGCGCGCGTACCTGCTCCGCGACGGTGTGCTCACCCAGATCACCCAGGACCACACCTGGGTGCAGCGGCTCGTGGACGAGGGCCGGATCACCGAAGAGGAAGCCACCACCCACCCGCAGCGCTCGCTGCTGATGCGCGCCCTGGGCAGCGGCGACCACGTCGAGCCCGACCTGTCGATCCGCGAGGTCCGGGCCGGCGACCGCTATCTGATCTGCTCCGACGGCCTGTCCGGCGTGGTCTCCCACCAGACGATGGAGGAGACCCTCGCCAGCTACCAGGGCCCGCAGGAGACCGTGCAGGAGCTGATCCAGCTCGCCCTGCGCGGCGGCGGCCCCGACAACATCACGGTCATCGTCGCCGACGTGCTCGACCTGGACACCGGGGACACCCTCGCCGGGCAGCTCTCCGACCAGCCGGTGGTGGTCGGCGCCGTCGCCGAGAACCAGCACCACCTGCACGACAACGGGATCATGCAGACCCCGGCCGGCCGCGCCTCCCACCTGGGCCGCCAGGGCCAGGGGCACGGCGGCGGCGAGTTCGGCCCGCCCGGCTCCGGGGACACCGCCGGGTACGCCCCGGCCGGCGGCTTCGGCGAGTACGCCGACAACGACCTCACCAAGCCGCGCAAGCAGCGCAGATGGCTGAAGACCTCGCTCTACGGCGCCCTCGCGCTCGCCGTCGTCGGCGGCGGCCTCTACGGCGGCTACCGCTGGACGCAGACGCAGTACTACGTCGGCGCCAAGGACGAGCACATCGCGCTGTACCGCGGGATCAGCCAGGACCTGGCCTGGGTGTCGTTGTCGAAGGTGGAGAACGACCACCCCGAGATCGAACTCAAGTACCTGCCGCCGTACCAGCAGAAGCAGGTGAAGGCCACGATCCCGGAGGGCGGCCTGCAGGCGGCCCGTACCAAGGTCGAGGAACTGGCCGTGCAGGCCTCCGCCTGCCGCAAGCAGGCCGAGCGCAAGGCCGCCGAGGACGCGCTGAACAACGCCCGGAAGAACCAGGACAAGACCGGCAAGACCGGTCAGGGGAAGACCGGTGGCACCACCGCCGGTACCACCGGAACCGGGGGTACCACCGGTACCGCCGGCGCGAACAGCACCTCCGGCACCACCACCCAGACCGCCTTCGTCAAGGCCTCCCCGACCCCGAACCCGTCGGCCTCGAAGACGTCGCCGACCTCCCCGGCGTCCCCTTCGAAGTCTCCGTCCACGACCCCGTCCGCGACCCCCAGCCCCGGCCCGACTCTCTCGGAGGACGAGCAGAAGGTCGTCTCGCTGTGCGGTAAGCAGTAGGCAAGCCGTGAGAGGCCCTGTCACACGATGAGCAGTACTACGAACTCGCCGACGCATCACACGTCCACGATCGGCGCCATCGGCGCGCCGAGCCGTCGCAACACCGAGCTGGCCCTGCTGGTCTTCGCCGTGGTCATCCCGGTGTTCGCCTATGCCAACGTGGGCCTGGCCCTCGACGACCAGGTCCCCGCGGGCCTGCTGAGCTACGGCCTCGGCCTCGGCCTGCTGGCCGGCGTCGCCCACCTCGCCGTGCGCAAGTTCGCGCCGTACGCGGACCCGCTGCTGCTGCCGCTGGCCACCCTGCTCAACGGGCTGGGCCTGGTGTGCATCTGGCGGCTGGACCAGTCCAAGCTGCTGCAGTCGCTGCCGAACTTCGTCACGGCCGCGCCGCGCCAGCTGCTGTACACCGCGCTGGGCATCGCCCTGTTCGTCGTGGTCCTGATCTTCCTGAAGGACCACCGCGTCCTCCAGCGCTACACGTACATCTCCATGTTCAGCGCGCTGGTCCTGCTGATCCTGCCGCTGGTGCCGGGCCTGGGCGCCAACATCTACGGCGCGAAGATCTGGATCAACATCCCCGGCCTCGGCTCCCTCCAGCCCGGCGAGTTCGCGAAGATCGTCCTGGCCGTCTTCTTCGCCGGCTACCTGATGGTGAAGCGCGACGCCCTGGCCCTCGCCAGCCGCCGCTTCATGGGCCTCTACCTGCCGCGCGGCCGTGACCTCGGCCCGATCCTGGTCGTCTGGGCGATCTCGATCCTCATCCTCGTCTTCGAGACCGACCTCGGCACCTCGCTGCTGTTCTTCGGCATGTTCGTGATCATGCTGTACGTCGCCACCGAGCGGACCAGCTGGATCGTGTTCGGTCTGCTGATGTCCGCGGCCGGCGCGGTCGGCGTGGCCAGCATCGAGCCGCACGTGAAGAGCCGTGTCCAGTCCTGGCTCGACCCGATGCGCGAGTACACCCTCAGCCGCCAGGGCCAGCTCGGCCACTCCGAGCAGCTCCAGCAGGCGCTGTGGGCCTTCGGCTCCGGCGGCACCCTCGGCAGCGGCTGGGGCCAGGGCCACTCGGACCTGATCCGGTTCGCCGCCAACTCCGACTTCATCCTCGCCACCTTCGGCGAGGAGCTGGGCCTGGCCGGCATCATGGCGATCCTGCTGATCTACGGCCTGATCGTGGAACGCGGCGTGCGCACCGCCCTCGCCGCCCGCGACCCCTTCGGCAAGCTGCTCGCCGTCGGCCTGTCGGGCGCCTTCGCCCTCCAGGTCTTCGTGGTGGCCGGCGGTGTCATGGGCCTCATCCCGCTGACCGGTATGACCATGCCGTTCGTGGCGTACGGCGGTTCCTCCGTGCTGGCCAACTGGGCCCTGATCGGCATCCTCATCCGCATCAGCGACACCGCCCGCCGCCCGGCACCCACCCCCGCCGGCAACCCCGACGCCGAGATGACCCAGGTGGTCCGCCCGTCATGAACAAGCCCCTGCGCCGGATCGCGATCTTCTGCGGCCTCCTCGTACTGACCCTGCTGCTGCGGGACAACTGGCTCCAGTACGTCAAGGCCGACCAGCTCAAGGACGACCCGAACAACCGCCGCGTCACCATCGCCCGCTACTCCACCCCGCGCGGCGACATCATCGTGGGCGGCGACCCCATCACCGGGTCCGCCGAGAACGGCAAGACCGGTCTGAACGACCTGAAGTACAAGCGCACCTACAAGAACGGCCCCATGTGGGCCCCGGTCACGGGTTACGCCTCGCAGGCCTTCGGCGCCACCCAGCTGGAGTCCATCGAGGACGGCATCCTCACCGGCAACGACGACCGGCTGTTCTTCCGCAAGACGCTGGACATGATCACCGGCAAGGAGCAGCAGGGCGGCAACGTCGTCACCACGCTCAACGCCGACGCGCAGAAGGCGGCCTTCGAGGGTCTGAAGAAGCGGGGCGGCAAGGGCGCGGTCGTGGCCCTGGAGCCCTCCACCGGCAAGATCCTGGCGCTGGCCTCCTACCCGTCGTACGACCCCTCGTCCTTCGCGGGCAACACCAACGACGACGCCGCGGCCTGGAAGAAGCTCCAGAAGAAATACAACCCCAACGACCCGATGCTGAACCGGGCGCTGCGCGAGACCTACCCGCCGGGCTCCACCTTCAAGGTGGTCACGGCCGCCGCGGCGCTGGAGAACGGCAAGTACACCTCGGCCGACGAGAAGACCGACTCGCCGCTGCCGTGGACCATGCCGGGCACCACGACCCAGCTGAAGAACGAGGGCAACATCCCCTGCGAGAACGCCACCATGCGTGAGGCGCTGCGCTGGTCCTGCAACACCGTCTTCGGCAAGATCGGCTCCGACCTCGGCAACGACAAGATGCTCGCCGAGGCGAAGAAGTTCGGCTTCGACTCCGAGCAGTTCGTCCCGATCCGCTCCAGCGCCTCGGTGTTCTCCGACGACATGAACCAGTCGCAGACCGCGCTGTCCTCCATCGGCCAGTACAACACCGCGGCCACCCCGCTGCAGATGGCGATGGTCGCCTCGGCGGTCGCCAACGACGGCAAGCTGATGAAGCCGTACATGGTCGACTCGCTGGAGTCCTCCACCCTGGACCCCGTCGCCACGACCAAGCCGGAGGAGCTGAGCCGGCCGCTGTCGCCGAAGAACGCGCAGATCCTGCAGGACATGATGAAGACGGTGGTCGAGAAGGGCACCGGCACCAACGCGCGGATCAGCGGTGTCACCGTCGGCGGCAAGACCGGTACCGCCCAGCACGGCGTCGAGAACAGCGAGAACCCGTACGCCTGGTTCATCTCCTACGCCAAGCTGCCCGACGGCAGCTCGCCGGTCGCCGTGGCCGTGGTGGTCGAGGACGAGAGCGCCAACCGCGACGACATCTCCGGCGGCGGCCTGGCCGCGCCGATCGCGAAGAACGTCATGGAGGCGGTCATCAACTCCAAGAAGTGACCGCAGCCGATCACCGGAAGTGACGCCGCTCACATCACCTTCACATCGCCGCACGTTGCGATACCGGTCCTGTATCGGGTTACGGGCTTGGCCAGGTCACACAGAGCGAGCCGGGTACGGTAGGCCCGGACGGCAGCCTCCGGCCGTGCACACGGGTGCACGGCCGAGACCGACGGAGAGGGCTGGTAGGTAGCTATGGAAGAGCCGCGTCGCCTCGGCGGCCGGTACGAGCTGGGCCAGGTGCTCGGCCGCGGTGGCATGGCGGAGGTCTATCTCGCGCATGACACCCGCCTCGGCCGCACCGTGGCGGTGAAGACGCTGCGTGCGGACCTCGCGCGCGACCCGTCCTTCCAGGCCCGGTTCCGCCGGGAGGCCCAGTCGGCCGCCTCGCTCAACCATCCCGCGATCGTCGCGGTCTACGACACGGGCGAGGACTACATCGACGGGGTCTCCATCCCGTACATCGTGATGGAGTACGTCGACGGTTCCACGCTGCGTGAGCTGCTGCACTCCGGCCGCAAGCTGCTGCCCGAGCGCGCGATGGAGATGACCATCGGCATCCTCCAGGGCCTGGAGTACGCGCACCGCAACGGCATCGTCCACCGGGACATCAAGCCGGCCAACGTCATGCTGACCCGCAACGGCCAGGTCAAGGTGATGGACTTCGGCATCGCCCGTGCCATGGGCGACGCCGGCATGACCATGACCCAGACCGCGGCCGTCATCGGCACCGCCCAGTACCTCTCCCCGGAGCAGGCCAAGGGCGAGCAGGTCGACGCCCGCTCGGACCTGTACTCGACCGGCTGCCTCCTCTACGAGCTGCTGACGGTACGGCCCCCCTTCGTGGGCGACTCCCCGGTGGCCGTGGCCTACCAGCACGTCCGCGAGGAGCCCCAGCCGCCGAGCGTCTTCGACCCGGAGATCACTCCGGAGATGGACGCGATCGTCCTGAAGGCGCTGGTCAAGGACCCGAACTACCGCTACCAGTCGGCCGACGAGATGCGCGCCGACATCGAGGCGTGCCTGGACGGCCAGCCGGTCGCGGCCACGGCCGCGATGGGCGCGGTGGGCTACGGCGGCTACCCCGACGAGCAGCCGACGACCGCCCTGCGTTCGGAGGCCGGCGCCGGAGCGACCACCATGCTCCCGCCGATGAACGCCGACGACGGTTACGGCTACGACGACCGCCCGGACCGCCGCCGCCAGCAGAAGAAGAAGTCCAACACCTCGACGATCCTGCTGGTCGTCGCGGGTCTGCTGGTCCTGGTCGGCGCGATCCTGATCGGCAAGTGGGCGTTCCCCGGCGACGGCGGGGGCGACGGCAAGGTGCCCGTGCCGTCGTTCGTGGGCCAGCCGGAGAAGACGGCCCGCAAGATGGCCGCCAACGTCGACCTGAAGGTGACGGTCACCAAGAAGGCCTGCGAGGACCAGGCCACGGGCAACGTGTGCACCCAGAACCCCGACAAGGGGGAGAAGGTCGACAAGAACAGCACCGTCACCCTGGTGGTCTCCACGGGCGCGCCGAAGGTCACCGTGCCGGACGTCCGCGGCATCCAGTTCGACCAGGCGGAGGCCCAGCTCAAGGAGAAGGGCTTCCAGGTCGACAAGGAGACCCAGGTGTCGACCCAGACACCCGGCGTCGTCATCACCCAGGACCCGCGGGGCGGCCTCAGCAAGGAGAAGGGCACCACGATCACCCTCACGGTCGCCAAGGCCGAGGAGAAGGTGGCCGTGCCCGACGTCACCGGCAAGACCTGTGACGAGGCGAAGGCCGAACTCCAGGCCAAGGGTCTGGCGCCCAGCTGCAACGACACCCCGGTCACCGACCCGGCCCAGGACGGCAAGGTGCAGAGCACCAACCCGGCCGCGGGTCAGCAGGTCGTCAAGAACACCAACGTGGTGATCAACGTCGGCAAGGCGCAGAAGCAGCAGACCCAGGTCCCGGACGTCCGGGGCCGCACGGTCGCGGTGGCCCGGCAGATCCTGAACGCCGCCGGCTTCACGAACATCCAGTTCGCCCCGGGCAGCGACGGCAGCGACACCGCGTTCGTCGCCTCCCAGGACCCGAAGGAGAACCAGAAGGTCGACGACCCGGCGGGCACCACGATCACGCTGACGACCGTGGGCTTCGGGGGCGGGAACAACAACAACGGCGGCGGCAACGGCAACGGCGGCGGCCTCTTCGGCGGCGTCGGCGGCTGACGCCTGAAGGAACGCACCGAGGGCGGATACGCGTGGGCCCCGGCCGGAACATCCCGGCCGGGGCCCACGCGCGTCCGCCGTCTCACTCGGCCACGGTCAGCCCCGCAGCTCCTTCGGCGGCGTCCGGGCCGCGTCCACCTTCTCCACCCGGACCAGTTCCCCCCAGACCACGTACCGGTGGCGGGAGGTGTAGACGGGGGTGCAGGTCGTCAGGGTGATGTAGTGGCCCGGCTTCTTCCGGCCGGACTCCTTGGGGACCGGGGAGAGGACGTCGACGTTGTACTTCGAGGTCTCGGGGAGGACCGAGTAGACCTTGTAGACGTACCAGTCGTCCCGGGTCTCGAAGACGATCGGGTCGCCCTTCTCCAGCTTGTCGATGTTGTGGAACTTGGCGCCGTGCCCGTCCCGGTGGGCGGCGACGGAGAAGTTGCCGTCCTTGCCGGTGGTGGGGAGCGTGGCCTTGACCGGGTCGGTGTAGTAGCCGGCCACGCCGTCGTCGAGGACGTCCGTGCCCGTGCCCTTCTCGACCAGCACCTCGCCGTTGCGCATCGCCGGCACGTGCAGGAAGCCGATGCCGTCCTTGGTGTCGAGCGCGCCGGGACCGGACTCCTTCTGCTCGGCCCAGTGCTCGCGGACCTTGTCGGCCTGCCGGTCCGCCTTGCGGTCCGCTATCACGTTCGTCCACCACAGCGAGTAGACGACGAACAGGCCGAGCAGCACGCCCGCCGTGATGAGGAGTTCCCCGAAGACGCTGACCGCCAGCGCGATCCGGCCGGGACGCCGGCGGCGCGGGGCGGGATCCGCAGCCGGCTCGGACCCGTCCGTGGTCTCTTCGGTCTCGTCGGCGGTCGCTGCCACAGTTCCTCTGCCCTTACTCGCTGAGCCCTACTCGATGAGCGCGTCCGGCTTGCCCTTGCTGCGCGGGCGTTCCTGGACCATCTTGCCCCAGACGATCAGCCGGTACTTGCTGGTGAACTCCGGCGTGCAGGTGGTGAGGGTGATGTAGCGCCCGGGCCCGGTGAAGCCGGAACCCGGCGGGACCGGGTCGAGCACGCTGGTGTTGCTCGGCGGGGTCACCGGCAGCATCGAGGTCACCTTGTACACGAAGTACGTGTCCTGCGTTTCCACCACGACCGCGTCCCCGGGGGTGAGCCGGTTGATGTACCGGAACGGCTCCCCGTGGGTGTTGCGGTGCGCCGCGAGACCGAAGTTGCCGGTCTTCGCGTCGGGCATCGCCGTCTTCAGCGGGGCCTCGCCGTAGTGCCCGACCATGCCCTTGTCGAGCACCCTCTTGTTGCTGACGCCCTCCGCGATGGGCGCCACGACGTCCAGCTTCGGGATGTGCAGGATGGCGAAGCCCTGGCCCGGCTCGAAGACGCCCGGGTTGCGCTTGCCCCGGGCCCAGTCGTCCTGGAGCTGGTGCGCCTCGCTGCCGGCCTGCGCGTGCGCGCGGACGTTGGTCCACCACAGCTGGTAGGTGACGAACAGCAGCATCAGCACGCCGGTGGTGATGAACACCTCGCCGACCGCCCGGCTCACCAGGGTCGCCGGGCTGGGCCTGCGCCGCCGGGCCTGCCGCCGGGCCTCGACCCGCGTCAGGGGCCGCTGCGGGTCCCGCTCCGCCGGGGAGGCCGGTGCCGTCTGCCGGGTGCCGCCGCCGCGCCGCCGCCCGCCGCGCCGTCTGGCGGCCTTTCTGCGGGCCGCACGGCCTCCGGGTGCGGCTGGGGTGGCCGGAGAGGCGGATGAGGCCGCAGAGGCCTCTGTGGGGCCGCCCCCGGCCGGGATCCGCAGCGCCATCGTCTCGTCGTCGAGGGGAGCCACCCGGGGCATCGGGGCCGTCGGCGCCTCCTCGGCCGGCCCGGCGGTCACCGGGGGCATCGGGGCCGTCGGCGGGTCCGGCCGGCGGTCCGCGTACGGCCGCGCACCGGCGGAGGACTCGTACGGGCTCTCGCCGCCGTACAAGTCCTCGCGCTCGGGGCGCAGCGCGGTCACGCCGTGGCCCTGCCCACCACCGGGGCGAGCCCCGCCGATCTCGCCACGGCACCGTGGTCGCCGCACTCCGCCAGCCAGTTGGCCAGCATCCGGTGCCCGTGCTCGGTCAGCACCGACTCGGGGTGGAACTGCACGCCCTCGACGGGGAGTTCCCGGTGGCGCAGGCCCATGATGATGCCGTCGTGCGTGCGGGCGGTCACTTCCAGCTCGGCCGGGACCGTCGCCGGCTCGGCGGCCAGGGAGTGGTAGCGGGTCGCCGTGAAGGGCGAGGGCAGGCCGGCGAAGACGCCCTTGCCCTCGTGCTCGACCGGCGAGGTCTTGCCGTGCAGCAGCTCGGGCGCCCGGTCGACCACACCGCCGTACGCCACCTGCATCGACTGCATGCCGAGGCACACCCCGAACACCGGCACCCCGGTCGAGGCGCAGTGCCGGACCATGTCCACGCACACCCCCGCCTCCTCCGGCGTCCCCGGCCCCGGTGAGAGCAGCACGCCGTCGAAGCCGTCCTGGGCGTGCGCGGTCGACACCTCGTCGTTGCGCAGCACCTCGCACTCGGCGCCCAGCTGGTACAGGTACTGGACGAGGTTGAAGACGAAGCTGTCGTAGTTGTCGACGACGAGAATCCGCGCACTCACTGGTTGTCCACCGTCACATCGTTGAAGGGCAGCAGCGGTTCGGCCCAGGGGAAGACGTACTGGAAGAGGACGTAGACCACGGCCAGGACCAGTACGAGCGAGAGGAGCGCCTTCACCCACGCGTTCCCCGGCAGATGCCGCCAGATCCAGCCGTACATGCCGTCCCTTGCCGTCCCTTCCGTGTCCCCTACGGCACCAGACCCACGCCGTACGTCACCAGATTAACGGCGCAGCGCCCCCGGTTCGCCTGTGTCCACAGGCTGGGTGGCGTCGAGGTGCGCCCACACGATCAGCCGGTGGCTGTGGCCCCACTCCGGATCGCACGTCGTCAGGGTCAGATAGCGGCCGGGTCGTGCGTACCCCGACTTCCCGGGCACAGGATCGATCACCCCGACGTCCGTCGGCACGGTTTTGTACGGCCCTTTGTCGATCCGATACGTGTACCAGGTGCTCCCGTCGGTCAGCACCACGGCGTCGCCCGGACGCAGCCTCGGGAAGTCCTTGAAGGGGTCGCCGTAGGTACGCCGGTGGCCGGCGACCGAGAAGTTGCCCCTCCCGCCGAGCCGGGCGGTGCGCGCGTAGTGCCCCAGGCCCTTCTTCAGGACACCGGTGCCGGTGCCCTCCAGGACCGGCTTGTGCCAGCCGGCACCGAGGCGGGGGATGTACATGATGGCGAAGGCCTCGCCGCGTCGGTAGGGCTCCGGCCGCCTCGCCGTGACGGTCCGCTCGCCCGGCGCCGCGGCCGTCGGCTGCGCACGCCCCCGCGACCACTGCCGGTGCAGCCGGTCGATCTGGTCGTTCATCGCGCCGTCGGCCCGCACCCCTGTCCAGAACAGCACATAGGCGACGAAGAGCACGATCAGGGCGCCGACGGTGATGCACAGCTCGCTGACGGTCCGGACGATCACGCGCACCGGCGCCTCCGGGACGGACGGCTGGCTACTGCACGGGCTTCGCGTAGTGCAGATCCACTGTGCCGGAGTAGCCGGGAAGAGTCACCGTCCCGTCGTCGGCGACTTTCCAGCCGAGGCCGTAGACGTTGACGTAGACCATGTAGGTCTGGATCGCCTTGCTGTCCGCGAGGGCCTGCTTCAGCCGGTCCGGGTCCCCCACCGCCGTGATCTTGTACGGCGGTGAGTAGACGCGGCCCTGGAGGATCAGGGTGTTGCCGACGCAGCGCACCGCGCTGGTGGAGATCAGCCGCTGGTCCATGACCTTGATGCCCTTGGCGCCGCCCTGCCACAGCGCGTTCACCACGGCCTGGAGGTCCTGCTGGTGGATGACCAGGTAGTCGGGCTGCGGCTCCGGATAGCCGGGGAGCTTGGCGGTGGCGCCCGGCGGGGCGTCGTTCAGCGTGACGGTGATCGCCTTGCCCGTCAGCTTCCGCGTGCCCGCGCTCTTCTCCAGCCCGCCCAGCCTCTCGTCCTCGGCCCGGGTGCTGCCGTCGTCGCTCTCGGCGAGCGACTCCACCCCGTCGCGCAGGGCGGCGTTGGACTCGTCCAGCTCCTTGTTCTTGCGGCTGCGCTGCTGGATCAGGTCGGACAGCTTCAGCAGGGAGCCGTCCTGGCGGATGTCGGTGCCCTTGGCCGTGTCGAAGCTGGTGAAGAAGATCAGCCCGGCGAGGGCGAAGACGGCCGCCGTGAGCATCCGCACGGGGCGGAGACGCAGCCTGCGCAGGGGGCCGGGACCCGTTGATCCCGTCCCGGGGGAGTCGGCAGAATTGCTCAACGTACCCTTATCTCCTTCGGCGCCGCGGAAGCACTACGCTAACGGACGCCCGGGGGAGCACACAGAGTCGTCATGTTGGCCCCTTGTACGCTGCCCCGAGCCCGACCCAGTTACCTGCGCGGCCACGCAGCGCATCGACAGGAGAGACCCTCGTGCCGAAGTCACGTATCCGCAAGAAGGCCGACTACACGCCGCCGCCGGCGAAGCAGGCGCAGGCCATCAAGCTCACCAACCGCGCCTGGGTCGCGCCGGTCATGCTGGCCATGTTCCTGATCGGCCTGGCCTGGATCGTCGTCTTCTACGTGACCGACGGCACGCTGCCGATCGACAGCCTGGACAACTGGAACATCGTGGTCGGTTTCGGCTTCATCGCCGCCGGGTTCGGTGTCTCCACGCAGTGGAAGTAGCGCGGCCGGCGTAGCTCTGCCCACGGCTATCCACTGAGTTATCCACAGCTGTTTTCCACAGTGGGGAAAAAGAACGACGATCTGTGGATAACCCATCGGGTGTTGACGCCGGTGTGACTGGCCAGGCGTTCCCCGGACACCCGTTCGCCCCCTGTCCGACCTGCGGAAACACATCCGAGCGACAGGGGGCACAGCTGTGTCCGCACCGTGTGCACAAGATCCGGCACACGCTGTGGACAACGGTTCGGTGACAGGGTGTTCCCCCGGGCTCCCCATCCGACGGACCCACCCGCTCAGGTGAGCTGGGCGGTCCTGACCAGCACCAGGGCGACCGACAGGGCGAGCACGACGGCACAGGTGCCGTACTGCACCAGGGAGCGCTTCTCGCGCGGGGCGTGGACCATCGCGTACCCGGTCACCACGCCGGCGACCAGGCCGCCGATGTGCGCCTGCCACGAGATGCTCATGGCCGGGTTGAAGGTGATGATCAGGTTGATCACCAGCAGGGCGATGACCGGCCGCATGTCGTAGTTGAGCCGGCGCATCAGCACGGCGGTGGCGCCGAAGAGACCGAAGATCGCCCCCGAGGCGCCGAGCGAGGCGGTCGTCGGGGAGGTGAGCAGGTAGGTCAGCGCGCCGCCGGCCAGCCCGGAGACGAGGTAGACCGCCAGATAGCGGGCGCGGCCGAGGGCCGCTTCGAGCGGGCCGCCGATCCACCACAGGCTCAGCATGTTGAAGCCGATGTGCCAGTACTCCTGGTGCGCGAACATCGACGTCACGAACCGGTACCACTCGCCGCCGGCGACGCCGGAGGTCGGTGCGTACGGCTTCGGCGGCCAGGCGCCGTAGAGCACGACGTGCTCCACCAGGGAGCTGTCGGCCTTGATGGCGACGAACAGCGCGAGGTTGAGCCCGATCAGGATCTTGGTGAGCAGGCGGGGGTCCGCCGTGACCGTGCCGCCGGCGATCGTGCGCGGCCGGGACGCCGCGGGAGCGGGGCCCGTGCCGGAGCCGCCGCGGACGCAGTCCGGGCACTGGAAGCCGACCGAGGCGCTGACCATGCACTCGGGGCAGATCGGCCGGTCACAGCGGGTGCAGCGCACGCCGGTCTCGCGGTCCGGGTGCCGGTAGCACACGGGCACGCTGCGGGCGGCGTCCTGTGCGCTCCCTGCGGCCTGGTCCATCAGATCCCCTTGGTCGTCGTGTCCGTGTGCCCCGTGGCCGGCGCGCGCCGGCCCTGACGGCACTGTCCTGCCCCGCTCATCCTTACGGACGAGCGGGGTGATTGGTTCCCCGGCTCTCACGCGTCTCCACGACCACCGTCTCGAGGACGACGTCCACGAGCGGCCGGTCGTTGCGGCCGGTCGGCACGTTCGCGATGGCGTCGACCACCTTCCGGCCGGCCGGGTCGCTGACCTCGCCGAAGATGGTCCGCTTGCCGTTCAGCCAGGTGCTCGGTGTGACCGTGATGAAGAACTGCGAGCCGTTGGTGCCCGGGCCGGCGTTGGCCATGGCCAGCAGGTACGGGGTGTCGAAGGCGAGGTCCGGATGGCACTCGTCCTCGAACCCGTAGCCGGGGCCGCCCAGGCCGTTCCCCAGCGGGTCGCCGCCCTGGATCATGAAGCCGCTGATGACGGAGTGGAAGACCGTGCCGTCGTAGAGCGGTCTTCTGCTCCGCTCCCCGGTGCCCGGGTGGACCCACTCGCGTTCACCGCGGGCCAGCTCGACGAAGTTTCTGACCGTGACGGGAGCGTGGAGCGAGAAGAGCCGCACCTCGATGTCGCCGAGGGTGGTCCTGAGGGTGGCATAGAGCTGCTCGGCCACGGTCCGCCTTCCGTCGTCGTCCGCCGCGACCCTTCGATCCTTCCACGGTCCGGTCCGCGCGTCGCCGGGCGCCCGCGACTTCCGCCGGGCGGGCGGCGCGCCCCGGCGATTCGTGGCAGTGTCGACAGAAGACCCCCTGTTGCCCTTGATCATGTGGGCAGAAGGACACCGGAACCCATATGCCCGTCCGCGCATGCCGCACCGGCCTCGGACAGGCATGATCCGTAAAAGGGTGGAAAGTCGAAATACCGTACGCCACCGAGGAGGAGGAACCCGTGACCCGCATCGACAGCGTGCGCGCCGCGACCGGCTCGGCGAAGGACAGCGTGCTGCACGCCGCGGAAGTGGTGGCGCCCTACGCCGACACGGCCAAGGAGCGTGCCGCGTACTACGCGCAAGAGGCACGCGTACGGCTGGCGCCCGTGGTGTCGCAGGCCGCCGAACAGGCCCGCGTGCAGTACGACGCCCGGCTCGCCCCGCGCCTGGAGCAGGCCCGCACCCATGTGCCGCCGAAGATGGACCTGGCCGCGCAGGAGGCCGCCGCCCGTACCCGCAAGGCCGCCCGGCAGGCCGCCGAGTACTCGCGCCCCAAACTCGAACAGGCCGTGGCCGCGACCGCGCCCGTCCGTGACGAGGCCGCCGCCCGCGGCGCCGCGGCCCTCGCCGCGCTGCGCGGCCAGGTCTCGGCCCAGGACATCCAGAAGCTGGCCCGGCGCAAGGCCCGCCGGTGCCGGGCCGGCCGCGCCGTGAAGACGCTGGCGGTGCTGTCCGTGCTGGCGGGCGGCGCCTTCGCGGCCTGGAAGTGGTGGGACAAGCAGGCCAACCCCGACTGGCTGGTCGAGCCGCCGGCCGCGACGGAGGTCCCCGGCGGGGGCCACCTCACCTCGGTGGACGGCACCGGCGCCACGGGGCTGGACCCGGAGGTGGAGGCGAAGCAGGCCGAGGAGGACGAGGCCGGCCGCGACGACCAGCCGTAGGCCCGCCCGGCTGTTCCGGCCGCTGCCCACGAGCCCCCTCCCGCCGGTGTGTCCGGGGCGGAGGGGGCTCCTGGTGCCCACGGCCACGCCTGTTTCCTGCCCGGAGCACTCACACGAGTGAACTTCGCATCCGTCCGCGGGGAACGACCCCATAGTGGGAGGAGCTGGGGGCCGGGACGTGGAGCCGTGCCTCCGTCGCCCCCACCGGAGGTCCCCGTGGAGCCTCTCTTCCGTCTTGCCCTGCTGCGGCCCGCGATCGCGCAGGATCCCGACCAGCCCAGCGTCGAGCTGGCCCAGCAGACCGACTTCCAGCGGGCGCTGTCCGCCGCCTCCGGCGCGCCGGACCCCCGCACCGAACTCAGGCGGGTGGTGGGCGAGTACGTCGCCGGGCCGCTGTACATCGCCAGGCCCGAGCAGGCCCCACTGGGCAAGGAGACGGCCAGGTTCGCGGCGGCGCTGGACCGGCTGACGGGTCAGGCCGTGTCCCGGGCGGCGGCCGGACCCCTTCCGGCTGCCGCGGCTCCGGCTGCCGCGCCGCACCCCGGTCCCTCCGCGCCTCCCCCGCCCCCGCCCTCCCCGCGGGACGCCGTGATCACCGCCGTCCGTGAGGCGTTCGGCGCGGCCCCGGCGGACGTCGTGCAGAGCGCGCCGTACAAGGACGCCGTGGCGCGGCTCCGGGACAGCGTGCTCGCCGTCAAGTACCTGCCCGCCGAGCACACCCGCCCCCTGGACGAACTGGTGCGGCTGCTGCGCCACTTGGAGATCGTCGCCCGGCTCGTGGCGCGTCCCGCCTTCCCCGCCGGCGCGCAGGACCTCAGGCGCGCCCGCCGGCTGCCTCTGCGGCTGCCCGGTGCCACGGGTCTCGAACCCGTGCTGTCCACCGTCGAGGCCGAGCGCCGGCAGCGGGAGAAGGAGGCGGAGGCGGCCCGGGTGCGGCGCGAGCGGGCCGAGCAACTGCTCACCGAGTACCGGCAGTTGCGTACGGCGATCGAGGAGCTCGCGGGCCTCGGCGGGGAGCACTTCAGCATCAGCGCGCAGGCCGGGAGGGCGGAGGTGCTGCCGCCCGCCGACGCCACCCCGGCCGCCGAACTGGCCCGCCAGATCAGCTTCCACGGCCGCCTCGCGGAGGCCAACCTGCGGGCCCTGGCCGCGGGGGCCGGCGGCGGGGCCGGTGGCGGGGCCGGTGGCGGGGCCGGTGGCGGGGCCGGTGGCGGGATCGGTGGCGGGGCCGGTGGTGGCGCCCCCTCTCCCGCCGCGGCCGAGGAACCCCCGCCCGAGCCCCCGCAGCCCGGTGTCGTGGCCGGAGCCGCTCAGCTGGCCGGGCAGGTCTTCGGTGCCAAGCCGGACCTGCTCGCCGGCAGCCCGGAGTTCGTCCCGGCGATCCTGAAGGACCTCGGCTTCCGGCTCGGGCCGAACGCCCCGCAGCAGCTGTCGGAGCCCACCCGGGCCCTGCTGACGGCCCGCGGCATCGACGTGACGGCCCAGCCGCTGGACCGGATCGTCGCCCTGCTCCAGGGCGAGGTCGACCGGACGGCCGCGGAGCTGGAGAAACTGTTCGGCAAGCCCGTCAGGCGCAGCGTGCGGCGGATCGGCGACACGCTGGTCACCACCGTCACCCCGCTGCCGTCCGTCTGGAACGCGATCACCATCGGGGACCTGGACCCGGTCGAGAAGATCCCGCTGGAGACCGGCTCCGTCCCGGTCAGCCGGGGCAGCGTGAAGCCGTCCGGTGTGGCCGACCTCCTGGTGGTCCGCCAGCAGCTGGTCGGTTACGAGGGAGCCGACGTCGCCCACATCGAGAACGTGCTCAAGGGCGAGACCAAGCTGCGGGAGCACACCCGGCGGGAGGAGACCGAGCAGATCACCGTCCACGAGACGGAGACGATCACCTCCGAGGAACGCGAGCTGGAGTCGACCGACCGTTTCGAGATGAGCCGGGAGGCCAGTGCCGTCATCAAGGAGGACGCGGCGCTGAAGGCGGGCCTGACGGTCTCCGGGAAGTACGGGCCGACGGTGGAGTTCTCGGCCTCGGTGGAGGGCTCCGTCTCCCGGTCGAAGGAGGAGGCGACGAAGTCGGCGTCCACGTTCTCCCAGGACGTCACCCAGCGCAGCGCCGGCAAGATCTCCGAGCGGGTGCTGGAGCGCACCTCCCTGCGGGTCACCACGGAGGTCACCGAGAAGAACACCCACACGCTCGACAACAGCCCCGGCACCGGGCACATCTCGGGGGTCTACCAGTGGGTGACCAAGGTCTACCGGGCGCAGATGTTCAACTACGGGCTGCGCACCATGTTCGACTTCATGGTCCCCGAGCCGGCCGCGTTCCTCGTCCACACCCTCCAGTCGGCCCACGCCGGGGCGGTCCGGCTGGACAAGCCGCAGGCCTTCGGCCTGATGCCGCACCAGATCGACGAGACCAACTACCCCTACTGGGTGCAGGCGTACCAGGCGACGGACGTCTCCCCGCCGCCCGAGCGGTACGTGACCAAGTCCTTCGACTTCAAGGCGGGCGGCGGGGACAGCAAGACCAACTACAACCACTCCGGCCAGGTCACCATCGACGAGGGCTACCAGGCGCTCCAGGCGTCGGTGGCCTACATCGGCAACATCTGGGAGGGGACGTACTCCCTGGACGTGGTGGTGGGCCGGCGCACCCACCGGTTCGGCCCGGGGGACCGCTGGGTGTGGATCACCATGCTGGACGAGGAGCAGGGCTCCGTCCCGGTCGCCGTGGACACCCTGCGGCTCGCCCAGGTGGCCGTCGCCGTCGAGATCAAGTGCAGGCGCACCGACCGCGCGATGGAGAAGTGGCGGGCGGAGACCCACGCCAAGCTGACCACCGCCTACCGCGCCCGCCTCTCGGAGTACGAGGAGAAGCTCGCAGCGCTCACCCTGGAGGCCGGTGTCGCGATCGAGGGCCGCAACCCGCGGGCCAACGAGGAGCTGATCGCCCACGAACTGCGCAAGAGCTGCGTCAGCATCATGACCGAGCAGCACTTCGACCTCTTCGACGCGATGCACGTCACGAGCGACGAGGTCCCGCAGATGGACTTCGAGGAGGCCGCGGCGGAGGGCGCCTACGTCCGCTTCTTCGAGCAGGCCTTCGAGTGGGAGCACATGACGTGGGTGGCGTACCCGTACTTCTGGGGCCGTAAGTCCGAGTGGGACGAGCGGCTCGCCTACGACGATCCCGACCCGTTGTTCAACCAGTTCCTCAAGGCCGGCTACTGCCGTGTGACGGTCCCCGCCCGCCTCGGTTTCGAGGGTGCCATCGACCACTTCATGCACTTCGGCGAGTTGTGGGGCGGCGGCCCCCTCCCGACCGTGTCCAGCCCGCTCTACCTGCCCATCGCCGACGAGATCGCCGAACGGCTCGACCGCCCCGGCGACGAGATCCCGCAGGGCGGGCAGTGGACCGTACGCATCCCCACGAACCTGGTGCGGCTGCGTCCGGACGACCGGCTGCCGCGCTGGGTGCAGAACGCGGACGGCGACTGGGTCGAGGCCTGAGGGGATGAAGCACTTCGTCCTGGTGGCCGGGTATCCGCAGCCGCCCAAGAGCCTGCCGTTCCGGGCGTACTGCGAGAACCGGGTGCGGCGGCTGGTCGCGGCCAACAAGGCGCGCGAGGACCTGGTCTTCCAGATCATGGACGTGGGCAGCGGGGAGGTCGTCGTCCGGACGTTCACCTATCCGGGGGGCAACCGGACCGAGTCGGTCGCCGCGGTCCGCGCCTTCCGCCCGGTCACCCGCGCCCTCTACAACGGCAACGCCTTCGGGGACGGCCACTTCGACGTGATGTCGGCCATGGACGTCTACGCGGCGGTGAGCACCATCGGGGTCCGCGCCCCCGGCACCCTGAGGGAGCTGAGCTTCTTCTCGCACGGGTTCGCCGGGGGCCCGGTCCTGGTCGACAGCTGGGACGACGGCCAGTGGCAGCCGCCCGGCAGCCGGTACGCCGAGGTCGTGCCCAGCGGGAGACGGGACCCCGACGACCGGGACCCGCGGACGAAGGACTTCCAGCCCGCCAACATGGACCCCGCGGCACTGGCCGCCCTCCAGGCGGCCTACCACCCCGACGGGTTCAACTGGAGCTGGGGGTGCGCGTTCGGCCATGACTTCAACCAGGTCCTGGCCAAGGTGGAGCACCACCCCGACTACCGCTCCGCCGGTCTCGCCGACAGCCAGGTCCTGGTGCTCGGCGACCTTCCACCGGGCCCGGCCGCCGTACTGGGGATCGGTCTGGGGCGGGTCTTCCCCGACCCCCGGAGGATCGAGGTGACCTTCGGCGAGATCAGGCAGTTCGTCCGCAGGGAGATCCTCGGCTCCTACAGCCACGCCCTCGCGGTCGCCTCCCGGCGGAAGACCTTCGGCGCCCTGCTCGGCACCTACGCCGAGCCCGACACCGGTGCCCGCCCGCTGATGCACGTGAACAGTGCCTTCACCCGGCACTTCACCTTCTACAAGAACTACTTCGGCTTCACCTTCGACCCCGAGAGCCGGCGGTACGGCGGCTACGAGCCGGACTTCGGCTGAGCCCGGCGCCTGCCGGGCACCGAGAGAGAGACGGCAAACCGGGCATAGCCTCCCATCACTTGATATAAAGATCACATCAGGGCGTGACCAGCCCTTTTGCGGACGGAGCGGTCACGCCGGTCGTCTGCGATAGGAGCCCCCTAAGGAGAGGCATGCGGCCCTTCAGACTTGCGGCATCCCGACAGGCGCCGCTCTCCGTGCCCCGCCGGCCCGCCCATCCGGAAGGCACCCAGGCACGCTGGTACGGCCCCCTGTCGGTCGGGGTGGACCTGGCCGGCGCGGCCCTGCCGGTCGCGGCGGCGATCGTGGAGGTCCACGAGCCCCACCCGCTGCGTCTGGCGGCCGCCGCCGCCCTCATGTGGCCGCTCATCAGAGTCGCCGGCAAGCGGTACACGCCGTCCACCTGGGGTGACGGCGGGGGCGTGCGGGCCGTGCTGCGGGACTGGCTGCTGCTGGTCGGCGCGCTGGCGACGCTGCGCGTGCTGTGCGGGCTGCAGAGCGTGCCGGCCGAGGCCTTCACCGCGCTGCTCCCCGCGCTGGTGCTCACCGCGGCCTGCCACAAGGTGGTCCACCGTCACCTCCTGGCCGCCCGCCGCGACGGCCGCTGCCTGCGGCACGTCATGGTGGTCGGGGAGGGCCCGACGATCGACGCGGTGGTCGGGCAGCTGGCCCAGCGCACCGACCACGAGTACGTGATCGTGGGCTGCTGCCCGGTCGGGGAGGAGGAGGTGCTCTCCGGTGTCCCGGTGTACGTCCGACTGCCCCGTGAGGAACCCGAGGCGCCCGGGCAGGACGCCGCGACGGTGCTCGGCGCGGCGGACGAACTCCGCGCCGACATGGTCTTCGTGGTGTCGGGCCCACACCTGTCGGGCGAGCGGCTGCGCCGGCTGTCCTGGGCGGTGCACGACCGGGGCCGCCCGATCGTGGTGCTGCCCGGCATCATCGAGGTCGCCCGCCGCCGGGTCCGGCTCACCTCGGCGTCCGGACTCACCCTGCTGCACATCGCGCCGCCGCTGTGCCGTGGCCTGCCGGCCCTGCTGAAGTCGGCCGTGGACCGCGTGGGCGCGCTGCTGCTGATCGTGCTGCTCTCGCCGCTGCTGCTCCTGCTGGCGCTGGCCGTGCGGCTCGGCTCGCCCGGTCCCGCCTTCTACCGTCAGATCCGGGTCGGGCAGGGCAACACCACGTTCCCGATGTGGAAGTTCCGCACGATGGTGGTCGACGCGGACCGTCTCAAGGAGGAGCTGGAGGCGGCGAACGAGAACGACGGCCACATGTTCAAGATGCGCCGCGACCCCCGCGTCACCCCCGTGGGCCGCGTCCTGCGCCGCTACTCGCTGGACGAGCTGCCCCAGCTGTTCAACGTGCTCCTCGGCCACATGTCCCTGGTCGGCCCGCGCCCGCCCGTGCCGGAGGAGGTCGCCAAGTACAACCCGGTGGAACAGCGCCGGCTGCACGTCAAGCCGGGCCTGACCGGGCTGTGGCAGGTGAGCGGACGGTCGGACCTGTCCTGGCACGAGACGGTCTCCCTCGACCTGCGCTACGTCGACAACTGGTCCCCCTCCATGGACATCAACGTCATGGCCCGCACCGTGCGCGCGGTGCTGAACGGCCAGGGCGCCTACTGAAGTTCCTCCATCCGGGCAGGCCTGCTGCCAACACGCGCCGATCGCGGCGGGTTCGCCTTCCGGGGCATGAAGGATCACGCGGAGGACCACCGAGCCGAACACCTCGGACCTCCGGAGGGAACCGGGCAGGAACCGGAAGATACCGGTAGGAGCCGGGTAACCAGGAAGGAACCGGGAGGAACACCGTCATGGCGCAGACCGCCGCCGCCCCGCACCGGCCCGTCGTGGAGAGATCCCTGCGCGGCTTCACCGGCGCCGGATACGACAAGGGGCGCCCCCTGCTCGTCCAGGCCGCCTGGTTCGCCGTCCTCCACCTGGTCTTCGTCAAATGGTGGTGCCCGGACCGCTGGCGGCCGGCGCTGCTGCGCGCCTTCGGCGCCCGCGTCGGACAGCGGGTGCTGATCCGGCACGGGGTGCGGGTGCACTGGCCGTGGAAGCTGGAGATCGGCGACGACGTGTGGATCGGCGAGGACGCCTGGATCCTCAACCTCGAACCCGTCACGATCGGCCACGACTGCTGTGTCTCCCAGAGCGCGCTGTTGTGCACCGGCAGCCACCGCCCCCGGTCCGCCACGTTCGAGTTCGACAACGGACCCGTCCGGCTGGAGCCGGGCAGCTGGGTCGCGGCCCGTGCCGTCGTCCTGCGCGGGGTGACCGTCGGCCGGGGCGCCGTCGTGGGCGCCGGCGCCGTCGCCCACCGGGACCTCGCGCCCGGCGCGGTCCTGACCACGAAGGGACGCACGGCATGAGACTCCTGCACGTGGTCACGCTCGTCAGTGACGACGGTGCCTTCGGCGGGCCGCCGAGCGTCGCGGTCGCCCAGTGCGAGGAGCTGGCCGCGCGCGGCCACGACGTCACGCTGGTCTCGCTGTGGCGGGGCGGCGGCCGGGCACCGGACCGCGTCGGCACCGTACGGCTGCGCTCCCGCCCCGCCCGGACGCTGCTGCCGGGGCGGGGCTTCATCGGCCTGCTGCACCCCCTTCTCGTCCGCGACCTGTGGCGGGCCATGGGCGACGCCGAGGTCGTGCACGTCCACGCGGGACGCGACCTGGTCTCCCTGACCGCCCTCGCGGTGGCGGCCCTGCGCCGCGTGCCGTGCGTGGCCCAGACCCACGGCATGGTCGAGCCGCGCACCGCGCTCCCCGTGCGGCTGTTCGACCTGCTGTACCTGCCGCTGCTGCGCCGGGTGCGCGCCTGCTGCGTCCTGACCGAGCAGGAGCGCGGGCTGGTGGCGCGGGTGCTGGGCCCGGACGGTCCGCCGCTGCGGATCCTGCCCAACGGCATCCGCCCGGGGCCGCCCGAGCCGGAGCCGCGCCGGCCGCGCGAGCCGCACGTGCTGTTCCTCGCCCGGCTGCATCCCCGGAAGCGGCCCGAGGCGTTCGTGGAGATGGCCGCGCTGGTCCACCGGAAGATGCCCGGGGCCCGCTTCACGCTGTACGGCCCGGACGACGGCTCGCTGCCCGCCGTGCGCCGGCTCATCGAGGAGGGGCCCGCGGGTGTGGTCCGCTACGGCGGTGCGCTCGACCCGGCGGAGGCGCGTGAGGCCTACCGGTCGGCGGCCGTCCATGTGCTGGCCAGTGTGAACGAGCCGTTCGGGATGACCGTGATCGAGGCGCTGGCCGCCGGGACGCCCGTGGTGTGCACCGACACCTGCGGCATCGCCGACGAACTGGCCCGCCACGGCGCCGCCCTGGTCACCGACGGCACCCCCGCGTCCATGGCGGCAGCGGTCCACCGCCTGCTCACCGACCCGGCGCTGTGGACCCGGATGGCAGAAGCCGGCCGCCGCGTCGTCGAGAACGTCTACTCCATCGGCGCGGTGACGGACCGCCTGGAGGAGATCTACCGGACCGGCACGGACACCGGGACCGGTACCGGGACCAGGACCGGCAGGCACCAGGCGGCACACCCGGCCGACGGCCACCCGGGGCAGGAGCCCGTTCCGGCGGGCCCAGCGGCCCCGGCGGCCCCAGCCGGCCCGGCCGACTGACCGACCAGGCCGGCGCCCCGGTCACCGCAGGGTGCCCCGGTCACCGCAGTGGGCGGGGCGTGCGCGAGCCCGTGGCCGACGGCGGGTCGCGGTCGGCCACGGGCTGGGGTCGGTCAGGGCCGGCGGCGGTGTCCGGCCGCGTCCTGGAGGATGGTCTCGAAGCGGGAGGCGCAGGACTCCAGGGCGAACTCGCGCTCGGCCAGGGCGCGGCTCTCCTTGCCCAGCCGCTCGGCCCTGGCCGGGTCGGCCAGGAGGTCCCGGACCCAGGTGGCCGCGGCTCCCAGGGCCTGCTCGCCGGGCGGGAAGACCGCCGAGCCGGCCTGCCGGAGCAGCCGCGCGGCGAGGTTGTCGGCGGGCATCAGGCCGAGCACCGGCCGCCCGGCGCACAGGTAGGACAGCGTCTTGGACGGCACCGAGAACTGCCCGGCGTCCGGGTCCAGCAGGACGACGAGGACGTCACCCGTGCCGAGCACCTCGGACAGCCGCTCGTAGGGCTGGAAGGGCAGCAGGGTCAGCTCGACGCCCCGCGCGGCGGCGGCGTCCCGGAGCACGGGTACGGCGGGGCCGTCGTTGACGACCACGAGCCGTACCGGACTCCCCTGGTCGCGCAGCCGCTCGGCCAGCCGCACCAGCAGCTCGGGATTGTGCTTCAGCCCGAGCGTGCCCGAGTACAGCACCGTCCGCACGCCGTCCAGACCGTGCTCCGCCGACCAGGCGTTGGCCCGCTCCACCGGCACGATCTCGTCCAGCGGCGCCCAGTTGGGGATGACGGTGACCTTGCCGGCGGTGCCCCACCGCTCGTGGACCCGCACGAACGAGTCGGCGATCACCACGACGGCCGCGGCCTGCCGCGCGGACCACTTCTCGCCCGCCCCGAAGACCTTGGCCGCCAGTCCCATCGACCGGGCGACACCGCCGGCGGCGAAGCTCTCCAGCGCGACCGCGGTCACGTCCTGGTGCCACAGCACCCAGGGGATGCGCAGCCGCCGCAGCACGGCCGCGGTCGCCACCAGCACCGGGACGGGCAGGTTGGACAGCAGCGCCACGTCGGGTCTCTCACGGCGGACCTGCCGGGCGAGTTCGAGGCCCAGCCGGGTCTCCTGGCCGAGCCGGCGGACGTAGGCCTCCTTGCGCAGCCGGACGCCGTCCCCGATGGTGGCGAAGCGCAGGCCGGGGACGTCGGAGGCGAGGTCGCCCTTGCCGGAGACGTAGGCCGTGCACGTCGAGTGGACGACCTGGTGGCCGCGGCGCGCCAGCTCCCGGCTCAGCTGGGCCTGGAAGGGGTGGCCGCTGTAGTCGTGGACGAGGATTCTCATCGGCGTCACTGGTGGGAGCGCTTGACCTGGTCGTAGACCCACGCGTAGGTCTTCTCCAGTCCGTCGGCCAGGGAGACCGACGGCTCCCAGCCGTAGATCTCGCGGATCAGGGTGTTGTCGGAGTTGCGGCCGCGCACTCCCTGGGGGGCGTCCAGCCGGTGGCTGCGCTCGCAGCGGATGCCCGCGATCCGCTCCACGATGTCGACCAGCTGGTTGATGGTCACCAGCTCCGAGGAGCCGAGGTTGACCGGTTCGCCGCTGTCCCCCGCCATGATCATCTGCGTGCCGTGCAGGCAGTCGTCGATGTACATGAAGGAACGGGTCTGCAGGCCGTCGCCCCAGATCTCGATCCGGTGGTCCCCGGAGAGCACCGCCTCGGCCACCTTCCGGCACACCGCGGCGGGCGCCTTCTCCCGGCCGCCCGCCCAGGTGCCGTGCGGGCCGTACACGTTGTGGTAGCGGGCGACGCGGGTGGTGAAGCCGTAGTCCTCCGTGTAGTGGCGGCACATGCGCTCGGAGAAGAGCTTCTCCCAGCCGTAGCCGTCCTCCGGCTGCGCCGGGTAGGCGTCCTCCTCGCGCAGCGCGGTGACGTCCGGGTCGGTCTGCTTTCCGGCGGCGTAGACGCAGGCGGAGGAGGAGTAGAAGTACCGTTCCACGCCCGCCTCGTGCGCGGCCTGGAGCATGTGGGTGCTGGTCAGCACGGACATCATGCAGGCGGCCTTGTTGTTCTCGATGAAGCCCATGCCGCCCATGTCGGCGGCGAGCATGTACACCTGCCGCGCTCCCCGGACGCCCGCGCGCGCGTTCTCCAGCAGCGACAGGTCGGCGATCACGTTCTCCGCGGCGTCGTGGACCTGGTACCACTCCTGCCGGGGCTTGATGTCGATGGAGCGGACGGTGAGCCCCTGGGCCAGCAGCGAGCCCACGAGATGGCCCCCGATGAATCCCCCGCCCCCGGCAACGACGACGTCGACCTGCTTGCCCATGGGCAACTCCTCTGTCCGAAGATCTGATGACCTGACGGACCAAGGAATGCATATTTGTCCTTATTTTCGGCTTATGGCACGCCGCGCGTCCTCTCGCGTCACCCGATGACGGCGCCTTGCGCGCCTGACCGACTCGGCAGCTCATGGGCGTTATAAACCTGTTGATGAGCTTTCAGATGAAATACCCGATGGTGAGGGAGCTGCCGGGAGGCGAGGCACCCGTCCGCAGCGCGGTCGCGGTCTCCCTCTGGGCGCTGGCGCTGCTGGTCCTGCTGCCGGGGCTGCTCCTGCCGTCGGGCGGCACCCGCCTGTCGGTCGCGCTCGCCGCGCAGGCCGTGGTGGTGGCGCACACCGCGGTGGCCCTCATCCGCGTGCTCACCGCGACGACGGTGCGGCTCGTCGCCCTCGGCTTCTGGGTGTTCGCCTACATCTGGCTCGGTCTCGCGCCCCTGGCGCAGCTCGCTGCCGACGCCTACCCGTGGCCCTACCGGACCGGCCAGGCCACCGCCCTCACCGCCGTGGCCGTCGTCGAACTGGGGCTCCTCGCCCACACCGCGGGAACCGCCGTCGCCGCCCGCCGGGACCGCACCCGCGCGTCCGCCTCCTCGCCGGGGCCGGTGGAACGCCTGCTGTCCCGCCGCCTCGCCCCCTGGCGCCTGCTCTCCCTGTGCGGGCTCGCCCTGGCCCTGGCCGCCCTGCTCATCCCCGGCCAACCCGGCGGCGCCCGCGCCTACTTCACCAGCCGCCAGGCACTGCACGAGGCGGGCCTCATGGACGGGTCCGGCGACGCCTTCGTGGCGGCCCTGCGCAGCTGGTCTCTGTCCGTACCCGCGTTCTGGGCCCTGCTGGGCCTGCTGCACGTACCGCGCGCCCCCGGCGGCGACCGGGTGCTGCGCGGGGTCCGCCGACTGCTGCTGCCGCTCCTCCTCGCACTGAACGTCGTCGTCAACAACCCGGTCAGCAAACCCCGGTTCTGGTTCGGCACGGTCCTGATGGCCCTGCTGTTCTCCGTGCCCCGGATGTGCCGGCCCCGCGCCTTCCGCGCCATCGCCGCCACCCTCATGGCGACCGTGCTGCTGGTCTTCCCGTACAGCGACTACTTCCGCTACGACGACCGCGAACAGTTCACCGTCGTCTCCCTCTCCGCGCAGTTCACCGCCAACGGCGACTACGACGCCTTCCAGCAGGTGCAGACCGGTGTCGACCTCGCGCGGGACGAGGGGTTCGCCCCGCTGAACGCGCTGGGTCCCGTGCTGTTCTGGGTCCCGCGCTCGGTGTGGCCGGACAAACCGGACGACACCGGGATCGCCCTGGCCCACTACGCGGGCTACGACTTCCTCAACCTCTCCGCCCCGCTGTGGATCGAGAGCTACCTGTGGGCCGGCCCGCCCGCCGTGGCCGCCGTGTTCCTCCTGCTCGGCGCGGCCGGACGGCGCATGGACGACGTACGCCACCGGCTCCGCGGCCGGACCGGCACCCTCGCGGCCCTGCTGGTCCCGGCCTTCGCCTTCTACCAGATGGTCTTCCTGCGCGGCAGCCTGCTCGGGATCGTCGGCCCGCTGACGCTGCTGATGGCCGTTCCGCTGCTCGTCACCACCCGCCCGGCCCGCCAGCCCCGGCCCGTCACGTCGGCGCCGCCGGCCGCACCCACCCGCCCCGCACCCCTCCCCGGAACAGGAGGCCGTCCGTGACCGCCCCCCTCCACCTCCCCGACCGGTACGACGAGCCGGACCAGCTACGCGACCAACTCCGCCGGATCCTGCGCCATCGCGCCCTCATCGCCCTGGGCATCGCCCTGGGACTGCTCGGCGGGGCCGCACTGGCGCTCACCCGCGCCCACACCTACACCTCCACCAGCGAAGTCCTCGTACGCTCCACCGCCGACCCGTTCGGCGCGGTCAGCGTGGCCGCCGACAACCTGGTCAGCATGGGCACCGAGCAGCAGATCGCGGCCAGCACCGCGGTCGCCGTCCGCGCGGCGCGCCTCATGGGCCAGGCCGACAGCAGGGCGGCCGCGCTGGAGGACGACCTGCGGATCACCAACCAGGCCAAGTCCCAGGTGCTGCGCTTCGAGTTCACCGCCCGCACCCCGGGGCGCGCGGCGCGCGGCGCCAACGCCTTCGCCGAGGCCTACCTGGCCGACCGCAAGGCCCGCAACGAAGCCGCCGCACAGCGGGCCACCCGCAGCGTGGAGCAGCAGATCAAGACGGTGGAGGCGGCCAGGAAGAAGGAGGCCGAGAAGGACACGGAGGACGACACCGCGAAGGCCGCGCAGGGCGAGCTGGACACCCTGCACAAGCGCATCGTCGACATCAGGTCCCGCGACACCGACGGCGGTGACATCGTCCGCCGCGGCGAGGCCCCCCGCCGCCCCTCGGTCCCCGGCTGGCCGACCCTGCTCGCGCTCGGCCTGGCGAGCGGGCTGGCCCTCGGCGTCCTGCTGGCCTGGCTGCGCTCCGCCCTCGACACCCGGGTCCGCTCGGCCGACGAGGCCCGGGCCGCGCTGCGCACCCCGGTGCTCGGCCTGCTGCCCCCCGGCGACGACGAGGACGAGGGCCTGCTGGCCGTCGGCCGCCGTGGCGGTGACCGCGCGGAGACCCTGCGCGCCCTCGCCTACCGGCTGCGCCGGACCGTGCTGCCCGCCGGCCCCGGCCGCGTCCTCGTCGTGTCCCCCCGGCACGGTGCCGCCACCGAGGAGGTCGCCGTGAACCTGGCGGCGGCCCTCGCGGAGTGCGGCGACGAGGTGCTGCTGGTGGACGCCGACCCCGGCACGCCCGCCCTCACCGCCCGGCTGCCGCTGCTCCCGGACGACGCCCGCGGCCCCGAGGAGGCCTCCTCCCTGCCCGAGGGCAGCCGCCTGGTCGACGCCGGGAGCGCCGGGCGGTTCGCCTGCTGCGCCGGGGGCACGGGCTCGCCCGACCGGGCGGGCGGGACCTCCGCCGTCCAGCGGATCCCGGCCGGGTCCGACTCCCGCACCACGGTCGTCGTCACCCGGCCGCTGCTGGAACACGCCGACGCACTGGCCCTCGCCCAGCGCGTCGACGGCGTCCTGGTCGTGGCGGGCCTCGACACCACCCGGCGGGACGACCTCAGACGGGTGCACGAGCTGATCGGCTGCTCGGGCGGCGCCCTCCTCGGCGCCGTGCTCGACACCGGCCGCCGGCGCGGACGCCTCCGTGCCGTCCTGCGCCGCCGACCCGGGCGCCGCCCCGAGGCCGAGCCGGCCGCACCGGTCGTGGAGCTGCCGGCGCAGGACGACACCCTCTCGGTCTCCCGCGGATGACCGCCCCGGAAGCGCCCGCCCCCGCCGCCCGGACCAGCATCGCCGCCGCCGCGCGGGGCGGGTGGTGGGGGGTGGCGGGCTCGGCGACCAACGCCGTCTTCGCCTTCGTCTTCGTCGGACTGATCACCCGCGCCCTCGGAGCGCGGGGGGCGGGCGCCGTCTTCACCGGCGTGGCCCTGTTCACCATCCTCAGCAACACCTGCAAGCTCGGCTCCGACACCGGGCTCGTCCGCTTCGTCTCCCGGGACCTCGCCGTGGGCGGCGGCCGTTCGGTGGGCGGCCTGCTGCGCGCGGCCCTCGTCCCCGCGGTCGCGGCCAGTACGGCGGCCGCGCTGCCCCTGCTGCTCAGCCCCGCGGTGGCCACCACGCTCCTGCCGCACCTGCGGCCCGCCGACGCGGTCACCCTGGTACGGCTCTTCGGGCTGTTCCTGCCCGTCGCCACCGTGGGGCTGCTCCTGCTCAGCGCCCACCAGGGCCACGGCACCGTCACGGGGTTCGTCGGCGTGGAGCAGATCGGCAAGCCCGTGCTGCGCGTGCTGATCGCCGTCCCGGTGGCCGCGTGCGCCCCGGGCATGCTCCCCCTGGCCGCGGCCTGGCTGCTGCCCGCGCTGGCCGGCACGGTGGCCGCCTGGCTGGCCCTGCGCCGCTGCCGCGCCGCCCACGGCACCACGCACCCGGCCATGCGCGGAAACGTTCCTTGGCGCGCCTTCTGGAGCTTCTCCGCCCCCCGCGCGATCTCGTCCGTCTTCGACATCAGCGCGGTCTGGGTCGGCGTCATCCTGCTGTCCGCGCTGGCCACCGGCGTCGATGCGGGTGTCTACACCGCCATCGGCCGCGTCGTCACCGCCGGCACCCTGCTGCAACTGGCCGTCCGGCTCGCCGTGGCCCCCCAGATCAGCCGGCTGCTCGCCGTCGACCAGGTCGCCGAGGCGCGCCATCTGCACCGCGTCTCGACCTGCTGGATCGTGCTCTTCTCCTGGCCGCTGTTCGTCCTCGTCGCCGCCTTCCCCGGCACCGTACTGTCGGTCTTCGGCCCGGAGTTCGTCCGCGGAGCGCCCGCCCTGGTCGTGCTGTGCGTGGCCTCGATGGTCAACGTCGCGGTCGGCAACGCCCAGACCGTGCTGCTGATGTCCGGCAGGAGTTCCTGGCATCTCGCCGTCACCGCGGCCGCGTTCGCGGTGCAGCTGGTGGTGGGTGTGATCGCCGTACCGCGGTGGGGCGTCGTGGGGGCCGCGGTGTCCTGGGGCGCGGCCATCGTCGTGGAGAACCTCTCGGCCGCCCTGCTCATCCGGCTGCGCCTCGGCTTCACGACCGTGGACCGCGGCTACACCACCGCCCTCGGTACCGGGCTGTCCGTCTCGGTGGTGCTGGCCGCCCTGCGCCTCCTGGAAGGTGACACGCTGTCAGGACTCGCCGCCGGGATGACCTTGGGAATGTGTGTATTTGGTACTACTTTGTGGTGGTATCGCAGGCCGCTGGGAGTGAGTGAGCTGGTCGGAGTTCTGCGCCGTCGCGCTGCGTGAGCCCAGGCAGGGGCGTACGGACGGGTCCGGCAGGCCCCTGTCATTCCCCGCGCGCCGCCCACACCACTGCCATCCGGGGTCTCCATTGCGCCTGAGAAAGCTCCCGTCGAGGGCGGCCACCAGGGCTGTCGCCGTCGCCCTCCTGTGCTCCGCCGCACAGTTCCATCCCCCCGCCGCCACGGCCGCCGCCGAACCCAAGGCGTCCTTCACCGCCGACCCGCTGACCACATGGCAGACGAACGGCGTCGTCTGGTCGCTGGCCTCCGCGCACGGCGTCGTCTACGTCGGCGGCACCTTCGACTCGGTACGGCCGCCCGGCGCGCAACCCGGCCAACGGGAGGTCCCGCGCCGCAACTTCGCCGCGCTCGACGCGGCGACCGGTGACCTGCTGCCGTGCGCGCCGTCGTTCACGGGGGGCGAGGGAACCGTCCGGGCCCTCAAGACCTCCCCGGACGGCCGGGTGCTGTACGTGGGCGGCTCCTTCAGCCATGTCGGATCCACGGGTGTGGCCAGCGCCGTCGCCCTGGACACGGCCGACTGCACCCTGCGCCGGGACTTCAGGCCGGCGGTGTCCGCGACCGTCCGGGCGATCGAGACCACCGGCCGGACCGTCTACCTCGGCGGTGACTTCAGCCAGGTCGACGGCCGGACCAGGCAGCACATCGCCGCCCTCACCCCCGAGGGCGCCCTGCGTCCCTTCCGGGCGGACGTCGACGCGCCGGTCCGCGCGCTGTCCGCGGTGCCCTCCCGCGGAAAGCTGTACGCCGGCGGCGACTTCGAGTGGGTCAACGGCCGGTGGGCCCACTCGCTGGTCGCCCTGGACGCCACCAGCGGAGCGACCGAGCGCACCTTCCCCGACTGGCTGCCGCCCCGCTCGTCGGTGAAGTCGATCGCGCAGGACGGCACCCGCTTCTACGTGGGCGCCGAAGGGCACGGCGAGGGCGTCTTCGACGGCCGTATCGCGGGCCGGCTGGACGACGACCGGATGGTGTGGAAGGACACCTGCTACGGCGCCACCCAGGTGGTCCTGCCCTACCGGGGCGTCCTCTACAGCGCCTCCCACGCCCACGACTGCAGCGAGACCCCGGGCGGCTTCCCCGAGCGGCACGACCGGCAGCACCTGCTGGCCCAGTCGCCCACGACCAGCCGGATCCTGCACTGGTTCCCCGACACCGACGAAGGGACGGGGGAGCAGGTGGGACCCCGTGCGCTGACGGTCGCCCGGGGCGTCCTCTGGGTGGGCGGCGAGTTCACCCGGGTCAACGGCGGCCCCCAGCAGGGCCTGACCCGTTTCGGGGCCGGCCCCGACACCGGGGCACCGGAGGTGCCCGCCCTCTCGCTCTCCGCCGCGCGCACCGGACACGTCGTCCTGCACTGGCAGGCCTCCTGGGACCGGGAGGACGCGACGCTCACCTACCGGCTCTACCGGGACGGCAGGCTGATCGCGGAGAAGAAGCAGGCGTCCACCTACTGGAACCGCCCGTGGATGAGCCACACCGACTCCGTGGCCCCCGGCTCCCGGCACGAGTACCGGATCCAGGTGTCGGACGGGGTGAACACCTCGCCGAAGTCCCCGGCGACGCGCGTGGACGTACCCGCCGGGGCGGCGACGGCCCGGACGACGGCGGGTGGCCCGTGGAGATGACCCGCATCGGGTTCGCCCCGGGTGTCTACGACCTGTTCCACATCGGCCACCTCAACATCCTGCGCCGGGCGCGCCGGCACTGCGACCGCCTGATCGCCGGGGTCACCTCGGACGATCTGGCCGAGCGGCTCAAGGGCCGGCGTCCGGTCATCCCGCTCTCCGAGCGACTGGAGATCGTCGCCAGCCTGCGCTGCGTCGACGTCGCCGTCGTGGAGGCGGAGGAGGACAAGATGGAGACGTGGAAGCGGCTCGGCTTCCACGTCATCTTCAAGGGCGACGACTGGCGGGGTACGCCCAAGTGGCTCGAGCTGGAACGGCGTTTCGCACCGGTCGGTGTGGAGGTCGTCTACTTCCCCTACACCGTGCACACCTCCAGCACCCTGCTGCGCGCATCGCTGGAGCTGCTCTCCCGGAAGAGGGCGCCGGAGATCATCTCAGCGCAGCTCGCGGAACCACTTGACCAGGCAGGCGGCCATGAACAGGAGGTGGGCCAGCAGCAATGCGCAGTAAACGGAAAGGAAGACGTGCTGACTGCCCAGGAATAGGAAGCTGATGCAGGTGATGCCGTAGTCCACCGGCAGGAGCAGCACGGCCCGCAGCACCGGCGTGGGCCCCGCCGTCGCCGGGGCGGCCGCCCGCCGTTTGAGCTGCTCGGTCAGGATCCCGGCGAAGAAGATCACCACGGCCGCCAGCTCGAACAGCATCGGGGCCAGCAGGAAGGCCGGGCTGGGCAGCGAGAAGAAGCGGTAGAACGACACCAGTACGACCAGGTGCACCGAGACCAGCTTGAAGCAGTCCAGCACATGGTCCAGCCATTCGCCGGACGGACTTCCCGAGCGCTGCGTGCGGGCGAGCTGTCCGTCCGCCGCATCCAGGGCGAACCCGACGGCCAGGGCGGCACAGACACCGACCGACATCCCCGTGCCGGGCCGCACCAGCGCCACGGTGGCCAGGGCGGGAAAGGTGAACAGGGCACCGAGCACCGTCACCTGATTGGGGGTCGCACCGACGCGGTGGGCCAGCACGGCCAGAAGGCGGCCGGCCGGCCGGTTGACGTACAGGGTGTAGGCCGACACCCCCCTCGCCGGCTTCTGTGCCGCCGACATATGCCTGAGCGCCTCGATGAACCCGGTCATTCAGCTCCTTACAGGCTGGAAAGGAGGGAATTATGACAGAAAGGGATGGACCGATGTCCCGTGTCAGCCGTCGGCACCTTCTGCGTGGTGGCGCCTCCGTGCTGGCCGCCACGGCCCTGTCCACCCGCAGCGCGTCCGCCCTCGGCCGCATGGCGGGCACGCCGGACACCGTGGTCAACGTCGTCGACCTGGGCGCGGTGGGCGACGGGCGGGCCGACGACAGCGGGGCCTTCGAGGCCGCCTACTCGTACGCCGCCGCGCGCGTCTCCGGCGGGGTCGGCCGCGTGGTGATCGAGATCCCCGCCGGCGAGTACCTCATCACCCGACCGCACGCGCTGCTGAACGGGGTCGCACCGCCGCGGCCCGCGAGCGGCCTGCGCTTCTCCGGCGCGGGCCGCCGCATGACCAGCCTCGTCTTCCGGCCCGATTCCGGCCCGGGGTCCTTCCTGTGCCGGAACCAGGACGTGTGGTCCAACCTCTCCTTCGAACGCCTGCAGTTCCGCTCGGCCACGCCCGGAGCCTCCTTCTTCGACTCGTACTCGACCGGGCAGGCGCAGGACTACCGGTTCTCCGAGTGCGAGTGGATGGGGGAGTGGGAGTACGGCCTCGCCCTGAGCGGTACGGACACCAACTCGGAGATGCGGTGGGAGGCGTGCCGGGTCGGCGGCCGCTACCGCAGGGCGTTCCTGTACTCGGGGCTGACCCGGGAGGGACAGCAGGACCCGAACGACCAGGACCAGTTCCTCAACTACTGGTTCACCGACATGAAGGTGGAGTACGAGTGGGGGAACTTCCTGGAGTTCCCCTACGGGGGCTCCATCGCCTGCCGGGGCGGCTCGTACATCATCACCGACAGACGCCCCCAGAGCCCGGAGTACGGCACCACCAGCACGTTCTTCCGCTTCCCCGTCGCCCGGCACCACGACTCCGTGCAGCGGTTCCACGCCCAGGACATCCGCTTCGAGGTGCGCAACCCGGACGTCGTCGTCATCGACTGCGTGTGGAACAGCGGCACGGTCCACTTCAGCGACTGCGACGACACCGCCTTCGCCTACCGGGACTTCTCCGCCGACGTCCGCCCGCACCGCTACACCGTGGGCCCGCGCGGGCCCCTCGTCCGCTACGACTCCTGCCAGCTGGTGGGCCGCCACGAGTACCGCCCGGCCGCCGCCCCGGACCCCCTCCCGGTGCTCGCCCGCTACGACATGTGCCTGCTGCGCAGCCACACGGCCCGGGACTTCGTGGTCGCCGCCGGCACGGACCCGGTGCCCTTCGTCCAGTTCGTCGACTGTGTCGACGAGGGCAACACGAGCGAGGCGTCCCGCCCGGCCACCCCCTCCTCCCCCTCCACCCCGCCGCCGTGCCTCGCGCCCGGCCAGTCCCCGAGCCCCAGCCCGGCCCCGAACCCGACCCCCGGTACCCCGACTCCCAGCCCGGAGCCGACACCGGAGCCGAGCCCCGCCTCGGCACCCGTGCCGCAGCCGGCGACGACCCCTGCGGCCGGCCCCGCGGCGGCCCCCGGCACCCCGGACGCCCCGCTGCCCGACACCGGTCGGACGGACTGCTCCTCCCCGCCGCGGAAGGCCCCCTGACCCGGCGTACTCCGTCCGGCACCGGCCACCTGCCCCCCTGCGGAACGGCGGTCACTCCTGGGAGGGACTTCTCGGCGCCGGTGATCCGGTGGCGGACCGGTCGGCGCGCAAGCTCACTGCTATGCGGAGGGGGCGCCCGATACTCCGGAAACACCGAAGGAAAGGCATCACGATGTCACGCTTGGCGCATTCGGCGCTGCACAGGGCCCGGCTGGGAACGGCCGCGCTCACCGCTGCCGCCGCCGTCCTGGCCGTAGGCCTGTCCGGACCGCCCTCGACGGCCGCGGAAACGCCCGCCGCCGCCCGCGCGGGCGGCGCACCGTCCTCGGTCAGCACGCTGAACCGCACCCTGACGACGCCCTGGGGAATCTCCTTCCTCCGGACGGACAAAGCGGCGCTGGTGACCGAACGCGACACCGCCGTGGTCTGGAAGGTCGCCCTGGACGGCGCCAAGAAGAAGGTCGGCACGGTGCCGAACGCGGTGTGGAACCAGCAGACGCAGGACAAGGGCGGACTGCTCGGTGTCGCCGTGTCCCCGACCTGGAACGGGACGTCCGACCAGGACGTGTTCTTCATGGAGACCACGCGCACGGACAACCGTGTGGTCAGGATGCGTTTCGACGGCAAGAAGCTGA
Organism: Streptomyces cinerochromogenes; assembly: GCF_014648635.1. Classification (GTDB taxonomy): domain Bacteria; phylum Actinomycetota; class Actinomycetes; order Streptomycetales; family Streptomycetaceae; genus Streptomyces; species Streptomyces cinerochromogenes. The sequence continues at coordinate 147,629 of NZ_BMRM01000004.1, read as the reverse complement.
GCGGGTACACCCCCGTCCTGACCGGGATCGTCAGGGACACCCAGCACAACGGCGGGAAGATCGCCTTCGGGCCCGACGGATACCTGTACGTCGCCACCGGCGACGCCCAGCAGGGCGCACTGGCCCAGGACAAGAAGTCCCTCAACGGAAAGATCCTGCGGATCACGAAGACCGGTGCCGCGGCTCCCGGGAACCCCTTCGGCACCCGCGTCTACAGCTACGGCCACCGCAATCCCCAGGGACTGGCCTGGGACCGTGCCGGGCGGCTGTGGTCGACCGAGATCGGCCTGGAGACCTGGGACGAACTCAACCTCGTCAAGCCGGGCCGGAACTACGGCTGGCCGGCCTGTGAGGGCTCCTGCTCCCGCGCGGGGATGACGAACCCGAAGCTGGTCTGGAAGCCGGACGAGGGGGGCGTGCCCGCCCAGGTCGCGGTCGTGAACAACGTCATCTACGCCACCACGCTGAGCGGCCGCCGGCTGTGGCGCATCCCGATCGACGCCACCGGCCAGGACGTCGGCCGCGCGACCGCCTACTACAACGGCGCCTACGGCCGGCTGCGGGCCCTGGCCAAGGTCCCCGGCGCCGACCAGCTGTGGATGGGCACCAGCGACCGCGGCATCGCCAAGGACCTCCTCCTCAAGGTGACGATCAAGTAGGGACGGCCGGCCCCAGGCTCCCTCCCGCCCGGGAGGGCAACACCCCGCACACCCCTGTGCAGAAAGGAAGGCACGCATCATGACCGAAGCCGTAGAACGGGCCGAGCAGCCCGCCCGCGCCCCCGAGGAGACGGAGCGGACCGCCTGGCAGACCCCCGGATACGTGGTCGTCGACACCGCGCTGGAGGTCACCGCCTACTCCCTCAGCGTCCGCTAGCCCCGTCATGCTGCTGCAGGTGCTCGGTACCGCGGCCGGCGGCGGCATCCCCCAGTGGAACTGCGCGTGCCCCGGGTGCTCCGGGGCACGTGCCCACCCCGGGCGGCGCCGCCTGCACGCCTCACTGGCCGTCCGTGCCGACGAGGGCCGCTGGTACCTCGTCAACGCCACCCCCGACCTCGGCGACCAGATCGAGGACCACCCGGTGCTTCACCCCGGGCCCAGGCCCCGGCAGACGCCGGTCGCCGGGGTCGTCCTCACCGACGCCGAACTCGACCACACGCTGGGAATCTGGCGGCTGCGCGAGGCGGACCGCCTGGAGATCCTCGCCACCGCCCCCGTCCGCCAGGCGGTCGACCACCGCCTGCGCCTCGGCCCGGTCCTCACCCCGTACACCACCCTGACCTGGCGGGAACTGCGGTGCCCCGGCACCCAGCCGCTGCTCGGCGACACCGGCGGCCCGGCCGGCTCCGGCCTGCTGGTCAGCGCCGTACCCGTCTCCGGCAAGCGACCGCGCTACGCCGTCGACGCCCCCGCCGACGGCGCCTGGGTCGTCGCGCTGCGCCTGTACGAACCGGCCACCGGCCGGACCGTCCTGTACGCCCCGGCCGTGGCCGCCTGGTCCGACGCGCTGCACCAGGCCGCCGCCGAAGCCGACTGCGTCATCCTCGACGGCACCTTCTGGGACGAGGAGGAGCCCCGCAGCGCCGGCATCTCCCCCCGCACCGCCACCGGCATGGGCCACCTGCCCATCGACGGGCCGGGCGGCACCGCCCGCATCCTCGCCACGCTGCCCGCCCGCTGCCTCTACACCCACCTCAACAACACGAATCCCCTCGTCGACCCCGCGGCGCCGCAGCACAAGCGGCTCGCCCGGCTGGGTCTCGGGGTGGCCGAAGACGGAATGGTGATCGAGCTGTGACCACGACACTCGCCCCGCCGGCGAAGCCCTGGAGCCGCGCCGAGTTCGAGTCCCGCCTGCGCGCGGTGGGCCAGGACCGGTACCACGACCGCCACCCCTTCAACCTCCGCATGCACGAGGGCGACCTCACCCCGCACGAGGTGCGCTGCTGGATCACCAACCGCTTCCACTACCAGCGCCACATCCCGGTCAAGGACGCGCTGATCCTCGCGAAGCTGGACTCGTCCCGCCTGCGGCGCATGTGGCTGCGGCGGATCGAGGACCACGACGGGCGCGGCGAGGGCGAGGGCGGCATCGAGCGCTGGCTGCGGCTCGGCGAGGCGGCCGGCCTGGACCGCGCGACCCTGCTGTCGGGCGGCACCGTGCTGCCGGGCGTCCGGCTCGCCGTGGAGGGCTACGTCAACTTCTGCCGGCTGCGCTCCCCCCTGGAGGCCGTCGCCGCCTCGCTGACCGAGCTGACCGCGCCCGACCTGATGCGCCTGCGCATCGAGGCGTTCGAGCGCCACTACCCCTGGATCGCCCCCGACGGACTCGCCTACTTCCGCGCCCGCGTCGACCAGGGCCGGCGCGACAGCGCCGAGGCGCTGGACCTCGTCCTGGAGTGGGCCCGTACCCCGGAGGAGCAGGAGAAGGCCGTGGCCGCGCTCTCCTTCAAGTGCGACGTGCTGTGGTCCCTGCTCGACGCCGTACAGCAGCACGCCGGTCGGCACAGCCTGCCGGAGCCGGTGTGATGCCCCGCCCCGCGGCCCCGGCGGACCAGTGGCGCCCCGCGCTCGCCCCCGCGCTGATGCTGCGGCACGACCCCGTGCGCGACACGGACCTGCTGGTCCTGCCGGAACGCGTGGTCGTCCTCACCGGGCGGGCCGGCACCGTCGTCGGCCTGTGCGACGGCACCCGCACCGTGCCCGGGATCATTGGCGAGCTGTCCGAGCGCTTCCCCGGCGCGCCGGTGGCCGGCACCGTCCCCGCGTTCCTGGACAGCCTGCGCCGGGAGGGCTGGCTGACGTGACCGCTCCCGCGCCCCCCGGATCCGCCGTGGCACCCCCGTGGGCCCTGCTCGCCGAACTCACCCACGCCTGCCCGCTGCACTGCCCGTACTGCTCGAACCCCCTGGAACTGGCCCGCCGCTCCGCCGAGCTGAGCACCGAGGAGTGGACGGACGTCCTGCGGCAGGCCGGTGCGCTGGGCGTCGTGCACACCCACCTCTCCGGCGGCGAGCCGCTGCTCCGGCCCGACCTGGAACAGATCGTGGCCGCCGCCGAAACCGCCGGGATCTACACCCAGTTGGTCACGAGCGGCACCGGTCTGGACGAGGCCCGGCTGGCCGCGCTCACCGCGGCCGGGCTGCGCAGCGTCCAACTGTCCGTGCAGCACGCCGACCCGCGGGCCGGCGACCGTATCGCCGGACGCCCCTCCTCCTTCGCCGCGAAGGAACGGGCGGCGGCCCTCGTCCGCCGGGCCGGGCTCCCGCTGGGGCTGAACGTCGTCCTGCACCGCGACAACCTCGACGCCGTCGACGCCCTCATCGACCTGGGCGTGGCCTGGGGAGCGGACCGCGTCGAGCTGGCCAACACCCAGTTCTACGGCTGGGGCCTGCTCAACCGGTCCGCGCTGCTGCCCACCCGCGACCAGCTGTCCCGCGCCCGGGAGACGGTGGAGCGCCGCCGGGAGCAACTGGGCGACCGGATCGACCTGGTCTGGGTCGTCCCCGACTACTTCGACGGCGTGGCCAAGCCCTGCATGGGCGGCTGGGGCGCGGTCTCGCTCACCGTCACACCGGACGGAACCGTCCTGCCGTGCCCCGCGGCCGCCTCCCTGCCGGACCTCGACCCGCCCAGCGTCCGCGACCACCCCCTCGCCTGGATCTGGGAACACTCCCCGGCCTTCGGCCGCTACCGCGGCACGGACTGGATGACCGGCCCCTGCCGCGGCTGCCCGCGCCGGGAGGAGGACTTCGGCGGCTGCCGCTGCCAGGCCTTCGCCCTCACCGGCGACGCCACCCGCACCGACCCTGCCTGCGCCCTCTCCCCCGACCACCATCTCGTCCGCGACCCGGCCGACGCCGGCCGTGCCGAGCCGCCCCCGTACGTCTACCGCCGCCCCGGCGCGGCACCTGTACCGGCACCTGCACCGGCACTGACACCAGCACCGACACCCGCCGCCGGGGGCCGTGACCCCCTCTGACCTCAGGCGGCGAGCAGGGTCCGGCGGTACCAGTCGGCCGACTCCGCGAACCCGGCCCCGAAACCGGGGCCGGGCGCCAGACGCAGATCGCGCCAGAGCGGGACACCGTCGAACCAGTGGTCGGTCCTCAGCAGGTCGAGCGCGTGCAACGACCGGTCGTCCGCCGCCAGGTGCGCCCGCGCCTGGGAGACGGAGAGGTCCCGCCGCGGCCAGGGGAGCGAGGCGCACGCGGCGACCGCGCGCAGCAGCGTCCGCGCGCGGACGGGCTCCGGGTGGGTCGCGTGGTACGCCGTGGACGTCAGACCGGCCGCGGGCGCGAGGCCGGCACCGACCACGAGGCGGGCGAGGTCCCGCGCCGAGACCAGCGAGACACGGGCGGTCCAGCCCTCCACCGTGCCGGGCAGCGCGCGCAGGAGCCGGGCGATACCCGGGACGACCCATCTGTCCCCCGGCCCGTGCACCAGATGGGGACGCAGGACGACCCCGCCGGCTCCGAGAACGGCGTCCTCGGCCGCGACCCGGCTCGCCGATGTGGGCGAACCCGGGCTCCTGAGGAGTTGCCCGGGGGCGGCGTCCCGGAAGGTGCCCCGGCCGTAGACGGACGCCGTGCTCACGTACACGATGCGGGACACCCCGGAGCGACGGGCCTCGGCGACCAGGTTCCGCGTGCCCCGGGCGTTGACGGCCTCGTTGCCGCCGGGTTCCGAGCCGATGTACGACGCGCAGTGCAGCACGACGTCCACCCCCTCGCACACGCCCCGCAGCGAGCCCGGGTCGGTGAGGTCGGCCGGCACGATCCGGTGCCCCCTCCCGGCGGCGGCCACCGGACGGCTGTGCGACAGCAGGGCGAGGGCCGCGCCCCGCCGCGCGGCCTCATGGACCACGTGACCGCCCACGAAGCCCGCGGCGCCGGTGATCAGAACGGTGGGCACGCCGGGCCTCTCCCTCCGCGCGTCGGGTCTCTCCCCACGACGGTGCGGGTCAGGCGGCCGGGCAACGCAGGGTCAGGTCCGCGGCGAAGACCTGCTCTCCCTCCTGGATGCCGCTCACACGGACCCGCAGGTTGCCGGCGGCGTCGAGGTCGCCGGCCCGGGCCTCGATCCAGCACGGGGCGTCGAGTTCGGCGTAGCGCGTGAACTCGGTGTCCAGGGCGACGAGAAGGGCCCCGGGCTGCCCCGTCGCGGCACGGGCGGCCTGCCGGGCGGCCTCGATCAGGACCATGCCGGGGACGTGGTCCACCGGGTGGTCGAAGAAGCAGGGGTGCCCGGTGTCGACCCGCAGCTCCCACCGGTTCTCACCGGGCACGGCACGGTCGGCGAGCACCACGTGGTCCGGGTCGGTGCGGCCCACCTCGGCCGGGTCGGCCGGCGCCGGGACGTCACGGAAGGTGCGGGTGGGCCGCTCACCGCGCAGCCGTCGGTAGGCGGCCGGGCTGGTGCAGCTGTAGCTGGCGCCACCGGTGGCGACGGTCAGGTCGCCGCGCCGGACGCAGACCTCGTAGCGCATGCCGGCGATGGTCCTGCCCCGGCGGACGAGTTCACGGCACACCGCGTGGAGTTCCACCTCGGTCGGGACGGGTTCCACCTCGAACGCCGAGGCGGCGGCGGTGAAGGACATGTCCCGCATCAGGAACTGGTGGCCGAAGGGGACCGCGTACTCGGCGTGGGCCAGCAGACTTCCGATCTGGCGTATCGACTCGACCATCAGCAGCGGGTCCTGGTAGCCGCCCACCGGGGCGAAGAGGGCGTGGTTGCGCGGCCACTGGGCCCGCACCACGAAGGCGTCGGATTCGCCCGAGTCGGTCTTCTCGGCCGCCCAGCCGGTGAGGAACACCTCCGCCACGGAGGCGCGGTGGACGAACTCGCGCGGAACGGTGGTGGTGAGAAGCGGTTCCTGGGCCGGAGCGCGGTCGGTCGCGGTAGTTCGGGCCGTGGTCAGCATGCGGAGTCCTGCTCTGCTCATGGACAGGGGCCAACCAGACGTGCGCCCCTCCCCCCCGTCCCCCAACGGAAGGCGCACGCCTCGAACATACAGACAGGTCGGCTTGATTCTAAAGTAAAAGATCTACCAAGCAGGGTCGGCCTCGGCTGGTTAACACGATGGCCATACGCGCCTAACGCGCCAGTCACCGCACAGATCAGGACTGCCGAAGGGGAGTTGGGGCGGATATGCCCCTCTCCTCACCCGTGAGGGTCTTCCCTGACGGGTTCTTGACGGGGCGGCACCTCGACCATGCCGTTGATGAATCGCGTTGACAAACAGACAACTGCGCCTGGTACCGTGACGGTCAACAGTTCGAAGTTGCGCCCTTGGGGGAAGGAGCGTGCAGGTGAATCGGCAGGTCATGGATCTGGCGCCACCACACAGCGGGTCAGGGCACCCGCCGGCGGGCGGACAGGCGTTGCAGGTGCTCGTCGTCGAGAACGACGCCCCGGCCGCTGAGGACCTGACGCAGGAGCTGCGCAGGAACGGATATCTGGCCACCAGCGTGTCCACCGGTGCCGAGGCACTGCAGGCCCACAGCGGTGTCGACATGGTCCTGCTGGACCTCGACCTCCCCGACCTCGACGGCCTCGAAGTGTGCCGGCGGATCCGGGTGGTCGGTAACGTGCCGATCATCTCCATGACCTCACGCGGCGCCGAACTCGACTGCGTGCTCGGGCTGCAGGCCGGCGCCGACGACTACATCACCAAGCCCTACGGCCTGCGGGAACTGCTCGCCCGGATGGAAGCGGTGCTGCGCCGGGTCCGTCCGCACACACCGCAGGCGCAGGTCGTCACGCACGGTCCGCTGCGGATCGACGCGGCGGCGCGTGAACTGCTCCTGGACGGACGGCGGGTGGACCTCACGCCCAAGGAGTTCGACCTGCTGTACCAGCTCGCCTCGCAGCCGGGCACCACCCTCTCCCGCCGTCAGCTGCTGAGCCGGGTGTGGGACGACGAGTGGTCGCAGAGCAGCCGCACCATCGACACGCACGTCAGCAGCCTCCGGAGCAAGCTGGGATCGAGCCGCTGGATCGTCACGGTGCGCGGCGTCGGTTTCCGGATCGGGCATGTGTGATCCAGGAGGCCGCCGGCACCGATTCCGGCCACGACTTCGGCACCGATTCCGGTACCGATTCCGGCACCGATTCCGGCAAATGAGGACACCGCGCCGGTGGAATAATGGCGCAGGCACGTTTGTATTTCTTTGAACCTGAGATGCGAGGATCCACGGATGGCCCAACAGGAGCGAGGCATCAGGTCCAGACGCTCAATCCTGGAGGCCGCAGCGGTGGTGTTCGGCGAGCGCGGATACGACGCGGCGAGCACGAACGAGATCCTCGCCAGAGCCGGTCTCACCCGCGGCGCGCTGTACCACCACTTTCCCTCGAAGGAAGCCATCGCCGCGGCGCTTGCGCAGGCGCACGGCGAGGCCCTGGTGGTGCCGGACCCGGACCAGCCGGTGAAGCTCCAGTCGGTCATCGACCTCACCCTGGCCTTCTCGCTCCGGCTCCAGACGGACATGGTGCTGCGGGCCAGTGTGCGGCTGGCCGTGGAACGGTCGTCCTTCTCGATGTCGTCGCAGACTCCGTACAACCAGTCGATCACGCTGGTGGAGGATCTCCTGTGCCAGGCGGACAAGCAGGGCGAACTGCTGCCGGGAACCGATCTGTCGGAGGTGGCGTCGACCATCGTCGGTGCGTACACCGGCCTGCAGGTGATGTCGGAGGTCTACAGCAGCCGACAGGACCTGCCCGCCCGGATCTCCGCGCTGTGGCGGCTCCTGCTGCCCGGACTCGCGGCGCCGGGCATGCTGCCGCGCCTGCGGACGAGTCTGCCGCCCGAGCCACCGGGTGAGTGATCGTCAAAAGAAATCGGGGCCGAGAGCCAAGTAGCTCTCGGCCCCGATTTTTATTTTGCCGAAAATTGGTCTCCGCGGCCCCGCCGGCCAGCGTCTTTTAACTTCCCTGACATTCCCTGACAGACGTTTACAGAGGTTTACAGTGCCTCACAGAGGCCTGTACAACCCTGTATCGGAATGTGTTGAAACGGGTTCGGGCGAACGGAAAGAATTAATTTCCACTCGCGATCGAGGATTCCTCCGCGCCCAAAGGCGAGCGTGCGATGTTACCGCCCAGAAGAACCCGAGAGGCGATGCTTGTGTCCCGCTCTCTGTCCGCTGCTCCTTCTCCCGCCCATTCCCCGCTGGCCACTGCCGCACGACCCGCGCTCGTCGAGGACGTCCTCAGCACCAAGGACCGCATCCGCGTGGCCGGGTTCTTCCCCGGCCTGGGCAGCCGGGCCTTCTACCGCAGCCTCGGCCGGCTGCTCCTCGACTCCGGCATCCCGCAGGTCACCCACATCTACCGGGAAGCCGCCCGCGCCCTCGGCTTCCCCGGCCGTCCCGACCTGCTCCTCCTGGACCCGGAGAACCTCCCTGAGGGCAAGATGGAACGCCAGGGCTTCATCGGGGCGTCCCTGCTGGTGCACAGCCTCGCCCTGGACGCCTACCTCCGCGACCGGATCGCGAAGAACGGCACCCCGGTCGACGTCATCGCCTACACCGGCGAGAGCTTCGGCGTCCTGACGGCCGCGGTGGCGAGCGGCTCCCTCTCCGTCTTCGACGGCACCAAGATCGCCCAGCTGTTCACGCCGCTGATGCTCCAGGCCGCCGGCGCGCAGAGCACGGACGAGGCCTTCGCCCGGGACATCGCCTCCTACCTGGACGAGTCCGTACGGCAGGTGCCCCTGGTCGGGGAGCCGTACCACGTGGTCGCCGTGAAGGCGCCGAGCCCGGACGCCCTCGCGGTGGTCCTGGACCGGCTGCGCGAGGCCTTCCCGCTCACGGACGTCGAACTGCACAAGACGTACGCGCCGACGCAGGCGAACCTCTACGTCCGCGCCGGGGCCAAGCCCGCGTTCGACGCGTTCGTCGCTCCCCTCGCCGACGCGACCACCTGGGAGCTGAAGGAACCGACCGTCTTCCTCGCCCACTCCGCGCGGATGCGCCCCGCCCGGGAGGGCATGGAGAGGTTCTTCGTCACCCATCGGATCCGCTTCGGCAGTCCGCGCGTCCCCGTGGTGTCGAACCACGACATGTCCCTGCTGACCACCGCGGACGCCGTCCGCGAGGGCGTCCTGGCCATGACGGACCGGGTCATGGCCTCCCGCGACACCTGCGAGAGCCTGAACAGCCTCGACGTGGACGTCGTGCTGGAGCTGGGGCTGGGAGCGAAGTCCGTCAAGCTGCTGCAGGACAACGACGTCGCCGCCCCCGTCATGGCCTACACCGGAAGCCACGAGGACACCGCCACCTTCCTGCGCGCGGTCAACGCGGTCAGCGCCCTGATGTCCCGGCTGGAGGAGCTGTACGGCTCGGAGCAGGAGCTGACGCGCGAGGACCACCACCTCCTGCACGAGCTGTTCCGCCTCGCCGCCGAGAACACCTTCTGCGACGACTACTTCTCCCGCACCCTCGGGCGCGTCATCACCGCGGAGATGCTGCGTCCCGACCGGGAGGGCTCGCCCACGTTCTACCGGTTCCTGGAGATCTTCCAGCACACCCGCGCCCACCGCGAGCACATCGCCGTCGACCAGGGCGAACTGGTCGTCAGGGCACGCACGAAGAAGAGGATCACCGCGGGGGACTCCACGCAGCTGGGCAAGGCCTACGCGGAACTCACCGTCCGGGACGCGACCGGCGCCACCCGCACGCGGACCCTGCACACCACGCGTCCGGAGGTCGTCGTCTTCCACTTCGGCGGACCGGCCGGCCTCGACGACGAGGCGCCGGCCCGCAGGACGCGCCTGCTGCTCGACACCCAGCCGACGGCGTACGAGATCCACGACCGGATGCTCGGAGGCCTGCGCCTCGACGGTGACCTCCACCCGGCGGGACAGCGCATCGTCTACCAGTACCTGCTGTTCCACACGCTCGCCCAGCACCGTCCCGCCCTGTTCGCGCAGAGCGACCACTACCTCGAAGGCGACGACGTCCCCGGCTGGCTGGCCGCCCTGGCGGTCTCCGGGGCCGTCTCCCTGGCCGACGCGGTCACCCTGAGCGCCGAGCAGGCGCGCGGGGACGTGACGGACCGGATCCTGAACAGCCTCACCGCGGCCGGGATCCCCGTCGTCTCCCCCGAGGGTGTGCCGATCCAGTCCCGCAAGGACCTGGAGGACGCCACCCGCGCCGTGCTCGCAGGCGGCGCCCTCGACAGCCGGGTACGGCGGATCCACCTGAACGGCAACTGCCAGATCGTCGCCCTCGGCTCGCAGCCGGCCGCGACCGACGTGGACGCCGGGCCGTACGCGACCCACATCGTCGCCGTCTCCGAGCCGGCCGAGGTCTGGAAGAAGCGCGTCAACCCCGCCCTCGACGAGGTCGAGTACGCCTGTGTCCTCGCCCTGACCGAGGAGAACGAGCGGGTCCTGGCCAGCGCGCGCAGCCGCCGGGTCCTCTCCAGCACGGTCTGCGCCTACATCAACAGCGACGAGACGATCGTCGGCTTCGGCCAGGGCGGAAGCGAGTCCATGACCGTCTTCGTCCGGAAGGAGGGGGAGGAGCACATCACCGTCCGCAAGGTCCTCAGCGAGGCGCTGACGACCGCCCGGTGGAACCCGGACGGACACGGCGTGATGCTCCCGCCGTTCACCAAGGCCAGGAAGCAGGCCGAGTTCCTGCAGTCCCTGCCCGAACCGGTGCGCGGCTACTTCCCGGAGGTGTTCTCCGTCCTGGAGCGGGAGACCCCCGTCCCGGCCCATCTGCGGTCCGGCGACCGCACGGTCGACCGCGAGGTCATCTACGAGATGAGCTACGTCGCCGGCGAGGAGGTCAGCCGCTACGTCGAGAAGCACACCCCGCCGCCCGCCGTGGTCGCCCGGCTCTACGAGCAGATCATCCGGGTGCTCAACGACGAGGTGCACAGCATAGGCCGCGTGCCGGCACCGGGCGCCACGCTCGACACCTCCTACTTCAGGAAGATCGAGGACCGCCTGGACCTGTGCCGCCGCACGGCACCGCGCACCTTCTGCGCACACCTGCTGGACACCGACCGGATCGTCATCAACGGCGTCTCCTACCTCAACCACAAGGCTCTGCTGAAGCGGTTCCGTGACACCCCGGAGTTCGCGGAGATCCTCGAACCGGCCTTCCACTCCCTCGTGATGGGCGACACGAACACCGAGAACATCAAGATCTCCGACAGCGAACCGCTGCGGCACGCCCAGCGGCTGATCGAGACCGGGGCGCCGCAGGAGGAGATCGACGCGGCACTGGCGGCCATCACCCCCGCCACGCTGGGCATCAGGTTCCTCGATCCCCGGGCCATCGGCTTCAAGAGCGAGGGCAAGGACACCCGCGACGACGCGATGTACGACAACAAGCCCTGGCACAACTCCATCGGCCACTACGACGAGATCCACTTCGAGCAGTTCGCCATGAGCGTCGATGTCGCGGAGGGCCGGACGCCCAGCGTCGACATCGCGTTCCGGAGCGGCAACCCGTACCAGAAGGCGTACCGGGTACGGGACGTGATCGCGAACGGGGGCGGCGTCGACAGCGAGTCCCCCCAGGGCATGGAGGACTACTTCGCCCCGGTCATGACGGCCGCGCTGGGGCTGGACGACCCCGACTCGCCCTACCTGAAGGACGACCCGTACTGGCTGGTCCGGTTCGTGTTCATGATGGGCCAGCACTTCACGGCGATGCCCCCCTTCCATTTCCAGAAGGAGCTGGACGGCACGCTCGTGGACACCTACCAGACGCAGCGTCGTCCGGTCGCCATCTACTGCGAGGGCATCAAGTGGCTGAACTGGTCACTGCAGATGCTGGAAGGAAACAGGACCGAGTTCCTGGGCCTCCCGGTACCCCCGCTGCCCTACCTGGACAACTGAGGGCACGCCTGGTTCCCGACGAAAAAGCCTGCCTGGCCCAGACGTACGACCGTCCCTACTGGAGGACTGAATTCATGAACTCTGTTCCGCGCTCCCTCCCCATCTCCGGACTGGACGACATGTCCAACGAGTCCCGGATGATCGCGACCCCGTGGAGCCGCATGCTCCGCGGCATCGGCCTCGGCCAGTACCCCATCGACTACGACCCGGCGATCGCCGGCCACCTCCGTGACACCTTCGACCAGTTGGCGAAGAAGGTGTCGCCGTCCGACGGCTACACCCTGTTCTGCCGCGAGATGACCGACTTCACGCTGCGGGCCGTCGAGCCCGGCCGCGACCGCGCCTGGATAGAACCGGCCGTGGGGCCGCTGCTGGAAGCCGTCCGGTCCGTGGCCAACCCCTACTACCGGGCCATGGCCGGCAGCATCCTCCTGGACGCCTTCGCCAAGCTGGGCCTCGACCTGTCGCTGCTGGTCAACGACGAACGGGACGTCCCGGCCGAGGTGCTCGGCATGCTCGACGAGATCGCTCCGGACGCCATCCCGGACGAGAACCAGGGACGGCACGGGGAGTACGAGCGGGTGTCCGCCAGCGCCTCGGTCTTCCTCGCCCTGGGGCAGCTGGGCCTGCAGGACCGCCTGGTCACCGCCGAGCGGAACCACGTCGTCGAGGCGCTGAACCTGCTGGACCGCATCCCGATCCCCTACTTCTGCGGGCGAGCGGGCGGAATGCTGATGTCCGTGATCGCGCTGATCGGCCACACCGAGCACATCTTCGACGGTGAGCGCGACTACATGCAGGAAGTCCTCGCCTACCTGACGCGGGCCGACGAGGTGGGCAACTGGCCGGCCTTCCCCAACCCCATGCCGAAGCCGTGGCTGAAGGTCTACCCGCTGCTGACGATGCTCAACGCCGTCGCCATGTGCGGCAGGGCGGAGTACCTGACCCGGCCGATCGACGCCCTGGCCGAGGCCAGGGACCTGATGGGCCAGATCCCCTGGACCACCCGGGTCCACATGGCCCAGTACTACGTCATCGCCCTGCACAACCTGGGACGCCTGGCGGACGAACTGCCCGACCTGGACACCTTCATGAAGGACGTCACGGCGGTCCTGGACATCGTCGACCCCGGGGAGAACTTCTCCCCCCGCGGCAACGCCTACCCCTACATCATCGAGCTGTCGATGATGACCGGCCGGATGGACCTGATCCCGGACGAGGCGCTGGTGCGCATGGCCGACTCGTTCCCCGATCTGGACCGCACCGGCGAGTGGACGAACGCCATCGACGACAACCGGGCGAACCGCGCGTTCCCGGTCAGCTACGTGCTCAACGTCCTCGGTGAGATCGGCGCCGCGGAGCAGCTGATGTTCACTCCGCGGGACCGCTACGAGGGCCGCTCGGCCATCGCCTGGATGGTCGAGAACATCTCCGAAGGCGCCAGGGAAGAGGGCGACCGCATCTCGATGCTCGACCACGCCCTGGTCAGCTACGCCCTGCGGATGCGTGGTGCCGACACGGAGGAGACCGAGCTGTTCAAGAACTTCGAGTTCCCCTTCTCGAAGTGACGGAGAACCCGTGAGCCGAGCACCGGGACGCACGCGGCCGGCTGTCCTTCGGGCACGGCATCCCTTTCTGCCCGGGCGCACCCCGGGGCGCACGCAGTGAAAAGTCCGGCCAGTCCTTTATCGGTGCGGCGAGGAACGGGGGAGTTCATGCCTGTGGCATGTGGGGCGCACGGCGGGTCGTGTCTGCGGAAGACGCACACGCGTGAGCGCACACCGGTGACCGCGTCGGACGTGAAGCGGACGCCACAGCGGGCCGTGGCGGAACTGCGCGAGCTGGGAAGCCACCTGGCGCGCGACGGGGAACGCCTGCTGGGCGCCGACGCGGTGCGGGCCCGGCTGACCGCGCTCAGCAGGCGGGCGGAGAGGGAATGGCTGGCCCTGGGGCCGGGCAGCGCCGGGCTGCGCCGGGGAACGCTCCAGGACGCGGCGCCCTTGGAGGCGTACGTCCTTCAGCGCGGCGTGGCCCTGCGGTCCATCTACCGGGAGAGCTTCCGCAACGAGCCGGCGCTGCTGCGGTGCGCGCGCGACCTCGCCCTGCTGGGGGGCGAGACCCGGACCGTGCCCGTCGTCCCCACCCCCGTCGTCATCGTGGACAAGGAGGTGGGGCTCCTCCCGCTCGACCCGAGCGACCCGCTCGGCGGCGCGGTGGAGGTGCGCGATGCCGGCACGGTGCGCGTCCTGCACCTGATGTTCGAGCAGCTCTGGACGGCCGCGACCCCCTGGAAGGCGCCCGGCGGGCACGAGGGGGACAGCCGCCGCGGTCGCGACCACGCGCTGCTGCTGCTGTTGTGCGAGGGGCACACCGACGAGTCGATCAGCCGCAGGCTCGGTGTCTCGCTGCGCACGGTACGCCGGCTCGTGGCCGACCTGATGCAGCGGCTCGACGCGCGCAGCAGATTCCAGGCGGGCGTCCAGGCAGCCCGGCGCGGCTGGCTCTGAACGCCTTTCCGCGCAAACGAATTTCATCGCTGCCGGCCGTTCTGGCACCAAGGTGCCATTCCCCTTCTGCGTAACGGCGCAGCACGCGATGATTGCAGGACCGACATTCGGTGACGGAAATAATTCGAGGAGAATGATGAGCTCGGTACAGGAACGTCGTGCGGAGATCAAGGAAATCGTCTGCGACATTCTGGAAATCGATCCGGACGACGTCAAGGATTCCTCTCTCTTCAAGGAGGAATACGGTGCGGACTCGCTGCGTTCGATCGAGGTTCTCGCCGCACTGGAGAAGAACTTCGGGGTCGAGATCGACCAGGCGGAGCTCGCCCGGATGGTGAATCTCGAAGGGGTGTACAGCGTCGTCGAGGACGCGGCCAAGTAGCCGGCCGGCCACTACGGGAGGCAGGACAGCAGCATGGAGGACTCCACGAGCCACCGCGTGGTCATCACCGGTACGGGAGTCGTGTCGAGCATCGGCGTGGGCACCGCCGACTTCCTGGCGGGACTGCGCTCGGGCCGCAGCGAGGTCAGGCCCATCAGCGCTTTCGACACGACGGGTTTCGCCCAGGCCCTGGGATGCGAGGTCGTCGGCTTCGACCCCTCCGAGTGGATCCGTGAGACCGACCTGGACACCCTCGGCAGGGCGAGCCAGTTCTCGGTGTCGGCCGCCCGGATGGCCCTCGACGACGCCGGGCTGACACCCGGCGAACTGGGCCTGCGCGACACCCTGGTCACCGTCGGCACCACCGACGGTGAGGCACGTGACCTCGATGCCCTCGTCGAGACGGAACTGCGGCAGGGCCCGGCCGCGATGGCGCCGCACGTCGCCGCCAGGATCCCCGCGGGACGCCTGTCGGCGGCGGTGGCCTACGAGCTCGGGCTGAGCAGGGTCGAGGCGGTCACCCTGCCCACCGCGTGCGCCGCGGGCAACTACGCCATCGGGTACGCCTTCGACGCCATCAGGGCCGGTGACGTCGACATCGCCCTGTGCGGCGGGGCCGACGCCATGTGCCGCAAGACGTTCACCGGCTTCTACCGCATCGGGACGATCGCACCGGAGCGCTGCCAGCCCTTCGACAAGAACCGCAAGGGCATCCTCACCGGTGAGGGCGCCGGGATGCTCGTCCTGGAGAGCCTCGAGTCCGCGCTCGCCCGCGGCGCACGCATCCATGCCGAGGTCCTGGGCGCCGGCCTCAACTGCGACGCCCACCATCCGGTCGCCCCGGACGAGGACAGCATCGCCGACTGCATGCGGCTCGCCCTGGCCGACGCGGGCGTCACACCCGCAGACGTGGACTTCATCTCCGCCCACGGCACGGGCACCAAGGCCAACGACGTCACCGAGGCCGCCGCGGTCCGGCGCGTCTACGGCGCGGACACCGCCCCGCCCACCATCTCGATGAAGTCGATGCTCGGTCACACCATGGGGGCGGCCAGCGCCCTCGCGTCCATCGGCTGCGTCCTCGCCATCACGGAGGGTTTCATCCCGCCCACCATCAACCACGTCGAGACCGACCCGGAATGCGGACTCGACTGCGTACCCAACGAGGCGGTCGACAGCCGGCCCCGCATCGTGCAGAACAACGGCCTGGCGTTCGGGGGCAACAACGCCGTCGTCGTCTTCGGCGCCTACCCCGAGGAGCGGCGATGACGTGGACCGAGGCACCCGTGGGCATGGTCGTCACCGGCATGGGAGCGGTCGCCGGCGTCGGCGACGACGTCGAGGAGATCTTCGAGGCGCTGTGCGCGGGCCGCAGCGGACGCGCCCCGCTGAAGGAGTTCGACAGCACACGCTTCCGCGCCCGGCACGCCTACGAGATCGATGACCGCGGGAGCGGGAAGGGCATGCCGCTGCGCGCCACCTCCTGGCTGCTGCGCGCCGTCGAGGAAGCCCTCGCCGACGCCGGTCTGAGGGACGACCTGGGATCGGTCCCGGTCCTCGTCGGCACGGGCCTGCGCGAACTGCGCTCCGTCGAGACGGCCTGGCAGAAGGGCCCGGGCGGCGAGGACTTCGACCTCGGCCGGCTGCACTTCGGCACCGCCCTGCGGGAGCGGTTCGGCGCCACCCGGACGTACACCCTCTCCAACGCCTGCTCCGCCTCGCTGCACACCCTGGCCATGGCACAGGACCTGATCGCCGCGGGCGAGGCGGACACCGTCGTGGTCGCCGGCGTCGACACCATCACCGCCAGCATGTTCGGGCTGCTCGACCGGGTCCAGATGACGGTCCCCGACCGGGTGCGCCCCTTCGACCGGGAACGGCGCGGCACCCTCATGGGCGACGGCGCCGCCGCGATCGTCCTGACCCGTCAGGACGGCAGCGCGGGTGAGCGGGCGCACGGCCTGCTGCGCGGCGTGGCCATGAACTGCGACGCCGGCCACCCCACCGCCCCGGACCCGCAGGGCATCTCGGCGGCCATCCGCTCGGCGCACGAACGGGCCGGGGTGAAACCCGACGACATCGACCTCGTCGTGCTGCACGGCACCGGCACCCTGCTCAACGACGAGGCCGAGACCACGGCCGTCGGCGAGGTGTTCGGACCGCACGCCTCCCACCCGCTGATGACGGCGCTGAAGGGCATGACCGGGCACACCTCCGGCGGCTCCGGCCTGCTCAGCCTGATCGTCGCCGCGCGGTCCCTGTCGACCGGCCGGGTCCCGCCCACCGTCGGCCTCGACCACCGCGTCCCGGGCGCCGAGCCGTTCCGCTTCGTCCTTCCGGGGCAGGCACGGCCCGCCGCGTCGCCGCTGCGGCTCGCGCAGATCAACGCGTTCGGATTCGGCGGGGTCAACGCCGTCGCCGTACTGGAAGGGATTGCCTGATGCCCGCACGTACCGCGGCCCTCGTCACCGGCGTGGGGCTCGCCCTGCCCGGTGTGGCCGCGGCGGCCGACCTGCTCGACGCGCGCCGCTCCACCGACCCGGTCGACCCCGCCGCCCGCCTCGGCCGCCGCGGCCTGCGCTACCAGGACCGCGCGACCCAGCTGGCCCTCACCGCCGCCCGCGACGCACTCGCCGACGCCGGGATCCTGCCCGCCGACGCCCAGCGCGCCGACGACGACACGCTGGCCGTCGACGGCACCCGCGTGGCGGTCGTCGCCAGTTCGAACCTGGGCAACCTCGACACCGTGTGCGAGACGTCCGCGGCCATCACCGAGGCGAGCACCGACGTCGTCAGTCCCATGGCGCTGCCCAACGCCTCCAGCAACGTCGTCGCCTCCGCGGTGGCCCAGCGGTTCTCCCTGCGGGGCCCCAACCTGATGCTGTGCAACGGGCCGACCTCCGGGCTCGACGCCGTGCACTGGGCGGCGGCCCTCATCCGTGCGGGACGCTGCCGGCACGCCCTGGTGGTCGGTGTCGAGCCGGCCAACGACGTCGTGGCACGGCTCACCGGCATCCCCCGGGGCGACCTGCTCGACGGAGCCGTGGCCCTGCTGGTGGAGGACCCGGCGGAGGCCGCCGCCCGCGGGGCGCGGCCGCTGGCGGAACTCGGCGACTACACCCGCGACGCCGACCTCACCGCGTGCCTGAGCGGCACGGACGGCGCGCAGCCCGGTGACTGGGGCGTCTGGTTCGCCGAGGACTCCCTCGCCGCAGCCGCCGACGTCCCGCTCGACGGTGCCCTGCGCAACGTCCCCCGGCACGCCCTCGGCGCCGTCCACGGGCAGGCCTCGGGTGCGCTCGGGGTGCTGCAGTGCGCCGCGGCGGTCGGCTGGTTCTCCTCGGGCGGCACGGCCCCGGCCCTGGTCACGGCCGGCGAGCACGAGGGTGACGCGGTCGCCACGCTGACGCTGCGTCCGGCCGAGGCGGCCCGTCGATGACGGACGTCCAGGGGGCGCCGGCGGCCACCGTGCTCGCCGAACCGCCCGTCACCGTGACGCTGGTGCGCGCGGCCACCGGACCGGACCCGCTGCGGGTCCTGCTCCTCCACGGGCTGTGCAGCGGCGCATCGGTGTGGGACCCGTACCTCGCACGGGCCGACGAGCGCTGTGAACTGTGGGCCGCCGAACTGCCCTGGCGGGGCGCGGGAGTCGAGGGCTGGACCGCCCGCCCCGTGGAGGACTGGGTCGAGGAGGCCGTGGCCATGATGCCGGGCCGTCCCGACGTCGTCGTCGCCCACTCCTTCGGCACCTGCGCCGCGCTCAGCTGGCTGGACAGCGCCCACGGCGACGACGCCCCGCGCGCCGTCGTCCTGGTCTCGCCGCTGTACCGGTCCGGCACCCAGAGCTTCGACTGGTCCTCGATCGAGTACTACCTGAACAATTTCCTCCAGATCCTCATCGAGGGCATGCGCGCCCGTTCGGGCCGACAGCTCTCCGAGGAGCGCCGGCAGGCCATCGCGTACAAGATCCGCGACTGCATCGGGCCCTACGGCTGGATGCGCTTCTTCGAGACCTACCTGCGCATGCCCCACGTGCGCACCGACCGACTGCGGATGCCGTTCCTCGTCATCGGCGGCGCCGAGGACCTCGTGGCCTTCCCCTCCGACGCCACGGCGTTCGGATCGGCCGTCGAGGACGCGTCCGTGCACATCCTCCCGGACACTTCGCACTTCCCGATGACGTCGGCACCCGAGACCTTCGCCGACCTGGTCAACGCATACCTGACAGAACGGAGCGCATCCCCGCGATGAGCACCCAGACCCTGGCCGTACGACTGAAGCGGCTCCTCGGCGACGAGACGACGGTCGCCCTGCGCCCCCGCTACGAGGGCTCCAACATCTGCACCTGGATCGGCTTCAAGCACGTCAACTACCTCGTGGAGGAGGCCGTCCTCGACCACTTCCGCACCGCCGAGCTGCCCGCCCGGGAGCTGTTCGAGGAGTACGGCCTCGGACTCGACCTCGTCGAGCTGGACACCCGGATCGCCCATGCGCTGCACATGGACGACCTGGTGGAGGCCACCGTCGCCCCGGCCACCAAGGACGACGACGACGCGCTGCGCTTCCGCGTCACGCTCACCGTCGTACGCGACGGCGAACGGCTGCGTGCCGCCACGTCCAAGGTGCGGGTGCTGCTGGTGCCCGACGAGTACCTCGACGCCGCCGCGCCGGCCGCCGAACTCGCCCGCTTCACCGCCCGCGCCCCCGAGCCCGAGCCGGCCGGCCCGGCGCCCGCACCGGTGGTCAACACCAGCCTCGCGGAGGGCCGCGGCACCAGCGCCGGCGACCCGGTGCTGGAGCAGCTGACCGCCGGGGAGAACGCGTTCGGATGGAAGTGGCGCATCCCCTACCCGTACTGCCACTTCACCGAGCGCATCCAGATGTCCGGATACCTGCGGCAGATGGAGGAGGTGGTCGACCTCTTCCTCGCCGACCGGGGGATCTCCATCAAGCAGCTCCTGGACGACCGCCGGTGGATCCCCGTCGTACCGCGCTCCTCCGTGCGGATCCTCGACCACGCCCTGATGGAGGAGGACCTGTACACCGTGTACACGGTCGAGGAGGTGTACAAGGAGCACACCTACACCTCCCGCATGGACTGCTACGTGGTCCGCGACGGGCAGCTCGTCAAGACCGCCACGGGCCACATCACCCACGGCTACGCCGTGATCGAGAACCGGCGTGACTGGAGCCTGGTCGGCTTCGACGAGCGGGTCCTGAAGGCGTTCCACGGCCGACCGGCAGTGGGCTGACCACCGGCCATGGACGCATACCTGCTCATCGAGTCAGCCGGCCCCGCCGGCGCGGGCGGCGACCGGTTCGTGGGCGACGCCTGCCGACTGGTGCGGCAGGGCGGTGACGTCACCCTGCTGCTCACCCAGGACGGCGTCCTGGGCGCCGTGGCCGACTCCAGCCCCCGCCTCGGCGACTACCTCGGTGCGGGGGGCGCCCTGTGGGTCGACGCCTTCTCCCTGCGCCGGCGGGGCGTTGCCGAGGAGGACGTGGAGCCGCGGGCCCGGCTGGTGGACATGGACGACGTCGCCGCGCGGCTGCTGCGGCCCGGCCTGCGGGCGGTGTGGCACTGATGGTGTGGACGGTTCCGCACAGCGACGTGATGCTCAAGATCCTCGGCGCCCCGCACCAGGACGACCTGGTCACCAGCGCCCTGCGGCTGACCCGGGCGCTGCTCGACCAGGACGCCCGCGTCCAGGTGTGGACGTGTGGCGACGCCACCCGTCTGACCAGCGCGGCCCTGGGCGCGGACAAGCCGCTCGACCCGGCGGACCACCGTGCGCGGCACCCCTCCACGGCGGCGGTCATCGGTGACCTGCTCGCGGCCCACCCCGAGCGGCTGCACTGGTACGTGTGCCGGTTCTGCGCCGCCGACCGTGCCGCCCCCGAGCAGATACCCGGCGTCCGCACCCGCCCGCCCAGCAGGTTCTGGGAGCACGTGCGGGCCACGGACAAGGTGCTCGCCCTGGGGGTGTGCTGAGCCGTGGCCGACTCCCGCAGCACCCTTCTCATCGTCGAACGGGCCCACCGCGGCGCGGTCGAGACGCAGTTCTCCGACGAGCTCTACTTCGTCCGCGCCCTGCACCGGATGGGCGGCTCGGTCGACGTCCTGCTCCGCGGTCCCGCCACGGGATACGCGATCGACACCGGGCCCGTGCCCGCACCGCCGGGCGCGCACGGCACCGACCTCCCGCTGGCGGATCCACGCCGCTCCCTGCGGGCCCTGCTCGCCGACGGCGTCCCGGTCTGGGCCGAGGAGGCGGGCCTGGCCCTGTTCGGCGCCTCGGCGGCGACACGGCTGATTCCCGACGTCCGCCTGGTCGTGCGGGACGACGACGGACCGGACTGGTCCGCCTACGACCGTGTCTGGTTCTTCTGAGGCCCGTCGCCGACCCGTCTTTGATCTCCACCTTCGAAGGGCAGCCCCCGCATGGTCTCCACCCTCACCGCAGCGACGCCCGTCATCTCGGCCTGGGCCGCCATCTCGCCCTGGGGCCTGGACAGCACCGACTTCACCACCGGCCTGAGCACGGGCAAGAGCACGGCCGCGCGGCTGGACCGCGACGTGTGGGACACGCCGTTCGACGAGGCGTGCCTCATACCGGACTTCGACATCCGCACCGTCCTCGGCCGCAAGGGCACCCGGTCCATGGACCGGGCCACCGCGCTGGCCGTCGCCACCGTCGGCCAGGTGCTCGACGACGGCACCGGGAACCGGCCCCCCGGCGTCGGCGAGAACACCGGCCTGGTGCTCGGCACCAGCACCGGCAGCGCCCAGAGCATGATGAGCTTCACCCGCGACTCCCTGGTCGGCGAGCGGCCCTACCTCGTCGATCCCGCCCGCTTCCCCAACACGGTGATGAACTGCGCGGCCGGACAGTCCGCCATCTGGCATCGCCTCAAGGGCCCCAACACCACCCTCGCCGGCGGCCGTGCCACCGGGCTCCTCGCGCTGCGCTACGCGCTGCGGCTGCAGCGGGCCGGCCGTGCCGAGACGCTGCTGTGCGGCGCCGTCGAGGAGTTCTCCCCGGCCCGCGCCTGGCTGGACTGGCACGTCCGGGGCCAGGGGGAGCAGGCCGGTGTGCTCGGTGAGGGCGCGGCCGTGTGGCTGCTGGAACGAGCCGACGCGGCCGGGGCGTCCGGCAGGCGTCCGCTGGCCGCCCCCCTGGGGCTGGAGTTCGGCTTCGCCCGGGACACCGAGCAGATCAGGCCGGTGCTCGCGGACTGCCTGCGCCGGCTGCTGGGGCGGGCGGGAGCCGAGCCGGGCGAGGTGCGGACGATCGCCGTGTCGGGGGCGGAGGGTGACCAGGGCGAGGCCGAACGGGCGGCCCTCACCGACGTCTTCGGAGCGGCGGACGGGCGCGGCCCCGACTGCGCCACGCTCATCGGCGACACCTACGCCGCGTCCGCGGCCTTCCAGATCGCCGCGGTCCTCGCGCTCGCCGAGACCGGCACCGAAAGCCTCGCCCTGGTGACCTCGGTGGAGGCCAACGGCGTCGTCGGCGCCGCCCTCCTGGCCACCCAGGGCTGAACCCCCCGGCGCGACGCGTGGATCCCCGCGCGTCGCCGGCCGTCTTCGCACGGACACGAAAGGTGACGCACAGCCATGACCAACACCGCAGGGACGGTACTGGACCGGGAGGACCTCCGGCGCACGGTGGCCCACATCCTCGACATCGACCCGTCCCAACTCACCGACGAGGCGCGGCTGCAGGACGTGGGCGGCGACTCGCTGCTCGCCCTGGAGGTCGTCGTCGTGCTGGAGAAGAAGTACGGGGTCCGGTTCAGCGAGGAGGAGATGAAGACGTTCACGACCTTCTCGCAGACCCACGACCTGCTCGCGGTGAAGCTCGGGAGCGCGTGATGCCGCAGGCGTGCAGCCCCGTCCGGGGGACCGTCGCGGTCACCCACGTCACCGGGCCGCGGAGCGAGATCACGCTGGAGGTGGCGCCGGACGAACCGGTGTTCCGCGGCCACTACCCCGGGCACCCGATCTTCCCCGGCGTCTGCATCGTCGACTTCGTCCGGCGCGGAGCCCTCCTGACGCACCCGGAACCCGGATCCGCGCGGCGGGTCACCGGTGTCGACAGGGTCCGCTTCCTGGACCCGGTGCGCCCCGGCGACCGGCTCACCGCACAGCTGAACTGGCGTGAGGACGGGGCCTCCTGGCGCTGCACGGCCGACGTCGCGACCGAGCGGGGGCGGGCGGCCCGGCTGACCCTCCTGTTCGGCGACGCGGCCACGGAGAAGCCCTCCGAGGCGCCTCCCGAGACGGCGGCCGGCACGCGTGCCCCCCTGGCCGTGCCGATCACCCCCGCCGCCGTCAAGCAGCGCATCCCCCATCGCCATCCCATGCTGCTGGTGGACCGCGTCGTCGGCCTCGCGCCCGAGCGGGAACTGACCGCGCTGAAGGCGGTGACCTGCAACGAGCCCTGGTACGAGGCGATCACCGACGAGGCCGACGACAGCGCGTACGACTACCCGGCCGCGCTCGTCATCGAGTCCTGGTGCCAGGCCGCCTCCCTCCTGCTGAGCGGCGGGCAGCCCACCGGCCCCGGCGGCGCGCTGCTGCTCTTCGGCGGCATGTCGGGGGTGCGGCTGCCGCGGCCCGTGCGCCCGGGAGACGTCATGCGGCACCAGGTCCGTCTGAGCAGGTCGTTCGGCGACACCTTCACCTTCGAGGGGGAGAGCACGGTGGACGGCGAACGGGTCCTGGAGGTGGACCAGGTCGTCATCGCCGTACGCGAACCCGAACCGGCGCCGCACCGCGCCGGCACACCGGAACACGTGAGGAGTCATCCATGACACAGGACGAGACACGCCCCGTCGCGCTGGTCACCGGCGGATCGCGAGGCATCGGACGGGCGGTGGTGCGCAGGCTCGCCGAGGACCACCGTGTCGCCTTCTGCCACACCCGGTCCGGAGCCGAGGCCGCCGCGCAACTGGTGAAGGAGGTGGGTGAGGCGGGCGGGCACGCCGTCGCCCACCAGGCCGACGTGACCAGCCGCGACGAGGTGCGCGCCCTGGTGGAGACCGTGCAGCGGGACCTCGGGCCGATCGACACCCTGGTCACCTCCGCGGGCATCGTGCGGGACAACCCGCTGGTGATCATGAGCGACGAGGACTGGCAGGACGTCATCGACACCAACCTCGGCGGCACCTACCACGTCTGCCGTGCCGTGGTCTTCGAGATGATGAAACGCAAGCGCGGCAGCGTCATCAACATCGCCTCCGTCGCCGGCGTCCACGGCCACGCGCGCCAGACCAACTACTCCGCGTCCAAGGCGGGGATCATCGGCTTCAGCAAGGCTCTCGCCAAAGAGGTCGCCCGGTACGGCATCCGCGTCAACGTGATCGCCCCCGGCTTCATCGAGACCGACATGACCGCCTCCCTCAACGACGCCGCCCGCGACGAGGCGCTGCGCTCGGTCCCCCTCGGCCGCTTCGGCCGCCCCGAAGAAGTCGCCGACATGGTCGGCTACGTGACGACGGCCGGATACGTCACCGGTGCGGTGCTCCACGTCGACGGAGGGATCGTCATCTGACGTCCGTCCGCCCATCGACAGCACGGCACCGTCGTCGCCCGGAAACGAGGAGCACCACCATGGCAGCACCCCGGCGGTCCGCACGGCCCCGCTGGTACTTCAACCTGCGCAGCCCCTACTCGTGGCTCGCCCACCGCCGGCTCACCGAGGACCACCCCGAACTGGCCGACGCCCTGGAGTGGCGACCGTTCTGGGAGCCCGACGCGCGCAGCTCCGCGCTGCTCGCCGAGGCGGGAGGGGCCTTCCCGTACACCGCGATGTCGAAGGCCAAGCACCTCTACATCCTCCAGGACGTGCGCAGGCTCGCTCATCAGGCCGGTCTGCGGCCGGCCTGGCCGACGGACCGAGACCCGGTTTGGGAGGTACCCCACCTCGCCTATCTCGCCGCGGACGACGCGGGCCTCGGGCGGGCCTTCGTACGCCGGGCCTACCAGCTGCGCTGGGAGGAGGGCCGCGACATCTGCGACCGGGCGGTGATGGGGGAGCTGGCCGTCGAACTCGGACTGCCCTCCGAGCTGCTCGCCGGGGCGTCGGAGGACGAGGAGCTGCGCGCCCGGGGCGTTCGGGCCCTGCTGGACGTGGACGGCGACGACGTGTTCGGCATCCCCTTCTTCATCAACGGCCGGGAGAAGTTCTGGGGTGTGGACCGGTTCGACGCGTTCGTCCGGAGCGTTGCCGGTTCCGTGCCGCCGGCACCGAAGGAACCGGTCGTCGCCCTCGGCGCGGGGGGTGACCAGGGCCACGCCGGCGGCTGCGGCTGAACGGCACCTGCCGGGGCCGGGCGGCGCCCGCCGGGCCTGCCTCCGCCGGCCGGCCCTGTCCCCGCGTCGGCCCCACGCCACCGCGGTCCACGGGGTCTGACGCGTTTCGGCCACCGGTTGTACGGTCTCCGAGTCGATGTTCGTACCGGCGCCTGTCCGACGGCGTCCGGGCAGTACGGGGGAGGCGGTCGCGGTGACCGGAACCGGTGTGGGGGCGACGCACGGAGCGGACGGAGCGGGTGGCGGTGCGCGCAGGCTGCCGCGGGTGCGCGGGTTCGCCGACTGGCCGCCGCAGGGCTCGCCGAAGGAGGAGGGCAAGGCGCTGCGCACGAGCGTGCCGCGTTCCGCCCACCGCACGCTCGACCTGGACGCTTCCCGCCCCGACGCGGTGAGCGCGGTGGCCGAGTCCAACGCCGGCCGCATCCCCGAACTGACCCCGCTCCGCGTGGGCCGGATGGCGGCCACCCCCTTCGCCTTCCTGCGCGGCTCGGCCGGCCTCATGGCGTACGACCTCGCCCGCACCCCCACCACCGGGATCGGCACCCAGATATGCGGTGACGCGCACGCCGCCAACTTCGGTCTGTACGGCGACGCCCGCGGCGGTCTCGTCATCGACCTCAACGACTTCGACGAGACCGTGCACGGCCCCTGGGAATGGGACCTCAAGCGGCTCGCCGCCTCGCTGGTCCTCGCCGGCCGCGAGGCGGGCGCCGACGAGGACACCTGCCGGGCCGCGGCCCGGGACGCGGCCGGTGCCTACCGCCGCACCATGCGGCTGCTCGCCAAGCTGCCCGCGCTCGACGCCTGGAACGCCATCGCGGACGAGGAACTCGTCTCCCACACCGACGCCCACGACCTGCTCGGCACGCTCCAGCGGGTCTCGGAGAAGGCCCGGGCCAACACCAGCGGCCGGTTCGCCGCGAAGTCGACCGAGCCGGCGCCGGACGGCGGACGGCGGTTCGTGCCCGCCCCGCCGGTGCTGCGCCGGATACCCGACGCCGAGGCCGCGGCGGTCGCCGCCTCCCTGGAGCCGTACGCCGACACCCTCGGCGAGGACCGCCACCCCCTGCTCGCCCGGCACGCCGTGCACGACGTCGCCTTCCGCGTGGTCGGCACCGGCAGCGTCGGCACCCGGTCCTACGTCGTGCTGCTCCTCGACCACCGCGGCGAGCCCCTGGTCCTCCAGGTGAAGGAGGCCCGGCCCTCCGCGCTCCTCGCGCACCTGGCCACGGCCGGCTTCCCGGCCCCGCCGGCGGAGCACGAGGGCCGCCGGGTGGTGCTCGGGCAGAAGCGGATGCAGGTCGTCAGCGACACCCTGCTCGGCTGGACCACCGTCGAAGGGCGCCCCTACCAGGTGCGCCAGTTCCGCAACCGCAAGGGCAGCGTCGACCCGGCCGCCCTCGCCGCGGACCAGGTCGACGACTACGCCCGCATGACCGGCGCCCTGCTGGCCCGCGCCCACTCCCACAGCGCCGACCCCCGCCTGATCGCCGGCTACTGCGGCAAGAACGAGGAACTGGACGAGGCCCTCGCCGCCTTCGCCGTCGCCTACGCCGACCGCACGGAGGCGGACCACGCCGACCTGCTCGCGGGCATCCGGGCGGGGCGGATCGAGGCCGAGCCGGGGGTGTGAGGGGATTCACGGGGTGTCGTGAGGGATGTCCCCGGGGCGACGTGAGGGATTTCCCCGGGGGTGTCGTGAGGGGCTTCCCCGGGGGTGTCGTGAGGGGTTTCCCCGGGCGGGGAACCGCGCCCCGGTCTTGGCCGGGGGCAGCGTCGGGGGCAGCGGCTACCCTGGGCGGGTGACGACCCCGGAAGCCGACCAGTCCCAGGCCCCCCGCCCCGAGGAACGGCTGGAGCAGGCCGTGCGGGCCGCCGAGCAGGCGTTGATCGAGTACGAGATCGCCGTGGAGACCTTCCGCGTCGAGGTGGAGAACTTCTCCCGTCTCCACGATCAGCGACTCGGCCCGCTCTACCTCCGCATCGAGGAGCTGGACGCCGAGATCGCCGAGGCGAAGGCCGCCCGCACCGGCGACCCCGAGGACATCCGCCGTGCCGCGGAGGCCCGCGCCCGCGTGCTGCCGATGCCCGGCGTGGAGGAACTGCTGCACGGCTGGATGGACGGCGACGGCCTGTTCCCCGAGGCCGTCGCCATGCTCACCGACCAGCCGGTACGGCCCCCGCAGCGGGTACGGCCCAGCGAGCAGGCCCGCAAGCTCTACCGCGAGCTGGCCCGCAAGGCCCACCCCGACCTCGCCCAGGAGGAGGACGAGCGCAAGCGGCGCGAGGAGTTCCTCAGCCGGGTCAACGCCGCCTACGCCCGGGGCGACGAGACCCTGCTCGGTGAGCTGGCCGCGGAATGGGCCGCCGGTCCGGTGCCGCCCGAGCGCCGGCCGAGCCCCGCCGAGGAGCTGTACGCCCGCCTCGAATGGCTCGCCCAGCGCAAGGAACTGCTCACCCTCGTCGCCCGCGAACTGGAGGAGGGTGCGATCGCCGGCATGCTCCGCCTCGCCCCGGACGACCCCGACGGGCTGCTCGACGAGATCGCCGAACGGCTGCGCGCCGACATCGCCCAGCGGGAGGCGGAGCTGGCCGGCCTGCGGGGGCAGGACTGAACCACCGGCGCTTCGGGTAGCGTCGGAGCCATGAATTTCGGAGCTGGTGTGCCCACGGTCCAGATCACGGACCTCAAGGACGGCGACTTCCTGCTGGACGTCCGCGAGGACGACGAGTGGCAGGCGGGCCACGCCGAGGGAGCCCTGCACATTCCCGTCAGCGAGTTCGTCGCCCGCTACGGCGAGCTGACCGAGGCCGCCCCGCAGGACGGCCGCGTCCACGTCATCTGCCGCTCGGGCGGCCGCTCCGCCCAGGTCACCATGTACCTGGTCCAGCAGGGCGTCGACGCGGTCAACGTCGACGGCGGCATGCAGCAGTGGCAGACCGCCGGCCGCCCGGTCGTCACCGACGAGGGCAAGCCGGGCTTCGTCCTCTGACCCGGGCTTCCGCGCCCCGTCAGCCGAGGGGGTGGGCGGCCAGCAGGTCGCCCAGCCGCTCCTCGTACGCCGCCGCCGGGCCGAGCGCCAGCTCCAGGTGCTTGGCCCAGGCGTGATAGCGGTGCAGCGGGTAGTCGGTGTCGGCGCCGAACCCGCCGTGCAGATGCTGAGCCGTCTGCACCACCCGCCGCACCCCTTCCGCCGCCCAGATCTTCGCCACGGCGATGTCCCCGGCGACCGGCAGCGCCCCCGACGCCCCGGAGGCGATCCGCCACGCGGCCTGCCACAGCGTGGCCTCCATGGCGCGCAGGTCGATGTACCGGTCCGCGGCCTGCACGGCCACCGCCTGGAACGTCGCGATCGGATGGCCGAACTGCTCCCGCTTGCCGGTGTACTCCCCGGTCATCCGCAGCACCCGCTCACCCAGCCCGAGCGCCAGCGCGCAGGTGCCCGTCACCAGCAGCCCGTGCAGCCACTCCCAGGCCCCGTCGGCCTCGATCACCTCGTCCGGCCCGAGCCGCACCGACCGCAGCCGCAGCTCGGCCAGCCGCTCGCCGCTGGTGGAGACCTGCTCGGCGAGCACCAGCCCCTCGGCCTCCCGCGGCACCAGCGCCAGCACGGTCCGCTCGGCCCCCGGGCCCTCGACATGCGCCGGTACGACGACCAGGTCCGCGTCGTACGCCCACGGCACCGCCGTCTGCACCCCGTCCAGCAGCCACACCGGCCCCTCACGGCGCGCGGTGACGGCCAGCTGGGCCGGGTCATGGCCGGTACGTCCCTGGGCCGCGACCGTCAGCACCAGCTCGCCCCGGGCGGCCCGGGCCAGCAGCCGGTCCGCCTGCTCCGCTCCGCCGTGAACCTGCACGGCCGACGCGGCGGCGCTGTGTTCCAGCAGCGGCACCCGCGCGAGCACCCGGCCGGCCTCGCGGAGCACCAGGCACAGCGCGATCGCGTCCAGGCCCGCCCCGCCGTGCGCCTCGGCCAGCAGCAGGCTCAGCAGGTCCGCGTCGGCCAGCCGGGACCACAGCGCCCGGTCGAAGCCCTCGGCCACGGCGCCGGGGGTGAGCGCCGGGCTGGGCACCGCGTCCGGCACGACCCCGGCGAACACCCCCCGCGCCGCCTCGGCCGCCGCCCGCTGCTCCTCGGTGAAGGTGAAGTCCACGGCCTGTCCTCCTGGCGGGTCCGGTCGTCCGGCAGCGCACCGAGTGCGACTGCCCGTATCTGACGGGCCGTCAAGATAGAACAGGTTCTAGGAGAAGGGAACGGCCGGGAAGAGCGCGGTCGGGAAGGAGGCGGTCCGGAAAGGGACGGTCGGGGAGGGGGCGGCCGGGGAGGGGGCGGTCGGGTGGCCCTCAGCGGTCGAAGTCCAGCTCCACCCTCTCTGTCAGCGGATGCGACTGGCAGGCCAGCACATACCCGGCCTCCGTCTCCTCCGTCTCCAGCGCGAAGTTGCGGTCCATGCGCACCTCGCCCGCGACCAGGAAGGCCCGGCAGGTCCCGCACACCCCGCCCTTGCAGGCGTAGGGCGCGTCGGGCCGGTTGCGCAGCACCGTCTCCAGCAGCGACTCCCCCTCCCGCACCGGCCAGGTGCCGCCGCGGCCGTCGAGCCGCGCGGTGACCGTGCTGTGCGCCGGCGCCGAAGCGGAGGCCGCCGGGGCGGAGCCCGCGTCCACGTGGAAGATCTCCTGGTGCATCCGCGCCCGGTCCACGCCCAGTTCGCGCAGCGCCCGCTCCGCGCCCTGCACCAGCCCGTAGGGCCCGCACAGGAACCAGCCCGCCACCCGCTCCACCGGCAGCAGCGCGGGCAGCAGCCCCGTGAGCCGTTCCCGGTCGAGCCGGCCCGACGGCAGTCCCGCCTGCTGCTCCTCCCGGGAGAGCACGGTCACCAGCTGAAGCCGCTCCGGATAGCGGTCCTTCAGGTCGGCGACCTCCTCCAGGAACATGGTGGAGGCGGCCGTGCGGTCACTGCGTATCAGGCAGAACCGGGCCGACGGCTCACGCGCCAGCAGCGTGGCGACGATGGACAGCACCGGGGTGATGCCGCTGCCGCCGACGACCGCCGCGTACAGACCAGGGGCCGGCTCCAGCGTGAAGCGGCCCGCCGGGGTCATCACGTCCAGCTCGTCCCCGATGTTGATCTCCTTCAGCGCGTACGCCGAGAAGGCCCCGCCCTCGACCAGCCGCACCCCCACCCGCAGGCTCTCCGGGCCCTCGCCGGCCGGGTCGGGGGCGGGGGAGCAGATCGAGTAGGTGCGGCGGATCTCCGTGCCGTCGATCCGGCGACGCAGCGCGAGGTGCTGGCCGGGTGCGTGCCGGTACTCCTCGCGCAGCTCCGGCGGGACGGTGAGGGTGAGGGCGACGGAGTCGTCGGTGAGCCGGTCGACCGCGGCCACCGGGAGCGGGTGGAAGCGGGCCATCACAACTCCTTGAAGTGGTCGAACGGTTCACGGCAGGCCAGGCAGCGGCGCAGCGCCTTGCACGCGGTGGAGGAGAACCGGCTCAGCAGCTCGGTCTCGGCCGAGCCGCAGTGCGGGCACCGGACCGGTTCGGCCGGGGACTGCGGCTCCCGGGTGCGGGTCGGGCCCAGGGCCAGCGGCACCGGGCCGCTGTCGTGGCCCACGCGCGGCGGAGCGATGCCGAACTCCGCGAGCTTCTGACGGCCTTCGGGGGTGATGTCGTCGGTCGACCAGGCGGGCGTGAGCACCGTGCGGACGGTGACCTCGCGCATGCCGTGGGCGCGCAGCACCCGCTCGATGTCCAGGCTCATCGCCTCGACGGCCGGGCAGCCGGTGTAGGTGGGGGTCAGGTCGACCTCCACCGTGTCACCGCCGTGGAGGCGCACCGCGCGGAGCACGCCCAGCTCGCGCAGGGTGAGCACGGGCAGCTCGGGGTCGGGCACCGCGCCGGCCAGCTCCAGCAGCTCCGCCTCCAGGGCGGTGGCGGTCACCATGCCGCCCCCGGGTGGCTGCGGTGCAGGTGCTGCATCTCGGCGAGCATCCGGCCGAACGGCTCGGTGTGCAGGCCCTGCCGGCCGGCGCCCGCCGACCAGGCGCCGGTGCGCGGGCCCTGCGGGACGGTCAGGGAGGCCCGGCCGAGCACGTCGGTGACGGACTCCAGCCAGCGGTCCTCCATCCCGCGCCAGTCGGCCTCCAGGCCCTCCACCGGCTGGAACATCTCGCCGGTGAACCGCCACAGCGCGTCGCAGGCCCGCTGCATCCGCTCGTGGCTGGTCTCCGTGCCGTCACCGAGCCGCAGCGTCCACTGCTCGGCGTGGTCGCGGTGGTAGGCGACCTCCTTGACCGCCTTCGCGGCGAGCGGCGCGAACGGGCCCTCCGTCCCGGCGAGTTCGGTGTAGAGGAGCTGCTGGTAGGTGGAGAAGTACAGCTGGCGGGCGATGGTGTGGGCGAAGTCGCCGTTCGGCTGCTCGACCAGCTGGAGGTTGCGGAAGGCGCGTTCCTCGCGCAGGAAGGCCAGCTCGTCCTCGTCGCCGGCCAGGGACAGCAGCACGCGGGCCTGGCCGAGCAGGTCCAGGGCGATGTTGGCGAGGGCGACCTCCTCCTCCAGCACGGGGGCGTGCCCGGCCCACTCCCCCAGACGGTGGGAGAGCACCAGGGCGTCGTCGCCGAGAGCGAGGGCTGCGGTCACCGGGACGGCGGCGGGGGCCGCGGTGCGGGCCGTGGGGCCGGTGGCGGTCACAGGTGCTTCACCCCTTCCGGGATCTCGTAGAAGGTCGGGTGCCGGTAGGGCTTGTCGGCGGCCGGCTCGAAGAACGGGTCCTTCTCGTCCGGCGAGGACGCGGTGATCGCGGCGGCCGGGACGACCCAGATGGAGACCCCCTCGCCGCGCCGGGTGTACAGGTCGCGGGCGTTGCGCAGGGCCAGTTCGGCGTCGGGCGCGTGCAGGCTGCCGGCGTGGGTGTGGGAGAGGCCGCGCCGGGAGCGCACGAAGACCTCCCACAGGGGCCAGTCGGTGGTGCTCATGCTCGCGTCGCTCCCGTCCCGCCGGTGTCGCCGGCGTGCTTGGCCGCGTAGGCCGCGGCTGCTTCCCTCACCCATGCGCCCTCGTCGTGGGCTCGTCTGCGTTGGGTGATCCGCTCTTCGTTGCACGGGCCGTTGCCCTTGAGGACGTCCCGGAACTCGCTCCAGTCGATCGGGCCGAAGTCGTAGTGCTCCCGCTCCTCGTTCCACCGCAGCTCCGGGTCGGGGAGGGTGAGGCCCAGGGACTCGGCCTGCGGGACGCAGATGTCCACGAAGCGCTGGCGCAGTTCGTCGTTGGAGTGGCGCTTGATCTTCCACTCCATGGACTGCGCCGAGTGCTGGGACTCGTCGTCGGGCGGGCCGAACATCATCAGCGACGGCCACCACCAGCGGTTCACCGCGTCCTGGGCCATGGCGTGCTGCTCCGGGGTGCCCTTGCTGAGGGCCAGCAGCAGCTCGTACCCCTGGCGCTGGTGGAAGGACTCCTCCTTGCAGATCCGCACCATCGCCCGGGCGTACGGGCCGTAGGAGCAGCGGCACAGCGGGACCTGGTTGGTGATCGCGGCGCCGTCCACCAGCCAGCCGATCGCACCGACGTCGGCCCAGGTCAGGGTGGGGTAGTTGAAGATCGAGGAGTACTTCTGGCGGCCGGTGTGCAGCTTGTCGAGCAGTTCGTCGCGGCTGGTGCCGAGGGTCTCGGCCGCGCTGTAGAGGTACAGGCCGTGGCCGGCCTCGTCCTGGACCTTGGCCATCAGGATCGCCTTGCGGCGCAGGGAGGGCGCGCGGGTGATCCAGTTGGCCTCCGGCTGCATGCCGATGATCTCGGAGTGCGCGTGCTGGGCGATCTGCCGGACCAGGGTGGCGCGGTAGGCGTCGGGCATCCAGTCGCGCGGTTCGATGCGTTCGTCGGCGGCCACGGCCGCGTCGAAGGCGCGCTGGTAGGCCGCCGTCCGGGCGGTGTCCGGTGCGCCGTCCGCCTCCGTGCGGGCGGTTGGCTGCGCGGCTGCTGTGGCCATGCGGTCCCCCTGACCTCGGGCTCTGCGGTGAACTCTGTCCGAGCGATGCGTCCCGACCGATCGTTCGGTCCGTGCGTAGTCCATGGTGTGGGGGGCCGCCGCGGGTGTCAACCGCTGTGGAAAACTCCTCGCGTCGGCTGTGGACAACGGGGAGCGGGCGGGCCGCATCCCCGCTCCGCGTGGCGAGGACCACCGCATCCGTCCGTACCCGGGGCTGCGCCCGGGGCCCGGGGCTGAGTACCGTTCCGTGCGAGCGCCGAGACGTGGCGCTCGTGCCGTGTGCGGCGCCCGTGACGGGCACCGCGCCACGGTCCGCCCCGTTCGTCAGCCTCCGAGCCGGCCGACGGGCCGGACGACCGAGTCGAAGGCACCGAGCTGACCGCATGAGCCGAAACGGGGGACGGGACGGAATGGACGCGTACGACGAGGATCCGCGGGGCCCGCAGGGCCCGGACGGGTCGGCCGGGACGCGTCTCCCGGAAGAACCCCCGGCGCCGCCCCCGCCGCCCGGCCCCACGGCCGCACCGGCAACCGAAGCCGCGCCCGCACCGGAAGCCGCGCCCGCACCGGAAGCCGCGCCCGCGCCCCGTACCGGCGTCGCCGCGCTCTCCCCGCGCTATCAGGTCGGCGCGGCGCTGGCGCTCGCGGTGGTCGCCGTGGCCGCCTGTGTGCACCTGCTGATGGTGTTCCTCAGCCTCGCCCCCGCCAACACGGTGACGAAGCAGCACGGCAAGGCGATAGAGGAATGGGTGTACCCGGAGTTCGAGCAGAACTGGAAGCTGTTCGCCCCGAACCCGCTCCAGCAGAACATCGCCGTCCAGGTACGCGCCGAGGTGCGGATGCGGGACGGCGGGCTGCGCACCACCGGCTGGACCGACCTGTCCGCCCAGGACGGCGCCGCCATCGACGGCAACCTGGCCCCCAGCCACACCCAGCAGAACCTGCTGCGCCGGGCCTGGGACTTCTTCAGTGCCACGCACGGCACCGACAACCGTCCCGTCGGCCTGCGCGGCTCCCTGTCCGAGCAGTACCTGCGCCGGATCGTGGTGATGCGCCTCTACCAGGACGACCCGACGAGCCGGGAAGGCGTGATCCAGCGCGTGCAGATCCGTTCCAGCACCACCAATGTGCAGCCGCCGCCGTGGAGCCGTGAGCGGGTGTCCGACAAGCCCGTCTACCGCCTGCTTCCCTGGTGGTCCCTGTCGTCCGACGAGGCCGCGGGAGGTGTGCGGTGAACCGTCTCTCCCTGACCCTGTCGCGGGGTGTCGCCCGGGTCACCGAGGCGGCTCTCGGGCCGTACCAGAGCGCCGTGATCCGGATCGGCTTCGCGGGGACCTGGATGCTGTTCCTGCTGCGCGAGTTCCCGCACCGCCAGGAGCTGTACGGCCCCACCGGGCCGTGGGGCTGGAACCTCGCCAAGGAGCTGACCGCCGACAACCACGCCTTCACGGCACTGCTGTGGTCCGACGGCCGGCTGTGGTTCGAGTGCTGCTACGCGCTGGCGATCCTCGCCAGCGCCGCCCTGCTGCTCGGCTGGCGCACCCGGACCGCGTCCGTGCTGTTCATGGTGGGCGTGCTGTCGCTGCAGAACCGCAGCGTCTTCATCGGTGACGGCGGCGACAACGTCCTGCACCTGATGGCCATCTACCTGGTGTTCACGCGCTGCGGGCAGGTGTGGTCCCTGGACGCCCGGCGCGCGGCCCACGGCGCGGCGGCACGCGCGCGCGGGGAGCGGGTGCCCGCCGACCGGACGGGACCGCTGCTGTGGGCGGTGTCCGGCCTGGCGCTCGGCGCGGCGACGCTGACCGGCCGGTTCGACAACGGCTGGCTGATCCCGGCGCTGCTGTGGACGGCCTGGGCCGGACTCGGCCTGTGGTGGGCCGTCGGCCGCCGGGCGGCCTGGGAGCAGCCGCGGATCCTGCTCGACGTCATCGCGAACATCCTGCACAACGGCGCCCTGGCCGTGATCATGGCGGAGGCCTGCCTGATCTACGCCACGGCCGGCTGGTACAAGGTCCAGGGCTCGCGCTGGCAGGACGGCACCGCCGTGTACTACCCGCTCCACCTGGACTACTTCTCGCCCTGGCCCGCCCTGGCCGACCTGATGTCGTCCAGCGGCACGATCCTGATGCTCGTGGCCTACGGGACGGTCATGGTGCAGGTCGCCTTCCCGTTCACGCTGTTCAACCGGCGGGTCAAGAACGTGCTGCTGGCGCTGATGATGGTCGAGCACGCGGTGATCGCGGTCGTCCTCGGCCTGCCGTTCTTCTCGCTGGCGATGATCACCGCGGACGCGGTCTTCCTGCCGA
Organism: Streptomyces cinerochromogenes; assembly: GCF_014648635.1. Taxonomy (GTDB): domain Bacteria; phylum Actinomycetota; class Actinomycetes; order Streptomycetales; family Streptomycetaceae; genus Streptomyces; species Streptomyces cinerochromogenes. The sequence goes on along the minus strand of NZ_BMRM01000004.1, from coordinate 112,270 downwards.
CGTCCTTCCTGCGCCGGCTGGGCGACCTGGCCGCACGCGCGCGCGGGCGGCTCGCCCGGCGCGTCGGCCGTACGGTGCCCGCCCAGCGCTCGCCCGAGGAGAGCCCGACGGACCGCGTAGGGTTCACGGCATGACCGATCCGCTGAGCCGTTGGAGTGAGCACGCGGACTCCGCCGTACTGCTCGACGGCTTCCACGCCCTGAAGCACGCGCTGCGCTTCGGGGCCGAGGTGCCGGTCGCGGTCACCACCGACCGGGAGGCCGCGCTCGCCCTCGCCGGGGAACTGGCCGAGGACGTACGCGACACCCTGGACGCCCTCCTGACGGAGGTTCCCCGGGCGGCGTACGCCTCGCTCGTCCCGCGCCCCCATCCGACCGGTGTGGCCGCCCTCGCGGTACGGCCGTCCCGGGAGGAGAACCTGCGCGTGCTCGCCCGCACGCCGCGCACCGCGCCCGTCGTCGTGCTGGACCATCCCCGCAACCTCGGCAACGCGGGTGCGGTGATCCGGCTGGCCGCCGGTTTCGGGGTGACCGGTGTGGTCACCACGGGCACCCTCGATCCCTGGCACCCCACGGTGCTGCGCGGCGGCGCGGGCCTGCACTTCGCGACCGCGGTGGAGCGCCTCGGCGTCGACGAGCTGCCCGCCGGCCCGCTGTTCGCCCTCGATCCGGAGGGTGAGGACATCCGCGGGACCACGCTGCCCGACGACGCCGTGCTGGCCTTCGGCTCGGAGCGCTCCGGCCTGTCCCCGCAGCTGCGGGCCCGGGCCGACCACCTGCTGAGGCTGCCGATGCGCCCCCAGGTCTCCAGCTACAACCTCGCCACCAGCGTGGCGATGACGCTGTACCACTGGAGCGCCGGGGGCGCCTAGCGGCTCAGGCCTCCCGGCGGACCTCCACCACCCGGAACCGGTTGGCCACGAACGCGCCGTCGGTGAGGGCCGCGTTGGCCGCCGGGTTGCCGCCCGAGCCGTGGAAGTCGGAGAAGGCGGCGGTCTGGTTCACGTACACCCCGCCGGTGAGGTTGAGCGACAGCTGGGCCGATTCCTCCAGGCACACCTCCTGGATCGTCTCCTCGACCCCGGCGTCCGTGGTGTAGGCGCCGACCGTCATCGCGCCCTTCTCGCGGACCGTGCGCCGCAACAGCTCGGCCGCGTCCGTCACCGAGTCGACCGCGACGGCGAAGGAGACCGGGCCGAAGCACTCGCTCATGTAGGCGGCCTCGTCGTCCGGCTTGGCGCCGTCCAGCTTGACGATGACGGGGGTGCGGACCACCGCGTCCGGGAACTCCGGGTTGGTGACCTCACGGGAGGCGAGGGCGACCTCGCCGAGGCCGGCGGCGGCCTCGAGGCGGGCCTTGACGTCCGGGTTGACGATCGCGCCGAGCAGGGCGTTCGCGCGCGCGTCGTCGCCGAGCAGGCCGTCGACCGCGCGGGCGAGGTCGGCGGTGACCTCGTCGAAGGTCCTGGGGCCCTGGTCGGTGCTGATGCCGTCGCGGGGGATGAGCAGGTTCTGCGGGGTGGTGCACATCTGGCCGCTGTACAGGGAGAGCGAGAACGCCAGGTTGGACAGCATGCCCTGGTAGTCGTCCGTGGAGTGCACGATCACGGTGTTGACGCCGGCCTTCTCCGTGTAGACCTGCGCCTGGCGGGCGTTGGCCTCTAGCCAGTCGCCGAACGCCGTCGACCCCGTGTAGTCGATGATCTTGATCTCGGGGCGCAGGGCGAGGGTCTTGGCGATGCCCTCGCCGGGCCGTTCGGCGGCCAGCGCGACCAGGTTCGCATCGAAGCCCGACTCGGCGAGCACGTCCCGGGCGATCCGCACGGTCAGCGCGAGCGGCAGCACCGCGCGCGGGTGCGGCTTGACCAGGACCGCGTTGCCGGTGGCCAGGGAGGCGAACAGGCCCGGGTAGCCGTTCCAGGTCGGGAAGGTGTTGCAGCCGATGACCAGGCCGATGCCGCGCGGGACGGGCGTGAAGGTCTTGGCCAGCGCCAGCGGGTCGCGCTTGCCCTGCGGCTTGGTCCACTCCGCCGTGCCCGGGGTGCGGACCTGCTCCGCGTACGCGTACGCCACCGCCTCGAGGCCGCGGTCCTGGGCGTGCGGGCCGCCCGCCTGGAACGCCATCATGAACGCCTGGCCGGAGGTGTGCATGACGGCGTGCGCGAACTGGTGCGTGCGGTCGCTGATCCGCTTCAGGATCTCCAGGCACACCATGGCCCGCAGCTCCGCGCCCGCGTCCCGCCAGCCGCGTTGGCCGGCCCGCATCGCGGGCAGCAGCACGTCGAGGTCCGCGTGCGGATAGGTCACGCCCAGCTCGATGCCGTACGGGGAGACCTCCTCGCCCACCCAGTCGTCGACGCCGGGCTGGTCGGTGAGGTCCAGGCGGTTGCCGAGCAGGGCGTCGAAGGCGGCCTTGCCCGCCGCCGCGTCCAGGCTGCCGTCCTCGCCGTAGGCCTTCGGGTGCTCGGGGTGCGGGGACCAGTACGCGCGGGTGCGGATCGCTTCCAGGGCCTGATCGAGAGTGGGCCGGTGCTTCGCGATCAGCTCGGGCGCGGTCAGTTCGGCGGCCATGCGGGACCAACTCCTCGTCTGGAGGACTCTTCTTCGAGTGCGGGCCTGGCAGAAAGAGCAGCGGGATGGAACGGTCAGAGCTAGAGTAACCGAACGATCGGTCGGTACAAGGGGGTCCGCCGCATCTGTGGAAAACCCCGTGCGGGAGGATCGCGCACATGACAGCTCTCGCCCTCAGCAGCCCCGTGGCCGTCGTCGGGACCGGCACCATGGGCCAGGGAATCGCCCAGGTCGCGCTGGTCGCCGGCCACCCCGTACAGCTGTACGACACCGTCCCCGGCCGGGCCCGGGACGCGGCGGAAGCGATCGGCGCCCGCCTCGACCGGCTCGTGGCCAAGGACCGGCTCGCCGAAGCCGACCGCGACGCCGCCCGCGCCCGCCTGAAGCCCGTGGACAGCCTCGCGGAGCTGGCCGGCTGCGGGCTGGTCGTGGAGGCCGTCCTGGAGCGGCTGGACGTCAAGCAGCGGCTCTTCGGCGAGCTGGAGGACATCGTCGCCGAGGACTGCCTGCTCGCCACCAACACCTCCTCGCTGTCGGTGACGGCCATCGGCGGCGCCCTGCGCCACCCCGGACGCTTCGTCGGCCTGCACTTCTTCAACCCGGCGCCGCTGCTGCCGCTGGTCGAGGTGGTCTCCGGGTTCGCCACCGACGTCACGTCGGCCACGCGCGCGTACGAGACCGCCCGCGCCTGGGGCAAGACCCCGGTGGCCTGCGCGGACACCCCGGGCTTCATCGTCAACCGCATCGCCCGGCCCTTCTACGCGGAGGCGTTCGCCGTCCACGAGGCCCAGGCCGCCGACCCCGCGACCATCGACGCGGTCCTGCGCGAGTCGGGCGGCTTCCGGATGGGCGCCTTCGAGCTGACCGACCTGATCGGCCAGGACGTCAACGAGTCCGTCACCCACTCGGTGTGGCAGTCCTTCTTCCAGGACGTGCGCTTCACCCCCTCGCTGGCCCAGCGCCGGCTGGTGGAGTCCGGCCGGCTCGGCCGCAAGAGCGGGCACGGCTGGTACGACTACGCCGAGGGCGCCGAGCGGCCCGAGCCGCACACCGCCGACACGGAGCAGCCGCCCGCCTACGTCATCGCCGAGGGCGACCTCGGCCCGGCGGCCGAGCTGCTGGCGATGATCCGGGAGGCGGGCATCACGGTCCGCGAGGAGGACGAGGACAACGGCACCCGCCTGGTGCTGCCCAGCGGCGGCCAGCTGGCCCTCGCCGACGGCCAGACCTCCGTGGAGTTCCGCGACGTCGTCTACTTCGACCTCGCCCTGGACTACCGCAAGGCCACCCGCATCGCCCTGTCCACCGCCCAGGACACCCTGCCGCAGACCCTCGCCGAGGCCACCGGCCTCTTCCAGGCGCTCGGCAAGAAGGTCAGCGTCATCGGCGACGTCCCCGGAATGATCGTCGCCCGCACGGTCGCCCGGATCATCGACCTCGCGCACGACGCCGTCGCCAAGGGCGTCGCCACCGAGGAGGACATCGACACCGCGATGCGCCTCGGCGTCAACTACCCCCTCGGACCCTTCGAGTGGAGCCGCGGCCTCCCCCGGGCCTGGGCCCACGAACTGCTGGACGAACTGCACGAGCGCGACCCCTCCGGCCGCTACGCGCCTTCCCTGGCGCTCTACCGCCACTCGTACGCCCAGGACAAGCGGGAGGGCACCCCATGACCACGGCCAAGCGGGACACGTACACCCCCGAGACGCTGCTCTCGGTCGCCGTGCGGGTCTTCAACGAGCGCGGCTACGACGGCACGTCCATGGAGCACCTGTCCAAGGCGGCCGGCATCTCCAAGTCGTCCATCTACCACCACGTCAGCGGCAAGGAGGAGCTGCTGCGCCGGGCCGTCAGCCGCGCCCTGGACGGGCTGTTCGCCATCCTGGAGGAGGAGCACGCGCGCGCGGGGCGGTCCGCCGACCGGCTGGAGCACGTGGTGCGCCGCATGGTCGAGGTGCTCATAGCCGAGTTGCCCTATGTGACGCTGCTGCTGCGCGTGCGCGGCAACACCGAGACCGAGCGGTGGGCGCTGGAGCGGCGCCGCGACTTCGACCACCGGGTCGCGGAACTGCTGAAGGCGGCGGCCGCCGACGGGGACGTACGCGCCGACGTGGAGGTGCGGCTGGCCACCCGGCTGGTCTTCGGAATGATCAACTCCATCGTGGAGTGGTACCGGCCGGACACGCGCGGCGCGAGCGACCGGGAGGTGGCCGACGCCGTGGTCCGGCTGGTCTTCTCGGGGCTGCGCCAGGACTGACCTCAGCTGTCCGGCTCCAGGTCCTCCTCCTCGAACACCAGGAGCGTGCGGGTGCTGAGCACCTCGGGGATGGCCTGGAGCCGGGTCAGCACCAGTTCGCGCAGCGCCCGGTTGTCGGGCGTGTGCACCAGCAGCAGTACGTCGAAGTCGCCGCCCACCAGGGCGATGTGGGAGGCGCCGGGCAGCTGTCTGAGCTGCTCGCGGACCGTGCGCCAGCTGTTCTGGACGATCTTCAGCGTGATGTACGCCGAGGTGCCGTGGCCGGCTCGCTCGTGGTCCACGCGCGCGCTGAAACCCCGGATCACCCCGTCCTCGACGAGCCGGTTGATGCGCGCGTAGGCGTTGGCGCGCGAGACATGGACGCGTTCGGCGACGGACCGTATCGAGGCGCGGCCGTCCGCCTGGAGGATCCGCAGGATGTCCTGGTCGATGGCGTCCAGTGGGCGGGGCGGCAGCACGGCGCCGTCCTGCGGCCCGTCGGCCATTTGTTCAGGTCCCATGTCCCCCCGCTTCCTCGCCGTGGACGTCCTGCGTTCATTGCAGGCTGTGGAGAACCGTTTGTCCACAGCCTTGAGGTGCCTGTAGCCAAAATGTGCCGGCGACCGAACAATCGGTTGGTGAGGCGGGTCACAGCCGACACGCCTCCCGTAGCCGCTCCCACGAGGAGGTGCCGTCATGACGGTTCTGGAGCAGCGGGGCGCGTACCGGCCATCGCCGCCGCCCGCCTGGCAGCCCCGTATGGACCCCGCGCCGCTGCTGCCCGACGCCGAGCCCTACCGCGTCCTCGGCACCGAGGCGGCCGGGAAGACCGACCCCGACCTGCTGCTCCGGCTCTACGCCCAGCTGGTGCGCGGCCGCCGCTACAACACGCAGGCCACCGCGCTCACCAAACAGGGCCGGCTCGCCGTCTACCCGTCCAGCACCGGCCAGGAGGCCTGCGAGATCGCCGCCGCCCTGGCCCTGGAGGAGCGCGACTGGCTCTTCCCCAGCTACCGCGACACGCTCGCCGTCGTCGCCCGGGGCGTGGACCCCGCCGAGGCGCTCACCCTGCTGCGCGGCGACTGGCACAGCGGCTACGACCCCTACGCCCACCGGGTGGCCCCGCTCAGTACCCCGCTCGCCACCCAGCTGCCGCACGCCGTCGGCCTCGCGCACGCCGCCCGCATCAAGGGTGACGACGTGGTCGCGCTCGCCATGGTCGGCGACGGCGGCACCAGCGAGGGCGACTTCCACGAGGCGCTGAACTTCGCCGCCGTCTGGCAGGCACCGGTCGTCTTCCTGGTGCAGAACAACGGCTTCGCCATCTCCGTCCCGCTCGCCAAGCAGACCGCCGCCCCCTCCCTGGCCCACAAGGCCGTCGGGTACGGCATGCCGGGCCGGCTGGTCGACGGCAACGACGCCGCGGCCGTGCACGAGGTCCTCCGCGACGCCGTACGCCACGCGCGCGCGGGCGGCGGCCCCACCCTGGTCGAGGCGGTGACGTACCGCATCGACGCCCACACCAACGCCGACGACGCCACCCGGTACCGCGGTGACGCCGAGGTCGACGCCTGGCGCGCCCACGACCCGATCGGCCTGCTGGAACGCGAACTGACCACCCGCGGCCTGCTCGACGAGGCCGGCATCGAGGCGGCCCGGCAGGACGCCGAGACGATGGCCGCCGCCCTGAGGGACCGCATGAACCAGGACCCCGACCTCGACCCCATGGACCTCTTCGACCACGTCTACGCCGAGAGCACCTCGCAACTGCGCGAACAGCGGGCCGTGTTGCGGGCCGAGCTGGAGGCCGAGCAGGAGCAGCACGGCGAGCCCGGCACGCCGGAAGGCGGCGCCCGATGACCACCGTCGCCGTCAAGCCCGCCACCATGGCGCAGGCCCTCACGCGCGCGATGCGCGACGCGATGGCCGCCGACCCCACCGTGCACGTCATGGGCGAGGACGTCGGCACCCTCGGCGGGGTCTTCCGGGTCACCGACGGCCTCGCCAAGGAGTTCGGCGAGGACCGCTGCACCGACACCCCGCTCGCCGAGGCCGGCATCCTCGGCACCGCCGTCGGCATGGCCATGTACGGCCTCCGGCCGGTGGTGGAGATGCAGTTCGACGCCTTCGCCTACCCGGCGTTCGAGCAGCTGATCAGCCATGTCTCCCGTATGCGCAACCGCACGCGCGGAAGGATGCCCCTGCCGATCACCGTCCGCGTCCCCTACGGCGGCGGCATCGGCGGCGTCGAGCACCACAGCGACTCCTCCGAGGCCTACTACATCGCGACCCCGGGCCTGCACGTCGTCACCCCGGCCACCGTCGCCGACGCCTACGGGCTGCTGCGCCAGGCCATCGCCTCCGACGACCCGGTCGTCTTCCTGGAACCCAAGCGGCTGTACTGGTCGAAGGACAGCTGGAACCCCGAGCAGCCGACGGACGTCGAGCCGATCGGCCGCGCGGTGGTCCGGCGGCCCGGCACCAGCGCCACGCTCATCACCTACGGCCCCTCGCTGCCGGTCTGCCTGGAGGCCGCCGAGGCCGCCCGGGCCGAGGGCTGGGACCTGGAGGTCGTCGACCTGCGCTCACTGGTGCCGTTCGACGACGAGACGGTCTGCGCGGCCGTCCGGCGCACCGGCCGTGCCGTCGTCGTCCACGAGTCCACCGGCTTCGGCGGACCGGGCGGCGAGATCGCGGCCCGCATCACCGAGCGCTGCTTCCACCACCTGGAGGCGCCGGTGCTGCGCGTGGCCGGCTTCGACATCCCGTACCCGCCGCCCATGCTGGAGCGGCACCACCTGCCCGGCGTCGACCGCATCCTGGACGCCGTGGCCCGGCTGCAGTGGGAGGCCGAGGGCTGATGGCTCAGGTGCTGGAGTTCAAGCTGCCCGACCTCGGTGAGGGGCTCACCGAGGCGGAGATCGTCCGCTGGCTGGTCAAGGTCGGCGACGTGGTCGCCATCGACCAGCCGGTGGTCGAGGTCGAGACGGCCAAGGCGATGGTCGAGGTGCCCTGCCCCTACGGCGGTGTGGTCACCGCCCGCTTCGGCGAGGAGGGCACCGAACTGCCCGTCGGCGCCCCGCTCCTGACGGTCGCCGTCGGCGAACCGGCGGCGGAGCCGGAGGGCTCCGGCAACGTCCTGGTGGGCTACGGCACCCAGGCCCCGGCGGCCCGCCGCAGAAGGGTCCGGGCGGGCACGGCCGGCGTCGACGGGCAGGCGCGGCGGCCCGGGACCGCCTCGGCGGCCCCCCACGCGCGCGTGCACGCACCTGCACCGGCCCCCGCCTCCGACCCGACACCGGCCCCGGCGGCGACGCAGGCGTCCCCGCCCGCCGAGGGGCCGGTCCCCGTGATCTCCCCCCTCGTACGCAGGCTGGCCCGGGACAACGGCGTCGACCTGCGCCGGCTGGCCGGCTCCGGGCCGGACGGGCTCATCCTGCGCGCGGACGTCGAGGACGCGCTGCGGGCCGGGGCGGGAAGGACCCGCACGGCCGGGGAACCGGTCGTACCGGCCTCCGCGGCGGCGCCGACGGGCGGGGAACCGGCCGTGCGGGCTCCCGCGGCGGCCCCCCGGGCCGGGGACGGAGCCCGGGTCCCGCTCAAGGGCGTGCGCGGTGCCGTCGCCGACAAGCTCTCCCGCAGCCGCCGGGAGATCCCGGACGCGACCTGCTGGGTCGACGCCGACGCGACCGAACTCATGCGTGCGCGCACCGCCATGAACGCCGCCGGGGGACCGAAGATCTCCCTGCTCGCGCTGCTCGCCCGGATCTGCACGGCCGCCCTGGCCCGGTTCCCCGAGCTGAACTCCTTCGTCGACACCGAGGCCCGCGAGATCGTCCGGCTCGACCAGGTCCACCTCGGGTTCGCCGCCCAGACCGAACGCGGCCTGGTCGTGCCCGTCGTCCGGGACGCCCACGCGCGCGACGCGGAGTCCCTGACCGCCGAGTTCGCCCGGCTCACCGAGTCCGCCCGCGCCGGGACGCTCACCCCCGCGGAACTCACCGGCGGGACCTTCACGTTGAACAACTACGGAGTCTTCGGCGTCGACGGCTCCACCCCGATCATCAACCACCCCGAGGCGGCCATGCTGGGCGTCGGCCGCATCGTCCCCAAGCCGTGGGTGCACGAGGGCGAGCTGGCCGTCCGCCAGGTCGTCCAGCTCTCGCTCACCTTCGACCACCGGGTGTGCGACGGCGGCACGGCGGGCGGCTTCCTGCGGTATGTGGCGGACTGCGTGGAACAGCCGGCGGTGCTGCTGCGCACGCTGTGACCCACGCCGGGTCCGGAAGAAGGGAGCCACAGGACATACTCGGAGGGTGACCGACACCGCGCCCGCCGCCCCCGGGACCCCCGCTCCGTACGACGCCGTCGTACTGGCCGGCGGTGCCGCCCGGCGGCTCGGCGGGGCCGACAAGCCCGGCCTCAGGGTCGGCGGGCGCGCGCTGCTCGACCGGGTGCTCGGGGCCTGCGCCGGCGCGGCGACGACCGTCGTCGTGGCCGCGCCCCGGCCCACCACCCGCCCGGTGCGCTGGGCGCGCGAGGAGCCGCCCGGCGGCGGGCCGGTCGCCGCGCTGGAGGCCGGTCTGCGGCTCACCACGGCCGCGCACACCGTCGTCCTCTCCGCCGACCTGCCCTTCCTCCAAGCGGCCACGCTCCAGCGCCTGCTGACCGCCGTTCAGGAAACCGGCGCCGACGGCGCGCTGCTCACCGACACCGACGGCCGCGACCAGCCCCTCGTGGCCGCCTACCGCACCGCCGCCCTGCGCCGCGAGCTGACCGCCCTCGCCGCCGCGCACGACGGCCTCGCCGGGCTGCCCCTGCGCCGGCTCACCGGTGCCCTCGAGCTCACCCGCGTCCCCGACCCGCTCGCGTCCTTCGACTGCGACACCTGGGACGACCTCGCCGACGCCAGGACACGGATCAGGGAGCATGGGCACGTGTTGGATGAATGGATCTCCGCAGTCAAGGACGAGCTGGGCATCGACCTGGACGTCGACACCGGCGTCCTGCTCGACCTGGCCCGTGACGCAGCCCACGGCGTGGCCCGCCCCGCGGCCCCGCTGACCACCTTCCTCGTGGGCTACGCCGCGGCGCGGGCCGGGGGCGGCCCGGAGGCCGTCGCCGAGGCCGCCCGCAAGGCCGCCGCGCTGGCCCTGCGCTGGGAGGAAGAGAACGCCCCGGGCAGGGACGCGAGCAGCGGGGGCCCGAGCGCCCCGGACGCCGGATGACCGCCCCCGGCACCCGGGCCGAGGCGCCCGCCGAAGACACCGACGACCTCGACGTCGAGGAGGCCCTGGCCCTGGTGAGGGAACCCGACCGGGAGCACCGGAACGACGGCGCGGGCGACGGCCCCGGCCGGGCGTCCGCGCCCGTCCCGCAGACGTCCGGCGAACAGCCCGCCGAGCGCCACCGGGCCACCCCCTGGGCCCAGGCCCGGGAGGCCGCCGCCCGCGCCGCCCGCTCGCGCGCCCGCCGCGCCCCCGTCTCCGTACCACTCGACGACGCCCTCGGACGGGCCCTGGCCGCCCCGCTCGACGCGCTCACCGACCTGCCCTCCTTCGACACCTCCGCGATGGACGGCTGGGCGGTCGCCGGCCCCGGCCCCTGGCACGTACGGGAGGAAGGCGTGCTGGCCGGGCACGCGCAGCCCGAGCCGCTCACCGACGGCGAGGCGGTCCGTATCGCCACCGGCGCCCGCATTCCCGCCGACACCACCGCCGTCCTGCGCAGCGAGCACGGCCGGATCGACGCCCAGGGCCGCCTGCACACCACCCGCGAGATGCTCCACGGCCAGGACATCCGCCCCCGCGGCCAGGAGTGCCGCAGCGGTGACCAGTTGCTGCCGGTCGGCACCCTGGTCACCCCCGCCGTCCTGGGCCTCGCCGCGGCGGCCGGCTACGACACGGTCACCGTCGTCCCCCGGCCCCGGGCCGAAGTCCTCGTCCTCGGCGACGAGTTGCTGACCGAGGGGCTGCCGCACGACGGGCTGATCAGGGACGCCCTCGGCCCCATGCTGCCGCCGTGGCTGCGTGCGCTCGGCGCCGACGTCCTCGCCGTACGCCGGATCGGCGACGACGCCCGGGCGCTGCACAAGGCGGTCACCCGCTCCGACGCCGACCTGATCGTCACCACGGGCGGTACCGCCTCCGGACCCGTCGACCACGTCCATCCGGTCCTGGAGCGCATCGGCGCCGAACTCCTCGTCGACGGCGTCAAGGTCCGCCCCGGCCACCCCATGCTGCTGGCCCGCACCAAGGACCACCAGCACCTCGTCGGCCTGCCCGGCAACCCCCTCGCGGCCGTCTCCGGACTGCTCACCCTGGCCGAACCGCTGCTGCGGACCCTCGCCGCCCACCCCGCCCCCGAGCCGTACACGCTGCCGCTCCGAGAGGCCGTGCACGGGCATCCGCACGACACCCGGCTCATCCCCGTGGTGCTGCGCGGCGACCATGCCGTGCCGCTGCACTACAACGGCCCGGCCATGCTCCGGGGCATCGCCGCCGCCGACGCGCTGGCCGTCGTACCGCCGGGCGGGGCCCGGCAGGGCGAGGAGACGGAGCTGCTGGACCTGCCGTGGGCGACCGGCGGGATCGGGGTGTGTTTCACGTGAAACTTCCGGGTCACGACGCCATAGCCCGCCAAGCGGGCGAACACCTGGTGACCCATCGGGTGGTCCTGCCGAGAAAAGTGGTGGAGCGCCCGATCCGCCAGGTCCTCAAGCGGCTGATCATGGCCCTGGTGGTGCTCGTCGCCACCGCGATGGTCGTCTGGGCGGACCGCGACGGCTACCACGACAACGCCGACGGCACCGTCGACCTGCTCGACGCGTTCTACTACGCGACCGTCACCCTCTCCACCACCGGATACGGCGACATCACCCCGGTCAGCGACGGCGCCCGGCTCGCCAACATCTTCGTCATCACGCCCCTGCGCGTGCTGTTCCTGATCATCCTGGTCGGCACCACGCTGGAGGTCCTCACCGAACGGACCCGTGAGGAGTGGCGCCTGAACCGCTGGAGGTCCACGTTGCGCGATCACACCGTCGTCATCGGTTTCGGCACGAAGGGGCGGTCGGCCATCCGGACCGTCTGCGCGACCGGCTTGAAGAAGGAGCAGGTGGTCGTGGTCGACCCCAGCTCCAAGGCGGTCGACGCGGCGAACGCGGAGGGCTACGCCGGGGTCATAGGCGACGCCACCCGCAGTGACGTGCTCACCCGGGCCGAGGTGCACCGGGCCCGGCAGATCATCGTCGCCCCGCAGCGCGACGACACCTCCGTCCTCGTCACGCTGACGGCCCGCCAGCTCAACCGCAGCGCCAAGATCGTGGCCGCGGTGCGCGAGGAGGAGAACGCCCCGCTGCTCAAGCAGTCCGGCGCCGACGCCGTCATCACCAGTTCCGGTGCGGCCGGCCGCCTGCTCGGCCTCTCCGTGCTCAGCCCCGCCGCCGGCATGGTGATGGAGGACCTCATCCAGCAGGGCAGCGGGCTGGACCTCGTCGAACGGCCGGTGGTCCGCTCCGAGGTGGGCGTCAGGCCGCGCGAGACGGACGACCTGGTGGTGAGCGTCATACGCGGTCACCGGGTGCTCGGCTACGACGACCCGTCCGTCGGCACCCTCCAGCTGACGGACCGGCTCATCACCATCGTCCGCGCCACCCCCGGAATCCAGGTCACCCCGGACACCCGCCCCCTGCCGGACGAGTGACCGGCCCCCCGGGGAGTAGCGTCACGGGCATGCATGCGATCACGATTCCCGAACCTGGTGGTCCCGAGGCGCTGGTGTGGGACGAGGTCCCCGATCCGGTACCCGGCGAGGGCGAGGTGCTGGTCGAGGTGGTGGCCAGCGCCGTGAACCGCGCCGACGTCCTGCAGCGCCAGGGCTTCTACGACCCGCCGCCCGGCGCCTCCCCCTACCCCGGCCTGGAGTGCTCCGGCCGGATCGCCGCACTGGGTACCGGCGTCTCCGGCTGGGCCGTGGGTGACCCGGTCTGCGCGCTGCTCGCGGGCGGCGGATACGCGGAGAAGGTCGCCGTACCGGCCGGGCAGCTGCTGCCCGTGCCCGAGGGCGTCGACCTCACCCGGGCGGCGGCGCTGCCGGAGGTGGTCTGCACCGTCTGGTCCAACGTGTTCATGGTCGCCCACCTGCGCCCGGGCGAGACCCTGCTGGTCCACGGCGGCTCCAGCGGCATCGGGACCATGGCGATCCAGCTGGCCAAGGCCGTCGGCGCCAGGGTGGCGGTGACCGCCGGCACGAAGGAGAAGCTCGACCGCTGCGCCGAGCTGGGCGCCGACGTGCTGATCAACTACCGCGAGCAGGACTTCGTCGAGGAGATCAGGCAGGCCACCGGCGGCGCGGGTGCCGACGTCATCCTCGACAACATGGGCGCCAAGTACCTGGACCGCAACGTCCAGGCCCTCGCCGTCAACGGGCGCCTCGCGATCATCGGCATGCAGGGCGGCGCGAAGGGCGAGCTGAACATCGGCGCGCTGCTCGGCAAGCGGGCGGCGATCAGCGCGACCTCGCTGCGCGCCCGTCCGCTGGACGAGAAGGCGGCCATCGTCGCCGCCGTACGCGAGCACGTGTGGCCCCTGCTGGCCGCCGGGCACGTCCGTCCGGTCGTGGACCGCGAGCTGCCGATGCCGCAGGCGGCCGAGGCACACCGGCTGGTGGAGGAGAGCGGGCACGTCGGCAAGGTGCTGCTGGTCGTGCCGTAGCGGCGGGACCGGGTGGTGCCGGGCGGTCAGCTCCTGCGCAGTCTCAGGCCCAGCAGGGCGAGCCCCAGGCCGAGCCCGATGAGGACCAGGCCGCTGCCCAGCGGGAGGATGCGCAGGACCGGCTCCGTGGGGGCCTCGCCCTGCTGGGCCGCCTGCTGGGCGGCGGGTTCCGCCGGACGTCCGTCCGGGTCGAGGCGGGCCTCCCCGGAGGGCGAGGAGGCGCCGGGTATCTCGGCGGTCTCCGGTTCCTCCGGTTCCTCCGGCCGGGCGACGGGGGTGGCGGGAGGCGGGTCGTCGTCGCCCTCCACCTCGGCCGCGGGCCCGTCGGGCCGGCCCGGCCGCATCCGCCCCTCGCCGGCCCGGCTGCCCGCCCGGGACGGTTCGACCGAGGCGAGCGGACGGTAGGGGCGGACCGACGCCGAGGCGGAGTCGGACGGCATCGGCACGGCGGCCGGTGAGGCCTGGTGCGCGGGGGCGGCCGGAGTGGCATGCGCCTGGTCCGGGCCGTCCCGGCCCGGCGGGCTCTGCTCGGACGCCTCCGGTTCCGGCTGTCCGCGGCTCGGAGCGGTGTCCTCCCGAGCCGCTTCCGCGCGGGCCGTGTCCTCGTCGGGCCGCTGGTCCCGGTGTCCCGTGGCGGACGGGCGGGCGGAGCCCGGCTCCGTGACACGGGCGGGCGGGCCGCCGTACGCGACGGCGGTGCCGTACGCCGGCAGGGCCGCCGTCGTGAGGGCGACCAGCAGCGGGACGCAGTGGAGTCTGTGTCGCAGGCGTGGAGTCACGTCGGTGACCTCCCGGAGCCCAGGTGTCGTGACCTATGGAAAACCAACGGGAATAAGCCTCACATCCAATGACACAGGGGGCATTCCGGATTGGGCCGTCGGGTCTAAACGGTGGATCAGCGCCACGAGGGGGCACCACGGTGATGAGGTGGTGGCGTGCGAGAGAATGGCGGCATGGAGATGCCGAGGAACGAACGGTCGCCGGAGAATCCCCAGATCCTCGTCGTGGGTCAGGACGGGATGGCGCTCGGCGGCGGCGGGGACGACGACTCCCGTGAGACCCCGGTGACGGAACAGGTGGAGCAGCCGGCCAAGGTCATGCGCATCGGCAGCATGATCAAGCAGCTGCTGGAGGAGGTGCGCGCGGCTCCCCTCGACGAGGCCAGCCGGGTCCGGCTGAAGGAGATCCACGCCAGCTCGGTGAAGGAGCTGGAGGACGGCCTGGCCCCCGAGCTGGTCGAGGAGCTGGAGCGGCTCTCCCTGCCGTTCAACGACGACGCCACGCCGAGCGACGCGGAACTGCGGATCGCGCAGGCGCAGTTGGTGGGCTGGCTGGAGGGTCTCTTCCACGGGATCCAGACGACGCTGTTCGCCCAGCAGATGGCCGCGCGGGCCCAATTGGAGCAGATGCGCCGCGCCCTCCCGCCGGGCATGTCCGGCCACGAGGGCGGCGACGAGCACCACCCGGGCGGCCGCTCGGGCGGCCCGTACCTGTAAGCAGCCCACCCACCCCATCCGGCACGGCACACGCAGGGCCCGGCGGACGACCGCCGGGCCCGACCTATGCCCCGGACCGCCGGTCCGGGCCGCTCACTGCGGCGGGTTGCCCGTGGAGACGCTCAGCTGGATCTCGACGTTGTCCGGGTCGACGTCGGTGCCCTGTTCGGGGAACTGCTGCAGGACGGCCCCGTCGGGCCAGGTGTTGTCGTCCTCGTCGTCGACGTTCCACTTCCAGCCCGCGGCCTGCAGGCACTCCTTCACGGAGTTGATGTCCTTGTAGCGGAAGTCGGGCAGCTCGACCTTGTCCGGGTCCTTCCACGACTCCTGCGGGTCGGTGCACTTCGACTTGTCGATCGTCCGGGTGCGGTCCGGCTCGCGGTAGCCCGCGCGGTGGGACGCGGACGCCGAGGGGCTCGATCCGCCGCTGCCCTTGATGTCCTCGCCGGCGCTCTTCAGCGTCAGCGCGACGACCACGCCGACGACCACGACGGCCGCCACCGCGATGGAGCCGACGACCACCGGCCGCTTCTTGCGGCCACCGGGCCGGCCGGCCGGCTGCCCGGCGGTCTGCGGCGCGATCGTGTACGGCGGCGGGGTCTGGGCGGCGGCCTGCGGGCCGTACCCGGCCGGGGGCGTCTGGTAGCCGCCCTGCTGCGGGTAGCCGTAGGAGGGAGCGGGCGTCGGGTGGCCGTACGGGTTCGGGGCCGGGGTGGGGGCCGGGGCCGGCTGGTACGGCGTCTGGACCTGCCCGTGCGGTGCCGGGGCTGCCTGGTCGACCGGCGGGAACACCGCGGAGCCCACGCCCGCGCCGCTCTGCGTCGGCCCGGCGCCCGGCACGATGCTCGGCGGGGCCGCCTGGAAGGAGGCGGCGATCCGCAGGCACTCGTCGCGCATGGACTCGGCGGTGGGGAAGCGCTCGTTCGGGTTCTTCTTCAGCGCGCGGGCGACCAGCGCGTCCACGGCGGGCGGCAGCGCGCGGTTGACCGAGGAGGGCGCCACCGGCTCCTCCTGCACATGCGCGTAGGCGATCGCCAGCGGCGAGTCCGCGTCGAACGGAAGCCGCCCGGTGACCAGCTGGAACAGCATGATGCCGACCGAGTACAGGTCGGAGCGGGCGTCCACGCCGCGACCGAGGGCCTGCTCGGGCGAGAGGTACTGCGGGGTGCCGACGACCATGCCGGTCTGGGTCATCGAGGTGACGCCGGACTGCATGGCGCGGGCGATGCCGAAGTCCATCACCTTGATCACGCCGCGCTTGGTCACCATCACGTTGCCCGGCTTGATGTCCCGGTGGACCAGCCCCTTCTCATGGCTGATCTCCAGCGCGGCGAGCACGTCGGCGGTAATCTTCAGCGCCTTGTCGGCGGGCATCGCGCCGTACTGCCGGATGTCCTCCTCCAGCACGGAGCCCAGCGGCCGGCCCTCGACGTACTCCATGACGATGTACGGCGTCGCCATGCCGGTCAGCTCGTCCTCGCCGGTGTCGAAGACGGAGACGATGTTGGTGTGCGTGAGCTTGGCCACGGCCTGCGCCTCACGGCGGAAGCGCTCGCGGAAGGCCTGTTCCCTGCCGAGTTCGGTGTGGAGCGTCTTGATCGCGACCTGGCGGTCCAGCACGGAGTCGTACGCGAGGTGCACCGAGGCCATGCCGCCCTCGCCCAGCAAGTCGCGCAGCTGGTAGCGGCCTCCGGCCAGCGCCTGCCCCGCGTACCGGCCGTGTGCGCCGTCCTGGCTCATCTCTCCGCGTCCCCCACTGGCCGTCCGGCGCCGTCATCCATCGAACAGGCCTTGATCGAATGTGTCATTCCCGGCCAAGTCTGCCCCAGGGCACTGACACGTCAAGCTCGGTGCCCGTTCCGTGACCGTACGCGCAAGAAGCGTCGCGCAAGCGTTACCAGGGGTGTACGACCGGCACACAGAATTTGCACGACAGCGCGTGCTAGAGGTTTCATGACCGGTCCGTCCCGGGTCGGTCCCGGTTGCCGTTCCGAACCGGTGGCGCCCGCGGAGGCTGTAGCGTGGCCGACGGAGACCGTAACAACACCGCGCGCACCGCGGGCAGAAACGACGGCGAGGACTGATGGCACAGACGCAGCGCTCTCAGGGCCCGTCCGACCCCGAGGCGACTGGCGGCGGCATGTCAGACGCGCCGGAGCTGTGGGGCAACGGCGGGCTCGTCGGCGACGGCCGGTACCGGCTCACGCACCGGCTGGGCCGGGGCGGCATGGCCGAGGTGTTCGCGGCCGAGGACGTCCGTCTGGGCCGTACGGTGGCGGTCAAGCTGCTCCGCGCCGACCTGGCCGAGGACCCCGTCTCCAAGGCCCGGTTCACCCGCGAGGCACAGTCGGTCGCCGGCCTCAACCACCACGCGATCGTCGCCGTGTACGACTCCGGCGAGGACGTCGTGGGCGGCCAGTCCGTGCCGTACATCGTCATGGAGCTGGTCGAGGGCCGCACCATCCGCGACCTGCTGATGAACGCCGAGGCGCCGGGACCCGAGCAGGCCCTGATCATCGTCTCCGGCGTGCTGGAGGCACTTGCCTACTCGCACCAGCACGGCATCGTCCACCGTGACATCAAGCCGGCGAACGTCATCATCACCGACAGCGGTGCGGTCAAGGTGATGGACTTCGGCATCGCCCGCGCCCTGCACGGCGCCTCGACAACGATGACGCAGACCGGCATGGTCATGGGCACCCCGCAGTACCTCTCCCCGGAGCAGGCGCTCGGCAAGGCCGTCGACCACCGCTCCGACCTCTACGCCACCGGCTGCCTGCTGTACGAACTCCTCTCGCTGCGGCCCCCGTTCACCGGCGAGACCCCGCTGTCGGTGGTCTACCAGCACGTCCAGGACATGCCGGTGCCGCCGTCGCAGGTCACCGACGGGACCTGCCCGCCGGAGCTGGACGGCCTGGTCATGCGCTCCCTCGCCAAGGACCCCGACGACCGCTTCCAGACGGCCGAGGAGATGCGCGGCCTGGTCCAGTACGGCCTGCAGATGCTGTACGACCAGGGCGGCCACACCGGCACCTGGAACACCGGCCCGGTGGAGACGCACGACGGCCGGCACACCCCCTCGGCCGGCTTCGCCGGGACGACCGTCATGCCGCACCCCGTGGACGCGGGCGGCACCACGCAGATCCCGCAGCCGATCCTGCCCACGGGCTACGGCAACGGCGACGACGGCGGCTTCGAGGGCCACGGCAACAGGGGCAGCGGACGCGGCAAGCTGTGGATCCTCGCCGTGCTCGCGGTGATCGCGATCGCGGCGGGCGTCGCCCTGGCGCTGAAGAACACGGGCGGCACCGGCGGCAACGGCACCGACACCAAGCCGACGTCGACGCACTCCAAGGACACGAAGGAGAAGTCGCCCTCCGCGACCCCGACCGACGACGACACCGGCGAGCCCTCGGACCCGTCCACGGAGACCGGCGGCTCGGGCACGGGCACCGGCTCCGGCTGGCCGCCGGCGTCCACGCCGTCGTACAGCCAGCCGCAGTCGACCCCCTCGACCCCGAGCAGCGAGCCGTCGACCCCGCAGACCACGCCGTCGCAGACCACGGGCACGACGACGGACGGCGGGACCGACGCGGGCACCGATGCCGGGGGCACGGACGCGGGCACCGACGCCGGGGGCACGGACGCGGGCGCCGACGTCGGCGGTACGGACACGGGCACCACGACCGAGGGCACGGTCGGCGACACCACCGGTTGAAGGACACCCACGGCGACCGGGCCGGCCGCACCCTGAGGCGCCACAGAACGCCCGCGCGGCCGGCCTCGCCCCGAGGTGAGGCGGACCGCCCGCGCGGCCGGCCTCACCCGAGGTGACGCCGGCCGCTCGCCCGGCTCACTCCACGAACGCGTCGCACACCGCGTCGTACTCGCGCGTCCACCACACGGCGAGCGCCGACGCTGCCGGGAACTGGCAGTCCGCGCGCGTGTCACCGCGCTCGTAGTGCCAGCGCAGCATCCAGAAGTCGTTCAGCCGCTCCCACCACACCCGGTGCACGGCCGCCGCCAGTTCCGAGGGCGTGGCGCCGGCCGCACGCCGGTACGCGTGCGCGTAGGCACGCACTTTCGGCAGGTCCAGCGTGCCGCCGGGCCGGACGAAGAAGATCACGGCGGCGCGTACGGCCTCCTCCGCGCGCGGCTGCACACCGAGCCGGTCCCAGTCCACGATGGCCGCGGGGGTGTCGTCCCGGTAGAGCAGGTTGAACGGGTGGAAGTCGCCGTGCACCCAGCCCACCGAGCCGCCGCGCGGCGGACGCCGGTCCGCGTGCTGTTCCAGGAGGGCGCGGCGCTCCAGCAGCCGGTGCCGGGCGAGTTCGTCGAAGGCGTCGGCGGGCCGGTGCCGGTGCACATGGGCGAGCAGGTCGTCGATGAGGGCGAAGGTGTCGGCCGGGTCGGCGCTCTCCACCGGATGCGGGCTCGTCGCCGGGCGCGTGCGCCCCTTGGGCGGCATCACGCGCTCCAGGCAGGCGTGCACGGCCCCCAGGAGAGCGCCGAGGCGTGCGCTCTCCCCGCGGGTGAGCTGGCCGCCGTGGCGGTGCCTGCCGTCGATCCAGGGGTGCAGGGCGTAGGCGTGGCCGCCGATGACGGCGACCGTGCGCCCCTCGCGGTGTGCCAGGGGCAGCGGGACCGGGACGCCGAGGTCGGCGAGGCGCTGGGTGGCCCGGTGCCGGCGTTCGATGGCGGCCGGGTCGGCGGTGTCCGGATCGAAGTGGTGCTTGAGGAAGTAGCGGCCGCTGGTGGTGCACAGCCGGTAGCCGCGGTTCAGGAGGCCCTGGTCGACCGGCTCACAGGTGAGGGCGGTTCCGGCGGCGTACAGGCGGAGCAGGGCGCCAAGAGGGGGCGCATGGGGGACGGGGGGTGGTACACATGAGCGCGGCACGCGCCAGATGTTAGGGCAAGCGCAGCCCCTGTGAGCTGGGGCTTGTCACAGGCAGTCGCCGACGGTCGCTTTCGGTCACGCGACGGGCTTTTCCGCTTTCCTGTGGACGGCGGCTGCGGCCATGCGGGTTATCGAGCGGGTTGTCGAACAGAAATACCCGGAATTTCCGCCTTCGTGTGCGAGGTCAGTCTCACATGAAAGTCTTCCCGTGACCTGGGTGCGCGGGATAACGTGCGGTTGCTCCGAACAGGCGCAAGGCTGTGACCAGCGTGCTTTCACACCACCTGGATTTACTTGGAAATCCAAGCAAAATCGCAGGTCAAACGGGGTTTCACAGAAATGTGGGGCACTGGGTAACGTGATGGTTGCAGGGCGCTCGCCGGGGCACCTGTCACGCCTGTTCCCGGCCGAGTGGCACCCACCCCGTGCCCCGGTGGTCGAAACAGGTGAGCCGCACTGGCCTACCGGCAACCCCGGGGGCCGGAACGACGGAGGAGCACACGTGACCGTGGAGAGCAGTGCCGCGCGCAAGCCGCGACGCACCGCCGCAGGCAAGGCCGGCACCACCGGCACCAAGGCCGGCACGACCGCCGGCAGGACCGGAGCCACCGGCACCCAGCGCACCACCCGCAGCACCGCCAGGAAGAGCACCGAACCGGAACTCGTGCAGCTCCTGACCCCGGAGGGCAAGCGGGTCAAGAACGCCGAGTACGACGCCTACGTCGCCGGCATCACGCCCGAGGAACTCCGCGGCCTGTACCGCGACATGGTGCTCACCCGCCGCTTCGACGCCGAGGCCACCTCCCTGCAGCGCCAGGGCGAGCTGGGCCTGTGGGCCTCCCTGCTGGGCCAGGAGGCCGCCCAGATCGGCTCCGGCCGGGCCACCCGCGAGGACGACTACGTCTTCCCGACCTACCGCGAGCACGGCGTCGCCTGGTGCCGCGGGGTCGACCCGACCAACCTGCTCGGCATGTTCCGCGGCGTGAACAACGGCGGCTGGGACCCCAACAGCAACAACTTCCAGCTGTACACGATCGTCATCGGCTCCCAGACGCTGCACGCCACCGGCTACGCGATGGGCGTGGCCAAGGACGGCGCGGACTCGGCGGTCGTCGCCTACTTCGGCGACGGCGCCTCCAGCCAGGGCGACGTCGCCGAATCGTTCACCTTCGCCGCGGTCTACAACGCCCCGGTGGTGTTCTTCTGCCAGAACAACCAGTGGGCGATCTCCGAGCCGACCGAGCGCCAGACCCGCGTCCCGCTCTACCAGCGCGCGCAGGGCTACGGCTTCCCCGGCGTCCGGGTCGACGGCAACGACGTGCTCGCCTGCCTCGCGGTCACCAAGCGGGCGCTGGAGCGCGCCCGCAACGGCGAGGGCCCGACCCTCGTCGAGGCGTTCACCTACCGCATGGGCGCCCACACCACCTCCGACGACCCCACCCGCTACCGGGGCGACGAGGAGCGGCTGGCGTGGGAGGCGAAGGACCCGATCCTGCGCCTGCGCCGGTACCTGGAGGCTTCACACCACGCGGACGAAGGATTCTTCGCGGAACTCGAGGCCGAGTCCGAAGCGTTGGGCAAGCGAGTGCGCGAAGCGGTCCGCGCCATGCCCGACCCGGACCACTTCGCCATCTTCGAGAACGTGTACGCGGACGGGCACGCGCTCGTCGACGAGGAGCGCGCCCAGTTCGCCGCCTACCAGGCGTCGTTCGCCGATGAAGGGGGTCACTGAGATGGCCGAGAAGATGGCGATGGCCAAGGCCATCAACGAGTCGCTGCGCCGTGCCCTCGACTCGGACCCCAAGGTCCTGATCATGGGCGAGGACGTCGGCAAGCTCGGCGGTGTCTTCCGCGTGACGGACGGCCTGCAGAAGGACTTCGGCGAGAGCCGGGTCATCGACACGCCGCTCGCCGAGTCCGGCATCGTCGGCACCGCGATCGGCCTGGCCCTGCGGGGCTACCGCCCGGTGGTGGAGATCCAGTTCGACGGCTTCGTCTTCCCGGCCTACGACCAGATCGTCACCCAGCTGGCCAAGATGCACGCCCGCTCGCTGGGCAAGGTGAAGCTGCCGGTCGTCGTCCGCATCCCCTACGGCGGCGGCATCGGCGCGGTCGAGCACCACTCGGAGTCGCCGGAGGCGCTGTTCGCCCATGTGGCGGGCCTGAAGATCGTCTCGCCGTCGAACGCGTCGGACGCGTACTGGATGATGCAGCAGGCCATCCAGAGCGACGACCCGGTGATCTACTTCGAGCCCAAGCGGCGCTACTGGGACAAGGCCGAGGTCGACCCCGAGGCGATCCCCGCCCCGCTGCACAAGGCGCGCGTGGTCCGCGAGGGCACGGACCTCACCCTGGCCGCCTACGGCCCGATGGTGAAGCTGTGCCAGGAGGCCGCGGACGCGGCGGCCGAGGAGGGCAAGTCCCTGGAGGTCCTGGACCTGCGCTCGGTCAGCCCCCTCGACTTCGACGCCGTCCAGGCCTCGGTGGAGAAGACCCGCCGTCTGGTCGTGGTGCACGAGGCGCCGGTGTTCTTCGGCTCCGGCGCGGAGATCGCCGCCCGGATCACCGAGCGCTGCTTCTACCACCTGGAGGCGCCGGTCCTGCGCGTCGGCGGCTACCACGCCCCGTACCCGCCGGCGCGCCTGGAGGAGTCGTACCTGCCGGACCTGGACCGCGTGCTCGACGCCGTCGACCGCTCGCTGGCGTACTGAGGAGAGGGCCGTGACGACGATGACGGAAGCGTCCGTGCGCGAGTTCAAGATGCCCGACGTGGGCGAGGGACTCACCGAGGCCGAGATCCTCAAGTGGTACGTCCAGCCGGGCGACACGGTGACGGACGGCCAGGTGGTCTGCGAGGTGGAGACGGCGAAGGCGGCCGTCGAACTGCCCATCCCCTACGACGGCGTGGTCCGCGAGCTGCACTTCCCCGAGGGCACCACGGTCGACGTGGGCACGCCCATCATCGCGGTGGCCGTGGCCGGCGGTGCCGCGCCGGAGGCCCCCGCCGAGCGGACCGAGCCGGCGGCCGAGGAGCCCGAGCCCGAGCCCCAGCCGGAGGGCCGGAAGCCGGTCCTCGTCGGCTACGGCGTGGCGACGTCCTCCACCAAGCGCCGCCCGCGCAAGGGCCCCGAGGTGACCGTCCCGGCACCGGCGCAGGCGATCCAGGCGGAGCTGAACGGCCACGCCGGCGCGGTCGCCGAGAAGCCGCGGCCGCTGGCCAAGCCCCCGGTGCGCAAGCTGGCCAAGGACCTGGGCGTCGACCTGGCCGCGATCACCCCGTCCGGCCCGGACGGCGTCATCACCCGCGAGGACGTCCACGCGGCGGCCACACCGCGGACGGCCGAACCGGCGGCCCCGGTCGCGACGGCCCCGGCCGCCCCCGCGGCCCCGGCTCCCGCGGCGTCGTACGACACCGGCCGCGAGACCCGGATCCCGGTCAAGGGCGTCCGCAAGGCCACGGCGGCGGCCATGGTCGGCTCGGCGTTCACGGCCCCGCACGTCACGGAGTTCGTGACGGTGGACGTGACCCGCACGATGAAGCTGGTCGAGGAGCTGAAGCAGGACAAGGAGATGCAGGGCCTGCGGGTCAACCCGCTCCTGCTGATCGCCAAGGCCCTGCTGGTCGCCATCAAGCGCAACCCGGAGATCAACGCGTCCTGGGACGAGGCCAACCAGGAGATCGTGCTCAAGCACTACGTCAACCTGGGCATCGCGGCGGCCACCCCGCGCGGCCTGATCGTCCCGAACATCAAGGACGCGCAGGACAAGACGCTCCCGCAGCTGGCGGAGGCGCTGGGCGAGCTGGTGTCGACGGCCCGCGAGGGCAAGACCTCGCCCGCGGCGATGCAGGGCGGCACGGTGACCATCACCAACGTCGGCGTCTTCGGCGTCGACACGGGCACCCCGATCCTCAACCCCGGCGAGTCGGCGATCCTCGCGGTCGGCGCGATCAAGCTCCAGCCGTGGGTCCACAAGGGCAAGGTGAAGCCGCGCCAGGTCACCACCCTCGCCCTGAGCTTCGACCACCGCCTGGTCGACGGCGAACTGGGCTCGAAGGTCCTCGCGGATATCGCGGCGATCCTGGAACAGCCGAAGAGGTTGATCACCTGGGCGTGAGTGCCCGTCTCGGCGGGTAACGTCTGAGACCGAAGGGGGCGGCCGCAACTTCCGCTTGCGACCGCCCCCTCTCTTTTCTCTTCTACTTGCAGTTGAGTACGTACACCGGAGCCCCGTCCTTCGCCCCGCCCTGCGAGCGGATGCAGGCGTGCTTGCGCAGCAGGCGGAGGCATTCATTCACACGGTGCACCGACAGCCCGGTACGGGCCGCGATGACCTCCAGCGGGTCGCGCAGCTCACCCTGCTCGACGAGGATCGGGGCGATGACCACGGCCACGGTCCACACGTCCTCGGTCACGGACAACCGCTGCCGCCAGTCGGCGATAACGGACTCCGTGGTGGGCGGCGCCGCCGGCTGACGTCCAGGCACCGGAGGCGCGAGGAGGAGGGCGTCGAACCGGTCCGCGATGCGTTCCACGGCCCGTACCATGGCCTGTTGCACCGCGAGGGTGGCCCTCTGCAGCTCGATCAGTTCACGCTGCCCGCTCGCCAGCTGTTCGTCCATCTGAAGGTTGTGCGACTCAAGCCGCACGATGGCTTCCGCGACCTGTTCGGGCATGGCGTACGCGATGGGCGCGCCCGGTTCGGCCGGCTGCACCTCGGCCTCTTCGAGAGTGTAGGAACCCTCCCGCTGCACGGTCTCGATGACTTCGGCGACCCAGAGTCTGAACGGGACGCAGGCGGGCTTCGTGCAGGCGTTGACGAGCAGGATGAGACCCTGCAGAGAGATGACGTTCAGGTCTCGACGCCACTCCCTACCTGCGGGAATGCTGAGACCGTAAGCTCCGGTTACGGTCTCGAGAATCTCTCGGTGCTCTTCGGGAACGTGATCGGCGAGAGCCTGACGAGAGTTGCTGTGCCCGAGTTCCTTGCACACATCCACCGCCGGGAACCAATGGCTCCCGTCCGGCATGGTCAGCCGGCGGACGCGGGCTCCGGTGGCCGCGTACACGAAGTCGCTGACGTCGATCGCGTTGTGCTGTCCGGCGGGCTCGGACCGTTTCCTGGGTTCGTTCATGTGAACCACCTCCGCCGCGGAACGTAGAGCGGAGGAAAGGGAATATGCCAGCGGAAAGGATTGGTGTTCACGATTGCGGGGGAAGTGCGCCAATTCCCTCGCACGGCACATCCGTTGTGTGCTGGGTGCGCCCGCCGTACGCGGTGACGCGCAGCTGTCGTCCTCCCCTGGGCGCACATCGGCCCCAGCCCGGCCGCGTGCGCGCTGCACGAAGGGCCCGCCGCTGTACGCGACGGGCCCTGGTGTGCGGCGTGGTGTCAGCCGAGCTTGGCGAAGCCGTAGTTGAGGAGCTTCTTCGCGTCCGTCTCACGCTGGGCGATGGACGTGGAGGCGAGGACGGTGCCGATGACCGTCTTGCCGTTCCGGGTCGCGGCGAAGACCAGGCAGTACTTGGCTTCCGGGCCGGAGCCGGTCTTCACGCCGATGGTGCCGCTGTAGCTGCTGAGGAGCCCGTTGGTGTTCTTCCACGTCTTCATCGTGCGGGGGCTGCCCGACTTGGTGATCGTCTTCGCGGTGTACGCCTTGGTCTTGACGATCGTGCGGAACGTGGAGTTCTTCATCGCGCTGCTGGCGAGTTTCGTCAGGTCGCGCGGGGTCGAGTAGTTGGCGCCGTGGCCGATGCCGTCGAACGAGTCGAAGTGCGTGTTCTTCAGGCCCAGGTTCTTCGCCGTGGTGTTCATCTTGCCGATGAACGACTTCACGCGCGCCGCCCGGGTCGAGCCCGAGCCGAACTTGTCGGCGAGCGCGTACGCCGCGTCGCAGCCGGAGGGCAGCATCAGCCCGTACAGCAGCTGACGGACGGTGACCTTGTCGCCGACGATCAGCCCGGCGTTCGAGGCGTAGTCGTTGTCGACGATGTAGTCGCTGTACGCCTTCTGGATCGTGACCTTGGCGTCGAGGTTGAGGTTCGACTGGGCGAGCACGACCTTGGCGGTCATGATCTTGGTGGTGGATCCGGTGGAACGCCTGGTGTCCGCTGCCTTCGTGTACAGCGTCTTGGCGTTCGAGTTGTTCATCACGTACCCGCCCTTGGCCACGATCGAGGGCGCGGTGACGGCCTGGGCGGGCGCTGCGGTGAGGGCACCGGTGGTGAGCAGCGCGCCGGAGGTGACGGCGACGACGGCGACGCTGCGGAAGCGGATGCCCTTAATGCCGGTAATCAAAGTGATGTACCTCTAATGTCTTGAATGCCCCTGAAGCGCGGCCGAGTTGAGGTGGCATGGGGGAGGGGGGCCGCGCATGTGTGACACGTAAGTAGCACAGAAGGTTGTACGGCTGCTGCGGGAGGGGGTCCTCCCGTCCGCATCATGGACGGTGCCGCCCTTGTGTACGCGTTGTATCTATGCTGTGGGCATGAACACGGCCGTCGAGCAGCCCGCCCCGCAGTCCCTCAAGCAGCCACCCGCCGCCGACCGCGTGTACACCCACGTCAAGCAGGGCGTACTCGACCGCCGCTACGAGGGCGGCACCCTGCTCACCGAGGGTGAGCTGGCCGAGGCCGTCGGTGTCTCGCGCACCCCCGTCCGGGAGGCGCTGCTGCGACTGGAGGCCGAGGGGCTCATCCGGCTCTACCCGAAGAAGGGCGCCCTCGTCCTGCCGGTCTCCGCGCAGGAGATCGCCGACGTGGTGGAGACCCGGCTGCTGGTGGAGGAGCACGCGGCCCGCAAGGCCGTGCCCGCCCCACCCGGCCTGCTGGAGCGGCTGACCGAGCTGCTGGAGCAGCAGAAGGCGCAGGCCGCCGCCGGTGATCTGGCCGCCGCCGCGGTCACCGACCGCTGCTTCCACGCCGAGATCGTGCGCAGCGGGGGCAACGAGATCCTCTCCCGGCTCTACGACCAGCTGCGCGACCGCCAGCTGCGGATGGGTGTGGCCGTCATGCACTCCCACCCCGACCGGATCGCCAAGACGCTCGCCGAGCACGAGGAGATCCTGAACGCGCTGCGCGCCGGGGACGCGGAGGCGGCCGTCGCCGTCGTGCACCGGCACGTGAGCTGGTTCTCGCACCTCGCCCGGGGTGAGGTCCGATGAGCGGCGCGATGCGCAACGCCACTCTTCCGGGTGATCCACCGGGCGGCCGCCGGGCCGTCGCCGTGTGGTCCATAGGCGTGGCCGTCTACTTCGTCGCCGTCATCTTCCGTACGTCCCTGGGCGTGGCCGGCCTCGACGCGGCCGACCGCTTCCACGTGGGCGCCTCCGCCCTGTCCACCTTCTCCATACTCCAGCTGCTGGTCTACGCGGGCATGCAGATACCCGTCGGCCTGCTGGTCGACCGCCTCGGCACCAAGAGGGTGCTGAGCATCGGAGCGGTCCTGTTCACCGCGGGGCAGCTGGGCTTCGCCTTCTCCCCCTCGTACGGCACCGCGCTCGCCTCCCGCGCCCTGCTGGGCTGCGGCGACGCGATGACCTTCATCAGCGTGCTGCGGCTCGGCACCCGCTGGTTCCCGGCCCGGCGCGGCCCGATGGTCGCGCAGCTCGCGGGACTGGTCGGCATGGCGGGCAACCTGGTCTCCACCCTGGTCCTGTCCCGGCTGCTGCACGGCATCGGCTGGACCCCGGCGTTCGCGGGCAGCGCGCTGGCGGGCGCGGTCGTCCTGGTCCTGACCCTGCTGTTCCTGAAGGACCACCCCGAGGGCCAGGAACCGGAGCCGTCCCCGCACCAGGGCGCGGCCTACGTCCGCCGGCAGATCGCCGCTGCCTGGCGGGAGCCGGGCACCCGGCTGGGCCTGTGGGTGCACTTCACCACCCAGTTCCCGGCGATGGTGTTCCTGCTGCTGTGGGGCCTGCCGTTCCTCGTCGAGGCGCAGGGCCTCAGCCGCGCCGCGGCCGGTGAGCTGCTCACCCTCGTCGTCCTGTCCAACATGGTGGTCGGCCTGGTCTACGGCCAGATCGTCGCCCGGCACCACGCGGCGCGGCTGCCGCTGGCGCTGGGCACGGTGAGCGCCACCGCGCTGCTGTGGGCGGCCACCCTCGCCTACCCCGGTGACCATGCGCCGACGTGGCTCCTGCTGGTGCTGTGCACGGTGCTCGGCGCGTGCGGACCGGCCTCGATGATCGGCTTCGACTTCGCCCGGCCGGCCAACCCGCCGGAGCGGCAGGGGACCGCGTCCGGCATCACCAACATGGGCGGTTTCATCGCCTCCATGACGACGCTGTTCGCGATCGGCGTGCTGCTGGACGCGACCGGGGACGACTACACCGTGGCGTTCAGCGCCGTGTTCGTGCTGCAGGCGCTCGGGGTCAGCCAGATCCTGCGGCTGCGGGGGCGGGCGGCCCGGCGGGAGCGGGAGCGGTTGGTGGCCAGCCGGGTGGAGACGGTGCACGTCCCCGCATAGGTGCCCTGTGCCGGGCGGGGGGGGGGCGCCTACCGGCGCCGGCAGGGTGCCGCCGCGCCCGCCCGTGCCGCTTGGGGGTACCCCCGCTCGCGGAGCCGGGGGAGGCGCGGCCGCCCGCAGCCGCGTCTTACGGCGTCACCGCGAAGTGGCGCAGGATCTCCGTCGCCAGGTCCTGGTCGCCCTCCGTCTTCACCCGGTCCGTCACCGCCTCCGGGGTGACGCGGCCGCAGGCCAGGCGGACGTAGGTCTCCCAGTCGAGGGTGAGGGTGGCGGCGGGGCCGAGGGCGGGGGCGGTCTCCACGGTGCCGCGGCCCTGGATGTCGACGCGGACCGTGCGCAGGAACTCCACCGGGCCGTGCACGTCGAACACGATCGCCGAGCTGCGCGGGGCGTTCGCGTCGTGCGCCACGACCTTGGGCAGCGCCTCCAGCAGCACGTCCCGCGTGACGTACGCGCCCGGCGAGTCCAGGTTGCCGGGGCGGCCCAGGGCCGTGCGCAGGTCCTGCTCGTGCACCCACACGTCGAAGGCCCGGGCGCGGTAGGCCTGTTCCAGGGTGATCTCGGTGCCCAGGGGGCCGCGCACCAGGGTGCCCGGGTCACGGGACTCGCCGCGCAGCTGGCGGTTGCGGCGGATGACCGTGTACTCCAGCTCGGCCGTCATCTCCGGCGCCGTGTGGTGGCGGCGGACGTCGACCTGCATCTCCATGTAGCGCTGGTGCTCGGTGGTGACGTGGAAGAGGTCGCGCGGCAGGGAGTGGATGGGGCGCGGATCGCCGAGCATCTCGCAGTCCAGGCCGATGACGTGGGACACGACGTCCCGCACCGACCAGCCGGGGCAGGGGGTCCGCCGGTTCCACTCGCCCTCGACGAGCGACTGCACCATCTCGGATATCGCTTCGATGGAGTGCGTCCAGGCGTCGGCGTAGGGCTGGAGGGTGGGATGCAGACTCACGGAACGGGACCCCTCGGCGGTCGGTACACGGGCAGGTTGCGGCGGCGGTGCCAGCGGGCGGTTGCACTTCGCGGGTGTCTTGGGGAGCTAAGTTACGCTGCTGAAAGGCACCCCGGCAGTGCTTTCGTGTGACGATCGTAGGCCTGTGTGGACGACTCGAATGCCAGGACGGTGGTAGTGTGCGCGCTTCGCTGATCCAGATCGCCGTGGACGAGGGCGAACCGGTCGACTCCCGGCGGCGGCGGGTGGCCGCGCTGGTGCGGGAACAGAGCGGGGCCGACCTCGTCGTCCTGCCCGAACTGTGGACCACCGGCGCCTTCGCCTACGAGGAGTTCGGCCGGGAGGCCGAGCCGCTCGAAGGGCCGACGTACGAGACGATGGCCAAGGCGGCGAGCGACGCGGGCGTGTGGCTGCACGCCGGCTCCATCCCCGAACGCGCTGCATCCGGCAGCGGCTCCGCCGCGGGCGACGGCACCCTCTACAACACGTCCCTCGTCTTCTCCCCCTCCGGTGAACTGGCCGCGGTCTACCGCAAGATCCACCGCTTCGGCTTCGACAAGGGCGAGGCCGTGCTGATGGGCGCGGGCCGGGACCTGGTGACGGTCCGGCTGCCCGGGACCACGCTCGGCGTGGCCACCTGCTACGACCTCCGTTTCCCCGAGCTCTTCCGTGGACTGGTCGACGCCGGCGCCGAGACGCTGGTGATCCCGGCGGGCTGGCCCGAGCGGCGACGCGCGCACTGGACGCTGCTGGCTCAGGCGCGGGCGGTGGAGAACCAGGCGTTCGTGCTCGCCTGTGGAACGGCCGGGACCCACGCCGGGGTTCCGCAGGCGGGTCACTCGATCGTGGTGGATCCGTGGGGCGAGGTGCTCGCCGAGGCCGGCCCCGGAGAAGAGGTCCTCACGGTCGACCTCGACCCGGCGAAGGTGGCCGCGACCCGCGAGCAGTTCCCCGCGCTGAAGGACCGGGTCCTCGGCCTGGACCGGCCGCGGTAGCGGGGTCGGCCCTCTCCCCCTGCGGGGTCAGTCCCGCGGGGTCGGCCCTCTCCCTCCTTCCTCCCGGCGCGGTCAGTCCTCCTCCCCCTCCTTCTCGGCGAGGTGGATCACGCACACCGCCACGGCGATCAGCAGCGCCGGGTCGGCGTCCTCCCGTACGACGTCGACGCCGTAGGTGTCGCGGACGCTCAGCCAGCGGCGGGAGATCACCGCGAGGAGTTCGCCGTCGTACTCGACGGCGAACTCCCGGTCCAGGATCTTGCCGCTGACGTCCAGTTCGGTGCCGTCCACCAGCGAGACCCGGTAGTGGTTGCGCAGCAGGGACAGCCGTTTGCGGCGGATCCGGGCCAGGGCCTCGCCGTCCCGTTCGATCACCATGGTGTCGCGCAGGGCGAGCATCTTCTGGTGGATGTCGATGAGGACCCGTCCCTGGGTGTCCTTCAGCTCGAAGGTGTCGCGCAGCCGCATCGCCTTGCCGTCGACGAGGAACACCTTCCGGCCGTGTTCGTCCTCGATCCACCAGTCGTCACCGATGCCGAGGATCCGGTCGCGTACGAGGAATCTCATACGGTGACGCTTCCCCGGCACCGGGGGATCGTCACGGAGCCGTCAGAGGAGTCCCGCGAGTCCCGCGCCGAACCGGCGGCGGTACGCCGACGGGCTCAGCCCCGTCTCGCGCCGCAGCCGGGCCCGCAGGTTGGCCGCCGTGCCCAGGCCGCTGCGCGCCGCCACGACGTCCAGCCGCTCCTCGCCCCGTTCGATCAGCCGGCACGCCAGCGCCACGCGTTCCCCGGTGAGCCAGGCCAGCGGAGTCGTCCCCAGCTGGCTGCGGAAGCGGCGGTGCAGGGTGGCGGGGGAGACGGCCGCGCGCGCGGCGAGGTCCGCGACGGTCAGCGGTTCGCCCAGCCGTTCCTGCGCCCAGGCCAGCAGCGGGCCGAGCGACTCGTCGGGCACCGCGGGCACCGGCCGCTCCACGAACTGGCGTTGCCCGCCGTCCCGGTGCGCGGCGAAGACGAGCCGCCGGGAGACGTGGTTGGCGATCTCCACGCCGTGGTCGCGGCGCACGAGGTGCAGACCGAGGTCGAGCGCGGAGGCGCTGCCGGAGGCGGTGAGGATGTCGCCGTCGTCCACGAAGAGCACGTCCGCCTCCAGGCGCACCCGCGGGAAGCGGGCCCGGAAGGCGTCCGCCCACATCCAGTGGCAGGCCGCCCGGCGTCCGTCCAGCAGCCCGGCCTCGGCGAGGGTGAACGCGCCCGAGCAGAAGCCGACGAGCCGGGCGCCACGCGCGTGTGCCCGCCGGATGACGTCCAGGACGCGTTCCGCGCGCGGGGCCTCGGTGTCGGGCCGGTTCGGCACGATCAGCGTGTCGGCGGACTCGGCGGCCTCCAGCCCGGCGACCCCGGTGAGGGTGAAGAAGCCGTCCCGCATGCGGGTCTCCGGTTCGGCCGCGCACAGCCGGAAGTCGTACAGCTCGCGTCCGAGTTCGGGCCGTGCGAGCCCGAAGACCTCGATGGCGCAGCTCATCTCGAAGGGGTTGGAGTTGTCGTCGACCACCAGCACGACACGGTGAGAGGATCGTTGCGGCATGTGCGATTTCTAGCACTCGCCGGGCCGTCGGCACCCGGCGACGATGAACCCATGGAACCGATCTCCCTGGAGGCGGCCCTCGCCTCCTT
The DNA here is from genome assembly GCF_014648635.1 of Streptomyces cinerochromogenes. Classification (GTDB taxonomy): domain Bacteria; phylum Actinomycetota; class Actinomycetes; order Streptomycetales; family Streptomycetaceae; genus Streptomyces; species Streptomyces cinerochromogenes. The sequence goes on along the minus strand of NZ_BMRM01000004.1, from coordinate 80,268 downwards.
CACCGAGCAGTGGAGCCCCCGCATCGTCACGGCCGTCAACGACTACGACGTGCGCGTGGCGAAGGTCGAGGGCGAGCACCTCTGGCACGCGCACGCGCACACCGACGAGTTCTTCCTGGTCCTCGCGGGCGAACTGCACATCGGTCTGCGCGAACCGGCCGGCGAGCGCACGGTGGTCCTGCCCAGGGGCTCGGTGTTCACCGTGCCGCGCGGCATCGAACACAAGCCGTACGCGCCCGTGCCCACCGAGATCCTGGTCTTCGAGCCCACCGGGACGCTGACCGTCGGCGACCGGCACGAGGAGGTCCCCGACCACGTGGACGCGACCACGGGCCACCCGCTCACCTGACGGGGCGCCCGGATGACGGGGCGCCCGAATCCAGCGGGCCGAGGGGTGTCCCAGGGGTGAACTTCCCGCGCGCACGGGGAAGTTGCCCAACCAAACCGGAGGGCCCCGAGTCGGACGTGGTGCAAGGAACAGCAGACCGCACGCTCCCTCTCGGAGGTTCCGCCATGTCCTCTCGTCCCGCCCGCCGCCGGGTGACCCGCGCCGTTCCGGCGGCGGCCCTGGTCCTCGGTGCGGCCCTGGCCGTACCGCTCGCCCTGGCCGGACCCGCCGGCGCCGCCGTGGCGCCGGCCACGGCCGAGGTCAACGCGTACGACTGGCAGCTCACCTACAGGGCCGCCCCCGGCCAGACCAACAAGGCCACCGTCACCGCGTCACTCACCGCGGACCGCACGGGCATCACCTACGTCATCGACGACGCCGTCCCGATCCGCGCCGGCCACGACTGCCGCCACCCCGACGGCGCGGACCGCACGAAGGTCTCCTGCACGGTCACCAGCGTCGACAGCCAGGACCCGTACGCCGCGCTGGTGATGGACCTGGGCGACCGCAACGACTCGGTCGCGTACCGCAACGCCACCGACCAGATCTACTCCTACGCCGAGATCTCGCTGGGCGCCGGCAACGACAGGGCGACCGACTCCGGCCGCCTCGACGGGGCGTACGTCTCGGGCGGCGCGGGCAACGACACCCTGACCGTCGGCAAGGAGGGCCTGGCCTGGGGCGGCGACGGCAACGACACGATCACCGCGAGCGGCGGCGACAACATCGTGCAGGGCGGCAAGGGCGACGACACGCTGCACGGCGGCTCAGGAGCCCAGTACCTGTCCGGCGACGACGGCAGGGACACGATCACCGGCGGCGCGGGCGCCGACACCCTGTACGGCGGCAGGGGCAACGACGTCCTGTACGGCAACGGCGGCGACGACAGGCTGTACGGCAACAGCGGGAACGACAGGCTGTACGGCGGTGCCGGCCGGGACACCCTCTCGGGCGGCCCCGGCACGGATGTGGTCCGCCAGGACTGACGACCGGTTGCCGGGCCGGACGGGTCGTCCACAGGCCGGGCGGCGGTCGGCAGGTTGTCCACAGGGCACGAACGGCTGTCGGCCGGTTGTCCACAGGCTCGAACGGTTGTCGCCGCCGGATGGCACCCTGGGAGCCATGACCGACTCCGCACCCCGACGTGTCCGGGTACGCGCCCCCGAGCTGATCGGCAAGGGTGGCTGGCTGAACACGGGAGACCAGCAGTACACCCTCGCCGACCTGCGCGGACGCATAGTCGTCCTGGACTTCTGGACCTTCTGCTGCATCAACTGCCTGCACGTCCTGGACGAGCTGCGCGAGCTGGAGGAGAAGCACCGGGACACGCTCGTGGTGATCGGGGTGCACTCGCCGAAGTTCGTGCACGAGGCCGAGCACCAGGCCGTCGTGGACGCCGTGGAGCGCTACGGCGTGGCGCACCCCGTCCTGGACGACCCGGAGCTGGCCACCTGGAAGCAGTACGCGGTGCGCGCCTGGCCCACGCTGGTGGTGATCGACCCGGAGGGGTACGTCGTCGCCCAGCACGCCGGTGAGGGGCATGTGCACGCCATCGAGCGCCTGGTGACGGAGCTGGAGGCGGAGCACGCGGCGAAGGGCACCCTGCGCCGCGGCGACGGCCCCTATGTGCCGCCGGAGCCCGAGCCGACGACGCTGCGCTTCCCCGGCAAGGCGCTGCTGCTTCCCTCGGGGAACTTCCTGGTCAGCGACACCACCCGGCACCAGCTGGTGGAGCTGGCCGAGGACGCGGAGACCGTCGTACGGCGGCTCGGCTCCGGCGCGCGCGCCTTCGCGGACGGCGGACCTCAGGAGGCGTCCTTCAACGAGCCGCAGGGCCTGGCACTGCTGGACGACGGTTCGGTGGTGGTCGCCGACACCGTCAACCACGCCCTGCGCCGCCTGGACCTCGCCACCGGCGAGGTGACGACCCTGGCGGGCACCGGCAAGCAGTGGTGGCAGGGCTCGGCGACCTCCGGCCCGGCCCGCGAGGTGGACCTCTCCTCCCCATGGGACGTCGCGGTCTTCGGCGGCAGGGTGTGGATCGCGATGGCCGGCGTCCACCAGCTGTGGACGTACGACCCGGCCACCCGCACGGTCGCCGTGGCGGCGGGCACCACCAACGAGGGCCTGGTGGACGGGCCCGGCGCCGAGGCCTGGTTCGCCCAGCCCTCCGGGCTCGCGGCCACCGCCGGCCGGCTGTGGCTCGCCGACTCCGAGACGAGCGCCCTGCGCTGGGTGGACACGGAGGGGCACGTCCACACCGCCGTCGGCACCGGCCTGTTCGACTTCGGCCACCGCGACGGCGCCGCCGGCCAGGCGCTCCTGCAGCACCCGCTGGGCGTCACCGCCCTGCCGGACGGCTCGGTCGCGGTCGCCGACACCTACAACCACGCCCTGCGCCGCTACGACCCCGCGACCGGCGAGGTCACCACGCTCGCCACCGATCTGCGCGAGCCCAGCGACGCGGTCCTCGTCGGCGAGGACATCGTGGTGGTGGAGTCGGCCCGGCACCGGCTGACCCGCCTGCGCCTGCCGGAGGAGGCGGTCCGGGTGAAGTCGGTCGCCCACCGCACCCGGCGCGCCGCCACCGAGGTCGCCCCCGGCCGGCTGCGCCTGGAGGTGGTCTTCCAGGCCCCCGCGGGCCAGAAGCTCGACACCAGGTACGGCCCCTCGACCCGTCTGCTGGTCTCCTCGACCCCGCCCGAGCTGCTGCTCGAGGGCGGGGGAGCGGACACGGACCTGTCCCGGGAACTGGAGCTGAACCCGGCCGTCACCGAGGGCGTCCTGCACGTCTCGGCGATGGCCGCGAGCTGCGACGACGCGTCCGGCAGCGGCTCCGCCGCGGGGGCCGACGCGTACCCCGCCTGCCATGTCCACCAGCAGGACTGGGGCGTCCCGCTCCGCCTCACAGCGGGCGGGGCCGACCGCCTGCCGCTCGTCCTGGCGGGCATGGACGCCGGCACGGACGAGCAGGAGGCGGCGGCTCAGACGCCGTAACCGTCGCTGTAGCCGTCGGCGCGGTGGTGGTGCGGTTCGCCCTCCACCACCGGCGTCGTCGGCGGGACCACCACCCGGCGGCGTCGTGCGATGCCGCTGAAGGTGGCCACCCCGATCAGGCCCACGGCCATCAGGATCAGGCCGACGACGGTGAGGTTGACACCCTGCATGTGCCAGTCGGTCGCGAACGTCAGAATGGCCCCTATGGCGATGAGGATGATGCATCCGCCGAGACCCATGAGACCTCGCCTCCCCTTCCGGTTCCGGAATCTCCGGTGCCCTCCGGGTACCCGGCGAGGTCCCGACTAGCCCTGCAGGAAGGCCGTCAGGGCGTTCGCGAGCAGGAACGGGTCGTCGGCGCCGCACAGTTCACGGACGCTGTGCATGGAGAGGATCGCCACGCCGATGTCGACCGTGCGGATGCCGTGCCGGGCCGCGGTGATCGGGCCGATGGTGGTGCCGCACGGCATGGAGTTGTTGGAGACGAAGCTCTGGAAGGGGACGTTCGCCTTCTCGCAGGCCGCGGCGAACACCGCGCGCCCGGAACCGTCCGTGGCGTAGCGGTTGTTGACGTTGACCTTGAGGATGGGCCCGCCGTTGACCCGCGGGTGGTGCGTGGGGTCGTGCCGTTCCGCGTAGTTGGGGTGGACCGCGTGGCCCGTGTCGGAGGACAGGCAGACCGTGCCGGCGAAAGCCCGGGCCCGGTCCTCGAACGAGCCGCCCCGCGCGAACACCGAGCGCTCCAGGACCGATCCGAGCAGCGGGCCGTCGGCGCCGGTGTCCGACTGGGAGCCGTTCTCCTCGTGGTCGAAGGCGGCCAGCACCGGGATGCGGGTGAGCGGGGCGCCGGAGGTCGCGACGGCGGCGAGGGCGGCGGCACCGGCGTGCACGGACAGCAGGTTGTCCATGCGGGGACCGGCGACCAGTTCCCGGTCCCGGCCGAGGTAGGCCGGCGGCTCCACCGGGTGCGTCATCAGGTCCCAGCCGGCCACGGAGCCCGCCGCCAGCCCGGCCTCCTGCTCCAGGAAGGCGATCAGGTCGCCGTCCGACACGTCGTTGCCGAGTCCCCACACCGGCTGCAGATGCCGCTGCTTGTCGAGCTTGAGCCCCTCGGAGCTGACCGAACGGTCCAGGTGGATGGCGAGCTGCGGCACCCGCAGCAGCGGCCGGTCCACACTGACCAGGACCGAGGAACCGTCGCGCAGCGTCAGCCGGCCGGCCAGGCCCAGGTCCCGGTCGAGCCAGGAGTTGAGCAGCGGGCCGCCGTAGATCTCCACGGCGACCTGGCGCCAGCCGTGCGCCCCGGTGTCCGGGCGCGGCTTGACCCTCAGGCTCGGTGAGTCGGTGTGCGCGCCGATGATGTGGAAGGGGGTGTGCGGCTCGGCGCCCTCGGGCACGTACCAGGCCACGATCGCGCCGCCGCGCAGCACGTACCTGCCACCGCTGGTGCCGTCCCAGGCGTCCGTCTCCGCGACCTGCCGGAAGCCCGCCTTCTCCAGCCGCTCGGCGGTGTTCGCCACGGCGTGGTACGGCGACGGGCTCGCCGCCAGGAAGGACATCAGGTCGTCGGTGTGGCCGCGGTCGAAGCGGGCGGAAGCGCTCATGGGATTCACCTTAACGACGTGCACGGGCCCGCTCCCGGTAAAGAGAGCGGGCCCGTGCGAGGAATCGACGGGGACGTCCAGAACGTCCGGACGGGTCGGCTAGAACGCGGCCTCGTCCAGCTCCATCAGGTCCAGCTCGACGTTGCCGGCGACCTTGCGGGCGAGGGTGACGCCCGGCAGGACGTTCGCCGCGAAGAACTTCGCCGCGGCGATCTTGCCGGTGTAGAACGCCTTGTCCTTCGCCGAGGCGGTGGCCAGCTTCTCGGCGGCGACCGCGGCGCCCTTGAGGAGCAGGTAGCCGACGACCACGTCACCGGAGGCCATGAGCAGGCGGGTGGTGTTCAGGCCGACCTTGTAGATGTTCTTGGTGTCCTGCTCGGTGGCGGCGAGGTCGGTCAGCATCAGGCCGACGATCGCCTCCAGCTCCACGGCCGCCTTGGCCAGGTGCTCGCGGGCGCCGGCCAGCTCCTCGCCGCCGGTGCCGAGGGCCAGGAACTTCTTGATGTCCTCGGCGAGGGAGTTCAGCGCGGCACCCTGGTTGCGGACGATCTTCCGGAAGAAGAAGTCCTGGCCCTGGATCGCCGTGGTGCCCTCGTACAGGGTGTCGATCTTGGAGTCCCGGATGTACTGCTCGATCGGGTACTCCTGCAGGAAGCCGGAGCCGCCGAAGGTCTGCAGCGACTGGGCGAGCTGCTCGTAGCCCTTCTCGGAGCCGTAGCCCTTGACGATCGGCAGGAGCAGGTCGTTGAGGGCTTCCTCGGCGGAGGCGTCCTCGCCGTTCGCCTCCTTGATCTGGATGGTGTCCTGGAGGGAGGCGGTGTACAGCACGAGGGCGCGCATGCCCTCCGCGTACGCCTTCTGCGTCATGAGCGAGCGGCGCACGTCGGGGTGGTGGGTGATGGTGACCTTGGGCGCGGTCTTGTCCATGAAGTTCGCCAGGTCCGGGCCCTGGACGCGCTCCTTGGCGTACTCCAGCGCGTTCAGGTAGCCGGTGGAGAGCGTGGAGATCGCCTTCGTGCCGACCATCATGCGGGCGAACTCGATGATGCGGAACATCTGGCGGATGCCGTCGTGCTTGTCGCCGATCAGCCAGCCCTTGGCGGGGTGCTTGTCGCCGAAGGTCATCTCGCACGTGTTGGAGGCCTTCAGGCCCATCTTGTGCTCGACGTTGGTGGCGTAGACGCCGTTGCGCTCGCCCAGCTCGCCGGTCTCGAAGTCGAAGAGGTACTTCGGGACGAGGAAGAGGGACAGGCCCTTGGTGCCGGGGCCGGCGCCCTCGGGACGCGCGAGCACGTAGTGGAGGATGTTCTCCGACATGTCGTGCTCACCGGAGGTGATGAAGCGCTTCACGCCCTCGATGTGCCAGGAGCCGTCCTCCTGCTGGACCGCCTTGGTGCGGCCGGCGCCCACGTCCGAGCCGGCGTCCGGCTCGGTGAGCACCATGGTGGAGCCCCACTGCTTCTCGGTCGCGATCTTGGCGATGTGCTTCTGGACGTCGTTGCCCTCCTCGAAGAGGATGCCGGCGAACGCGGGGCCGGAGGAGTACATCCACACGGCCGGGTTGGCGCCCAGGATCAGCTCGGCGTAGGCCCAGATCAGGGAGCGCGGCGAGGTGGTGCCGCCGATCTCCTCGGGCAGGCCGAGGCGCCAGTACTCGGAGTCCATGAAGGCCTGGTAGCTCTTCTTGAAGGACGCCGGGACGGGTGCGGTGTTGGTCTCCGGGTCGAAGACCGGCGGGTTGCGGTCGGCGTCGGCGAAGGACTCGGCCAGCTCGTTCTCGGAGAGGCGGGTCAGCTCCTCCAGGACGCTCTTGGCGGTCTCGACGTCCATCTCCTCGAACGGGCCGGTGCCGTACACCTTGTCGCGCCCCAGTACTTCGAAGAGGTTGAACTCGATGTCGCGGAGATTCGACTTGTAGTGCCCCATGGCGACGGCTCCGTAGAGGGATCGGCGAGGCACTGACTCCTCGCACCTAGTTCACGTACCAACAAGTAGCTACGATGATGCTACCCGTCGGTAATAAGACGCAACCCCGATCCGGTCATCTGTGACGCGTCTCAAGTGCGCCTCCGGCGACCCCGTGCGCCTCCGCCGTCCGAGTGAATCCATGCCTCCGTTTAGGGCACGTCGCGTAATCCGGTCGCTACGTTCGGTGATTGCCCGATCCCCTCTCGTGCGCGGAGGCACTCATGCGACGACTCCTGACCAGGCTGGGCGGAATGGCGGCGGCGGCGATGCTCACCGTCGGGCTGGCCCATCCCTCCCAGGCGGCGGACCACGCCTACTTCGAGTTCACCGACATCACCCACGAGCGGGCGATCGTCCGGATCGACGACCCGGCCAAGATCCAGCACGCCCGGGACCTGGTCAACGGCGTGACCACCGACCGGCCGCACCTCCTGGGGCGGATCGTTCCGCGCACGGCCCCCTACAACCCCAGGTGGTCCTTCCACTACCACCCGGACACCGTCGATTTCTTCGACGTCGCCATCGAGGTCTGCGACGCCACGCTCCCCTACGTCGAGGACCACCTGGACGAGGCGGGCGGCGCCTTCCTGCCCGGGTACGTCTGGTGCCCCTGGACCTCCCGGCTGGTCCGTGAGGTTCCGGCCCCGTAGGCCGCTCGGGCGGCGGGGCGGCTCGGTACGCTTGCGTTCATGTACGGATACGGCCAGTCCATGGACGGGGGCGCTGCCCAGCAGCAGTACGCCCCGCCGCAGCAGCCGATGGCCGGCGGATACGGGCAGCAGCCGCCGCTGTACCCCGAGCCGTCCCCGCCCTCGCTCGCGGACGCGGTGCGCGCCTTCACCACCGGCCAGATGTCCGCCGAGGACTTCCAGCAGATCTTCGCCACGTCGAAGGTGTACTGCCCGCGCGGCGACACCCCCGGCTTCCTCGCTCTGCACAACACCCAGCAGCCGGTGATCCCGATGTTCACCTCGCTGAAGGAGCTGCGCCGGTACGCGGGCAAGGAGTCCAAGTACTTCGTGATCACCGGTGCCGAGGTGATCGACCTGCTGCCGACCGGCTACGGCTTCGTCCTGGACATGGAGGGCGAGCACCGGATGGTGTTCGACGCGAAGGCGGTCGAGCAGATGGTCGACTTCGCGATGCGCCGTATGTACGGCGGCTGAGCCGCTCGGCTCGCGGCGTGCCCGACGACGCACTCCACAGCACACCCCGCAGCACATCTCGCACGACCGGGCCCGGAGGGAATGTCCTCCGGGCTTTCTCTGTTCTGGCTGGCAAGAAGTTCAACGCTCAACTAAAGTGGGCGTACCAAGGAGGTACCCACCATGCCTGCAATCGACGGCGTCTTCGACCACCAGGACAGCCAGGGCGGTGGGGGGACCATCACCAACGGCGACACCCAGTGGATGACGGCGGGCTCCGGCCTGCTGCACATCGAGGCCCCGCCGGAGTCGCTCGTCATGTCCGGCGGCCTCTTCCACGGGCTCCAGCTGTGGGTGAACCTCCCCGCCAAGGACAAGATGATGGCCCCGCGCTACCAGGACATCCGCGGCGGCAACGTCCAGCTGCTCACCTCCCCCGACGGCGGCGCGCTGCTGCGTGTCATCGCCGGTGAGCTGGACGGCCACCAGGGCCCGGGCATCACGCACACGCCGATCACGATGATCCACGCGACCCTCGCCCCGGGCGCGGAGATCACCCTGCCGTGGCGGGAGGACTTCAACGGTCTGGCGTACGTCCTCGCGGGCCGCGGCAGCGTGGGGACGCAGCGCCGCCCGGTCCACCAGGGCCAGACGGCCGTCTTCGGCGCCGGCTCCTCGCTGACCGTCCGCGCGGACGAGAAGCAGGACGCGCACACCCCGGACCTGGAGGTCGTCCTCCTCGGCGGGCAGCCGATCCGGGAGCCGATGGCCCACTACGGCCCGTTCGTCATGAACACCAAGGCCGAGCTGATGCAGGCCTTCGAGGACTTCCAGAAGGGCCGCCTCGGAACGGTCCCGGCGGTGCACGGGATGACCGAGGGCGGGCTGTAGGCCCTCGCCGGCCGCCCGCACGGCGAAGCCCCGTCCGTATCGAGGGCGGGGCTTCGCCCGTGTGGGCGCCTATCCCTCCAGCAGACTCTTCAGCTGCTGCAGGTCCCCGCGGACCGTGTTCTCGACGCGGTGGACCTGGGCCATTCCCTTCGGGCCGCCGAAGGCGTCCTGGACGGCCCCCGGCTCGTACTCCAGACGGATCTGTACCTGGCTGTGGTCGCGGTCCAGCGGCCGTACCGACAGGGTTCCCTTCAGCTCCGGGCTGCCCTCCGTCTGCCAGGAGATGACCTGGTCGCTCGCGCGGTCGTCGAGGACGGCCGCGAACTCCCGCTGCACACTGCCGGCGCGGACGTCGAGACGGGCGCGGCCGGCGCCCTGCGGACGGGCGCGCTGGACACCGTCGATGAACGCCGGGTACGCCTTGACGTCGTGCAGCCGGTCCCAGACCTTCTGCGCGGGGGCGTTGATGTCGATGTGCTCTTCCAGCCTGCTCATCGTGAACCTCGCCTTCTGGCCGGTGGCCGGACCATCGGGTCCTTCCAGCGTGCGCCGCGGCCCCGTCGCCCCGCAAGACAGCGCACCGGCGGACCCCGCCCTCACCCGCCCGGCCCGTGCCGCGGGACAGCCGGGGGCGGTCGTGGTGCGCTGGTGGCGTGCAGTTCCTTCCGGTTCCCGTACGGCGGTTCGCCGCATGGTGTGTCGTGCTGCTGCTCGCCGCGGGCGTGGGGTGGGTGGCGGTACGGCTGTGCGGGGAGCTGCGCACGGCCGTCACGCCGGTGCTACTCGCGCTGCTCGGGACCGCGCTGCTCGGGCCGTTGTACCGGCGGATGGTGCGCGCGGGGGTGCAGGCGTCGGTGGCGGCGGGGATCACCTGTGTCGCCGTCCTCACCGTGGTGGGCGGCGCCGTGTACGTCGTCGTCGCCGCGCTCATCGACACCGGCGACCAGATCGTCTCCTCGCTGCGGGAGGCCGCCAAGGGGGTCGCGCGGCACTTCGGGGCCGCCGGGACCAGCCTCGACGACCTGGCCGGCAACGCGCGCGATCTGCTGCGCAAGTTCGGCGGGACGGCCGTGTCCAACGTCATCAGCGGGGTCAGCGTCGTCGCCGAGTCCCTCGCCATGGCCGTGCTCGCGCTGCTGCTCGTCTTCTTCTTCCTGCGCGACTCCCAACGGGCCGTGGGCGCCCTGCGCTCGGTCGCGCCCGGCGACACCGCCGACACCCTGGAGGCCATCGCCCGGCGGGCCTTCGCCGCGGTGGAGGGGTTCATGCGCGGGACGACCCTCATCGCCCTGATCGACGCCCTGTGCATCACCGTCGGCCTGCTGGTCCTGCGGGTGCCCGGCGCGGTCGGCCTCGGCGCGCTCGTCTTCGTCGGCGCCTACATCCCCTATCTCGGCGCGTTCATCTCCGGCACGGTGGCCGTGCTGGTCGCCCTCGCCGACCGGGGTTTCGTGATCGCGCTGTGGGCGCTCGGGGTGGTGCTCGCGGTGCAGGTGCTGGAGGGGCACGTGCTGCAGCCGGTGATCCAGAGCCGGACCGTGCAGATGCATCCGGCCGTGGTGATGCTGGCGATCACCGCGGGCGCCTCCGTCGCGGGCATCCTCGGCATGCTCCTCGCGGTCCCGCTGACCGCGGCGGCCTTCGGGGTCGTCGAGGAGCTGAGGGAGCGCTACGCCACCTCCTCCGCCACCTCGTCCGACGCCCCGGCCGACGGGCCCCCGGGCTCGTAGAGCTCGAACCAGATGCTCTTGCCCTCGCCCCGCGGGTCCACCCCCCACGCGTCCGCGAGGAGTTCGATCAGCATCAGGCCGCGGCCGGAGGAGGCCAGCTCGCCGGGGCGGCGCCGGTGCGGCAGGTCGTCGCCGCTGTCGAAGACCTCCACCCGCAGCCGCCGGCCGGCCCCCTCGCCGATGACCTCGGCGAGCAGCAGCGCGTCGGCGTCCGTGTGCACCAGCACGTTGGTGATCATCTCGGAGACCAGCAGCACCGCCGAGTCCAGCTGGTCGGCCGACGCCCAGTCGTGCAGCAGCTCGCGCAGGTGCTGGCGGGCCTCGGCGATCCGGTCCGGCTCGTCCTGCGCCACCGACAGCAGCGTCCTCCGCACCCGCGGCCGTACCGCGACGGTGTCGCCGCAGCCGCAGCCCTCCCCCGGCCGGCACAGCAGCAGCAACGCGATGTCGTCCTCGCGGCGGTCGGCCAGCGGGCCGGTGGTGTGGTGCGAGGACGGCCCGTGCACGGCCTGCACCAGCGTGTCCGCCAGGGACTCCAGGTCGCCCCGGTGGTCCTCCAGGGTCTGGCGGAGCCTGCGCCAGCCGCTCTCCATGTCGTGCCCGCCGGTCTCGATCAGGCCGTCGGTGCACAGCATCAGCGTCTCGCCGGGTTCCAGGGTGAACCGGGTCGTCGGGTAGTCGGCGTCCGGGTCGATGCCCAGCGGCAGCCCGCCCACCGTCGGCCGCATCATCACTGTGCCGTCCGCCATCCGGATCACCGGGTGCGGGTGCCCGGCGCGGGCGATCTCCAGCCGGCCGGTCGGCGGGTCGGCCTCCGCGTACAGGCAGGTCGCGAAGCGCGGGTCGGGGTGCGGGTCGTCACCGGAGGCCTGCGTGATGCCGTGCAGGAAACGGGAGGCGCGGGAGAGGACGGCGTCCGGGCGGTGCCCCTCGGCGGCGTAGGCGCGCAGCGCGATCCGCAGCTGGCCCATGAGGCCGGCCGCGCGCACGTCGTGCCCCTGGACGTCCCCGATGACCAGCGCGAACCGCCCGGAGGGCAGCGGGATCAGGTCGTACCAGTCGCCGCCGACCTGGAGGCCGCCGCCGGTCGGGATGTACCGGGCGGTGACCCGCATCCCCGGGATCTCCGGGCCCAGCGAGGGCAGCATGGAGCGTTGCAGGCCTTCCGTCAGCTCCCGCTCGGACTCGGCGACCCCGGCCCGGGACAGCGCCTGGGCGAGCATCCGGGCGACCGTGGTCAGCACCGCCCGCTCGTCCGGGGTGAAGGCCACCGGGTAGGTGAAGGCGGCCATCCAGGCGCCCATCGTGCGTCCGGCCGCCGTCAGCGGCAGGAAGGCCCACGAGTGGCGGCCGAAGACCCGGGCCAGCGGCCAGGTCACCGGGTAGCGCTCCTTGTACTCCTCCGGGGAGGACAGGTACACGGCCCGTCCGGTGCGGACGACCTCGGCGGCCGGGTAGTCGGTGTCCAGCGGCATGTCGGAGAAGGGGTTCATGTCGCCGGGCTGGTGCCCGTGCTGGCCGGTGATGGTCAGCCGGTCGCCCTGGACGCCGAAGACCACGAGCCCGTCCGGGGAGAACCCCGGCATCGACAGGCCGCCGGCCACCCGCAGCACCTCGGCCGTGGACCGGGCCTCCGCCAGCGCCCGGCCGGCGTCCAGCAGGAACGCCTCCCGGGAGCGCCGCCAGTCGCCGGTGACCGCGCTGCGGGCGGCCGCCGTGCCCGGGGTCGGCTCGGTCACCTCCTGGAGGGTGCCGATCAGTTCGTACGCGTGCCGCTCGGGGTCGAACGACGGCTTGGAGCGGCTGCGGACCACCCGCAGGATCTCGCCGTCGGCGTTCATGATCCGGATGCGCACCTCGGCGAGGGTGCCCTCGGCGACCGCCAGCCGCACCACACCGGTGATCTCGTTCCAGTCGACCGGGTGGAACCGGGCCCGGGTCTGGGCCTCGGTGAGGGTGGCCGGCTCCGCGGGCAGGCCGAGCAGCCGCGCCGCCTCCGCGTCCACGGTCACCAGTCCGGTGGCCGTGTCCCAGTGCCAGAGCCCGGTCGCGAGGGCGGCGAGGACGTCCTCGGTGGACGGAAGGGGCTCGCTGGTGCGCATTGCCCCACTTTAGGAAGATATGGCTGGTGCCTGCCACCGTAGGCGGGCACGCGGTAATGGTGGGGAGCCGAGCTGGGGGTGCCCGGTACCCTTGATGGGTCCGGGCCCCGTGCCCGTTCCCGCCGGTCCGCAGAGCCGGCAGGAGAAACCCCACCACGAAGGACGATGAACGACGATGCATCGGTACAGGTCCCACACCTGCGGCCAGCTCCGCGCCTCTGACGTCGGCACCGACGTCCGGCTGAGTGGCTGGCTGCACAATCGGCGCGACCTGGGCGGCATCCTCTTCATCGATCTGCGCGACCACTACGGCATCACGCAGCTGGTCGCCCGTCCCGGCACGCCCGCGTACGAGGCCCTGGACAAGCTCTCCAAGGAGTCCACGGTCCGCGTCGACGGCCAGGTCGTTTCACGTGGAACCGAGAACGTGAACCCCGACCTGCCCACCGGCGAGGTCGAGGTCGAGGTCGCCGAGGTCGAGCTGCTCGGCGCGGCCCAGCCCCTGCCCTTCACCATCAACACCGAGGACGGGGTCAACGAGGAGCGGCGCCTGGAGTACCGCTTCCTGGACCTGCGCCGCGAGCGCATGCACCGCAACATCATGCTGCGCACGGCCGTGATCTCCGCGATGCGCCAGAAGATGGCGGCGATGGGCTTCAACGAGATGGCGACGCCGATCCTGTCCGCCACCTCCCCCGAGGGCGCGCGCGACTACGTGGTGCCCTCCCGGGTGCACCCCGGCAAGTTCTACGCCCTGCCGCAGGCCCCGCAGCAGTTCAAGCAGCTGCTGATGATCTCCGGCTTCGACCGCTACTTCCAGATCGCGCCCTGCTTCCGCGACGAGGACGCCCGCGCCGACCGCTCGCCGGGCGAGTTCTACCAGCTCGACGTCGAGATGAGCTTCGTCGAGCAGGAGGACGTCTTCCAGCCGATCGAGAAGCTCATGACCGAGCTGTTCGAGGAGTTCGGCGGCGGCCGCCACGTCACCTCCCCCTTCCCGCGCATCCCGTTCCGCGAGGCGATGGCGAAGTACGGCTCCGACAAGCCGGACCTGCGCGCCAAGCTGGAGCTGGTGGACATCACCGACGTCTTCGAGGGCTCGGAGTTCAAGGCCTTCGCGGGCAAGCACGTGCGCGCGCTGCCGGTGCCGGACGTCTCCGGGCAGCCCCGCAAGTTCTTCGACCAGCTCGGTGAGTACGCCGTCGAGCAGGGCGCCAAGGGCCTGGCCTGGGTGCGCGTCGGCGAGGACGGCTCGCTGTCCGGCCCGATCGCGAAGTTCCTCACCGAGGCGAACGTCGCGGAGCTGACCAAGCGCCTCTCCCTGGCCCCCGGCCACGCCGTCTTCTTCGGCGCGGGCGAGTACGACGAGGTCTCGAAGATCATGGGCGCGGTCCGCGTGGAGGCGGCCAAGCGCGCCGGCCACTTCGAGGAGGGCGTCTTCCGCTTCTGCTGGATCGTCGACTTCCCGATGTACGAGAAGGACGAGGAGACCGGCGGGATCGACTTCTCCCACAACCCCTTCTCGATGCCGCAGGGTGGCCTGGAGGCCCTTGAGACCCAGGACCCGCTGGACATCCTGGGCTGGCAGTACGACATCGTCTGCAACGGCGTCGAGCTGTCCTCCGGCGCGATCCGGAACCACGACCCGGAGATCATGCTCAAGGCCTTCGAGATCGCGGGCTACGACCGGGAGACCGTCGAGGAGAAGTTCGCGGGCATGCTCCGCGCGTTCCGCTTCGGCGCCCCGCCGCACGGCGGCATCGCCCCGGGCGTGGACCGCATCGTCATGCTCCTCGCGGACGAGCCCAACATCCGCGAGACGATCGCCTTCCCGCTCAACGGCAACGCCCAGGACCTGATGATGGGCGCCCCGACCGAGCTGGACGAGTCCCGCCTGCGCGAGCTGCACCTGAGCATCAGGAAGCCGCAGCCGAAGTAACACGGCACCGCGACGAGCACCGCCTGTGCGCGCCGATCTGTCCTGACTGGCTCTTGACGATCGGCGCGCACAGCCGTCTCCGGGCTCGGTGACAGGTTGCGTCCCTACGGTCCCGGCTCATGAACGAGACCCCCGAATCCGGTCGCAGAGACCGCGAGCTGTCCCGTCGTACGGTGCTCATGGCGGGCGGTGCCACCGCCGTGGCCGTGGGCCTGGGCGGCGCCCTGGCCGTCGACGCGTCCGCCGACGACGACACAGCCGCGGACCTCTGCTACACGCTGACCTCCGAGACCGTGGAGGG
Organism: Streptomyces cinerochromogenes; assembly: GCF_014648635.1. GTDB lineage: Bacteria > Actinomycetota > Actinomycetes > Streptomycetales > Streptomycetaceae > Streptomyces > Streptomyces cinerochromogenes. The sequence goes on along the minus strand of NZ_BMRM01000004.1, from coordinate 65,203 downwards.
CCCCTACTACATCGACGCCGACAAGATCCGGCGGGACGTCACCGAGGACCAGGACGGCATCCCGCTGACGCTCACCCTGAAGGTGATCGACGCGGAGACCTGCAAGCCGCTGAAGGACGCGGCCGTCGACATCTGGCACTGCAACGCGGTGGGCGTCTACTCCGGGTACGAGGCTTCGGGCAGCGGCGGGGGCGGCGGAGGCGGCCCCGCCCCGACGGACGCCCCCACCGGAGCCCCGACCGGTACGCCCACCGGCGCGCCGCCCTCCGGCGGTCCCGGCGGCGGTGGCGGCGGTCACCAGGAGCCCACCGACGACAGCCGCTACCTGCGCGGCACCTGGCGCACCGACACACACGGGTACGTCACCTTCCGGACCGTCTTCCCCGGCTGGTACCAGGGCCGCTGCGTGCACATCCACGTCAAGGTGCACGTCGACGGCACCTGGACGGACGCCGGGTACGAGGGCGGACACACCTGCCACACCGGGCAGCTGTTCTTCGCCGAGCAGGCCGTGCTGCTGACGGAGGACGTCGCGCCGTACTCCACCAACACCACCACCCGCACCACGCTCGACGAGGACACCCTCTACCCGGGCAACGGGCACGCGGGCGGTCTGCTGTACCTGACGTACGACCGCAGGCACATCGCGCGCGGCGTCCGGGCGCACCTCACCCTGGGCGTGGCCCCGGACGAGACGCACGACGGCCGCTGACCCCGATCAGCCGCCCTGCCCGCCCTGCTCCTCCTGTTCATCCGGCTCGGTGTCCGGGGAGGCGCCCTCCTCCAGGAGGCGTTCGGCGATGTCGTCGGACCAGTGCTGGGCCCAGGCGCGTAGGGCGGCGACGGCGGCCTCGTCCAGTCCGTGGCGCAGGAAGTCCCGGTCGGCGTAGAAGTCCGTGCCGGTCAGGCGGGACTGGAGGGTGGGCAGGTCGAACGGGTCGTGGGCGTGCCGGCGGCCCAGTTCCTCCAGGTCGGGCAGGGAGAACCGGGCCGCGCAGGCCTGCGCGTCGATGAGGTCGACGGCCGCGCCCCGGTCGTACAGGGCCCGGATCTTCGTACCGACGGCGTCCGCCAGGGAGAGCGCCGGGCCGTACGCGGTGAGCTCCGGGGGCTGCCAGAACGCCTCCTTGTGCAGCGCCAGCGCGCACTCCTCGCCGCTCGGCGGGTCCGTGACCGTCAGCTGTGCGGTGAGCGCGGTCACCGCACCGGTCCGCACCCGCCGCCCTCGCGCCTCCAGGGCCGCGGCGACGCCACCGGCGATGTGCTCCATCGGCTCGCCGCTCTCGGTGGCGAGGTCCAGGTCGGCGTGCGGCCGGCGGAGCAGTCCGTGCGCTTCGAGGGCGTAGCCGCCGGCCAGTACCAGACCGTACGGGCCGCCCGCCGGGACGACGTCCGCGAGGAGCCGGTGATGGGGTTCGGGGATGTCCACGGGAGGATTTTTCCGGCTTCCCGCCCCGCATGCGCGCCGCCTGACCGGGCCGGACGGGAAATTTCCCGCGGCGGCGGCAACGTCCTTGCGGGCGGCGGCCACTGAGGAGTCGTAAGGCATGTTCGACAGACTCCTAAGGACTCCTCCGTGGCAGCTCCCTCCCACCGCCGGTCCCTCCGCAAGCGGCGCACCCTCGCCGTGTCCGCCGCCGTCGTGGCCGCGGGTGTCGGCGCCGGGGTGTTCGTGATGAACGCCAACGCCGACGCCGTCGACCTCTACCACCAGACCCTCGCCGCCAAGGACGGCTGGGCCGCCTCCGGCACGGGGACCACCGGCGGGGCGAAGGCCGACTCCGCGCACACCTTCACCGTCTCCACCCGGGCCCAGCTGGTGAAGGCGCTGGGCTCGGCGTCCGACACCACGCCCCGGATCATCAAGGTCAAGGGCACCATCGACGCCAACACCGACGACAGCGGCAAGAAGCTGACCTGCGCCGACTACGCCTCCGGCACCGGCTACTCGCTGTCGGCCTACCTCAAGGCCTACGACCCCGCCACCTACGGCCGCTCCAAGCTGCCCTCCGGCACCCAGGAGAAGGCCCGCGCCGCCGCCCAGGCCAGGCAGGCGAAGAACATCGTCTTCAAGGTGCCGGCCAACACCTCGATCGTGGGCGTGCCCGGCACCAACGCGGGGATCACCGGCGGCATGCTCCAGATCCAGAACGTGGACAACGTCATCGTCCGCAACCTGGCCTTCTCCGCCACCGAGGACTGCTTCCCGCAGTGGGACCCCACCGACGGCGACGACGGCAACTGGAACTCGGACTACGACTCGGTCACCCTGCGCGGTGCGACCCACGTCTGGGCGGACCACAACACGTTCACCGACGCGCCCCACTTCGACAAGGCGAACCCGAAGTACTTCGGCCGCGAGTACCAGATCCACGACGGCGCCCTGGACATCACCAAGGGCTCCGACCTGGTGACCGTCGAGCGGAACCGGTTCACCGACCACGACAAGACGATGCTGATCGGCTCCAGCGACACCGACAGCACCGGCAAGCTCCGGGTCTCCCTCCACCACAACGTGTGGAAGGGCATCGTCCAGCGGGCCCCGCTGACCCGCATCGGCCAGGTGCATCTCTACAACAACCTGTACGACACGACGCCCCTCGACGGCTACGCGCCCCAGTACAGCATCAACTCCCGCGCCAAGGCCCAGGTCGTCGCGCAGGCCAACTACTGGACGGTGCCCTCCGGCGGCAAGGTAGCCAAGCTGCTCAGCGGTGACGGCACCGGCTCCGTCGCGGGCAGCGGCAACCTGGTCAACGGCACGGTCACCGACCTGGTCGCCGCGTACAACGCCGCGAGCTCGAAGAAGATCCAGACGACCGTGAACTGGACGCCGACGCTCACCGCGGGCCTGGAGACGTCGGCGAAGAACCTGCCGGCGGAGCTGGCGGACACGACCGGCGCGGGCGTGCTCAAGTAGCCCGGGCCGCATGCGAGAGGGCGCCGAGCCATCCGGCTCGGCGCCCTTCGGCGCGGATCAGGCCCGTCGGGCCCCGGTCAGCCTTCCTCGCCGCCGAAGCGCTCCTTGTACGTCTCCAGGTCCTCGTCCGTCAGCTTGGCGAACAGCACCGGCGGGACCGTGAACGGGGTGCCGGCCGGCACGGACGCCAGGGCCTTCGCCTCGTCCCGGCTCACCCAGGCGGCGGTGTCGCCGGCGAGGGAGAACGCCTCGCGCATCGTCTTCGCCGTCGCCGGGATGAAGGGCTCGGAGACCACCGCGTACAGGTGGATCAGGTTCATCGCCGTACGCAGGGTGAGGGCCGCGCCCTCCTTGTCGGTCTTGATCTCCAGCCAGGGGGCCTTCTCCTCCAGGTAGGAGTTGCCGGCCGACCACAGGGCGCGCAGGGCCGCGGCGGCCTTGCGGAACTGGAGGGCCTCCATCTGCGACTCGTACTCCGCGAGGAGTTCGGCGATCTGCTCGCCGAGCCGCGCCTCCGCCTCACCCGGCTCGCCGCCCGCGGGGACCTCCTCGCCGAAGCGCTTCTTGGAGAAGGACAGCACGCGGTTGACGAAGTTGCCGAGGGTGTCGGCCAGGTCCTTGTTGACCGTCGCGGTGAAGTGCTCCCAGGTGAAGGACGAGTCGTCCGACTCGGGGGCGTTGGCGATCAGGAAGTAGCGCCAGTAGTCGGCGGGCAGGATGTCCAGCGCCTGGTCGGTGAAGACGCCCCGCTTCTGCGAGGTGGAGAACTTGCCGCCGTAGTACGTCAGCCAGTTGAACGCCTTGACGTAGTCGACCTTCTTCCACGGCTCGCGCACGCCCAGCTCGGTGGCCGGGAACATCACCGTGTGGAAGGGGACGTTGTCCTTGGCCATGAACTCCGTGTACCGGACCTCGGTGTCCGCGTCGTACCACCACGACTTCCAGTCGCGGTTCTCCGGGTCCTGGTCCGCCCACTCCTTCGTCGCGCCGATGTACTCGATCGGGGCGTCGAACCAGACGTAGAAGACCTTGCCCTCGGCCGCCAGCTCCGGCCAGGTGTCCGCCGGGACCGGGACGCCCCAGTCCAGGTCACGGGTGATCGCCCGGTCGTGCAGGCCCTCGTTCAGCCACTTGCGGGCGATGGAGGAGGCCAGCTGCGGCCAGTCCGCCTCGTGCCGGGCGACCCAGGCCTCGACCTCGTGCTGCAGCTTGGACTGGAGCAGGAAGAGGTGCTTGGTCTCGCGGACCTCCAGGTCGGTGGAGCCGGAGATCGCCGAGCGCGGGTTGATCAGGTCGGTCGGGTCCAGGACGCGGGTGCAGTTCTCGCACTGGTCGCCGCGGGCCTTGTCGTAGCCGCAGTGGGGGCAGGTGCCCTCGACGTAGCGGTCCGGCAGGAAGCGGCCGTCGGCGGGCGAGTAGACCTGGCGGATCGCGCGCTCTTCGATGAAGCCGTTCTCGTTCAGCTTGCGGGCGAAGTGCTGGGTGATCTCGCGGTTCTCCGGGCTGGAGCTGCGGCCGAAGTAGTCGAAGGCCAGCGCGAAGCCGTCGTAGACCGCCTTCTGGGCGTCGTGCGCCTGCGCGCAGAACTCGGCGACCGGGAGGCCCTGCTCCTTGGCGGCCAGCTCGGCGGGGGTGCCGTGCTCGTCGGTCGCGCAGATGTACAGCACGTCGTGGCCGCGCTGGCGGAGGTACCGGGAGTACACGTCCGCCGGGAGCATGGACCCCACCATGTTGCCCAGGTGCTTGATCCCGTTGATGTAGGGAAGGGCGCTGGTGATGAGGTGTCGAGCCATCGGGGGCTGCTCCCAGGTCGCTACGTGTACGAACCTTGAAATCGTAGCCGACGTGTGTATGCCGCCCGCTTCCCGTTTTACGGGGTGAGAAGCGGGCGGCGCGGGATCACGGGCGCCAGGTCGCCAGAACGCCGTCGTACAGCTCGGTGTCCGTCAGCTCGCGCGGGGTGGGGCCCGCGTGGAAGAAGGACGTGTTGCCGGTCTTCAGCTTGCGGAGGTAGTCGAAGGCCTTGTTGTCGTGCTCACCGAAGGCGACGAAGGAGAAGAACACGGACGGGTGGTTCTCCGCGGCCTCGGTCAGGGCCTGGGTGGCGGGGGTCTTCGCGTCCGGGGCGCCGTCGGTCTGGAAGACGACGAGGGCGGGGGTGCCGGGGTCGGCCGTCTTCCGGTGGTGGGCGAGTACGGCCTCCACGGCGGCGTGGTAGCTGGTACGGCCCATGCGGCCGAGGCCGGCGTGCACGTCGTCGATCTTGGTCTCGTGGTCCGCGGTGAGGGTGAGGTCGGTGGTGCCGTCGACCTCCGTGGAGAAGAAGACGACGTGGACCGTGGCCTCGGGGTCGAGGTGGGCGGCGAGGGCGAGGGTCTGGTCGGCGAGGGCCTGGGCGGAGCCGTCCTTGTAGTACGGGCGCATGCTCGCGGAGCGGTCCAGGACGAGGTAGAGCTTCGCTCGGGTGCCGGTGAGGTTCGTCTTCTTCAGCGTGGCCGCGGCGGCCTTGTAGGCGGTGGTGAGGGCGGGGGTGCGGGCCTTGACCTTGGCGAGGGTGGTCGCGGGCTTGGCCTTGACGGCGTCGGCGTCGGCGTCGGTGGCGGTGGCCTCGGCCGCCTCGGCTTCGCCGTCGGCGTCCGTGTTCCCACCCGCACCACCCGTGCGGGTTGCGTCGTCGGGTGCGGGTGCCACCTGTGGGGCGTCCTCGCCGTCGGCGGCCTGCGGGGCCGTGGGTTCGGCGGTGGGGGCGGCGGGCTGATCGGTGGGTGCGGGCTGCTCGGCGGCGGCTGGAGCGGGCTCCTCGGTGACTGCCGTCGGCTCGGTGGGCTTCGAGGCCGTTTCTGTCGGCGGGGCAGGCTCGGTCGCCGGCTCCTGCGCTTCCACGGCCGGTCCGGCTGCCTCGGTACCGACCGGTTCCGGCGCCACGGCCGCGGCCGCCTCCGCGTTCACCGGCTCGGCCGCCTCCGCGTTCACCGGCTCGGGAGCCGTCGCGGCCTCGGCCGGTTCCGCGTCGGTCGCCCCGGTCGTCTCGGTCGGCTCCGTGCTGGTCGCCCCGGTCGGCTCCGTGTCCGTCGTCGGTTCTGTTGCGGGCTGCTCGCCGGTCTGGGCCGGGGGCTCCGCTTCCTCGGTCTCGGACGGAATCGTTGTCTTCGTGGCCTCCCCCGCCTCGTGGGACGACGGCTCGGGCTCCTCCTCCGTCTTCGGCTCGGCCGTCACCGCGGCGGGTTCCTCGGCCTTCGGCTCCGGCTCGGCCGTCACCGCGGCGGGGTCCTCGGTCTTCTCCTCCGGCTCGGCCGTACCTTCGTCCTCGGCCTTGGCCGCGGTGATCTCCTCGGGCTCGGTCTCGGCCGCGGTTGTCCCCTCGGCCGTCTTGCCCGTCTCACCCTCACCCCGGGCCTTGGCCGGAGCGGTGTCGTCCGGGTTGGGGTCGGGGATCTGGATGTTGGCGAAAGCCGCCGTCACCAGTTCGTGTTCGGAGGAGGCGGAGGACTGGCGGGGTTCGGGTACCGGGGTGGTGGGGGTCGGCGGTTCGGGGGTCTGGGGCGCACCCTCCGGCTCGGTGGCTCGGGGTTTGCGTGAGCGGCCGAATGCGTTTCGCAGGAGAGTGAGAATGCCCATGTGCGCAACCCTTCGCATGAGGTTGTAACCCGTCAATCGCTGGCCAGGACGGACACGTAAGGTTAGCGGCCCCGCGTCGCCGGGCCGCGTCAGTGCGGGGATGTGAGGGCCCGGGCGGCGGCGACCTCCTGGCGGAGGGGTTCCAGGACGCTGCCGGAGGGGCCCGTGAGGTCGGTACGGACGGCCGTGAGCGACTCCGCCCGTCGTACGCCCTCGGACAGCTCGCGCAGTTGCAGCGCCACTTGGGAGACCTCGCCCGCGGACGGCGGCGCCGCCCCGTGGCGGACGCGGACGCGGGCCGCCGTCGTGGCGTCCACGATGCGTTCCACGGCGACGACCAGCGGCCACCAGGCCGCGGCGCGCCGGCCGGTCGGGGGTGGTTCGGTCAGGGCCCGCTGGAACTCCGTGCGGATGACGGACAGGTCGCGGTAGAGGCGGCGGCGCATGCGGGCCCGGGCCGCCGGTTCCGTGGCGGGGCCGAAGGCCGCCTCCACGTAGGCCGCGGTGTCGGCGACCGCGTCGGCCAGGCGGTCGCCGACCCGGGTGTGCCAGCTCTCCGGCCACAGGAGGTAGCCGGCGATCAGGGCGATCGCGCAGCCCAGCAGGGAGTCGGTCAGCCGGGGGAGCAGGAGTGCCGTGCCCTGGTGGTTGAGGATGTCGGAGAGGAGGAGGATCACCGGGGTGATCGCCATCGTCTGGTAGCCGTAGCCGCGGGGGGTCAGCGCCGGGATCAGGGGGGCCAGGAGGAAGAGGGCCGCAACGTCCCACCAGCCCGGGGGGACCTCGGCCAGGACCACCGCCGCGACCACCAGTCCGGCCACCGTGCCGAGCGCGCGCAGCAGGGCGCGGGAGAAGACGGAACCGAAGTCGGGCTTGAGGACGAAGGTGATGGTCAGGGCGACCCAGTAGGAACGCGGGACGGGGATCAGCGAGACCAGGGCCTGGGCGATGCCGATGCAGACCGCCAGGCGGACGCCGTAGCGCCAGGAGTTGGCGGACAGGACGACGTTGCGGGCGGCGCGGGCCGTGCGGATGCCGAGCGCGGCCGGCCGGCCCAGCCGGTCGTCGATGCCCCGGGGGTCCACGTCGGGGGCGGTGACGACCTCGGCCGTGTGCCGCAGGGCGTGGTCCACCGCCCGACCCGTCTCCGTGGTGGGGAGGGGGAGGCGCAGGGGCGGGAGCGGGGTTCCGTTCCCCTCCACCGACCTCGCCAGCAGGCGGACGGCCTCCGGGACGCGCGCGGGGAGCGGCCGGGCCGCCAGGTGGGCCGCGGGGGCCGCCTCGATCACCGGGGTGATCGCGTTCAACTGGGCCAGCAGGCGGGTGAGTTCGCGGCTGCGGCCGTGGTGGCGGGCGCGCCGGGCCAGGATCAGGTCGTAGGACTCGTTGAGGGACTGGGTGACGGCGCGGCGGGCCTCCTCGTACTGCTCGGTGCGGTCGGTGCCGGCGACGGCGAGGAGGGCGGCGACCGTGCGGTAGGTCGCGGCGACCGCCGTCCGTTCGGGGACGCCGGCGCGCAGCGGCCAGGACAGCAGGGCCAGCAGCAGCACCAGGAGGCCGCCGCCGGTCATCAGGGCGGGGGCCAGCCACCAGGGGGAGGGGAGCGGGAGGCCCGCGCCCACCACGCAGTTCAGCAGGAGCAGCAGGCCGGAGACAGAGGCGACCGCGCCGATCGTCGAGATCATCCCGGAGAGCAGGGCGACGCCGGTGACGGCGGCGACGGCGTACCAGCCGTGGCCGTACGCCAGCGTGCCCAGGGTCACGCCGACCGCGCCGAAGAGCTGCGGTACGGCGATGTTGAGGATGCGCATGCGGTAGGCGTCGGCGGTGTCGCCGATGACGCCGGACAGGGCGCCCATGGAGGCGACGGCGCCGTAGGCCGGGCGCCCGGCGGCGAGACCGAGCGCCAGGGGGAGGGCCATGGCGAGGGCGGCGCGGGTGACGGCGGCCCAGTTGACGGGCGCCTGCTGGGGTTTGAGGTTCCGGACCAGCCAGTCGGGAGGGGTGAGGCCGATGGGGAACTCTCGTGGCATGCGGCCATTATGGATTGTTCGGATGAATTCGGGTCATGGCCGTCGGTGCACGGTGTGCGTCCGCCGGTGCACTGTTCAGGTCCGCCCGTGTGCCGGTCAGGTCCGTCCGTGTGCCGGTCAGGTCCGTCCGTGCAGGGTGAGGTCCACGATCAGGGCCCGGTGGTCGCTGCCGGCCACGCGCAGGAAGCGGGCGCCGGTCGCGGTGAAGTCCCCGGAGACCAGCACGTGGTCGATCTGGGCGCCGATGACGGAGGCGGTGCGCGACGGCCAGCTCGGGGTGCGGTCGTGGCCGGCGAGGCGGGCCGCGTCGGTCAGGCCGGTGTCGAGGATGTGCCGGAAGGCGGCGTGGTCCTGGGAGGCGTTGAAGTCGCCGGCGAGGATCGTGGGGGTCCGGGCACGGGTGGCGGCGAAGGCCCGCAGGCGTGCGAGTTCGCGGCGCCAGAGGGCCACCTGGCCCGGCAGCGGGGGCATGGGGTGGGCGAGCTGGAGGCGTACGGCGTGGCCTCCCCCAGGCTCCGACGAACTCGCGCGGGAGGTGCCCCCGACGTCGGCGACGGCGCCGGGCATGCCCATCGTGCCGGGGACGCCCGGGGCCGGGGCGAGGGGGTGGCGGCTGAGGATGAGCGAGCCCTTGGAGCCGTTCTCCTCGACGGCCCGGCGGTGCGGGTAGTCGGTCGCGAAGTCGCCTTCCAGGACGGCCCGGCAGCGGGAGCCGCACTCCTGCACGAAGACCACGTCGGGGTGCCGGTCGCGGATGACCGGGACCAGGGCGGGGGTGCCGCGTCCGGACTCGACGTTGGCGGTCAGGACGCGGAGCCGGGCGAGCTGCGGGCCGTCGGGCTCGCGGATCGTGCCGTACGGCTCCACGTACCAGGCGAGCAGCCCGAGCACGGCGACGCCCCAGACCAGGCCCGTCCACCAGCGGGTGAGCAGCGCGCACAGCAGGGCGAGGCCGGCCGGCGCGAGCAGCCAGGGGAGGAAGGCGAGGAGCTGGGGCACGGGGGTGATGCCGTCGGTGTCGGCGACCCGGCAGCCGACGACCACGCTCACCCCGGCGAGCAGCAGCCCGGCACACCAGGTGCCGAGCCTGCGTCCGGGGCGCTGGGTCACGGGGCGAGCCTACGATCACCCGGCCGGCGGCGCCAGGAGTTCACCCGGCGCCCCGGCGGGCGGAAGGGATGCTCAGCGCTTGGTGGTGCTGTTGAACAGCGAGCGCGACCAGACGTAGCCGACCACGGTGATGCCGGCGCACCAGGCCAGGGAGATCCAGCCGTTGTTCCCGATCGCCGAGCCGGAGAGCAGGCCGCGCAGTGTCTCGGTCATCGGCGTGAAGGGCTGGTTCTCGGCGAACCAGCGCAGGCCCGGGGACATGGAGCCGGCCGGGACGAACGCCGAGCCGAGGAACGGCAGGAACTGGATCAGCAGCGGCTTGTTGCTCGCGGACTCGACGGTCTTGGAGATCAGGCCGAGCGCCACCGACAGCCAGGTCACCGCGAAGGCGATGGCCGCGAGGAGGCCTGCCGCGGCCAGCCACTCCAGCGGGGTCGCCCCGGAGCGGAAGCCGACGGCGAGCGCGACGCCCACGACCGGGACCATGCACACCATCGTCTGGACGACGCTGCCGATGACATGCCCCGTCATGAACGACGACCGGGTGATGTTCATGGTCCGGAAGCGGTTGATGATGCCCTCGGTCATGTCGGAGCAGACCGCGATCGAGGTCGACATCGAGCCGGCGGCGACGCCCATGATGATGATGCCGGGTGTCAGGTACTCCAGGTAGGCGTCCCGGCCGCCGCCCATTCCGGCGCCGATCGAGTCGCCGAAGGCGTACACGAACAGCAGCAGCATCAGGATCGGCATCATGGCGCTGCCGAGCCCCACGGACGGATAGCGGATCGCGTGCTTCAGGTTGCGCCGGAGCATCGTCATCGAGTCGTGCACGGCGTAGGTGAGGGTGCTCATCGCGGGGTCTCCTTGACGTGAAGCGCGGAGTCGGCGGTGCCCTCGCCGGTCAGGGCGAGGAACACGTCGTCGAGGTCGGGGGTGTGCACGGAGAGGTCGGCGGCCCGGATGCCGGCGGCGTCGAGCCGGTCCAGCAGGCCGCGCAGCGCGTCGAGGCCGCCGTCGCCCGCCACGCGCAGGGCGAGGTTCTCGTCGTCCCGGGCCGCGCCGGGGAAGACGGCCGAGGCGCGTTCGTACGCGGCGGAGTCGGTGAACCGCAGCCGCACATGGCTGCCGGGGATCCGGGCCTTCAGCTCGTTGGCGGTGCCCTCGGCGACGATCCGGCCGCCGTCGAGCACGGCGATCCGGTCGGCCAGCTGGTCGGCCTCCTCCAGGTACTGGGTGGTGAGGAAGACGGTGGTGCCGCCCGCGACCAGCGTGCGCACGGTGTCCCACATGGTGCGGCGGCTGCGCGGGTCGAGCCCGGTGGTCGGCTCGTCCAGGAAGATCACCTGCGGGTCGCCGACCAGGGTCATGGCGATGTCGAGCCGGCGCCGCATGCCGCCGGAGAAGGTCGCGGCCCGCTGGTGCGCGACGTCCGCGATGCCGAACCGCTCCAGCAACTCCCGGGCACGGGACCTGCCCTCGCGCTTGCCGAGCCGCAGCAGGTCGGCCATGAGGAGCAGGTTCTCCTCCGCGGTGAGCAGGTCGTCGAGGGCGGCGAACTGCCCGGTGACACCGATCGCGGCGCGGACGCCGTCGGGTGAGCGGGCGACGTCGTGACCGGCCACCTGGGCCTGTCCGCCGTCGGCGGCGACGAGCGTGGACAGGATCTGCACGGTGGTGGTCTTGCCGGCGCCGTTCGGGCCGAGCAGCGCGAACACGGACCCGGCGGGGATGCGCAGATCGATGCCGTCGAGCACGGTCTTGTCGCCGTACGACTTGCGCAGACCGACGACGGAGACGGCGGCGGGCGGCTGTGCACCGGCCTGCCTTGGCGCGGGCATGACAGAAGAAGGCATGGGCCCTCCCGTTCGAAGGCTGGAGTGGGTGGAGAGGAGGGGGGCGGAGCTGAGGGGGGTGCGGAGGGGGAGGGAGGGCTCAGGGCCGGGGGCGGCGGATGTCGATGTTGCCGTACCGGGTGCGGGCGCGGATCTTGACGGCGTCCTCGGTCTCCCCCGGGGTCTCGGAGGCGGTGAGGGAGTTGCGCACCTGGCCGGCGTCCGAGCTGACGTCGAGCCAGGCGGCCGTGCCCTCGCGGACGCCGATCTCGATGGCGCCGTAGGAGGTCTCCAGCTGCACCGAACCGCGGACCACTTCGCCGACGCGCAGGGTGCCGTGGGCGGTGGTGGCGGTGACCGAGTCCTCGGCGCGCCGGATCTCGATGTCGCCGTTGGCGCCGCTCACCCGGAGTTCGCCGGTCGCGGCGCCGACGGTCGTGGTGCCGTGCGAGTTCTTCAGGACGGCGGGGCCGTCGAGGAGGCCGACGCGCAGGCTGCCGGAGCTGGTGGTGATCTCGGCCATGCCCTCGACCCGGTCCACGGTGATCGTGCCGTGCGACGCGGTCAGCGTGACCGGGCCGGTCGTGTCGAGGCGGACGTCGCCGGCCGAGGTCTTCACCCGGACCTCGCCGAGCCGGCCCTCGCCGACCACCTGGGTCCAGGCCCCGGTCGTGTCGATGCGCGAGCCCGTGGGCAGGTCGATCGTCACGTCGACGGCGCCGGTGCGGCCGAACAGGCTGGGCTTGGGCGTCCGGACGGTCAGGGCGCCGTTGGCGTACATGACCTCGGTCTGGTCGGCCGTCCGCACGTCCAGGTCCTTCTTCGGGTCGCGGGGGCGCACCTCGACGACGGTGTCGCGGCGGTCGCCCGCGGTGAACTGGACGGAACCGGCGTCCACGCGCGCCGTCACCGAGATCGCTTCGGGAGTGTCGAAAGAAGGCATGGCTGTCCCGTCCTCTTGGCTCTTCGGGGCGTCCTCGCTGGTGGGACGCGGTGTGGGTGAAGTGGTGCGGGGTGCTGTGGTGCGGGTGTGCGGGCGGCGGTGCGGTCAGCGCACCCAGCCCGTGAAGCTCTGTCCGACGTTCTGGGTCTTCTCCGCCGTACGCGGCCGGGCGCCGCCCTCCACGGCGGCCGACACGGCGCGCACCAGCCAGGCGTTGACCGACAGCCCCTCGCGGGCCGCGGCCTCCTCGGCGCGGGCCTTGAGGTGGGCCGGCAGGCGCAGGTTCACGCGGGCCGTGCCGCCCTCGTCACCCTCGGCCGGAGCCGGGGCCGGAGAGGGGGCCTGGAACGGCCCGGCGGTCGCTTCCCCGTGACCGCCGGCGGGCGGCGGGGTGACCACGAAGTCGGGGTCCAGGCCGCGCAGCCGTACGTCGACCGAGCCGGGGGCGAGTTCGCGGGTGATCTCGTCCATCGCGGCGGAGAGCACGTTGAGCAGGGTCAGGCGGGTCGCCGACTCCAGCGGAGCGGTGAGCCGCTCGGCCAGCTCGCGGGCGTCTTCCCCGCCGGCTTCGGCGGCCACCGCGAGTTCGCGGCGGAGGGTGTCCACATACGGCGTGAGGTCCATGACGCCATAGTGGCACCATCATGGCGCCATGCGCAAGCCTCCATGGCGCCCAGTCGTGGCCCGATGGAGTGATGCCCGCTCTGACCTGGGAAAATGCTGGACCGCGTCGCATGGCCTGCGTGGCGCCGCATGGCCCGGAACGGCTCCGCGCGGCTCAGCATGGCCACGCGTGGCGTTGGATGGCACTGCATGGCGCTGGATGGTGCCAACTGGTGCCACACGGTGCCACGCGACGCCAGGTGGGGCCACGCGGTGCCAGGTGGCGCCCGGCGACCCTCAGGCCCGGGCGCGCGTCGGCGCCGGTCCCCCCGCGGGCGCCGCCGCCGAGCAGCCTCCCCGCCGTCGCGTGGGGCGGGGCAGTCCCAGCCGGCGGGTCAGCCAGACGGCGAGGGTCACCACCGCGCCGAGGCCGAGCAGCAGCCAGGCGGCCGTCCGCAGGGTGCCGGTCAGGGCGTCGTAGACCGCACCCGCGGCCGGGTGGGACACACCGCCCGGCAGGTCGGACAGGGTGAGGCTGCGGCCGACGGCGAGGGCGAGGATCAGCAGCGCGCCGCCCAGGGCCGTACCGAGGGCGGTGGCGGCGACCGCGCGGCGCCGGCGCACGGCGAGCGCGATCCCGCCGACGGCGAAGGCGACGGCCGCCACGGGCAGCCAGAAACCGGCGACTTCGAGCACGTGGAACCCCTTCCGGAGGGTGGTCAGCCGGTCCGCCGGGAGCACGGCGACCGCGGTGTGCTCCACCGGGATCCGCGCGGCCAGCGGTACGTGGTCACGGGCGAGCTGGCGTTTGACCTGGGCGGTGACGGGGGCGAGGTCGACGGTGACGGCGCGCGTGTCCCCGGCGCGCAGGGCGCGCAGCACGGCGTCGTGGGTGACCCGGTTGCCGGTGTCCCAGGCCAGCCGGAAGGCCCGGGTGTGGGTGAAGGAGCGCACCGCGTCGTGGACGAACGGGCGCACCGAACCGCGCACCGGGCGGACGTCGAGGTGCTGGTCCACCGCGCGCAGGATGCCGTCGCCGACCGTGTCCACGACGGCTTCCCGGACGGCCGGGTCGGCGGCGAGCGGTGCCATCGTGGTGACGTACCGGCCCGTGTCGGTGAGCCCGTACGCCGCCCAGGCCGCCAGCGCGCCGAACGGCACGAGGAGGCAGGACAGGGCGATGAGCGCGGCCGACAGGGCGCTCCGGAGACGTGAGGGCACGTTTCCAGGCAAGGCTCCCCGGGGCCGGTGCGCGAGCGGGGCGACTGCGTTCGGGCGGCTCTCCGGTGGAGGGATCACCCGAACGGGTGTTTCCTGGTGCTGGGGGGACGGAAGTGGCCGAGGCGCACCTCTTGTGCGGAACGGCCACGTGGGGAACAGGGGAAACAGGGGAGCGCGTGGGTCCCGGCCGGTCCGGCCGGGACCCACGCGTACCCGGAGCCACGCGCGACAGGGCCCTTCCCGCCCGCTCAGCGGATCCGGCGCCCGGACGCGTCCTCCCGTGTGTAGTACCGGTAGAAGAAGACGACGAAGGTGACCGCCGCCACCAGCAAGGACATCAGCAGCGACCGCACCACGTCGTGATGGCCGCCCTGGCCGGCGCCCTGGGTGGAGATGAAGCTGCCGCTCTGGCTGTAGAGGAAGCCGAACGCGCAGCCGACGAACGCCGACCACAGCACGGCGTGCACCTCCCGCGGCATCCGCGGGCCCAGCATCAGCAGGGCCGCGCACAGCACCGCGAACACCACCGTGCTGGCGAAGCCGAGCACCAGGTTCCCGCCGGTGATCGGGCCTCCGTCGCGGTTGTTGGCCGCCACCCAGTAGCCGTAGACCAGGCCCAGGACGACCGGGACTGCCAGCCGGGCGATCCGGTGGGTGCGGGCGTCGAAGACGTCGGGTGTCCGCCGGACGATGTCGGACGACCGGCGCTCCACCGCGGGCGTGCGGCCGGGCCGGGACACTCCGCCGGGCACGTGTGCCGCTTGAGCCATGGGAGCACTCCTTCCTCTCGCCCCGGTCCGCCCCGCTGCCGGGGCCGTACCGGGGCACGCTTCCAGGGCACACCGGGGGCCCCGGCCCGGCAACTCGGCCGGGAGAGTCCCGAGTGCCCGGATGCGGGCGGTTCTCTCCCGTGGTTCGCTGATCGGCATGGAGGGCTGCCGGCCGTGACGGAGATGGAGTACGGGCGGCGCCGCTCGCTGCTGTGGCTGCGCGGGCGGAGCATCGCCTGGCTGCCGCCCTTGGTGCTGCTCGCCGGGATCATCCTGCTGGACTTCAACACCGGTGAACAGTTCCGGATCATCACGTGGATCGTCCTGGTCCCGGGCATCGCCGCCGCGATCTGCGGGGTGTGGACGACGGCCGCGTACAGCGTGCTGTCGGTGGTGACGTACGTCCTCGTGGACAGCGCCTGGCCGGACCAGTACCAGGCCGGCTTCGGCGACTTCCTGCTGGTCGCCCTCGGCGGCGCGCTGGCCACCCTCGCCTCGGTGGTGCGGGTGCGCCAGGAACGGCAGGTCCTGCACATCCGGGACATCGCCGAGACCACCCGGCGCACGGTGCTGCGCCCGCTGCCGCCGCGCTGGGCCGGTCTGGAGCACGCGGGGGTGTACCTGGCCGCCGACGTGGACGCCCGGGTCGGCGGGGACTTCTACGACATCCAGCCCGGCCCGCACGGCACCCGGGTCCTGGTCGGCGACGTGCAGGGCAAGGGCCTCGGCGCGGTGGAGGCCGCCGCCGCGCTGCTCGGCACCTTCCGCGAGGCCGGCTACCACGAGAAGGACCTCGCGACCGTCGCCGCCCGTCTGGAGACCCGGATGCTGCGGCACCGCTCGCACACCGCCGCGCTCGGCCGGGCCGACGGCGACCGCTTCGCGACCGCCGTCCTCATCGGCTTCTCCGAGGACACCGCGGAGGCGATCGACGTCGCGAACTTCGGTCACGAGCCGCCGCTCGCCGTCGGCCCGCGCGGGGTCCGCGAACTGCCCAGCGGTGACGGCGTGCCGCTCGGTCTCGGCGAGCTGGCGGGCGGGCTGCCGCCGGTGCGCCGGGTGCCGCTGGCCGCCGACGAGACGCTGCTGCTGGTCACCGACGGGGTGACCGAGGCCCGCGACGGGCCCGGCGAGTTCTTCCAGCTGGTCCGCGAGGTCGCCCGCGCGGTCCGCGCCGACCCGGGCCGCGCCGAGCCCCGGCGCCTGGTCCGCCGGGTCCGCGACGGGGTGCTGCGGCACAGCGGGGGCCGGCTGGAGGACGACACCACGATCTTCGCGGTGCGGCGGGCGGACACGGAGGGCGGGCCGGGCGCCGGGGGCGAAGACCACGAACAGGGACGTTTGCGGTCCTGAGGCACCGCTGCGCGGCGGCAGCGGTTACGGTGCTGGCTGGAGACCGGATCTACGGGACAGGGGGAGCACGATGCCCGGAACCGTGCTGTTGCTCGCGGCCTCGCCGCTCGGCCGGGCGCGCCTGGTGGACGCGGCGGGTGTCCTGCCGGTGCTGGCCGCCGTCGCCCCCGCCGTGCTGTCCGGCACCGACACCGCGAACGTGGTGGAACTCGCCGACCCGCTGGAACCGCAGGCCGTCCTCACCCGGCTGCGCGCCGCCGCGGCCACACCCGGCCCGCTCACGGTCTACGTCACCGGCCAGCTGCACCTGGACCGCCGCCGGCACCAGCCCCACCTGGCCCTGGCCCGCACCACCCCGGCCACCCTGCGCTACACCGCGCTGCCCTGGCACTGGATCCGCGAGGAACTCCGGCTGCGCTCCGCCGCGGACACCGCGCTCGTCGTCGACCTGCACGCCGACGCCGAGGCCTGGCGCCACATCGGCGAGCACGGTCTCGACTCCGGCCGCACCACCGCGGTGTACGGCCGGATCGCCCCGCCCACGGGCCGGCGGCGCCTGGCCGAGCCGGCGTACATGAAGACGGTGGCCACGCTGCTGAGGAGCGGTCACCGGCCTCCGCTGGAGTCGCTGCACCAGCAGGCGCTGGCCCGGATCGCGGAGGAGGCCGGGGGCAGTCTGCTGCTGTCCGGCGTGGGCGGCGTGCCGTGGGGCCCGGACGCGGGCGGTGCCCCGCCGGCACCGGCTGCCGGGCCCGGCACCGCCCTGGCACCGGCTGCCGGGCCCGGTGCCGTCCCGGCCGGCCCGCAGGGAGACGATCCGCACGCCGGGATCGCGGCCGCCGTGCGGGCCGGGCGGCACGCTGAGGCCGACGGGCTGGCCGCCCGGCAGGAGGCGGAGGCCGTGCGGGCGTACGGGGCCGTGTCCGAGCACGCGTTGCACTGGAGCGAGGTCCGGGCCGACCTGGCGATGTTCGCGGGGGACGCGGTGCGCAGCTGCCGGATGTGGCTGGGGGTCGCCGAGGCGCGGCTGGCCGCCGGGCAGGCGGGGGACGCGCCCGCGGTGGAGGCGGCCGTGGACCGTGCCCACCACCAGTGGACCCGTATCAAGGACACGGCGCGGGCCCGTGAACTCGGGCCCGCGCTCGCTCAGTTGCGGCTCAGGGTGCCCGGCCGCCGGCGTGGTGCGCTGGAGAACGTCCAGCGGCAGCTGCGCCAGCTGCAGGGCACCCCCTAGCGTCTACCGGGTGAAGGTGAAGTACTTCCAGGCGCCGTGCGTCGTGGAGTTCACGGTGTCACCGGAGGCGCTGTTGATGTACGACGACCGGACCCGGAACCGCCAGCCGACGTCCTCGCCGTGGTCGCCGGTGATGGTGACCCGGGAGACGCCGTCGGAGCCGAGCTTGAAGTACGCGGGGTCGCCCGGGTACCAGCGGCCCTGGTAGTACACCTCGAACTCGAACTTCTGCGCCCGGCCGGGGTAGTACGGCATCTTGGTCGTGATCAGCGGGTTCTTGGTCTTGTGGAAGAAGTAGTACGTGTGGTTCCACGTGTACTTCGACTTGTAGTGGTTGCTGACCGACGTGGACACGCTGACCCGGGCGCCGACGGTGCTGGCGGCGGACGCCGACGTGTAGCGGGAGTCGCCCTTGAACTTCGCGGTGACCTTGGTGTCCCGCTTCAGGTCCAGGGTGACCGAGAGGTTGCCGTCGGAGTTGACCTTGCCGGACTTCACCAGCTTGTTCGGCTTGTCGCCGCCGAAGGGGTCGGCCCAGATCTCGACCGTGCGGTTGGTGTACGTCTTGCCGAGGTGCGCGGTGAACTTGACGTCCTTGCCGTACGAGTACACCTTGCCGTTGTTGTCGATCGTCAGCGTCGGCTTGGCGCGGGAGACCTCGACGGTGTCCGAGCCGGAGGCCGCCGCGTGACCGGCGTCGCCGGCGTAGGCCACCGTGTACTTCACCTTGCCGCCGGAGGGCGGGGTGTCGGTGAAGGAGAAGGTGCCGTCGGCCTTGGTGACCGCCGCCGCGAGGGCCTTGCCCTTCGGGGACTCCATGTCGGTGCGGGTCACGGCCAGCTTGGTGCCGGCCGGGACCGCCGCCTTGGAGGCGACCTTGCCCTTGACGGTGAGCTGCTTGGCGCGGGTGGCGGTGGCCGGCGCGTCCACGGTGACCGTGGCGGCCGCCTTGGTGGGCGCGTC
This sequence comes from Streptomyces cinerochromogenes, assembly GCF_014648635.1. Lineage (GTDB taxonomy): Bacteria > Actinomycetota > Actinomycetes > Streptomycetales > Streptomycetaceae > Streptomyces > Streptomyces cinerochromogenes. Next base: position 46,600 of record NZ_BMRM01000004.1, on the reverse strand, counting down.
CAGCACCCGCAGGGAGTACACGCCCTGGCTGTTGCTGGTCACCGCGAACAGCCGGGAGGCGTCCGGAGCCCAGGCAAGGCCGCCGCGGGCGAGCAGGTCGGAGCCGCTGGAGGTGCCGGTGTTCGGGAAGTCGTAAGCGCGGACCGCCTCGCTGCTGCCGGGCTTGAAGATGTAGACGTCCGGCTCGTAGGAGCCGTCGATGCCGGCCGCGACCGTGCCGTCCGGCGCGATGGCGACGGAGTTCGGGTACGCGTCCGTGACGTACTTGCCGTCCTCGTTGAGGTCGGACGTCCGGAACACCTGCTGGTAGTACGGCGCGCCGCTGGCCACCACGACGTCCTTGCCGTCGGGGGTGACCTGGAGGTCGCCGAGGTTGCTGCCCGCCTCGCGGGTGCTCGCCACCTTCGCGGCGGTGCCCGACGAGACGTCGTAGGAGGCCAGTTCGACCGGGCTCTGCCCGACCGCGCCCGCGATCAGGGTGCTGGAGCCGGGCGCGGCGTCCAGCAGCGGGGCCGCGTACCAGCCGTTGTCCTGGCCGAGGGTGACCTTGTGGTCCTCGGCCGCGAGGTCGACGGAGCCGATGTTGCCCTGGGCGGCGCCGCCGTAGCCGAACCACAGCTTGCCGCCCGCGAGGGCGACGCTGAGCGGCTTGTCACCGACCTCGTACCGGGCGGTCTCGGTGTCGGTGGCGGTGTCGAAGACGGCGACGGCGTCGAGGTCCTGCACGGCCGCGTAGAGCGTGCCGGAGTCGGCGGACAGCTCCAGGCCGTTCACGCCGGACAGGTTGGTGGTGATCTCCTTGAACGGCTTGCCGTTCAGGTCCGTCACGACGATCTTGCCGTTGAGCGGGTCGCTGATGAAGACCTGCTGGTGGGCGGCGTCCACGACGATGTCGCCGATCGTCCTGACCGGCAGCGCGGTGGTGGAGTCGGCGGATGCCGGAGTGGCGGCGAGGGCCGCCGAGCTGAAGAGGACCGCCAGGGTGGTGGCAGCCGTGAGAGAGCGCTTGCGCACGCTGATTCGAACCCCCCGGAACGAATGAAAGACGTGGATGCCCGCGCGCGGACACGGCGAAGTGTGGAGCCCCCTGTGCGTGAGCCGTGTGCGCCGCGCGTGGCGAGTGTGCGCAAAGACTAGGTCATGCCGGTGACAACAGCGCCAGAGCCCCGGAGACCAGAGTGCGGACACCTGGGGCAACGGTGGACAGGTCGGGCGCGAAGTGGGGGCTGTGGTTGCTCGGTACGGCCGAGAATTTTTCCGGGAGCGTCTCTCCGGGCGCCTGCTCCCACACCTCGGCGGGGGTGGTGGTGACGAACCAGTACGCGTACGGGATCGAGCCGAGCGCCAGCTCCGGGAAGTCCTCGCTGCCCATCGCCGGGCCCGGGTCGAAGACCGTGCCCGCGCCGAACACCTCGCCGTGCACGGCGGCGACGGCGGCGTCCGTGCCGGCGTCGTTCACCGTCATCGGGAAGGAGGCGCCCACGGTGACCTCCGGTTCGCGCGGGCAGCCGGCGGCCAGGCACTCGCCGTGCGCGATCCGCCGGATCGCGGCCAGCATCCGCTGCCGCACCGCCTCGGACTGCGTCCGCAGGTTCAGCGCGATGCGTGCCTCGGCGGGAATGATGTTGTGCCTGCTGCCCGCCTCGATCCGTCCCACCGTCAGCACCGCGGACTCGCCCGCGGCGACCTCGCGCGACACGACCGTCTGGAGCCGGGTGACGAGATAGGCGGCCGTCACCACCGGATCGACGGTCGCCTCCGGCCGGGACCCGTGTCCGCCGCGGCCGTGCACCACGATGTCCACGTCCGTGGCGGCGGACATGATCAGCCCCGGTGCGTGCGGGTACAGGCCCGCCGGGCCCGGCACCGCGTGCTGCCCGAGCAGGACGTCCGGCCGCCCGAACCGCTCGTACAGCCCGTCGGCGACCATCCGGGCCGCGCCCTGGCCGGTCTCCTCCGCGGGCTGCCCCACCACCAGCAGCGTCCCCCGCCAGGCGTCCCGTCCGGCCGCCAGCGCCCGCGCGGCCCCGGCCAGCCAGGTGACGTGCAGGTCGTGCCCGCAGGCGTGCATGACGCCGGGCGTCCCGGAGGCGTACGGCAGCCCGGTCTCCTCCGTCACCGGCAGCGCGTCCATGTCGGCCCGCAGCAGCACCGTCGGCCCGTCCCCGTTGCGCAGCGCACCGACGACTCCGGTGCCGCCCACGCCCTCGGCGGTGTCGAACCCCGCGTCCCCGAGCCGTTCGGCCAGCTTCCCGGCGGTCCGGTGCTCGCGCAGGGACAGCTCGGGATGCCGGTGCAGATCCCGGTAGAACTCCTCCAGGCCCGGTACGGGCAGGTCGGCGGTCAGCTCCAGCGCGGCACGGGCGGCAGGTGAGGTCACGGTCGCAGGGTAGGGGGATGTCCGGGGCGGTGTGTGGCCGGCGTGCGGTGTCCGGTACGTCAGCGGTGCGGCGCCGGTGCCACGACCTGTGCGGCCGGGGCGGCGGGGGTCGCTCTCGCCGGGCCGGCGTTGGCCGCTATCAGCAGGGCCGCCGCGGCGATCACCGCGGCCGTTACCGCCCTCCGTGCGGTGGGGCGTGCGTAGGGTGCGGATGTACGTCCGGACACGGCGACCTCGCAACACAACAGCGGCGTGTTAAGCATGCTTAATCCGCCGTTTAACGTAGGGGCTGCCGGAGCCTGACGGCAAGGGGTGCCAGGGGAGTCGGGGGGGAGCAGGGGCATGCGGGAGCGGGACGACCCGGAGGTCATCGGCCGGCGGGTGCAGCGGCTGCGGACGCAGCGGGGGCTCACCCAGCGGCAGCTGGCGGAACCGGCGTACACGCCCGCCTACATCTCCACGCTGGAGGCGGGCCGGGTCCGCGCCTCCGACGAGGCGTTACGGCACATCGCGGAGCGGCTCGGCGTGGCCTTCGAGGAGCTGGCCGTGGGCCGCCCCGCCCACCTGGCCACGGATCTGCGGCTGCGGCTCACCGAGGCCCAGCGGGTCCTCGCCGACGGCCGGGCCGAGGAGGCCGCCGCCCAGTACGCCGTGCTGCGCGCGGAGGCGGAGGCGCACGGACTCGGCCGCGAACAGGCGGCCGCGCTGCTGGGACTCGGCGAATGCGCCCTCGAGACGGGCGAACTGACCCGGGCCCGCGAGCACTTCGAGCAGGCCGAGGAACGACTGGCCGGAAAGACCCTGCCGGTCCGGGTGCCCGCCATCCGCGGCAGGGCCGTGGCCCACTACCTGGCAGGGGAACTCCGGTACGCCGTCTACCTCCTGGAGTCCACCCTCGACGAACTGAACCGCGGCGGACTGCACGACCCCGACGCGCTGCTGCTGCTCTACGCCAGCGTGATCGGCCCGTACATGGACATGGGCGCGCACGCCCGTGCCGCGCAGGCGGCCGAGTTCGCCCTCGCGCTCGCCCCGCGGGCCGGCGACCCCGCGCTGATCGCCCGGATGCACCGCTCGGTCGCCCGCACCCTGCTCGCCGAGGGCCGGGTCGCCGAGGCCGACGCCTCCCTGGCCAAGGCGGCCGAACTGTACCGGCAGCTGAGCCTGCGCACCGAGCTGGCCAACTGCCACTGGATGCGCGGCTACGTCAGCGCGCAGAACGGCGAACTCGACCGGGCGGAGGCCGAGCTGCGGCAGGCGTACGCCATGCTCTCGGAGAGCCGCGCCGCCCTGTACCGCAGCCAGGCCGCCGTCGAACTCGCCGACGTGCTGCACCGCCGGGGCAGGTCCGAGGAGGCCGCCGGGCTGCTGGAGGGCGTCCTCGGCGACTTCTCCTCCGAGCGCGGCGCCGTCCACGCCGCCGCCGCGCACCGCCTGCTCGGCATCATCGCGGAGGACGCCCGGGACACGGAGGCCGCCGAGGAGCACTACGTCCGTGCCCTCAGCCTCCTGGAACGCGCGGGCGCCGCCGGCGACCTCGCCGACCTGTGCCGCCTCCTCGGTGACCTGCTCCGCCGCACGGGCCGCGTCGAGGCCGCCCTGGACGCCTACCGCACCGGCCTGGGCCACCGCACCGCCCCCGGCACCACGACCCTGGGGCCGGCCCCGGCGCAGCCGCCGCTGTGACCCCTCACACGGAAGCCCGCCCCTGCTTCCGGATGTCCGCCAGACGCAGGGCGCCGATCTGCACGGCGGCCTGCGTGGCGTCGTTCGGGACGTCGCCGAGCCCCCCGTTGGTGAGGGCGAAGGCGTCCTCGCCGACGCGGACGGCGGCCACGTCCATGGTGAGGAGGTACTCCTCGTCGTTGTCGTTCGTGGTGGCGACGGTGACGCGCAGGCCCTGCCGGGCGTCGCCGACCTCCGGCAGCGGGGCGTCCATGACCCGGACGTCCTCCACGAGCCCGGTCTGCGTGGTGGCCGTGAACCGGGCGCACTGCACGGGCAGGGTGCGCAGCCAGGACAGGACGGCGTCGACGTCGGCGGGGCGGCGGGCCCCGATCTGGTAGCGGAGCTGGGCGTCGGTGCCGGGGTCGTCCAGGCTGACCGCGACACGGGCCGGGGCGCCGAGGAGTTCGTCGCTGTACAGGGCGTCCAGCAGCCGCTGGCACTCCCCGGCCGTGGTGGAGGCCTTCAGCAGGCCGTCCCGCCAGGTGGCCGCGCCCTTCGTGGCGGTCCAGGGGGCGCCCAGGTCGGTCTCGTTGATCAGCGCGGACTGCGCCTGCTCGTCGCTGAGCGTGGAGCCGTCGGCCCGCGCGGACGCCCTGGAGGTCTGGCTCGGCCGGTCGATCGTGGGCAGTGGGTACGGCGCGCTCGCCGGGTGCTTCAGACCGAGGGCCGCGCAGCCGCCGGCGGCTATGAGGCCGGCGGCGAGGACGGTGAGGAGGACGCCACGGGGGACGCGGGTGCGTATCGCGGGGAGCATGGGTGCCTCCTGGGCTGCGTGCGGCCGACGGTGCCTGATCTCACGGCACCACCGGGCCGACCCGCTCACCAGCGCTCCGGGCCGTACGGGTGAGGGGCGCCGCGGAAAATCCGTGGCGCCGCCGGAGCGGGCGCGGTAGCGTGCCCGGCATGCAGCGCGCCCACTCGCACCCGTCGAGCACGACGACGCCGGACACCGTCCCGGCGCGCTGACACCTGACCAGCACGGAAAGCCCCGGGGCGCACGCCCCGGGGCTTCGTCGTGCACCGGGGCGTCCGCCTCCCGACGGAGGAGACACGGATGAACGGCAAGGCGGACGAGAAGGCCATGGACCACCGGCGGCTCGGGCGGGCCCTCGGGCTCTTCGACACCGACCCGCTGATGGGAGCCGGGCTGCCGTACTGGCTGCCGGACGGTGCGGTCGTGCGGCACACCCTGGAGGAGTACATCCGGGACGCCGAACGCCGGGCCGGCTACCGGCACGTCTACTCCCCCGCGCTCGGCAAGCGCGAGCTGTACGAGATCTCCGGGCACTGGGACCACTACCGCGACGACATGTACCCGCCGATGCGGCTCGGCGCCGAGGAGGTCGTCCTGCGGCCCAGCCTCTGCCCCCACCACGCCCTGATCTACCGGTCCCGCTCCCGCAGCTACCGCGAACTGCCCCTGCGCCTCGCCGAGCTGGGCGCCATGCACCGCGCCGAACTGTCCGGCGTGCTCGGCGGTCTGACCCGGGTCCGCGCCATCCACCTCAACGACGCGCACGTCTTCTGCACCCTGGACCAGGCGGTGGCCGAGGCCCGCGCCGCCCTGGAGCTGATCGCCCGCGCCTACGCCGACCTCGGCATCGAGGCGGTACGCCACCGGCTGTCGCTGCCCGGCGCGGGCGGCAAGTACGTCGCCGACCCGGAGCTGTGGCGCCGGGCCACCGGGCTGCTGCGGGAGGTCCTCGCCGAGGCCGGGGTGGCCTACGAGGAGGCGGAGGGCGAGGCCGCGTTCTACGGCCCGAAGATCGACGTGCAGATCGCGGACCCGGCGAGCCGCGAGTCCACCCTGTCCACCGTGCAGATCGACTTCCACCAGCCCGCCCGCTTCGACCTGCACTACGTCGGCGCCGACGGCGCGAAGCACCGGCCGGTGATGGTGCACCGCAGCGTCATCGGCAGTGTCGAGCGGGCCGTCGCCCACCTCGTCGAGGTCCACGCCGGCGCGTTCCCGGCCTGGCTGGCCCCCGTGCAGCTGGTGGTGCTGCCGGTGGCCGAGGAGCAGGCGGAGCCGGCGGCGGCGCTGGTCCGGGAGGCGCTCGCGCTCGGCCTGCGCGCCGAACTCGCCGGGCCCGGCGAGGGCACCCTGGGCGCCAGGATCCGCGCGGTGCGCCTGGTGCCGTACCAGGCGGTGATCGGGGCCCGGGAGGCCGGCGCCGGGCTGGCCGCCGTACGCCTGCGGGACGGCCGCCGGCCCGGTGCGCTGCCCGTCGGCGACCTCCTTCGGCGCGTCGCCGGACGGGTGGCGGCACGCGGCACCGCGCTCTGGGACTGATCTAAGGTCGAGGCGACGGAAGGAGTCCGCCGTGACCGGTCAGCCCATCCCCGTGATCATCGACTGCGACACCGGCGTCGACGACGCCCTGGCCCTGCTGCTCGCCGTGCGCCACCCCGGACTCGACCTCAGGGCCGTGACCTGCGTCGCCGGGAACACCGACGTGGACGGCGTGGTCCGCAACACCCTCACCGTGCTGGAGCAGGCGGGCGCCCCCGACATCCCGGTGGCCCGGGGGGCCGAGCGGCCGCTGCTGGAGCCCGCCCGCTCCGCCCCCGTGCACGGCGCCGACGGCATGGGCGACCTGGGCCTGCCCGCGCCGGCCCGGACCCCGGTGGACGTCGACGCCGTCACGCTCCTGCACCGCGAGATCCTGGCCTCCCCGCGCCCGGTCACCCTGATCCCGACGGCGCCCCTGACCAACATCGCCCTGCTCCTGCGCACCCACCCGGAGGTGACCCGGAACATCGAGCGGATCGTGCTCATGGGCGGGGCGGTGGCGGTCGGAAACGCCACGCCGGTCGCGGAGTTCAACGTCTGGCACGACCCGGAGGCCGCGGCGATCCTGCTCACGGCCGGGGTGCCGATCACGATGTACGGCCTGGACGTCTTCCGGCAGGTCGTCGTGGACAGCGCCGAGGTGCACCGGCTGCGCGGGAGCAGCGAGCCCGGCACCCGCCTGGCCGGCGAACTCCTCGCCCACCGGCCGGCCCACCAGGGCGAGCCGCCCGAGGCCGAGGAGGCGGGCGGCCTCGGCGACGCCGGCGCGGTGTGCGCGGTCGCCGACCCGCAGGGCATCACCACCCGCCTGCTTCCGGTCGAGGTCTCCCTCGCCCCCGGCCCGACCCGCGGCCAGACCATCGTCGACCGGCGGCCCCGGCCGGGCGAGTCGGAGATCCACGAGGGGGGCCGCGAACGGGCCCTGGTCGACGTGGCGTTGGACGTGGACGCCGACCGGTACGTGAAGCTGTACCTGGAGACGGTGGGGCGGTAGCCGGCCGGTGGTCAGTCGGCGGCCGACCAGCGCTCCTCCACCCGGGCCAGCCGCCAGTACGTCAGCGCCGCCGCCCACACCACCACGAACAGGCCGACGATGAGGTAGCCGACGTTGTCGAGGTCGAGGCCGGCGATCCAGCCGGTCACGGCGTCGTGCAGGGCGAACTTCTCGTGCAGGACGCCGACCAGTTCGATGGTGCCGATGAAGAAGGCGACGGCGATGGACAGGCCGGTGATGGCGAGGTTGTAGAAGACCTTGCGGACGGGGTTGGCGAACGCCCACTGGTAGGCGAAGTTCATGAAGGTGCCGTCGAGGGTGTCGAACAGGCTCATCCCGGCGGCGAAGAGCAGGGGCAGGCACAGGACCGCGTACCAGGGCAGGCCGGCCGCCGCGCCGGAGCCCGCCATCACCATCAGGGTGACCTCGGTGGCCGTGTCGAAGCCGAGGCCGAAGAGGAAGCCCAGCGGGTACATCTGGCCGGGGCGGGAGACGGACCTGGTGAGGCGGCCGAGGATCCGGTTCATGAAGCCGCGCGAGTCCAGGTGCTGCTCCAGCTCCTCCTCGTCGTACGCGCCCGCGCGCATCGCCCGGAAGACCTTCAGGATGCCCATGAGGGCGACCAGGTTCAGGGCGGCGATGAGGTAGAGGAACGTGCCGGAGATCGTCGTCCCGAGGAAACCGAGCACCTGGTGGGTGGTGGAGCCCTCGTTCGTCACCTTGCCGGCCAGCGAGGTGCCGCCCGCGATCAGCAGCGCCAGCAGGACGACGACGCTGGAGTGGCCGAGCGCGAACCAGAAGCCCACCGACACCGGGCGCCTGCCGTCGGCCATCAGCTTGCGGGTGGTGTTGTCGATCGCCGCGATGTGGTCGGCGTCGAAGGCGTGCCGCATGCCCAGGGTGTAGGCGGTGATGCCGAGACCGACACCGAAGACGTCGGTGCCGACCTTGTAGTGCCGGGGGGCCACGAGGAGGTACAGGATCCCGAAGGCCACGACGTGCAGGGCGACGATCACCGCCATCAGGCCCGCCGTCCTGACGGTGTCCTCGCGTCGCCAGCGGAAGGTTGCGGCATCGGCCATCGTTCATGCTCCAGCACCTCGTGGATCACTTCATGAGTGCCGTGGCCGGTCTCCTGGCTTACGGGTCGTACGTCCGCCGTCCCTGCCTTCCCGGTCGTACGACCAGTGGCCCGGCGGGTGCCGGACGGGACGGGAACTCCCCGATCACAGTGGCGAGGGCCGCGTCGATCTCGCATCGACTTCCCGAACACCACGGCCCGCCCACCGTAGAGGGGCACGCGGTTTCCTGCATAGCTGCGTACCTGCGCAGGTATGCAAGATCACAAAAGGGCGCCTGCGAGGATGTGGCCATGCATCTCGTGCCTGCCGACCGAGCCGACCGCCGCACCATCGACGGTCACCGGGTGTGCGAGGCGATCGCCGCCATCGGCGACGCGGGGCTCCTGCGCACCTGGGCCGACCGTTTCTCCCTGCTGGCCGACGCCAACCGGCTCGCGCTGCTGCTCGCCCTGCACCGCACCGGACCGCTCGCCGTGTCCGACCTCGCCGTCGCCACGGGCATGAACGACCCGGCCGTCTCCCAGGCCCTGCGGCTGCTGCGGGCGGCCGGGGTCGTGGCGGGGGAGAAGGAGGGGCGCGTGGTGCGGTACCGGGTGGTGGACGCGGCGGTACAGGGCCTGTTGGAGCACTGCACGGCCTGACCGCCCGCGAAAAGGTTCCCTTTCCGGGCAAGGTGGACAGATACAGATTCCGTACTGTCGTCCGTCCCATGGGAGCCCGTATGGCAGACCACTCGCCGGACCTCTCGCCCAGGAACCCCGACTGGTGGCGCCAGGCCGTCATCTACCAGGTGTACCCGCGCAGTTTCGCCGACGCCGACGGAGACGGCCTCGGCGACCTCCGGGGCGTCGCCCAGCGCCTGGACCACCTCGCCGCGCTCGGCGTGGACGCCCTGTGGCTGAGCCCCTTCTACCCCTCCGAACTCGCCGACGGCGGCTACGACGTCATCGACCCGCGCGGGGTCGACGAACGCCTCGGCACCCTGGACGACTTCGACGCCCTGGTCGCCGAGGCGCACCGGCTCGGCCTCAAGGTCGTCGTGGACATCGTCCCCAACCACACCTCCCACCTGCACCCCTGGTTCGAGGAGGCCCTGCGCGCCGGACCCGGCTCCGCCGCCCGGGAGCGGTACGTCTTCCGGCCCGGGCGCGGCGCGCACGGGGAACTGCCGCCCACCGACTGGCAGTCGGTGTTCGGCGGCAGCGCCTGGCGGCGGGTGCCCGACGGGGAGTGGTACCTCCACCTCTTCGCCCCCGAACAGCCCGACCTCAACTGGGACAACGAGGAGGTCCGCGCCGACTTCCGCACCACCCTGCGGTTCTGGTCCGACCGGGGCGTCGACGGCTTCCGCGTCGACGTCGCCCACGGCCTGGCCAAGGACCTCACCGAGCCGCTGCGGGACGTCGGCGGCATCGGCGCGACCGGCGAGCAGGCGCTGCCGCTGGTGGCGCCGGGCAGCCACCCGTACTGGGACCGGGACGAGGTCCACGAGATCTACCGTGACTGGCGCAAGATCTTCGACGCGTACAGCCCGCCGCGCATGGCCGTCGCCGAGGCCTGGGTGCCGGGCGCCCGCCGCGCCCTGTACGCCCGGCCCGACGAACTCGGCCAGGCCTTCAACTTCGAGTACCTGGAGGCCCGCTGGGACGCCGGGGAGCTGCGGGACGTCATCACCGGCTCGCTGGCCACGGCCCGGGCCGCCGGGGCCTCCGCGACCTGGGTGCTGTCCAACCACGACGTCGTGCGCCACGCCTCCCGGCTGATGCTGCCGCCGGGCACCGACCCGGCCGCCTGGCTGCTCGCCGACGGGGCCGCGCCCGCGGTCGACACGGCGGCCGGGCTGCGCCGGGCCCGGGCGGCGACCCTGCTGATGCTGGCGCTGCCCGGCTCGGCCTACCTCTACCAGGGCGAGGAACTCGGCCTGGTAGAGGTCGCCGACCTGCCCGCCGAGGTGCTCCAGGACCCCATCTGGGAGCAGACCGGCCATGTCCGCAAGGGCCGCGACGGCTGCCGGGTGCCGCTGCCGTGGACGACGACCGGACCCAGTTACGGCTTCGGGCCCGGGGCCTCCTGGCTGCCGCAGCCCGCGTCCTTCGCGGCGTACGCCGTCGAGGCGCAGACCGGCGCCGAGGGCTCCACGCTGGAGCTGTACCGCACGGCCCTGCGGCTGCGCCGCAAGCTGCTGGCGGGCGAGACCCTGACCTGGACCCCGGACGCGCCGGCCGGTGTGCTGGACTTCCGCCGCGCCGAGGGCTGGCGGAGCGTCACCAACCTGGCCGACCGGCCGGTACCGCTGCCACCGGGCGAGGTCCTGCTCAGCAGTGCCCCGCTGCCGGAGGGCAGGGCGCTGCCGCCGGACACCACGGTGTGGCTGGCCTAGCCGCCCGAGGGGCTGGGGCCCGGCGCCTGGCCGGTGCCACCGCCGCCGGCGATGCCGTTGATGTCCACCGGGGTGGAGGTGGCGGTCGGCGGCGGGGTGAGCACCACCTCCGGCTGGCCCGCCGGCGGGGGCGGCGGGGTCAGGTCGGAGTTGGGCAGCTTCGGCGGAGTGGTCTGCTGGAACAGGGTCTGGTCGAAGTCGACCAGACCCGTCTTCTCCATCACCGTGATGTGGTCCAGCACGGTGTCGTTGGCCTGGTCGGCGAGGGCCCGCACCAGGGAGTTCTTGGTGGTGGACCGGATCTTCGCGACCGTGTTGAAGATCGAGCCGTGTGTCATCCGCAGGATGTTGGCGAAGTCCGTGTCGAACTGCTTGCCGCTCTCCGACTTCAGCGTCTTCACGAAGCCCTCCTGCTGGGGGCTCGCGATGTTGGGAAGCGTGATGTTCAGCATCGGCGCGATCTTGCGGCAGGTGGTGTCCAGTGCCGAGTGACCGTCGATCAGGTGTTGGCTGGCCGTGATCACCGCCTTCGAGCTGCCCTTCTGCAGCCCGATCTGCCCCACCGGGTACTCCCACAGGCCGGCCGCCCGCACCTTGACCACGAAGTCCCGGTCCTGCTCGGTGAGCGGTCCCCACTGGGTGTTGGCGATGACGCGGTCCTGGGCGGTCGAGACCTTGTCCAGGCCGAGCATGCCCGGGTAGGCGAGTGCGGCGAGGGTCAGAGCCATCGCACCGCCCACGAAGAGAGTTCCCGTCGCGTTCCGCGAAAAGCGCACCGTTCCTCCTGCCTGGTGATCCGCCCATGGTTTCGGACGTACAGCAGTACGGACGCCGGGTGCGTTCGTCTCAGCGACGGCGGGTAAAGAATCGCCCTAGCCCGTTGGCCAAAGGTTGGCCGCTCCCGGGCTGAAGGTTGACCTCCACCCGGGAGAAGGCAGACCGGGCACCCGCCTAGATTCGCCGCATGTCCCCACAGCCGCCGCCCCGCACCCCCGCCGCGCTGCCCGTCCTGCCCTACCGCAAGCCCACCCAGGGCCGCGACTACTGGGTGCTGGACGACGTCCTGCCGGACGTCGACGCCGTACGGCAGCGGTGTCTGGCCAAGGACGACTGGGTCGAGGGGTACCCGTACACCTCCGAGACCTGGCCCGGCCTGCGCGCCATGCCCGGTCTGGAGCCGGGGGAACTCGCCCGGATCGAGCGCCTGGTGAAGAAGGCGACGGGGGCGCAGGAGCTGTGGGTGCAGCAGGCGCCCGGCGGCGGCACCCTCAACCACAACTGCGTCCAGGTGGTCGGCGAGGGCGAGAGCGAGCCCCGCCCGCACACCGACTCCCGCGCCCTGTGCCGGTACGCGGCCGTGCTCTACCTCAACCCGGGCGTGCCGAAGGACTGCGGCACCAGCTTCTACCGCCAGTCCCTGCCCGGCGGCCGGCTCGGCGGCAACGTCGTCCAGGCCCCGCACACCAACCTGGTCGAGGCCCTCGGCACCCGCTATGTCCCGGCGAACGCCTTCGAGGAGGACGTGCGGGTCCCGCACAAGTACAACCGGCTGCTCCTCTACAACGCCAACCTGGTGCACAGTGCCACCGGGTACTCCGGCCGGACACTGGCGGAGAAGCGCATGACGGCGGTGTTCTTCTGGATGGCCTGAGCCGGACGGCTCCGCGGGTGTGAGGGGGAGGCCCGCGCGGTACGGATGACGGGCATGAGCAGTGTCGCCGTCGTGGGAGCCGGGCCGGGGCTCGGGGCCGCCGTCGCGCGCCGGTTCGGACGGGAGGGGTTCGCCGTCGGGCTGGTCGCGCGGGACCGCGGCCGGCTGGACGCGATCACCGGCGGGCTAACGGCCGAGGGGATCACCGCGCGCGGCTTCACCGCCGATGTGCGCCGGCCCGAGGAACTGGCGGCGGCGCTGCGGGAGCTGGCCGAGGCCCTCGGGCCCGTGGAGGTGCTCCAGTACAGCCCGGTGCCGCACCGGGACTTCATGCGGCCCGTGCTGGACACCGGGCACCGGGACCTGGTGGGGCCGATCGAGTTCTCCGTGTACGGGCCGGTGGCCGCCGTGCAGCAGGTGCTGCCGGGAATGCGCCGGCTCGGGCGCGGCACCATCCTCTTCGTCAACGGCGGGAGCGCCGCCGTCCCCCATCCCGAGCGGGCCGGCACCTCGATCGCGTTCGCCGCGGAGAGCGCCTACGGCCATCTGCTGCACGACCGGCTGGCCGGCGAGGGCATCCACGTCGCCCAGCTGGTGATCCCGGGCGCCATCACGGCGGGGCACGCCCGCAAGGACCCGGACGTCCTCGCCGAGACCCTGTGGACCCTCCACCGGGACCGCCACGGCTTCCGGCACTACGCCGACGACCTCGCCGACTGACCCGCCGGGGGGCGCGCGGCGGTGCGTGCCGCCGCGGTCGTGTGCCTGGTCCGCCTCGCCACGCATCCGGGGCTGCCCGTGCAGGGCCGAGCGGTGGTGGGGCCGTCACCCTGCGGAGAGTGGCTTTGTGAGCCAATATGGTGATATTGGCCGCATTGCTCTCTTCTAAGGGGGCCTCCATGGCTGTGGACATCCCTGCACTCGTCAAACCGTCCCGCCTCAGAAGCCGGGGCGGACTGCTGGGCGAGTGCCTGGCGGAGTTCCTCGGAACGTTCGTCCTCATCTCCTTCGGCTGCGGTGTCGTCGCGATGGCCGTCGCCGCCCTGCCCGGTTCGGGCCGCGCCGCGACCCCCACCACGATCTTCCTCGCGGCCGGTGACTGGCTGCTCATCGCCTGGGGCTGGGCCCTGGCCGTCGTGTTCGGCGTCTACGTCGCCGGCGGCGTCAGCGGCGCCCACCTCAACCCCGCGGTGACCCTGGCGATGGCCATCCGCCGCGGCTTCTCCTGGGCCAAGGTCCTGCCGTACTGGTTCGCGCAGGTCGTCGGCGCCCTCACCGGCGCCGCCCTCGTCTACCTCGTCTACCACAACGCGATCAGCGCCTACGACCAGGCCGCCCCCGGGCCGAAGGTGAACGGGCACACCAACGCCACCTTCTCGATCTTCGCGACCTTCCCGGCCCCGTACTTCCACGGCGGCATCTGGGGCCCGCTGATCGACCAGATCGTCGGCACCGCGTTCCTGCTCATGCTGATCGCCGCCGTCATCGACCTGCGCAACCAGGCCGTGAAGGCCAACCTCGGACCGCTGGTCGTCGGCTTCGTCGTCGCCGCCATCGGCATGTCCTACGGCGCCAACGCGGGCTACGCCATCAACCCGGCCCGCGACTTCGGCCCGCGCCTGTTCACCTACGCCGCGGGCTGGGACGGCCTCGCGTTCCCCGGAAGCGTCCCCGGGTCCTACAGCGCCTACTGGTGGATCCCGATCGTCGGCCCGCTGATCGGCGGTGCGATCGGCATCCTGGTCTACGACCTCTTCATCGGCGACGTCCTGCTGGTGCGGGCCGAACTGGCCGAACTGCCCGAACCAGGCCGCTCCACCCCGGTGCGCACCGGCGACGAGGAGTAGGTGACCGGGGTGAACTTCCGGGACGGAAAGGTGTTTTCGTCATCCGGCGGGCTCCACCGAGCCCCCCTCCCTCCGGGAGGTCTTCTGCGATAATCGCCCTCCATGCCATGACGGGGCGTCACCGTGCCCCGGGGCGAGGGGGGTACGAGCACGATGAGTGGCGGTCGCCGGCGGGCTCTGCTGATCGGGGTGTCCGCGTATCCGCAGCTGGACGAGCCGAAGCTGCGGGAGGACTTCCCGAGCCTCCCCTTCGCCAGGAACGATGTCGCGACGCTGCGCACCGCCCTGCTGAAGACCGGCTACCTACCGGAGCACGTGACCGTGCTGGACGACGAGGAGGAGACCCGTCTGGGCGTCGTCTACAACGAGCTGGACCGGTTCCTGAGCGGGTGCGAGGACGGTGACGTGGGCCTCGTCTACTTCTCCGGCCACGGCGTCCGCTTCGGCGACACCGACTACCTCCTGCCCAGTGACGTCCGCGCTCGGTGGGGGGCCGGCGAACAGCGCACCCTGCGCCCGAAGGACCTCGTCGAGATCGTGCCCGACGAGCTGCTCGCGCCCCTGCGCTCCGACGCCACGGTGATGCTCTGCCTCGACGCCTGCCGCAGCAGCGGGGACACCCCGCCGGCCACCTTCGAGGCGATCAGGGTCAGCCGCGCCTGGGACAACGTCGTCGTGCTCAGCGCCTGCGCCCCCGGCGAGGAGGCCCTGGGCCACGCCGACGACGGCAGTGTCCTGGCCAGGGCGTTGAGCGAGACCCTGCTGCCGACGTCCTCGGCCCGCACGTTCCGTCAGGTGATCGAGCGCGTGGAGCAGCGCGCGGAGGAGATCGCGGCGAGCTACCGGTACAGCAGGCCGCCCAGGGCCGTCCACCGCTGGCTGGGCGGTGATGCCACGGGAGGTCCCCGCGCCGACGTACCGCTGTGCAACGCCGATCCGTCCGGCGGCCCCTGGACGGACGCCGTTCTGCGGTCGAACCTGTGGGAACGGACCGACGGCACGCCCGCCCAGCGCACCACGGCCCAGGATCACCTCGCCGAGGTCGTGAAGAAGACCGTCGCCATCCGCAGGCAGCGCGATCCCGAGGCGGACCCGTGGGACGACGAGCAGGTCCCGCAGCGCCTGATCGAGCGGCTCGACCAGCTCGTGGACGCCTCCGGCGCACGGCTGAGCCTCATCGAGACCGTGGTGCTGCTCGGCGCGCCGTTCCTGCGCGAGGCCGCCCTCTCCTGCGGTCTGGCCGCGCTGCGCACCCTCGACGACCACGGCTCCGACGGCACTCCCCCGGGCGTCGACGACTTCATCGCCCATCTGGAGCGCGACATGGGGGACGTACGACGCGCGCACCGGCAGATCGAGGCGACCCGCCGGACGCTGCTGCGCCGCGGGGAGAAGGAGGACGCCGCCGCCGCCGAGTACTGGCTGCGGCACCGCTTCCTCGCCGACTGGGACCTGCTGTGGGAGCAGGGGCGCACGGACGCCGAGCTGGACAGCCTGCGCGCCGCGGTCGACCTGCTGGTGCGGGCTGCGGAGAGCGCCGCCGGCCTCACCCTGGGCCCGGACGAGCGGGCCGAGCTGCGCCACGCCGTGGTCAAGGTCGTCTCCCAGCTGGGCACCGGCACTCCCGCCGACTCCGTCGCGCCCGACGGCACCTCCTGGGACACCGAATCCGGGCTGTGCGTCTACCTGTGCGAGGAACCCGACCGGTGGAGCTGGCGCCCCCGCGAGCTGGCCACCCTGCTGCACCTCGCCGGGCTGCTCGCCCTCGACCCGCGCATGCTCGACGGCGTGCTCGTCGACCACCTGGGCCCGCGCGAGCCCACCCAGGTCCGGCCGAAGGGCATCATCGCCGAGATCTCCGCGAACGCCGGCTTCCGCCCCGCCACCCACACCCCCGCCCCCGACGGGACCGAGCCGGCGGGCCCGCCCGGCCACACCCCGGGCAGCTACTGGCGGCTGGTGTTCAAGTGCACCAGCGCCGCTCTGTTCACGGCGTTGGAGCGGCTCGCCGCCCGAATCGCGGCGGAGTCGGAGGCGACCCGGCGCGGCCTCGGCACCCTGCGCTCCGGTGACCTCCTCTTCGGCCTGCCCCAGATGGTCAAGACCGAGGGCCTCCTGCCCCGCAACCACGGCTTCGACAAGCCGCCGCCCCGGTTCCGGCTGGCCGAGGACGAGGTGAAGCCGCTCATCATGGGCACCCAGCTGTACGGGGACCGGATGCTGGCGGTGCGCGAGCTGTACCAGAACGCCCTCGACGCCTGCCGGGTGCGCCAGGCCCGCCGCCGGTACGCGGACAACGTACGGCAGGCCCCCGGGCAGACCGAGCAGGAGCAGCTCGCCGACTGCACCATCAGGTTCACCCAGGCCACCGAGGCGGGCCGCACCTACATCGAGTGCGAGGACGACGGCGTCGGGATGACGGCGGAGGAGCTGAGGGACCTCTTCGCCCAGGCCGGCCGCCGCTCCGAGCAGTCCTCGGCCCGCATGCGCGAGATGCGCCGGTGGCGCCGCCGAGGCATCACCACCCAGCTCAACAGCCGCTTCGGCATCGGTGTCTTCAGCTACTTCATGCTGGCCGAGGAGGTCGAGGTGACCACCCGGGCGGTCGACCTGTCCGGCCACCGTACCCTCGACGGTCACCGGGCCACCGTCACCGCCGGTTCCGGGCTGATGCACCTCAACCGGGAGCAGCGGGCACTGCCCCTCGGCGGCACCCGGGTACGGCTGTACCTGCACGACGACTCCGAGAGGGACGGGCAACCCCCGTCCCTGATCCAGGCGTTGCGCGAGTTCCTGTGGTACAGCCCCGTGAAGGTGATCGCCCGGGAGAACGGCCTCGACCCGGCGGAGTGGCAGCCGGGCGAGCTGTACGGCGACTCCTCGGTGCCGGGCGTCCGCATCCCGGCCGGCGAGGGCGTGTGGTGGGTGCAGGGCAAGGGCATGCTGCTGGCGGACGGGCTGCTGGTCTCGGAGGCCGAGCGCCCGGAGGGGTACGTGGTGAACCTGCGGGGCAGACACCGGCCCGACCTGAGCGTCGACCGCAACCGCTTCCTCGACTACGACGAGCAGCGCGTCGAGGAGGACCTCAAGGCGGCCGTCCCGGCACTGGTCGGCTCGGCGTGGCAGCCCTTCCCGCTGGATTGGCTGTGGAACCTCGCCGACGCCTGGCCACGACTCGTCGAGGAGGCCATCGGCCACCTGATGGAGCACGATGTGCCGGTGTGGGTGCCCGACGACCTGCGCGGCGGGGACTGGGCTTACGAGCCGCGGGGCGTCACGTTGCGCACCGTGGGGTGCCTGCCGGTCGACGATCAGGTCCTCAAGGACGACGCGCGGGGGGTCCTCCTCGACCCCGGTTTCTTCGGGGCCTGGCGCATCAGCGCCCTGGGCGTCAAGCCCCACCAGGAGGTGGTCGCCACGCACCAGGGCTTCCCCCGGCCGGAGCCGCTGGACGCGGTGCTGTTCCGCCACATGCCGGACGGATCCATCAGCGAACCGCTGCGCGCCGCCGCGGATACCGGACGACCGCTGCGGGATGTGGTCCGCCAGATGCGCCGGTACGCCCTCACCGGGGTGCCGGTCCCGGAAGTGGCGGACATCCGTGCCCTGGCCGATTTCGTGCCGAGGCGCCTGGCGACCGCGCTGTACCAGGACATCCTGGACACCATAGGCCCGGGCGCTCCGTACCAGCGCGACGTCGTGGACCACTCGGTGCGCCAGGCGATGGTACGGGTGTCGAGTCGCAGAAAGGTGTCCCTGGGTGCCCTGGCGGAACTCCTCGGTCAGTTGTCCGCCCTCGATCCGTCGATCCCCGCGGCGCCGGACCTGAAGGGGCTCGCCGCCCACCGCGTGGACGCGCGGGAACGCCGTGTCCTGCTGAACGACGTGCTGCCCCGCGACCGCTACATGCCCTCGGCCCATACCGCCTGGTCGTTCGGCGGGGAGGTACGGCCGGTGGACGTCGCCTACCGGGCCGTGCAGACGGGGATCCCGCCGGCCGAGATCGAGGCGGTCGTACGCCGCTTCGAGCCGCTCGGCTATCGGCTCGTCGGGCCGGCTCTCACCGCCCTCCTGGACGAGCCGCAGCTCACCGCGCTCAGCCGTGACCTGGACGCGCAGCCGCCTTTCCTCACCCCGGAGCCGATCGGGCTGCGGCACCTGGTCCGGCTGGCCGCCCAGCGCCGGGAGACCGTCGGTGCCACGGCGGGGTGGCTGGCGGGCTGGGCGGGCACGCTGAGCGTCGAGGTCGCGGACCCGGGCCCGTTCGCTTCGTTCCTGCCGCCCGCCTGGTGCGAACGGCTGCCACCGCAGGAGCCCGGCGAGAACCTGACCGGTGACGGGGACGTACCCGGGCAGCGGCCGGTGTTCGCCTGGACCGTCCTGTCGTTGATCGAGAACCTGCGGGACGACTCCTCGGGAGACCAGCACCTCGCCGCGGTGACGACGCTGGTGGACGCCGGAGTGGTCGAGGCACGGGCGGTCGACGCGGTCCGGACCCTGCTGTCCGTGCCCCGCTCGGCCCGCGGCCTGTGGAGCCGCGGCCTGAGGGCGAACGGACTCCGGAACTCGGTGTTCAACGTGTCGGCGAACGTGGAAATGTACGGCCGGCTGGAGCCTTCCGCCGTGCTGTACATGGCGGTGGATCTCCACAGCAGCCTCGGTGGGGCCGCCGAGAGGCTGCGGAGGCAGACAGCCGTCTACGACTTCGACGTGCCCGAGGTCCCCGCTGACGTCGCCGACCTGGAACCGAGCCATGCCGTGCGGCAGGTCCTGTGCGCGACTCCGGGGTCGTGGGAGGACTTCGTCTCGCTGCGCGACCTGGTCCTCTACGCGAACAGCACCGGCACCGACCTCGCCACCGCCGCCGCCGACCTGAACGCCTACCGCTCCCTGGGCGCCCCGACGGTGCCGGTGCCGCCGGGCTTCGTACGGCCGGAGGAACCCCTGGAGCGCGACGAGGCCGCCGAGTACGCGCTCTTCCAGCCCTGCCTGGAGGACTCCTGGACGCTGACGCCGCTCGCCCTGGTGGTGGCGGCCGGGCGGCTCGGCGAGGGGCTGCGGGCGACGTACCGCCGGCTGGAGCCGTTCACCCGGATCGGGCTGGACGTCCCGTTCGCCGAGCCCGACTGCGACCGCGTCCCGGACTGGCGGGACGTCGTCCTGCTCACCGCCCGGCTCACCGGGCGGGAACCGGCCCTGTCCGGGGACGTCACGGCGGACCAGCTCCGGCTGGCCGCCGAGGAGACGGATCTCGCGGAGGACGACGTCCGCGTCCGCCTCGCCGACTACGCGCCCCTGTTCGGCTTCCGACTCCCGCCGCACGAGAGGATCTGAGGTGCCGCACGACCCCAAGGACTACGAATCCGCGCACCTGCCGGACCAGACCGGGTTCGTCTGGGACTTCTCCGGCGGCCGGCTGGTCATCACCGGCCTCTGCCCGGCCTGCTCCGGCGAGACCCGCCATCCGGTCCCGAGGCGCATCACGCCCGGTGCGGTGACCAAGGGCGGGGGCGGTGCCTCCCCGGACGACGCCGAGGTGCCGAGCGAGGTGTTCATGCAGTGCCGGTGCCGCCGGTCCCACCCCGGGGACACCCGGGAGACCGGCGGCTGCGGCGCCAAGTGGACTGCGGTCCGGCAGACGGGCACCGGTTCGTGACGTCGTCCGGGGGCTATCTGCCCGAGGAACTGGAGGCCGCCCAGCAGCGGCTGGACGCGATGATCGAGGCCCAGCTGGAGATCGGGCGGGCGCAGGCGGAGGGCTGGCGGAACTTCCTCACCGTCGCCTCCGGGCTGCTGGCCGCGGTGCTGGTGCTCAAGGGGCGGGAGAACGTCGCCGAACTCCCCGGCGGCTACCGGCTCGCCGTCGTCGTGCTGGTGGCGTCCGGGCTGGTCCTGCTGCTCGTCGCCGCCTTCGCCGCCGCGTCGGCCGCCCACGGCCGGCCCGGTGACGTGCTGGAGTACCCGCACGCGGCGAAGCTGCTGGACTGGGAGGAGCGGGAGCGGAAGCGGATCACGGACCGGATCCGCGTCACCCGCTGGGCGACCGTGCTCGGGGTGGTGGCCACCGCGGCCGGCATCCTGATCACCTGGGTGGCCCCGGCGCCGGACGACCCGGCGCAGACGGTCCGGGTGCAGACCAGGACGGAGACGCTGTGCGGGGAACTCCTCGCGGCCGACGGCAGCGGCGTCACGGTCAAGGTCAAGCCCGCGGCCGACGGCAAGGGCAAGGGCAAGGAGACCGTCCGGCACTTCACCTGGCAGCGGGACGCGGTGAGCCTGGCCCCCGCCGACACGTGCTGATGCGGCATCACGTGCCGTCTCCGCGCCTCATGTTGCGGCGCCGGTGATCGTGACCTTGGCGCCGACGACCGTGTGCGCGTACAGCCAGCGGGCGTCGGCGGTGCGCAGGCCGATCAGGCTCAGCGTGGACGCGCGGCGCCCGGGCACGTCGGCCGTGTTCCCGGTGCCGTAGAGGTAGTGCGGCTCCTGCTCGGGACCGAGGAAGGCCAGCACCCAGTCGTGCCGTGCCGTCTCGCCGGTCGGCGAGGAGCTGAACCGCGCGTGCCGCAGGCGCTCGGTGACCCGGGCGACGGCGTCGCCGCGGAACGGTTCCTTCATGCCGGGTGCGGAGATCGGGAACGTCCGTCCGCCCGCCCGGAGTTCGAGGGTGGTCAGGTCGATGCGGATGTCGCGGACGGGGGAGTCGCCGTCGGGGGACGGCGGCGCCGGAGCGGTGGTGGAGGCGGTCGCGGCGGGCGGGGGCGCCGGCCGGTCGGCGGGGTCCAGCAGGGCCGTGGCGGCGAGGACGGCGGTGCCCGCGACGACGAGCCCCGCCGACACCAGTCCGGCGCGGCGGGTGCGGCGGCGCTGCACGGCCCGCCGGCGTACGGCGGCACCGGAGCCGGGTGCGGGGCGCCGGCCCTGTGCGGCGACCTCGCGCAGCGCGTCCGTGAGCCGGCCGGTGACGTCCTGGGGCGCGGCCGGGTCCGACGGGTCATGAGGCATGGGTGGCCTCCTTCGTCCCGGTCATGGTCTCAGCCTCCTCGGGCGACAGATGGCGGGCGAGCGCGGCCCGGCCCCGGGCCAGCCGGGCTTTGACCGTTCCCACGGGGGAGCCGGTCTCCGCGGCGATCTGGTTCACGCTCAGGTCGCACACGTGGTGGAGGACGACGGCCAGCCGCTGCGCCGGGGGCAGTTCGCGCAGGGCGGCGACCAGCGCGACGTGTTCGGGTCCGGGCCCGGGGGTCTGCTGCGGCGGCGTGTTCCCGCGGACGAGTTCCAGCCACCGGCGGGCCCGCCGGAAGCGGCTGACCGCGAGCCGGGTGGCGACCGTGCGGATCCATGCCTCCGGCGCCTCGGCCGCGTCGAAGGAGGCACGCCGGTCCCAGGCCCGTACGAAGGCCTCCTGCACCACGTCCTGCGCTTCGGCGTGGTCGCCGGTGAAGGCGTACAACTGCCCGACCAGGCGGGGGAAGACAGCCGTGTAGAAGGCGTCGAACTCCTCCTCCGTCATCGGTCCCCCCCGTGTCCCCCTCGCGGAGAAGCGATCCTACGGGTCGGTCCCGGCGCGGCGGACCGGCGCCGGCGTCTCCGCGTCAGCGGCCGGAAAATTCCTCCCGATCCGGATGCAACCCGGGCCCCTCGCCGTGCGTACAGACGACGTCCGCACACATCAGGGGGGAACTTCCATGTCCGCGCACTCCGCGCACCACACGTACCGCTCCGCGCCCCGCTCCACCGGCCGAAGCCGTCGGCGTACCGTCCTCGGCGCCCTCACCGCGGCCTGCGCGCTCGTCCTCACCGCGACCGGCTGCGCGGCCACCACCTCGTCGGCCGCGACCGAGCCGACCCGCCCGGCCACCCCGCACCGGTCCGCCGCGCCCGCCCGGACCGCGCCCGCCGTCCCCGAGCCGGCCGCCCTCGCCGGAGCCAGGGTCAACGTCGGCGAGGGCGCCACCGTCGGCGTCGGCATGCCGATATCCGTGACCTTCCCGCACCCGGTCCCGCCCGCCCAGCGGGCGGCGGTGGAGCACTGGCTCGCCGTCGGCACCGAGCCCGCCGTCTCCGGTGCCTGGAGCTGGGTGAAGGACCGCAACCTGCTCGACGGGCAGCGCGTCGACTACCGTCCGCCCGCCTACTGGAAGCCCGGTACCCGCGTCACCCTGCGCGTCGGCACGCACGCCGTACGGCACTTCGCCGTGGGCCGCTCGCTGACCGCGACCGTCGACGTGCGCCGCCACACCATGACCGTCACCGAGGACGGCAAGCCCGTGACCCGTATCCCGGTCACCGCGGGCCGGCCCGGCCTGGACACCTGGAACGGGACGATGGTGGTGATGGACAAGCAGCCGAAGGTCTACATGGACTCGCGGACCGTCGGCCTCGGCGACGCCTACCACGGCTACTACGCCTGGGCGGTGCACGTCACCGCCTCCGGCACCTACGTCCACCAGAACCCCAACGCCGACACCTACGCCGGCCGGTCCAACGTCACCCACGGCTGCGTCGGCCTCGCCACCGACGGCACCGCCGAACGCTTCTACCGGCGGGTCGTCCCCGGCGACGTCATCCGTGTCACCGGCTCCCTGGAGACGGTGGAGGCCGGCAACGGCTACGGCGACTGGAACCTCACCTGGTCCCAGTGGCTGGCCCACAGCGCCTCGAAGAACTAGCCCGTCAACTCGACGTGCGGTCTTGTCAGTTGAGGCACCCTCTCCTAACTTAAGTGCGCTGTTAAGTGTGTTTAACCCGTCACTTGAGCGAGGTCGCCGTGCCGTACCGCGCAGGACCGCACCGCCGTCGGGCCCGTACCGCCGCCGTCGCCCTCGCCGTCGTGGCGGCGTGGGCCGGCGGGGCCGTTCCGGGGCGGGCCGAGGGGGCCGTCCCGCCGGATCGGATCCAGCGCGTCGAGTACTTCCCGGGCCCCGGGGCGGTGCCGCGCCAGGTGACCGTCCCGGCGGACGCGCCGGCCGCCGGGGCCGCCGGCCGGGTGCCGGGCCCCGGCCCGTCCGGACCGGCGGTGCGGCCGCTCCAGCGGACCGGTCCGGTCTCCGGACGGCTCGACCTGGTGGTGATGGGTGACGGCTACACCGCCGACGAGCAGGACGAGTTCGCGGCGGACGCCGAGGAGAAACTCGACGCGATCTTCCGTATCGAGCCGTACCGGAGCTACCGCGGCCTCTTCGACATCTGGCTGGTCGACGCGGTCTCCCCCGAGTCCGGGGTCTCCGGCGACCCGACGGCCGACGTGGTGCGGAGGACCGCGCTCGGCTCCTCCTTCTTCTGCGACGGCGTCGAACGGCTGCTGTGCGTCGACACCGGCGCGGTCACGCGGTACGCCGCCCTGGCCCCGGACGCCGACATCGTCTTCGTCGTGGCCCACTCCGCCAAGTACGGCGGCGCCGGCTACTCCGCCCCCGACCTGCCGCCGGGCTCCCCCTTCCACGGCGTGGCGACGATGTCCTCCGGCAACGACCGGTCGTACCTCATAGGAGCCCATGAACTGGGCCACTCCATCGGCGGGTTGGCCGACGAGTACCAGTACCCGGGCTACGGCGCCTACCCCTGGACCGAGGAGCCCGCCGCGGCCAACCTCACCCTCCACCGCGACCCGGCCGAGGCGAAGTGGGCCCGCTGGGCCGGGGTCCAGGACCCGACCGGCTCGGTCGTCGGGACGTACGAGGGCGGCGGCTACTACGAGACCGGCGTCCACCGCCCGACCGACACGTCCCTCATGCGCACCCTGGCCTCGACCGAGTTCAACGTCGTGGGACGCGAGGCGATGATCGCCGGCTTCTACGCCGACGCGGACGCGCTGACCTCCGCCGTCCCGACCGCCGAGCCGGTGCGCGCCACCCGGCCCCTCACGGTGCGCCTCGCCCCGCTGACCGGCCTCGCCGACCTCCGCCTCACCTGGTCCGTCGACGGCAGGCCCGTCCCATGGGCGGCCGGCCTGCGCTCGGTGACCCCGCGCGCGCTGGGTGTCCGCGGTCACGGGCACCGGGTCACCGCGGCCGTGACCGACCGTACGGCCGCCCTGCGGGACCCGGCACTGCGCGCCCGTGCGGCCGACTCCCTCACCTGGACCGTACGGTGAACCCGCCCGGCCCGGCCGCTCGGTTCAGCGCGTCGAGGGCCGCGAGGACGTCGGCGGGCTCGGCGCGGGCGGTGTAGTCGGTGTCCACGAAGGCCCAGCGGACGGTGCCCGCCCGGTCGATGACATAGGTGGCCGGCAGCGGCAGCGGCAGCGGCAGCGGCAGGGTGCGCGGGTGGCCGCGGCGCCTGTCACGGCCGAGGCGCGCGGGCAGCTGGCCCCGGGCGCCGACCCGGCCGCCGCCGCCGACCTGCTGGCCCTGCTCGCGTACGGCGTGAACCTGCGCTCCCGCGCCGGAGCCGACGCGCGGTCCCTGCACGGCACCGTGGCCGCCGCCCTGGACTCCATCGGCCGGCCGGCGCCTGAACTGCGGGGGCATCCGGGCGGGGGCTGACGCGCTGCGGGGGCGAGGTCCTTCATCAGGCCTGCCTCCCTCGGCCCGGGTGGTTCCGGTGGGTTCCGGGCCGGGCTCAGAGGCTGCGGGCGGTGATGTCTCCGTAGCCGGTGGTCGCGTGGAGGGTGAGGCCGGCAGCGCCGTCGGTGTTCGCGAGCGCGTTGTGGATCCGTCCGTGGGCGGTCCCGGCGTCGAGGGAGGCGGAGACCCCGCGGGCGGCGCCGACCGAGATGTCACCGTGCTCGGTGCGCAGCGTGACCGCACCGCGCACGGCCTCGGCGATGCGCAGGTCACCCTTCTGGGTGCTGATGTCGGCGGGTCCGCCGAGCCGGCCGACCGAGATGTCACCGGCCTGGACGCTGAGGCGGGCGCTCGCGGTCTCGTCGAGCTTGACCGTGGCCTGCTGCCCCTCGAAGACGACGTCACCGAGCCGTCCGACGCCCCGCAGCTCGGCACTGGCGGCCTTGGCCTCGACGCGGGAGCCGGCGGGCAGCTGGACGGTGACCTCGACGGACCCGGACGGTCCGAGGATCCGGTTGCGGACCTGACCGCCGCCGATCCGCAGAACCCCGTCGCCGTAGCCGACCTCGATCCCCTCGGCCGCCTTCACGTCCCGGCCGAGGGAGGCGTCCGCGGGCAGGACCTCGACCGTGGTGTCACCCCGGTCGGCGGCGATGAACCGGACGCGTCCCGCGGGGATGTCGAGGACGACCGAGACCGGGGCGGGGGTGGCGAACTTCTGCATGGTGCGCTCCTTTGTCCACGCCGGCCGCTGGCCCGGCGCCGCTTGTTTCTGACAATGGAAACGCTACGTTGCGTTCATAGTGATGGCAACGAGAGAGTTGCGTGCTAGGTAAGTAATTGCAGGTCAATGGAGGTAAATCGTTGCAACGCCCTGCCGTCGAACGCAACGTCTCCCCTGTCCTGCTGTTGCAATGACATGGGGGTGAAGGCTATGCTGAGGTCGCCGGAGAGCGAATGAGGGACCGACCACGAAGGAGGCGGGATGCCGGGAGGCAGGCTCACTCAGCAGGAACGCCAGCAGATCGCGCTGGGACTGGCGGACGGCCTCGCCTACGCGGAGATCGCCAGACGCCTCGACCGCCCCACCTCGACGGTCACCCGGGAAGTGATGCGCAACGGCGGCCCCACCGCCTACCGCGCCGACCTGGCCCACCGCGCCACGGAACAGCGCGCCCACCGCCGCAGGCGGACGGAACCCCGCGGGCCGCAGGCACCGGCGCCGGCCCACGGGCGCGACGCGGAGGCGGTGCGCGCGTACGAGGAGCTGCTCACCACCGTGCTCATGCAGTCGGGCGCGCCGAAGATGATGTCCCGGGTGCTGGCCTGCCTCTACACCACCGACGCGGGCAGCCTCACCGCGTCCGAACTGGTCGAGCGCCTCCAGGTCAGCCCGGCGTCCGTCTCCAAGGCGATCGCGTTCCTGGAGAGCCAGGGCCTCGTCCGCAGGGAACGCGACGAACGCCGCCGCGAGCGCTATGTCGTGGACGACGACGTCATGTACGAGTCCATGATGGCCAGCGCCCGCGGCACCGCCCACCTCGGCGAAACCGCCCGCCAGGGCGTCGGCGTCCTCGGCCCCGGCACCCCGGCCGCCGTCCGCCTGGAGAACATCGCCCGCTTCGTGGACTTCATCTCCGAGAGCATCGTCCGCGCGGCGGAACAGGCGCGGGAGATCCTCCACAGCAAGCCGGGCGCGACGTCGGGCGACGCCGCGGAGCGGCCCTAGCCGGACGTCCGCCCCGCCCCGGCCGCGTCACCAGCCGAGCGCGTCCTCCCCGGCGAGCGGGGCCCGGACCGGGGCGACCGGGGGCGTGTCGTGGCAGGTGAAACCGAGGCGGGTCAGGGCCCGGCGCATCTCGGTGACCGTGAAGTCGCGGCGGTTCTGCCGGGTGATCACCTCTCCGACCTGCATCACCGGGTAGACCTGACGGCCGATGGTGACGGAGACGTTGGTGACGGGTTCGGGCGTGATGCCGCTCATGGACTGTTCGACCTCACTCTTGATCAGGTCGAACGGGAAACGGGCGATGACACAGCGCATGGATGCCTCCTGGCTACGGGTTGTTCCTCCGGGCGGGCCGGCGGCCCCGGGCGGCGGTGGGCCGGGCCCTGCGGCGCCGTCCCGTGGATCCGCCGCCCTCGCGCGGTCCGTCGGCCGGCGCGGCGATGGTGACGGGCTCGCCGGAGGGGGTCCGGGCCCCGGTGATGCGGTGCAGCTCGGCCTCGCCCGGGCGGACCCGGGCGGTGCTCGGAGTGATGCCGGCGTCGGCCATCAAGCGGTCCATCGCGCGCCGCTGGTGCGGCAGGACGAGGGTGACCACGGTGCCGGACTCGCCGGCGCGTGCGGTACGGCCGCCGCGGTGCAGGTAGTCCTTGTGGTCGCCGGGCGGGTCGACGTTCACGACGAGGTCGAGCCCTTCGACGTGGATGCCGCGGGCGGCGACGTTGGTGGCCACCAGAGCCGTGACCTGGCCGTCCTTGAACTGCGCGAGCGTCCGGTTGCGCTGCGGCTGGGACTTGCCGCCGTGCAGGGCCGCGGCACGCACACCGACGGACAGCAGGTGCCTGGCCAGCCGGTCCACCGCGTGCTTGGTGTCCAGGAACATGATCACGCGTCCGTCGCGGGCGGCGATCTCGGTCGCGGCGGAGTGCTTGTCGTCGTCGTGCACGTGGAGCAGGTGGTGCTCCATCGTGGTGACCGCTCCCGCGGACGGGTCGACGGAGTGCACGACCGGGTCGTGCAGGTAACGGCGCACCAGGAGGTCGATGTTGCGGTCCAGGGTGGCCGAGAACAGCAACCGCTGGCCGTCGGCGGGGACCTGGTCGAGCAGCGCGGTGACCTGCGGCATGAAGCCCATGTCGGCCATCTGGTCGGCCTCGTCCAGGACGGTGACGGCGACGTGGTCCAGCTGGCAGGCCCCTCGTTCGATGAGGTCCTTGAGCCGGCCGGGCGTCGCGACGACGACCTCGGCGCCGGAGCGCAGGGCACTCGTCTGGCGGCCGATCGACACCCCGCCCACCACGGTGGCGAGCCGCAGCCGCAGCGCGCGGGCGTACGGGGTGAGCGCGTCGGTGACCTGCTGGGCCAGTTCCCGGGTCGGTACGAGGACGAGGGCGAGCGGCTGCCGGGGCTGGGCCCGCTGTCCGTCCAGACGGGCGAGCACCGGCAGGCCGAAGGCGAGCGTCTTGCCCGAGCCGGTACGACCCCGGCCCAGGACGTCGCGGCCCGCCAGCGCGTTCGGCAGCGTGGCCGCCTGGATCGGGAACGGCATGGTCACGCCCTCGGTGCGGAGGGCGGCCAGCAGCCGCGCGGGCATGTCGAGTTCCGCGAACGTCTCGACCGCCGGCAGCGGTTCGGTGAGGGTGACCGGCAGGGCGAACTCCTGACGGCGGGGAGCGGAGCGTGCGCCCTGGCCGGTCTTCCGTCCGGTGCCGGGGCGGGGGCCCTGGCGGCCCGTGCCCTGGGCACGGAAACGGCTGCCGGGGGCGGAGCCCGTCGAACGCGCGGACCTGTCCGAGCGACGGGTGCGGTTCATGGAGGAACCTTCCTCGATGCGGCGTATCGAGGAATTCCTTCCGGCGGTGACGACCGCGCGAGGATTCGCAAGAATGAGCCGAAGTAAAAAAGAAAAAGCCTGCAGAATGCAGCAGAAATGATGAATGGGCTGGGGCCCGCACCCCAAGAGCGCGGGCCCCAGCCACATCATGCGTGAGCCATGGGCTCACGACGTGATCGCGTCAGCGTCAGGCGGGAACGATGTTCTCGGCCTGCGGGCCCTTCTGGCCCTGGGTGACGTCGAAGGTAACCTTCTGGCCTTCCTGAAGCTCGCGGAAGCCCTGGGTGGCGATGTTCGAGTAGTGGGCGAAGACGTCCGGGCCGCCACCCTCCTGCTCGATGAAGCCGAAGCCCTTTTCCGCGTTGAACCACTTCACGGTGCCAGATGCCATATTGAATCTCCCTTGGGGGGCAGTGCCGGACTTCGCACCTTGCGAAGCCGAGTCGCCGCGATGATCACCCCTCCGGAAAGATCCGGAAAGCTCTGCAAAGAATGAATCTCTGGCAACCAAAACTGCAACTGCTATCACGCTAACACAGGCCGGATGGCAGTGGCGAGACGTTTTCGCTGGTGTCTCGAAAGCATCATCCCGCGCCTGTGTGTATTTCTGTAGCGGCGAGACTAGATATTCGCGCCGTGCTCACCCGGCTTCTCGTCCAGCTTCCGGCGTATGTCCTGGTTCAGGCGGAGGGTGTCGTCCAGCTGGTCCTCGAGGGAGACGATCCGGCACGCGGCTTCCACGGGGGTGCCCTGGTCGACCAGCTCACGGGCGCGGGCGGCGACGCGCAGCTGGCGGCGGGAGTAGCGGCGGTGGCCGCCCTCCGAGCGGAGCGGAGCGATCAGCCCGGCTTCGCCGACGGCCCGGAGGAAGGCGGGGGTGGTACCGAGAACGTCGGCGGCCCGCCCCATGGTGTAGGCGGGATAGTCGTCGTCGTCCAGGTTGCCGGCGACAGAGGCGTTCTCAGCGGGCATAGCACCTTCGTTCCGGGGACGCGGCGAGGGCTCGTGGCGTGCCTGGCGCCGTCCCTCCGAAAGATCCGGCACCATCCGCGTCGTCCTACAACCCTAACTCCGGCGGACACGGAGATGTGGACTCGCCGTGACAGATTTGCTCGGCCCTCCGCGCGGGTCGTCCACCCGCGCCCGCCCGGCCTCCACGACCGCGTCGGGGTGAACGGACGTCCGCGGTCAGGTTGCGGTTTTCCCTCCGGGATCCAGCATGGATCCAGGATGAACGTGACCGACGAGGACGGGCGGCTGCGCTGTCTGGTCACCGGTGCCACCGGTTACCTGGGCGGCAGGCTGGTCCCGGAGCTGCTGGCCCGCGGCTACGCCGTGCGGTGTCTGGCCCGCTCGCCCGGCAAGCTGCGGGACCACCCGTGGGCCGGCCGGGCGGAGATCGTGCGCGGGGACGTGACGGACGAGGCGTCCGTGCGCACGGCGATGCAGGGAACGGACGTCGCCTACTACTTGGTGCACGCGCTGGGCACGGGGCGGGGTTTCGAGGAGAGGGACCGGCGCGCGGCCAGGATCTTCGCCGAGCAGGCGCGCGCCGCCGGGGTCGGGCGGATCGTCTACCTCGGCGGGCTGACCCCCTCCGGGGTACCCGAGCACGAGCTGTCGCCCCACCTCCGCTCCCGCGCCGAAGTGGGCCGCATCCTCCTCGCCTCCGGGGTGCCGACCGCCGTGCTGCGGGCAGCGGTGATCATCGGTTCGGGTTCGGCGTCGTTCGAGATGCTGCGGTATCTGACCGAGCGGCTCCCCGCCATGGTGACGCCGAGCTGGGTGCGTACCCGCATCCAGCCGATCGCCGTCCGCGACGCGCTCCGCCTGCTCGTGGGGTGCGCGCGGCTGCCCCACGACGTGAACCGCGCCTTCGACATCGGCGGGCCGGACATCCTCACGTACCAGGAGATGATGCAGCGGTACGCGGCCGTCGCCGGCCTGCCCCGGCGGGTCATCCTCCCGGTACCGCTGCTCACCCCCCGGCTGTCCAGCCTGTGGGTCGGGCTGATCACCCCGGTGCCGGGTGCCCTCGCCCGCCCGCTGGTGGAGTCGCTCAGGCACGAGGTGGTCTGCGCCGAACAGGACATCGTCCGCTACGTCCCGGACCCGCCGGAGGGCTCCCTCACCCTCGACCAGGCGATCCGGCTGGCTCTCCGGCGCGTGCAGGACGCGGACGTGGCCACCCGGTGGTCCTCGGCATCGACTCCCCGCGCCCCCAGCGACCCGCTGCCGACCGACCCCGGCTGGGCGGGCGGAAGCCTCTACACGGATGACCGTGAGCGCACGGTCGCGGCGTCGCCGGAGGCGCTGTGGCGGGTGGTCGAGGCGATCGGCGGCGAGAACGGCTGGTACTCCTCACCGCTGGCCTGGTCGCTGAGGGGGTGGCTGGACACGCTGGTGGGCGGTGTGGGCCTGAGAAGGGGCCGCCGGGACGCGACCCGGCTGAGGGCCGGCGACAGCCTGGACTTCTGGCGCGTGGAGGAGATCGAGCCGGGCCGGCTGCTCCGCCTGCGGGCGGAGATGCGGCTGCCGGGCCTGGCCTGGCTGGAGATGACCGTCGCCCGGGACCCGCAGGGACGCACGGTGTACCGGCAGCGGGCGCTGTTCCATCCGCACGGACTGGCCGGACACGTGTACTGGTGGGGCGTGGCGCCCTTCCACGCCGCCGTCTTCGGCGGCATGATCCGCAACATCGCCGCCGCGGCCGAGTCGGCCGCCGGGGAACCGGCCCGTAGCCACTGAGGGGGCTCAAGGAACCGTGCGTGTCTCGGTCGCCCTGTTCACCGCGGACCTGCGGACGCACGACAACCCGGTCCTGGTGGCCGCCCTCAGGGACGCGGAACGCGTGGTCCCGCTCTTCGTCGTCGACACCGGCGTCCGCGGCACCGGTTTCGTCGTCCCCAACCGGGCGGCGTTCCTCGCCGACAGCCTGGCCGACCTGGACGGCGCCCTGCGCGCCCGCGGCGGCCGGCTGGTGGTGCGCGTCGGCGACGTGGTGGAGGAGACCTGCCGGGTGGCGGCGGAGACCGGGGCCGGGGAGGTCCACATCGCGGCCGGGGTCAGCCGTTACGCGGCCCGGCGCGAGGACCGGCTGCGCGCGGAGCTGGCCGGCGACCGGCGCGCACTGCGGGTCCACGAGGCCTCGGTGACGGCCGTACCGCCCGGGGCGCTGACCCCTGCGGGCAAGGACCACTTCGCGGTCTTCACACCGTACTTCCGCCGGTGGGAGAGCTTCGCCGTGCGGGGCGTCCTGCCGGCTCCGGACGCGGTTTTCGTGCCGGACGTGCGATCGGCCGGCCTGCCCCGCGCGGGGTCCCTCGCACCGGGCCCCGCGTCGCCGGGGCTGCCCGCGGGCGGGGAGTCCGAGGCCCGCCGCAGACTGCGGTCCTGGCTGGCGGGCCCGCTGTCCGCCTACGACGACCGCCACGACGACCTGGCCGCCGACGCCACCTCCAGGCTCTCCGCTCACCTGCACTTCGGCTGCCTCTCCCCGACCGAACTGCTGCACCGGGCCCGCGCCCAGGACAACCCCGGGGCGCACGCCTTCGTGCGGCAGCTCGCCTGGCGGGACTTCCACCACCAGGTCCTGGCGGCCCGCCCCGACGCGGCCGACCACGACTACCGCCCCCGGCACGACCGCTGGCGGCACGCCCCGGAGGAGACCGAGGCCTGGCGGGAGGGCCGTACCGGCTACCCCCTCGTCGACGCGGCCCTGCGGCAGCTGCGCCACGAGGGCTGGATGCCGGGCCGGGCCCGCCTGCTCGTGGCGAGCTTCCTGGTCAAGACGCTCTACGTGGACTGGCGGGTGGGGGCCCGCCACTTCCTGGACCTGCTGGTCGACGGCGACATCGCGAACAACCAGCTCAACTGGCAGTGGGTCGCCGGGACCGGCACGGACACCCGCCCCAACCGGGTCCTCAACCCGCTCGTCCAGGCCCGCCGTTTCGACCCCCGGGGGGAGTACGTGCGCCGCTGGCTCCCCGAGCTGAGCGGCCTCGACGCCCGGACGATCCACCGTGTCCCGCTGCTCGACGCCGCCGACCGTGCGGGCCTGGACTACCCGGCCCCCGTCGTGGACCTCGCGGCGGCCGCCGCCCGCTTCAGGGAGGGACGGTCACCGGGGTAGCGCGTCGCCGGCGAAGAGGGTCGCGGCCACGTGGTGGGTGTCGGCGTACTCGACCACGGAGACGATCCTGCCGTCGCGCACCGTGTAGATGCCGAGGCAGCGGTTGTCGTACGTGCCGCCGTGGACCGTCTCGGCCCTGGACGTCCACTCGGCCACCACGCGGTCGCCCTCGGCGATCGTGCCGACCAGCTCGATCTCCAGGGTGCCGGGGACGAAGACCGTTCCCATGCTGCCGAGGAAGTCGTTGATGATCTCGTCGCGGCCGCGCCACACCCTGGAGACGGGCAGGCTGCCCGGGTAGTGCCAGGTCGCGTCCTCGGCGAAGCTGTCGTGGATGACGTCGGCGTCACCGTCGCGGACGGCCTCGACGTAGCGGATGACGACGGCCCTCGGGTCGTTGCTGGTCATGGGGGTGCTCCTTCGGTTGTTCTCGCGTCCGGTTCTCGGGCTGCAGGGGTGGATCAGGGCGGGGCGGTCAGGACACGGTGAGGACGGCCTTGCCGCGGATGCGGCGGTCGCGCAGGTCGGTGAGGGCGGTCGCGGTGCCGGCCCAGTCCGAGACGCGGCCGATCTCCGGGTGCAGGCGGCCTTCGGCGGTCAGCCGGACGAGTGTCGCCAGGTCGTCGTCGAGGCGGGTGTCGGCGTCGAGGTAGTGGAAGTGGCGGATGACGGCCGATTCGGGCCCGGTGAAGAAGTCGAAGAAGTCGAGCGTCGCCGGTGTGCGGCCGGCCTGCCCGAACCAGATGAGCGTGCCGCGTCCGGCGAGCCGTGCCAGCGCGCGGGGGAGCGCCTGGCCGCCGGTCGACTCCAGCACGATGTCGTACGGGCCCCGCGCGTCGGCGACGTCGTGGACGACCTCGGCGGCACCGAGTTCGACGAGCCGGGCGCCGCGTGCGGCGTCCCTGGTCACGGCGGTCACCTGGGCGCCGGCGGCGGCCGCGAGCTCGGTGACGAAGTGGCCCACGCCCCCGGAGGCACCCGTCAGCAGCACCCGCCGGCCGAGCACCGGTCCGGCGGTGCGCAGCAGCCGCAGCGCGGTGAGCCCGGCCAGCGGCAGTGCCGCGCCCTGGAGCACGGAGACGCCGTCCGGCAGCTCGGCGAGCGCGCCGGTCGGCACCGCCGCGTACTCCGCCCAGCCGCCCGCCATGGGGTGGCCGACGACCCGGGTGATCCCGGACGGCCCGCTGCCGTCCGCGGCGGGCTGGACCACCAGGCCCGCGATGTCCTTGCCGGGGCGGTCGCCGGGGGCGGGCTTCTCCAGCTTGAACGTCTCGCCCCGGTTGACCGAGAACGCCTCGACCTTGACCAGCGCCTCGCCGGGACCCGGTGTCGGCTCGGGCACGTCGGCGAGGACGACCGGCTCGGCGGGGTCCCCGGTGGGCACGAAGGCCTTCATGGTGGTTCAACTCCTCGGTGTCCTGCGGCCGTGGTGTCCGGCGGCCGTTCCTCCGCGTCGCTTCCGGGACCATCGGACCGTGCGGAGGGGCGCACCGGCCAACAACCCGGTCGCCTGGCCGACAACGCCGGGTTGTCGCATAAGGTCGGCGGCATGGACCTCGACCTCACGCTGGTCCGCGCCTTCGTCGCGACCGCCGGGACACTGCACTTCGGGCGGGCCGCCGAGGAGTTGGGCACCAGTCAGCAGGTGGTCTCCAAACGCGTCGCGCGGCTGGAGGGCGTGCTGGGCGCGCGGCTGTTCGAGCGCCAGGGCGGTGTCCGGCTCAGCGAGGCGGGGGAGCGGTTCCTGCCGGCCGCGCGTGAGGTGCTGGCGGCGGGGGAGCGGGCGGTCGCGGCGGTGACGGGCGCCGGTCCGGCCGTACGGATCGATACGTGGGGGCATCTGTACGCGCCGATGCGCACGGTCGCCGAGGCGGTACGGACGCTCGGCGCGGTGCGGTGGGAGCCCGGCCCGGGACGGGACTGGCCGTCCGTCGCCCAGGCCCTGCTGCGCGGCGACACGGATCTGGGGTTCGGCCGGGTGCACCCGCTGCCCGACGGCCGGGACGCGGGACTCACCCAGCGTCTGGTGCGGCTGGAGCCCGTCGACGCGGTGGTCGGCCCGTCCCACCCGCTGGCCGCCGCCGACGCACTGCGCCCGGCCGACCTGCGCGACAGCGTCCTGGTGTGCCCGGCCGAACTGGACCGCCTGGACTTCCTGCGCCGCTTCGCCGAGGCGTTCCGGATCACGCGCCGCCATGACGGCCCCAACCTGGGCCTGGACCACCTGGCCCAGCACCTGCGCACCGCCCCCGACGGCTTCACCGTCTTCCCCGCCGACGTGCCCCTGCCGGACCACCTGGGCCTGCGCTCCATCCCGCTGGTCGAGCCGACCCCGCTGTACGCGTGGTCGCTGGCCTGGCGGGAGTCGTCCCGCCACCCTCTGCTCGGCTCCCTGCTGCGCGGCTTCAGCGCATCCGGCCGTACCCGGCGCTGGCTGGAGTACCGGCCGCGGCGCGACTGGCTCCCGGACACCGACCACCCGAAACTCGCGGGCCGCCCGGCCCCCGGCCGGTAGGACCCAGGCGTCAACCCTCCGGCCGCCGGGGCCACGGCCGTCAACCCTCCGGCCGCCAGGGCCACGGCCGTCAACTCACCGGCAGGGCAGGGCCCCGGCCGTCAACCCCCGGCCGGTGGGGCCCCGGGACGTCATGCCCCCGCCGGCCAGGGCACCGGACCCCCGGGCGCGCGCCGTGCGGCCCCGCGCGACGGCTTCCCGCGATCGCTCCGGACATGCGCCGGGTCCCTCCTTCGGAGACATGACGCACAGCCCCGGCAGAACGGGCCGGTACGGGGTATCCGAGTCGGAGAGAGGACGGTCGGAACACACTGTTGCCGTTTGACAACAATAGCCGTCAGGCAACAAAGTAGCCGTGTCGGATGTGCACGGGGAAGGACCAGGGATGCTCCGGTGGACGGAGACCACTCCGTGTGCCGGCCACCCTCGCCGAGAGGCGGCGGTGGCGCGGGTGCCGCGAACGGCGGCTCAGGCTGTCTGGCTGCCCGGGTCCGAGGCGTCGCCGAGTATCTGCGTCGCCGCCGTGGCGCAGAACGCCTCCAGCCCCTCCATCAGCGCGATCCGCTTGGCGGCGGGCATATCCGCCAGCACCTTGCGCAGCTCCCTCTCCCTGCGGGCCCGCAGGTCGGCGAGGAAGGCGCGGCCCCGGCTGCTGAGGTGCAGGCGCACCTCCCGCCTGTCCTCCGGGCTCGCCACCCGCTCGACGAACCCGGCGGCCTGCAGCCGGTCGCACAGCCTGCTGGTGGAAGGCGGCGTGGAGGCCAGGTACTCGGCGAGCGTGCGCAGGTTGATCCCGTCGTGGTGCTCCAGGATGTGCAGCACACGCAGTTGGGACGCGGAGGTGGGCGCGGTCGAAGCGCGGCCCCACACGACTTCCAGCAGCTCGACGGCCGTGGTGGTCACGCGCGCGACCTCATCGGGCTCTGAGCGGCGGCGGAAGGCAGTCACGGTCACACTCTCGCAGGCACTGGGGTGCCTGTCAGCGTACTAGGCGTGCACGCTGGCCACGGGTGACCGGGGTGACCGACGCGGCTCGTGCAGGAGCCCGGCCTCTTGGGTGAGGCACCTACGTTGTCCGGTGAAGGATTGGTGGATATCCCCCATGAACAGATTCGTGGCCGCTGAACGCGCGCTGCGCACAGCGGCTCCCCACGCGTTGCTCGACGCCACCCGTGCCGTACTGATGGAGCAGTACGGCGCGGAGGACGTCGAGCTGCTCATGGCCGACTACGGCCTGAGCGTGCTGCAGCCGGTGCCGGTGCTGCCGCACACTCCTGAGCCGGTGCCGCCGCACGAGCCGGAGCCGGTGCCGGTGCACAACAGCCCGGCCGGCCGTGCCTTCGGCTCCCAGCGGCCGTACTGCGAGGACGGCCGCGACGGGCGGGTGCGCCTGCACCTCCCCGTCAGTGTGCGCGGCGACCGGCTCGGGGTGCTGACCGTGACGCTGCCCGGCGCCGACGCCGTTCGCCGCTGGGAGCCGGAGCTGGCCGACATCGCCGGTGTGCTGGGGCACGAGGTGGTCGTGGCCGAGCGCGACACCGACCTCTATCTGCAGGCGCGCCGCAAGGACCGGCTCACCCTGGCCGCCGAGATGCAGTGGCAGCTGCTGCCCGGCCGCTCCTGCTCCCGCCCCGAGTACGAGCTGGGGGCGCAACTGGAGCCGGCGTACGCCATCTTCGGTGACAACTTCGACTGGTCCGCCACCGCCGACCGCCTGATGCTGTACGTCACCAACGGCATGGGGGAGGGCATAGAGGCGTCGCTGCTGACCAACCTGGCCATCAACGCGCTGCGCAACGCCCGGCGCGCCGGTATCTCCATCGCCGACCAGGCGGCCCTGGCGGACCAGGCCGTCTACGCCCACTACCGGGGCCGCTGCTACCTGTCCGTCCTGATGTTCGACTTCGACCTGGCCACCGGCCGGACCCGTGTCGTGGACGCGGGCTCCCCCCAGCTGCTGCGGCTGCGGGACGGCTCCGTGGAGCGTGTCACCTTCGACGCCCAGCTGCCCCTGGGCATGTTCGAGGAGACCGACTACGTCGCGCAGGACTTCCAGGTCGAGCCCGGTGACCGTCTCGTCTTCGTCAGCGACGGAGTGCACGCGGTGTCCTCCCCGAAGGGGGAGGCGTACGGGGACTCGGCGCTCGCCCGGGCGATCCACTCCACGCGGCTGCTGCCCGCCGCCGAGGTGCCGCGCGCGATCCTGCGGGAGCTGACCGGCCACCGCGGCAGGCCCGTAGCGGACGACGACGCCCTGGTCGTGTGCCTGGACTGGC
This sequence comes from Streptomyces cinerochromogenes, assembly GCF_014648635.1. GTDB lineage: Bacteria > Actinomycetota > Actinomycetes > Streptomycetales > Streptomycetaceae > Streptomyces > Streptomyces cinerochromogenes. Next base: position 9,254 of record NZ_BMRM01000004.1, on the reverse strand, counting down.
ACGGGAAGCCGGCCGGCGCGTGAACGGCGGGACCGCCCGGTTGTGACGATCGCGTGTGGTCCGCCCCCGCGCCCTCGCACCATCCCTTGTCGTGCGGCAATAATTGCCGGACGGCTCGCCCGTCGGGTGGTCGCAAGCCCTCGCAGCAGGGAGACGATGCAGGTGGCGGAGCACCCCACGACGCCCGAGGGGGCGCATGACCTGGGCGTCTTCCCGGAACGGCACCGCGAGCGGACCGCCCGGCGCCGGGCGGTGATCGTGGACCGGCGGGCCCGGTACGCCGTCGTCGACGTCACCGGCGTACCGACCGCCGACTCGTCCGCGGCCCGGCAGCCGGTGAAGACGGTCGCCGCTGCCCGTCCGGAGGTCGCGGAGCGCATCGTCCCCGGTGCCCGTCCCGCCCTCGCGCGGACCACCGTCCGCCTCGGCATCGACCCCGGGCCGGTCACCACGCGGGCCGGTCTCGCCGACGCCCTGGCGTACGCGCTCACCCGGCAGGGCGCCGTCGTCCCACCGGCTCCGGCCGCGGGAGCGGGCCCGCGGTGACCGGCGCCTCCGCCGCCCGTCCGGGACCCGCGCCGGTGCCGGTACCGGTCGGCGGTGTCGTGGCCGACGTCTCCGGCGCGGGGACGACCGACTCCTTCCTCGGCCGCGTGCTGGGCCACGGCCCCCCGGCGACTTTGTCCGCTCACCCGGAAGAGGGTGCGTGATGCATGCCCCACTCGTTCCCACCGCCCGCCTGCCCATCGGCTCGGACGCGGACCTGGCCCGGGTGCGCCGCCGGGTGCGCCAGGCCGCTGCCGGCCTCGGATTCCGCCTGGTCCAGCAGACGAAGCTGGTGACCGCCGTCAGCGAACTGGCCCGCAACACCCTCGTGCACGGGGGCGGCGGCCACGTGGAGATGACGCTCCTCGGCGACGGCGCACGTCGCGGGCTGCGGCTGGCCTTCGTCGACGCGGGCCCCGGCATCCGCGACGTCGACCTGGCGATGACCGACGGCCACACCTCCGCGGACGGCCTCGGCCCGGGGCTGAGCGGAGCCAGGCGGCTCGTCCAGGAGTTCGCCCTCGACAGCACCCCCGGCCGGGGCACCACCGTCACCATCACCGACTGGGTCTCCGGTCTGCCCTCGCCGCGTGCGGGGGCGCCCTGAGCGGGGCCGGAACGCCCGGTCCCCGAGAGCACCGCGCCCTTCGCCCCCACGGGCGTGCGACGCGGCCGCCCCGGTCATCCCCTTCCCGGAGGCCGGCCCCGACCGTCACGGCCGCCGCACCCGCGCCGGTCAGCCCCGCAGCCCGTCGGGCCGCCGACCCGTACCGCCGGTCCCCCCGGTGCCCCCGGTACCGTCCTGAGCGGCCAGGAACGCCCGCATCCCCCTGCCCAGCGCCTCCCGTTCGGCGGGGCCCATGCGGGCGAGGACCACGGCGAGCGCCTGTGATCTGCGCTCGGCCACCTCACCGAGCACCTGTCGGCCGCGCCCGGTGAGGACCAGCTGCACCTCCCGCCGCCTGTGCGGATGCAGCAGGCGCTCCAGCAGACCCGCCGCCTCCAGCCGGTCGCACAGCCGGCTGGCGGTCGGCGGCCCTATCTCCATGCCCTCCGCCAACGCGGTGAGATTGAGCCCCGGTTCGGCCTCCAGGATCCGCAGGGCCCGCAACTGGTGCGGGGACAGCCGCAGACTGGCCCCCTGCGCGGCCACCGCCCACAGGTTCGCGAGGGCGTCCACGGCATCGGCGATCTCCCGGGCGACGGACGGGAGATCGTCACCCGGGCCGTTCGGCTGGTCGTCCCCGAAGCCGGTGAGACGCGTCACGAACACATCGCTTTCGGTAATGGCCTGCCCGTATGGATACAACCTTCACTGAAATGCGGTACCCGAGGAGCCGCCGGGCAAGCGCACTCCTCGACGGGGCGGCGCCGCATCCGCCCACGGCCCACGGGAAGACCATACGCACGCGGTTCCCAGGACAGTGGCCGGAAAGGGATCCGCGGCCCGGCCCGATCGCCACCACGGGGGACAGGACGGATCGCGGCCAGTAGGCTTCGTTCATTGCCCTATGGCAACAAGGAGCTCCGAGAGGCTCGGCCGAGGCGTTGGAGGGGGAAGCAGGGACGGATGCTCCCAACACAGCATGGGCTTGTCGGCGTACGGGTCGCCCCCGGGACCGCCGCGGTGGCGGGCGCGGCCTGGGCCTGGCAGGAGCCCTCGGTGCTCCTGATCGAGGACGACGAGGCGGACGCCCTCCTCGTGGAGGAACTCGTCGCCGACTGCTCCCCGGGGATGCGGCTGACCTGGGTGCGGTCCCTGGCCGAGGCGTGCTCCGTACTCGCGGCGGAGGCGCCGGACTGCGTCCTGCTGGATCTGCACCTGCCCGACTCCCACGGGCTGGACGGCGTGGCCCGGGTGCGGCAGTGCGCGGACGTCGCGGTCGTGGTGCTGACCGGGCTGGCCGAGGAGAGCACCGGACTGGCGGCGGTCGCCGCGGGCGCACAGGACTACCTGGTCAAGGGACGCGTCGAGGCGGAGCTGTTCGGCCGGGCCGTCAGGTACGCCATCCAGCGCAAGCTGGCGGAACAGGCGGCCGCGGCCCTGCAGGCGGGCCAGCTGCGTGCGGAGGAGAACCGCCGGCTGGAGCGCGGGCTGCTGCCCACACCGCTGCTCCGCGACGCGACGGGCCTCGAGGTGGTCGCCCGCTATCTGCCCGGCCGCGAACAGGCCCTGCTCGGCGGCGACTTCTACGACGTCGTACAGACGCCGGACGGCCGTGTGCACGTGCTGATCGGCGACGTCTCGGGACACGGCCCCGACGAGGCGGCCCTCGGCGTGGGACTGCGCATCGCCTGGCGCACCCTCGTGGTCAGCGGTGCCACCGGCGCCCGGCAGCTGAGCACGCTGGAGGAGATCCTCGTGGCCGAACGCACCGGTGAGCAGATCTTCGCCACGCTGACCAGCCTGGAACTGCTGCCGGACGGCCGCTCGGCGCGGGTGATGCGCGCCGGCCACCCCGGCATGCTGTTGCGCGCCGGCGACAGCGTGGACTGGGTCGAGGTGCCGGGAGGACCGGCGCTCGGGGTGCTGCCGGGCGGTACGGCCCGCTGGCCGGTGGCCGACCTCACCCTGCCGGACGGCGCGGGAGTCGTCCTCTTCACCGACGGCCTGTTCGAGGGCCGGACCGGGCCCGGACGCGAACGGCTCGGCGAGCAGGGCCTGTGGGACCTGGCCCGCTCGCTGGCGACCCTGCCGGCGGAGGCGTTCGTGGACGAACTGATCGGCCGTGCCGAAGCACTCGCCGAGGACCACGGCGGTCTCGCCGACGACGTGGCCGTGCTGCACCTGCGGTGGCACCGGCAGCCCGAGTGAACGAGGAATCGTGACGGTGACAACGTCCCCCGCATCCCCCCGCCCCCGCCGACGCAGCCGCATCACCGTGCAGGGCTGGTTCCACCTGGCGCTCGCTGTGATGATCGCCCTCGTGGCGACCGGCTCGGTGGTGGGCGCGGAGCTGCTGGCGCGGACCGCGCGCGTCTCCGACCAGCTGATCGAGGACATCCAGCCGGCCCGTGCCGAGGCGCTCCGCCTGCAGAACGCCCTGCTGAACCAGGAGACGGGCGCCCGCGGCTACGTCCTCGCCGCGGACCGGCAGTTCCTCACCCCGTACACCGAGGGACGGCGGGCCGAGAAGGACTCCGCCACCCGTCTGCGGCGCCGCATAGGTGACCGCCCGGTCCTGCGCCAGGACCTGGAGACCATCGAGCGCGCGGCGGCCGACTGGCGCCGCACGTACGCCGATCCCCTGATCGCGGGCGTCACCCCGGGCGCCCCGAGGCCGGCCGGCAAGTCCACCACCGAACGCGGCAAGGCGGCCTTCGACCACATCCGCACCCTGTTCGGCACGCAGAACAGACACCTGGCCGAGGCCAGGGAAGAGAACCGGAGCGAGCTGGCCCACATCCGCACCGTACGGAACTGGGTGCTGGCCGGCATGGTCGCCGCCTTCCTGATCACGGCCGTGGTCCTGGCCGTGCTGGTGCACACCCTGGTCGCCCGGCCCCTGGCCGGCCTGCGCACCGCGTCGCGCCGGGTGGCCCAGGGCGACTTCCAGCACCACATCCCCGCCGAGGGACCGGCCGACATCCGGGCCATGTCCGACGACGTCGAAGCCATGCGCCTGCGCCTGGTGACCGAACTCGACGCCTCCCGCGTCCAGCACGAGCACCTCACCCGGCAGGCAGCCGATCTGGACGCCCAGGCGGTGGAGCTGCGCCGGTCCAACGCCGAGCTGGAACAGTTCGCCTACGTCGCCTCCCACGACCTGCAGGAACCGCTGCGCAAGGTCGCCTCCTTCTGCCAGCTGCTCGAGAAGCGGTACGGCGACAAGCTCGACGAACGCGGCACGCAGTACATCGAGTTCGCCGTGGACGGCGCCAAGCGCATGCAGACCCTCATCAACGACCTGCTCACCTTCTCCCGGGTCGGCCGGGTCAACGACGCCCATGTCCCCGTCTCCCTGGGGCAGACCCTGGACAAGGCGGTGGCCAACCTCACCGCGGCGGCCGAGGAGTCCGGCGCCGTGATCCAGCGCCCCGCCGAACTGCCGGAGATCACCGGCGACCCGATGCTGCTGGTCATGCTCTGGCAGAACCTGATCGGCAACGCCATCAAGTTCCGCCACCCCGACCGCGCCCCCCACATCGAGATCACCTGCGAGCGGGACCCCGAGGCCGCCCCCGCCCCCGACGCCGATGCCGGCGGCGAGACCTGGCGGCTGAGCGTGACGGACAACGGGATCGGCATCCCGGAGGAGTTCGCCGAGAAGGTCTTCGTCATCTTCCAGCGCCTGCACGGCCGGGACGCCTACAGCGGTACGGGCATCGGCCTGGCCCTCTGCAAGAAGATCGTGGAGTTCCACGGCGGCCGCATCTGGATCGACACCACCCACACGGGCGGCACCCGCTTCTGCCTCACCCTGCCCACCACCCCGGCCGGCGTCCCCGCCCCACCCGACGCGGCGGCCCCCGCCCGCACCACCTTGGAAGGACAACCCGCATGACCACGCCCGGCGCCCGGCCCATCGAGGTGCTCCTCGTCGAAGACGACCCCGGCGACGAGCTGATGACCAGGGAGGCGTTCGAGGACAACAAGATCGGCAACACCCTGCACGTCGTACGCGACGGCGAGGAGGCGCTGGACTTCCTCTACCGCCGTGGCGCCCACACGCAGGCGCCGACCCCCGACCTGATCCTCCTGGACCTCAACCTGCCCAAGTACGACGGCCGACAGGTCCTGGAACGCATCAAGTCCGACCCGGACCTCGCCCACATCCCCGTCGTCGTCCTGACGACGTCCTCCGCCGAGGAGGACATCCTGCGCAGCTACAAGCTGCACGCCAACGCCTACGTCACCAAGCCCGTCGACCTGGACCAGTTCATCGCCGCGGTCCGCCAGATCGACGAGTTCTTCGTGACGGTCGTACGACTGCCCCGGCCGTACCCGATGCAGAGGTGAGGCGGGTCAGCCGGTGGCGAGCATCCCCGAGCGCAGACGCGCCAGGATGCGCGAGATGAGCCGCGAGACGTGCATCTGCGAGACGCCCAGCTCCTTGCCGATTTCCGCCTGGGTCCGCTCCTCGACGAACCTCAGGTGCAGGATCCGCCGCTCCCGCTCGTCCAGACCGGCGACGAGCGGGGCGAGGGCGTGGAAGTCCTCCACGAGTTCGAGGGCGGTGTCCTCCTCGCCTATGAACTCGGACAGGGCCGCCTCGCCGTCCTCGGCGTCACCGGTGATCACGGCGTCGAGGGAAGCGGAGTTGTAGCCGTTCGCCGCGACCTGGACCTCCATGACCTGTTCCTCGGTGAGGTTCATCAGCGCGGCCAGCTCGGAGACCCGCGGAGCACGCCCCAGCCGGCTGCGCAGCTCCTCGCTGGCCTTGGCGAGTTCGGTACGCGCCTCCTGCAGCCGCCGCGGCACGTGCACGGACCAGGACGTGTCCCGGAAGAACCGCTTGATCTCGCCGACGATGTACGGCACCGCGAAGCTGGTGAACTGCACCTCGCGGGACACCTCGAACCGGTCGATCGCCTTGATCAGACCGATCGTGCCGACCTGGACGACGTCCTCCATGTCCTGACCGCTGTTACGGAACCGCCGGGCGGCGAAGCGCACCAGGGACATGTTCATCTCGATGAGGGTGTTGCGCGCGTACTGGTACTCGTGCGTCCCCTCCTCCAGCACGGCGAGCCGCTCCAGGAACGTCTTGGTCAGCTCACGGGCATCCTGGGGCGCGACCTTCTGCGGATCCTCGATCCCGGGCAGCTCCGTACCGGAATCCGTACCGGAATCGGTCGTCGTGCCGACGAGCACCGTCGTCATCCCAGGCCCTCCCTGCCGTCCGCGCCCGCTCCGCGAGCAGGTCGTCAAGGCCGCGCCTACCCGGCCGGCGAGAGATCATGTGTCCGGAGAGGAGACCCGGACCGCGGCGAGCCGAATAAGCTCTGCTGTCATGTCGAACCCGGATGAGCTGCTCGTCGCCATCTCCGCCGCGGTGGAGTCCGAGCGAAGCAATCAGATGTCGCTGACCGTGGTCGTCGGCGGTGCCGTCATCACCGGCCGACTGGCTCCGGAGGTCGTGTGGAGGGAGCGGGTGGCGGAGGTCCTGAAGGACTCGGACCGTCTCGGTCCGTTCTCGGACGTCTTCGCCCGCGGACCGCGAGGCAACCGACCCGGTGGCGCCGGTACCGGCGAGGCTCCCACGCACCTGCACTTCCATCTCGCCCGGATCCTGCAGGGCAGCCTCGGGATCCCGGAGTCGGGCGGCATGTACCGAGTCGCGATCAAGGACGTCAGCGCCTGGACCGTGGGCGATCTCAGCTACTTCGACCAGTGAGACGCCGTCTCCACCCGGCCGAACCATGGGACTGACCTACGGCTACGACATCCACCTGCGCCCCCGGAACCTCGCCAGGGCACTGACGGCCCTGGCCGGCCTGGCGCCACCCACCCGTGCCGTACAGCCGCTCGGTCTCACCCTGCCCCACGGTGACCGGCTCGTCCTCCCGTTCACGTCCCGCTTCGGGAGCGAGCCGGTCGACTGCTCCACGCGCAGCACGGCCGAGCTGGACATGTCCCTCATGTTCGACGCCGACGACGCCCTGCGCGCGTACACGGCGGCGGGCGGCCCCGAACCGGACGCGGACGGGCGCATCCGCATCGGGTACGTCTACGCGACGATCCGTTTCGAGTCCTTCCTGCACCCGGGTTACGCGTCGGTGGAGTGCTGGGCGGCGACCACACGGATGAGCCGCCTGTTCGCGCGGTCGGCTTCCGTCAGGAAGGCGTTCACCGACGTCACCGCCGCCGCCGGCGGAGTGTGCTGTCTGTTCGACACCGGCGACGGCGGTCCCGGACACGTGTGCTGGCTCAACGGCGAGACCACTCACGAGACGGTTCCCGGCCCCCGCTTCCCGGACCAGCGGGCACTCGTGGCGACGTGGCCCGACCCCGGGGACTGAGCACCGGCGGCGCCCGGCTCGGCGGGGGCTCGGCCGCCCCGAGCGAGGGTGCGCCCACGCGTCCTCGACGGCCGGCCAGGGCCCCGAGCAGGACAGATGCACGGGCTCTATGCGCGGCCCGGGCCGGGAACGGGAATGGCCGGTTTCCCCCTCGGAAACACAGGCGTGTCCGCGGGCACGGAGGGCAACCGGATACCACGTAACGGTCGCTGAGCGCATCTACGGTCACGACGGGTGACCGGCGGCAGGGAGGTGGATGCGATGTGGTGGGTCTGGCTGGTCGTCCTCGTCGCGGTGGTGGCGTTGCTCGCCGGGACGACGGCCCTCGTTCAGGCACGGCGCCGGTCGGGGACGGTGATCGCCGTCAACCGCGGTCGGGCCGGCCGGGGAGGCGGACGGTGAACACGCTCGTACTCGCCTCCGAGCTGTCCGGACGAGTGGTGGTGACACTCGGCGGGGAAGCGGTGGCACAGATCAAGGACGTCGTCTTCGACGGGCCGGCGGGCCGGATCACCGGTTTCACCCTGAGCGGGCGCGGCCTGCTGGCCGGGCCGCTGAAACAGAGCCTCCCCTTCTCCCATGTGCACGCGGTCGGACCGTCGGCGGTGATGATCGTCAGCCAGGCCCTCTTCGAGGACAGGGACGCGGTCGTCGGACGCGGCGAAGCCGATCGCGGCCGAGTCCTGGGAGCCCCGGTCCTCACCGAGGAGGGCACCGACATCGGCACCGTGGCGGACGTGGTGATCGAGACGGGGACGAGCGGCCGGGTCGTCGGCTTCGAGGTCGCCGCCAACGACAAGCTCGACCGCCGGCACCGCAAGGTGTTCGTGCCGCGGGGCCAGTCACTGGCCGTCTCCGGTCAGGCCCTCGTCGTTCCCGCGCAGGCCCAGCGCTTCGTCGCCGACGACCTGCCCAGCTTCGCCGCCCAGGTCGAAGCCTTCCTCACCCACATGCGGCGCCGCTGACCCGGCACCGCTCCGCCCGACGAAGGAGGACCCGCGTTGCTCTTCTCCCAGGCCTTCGGTCTACCGGTGATCACAGCCGACGACGCGACGACCGTCGGCAAGGTGGCCGACCTGACCGTCGACGCACGCAACGCCACGGTGGCCGCGGTGCGGTTGTCCGGGGCCGCCGACCACGCCGAAGCGCTGACGTGGAGCGCCGTGGAAGCGGTGGGCCCGGACGCGGTGATCGTCCACTCACGCGTCACGGCCGAACAGGGACAGGACCGCGTGCCCGCCCACCACCGGATACTCGGGAGCCGGGTCCTGACCGAGCACGGCGACGAGCACGGAACGGTCAGGGACGTCGCCTTCGACCCCGCTTCCGGTCGCCTGCTCACGCTCTACACCGCCCTCGGCGAGATCGCCGGCCCGCGCCTGATGGGCCTCGGCCCCTACGCGGCGGTGGTGCGCGCCGAGCCCGCCTGAGACCGGTCGCCCCCGCGCACCCCGGAAGCTTGACGCCCGTCGGCAACGTCCGTACTATATTCAGGTTGCCCGGAGCAGTCACTGCTCCACGGCGGAATTCACCGCCGCTGAAGGCGACACAGCAAACAACCGACGCGGTCTCCCAGCGGGACTGGATTCGAGCATGTCCGCATGCGTGAATTCGGCTCCATCACCTCGATTATGAGGAGCCGGAAGAATCCGCTAAGGTTGAGACGTCGGAACGGCCCAACGGCCGCGAAGACAAACCCCGCTGACCGGGGATCAGACGCCGAAAGGATCTGATAGAGTCGGAAA
>NZ_BMRM01000003.1 GCF_014648635.1 Streptomyces cinerochromogenes | reverse complement strand
CCACACCCGCGGCGGCCTGGGTGTGGCCGATGTTGGACTTCAGCGAGCCCAGCCACAGCGGCGAACCCCCGGCACGGGAACGGCCATAGGTGGCCAGCAGGGCCTGCGCCTCGATCGGGTCACCGAGGGAGGTACCGGTACCGTGCGCCTCGACCGCGTCGACATCCGCGGCGGACAGCCGGGCGTTCTCCAGCGCCTGCCGGATCACCTCCTGCTGGGAGGGGCCGTTGGGCGCGGTGAGACCGTTGGAAGCGCCGTCCTGGTTCACCGCGGTGCCGCGGACGACGGCCAGCACCTCGTGGCCGTTGCGGCGGGCGTCCGACAGCCGCTCCAGCAGCAGTACGCCCACACCCTCGGAGAAGCCGGTGCCGTTGGCGCCCGCGGCGAAGGCGCGGCACCGGCCGTCCGGGGAGAGGCCCCGCTGGCGGGAGAACTCGACGAACATCTTGCTGTCGGCCATCACCGCCGCGCCGCCTGCCAGTGCCATCTCCGACTCGCCGGTGCGCAGGGACTGGACGGCGAGGTGGATCGCCACCAGGGACGAGGAGCAGGCGGTGTCCACGGTCACCGCGGGGCCTTCGAGGCCGAGGGTGTACGACACGCGGCCCGTGGCGAAGCTGCCGGTGCTGCCACGCCCGAGGTAGGCCTCGAGGTCCGCGGGGACCTGTCGGACGCGCGGGGCGTAGTCGTGGTGCATGATGCCCGTGTAGCAGCCGATCCTGCGCCCGCGGAGGGAGGTGGGGTCGATGTTGGCGCGTTCGAAGACCTCCCAGGAGGTCTCCAGGAGCAGCCGCTGCTGCGGGTCCATGGCCAGTGCCTCGCGCGGGGAGATCCCGAAGAACTCGGCGTCGAAGCCGGCCACGTCGTCGAGGAAGCCGCCCTCACGGACGTAGGACGTGCCCGGGACGTCGGGGTCGGGGTCGTACATTCCCGCCAGGTCCCAGCCGCGGTCGGCCGGGAAGGGGGTGATGCCGTCGACGCCGTCGGCCACCAGCTGCCAGAGGTCGTCGGGGGAGGTCACGCCGCCCGGCAGCCGGCAGGCCATACCCACGATGGCGATGGGCTCCCATGCCTTCTCCTCGACCTCCCGCAGTCGGCGCGTGGCCTGACGCGCGGTGGTGACGGCCTTGTTGAGGTATTCGCGGTACTTCTTGTCGTCGGCCACGGGAAAGGTCAGCTCCTAGAGAGAGTCTTCTGACGGCGAGTGGGCAGCAAGGGCGGCGGGCCTCGCCGCCGGCCGGTTCGGTGCGGCGGACGCGTCAGGAAACGGTGAACTCGTTGTCGATGATGTCGAAGACCTCGTCGTCGGAAACCGACTCGAGGTCGTCGTCCTCGTCGGGGGAGGCGTCCGGGGACCACTTCGCCAGCAGGACCTGCAGGGCGGCGGTGACCTGGGAGCGAACCGTCTGGTCGTCGGGGACGGAGGCGAGCGCGCCCCTGAGCTTCTCCATCTCGGCGACCGCGGGGTGCACCGCGGGCCCGCCCTCGGGAGCGAGTGCCTGGCCCAGGTGGGCGACGAGCACGGCCGGAGCCGGGTAGTCGAAGAGCAGTGTGGCGGGCAGCCGCAGGCCGGTGGCCGCGGACAGCTTGTTGCGCAGTTCGACGGCGGTGAGGGAGTCGAAGCCCAGCTCCTGGAAGGCACGGTCCGGGTGGATGGCGTGCGTGTCCTGGTGGCCGAGGACGACGGCGGTCTCCGCGCGGACCAGGTCGAGCAGGAGCTCCTTCCGGGCGTCCTCTTCGAGGCCGGCCAGGCGTTGGCGCAGCGAGCCTGCCGTGGCGAGGTCGGCTCGCCGGGCGCGGGCCTCGGCCGCCGCGATGCGGCGGGCCTCGGGCAGGCCCAGCAGCAGCGGTGAGGGGCGGTGTGCGGTGAACGCCGGGTGGAATCGCTTCCAGTCGATGTTCGCCACGGTGAGGCCGCTTTGGCCGCCCGTCAGGGCGCGGTCGAGGGCGGCCAGCATCAGTTCGGGGCGGACGGCCTCGATGCCCTGGCGGCGCAGCTGCGGTGCCGAGGCGGCGTCGACCATGCCGCCGCCGGCCCAGGCGCCCCACGCGATGGAGGTGGCGGTCCGGCCGAGGCCCTGCCGGCGCAGGGCGAGGGCGTCCAGGTAGGCGTTGGCGGCGGAGTAGGCGCTCTGGCTGCCGCTGCCCCAGACGCCCGCGATGGACGAGAACACGATGAACGCGTCCAGGGGGGTGTCGCCGAGCAGGGCGTCGAGGTGGGCCGCGCCGGCCACCTTGGCGGACACGATGGCGCCGAAGCCGTCGAGCGTCGTCTCCTCCAGGGAGCCGAAGCCGTTGACGCCGGCGGCGTGTACCACGGTGCGGACCGGGTCGCCGTCCGCCGCCAGCCGCGCCAGCAGATCGGCCAGGGCCTGCCGGTCGGTGATGTCGAGGGCGGCCACGGTGACTCGGGCGCCGGTCTCGGCCAGTTCCGCGGTCAGTTCGGCGGCGCCTGGGCTGTCGGTGCCGCGGCGGCTGACGAGGACGAGGTGTCCGGCGCCGCCTGCGGCCATCCGTCGGGCGACGTGGCCGCCGAGGGCTCCGGTGCCGCCGGTGATCAGCACGGTGCCGGTGGGCTGCCACGGTGTCTCGTCCGGCTGCGGCCGGTACAGCGGCGTCCGCTCCAGGCGGCGGGCGAGGGCCGTCCCGGCGCGCAGGGCCAGCTGGTCCTCGTCGCCGGTGCCGCCGCCGAGCACGGTGGTGAGCAGGGCGCCCGTCGTGCCGTCGAGGGTGGCGGGGAGGTCGATGAGTCCGCCCCAGCGGCCCGGGTGTTCGAGCGCGGCGACCCGGCCGAGGCCCCACAGGGCGGCCTGGTCGGCACTGTGCACCGGGTCGGTGCCGGAGGTGGCGACCGCGCCCTGGGTGGCGAGCCAGAGCGGTGCCTCGATGCCGGTGTCGCCGAGTGCCTGGACCAGGGTGAGCGTCGCCGTCAGACCGCCGGTGACTGCGGGGTGTGCGGGGTCGGCGGCCTCGTCGAGGGCGAGCAGGGACAGGATGCCCGTGAGGGTGTCGGCGTCGGGCACGGTGCCGGTGAGGAGGTCGGCGAGGGCGGCGCGGTCGGTTCCGTCGACGGGCAGCGGGACGGCGTCGGCTCCCCGGTCGCGGAGGGCGGTGAGGCATGCGGTGACGGTGGCGTCGTCCGTGCGGCCGGCGGGTACGGCGACCAGCCAGGTGCCGGTGGGGGCCGCTGCCGGGTCCGTGATCTCGGCCGGGGTCCAGGTCGTCGCGTAGACCCAGTTGTCCAGCCGGGAGGAACCGGTTTCGCGGGCCAGCCGGGCTCCGGCGAGCTGTTCCTGGGTCACCTGGCGGCCGGTGAGGGCGTCGATGCGGGCGACGGGGGCGCCCGTCTGGTCGGTCACCGTGACCTGCCAGGTCTCCTCGCCCGCGGGGACGAAGTGCGCCCGCAGCCGGGAGGCTCCGCGGGTCCACAGAGTGATGCCGTTCCAGGAGAAGGGCAGGCGGGGCAGGCCGGTGCCGTAGATGAGCGGTGCGTGGAGCGAGGCGTCGAGCAGGGCGGGGTGCAGGGAGAAGCGTGCCGCGTCCTCCTGCTGCTGTTCGGGCAGCGCGACCTCGGCGAAGATCTCGTCGTCGCGGGTCCATACGGCGCACAGCCCCTGGAAGGCGGGGCCGTACTCGTAGCCGCGTTCGGCCAGGCCCGCGTAGACGGACCCGACGTCCACGGGTACAGGGGTGGCGCCGGCCGGGGGCCAGGCGAGTGCGGGCTCGGAGGATTCCAGGTCCTCGGGGACGAGCGTGCCGGCGGCGTGGCGCGTCCAGTCGGGTTCGTCGCCCTCGGGGCGGGAGTGGACGGAGACGGCGCGGCGACCGGACTCGTCGGGCGCGGCGATCTCGACGCGCACCTGGATGCCGCCCTCCTCGGGCAGGACGAGGGGTGCCTCGATGACGAGTTCCTCCAGGGAACCGCAGTCGGCCTCGGCTCCGGCGGTGAGGACCAGGTCGACGAAGCCGGTGCCGGGCAACAGGGGGGTGCCCCACACGGCGTGGTCGGCCAGCCAGGGGTGGGTGCGTACGGACCAGCGGCCGGTGAGGGCGATGCCGCCGGTTCCGGGCAGTTCCACGGCGGCGCCGAGGAGGGGGTGTGTGACGGGGGCGAGGCCGGCCGTGGAGACGTCACCTGCGGCACGCTCCGTCTTCAGCCAGTAGTGCTGGTGTTGGAAGGGATACGTCGGGAGTTCCACCCGCCGTGCGGACCCGGCATCGAACGCCGCCTCCCAGTCGACGTCCACACCACCCGCATACACCTCGCCCACCGACCGCAGGAACCGCTCCAGACCCCCCTCACCACGCCGTAACGACCCCACCACCAAGCCGTCCACACCCGCCGCACCCATCGTCTCCGCAAGCACAAACCCCAGCACCGGATGCGGACTCACCTCCACGAACACCCGACGCCCCTCCCCCAGCAACGCACGCGACACCTCCTCCAAACGCACCCGCTCCCGCAAATTCCGATACCAATACCCCCCGTCCAACAACGCCGTATCCACCACCCCACCCGTCACCGTCGAATAGAACGGCACCCCCGACGACACCGCCGACACATCCCCCAACACCCCCGCCAACTCACCCTCGACCCGCTCCACCTCCACCGAATGCGACGCGTAATCCACCGGCACCCGCCGCACCCGCACCCCCTCAGCACGCAACTCCTCCTCCAACACCCCCAACACATCCACCCCACCCGCCACCACCACCGACGACGGACCATTCACCGCAGCAACCGACAACCCCCCACCCAAACGCCCCTCCACCACACCCACCGGCAAACCCACCGACAACATCCCACCCCCACCCGCAAGCGACGACGCAATCACCTGACTACGCCGCGCCACCACCCGCGCACCCTCCTCCAACGACAACGCACCCACCACACACGCCGCCGCGATCTCCCCCTGCGAATGCCCCACCACAGCAGCCGGCTCCACCCCCACCGACCGCCACAACCCCGCCAACGACACCATCACCGCCCACAACACCGGCTGCACCACATCAACCCGCCCCAACGCCTCCTCATCACCCAGCACATCAACCAACGACCACCCCACGAACGGCGCCAACGCCTCCCCACACCGCGCCATCCACTCCGCGAACACCACCGACTCCGACAACAAACCCGACGCCATACCCACCCACTGCGCCCCCTGACCCGGAAACACAAACACCACACCCGAATCCGAGAACACAGCGGCAGACCCCGCCGGCACCTCACCCGCCAACGCCCTCAAACCACCCAGAGCCTCCTCACGAGACCCCGCCACCACCACACCCCGACGACCGAACACCGCACGCGACGACAACGACAACGCCACATCACGCACCCCCACATCCGGCCGCCCCTCCACAAACACCGCAAGCCGCCGCGCCTGCTCACGCAACGCCTCCCCAGACCTCCCCGACAACACCAACGGCACCACACCACTGGGAACCGTGTGCGCCGGTGCGGGGGTGTCGGAGGGCTCCGCGGGCCGGGCCTGCTCCAGGATGACGTGGGCGTTGGTGCCGCTGATGCCGAAGGAGGACACGCCGGCACGGCGGGGGCGCCCGGTCTCCGGCCAGTCCCTGGCCTCCGTGAGCAGCTCGACCGCGCCGGCCGTCCAGTCGACCTGTGGTGTCGGGGCGTCCACGTGCAGCGTCTTCGGCAGCACACCGTGCCGCATCGCCTGCACCATCTTGATCACACCCGCCACCCCCGCGGCGGCCTGGGTGTGGCCGATGTTGGACTTCAGCGAGCCCAGCCACAGCGGCGAACCCCCGGCACGGGAACGGCCATAGGTGGCCAGCAGGGCCTGCGCCTCGATCGGATCGCCGAGGGAGGTACCGGTACCGTGCGCCTCGACGACGTCGACATCCGCGGCGGACAGCCGGGCGTTCTCCAGCGCCTGCCGGATGACGCGCTGCTGGGAGGGGCCGTTGGGCGCGGTGAGACCGTTGGAGGCGCCGTCCTGGTTCACCGCGGTGCCGCGTACGACGGCCAGCACCTCGTGGCCGTTGCGGCGGGCGTCCGACAGCCGCTCCAGCAGCAGTACGCCCACACCCTCGGCCCAGGAGGTGCCGTCCGCCGCGGCGGCGAACGCCTTGCACCGGCCGTCGAGGGCCAGTCCGCGCTGGCGGGAGAACTCCACGAACGCGCCCGGTGTCGACATCACGGCCACGCCGCCGGCGAGCGCCAGTGAGCACTCGCCGGAGCGCAGTGCCTGTGCGGCGAGGTGGATCGCCACCAGGGACGAGGAGCAGGCGGTGTCCACCGTCACGGCGGGGCCCTCCACGCCGAGGGTGTACGCCACGCGGCCGGACACGATGCTGCCCGCGCCGCCCGTGAGGACGTAGCCCTCGATCTCCTGGGAGCCGGTGCCCATGCGGGGCGCGTACTCCTGTCCGGCGGCGCCGGTGAAGACGCCGACGCTCTCGCCCTTGAGGGTGGAGGGGTTGATCCCGGCGCGTTCCAGGGTCTCCCAGGAGGTCTCGAGGAGCAGCCGCTGCTGCGGGTCCATGGCCAGCGCCTCGCGCGGGGAGATCCCGAAGAACTCGGCGTCGAAGCCGGCCACGTCGTCGAGGAAGCCGCCCTCACGGACATAGGACGTGCCCGGGACGTCGGGGTCGGGGTCGTAGAGGGTGTCGAGGTCCCAGCCGCGGTCCGCCGGGAAGGCGCCGACGGCGTCGGTGCCCTCGGACACCAGTCGCCAGAGGTCCTCGGGGGAGGCCACCCCGCCCGGCAGCCGGCAGCCCATGGCCACGATGGCGATGGGTTCGGTGCGCCGGGTCTGTTCCTCGCGCAGCTTCTCCCGCGTCTGCTGCAGCTCGGCCGAGACCCGCTTGAGGTAGGTGAGCGCCTTCTCGTCGGTGGTCATGGAACTGGTCTCCTCTTCCGGGTGGCAGGGCGGGTCAGCCGAGCCCGAGCTCGTTGTCGATGAAGGCGTAGACGTCGTCGGCGGTGGCGGCTTCGAGTTGGCCGGCCCGGTCGGTGGTCCCGGTGGAGCCGCCGCTCAGGGCGGCCTCTTCGAGGCGTGATCCGAGGAATTTCAGCCGGGAGTGGATGCCCGAGTGCTCCAGTTCCTCCGACAGCAGGGCGTCGAGCGCCGCTTCCAGGGCGTTGAGTTTGGCCGCGACCGGGTCGGATTCCTGGTCGAGGGCCTTGAGCAGGAATCCGGCGAGCACGCTGGGCGCCGGGTAGTCGAACACGGCCGTCGCGGGCAGTCCCGTCCCCACGGCTTTGCCGAGCCGGTTCCGCAGCTCGACCGCGGTCAGCGAGTCGAACCCGGCTTCCTTGAAGGCGCGGTCGGGTGCGACCAGGGAGGCGTCGGAGTGGCCGAGTACGGTCGCGGCCTCCGTGCGGACCAGGTCCAGGACGAGGGCGGCCTTCTCGTCCGCCGGGAGTCCGGTGAGCCGTTCGGCGAGGGTCCGCCGGGGTGCCGTGGTGGTGGCAGCGGTACGGCGCGGGGCCCGGACGAGCGCGCGCAGCATCGGGGGGAGCGCGCCGGAAGCGGCCCGGCCCCGCAGCACGCTCAGGTCGAGCCGGGCCGGCACGAGGGCCGGTTCGACGGCGGTGAGGCCGGCGTCGAAGAGAGCGAGGCCGTCCTCGGCCGCCAGCCCGAGCATGCCGTCGCGTTCGGTGCGCCGCAGGTCTGCCTCGGTGAGGGCGCTGGTCATGCCGCTCGCATGCGACCACAGGCCCCAGGCGAGCGAGACCGCGGGAAGGCCCTCGGCACGGCGGAGGCGGGCGAGTCCGTCGAGGAAGGAGTTGGCCGCCGCGTAGTTGGCCTGCCCGGGGTTGCCGAGGACACCGGCGGCCGAGGAGAACAGCACCCAGGCGGCGAGGTCGAGGTCCCGGGTCAGCTCGTGCAGGTTCAGGGCGGCGTCGGCCTTGGGCCGCAGGACGGCGGCCATCCGTTCCGGGGTGAGCGCGGCGAGCACGCCGTCGTCGACGACGCCCGCGGTCTGCACCACGGCGGTCAGGGGCGCCGTCGGCGGGACGGACTCCAGCAGCCGGGCCAGGGCGTCGCGGTCGGCGGCGTCGCAGGCCACGACGCGTACGGTCGCGCCGAGGGCGGTGAGTTCGGCCGTGAGTTCCCGCACGCCGGGCGCGTCGGGGCCGCGCCTGCCGGCGAGGAGCAGATGGCGGGCGCCGTGTCCGGTGACGAGATGGCGAGCGACGAGTGCGCCGAGGGAGCCGGTGCCGCCGGTGATGAGGACGGTGCCGTCGGGGTCGGGGTGGCGAGGCAGGGTCAGTACGGCCTTGCCGACGTGGCGGGCCCGGCTGAGGTACCGGAAGGCGTCCGGGGCCTGCCGTACGTCCCATGCCGTCACCGGCAGCGGGGTGAGGGCCCCTCGGTCGATGAGGTCGACGAGCTCGTCGAGCAGCTCCCGTACCCGGTCGTCGTCCGCCTCCGCGAGGTCGTAGGCCCGGTATTGCACTCCGGGGAAGCGTTCGGCGACCTCGGTGGCGTCGCGGACGTCGGTCTTGCCCATCTCCAGGAAGCGGCCGCCGCGCGGGAGCAGGCGCAGGGACGCGTCGACGAACTCGCCGGTCAGGGCATCGAGGACGACGTCCACGCCGCGGCCGCCGGTGGTGTCGAGGAAGTGCTGCTCGAAGTCGGTGGTGCGGGAGTCGGCGATGTGCGCGTCGTCGAGTCCCTGGGCACGCAGGGTGTCCCACTTGCCGGTGCTCGCGGTGCCGTAGACGTCGGCGCCCAGATGACGGGCGATCTGCACGGCGGCCATGCCGACCCCGCCGGCCGCGGCGTGGACGAGGACCGTCTCGCCGGCTGTGACGCCGGCCAGGTCGCGCAGGCCGTAGAGGGCGGTGAGGAACGCGATGGGTGCGGCGGCGGCCTGCGCGAAGGTCCATCCGGCGGGGACGCGGACCAGCCTGCGGTGGTCGGTCACGGCCTCGGGGGCGAACGCCCCGCCGGGGAACAGGCCCATGACCCGGTCGCCGGGTGCCAGGCCGGTCACGCCCGGGCCGGTCTCCAGGACGATGCCCGCGGCCTCTCCTCCGATCGCGGCCCGGCCGGGGTACATGTCGAGGGCGATCATGACGTCGCGGAAGTTGATGCCGGCGGCGCGGACGCCCACGCGGACCTGGCCGGGGCCCGGCGGGCAGGGGTCGGCGTCCGGGACGAGGGCCAGGTTCTCCAGTGTGCCGGGCCCTGTGGTGTCCAGGTGCCAGGCGGCGGCGCCGTCGGGGACCGTCAGGCTCGCGTGGGAGGCGCGGACGAGGCGGGGCACGGAGACCTCGCCGTCCCGCACCGCGAACTGCGACTCCTCCAGGGCCGCGGCCACCGCCGGGACCCCGGTGAGCGCGTCGCGGGAGGCGCCGTGTCCGTCGAGGTCGGCGAGGAGGAAGCGGTCGGGGTTCTCGGACTGGGCGGAGCGGACCAGGCCCCAGACCGCGGCGCCCGCCGGGTCGATGACGCGCTCGCCGTCGCGAACGGCGACGGCTCCCCTGGTGACGACGAGCAGTCGCGTGGTGTCGGCGGTCTCGGCCAGCAGCGCCTGCAGGTTCTCCAGTACTCGGGAGGTGAGTGCGTGCACCTCGTCGGCGGAGGCCCCGTGACCGGTGGCGTCGAGGACGCGGACGCCGTCGAGTCCGTCCGCGCGTGCCGTCACCGGCAGAGCCGTCCAGGTCGTACGGAACAGGGATTCGTGTCCCGCTTCGGCGGCCGGGTGCAGGTGGCCGGCGGCCACGGGACGCAGGACGAGGGAGTCGACGTCGGCGACCGGGGCGCCGGTGGCGTCGGTGATGCGCAGGGACATCGCGTTCTCTCCGGCGGGGGTCAGCCGGACGCGCAGGGCCTTGGCACCCGAGGCGTGCAGCCGTACGCCGTTCCACGCGAAGGGCAGCAGACGGCTTCCGTCACCGGGTTCGGCGATGCCGCCCAGGGCGCTGGGGTGCAGCGCGGCGTCGAAGAGGGCCGGGTGCAGGCCGAACCGGTCGGCATCGTCGTGATGTTCGTCGTCGAGGGTGATCTCGGCGAAGACCTCCTCGCCGAGGGTCCACGCGGCGCGCAGTCCCTGGAAGGCGGGGCCGTACGCGTAGCCGGCCGCGGCGCGTTCCCGGTAGAAGTCCGTGACGGGCACGGCCGTGGCGTTCGACGGGGGCCACGGGCCGGCGTCGGCGGCGGGAGCGTCGCCGGGGGCTGTGCGCGTCAGGGTGCCGCTCGCGTGGCGTGTCCACGCCGTGTCGGCGCCGTCGGGGCGGGAGTGGACGGCGACGGGGCGGTCGCCGGTCTCGTCGGGGGCGCCGACCTGCACGCGGAGGTGCACGGCGCCGTCGGCGGGCAGGACCAGGGGCGCGGCCAGGACGAGTTCGCGGACGGCGCCGTGCCCGACCTCGTCGCCGGCCCGGATGACCATCTCGACCAGGGCGGTACCGGCCAGCAGGACCGTGCCGCCGACCGTGTGGTCGGCGAGCCAGGGCCGGTCGGCCGGGGACAGGCGTCCGGTGAAGGTGACGGCGTCGGCCTCGGGCAGGTCCACTGCCGCGGTCAGCAGCGGGTGGCCGGCCGCTGTGATGCCCGCGGCTGCCAGGTCGCCGGGGCCGGCGGCGTCGAGCCAGTAGCGCTGGTGCTGGAAGGCGTACGTCGGGACGGCGGTGCCGCGGGCGTCGCTGCCGGCGAACAGGGAGGGCCAGTCGACGCGGGCGCCCCGGGTGTGGGCGCGGGCGACGGCCGCGAGCAGCGTCCTCGGTTCCGGCCTTCCGTCGCGCAGTGCAGGCACGCAGTCGACGTCCTCGGGCAGGCAGTCCCGTGCCATGGCGGTCAGCACACCGCCCGGCCCGAGTTCGAGCACGGTGGTGGTGCCCTGCTCGCGCAGGGTGCGCAGGCCGTCGGCGAAGCGGACCGTGTCGCGGACGTGACGTGCCCAGTACTCGGGGGTGCACAGCTCCGCGGGGTCGGCGAGGGCGCCGGTCAGGTTGGAGACGACGGGCAGGAGGGGGGTGTGGAACCTCAGTCCGGCGGCGACCTCCCGGAACGTGTCGAGCATCGGCTCCATGCGGGGCGAGTGGAAGGCGTGCGAGACGCGCAGCCGCTTGGTCCTGCGGCCGCGGGCGGCGAACACGGCGGCTACGGCCTCGACGGCCGGCGCGTCACCGGAGAGGACCACGGCCTCGGGACCGTTGAGCGCCGCGACGGCGACTCCCTCGGTGAGTTCGGCGAGGACCTCGTCCTCGGCGGCCTGGACGGCGATCATGGCACCGCCCTCGGGCAGGCGCTGCATCATCGCGCCGCGGGCGGCGACCAGGGCCGCGGCGTCCTCGAGGGACCACACGCCGGCGACGTGGGCGGCGGCGAGTTCGCCGATGGAGTGTCCGGCGACCAGGTCGGGGCGCACACCCCAGGACTCGACCAGCCGGTAGAGGGCCACCCCCACGGCGAACAGGGCGGCCTGGGTGTAGGCGGTCCGGTCGAGCAGGTCCGCGTCCGGGGTGCCGGGTTCGGCGAGGACGACGTTGCGGAGCGGGCGGTCGAGCCAGCGGTCCAGGGTGGCGCAGACCTCGTCGAAGGCGCGGGCGTACACCGGGAACGACGCGTACAGTTCGCGGCCCGTCCCAGGGCGCTGTGCGCCTTGGCCGGAGAAGACGACGGCGAGCCTGCCGTCGGTGGCGGTGCCGTTCGTGTCGTCGCCGGCGGCGAGGGCGGCGAGGTCGTGGCGGGCCTCTTCGGGGGAGCCGGCGACCACGACCGCGCGGTGCTCGAAGGCGCAGCGGCCGCTGAGTGTGAGGGCGACGTCGGTCAGGGCCGGTGCGGGCTCGGTGTCGAGAAGGGCGGCGACGCGTCCGGCCTGGGCGCGCAGGGCCTCCTGGGTCCTGGCGGAGAGGACGAGCGGGACGAGCCCTTCGGGCAGGGCGCGTTCCGGCGCGTCCGCCGGGTCCGGTCGGTCGGCGGGCGTCCTGGCGGGTTCCTCGGCGGGCTGTTCGAGGATGACGTGGGCGTTGGTGCCGCTGATGCCGAAGGAGGACACGCCGGCACGGCGGGGGCGCCCGGTCTCCGGCCAGTCCCTGGCCTCGGTGAGCAGCTCGACCGCGCCGGCCGTCCAGTCGACCTGTGGTGTCGGGGCGTCCACGTGCAGCGTCTTCGGCAGCACACCGTGCCGCATCGCCTGCACCATCTTGATCACACCCGCCACACCCGCGGCGGCCTGGGTGTGGCCGATGTTGGACTTCAGCGAGCCCAGCCACAGAGGCGAACCCTCGGCACGGGAACGGCCATAGGTGGCCAGCAGGGCCTGCGCCTCGATCGGGTCACCGAGGGAGGTACCGGTGCCGTGTGCCTCGACGGCGTCGACGTCGGCGGGGGTCAGGCCGGCGTTGGCGAGGGCCTGTCGGATGACGCGCTGCTGGGAGGGGCCGTTGGGCGCGGTGAGGCCGTTGGAGGCGCCGTCCTGGTTCACGGCGGTGCCGCGGACGACGGCCAGCACTTCGTGGCCGTTGCGGCGGGCGTCCGACAGCCGCTCCAGCAGGAGCAGACCCACGCCCTCGGACCATCCGGTGCCGTCCGCCGCGGCGGCGAACGCCTTGCAGCGTCCGTCGGCGGCGAGGCCGCGCTGCCGCGAGAACTCGACGAAGCTGCCCGGGGTCGCCATCACCGCGACTCCGCCGGCGAGCGCCAGGGAGCACTCCCCCGCGCGCAGCGCCTGGGCGGCCAGGTGCAGGGCGACCAGAGAGGACGAGCACGCCGTGTCCACCGTCACCGCGGGCCCCTCGAAGCCGAAGGTGTACGACACCCTGCCGGAGACCACGCTGCCCGCGCCGCCGACGCCGAGGTAGCCCTCGATCTCCTTGGCGGGCCGCACCGCCCGGGTGGTGTAGTCGTGGTACATGACCCCGGCGAAGACACCGACGTCCGCGCCGCGCAGGGCGGTCACGTCCAGGCCGGCGCGTTCGAAGACCTCCCAGGAGGTCTCCAGGAGCAGCCGCTGCTGCGGGTCCATGGCCAGCGCCTCGCGCGGGGAGATCCCGAAGAACTCGGCGTCGAAGCCGGCCACGTCGTCGAGGAAGCCGCCCTCACGGACATAGGACGTGCCGGCGGCGTCCGGGTCGGGGTCGTACAGTTCCGCCAGGTTCCAGCCCCGGTCGGACGGGAACGGGGAGAGGCCGTCGGCGCCGTCGGCGACCAGCCGCCACAGGTCCTCGGGGGAGGTGACGCCGCCCGGCAGCCGGCAGCTCATCGAGACGATCGCGATCGGCTCGTCGGAGGCCGCAGCGCCGGGGACGGGCGGGGCCGGGACGTCGACCGGCTCGCCGTAGACCTCGCCCAGCAGCCGGTGCGCCAGGGCTTCGGGGGTGGGGTGGTCGAAGGCGCTGGTGGCGGGGAGCCGCAGTCCGGTGGCGGTGGCGAGCCGGTCGCGCAGGGCGACGACCGTCACGGAGGTGAAGCCCAGCTCCTTGAAGGCCCGGTCGGCCGGGATTCCCTCGGTGTCGGTGCGGCCGAGGACCGCGGCGGCCTCGGCGCGGACGAGCCGCAGCAGGATCTTCGCCCGCTCCTCGGCGGGCACGCTCTCCAGTCGGCCGCGCAGCTGCGCGGTCTCGGCGGGGGGCTGCCGGGTCGTGGTGTCGATCAGTCCGCGCAACGGTGCGGGGACCGGGCCGCCGAGCAGGGCGGCGTTGTCGAGGCGCATCGCGACGAGCGCGGCCTCGCCGGCTGCGTGCGCGGCGTCGAACATCACCAGGGCCTGCTGTTCGGTGAGTTCGCCCGCCGCGAAGGGGAGAGCGCTCTCAGCTGCTCCGCACGGCCAGGGCCCCCAGGCCAGGGACAGCGCCGGCAGACCGTGGGCACGCCGGTGATGGGCCAGTGCCTCGAGCGCGGCGCTCTCGGCCGCGAGCTCGCCGGCGCCAGGGGCGCCGAGGACGCCGAGGGGCGAGGAGCACAGGACGAACGCGGTCAGGTCCCGGTCGGCGGTCAGGTCGTGCAGGGCGTGTGCCGCGGCGGACACGGCACCGGTCCCGGTGATCTCCTCCGCGTGCACCACGGCCGTCAGCGGTGGGCGGTCGCCGTCCGCCAGCAGCTCGGTGAGGACGTCGCGGTCGCCCGGATCGTGGACGACGGCGGTTGCGTGGGCGCCGGCCCCGGCGAGTTCGGCGCACAGGGCCCGCACGCTCGCGTCCTCGTGTTCGGAGCCGTGGGCCAGCAGCAGGTGGCGGGCGCCGTGCACGGTCACGAGGTGGCGGGCGAGCGCGGCGCCCTGGGCGGTGGCGGCGCCGGTGACCAGGACCGTCCCGTCGGGATCGAGCAGCGGGAACGGCTGCTCCTCCCGGTCGGTGGAGACCCGGGCGAGGCGCGGCAGCAGGGCGACGCCGGAGCGGATGGCGAACTGGGGTTCACCGGCGTTCACGGCGGCGACCAGGGGACGGGCCCCGCCCTCGCCGAGCCCGTCGGTGTCGAGGTCGGCGAGTACCAGCCGGCCCGGGTGCTCGGTCTGCAGCGCGCGGACCAGTCCCCACAGCGGGGCGTGCGCGGGGTCCCTGACGTCCTCGCCGTCACCGGCGGCCACGGCCCGCCGGGTGAGGACCACGGCGGTGACGTTCTCGTCGCGGTCGTCGGCCAGCCAGTCCGCGAGGGACGTGACGAACTCCTCGATGCCCGCCGCGGAGTCGTAGGAGGTCCGGTCCAGGAGGAGGACGCCGGTGCCGCCGTGGGACGCGGTGCGGGCCGCCGTGTGGGCGGCGGCCGGGTCGGTGTGGACCTCGCACGCCATGCCGACGCCCTCCAGGGCGGCGGCCAGGCCGAGCGCGTCGGAGCCCGCCAGCACCCAACCGTTCCGCTCGCCCGGGGTTGTGCCCATCGAGAGCGGGGAGCTGGGTATCCAGTCGACGCGGAACAGCGAGTCGTACAGGCCACTGCTGGTGGCGCGCAGCCGGGCGGGCGTCTCCAGCAGCCGGTGCCGGATGATCTTGCCCGAGGCGGTGCGCGGGATCGACTCGATCTCGTACAGCTCCTCGGGCACCTTGAAGTAGGAGAGCCTGTCGCGGCACTCCGCGAACAGCCGCTCCGTGTCCGGTCCCTGGGGGCCGGGGACGATGAACGCGACCGGCACCTCGCCCAGCACGTCGTGCGGCTTGCCGACCACCGCGACGTCGGCGACGCCGGGGACGGAGCGCAGGACCTCCTCCACCTCGCCCGGGTGGATGTTCTCCCCGGCCCGGATGATGAGTTCCTTCCTGCGGCCGGTGATCGTGAAGTAGCCGGCCGCGTCACGGCGGGCCAGGTCGCCGGTGCGGTACCAGCCGTCGTGGAAGGCGGCCGCGGTGGCCTCGGGCTGGTTGTGGTAGCCGGCCATGACACTCGGCCCGCGCACCCACACCTCGCCCTCCTGACCGTCGGCGACGTCCTCTCCGGTCGCGGTGTCCACCAGACGTACGCCCAGACCCACCACCGGCAGGCCGCAGGAGCCCTCGACGCGGGCGCCCGCGGGCCAGTTGACGGTGATGGAGCCGCAGGTCTCGGTGGAGCCGTAGGCGTCGATGAGGGGAACGCCGAAGACACGCTCGAACGACCGGCGCAGCGAGGCGGTGGTGACCGCGCCGCCGACCAGGGCCACGCGCAGCCGGGGGGCGGTGAAGCCGCGTTCGCGTGCCGCGTCGAGGAGGTAGTGCAGCAGGGTGGGGACGCCGGCCAGGAAGGTGGCGCGCTCCTCGTCCAGTGCGGTCAGCACGTCCTCGGCCGACAGGCCGTCGACAATGCGGGCGCTGGCGCCCACAGCCACCACGGAGAGCACGCAGGCGATGTGCGAGAGGCTGTGGAAGAGGGGCAGCGGCCAGACGACGCGGTCCTCGGGGCCGAGTCCGGGCACCGGCACGTAGCAGGCGGCCACCGACCACAGGCAGTTGCGCTGGGTGGAGAGCACGCCCTTGGGCCTGCCGGTGGTGCCGGAGGTGTAGAGCATCCACGCCAGGTCGTCCAGGCCGAGGTCGTCACGGGCCGGGGTCGCGGGTTCCTGCGTCGTGTACGACTCGTACGGCAGGAAGCCCGACGGCACCGGCTCGTCGCCGACCAGGACGACCGTCAGGTGCGGGCGGTCCGGCAGCAGGCGCCGCAGCTGTTCCACGTGCGGGTGGTCGGTGATGACGATCCGGGCGCCGCTGTCGTCGAGGATGTGCGCGAGTTCGGCGTCGCTGCTCTGCGGGTTGACCGGGACGCCGATGGCACTGGCCCGGGTGATGGCGTAGTAGCTCTCGACGGTCTCGACGCGGTTGCCCAGGCAGATGGCCGCACGGTCGCCCGGTTGCAGCCGCAACTCCGCCAGGTGTCCGGCCAGTCGCCGGGTCCGCAGTTCCAGGTCGCTGTAGCTCACGCTCCGGCGGGCGTCCCTGTAGGCGACCTTGCCACCGAAGTTCCGCGCCTGGTGGATCAGCAGTTCGGGGAGTGGTCGGATCAACTCCGTGCGCAACATGTGTCGTCATCCCTCCAGGGCGACAGCGGACGGGCAGCCCGTCATGACGAACGGTTCGCCCTGCCCGGCACAGTCTCGTCATCCGCTGCTTCTCCGAACCCCCCTCAACACCCCCCTACGTATCCCTAACTTGCAGAGTGACGAGAATTAACCGACAAGAGTTCAGCAAATGTTTGGAGCCGCGCGGCCGGGCGGCATGAGGCGCCACCGCCGTACGGACACTCATCGCGTCGTCGAGTGACGGCCGAAATACATCCGTGAGAGGCGGCCGCATTCCCGCGATCCCCCGGGGAGCGGGATTTCTTTTCCCGGCGGTCTTCCCTCGACGGCGGGGCGGCAGGGAAAGGGACACCCGGACATGACGGATAGGGACACCCGGACATGACGGATTCCGCGACCCGGCACGCCCGTGTCCGGGCGGGACTCGGCGACCGTGCCCACCCCGTCGACATCGGACCCGGGGTGCGCCACTCGCTGTCCGGAATCGTCGAGCAGCTGGGAGCGCGGCGTGCCGCGGTGGTCTCCGCCCGGCCGGACGCCTGGACACCCGACCCCGGCGTGCCCTCGCCGGTGGTGCGGGCCCGTGACGGCGAGGCGGACACGACGCTCGCCACGGTCGAGGGGCCGTGGCGGGAGTTCGTGCGCTTCGGGCCGACCCGTGACGACGTGGTCGTCTCCGTCGGCGGCGGCACCACGACGGACGTCGTAGGTCTCGCCGCCGCGCTCTTCCACCGCGGGGTGCTGGTGGTGCACCTGGCGACCACGCTGCTCGCGCAGGTGGACGCCGGCGTCGGCGGCAGGACCGCCGTGAACCCATCCGAGGGCAAGAACCTCATCGGCGTCGGCGACCTGCGGGAGCTGACGCCGGCGGTGCAGATCGCGGCGAGTGTGGCGCGCAAGGCGCAGATCGTGTCCGCCGACGAGCGCGACACCGGCCTGCGCGACCTGCCGTGCTGGACGGCAAGGACGGCGGCGAGCCGGTGCCGGATCTGCCGGAGCAGGTCGTCGCGCGGGTGCTGGCGGAGATGGCGCGCGCAGCGGCCCGAGAGGGGCCGCACACGACAGGTGGTCCGCGTCGGCCCGGACGGGGATTCTTCCGGGCCGGCGCGGACCATGTCGTTTCGGGCAGCGGACGGGAGCACCACCGTTACCGGCGACCGGTCCGGCCCCCACCGCTTCCGGCAGGGGGCGGAAGCACCACCCGACGCCCGGGTACAGCGGATCGGGACGGCCCGTCGTGTGTGCCTCGGCGAGCGCGGGCGAAGTCGCCGTCGTCGGCGCAGGTCACCCTGGTGGTGGGGAAGATCCCGCGCGGTGCGCTGCCGAGGTCGGTGCCGGTCCGGCCCGGCCGGTCGGGCCAGGCGGTGACGACACCCGCCGCGTCAGGGTGGCGGGCATCGCCACTGAGACGCCCGCCAGCGCGGTCGGGGCACCGCCGCACGGCTCCCGGACCTGCCGAGCGAGCAGATCCGGGTCCTCTGCCGCGTGTGCGGGCCGGTCCGGGGCCCACGGCCACCGGAAGCCGGCCTCGCGCACGGTGCCGTCGGCGAGCTCCGCCCGCAGGGCGGCCTTGCTGCCGCCCATGTCGATGCCGAGGTGGTGCGGGACGGCTGTCTCCCGGTCGGGTCAGTCCCTGAGGTGGCCGGTCACGATCTCGGCGACCTGGCGGAGCACGCGCGGGCTGCTGAGCATCTCCTCGTGGCCGCAGCCCAGTTCGTGGCGCACGATCTCGCCCGCGACGTACGGCGCCCAGGCCTCGCTGGAGGCTGCTTCGGCCACCGGGCTGGGATCGGCCGCGAACAGGTGCATCACGCCGCTGTACTTCTCCGGCCTGTGGGCCTTCCAGGCGCCGAGGTCGGTCATCATGGTCTCGACGAAGGTCTCGGCCGCGCTCTTCCTGCCGTGCCAGGCGTAGTTGGTCGC
Source organism: Streptomyces cinerochromogenes (assembly GCF_014648635.1). GTDB lineage: Bacteria > Actinomycetota > Actinomycetes > Streptomycetales > Streptomycetaceae > Streptomyces > Streptomyces cinerochromogenes. The sequence continues at coordinate 591,282 of NZ_BMRM01000003.1, read as the reverse complement.
CATGTCGGCGAACTCGGCGACGTCCTCGTACCTGAGCGGGCGCTCGTACTCGCTGAGGTCCTTGCCGTTGATCAGCAGGATCAGTTCGATCAGGCCCTGTTCGTCACGGTCTTCCTTGTCCGTGATGTGCGGGTTGGTGTTGAACACGCCGAGGAACTCGATCTCCTCGCCGCGCTTCTGGAACTCGGCGGCGACGGCGTGGGCCAGGATGCCCCCGAAGGACCAGCCCAGAATGCGGTACGGCCCCGTGGGCTGGACGCCCCTGATGCGGTCCGCGTAGTCCGCCGCCATGGCCGCGATGGTGTCGACGGGGCTGTCGAACTCCTGGAACGTGTGCGACTGGAGGCCGTAGATCGGATACTCCAGGCTGAAGTGCTGGGCGAGCACTCCGTAGCACCAGGCGGTGCCCCCGAGGTGGCGCATGCAGAACAGCGGCCGTGCGGAGCCCTTGGTCATCAGCGGCAGCAGGACGTCGAAGGAGTCCTGCGGCTCGTCACCGGTCAGCCGCCGGGACAGCTCGGCCGGCGTCGGGAACTCCACGAGCATCCGGATCGACAGCTCCAGGTCCATCTCGGAGCGCACCCGGGCCAGGAGACGTGCCGCGAGTACCGAGGAGCCGCCGAGGTCGAAGAAGCTGTCGCGCGGGCCGACCTGCTCCACACCGAGCACCTCGGCGAAGAGCCGGCTGAGCAGCAGCTCCGACTGCGTGAGGTGCGTCTCGACCATGGCGGTCCCCGCGACGACGGGTGCCGGCAGCGCCTTGCGGTCGAGCTTGCCGTTGGGGGTGAGCGGGAACTCCTCCAGGACCACCACGGCGGACGGCACCATGTACAGGGGCACGGTGTCCGCCACGAGGTTCCGCAGCTCCTTGGCGTCGGGCACACGCCCTGGGGCGGCCGTCACGTAGGCCACGAGGCGCCGGTCGCCGGGCCGGTCCTCCCTGACCGTCGCGGCCGCCTGGTCGACGTCCTCGGACCGCTCCAGGGCGGCCTCGATCTCTCCGAGTTCCACCCGGAAGCCGTGGAGCTTCACCTGGTGGTCGGCGCGGCCGACGTACTCCAGGGCGCCGTCCGCGCGCTGCCGCACCACATCGCCCGTGCGGTACATCAGAGCGCCGTCGTCACCGGAACGGTGGGGCAGGAAGCGCTCGGCCGTCAGCTCCGGCCGGTTGAGGTAGCCACGGGCCACGCCCGCGCCGGCGATGAACAGCTCGCCCTCGGTACCGGGCTCGACGGGCGTCAGTTCCTCGTCGAGGACGTACAGCAGGGTGTTGCGCAGGGGCCTGCCGATGACGGCCGCGTCCTCGGGCCGGGTGACCGGGTGCATCGTGGACCACACGGTGGTTTCCGTGGGCCCGTACCACTGGATGACCTCGGCGCCGAGGTCGAGCAGCGTCGCGGCGAGCTTCTCCGACAGTGCCTCGCCGCCGATGAGGATACGCAGACCGCGCAGCACCTCGGGGGTGACCGTGGCCAGCATGTGCCAGTGGGTGGGGGTGGCCTGGGCGGTGCCGATCCGCCTTCGGGTGATCAGGTCGCCCAGCGCCTGCGGGTCCTGCCCGGTGGCACGGGGTGCGATGACCGCGCGGGCACCGGTGTAGTACGGCAGGAACAGCTCGGGCACCGACATGTCGAAAGTGGCGGTGGTGACCGACAGCATGCGGTCACCGGGTCCCAGGGACAGCCGCTCCCGCATCGCCTCCAGCAGGTTGTGCAGGGCGCGCACAGGGATCTCGACGCCCTTGGGGGTGCCGGTGGAGCCCGAGGTGTAGATGATGTACGCGAGGTCTTCGGGCCTCGGCGGGGCGGCCCGTTCGGCGTCCGTCAGATGCCCGGCGGGCAGCGCTGCCACCGTGGCGGCCGTGCCGGGGTCGTCCAGCACGATACGGGGAACGCCCACGTCGGTGCGGTCGGCGTCGATGCGGGTCGACGTCACCAGGGCGACCGGGGCGGCGTCGCGGACCTGGAAGGCGACGCGCTCGGCGGGGTGCTCCGGGTCGAGGGCGAGATAGGCCCCGCCGGCCTTGAGCACCGCCAGGAGCGTGACCAGCAGGTCCGTGGAGCGGGGCAGCATCACCGCGACCACACGGTCGGGCCCGACTCCCCTGGCCACCAGGTGGCGGGCGAGCCGGTTGGCCTGCTCGTGGGCTTCCCGGTACGTCAGCTCCACGCCCTCGCATTCGAGGGCCGTGTGGTCCGCGACGGAGTCGGCCCGCTCCTCCAACGCCTTCACCAGCATGTTCCACTCCACAGGATGGGGTACGGATGGTCGCCGAGGTGCCGGTCACACGGCCGGGGTGCGCATCCAGCGGTTCCAGTACGGCCGCCAGCCGTGGCGGTGCCAGAACGGCGTGGAGATCGGGTTGAACATCGCGTGGTAGCCGACCGCCGCGCCGATGCCCATGGCGTCCAGGTCGGCGTGCACGTGGTGGGCGAGGGAGGTGCCGATGCCCAGGCTGCGGTAGCCCTCCTTGACGGCCTGGCAGACGAGGTGCGCGACCGGGGTGGCCGTGATCTTCGTCGCGAGCCAGGCCTGCTGCGGCTCCGAGAAGTCCTCGCCCCGGTGCATCCCCACGATCTCGCCCTCGTACTCGGCGACCCAGATCAGCGGTTCATCGCGCTTGAAGGACGCGGTGATCTCCTCGCGCAGCAGCGCCTCGGTGGTGTCGCGCTCGACGGCGCCGCTGACGGCGGCGTCGAACCGGGTCTCCACCATCTGCAGCTCGAACACCGCCTCGCTGTCCTCGACGGTGGCCCGGCGCACGCGCACCCTGCCCGACTCCGGCACCAGCTCGGTGCCCTTGAGCCGGCCGATCATCACGAACTCGGGGACGAACCCGAAGGCCCGCAGGACCCGGGTCATGCCGACGTCGCGGCTGGGCCACTCGACGGCGGCCATGGAGTCCGCGCCGGGGCGCTCCGGGTGGCTCTCCATGTACTGCTGCCAGCGGGTGAGCAGAGCGGCCATCTCGTCGGGTCCGGAGACCCGGGGGGTGAGTTCCCAGCGGTCCAGCGGGCCGAGCACCGCCTCCAGCGCGTCGGCGTCGACGCGCGTGTGCGTCAGCAGGCCCTGCGCACCGCTCACCTCCAGAAGCTCTTCGCCGTCGGAGGGGTCCGGCAGCGCTCCGGCCTCCGGAATCATCCGGTCGATGGGGCGCAGCCGGTCGCGGTGAGCGGCCAGTACGGATTCCGCCGTCTGTCCCTGGGGCATCGTGTCGTGTCCTCGGCTTTCGGTTCTCGGTCGTGTCCGTGCGGATTCCGGTCGTGTCCGTACGGAAGTCGGGGCGGGCCGGCTCGGCGGGAAGAGGGTGGTACGTCGAGGCGGGTGGTATCGCGTCACACAGGGTGGTTCGTCGAGGCGGGTGGCACCGCGTCAGCGGCCGGCGGCCTTCTCCGGCAGTGCGCGTGCCGGGAGCCGATGACCCACGGCACCGAGGCCCCAGCCGGCCGTCGTCAGGGCCGCGGGATTGATGATCGCGCAGGCGGTGTCGTGGTCGGCTTGAATGGCGCGGAGCATCTCCGCCTCACCGTCGTGCTGGAACGCTTCGATTTCCAGCCGTGTTTCGGTCACTTCTTCGGCGACCCGTCCTTCGATGTCGGCGAGCGTGTCCGTTCCGTGGATCTCGGGCTGACGCCTCCCGAGTATGCCGAGGCGCGGTCCGTTCATCAACAGGAGCCTGCTCAATGCGCACCGTGCCTTGTACGGATCCATCGGGAAGTGGTTTTCCGGCACCCACATTGACAGGCGGACACCCGTACTCGGTATGTCCGCAGTCACAAGGGGGAACATAGGGGGGTCCCCCAGGGGAATGACGCCCCGCCAACCGCTGGGTTAGCGTGCCAATCGCGACGACCGGGCCCCGCCGGCCGGTGGTCGTTCGGCCTGCCCGGCCAGGCGCGCGGACCGCGCCGAGGTGGTGTTCCGGTGCCGGCGTCCGGGTGGACACCCGGTCCCTGAGGAGCTGTTCCGTGTCGTGCCCTCCGTGGCGATCGCTGCGGTGGCATTCGCATGTGCGTAGACCGAAGGAGTAAGAACAGCATGAGCAGTGGTGTGCAACTCAGTTCGGCCCTTCCGGTGTGGCCGCAGTACGACGACGCGGAGCGGACCGGTCTGATCCGTGCACTGGAGCAGGGCCAGTGGTGGCGCATGGGCGGCGGAGAGGTCGAGGCGTTCGAGCGGGAGTTCGCCGAGTACCACGGCAGCGAGCACGCGCTGGCGGTCACGAACGGTACGCACGCCCTCGAACTGGCCCTGGAGGTCATGGGTGTCGGCCCCGGCACCGAGGTGATCGTGCCGGCCTTCACCTTCATCTCCTCGTCCCAGGCCGCTCAGCGTCTCGGCGCGGTCGTGGTGCCGGTGGACGTGGACCCGGAAACGTACTGCATCGATCCGGCCGAGGCCGCGAAGGCCATCACGCCGAGGACCCGCGCCATCATGCCGGTACACATGGCCGGCCAGCTCGCCGACATGGACGCCCTCGAGAAGGTGGCGGCCGACTCCGGCGTGCCGCTGATCCAGGACGCCGCACACGCGCAGGGTGCCACCTGGAACGGCCGGCGGCTCGGCGAGCTGGGCTCGGTCGCCGCGTTCTCCTTCCAGAACGGCAAGCTGATGACGGCCGGCGAGGGCGGAGCGGTGCTGTTCCCGACCGCCGAGATGGCGGAGCACGCCTTCCTACGGCACAGCTGCGGACGCCCGCGGAACGACCGCGGCTACTTCCACCGCACGTCGGGCTCCAACTTCCGGCTCAACGAGTTCTCCGCCTCGGTGCTGCGTGCCCAGCTCGCGCGCCTGGACGGGCAGATCCGGACGCGCGAGGAGCGCTGGCCGCTGCTGTCCTCGCTGCTCGCCGAGATCCCCGGCGTGGTGCCTCAGCGACTGGACCGCCGGGCCGACCGCAACCCGCACTACATGGCCATGTTCCGGGTGCCCCGCATCACCGAGGAACGGCGCGCGCGGGTCGTCGACACCCTCGTCGAGCGCGGTGTCCCCGCGTTCGTCGCGTTCCGCTCGGTCTACCGCACGGACGCCTTCTGGGAGATGGGCGCCCCGGACCTGTCGGTGGACGAACTGGCCCGCCGCTGCCCCCACTCCGAGGCGCTGACGACCGACTGCCTGTGGCTGCACCACCGGACGCTGCTCGGCACCGAGGAGCAGATGCACGAGGTCGCCGCCGTCATAGCCGATGTCCTCGGCTCATGACCGTGGCCGACCTCGACGGCAGGCCGCTCCGCACCGCCGTGGTGGGCCTCGGCTGGGCGGCTCGGTCCATCTGGCTACCGCGGCTGCGCCGTCACCCCGACTTCACCGTGAGCGCCGCGGTGGACCCCGACCCGGCCTCGCGCGCGGCCGTCACCGCTGACGCCCCTGACACTCCGGTCCTGACGGCCATGCACGACGTGGATCCCGCAGAGGTGGACCTGGCCATCGTGGCAGTCCCCAACCACCTGCACTGCGAGATCGCCGGTGGCCTGCTGCGCAAGGGCGTCCCGGTCTTCCTGGAGAAGCCGGTATGCCTGACGGCGGCGGAGGCGGAGCAGCTGGCCGAGGCCGAACGTGCCGGCGGTGCACGGCTCCTGGCGGGCAGCGCCGCCCGCCACCGCGCCGACGTCCGGGCCCTGCTCGCGAACGCCGACGACGTGGGCACCGTCCGCCACATCGAGCTGTCCTGGGTGCGTGCCCGGGGCGTGCCGGACGCGGGCGGCTGGTTCACCCGGCGTCACTTGTCCGGCGGCGGGGCGCTCGTGGACCTGGGATGGCATCTGTTCGACATCGCCGCTCCCCTGCTGGGCTCGGCGGAGTTCACGCAGGTCGCCGGTATGGTCTCGGGCGACTTCATCGCGCGGGACACCGCACGGGTCTCCTGGCGCGCGGAAGGGGCCGAGCAGGACCGGGAGAGCGAGCGGGCGGCAGGCGGGGTCATCGACGTCGAGGACACCGCCCGCGCGTTCCTCGTCACCGACAACGGTGTCTCACTGTCGCTGCACGCGAGCTGGGCCTCGCACGAGGAGCGCGACATCACCCGCATCCGGGTCGACGGCAGCGCGGGCAGCACGACCCTGCGCTGTACGTTCGGCTTCAGCCCCAACCGCCTGGAGCACCCGGAGCTGACCCGCACCGACGAGGGGCGGACCCGTGCCGTCACGGTGCCCGCGGAGCCGATCGGCACGGAGTACGACCGGCAGCTCGACGAGTTGCTCGCCCAGCTGCGGGGCCCGGCCGGTCCGCGCCGGGCCATCGAGGAAGCACGCCGCACCATCGACGCCATCGAGCGGATCTACTCCGCGGCCCGCGCCGTACAGGAGAGAGCCGAGCAGCGCCGGCCGTGACCGGCACGGCCGGCCGCCGGGTCGGCCTGGCTGCCGTCCCTGTCGGACGGCAGCGGCCCCCGCCCCGTAGCCGCCGCCCCACGAGAGAGAGCAGCACAGCGCCATGGACAGTCTTGGAACCAGCCAAGGCCTCGCCGCCTACGACAACCGTGCGGAGCCGATCAGCGCGGTCGTCTTCGACCTCGACGGAGTACTCGTCAACAGCTTCGCCGTGATGCGCCAGGCGTTCACCACCGCCTACGCCGAGGTGGTGGGGGACGGCGACGCACCCTTCGAGGAGTACGAACGGCATCTGGGCCGCTACTTCCCCGACATCATGCGGATCATGGGGTTGCCGCCGGAGATGGAGGCCCCCTTCGTCCGTGAGAGCTATCGGCTCGCCCACCTCGTCCCGGTCTTCGACGGCGTACCGGAGATGCTCGGACAACTGCGGGCACGCGGTGTCGGGCTCGCCGTCGCCACCGGCAAGAGCGGACCGCGGGCGCGTTCGCTCCTCGAACAGCTGGGCCTGCTGCACCTGTTCACCGTCGTGATCGGCTCAGACGAGGTGCGGCGCCCCAAGCCGGCCCCCGACATCGTGCTCAAGGCGCTGGGGGTGCTCGGCTCCGACCCCTCGCGGACCGTCATGGTCGGCGACGCGGTCACCGACCTCGCCAGCGCCCGGGACGCCGGGGTCGCCGCCGTCGCCGCCCTGTGGGGCGAGACCGACGAGGAGACCCTGCTCGCGGAGAAACCCGATGTCGTACTGCGGACACCGGCGGAACTGCTCGAAGTGTGCTTCGGCAGCGCCCGAACGCTTTGATCCCACGCACTCGGAGACCGTCGATGAGGGGGGCGTAGGGGTTCCCCAGGGGATGGGGGTGAGGGTCTGTCGATGGAAAACCCGGACTTTGCGCGGTCACGGGACACCGGCGTCTCGACCGGACCCGATGAAACGAATCCGACCACCGAGGATCACCGCTCCTGGAATCCCGACCTGTCACGGCACCCCGCGGAGGCTGCCGGAGGGTCTTCGAAACTTCACTCTCCACCCTTCTCAGTCATAGCTCGACCGATATTTCACCGGAGACTCGACGTGGGAAAAGCCGTGACGGAAATGCGTAAGCCGGCCCTGCAACAGCCCGAGTGGGACGACCCGTCACAGGTCCGGCGCATCCGGGAGGTGCTGGCCGCACGTCCGCCGCTGGTCAAGGCGGAGGACGTGCACGCGCTGCGGACGCTGCTGGCCCAGGTGGCCGACGGCAGCGCCCTCGTGGTGCAGGCCGGCGACTGCGCCGAGCACCCGGGTGAATGCGACGCCGCGCACGTGTCGCGCAAGTCCGCGCTCCTCGACATGCTCGCCGCGACGCTGAAGACGGCCACCCACAAACCGGTCGTACGGGTCGGACGCATCGCCGGCCAGTTCGCCAAGCCGCGCTCCAGTCCTTCGGAACGGATCGGCGACCTGCAACTGCCGGTCTACCGGGGTCACATGGTCAACGGTCCCGAACCCACCCCGGAAGACCGCCGGCATGATCCGCTGCGCCTCCTGACCTCGTACATGACGGCCGGCGACGTCATGGAGCACCTGGGCTGGCGCGCCCCCGCTCCCTTCGGTCACCAGCCGCCGACCGAACCCCGGATGTGGACGAGCCATGAGGCGCTCGTCCTCGACTACGAGCTGCCCATGATCCGTGAGCTGGGTGACGGACGCCGCTGGCTCGGCTCGACCCACTGGCCGTGGATCGGCGAGCGGACCCGTCAGCTGGACGGGGCACACCTGCACCTCGCCGCCGGCATCGTCAACCCGGTCGCGGTAAAGGTCGGTCCGGCGACCACGGCGGAGGAGATCACCCTCCTGTGCGCGCTGCTCGATCCGCTGCGGGAGCCGGGCCGTCTCACGCTGATCGCACGCATGGGCGCCGATGCGGTCTCCGAGAGGCTGCCCGCGCTCGTGGAGGCGGTCCGGCTGGCCGGTCACCCGGTGATCTGGCTCAGCGACCCCATGCACGGCAACACCGTCACCGGCCCGGACGGTCACAAGACCCGCCTGCTGGAGACCATGGCACGGGAGATCCGGGGGTTCCTCCGGGCCGTGACCGGGGCCGGCGGCACGGCGGGCGGACTGCACCTGGAGACCACCCCCGACGACGTCCTCGAATGTGCCACGGACGTGTCCGTGTTCGAGAGGGAGACCGTCCGGCGCACCAGCCTGTGCGACCCCCGGCTCAATCAGGAGCAGGCGGTTTCACTGGTCTCCGTCTGGGCCGACGCGGACATCCGGCCCACCGCGCCCGGAGACGGGTCACGGGTGGCCCAGGGAACGCAGGGAAGCCCGCGCGCCCCGGGCGACCGGGAAGTGCTGTCCGTGCCGGAATACCGAGAGTTCAGGACCCGCAGCCGCGCAGAGGTGTGGCTCAACCAAGCCTAGGGCGACGAACGTCGGACCGTGACAGGCCGGCGCCCCTTCTCTCTTCCGCCGCCCTGCCGCTTCGGCTTCGGTGCGCCGTGAGAATGCAGAGCGTTTCCGTTTCCTGTCCCGGCCTCCTGCCCATTGCCAGGGAGTAAGAGGACCCATGCACCTTCTCGTCAACGGAATTCAGCACCGGGTGACCGGTGAGATTCTTGTCCCGAACTCGAAATACCACGCGCACCGTGCGCTGATACTCGCCTCGCTCGCCGAGGGCGTCAGCCGCATCCGTGGTCTGTCCGACGCCCGGCACGTCGAGTACACGGTGCGGCTGCTGCGCGACCTCGGCGTGAAGATCGCCAAGGAGGGTGACACCTTCGTGGTGCGGGGACTCGGCGGGCGGTACACACCGCGCCGGGAGGCCGTGTCCGCAGGCAGTTCCGGCACCACGCTGTACTTCATGATCGGTCTGGCCTCCCTGTCGGACCGCGCTGTGTCGGTGACCGGGCAGAAGTATTTCAAGCGACGCCCGGTCGGCCCGCTGCTGCGCGCCCTGGAACAGATGGGTGTGCGACTGGAGTCGGCCGACGACTGCCCGCCCGTCCGTGTGCAGGGCCGCAGGCCCACAGGCGGTCACGTCACCATCGCGGGAACCCTGTCCCAGTGGATATCCGGCCTGATCCTGCTGGCCCCGTTCGCGACGCGGCACACCACCATCGAGGTGGAGGGTGAGCTCAACGAGCGCCCCTACCTGGAGCTGACGGTGGCCATGATGCGGCAGTTCGGCCTCCAGGTGACCGTCTCCGAGGACTGGCGGCGCTTCGACATCGAGCCCGGCCAGCGGGCACACGCCGTCGAGCTGGCGCTGCCGCCGGACATCGGCTCGGCGGCGTTCGGCATCGCGACGGCCGCCCTGCACCCCAGTGACGTGCTGCTGCGCGGGATCACCACGCTGGAGGGCGGCCCGGCCGACCACCCCGAGTTCCACTTCCTCGACGTCGCGCGCTCCATGGGCATCCCGATGGAGGTCGACGAGACGGCCGGCGGACTCCGGATCCGGCAGGACGCGCCACGGCTCACCGCGGTCGACGTCGACTGCCGCGACATCCCTGACATGCTGCCGATCCTGACGACCCTCGCCACGTTCGCACGCGGCGAGTCGGTGTTCCGCAACATCGCGCACACCCGGCTCAAGGAGTCCGACCGCGCCGCCGCCATGCTCCAGCTCAATGCCATGGGCGGCCGTCTGGAGCTGTCGGAGGACGCACTGCGGGTGCGCGGCGTGGACGGCCTGACCGGCGCCAGGCTGTCCTCGTTCAACGACCACCGCATCCTGATGTCGCTCGCGGTGGCGTCGTCGCGGGCACGGGGGCATTCGACGCTGACGTATCCGAACGCGCACCGCATCTCCTATCCGACGTTCCTCGACTCGATGAACACCCTCACTGTGCCCATGTCGGTGCAGGACGGCTCGGCGGTCCCCGCCGGGGACCGTGCCCCGGAGACCGAGCCCGAGGCCGTGGGCCCCGAGGCGGCCTCGCGGGTCACGCTGCCGCAGTGGCTGCGCCGACGGGCCGAGGCCCGGCCCGCGGACACGGCCGTCGTGGACGTGCGCTCCGACCGTGACGAGGTGATCACCTGGAGCGAGCTGGCCGAGCAGGTGGACCGCGCGGCGGCCCTGCTGCTGCGGCTCGGTGTGCGACCGGGCGAGAACGTGGCGTACCAGCTCCCGAACCGCGTCGAGTTCGTGGTGCTGTCACTGGCGGCACTGCGCATCGGGGCCGTGTGCTGCCCGGTCATCCCCTTCTTCCGCAAGCGCGAGGTCGGTTTCGTCCTCAGGCGCTCCAGGGCACGGGTGCTGGTCGTGGCGGACCGTCACCGCTCGCGCCGGCCCGCCGAGGAGGCACTGGACCTGGTCGCCGAGAACGGCTCGGAGCTGGATCTGGAGCACGTGGTGGTCCTGGCCACCGCGGGCGGCCCCGCCCAGCTGCCCGAGTCTCCCGCGGGCGGGACGGCCGTGTACGACTGGGAGCAGGCGCTGTCGGCGACAGTGGTCGACCGCGCGGCGCTCGACTCCCTCGCGCCGGCCCCCGGGATGACGGCGCAGCTCCTGTTCACCTCGGGAACCACCAGCGAGCCCAAGGGTGTCACGCAGCCCACGCGCAACCTGGTCAGGGCCGTGGCGATGGAGATCGGGCACCTCGGGCTCGGCAGGCAGGACGCGATCTGGGTGCCGTCGCCGCTCGCCCACCAGACGGGCTTCCTGTACGGCATGGTGCTCGCCCTGGTGCTGGGCGTGCCGCAGATCCTGCAACCGGAGTGGGACGCCAAGCGGGCTCTGCAGTCGCTCAACGACCACCGGGCGACGTTCGTGCAGGCCGCGACGCCGTTCCTGTCCGACCTGGTGAAAGCCGTGGAGGAGAGCGGGGAGACACCGCAGCACCTGCGGGTGTTCGTGGCGGCGGGGGCCATGGTGCCCCGCCGTCTTGCGGAGCGCGCCGGGCGGGTGCTGGGCACCGACGTGTGCGGGGCGTTCGGCACCACGGAGACCTGCCTGGGCGCCCTGTCGTCACCCCGCGACGAGCCCCGGCAGCGCTGGGGCTCCGACGGCCGCGCACTGGACGGCATCGAACTGCGGATCACGGACGACGAGGGGCTGGTGCTGCCCGCGGGCGAGGAGGGCAACTTCGAGTTGCGTTCCCCCACGGTCTTCGAGGGCTACCTCGGGCGTCCCGATCTCACGTCCGAGGCGTTCACCGAGGACGGCTGGTACCGCACGGGCGATCTGGCGACGCTCGACGCCGAGGGCTTCCTGCGGATCACCGGACGGGTGAAGGACGTGATCAACCGCGGCGGCGAGAAGATTCCCGTCGCCGAGATCGAGCAACTGCTGTTCGGACATCCCGCGGTGGACGACGTCGCGGTGGTCGCCATGCCGGACGAGCGCCTCGGCGAACGCGCCTGCGCCTTCGTGGTCCCGGCCGGCGGGGCGGAGCTCACCTTCGAGGAGATGCGGCGGTACCTCGACGGACACGAGGTGGCCAAGCAGTACTGGCCGGAGCGTCTGGAGCGGATCGATGCCCTGCCCCGCAACCCGATCGGCAAGGTGAAGAAGTTCGAACTGCGGGCCTTGGCCCGGGGTTTCCGGCCGCACGACGAGCGCGCCACCTGACACCGCCCGTCCCGCCGCGGTGTCCGCCGTGGCGGAACGGACAGCAGACCGGACCGACGCAACGAGAACAGAGGCGGTACATGACGGACAACCAGCGGTTCCACGAGCTGCGTACCCAGGTCGAGCAGTGGGTGGAGGGGCCTGGTGAGCAGTGGGCCGAACGCATCGAGGAGACCGGGCGGGTACCCGAGGAGCTGTGGGCCGAGCTGAACGGCTTGGGGTTCCTGCGGATAGCCGCTCCCCGGGAGTACGGCGGCCTGGGCCTCGGCTTCGCGCGCTGGATGGAGCTGATGGAGATCTTCTCCCGCTCGCACGGCTCCGTGCGCATGATCGTGCACGTGGTCAACGGCATCTGGCGGTCGATGGACGGCCACGCCGACGACGAGCAGCGCAAGCGCTTCGTCATCCCCTCGGTCACCGGCGAGATCAAGATCGCTTTCACTCTCACCGAGCCGGGCAACGGCACCGGCGCGGACATCACCACGTCGGTGGTGCGCGAGGGCGACACCTACTACCTCTCGGGGCGCAAACACCTGATCACCTTCGGGGTGCGCTGTGACTACTACCTGCTGGCCGCCCGGGTCGAGGGCAGCACCGGGCACGAGGGCACGGTGGCCCTGCTGGTGCCGCGTCACGCCCCGGGCGTCACGGTCGTTGACACCTCCGACACCATGGGTGTCACCGGGACCGACCATGCGTCGCTGACCTTCGACCGCACCCCGGTGCCGGTGGACCACCGGCTGGGCGCGGAGGGCCAGGGCCTGGAGGTGTTCCTCGGCGGCTTCCTCACCCCGTCCCGGATCTCCGTGGCGATGAGCTGTGTCGGGCTCGCGCAGCGCGCTCAGCAGCTGGCTGTCGAGTACGCCCGCAACCGCGTCACCTTCGGCAGGACGCTCACCCAGCGACAGGCCATCCAGTTCATGCTGGCGGAGAACGCGGCGGACATCGAGGCCGCACGGCAGCTGGTCCTGCACGCGGCTCGCCGCTTCGAGGAGGGTGCGGACGACGCTTCCATGCAGTCGTCGATGGCGAAGATGCACGCGGTGACGATGCTGACGAACGTCACCGACAAGGCACTCCAGGTGCACGGCGGGCTCGGATACTGGAAGTCGCAGAAGATCGAGCGTGTGTACCGCGACGCGCGTGCCCAGCGCTTCGAGGAGGGCACCAACGAGGTGCAGAAGGCCGTGGTCTTCCGCGAGCTGCTCCAGCGTGCCACGTCCCGGGACGGAGAGGTGACGATCCGATGAACAGCCCTCACCAGCAGCAGACGGCCGACCGCGGGCAGGTCTCCCTGATCACCGGGGCCTCGCGCGGCATCGGCCGCACCCTGGCCCTCACCCTCGCCCGCCGGGGTGGCACCGTGGTCGTCAACTACAAGAAGAACGCCGACCTGGCACAGAAGACCGTCGCCGAGGTCGAGGAGGCCGGTGGCCAGGGCTTCGCGGTCCAGGCGGACGTCGAGACCACCGAGGGGGTCACGGCGCTGTTCGACGAGGTGGCGCAGCGCTGCGGGAGGCTCGATCACTTCGTCTCCAACGCGGCGGCGAGCGCGTTCAAGAACATCGTCGATCTCGGCCCGCACCACCTGGACCGCTCGTACGCGATGAACCTGCGGCCCTTCGTGCTGGGGGCGCAGCAGGCCGTGAAGCTGATGGACAACGGCGGGCGGATCGTCGCGCTGTCCTCCTACGGCTCGGTCCGCGCCTACCCCACCTACGCGATGCTCGGCGGCATGAAAGCCGCCATCGAGTCATGGGTGCGGTACATGGCGGTGGAGTTCGCTCCTTACGGCATCAACGTCAACGCGGTCAACGGCGGTCTGATCGACTCCGATTCGCTGGAGTTCTTCTACAACGTCGAGGGCATGCCGCCCATGCAGGGCGTCCTCGACCGCATCCCCGCGCGCCGTCCGGGCACCGTGCAGGAGATGGCCGACACCATCGCCTTCCTGCTCGGCGACGGAGCGGGTTACATCACCGGGCAGACCCTCGTGGTCGACGGCGGGCTCAGCATCGTCGCGCCGCCGTTCTTCGCGGACGCGGGTGAGGCGCTCGAGCTGCCGCCCCGGCCGACGCGGGACGCCTGACCGGAAGAGCCGGCGACCGGAAAGCCGACAAGAGGAGACGGCAGGTGTTGGACCACGTCTTCAGGCCTTGCGTGATCGGTGGCCTGACAGTGCCGCACCGCATCGTCATGGGTGCCATGCACCTGAATCTGGAGACCCTGGACGACGGCGGCGCGGCCCTGGCCGCGTTCTACGCGGAACGTGTGCGGGGCGGTGCCGGCCTGATCGTCACGGGCGGCTCCGCGGTGGACGCGGCGGGTTCCGGGGGCCCCGGTTACGGCGTGCTCGACGACGAGGACCACAGGTCGGCGCTGCGCCGGGCCGCCCGTGCGGTGCACGACAGCGGAGGTCTCATCGCCCTCCAGCTCTTCCACGCCGGGCGGTACGCGCTGCCCGGCTCCCCCGGTGCGGACGGCGCCGTGCCGCTCGCGCCGTCCGCCGTGTACAGCCGGTTCTCCCGCACCACACCGCAGGCGATGACCGCGCGGCAGATCGGCGAGACCACCGCCGCCTTCGCCCGGGGTGCCGGCGCGGCCTACGACCTGGGCTTCGACGCGGTCGAGGTGATGGGCTCCGAGGGCTATCTGATCAACCAGTTCACCGCACCCCTCACCAACCGCCGCGACGACGCCTGGGGCGGTGACGCCGAGCGGCGGCGGCGCTTCCCGGTCGAGGTGCTGCGGGCCGTACGGGCCGCGGTGGGACCGGGCTTCCCGGTGCTCTTCCGGATGTCGGGCGCCGACCTGGTCGCCGACGGTACCCCGTGGGCGGAGACGGCCGCGCTGGCCGTCGCGCTCGCCGATGCCGGTGCCGACGCCCTCGCGGTGGGCGTCGGCTGGCACGAGTCGCCGGTGCCGACCGTGCAGGCGCAGGTGCCGACGGGGACGTGGGCCGTGTACGCCCAGCGGATCAAGCGGGCACTGCGGACGGCGGGTCACGACGCGCTGCCCGTCGTCGCCTCGAACCGCTTCAACCAGCTCGCGCAGGCCGAGGAGGTGCTGGCCGCGGGTGACGTCGATCTGGTGGCCATGGCCCGCCCGTTCCTTGCGGACCCGGCCATCGTCGGCAAGTCCCGCGCGGGGGCGAGCGCGTCGGTGGACCTCTGCATCGCCTGCAACGAGGCGTGCATCGACCGGTCCTTCGGCACCGAGCGGGTGTCCTGCCTGGTCAATCCGCGGGCGGGATACGAGAGCGACTTCCCGGCCGGCCGCTCCCCCGCGCGCCGGGGCAGGTACGCCGTGATCGGAGCGGGAGTCGCGGGACTCGAGGCGGCCCGCACCCTGGCGAGGCTCGGGCACGAGGTCGAGGTGTACGAGGCGGCGGACGAGCCCGGCGGCCAGTTCCGGCTGGCCGCCCGGGTGCCGGGCAAGGCAGACTTCGGCGCGACCGTACGACGGCGCGCGCAGGAACTCGACGGTCTGAACGTGCCTGTGCACCTGGGGCACCGTGTCGGTTCGCGGGACATACCGCTCCTGCGCACCATGGACGGGGTGGTCGTCGCCACCGGGGTCCGTCCCCGTCGGCCGGACCTGCCCGGCGTCGCACTGCCGCACGTGCTCGACTACGCCCAGGCGTTCGCGGACCCCGGAGCGCTCGGCCCGCGCGTCGCCGTCATCGGCGGCGGTGGGATCGCCGTCGACCTGGCCCACCTCCTCACCAGCGGCTCCGCCGCCGCCCTCACCCCGGAGGAGTTCCTCTCCTCCCGCGGCCTCACCATGCCACTGGAGGCGGGTGCGGGGGCACGGACCGCACCCGCCGCCGCAGAGGCTGCGCGGCAGGTCACGGTGATGCGGCGCGGCGGCAGGATCGGCACCGGAATCGGACCGTCCACCCGGTGGGTGGCCATGGAGGAACTGCGCGCCGGCGGTGTGCGCCTGCTCACCGACGTCGTGTACGAGGAGATCACCCGCGGGGGTGTCGTCGTGGAAGCCGCAGGGGAACGGCGGTTGGTCGCCGCCGACCATGTCGTCCTCGCCACGGGTCAGGAGAGCCGGCGGGATGTCGTCGCCCTGCTCCACCAGGCCGGGGTCCCCTTCGAGATCGCCGGTGGCGCCGCCGACGCCCGGGGGCTCAACGCCGTACGGGCCACCGCGCAAGGGCTGCGCGCCGCGCACCGCATCGTGGAGCGGACCGCATCGCGGGGGTAGGGCCGAAGGGTCGGTGGGCGAGGATCCGGACGGTCCTCGGCCGATGCGGAGCGTGGCGTCGTCGAGCCGGGCGGATCAGCCGGAGTCGGTGCGCAGGTAACCCGGCAGACTCTGGCGGTTCTTCACGGCCAGTTTGCGGTAGACCCGCGTCAGGTGCTGCTCGACCGTACTGGGCGTGATGAACAGCTTCTCCGCGATCTCCCGGTTGGTGTACCCCATGACCGCCATCGAGGCGATCCTGCGCTCGGAGTTGGTCAGCGAGGCGATGGCCGTGGTCCTCTCCTCGTCCTCCGTCAGGCCCGCCTCGGCACTCGTGTCCGGCAGCAGTTCCCTGCACAGGGGTTCCGCCTGACAGAGGTGTGCCACCCTCCAGGCACGGCGGATGATCACCCGTGCGCGGCGGTGTTTGCCCAGCGCGTGGTAGGCCCTGCCCAGATCGGACAGGGTCCTGGCCAGCTCGTAGGTGTAGCCGTCCGCCTCCAGGAGGTCCGCGGCCTCACCGAGCAGGCGCGGGCGCTGCCCCAGCGAACTGAACACGGCCATCAGGCGCAGGGCGAGCGCCCGGCTGACGGTGTCCTCCGGCCCCGGAAGGGTCAGCTGCTCCTTCATCAGGCGTTTGGCCTGGTCTCGGTTGCCCTGCAGCAGCCACGCCTCGGCCGCGCTGCTCCGCCAGGGCACGATGCCGGGCAGGTCCAGTCCCCACTTGCCCATGAGTTCGCCGCAGGAGAGGAAGTCCCCGAGCGCCGCGCGCGTCCGGTTCATGGCCAGGTGGTAGTGCCCGCGGGCATACAGGTAGTGCAGTCCGTACCGGCTCTGGAACATCTCGTCGGGGATGCTCCGGTTGACGAGGGCTGTGGCCTCGTCCAACTCCCCCATGCGGGTGTGAGCCAGGATCAGTGTGCCCAGGGGCAGGCCTACGGCGGTGCCCCATCCCTGGACGGACACGTGCTCCAGGGCCGATGTGCCCCGCTTCACCGCCTCCCGGAGATCACCTCGGCGCAGCCGGATCTCCGCCTCGGCGGCGTCCAGGACGCCCTGCCACATCGGAGAGAGGCGCCCGGTGTGGCGTTCGTCCAGGCTCCGGCACCGGTTGGCGGCATCGCTCAGCCGGCCGCCGTAGACGAGGGACATCAGCGCGAGGAGGGTCGCTTCCTCGGCCCAGGGGGCGTTGTGGTTGAGGTCGAGCTGGCCGAGGACGTGCGAGGCCCACTCCTGCGTCTCGCCGGTGCGCCTGCGGACGAGGCCCCCGGAGAGCGCGCCGATCGACTGCAGCCAGAAGCTCCGGCCCCGGGTGGTGGGTGCTCCCTCGGGACCGGTGGGCACGGGCCCGCTCTGCGCCCGTCCGGCGAGCGGCGGGTAGGTGCAGGCCAGCCAGACCTCCATGTCGTGCAGGTCCGCCGGCTGCCTCGGCGTGCCGGGCCCGGGTGCGATGGCCGCGGACGGTGGGCGCGTCGCCCGCTTGCGGAGCAGCGCGAGGATCTCGGCGGCCTCCTGCGTACGGTGCAGCCACAGCAGTTGCCGTACGAGCAGCATCGTCTCGTGGGGATCCAGTTGATCGTTGCGAACGGCCTCGGTGAGCGCGATCAGGTGCCGCAGCGAGGCCGGGGGGCTGAGTTGCCATTCGGCCTGGGCGAGCCTGGCCCGGACCTCCCAGCGGTCCCTCTCGTTCGTGCACGACTGTTGTGCCGAGTTCAGGTAGCGCAGGGTGCGTTGCACCTCGCCGTGCAGCAGTGCCTCCGAAGACGCCTCCAGCAGCACACGCAGCGCCCAGGGCTCCGACACCCGACCGGCCTCGGCCAGATGGTGCGCGGCGTCGGCCGCCGGAGCACCCTGGTCGTAGAGCAGTCGCGCGGCCCGGTGGTGCAGTTGCTCCCGGTCCCCGGGGGCCAGGTCGTCGAGCACGGTGCGCGCGGCCAGCGCGTGCCGGAACCGGCCTGCCCACAGCAGCCCGGCCTCGGTCATGGCGCGCTGCGTCCGCTCGATGGTGCCCGCGTCCGTGTCGACCAGTGCCCCGAGGTCCTGCGGTGAGGCGTCGTCGCCGTAGACCGCCATGGCGCGAGCCACCCGCAGGGTGTGGGGTTCGCTGCGGTGCAGACAGTTCAGCAGTGCACGCCGGTAGCCCTGTTGGCGGTCCCCGCCGCCTATGTGCTCGTCGTGGATCAGGGCGTCGAGCAGCAGGGGGTTGCCGCCGCTGTAGGTGAGGAACGTATCGCTCAGCTCGCGGGCGGCCCCCGTGCCGAGGCGCAGACCGATCAGGGTGCGCACGGCTTCCGGGGAGAGCGGTGTGAGCCGGGCGGACACGACGGAGGACTGGCGCAGGAGTTCGGCATGGAACGGACGGTGCGTCCCGCACGGCTCGGCGCGCTCGGTCAACACCATCAGAAGCGGTGCCGAGCTCAGCCGGCGGACCAGGTACAACAGGCACTGCTGCGACGCGGCGTCCATGTGGTCGACATCATCCACGCACACCACGACCGGTGTGGTGGCGGCCAGTTCGATGACGGGCAGGAAGAGGTCGTACCAGATGTCGGCCCTGTTGCGCTCCACGGTCTCGTGCATGCTCTCGGGCCGGGTCGACCCCATGAGCCGGCGCAGCACCGGTGAGATGCGGCTGCGCAGTTCCGTGGGGAGCGCCGGACTGTCGAACAGTTGACCGAGGGCCCCGAACGGCAGATCCCGCTCCTCGAAGGAGCAGACGGCGTTCAGCGGGATGACCTCGACGGACTGGGCGTACTCCGTGACTTCGCGCAGGAACTCCGTCTTGCCCGCACCCACCGTCCCCTCCACCAGGAACACCTGCCCTGTCGGCTGCGGGTCGGCCAACCACGCCCGGACGCGGTCGAGTTGTTCCTCGCGTTCCATCAGCACGGTTCGCCGCGTTCCGTACGAACCGGAACCAGCAGGCGGGGCCACCGGCGGCATCCCCTTCATCATGCCCCCTCCCGCACCACATTCGGACTGCCAGCATTCCGCACCGCCGGAGCGGATAACACGGATAAGGAGTTCATGCATCTCCCTGAGTGACTGTTCACGCTGTTCCAGGAGCCACATTAACCCGATCAACTACCTTTTCGATAGTGACGCATTTTGTACGCACAACGATCACATAAGACAGGCCCAGCTGCACCGATCGTCGCACTCCGACCCCGGTCAGACACCCAGGGACACCATCGCGCTCCATTTTTCAACGAGATTGACGGGGTGTTTTCGGACGATGGTGCGCGGGATGGAGGAGCCGACGACGAAATGAATCATGGGGAAATAATGCCCAGGAAACGATCAAGATCGAAATGTTTCGACGCGGTTTCGGGGCCCGGGATGCCTATTTTCAATCGCTTGCTGATCATTTCAGAATGAGACGCGAGGGCCGCGACCGCCCCATGACCAGCCCGCCCCCGGACGGAACGAGACGCTCTTCAGCGCGGCCGGCGACGGGCCGGGCCCTGCACCCGGGTGCTGTGGCGTGGTGCCGGGGTTCGGGGGGTCCTCCCACTGATCTACCACCTCGACGTAGCGGGGAACGACGGCGGGAACCCGCTCAGACGCCCGCCGAGTTCCGCCCCGCTGCCTAACCATCCCCATGGCGACCACCAGATGGCCCACATGAGCACAGTCTCCCCGGGCTTGGCCGTCGCCTCGTTTCTCCGGAAACCTCTGTCACCCGGGAACGGGTACCGCTCACCCGCGGGCGGGCTGAGCCGCCCGGGTGCCACGCACTGCGCTCAGGCCGTGAGCAGGTGACAGGTCATGGCCGCCGACGCCCTCGCGAGTCGCCGGAACACCCGCACCTCAGACAACAGTGATTGGCCGAAACCGCCTGCACACACACGAAGCCACGCGTTAGAGTCGGTGTTCGGACCCGGGTCGTCGCTCGTAGCGATGACACCAGTCGAATCAGGCTTCCACGCTGTCCGGGGATGCGATTGCACCGCGCCCACCAGCAGCTCCCCTCCTCGTCTGCCGTCAACTTCGGCTGACCGCGCACCGTTGGAGCTTCCCTATGACCGCCGCCCAGGCATCCGTATCTGCCGTGCCACGCGACTTCTTCTGCGAGCACTCGCGCAGCAAGAGCCGGGTACTCGTCCTGCTGGCGCACCCGGCCGGGCCCACCTGCCTGCAGACCGTCCTGACCTGCCGCGACGCGCTCCTGGCCCAGCATGCTGCGCTCCTGCTCTCCCTCTCCGCCCTCCATGGTGCCCTCACCCCGCGTCAGCAGGCCACGGCACACAAGGTCGTCACGGCGCTGCCGGACGCCCCCGCCGCCTCCTTCCGGCAGGCTCTTGAGCGGGCTCGGGCAGGCGTATGGCCCACCAACGCCTCGGCGATATTCACCTGGCCCGCCGACGATCCTCTCGACCGGGTGCATGAGGACGGGCAGGAGGAGGAGGTGCCCGTTTCCGGGACCCGCTCGCCGGGCGATGCCCGGCTGGCCGACCTGCCCGGTCCGGTCGTCCGGGTGGTGCAGCTACGCGAGTTCCACGTGTACGACCAGGCCAAGGCACTCAACGCCGCAGCAGCCTGCGGCTGGCAGCCGCTGCCGGACGAGGAACTGGGCGAGGATGATCCGGACGACCTGGTGGGCGCCGTCATGTTCGCCGCGGAGACGACCGGCGAGCTCCCCGGGACGGACTGCCTGACCGACGCACAGGAGGGCCACCTGCTGCTGTCCGCACGAGGAGACGAAGTGGCCGACTGGTCCGCCGAGCCCGTCCGCGCCGACTTCGGGGCAGGCTGGCGGCTTCGCCAGGTCCCCAACCCTCACGCCGCAGTGCAGCGCACGGCCGACGCACCGCCCGCGTGCAAGGAGCCGCAGCCGGACTTCGCCTCCCTCTTCCCGCGCCCCGCCGCCTGCGGCTGCGAGAAGGACGACTGCGAGAAGTGCAGCTGGTGGCTCACCCCGCGCACGGCCGACCGGCTCTTCTGCGCGCTCGCCTGGCTGGCGGACACGGCCTACGACGACGTGGCAGAGCTGCGGGACCGGCCCGTCATCGATGAGGACGACGGCACCTGGGGCTTCTTCTCCCGTCTGCCGCGCGTGACCTGGCACCAGGGTCGTCAGTGGCGGCGCGGCGTGGCCCGCGCCTGCGACGACCTGGCGGGCGACCTCGCCCGCGGCCAGTGGCCTCAGCCCACCTGTGCGGCCGAGGAGATGGTTCTGCATCTCGCTCTCGACGACGCACCCGACGGCGCGGAGTTCGCAGAGGACTCCCCGTCCCACACGACACTGCCCACACACCGCGACGACTACGACTTCGATGCCTGCTCGGAGCTGTTCTTCCCCGACCACGACGTACTGCGCCTGTACGACCGCCGACACAGCGACACCCCGGAAGCCACGGTGAGCTCGCAGGAGTCCTGCCCCATCCCAGCCGCCCTGCAACCGGACGAGTGGTTCGAGGATTTCCTCAACGTGAACCCGCGCTCGCCGGAACGCGGATTCCGCCGCTGAAGCACACGAAGGCTCTGAACGGCTCCTTCGCCGACCCCCGCGTACTGCGGATCCGGCGCGATGCCACCATCGTCGCCGATCTTGCTCTCGGCGGCTTCGGCGACCGACCTGGGGTACGACGGGCCAGTGAGAAGCGCTCGCCCTCGCACCACGGCGCCTCCCTGCCTCCCCAGCGACGGAACATACGTTCTTTGACTCGTTGGGGAGGGCTATCCCGGGCCTCACGGCCTTCCTCGCCCCTTGGACGCCGTTTTGCCGGAGTGGCAACAGGAGTGGCGTGACCGGACCACGATGGGTGACGTTGGGCCCGTGACCGACGACATCACAGCGGGATCGCCTGCGGCTGACACTTCTTTGCCTGACGACGGATACGTCGGAGACCCCGCGGTGCGGGCGGAGTGGGACAACCGATACGCCGACCGACAACAGTTGTGGAGCGGCCGGCCCAACGGTGCGCTCGTGGCCGAGGTCGCCGGGCTCACGCCCGGGCGGGTGCTCGACGTCGGCTGCGGCGAGGGCGCGGACGCCGTCTGGCTCGCGCGCGGCGGCTGGGACGTGACCGCGCTCGAGGTCTCGGGCGTGGCGCTGGAGCGGGCGGCCGGGCACGCGCGGGACGCAGGCGTCGCCGTTCGCTGGGTACACGCCGCGCTGACGGAAGCAGCGCTCCCGCCTGCCTCCTTCGACCTGGTCTCCGCGCAGTATCCAGCCCTGCTGCGCACCCCCGACGCCGCAGCCGAGCGAGCGCTGCTCGCGGCCGTCGCGCCCGGCGGCGTGCTGCTGCTCGTCCACCACGCGGGGATGGACACCCGGCAGGCGCACGACAGCGGCTTCGACCCGGCTGACTACGTCTGGCCATCGATGGTCGCCGCCCTGCTCACCGACGACTGGAAGGTGGAGGTGAACGAGCAGCGCCCCCGCATGGCACCCGACGGCGGCGCCGGCGCGCACCATACCGACGACCTGGTGCTGCGTGCGCGACGGCTGCGCTGAGCCCGGCAGGGCTGAGCAGTGGTCAACCTTCGACGGCAAACGGTCAAGGTTCGCTGTCACAGGTCACCGGGCTCACAGCTGGCAGTCTCCGCTACCGCCAGGTGCGGCCCAAGGTGGCCACGAGGATGATCGCTGCCAGGCGTTCACGGTCCCGGCCGGTCATAACGCCCGCCGCCCAGCGGGCGTTATGACCTCCCTCGGCGGGACCACCCGCCGAAACAGCGTCCACAACTCGTCCGGCGCCCACCACTGCACCAGATCCGTCATGCACGACTCGACGAGCGATCACGCCATCAGGATCGGCGTCCGAACCGCGCACGAGTCCCGCCCGCGCCACCAGCCTGCTCCGTGCCCTGCTGGTCCTGACGAACATGGTGGATCTTCAGTGAGGATCCGACTGCACCTCGGTCAGTCGATGCCTTCGACGATGCGGAAGTCGCGCTCGACGCCGTCGGAGAGGGCGGCCAGCGCCTCCTGGTAGGCCGCACTCTCGCGCGCCGCGACGGCCTGCTCGAAGCTGTCGAACTCGACCAGGACGGTGCGCTCGGCGATTCCGGCGTCGTACGCCACGACCCGACCGCCGCGGACGATGGTCCGACCGCCCCCGGCCGCGACGGCCGGAGCGGCCAGCCTGTTGTAAGCAGCCAGCTTCTCAGGGTCCGCAATGGTGCGGTAGACGCTGACCCAGTAGCCCTTAGGCATGGAACCTCCAGTGTGGGGATGAGTGCATCCGACTTACGGATTGGTCCCGGACGGGCGTCGGAGGACGAGAGCGAGGCTTGTCAGCGTCGTCATCGCCATGGCGCCGATGCCGACCAGCGCCGCGGTGGTGTAGGCACTGTCGTCGGGGAAGAGGTGGCCGGGGCCGGTGCCCGCGGCGAGGATCAGGCCGCCGATGGCGCTGCCCAGGGAGTACCCGACGCTGCGGACGACGTAGTTGAAGCTCATGGCGCTCGACGTCTCGCTCTTGGGGGTGACGGCCAGGATGACGCCGGGCATCGCGGCCGAGAAGCCGCCGACGCCGAAACCGAGCACGCCCATCGCCGCGAACAGTTCGGCCAGGTCCGACCGGGCCGCCGCGAACAGGGCGAACCCGCCGCCGACCACGACGGCGCTGCCGGCCAGGAGCAGGGGGTCGGCGATCCGCGTCCGGACCCGCGGCGCCAGCTTGCCGGCGACGAACCCCAGCACCGAGAACGGGACGAGGACCAGCCCGGCGACGAAGGTCGTCAGCCCGAAGCCGTAGCCGGCGCCGTGCGGCGTCTGCGCGTACCGGGTGACGAGCGTGAGCAGGAGGTACATGCCGATCCCGCCGACGAACATGGCGAGGTTCGCCCCGGCGACCGCCGGGTGCCGCATCGCCCGCACATCGACCAGGGGCGTCGTACTGCGCAGCTCGATGACGGCCCAGACGCAGAGCAGCACCACCGCGACCACGGCGAGGCCCGCCGCCACGGCGAGGTGCCGGCTCCACAGATTCCGTTCGCCGGCGAGGAACAGCACCAGGAGCAGCGCAGCGGCCAGGACGACCGCGCCTGCCACGTCCACGTGGGCGGAGCGGCCTTCGGGGGCTTCGGGAAGGGAGCGCCACGCGATCAGGAGGGCGGCGGCGGTGACGACCAGACCGAGGCCGTAGGCGGCCCGTACCCCACCGAGTTCGGCGAGCAGTGCGGCCAGCGGGTAGCCGACGCCGGCCCCGATGATCGAGACCACCGAGATCAGGGCGATCACGGCCGCG
Source organism: Streptomyces cinerochromogenes (assembly GCF_014648635.1). GTDB lineage: Bacteria > Actinomycetota > Actinomycetes > Streptomycetales > Streptomycetaceae > Streptomyces > Streptomyces cinerochromogenes. The sequence continues at coordinate 567,000 of NZ_BMRM01000003.1, read as the reverse complement.
CTGCGCTCCTCGGGGAGGTGGTCCCGGGCCACGCCCATCATCAGCGCCGTCAGCCCGAGCCCGACACCCTGGGCCGCCCTGCCGGCCAGCAGCCACGCGAACGGCAGCGGCAGCACGGTGAGCGCACCGCCGGCGACGACGACCGCCAGCGTGGCGAGGATCGTGGCCCGCCGGTGCGGGCCGGCTCCGAGCCGGCCCAGAACCGGCGTGGCGACGGCTCCGCTGAGCAGCGCGACGGTCAGCGTCCACTGCGCGCTGCCGAGCGAGACGTGGAACGAGGTCGCCACGCTGGTGATGAGCGGCGTGCCGAGGCTGCCGACCGCCGCCACGACCAGAGCGATGAACATCAGGGCGGGAACCAGGAGCCGCGCTTCGGAACGCGCCACCGGGAACGCCTTCCCCGCGACCCCGCCCACCGGTTGCCCGGTCACGGCTTCGGCCCTTCGCGGTCCTGGCTTTCGAGCTCTGCCAGATGCTTCAGCGCCGGAAGGGCCGCCACCAGCGCCTCGACCTCGTCGCCGGTGAGCCCGCCGATCAACCGCTCGAACGCGTGGACGCCCGCCTGGCGCCGCGTCCGGACATAGGTGGCGCCGGCCTCGGTCAGGCACACCAGCGTGACCCGCTTGTCGGACGCGTCGCCCCGCCGCTCGACCAGGCCGGACTCCTCCATCACCCGGATCAGGGCGGTCATCGCGGGCTGGGTTACGCCCTCGACCGCGGCCAGATCGGTGATGCGCCGCGGGCCGGTCCGGTCCAGGGTGGCCAGGGTGGCTGCGGACGTCAGGCTCATGTCCCGGGGCAGGCGTCTCGCGGCCCTGGTGGCCAGGTTGTAGAGGGCTTCCCCGATGGCGGCGAACGAGCCAACAGGCGTGTCTTGAGGACTCATGCGTGAAGCATAGCATTTTTATATTCATAGTTTATGGAAATAGGCTTCTCCCACCCCGGCGGTCAGGCGCGACGAAGGGCCCGAGCAAGGCGCAGCAGGCGCTCCAGCGGGGTCTGGCGGCCCTCGCGCAGTGGGTTGGAGCGGGAGGGTGCCGACCGGCCGGTGCCGCGCAGCCACAGCGAGACGCACGGGCCGGAACTCAGCGGCGCGGCCCGGGCATTCCTGGCGGCCGCCCGCCACCACCAGCGGCGCGGGCAACGGCTCCGGCGCGCCGCGGTCGCCACCATCACCGTCCTGGCCGTGCTCGCCTCGCTGGCCGCGGTATTCGCCTTCCGGCAGGAGTCCCAGGCCCGGGACGCCGCTGCCGCGGCCCTGCGCTCCCGAGACCAGGCCGTCAACGCCGCCGTCACCTCCGCGGCCGTGCAACTGGCACCGACCGATCCCTCGCTGTCCGCTCAACTCGCGCTGACCGCCTACCGCATGGACCCGACCCGGGATGCGGCGTCCCGGCTCATCTCGGCAGCGAACACACCGCTGGACACCCGGCTTCCCGGTCCGCGGGGCGCGGTGTACACCGTGGCATACAGCCCCGACGGGCACATGCTGGCGGCCGGGAACGTCGGCCAGAACCTCGTCCGGCTGTGGGACGTCTCCGATCCCAGCCGTCCGCTGGCGCTCGGCAAACCCGTGCCCGTGGACCGTTCCGTCAACTCGATCCTGTCGCTCGCGTTCAGCCCGGACGGCCGGGTGCTGGCCGTCGGCGGCCACACCAGCCACAACGGCGAAGCCGGTTCCGGCGGATTCGCCGATCTGTGGAGCCTGACCAGCCCCAGCCATCCCGTCCTGCTCGGCCGACTGAAGAGTCCCGCCGTTCAGGGCTGGGACGCCCTGGCCTCCGTCGAATCCCTGGCGTTCAGTCCCGACGGCCGTACTCTGGCCGTCGGCCGGCACGCCGGACTCGTCAGCCTGTGGGACGTCACCCGCCCCGACGACGTCGCCCCCTCCGGAGCGCCCCTGAACCTCGACTGCCCCGACGTCTTCTCCGGTCGCGTCGCGTTCAGCCCCACCGGCCACACCCTGGCCGCCGCATGCGAGGACGACGCCGGCACCCTCAGCCTGTGGAACACCACCGACCCGGCCCACCCCCGCCGCATCCCTTCCCTGAAGACCGGGCATCGCGTCATCTCCCTGGCGTTCAGTCCCGACAGCGGCACTCTGGCCGTCGGAACCAAGGTGGGCACGGTCGGCCTGTGGGAGGTCGTGGACCCCGGCCACCCCGCCGCCCTGGGCAAGCCGCTGACGGGGCCCGCCCAGCCCGTCATGTCGGTGGCGTTCAGCCCGGACGGTCACACCCTGGCCGCCACCACCGACGACGGCGTGGCCACGCTCTGGGACCTGGACGTCGAGTCCGCCATCAGCCGTATCTGCGCCGACAGCTCCGGCGCCTTGAGCCGGCAGCAATGGAGCCGGTACGTTCCACAACTGCCGTACGACCCACCCTGCGTGACCACATAGGCCGTTTCCTTCAGATCATCGGATCGTTGGTCGATGTGTGTCGTTGACTGACGCCCCGTGGGCCCGCATCGAGCCGTTGTCGCCGGACCGGACACCGAAGCGGGGCGGGCGGGCGGGCGGGCGGGAGGTGACAGGATCACCGGCAGATGATCGACGCGCGGCTCGGTCAGCAGGGGGTCCGCGCGCAGGTGCGGTGTCATGGTCGAGCAGCGCCACGAGTTGCGGGGCCGCCCGCAGGGTGGAACCTCACAGGATCACAGGATCTCGATCAGCCAGTGGACCCCGAACCCCAAACCAATGGTCGCGAGCGACAGGATGACGTACACGGCCAGTACGACAAAGGTCGCGAGCGATTCCGTCCGCGGACGGGCCCGCCTCGACCGCCGATGGCTCCGCCACTTCAGATACCACTGATATCCCCAGGCCAAGGGCCGGGCAAGCCATCGCCAACGTCCCAGCGGCAGCAGCAGATTCCGCCGTGACTTCGCAGTCAGGTCGTGTGCCAGTACCTCGTCGTCCGTCATGTTCGCGAGTTGCTTCAGACGCGTTCTCATGCGCTCGATGGGATCGTCGCCCTCCCCGGGCAGATCCTCCGCCTGGAGGATCGCCGTGTGGAGGCTGCGTTCCGACTCCCCGCCGTCCCGTTGCCCTGACAGGAGAGACAGCAGGTGGTGGGCGGCGTCGAGGCGCCCCCATGCGAAGTCGTGACGACGCCAGTCCTCGCTCAGGAACGCGGCGAAGTGGTAACAGCGCAGGCCGTACAGCTTCCTGGGGCCCAGGTCCACAGACCAGTCCTCATGGAACAGCGGCCCCATGTGATCCGGGCCGAGCCGCAGGAACCGGAACTCGGGGGTGAGCTTTTCCATGGCACGCGCGGACGGCACGAAGCTCTGTGTGAGGACCTCCACCAGCAGCATGGCGGCAACGACGTCTTCCGCTTTCTCCCAGTGCCGCAGATTGTCGCTTTCGTGGGCCACGGACAGGAAGCAGCGCGCGGCGGCACCCACCAGGCGGCCGACCTCCGAAGGCACCGAGAGGTCGGTGAAGACGTCATTGAGCTTGATCGCCTCGTCGCAGAGACCGGGAGGACACTCGTCCCACTGCGTCTTCTTGCGGACGACCTCGTTGATGGCCAGAACCTTGAGGAGACTGTCGTTGACGAAGGGGATCGCATCGGAAATCCGTCGCACCCTCGTGCTGTCCCGGGCCTCCCGGGCGTCCCGGAGCAGTTGGTGAAGCACGACAAGGAGGTTCTGCAGCAGACGCTCCGCCGGGGTGATCCCCAACGCCACTCTTCCAGGCGGGGCGCGGTGAGGCTCCGCACCGTGGCGGGCGGAAGCCACATCAGGTCCTCTCGCGCGAGGACCTGCCTGAGGATCTCTTCCGCAGGCTCGTCCGCGGTCTTGAGTGCCGTCACCCGCGCATTGGTGACAGCGAGCCGCTTCCGCACGGCCAGGAGCCGGCTCCTTCGGTACTCGTCGTACAGGGCCTGTGCCGCCAGCTGCATGCGCTGCTGCTCATCGTGTCCGTACTCCAGGAGCCGGCAGAGCAGTTCGTCCCGGGATCTGGGTCCGCTGATCTCCAGGCGGAATTGCACGTCCTCGATTCCGGAGCGGAAGTCGACCTCCTGGGGGTAGTTCAGCGCGCTCCAAGCAGCCGTCCCCGTGCCGACGTCGTCGCACCGACGGTCCTTGACCGCCTCGTCGGCCAGCACTCCCCCGGAAGGAGCAACGAACATGACGACGCGCTCGGCCGGGCCGCCACGGCGTTTGGTGATTTCGTCGAGAACGGGGGTGAAGGGAGCGTTGTTCAGAACTCCGCCGTCCATCACACAGCTCGCGGGGACGTCGAGTTCCTTGTCCGGGTGGACCCGGTAGGTGAGAAGCGGATGCTCGCTGACCGGCTGGAAGGCCACCGGATAGCTGGCCGTGGCGCGCGCCGCTGTGACCAGGGCCTCGTTATGGGCTTCGGCGAACTCCCTGATGGCCCGGTTCTCGAGCTTCCACCTGGTCCCCTTGTCCACATAGCGGAAAGTCCCGGGTTCGTTGCGGAACCGGTACATGCGGCGGTGGTCCCGCACGCTGAAGGCGCTGCCGGCGGCGTCCTGGTAGTCCCGGTGACGGCCGTCCAGGGCGGTGGCGGTGACGAAGAGGGTGACGCGCTCCTGACTTTCCGGTCCTCGCAGCATGCCGTCGAGGACCTTCTTCACCTGGCCCTTGAACCAGTCCCCGTCGAGCAGCGTCTTGCGGGGCGGGCGACGCTTGCGGCACAGCTTGTCCAGCGAGGCCACATTGCTCCACAAGTCGCGAAGATCCAGCGACTGCGATCCCCGGGCGATGCTGGTGGCCAGGAGCAGACCGTTGAGACCGCCGGCGGACGTGCCGGAGACGATGTCGATCTTCACCTCGACCCCGGCCTTCTCCGCCACCTCCTGCCACAGCTTGAAAACCTTGCGGTCCTTCTCCGGGACGGTGTCGAAGTGATCTCCGCGGGATGCCCGCCGTAGCAGGTCGAGTTCGTGGGTGACGCCGCCCATCCACACGGCGAGACTGACACCGCCGTTCATCACCAGTGCGATCCGGTACTCGATCTTCGGTACACCCTGCGACTCGCCCCGGGCGCAGGGCAAGGCCGAGGCACCTGTGCTGGTCGTGCCGGAGCCGACGTGCCGAAACGCCCGGTCGCGGGCACGGCGGACGCTCGCGGAGAGCCCCGTACGCTTCTGGTCGGGCATGCGATGTCCTCCCACGACGCCGAACCGTCCGGCCAGGCAAACCCCCCTTCGGGCAGGATGCCGCCCCCAGCCTTGCTTCGTCCCGGGACAGACGCCACCGGGGGGTGCCGTCCGGACGACAGGTCGCACCCTTCCGGGGGCCGCACCGTGCCGACCAGGGCTGTCTGGTCGGGGCCCCGTGCAGGGCTGTCCCTGGCCGGCCAGGTGCCCAAGGGCGGCGGGCCATCGGCTGTGGTAGAGCGGGGTCTGTTCGCGCAGCCGGGCCGGGGTGGCGGCGCCGCGTTTGCCTCCGGGGAGGCGAGCGAGCCGGCATCGACGCCCTGCACCTTCTCGCTGGGGGCCGCACCCGGCCGGTGGCCTGTCCTTCCGCCCGCAGCCGTCGGCGTGGGAGCCGCGCTCGGTCATCATGCAGTCCGCCGCGTCCCCCTTCGTCTTGTGGCGGCCACCGCATTGCGTGTGGCGACGCAGACCGTGGCGTCGGCGCACACAGCCGAGGCGGGCCAGGCGTCGAGCCGGGTACGTCTCACGCTGCCGCGGGGAGTCGGGAGCTGGGGCGTACCTTCCTGATCGACGTGGAATGGCCGGAAATCGCGGGATCACGGTCCGGCGCTGTGCCGGCCACGGGAGCGTCGGGGATACTCCTGCTCCCGTAGGACATGTCACGCCGTATGTCGAACGGGGAATCTTTATGCAACGGCTCAGGTACGTCCTCGCGGGAGTCGTCGCAGCGAGTCTGCTCAGCTCTTGCACCGGCGGCTCGGGGCACGACGACCGAACGGGAGAGACCCACAAGCCTCCGGTCGGCGCGGGAAAGACCGGATCCGTGCCCCACGGTCAGTCCGCGCCCCATGACCGCCTGTCCGTGCCCAGCGTGTACGACACCTCCCACGGTTGGGAATCGGACATGATGGGGACCCATCTCTTCCTCCCGCACTCCAAGGCCGTCGCCGTCTTCCAGCCGGCCGCGAACAACGGCGACTTCACCGTCATGGACGCGGCCACCGGGGCGACGAGGTGGACGAGGAAGGTCAAAGGCGTCGGCATGATGTCGGCCCTCGTGACGACCGAGCAGGGCCAGGACTATCTCGTGGCCACGTCGTCCGGCACGACGGGCGAGGACGCGGTCAAAAAGGGCCGGGACGTCACCACCCTCGACATCTTCAGCGCCAAGGACGCGGACTCCGGAGCTGTCACGCTGGTGCACCATCTCGAACTGCCGGGTGAAGGCACCGTCACCGACGGGGGCGGCGGCCTGCTGGTGCGGTTCGGCGACGAGACCATCGCGACGGTGGATCCGGCCACCGGGGCGACGAAGTCCTTCGACCTGACGAAGATGAAGCCCCCGGCCGGCGAGTGTCATCTGTGCTTCGCGTCGACCAAGGCCCTCGCGGTGACCTCGCGTGGACCGCTGCTCGCCACGGACGAGCAGCCCAAGGCCCACTACTGGGTTCCCGGCGTCTGGTCGGGCGGCGCCCTGACCACCGATTCCGAGAACAAGCTCTTCATGACCCCGGTCCGCACCGCCCTGTTCGCCCTGTGGCACGACGACGGGGCCGCGCGGGACACCCTCGCCGTCCTGGACCCCGCGACCGGCAAGGTGCGGGCGAAGGTGGACTGCACGGCGGACGCGTTCCAACGGAACGAGGACGCCGCCAAGAGCGCGTCGCTGTCCGCGAACGGGCGCTACCTCGTCCAGGACGACGCCGCCTTCGACCTGGAGAAGGGCACCGGCCGCTGCTTCGGGGACACCGCGCAGACCAAGGCCGTCGATTTCGACGGCGTGACCGACGACGGTACCGCCTTCGGCAGCACCCGCCCGGTGGACGGCTCGGAGGAACGTTCCCCGGTGGTCGTGGACATCGCCACCGGAAAGGTCAGGGCCGACCGGTACGAGGTGACGCCGTTCAGTGACTTCGCCGGATACGGCCTCTTCCTCTACAACGCCGACGACGCGGACAAGGACCTGGACCACTACAAGGTGGTCGCCTACCGGCACGCCCGGTGAGCTGAACGAGCCGAGCGAGGTGCAGCCGATCTCCGTGCAGGCCTCGGTGACGGTCCGGTCGCCGCACCTCGGCAACGCCTTCGCCTGCTCGGTGTGGCGGTCGTCTGCTGCCGAGACACGCGCCGTCACCCAGGCGCATCGCCATCGGCGGCGCGGACGGCGACTTCGACAGGGACGAGCAGGCCGTGGTCCGCGAGGCGTGCTACGCGCTGGATCTCCCCCCGCACGAGTTCGGCCTCTGAGCGGAGTCCGGGTCCGCGGGCGCAGGTCACCGCTCGCCCGCGGACCCGGTCGCGTCAGAGCGGTGTCACCGCGCGCGGGATCAGGACCATCGTGACCGCGGAGTCGGCCGACGACATCGCGGACACGGCCGTACCGAAGACCGGCGTCCAGGCCGACGGCGGTGAACAGCGAGGGCCAGGTGCGGGCAACGGGGGCCGGCCCAGCAGTGCCCCCCCCCGGCGTGGCACCGGTCCCCCTGCGGCGAATCCGGCCAGCGTCGGCGACGGGGCGCCACGGGAGACCAGCGCCGCCTTGCCGATCGAGCGGGCTCGGGCGGGCCACGGCCGCCGGTCACCCACGATGCGGACGGCCTTCTCGTCCGCCCACCGCTCGACGGTGTACGCCACGGCCGTCGGCAACGGCCGCAGGAACGGGGTGGCGTCGGCGGCCGCCTGCGCGACCAGCTTCTCCCCGTCGGGCGGTGTGCCCTCTCGATGTTCCCTGTCGGAGACCGCGGACGTAGCGCCTTTGCACCGATCCCGCACCCTGCCGGCCCGCCGCGGAAAGAGGGTGACCGGCGCGTCCGGTAGCGATGACCACCGGACGACGGCCCCGGGACACCGCGGCACGCAGCGCAGCGGCGACGACGGTCGACAGCACGGCTCCGACCGTCGACAGCACGGCTCCGTATCCGATCGCCTCCAGCCGATCACGGCGCCTCCCACCCGACGGCTGCCGTGCACCTTCAGCCCGATAGCATGTTCGATCCGACAACGATCATTTATCCGCCCTCTATCAGAAACCATGCCGCGTAGCGCGAGAAGCGTGCCAGTCAACCCCATAACAAATCGGCCGGACAATTGACATCTAGAACATCCAGGAAGTTCTCGCGAACAAACGGGAGAACGACGCCCGCCCCGTGGCGTCAACCACGCGTGTCGCTGTGGGCCACGGCTGGAGTGGTGGCACTCGGCTGCCTCATCGCACTGGAGGTCGTCGCGCGTCGCTCCGCCGGCATACCGGGGCCGTTGACCGAACAGGCCAAAGAGACGATATTCGCCCCCAAGCCGGGGCCGCTGTACGGCGGTCTGGCCTTGATGATGGTGGTGCTCACCTGGCGGCAACGGTTCATCGCGGCAGGTGTCGCGATCGGCATCGACGTCGTCTTCGCACTGGTGCGATGGGCGATCGACGCCGAGGTGGCCGACGGCCATTGCTTCGGCAACGGCGCGTTGTGGGTGATGCTGGGCTATGCGGTCATCGCCCTCACGCGCCGCAGCGGTCGGGAACGCGTCCTGCTCTTGAAGGGCGTCGGACTGGGCCTGCTGCTGGTGATGGGCCGCCAGACCGGCGACACCTGGCTGCTCATCACATCGAAGACCCGCCCGACCGTACTGGACCAGTACCTGGCAACCGCCGATCATGCACTGGGCAACCCCTCATGGCTGATGGGCAGGATCATCCAGGCCACCGACCCGATCGGCACCTGGCTCCTCGGCGTGGTCTACGCGCAGCTCGCGGTGGCCGCGATCGTCGTCATGCTGTACCAGTTGCGCAAGGTGAGGACCGAAGGCCGCTTCCCGCGCCACCATCTGGTGCGCACCTTCCTGCTGATAGGGCTCCTCGGGCCGGGAATTTACATGCTCTTCCCGGTGGTGGGACCCGTCTTCGCCTACGGCCCGGGCGCCTCCGGCACAGGGGGTGTGCAGTGGGCGGTGGCCAACCTGTGGCCGCACACCCCGCCACCCCTCAGTGCTCCCCACCCGATGCCCTACGACGAGATCACCCCCCGCAACTGCATGCCCAGCCTGCACACGGCGTGGGCCACCGCGATCTTCATCCACACCCGCACGGGCCCTCGGATCCTGCGGTACGCGGGCACGTTCTGGCTGGTCGCCACACTCGGCGCCACGCTGGGCTTCGGCTACCACTACGGCACGGATCTGGTCGCCGGCGTGGTGTTCGCGCTCACCATCGAGGCAGCTCTGCGCTCGTTCGACCGCGGCTGGGACCGGTCGGGGATCCGGTTCGTCACTTACGGGGCGATCGTCTTCGTCACGCTCTTGGTGTCGTATCGCTACCTGCCGGTGGAGATGGCCGAACATCCGTGGGTGTGCGGCCCCCTTCTCATGTTGGCGATGGCCTCCGTGGTCTACGGCTACGTAAGCGTCACCGGACTTCGGCAACCGACGGCCGCACCGGCACGACGGCAGGAAGCGCAGCCAGAGCCGGTTTGAGATGTCTACGGTGGTGGCCGACACATCGACGAGGGGATGGGCACAGTGATCACGGGCTGCGTCATTGGAGAGAGCCTTCGGTCGGGCGCGGTGCTGGAGCTGACTGGCCTGCGCGTGTGCCGGGTGACCCGAATGGATCTGGCTGATTCGGCACGCGGAAGCCAGCCGCCGGTGTGGACGGTTCTGGAATTCGAAAGTGACGCGGAGGACGACGCTCCGCTGGCTCAGGCGCTGGCGGACGGCCTTTCCCCTGACGGGGGCTGGTACGCCGACTACCGGGTGGGCGACAAGGAGCGAGTGGTGGTTTTCGCTGGCCGTGTCTTTCGCTACGCAGGAGCCGACGACCCTCGTCGCACGGAGGCCATTGCCTATGGAGCGAGTGTGGGCGTGCCGGAGCACCAGCTCGACTGGAAGGATTGAAGAGTGCTCGACGTTCGGCGGGTCACGGCCGCAGCCCCAGGCGGATCGACGCGACGGTCACGGTGCCGGTGAAGACGTAGGCGCGCTTGTCGTAGCGCGTTGCCACCGCCCGAGAGTCTTGAGCCGGTTGATGGTGCGCTCGACCTCGTTACGGCGCCGGCACCGCCCGCTCCTTGGGCCCGCTGCTCCCTCCGCTCGGGCATGGTGTGCTTGATCCGGCGTCTGCCGGGAGCATGCGGGCGAGCCGCGCGTCGCGCATGCAGCGCCCGTAGAAGTCGGCGCGCAGACCGAGGACGATCCGCGGCCAGGTCGCCGCTCCGGCGCCGGAGACGGCCCGGACGAACAGCTCCCGCTCCTCCGGGTCCGAGCAGTCGGTGATGAGCTCCTCCAGCTGGTCGATCACCAGGACCTGGGGCCCGCCGGTCCCGAACCGCTCGGAGCCCAGGTCCCGTTCGACGTCCTCGAAGGGTCGGTCCACCGCCCGCGCCCAGCGCTCGACCAGGGTGCGGAAGGGCCGCGCGCCCGGCCCGTCGAGCAGCAGCACCCGTCCCGCGCCCCGCTCCTCGAGTCCGGCGCCTTGGGTGAAGCCGCCGAGACGTGCGCCCGCGATGTTCAGAGCCTGATCATCCACCGGACTCCTGCACGTCACGTGCCGACGGCTAGCATCCGTCGATCTTGGACATCCGGTGACCGACCAACGCGCCATCGGTCCACGCCACACGAACGGGAGGGCCTATGAGTTCCGGGATGCGAACGATCCGCATCGGCGCGGCGAGTGTGGGAGTGGCTCTGTCACTGGGTGCGCTGGCGACACCCGCAACGGCACAGCCGCAGCGGTCCGGAGCCTCCGTCCAGGCGCAGACCACAGCGGCCCCCGCGCCGACGGGACTCGACTACACCTACGACGCCGCCACCCAGACCGTGACCGTCACCTGGGACCCGAAGGACCCGGCGGACACCCTCACCCGCAACTACCGCCCGGGCTCCTGCGGGCCGACACCCCAGGATCCCTGCTTCATCTCCTCCCAGATCATCCTGGGCAACTCGTTCTCCTTCAAGAAGGCACCCAAAACCGCTCCCGTGTACGTCAAGATCTACGCCGAGAACGCCGCCCATCAGCTCACCGGATCCCAGGTCCTGACCGTCACCGTCTGACCGTCGCTCACACTCCTGCCCGGCGAGCCACCGTCGCCTCCCCCTCGGTCGCCCACGGCGGCCGAGGGGGACAAGGGCGGAACCGGCGGCCACCGACACAGCGGCCGTGCGCCGAGAGTGACGGCCGGTGTGGCCGGCTGCCCGGAGTCGGTGTCCGCGAGGTCGGGCGGGGAGGGGCGACGGAGGCGTCGCGGCAGCTTGCCCGCAGGGAACGTCCTCGACACCCGGGCCGCCCTGATCCTTGCGCCAGGCAAGCGGAGCCTACGCACGGCGATGGCCGAGGCCGCCGCCACGGTGGAGGCCGCGCCCCGACCGCGTCGGCTCGCCACGCCCTGCACGCGGCACGCACCCTGATCAGCCTCGGGGGCAGCGTCACCACCGGACCCCGCGATCAACTGACGTCTCGAGCGACCCCCCTCCCCCACGCCAACACCGCATAAGCGGCCGGAACGTCGTCCGAGCGTTCAGAGTGCCGGGGCGTTCAGACCGCCAGGCGGCGGATTGCCACTACGGCCGCGTCGTCGTCGAGGTGCCCGTGGGCGTGGGCCAGCAGGTCGTCCTGGAGATGGCGCAGGAGGTCGTCGGGGTCGTCCTTGGCCCATTCGGGCGCCCGTTCGGTGAAGGGGTAGAAGACTCCGTCGGCGTTGCGTGCCTCGACGACGCCGTCGGTGTAGAGGAGCAGGAGGTCGCCGACCTCGAAGGAGAAGGTCTGGACGTCGTAGGCGGTGGTGCCGAGGAGTCCGCCAAGTCCGAGGGGGAGGTGACTCGCCTCGGCCGTGAGGGGGGTGAGTCGGCTGCCGCGCAGGCGGAGCGGCGGTGGGTGGCCGCAGGAGATGAGGTGGACGACCGGATCGTGATCCGGGATGTCGAGCAGGATGGCGGTGGCGAAGTCCTCGTTGGTGTCCTGTTCTGCCTGGGGTCGCCACTGGCTGGTGTCCCAGCGAAGCGCGGCGTCCAGGTGGACGGCGAGTCGGGGGAGGGTGGCCTGGCGGTGGGCGGCAGCGCGGAAGGCGCCGAGCAGCAGGGCCGAGTTGTTGATCGCGGCCAGGCCGCTGCCGCGGACGTCACCGATGAGGAGCCGGGTGCTGTGGTGGGCGGTCCGAGCGGCGGCGTAGAGGTCTCCGCCGAGGTCGGCTTCTTCCTCGGCGGGGATGTACAGGCCGGCGATCCTCAGCGGGCCGGTGCGGGCGGGCAGGGGCTGCAGCAGCACACTCTGCGCCGCCTCGGCCACCGATCGCACCCGGCGCAGCTGCCGCTCACGCCGGTCGCGCACCACGCAGACGGTGACACAGACGCTGGAGACGACGATCAGGGCAGCGATCTGGGCCTGGAGGTTGGCGGTGTCCAGAGCCCCCCTGAGCACGCCGATCAGCATCTGGGCCGCCACCGCGAGAGCTCCCATCAGCGCTGTCACGCGGGCGCCGGCGAACGCCACGGTGATGGCGGGTGCCGCCACCAGCAGCGGACCGAGGTGGATATGCTGCGGAGCCAGTACGTCGACCACACAGACCGTGCCGATCAGCCCCAGGGGGACCGCGACCAGCGCGGGTGCGTAACCCGGCCGCCAGGAACGCCGGAACTCCGAGGGTGATCGATCGGCCATGCCTCAAGCCTTCCACGGACCTCCGCATACGGGGATACACCGTTCCGGGGACCGTGGCGGTGCGAGACGGAATCCGTAGAGGCCCAGGACGAGCGGGTCACCGACAGCAACCTGCGCTGCTCGCTCCACGAGGTGACCTTGGCGGCGGTCCGGACGAGGCGGCCGGCAGTGTCCGGGTGGCTCACCAGCACGTGGGCTGCGCCGGGCAGCTCGATGACCTTGCCGGCGCCCGTGCGTCTGGCAGACGAGGTGTGCCGGGCGGGCGGCGCGGCCATGCGGTGTCACCACCAGCCCCATGGGTGCCGGGCAGAGGCGGTGCTGACGTCAGGCAAGACAGTGGCGGCGGACTTCACCACCGGCTGACCGGTCTCCCGAGAGGTAGCCGAAGCTCCCCGGTGGGGTGAGACGCATGTTGCAGCACCGACACAATGCCCCCTATGTGATATTTACTCACGTAATCTCAAGGAAAGGCCCCTTATGAAGATCGCTGTCATCGGCGGTACCGGGCTGATCGGATCGCAAGTCGTCACTGATCTGATCGCCGCCGGGCACGAGGCGGTACCCCACTCGAAGTCCACCGGGGTGGACGTCATCAGCGGCCAGGGACTGGACCAGGCGGTGGCGGGAGCCGACGTGGTCGTCAACCTGACGAACTCCCCGACCTTCGACGAAGCCTCCCCGGCCTTCTTCCAGACCTCGATGGACAACCTCCTGGCGGCGGCCCACAAGGGCGGCGTCGGTCACTTCGTCATCCTCTCGATCGTCGGCGTGGACCGGGTGCCGGAGCTGGACTACTACAAGGCCAAGGCGCTCCAAGAGCAGATTCTCGCGGCCGGGCCGATCCCCTACTCGATCGTCCGGGCGACACAGTTCATGGAGTTCATGGACGCCGTCATGTCCTGGACCGCCGACGGCGAGACCGTCCGGTTGCCCGCCACGCCGATCCAGCCGATCGCCGCCAAGGACGTGGCCGACGCGGTGGCACAGGTCGCCGCAGGCGCCCCGCTGAACGGCATTCGCAACATCGCCGGCCCCGAGATCTTCCCCCTGGACGAGCTGGGCCGCATCACCCTGTCCCACAAGGGCGACAACCGCACGGTGGCCACCGACCCCACCGCCGGCATGTTCGCCGCAGTCAAGGGCGACGTCCTCACCGACGAGCACGCCCACCTCGCCCCCACCCGCTACACCGACTGGCTCTCCTGACCCGCTCGCACCCTCTGGTTCGAGCGCAGGCGCACAGCGTTGGACGCACCGGTACCGGTGGGCGGACCGGGCTTTGCGTTTTCGGTCCATGAGTGGTCACCCGGCGCAGACCTGACGGCCGGGGATCAGCCTCGTCGCGGCGCCCCGAGGGCGGCCAGCCTGCTCAGAGGGCGACCTCGGCGGAGTGGACAGCGCGCAGGGCTCGCTCGATTGTTTCCTGGTTCTCGCCGACTGGAGCCACGTAGTCGAGGACGCCCCGCGCGGCCTCCTCCCCGAGCACCCTGGTGATCACCCACGTGGCAAGGTACTGGGACGCCAGACAACCGCCCGCCGTGGCGATATTCCCCTCGGCGTGGAACGGCTGGTCAAGCACGGGGATGCCGCAAGCCTCGACAAAGGGCCGCGTCTTCCTGTCCGTGCAAGCGGGCATGCCGTCCAGCAAGCCCAGGCGGGCGAGCACCAGCGCTCCGGAGCACTGGGCGCCGATCAGCTGGCGCGAAGGGTCGAGTCGCAGTCTGGAGATCAGCTGGTCGTCGGCGACCACTTCTCGCGTCTTCACGCCGCTACCGATCAGAACGACGTCGGCCTCGGTGACGAACTCCATCGGGCGCTGCCCTGTCACCTCTACGCCGTTCATCGACGTGACCACCGGCGTCGGCGTCGTGATGAGAGCCTCCAGGCCACCCGCGCGGCATCGATTGATCAGCGCCGAAGCCATGAAGCTGTCGAGTTCGTTGAACCCGTCGAAGGTGACCACTGCTACCTGCATCGCTACTCCCTCGAGTACGGCGTCCGCGCCCCTGCAGTCTCCCTGAAGTCTCTCTGAAACGCCCGTACCAGACGAGGGCCGATGTGCTGCATGTGGTCTGCCGGCCATCGCGGGGAGCACGTACCGAAGCAGGTGAGGAGGCATGTCTGCCGAAGGGCGATGCGGTCACGACGGCACTTCGGTCCCGGCCTGCTCACTCACCATGTACCGGACGTACCAGTCCGGCCAGCTCCGGTCCTCCGCACCGATGTCTGCCTCATGCTCCCCGTGCGCGGCCGCTGCGCGGCGCAGCGCGCTCGCCAAGTCCTCGGCCGGAGGCGAACGTCGTGGCAGCGGAGTCGAGACGTCCCGGGAGCCATGGCCACCGGCACCATCCTCAAGATGCTTCACCGCATCTGCGAGAGGATCTCCGAGATGACCAGCGCCTTGCAGGCATGACGTTCACACCGCACGACTTCCGCACGCTCTTCGCCACCGACTTCGTCAACGGCGGTTTCCCCACCCACCCCACACCGGCGCTGCTCGCCTTACGCAGGCGGTCGCCGGTCGCCCTCGGTATCCCAACCTGCCGTCCCCGATCCCCATGACCAATCAAGGCCTCATGAGCGTCAACGGCGCTCACTGCCAGATCACCCTTGGGAAATGACCTCCGCTCGCAAACGCTCATACTCGACTCCAGCAGACGGCTCGCCGTCGAAGTAGTCCTCCCAGAAGCCTGGCCGCTGCCATTCCTTCGGCGCCAGCGTCACCTGGCCGTCCTCCAGCCCTGCAACCCAACACTCCGGCATCCGGCCACTGACCACGGTGAACATGGCGGCATCCCACAGCCCAGGAGAGTCTCGCTCGACCAAGACGTCGGACCGCTCAGGAATCCGCAGCAGCACCCGGCGCGCGGTGGTGATGACCTCCAGGACCGGATACTCCACGCCCACCCTGATTCCTGGGTGATCGTTCACCACCTCTCCGCTCGTCGGACTGATGATTTGAACACATCGGACGATCATGCCGGCACCCTACGCGGGGCTTCGGCTTGACTTGGTGCCGAGAAGGTACAAGTCCGCCGCCGGGACACCACCGAGGCCGTCATCGGCGCGGTCACCGGAACCCCGGCGCGTCCCCGGAGTCTGCTGCTGGGCCGGCACGACCAGGCCGTACCCGGTACCGCGGGCGACCGCCCGCCGGGGCTGCATCCGGTCGGTTGCCAGCTCGGCGCGGGCAGTGGACGGCGAGTCCACGGGAGCCTTTTAATGCACTGGTCCGGAGAGTGGCCCACATACATACGGCCCAGGGAAGCGGTGTGACCGAGGACGAGATCGCGATTGCCGAAAAGGGACCGGATGAACAGGCGCAGAGTGGCCTGGAGGCTTCGGCTCTACGGCCGTTGAACGTGCTCGCGATCGCTCTTTCGGCCATCTCCCCGACGACCTCGGTCTTCCTCGTCTACGGCACCGGGCTCGCCTCGGCCGGCACCGGTGTCGTCTACGCCTTTCTCATCGCCGCGGTGATCGTACTGGCCATGGCGGTGTGCTACGCCGAGACCGGTTCGCTCTTCCCTTCCGCAGGCGGTACGTACACCATCGTGCACCGGGCGCTGGGACCGGTGTGGGGCGGTTTGGCGGCCGTGCTGTTCCTGCTGCTGGGACTGACCACCACGGCTTCGGTGTTCACCGCCGCCGCGACCTATCTGTCCGGGCTGGTGCCCGGTGGGCTGCCGGTCGGCTGGACCGCGCTGACGATGCTGGCGGCGAGCACCGCGCTTTCGATGGGACGGATCGCGCCGGCGAGCTGGGTCGCCGGCGCCATGCTGGTCCTCGAACTCGTGGTGATTCTCGCCTTCACTGGTTGCGCTTTGGCCCACGTCGCTCCGGACAGCCACCCGCTCACCCATCCGGTGGTCCCGGGTGCGTCGGGGCTGATCGCTGCGGTCGTGCCGGCGCTGTTCGCCTTCAACGGCTACGACTGGCCGCTGTACTTCGCGGAGGAGTCCCGCGGGTCGCGGCATACGCTCCCGCGTGCGGTGGTGTGGGCGGCGGGGGTGTCGGTGACGGTGGAGCTGTCCGCGGTGGTGGCGGCCACGTTCGCCGTACGGGACGTCGACCGGACCGTGGCCGACGCCTCGCCACTGTCCCTGGTCGCCCATCAGGTGATGGGGTCGACGGGAGCGACCATTCTGCTGGTGGGAGTGGTGGTGGCGATGTTCGACACCGGGCTGTCGGCCAACCTGGGCTACGCGCGTGTCTACTACGCGGCGGCGCGGGACGGCATGCTGCCCGGGCCGCTGGGGCGGTTCTTCGCGCACACCTCGCGACGCTCCCGGGTCCCGGTGTACGGCTTCGTGTTCCTCTTCGTGGGCAACGGTTTGCTGTGTATCTTCAGCTCTCTGAACGATCTGATCACCTTCACCGGCGTTGTGCTCGTGACCGTGTGTCTTCTGGTCGCGGTGTCGGCGCTGGTGTGCCGGGCGCGTGCGCGCCGTGCTGATCCGGGGGCCCGGCCGCCGTTCCGCATGCCGTTGTGGCCGGTTCCGCCGCTGGTCGTGGTCGGGGGGTTGGTCGTGGCACTGACCCAGCAGTCCACCCGTGATCTGCTCGTTGTGGGTGTTGTGTGCCTGATCGCCGTCACTGGGTACGTCATTGCGCGGCGACCGGGGCGCGCGGCATGCGGCAGGCGTCAGTAGGGTGAACGCCCTAACGGTTGTTGCTCCCCTGTGCCCAGCAGGCTGCAGACTGTTGCATCACGGCCCTGCATGACGTTCAAGCGGTCTCGGGGGGCCGGCCAGCGCCGCTGTGAAGTGTGCGTAGGCGTCCTTGGCCTGCGGGGTCTGGCCGTGGACCAGGTGGAACGATGCCTCTGCCATCAGGCGTGCTGCGGTGGTGTCCGAGGACATGGAGCGGGCCCCTGTCGCGGTGATGCAGGCGGCGGCGGTGCGCAGGGCCAGATCGACGGCGGCCGCGCGGGTGGTGAGTCGTTCGTCGATCGCTTCGTCGGGTGGCTGTGTGTCGGCCAGCGTGTATGCGTGCCGACGTAGTTGGTCGGCCACGAGCTTCGCGCCGTCGGCCCAGGCTTTGAACGTCTCGTACTGGCCGAGGAACTGGGTGGTTGCCTGAAGGAATCCGAAGACGGCCGGGTGGGTGTTGGCGTTGTGGTTCAGGTACGCGCGAGTCCAGTCGGTGTGTCGGGGCATGCTCACGACCTGGTCGGGTCCGACGGGTACGTCGCCGAGGTCGATGGCGACGGCTTGGGTGGCGTGCATGCTCCACAAGGTGTGCCGGTGCACGGCCTGGGGCGCGTCGAGGTCCTCGGCCGGAATCAGGGAGAACAGGATGCGGTCCTCGGGCGCGATCGCGCCGATCAGGACGACGTCGGCCAGTCCCCAACTGGTGAGCCAGGCGATGCGGCCGTTCAGCGCCCAGCCGCCTCCGGTGCCGGGTGTGGCGGTGATGGCGGGCGGTCCCGGGCGGGCGAGGTGGGAAATGGCGTGGCCGCTGAGGGTGCGGCCGGTGAGCAGGGGGGTGAGCCACTTGTCCCGCAGGGTGTGGTTGTCGCTGGCGGCGACCGCCCGGACCGGCTGGTGGTGTTGGGCGTAGACGAACCAGGTGGCGCCGTCCGCTGCCGCGATGATCTCGGTCGCCCGTCGGAGCAGGGCCGGGGCGCGGGTGGCCAGGGACAGGGCGCCGGCTGCGGCGAGTGCGTCCAGGTGGCTACGGGGAACGCCCTCGCGCGCCGTCCGATCCGCACGGGGGCGCAGCAGTTCGTCGGCGACACGGGTGGTCCTGGCGAGCACCTCAGTGTCGTGCAGGCTTGGGAGGGCCGGGCCGGGCATCAGGCGTCCGCGGCGGAGGCCAGGGTGGCGAACTTCTCCCCGAGAGGCCTGATGATGTTGCGTTCCACCTCGTAATAGCTGGTCAGCTCGGCCATGGGGGCGCGGCGCAGGTGCCAGCGGCCGTTCAGGTTGCAGCCGATCTCCCGGCCGGCGAAGGCGCCGGTGGCCCAGCCGTCCTTCTCGTCGTCCAGGGTTCGCTCGACGCGGAAGTAGTTGAACAGGCTGGTGGCCGTGGCGCGTACCGTCTCGTGCGGGTCGTCGGGACGCGGGTCGGCCACGCCGAACCAGCACTCGGGTCCGTCGGCGTCCTTGACGTAGGCGTCGTTGAAGCCCAGCCATGGCCAGATGAAGGCGATGAGACCCGCCTTGTCGGTGGGACAGTCGTCCACGGGACAGTCCGGGGGGACGAGTTGGGGGTCGATGTAGAAGCGGCCGAGCCAGGTGGGCAACCAGAGGTAGAAGGGGTAGGAACTGTTGTCGGAAAGCAGGTAGCTGTTGGCGTTCGAGTGCAGTTCGTTTCCGGCCACGGGGGTGAGACGGACGCCGTATTCGGGGATTGCGAAGCGGACGCTGATCACTTCGTAGAAGGCACGGATGTCTCGGAAGTACTCGGACAACGTGTCGTAGGCGGAGGGTGCTTGGGCGAGTACGTCGGTCCTGAAGATCACGTGGTCTCCCGTTTTCACGACGGCCGCTTGGTTGTTCACCCGATGTTCCATGTCCTGTGCAGGTCGGTAAAGAGCGGCAAGTCGTATTGGCTCGAACTGGGTGGGGTGACGCGTGGGCGGTGTAGTCGTGATCGGCGCGGGTGTGGGAGGCTGTTATACCGCCTTTCGGCTGGTGACTGGCTCACAGAACGTGACCTTGTACGAAAGCGGATACCGGGCCGGGGGTAGAATTTGGTCGGTTCCGGTGCGCGGCGGAGGGTGGGCGGAACTGGGCGCGATGCGGCTGAACAGGGAGTCTGCGCCAGTGATGAAGCTACTGGGACATCTGGGTTTGACTGAAGCGCTGACGCCATTTCATTTCGGCAGGTCAGAGAACTTCGTAAGAGCGCGAGGAAGTCTTCTCCGCCAGCGAGATTATGCCAACGCCAGCGCTATTCCCTATGCGGTGAGGAAGCGAAGTCACGTTACGGACGCGGACGGGTTGAGCTTCGAGGCCGTGGAGGCGGCGGTACCGGGCTTCGGACGGCTTCGGGAGATCTACCACCGTGCCGTGCGCGACCAGCGGCCCGCCGGGGCCGTGTCGGCGCAGGCCCGCTACCGGGCAGCATGCAGGAAGGCCATGGTCCAGGGTGAGCCTCTGGAGAAGGCCTCCTGGCCACAGGTCCTCGCAGCGGCACTGGACCGCGAGGCGTTGCGGCTCGTCGCGGACACCGGTGGATACGACGTACATACCGGTGGGGCGGCCGCATGGATCGATGTCCTCTTCCACACCCCACCGCTGGCCGAGTACGTCACGCTCTCCTGCGGCATGCAGTCGTTGCCCAGGGCGTTGCACAGCGCTTTCGAGGGAGCCGGCGGCCGAACGCGCTGGGGGCACCGGCTGTGCCGGATCGCTCTCACCGAGAGGGCCGAAGGGCCGTACGAGCTGACGTTCGCCCTTGAGGACCGCATGGGCCGGGACACCGGGCATCGGAAGCGCATCCAGGCGGACACCGTGGTCCTGGCGCTCCCGCAGGGCCCGCTGCGCCGCATCGAAGCCGGTCCCGAAGTCTTCAGCCGCTTCTGGCGCGAGGACCTGGAAGCAGTCGAGCCGGTGCGTGCCGTGAAGCTGTTCCTGGCCTACGACGAGCCGTGGTGGCGCGCGTGCGGCGTGGAGACCGGGCGCAGCACCACCGATCTTCCCCTGCGACAGCTGTGGTACGCGCCCGGTGGTGCTTCCCGGCTGCTGCTGGCCGCCTATCCCAGCGGTCCGTCCACAGCGTTCTGGGATCGGTTCGACACGGGACCGTCGTATCAGGTGCCCGGCGGCATGGGCGCGTTCCGTGCCGGCCCGGCAGCCCCGGCCGGCGCCGTGGACTACGCCCACGAGCTGTTGTGCCGCATGCACCGCGTGCGGGCGCACCCGCCGGTGGCAGCCTGCTGGCAGGACTGGGGACGTCCGCCGTATTCAGCGGCATGGCACATGTGGCGGGCCGGCCAGGCCAGGGAGGAGGTCGCGGCCCGCATGCGCGCCCCCGCGCCCGGTGGGTCCCTGCACGTCGTCAGCGACTGCTGGACCGTGGACCCCGGTTCGATACCCGGCACTCTCGGCTGCGCGGAGCAGGTCCTTCAGGAGTACTTCGCTCTGCCCCGGCCGCCCTGGACTTCCTGAACTCCCCCACCTACCGCCTTCCGTGGCACTCACGGTCCCCAGCCCAGGAGGAAGCATGACCGCGTCCGTTCCTGTCGTGGAACCCGACATCACGAAGCTGCTCGACCATCTCTCCCGACAGCCCGCTCTCGCA
Organism: Streptomyces cinerochromogenes; assembly: GCF_014648635.1. Taxonomy (GTDB): domain Bacteria; phylum Actinomycetota; class Actinomycetes; order Streptomycetales; family Streptomycetaceae; genus Streptomyces; species Streptomyces cinerochromogenes. The sequence continues at coordinate 545,973 of NZ_BMRM01000003.1, read as the reverse complement.
GACCGGCTGGGCGGGACCCGGGATCTGTGGTCCGCCCGGGAGATCGGCGACGGCAACGTCAACCACGTCTTCGTCGTCCGTGGCCCGGCTGGAGCCGTGTGCGTGAAACACGCTCCGCCGTACGTGCGTGCCGCCGGACCGAGCTGGTTTCTGACACCCCGACGGATCCTGTTCGAACACCGCGCTCTGGTCGAGCATCGGCGTCACGCCGGCCCTCACGTTCCCGAACCCCTGCACGTGGACCCGGAGGAACATCTGCTCACGGTGGAGTACCTCGCAGGGCACAGCGTCCTGCGCGGCGGCCTGGCGGCCGGCGCCAGCTACCCCCACTTCGCCGAACAGGCCGCCCACTATCTTGCACACACCCTCTTCTTCACCTCCGACCTCGCCTTGCCCGCCGGACGCAAACGGGAACTGACGTCTCTGTTCGAGACCAACACGGCCATGTGCCAGATCATGGAGGACATGGTCTTCACCGAGATCTTCCTGCCCCATCGGCGCAACCGGTGGACCAGCCCCGAACTGGACGAGGACGTACGACGTCTCCAGCGGGACACGGACCTCAAACTCGCCGTGTGCCGGCTGAAGCAGCGCTATCTCACCTCCCGCGACGCACTCCTGCACGGAGACCTGCACACCGGTTCGATCATGATCTCCGACCATTCTCTCAGCGTGATCGACCAGGAGTTCGCCTGCTACGGCCCCATGGGCTTCGACGTGGGAACCCTCTTGGCCCACCTGCTCATCGCCTACTTCGCCGCCGGCGCGCGCGGGCCGGACCAGGCCGCCCAGCAGGACTGGCTGCTGTCCGCCGTCGAAGAGGTCTGGGACGGCTTCCGGACCCGCTTCACCGAACTGTGGCGTGACCAGGCGGACGGCGACGGTTACCCGGCCGCCCTGTTCACGGGAGCCGCCACGGCCGCGCTGGAGGCCGAACGACAGCGCTACATGGGCGCATTGTTCACCGACTCCCTCGGATTCTGCGGCGCCGAAATAATCCGCCGGATCGTAGGATTCGCCCGTCCCGCCGACTTCACCACCATCACCGACTCCGCCAAACGCGCCGCAGCCGAGCGGCGAGCGCTCACACTGGCCCGAGCCCTGACGACCACGCCGACCGACTACCACTCCGTCACCGACCTCACCGCGGCCGCTCGAGACAGCTACTGACAAGCTCCGCAGCGCCGGTCGGGCCGCAAACCCTCCTCGGGTTCGGCAGGCGCGGGCCCAGCTCGATGTGGGAGAGGGCGACCAGCCAGCGGTCGAGCCGCTTCTTGTCGAGCGCTTCGCGGACCGTGGCGCCGCAGTTGTATGCGCAGAGGGTCGGTGCTTGTGGAACTGAGGTGGCTCCTGGGGCAGGCGGACATGCCGACAGAGTTGAAGTCGACCGACTGGGAGTCATGGGGTGGTCCCTGGCAGGCCTTCGCCGGTGGCTCGGCGAGCCACTCGTTCGACGGGGCCGATGTTTCCCTGCTGGTCCGTGCCACGGACAGGCCGAACCCGGACGGCAGCGAACCGTGGGCCCTGACTGTCCGGACGTGTGTCCACGAGGACGACTTCGGGGCGGCGATGGACGTCGTCGGGTGGCTTCTTCGACACGCGACCACGCAAGGGTGGGTCGGGTACGTCCGTGATTCCGGCCTGGGCCAGGTCCACCTTCTCGTGCGCCACGAGGATGGCTTCCATCTTGTCGAAGTCCGCCCGGCCGCCCAGCAGAAGCGCGTTCCCTGGTCCTCGCGGTAGCCGCCCGGATCGCGCGCCTGAAAGCCAGGGTCTTCTCGGCCGCCGGGTCGCGGCCCTGGCCGGCGAGTTCGGCGGCCACGCGTTCCTTCAGCAGCCGCCGGGCGAATGCCTGGGCGCTCTCGCGGGCCGTGACCTGCTGCCAGATCACGGCCAGGAACACGAAGCTCTGATCGACCAGGTGTCGGCGGAGTTCTCGTCACCCAGCTGTTCACGAGCTGTACGACCAGGCGCACTTCGAGGACGCCTCCGTAGGCCCTGAAGGCCTGCGGCATCACGTCGCCGGGCTCGCACGGCGCCCTGTCCGCTCCGCCTTCGGGAGACTTGCCGGGTCATCGGCCGCCTCCGGCGTCGTCCTCGCGGGCCGACAGGCCGCGCTCCGGGCGGCTCTCTGGTAGAAAGGATTGTCAGGCACGTCGCATCGTCATGCTCTGACGCCGGGCAACGCTTCCTTGACCTCGACAGGTCTGGTCACGATCCCATCCTGAGGCGGGCCTTTCTCACCCTCCATGAACACTTCGTCCTGTTCGGATCTCGAATTTGTACTCGGCGTCCATTGACGGGGTTTCACTTAGACGTATCAGGCATCTGTGTGCCGCGGTGGCAGCCAATAGCGTGTAGTCCTCCACCCCGAAGTGGATGGGTGGGAAGTGCAGTTACGGCCTGCCCGTCGGGATCTTGGCGGACGCAGACGGGCAGGCCGCGAGCCATGGAAGGCCCGTAATGACGGTACACATGGATGCCACCCGCGTCCTCATCCTGGTGATCGCAACGCTTGTTGCTTTGGCGGTCTACAAGCGTGGTCAAGCCAACAACTCGGCAGTGGCCTCTGCTCCGGCAGACCTGCTGCCGGCCATCACCGCATGGGCGGCGGTCGTGGCCGGTGTCGGCCTGTTGCTACTGCCGGCTTCCCCGACTCCAGCTGAGCCAGGAGCGGATCTGAAGCCCGCTCCTGCGGCATCTGCCACAACAGGCGTTGCGAGGTGAGGTTCTTCCAGCCCTGAGCGCCTGTTCCGGACCCCGGCACGCGTCCACCACAGCGGCCACGCCGGTAACGGCGGCCAGACGACGGACGGAAGAAGAAGCGGACACAGAGGTCCCCTGCAGGTGCATCCAACCCGCCGGACCGGCGGCAACCGGACCGCAGCCGCGGGGTGCCGCCCACGTGAATACCGGCAGCAGGCCCTCTGCGGCGCGGTGGACGCGGTGGACTGGCTGCCAAGGAAGTGTGGACTTACTGCTAGCGACAGGCAGTCGGTTGGCGGGCCACTGTGATGGGGCACGGCCGTACGACTCGCAGCTGCCACGGTGACAGGGGACGGCTGCGGGCCCGGTCGGGCATGAACCAGCACACCGACGAAAGGGAATGTGTTCATGCAGCTCTCACGTGTCCTCGCCGCCGCCGGTGTCACGATGGTGCTGTCCGCAGTCACTGCTCCCGGCCCGGCCGCCGCGGCCCCGGCCGCCGCGCCCGAGCGCTCCATGACAGGCGCGCAACTGGCGGGCACGGCCCACGGCGCGATCGATGCCAGGGCCGCCGTCATCCTCCGCAACCACAGTGGTAAGTGTCTGGAGATCGCGAACTCCTCCAAGCGTAACGGCGCCCGTGCCCAGCAGTGGACCTGCAACGGCCAGGCCGGAGCCAAGTGGCGCTTCGCCGATGCCGGTGGTGGCCGCGTGTACATCATCAATGTCCGTAGCGGTAAGTGCCTGGAGATCGAGAACTCCTCCGCGCGCAACGGCGCGCGTGCCCAGCAGTGGACCTGCAACGGCCAGGCCGGATCGGAGTGGTCCTGACCACTCGAGACCTGAGTGAGTCATGGCGGTGAGCGAGGCGCGGGCCCCCGAGTCTGTCGGGGGCCCGCGCACCTATGCCACCCGCTGCTCCTGGAGGAGGCTGGCCACCGGGCCGTGCTCGAAGACGTCACGCGACGGGCGGGCGATCGTCGGGGCGATCGACTGAACGGTGATCTTGTCGCGGTTGAGCTCCCCGGGGCCGGCAGGGTCTCGTGAACACGAACTCGCTCGCCCTCGAGTTCTTCAGGCGGTCGGCCGCGGGACCCGAGAGGATGCCATGCGTGGCCGTCACCACGGCCGCGCACCTGTCCGATCTGCCGAGGCAGGGGCACCACCGCTGAGTGCACCACGGCAATCCGCCTACTCGGTGGTGCGAAGGGCTTGGCGGCGGTACTCCTTGGGCGGAATGCCGTAGGCGGTGCGGAAAGCGCGGGTGAAGTCGGCGGCGCGGGGGAAGCCCCAGCGGGCGGCAATGGCGTGGACGGGTGTGGCGCGCTGAGCCGGGTCGGCGAGGTCGCGGCGTGCGCGTTGCAGGCGTTGCCGACGGATCCAGGCCGCGACCGTTTCCTCTTCGCGCTGGAAGAGGCGGTGCAGGTAGCTGGTGGATATGTGGTGTGCGGCGGCGACGGCGGGCGGCGTCAGTTGCGGATCATGCAGGTGCCCTTGGACGAAGGCACGGATGCGCAAGACGAGGGCCTGCTGGTGAGTTGCCGGGGGGAGGAGGGTGTCGGCGTCGAGGGCGTGAGCCAACAGTGCGGACAGCAGGTCCACCACGACCGTCTCCAAACGGGGACCGTCGGAGAGCTGGTACGCATGGGTACCGTTCGCCAGCTGAGTGAGCAACTGCGCCAGCAGGGCACCAAATCCTTCCCCCGCTGGTAATCGCAGTCCAGTCAACCGGTCGAGTCGGCGGCTCGGAATCGGGAGCAGCGCTGCGGGTACTTCCAGTCCCACTCCCGTGTGCAGACCGTCGGCACCTTCGACGGCACGGATCTCGAACGGGTGAGACGTTCGGAGTACGTTCAGGCTGTACGGTCCATATGACGCGTCATCCCGTTCCCTGCTGACGTGCAGCATCCCCTTGAGTGGGAGCGTGAGGTGCAGCCCCTCGGGGTCCGACTCGCGGATCAGCTGAGGGGTACGGCGAAAGACCACCGGTTGGAACGACGCCGGCCACACCGATACCGCACCAAGGCTCAACGTGCGCTGGAAGACCGCGAAATCCTCCTGATGGTCGCTGACCAGTTCCACCGGCACGTGCGTCTGGCCAACGAGCGTACGCCAGCAGTCGAACCTGTCCGCAGTCGGCACATCCTCACTGCGGTACACCGATTCGGCCAGCATCGGCGCTCCCTCCTTCCTTGTGTACTGACAGCTGCTACGGAGATACCCCGCTCTGGCGGACACCAATGAGGGCGCACATCGCGATCGGGGCGGAGCAGCGGAGATGATCCGGGCTATACGGCCGGGCGACTCGATCCGTTCCGCCCCGGCACCGCACGAGCAGAGCCTCCTGCTGCCGGTCCTCCCCCAGCTCGACGGGACACAGCACGCGCTCGCTCCGCGCACTCTCGCTGGGCGCACCACCGGATCGGCCCGTCCAAGGTCCCGGAGTCGGATCGACGAGGGTGCGCCTCGATGGTCCACAGTGACGGCGGCCCGGACGTCGGCCGGATCGATGGCGACGCGGTCTCCTCCGTGGTGTCGCACACCAGGGCGGTGAGGGCAGTTCTTCGCGTGCCTGAGCTGCCGTCGGCCGGCGGGTGATTTCCGCTGAAGCCGGGGCCTGTGCCGGGAGGAAGACCGGCCGGATGGGACCGGGTGAGACCGGGTGCTGGGGTCTGCGTCTTCAGAGCCAGCCCCGTCGTGCCGCTTGGACCCCGGCCTGGAAGCGGGTCGTGGCGCCCAGTCCGGTCAGCAGGGCGGAGACGCGGCGGACGACGGTGCGGCGCCCCACCCCCAGGTGCCTGGCGATCGCGTCGTCGGTGGCGCCGCTGGCCATGAGGGAGAGGATCTGGCGGTCCCGGGCGTCGATCTGCGTACCGGTGCCCGCCGCCGACACGGGGACGGCCAGTCGCCATAGCGTCTCAAAGACATGGGACAGCGCCTGGAGCAGACTCGACGGGCGGATCACCAGGGAGACGACGCCGGGGCGCTCGTCGGCAACGAGGGTGACCACCGCCAGGTCGTCGTCGCGCAGGCTCAGCTTCAGGGGTGGATCGTCCAGAGTCCGGGCCTGTTCCCCGGCCTCGATCATGCGGGCCATGTTGGGCCACGCGATGGGATCGTCGAACGCGGAGCCGGGGTAGATGGCGCGGTAGGTGACACCGGCGGCCATGCGTTCGCGCTGCAAGGCCTCCTGCGCGAGGTAGAAGTCGGGCGTGCCGGAGTACGGTGGCACGTCGATGCTCCGCAGCTGGTGGCGCGCCGTCTGCTGGAGCTGCCGGCTGATCGCCAGGACACGCGCGAGTTCTTCGACGACCTCCAGCGCGTCGTAGTGGGTGCTGTCCCGCCTGGCGGAACGGTAGAGCCGCTCCAGTTCCGCGCCGGTTCGACGCAGCGCCGTCCGTAATGCGTCATCGCGCCGCAACAGCGCCTCGACGAGCTGCGTGGGCGGCACCGCTTCCCAGACGGCCCCGGCGCTCCCGGGTTCGGTGGTCACGACGGCGTCCTCGGCGGCGAGTTCGTCCAGCACCGCCCGGACGGCGACCTCAGCCAGTCCGGTACGCGCCGCCAACTCCCCGGCCGACTGCCGCGGATGACGGACCAAAGACTGATAGACCCGGCCACGGTCGGAGTCCGGGTTCAGCACCTCGTGCACGACCGCCCCCTCGCCTCACGGAGCGACGGTCCAGGTCCGCCCGGCCGTCCAGCCTCCGGTCCCCGGAGCCTACTGGATGCTCGGCGCACTGGCGCCAGTGGCGCAACTGCGCCAGACCGTCCCTATGGTGTCACGCCCAGGTGGTGCGATGTGATTCCACGTGACCGGCCGACCCACCGTCCCATGGCGACCATGGCGACCAGTCCCCCTAGGACCCACGATGAGACCAGCTCTGCCCGCTCGGCTGAGACGATGGAGGGCGGCTGGCGTCGCCGCGGTGGCGACCATCCTCCTCATGGGCGCGTCGTTCGCGCCCGTCGAGGCCTCGGCTCCGCGCCCGCCGGAGATGACCGACGGCTTCGGCCTCACGCAGACCGGTGACGCCGTCGGCTCCGCCACCAACTTCGTCATCACGGTGACCACGCCCGAGGTCGCAGGTGAGCACCACATCCGCATCCTGCTGCCCAGCGACTATGCCCAACATCCCGACAGGCGCTACCCGGTGCTGTACTTCCTGCACGGCGCGTCCGACGATCCCGGCAACCCGAACGTGGCGTATCCCGCCCTCACCGCGGCCCGGTCCATGATCACGGTCATCCCGGACGGGGGCCGAAGGGGTTGGTACACCGACTGGCTCGACCAGAGCACCGCCGCCGGCGCGCAGAACTGGGAGCACTTCCACATCGACCAGGTGATCCCGTTCATCGACGCCAATCTCCGCACCGATGCCACCAGGAAGGCGCGGGCCGTCGCCGGCCTCTCGATGGGCGGCTTCGGCTCCCTGCACTACGCCCAGAGACATCCCGACCTGTTCGGTCAGGTCGCCACTCTGTCCGGCGCCAACGAACTCTCGATCCGCCACGCCGTCATGCGCGCGGCCGTCGTCGCCACGCTCACGAACGTCGGCGCCCCGCTGTGCGGAAGTTCGAACCCCACGTGCAGTCTCGACTTCGGTCCCACGGTGTCCAGCGACGCGATCTTCGGCACGCCCTACCCGGTCTTCGGGGCGGACTGGCGCTGGGACGAGGCGGACCCGGTCGCGCACATGGACGTCCTGGCCCGAGCGGGCACCGGCGTCACGATCTACACCGGAAACGGTGCCGGCGACCCGGCCGAACCGGAGTTCTGGGTCCAGTCGGCGTCCCAGCACGCCAAGGAACGGCTGGACGCACTCGGGTACCCGGTGCACTTCGTGGACTACGGAGACGGATCCGGCTGGGGCGACGACTGCGCCGGCGGCCACACCAGCGGCTGCTGGGCGCAGGACCTCGTCGACTTCGTCCCGCGTCTTGAGGCGGCGTTCGCGTCCGCCTGATCCCCACGGTCCTACGACAGACAGGCAACCGTACATGAACAGACGACTGTGCACTCTGCTGCTGAGCCTCGTGGTCCTCTGGGCCGTCGGGGCCGGTGCCGCCCACGCCGACGAAGGCAAGCGCGTCCACAACGCGATGCAGATCGTCTTCAGCCCGTCCATGACGTATCCCTTCTGCACGATCGGCGCGGTGGGCACCGACAAGTACGGGCACCGGATCGCCATTTCGGCCGGCCACTGCATCAGGGACGCCGCCTACGCGGACCGCGAGATCCACGACGACGTGGCCCCCGTCTACGACCGCGCGGACACCGCCTTCGGTCCGATCGGGTACGTGCGCTACTTCAAGGATCCCGAGGGCTCGCAGACGGGCCACATGACCAAGGACTACATGATCATCGAACTGGTCCCGCAGGTGACGCTCTCCTCGCAGGGCCCCTACCTGAAGCAGACCGGTGTCCTGAAGGTCCCCGGCGGAACCGCCAGCCCGAACGCCCCGGGACCCGCGCTCGACACCGAGCGGCTGCTCGCCACCGGTGACAACGAACTCGTCGTATCGGGTCAGACGGGCGTCTGGTTCGGCACCGTCATGGACAACACCGGCGGCATCTACCGCTCGGCGGCCGCGAACCTGACGGGCGACTCGGGCGGGCCAGCCGTCTGGCACGTACCCGGCAGCGAGCTCCCGTCCCAGGACAACGGTTTCCAGGCATCGGGCCCCTGGGCCGGGATCACCAAGGCGATCACCCTGTCCTTCCCACCGTTCGAGTACACCAGCTCGGCCAACATCCTCGCCGACCTGCGTGCCCGGGACGCCGCCGCCCCCGAAGGCGTGTACGGCGCGGGGTTCGAGGTGACCACCAACCCGTGAGTCCGGCCGTCGGCCCGGACATCCCTCCGTCCGTCCGAACGGCCCCTCCCGAGGAAGGGAAGACATTGCTCACCGGCATGCCCTCACGACGTGCGTTCACCACGGTCATCGGCCTGCTCACGCTGGTGGCCGCACTGCTCGCCACGCCGTCCCCGGCGCGCGCCGACGCACGCGCCGACGTCGCCCCGTCCGAGCTCCGCCCGCTGGTACCGGCCGGTGCGGGCTATCAGGACAGGCTCAGGGCGGAGGTGGACTACTGGACCCTGGGGAAGATGGCCGACGCCGGCCTCAACAACGAGGACGTGGACGCCACCCCGCCTCCCGGCGGCTGGGACGATCTCAGCAAGCCGTGGCCGCGGGGACAAGGGCTGGTCTCACGCACCGCCGGCAAGCTGTTCATGGAATACACGGACGTGGACACCGGCGCCGTCTCGACGTCCTCGTGTTCCGGCAACGTGGTCACCAGCGCCAACCGCAGCGTCGTGCTGACCGCCGCCCACTGCCTGCGCGTCCACACACCGCTCGACATAGGCTTCGGGAACGTCGTCGCCACCAACATGGTCTTCGTACCGGGCTTCGACGGGACGAACCTCCCGCGCGACCCCTCCGGCACGAGCCTTCCCGGCAGGGACATCGCCCCGTACGGGGTCTGGGGGGTGACCCGTCAGTGGATCACCCACACCTGGAGCCAGAGCGCCGACTGGCTGCTGGGGCGGGACATGGCCGCCGTCCTGGTGGACAACCCCGACGATCCGCGCCCCGTCGGCGAGGTCACCGGAGGCCAGGAGGTCGCCTTCAACCAGCCGCAGAACCGGATCGACCACATCTTCGGCTACCCGACCATCAACGAGCGCAACTACTACCGCCCCGGCAACGTGCCCACCGCCCTCCAGCGGACCTTCGACGGCCGGAGGCTGATGGTCACCCAGGGAACGGCCCGGAGCGACCCGGTCTACTACAACGACGTGATGGCCGGCGCGCAGTCGCCCGGTTGCAGCGGCGGCGCCGTGCTGCAGGACTTCGACCCTGCCACCGGCGCGGGCGTCCAGGTCGGGGTCTTCTCCCGCTACGACGCCCCGCCCAGATCATCGGCCTGCTCGGCTGGGTGCAGGGCCCCAACATGAGTGCCACCCACTTGGGCACCGAGGAACAGGCGGTCTACGAGGCCGCCCAGGCGGCGGGCGTGGCCTAGGGCGCTTCTTCCGGACCACCGCGCCGACCAGATGAAGATGGCGGCGACGTGGAGTCCTGCGAGGTAGTCGGCGGCGGTCTTGTCATATCGGTGGCGAGGCCACGCCACTGCTTGAGCTTGTTGATGCCCCGCTCGACGGTGTTGCGCCGCTTGTACGCCTCGCGGTCGAAGGCGGGCGGGCGGCAGCGGCTGTCCGCGACGAGGTGGATCTTGGTGGTCGGTGAGCGCCTTTCCACGAGCCGAAGTGTTCGGGCAGCTCGATCCTCGCCCACTGGGCGTCAGTCAACGACACACATCAACCGACGATCAGATGATCCGAAAGAAATCCCGGCAATGCTCGAAGCACACTCATACACACCTTTCAACTGGGTGTCGGTGAACGGGAATGAGGCAGGACTTCAGGTATGAGGCAGCCTTTGGGTCTGGGTGACCCTCGACAGATCGGTGCGTTCCGGCTGGAGGGGCGGCTGGGGCAGGGCGGTACGGGTGCGGTGTTCCTCGGACGGTCCCGGAGCGGCCGCGCGGTCGCAGTGAAGGTGATCGCTCCGCATCTCGCGAGGGACGAGGGATTCCGACGGCGCTTCACCGAGGAACTGAACGTGCTGGGTCGGGCTTCGGGGACGGGGCTGCCGGAGACGGTGAGCGCCGATCCGGCCGCCGACCAGCCCTGGGTGGCGTCCCTGTACGTCCCCGGTGCCTCCCTTGCGGAAGCGGTGCGGACGTATGGTCCGTTGCCGGCCAACTCGGTACGGGTATTGGGCACAGGGCTGGCCGGGGCTTTGGCCGCACTGCATGGCGCCGGGCTGGTGCACACCGTGCTCCAACCGCACAAGGTTGTGCTCGCCTCTGAGGGCCCCAGGCTTACTCCGTTTGCCGCCGCCCGTGCGTTCGTCGCCGCTGACCCCTCCCGCACGGTGAGTGCGGCCGACGGCCGGTTCCTCACTCCCGAGCAGGCCCGTGGGCACTATGCCGGGCCGGAATCGGACGTCTTCGCGCTGGCTGGACTGCTGGTCTTCGCTGTCACCGGGCGCCCGCCGTTCAGGGACGGGCCGGGTGCCGAGACACTGCGGTCGATCGTCGAGGACCCGCCGGATCTGGGCGCCGTACCGGAACCGTTGCGCTCGACGATCGCCGCCGCGCTGGCCAAGGACCCTGAGCAACGGCCCGGCCCGGAGGTCCTCGTAGGACGGCTCGCCCCCACCACGCCGAACGCCACCGCCTGGCTGCCGCCTCCCCTCGCCGCGCAAGCGGCGGCCCCTGCCGGACGGTACTGGTCCCGGCGACGGACCCTCCTGCTCGCCGTGGGCGGCACCGCGGTGTTCGCCTCCGCGGGTACGGCGGCCGTACTGCTGTCCGGTTCCGGCGACGGGTCCGGAGGCAAGCAGAAGCAGAACGGCACGCGGGCTCCCGGCTCCGTCGGGCTGGCCCCCTCGGTCACCCTCGGGCTGGGGAAGTCCCAGCACAGCAACCGCATTGCGTACAGTCCGGACGGCAAGCGGCTCGCCGTCACCTTGCAGGACCGGGTCACGGTCTGGGATGCCGTCACCAACCGCCGGCTCAGCGACCTGACCGATGAGCAGATCCTGACCACTACCGCCGTCGCCTATGGCCGAGGCGGGCTGCTCGCCCTCGGCTACAACCGCAAGTTCGACCTGTCCGATCCCAACACCGACCAGGGCGGCATCACTGTCTGGGATACGAGCGTCAGCACGGCGGAGCGCGTCGCACAGTTGAAGTCGCCCAGCGAGAACCATCCGTTGCAGGGCATGATGGCCGTCGCCTTCAGTCCCGACGGACGGCTTGTGGCCGGGGCCCGCAACGCCAAAGACGCCATCGGCAAGGCGCAGGTGTGGGACGTCCGCAGCGGGCGAAGGGTGGCAGACCTGCTGGTCGGCAAAGGGAAGGGCAACACGAGCAGTGCAGCTCGTTCCCTCGCCTTCAGCCCCGACGGGCATGTGCTCGCCGTCGGCTGGGGCGTGAACCTGGAGGGCGGGGCGACTCTCTTCCGTACCGGCGACTGGCAGCAGGTTGCGGAGATGCCTCTGAAGAACACCGATGCCTTCGGGGTGACTGCGCTGGCCTTCACCCCCGATGGCAGCACCCTTGTCGGGGCTTTCGGCGGGCTGGCGCTGTGGGACGTATCCGGGCGGAGGCTGACCGCTCGGTTCGGCACGGCCGACGACCAGAACCAGACCCTCGCCGTCAGTCCGGACGGCCGTAGCGTCGCCCTGGGCGGCGGAGGCTATGCCGTCGGGGGCGAGATCGCGCTCTACGACCTGCATACCCGGAAGCAAAAGGTCACCGTGCCGTCCGGCCGCAGCGCCACCTCCGACCTTGCGTTCCGACCCGACGGACGGATCCTCGCCGGGGCGGTGACCACGTCGAAGATGGTCAGCGCCGTACAGCTGTGGACGGTGGAATGAGCGACTGGCAAGACGCGGACTCCCGGCTCGGCGCCGGGGACCCGCGGCGGATCGGCTCGTACCGGACGGTGGCAAGGCTGGGCCGGGGCGGAATGGGACAGGTCTATCTGGCTCGTTCGCCGGGCGGGCGGCCGGTCGCGGTGAAAGTGGTCGCGCCAGAACTGGCCGACGACCCGGAGTTTCGCCGTCGCTTCGCCCTGGAAGCCGAGGCGGCCCGCCTCGTCGGTGGCTTCTACACCGCCCAAGTGGTCGACGCAGGGCCGGAAGACGCACGGCCCTGGCTGGTCACCGCGTACATCCCCGGCCCCTCCCTGCAGCAGGCCGTGCAGGAACACGGCCCGCTCCCGGCGGACGCACTACGAGTCCTCGGGTCCGGGCTGGCCGAGGGGCTCGCCGCGATCCACGGCAGCGGGCTGGTCCACCGTGACCTCAAGCCCGGCAACGTGATCCTCGCCGAGGACGGGCCACGGGTGATCGACTTCGGTATCTCCCGCGCCCTCGACGGGGCCTCTGCCACCACCTCGATCCTGGGCACACCCGGCTACATGTCCCCCGAGCAGTGCCAGGGCGAGGAGACCGGACCCGCCTCCGACGTCTTCGCGCTGGCCTGCGTCCTGGTCTACGCGGTGAGCGGCCACAGCCCCTACGGGGAGGGGAACGGACTGGCCCTCCAGTACCGCACCGTCCACGGGAAACCCGATCTGACCGGCGTCCCGGAAGACTTGCTGCCCTTCCTGACGCGATGCCTGGATCACGACCCGAGCCGCCGGCCCACCGTCCAGGAGGCCTTGGCCACGTTCAGCGCGCCTGCCGCAGACGCCCCCTGGCTCCCCGCCCCCGTGAGGGTAATGATCGAACAGCGACGCGCCCAGGCAGCCCGGCTGCCTCCGCAGGAGCCTCCCGGAGGAGCCGGGCGCCGTCAGCGCATCCTTGTGATCGGCGCCGTCGGAGTGCTGCTCGCGGGCGCGGGCGCATGGACCGCGACAGCCTGGCCAGACCACAGCCACGGCCGGGGCGACTCCACCACGACTCGTTCCATGGATCCGTGCGACGTGCTGGACAACGAGATCGTCCAGCAGCATCAGCTCACTGACATCGGCAGCCCAGGGGGCTACGACAGCGGTTCCATGCGAGTGCGGACCTGCAAGTGGGCCACGGCCGAGATCGGCAGCACCGAAGACGGCTACCAGGGGTATTACACCCTCGCCTACGGCCCCGCCTCTCTGGAACTGGTCCAGCGTGACCGCCGCCGCTACCCGGTCAACCTGGACGGCCTCCCGGGAGCACAGGCCTACGCCAACACCTCCGAGTATCCGAGTGACTGCGAGGTCACCTGGCGGACCTCGTTCGGCCGGGCCTCTGTCTACGCGGACGTGCCGCCCAACGTCCTCCTGGGTGTGGATTGCGACCGGGTGGCAGGCTTCGCGAGGTCGGTCTTCCCGAAGGTCCCCACGTAGCCCCGTACAGGTGGCGCAACCGTGCCCTCCACTCCGGGGGTTCTCAGGAAGAGAGGTCGAGCCCCGTACGTGCACTGAGCCTGCGCAGCACGCACCTGGCCCAGTCGGTCCGCTCAGCCGCGCACGCCTCCAAGGAGCGAAGCACCTCGCTTCCTCTGTCGTCACTGTCCGTCCTGTCGCCGTCGGCTGCCAGTCGCCTGATCTCCACTGCGGTCCGGCGGAACGCGATGAACGCGGGGTTCGTGTTCGACTCGATCAGGCCGAGGTGGGCGAGTTCGGTGAGCCGCAGACGCAATTCATCGGAGGAACGCACGACGTCGTCGTCGAACCGTGCGAGGTCCAGGCGGTTCTCGAGCGCGGCCTGGTATGCCCTGCGCAGGAGATCCAGCCACTGGTCGGCGGCGGTCCGCGCGTTGACGTATCGCGCGATGTCAGCGGCCGCTCTGTCCTCTGTCCGGACCTCGCGTTCCCGCCGCTCCCGTCGTCGTTCCAACTGGAGCGGACCAAAGTAAGCCACCGCGGCTCCCGCTACCGTTCCGGCGGCGCCGCAGACCACCCCGAGTAGTGCTGTGTCCATCCCACCCCGTTCCACCCACGACTCACACCGTCCGACGCCGGCCATCCTGCCCGCAGCTCGTTCACGCTCAGGAGCGTGGGCACATTAACCGATCTCCAGGGACACCGCAGAGGTGTCAACCGCGCTGACTTGTGCAGCACCCTGCTGCCTCCGCAGGAGCCTCCCGGAGGAGCCGTTCCCGTCGACTCCCTCCCTGTCCGGTGGCGTGCGCGCCTACGCTGAAGGGGTGGACGACCAGCAGGCGGACTTCATCGGGCTGTCTCTCGTCGAGCAGATCCGGGCGTGGCAACAGGACGAGCTGCCTCAGTTACGCACGATGCTGGGCAACTTCGTCGGGAACAACGCGACCTACGCGATCATCGAGCTGTACGACGCGGAAGGCCGACTCGTCGACCGCTCGACGGGGCTCTATCTGCGCGGGGGCACCCGCCACGCCGAGATCGACGCGCTGGACCAACTGACGCTGAAGCAGGCGCGCGGCGGGCACGCGGTCATCGCCGTCAACCGGCCTCCGTGCGGCAGGCCTCATGGAGGCGACGCAAGCCAACGCAACTGCGACGACCGGATCACCGACCTCCTCCGGTTCCACCAGATCACGCCGCACGTGTACCTGACACCACACGCGACCGATCCTACGGTCCGGCCAGGAACAGCCGACCCGATCGTGCTGGCTCCGCGGGGACGTTGGACGCACGCCGCGGCGGGTCGACCCGCCCCGTGCAGCGCGCCGTTGAGTCTGCAGCGGTCGATCGACCCGGCGGGCCTTCGGGGCTGGCTGCTCGATCAGGAGATCTACCGGTTGCGCCGGCATGCGCAGACCGACCCCGCGCGGGCTGCGGACCCGGCGCTGGCACGGATCAGGGAGGCATTCGAGCAGGAGGCCCTGCGGCGCAGCGCGGAACACGTCGTGACCCGGGCGCTCCCCCCGGCCACCGGAGCATGGCGGGAGGTCGAACTGCTGCCGATCATCGCCCCTGAGCTGCCGAGGGGCATGGCGCGCAGCACCGACCCGCACCATCGGGGCTTCCTACGGACACCTCAGTACGACCTCGTGCCGTACGTTCCCGCTCCCGGTGCCCGGCAGGCGGGCTACTACCTGGCCCGCAACCGGCAGACCGGTGTGGACGAGTGGGCGATCGCCCCTCACCTCGTCGAGGAGTTCGCCCGTAGCTCCGCGCAACACCGGGACCTGGCCGACTTCCTGATGGAGCATCTGCAGTCGGAGTGGGACATCGAGAGCACGCGCAGCCTGCGTCACGTCCATCAGAACCGTCCGGGTGAGGCGTTCGACGCCTGGCTGCGCGCCTGGCGGGCCGCCTTCACCAGCCCGGCCTGGCTGGCCGAACAAGCTCTGGATCTCCTGGCCACCCTGAGCAGGCTGAACGGCCTGGCTCGTGGCTCGGCCACGGCCGGCCGCACCGGTGTTCGCGCGGTGGTCGGAGCAGCCCCGGCCGCCGAACACCTGGCCGAGGAACTCGCCGACGCCGTCCGAGCCGCCCTCCACGTCCACGACGCGACCGCGGGGCCGAGCGGCCGCTCCCACAAGGACGCCGCACCGCAGCACGTCCACACCCACCCGCACACCCACACCCGCACCGATGACACTCCTGCCGCTCTTGCCCAGGGCTCAGGTGCCGACTTCTTGTCGCCAGGATCCGGCGTCTTCGCGAACAGCGCTCCGGCGGCGTTCGCCCAGGCACCATCTGACGATGCACACGGACCGGGACCCGCCCTCCCGGAACACACCGGTACCACGGGAACCGACCATGCGGCTTCCGCGCAGTCGACGGACCACCCCTCCGCCGTGCTTCCGACCGCTGCACCGGAGCCCGCACACACCCCGGGCACGGACCAGGCAGTCTCGGTTCGGACCACACCGGACGACTCTCACGCGATGGCGTCCACCGCCCCAGGACACGCAGAAGCCACGGGGATCCACCCCCACTTGGCGACACCCGCCGCACATGGTCCCGGCGACACCACCGCCGCCGGTCAGGCGGCCCTCGTACAGGTGGCACCCGGCCACTTGACGGAACCGCAGCCGTCGGCTCCGGCGTCTGCCGACTCGTCCACGGCCGTAACGTCGAGTCCGGTTCCTGCCCTTGCGGACGAGCCACGAACGGGGACGGACACGGGGGAACCGGGCGGCGCCGCAGGAAGTGCAGGCGGACCTGTGCAGGACGGGCCCGGAGCCGCGCAGGACGGGGAGGCCGGCCCGATCCTCCCCGCGGATCCCGGCGGAGCCGACACTGCGACTGCGTTTGCGCAGACGCACGTTCCGTGGACGGAATTCCGTGATGACGCCGGGAACTTGTATGCCATCCAAGACGAACTAGGCAGGATCACCTACAACGAGAGCCACCAGGAGACGTCCGTGGACGGAAATCACGGGCATGGGGACTGGTTCGCACCACCGGCCGTGGCCGAGCCGTCCCACGCGGATCCAGCCCAGGCCGACCCGGCTCTTCAGGCGCTGGTGAGCCATGTGCTGCAGGTCGAGAGCATGGCTCCGGCCGCGGGGTCGGGGGCGTCGTTCCTCGACGCGGGACACGCGGCCGCCGCCACCGAGCACGGTCCGGACGGCGGGGATCACGTTACCGCGGCCGCCGGGCTCTGAGACCGTCAGATGACGATGCCCTTCATGCCGCGGCGTTCACGGACCCTGGGCGGCTGGAGCATCTCGTACAGTGCGTGGACTTCGTCGGGGGTGCCCAGTCCCGGTAGAAGTTCGGTCAGGACGTGGTCGCCCGGCTTGTAGTCGATCTCCAACGATGCCGTGTGGGTCAGCGCGTTGACCGGTCCCTGGACGTACCTGACCTCAGTGATCTCGTAGTACCAGATCGCCCGGCGCCGTTGGGTGAGTGCGCCGAGGTGGAGATCCATCCGTCGTTCGTAGAAGAAGTACCGGTAGCGGACGGACTGGAGCCAGACGGCAGCCCAGGCTCCGACCACGAAGAGGAGGAGCAGTGCGATCACCAGCGGGCCGTACCCGGCCGGACCGCCGCCAAGTGCCGCCACGACGACGAAGAAGACGGTGACGGCGACGGCCGGTGGGGCGACGTGCCGGGCCAGCAGGTGCCGACGTCCGCCCGGGAACAGGTGCCCCGGTTCGGCGACACCGTGCTGATCGATCTGCTGGGCCAGTGTTCCGCCGCTGGGCGGGGGCGCCACCGCCTGGCCGACCAGCACCTCCGCGACCTGTTGCTCGTCGGCCCCCCGCACCTCCCGGGGAACACGCCCCGTCGACGGGGCGGGCGTGTTGAGGTGAGGCGCCTCGCAGGTGCGAAGCCGGTTCCAGGCATCAGGGATGCTGTCCCCCTTGAGCGCTCGGCGGTAGGCCGCGGCGGCCTCGTCCAGGCGGCCTTGCCCCTGTAACGAGCAGCCCAGCTGGTACCAGGCCAAGTGGTACTCCGGCTCGACGTCGAGGACGAGTCGCAGATGGGTCTCGGCGTCCGCCCACTCGCCGAGCGCGTTCTGACAGGCCGCGAGGGCGAATCGTACGGCTCGATCGGCGGGGGCTGCGGCGTGGGCGCGTTCGAGAAGGTCTCTGGCCTCGGCGGGACGCCCGGCGTGGAAGTGGACTTTCGCTCGGCCGAACAGGGAGGAGGCATCGTCCCCGACATCTACCATGGCTCCAAGTATGGGGTGGTTGGACGGAGTTGTGGAGGCTTGCGCCCATGAAAGGCATGACCCCGCTCGGCCGGACCACGGCCGTCGTCATCGCTGTGGTGACCGTCCTGCTGGCACTGCCCTGGCTCAGAGGCATGCACCTGGACCTGCCGGACCTG
Organism: Streptomyces cinerochromogenes; assembly: GCF_014648635.1. GTDB lineage: Bacteria > Actinomycetota > Actinomycetes > Streptomycetales > Streptomycetaceae > Streptomyces > Streptomyces cinerochromogenes. The sequence goes on along the minus strand of NZ_BMRM01000003.1, from coordinate 527,992 downwards.
CACGGCCCTCCCCGTGACTCGGCCGGCCCGGATCCGCAGCCGACGGCGATCACCGTGCACGCACACGGCACGGGCCCCTGGACAGTCCGCGGCTACGGGTACGAGTTCACCGTCGTACGCATCTCACACGAGATCGGGCCGTTCGGGCCCAACGAGGGGCGTCGGTGCCTGCGGGTCGTCGCGCGGGTCGAGCGGTTCGCCGAGGACGACCACCGCGACATGGAGGTCACCGTCTTCGACGACCGCAACCGGCTCCTGGGGCTCGACCCGTTCTCGAACAGGGGTACTTTCGACCCGCCCATGCACCGCCGAACCGAGGCTCAGGTACTCGCGGTCCCTCAGGAGGGTGGCGCTCGGACGCTGACCTTCAACCTCAGGGGTGCGTTCTGGCCCGACGGCCGGGATCTCTTCCTGGAAGGCGTCCCAGTGCCACGGTGAAGCCCTGCCCGACGTCCGCACACGCCCGACTTGTGCGCTTGTGCGAGTGCGGGAATTACCGGCAACGGCTCGATCCTCAGCCACTGGGCGTCAGTCAACGACACACATCAACCAACGATCCGATGATCTGAAGGAAACGGCCTAGGCCGAAGGAGCGGGTGGCCTCGTGGCTGTCCGCCGTCTCACGCCGTGCCCGTCGCCTCTCGGTCAGCCTGCCCTTCTCGAACGGGACCTCCACCCCGTTCGAGGAGGGCGACCGCCAGGTCGCTCGCCACGTAGTTGACCTCGCGCCGGTAGCGGTGGCTGGTCACCAGGCCGGCTGCGCGCAGGACCGCGAGGTGCTGGGAGACCGCACCCGGGCTCAGACCGGTACGAGCGGCCAGCTGGGTCGTGGTGGCGGGCGAGCTGGTGAGGGCCAGCAACCGCGCTCGGCTCCGGCCCAGGAGGCGGGCCAGGCTGTCGTCGGCCGGCTCCCGCCGCTCCCACAGGGTGCCGACGGCACGGGTCGGGTAGAGGAGGGCGGGCTGACCCGGGCCGTCCCCGGTGAGGAAACGGCAGCCGACCGCGAACGCCGTGGGCACCAGCGTGATCCCGGCGCCGTCCAAGCAGGCGGCGGGCTCAGGCAGGTGCGGCGAGAGCAAGGTGTCCCCGGACCAGGTCAGCGCCGGATTCAGGCCGGCGAAGACCTCCCGGATGCCGTCCTCCGCCAATTGCCGGGCCCGATAGGCGATGTCCGCCTCCAGAACGGCACGGATGCGCGGCCAGTACGGCTGGACCCCGGCCGCCCACCAGGCCCGTACGGCGTCCGCAAGTCCAGGGGCCGGGGCCAGAAGAGCCAGTTCCTCCTCGATCTCGGCGAGCGGACAGCGCGGCGGCGGTGTGCGGACCAGCGACTTCAGGGGTGCGGTCCGCTCGGCCAGGTCCGCATCCCGCAGCAGGGTTGACGCCGAACGGAGCCACGGCAGGTGAATCACGTGCAGGCCCGGATCCAGAACTGCCCGGTAGCTGGCGAGCGTCTCCCACAGTGGTGATATCGCGAACCTGACGTTGACGATGTCGTCCACGCCGAACCGCACGGCCCCCATGCCGTTTCCTCCCGCCGGTCCCCGAGGATTTCGCCCAGACTAAAACAATGGCGGCCGCGGAAGCACGCTGGTGATCCTTTCCGCCATGACGCCATCCCGGTCGCCCGGCTCCGAGCCGTCCCGTTCCAGCCTTTTCCGCCACTCCGACTTCCGCAGGTTCTGGATGGCCGACTCCGTCAGCCAGGCCGGTGCCGCCGTGACGCTCGTCGCCCTCCCCCTGGTGGCCATCGGCCCGCTGGACGCCACTCCCTTCCAAACGGGTCTGCTGACCGTCTTCGAATACCTGGCCTTCCTCGTCATCGGCCTGCCCGCCGGTGCCTGGGTGGACCGGGTCCGTCGCCGTCCGGTGATGACCGCCTGCGTTCTGACCCGGGCGGTCCTGCTCGCCTCGATCCCGGTCGCCTACTGGCTGGACGTGCTGACGATGGGCCAGCTGTACCTCGCCGCCTCGGGCATCTCGGTGTGCACGGTGTTCTTCGACGTGGCCTACCAGAGCTATCTGCCCCATCTCGTCGGGGACGGCGGCCGGCTGCTGGAGGCCAACGTCAAGCTGGAGGCCACCCGCAACATCGCTCAGGTCGGTGGGCCAGGCGTGGGCGGTGTGCTGGTCGGGGCGCTGACGGCACCGGTGGCTGTCGTCGTCGACACGGCCGGTTTCGTGGCCTCGGCGCTCCTGCTGTCACGGATCCGAAGCAGCGAGAGCGAACCCCGGGGCCGCCGCCCCGGGGCGGGACTGGGGTCCGAGATCGCCGAGGGGCTGCGGTTCGTCTTCGGCAACCCGCTGCTGCGGGCGATCACCCTGACCGCCGCGATCTCCAACCTGGCCGCCATGATCGGCGCGTCGATGATGCTGGTGCTGCTCAACGGCGAGTTGAGGCTGTCGCCGTCCCTGTGCGGTCTGCTCTTCACCGCGGAGGCGGTGGGCGGCCTGCTCGGCAGCATGCTGACCACGAGGATCGCGGCCAGAGTAGGGCAGGGTCCCGCGATGTGCCTCTCGGTGATCGTCAGCGGCGTCTTGTGGTTGCTGGCACTGCCGATGTTCCAGTCCGACTGGCGGTTCGCCGTCGGAGTCGTGCTCCAGGGACTCGGCTGGGTCGCGTTCATGACGTTCAAGATCAACTCGGTCGTGTTCCGTCAGCAACTGTGCCCGAGACCGCTGCTCGGCCGGATGACGGCGTCGGTCCGGTTCGTGGTCTGGGGAGGGATGCCGTTGGGCGCACTCGCGGGCAGTGTGCTGGGGCAGAGCATCGGTGTACGGCAGGCCATGTGGGTCGGCGCCTCGGGTGAACTCCTGGCCGTCCTGCCGATGCTGCTCTCGCCTCTGCGCACGATGCGTGAACTGGCCGGCACGGCGGCGGATGCGGACGACGACGCCCCGACGGCCCTCACCGGCCCCTCGCACGACGGCCCGTAGACGGCATGGGAACCGTTCCCGGAGCACGCGGCCCAGCAGGACCAGGCCCGGCCCGACCGCTGCCTTGTCCGGTATGACCACCTGGACCACGGTCCAAGCCGGTAGGGCCGAGCAGAGCAAGATTCGAGACCGGACGGGACTTGCACCCCCGCCTTCCCGTCATTCGCCTGCGGCGTCCTCGGCCTCGAAGCGCAGCAAGTCGCCCGGCTGGCACTCGAGCACCTCGCAGAGCGCGGCGAGCGTCGCGAAGCGCACCGCCTTGGCGCGGCCGTTCTTGAGTACCGCCAGGTTGGCGGGAGTGATGCCCACGCGGTCCGCGAGCTCTCCCACGGACATCTTCCGCCTGGCCAGCATCACGTCGATGTCGACGGCGATCGGCATCAGATCACCGTGTCCAACTCGGCCTGCATCCGGGCCGCTTCGACGTCGCGCGCGACGGCCTGGGCGAGCAGCATCCGCAGCACCAGCACGATGAGCGCGACCCCCAGGATGGCCACGCCAACCCCGCCCATGATGACGGTGACGCCCGGGTCGTCCCGCTGGCCTGGCGCGTTGATGCCCGTGACGGCGAACCACAGGAGAGCGGCCGCCACGATCGCGCCGATCACGCCGTCCACGTACCGGAAGGCGGCGTGGGAGAACACGGTTCCGCGTCGCACCATTGTCACCAGCCGCCCTACGCAGACCACGGTGACCTGGACCGACAGCATCCCCAGGATCGTGATCAGGCGCAGTGCGGTCAGCGGGAGCGACCCGTCCTCCGGGTCGTTCCCGCTGACCAGTGTCCACACCATCCCTGCCTGCACGAACACGGTGCCGGCCAGCACCACCACGAGCACGGCGCGCAGCGCACGCACGGTCAGCTTTCCCATGACCCACCCTTCCATCGAATCACGATGGGAATCTATCGTTTCTCGATAGGTTGAGCAAGGGTGGGGCGGCGAGCGGGCGGCAGTTTCACAGGGGCGGGACGTCGCCGTGCCCTTGGCGCGGCGGTTACGCACGCCTTCTTGCTCTTGTCGAAGCCGACCTCACTTGCGCAAAACCCGGACGCCGCCCGACTACGCGGAAGCCCTGCCGCAAACGGTGGGCCCGGGACAGGATCAGCAGGGGAAGGTGCCGCTGTAGAGGGCGTGTCCGTAGGAGGAGCTTCCGGAACCGAAGCCGTAGATGCCGTCATCGCTCCAGACCGCTTCGCGCGCCCCGTTGACGCAGGTCGACGTCGGGGCCATCGCGAAGCCCTCCAGGTTGTCGATCGGCATGACGGCCGGGTTCGTGTAGGTCACATCCGGCACGATCGCGCCGGCGGCGTTGACCTTCATGAAGGTGTGCGTCTCGCCGCAGGTGTTGTCACAGGTCGCGACGATGCGCTGGGTTCCGGCGTCGAACATCACGTCCATCACGGACGCCTTGCCGGTCGGGACCGTGCCGAACGTGGTGAACGAGCCGTCGGAGTTCAGGCCGTAGACGTGCAGCGTGCCGTCCCACTCCAGACCGGCGAAGTACAGGCCCGACCCGTGCAGCGGGTAGTTCGCCGGGTCGTAGGCAGCCCCGGTGAGCGGGTCGACCCAGCCGTTCGCGGTCAGCCAGCTGTCGGGCACGTAGCCGACGCCCTCGAAGCCCAGGTTGGCGTCGTCCTTGCTGCCGGTGTCGAGCTGGGGGAACTGCGAGGTCATGTCCCACTGGTGGACCGGCGTCAGCGTCGATCCGGTCGCGGCCGGGTCGAACTCCATGATCGTGTCCTTGGGGACCGTGTTGTTGGCGTTGTCACGCTCCGACGTCACGTAGATGTGGCCGTTGCCGCCGACCGTCACGCCCTCGGAATCCGGCTGGCCCGCGCCACCCGCGAAGCGGATCTGCTTGCCCGTCACGCTCCACGACGGGTCCGGGACCCACTTGCCGTTGCTCTTGACCAACTTGTACAGCCAGTTCTTGTTCTTCGCGGCCCACAGCACCGACGGGTTCGCCGGGTCGAACGCCAGCCCGCTCACGTCGCGGCCCTCCGGGCCGGTGGACGTGGTGAACGCACAGACGTTGTCGGTGATCGTGACGTCCGGCCCGCCCGGCCACGCCGACGTGCCCGCCGGGGTCGCGCCCGTGCCGGACGGTGCCTCGGGAGTGCAGCCACTGGTCAGCGAGCCCCCGCCGCCCCACAGATGCCCGGTCTGACCGCCACCGCCACCACCGCCTGAGCAGGAGTTGGCGCTGCCGAGCGTCGCGGCCATGGAGGTACGGAACCAGCCGGTGCCGTTCGTGCAGCGCTCGTCCGACGGCTTGGCGCCGTCGGTGGCCCAGGTCACCGAGTCGACGGAGTTGCCGTTGCCGTCGAGGAGGAAGAGCGAGTCGCTGTCGCCCAGACCGAGCGTGGAGTCGAAGGTGATGTAGCCGCCCGCAGGGATGCTCGTTGCGCTCGGGGAAGAGGACGAGAGCGAGACCGGCGAGTGGCTGGTGTCGTTGTCGACGTACTTCCACGACCCGACGCTGACCGCGCTCGTACCGGCGTTGTACAGCTCCACGGTGTCCGAGCCGTCGGAGGTGACCTCGTTGATCCGGACCTGGCCGGTCGACGGGAGCGTCGACGGGCAGGCGGAGGCGTTCGCGGCGCCGAACGTGGACGCGGTGGTCGTGGTCACCCACGCGCCGGTGCCGTCGCCCCCGCAGCGCGCCATCGCCGGCTTCGCCTTGTCGGTGGCCCACTCCACGCGGTCGACCACCGCGCCGCCGGCCGTGTAGATCACCAGCTTGTCCGAGTCGCCGAGCCCCTTGGGCGAGTTGAAGGTGACGAAACCGCCGGGACCGACGGTGCTGGAGGACGGGGAGAACGGCTGCGGCGAGAAGCTGTCGTCGGACATCTTCCAGCCGCTGATACTCACCGCGGTGGAACCGGCGTTGTACAGCTCCACCGTGTCGTTGTTCGAGGAGGTGACCTCGTTGATGCGAACGTTCTGGTAGCCGACCGGGTCAGCGGCGGCCGCAGGCTGAGCGGCAAGGAGCCCGGTGGCGACCAGACCTGAGAACGTCAGAGCCGCGGCGCATCCCGAGGCGACGCCGACGCGTGAGTGTGAAGTAGGCACGAGGCGGAACTCTGGTGAAACGACTTTGAAGCAGCGTGTACTCCGGCTGAATGCCAGCTGCTGACCACCGGAACGCCAGGCGCGCATCGCCGCCGCATGCCGTGGAAACCGCCCGGCGGCTCACCAGTTCTGCTTGTCTGCCGGGAACGGTTTGGGTTGTCGGCCCTGGCCCCTTCCCAGTGCAGGCTGGTCCCACTCGACGGTGTGCAGCGATCCCGCTCCGGCTCGGTTCGTGATGCTCAGCGCGGGAGCCGAGTCACGGTGCCAGAGCCGGCGGCACGACCGTGGTGACGGAACACGAAAGGCTGGGCTTCTTCAAGAGCGACGGATTCTTCGAGGGTGACGATCACTTCAGCCCCGTGCAGGGGCCGCACCACATCGGCCCCGTGAAGCGTGACAGTGCCCCACACCGCGGCGCTGCGGGTGTGGAAGCGAAGACGGTCGCCGGACACTACGTCCGTACTTCCCTGCTCCTCGGACAGCAGGGTGATGTCCGCGGTGAAGCAGGCGTGGGCACTGATCGAACCCGGTGCCGCAAGCACTTGGCCCCGTTCGACCGCGCCCGCTGGAATGCCACGCAGCAGCACCCCCACGTTCATGTCCACACCGGCCTCGTCCATGCGTACGTGACTCGCGTCGATGCCCGCCACACGAGCGGTCGCGCCACCCCCCAGGCCGACGATCTCCACCTCGTCACCCTTGCGCACCCTGCCACGCTCGATCCGACCCGTCAGCATGACCATCCTGCCCTGTTGCAGGCAAAAGACGTCCTCGACGGACATCAGGAATGGCCTCTCCACCGCATTCACCACTGACAGACCTACGGTCCCACTCACGGGCCCCCATGGCCCCCTACGTGACTGCCCACGGCGGCGACTTCCCATGGCAGGCCAACAGCGCGTACTGCCCGTACTGCCCGTACGGATGCTATTGCCTCCCGTACCGTCGGTCTCCACCGCGATGTCGGCCTCGTCACCGATCTTCTTGTCCGGCGTTCACCTCGAAGTGCGTGCGGTCACTCGGGCACCGCGAGTGACACTTCCGACGGTCCTGGCCGTGCGATGTACCGACCAGGCACATCGGGAGCCAGTCCGGCAGCACGGCCGGGGCGGAACAAGAGGCCATCGATGACGACGATCGGTGTCGAAGAGGAGTACCTGCTGCTCGACCCGGTCGCGGGTCTACCGGTGCCCCTGGCGGACTCCCGCACCAGGGACCGGCCGCGCTGGACCTGGCCGCCCACCGTCTCCCGGCCGCCGCCCCCAAAAGGTGCGTGCCGCTGCCGGAGGGATCGTGGCCGCGACGCATGGATGCGACCGAGGTGATCGGCGCCGGGCTGGGGATCGCGGCCCTGGGAGCCTGGCTCGGACGCCGATGGCAAAGTGCTTGCCTGTTCTTCGTGACCGTGGTCTTCTGAACTCCGTTCGTACCTGAGCCCCGTCCCCTTGGGAGCCCCTGAACGCACGCCATGATCACTGCCGGGCTGGCCTTTGCCAGCGTGGCCATGCTCATCAATGTGGCACCCGGTCCCGACACACTGCTCGTTGTCCGAACCTCCGTGACGCAGGGCAGGACAGGCGGATGGGCCGCCGCCCTGGGCATCCTCACCGGCTGCATGGGCTGGGGCATCGCGACAGCCGTGGGCCTGACGGCCCTGCTGACCGCATCCCACCTGGCCTACGACACACTCCGCGTGTGCGGCGCCGCGTACCTCGCCGTCCTGGGGGCCACGGCACTCTGGCGTTCCGGAAAGCCGACCGGACCCGAACCGGCCGAGCAGCCCACCGCCCTGGCCAGTCGCCTGGCGGCGTTCCGCGCTGGCGTGGGAACAAATCTCCTCAACCCCAAGGCAGGCGTGTTCTACATGAGCCTGATCCCGCAGTTCGTCCCCCAAGATGCGCAGATGTTCAGCGCGGCGCTGTTCTTCACCGCCATTGATGTGATCGAGCTGGCTGCCTGGTACTGGTTCCTCTCCCGTACCGCCTCGGCGCTGAGCGAACGCATCCAACGCCCCGCGTTCCGCCGCCGCCTCGAACAGATCACCGGCGTGGCCTTCTTCGGCTTCGCCGCCGACCTCCTCGCCGACCGCTCGTAGAGCTCCCGCCCATTACGCCCCACCAAAAGCCGGCCGGCGAACATGGCGAGGCATCGCCACCCGCTACGAGACCCCGGGAAGCTACCTCGCCGGCCCCACCTCCGCGCCGCGACGATCTGGATCGAGGAACTCACACGAACCACTCCTTGATCACAACCACATACGCTCCCTAGGGCGCTGGTGCTTCTGTGGCTGTCGAAGGCCCCAGGTGCGATACTGGATCTTGGAAGATCCTTCTGCCGGCCTTGATGATTCGCCGGCTCGGCAGTGAGGGGAGGGTGTCGACGATGTGTCGCGCGCAATTTTTCGTCGAGAGGCCCGTCCGGATCACCGACAGCACACCCAAGCCACAGAGCAAGTCGCGCAAGCTGGTGAAACGTCTCTGTATCACGAGACAAGATCTGCGTCTCACCCGAAAAGCTCTGGAGCGCACTTTCACCCCCGTGAGAGTGCTTCGCGCCTTGACCGTCTTGTTCGCAGTCCTGCTTTTTGCCATGCTCGCGGATACCTTCTACGTCAGCGCGATAGAACACACCCAGAACCTGGTCGCGTCGGTCATCGCGGTGTTCGGCACCCTGGCTCTGGCATTTCTTGCGCTGGCGAGCCCAGGCGCGCTGGAGGAACTCTCGTTCGGCCCGTTCAAAGCAAAATGGCGGATCAAGGAACTCGAAACCAGAGTGCAATCACTCCAGTTGGCCGTCCTCAGCCTCCTCACCTGCCATGAACGGAGTCATCTGGAGAAACTGGCAATGGAGGAAAGGGGCGATTACGTAGAGTATCGAGATTCGATGTACCGGGAACTGGACCACCTTCGAGCTCTCGGATATCTGAAATCACGCGAGGGTTCGCAGGGGCTAACAGACATGAAGGAGAAGTTCGAACACCGGGAAGGCGCGGAGCTCCACCTCAGGGACTATGTGCGCATTACCCCCTTGGGTCGGAAGTACCTGGAACTCTACGCAAGCTGGGCTCCGAGAATATACGTCACGTCCGCAGGCGAGGTGAGGATCGGGGGGAAGCACTACGGGCCGGCCAAGGACTGGCGGGAGATCGTGGACTTCGCTTCCCAAGCCGGCTTGATGAGCGAGCCTTCCTGGGAGGATCTGCAAGGCAGACCCCCGGACCACTTGAAGCCCCCTGAGTTGAAGCCCCCTGAGCAGCTGAGCGCCTCCGCATGAGCCCCGGCCCACCGCCCGGCATGGGTGCCACCGTCCTCTCGCACGGCACCGGGTTCCGGGTCTGGGCTCCGCACGCCGAGGCCGTGGGCGTCGCCGGATCGTTCGACGGTTGGGCCGTGGTTCATCCGATGACCGCCGAGAACGGCGGCTACTGGTCCACACATCTGTCGGCGGCTCGGCCGGGCGACGAGTACAAGTACCTCGTCACCCCCGCCCAAGGCGCCGCGAAGTGGAAGATCGACCCGTACGCACGCAGGCTGACCAGCTCGGTCGGCAACGCCGTGATCGACACGACGGAGTTCTCGCACTTCGACTGGGGCGCACACCCCTGGCACAGCCCGGGCTGGGACGAGCTCGTCATCTACGAGCTGCACGTCGGCACCTTCGGCCGCGGCCCCGGCGGAGCACCCGGGCGGCTGTCCAACGTGGTCGAGCGGCTGGATGAGCTGGCCGAGCTCGGAGTGACAGCAATCGAGTTGATGCCGATCACCGAGTACGCCGGCGAGTCATCCTGGGGCTACAACCCGGTGTCCGCGTGTGCGGTGGCGGCCGACTATGGCCGCCCGAGCGAGCTGAAGGCACTGGTCAGGGCGGCCCACGCGCACGGCTTGGCCGTGCTGGTCGATGTCGTCTACAACCACCTCGGACCGGACGACCTAGACGACGGGCTGCGCCGCTTCGACGGCTGGTACGAGAACGACGGCGACGGCATCTACTTCTACAACGACCGGCGCCGCGAGTCGGGCTGGGGTCCGCGCCCCGACTACGGCCGGGCCGAAGTCCGCCGGTATCTGCGCGACAGCGCACTGTCCTGGCTTGAGGAGTACCGTTTGGACGGCCTGCGCTGGGACGCCACCGCGCGCATCCGCAGCGACGACGGCGCCGGCGGGCCCGTCGAACTTCCCGACGGCTGGGCCCTGATGCGTTGGGTCAACGACGAAATCAACACCCGCCAGCCATGGAAGATCAGCATCGCGGAGGACCTGCAGGACGACCCCGCCATCACTGCCGCCACCCCGACGGGCGCCGGCTTCGACTCCCAGTGGGACGCCGGGTTCGCCCACGCTCTCCGCTCGGCACTCACCGTCGTACAGGACGACGAACGCAGCATGGCCCAGGTACGTGCCGCGATCGAGCACCGGCTCGGCGGCACGGCTCTGGCCCGGGTCGTCTACACCGACTCCCACGACACCGCGGCCGATGCCCAGGGGCGTCTGCCCCACGCGATCTGGCCAGGCAACGCCACGAGTTGGTACGCCAAGAAGCGCTCCACACTCGGCGCCGCGGCGTTGCTGACCGCACCAGGGATACCGATGCTCTTCCAGGGACAGGAGTTCCTGGAAGACCAGCCATTCGACGACCGCACTCCGCTCGACTGGGACAAGCGCCGGCGCCACCGGGGCATCGTCCAGCTCTATACGGACCTCATCGCACTCCGGCGCAATCGCGACCACACCACCGCCGGCCTGCGTGGCGACCAGGTCAACGTGCACCACTGCAACGACGCCGACAAGGTCGTCGCCTTCCACCGATATGCGTACGGCGGCCCACGCGACAGCACCATCGTCGTCCTGAACTTCGGCAATCGCCGCTACGACGGCTATCGCATCGGGCTGCCGCGTGCAGGAGTCTGGCGCGTCCGGTTCAACAGCGACTGGGCGGGCTACGACCCGGAGTTCGACAACGCACCCAGCCTTGACACCCACACGGACGGAATCGCGCAAGACGGGCAGCCATGGTCAGGCGTCATCGGCGTGGGCCCCTACAGCGCCGTCACCCTGTCGCAGGACGCCTGAGCAAGCAGCGCCGGCCGTAAGCGCGATCGCGGAGCCCCCTTCCCAGCTGAACATGGCCGAAGCCCGGCTCAGCCCCCTCCCCCGGCAGCTGCTCGCGCTCTAGCTGTTCACCAGCAGGATCTTGCCGACGTGCCCACCAGCCTCCATGAGTCGGTGCGCCTCGGCGGCCTCGGCCATCGGCACGGTCCGGTCGACGACCAGCCGCACGGCTCCGCTCTCGATCATCGGCCAGACGTTCTTCTGCACCTCGGCGACGATGGCCGCCTTCTGCTCCTTGGACCGGGTGCGCAAGGTGGTGCCGTGCACGGACATACGCTTGAACACCAGCTCGGCCAGGTTGAGGTTGCCCTCCAGGCCGTTCTGCAGGCCTATGACGACCAAACGCCCGTCCGCTGCGAGGGACCGGACGTTGCGTTCGAGGTAGTCGCCGCCGATGACGTCGAGGATCACGTCGTACGGACCGAAGTCGGCGAAGTCCTGCCGGCGGTAGTCGATCGCCACGTCGGCGCCCAGTTCCCGCGCCCGCACGACTTTCTCGGATCCGCCGACGGTGGTGACGACACGCGCACCCAACGCCTTGGCGATCTGGATCGCCGCGGTGCCGACACCTCCGGCGCCTCCGTGCACGAGGAGGGTTTCGCCCTTCTTCAGCCCGGCAGTCATGACGATGTTGGACCACACCGTGGCGACCACTTCGGGCAGACCCGCGGCCTCGACCAGGCCGACTCCCTTGGGCACCGTGAGCAGTTGTCCGGCCGGAACGGCGACCTTCTGCGCGTAGCCGCCTCCCGTCAGCAGCGCGCACACCTCGTCACCCACCTGCCAGCCGGTCACCCCCTCGCCGACGGCGCTGATCCGGCCCGAGACCTCCAGCCCCGGATACGGCGACGTCCCCGGCGGCACCGGGTAGAGACCCCGACGCTGCATGATGTCGGCCCGGTTCAGGGCGCTGGCCACCACATCGATCACCACTTCGCCCAGGGCGGGAAGCGGGTCCTCGGCCTCGATCCACTCCAGGACCTCGGGGTCGCCGGGTTCCCTGATCGATATCGCCTTCATGATGCTCCGTTCACATGCCTGAGACAGGGGCCCCCGCGGACGTCCGGGACGGCAGCTCACGCTTGGAATGCCCGGAAGCCCAATGTTTACACGGCACACATTAGGGCGTGAAAGTGTGCAGTGTCACCATTCAATGAGCAACCGCCGGCCACGTGAGGTCGATCGCACCCGACCCCCTGCCGCGGGGCCGACAGGGCCCACCCGATCTCGGGGCGAGCGACCGGGTGGGTCGCCGCATGATGATTCGGCTCGCGGCACCGGCAATCACGCCGCGCATCCGCCCGCGGAAATGATCGGCATGCAGAGCTGGAGCCGGATCACCAGCCCCGTCCCGCCCGCTCGCCGGCCCCTGCCGATGACGCGACCCGCTATCCCTTCGCCTGTGACAGCGCCGCGGGGGTGGTGAACAGTGCTTGGACGGCGGTGCGGACACGGTCGGCGACCACGTCGGGCGTAGAGGCGTCGAGCTTGCCGTCGAGGTGCAGGAACGCCAAGCCGTGGACGAGGGCCCACACCGTGGTCGACAGCACCTCCGCATCGGCGCCGGGGAAGGCCCCGCGGACGACACCGCGGACGTACTCCGAGATCGCGGCGGTCGCGGCGACCCGTTCCTCACTGTTCGGATCGCAAGGCTCCGCGAACATCACCCGGAACAGCGCCGGGCGGTCCAGCGCGAAACGGACGTAGGCGACGGCGACCGCAGCGAGCCCATCAGGGGTCGTCGGCGAGGGATGCGCCGCGGCCAGATGTTCGGCGAGTTCGCGGTAGCCCTGCGCGGCGACCGCGGAGACGAGCGCGTCGCGGTCGGCGTAGTGCCGGTAAGGAGCCGTGGCCGAGACGCCGGCCCGCCGCGCCACCGCCCGCAGGGACAGGCCGGCGCTGCCGTCCTCCTCCAGCAGTTCCCGCGCGGCACGCAGGCAGGCGGCGCGCAGATCGCCGTGGTGATAGGTGCCGCCCGCTTGCGGCATAGGTCACGCTCCCTCACGTCTACGGCGCTTACATCGCGGTCTCGATGTGAACGCCGCATACATTGTAGGCGAGCGTGATCGAGAGAGGAACGGGGATGACCAGCGAGCTGTTCACGCCCTCTCCCCGCGCTCCAGGCACGTGCTGAACGACCGGGTCGCCGAAGCAGCCACGGAGGAGAACACGGCCGGCGACGGCCAGGTCCCGGACGACCGGCGGCATCACCCAGCGCCGCAACGCGGAGCGGGTGGTTCACGGACCGCTGGCTGCTCTCCATCCTCATCTCCGACGCCCAGCGAGCGAGCGAGTTGACCCTCCCCTTACGTCAGGCTTGAGGCTGTGTACCGACGAAAGGGCAGGTGGATGAGCTACTCCGTGGGGCAGGTCTCGGCCTTCGCCGGGGTGACGGTGCGGACACTGCATCACTACGACAAGGCGGGACTGCTTTCGCCCAGCGACCGCAGCCCCGCCGGATACCGGCTCTACAGTGAGGCCGACCTGGTCCGTCTCCAGCAGATCCTCTTCTACCGCGAACTCGGCTTCCCTCTCGACGAGATCGCCGCGATCCTCAAGGATCCGCAGGTGACTCCCCTGGAGCGGCTCCGGGCCCGGCAGCGGCAGCTGAGTGAGGAGATCGCCAGGCTGCAGCGGCTGGCCGAGGTGGCGGAACGGGCGATAGAGGTCCAGAAGACCGGGGTGTTCCTGACCCCTGAGGAACGCTTCGAGGTTTTCGGTGAGGTCGCCTTCGACCTGAGTTATGCCACCGAGGCAGAGCTGAAGTGGGCGCACTCGGAGGGACAGCGCGAAGCGATGGCGCGCGCGGCCGCCCACACCAAGGAGGACTGGCGCCGGCTCATGGGCGAGGCCGCCGCCTGGCGCGCGGAGTTGCTCGCGGTCTTCGACGAGGGAGAACCGAGCGACGGCGAGCGGGCCATGGACCTCGCCGAGGAGCACCGTCTGCACATCTCGCGATGGTTCACCTCCTGCCCACCCGACATGCACCGGCGCATCGCGGACGACTTCGTCGCCGACCCGCGCGCGTTCGCTCTGGTCGTACCGCCGTCGCAGCAACGCCCGGGCCTGGCCGCCTACATGCGCACGGCGGTGCACGCCAACGCGGCCCGCCACGCAGGCGGCCGTACCGATTCCGAGGAGGACCATTGAAGATCCTGATCGCCGCGGCCGGATCCCGCGGCGACGTCGCGCCGTACACGGGGCTGGGCGCCGAACTGCGCCGGTTCGGATACGACGTTGTCCTCGCCGCCACAGACTCCTTCGCCCCCCTCGTACGCGACGCAGGGCTGGAGTTTCGCAGCCTCCCCGCCGACCCACGGGCACGTGGCGATGTCACACGCACACGAGACCTCATGCGCACCGCTGCCGCGTTCATCACCGAACTGGGGCAGGGCTTCGCCGACGCGGTGGACGATGGCACGGACCTGCTCCTGCTGTCGGCCACCACGGCTCCGCTCGGCTGGCACCTCACCGAGGCCACGGGCACACCGAGCCTCGGTGTGTACCTCCAACCCACCACACCGACCGGCGACTTCCCGCCCGCCGTCACCGGATCCCGCTCCCTGGGCCGTCTCGCCAACCGGGCAACCGGACGCTTCGCACTGCGGATGGCCGACCGTGTCTACGAACAGGCTGTCGCAAAGCTGCGCCACCGCCTCGCGCTGCCTCCGGCCTCTCCTTCCGAGATGCGTCGACGGCAGGAACAGGCGAACTGGCCCATCTTGCACGGTTTCAGCACGGCTCTGGTGCCCCGTCCCTCCGACTGGCGCCCCGGCCTGGAGGTCGTGGGCAACTGGTGGCCCCATCACGACGCGGCCGGACAGCTGCCCGCTGATCTGGAGGACTTCCTGCGTGCCGGACCCCGGCCCGTCCTCATCGGCTTCGGCAGCATGGCGTCCGGCGACGGGGAACGGCTGAGCGAGATCGCTGTGCGAGCGCTGCGCCGCGCCGGGCTGCGAGGGCTCCTCCAAGCCGGCAGTGCCGGGCTCGCCGCCGACGGAGACGACGTGCTCACCATCGGGGACGTACCGCACGCCTTGCTGTTTCCACGGCTGGCCGCGGTGGTCCACCACGGCGGGGCCGGCACCTCGGCCGCCGCGTTGCGCGCTGGAGTGCCCGCGGTCACCGTACCGGTGACCGCGGACCAGCCGTTCTGGGCGGGGCGACTTGCCGCCATCGGCGCCGCCACCGACCCGATCCCCTTCCGCTCCCTCGACGCCGAACGGCTTGCCCACGCACTTGGGCACGTGGTGGGGCAGCAGTCGTACAGCCGAGCCGCCGCGAGAGCGGCGCGACACCTGGTGACCGAAGACGGATCCGGTCAGGTGCTGAGGGCCGTCCAGCAGCTGACCGATGGATGACATCAATCCGTCAGGTTGTCGGGTGTTGAGGCCGAGGCACACGTCAGCAGCCATGCGCCCGGCGGATTGAACGGGTCTGTTCTTCCGCCGGAAAACGCTCGTCGTCGATCTGTAGCGGTCAGCCCTGGGGTGAATGGCCGGTCCGTTTCGGAGGGTATGTGCCGCTGCCCTCGCCCTGCGGCGGGCCTGAGCCCGGGTTCTGCCATCACGCTGTCAGACGGAGCTGCGGGCCTCTTCGTAGTCCGGCTCCGGTATCGGACCCTTCTTCTTTCCGACGGCAGGCAGGGTAACCAGCAGCACAACTGCTCCGAGGAGTGCGATGACCGCGATGCAGCCCGCGCCGACGTGCATGGCGTGGACAAACGCATCGTCGGCAGCCTGAGCAAGAGTGGGCCGGTGGACGGCGGTGGCGACGTGGCGGGCCTGTTCGGCGGAAACCCGGGCCTGATCCTGCACCGGACCGGGTGCACCCTCCAGTGAAGGTTCGATCGCACGTCGGTACGTGATCGACATGATCGTACCGCCTACTGCGATGCCGATCACACTGCCGGTCTGTCGCACGGTGTTGGTGACGGCCGATCCCGCACCGGCCTGTTCCAAGGGCAGGTTGCCGATCAGTGCGGCCGTGACGGGGCCAATCACCATGCCGATCGAAAGACCCTGTACCAACAACAGGATCTCGATCCAGGCGAGTGGAGTCCGGAGTCCGAGAAACCCGTATCCGCCCATGGTCAGCGCAGCCACGGTCAGCGCCGGCACGGCGACAGGACGCAGGGACAGACGGCGAACCAGTCGCGAGGCCAGTGGCGCCCCCGCGAGCGCGCCGAATGCGGTCGGGATATTCACCAGACCTGCCTTCATCGGCGAAAATCCGAGCGCGCCTTGCAGATAGAACGCGTTGTAGAAGGTGATGGCGGCCACAGCGAAGAGCAGCAATCCGAGCGCCACATTGCCGCCACCGAATGTGCGTTGTGCGAGCAGTCGCGGATCAAAGCTGGGAACCTTGACACGCAGTTCGACGAGTACGAAAACGGCCAGCAGAACCAGACCGACAACGATCGGCGCCCAGACGTCGGGACGACTCCACACAGCCACCTGCCCCGCCCGGATCAGCCCGTAGGCCAACGCCACGAGCCCACTGATCGACAGCGACATTCCAGCGGGGTCCAACGGCCGCGGAGTGGGACTGCGGAAATTCGGAACCAGCAGGGCGAGCCCGACCAACGCCAATACCGCGACCGGGACGTTGATCAGAAAGACCGAGCCCCACCAGAAATGATCGAGCAGGAACCCTGCCAGCACCGGGCCGGCAGCCATTCCGACACCGGCCGACGTCGAGAAGATGCCGATCGCGGCAGCCCGCGCAGTGCCGGTAAAGGTCCACATAAGGATGGCCAGATTGGCGGGCGTGATCAGCGCGCTTCCCACCCCCATCGCAGCTCGCGCTGCGATCAGCTGGCCCGCATCGCTTGCGTACGCCGCCCACAGAGAGGACCCGGCGAAGATCACCAACCCACTGGAGAACACTGTCCGGTGACCATACCGATCACCCAATGCCCCCGCGGTGAACATCAACGTGGCGAAGGCCAGAGTGTACGAACCGGTCGCCCATTGCAGCTGACCTGGATCGGCCCCCAGCCCACGGACCGGGTCTGCAAGGGTCTCCAGCGCAGTACTCAGGACAGTATTGTCCAGCCAAATCAGCAGCGAACACACCATGAGAACGGCGAGAATCAACCGCTGCCTGGACTTCGGCAACGTTGGAGGTACGGTCATGAACACCCTCGGGTATCGATCGACAGGACGTGAACGACCTGGACCATAAACAAACTCCACGACGCCGTCAAGCTTGGAATTTCTCGCCGAAGCTGTTGCGGCAGGACGGACTTTATGCCCTACGCCGGATTTGCAGACTGAACAATTTTGTGCCCTCAGATGGATTTGCAAGTCGAAGGATTTTGTGACTACCGGAGGGTTGCGACTGAGCGGATTTCATGCCCTCCAGTGAGCTCACCCCCAAACGTGGACGGTGCCCTACCTCAGCCCGCGGCTGGTCGAGAACAACCGCGGATCTGTCTCATGAGACAAGAGCGGGGCAGCCCCGCGGAGGCTACGGCGCCAGCACGATGCGGCCGAAAACCTCACCCGCGTCCATCTTCTGGTGCGCCAGCACGGCTTGCTCCAGCGGCAGCACCTCGTGTACCACCGCCTCGATCTCCCCGCGGCCCGCCGCAGCGAACTGCTCCGCGCGCACGGCGTTACGGTCGGCCGGCGTGACGGTGGCCGCGCTGAAAGTGGCGAAGGACAGCGACTTCTGAAACGCCGCCATCATCTCTGTGCCGAAGTCCGCCGGCGGCTGGCCCGCGACGGCACCCACGACGACCATCCGGCCATTGGGGTTGAGCCGAGCGAAGAACGAGGGCAGGTGCTCCCCGGCCACCACGTCGATGATGACGTCGTAACCCGCCGGGGCATCGTCCGCTCCCCCACCGAAGCGGTCCAGTACGTGGGTCGCGCCGATCTTGCGCAGCCGCTCGCCGCGCTCGGCCGATGAGGTGGTGACCGCCACTGCCGCCGCACCGCCTCGAGCCGCGAGCTGCACCACCATGATCCCGATGCTGCCGGCCGCTCCGCGCACCAGGACCGTCTCCCCGGGAGCGAAGTGGGCGTGGGCGAGCCCGAAGCGGGCCACCACACCGGCACTGCCGAGCGTCACCGCGTCGGTGGCGGACAGGTCCGCGGGCAGAGGGACGATCTCTTCGACCGACGCGACAGCTTGTTCGACGTAGCCTCCGCCGGTACCGGTGGACCCCCACACCCGCCGTCCGATCCACGACGCGTCGACGCCGTCACCGACTGCTGTCACGCTCCCCGCGACCTCGCTGCCGGGGACGTGGCCCTCCTGGAAACCGTAGGCGGTCAGGGCTCCGCTACGGATCAGGGTGTCGACACCCCCGACCCCCACCGCCTCGGTGGCGACGAGCACCTGCCCGGCGGCAGGAAGGGGGGTGGGGAGGTCGATGACCGCCATGCCTTCGGGACGTCCGAACTCTCGGATCACCACTGCCTTCAACGTGGTCTCCATCTTCTCGGCTGGGTACGGGCGACTGCGCATCCGGCCCAAGGCCACGGCCGGCGTGCTGTCGGACGGTGGCCTCGGCCCACCAGACACGGGCGTGAAGTCTCTGCACCTCGGACGCTAACGGACGCCCCCGTCCGCTTGGCTAAAGTGAGAGTGGTGACAGACCGATTGCCTCACGTCCTGCGCTCCGACGCGGCAAGCAATCGCGCGCGGATACTCGAGGCGGCCCGCACGCTGTTCTCCGCCCGCGGGCTGGACGTGCCGATGCGCGAGGTCGCGCGGCGTGCCGGGGTGGGACCCGCCACCCTCTACCGCCACTTCCCCACCAAGCAGGCGCTGGTCACCGAGGCCTTTGCGGACCAGATGCGCGAGTGCCGCGCCATCGTGGACCGGGGGTACGCCGATCCCGACCCCTGGCACGGACTCTGCTCGGTCATCGAGAAGATCTGCGAGCTGCACGCCCGGGACCGAGGCTTCACCGAAGCCTTCATGTCGACGTTTCCGAACGCGGCGGACGTGACCGCGGACCGCGCATACACAGTGAAAGCAGTCACCGAACTGGCCCTCCGCGCGAGGGAGTCCGGTCACCTGCGCCCCGACTTCCTGATCCCGGACGATCTGATTCTCATGCTCATGGCGAACCGGGGAATCCACGCAAGCACGCCCTCCAGCCGGGCAGCTGCCTCCAGGCGATTCGCCGGCTTCGTCATCCAGATGATCCAAGCCTCCCCGCAGCACTCGCCGCTACCTCCTGCGACATCGCTGAACCGATGAACGACCCGGGGAATCCACGCTCGTCCTGACCCTCTGCCTCCGACCACATGAGACGGAAGCAGCAACCCACGTACACCCCGTACACCGGCACCGCCCGCGCCCCGGCCTCTCCCCCGGCGACGTCACCCCGGCAGCCCTCCCTGGCCCGGTCACAGGGTCAGGGGCTGTCGCCCGACCAGTCGAAGCGGCCGGAGCTGCCCGGGCGAGGGTCGTACAGCGCCCGGCCGCCGGGCCCGAACTGCCCGAGGTCCGTCAGCAGGGAAACACCCGTGCCGATCTCATCCTGCGTCCAGCCTGTGATGTCCAGGAGCAGCCCGTCCAGCGGGCCGCCCACGAGTTCGACGTAGCTCCGGCCGGGGAGCGGTCCCGGGTGGTCGGGGTCGGCGCCGTAGACCCGGCCTTGCAGCAGTTGCTCGTCGTCGCTGTTCATGCCGTCCAGCGTTCCAGCCACCACTGACAACGCTGGCTTCACGGGACCACCGTGGGCTTGCCTGCGCCGCCGGTGGAGGGCTTGCCGGGTCAGGTACGGAAGTGCGCCTTCCTGGGGAAGAAGTCGGCGCTCCGGACGTACTCCATGGCCTTGGTGCACTCCGGGTCGCCGAGGCGGCGTTCCGTTTCCTGCGAGCTCAGGTCCACGGTGTCACGGTGCTGTAGCCCTGGGGAACCGGACTGACGGACATCTGACTGCCTCCTGGGTGCGAGTGCCTCAACGCGGTGGTGACGCCAACTCCCCTGTAGGTCGGCAACGGTCCTGGACACCATCCGATCAGTGATGCTGCACAGCACCCACGAGCACCGCCAACGGCGCATGCGCCACTTACGCTTCGACGACTCCGTGCCGCGAGCCGCCCCGTCCGGCCGCGCTCCCGTCGCGTGGCCGGGAAGCGATCGGCGAGACGGCGGAAGGCGTCCGCGGGACGAGCCCGCCGGACGCAGGGCTTGATCGTCTAGGACCCGACGGGAGCAACAGCGGGTTGGGGGCAACACGCACGAAGTTGCTGCGGCCGGTGACCGGGTTCAGCACCGCCACCTTGAGCGGCGCCCGGGCGGCTGCCTGGATACGAGAGAGCCAGGTCTGGTTCGGCACCAGTATCGTCAGTTCCTTCGGCCACTCGGCGATCGCCGAGGGGTCAGGGCACACCACACCGGCCAGCGAGAATCCGTCGCTTGCCCACCGCGGCCGGGCGTAGACGGGTAAGCCGTTGCCGTGGGCGGGGCTCGGGTCGCCGTACTTGATCGCCTTGCCCGAGGCGGAGCGGACCATCTGCGTGAACGTCTCCCACACAGCGGCACCCAGGCCCGCATGCTCGAAGAATCCCGCCAGGCGCCGCAGTTCGGCCTCACGCTTCTGCGCCCGCTCCCGTGCCCGCTGCTCGGCGTCCCGGCGGCGTTGCGCGGCGGCGGCTGCTCGATGCTCGGCTTCCCGGCGCCGGCGCTCGGCCGCAGCAGCCCGTTCGCCGGCTTCGGCTTCGGCCTCCAGCCGGGCGCGCTCGACGGCCAGTTGCTCGTACGCGGACGCTGTCCACCACACCGTGCCGTTCGCGCCGGTGTGGGCGTGCACCCGCCCGTCGAGAATCCACTTGACCGCGTCGCCGAGCGGGCAGGTGATGTGCACCCACTTCGCCTTCGCTTTCAGCGTGCGCGGCGACCAGGTGTAGCGCGCCATCCCATGGCACACCGTCCACGCCTCGCCCCGCTGCTGCGGGAAGCGCACCCTCAGGGAGGGGACGACGCGTTCCCACGGCCGGTCCTGCACCGCCACCCAGCACACCGCCACTCCGTCCTGCGCATAGCGGGCCGTGCGCATGCGCGCGTCCTGCGGTGTCATGGGCGACAACTGCGCCTCCAAAGCCATGAAGGGGCGGTCGCGCTCGTCGAAGACCATCACGTCGGCCCGCCAGTTCCGGGTCTCGCTGCTCACTTCCAGCTCGGCCCGCCAACCCGCCGCCCGAGCAGCCATGGCCAGCTCCAGCTTCAGCAGGTGGTGCTCCGGCGATTCGTTCGCCAGCTCGCAGTCCTTCGGCCGTACATGATGGTAGAAGTGCCGGAAGCTGTGCTGGGAAACCCGGGCGAAGACCCGGCCCCGGCACTCCGGGCACGCCAACTCCAGCCCCTTGACACGGTGGACGTCCGCCCAGGAGCGGCCGCACCCGAGGTCGTCCAACGACGCGTCCAGCCGACCCCACACCGGGTGTACGGCGGTGTACCCCATCAGCCCCCCTCATACGCCCAACGGCCCCCAGAGTCCCCACGTCGGAACGCCCCCACGCTATCGACCCTGGAGAAGGGCGCGAACCCAGCGCTCTTCGGCCGGGCGAAGACTCCGGCCGGCCCTGCTGCCCCTGACAGAGGTGACCGTCCGCCGGTCCGTAGGCCGCCGCCGAGTCCTCCACCAGATTCCTCGGCGAACGGTGGAGGAATCCTGGTCGCGGCCGGTGTCCTCTTCAAGGTCCCGTTGCCGAAGCGCCGCTGTGTTCGAAGGCGAGATGACCGGCCGGCCTCAGGGCAGTGCTCCCCCGCCGGGCAATTCGAAGGCGGCCATGGTCACGCCTGCATAGGCTCCCTCCATGCCGAGCGCAGAACTTCAGCGGATCAACGCCTTCCTGTCCACCTTCGCCCGTCGCCAGGCCGGGCACGTCGTCGACTTACCGGGCGGGTTCGCTGTACATGACGATGCCTTCGCCCATTCCCGTGCGAACAACCAGGTGGTCATCAACGCGGCCGTGGATCCGGAGGCGCTGCCCGCGATCGCGGAGGAAGCACTGGGCCATCTGCCACACCGACTGGTCTCAGTCCTTGACGACGCAGTCGGCTTGGCGTGCGCAGAGCGGCTGATCCGGGCTGGATACACCCACTCCACCTATCTGGTCATGCTGCACGCAGGCCCGGTGCCGACCGGCAAACCGGCTGATGAGGTAGACCTCGACGCGATACGTACTCCGCTCACCCGGCGATGGCGGGGTCTCCTTCCGGACGTCGACAACGAGGTCATACGCCACCTCGTCGAGCGACGCGAGGCTCGCCGGGGCGGGGCCGACATCGTTCGCTTCATCGGTGCCCGCACGGAGGAAGGGGAGGTCGCCTCATGGGCCGACCTCTATGTGGACCCAGGATCCGGCATGGCACAGATCGAGGATCTGATCACTTCGACGGACCACCTCAGGTGCGGGTATGCCGATGCGGTCCTGGCCACCGCTCTGCGCCTGGCTGTCGAGGAAAACTGCAGCACCCGATTCCTGATCGCCGATGCGGCGGACTGGCCACGCCACTGGTATGAGCGTCGCGGCTTCTCCGTCATCGGTCACTCCCACTGCTTCGAACGCGGCTGATCGCGAGACAATCGACAGTCATGTGTCGCCGTCTCCCACAACACTCCTGTGGACAGGTGGGAAGACCTAACGAGCAACGGCTGACGCCGCAAGGACCTGCCCGGCGGTTCATCATGTGCGGAGCCAATGCGGCCTGCCCGGCCCGCTCCGGGGAACGCGGATCTTCTCCAGCACCGCCGTGAACTGAGTGCAGTCCGCCCGCTGTCCGCCGGTGAGGACCGGAGACAGCGGGCGGCAGCGGCCGTCAGGGCTTCGTCCAAGCACTGGGCCGACTCCCGGCCAGCGGATCAGTCGAGGAAGAGGCTCATGTACAGCGCCGTCTCCCCCTCGGACTCGGTGGCGCTGTAGAGGGAAGTGTCCAAGCCGCAGAAGGTGAACCCCATGCGCTGGTAGGCGCGGATGGCCGGAGCGTTGATGTTCGTCACTTCCAGCCACACGTGCCCGGCACCGCATTCTCGGGCCCGGTCGACGGCGTGGCTCATCAGCGTGCGTCCGATCCCCCGTCCCTGGTACGGCCCGGCCACCTCGATATCGGCAATGACCAGCCGCTGGTTCCAGGGCTCATACCTCGTGTCGACATAGCCGCACACGAGTTCGCCGTCCAGCGCGACAAACCGGCGCTCGTCCTCCGACGTCTCACCGGCCTCGGGCTCGTCGTCGGGAAAGACCTTGTGCACCGGCGGGTCCAACCGGGCGGGCCGAATGGTGAACCCGCCCTCGGAACCGACCACTTCGAAGACGGTGTCCGAGCTGAACTCGCCCTTGATGACGGCGGATCTGTCCCTCTCACTCTCCGCCACGCGATACGTGATGGTCTCCGCCGCCTCACGCTCGGCGACTCTACGGTCAGGTGAGATCATTTCCTCACTGTATCGGCCCCGTGCCCACAGCAGCAGGGTCCAGCCCGCCGACCGGACCACCGGCAACAGACCCGCGTCCGCGATCAACTTCGCTCCGCCGCACCAGACAGAGACCGCCGAACCGGCATGGGATGTGTTCACCCACGAGATCTCCAGCCGATCTCGCCCGCAGCATCTGCCACAGCCTGGACCTGCTGCAGCAGCCGTTCCCAGATGCCGTCGGCCGACCACAGCCGAAGGCGTTCATACACGGCTTTCTAGGGACCGAACCTCTCGGGCAGATCACGCCACTGCACCCCGATCCGCACTCGATGCAGGATCCTGTCGATCACCTGCCGGTGATTCCGCCATCGGCCACACGATCTACGACGAGTGGGTCGCCTCCGGGACCTCGCCCACCGAGTCCGTCGCCTTCAGGCTTCCCCCGGCGAGTCGGTCGCCTTCGGGGCCTCACCCGCCGAATCGGTCGCCCTCGGGGTCTCGCCCACCGAGGCCGTTGTCCCTGCGGCTTGAGACGGTCAGCGGGGAGTGAGGCAGGCTTCGAGGGCGGCTCGCTGCTGCGGGGGCAGGTGGTCGCCGAGAGGAATCTTGCGTGGGCTGTGTTCGCCCTCGCAGAGCCAGCTCTGCTCGTCATCGTCGAACCACCAGTCCTCGACGCCCCACATCGGGTGCCCCTGAAGCAGGTGTCTGGCCAACGCCTCGCTCGCCTCGGGCGCACCCTGGGCGACCAAAGCCTCGACCACCGCCGTCACGGCCTCCTCCGGAACAGCCGCGTCGCCGAGAACAGGCAGAAGAAGGAGGAGACGGGCGTGCGAGTCGGTGACGCCTGCCGCACCGGGCGGTGCCTCCAGCAGGGCGGCGAGTTCGGGCCAGCACAGCCCGGGGCCGATGCGGTCCTGGTCGTCGCCGGCCAGGACGAGGTCCTGGGTCCAGTCGGGGTGGGTGAGGAAGTAGTCCGTGGTCGTGTACTCCTCGCCGCTGTTGAAGTGCACGACGATCGCGAAGTCGCCGGCCAGCGGCACCGTGAACACGGGCCATGCCGACGGGTCGTGGAGCGTGTCCAGCATGGCGTCCGCGTCGCCCCCGTCCGATCCGAAGGCCTCCGGCGCGAACCCCTCGGCGAGGTCCGCCAAGTACGCGGGCCAGAAGCCCGGCTCAGCCAGGAGCGGGTGCCCGTCCACGACGGGCGACGAGGAATACACATGCCGTGCCATCACCATGCCAGGATTCTCTCCTGGCCCGGTCGGAACCGTTCGAAGGCCCCGGCCCCCGTGGACCGGCCTCTCGGAGAACCCGGTCGGCATCGACCAAGGTCTGAGCCTCTTCCCTCGTGACTCTGAGCCTCTTCCCTCGTGACGCAGCCGGCCGCTTCCTGCCGGACCTGGAGGCCCCCACTGTGGCGTCCTACGGAGAGAAGGGCGCGGGGCGGTGGCCTCCCTCGCCGAGCAGATGTTCCCCATGACGCCGGCAGAACCCACGTACCGGCCTGCTCCCCCCGCCGTACGGATGCTGTTCGCGCACAGAGCAGTGCTTGCGTCGGCGTTTCGGCCAATCCGCCCCGGGCGCGTGCCCTTGCACGGCAAGGGTCGGTGCACGACGCACCTTCGGAGAACCGCTCAACCCCAGGGCGCACAACCCGTCCGAAAGAGCAGGTGTTCGAAATTGGGGTGGCGTCGTTGAACACGGCGACACCGCCATCACGTCCACGAGGGGGACGCCTTGACGTCAGCCGAACGAGACAGCGGCAGCGCCGAGAACCTGTCGAAGCCGATCCCGAGTTCGTGGAGCGAGGCCGCCGCACCCTGGCCCGGCTCCGCGCCGCACGGCGCCCCTGGCCATCACCGCACTTACGCACGAGGAGCAGCACGTTGACGTACATCGCCCGCGACCAGTGGGAGCAGCACTTCAGCGACGGCAAGGGGTTCCGGCAGGTCGGTGAGCGCGAGAGGGAACTACTCGCCGGGCACACCCCCGCCCCCGACTGCGGCGGTCGGGCGCTCGACGTGGGATGCGGCACCGGTGAGCTGGCCGTCTACCTCGCCTCCCTCGGCTACACCGTGGACGCCGCCGACTTCGCCGGCAGCGCGCTCGCCCGGGCCCGCGAGGAGCACGCCTGCGTCGAGGGCGTGCGGTGGCTGCAGCTGGACATCGAGCGCGACGACCCCTCCCCGCTGCACGAAGAGGGGTACGACCTGGTCGTGCTGCGGCTGATGTACCCCTTCCTGAAGGACCGTGGTCGCGTCCTTCACGGGCTGGGTGAGCGGCTCCGGGACGGAGGCGCTCTCGTCGTCATCACCCCGGTGGCGGAGAACACGCCGGAGGAGCGGCGTGGGATCGCACTGGACGAGGACGAGATCGCCCTGGTCGGCGCCGGCTGGAGGACGGTGGACCGGATGGACGCCGACGGCCTGGCCCTCCTCGTCCTGCGTGGCCCGTGCCATGCCGGCACCAGGGCGGTGGAACGGCGGCGGCCGCCGTCCGGTCCGGCGGCGACCGCCGCGCTCGCGGTCGTCACCGACGCGTCCGGCCGGGTCCTTCTCGGTCGCTCACACCGTGGCATGTGGGAACTCCCCGGCGGCAAGACCCACGGGCCGGAGCCGTTCGAGGTGGCGGCGGTGCGTGAGCTCGCCGAGGAGACCGGGCTAGCCGCCGAGGTCGGGAACGCGTACGTGGTGGCGATGCTCGCCGACGCCGCCGGTGATGTGCCCCGGCTCACCGCAGTCGTCCGCATCACCGCCTGGTCGGGAACGCTGTCCAACCCCGAGCCCGACAAGTTCGCCCGCTGGGAGTTCTTCGACCTGCACGCTCTGGCCTGCGTCGGCACCGTCTTCGTCCCGGCCGCTCACGCGCTGGATGCCGTGTGGCCCGGTGTCATCCCGGGCCTGCCGCCCGTGGTCTCCTACCCCATCGCCATCGAGCAGCCGCCCGTGCCGGGTGAGCCGGCCGAAGCCGTCCGGCTGCGTCAGGCGATGGCCCAGACGGTCATCGACGGCGGCTGGGCCCCTTCCGAGCCGGTCCGCGCCGCTCTGCGGACCGTGCCGCGCCACCGCTTCGTACCGGAAGCGAACCTGACCGCCGCGTACGACGGCGGCGACCGGGCCGTCGTCACCCGGCGCGACGAGACCGGAACGGCGATCAGCTCGGTGTCTGCGGCCTGGCTCCAAGCCGCCATGATCGAGAACCTGTGCCTGAAGCCGGGCGCGATCGTGTTCGAGGCGGGCTCCGGCGGCTACAACGCCGAGCTGATCGCTCACGTCGCCGGCCCCGAGGGGCAGGTGGTGACCGCCGACGTCGACCCGTGGGTCGTACGGCGCACCCGCCGGTTCCTCACGGAGGCCGGCAGCGGACGCGTCACCGCCATCGAGGCCGACGCGGCCCTCGGAGCCCCCGCCCACCTCGTGCCCCGCGACGGCTTCGACGGCAGCGTGATCACCTACAACTGCTGGGACATCTCACCGGCCTGGCGCGAGCAGCTGGCCGAGGGCGGGCGGCTGGTCCTGCCGCTGGAGATCGGCGGCTACACCCGCGCGGTCACCTTCGAACGGCACGGGCAGGTGCTGGAGGCCCGGCGCTTCACACACTGCGGCTTCGTCCGGGACCAAGGACAGCAAGCCCGCACCATCCCGGCCGGCGTCCTCCTCGACGGTGAGCTGACTCTCCGCTTCCAGGAAGGCGGCCCCGCCCCGACAACCGGCCTGGAGAGGGCGCTGCGCGGACCGCGGCACGAAGTCGCCACCGGCATCACCATGGGGGCGGGCGCCTATTTCGGCTCCCTGCAGCTGTACGCGGCCACCACCCTGCCGGCCTTCTGCCGTCTGCACGCCCACCAGGACACGGGCGTCACCGCCATCACCAAGGACCGTGACGCACCGGCCGTCCTCGGCGATGCCTCGCTCGCCTACCTGACCCACGTCCACACCCGGCACGGAGAGCGCCCGGAGGACAAGGAGTGGGAATGGGTCGTCCACGCCTTCGGCGAGCAGGGTCCCCAGCTGGCCGAGCAACTCGCGGCCACGGTAGGGGCCTGGGACCGCCACGTCCGCGCCGACGACAACGACAAGCACACTGATCCGGTCCTGACCGTCCACCCGGCCGGCACGCCCGACCGTCTACTGCCCACCGGGGACGTCCTGGACAAGGAGCATTCCCGCCTGGTGTTCCGGTGGCCGGGCCGGAACGGACACCTCCCGGCCCCTGCGCGGCACACCGACACGGTCGCCGCGACCACAGGAGAAGCGTGATCGTATGGCTGAACGGCCTGTTCGGCGGCGGCAAGACCACCCTCGCCGCCGGGCTGTGCCGCGCTCTGCCCGGCGCGGGGGCCGCTGACCCGGAGGCCGTCGGCGACCCGCTGCGCAGCACGCTCGCCGACCACGCCCCACGCCCCACCGACTACCAGCGTTTGTCCCGGCCGGCTCCGGTGAGGACAGCGGCCATATTCGTCGACCGCGGCCCGCTGGTCGACCTCAGCGCGACCTCGGACGGGACGCCTGCACCACCGTGGCCGGGTCGACCAGATCTGTCGGCGCGGGGGCCTGGCCGAGCTGGTCGCCGCCGACACCCCGCTCGGACCCGAGCCGGCCGCCTGCCAGTTGGGAGGGCGCCGTGCCGATTCCGACCGGGTGGTGCGACTCGGTTGGAGCCGCTCACCGTAATCGGCCGAGGTCCGCTTCGGCGCGAGCCTCCCCGGCCTGATCCGGAGACTCCTGTCCGGCAACCCCGTCTCTCCACGGTCCGCGGGGAGCGGCTCCGCCGCCCCGGGGGTGATCGTCACCAAGACCGACACCGCCACCGCCAGCTACAGCGGCACCGTCTCCTGCCGGCTCACCCTGGCCGGATGCCCCATATCCTCGGTACCGCCGTATCCGCCGCCCCGGAGGTACCCGATGACCAGCTCAGGCACACCGGACCAGCCCGTCCCGCAGGCCGACACGGCCGCGGCCCTGATGAAACACCTGGCCGAGCAGCTGGGTAGCCGGGCCTCGGTGTCCGCCGTCTTCGGTGAACCCGTCACCAGCGACGGAATCACCATCATTCCGGTCGCGGAAGTCGGCTTCGGATTCGCCGGGGGCACGCGCCCCGAAGCCGGAGGCGCCAACACCGGCGAAGGAGGGGGCGGTGCCGGTGCCCGCCCCCGCGGTTACATCGAGATCAAAGACGGGACCGCCACCTACAAATCCCTCCCAGCTCCCTGGGCCAATGTCGCCATACCCCTTGCCGCCCTCCTGACAGGAACCGTCATCCCCCTGCTCGTACGCCACCTCGCCAAGCGCCGTGCTCGCTGAGCAACTGCAACGACGAACCGGACATCAACTCACTCGTCCGTCCCTCTGACATCAGTTGGCGTCACCGGGGGGACCGTACTTGGCAGATCCCGCTCGCACGTCTCGGCTGCCCGGATCACCTGACCTGTCAGCTCCGACGGAGCGCCCGCCCTCACCTTGCGCGAGTCGACGCTGACGGGAGCACTCAACTCCAGGCGCGGCAGCGGCTAGGTGCGCGTCGGGGCAACCCCACGATCTGTGCGGGCGACACCGTACGGGGGCGTCGACCGTACCCGGCCCACCGCCCCGCACAAACGCAAATACTAGGCGGACCTCTGAAATACCCGTCTGTTGCAGAGCTGCAGATGACCCTCACCTCGCATATGCGTCACGTCACCGCCGACCGTCCCGTCCGGATTTCGTCATGCCCCGGGCCTGGGGATCCCGTTCGTGCTGCATACCGGGATCGCCTGGGAACACCTGCCGCAGGTACTCGGTTTCGGCTCGGACATGACCTGCCGGCGTCGCCTGGCCGAGTGGACCGAGGCCGGCCTGTGGCCCCGGTGTCACGAGGTCCTGCTTGCCGAACTTCGCGGGGCGAACGGCCTCTACCTCTCCCTGACGGCAGTCGACGGCTCCCGCATCCGCGCGTTGAAGGGGGCTCCAAGACCGGACGAATCCCTGTCGGCCGGGGCAGGACCGGCAGCAAACACCACCTGATCACCGACGCCACCGGAAGCCCCGCTCGCCGCCACCCTGACCGGCGGCAACCGCGACGACGTCACTCAGCTGATCCCGCTCCTCCAGGCCGTGCCGTCGGTGTGCGGCAAGCGCGGCCGGCTCCGCCGACGACGAGACGCGGTGCCGGCCGACCGTGGCTACGACCACGACAAGCACCGGCGCATGGTCGGGAACCTCGGGGTGAAGCCGCTGATCGCCCGCCGCGGCACCGAGCACGGCCCCGGGCTCGGCACCCAACGCGGGGTCGGAGAGCGCGTGTTCGCTCACCTGCACTGGTTCCGCCGCCTGCGGATGCGCTGAGATATCCGCGACGACGTCCACGAAGCGCTCCTCACCCAGGGACGCGCTCTCATCTGCTGGCGACGCCTGACAGCAGTTCAGCGCCGCCACTCATAGACACCCGGTGAGGACTCCAGGACCTCGCTCGGCCACTCCTTCAGCACCCTCCCGAGCAGTCTCCTCTGCTCGTCGATCCACCCCTCTTCAAGGTTGACGGGAAGGAACACGGAGACGCACGAACTGCCCAGATCCTCTACGTGAACAGCGGGAGTCCCATGCTCTTCGTTGCACGGCTGGATCCTGATCTCAGGGCTGTGGTCGTCGTCCATCCAGCAGATGTCCTGCCCTGCAGCGAGAAGATCCAGAGCGCGGGACCAGTCCTCCAGGTCGGACGGGAGCAGGGACATGGCCAGCCGACCGCTGACGAAGCCGCTCGTGACCAGGACCTCCGCGTCGAGCCGGTCGTGAAGGTGCAGCACACCCGGCGACCGGCGCCCCAGCACACGCACCCGGAAGCCGTTCTCGCCATCCGAGAGGCTGATCAGTTCCACCGTTGCACCCTCTGCGCTGTCTGGCCACGACCAGACTCTTCCATCCTCATCCCGTGAGGACTTCTCAGGCGGCGTCGCGCGCCAGCTGCGAGACGTCGGAGGCGGAGCGCACGTCTTCGTCTTCGCCCGTCCCCGCTGCCAGTCCCCTCGTCGCAGCACGCGATCGTCTCTGTCACCGCTTGCGAGCGGGGCGACATCATTCCATCGACTCCAGAATGCGGTCGAGTGTCCGGCGCCCCATTCTGCTCATCGCCGGATTGCTCTCGGCGTAGTACCAGACCACACCCATCGCCTGTTCGAACGCCCATGCCTTGCCGCGCTCCCACTCCAGATCGTCACAGAGCAGTGCCCGCCGGAGCACTTCCCGAGGGCCTCGCTGCAACAGGTGCCAGGCACTGACCAGATCCAGCGCGGGATCGGCCGGCCCGAAGCCGCCGGTGTCGAGTACGCCGCTGAGCCGGTCTCCCGCGACCAGTACGTTGCCGGGGATCAAGTCGCCATGGCTCATCACGTCGGCGCCCGTGCGGGGCAACTCCCGGAAGTGGTTCCACACCTGGCGCAGCCGGGGGACGTCGAGCAGCCCCTCACTCTCCTCGAAGCACTTCGCCATCCAATCGTCGTGGTGAGCGAGAACACCGCCACGACCACCGCCGCTGAAAAGCCGCCCCCGCGTCTCGGTGTCCCGCAGGCCTGCGATGAAGGCCGCAAGGTCCTCCGCAAAAGCGTCCGACCCACTCGGGTCGGCGTCAGAGGCGACCGTTCCCGGCAGCCATGTCTGAACCGACCACGGCATGGGGTAACCCGCTCCGGGCTTTCCCAAGGCGACGGGTTCCGGGGCGGGGAACCGGGACACCCGTGCCATCTCCGCGCTCGCCTGGGCTTCCTGTTCCAGAACCGCCAGCGTTTCGTCAGCATCGGCCATACGCAGTGGGAAACGCGCAGAGAGGTCGTTTCCGATGCGGAAGATGGCGTTGACCGTCCCGGTCGACGGCAGGAGTTGGATCACCTTGCCGCTCCACTGCGGGAACTGTTCTCGGACCAAAGTGGCGACGGTCTCGGTGGTCACGTCCACTTGGTCATCGTGCATGATCATTCTCGCAGGCCCTTCCACTGGTCCCGTGCGAAACGCCGGAAGCAGGCCGGCTCAACTGGGACGACAGCCAGTATTCATGCGCCGGGGACCGGATCAACTGAGATTTCACGGGTTCGAACGAGCCCGGCGGGCATGGACCCGACCAGGCCGACAGTCTGGCCCGGATCGCCTCCACCCGCAGTGGTTCGCGCATCGGAGTCGTTCAGTGCCTCTCACGCGAGCTGTGCGCCGTCGGAGTAGTCGGTGGACTTCGACAGTTCGATCCAGGCGGCTGTCTCCGCGTCGAAGGCGGCACGGGCCTCGGCGACGAGACGAAGGGCGTCGCTGCCGAGGATCAGGTGGGACGGCGGCTTCTCGGCCTCCACGAGGGTGAGCAGGGCGCGACCGGCTCGGGCGGGATCGCCGAGTTGCCGGCCGTGCATGTCGAGGCGGCGTTCACGGATCGGGGCGAAGATCGGGTCGTAGTCGGCGATGGTGCTTTCCACGCGGTGCATGGAGCGGCCGGCCCAGTCGGTGCGGAAGGAGCCGGGTTCGATCGCCGTGACGTGAATGCCGAATGGCGCGACCTCTGTGGCGAGCGTGGCCGCTATGCCCTCGACGGCGAACTTGGAGCCGTGATAGGCGGCCAGGCCGGGGAACGCGCGCAGGCCGCCCATGGAGGTCACGAACAGGATGTGCCCGGCGCGGCGTTCGCGCATGCGGGGCAGAACGGCTTGGGTGACCGCGATCGCGCCGAAGACGTTGACGTCGAACTGGTGGCGGAAGGTGTCGGGCGGGGTCTCCTCGAAGGTTCCCTCGACGCCGTAACCCGCGTTGTTGACGAGTACGTCGATGGGGCCCACCTCGTCCTCGATCGCCGCGACGGTCGGCGTGATGGCGGCGGTGTCGGTGACGTCCAGCACGCGGACGTGAGCGCGGCCCGGAGCAAGCTGCTCGAACGCGGCGATCTGGTCCGGGTTCCGAACGGTGCCGATGACGGTATGGCCGGCTTCGAGGGCGGCGGCGGCGAAGGCACGGCCGAGGCCGCTGCTCACGCCGGTGATGAGAAACGTGCGGGACATGTGTCTCTCCGTTGGGATCGGAAGTGTCGGACGATGGGGCGCACAAGCCCGTCGAGCGCGGTGCGCGCGGGCTTCTCGGCGTGGTTGTCCGTAAGGTCGTCGTGGCCGGTGAGCCTGCGGAGGATGAGTGGCCCGGAGGATGTCGATACGTTCGCCGCGTCGGTGTCGGGCGAGGCGTCACCCCGGTCGACGGCGCGTTGCCGCAGGGGTTCGACGCCTCCGGCGGGACGTCTCCCGGGCAAGGTCGGTTCGCCGTCAACGGCTCTTGGTGGATATGTTGTTCGAGGTGGTGAGCGCGTTGCGATCGGTGGAACGCCGCGGCGCCACGGAGCCTTCCGCGGGCTTGGACCTCGCAAGCCAGAGGCCGGTGAGTACGGCGGTGGCCGATGTGACGGCGCCGGCAGCGAGGAAGGCGCTGTCGAGGCCGGTCTCGAAGGTGGCACCGCCGGATTGCCGGGTGCGGACGACGGCTCCGAGTACCGCCACGCCGAGCACCGCGCCGATCTGCCGGGTGGTGCTGCTGATGCCTGATGCGAGGCCGCCTTCCTGCGGGCTGACCGCTTGGACGGCGGCTCCCGTCAGTGGGGACATGGTCAGGGCGAAGCCGATGCCGATGACTCCCAGCCGCCACCACACGTTCCCGTAACCGGTGTCGGCGTGCACCCTGCCGAGCGCCAGCAGTCCCAGGCCGGCCAGGGCCAGGCCGGTGGTGACCACGATGCGGAAGCCGTGCCGGGCGGCGAGCCGGCCCGCGTAGGGGCTGACGACCACCATGGCGAGGGATACCGGCAGGGTCTGCAGGCCGGCCCGCAGGACCGAGCTGCCCTGGACGTACACGAAGAACTGGGAGAAGAAGAACGACGAACCCATGAGCGCGAACCCCACCACGACCATGGCGGTGTTGGACACGGTGAACAGTCTCTGCCGGAACAGCCGCAGCGGCAGCATCGGAGCGGAACGACGCGCCTCGACGGCGACGAAGGCCGCGAGGAGGATCACCGCGGCGGTGAAGCTGCCCAGGATCACCGGTGACGTCCAGCCGCGGGCACCAGACTCGATCAGCCCATAGGTCAGCGCTCCCACCCCCAGAACGGACAGCACCGTCCCTGGGCTGTCGATCGCGGGGGCGCTCGGATTGCGGGATTCTTCGAGGTTGCGCAGACCGACCACCACAAGGACCACGCCGATGGGCAGATTGACCAGGAAGATGGCGGGCCAGCCGAAGACGGCTGTCAGCACGCCGCCGGCCACGGGGCCCGCAGCCAGACCGATTCCGCTGAATCCGGCCCACAGCCCGATCGCCTTGATCCGTTCTTGCGGCGCGGGATAGGCGGCTGCGAGCAGGGCCAGCGAGGCGGGGCTCAGCGCGGCGGCGCCGATGCCCTGCAGCACCCGGCCGACGAGCAGCCAGCCGAGCGAGGGCGCGAGGCCGCACAGCAGCGATGCCGTGGTGAACACCGCCACGCCGGTCAGGTACACCCGCTTGCGGCCGAACCGGTCGGCGTACACGCCGCCGGACAGCAGCAGCATGGCCACCAGCAGTACGTACGCGTCGACGATCCATTGCAGACCGGTCAGTTGAGTGTGCAGCCGGTGCTGCATGTCGGGCAGCGCCGCTCCGACGATCGTGTTGTCGAGCAGGACCATGCATGGGCCTAAGCAGGTCACCGTGAGCAGCACGGCCCGGTTCGGTCGACTGCCTGTGCTCGCAGGCGATGCCGCCATGGGGAGTCCTCTCCATCGACAGTTGCGCCTCTCCACGGCCGACGCGGTCGACCCTTGGGCGCTCTAACGCAGTCAGTGACTGCGTTAGGCGACAGTAGGGAACGTTGCACCGTAAACGCAAGCCCCAACTGCGTTAAGGTGGCGGCATGAACGAGCGACAGCCAGCCCGACGGCCCGGCGGGCGCAGCGCCCGCGTCGGCGCGGAGGTACACCAGGCCGTCACCGACCTGATCAGCGAGCGCGGCTACGGCAACTTCACCGTCGGCGAGGTCGCGGCGCGCGCGGGCGTAGCCGACAGCAGCATCTACCGCCGGTGGGGCAGCCTGGAAAGTTTGCTCACCGACGTGGCGCTCACCCGCCTCAACGCGCAGTCACCGATGCCCGACACCGGGAGCCTGGCCGGCGATCTGCGCGCTTACGCGGCCAACGTGGCCCGCGAGATCACCGGACCCGACGGCCTGGCGTTGCTGCGCCTGGTCATCGCCCTGTCGAGCATGGGTCAGCAGGGTCTGCAGGCGCGTGACGACCTCCTCGACGAACGCACCCGGCAACTGCAGTCCATGCTCGATCGCGCCCGCGAACGCGGCGAGCCGGCACCTGACGCGTTCGGGGTGCTGGACCACATCCTGGCCCCGATGTACATCCGCGTCCTGCTCGGCAGGGGCCCGCTCACCCCGGACTACGTCGACGGGCTGGTCGACCGGCTGCTGTGACCTCGACCCTGCCCTCGGGACCAGAACCCGAAGGTACCGGCCCTCGGGCGCTGCGCCAGTGCTCCGTGAGGTACGCACCGGCACGCGCCCACCGGCTCCCCCGCCCCGAGCGGTTCACCAGGCGGCGGCAGTCGGAGTGGAGCACAGAACGCGGCCCGCTGGAGGCGGGCTGACCGCGCCCTCCCGGATGAGTACAGGATCGGCCACCGCGTCCGGTGCGCCGCTGCCGGTGCCAGAACCGGCCGACGGCCGGAGGCCGCCCGCGAAGGTCTCACTCAGCTCGGCGGTCTCGGGGGATGCGGAACCGCGGAGTTCGACGTCCATCCCCCGGATGTGCGGCCCTACCGCCGCTGCCGCTTCGGAGGCTGCTGGTGTACACGTCCGTACGGTTCCGTGGTGCGCCGGTGTGGGTCTCGGTGAGCACCGCCCGTACTCCCTTTCCGTCTGCCGCCAGGCCTTGGTAGTCGCCGAGGAAGTAGCCCCCGGCGAACGGCGCCTGCAGCCAGTCGAAGACCCGTGAGATCCGTCGTTCGGTCCGGAGCTTGGAGTTTCCGTGCTGCAGCGTGGCCAGTTGGTAGGCGGTGGGCAGGGTGGTGGTGTTGCCGGGCTTGAGGAAGCGCAGGTCGTAGTAGGTGAGCGCGACCGTGCCCCGCTCGGTGACCGCGATCGACGGTGAGAAGGCCGGAACGCCCTTGGGGCTGATCAGCTCCGGGGTCCCCCAGGTGCGTCCGCCGTCGGTGGACCGCACAAGCTGGACGGCGTCGAACTCTCCCCCGGAGAAGTCCGAGCCCTCGTAGGCCATGTACAGCGTGCCTGTCCCGGGGTCGACGGCCGGGCTCGGCAGGGTGGTCCCGTCGCGCAGCAGTGTGGCGGGGTCGTTCGGGTCGACCTCCGGTACGGAGGTGTCCCGGGCCACGGTGACCGGGGCGCTCCAGCTCCTTCCGGCGTCGGTCGAGGTGACCATCTGGTAGCGGGCTTTGACGACGGTGGTCAGGTCGTCGGAGTAGGTGAGGCGGTCGAAAAAGTCGTACAGGGTGCCGGTGCGCCGGTCGACGACGATCAGATGGCCGATGGTCTGGGTGTTGGGCACGGCGCTGGTGCGGACGAACGGCCGGGCCTTGCTCCAGGTGCGGCCGCCGTCACGGGTGAGGGAGATGTAGCCGGGACCGTCGAGGGAGCTGGGGCCGGGTGGGTCGTTGTCGAGGCGGTTCCAGACCTGGTAGGCGGTGCCCTTGCGGATCGGGTCGGCGGTGAGTGTGGGCTTGTCGTTGAAGAACGGCTGCTCGTCGACGTGCGTGGTGGTGAGGTTCTTCCACGTGCGCCCGCCGTCGCGGGAGGTGGCTGCCAGGAGGGCGCTGCGCGTGCTCCTCGTGAAGTCGACGCCCTCCCCGCCGGCGTAGACCGTGCCGTCCGGTCCGGTGCTCACCCAGGGGTCGGTGGCCCGTTCGTAGTCCGCGCCGCCGGGGGCGCACAGGCTGAACGGCAGCGTGCTCCGGTGGAAGGTGTGGCCGTCCGTGGTCCAGCCGGCCGCCAGGCCACGGGCGCCGCCGTCGTTCCAGCGGTCCTGCTGGAACACGGTGACCACGCGCTTCGGGTCGCGCGGATCGACGGCCAGGTACGGCTCGACCTCGGTGCCCGGGTAGACGACGCTGTCGGGGGACCTCGCGCCGATGGTGCACTTCGCGTACGGGTCTCCGTGGGACACCTTGACCGGTGGTGTGCCGTCGGAGTCCCGGTCTGCCGCGGCGGGAGTCGCGCCGGCGACCGTGACGAGCAGGAGCGCGGCGGTGGTGAGGGCGGTCAGGGGCGGGAAGACGCGCATGCCGGTTCTCCTCCGGGCCTGGCGGCCGGGGTACGGGACCGCCGTCATCCAGGCGGCCGGGGCGCGGAGGTGTGCGGGAACGCGAGGGTGGGGCGACTCCGCTTGATCCTCTTCGGCTTCGCGGCCGGTGCCCTTGATGGGCCGAATGACGGAGTCGTCCCCCCCGGGGGCGTGGAGGAGCACGACGGAGCCGACCGGCGCGGCGTACCACGTCGGTCGGCTCCTTGGTCGTGCGGTTACGGCGCCGTCCCGTAGGTCCCCGGAGAGGGCCGGGTGCCGGTCGGCGATGCCGGCGGCGTCGGCCGTGGCTCAGACGGGTGGGAGGAGCTGGATGATGACCTGCTGGGCCTCTTCCACAGTGAGGTGTTCAGGACGGCACGGAGGGTCTCGAAGCGGTGACGGCCTCGGCTTCGAGAGGGTCGGCGTCCGCCATCGGGAGTGCGTCGGTGTCGCGACTGGCGCGGGCGATCCGCCCTACGGTGGGCCGGGTGCCGTCACCCCGTGTCCACCGCGCCGGGTGCACCAGTCGGAGTGGTTGCCCAGCCGTGCGCCGACCGGTCAGGTGATCCCCTGCGTGGTCCCGTCAGGCAGCACGCAGACGGCATTGGCGTAGGGGCGTGAAACGACCTGTCCGCCGAGGGCCGTGCACTCGTCTCCGGAGATGTTCGGGGACGAGGCGGCCCCCGCGCCGACGGCGCCGACCGCGCTCACGCCGGCGAGGGTTGCCGCGGCCAGGGCGAGGCCCAGGATTGTGCGCATGCGCATGCCTTCCTCCTCCTCTCAGGCGCCTTCGTTCGGCCTTCGGGAAGGACACGCCTCAAGACGACGGCGCCCTCCTACTCAGGATGGGCGCTCCGCATGAGGCTCGCGAGGCAGGGCTGGGCGCCGCGCCCGGGCGGTGACTGCCCGGAGGCGAGGCATGACGTCACCGACCCCGACCGGCCGCATCGGTACGCCGCGTGCGCGTCGGTACGCCCGTGCGCGTCGACAGGAGCGAGGGGGACGCCGATGTCCTTGGCGTCGAGACCGCCCACCGGGGCCGCGTGGTGTCCGGACAGAGCCGGCGTTGAGGACGAGACGAGCCGTACCCGCCTCCGACCGGTGCCGGCGGACGGCCACCGCGCACGCGCGGTCCGCTAACGCGGTTCTTGGGCCGCCGCCCGGCAGGCCCCGGTCGCGGCGCCGCCCGCCACTCCGGCCCCGGTCAGCCCGGTCACACAGCCTTGCAGGTCTCCGACCACGCCACGGCTGCAGGCCGCTGTGACGGAGTCGGACGCGGTGGCACCGGCCAGTTCGGCCATCTTCGTGCAGGCGGGGATGTCCGCCCGGACCGCGGGAGCGGCGAGGACCGCACCGCCGAGGGTGAGGGTCAGGCCGGTGAGGGCACCGGCGATACGGGTCGACGTGCGCATGGGACGCACCTGCCTTCCGGGGTGGTCGCGCGGTCCTGGTCCCGGCGGGCCGGATCCACGCGGTAGGCCGCCGCCTGGTGACGCTTGGTGAGTGGTGCCCCGGCCGGCGGGCTCACGGACCGACCGCACGACGCTGCGTGGCATCCGTCGAGCCCTGCCGGGGCATGGCCGCCAGGCCGATGGGGAGGGCCCGGGGCCGGATGAGACGACTTCGGTCCTCCACTCGCGGCCCTCACTCCAGCGTCGCATCCTCTCCCCCTCCCGTCCTGGGCACCCGGGGGCGCGCTGAGCAACTGGGATTGCGCGGGCCTTGGACCGGCGGCCTCTGGGCGATTCCTGCCCTCTGCCGCGCTCGCAGCCGTCCTGCTCCGCTCTCGCAGACTCCCGAACGACATGGTGTGCAGGCAATGTCGTCGGTGCCTTTGCCCGGACAACGCTCAGGCAGCCGTCTGGGAGGCGGCTGCGTCGGGGTGCAGGTCGTCGAGGGTGAGCTGGTGTGCCGGAGGATCGGGAAGGACGACCTGGCGGGTGGGGCGGAGGTCGGGGCCGACGTGGAGCAGTTCGCCGGGCTCCAGCCGGCGCCAGTGGGGGTTGTCGTCCATGCGCTCGCTGGCGACGACGACGGCGGGCTGCTGGGCGAGGTGCGACGAGTGGATGCGCATGCGGCCGTGGGTGCCGCTGTGGTCGAGGTGCCGGTTGCCGTGCTGGCCGCCCGCCCGGCGTTCGAGGACGTACAGGTCGTGGGTGTCCGGGTAGCGCAGCGCCCACAGTTCCTCGGCGGTGGTGAGGATCAGGTTGAGGGCGTAGACGGGCAGGTTGTCGGCGATCCAGTGGGCGGCGTGCCGGATGCCCTCGGTGACGTCACCGTCGTGCCGGCGGGTCTCCCGGGTGATCAGGGCGAAGAACCGTTCGGAGTCGGTGTCGCCCTTCACAAGTGACCGGTCCTCGCCCAGGTGGTCGTCGAGCTTGTCCAGGCCCTCGAGGACTCCGTTGTGGGCGAAGAGCCGCCCGTCCTGCTCGAAGGGATGGGTGTTGCGGACGTCCAGGCTGCCGGTGGAGGCGAAGCGCACGTGGGCGATGAAGGTTGCCGATTCAACCTCGCGGGCCTCCTCGGCGAAGCTGCGGTCGTGGTAGGCGGCGATGGGAGCCTTGTCGATGCGGGGGGTGCCGTCGGCGGTGAAGTAGCCGAGGCCGGTGCCATCGGGATCTCGGCGGCTCTGCGAGCTGAGGCTGTCGGGAGCGTCCAGCAGCCAGAAGGTGGCGTGGGTACGGCGTGGG
This sequence comes from Streptomyces cinerochromogenes, assembly GCF_014648635.1. Classification (GTDB taxonomy): domain Bacteria; phylum Actinomycetota; class Actinomycetes; order Streptomycetales; family Streptomycetaceae; genus Streptomyces; species Streptomyces cinerochromogenes. The sequence continues at coordinate 488,528 of NZ_BMRM01000003.1, read as the reverse complement.
GCGCTGCTGAGGCCGAAGAGACGGCACACGGCATTCCTCCAGAGGGGGCGGCCGGCCTGTCGCGGCTCGTGCCGGGCCGGCGGTTCGTGCTCTGTCGTCAGTGGCGGCCGAGCTGAGCGGGGCTTCTCGGTCGAAACTAGGCACGTTGCTCTCACGTGGTGGTGGCTGCGCCGAGTACGCGAGGAAAAATCATCCAGCCGGACGCCTCGCGAGGCACCACGCGTGCCGTCATGGTCGGGCTGGTCACGGCTTGTTCAGCAGCGCTACGAGCACGCATCACGGCGTTCGGAGCAGGACGTGGGTGGACGGCTCCGGCAGGGCGGCCGTGGTCCGGCTGCCGTCGATGCCCGGTGACACCGACGCCCGTATCGGTGATCCGCGGCCGGATGCCGCCCCGGCTGTCCGGGCCGCGGCCGGACTCGCGGTCGTGGCTGACCCGAACACCCCTGACCCGCTCGGCTGCCAAGGCTACGCCCAGTGAGGGACGAGCCTGGGCAGTGATCCACCGGACGCCACTGGAACGGGGCGTCAGGCCAGGGAGAACTTGGCGACGTACTCGTCGAAGGGCTCGATGCCGACTTCCGCGCGGAGTTCGTCCACGCGCTCCGGTTCTTCACAGGGCCACGGAACCGGCGCCCCGTCCTTCACACCGGCGATCTGGGTGCCGTAGACCTGCTTACGGCCCTCGTTGACCAGCGTGCGGTCGCGCAGAAAGGCCAGCTCACGCGGGCTGGCAGCGCCTGCCGAGACCGCCTGCCGCATCAGCTGGAGGGCACGACGCTGAACGTCGAGCTGCCGGTCGGCGTGCTGAGCGATCAGCCATGCCGCGCGTGCGGCCTCCTCGCCGACCAGCTCCGCCGTCGGCCAGCCGTACTCGTCCATGATCTCGCCGAGCCGGTCACCATGCTGGGCGGTCAGCCGCCGCCACGCCAGCTGCTCTGCGGGGTCATCGCTGTTCGCGCAGGCTGCGGACCGGTGATCGGCCGCAGCCATGTCCGTGAGTTCCACCGCCAGTTCGGCAACGTCGTGCGCCACCCTCAACTCCCCCATCGGATCCGTGCTTTGTGTCCGGCTGAAAGCCTAGAGACGCAAACCGGGTGTAAAGATCATTCCGGAGAACGGTGACAGACGCCTTCCCGCACCGCGATAATGGATCTACCCCCGGAGCCAGAGCCCGATCGCTGCGAGGGTCACCGTGCCCGGGAAGACATCGACACCCTTGTCGGACCTCGTGGCCACGGCAGCCCAGTCCGGTTCCGCTTGACGAAGCTCGACCGGGCTTCGAGGAGATGCATGCCCAGGCCGGCCATGTCGGCCCGTACGCCGAGGAGATCAGCCACACCGGCCGGCAACTGGGCACCTCCGCTCCGGCGTTCATCCACCTCGCCCTGATCAGTGCTGCACGCACCCTCCACCGCGGCCAGGGCTGACGGCGGACGGCGGGACGCCCCTCGGCAGTCACCGTGCGCGCCCCCTGTTCTCCCTCCATGCTGGAGACGAGGGGGGTGGGACAGCGGAGGAAGTGGTGACTGATGCGGACCGTTGTCGATCTCACTCGCTGCCAGGGCTACGCCCAGTGCGTGTTCCTCGCCCCGGACGTGTTCGAGCTGCACGGCGAGGAAGGCCTGCTGTACGCCACGGCCGTGCCCGGCGACCAGGAAGAACGCGTGCGCCAGGCCGCGGCGGCGTGCCCGGTGCAGGCGATCCTCCTCGGTGAGGAGGTGAGTACCGGTGCCCGATGACCTCAAGAACGGCCGTATCGTCATCGTCGGCGCGTCGCTGGCCGGGCTGCGAGCGGCGGAGGCCCTGCGCGAGGAGGGCTTCACCGGATCACTCACCGTGGTCGGCGACGAGCCCTACGCGCCGTACGACCGGCCGCCGCTGTCCAAGCAGGTGCTGCTCGGGCAGGCGACGGCGGACACCACCGAGCTCCCCATGCGCCGGGACCCCGAGGCCGAGTGGCGGCTGGGCGTCGGCGCCACCGGTGTGGACCTGCTGGCCAGAAGGGTGTTGCTGGAAGACGGCGAGTCGCTGCCGTACGACCGGCTCCTGATCGCCACCGGCACCCGGGCGCGGCCCTGGCCCCACCCTGAGGAAGCCACCCTGGACGGGGTGTTCACCCTGCGCACGCGCGAGGACGGGAAAGGCCTGGCCGAACGGCTGGCCGCAGGACCGGAACGGGTACTGGTGATCGGCGGCGGCTTCACCGGCTCGGAGATCGCCTCCGCCTGCCGTGAACTGGAGCTGCAGGTCACGGTCGCCGAACGCGGCCCCGCTCCCCTGGTGGGCGCGCTCGGCGGCACGCTGTCGAAGCTCGCGGCCGTCATGCAGCGCAACCACGGCGTGGACCTGCGCACCGGGGTGACGGTCACCGCCCTGAACGGGAACGGCGCCTTCACCGGTGCGCAGCTGTCCGACGGCAGCCGTGTCGAGGCGGACGTGTGCGTGGTGGCGCTGGGCGCGGTCCGCAACGTGGAGTGGCTGGCGGACTCCGGGCTCGCGGCGGGCCCGCGCGGGATCGCCTGCGACGCGGGCTGCCGCGCCTTCACCATGTACGGGATCGTCACCGACGACGTCTTCGTGGCCGGCGACGTCTCCCGCTTCCCCCATCCGCTGTTCGGCTACCAGATGCTGTCCCTGGAGCACTGGGGGAACGCGGTGGAGCAGGCCGAGGTGGCGGCGCACAACATGATCAACCCGGGACCGCTGCAGCGCCCGCACCTGTCCATCCCCGTGTTCTGGTCGACCCAGTTCGGACTCAACATCAAGTCGGTGGGCGTGCCCACCTACTCCGACCACGTCGTCATCGCCCAGGGCTCCCTGGAGGCGCGCCGGCTCGCCATGGTCTACGGCTACAAGGGCCGGGTCACCGCCGCCGTCACCGTCGACATGGCGAAGTCGCTCGACTACTACCGGCACCTGATCGAAACGGCCGCCCCGTTCCCGCCCCCGCCCGGCGCGGCCGACCGGGCGATCGCGGCCGATGTTCCGATTCCGTCCGACGTACCGGATCCGTCGGTGCTGTCCCACGGCCCGACCGTCGCGCTCACCGGTCACCTTCCCGACCGCCGACTCAGCGTGGTGTAGTCCACGTACCGCTCGACCACGAGGAGCCCTGATGGCCTCGGAGACCTTGCTGGCACGCATCACCGACTACGCCAGCCGCCCCAACCCCTATCCGTTGTACGCGGAACTCCGCGAGGCAGGTCCCGTGGTTCAGCAGGTTGACGGCACCTACCTGATCGGCACCTACCACGAGATCGCCGCTCTGCTCCACGACCCCCGGATGAGTGTCGATCCCCGTACCGGCGGCGTGGAAGTACAGCAGCTGCCGTTCCTGCGGCTCGACGACCCTGAACACCACAGGCTGCGCACCCTGGCCATGTGGCCCTTCGGCCCTCCGCACAGCCCCCGCCGCGTCGACGGCATGCGTGACGAGATCGACCAGATCACCAAGGAACTGCTGGCGTCCTTCGAGGCGGGCGAGCAGGTCGATCTCGTCGACGACTTCGCCTACCCGCTTCCCGTCGCGGTCATCTGCCGCCTGCTCGGCGTGCCGCGCGAGGACGAGCCGCTGTTCCGGGCCTGGTCCGACGCCCTCGTCGCCGCCGCTGACGTCCGGCCCGGCGCGGACACCACCGAGACGGACAAGGCCGGCGACCAGGCCCGCGTGGAGATGGGCGGGTACCTGCTGAACCTGGCCGAACAGCGCCGCGGCAAGCCGAGCGACGACATGCTCTCGGCGTTCGTCAACGAGCCGGATGCCGCGCTGCGGCTCACCCAGCAGGAACTCGCGGAGACGGCCGTACTCCTGCTCATCGCGGGTCACGAGACCACGGTCAACCTGATCACCAACGGGGTGCTCACCCTCCTGCGCCGGCCCGAACAGCTGGACCACCTGCGCCGTGAACCCGAGCTGCTGCCACGAGCCGTGGAGGAGCTGCTGCGCTACGAACCCCCGGTCCACATGCGCGAACGCATCCCCCGCGCCGACCTGGACATCGCCGGCACCCCCGTGCCCCGAGGGGCTTCCGTCATCCTGGCGCTGGCGTCGGGCAACCGCGATCCCAAGCGGTTCCACGATCCCGACCGGTTCGACCCCACCCGGGCCGACAACCAGCACCTGGGCTTCGGCAGCGGCATCCACATCTGCTTCGGCGGACCCCTTGCCCGTCTGGAAGCGCAGGCCGCACTCGGCGCCCTGCTCCCCCGCCTCGGCACGGCACGCCTCGTCGAGGACCCGCCCCCGTATCGGCAGAACGCCATGCTCCGCGGCCCCCGCCACCTCCCGATCCGACTGTGAGGACCGGCCGGCGACAAGGGCACCAGGAGGTGCGGGGCCCGCGGCAGCCGGGGCGGTCGCGAGTGGGTCGTTGGTCAGGCGCGGCTTCGGACTCCACCCTTCCAACCCCGTCCGTCAACCCCACCTCCGCAGAGTGCTGCGCAGCAGCCTGCGGGCCGACCGCAGTGCGGGGCGGCCCGCTGCAGGAGGGAGGGTGCCGGGTCGGGCCAGTGGCAACTCCGGCATGGGACGGCTGCGTCCAGCGATCTCCAGTACACACGTGGGGGCGTCCTCGGCGGTCTCACGGATGTGGAGAGTGACGGCGAAGGGCTCCGGCGGGTCACCTGGCAGTTCGGCGGTGAACGCGGTCGCGGACGGGCGGTGCCGTGCCGGGGTTCGCTGGTATCCGACCACCTTTCCGTCCACGAGCAGCTCCGTCTCGCGTGCGGCGTGGCGGGTCTGAACCGTCACCGAGTGACCTTCCACTTCGAGGTGGAAGCGGTGGGCGCGGGCCACGGCACACCTCCCGGATTCCTTCGAGGGCGGCACGTACCTCCAGCCTAGGCGGCGTCAGCGGGCGGCGCGCCTCCTCACTGCGGACTGCTTGACGGAAGAGCGGCGCGGGGACAGGAATGCGCACGACCCCTGTGCGGTGATGCGCGACGGGTGCACGCTGACAGCATGAATCTGACCGACCTGGCGGACCAACGCCTCGGAGACTGGTCAGCCCTCTCCCGTGGGCGCGGTTCCCGCGGGGAGCGGCGCTGCCTGTGCTCCGCCAACGGCACCGAGATCGTGCGCTTCCATGGGGGCCACGAGGCGGAAGTGCATCTCACTCGTCCCCTGATCGCCAGGCTCCAGCCGGTACTGCGCCGGTCCAGCGCGGTCATCCTGTCGCGGACGTCCGGCTGGGTGACCGTCCGCCTGGAAGTGTCGTCCGACATCGATCTGCTCGCCACTCTGGTGAGCGCCGCCCTGCTGGGCGCACAGCGGCAGGGCACACCGACACCCGCCCCGGTGCCGCCCGACCCGTGCGGCCACGAGGAGCATGACCAGCGACATCTGTGAGGCCGCCGGCTGATCCGATCGTCCGACGCCGCCCGGATGATCACCGTACGACGTCCACCGCCTCCTGCGACCAAAGGGCGGGATCAATGTGAGACTGGGCGAGGAAGGGGTGATCCCCGTGCCGGATTCGCCACGCACTCCCGCCGGTCCTGATCCCGATCGCGTTCCTGATCCCGGCCCCGATCGCGGTCCCTATCGCGTTCCTTATGCCGGTCCCGATCCCGGTCCCCATCCGGTTCTCGGTCGCGATCCCGCCGTCGACGAGAACCGGCTCGAACGATTGATCTCCCAGGCGCAGACGGCCCTGCCGGTGGAACTGCCCGCGCTGGTCAACCAGTGCGCCTCGGCTCTCGGCCTGGGCACCGCGCTGATCTACCTCGCCGACCTACAGCAGTGGCTGCTCATTCCACTCGACGAAGCCTTGGAACCGCTGTCCGTGGACCACTCGTCGGCAGGCTGGGCGTACCGCACGGTTGCCCCCAGGGTGGTCGATGCCGACGACGGCTTGATCGTGTGGATGCCCCTCGTCGACGGTGCGGAGCGGCTGGGCGTGCTGGCGGTGCGCACCGCTTCACTCGACGGACCGCTGATGCGCCGCAGCCGGATGCTGGCCCACCTGTTCGCCATGCTGATCACCTCGAAGCGGGCCTACAGCGACTGGCTGGCGGCCCGCACCCGCACCGCACCCATGCGGTTGCCCGCCGAGATGCTGCGGGCCTTCCTGCCACCGCGCACCATCGGCAGCAGCAGGTGCGTCTCGACCGCGGTCCTGGAGCCGGCGTACGACATCGCCGGCGACGCCTTCGACCACTCGGTGGTCAAGAACGTGCTGCACACCATGATCCTCGACGGCATGGGCCACGACCTGACCGCCGGTCTGACCACGTCGGTCGCCATGGCCGCGGCGCGCAACAGCCGCCGCGGCGGCGGTGACCTGACCGATGTCGTCGGCTCCGTCGACCAGGCCCTCGCCGAGTGGCTGCCCGACCACTTCTGCACCGGTGTCCTGTGCCGGCTCGACGCGGAGACCGGGATACTGCGCTGGGTCAACTGCGGCCACCCCGCACCGCTGCTGATCCGTGACGAGCGGGTGCTCGCCGGGGCGCTGGACAGCCACCCACAACCGCCGATCGGCCTGGCCGGCCCGCTCGTCCCGGCAGCGCGGGAGGTCCACGAGACGAAGCTGGAACCGGGTGACTGTGTCCTGCTGTACACCGACGGTGTGGTGGAGGCGCGCGACGAAAACGGTGCGGAGTTCGGGCTCGACCGGTTCACCGACTTCATCATCCGTTCCAACGCCGCCGGCCAACGACCGGCCGAGGTCCTACGGCTGCTCATCCACGCCATCCTCGACTACCAGCGCAACCATCTGCGGGACGACGCGACCATCCTGCTCTTCGAATGGCGCCCGCAGAATCCGTGACGCAGGACGCGCTGAGCCTCACGGGGCCTGTCTCTTCGACCAGGGAGTGGCTCGTGGTCCGTGTGGTGCAGAACCGACTCGTCGTCCAGCGGCGGCCCGGCCTGACGAACCCTGTGGACGCTTCGCTCAGCGCCGCGGCAGCAACGGGCCCACAACCGCAGTGTTGTCGAGAACCTCGCCGGCACTGGGCGTAGCGTGAAGGGAAGCGCGGATGCCTGTCTGCACCCGTGCCGCAGCGAGCGGTCCGGCACGCCCTGGCAGGCGAGAGACGAAAGGCCACTCATGCCTCGGTCCATGCGCGCGCTCGTGGCTGTGGCGGCTGGCGAGCCCGCCGATGTCCTGCGGCTGGAGTCCCGGCCCGTTCCCACGCCGGACGCCGGTCAGGCGTTGATCCGTGTGGAGGCGACCCCGGTCCACGCGAGTGATCTGCACGTGCTGCGCGGCCGCTACGGCTTCGCCCCGGAGTTTCCCGCTGTCGGGGGCACCATGGAGTGCGTGGGCCGTATCGCGGCCCTGGGCCCGGGAACCGAGGGGCTGAGGGTCGGTGAGCGCGTGGTGGCCGCCGTGGTCCCGGCCGTACCCGGGCCTCCTGTGGCCGGCACGTGGCAGGAATACCTCGTGGCCGACGCACACAGACTGCTTTCGGTCCCCGATCGTCTGAGCGGCTCCAGCGCCTGCCAACTCGCCGTGAACCCGTTGACCGCGCTGCTGCTCGTGACGCGCGAACTCGACGTGCAGCCGGGCGAGTGGCTGGTCCAGACGGCCGCGGGATCCACCGTGGGCCGGCTCGTCATCCAGCTGTCCCGGCACCTGGGGATTCGCACGATCAATGTCGTGCGGCGACGTGGTGCCGTCGAGGAGATCGAAGCGCTGGGCGGGGAGGAGGTCATCTGCACGCAGGACGAGGACCTGGTGCAGCGTGTCGCCGAGATCGCGGGCCCGGCCGACGTGCGGAAGGCGATCGACTGTGTCGCGGGCCCCGTCGGCGCCCAGGTGTCCCAGGCACTGGCTCCGGGAGGAGAGCTGGTCGTCTACGGCGCGCTCTCCACCCACCGGCAGACCGACCCGTCGGCGCTGACGATCCCGCTCCAGGCGCGCTCGGTCATCTACGAGACCAAGACAGTCCGTGGTTTCTGGCTGAACCGCTGGTTCGGGACCGCCTCGCCGGAGGACACACTGCACGCGCTGGCCCAGGTGCGCGGTCTGGTCGGTGACGGGGTGCTGAGCATTGCCCAGGGCCGGCCGTTCCCGCTCGAAGCCTTCGCAGAAGCCGTCGCGCTCGCCGAAGCACCCGCGCACGGCTCCAAGCCGCTGTTCGTCTTCGATGCCGGGCAGGACAGAGGCGGGGACCCGTGACCGGCTGCATCCCCCCGGCCCGAACACCGAGTCCTCGGTTCTTCGGGCCCGCACTCAGCGCGTCGCGCGGGGCGCCGTCCCGCCCCACGACCTGGTGGACATCGAGACCTCAAACGAAGTCGTGTACCCCGTGTTTCCGACCTCATGCATGGCTTTTCGCGGCGGATTTCTTCCCCGGTAGGAAGCAACCGGAGGCTTTGTTCTGCGGGTCCCGAGTGGGTTAGCCTGCGGCGTATTTTCTCCTCACCTGTGGCCATGGGGTGGGGGGAATGTAGACCATTTACGGGTCCGCCGCGGCCCGCCGGGGTGTTCGAGTCCTCACTGCCGAGGGCTCCAGGGGAGCGGGACGAGAGTGCGCATGAACAGCGACAAGACCGAGCTGATCGACGCCGCGCCGGGCAACGAGGAGCTCAGACAGCTCCTGGCGGGGTTGACGGCCGTGCGGGACGGCGATTTCGGGACACGTCTGCCCGAGGACGCCGACGGTCTCATGGGCGACATCGCGAGCGTCTTCAACGGCATGGTCGACCAGCTGTCCGTGTTCACCTCCGAGGTGACGCGCGTGGCCCGCGAAGTCGGCACCGAGGGGACGCTCGGCGGGCAGGCGGAGGTGCCGGGGGTCTCGGGAACCTGGGCCGACCTGACCGACTCGGTCAACGCCATGGCCGGGAACCTGACCACCCAGGTCCGTGACATCGCCCAGGTGGCCACGGCCGTGGCCAAGGGCGACCTGTCCCAGAAGATCGACGTGCCCGCGCGCGGCGAGATCCTGCAGCTGAAGGAAACCGTCAACACGATGGTGGACCAGCTCTCGGCCTTCGCCGACGAGGTCACGCGCGTGGCCCGCGAAGTCGGCACCGAAGGACGCCTCGGCGGCCAGGCCAAGGTGCCCGGTGTCGCAGGGGTGTGGCGGGACCTCACCGACTCGGTCAACTTCATGGCGGGCAACCTGACCAACCAGGTCCGCAACGTCGCCCAGGTGACCACGGCCGTGGCCAAGGGCGACCTGTCCCAGAAGATCACCGTCGACGCACGCGGCGAGATCCTCGAACTCAAGAACACCATCAACACGATGGTCGACCAGCTCTCCGCCTTCGCCGACGAGGTCACCCGCGTCGCCCGCGAAGTCGGCACCGAAGGACGCCTCGGCGGCCAGGCCGACGTCAAGGGCGTCAAGGGCACCTGGCGGGATCTGACCGACTCGGTCAACTTCATGGCGGGCAACCTCACCGCCCAGGTCCGCAACGTCGCCCAGGTGGCGACGGCGGTGGCCAAGGGCGACCTGTCCCAGAAGATCACCGTCGACGCACGCGGCGAGATCCTCGAACTCAAGAACACCATCAACACGATGGTCGACCAGCTCTCCGCCTTCGCCGACGAGGTCACCCGCGTCGCCCGCGAAGTCGGCACCGAAGGACGCCTCGGCGGCCAGGCCGACGTCAAGGGCGTCTCGGGCACCTGGAAGGCCCTCACCGACAACGTGAACGTGATGGCGTCGAACCTGACCGGCCAGGTGCGCTCCATCGCGCAGGTCGCCACCGCCGTCGCGCGGGGCGACCTGTCCCGCAAGATCAGGGTCCAGGCCGAGGGCGAGGTCGCCGCACTGGCCGACGTGATCAACACGATGGTCGACACCCTGTCCGCGTTCGCCGACGAGGTCACCCGCGTCGCCCGCGAGGTCGGCACCGAAGGACGCCTCGGCGGCCAAGCCCACGTGCCGAACGTGGCCGGCACGTGGAAGGACCTCACCGACAACGTCAACTCCATGGCGAACAACCTGACCGGTCAGGTGCGCAACATCGCTCTGGTGACGACCGCCGTGGCCAAGGGCGACCTGTCGAAGAAGATCGACGTGGACGCACGCGGCGAGATCCTGGAGCTGAAGACGACCATCAACACGATGGTGGACCAGCTCTCCGCCTTCGCCGACGAGGTCACCCGCGTCGCCCGAGAAGTCGGCACCGAAGGACGCCTCGGCGGCCAGGCCGAGGTGGAGGGCGTCTCGGGCACCTGGAAGCGGCTCACGGAGAACGTGAACGAGCTGGCCGGCAACCTGACCCGTCAGGTACGGGCCATCGGCGCCGTGGCCAGCGCCGTGGCCGAGGGTGATCTGACCCGCTCGATCACGGTGGAGGCCTCCGGCGAGGTCGCCGAACTCAAGGACAACATCAACTCCATGGTGGAGTCGCTGCGCGAGACCACCCGGGCCAACCAGGAGCAGGACTGGCTCAAGACCAACCTGGCGCGCATCGCCGGCCTCATGCAGGGCCACCGGGACCTGCCTGTGGTGGCTGAACTCATCATGGACGAGCTGACGCCGCTGGTGTCGGCCCAGTACGGCGCCTTCTACCTCGCCGAGGACGGTGAGCACGGCCCGGAGCTGCGGCTTGTCGGCTCCTACGGCATGCCCGACGACGACGGGCGGCCCATCCGTTTCTCCTTCGGCCGCTCGCTGGTCGGCCAGGCCGCGCACAGCCGCCGTACCATCACCGTCGACGAGCTGCCGCAGGGCTACGTGACCATCTCCTCCGGGCTCGGTCAGGCGGTGCCGACCGCGCTGGTCCTGCTGCCGATCCTCTTCGAGGACCAGGTCCTCGGTGTCATCGAGCTGGCGTCGGTCACCGCCTTCACGCCCATCCACCGGGACTTCCTGGAACAGCTCCGCGAGACGCTCGGTGTCAACGTCAACACGATCGTGGCCAACGCCCGCACCGACGAGCTGCTGGAGGAATCGCAGCGGCTGACCGCCGAACTGCAAGTGCGTTCGGCCGAGTTGCAGTCCCAGCAGGACGAGCTGCAGCGCTCCAACGCCGAACTGGAGGAGAAGGCCTCGCTGCTGGCGGCGCAGAACAGCGACATCGAGGCGAAGAACCTGCAGATCGAGCAGGCCCGGCAGGAACTCGAGGCTCGCGCCCAGCAGTTGTCGCTGGCGTCGAAGTACAAGTCGGAGTTCCTGGCCAACATGAGCCACGAGCTGCGCACCCCGCTCAACAGTCTGCTCATCCTCGCCCAGCTGCTCGCCCAGAACCCCTCGCGCAACCTCACCCCGAAGCAGGTCGAGTACGCGGGAATCATCCACTCCGCGGGCAGCGACCTGCTGCAGCTGATCAACGACATCCTGGACCTGTCGAAGGTCGAGGCAGGCAAGATGGACGTCACCCCCGAGCGGGTGTCGCTGCGCCAGCTCATCGAGTACGTCGAGGCCACCTTCCGGCCCATGACCACCCAGAAGGGGCTGGAGTTCACGGTCACCACCGCGGCGGGGGCGCCCGCCGACCTGCTCACCGACGACTCCCGGCTGCGGCAGGTGCTGCGCAACCTGCTGTCCAACGCGGTGAAGTTCACCGAGCAGGGCAGCGTCGAGCTGGCCATCGAGCCCGCCACGGACGGAGAGGTGCCGCAGGACGTCGTGCGCGGCGGTGCCGTCGTGGCGTTCCGGGTGCGGGACACCGGTATCGGCATTCCGGAGCAGCACCTGGAGTCGATCTTCGGGGCGTTCCAGCAGGCGGACGGCACCACGAGCCGCAAGTACGGCGGAACCGGCCTCGGCCTGTCCATCACCCGGGAGATCGCGCATCTGCTCGGCGGTGCCGTGGCGGTGAACAGCGCGCCCGGCCGGGGCAGCACCTTCACGCTGTACCTGCCCGTGGCCCGGCCGGACTTCGAACAGCTGCTCGACGCCGGTCGGCCCGCCTCGAACAGCCCGAAGGGGCCGGCCGAGCTCGCATCGGCCGCCACCGCGGGCCAGACCATCGCCTCGTCGCAGCCGGCCGTTCCGGAGCAGCGGCCGCGCCGGCTGCTGGTGGTGGAGGAACGACCGCGCGGGCTGCTGACCCTGGTCGCCGAGAGCGTCGTCGCGGACGTGGCCCGGCACAGCCCGGAGGACGGCTCCCCGCTGCCGGCGGTGGACGTCATCACCGCCGTCGGAGCGCAGGAGGCGGCGGGCGCGCTGGCCACCGAGTCCTGCCACTGCGTCGTACTGGATCTGGACATGCCCGACGGGGAGGCGGGCCGGTTCCTGCAGGCACTCGAAGGCGACTCGGGGCTGGCGAGCGTACCGGTGCTCGTCCACAGCAGCCACCGGCCGGAGGTGGCACGGGCCGAGGCGCTGCGCTCCCTCCGCGACGACGGGTCCCTGGAGTTCCTGTCCAGCCTTGACGAGCTGCGCGAACGCGTCGCCCTGCACCTGGCCGCCGAAGCACCCGGGGACGTGCTCTCCCTCGTCCGGGTCGAGGACCCGCAGGACCTCGCACCGCCGGTGGACGACAGCTTCCGGGGCCGTACGGTCCTGGTCGTCGACGACGACGCACGCAACCTGTTCGCGCTCAGCGGGATCCTGGAGATGTACGGCTTCCGGGTGCTGCACGCGGAGAACGGGCGCAAGGGCATCGACGCGCTGCTCGCCAACCCCGACATCGCGCTGGTGCTGATGGACGTGATGATGCCGGAGATGGACGGCTACACAGCCACCGCCGAGATCCGCAAGCTGCCGCAGTACGCCGAGCTGCCGATCATCGCCGTCACCGCCAAGGCGATGCCCGGCGACCGGGAGAAGTCCCTGTCCTCCGGCGCCAGCGACTACGTCACCAAGCCCGTCGACACCCGCGACCTGATCGCCTGCGTCCGACGCTGGCTGTCGGCGTGAGCGCGCCGGTGCCACCCGCCGACGGGGCGGGTACCCGGCGCGGCACGACCCGCGTCCCAGCGTCGTTCAGCCGAGGAGCGTGCACATCGTGAAGACGCCCGAGCAGCCACCCGCCCCGGGCGGCGCCGAGCTGGGCACCGCGCCGCCGGATCCCGCGGGCGTCTCCCCCACCTCCCCCGTCGGCAGACTGGCCGCCACGGTGGAACGGCTGCGCCACGAGGTCCGTACCGCGCACGCGGAGGCGGAGGGGCGGGCGCTGATCGAGCTGGCCAAGGGCATCCTGGTCGAGCGGCTGGGCTGCGGTCCGGCGCAAGCCGCCCGGCAGCTCGCGGAGCTGACCGAGCAGGCCAGGGTGACCCCACTGGAGTTCGCGGTGGAGGTCATCAACCAGGCCGCCCGCGACCGGGTGTCGGAGATCGCGGGCGCCTTCCTGAGCACCGCCGCCGAGACGCCCGCGCGCCAGGACACCGCCCTGCGACTCCGGGCGGCGGAGAGCGGCGCGCTGGCCGCGAACGACACCCAGGACGTCGCCAACGCCCTGCTGGAGCATGCCCTGCGCCCGCTCGGCGCGGTCGCCGTGGCCGTGTGGAGCGCGGACGCGGACGGCTCGCTCACCCTCAGCGGAAGCGCCGGCTTCTCCCCCGCCGAGGCCGTCCGGTGGCGTTACGTCCCCCCGGAGGTGGCGACCGTGGCGCGCCGGGGGCTGACGGAGCGCACCGGTCAGTGGTTCGAGTCGCTCGCCGACACCGGGCTGCCCACCATCGGCCGGCACATGCATCCGGGCGGCGGCCGGGTCGCGGTGCCCGCCGGCACGGGTGGCCGCATCCACGGCGTCCTGGAGATCGCCTGGCCCGGGCCGCTGGAGCCACAGCCTCCGCAGATCGTCCGGCAGGTGGAAGCCCTGGCCGAGCTGTGCGCGCACACCCTGGAGTCGTACACGCTCAGCCAGGGCCTCGGCCAGGACCCACGGATCCTGCCGGACGCCGCCGAGCTGATGGACCTGGCCGACGGGCTGCACGATCCCGCCCTGGTGCTGGTGCCGCACCTCGACGGCTCCGGCCAGCTGGTGGACTTCCGCATCCAGCACGTCAACAGCCGTTTCCTGGACCCTGCCGGCCGGCCGCGCGCGGTGGTCAGCGGGGCGCTGTTGCTCGAGGCGTATCCCATGGCCGCCGGGACGAGCGAGTTGTTCCAGCGGGTCGAGCGGGTCTACGCCACCGGTGAGCCGTTCCGGGGCCGCCGGATGCGTCTGACCGCACTCGTCGACCAGGTGCCGCTGTCGGCGGTCGCGGACATCAGCATCAGCCGGCACGGCAACAGCGTGCTGCTGATCTGGCGCATCGAGGACGAGACGGCGCGGCTGGCGAGCCTGCTCCAGCACGCCCAGCGTCTGGGCCGCATCGGCGGCTTCGAGGAGAACCTGCTCACCGGGGAGATCACCTGGAACGACCAGCTGTTCCACCTCTACGGCCGGTCCCCGGCGGACACGCCCGTGCCGCTGGAGGAGCTGCCCGCGCACGCGCACCCGGACGACGCGGTGGCCCTCGGCCGGTTCTTGCGGACGCTGCTGCACCGCCGCCGGCCGGCCTCCGCCGCCTTCCGGCTGCAACGCCCCGACGGCGTGACCCGGCACATCCGGGTGGTCGCCGAACCGGCCCTCGACGACGACGGCCGGCTCTTCGTGGTGCGGGGCGCCTACCAGGACATCTCCGCCCAGCACTGGACGGAGGTGGCGCTCGCCGCCACCCGGGACCAGCTCGCCCACACCGAGCAGCAGGCGACCGAGCGCAACCGTCTGACCCTGCAGTTGCAGCACGCCATCATGCCCCCGGCGCAGGCCCCCCTGACGGTGCCTCGTCTGGAGGTCGTGGTGCGCTACCGGCCGGCGGAGACCGAACATCTGGTGGGCGGCGACTGGTACGACGCCGTGGTGCTGCCGTCCGGGCTGGTGCTGCTGTGCGTGGGTGACGTCGCGGGCCACGGCATCGAGGCCGCCACCAGCATGGTCGTCCTGCGCAACGCGTTGCGTGGCCTCGCCGTGACGGGTGCCGGACCGGGCCAGCTGCTGTCCTGGCTGAACATCGTGGCGCACCACCTGACCGGAGGGGTCACCGCCACCGCGGTGTGCGCCCTGTACGACCCCGAACACCGCAGCCTGCGCTGGGCCCGGGCAGGCCACCTCCCGCCCGTGCTGGTCCGCGGACACGAGGCGGCCCCGCTGCCGCTGGTCAAGGGCCTGCTGCTGGGTGCGGTGCCCGAAGCCGTCTACGAGGAGGCCGAGCTGCAATTCGCGCCCGAGGACATGCTGCTGATGTACACCGACGGGCTCATCGAGCGCCGGGACCGGTCCGTGGAGGAGTCCCTGACGCACCTGCTGACCACGGTCCGTACCGCGCCGAAGAGCCTGGACCAACGGCTCGACCGCCTGCTGACCTACAGCAAGTCCGACACGGACGACGACACCTGCATCGTCGGCATCCGCGTGACGTAGCCGCGACGCGGGTCACCGGGCCGGCTCCGGCAGAACGCGTCCCTCGCCACCAGGCAGGTGGCAGCGAGGTTGTTGCGAGGGCCAAGGGTGTGCGAGTCCGGGCCGAGTGACGCCGGTCGTCGGCGTCTTCGGCCGCCGGGGATGGTCAGGCCGGGCTGGATCTGCTCGACGGAGCCCCTGCCCAAGGCCGTTCACGTGGTCGCCGGTTCCGTCATGCGCTACAAAAGCTCGCGTGAGGAGCGACCGGAACGAGATCAGCGGGGGCGTCTTCTTCGGCCCCGTGGTGCAGGCCGGGTCCGTCGAGAGCCTGGTGTTGCCGCTGCCGGTGGTGACCGCGCTGGCGTCACTGCCCCCGGCGCCGGAAGCATTCGTGGGACGCACCCGTCTTCTGCGGGATCTGCTGGAATCCGTACGCCCCCGCAAGGCACCGCCGCGGCCACCGGGCCGGTTGCGCACGTCGGTGGGGTGGGAGTGGCAGCGTCAGGTGCGCGCCTGGTCCGATGGCCGCACCGTCGTCCTGGTCACCGGGCCGCCGGGCGTGGGCAAGACGGCTCTCGCCCTGCGCGTCGGCCAGGAGGCGGAGACGCGTGGCTGGTACCGGCACCAGCTCTACCTTGACCTGCGCAGCCATGAGAACGCCTCGTTCCGCCCGGACGCCTTCGGCGCGCTGGGCGCTCTGCTGCGGGCCCTGGGGGTCCGTGCCGACAGCATCGGCCAGACCGTGCAGGAGCGCTCGGCGCAGTACCGCAGCCGCACCAGGGAGCTGGCGCGCCAGGGGCACCCGGTCCTCGTGGTCCTGGACAACGCCGCCTCGAGGGAGCAGGTGGAGATGCTGCTGCCGCCGCATCCGCGCAACTGCACTCTGGTCGTCGGCAGACGCCGACTGTCCGGAGGAGGCCTCACGGGCGCGCGACAGCACCACGTTCCCGTCTTCGACGCCGAAGAGTCCGTCACCTTCCTCCAGATGGCGTTGAGCCGGTCCCGGCCCGGGGACGAGAGGGCGGCCGATGCGGCGGGCCTTCGTTCCCTGGCCGAGATCTGCGGCCACCTCGCCCTCGCCCTGGACCTCGTGGCCGCCGAACTCGTGTCTCAGCCCCACACGTCGCCGGCAGCGCTCCTGGCCCGGCTGCGGACGGCCGCGGCGCTGCTCGACCTCGGCTCGGAGCCTGAGCCCGGTGCGGATTCTCACGCCGGTCCCGGTCCCGAGTCAGGCACCGCACCCGTCCGGGCCGCCCTGGACCTGTCCTACGACCGCCTCACTCCTGGGCAGGCCCGGCTGTTCCGGCTGGGGGCACTGCATCCGGGCGCGCACTTCCACACCGAGCAGGCCGCGGCGCTGGTGGGTGCCACGGCTGACGAGACCGCCGAGAGACTGCGAGCGCTGGCAGCCGCCGGCCTTCTCGCCGAAAGCGGCCGACAGGACAACCGGTACCAGTACCACGACCTGTTACGCGCATACGCCCGTGAGCGCACCGAGCGGCAGGACTCCGACGCCGACCGGCGCGAAGCCGTACGACGGCTGTTGTGGCACTACACGCTCACGGCCGCACAAGCCGACGCAGCTCTCCGGGACGTCGGCGGTGCGGACACCACCCGTTTCACCGACCGGGCGTCCGCCAGGCACTGGTTCGACCTCGAACGCCCCGCTCTCGTCGGAGCCGTTCACCTGGGTGCCGCCTCCGGCTTCCCGGCCGAGACCGCGGCTCTGGTGATCCGGCTGACTGTCTACTTCGACCTGCGCAAGCGCTGGGACGAGTGGAGGGTCACCCACCAACTCGCAGCCGACTGCGCGCGCCAGGCGGGCGACCGGAGACGTGAAGGAATTCTCCTGGGGCACCTCGGTCGTGCACACGCCCAGCAGCGCAGGTACGACGAGGCGCTTCTCGCCTACGGCCGGTCACGCGCGGCCTACCGGGCGGCCGGTGACATCAGAGGGGCACATCTCGTCCTCGGCCGTATGCTGCGCGTGCTCCAGGACACCCGGAACCAGGGCGTGCCGCTGCGGGAGGCGATCCGACGGTACGAAAGCGCTGCCGAGGGCCTCAACGAGGCCGACGACCCCGACACCCTGGCCGACATCCTGAACAACCTCGGCAACCTCCGCTTCCGTGACGGCTCCTACGCCGAAGCGGCCCGGTGCCACGAGCGGGCGCTGCTGATCCGCGCGGGACGCGGCGACCGACGCGGCGCGGCCCAGTCCCTGGTCAACCTGGGCAACGCACTGCGTGCCGGCAACGCACCGCAGCAGGCGATCGAGCCCTACGAGCGCGCCGCACGGACGTTCCGCGAGATCGACGACCCTTACGGCCAGGCCCAGGCCCTGGAGAACCTGGGCCTGGCCCACCTCGGCTCCGGGCAGGTCCGGGCCTGCCGACGTGCGTGGCGCGACGCGGCCGCCTGCTTCACCGAGGCAGGCCACCCCACCGAGGCGGCAAGGGTGGCCGGCTCCATCTGGTCCTTGAGCCGCTGGCGGCGCAAGCGCACCGTGCCTGGATTCCTGCGTCGGGCCGGTACGCACTACGACGTGTCGCAGGAAGGCGGGGACGAACCGCCCGGCACTGCCGCCGGCACCACGCGCGGCGGCCGCGTACGCAGCGGAGACGACCTCTCGTCCGGGACCGCGCCGACCTCCTCCGCGGAGGGCACGCCCTCCGGGGACACCCCCCACACGCATGCGGAAGGGCAGGAGACCAGCTCCGAGACGGCAGCGGGTCCACGCACCGAGGACACCGGCCACGAGCCCCACGTCATCGACGCGCACGATGCAGTCGCGCATGAGGTCGCGCACGAAGGCCACGGGGCGGCACATGAAGGAGGGGAGGAAACCGGGCATGACGAACCACACGACGGAGCCGACGACGAGCACATCGACGTCGACCACGCATCGTCCGTGGACGACTTCGGCGATGACGGATACGGCGACCAGAACGGCGAAACGGAGACCGAGACAGAGTACGGGGATGACGACTAGCAGTGCTTCGTTACGTTGATCTCGCCTGGTGACGGCACCGGGGCGGCTCCCCCACTGCTCCCGCACGAAAAAGCAGCCTGCAAGGCGCTGGTCTCCGCCCGGCACAGGCCACGCCGCAATTCTGTGGCGGCACCCACGTTCAGTCTCTGCAGTCACCGCATGACCGAGCGGCCTGTGGGCGCGAGTCGCAGTGTCCGGGGGGCCGCTGTCCGCTCCCGCTCGATGCGCGGCAGGATCTCGTCCCGCGCCACGGGATGCGTCTGAACGTCGGCGAGGTGCCGGCGGTAGGTGCTCTCGTCGGGGTAGGAGGTGAAGACCGCGGCAACGTTCTCCCCGGCGCGTACGGGCAGCCTGGGGAACGTGTTGTGTGCCGTCTCCGTGGTGAGCGCGGCGAGCGGCTCGGGTCCCGTCTGTCGCAGGAGGGGAAGGAGCCCGTCCCGGATCAGCGCGATGCCGTCGTGTCGTCCGGGAGGGAATGACCATACGGTGGCGCACACGAACCGGTCCGGTGCGGGAGCGCCGGCCGGGCGCCGCTCGGTCGGGGAGACAGTGAAGCCGTGCTCGTCCGACAGAGGGCGCAGCAGCAGGACGTCGTCGGAGTCGATCATGGTGGCGTTCGCCTGCGGGCCGTGCTTGGCCCAGACGGGGCCGTCGTAGAAGGCCGTCAGCGCGCGGTGTCGTGCCGCCATGTCCCGGAATCCTCGCAGCCAGACGAAGCGGTCCGGGTCGTCGAGGTCCCTGAACTGGCCGAGCACGAGCATCCCGGCCTCTTCCTGGGGTTCGACGAACTCCTGGTCGAACAGCTCGATGAGTTCGTCGCGTCGTCCTGGTCGCAGCGTGTACTGGCGGAGTTCGATCACTGCGGGGCGGCCGACAGGGTGGGTAGGGGGCACGGCAGGCTCCTGTTCGGTTTCTTCGGGCGCGGGTTCCGGCTTGTCCGGTCGGAGCCGCGCGTGGACTGACGATAGGGCGGCCGCGTGTCAGGGGCTGTCAGGGTTTCCAGGGAGAATGCGCGCATGTCTGCTGGTCGACTGTTGTCCGTGCTGCTGTTGCTGCAGTCCCGTGGCCGCATGTCCGCGCGGGCCGTCGCCGACGAGCTGGGAGTGTCGGTGCGGACCGCCTACCGTGACCTGGCGCGTCTGCAGGCATCAGGGGTTCCGGTCTATGCGGAGCCGGGCCGGGGTGGCGGCTACCAGCTGCTCGACGGCTATCGCACCCGCCTGACCGGGATGAGTCAGGGCGAGGCGCGGGCACTGTTCTTCGCCGGGCTGCCCGGCCCCGCCGCAGACCTGGGGCTTGCGGCGGAGGTGACGGCAGCGCGGCTGAAGCTGCTGGCCGCGTTGCCGGCGGAGCTGCGCGAGGAGGCAGCACGGACCGCGGCGGTGTTCCACCTGGACGCCCCGGCCTGGTACCGGGAGCCCGAACAGACGCCGCATCTGGCCCTGTTCGTCGACGCGGTACTCACCCGGCGTGCGGTGGACGTGCGCTACCGCCGTTGGCGCGCCCCGCAGGAGGTGCACCGCCGCCTTCGCCCCTACGGCCTGGTACTCAAGTCCGGCACCTGGTATCTCGTGGCCGCCTCGGAGAGCCGGATCGCGACCTACCGGGTCGCCCAAGTCCTCGACGCGGCGGCGAGCGATGAACGGTTCGACCGGCCGGAGGGCTTCGACCTGAGCGCGTACTGGACCTCCTACCTCCACGATTTCCAGACACGCCGCTACAACGGCACAGCCACCGTACGTCTGTCCCCGCGGGGACGCCGACGCCTGCCCGACAACGTCCCCCCGGAGGTGGTACGGGCGGTTGACTCCACCGCGACCGCTGTCGGCGACGAAGGATGGGTCGAGGCGGTCATCCCGATCGAGAGCACCGAGCACGCGTGCGGCGAGCTGCTGCGGCTCGGTGTCGACGTCGAGGTCGTCGCGCCGGCCGACCTGCGCCGAGCCATGGCCGCCACGGTAGGAGTACTCGCCCGGACCTACGGGCTCCACTGACGCCAGGTGGCTTCGTCGGGCAGAAGCGACTCGGTTCCCCTTTCCGTGCAGGCTCGCGGGAAGGGGATGTCAGTCGTGTGTGGTGGGATGGTCCGACTCTGCCGTTGATCCACCGGGAGGCCGTCATGGCGTCTTCGTACCCGTCCCTGACTCGTGCCTTGGCCGAGGCTTGGGTCGATGTCCTGTGGTTCATCGACGGCAGCG
Organism: Streptomyces cinerochromogenes; assembly: GCF_014648635.1. Classification (GTDB taxonomy): domain Bacteria; phylum Actinomycetota; class Actinomycetes; order Streptomycetales; family Streptomycetaceae; genus Streptomyces; species Streptomyces cinerochromogenes. Next base: position 468,094 of record NZ_BMRM01000003.1, on the reverse strand, counting down.
AAGACGAACAGATGAATCCGGACGACGCAGTCAAGGTGCTGGAGGGCGTCGCCCACGTGGTCAGCACGCTGCCTGAGGAGCAGCGGCAGGAGCTGCTCGAACTGGTCGGGGAGATGGCAGCAGCCGAAACTGACCCGGCTCGGCGCGAGTTCCTGGAGGAGTTCCCGGAAAGCTTCGGGCTGATCGACGATGCGTCCTGACGCTGCGACAGCTGCCGATCTTGACGTGTGCGACGAGGGGGCTGAGGGTCACCGGAACGAAGACCGGTGCGGGAAGGTGGCTGTATGTGGGTCCAGCGAGTGATCGAACTGACCGGGTGGGAGCCGCTCGGGATCCCCGTCGACTGGGCGGCGATCGAAGGCGAGCTGCGGGCCCCGCTGCCGGCGGACTACAAGGAGCTCTACGAGGCGTTCGGCGGCGGTGTCTTCAGCGATTCCCTCTACTTTCTGGGGCGCGACGAGGGGCGCGCGTTCGACTTCCTGACACAGTGGCGTGCCGACCTTTCGGTCGACCAGGACAGCAAGTACGGAGACGTCTCCGCCGTCGCGCCCCACAGGATCTACGCGCCGGGCGGCAAGGGGCTCGTCGAGTGGTGCTCCACCGAATGGGCCGACGAGTACTTCTGGCTGATCGACGCCGAGCGACCGGGCGAGTACCCCATCCTCGCGCGGTCCCATGACATCGACACATGGCACCGGTACGACATGTCCACCTCGGAGTTCCTCTACCGTGTCCTTGCCGATGCCGGTTTCCGACCCTTCGGGATCGCGCAGTACGACCTCGGCACGACGTTCACGCCCGGCTCCGGCGACCCTCTGGACGGCCAGCCGCTCTGAGGCGAGGCCGGCCGTCTTCGGAAGGGAACAGGCTCAGGTGGTCCCGCACTGCCAGTAGCCGAAATCACCCATCTCGCCGCCCGTCGAGATCCCCGCGGAGACGCAGATCTTCCTGCCCTCCGGGAAGTTGAAGTCGTTCTCGACCTTCGTGGTTCCCTTGCCGCCGTGGTTGGTGACCAGGTGGTCGTAGTCCCACTCGTTCGGTTTCATCGGAGCCACGTCGACCTTCAGGACCGCTGCCCAGCCTTCAGCGCAGGTGTCCTTGACGTAGAGCGTGTCGCCGTCGGCCACGAACCAGCCCTCTGAGTTGAAGCTGCAGCCGTGGCTGCCGTTGCTGCGCGCGTGCGGCGTGTCGACGCCGGCGAAGGCCGGTGCGTTCGCGAATACCACGCACGCGACCGCGGCCGCACACGCCCCTGAAACCTTGGCCCGGGATACGTTCACGTTGATTTCCCCCTGCCACGATCGAACGAACATCGAACATATGAGCTGTCTCCGGACGCGGTATCCACCCGCTCACCGGCGCACGCGTGTCACGGTAGGGGGCCACCAGCACGGAGTCGTTAGCGACCGGTGCACAGCCACTTGGCATCGCGTCTACTCCCTGAGCCCCCTTCTCCCGTGCTCGCGGGGACGGACGGCCCCTGCGGCCTGCGTGAGCGGTACACCGAGAGAGAACACTCCCCCGCCGGCGATGCAGGTGCAGGGGTCGCCCGCGAGGCCTCCCCCACCTCCCGATGCGATGGGTGACGGCGGGTATGCGTCGGGATTCAGAGCCAGCGCTGTGCCGCCTCGACGCTGTCCCCGCCACTGGTGTTGAACGCGATCGCGGCCTGGGGCGCATGGCGCCGGATCAGGTTCACGACCTGTTCGAAGAGCGGAAGCAGTGGCTCGGTCTTGCGGATCCCGCCGCCGACGACCACGACATCCCACAGCTGCTCGGTCAACGATGCGACGAGGGTGGACTCGGCCGATTCGTCGAACACGATCAGCACCATGGCCGCGTCGATGCCGTGCTCACCGAATCGGGCCAGCTCCGCATCGAGCGCCGCGCGAAGAGCCTCTCCGTCGACGCCAGGTATCCCTTGCGGGTCGTAACCAACAACAAGTACAGAAGACATGCGGCCAACCTACCGAGCCCCGCCCGAACACGACCCACTGGACAGACCCGGGAAGGATTCGCTGCGAGTTCGCGCGGCGGCCCCCGGCCGTCGCCGCGGAACCGGGCCTGACAGTGCCGTCATCGCTTGTCAGGGCCGCCTGGGTGTCGGCCCTTCCGTCAGCTGAACTCGCCCGCATGGTCCATGGCCCACCTCGCGAAGGTGCCGGCCGGTCGGCCGGTGAGGCGCTCGATGTGATCGGTGGTGCGGTTCGACTCCGGTCGCCGCAGAGAGGCAGCGATCAGCGCTTCCACCAGCTGTTCTGGACGTCCGTCCGCGAGCATGCGCGACCGTGCGAGGTCAGCGGTGACCGCTTGGAAGCGCAGACGGCGCCGCAGCGCGACACCAAGAAGAGCGACCTGGTCGGCGCGACCGAGCACCTCGGGTCCTGTCAGCAGGTACGGTGCGTGTCCGAGTCGGTTGTGATGCACGAGCAATGCCGCTACGGCGGCATCGGCGACGTCACGCTCGTCGACGACGGCCGTGCGCGCCATGTCGGGGCCGGACACCACGTCGCCCGTCCGCAACTGTGGTATCCAGCCGCGGGCGTTGGACGCCAACGTGTCGCTCCGCAGCACGATGGGGCGCAGGCCGGCATCGCGGAGCAGGGCTTCCATGTCCGCGTGCACCTGAACGATGGGATCACTCTGGCGCGTGGCTTCGTCGTCGATGGCTGTCGAGGACAGGTAGACGACGCGGGGTGCCGCTGTGACGAGTTCCGCGACCAGGTCGTGCGCAGGGGGGGAGTCGAGCAGGGGCCAGATCAGAAAGACGGCGTCGATGCCCACGAGCGCCGCGCGCACGGCAGCGGGGTGTGTGAGGTCGCCGACCACCCACTCGACGCCGGGGCGCGGGCCGGCCGGATCGCGCACGAGGCCTCGTACGCGCGCGCCGTGTGCTCGGAGGCGGTCGACGACCTCACGGCCGAGGTTGCCGGTCGCGCCGGTGACCAGGATCGATGGACGGCAAGGGGAGCCCGTGGGGCGAGTGGCATCAGGCATGATCGAGACGTTAGGGGTTCAGGTCGACATGAAGGCAAGGCGCGTATCGTGAAGACGATCGGAGAAGTAGCCGCAGCACTCGGGATCGAAGCCCACGTGCTGCGGCACTGGGAAGACGTCGGGGCGCTCACCGTGCGTCGCGATGGCAACGGCTACCGCGTCTACGACGACAGCGCGGTGGAACAGGCGCGCACGGTACTGAAGCTTCGGCGCGTGGGGCTCTCGTTGCCCGAGGTGGCCGCCGCCATGGCGCCGAAGAAGTCGACGGCGCAAGCGGTCGTGAGGGCGAAGATCGCCGAACTCGAAGGCGAAGTCGTCCGGCGACGGGAGGCAATCACCTTCCTGCAGCACACCGTCGAGTGTCGGCATCGCTACCTCGACGACTGTCCGGACTGCGCGACGTTCGTCCGTGAAGCCTGAGCCGCCACCCGCCGGCAAGCTCAGGTGCCGAATTGCCGGCACCTGAGCTTGTGGAGAAGCGGCGCACCAAAGGACCGCTCAGCTGCCCAAGCCTTGCCACTCCGACGCCAGCACCGACCAGACCTCGGCGTCGTGGCGGACACCGCGGTAGAGGTAGGTCTCGCGCAGGACGCCCTCACGGGTCATGCCGAGTCGCCTGGCCACGTTGATGCTGGGCGTGTTTTTCGGCGACACGAACCACTGCACCCGGTGGATGCCGCGTTCGGTGAAGGCCCAGTCGATGATCAGCCGTGCCGCACGCCCGACCAGGCCCCGGCCCGTGGCGGCAGGCTCCAACCAGCAGCCTGCCTCGCACACGCCGGCGGCGGCATCGAATTTCGGGAACGAGACGCCACCCACGAGGGTGCCGTCGAGCCAGATGCCATACAGTCGGCCGGTGTCGGAGGCCGCCTTGTCGGCGTACAACTGGAGGTAGCTGCGGGCGGATTCCAAGTCCGTGGCGAGGTCGGGCAGTTCCATGTACGCGCCGATGAAGTCACGGCCCCGATCCATGTGCGCGAGGAACTCCTCGGCCCGCCACGGCTCCAAAGGCCGCAGCTCGGCCCCGTCCCCCAGGGAAATCGCGAACACAACCATCCTCTGTACTTGTCCTCGTGCCGGATGCCGCATCCACGCGGGCAGGCGCGGGTACGACGGTTGAAACTGGGTGCAGGCCGTTTCAGTCGTTCGGGTCCCAGTCTGCGAGCTGCTCCATCGGCTCGGTGTCGCCGGTGGTCTCCAGGCTGTCGAGCGGGAGGCGCTCGTAGAAGTAGAGGACCAGTTCGCTCGCCGCGCCTCGCATCGCCATGTCGCCCGGCTCCGCGTCGGCGGCGAGGTCGTCGCAGCGGACGCCGTCGGCGTCGAGGGTCAGGCGCCAGGAGCGGCCCTCGGTCGTGTGCAGGTCGATGGTCGCCGGCTTGAACGGCCAGGGGACGGTCGTCGCCGAGACGGTCGTCAGGAACTCGTCGACGCCCTCGACCGCGACGTCCGTCGGCAGCGGCTGTGCGGCGCCCTGGGTGAGCTGGGCGTCGTAGGTGTGGACGGCGATCTCCTGGATCTGGTGCCGGGCCACGGCTCCGCTGGTCCCCGGGGCTTGCGAGCGGCCCCACCAGGTCCAGCAGCCGCGGTCCGGGCCGGCCTCGCGCAGCGCCTCGAGCATGAGTTCGGTCGACTCGGCGAGCCAGGCGTCCAGGGCATCGCGGTCGCGGGGCGCGCTCGGGGCACCCTTCGGGTCCGTCTTCGCCGGGGGCTCGGCGCCCGGGCCCGCCGCGACGATGGCGGCCTGGCGTCGGCGGCCGTCGCCGAGGTGCTGCGCCAGTTCGCGCAGCGTCCAGTCCGGGCAGGTCGGGACCTGGACGTCAAGGTCGGGAGCGGACGCGATCGCAGCGCGGAACGCGGCCGAGCGGTCTTCGATCAGCCGCAGGACCTCGGGGAACTCCAAGATGGTGTGCACGGCGGATGTGTATCACGGCGGTTCGGCCGCCGGGTAGCGATTTTGTCGGACGAACGCGTCGACGGCTGGGCGGAGCGTCGGGCTGGTGCTGCATCCACCAGGCCCGCTACCAACTCGCTGCCTGCCTCGGTGCCGTGGTACGTGGCACCGGTCTTGTCCAGAGCGGCCTTCACATCGCCGTCGGTCATCGGCAGTTCATGGCCCGCGCGTTCCAGCAGCCCGCCGAGTTCGGCACAGCGGCCGCTCACAACCGGTATGGCCAGTTCGGCGCTCGACGGTCTCACGCCCGCGAGGACACCCTGGAGGCACTGCCCGTCTCGACGCCCTGGCACCGCACCCGCTTCGTTCTGGAGGGACACATGCGCATCCGGGTCTTGCTCAGCAGTCTCGCCGTAGCCATCACTGTGCTGGCTGGTGCAACCGCCGCGCAGGCAGCGGCCACGGCGACGAAGGAATGGCACGACGTCGGAACGTATGCCACTCAGGCCCAGTGCGTCGCGGCCGCCGCCGGTATCACGCCGTGGAGGTGCGAGCTGTCGTCGACCGGAAAGTGGCACCTGTGGATCTACTACTGAGCCGCACGGTTCCCCGCGCCCTGTCGGCGAGCCCCAAGGGCGGCGATGATGAGCGAAGGGCAACGGCAGCTGCCAGGTCAGCGGGCTCCGGCCGGGTTGGTGTCCTCGCCAAGGTAGGTACCGTATCCCTCGGCAACCAGCGGGCCGTCGAAGATCAGCACCTCGTTGACCAAGCCGCCCTTCTGGTTGCGGTAGTTGATGACCAGGCAGTTGACGCCGACGTAGCTGCCCAGTACCTCGAACCGCAGGTCGGGGATGCGCCGTAGGCCCTCCGCCCAGTAGGCGCGCAGCGCGTCCTTGCCCCGGATGATCCCGTCGCCACCGAGCAGTTGCGCGGCCACCGGAGACCGGAACGAGACGTCCTCGGTGTAGTGGGACATCACCGAGTCCAGGTCGTGCGCGTTCCATGCCGTCACCCAGGAGTCGACGAACTGCCGCGCGGTCGCATGATCCATGGCCGCATTCTGCCCCAGGCCGGGGCGGCCGGCCCAGCCGGCGCCGGTTCCTCGGAACGGCCCACCGGCGTGTGCCGCTGCTGACCATGCGGAACCGGAACCCGTCGCCGGCCGGTTGAAAGCGGAAGAGCGTGCCCTGGGCGCAGTCGTTGCGGGGTTCCGGCTTCGAGATGCGGTCACCGGCGGCCGATGGATATCCTCGCTGAGTGGCCGGGCGGATGAGCCAGGGCCGTGGCGCAGCAGCCGCCCCGCCCCGCCTGGCGAGCGAGATCCACGCAGTCCAACCTTCGCGGTGTTCACCACTCGACGGGAGGAAGGTCGCCATGAGGTTCATCCGCAGGCGTACGGCAAGGGTCGCCGGGGCGGCTCTGGTCGCCGTCCCGCTGGCGCTGGGAGGGGTGGCGTCGCAGAGCCACGCTCAGGATGCGTCTCCGAGCCCCATGGGGACGTTCGGTCCCGGGTGTTCGGCGCTCTCCCAGAAGGCCGACACGGCCAAGGACAAGGTTGTCACGGCTGCAGCCGCATATCCGCAGCTCAGCCAACTGGTTGCGGCAGCGGTCAGGGCCCGGTTGAACGACACGCTCGATGAGAAGTCGAACATCACCGTCTTCGCCCCCAACAACCAGGCGTTCCAGAAGGTGAGCGTGTCGCAGCTCTCCTCGCTCCTCGGCGATACGGGGCAGCTGAAGAAGGTGCTGACCTACCACGTCGTGGACAGGCAGATCACCCCGGACGAACTCTCCAAGGGCTCCTTCACGACGGTGGAAGGCGGCAAGCTGACCACGTCGGGCTCGGGCACCGACTTCCAGGTCAACGGCACGGCGAAGATCGTGTGCGGCAACATCAAGACCGCGAACGCCACCATCTACGTCGTCGACAGCGTTCTCCGGCCCCCGTCCTGACAGGCGGTTCCCGTGGTCCGCACGGGAACCCGCAGCGGGTGCCTGCCGCTGTGGTCGGCGTCAGACTCTGCCCATGTCCTCGCCCATGTCCTCGGTGGTGCGCATGCCGTCGGGCGCGGCCGGAGCGTTGAGGGCCGCGTCCGTCGTGGGGAAGACGGGGAGCAGTGTGTCCAGGCCGAGAAGTGTCCACACGGACTGGTAGTGGGCGTTGAGAGCGGCAAGACGCAGGGTGCCGGCGCGGTCGTCGAGTCTGCGCGACAGCGTGATGATCATGCTGACGCCTGACGAGTCGAGATATTCGAGTCGGGACGCGTCCAGTACCAGTGTGGCGCAGCCCTGCCTGATCAGGTCCTCGCACTGGGCGCCGACGAGTGGCGCCGCGTCGTAGTCGATCTCCCTGGGGAGCTGTGCGACTGTCGTGGTCTCGCCCTGCATCCGCACGGTGAGCATGGGTGAGGTGCTCCCATCGTGGCCGTTTGGTTTGTCCCGCCCTGTGCGGGTCCTGCCCTACGTCTGCCCGCTCTTCCGTCTTCCGATCTACCCGTCATGATGTTCATGAGGGTTTTGAGGGCCGTCGGGACTCGGGCGGCACCGGCGGACTACTCCGGCAACGCGGTGTGGAGGCGTATCGCCGTGCCCTCGTGCGGTGTGGACCTGATCTCCACGAGGTCGCAGAGCTGGTGGACCAGCCACAGACCGCGTCCGCCCGACTGCGTCGGGTCCGGCCTCCTCCGGCCGGCCAGGGGATCCTCGATGTAGCCGGAGTCGCGGAATTCACACACGAGCCAGCGGTCCTCGCTCCAGGTGCGCAGCACGCCATGTCCGCCTCCGTGGCGGATGCTGTTGCCGGCCACCTCCGTGGCGGCGAGGTGCAGCTCGCGCAGGCGCCGCCCCGTCAGGCCGTGCTGTTGGGCGCAGGCAGCGATCTTCTCGCGAACGGCGGACAGTTCACCCCTGGTGTAGGCGAACTCGTCGTACGGATCACAGGGGTCGGTGAGAGGTGTGAACGCGTACGGTGCCTGGGGGTCGTACGACTCGCACCGCACTGTCCGGCCGTTCTCCCGCATCTCGGGGTGGCAGCGGGCCATCTCCGCCAGCGCGGCCTTGTCCTGGGCGAGGTCGTAGGGGCACAGCAGCCACCAGGCCGGCCCCTCGGCGAAGGCCTTGTTGAGCAGCCACTCGTGGTAGCGCAGTTCCTGGGCCTCGGCCTGGCTGCGCACCGTGTCCCAGGGCGCTTCGCCGATCCCACGGACGGGCCGGCCTTCCGACGCGTGCTCCTGGAGCCATTCCCGCCAGGCGGCGATCAGCCTGCCCGGATGGTGCGCCACCCGGCTCGTGTCGACGTAGCGCACGGCGCCGTCCTCGCGGATCTCGGCGCGCAGCAGGGACGCCTTGTCCTCCGGGACGGCCACGACGACGGCCTCGCCTCCGTCGAGTGCGTCCCGGATGAACCGTACGGTGCCCTCGACGAACTCGTCCCGGCCGGTGTACGGGTACAGCTCGTGCCGGTAGCCGGCGCCGGCTGTCGCGGAGGTGGGCACAGAGGGGGTCACGGCGTCATCACCACCGGAATGTCGGGAATGGCGAAGCCGGACAGCTCCCAGGAGAGCCGGACGGTGTCGTTGACGCCTTCGAGGACGACCTTGCGGTCCGGGAGGAACCTGACGGCGTCGGCCAGGGCACTCATCCCGGACGCGTCGAAGAACTCCAGGGCATGGCAGAGCAGGCGCACCGTCGCTGTTTGGGCGAGGAGTGCGCACAGGACGGCGCCGAAGGCGGTCGCGCCGTCGCTGTCGACGATCCCGTCCACCGCCCAGCTCTCCTTTCCTGCCCGGAACACCCGGAAAGCCGGAGATATCGGACGACTGCCCAGCCAGTGGGGATGCACGCACCCGATCTGCTGAAGAGCGGAAGGATCCCAGTCGGCGCCGTGGTAGGCGCAGACCACCAGGGCTCCGGTGTCGGCGGCGAACTCTTCGAGGTCGAGTTCGCTGCGCAGCAGCTCTTCGGTCTGCTCCGCGCAGCACCGGGGAGTGACGTGGTGCAGGACTCGAAGCGAACGGAAGCCCTGGCGGTCGGCAGCGGCCGCCTCCCGGCGCACGGCGGCCAGAAGGGAACCCTCCAGGCGTGCGGGATCGAGCACGACCCGCGGAAACTCGCTCTCCGCCTGCTGCACCGGACCGACGATCACCACTTTGTCACCGTGCAGCGCTCCGTCCGCGACGAAGGCCCGGCTACGGTCGAGGACGTCGTCCGTGTGATCCAGCACCTGACAGATGTGATCACCGAGATCGACCTCGTCCAGGCTCATCAGAGTGCGCGGCGCTCTCACTACCCCTCCTCGCCTCCCGCCTCACTCTACCCACATACCCGCGGACACCCGTCTCTCCCGAGTAAGCGAGCCACCGTAGGAGCGGAGAGCGGCGCGTGCCGACTCGCACCGGGACCGACACCGTCCTCGCCGGTTCCGGCAGTCCCGGGGCCCTCGCTCAGCGGGTGACGTCCAGCTCCGTGTGCATGCCGGCCGCGTAGTGGCCCGGGAGGTTGCACAGCAGCTCGTAACGGCCCGGCCGCAGCGTCACCGTGGTCCAGGCCGCCGCACCGGAGACGATGCCTCCTCCGGCACCGCTGCCGCAGGAGCGGGACGCCTCGCCGAGACTTCCCGCTTCCGACACCCGGCCGTCGGGGCCGACGGCACGTTCCCCGGCTGCTCGGCCCGTCGGCAGTGGCAGCACGATCACCTCGTGCGTGAGGCTTCCCGCGTTGACCACCCGCAGTGTCACCCTTCCTGCCGGAACCGCCGCGGGGCGGGCTACGAGGCGCATCATGCCCATGCCGTACCAGCCCGTACGGCTGTTGCTCGGCGCGGGCCGGTCCGGGCCCCGCATCATGCGTCCCATGTCCCCTGCCGACACATCGACCACGGTGCCCTTCACGGCCGGTGCGCCGCATCGTGTGCTCTGCGCTCTCCAGGACGCCGGTGCCGGTGTGCGGAAGGCGCCGGACGCGGCCAGCAGTGCCGTCGTGGCGACGCCCAGCACGATCGCCGTAGCGGCTACGGCGATCGCCGACCACACTCCTCGGCGGCGCCGCGGGGTCACCGGTGCTCCCGGAGGAACGCGAGCCGGCGTTGGTACTCGTCCTCGTCGATCTCCCCGCGTGCGAACCGCTCGGCGAGCAGGTTCTCGGCCCGCCCGGCCTGCCACCCGCCGTCGGCGGACGAGGCCGGCGGGCCGGGCTGCTGGTGGTGACGCGCACCGTTGAGGTAGCGCACGAGTGCGATGAGCCCGACGATCAGGACGGCCCAGAACAGGACCATGACCACCGTCATGACCATCCAGCCGCCCCAGCCCCATCCGCCGTCGTACCACATCATGCCGACCACTTCCCTCGGCTGACTTGTGTGTCGCTTCCAGGCTGGATCAGGGAGACCGGTACCGGCCTGGGCCATAGTTCCCGGGCGCGGGGCCAGAGGGCCCAACGCCCCGTCCGGCGGGCGGGCGTGGTGGTCCCACCCTCCACCGCGGACCGCCGGGACGGGGACGTGCGCGTGACGCAGCAGGGCCGGGCCGACCGAGCCGAGGAGCGGGCCGGTGAAGTCGCCGCGCCCGCCTGCCCGGCTCTCGCCCCCTCCTGTGACCGAGCCGTCCTGCCGGGCAGCGCGTCGGATCCGATGGCCTTCCCGGGCAGCACTGCTTCAGCCCGGGCACGCGGGGCCGGGCCCGACGCGTCGCGCACCCCCGCCCGCCGAGCCGTCCCCGCCCGCTCCCGCCCGGCCCCCGCGCCAACCGACGCCGGTCGTGTCCGGCAGCTCGGCAGCACGTCTGCACGGCCCTGCAAGGAGGGCCGGACGTCCTCTCCCGCCGGCACCCGTGGACACGATGTGCTGGAGGAGGCGCGGCCCCACGATCGCCTTCCCGAACGGACCGAGGTATGCCATGACCCACCACTCGTTCCCAGCACAGCTGCGCCGCCTGGCCTCGGCGGTCGTGTCGGGGCGAGTGGAACCCGCTCTCCTGACCGTCACCGCGGCGACCCTGACGGCCGGCGGCGTCGCCCTGCTGGCGGGGGCCGGCCACCTCGCCGACCTCTTCTGGGCCCTGGGCACCCTGTCGGCAGTCGTCCCCACCGCGGGATGGGTCCTCGCCGCTCTGCGGCACGGCCGCGCGGGGGTCGATGTCATCGCCGTCCTCGCGCTCGGCGGCACCCTGGCCGTCCGCGAGTACCTGGCCGGCGCGCTGATCGCGCTGATGGTCGCCACCGGCCGCACCCTGGAGTCCGCGGCCCGGCGCCGCGCCTCCCACGACCTGCGGGCCCTGCTGGCGCACGCACCGCGCTCCGCGCGCCGCCGCACCGACGCCGGCGTGACCACGGTGCCCCTTGCCGATGTCGCCGTCGGTGACCTGCTCGTCGTCGGCCCCGGCGAGGTCGTCCCCGTCGACGGCCGGGTGGAGAGCACCGCCGCAGTCCTCGACGAGTCGGTGCTCACCGGCGAGGCCCTCCAGGTCGAGCGGAGCCGCGACGAGCCGGTGCGCAGCGGCGTGGTCAACGCCGGAGGCGCCTTCGAACTGCGCGCCACCGCCACCGAGCGGAACAGCACGTATGCCGGGATCGTACGGCTGGCACAGCAGGCCGGTGCCGAGTCCGCACCCGTCGTACGGCTGGCCGACCGGTACGCGGCATGGTTCCTGCCGCTGTCGCTCTCGGTGGCGGGGGCGGCCTGGCTGATCAGCGGGAGCGCCGTGCGCGCAGTCGCCGTCCTGGTGGTCGCCACCCCCTGTCCACTGCTCCTGGCCGCCCCTGTCGCGATCGTCTCCGGCCTCTCCCGCGCCTCCCGCCTCGGCGTCGTCATCCGCGACGGCGGCGCGTTGGAGAACCTCGGCCGTGCCCGGACCCTGCTGCTGGACAAGACCGGCACCCTCACCCGTGGCCGGCCCCGCGTCCTCGACGTGATCGCCGCGCCCGACTCCGGACCCGCCGAGGTCATCCGCCTGGCGGCCTCGCTCGACCAGTACTCACCGCACGTCCTCGCCCAGGCCATCGTCGACACCGCCCGGGAACGCGGTCTGACGCTCTCGGTCCCGGCGGACGTCACCGAGGAGCCGGGCCGGGGCGCCGACGGCGTTGTGGACGGGCACCGGATCTCCATCGGCCGTACGGGGACCGGTGCCGGCCGACCCCTCTGGGCGAAGGCGGTCGACAACCGCGCGTTGCTCGACGGCGCGGCCGTCGCCTGGCTCACCGTCGACGGGCAGCTGACCGGCGCCGTGCTCCTGCACGACCCGCTACGCCGCGACGCGCCCCGCACCCTGCGCCATCTGCGCGCGGCAGGCTTCGAACGGCTGCTCATGCTCACCGGAGACCGCCCCGGACCGGCTCACGAAGTCGCCGCCGCCCTGGGCCTCGACGGCGTGCGCGCCGAACTGGACCCCGCCGGCAAAGTCGCCGCTGTACGGGCGGAACGCGAGCACGCGGTCACCGTGATGGTCGGCGACGGCGTCAACGACGCCCCCGCCCTCGCCGCCGCCGACATCGGCGTCGCGATGGGCGCCCGCGGCTCCACCGCCTCCTCCGAAGCCGCCGACATCGTCCTGACCACCGACCGCGTCGACCGCCTCGCCGACGCCGTCGCGATCGCGCAACGGGCCCGGCGCATCGCCGTACAAAGCGCGCTCGGTGGGATGTCGATGTCTCTGGCCGCCATGGCCGCAGCCGCCTTCGGTCTGCTCCCGCCCGCCGCCGGCGCCCTGCTCCAGGAGGGCATCGACGTCGCCGTCATCCTGAACGCCCTGCGTGCCCTGCGCGTCGGCCAGGCCGTACGACCGGTCCTCTCCCCCGCCGCGGAGACCCTCATCCACCGCTTCGCCGCCGAACACGACGACCTCCAGGACGTCCTCGCACGCGTGCGCGACGCCGCCGACCGTCTCTCCGACAGCTCCGGCCCAACGGCCCTGGCCGCACTGGAGGAGACCCACCGGCTGCTGACCGAACGGCTGCTGCCGCACGAGTACGCCGAGGAACACGAGCTCTACCCCGCCCTCGCACCGACGCTGGGCGGCCCGGAGGCCACCGCCACCATGAGCCGCGCCCACACCGAGATCGAGCGTCTGTCCCGCCGCATCGCCACCCATCTGCAACTGGCCCACGCGGGCGGAGGCCTTTCCGCAGAGCAACTCGACGACCTGCGCTCCTGCCTCTACGGCCTCAACACCGTCCTGCGCCTGCACTTCACCCAGGAAGAGGAGAGCTACTTCTCCCTCGCTCCGTGAAGGGCGGCACGAGAACTCCAGCGGCAGCGCCCTCGGCGGGCTGGGTGCCCTCGTCAGGAGGGCGGCCCAGCCTCGGAGGGCGCGGACACGACTCCCCGTCAGTGCTGCGGGTGGGGATGCGCGTGGAACAGGGAGCGCCGCTCCTTGGGGGCGATGCCCTTGGTCAGACGGCCCACGTCGACGCGCAACTGGATGGCGTGGAACACCTCGACCACGCCCAGGACGATCGCCATGATGGCCGCGACGAGGGTGAGCGTGGCGATCGAGCCGAACGGCGAGACGATCAGGACGATGCCTGCCAGTGCGGTGATGATGCCCCGGAACAGCTGCCAGCCACGCGCCGGCATGTCCCGGGACGATCCTGCGGCAGCCGTCATCACGATGCCGCGCAGCAGCCAGCCGAAACCGATCCAGAGGGCGAGCAGCAGGATCGACTGCAGAGTGCTGCGGAAACAGACGAGCCCGAGCAGCACGCAGAGCGCACCCGTGATGAAGTGCAGCACGCGCAGATGCCCGGGTACGTGCGTGCCGAAGGCCGCAGCCAGCTCGAAGACGCCGCTGACCAGCAGAAAGACACCGAACAGTACGCCTACGACCCGCAGTGTCTCACCCGGCCACGCCAGGATGACCACACCCAGCCCTATCGATGCCAGGCCGATGGTGAACAGGGCCTGCCAGCCGAGATTCACGAAGCCGCTCAGGGCTTCGCTCCCCGGCGTAGTGTCCCGGGGCCGGCCCGCGGGTGGGGGGCTCGTACCGGGGGATTCCGAGGGCAAGGTCATGTCGGCCTCCTCCCTTCATGCCGTGATACGGACAGATCCGGTCACGTCAATCGTCACCCGTACGGTCCCGCCTCGCCTGTGGAGGAAGAGGACCGCGTCCGGCCGGAACCCCGGGGCCCGCCGGCCGCTGCTGCTCAGAGGAAACTGAGAGTCTGCTGTGCCAGGCTGGCGCGCCCCTACTCCCTCAGGAGCGCCTGTATGAATCTGATCAACGGTCTGCCGAGCCATGTCCTGCTGGTCCATGTGGTTGTCGTGCTGATACCACTGACCGCTCTGGCCCTGGTCGCGGCCGCGCTGTGGCCGCGCGCCGCGCGGCGGCTGGGCCCTCTGCTGCCGCTGCTGGCCCTGGTCGCCCTGGTCAGCGTGCCGCTGACCACGCACGCCGGCGAGTGGCTGGAACGGCACGTGGACGACGACGCCCTGGTGCGCCGGCACACCGAGCTGGGCGACGGCCTGCTGCCGTGGGCCCTGGGCCTGTTCGTGCTGGCAGCGGTCGTGTGGTGGGCGGGGCGGCGTGCACCGGCGGAGCCGGGGCAGGGCGGTGGCGCGCGCTGGAACGCGTTGCCCGTACGGATCGTCGTGGGCGTGCTCTCGTTGGCCGTTGCGGCGGGGGCGGTGGTGGACGTCTACCGGATCGGCGACTCCGGTGCGAAGGCCGCCTGGCACGACGCCTACTCGAAGACGGCGAAGGGGTCGGAGGGCGGCTCCTGAACCGTCGCGGTCCGGCCACACGCCTGCCGAGGACGACGGCTCGCACGGTCTCACCGGCTTCCTCGGCCGGTGTTCTGCCCGGACACGTGGAAAGGCGGCCCCTGGGCGCAGTGCGGAGGGACGTTGTTGCCGCTCACGTCGAAGTCGGCGCAGGTGAGGAACAGGTAGTTGAACTGGCCGAGGAGGAAGGCCAGGAGTCCGACGACGACCGTGACGGCAACGGCGCCCAGACGCTGCAGCGCGGGGAGAGCCGCGTAGTCGGGGAGGAGGATCCTCGAGAGCAGCCATGTCAGCATCGGCGCGCCGACCATGGTGAGGACCACTTCGAAGTAGTGGAGGTAGGGGAATCCCTGACTCCTCGGCGCGACCATGTCCAGGACGATCCAGACCGAGGGGAGGAACAGCGCGAGTGCGCCAGCCCAGGGGAGCACACCCCGCCGCCACAGCACCGCGCCCGAGAGCAGTACCGCGGTTGCCACCGCCCACAGCGCCAGCATGTCGTCGAAGAAGACGGCGTCGTACGCGCCCACGGTGAAGGCGGGCCACCAGATGACGAGCGTTCCTCCGGCCGACGCGGTCGCCATGCCCCGCAGGGTGGGGTCGATCTGACGCTGCCGTCGTCGCCGCCCGGAGTCCGGCGCGCGGGATGCTTCCTCAGACATAGAGTGTGCGTCCCCGATGACGGGGGCGCACACCACACTTTCACTGGTTCGGGTCAGTGACCTCCACAGCCTCCGTGACCTCCATGGCTGCCATGGCCGCCGCCGTACGTTCCGTCCTTTTCACTGCCTCGAACGACCACGTCGGTGCGGCTTCAGCGGGGCGCACCGGAGGAGTCGGGCTCTCGCACCACGCACAGTGCCCAGATGATGAACGCGGAGAAGGCGATCACGACGATCGACCACACCGGGGAGTACGGCAGGGACAGGAAGTTGGCGATGATGATGAGCGCGGCGACGACCACTCCGGCGACGCGCGCCCACGGGGCGACCTTGAGGAGGCCGACGCTGACGGCGACGGCGACGGCGCCGAGGATCACGTGGATCCAGCCCCAGCCCGTGAGGTCGAACCGGAACACGTAGGAGCGGGTCACGACGAACACATTGTCGTGGGCGATCGCCATGATGCCGCGGAATATGTCCAGCAGCCCGGCGAGCATCAACATGACGGCGCCGAAGGCGGTCAGGCCGGTCGCCCATTGTTCCTTGGCGGTAGGCGTACGTGCGGCGTGTGTGGCGGTCATCGTGCTGCCTCGTTTCTGTGGTGAGCGGTGTGCTCGGGACGCCACGGGCGCTCAGGTGGACGAGAGGTCCAGCCACCCCGCCCAGGGTGTCGGTGGGTCTGCTCGCGCGTCTCGCCTCCTCCGTCCCGGCTCGCGCCCGGTGGTCCTTCTGCACTGCTCTCAGCGTGCGCGGGGCGGCACGGGGCGGCCTCACCCGCGGCGGGTGAACGAGGGTCAGTGAACCGGCGGGGGCGGCACGTCGGCGGCCCGTCCCGAGGCCGCGGCCAGCACCGCCGTGACGGCCAGCACGGCCACGACCAGAACGAGGACGAGTACCACCCCGCCGACCGTGGGGTGGTTCCACAGCACGAGCGTCAGGGCGCCGGCGGCGATGGTGACGCCGCTGGTCCAGGACCGGTGCCGGGCCAGCCATTGTCCGGCGTGACCGGTGCGCACGCCGACGCGGCTCAGTCCGTGCCCCGCCGCCGTGGCGCCCCGCTGCGCCGCGGACCGCACGGCGCGGGCCGCTGTGCCCGGTCCGTACAGGTAGGCGGCCACCGCCGTGATCACGGAGACCACGAGCAGGGTACGGACGCTGTCCCGCAGGAAGCGGACGACGGTGTCGTAGATCACGGCGGCGGCGTCACCGGGCAGCGTGGCCGGGGGTACCGAGTCGAGGTAGACACTCCGCAGGACGGCCAGGCCGACGAGCAGCACGATCATCATGACACCGGTGCCGATGGCGACGGCCATCAGCATCAGCCGGTGCCCGGGAGCGGCCCACACGGCCGCAGCCGCCGTGGCGAGGGCCAGTACGGGCAGCCAGGTGCCGACGATGTCGAGCAGCCGCATCGCGTTCTGGGCCTTGCCGAGCTTGTCGGTGCGGAACAGGGTGACCGAGCGGTCGACCTCCGGGATGGCGGACGCCTTCTTGAATCCGGCGTCGGCGAGGCGCTTCTTCACCTGGTCGACGACCACTCCGAGGTCCAGCTGAACGGTGTCGCCATGGGCCTTGAGCGCTTTCTGCCCTTCGCCGGTGAGCATGCCCACCACCGCCGACTGCGCCCGCCGGTTGCCGTCCACCCACGCCTCCTTGAAGACGTCGCTGGTCACCACCCGGTTGATGACGCGGTGCACGACCGTCTGCACGGCCGAGCGCAGGGGGCCGGTGAGTTCCTTCGACGTGTCGATCACGCGGGGTGGCGCCCCGTTGTCCGAGAGCAGCTTCGTCAGGGAGTCGGTCACCGCCTGCACGTCCACCCGGGCCACCACGCGGTCGGTCAACCGGTTCGCGACGGCGTTCTGCACGGCCGGTTCGGAGGCGAGCGGTGCCACGGTCTGCACGTAGCGGTCGGTGTCGGCGACCGTGCCGTGGACCCAGACGGCGACGACGGCCAGGGGCGCGAGGACGAGTGTCAGCACCAGGAGCACCGAGGCTGCCGCCCCACGGAGGCGTCTGTGACGTACCTGCGCTGCCCGGCGGAGCCTGTCGTATTCGGCGCGTTCCTCGGCGGACAGGGCCTCGGTGGTCTCCGCGGGCCCGTCGGAGCCGGACGGTCCCGGGGAGTGGTCGGAAGCCATGGCTCCTCCTCACGGGGATCAGGGGCCCGCGGCACGGACGGCCGACGGGGGTCTGCGGGAGCCTCACCGCGGCAGCCGGAGGGCTCCTGGCGCATCACTCCGGTATCTGGCGCATCTCCAGTACGCGCAGGCCCAACGACTGACAACGCGCAAGCAGTCCGTACAGGTGTGCCTCGTCGGCGACCGGGCCGTACAGGATGGTCTGACCGGACAAGACGGCGTGGTCCAGCTCGGAGAACGCCTTGGCCAGCGTCTCCGTCATTTCCCCGTCGACGCGAATCTCGTAGCGCATCGGCTGCTCTCCCCGCTCTCCTGGAAGGCAGTGCCAGCCCCTGTCCCTGTCCTGCCCCTGCGATCCTCCCCCGCCTGTCCTCGTCCGGCCTCACCCGTGGAAGGTGACACCGCGCGAGGTGACACCGCGCATCCCGTCCCGCGCGGCGGTCACAGCAGACCCAGCTCACGCGCCCGGTGCACCGCGTCATGACGTCGGTTCACAGCGAGTTTGCGGTAGGCGTTCTTGAGGTGGGTCTTGACCGTGTTGACCGAGACATAGAGATCGGCGGCGATTTCCTCCGTCGACATCATCTGGGCCAGCCCTCGCAGGACGTCACGTTCGCGTCCGCTCAGTTCTTCCAGCACCGGCGGCGGGTGCTCCTCGGGCCGCGCCGGAGCGCCGGTCGCGGACCGCCCGGGTGTCAGCCAGCCGGCGGCCAGAGCGCGGAGCGGGCCTGTGCGGAGCAGCGGCCACAGCCAGGGTCCGGCTTCCCTGAAGGGGCGCCGCAGCGCCTCGCGCCGGGCGTCCCGGAGCGCCTGGGCGACGAGCCTGCTCTGCGTGCTGAAGTCCCCGGACGCCCCTGCCGCCCGCGCCCGGACCAGTGCGGCCCGTACGGTGATCGCGGGCCCGACGTCGCCGTGTGAACCCATTCGGTCGAGCAGTTCGACCGCGGCGCCGGTGCCGCCCGTGGCCAGCTCCGCCTGGGCCGCTCCCACCAGACAGACCGGCTCGTGGCAGGATCCCTCCTCCAGCAGCTTGACGGCCGTCTCGGGCCGGCCCTCGGCGAGGTGGGCGGCGGCGGCCACCGACGCGGTGTGCGCCTCGGCCCAAGGAGACGGCATCGCGGCGACAACGGGCCGACCCGCCGTTTCCAGTGCGGCCCGGTTCTCCCCGCGGGCCAGCAGGAGACGTCCGGTCACGACGGCCTGTGCCGCTTGCACCACGGGGTCCCGCGGCGCGGGTGGTGCGTCCACCGCGGCATCGAGCAGCGCTTGGGCACGGTCCAGCTCGTCTCGGTCCACAGCCACCGCTGCCAGGACCAGCGATCCCAGCCCTGCCCCGGCCTCCCAGGGAAGACCGCGGCGGTTCCCGGTGCCGACGGCGGCCCGGGCCTTGCGCTCGGCCCTGCCCGGCCAGCCCTTCAGGTAGTCGATCAGAGCCAGCTGCCCCAGGCACTCCTCCCGTGTCCGTGCCGTCGACGCGGCCCGGCCGGAGTCGACCACCGTGGTCAGAACCTCTCGTGCGTCGCCGAACCGGCCCGCCCACAACCGCGTCGAGCCGAGGTGGGTGAGCAGGAGGGCGGTCAGCTCGGGGTGCTCTTCCAGCAGCCGCTCCGGCACCTGCAGCCGGGGTTTCTCGGCGGCCTCGACGGCCGTCTCCGCCCGGTCGGGCGAGCCGGTCAGCCGGGCGGCCAGGGCTTCCAGCAGGGAGCAGGTCAGCCGGGCGGCGGCCAGGCCGGGGGAATCGTCCTCGCTCGACCCCTCCCGTCCGGCCAGGGCCTGTGCGGCGCGTTCCAGTCGGGACAGGCCGCGTTCGACGTCGCACCGGGACAGTTCACAGGCCGCACGGACCAGGTCGGTCGCGGGGTTCTTCGGCTCGGGCCCCATCCCTGAGAACAGCTCGGACAGGTCCTCCGAGCGCAGGCCCGTGAACATTTCACCGATGGCGAGATCATCGACCAGGGCGCCGGCGGCGCACTCCCAGTCGTCCGCCGCGGCCGCGTGGCGGAGGGTCTCCTCCAGACACCCGTGGCGTCGCAGCCAGTGCGCCGCACGCCGGTGGAGCCGTGGCTCCAGTCCGGGAAGGCGCACGCGCAGGTGGGCGCGGAGGATCTCGCCGAACAGCGGATGCAGGCGGAACCACCCGTGCCCGAGGTAGTCCACGAACGCGTTGTCGCGGTGCAGACCGGTCAGGATGCGTTCGGCGTCGGAGCGCCCGATCAGGGCGTTGGCCAGGTCCGGACAGAAGCGTTCGAGGATGCTCATCCGCAGCAGGAGGTCCTGCGTCTCGGCCGTCTGCCTCTTGAGCACCTCGGCCAGCAGGAATTCGGCGATCGTGGTGCGGTTGGCCTCGAAGTCCTCCAGATACCTGCGCGGATCCGCCTCTCCCTGCGCGGCCAGGGCGCTCAGGCGCAGGCCGGCGGCCCAGCCCCGGGTGCGGACCACCAGCGCGCCGACGGCGTCGGCCGTGAGGTGCAGGCCGTGCAGCGTCAGCAGTTCGGCCGCCTCCTCCGGGGTGAAGGCCAGCTCCGCGTTCCTGATCTCCGTGATGGCGCCGGCCGCCCGGTAACGGTGCAGCGGCAGCAGCGGCTCGGTGCGCGTCACGAGCACCAGACGCATTCCGCGGCCGGCGGTCTGGAGGACGTACTCCAGCTGGTCCGCGATCTCCGGGTCGGTCACCCGGTCGTACTCGTCGATCACCATGAGCACGGGCGTGTCCCGAGCGCTCAGCCCGGCACCGAGCCTTGTGAGCAGCGCCTCGTCCACGCGGTCGGCCTCGGTGGGGACGCCGGTCTCAGGGGACGGTGACACGCCTGCCAGGCGCAGGGCCTGCAGCACGTAGGCCCAGAAGGTGCCGCAGCCCTTGTCGGCCACTCGCGCGGTCAGCCAGGCCACGTGTCCGTCCAGCGCCTCGGCCCAGTCGGCCACCAGCGTCGTCTTGCCCGCTCCCGCGGCTCCGTCGACCAAGGTCAACGGGGTCAGCAGCGCCTCGTCGAGGTGTGTGACCAGTCGGTCGCGCCGCAGGAACACCGGAGGGCGGGCGGGTACGGCGAACCGCGTCCGCAGGAACGGCTCGCCCCGGGGATCGGCATGCGGTGCGGTCGCAGCCGGTCTGTTCTCGTCCAGCAGGGCCATGGAACTCACCGCCACGGAGGTCGTCTGGTCGCGGACAGCGTGCCCCCTTGCCTTCGAGCGTGTGCCTGCGCCGGCCCGCGGCATAGGGCCAGTGGTCCCTGGAGGTGGCGGAGCAGCCCCGCGTCGCCGTCCCGCTCGGTCCGGGCGGCGTGTGGGGCCGCTCGTGGTGTTCGGCCTCGGTGATGCGTACGGGACTCCGGGCGGGCCGCAGGTCCGGAGGGCGGTGGGGCCGAAGACTGTGCGGCCGAAGGACTGACTGCGGGGCCGAAGGACTGTGGGGCCCGGCGGCACGCCGCGCGGGATGAGCCGAAGGACCCACGGCCGGGGTCCGGGCGGCCCGTGGCGCCGGCTCCCCGGGGCGCGCACCCTGGGATCGACAGCCCACGAAGGGAGCCGGTCCGATGGCCTCCGCACCCACCATGAGCACGGCGCTCGAGCCCGTGCACCGCGAACGGCTGATGGGCCTCGCCCGCGAGGTGTCCTTCGAGGCCGGGACCCGCCTGTTCGAGGAAGGCCGGCACGCCGACCGCTTCTGGATCGTACGCACCGGAACCGTGAGCCTCGATCTGCACGTGCCCGGCCGTCGCCCGGCCGTGGTCGAGTCACTCGGGCACGGCGAACTCGTCGGCTGGTCCTGGCACTTCCCGCCGTACCTGTGGCACCTGGGCGCCGAGGCCGTGACGCCGGTGCGGGCCTGGGAGTTCGACGCGGAGGCGGTGCGCGCGATGTGCGATGCGGACCCCGTGTTCGGGCGGGCCGTGGCGGTGTGGGTGGGGCGCGTGGCCGCCCAGCGGCTGCACGCCACCCGGGTCCGGCTGCTCGACCTGTACGCCCCCTACGGCAGCGGTGACCTGGTGTGACCGCGCGCCCGCTCCGTCCCGTCGAACGGTCTCGGGAGGACAGCATGGGCAGCAGCAGCCCGCACCGGGTGAGTGACGTGATGACGCGAGCCGTCGTCGCGGTGGGCCGCCAGACCCTGTTCAAGGACATCGTGCAACGCATGGAGCAGTGGAGAGTCAGTGCTCTTCCCGTGCTGGAGGGCGACGGGCGGGTGGTCGGGGTGGTGTCCGAGGCCGATCTGCTGCCCAAGGAGGAGTTCCGGGACAGCGACCCGGACCGGGCCACCCAGCTGCGTCGGCTGCCCGACCTGGCCAAGGCCGGGGCGGTGTCCGCCGAGGAGGTGATGAGCACCCCGGCCGTCACCGTCCACGGGGACGCCACGCTCGCCGAGGCGGCACGGATCATGGCCTCGCGGCGGGTCAAACGGCTGCCCGTGATCAATGCCGAGGGCGTCCTCGAAGGCGTGGTCAGCCGCGGGGACCTGCTGAAGGTGTTCCTGCGTCCCGACAACGATCTGGCGGACGAGATCCGGCGCGACATCGTCGACGTTCTCTTCCCGGTCCCGGTGGAGCCCGTGCACATCGTCGTCAGCAACGGGGTCGCGACCCTGACGGGTCGCGTCGAGGACGCCGCACGCATTCCGCTGGCCGCGCGCCTGGTCCGGGGTGTCGAAGGGATCGTGGGCGTGGACTGCCGGCTCACCGCCGCCGGCTCCGCAGCGGGGTGACACCCTCGACGCAGCCCTCGGCGCAGGAGCGCACTCGACCCGACGGGGGTTTCCCCTGGTTGGAGCAGCGGCGTGCGGAGCGGTCGCCGGAGCGATCACTCACGGGGCAGGGGAACCCTCCAGCGCACCAGGGCACCGCCCTCCACAGGGCTGGACACGTCGAGGTGCCCTCCCAGCTGCTTCGCCCGCTCGGCCATGTTGTGCAGACCGCTGCGCCGGCCCCCGGGCGGGATGCCCACACCGTTGTCCGACACCGTCAAAGCGACCTCGCGGCCGTCGGTCGTCAGGACGACCTGTGCCCGGTCGGCGTGGGCGTGCCGGGCGATGTTGGCGAGGGCCTCGGAGAGGACGGCCACGACCTGCTCCGCGATGTCGTGCGGAACATCGGTGTCGACGAGGCCTTCCATACGCACGCTGGGCGGGAATCCCAGCACCGGGGTCTCCGTGTCGACCATGCGCACGACGCGGGCTCGCAGACCGCTGTCGGCGGTGCCCGCACGCGCTCGCAGACCGAAGATGGCGGAGCGGATGATGCGGATGGTCTCGTCCAGTTCGTCCACGGCGCGCAGCACGCGCTCGGAAGCCTCGGGATGGTCGATGAAGCGGCCGGCGCTCTGCAGGGTCATGCCGGTGGCGAAGAGCCGCTGGATGGCCAGGTCGTGCAGGTCCCGGGCGATCCGGTCGCGGTCCTGGAGCACCGCGATCTGTTCGGCGTCCGTGCGGCGCTCGGCCAGTTCCATCGCGATCGCGGCCTGCGCGGCGAAGCCCCGCAGCATCTCCGTCTCCTGCGCGGAGAACACCGGCCGGACGGCTTCGCGGGCCACCAGCACCACGCCTCGAACGCCGTCTTCCCGGGTGCCGATGGGGACGGCCACGGCGGGTCCGAGCCCGTGGAAGCGCGGAGGATCGGGAGAGATCCGCTCGTCCTGGTGCACATCGTCACTGGCGACCGGGGCGGCCGTGGAGAAGGACAAGCCCATCAGCGTCCCCGACAGGGGCAGCACCAGTCCCTGGTGCAGCTGCGCGTCCACGCCCACGGCGATCTCCACCGTGAGGGACTTCGTGTCCCGCACGGGCAGCGCCACCGCCGCCAGGGCGGACCCCATGATCTCGCGGGCCCGTTCCGCGATCAGACCCAGGGCCTCGGCGCGTTCGCTGCCGGACATCAGGCGGTGCGTGATCTCGGCGTTCGCCCGCAGCCACCGCTCCCGCAGCCGGGACTCCTCGTAGAGGCGGGCGTTGTCGATGGCCACACCGGCCGCCACGGCCAGCGTGGACAGCACCGCCTCGTCCTCCTCGTCGAACTGCGCCCCGCCGCGCTTCTCGGTCAGGTACAGGTTGCCGAAGACCTGGTCGCGCACCCGGATGGGAACGCCGAGGAAGGTGTTCATGGGAGGGTGGTGGGCCGGGAAACCGTACGAGGCCGGGTGCTGGGAGATCTTCTCCAGCCGGAGCGGCTCCGGGTGCCGGATCACCTCACCGAGGATGCCGTGCCCCTGCGGGAAGGACCCGATCTCCGCGATCTGCTCCGCGGTGACTCCTACGGTGTGGAAGGCCGACAGGGTTCTGCCGCCGGGACCGATGACCCCCAGGGCGGCGTATTCGGCGTCGACCAGGGCGGCGGCGGTCTCCACGATGGCGTGCAGCGCCTGTTCGAGTTCCAGTTCCCGGCCGACGGAGAGCACCGCCTCCAGGAGGCTGTGCACCCGGTCCCGGGTGCCGCGGGCCGCGTCTATCCGGGCCTGCAGCTCCTCCAGCAGCTCGTCGAGCTTCAGCTCCGGCAGTCGTACACCGGGCTTTTCCGAGTGCGCCACGACGCTCCTCCATGTCCCCTCGTACGCGAGTCCGGACGGTCGCGGTCATTGCCCACCGTAACCATGACCGGGCGGAAACGGCAGCATGACCGCCCTCGTGCCGGTGGCCCCCTTCGGCGACCGGCCCTGTGCGTGCCCCGGGGCACGCACAGGGCCGGTCGGCCCACCCGTGAGGGCCGAGTGCACCTGCCCCGGTGTCCGGCCCCGTCCCCACGCTGGGGGTACGGAGACCGCACAGCCGAGGAGTGGCGTCATGGTCAGCCTTGTGTACGACTTCCACGACGGCGGCCGTGACCTGGCCGGCCTGCTCGGCGGCAAGGGCGCCAACCTGGCCGAGATGACCCGGCTGGGGCTGCCGGTACCACCGGGATTCGTCGTCACCACCGAGGCGTGCCGTGCCTTCCTGGCCACGGGTGAGGAGCCGGAGGGCCTCTCCCCGGAGGTTTCCGGGCACCTGTCGGAGCTGGAGACGGCCACCGGGCGGCTGCTCGGCCAGGCGGACGACCCGCTGCTGGTCTCCGTCCGCTCCGGGGCCCGGTTCTCGATGCCCGGCATGATGGAGACCGTCCTGGACATCGGCCTGAACGACGCATCCGTACGCGGCCTCGCCAAGCAGTCCGGCAACGAGCGCTTCGCCTGGGACTCGTACCGGCGGCTCGTGCAGATGTACGGCACCACGGTGATGGGCGTCGACCAGGCCCTCTTCGACGAGGCCATGACCCGGTTGAAAGAGGCCCGCGGTGCGCGCGACGACCTGCACCTGGACGCCTCCGACCTGGCCTGGCTGGTGGGAACGTACCAGCGGCTGATCCGCGACGAGACCGGCCGTGACTTCCCCCAGTCCCCCGCCCTGCAGTTGCGGGAGGCCATCTTCGCCGTCTTCCGGTCGTGGAACGTCGAGCGCGCTCGTCTGTACCGGCGGCGTGAACACATCCCGGACGGTCTGGGCACCGCCGTCACCGTCCAGCGCATGGTGTTCGGCAACCTCGGTCCGGACTCGGGCAGCGGTGTCGCCTTCACCCGTGACCCGGCCACCGGGCGGCCCGGCCTGTACGGCGACTACCTGCCGAACGCCCAGGGCGAGGACGTGGTGTCGGGCGTACGGGACGCCGTGCCGCTGGCCGAGCTGGAGCGGCTGGACCCGCGCTCGTACCGGCAGCTGCGCGATCACGCCCGGACGCTGGAGCGGCATTACCGCGACCTGTGCGACATCGAGTTCACCATCGAACGCGGCACGCTGTGGATGCTGCAGACCCGGGTGGGCAAGCGCACCGCGGAAGCCGCGTTCGCCATCGCCGCCGAGCTGGAGCAGGAGGGTCTCATCGGTTCCGACGAGGGCCTGGCGCGGGTCAGCGGTGACGAGCTGGCCCGGCTGATGTTCCCCCGCTTCGACGCCTCCGCCACCGGTGAGGCGCTCGCCCACGGTGTGCCGGCCTCGCCGGGTGCCGCGGTGGGCGCGGCGGTGTTCGACTCGGCGGAGGCGGTGCGGCGTGCCGCGGACGGCGAGAAGGTGGTGCTCGTCCGCGAGGAGACGACGCCCGACGACCTTCCGGGGATGGTGGCCGCGCAGGCGGTGCTGACCGGCCGCGGCGGCAAGACCAGCCACGCCGCCGTCGTCGCCCGTGGCATGGGAAAGGTCTGTGTGTGCGGGGCGCAGGACATCGCCGTCGACGCGGAGGCGCGTCGCTTCACCGTCCGGGAGGGCGGTGTCGTCGAGGAGGGCACCGTCATCTCCGTGGACGGCTCGACCGGTGCGGTGTATCCCGGGGCGATCCCGTTGGTGTCGTCGGCGACCATGCGCTATCTGGAGAGCGGTGAGCAGCCCGACAGCGTGGTCCGCGCGGTGGCCCGTGCTCTGGAGCACGCCGACTCCGTCCGGCGGCTGGAGGTCCGCGCCAACGCGGACACCCCGAAGGACGCGGCACGGGCCCGGAGATTCGGAGCCCGGGGCATCGGGCTGTGCCGCACCGAGCACATGTTCCTCGGTGAACGGCGCAAGCTGGTCGAGGAGATGGTCCTGGCGCGGACGGATGACGAGCGCCATCGGGCGCTGGCGGCCCTGCTGCCGCTCCAGCGAAAGGACTTCACCGGCATCCTGGAGGCGATGGACGGCTTCCCGGTCACGATCCGGCTGCTCGATCCGCCGCTGCACGAGTTCCTGCCCGACCGCACCGACCTGGCCGTCCGCGTCGCCGCCGCCGAGGCCGCGGGCGGGCGGCCGGACGCGCACGACAGGGAGTTGCTCGACGCGGTGAACAGGATGCACGAGGAGAACCCGATGCTCGGGCTCCGCGGCGTGCGGCTCGGCCTGGTGGTTCCGGGCCTGGTCGCGATGCAGGTCCGGGCGATCGCCGAGGCGGTCGTCGAACGCACCCGGGCGGGTGGTTCTCCGCGGGCGGAGATCATGGTGCCGCTCGTCGGCGCCGTCGAGGAACTGCGGCTCGCCCGCGAGGAGGTGACGCGTGTCCTGGCCGAGGTCGGCGAGGACACCGGCCTGCCCGTCGCCTGCCCCGTCGGTACGATGATCGAGTTGCCCCGGGCCGCGCTCACGGCGGGACGGATCGCCGAGGAGGCGGAGTTCTTCTCCTTCGGCACCAATGACCTCACCCAGACCACCTGGGGGTTCTCCCGCGACGACGTCGAGGCCGCGTTCTTCTCGGCCTATCTGGAGAAGGGCGTCTTCGCCGCCTCACCGTTCGAGACGCTGGACCGTGAGGGGGTGGGCAGGCTGGTCCGGATCGCCGTGGACGAGGGCCGTGCCGCCCGCCCGGATCTGGAGACCGGCGTGTGCGGAGAGCACGGGGGCGATCCGGAGTCGGTCCACTTCTTCCACGACATCGGCCTGGACTACGTCTCCTGCTCGCCGTTCCGGGTTCCGGTGGCACGTCTGGAGGCGGGCCGGGCGGCGCTGGCCGGCACGGACCGCGGTGACAGCAGGTGAGAGGGACGTCCGGCCCCTCCCCCGGGGCCGAAGGGCAGTAGCGGACACGCATCCCGTGCAGGACGGTGAGGACAGGAGCCGCAGCCGTACCGGGCGGCGGCGCGCAACGTCTCCGGAGGGATCGGTCGCAGCCGGTGAGAACAGGATCCGTACCCTGAGAAGAAGTGCAGCCATGACCCACGACCACGAGCCGGCGCACCGGCGCGTCGACCTCGACCAAGCCGAGGCACTGCGGTTGCTGGGCAGTGTGTCCCTGGGAAGGATCGTCTTCACCCGGCAGGCCCTGCCCGCCGTCCGCCCGGTCAACCACATCCTGGACGACGGGGACATAGTCATCGTCGCCCCCGAGGGTGCCGCTCTCACCTCGTACGCCCAGCAGTCCGGTGGCACGGGCGTCGTCGTGGCGTACGAGGCCGATGTCATCGACCCGGACACCCACCTCGGCTGGAGCGTCGTCGTCACGGGATACGCCCACCTGGTGAGCGACCCGGCGGAACTGGTGCGCATCCGCGGTCTTCTGCCGCCCGGGGTGCCGACGGAGGGCAGGAGGCAGGCGGTGCGCATCCATCCCGAGCTGGTCACCGGTGTCCTCCTCACGCGGACGGGCGGCGCGGCGAAGGCGACCGGGTGACACGCGACGTGCGGTCGGAGCAGCCGTGGCGGGGCGGCAGCCTCACATCCTGACGCGGCGTCCCGGCTCTCGTCACGGCAGGGAGGCGCGGGGCGGACCCTCAGCGGTTCCTGGGGACCTATGGCCTCCCGCGGCCCTGAAAGCGGACCCCGAGCGGCCCGTCGGAGGGGCCCGTCGGCCCCTGTGGGCGCCGGCCGGCCCGAGCCACCGTTCTTAAGTAGTCACCAGGACGAGGAGGTGTTCCGCGATGAGCACCACACAGTGGCTGTGGCGGTGGCGGAGCAATCCGCTGCGGCGGCACGAGGACATCGTCGAGGCCTGGATCGTCCTGGTGGTCTGGGTGGTCGCCGTGGTCGGTGGTGCCCTCGCCGCACTGGTGACGGCCCAGGCCGCCGACCACGCGTACGCGGAGCAACGCGCTCACAGACACGCCGTTCGAGCGGTCCTCGTGTCCGACGCGCCGCACGGCTTCGCGGCGGACTGGTCGACGGACGGCCGGGTCCGGGGGGCAGTGCGCTGGACGGCTCCGGACGGCACCTCGCGCACCGGGCACACGATGGTCGACGGAGGCCTGAAGGCAGGAGCCCGGGTGACGGCCTGGCAGGACGACCGGGGCCGTCTCCTGCTCGCGCAGCCGACGGGCGGGTCCCAGGGACACGTCGAGGCGGCTCTCTTCGGCGCCGCGGCCGCCCTGGCCCTGGCGGCTCCGGTGTTCGCGGCGGGCGCCGTCGCACGAGCACGGCTCGACCGGCGCCGCATGGCTCGCTGGGACCAGGAGTGGAACCTCGTCGGACCCCGGTGGGGTCCGAGGGCGGGGTGAACCGTACCGGCCGAGGGCCGGGCCCCTCGCACCGTCGAGCGGCACGGCGGCCCTCCGCACGCAAGCTGGAGGACGAGGCGAGGTTCATGAACGAGTCGCTGTCTCTCGGGCGGATCGCCGGCGTCCGGGTCGGCCTGCACTGGAGCGTCCTGGTCATCCTCGTGCTGGTGACGGTCACTCTCGCGCGTGGTGAATTCCCCACCGCTCATCCGGGCCACTCCGCCGGGCAGTACTGGTCTCTGGCCGTGCTGACCGCGATCGTCTTCCTCGCCTCGCTGCTGGCACACGAGTTGGCCCACGCCGTGGTGGCCCGCCGCAACGGCGTCCAGGTGGACGGCATCACCCTGTGGATGCTGGGCGGCGCCGCACGGCTGCACAGCGAGGCCGCGACCCCGGCCGCGGAACTACGCATCGCCGCCGTGGGGCCGCTCACCAGTCTCCTGGCCGGTGGTGTGCTCGCCGGTGTCGCCGCGGGACTGGACGCGCTGCACACGTCGGGGCTGGTGGTCGAGGCGGTCGCCTGGCTGTCCGCGATCAACATCCTCCTGGCCGTCTTCAACGCGCTGCCCGCCGCCCCGCTGGACGGGGGACGGCTGCTGCGGGCGTACCTGTGGCACCGCACCGGTGACCGGTTGCGGGCCACCCGGGGCGCGTCCGCGGCGGGCCGGGCGCTGGGCTGGTTCATGGTGGTGACCGGCTTCGCGGCCGTACTCTTCGGGCACCACCTGTCGGGGCTGTGGCCCGCTCTGATCGGCTGGTTCCTGATCAGCGCCGCGACCGCGGAGGTCCGCCAGGCCGAGATGCGGGGCGTGCTGGGCGGTGTCCCGGTCAGCCGTGTCATGACCCCGGACCCGGTCACGGTTCCGGACACGGCGACCCTCGCCGACTTCCTGGCCGAGGGGCCCTTCGGTTCCTACCGGCACTCGGCCTTTCCGGTGCTGACGGCCGACGGCTCGGTGGCCGGTCTGCTCACCGTGCGGCGGGTCGAGGCGACACCGGCGCAGGCCCGGGCGAGCACGAAGGTCCGCGACGTGATGCTCCCTCTCGGCGACATCGTCACGGCCGCACCCGACGAACCGGTGCTCGACCTGCTGCCCCGCCTGCAGGCCGGCCCCGTCCGCCGCGCGGTGGTGCTCGACGCCGAACACCTGGTAGGCATCCTGACCCTCGCCGACATCACCCGCGCCCTGACATGGCCGACGGCCCCCGCGGCACCGCGCGGCGCCGGCCCGCGCTTCCCGAAGGACGCGTGAGCCCGATCCCGGGGGAAGGAGGGGCGTGCGGCCGATCCCCAAGGACGCATGCGGAGCCGAACGGCATCGACCGCACAACCGCAAGCCCGGGCCGGCGCCGCCGGGGTCGCGCCGAGGCCCGTTCGGCTCAGAGGGGTTCCGGTACGACGGCCACCGGGCAGGCCGCGTGGTGAAGCACCCCATGGGCGACGCGGCCGAGCTGGAGCCCGCAGCGGCCCTGCCGGCGCCGGGCGCCGACGACGAGCAGGTCCGCCCCGCGGGAGACGGCCAGCAGGGCGTCACGGGCGAAGCCCTCGATCGTACGGCGCTGCACGTGCAGCCCGGCCGGTACGGCCCCCAGCGCCTCCTCCACCCGTTCCGCCGCCTGCGCCTCGTGGAGGTGGGCAGGATCTCCGACGATCAGCGGATGTGCGCGGGGCTCGTGCAATGGCCGTCGCCAGGCACGTACGGCCTCCAGTGTGCTTCCGCGCAGCAGGGCCTCCTCGGCCGCGAACCGCAGGGCGGCCGAGCCCGCCGGATCCTCACCCACACCCAGGACGACCCGGCCGTCGGCGCCCGAGCGGATCCGCGTGTCGTGGCTTCCGCGCAGCACGATCACAGGGCAGTGCGCGTGCCCGGCCACCGCGAGGCTCACGGAGCCGAGAAGTGCCTCCGTCACACCGCTGCGGCCGCGGCAGCCGAGGACCAAGGAGAGGGCGCTGTGGCTTTCGCGGATCAAGCTGCACTCGGCTTCCTCGGGCAGGATGTCGGTGGTGACCTTCAAGCCCGGCTGCCGGCGACGGGCGCGCCGCTCGGCAGTCTCGACGACGTCCTCGGCCATCACCTCCTCCGAGGGCCTGCCGAGGTCATCGGCCAGGGCTGCGCCTTCGTAACGCTCCCAGAGCGAGGCGTACACCAGTCGGAGCGACGCCCCGCGAAGGGCCGCCTCGTCGGCAGCCCACTCCGCGGCTCGCAGGCTGGGCTCCGAGCCGTCGACACCGACGACGACCGGAAGGTCCACGAGTTCTCCGGAGGCCGGTGCGGCTGATGCCTTCATGGCTTGTCTCCTCGGTTGTCTCCTCGGTTGTCTCCTCGGTTGTCTCCTCGGGGACGGCGGCTCAGCTGTGTGCGACGACCGCGACGGGGGCGGCGATGTGGTGAAGGGCGGACTGGGTGACGTGGCCGATGTGCGTGCCGAACGAGCCGGTGCGGATGCGCCGGCCGACGACCACGAGCGAGGCGTCCCGGGAATCGCTGACAAGGACCTGCGCGGCGCTGCCGCACCGGCTCGCCTCGATCACCTCGACGTCCGGGAACTTCTCCCGCCAGGGACCCAGCACCTTGCCGAGGAGCGAGGCCTGTCCGCGTGCGAGTGAGTCGTGGAATTCGGCGTCCGTGGCGAATCCGTGGAGGGAGGTCGGCGGCTCCGGCCAGGCGTGGACGGCCCGCAGGGCGGCTTTCCGGCGAGCGGCCGCGTCGAAGGCGAACCCCAGAAGCGTGTCGTCCGGCTCAGCGATGTCCAGGCCGAGCACGACCGGCCGGAAGGGCGCCGCAGCGGAGGGCACCCCTGCCGGATCCATCCCGTGCTCGTCGGCGGCCTGCTCGCCCGCCCGCACCAGCACCACCGGGCGCTCCGCGCGGGCCACGACGCCCAGGCTCACCGAACCGACCATGAACCCGCCGACCCGGCCGAGGCCCCTTGAGCCCAGCACCAGCAGCTCGGCGAAGCCTGCCGCCTCGCACAGGACGTCGGCCGCGGTCCCCGTGAGCTGCTCGGTGGTCACCTCGATGCCGGGGTGGCGGAGCCGGATGCCGTCCGCGGACTCGTGTGCCAACCGCTCGGCCCACCGCCGGTAGCCGTCGAGGTCGAGCAAGGGGGTCCGGGCCACGTAGCGGGGTGTCGGCTCCTGCACGTGCACGATCTTCAGGGGCAGGCCGCGCAGCAGCGCTTCGCGCGCCGCCCACTCGGCTGCGGCCCGGCTCTCGGGTGAGTCGTCCAGGCCCACGGTCACGCTTCGGTTCATGCTCTCCGCCTCCCGTTGCGATGTGTCCCGTTGCGATGTGCCTGGTACCAGCGTGTCGGCGCGGTGCCGGTGGCATCAGGGGCCACACGGCCCGATCCGGGGCCGGGCGGCCCTGGCACGCCACCGGCCCGCGACTCACCCTGGAAGGAGCCGTACACCCCGGCGCAAGCTTCAGGGAGTCACCATGCACGGCACCCCCCACATCGTCAGCGATGTCATGACCCAGACGGTCGCCGCCGTCGGCCGGCGGGCCCCCTTCAAGGAGATCGTGCGGCTGATGCAGGACTGGCAGGTCAGTGCCCTCCCCGTGATCGAGGGCGAGGGCCGGGTGATCGGTGTGGTCTCCGAGGCCGACCTGCTGCCCAAGGAGGAACTCCGGGACGCCCCCGACGCGGACCGCCTCCGGCTGCGCCGGCCCGTGGACACGGCGAAGGCCGGTGCCCTCACCGCCGGAGATCTGATGTCCTGGCCCGCCGTCACGGTCCGGGCCGGCGCCACCCTCGCCGAGGCAGCGCGCGTCATGGCGCGGGAGGGGATCAAGAGGCTGCCGGTGGTGGACGACGCCGGGTTGCTGGCGGGCGTCGTCAGCCGGGCCGACCTGCTCAAGGTCTTCCTGCGTGCCGACGAGGACATCGCCGAGGAGGTCCGGCGCGAGATCGCCTCCTACCTCTTCCCGCCGCCGTCGTCGGTGGTCCGGGTGGAGGTGCACGACGGTGTCGTGACGCTCGTCGGGCGGATCCGCGACACCGCGCTCGTCCCGGTGGCCGCACGGCTGGTGAGGGCTGTCGAAGGGGTGGTCGACGTGGATTTCGACCTCGCTCACGAGGACGGGACGCGGTAACCGGAGGAGCTGCGACCGCAGCCGCGGGGACCCGGAGCCGGCCGCCCCCGGCCAGCCGGCTCCGGCAGGGATCGGCCGGCTCCGTCAGGTGGTGAGCGACCGCGGGGAAGTCGATGCTTCCCGGGCGAGGACCACCCGGGCCGGCCACCCGGCCCGGCCACCCGGTCCGGCGAAAGACCGCCCGGTCCGGCGAAGATCACCCGTCGCCTGCGGTCCTGGCGCCGCCTGCGGTCCCGGCGAACTCGTGCGGTCCCCACGAACTCATGCGGTCCCGGCGAACTCGTGCGGTCCCCGGGAACTCGTGCGGTCCCGGCGCGCCGACCGGCCGTCAGTACCGTCCCCGTCTCTGGACCACCGTCTCTGGACCCGGACGGGCCGAGCCAGGGACCCGGGCCGGCCGGGCTCCCGCCACCGGCCGGGCTCCCGCCGCCAGTCGGCCGCCGCCAGTCGGCCGCCGCCAGTCGGCCTCCCGCCCCGGAAACGTGACATCCTCACGCTGCGCGGGGCGGTCCGGCCAGCCGGGAGAGCGGCAAGAAGCTGTGCCGCAGCGTCAGGCGGCGGTGAGTCGACGCGGTGTCAGGCGGCGGTGAGCAGGTTCTTCACCTCGACGACGTCGGCGATCGCCTCGACCTCCGCCACCAGCCGGGCCACTGACGCCGAGGGCATCCGCCCGGTCAGCTCCACGATGCCGTCATGCACGGCCGCGGTGACGGTGTCCCGCTCGGCCGGTGGGCAGCAGGCCTGGATCATGGCCTCGACCTCCGCGCGGATACCGTCGTCGTCCCTGATGAGCGCCTGCAGCAGCGCGTCCCGGCCCACCATGCCCACCAGGCGGCCCCCGTGGTCGGTGACGGGCATCCGCTTCAGCCTGGACAGCGCGGCGAGCCAGGCGGCCTCGGCCACCGTCGCGCCCGGCAGGACCGTGATCGCAGGACTCGTCATCAGGTCGGCGGCCGTGTCCCCACGGGCCTTGCCGTGGATCCGGCGCTCGCGCAGTCTGCCGATCGGCCCGGGCCGGTGACCGGACGCCTCGAAGGCCACCTTGGCCAGCAGGTCGGACTCCGACACGACGCCGATCACGTGGTCCTCCGCGTCCACGACGGGGAGCGCCCCCGCGTGCTCGCGTGCCAGCAAGCGGGCGATGTCACGGTAGGACAGGCTCTCGCGCACCGACGCGGCCGGCACGTCCATCACGTCCCGCACCAGGGGCAGTGCGCGTTCGGGCGGGGGTGCGGGCGGCGGAGCAGGGAGGGCCGCGGTGCTCACGGGGGAGGACGGGGCCTGCGCTTCCGGGCCCGCGTGCTTGGCCGCGGCGGTGGCCACGGCACCGAGGTAGCGGAGCAGCGTGTCCTGCCGCGTCGTCTCACCGGGGCTCCAGGGGCGTGCGGGCACGTTCCGCCGGGCGTCGGCCCCCACGGAGAGGTTCTCGTGCTCGTTCACGGCGGCCTCCTGCATCCGTCGGGTTGCCTACCGTCCCAGTCTTGCGCCCTCGCACCCCGTGCCTAGAGCCGAACGGCCCTGCACGAACGGCGTGACGGCCCTATCCGGTGCGGGCCGGAGCGGCAACGGTGAGACTGGAGGAGCAGCCGATCGGCAGGAGGCCGCCGATGAGCTTGCGGGACTTCCTGGAACGGTTCCGTCCGGCGGGGACGCCGGGAGCGTCCGCCGCCGGCGTCCCCGCCGACCGTACGGCCGAACGCACCGCGGAGCTGGAGCCGGCTCTCGCCCGGCTGGCGGAGGCTCAGCGGGAGGCGGCACGCATCCGGGCCGCCGGGGAGGAGGCGGCCGACGCTCTCCGGCAGGACGCCGCGCGCGAGGCGGCACTGCTCGTCGAGGCGGCGCGGAGGCGAGCACCCGAGGTCCGCCGACAGGCCGCGGCCCCCCTCCTCCGGGAGGCGAGGCAGGAGGCCGACGCTCTCCGCGCCGCCTCGGACCGCGCGGCCGCCGCGATCCGCGAGCGGGCCGCGGAACGGACGCCCCAGCTGGTGGATGGGGCGGTGGCCGACGCCCTGGGCCTGACGGCCGGAGAGCGGCAAGGACCACAAGGACCATGAGTGCCGGGTGGGTCGCCGGGTCGGTGCGCGCGAAAGCCCTGGTCGGCCGGTGTCCGGGCGCCGAGGGGGCACGTGACGTCGCGCGTGGTCCGACGCTCGGCGACGCGCTGCGCCTTCTGGCGGCCACGCCGTACTCCCGGTACACGCGGACGGCGACCGACCTGCGCCGGGCCCAGCGCGCCGTGTCCGGCACCCTGCTGTGGCATCTGAGGGTGCTGGCCGGCTGGCTGCCCCCGGGCGGCGTCCGCCTGCTGGTTCCGCTCGCCGCCGGTTTCGAGATCGCCAACGTGGTCTCCCGGTTCCCGGTACCGGAGAATCGCCGCGCGGAGGTGTCGGAGCCCTACCGGCTCGGCTCGCTGGAGACCGCCTGGCGCAGTCTGGAACGCGCCGGGACACCCGCTCAGACGCGGGCGGCGCTCGCGGCCTCGCCGTGGGGCGACCCGGGCGGTGACACGCCGTGGGCCCTGGTCACCGGCATGCGGATGGCCGCCGCGCGCCGCACCGCCGACGCCGTACCGCCCGCGCGTCGCTGGGCCCAGGGACGCGCCGTCCTGTTGGCGGCGCGCGAACTGTTCGTACACCATCGCTCCCTGACGGCACCCGTGCTGCGCGACGCGGCACGGCTGCTCGGCGCACGAGCACCCGCGGCCGCCGGCTATCACGAGTTCCGCGACCTGCTGCCCGCAGCGGCACGTTGGGCCCTCGAGGGTGTGGAGGAGCCGGGTGACCTCTGGCGGGCCGAGGCCCGCTGGTGGCGCACGGTACAGACGGACGGCGCGGCACTGCTGCGTGAGGCCGGATACGGGCCCCGCGTGGTCGTCGGCGCGGTGGCGGTGCTGTCCGTGGACGCGTGGCGGGTGCGGGCGGCGCTCGGGTCGGCGGCGCGCGGCGGACGGCCCGGGGAGGAGTTCGATGCCCTGGTCTGAGGCGGTGACGCCGGTCCGGATGCGCCGTGTGGCGGTGGTGGTGCCGCATTCGGCCCTCCGGGACGCGCTGGTGCGGATCGCCGAGGAGGGCTGCGTGGAACTGGACCTCGCCGAGGATGCCGCTCCGGGGGCGGCGGCCGTGCGGCTGCGGCGGTTGCGGGGCGGTGGTGCGGCAGCGGCAGCCGGACCCGAGGACGCCGCGTGCGCGGTCCTGGCCACCGCCGCGCCCGACCTGGACGCGCTCGAACGGCGTGGGAGCGTCGCGTTCCTGGCGGGTGAGGCCCAATTGGAGGAGCGGGCGGAAGGCGCGGTACGGCAAGGGGAGGTGGCCGCGTTGGCCGGCTGGTGCCCGGCCGCGGAGGTACCCCGCCTCGCCGGGCGTCTGGCCGCTGCGGGAGGTGCCCTGCTGCCGCTGCCGGCCCCTCGCGGAACCGATCCGCCGACGCTGCTGCGGCGGGGCCGTTCCGCGTCCTTCACCCCGCTGGTGACGACGTACGGCACACCGGCCTACGCGGATCTCGACCCCTCGTGGCCCGCCGGCCTCGCCTACATGGCGATGTTCGGGGTCATGTTCGGTGATGTGGGGCACGGGGCGCTGCTGGTCCTCGGCGCGGTCGCGTTGCGCCTGGGAAGGCCGCGCCGGCCGGCCGGACTCGGCCGGCTGTCGCCCTTCGTGGCGGGCTCGGGCGTCGCCTCCATGGTCGCGGGCGCCGCCTACGGGGAGTTCTTCGGGCCGACCGGGGTGCTGCCGGTGCTGTGGCTCAGTCCCCTGGAGAGCCCTGCCCGCCTGCTGGCCGCCGCCGTGGTGGCCGGTGCCGGTCTGCTGGCGCTCGCGCACGCCGCGGGGGCGGTGAACCGGGTGCGTGAGGGCGGCTGGGGGGC
Source organism: Streptomyces cinerochromogenes (assembly GCF_014648635.1). GTDB lineage: Bacteria > Actinomycetota > Actinomycetes > Streptomycetales > Streptomycetaceae > Streptomyces > Streptomyces cinerochromogenes. Next base: position 431,827 of record NZ_BMRM01000003.1, on the reverse strand, counting down.
GGGGCTGTACGCGGCGTCCGGCTGTGCGGGGCTGCTCTTCTACCTGGGCCTCGCGCTGGCCGCGGCGGGCCTGCTCCTGCACCGGCAGGCTCCGGCCGTCGCGGGAGCCGCTGTCGCCGTGGCCGGGCTGACGCTGGTCGCCTCCGGCCTGTACCGGGCCACGGCGGGCGGCGGGGCGGGGCTCGCCGAGACGGTGGTGCGGCTGTTCGACGTCGTGGTGCGGACCGGCACCAACACGCTGTCGTTCGCCCGGCTGGCCGCCTTCGGGCTGACCCATGCCGCCCTGGCCGGTCTGGTGTGGCGCGGAACCACCGGTCTGGCCGGGCACGGCACCGCCGGGATCGCGGGCGCCGCCCTGCTGTTCATCGCGGGAACGTCCGTCTCCCTCGGTCTGGAGGCCCTCGTGGCCGGTGTACAGGCCTTGCGGCTGGAGTACTACGAACTCTTCTCCCGGCTCTTCGAGGCGGAGGGCCGCCCGTTCCGTCCCTGGCGGGTTCCCCTGGCGGTACCCGCCGATCCCGCTCCGAAGGTGATCCCATGCTCACCTGGCTGATCGTCCTGCCCGTCCTGATCGCGGCGCTCGGCGCCCTCCGGTTGCTGCGGCGGCACCGGACCAGACACGCCGTTCGCTGGCTGCTGGTCACGAACCTCGCCCTGCTGGGTGGTGCCCTGCTCGTCCTCGCCACGGCGTTGACGGGCCCCGCGCAGGCCTCGACGCAGGCCGCGGCATCCGGAGGAGTCAACGGGTCGGCGTTGATCGGGGCGGCCGTCGCCGTGGCCGGCGCGTCGATCGGAGCGGCGATCGCCGTCGCCTACACGGGCGCCGCGGCCCTGGCCGCGCTGAGCGAGCGCCCCGAGATGTTCGGCCGGGCGATGGTGATCGTCGGTCTGGCGGAGGGCATAGCGGTGTACGGGCTGGTGGTCGCGATCCTGCTGATCGGAAAGGCGTGACGGTGGGTACGGTGGCGGCCATCGGCAGCCGGACCGACGTGTCCGGTCTCGCTCTGGCGGGGGTCGAGGTCCTCGTCGCGGAGGAACCGGAGGATGTCCGCCGTGCCTGGCGGGCGCTGCCCGACCGCGTGGCGCTGGTCATCCTCACCGCGGGGGCGGCCGAGGCGCTGGGGGACGCGGTGACGAGCCCCGGCCCGTCCCGCCCGCTCACGGTGGTGATGCCCGGGTGATCGCCGGTTCCGACGGGCTGGATCCCGTTCGTGCCGCGTTGTTGCGCGCGGCACGGGCCTCGGCCGACGCCATGCGGGAGCGCGCGCGGGCCGATGCGGACGACACCCTGCGATCGGCCCGCGCCGCGGCGGAGGAGGTGCTGGCGCGGGCCCGGGATCTCGGCGGGTCCGACGGCGCGGCCGGAGCGGCCCGGGTACGCGTGCGAGCGCTCCAGGACGCCTGGGCGGTGGAACTCGCAGCTCGTGCCGAGGTGTACGCGGCCCTCAGGGCGGCGATCCGCGCGGGTGTGCGGCGGGCGCTCGAAGAGGACACCTCGGCACGGGTGCGTCTCGCCGGGGTGGCACGGGATCTGCTGGGTCCGGGAGCGGCGGTCACGCCCCTCGCGGACGGCGGGGTGACGGCCGGGGTGCCCGGCCGCCGGGTCGACCTGTCGGCGGACGCCCTCGCCGACCGCGCCCTCGACCGCCTGGGTGTCCGCGCCGAGTCGCTGTGGAGGCCGGAATGACGACACCGGGCAACCCCGCACCGGACGAAGACACCCTCGCCCCGGCCGCGCACGACAACCCCGCACCGGACGAAAGCACGCTCGCCCAGGCCCGGCACGACAACCCCGCACCGGACGAAGACACCCTCCCCCCGGCCGCGCACGACAACCCCGCACCGCACGAAAGCACCCTCCCCCGGCCCGGGTACGGCGGCCCGGGGGACGGCGCGGACCGGCCGCGGGTCCTTCGGGTCGCCGGCCCCCTCGTGGAGATCACCTGCCCGTCCACGGCCGCCATGCACGACCTGGTCGTGCTGGGCGCCGCCCGGCTGCCGGGCGAGGTGGTCGCCATCCACGGCGACGCGGCCACCGTCCAGGCGTACGAGTACACCGGCGCCCTGGCCCCGGGCCATCCCGCGGAACTCCAGGGTCACCCGCTGTCGGTACGGCTGGCACCCGACCTGCTCGGCGGTGTCTTCGACGGCCTGCTGCGGCCTCTGCACAGGGCCGGCGACCTCCTCACGGCAGTCGAACCGTCGGCCGGTGACGTGGACCGGCGTACCTGGGTGTTCACACCGCGAGCGGCTGAGGGCACGGAGGTCGCGGCCGGAGACGTCCTGGGCGAGATCGGCGCGAGGGTGCCGCTGCGGCTCCTGGTGCCTCCGGGAAGGTCGGGCAGGGCGACCGGCGTCGCGGCGGCGGGCGAGTACCGCGCGGATGCCGTACTCGCCGTGGTGGGCGGTGAGGCGGTGCGGATGGCGCAGCTCTGGCCGGTGCGCAGGCCGCGCCCCGTCGCGCGGCGGCTCCCGGGCGACGTGCCCCTGACGACCGGCCAGCGGGCCGTCGACCTGCTGTTCCCGGTGGCTCGCGGCAGCACGGTCGCCGTTCCCGGCGGCTTCGGCACCGGGAAGACGATGCTGCTCCAGCAGATCGCCAAGTGGTGTGACGCCGATGTGATCGTCTACGTCGGCTGCGGCGAGCGCGGCAACGAGATGGCGGACGTCATCGAGGAGTTGGCGGAGCTGACCGATCCGCGCAGCGGTGGCCGTCTGGCGGAGCGGACGGTGACGATCGCGAACACCTCGAACATGCCGATGATGGCCCGCGAGGCCAGTGTGCACACGGGTGCGACGGTCGCGGAGTACTTCCGCGACATGGGCCTGGACGTCGTCCTGATCGCCGACTCGACTTCCCGCTGGGCCGAGGCGCTGCGCGAGTTCGCCTCGCGCATGGGCGAACTCCCCGCCGAGGAGGGCTATCCGGCCGGGCTGGCCTCCCGGCTCGCCGCGTTCTACGAGCGGGGCGCCGCCGTGCGCACTCTCGGTGGCGCGAGCGGCTCCGTGACGGTGATCGGTGCCGTGTCCCCGCCGGGCGGTGACCGCACCGAGCCCGTCACCGCCCACACCGAGCGGTTCGTACGCTGCCTGTGGAGCCTGGACCGCGATCTCGCCTACGCCCGGCACTATCCGGCCGTGTCCTGGTCGGAGTCCTTCTCCCGGGACGCCCCCGCGCTGGCCGCGGCGTACGCGCGGGCCGGTGAGCCCGAGTGGGCCGAGCGGCGCGGCCGGGTGGCACGGCAACTGGCGGAGGCGGACCGGCTGGCCGACCTCGTGGAACTGGTCGGGATCACGGCGCTGCCTCCCCGGGAACGGATCAGTGTGCTCGCCGGGCGGCTGCTGCGCGAGGCCGTGATCCAGCAGAGCGCGTTGTCCCCGGCGGACGCCTACAGTGCCCCCGAGAAGACGGCGGCCCTCGTGGAAGCCGTGGTGACGGTCGTCGACCGCTGTCTGGAGCTGGTCGACTCGGGCGTCGAGGCGGAGGCCGTCGAGGCGGTCGACTTCACCCCGCTGCTGCGGGCGCGCGAGACGGCGGGTCCTGCGGAGACCGCACCGGTGGTCGCGGCCCGGGACACCGTGCTCGCCCGGCTGGCGGAGGCGGCATGACCGGTGGCGCGGGCATCGAGTACACGGGGGTTCGGGACCTGCGCGGCCCGCTGCTGTTCGTCGAGGGGGTGAGCGGGGTCGGCTGGGACGAGTTCGCCACGATCGCCCTCGACTCGGGGGGACGACGACACGGCCTGGTACTCGAAGTGGACCGCGACGTGGCCGTGGTGCAGGTCCTTCAGGGCACGTCCGGCATGAACCGCAGCGGCACCCGCGTGGTCTTCTCGGGCACACCTCTGCGGATCCCGGTCGGTACCGGGTGGCTGGGCCGGGTGTGCGACGGCAGGGGCGAACCGGCCGACGGCGGGCCTCCGGTGCTGGGCGGGTCGTACGCGGACGTCGGTGGCGCGCCGATCAACCCGGTGCGCCGGGAACCGCCGAACGAGGCGGTCCTCACCGGCGTGACCGCGGTGGACGTGCTCACCACGCTGGTGCGGGGCCAGAAGCTGCCGGTGTTCTCGGCGGCCGGCCTGCCGCACCTGGAACTGGCCGTGCAGATCGCGGCGCAGGCGACGTGCGCGGGTGAGCCGTTCGCCGTCGTGTTCGCCGGCATGGGGCTCACCCACACCGACGCGGCGTTCGTCCGTGACGGGCTGGCGGCGCGCTCGGCCGCGCGGGAACTGGTCCTGTTCCTCAACACGGCCGACGACCCGGTGATCGAACGGCTGCTCACCCCGCGACTCGCCCTGACCGTCGCCGAGCACCTGGCGTTCGCCGTGGGCCGTCACGTCCTGGTGGTCATGACCGACATGACGGCCTACTCGGAGGCGCTGCGCGAGGTGTCCGCCGCGCGCGGTGAGATACCGGCCCGCCGCGCCTACCCCGGTTACCTCTACAGCGATCTGGCCTCCCTCTACGAGCGCTGCGGTCGCATCAGGGGCCGGCCGGGATCGGTGACCGTCCTGCCGGTGCTCACCATGCCCGCGGGTGACATCACCCACCCCGTCCCCGATCTCACCGGTTACATCACCGAAGGGCAGATCGTGCTGTCCGGCGACGTGCAGGCGGCGGGCACGTACCCGCCCGTGGATCCGCTGGCCTCGCTGTCGCGTCTGATGCGCAAGGGCACCGGGGCGGGGCGGACCCGCGCGGACCACCCTGCCGTCGCCGCGCAGTTGATCGCCGCGCTGGCCCGGTCCCGGCAGGTGCGGGAGCTGGCCGACCTGATCGGCCGGTCGGCGCTCAGCCCGACCGATCTGCGCCACCTGGACCTGGAGGACGTCTTCCGGCACCGATTCCTCGAACAGGGCACCACCGAGGACCGCTCGCTGGGCGACTCCCTGGACCGTGCCTGGGAGGTGCTGCTGACCCTGCAGCGCAGCCAGTTGGGCATGCTCCCGGCCGACCTGCTCGACGCCCACGCCTCGCCGCGGGAGACGGCACGATGAGCCCCCGGGGGCGCCGGGCCACGACCGGGCGGGCCGGGCGTCTGCCGCTGCGCCGCAGTCTCGCCACGGCGGTGCGGGGAGCTGATCTCCTGGAGCGCAAACTCCGGCTGCTGGTGGGCCGGGAACACACGGCGCGGCAGGCGGCCGAGGACGCGGACCGGGTGTGGCGGCGGACGCTGGCGGAGGCGGAGACCTGGCTGGTGCGCGGAGTCCTGCTCGGCGGCGAACGGGCGCTGGCCGAGGCGGCACCCGCGGACCGGGCGCGCGTCGACGTCCGGTGGGCCGCGCTGATGGGCGTGCGCCACCCCGTGTCGGTGGACTGGTCGGACCCCGTCCGTTCCCCGGCGGAACCCACGCCGTCCAACACCGCCCTCGCACACGCCGAGACGGCCTACCGTGCAGCGGCCCGCGCCGCCGCGGACCTCGCCGCCCACCGGGCAGCCGCCGGACTTCTGGCCGCCGAGGCCGAACGGACGCGACAGCGGGTCCGCGCCCTGCGCCGGCACTGGATCCCTCGTCTGCGGGACGAACTGGCCGCGGTGGAACTCGCCGTGGAGGAAGCCGAACGCCAGGAGGCGGTACGGCGCCGCTGGGCCGCCACCCACGGCGGCCCGTGACGCCCGGCCGGGGTGCGGGGCCGTACCGCTCGGACCGAAGAGCCCGCGTCCCGGGACCTGAGGACGCTTCCCTCCCGCTGGGGCGCCCTCACACCGGAACCCGGGGAACCACGACACCCGGCGGTGATCACCACGTCCGGTGACCATGTCCGATCACCATGTCCGACGTCACCACCACCGAAGAACACCGCGGCTTCCCACCCGTCCGGTTCCGTACGGCTCTTCGTGGCGACGAACCTCAGCCGTGGGCCGGAGCCGTCCGGCCACGGACGGGGGCCGTTCGACCCAGTGCGGGTGGATCAGTTCGGGTGGACAGTCGAAGCAGGGCCGAAGGAAGGAGGGGCCGCCATGCGCTGGGAGACCATCCGGAAGGACATCCCGCCGAGCCCCGCCCCCAACCTGAGCGACTACGACAAGGAGTGCTCGGACTTCTCGTGGCAGGCGGCACGCGGCAGGCTGGAGGGGCTGCCCGGCGGGCGCGGACTGAACATCGCCCACGAGGCCGTGGACCGGCACGCGGCATCGGAGCGCGCGGCGGCGGTCGCGCTGCGCTGCGTGGGGCGGGACGACTCCGTCACCTCCGTGACCTACGGCGATCTGGCCCGCTCGACGGCCCGGTTCGCCAACGTGCTGCGCGCCCTCGGGATCGGCCACGGCGACCGGGTGGTGACCCTGCTGGGACGCTGCCCCGAGCTGTACACCGTGGTCCTCGGCACCCTCAAGAACACCAGCGTGCTGTGCCCGCTGTTCCCCGCCTTCGGGCCGGATCCGGTCTTCCAGCGGATGACGCTGAGCGACGCGCAGGTCCTGGTCACCACGGCGGACCTGTACCGGAGGAAGGTCGCGGGGCGCCGCAGCGACCTCGCCGCCCTGCGCCACGTGCTGATCGTCGGTGAGGGGGCCGACGCCCTGCCCGGCACCCTGCCCCTGGACGCGCTGATGGCCGGCGCCGCCGACACGTTCACGATCCCCCCGACCTCACCGCACGACATGGCCCTGCTGCACTTCACGAGCGGTACGACGGGTATCCCCAAGGGCGCGGTGCACGTGCACGAGGCGGCCGTCGCCCACTACATGACGGCCCTGTACGCCCTCGACCTCCACCAGGACGACGTCTTCTGGTGCACCGCGGATCCGGGCTGGGTGACCGGCATGTCCTACGGGATCGTCGCTCCGCTCATGCACGGCGTGACGGTCGTGGTGGACGAGGGCGACTACGATGCCCGCCGCTGGTACCGGATCCTCGCCGAGCAGCGGGTGAACGTCTGGTACACGGCTCCGACGGCCCTGCGCATGCTGATGCGGACGACGCCGAGGACGGGGCCGTACGATCTGCCCCGCTCCTTCGACCTGAGTGCGCTGCGGTTCATCGCCTCGGTCGGCGAGCCCCTCAACCCGGAGGCGGTGGTGTGGGGGCGGGACGTGCTCGGACTGCCGGTACACGACAACTGGTGGCAGACCGAGACCGGCGCCATCATGATCGCCAATTTCGCCGCCTGCGACATCCGCCCCGGCTCGATGGGACGCCCGCTGCCCGGCGTGGAGGCGGCGGTGCTGCGGCGCGGTGAGGACGGCCGGGCCGAGGTCACCGGCGGGCACGTCACCGTACTGGAGGAGCCCGGCGTGGAAGGTGAGCTGGCGCTCCGGCCCGGCTGGCCGTCCATGTTCCGCGGTTACCTGCACGACGAGCCGCGCTCCGCGGCGGCCTTCGCGGACGGCTGGTACCTCACCGGCGACCTGGTACGACGCGACGCCGACGGCTGGTACTGGTTCGTCGGGCGCGCCGACGACGTCATCAAATCGGCAGGCCACCTCATCGGACCGTTCGAGGTGGAGAGCGCCCTGATGGAGCATCCGGCGGTCGCCGAGTCCGGTGTCATCGGCCGTCCCGACCCCGTGGCCGGGAACGTCGTCAAAGCGTTCGTCGCGCTGCGGCCGGGCTTCGACGCGACCACCACCCTGCGGCAGGACCTGCTCGCCTTCGCCCGGCGCCGGCTGGGCCCGGCCGTCGCGCCCCGCGAGATCGCCTTCGACCAGCACCTGCCGCACACCCGCAGCGGCAAGGTCATGCGCCGTCTGCTGCGGGCCCGGGAACTCGGCCTGCCCGAGGGCGACATCTCCACCCTGGAGGACTCCTCCCTGGAAGCTTCCCCACCGGAGGCCGCCGCCACAGCGAGGACGGAGCAGCCCGCATGAGCACCACCCGTACCCGCCGCGCCCCGCGGCCCGCCGCCGCGCCGGACCCCCGGGCCGCGCACCGCCTGGCCCTGCTGGAGTCGATGCTGCGGGTCCGCCGGTTCGAGGAGCGCTGCGTGGAGCTGTACAGCGCCGCGCGCATCCGAGGCTTCATGCACCTCTACATCGGCGAGGAGGCCGTGGCCGTCGGCGTCAACGAGGCGCTCACGGACGAGGACGCGGTGGTGTCGACGTACCGCGAACACGGGCACGCCCTCGCCCGCGGGGTGCCGGCAGAGGCGATCATGGCCGAGATGTTCGGCAGGGTCACCGGTTGCAGCCGGGGCCGTGGCGGCTCGATGCACCTCTTCGACGCGGGCCGCCGCTTCTACGGCGGCAACGCGATCGTCGGCGGCGGACTCCCGCTGGCGGCCGGCCTCGCGCTCGCCGACCGTATGACCGGCCGGAACCGTGTCACCTGCTGTTTCTTCGGCGACGGCGCCTTCGCTGAAGGCGAGTTCCACGAAACGGCCAACCTCGCCGCGCTCTGGCGACTGCCCCTGCTGCTGGTCTGCGAGAACAACCTGTACGCGATGGGCACGGCCCTGGCACGGCACCAGGCGGAGACCGATCTCGCCCTGCGCGCGGCGGGGTACGGCATGGTGTCCTGGGCCGTCGACGGCATGGACGTCTTCGCCGTCGAGGACGCCGCCCGGCGGGCGACCGAGGGGGTGCGGGCCGGAACCGGACCCCACTTCCTGGAGATGCGTACCTATCGTTTCCGTGCCCACTCCATGTACGACTCCGACCGCTACCGCGACAAGGCCGAGATCGACCACTGGAAGGAACGCGACCCCGTCGAAGGCCTCGCCCGCCTGCTGCGGGAGGCGAGCGAGCTGACCGACGAGGCCCGCGCCGCCCTGGAGGACCGTCTGGCCGCCGAGATCGACGCGGCCGTGGACGCGGCCGAGCAGGCTCCGGAGGAGCCCGTCGAGGATCTGCTGACGTACGTCACCAGCCCGGTGGAGGTGAACCGGCCATGACCGCGACCCACACCCGTAGCACCGCGCCCGCCACGCCCATCGCGCCCGCCACGCCCACCTCTCCCTCCGCGCCCACCTCTCCCTCCGCGCCCACCGCCTCTTCCGTGCCCTCGGGGTGCAAGACGACCTACCGGGAGGCGATGCGCGAGGCCCTGCGCGAGGCGCTGCGCGGTGACGAGCGGGTGTTCCTGATGGGTGAGGACGTGGGCAGGTACGGCGGCTGCTTCGGCGTCAGCCTCGGCCTGTTGGAGGAGTTCGGGCCGGAACGGATCCGCGACGCCCCGCTGTCCGAGTCCGGATTCGTCGGCGCCGGCATCGGTGCCGCCCTGGCGGGCATGCGGCCCGTCGTCGAGATCATGACGGTCAACTTCAGCCTGCTGGCCCTCGACCAGATCCTCAACAACGCGGCGACCCTGCTGCACATGTCGGGCGGCCAGCTGCCCGTGCCGATCGTCATCCGGATGACCACCGGCGCGGGACGGCAGCTCGCGGCCCAGCACTCCCACAGCCTGGAAGGCTGGTACGCGCACATTCCAGGCCTCCGTGTCCTGGCCCCGGCGACCCTCACCGACGCCCGGTACATGCTGGCCCCCGCGCTCGCCGACCCCGACCCCGTGCTGGTCTTCGAGCACGGCAGCCTCTACAACGTCTCCGGCGACCTGCCCGCCGACGCGGGTCCGGTCGGCATCGAGCGCGCGGCCGTCCGCCGGCCCGGCACGGACGTCTCCGTGATCACGTACGGCGGTTCACTTCCCAAGGCACTGGCCGCCGCCGACGACCTCGCGCGCGCCGGCATCAGCGCGGAGGTCATCGATCTGCGCACTCTGCGGCCGCTGGACGACGCCACCATCGGCGAGTCGGTCGCACGGACACACCGTGCCGTCGTCGTCGACGAGGGCTGGCGCACCGGCAGCCTCGCCGCCGAGATCTCGGCGCGCCTCGCCGAACAGCACTTCTACGACCTCGACGCCCCCGTCGAGCGGGTGTGCAGCGCTGAAGTGCCCGTGCCGTACGCGCGCAGGCTGGAGGAGGCCGCGCTGCCGCAGGCCGCCACCATCGTCACGGCCGCACGCCGTGCCGTCGGCGAGCCCCTGCCGGCCACGGCCGGCCCCGCGGAACCGCAGCCGGTCGACCGGGGCGTCGGGGGGGCGGGCTGAGATGACCGCGTTCACCATGCCCTCCCTCGGTGCGGACATGGACGAGGGAGTGCTCCAGGAGTGGCTCGTGAAGTCCGGCGACCGGGTACGCAAGGGCGACGTCGTGGCGGTCGTGGAGACGGACAAAGCGGCCATCGAGGTCGAGTGCTTCCAGTCCGGGACCGTGGGACGGCTGCTGGTCCCGCCGGGCACCCGGGTACCGGTGGGGGCACCGCTCGCGGTGATCGACGAGGAGGCGGTGCCCGGTGGACGGGCGGGTGCCGCCGAGGAACCGGTGACGGCGGGGGCGGAGGCTGCCCCGCCGACGGCTGCCGGACCGGTCGCGGGAACTTCCCCGCGCGGGACGCCCGGGCCCGCGGGGGCCGGGCGCGAGGCATCCGGAGGGCACGAACGCCCGACACCCCGGCGGAAGGCGGCCCGCGCATCCGGACCCGCCGCGGAGCCGGTACGCGGCGAAACCCGCCGGCCACCGGAGCCGGCTGCCGAATCCGCCGCCCCGGTCGTCGGCGCCGGACCGCTCGTGCGGCACCTGGCCCTGCTGCACGGCGTCGACCTGGCCGCGGTGCACGGCACCGGAGCCGGCGGCCGCATCACCCGGGCCGACGTGGAACGCGCTCAACCACCCCCTGGGCGCCGGGTGCGGGCCACTCCGTACGCGCGGCGCCTGGCCCACGACCTGGATGTCGACCTGACGACGGTACGGGGCACGGGGGACGACGGAGCCGTACGGGCGGCGGACGTGAACGCGGCCGTCCTCGCGGGCACCGGGCCGAGGGAACCCGAACGCCCGGACCGGCGGCGCGACAGCGGGCGGCGCCCGGACACGGCCGCACCCGCCGACAGCCGCGCCGAGAGGCGCACGGACTCCATGAGGCGTGCCATCGCCGATCTCATGAGCCGTGCCAGCCGGGAGATCCCGCATTACTACCTGTACGCCACCATCGACCTCGCCGCGGCCGAGGACTGGCTCCGCCGGTGCAACCGGGACCGTCCGCCCGCGGACCGTCTGGTGTCCGCGGCCCTGCTGCTGAAAGCCGCCGCTGTGGCGGCGCGCGAGGTGCCGGCCCTCAACGGCTACTGGCGGAACGACGGTTTCGCCGCCGCCGGCGAGGTGAATCTGGGTGTCGCGGTGTCGCTGCGGCAGGGGGGACTGCTCGCGCCGGTGATCCACCACGCCGACACGCTGCCGCCCGACGTGCTCATGGCCCGCCTCAAGGACCTGGTCCAGCGGGCCCGGCGAGGACGGCTGCGCGGAAGCGAGACGACCGGGGCCACCCTCACCGTGACCAGCCTGGGCGACCAGGGCGTGGAGGCCGTGTTCGGCGTCATCCACCCGCCCCAGGTGGCCCTGGTCGGTTTCGGAGCGGTCGTCGAGCGGCCCTGGGCGGTGCACGGCATGCTCGGCGTGCGGCCGGTGGTGACCGCGACCCTGGCGGCAGACCACCGGGCCACGGACGGCGCCGTGGGAGCGCGTTACCTGACAGCGGTCGACCGACTGCTGCAGACCCCGGAGGAGCTGTGAGTCGGATGAAACCCCTGAACGCCTCGGACGCCGTATCGGTGATCAAGGACTCCATCACCCGGATCGTCCCGGACGCCGACTTCACCCGGCTGGAACCGGACGACAAGTTCCGCGACGTGCTCGAACTGGATTCGCTCGACTTCCTCAGCCTGGTCGAGCTGCTGTCCGAGCGCACGGGAGTCCGCATCGACGAGGTCGACTACCCGGAACTGACGACACTGTCCGACGCGACGCGGTTCCTGGTCGAGAGAACCGCCCGGCCTCCGGGACCGCGCCGCTGAACGGCCTCCGCGCCATCCGCTCCGCTTGCGCTCCCTTCGAATCGGGCCCGGCGCGGCCTACTTCTCCTGGTCGTCCGCCAGGAAGTCGGTGATCCAGCGGTTCGTCCGCTCGGGCTCGGCGGTGGGCAGGGCGAAGTGCGTCAGCTCGGGGAGTGTCTGTATGCGGGCGGCCGGTACGGCCTTGCGGGCGCGGGCTGCGACGTTCGCGGCGTCGTGGACGCCACTGCGGCCGGCGAGAAGGACCAGGAGCGGGACGCTCAGCGCCGCGGGGTCCGGACGGCGGCCGATGACCAGCTTCCGGTTCGGGAAGTCCGAGACCGCCAGGGCATAGAGCCGCTTCCAGCCCAGGTCGGTGTCGGTCCCCGCGGTTTCGCGGTCCAGGAAGGCCCGCGCCCGGGCTTCCGTCGGGCGCATCAGGATCGGCAGGGAGCGCAGCAGGAAACCCGGGCGGTAGTGGGCGAAGCACTGGGTCGGGTCGAGCAGGACCAGCCGATCGACCCGCCGTGGGGCGTGCAGGGCGTAGGTGAGGGCGATCCACCCGCCGTAGGAGTGGCCCAGCAGGTGCGTGCGGGACACGTCGAGGCCGTCGAGCACTGCGTCCAGCCAGGCCATCAGGTCGGTGGTGGTGCGCAGCGGGCGGCCACCGAGGACGCTGCGCCCGGCATCGCCGAGGATGTCGACGGCCAGCACCCGGTGCTGCGTGCCGAGTGCCGGGGCGTTGGCGAACCAGACCGCGCCGGTGGAGCCGCCGCCGTGCAGGAGGAGGACCGGGGTGGCGTCAGCGGGGCCGTAGGCGTGGACGCGGGTGGTGCCGTACGGGGTGGGAACGTCGATCTCGGTGGTACAGGTGGGCCAGCGGGCGAGGAGTGCGTCGTAGGCGGCGAAGAAGTCCTGTGATGAGGACACGGTGAACCCCCGGGGAGTCGTCTCGTTGACCAAGTATCTCGCTCGGCGAGATACTAGCCGGGTGAGTGATGACATCGACCTCCCGATGCGGCTGGTCCACCTCCTGCGTGCGGTGACCGTGGAATTCGATCTGCGCGGCGCGGAGTTCGCTGCGCGGAACGGCCTGCACACGACCGATCTGCGGGCTCTCATCCACCTGCTCGACGCCGACCGGGCGGGCACCGACGCCACCCCGAGCCGACTCGGTGCGGCACTACGGCTCAACTCGGCCGGCACCACCGCCCTGCTCGACCGGCTGGAACGCCAGGGGCTCGTCCGCCGCAGGCGCGATGAAATGGACCGACGCCGGGTCGTTCTGACGGTGGAACAGAAAGCCATGGAGCTGGGCCAGTCCTTCTTCGGCCCTCTGATCACCGACCTGGTCGAAGTGGCCGGGGACTTCGCCCCGGCCGAACTGGACGTCGTCCACCGCTATCTGACCACTGTCCTCCAAGCAGCTGCTTCCGACTCCGACGCGTCGACGGCCACCACCACCGGGAAGCCGCCGACACCATGACCGCTCCCGCAGCGGTTCGGTCCTGAGAGGTTCGCTGTCAGTGTGCGGGGCCCTCCGCGCGGGTGCCCGAAGCCGACGGCACGGGGTCGGCAGGGGCGGCGACCAACAGCAGCGCGGCGAACACCAGGGGAGCGGCTGCCTGGTACCCGATCCACACTTCGCCCCCGGCGCCGCCGTGCCGCCATGCCGTCAACAGGCCGACGAGCGCCGTCAGCACCCAGCCAGTGTCGTAGGCGACCATGAGCCGCATGTAGGTGCGGATCGGGCGGCTGCGCACACACACGGTCTCGATCCCGCCGCCGACCAGCAGGGCGGCGCCCGAGACGACCATCAACCAGGGGGACACGCCCAGCAGATCGCCGAGCCGGGAAGCGCCGATCAGGTAGGCGGCACCGAGCAGCACCTTGAAGACACCGTCGGCGATGATCCCCGCCGAGCGACGCGTCGCTGACGATGTCACAGCCTGGGCCTGCGTCATGAGCGTTCCTCCCCGATGCCTGTCCTACTCCCGTAACTTCGTTACTACAATAATGGAGTTATGAGAATGACGAGAGCGGAAACCAAGGAACGCAACCGCCGCGCCCTGCTGGACGCCGCCTTCCACGTCGTCTCACGGGACGGGTACCGCGCCCGACTCGACGAGATCGCCGAGAAGGCCGGCCTGACGACCGGCGCTGTCTACTCACTGTTCGGCAGCAAGGGCGGCCTGGTGGCCGCCCTGGTCACCGACTACCTGCGGCCGCACTACGAAGAGATCGAGCAGGCGATCCCCCCGGAGATGGATCTCCTGGAAGCGGTGGAAGCCTTCGCCCGGTACTACCGGCGCAGCTGTGACGACCCAACCGCGACCTCTGCCCTGTCGTTGCAGATCACCCTGCTGGACATGGCCCTGCACGACCCCGAACTCGGTTCCCAACTCGCCGCGTCCGTCCGGACACAGGAGAGCAACCTGATCGCGCTGTTCACCGGCAGACCGCACCACGGGACGGCCGTGACGCCACATCAGGCGCAACGTCTGGTCACCGCACTCAGGGCCCTGTTCGTCGGTCTCACACAGGGCGTGCTCCTCGGCCTCGCTCCGGGTGCCGACGAACAGTACTTCGCCGACACCGCCTGCGCCCTGGCGTCCACCGCGACCCTCGTCGATCAGGATGCCGACTCACCTGTGTGAGCGAGCAGCGTCGGGTCAGGGCTCTGGTCAGGTCTCGGTGGCCACCCACGCGGCATCGAGACCTGACCGGGCTTCCTCCGGCGCGGAGGTCAGCTCGACGCGGCCTGCGCAACGAGGCGGAGGAGCCAGCGGGCGGGCTGTACACAAGAGCGCCGGAGCGCATCCCGCCTCGATCAGAGGAGAGCTCCCACGGATTCATTGAGGAAGATGACGGCCGGATACGTGGCCACGAAGGACCAAAAGAACCCGTTGAGGCCCATGGCAACAGCGGTGGACACATGAAACATCGCCGCCACGGCAAGCAGGACGAGCAGCGCCACCGACGGTAGAACCGGCGCGAGGAGAAACGTGCTTTCGAAGGCTACCGTGGCCACAGCCAGGGTCAGTGCCAGCGCCGGATACCTCTGTACCGTCACGGCCACACGTTTCAGACCATACGTACGCGTCGAAAGGATACCCCTGATCGCAACTCCGCTCCGCCAGTCGGGACTGAGCAGCTTGGCGATCCCCGCCGCGCTGTAGGCAAGGCACGCCTGTGCACCGATGAAATACACACCGGCTCTGGCGATTCTCTCATCGACAAGGCCCAGCGGAAGCGCGACGGCGAACGTCAGGCTCATGATGGTGAGCATTTGATCGGAGCCGTCATCTCCCCCGTACACGACGAGCCGTCCAGCGAGCAGAGTTGCGAGGGCTACGACGGGCCAGGCACCGGCCAGCAGGATGACGGCCGGGCTCAACAGGAGAGCCAAGCCAGCCATCAGGCGCATGACCAGCAACACGCGATGCAGGGTGTCCGTCTTCTTGAGCAGCATACGGGCCGGGGCCACCAAGGGCCTGCCGGCCGTGATGTTGACCCGCGGGTCATAGATGCCACCCGGCCTGACTTCCCTGAGTGCCGCCAGCCTTTCCGTGGAGCTTATGACAACCCACACCCCAGCGATTCGACTGCAGGCAAGCGAGGCTACCTCAAGAGAAATGGACACCTAACGCCCACCCTCGTCAAAGCGGTGGAACTCACTGAGGAAGACAACTTCCCGCGCCGGACTCGTTTCGAATGTCTTGTCGCGCGCCAGAATGAATTGACGTGCGACCACTTCGGCAGGCCGCGGCATTTTCATCGCGAGATTGGCCATGACGAGGTATGAGGTCGAGAGCATGATGACACGCACGTCTCGCCCCTCTTTGACAAGATGTGAGTACTGCTCAACCAGGGAATCGGCGAGGTCGGACAGGACCTTGTTCCGGAACTTCTCCGGGTTCCACAACGAATGACGCAGCCGCCTGCTGTCGATGGTGGGAACGTAAGACGGCTCTCGAACTTCCCCGGATCGCAGCCGGTCCCGATAGAGCAGGTGCAGGTCATGCACGCCGGGATGGGGGGCGAAGAAGGTCCACAGAGGGATGAGACCGAGCCGCTTGCTCCGCGGAAAAAGGTCTCCGGCCCGATCAGAGAATTGCGCGGCAACCGAAACAGCAAACCACACGGAGAGCCATACACCGACCCCAGACAGCAGGAGGAATCTCATGCCTTCCCCTTGGCGTTATGCCCTGCTTCATGCCCTGCTTCGGTACGCAGCCCGATCATTGACCAGGCTGGACACGCCGCCTCATCTCGAGCAACTCGTCAAGCGACAGTTCGATGTTGAGTTGACCCAGCGTCAGGCTGTCGATGTCCAGTTCTTCCTCGCGAGGCACATCGCGAATCTGCCGGGCGCAATCCCTGAGTGCACGTATCCTGCGAATGGCGTCTCGGGCCGCCCTGTATCTGTCGATGGTGCCGCCAAGAGCAAAGTCCCGCAGGTTGATGGACGACTCGTTCTCGTCCTGCATCACACTCAGAAGGAGATCGAAAGCCGTCAAATCCGCAGGTGTAAGTTCCGCGTTGCTGTCAGACATGGGGAGAACCTCTTGGATCGGTTCGAGATCTCTAGGGGTACTCTTGCCTCGCAGGCGTGCCCCTTCGGAGAATATGAGTGACTTGGCGCACTCACGCATCCACCGGCTTCCGGCAACGCATACCGGGCGTGCGGATGATCCATACACGACTATAACGCCCGGGTCTCGGCCTCGCATCCGGACGTCAACTGCCGATGGTCCTGGGCCGACTTCGGATGCAGCAGGAGAGAGCAGGGCGCTGCACGAGTCCCTGACGCGGTGAGGACCCGAAGCCGGTGGAGCACACCGCCTACGCGCAGGACGTGAAGAAGCCGGTTGCCGCACCCGCCGCCCGGCAGCCGGGCGGCGGCCGCGCCGCAGAACTCGCCGACCGGGAGCTTGCCGTCGCCTCCGGCAACGCCAGCGAGGACGCCGGGGACATCGCACCACGCTGCCGCGCGCCCGCCCGCACCAGCGGTCGCGCTTCCAGGTGCCTGCCGACGAGGCCCACACCGCCGCACGGACAGGCGATGCCGGTGACCTGCCTCGCTGTCGACGCTCGGTGCGGGCACCACGCCGGGCCGCTCCGACGGTGACCCAGCGACCAGGCGCCGCTGCCGGACGACGGCTCTTTCGGTCGGGGACGCACTCATCGCCCGACGGACACCGTCCGCGTGCTGGCATGCTCGGCTCGCTCGTCTGCACCGGCCAGCCAGAAGAACACGAGCGGCAGACCGAACTCGATCACCGCAAGCACGGTCTGGAACCACTGCGGCCAGCCGTGCACAGCGAGGGAGAGCAGTCGGCCGGCCCCACCCAGCAGGAAGACGCCGGCCAGCCACCGCACCGGCCGGGCCGGGACAGGTCGCTGCCGAGCGGCCCACAGCCAGGCCAGCCCGTAGCCGGCGAAGCCGGCTCCCATGAACCGGCCCCAGCTGTCGACCGTCGTGCCGGCGGAACCCGCGCCCGGGATCGCCGCGTTGCCGAGTGCCACATGGAACACGCCGATCACCACGCAGGCCCACCCCGTCAATTGCGCGAGCGCCCGCAGAGCCCTTGCCATGATCCCCCCGAAGTCATCTCGACACAGCTTTAGTTGACATGCGTCTACTAGACTGGGTACGCCAGTAGACACATGTCAAGTAATCTGCGGTCGTGCCTCGCCGTCAGCGACTCGACCCCGCCGATCGCCGCGCCCAGCTGCTCGCAGTCGGCGCGCGGCTCTTCGCCGCACGCCCGTACGCCGACGTGCTGATGGAGGAGGTCGCCCAAGAGGCCGGGATCTCCCGCGCCCTGCTCTACCGGCACTTCCCCAGCAAGCACGCCCTCTTCGCGGCCGTCTACCAACAGGCGGCGGACCGGCTGCTCGCCGAGACGCGGCTCGACCCGACCCACTCCCTGATCGAGCAGCTCGTTCAGGGCATGGACGTCCACCTCGACTACTTCGTGGCCAACCGCAACGCCGTCCTGACCGCGAACCGGGTCCTCGCGGGCGACCCGGTCATCCAGTCGATCATGACGAACGAACTGGACGCGCTGCGCACGCGACTGCTGGCCGTACTCCCCCTCACGGACGACGCCGCCCGCGAGGCGGTGTCCGCCGTACTGAAAAGCTGGCTGGTCTTCGTCCAGGTCCTCTGCGTCGACTGGCTCGCCCACGAGACCTGCACCCGCACCCAGCTCCGGAACATCTGTATCGGCGCCCTTCTCGGCGCTCTGCGGCCCCTGTTCCCCGACGATCCCGCCCTTGAGTGGCCGCCACAGCAGCCGGAGAACGACGCCTGAAGAGGGACGTGTCCCGCGAGGTTGCTTCCGGGGCGAGCGGTCTGCTCCCGTACACGTTCGGCCCCGCAGCCGTCACACACATGCCTGCGCCGCCCCCGGCAGCGAAGCCGGTGGGCGGCGCAGACCGCTGGATGGCCCCGCTTCGGCGTGCAGGCGCCGCCAGTGGGCCGGGCCGGTTCGGGTCAGCCGACGTGCCAGGTGAGGCTGCCGCCGTTGTTGGCGGCGATGACGAACATCACGATCATGAGAACGATGTCGACCACTCCGAGGCCGATGGCCCACTTGGCCATCGCGGAACCGTTCTGACGCAGCGCCACCGCGCCGAACACGACGGCCAACGGCCCCAGGATGATCGGCAGGAAGAAAATTCCCACAATGCCGCAGACCAGTCCCGCTATCGCCAGTCCGCTCGTCCGGCTCGTATGGGGCGCGCCTATTCTGCTGTGGGACGACATCGGCATCTCCCTAACTGTCACGGTTGGCTTTTCTCTCCTTCGGTTCCCTTCTGGTTGCCCGTCACGGCGGAGCCATGCCTACGATGCGTGGTCAAGTCCTCGCGTATGAGCAGAAGTAGAAGTCGACGACCTTCCGGCAGGCGTATCTCCGCGGCCAGAACCACGAGGGGGCGGGCGGCGTTTCATGACCGAGTCGCCCGCCGTTGGGGAGTCGGACTGCGGCTGCCGGCAAGTGAGTTCGCCGCGTCGGGCGTAGGAGTACGCACCGGCCCCGCAGACAGGAGGAGCAGGGTTCCACTGCTGGGTCTGCGGGACCGGTGCATGACTCACGTACCCTGCGAGGCGTCCGATAAGCCCGATCCCTCCCAGCTGTTTCAGGAGGGCACCTTCCCACACGACGCTTTCCACACGAGCCCTTCCACACGAGTGGGGCCCGGCCGTGTCCGGCCGGGCCCCATCTATCCTGCGTGTGCGACGCGCTCCTCGCGCTGGGTGCCTTCGTCTACCAGCGGTACCAGCGGCCCTTGCGGCCTGTCCCATCCGCGGAACGGACGACGAAGCCCAGCAGCCACACGATGAGCACGATCACCGCGATCCACCACAGTGCCTTCAGGGCGAAGCCGGCGCCGAAGAGAATCAGGGCCAGCAGAAGAACCAGAAGCAGGGGAACCATTGTTATCAACCTCCTGGACACCAGGTGCCCTTACTTCAGCCTTATAAGCACACAAAAAATGAGTTACTTCGGCGGAGAGAAGGGAATATGCGCGTCGCGCGCCATGTGCGGTTCCCCTCGTTCCGCATTCCCCAATGGGCGTACTCGCCTCCGAAGGGCGTTGAATACATCGACACCGTCTACGCGCCTTCAACGTTGACGACGGTGTCGCGTGGGCCAGTTACTACCCGACCTTCCCTCTGCTCGAAGTCCGGACCCACGGTGCCATTCGACTGCGGAGGACTTCTGTGGCCGCTCCCGCAGGCATGGCCTTGCACGGGGGGCAGGTCAGTACGCACGCCCCGTGGGACGAGGTCGTCGGTCCAGGCCCGGGTCGACTCGTCCGTGCCCTGACCCGGCGAAGCCCGCCGCGAGGCGCGGCGGGCTTCGCCGGACGGCAACCCCTCTCTCAGCCTGTGGTGAGCAGGCCTTCGCGCAGCCGTGTCAGGCAGCGCGTGAGGAGACGGGAGACGTGCATCTGGGACACGCCGAGGCGTTCGCCGATCTGAGCCTGGGTGAGTTCCTCCACGAACCGCATGTGGATGATCTGCCGGTCCCTCTCATCGAGTTCCGCGATCAGCGGGGCCAGGGAGTGGAAGTCCTCCACCAGCTCCAGGGCGCCGTCCTCGACGCCGATGAAGTCCTGCAAGGCGGTTTCGCCGTCCTCGCTGGCGTTGATCGCGGCGTCCAGGGAGGAGGAGTTGTAGCCGTTGGCGGCCACGCGGGCTTCGATCACCTCGTCCTCGGACAGGCTCATCAGCTCCGACAGCTCCTTCACCGTGGGCGTGCGGCCCAGGCGGCTGCGGAGTTCTTCGGTGGCGCGGGCCAGCTGGACACGGGCTTCCTGCAGACGGCGCGGTACGTGGACGGCCCAGGTGGTGTCCCGGAAGAAACGCTTGATCTCACCGACGATGTAGGGGATGGCGAAGGAGGTGAACTCCACCTCCCGGGACAGTTCGAACCGGTCGATGGCCTTGATCAGGCCGATCATGCCGACCTGGACGATGTCCTCCATCTCCTCAGGACCCCGGCTGCGGAACCTGCCGGCCGCGTAACGCACCAGGGACATGTTCATCTCGATCAGCGTATTGCGCGCGTACTGGTACTCAGGTGTGCCCTCTTCCAGCACCGCCAGCTGGTCGAAGAACAGACGTGTCAGCTGTCGGGCGTCCTTCGGCGCCACCTGAGAGGGGTCAGCGACCTCCGGTGGACCAGCTACGTTGGTCTCCGTCTTCGCCGCAGCCACTGTCGCCATGATGCTTCCCTCCCCTATCACTGCACGCTGCCAGCGTGCCTCGGGCTGACGACCGCGCGCCTACCCCGGTATCTGCCGGTCATGCACGCGAAGGTTGTCGGGCACGCCGTCCGCCCGGTGATCCGTGCCGGCTCGGCACCGTGCCGGCGCCGCTCACGTCGGCGACAGGAGTGTATGAGGCATGCGTGAGGGTAGGCGCCCCAACCGGAATGGATACTTCCGGAACGCTGTACGGCCTGTCTCGCACCGTGATCGCGCGGGGCGGGCCGAGCAAGGAGGAGATGAGCATGAAGTTGACGCGATGGGTCGCGAGCGCGAGCGTGTGTGCCGCGATCGCCGGAGGCGTCGTACTGACCGGCGGCAGCTCCGCGATCGCAGCCACTCCTGGGGCCGGCGGACATCACGGGGCTCCCAGCGCGGCGGTCGGCATGGACCACCACGGCAGTGCCCGACAGCCCACGGATCCGTGGATCGCCGATCAGCTGGCGGCCTTCTACCCCTCGGCCGCCCACCGGTTGGCGGTTTTCGACCCCTGGGTCAAGGATCAGCTGGCCCAGTCGCATACCGGCAAGTGAGTGTGAGGGACTCCCGGGCTGGGAGCTCCCATGGACGCAGCCCGATCAGAGCCCGCAGTCAGGACCGGGCGTCGGGCAGACCCATCATGGCGCCACCGGCGTCGGGCAGACCCGTGATCGTGTCACTCGGCCAGATGCAGCTGCAGGCCTTCGTCCCGGAAGCTGTACAGAGGACCCTCCTGGCGCAGGATCCCGCAGGTGTGCAGCACGTCTAGATAGCGGAGCAGTGACCACGGCACCCGGTGCCGGACGGTGAACCAGGCCATGCACACCGCGTAGCTGGGCCAAGCGGTGTTGAAGGAAGCGACGATGATTCCGATGGTCGCCCCGAAGAGGATGCCGTCCAGCGGGCCGGCCGTGAAGGACCCGTCGCTCAGCGACTGCAAGAACTCGGGCGCGAGGAGATCCAGAACAGCCAGCCCGGCGGTGGCGCCGGCCGCGACACCGACCACGCTCAGTACGGCGAGCCAGCGGTCACGGCGGTACAGCCGCTGGGCAGTCGCCGTGGGCTGGGGACCGGGCTGGTTCAGCCACCGGATGAGCCCGCCGGCGAGACCGATCCCCGGACCGGCCACCGCGCCGAAGAAGAGCCCCACGTGCAGGCCGTGGATCGCGCCGCGGGACACGCCCCCGACGAATCCGCCGGCCACGCCCACGGCGGCAGCGGCAGTCGTGGCGGCAACCAGATGCGGCAGCGGATTCCCTCGCGGCTGGAAGCTGGCCGTGGCGGGATGGAGCTCCGCCGCCGGGCTGGTCAACAGGCGCGCGGACACGGTCGCCACGACCAGGCCCATGCACACGGCCATGAACACTCCCAGGAGGGAACGCGGCGGATCGGCGCGCGGCGCCAGGACAGCGGCCGTCCCGCACGTCATCAGCGCGCTCGCGCTCGCGGCGGCAGCAGTGGCCAGGGCGATGTCACGCCAGGTGCGCCAGTCGTGCCAGGTGCCCGAGACGAGGATCCGGCGGCCCCAGAACACGAAGCCCACGACCGGCGCGATCTCGACGGTGTCGACGGCGGCGACGTCCCAGCCGACCCAGAACGCACCGACGGTCATGACGGCCGCGGCGCTGCCGGCGACCGCGGCCGCGACGCCGGCGGGGGCGCGGGTGTCCACGCCCCGGCACACGCCCAGGACGACGCCGGTGACCGTGCCCAGGGCGAAACCCCGCGTCAGGCCCGCGGGCATCAGCAGGCACAACTGGTAGGCGGGCGCGGTCAGCGGCGCCATCGCCACGCCGAAGGCGGCCGGCGGCACCCTCGCGTACAGGCGCCACCACGCCATCGTCCGTGCCACAGGAGGCTTCGACATCTCCGTGGCCATCCGTACCGCGAGACATCGCGCCAGCCGGGCCCGGCGGTCGCTGAGGGAGCGAGCATCGAGGACGTCGTCGACGAATGACGCGTACAGCACCTTCTTGGCCGCTTCCACGCCGTGGCTCACGGCATTGAGGAACTGGACCGCCAACGACGGATTGCGCAGTCCCGTCCGTATGAGGAGGTCCAGGTACAGCGGTCGGCTCAGCAGGTGGGTCAGGGGTGCGCACGTGCCGCTGGTGAGGTGGCTGTGGATGGTCAGCCACGCGACCCGCTCGTGGAGGGGCACCTGGGGGTCGCTGATGATGACGGCCGTCATCATGTCCAGGTAGTGAGCGACGTCAGGGCTGTCCAGGAGCTTCAGCCTGAGCGGCACGGCGTCGTGCAGCAAGGGCAGCGCGGGGCAGGCACGCGTCAGCAGCAGGAGGGGCATGTCATCGTCGATACAGGCGTTGATCTGGTGGAGCGCGGATTCCTGGGCCTGACCGTCACGCAGTTCGTCGAGGCCGTCGAGGATGAGGAGGACCTTGTCGCTGTTCAGGAGGTCCCGCAGGAGTGGCTCGGGTGTCGCCTCGACCTCGCGCAGCCGCGGGAACGTGGTGAGCACCTGCCGCTCGAACCAGGCGGTGAACGCTTCGTCGCGCGGACTCCAGGAGGCCAGCGGAAGGTACAGCGGCACGTATCCGTCGCTCTTGGCCAGTCCGTAGGTGAGCAGGACGGCGAACGTCGTCTTGCCCGTGCCCGCCTCACCGGAGATCACGGCCTTGCTGGGGAGCTTGCCGCCGGCCAGCAGATCAGCGGCCCTTTCGGCGTACTCCTTCACGTCCCACAGGCCGTAGTCCAGCAACAGTGGTGCGGGGGTCGGGGACGCGTCGGTCAACGTGACGGAGATGAGCGGCTTGCGGTGGAGGCCGCGGCGTTTGCGCTCCTCGGACCAGTACCGTTTGACGTCGGCGCGGAGCAGGGGCAGCACCTTCGCGAGCGGCTGCTTGGGAGGGGGATTCTGGATCGCGTGCGACAGCAGGCCGATGACCAGGGCAAGGACCGAGGACAGGGAATCGGCGTCCGACAGGCCCTGGGTGGTGAAGGTCCATGCGAGCCAGCCACCGGCAGCCAGCTGGATCGTCCGCCTCAGCCAGTCCCGCCCCGTGGCGTCCCGCAGCTTGTTCATGACACTCATGACGCGTCCACCCCCTGCATGTCACCCAGGTGGACGCCTCGCACGGGGCCCCCGTTCCTCGCACGGGCCACCAACGGGAGCACGCGGCACACAGGGGGCGCGTGCCCTGGCCCCGAGCGCCCGCAGTGGACCGCTCGGCTGGTACGGCCGGAACCGGTGCACGGCGCGGTTCGGCCGGTGGAGCCGTGGGTCGTCGGGTGACGGGTGACGGGTGACGGGTGACGGGTGACGGCCGGTCCGCCGAAGGGCGGCCGGCCGTCGTCCCTGCCACGGGCAGCCATTGCAGCGCTGCCACCGCTCCGTGCACCGGTGGGTTCACCGCAGCGTGAGTGGCGTTTCGGAGGCGACCCGGGTGAGTTTCTGCGGGTTGCGGACGTAATAGAGGCTGGTGATACGGCCGTTGTGCACGCAGGCTGCCATGATGCCGTCGACCTCGCCGTCGAGACGGAAGAGGAGCCCGGGGCTGCCGTTGACCATGGTCGGGTCGGCGGCGAGGACGGCATCGGTCTTGCCGAGGCCGCCCGCCAGGAAGCGGAGTACCTTCTCGGCGCCGATGACCGGCCGCAGGGCGGCGTGCTTGATGCCGCCGCCGTCGTTGAGGACGACGATGTCGGGTGCGAGTACGTCGAGCAGCCCTTGGAGGTCCCTGCCCTCCAGCGCTCGCCGGAACGACTCCAGCACGGCCCGGCTCTCGCTCACCGAGACCACGGAGCGGGGACGCCGGGCGTCGATGTGCCGACGGGCACGGTGCGCGATCTGACGCACCGCGGCAGCGCTCTTGTCGACCGCGGCGGCGATGTCGTCGTAGCCGACGTCGAAGACCTCGCGCAGTACGAAGACGGCGCGTTCGGTCGGTGACAGCGTCTCCAGGACGAGCATGAGCGCCATCGACACGCTCTCGGCGAGTTCGACGTCCTCGGCCACGTCCGGCGCGGTCAGCAGGGGCTCCGGCAGCCACGGGCCGACGTAGTCCTCCTTGCGTCGCGTCATGGTGCGCAGCCGGTTCAGGGACTGGCGGGTCGTGATCCGGACCAGGTAGGCACGCTGGTCGCGCACCGTGTCCAGGTCGGTTCTGCTCCACCGCAGCCAGGCTTCCTGGAGGACGTCCTCGGCGTCGGCTGCGGATCCGAGCATCTCGTAGGCGACGGTGAACAGCAGGTTGCGGTGGACGATGAACGCATCGGTCGCCGCGTCGGTGGCGTGGTCACTCATGTCTTCTGTCTCTCCTTCGCGGTCAACCCTGCCCTGACGTGAGCATCTCAGGGTGACCGGCTCGGCTTCTCGGTGCGTTCAGACGGTGGTTCAGGGAGCCGCCGGCGTGGCACGGTGCTCGGCGCGCAGCAGCCCGCGACGCGTGGTGTCCTTGAACTGCCAGCGGAAGGAGCCGGGTTCGCGCGCTTCCTCCTCCAGTTCCTTCACGACGCCCTGGCATGCGCGCTCCTTGATGCCGGCCGCGAGGCGGCCGCCGATGGAGTACCTGTTCACGGTGTCGTCCTTGGCGGCGAGCTGGACGGTGGCGGCGCGCCGGCCCAGGGCGATGCACTGGCCGAAGTACCCCACGTCGATGACCGTGGGCTGCTCGCCGACGATACGTGCCAGCACGGTGTCGGCCGCGTGGGCTCCCAGCGGACGCGCGGTCTGGCAGCTCATCCGCAGCGGCCTGTCCGAGGGCGCCGCCGCATCCCCGGCCGCGACGATGCGCGCGTCGTCCACGCTGGTCAAGGTCTCGTCGGTGAGCAGCCGTCCGGAGGCGTCCGTGGTCAGTCCGCTGCGGGCGGCCAGGTCCGGTACGCCGAAACCAGTGGTCCAGATGGTCACGGAGCTGGGCAGCGCGTTGCCGCCCCTGAGGCGGACGTCGTCACGGGTCACCGCGGTGACCTTCGCGTCGGGGCCGTCGAGCACGGTCACCCCTAGCCTGGCCAAACGCCTGGCCACCGCACGCCGCACCCGCGGGTGCAGGGACGGGCCGAGCACGCCGCCGCAGACCAGCGTCACCCGGCGGCCCTGGTCCGCCAGCTCCGCGGCGATCTCGATCCCGGTCGATCCGCCTCCCACCACCGTGACGGCGGCCGCGGCGGGCGCGGCCCCGACGGCTTCCCTCAGTCGCCGCGCCTCCTCCAGCGTGCCCACCGGATAGGCGAACTCGGCCGCCCCGGGCACGTGCGGTGCCGCGCTGGCACTGCCCACCGCGTAGATCAGGTAGTCGTAGCCGACCGTGCCGCCGCTCGCCAGCGCCACGCTGCGCGCACCGGCGTCGATCCGGGTAGCGGTGTCCACCACCAGCCCCACCCGCTCGCCCAGCACCTGCCGGTAGTCCACGACACCCTGGTGGGACCCGCCCACCACCTGGTGCAGGCGAACACGCTCGACGAAGACGGCACGCGGATTGACCACGGTCACCGCCACGTCACGGCGCTGAGTCAGGCGATTGGCCGCCAGAACCCCGGCGTACCCGCCGCCGATCACCACCACGTCGATGTTCCTGCTCACGGTGTCCCCTTCCCTGACGGACGTTCACCATGAAGACACCGCGTCACCGGACCCTGTGACAGCGCGAGACGCAGATCACCCTCCGTGGCTCCCCTGGTCGGCGGAGCCGGTCCCGGGCACGACGTGCCGGTGGCACGACGTGCCGGTCGGCTCGTGCTGCGGGACGGCTGCCGCCACCGTCATGGTCGTAGCCGCGAGCAGCGAGCGATAGGAATCCGTCTCCTTAAGTAAAGCCGAAAGGAAAGTCCGTCCAAGCGCTTGACCTCGCCATGACCGCCGGGCATGGTTCCGAAGAGCGCTCTTCCACCGCGTCACCCCCGGCACGCAACGGCAACGCCTCCCCTCCGGGCCGGGCCGCCCCGCCCCGCCCCGGGCCCGAGGGGGCTCGCACCTCCCGTAGTACGCGCACGCGGACGGCCTCCTCCCCGGAGCGTGGCCGATGCATCCCCACACCGCCGCCGACCGGTTCAGGCGGGACGGAGGAGACGGAGGAGTACGGACCCTCCGGCGTCACGTCCCGTCCCCGGCGGCCCGACCCGTCAGGAGCGCCCGTTGTCCAGACCGGCTCCCGCCGTCCCTCTCCCCCGCCGTACCCGCCGCACGGCCATGCCCTTCATCGCCCTCGGCTCCCTCCTCGCGTCCATGTTCACGGTCGCGCTCGCCCCGGGCGCGCACGCCGCCGACACCCTCCTGTCCCAGGGCAGGCCCGCCACCGCCTCCTCGCAGGAAGGCGACGGCTACGCGGCGGCCGCCGCCGTGGACGGCGACCTCACCGGAACCCGGTGGGCCAGCCAGTGGAGCGACCAGCAGTGGCTCCAGGTCGACCTGGGCCAAGTGGCGAACCTCAGCCGTGTGGTCCTGACCTGGGAGTCGGCCTACGGCAAGGACTACGAGATCCAGGCGTCCGACAACGGCGACGACTGGCACACCGTGATGAAGGTGACCGGAGGTGACGGCGGCACCGACGACCTCGCCGTCTCGGGGACCGGCCGCTACGTCCGGATGCAGGGCCTGGCGCGGTCCGGCGGATACGGGTACTCGCTCTGGGAGTTCCAGGTCTACGGCTCCACCGGCGGCAGCACTCCCCCGCCCTCCCCGGGCGCCGTGAAGGTCGAGGGCGGTCAGGGCAACTGGCGTCTGACCGTGGGCGGCCAGCCGTACACCGTCAAGGGAGTCACCTGGGGCCCGGCGGCCTCCGACGCCCCCAGATACCTGCCGGACGTCAAAGCCCTGGGCGCCAACACGATCCGCACCTGGGGCACGGACGGCTCGAGCAAGACACTGCTGGACGCCGCGGCGTTCCACGGGATCCACGTGATCAACGGCTTCTGGCTCCAGCCCGGCGGCGGACCGGGCGCCGGGGGCTGCGTCGACTACGTGACCGACACCGCCTACAAGAACACCATGCTCACCGAGTTCGCCAAGTGGGTGGACACCTACAAGAGCCATCCGGCGACGCTGATGTGGAACGTCGGCAACGAGTCGGTCCTCGGTCTGCAGAACTGCTACGGCGGAGCGGAGCTGGAGGCGCAGCGCAACGCCTACACCAGCTTCGTCGACGACGTCGCCAAGAAGATCCACGGCATCGACCCCGACCACCCGGTCACCTCCACCGACGCGTGGACCGGCGCCTGGCCGTACTACAAGCGCAACGCGCCCGATCTCGACCTGTACGCGATGAACTCCTACAGCAACGTGTGCAAGGTCCGCCAGGACTGGATCGACGGCGGCTACACCAAGCCGTACATCATCACCGAGACCGGACCGGCCGGCGAGTGGGAGGTGCCCGACGACGCCAACGGCGTTCCCGACGAGCCGACCGACGCGCAGAAGGCGGACGGGTACACCAAGGCCTGGAACTGCGTCACCGGGCACCCGGGGGTGGCCCTGGGCGCCACTCTGTTCCACTACGGCACCGAACACGACTTCGGCGGCGTCTGGTTCAACCTCGTGCCCGACGGGCTGAGGCGGCTGTCCTACTACGCCGTCAGGAAGGCGTACACCGGCTCGGCGTCCGGGGAGAACACGCCCCCGGTCATCAGCGGCATGACCGTGTCCCCGGCCTCCTCCGCACCGGCCGGCGGCGAGTTCACCGTCCACGCCGACGTCCGTGACCCCGATGGTGACGCGATCACGTACAAGGTGTTCCTCAGCGGCAACTACGCGAACGGCGACAAACGGCTCGTCGAGGCGCAGTGGCGCTCGACCGGGAACGGGAACTTCACCGTCACCGCGCCCCAGAAGCTCGGCGTGTGGAAGGTCTACGTGCAGGCCGAGGACGGGCACGGCAACGCCGGCATCGAGACCGAGTCCGTCAAGGTCGTCGCCCCGCCGGTGAGCGGGACCAATCTGGCGCTGAACCGGCCCGCGACCGCCTCCTCCTTCCAGCCGTCCTACGGCGACTGCCCCTGCACCCCGGCGCTCGCCGTCGACGGCCGCGCCGACACCCGCTGGGCCAGCGACTGGAGCGACCCGCAGTGGTTCCAGGTCGACCTCGGCTCCGCCAAGGCGCTGCGCACGCTGCAGCTCGTCTGGGACCCCGCCTACGCCAAGTCGTACGAGGTGCAGGTGTCCGACGACGCGCACACCTGGCGCCCGGTGTACTCCACGACCGCCGGCGACGGCGACGTGGACACCCTGGACGTCTCGGCCACCGGCCGCTATGTGCGCCTCCAGCTGACGGCACGCGGTACGGGCTGGGGCTACTCCCTCCACGAACTGGGGATCTACGGCTGACGGCCGTGCCCCGGACGACGACGACGCCGGAGCCTCCACGGCGTCTCGCCGTGACCACACCGATCGCACCCTCCGCGTGGCACACGCCCCGTGTACGCGGACCCTCTTCCCCCACGGGCAGGAGATTTCCATGAGACCGAGTCCGCAACGACTCCCCGCACTCCTCCTCGGCACCGCCCTCCTCGCCACCGCCCTCGGCGTCGGCAGCCTCGCCTCCGCCGGTGACAGCGGCGAGGCCCCCGCCGCCGCGGTCACGCACACCGGGCACGCGATGGCCGTGTCCACCCAGGGCTCCGGCGACGACCCGGACGGCGACGGCTACATACCGGCCGTGCCGCAGGTCACCGGTGTCACACCGTCCACGAACACTCCGCCACCGCGCTACTTCCACGAGTTCCAGGCCAACTGCTCGGTCACCCACACCGCTGCGGACGACCCGATCGTCTACCCCGGCCAGCCCGGCAAGTCCCACGACCACACCTTCATGGGCAACACCTCGACCGACGCGGGCAGTACGACGTCCTCCCTCTACGGCGGCACGACCACCTGCAAGGCACCCGCCGACGCCTCGGGCTACTGGATGCCCTCGCTGTACAAGGGCGACCGGAAGATCCTGCCCGTCGGCCCCCAGACGATCTACTACAAGGCCGGCGTCACCGACTACACCAGTGTGCGGCCCTTCCCCAAGGGCCTGCGGTTCGTGGTGGGTGATCCGATGCAGAGCGCCGACCAGTTCCGCCACCACCGCGGCTTCGTCGAGGGCTGGGAGTGCGGCGACAGCTACTTCAACACCGACATTCCCACGAGCTGCCCGGACCGGGCCGACGTCCAGCTAAACATCCGCTTCCAGGCGCCCAGTTGCTGGGACGGCACGTACCTCGACACACCGGACCACAAGAGCCACATGGCCTATCCGGTCGTCAAGCCCGGAACGAACGACAACGTGTGCCCCGCCGACCATCCGGTCGCGCTGCCGATGATCGAGTTCAAGATGGCCTTCCCGGTCAACGGCGACATGTCCCAGGTGCACCTGGCCAGCGGGCGCGGCTACTCCTTCCACTACGACTTCTTCAACGCCTGGGAGGAACGCACGCTCAAGGCCATGGTCGACCACTGCATCGTGGGCGGCCTCCAGTGCGACGCCCGCGGCTACGACCAGACACACCCGGAAGCGGGTGCGGCCCTGGACACGGACTACCGGCTGCCCTGACCGCCGGTTCCATCCCTCGGCCCGGCCGGCCCCGCGTACCGCGGACCGGCCGGGCCGAGCGGCGGCGCGCGGGCGGACCGCCGCCGGCTCCAGCGGTGCGCGCCACGGAGCCTTCTGGTTCCGCCTGGGACCTGGGATCTCAGGAGTCGGCGATTCGGCGCATGATTCGGGAAGCCCGTAGGAGCGTCAGTCGCTCCTCTTCGGACAGTTGGGCAAGCTTCCCCTCCAGCCAGTCCTGGCGTACTGCCAGTGCTTCGCGAGCGACTTCGGTGCCGGACGGGGTGAGGCAGAAGAGGACGCGACGCCCGTCTTTCGGGTCCTTGTGCCGCGTCGCGTGTCCGCCGGAGACGAGCCGGTTGACGGTCTGACTCATGGAGCTTGGTGTCACGCGGGCGCGCCGGCTGAGTTCGGTCAGGCTCTGCGGGCCGCGGTTGTAGAGCGCGGTGAGCACGATGACGGCCGCCTCGGCCATCTCGCCGTCGCCGCGTTCGGAGCGGAAGCGGCTGTAGACCCTGGCCACCGCGACCCGCAGCTCGGTGCCGAGGGCCAGGGTGCCCTCGCCTGAGAGGTCTTCGGGGTTTGCGTTCGCGCTCACAGTTCCTTAGCATAACGAAGGAAGATGTTTAGTAGTAAGAAAGAAATGTCTTCGGTGCGCCCTCCCGGCGCCCTGGATTCGTCCATGACCGACGAGGCCCCATGTCTCCCACCTCGCCCCCGCGCCCCGGTACGTGCCCGAAACCGGCAGCATCCACCAGTGACGGTTTCGGCCTGCGGTTCACGTTCCCACTGATGTTGGGCACGACGTTGAACCCGGTGAACAGTTCCATGATCGCCACCGGTCTCGCCGGGATCGCCGCCGACTTCCACCTGGGCCCCGGCCCGGCCGCGTCCCTGGTGTCCGTGCTGTACCTGTGCAGCGCGGTCATGCAACCCACCATGGGCAAGCTGGCCGCGATCTTCGGCCCCAGGAAGATCTTCCTCACCGGCGTGGCCATCCTCCTGGCCGGCGGCGCGATCGGCACCCTCGCACCCGGCTTCCAGATCCTGCTGCTCTCCCGCGCACTGATCGGCATCGGCTCGTCGGCCTGCTACCCCGCCTCGACGGCGCTCGTGCGCCGCCGGGCCGAGCGGCTGAAGACCGGCGTGCCCAGCACCGTACTGGGCAGCTTCTCCATCGCCTCACAGATCGTGGCCGTGCTCGGCCTGCCGCTCGGCGGTGTACTGGCCGGTGTCTTCGGCTGGCGCGCCCTGTTCTTCGTCAACGTGCCCCTGGCTGCCTTCGCCCTGGTCTTCGCCGCCAAGAACGTAGAGAAGGACCCGCCCGCCGAATCCGGCGGCGTCAAGGAGTCGCTCGCGGCCGTCGATCCCCTCGGGGTCTTCCTGTTCGCCCTGTCCGTGGTGTGCCTGCTGCAGTTCCTGAACGACCTCGACCACCCCGCCTGGCCACTGGGGTCTGTCGCGCTCGTCACGCTCGCGGCGCTCATCCGGTGGGAACGGCGCACCGCCTCACCGCTGATCGACGTCCGGTCCCTCGCCCGCAATCCGGCGCTGCGCCGGACCTACGTACGCCAACTGCTGGTGGGCCTGGGGATGTACGCCTCGATGTACTCCCTCACCCAGTGGCTGGAAGGCAGCGCCGGATACTCCTCCTTCCAGACCGGCTTGATCATGCTGCCGATGTCCGCGGTCAGCATGATCCTGGCCCGCTTCGTCTCCACCCGCGGCCGGGTGCGCCGGCCGCTGCTGACCGGGAACCTCGCGCTGGCCGGGGGCGGACTGCTCATGCTCACAGCGCACGAGGGAAGCCCCCTGGCCCTGATCCTGCTGACGACCGGCGTCCTCGGCTTCCCCAACGGCCTGTGCAACTTCGCCAACCAGACCACCCTGTTCGTCCAGACCCCCGCCGACGAAGTCGGTGTCGCCGCAGGACTGTTCCGCACCTTCGGCTACATCGGCGCGATCTTCTCCTCCAGCGTGATCTCCCTCAGCTTCGGCGGCCACGTCACCGACGCCGGCTTCCACCGCATGGGCTGGATCGTCCTCGCCCTGGGAGCCCTCACCCTTCTGGCCACCCTCTTCGACCGCACCATCCCCGCCACCGTGGCCCAGGACAACGACTCCGACACCGCAACCGAAGGAACCCGCCGATGAAACTGCTCGTCATCCCCCCGTTCCCGCTCGGCCTGCTCCTGCGCCGACCGCCGACCACCACCGCTGCCACACCGCACTCGGCGGCCACCCGCCCATCACCTGTGTGAACAACGCTTCGGGTCAATACGTCTAGGGGGCGTCCACGGCGTTCAGGAGGGCCGCGCCGCGTTCGGCGTCGTCCACGCTCACCGCGAATTCCCTCCCGTTGAGGGACCGGACGACCAGACACTCGCCGCCGCGCAGCATCACGGTGGTCCCCAGCCCGCTCAGCCTGTAGCCCCAGCCACCCACCTGGGCCGGCGTGCGGATCTCGGCGCGGGCGGACTCGATACCGTCGGGAGCCCAGCGCCGTCTCGGCCAGCCGAAGGGGCCGAAGGCCACTTCCAGTCCCCGCTCGCTGACCCGGGCCTGTACCGAGGAGCAGCAGAGGATCACCACGCAGGAGAGGGTCAGCACGGCGGCGGCGACCGCCCCCGACGTCCGGTCCGTGAGCCCCGCCAGTGCCCCCACCACCGCGGCGAGCGCGAGCAGGCCCGTCGCGGCAGAGGTCGCCTGGAGCCACGGGTTCGAGGTACGGGAGAGCCACACGAACCGCTGCCCGGCGGGGACCACCATGGCCGGACCGTCGGTGGCCGACCGGGAAACGGCCGGTTTCCGGCGCCCAGCGAGCAGGGGGACCGCCGCGCCCACGCCCGTCACGACGAGCGTGCCCACCGCCCACCACGTCACCGAGCCCGCCTCGTGCCAGTCCGTGCGGTCCAGGTTCGCCCGCACCACGGACACCTGTGCGCCGACCAGGGCCGCGCCACCGGATCCGAGCGTCGCCGCAGCCCACGGCGGGATCCCCCGGGCGCCGCCCCGCCGAACGGTCAGTGCCACCACCGCGGTCAGCACCGTCCAGACCAGCGCCGGGAGCAGCGCGGCGGCCCACAACGGCAGGGAGCCGTCGGGCCTGTCCGAGCCCGCGCTCCAGTGCGTCGCCAGCCGGTCCGGCAGCCGGCCGCTCGCGGCCGCCGGCAGTCCGGCGAGGAGCACCAGGACACCGGCACCCCAGCCGGCCACGCCCCAGGCCGCTCCGTTCCTGCGTCCCGTATGGTCCGTCACGGGATCCCCCTGATCATGTCGATGAGGTCGCTCTTGCCGTAGCCCAGGTGCGCCGCGTCGGCCACCAGCTCGCGTACCCGGTCCAGCAGTGCCGAGCGCTGGTCGGCTCCTTCGGCGACGGTCACACCCCGGCCCCGGCGGAACTCCAGCAGCCCCTCGTGGCGCAGCGCCCGCAGTCCTCGCAGAACGGTGTTGACGTTCACCCCGAGCGCCCGGGAGAGGTCGCGGGCCGGAGGGAGCCGGTCGCCCGGCCCGCACTCGCCCTCGGCGATGGCCCGCCGGATCGCACCGGCCACCTGCTCGTGCAGAGGGCGGGTGTCCTCGGTGTTCAGCCTCAGAAGCATGGTGCTAATGACGATAGCACCATGTGGTTCATGTGAAGCGGTGCTCGCTCCGGCTCAGCGGCACTCGGCGAGCCGGGGCCGAAGACCGAGCACCGCGAGGACCTCGCCGCGAGCAGCGGTCGCGCCCGGGGCGGCAGCCGCCTCGCGCCCGGGGCGGCAGCCGCTCCCCGCCGCACTCACCGCCCCTTGCTCACCACCCCTCTGCCCACGACGGCGGTCTCCCCGGCACCTCACGGTCGGCGCAGCCCCTTCCGACGGGAGCCCGGGACCGGTGAGGTCGCCCACTCGGATCTGGGCTGGCGCGTCCCGCGAGTCGGCAGCCCGCACGGCGTGCACCCTGAACCGGGGAAGCGGAGACGAGAAGGCCGGTCCCGGGACAGCAGGCCCCGCCTCGGACGGGACGGCGAGTCCGTCGCACCCCGGGGCTAGGGCAGCGCGAGGCTTGAGCCGGTGTCTCTCAGCACGTCGGAGATCATGCGCGGGGCACCCTCAGCCGGCCGGGTTCGCGCAGTGGGCGAGCGGCTCGCCGCGCAGGTGGCGGCCCACCTCCGCCGCGACGATCCGGGCCGCCTTGTGCGCGACCTCGCGGCTGGCGCCCGCGATGTGCGGCGTGAGGACCACGCCCGGCGCGGACAGCAGCCGGGCACCCGCCGGTACCGGCTCGGTCGGGTACACGTCGAAGCCCGCGCCGGCCAGCTGCCCGGACTCCAGCGCGTCGCACACCGCGTCGTAGTCCACCAGCGCGCCCCGCGCGCAGTTCACCAGCACCGAGCCGGGCGGCATCGCGGCGATCTGCTCGCGGCCGATCATGCCGCGCGTCTCGTCCGTCACGCGCGCGTGCAGCGACACGATGCGGGAGCGGCGCAGGAGTTCGTCCAGCGGCACCAGCTCCGCGATGCCCTCCACCGCCCGCGGTTCCACGTACGGGTCGTGCACCAGCACCGTCGCGCCCATCGCCGCCAGCACCCGCGCCACCCGTGAACCGATCGCGCCGAAGCCGACCAGGCCCACCGTGGCGCCGTCGATCTCGATGCCGCAGTTCGCGTAGTCGTAGTAGTCGCCGCGCCACAGAGCCCGCTTGAGGTCGGTGTGCACGTCGGCGACCCTGCGGGCGGCCGCGAGGATCAGGGCCAGGGTGTGCTCCGCGGTGGCGACGGCGTTGCGGCCCGGCGCGTAGCAGACCCTGACTCCGTGCCGGGTGGCCGCCTCCAGGTTGGCGTTGACCGGGCCGCCGCGGCTGACGCAGAACAGCTCAAGGTCCGGGCACGCCTGGAGGATCCGCTCGGTGAGCGGCGCCATCTGCGTCACGCAGACGCGTGTGCCGCGCAGCGCCTCGATCATCTGCTCCTCGGTCCCCGACGCCTCGTCGACCTCGGCGACCTTCCCGAACGGCGTGTGCGGCCAGGGCAGTTTCAGCTCGCGCACGTCGAGGGCGGCGGGGTCGGGCGCGGCGGCGCGCAGTTCGCGCGCGAGCAGTTCGGGGAGGACGAAGTGGTCGCCGGCGGCGAGGACGGTGATGGTCACGCGGGTACTCCGGTCGGTCAGGGGTGGTGGACGGGCAGGGCGGGGACGTTGAGCCGCAGCAGCGCGGCCTGTCCCTCGTGCAGCCGCAGTTCGGTCAGCGCGCCGTTCTCCAGCACGGGGAACACGCTCCGGTAGCGGGCGAGCGGGATGCCGAGCAGGGCGCACAGCATCAGGCGTACGAGGGTGGAGTGGGCGACGACCAGGACGCGCCCGTCGGGCAGTTCGCCGGCGACCTCGGTCAGGCAGGCGACGCCGCGCCGGGCGGCCGCCGCCGGGTCCTCGCCGCCGGGCAGGTGGTGGGCGACCGGGTCGGTGAGGAACGCGGCCAGTTCGTCGGGGAAGAGCTCGGCCATCTCGGCGCGGGTCAGCCCGTCACCGCGGCCGAAGTCGACCTCGTACAGCCGCTCGTCCACGCGCAGTGGCAGGCCGCGGGCGGCGGCCGCCGGCTCGGCGGTGAGCCGGGCCCGCGACAGCGGTGAGCACAGCACGGCGTCCAGACGCTGCCCGGCCGCCCAACCGCCCAGCGCCGCCGCCTGCTTGTGGCCGCGCTCGGTCAGCGGTACGTCGCTGCGGCCGGCGTAGCGGTTGTCCGCGTGCCATGCGGTCTCGCCGTGCCGTACGAGCACGAAGTCGGTCATGTCCGGGCCTTTCCGTGGGCGTGGGCGGCCACCTGCTCCTCCAGCCATCCCCGGCGGACCAGCTCGTCGACGAAGCCGAGGTAGACGGGCAGCAGCAGCCGCGTTCGGTCCGGGTCCGGGTCGAGTTCCTCGCGGACGCGCACCATCGCCGTCGCCGCGTCCCGCAGGGCGACCCCGGACGCGGTGGCCGCGAGGACGGCCATGCCGACGGCGCTCTCGGCCTGTTCCGGCAGCAGCACCCGGCGGCCGAGGACATCGGCGCGCAGCTGGGACCAGTACCGGTTGCGGGCGCCGCCGCCGGTCAGGTGCAGGGGGCCGGTGACGGGGGCGCCGAGCCGGTCGAGGTAGTCGAAGCACAGCCGTTCCAGGCAGGCCACGCCGAGCAGGCAGGCGTGGAACTCCTCGGCCGTGCCCGCCGGTCGGCCGAGTGTGAACGCGGTGGCCTGCGGGGCGCGGAACGGGAAGCGTTCACCGCCGTCACCGGCGAGCGGGTAGGTGACGGCGGTCGGACCCGGGGCAGCCGTCGAGGCCAGCGGGCCTGTCGGGCCCGGCGCACCCGGCGCACGCGTCGATCCCCACCTCGCCGCGGCCTCGGCGGTCAGCGCGGACAGGTCGGCTCCGGGGAAGCGCCGGGTGAGCACGCCGGCGCCGCTGCTGGAGGCGCCGCCGGGCAGCCAGGTGCCCTCGGGCCCGCGATGGCAGTACACCACCCCGGCCGGGTCGCGCACCGGGTGCGGGCTGACGCCCTTGAGGACGAGCGTCGTCCCCAGCACCGCGTTCCAGGCGCCGGGCTCCAGCGCGCCCGCGCCGATCTGCGCGGCACAGCCGTCGGTCATGCCGGCGACGATCGGCGTGCCGGCCGGGATGCCGGTGGCGGCGGCCGCCTCGGCGCAGACGTCGCCGACGACCGTGCCGGGGCGTACGACGTCGGGCAGCAGCCCCGCCGGGACGCCCAGTTCGGACAGCTCCTCCTCGGGCCAGCGCTCGGCGAGCAGGTCGTATCCCGTCTTCAGGGCGTGGCTCGCGTCGCTCGGCACCTGCCGGCCGGCCAGCCGCCAGGTCACCAGGTCGGCCTGGTGCAGCAGCCGGGTCCCGGCGGGCGGGCGGTCCCGTTCCAGCAGCCACAGCAGCTTCGGCAGCGCCCAGGAGGGCTGCATGCTGCGGTAGCCGAGCCGCTCCCACACCGGCGCACCCACCGCGTTGACACGGTCCGCGCAGTCGCCGGCGCGCCCGTCGTCGTACATCAGCCCCGCGGTCAGCGGGGTGCCGTCGGGAGCGGCGAGGAGGATCGTCCCGGAGGTGGCGTCCACGGCCACGTCCCGCACCCGGCCCGCCTCCACGCCGGCGAGGGCCGCGCGGCAGGCGGTGCTCAGCGCGGACCACCACTGTGCGGGGTCCTGCTCGTGGCGGGGCCCGTCACGGCGGCCGGTGAGCGGGTGGGACGCGGCGCCGACGACCCGTCCGGTGCCGTCGACGGCGACCGCGCGGGCGCTCTGGGTGCCCAGGTCGAGACCGAGGTGGACGGCGTCGGGGGACAGGGCGTCAGACATGGGTGGCCTCCGGGGCGCGGCGGGTGGCGGCGGGTGTCCAGCCGAGCCCTCGGGCCGCGTCCCGCCAGGTCAGATGGGCCGCGTACAGCTCGTCGTACAGGGCGGCCCGCCCGGGGTCCGGCTCCCAGGCCGACCCCCTGTGCACGCACCCGTCGACGGCCTCGCGCATGTCGCGTACGGCGCCGGTGAGCACCAGACCGGTCAGGAAGGCTCCCTTGGCGCCCAGCTCGGTGTCGGTGCTGCGGGCGGTCGGCACCCCGGTGGCGTCGGCGATCATCCGGCACCAGCGGTCGCTGGCCGCGCCGCCCCCGCACAGCAGCAGCTCACGCACCCGCGTCCCCGACGTGTGCAGACAGTCCCGGACCACCAGCGACAGGCCCTCGAACACCGCCCTGGCCAGGTCGGCCGGCGTGTGCGTGAGCGACAGCCCCCAGAACGCCCCGCGCGCCCGGGGATCGAGGAACGGCGCCCGCTCCCCGGCCGGCGACAGATACGGCAGGAACGCCAGCCCCCGCGCGCCCGGCTCGGACGAGAACGCCAGGTCGCCGAGCGCGGCCGGAGTGTCCGCGCCCAGCGTCCGGCACGCCCAGTCCAGCACCTCCGTACCGGCCAGCGTCGGGAAGGCGCGCAGCACCCGCTCGGGACCGTCGTAGGCGATGGTGATGCCGCACGGCTCACCGGACGTGTCCACCGAGTCGCGCACGATCTCCGTGCACAGCGTGGTGCCGAGGATCGCGCACGCCTGTCCGGCCTCCACCACGCCCGCGCCGCGCGCGGTGGCCGCGATGTCGTACGGCGCCATCACGACCGGAAGACCGGCCGGCAGCCCCAGCTCGCCCGCCGCGTGATGCGTGATCTCGGCGATCCGTTCCTTCTCGCCGAGGACCCGCGGCAGCAGCGGCCGCGCCCAGTCCATGCCGAACAGGCCGATCACCGCCGGGTCGTAGTCGCCGGTGGTGTGGTCGAGGAACGGCGCGGAGGCGTCCGAGGGGTCGATCGCGGTGACGCCGGTGAGCTTCAGGAAGAGCCAGCCCGCCGCGGTGAGCGCGGTCCGCGAGCGCTCCAGCCGCCCCGGGTCGTGCCGCGCGAGCCAGGCGAGCACCGCGTTCGGCATGCCGCCACAGGTCAGCGAGCCGTTGCGGCGGAACGCCCCTTCCAGCACGCCGTCCGCCTGCCAGCGCGCCAGCAGATCGCCGGCCCGCCCGTCGGACCACAGGATCGCGGGCCCGGTCGGGCGGCCCTCACCGTCGACCAGCCAGCAGCCGTCGCCCTGCGCGGTGAACGCGACCAGCCACACCGGAT
Source organism: Streptomyces cinerochromogenes (assembly GCF_014648635.1). Classification (GTDB taxonomy): domain Bacteria; phylum Actinomycetota; class Actinomycetes; order Streptomycetales; family Streptomycetaceae; genus Streptomyces; species Streptomyces cinerochromogenes. Next base: position 393,195 of record NZ_BMRM01000003.1, on the reverse strand, counting down.
CAGGCGACTCCCCCAGCTGGGCGAGCGCGCCGCGCACCGTGAACACGACCGCGTTCCACACGGCCTCCATGTCCTGCTCGGCCCATCCGGGGTACGGCCGCAGCACCTCGGTGCCGATGCGGGACACCGCCAATTCCCGACCTCGATCGTCGAACACCACGGATTTGATGACGGACGTGCCGACGTCGACGGTCAGTACCGACATGGCTGCACTCCCCTGTCCCTTCGTTGCTCCGGCGACCCCCTCAGGGAAACCCGCGGGAGAAGCCCCGTCAATTACGCGCCGTGCATATCCCGCGACGGAGGCGGGGCTCGATGTGAAGTACCGGTGAGGTGCCGCCGAGTGCCGTCGAAGAGCCGTGCACCACCAGCCGCGGGGCCCGTGGGGCGGCCGACCGCTGTGTTATGTTCGTGTGAGTTTCGCACGGCGAGTTCGCATGGAGGTCGACGTCATGGACCGCGTGGACGCCCAGGCCGACCGGCGGCGCCGGGTGCGCGAGCTCGTCACCAGCAAGGGGTTCGTCAGGACCGCCGACCTGGCCGCGGAGTTCGACGTCAGCGTCATGACCATCCACCGCGACCTGGACGCCCTGCAGGCGCAGGGCTGGCTGCGGAAGGTGCGCAGCGGCGCGAGCTGTCTGCCCTCCACGCAGTTCCACGGCAGCGTCGGCGAACGCATGCGGGCGATGGCCCAGGTCAAGCGGCGTCTGGCGGGTGCGGCCGCGGAGGAGCTGGCGCCGGGCCAGGTCGTCATGGTCGACGACTCCACCACCTGCCTCGCCCTCACCCAGCACCTGCCCGCGCACACGCCGATCACCGTCATCACCAACTCCCTGCCCGCCATCTCCTCCCTCGCCCGCGAACCCGGAGTGGCGCTGGTCGCCCTCGGCGGCACCTACTTCCCGGCGTACGACGCCTTCATGGGCCCGCACACGGCGGCCGGCGTGGAGGCGTTCCGCGCGGATGTGCTGTTCATGTCCACCACGGCCGTCACCGCCGGCCGTTGCTACCACATGTCGCCGGAAACCGTGCAGGTCAAGCGCGCGATGATGGCGGCCGCGGCCCGCCGGGTGCTGCTCATCGACCACACCAAGTTCGCCAACCAGGGGTTGTACGCGCTGGCCCCGCTCACCGACTTCGACCTGATCCTCGTGGACGACGCCGCCCCGGCGACGGAGGTGCGCCGGCTGCGCGAGCAGGGCGTGGCGGTGCGTGTGGTGGCCGGCTGACCGGCCGTCCGTCACGTGAACATCACGCGGACTTCACCCGGCGCGCAGCGCGGACACCACCCCCGCTCGCACCTCTGACCTGCGCGAACGCGCCCGCCCGCCACCCGTCCGACGGATGACTTCACGCGACGGCTCCGGCGCTCCGCGAGGTGTTCCCACCGGCGGATTGACGGGCCCCGGCACGGCTCTTTTCATCGTCACCACTCGCGGCATTCCGCTCCGCCGAAAACCCCGAAAAAGGTGATGAGACGTGCTGAACCTCGATCGCATCGGAATTCCCCGGGCACTTGCCTGGGGATTTCTCGGCGTTCTCATATTCATGATCGGTGACGGCGTCGAATCCGGATACCTGTCGCCGTATCTCCTCGACGAGGGATTCCCCCGCGGCCAGGTGGCCCTGCTGTTCACCGTGTACGGGGTCACGGCGAGCATCGCCGCGTGGTTCTCCGGCGCGCTGTCCGACCTGTGGGGGCCGCGCCGCGTCATGCTGCTCGGGCTCTGCGTGTGGGCGGCGCTGCAGGTCTTCTTCCTCGCGGTCGCGATCCCCGTCCACAGCATGGGCCTGCTGCTGACGGCGTACGGCCTGCGCGGCTTCGGCTATCCGCTCTTCGCCTACGGCTTCCTGATCTGGGTGACGGCCGTGACGCCGCCGCGCCGGCTGGGCTCGGCCGTGGGCTGGTTCTGGTTCGCGTTCACCGGCGGACTGCCCACGCTGGGCTCGCTGTTCGCCAGCTTCGCGGTGCCGTGGGCGGGCGCCTACCAGACCCTGTGGATCTCACTCGCGCTGGTGGTCGCCGGCGGGCTCATCGCCCTGCTGCTGGTGCGCGAACCGGTGGGCCGCTCCCGGCTCGCCCCGGCCGGTGAGCGTCCCGTGGCGACCCTGCTCGGCTCCCTCGCCATCGTCTGGCGCAACCCGCGGATCGGCGCCGGAGCCGTGGTGCGGGCGATCAACACGGCGGCGCAGTTCGGCTTCCTGGTCTTCCTGCCGGTGTTCTTCACCGACACGCTGGGGTTCTCGCTCGCGCAGTGGCTGCGGCTGCTGTCGGCGATGTTCGCCACCAACATCTTCTTCAACCTGCTCTTCGGTGTCGTCGGCGACCGTATCGGCTGGCGGCGCACCGTCGCCTGGTGCGGCGGTGCGGGCTGCGCGGTGACGACGCTGCTGCTGTACTACGGGACCGTGGCCGCCGGTCACAACTTCCCGCTGGCGCTGCTGCTGGTGAGTCTCTTCGGCGCGACGCTCGCCGGCTATGTGCCGCTGTCGGCGCTCATGCCGTCGATGGCGCCCCGGCACAAGGGGCAGGCCATGTCGGCCCTCAATCTCGGCGCCGGCGTCAGCACGTTCCTGGGGCCGGCCGTCGTCGGGCTCTTCCTGGGGCCGCTCGGCGTGGAGGGCGTCATGTGGATCTTCGCCCTGCTGTACGCGGTGAGCGCGGTCCTGACGGCGTTCCTGACGCTGCCGCGGGAGGCGGCGGAGACGGCCGCGGGTGCGGTCGCCGCCGGGCAGCCGGCGGCGTAGTACGCGGGTCACGTTCCCGGCCCGTCACGCCCGGTGGGTCCCCGCGCCCTCTGTGCGTGAGGCGGCCTCAACGCCGCTGAGGCCGGGAACGTGACCCGCGGATCAACTACCCCCGCAGCCAGACCCGCAGCGGGCCGACCGCCTCGAAGCCGTGGCGGACAGCGGCTTCCAGGTCCGCGCCGTGCTCGTAGCCGACCACGGGCAGGGCCGGGAACAACCGGTGCGCTGCGTCCAGCACCCCCGGCCAGGCCCGGTCGGCGCCGCCCTCCACCGCGAAGACGTTGGAGATTCCGACCACATCGTCGCTGCGGCTCGCCACCGCCCCGGCGGCCACCCGGCCGTCAGGGGAGCGTCCGACGAACACGGACGTGGCCGGGTCGTCGAGCAGCTCGGGCCGGAAGAGGTCCGCGTTGCCGTCCCCGTCGTCCCAGGCAAGGGCCCAGGCCCGCAACGTGTCCCGGTCCCTGACGACGTCCCAGGCGAGACCGGGTGAGGTGGGCGGCGCGCCCGCCGGGCGGTGGATCCACTGCGCGTCGAACAGCACCTCGAACCCGGCCCCCGTCAGGTCGAGGTCGGCGAAGCTGTCCTTGACACAGGCGCCGGCGGCAGCGGTGTCGATCCGGTCCACCAACGCGGCGGCATCGGCCCCCGGCACCAGCGTCACCGCGTCGGGGTAGTACAGCGGCGGCCGGGAGGGGACGGCCCAGGCCTGCTCTCCGAACTCGCCCGTCAAGCCGTGCGATCGGTTCATCGACGCACACCACTCGGCGTTGTTGCGGGCTGCGGCCCGGATCAGGGACTGCTTCATCGTTGTCACAAGTGCGCATCTTCGCCTGGCCGGCCCCGGCCGGTCGAACACATTTCCTTCAGCCACAGAGCAGACGCCCCGTGCACCCCGCACGGCGCCTGGGGAGAGGCGTGACCATCCTGGCGTGCGGAGCGGCGACGGCAGCCTCGGCCGCGTCCCGCGGTGCTGGTGCCGTCGGTCCGTCGGTGTGCGCATCATGGTCCCTGTCGTCCCCAGGGCCAGGCCGAAGGAGTAGCCCATGACCAGTGCCCCCGTCCCCTTCCAGGTGTACGAGGCGGGAACCTACCTGCACGGTACGAAGGCAGACCTCGTACCGGGGGATCTGTTGACCCCTGGCCGCGCCTCCAACTACGAGGCGGGACGCACGTCCCGCCATGTCTACGTTTCCGAGACCCTGGATGCCGCCGCCTGGGGTGCAGAGCTCGCAGTCGGCGAAGGGCCGGCACGGATCTACGTGGTGGAGCCGACCGGCGATCTGGAGGACGACCCCAACGTCACCGACAGGAAGTTCCCGGGCAACCCCACCCGCTCCTATCGCACGCGCGAGCCTGTGCGCGTCGTGTCGGAGCTCAAGGCATGGGTCGGGCACTCCCCCGAGCAGATCGAGGCCATGCTGGACGGGCTGGCCGACCTTCGCCGCCGTGGCATCGCCACGATCCTGGACTGACGGGGTCCGTCGAGTCCCCGGAGGCCCGCGGCCAGGCCCCGCGCCGATCGCCGGGGACGTGCACCAGTGGGGCACGGCCGTACCCGGCCGGGCCCCACTGGTGTCCGTGCGCGGGGCACGGGCTGCGCGCTCAGGGCACCTTCGCCTACCAGCGGTACCAACGCCCCCTGCGGCCACCACTGCCCGCGGGCCGGACGACGAAGCCGAGCAGCCAGGCGACCAGCACGATGACCGCGATCCACCACAACGCCTTCAGTGCGAAACCCGCACCGAAGAGGATCAGAGCCAGCAGAAGAACCAGAAGCAGGGGAACCATCGTTATCAACCTCCTGGCCACCGGATGCCCTTGTCCCAGCCCCACAAGCACACAAAACCCGGGTTAGTTTCACGGGATGAAGGGCATGTGCACCGTTCTTTCCAGACGTTGTCCCGTACGGAATGTGAGTTATCCGGTGTGGACCGACTTGAGGAGCCGAGAAATATCAAGTACGGCCGGGGTGGCCGCCTCGCTGACGGTGGCCGTACGGTGGACCCGGCGGCAGCGCCGTTCACGGGCGTACGGCGGTGCGCGGTGCGATCCTTCTCCTGCCTGCCGTAGTTCACCCCGGCGGGGAGGACCTGGCGGCCGGCCTGTCGGATCCCCGGCTCAGCGGAGCCGGTCGTAGACGAGAGCCAACGTGCCGTGCTCGCCCGCGGCCTGGCTGACGAGGGTCCACTTGCCGGCCGGCAGGCCGTCCTCGAAGAGGCGCGGTCCGCCGCCGAGGAAGACCGGGAAGACGGTGAGGGCCAACCGGTCGACCGCGTCGGCTGCCAGCAGTGCTTTGATGACGCTGGCGCTGGACAGGACGAGGACGTCACCGCCCTCGGTGGCTTTGAGGTCGGTGACGACTTCGCCGGTGGGCTTGTCGACGATCGTCGTCCGCTCCCAGGGCGCCTGGTCGAGAGTGGAGGACAGGACGACCTTGTCGGTGTCGACGAGCCACTTCGCGAAGGCCTCGTCGCGCGGGTCGGCGCCTTCCATGCCGATGACGGTGGGCCAGAAGCCGAGGAAACCCTCGGCGTTGACGCGGCCGAGCAGGGCCGTCGTCGCCGTCCGGTGAAGGCTCGCCAGGTGGTCACGGGCGACGTCGGTCACGGCGTAGGGCATCACCCAGCTCATGTCCAGCGGGTTGTCCGGGGCGGCGTAGCGGCCGTCGAGGGAGAGGGCCGTGTTGGTGACGATGCGGCGGCCGCTGCTCTGCTGGGTCATCTCGTGCTCCTCGCGTCGATGCTGTCGGTGTCGTGCGCGTGCTCGCGGAGAAGAGCCGCGAGTCTGTCCAGGCTCTGACCGAAGCCGGTCTCGATACCGGCGACGAAGTCGGCGGAGCCGACGGTGCTGTCGGTGATGCGCCAGTGGACGTCGAGGCCCGTGCCCGTTCCCTTGGGCCGCAGGTCCATGCGGATGTGTGCGGTGAAGGCGGGGCGGCCGTCGGGAAGCAGGGGGCACAGGCGGTAGGCGAGGTGCTCGCCGGGACGCAGGTCGTCGACGACGCCCTGCGCGCGTCCGACGACCAGGTCCGAGTTCTCGACGACTTCGGCGTCACGGTACGCCTGGACGATGCGCCCGCCGGGGCGCGCCTCGAAGACGAGTTCGCTGACGCGCAGGTCGTCGGGGGTCCACCAGCGGGCGAGCAGGGCGGTCTCGGTCAGGTGGCGCCAGACCCGCTCGGGACGTGCCGTCAGCGAGCGGTGGAAGGTGAAGGAACGGCCGTCCGCCCAGCCCGCTTCCCGGGCAGCGAGCCGCTCCGCGTCCAGGGCGCGCTCCTGACGGTCGTACGTCGCACGCGGGCCGTTGTCGGCCTGGTCCGCGGTGTCGGCGAGTCGGCCGAGTACGGTCGCCAGCTCGCGCAGGGCGGTGGACCGGAGGGCGTAGACGCGGCGCTGGCCGATGCGCTGGGAGGTGACGATGCCGGCACGCTCAAGGGTCTGCAGGTGCTTGGTCGTCTGCGGCTGGCGGGCCTGGGCCAGCTGTGCGAGAACACCGACCGAGCGGGGTCGTTCGGCCAGCAGGCCCACCAGCCGCCAGCGGGCTGGATCGGCCAGTGCGGCGAGGAGTGCGTCCATGCGCCCAGTATTCACTCCGACGAATATTCGTGTCAATGAATCTATCAGGCCTCTTCCATGCTGCCGCGACCCGCATACAAGGACGAGGCCACCATCGAGAAGCAGGCCCGCCAAGGGGGGTTCGAGACGGTACGGCACCACCGCACCCGCTTCACACCGCCTTCCGCGGCACCGAGCCCGCTCAGATCCGCGACTGGCTCTCCGACACCACCACCCCGCCCTGGCCCGGCCCCGCGAACACCGGGTACGTCCACTACGGCTTCGCCCAAGCCCTGGAATCCGTCTTCCCCACCGTCAAGACCGCCCTGGAGGAGACGCGGACGAACGGGCAGAGCCTGTTCTTCACCGGTCACAGCCTCGGGGGCGCCCTGGCCATGCTCGCCGGTGCACGGCTGTACCTCGAGGATCCCAAGCTGCTCGCGGACGGCGTCTACACGTACGGCCGGCCCCGCACCTGTGACCGCTTCCTGGCCGAGGCGTGCGACAAGGGCTTCAAGCAGCGCATGTTCCGCTTCGTCAACAACAATGACGTCGTCCCGACATTGCCGCCGGAGCCCGCCTACACCCACGTCGAGACCCTGCGCTACCTCGACTCCGACGGCCGGCTCCGCGAGAAGACGTCCCTCTTCGGCGGTCTCGCCGACCATGCCAAGGGTTACGTCGCCGACCCGCTCGCACCGTCGAGCGACGGTGTGCGCGATCACTTCATCCACGCGTACATCGCCGCCCTGGAGAAGAACCTGGCCTGACGCCGGCATGCCGGCATCGCTCGGGAGCACTCGCGTCCGGGGGCGCCACGGCCGGCGAGACGGTCGCCAGGGAGCAGTGGGGCGGTCTGCGGGGACGTCGCCGTCACCCGGGCCGTGGCGGCGTAGGCCGGCAGGCGTGGTGCCGTACCGGCGTCGTACCGCCCGTCGCAGGGCGGGGGCGTCCGTGCAGCCGCTTCGAGCGGCTGTCGACTCGACGCCGAGTTCGTGGAGGTGGCGTTGGAGAGACCGTGTGCCGACCCGCCGGCCGAAACCGGCGGGAGGCGGCCGGCGTCAGCCCCGGGACGCCGGCTGTCGGATCGTCAACTCGGCGGCGTCCACACCGGCGTCCGGCTCGGGGGCGTCCGGGCCCGCGGCGATGACCGTGTCCAGCACACTCCGTGACGCCTCCAGGTCATTGATCGCGCAAGTGATGCGCTCACGCTCGCGGCGCAGATCCGCCACCAGGTCGGAGCACACCGGCGCCAGGGTCGTGCTGTCGTCGCGGACGCACGGCAGGACCCGGGCGATGAGGGCTGTCGGCAGTCCGGCGGCGAGCAGGAAGCGGATGCGCCGGACGGTGTCCACGTCCGCGTCGCTGTAGACCCGGTAGCCGCTCGGCAGCCTCGTCGGCGCCAGTAGCCCCTGCTCCTCGTAGTAGCGCAGCAGTCGCTCGCTGACCCCGGTGCGGCGGACCATCTCCCCGATGCGCATGTGACCTGCACCTCACCCGATTGACTCTCACACCGATGTGAGACTTTAGCGTCCTGGTCATGACCACCAGCACCACCCCCTCAACGCTCCGACGGCCGCTGCCGTCGGTGCCGGACCGCACGGCCGCCCTGGCAGTGCTCACCGCTGGTGCGACTCCCCCGCCGCCGCGCGCCGCCGGTCCTGCTGGACGTGTTCGTCGCCGGCACCATCGCCGCGGCTTCGGCAGGCGGCCTCGGCGCCCTGGCGGCGGCGCGGACGCCGACCACGCTCACCCACAGCACCACCTCCGCGATGGCGGTGTGATCGCCGTGGCGATGACACCTGTGTCACGGCGTGGCCGCGCCGTCGCCGTCGTGACCGCCGGCTGGAACCTGACCACCGTCCTCGGCGCCCCCCTGGGCGCCTGGCTCTACGACCACTCGGGCTGGCGCACCACCTTCCGGTCCGCCCCTTCCCCCACAGCCCTCACACTCGCCGCGGCCACCACCCGGCAGTGAACCCCACTCAGAAACCGAAGGAGAGACACCTATGTCCACTGCTCTGCCCACCTCAAGCCTCGGCCGCATCGTGCGCGGCACCGGCCCGGGCCTGCTGCTCGCCCACGGAGCCGGCGGCGGCATCGACGCCAACTACGGCCCGGTGCTGGACACTCTGGCCGCGCAGCACACCGTCGTCGGCCCCGACTATCCCGGCACCGGCCGAACGCCGCGCGCAGGCGCTCCGCTTTCCCTGGACGGCCTGGCCGACGAACTCGTCGCCACCGCCGTGGAGGAAGGCGTGGAATCCTTCGCCATCGCGGGCTACTCGCTCGGCAGTTCCGTCGCGGTCCGGGCCGCCACCCGGCACCCCGAACGCGTCACCGCTCTCATCCTCACCGCGGGGTTCGCCCACCCCAACCCGCGGATGCTGCTGGCGGCCCGGATCTGGCGGGACCTGCTGCGCTCCGACGACCTGGAGCACCTGGCCGGCTTCCTGTCCCTGCTCGGCCTCAGCGCCCCCGCCCTGGACGCCGTCGGCCAGGACGCCCTCGACACGGCCCTCAAGAACACCGCAGCCACGATCCCGCCCGGCACCCCGGAACACCTGGACCTGCTCATCGACCACGTCGACGTACGAGCCGACCTCCCCGCCATCGCCGTACCGACCCTCGTCATCTCCACCACCCTCGACCAGCTCGTCACACCGCACCATCACCGGCAGCTCGCCGACACCATCCCGGGCGCGCAGTACGCGGAGATCCCCACGGGGCACCTGCCGTTCGTCGAACAGCCCGAGCAGTGGGGCGCCCTGATGCGTGACTTCCTCCGCGCCGGCCGCGCCTGACGCCGGCCCCGCGTCCCTCTCAGGCACTTTCCGGCGGGGCTGTCGGCGACGTCCCCGGCGAGTCGCCGACAGCCTGCCCTGGCCGCACCGCCCAACAGCCCGGGAGCACGCCCTCCGGCTCAACGGCCCGGCAGCGCACCCTCCGAAGGCGGAAAAACTCCGGCCGGGCTGATGATCGATCTGATAGTTTCCACTCGTCCGTGACACCGGCCAAGGAGGTGAGACCCATGAACGCTGTATCCCCGTGGGTGCTCCCCCTTCCCGTCACGGCCGAGCGATAGACACAGCTGTCGCCGGGAGCGCCTCGATCACCAGGCACTCCCGAAAGGCAACACGCCATGCACACTCTCAAGTTCTCCGGTCAGTCGTCGTCGAACGGCATCGTCGAACGCGACTTCACCATCGGTGACGTCCCCGGCGTTCTCTGGTCGCCGGCCTCCGGGGCGGGCGAGCGCGCGCCCCTGGTTCTGCTGGCCCACGGCGGCGGCAACCACAAAAAGCACCCCGCGATGTCCGGACGGGCCAAGCTCCTCGTGGCCGGCTGCGGCTTCCACGTCGCCGTCCTCGACGCGCCCGGCCACGGCGACCGGCCCCGCACCGCGCACGACGAGGCGGAGATCGCCGAGATGTTCCGCGCGAGGGCGGCCGGCGAGCCGGAAGGCCCGATCATCGTCCGCTACAACGCCCACCTGGCCGAACTCGCCGTGCCCGAGTACCAGGCGGCCCTGGACGCCCTCCAGCAGCTCACGGAGATCGGCTCCGAAGGGCCGGTGGGGTTCTGGGGCCTCAACATGGGCACCGCGATCGGAGTACCGCTGGTGGCGAGCGACCCGAGGATCACCGCCGCGGTCTTCGGTCAGCACTGGCCCGACGTGCTGGCCGAGAAGGCGAAGCAGATCACCGTCCCGATCGAGTTCGACATGCAGTGGGACGACGAGCACATCCCCCGCGAGGCCGGTCTCGCGCTGTTCGACGCCTTCGCCTCGAAGGAGAAGACCCTGCACGCCAACTCCGGCAAGCACAAGGAACTGCCCCGGTTCGAGGCCGACAGCGCGGTCCGCTTCTTCGCCCGGCACCTCGGCCGGCCGATCACCTCTGCAAGCTGACCCACGCCCGTCGCGGCGTCCGGCCCGCCGGCCGGGCGCCGCGACCGGCTTGACCCCGCTGGCGGCGTTGCGGCTGCGTCTGGAGAACTTCGAACCGTACCTCGACCCGCGCGCCCACGGCAGCCTGGAGGAGGCCGTCGGCGAGGTGGAGCGCCAGGGCCGCATGGTGCAGGGGCTGCTCGCCCTGGCCCGCCTGGAGAACGCCGCCACCACCCCCGAGCCCGTCGCCCTGGACGCCGCGCTCGCCGACCGGGTCGCGATGTGGGAGCCGCTGGCCGCCGAGCAGTACGTCGCCATCGATATCACCGGCCCGCCCGTCGGCCGGGTGTGGGCGATCCCGGGGGCGCTGGAACAGATCATCGACAACCTCCTCGCCAACGCCCTGCGCGTGTCCCCACCTGGCACCACCCTCACCCTCCACCGCGTCCCGGGCGGCGAGCTGCACATCGTCGACCAGGGGCCCGGCATGAGCGAAGCCGACCGGGAGCGTGCCTTCGACCGCTTCTGGCGCGCCTCCGACTGGGGGAACCGCTGCTGCGGCGAAGGGCCGAGGCGCGGGTCGCCCTAGCCTGCCCTTTCCTCCGGCTCCCCAGCGGTCGCCCGCTCGCGGCCCCAGGTGGCCAGCGGCTGGAGGGCGTCGTTGAGACGCTTGCCGTCCTCGGTCAGCGAGTACTCGACGCGGGGCGGCACCTCGTCGTAGGAGACGCGGTGCACGACGCCGTCCGCCTCCATCTCGCGCAGGTGGGAAGCCAGCACCTTCTCGGTGACCCCCGGAAGCAGCCGGCGCAGCTCGCCGAAGCGGCGGCAGGGCTGCTCGTGGAGCGCCCAGAGGATCAGGACCTTCCACTTGCCGCCGATCACCTCCATCGCGGTGTCGATCCCGCAGACGTGTCCATCCGGTGCGCCCGGCCGGTTCAGCGTCGTCATGCCCCACCCTTCCGACGTGCTCGCTCACCCCGGGGTAACCACCCACCACCAAGTGCGTACTTGATCATTCCCGGGCCTGTGACCAGCCTAATCGGCATGACACACCATTCTGTTGAGAAGACCCCCGTCACGCTGCTGGGACTCGGTGCGATGGGCACCGCGCTGGCTCGCGCCTGGCTCGCCGCCGGCCATCCGCTCACCGTCTGGAACCGCAACCCGGCCCGAGCCGCGGTACTCGCCGCCGAGGGCGCCGGGGTCGCGGACAGCGCCGCCGAGGCGGTCGCGGCGAACCGCCTGGTCGTCACGTGCCTGTTGGACGACGCCTCGGTCGGCGAGGTGCTGGGCGGAACCGATCTCGCCGGCAGGGACCTGGTCAACCTGACGACCAGCACCCCGGCCCAGGCCCGCGCCCGCGCCGAGTGGGCCCGCGAGCGCGGCGCCCGCTACCTGGACGGCGGGATCATGGCCGTCCCCCCGATGATCGGTGTGCCGGAGGCCGGCGGCTACGTCTTCTACAGCGGCTCGCGGCAGCTGTTCGAACGGCATCAGGAAACGCTGGGCGTCCCGGCCGGCACCACCTACGTCGGCGAGGACGCGGGCTTCGCCGCCCTGCACGACGTGGCCCTGCTCAGCGCCATGTACGGCATGTTCGCCGGGGCCGCGCACGCCTTCGCCCTGATCCGCAAGGAGGACATCGACCCCGCGTCGCTCGCCCCGCTGCTCGCCGACTGGCTCGTCGCGATGGCCCCGGCGGTTCACCAGACCGCCGACCAACTGCGGAGCGGCGACTACACCAAGGGCGTCGTCTCCAACCTCGCCATGCAGGTGGCCGGTACCCCGACCTTCCTCGACACCGCCGAACAACAGGGCGTCAGTCCGGAACTGCTCCGCCCGTACTTCGAGCTGATGCGCCGCCGACTGGCCGAGGGCAGCGGCGAGGAGGACCTGACGGGCGTGATCGACCTGCTGGTCCACGGCAAGGCGTCGACCGGTCGAGGAGACAGGCCCTGACGGCCGGGAGCCCGTTGCGCGGATCAGACGCCGCCCGGTGAAGGCGTCGACATGTGCGGCTGCGACACCGAGCCGAGGCGGTTCAGCAGTGCCTGACCGTCCGGAACACCGAGTCCTGTGCAGGCGTCCCAGCCGGGCACGGCCGCGAAGTCGCCGTTGTCGCCCTGGGTGATGTCACGGAGGCCGGTCGGGGTCGTCCCCGCTGCCGCGCCGTCGTACAGGAGGGGCTGGAGCATGCCGAGCGGGCGGCCGAGCGCCTCGGCGAAGCGGGCGGTCAGCGCGGCCCAGAGGGGGGCCACGGCGCTGGTCCCGCCGATGACCTCGTCCTGGCCCTGGATGAGTACTCGGTATCCGGTCGCCGGGTCGGCGACCCCGGCCACATCGGGAACGCCACGCCGGCGGCCCTGGCCGTCGCCGTCGGGTACGCCGACGTTCGCCTGCCAGCCGGGCTGTTTGAACGTGCGGCTGATCCCGCCGCCGGAGGCGCCCCCGGCGCCGTCGTTCCAGACGGTCTCGGAGCTGACGGTGGCCGTGTCCGGGTCGGCTTCCAGGCGGGTACCGCCGCACGCGAGGGCGCGGGGGCTCGAGGCGGGGAAGTCGGTGTGCCGCTTGCCCGTCGGATCGCCGTCGCTGCTGCCGTTGTCACCCGACGCCACGCAGACGGTGACGCCCATGGCGGCGGCGTCGGCCAGCGCCGCGTCCAGGATCGCGCGGCCTTGCGCGGTCCACAGGTCCTCGCGCTGCCCCCAGCTGATGCTCACCGCCGTGGGCGTCGGATCGGCGAACACCGCCGTGCTGACGGCGTCGGCGAAGCCTTGCGCGCTGTTCTCCGCGAAGTACACGACTTGGCGCGCACCGGGCGCCAGCGCGCCGATCACCTCGATGTCGAGCATCACCTCCCCGTCGGCGGGGTCGCCCGGGGCGTTACTGCCGTTGCCCACCTCGACGACGTCCACGGACGGCGTGGGGATGCCCAGCTCGGCGAAGTACGCGTCCAGGTCGCCGTCCGGGATCCCGCCGCCGAGTTCGATGACGCCGACCGTCTGACCGCTGCCGTCCGTCCCCTGGGGGAAGCGGTAGATCCTGCCGAGGTCGACGGGCGAGTACGCCGATGGGACGGCGCGGGTCTTGAGGCGCTGGAAGTGCGGGCGCGCCTGGGGCCGGTTGTCCAGGCCCGTCACGCCGATCACGACGCCGTCCCACTCGGGCAGGATGCGCAGGTGGCCGGTGCGCTGCCGGTGCTCCACCGTGCGGCCTTCGCGTGCCGGGTCGGGAGTCGTGACCTGGGTCAGCGAGTCGGCCTCCACGACGGACCGCAGCCGACCGAGCGTTCCGGAGATCTTGACCCGGCGCGAGGCCGGATCCACCAGCGTCACCGTCAGCCCGTGCTGCTCCGCCGTCCGCTTCACCATGTCGATGTCGGCCGGGTCGGCGCCGTAGCGGGCCGCCAGTTCCTCACGCGTGATCGTCTCGGGTCCTTCGACCAGGTCATCCGGGATCTCGGCGCGGCGGCGCAGGACCAGCGTGACCTCGATGCGTTCGGAATCGCTCACCGGTTCGATGGAGCGCGCAGTCTCCTGGGCGCTCCGCTCGCTGCCCGGGAGGGGGACCAGTCGCGTGTCGTCCATGGCTTCGAGCGTTCCACCGATGGGGGCGGTTCGCATCCCATGCCGTGACGCAGCGCGGCCTCGGCCGGTACGGGGGCGGCGGCCCGTACTGCTGTCCCCGTCGTTCCTGTTCGCCCTTCAGCCGGTTGCGAGGGCCCTGGCGAGCCCACGGTTGCCGGGGGCCGGGCTACTCCGGCGCCGGCCGCCTCATGCCCGGTCCTTGTACACCTCGCTGACGTTCGGGCGTACGGCCGGGCGGTGATGGGCGGCGGGGCCCTCCGCGAAGGCTCGCATGGCGTTCTCCGTCGTACGGCTGACGAAGTCGCGGGTGCGGGCGTCCATCCCGTGGTGGCGGCCGCCGTCTGAGGTGCCGGCCATGAGGGCCTCCACCCAGCGCATGGTGCCGGTGGCGAACACACCCGCCCCGCTCGGAGTCGTGTAGTACGCCGAGTCGCTGTGGCTGCGGCGGCCATCGCACACCAGAGGGGAGTGGGCCGTGATCTCCAGCGGCTCGGGGACGGGTGACGTCGGGGTGACCCGGTCGTACTCGACGCCGACCAGGTGGTCGAAGCCGTCGCCGGGCCGTACGCCCGTTCCTTCGTACAGCCAGTGGTCCGCCGCGTGGACGACGTACGGCGCGTCGGTCGGGTAGCCCTCGTAGAGCACTCCGGTGAGTGACGACTCGGGGTCCGGCGCCGGGGCCTGGCGGAAGTCGGTGGTCACCAGGGCGGGTTGGGTGGTGTAGCAGGGGTCGGCCCGGACGGAGGACTTGTAGCAGACCACCGTGCGGTCCGGCTGCGTCTCGCCCGGCTCCAGGCGGACCCGGCGGAAGCAGGTGTTGGCGCCGAGGAAGAGCACGTTGGTGCCGGCGTCACGGGCTTGTGTGACATGCCGGCGCTGCTCCGGGGTCCAGTACTCGTCGTGCCCCAGGCAGACGACGGCGGCCGCGCCGCGCAGGACCTCCGGGTCGCGGTGCACGTCCGTCCCGGTGGTGTAGGCGAGGGGTATGCCGAGCCGTTCCGCCAGGACCACCGCCGCCCGTTCGTACACCATGAACTTCTCCGCGCCGTCGGCGTCGTAGGGCCGGTCGAAGCTGACGGCCAGGGAGCGGGCGGCGTACGCGCCGGAGGCACCGGCGTAGAGGCTGTAGCCGCCCCACCGGTTGTAGGCCTGCCAGGTGGCCGGAGCGTGCATGAGGACCGTACGCCCCGTGCCCCGCGTGGAGCGCACGATCAGGGGGACGTAGCGCTGGTGGCCGCTGTCCGCCTCCAGCCGCAGCAGGTACGCGCCTTCCGGCCAGCCGGTCGTGCCGAGGGTGAGCGTGCGCGGCCAGTCCGCGCGCACGGTACGGGTACCCGGCAGAAAGCGGGGTTCCGGTCGGACGCGGCCCCGTATGCGCTCCGACGACCACACGAGCCGGGCCTGGGACCCGCCGTACCAGCCGACGCGGAAGGCCGAGACGCGGAAGGAGGACGCGGTCGTCGAGACGTACAGGCCGCACTCCTCGCCCGGCGTCACGCTCACCCGGTCCGCGTAGCCGGCGATGGCCGGGGCGGGGCCCCGTGAGGTGATACGCCATTCGGGTGTCCCCGGCCGGTCCCGTTCCGCCTCGGGCCGGTGGGAGGCGTCCGCCCGGTGCTGCTCGCGTGGAGGGGCGGCCGCGTCGCAGGCCGCGGCCGTCACCGAGGCGAGCCCGAGGCCGGCGCACGCCCCGAGGAAGCGCCTGCGTCCCGGCTGCCGTGCGGGTGCCGTCCCGGCTTCCGGCCCTCCTTGCGGGGCAGGATCCGTCCCCATGGCATCTCCCGTCTCGCGGCCGGCGCGGCACCTGCTCTCCGGGCCAAGGTGACACAGCGGCGCGGACCGCGCGCCCGCTCTCGGCGGTGCAGGGGCGCGGTGCCATGGTCGGGACGCTCGCGGGCCTGGTCGGCGCGATGTCGCCCCACCGATCGCTCTTCGCCTGGAACCGGCCACCGGGCTGGGCCACCACGGCAGGCGCTTCCGCGAAGGTGGGCTTCTCCGCGTCGGCGCTGAAACACAGGACCCACATGCTGGTGAAGGGGAAGAGCTTCCGGAGTCCCGGTTCGGCGGCCGCCGCGCCGCGGCAAGCTCGGCTTCGTCTTCATGCTGGTCGTCGCCGCGGTGACGGGGGCCGGTGCCGCCCTGGACCGTGTCCGTCCCCGGCCGAAGCGGCGCCGGGCGCACGAGCGTGACATCGAAGCGGGCGGCTGACCGGCACTGTGCGCGGCGCGGTGGCGGGCTCAGTCGAACCGCAGGTCGGAGAGTTGCCGTTCCAGTGCGGTGACGTCGTCCTGGGGCGTCTCCTCGGCCGGACGGGCAGCCGTCAGGGCGGCGAGCTCACCGGCGGCCCGTCGGATGCGTGCGGGCAGGCCCTCGGTGTACTCGTCGCCGCCGGCGCCCCAGTCCTCGGACGCCGCGTAGACCGCGGTGGGGACGACGGTGGCGCGCAGGTAGGCGAAGAGCGGTCGCAGGGCGTGCTCCAGGACCAGGGAGTGGCGTGCCGTACCTCCCGTCGCCGCGATGAGGACCGGCTTGCCGGAGAGGGCGTCCGGATCGATCAGGTCGAAGAACGACTTGAACAACCCGCTGTAGGAGGCGGTGAACACGGGGGTCACGGCGATCAGGCCGTGGGCGCCGGTCACGGCGTCGACGGCGGCGGCCAGTGGCGGCGCGGGGAATCCTGTCACGAGGTTGTTGGCGACGGCGACGGCGAGTTCCCGCAGCTCGATGACCTCCGTCTCCACGTCGTGGCCCTGAGCGGCCAGCTCGCCCCGGGCCGACTCGGCGAGACGGTCGGCGAGCAGACGGGTGGAGGACGGGGTGCTCAGCCCCGCGGACACGGCGACGAGCTTCATGCGGCGGACACCTCCTGAACGGCGCGCAGGGAGTCGTGGGTGGGGGCGTCCGGTACGTCGGCCGGGCGGCCGATCGCGAACTCCTTCCGCAGCACGGGCACCACTTCCTCACCGAGGATGTCGAGCTGTTCCAGGACGGTCTTCAGCGGCAGGCCCGCGTGGTCCATGAGGAAGAGCTGGCGCTGGTAGTCGCCGACGATCTCGCGGAAGGACAGCGTCCGTTCGATGACCTGCTGGGGAGAGCCGACGGTCAGCGGGGTCTGCTCGGTGAAGTCCTCCAGCGAGGGCCCGTGGCCGTACACCGGCGCGTTGTCGAAGTACGGCCGGAACTCCCGCACCGCGTCCTGGGAGTTCTTCCGCATGAACACCTGCCCGCCCAGGCCGACGATCGCCTGCTCCGGCCGTCCGTGCCCGTGGTAGGCGTACCGCCGCCGGTACAGCTGGACCATCCGCCTGGTGTGGTCGGTCGGCCAGAAGATGTTGTTGTGGAAGAAGCCGTCGCCGTAGTACGCGGCCTGCTCGGCGATCTCGGGCGAGCGGATGGAGCCGTGCCAGACGAACGGCGGTACGCCGTCCAGCGGGCGCGGGGTGGAGGTGAAGCCCTGCAGCGGCGTGCGGAACTTGCCCTCCCAGTCGACGACGTCCTCGCGCCACAGGCGGCGCAGCAGGGCGTAGTTCTCCTTGGCGAGGTTGATGCCCTCCCGGATGTCCTGGCCGAACCACGGGTACACCGGCCCGGTGTTGCCGCGGCCCATCATCAGGTCCACGCGCCCGTCGGCCAGGTGCTGGAGCATCGCATAGTCCTCCGCGATCTTCACCGGGTCGTTGGTGGTGATCAGGGTGGTGGACGTGGAGAGGACCAGCTTCTGCGTCCGCGCGGCTATGTAGCCGAGCATCGTGGTCGGCGAGGACGGCACGAACGGCGGGTTGTGGTGCTCACCGGTCGCGAAGACGTCCAGGCCGACCTCCTCCGCCTTCGACGCGATGGCGACCATCGCCTTGATCCGCTCGCCCTCCGACGGGGTACGGCTGGTGGTCGGGTCGGGGGTCACGTCCCCCACCGAGAAAATTCCGAACTGCATGTGGGCCTCTTCGTTCCTGCAACTGGGCGTGTTCCGGAAATGCAACTGGGTGTGTTCCGGAAATGTAGGCATCGGTCGGGCGGCCGCCATGCCTGTGCGCGCAGGGCGACTTGCCTGCCGGCGCCCCCTCTGGGACCGCGAGCTGCCCGCCCGGATCCCCGGGCGGGCAGCTGACGGTCGCGGACCTGTTCCGTCCTGGTCACTTCTCCAGGAAGGCGAGGAGAGCCGCGTTGACCTCCTCCGCGTGGGTCCACAGCAGGCCGTGCGGGGCGCCCTCGATCTCCACGTAATCGGCCGACGGCAGGGCCTTGTGGAACAGCCTCGCGGTCCCTTCGACGGGCAGGATGCGGTCGCCCGTGCCGTGCAGGATCAGGGCCGGTACGTCGATCGCGGGGATGTCGGCCCGGAAGTCGGTGTACCAGGTCGACGGTGCGGCGGCCGCGGCGAAGGCTCCGCCGCCCGCGGCGACGTTCCAGCTGTTGCGGACGGCCTCCTCGCTGATCCTGGTGCCGAGGTTCTCGTCGAGGTTGTAGAAGTCCTTGTAGAAGTCGGTGTAGTAGGCGTAGCGGTCCGCCTTGACGGCCGCGACGACACCGTCGAAGAACTCCTTCGGAGCGACCCCGTCCGGGTTGTCGTCGGTCTTGAGCAGGTACGGCTCCAGCGAGGCCAGGAAGGCGACCTTGGCGACCCGGGCCGAGCCGTAGCGGGACACGTACCGGGCGACCTCTCCGGTACCCATCGAGAACCCGACGAGGACGGCGTCCCGCAGATCGAGGGTCTCCATCACGATGTTCAGGTCGGCCGCGAAGGTGTCGTAGTCGAAGCCGGTCGTCGGCTGGCTGGACTGCCCGAACCCGCGGCGGTCGTAGGTGATCACCCGGTAGCCGGCGTCGAGCAGCGCGGCGCTCTGCCGCTCCCAGGAGTGGCCGTCGAGCGGGAAACCGTGGATGAGGACGACCGGCTGCCCGGTGCCGTGGTCCTCGTAGTAGAGATCGATGGTGGTGGAGTTCTCATGGCCAACGGTGATGTACGGCATGTGGTGCGTCCTCGTGTCCGGATGCGTGACAGGTAACGCCGTCACGCTAGGTCGGACAGCGGGCGCCCGGTTGCCGGACAGTGCACGGCTCCTTGCCCCAAGACGCATGGGTGGCAGCGGTGATGCATGTCCGACGGCACGGGGCCGGCGGGCGGAGGTCGGCCATGCGCCGCTCCGGACCGCTCCGCCGTAGCACCAGGTAGCCGCGGAGGGCGGCCGGGCCGAAGAAGATCCGGGCGGGCACGATCTGCGGGAGGTGCCCGGTGAGCGCCTGGACCGTGACGGGTGCCAGGGTCGGGGCGAGCGCGCCGAAGACGGTGACCAGCGCGAGGGCCCAGACCATCCCCGCTCCTCCGTACGCCTGGTAGGCCACGGTCGTGAATGGGAGACGTGCCGCAGCTTCAGGCCGCCCCGGGCGTTGAGGGTGGCGGCACCGACCGCCCTCAGCATGATCACCAGGCCGTTGACCCGCCAGTACGGTGTGGCGTGGGTGGGGTCGTCCCGGGCGCTGCGGGCGGTACGCCTCGCGCAACGCCGTCGGGAGCCCGGGACCCGCGGAAAGCCGGGTCGATACCGGTGCCGCCGAGCAGTCCTGTCCCTCGCCACCGCTTGACCTTGCCCCCAGGGGCAGGGTTTAGCGTTCGAAGAGCGAGGTGAACGGCATGAAGATCAGTGAAGCGGCACGTCGGGCCGGCGTGACGACCAAAGCAGTGCGGTACTACGAGTCGCTGGGGTTGATCACGCCCGGGCGTCTCGCGAACGGCTACCGGGACTACTCCGAGGATGACGTACGCCTCGTGCGGGAGATCAGGACCCTCCACCGACTGGGCATCCCCGTCGAACGCACCCGGCCCTTCCTGGACTGCCTGGCCGCCGGCAGCCTGCACGCCGACGACTGCCCCTCCTCGCTGGCCACCTACCGGGAGGCCATCGACGAACTCACCGAGCGCATCGAAGCCCTGAGCGCCCGCCGCGCGACACTGATCACCAACCTGAACGCCGCCGCCCACCGGGGCAGCAGGGCCGTACCCCCCGGGAAGGCCGCCGGGCCGGCGGAGAAGGACTACCTGACCCTGCCCGCACAGCTGCCAGCCCCCGAGGACGACGGCGCCGCCGACCACCTGCCCGGCACGAAGGCGCCGCGGCTCACCCTCCTCAGCACCGCGGGCAGAGCGGTCCGCCTCGACGCCCTCGGACCGCGTCGCACGGTGATCTACGTCTACCCCCTCACCGGCCGCCCCGGCACCGACCTCCCGGAAGGCTGGAACACCATCCCCGGCGCCCGCGGCTGCACCCCCGAGTCGTGCGGCTTCCGCGACCACTTCCAGGAACTCCTCGAAGCCGGCGCAGGCCGCGTGTACGGGCTGTCCAGCCAGGACGGCGACTACCAGAGCGAAGTCGTGGAACGGCTGGGCCTGCCCTTCGACATGCTTTCCGACCCCACGCTCCGCCTGGCCGACACCCACGGTCTGCCCACCTTCGAGGCCGGCGGGAGGAGGCTGTTCAAACGGCTGACACTCGTCATCCGTGACGGTGTGATCGAACACACCTTCTATCCGGTCTTCCCGCCGAACGAGCATGCCGAGCAGGTCCTGGCCTGGCTGCGCGAGAACCCCCTGTAGGGCGACCCGCAAGAACTCACGACCGACTGATCGCCGTAAGCCTGTATTCAACCTGTTTATCACGTTTCATCAGAAAGGCCGGCCGTGTACGTCCCCAAGCACTTCGCCCCGCCCGAGCAGGCCGTCCGTGACCTGCTGGCCCACCAAGAAGCGTCCGACCTGATCACCATGACACCGCGGGGCCTGCTGGCCACCCTGCTGCCCTCGAACACGACCCGGACGCCGGCGCGCACGGCTCCCTGATCGGCCACATGGCCCGCGGAAACGACCAGTGGCGCGAGCCGGTGCAGGGCGAGGCCATGGTGATCGTGCGCGGGCCGGAGGCGTACATCACGCCGTCGTGGTACGCGACCAAGGCCGAGCACCATCGCGTGGTGCCGACCTGGAACTACATGACCGCGCACGTCTACGGACAGCTGGTCGTGCACGACGACGCCGCCTGGATCGAAGCGCAGATCCGCAGGCTCGCCGACCGGCACGAAGCCGGCCACGAGGAGCCCTGGTCCGTCGACCAGGCCCCGGCGGACTTCGTCCGGCGGCAGCTGCGCGCCGTCGTGGGCGTCGAGGTGGTCATCAGCCGCGTCGAGGCGAAGTTCAAGCTCAGCCAGAACCAGCCGCGCGAGAACGTCGAGGGAGTCATCGCGGGCCTCG
Source organism: Streptomyces cinerochromogenes (assembly GCF_014648635.1). Classification (GTDB taxonomy): domain Bacteria; phylum Actinomycetota; class Actinomycetes; order Streptomycetales; family Streptomycetaceae; genus Streptomyces; species Streptomyces cinerochromogenes. Next base: position 372,171 of record NZ_BMRM01000003.1, on the reverse strand, counting down.
AAGCCCGCGGCCGGGCCGACGACTCCGCGGTCGCGGCCGCGGTCCGTGCCCACGACCCGTACGCCGGCAGGCCCTGACCGCGGCCGCGGCACGGCCCGGGAGTGGCCGTCTGGGAACGGCACGTCGGCCCGCACCCGCGCGCGCCCGGCCGGGCGGCGTCACCGGTATGGGGAGAAGGTGGCGGGTGACGGAGATGGATGATCTTCGCGTGGGTGACCTGCGGACGGGAGCGAGCGGAAGCGCCCGCACCACCTGACCGGGTGACACATGTGGCGATGCGTCAGGTTGCGGAACTGACGGACTGTCGGTTGCCTCGTGAGCGGAACACAGGAGAGGCGCCGCGCAGACAGGCCGGACGCTGTTCCGTTGGAGGACTCGCATGCGTTACACACATATGGGTGCAGGTCTCGGCCTGGCTCTCGGCGCCCTCGTACTGCAGATCCCGGCCGCCGCCGCTGATGACTCGGATGTCCGCATCGACCCGTGGAACGCCTCCCCGGGTTCCACGGTCACGGTCAGTACGAGCGCCTGCGACCCTGACGCGGACTACGGCAAGGGCTGGTCGGAGGTGGCAGGAGAGTTCCACCTCTTCGAAGGCGACGAGGAGGGCGTGCTCACCGGCCGGTTCCAGATCCCGGAGGGGGCCAGGCCGGGCAGCGACACGGTGACCCTGAAGTGTCCGCCCCTGACCAAGGTCACGGAGACGTACCGGGTCACCGGCCGCCCTCCGAGCGGCTCGGTCAACGCCGGCTTCGGACCGGCGAAGGACACAGGCACGGGGCTCGCCCTGGGCGGCGGGCTGCTCCTCACGGTCGCCGCCGGGGGTGTCCTCTGGATGTGCCGCCGCCCGCACGACAACCGGGCCTGACCGCCGCCTGTGCCGGCCGGCCCCCTCCACTCAGGCCCGAACCAGCGTCCACTCCGGCCCGACCCGGCGCCCGATCCGGCCTGAAACGGCCCCCGCGCAGGAATCACCCGGCTGCCGCGGGGCCACCTGCCGCACAGCACCCGCCGTGTGAAGCGAAGGCTCGACCGCGATGGTACCCACACACCGCACCAGCACCTCACGAGAGCGGTTCATCCCCGCAGCGCTCCTTCTGGCCTGTGCCATGACGGCGGCCGCGGCACTGCTCGTCGGCGGGGGGCACGACGAGGAGCCACCGCGGCCGTCGGCGGCCCAAGCCCTGTCCGCCTCTGGGGACGCCTCCCGCTCCCCGGTCCGTCCACTGCCCCCCGCGGATCCGGTACGGCTCCGGATCTCGGCCATCGGCGTGGACGCCCCGATGACGCGGGTGGGCCTCGATGCGGCCGGAACGCTACGGACCCCACCGGCCGGCCGGCCCGGCCTCGTCGGCTGGTACGGCGACGGCCCGGTTCCCGGCACGGCAGGAACCGCCATCACCACCGGGCACGTGGACACACCCACCGGCGATCCCGGTGTCTTCTACGACCTCGGCACCCTGACCAAGGGCGACATCATCGAGATCGCCCGGGCGGACCGGCGGACAGCGGTGTTCACCGTCCGTGCCGTCGAGCTCTACGACAGGGAGGAATTGCCCAGTGAGACGGTCTACGGCAGTTCGGGACGGCCTGAACTCCGGTTGATCACCTGCGGAGGCGGCTACACCAAGCGCACCGGCTACCTGAGCAACGTCGTGGTCTTCGCGACGCTGACCGCGGTGACGTAGCCGGCCGAACCGTCCCCCTCACCGGCCGCCCAGTTCGCGACGCCCCGACACCTCCTACGTCGGCGCGCACTGCCTGCTGCACCACGGGAGCGGCGTTGTCAGTGGCACCGCGTAGCGTGTGATCATCGAACCAGCACTGCGGGGGAAGGCCGGCGCATGGGCAGGCGTGTGGAAAAGAGCGGGTACACCGCGGAACTGACGGACGATCTGGAGGTCGTCTACCGCAATCCGCAGGGGCGGAAGCTCAAGAAGTTCCCCGATGCGATCGCGGGTGCTCCCGGGCTCGGCACCCTGCTCGGGGCGCGGACGCAGCTGCGCAGGCACCGTGAGGCGTGCCGTCTGCAGGCGGGTGAGTGGGCGTCGGGCGGGGTCCGTGTGCCGCGTGCCCTGGCCGACGCGGACCCGCTGTGGCGGGAGGCCCTGGAGGCCGAGTCCGTCGAACTGACCGACGAGCTGGGTGGAGGTGGCCTGTGGGCCCGTACGTACGCCGGGTTCGACGGCCGCACGCTGACCCAGGTGCTTCCCGAACAGCTCATCCCCTACCGGGACCGCCTGATGCGCGGGCAGCAGTGGGAGCCGGACGGCTGCTTCTCCACCGGCATACCGGACACCTCCGACGGTGCCCTTCCCTTCCCTGAGCGGGTCATCGCCGCCCACCCCGGCCTCGAGGAACTGGCCACCGGGAAGCTCCTGCTCCTCCAGGAACGCACCCTGCACTGGAGCTTCGCCTTCAAGACGGACGTCGACGGTGCCCTCCGGGACCTGGAGGAGTCGGCTCCCGCACTGCTGATCACGCTCCTCGACGACATGGCCGACCTCGCCCTGCGGCAGGGCGAACAGACGACAGCCGCCGCCTGGTTCGGGCGGGCCCGCACCGTCGAGCGGGTGCAGGCGCGCAAGGCCGACAAGGAGTGGCTGCTGGGCCGGTACCTCACGTACGCCGAGGGCAAGGCCCTCTCCGCCACGGTCCTGCGGGCCTGGGCCCGCGAGCTGGCCGTCAAGGGAGAGGCGACCGAGGCGGATGTCGCGCGGTTCCGCCAGGTGGTGGTCCGCCGTGTCGAGGCGTCGTCCGAGGTGTACCCGCAGCTGGCCGTCGACGTGCGCAAGCTCGCCAAGGCCGCCGGTCTCGAACCGGAGAGGGAACTGGCCACGCTGCTCGGGGAGATCTTCGCGGTGGGCGGTGTCTCGCTGTCGGACGACAAGTTCTGGACCGACTGCCTCAAGGGCCGGGCCATGGACCTGCTGGGCAGCCACGCGCCGGAGGCCGCCCGCCAGGTGCTGAGGCTGCGTCCTCGGCGTTTCGGCGAGAGCCCCAGGGTGTGGCGGGAGCTGCTGGAACGCACCGGTGCGCTGGCACTGCTCACCGGCGAGACCCCGGGGCTGCCCGTCGGCGAGGCCGCCGCCTGGCTGTCCGCGTGCGTCCTGTCGAACAGCGACAGGAACGGACCCTGGACCGTCGTCTACGAGATCGCCGAGCGGATCGCGCCGAAGCTGGCTGCCGACGGTGTTCCCGTGGAGTTCCGTTACCGGCGCATCGGCGAGCACGGCAACGGTACGACGCCTCTCGACCTGATCGACCTCCTTCTGGAGCACGGAGCCCCGGTCGCCGACCCTCCGGAGCTGCTCGGCCCGTCGCAGCTGTACAGCATCCAGCTCAGCCACCGGCCGAAGCTGGAGCACCTGCAGGCGGACGAGCGCTTCGCGCGGGAGCTACGGGCACGGGTGCGTACCGACCTGGAGATGACGATCAGGGACCTGGGGGCCAACGACTGGTACCAGCCGCACCAGACCAAGGGCTGGCAGCGGATCCCCGAGCTGTTCGACAACCCGATCGGGCACGAGGAGATCCGGGCCTGGTTCGGCCGCGAACGGGCGAAGCTGCGCGCGGGCGTCGACTTCGGGGAGCTGGTCCTGCTGCTCGGCCGGCTCGTGCACGCGGGCGTGGCCGTGGACCTCCTCCTCAAGGACGCGGAGGCGGCGGCGGAGTTCGCGGCGGTGGACGTCGTACCGCTGCTGATGGCGGAGCTGCCCGACACCGTCTCGCGTGCGCAGGCCGAGGAGTTGCTGGGGAGGCTCCGGCCCGACTACGTCGAGCGGGATGGCGTCCGGGGACCCAATCGCGGACCGATCCTCGAAGCGCTGCCGCAACTCGGCGAGCCGACGGGCAGCCGGGCCGCCCGCTCCCTGGTCATGGCCGTCAACTGCCGTGCGGGACTGGAGCGGCTGGTCGGCTGTCTCACCCCCGGTGAGGGCGATGTGCCGCCGGGCGCCGACGCGGGGTCGCAGGAACCGGAGGACCGGGTGAGCCGTCAGATGATGGCGCTCGCGAAGGACGGCACGGCCGTGTGGGGAGGTGATCTGGGGCAGGCCACCACCACGTTCGACCGCATGCCCCGCGACGGCCGGTTCCGGCACACGCACGCGTGCGCCGCGGCACTCGCCCTGTGCACCGTCTCCTCGCTGCCGAGCGGCTCGGCGGCCCGGTCGCTGATGCAGTACGCCGCCCACCCCTTCGTCACCGGTGAGCCGGGCCACTGGCGGATCGTCCACTGCGAGGTGCCCGAGGACCGTACCGACATCAACGCCCCGCTGCCCGGGACCGTCTTCCGGACGGACACGTCCGTCGCCTACGTCCTGACCAGTCGGGGCAGGGACCCCCGGCGCACGCTGTGGGAGTACTCCCCGGACGGTTCCTTCACCGAGGAGGGGCCCCTGGCTCCCGCAGGCGTGAAGGTCACACGTGCCCATGTACTGAAGCCGGTGCGGCCGGGCGGATGGTTCACACGCTTCGCCGAGCTGTACCGGAAGCACGGCGCGGCACCGGCCCGCCCCGAGCTCGCCCGAGCCTTCGCGGAGCGCCTGGGCCTCTCCCAGGCGGAGGCCACCGTGCTGCTGATCGCACACGTTCCCTGCGCGCCGCACCAGCTGGACGACGAGAAGGGGTATCTCTCCGGTCACTACTCCGCCGACCTGGAGGCCTGGAAGATCCGGCACAAGGAGGCGGAACAGGCGGTTGCCGCGCTGACCGACGCGCTCGGTCCCCGATTCATCACGGCTCTCTACGACAGGCTCCTTCCCGACGACCCCGAGCAGCTGTGGGCCACAGGGCCCGACGTGGACCGGGCCGCCGAGTGGTGGCTGGAGGAGCTGGGCAGCCCCCTGCCGGTACCCTCCGCGCTGCTGCCCCTCGCCACGAAGGAGACGCTCCCGCCCCAGGGTGAGGCGGCCACGGCCCGGCAGTCCCATGGGGACGACGGGAGCTGGTGGCCCCATCTGCGGCTGCCCGCCCTCCTCGGCCGGCTGGCCGGCGGGGCGGACTGCCTGGCTCCCCACCGCGCGGGTCTGGCGGGCGAACCGCACCTGCTGGCCCTGCCGAGAATCGCCGCCTGGCTCGCCTACCGCACCCCGGCCGGGGACCCGTCGCGCCTCGCGGCCGGCGCGGCGATATCCCGGCTGCGCGAGGAGCTGTCCTCGGCCCCCGGTCCGCTCACGCTCTTCTCGCTGCAGAGCAACTACCTGATGGGGGCACCCCCTTCGACCGAGGCGCTCACCGCTCATCCGGCGGTCACCGAGGTGGCCGACGCGGTGTACGACGTGCGTCACCTGCGGGTGGACCCCGCCGCGCTCAAGGGACCGGACGATCCCCTGCTGGACGCCCTCGACACCTACCTCGACTCCGTACTGCCCTCGCAGTGGCTGCCCAGTCCCTCGGGACTGCCCGCCGTCGCGGACCTGCGGCTGCTGCTGAGCGACGACTTCGCCGCGCTCGGAGCGCACCTGCTCACCGACGGTGAACGCCCGCCAGGCTGGGAGCAGGACCCCTCGCGGTCCGTGCCGCACCTTGTCGAGGACTGTGCCGAGACCTTCGGGCTGGGCAGGGACGCCGCGTCGCTCTACCTGATGCTGCTGGCGTTGCCGGACCCGTCGGACCGCAACGTCAAGGCGTGGACCGGCTGGAAGCCCAGCCGCTTCAAGAAGGCGGAGGCCGAGCTGCACGCGTCGGGCCGAGTGCTGCGTGCCCTCCGGTCACGAGCGGGCCGCTCCCTGTTCCTGCCGGGCGCCTGGCAGGAGCGGAAGCCGCCTCGCCTCCCGATCGAGGCGTCGAAGCTCGGCCTGCTGCCCCTGTCCAGGGAACACCGGTCGACATCACACCTGCCCGCGGTGCCCTCCGCGCCTCTGCCGCTGCTGTTCACGCGGGCGTGGGAGGGCGTAGCCCCGTAGGAGTACAGGAGGAGTTGCGGCGGGAGGTCCTCACCCGTCGCAGCCTGCGTGCAAGGTTTCCTCAAGGTTCGTTCCATCCGGCCTCCGGCATGGTGAAGCCACACCAACCGAACCGACAGGAAAGCAGGTAGACATGCGTAAGGTGCGCAACGCAGTCTCGCTCCTCGCCCTCTCGACCGCCGTGCTGACCGGCACCGCCACCGGTGCCGTCGCGGCCGACAGGACCGAAACCAGCCCTGCGGTCACCGGGCCGTGCACCGTGTCCGGCGCGTTCTGCGCGACCAGCGACAGCGGCGGTGACCCCATCGTCCTGTACTGCGGCATGTCCGCGGGCGTGCCCGTGTCGTGGAACGGGGGCGGCTACTGGAACAACCGCCTCTCCGGGAACGGCAGGGTGAAGATGTTCGGCTCGAAGAACACCGTGATCTACACGACGCCGGCCAACTACGGTCCCGTGCGGGGCGACTGGGGCCCCGTGTACAGCCTCCGCGCCGACTGCTGAGCAGCGGTGTCGGGCGCGGGTCGCGCCTCCGCCTCGGCTCGCCCGCCCCGAAGCCCCCGTCCGCGATCCCGCGGGCGGGGGCTTCGCCGTGTGCGGGAACCGGTGCAGCTCGTCGCCCGCCTGCGGTCGCCGGCCGGCAGCAGGTGTGGCGTTTCAGCCACCGTCGCGGCCGGCCTGGCACCTTACTCGGCAACGGTCGGTGCAGCGCGCACGCTTCGACGCCCGCTCCGTCACGGGGTTCCCGACCCGACCGAAACACATGTGTTCGAAATCGTGGCTGGCTCGTTGAGCCGGAAAAGCCAGCCCCATGTGCCGGACGCAGAGCCGGCCGCGTGACCGTCGAAGGAGGACCACTTGACTTCGGCCCGCACACAGGACGAACCGACCCCGGAGGCATCGGGCACGGGGCACCGCCCCCTGTTCGAGGCCCTCGGTCTCTCCAGCGATCCCGCAGTCATGCGCAGGACCGCGGTGCCGCCACCCCCCGGTGAGCGCCACCCGCGTGCCGCTGACGGCGGTGACTGGGACACGATCCGAGATCTGGCCGACGCTTTCAACCGGCTCGACACCGAGAACGGGCTCCAGCCGGAAGAGCAGTGGACTCTGCAGGTGCTCAAGCTCGCCGAGGAGGTGGGAGAGGCCGCGCAGGCCGTCATCGGTGCCCGGGGCACCAATCCCCGGAAGGGGCACAGCCATTCCTGGACGGATGTGGAGGACGAGGTCGCCGACGCCGTCATCACCGGCATGGTCACCCTGGCGCGGCTGCGGCCTGACGCACAGGAACACTTCACCGCCGTACTGGCCCGCAAGTCCGCGAACTTTCTCCGACCCGACGGTGCTCCGCGCCGGCACCCGACAGCCGTCCACGGTGAGCCTGTCCGATCGCCGCGACTTCCGGACGGAGGCCCTGGTCCGGCAGGAGCCGGTGGTCCCCAGGGCCGGCCCGACGAGTCGCCTGGCTGTTGAGCCGGGCTGATACCGGCCGAACCCTGACGGGGGGGGAACAGGCAGTCAGGACGGACTGCGCGGCCAAGAAGGAGCACGGCCTCGACGGGTCCGCAGCGCCATCGCGATGATGCGGGCCCTGCACCCGCTAGGCCTGTGTCCCCGCTTGCTGTTCCTCTCCGGTGAGCAGGCCCGTCGGGCGGCGGCCCGGTGGTTGCTGTGGTTCGGGGCGGGCGGGGGTGGGGGGCACCGGTCGGTCCAGGGGAGCGTCGGTGGTCACGGTCACCGGTTCCCCGTGGTGCAGCACGACCAGCGGTTCGCCCTCCACCAGCCGGTATCGCGCATGGGACGGGCCGATGTCCACCTTCAGCCTGCGTCCGCGGACCAGCACGGTGAACGCCACCCGGGACAGCGCTTCCGGCAGGCGCGGGGCGAAGGCGAGCAGGTCGGGCTTCCCCTCCTCGCCGACGTACCGGCGCAGGCCGCCGAAACCCGTCACCAGGGCGATCCAGGTGCCGGCGAGGGAGGCGATGTGGAGGCCGTCGCGGGTGTTGTGCTCCAGGTCGTCGAGGTCCATCAGCGCGGCCTCGCCGAGATAGGCGTAGGCCAGCCGGAGGTGCCCGGTCTCGGCGGCGAGCACTGCCTGGCAGCACGCGGACAGGGAGGAGTCGCGGACGGTGAGCGCCTCGTAGTAGGCGAAGTTGCGTGCCTTCTGCTCCTCGGAGAAGAGGTGCGGGCACTCCATCATCGCCAGCACCAGATCGGCCTGCTTCACCACCTGTTTCCGGTACAGGTCGAAGTAGGGGTAGTGGAGCAGCAGCGGATAGTTCTCGGGCGGGGTCGCCTCGAAGTCCCAGCGCTGGAGGCTCGTGAACCCGGCCGACTGTTCGTGCACGCCGAGAGAGTCGTTGTACGGCACCGCCATGCGGGTCGCCGCGTCCCGCCAGACCGCGGCCTCCTCGTCGTCGACACCGAGTTCCGCGGCCCGGTCCGGGTGGCGCGCGGCCGCGTCCGCGGCGGCCAGCAGGTTCTGCCGGGCCAGCAGGTTGGTGTACAGGTTGTCGCGGGTGATGGCGCTGTACTCGTCCGGTCCGGTGACCCCGTCGATGTGGAAGACGCCTTCCGCGTCGTGGTGGCCCAGGGAACGCCACAGCCGGGCGGTGTCCACGAGGAGGTCGAGACCCTCACGGCGCTCGAAGTCCTCGTCCCCGGTCACCATGACGTACCGGACGGCGGCCAGGGCGATGTCGGCGTTGATGTGGAAGGCGGCCGTGCCGGCCGGCCAGTAGGCGGAGCTCTCGGCGCCGTCGATCGTCCGCCAGGGGAAGGCCGCTCCCGACAGGCCGAGCTGGCCCGCGCGTTCCCGGGCCGGCGGGAGCATCCTGTGCCGCCACCTCAGTGCCGACGCGACGGCTTCCGGCGCGGTGAACGTCAGGACGGGCAGCACGTACGACTCGGTGTCCCAGAAGGAGTGCCCGTCGTACCCCGTGCCGGTCAGGCCTTTGGCGGGGATGGCCCGGTTCTCTCCGCGGGCCGCCGCCTGGAGCACGTGGAAGAGGGCGAACCGCACCGCCTGCTGGATCTGCGCGTCCCCCTCGACCTCGACGTCCGCGCCGGCCCAGAAGCGGTCCAGGTACGCCCGTTGCGAGGCGAGCAGTCCGTCCCAGCCCGTGCTGACCGCGGCCGCCACCGCTCCGTCCACCTGGTCGTGCACGGCCGGCAGCGAGCGCTCCCCCGACCAGCCGTAGGCCACGAACTTGACCAGCCGCAGTGGCTGTCCGGGTACCAGGTCCGCGGTCACCGTCAGCCGGCTGACGTCGGGCTCGCTCTGCGCCGTCCAGTGTGTGCTCTCCGGGCCCTGGACCAGATGGTCGGCCGCTGCGCCCACCCGCAGTGCGCTGTGGGCGGTGCGGTGCACGAGCCGCAGGCGGGTGTCCTGGGCGAAGTGCTCCTCGGCGGCCAGGGGGGATTCGATCGCCGCGGCGACGCGCGGGTCCCCGTGCAGGCGGGGCAGTTGCTCGTTGGCGACCAGCTCGGACTGCACGGCCACCGTGGTCGGTCCGTCGATCGGCTCGACCTCGTAGACGATCGCGGCGACCGCGCGCTGGGTGAAGGACACGAGCCGCTGGGAGGTGATCCGGACGGTACGGCCGCCGGGCGACACCCACCGCGCCGTACGGTGGAGGACACCGGAGCGGAAGTCCAGGACGCGTTCGTGTGCCTGCAGCCGGCCGTAGCGCAGATCGCACGGGTGGTCGTCGACGAGCAGACGGATGATCTTGCCGTCGGTGATGTTGATCATCGTCTGGCCGGACTCGGGATATCCGTAGCCCGCTTCCGCATAGGGCAGGGGGTGGCGCTCGTAGACGCCGTTGAGGTAGGCGCCGGGCAGCCCGTGCGGCTCTCCCTCGTCGAGGTTGCCGCGCCACCCGATGTGTCCGTTGGAGAGCGCGAACACCGACTCGCTCTGGGCGAGCACGTCCAGGTTGAGGTCGGTCTCGCGCAGGCACCACGGTTCGACCGTGTAGCTCGGATGGGTGATCACCGCGGCTCCAGGAGCTCGGCCAGGTCACGGACGACGATGTCCGCTCCGTGTGCGCGCAGCTGGTCCGCCTGGCCCACCCGGTCCACGCCCACGACCACACCGAACCGTCCGGCCCGACCGGCCTCGACGCCGGCCAGGGCGTCCTCGAACACGGCGGCCTCGTCCGGTTCGACGCCGAGGCCGCGGGCCGCCTCCAGGAAGGTGTCGGGGGCGGGTTTGCCACGCAGCCCGCGTTCGCGTACCACGACTCCGTCGATCCGCTCCTCGAACAGGTCCTCGATGCCCGCCGCGACCAGGACGTCCCGGCAGTTCGCGCTGGACGACACCACCGCGCGGCGCAGGCCGGCGTCCCGTACCGCGTGGAGGTAGCGGACCGAGCCCTCGTAGGGTTCCACTCCCTCCTCGCGGATGCGTCGCAGGACGAGGACGTTCTTGCGGTTGCCCAGTCCGTTCACCGTTTCCGCCTGCGGCGGGTCGTCGGGTGTCCCCTCGGGCAGGTGCACCCCGCGTGCGGCGAGGAAGGTGCGCACACCGTCCTCGCGGGGCCGCCCGTCGACGTACTCGTCGTAGTCGTCCACCGCGTCGAAGGGCACGAACTCGGTTCCCTCACGTGTCGCGCGTTCGCGGAGATAGCCGTCGAACATCTCCTTCCACGCGGCCGCGTGCACCTTCGCGGTCTGCGTGAGGACACCGTCGAGGTCGAACAGGCAGGCACGGACATGAGCAGGAAGCCCCAGCATGTCGCCGAGGCTACGAGCCGCCCGCGGCCGCCCGTGTCAGGCCGTCGTCCGGCACACCGGAAGACACCCGCTCGGTCGAGCCGGCAGGAGGTGGGCCGGCCCGGCCCGGACTCGGGAGCCGACCGGAGGTACAGCCCTGCATCGGCTGACGGTCTTTCCTTCCGGTGCCGTTCCCGCACGGGCGGTGGTGGTGGCGATCACCGGTGTGGCAGGAACTCTCGGGGCCGCGCTGCTCACCCAGCGTGGCGCCGACCGGGCCCAGAAGCGCGAGCTGGAGATGACCCACGCCATCCTGGAGGCTCGCGAGAACCGTGCGCTACGGCGGAGTTGCTACACACAACTGCACCGGGACGCCCGCCAGTTCGCCACCGCGCTCAGCCGGCACCTGTACGTCACACGTTCCGTGACCGGTGGTCCGAGACGCTGATGATCGCACCCGACGCCGTGATCGTTCCGGCTCACGAACTGAACGAGGCGCTGACCCGGGTCTATGGGCAGGTCAAGCGCCTGGAGCAGGGGAATCCTCGGCCAGGGGAAACCCTTCGGTCAGCCGCGGAGGCGCAGCACGCGCTCTGGTCTCTGGCAGGTGCCATGAGAGAGGCGATGCCTCGTGATCTGGGTGTCACCACGGACGCCGGCCATGACGCCGGCCGTCCCTCCCCGTTGCCCTCGTCCAGCAGCCCTACGGCGTTGACCAGCGACTTCGAGGGTTCGCTCGATGGCTGACCGGCCGCCGGAGCGACCGCGACGCCTGCCTTCGACGGCCCGGTCGGTCCGCTGCGGGGCTCGGTCCGGCGGCCAGGACGGGGGCCGGCTCTCGGCTCACATGCCGACGGTGGCTCTGCGCTGTGCCTGTTCGAACTCGGTGAGGGGATCGCCGCCTGCCTGCCAGGGCCAGTCGGTGACTATCCCCCCGATCGCCTCGAACACCGGCCGGGCCTCGGCGCGGCGGTCGCCCGCCATCAGCGCGTAGGCGAGGAGGTTCAGGTCGGCGAGGGCTCTGGCGTGGCGGAGGAATCCCGGCTGTCCCCAGGTGTGCGCCACGCGGTCGAGCGCCTGCGCGGCCATTCCCTGGGACCAGTGGGTCCGTGCCACCAGTGCCTCGTACCCGCCCCGGCCGAGAATGGCGTGGTACTGGAAGACCTGGGCGGTGAGTTCCGTCGCCGCGCAGGGCGCGTTGGAGGGCATGCGGGCACACAGCGCGTCGACGAACTCCAGAACCTGGAGCCGGGAGCCTCCTTCCTCGGGGGTGAGGTAGCCCAGCATGTTCATGTACGCCTCGCGGTTCCAGCGGTCACGCGCGAGCACCTCGTTCCACACCCCGAAGACCTGCGGCTGCCGCCAGCGCTGCCGGCGCGCCACCTTCAGCAGGGCCACCCAGGGGGTGGGGTCGTCCGGTGCGAGTTCGGCGGCGCGCAGACAGGCCTGCACGGCGTCATCCGTGTCGCCCGGGTGGTCCTCGGCCTGGGTCTGCGCCGCCTGCGACCAGGCGTGCAGCACGAGTGCGGTCGCGTTGCGGGGCTCACGCGCGGCCCAGGACGCCGGCAGACGCGAGGCGGCGAGGAAGTCCGCCAGGACACTGATGCGGTGCGTACGGCGGTCCCAGTCGCCCGGGTCCTGGTCCAGGAGCCGGGTCAGCTGAGCCGCGCACAGGTCGGTGGTGGCGATCGTGCCTGTCCTGGTGGTGGCCAGCAGGGACTTCAGCAGTCTGCCCAGTTCCTGGTCGTCGAGTTCGGGGGCGAGACGGGCCCGTTTGCGGCGGCTTGAGAGAAATCCCATGGGCGGAGGCTAAAACGGATCACAGCAGGCGCAAGGGCTGAGGTCAGATCGTTATCGATCACACACCCTGCGTGATCGGTTCCCGGGTCACCGCGCGGGGGCCGTGGTGCCCGGTCCTGGCATTGGGGGGTTATCCCCAGTGGAAGGGTGATCTTGGCTGCGTAGGATCGCGGTGACCGATCACCGATTCAGCTCGCTCTGCACGGGGGACCCTCATGCGACGCCCACAGACACGCGTCCTTACAGCAGCGACTCTGGTCGCTCTGACCGCCGGCCCACTCTCCGCCTGCTCCGCACTCGGCCAGGGCAACACCTTCGAGGACGACGCCAAGGTGTCCGGGAAGGTCACCTCGGTCCGACTCGACAACAGCGACGGAGGTGTGCGGGTGGACGCTTCGGCCGCCGCCTCCTCGATCTCCGTGCACCGCAAGGTCCACTACCGCGGGGACAGGCCCAGTGGCACGTCCTTCCGTGTCGAGGACGGTGTCCTGACGCTCTCCGGCTGCGGCGAGAACTGTGGCGTCGACTACGCCGTCACCGTGCCCGCGGGTCTTCCGGTGACGGGAGGAACGTCCAACGGCGGACTCGCGCTCGCCGGTGTCGGCCCGGTCGATGTGCACACGAGCAACGGCGAGGTCGCGGTGACCGACGCGACGGGCCCTGTGAAGCTGCGCACGTCCAACGGCGAGATCAACGTCAAGGGTGTCAAAGGCGGTGACGTCGTCGCGCAGACATCGAACGGCGAGGTGACGATCCGGACGGTCACCCCGCAGAACATCAAGGCCCGGACGACCAACGGCAGCCTCACGGTCACCGCGCCGCCTGCCACGTACCGGATCTCGGCGGACGACTCCCAGGGCGACAAGAAGGTGGCGTTCGCGAACGACCCGTCAGGCGAGTACCGCCTGGATCTGTCGACGACGAACGGTGACCTGACGGTGAAATCGGCGAGGTAGGAGTTGCTCCTGCCGCGAGGGTGGGTCCAGGGCAGGTCGGTGCCGGTCACGGTCAGCCGGGCGATGTCCTGGTCGTCGGGGCGGAGCCGCCGGGCACGGAGGGAGTGGGGTGCCGCCGCGTCCCGGCCGGCGCGGGAGGCGGCGGCACGTCGCCTTGCGGAGACGACCGGCAGATGGTCGGTTCGCCGGTGAGTGGCCGGCGGGGCGCATGCCCTACCGGGTCTGCTCGTCCCCGGCGAGCGCGGCGAGCAGGGCCTGGATCGGGTCGCTGTCGGAGTCGTTCCCGTGGGCCTCGGCCCCTTCGAAGGTGGCGGCCTCGGCGCTGCGGGGGAACATGGCTTCCTCGTACGCGGTGATCGCGGCCTCGATGTCGTCGGGCCGCGCGGCCAGGGCCTTGCCGAGTTCGGCGCCGTCGAGCATGGCCAGGTTGGCACCTTCGCCGTTCGGGGCCGAGAGGTGGGCGGCGTCGCCGATCAGGGTCACCCCGGGTACCCGGTCCCACCGGTGCCCGGCCGGCAGGGCGTGGAGGGCACGCAGGACCGGTGCCGTGTCGCAGTCGGTGATCAGCGCGGTCAGCTCCGGCGCCCAGTCGTCGAACTCCTTCGCGACCCGTGCCGTGGCCGCGGCGGCGTCGGTGAAATCGACGGCGTCGAACCAGTCCTGCGGTTCGGTCAGCCCCACGTAGGCGTGCAGCGTGTCGCCCTTCTCCCGGTGCGCGAAGAGTTCCCGGCCCGGCGTGTGCACGATCATCGACCCGCCGCCGACCGCCTTCGCGGCGGCGGGGTGCCGGGTGTCGGCGTCGAACAGGTAGGTCTCCACGACCGACTTGCCGGTGTACTCGGGTACGGCGCTGGACAGCAGCGGGCGGACCCGGGACCACGCGCCGTCCGCGCCGACCAGCAGGCGGGTGGCGACGGTGCTGCCGTCGGCGAACGTCACCTCGTGACGGCCGTCGCCGAGGGTACGGGCGCCGCTGACCTTGCGCCCCCACCGGACAGTGCCGGCCGGGAGTGAGTCGAGCAGGATCTGCCGCAGCTCGCCGCGCTGCACCTCGGGGCGTCCCCCGGTGCCGTCGTCGGCTTTGTCGAACAGGACGGTCCCGTCCGGGGCGAGGACCCGCAGTGCCTGGCGGCCCTCCAGGACGATGCCACGGAACTCGTCCATCAAGTGGGCCGCTTCCAGAGCGAGTTGTCCGTTGTAGTCGTGGATGTCGAGCATCCCGCCCTGTGAGCGGGCAGCCGGGGAGGGCTCCGCCTCGTAGACGGTGGCCGGTATTCCGTGGACGTGCAGGACGCGGGCGAGCGTGAGGCCTCCGAGCCCGGCGCCGATGATCGTGATGTCAGTGGTCATGGGGTTTCCTTCCTGATGCTGGACCGCTGGGCGGACAACCGGCCGGTCGTGCCGGTCGCGCCGATCCGGTGGGTCGGGTCGGTCGCGACGCTGGTGGCCGGTGTGTTGTCGGCCGGTGCCGACCGGCTCCACTGTCCCGTCGGCCGTCGACAGACCACCGACAGGCCGCCGACAAGCCGTCGACAGAGCACCGACGGCCCGCCGGCACGGGGTGGCACGCTGTCAGCAGACCCGTGCCGCCGGGCGAACGCGTCCTCACGTCCGTGCGGCCCCGTACGGCGATCCGCCGGACCGCCGTACGATGCTGTCGTGATCACCTGTGTTGTCGAGTACACGATCGACGCCGCGAAGATCGACGCCTTCGAGCGGTTCGCCGAGCGGTGGATGACGCTGGTCGAGGAACACGGCGGCACCCACCACGGCTACTTCCTGCCGGCCGAGGGCGCGAGCGACAGGGCGATGGCGTTGTTCAGCTTTCCCGGCCTGGCCGCCTACGAGCGGTACCGGGAGCTGTTCGGCCGGCATCCGGACTTCATCGAGGCCGATCGCATCCGGGACGACAGCGGATGTGTCCTGCGCTACGAGCGCACCTTCATGCGGCCGTTGCTGCCGCGCCGTGACTGACCGGGAGGCCGGGCGACGGTGGTGACCGGAGCCGTGTGCGGGTCTTCGAGCACCCCGATGGCTTCCGTCTCTCGCGCTACCCGAACAAGCACGTCACCCTGGGCGGGGGCTCCCCCTTCTGTCTCGGTTCGCGTCTGGCCGCACGTCCTTCTCAGGCGCCGGCCAGGCGGCGCAGTTCGTCGCGCAGGGCGCGGACGGTGCCACCGTTGTTGCCGAACTGGTTGATTGCGGGGGCGCCGCGGAAGGCGGGGGCGTAGCCGTGCTTGAGGAAGTTGGCGAACGACCCGCTGGCGCTGAGGTCGACGAAGAAGTGACGGTCGGGCGCGGTGAACTCGGACGTCATCAGTTCGTCGAACCGGACGGGGCGGCGGATCACGTCCCACAGGTACTCGTCCCAGCTGTGCCGGGTCCCGAGGCGGCCGGCGAGCATCGAGGAGTGGACCGGTATCCGTGGCGTCGTGACGGTGATGTCCCGGGTGAGGGAGAGGAAGTCCGGCCGGACCGGGTCGAGGAGGGCGGAGTGGAAGGCCTGGCGCACGGGCAGCCGGACCGTGATCACGCCTTCGGCGTCCAGTGCCTGCTGGAGGGCGGCGAGCCGGCTGTCGGCTCCGCTGACGACGAAGTTGCGGTCGTAGTTGACGGCCGCGAGGGCGATGTCGCCGAACAGGTCGCGCCGGGTCCGGTAGAGGTCCGGGGAGTCCAGGACGGACAGCATCCCGCCGTCCTGGCACCGCTCCTGCAGCAGCCGGGCCTGGCGCGTCACGAGCCGCAGGCCGTCCTCGAAGGACAGGGCGCCCGCCGCGGTGGCGGCGACGTACTCGCCGAGGCTGTGTCCGAGCACCGCGTCGGGGTGGATGCCGTCGGCGCGGAGCATCTCGGTGAGGCTGTAGCCGATGCTGTAGAGCGCCGCGTGCGAGGTGAGGATGTCGTCGAAGGGGCGGCCCCTGCGCGTGTCGTCGTGGACGGCGGCCAGGAGCGAGGTGCCGGCCGTGGCGCGGTGGGCGGCGTCGCAGCGGTCCATGGCGTCGCGGAACACCGGGTCGGTGTCGTACAGGCCCCGGCCCATCTGGTGGTACTGGGTTCCCTGGCCGCCGTACATGAAGACGAGTTCGGTGCGGGGGCGGGCCTGGACGGCGGCGGGGGCCCGCTGCGGTGCGGGGGCGGGCCCCACGGGCAGGGGGTCCTTGAGGATCTGGGCGGTGAGCTTGGTCAGCACGTTGCCCGGGCCGATCTCCTGGAAGTCCCGGTGCCCCTGGGCGATCAGCCAGGACATCGACTCGTACCAGCGGACGGAGCCGGATATCTGGTGGGCCAGGAGGTCCGCGTACCCCTTCGTGGGATAGGGGCGGGCGGTGTGGTTGGCCACGACGGGGAGGGTGAGTTCCGCGAGGTCGAAACCGGCGAGGTAGAGCGCGAACTCCTGCTGCACGTCCGTCATGCACCGGGAGTGGAAGGCGGCGCTCACGTTGAGCGGGACGAAGCGGGCGCCCGCCTCGGTGTAGGCGGCGCGCAGTCGGGGGTCGTGCAGTTCGTCGTACTCGCCGGACAGGATGCACTGCGTACGCGCGTTGATGTTGGCGAGGTCGACGTTCCGGAACGGCAGTCCGGTGAGGATCTCGCGCACGCGCTCCTCGTCGAGGTTGACGACGGCCGCCATGGCGCCCCTGGGGGCCCGGCTCATCAGCTCGCCGCGCTTGGCGACGAGCCGCAGGCCGGTGGCGAAGTCGAAGGCGCCGGCCGCGAACAGCGCGCAGTACTCGCCGAGGCTGTGTCCGGCGACGGCGGCGGGCAGTTCACCGCGTCCGGTGGTGCGGTCCAGGTAGGTGAGCGAGTTGACCACGTACAGCGCCGGCTGGGTGTACCGCGTCCGGCTCAGCACCCGCTCCGGGTCGCGCAGGCACAGCTCCTCGACGGAGTAGCCGAGCACGTCGTCGGCCAGGGCCACCAGTTCCGGGAACTTCTCGAACAGCCCGGCACCCATGCCCTTGTGCTGGGAGCCCTGTCCCGGGAAGACGTAAACCGATCTCATGTGCTCACTTCGCTGTGTCGTGTGACGTGCCGGTGCGGGCGCCGAGCGTGCGGCCGAGCAGGGCCGCGGTCTCGCGCATCAGGTGGTCGGCGACGGCGGCCACGTGCCGCTGCCGCCAGGAGGCCAGCGGGGTGCCGCGCACCCAGGCGTTGAACGCGCCCAGTGCCGGGCCGCAGTGGATCTGGTAGTCCACCCTGTGTTCGGGACGGCCGGCCAGTGCGAGCCGGGTGGAGTGGACGAAGTACCAGCGGAACACCTGGGCCATCTTCTGCTTCGGGTTCCGCTCAATCTCCGCGAGCCGGTCCGGGAACCGCCGGGCCAGATGGGCCCTGGTCTCCTGCCACACCGTGTCGAGCGGACGCCCGAAGTACTTCTGCTCCAGGGTGGCGCGGGTCCGTGCGTCCAGGTCGTCGAGCGAGTCGTGGCGCAGGTACAGCTCGTACAGTTTCTGGGCGCGCGCCGGGAACAGCAGGCCCTTCCTGGCGACCTGCATCCGTGCTCCGACCTCGAACATGTCGCCGGCGGGCGCGTAGTCGGTGTCGTGCACGCCGAGGTCCTGGAGGATGTCCTTCACCGCGTCGCTGGTGCCCGCCTCGACCGTGCACTGGTTGACGGACCCGGTCACGACGAAGTCCGCGCCGAGCATGAACGCGGCGAGGGCGGCCTGGGGGGTTCCGATGCCGCCGGCGGCGCCGAGCGGCACCGGTTCCGCGTAGCCCTCCTCCCGGGTGACACGGTCGCGCAGCTCGCTCATCGCGGGCATCAGCACGTAGGCGTTCTGGGCGTCGGTGTGGCCCGCGGAGTCGGCCTCCACGCACAGGTCGGAGGCGAGGGGCACCCGCCGGGCGAGGTCGGCCTGGCCGGGGGTGATGTGCCCGGCGTCGAGCAACTGGCGTACCAGCTCCGGCGGTGCGGGCCGCAGGAACCTCTCCGCCACCTCGGTGCGGGAGACCTTGGCGATGACGCGGTGCCGTTCGCGCACCTCGCCGCCCTGGCCGCGGGAGAGCCCGGCGAGGCGGTAGCGGACCAACGGGAGGGACGGCTGGATGTAGGCGGAGGCCTCGACGCAGCGCACGCCGTGGTCCAGGTACAGCTCCACCAGCCGCGCCTCCAGCTCGGGGTCCTGCGGAGAGCTGAGCAGGTTCGCGCCGTACGGCTGCCCCGCGTCCAGTTCCCCGCGGATGCGGCCGAGCGCCTCGTCGACGGCCTTGGGGCTCAGCCCGCCCGTGCCGAGGAAGGCGAGCATGCCGGCCCGGCCCATCGCGGTGACGAGTTCGACCGAGGCGATTCCCTTGTACATGGCGCCGGCCACGTAGGCGCGGGTGACGCCGTGCGCCGCGCGGAAGCGGGGGCTGCCGAGCTCCTCCGGGGTGAAGGCCGAGGTGGGTGCGGGGGTGGAGGTGGCGGGGGCGGACGCAGGGGTGGGGGCGGGGGTGAAAGCGGGGGTGGCCGGGGCCGTGCCGGTGACGGGATCCGGTGGGCCCGGCTGCGGGGCCGTCTCCCACGGGAACAGTCCCTCCTCCGCGTACCGCTGGATGGCGCGTACGTTCATCGGGTCCTCGAAGACCTCCCGGTTCGTGGCGAGCGCGGCGGATTTCGTCTGCTCGGGCATCGGGGACAGCTGCCGCAGGTATGCCTTGTAGCGCGCGACGGCCGGCTTCGACAGCCGGCTCAGGCGCTTGAGGTGGGCGCGCAGCAGGGCCTCGCTGTCCGCTCCGCACGCGTCGACCAGCCCCCAGGCGCGGGCGCGTTCCGCGTCCACGGTCTGCGTGGTGCCGGCGAGGTAGTGCGCGTGCTGGAACCCGGTGCGCCGGATCAGGAAGGGCAGGACGACGGCGGGGATGAGGCCGAACAGCAGCTCGGACAGGCTGAAGGTGGCGCCCTCGTCGGCGATGACGATGTCGCAGGCCGCCACGATGCCGACGCCTCCGGCGTTGGCCTTGCCCCGGACGTGGGCCACCGTGAGGAGGTCGGCGTACGCCAGGTGCCGCAGCAGTTCGAACAGGGGCTCCGGATCGGCCGCGGTCGGACCCCCCGCGCGGGCCGCGTCCGCGATGGCGCCGAAGTCCGCCCCGAAGCAGAACACCTCGGGCAGCCCCTCCAGCACCAGGACGGTGGCGGACGAGGCCGCCGCACGGGCCAGTACGTCGGTCAGCTCGCGCACCATCGCCGTGTTGAGGGCGTTGCCCGCGTCCGGCCGGTGCAGCTGCGCGAACCAGGCACCGCCCTCCTCGCGCAGCCTCAGCGTGGAGTAGGTCAGTCCACCCATGCGTACTCCCGGTGGAAGTCCTTGACGGCCCGGAGGACCAGGCGGGGTCCGGTGCCGTGCGCCGGCCGGGTCGCGGGGACGAGGCTCTGGTCGACCGTCGTGTCGCGGGTGCCGAAGCGTACGAAGTCGCTCTTCGCCAGGAGAGTTTCGTACGCGTCGATGGTCAGGCGGTGGCGGGCGTCGAGGTGCGCCCCGATGCCCGTCTCCTTCAGCCGCGTCGCGCCGTCCGGTGTCACCACGCCGCTGTAGAACTCCGAGCAGCAGCCGGAGCCGTAGGAGAACAGGCCGATCCGCTTGGGGCTGTCGAAGTCGCCGTTGCACACGGTGCTCGCCAGCGACAGGAACACGGTGGCGCCCATGACGTTGCCGACGCGGCCGCAGTACGCCAGTCCGGGCGCCACCCGGCGCTCGAAGTCCTCGGCGATCTCGCCGCCCCTGACCCCCGCGACCTTCCGCATCATCGTGCGGTGGGCGCCCTTGACCATGCCGCCGAACGGCGTGTGGAAGGCCAGGTACTGGAAGGAGTCGCGGTAGTCGGCGCCCTCGACCTTGCGCTCGTAGGCCCGGTAGGACTGTTCGCAGCAGTCCAGGTAGGACATCAGCGACAGGTCCACGTCTCCGGACTCGCTGTCCGGCGCGGGGCGGCAGGTGTCCATGACCTCGTAGCCGTACGTGCCGCTGGCGCCCACGTCGAGCCGGAACACGTGGGGGACGTCGCTGATCAGCATGGCCACGGCGCCGGCGCCGCCGCTGGGTTCGGCGTAGGACCAGTCCTGGGCCGAGGCGTCGGCGCCGTCCTCGAGGTGGTAGCGCGAGATGTCGGTGGCGATCACCAGGGCCTTGGCGCCCGGCGAGGTCTGCGACAGGATGAAGTTGCAGGCCATCTGCAGTCCGGCGGTGCCGGCGTAGCAGGCCTGCTTCAGCTCGAACATGCGGCAGTTGCGGCTGAGCCCCAGCTGGTCGTGGAGGTAGGTGCTCACGGACTTCGAGAAGTCGATGCCCGACTCGGTGCAGGTGATCAGCAGCTCGATGCGGTCCCTGTCCTGCGGACTCATCCGGTCCAGGAGGGGGCGGGCCGCGTTGGCGCCGAAGGTCACCGGGTCCTCGAAGGGCAGGGCGACCGTCTTCTCCCGCATCAGCAGGTTGTCCAGCCGCTGCGGGTCGAGTCCCCGGCGCCGCGCCAGCTGGGCGACGTCGAGCACGGCCGAGCCGCCGAACACGTTCATGGCTTCGATTCCGACGCGGGACATGACCTCTACGCTCTCCCTGGTTCGCACGCGCTCATGCACAGTGCCGTGTTGATGCCGCCGAAGCCCATGCTCAGGCTCAGGCAGTGGCGCACCCGCGCCTCGACCGCGGCGCCGCGCACCCAGTGCAGGGAGTCGTCGACCGGGTCGTGGAGGTTGCGGGTGGGGTGCAGCCGGCCGTGGCGCATCTGGAGCAGCGCGGCGACCGCCTCCACCGCGCCGGCCGCGCTGAGTCCGTGGCCGGTGATCGACTTGGTGGCGTTGACGGCGGCGCGGGTGAGTCCGCTCTCCCTGAGCGCCCGGGCCTCGGTACGGTCGCCGACGGGCGAGGCGGTGCCGTGCGGGTTGACGTAGTCGATGTCCGCGGCGGTGAGGCCCGCGGTGCCGAGGGCCTGCCGGATCGCCCGGACCTCGCCCTCCGGCGAGGGGTTCGGGCCGCGGTTGCCGTCGAGCTGCACCGACCAGCCGGCCAGCCGCGCGTAGGGGGCGTGCTCGCGCGGTGGGCGGGCCCCGCGGCGTTCCACGACGAGGGCCGCGCAGGCCTCGCCGAAGACGAAGCCCTTGTGGCCCGTGTCGAAGGGGCGGCAGGCCGCTTCGGGGGCGTCGGCGCAGTGTTCGGGCGCCATGGCGCCCATCGACTGCAGGGCGAGGAGTTCCCAGTACGACAGGTCCGCGAGGGCACCGAGCGCGATGCAGACGTCGACCCGGCCGGACGCGACGGCCTCGGCCGCCTCGATGACGGCGAGCTGGCCGGAGGCCGAGGCGCCGCCGACCGTGTGGGCCAGGCCGCGGATGCCGAAGGCCGCCGTGGCCAGGGCGCACAGGTCGGTGTCCAGGTAGGACATGCCGTAGCCGGGCCGGAGGAAGCGGGGCTTCGCGCGGTGCCTGTCGTGGGCCTGCACCAGCTCGCGCTGCTGCACGTTGCTGCCGCCGACGACGAGGCCGACGCGGAAGGGGTCGGCCTCGTCCAGACCGGCCTCCGTCCAGGCCTCCTCCAGGGTGGCGAGCGCCACCTGGGCCGTGAGGGAGGCGGTACGCAGGTCGCGGGCGGCCACCCGGGCGGGCGGGGTGAACGCGGGGATCTCCGCGCCCACGAACCTGCTGTCGAGCTGCCGGCCGGGGCGCTGCAGCACACCGAAGCGGTGCTCCCCGGCGAACAGCGCCCGCGCGAACCGCTCCTTGCCCTGCCCGACGGCCGTGGTGACGCCCATCCCGGTCACCACGATCTCGGCGACGTCACGCACGTTACCGGGCCCTCGCGGAGGTCTTCTCGCTCAGCAGCCCGGCGAGTTCGCCCAGGTTCCGCGGGCCGTGCGTCTCGACCAGGGGTACCTCCAGGTCCAGTCGTTCCAGCACGACCATGACGATCTCCGCCCGGTCCATCGAGTCCGCGCCGAGCGCCTCCAGGGAGTCGGACTCGGCGAAGGGGTGGCCGTCCAGCTCGGGCAGCACCTCCACGATCGCCTCGGTGATCAGGGGCAGGATCTCTTCGCTTCTCATGTCCACCATCACTTGCCACAGGCCGCCGGGTCGCGGCGGGTCGTCGGTCAGAACTCCGTGCCCCGCGCCGCGGCGCGGAGTGCGGCCAGGTCGGCCGCGGGACTGGTCAGGATCTTCAGCAGCAGCCGTTCGTAGAGCGCTGCCATCGTCCGTGCGGTCCTCCTGGCGAACAGGTCGCCGCTGTACTCCAGGTGGCCGTGCAGCCCGGTGGGCGTCTCGCGCAGCACCAGGTTGAGGTCGAACTTCGCCGGGCCGTCGCCGGAGCGCACCGGCAGTGTGGCGAGGTCCGGGGCGGTGCTGTCGCGGGGCGCCGGGGCGGGGGCCGGGATGAGATTGAACATCACCTGGAACAGCGGTGAGCAGGCGGGGTCCGGGTCCCGGTCCAGGGCCTCGGCGAGGGCGGCGAACGGGACGTCCTTGTGCGCGTGGGCCTCGGCGGTGACCTGCTTGGCCTGCTCCAGCAGCTCCTCGAAGGTCCGGGCGGGTGCGACGTCCAGGCGCATCACGAGCACGTTGACGAAGTAGCCCACGAGCCGTTCCAGGTCGGGGTGCGGGCGGTTGGTCACCGGGGAGCCGATGGCCAGCTCGCGGTCCTCGGTGTACATGCCGAGCAGCACACCGAACGCCGACAGCAGGGTCATGTAGAGGGTGACACCGCGCTCCTGGCTGTAGCGCTGGAGCTGCGCGAGGAGTTCCGCGGGGACCGTCACCTCGACCGTCGAGCCCTGGTAGGACGTGACCGGGGGGCGCCGGTAGTCGGTGCGCAGGGACACGCGGGCGGGCAGGCCGGCGAGCTGCCGCCGCCAGTAGGCGGTCTGCCGGTCGAGTTCGGCGGGGTCCACCGCCTCGTGCTGCCAGCGGGCGAAGTCGGCGTAGCGCAGCGGCAGTCCGGGCAGCTCGGGCTCGTCGCCGCGGACCAGGGCGGTGTACGCGGCGTTCAGCTCGGCGAGGAGGGTGCCGGTGGACCAGCCGTCGAAGACGCCCCAGGGGCGGGTGACGACGGCGACGTGCTCGTGCTCCGACAGGGCCAGCAGGTGGACGCGCAGCATGCACCGGTCGGCCGGGAAGAACGGCCGTGCCCGCTCCGCGCGCAGCAGTTCGGCGACCGCGGCGTCCCCGTCGACCTGCTCCACGACGACGGCGAAGCCGCTGTCGTCGTTGACCCGCTGCACGGGCGTGCCGCCGTCGGTGTGGTAGCTGGTGCGCAGCACCGCGTGCCGTTCGACGAGCAGTTCGAAGGCGCGCGCGTACGCCCGGCGGTCCAGCCTGCCGACGATGCGGTAGGCCATCTGGACGTTGTCGTAGGCGGAACCGAGGTGCGGGCGCGGGTTCAGGAACCACAGGTCCCGCTGCTGCAGCGACAGCGGCGCCTCGGGGGCGGTTCCGCCGCGCGGCGGCGGGACCGGGGCCTGGGCCGGCCCGGACGCGGGCCGCCGCTCCTGCTCGTCCAGGGCCGCGGCCATCTCGGCCACGGTGGCGCCGCCGAGGATGAGGTGCAGCGGCAGGTCGCGGCCGGTCTCCTGCTTGACGCGGATGGTCAGCCGGGTGGCCAGCAGGGAGTGGCCGCCCAGGTCGAAGAAGCCGTCCTGGAGGCCCACCCGGCTCAGGCCGAGGACGTCCGCGACGAGCCGGCACAGGTCACGCTCGGTGCCGGTGCGCGGTGCGACGTACGCCTCCGCGGTCACGTCGGTCTCGTCCGGGGCGGGCAGGGCCTTCTTGTCGACCTTGCCGTTGGGTGTGACGGGGAGTTCCTCCAGGGCCACGAACACGCTCGGCACCATGTAGTCGGGCACCTTGGCCGCCAGGTGCTCCTTGAGCACACGGGCCAGCGCCTGGCCCGTCCGGCCGATCTGCGGGGTGTTGGCCAGGTGGGAGCGGCGGTACGGTGCCCGGGCCCGCACGCGCGGCAGCTCGCCCCTGCCGAGGACCAGGTCCAGGCCGTCGGGGCGGTCCTGGGACCAGGTCGCGGCGACGCGGTAGCCGAGGCTCTCGGCGTACCGGAGGGCCTCTTCGAGGTCGCGTACCGCCGCCGCGGCCGTGGCGGACAGCCGGGCGCCCGCGGGCAGCGGCTCCACCTGGTGTGCGGCGGACCAGCGGGCGAGGCCGTCGGCGACGGCGACGTCGTCCGCGATGCGCGGGTTGGCGAGGCCGACGACACCGAACCGTTCGGGGGCGCCGTCGTCCAGCAGCGCTCTCAGGGCCGCCGGGGTGCCGGCCTCCAGCCAGGTGGCGGGTCCGTCCGCGGTGGCCTCCCCCTTCGTCAGAACCACGTCGTAGCGGTAGGCGATCATCTCGTTCTCGCCGAGTCCGCGCTTGACCCGGAGGTCGACGGCGCCGATCTCCGGGAAGCGCTCGCCGAGGCCGGCGAAGAAGGTGGGGCTGACCAGGAGTTCGCCGTCCTGCCGGCGCCGGCGCCGCACCTGCTCGGCCAGCGCGGCGGCGGACAGGCGGGCCGGGGTCCGGCTGCGTTCCACCGCGCCCGCGTGGGCGGAGAACAGGTCGACGTTGCGGACGTCGCCCACGAGGATGCGCCCGCCGTCCTCGACGAGCGGCAGGATCCGGGCGATGGCCTCCTGGAGGTACTGCCGGTTGGGGAAGTACTGCACGACGGAGTTGAGGACGACGGTGTCGAACCGCGGGCCGTCCGGAGCCGTCACGGACAGGGCGTCGCCCTGGGCGAGCGTGACGTGGGACCAGCCGCGGCGCTCGGCCCCCCGGCGCACTCCGGCGAGCGCGGACGCCGAGATGTCGACGGCGTGCACCGCTTCGCAGGCGTCGGCGTAGCGGTACAGCAGCAGACCGGTGCCGCAGCCGATCTCCAGCAGCCGCTTGGGGCGCAGCTCCCGGATCAGGCCGACGGTGCCGTCGATCCACTCGCGCATCTCGGGCTCGGGGATGGGCTCGCCGGTGTAGCTGCTGTTCCAGCCGACGAGGTTCAGCTCGGCGTCGGCGGTGTCGGCCGCCGCGTCGGCGGTCTCGGCGTACTGATCCTCGAAGAGCCGCTGCCACTGCTGGAGCTGCTCGGCGTTCTGCTCCTCGGCGGCGCTGTCGAGCCAGGCGTCCGTCGGGCGCACGTAGGCGATCAGCTTGCCGCCGTCGCCGTGGACCTGCGTGGTGACGACGGCGCTGTGCACGGCGGGATGGGTGTGCAGGGCGCTCTCGATCTCGCCGAGTTCGATGCGGAAGCCGCGCACCTTCACCTGGTCGTCGACGCGGCCGACGAACTCCAGGGTGCCGTCGGGGAGCCGGCGCACGAGGTCGCCGGTGCGGTACAGCCGTGCGCCGGGAACGGAGGCGAACGGGTCGGGGACGAACCGTTCGGCGGTCAGCTCCGGGTTGTCCAGGTAGCCGCGGGCCACGCCGGCGCCGCCGACGCACAGTTCGCCGACGACCGAGCAGGGCACCAGCCGCAGCCGGTCGTCGGTGACATGGGCGGTCGACTGCGCGATGGGCCGGCCGATCGGGATGACCGCGTCCTCGGCGAGGTCCCGGGGGATCACCTGGCAGGTCGAGGCGATGCTGTTCTCGGTGGGGCCGTAGGCGTTGACGACGGTCAGGCCGGGGTGGGCGGCGTACAGCGCGCGCACGTCCCTGGCGGAGAACGCCTCGCCGCCCACGCCGAGATAGGCCAGCGGCAGCCGCCGGTGCAGGGAGGCCTCGGTGAACGCGGGCAGGAACGCGGCGGACAGGGCCAGCATGGTGACCCCGGACCGCTGGATGCGGTCGAGGAGCTGGACGACGTCCTTGGAGTCGCCGTCGTGCAGCACCAGCCTGGCGCCGTTCAGCAGCGGGCCGAGCACCTCCTGGGAGCCCACGTCGAAGGAGATCGACGAGTGGTGCAGGACGACGGTGTGCTCGTCGGTCGGGAAGTAGTCGGGGTTGCGCACCAGCCGGACCACGCCCCGCTGTTCCACGAGGACGCCCTTGGGCCGCCCCGTGGAGCCGGAGGTGAAGATCACGTAGGCGAGGTGTCCGGGGGTGGTGCCCACCTCGGCGCGGGAGAGGTCGGTCCCGGGCCGGCCGGCGAGCACCTGGGTGCCGTCCCCGGCCAGCTCGCCGGTGTCGAGGTGCAGCACCTGGCCGGCGCCGTCGAGCAGTGCGGAGGGCACGTGGGACTGGCTGAGCACGATGCGGGCGCCGGAGTCGCGGACGATCGTGCGGACGCGTTCCTCCGGGTAGCCCGGGTCGATGGGTACGTAGGCGCCGCCCGCCTTGAGGATGCCGAGCAGGCCGGTCACCGTCTCCGGGGACCGCTCGGCGCACAGGCCGACGAGCGTGTCGGGGCCGACGCCCTGCGCGCGCAGGTAGTGCGCCACGCGGTTGGCCTGGGCGTTGACCTCGGCGTACGTCAGGGTGCGGGTGCCGTGCTCGACGGCGACCGCGTCCGGCCGCAGCCGCACCTGCTCCTCGAACAGGTCCGCCAGGCAGCTCTCGTGCGGGTACGGCCGGTCGGTGTCGTTCCATTCGGTCAGCAGCCGACGGCGCTCGGGGGCGGGCAGGATGTCGACGGACAGGGCCTCGGTGCCCGCCCCGTCGTCGGTGGCGAGCGCGGAGACGATGGCGGACACGGCGGCCTCGAGGTGGTCGATGACCGCTTCGACCGAGACCGAGGCGTCGGCCTGGGCGTTGAGGGAGAGTTCGGTGCCGGTGTCGTCGACGGACACGCCCACCGGGTAGTTGGTGCGGTCCACCGAGGCGAGCCAGCGCACGCCCTGGGCCTCGGCGCCGGGCATGCCGGTGTCGTCCTGCCCCGGCTCGAAGTGGCGGAAGTTGAGCATCGAGCTGAACAGCGGGACGTCACCGTCCACACCGCTGGAGCGCTGGGCCAGGATCAGCGAGGTCTGCTCGTGGGCGATCAGTTCCTTCAGGGCGGTGTCGACGTCGGACACCAGCTCACCGACGCTCTTGCCGGCCAGCCGGACGCGCAGCGGCAGGGTGTTGATGAAGTTGCCCAGCATCCGCTCCACGCCCGGTACGCCCTGCAGACGCCCGGACAGGACGGTGCCGAACACCACGTCGTCGCGTCCGCTGCACACGGCGGTCACGACGGCCCAGGCCGCGTGGAACAGCGTGGCGGGGCTGGTGCGCAGCCGCTGTGCCTCGGCGCGCAGGTCGCGGGTGAGGCCCGGGGGCAGCGAGCGGCGCAGTTCGCGCACGCCGCGCCCGTCGCCGCGGACGTCGGTGAGGCCGAAGGGGGTCGTCGGCTCGGTCACGTCCGCGAGGCGGTCCCGGAAGAACGTCTCCGCCTCGCCCGCGGCCAGCTGGTGCAGGGTGTGGGCGACGAAGTCCCGGTAGGGGGCCGGCGGCGCGAGGCGCTCGACGCGCCCCGACATGTGGGTGACCAGCTCTTCGAGGACCAGCCGCAGGGTGGTGGCGTCCTCGATGAGGTGGTGGGCGCTCAGGCGCAGGAAGCGGCGGGTGGAGTGCGGGTCCTCGGCGATCAGCAGGTCGAGCAGCGGGGCGGTGGCGAGGGTCATCCGCTCGGGGTGCTCCAGCAGCGCCCGGGCCTGGGACTCGGCGTCGGCGTGGGTGTCGGCGTCGAGCGTGAGCCGCCGCACCGGCAGGCGGGCCTCCCGGTGGACCACCTGGACGGGTTCGGGCAGGCCGGCGGTGAGTACGGCGGTACGCATCACGTCGTGGCGGTCGACGAGCGACTGGAGGGCGGCGACGAACCGGGTGACGGCCTCCTCGTCCTCGGCGGCGAGCAGGATCGGGATGACGTAGGGGTCGTTGTCCGGGTCGATCAGGTGGTGGAAGAGGATGCCCTCCTGCGAGGGCACGAGCGGGTAGACGTCCTGCACGTTCGGGGCGCCGCCGGGCACCGTCGCCACGACCGCGTCGATCTGCTCCTGGGTGAGGTCGATCAGGGGCAGCAGGTCCGGGGTGATGCGCGCGCACCGCTGCGGTATGCGGTTCGGCGGGACGGTGAAGGCGGTGCCGGTGCCGGCCGCGTCGATCTCCTCGGCCAGGCGGGCCAGGGTGGGGGCGTTGAACACCGCGCGCACGGTGACGCTGAGACCGTGTGTCTTGAGGCGGGCGATCAGTACGGTGATCAGCAGCGAGTGGCCGCCGAGCGCGAAGAAGTTGTCCTGGGCTCCGATGCGCGCCTGGTCGAATCCGAGCAGCTCGGCCCAGACCTGGGCGAGCAGGTGCTCGGTGCCGGGGCGTGGGGCGACGTACGCGTTCCGGTCGTAGGCGTCGATGCCGGGCGCGGGCAGCGCCTTGCGGTCGAGCTTGCCGTTGGCGGTGACCGGGAGGGACCGCAGGGTGACGAAGGCGCTGGGCACCATGTACTGCGGCAGGGTGCGTTCCAGGTGGGCGACGAGCGCGTCCCGGTCGGCGGCCTCGGGGCCTTCGGGGACGGCATAGGCGACCAGTTGCCGGTTGCCGGGCTGGTCCTCGCGGACGACGACGGCGCAGGAGCGCACCGCGGGGTGCTGGGCCAGCCGGTGCTCGATCTCGCCGAGTTCGATGCGGAACCCGCGGAGCTTGACCTGGTCGTCCGCGCGGCCGAGGAACTCCAGGGCACCGTCGGCGAGCCGGCGCACCAGGTCGCCGGTCTGGTACATGCGGGCGCCGGGTTCGTCGGCGAACGGGTTCGGCAGGAAGCGTTCCCGGGTCAGGTCCGGGTTGCCCAGGTAGCCGCGGGCCAGGCCGTCGCCGGCGATGTACAGCTGGCCGACGCAGCCGACGCCCTGGGGCTCCAGGGCCTCGTTCAGGACGTGCAGCTGGATGTTCTGGATGGGCCGGCCGATGGGGACGGTGTGCAGCGGCCGGTCGTCGGGGCAGGTCCAGTGGCTGACGTCGATGGCCGCTTCCGTCGGCCCGTACAGGTTGTGCAGCGGTGCCCGGTGGCGGGCGTAGTGGCGGGCGCACAGGTCGGCGGGCAGGGCTTCGCCGCTGCAGAAGACCTGGCGGACGGAGGTGCACGCGGCCCAGTCCGCCTCGTCCACGACCGAGCGGAGCATGGACGGCACGAAGTGCAGGGTCGTGACGCCGGTCTCCCGGACGAGCGAGACGAGGTAGTCGGGGTCCTTGTGGCCCTCCGGCTCGGCGACGACCAGCCGGGCGCCCGCGATCAGCGGCCAGAAGAACTCCCACACGGACACGTCGAACGTGAACGGCGTCTTCTGGAGCACGACGTCGTCGGGTCCGAGCCGGTACTCGTTCTGCATCCACTCGATACGGTTGACCACCGCCCGGTGCTCGACCATGACGCCCTTGGGGCGGCCGGTCGAACCGGAGGTGTAGATGACGTACGCCAGGTCGCGCGGGCCGGCCGCGACGGGCCCGGCGACGGGCGTCTCGCCGTCGGGTCCGGATATCCGGCCGTCGGTGTCGAGGGTGAGCAGCCGGCGCACGCCGACCGGGGGCCGGCCCGACAGCTGCGGCTGGGTCAGGACGACCTCGACACCGGAGCTGTCGACGACGTACGCGGTGCGTTCCGCCGGGTGGGTCGGCTCCAGCGGCAGGTAGGCGCCGCCGGCCTTGAGGACGCCGAGGATCGCGGCGACCAGTTCGGCGGAGCGCTCCATGTACAGGCCGACGACGGTGTCCGGGCCGACGCCGTGGCGGCGCAGCGCGTCGGCGACGCGGTCGGCCCGGGTGTCCAGTTCGCGGTAGGTCCACGCGCGGTCGCCGAAGACCACGGCCGTGCGCTCGGGGTGGCGGGCCACCGCCTGTTCGACCAGCTCGTGCAGGCAGCGGTCGTCCGAGTAGGG
The DNA here is from genome assembly GCF_014648635.1 of Streptomyces cinerochromogenes. Classification (GTDB taxonomy): domain Bacteria; phylum Actinomycetota; class Actinomycetes; order Streptomycetales; family Streptomycetaceae; genus Streptomyces; species Streptomyces cinerochromogenes. The sequence continues at coordinate 342,055 of NZ_BMRM01000003.1, read as the reverse complement.
GCGCCGGGTGTCGTTCCAGGCCTCGAGCACCTGGTGACGCTCGGCCGCGTCGAGCATGCCGAGCCGGGAGATCCGCTCGCCGGGGCCGTCGGCGACCGCCGCGAGCAGCTGGGTGTAGTGGCCGACGAAGCGCTGGACGGTGGCGCGCTCGAAGAGGCTGGTGTTGTACTCGACGGCGCCGATCAGGCCGTCCGGGGTCTCGCGCAGGTCGAGGGTGACGTCGAACTTGGTGATGTCGAAGTCGAACTCGACGAGGGACACCTCCAGTTCGCCGAGCCGGACGTCGCGCTGCGTCTGCCGCTCCTGGAGCACGAACATCGTCTGGAAGACCGGCGAGTGGCTGAGGCTGCGTTCCAGGCGGAGTGCGTCGACCACCGCCTCGAAGGGCACGTCCTGGTGGTCGTAGGCCTCGACCGCGGTCTTCTTGACCCGGGCGAGCAGCTCGGCGAACGTCGGATCGCCGGCCAGGTCGGTGCGCAGGACGAGGGTGTTGGCGAAGAAGCCGATGAGGGACTCGGTCTCCAGGCGGTTGCGGCCTGCGACGGGCGTCCCGACGGCCAGGTCGGTGTGGCCGGTGTAGCGGTGCAGGGCGATGAGGTAGACGGCGAGCAGCGTCATGTACAGGGTGACGTCGTGCCGCTCGCTCAGCTCCTGGAGCCGCCGCATGAGGTCGGGCGGGCAGCTGAACCGCTCGTGGGCGCCCTGGTAGGTCTTCGTCCGCGGGCGCGGCCGGTCGGCCGGGAGGGTCAGGCGGGCGTCGACGCCGTCAAGGCGCTGCGTCCAGTAGCCGATCTGGCGTTCCTGGACCTCGTCGTCCAGCCACTGGCGCTGCCACTCGGCGTAGTCGGCGTACTGGACGGGCAGCGGCTCCAGCGGGGACGGCCGGCCCTCGGCGTACGCCTCGTACAGGGCGACCAGGTCGGCGAGGAAGACGCTCAGGGACCAGCCGTCGGAGACGCTGTGGTGCATGGTGACCATCAGGACGTGCTCCCGCTCGGCCCGGCGCAGCAGTCTCACCCTGATCAGGCAGTCGCGCTCCAGGTCGAAGGGGGTCACCGCCTCCCGCTCGCAGACGGACCGCAGCTGAGCGTCGTCGGCCGCCTCCTCGTAGGGGACGCGGAAGTCGGCGTCGTCGCCGATGTGCTGGTGGGGCACGCCGTCGTGGTCCACGAACCGGGTGCGCAGCACCTCGTGCCGCCGGACGATCTCCTCCAGGGCGCGGTGCAGGGCCGGCCGGTCCAGCGGGCCGCGCAGCCGCAGCGCCATGGGGATGTTGTAGTACGCGCTGGTGCCGTCCAGCTGGGCGAGGAACCACAGGCGCTGCTGGGCGTACGACAGCCGGACGGGCTCGTCCGCGGTGCGTGCGGCGCGCGGGATGACGTCGAGCGCCGAGAGGTCGACGCCCTGCTGCTCCAGCAGCGCGCGCAGGGCGCGCTGCCGCTTGGCGGGCAGCGATCTGATCTTCCGGATCAGGTCCTGCGCGCTGCCTTCGTTCACGGTGGTCATCGGGGGCCCCGGGCTCCTTGTTCTCGCGCGGCGGGCTGGCTTTCCAGAGCGTCCAGCTCTTCGTCGCTCATGCTCTCGATCAGTCCGAGGCTCTCGCGGATCCTATCGACATCGAACGGATCTCCCTGCGCCCGCACCGGAGCGCATCGCTCCAGCTCAGCGGCCATGTCGACGAGCGTGGGGCGTTCGAAGACGGCCTGGATGGGCAGTTCCGCGCCCGCCTGCCGCTTGAGCCGGTTGACCAGTCGGGTCACCAGCAGCGAGTTGCCGCCCAGGGAGAAGAAGTTGCTGTCCACCGAGAGCCCGGAGGCGTCGGTGCGCAGCAGTTCGGCCCAGACCTCGGCGACGGTCCGCTCCGCCTCGGTGCGGGGGGCGACCAGGCGCTCGCGGCTGTGCTGCCCGCTGTCGGGGGCGGGCAGGGCGCGGCGGTCCAGCTTGCCGTTCTGGGTGAGCGGCAGTGCGTCCAGCAGGACGTGTGCGGCGGGCAGCATGTACTCGGGCAGCGCCTCGCGCAGCGCCGCCTGGACGTCGGCGAGCAGTGCGGCCCGTCCGGACCAGCGGGGTGCGGCCGGTCCGGCCGGCCGGGCCGGGCGGTCGTCGTCCTCGCGTACGGCGTAGACGTTGTACAGGGTGGTGTTCTGCAGCAGCCGGTTGTCCTGCTCGCTGACCACGGTGTAGCCGAGGGCCCGGAGCAGGGTCTCCACCTTCTCCAGCTGCCCGTCGATGTCGTGGAGTTCCACGACGAGCTGGCGGATCCTGGGCCAGTCGCGCCAGTGGATGCCCTTGAGCACCTCGTACTCGGCGTTCTCGACGTCGATCTTGAGCAGGTCGATGCGCTCGATGCCCTGCTCGGCGATGATCTCCGACAGTGTCCGCAGGCGGCAGGTGAACTCCTCGCTGTCGAGGCGGGCGTCCACGACCTCGTCGACGAGTTCGTCGACGAGGTCGTCACCGGCGACGGCGCCGTCCTCGGTCAGTTCCTCCTGGTTGCGCAGGTAGGAGCGGACCATCTCGTGCGCCTGCTCGGCGGTGGTGCGGCTGCTGGAGATGACGGTGTTGTGCCGGTAGAAGGTGAAGGTCTCCTCCTTGGCCTCGGCCGCGAGTCCGCAGTCGAACACCGTGGCGTCGAGCCCGTGCAGGGCGACGTTGCGCCGCAGCGAGTCGAACACCGGCGGGATGGGTTCGAAGGCGTAGATCCGGGCGCCGGGGCAGCGCAGGCCCGCGAACAGGGTGAACAGGCCGATGTTGGCGCCCACGTCCACGATGCAGTCGCCGTCGCGCAGGGTGATGCCGTTCCTGAGGTACTCGAGGTTGGTGAAGATCTCCTCGTAGACGAAGTCGGTCTCGCTGCGGTTCTGCTGGAAGACCGTCACGCCGTTGGGGAGTTCGTACGTCCGCTCCAGCGCCTCCGGTTCCTCGCGGCCGAGCCGGATCAGCTCGCGCACGGCGTGTGCGTGGCTCGCCGAGGGCACCAGGTAGGACACGAGCCGCTGGTCGTGCTCGCCGTAGTCCCGGACGACCACGCGGGCGTCCTCGATGCCCGGGTGCGCGCCGAGCCGGGCCTCGATCTCGCCCAGCTCGATGCGGAAGCCGCGCACCTTGACCTGGTCGTCGTTGCGTCCCAGGTACTCCAGGGTGCCGTCGGGCTGGATGCGGGCCAGATCGCCGGTGCGGTACATGCGGGCGCCGGGTTCCGGGCGGAACGGGTCGTCCAGGAAGCGTTCGGCGGTCAGCTCGGGGCGGTTCAGGTAGCCGCGGGCGACTCCCGCGCCGCCGACGTACAGCTCGCCGACGGCGCCGACGGGGGCGGGCCGGCCGTGCCGGTCCAGGACGTAGGCGCGCAGGTCGGGAATGGGCTCGCCGATGGGGCTGACGGTGCTGTCGGCGTCGGCCTCGGTCAGCGGCCGGTGCGTGACGTGCACCGTGGTCTCGGTGATGCCGTACATGTTGACCAGTGCGGTGCGCCGGTTGACGGTGCGTCGCAGCCAGGGCCGCAGCGAGGTGACGTCCAGGGCCTCGCCGCCGAAGACCACGGTGCGCAGCCGGTGCGGTACGGGGTCCTCGCCCTGGGCGGTGATCAGCTGGCGGAACGCGCTGGGCGTCTGGTTGAGCACGGTGACGCCTTCGTCGCACAGCAGCCGGTAGAAGTCCTCCGGGCTGCGCGTCGTCGTCTGCGGCACGACCACGAGGCGGCCGCCGTGCAGCAGGGCTCCCCAGATCTCCCAGACGGAGAAGTCGAAGGCGAAGGAGTGGAACAGCGTCCACACGTCGTCGCGGTCGAAGTGGAACCACGGTTCGGTGGCGGTGAACAGCCGCGTGACGTTGCGGTGTTCGACCATCACACCCTTGGGTGTGCCGGTGGAACCGGAGGTGTAGATGACGTACGCCAGGTGTGCGGGGGTGACGCCCGTGGTACCGGAGGGCAGGTCGGTGGCGGGCAGGTCGCGCCAGAGGGCGTCGTCGGCCCGTACGTCGATCACGGGGATGCCGGGGGCGTCGAGCCCGTCCGGGAGCGGGCCGTCGACCAGCAGGGCCCGCGGTGCGCTGTCCGTCAGCAGGTGCCGCAGCCGGTCCACCGGGGAGGCGGGGTCCATCGGCACGTAGGCGCCGCCGGCCTTCAGCACCGCGAGGAGGGCCACGACGATTCTCTCGCTGCGCGGCAGGCAGAGGCCGACGAGGACGTCGGGGCCGACGCCGAGGTCGCGCAGATGGCGGGCGAGCCGGTTGGCCCGGGCGTTCAGCTCCCGGTAGCCGAGGGCGGTGCCCTCGTGGGTGAGCGCGACGGCCTCGGGGGTGGCGGCGGCGGTCTCCTCGAACCACTGGTGCAGGCAGCGGTCGGCCGCCGCCGGGGGCGGCGTCCGGTCGCCGCCGCCGGTCTCGAGCAGCCGGCGGCGCAGTTCCTCCGGGAGGACGGGGACCTCCAGCGCGGGGCGGGGCCCCGCGTCGTCCAGCGCGTCCATGAGGCCCGCCATGGCGGTCTCCAGGTAGGTGATGACCAGGCCGGCGTCCTGGGCCCGGTCGATCTGCGCGTCGATCGAGAAGGAGTGGCCGAGGTCGTCCACCGACACGGCCACGGGGTAGTTACTGCGTTCGATCACCCCGGCCAGGGAGGTGACGCCCACGCGCTCCAGTTCGGCGTCGTCGATGCGGTCCCCCGCCTCCAGGTGCCGGAAGTTGAAGATCGCGTTGAACAGCGGGGTGTCGCGGGGGACACCGCTGTGCCGGTGGACGGCGGCCAGCGGGGTCTGCTCGTGGCGCACGAGTCCGCGCAGCGCCAGGTCGGTCTCCTCGACCAGGTCACGGACGTCCCGGCCGGTCAGGTCGAGGCGCACCGGAAGGGTGTTGATGAAGTTGCCCAGCATCCGCTCGATGCCCCGCGGGCCCTGGAGCCGGCCGGACATCACGGTGCCGAAGACGACGTCGTCCCGCCCGGCGCAGGCCGCCACGACCAGGGCCCAGCCCGCGTGGAACAGCGTGGCGGGGCTGACCTTCAGCTCCCGGGCGCGGGTCCGCACGCGCCGCCCCAGCTCCGGGTCGAGCGGCCGGCGCAGGTCGAGGACGCGGCGGCCGTCGCCGTGCACGTCCTGGAGGCCGAACAGGACGGTGGGCTCGGTGACATCGCCGAGCCGGGCGCCGAAGTACGCCTCGGTGTCGAGCGTGCGGGCCCGGTGCGCGGTGTGCGCGATGAAGTCGCGGTACGGTACCGGAGCGGGCAGTTCCGCCTGTCGGCCGGTGAGGTGGGCGACCAGCTCCCGGAACAGGAAGCCCAGCGAGGTGGCGTCGTCGATGAGGTGGTGCAGGTTGAGGACGGCACTCCACCGGCCGCCCTGCGGATCCCGGACGGCGCGCAGCCGGATCAGTGGCGCCCGGTCCAGGCGCATGGCCTGGTCGTCGGCGAGGATCCGCTGGATCTCGTCCGCCGCGGTGGCGCCCGGCGCCGGCTCCCGCTCGTCCACGGTGAGTTCGGCGTGGCGGACCACGACCTGGAGGGGCTGGGGCAGTCCCTCGGTCAGCACCGCGGTGCGCAGGACGTCGTGCCGGTCGATGACCGCCTGGAGGGCGTCCGCGAACCGGTCCAGGTGGTCACGGCTCGCGAAGGAGAAGACACCGGAGAGCACGTAGGGGTCGCGGCCGCCCTCCTTGAGGTGGTGGAAGAGCATGCCCTCCTGGAGCGCGGCCAGCGGGTAGACGTCCTGGAGGTTCGCCGCGCCCCCGGGGACGGCGGCCACCACGGTGGCCAGCTCGTCCTCGGTCAGCTCCACCAGGGGGAGCATGTCGGGGGTGATCCGGGTGCAGCCTTCGGGGATGCCGCCCGCGGGGAGGGTGAACGCCTCCCCCTCCCCCTCGGCGGTCTTTTCGATGCCCGCGGCCAGTTCGGCGAGCGAGGCCGCGGCGAACACCGCGGGGAGGTCGCAGTGCAGGCCGGCGGAGCGCAGCCGTGCGGTGAGCTTGGGGATGAGCAGGGAGTGGCCGCCCAGCGCGAAGAAGTTGTCCTCGACACCGACGCGGTCGGCGTCGAGGTCGAGCAGTTCGGCGCAGACGGCGACCAGGGTGCGCTCGGTGGCGGTGCGCGGGGCGGCGTACGCGCGGACGGCGTACGCGGTGGTGTCCGGGGCGGGCAGCGCCGCGCGGTCGAGCTTGCCGTTGGGGCTGAGGGGCAGGGCGTCGAGCCGGACGAGGGCGCTGGGCACCATGTGCTCCGGCAGTGCCTGCCGGAGGTGGCCGGCCAGTTCGTCGTGCAGCTCGGGGGTGAGTGCCGCGTCGTCGGGGCCGAGGACGACGTATCCGGCGAGCAGGTCCTCGCGGGCCGTGACGGCGCAGGCGCGCACGCGCGGATGGGTGCCCAGACGGGCCTCGATCTCGCCGAGTTCGATGCGGAAACCGCGCAGCTTCACCTGGTTGTCGATGCGCCCCAGGAACTCCAGCACTCCGTCGGGGCGGCGGCGCACCAGGTCGCCGGTGCGGTACATGCGGGCGCCGGGTTCGTCGGCGAACGGGTTCGCCACGAAACGTTCCCGGGTCAGGTCGGGGTTGCCCAGGTAGCCCCGGGCCAGACCGGCGCCGGCGATGTGCAGTTCGCCGGGGCAGCCCACGGCGGCGAGGCCGCCCGCCGCGTCGAGGACGTGCAGCTGGATGTTCTGGATCGGGCGGCCGATGGGGACGGAGCCGGAGGTGTCGTCGCGCGGGCACGTCCAGTGGCTCACGTCGATGGCCGCTTCCGTCGGCCCGTACAGGTTGTGCAGCGGGGCGTCGTGCACGGCGTAGTGGCGCGCGGGCAGGTCCGGCGGCAGGGCCTCGCCGCTGCAGAAGACCTGGCGGACGCCGGTGCACCGGGCCCAGCCGTCGTGCTCGACCATCAGCCGCAGCATGGACGGCACGAAGTGCAGCGTCGTCACCCCGGTCCGCCGGACGGTCTCGACCAGGCGGTCGGGGTCCTTGTGGGCCTCCGGCTCGGCGACGACCAGGCGGGCGCCCGTGATCAGCGGCCAGACGAACTCCCACACGGACACGTCGAAGCTGAACGGCGTCTTCTGGAGCACGACGTCGTCGGGTCCGAGCCGGTACTCGTTCTGCATCCACTCGATGCGGTTGACCACCGCCCGGTGCTCGACCATGACGCCCTTGGGGCGGCCGGTGGAACCGGAGGTGTAGATGACGTACGCCAGGTCGCGCGGGTCGGCCGCGGCGGGCCCGGCGACGGGCGTCTCGCCGTCGGGCGGGAGGGCCACCGCGTCGAGCGGGCGGCCGTCCGGGTCGAGGTGGAGGATCTGCGGTGCCACGAGGTCGAGATGGGGCTGGCCGAGGACGAGCCGGGCGCCCGAGTCCCGCAGCATGTAGGCGAGGCGGGCCTCGGGGTAGCCCGGTTCGAGGGGCAGATAGGCGCCGCCCGCCTTCATGACCGCCCACAGGGCGATCACCATCTCCAGTGACCGCTCCATGTGGACGCCGACCACCGTGTCCGGGGTGACACCGCGGCGGCGCAGCCGGTCGGCGAGTTCGTCGGTGCGGGCGTCGAACTCGGCGTAGGTCAGGGTGCGGTCGCCGAACACCAGGGCGGTGCGGTCGGCGTGGCGTCGCACGGCGTCGGCCAGCAGGTCGGGCAGGGTCCGGTCGGCGGAGTACGGGGCCCGGGTGTCGTTCCAGTCGGCCAGCAGGCGCCGGCGCTCCTCGCCGGACAGGTGCGAGGCGTCGGCGAGCGCGCGGTCGGGGGCGTCCAGCAGGGCCTCGACGAGCTGTGCGTAGTGGCGCAGGAACCGCTCGGCGTCGGCGGCGGCGAACCGGTGGGCGTCGTACTTCAGGTGCAGGGCGTGGTCGTCGGTGTTCTCGAGGACCTCGAGGTGGAGCTTGAACTCGCCTTCCTGGGAGATCTCCTCCACGAACCGCACCGCGCGGGCCAGGCCGAGGTCCAGGACCTCGTCGGACACGTGCATCATGCGCTGGTTCTGGAAGACGTAGGAGACCTGGAAGACCGGCGGGGTGGCCGGGTCGGTCCGCAGGTTCAGGTCCCGCACCATGCGCGGGAAGGGGTAGGCGGCGTGGTCGAGTCCGTCGGCGAGGACGAGGGAGAGGTCCCGCAGGTGGGCGGCGAGGGTCAGCTCCTCGCGCGGGCCGCACCGCACCGGGAGCATGTTCACGAAGTAGCCGACGGAGTCGGCGAAGGCGAGGTCCGGGCGGCCCATCGAGGGCACGCCGACGACGAGGTCGCGTTCCCCGCTGTAGCGGTGCAGCAGCAGCTGGTACACGCCGAGGAAGAACACCGCGGGCCGTACGCCGTGGGAGGCGCACCACTGCCGTACGCGGGCGCTCGTCGGGACGGGCAGGTGCAGGCGGACGGTCTCGCCGGCGGGTGCGGTGCCCGGGGCGGGGTCGCGTTCGACGCCGAGGCGCAGGGTGGGCAGCGGGCCCTGGAGCGTCTTCGTCCAGAACGCGCGGTGCCGGGCGCCCTCGGGCCCGGCGAGGAAGTCCTCCTCCCAGCGCACGAACGCGTCGTAGTTGTCCTGTGCGGGGCTCGTCCAGCGGGTGCCGGTGCGCAGGGCCTCGTAGGCGGAGATCAGGTCGCGCAGGAAGAGCGGTGTGGAGGCGCCGTCGAACACCAGGTGGTGGAAGACGAGCAGGACGACGGTGTCCGCGCCGTCGGCCTCGAACACGTGGGCACGCGCGAGGGGGTCCTCGGCCAGGTCGAACGGCGCCTTGGCCTGCCGGCGCGCCTCGGCGAGGAGGCGGTCGGCGGACCCGCCGGGGAGCCGCTCGTGCCGGAAGTCCGCCGGGCGGTCGGGCCGCGCCTCCAGGTAGGGGGTGCCGTCCTCCGTCACGACGGCGCTGCACAGGGGGCTGTGGAGCGCGACGGCCAGCTCGAAGGCCTGCCGGAAGCGGGCGATGTCGAGCGGCGCGACCAGGCGGAAGCAGACCGGGACGTTGTACACGTCGGAGTCCGGCTGGAGCCTGTGCAGGAGCCACAGGCCCTTCTGTCCCTCGGACAGCGGGCGCCGCCCGGACTCGGCCCGGTGCCGCTCGTAGAAGGCGAGCACGTCGTCCGCGGAGAAGACGCCTGCCTTGAAGCCTGCGAGTATCTGGTCCTCGTTCACGCGCGCGGTGCTTCCTTCATGAGTGCCTTGAGGTCTTCGAGGCTGACGTGCCCCTGTCGGAACTGCTCCAGTGCCCGGGCCCTGGCGGCCCGGGGCCCGTCGCCCTCCCCCGGGACCTCCGGACGCGTGCCGTCGGCCGCCGGTTCCCCCGTGCCGGACGCGGGCCCGCCCGGATGCTTGGCCGCGAGGCAGGCGGCGAGGCGTTCGAGGGTGGCGCACTCCAGGATGTCCCGCGTGGACAGGTCCAGGCCGAGGTCGGCGCGGAGCCTGCGCTGGAGCCTGGACCACAGGATCGAGTCCACGCCGAAGCCGTGCAGGTCCTTGCCCGGCGGCAGTTCGGCGGCGGCGAGTCCGAGCGCTTCGGCGAAGAAGCCGGTGAGGTAGGCGGTGAGGTCGCCGGCGGGGGCGGTCCGTGCGGTCGGTGCCGTCGGTGCGGTCGGTGCTGCCAGGACCGCCACGGCTGCCGGAGTGGTCGGTGCTGCCGGGACCGCCATGGCTGCCGGAGCGGTCGGTGCCGCCGGAACCGCAGGAGCTGCCGGAGCGGTCGGTGTTGCCGAGGCGCTCGGTGGAGCCGGCACGCTCCGTGTTGCCGGCGCGCTCGGTGAGGCCGGGGCGCTCGGTGAGGCCGGGGCGCTCGGTGAGGCCGGGGCGAGGGGTGAGGCCGGGGCGGTCGGTGCCGCCGCGGTCTCCGGGTGCCAGGTACGGCCGATCCAGTAGCGGTCGCGGAGGAACGCGGTGCCCGGGAGCGGCACGAGCCTGCGGCTGCGCCCCTGGTGCAGTGCGTGCCACGGCACCTTCGCCCCGGCGGCCCACAGCGCGGCGATCCGGTCCAGGTCGCCGTCTCGGAGCAGGGCGGCGAGGAAGGCCTCGCCGTGGGCGCCGGACAGAACGGCCGACAGCGGGTGGGAGCCGCTCTCGGCGTTGCCGTGGTGGAGCGGAGCGGTGCAGGGCCGGCCGGGCTCCTCGGCGGCCAGGAAGTGCAGGAGCGCTTCCCGGAGTTCGGCCTTGGAGCCGACCACGGTGGCGAACCGTTCGGGCAGGGCCTCCCGGCCGGTCTGCAGCGTGTGGGCGAGGTCCGCCAGGTCCGTCGCGTCGTCGCGCTCCAGGAAGTCGAGCAGCTGCCTGGCCGTGGCGCGCAGCCGTTCGGGCCCCTGGGCGGACAGCGGGACCAGCTGGGCGGCGGCCCCGTCCGCCGACCGCGGTGCACGGGGCTGCGGGGCGGCCTCGATCACCAGGCTCACGTGGCTGCCGCCCGCGCCCACGGAGTTGACGAGCGCGCGCAGGGGCGCCGGGTGCCCGGAGTCCGCGCGGTCCGCGCGGCGCGGACGCCACGCGGTCAGGTCCTCGCAGGGCTCCAGCGGGGTGTCGTCCCAGCGCAGGTTCGGGTTGGGCGCTCCCACCGCCGTGAGCGGGGTCAGCTCGCCGTGCCGCAGCTGGAGGACGACCTTGGTGAGCTGGGCGATGCCGGAGGCGGCCTCGGGATGGCCGAGGTTGGATTTCACCGAGCCGATCACGACGGGTTCGGACACCCCCTCGAAGACCTCGCGCAACGCGCTGACCTCCACGGCGTCGGAGAGCGCGGAACCGCCCGCCGCCGCCTCGACGTAGCCGACGGACTCCGGGGTCGCGCCCGCGCGTTCCAGGGCGCGGCGCATGACGGCCACCTGGGTGCGGTGGCTGGGCGCCATGAAGCCGCCGCCCCGCCCCGCGTGCAGGGAGGCGCTGCCCTTGATGACGGCGTGGACGGTGTCGCCGTCGCGCAACGCCGCGGCCAGCGGCTTGAGCAGCACGGCGCCGACCGCCTCGGCCGGCAGGTACCCGTCGCCGTCGCGCAGGCTCCGGCTGCCGGGGTGGCTGCCGAGCAGCTGCGCCTGGGACAGGGCGATGTACTTGTCGGGGTGGACGGTGAGGTTGACGCCGCCGGCAATGGCGAGTTCCGCCTCGCCGCGCAGCAGGTCGGCGCAGGCGAGGTGGACGGCCTGGGCCGACGAGGAGCACATGCTGTCGACGGCGAGGCTCGGCCCCTCCAGGCCGAAGAAGTACGACACCCGGTTGGCGATCATGTTGTACGAGGTGGCCGCGGTCAGTGCCGCTCGGGCGGTGTCCGACTCCTCGGCCCGGTACATCTGGTACATCGAGCCGACGTAGACCCCGACCCGGCGCCGGTAGCGCCGCTCGATGGTCTCCTGTGTGATGCCGCTCTGTTCGAGCAGGTCCCACGCCGTCTCCAGGAACAGCCGCTGCTGCGGGTCCATCGCCTCGGCCTCGCGGGGCGAGATGCCGAAGAAGAGCGGGTCGAACCGGTCGATGCCGTCCAGGAAACCGCCCCAGCGGCAGTAGCTGGTGCCCACCGCGTCCCGGTCGGCGTCGAAGAGCGCGTCGGGGTCCCAGCGGTCGCGGGGCACCTCGGTGACGCAGTCCCTTCCGGCGCGGAGGTTGGTCCAGAAGGCGTCGAGGTCCCGGGCCTGCGGGTAGCGGCCGACGACACCGATGATCGCGATGTCCTGACCGGCTCCGGCCACGGGATCCGGGTCCGGGGCGGACGGCACCGGACCGGCGACGGGAGAGGGGTCCGGTACGGACGGCACCGGACCGGCGACGGGAGCCGGGCCCGGGACGGGGTGCGCCTGTCCTGCCTCGGTGTCCGCCGCCGACGCGGGGGCGGTGCGGGGTGTCCGCGGCTGGGGTGCGGCCGGCTCCCCGACCAGGTCCCGTAGCGCGTCCGCGTGCCCGGCGACGAAGTGCGCGGCCAGTTCCCGCACGGTCTGCAGCTCGAAGAAGAGCGTCTTCGACAGGGGGCCGAAGGTCTTCTCCAAGCCGGCGACGAGGTCGGTCGCCACGACCGAGTCCATGCCGTACCGCTCCAGCGGGGTGTCGGCGTCGAGACGGGCGGGGTCGAGCTTGAGGGCCGCGGCGATCCGCTGCCGGAGGTGGCGCACCGTCCGCTCCTGGAGGCCGGCGGTCACGGCAGCGGTCTCGTCCGTGCCCGGCCCGGCGTCCTCCGCGGCCGGTGCGGCGTCCTCCGCGGCGGGTGCGGCGGCCCCCGGCCGCGGGCGCGCGGTGTCCGCACGCTCCGTCAGCCGGGGCAGCAGGGCACCGCGCCGGCCGGAGACGACCACGAGCCGCCCCTCGTCGAGGCCGTTGTCCTGTGCGGCGGCACCGACCCGCAGGGCGTGCAGCGCGCTGTCGGTGTCGAGGGGTTCGAGGTCCATCCGCCGGAGCTGCTCCTTGGTCGCGTCGTTCACCTGCATGCCACCGTCCTCCCAGAGCGGCCAGTTGACGGAGAGGGTCCTGCCGCTGCGCAGACCGCGGTCCGCGAGACGGTTGCGCCGGGCCGCGAACGCGTCCATGAAGGCGTTGCCGGCCGCGTAGTCGGCCTGGCCCGGGTTGCCGAAGGCGGCACTCGTGGAGGAGAAGCACAGGAACAGCTCCAGCGGCTGGTCCCGGCTCGCCTCGTCCAGGTTCACCAGCCCGCGCACCTTGGGTGCGAGCACCCGCTCGGCGTCCTGCGGTTCCTTGCCGGCGAGGAGGCCGTCGCCGATCACGCCGGCGCTGTGGACGATGCCGGTCAGCGGACCGTGGACGTCCGTGACGTGGGTGATCAGCTCCTGGACCGCGCGTGGGTCGGTCACGTCGACCCGCTGGTGGTCCACCCGCAGTCCGGCCGCCCGCAGTTCGTCCAGCGCCCGCCGCCGGTCCCCGTCGAGCGGCGAGCGGCCGGTGAGGACGACGGTGGCGCGGCCGGCGGACGCGGCGATGTCGCGTGCCGCGATGAGGCCCAGGGCGCCGGTGCCGCCGGTGATCAGGTACACACCGCCGGTGCGCCACGGGGTGGTGGCCGGGCGGGCGGGCGTCACCTCCGTGAGCCGCCTCACCTCGCGTCGGCCGTCCCGGTACCGGATCTCCGGGGCGACGGGGCGGGCCGCCTCGGCCCGCAGGCGGGTGGCGACCAGGTCCGGGGCGGCCCCGTCGAGGCAGTCGACGTACTGCGTGTGCAGCCGCGGGTTCTCCAGCCGTGCCGTCTTCAGCAGGCCGGTCAGGCCGGCGAAGCACTCCTGGCGGTCGGCGTCGCCGGGCTCGCCGACGGCCACGACCTGGAGCAGCACCTCGTGGCGCAGCCCGGGTTCGAGCATGCCGCGCAGCAGGCCGAGCAGATGCCGGCTCACGCCGAGGTACTGCTCGTCCAGCGGCCCGGTGCCGAGGTCCACGAGGTCGTACGAGACGGACTCGGGCAGCGCCCCCGCCAGCGCGTCCCGGGCGGCGGCGTCGAGGCGTCCGACGAGGACGACGTGGTGCTCGGCGAACCCGGCGTGGCCGGGCTCGCCGCTCGCCTCGGCGGCGTCCCACACGGGGCGCAGGAGCAGGAGACCGGCGGGCGGCCCGGCAACGGCGGCCGAACCGTCGCTGCCGGTGCCGACGCCGGTGTCGGTGTCGCCGTCGGTCTCGGTGTCGTGGTGGCCGTCGGTGCCGATGTGGCTGTCGCCGTGGCCGTCGGTGTCGCCGTGGCTGTCGATGTCCAGCCAGTACCGCTCCCGCGCGAACGGATAGCCGGGCAGGCTGATGCGCCGGACGGGTGCGCCGGCCGGGCGCAGCGCTTCCCAGTCGACGGCGATCCCGGCGGCCCAGTGGCGCAGGAGCCCCGCGTGGTCGCCGCTCTCCCACAGCTCGCGTACGGCACTTCGGGCGTCGTCGGGCGTGAGCGGTGCCGGTTCGCCGGGGCGGACGGTGCCGCGCTGCCAGGGGCCGGACTGTGCCGGGTCGTCGGTGAACGCGTGCAGGGTGCGGCGCAGCGAGGCGAGGGAGTCCGCGGTGAAGGCGAGGCGTTCCTCCATCGCCACCCGCCCGCTCTGGAGCGTCCAGGCGATCGCCGTCAGGTCGTCGTCGGTCAGTTCGGCGGTCCGTGCGGCGAGGCGCCGGGCCTGCTCGACGAGCTGGGGTCCGCTCTGTGCCGACAGCACGATCAGAGCCGGCCGCGGGCCCTGGGGCGCCGCCGGACTCCGGTCGGCCGCCGGCTGGTACTCGGCGATGACCAGGTGGGCGTTGGAGCCGCCGGCACCGAAGCTGGAGATGCCCGCGGTGCGGGGAAGCGCGCGCCGCTCGCCGTCGGTCACGACCGTCGGCTGCCGCCACGGCTCCAGGACCTGCTGCACCCGGAACGGGGTGCGCGCGAAGTCGATGTGCGGGTTGGGGGTGGCCGAGTGCAGGCTGGGCACCAGTGCGCGGTGCTTCATCTGCAGGAGCACCTTGGTGACGGCCGCGATGCCCGCCGCGCTCTCGCAGTGGCCGATGTTGGACTTGACCGAGCCGATCGCGCAGTGGTCCGGCAGCGTGCCGTCGCCGGCCTTGCGGAACGCCTTGACCAGGCCGGCGATCTCGATCGGGTCGCCCAGGGACGTGCCCGTGCCGTGGGCCTCCAGATAGCCGAGTTCCCGCGGTTCGACCCCGGCCTCGGCCAGCGCGCGGGCGATGACGTCGCCCTGGGCGACGGGGCTGGGCACGGAGAAGCCGTGGGTGCGGCCGCCATGGTTGAGCGCGCTGCCCTTGACGACGCCGTAGATGTGGTCGCCGTCGGCGATCGCGCGGTCCAGGGGCTTGAGCAGGACGGCGCCCACGCCCTCACCGGGGACGTAGCCGTCGCCGCCCTCGCCGAAGCTGCGGCACCGGCCGTCGCCGGCGGTGAACCTGCCCTGGGCGAGCATCAGGTACTTGTTGGGGTGGACGCTGACGTTGACCCCGCCGGCGATCGCCGACGCGCACTGCCCGCTCCTGATGGCCTCGCAGGCGAGGTGGATGGCGGTGAGCGAGGAGGAACACATGGTGTCCACGGCCATGCTGGGCCCGTGGAAGTCGAAGAAGTACGAGACCCGGTTGGCGATGGACGCCGGGTTGCCCGACAGCGCGACCTGGTGGCCGCGGGCCTGCGCCTGGGCGCCGTGGAGCTGGTACTCCTCGTACATCACGCCGACGAAGACACCGACCTTGCCGTGGGGCTGGAGGACGGCGGCGTCGTCGTCCGCGGACCGCCGGGCGAGCAGCTCGCCGGTGTAGCCCGCGTCCTCCAGGGTGTGGTGGACACACTGGAGGAAGAGACGTTCCTGGGGGTCGAGGTACTCGGCCTCGCGCGGGGATATGTGGAAGAACAGCGGGTCGAACTCGTCCACGCCGTCGAGGAACCCGCCCCACCGGCCCCCGGCCGGGTACTGGCGGTGGTCCCACCGGCTCGCCGGGACCTCGCGGATGCAGTCGCGTCCGGAGCGGAGGTTCTCCCAGAACTCGTCGAGGTCGGCGGCTTCCGGGTAGCGTCCGGCGACACCGATGATCGCGATGTCGGCCGTGGCCGCGGCGGTGGTGTCCGCGGCCTGCCGGGAGGCCGTGGGCTGCCCGGAGGCGGTGGGCTGTCCGGAGGCCGTGGGTGCACGGTGGGGCGCGTCCGGGTCGGCAGCGGCCGGAACCGCGGCCTCGGCACCGAGCGCCGCCCGCAGCTGCCGCGGGTACTCCTCGGCGAAGTGGTCGCTGAGCGCCCTGATGGTGCGCACCTCGAAGAACAGCGTCTTCGGCAGCGGGCCGAACGGTCCCTCCAGATGGCGGGTGAGTTCCATGGCCATCATGGAGTCCATGCCGTAGTGCTCCAGCGGCGTGTCCACATCAAGGCGGTCCGGTGCCACCTCGAGCGCGGTGGCGAGCTGTTCGCGCACGTACCGCAGGGCGCGGACGCCGAGCGGCTCCTCCGGACGCGCGGGGGCGAGGCCGTCGCCGCCCGGTTCGCCGCGGAGAACGCGTGCGCTGAGCCCGGTCAGCTCCGCGCACACCCGTCCGCGTTCGTCCAGCAGGGTCACGTCGAGCCTGGCCGAGGAGGCATCCGGCCGGCTGCCGTCCTGGTGCCTGATCCACGCGTACGCCGTCACCGGCGTCGGCGCGGACGCCCGCAGGTGCTGCAGGGCGAACGGCAGGGCGGGCCTGCCACCGTGGTCGTCGGCCCGCTCGGCCGTCAGTCCGAGTCCGAGCGTGGCCTGCAACGCGCCGTCCACGATGCTCGGGTGCAGGTGGTACGACTCCGGGTGCTCCGCCTCCGCGGGCAGCCGCAGTGCGGCGAGCACCTGGGGCCGGCCGTCGGGGTCCGTGCCGGTGCCGAGCCAGGTCACGGACCGGTGCGCCGGGCCGTACTCCATGCCGACGCGGCCGTAGCGGTCGTAGATCTCGTCCGCCGTGAAGACGGTGTCGGCGCAGGCGGACTTCAGCTCGTCGAGCGGCGGGACGGGCGAGCCGGGCGTGTCCGTGAACCGGGCCCGGCCCTGGCTGCACAGGACGCGCCGGCCGTCGCCGTCGACGCTGTGCAGGGCGTACTCGTGGACGTCGTCGGACACCCGGCGTACGTCGAGACTCAGGCGCAGCCCGTCCGCACCGCACACGGCGGGCCGCAGCCACACGATGTCGTCCAGGCGTATGCGGCCCGCGCGGTCCTCGCCCACCAGGCGGCCGACCGCCGCGTGCGCCATCTCCAGATGGGCCGCGCCCGGCAGCACCCCGGCTCCCCGCACCCGGTGGTCGCGCAGGAACGGCTCGCTGCCGTCCAGGCGGGTCTCGTAGCGGGTCGTCGTTCCGTCCGGCAGGGCACGTCCCAGCAGGGGGTGCGAGCCCGCCGGGGCGGCCTGTCCGGCCGGGGCCGCGGCCGTCGGCCGGCCGGTGCCGCGGCCCGCCCAGTAGCGTTCGTCCGCGAACGGATAGGCGGGCAGGCCGATGCGGCGCGGACGGGGCCGGCCGGTGTGGAGCCGCTCCCAGTCCACCGGGTGTCCGGCCGCCCACCGGTCGAGCACCCGGTCGTACTGCTCCGCGTCGATCCAGCTGCGGGACGCGGCGAGCCGCTCGGTGTCGCGCGCCGCGGCCGCGACGGCTCCGCGGGGCACCGAACCGCGGTGCCAGCCCTCCGGGGCGGTGTCCGCGTCGGTGACCTGGGCGAGCCGCCGGCGCAGCTCCGTGAGGGAGGACACCCGGGTGGCGAGCCTCTCCTCCATGGCGTCACGGCCCGTCTGCAGGGTGTACGCCAGGTCGGTCAGGCGGGGCGTGGCGACCCGGTCGTCATCGAGGTGGGCCAGCAGGTCGCGGGCCCGGGCGGCCAGTTGGCCGGGGGTACGGGCGGAGAGGACGATCAGCTCCGGGGTCGCGTCGACGGCGGGCTCCTCACGGCGGCTTCGGCCCTGGTACTCCTCCAGGACCACATGGGCGTTGACCCCGCCGAAGCCGAACGAGCTGACTCCGGCGCGGCGCGGCACCTCGGCGCCGTCGGCGTCCCGCAGCCGCTGCCAGGGCCGGCGTTCCCGTACGACCTCGAACGGGCTGTCGGTGAAGTCGAGGTAGGGGTTGAGATCGTGGCAGTGCAGGCTTTCGACCAGTTCGCCGTGGCGCATCTGCAGCAGGGTCTTGATCATGCCCGCGACACCGGCGGCGAGTTCCAGGTGTCCGATGTTGCTCTTGACCGAGCCCAGGCCGCAGCGGGCGGGCCGGCCGAGGGTATCGGGGACCTCGTCGCACAGCGTGGCGAACGCGGTCCTGAGCGCGCCCAGTTCGACGGGGTCGCCCAGCTCGGTGCCGGTGCCGTGCGCCTCGACGTACGTCACGGTGCGCGGGTCGATCCCGGCCCGGCGGTAGGCCGTCGTGAGCAGGTCGGCCTGCGCCCGGGGGTTGGGCGCGGTGAGCGAGTGCGCCCGGCCGCCGTGGTTCTCGGCGGTCGCCAGGATGACCCCGTGGACGCGGTCGCCGTCGCGTTCGGCGAGGGAGAGGGGCTTGAGGACGAGGACGCCGACGCCCTCGCCGCGCACATAGCCGTCCGCCCGTGCCGAGAAGGTCTTGCAGCGGCCGTCCTCGGACAGCATGCCGGCGCGGCTGTAGCCGATGTGCAGGTCCGGGCTGACGATGGTGTTCACCCCGCCCGCCAGCGCCAGGTCGCTCGCTCCGCTGCGGAGCAGTTCGACGGCCCGGTGGACGGCGACCAGGGAGCTGGAACAGGCGGTCTCGACCGGCTCGCTGGGGCCGTGCAGATCGAGCAGGTAGCTGACCCGGTTGGGTCCGACGGAGCCGGAGACGCCGGTGGCGGCGTAACCGTCGCCGGTGTGCTGCCCGTCGAGCAGCAGGGTGCCGTAGCCGCTGGGCGCGGTGCCGATCAGGACGGCGGTGTTGCTGCCCGCCAGGCTCGACGGTGCGTGCCCCGCGTCCTCCAGCGCCTGCCACACATGGGTGAGCAGGAGTCGCTGCTGCGGGTCCATGGCGGTCGCCTCGCGCGGCGAGATACCGAAGAACAGCGGGTCGAAGCGGTCCACGGCGTCGAGGAAGCCGCCCCATCGGCCGCCGGCGGGGTACTGGAGGTGGTCCCAGCGCTCCCCGGGGATCTCGGTGATGCAGTCCCGGCCCTGCCGGAGGTTGTCCCAGAACGCGGTGAGGTCGGGGGCCTGCGGGAAGCTGCCGCTCATGCCGATGACGGCGATCGGCTCGGTCTCGCGGCCGGTGGTCGCGGCGGACGGTTCGCGTCCCTCGCGGAGCCGGGTGGTCCCGGGAGTCTCGACGGTGGTCGTGCCGCGCTCGCTCGGGGCCGTGCCGTGGAAGCGCGCCGGCTCCGCACCGTGGGTGTCGACGAGGTGGGCGGCGAGGGCGTGCAGGGTGCGGTGCTCGAAGAAGACGGTCGGGGCGAGTGTCAGTCCGTAGCGTTCGCCCAGGCGGCCGGCCAGCTCGGTGAGGCTGATCGAGTCGAAGCCGTACTCCCCCAGCTCCTCGTCCGCGTCGATCTCCTCGACGGGGAGCCCGAGTTGGGCGGACACCTCCGCGGCGAGCCCGGCGGTGACGGCGTCGAGGTCCGCGGTGCCGCGGGGAGCGGGCTCGGCGGTCCCGGAGGGCGCGGGATCGGTTGCCCGGGAGAGGGCGGGCTCGGCGGTCCGGGAGGGCGCGGGCGTGTGCCGGTCGGCGAGGTGGGCGGCGAGTCGGCGGGGTGTGGGGTGCTCGAAGAAGGCCGTGGGGGCGAGTGCCAGACCGTGCTGGTCGTTGAGGCGTTCCGCCAGCTGGGTGAGGCTGATCGAGTCGAAGCCGTACTCTCCCAGTTCGCCGTTCGGCTCGATCTCCGCGGCGGGGAGGCCCAGCTGCGCGGCGATCTCCGCGACCAGAGTGCGCTCCCAGCCCGCCGCGTCCGGGCCGGCGGCCTCGGCAGGGCGAGCGGCCTGCGACGCGGAGCCGGTGAGGGGCCCGGCCTCCGGACGCGGGCCGGCCAGCGGCCCGCTCCCCGGTGCCGTGCCGGTTGCGGGCGCGGTGCCCGGTGCCGTGCCGGTTGCGGGCGCGGTGCCCGGTGCCGTGCCGGTCAGGGGGGCCAGGCGGGCGAGCAGGGCCTCCCGGTCGCCGTGCAGTACCAGGGTCCGCTCCCGGCCGGAGGCGAGCAGTGTGCGCAGCGCGCGGAGTCCGTCCGGCGTGGGCAGCGGGGTCACGCCGAGCCGGGCCAGCCGGTCCAGGCCCGCGGCGTCGACCCGCATCCCGCCGTCGGCCCACAGCGGCCAGCTGACGCTGACGGCCCGGCCGGAGCGCAGGCCCCGCGCGGCGAGTTCGTTGCGGTGGGCGACGTAGGCGTCCAGGAAGCCGTTGGCCGCCGCGTAGTCCGCCTGCCCGGCGCTGCCGAAGGCGGCCGCGTTGGAGGAGAAGACGACGAACCGGTCCAGCGGCAGGTCGCGGGTGGCCTCGTCGAGGTGGACGAGGCCCGACACCTTCGGGGCGAGAACGGCGTGGACGTCCGCGTCCTGCTTGCCGGCGAGGGGACCGTCGCGCAGGACGCCCGCGCAGTGCACGATCGTGTGGAGGGCGCCATGGCGGCGGCGCACGCCGTCGACCAGGTCCCGGACGGCGGCGCGGTCGGTCAGGTCGGTCCGGCGGTACTCGACCGTGAGTCCGGGCCCGCGCAGGGCGGCGAGGGTGCGCTCGGTGTCCGGTGTGGGCGCGGAGCGGCCCACAAGGACCAGCACGCCCTCGGTGAGGCCGCTCGACAGGTCGCGGGCGAGGTGCAGCCCGAGTCCGCCGAGCCCGCCGGTGATCAGGTGGACACCGCCGTCGCGCCATGGCAGGGCCGCCGTGTCCACGGAGACGGAGACGGGCAGTTCGGCCAGGCGTCGTACGTACGTCTCGCCGCCGGTGCGGCGGATCTCTGCCTCGCCGGGGTGGCGCAGGGCCGCGCGGACCGTCCGGTCGAGGGCCGTTGCCGTCGGGGCGTCGAGGTGTTCGACGTACTGGGCGCGCAGCCGGGGGTGTTCCAGGCGGGCCGTGCGCAGCAGTCCGGACACGCCGGCCATGAGGCGGGCCTGTGGCGCGTCGTGTCCGGCCACGACGACCTGGAGGAGGTGGCCGCGTGCGGCGCCGGTCGCGGTCAGCGCGCGGATCCCGGTCAGGAGCGTGTGGGTCAGCCGCCGGTAGTCCTCGTCCGGCGCGGCCGTGCCGGTACGGAACGTGCGCAGTTCCGCGCCGGCCGGCAGGAGGGCGGGCAGCGCGCGGGCGAGCGAGCCGTCCGGGTCGTCGCCGACGAGCCACACCGTGTGCCCGTGGTCATCGGCCGGGGCGTCGCCCGGTTCCGTGGCGGCGCGGTCGGCCGGCTCCCAGCGCGGTTCCAGCCACAGCGGTTCGCCCTGGGGCGCGGTGGCGTCCGGGCGGGCGGGTTCGGGGTCCAGCCAGTAGGGGTCGGCCGCGAAGGGGTAGGTGGGCAGGGAGGTCCTGGCGGGGCGGCCGGTCTCGAAGAGGGTGTCGAAGGGCAGGGCCCGGCCCTCGGCGTACTGCTCGGCCAGCGCTTCGAGCTGCCGTCGGCCGACCTGGTCGGCGGCGCCGGACGGCTGCCCGGCGAAACCGCCCGCGGGCCGCTCGGGCTTGCGGTCGCCGCTGCGTACGGCGGGGTCGGCGCCGGTGTGCAGCCAGTTCTCCAGCGCCTCGGTCACCTGCGCGGTGGTGTCGGCCACCAGGGCCAGGCGGTGCCGGAAGTGCTTGCGGCCCAGCAGCAGCGTGCAACTCAGGGCGCGCAGGCTCTCCTGCGGGTGCGTACGCAGGTGGGCGAGCAGTCGCCGGGCCTGGTCGCGCAGTTGCGTCCCGGTACGCGCCGACAGGGCGACGAGCCGGGCGCCGGGCGCCTCCCGCTCGCCGGGGTGCGCCGGGCTCGGCGGAGCCTCCGCCAGCACGAGGTGGGCGTTGGTGCCGCTGTAGCCGAAGGAACTCACCGCGGCGAGGCGGGGCCTGCCCCGGTCCGGCCACGCGCGTTCCTCGGTGTTCACGTAGAACGGTGTGCCGATGAGGTCGATGTGCGGGTTCAGCCGGTCGTACTGGACGGTCGGGGGCAGCGTGGCGTGCTTCAGGGAGAGCACGGTCTTGAGGGTGCCCGCGACGCCCGCGGCGCAGGCGGTGTGGCCGATGTTGCTCTTGACCGAGCCGATGGCGCAGTACGCGGTGCGGTCGGTACGGGCGCCGAAGCTCTGTACGAGGCCGTCGATCTCCACGGGGTCGCCGAGGGCCGTGCCCGTGCCGTGCGCCTCGACCAGCTCGATGTCGGCCGGGTCGATGCCGAACCTGTCGTACACCCGCCGCTGAAGTGCGGCCTGCGCCTCGGCGTTGGGAGCGGTGATGCCGTTGGAGCGGCCGTCCTGGCCCACGCCCCAGCCCTTGATGACGGCGTGGATCCGGTCGCCGTCCGCCAGCGCGTCCGGGAGCCGCTTCAGCAGGAGCACGCCGACGCCCTCGGCGGGGACGAAGCCGTCCGCCCGGTCGTCGAAGGCGTGACAGCGCCCGGTGGGCGACAGGGCGCGCAGCTGACTCATCGCCACGTGGACGCCGGGGCCCGGGATCACCCAGACGCCGCCGGCCAGCGCGGTGTCGCTGTCGCCCAGGCAGAGGCTGTCACAGGCGGCGGCGAGCGCCACGAGGGACGACGAGCACGAGGTGTCGATGGACAGGCACGGGCCCTTGAGGTTCAGCGTGTAGGAGATCCGGCTGGCCATGATCGCGCTGTTGGTGCCCAGGTTCTGGTGGGCGCTCAGCTCGCTCTCGTCGACCCGGCCGCCGTAGCCGTTGACCGAGCAGCCGATGAAGACGCCGCAGTCCGTGCCGGAGAGGGTCTCGGGGTTGTACCCGGCGTCCTCGACGCAGCGCCAGCTCTCCTGCAGCAGCAGGCGCTGCTGCGGGTCCATCGCCTCGGCCTCGCTGGGCGAGACGGTGAAGAACTGGGGGTCGAAGTGGTGCGCGTTCTCCAGGACGCCCATCCACTTGCTGTACGACTTGCCGGGCGTCCCGGGCCGTTCGTCGTAGAACCGGTCCACGGCCCAGCGGGAGGGCGGCACCTCGGTCACGCAGTCCCGGCCGGCGACGATGTTCGCCCAGAACTCGTCCAGGTCGGCGGCCTGGGGGAAGGCGCCGGACATGCCGATGACGGCGATGTCCACAAGGTCGACGGAGGGGCGGGGGGCGCGGTCGGGGGCAGCAGGGGCAGGGGCAGCGGCAGCGGCAGCGGCAGCGGCAGCGGCAGCGGCAGCGGCAAGGGTGGGGGCAGCGGCAGGGCGTGCCGGGGGCACCGGGGGGCCGGCCGGAGCCTTCTCCTCGGCGGCGGCCGGCTCGGGCAGCGAGGCCCCGTGGTCCCGCGTCAGGTGCGCGGCCAGCTCGGCGATGGTCGGGTGGCCGTAGACCGTGGTGGCGGAGAGCGCGAGGCCCAGGCGGGTGTTGACGGACCTGGTCCAGGTGACGCCCGTGATGGAGTCCAGGCCCAGTTCCACGAAGGGGGTGTCGTCGTCGATGTCGGACTCGGCGAGTTCGAGTTCCCTGGCGAGGCTCGCCCGGAGCCAGCCGGTCAGCGCGTCCTCGGCGGGCCCGGACGCGGGTGCGGCGCCGGACGCCGGGACGGCGGCCGGGGCCTCGGAAGCGGCCTCGGACACCCCCTCGGGTGCGCCGTCCGCGCCCTCCAGGCAGCCGGCCACGTGTGCGGCCAGGTCCGCCACCGTGGGGTGGCTGTAGACCTGGGTGGCGGAGAGCGCGAGACCGAAGTGCGTGTTCAGCTTGCGCGTCCACGTCACGCCGGTGATGGAGTCCAGGCCCAGTTCGACGAAGGGCACGTCGTCGGCGACGTCCGCGGCGGGCAGTTCCAGCTCCTCCGCGAGGCTCTGCCGCACATGGTCGGCGATGGCGTCGCGCCCGCGCGTGCCGTCGACGCGGGCAGCCGAGGACCGGGGGGTGGTGCCACTCATCAGATCTCCCATGACGCCCTCGATCAGGGCGGCCAACTCGCCGAACGTGGGGTGACCGCACACCTCGGCCACCGTGAGGGACAGCCCGAGGGCGCGGTTGATCTCGCGCAGCCACACGACGCAGGAGATCGAGTCCAGGCCCAGCTCCACGAAAGGGAGGTGGTCGGGGCTGGAGGTCGGATCGGTTCCCAGGACGCCGCCCAGCGTCTCTTGCAAGAACCGCCGCAGGTCACTCTCGCTGCGCATCCTAGTACCCGAGGGCCGGCTCATCGTTCCTCGCCCCCGTCCGCCCCGGGCCGCCCGGCGGGGGTGGCAACGCGTTCCGGGGTGGCCCCGGTGATGCGGCGGACATGCCTGGCCAGCGATGCGTTGAGCGCGTCGGGGTCCTCCAGCATCGCGAAGTGCCCGACGCCCTCGACCAGTTCCACCTCGACCCCGCGGCGCGCGGCCGAGTCGGTGTCCGTCGGCATCCAGGAGGTCGAGTTGACCAGGGTCAGCGGGACGGCGGGGTGGTGCGGCAGCCGCTGAAGGTACGTCAGCATCTCGCGGAACGCCGCCGACACGATCTCCGCGCCGACGTGCGCGCGGGTCCGCTCCACCAGCTCGATCAGGTCCGCCCGGCGCGCGTCGAGGAACAGTTCCTCGGCACGTACCGGGTCTTCGGCGAACGTCCGGACGAACCGGTCGATCTGTGCCTCGCTGAGCGGACGGGGGTCGAAGGTGTGCAGGGTGTCCACGCCGACCATGCCCCGGACCCGCCCGGCCAGCAGGGGCACCGCGGCCAGCATGACCGGGCCGCCCAGCGAGTGGCCGACGAGGATCACGTCCTGGGCGCCGACGTGGTCCACGACGGCGGCCACGTCGGCCGCGAACGCCTCGACGGTCCAGCGCCGCCGATCCCGCCCGGACCGGCCGTGCCCGGCGAGGTCGAGGGTGACGACGGTGAAGTCCCCGGCGAAGTGCTCGGCCTGGCGGTCCCAGTACGACTGGTCGCAGCCCAGGCCGTGGACGAACACCAGGGCGGGGGCGCCGGGGCGTCCGCCGCGCACCCGGTGGTGGACGGGGAGGCCGTCGGCGCTGCGCACGACCGCTCCGGCCGCCTCGCGGGCGGCGTGGTCCGGCTTGCGCGCGATGATCCCCACGTGCTCCATGTCGGGACCGGGAGCCCCGTAGGCGCCCTCGTCCACGCCGACCGCCCCGAAGTACCCGGCGCGTTCCACGACGAACCCGGCGGCCTCGCACTCCCTGCGGAACACCTCCGGGTCGAGCGCGTTGATCAGGCTCGGTCCGCCGACGACGTGCGCCGGGTCGAAGTGGGCGGCGACGTCCGGGATGTAGCCGGGCCAGGGATCACCGGCCCGCCTGCGCTCCTCGTACTCGGCCGCCTTGGAGGCCCAGTAGCCGAAGTAGGGCGAGTCCGTGCTCAGGAACACCTTCCCGCCGGGCGCCAGCCAGCGGAACATCTTGCGCAGCGTCAGCCGGACGTCGTCCGGGCCGAGGAAGTGCATGACGCGGCTGGCGTGCACCGCCGTGAAGCGGCCGTCGGCGAAGTCGACGTCGGGCAGCACGCCCTGTTGCAGGGTCAGCCGCTGCCGGGCCTCGTCGGTGACGCGCTGTCCGAGGATGTCCAGGTGCTTGCGCTCCATGTCCAGCGCGACGACGTGGGCTCCGCGCTCCAGCGCCGCGATGCTGGCGACGCCGTACGCGCAGCCGAGGTCGAGCACCTCGCCGCCGCACCCTGCGGCGTACTCGGCGAAGTCCGAGGAGTAGGGGATCAGGTGCTCCACCATGACCCCGGTGCGGTTCAGGGTGGCCACCATGCCGCCGAAGTCGATGTCCGCCGCCGACTTCAGGTCGTCCAGGATGTCGTGGTCCAGCGTGACCGGCCGCGGGGCGGCGGCCGGCTGCTCCGTCGCGGGGCCGGCCGGGGCGGGCGGCGCCGTGAGCGCGGGCAGTGTCACCGTGCGGCGCGGCGGTGCGGTGACGTCGTCGAGCCGGTGCGGCAGCCGTGTCAGGTCGGTGAGCACGACGCGCCGGACGGCCGGTCCGCCGGGCGTCCCGGACGGTGCCGGGGCGGCGGGAGCCTCCGGCACGGCGGACCGGGAGGCGGCGGCCAACGAGGCAACGGACTCGGAGACCGCGGTCAGCGGCACGGCGGGCTCGGAGGCCGCGGTCAGCGGCACGGCGGGCTCGGAGGCCGCGGTCAGCGGGGCGGCGGGCTCGGAGGCCGCGGTCAGCGGCGCGGTGGCTTCCCGTCGTACCCAGTAGCGGGTCCGGGCGAAGGGGTAGGTGGGCAGGCGCAGCCGGGCCGGGCGGGGTCCGGTGGCCGGGGCCGGGTCCGGGCAGGGCACGTCGTGGCCGGCCACGTAGAGGCGTGCCAGTGCGGCCAGGGCCGTCCTGCGCTCCGTGGCGTCCGACCGTCCGTCCCCGGCCCGGGTGGTCCAGGCGGCGACGGACTCGCCGTCGGTGTCCGCGGAGAAGTCACGGGCCACCGTGCCCGCGAACCAGGCGGGGTCGGACGTGCCCCCGTCGGCACGCCAGGTGCGCCACAGCGCCGCGGCCTCGTCGAGGGTGTCCACGACGACCGCGCAGCGGTGCCGGAAGTGGTGGCGTCCGCTGAACAGGGTCCGGCTCAGCTGCGGCAGGTCGGCGTCCCGCAGCCCGCCGTCGTCGATCCGTTCGAGCAGGCGGTCCACCAGCTCGCCCAGCGCCTCCTGGGTCTTGGCCGACAGGGGCAGCAGATGGCTGGTGGCGCGCGGAGCGGGCACCGGCGCGGGGCCGGTGTGCTCACGCACGACGACATGGGCGTTGGTGCCGCTCATGCCGAACGCGCTGACCGCGCCCATGCGCGGCCGGCCCTCCGTCACCCACGGCTTGGTGGTGGTGTTGACGTAGAACGGGCTGCCGCTCCAGTCGATGTACTCGTTCCCGTCGCGGTAGTGCAGGCTCGCCGGGACGACTCCCCTGCGGACCGACTCCGACAGGCACATCAGGCCCACCAGGCCGGAGGCGGCGAAGGTGTGGCCGAAGTTCGTCTTGGTGGAGGTCAGCGCGCAGAACTGTCCCGCGCCCGCGGCGCCGCGGGCGTGGAATGCGGCGCGCAGCGCGTTCGCCTCGACCGGGTCGCCGAGCTTCGTGCCCGTCCCGTGCGCGACGACGAGACCGAGGTCCCGCGGGTCGATTCCGGCACGCTCGTGAACGGACTCGATCAGTTCGCGCTGGGCTTCCCCGGCGGGCGCGGTGATGCCGTTGGTGCGGCCGTCGTAGTTGAGGCCGCTCGCCACGATCACGCTCCGCACCGGGTCGCCGTGCGCCTCGGCCGCGTCCAGCGGGCGCAGCACGAGGGCCGTGACCGCCTCACCGGGGACCATGCCGTCGGCGCGCCGGTCGAATGTGAAGCAGCGCCCCTGAGGGGACAGCATGCCCGCCTTGTCCATCGCCGCGAGCGCCTCGGGGGTGAGGACGAGGTTCGCGGCGGCGACGACGGCGATGTCGCACTCCTTCTGCCGCAGGCTCGTGCACGCCTGGTGCAGCGCCACGAGACCGGACGAGCAGGACGTGTTGACCGCCAGCACCGGGCCCTTGAGGTCCATGAAGTACGACAGCCGGGCGGCGAGGACGCCATCGTGGTTGGAGGTGACGTTGCCGCCGTCCTTCACCAGCAGCTGGTAGTCGCCCTGCTCCACGCCGACGAACACGCCGACGCGGCGGCCCTTCAGTTCCTCCGCGCCCAGGGCGGCGTCCTCCAGGGCCTTCCAGCACTCCTGGAGCAGGTGGCGCTGGCGCGGATCGAGGGTCCGGGCCTCCTTGGGCGCGAACTCGAAGAAGCCGGCGTCGAACTCGTCCGCCCAGTCGATGCTGCCCATCCAGGGGTAGCGGCCGTCCGGGCCGTCCGGTGCCGGGGCGTCGCCGAAGCGCACGGCGGGCAGCCGCTGGACCATGTCCCGGCCCTCGGCGAGCGCGTCCCAGAACTCGGCGACCGAGCGGCAGCCGGGGAAGATGCCGCTCATGCCGATGACGGCGACGGGCTCGTCGCGGCCGGCGGGCACGGGGGTGGGCGGCTGCGTGGCGAGGGACTCCGGGGCCGTCTCCCGCGCGGCGGCGGTGTCGGGCCGTGCGTCGACGGGCGCCACCGCGGCCAGATGGCCGGCCAGGCGCTCGACCGTCGGGTGGTCGTACAGCACGGTCGGCAGAAGCCGCACGCCGACGCGCTCCGACAGCTGGTGCGCGAGCTGGGTCAGGCGCAGCGAGTCCAGCCCCAGGTCGACGAAGGGGGTGCGGTCGTCGAGCCGGTGCGCCGGGAGCTTCAGGCTCTCCCGGACGACCTCACGGACGGTCTCGGTGAGGTCCGGCCGCGGTGCCGCCGGGGCGGACCCGGCGCCGTCCTGCTCCTGTGCCGGGCGCGCCGGAGCGGAGGACGGCTCCGGGGCGCGCCGTTCGGCCGCAGGTGCCGGTTCGACGGCACGCCGGACGAGCGTCGTGGCCCGCGCCGCCGGGGCGTTCAGCACCAGGGGCGCCGCGTGGGGGGCCGTCAGCAGCCGTTCCAGGACGGCGAGGCCCTGCGCACTGTCCAGGGGCCGCTG
Source organism: Streptomyces cinerochromogenes (assembly GCF_014648635.1). Lineage (GTDB taxonomy): Bacteria > Actinomycetota > Actinomycetes > Streptomycetales > Streptomycetaceae > Streptomyces > Streptomyces cinerochromogenes. Next base: position 314,146 of record NZ_BMRM01000003.1, on the reverse strand, counting down.
GCCGGTGGCGGCCAGGTAGGTGTCGGCGCTGCCCCGCTGTGCCGCCGCGCCCATCCCGCCTTCGGTCCACAGGGGCCACTGCACGGCGATCGTCGCCACCGGCGACGCGTCGTCGGAGAGAGCGCGCGCGTACGCCGCCTGGAAGCGGTTGGCCACCGCGTAGTCGCAGCTGCCGAAGTCGCCGAGGACGGCCGCGCTCGACGAGAAGTGGCACACGAAGGCCGGCGGACGCGGGGCGTCGCGCAGCGCGCGGTCCAGCGCGAGGGTGCCGTGCAGCTTCGGCCCCAGGACCTTCTCGAACGACGCGCGTGTCTTGTCGGGCAACGGGACGGCGTCCGCCGTACCCGCGGCGTGCAGGACCCCGTCGAGCGCGGGCAGCGTGGCCAGCAGCCGGGTCACGGCGTGCGGATCGCTCATGTCGAGCCGGTGGTGGACGACGTCCGCGCCGTGCCGGCGCAGCGTCCGGATCCAGTCCTCGTCGGCGGCCGACGGTGCGGAGCGGCCGACGAGGACCAGGTTCGCGCGGTACGTGCGTGCCAGGTGCTCGGCGACGCGTCGGCCGAGCCCGCCGAACGCGCCGGTGACGAGGTAGGTGCCGCCGGTGCGCAGCCCGGGGCGTGCGCCGGGCGCCGTGCCCGCGTCGACCGGCTCCACCCGGCACACATGGCGTGCACCGGCCCGGTACAGGGCGCTGACCGGCCGTTCCTGCAGTTGTTCGGTGAGCAGCAGGCCGGCCCAGCGGGCGGCGGACGCCTCGCCGTCGTGCAGGACCACCCGCAGTGAGGTGCCGGGCAGCAGCTCGGCGAGGGACCGCTCGAAGCCGATCAGGGAGTCGAGGACGGCCTCTTCCGCCGCGTCGCGGAAGTGCCCGGCGACGAGGACGCGGGGCACCGGCCGGGTGCCGGCCAGGGCGCGCGCCAGGGTGGCCACGCGCCAGGGCTCCTCCAGCAGGGACTGCGTGGTCCGGTGCTCGGCCGGCCACAGGTAGTGGACGGCGTCGATGCGCCCGTACTCGCCGGCGACCTCCGCCAGGACCCGCCGCAGTGCGTCCTCGTCCGCGGGATCCGCCTCGCGGGCGCCGCCGTCCTCACCGGAGCCCGTGCGGCCGACGAACACGGGACGTACGCCGGGGGCGCGTTCGCGCAGTTCCCGGGCGTAGGCCCGCTGCGCGGTCCGGCCGGACAGGAAGCACAGGACGACCTGGTCCCCTGCCGAGGGGATGCCGGCCGCGGCCTGCGGTACCCAGTGTTCCGCGAAGAGCTGCACCTGCGCGTCTGCCGTGCCGGGTCCTCCCGGCTCCTGCCGGGAGGGGTCCGCGCCCAGCCAGTGGTACTCCTCGCTGAACGGGTACGTCGGCAGGCTGATCCGGCGCGGCCGGTGCTCCCCCGTGTGCAGCGCGTGCCAGTCCACCGAGCCGCCGTCGGCCCACAGCCGGGCGAGCTTGTCCAGCCGGCCCTCGGCGAGCCACCGGCCGGTGAGTGCGCGCAGGTCGTCCTGGTCGAGCAGGCCCGGGGACGCGTGCACGGAGCCGCGCACGCACGCGGCGTGGTCGCGGCCGGCGGCGAACTCCGTCAGTGCCTCCACGAGTTCGCCCAGGTCGTGCACCACGAACGCGGCACGCTCCGCCAGGGCGGTGCGGCCGACCTGGAGGGTGTACGCCACATCGGCGAGCCGCGGTCCGGGCCGGGTTCCCTCCGGTTCGGCGAGCCGGTCGGCGAGGTCGCGGGCGTACCGCCGGAGGTTCTCCGGCTTCGCGGCGGACAGCGGTACGAGCCGCGGTCCGGGGGCCGGGGCGCTCTCGTCCGCCGTGGTGGGCGGGGCTTCCTCCAGGATGGCGTGGACGTTGGTGCCGCCGATGCCGAAGGAGCTGACCGCCGCCCGCAGCGGGCCGTTCGCCGGAGTGAGTGCGGTGAGCCGGTCCACGACGCGGAAGGGCGAGGACGCGAAGTCGATCTGCGGGTTGGGCGCGCTGTGGTTGACGGTCGGCGGCACCAGCCGGTTGCCGAGGACCAGCGCGGTCTTGAGGACGCCCGCCAGGCCCGCGGCGGCGTCGAGGTGGCCGAGGTTGGACTTGACGGAGCCGATGCCGCAGAAGCCGGTCCTGGTGGTGTGCCGCCGGTAGGCCTCGGAGACCGCCATCACCTCGATGGGGTCGCCGAGACGGGTGCCGGTGCCGTGGGCCTCCAGGTAGGCGATCGTCTCCGGGTGCACCCCGGTGCGGTCGAGGACCGACGAGATCAGCTCGGTCTGGCCGCTGACGCTGGGGGCGTAGTAGCCGGCCTTGCGGTCACCGTCGTTGTTCATCCCCACGCCCCGCAGCAGCGCGTAGACGTGATCGCCGTCGCGCACCGCGGACGCCGCGTCCTTCAGCAGCAGGACGACGGCGCCCTCGCCGCCGACCATGCCGTCGGCGTCGGCCGAGAAGGGCTTGCAGTGTCCGTCGGCGGAGAGCGTCATGCCCTCTTCGTGGAGGTAGCCGACGGCGTGCTCGCCGTACACGCTCGCGCCGCCGACCAGGGCGTGCCGGGTCTGCCCGGACTGGATGGTCTGCACCGCGAGGGCCAGGCCGGCCAGGGAGGAGGAGCAGTTGCTGTGCACGTACAGGCTGGGGCCCCGCAGTCCGAGCCGGTGCGAGACGGTCGTGGGGATGGTGCCGGGCTGCGCCTGGAGGAAGGCGACGAGTCCCTCGGAGTCGCGCCGGGCGCCGGGGCCGGCGAGCGGTGCCTGGTACAGGGCGTTGCTGGTGGACATGTACACGGCCGCGTCGGTGATGTCGCCCGGCAGGTGGCCGGCGTCCTCCACCGCCTTCCAGGAGTGCTGGAGCAGCAGTCGCAGCTGCGGGTCCATCAGCTCGGCGTCGCGGGGCGTGACGTTGAAGAACTCGGGGTCGAAGTGCCCCTTGCCGCGCATCGCGGACCGTACCGGCACATAGTCCGGGTGGGCGAGGAGTTCCTCGTCCACGCCGAGGCGGCGCAGTTCCCGCTCGGAGAGGAACTCCACGCTCTCCTGGCCGGCGACGAGGTTGCGCCAGAACGCGTGGTGGTCGTCGGCGCCCGGCAGCCGGCAGGAGACGCCGATGACGGCGACGCTGTCCCGGAGGTGGGCGGGCGGCGCGGCCACGGGGGCGACGGCCGCCGGGGCGGGCCTTCCGGCGGGGTCCGGCTGCCCGGGGGCGGTACCGAGGGCGGTCAGGTGCTCGCTCATGCCGCGGGCGCTGACGCACTTGAAGACCTCGGCGGCGCCGAAGGGCAGCGCGTACCGCTTGCCCGCGCGGTCGGCGAGCACGGCGGCCAGCACCGAGCTGCCGCCGGCGTCCAGGAACGCGTCGGTGGGACGGAGGTTGCCGACGCCGAGGACGTCACGCCAGAGGGCGAGCACGTCGGCCTCGTCGGGTACGGCGGTGGGCCGCGCGGTGGCCGGCCCGTCCGGTGCGGAGTCCGGTCGCCCGTCCGGTACGGCGGGTTCGGCTCCCTCGGGCAGCGTCACGTCGCGTTCCTCCAGCGCCTTGCGGTCCACCTTGCCGTTCGGCGTCCGGGGCAGCCGGTCGACGGGCAGGAGGAACGGCGGCACCATGTAGTCGGGCAGTCGGCGCCGCAGGTGTGCGGCGAGTTCACCGGCGGACGCTCCGGTCCCGGCCGCTCGGGTGTAGTACGCCACGAGCTGCTTGCTCGCGGACTGGGTGCGCGCGACGACCGCGCACTCGTGGACGGCCGGGTGGCCGGCCAGGACGTGCTCGATCTCGCCGGGTTCGACGCGGAAGCCGCGGATCTTGACCTGGGAGTCGATGCGGCCCAGGCATTCGAGGGAGCCGTCGCTGAGCCAGCGTGCCAGGTCGCCCGTGCGGTACAGCCGGGTGCCGGGTGCGAAGGGGTTGTCGGGGAAGCGCTCGGCCGTGAGTTCCGGCTTGCCGAGGTAGCCGAGGGCGAGTCCGTCCCCGGCGATGCACAGTTCGCCGGGGACGCCGGCGGGCACCAGCCGCCCCCGCTCGTCGAGGAGGTGGATCCGCGTGTTGTCGATGGGCCGGCCGATGGTGACGCGCCGGTGCGGCTCGATCCGCCCGGCGGTGGACCACACCGTGGTCTCGGTGGGTCCGAACAGGTTCCAGGCCTCGCAGCCGAGTCCGGCGAGCCGTTCGCGCAGCGTCTCCGGCAGCGCCTCGCCCCCGCACAGGACGCGCACGCGTTCCTCGTTGGTCCATCCGGCGTGGAACAGCATCGTCCAGGTCGACGGGGTCGCCTGCATCACCGTCGGCCGCGCGGAGCCGATCAGCTCCTTGAGGCGTTCGGGGTCCCGCGCGGTGGCGGGGTCGGACATGTGGCAGCGGGCGCCGGTGACGAGCGGCAGGAACAGTTCGAGCGCGGCGATGTCGAAGCTGTGCGTCGTGACCGCGAGCATCCGGTCGTCCGCCGTCAGTCCGGGCCTGCGGGCCATCGCGCACAGGAAGTTGGTGAGGGCCCGGTGCGGCACCATCACGCCCTTCGGGTTGCCGGTGCTGCCGGAGGTGTAGATGACGTAGGCCAGGTCGGCTCCCCCGACGTGCCGCGGGCCGGCCCACGGGGCGTCGTCGCCGTGCTGCTCGTCGATCAGGACGACGCGGGGTGCGGACGCCGCCGTGGTCAGTTCCCGGAGCCGGTCGTGCAGCCCCGAGTCGGAGACCACGACCCGCGGCCGGGAGTCGGCGAGGATGTACGCCAAACGGTCACCGGGATAGCCCGGGTCCAGCGGGATGTAGGCGCCGCCCGCCCGCATCGTGCCCAGCAGCGCGACCAGCAGCTCGGCGGAGCGCTCCATGTAGACGGCGACGAGGCTGCCGGGGCCGACGCCCAGCGCCGCCAGACGGCCGGCGAACCGGGACACGCGGGCGTCCAGTTCGGCGTACGTGAACGTGTCGGCACCGCTCACCACCGCCACGGCGTCCGGGGTGCGCGCGGCCTGCTCGGCGAAGAGTTCGTGCACGCACCGGTCGGGCTGCGCGACCCGGGTGGCGTTCCACTCCACGGTCAGCGTGTGCCGCTCCTCGGGCGACAGCAGGGAGCACTCGTCCACCGGCAGACCGGGCGCGCTGGAAGCCGTGCGCAGCAACTGCTCGTACTGGCGCAGCAGTTGCTCGATGGTCTCCGGGTCGAACAGGGCGGCGTCGTACTTGCAGTTGACGGCGAAGCCGGGGCCGTGCCCGCCGGGTGCGACGACCTCCAGGACGAGTTCGTACTCGCCCTCCTGGTGGATGCCCTCGACGTACCGGAAGGAGGGCGCGGGCGCGGTCACGTCCTCGTACCAGTCCTGGTACATGAAGGCGCAGGTGAAGACCGGGGTGCCGGCGCCGGACAGGCCGAGTCCGCGGACCAGGGCCGGGAAGGGGAAGGTGTGGGTGAGGCCCTCGACCAGGGTCTTCTGGACGTCCGCCGCGAGGGCGGCGAAGGGTTCGGCCGGGCTGACGCGGGTGCGCACCGGCATCATGTTCACGAAGTGGCCGACGGTCGCGGCGAACCCCTGTGCGGGCCGGGTGTTCACCGCCGCGCCCACGATCACGTCGTCCTGCCGGGTGTAGCGGCTCAGCAGCACCTGGTACGCCGCCAGGAACAGCGCCGACGGGTAGAGACGGTGGTCGCGGGCCGCCCGTGTGATCCGCTCCCCCACCTCCGGCGCCAGGCACCGGGTGGCGGTGGCCCCGCGCACGGGTCCGGGGTGCGCGGGGCGCGGCCGGTCGGCGGGCAGCGCGAGCGCGGGCAGCGGCGGAGTCAGCCGGTCGCGCCAGTAGGAGAGCCGGACGTCGGCGTCCGGGGCGCGCAGGCCGGCCTCCTCCAGCGCGACGAACTCCGCGTAGGCGGCGGTGGGCGGGAAGGCGTCGGCTCCCGTGCCGTCGACGCGCGCCTGGTAGGCGGTGAGCAGTTCCTTCACGAGGACGACGGCCGAGGCGCCGTCGAGGACGATGTGGTGGGCGTTCAGCAGCACCCAGGAGTCGCCGTCCGGCCCGTGGAACACACCGATCCGGCACAGGGGGCCCCGCTCCAGGTCGAACGGCGCCCTGGCCGAGGCGCGGACGCCCTCCAGCACCTCTGCCTCGTCCCTGGCGGTGAGGTCGTGCTCGGTCAGCCACGGCCCCTTTGCCGGGGCCTCCACGAGCAGCAGGCGGCCGTGCTCCTCCCGGACGGCTCCGCGCAGGAGGGCGTGCCGGTCGCGCACGGCGTCGAAGGCGCCGCGCAGTGCCGGTACGTCGAGCCCGGTCACCCGGAAGCACAGCGGCACGTTGTAGACGCCGGCCTCCGGCGCCGCCTTGTGCAGGGCCCACAGGCCCTGCTGCCCCTCGGTGAGCGGGTGCCGCAGGCCGGCGGTGGCGGTGGCGGTGGCGGTGGCGCGGTGCCGTACCTCACCGTCGGCGGTCTGCCGCGCCGAGGGGGCGGTGACGCCTCGTCCGGTCAGATGGGCGGCGAGTGCGTCGACCGTGCCGTACTCGAAGAGGAGCGCGGTCTCGAACTCCGCGTCGAGGTCCTGGATCTGCCTGCCCAGCCGGACGAGTGCCATGGAGGACAGGCCGGCTGCGGTGAGGTCCCGGTCGGTGGGCACCTGCGACGGGTCGCAGCCGAGGTGCGCCGCGACGGTCCGGCGCAGCCAGTGGCGCACACCCTCCGGTTCGGCGGGCGCGGGGGCCGCGGGCTCCGGGGCGGGGGCCGCATGGTCCAGGGCGAGGAACGCGTGCTCCCTGGCGGGGACCGCCGAGTTCGGGGCGGGGACCGCCGGAGTCGGGGCGAGGACCGCCGAGTTCGGCGCGAGGACCGCCGGAGTCGGCGCGAGGACCGCCGGGGCCGGCTGGGTGTACCAGTGCGGGGTGCGCCGGAACGGGTGCGTGGGCAGGCTGATCCGCCGGGCCGGACGGCCGGCGTTCAGCGTGTCCCAGGAGACGGCGGCGCCCGCCAGCCACCTCCGCGCCGTCTCGTGCGGGTCGGCGACGAGGGCCGCCGGCCCGTCGGAACGGCCGGGGCCGGGGCGCGGCTCACCGGTGAGGTCGGCGTACTCGCCGGCGCCCGCCTTGCCGGTCTCCCGGAACTCGCCGAGCCGTGCGGCGAGTTCCGCGACGGACTCCACCACATACGCCAGCCGGACGGGCAGTTCGTCACGGCCGACCCGCAGGGTGTGCGCGAGATCGCGCAGCGCCACCGGGTGGGCGGCGCGGTCCGGGTCGGCGAGGAAGTCCGCCAGACGCCCGGTCACCGCGCGCAGTTCCTCCGGGGTCCGCGCCGACAGCGGCACCAGGCAGGGCTCGTCGTGCGGGTGCTCCAGCGCCGGGGCCACGTCGCCGCCTCCACGGTGTTCCTCGATGATCAGGTGTGCGTTCGAGCCGCCCGCGCCGAAGCAGGAGATACCGGCGCGGCGCGGGACGGGCCGTCCCTCGGCGTCGGTCGGTGCCCAGGGGGCGAGTTCGCGCTGCACGCGGAACGGCGACCGGTGGAAGACGATGCCCGTGTTGAGTTCCTCGGCGTTGATCGAGGGAGCGAGCTGTCCGTGCCGCATCTGCAGGAGGACCTTGGTCAGGCCCGCGAGGCCCGAGGCGCTCTCGCAGTGCCCCAGGTTGGACTTGAGCGAGCCGACCGCGCAGTACTGGCCCGCCCGGTCGCTTCCGAAGGCCCGGGACAGCGCGGAGATCTCGATGGAGTCGCCGAGAGCGGTCGCCGTGCCGTGGGCCTCGACGTAGCTGACGGTGGCCGGGGCCACGCCCGCCTTCTCCAGGGCGCGCGCGACGACGTCCCGCTGCGCCTGCGGGCTGGGCATGCTGTACCGGCTGGTGCGCCCGCCCGCGTTGACCGCGCTGCCCTTGATGACCGCGTACACGTGGTCGCCGTTGTCCAGCGCGTCCTGGAGCGGCCGCAGGAGTACGGCGCCCACTCCCTCGGCCGCGAGGAAGCCGTCCGCGTGCTCGGAGAAGGGCCGGCACCGGTCGCCCCCGGAGAGCAGACCGTGTTCGGCGAGGACGTCGAAGTGGTCCGCGTTCAGCAGCAGATTGACGCCGCCCGCGACGGCGCAGTCGGTGTCGCCGCTGCGCAGGCTCTCCACGGCCAGGTGGACGGCGGTGAGCGAGGAGGAGCAGGCCGTGTCGACGGCGATGCTGGCGCCCTGGAAGTCGAACAGGTGGGAGGTGCGGTTCACGATCGACGAGTAGGCGGTGCGGCCGTTGTACGTCGAGTTCATGACGCCGGCGAAGACACCGACCCTGCCGTGCCGGTTCAGGGCGTCGGCCGTGTAGCCAGCGTCCTGGAGGCAGCTGTGGACCGTCTCGATGAACAGCCGCTCCTGGGGGTCCATGGCCGCCGCCTCGTCCGCGGGGATCCCGAAGTACTCCGCGTCGAAGGAGGCCACGTCGTCCAGGAAACCGCCGTGCGGGCGGCGGCGCCCTTCCTCGTCCCAGCTCACCCACCAGCGGTCGGCCGGGTAAGGGGCCGTGCAGTTCCTGCCCTCGCGGACGTTCTCCCAGAGGTCGAAGACGCTGTCGGCCTGCGGGTAGCGGCCGGCCAGGCCGACGACGGCGATGTCACCGGAGAGCCGGGCGGCGGCCGCGGCGTGCCCGGGGCGCTCGGCGTACACGGGACGCTCGGCTACCTCGGCGTACTCGGGACGCTCGGCTGCCTCGGGGTGCTCGGCACGCTCGGCGTACTCGGGGTCCTCCGGGTGCCCGGGGTGCTCCGCGACGAGGCGGGCCACGACGTCCCTGATGGTTGGACAGTCGAAGAAGAGCGTGCTGCTGAGCCCCTCGAAGTCCTGGCTCAGGGCGTTGTTGAGCTGGACGACGAGGATGGAGTCCAGGCCGAGGCCGAAGAGGTCGGCGTCGGGCGACAGTTCGCCCGGGGCGAGCCGCAGGGTGGCCGCGACGAGGTCGGTGACCCGGCGGGTGGTGCGGTCGACGCGGGACTCCACGGCGGACCGGGGCCGTACGACGGACAGCGGCCGCTCGGCGGGCACCGACTGCTCGGCGGACACCGATTGCCCGGCGGACACCGGCTGCCCGGCGGCTGCCGACGGCGCGGCCGGCGCCGGTCGTGCGGTCGGCGCGCTGCCGAAGAGCCCGCGCAGTTCGCCCTCCCGTGTCGTGACGAAGTGGTCGACCAGCTCGTCCAGGGTGCGCAGCTCGAAGAAGAGGGTGCTGCCCACGTCCTCGAAGTCCCGGGCGAGGGCGTTGTTCAGGCCGGAGACCAGGATGGAGTCGAGACCGTAGTCGTGCAGGTCCCGGTGCGGGTCGAGGTCCCCGTCCGGCAGCCGCAGGGCCTCGCGCAGCAGCCCCACGAGGTACTCGGTGGTCCGTGCCCGCAGCGTGCCGTCCGCACCGGTGCCGGCGGCCACCGGCGGCGTCCGCTCCGGCTCGGGACGGCCGGTGGCGGCCTGCGTACGCGGTACCCGGAACAGCCCGTCGCTCTCGGCGACGGTGAGCTGCTGGCCCAGGGTGTGCGCCTCCGGCTCCGGCTGGACGGCCGTGCGGAAGCCTTCCCGGTCCAGCACGTCGAGCCAGCGGTCGGGGCTGAGCACCGGGCTGCCGGGGATGCGCAGCTCGGCGTCCCGGGTCCGCCACCAGCCGTCGACCAGCCCGAAGGTGAGATGGGCCAGGAGCGTGTTGCGGCTCATCTCGTTCAGGAAGAGCAGGCCGCCGGGCCGCAGGGCCGCCTTGACGTTGCGCAGGGTGCGGGTGATGTCGGCGGTGGCGTGCAGGACGTTGGTGGCCACGACGATGTCGAAGGAGCCCGGCTCCAGGCCCTGTTCGCCGGGCGGGCGCTCGGCGTCGAGGAGGCGGGTCGTCAGGTACGGGTGGTCCGGGAGGAGTTGCTCCTCGGCCCGGAACAGGAACGCCTTGGACAGGTCGGTGTAGCAGTACTCCGCGATGCGCTCGCGCAGCGGTGCGAGGGCCCGCAGGACGCGGGCGCTGGTGGCGCCGGTGCCGGCGCCGACCTCCAGGATGCGCAGCCGCCGTGCGGGTTCGGCCGTGCCCCAGCGGCGCACGGCGTCGGCGAGGAGCTCGGCGAGCCGGTCGTTGAAGTAGTCGGCGATGGGGTCGCCCCGGTAGATGCCCTCCACCCGGGACAGGGACGAGCCGGGGAAGAGGATCTCGGTGGCGGGCCGTGCTCCGACGAGGACGTCGGGCAGTGCGCGCAGACAGGATTCGACCAGGTCGACGTGGGCCCGCTGGTGGTCGCCGTGGTGCCACTGCCCGCGTTCCTCGTGCCACTGGCGCCACAGCTCGGCGCTGTCGAGGCCGGACGCGAGGGCGACGCGGCGCCCGTCGACGACCTGGAGCAGACCGGCGCGGGTCAGCACGCGGTCGCTCTCCTCCAGCCACGGACGGTACGCGCCGAGCACGCGCCGCTCCGGACCGTCCGGGCCGAGGTCGCGGAGCGTGGTGAAGAGCAGGCGTTCGGCGAGTGCGCACAGGCGGGGGTGGGGCAGGAAGCGGCTCAGCCGGGCGACCTCGCCGGCCGGCGGGCGGTGGTCCGCCACGACCTGGTCGAGTACGCGGGGCAGCGGGGCCGAGCCGGCCGTCTGCCGCTCGGCGAGGGCCAGCCCGTCGAGCGCCCGGTCGCCGAAGGTCCGCATGAGCGTGACCTGGTGGTGCGTGCCGCCGAGGAAGTGGGCCAGGTGGCGCAGCGCCTCCTCGGGGTCGAGGGAGTCGATGCCCTCGGCCGCCATGCGGCTGCGGTAGAAGTCGCCGCTGACGACGCCGGTGGCGCCCCAGTAGCCCCAGTTGACGGTCTTGACGACGGTGTCCGGCCACTGGTCGCGCAGGGCGGCGGCGAGCGCGTCCTTGAAGGTGCACCCGGCCGCGTAGTTCGCCTGCCCGGCGTCCCGGACGTGGCTCTCCACCGAGGAGAAGAAGAGGACGAGGTCCAGTGGTTCGGCGCCGAAGACCCGGGCCATGGCGGCGCCGACGTCGACCTTGGCGGCCAGGGCGTCCCGGAACCGCTCCTCGTCCATGTGGGCGAGCGTCTTGTCGGCCAGGACGATCGCGGAGTGCACCACGCCGTCGATGCGCGGGCGGCTCTCCTTGATCCGGCGGTGGGCGGCGGCGAGGCTGTCGACGTCGCGCGCGTCGGCCGGGACGTACAAGGGGGCTTCGGCGCCGACGGACCGCGCCAGCGCGGCGAGGGAGCCGAGCCGGCGCTCGATGTCCTCGTCCCGCTGCCGCCGGCCGATCCAGACGATCGCCGCCCGGTGGTGCTCCACCATGTACCGGCTCCACAGCTCGCCGAGGCCGCCGGCGCCGCCGATGACGACGTAGCAGCCGCCCTGGCGGTAGGGCGCGGCGGACGGCTCCAGGGCGGGCACGGGCAGGAGTTCGGACGAGAACCACCGGCCGTCGCGCAACGCCAGCGTGGTCCCGGGCCGCAGGCCGGGCAGCGCGTGCCAGGCACGTCGCAGGGCGGAGGCCACGTCGGCGTGGTCGTCGCCGGGCAGGTCGAGCAGGCGTACGGTCCACCGGGCGTGTTCCCTGGCCGCGCTGCCCATCAGCCCGTGCACGCCCGCGTGGGTGGGGGCGACCCGGTCGCCGGGCTCCACCCGCTGGGTGCCGTACGTCAGGCAGGTCCAGGTGAGCCGCCGGGTGCCGTACCCGAGGGACAGCAGCGCCCGGACGATCCGGTAGACCTCGATGACGCCCTGCTCCTGTCCGCGTACCAGGTCACCGGCGTCGTGCGGGGCCGCCCACACCAGGTGCGCGGGCGCGTCGTCGCCGCAGGCCTCGCGGACCCGCCCGGCGATCTCCTCCACGGTGGCGCCCGGGCGCAGCGGGACGCGCCGGTGGCCGGGCGCGCACGCGGTCAGGGCGTCACCCAGCCGCCGGTCGGCGTCGAAGAGCAGGACGACACCCGGCTCCCCGCTCGCGTCGTCCGCCGGGAGGGCGAGGTTCCGCGGCTCCCAGACCGGGAGCAGGGTGCGCAGCTCCGAGTTCCGGCGCTCGGCGGCGGTCCGCTCCCCCGTGCCGGCCGCCCGGTACGCCAGACCGCGCAGCGCGGCGCAGACATGGCCGCGGGCGTCGGTCAGATCGATGTCCAGGACACGGGCGACCCCCTCGGGCCCGGCCCCGGCCGCCGGGCGCACCCAGGCGTACATCGACTCGTCGCAGTCGGCGAACACGTCGAGCCGGTCCAAGGCGAACGGCACGGCGGCGCCCTCGTCGGGCAGTCGTGCGCCGTCCGTGTCGAGGGCGGGGTGCAGACCGAGCGAGGCGTGGATCGCCCCGTCGAGGAGCGCCGGGTGGAGCGCGTACCGCCGCAGCGAGGCGCGGGACTCCTCGTCGAGGCGCAGCTCGGCCAGCACCTCGCGGCGGCCGTCGTCGCCGCCGCGCCACAGCGTGCGGACGACGCGGAAGCCGGGCCCGTAATCGACGCCGGCGCGGGCGATGTGGTCGTAGGCCTCGGCGCCGGTCACCGGCCGCAGGGCCAGGGCGGCCCGCAGCGCGCCGAGGTCGACGGAGGGGCGGGGGGCGGTGTCCGCGGGGACCGCGCGGCCCTGCACACGGACCTGACCGCTGCCGTCGCCGGGGGCGGTCAGCTCGAAGCGCAGCGGGCCGTCCGCCGTCCCCGGGCGGTCCTCGGCCAGCGTGAACTCGACGTCGAGCCCGTCTGCGTCGACGGCGACCGGCCGCACCCAGGTGACGTTCCTCAGCGTGATCCCCCGCTGTGCGGCGCGGGGCAGTGCGCGCCGGGCGGCGGTGTACGCCATCTCCAGGCTCGCCACGGCGGGCAGCAGCCGTCTGCCGCCGACCACGTGGTCGCGCAGGACGAACTCCTCGCCGGTGAAACGGCTGCGGTAGCGGACGCCGCCGACACCGGAGACGTTCTCGTGCAGCAGCGGGTGCGCGGGCGCCGCGGCCCGCGGTGCCGGGGCGCCGGCGCGGGCCGGCCAGGGGTGGACGACCGGGCGGAAGGGGTAGGTCGGCAGGCTGAGCCGGCGGCAGGCGACGGGCCTGGTCAGCCGCGCCCAGCCGACGTCGGCGCCGTCGGTCCAGGCCTTGGCGAGCTTGCGCAGTCTGCCCTTCTCCCACCAGCGGGCGAGCTTGGCCGCGGGGTGTCCGGGAGCGGCAGCGGCCGGGTCGCCGGTGAACCGCCGCGAGGAGTCCGCGCCGTCGAGGAACAGTGCGAGTTCGGCTGCCAGTTCGCCCGGGTCCCGCACGACGAACGCCACCCGCGCGGCCATGGGCACGCGGCCGACCTGGAGCGTGTACGCGAGGTCCCGCAGCCGGGCGTCGGCCGCCCGGCCGCTGCGGAGATACGCCAGCAGGTCGCGCGCGTAGCGGTGCAGGTCGGCGCCGGCGCGTGCGGACAGGGGCACGAGCTGGGGGGATCCGTCGTCGGCGGGGGCGGCGTGGCCGGCGGCGTACTCCTCGAAGACGGCGTGCGCGTTCGCGCCTCCCAGTCCGACGGAGCTCTGCGCCGCCCGGCGCGGGGCGGGGCCGGCGGGCCAGTCCCGCAGCGTGTCCACGACGTGGAACGGCGACCGGTCCAGGCGCAGCTCGGGGTTGGGACGGGTGTAGTGGAGGGTCGGCGGGATCCGCCGGTGGTGCAGGGAGAGCAGGATCTTGATGCTGCCGGCGAGTCCCGCGGCGGCGTCGAGGTGGCCGAGGTTGGACTTGACCGAGCCGATGCCGCAGTAGCCGGTGGCGTCGGTGTGGTCGCGGTAGGCCTCGGTGAGCGCGGTCAGTTCGACGGGGTCGCCGAGCTTGGTGCCGGTGCCGTGGGCCTCGACGTAGCCGATCGAGCGGGGGTCGATGCCGGTGCGCCGGAGGACGTTGCGGATCACACGGCTCTGCCCGGTGACGCTCGGGCTGTAGAAGCCGGTGGCGTCGGCGCCGTCGCTGCCCACGGCGATGCCGCGCAGCAGCCCGTAGATGTGGTCGCCCGCGGCCACGGCGTCCGCGGCGCGGCGGATCAGCAGGACGGCGACGCCCTCGCCGGCGGCCATGCCGTCGGCGTCGGCGTCGAAGGCCTTGACGCGGCCGTCGCCGGAGAGGTTGAGGCCGGGCTGGTGCACGTAGCCCCGGCTGTCGACGCTCGCCGCGGACGCCGCGGCGACCAGCGCGAAGTCGGTCTCGCCGGAGCGCACCGCCTGGGCGGCCAGCGACAGGGCGGTCAGCGAGGAGGAGCAGTTCGAGTGCACGGACATGCTCGGGCCGCCGAAGCCGAGCTGCTGGGAGATCATCGAGGCGACGGTGCCGCTCTGGCTCATCACCCACGAGAGGTACTGCTCCGGTGTCTCCACGACGCCGGTGGGTGCCCCGTCGGCGGGTGCGCCGTAGAAGTGGTTGCCGTGGGTGACGTAGACGGCGGTGCCGGGGATGTCGCGGTGGTTGTACCCGGCGTCCTCGACGGCCTTCCAGGCGTGCAGGAGCAGCTGGCGGAACTGCGGGTCCATCAGGGCCACGTGATGCGGTGACAGCCGGAAGAACTCACCGTCGAAGAGTTCCTTGCCGTCGAGGGAGGAGCGCAGGGGGACGAACCGCGGATCGCGCAGCAGGTGCTCGGGCACGCCGGCGTCGCGCAGCTCCGGCTCGCTCCACCAGCGGGTCGCCGCGTCTCCCCGGGTGAGGTTCTCCCAGAACTCCCACTGGTCGTCGGCGTCGGCGAAGCGGCAGGCGATGCCGACGACCGCGATCGCGTCCTGCGGCACCGTCGGGTCCTGTGCGGGCGCCGGCCGGCCGGTCCCGGCCGGTGCGCCGTCGTCCGCCCCGTCGTCCGGCGCCAGCGCCGACGCCGACGCCGTGGAGCACACGTGCCCGGCGATGGCCCGGACGCTGCTGTGCTTGAACAGATCGGCTGCCGCGAAGGGGATCCGGAACTCGCCGGCGATCCGCTGCGCGAGCAGCACCGCCGCGAGCGAGTTGCCGCCCGCCTCGAAGAAGGAGTCCGTCGGGGCGATGTCGGCGACCTGGAGGACCTCGCGCCAGCAGCGGAGCACACGCTCCTCGACGTCGGCGCTCGAGGCGCGCGGGACTTCCGGGGTGCGCGGGGTCTGCGGGGTTTGCGGGGTCCGCGGGGACGTCGGGGCGTGTGGCCCGGGGGTCCGGTCCGGTCCGGGTGCCCGGGTGATCTCCCGCCGCATCAGCGCGTTGCGGTCCACCTTGCCGCTGCCCGTCAGCGGGACGGCGTCGAGCGCGACGTAGAAGTCGGGGACCATGTACGCCGGAAGGCTCGCCCGCAGGTGCTCCTTGAAGGCGGCCGCGGTGCCCTGCCGCCCGCCGGCGGGTACGTAGTACGCGACGAGATGCTTCGCCGCGTCCTCTCCGCGCGCGACGACGACGCACTGGGCGACGTCCTCGTGCCGGCCCAGGTGGTACTCGATGTCGCCCAGCTCGATGCGGTAGCCGCGGATCTTGACCTGGAAGTCCAGCCGTCCGAGGTACTCGATCTCGCCGTCGTCGGTCCAGCGGGCCAGGTCACCGGTGCGGTAGATCCGGCCGCCGAGCGCGCTCGGACGGTCCACGAACCGCTCGGCGGTCAGCTCGGGCCGGTTCACGTACCCGTCGGCGAGTCCGGTGCCGGCGATGCACAGCTCCCCGGTCCCGCCGGCGGGCACCGGCCGCAGGCGTTCGTCCAGGATGAGCGCCTCGGTGTTCGCGAGGGGCCGCCCGATGGTGATCGGGGCGTCGGCGCGCACGAGCGTGCCGGTGGAGTACACCGTGGTCTCGGTCGGGCCGTACAGGTTCCACAGCTCGGTGCCGGTGCTCAGGAACTGTTCCTTGAGCGTGCGGGAGAGGGCCTCGCCGCCGCAGAAGGCCCGCAGCCCCTCCGGGTTGCGCCAGCCGGAGTGGAAGAGCATGCTCCAGGCGGCCGGGGTGGCCTGCATGACGGTCGGCCGCACGCGCGCGATGCGTTCCTTGAGCCGGTCGACGTCCTTGAGTGTCGTGCTGTCGCAGACATGGCAGCGTCCGCCGCGGACCAGGGGCAGGAACAGCTCCACCTGGGCCATGTCGAAGCTGATCGTGGTGACGGCGAAGAGGGTGTCCGTACGGTCCAGGCCGGGCTCCTCGGCCAGTGAGCGCAGCAGGTTGGTGAAGCCGCGGTGCGGGATCATCACGCCCTTGGGCTTCCCGGTGCTGCCGGAGGTGTAGATGACGTACGCCAGGTCGGACTCGGTCGCGCGGACCTCGGCGCGCTCGCCCCGGGCCGCGGCCTCGGCGAGTTCGGCGCGCTGCTCGTCCAGCACCACGATGCCGTCCCCGGCGCGGACGTCCCGGCCGGCGAGGAGGGCGCGGGCCCGTTCCTTGTGGCGGGACTGGGTGACGACGAGGGTGGTGCCGCTGTCGGTGACGATGTCGGACAGGCGGGCGGCGGGCAGTTCCGGGTCGAGGGGGACGTAGGCCGCGCCGGCCTTGAGGATGCCCAGCAGCGCCACGACCACGGCCGCGGAGCGGTCCAGCAGCACGGTCACCAGGTCGCCCCGCCGTACGCCGCGTGCCGCCAGGTGCGCGGCCAGGGCGTCGCTGCGGCGGCCGAGTTCGGCGTAGGTCAGGACCTCGTCGTCGGCCTCGACCGCGACGGCGTCGGGGTGACGGCGCACGGCCGCCTCGACCATGTCGTGCACGCACGGGCCGTCGCCCTGGGGGGTGCCGGGCGCGTCGGCGGTCCGGCACAGCTCGCCGACCCGGACCGCCGGCTCGCCGGTCACGGCCCCGAGCAGGCGCAGGTAGCGGTCCGCGAACCGCTCGACGAACTCCCGGGAGTACAGCTCGGGGTGGTACTTCCAGTGCAGCGTGTAGCCGTCGTCGGTGCGCCACGCCTCCACCGACAGCTCGTACTCGCCTTCCTGGTGCACCTCGTGGAGCAGCTCGTACGGCAGCCCGGGGCCCTCGATGCCGTCGAGGACGTCCTGGTAGACGAAGGCCGTCTGGAAGACCGGGGAGCGGTCCGGGGCGGCTGCCTGCGGCAGTTCGGCGGCCAGGGCGGTGAAGGGGCAGCTGTGCAGCATCCCGTCGACCAGGTCGCGCTGCACCCGGCCCGCCAGCTCCCGGAAGGGTTCGTCGGCGGTGAGGCGCATCCGCACCGGGACCATGTTGATCATGAATCCCATGGCGTCGGCGAGTGACTCGTCGGTGCGCTCGTTCACGGGCACGCCGACGACGAACTCCCGGTCCTGCGAGTAGGTGGCCAGCACGGCCCCGTAGGCGCCGAGCATCAGCGCCGCGGGCGTCACACCCCAGCGGGCGGCCGATTCCGCGATCCCCGCGGCGAGCGCGGCCGGCAGGGCGGTGAAGCAGGTGTCTCCGGCGAACCGGTCCACGACCTGGCTGTGCGGGCGGTCGGTGGGCAGGGCCAGGACGGGCAGCGGCCCCGCCAGCTTCTGCCGCCAGTGGGCGAGCAGGTCGGCGCGCCGTGCGGGCGGCGTGGCCCGCTGCCGCTCCACGAAGTCGTGGAACTGCGCCGCCGGTGCCACCGGGGCGGGCTCGGCTCCGGCCAGGACTCGCTCGTACGCCTCGAACAGCGCCCGCATCAGGATGCGGGCCGAGGTGCCGTCGAAGACGATGTGGTGGACGCTGACCAGCACGATCGACGCGTCCGACGGGCGGGTGAAGACGCGGATCCGCACCAGCGCCTCACCGTCCGTCGCGAACGGCCGCTTGTGCTCGCGTTCGACGGCGGCCAGCGCTTCGGCGTCCGGCAGGGCCGACAGGTCCACCTCGGCGAAGTCGGGCGCGCGGCCGGGGTCCACCGACTGGTGCGGCCCGTCCGCGTCACCGCCGAGCACCGTGGTGAGCACGGGGTGGGCCTCGGCCACGGCACGCCATGCCCGCAGGAACGCCGCGGTGTCCAGGCCGCGCACGCGGAAGCACAGCGGCACGTTGTAGGCGGTGGCGTCGGGGAACGCCTGCTGGAGCGCCCACAGGCCGCGCTGGCCCTCGGTGAGCGGGTACGTCCGCGTCCCCTGCCTGAGCCGCCTCAGCAGGTCGCCGACCTCGGCCTCGGTGATCTTCCCGGCCCGGTAGTCGGCGATCAGGGCGCTCAGTTCGTGCTTCACTTCGTGCTTCTCTCTGCGTCGAGGAGCGCTATCGCGTCGTCGAGGTCCAGGGCGCCCGTTCCCAGCCGTTCCAGCAGGCCGAGGACTTCGGGGCGCGGGGTGGCCGGTGCCGGGCGCGGCCGCGGTCCCGTGTCGGGGACCAGCCGGGCCACCCGGTCCGGGTGGGCGGCGGTGAGGTGGGCGGCGAGCGCGGCGACCGTGGTGTGCTCGAAGAGCGTGCTCGGTACGAAGCCGGGCGCGACGGTCCCCGCCAGCTCCCGGGTCAGCCGGACGGCGCCCAGCGAGGACAGGCCCAGGTCCAGGAAGCCCGTGTGCACGGGCACCTCCTCGGCGGCACCGCCCAGTTGGGCCGCGAGCAGCTGCCGCAGGAAACCGCGCGCCCTGTCCTCGGCGGACGCGTCGGGATGCGCCGGGAGCGGTTCGTCCTCGGCGGCGAGACGCCAGACCGGGCCGGTCACGCATGCCCGGGGCGGACGGGCCCGGGTGTCCGCGGCGACGGCCGGGCGCGACGGCTCCGAAGGCTCCGGCAGTTCCGACGGCTCCGGCAGCTCTTCCCGCCGGGGCAGGGGGTGAGCGGCCGGTGTGCCCCCGGCGATCCAGTGGCGCTCCCTGGCGAACGGGTAGGTGGGCAGGTGAAGGCGGTGCGGCGGGCCGGCGTGGAGGCGGTGCCAGGGGACGTCGTAGCCCTCCAGCCACAGCTCGGCGACCTTGCGCAGGCGGCCCTGCGCGGACCACCGCACGACCAGGTCGTCGAGGAGGTCGTCCTCGTCCAGCAGCCGCGCCTCCCCCGGGAGGTCCCGGACACGGGCCCGCCACACGTTCGCGGGCAGCGTGCCCCGCAGGAAGCCGCGCAGGCCTTCCCGCACCCCGTCCAGGTCGTGGGCCGACAGCACCAGGCGCACCTCCAGCGCCACACGGCCCGTCTGCAGGGTGTGGGCGAGGGCCGCCAGGTCGAGACGGTCCTGTGCGTCGAGGAAGTCCAGCAGCCGCTCCGCGCAGGCGCGCAGCCGGTCCTCGTCCTTGGCGGACAGGGGCACGAGCACGGCGCCGGACGCGGCGGCTTGCGAGCCCGATCCCGCGGCGACGGGCGCCTCCTCCAGCACGACATGGGCGTTGGCGCCCGTGGCGCCGAAGGCGCTGACGCCCGCCCGGCGCGGCGAGCCCGCCCCCGACGTGCCGACGGTCCACTCCTCGGTCTCCGTCTGGAGCCGGAACGGCGAGCCGTCGAGATCGAGGTACGGGTTGTCCCGTTCCGCCCGGACGAGCGGGGTCAGCGTCCGGTGGTGGAGCTGGAGCACGGCCTTGGTCAGGCTGCCGATGCCGGCGGCCGCCTCGGCGTGCCCGATGGCGGACTTCACCGAGCCCAGGGAGCAGAAGCCGGTCCGCTGCGTCCGCGTGCCGAAGGCGCGCTGCAGGGCCTGTACTTCCATCAGGTCACCGATCTCCGTACCGGTGCCGTGGGCCTCCACGCAGCCGAGGGAGGCCGGGTCGACGCCGACCCGGTCGAGGCAGTCGGTGATCACGGCCTGTTGCGCGGTCGCCGAGGGCACCCGGAAGCCGGGGGTGCGCCCGGAGTGGTTGACCGCGCTGCCCTTGATCACGGCGTAGACGGCGTCACCGTCCCGCAGCGCCTGCTCCAGCGGCTTCAGCAGCACGGCTCCCACGGCCTCGGCCGGGACGTAGCCGTCTCCGCCGGCGCCGAAGGAGCGTGCGGGCCGGTCCTGAGCGAGCAGTCCGAGTCCGCCGTAGGTGCGGTACTTGGCCGGGTGCAGGGACAGGTTGACCCCGCCCGCGAGCGCCGCCTCGCACTCGCCGCGGCGCAGTGCCTCGACGGCCAGGTGCACGGCGCTGAGCGACGAGGCGCACACCGAGTCGACGGCCAGGGACGGTCCGTGGAAGTCGCACACGTGCGAGACGCGGTGCGCGACGGTCGCCGCGTTGAACGCCAGGGGCATGTGCTGCCCCCGGCGCACGGCCTCCTCCTGGAGCAGGGCGTAGTCCTGGTGCATGACGCCGACGTACACGCCCACGGCGCGCCGCGGGCCGGTGCCGCGGCCGCCGGAGAGCAGGGCCGGGGTGTAGCCGGCGTCCTCGACCGCCTCCCAGCAGACCTCCAGGAACAGGCGTTCCTGCGGGTCGAGGAGGGCTGCCTCCTGCGCCGGGATGCCGAAGAAGCCGGCGTCAAAGCAGTCGACGTCGTCGAGGAACCCGCCCCAGCGTGACCCGTCCGGCATGTCGCCGTGCGGCCAGCGGGCCTTCGGGACCTCGGTGACGCAGTCCCGGCCCGCCTTGAGGTTCTCCCAGAACTCCGCGAGGTCGCGGGCCTTGGGATAGCGCCCGGCCATGCCGATGACGGCGATGTCACCCGGGTCACCGGCGCCGCCGGCACGGGGGGCCGGCACGTGATCGTCCGCGCCGGGGGTCCGCACGTCGCCGCTCGCGTCTGTGCTCCCCTCGTCGCCGCTCGCGCCGCGGGTCCGTCCGTCGCCGTCACCCTCCCCGTCCGTCGCCGCGGCGGCGGACGTCGGCGCCACGGCGGCGGTGACCTGGTGCGCACCGGTGAGGTGCCGGGCCAGCTCGGCGACCGTGGGGTGTTCGAACAGCAGCGTCGGGGAGAGCGGTGTGCCCAGCGCCTCCTCCAGGCGGGTCGCCGCCCGGAGCAGTTTCGCGGAGTCCAGGCCCAGCTCGTAGTAGCTCGTGGTCGCGGAGACCTGGTCCGCGGGGACGCCGAGCAGTTCGGCGACCACGGACCGGACCAGGGCGAGGACCGGGCGGCCGTCGGCTTCCACCGGCGGGCGTGTGGTGGCGGCAGCGGGCTGCCGGGCCGTGTCGGCACCTGCGCGGGCGGGGTTGATGTGTCCGGCCCGGCGCACCGCCTTGCCGGTGTACTCGGCCAGTTCGCCGACCTTGTGCCCGTCGGCGTCGAAGAACTCCATGGTGAAGGTGAGGAGTTCCGCCCGCAGGTCGGCGGCGTCCCGGCGGATCCGCGTCACACAGGCGTCCCGCAGGGGCCCGGACGCCCGGAAGGACTTGTAGAACAGCGGCAGGAACAGGCGTGACTCGCCACGGGACGGTCCGGCCAGGGCATCGGTGGCCGCGACCGCGCTGCCGTCGATCAGCGTCGGGTGGAAGAGGTGGTCCTCAGGGCTCTCCCCCTCCCCCGCACGGGCCCGCACCCAGAGGGCCTCGGGGGCGTCGGCGACCGTGCCGTGGGCCTTCATCGGGCCCGAGTGGACCAGTTCCAGCTTCCGGTAGCCGCGGTAGACCTCGTCGAGGCTCCTGGACGGGGCGTCCTCGGGGACCCGGGCGCGCTCGTCGTACGCCACGGGAGCCACTCGGTGCATCTCGGCGGTGATGCAGGGCCCGGCGGCGTCACCGGCCTCGATACGCCAGCTCTCCGCGGTGTCCCGGCGGGCCTCGATCCGGAGGTCCACGGCTGTGTCGTCCACCGCGAGCGGGCGGTGGATGGTGAGGTTGCGCAGCTCCAGCCCGTCGACTGCCTCGCCGGACTCGGCGAAGCACCGGTAGAGCAGGTCGATCCAGGCCAGTCCGGGCAGCAGGCGGCGCCCGTGGACCCGGTGGTGGTCCAGGACCGGGTGCGCGGGGTGGAGGCGCCTGATCCACACGGTGGTGGTGTCGTGGTGCGCGGCGGGGACGGTGCCGTGGGGGACGACGGGGACGGGCTCGCGGTGAGCGACGGGAACGGGCTCGTGGGGGACGACGGGGACGGTCTCGTGGGGGACGGCGACGGGAACGGCCGTGCGGACGTCGGCGCGGTTCAGGTCAGGAAGGGCCACCGGTCCTCGGCGTGCCGCGCCGGGAGGGGCGCTGTGGCGGCCGACGACGACGTGCCCGTTGGTGCCGCCGTCCGCGAAGCTGCTGAGCGCCGCGTACGGCAGGTCGGCCGCCTCGGCCCGGCGGGGGAAGGCGAGTCCGGCCGCGTCGAGGTCGAAGTGCTCCATCGGCTGCCGGCCCGAGAGGAAGGGCACCAGGCGCTGGTGGTGCACCATCAGCGCCACCTTGATGAACGCGGCGATGCCCTCCGCGCACAGCGGATGCCCGATGTTGGGCTTGATGGAGCCGAGGCGCAGCACGGGGCCGGTGTCGCTCGCCGCGGCACGGTACACCGCCTGGACGGCCTTGAGTTCGAGCAGATCGGTCAGCTGGGAGCCGGAGCCGTTGGTCTCCAGGTAGGGCAGTTGCCCGGGAGAGCGGCCCGCCCGGCGCAGCGCGTCGCGCATCACCTGCTGCTGGGCCTGGAGGTTGGGCGTGGCCGGGCCGGCGGTACGTCCGTCGTTGTTGACGGCGATGCCCTCGACCACCGCGTACACCGTGTCCCCGTCCCGCTCCGCCCGGGCGAGCGGTTTGAGGACCACCACACCGGCGCCCTCGCCGAGGACGACCCCGGCCGCGCGGCGGTCGAACACGTGGAACGCGCCGTCCTCGCGGAGCAGACCGCGGCGCCGGAACAGCTCGTGGTCCGAGGGGTCGGTCAGCAGGCTGACGCCGGCCACCACGGCGACGTCGACGGAGCCCGCCGCCAGGGCGTCGGTGGCCAGCTTCATGGCCACCAGCGAGGAGGAGCAGGCGGTGTCCAGGACCATGGCCGGGCCCTGCCAGTTGAAGAACTGGGAGATGTTGGCCGCCAGGTAGTTCTGGCCGACCGCCATGATCGGGTTGCGGGCCGCGTCCAGCAGTCCGGCCTCCGCGCGGCCCCGTCCGCGGGCCCCCACGTACACACCGGTGTTGCTGCCGTCGAGGTCCTCGTGCCGGTATCCCGCGTGGTGGATCGCCTTGAGGGTCTCCTCCAGCAGCACGAGCGCCTGCGGGTCCATGGCCCGTACGTCCTCGGGGTGCAGCATGAAGTGGCCCGGGTCGAAGCCGTACACGTCGTCGACGACTCCGGCCGAGAAGCCGGCGGGCCTCCCCCACCGGTCGTCGGGGACCGGGCGGATGGCGGACCTGCCCTCGGACAGCAGGTCCCAGTAGGCGGCGAGGTCGGGCGCGCCGGGCAGGCGGCAGGCCATGCCGACGACGGCGACGGGCGCGGCGGACCCGGTGGGCTCACCGGTGCTCGTCCGCTCCGGGGTGACGGGCGCGGCTGCCGGCGCCGGTGCCAGCGGGACACGCGGCGCGGTGCCCGGCACCCCGGGGTCCCGCTCCGAGGCCGCGCCGGAGGCGGACTCGGCCGTGCCGTGGACCGGCTCGGCCACGCCGGACGTGCCGACCGCACCGGATGTGCCGGATGTGCCGGATGTGCCGGATGTGCCGGATGTGCCGGATGCGCCGGATGCGCCGGCCGCACCGAACACTTCGGCCACCTCCGCCGGAAACGTGTCGAGCAGCCAGGCGGTCAACGCGTGCAGCGTGGAGTGTTCGAGGAGCGCCGAGGGGTCGAGGGAGACGTCGAGGCGTCGCCGGATCCGCTGCAGCACCTGGGCCAGGAGGATCGAGTCGGCGCCGTAGTCGGCGTACGAGGTGCCCGGGTCGAGAACCCCGGGCCTCAGCCGGAGTTCGGCCTCGAAGGTCTCACCGAGGAACGCCATGAGCCGCTCGGCCGCTGCGGAGGTCCCGCGGTCGCCGGCAGGGTCGGGACCGGCGGCGGGGGCGCGACCGGCGGGGGCGGTGGGCCGGGGATCCGGAGCCGCGGCGGAGCGGCGCCTGGGGCTCAGCAGCGCGGCGGGGTCGAACCGGGCGGCGTCGACGAGCAACGGCATGACGACCGGGGCACGCCGGGACGTCAGGATCTCGTCCAGGAGGGCCAGTCCCTCGGCGTCGGTGATGCTGAGCAGGCCGGTGTCGGTGTAGGCCTGGTTGGTGACCTCGCCGAATCCGGTGTCACGCCAGCTGGGCCACTGGACGCTGGTGACCGGAAGGCCTCCCGCGTGCGCCTGGGCCGTGTAGTCCAGGTAGGCGTTGCCCATGGCGTAG
This sequence comes from Streptomyces cinerochromogenes, assembly GCF_014648635.1. Taxonomy (GTDB): domain Bacteria; phylum Actinomycetota; class Actinomycetes; order Streptomycetales; family Streptomycetaceae; genus Streptomyces; species Streptomyces cinerochromogenes. The sequence goes on along the minus strand of NZ_BMRM01000003.1, from coordinate 290,230 downwards.
TCGCTCTGTCCGGCGCCCAGGGTGGGCACGGCGGCGGAGACGGAGGAGAACAGCAGCACGAACCGCGGGGACGAGCCGTCCAGCGCGGCCAGCAGGTTGCGCGTGCCGTCGGTCTTGGGAGAGACGACCCGGGCGATGCCCTCGACGGACTTCCGGATGAACGCCGGGTTCTCCGTGTCGACCAGTCCGGCCGCGTGGACCACCCCGGCGATCGGGCCCATCGTGTCCTCCACGGCGCGCAGGCCCGCCGCGACCTCGTCGGCCCGGTCGAGCGGCAGCGCGAGCACCCGCACCTCGACGCCGTCGGCCTCCAGGTCCCGTACCGCCCGGATCTTGTCGCGGACGGCGCCCTCGCAGGCGTCCGGGTCGTCCCAGAGGTGGCGCGGGGGCAGCGGGTCACGGCCGGTCAGCACGAGCCGCCGTACGCCGTACCGCCGCACCAGGTGCCGCGCGCACAGCATGCCGAGGCCGCGTGTGCCGCCGGTCACCAGGAGCACCTCGTCGGCGGCGAAGCCGACGGCGGAGGCGTCGGCGGAGGCGTCGGCCGGGGCGAGGTCGGCGAGCACGGGGGCGTAGCGGACGCCGTCCCGGTGGCAGACCTCGACCGTGTCGTCCGCCGCGTCGAGTTCGCGGCGGACGACGGCGGCCAGCCGTTCGTCGTCGGTCACCGCGGGATCCAGGTCGGCATGGCGGGAGTGGAGGCCGCCGTACTCGCTGCCGAGCATCCGGTAGAGCCCGGCGCGCGCGGCGCCGGCCAGGTCGGGCCGGGTGCGGGGGTGGGCCTCCAGGCCCTGGGTCACGTAGAGCAGCCGCAGGTCGCGCGCCGCCTTGGCGGTGAGCAGCGTCTGCAGCAGGGCGATCGGCTCGTCGGGCCGGTCGGGCCCGGACAGGCCGGTGAGGTCGATCCAGGCGGTGCACTCCTCGGCCCGGCCGGCCGGCAGTCGCTCGGCGCCGGGCCCCGTCCGCAGCAGGGTGGCGCCGGGGCAGAGCCGGGCCAGCGCGGCGGCCAGGGGCGCGGTGGCGACGTCGTGCAGGATGACGACGGAGCGGGCCGCGTCACCCGGCTGCGGGGCGGGGTACGGTGCCGGGCGCCACTGCTTGGCGAGGAAACGGATCTCACCGCGGGCCGGTCCGGCGGTGCCGGCGCCGGGCGCGGACGCGGTCGCATTCACGGTCGCGGTCGCATTCGCGTTCACGCTCGCGTTCGCGTTCGCCGCGAGTTCCTCCGGTACCCAGTGCCGTTCCCGGGCGAAGGGGTACGTCGGTGCGCTGATCCGGCGCGGTGTGACCGGGCGGTGCGGGGCGCGCCAGTCGACGGACGCGCCGCGCACCCAGAGGCCGGCCAGGCGGTCGAGTCGGCCCTGTTCCAGCAACCGCCGTGTGGTCTCGGTGAGTTCGTCGGCGGGCAGCAGGGACGCGAGGGTGTCGCGGTCGCGCTTGGCGTTGCCGGTGACGACGCCCTCGATGCGGGTGTCGCCCGCGAGATGACGCTCCAGCTTGTCGGCGAGCGAAGCCCAGGTGTCGGCCACGACCGCGAGGCGCTCGTCCATGGCCTCGCGCCCGACCTGGAGGGTGTACGCCAGGTCCGCGGGCAGGGCCGTACCGGAGCCGGCCTCCTGCTCCTGTACGGCCTTCTCACCCACGAGCCGCTCGTGATCGAGCTTCTCGCGGACGAATCGCAGCAGCCGGCCCGCGTAGGCGCGCAGCCGGTCCGCGTCCCTGGCGGACAGCGGGAACAGCAGGGGCTGTCCGGAGAGCGGTGCCGGGCGCCGGTCGGAGTACTCCTCCACCAGCACATGGGCGTTGGAACCGCCCGCCCCGAACGACGAGACGCCGGCGAGCCGGGGCCGGGTGCGGCCGTCGACGACGGGCCGTTCCCACGGGCGCAGTTCCTGGTTGACGACGAACGGGGTCGCGGCGAAGTCGATGCCGGGGTTGAGCGTGCGGGAGTGCAGTGAGGGCGCGATCTCGCCGTGTTCCAGTTGCAGCAGGACCTTGGTGAGTCCGGCGATGCCCGCCGCGCTCTCGCAGTGCCCGATGTTCGACTTCACCGAGCCGAGCAGGCAGGACTGCCGCTCGGTCGTCTCGCCGAAGGCCTGGCCGAGCCCGGCGATCTCGATGGGGTCGCCCAGTCTGGTGCCGGTGCCGTGCGCCTCGACGTAGCTGACGGCGCGGGGGTCGGCACCGGCCTCGCGCAGCGCGTCGGCGACGGCCGACCTCTGGGCTCGCGGGTTGGGCACGGTGTAGCCGTTGGTACGGCCGCCGTGGGAGATGCCGATGCCCTTGATGACGCCGTAGACGTGGTCGCCGTCGCGTTCGGCGTCGCGCAGCGGCTTCAGGACGACGACGCCCACGCCCTCGCCCGGTATGTAGCCGTCCCCGCCGATGCCGAAGCTCTCGCAGTGGCCCTTGCCGGAGATGAACTGGCCCGCGCTCAGGCTCAGGTACTTGTTGGGGTGGACGGTGACGTTGACCCCGCCCGCGAACGCCAGCCGGGTGCGGCCGTCCCGCAGGTCCCGGCAGGCCAGCTCCAGCGCGGTCAGCGAACTGGAGCACATCGTGTCCACGGTCATGCTCGGGCCGTGGAGGTTCATCACGTAGGAGACGCGGTTGGCGACGCTGGCGAAGCTGCTGCCGACCGCGCTCGGGTTGGCGCCGTTCCGGAACAGCAGTTGGTACTGGTTCCACATGGCACCCGCGTAGACGCCGACCTGCCCGTCGATGCGCCGCAGGTCCTCACGGGTGTGCCCGGCGTCCTCCAGGGCCGCCCAGGCGTGCTCCAGGAAGAGTCGCTCCTGCGGGTCCAGGAAGTCGGCCTCGTAGGGCGAGATGTTGAAGAACAGCGGGTCGAAGCGGTCGACCTCGGCGATGAAGCCGCCCCACTTGCTGTAGTGGCGCCCGGGCCGGGTGCGGTCCTCGCTGTAGTACGCGCGCCAGTCCCAGCGGTCCCGGGGCACCTCCACGACGCAGTCGCGGCCGTCACGCAGGTTCTGCCAGAACTCGCTCAGGTCGCGGGCTCCGGGGTAACGGCCGGACACCCCGATGATCGCGATGTCCAGGGCGGACGGCGCCGGCCGTGCGGAGTCGGGCACGGGTGCGGGTACGGGTACGGGTACGGCCGTCCGGTCCGGCGCGGCGGGCAGCGGCTCGCGAGCGGCTCCACCGGTCGCGCCGGAGGGGGCGAACGTCCGCTCCAGGACGGGCCGGTGCCGCTCGACGAAGTAGCCGGCCAGCTCGGACAGCGTGTGGTACTCGAACATCAGCGTCTTGGGCAGCGGGCCGAAGGTGGACTCCAGCGCGGCGGTCAGCTCGGTCGCCAGGATGGAGTCCATCCCGTAGGCGCCGAGGAGTTCGTCCGCGTCGAGCCCCTCCGCGGCCAGTCCGGTGACACGGGCCAGCGTCTGCCTGAGCAGTCCGAGGGTGTCGTCGGTGAGTTCGGGGCGGGGGCCGCCCGCGGAGGCCTCGGCCTGCTCGGGTACGGCATCGAGTGCGGCATCGGTCCCGGCACGGTCGGTCCCGGGCGCGCCGTCGATCAGGGCGCGGAGTGCCGTTTCGTCCCCTGCTCCGACGAGCACCTGCGGCTCGCCCGACGCGAGGGCGTGGTGGAAGGCCGCCACACCGGCCGAGGTCGTCATCGGCGCGAGGCCGGTGCGCGTCCGGAGCGCCTCGCGTGTGGTGTCGTCGGCGCCCATGCCCCCGCTCTCCCACAGCGGCCAGCCGATGGCGACGGTTCGGCCGCTGCGGGAGCCGGCCCGGACCAGTTCGTCCCGGCGGTGGGCGAAGGCGTCGAGGAAGGCGTTGGCCACGGCGTAGTCGGCCTGGCCGACGTTGCCGGTCGTGCCCATGATCGACGAGAACAGGACGAAGAAGTCCAGTTCCGTGTCCTGGGTGGCCTCGTCCAGGCTGACCGTACCGTCCAGCTTCGGGCGCAGGACCCGGCCGAACTCCGCCGCCGACTTCTTGAGCAGGAAGGCGTCGGAGAGCACGCCCGCGCAGTGCAGCACCCCGTGCAGGCCGCCGAAGCGGCGCACGAGGCCGGTGACGAGGTCGCGGGTGCCCTGCCGGTCGGCGGCGTCCAGTTCGTGGTACTCGACGGTCGCGCCGGTGTCGCGCAGCGCCGCGATGCGCGCCTCCGTGTCCGCCGTGAGCGGGGAGCGGCCGGTCAGGCACAGCACCGCGCCGGGGGCCCGGCGGGCGATCTCCGCGGCAAACACGAGGCCCAGGCCGCCCGCGCCGCCGGTGACGAGGTACACGCCCCGCTCCCGCCACGGGACGTCCGCGGTGCCGTCCGCCGGCCGCGCGGCCAGGGGCTCCCAGCCGAGGACGTGCCGTCGTCCGCCCTCGTGGCGCACCCGCTGGTCCCCGGGGGCATGGCTGTCGTCGTCCAGTGCCGCGGCCAGGGCGGCCGCCGTGGCCTCCGCGGGCACGGACACGAGCTGGCCCACCAGAGCGGGGTTCTCCCGGTGCGCCGTCCGCAGCAGTCCGTTCAGCGCCTCGTGCAGGCGCCCGGTGTCGTCGGCCGGCACCAGTACCTGCACGAGTACCGGGCCGGCGGGCCTGCCCAGCAGGATGCCCTTGAGCGCCTGGAACAACTGGATCGCCCGGGCCGAGACGGCTTGTTCGGGCCCGGTCGACGGGCCGGCCGAGGCGTCCGGCACGGCCCCGGTCTCCGAGACGGCTCCGGTCTCCGGCACAGCTCCGGTCTCCCGTTCGGCCGGGTCGAGGAACGTGATGTGCGGGGCGAGCGTACGGAGTTCCGCCAGGCGTTCGTCGAAGCCGCAGGCCAGCGCTATGCGCGCGGTGTAGCGGAGGCCCCGGCCGCGGGCGGCGGCGCGCTCGTTCCACGTCGGCCGGAGCAGCGTGACCCGCTCGGTGGCCCGCGGTGCCCGCTCCGTGGCCCGCGGTGCGGCATCCGGGCGGCGGCGCGCGCAGTAGCCGCGCAGCGCCGCGAACACCCGGCCGTGGCCGTCACAGAGGTCGATGTCCCAGCGCCGCACGCCGTCCGAGGAGCCGGCGGCCTCGCGCACCCACGCGTACGCGGTGGCGGGAGTGGTGCCCCGTACCTCCAGGGAGTCGAGGGCGAACGGCAGCGGCGCCTTCCACGCGGGCGTCCGCCCGTCCGCGTCGGGCCCGGCGGCGTGGATCTCCGGCGCGTACACCGCCTGGAGTGCGCCGTCGAGCACGCTGGGGTGCAGCACGTAGTCGCCGGCGGTCGCCGCCACGCAGTCGGGTACGACCAGGGTCGCCAGCGTCTCCCGCTCCCCCAGCCGCACCTCGCGCAGCGTCCGGTGGGCGGGGCCGTAGTCCAGCCCGGCGGCGCGCAGGGCGTCGTAGCACTCGTCCGCGCCGAGCACCGCCGTGTCCGTGCGGGCCGTCAGGGCCGCCAGGTCCAGCGGGTCGTGGGCGCTCACGGCGCGGGAACCTCGTCCGCGTGCGTGCGTCACCGTGTCCGTCGTGCCCTGGGGCCCGGGGGTGCGGATCGCGAAGGCGACCCGGCCGTCGCCCTCGTACGCCACGGTGGTGTGGACGGTGCGCGGTGCGTCGCCGACGACGACCGGACGCGGCCAGACCACGTCGTCCAGGCGTACGTGCGTGGCGTCGGCCGGGGTGGCCGAGGTCGGGAGCGCTCGGTGGACGGCCTCGCGCGCGAGTTCCAGGTAGGCGGCGGCGGGCAGGACCGGTTCGTCCCGGACGCGGTGGTCGCGCAGGAAGAAGTCCTGCCGGGTGAAGACGGACCGGTGCGTCCGCTCCCCGTCCTCACCGGTCACCGCGGAGTGCAGCAGCGGGTGGCCGCCCGCCGGGCGCGCGGCCTCCTCGGGGTCCAGCCAGTAGCGGGTCCGGGCGAAGACGTGCGTCGGCAGGGGGGTCCGACGGGGCCGGGCGCCGTCCGGGTACAGCGGGGACCAGTCGACGGCCGCGCCGTGCACCCAGGCCTCGGCCGACCGGGCCGCGTCGCGCCCGGCCGGGCTCGGGGCGGTGGCACGGCCGGTACGCCTGGCCCGGCCGCGGAAACCGGCGGGCGCCGCCACCCCTTCGCCGGAGACCACGCGGGCGAGCAGGGTTTCGAGTTCCGCGGCGTCGGAGGCGAGCAGCGCCAGTCGCTCGGTGAGGGGTTCCCGGCCGGCCTGGAGCGTGTGGGCCAGGTCCCGCAGCTCGGCGGGCCCGGGTCGCGTGGTGCGGAGGTGGGCGAGGAGCGACTCGGCCTGGCGTACGAGGAGTTCGTCGCTCTCCGCGGACAGGACGACCGCCACCGGCGCGTGGGCCGTGCCGGCGGTGTCGGGGCGGGGCGCGGGTGCCGGGGGCTCCGCGACGATGACGTGGGCGTTGCTGCCGCCGGAACCGAAGCTGCTCACTCCGGCGACGCGCACGCCATCCGCCGCGGCCGGCCAGTCGCGGAGCCGGTCGACGACGGAGAACGGCGTCCCGTCGAGGGCGATCTTGGGGTTGAGGCGTTCGTAGTGGAGGGACGCGGGCAGTTGCCCGTGCCGCAGGGACAGGACGATCTTCAGCAGCCCGGTGATGCCCGCGGCGGCTTCGAGATGACCGAGGTTGGTCTTGACCGAGCCGAGCCCGCACGGGGTGGTGCTGCCCGCGAAGGCGCGGGTGAGGCCCTGGACTTCGATCGGGTCGCCGAGCGCGGTGCCGGTGCCGTGTGCCTCGACGTACGTCACCTCGCCCGGCGTCACGCGCGCGTCGGCGAGCGCCGCGGAGACCAGACTCGCCTGCATCGGCGCGCTGGGCACGGTCAGTCCGCCCGCCTGGCCGCCGTGGTTGGTGGCGCTGCCCCTGATCACGGCGTGCACGTGGTCGCCGTCCGCGAGTGCGGCGGCCAGCGGCTTGAGCAGCATGACCACGCCGCCCTCGGAGCGCACATAGCCGTTGGCGCCCGCGTCGAAGGTCTTGCACAGGCCGTCCGGCGACAGCATGCCGGCCTGGTGGTAGGCGACGCTCGACGCCGGATGGCAGAGCACGTTCACCCCGCCGACCAGGGCGGCCTCGCACTCGCCGGCGCGCAGCGCCCGGACGGCCTGGTGGACGGCGACCAGGGAGCTGGAGCAGGCGGTGTCCACCTGGATGCTCGGTCCGCGCAGGTCGAAGAAGTAGGAGACCCGGTTGGCGATGATGGCCATGGAGGTGGCCAGTCCGCCGTGCGCGCGCACCGGCAGTCGCCGGGTGTCCATGACGCGCTGGTAGTCCGAGCCGCTGGCCCCGATGAACACGCCGATCGGGGCGCCCGCGACGGCGCTCGGCGCCTGCCCGGCGTCCTCCAGGCAGGCCCAGCTCAGCTCCAGCATCCAGCGCTGCTGGGGGTCCATGCGCCGGGCCTCGTTCGGCGTGATCCGGAACAGCCCGGCCTCGAAGCGGTCCGCGTCCGTGACGAACCCGCCCCGGTCGATGCCCGGGTGGGTGTCGGGGCCGATGCCCTCGGGCCACTGCCAGCGGCCGTCGGGCAGCGGTCCCACGGCCGAGCCGCGCTCCGCGAGGAGGCGCCACAGCTCGGTGTAGTGCTCGATGCCTCCGGGCAGCCGGCAGGCCATGCCGACGATCGCGATGTCCTGCCCGTCCGGCGCCGGTGTGCCGGGCAGGCCGGTCTGTACCGAAGGGTGCTCCTCCCGCAGGCCCGCGAGATAGTCCACGATCTTCGAGCCGGTGTTGCACTCGAAGAAGAACAGTGAACCCAGTTGAATGCCGTACCGGCCCTCGATGCGGTCCTGGAGGTCGAGAAGGCTCGCCGAATCGATTCCCAGCTCGAAGAGGGGGCTTTCCAGCAGGAGGCCCGCGGACCGGTCCGACGGCGCGATGTCCGCCGTTTCCGCGAGGAATTCCTCCAGTTCGCCGGCCAGCTGATCGGGCGGGGGAATGTCGGCGCCCTTTTCCGTTGCGGTCCGTTCCAGTTTCCGGACCCGTTCCCGGCGGCTGCCGAGGTCGTAGGCGACCAGGACGCCGTGTCCCCGGTTCGCCGCGTCGGCCGGGCGGTAGTCCGGCACCAGCCGGAGGATCTCGGCGCCGTGCAGCTGGTGCATCCGCAGCACGGTGTCGAGGCAACGGCCCTGTGCACTACGCGCGTTGATGTATGCGGAGAGTTCCCATCCGGGATGGCGCTCGAAGTCGTGGCAGCGGGTGACGCCGACCGCCGTGCGGACCCCCGCCTCCTCGTGACACCACGTCAGAAGGTGTTCCAGGAGGGCGTCACCGTAGCCGAGGCTCTGCATACGGGGGTCGATGTTCAGCGAGAGCACGTGCGCGACCGCGCCGTCCGCACGGTGCAGCCGGTCCGCGGTGTCGAACCGTACGGAGTCCAGCGCGCCGATGTCGGCGACGCGCTGCGAGTAGATGACCCCCCATACGCCGCCACCGGTCTCCACGACGAATTGCCCGGCGGGATGGACGGTTATTCGGCGCTCGACGATGTCCCGGGAGACCCGCAATCCCTCGGCCCAGCACAGTTCCTCGAGTTCCATGAGGCGAGGGAGGTCGGACGCGGCCGCAGGACGAATGACTGCATGGCGCTGCTCAAGCATCGTGAAGTGGTCCGCCCCCCGCACGCCGGCGCCCTCTTCACGGAGTCCCGACGACCGTCTTTCTGGCCATTGAAGGTGAAACCACCTGCACCGGTATCGCTCACTACGAGGTGAACGCATCCCCCTGCTGTTGACGGCTCGGCCAATATTTCACACGTCGTACACAGCACAGTCAAGCCATGGCCGGGAAGCGACGCTCCCCCCGGACCGTCTAGGGTGACCGTCGCCGTACGCACGTCTCCGCAGGGCGAGGGCCCCGTGGTTGGCGTCGTGGCCGCCGTCGCGGGCGCGATTTCCGTGGCCGATGTCACGGCGAGGCGGCGCTCGCACAACGAAGGGGAACAGACCGTGGCCGAACCGTCGATGAGGAGCGCCTGGATCCGGCGGTTCCACCCGGCACCCGAAGCCGCCGTCCGCCTGGTCTGCTTCCCGCACGCCGGTGGCGCGGCCACGTACTACCGCCCGCTCTCCCAGGCGATGTCGCCGCACGCGGACGTACTGGCGATCCAGTACCCCGGGCGACAGGACCGCCTGGCGGAGCCGTGCATCGAGGACATACCCACCCTCGCCGACCGGCTCGTGGCCGAACTCACGCCCTGGACCGACCGTCCGCTGCTCCTGTTCGGCCACAGCATGGGAGCCGCCGTGGCGTTCGAGGTCGCGCTGCGGCTGGAACGGCGCGGGGTGCTTCCGCTGGGGCTGTTCGCATCGGGGCTGCGCGCGCCCTCGCTCCGCCGCGACCGGCGCATGCACCTCGCCACCGACGCGGAACTGGTGGCCGAGCTGAAGAACCTGAACGCCGCCAACGCCACGGTCCTCGCCGACGAGACGCTGCTGGGCATGGTGCTGCCGGCGCTGCGCGGCGACTACCGCGCCATCGACCGCTACCACAACCCGTCGGCGCTGCCGTTGCGTTGCCCGATCGTCGCGCTGGCCGGAGACGCGGACCCCGTCGCGGACACCGCCGACGTCGAACTGTGGGCACGCCACACCTCGGCGTCCTTCCGGATGCGGATCTTCCCCGGCGGCCACTTCTTCCTGGACGACCACGCCGAGGCGGTACGGCGGGAGATCCGGGAGCACATCCGGGTCGTGAGCGCGCGCTGAGACCGACGAGGCGCCGGGCGGCCGGACACCGGCACCGGCTCGTGCGGGACGCCGGGCGCGCCGGCCCGCAACGGGCACCCGGCCCCTGCCCCCGCGGCACCGTGTGTCAGGCTGACACCGGTCACGGAGTCGAGGAGTGGGACCGCTGGAACTGCATGAATACGCCGCCCTGGACGCGGTCGGCCTGCGCGATCTGATCCGGGCCCGGGAGGTCACCGCGGCCGAGGTCGAGGACGCCGCGCGGCGCGCCCTGTCCCAGGTCGGCGCCGAACTCGGCGCCCTCACCCGCCCGTTGTTCGAACCGGCCCTCGTCCACGATCCCGACGGCCCGTTCGCCGGGGTCCCCTTCGTGATCAAGGACAGCGGTCCGTTCGCGCAGGGAGTTCCGTTCACCCTGGGCAGCCGCAGCATCCAGGGGGCCGTGGCCGCCGTGGACCACGACCTGATGGCCCGTTTCCGCGCGGCCGGCCTGGTGGCACTGGGCCAGAGCACCGCGCCCGAGTTCGGTCTGAGCTTCGCGACCGAGTCCGTGCGCTACGGCGTGACACGCAACCCGTGGGACCCGGGCCGGGGCGTCGGCGGGTCCAGCGGCGGGGCGGCCGCGCTCGTCGCCTCCGGTGCCGTGCCGGTCGCCCACGCCAACGACGCCGGCGGGTCGATCCGCGTGCCCGCCTCCTGCTGCGGGCTGGTGGGCCTCAAGCCGAGCCGCGGGCGCACCCCGTGCGGCCCGCTCACCGGCGAGGCCGCGTTCGGACAGCTCGTGGAGTTCGCTCTCACCCGGTCCGTGCGGGACACGGCCCATCTGCTGGACGCGGTGTCGGCACCGCCCGTCGGCGACAAGTACCAGGCGCCGGCCCCCGCCCGTCCCTTCGCCGAGGCGCTGCGCACGGACCCCGGCCGGCTGCGGGTGGCCCTCGCCACCGCGCCGTGGTCCGGCACCCCCGTCGATCCCCAGGTCGCCGCGGTCGCGGTGAACGCCGGCAAGGTGCTGGAGTGGATCGGGCATGCGGTGACCGAGGCCGGACCCGGCCTCGACGCCGACGACATCGTGGAGGCGGCCATGCTCAGCGTCGTCTCCACGGGTGGGGCCGTCCTCAGGGGCGCGCCCCGCCGGCCGGACCCCGCCTCGCTGGAGGCCGTGTCGCGTGCGGTGCTCGCCGAGACCGAGGCGTTCACCGCGCTCGACGTGCTGGCGGCGATGGCGGCCCAGGACCGCGTGACCCGGTCCGTCGGGCGCTTCTTCCTCGACCACGACCTGCTGGTCACCCCGACCCTGGCCGCCCTCCCGGCACCGCACGGCACGCTGGCCTACGACGCCCCCGGCCAGAGCGCGCGCTCCTGGCTGCGCCGCATCTTCGACCACGGGCCCTTCTCGGCCGCCTTCAACGTCTCCGGCCATCCCGCGATCAGCCTGCCGCTGGGACAGAGCCGGGAGGGCCTGCCCGTCGGCGTACAGCTCGTCGCCGCCCACGGCCGAGAGGATCTGCTGCTCCAGGTGGCCTCCCAGCTGGAACAGGCGGTGCCGTGGGCCGACCGGCAGCCACCGGTCTTCGTGGACTGAGCGCCGCGGTCCGAGGGGCCGGTCTACGTGGACCGACCGCTCGGGGCTCCCATCGGGGCCCGCTGACGGGCCCGCGGCCGTCCGGACACGGCGCGGTCACCGAACCCGGACGCTCCGGGCGCCGCCCCGGACCCGGCCCCGGCCCCGGCCCCGGCGGCCACTCGGCCAGGCACCGCGCGCCGTCTGCGAGAATGGGAAGCCGTTCTCGGAGCGCCGCGGTATGCGGTGCTCGTCGCCCAACAGGAGCACGCACGGTGTCGCCACAGCACGGAGCCCCCTCTTCCTCCGGGGGGCGCAAGCGCCCCTCCGCGGGTGAGGTCCGCAAGCAGCCCTCCTCCGCCGGGGGACGCCGGCGGCCGTCCGCCGACGGGCAGGGCCGCCCGTCGTCCCAGGAGGCGGGCGAGCGCAGGCGACCGTCCGCGCCCCAGGGCCGCGACGGCGGCAACCCGGGCAAGGGCCGGGAGCGCGGCACCGCGGGCCAGGGCCGGGAGCGCGGCACCGCAGGGCAGGACCGGCAGCGCGGCACGGCGGGGCAGGACCGCAAGCGCGGCGCCACGGGTCAGGGCGGAGAGCCCGGCACCGCGGGTCAGGGCGGGAAGCGGGGCGCCGCAGGCCAGGGCGGGAAGCGGGGCGCCGCGGGTCAGGACCGTACGAGCCGGCAGGCCGCGAACGACCGGTCCGCCCGCAAGCAGCGGCCCGACTCGAAGAACCAGGACCGCAGGCCGCCCCGGGACGACCGGAGGGCGCCCCGGGGCCGCGACACCGTCCAGGACCGCACGGCACCCCGCAACGGCGAGGCCGCGGCGGACCGCAAGGATCTGCAGGCCGACTGCGCCAGCTGCTTCGGCCTGTGCTGCGTGGCCCTGCCCTTCTCCCGCTCGGCCGACTTCGCCGTCGACAAACCCGCCGGCCAGCCGTGCTCGAACCTCCAGCAGGACTTCCGCTGCGGCATCCACGCGCAGCTGCGCGACAAGGGCTACCCGGGCTGCACCGTGTTCGACTGCTTCGGCGCCGGGCAGAAGGTGTCCCAGGTCACCTTCGGCGGCACCGACTGGCGCCGGGCGCCGAAGACCGCGCGCTCGATGTTCCAGGTCTTCCCCGTCATGCGGCAGCTGCACGAGCTGCTCTGGTACGTCACCGAGGCCCTCGGCCTCGCACCGGCCCGCCCCGTCCACAAGGAGCTGCGGAAGGCGCAGGCCCACATCGACGGGCTGACCCGCGGCAGCGCCGAGTCGATCACCGAGCTGGACGTCAACGCGCTGCGTGGCGAGGTCAACACACTGCTGCTGAAGGCCAGCGAGCTGACCCGGGCCCAGGTGCCGGGCCGTAAGAAGAACCACCGCGGAGCCGACCTGATGGGCGCGAAGCTGTCCGGCGCCGACCTCAGGGGGGCGAGTCTGCGCGGCGCCCTCCTCGTGGCGGCCGACCTCAGCGCGGCCGATCTGCGCGACGCCGACCTGATCGGGGCCGACCTGCGGGACGCCGACCTGAGCGGCGCGGACCTCACCGGCGCGCTGTTCCTCACCCAGGCGCAGCTGAACGCGGCCAGGGGCGACGCGGCCACCGTACTGCCCCCGGTGCTCAGCCGGCCCGCTCACTGGTAGGCGCGGGGACCAGCACGGCGGTCACGACCAGTCCGTGCCGGACCCGCCACCGTCCGTCGAGGCGGTCCAGGCGCACCCCGCCCACCACCGGGCCGGGCACCTTCAGGACCGCGGTGAAGGTGCCGCGCTCCGGGTCGGGCGTGATGGCGCACTGGTCGAAGTCCAGCCAGCGCCCGGTCAGCGGGAACCACGCCTTGTAGACGCTCTCCTTCGCGCTGAACAGCAGACGGTCCCAGTGCACACCCGGCCGGGCGGCGCCGAGCCGGTCGAGTACGGGCCGCTCCTCGGGCAGCGTGATCAGCTCGCGCACGCCCTCGGGAACCGGTTCGTTGGGCTCTCCGTCCACGCCGAGGGCCGCGACGGAGGCGACGGGCGCGACGGCGGCCGCGTGGTAGCCCGCGCAGTGGGTCATGCTGCCGACGACTCCGTCCGGCCAGCGCGGTGCCCGGCGGGCCCACCCCGGTCCGCTCCCGCTGGGCGCGAGCGGCCGGGGCGCCACACCGAGCCGTGCCAGCGCCCGGCGCGCGCACAGCCGGACCGTGGCGAACTCCCGCCGCCGTTTCTCCACCGCGTCGGCGACGGCCTCGGCTTCCTGGGGGAACAGCTCGACCCCCTCGACGGAGCCGAACAGCTCGGCCACGGCGACGCCCTTGGGCAGCAGCCCCTCCAGCAACCCGCCCGGCACCCTGTCGTCGACCACATCGCCTCCCGCCACCCGACCACCCTATGCCCGCCTCGGACCGCCCCGGGCGGAGGGATGCGACCGGTGCCGAGAGCTGACCGGCGTCGGGAGGATTCCGCTGTCGGCGGAGGCGTCCGGCCGGCCCGGGGCCGCCTGCCAGGATGGCCGCATGGGGAAGAACAGCGCGGTGCGCCGACTCGACCTGGGTTACTTCGTCCGCCCCGCCGCGGAGGCCGGGGGCCCGCGACCACGGGTGGAACCCGTGCTCGCCTACCTGGTGGAACACGATCAGGGCCTGATCCTTTTCGACACCGGCATCGGCGACGCGGACCCCGAGACCGAAGCGCACTACCGCCCCCGTCGCCGCGCGCTGCAGGAGGCCCTGTCGGAGGCGGGAGCCGGCCTCGGTGACATCTCCCTCGTCGTCAACTGCCACCTGCACTTCGACCACTGCGGCGGCAATCCCCTCCTGGCCGGCACGCCCATCCTGGTCCAGGACGTGGAGCTGGCCACGGCCCGCCGCGGCGGTCACACCTTCGAAGAGCTGGTCGACTTCCCCGGCGCGACCTACGAGGAACTCGCCGGCGAGGCGGAGGTCCGGCCAGGGATCTGGATCATCCCCACTCCGGGGCACACCCGGGGTCATCAGTCCCTCGTCGTCCGGCAGAGCGACGGCACCGTGGTCCTCGCCGGCCAAGCCCACGACTCCGCCTCCCAGTTCGCATCGGACCACCTCGCCCGCCAGGCCACGCTCGACGGACTTCGGCAGCCGCTCCCCGCCTACCGGCACTGGCTGGAACGGCTCACCGAATTCGACCCACGCCGCGTCCTGTTCGCCCACGACTGCTCGGTCTGGGAACCGGCGCACAGCGTCTTCTAGGGCCTTGCGGAGACGCGCCTGCGGACGGCACGGAGCCGACGGGACCGGATTCGGCCACCTCTTTCCTGTCGCATATTTCGCACATTCTTCCGGTCACCATTCTCCGAATGCTCGGAGACCATGGCGGATCCCGATGGGTACGAAGGGTTCTTCTGGTGGCGGCGAGACCCAGGGGATAAAATATCGCGCGCTGCTCGCGATGGCGGTCGGCGAGGTCGGGGTGGGGGCGGAGGCACCGTGATTGAGCTGCGGAAACACGCAACCCGGAGCGGTCCTTCCCGAGACCGTGAACGCGCGTTCGTTTTTCCCGGCCTGCGACGCTTACACCTCACCCACAATAACCTCATACGATCACCGCAAAGCGGTCCACGCGGCAGCAGTGGACCCCATTTTTTTTTCTTCCGGGGTGCTTCGTTTCCACGACAAGAGAAGTGTGGAGTGTGATGCCATGAATCGACTCGACAGAGACTCGGGCTGGTTAGCCCGGAGGCTCGTTGCGCCGCCGGCGCGCATCGCGTTGTCCGTTCTCCTGCTGGCGGGCGGCGCCGTGGGAGCGGCGGCCGGCCCGGCCGCCGCTTCGACCACCGACGGCACGCTGACGGTCGAGGTGCTGCGCGACTTCTTCGGCACCGGCGTGGTCGACGCGACGATGGACGTGCCGCAGCGGGGCATGAAGGTGAAGGTCTCCGACCCCGCCGGGCACATGGTCAGCGGCGTCACGGACGCCACCGGCAAGGTCGTGGTGTCGCCGTCGGCCGTGCTGAGCGGGGGGCGGTACCGCGTCGACGTCAGCGTTCCGGCGCCGTACAACGGCTACCTGCGGGCGGCCCCCGCCTCGACGGCGGAGAACCACTTCGACAGCTTCACGTCGTTCGTGGACGTGTCGGACGGGAAGAACGCCTCCGTGGTGACGGGGGTGTGGAACCCGGCCGACTACGCGCTGCCGGACTCGCGGTACTTCGTGCCGGTCCACAACGGCGCCAACGGGACCGACACCCGGGCGTTGGTGGCGTTCGGGACGAAGGCCCGCGGCACGTGCCCCACCGATGTGGCGTGCCCGACCACGCTGGCCACGCAAGCCCAGGTGGGCACGACGTTCGGGCTGGCGTACGACACGTACCGGACCCGGCTGTTCCAGAGCGCGTTCGCCCGCCGGTACGCCCCGTACGGGCCGCAGGGCGGGGGCGCGATCTACACGGTGCCGGTCGACGGCTCGGGCACGCCGCAGTTGTTCGCGCGGGTGCCGGACGCCGCGGTGACGCCGCACGACACCGGCAACCTGATCAAGGATGCCGGGTTCACCGACGCACCGGGCAAGGAGAGCATCGGCGGCCTGGCCCTGTCGGAGGACGGTTCCACGCTGTACGCGGTGAACCTGCGGACCCGCAGCCTGGTGAGTTTCGACGCGACAGGGGCCACCGCCGCGGCGCCCAGGTCGACGGTCCCGATCCCGGACCCGGGGTGCGCGAGCCCCGGCGACTGGCGGCCGTTCGGTCTCCAGGCCCACGACAACAGGCTGTACGTCGGCGGCGTGTGCAGCGGGGAGAGCACGCAGCGGCGCGCGGACCTGAAAGCCTTCGTCTCCGCGTACGACGGCAGGCGGTTCACCACAGTGCTGAGCCACCCGCTCACGGACGCACGCGGCACCGTCTTCGGCTCCGGCGACAAGAACACCCACTGGAACCCGTGGAACACCGGCCTGGACACGTGGGACGACCGGAAGGCGGGCAACGTCTTCATCGATCCGCAGCCGGAGCTGGCCTCCCTCGCCTTCGCCCGCGACGGCTCGATGATCCTGGGTTTCCGCGACCGGTTCATGGACGTGCTCAGTTGGGGCGGGCTGGACCCCCGCCCGGGGAACGACACGGCGGAGAACGGCATGTCCGGCGGTGACATCACCATGGTCTGCGCCACTTCCACCGGTGAATACCAGTGGGAAGGCACCGGCGGCTGCCCGAACCACGCCACCCCCGCCAACAACGGCGGCCAGCCCGCCGATGTCGTCGAATACTTCCCGGGCGACTTCTACGCCAACGCGCACCAGGAGACCGCGCTGGGGTCGGTGGCCTACATCCCGCAGCAGCAGTGGGTCGTCAGCACGGAGTTCGACCCGGTCGTCGACGTCGCGACCTCCGGGACCGGGTACCACGACATCACGACGGGTCAGGGCCCGGGCAACAACCCGAAGGCCAACGGGTTCCAGTTCGTCAGCCGGGAACAAGGCGGGTTCGGCAAGGCCGGCGGGCTCGGTGACATCGCGTACGCGGCGGCGAACGCGCCGATCCAGATCGGCAACGTCGTGTGGTTCGACGGCGACCACAACGGGATCCAGGACCCGGGGCACGTGCTGCTGCCGGGGGCCACGATCAACCTGCTGGACGCGGACGGCAAACAGGTCGCCACGACGAGGACCAACGCCGCCGGCGAGTACTACTTCGGGGGTGTCGGCGCCGCGTACGAGCTGACGCCGGGCGCGAAGTACACGGTGCAGTTCGACGTCTGCACCGCGGACACCAGCCAGGTGCCCGGGCAACCCCCGGCGCGCAGGCTGAGGTTCACGCTCCCGCGGGCCGGTACCGACCGTGTGCACGACTCCAACGTGACCCCGCCGGCCGGCGGAGCGCTGTGCAACGGCTACGCGCCTGTCACGGCGCCGGACAAGCCGGGCGGGGTCGATCACACGATCGATGCCGGTGTGTACATTCCGAAGAAGACACCGGCCCCGTCACCGACACCGTCACCCACCCCGACCCCGACCCCGGCTCCGACGCATCCTCCGGCGTCCACGCCGCCGTCACCCGCGCCGCCTGCCAACCACCCGGCCCCGGCCGGTGGAGGCGGGGGTTCGCTGGCGAACACCGGTACGGCCGGGCTGGCGGAGATGATCGGCGTCGTCGGTCTGCTGGTGGGTGCGGGCGTGGTCATCGCGTTCGTGGCCCGGAATCGTCGCGTCCGCCACCACTGAGCGAACCGCGCAACGGTGATCTGCCCGTCCGCGACCGGGACGGCGCGGGCGGGCGGATCACATCTCGGCCGGTCCGCGAGGGCCGGCCTCGGCGTCGTCTGCCACCGGGACGCCGAGTGCCGTCGCGGGCCCGCGACGGCCGGACGGTGAGGTGATCGAAAGGATGGAGCGGAGCGTGTCAGCGTCGAACCGCGTGCGGAGCGTGAGAACCGGGCAAGCCCCGCCGGGCCGTCCGGCCGGCCGGCGCCGATGGCCGCGGTCGCGCCGGGCCGTCACCGGCATCGTGGTCGTCCTCGGCATCGCGGCCGTCGCGGTGGCCGCGTTCCTGGTCGCCGGCCGCGGCTCCGGTGCCGACGGTCCACGCCCGCTGACGACGGACGAGGCGAACCGGCTGGCGATCACGCGATTCCGCAACTACCAGGCGCGGGGCCGCGCGGTGACGATCACCGTGCCGGGCGCCGCCGGCGGGCTGGCCGTCACCGGGTCCGTCGACTACCGGCGCAAGGTCGGTTACGGCGTGGTGCACGGCACCGGGCGCGACACGTCCAGCGACGGGCTGATCCAGTGGACGCCGACCTCGGTGCGCGTCCGCCCGATGAGGGACGCCCCGGCGCACGCACCCGCCTCGCCGCCCTCTTCGGGCTGGTACGACCGTCCGCTGCTGTCGTCCGGCAGTGCGCTGGACACCTCCCTGTCCATCGCGCTCGGTCTCGGCGGCGACCGGCCGGACAACGCCCAGCTGCTGCAGCAGAACGGCGCCGCCTGGCGGGGCCGGGAGCAGGTGGACGGGCGCCGGGTGGATGTCATGACCGGGCCGTCCGCCCCTGGCCGCTCCGGTACGGCGGGCAACGTGCGCTACTGGATCGGCTCCGACGGCACCATGTACCGGGTCCGCGTCAGCGTGGGTTCCCAGCCCGAGCCGGTGGTCATCGGTTTCGACACCCGCCCGTACGTTCCGGTCGAGCCGGTACCCGGGACCACCCCGGCCCAGTAGCCGCTGTTCAGGACGTCCGCACCCGCGCGTTCGCGGCGAGCAGGGACGCCGGCGGCAGCCGGATTCCTTCTGTCTTCGGCAGGGCCGGGACGGGCGGGACAGCGGTGGCGCCCGCGGTGGTGGCGTGGGGGAACTGCGGTTGCGGAGCGGGCGCCGCGACCTCGGTGAACGGGATGCCGCCGGGTGCCGTCGGCGCCGCCCATGTGCCGGCCGGCGAGGACGAGCCGGACGGAACCGGGCAGGCCGCAGACGTCGCGAGCCGGGCGGGCACGGTGACGCGCAGCGCGTTGCCCCGCAGGCAGTTGCCCCGTCCCCGCGTGGCGGCGGGGAACGTCCAGCCGACGTCGACGCCGTTGCCGGTGAACGTGTTCTCCACGATCTGGTTGCCGGCCGGGGGGATGTCGGCGGTCGCGGTGATCACCAGCCCGGCGTTGCGGTTGCCGGCGATGCGGTTGCGGATGAACCGGTTGTCGCTGCCGCCGTCGATGCCGACGCCGATGCCCCACCCGCCGTCGGCCTGCTCCGGGGTGGCCGTCTGCTGGTTGGCGGCGATCAGGTTGCCCGCGATGACGGAGCCCTTCTGCGGGAGCAGCTTCTCCTGGTGGTCGGAGTTGGTGGTGAGTCCGACCCGGTTGCCGACCAGGCGGTTGCCGACCATGTACATGTCCTCGCTGGCGTTGGTGCCTTCGTAACCGACCGCGTTGAGTTCGGCGACGTTGTCCCGCACCACGATGGTGCAGGGCTTGCACTGGCCGACATAGATCCCCGAGTCGGCGCCGCCCGAGGCGTACGAGTGCTCGACGACACCGTTCCGGGCGGAGAACACGTAGATGCCGTACAAGCCGTTGCGGCTCGCGGTCACGTGGGAGACCAGGAACGACTTCAGGAAGGTGACGGGCTCGTCGCCGGTGTCGTAGCCGCCGCTTCCCCCCGGCAGGCCGGCGGCCGCCTTCGCCGAACCGGTGACCAGGACCCCGTTCTGCGTGTTGTTCTCCACGGTCAGGTTCTCCACGGCCACCCCGGGCGCCGAGACGACGACGCCGTTCGGCTGCCGCAGCCGCCCGTCGATGACGACCTTGTCCCGGGACGCGCCGCGCAGAGTGACGCGCGCCGTGTCGATCCTCACCGACTCGTGGTACACGCCCGGCGCGACCAGCACCAGGTCACCGGGGTGGGCCAAGGACACCGCGTCCGAGATCGTCGGGGCGTCGGCAGGTACGCGGATCGTCACATGCGCGCCGGCCGGACGCCGGCCTCCGCCCGATCCGCCATCGCCGCCGCAGCCTGCCACCAGTGCCAGCGTGCCCACTACCGCCGCCACCGCGCGAAGAGCTGATCGAGGCATGATCCCAGTCTGGCACGACGCCCCCAATTCCACGCCGGAATCGCGGGGTTGACCCGCACGCACGCTCCGCGTGTGGCACTCTGCGCACCATGCACCGAGCCGATCGCCGCCCGTCGCGCCGCACGTTCCTCGAGGTCACCGGCGCCTTGATGGCCGCCGGTCTGACCGCCGGGTGCACCTCGGACTCCGCCCGGCCGGGCCGGCACGCCCCTGCGCGCGGGGCCACGCCGGTGCCGGTTCCGGCGACGGGCCGTCACCAGGCGGGCATCACCCTCCCCCAGCCGGCCCAGCCCCACCTGCTCGCCGTGGTGGCGGACCTGGGTGCCGCCGTGGCGCCCGGCCCGTTGCTGGCCGACCTCGGCCAGGCCATCAGCACGCTCACCGCGGGGACCGACAGGCGGCTGCTGGGTCTGCCGCCGGGCGACCTCACCGTGACCGTCGGCGTGGGCCCCCGGCTGGTGCGCACGGCCGGTGCCTCGCTGCCCGGCGCGGCCGACCTCCCGCGGTTCTCCCGCGAGCGGATCGCCCCGCGAGCACGTGGCGGTGACCTGCTGCTGCAGATCTGCGCCAGCGACGCGCTGCTCCTGCCGGTCGTCGCCGCCGCGCTCCTGGACCAGGCCGGTGACCGCATCCGCGAACGCTGGCGCCAGTCCGCACACCGCGGTGCGCACGTGTCCGTCGGGAACGGCCTCACCGCGCCCCGCAACCCGCTCGGTTTCCTCGACGGCATCGTGGGCCCGCACACGGCCGCCGAACAGCGACGCGACCTGTGGCTGGACGGGCCCCCGGCGGTCGCCGGCGGCACCCTTGCCGTGGTGCGGCGCATGGAACTCGACCTGCCGCGGTTCGCCGCCCTGTCCGTGGCCGAGCAGGAGGCGGTCTTCGGACGGCGCCGCACGAGCGGCGTCCCCCTCTCCGGTGGCACCGCCGCCTCGGGTCCGGCGCTCGGAGCCAAGACACCGGACGGGCGCTACCTCGTCCCCGCGGACGCCCACGTGCGCAGAGCGCACGCCACCGTGGTCGGGGTCGGGCTCATGCTCCGCCGCTCCTACAGCACCGACGAGCCCGCACCCGGTCTGCTCTTCATCAGCTTCCAGAACGACCTGCGGACCTTCACCGCCACCCTCACCCACATGGACGCCTCCGACGCGCTGCTGCCCTTCACCACCACAACCGCCGGCGCGACCTTCCTGATCCTCCCCGGCTTCGACCGGCGACACCCGCTCGGTTCCCGGCTGTTCGGCTGATCGCGGACCGTCGTTCCTTTACCGGTGCTCGGGGTTCTCGTAGTCGTGGCGGCAGCCGGCGTCCCAGGCGGTGCGCTGGTTGCCGTAGGCGGGGATGCCGCCCAGGTCCTTCAGGGCCCGCGCCAGGTGGAGCAGGTTCCAGGTCATGAACGTGGTGTTGCGGTTGGTGAAGTCGTTCTGCGGTCCGCCCGAGCCCGGGTCCAGGTAGGAGGGGCCGGGCCCTGCCTCGCCGATCCATCCGGCGTCCGCCTGGGGAGGGATGGTGTACCCCAGGTGCTGCAGGCTGTAGAGGACGTTCATGGCGCAGTGTTTGACGCCGTCCTCGTTCCCGGTGATGAGGCAGCCGCCGACTCGGCCGTAATAGGCGTACTGGCCCGCTTCGTTGAGCAGACTGGAGCAGGCGTAGAGGCGTTCGATCACCTGCTTCATGACGGAGCTGTTGTCGCCCAGCCAGATCGGGCCGGCCAGCACGAGGATGTCGGCCGCCATGACCTGGCGGTACAGATCCGGCCAGGCGTCGGTCTCCCAGCCGTGTTCCCTCATGTCGGGCCACACCCCGGTGGCGATGTCGTGGTCGACCGCCCGTACGACATCGACACCCACCCCCTGGGCGTCCAGGATGGCGGTGCTCCGGTCGATCAGTCCCTGGGTGTTGCTCGTCTCCGGAGACCGCTTGAGGGTGCAGTTGATCACCAGGGCCCGCAGGTCGTCGTACCGGGCCGGAGGTGTGTCGTCGGCGGGTGACGAAGCGGTCACGAGGTCCTCCCAGAGCCCTGCCGCCACCCCGTGCCGGGCGGCGCGTCCGTGTTCCAGGCCAGCCTGCGTGCCGTTCCCGGCGGACGCCATCGCAGCACCTCCGAACGGGCCGGGCCGTGGGCGGGCCGGCCGGGCACGGGGGCCTGGGCACGGGCGGGTCGCCCGGTGGTCAGGGGCTGCCGTGGTCGCGGGCGTACGCGGCCAGGATCTGCTGCCGCGTCCCCCCGGTGTGCAGGAAGCGCTCGTCGAGTACGACGGCCAGGTCGTCGAGGGCGGTGGCGAGTACGGCCGCGCCGCTCGACCTCGTCCGCCTCGCCCGCTCGGCGAGGTGGCCGGCATAGCCGAGGGTGCGCGCGAAGGAGGTGTCGCCGGGGCCGTCGTAGAAGTAGTAGGACTCCGGGTACTGGAGGAAGTCGACGCAGGTGCGGGCGATGTCGGCGGCGAGCTGGCCGAGGACGACCGACTCCACGTCGGGTTCCGGGTGGCCGGCCGTCGGGTCGGCACGGCGCAGCTGCGAGATGCGCAGGGCCAGGGCGCGCCGCCGGGCCAGGGCCGGATAGATGCCGAGGATCCAGGAGACGGTGGCGGTCAGCAGCGCGAAGCCGATCAGCGCCTCCAGCGGCGCGACGATGCGCAGCCAGTCGGCGGCGGGTGCGATGTCACCGAGGCCGAGCGTGGCCACGGTCACCAGGGAGAGGTACAGGGCGTCCACCGGCCCCGCGTGTTCGGAGGGCTTGAGCGCGCCGGTGAAGGAGAAGGCCTCCGGCATGTGGGGCCAGTAGACGAGGGCCCACCCCACGGCCACGGCGCAGGCCCACGTGGCCACCACGGTCACCATGCCGACGGGCCCGGCCAGCCCGGCGGCCCTGTTGCTCCTGCGCGCTCTGGTCGACAGACGCCACAACAGCGTCATGACGATCCTGCTCAGGCCGCCGTGCCGGGTGGGGTGCCACAGCGTGTGGAAGACGTCCCGCAGGATGACCATCACCACCAGCGCGCCGACCACTGTGACCAGCCACTCCATAGCTCCTCCTCGGGCTCGCCCGCATGGTGTCCAGCATCGGACCAGCCCCGGCGGAACGCCGTCGCACGCCACGCCCGGGCTGCCCGTGTCCCGGGGCGCCCGCCGCGCCGAGGAGGCGAGCGAGGAGGTGGAACGCGGGCTGGAGGGCGCGCGGAGGGTTCTCCTCCTCTGAGGCACGTGGTCTCCCTGGGGGCACGCGCCGCACGGGCCGAGGGGGCGGCCCTGTCCGCGCTCACACCGGTTGCGGGACCACGACGACCGGGCAGGCCGCGTGGTGCAGCACCGCATGGGTGACGCGTCCCAGTTGCAGTCCGAGGGCTCCCGGGCTGCGGCGGGAGCCGACGACCAGGAGGTCCGCGTCGTACGAGGCACCGAGCAGCACCCTGTGGGCCGGTCCCTCCACGGTGCGCGGGTGCACCTTCAGGTCCTCCGGGGCGTCGGCCAGCGCCGCTTGCAGGGTCTCGGCGGCCTTCTCCTCGGCGGACTGCACACCGTCTTCGGGTTCGCGGACCGCCTCGCGCACGGGGCAGCGCCAGGCCCGTACGGCTTCCAGGGGCACAGCGCGCCGTCGCGCCTCCTCGTAGGCGAAGCGGACGGCCGCGGTCTCCTGCGGTGCGTCCCCCACGCCGACCACCACGCGGCCCCGCGTCCCGGGCACGGCCTGGTTGTCGTGGCTGCCGCGCAGGACGACGACCGGGCAGGGGGCGTAGGCGGCCACGGTGAGGCCGACGGAGCCGAGGAGCAGCTCGGCGAGGCCGCTGCGGCCCCGGTTGCCGAGCACCAGCAGGGAGGTGTACTGCCCTTCCCGTACCAGCGCGGACTCCGGTTCCTCGGGCAGGACCTCGGCCGACACCTCCAGATCCGGGTGGCGGGTCCGCGCGCGCCGGGCGGCGGCCCGGACGATGTCCTCGGCCATCACCTGCTCGGCGGGTTCGGCCAGGTCCTGCGCGAGCGAGGTGCCCTCGTAGTGTTCCCACAGCGAGGCGTGGACGAGCCGGAGCGGCACTCCCCGCAGGACGGCCTCGTCGGCCGCCCAGTCGGTGGCCCGCATGCCGGCCTCGGAGCCGTCGACGCCCACGAGCAGGGGCAGTTCCATCGTCCTCACCTTTCCGTTCCGCGTGGGTACGGGTGCTCCGAGCGGCGTCGATGTGGCCGTTGGGTCGTCGCGGGACATGCCGTCCACCTCCTGCCCTCGGGTCCTGCCTCCGGCTTCTCCTTCCAGCGTGGTGGCCGGGTGCGGTGCGGGGCAGAGGCCACCGGTCCCGGAGGAGCGCCGATGGACCCCACCGGGGGCCGATGCGCCCGGGGCGGACGGGGACCTTCGGCCCTCTCCCGGCGACCGCACGGCCCACCGGGACGACAGTGGTCGACCGGCTCCGCGGCGATCGGTGGCAGCGGCACGTGTCGTCCGTGGGCGGATCCTGGCGCCTGTGCGCGGCGGACACGGTACGGAACCCGGAGCACGCCTCCTTCAGGACCGTGGGCCTCACTCCGGGCCGGGGCCACTCCCCGGCCCGGGGCCGCTCCCCCGCACGGAGCACAAGGGCCGCTCTCCGGCCGGCCCGGGACCGCCGGCCCTCGTCGGATGTCGGTGTCCGGCCCACGATGGAGCGATATCGCTGTACCGGGTGAGAGACGGGCTGGCCATGTATCCCAACGACGGTTTCCGTGAACTCGGCCGCGACGAGTGCCTCCGGCTGCTGGCGACGGCGCCGGTCGGCCGCGTCGTCCATACGCGCAACGCCCTGCCCGCGGTCCTCCCGGTCAATTTCTGCCTCGACGAGGACGGCGCGGTGCTGTTGTGCACGTCCGCTGCGTCGGACCTGGCGCGTGCGGTCGACCGGTCGGTGGTCGCCTTCGAGGCGGACGAGGTCGACACGGACCGGAACGCGGGGTGGAGCGTCGTCGTCACCGGCCGGGCGACCGTCGTCACCGAGCCGGCCGAGCGGGAGCGGCTGTCCCGGGTCGGGCCGCGTTCCTGGGCGCCGTCCCCCGAGGAGGTGTTCGTGCGCATCCGTCCGGAGCTGGTCAGCGGGCGTGAGCTGGTCGGGGGACGGACGCTGTACGGGGTGGACCTCGCCCCGTGAGGCGCCGGGGAGGGGCGCCTCGGCCCGAGGGGTGGCCCGAACGGCCCTGTCGGGTACCCGCCGGTCCGCCGGATGGTGAGGTGCCGTGCCCCGGGCACCCGGTGCATCCACCGCCCGTCCGATCCGGAAGGACCCCGATGTCCCTCGACACCCAGCAGGCACTCACCGAACTCACGGACGTGGAACTCGCGGCCCTGGACGCCCACTGGCGCGCCGCCAACTACCTCGCGGTGGGCCAGATCTACCTCATGGCCAACCCCCTGCTGACCGAACCGCTGCGGCCCGAGCACGTCAAGCCGCGCCTCCTCGGTCACTGGGGCACCTCCCCCGGCCTCAACCTGGTCCACACCCATCTGAACCGCGTCGTCAAGGCACGCGGCCTGGACGCCGTGTGCATCTGGGGACCCGGCCACGGCGGCCCCGCCGTCCTGGCGAACTCCTGGCTGGAGGGGTCGTACACGGAGACGTATCCGGATGTCACCCGGGACGCGGCCGGCATGGCCCGGCTGTTCCGGCAGTTCTCCTTCCCGGGCGGGGTGCCCAGCCATGTCGCCCCGGAGACCCCCGGCTCCGTCCACGAGGGCGGTGAACTCGGCTACTCCCTGTCGCACGCCTACGGCGCGGCGTTCGACAACCCGGGCCTGCTGGTGGCCTGTGTGATCGGGGACGGCGAGGCGGAGACCGGACCGCTGGCCGCCTCCTGGCACTCGAACAAGTTCCTCGACCCGGTCCACGACGGCGCCGTGCTGCCGGTCCTGCACCTGAACGGCTACAAGATCGCCAACCCGACGGTGCCGGCCCGCCTGCCCGAGGCCGAGCTGGACGAACTCCTCAGGGGCTACGGCCACGAGCCGATCCACGTCACCGGCGACGAACCGGCCGCCGTCCACCGTGCGATGGCACAGGCCATGGACACCGCCGTCGACCGGATCACCTCCTTCCAGCGCGCCGCCCGCGAGGACGGTGCCACCGAGCGGCCCCGCTGGCCGGTGATCGTCCTGCGCACCCCCAAGGGCTGGACGGGGCCGGCCAAGGTCGACGGGGTGCCGGTGGAGGGCACCTGGCGCGCCCACCAGGTGCCGCTGGCCGCCGTCCGGGACAACCCCGAGCACCTGCGCCAACTGGAGCAGTGGCTGCGTTCGTACCGGCCCGAGGAGCTGTTCGACGAGCACGGTGCCCCGCGCGCGGACGTCCTGGCCTGCGTCCCCGAGGGCACACGCCGGCTCGGCGCCACCCCGCACGCCAACGGCGGGCTCCTGCTGCGCGAGCTGCCGTTGCCGCCGCTGGAGAAAAACGCCGTGGCCGTCGACAAGCCCGGCGCGACGCTGCACGAGCCCACCCGGGTGCTCGGCGACATGCTCCAGGACGTCATGGCGGCCACCGCCGAGCGGCGCGACTTCCGGCTCGTCGGCCCCGACGAGACGGCCTCCAACCGGCTCCAGGCCGTCTACGCGGCCAGCGGCAAGGCCTGGCAGGCCGCCGTTCTCGACGTCGACGAGCACCTCGACCCGCACGGCCGCGTGATGGAGATCCTCTCCGAACACACCTGCCAGGGCTGGCTGGAGGGCTACCTGCTCACCGGCCGGCACGGGCTGTTCTCCTGCTACGAGGCGTTCGTGCACATCGTCGACTCCATGGTCAACCAGCACATCAAGTGGCTGCGCACCACCCGCCGCCTGCCCTGGCGCGCCCCCGTCGCCTCCCTGAACTACCTGCTGACCTCGCACGTGTGGCGCCAGGACCACAACGGCTTCTCCCACCAGGACCCCGGATTCGTCGACCACGTGCTGAACAAGAGCCCGGAGGTGGTGCGGGTCTACCTCCCGCCGGACGCCAACACCCTGCTGTCGGTCGCCGACCACGTGCTGCGCAGCCGCGATTACGTCAACGTCGTCGTCGCCGGCAAGCAGCCCTGCTTCGACTGGCTGTCGATGGAGGAGGCCAGGGTCCACTGCGCCCGCGGTGCCGGAATCTGGCAGTGGGCCGGCACGGAGGACGGCACCCGGGACCCGGATGTCGTCCTGGCCTGCGCGGGCGACGTACCGACCCAGGAGGTGCTGGCCGCCGCCCAGTTGCTCCGCCGCCACCTGCCCGAGCTGGCGGTGCGGGTGGTGAACGTCGTGGACATCGCCCGGCTGCTGCCGAGCGAGGAGCACCCGCACGGCATGAGCGGCTTCGAGTACGACGGGCTGTTCACCGCCGACAAGCCGGTGATCTTCGCCTACCACGGCTACCCGTGGCTGATCCACCGCCTGGCCTACCGCCGCACCGGCCACCCCAACCTGCACGTGCGCGGCTACAAGGAGATCGGTACCACGACCACACCGTTCGACATGGTGGTCCGCAACGACCTGGACCGCTACCGCCTGGTCATGGACGTCATCGACCGCGTGCCCGGGCTCGCGGTGCGGGCGGCGGCCGTGCGCCAGCACATGGAGGACACCCGGCAGCGCCACCACGTGTGGATCCGCGAGCACGGCACGGACCTGCCGGAGGTCGCGGACTGGACGTGGAACGGCTGAGCGTGGCCGTGCCGGCCGCCGCCGGGAGGACGCCGGCGGCCTCGCCGCTCACCGCGCTCCCCCG
Organism: Streptomyces cinerochromogenes; assembly: GCF_014648635.1. Taxonomy (GTDB): domain Bacteria; phylum Actinomycetota; class Actinomycetes; order Streptomycetales; family Streptomycetaceae; genus Streptomyces; species Streptomyces cinerochromogenes. The sequence continues at coordinate 262,870 of NZ_BMRM01000003.1, read as the reverse complement.
GACGGCTCCCGGGCCGTCTGCCGTGCCCTGTGCCGCACGCGGGGCCCGGCGACGGGCACGCTGCCGTGGGCCCCTGGGCCGAACGCCGCCCGGGCGAGCCGGACGCGCCGCGATCGGTCATGGTGGAGTCAGCAGGCGAGGCGGGAGCCGGGCCGGACACCGCGCCGGTGTGGGCCGGGCGCCCGAGGAGTGAGGGATCATGGCGGAGGAGCGAGAACCGCAGCAGACGCCGTCGGCGGCGGTGCCACGGGGCGACCTCGGCCGCCGCATCGAGCGGCGGCGGACGGAGCTGGGCCTCACCCTGGAGGAGCTGGCGTTCCGGGCGGCCATGGCCCCGAGCTATCTCGCGCACCTGGAGCAGCACAGCACCGCGGCGCCGGAGGCCGGCACCCTGCTCAGGCTGGCCGGGGCGCTGCGGACCGATCCCACGGAGCTCGGCGGGGGCCATGTCGACCTGCCGCCGGGCATCGGGCAGGCCGCCGGGTCGCCGCGCCTGACGGAACTGGGCGAGGAGGACTGCCGCCGGCTGCTGTCGACGCACGGCGTGGGCAGGATCGCGGTGTCCACCGAGGCGGCACCGGTGATCGTCCCGGTCAACTACAGCGTCGTCGACGACGCCGTCGTCTTCCGGACCCAGCCGGGCACGGTCTCCCTCCAGGGGCTCGGCCGTGAGGTGGCCTTCGAGGTCGACCGCGTGGACGACGCGCTCAGCCAGGGCTGGAGCGTCGTGGTGCGCGGGCACGCCGAGACGGTGACCGATCCCGACGCCGTACGCCGCCTGGCCGAGCAGGCGTACAGCACCCCCTGGGCCGGCGGGGAGCGCGACGTCTGGGTGCGCATCGACATCACCGCGCTGACCGGCCGCCGCATCGACACCTGGTGAGCCCGCCCGGGCCCCGCTCGGGGTGGCGCCGACCGGATGCAGCGCCTGTTCACCGCCGTCCGCAGCGGTCCCGACGTCCTGTACGTCGACGACGGTGACGTCCTCACCTCCGCAGGAGTCGCGGCGGGCATCGACCTGTGCCTGCGCCTCGTGCGCCTCGACCACGGCAGCCACGTCACCGGCGAGGTCGCCCGCTCCTGTGTCGTACCGCCGTGGCGCGAGGGCGGCCGGGCCCAGTACGTCCCACGCCCGGCCCGCTCACCGGCAGCACCGTGGCCACCCGGGCGTGGGCCGCTGCGCCGGCACCTCCGCACCGCCATCGGCGTCCGTCCCCAGGCGTACCGCCGCACCTTCCGCCGCCCCCGGCAGACGGCCGCCCGAAGGCCGCACGGCGGCGCGCGAGGAGGGACGGGAGCCGTGCGCACCGAGGGCCGGCGCCTTGCGGCGCCGGCCCTCGGATGCGTCAGCGGGTGTCGGCAGGTCTCGCCCGCCGTACCTCAGACGGCGCGGACGCGCGCGGCCTGCGGGCCCTTGGGGCCCTGGACGACGTCGAACTCCACGTGCTGGTTCTCCTCGAGGCTACGGAAGCCGTTGCCCTCGATCTCGGAGTAGTGCACGAAGAGGTCCGGACCGCCGTCCTGGGCGATGAAGCCGAAGCCCTTCTCCGCGTTGAACCACTTGACGGTTCCCTGAGTCATTTCTTGCTCCTTGCAGGGGCTGGGTACGGGACCCACACCGTGTGGTGTCCCGGGCCGGCCTGGACGCGACTTCTCCAGTTCCCTGAAGGAAGGCGGCGCCCGCGACATCGTTCTTCGCGAGCGTGCGGTGAAACACAGACACAAAAACTACGACCGCCGTGTCCAACCGACGCTCCGCCGGATTCATTCCCGCCCCCGAAGATTCTTCTCGGAACGCCGCCGTCCCTCCCCCGGCGTGTCACCCCTCCTGCGCCCCCGCAATCCTGTTTCCCCAGGTCAGAAGCGTGATGGACCTCACGCACCCGCAGTGCGCCACCTGGAGGAGTGACCCGGAAGTCGATCGATCCCGCGGCGTCACCACGGGCGCGGTTGTGGCGCTCGTCACGGCGGGCTCCCGCGGGCGCGACCCCGGCGCCGCCAGTGTCCACGGCCTTCACCGGGGCGGCACCGACGTCCCCCGCCGCCCCGGCCGGCCGGCGAGGACCGGAGGCCTCCGGACTGGCCAGCGTTTCAGGCCGCGCGGCGCGGAAGGCCGAGGGAACGGTTCTCCTCCACGACGCGGTAACCGGTACTCGTGTACAGGTTCATGGCCACCTCGTTGCCGCCCCACACCGTGAACATCAGCGCCGAGTCGCCGGCCGCGAGCGTGGCCTGTTCCCCGGCGGTCATCGCGGCCCGCCCGTGCCCCCTGCCGCGGTACCGCTCGTCGATGTGCAGCGAGTAGCCGTAGGTCACCTCCGGGAGGTACCCGTGCTTCAGCCAGCCGGTGCCGATGCGCTCGCCGTCCGCCTCGAACACCAGGAGTGAGCTGTCGGGCGTCGCCAGGCCCCCGGGGAGCAGGTTCGCGAAGTCGCGGTCCGCCTTGCGCACGGCCTCCTCCCGGCCCATGGCTCCCGACCGGACGATGTCACCGACGTAGGCGGACTTCTCGGCGGCGGCCCAGTCGGCGTACTCGGCCTGCGTCATGGGCCGTGCGGTGAAGCCGTCGAGCGGTTCCGGCGGGGAGGTGACGCGCCGCGCTCTGAGCTGGCCGCGGACACCGTAGTCGGCGAAGAGTTCACCGGCGGGCTCGGTGAGCCGTATGTCCAGCCGGCGGGCGCCGCGCCGTACGCACCATTCCTCTGCCCAGTCCCGGGCCGCCTGCTCGTGCCCCCGGCCGGCGTGGGGCGCGTCGACGCGGAGGTCGCCGATACGGCCCGTCGGCGCCCCGCCGTCGTCGGTCACGACCACGGCGACGTGTCCCACCCGGGTCCCGGCGTCGGTGATCTCGGCGACGGTCCAGTCGGCGATGCCGGCGCGTACGTCGTCGAGCATGCGGTCCGCCGCCGCGGCGCCGAGGCCGGCCGCCGTGTAGGAGGCGCGCAGTCGGCGCTCGAAGTCCTGCTGCCACTCGGTGGCGTCACCCATGATGCCGAAATCCGTCACATGATCACACTAGCCGCGTCGTCGTGAACCCACGTCACCTTTCTGCCCGCCCCCCGGCAGGAACGACGGCTTCCGGTTTTGTGCCGGGCCGGGCGGGAACCCCGGAGCGGAGGATGCAGCCGACGGAGGAGTGCCCATGGCCCCGCGTCCCGACGTACCACACGGCCGCGCCCTGCTCGCCGACGCGCTGCGGAACAAGGGCGTCGCCTTCACCCGGGAGGAACGGCGGCGCCACGGCCTGGTCGGCATGCTGCCGCCCGGCGTGCTCTCCCTGGACCAGCAGGCCCGTCGCGCCTGGGAGCAGTTGCAGGCGCAGCCGGACGACCTCGCGAAGAACGTCTGCCTGGAACAGCTGCACGACCGCAACGAGGTGCTCTACTACCGGCTCCTCACCGAGCACCTGAAGGAACTGCTGCCCGTCGTGTACGACCCCACGGTGGGCGAGGCGATCAAGCGGTACAGCCACGAGTACCGGCGTCCCCGCGGGGTGTACCTGTCGGTGGATCACCCCCAGGACGTACGGCCCGCGTTCGAGGCACCCGGCCTCGGGCCGGACGACGTCGACCTGGTGGTGGCCACCGATGCCCAGCAGATCCTCGGCATCGGCGACTGGGGCGTGGGCGGCATGCAGATCTCGGTCGGCAAACTGGCCGTCTACACGGCCGCCGCCGGTATCCACCCGGGCCGGGCCGTGCCCGTCATGCTCGACGTCGGTACCGACAACCAGGCACTGCTCAACGACCCCCTGTACGTGGGCAACCGGCACAGCCGGGCGCGCGGGAAGGAGTACGACGCGTTCGTCGCCGCGTACGTCGACACCGTGCGGGACCTGTTCCCGCACGCGCTGCTGCACTGGGAGGACTTCGGACCCGGCAACGGCCGACGCCTGCTCGACACCTACGGCGAGAAGGTCTGCACGTTCAACGACGACATGCAGGGCACCGGGGCCATCACCCTGTCCTGTGTGCTGAACGCGGCGCGTGTGTCCGGGACGCCGATGCGCGAGCAGCGGGTGGTCGTCTTCGGCGCGGGCACCGCCGGGGTCGGCATCGCCGACCAACTGCGTGACGCCATGGTCCGCGACGGCCTGGAGCGTGACGAGGCGGCTGCCCGCATCTGGTGCCTGGACCGGCAGGGCCTGCTCCTGCGCTCCACCGAAGGACTGCGCGACTACCAGCGGCCCTACGCCCGCCCCGACGAGGAGTGGTCCGAGGCGAGCGGCGAGCCGATCGGTCTGGAAGAGGTCGTGGACCGAGTGCGTCCGACCGTGCTGGTCGGCACGTCGACCGTGCACGGCGCCTTCACCGAGGAGATCGTACGGTCCATGGCCGCGCACGTGGAGCGGCCGGTGGTGCTTGCGCTGTCCAACCCCACGGAGAAGATCGAGGCGATGCCGGAGGACGTCCTGTGCTGGACCGACGGCAGGGCTCTCGTCGCCGCCGGTGTCCCGCTCGCGCCGGTGGAGCTGAACGGCACCTCGTACGTCGTCGCACAGGCGAACAACGCCCTGGTCTACCCCGGGCTCGGACTGGGGGTGATCGTGTCGCGTGCCTCCCGGATCACCGACGGCATGTTCCAGGCCGCGGCCGAGGCGTTGGCGGACCTGGCCGACCCGTCCGGGGCCGGCGCCCCGCTGCTGCCGCAGGTGGAGAATCTGCGCGCCTCGTCGGCGACGGTGGCGACGGCCGTCGCCCGCCGCGCCACCGAGGACGGGGTCGCCCGCGCCCCGCTGGACGACGTCGTCCAGCAGGTGCGGGACGCCATGTGGCAGCCGGAGTACGGGTGACGGGGGACGCTTCCGGCGGCCCCGTCGGCCACGGAGGCGCGTACCCACGGTGACGGCTTCGTCGCCTGGCAGCAGGCCCGTGCCGCCGTGCTCCACACCGTGATCGCGGTCGTCGGCGTCGCCCCCGAACTCGCCGGTCACGTCCGGCTGCACCCCATCCGGGCCGAGGCGCTCGTGCTGATCGCCCTCGTCGTCCTGCGCCACACCCTCGTCCGGCGACGCATGACGGCCTCATCATGAGGGAGGCGGTGGACCGTTCGGGGGTTCGCGAGGTCGCGAGGAGGCGACATGCTGGACGAAAGGACTTTCCGCAGTGAGGACTTGTCCCCGGCGGACCGGTTCGACTGCTGGCGCGAACTGGTCGGCCGGACGCATGCCCCGCTGGAGCTGCGCAGTGACCACTGGGCGGACTTCCGGGCTTCGCAGCGTGTGCTCGACCTCGGCGCCGTGTCGGTGTGGCCGACCACCTTCCAGCCGGTGTGCTTCCGGCGGACGCCGAAACTGATCCGGCAGTCCGACCCCGAGGGGCTGCACGTCTCCCTGCCGTTGAGCGGGGCGCTGCGCACGGTCCGGGGTACGGAGGAGACCGTGTACGGTCCGGACAGCCTCTGTGTGGTGGACACCTCACAGCCCGTCGACGTCCACGGGGGTGACGGCGCCGGTCTGCACACGGGAGTCGGGCTGGAGGTGCCCAAAGCGCTGCTGCCGCTGCCCCGGGGCCGGGTCGACAGGGCAGCCGGGCTGCGGCTGTCGGCGCAGACCGGGTTCGGTGCCCTGCTGGCGCACCTTCTCACCCAGTTGGCGAGCGGTACGGACTCCTACCAGCCGGCCGACGGGCCCCGGCTCGGGACGGTCGTGGTCGACCTGTTGTCCGCGCTGATCGCCCACACCCTGGACTCGGACAGCTCGCTCCCCCCGGAAACCCGTCGGCAGACCCTCTTCTTACGCATCCGTGCCTTCGTCCTGGGACACCTGCACGATCCGGGACTGACACCGCCCGCCATCGCCGCCGCCCACCACATCTCCACGAGCTACCTCCACCGCCTCTTCCAGCAGCAGGGACTCACGGTCTCCGGCTGGATCCGGCGGCAACGCCTCGAACACGCCCGCCGCGACCTGTCCGACCCCGCGCTGCGCGGCACCCCCATCCATGTGATCGCCTGCCGCTGGGGCTTCCCGCAGGCCGCCGACTTCAGCCGCGCGTTCCGCACCGCGTACGGCATGCCTCCGAAGGACTACCGGCATCACCACGGCTCCGCGCCGGACGGACGGCCGGCGCGTGCCGGTGGTGGCGGGTGAGGGAGCGGCCGACTCGTCGCGGAGCGTCTCCCGCGGCAGCGGCCGGCCCCGCACCCGTCATGTCGTGTTCCGGCGCCGACCTCGGAGACGGCCGTCAACGCGACCACGGCCGGGAACGCCCCCCTGCCCACTCGCCCGGCACTCGGTCCGCCTCCCCCTACGAAGGGCGTGCGCCGCCGTCCCGGACCTCGGCCGAGGCGCCCCCGTGCCGTACCCGGGCGCCTGGCGGGAACATGTCCCTCACCCGGACGGCCGAGCCGTCGGTGGACCGTTGCCGTGCCGGTGACAGCGCGGGACGGGGCGGGCTCCCGTGCCGTCGTGGCCCCTCGGCGGCACGCTCCCGGCGGGTGATCTTGGGGCGGGACCCGCAGGATGATCCCGGCTGAACGCCGCCCGATCCTCCGTACGCAGGGAGCAGCCCCGATGGCGATGACGCAGACCTTGATACCGGCGCTTGAGGATGCCCACCAGGCCCATGCCGCGGCGCGCGACCGGCTGCGGGCGGACGCGGCCCTCGTGCCGCCCGGCCCCCACCGGCAGATGCTGGAGCACGAGGCCGAGGACATGCAGGACCGTGTGCGCCGCATCGAACGCCATGTCCGCGGGCTGCGTCCGCGCGGACTGCTCGGCGGCGCGGCAGACGTGGCGCGGTTCGCCGCCCGCACCACCTGGAAGACCGCCACGCTCCCGCTGACCGTCGGGCAGAAGGCCGTGACCGGGGTGATGGGCGGCCGGGGGCCGGTCGACGAGCGGCAGGTGCTGAGGAACATCGAGGACGAGTACGCCGTCGCGGCCCGGGCCCTGGCCTGCACCCGGGTCGGAGAGGTCCTCGCCGACCAGGCCCAGGACCGCACCAGCCGCGACCTGCTCCGGGACATGTGCCGCGAAGACCAGGAGCTGCTGGCCCTGCTGGAGGAGAGCCTCGCCCGGCAGGCCCGGACCCTGGCGGCCGCGAGCGACGGCCTCCGGGTCGAACAGACGGCGCAGGGCGGCCTCGTCGACACGGCCACCCGCCCGCTGCGGGCCGTCGCCCACCGGCTGCGCCGGGCGGCCTGGCCCGGGCAGCGTCCCGGCGCCGGAGAGGAGCCGGTGGCGGACCAGCCCGAGGTGAGTGCCGCGGCCGAACAGATCCAGGGAGCGGTCAGCAGCGAGGAAAGTCTGCCCATCGTCGGCTTCAGCCAGCTCGCCGTCGAGGAGATCGAGCGGCGCCTGCCCACGCTGTCCGAGTCCGATCTGCACGTTCTCGACGGGTACGAGCGCACGCACGCGCGCCGGAAGGGCGTCCTGGAGGCCATCGAGCGGCTCAGCTCCGGCCGGGCGGGCTGACCGACCGGCGCCCGGGCCGGTCGGTCAGCTGGCCGGTCAGCCGGTCAGCCGTTCGGTCAGGCGGTCAGGCGGTCGCGTCAGCGTCAGGTGTCAGGAGCAGCGGAGTGGCGTAGAGCGGCCGCGAGTCCGTGCGGGTCGGGGACGGACAGTGCGAGGCGCGCGTACGGGCTCCGCGGGTGGAGGAGGTCCACGACCAGGGCCGGCTCCCCCGCCACCAGCGCGACGAGGTCCCGGCCCCGGGCGTGCACCAGCTCTCCGGCGCACCACCGGCCTGCGCGGAAGCGGTAGTGCCGGCCCGGCGTGCCGAGCCGCAGCGCCCGCCACCACGACGGTTCGACCCGCACCTCCGAGACGGCTTCCAGCGGCGCCCTCACCACGCGCCGCCGTGCGGCCACCGCCATGCGCCACGGCAGGCGGACGAGGAGCCGGCCGCCGTCGACCCGAGCCCGTACCCGCACCGCGACCACCTCCCTGGTCCAGGCTCCCACCGCCAGGGAACCCTTGCCGCACCGGCCCGGCCGTCGCCCTTGTCCAGGGAGGGTCGTGCCCGCCCTTCCGTCCCCACTCGGATGGAGCACCGCCGACAGCGAAGGAAGCGCCCTCTCAGGCGAAAAACACTCCGGCACGCATGCGCGCAGGGCCCGGTGTGCAACGGATGAATGTGCTCATGGCATACGACACGGCGACGCGGGCGGCCCCGCCGTCCATCCCCGCACAGCAGGAGGAACCATGGCCAAGGGCCTGTCCGTCCACATCGGCCTCAACGAGATCGACGAGGACAAGTACGGCACCAAGGGCGAGCTGAAGAACCCCGAGAACGACGCCGCCACCATGACCGGTCTCGCCAGGTCAGCGGGGTTCGACGTGCTCGGCACCCTGCTCACCAAGGAAGCCACCAGCAGCAACGTCACACAGGCGCTGAAGGACGCCGCGTCTCGTCTCACCGCCGGGGACATGCTCCTGCTCACGTACGCGGGGCACGGCTCGCAGGTGCCCGACAAGAACGGTGACGAGCCCGACCGGATGGACGAGACCTGGGTGCTCTACGACCGTCAGCTGATCGACGACGAACTGTACGCGCTGTTCGCCACGTTCGCCGAGGACGTACGGATCGTCATGCTGTCCGACAGCTGCCACAGCGGCACCGTGGCCCGTGAGCTGTCGCTCTTCCTCGACGGCGCGGAGCTGCAGCGCGCCTTCGACACCGCGGAACCGGCCGAGGTCCGGACCAGGATCAGGGCCCTCCCCCAGGACGCGCAGTTCCGCAACTACCAGCGGGAGCAGGAGCTGTACGACTCGATCCAGCGCGACCTTCCCTCACTGGACCAGCAGCAGACCAAGGCGGACGTCCTGCTGGTCTCCGGCTGCCAGGACAACCAGACCTCCAGCGACGGCGCGGGCCCCAACGGGCTGTTCACCGAGACACTCCTGAAGACCTGGCGGAACGGCGCCTTCCGAGGAACGTACACCAGCCTGCACCGGCAGATCGTGGAGAGAATGCCCTTCTACCAGACGCCCAACCTGTTCCAGACGGGCAAGTCCAGCCAGGCCTTCCTCACCCAGACACCCTTCTCCATCTGAAGGCCCCCGCGGCGCGGGCACGGCCGACGCCGGGGCCCGCCCGGGGGGGGCTGACGAAGGCGCCGGCCCCCTGAGTCCCGGTACGCTCTCCTGGCACGCGATGGGCAGCGACGGGACGAAGAGCGGGGCGCATGACGGAGCGCACGATCGACCTCGACCCCGGTCTGCGTGGCTGGCGTTCCCGGAAGATCCATGTCCGGGCCTACCGCTGGTACGCGACGGTGTCTCTCGACCGCGACGGGTACCTCAGCGCCACGGACTCGTCGGACCGCGACGACCGACTGCCCGCCGCCTACACGGAAGCCGTCGACAGGGCGCGTGAAGCCTGCATGGACCGCATTCGGTACGACGGCTGTCCAGGCGAGTTCGCGTGGGGCAGCGGCCCGGCCTGGATCCCGCTGTTCGTTCCGTTCCCGCATGTCGATGCCGCGGTCGAGGCGCTGCGCACCGCCGAACTCGACCATGACTACAGCGGGCTCCACACGCTCGCCGAACGGCTGGCGCTTCCCGTCGACGGCTGGCTGGCCCCCGGTCAGCGTGAACTCGTACGCGGCGTCGACTTCGCCTCTCCGCCCGCCGTGTTCCTGCGGTTCCTGCGCCGCAAGGCCAAGGAGCAGGGCGTACGCCTCAACGGTCGCGCCACGGCCGGGAGCGTGTGGGTCCGTCCGACGCTGTCACCTGTCGAGAAGCAGGAGCGGGAGGCCCATCCGGAGCGGTATCCCGGGTGGGTGGACCGCTGGACCGGGTACGCCGAGCCGGACGGCGCTCCCGCCAGACCCCCGGTGGGCGGCAGGGACCACCGCCTCAGTCACGGCGCGGTGCCCGTCCGGTTCCGTGCGGTCGGGAGCCCGAGCCGCGGCGACTGCCCCTGTGGCATGGATCTGCACGCCCGCGGGGAGGACGACGACCGGCACGCCACGCACCACGTGCAATGGGCACTCGGTGTCCCCGTACCCAGGAACCTCGCGTGGTGGGGCGGGCTGGCCGTCGTGACGACCCGGTCGCCCATCGCGTGGCGGAAGCTGGTCTCCCGGGTGGCGAGGATGCCGCAGCGGGAGAACCACTACGACTTCAGCTCGTGGTCCCACCTCGATGCGCCCGAGGCCACTCCGGGGGACGTGCGGGCGTACCTGCTGAAGGCGAACGAGCGCGTCGTCGGCTACCTGGTCTCCAGTGACCGCAGTCGGCACGCCAGGTGGGATCTGGCCAGAGGGTCGCGGTACGGCGAGCGGGACGACACCCTGCGCCCGTGCATCGACTTGATCTGGGTGGCGGACACCCACCGCCGCCGGGGTACGGGCGCCCGCCTCGTGCGGACGCTCGCCGACGACTTCGGTTGTCAGGTCGCCGATGTCTCCTGGTCGGTTCCGATCAGCGAAGCGGGACAGCGTCTCGCCCGGCGGCTCTCACCACAAGGCGTCTGGGTCAACACCCCGCAGGACCCGGGCCCTTGAGCCCGGCGACTCCAGCGACCCTCCGCCCATCGCAGAACGGGACGCGCGTTACGTCGTAGGGTGTCACGTCTCGTGGGCAGGCGTTTCAGCGCCGCGCGTGGCGGATCTTCAACCGTCCGAACCCCATGGTCCCGGAGATCCGGATCCTCGGCCCGACGGGGCGGGAGCGTCGCCGGGGTGTGTAGAGCGTGTCCATCCACGCGGTGTGCAGACCGTCGAGGTCGACGATCGCGTCACGGGGCACCGTGATCCTGGCTCTGCCGGTGCCGAGTTGCAGCTCGATGTCGACCACTGGATGCTCGATGACCGCCTGGGACAGGTCCAGGTGCACCCGTCCGAACGCGGACGCCACCTTGAGGGTCCGAGGTACCCGCCACGCGCCGCGCCGCTTGATCCGTCCGCCGGCGGCGGCGATCGTGGACGTGGTGCCCGCGTTCTCCTCCGGGAGTGCGGCCAGGGCCGGCGCAAGGTCGCTGTGCGTCCGGGCGGTGAGTACCCGGTGGAGGCGTTCGTCCATCTCCTCGTGGGAGATGTGCCCTTCGGCGTACGCGTCCTGCACGCGCCGCACAGCCGTGTCGCGGTCGTCCTCGCTGAACAGTGGCGGCGGGTCTTCCGGCGGAGAGGTCACCGTTGCAGCCTAGTGCCGGTGCGCCGACGCGAACGGGCCGAGTGCGTGACGGACTCGGGAAACGGGCTGCGGTGCCAGGGGCGGGCGTCATCGCCGGACGGGGTGCTGGTCGAGGGCGGACAGGATGTCGTTGACCGGTCCGAACGTGATCATGCCGGTTGTTCCGCCCGCGATCTCGCCGCGCAGGGGGGAGAGCGCGTCGTGCGCTCGTGCGGCGAGCGGTGCGTCCCGGAGCAGGATCGCCGTGTGCGCGGTGACGGCCCAGAGTGCGTCGTACAGGTGATCGGCCGGGGGTGTGGGCGGGACGGCGGCGGTCCGGCGGGCCGCCGCGAGGTCGCCGCGGGCGAGGTCGAGGAGGGGCTGGACCCAGGGGCGGTAGGGGCCCCAGTCGAGTGCGGGGTCCGTCGGCGCGGGACGCCCGTGGCGCATGCTGAGCGAGAGGAGCGCGAGCGGGAGGACGCCGGCTTCCACCCCGGGCATGCCGGCGCCGGCGAGGTCGGCGGCCACGGTGCGGTAGGCGTGGGCGGCCTCGGCGGGGTCGCTCGATCGTTCTGCCAGCCGCATGGCCCGGAAAGCGGCGGTGAGGACGTGAACGAGCGGGGTCTCGTGGACGGTGGCGAGCCGCTCGGCGGACACGACGTGGCGTCGCGCGGTGTCGGTGTGGCCGCGGGCCGCGCAGACCTGCATCTTGATCAGATGGCCGAGGATCTCGAACAGCGGGAGATCATGCCGTGTGGAGAGGTCGATCAACTCGCCGGCGATCACGTCGCGTTCGCCGGTGCGCCCCGGCTGCTGGAAGGACTGCACGAAGCGGGCGTCGAGCGCGAGGACGAGTGCGTGGGGGTCGCGCAGGTCTCGGGCGAGTTGTTCGGCTTCGGCTGCCGCCTCGGCGGCCCAGCGGTCCCGGGTTCCGCGATGCTCCAGCCCGATGGTCGCGAGCAGACGGGCGCGAAGCGCGGGTGGGGCCGCTGGGCCGAGTCGGTGCAGCGTGCGCCGCGTGATCGCGACCAGGGCCTCGGACCGTCCGGGATCGTCGGCGCGCGTCCAGATGGTGGGGACGTCGTACGCCGCGATCACGCGGGCGGTGAGGCCCGGGTCTCCGGTCCGTTCCGCTTCCGCGGCTGCCGCGGCGCGTTGCTCCTGGGCCAGTACCAGGTTGGTGCCGCCTGTGACCGCGGCCGCCCCGGCCACGGTGCTCATCGAGCGGAGCCGGGTGTAGGTCCCCGTCGCTTCCGTGCGCGTGAGAAGGCGCAACCGGTCCTCGTCGCGGGGCGCGGGCGTGAGGTGCGCGGCGTGCCGGAGGATGTCACGTTCGAGGTGGTCGAGACCGTCCACCGATTCCAGTCCGAACCGATCCAGCAGGCCGGCCCGCGCGGCACGCAGTGAGGCCAGCGCATCGACCTGCCGTCCGGCTTGGTAGAGAGCGTGGGACAGCAGGACCCAGGCGTGCTCCCGCCACGGGTGCGCGGTCGCCAACGCCTCCAGCTCCGGGACGAGGAACGCGCCACGCCCGAGGTCGAGCACCGCCCGGGCGCGCAGCTCGACGGCTTGACGGTGCAGTTCTGCCAGGCGGGCACGCTCCGATGTCAGCCAGGCGGAGGCGTCGAGGTCTGCGTACGGCTCGCCCCGCCACCACGAGAGCGCTTCGCCCAGCGCGCGGGCCACCTGGTCGCCGGGGCGGTCGCGCACGGCCCGGAGGGTGTCCTCGAAGCGGTGGACGTCGACGTGTTCCCGCGCGACGCGCAGGGCGTACCCGGTACCGACGGTCTCGATGACGCGGGACGGGGTTCGCGGAGGACGGTCCGGTTCGAGGGCCCGGCGCAGCTCGGCGATGAAGGTGCGGATCGTCCCGGCCGCTGTGGGCGGGGGGTCCTCCCAGAGATCATCGGCCAGCACCGCGAGGGGTACGACCCGGCCGCCGGCCGCGACCAGCCGTCCCAGAAGCTCGCGGCGGCGCCGGCTGCCGACCGCAACGGCACGGTCCTCGGTGTCCCTGACCTCGATCGGTCCGAGCACCTGGACGAAGATCTCCATGTCCTCATTGTCCTCGGCCCGGGCTGCCGCTGCTGATCCACTGCTGACCCGGCTCCCCGATCCTCCCTGTCGCTGATGCATCCACGCGTGAGCACCAGCGGCTCACGCGTCCGAGTGAGGGAGAGTGGCAACGATGGGCATCACCATGCCGGGCTTCGAGACCAGGTCGATCGGTGTGGCCGACGGCGTCGAGCTGAACGCGGCGGTCGGGGGTGACGGACCGGCCGTCGTGCTGCTGCACGGCTTTCCGCAGACCCGTCTGATGTGGCGGCATGTCGCTCCCGTCCTGGCCGAGCACCACACCGTGGTCTGTCCCGACCTTCGCGGCTACGGCGCGAGCAGCAAGCCGGAGGCGGTCGCCGAGGACACGTACACGAAGCGGACGATGGCCGCGGACATCGTCGCCCTGGCCGACGCGCTCGGAATCGACCGGTTCGCCCTGGTCGGGCACGACCGCGGCGGGCACGTCGCCTTCCGGGCCGGCCTGGACCACCCGGATCGGATCAGCCACCTGGGCATCCTGGACATCGTCCCCACTCTGGACACCTGGAAGGTCCTCCACGGCGTCAGCGCCGCGGTGGCCTTCCACCTGTACCTGATGGCCCAGCCGCCCGGCCTGCCCGAGCGGATGATCGCGGGCAGCGCCGACGCGTTCTTCGGCCACTTCCTCGACGTCTGGTCCACGAACTCCGACGCGATCCCGGCGGACGTGCGCGCCGAGTACCTCCGTGCGTGCCGGGGTGCCGTCCCCTCGATCGTCGCCGACTACCGCGCCACCGCGACCGTCGACATCCGGCACGACCAGGCCGACCTCGACGCCGGCAACCGGCTCACCATGCCGGTGACGGTCGTCCAGCAGGACTGGGGCCGCCAGTTGGGGTTCGACGCCACCGCTGTCTGGCAGCCGTGGGCGACCGATCTCCGCCACGTCACCACCCGGGCGGGCCACTTCATGGCCGAGGAGGCTCCGAAGGACATCGCCGCGCTGATCCTGGACCTCTTGAAGCGGTGACCGACCGGGGAAGGCCGGTGCCGGGGCCGGATCCACCGTCGTGTCACCCGGAGGCCTCGCAGAGGGCGAGGTGTCGGGGTGACCGTGCCGGCCAGGGCACCTCCGCACCCCGCGCGGCGCCGCGACGGTGTCCCCTCGGCCGGAAGAGGCTGGACCGCCGGTCACCGGGTAGTCGGATCGCGTGGGGCCCGACGAGAGCAGGGCACCCCTGGCGAAAGGAGTGTCATGTCAGGAGTTGTTCAACGGCTCAAGCAGTTCGCGAGGAGTCCGCAGGGGCAGCGCACGATCGCACAGGTACGCCGTACCGCGGCCGATCCGCGCCGCCGCGCCCAGGCCCAGCGGCTCTTCGACAAGCTGCGCGCCCGCCGGTCCGCTTGACCCGCCCGAGGACCAGGGCCCGCCGCCCTCCCACGCGTTCCAGGGAATGAACCGCACCTCGGCGATGCCGGTCGAAGAACACACCCGAGCGGACAGGCCTGCTGGATCCGCCCGGCCCGGCCCGGGCCGGGTGAGGGTGCCGAGCACGAGGAGCACGCCGGAGACGGCGTAGCGGGGACGGAAGGACCGGGGCGAGGTGAAGGGGATCCCGCGCGTTCAGCGCGGGATCACCCAGTCCGCGGGATCACCCAGTCCGGTGTCCACGTTCCGGCGGTGTCGTGGCCCGACGTGGTCGTGGCGAGGTGGGCGCGGAGGGCGGCCAGCGCCGGGTGCGGGTTGTCGCGGTGCCAGAGGAGGGAGTGCGGGTAGACGGGTGTGGGGTCGGTCACCGGGATGCGGCGCAGGCCGTGGCCGGCGGGCCAGACGAGACGGGTGTGCTCGCCCATGAAGGTGGCCAGGGCCGGGGTGTCGGCGACGGTGTCGAGGAGCGCGTCGGAGCCGAAGTTCGGGCCGGTCGCCTCGATGGTGAGGCCGAACTCGGCGACGAGGTCGTCGTAGTAGGCGGCCCACTCGGTACCGGGGACGATGCCGGGCATCCAGATCCGGTGCCCGGCGAGCCGGGCGAGGGGCACCGACCGGGCGCCCGCCAGGACGTGGCCGGGGCCGGTGAGGAGCTGGAGCGGTTCGTCGAGCACCCGGACGGACTCGATGTCCTCGGGTAGGGGCCGGCCGGGCGCGGCGACGGCACGGAAGGACGCGTCGATCGCACCGGAGCGGATGGCGGCGACGGCCGTCTCGACGTCGAACAGCATCAGTACGTCGAGGTCGATCTCGGGATGCGCCTGGTGGAAGCCGCGCATCAGGCCCGACGGCGCGACGCGCGAGGCGATCACGTCGACGCGCAGCGGACGGCGGCCGGTGCGCACGGACGCGACCGCGCGCTCGGCGACCCGCAGCAGCTCCCGGGCGTGGGGCAGGAACGCCTGCCCGTCGATGGTGAGCCGGGCGCCGCGCGCGGTGCGCGTGAACAGCCGCACGCCGAGTTGGCGCTCCAGCGCGGCGATGCGCTTGGAGACGGCCTGCTGGGTGACCGCCAGCTCGGCGGCGGCCTCCTGGAACTGCCCCGCGTCGGCGGCGGCGACGAAGGTACGGACGGTGTCGAGGTCCATGCCGACACCCTACGGACACAACCATGGGTTGTGGACGGCGCCCCCGTGGTTGTTTGCTCCCAGGTCATACCGCTCGCTTGGATGTTTCCGATCGCTGATCGGTTGTGCGGATGAGGAGCGAAGGGGGTCGGGCATGCGGAACCGGCAAGGGCTGGGACGTCTGCTCGGACACCGGCTGGGGCGGCCGTTCGGGTGGCTCTGGGCGGCGTACGGGACCAGCGCGCTCGGCACCTGGCTCGCCTTCGGCGCGTTCCCCCTGATCGCCATCCGGGTGCTGCACGCCGGACCGGCCGAGGTCGCCGCGCTCTCCTCCGTGGGGGCCGCGGTGGGCGCGGCCGTGGCGGTACCGCTCGGCCCGTGGACGGAGTTCCGCCGCAAGCGGCCGGTGCTCATCGCGATGGACCTGGTGCGGTTCGCGGCACTGCTGACGGTCCCCGCCGCGTTCGCGCTCGGCGTGCTCACCTTCGTCCAGCTCCTGCTGGTCTCGGTCGTCGTCGCGGCGGCCGACATCACCTTCCGCGCCGCCTCGGGCGCGTACCTGAAGACGCTCCTGCCCGCCGAGGACCTGCTCGTCGCCAACGCCCGGTTCGAGTCCACGGCCTGGACGACCACGATCATCGGACCCCCGCTGGGCGGCGCGGCGATCGGGCTCCTCGGTCCGGTGGCGACGGTGCTGGCCGACGCGGTCAGCTACCTGCTCTCGGCCCTGGGCATCCGCGCGACCGGCGGCCACGAGCCGCGGCCCGAGCACCGGCAGGCCGCGCGCATGCGGGCCCGTGACCTGCTCGACGGCTGGCGGTACATCCTCGCCGACGCGGCGCTGCGTCCGCTGTTCTTCAACACCGCCCTGTTCAACGCCCTGGTGATGGCCGCCCAGCCGCTGCTGGCCGTCCTGATGCTCGGCCGGCTCGGCTTCGCCCCGTGGCAGTACGGCCTCGCCTTCGCCGCGCCCTCGATCGGCGGGCTGCTCGGTTCCCGGCTGGCCCGACCGCTCGTCACCCGGTTCGGGCAGCACCGGGTCCTGGTCGCGTCCGGGGTGCTGCGCGCGATCTGGCCCGTCGGCCTGGCCTTCCTGGGGCCGGGTACCGGAGGGCTGCTGCTGGTGATCGGCGTCGAACTCGGGCTCATCTTCTGCTGCGGGGTCTTCAACCCCGTCTACACCACCTACCGCCTCGAGCGCACCGCCACCGACCGGGTCGCCCGCACCCTGTCCGCCTGGGCGGTGACGACCAAGGCCACGACCGCGTTGCTGACGGCCGTCTGGGGCGTGCTGGGCGGCCTGCTCGGCCCGCGTACGGCCATCGGCCTGGCCGGCGTGCTCCTGCTGGCGACCCCGCTGCTGCTCCCCCGCCGCACGACGGCACCCCTCTCCGAGCCGGCCCCGGCACCGGCACCGGGGCGCCTCTGAGGGGACGGCGCACCGCCCTCCGGACCCTTCGATCCATGTCCGCGCAGCGGTGACGGCCACGACGGTCGGGACCGCTCGTGGCCGAGGAAGGCCGCGTGCCTGCAGGAGGCCTCGGAGTAGGGACTCCAGCCCCGAGGCGGCTGCGGCGCCGCCCCGCGCAACCAAGATCGATTGTCAGTGGTGGGTGAGACAGTAGGAGCATCCAGTCGGAAAGAGGGGGAGCCGTCATGTCCGGTCACCAGAACTACATCAATCACGTTGCCCTTGTGTTGGATGCCAGTTCGTCCATGTCGCACTTGAGCCGCAAGGTCGTCGAGGTCGCCGACCAGCAGATCGCGTATCTCGCCCGCCGCTCGCGGGAACTGGACCAGGAGACCCGCGTCACGGTGTACGTCTTCGCCGACCAGGTGGAGTGCGTCATCTACGACAAGGACGTGCTCCGGATGCCGTCGCTGAAGCAGCTGTACCAGGTCGGCGGGATGACGGCGCTGCTGGCGGCCGCACTGAAGTCACAGCGCGAGCTGGCGCAGACGGCTCAGCTGTACGGCGACCACAGCTTCCTGACGTTCGTGCTCACCGACGGCCAGGAGAACGTCAGTCATCGCTGCCCGGACGCCCCCAGCCGGGATCCGCGTGAACTGGTCGAGGCCGTGGCCAAGATGATCGAGACGCAGGAGGACAACTGGACGCTGGCCGTCCTCGTGCCGGACCAGGCGGGCAAGCGCGAGGCCATGCAGTGCGGATTCCCGAAGGACAACATCGCCATCTGGGACGCCACGAGCACACAGGGTCTGGAGGAGGCCGGGCAGGTCATCCAGCAGGCCACCGAGAAGTTCATGGTGGGCCGCACGCAGGGCATCCGGGGATCGCGGACGGTGTTCTCCATCGGCGCGGAAGCGGTCAACGAGGACACCATCAAGGCGGCCGGCCTCACCCCGGCGGATCCGTCGCAGTACCGGCTGATCCCGGTGACCCGTGACGCCGCGATCCGGGAATGGGTCGTCGAGAGCGGACACACCTACCGCACCGGTGGTGCGTTCTACCAGCTGAGCAAGTCGGAGAAGATCCAGGCGCGGAAGCAGATAGCGGTGCTGGAGAAGAAGACGGACCGGGTGTACACGGGCCCCGAGGCGCGAGCCCTGCTCGGCCTGCCGGACGTCGAGGTCCGCGTCAAGCCGGACCACAACGACGACTTCACGATCTTCGTACAGAGCACCAGCGTGAACCGGAAGCTCGTACCGAACACACGGCTGCTGCTGATGCTCTGACGCCCGGCCTCGCGCTCGCGCCTCATGGGCCCGGGGACAGTCGCGCGAACGGTGCCACCCGCTGTGCGCAGCGGGTGGCACCGTCCCGGGCCGGTGGGTGACGGGCGCTCAGTGCCAGCCGCCGCAGGACCAGGCGCCGTCGGAGAGGTCCTGCTTGCACGCGCGGTACGCGTGACTGGTACCGACCATCAGGGAGTAGGCGGGCCGGCCGGGAGTGGCGTTCACGTGGTAGGTCCTCCCGCCGCGGATGTCGATGCGTCCCTTCCACGCGTGGTCTCCCTTCTCGATGAGCACCCAGGCGGCACTGCACCGCGAGGAGACCCTCAGCCGCACAGCAGGACCGCCCTCTCCTCGGATCGGGTTGCCGAGGTTGCGCGCGTCCTGGTCGCAGCGGGTCGTGTGCGGGTTCTTGCCGTCACAGGCGTTGCCGCGACAGCCTGCTGCGGCCATGGCATCGGAGGAGACCGTTCCGCTGCCGACGATGCTGAGAGCGGCAGCAGCAGCCGTCATCCAGGTGCGCAGGGAGGAGGACATGCAGACCTCTTTTCGTGCAGGTAGACCCGAGGGGCCCCATGGGCTCGGATGCTCTTGGTAGTCGCTCGCCGGCGAATCGGGCTGGACCACCGTGCAGAGTTCACCTGAAAGAGCGGACGGGCGCGCTACAGCTGCTCGCGCAGGATGCCGGACACGCTGTCGATGATCTCCTCCCGCGTTTCGTCCTCGGCCGGCGCCCTGCCGTACGACGGGGCCTTCTGGGAAGCCCGTCGTGCGAGGATCGAGCGGGCCGCCGAGGCAGCCGGAGGGATCCGGTCTGCTGGTTCAGCCGGCGTGCGGAACGACGGTCCTTGAGGCGTACGGCTTTCAGGGAAGGCTGTGGGTGGTCAGGCGGTGGTGGATCAGGGAGGTGATCGCGGGGGTGACCGCGGTCATCTCCGGGCGCCAGCCGGGGACGGCGTTCACCTCGCAGATGGTGTGGGTGTCCGGGGAAGTGAAGAGCAGGTCGACTCCGGCGATGTGCAGGCCCAGGGTGTGGGCCGCTCGTACGGCTAGGTGTTCCGCTTCGGGGTAGCGGCCGGTGCACACGGTGGCGGTCCCGCCGTGGGCGATGTTCGCGGCGAGTGTGCGGCCGTGGGAGGTGTGCACGACGGCGGCGATCGGTTCGCCGGCGACGACGATGACGCGCAGGGTACGGCCGTGCGAGGGGGCGATGTGTTCCTGGAAGAGGAACGGTGTCTCGCGGGTGAGGCTGCCGGCCACTTCACGCAGGAGGAGGGGGTCGGGGGCCAGGAAGACCTGGGCACCTTTCGCGCCGTTGACGCTCTTCACGACGCATGGGGCGGTGAGGTGGGGGCTGCGGACGACACCTTCCAGCGGGGCGGTGGCGTACGAGAGGGTGTCGGGGACCGGCAGTCCGGCCAACGCGAGTTCCTGCAGCTGCCAGATCTTGTTGCGGGAGTTCAGCTGGGCGTCCAGGGGGTTGACGAGTGTGCTGCCCATGCGTTCCAGGTGGCGCAGCAGGGTGACCTCGCGGTCGTGGTCCATGGGGCCTGCGACCTGGCGCACGCACACCACCCTGGGAGCAGACACGTCCGTGCCGCCCAGGGTATGGAGCGTCAGCCGGCCGTCGCGGACACCGAAGAGGAGTTCGTCGGTGTGCCAGAGAGCGAAGCGGGGGCCGTGGGCGGCGGCCAGCGCTGTGGCGAGTTCCCGGGTGGAGCGGCGCAGTACGGCCGGGCGTTGTCGTACCAGCATCCACACGTCAGCGGCGGCAGGGGTGTCCCGCTGGGCGGAGTGCTGGTCGGTCACGGTGGCTCCTTGCCCCTGATCGTCACCCGTCGCCCGCTCGGGCACCGGCTCGGTCAGTCTGGCAGTGCCGCCGGCCGCCTCTCAGTGATTTCGCTGAACCTGGCGTGCCGGTGGCGGAGGGGCCGCTGGTGGCGGAGGCGGCGGGGGCTTCCCCGGCCCCTCCCTTCAAGCCGTGCGGCGGCAGCGGCCCCCGGAGCCGCCCACGTCGCACCCCCGGCCGGTCAGGCGCGGCAGCGGAGCATCTCCAGCGGGGGGTGGCTGCGGAGGTCGGCCCAGAAGTCCTCGCCGAACTCGCGGACGCCGGCCTCGGACACCTGCAGCGGAACCCACTCCACCGCACCGAATCCGGTGGCGGCCAGACAGTCCTCGTAGACCTCGCGGCGCGGGGCCGAGGAGACGATGGTGACCGGCTGCGGTTCGATGAGAGCGGTGACCCGTACCCGCGTTCCCGTCTCGATCTCCTCGCCGGTCGGCACGCACAGGAACCCGTACTTGTCCAGCGACGGGTTGTCGAACCGGTAGTCGGGATTCTGGGCGAGTACGAAGAACTCCCCACCCGGCACGAGGTACTGGTGGATGGTGCGGCACATCCGCTTCATCGTCGCGATGTCCTCGGCGTAGTTGAGGCACTGCACTCCCAGCGCGATGTCGAAGCGCTGCTCGAGAGGCCGCAGTTCTGCCACGTCACCGACCTCGTAGCGCACCCCGAGCGGGTCGCGCTGTTCGATCTCCCGGGCGGCGGCGACCATCTCGACGGAGATGTCGACGCCGAGGACATCGGTGGCGCCGCGCCGCTTGAACTCCCTGCTGTAGAACCCGGTGCCGCACGCCAGGTCGAGCACGGACTTGCCGCTCACGTCCCCGACCAGGGCCAGGAAGCTCGGTACCTCGCCGTAACGCGTCAACGGGAGTCCCTTGAACCCCTCGAACGCCTCGCCGATCTCGTCGTACTGCTGCACGCTCACGTGCCGCCCCCTCGTGTGTCGCGTCCTGTACACGGCTGCACCGGCCCTCCGTACGCGGAGGCTCGCCGGGTCCGCGGTCGTGGCAGAGAGTCTTCCTCCGCGTGGTCCGGCCGCCGTACTGGCGAATGACACGAAGAACCGGGCGGGGTGAACCTCCGATCGCCCAACACCGCCGTACGAACGTCACTTCATGTGCCACTGGTCCGGCTGCAGGGGCCACAGGCCGGGGCCCGAGCCCGCCTGCGAGTTTCCGGCCGCACCGCACGGGACCCCTGGCGGGCGCCGCGGTCCGCCAGGGGTCCTCGCCGGGATCAGCCGACACCGGCCACGCCGGCCGGGAACAGTCGACGTGTGTCAGTCGGTGTCAGTCGGCGTCCCTCCGGTTCAGCCGTCGGACTCCGGTGACGGGATGTACGCGCCGGGCACGTCGTTCGGTGCGTAGATCTTCTTCTCGCCGGGGTACGGCCGCGTCCAGTTGTGCGTCTGGTACCACGTGAGGTGGTCCATCTGGGCGGGGTTGGCGTAGTCGGGGACGGCGTGGGGGCCGGTCAGGTGCTGCTTCGACTTCCAGGTGTCCCACTCGGCGGCGAGGGCCTTCTTGTCCGCCGGCACCTTCGTCGACGGCACGGCCGCCGCCTTGGGGTCCTGCGCGGCCGGGGTGTCCACACCGCAGGACGGCGGGGTCTTCAGGCCGTCGGTCAGCGAGGTCCGGTTGGGCAGCGCGGTGAACGGCGTGTAGTCCGGGTGCCGGGTGAACGCCTGCCGCATGGGGGTGGCCGCGCTGTCCTTCTGGTTCATCGGGTGGATCCCGAGGATCTGCTCGATGGTGCGGATCATCGTGATCTGTGTGTAGTAGTGGCTGTCGACGGTGCCGTGCCGGGCCCAGGGGCTGATGATCTGGACCGGGGCGCGGTGGCCGTCGACGTGGTCGAGGCCGGCCTGGGAGTCGTCCTCCACGACGAAGACCGCCGAGTCCTTCCAGTACCTGCTGTGCGAGATCGTGTCGATGATCCTGCCGGTGGCGAGGTCGTTGTCGGCGACCTGCGCGGCCGGGCCGGCCGGGCCGCCGGTGTGGTCGCTGGAGAGCCAGAACATGTTCAGGTTCGCCGGACCGTTCTTCTCGAAGTCCTGCTTCCAGATCTGGTACCGGTAGACGTCGGGGACGCTGGTGTCGAACTTCGGGAAGCCGGGCACCGACACGCTGTTCAGGGACGGGATCGGCGACGACGACTTCAGGGGGTAGGCGGTGGCCTGCCCGGAGGCGTCCATGTTCCTGGCGTCGCAGTACAGGTTCTGCCAGCTCGCTCCGGCGGGCTTGGTCAGGAACTGCTGGAACTCGCCGAAGTCCCGCACGGTCCGGCCGGCCGCCTGCGCGCCCGTCCACAGGAACCCGGTCTTCTGGTGGCCGAGGGCGTCGTCCTCGGTGTCGTAGCTGCGCGCGTACTCGCCGGCCGAGGACTCGGTGTACTCGGGATTGTCGGCCTGCATCAGCCAGTTGTGGCCCTCGGCGGAGTTGGTGCCGATGTCGTAGGTGTTGTCGTAGAGCCCGAACTGCTCGGCCAGCGCGTGCTGGTTCGGTGTCACGTTCTCGCCGAACTGGGTCAGCGAGGGGTCGCCGTCGCCCTTCGCGATGTCCCCGAAGACCTGGTCGTAGGTGCGGTTCTCCTTGACGATGAGGAAGACGTGCTTGATGGTCGACGGGTCGCCGATCCGTGTGGGGACCGGCTGCGGCTTGGCGTGGCCGCCGCCCTTGGCCAGCGGGACCGCGCCGGCGCTCCAGCCGTTCTGCCGGAAGACCTTCGCGGTCTGGGAGCGGATCACACCGTCACGGGGCAGGGTGAACCAGGTGAGGCTGGACGTCGTGTCGTGGGTGCCGTGGCCCGCGCTGTCGGGGCGTCGCGCGTCGATGCCGCGGGTGTGGGAGACGACGACCTTGTCGCCCGCCATGGCGATCTCGGCGGGGAAGTAGTCCGTCGGCAGGAGACCGATGTAGCCGACCGGCTCCTGCGGGGAGGTGTAGCGGTAGACGGCGACGGCGTTGGCGCGGCCGAGCGTGACCAGCAGACGGCCGTCGTCGGTGAGGGTCACCGCGTTCGGCTCGTAGCCGACCGACGCCTCGGGCCAGGGCTGGGTGGAGATCGTCTGGACGACCTTGTCCTTGGCGGTGTCGATGACCGACACGTCGTTGTCGGCGGTGTTGGTGACGAACACCGCTCCGTTCTTCGCGTACACCGCGGTCGGGTGCAGGCCGACGTCGATGGTGCCGACGGCGGCGGAGGGGTCGGCGAGGTCGATGACGCTGACCGTGCCGGTGGTGGTGGCGCCGGTCTCCGGGTCCGCGGGTACCTGGGTGCCGTAGGAGTTGAGGGTGGCGTCGCCGGACTTCGCGGGCCGTCCGCCCTCGTCGCTGACGTAGAGCTTGTCGCCGACGCGGGCCATGCCGCGCGGGGCGTTGCCCACCGCCCAGCTCCGCTCGACGGCCCCGGTGGCCGCGTCGAGGGCGACCACCCGGTTCTGTCCGTTGACGGCGGCGTACACGGTGGAGCCGTCGGCGGAGAACACCGCGGCGGCGACCAGGGCGTGCTTGCTTCCGTCGGCCGGGATCCTGACGGTCACCGGGTCGGCGAGGGTGCCGTCCGGGTTCACCGTGAACCTGGTGTAGCCGTCGGTCTGGCCCAGCCACAGCTGCTTGCCGTCGGGCGAGTACGCGGGGCCTTCCTGGCCGACGGCGCCACTGCTGATGCGCAGGTCGTCGGCGGCGTTGGTGCCGACGCGCTGCTGGATCCGCCCGGTCGCGAGGTCCACGACGACCAGCGCGGCGTCGCCGTCGGCGACCGAGGCGGCGAGGTGGCTGCCGTCCGGGCTGACCGTCGAGGACATGATCTTGCCGTCGTCGACGACGAGGCGGTCGCCGTACGGGTCGATGTACTGGTCGGCCGAGACGACCTGGCCCCTGTCGGTGACCTGGCCGACCTGGTCGGTGCCGAACTGGTGCGTCGAGGCCACGGCGGTGCCGGTGGCCAGGGCGGCCGTGGTGATGCAGGCCGTGACCAGCGCCGCGCGGCGGCTGACGCGTCTGCCCAGCAGGTCGTAGTAGCCCTTCTCGGTCTGCCGGCGGCGGCGCGTTATCTGCATGACGTCATCCCTTCGGGGACTGCGGGGACTTCAAGGACTTCCTGGACTGCGGGGACTTCGGGGTTCAGGAGAGCGGGGAGTCAGGGGTTCAGGACTGCGGGGTCCGGGACCGGGTCTTCGGGGAGTCGGTGAGCAGTTCGACGGTGCCGTCGAACTGCCACAGCGGGTTGGGGGCGTCTCCTGTCGGAGTCCGCACCACGAAGTAGCCGTTCACTTCCTTCGGTCCGTCGCCGTCGGCGACGAACCGCCCGTCGGCCGTGATGTCGAGCTGGTAGACGGCCGATCCGGTGGCCGTGGCGCCCGGCAGATGCCAGGAGACGACGCACCGCCAGTCGTTGCCCGGGCCCCGGGCGCCGTCCTGGACGCCCGCCTTGGCACAGGTCGCCGTGGTCCTCAACTGCGCCTCCGTGACGGCGGGGCGGTGGAGCTGCGCGGTCTGCATGCGGTACAGGTGGGCGAACTCCGTGGCCAGCGAGCGCTCCACCTCGGCCTGCTCGATCCCGGAGCCGGTGGCCGTGGTCGTCGCCGCCACGACCGCGACGGTCACCCCGAGCAGCCCCGCGAGCGGCAGGGCGCCCGTGGTCAGCGCGCGACGCGCCGAGCCGTCGTCGGTGGGGTTGGTGAAGTCGCGGCGCAGGAAGAGGAGGCGGGCCAGCGTTGTCGCGGTCACGGCCCACACGAGGCTGACGGCGATGCCGATGAGGAGCGGGGTGAGTTGCGCGGGGCTGGTGAACAGCCCGTTCCAGACGACGAAGGCGTCACCGGGCAGGGCGAGGCGTACGGCGACGGGCAGCGGCAGCATCTGGGCGAGCTGCATCGCCAGCGCGACGAACGCGGGCAGCAGCAGGCCCATCGGGGACCGCCCGAACGCGACCGATCCGAGGAGCCCGATGCCGGCGAGGGCCAGGGTCGGGGCGAGGACGCAGAGCCAGGCGAGGAGGACCCTGCCGGCGGCGTCCCCCGGCGCGAGCAGACGGCCGTCGAGGCCGACCAGCGGCTGGTCGCCGACGGCCGCCAGTCCGCCGACCGTGCTGGAGACGGCCAGCCCGGCCACGAGCAGCAGGATGACGGTGAGACTGGCCAGGGCCTTCGCCGCGAAGATCCGCCGGGGCGAGCGGACGGCGACGAGCAGATGGCGCCAGGTGCCGAGCCGGTCCTCGGCGGCGAACACGTCGCCGGCGACGACCGAGGTGAGCAGCGGGAGCGCCCAGGTGCCGGCGAAACCGAGCGTCACCAGCGGCCCCGCCCACCCGGTGGCGTGCATCCAGCGGCCGAAGAGGGTGTCCGTGGGCAGGGTGCTCTGCTCGCTCACGCCGGCCACGAAGAGCGCCGGCACGATCCAGCAGGCGAGGACCAGCAGGCGGATGCGCCACTGCGAGAAGAGCTTGACGACTTCGAAGCGGTAGCCCCGGGCAACTGAGGCACGGCCTGGTACGGCGGTGTGCGCGGGGGCCGTGGAGGTCGCGGTCATCGGCCTGCCTCCTGCCGCGGGTCGGCGGTGCCGGGTCGACCGGCCTTCTGCCGGACTGCTTCCTCCCCGGGACGGGCGGTGCCGTGTCGACCGGCCTCCCGCCGGGCCGCCTCCTGCCCCGGACGGGCTGTGCCGTGTTGGCCGGTTTCCCGTCCGCCGGTCG
The DNA here is from genome assembly GCF_014648635.1 of Streptomyces cinerochromogenes. GTDB lineage: Bacteria > Actinomycetota > Actinomycetes > Streptomycetales > Streptomycetaceae > Streptomyces > Streptomyces cinerochromogenes. Next base: position 236,981 of record NZ_BMRM01000003.1, on the reverse strand, counting down.
ACGGCTGTTCGGTCAGGGCGAGGAACGCCGCCTCCAGGGGGGAGACGACCGGGGCGAGTTCGCGCAGCGCGATACCCGCCTGCACGAGCCGCACCACCAGGTCGTCCAGGGCGGGCACCGGCGCGCGCACCACGAGCGCCTCGCCGCCCTGTCGTCCGGCGGTGTCGTCGGCCAGGCGGATTCCCGGGGCGTCGAGGGCCAGCCGGTGTGCCCGCTCCGGGTCGGACGTGACCAGCCGGTAGTCGAGTTCGCGGTTCTCGGCGGCCAGCTCGCCCAGCGGCCCGGAGAAGACGACCCGCCCGGTGGCGAGGATGGTGACCTCGGAGCAGAGGGCCTCCAGGTCGTCCATGCGGTGGCTCGACAGCACGACGGCGGTTCCCTCGTGCGCGAGCCGGGCGAGAACGCCGTGGACGTGCTTCTTGCCGGCCGGATCGAGGCCGTTGGAGGGCTCGTCCAGGACGAGCAGCCGCGGCCGGGTGAGCAGGGCCGCGGCGAGACCCAGGCGTTGGCGCATGCCCAGGGAGAAGCCGCGGGTGCGGTCGTCGGCGACGTCCGTGAGCCCGACCTGGTCCAGTGCGTCCTCGATCCGCGCCGGGATCCCCGCCGACCGCGTGCCGTCACCGCGCAGAGCGGCGAGCGCGGCGAGGTTCTGACGGGCGGTGAGCGAGGGGTACAGCCCGGGCCCGTCCACGAACCCGGAGACACCGCCGGGGGCCTCGAACGCCCGGCCCACCGGGGTACCGAGGATCTCCAGACGGCCGCTGTCGGCCGCGGCCAGGCCGAGCAGCAGGCCGAGCAGCGTCGTCTTGCCGGCACCGTTCGGCCCGACCAGGCCGTGGATCCGTCCCCGTGGCACCTCCAGGTCCACGCCGTCGAGGGCGACGACATCACCGAAGCACTTGCTGATACCGCGAGCCCGGATCGCGAGCTGTGAGTCCATGAGCCCCTTCTTTCGGACAGCCTCATGGACCCTAGGGAGCACACACGACACCGACAGGAGGGGGCAGTTGAACGCTCAGGGAACGGAAGCCCAAACCGTGGTCAACAGCCTGACCGGGTGTCAGCGGACGTCCGCCGGACGGCGAGGAGGCCGTCCGGCGGACGTGGAACGGACCGTGAACGGCCACACCGTCACCGGGCACCTGACCGGCAGCGCCCGGGACGGAGGAGGCGATGCGCTTCACCGTCGCCAACGGCGGCTGACCGCACCCTGCGCGCCGAGTACGCCGTCCTGGCCGTCCCGCCGGCCCCGGCGCCCCGAGACGGCGGCCGAGCCCGCCCGGACACCTCGAAGGTGCCCTCGTCTCCGGCGAGCGGGCGGCGCGGGCCGTCCTCGCTGCGCTCTCCGGCGCGGCGCCTGCGAAGCCCCTGGCCGCTGAGGCGCCCGGTCAGCGGCGGATGAGGCCGAGCTGGGTGGCGGTGGCGACGGCGGCGGTGCGGGAGTCGACGGCGAGCTTGGTGTAGATGCGGGCCAGGTGGGATTTGACCGTGCCCTCGGTGAGGTGGAGGCGGCGGCCGACGGCCTGGTTGGACAGGCCCTCTGCGACCAGGGCGAGGACTTCGGTCTCGCGCCGGGTCAGGGCGGTGCCCGGTGCGCGCAGCCGGTTCAGGAGGCGTTCGGCGACGGCCGGGGCCAGGGTGGTGCGTCCGGCCGCGGCGGTGCGCACGGCGGCGGCCAGGTCCTCGGGAGGGGCGTCCTTGAGGAGGTAGCCGGTGGCGCCCGCCTCGATGGCGGGCAGGGTGTCGGCATCGGAGTCGTACGTGGTGACGATCAGCACGCGCGGGGCGCCCGGACGGGCGGTGATCCGGGCGGTGGCCTCGGCGCCGTTCATGCCCTTGCCGAACTGGAGGTCCATGAGGACGACGTCGATGTCGCCCCCGGCGGCGCGCTCGACGGCCTGCTCGGCGGTGGCGGCCTCGGCGACCACCTCCAGGCCGGGTTCCGTCTCCAGCACGGCGCGCAGCCCGGCGCGGACCACGGGGTGGTCGTCGGCCAGGAGGAGGCGGATGGGGGTGTCGGTCACGGGCGGGCCTCGGGTTCGGTGTCGGACGCGGTCACGGGTTCTGTCTCGGGTTCGGTCGCGCTGGGCGGGGTCAGGGGCAGCCGGGCGGACAGGGCGGTTCCGTGGCCGGGGGCGGACGCGAGGGTCAGGGTCCCGCCGAGCGCGTGCACGCGGGTGCGCATGGCGGCGATGCCGAAGCCTCCGCTCTCCGGGCCGGGGGCGGGCAGCGCGCCGGGGTCGAAGCCGGTGCCGTCGTCGACGACGTCGAGGGCGACCTGGTCGCCGAGGTAGCCGAGGGTGATCTCGGCGGTGGTGGCGCGGGCGTGGCGGACGGTGTTCGCGACGGCGGACTGGGCGATGCGCAGCAGGGCGACCTCGTGCTCGGTCGGGAGCGGGACCGGGTCGCCGGTGAGGTGGAAACGTGCGGTGAGCCGGTGGCGGGTGCCGGTGGTGGCGCAGAGGCGTTCCAGGGCGCCGGCCAGGGTGGTGCCGTCCAGGGCGGGCGGGGTGAGGGCGGCGACGAAGCGGCGGGCCTCGGCGAGATTGTCCACGGCGGCCTGGCGGGCCGCCTCCACGTGGCGGGCGGCGGCGTCGGGACGCTCGGGGAGGGTGCGTTCGGCGGCGCGCAGCAGCAGCTGGATGCTGGACAGGCCCTGGGCGAGGGTGTCGTGGATCTCCCGGGCCAGACGTTCGCGTTCGGCCAGGACGCCGGCCGTGTGCTGGGCCTCGGCCAGGTCGGCGCGCGTGGCGGTCAGCTCCTGGATCAGGCGCCTGCGCTGCTCGCTCTCCCGGTACAGGGCGTCGTACCCCCACACCACCGCCACGGCGACGGCGGCCCCCAGCGCTGGGCCGATGGCCATGGCCGGACTGAAGGAGCCCTGGTGGGCGGCGAAGGCGACGATCGCGGCGAGCGCGGTCACGGCGACGGCGGGCAGGGCGGCGCGGCGGGACAGCAGGTGGAGCTGGAGGAAGTAGAGCGGGAAGGCGACCCACACCCCGTCGGCGGTCAGGGCCAGCAGTACCAGCCACACGGCGCCCAGGGCGGCCAGCCACCAGGCGGCGGCCCGCCGTGAGCCGCGGATCCGGGGCTGCAGCGGCCCGGCCGCGTACACCAGCCCGCACACCGCCGCGACGGCGACGATCAGTCCCGCGTGCGACCGCCCGTCCGCCACGGCCCGGACGCCGGCCAGGGCGAGCAGGCCGACGGTCAGCAGGTGCAGGCACCAGGCCAGGGCGCGCGGGGTGGGGGTCGGGGCGGGGGCGGCGGAGATGTTCACAGTCCTTCCAGCCTAAGGAAGCGGAGCCGCTGGTGGCCTCCATCGAAAGTTGGAACCCGCCGGTCACCTTCCGATGCGGGAACTGCCGTCCGTCGCCGGATGCCGGCGCGGGGGGCGGGCGGCGAGGGTGGAGACGCTCCGCTTCCACAGCGGAGCGCATCCCGCTGCCCCGCTGGACAGCGCGTCCCGACACCCCGCTGCAGAGCGCGTCCCGACACCCCGCGGGACAGCGTTCCGCTTCCACCGCTGGAAAGGACTGGCCGAGGCCGTGTTCGTCGCCTGGAGAGACCTGAAGTTCGCCAAGGGGCGGTTCGCCCTGATGGGAACCGTCATCGTGCTGATCACCCTGCTGGTCGGGCTGCTGTCCGGGCTGACCGCCGGGCTGGGCCGGCAGAACGTCTCCGCGATCACCGGGCTGCCCGTCGACCGGATCGCCTTCGACGCGCCCGGTGACGGGCAGCAGCTGTCGTACGGTGACTCCACCGTCACCGAGGAGCAGTGGCGGCGGTGGGCCGGGACTCCCGGCGTCACCGGCGCCGAACCGCTGGGCATCACGATGACCAGGGCCACCGCGGGAGCCCGCGGCGCCGGGGTCTCCGTCTTCGGTGTCGAGCCCGGCTCCCGCCTCGCCCCCGACGGCGACCGGATCACGGAGCGCGCGGCGGTGCTGTCCGTCCCGGCCGCCGACGCCCTCGGACTCGGGCCGGGTGACGCCTTCACCCTGGCCGGGCAGCGGCTGACGGTGGCCGCCGTCCAGGGCGACGCCTCCTTCAGCCACACCCCGGTCATCTGGGCCGGCCTGGACGTCTGGCGGAAGACGGCGCCCCCCACCGGCGACGACGGGGGTCCGGCCGCCAGGACCGCCACCGTGATCGCCCTGAACACCACCTCCGGCGCCGACGTCCCGGCCGCCGACCAGGCCGCGGGCACCGAGACGGTCTCCAGGACGGACTCGCTGTCCGCGATCGGCTCCTACACCTCGGAGAACGGCTCCCTGCAGCTCATGCGCGGTCTGCTGTTCGTCATCTCCGCCCTGGTCATCGGCGCCTTCTTCACCGTCTGGACCGTGCAGCGCGGCAGCGACATCGCCGTCCTGAAGGCCCTCGGCGCCTCCACCGGACACCTGCTGAGGGACGCCCTCGGGCAGGCGGTCGTCCTGCTCACCGGCGGCACCCTGCTCGGCACCGCCGTCGCCGCCGCCCTCGGTGCCGTCGTCGCCGGCTCGGCGGTGCCCTTCGTGCTGACGCCCGGCACCGTCCTCGTACCGGCCGCGGTGACGATCGTGCTCGGCGCGGTCGGGGCCGCCCTGGCCGTGCGCCGCATCACCTCCGTCGACCCGCTGACCGCTCTGGGGAGCGCCCGATGAGTCTGCAACTGACCGACATCACCCTCACCTACCCCGACGGCGAGGACCGCCTGACCGCGCTCGACCGCGTCACCCTGGACGTCCCCCGGGGCAGCCTCACCGCCGTCGTCGGCCCCTCCGGCTCCGGCAAGTCCAGCCTGCTGGCCGTCGCCGCGACCCTCGTCACCCCGGACACGGGCACCGTCACCATCGACGGGACGACCACGACCGGCATGACCCGCGGCGACCTCACCGACCTGCGCCGCCACAAGATCGGCATCGTCTTCCAGCAGCCCAGTCTGCTGGCCTCCCTCACCGCCGCCGAACAGCTCCAGGTCATGGCCCACATCGACGGCCGCTCGCCCGCCGGGGCCCGCGGCCGGGCCATGGACCTGCTCGACGCCGTCGGCCTCGCCGACCACGCGCACCGCCGCCCCCACCAGCTCTCCGGCGGGCAGCGCCAGCGCGTCAACATCGCCCGCGCCCTGATGAACGACCCCACGGTGCTCCTGGTCGACGAGCCGACCAGCGCCCTCGACCAGGAACGCGGCGCCGCCGTCATCGACCTGATCGCCCGCCTCACCCGCCGGAGGGCCACCGCCACCGTGCTGGTCACCCACGACCGCGCCCACCTCACCGTCGCGGACCGGATCGCCGAGGTCCACGACGGCCGGCTCCGCCTGCCGGCCGGCGCGGGCTGAGGCAGCGGGCGGGCTCTTCCTCGACGGCGGCTGCACGACGCGCTCACCGGCGGCCGGCAGGGGTCCGCCGGGGCCCGACTGAGTACGGGTACTCACGACATGGTGAGGAGCGGGGCCGTACCGTGGGGCTCAGTCATGGAACGGGGGAGCTCAGGGATGCGGGAGCGGAACAGGGGAACGGGCGCGTTCGGGGCGGCCGGACGGCGCGGTACGGGAGCCGCGGCGGCCGCTCTGGCCGCCCTCGTGGCGTTGTCACTCGGCGCGTGCGGCACCGAGCGCCCCACGGCCGAAGCGCGCGGCGGAACGGAAACCGCCGGCGGGACGAAGCCTTCCGGCGGGACGGAAACGGCCGGCGGGGCCGCGCCCCGGGCAACCGGAACCGCCCCGAGCCCCTCCCCCAGCTCTCCCTACGTGGAACCGGGGGCCGGTGAAGGCGCCCCTCACTACCGCGAGAACAACGGCTTCCGGATCTCGGGCGACATGTCCGCCGCGAGCGCCGAGGACGCCCGGCGGGAGGCCGGGCGCATCGAACCGGTGCTCAAGAGGCTGTGGCAGCAAGGGAAGTGGGACCCGCGGACGGTGCGTGCCGCGCTGCTCGGGCTCGGCTACGGCGGGACACTGCGGGTCGAACCGATGGACTCGCGTTTCGTGGACGGCCGGGAGGTCCGGCCCGAGGGCGCTCTGGTGGGTCTGCGCGTCCACGACGACGCCTGCGTCACCGCGTTCGTCCAGAAGACCAACTACCAGGTGTCGACCAACGGCCCCTACCCGGAGACGGGTTGCTTCGAGCCGCCGGCCGGTCACTGAGAACCGGGTCGCCCGCGCTTCCGCTACCCTCACGGCACGAAGACGATCAAGAAACGGGGGCGTGGTCTGCATGGTGGCGGGCACGGCAGGCGAGCAGTTGAGGCCCGAGGATCCGAGGGAGATCGCCGGATACCCGCTGCTGTCCCGCATCGGCGAGGGCGGCATGGGCACCGTCTACCTCTCCCGCACCCGCGGCGGACAGCCCGTGGCGCTCAAGGTGATCCGGCGCGAGTACGGCCGCGATCCTGACTTCCGGCGCCGTTTCGAGCAGGAGGTCCAGGCGGCCCGCCGGGTCCAGGGCTACCACATCGTCCCGGTCGTCGACCACGACACCGACGGCGGACAGCCCTGGCTGGCCTCGGTGTTCATCCCCGGCCTTCCCCTGCACGCGGCCCTGGCGGCGCACGGCCCGCTGCCGCTCACCAGCGTCCTGCAACTCGTCGGCTGCACCGCGAAGGCGCTGACCGCGATCCACTCCGCCGGCATCGTGCACCGTGACCTGAAGCCCAGCAACATCCTGCTGAGCCGCCAGGGCCCGTACGTCATCGACTTCGGCATCGCTCGTGCCTCCGACGCCACCCAGCTCACCCTGACCGGCGGTGTCGTCGGCACGCCACAGTTCATGTCCCCGGAGCACGCCCTCGGCGAGCCGGTCGGGCCGGCCACGGACGTCTTCTCGCTGGGCCTGATCGCCGCCGTCGCCGCCACCGGACGTCATCCCTACGGCGACGGCGGCGCCCTCACCCTCGCCGCGCAGATCGCCAACACCGCCCAGCGCCCGCCCCGCCTGGACGGCCACGACGACCGGCTCCGGCCGCTCCTCGAAAGCTGCCTGGCCGCCGACCCGAACCGGCGTGTCGGCGCGGAGGAGCTGGCCGCACTGTGCGAACGGGCCGCCGGCCGCTCCCTGAACGACTTCACCGGCTGGCTGCCCCAGCCGCTCGCCGCCGACCTCGCCTCCCGGGAACGCGCCGTGCCGGCCGCGTCGCCCACGCCGACGGTCACCGACAACGGCGGAGCGCAGCAGGGTACGGCGGACCCGGGCGAAGGCGGCTTCGGCGCGGCGGGCACCGGTGGTGGCGGCGCCTCGCCCGGCGCGCCGCACGGGCCGACCTTCGCCGGCGCCCGGACCACGGCTCCGCCCCCGCCGGCGTACACCCCCCAGGCCCCGGCGCCGGCGCGCCGGACGCCGACCGCGCTCGTCGTCGCGGGCGCCGCCGTGGCGGTCGTCCTCGCCGTCGTGGTGACGTGGGCGCTGACCCGGCCGGACGGCACCTCGGACGAAGGGCGGAGCAACGGCAAGGCGTCGGCCGGGCCCACCCATTCGGCTCCGGCGAAGTCGTCTCCGGCCGCCGACGACGACTCCGGGTACACCGTGGTCTTCAAGGACCGGCCTCTCGCGCTGCGCTCCCCGGGCGGGGCCGACATCGTCAGGGTCGATCTGGACGTCCCCCAGGTCGTGCAGGACACCCCCGGCCGGGAGATCATGCTGAGCGAGGTGTCAGGGGGAAGCTGGGAGTTCTACACGCCGATGGGCAAGAGCGCCGGTCCAACGCCCGCGCAGTGTCTGGCGGGCGCTCGGTCGGATGTGCTGCCCCAGGAGATCAAGGCGGCCGACCTGCGCACCACCATCCCGGTCGGCACGCGGCTCTGTACGGTCACGACCGACGACCGGCTGGCCATGCTGGAGATCACCCGCATCACCTCGACCACCCACGGCAACCTGCCCGACTACACCGCCGAGCTGACTCTCTGGCAGAAGCGCTAGCACTGTCCCGGGCGGTGGGCCTCTCGCCGGTATGGCTCATCGTCCGGGCAGAGTGTCATCGGTCCTCGGATCCCCGGGCCGCCGCAGCCCGGGGCGCAGCGGCGGTGGCTCGACATCACCGACGAGCACGGCGGCCCTCCTTTCCCCTCCGTCCCGCACGGTCCGCTGCTCGTGCTCGGACAGAGGCACCTGATGCAGCAGTCCGTCCCGCGATCTCTGCCAGCAGTTGCCCTCGGCGTCCCTGAAGGACAGCGAGACGCCGGTCGTCCGGGCCATGACGGCTGCCTCGTTCACGCGCGCGAGCAGGAAGGAACTGACCCTCTCGGGCCGAAGCGTGGGGGGAACCGTGGCACGGATCTGCCAGAGCAGGGGTCCGGCATGGAAGTCCACCCAGAGATACAGCCGAAGGTCGTACACGGGCAGCTTGGAGCTGTTGATGAGATAGACATCGGGATACGCGGCCTCCACGGAGTAGGCGGCACTGGTGATCATGTCCGTGTCCGGGCGGTGCCCCGTCCAGGCCGCGACCCCGGACGCCTGCGCGGACCGGCGGTCCTGCTCCCTTTCGTGATCCCGTTGCCGTTCCAGGCGCAGCAGTTGGAAGGCTGCTCTGCCTGCGTAGATCGCCGCCCCGAGGCCGACCCATGTCCCGGCCGATCCCACCCATGTGGCGATGTCGCCGACGCTCGCCATGCCGCTCCCCCCTGCTCGGCGCCTTGACGGTTCATCGCCCCGATCCTGCCCGCACGGGAGATGATCCGACCATCCGATCGGTCCGCGCCGCCGGGGCCGCTCCTCCGGCCGGGCCGGCGCAGGGCTTCCCCGGAAGGGCGGGAAAGGCCCTGCGCGGCCCGGCTAGTTCCGCCAGGTCCCGTGGAGGGCGGAGACGGAGAACCCTGGCCCGTAGGCGACCATCAGCGCGCTCTCGCCGTCGGCCGGGGGCAGGCCGTGGGTGCGTTCGAGGACGCGGAGAACCGATACGCCGCCGAGGTTGCCCTCTTCGGCGAGGGTGTCGAGGGAGTGCCGGGCATCGGTTTCGGTGAGGCCGAGGGCGGTGGCGGTGTCGAGGATGATGGGCTTCGAACCGGGGTGGATGACCGGCACGTCGACGGGGCGGCCGGCGAGCCAGTCGAGGACGGCGGGCATGACGTGCCGGGCTCCGCCGGTGGCCTGCTTCGTGCTGTCGAAGTGCAGGCCCGTGCTGTCGATGCGGCCGGCGTACATGGTGAGGCTGTCGGGGAGGGCGTACTCGAAGACCCCGTCGGTGTCGACGGTGAGACCGGGACCGAGAGGCTCGCTGGAGACGAGGGTGGCGGCTCCGCTGTCACCGAACAACGCCTTGTAGATCATGTGCTCGATCTCGGAGTCGGCGTGGTTGTAGGCGGTGGACAGGACTTCCGCGGCGACGACGAGGACGCGGGAGCCAGGGTGGAGGAGGGCCTGCTCCGCGGCCCGGATGAGGGCGTGGGCCCCGCCGGCGCAGGCGATGGTCGTCAGGGCCGTACGGCGGACGGTGGGCCGGAGGCCGAGCCGGGCGATCAGGTGGATGTCGAGGTTGGGGACGGCCCACCCGGTGGCGTGGGTGGTGACGAGGCCGGTGATGTCGCCGGGCTGGAGCCCGTGCCGGTGGAGGACGTCGCGGGCGGCTTGTTCGGCCATGTCGAGGCCGTCCGCGAAGGCGCGGGTGACGCGTGCACCGATGTCCGCGGTGCCGTTGACGGTGGGCGTGTCCAGTGGCTGCGTGAAGTAGCGGGTGTCCACGCCGCAGTTGCGAATGACGCGAAGAATCGCACCGAGGCGGGGATGGTCGGGGTGATGGGTCCGGATGTCCTCTGCTATCTCGTCCGTGGTGATTTTGTGCGGGGCGAGGACGGTACTGGGGCGGGCGATATGAGCGGGCATGAGTTCCCCCCTGGAGGCGCTGCGACCTGATCAGGTCAAGGTACGGCAAAGTTGGCTGGTTCGTTTCCTTCACCGTCCCCGAAATAGTGCCGCCCGTGCACCAAAGAGGGGCAAATTCAGGCGTCCAGGCGGGTTCCCGGTGCCTGCAACATGCGCGGCCGGGTTCCGGCCCGTCGCGGACCCGACCGAAAAACGAGGATCATGCACCGGGATCCGGGCGCCGCGAGCGGCTGGGCCACACACATCGTCACCCAGCCCGGCCCCTCGATCGCGTGCCGGATCGGACGCTCGTCGCCGTCGGGGTGGATGGAGGCGCCGCCCTTCTCGTACAGGAGCCGGGCGGCGGGGTCGGCGAGGACGTCGGCCTCGATCTGCCGGAGCACCTTGTCCTCGGGGCGCTGGGCGAGCGCGGCCTGCAACTGCGGCATCACCAGCGGCGCCCATGCCGTGTCCCACTCGATGAGCTGGTCACGCCCGTCCAGGAGCATCCACCGCATGGTGTTGGCGGGGGCCTTGCCGCTCTCGAACAGGGCGTGGAAGCGGTCGTTGCAGGTGACGAGGTTCCAGGAGGCGTCGGTGACGTACGCGGCGTGCGTGATGCCGGCGACGGCGTCGGCCCAGGCCGCCGGGAGGGCATGGCCGGAGGTGTCGTAGAGAGGGCCGGGCGGGTCCTCGCCCCGGGCGTACCGGCAGAGGCTGATCCACTCCTGCTCGTTCATGCCGTAGAGGCGCGCGACATCCCGGAGGAGGTCGACCGGGGGGTGGGGGTAGTTGCCGGATTCCAGGCGCTGGTACGTGCGGTCGGCGTAGCCGAGGAGTTCGTCGACCTGCCCCTGGGACAGGCCCGGGGCGCGGCGCCCCCGTCCGGTGGGGCGGGAGAGACCGTGGGATTCGGGGGATATGAGGGCACGGCGGTCTTTGAGAAGTTTTTTCAGTGCGTGGCGGTTCACTGGCGCGTTGTCCCCCGGGGGCTTGTGTTGACTGCCGGTCAGTGTAATTAGTGTCATGCGGTTTTGCTGTAAAAGATTGGCCCTAGATATCGAGTGATTGCGTGCTGCATGCTCGGTGACGCGGGGTCGCCGGCCGGCATGTTCGGTCATCAGTGACCTCGCGCACCCCTCGCGGGTGCGCAGCGGCAATGCGGGACGCGCCGTCTGCGGTCCGCGAGCGGGAGACCGGGGGCGAGCCGGGTTTGCCGTCGGTTTCCGGGGCCGTTTTCCGTAAGCGGGAATCGCGGGTACGGCGCCTGGGAATCCGTCAGCACTCCAGATCTCGCGTCCCGGCGGCCAGGCCACGGCCGGTGCCCCCTCGCCCCACTCCAGGGGCCTCGGCACCGGCCGTCCGGTGCGTCTGCCGGACGGACCCGGAGGATCAGCGCACCAGCGCGGCCGCGAACTTGTCCCGGTGTTCGTGCAGCCAGGTCTGCAGGCGGTCCCAGCGCTGCCAACCACCGCGCTCCGACAGCGCCTTGACGAAGACGGCATCGCCTTCGGCCACACGGCCGGCGACGAACGCCCGGCAGGAAGCGGTGGCCTGCTCGATGGTGGCCGGCAGGGCGGCGCGCTGCCGCGGTGAAAGGCCGTAGCCGTCGGCGAGGGCCCGCAGCCGTGCCGGGACATCCAGTCCGACGGGGTACAGGTCTGCCGCGGACACGGGATCGAGCATGGGGACCCAGTAGCGGGCCGCCATGGCGACGTCCCACAGGGGCCGTCCGGGGGCCGCCAGGTCGAAGTCGATCAGAGCCACGGCGCGGCCGTCGCGGAAGACGACGTTCTCCAGGCACACGTCGTTGTGGCACAGCATCGTCCCGCCCTCCGGGTCGGACAGGGCCCGCGGCCAGTCGGCGGAGGCGTCGACCGCGAGGCCCGCGCCGGCCTCGTGCAGTCTCCGCAGCAGGCTTCCCACCGATCTCAGCGCGTCCGGGGCCATCGCCCAGGGCGGGAACGGCGGCAGGGCCACCTCCCCGGGGATGTACGTCAGCTGCTCGCGGCCGTCGGGGGTGAGGCGCACGGGCGTCGGAGCCCCGTCGAAGCCACGCTCCCGCAGCGCGAGCAGGTAGGGGTGCAGGGCGTGCGCGGTACGCGGTGCGGGGCGTTCCACCACGGCACCGCGGCGGAAGACCGACCCCGCGTTCATCATGCCACCGGCGAGTGCCGCACCGGCTTCCGCCTCGTCCTCGGCCGTCACCCCGTCACGCTCCCGTCACCGTCCAGCATTCGTCGGCCCGTTCGGCGACCGTGAACGCCGTCCGCCGCCCCCGCCGGTGCGGTAACTCGCCCACCTCGGCCTCACTGTGTGCCCATCACGGCGAGGTTCTCACGACGGTGCCGGACGGCGCCATCGAGATCCCGGGTGAACCGGTGACGGCCTCACTGCGCGCGTTCGTGCTCCGGGTCGGGGCCCAGGTGCTCCGACGCATCCTGGTGGGCGAACCCGCGGGGCGCGAGGATCCGCCCCCGGTCGGCAGCACAGCCGCCGGGCGAGGGGCGAGCGGGGTACGTCCTGCGAGGATTGCCGTGCCTTCGGCGGGGACGGCGAGGGATGCGGTGGCAGGCGTGCGCGGAGAGCCGGTGGCGGCACCGGGCCCCCTCCCCCTGCCGGCGCGCGCTCTCACGCGGGAGTCCGGCCGCGCCCGGGAGTTCCTCGCCGCGGGCGAGTGGCGCCTGTCCGTCGCCGCCGTGTTCGCCTCCGACGGCCGGATGGCTCCCGGTGTCCTGCGGGCCCTGCACGAGGCGGGCCGCCCGCGTTCCCGGGGACGCCGGCGTCGTCGGCTACGACGGCATCCCCGAGGCCGCCCGCTTCCTGCCGCCCCTGACCACCGTGCGCACCGGCTTCACGGAGAGCGGAGACCGGCACGCGTGCCGTACGCCCGCTGCCCGGCCGTATCGACGGCACCGCCGACGCGCCCGGGGGTCCTCCCGCCACCCCGGTGGAACACGCCGCGGCGGCGGGCCGGCCCCGCGGCGCCGAGTCCTGCGGAGTTCAGTCCGCCCGGCCGCCGGGGGTGAAGGTGACGGGAAGCCGGGCCGGGCCGCGGAGGCCGCCGGGTCGCCAGTCCAGCTCCGCCGGGGGGACGGCCAGGGCGAGGTCCGGGAGGCGGCGCAGCACCGTTCCGATGGCGATCCGGCCTTCGAGCCGGGCGAGCGGCGCGCCCAGGCAGTAGTGGATGCCGTGCCCGAAGGCCAGGTGGCCGTTGTCCCGCCGGGTGATGTCCAGCCGGTCGGGGTCGGGGAACCGGGCCGGATCGCGGTCGGCGATGGCGGACGCGATGAGCACGGTCGCGCCGCGCGGGACGGTCACGCCCGCGATGTCGACGTCCTCGCGGGCGAACCGGGCGATGCCCGGGCTGACCGGGCCGTCGTAGCGGAGGAACTCCTCGATCGCGTCGGGCAGCAGGTCCGGGTGCTCGCGCAGGAGGGTCAGCTGGTCGGGGTGGGCGAGCAGCGCGGCGATGCCGCCGCCGATCAGGTTCACCGTCGTGACGTATCCGGCCACCAGCAGCAGGAAGGTCATGGCGACCAGCTCGTCGTGACTCAGCCGCTGCTCCTCGTCGTGGGCAATGATCAGCGCGCTGAGGAGGTCGTCTCCGGGGTGGGCGCGCTTGGCGTCGAGGTGCGCGGTCACATAGGCGCGCATCCGCTGCCAGGCCTCGTCGACGACGGCCGGGTCGGGCAGTCCCTCCCCGCGGACGAGCATGGCGTCGGTCCACCGCTGGAAGTCGTGCCGGTCGTCCACGGGCACGCCGAGCAGCTCGCAGATCACGGTGACCGGCAGGGGCAGGGCGAAGTCCGCCACGAGGTCGGCCCGGCCGGCCGGTGCCACCGCGTCGAGGAGCCGGTCGGTGATCTCCTGGATGCGGGGCCCGAGCTCGGCGACCCGGCGTGCGGTGAACGCCTTGGACACCAGGCGGCGCAGCCGGGTGTGGTCGGGCGGGTCGGACCGGAGCATGTTGCTCATCATCGACTCGCGCTCGAACCGGGGCAGCTGCTGGACGAGGCGCGGGTCCGAGGCGTCGCGGACGTCGCTGCTCAGCCGCGGGTCGGACAGGGCGGCGAGGCCGTCCTGGTAGCGGGTGACCAGCCAGGCGTCCAGGCCTCCGGCGAGCACCGCGCGCCGCACCGGGCCGTCCTCGCGCAGCCGCTGGTAGAGCGGGAAGGGATCGGCCACGAAGGCCGGGTCGGCGTAGGGCAGAAGGACTGGCTGCCGGCTCATCATGCCTCCCGTGCGCACATCGACCACAGGTGCCCCTTTTGCAGGCACCTCAGGTGAATGTTCCCCGTTTGCCGGGAACCGCAGCCTTCCTCACCCGTCCACCCGGCCGGAGCCCGCCCGGGGCCCCGGCCAGGGAATCAGCAGGCGTCCACGTACCAGACGGGTCCCCAGTCGCCGTTCGCGTCCGACGAGGGGGCGCCCGGAGTGGTGTAGATGAGCGTCTTGTTCTTGTCGTACATCCGGGCCTTCGTACCGGCCGACTGGTTGTTGTACCAGGACCCGCCGCTGTTGAGGCCGTCGGGGATCTCCTGCAGGTAACAGTCCTTGAACCTGAAGGCCAGGTCCTTGAAGTTCGCCTGCTTGTAGCCGCAGAAGTAGTACTTCGGGCAGTCCGACGGAGCCGCGGTCACCCGCGGCTGAGCAGAGGCGGTGGGGGCGAGCATGCCGGCCAGACCGAGCGCCGCGGCGGCCGTGGCCAGACCGGCCTTCTGTGAGGTCCGCACGGAAAATCCTCCTGTCTCGGGACAGCACCGCCCGCAAACCGGCGGTGCGGTCCGAGCCTGCCCGCTCGCCGCCCCCGGTGTCGTGAGCACACGGCGCACAGTGCTTGGCACGCGGCGCACACGACGATTGACGCGGAACCGTCTTCCGGTGGGCGGCGCGGGCGGCCGAGAGTGCTGGATGACCACCGGCACGTGCCTGCGACACGGGGAAGCGTCATGATGACCGTCCTGGACACCTCCTGCCTGCCGCCCGCCGAGAGGACGGCCGCCTGGGCGGAAGCCACCGCCGAAGCCCTGGTGAGCACCCGGATGAGGTTTCCCGACCCCGCGAACTTCACCGCGCGGATCAGTGCCGTGGCGCTGGGGCCGGTGCAGCTGTCGGCGATCTCGTACGCGCAGCTGGTCTCCTACCGCTCCGCGCGGCTGATCCGCGCGTCCGATCCCGAGCTGTACCAGATCGGCGTCATCACCTCCGGCCGGCAGAGCATCGCGCAGGCCCGGCACGACACCGTCGTGGAACCCGGTGAGATCGTCCTGTACGACAGCTCCCGGCCGTTCGAGGCGTCGGCCTGCGGTCCGGGCTGCTGCGGTTCCCTGGTCCTGCAGTTCCCCCGGCGCCTGCTGCCGTTGCCCGATCGCCTGGTCGCCCCCCTGTGCGGAACGGCCCTCGGCACGGTCGACGGCGTGGGGCACGTCTTCCGCGAGACCCTGGTCAGCCTGGCGCGGGCGGACACCGACCTCACCCCGCTGGACCGGCAACGGCTCGGCGCGACCGTCGTCGACCTCGCCGCGGCGGTCATCGCGCGGTGCGTCGACCGTACTTCCGCGCTGCCTCCGGAGAGCCGGACGGCGACGCTGTACCGGCAGGTCCGGGCGTTCATCACGCAGCACCTGCACGACCCCGGACTGGGGCCGGCCACGGTCGCGGCGGCGCACAGCATCTCCGTGCGCTATCTGCACCGGGTCTGCCAGGTGCACGGGACGACCGTGAAGAGCCTCATCCGGCAGGAGCGGGTCGCGCGGTGCAAGCGGGACCTGGCGGACCCGCTGCTCCACGCGACCCCGGTCAGCGCGATCGGTGCCCGCTGGGGCTACCCGAGGGCCTCCGACTTCACGCGCGCCTTCCGCACCGCGACCGGGACGACACCGACCGCGTACCGGAGCCTGTGGAAGGACGCCGGTACGGCCGGGTGACCGGGTGCGGCGGTCGTCATGCGCTCACCGCCGCTGCGCCGCGATCAGCGCGCGGTACCAGTGGTAGCTGTCCTTCGGCGTCCGCCGCAGGGTGTCGTAGTCGACCCGGACGATCCCGAACCGCTTGCCGTAGCCGAGGGCCCACTCGAAGTTGTCCAGCAGCGACCAGACGTAGTAGCCGCGGACGTCCACGCCCGCGTCCAGCGCGGTCTTCAGCGCGGTGAGGTGGTCGCGCAGGTAGGCGACCCGGTCACGGTCGTGCACCGTCCCGTCCGCGCTCGGCTCGTCGTGTTCGGCGGAGCCGTTCTCCGTGATGTGGATCGGCGGCAGTGCCTCGCCGTACCGTTCCTTCAGGGCCACGAGCAGGTCGGTGAGGCTGTCCGGGACGACCGGCCACTCCATCGCGGTGTGCCGCACCCCCTCCAACCGGACCTCCGCGTACCGGTTGTCCGTCGCCGTCCGCCGCGCCGGGTCGGCCTCCCGGTACGGGGCGTCGGCGACGACGGTCGGCCGGTAGTAGTTGACGCCGAGGAAGTCCAGCGGCTGCCCGATCAGGGCCGGGTCGCCGTCGCGCCGGAAGTCCTGGCCGCTGATCAGCTCGCCCCAGGTCTCCTCCTCGGTGTCCGGGTAGCGGCCGGCGAGGAGCGGCTCGGTCCACACCAGGTTGTGCTGGGTGTCCGCACGGACGACGGCCGCCCGGTCGGCGGCGGAGCCGGTGGCGGGCAGGTTGCGGTCGAGGTTGAGGGTGATGCCCGTCTCGCGCACCCCGGCCGCCCGCAGGGCCTGCACCGCCAGTCCGTGCCCGACCAGCAGGTGGTGGGCGGCGGCGAGCGCGCCGCGGCCCTCACGGGCACCGGGGGCGTGGCGGCCGACGGAGTAGCCGAGGAAGGCGCTGCACCACGGCTCGTTCAGGGTGATCCAGCGGGGCACGCGGTCAGCGAGGTGCTCGGCGACGACCGCCGTGTACTCGGCGAACCGCTCGGCGGTCTCCCTGACCCGCCAGCCGCCCCGGTCCTCCAGGGCCTGGGGCAGGTCCCAGTGGTAGAGGGTGGCGGCCGGCTCGATGCCCGCCGCGAGCAGCTCGTCCACGAGCCGCGCGTAGAAGTCCAGGCCCTTGGGGTTCACGGCGCCCGAGCCGGCGGGCACGATCCGCGGCCAGGCGATCGAGAACCGGTAGGAGTCCACCCCCAGCTCCCGCAGCAGCGCCACGTCCTCGGGGTAGCGGTGGTAGTGGTCGCAGGCGATGTCACCGGTGTCGCCGTTCGCGACGAGCCCGGGGGTGTGGCTGTAGGTGTCCCAGATCGACGGGCCGCGGCCGTCCTCGCGTGCCGCGCCCTCGATCTGGTAGGAGGCGGTGGCGGCGCCGAAGACGAACCCCGGGGGAAAACGCGGGAAGTCGGTCATGTGCGGGGCTCCAGGGATCACTTGACGGAACCGCCGGTGATGCCGGCGGCGATGTACTTCTGCGCGAGGACGAGCAGGATCGCGGCGGGGATCGCGGACAGCACGGACGCGGCCATCACCGATCCCCAGTCGCCCACGTGCGCGCCGATGTACTGGTAGATGCCCAGCGTGACCGGCTTGACGTCGTCGGTGGTGTTGAGGGTGAGCGCGAACATGAAGTCGCTCCACGCGAACAGGAACGCGAACAGGCCGGAGGTGATCAGGGAGTTGCGGCTCATCGGCAGCACCACCCGCACGAAGGTCCGCAGCCGTCCGGCACCGTCCATCTGCGCGGCCTCGATCACCTCGCCGGGGATGGACACCATGAACGAGCGCATCAGCACGATGGAGAAGGGGATGCCCAGCGAGGCGTCCGCGAGCATCAGCCCGGCGTAGGAGTTGACCAGGCCCAGGTCGACGTACGACGTGTACAGCGCGTTGGCGATGACGATCCCCGGCACCATCTGGGTGATCAGGGTGCCGAACACGAGGGTGCGCGAGCCGGGCAGCCGGAACCGCGCCAGCCCGTAGGCCGCCGGGGCCGCGATCGCCAGGCAGACGACCACGGCGCCGAGCGAGACCACCAGCGAGGTCAGCAGGTGCCCGCCCTGGTCGCCGAGCGCCTTGGAGAAGCCGGACAGGTCCAGGCCGTGCGGCACGGGATCGACCTCGATCAGCCCGGCCTCGGGCTGGAGCGCGGTGTTGAGCATCCAGTACAGCGGGAACAGCATCACGGCCAGGACGAGCACACCGGCCACGGTGGAGCCCAGGCGGCGCCCGCGCGCACGCGGTTTCACGTTCTCAGCGGCCATCGCCGGTCACTTCCCCTCGGTGCGGTTGGCCCGCAGGTAGAGCACCGCGAACACCGCGGAGATCAGGATCAGTACGTTGCCGACGACGGCGCCCGCCCCGAAGTCCAGTCGTACGAAGGAGTTCTGGTAGGTGAGCGTGCCCAGGGTCTGGGTGGCGTCGGCGGGGCCGCCGTCGGTGAGGGCCAGGACCAGGTCGAGGATCTTGACCGTCGACATGAATCCCAGGACGAGGACGACCGTGATGACCGGCCGGAGCACCGGCAGGGTGACGGAGCGGAACGTCCGCCAGGCGGAGGCGCCGTCCAGGGCGGCCGCCTCGTACAGCTCGCGGGGGACCTCCTGCAGGCCTCCGTACAGGATGACCATGTTGAACGGGATGCCGATCCAGATGTTGACCAGGATGACGGACAGCAGGGCCATGTGGGGATCGGTCAGCCATGGAGTGTGACCGCCGAGGCCGGTCGTGTCGAGGAAGGAGTTCAGGACACCCGTGTCCTGGTCGAGGATGCGCCGCCAGACGATGCCGGAGACCACCATGGGCACCAGCCAGGGCAGCAGGATCAGCGACCGCAGGACGCCGTTCAGCGGGAACTTCCGGGTGAAGAAGACGGCGAGGGCGAGGCCGGCGCAGAACTGTCCGAGGAGCGAGCCGGCGGTGAAGACGAGCGTGTGCCACAGCGCCTTGCCGAAGAGGGCGTCCCGGAAGACGTTCGACCAGTTGTCGAAGCCGTTGAGGGGCGCCTCGCCGGTGAAGAACGTCTTCGGCGTGTAGTGCTGGAAGCTCATCACGACGTTGCGCAGGAGCGGGTAGCCGAAGAACAGCAGCATGAAGAGGACGGCGGGGGCGACGAACCCCCACTGGGCGAGCCGGTTCCGGCGCCGCAGCCGGGCGGGGGCCGGTGCGCCGGCCGGGGGCACCGCGGTGGGCGCGGTGACGGTGGACGTGGTCATCTGCGCGTACCTCGGTTCCCGCTCGTGGCCCGCTGCTGGGCGCGCTGGAGGGCGGCCTGGCTGGACTGGCCGGTCAGGGCGGACTGGAAGGCGCTCTGCAGGGCGAGCGACACGCCCGTCCAGCCGGCGCCGAGCCTGGCCGTGCGGGACCGGGCGGCGGCCACCTGGTCGGCCAGCGCGTCCAGCTCGGGCACCTGCCTGCGCCATGCGGCGGCGGCCTTCTCGTTGGCCGGGACCATCCAGCTGTTGAGCGCGTACGTCAGCTGCTCCCGCTCGCTCGACAGGCAGGCGACGATCCTGCCCGCCGTCCGCTCCCGCTGTTCGTCGCCGGTGTTCGGGACGGTCAGCACGGCACCGCCGAGCGGGCCCACGGACTTCTCCCCCGCCTTCGGCACCGGGATCCGCGCGATGCCCCAGTGCAGCGACTTCTCGGTGTTGAGCGTCTCGACCTGCCACGGGCCGTTGATCATCATCGCGGCGTTGCCCGCCATGAACTGGTCGTTGACGTCGGCCTGCGTCCAGCCCACCGTCGACTTCGACAGCGAGCCGTCCTTCAGCAGGCTCTTCCAGTAGTCCAGCGCCTGGACGACCTTCGGCCCGTCCAGCCGGGTCTCGTCCCCGCCGTTGGACCACATGAACGGCGTGAACTGGAAGACGCCGTCCTCGGCGCCGCCCGCGCTGAGCGCCAGGCCGTACCGCTTGCCCCGGGTGAGCTTCTTCGCACTCGCGCGCAGCTCCGCCCAGGTCGCGGGCACCTTCAGGCCCGCCCGGTCGAGGATGTCCTTGTTGTAGAAGAGCGCGAGGGTGTTCACCGACCGGGCGGCTCCGTAGTAGGTCCCCTTGTAGGAGCCGAAGTTGACGATGCCCCGCGGGATGTCCCCGGTGCCCAGCCCGAGCGTCCTGAGGTCGACGAGCCCGCCGGCCTCGGCGAACGTCGGCATCTCCGAGGCGTCGAACTGCACGATGTCGGGCAGCGACCGGGAGGACGCCATGCGCAGCGCCTTCGTCATCACCTGTGCCGCCGGGACGCTCTGCTGCTCGACGGCGACGCCCAGCCGCTTGCCGCAGCGGGCCATCGCCTGCGCGTCCCAGCGGTGGTACGTCTCGTCGGTCGACGAGTTCAGCACCGTGTAGACGGAGCTGTCGCGCTGCTGGCCGCAGCCGGTCAGCGCGGCCCCGGCGACCAGGGCGGAGACGGCTGCGAGGGGTATCACGGTACTGCGGGAGGGTCTATTGAAGCGCTTCGACATGCGCGGCCCTTGCTGTCGTACTGTCCGGCGGCGTTGCCGGACACGTTTGTTTACTGGCATGACTAATACGCCATGCGCGCGCCGGACGGAAGACCCGAGCACCTGTCCGCCCGTGCACACTTTCCCGTGACGACGGCCGAGAAGCTCGTGATCATGGCTGGTCACCGTGGTTTTTTCCGGCACTTGCCCCTGTCCGGCGGCGAGGTGGCCTGTGTACGATCCACATCCCGGGCGACGCCTCCGCGCCCCGCTCGAACCACTCCACCTCCCCCGAGGAAGAACATGAAGTTCACCAACGGCTTCTGGCGCATCCGCGACGGCGTGCAGATCACGTACGCCGTCGAGGTGCGCGACGTCTGCGTGGAATCGAAGCGCTTCACCGCCTATGCGGCCGCGAAGAAGGTGGCGCGGAGGGGGGACACGCTCAACGCGCCGCTCCTCACGGTCGACTGCTTCTCCCCCGCCGAGGGCGTGATCGGCGTCCGCGTCACCCACCACGCCGGCAAACGCCGTCCGGGCCCGGACTTCGCGCTCACCGGCGCGCCCGACGGCGCGGGCACCGTCCGCCGCGACGGCACCGTCACCGAGCTGACCAGCGGCCCGCTGACCCTCCGCCTGGACGAGGCGGCCCCCTGGGCGCTGGCGTTCCAGGGGGCGGACGGACGGGAGCTGACCCGGGCCGGCGCCAAGGGCACCGCCTTCGCCACCACCGACGACGGGGCCCACCACGTCCTCGCCCAGCTGGCGCTCGGCGTGGGCGAACAGGTCTACGGCCTCGGCGAGCGCTTCACCCCGTTCGTGAAGAACGGCCAGGTCGTCGAGGTCTGGCAGGCCGACGGCGGCACGAGCAGCGAACAGGCCTACAAGAACATCCCGTTCTACCTCTCCTCACGCGGCTACGGCGTCTTCGTCAACCACCCCGGCAGGGTCTCCTTCGAGGTCGGCTCCGAGTCCGTCGGCCAGGTGCAGTTCAGCGTCGAGGACCAGTCCATCGAGTACTACGTGATCGCCGGCCCCACGCCGAAGGAGGTGCTCGGCCGCTACACCGCCCTCACCGGCCGGCCGGCCCTGCCGCCCGCCTGGTCGTTCGGCCTGTGGCTGACCACCTCCTTCACCACCGACTACGACGAGGCGACGGTGACGTCCTTCGTCGACGGCATGGCCGAGCGCGGCATCCCGCTGACGGTCTTCCACTTCGACTGCTTCTGGATGCGCGAGTACCAGTGGTGCGACTTCGCGTGGGACCCCGCCGTCTTCCCCGACCCCGAGGGCATGCTCGCCCGCCTGAAGGCCCGGGGTCTGAAGGTCAGCGCCTGGATCAACCCCTACATCGCGCAGAAGTCCCCGCTCTTCGAGGAGGCGGCCGAGCTGGGCCACCTGGTGCGCCGGCCGAACGGCGACGTCTGGCAGTGGGACCTGTGGCAGGCCGGCATGGGCCTGGTCGACTTCACCAGCCCGGACGCCCGGGCCTGGTTCCGGGCCAAACTCAGGACGCTGCTCGACCAGGGCGTGGACTGCTTCAAGACCGACTTCGGCGAACGCATCCCCACCGACGTCGTGTGGCACGACGGCTCCGACCCGGAGCGGATGCACAACTACTACACCCATCTGTACAACCGGACCGTCTTCGAACTGCTGGAGAAGGAGCGGGGTCAGGGTGAGGCCGTCCTCTTCGCCCGCTCCGCGACCGCGGGCGGTCAGCAGTACCCCGTGCACTGGGGCGGCGACTGCTGGGCCTCCTTCGAGGCCATGGCCGAGTCCCTGCGCGGCGGGCTGTCCCTGTCCCTGAGCGGCTTCGGTTTCTGGAGCCACGACATCGGCGGCTTCGAGGGCACCCCGGACCCCGCCGTCTTCAAGCGCTGGCTCGCCTTCGGCCTGCTCTCCTCGCACAGCCGGCTGCACGGCTCCACGTCGTACCGCGTGCCGTGGAACTTCGGCGAGGAGGCCGTGGCGGTCGCCCGGCAGTTCACGCTGCTCAAGCACCGTCTCATGCCCTACCTCTACGGCGCCGCCTCCGAGGCCCACCGCACCGGTGTCCCGGTGATGCGCCCGATGCTCCTGGAGTTCCCGCACGACCCGGCGTGCCGCCCGCTGGACCGCCAGTACATGCTCGGCCCGGACCTGCTGGTCGCCCCGGTGTTCACGGAGGACGGCGAGGTGGAGGTCTACCTCCCCGAGGGCACCTGGACGCACCTGCTGACCGGCGACCAGGTCACCGGCCCGGCCTGGCGCACCGAGCGGCACGGCTACGACAGCCTGCCGCTGTACGTCCGCGAGGGCGCCGTCCTGCCGCTCGCGTCCGACGACAGCCGCCCGGACGGCGACTGGCTGGACACCCCGACCCTGCTGGTCCACCCGACGGCCGCGCCGGACTACACCGCCGAGGCCACGGTCCCCGACCTCACGGGCGCCCCCGCCGCGACCTTCACCGTCCGCCGCGACGGCACGCGGTTGCGCGTCACCGCGCGCGGCACCGACCGTCCGTTCGCCGTCCGCGTCACCGGCGGCGCGGACGCGACCGGCACGGGCGAGGTGGCCGTGCCCGTGGGCTGAGCGGCGGGGCGGCATCACGGCAGCGACCCGCGGGGCGCCCGGACCGCGAGTCGGGCGGGGGACGGCGGTCCGGGCGGCGACACCGGGCCGCGCACCCCAAGGGTGCCGGGTGTGCCGGGTCGGCTTCCACGCCGACCGTGGGTGCAGCCGCAGCCGCAGGCGGGGCCTTCGCCGTGGCGCCCACGGTCGGCACCCTCACCCGACCTTCTGCGCGGTGCCGGTCTCCGCGGAGCGTTCGATGGCCGCGAGCACCCTGTGGTGGGCCGCGGCGGCGTGGAAGTCGGGGCGGGGCCGGCGCCCTTCGGCGATCGACCGGGCGATCTCCTCGTAGACGGCCGCGACGTTGGCGACCGGTCCGGCGGCGGGGTCGAAGGGGACGGTCCGGTAGTCGTCGGGCACCTTCACCGGCTCGCCGTCGACCTTGATGTCCCAGTCGGTCCAGTGCATGTACATGCCCGGCCGGGCAGGAGTCACCGTCAACATGCCCTCGGCGCCGACGAGTTTGACGAAGAACCCGTCCGGCGTGCCGCTGCCCCCGTGCACGGCGACGGACGCGGTCGCGCCGTTCTCCAGGACGCCGTGGAGCAGCACCTGCGCGGGCACCCCGTTGGGCACCGTTCGGCCGGTCCCCGCGACGTCGACGTGGTCGTACGGGCGGGGCAGCCTGGCGGAGACCTCGACCAGGCTGCCCGCCATCCGGTCCAGGGTGGCCAGGAAGTGGCCGGCCATGACGGTCAGGAGCGAGGTGCCCCCGGCCGGGTCGGTGGACCAGGCCAGCTCCGGCGCGATGCGGGCGCCGCCCAGTGGGTCGCCCGCGGCGACCAGCACGGCCGATTCGAGCCGGCCGATCGCGCCTGCGGCCAGCAGGTCGGCCACGTACCGGGCGTCCGGGGACTGGTATCCCTGGAGGTTCACGGCGTGGACGACGCCGGCGGCGCCGGCCGCCCGGGCGAGGTCGTCCGCCTCGGCGGCGTCCACGCCCAGCGGCCACTCGGACAGCACGTGCTTGCCCGCCTCCAGCGCGGCCCTGATCACCTTCGCGTGCCCGGCCGCCTTGACCGACACCACCACCAGGTCCACGTCGGGGTGGGCGGCGAGAGTTCCGGCGTCGGCGAAGGCGAGCGGTACCCCGTGGGCCGCCGCCGCCTGGTCGGCGCTGGCCTGACGGGTCGTCGCGACCGCGGTCACCTCGAACCCGGCGAGTCCGGCCAGCGCGGGCAGGTGCGACACACCGGCCCAGCCGCCGGCTCCGACGATCCCTGCTCTGATCATGTGCCCTCCCCAGTTCCTTACCGATCGATACAAAACTAGGGGAGCCGCAGGAGGGGATCAAGGGGGTAACGTACCGATAGGTAAAAAACCTCGGGAGGTACGGCATGCCAGGCGGTCGCCCGCGCGCCTTCGACGCGGAGGCTGCGCTCGATCGGGCGCTGGAGGTCTTCTGGCGGCAGGGCTACGAAGGCACGTCCCTGTCGGAGCTGACCGCGGCCATGGGCATCAACAGGCCCAGTCTGTACGCGGCGTTCGGCAACAAGGAGCAGCTGTTCCGCACGGTGCTCGACCGCTATTTCGCCAGCCCCGGCGCCTTCGCCGTCGAGGCACTGGAAGCGCCCACCGCACGGGAGGTCGTCGAGAGGACGATCCTCGGCGCCGTCGAGCTGACCACCGGGCCGCACACGCCCCACGGGTGCCTGAGCGTCAACAGCGTGCACGCCTGCGGTCCGGACTCCGACCCCGTCCGGCAGGAGGTGATCGCCCGGCGGATGGCCGGCGAGGCCGCGCTTCGGCGGCGCTTCGAGCAGGCGGCCGACCTGCCCGCGGGCTGTGATCCGCGCGTCCTCGCCCAGCTCGTGCACACCGTCACCGACGGCATCGCCGTGCAGGCGGCGAGCGGCCGTACCCGCGAGCAGCTGCACCAGGTCGCCGCCATGGCGCTGCGCACACTGTTCCGGCCGCCGAGCTGATCGCGGCCGGAACCAACTAGTGTGTCCGGTAAGGCTGTCGGCAGAACAGGGGGGAACCGCCATGACCGCCGTCTCCAGGACCGTTCCGGCGACCATCACCACCGAGCGGCTGGTGCTGCGGCTGTTCGCACCCGGTGATGTCGAGGACCGGTACGCGTACCAGTCCCTGCCGGAGGTCGCGCGGTATCTCTACCGCCCGCCGCTCACCCGAGAGGCCTGTGCCGAGTCCATCGCGGCGCGGGCCGGGGGAACCGACTGGGAGGCCGACGGCGACGGGCTCCTGCTGGCCGTCTGCCGGGCGGGAGAGCCCGGTGTCATGGGCGAGGTGGTCCTCAACCTCAGGGACGCGCGCGCACGGCAGGCCGAGATCGGCTGGAGCCTCCATCCCCGGTACGCCGGCCACGGCTACGCCACCGAGGCGGCGGGTGCGCTGCTGTCGCTGGCTTTCGGCCCGTTGGGCGTCCACCGGGTCTTCGCCCGGCTCGACGTCCTCAACACCGCGTCGGCGGCCGTGTGCGAGCGGCTCGGCATGCGCCGCGAGGCCCATCTGGTCGAGAACGACCTCGACGGCGACCGCTGGGGCAGCGAGTACGTCTACGCGATGCTCGCCCGCGAGTGGAACGGCTGAACTCCGCCCGCCCGCGACCCAAGTGCTGCCCGGTTCCCGGCAGTTCGTGGATGATGCGGCATGCTCCCGGATGACGACTGGCACCTCACCGACGACATCGACGACTTCCTCGCCCGCGCCGGGGACTTCCTGCGTTCGCGGCCCGCGCTGCACAACACCCCGCTGACGACGATCGAGAAGCTGCGCACCCGCGGGCCGGACGCGTTCGGCTCCGAGGGCACCGTCTTCGGCCGGCTGGAGTCAGGGGGCGAGGTCCGCGCCGTCTGCTACCGCCTCGCGACCCGCCGCCTGACCCTCACTCCCCTCTCCCCCGAGCAGGCCGACACCCTCGCCGTCCGCCTGGCCGGCCTCGGCCTCCGGCTCTCCGGCGTCACCGCGGACCAGGACACCGCCGCCGCCTTCGCCCAGGCATGGCAGCGGCACACGGGCGCGGCGGCGGAACACGACTGGCGGGGCCGGCTCCACCGTCTGGGCACGCTCACCCCGCCGGAGCCGCGTCCGCAGGGCCGGGACCGCGTCCTGGACGCGCGCGACCAGGAGCAACTCCTGTACTGGTGCAACGAGTTCGTCGCCGAAGTGGGAGAGGCCCCCCTCGATGCCGCCTCCTGGGCCGGCTCGCGCTTCGCCGACAAGCACTTCACGTTCTGGGAGACCCCGGACGGCACGCCCGTCTCCCTGGCGGGCTCCACCTCGATGGTCGGCGGCATGGTCCGGGTGGACCCCGTCTACACCCCGGCCCCCCTCCGGGGCCGGGGCTACGCGGGCGCCGTGACGGTCGCGGTGACCAGGGCCGCGCTGACCGCGGGCGCGACGGACGTCGTCCTGTTCACGAACCCGGCCAACCCGACCAGCAACGCCCTGTACCGGCGCATCGGGTACGTCCCGCTGGCCGACTTCGCCGGGTACGGCTTCTCCTGAGCGGAGTGCCCGCCCGGCAGGGCCGGCCGCTCAGCCGGCGGTCGGCGTGCGGCGGGGCTGCTGCGGGGGCCTGCGGCGCTGGACGGCACGGTAGGTCTCGTGCAGGGCCGCGGTCGCGGTGTCGAAGCCGCGCTGGGCGACACCGACGAACAGGCAGTCCACCACGGCGAGCTGGGCGATGCGGCTGACGGTGGCGCCGGAGCGGAAGGGTGTCTCGCGGGCGGAGGTGGTCAGCACGAGGTCCGCGCTGCGCGCCAGGGCGGAGCGGGGGGCGTTGGTGAGGGCGATGGTGGTCGCGCCGCGTCGGGCGGCGGCCTGCAGCGGCTCCACGGTGTCCTCGGTCTCGCCCGAGTGGGAGACGGCCAGGGCGACGTCGCCGGGTCCGAGCAGGGCGGTCGCGGTGAGGGCGGCGTGCCGGTCGGTCCAGATGAACGCCATGTGGCCGATGCGGTGCAGCTTCTGGTGGAGGTCCTGGCCGACGAAGGCGCTGGCGCCGACGCCGAAGATGTCGATCCGCCGCGCTCCCGCCACGGCGTCCACCGCGCGGCCCAGGACCTCGATGTCCAGCCCGGCCCCGGAGTCCTCCAGGGCACGCACCTCGGTGTAGATGATCTTGTCGACGATCTCGCCCAGCGTGTCGGTGGCGCTGATGTCGGTGCTCGGTATGGGACGGTCGCCGTCGAGGGCGTGCTCGCGGGCCGCGGCGGCGGCCAGGGCGAGGCGCAGCTGGGGGTAGTTGGTGATGCCTATCGTGCGGCAGAAGCGCATCACGGTGGCCGCCGAGGTGTCCGCCCGTGCGCCGAGTGCGCTGATGGACAGCTCCGACGCCTGCGCCGGATCGGCCAGGACGACGTCGGCCACCCGCCGTTCCGAAGGCGCCATGGACGGCAGCTCCGCGCGGATGCGCGCCAGGGTCCCGGCGGGAGACGCCTGCTCCGGCCGAGCGGGGGTGCGGGGTGGTTTCCGGCCGGCCATGGTCCGCTCCCTCCTGGGTGGGTGGGACACGCTAACTCCACCCCGTCGGCGCGTCAAAAATTTACGCGCCCCACGGAATGACGTTACTTGTTGACATCCCAAGGTGTGCCTTCTGATACTCGCTGCAACCCCGGACACACGAAGGCGTGCCGCATGACAGCAGCAGTCGCGGTGGACCTGGGCAAGACCGGCTGCCGTGCCGTGCTGTGGGACGGCGCCGGCCCTGCCCAGGCTGTGCACGAGGCGCCCGGTGCCCCCGGGCTCGCCACGGACGGCGGAGTGGAGGCGGCCCGTACGGCCGTACTCGCCGCCGTCCGCCCGCTCCTGGCCCGGGCGCCCTCCCTGCGGCCCGCGGCACTCTGCGTGGGCGCGGCGGGCGCCGCCGCCGCACCGCGGGCGGCCCGCGACCTGGCCGGGCTGCTCCTCGGGGAGCTGCCCGCCGACGAGGTGGCCGTCACCAGCGACGCGGTCACCGCACACGCCGGTGCCCTGGGCGGCCGTAGCGGCGTGGTCCTCGCGATCGGCACCGGCTCGGTGGCCGTCGGCATCGGCGACGACGGGTCGTACGCGCGCGTCGACGGGTGGGGGCCCTGGCTCGGCGACGAGGGCAGCGGCGCCTGGATCGGCGCCGCCGGGCTGCGTGCCGCGCTGCGCGCCCACGACGGACGCGGACCGGGCACCGCGCTGCTGGCCGCCGCGAGGGAGCGCTTCGGCGACCCCGACCGGCTGCCCGTGGTCCTGGGACGCGACGGCAACCCCGCCCGGACCGCCGCGTCCTTCGCCCCGGACGTCGCGCGCGCGGCGGCAGCGGGTGACGCGCCGGCCGCGGCGATCGTCCGGGACGCCGCCACCGCGCTCGGCGAGGCCGTGCTCGCCGCGGCCGGCCGGATCGGCGGCGACGACCTCGGTGTCGCCGTCACCGGCGGCCTCACCGGACTCGGTGAACTCCTGCTCGGACCGCTGCGCGCGGCGCTCGCCGGCTTCCCGCGCCCGCTGCGCCTGCGGCCCCCGCTCGGGGATCCGCTGGACGGTGCGCGGCTGCTGACCCTGGACACCCGCACACCGCACGAGCCGCATGTCGTCCGCGTCCGGCGGGCGGCACCCCTCCCCACCGCCCCCACCCCGCCGGCCCCGCCGCCGGCCGTCGCCTAGGAGAGAGCGTGCGCCAACTCGACCTCGTGGTGGTCGTCGTCTACCTGGTGGCGATCGCCGTGATCGGACTGCGCCTGGCCGGCCGGCAGACGACGTCGAAGGACTACTTCGTCGGCGAGAGCAGCATGCCGTGGTGGACCGTCTCGTTCTCGGTGGTCGCCACCGAGACCAGCGTGCTCACCGTCATCAGCGTGCCCGGCGGCGCCTACAGCGGCCAGGGTTTCGGCAACGTGGAACTGGCCCTGGGCTACGTCGTCGGCCGCGTCGTCGTGGCCACCGTCCTCATCCCCCTGTACAAGCGGGGCGGCTTCGTCAGCGCCTACCAGTACCTCGGTACGCGCTTCGGGCCCAGACTCCAGGGACTCGCCTCGGTCACCTTCGTCTTCACCCGCCTCCTGGCCGAGGGCGTACGGCTGTTCGCGTCCGCGATCCCCATCAAGCTGCTGCTCGACGAGTTCGGCGTGCACGCGAGCTACCGCCTCATCATCGTCGTGCTCACCGTGATCACCGTCGTCTACACCTATCTCGGCGGCATCAAGGCGGTCATCTGGACCGACGCCATCCAGATGGGGCTCTACCTGGGCGGCGCGGTGCTCGCCATCGCCGTCCTGTCCGCGCACGTCGGCGGCGCCGGCCTGACCCGCGCCCTGGACGCCGGCGAATTCCGGCTCTTCGACACCGACTTCACCCTCGCCCACATCCTGACCAGCCCGTTCGCCCTGCCCACCGCCATCGTCGGCGGCGCGATCTTCGCCATGGCCAGTCACGGCTCCGACCAGCTCATCGTCCAGCGCATCCTGGCGACCCGCTCCCTGCGCGACGGCCAGAAGGCCATGATCGCCTCCGGTGTCTTCGTCACCCTCCAGTTCGCGGCCTTCTCCCTGGTGGGCGCGCTGCTGTGGTCGTACAACGGGGGCAGGAGCTTCCAGGAACTGGGCCTGAGCAGCTCCGACAACCTCTACCCGGACTTCATCCTGCACGGGCTGCCCGTGGTGGTCTCCGGTCTGCTCGTGGCCGGCATCCTGGGCGCCGCCATGGGCTCGCTGTCCTCCGCGCTGAACTCCATGTCGAACTCGACCGTCGCCGACATCATCCACAGCTTCTTCCGCAAGGCACCCCCCGAGGCCTCGCTGCTGCGGCTCGCACGGGTGATGACGCTGGTGTGGGCGGCGCTCATGGCGGTGTTCGCCTGTGCGTTCAGCACCAGCACCGGGAACGTCTACCTCACCGGTCTGACGATCGCCGGCTACACCTACGGCGCCCTGCTCGGCGCGTTCCTGCTCGGCCGCACGGTCCGGCGGGCGAACGAGACGGACTCCGTCGTGGCGTTCCTGGTGACGGTCGCGGTGATGACCTACATCGTGCGCGAGGTGAGGATCGACGTCACCGCGGCCGGCGGCACCGTACCGACGGCCATCGCCGCCCAGTGGCTGGTCCCGATCGGTGTGGTGGCCACCCTCGTCGTCGGCGGCCTGATGAGCCTGCTGCACCGCGCGCCGGAGCCCGCGGAGGCCCCGGCGGACGACGACCAGCCGGATCCGGGCCAGGGCCGCGTCACGACGGCCGCCCCCCGCTGACGGCCTGTCACCGCGGCCGCACCGGCCGCGCCCCGATCCCTCTCGACCCCGGCAGCCGTGGGAGGCACCATGCGGGTGATCGGCCTGATGTCAGGCACCTCGTACGACGCGATCGACGCCGCCGCCGCCGACCTCGCACTGGACGACGACACCCTGCTCCTGCGGCACCTGGGGCACCTCTCCGTCCCCTACCCGGACGACCTGCGCGCCCTCATCGCCGCCTGTCTGCCGCCGGCCGCCACCACCACACAGGCCGTGTGCGCCCTGGACAGCGGGATCGGGCAGGCCTTCGCCGGCGCGGCCGCGCGGGCCCTGCGGGACCTGTGCGCGGGAGCCGCGGACCTCGTGGTCTCGCACGGCCAGACGGTCCACCACTGGGTGGAGGACGGTGTCGTCCGCGGCACCCTCCAGCTGGGCCGGCCTGCCTGGATCGCGGAGGCGACCGGACTTCCCGTCGTCTCCGACCTGCGCAGCCGGGACGTGGCGGCCGGCGGCCAGGGCGCACCGCTGGTCGGGATGACCGACACCCTGCTGCTGCGCGCCCTCCCCGGCATCCCGGCGGCGCTGAACCTCGGCGGCATCGCCAACGTCACCGTCCTCGCGCCCGGCGCCGATCCGCTGGCCTTCGACACCGGCCCCGCCAACGCCCTGCTGGACGCGGCCGTGCACCATTTCACCGACGGCGGTGCCACCCACGACGAGGACGGGCGCCGTGCCGCCGCCGGACGGGTCAGCCCGGAGCTGCTCCGCTTCCTCCTGGACGACCCCTACTACCGCAGGCCCGCCCCCAAGACCACCGGCAAGGAGCACTTCCACCTGCCGTACCTGGAGCGGGCGCTCGACGCCGTCCCCACGCCCTCCCCCGACGACGTCCTGGCCACCCTGGCCCGGCTGACCGCCGTGACGGTGGCCGACGCCTGCCGTGCCCACCGGGTCACCGGACTCGTCGTCTCCGGCGGCGGCACCCGCAACCCGGTGCTCATGCGCATGCTCGCCGAGGAACTGCCCGGCGTACCGCTGCGCCGCAGCGACGACCTGGGGCTGCCCTCCGACGCCAAGGAGGCCCTGGCCTTCGCCACGCTGGGCTTCCTCACGGTCCACGGCCTCCCCGGCACCCACCCCGCCGCCACCGGCGCCTCCAGGGCAACGCTGCTCGGCAGCATCACCCCGGGCCTGCACCCCCTGCGCCTCCCCGAGCCGGCCACCCGCGCACCGCACCGCCTCCGGATCATCCGCTGACCCTGCCCACGGCTTCGGACCCTGCGGAACCGTGGCGCCTCGTCGGCGTCGCGCGTGGACGCCCGCCCGGGAGCCACGGCCGCCCTCGCCGCCCGCTCCCCGCCGGCGCCCCGCGATGGCGGGGTATCCGCTACGCCTTCCGGGGGCTTCGGGCGTCCGCCACCACATCACCTGCCTGCACATGGGTACCTCCCCGCAGAGGAGGTGGTGGCGATGTTCGAGGCATCCGATATCCGTGAGTGGCGAGGGCACGACGTGGTCGACAAGGACGGCCACAAGATCGGTGCACTGGAGTCGATCTACGTGGAGACAGGCACCGACGAGCCGTTCTTCGCCACGGTGACGGTGGGCCTGCCCACCCGGCGCCGGCTGGCGTTCGTACCGCTCGCGGGTGCGACCGTCGGTCCGGGGTACCTGAAGGTGGCCCACAGCAAGGACCGCGTCAAGAAGGCACCGTCGATCGACATCGACGGGGAGCTGACCGCCGCCCAGGAGCCCGAGGTCTACGCCCACTACGAGCTGGCCTACGCACCGGGCGCGGGCGGCGAGCGGCGCCTGGCACGCCGTTGACGTACCGAAGCCTCCGGGAGGCCCGATGATCCTTTTCCTGCTGCTCGTTCTGGTGGCCCTCGTCCTGGGCATCATCGGCTTCGCCGTCCAGGGCCTGTTCTACCTGCTGATCATCGGCGCCGTCATCCTCGTCGCCGATCTGGTCTACGTCGCCGTGCGCTTCAGCCGAGGGGGCCGCAAGCACATCGCCCGTTGACGCGCTCCGGAAGCGGCGCGCTTCCCCCGCTGGTCGCGGGCGCCTGGCCGGGGCGTCGGCGCGGGACGCGGTCGTGCCGGAGCTGCTCGCGGCCGAAGCCGTACGAGGCGGCCGGGCGGGAGCTCCTCGGCGGTCACCGGCGGGCCGAGGGCCGCTCCACCCGGTCGCGCGTCCTCACCGGAAGGCTGCAAGCTGGTACGGACATGCCCGAAACGTCGTACGGCAGGGAGCGGTCATGGATGGCGCAGACAGCGTGACCGTAGGCGTGCTGGGCTCCTACGGGGGCCGGAACGTGGGCGACGAGGCCATCCTCACCGCCCTGCTGGACCGGGTCCGGGCCGGCCGGCCCGGCACCCGCTTCGTGATCTTCTCGCGCCGTCCCGAGCACACCCGCGCCGTCCATCCGGAGGTCGAGGTCGTCGGCTGGGAGGGTGTCTGCCGGGAGGGCATCTCCGCGCACCTGCGGCGGCTGAACGTCCTGGTGCTCGGCGGCGGGGGGATCCTCTACGACACCGAGGCGCGCCGCTACCTGCGGACGGCCCGTACCGCCCAGGAACTCGGCGTGCCCGTCTTCACGTACGCCGTGGGGGCCGGTCCGCTCACCGACGAGGCGGACTGCGCGTGGGTCCGCACGGTGCTCTCGGACGCGGTCGAGGTGACGGTCCGCGACGAGGAGTCGAAGCTCGTGCTGGAGGAGGCCGGGCTCACCCGGCCCGTCACCGTCACCGCCGATCCGGCGCTGCTGCTGGAACCCGGCGACGGCGGCCGGGCGCTGCTGCGGGCGGAGGCCGTGCCGCGCGGAACGCGGCTGGTGGGCATGAGCGTACGGGAGCCGGGGCG
Source organism: Streptomyces cinerochromogenes (assembly GCF_014648635.1). Classification (GTDB taxonomy): domain Bacteria; phylum Actinomycetota; class Actinomycetes; order Streptomycetales; family Streptomycetaceae; genus Streptomyces; species Streptomyces cinerochromogenes. The sequence goes on along the minus strand of NZ_BMRM01000003.1, from coordinate 204,201 downwards.
TGCGGCCGAGCACCTCGACGAGGAGGGGTACCACCAGCTGCTCGCCAGCGTGGGTGACTTCCTGGTCCACCGCCTGGACGCCCATGTCGTCTTCGTCTCGATGGAACGCGGCGACATCCGGCACGCGCACGCCGTGGCCTCACGCATGGCGGAGGCGGACCGCTGCACGGTGCTGCGCGGCGACCACGGCCCGCAGCAGGTCCTGGACATCGTCGCCCAGCTGGACCTGGCCGTCGGGATGAGGCTGCACTTCCTGGTCTTCGCCGCGCTCGCCGGGATCCCCCTGCTGCCCCTGCCCTACGCGGGCAAGGTGTTCGACTTCGCCCAGCGGATCGGCGCGCCCGCCCTGCGCGGTGTGGTCCGGGAGACGGCGGGGCTGCTGCTGGCGGAGGTGGACCGCCTGTGGGACGAGCGGCGCGCCCGCGCGGCGGAGACGGCGGTCCGCACGGCGGCGATGCAGCTGCGGGCGGCCGACACCGCCGAGCTGCTCCTCGGTTACCTGGACGCCGCGGCCGCGCGGCCCGCCGTCGTCGACCGCGGCACGCCCGTGCCCGCCTCCACCGCGGGCTGACTCCGAGGGCCGCCCCTTCTCCGAGGGAGTGAACATGACCTACCTGATGCCTCCCCGGGTTCCCAGGAAGGTGGAGCTGCCGCCTCGTCAGGCGCTGCACGCGGGGTCCACACAGGTGCTGGTGATCGGCGGGGGGCCGGCCGGGATCGGTGCGGCCCTCGGCGCCGCCAACGCGGGTGCGGAGGTCGTCCTCGTGGAGCGCTACGGCTTCCTCGGCGGCAACGCGACCGCGGCCCTGGTGATGCCGCTGATGAGCTTCCACAACGAGGTCAAGCAGGCCGTGGCCGGCGACACCGCGCGGCTGCTGCCGCCCGACCACGGTGAGGGCGAGCCGGTCGTCGGCGGGGTGCTGTGGGTACTGCTCGACCAGCTGGTGCGCCGGGGAGCGGCGATCCAGCCCTCGCTGGAGACCGGCTACACGGTGCCCTTCGACCCGGAGCTGTTCAAGCTCGTGGCGTACGAGCTGCTGGAGTACCACGAGGTCCGCACCCTCCTCCACTCCTTCGCCTCCGACGTCCTCAGCCTGCCCGACCGGGCGCGTGCGGTGTTCGAGACGAAGTCGGGGCCCCTCGTCCTCGACGCGGACGTGATCGTGGACTGCACCGGGGACGGGGACATCGCGGCCGCGGCGGGGGCGTCGTACGAGATCGGCCGGCCGGAGGACGGCTGGACCCAGCCGATGTCGCTGATGTTCCGCATGGTCGGCTTCGACCACGAGGAGTTCACCGCCTACACCCGTGCCCACCCCGACCAGTGGCGGGGCGTGCACGGGCTGTGGGACCTGGTCCGCGCCGCCACGGACGCCGGGGAGCTGGACCTGCCGCGGGAGGACGTGCTGTTCTTCGCCACGCCCCACGCCGGGGAGGTGGCGGTGAACTCCACCCGCGTCACCGAGGTGCTCGGCACCAGCGTCTGGGACCTGACCCGGGCGGAGTTCACGGCGCACCGCCAGATGGCGCAGATCGCCCGGTTCCTGCACGACCGGGTGCCGGGCTTCACCGACTCCTACGTCGTCCAGAGCGGCGTCCAGGTCGGCGTCCGCGAGACCCGCCGGATCCTGGGCGAGTACCAGCTGACCGGCGAGGACGTGCTCACCGCCCGGAAGTTCGACGACGCCGTCGCCCGCGGCGCCTACCCGGTGGACATCCACAACCCGAGCGGTCGCGGCACCCTGCTGAAACGGGTGCCGCGCGGGGAGGCGTACGACATCCCGCTGCGCTGTCTCCTCCCCCAGGGGGTGGAGCGGGTCCTGGTCGCGGGCCGCTGCATCTCCGGCGACCACGTAGCCCACTCCTCGTACCGCGTCATGCCGATCTCCATGGCCACCGGGCAGGCGGCGGGGGTCTGCGCGGCGCTCGCGGCGACGGGGGGCCGGCCGCCGCGGGACGTCCCGGTGGGCGCGGTCCAGCGGGAACTGCGCGCCCAGGGCGCGAGCCTGCCCTGACCGGGGCCGCGTCCCTGACACGCGGAACACCGTCCGTGTCGTCGTGCGCGGCCGGCCGGGCCCGTAGCCCTCCGGAGCGACACCCCGAACGGATGTGCTGGCAGACGGGCGGTCACCTGGGCGCATGACCGGTGGTCAGCCGGTGAGACATCGCGTATGGACACATCGGCATCCCGCGGCCCCCTGCCGGGTCCGCGCACCCCGCCCCCGCCCGACGTGGTGTTCACGGCGGACTTCGCCTCGCCGACCCAGTGGGTCGCGGGTCGCTCGTGGGCCTATCCCGGAGGCGGCCCGGTCAATCCCGACGACGACAAACTGGACCACCTGGTCCCCGACGCCGACTACAGCCGCTCGGGAACGTTCCGGGCCACCCGCCGGACCGACGGGAACTGGGACACGGGACTGCTCACCACCGAGGACAGCGAGGAGGGGTTCACCGTCCGGCCGGGGGACGTCCTGGAGGCACGGGTCCGGCTGCCCCGGGAGGTCGGCGCCTGGCCGGCCATCTGGACCTGGCGGGACGGCAACCACGAGATCGACGTCTTCGAGTACCACCCCGACAACCCGGACCTGCTGGAGTTCACCAATCACGTGCGCCACGCCAACCGGTACGTCCGCGACGAGGCCGTCGGCCCCGGTGCCTGGATCGAGCTGCGCACCGAGTTCGGGGCCCGTTCGGTGGTCTGGTGGCTGAACGGCACACAGGTCTTCGCGGACGAACGCGGCGTGGGGCGCGCGTGGCGCGCCCACCTCATCGTCAACCTCTCGGTGAGCGCGGGCCGGTACCACCCGGCACCGGCGGCCGAGACCACCGAGATGTCCTTCGAGGTGGCGGACCTGGTCGTACGACGCCCGTCCCGCGGCGGCCGACCGCACAAGGAATCACACGAGGACGCCCACCGGCCGGAATCGGTCTGAGCGCCTACCGGTGGAACTCGTCTGAGGCGCGACCGACGCGATCCGAGGTCCTGCCGGCGCGATCCGCCCGAATGCCTGCCGGCCGGAATCCGTCCGGCCCTCCCCCTCCCGGTCCTCCTCCTCCGGCTCCCGCTCCCGCGCGTCGACGCCGCGCAGCGGTTCGCCGGCCCCGGTGCCGTCCCCGGGCTGTTCCCCCGGGCCGGTCGGGACGACGAAAGCCGGCGCGGTGCCGGCCTGTTCGCTGAGGAGCACGGACGGGTGCACGGAAAGATGCATCGGCCACCGACCGCGCCCCTAGCGTGACGGTCATGACGGAACCGGCAGAGATCACCCACCACACCGCCCGACTCAACGGCATACGGCAGCACTGGGTCCGTGCGGGGGACGGACCGCCGGTCTACCTGCTGCACGGCTTCCCCGAGACCTGGTACGGCTGGCGGAAGCAGATCCCGGTACTGGCCGAGCGGTACACCGTGATCGCGCCGGACCTGCGCGGCTACGGCGACACCGACAAGCCCGCCTCCGGCTACGACAAGCGGACCATGGCGCGTGACCTCCTCGCGCTGGCGGACCACCTCGGCCACGAGCGGATCGCCCTGGTCGGCCACGACCGCGGGGCCCGCGTCGGCACCCGCTTCGCCAAGGACCACCGCGACCGGATCGACCGGTTCGTGGCCATGGACAACATTCCCACCCGCGTCGTCGCCGAGACCTACGACGTCGACCTGGCCCGCCGGGGCTACTGGTTCTTCACCTTCCTCGGCGTGCCCGACCTCCCCGAGGCCCTCATCGCGGGCCGTGAGGAGACCTGGCTGACCCACTTCTACCGCAGCTGGTCGTACGACCCCGGCATGCTCACGCCGGAGGAGATCGCGGTGTACGTGCGCGCCTACCAGCAGCCCGGCGCCGTGCGCGGCTCCTGCATGGACTACCGCGCCGCGGCCGAGGACGTCGCCCAGGACCGGGAGGACGCCGACCGGCTCATCGACTGCCCCGTGCTGACCATGTGGGGCGAGGACTTCAGCGCCGTCGGACAGGCGTACGACGTCCTGGACGTCTGGAAGGGCATCGCCCGCGACGTCCGCGGCGTGCCCATTCCGCAGTGCGGCCACCTCTGCCAGGAGGAACGCCCCGACGTGGTCAACGCCGAACTCCTCGACTTCCTGGACGGCTGGGAAGGCTGAACGAGCAGCCCCCCCCGTCCTCCCCCTCACGGAATGGAGCAGTCATGGCGCTGCTGGAACCGGTACCGGACAAGCTCAGGCCCCGGCGGACCGACGGCCCGGCCGCCGACCGGGTGCCCGACGAGCGGGCGTCCGGCACCCCCGACGCCCTGCGCGCGGACCTGGTCCGTCTGCTGGGCCCGGACAAGGTACTGCACACCGTGTCCGACCTGGTGAAATACGCCTCCGACGCGAGCCCCTACCGCTTCGTGCCGAAGGTCGTCGTCATCGCCGAGCACGTGGCGGACGTGGCCGCGGTGCTGCGGTACGCCCACGAGCACGGGCGGGAGATCGTCTTCCGGGCGGCCGGGACCTCACTGAACGGCCAGGCCCAGGGCAGCGACATCCTGGTCGACGTGCGCCGCCACTGGACCGGCGTGGAGGTGCTCGACGGCGGCGCCGAGGCCCGGATCAGGCCCGGCACGACGGTGGGACGCGCCAACATCACGCTGTCCCGCCACGGCCGGCTGATGGGCCCCGACCCCGCCAGCTCCCGCGCCTGCACCGTCGGCGGGGTCGTCGCCAACAACGCCTCCGGCATGACCGCCGGTGTCACCCGCAACTCCTACCGCCTGCTGTCCTCCCTCACCCTGGTCCTGCCGTCGGGCACCGTCGTCGACACCGCGGCCCCGGACGCCGACGCGCTGCTGCGAACGGCCGAACCGGAGCTGTACGAGGGGCTGCTGACCCTGAAGGCCGAGATCGAGGACGATGCCGCGCTCGTCTCCCGGATCCGGGCCAAGTACGAGCTGAAGAACACCAACGGCTACCGGCTCGACGCCTTCCTGGACGGGTCCACGCCCGTGGAGATCCTGCGCGGCCTGATGGTCGGCTCGCAGGGCACCCTGGGCTTCATCGCCGAGACGGTGTTCCGGACGGTGTCCCTGGACCGGCTCACCCATACGGCCCTGCTGTTCTTCCCCGACCTCACGGCCGCCGCGGCGGCGGTACCGCTGTTCAACGAGGCCGGGGCCCGTGCCGTGGAACTGATGGACGGGAACACGCTGCGCGCCTGCGCCGACGTCGACGGGGTGCCCGCCGACTGGGCCGGCCTGCCCCGGGAGACGGCCGCGCTGCTGGTGGAGTTCCGCGCCCCGGACGACTCGGCCCACCAGGCCCACCGGCGGGCCGCCGCCGACGTGCTGAACAGGCTGACGCTGGTCACGCCGGTGGCGTCCGTCACCAACCGCTTCACCCAGGATCCCGCCACGGTCCGGACGTACTGGCACGCGCGCGAGGCCTTCATGACGGCCGTGGGCAAGGCACGCCCGGCCGGCTCCACACTGATCACCGAGGACTTCGCGGTGCCGCCGTCACGGCTGGCGGAGGCCTGCGAGGCGCTGACCGCGCTCCAGCTCCGGCACGGCTTCGACGCCGCGGTCGCCGGCCACGCGGCCCACGGCAACCTGCACTTCCTGCTGGCCTTCGACGCCGCCCGCCCGGACGAGGTGCAGCGGTACGCGGCCTTCATGGACGACTTCTGCGCCATGGTGGTGGACCGTTTCGACGGCTCCCTCAAGGCGGAGCACGCCACCGGCCGGAACATGACGCCGTTCCTCGAAGCCGAGTGGGGTGCCCGTGCCGCCGGACTCATGTGGCGGATCAAGGAGACCATCGACCCGGCGGGCGTCCTCGCCCCCGGGGTGGTGCTCAACCGCGACGCCCGGGCCCATCTGCGGGGCCTGAAGACCATCCCGGCCATCGAGGCGGTCGCCGACTCCTGCATCGAGTGCGGGTTCTGCGAGCCGGTCTGCCCGAGCCGCGACCTCACCACCACACCGCGCCAGCGGATCGTGCTGCGCCGCGAGATGATGCGCCAGCCGACCGGTTCCCCCGTCATGGACAGCCTGCTGGACTCCTACGGCTACGACGCCGTCGACACCTGTGCCGGCGACTCGACCTGCGCCATCGCCTGCCCGGTCGGCATCGACACCGGCGCCATGATGAAACGGTTCCGGCACCAGCGGCACTCCGAGCGAGAGGAACGCACCGCGGCCCGGGTCGCACGGCGGTTCTCCCTCGTGGAGTCGTCGGTACGCGCCGCGCTCGGTGTCGCCGACCACCTCGGCGACCGGGTCCTCGGCGGCGTGACCTCCGCCGTCCGCAAGGCGGTCTCCCCCGACCTGGCGCCGGAATGGATCCCCGGCATCCCCGGCCCGGCACCGGCCCGGCTGCCGCACACCGACCGCGCGAGCGCGACCGCCGTCTACTACGTGGCCTGCGTCAACCGGATCTTCGGCGGACCGGACGGCACGTCCGGCCCCTCCCTTCCGGAGGCGGTCGTGACGCTCGCGCACCGGGCCGGGCTGCCGGTATGGATCCCGCCGGACCTGGCCGGGTCCTGCTGCGCGACCATCTGGCACTCCAAGGGCTACGACGACGGCAACACCGTCATGGCCAACCGCACCGTGGAGCGGGCCTGGGAGTGGACCGACGGCGGCCGTCTGCCGCTCGTCGTCGACGCCTCCTCGTGCACGCTCGGCATCGGACGGGAGGTCGTACCGTATCTGACGCCCGCGAACCGGACGAAGCACGAGGCGCTCACGGTCGTGGACTCGGTCGAGTGGGCCGCGAACGAGCTGCTGCCACGCCTGCGGGTGACCGAACGGTTGGACAGCGCGGTGCTGCACCCCACCTGTTCGATGCGGCACCTGGGAGATGCCGAGGAGCTGCGCGCGGTCGCGGAGTTCGTCGCCGAGGACGTCGAGGTGCCGGTCCACGCGGAGTGCTGCGGGTTCGCCGGCGACCGGGGCCTGCTGCACAGGGAGCTGACCGAGTCGGCGACGGCGCACGAGGCGGCGGAGGTCGCCGCGGGGTCGTACGACGCCTATCTGTCCGCCAACCGGACCTGTGAGATCGGCATGGAACACGCCACCGGGCGCCCCTACCGGTCCGTGCTGCTCGCCCTCGAACGCGCCACCCGCCCCGCCGGTCCCGGCCCCGGCCGTTGACGCCCCCTTCACCCTCCTCCCCCTCGCCCCTCCTCCGCCCCAGGAGCACCCCATGCGTATCGCCCATCTCGCCGGACGTCTGGTCCTGGTCACCGACGGCCGGGCGGTCGACGTCCAGAAGGCCAGCGGTGACCTGTTCTCCGCCGATCCCCAGGCCGTCTACTCCCGCTGGGCGGAGTTCCGCGACTGGGCGGCCCGCGCCGACCTCGGCGACGGGGTCCCCTTCGACCCGGCCGACCTCGGCGCCCCCGCGCCGGCCCCGCGTCAGCTGCTCGCCGTGGGCCTGAACTACCGCGAGCACATCTCGGAAGCGGGCTTCACCACGCCCCGGGGCATGCCGCCGGTCTTCACCAAGTTCGCCACCAGCATCACCGGACCGGTGACCGAGGTGACACTGCCCCCGGGCGGCCACACCGACTGGGAGGTGGAGCTGGTGGTGGTCATCGGCCGCCGGGCCCACCGGGTCCCGGAGGCCGACGCCTGGAGTCACGTGGCGGGCCTCACCGTCGGCCAGGACCTCTCCGAGCGCGTCCTCCAGATGGACGGCCCGGCTCCCCAGTTCGGCCTCGCCAAGTCCTACCCGGGCTTCACCCCGACCGGCCCCTGGCTGGTGACCCCGGACGAGTTCGACGACCCCGACGACCTGGAACTGACCTGCGCCGTCAACGGCGAGGAAGTGCAGCGTGGCCGTACCCGGCAGCTGATCTTCTCCGTCCCCGCCCTCATCGCCAGGCTGTCCGGCGTGCTGCCGCTGCTGCCGGGTGACGTCGTCTTCACCGGCACTCCCGCCGGTGTCGGCCTCGGCCGCACCCCGCAGCGCTGGCTGGCCCCGGGCGACGAACTGGTCAGCTCCATCGAGGGCATCGGCGAACTGCGCCAGCGCTTCACCGGCTGACCGCCTCCGCCCCACCGCACACCATCCCCCTGCCCACCCACCGATCAACCTGCCGAGAAGGAATGACATGACCAGCCGTACGACAACACGGACACGTACCGGTCTCCTGGCCACGGCGGTGGCCGGCGTCCTCGCCGTCACCGCCGCCGGACCGGCCACGGCCGACCCGGCCTCCGCCACCGTGGCCGGTCCGGCGGCCCCCGTACGCTTCTTCGCCCACCTGGACGTGAGCGGCGGGCAGCGGCCGGAGAACATCGCCCTGGAGCCCGGTGGGAGCGCCGTCGTCACCTTCGCCTACAACCGCCAGGTCGCCCGCATCACCCCCGACGGCCGGGTGCACGTCCTCGCGACGCTGCCCGCGCCGCCCGCGGGCTCCGTCACGCCCGCCCTCACCTCGCCCTTCCTCGGCGGCATCGTCCGCGCGCACGACGGAACGCTGTACTTCCTGTACGCCACCGGCAGCAGCGACCTGACCGGCCTGTGGCGCCTGCGTCCGGGCGGCGGCCCGCGGCGCATCGCCGCGCTGCCGGCCGCCGGCCTGCCCAACGGCCTGGCCCTGGACGAGCACGCCGGTGTGCTCTACGCGGCGGACTCGGTCCTGGGCACGGTGTGGCGCGTGCCGGCCACCGGCGGGGCCCCCACCGCGTGGTCCACCGCGCCCGAGCTGGCCGCCGACGGGTTCCTGGGGGCCAACGGGCTCAAGGTCCACCGCGGCGCGGTCTGGGTGTCCAACCTGGACCGCGGGACCGTCCTGCGCATCCCGGTCACCCGCCACGGCACGGCCGGCGACGTGCAGACCCGCGCCACCGGGCTGGTCGACATCGACGACTTCGCGTTCACCGGCCGCGGGGACACCCTGCTGGCCGCGATCAACAAGGACAACGAGGTGGCCCGGGTCGAGCCCGGCGGCCGGCACACCGTCGTGCTCACCGCCGCCGACGGACTGCAGGGCCCGACCTCCCTCGCCGTACGCGGCACCACGGCGTACGTCGCCAGCGCCGCCTACTTCACCGACGACGACCCCAACCTCCTGGCCGCCCGGATCGTCCCCGGCGCGTAGGCCCGGACGCACGCGCGCGTGACGAGACGCCGGCGAGCCGGACAGCAACGAGAGGACAGCGTGATGGATTCCCTGCACACAGCACCCCCCGCGACCGGGTTCGACCCGGACGCGTTCCTCGTCGTCCCGCCCAGGACCTTCGAGGACCTGCGCGTCGGCGAGGTGTTCCGGGCCCCCAGCCGTACCCTGACCGACGCCCACGCCGCGGCCTTCCAGACGGTCTCCGCGGACAACCACCCGGTCCACTACGACGCCGAGTGGGCACGCCGTCACGGCCACCCCGCGCCGGTCGTGCACGGACTCCAGGTCCTGGCGTTCACCGCGCCGGGCGCGACGCTGTTCCCGCACTTCATCGGTGAGGTGTTCGTCAGCTTCCTGGAGCTGTCCTGCACGTTCCTGGCCGAGGTGCACTCCGGGGACACCCTGTACCCGGCACTCACCGTCACCGGCCTGGAGCCGCGGGGCGAGAACGGTGTCGTGGTCACGGCGGCCACCGTGCACAACCAGCGCGGCGAACTTGTGCTGTCCGGACAGCACAAGTACCTGCTGCGGCGCGGGGCCGGCGCAACCGGCGGCGGGTGACCGGACGTCCTCCGTCCGGGCGGGGCGCGGTCAGGTGGCGGCCTCGTCCCGGTCGGAGGCCGGCCAGACGTAGGGCAGGTCGTCGGGGACGCCGGGGAACGCCCGCGCGTAGGCCTCCCGGTCCTTGCGGACGAGCGCGGACTGGTGGCTGCGGTGGAAGGCCTCGTCACCGAGCCACGGCGGCAGTTCCCCGGCGGCGCCGAGAGCGGGCTGGTCGCGCACCGGCGCACCCGGACGGCACGCGGCGTATCCGGCGACCAGCGAGGCGGCGCAGCTGTCCTGGTGGCCCTGCTCCCGCCACACCCGGCAGACTTCGAGGCCGTAACGGACCAGGGCCTCCTCGTAGCCGCGCCACATCCGCACGGCCGGGTGCCTGCGCCAGCCGTAGCCGGGAACCGTCAGCCCGCGCAGCACCTGGAGCGCCTCGACCCGCTGTTTGCCCAGCCGGCGGCGGTCCAGCAGCAGGGCGGAACGCCGGAAGTCGGCATCGGGCAGGAACGTCTGCATGGGCGCCGTCCTGGAGGTGGATGGGGGGTGGTCGCGCGTCCTCAGGGGGCGTGTCGTCGTGCCGCGTGGTCGGCCTCGCCGCCGGCGCCGAGCAGCCCGGTCGGGGCCAGTGCTCCCTCGGCCTCCAGACGGGCCAGGTCGCGGCGGGCCAGGCGCAGCACCAGCGGCGGCAGGGCGGCCCGCACCGGCTGCACCAGCCGCAGCCAGGGAGGTGCGTACACGGCTGTGCGCCGCTTCTCCAGGCCGCGTACGATCCGGGCGGCGACCTCCTCGGCGGGGTACACCCGGCGCGCGGGCGCCGGCATGTGGCCGCGCAGCTCGCGCAGCACGGCGTACCGGTCGGCGTCACGCACCATGTCCGTGTCGGTCCAGTTCAGGTAGGCGATGCCCACGGCGACGCCGTGACCGGCCTCCTCGGCGCGCAGCGCGTGCGCGAAGGCCTCGGCGCCGGCCTTGGACGCGCAGTAGGCGCTCATCAGCGGAGCGGCGCCCAGCGACGCGAGTGAGGCGATCTGCAGGTAGTAGCCGGCCGTGACCCGCAGATCGGGCAGGAAGACCCGTGCGGTCTGGGCGCTGCCGGTCAGGTTGGTGTCGACGACCCGGCGCCAGTCGGCCGGATCCGTCGCGGCGAGCGGGCCGCCCTCCGCGATTCCGGCGTTGGCGATCACCACGGAGGGCGGCCCGAGACACCGGCGGACCTCACGGGCGGCCCGCTGCAGGGCCCCGAGGTCGGTCACGTCCGCCTCGACCGCGAGCCCCGGGACCGGCAGCCGCGCGGCCAGCTCGTCCATCAGGTCCTTCTCGTGGCCGAGGAGGGCCGGCCGCGCTCCCCGCCGGGCCACCTCCCGGACGAGGGCCGCTCCCAGGCCGCGCGCGGCACCCGTCACCACGACGGTCCGGTCGAGCAGGGGACTGCTTCGCACGGCTTCCCGCCTTTCTCCGTGGGTCGTCCGGTGCGCTCGGCGCGCTCCGGCCCGGGGTGCGCTCAGGCGCGAGCGGCCGGAGGGCCCGCGGTGTGGTCGGGGTGTCCGGGGGTGCGGCGGGCCTCCTTCATCTCGGCTTCGTACAGGTGGTCCCGGCCCTGGGCGAGGGCGTTCACCACGTCGCGTTCCAGCTCGCAGAAGGGCCGGTAGTAGGTGGCGTTGTAGGCCTCGACGACCTGGAAGGTCCAGTGCCCCGGGATGACGTTGCGGCCCAGGATCTCGGTCTCCACCCGGTCCGCCCACTCGCGGTGCCCGGCCTCGCGCAGCAGCCGTACCGACCGGTCCAGCTCCAGGTCCGCGCCGCCGGTGAGCTGGTGGAAGCTGTACAGATGACCGCGGGCGCGTTCCGTGGTCTCCAGTGCCTTGGACAGCGACCCGAGGGCCTCGACGGTCAGGTCGTCGACGCCGTCGGGACGGCGGTGCCCCGTGTCGGGCCCGTCCTCGTAGTCGTTCATGGCACTCCTTGGCCGCTGTACGCCGGATGTCGTCTGCGTTTCCCTTCCCGGGAAGGCACGTGGACCGGACGCGCCGTCGGCCGGACGTGTGATCAGCGCTTGCGTCCGGTGCGGTCCCGGCGGCTGAGGACGCGTTGGGCGGCGGCGAGACCGGGGGCCCGGTGGGCGCGCAGTGCGGCGCGCGCCGCGTTGGCGCCGGGGGCGCCGTGCACGCCTCCGCCGGGGTGGGCTCCGGCGGAGGCGAGGTAGAGGCCCGGGACGGGGGTCTCCGGCCGCCCGGTGCCGGGTACCGGCCGGAAGAAGAGCTGCTGGTGCAGCGCGGTCGTGCCGCCGTTGATGGCACCGCCCGAGAGGTTGGCGTCGAGCGACTGGAGGGTGGGCGGCGCGAGCACCCGCCGGGCCCGGACGAGCGAGCGGAAGCCCGGCGCGAAGCGCTCCACCTGCCGTTCCACGCGGTCCGCCATGCGTTCGGCGTCCGCCGGGGCCCAGCTGCCCGTGATGCCCTCGTCGCCGGCGTCCGCCCGGATGTCGTGCGGGACGTGGGTGTACGCCCAGGCGGCCTCGGTGCCCGTGGGGGATCGTGTCCGGTCCGCGAGGGTCATCTGGCCGAACAGCAGGAAGGGCCGGTCGGGCACCTGGTGCATGGCGATCTGCGCGGCGAAACGGGTCAGCTCGTCCATGCCGTCGGCCAGGTGCACGGTCCCGGCGCGGCGTGCCTGTTCCGCCTGCCAGGGCACCGGGCCGTCGAGCGCCCAGTCCACCTTGAAGGTGGCGAAGTCCCACTGGAAGCGCCGCAGGTCCGTGAGCAGTTGCGCGGGAAGGTACTCGCGGCCGACCAGTTCCCGGTAGAGGGCGGGCACGGCCACGTCGGCGAGTACGGCTCTGCGCGCGGGCACCGTCTCGCCCGTGGCGGTCCGTACTCCGACGGCACGGCTGCCGTCGATGACGATCCGCTGGACCCGCTCCCCGCAGGTGACCGCGCCTCCCCGGCGGCGCAGCCGCCTGACCAGTGCTTCGGTGAGGGCACCGGACCCGCCCACGGGCACCGGGAAGCCGTACGTCTGGCCGAGCATCGACATCAGCCAGCCGAAGCCGCCGCTGCCCGCGGACTCGGGCGCGAGGTCGGCGTGCAGGGCGTTGCCGGCCAGCAGCAGTCGGCCGCCCTCGCCGCGGAACTCCTCCTCCCCCATCCGGCGCACGGGCAGAACCAGTGACCGGGCGGTGCGCAGGCCGCCCGCCGCCCGCAGGGTGCGCAGCAGTCCGAGCGTGGCCCGTACGGGCGGGAAGGGGGTGAACAGGGTGCCGAGCAGGTCGGGTTGCAGTGTCTGCCAGAGGGTGAACAGGCGCCGCCAGGCCGCTCCGTCACCCGGTGCGAACGCCTCCGCGGACGCGGCCGTGATGTCGATCCTGCGGTCCAGCACCGCGCACCGGCCGTCGGTCAGCGGGTGCGCGAGCACGTGCGGGGCGTGGCTCCAGCGCAGCCCGTGATCCTCCAGGCGGAGTCCGGCCAGGACGGGGGACGCGGCGGCCAGGGGGTAGAAGGAGCTGAAGAGGTCGCTGACGAAGTCGGGGTGGACGCCCCGGTCGTGCCGGACCGCGCCGCCCGGCTCCGGCTGTTCCTCGAAGACCTGGACGCTCCAGCCGGCGTCGGCCAGGATGTTGGCGGCGACGAGTCCGTTGGGTCCCGCCCCGATCACCACGGCGTCAGGCATGGCCGGTCCCCTCCGCGGGGCGTGTCCGCGGCGCGGACCGCCGCCGGTGGCTGCTGCGGCCGTCCTCGCAGCAGCGGGCGAGGCGGGCGAGCATGGAGCGGTGGCGTATCTGGATCAGCGCCTCGAGACCGGCGTTGTGCAGCAGGGCCCCGGGCCCCTGCAGAGGGTGCTCGTCCACGAGGACCAGGCAGTGTTCGCCCCACTCGCGCAGCTCGATGGAGAAGCGGGCCGAGCCGAGGAACCCGGCGATGATCTCCAGTTCCAGGAGGGATCCCTCCCGGCAGTGCCGTACGACCGTCTGGTTGCGGAGCTGGAGGGGGCCCAGCCGGATCTCGTAGACGAGGGTGGCGTCCTTCTGCGGCCACTGTCCGAGCTTCGGCCGGGAGGCGCCGGTGCCGACCACCCACTCGGCGTACCGATGACCGTCGGCGAGGACGTCCCAGACCGCTGCGGGGTCGGCCTTGATCACACGATGCCGCACCGCCATGTGTGCCTCCGGGGGCATGAGAGCCGATGGATGTCACCGGGTGCCCCGGGAAGCCGCGGACGAACCCCGGCGGCCGGCGAGGGGCGCGGCACCGGCCGGCACCGGTTGCGCCGCGGTGCCGGGTTCACCCGGACGGCTCCGTGTGCGGGGGCCCTCGCGGGGAAGCCGGGGGTGGCGCGGGCCGGTCCCTTCGGACGCAGTCCGGGCGGCGGGTGCCGTGGCCGATCCCCGAGCAGGTCGCGGCACCCGCCTCAGCGTGCCGCCCGTGTACCCGGTCCCCACCCGGCCAGGCCCCGCAGCAGGGCGCTCCGGCCGCGGTGGGGAACCGTCCACAGGGCCACTCCGCGCAGCCCCCACCGTTCCAGCAGGGCGTCGGCGGCCAGGAAGCCGGTCGTGGCGGCCCGCTCCATCAGCGCCACGGGCAGGCCGGTGCGGACCAGGTCACCGGCCACCACGAGCGCCGGGTCCGGGGTACGGACGGTCGGCCGGTCGCGGTAGCCGCCCACCGGGAACAGCGGGCAGTCGTCACGCCATTCGTGGCGGGCACCGACGATCGTCGCGCCGCGCGTCTCGGGGTAGACACGGTGCATCTGCCGGACCAGGCGCTTCTCCTCGACGTCCCGGGAGGTCTGTGCCCCGACCGCGTAGGCGTGGAGTTCGAGCACGGACCCGCCGGTGCGGGCGGCCCAGTGCGCGGCCTCGTCCTCCCACCGCTCCAGGACACTGATGTTGTCCAGGGTGGGGAACCCGCCGGTGCCCAGGAAACCCGGCCGGTCCGCCGCCACGGGCCGGTCCAGCCACAGCCGGGTCACGAGGAACGGCGGGGCGGTGCGCAGCCGGGCGATCCGCGCCCGCCAGGGGGCGTCGCCCAGCCCGTCGGAGCGGGCCACGAGTGTGCGCAGACCGGTGGTGTCCAGGGCGAGGACGACACTGTCGTGGTGCCGTTCGTCCCGGTCCGTGGTGACCTGGTAGCCGCCGTCCGGCCGCGGCGTGATGTGCTCGACGGCCGTGGAGGTGCGCACGTCGGCTCCGTGCCGTCGCAGGTGGCCGGCGAGCGGCTGCCACAGCGCGGGGAAGGGCGCCCGGGGCACGTCGAACAGCAGGCCCTCGCTGGAGCCGAGGAAGTAGATGTGGAACATCAGCGCCATCTCGGCCGCCGAGAGCCGGCGGGGGTCGGCGAAGAAGCTGCGCGAGAACACCTCGAACGCGAGGTGCCGGGCCCTCTCGGGGAAGCGGACGGCGTCGAGGAAGTCGTGCGCGCTGGTGTGGTCGAGCCGGTCGTAGATCTCGGGGACACGGACGTCGAGCAGCGGGAGAGCCGCCACCGGGTTCATACGGCGCAGGTCCCGGAGGGTGAAGGAGGGACTGAGCACGGCGAAGCCGAGCGCGTTGCACGGCGGGGTGCGCGGGACGCGGCGGAAGCTCTCCCGGGACCCGTCGGCGTGCAGCAGCGGGTAGTCGGGCAGAGCGGTCAGCCGCCGCAGGCCGGGGTCGGTACGGCGGAGCAGACCGCGCAGGTTGTAGTACTGGCGGAAGAAGGCGTGGAAGCCACGGCTCATGGTCACCGGGGTGCCGTCCGGCAGGCTGGTCGGCCAGCCTCCGGCGCGTCCGCCGAGGTAGGGCTGCCGCTCGTACAGGGTCACGGCCACCCCGCGTTCGGCGAGCGCGGTGGCCGCGGCGAGACCGGCGATGCCGCCGCCGACGACCGCGGTCGTGGGGCGCGGTCCCTCGACGCGCCGCCTGCCCGGTCTGGCCGGCAGCATTCGGGCCCGCCGGTCCCGGCCGTGCCGGGTGTGCTCCGGATGCCCGGGCCGGTTCATCGGGCGGCCTGCGGGCGACGGGCGACGAAGGTGTGGGTGATGCCGGTCTGCCAGCCGGGCAGGGGCAGGGCGCGGACGTGCGCGAAGCCGGCCGCGCGGACCCGGGCGGCGAAGCGGTCGGCGGTGTCGAACCGCAGGACGCTGTGCCACAGATGCCGGTACAGGTCGCCGTCTCCGAGGAGGGACGCGGCGGGCCGGAGGAGGCCGCGGCACACCAGCGTCCACACCGCGCGGTCGGTGCGGCGGCCCCTGAGGGCGTACTCGTGCACGCCGAGCCGGCCGCCGGGCACGAGCAGCTCCCGCATTCCGGCGAGGACGGCGTCGGGGTCGGACACGTTGCGCAGGAGGTAGGCGGCGAAGACCGCGTCGAAGGGTCCGGTCACGCCGGCCTCGGCCAGGTGTTCCGCCGGTGCCCGGACGAAGGTCACCTCGCCCGCCCAGGGTTTGGCGGCGGCCCTCCGCAGCATGCCGGCGGAGGCGTCCACGGCCGTGATGCGGGCGGCCGGCAGGACGGCGCGGAGCGCGGCCGTCGACGCGCCGGTGCCGCAGCCGACGTCCAGCAGGCGCAGGCCCGCCCCGTCCCCGGACAGGCCGAGACGGCGTACCGAGCGCCGCAGGTGGGCGTGGTAGCCGGGGTTGGCGGCGACCAGCGCGTCGTAGCTGCGGGCGGCGTGGTCGAACGCGGCGGTGAGGTCCTCGTCGCGCAGCAGGGTCATCCGGTCTCCAGGGGCGGTGGCGCGGTGGGGAGGCAGTCGAACGGGCGGCGGGGCAGGTGCGGCAGGTCGAGTGCCGAGCGGAGCATCGGGCCGATCGGGGTGCGCAGGCCGATGGCGAGGTCCTCGTGCAGCCGGGTGCGTCCGTCGAGGAAGCGCAGCAGGCGGGGCGCGGGTACCTGGCGGAACAGGCCGCAGAACAGTGCCGGCCCGTCGACCCGGCCGCCGGCCAGGGCGCGCAGCAGTACGGCGTCCATGGCGTGGGAGCGGGCGGAGTGGGCGGGGGGCGGCACGGGCCGTACTCCCCGGCGCAGGGCGGCGGCGACGGCCCGGGTCTGGCGTTGCAGGCCGGAGAAGGTGTAGCCGGTGGAGGGCCGGGTCGCGCCTCCCGCCGCACCGATGCGGAAGACGCGGGCGCCGACCTGGCGCGGGATCGGGGCGTCCGTCATCGGGATGACCCCGGTCTCGGTGGCCAGGACGTCGAGGTCCCCCAGGCGCAGAACCTCGTGGACGTAGTTCCGCACCGCCGCCTCGTAGCCGCTGCCGGTGAGGAGCCGGGGGGAGAACTCCGTGTACTCGACGAGCGCCTCGTGCGGTCCGGTGGGCAGGACGTAACCGAAGGAGAGGCCGGCGGCGGGCTGTGGGGTGCGGAAGTCCATGAACTCCACGGTGGAGGGGTCGAGGACCGGCCGTGCGGTGCGGACGAACCAGCCGTGGAAGTGCTGGAGCAGCGTGGTGCGCGCGGCGGGCAGGCTGCCGAGGGGCCGGGAGTCGAACACCCAGCGGGCGCCGAGCACGCCCGCCGTGCCGTCGGCGTACCGCAACCGGACGCGGGCCCCGCCCTCGACGTCCTCCACCGTCTCGACGGTGGCCTCCACCCGCCGCACGTTCGGGCTGCGCGCCAGGTCCCGCCCGACCAGGGTCTCGAAGTCGTCGGACCGGATCATCTTGTACCGCAGCGGCGCGAGGTCCCCCTCGATGGAGTCGCCGGTGGGGGGCCTCACCCGCAGGCGCCCCCAACTCGCCGTCAGCGCGGCGTCGAACCGTCCGCGGCCCGCCTCCCAGAAGCACCACGTGCGGCGCGGGGGGCGCAGCGGACCGGGCGGCGCGTCCACGAGGACGACGGACGGCGTCCGCAGCCCCCGTACGCGACCGGCCAGACGATGGGCCAGCGACAGGCCGGCGGCTCCCCCGCCGACCACGGCCACCTCCGCCTCGAACACGACGGCTCCTTCCCTGCTGCCCCTGCTGCGCGTTCCCGTGCGCACCTCGCGCGCTGCGCGTGACCGTCCCGGCCGTGCACCGCACACGCCGTGCGTGACCACCCCGGCCCGCGCACCGCACACGTGGTGCGTGTGTTCCCGCCCGCGTGCCCGAACGGACGCGTGTCACTCGACTGCGGCACCCGCCGGTCACGGCGGGCCCGGATGGTGGAAGGCATGGCCGCAGGCGCTCGGCCACGCTTCGGCCGGTGCCGCGTGCAGGCCCGCCGCACGCGCCGAGGACGTGGTCACGAGCCCGTGCACGCGCCGAGGACGTGGTGACGAGCCGCCGTGTGCCCACGACGTGAGAGGAACGGGGATGTGCCCGACACAGGCGAAGGAACACCATGCGGTCGCGCCGCCGCCCACTCCTCACCCGGTACCACCACCGGTGCCGGCTTCCCCCGTCCGGACGCGCCCGGACGGGGGCACGGGCGCGGGCCGGGACGCGGTCGCCCCGGACCTGACCGGGGCGCGTGTGACCGGGGCGTGCGTGACCGGGACGCGCACGGGCGGCGCGGACGTACCCGCCGGGACGGCGTCCGACGACGGCGACCGCCCGCGCCCCGGGCCGCATCCGGGCGGTTCCCGCGGCCCGGCCGCCTCGGGCGGCGGCGGGCAGGAGAGCGACCGGTGAGGCGCGGGCTGCGCGGACGTAGCGACCACGTCGTGGTGGTGGGAGCCGGCCTCGCCGGGCTGTCGGCCGCCCTGCACCTGCTGGGCTCCGGACGTCGCGTCACCGTCGTCGAACGGGACACGCTGCCCGGCGGCCGGGCCGGACGCCTCGACCTGGGCGGCTACCAAATCGACACCGGTCCCACCGTTCTGACCATGCCCGACCTCGCCGAGGAGGCCTTCGCGGCCGTCGGTGACAGCCTGTACCGCCGGGTCGAACTGATCCCGCTGCACCCGGCCTACCGGGCCCGCTTCGCGGACGGCAGCACGCTGGACGTGCACACCGACGCCGACGCGATGACGGCGGAGGTGGAGCGCTTCGCCGGTCCGGACGAGGCGGCCGGTTACCTGAGGCTGCGCGACTGGCTGACACGGCTGCACCGGGCGCAGATGCGCCGCTTCATCGACGCGAACTTCGACTCCCCGCTCGATCTGCTCAACACCGACCTGGCCCGGCTGGCCGCGCTCGGCGGCTTCGGCCGGCTGGACGCCCGGATCGGGCGCTTCGTCCGGGACGAACGGCTGCGCCGCGTCTTCTCGTTCCAGGCGCTGTACGCGGGCGTGCCACCGGCCCGCGCCCTCGCCGCGTACGCCGTCATCGCCTACATGGACACCGTCGCGGGGGTGTACTTCCCCCGGGGCGGCGTGCACGCCCTGCCGCGGGCCATGGCGGACGCCGCCGCCGACGCGGGCGGGGACCTGCGGTACGGGCAGGAGGTGATCCGCCTGGAACGCTCCGGCGACCGGGTCACGGCCGTCGTCACGGACCAGGACCGCATCCCGTGCGACGCCGTCGTCCTCACTCCCGACCTGCCCGTCGCCTACCGGCTCCTCGGCCGCCGGCCACGGCGCCCGCTGCAGCTGCGGCACGCGCCGTCCGCCGTGGTGCTGCACGCCGGAACGGACCGCACCTGGCCCCACCTGGCGCACCACACCCTGTTCTTCGGCGCGGCCTGGCGGACCACGTTCACCGAACTCACCCGCACCGGGCGGCTGATGAGTGATCCCTCGCTGCTCGTCACCCGGCCCACCGCCACCGACCCCGGGCTCGCTCCACCGGGCCGCCATCTGCACTACGTCCTCGCGCCCTGTCCCAACACCGACATCGGACCGGACGCCGTCGCGTGGGGCGACCTCGGCCCCCGCTACCGTCGAACGCTGCTGCGGGAGCTGCAACGGCGCGGCCTGGACGGCATCGAGGCCGCCGTCGAGGAGGAGTGCCTGGTCACCCCGGCCACCTGGCAGGCCGCCGGTCATGCCGCCGGGACACCGTTCTCGGCCGCCCACACGGTGTCCCAGACGGGGCCGTTCCGGCCGCGGAACCTGCCACGGGGCACCGAGAACGCCGTCCTCGCCGGCTGCGGGACCACACCGGGCGTCGGCGTGCCGACCGTGCTGCTGTCCGGCAAGCTCGCCGCCGCACGGATCACCGGCCTGCCGGCCCCCGCATCGGCTCCGCGCACCTCGTCGGCACGCGGAAGGGCGGCCACCGTATGACGGACCGTGAACTGGACAGGGCGGGGATCGCCGACCCGGCGCTGCGCGCGGCCTACCGCCACTGCCGCGCCCTCAACGCCCGGCACGGCAAGACGTATTTCCTCGCCACCCGGCTGCTGCCGGTCGAGCGCAGATCCGCCGTGCACGCCCTGTACGGCTTCGCCCGCTGGGCCGACGACATCGTGGACCGTGTCGGCGTCGACGCTGTCGGCACCGGCACCGGCACCCGGCGGCGGGCGGCGGCCCTGGCGGAACTGCGGCGGGGCCTGGAGCAGGGGCTGCGGGAGGGGCACAGCCACGAACCGGTGGTGCTGGCCCTCACCGACACCGCACGCCGGTACGGCATCGAGCACGCCCTCTTCCACGACTTCATGTCCGCGATGAGCGCCGACCTGACCGTGACCGACTACGCCACCTACGCCGACCTGCGCGGCTACATGCACGGCTCGGCCGCGGTGATCGGGCTGCAGATGCTGCCGGTCCTGGGCACGGTCGTGCCGCGCGAGCAGGCCGCCCCCTACGCGGCGGCGCTCGGCGTCGCCTTCCAGCTGAGCAACTTCCTCCGCGACGTGGGCGAGGACCTGGACCGGGGGCGCGTCTACCTGCCCACCGATCTGCTGGCCGCCCACGGAGTGGACCGGGAACTGCTGCGGTGGAGCCGGGACACCGGCCGGCACGAGCCCCGGATCACGGCCGCGCTGCGCGAGTTCGAGGCGCTGACGCGCGGTGTCTACCGGGAGGCGCTGCCCGGCCTCGCCATGCTGGACCCGGTGTCGCGCCCCTGCATCCGTACCGCGTTCGTCCTGTACCGCGGCATCCTGGACGCGGTGGCCCAGGACGGTTACCCGGTGCTGCACCGCCGCGCGGTGGTCCCGCGCCGCCGCCGCGCGGCGGTGGCCGCCGACGGTCTCCTGCGGGCGGTCGGCGCACGGCTGCGAGCCCGGCGTCCCCCGGTACGGCCGGCACCGCACGGCGCACCACGCCCGCCCGCCGCGAAGGAGGCCGGGTGAACCCCGACCCGTCCGGCCGGCGCGGCCGTCTTCCGCTCTCGCTGCGCCGGCGCCCGGTGCCGTGGGAGGGGCAGCGGCCCACCTGGCGCGAGGCCGGGCCCGCGGTGATCGCGGAGGCGCTGAAGCGGGCGCAGGCCCGCCCGTCCGGCAACTGGTACGTGGTCGGCGCGTCGCGCGACCTGCGGGAGGACCGTCCGCTCGGCCGGACCGTGGCGGGACGGGAGGTGGTCGTCTGGCGGGGTCCGGACGGCCGTCTCACGGGCGGTCCCGGCGTCTGCCCCCATCTCGGCGCACCGTTGCGGGACAGTCCGGTCCGCTGCGGCACCCTGGTGTGCCGCTGGCACGGGCTGGCCCTGGACGGCACCCCGTACGCGGGCTGGGCTCCCCTGCCGGTGCACGACGACGGCGTCCTGCTGTGGGTGCGGCTGGACGAGGTGGGGGGCGAGGCGCCGCTGGACGGACCGGTGCTGGCGCGGCGGCCCGAGCGGGCGGGTGCGCTGACCGCCGTGTACGCGGGCACAGGGGTCTGCGAGGTCGAGGACGTCGTGGCCAACCGCCTCGACCCGTGGCACGGCGCGTGGCTCCATCCGTACGCGTTCGCGGACCTCACCGTGGTCGGATCACCCGGTGCCGGTGCCGCGGCCGGGGGCGATCCGTCCCAAGGCCCCGTGGGCTGTACGGACGACGCCTTCACCGTGGACGTCTCCTTCAAGCTGGCGGGACGCCTGGTGGTGCCGGTCCGGGCCGTGTTCACGGCTCCCGAACCGCGCACGGTCGTCATGCGGATCACCGAGGGCGAGGGCGCGGGCTCCGTCGTCGAGACCCACGCCACTCCCCTCGGGCCGGACGCGCTGGGCCGGCCGCGGACCGCGGTGACCGAAGCCGTGCTGGCCGTGTCCGGCCGGCCGGGTTTCGCGGTCGCCCGCCGGGCGGCGCCCCTGCTGCGACCGCTCGTCCGCGCGGCGGCCGGGCGCCTGTGGCGGGACGACCTCGCCTATGCCGAACGACGCTGGCGGCTCCGTTCCACGGGACACTTCCCCGGCTGAGGGTCCCGGGCGGAGCGGAGCCGGGTCACCTGCGTTCCGGGATGCCGGTGCCGCGGAAGTCGCCGATGCGGGAACGGGCGTGCGAGGGACGAGTCGGGGCACCCGCAGGAACGCACCCGTGCAGGGGCACACATCGTCCGTGCCCCTGCACCTTCGGTGAAGGAAAGGAGAAGCAGTGTCGTTCCTCTGGGCCATCATCGCCGGACTCGTCATCGGTCTGCTCGCCAAGCTCGTCATCCCCGGACGCCAGCCGATCCCGCTG
Source organism: Streptomyces cinerochromogenes (assembly GCF_014648635.1). GTDB lineage: Bacteria > Actinomycetota > Actinomycetes > Streptomycetales > Streptomycetaceae > Streptomyces > Streptomyces cinerochromogenes. The sequence goes on along the minus strand of NZ_BMRM01000003.1, from coordinate 182,128 downwards.
TGGCTGACGGTCGTTCTCGGCATCCTCGGCGGTGTCGCAGGCAACGCGCTCGCCACCGCCTTCGGCGTACGGGACACGGGAGGCGTCGACTGGCTCCGCCACATCCTGCAGATCGGCGTCGCAGCGGTCCTGATCTCCCTCGTCAGCCCGATGTGGGCCCGACGGCACGCCTGACCGTGTCCGCTCCGGCCCCTCACCCCAGCCTTCGACCGCGGGACCGGAGCCGATCCGGCATCCGGGCGCACCGCTCAACCGGCGTCGAGCCCGGCCTGAGCCTGGGCAGCGCCCGGGTGCCGGTAGCAGGCTGGGTGAGTGTGCCCGTGCCGGACGGGGGAACCGGTCCGGCCGGGTGGCGGCCCTGGCGAGAGGAGTCCAGGTGACAGCGTCGGCATCGGCGGCGGACGGTCGGGACACGGGTCCCCCGGAGGCCGGGTACGAGCCGGATCCGCACCGCTGGCGTGCCCTGTGGGTCACCCTGGTGGCCGGCTTCATGAGCCTGCTGGACGTCACCATCGTGGCGGTCGCCCTGCCCACCATCCAGCGCGCTCTGCACGCCTCCCCCGCGCAGGTGCAGTGGGTGGTCTCCGGATACGCCCTGAGCTTCGCCCTCGCCCTGGTCACCGCCGGCCGCCTCGGCGACGCGCTGGACCGGCGCCGTATCTTCCTGCTGGCCCTCAGCGGCTTCGTGATCTGCAGCGCGGCCTGCGGAGCGGCCCCCGACATCACGCTGCTGGTGGTGGCCCGCCTCGCCCAGGGCCTGGCGGCCGGCTTCATGGCTCCGCAGAACTCCGCGCTCATCCAGCAGATGTTCCGCGGGGCCGAGCGCGGCCGTGCCTTCGGTTTCTTCGGCTCCACCGTCGGCATCTCCTCCGCCGCCGGCCCCCTCATCGGAGGCGCCATCCTCGCCCTGGCCTCGGGCCCCGAGGGCTGGCGGTGGATCTTCTACGTCAACCTGCCCATCGGCATCCTCGCCGTCCTCCTCGGCCGCCGGCTGCTGCCCCGCACCCGTCGCTCCGAGCGGGGCCACATGGACACGACCGGCATCCTGCTCCTCGGCCTGGGCGTGCTGGCGCTGATGTTCCCGCTGGTCCAGGCGGACTCCGGCGGCCTCAGCCGGCTGTGGTGGCTGTTCCCGGCCGGTGCCGTGCTCCTCGCCGTCTTCACGTGGTGGCAGCACCGCCTCGTCGCGCGGGGCACCCAGCCGCTGCTGGACCCGCGCCTGTTCACCACCGTGCGCGGCTACGCCGTCGGCGCCGGCATCGGCACGCTGTACTTCATCGGCTTCAGCGGCGTATGGCTGGTCTTCGCCCTCTTCTACCAGCACGGCCTCGATTTCACGCCGCTGCGGTCGGGCCTCGCCGTGACGCCCTTCGCGCTGGGCTCGGCGAGCGCGGCCGTGGTCGCCGGCCGGCTGGTGGAGCGGTTCGGCCGGCTGCTCACCGTGTGCGGACTCGCCGGCGTCATCGTCGGTCTGGGCGGCACCGCGCTGCTGCTCCGCTTCGCGCCCCTCGGCATCGCGCCGTGGGTCGCCACGCCGGTGCTGTTCCTCGGCGGCGTCGGCGGCGGTTTCGTGGTGTCCCCGAACATCACCATGACCCTGCGGGACGTGCCGGTGCGCATGGCCGGTGCGGCCGGCGGTGCCCTGCAGACCGGGCAGCGGCTGGGCGCCGCGCTGGGGACGGCCGCCCTGCCCGGCCTGTTCTATCTGGTGCTGGGCCGGAGCCAGGACTATCGCGCTGCTCTCGTGACCGCGCTGGGCGCCGCCCTCGTAGGCATGGCGGCGTCGCTGGTGCTCGCGACGGCCGACTGGCGGCGCGACCGGCGGGCGAGCCGCCGGCGCCGGAAGTGCACGGAGGAAGTCGCCAACGACCCGGTGCACGCCCGGCAGAGCTAGGGGTTTCGTTTGGATCAGCCCGGGTCCGCGACGCCCGGCACGGCACCTCGCCGCGTTGCCGGACCACCCGAGTACGCCCAGTACGCGGGTGATCCTCCGCCTTGCGATGCACCGCACCGGACGCCGCGGCCTGATCCGACCTGATCCGAACGAAACCCCCCTAGGGCCTCTCTTCCGGACCATGCCGGGGTCGCGTCGGCCGACAGGCACCGTCGCCCGCAGCCGGCGTGATCCGAAGGAGCGGCCCCAAAGGCCCCCCGCCAGGTCCATCAGGGTGGCCCGGGGCCGTGTCGGACGGCCGATCCGTCGAGCCGCCCGCCATGCTGGGCCTCAGGCGGCCCCCTGAGCGGCGACAAGGAGCACAGCATGCCGAAGGACCCCGTGGAGCGATTCCTGGCGGCGCTGGATCCCGGGCACCGCGAGTCCGTCGGTGCGAAGCCCCGCGAGGAACAGGAACAGCTGGCCGCGGCCTGGGAGCGGGAACTCGAAGCGGACGACGAGCTGGACACCCTGGACGAGTTGTCCCCGCCGGCGGCCGAGGCGGAGGCGGCCCGCCGCGTCCTGGACCGCGAAGCCGGTTAGGGCACCGGCCCTGGGCGCGGACAGGTTGGTGACGCGGCCGGCTGGCTGGCGGCGACGGCGCCTGTCGGCCGACCCCGGCATGATCCGGAAGAGAGGCCCTAGGGTCGCAGGATGACACTCTCCCTTCGAGAACGAGAGCAGTTCCTGGCGGAGCCCCACATCGGCGCGCTGTCGGTCGTGGAAGGGCCGGGCCGCGGTCCGTTGACGGTGCCCATCTGGTACCAGTACACGCCGGGCGGCGAGCTGTGGGTGCGCACCGGGCCCGATTCGCGCAAGGCCCGGGCGATCCGCTCCGCGGGACGTTTCAGCCTGATGGTGCAGCGCACGGAGCCGACCGTGCGCTACGTGTGCGTGGAGGGGCCGGTCACCAGGACGGCGCCGGACAGCCGCGAGCTGTCCTGGGAGATGGCCACGCGGTATCTGCCGGAGGACAAGGTCGCCGCGTTCGTGGAGTACGACCGGACCCGGCTCGGCGAGCACTTCATCGTCTTCATGCGGCCGGAGCACTGGGTGTCCGCCGACCTCGGGGCGTTCTGAGGGCGCCCCGCCCCTCAGGCTCGTCGTCAGATGGATGTGGGTCGTCACCAGTCCAGGAGGCGTGCCGCGACGTCCAGACCGGTGCGGCGCAGACGGGCCGCGGTGACCGGGTCGCCTGTTCAGCGGGTGTCGCCCGCGTGTCCGGCCGCTGCCGGTGCCGAAGCCGATGCCGCTGTCGATGCCGAAGCCGGTGCCGGTGCCGGTGCCGGTGCCGGTGCGGGTGCGCGGGAGGCGGTGCGGTGGGTCCTGCCGCGCCTGGTCAGGCCCCAGGGCTTGAGGACGGAGACGACGGTCATGAAGAGGTAGGCGGACAGGGAGACGACCGGGCCCGGGAGGAGGTCGCCGGGGCCGGGAGGTGGCCCACCCGCCGCGGTGTCCGCCGCGAGGTCCGCGACCGCGGAGTCCAGCCCCGGCCGCAGGGCGAACGCCGTGGCGGCGGTGGCGGCGAGGGTCAGCCAGAACTTCGCGGCGACCCACCGGTGGCGGAACAGTCCCCAGGGTGTGCCCACGGACAGCAGGACACCGCTGAGGAGGGTGAGGAACGCGAGGGGGAGCAGCAGCCAGTCCGCGAAGAGCTTCATCGCCCGGACGAAAGCCCCGGCCGTCACCGCCGATCCGGTCGTGGAGGCGGTGACGGCGAGAGCGAGCAGCCCGAGCGTGAGCCCGAGCCAGCTCGCGGAGGCGGCCACGTGGACGACGAGGGAAGCCCGGCGCGCGGGTCGGCTCAACTTCATGGACGCCACGGTGCCGGAGGAGGCCCGTGCTGCCGTCCGGCGGCCGGAGTAACCCGGCGTACTCGGCGCGGAGTACGCCGCCGGCCGCTCAGGGTGCCCAGGGGGCTTCGACGGACCAGGTGGTGTCCTCGGTGAAGAGGTCCGGGTCGTCCCAGGTGTGTGTCCCGCCGGACCGGGCCAGCCAGAGTTCGGCGTCGATGTGCCGCAGGTACTGGCCGGGGAAGCCGGCCGCGGAGAGTCTGATGCCGCCGTCGCCCCGCACGGGGCACCAGGTGGCGTCGGCCCGGTACAGCGCGGAGTCGTCGCCGGCCTCGCGGCGGACCCGGAAGTCGCGGTGCCGCAGGTACTCGCCCGGGTAGTTGCGCGACTCGAAGGAGTAGCAGAGCTTGTTGGCGAGTCCCGGCCGCACCTTCCAGGTGGCGTCCTGCTTCAGCAGGTCGCTGCTGCCGGAGTCGACCACCGCGGTGTAGCCGAGTCCGTCGTAGTGACGGATGTAGCGGTCGGTGTGGCCGGGTGTGGTGACGCGGATCGAGACGTACTCCTCCAGGGGCAGGCGCACCGGTGGGCCGATGCCGCGGGAGGCGGCGACGAGCGCCTGGTTGGCCGCGCGGACGCGGGCCTCGTCCACCTTGACGACGCGGCGGTCGTAGGTCATCAGGCCGTTGGTCTCGTTCTCGACGTCGGTGATCTGTGTGTACACGGAGGCGGACAGGCCGCCGGCGGGCATGGCGTTCTCGCGGATGCCGTCGAGCAGTCCGACGAGGCGGTCGTCCAGGGCGGACGGGCTCGGCTGGTCCTCGTAGCTGAATCCGCCGCCCGGGTACCACTCGTGGCCGGGGACCCGGTAGCCGAGTCCGCCGTACTCCCCCAGCACCGAGGCGCGCACCTGCTCGGTCGGGGTGTTGCCCGGCCCGACGTAGGTGTGGTTGTCGATCACGTCGCCGTTGCCGCCGTCCCGGGCGCCGCAGCAGTTGACGCCGCTCATGTTGTCCACCAGGCGCGAGGGGTCGTAGGCCTTGACCATGTCCGCGATGCGTGCCTGGTCGTACTGGCCCCAGCCCTCGTTCTGGTCGACCCACTGGATGAGCGCGGGCGAGCTGCGGTGCTGGTCGATGATGGCCCGGTACTCGCTCTCCCACTGGGTGCGGGCCGCGCTGTCCGGGGTCTTTCCGCTGTCCATGGACGGCATGTCCTGCCACACCAGCAGCCCGAGCCGGTCCGCCCAGTAGAACCAGCGCTGCGGTTCCACCTTGATGTGTTTGCGGACCGTGTTGAAACCGAGGTCCTTCTGCTTCTGCAGGTCGTACCTGAGCGCGTCGTCGGTGGGTGCGGTGGCGATGCCGTCGGGCCAGTAGCCCTGGTCCAGGGTGCCGGTCTGGAAGACGAACCGGCCGTTGAGGACCGGCCGGCGCACGCCGTTCACGTCCTTGACGGCGATCGAGCGCATACCGGCGTAGCCGCCGACCCGGTCGCCGCCGGGGCTGCCGGTCAGCCGGGCGGTGACGTCGTACAGGAACGGGTCGTCCGGCGACCACAGGTGGGCGTCGGGTACCCGGACGGACAGTTCGGTGCCGACCGTGCCGGTGGCGCTCGCGACCGTCGTACCGCCGTCGGAGACGGTGACCCTGACGGCGGCGCCGGCGGCGGCTCCGCTGCCGCGCACGGTCACGCGCAGGGTGTCGTCCTCCAGGTGCGGGACCATGTCGAGCCGGGTGATGTGCGCCGTCGGTGTCGGCTCCAGCCAGACGGTCTGCCAGATGCCGGAGGAGGCGGTGTAGACGATGCTGTGGCCGGGGTGCGGGGTGACGTCCTGGACGCGCTGCTTGCCGATGGCCTGGCCGCCGGCCCCGGTCGGGTCGTACACCGACACGACGACGGTGTTGGTGCCGCGGTTCAGCAGGGGTGTGACGTCGTAGGTGAAGGCGTCGTAGCCGCCGCGGTGGACGGCACCCGCCTGGCGGCCGTTGATCCAGACGGTCGTCTCCCAGTCGGCGGCACCGAAGTTGAGCTGGACACGCTGGCCGTCCCAGCCGTTGGGCACGGTGAAGGTGCGCCTGTACCAGAGCCTGTCGTTCGCGGTGATCTGGCGCTGGACGCCGGAGAGCGCGGACTCCGGTACGAACGGTACGCGGATCCGCGCGTCGAACACCGCCGGCTGCGCGGCGTCGCGGGAGGTGACGGCGAAGTCCCAGATGCCGTTCAGACTGGCCCAGTCGGGCCGGGTGAGCTGCGGACGGGGGTACTCCGGCAGGGGGTGGTCCACCGGTACCAGGTCGGTCCAGGGCGTGGACATGGGGGCGGCCACGGGCGTCCAGGACGCCGCGGCCCGCGACGGGGGCGCCCCGGCCGCGAGGAGGGCGGTGACGGCCAGGGCCGTCACCACCACGGCGGTCAGGAGGTGCGCCAGGCGCCGAACGGCCCGGACCGGTCGGAAGGGTGGGGGGACGCTGCGGGGCGGGGGTCTCAGCACGGTGTCTGCTCCATGGGTCGGCGCGGCACCGTGGCCGGGGCTCCGCCGCTGTGCACACGGAGCCCCGGGCGGGACCGCGGAGGGTCGGTGGGAGGGCCGGACGCCGGCCGGTGTCCGTGTACGAACGCTCAGCCGGTGTACGTGTGCAGGGTCAGGCCGTACCGGCCGAGGATCTCGTTGACCGGCTGGAACCAGGTCTCGCCGCCGCCGGTGCAGTTGCCCCAGCCGCCCGAGGTGACGCCCTGCGCCTGGTCCCCGGTGATGAAGGAACCGCCGGAGTCCCCGGGTTCGGCGCAGACGCTCGTCTTCGTCAGCTGGTGCACCGCGCCCTGGCTGTAGTTGACGGTCTCGTTCGTCGCCAGCACCGTGCCGCAGTGCCAGTGCGAGGTCGATCCCGAGCGGCAGACGGAGGAACCGACGGGCGCCACGGCCGAGCCGCGCACCAGCTGGTCGGGCACCGTGCCCCAGCCCAGCACCACCGGGACCGTCCACCAGCCGCTGCCCACGCTCACCCAGGCGTAGTCGTTGTCCGGGAACGAGGAGCCCTGGAAGGTGCCGATGTAGGAGCCGTCCCAGCCGCTGACCCCGGCGCCGGGCGAGCCGCAGTGCCCGGCGGTCACGAAGCCGCCGTACACCGAGAAGCCGATCGAGCAGCGGACGTTGCCCGTGTAGTACGGGTCGCCGCCGACCGTTCCCGCGGCGAAGGTCCGCGGCGCGGCGGAGACGGTCCTGACCGTCACGGGACCCGCCTCGCGGGCCCGGGACAGGAAGCGCCGGACATCGTTGTCGGCACGGTCCCCGCGCACGATGTCGACGACCACCGTGCCGGCCACCGGGTCGACGTGCCAGCCGCTGACCCCCGACGGGGCGGACAGCCGGTCGATGCGCGCCTTGACGGCGTCCAGTTGGCGGGCCGTGCGGGTGGCCGTACGGATCCCGGCCCCGGCCGCCCTGATCGCGCGGCGCGTGTCCGGCGAGGCGTCCGGGGTGAGCGCCACGGTCAGGCGCCCCCGCGCGGCGTCGAACCAGGAGCCCGCGTAGGCCTCGCCGGCCGTGCGGCGCGCCTTCGGTGCGAGCACCGCGGCGGCCCGCTCGGCCGCGACCCGCGCCTCGGCCTGCCGCCGCGTGAGGCCGAGGTCGCGCTGCATGGCGGCGAGGAGTCCGTCGGAGGCGGGCTTGGCGGACGCGGTGGGCGAAGCGGATCCCGTGGATTCGGCGGGTGCAGTGGATCCCGTGGACCCGGCGGGCGGGGTGGAGCCGGTTGCCGCCGCGGGGACCGTTCCCGCCGTGGCCAGGCCGCCGAGGAGCAGGAGCGTGGCCAGGACGGCATGCGTAAGTCGTCTGCGTCTCATGGGAGTTGCCCTTCGTCGTTCCAGGGGTGGGGTGGAACAGCCGATGTCTGAGAGCGCTCTCATGCGTGGCGGGGCAGAGCCTAGCCGCCTCTGCCCGCCAGGTCCATGCCAATGCAGCCCTCGGTGGACAGCCGGCCTCCCGCGAGGCTCGACTCGGCTGATCTCCCGGCACTGACGGTCAGCGGTCCCGCCAAGGGGCGGGACCGGAACACGCCGGGAACCTGCCGCGAGGGTCAGTAGCCGCCGGCCGGCAGCACTGACACGGATGCGTGAACCATCGCCGCATGTCAGAAGCGCCCCGGGCTGTTCTGCCAGCGGCAGAACAGCCCGCCCGACCGGACCGGACGGTCACTACAGTCCACTCTCATGGTGACGATGACCACGCGTACGGTGGAGTACCAGGCCGACGGCCTCACGATGATCGGGTACCTCGCGCTCCCCGCCGGTGTCGACCGCCGGCCCGCGGTCCTGATCGGGCCCGAGGGGACAGGGCTCAGCGATGTCGAGCGCCGCCGGGCCGATGCCCTCGCCGAGCTGGGATACGTGGCGCTGGCCTTCGACCTCCACGGCGGGCGCTACTTGGGCGACCCCGAGGAGATGCTGGCCCGTTGCATGCCCCTGCTCGCCGACCCCGACCGGATGCGGGGCATCGGGCACGCGGCGCTCGACGTGCTCCGCGCCGAACCGCGGGCCGACCCCGACCGGATCGCCGCCGTCGGCTACGGCACCGGGGGCGCCATCGCGCTGGAACTCGGGCGCGACGGCGTCAACCTGCGCGCGATCGGGACGGTCAACGCACTGACCACGGGCCGACCGGGCGAGGCGGCGCGCATTCGCTGCCCGGTGTGGGCCGGTGTCGGGTCGGAGGACCCGATCATGCCGCCCGCCCAACGCGACGCGTTCACCGCCGAGATGCAGGCGGCGGGCGTCGACTGGCGCCTCGTGGTCTACGGCGGAGCCTTGCACGCCTTCCACCACCCACCGGTCGACCACACCGTGCGGCCCGGCGTCGGCCACCACCCACGGCACGCACAGCGGGCCTGGCGCGACATCGTCGGCCTGCTCGCCGAGTGCTTGCCCGTGACGGAGTGACCCGTCCCGCGCCACCAGGAGGCGGCTTCCGTCCTGCCCGGGGGTGTGCGCCCCGGGCAGGACGTCGGCGCCCTACGGGCCGGGTCAGAGCGCGCGTTCCAGGCGGTCCGCCATCAGCTTGACGAAGCGGGCCGGTTCCTTCGGCTGGCCGCCCTCGGCGAGCACCGCCAGGCCGTGCAGGAGTTCGGCGGTCTCGGCGAGTTCCGTGCGGTCCTCGCGCTCCTTGTACGCCTGGTTGAGGCCCTTGACCAGCTGGTGGTCGGGGTTGAGTTCCAGGATCCGCTTGGCGCGGGGCACCTCCTGGCCCATGGCGCGGTACATGTTCTCCAGGGCCGGGGTCAGGTCGTGCGCGTCGGAGACGACGCAGGCCGGGGAGACGGTGAGGCGGGAGGACAGGCGCACCTCCTTGATGTCCTCGTCCAGTTGCTCCTTCATCCAGTCGAGCAGTCCGGCGTAGTCCTCGGTCTGCTTCTCCCGCTCCTCGTCGGAGGCGTCCTCGTCCTTCGCGTCGAGGTCGATCTGGCCCTTGGCGACCGAGCGCAGCTTCTTGCCCTCGTACTCGCCGACGGCGTCCGCCCACACCTCGTCCACCGGGTCGGTGAGCAGCAGCACCTCGATGCCGCGCTCCCGGAACGCCTCCATGTGGGGGGAGTTCTCGATGCTCTGCCGGGACTCGCCGGTCAGGTAGTAGATGTCCTCCTGACCGTCCTTCATCCGCTCCACGTACCCCTTGAGGGTGGTCGGCTCGGTGTCGTGGTGCGTGCTGGCGAACGAGGCGACGGCGAGGATGGCGTCGCGGTTCTCGGAGTCGGTGACCAGTCCCTCCTTCAGGACCGTGCCGAACTCCCGCCAGAACGTGCCGTACCGCTCCTGGTCCTTGGTCATCATCTCCTTGACCGTGGACAGGACCTTCTTCGTCAGCCGCCGCCGCATCATCTCGATGTGGCGGTCCTGCTGGAGGATCTCGCGGGACACGTTGAGCGACAGGTCCGCCGCGTCGACGACGCCCTTGACGAAGCGGAGGTACGGCGGCAGCAGCGCCTCGCAGTCGTCCATGATGAACACGCGCTTGACGTAGAGCTGCACCCCGCGCTTGAAGTCCCGCGTGAACAGGTCGTGGGGGGCGTGCGCGGGGAGGAACAGCAGGGCCTGGTACTCGAAGGTGCCCTCCGCCTGGAGTCGGATCGTCTCCAGCGGGTCCCGCCAGTCGTGGCCGATGTGCTTGTACAGCTCGTGGTACTCGTCGTCGGACACCTCGTCGCGCGGCCGCGCCCACAGTGCCTTCATGGAGTTGAGCGTCTCGGGCTCGGGCGCCTCGTCGCTCTCGCCGGACTTCTCGGGCACCATCCGGATGGGCCAGGTGATGAAGTCCGAGTACCGCTTGATGATCTCCCTGATCTTCCACGGGGAGGTGTAGTCGTGGAGCTGGTTCTCCGGGTCGGCCGGCTTGAGGTGCAGGGTGACCGAGGTGCCCTGCGGAGCGTCGTCGACCGTCTCCAGCGTGTACGTGCCCTCGCCGCGCGACGTCCAGCGGGTGCCCTGGGTCTCGCCGGCGCGCCGGGTGAGCAGGGTGACCTCGTCCGCCACCATGAAGCCGGAGTAGAACCCGACGCCGAACTGGCCGATGAGCCCCTCCTCCCCGGCCTTGTCCTTGGCGTCCCGCAGCTCCTGCAGGAACTTCGCGGTGCCCGAGTTGGCGATCGTGCCGATGAGCTGTCCGACCTCGTCGTACGACATCCCGACGCCGTTGTCCCGCACGCTGAGGGTACGGGCCTCCTTGTCGACGTCGATCTCGATGTGCAGGTCGGACACGTCGGCGTCGAGCGAGTCGTCCCACAGCTTCTCCAGGCGCAGCTTGTCCAGCGCGTCGGAGGCGTTGGACACGAGCTCCCGCAGGAAGACGTCCTTGTTCGAGTAGACCGAGTGAATCATCAGCTGGAGCAGCTGACGGGCCTCTACCTGAAACTCAAAGGTCTCAGACGGCATGATCGCGAATACCTCACAGGTCCTGTCGCCGAAACTGGTGAAGCCACTGTAAAACACCACGTCAGCGCGGCGGGCGGAAGAGGGTGCGGTGGCTGGATCCGCACCCTCGTCCGAAGGGTGGCGGCGTCGTCCCGCACAGCCCGTCGCGGATCGGTCACGGCGCGGAAGATCCGGTCGCGCGTGCCGGTCGGTGCTCATAACCGCCGGTCCCCCGGGTACTCGCCGGGTGCAACGAAGCACCGACCATGGGAGGCGCTGAGATGAGCACGGTCAGGGAAGCGGTGGAAGTCGAGGTTCCGCTGCACACGGCCTACAACCAGTGGACGCAGTTCGAGGACTTCCCAAACTTCATGGAAGGCGTCGAGGAGGTCAGGCAACTGGACGACCGGCACAACCACTGGGTCACGAAGATCGGCGGCGTCCGGCGGGAGTTCGACACCGAGATCGTCGACCAGCTGGCCGACGAGCGCATCACCTGGCGCACCACCAGCGGCGACACCAGCCAGAAGGGCATGGTCCGCTTCGAGCGCCTGGACGACTCGCACACCAAGGTCGAACTGGTCATGGACGTCGAGCCCAGCGGAGCCGTGGAGCGGGCCGCGGATCTGATCGGCACGATCGACCGGCGTGTCAAGGGCGACATGAAGCGGTTCAAGCAGTTCATCGAGGAGCGCGGCGCGGAGTCCGGCAGCTGGCGCGGCCGGATCAAGCCGGGAGGCGGGGGTCCGACGCCGCTCTGAGCAGGCAGGAGTGCTCCGAACGGACACACGGACACACGGACGGACAGACACGCAGGACAGACACGCAGGCAGACGGAGACGGGAAGCGCATGGCCCGGGCACACGGCCCGGGCCATGCGGCATGCCGACGTACCGGTACCCGCGGGGTCCTGCCGAGCCGGGCGGCGGCCCGGCGGCTGCGCTCGCACACTCCCGTGCCGAGGCGCACGATGGTCACAGGGGGAACTCGGCACCGCGGGCCGGGTCCGGGCCGCGGGCGGCACGAGGAGGGCATCATGACCCGTGCCGGCACCGTCGCCGGAGACCGGACGCCCGACACGGTCGAGCCGGGCGGCGTCCTCTCGGAGAACCATCCCTGGCGGATTCGGCTGGTCAAGCATCCCAAGCGTTTCGAGTCGCCGTTCTTCCAGGCCGCGAAGCGCACGGCGCACCGGATCCTGGACGAGACGGACGACGCGGACCTGCCCTACGGCCCCAGACCCGTGCCGCCGGAGCACTGGGAGATGCACCACGGGGGCAGCCTGTGGGTGAGGGCGGCGGGCGGCTGGCGGATGTACCGGGCCCGTGCGGGCATCGAGTGGAGCATGCAGTTCTGCGCCGAGCCGTCCAGGATCGACCGGCTGCGCCGCGACGCGGCCGAACTCGTCGCGGCCTTCCCGGACACGCTGCCCGCCCTGGCGCAACTGGGCTACGAGGAGGCCGAGGAGCTGCTCCGCACGCCGGTCACGGACGCCGACGGCGTCGAGGCGTGGACCGACTCCCTGTTCAACGCGTGCGTGCCGATGAGCCGCGGGAACCACCAGGGGATCCTGCCGAAGGTGCCCGGTGAGCACCACTACCCGTGGCCCGTGAAGGGCGCGGACTTCTTCCGGTACGACGACTTCCAGCTGTGGGTGACCCTTCCCGACGGCACCCACGGCGCGGTGGTGCCGGTGGACCGGCGCGGCTCCGGTGACGGGCATGTGCGTCTGGTGCACGCCCCGGAGGGCAGCGAGGCCGCGGACGCACTGGCCGAGGCGCAGGAGCGCGGGCTGATGGCGGTCCTGCCGCCGAACAGCTCGGCCGCGCTGCAGGCGTTCGCCGGGCAGATCGAGCCGGGGCAGCGAACCGCGTCCGGGCCACTCGTCCGGCGCGGGGTACGGGGCGACGGCGGGCGTTCCCGGGCCCGCTGACTTCCCGGCTTCACCCCTCGGCGCGGCGGTGCCCTATGGGCTCCGGCACGCGGCGCCCGCCTGCGGAGACACCACTCGGCTCGGAGGACAGGCCGGCGCAGGAGAGGTCCTGGATGCAGGCGGCCCGGCGGACCGCCTGCTCGTCCTGCTCCCGGTAGCCGTTGGCGAGCCGTCCGGCGGGCGGCAGGCCCTGCTCCTCGTAGGAGCGCAGCGCGTCGACGGGGGCCCTGCGCCGGGCGCGGACCGGATCGGCCGGTGTCGGCGGCGCGATCCGGTCCGCGACAAGGCGCGCGTCAGAACCGTGTCAGGGTCAGCCGGATTCCGGTGGGCGCGGTGTCCTGGATGTAGGAGGCGAAGTCGGCGACGTCGTCGAAGGCGAAGCCGTAGGCCTTGCCGTCCCGGGTCGCCGCGTGGATGGCCTTCGCGTAGTGGTTGGTGAGGTCGGTCCGGTAGAACGCCGAGGCGTCGGTGACGGGCTGGTCGGGGGTGCTGAGGAGGGTGGAGCGGTTGAAGCCGGCGCCCAGGACGGCGGCGACAGGACCGGTGGTGCCGTCGTTCGGTGCGGCGAGGTTGCCGTCGCAGAAGAGGACGTCGCGGGTGGACGGCTTGCCGAAGGTGACCGGGGCCGGACCGTCGAACGTGAACCTGTCGGCGCGCACCCGGCCCGTGAAGGTGCCCGCGTTGGTGGTGACCTTGAGGTCCTTGCCGGTGTAGGTGCTCCACACCTGGTCGATGTACGGGGCGAAGTAGTCCTTGGCGAACAGGCCCGCGTCCAGGCCGTGTCCGGGAGCGATGACGCGCAGGTCGTCGACGACCAGCGGGGCGAACTCCGCGACCTGCTTGACGGCGCTGAACACCGAGGCCCGGCCGCCGTCGCGCAGGGTGCCCGTGGTCTGGTCCTTGGCTCCGGTCAGCCGGATGCTCATCGGCACGCTGAACATGTCGACCATGGTCGTGTTGCAGAACATGCCCGCGGCGTTGTAGGTGAACTCGGCGCAGTCGTGCAGTACGCGGTAGTTGGGGTCGGAGGTCACCCAGCCGGCGGGGTACTGCAGTGCCGGGTTTCCGTTGCCGTCCTTGACGACCTTGAACTTCAGCTTCTGCCCGAGCGACACGTAGATGCGGCCGGACATGTGGGGGAGCTTGAGGGTGGCCTCTCCGCTCGCGGGCAGGGAGAGGGCGTAGTCGGTGAAGCCGTCCGCGCCGTTGTCGGACAGGGCTATCGGGGCCAGGGTGCCGTCAGGGGTGACCCGTACCTGCTTCCCGTCCTGGTTGCCGACGATGTAGACGTGCACCGAGGCGTTGTCGAACGAGCCGCTGTCGTTGGCGATCGTCAGCGGCAGCGTGCCCGCCGCGGCGGCCTTCGTGCCGTTGTCCGGCGTGCCGGCGAGGGCGTAGGGGCCGAGGGCCGCGACGGCGGGGGCGGCCACCGCCGCTCCGCCCAGGGCGAAGAACAGCTTGCGGCGGGTGAGACTGCGCTGGTGACGTGCTGCCATGTGCCGTGCCTTTCGTTGGTACATGTGCCTCTAGGAGGCGAGTGGGGGGTGGGTGGGGGTTGGTGGGGTGGGTCGTCCGCCCTGCGGGTCAGCCCACGGTCCACTTCTGGTCGGCGGTGCCGCCGCAGGTCCGGATCTGCAGCCGAGTGCCGTCGGCGGCCGAACCGCCCGTGGTGCCCAGGCACTTGTCCGCTCCGACGTTGGTCAGGTCGTGGGCGGCGGTGTAGGTCCACTGCTGGGCCTTGCTGCCGTTGCAGCTGTAGAGCTGGACGGGGGTGCCGTCCCCGGTGGAACCGCCGCGGACGTCGAGGCACTTGCCCAGCGCGCGGACGGTGCCGTCACCGCCCAGCGTCCACTTCTGGGCGTCGGCACCGGTGCAGTCGTGAAGCTGGATCGGCGTCCCGTCCGCGGTGGAGGCGCCGGCGACGTCGACGCACATACCGCCGATGCCCTTGATGGCACCGCTCTTGCCCGTCGACCCGGTCGAGCCGCCCGTGTCGGAGGTCGAGACGCGGACGTAGTCGATGGTCATCGTCTGCGGGAAGGAGGTGGCCGAGTCGGGGCTGCCGGGCCAGTCGCCGCCGACGGCGAGGTTCAGGATGAGGAAGAACGGGTGGTCGTAGACCCACTTCTTGCCGCCGAGGTCGGCCGGCGTGCGGGTCTCGTAGGCGTGGCCGTCCACCGACCAGGTGATCGCCGTCGGGCTCCAGTCGACGGCGAAGACGTGGAAGTCGTCGGCGAACGCCTTGCCGTCGGGCAGCGTGTAGGCGGCGCCGAGGCCGCCGGAGCCGGAATAGCCGGGGCCGTGGATGGTGCCGTGGACCACGCCGGGCTCGTGACCGACGTTCTCCATGATGTCGATCTCGCCGCTGTTGGGCCAGCCCGCGCTCCCGAGGTCGTCGCCGAGCATCCAGAAGGCCGGCCAGACACCCCGGCCGCGCGGGATCTTGATGCGGGACTCGAAGTGGCCGTACGCCTGGCTGAAGGTGCGGGCCGTGTTGAGCCGGGCCGACGAGTACTGGCACGTCCCGTTCCAGCACTGCAGTCCGGAGTCGGTGTTCTTGCGCGCCGTGATCACCAGGTGGCCCTCGCCGTCCAGGGCGGCGTTCCGGTTGCCCGGCGTGTAGTACTGCAGCTCGTGGTTGCCGTTGCCCGAACCACCGGTCTCGAGCGTCCACTTGGCCGGGTCGGGGGCGCTTCCGGCGCTGCCGTCGAAGTCGTCGGACCAGGTCACCGCGGTGGGTGCGGCGCTGGCCCGGTTCGCGCCGGAACCGGTCGTCGTGATGAGGACGGCGGTGACGAGTGCGGCGGCGACCAGTGAGACCAGTCCGCCGAGCGTCCACCGCCGAGCGCGATGAGCTGCCATGGCTGGGATGACACCTTGTCTTGTGGGGGATTCAGGTGGTTCCGCCCGTACGGCGGGCCGCGAACGAGGAAGCAGGGCGTTCCCCTTGAGAGCGCTCTCTCGGCTGCGGTGAGCCGCGGGTGGACCCCGATGGTACGCACCACGGTCACCTCGGCCAACTTGTCCGCGGCGCGCTCAACACCGCCTGAACTGCGGTGACTTGCAGAGCGAGTCGAGACTCAAGATCGCTTAAGGAGTGTTTAAGCCTCCCTTAAGCGAAACGGCTCCGCACTGGACGCTCATCGGAATGACCAATTCCGGCGATGCGGCCGCATTCGCACACAAGGGCCGCACTCGAACCCGCGCATGACATCGCCATGCGAATTCGGACAGAAGACACGGCACTTCACACGACCTCGGCGGGATCGCCTCGTCCAGGGCCGGAGTCCGGGGCACCACCGCCAGGAGCTGGACGGTCCGGGCGGAGGTGCGGCGGGCCCAGGGCTGGGTGACGATGCGGCCGCCAGGTACGGACGTCAGGCCGATGAACTCCGCGCCGACCGCGGAGCACTCGTTCGTGTCGTCCACCGGCTGACCCCGGAGAACCGGCAGCTTCGCAGGTGAGAAACCGGCGGTGTCAGCGACGACCAGCGGTTCCGCTGCTCGGTCTGCCGCCGGGCGCGCCTAGAGGATCATGCAGGTGGTGGTGGCGTGGGCGATGAGCCTGCCCTGTTCGTCGAGGACTTTTCCTTCGGCGGTGGCGGTGCGGCGGCCGGCGTGGATGACGGTGCCTTCGGCGGTGAGGGTCTGGCCGTCGGTGCGGGCGGCTCGTATGTAGTTGACCTTGAGTTCGAGGGTGGTGTAGCCGGTTCCGGCGGGGAGGGTGGTGTGGACGGCGCAGCCCATGGCGGAGTCGAGGAGGGTGGCGGCGATGCCGCCGTGGACGGTGCCGAGGGGGTTGGCGAAGTCGGGGCGGGTGTCGAGGGAGATGACGATGCGGCCGTGGTCGACCTCGTCGAAGCGCATGCCGAGCAGGCGGCCGATGGAGGGGATGTCGGCGGGGCGTTCGGTCTGTACCCAGCGCATCAGTTCCAGGCCGGTCATGGAGGCGAGGTCGGTGGTCGTCATGGTCGTTCTCCTTGCAGGGTGCTGGTGCCGCCGCCGTGGGAGGCGGTGTGTTCGTCAGGCGGGAAGGGGCTCGATGCGGGCGGGGACGTGTTTGTGCCAGGGGGTGCCGGCGATGGGGTCCCGCCAGGTGAGATCGGTGAGGGTGTTCAGGGCGACGCCGGTGCGTTCGGTGTGGCCGTCCTCGGTGGGCAGGTCGAGGCCGAAGCCGTTGGGCAGGGTGGCGTGGCCCGGTTGCAGGCGGTCGTCGATCTCGACGACCGCCTGAGCGGTGCCGCGGCTCGTGGTGATCTGGGCGGGGGCGCCGTCGGACAGGCCGAATTGTTCGGCGTCATGGGGGCTGACGCGCAGTGCGCCCTGTTGGTCGCGCTTGCGCCAGGCGTTGTCGCGGAAGATCGTGTTCGCGGTGAAGGCCCGGCGCTGCCCGGCGGCCAGGACGATGGGGAAGTCCTCGGTGGTGTGGACGGCCGGGATGGTGTCCAGATCGGTGAGGAGACCGAGGAGTTCGGGGACGGGCAGCGGGATGCGGTGGCCGAAGTGGGGCACGTAGTTCCAGGCGTCGTCGTACTCGTCCTCGGTGAACGTGATGCCGGAGCGGCCCTCCAGCATGGTGTCGAACAGAGCGTCGGCGCTCGCGTGACCGGCACGGCGCATGCCACCGGGGTACTCCTTGGCAACGCGCTGGGCGAGCGCCCACAGCAGCGCGGCGGACCGGGCGCCTGCGGGCAAGGTGGGACCGAGGGTCTCGTACAGCAGGTACGGGGCCAGGGCGACGGTCCTGCTGTCGAGGGCGGCCAGGGCGGCGAAAGCGAGCTTGTAGGAGGTCCGGCCCAGGCGGGCCGCCGCGCGCAGCAGCGTCAGCCTGCTACCAGGGACGGCGTCCAGTTCGCGGATGAGTCGGGCGTAGATCTCGGGTTCGGGCAGGGTGCCGGGCAGCGGGTCGAGGACCGGGGCGCGCAGGTGGAAGGTGTTGTGGGGGAACTCGAAGGTGAAGAAGGTCGCTTCCCACTTCTCGAACTGGGAGGCGGCGGGAAGTACGTAGTCGGCCTGCCGGCCGGTCTCGGTCAGGGCGATGTCGATGACGACGACCAGGTCGAGCGCGGCGAGCGCCCGGGCGAAGGCGGCGGAGTCGGCCAGGGAGTGCGCGGGGTTGGACGACTCGATGATCATCGCCCGGAACCGGTCGGGGTGGTCGGTGAGGATCTCCTCGGCGATGACGTTGCAGGGGACCAGGCCGCCGGGCATCCGCGCACCGGTGACGGGGGTGCGGCGCGGGTCGGTGGTGTAGCGGGCCAGCGGGGCGATCCACGAGTGCGGCTGCATGGCACCGGGCTTGGCGAAGTTTCCGGTGAGCAGCCAGGTCAGCTTGTTGAGGTAGGACACCAGCGTGCTGTGGGGGCCCTGCTGGACGCCCAGGTCCTCGTACGTCGAGACGCTGGAGGCGGTCCCGAGGACGCGTGCCGTCCGGCGCAGGAGGTCCTCGTCCACGCCGCAGGTCTGCGCGCAGCGGGTGACGTCCACCTCTTTGAGCTGGGCGATGACGGCGTCGGCTCCGGTGGTGCGGGCGGTGAGGAAGGCGTGGTCGAGGAGGTCTTCCTGGACCAGGACGCCGAGGAGGCCGGCCAGGCACCAGGCGTCGGTGCCGGGCCTGACCTGGAGGTGGATGTCGGCGAGGTCGGCGGTCTCGGTACGCACCGGGTCGATGACGATCATGGTGCGGTGGGGGTCCTTGGCGATGTCCTTGAGTACGGTGCGGGCGCGCGGGACGCCGTGGGACTGCCAGGGGTTCTTGCCGAGGAAGAGGGAGACTTCGGCGTTCCGGAAGTCTCCGGTGGTGTGTCCGCCGGTGAGGTGGGCGTCGACGAAACCCTCGCCGGTCTTCTCCTGGGCGAGGGGGTTGGAGCGGTAGCGGGCGCCGAGGGCGCGCAGCAGGGCGCCGCTGTAGGCGCCGCCG
This sequence comes from Streptomyces cinerochromogenes, assembly GCF_014648635.1. Lineage (GTDB taxonomy): Bacteria > Actinomycetota > Actinomycetes > Streptomycetales > Streptomycetaceae > Streptomyces > Streptomyces cinerochromogenes. Next base: position 163,649 of record NZ_BMRM01000003.1, on the reverse strand, counting down.
AGGTGGTTGCCCTGTCCGCCGCCGCCGTAGAAGAAGATCGACTCGCCGCCGTGGGTGTCGCGCACGGTCTTCAGGCGTGCGGCGATCTCGCGGATGGCGGTGTCCCAGTCGACGGGGGTGAAGGTGCCGTCCGCCTCCCGGCGCAGCGGGGTCGTCAGCCGGGTGCCGCCGTTTTGGTAGTGGTCCAGCCGCAGGGCCTTGTTGCAGGTGTAGCCGGCGGTGGCGACATGCTCCTTGTCACCGCGGATCTTGGCGAAGCGGCGGCCGTCGGTCTGAATCTGGATGCCGCAGTTGTTCTCGCACAGGATGCACGCGCTCTTGTGCCAGGCGGTGTCGGCTGTCATCGGCCCTGTCTCCTCATGCGGTGGACGGCGGGTGCGGAGCGCGCCCCAGGGGGAAGTGCCCGGGGCGCGGCTTGGTGGGGTGAGTGAGGCGTCGGCTCAGCCGAGCGGGTTGGTGGTGTCGCACAGGGTGGCCAGGGCCGGGGCGTACATGCGGGCCTTGATGGTGCCGAGGGTGTCGCCGGCCTTGTTCACCTGTGCCTGGGCAATCTCGATGGCGGTGGAGCGCACGGCGTCCTCGCCGACCGCCTGGTCGACGATGCCGGCCGCCGCGGCGTCCGTGCCGCCATAGCGGCGGGCGGTGAGCATGGCCTCGTGCGCGGTCTGCGGGGCCAGCCGGGACTGGATGAGGGCGGCCATGCCGGGGGTGAAGGGAATGTTGATGTCCGCTTCGGGCAGGCACCAGTAGCCGCGGTCGGCGCGCATGACACGGAAGTCGTGGGCGAGGGAGAACATCGCGCCGGCGGCGAAGGTGTGCCCCTGCAGCGCGGCCACCGTGATGACCGGCAGCGCCAGCATGCGCGCGAACAGCTCGTGGACGGAGACGACGTAGTCCTGGTGCTGGTCGGCGTGGGCGAACAGCCAGTCCAGGTCGAGCCCGTTGGAGTAGAACTTGCCGGTGGCTGCGGTGACCAGGGCGCGAGGGCCTTCCGTCTTCTCCACCTCGTCGAGCGCGGCGCTGACTGCGGTGAGCCAGTCGGGGTGGAAGCGGTTCTCGCCGTCTCCCAGGTCCAGGACGAAGACGTTGTCGTGACGGTCGAGCGAGGGCATGGCGACTCCTTCGAGGTGTGCAGGTGAAGCGGCTGGACGGCTGCGAGCCAGGGGGTTTCGTCTGGATCAGGTCGGATCAGGCCGCGGCGTCCGGTGCGGTGCATCGCAAGGCGGAGGATCACCCGCGTACTGGGCGTACTCGGGTGGTCCGACAACGCGGCGAGGTGCCGTGCCGGGCGTCGCGGACCCGGGCTGATCCAAACGAAACCCCCTAGGGCCGGGGACCGGATTCGGCGCCGGGGCGGTCGCGCAGGGCGTGGAGGAGCAGGTCGTGGATCTCGGCGGCGGCGGCCTCGATCGGGGCGGTGCTCTGCTCGGCCCGGCACATGATCACCGCGCCTTCGACCGCGGCGATGACGAAGGCACCGAGCCGGCGGCTGCGTTCCTCGCTCAGGCCGTGTCTCAGGAGGAGGGCCGCGAGGGCTTCCTGCCAGCGGGCGAAGACCGCGGCGGCGGAGCGGGCAAGCTGGGGCGCGTCGTCATTGGTCTCCACGGCCACCGCCACGATCGGGCAGCCGGCCCTGAAGCCGCTCTCCACGAGCCGGTCACGCCACAGCAGGAAGAACGCGTCGACGGCCGCCACCGGATCATCCGCCTGCATGGCGGCGTCGATCAGCCCCGCGATGAAGTCCCCTGCCAGTGCCACCGCTTCGTCGATGAGCTGCGTCCGCCCGCCGGGGAAGTGGTGATACACCGAGCCCCGAGGAGCTCCGCTGTGGGCGAGCACCCGGTCGATGCTGGTCGCGCTCGCACCGTACTCCCGCAGCAGAGCGGCAGCACTGAGGATCATCCGGTCACGGCTGTCACTCCTGCGCGGACTCACCAGCCCAGCACCTCCCGACGACGTGGCCCCTCCTCCAGGAACGGATGGGCTACCTGTCGGTAACTTATGGTGTATGGCATAGAACATGCAAGGGGGGCACGGGCGGACATGGGATCGTGACAGAGAACCGGCCGGGTGGGGCAGCCGCCAGACGCTGGACGTCACGTCGGTGGAGCCGGGGCTGGTGGTGGAAGTCGGCGTCGACGTCGCCCGCGACGCGTGCTTGAGCGGGTGACCGAGCAGTTCGCCGGCGAGCGCGCCTTGGCTCCGCCGGCACCCGAGCAAGCGGGCGGCCGGTCGGTGGTACTGATCCCGCACCGGGAAGTGGGCGCGGCGGAAGCCGTCCTACCGCCGGACTGTCAGCGCATCCTCGCCGCTGTGCGGCAGGCCGCTGTCGGCACTCGGCCAACGGGCCGGCCCGGCGGGCAGGAACACCGAGGTGCTCTGCGTCGTGGTCGAGGACGAGGCAACCGCCCGGCACCTGTCGGCCAGGCTGCGCTCGGTCGCGCGTGAGACATCCCCACGGTACGACGGCGCGAAGGTCACCGTGGAGAAGGGCGGCCCGCCCCCGGTGCGCGCGGCCGTCCCGGACACCGCCGGTCAGCGGCCCGGCCGGCTGACGCTCTCCGACCTGGACCTGTGGATGACCGTGGCCAGGCCGTGAGTCCGGCCCGCTCGTACCCCCGCGGGGCGAGCACGTGAGGTGAACGCGGCCTGGGCCGTGCCGACCCGCTCAGCAGCAGGGCGTTCCGCGGCTCGGCGGTGCCTGGGTCTGGGCTTGGGCTTGGGCTTGGGCCTCAGCGTCGGCGGCCGGAACGCCCGGAACGCCCGGGCCGCCGTGAGGCCGTGACGCTGCGGCGACCCGGGCGCCGGTTCGGTCCGGGCTCGCGCTGGATCAGTTCGGGTTGTCCCCGTGGGTGAGGGTCTCCCAGGCGACGAAGAGGTTGTTGCTGCCGGCCGGGCGGTTCTGCGCGGTCAGGGTCTGGGTGTTGGTCATGGCGATGCCCAGGCGGTTGTGCAGGGCGTTGTAGCCGACCTCGGTGACCGGGCCCAGCCCTCGCTTGACGGACCCGCCGCACAGCCAGCTCGGCACGGCGGCGCCGAGTTCGTACTTGGCCTGGAAGCCGAGTGCCTGCCGCAGCCGCTCGCCGACGTCCGTGCCGTACAGGTCCTGGCCCTGGATCCGGCTGGTCTCGGCGACGTGCGAGATGGCGGAGATGCCGTAGCCGGTGTGGGTGAAGTCGCGGCAGGTCTCCTGAGTGAGGCCGGTGACGAAGGTGGACTGGCCCTGCCAGTAGGAGACGATCTTGTCGCGGGTGTTGAGGTTCTGGCTCGGTACCGTCTTCGGCAGGTCGCCGTCGGAGGCGAGGTAGACGTACGCGGCGGTGCGCGTGCGGAACTTGGCCATGGCCGTGTCGTACGACGCCTTGTCCTCCAGGAAGACGGAGATGCCGACGGCCGCCTCCATCATCGACAGCTCCCAGTTGCCGTTGGAGTTCGAGCCGTTGATGATCTCGGGCAGATAGACGTTGCGGAGCATGGCCGCGAAGCGGCCGGAGTTGGCCCAGGTGCCGGTGTACGTGTACTTGATGATCTCTGCGGCCTTGGGCCAGGAGGAGCCCGCCCAGCCCGTCTGGAGCGGCGCGTTGCTGTTGGTGTGGTCCTGGAGCACGGCGGACCAGGCGTCCATCAGCTCGATCGCCTTCCTGGCGTAGCGCTCGTCGCGGGTGACGTACCAGGCGAGCGCGTCGGTGTAGGCCGCGATGGCGTCCTCGCGTTCGTCGGTGCAGCCGTAGTTGGGGTTGGAGTACGAACCGCACTCGACCACGGCGCGGGGCTTGGGCGTGCGGCTGAGGCTCGCGTAGGAGCTCGCCGTCATCTGATCGTAGGCGCTCTTCCAGGGCTGGGCGCCGGCGAGCACCTTCTCGCGGGCGAAGTCGAGTTGAGCGCGGGAGACCGTGACGCCGGGGTGGGTGAAGACCGCGGGCGCCGCCTCCGCCCGCTGGGTGCCGGGCCAGGAGAGCAGTCCGGCGCCGAGCAGGGCGGTGGCCGCCGTGAGGGCGAGAGCGGAACGCGGGGACTTACGGCGGCGCCGGAGGGGTGTGTCCTGCATCTGATCCGTCCTCATATGTGAATGCCGTACGGCTTGATGAACGGGCGAGTTGAGCGAGACCATAGGTACGGACCAGCGACGCGTCAAGGGGTCGGGGCGCGGGCACCCTTCACGGCCTGCGGGGCGCTCGGCGCGGGCGGTGCCGGCGCGGGCGGCCTCCCCGCGTCGCACCCATGACGCTCTCAACATCCGATGTATTGCTCGCCAGTTGGCCGAATCGGTCGCTGTTGTGGCGATTGACAGGCGCGCACCCGCTCCCTACGTTCGCCGATACACCCGATGTTTCGACGATCCGTCAGGTCTGGAGGACGACGATGGACGCACCGTCGGAGAACCGCTCACCCCTCGCCCGGAGAACCGTGCTCGGCACCGCGCTGGGCGGCGCGGCGGTGGCGGCACTGCCCGGAGCCGCGCACGCCGAGCCGGACGGGACGGGCGGCGCCGCCGGGCCGGCGAGCGCCGGACGACCGTGGCGGCTGCGTTCCGCCATGGCCGACGACGCCGCGTGGGAGGACTTCCTGCGCGGCCAGGACCTGCGGTGGAGCCGGCTGCCCGCCCTCTGGCACGAGGGTCCGTTCCTCGGTGACGGGCTGCTCGGCAGCATGGTCTACCGGGAGCCGGACAGCGAACGGATACGCTTCACCGTCCAGCACGGGCGGGTCCAGGACCACCGGCCCGAGTTCGGCAGCGGCTGGGGCACCTGCCGGCTGCCGGTCGGGCACCTCACCCTGGAACCGGCCGGCACCGTCACCGCCGTCGACTGGCGGCTGAGCCTGTGGAACGCCGAACTGACGGGCACCGTCACCACCACCGCGGGCACACTCACCCTCTCCGTCCTCATCCACGACGAGGTCTTCGCCGCCCGGGTGACGGCCGGCGGCGGCGAGCGGGCCACCTGGACCTTCCATCCCGAGGAGGCCGTCAGCCCCCGCAGGATCCAGGAGTCACCGCCCACCGGCTACACCGGCAACCCGCCCTGGACCACCCGGACCGCAGCCGACGGCACCGAGCAGGTGCTCCAGCCCCTCACCGGGGGCGGGCAGACCGCCACCTCCTACCGCCGCACGGGCGACGAACTACTGCTCGGCGTCGGACACTCCTTCCCCTCGGACACCGCAGCGGAGGCCGACTCGCTGCGCAACCTTCGGCGCGCGGTGTCGTACGCGGCCCTGCGACGGCGGCACGTCCGCTGGTGGCACGGGTTCTACCGGAAGAGCTTCGTGTCGTTCCCCGACCAGCGGCTGCAGAGCTTCCACTGGATCCAGCTGTACAAGGTGGCCTCCGCGAGCCGTGCGGGCGGCCCCGTCATGGCCACCAGCGGGCCCTGGCTGGAACCCACCCCCTGGCCGGCGGTCTGGTGGAACCTCAACGTCCAGCTGGAGTACTGGCTCATCCACGGCTCCAACCACCTGGAACTCGACGCGCTCGCCACCACCCTGCGGCAGAACCAGGAACAGCTCGTCGCCAACGTACCCGAGGCCTACCGCAAGGACAGCTCCGGGATCGGCCGCAGCTCGGACATGTTCGCGAACCGCGCGGTGGGACGGCCGGGCACCGGCGCCGAGACCGGTGACCTCACCTGGGCGCTGCACAACGTGTGGCTGTCCTACCGGCACTCCATGGACCGGTCCCTGCTGCGGGACACCGTCTACCCGGTGCTGCGCCGCGCCATCAGCTACTACCTGCACTTCCTCACCCCGGGCAGTGACGGCAGGCTCCATCTGCCGAGCACGCTCTCGCCGGAGTACCCCGTCGTGCCGCCGCAGGACACCAACTACGACCTGGCGCTGATCCGCTGGGGCTGCCGGACCCTGCTGGAGTCCGCCGAACTGCTCGGTGTCGACGACGAGCTGGCGCCGCGCTGGCGGGAGGTGCTGGCCCGCCTCACGCCGTACCCGGTGGACGACAACGGGTTCATGATCGGTGCCGACACCCCGTACGCCCAGTCCCACCGGCACTATTCGCACCTGCTGATGGTGTACCCGCTGTACCTGGTCAACTGGGACCAGCCGGAGAACCGTGAGCTGATAGCGACGTCGGTGACCCACTGGCAGGCGCTGACCGGCGCGCACCGCGGCTACAGCTACACCGGGGCCGCGTCGATCCACGCGATGACCGGCGACGGCGACACCGCGCTGGGCTCTCTGCGGAAGTTCTTCGACCCCACCGCCCGCTACCCGTGCCGGGCCAACACGCACTACACCGAGGCCGGTCCGGTCATCGAGACACCGCTGTCCGCCTCGCAGTCGCTGCACGACATGTTCTGCCAGAGCTGGGGCGGGGTGATCCGCGTCTTCCCGGCCGTCCCGTCCGCGTGGGCGGACGTCACCCTGCACGACTTCCGCACCCAGGGCGCCTTTCTGGTCAGTGCCGTGCGCAGGGCGGGCGTCACCCGGTTCGTCCGGGTCCGCAGCCTGGCCGGCGAGCCGCTGAGGCTCCGGCACGGCCTGAGCGGGGCCCTCACCGTCCTGCTGGACGACGGCTCCCCCGCGCACACCCGGGACCTCGGCGACGGCACCCTCGCCATCGACCTGCCGAAGGACCGGGAGGTGCTCGTCCACTCCGGTTCGCGGCCCGACCTCGTCATCGCGCCGGTCGCCGTCAGCGAACCGGGCCCGGCCTGGGGACTGCCGTAGCCACCGTCCGCTCCGCGCGCCCACCACGGTCCGCTCACCGGGGAGGATCCCTTGGGGCGGCCCGTCGTAGGTATGGACCCTCCCACTCTTTTCCTGCACGGTGCACGGTGGTGCACACCCCGCACGGCCCGGCGGCACCGTCGCCCGGCCGGGCGGGGTGCCGCCCGGCTTCCCCCGCCTCCGACCCCAAGGGCTGCCCTCATGCCGATGCCACCAGCCGTGCTGCGGCTCGCCGCCACCGCCGCGGGCCTCCTGCTCACGACCACCACGGCGACCACGGCGACCACGGCCGCATGGGCCACCACGGCCACCGCCGCCTCCGCCGCCGTACCCCCGCGCACCGCCACCGCCCGGGCCGCCGCCGACACGGCGGACCAGGCCACCTGGTCCCCTCCGCTGTCCACCCGGGGACGGTACGTCGTCGACGCCCAGGGCAACCGCTTCCGGCTGAAGGGCGCCAACTGGGACGGCGCGCAGGGCTCGTGGACGGGCACCGGCAGTGCCGCCGACCCGGCGAACCACCACGCCGGGCAGGACTCCCACGGCATACCCCTCGGCCTCGACCGGGTCCCGATCGGCCAACTCCTGGACGACTTCCACCGGTTGGGGATCAACACCATACGGCTGCCGTTCTCCGGCGAGATGGTCCACAGCACGGCGCCCGTACCGGACAGCGCCGTGGCGGCCAATCCCCAACTCCGCGGCAGGACACCGCTGGAGGTCTACGACGCCGTGGTCGACGCGCTCAGCCGGAGCGGGTTCGCCGTGGTCCTCAACAACCACACCAACACCTCCCGGTGGTGCTGCGGCATCGACGGCAACGAACGGTGGAACAGCGGGCGGTCCACCGCGCGGTGGGCGGACGACTGGGTGTTCATGGCCCGCCGCTACGCCTCCGTCCCGGGCGTGGTCGGCGCCGACCTGTACAACGAGGTCCGGCGCGACGTACTGGACGACCCCAACTGGGGTCTGGGCGACGACCACGACTGGTACGGCGCGGCCCAGCTGGCCGCCGACCGCATCCTCACCGAGGGCGACCCGCGCCTCCTCATCGTGATCGAGGGCATCAACTGGACCGGTGTGCCCGTCGACGGCCTCCCGCACGGACGACCCGTGCTCACGCCCGCCCGCACCCTCTCGCACACCCTGGTGGACCCCCGCAAGCTGGTCTACTCCGCCCACTTCTACGGCTACACCGGCCCGCACCACAGCGGCGCCACCGGCATCGGGGAGACCCACGACCCGCGCTACCAGGACCTTTCCCCCACGGAGCTGGCCGCGGCCCTGGACGACGAGGCGTTCTTCGTGGAGGAGGGCGGCCGGCACCACACCGCGCCCGTCTGGGTGAGCGAGTTCGGCATCGGTGCGAACGAGACGGCCCCGGCGGCCCGGGCCTGGTTCGGCACCGTCGTCGACTACTTCGCCGAGCACGACGCCGACTTCGCGTTCTGGCCGCTGGTCGGCTTCGAGGGCCACGACGACTGGGCTCTGCTGCGCTACGACAGCGCCGGGCACCGCTCGGGCGTCCTCGACCCCGGCGACTGGCGCGCCACCGCATGGCAGCGCCTGATGACCGCGCCGGGCAGGACCGGCCCCGTGGCGTCCGTTCCGCTCTGGCGCATGCTCAGCACCGACCACGGCGACGCGGTGGCGTCACTTCGCGTGCGCGGCACGGGAGACTGGGACCCGGGAGCGTTCAAGGCCGCCTGCCCCGACGGCACGCGACTGGCCGGGCTGGGCCACACCGGCGGGCGCGCCCTGTGCACCGACGCCGGTACCGGTGACCTGCGGGCCGCGGACGCGCGCCAGACGGTCGTCACCGACGAGCGGTACGTGCCGGCCGGCGGCGACTGGGCGTCCGGCTACACCAAGTACCAGTGTCCGGCAGGGGAGTTCCTCATCGGGTACAGCCTGCGCGGCGCACGCGTGTCGGCGGCGCTGTGCGCACCGGCCCGGGCCGGGCTGGCGGGTGCGGGACGCACGGTCTGGTTCGACCGGTCCGACAACCGCCCCGCCGACCCGGCCGGCGGGGACTTCGCGTACGGCGCCTACAAGGGCCAGTGCGGGACGGCCGAGTACGCCGCCGGGGTCGCCTTCACCACCCGCGTGGGCAGCGGCCCCGGCCCCGCGGCCCTGCTGTGCCGGGCGCTGCCCTGACGGGAGGGCACACCGGCCGGTTCAGGCCGGGCCGTCCCCGGGGCCGCCGGTGGGGGCGCGGTCGCCGTCGTCGCGGACGGCCGGCTGCTCGGGACGGCCCGCGCGGCGCTTGCGCCAGGCGCGCACCGCTCCCGCCGTGCCGGTGACGACGGCCGCGGTGACCAGCTGGGCGGGCAGCTCGGTCAGCAGTCCGTGCGCCAGGAGTTCGGCGGCGTGCCGCAGGAGGTCGGGCATCGGTACGGTCTCCTTCGGGGGACGGGCTCCACCGCATGCCGGAGAGGCACCGGAACGCGGCGACGGGATGTGCCGACCAGGCTGCGGCTGCCGGGACGGAGTGGTCTACTTGTCCGGCCGCCCGGCCGGACAAGGCGGGACGAGGCACGGACAAGGCACGGTCACGGCGCGCACCAGGCGGACAAGTCCTCGTGCCGTCACGGGAGTCGAGGAGCTGCACGTTGGTCGAGGGACGCCGACGCACCCGGCCGTGGGGGCCCCTGAAGGGCCCGGACCGGCAGGCCGACGCCCTGGCACGGTTGCTGCGCGACTGGCTGGACGGCGCGAACCTGCGGGTCGACGATCTGCGGGAGCAGCTGACGCCCGAGCACTTCACCACCGGGCGAGTGCCGAGCCGGACCACCGTGGCGGACCGGCTGGCCGGCGTCGGCCTGGACAACGACTTCGTGGAGGCGGTCGCCGACGTGTGCTCGGCCGACGCCGCCGGGCGGCAGCGTCTGCTGGAACAGGCGCGGGCCGTCAGGAGCGGTCAGGTGCCGCATCAGCAGCCGCACCAGCAGTCCGCGCCCGCCGGTGACGGGGACATCGCGGGCGAACTGATCGTCGTGCAGCGGCATTCCCTCGCGGTCTCGGACAAGCTGTTACGCGCCATGGAGCGGGTCGCCGAGCTGGAGCGGGAGCGCAACAACGCCAACCAGATGGTGCTGCTGCTGCTGGCGATGGTGGACAAGCTCCAGCGCGACATCGAGACACTCACCTCCGAGCAGGGCCGGCTGCGCGGTGATGTCACGCAGCCTCTCGTGCGGGAGGTGCACGAGCGCCTGGAGCGCAGTGAGGAGCAGCGCCGCAAGGCCGAGCACGAGCTGGAGCGCGCCAGAGACGAGCGCCGGCGTGCGGACCGCCTAGCCGAGGAGGCCGCCGACCAGGTCCGCGCGCTCACCGCCGAGCTGGAACTGCTGCGCCGTCACGCGGCCGCCGCCCAGGGCGGACCGCTCCCTGTCGTCGTCGCACCGGAGCCGAACGGGCACGACCGCCTGGACGCCGACGCCGGGGACATCGACCAGGCGCTGGCCAAGGCCGCCCGGTACCTGGACGGCGGCGCGGACCGCCTGGACCGCCTCGCCGACGAACTACGCCTCGACAGCACCACGGACACCCCCATAGCGACCCCCACGGACAACGCCAGGATCCTCCTCGTGAACCTCCTCACGGGCCTCGCCGCGGACATCCCCTCGTACAACAGGGCGGACAACGCGGCGGACAACTCCCCCGCCAGCGGTGACGGGGCGGACAACCCGCCGGACATTCCGGCTCCCGTGCCCGGTGCTCCGTCCGAGGCTCCCGCCGCGTCGCCCCCCGTGCACGACGTGCCGCGCCGCAACACCCGGTTCACCGGCCGTGAGGCTCTGCTGGACGCGACGCACCGGCTGCTGACGGGCGGCGGCCCCCACACCGGCGTGGTGACCCTCTACGGCATGCTGGGAGTCGGCAAGACCCAGCTCGCCACCGAGTACGTGCACCGGTTCGGATCCGAGTACGACGCCGTGTGGTGGATCAACGCCGAGAGCCGGGCGGGGACTCGGCACCGGCTGGCCGAACTCGCGCAGCCGCTCGGCCTGTCCGCCGGCCCCGGGTACGACGAGCGGCTGCGCGCGGTGCGGGGCGCGCTGCGCCGGGGGACGCCGTACTCGCGGTGGCTGCTGGTCCTGGACGGCGCGGACGAACCCGAAGGCATCGGGGACCTGGTGCCCACCGGCCCCGGACACGTACTCATCACCTCCCGCAGTCCCGGGTGGGGTCACCACCGGAGCGAACTGCTCGAGGTCCCGGTCCTCGACCAGGAGGAGTCGGTGGCCCTCGTCCGGCGCCGCGCCCCGGGGCTGACCATGGCGGACGCGCATCGGCTGGCCGAGGCCCTGGAGGGCCTGCCGCTGCTGCTGGACCAGGTCGCGGGCTGGCTCGACGCCTCGGACGTCTCCGTGGACGACTACCTCTCCCAGAGGCACCAGGGCCTCGACCGCGACGTGGCCCTGATCTCCGCCGACTACCCGCTCCCCTTCCAGGCCGCCTGGGCGGTCCAGCTGGACAAGCTCCGCGAGACCGTCCCGGAGTCGGTGGACCTGTTGCAGCTCTTCGCGTTCTTCGCGCCCGGCCGCATCCCCGTACGGCTGCTGCGGGAGATGCCGGTCGGCGCCCTGTCCAAGCGGCTCGCCGCGCTCCTCGGCGACCCCCTGCTGTGGACTGTGGCGGCCGACGGCCTGCACCAGGCCTCCGTCATACGCCTGATCTCGCCCGACGCGGCGGCCGAGGACCGACCGTCCTACGGCGACTGGGTGTATCTGCACCCCGTGGTGCACCGTCTCGTACGCGGGAACATGTCCGAGGCGGACCGGCTGGAGTTCGGCAGCGCGGTGCGCCGGGCGCTGACCGCCGCCGACCCCCGCAAGCCCGCGGAGACCCGTCTCTGGGACACCTACGCCGAGATCGTCCCCCACCTGGAGGATGCCGGCGTGCTGAGCAACGTCTCGGACGTCCGGGTGCAGGAGCTGCGGCTCAACTGCCTCCAGTACCTGTATCTCGCCGGCGTGTACGAGTCGGGGGCCTCGCTCGCGCAGCGTGCCCTGGACAACGTGCGGGAACTGCTGGGCGCGTCGCATCCGTGGGTGTGGGACCTCCTCCACGCCGCCACCAGCCTGCTGCGCGCCTGCGGCCGGTACGAGCGCGTCCACGCGATGGACCGCGCGGCCAGGGAGCAGCTGCGTGCGGAGCGCGGCCTGCCGGATCCTTATCACCTGCGGGCGACCGAGGACCTCTCCGCGGACCTGCGCGCCCTGGGCCGCTGGCAGGAGGCGCTGGAGCTGTGCCAGTGGGTGTACGGCAGCCACCGCGCCCAGCTCGGTCCGCTGGAGTCACGGACCCTGCACGTGCTCAGCGGTCTGGGTTCCTGCCTGCGGCTGCTGGGCCGCTACAAGGAGGCGTGGGAGAGCGACCGCGACTCACTGGAGGGGCGGCGGCAACAGCTGCGGCGCGGCCATCCGTTGACGCTGTCCGCCCACATCGCGTACGCGACCGACCTGCGCCTGCTGGGCCGGTACCAGGACGCCGAGTCCACGCAGGAGGACAGCGCGCGCGAACACCGGGAGGTGCTGGGCGCCGACCATCCTCAGACGCTGTGGGCGGAGTACAACCTCGCCCTGTGCCGCCACCACAGCGGGGATCACACCGGGGCCCGGCAGCTGCTGGACCGCGTGGTCCAGGCGGCCGGCGACAGGCTCGGTACGGAGCACCCCGCCACCCTGGCCTTCACCGCCGGCCGGAGCTGTCTCGCCAGGGAGAGGGGTGATCTCGCCGGGGCCTTGGACACCAGTGAGTCGGTCATGTCCGGGTACGGGCAACTGCTGCCCGCGGAGCATCCGTTCCTCGCGGGTGTCCGGGCCAACCACGCCCTGATCCTGGCGCAGACGGGCCGGCGGGGCGCCGCGCACGCCCTGATCGAGCAGGCCCTGTCCGACCTGACCGCGGCCCTCGGGGAGAGCCACCCGTACACCCTCGGCTGCGCACTCAACGCCTCCGGCCTGCGCAACAGCGTCGGTGACGCCGAGGGCGCGGCCGCGCTCAGCGAGCAGACCGTGACCCGCGCCGCCGAGGCCCTCGGCCGCGTCCACCCGCTCACCCTGTCGGCCCGCGTCGCCCACGTCGCCGATCTGCGCGTCCTCGTGCGGCGGCAGGACGCCGACGGACTGGAGCGGACGGCGCTGCGCGACCTGGAGGGCGCGCTGGGCGTCCGGCACCCGCGTACCGCCGCCGCCCGCGCCCGCCACCGCCCGTACTGGGACTTCGAGCCGGAGCTGCTGTGACGACCGCGGCCGTCTCCGGCGTTCACCGTTCCACGCCGCCGAGGTCCGCCGTGCCCGGGGGCCGGTCGGCGTGGTACGGCAGTGTCGTCCCCGGCAGCGCGTACTCGTCCCGGCGCCCGCACATGCCGAAGCCGCCGAGCCGGGTGGGCGCGGCCTCGTAGGCGGTGAGGTGGGACAGGCCGACGGCGCCGGGCAGCGGGCGGGGCAGCGCGCTCTGTGGCTCCCTCACCACGGCAGGCCCTCCAGGTGGGCGGCGATCCGGTCGCGGTCCCAGTCCCCGTCGGCGATCACCACCCGGTAGCGGTAGCCGTAGGACTCCCCCGGTTCCAGCGTGAACTCCTCGAAGAACGCCCAGGAGAACGCGACCGTGGGGATGGGTTCGCTGCGCACGAACCAGTGGGAGGCGTGGATCGCGGACGTCTCGTCCAGGTTCTCCGGCGCGTGCGCGAAGACGAGGGTCGAGTGCCCGTCGACGTCGTCGTGCTCGGAGGTGAAGGCCAGCCAGGGCCCTTGCGTGCCCATGAGCTCCTCGGCGCCCGCGTCCTCGGTACCGGGGGCGAGGACCCGGCCGCCGGTGAAGTCGCGCGGCCCGCGCCACTGCAGGCCGGTGTATCCGGCCAGTTCCCGGCCCGCGGTGGTCGGGGAGCCGAACACCAGTGGTGCGGCACGGATGTTGGTGAGCCGGATCGACCAGTCCAGCGCCCAGGCGCCGGCCCCGACGTCGACCGAGTGGACCTGGATCCCGCGCTCCTCGCGGGCCCACTCCTGCCCGCCGTTCTCGACCCAGGTCAGCTCCTCGGTGAAGGCGAGCCGCTCGTCCTCGGCCGCGAGCGCGGTGAACCCGTCGTGGCGCATGGATCCGACCCGGTCGGGCAGCGGCAGGTAGCCCTGGCCGTGGACATAGCAGTTGCCGCCCCAGAAGTTCTGCCCGGACAGGTGACTGGCCGTCATCTGCAGGCCCTTGTGCCAGCGGTGGTCGCTCGGCCGGTACCCGGTGACGGTGCGGCCGGCGAGCGTGCGCACGGGGTGGGCGTACGGCTTGCGGGACTCGAAGGGGTCGGGGTCGGGGCGGTAGACGTAACGGAGGATCTCGGTGCCGTCGGACGCCTCGACCGCGAGGTGCTCGCCGTGGACGTGGCTGACGCGGATGCTCATGCGCGCTCCTTCGGGGCCCAGTCGGGGTGACCTCCGTGCATGGCCGTGTAGTAGGGGTCGCCGGGACCGATCTCGCCCGCGCGCACCGGCTGCCCGGTGAACGCCGCCTTGTACAGCGCGGCGGCGAAGTCCAGGGCGGCACGGGCGTCCTGGCCGCTGCCGGGGGGCCGTACACCGCGGTCGTAGGCGTCGAGGACGGCACCGAGCTGGGCGGTGTGCGAACTGGGGACGTCCTCGGCGGGGGTGCGCCAGGCGGCGGCGCGCTCGGGACGGACGTGCGGGGCCGGGGTGTAGACCCAGTCGTCGTTGCCGTGCCCGTACAGGTGGGTCAGCTCCACCGTGGCGTCGGCGCAGTCGATGCGGATGCGGCTCACCTCGTCCGGGGAGAGCACGCTGTTGACGACGGTGGCGAGCGCGCCGCCGCGGAAGCGGACCAGGGCGGTGGAGACGTCCTCGCTCTCGATGTCGTGGACCAGCCGGGCCGCCATGGCCCGTATCTCCTCCCACTCGCCGAGCAGGTGCAGCAGCAGGTCGTACTGGTGGATGCCGTGCCCCATGGTGGGCCCGCCGCCCTCGGTGGCCCACCGGCCGCGCCAGGGCAGGGCGTAGTAGGCGGCGTCCCGGTGCCAGGTGGTCTGGCAGTGCGCGACCAGCGGGGCGCCCAGCTCGCCGCGGGCGATCAGGTCGCGGGCGTGGACGGCGCCGGAGCCGTAGCGGTGCTGGAAGACGACCGAGGCGTAGGCGCCGGAGGCCTCCTCGGCGGCGGTGATGTCGTCCAGCTCGGCCGGCGACAGGCACAGCGGCTTCTCGCACAGCACCCAGGCGCCCGCCCTCAGCGCGGCCACGGTCTGCTCGCGGTGCAGCGCCGGCGGGGTGCCGATCAGCACCAGGTCCGGGTGTACGGCGTCCAGCATGGCGTCCGTCGAGGCGTACCCGGCGACCCGGGCGCCCGCCTGCTCCCGGAAGGCGTGCAGCCGGCCCTCGTCCACGTCGACGGCGGCGACCAGTTCGACCCGCTCCGCATGGGCTCTGAGCGCGGGCAGATGACTGCCGGTGACGATGGCCCCCGTGCCGATGACGGCGACCCGGCGGCGGGCTGCGGGCAGGGACATGCGGCGCTCCTCGGAGATCGACAGCACGGAAGCAGCGATGGAAAGCGCTTGCTCCCGTACTGCACGACCCTAGGGGCCGCGGGATTGTCAGGACAACCCCTGGGTGAGGTCGGTGACTTGCGGGGCGGGCGGGAGAACGGGCCGGGGGCCGCCGGGGCCGGCCGGCCGGTTACCCGGAGGGCACTGCTCCGGTCACCGGAGCCGGGCTCGTCCGCAGGTGTCCGGCCTGGTGCAGGCGTGCGACCAGCGCGGCGCAACCGAGCCCGGTCGCGGTCAGGACGGCCCACGGCAGCCAGCGCACCCCGGTGTCGAAGAGCGCCCCGACGGCGAGGTTGCCGAGCGAGACCGCGATGCCGGAGGCGGTGCTGTAGGCGCCGTAGTACGTGGCGACGAGCCGCTCTCCGGAGAGCCGTACGACGGTGTCCATCTCGAAGGGGTACAGCAGCGCCCCGCCCCAGGCGAGCAGCACCGCGCACAGCGTCAGGGCGACGGCCCCGGCCGGGGCGCCGGGCGACCGGGGCAACAGGGGCAGGAAGGCTGCGCCCATGACCGCCAGCCCGCAGGCGACGGCCTGCGGGCCGGTCAGGGTGCGCTGGGCCCACGCGGTCAGCTTCAGCTGTCCCGCGAGCGCGGCCAGCGCCGAGGCGGCGAAGACCGCACCGGTGACCGGTCCGGTGCGGTCGCCGAAGAGTGTGCGGGCGTACAGCGGGAGGGCGAGATAGACCTGGAAGGACAGGACGTAGGAACCGCTCATGGCGGCCGCGAAGAGGAGGAAGGGGCGGTTGGCGGCGACGGAGCGCCAGTCGGCTACGACCGCCCGCCAGGCGGGCCGGCTGCCGCAGCCGGCGGATTCGCCGTCGTGACCGGCGGGTTGGCCGGCGGGGCCGGCGGGTTGGCCTGCGGGGCCGGCGGGATCACTGCCGCGGCCACTGGGCTCGCCGTCGGGGCCGGCGGATGCGCCGTCGGGGCCGGCGGATGCGCCGTCGGGGCCGACGGGTTGGCCGTCACGACCGGCGGGTCGGCCCGTGTGGCCGGCGGGATCACTGCCGCGGCCACTGGGCTCGCCGTCGGGGCCGGCGGATGCGCCGTCGGGGCCGACTGGTTGGCCGTCGTGACCGGCGGGTCGGCCGTCGTGACCGGCAGGTCGGCCGTCGTGACCGGCAGGTCGGCCCGTGTGGCCGGCGGGGGGACGGGCGGGCAGGGCTCGGGACTGCAGGGCGGCCAGGGCGCCGAAGATGAGCGCAGCTGCCGTGCAGACCGCGCTGAAGTCCCACGCCAGCAGGGCGAGTCCGGCGAGCGGACCGACCAGGATGCCCGCCTGGTAGAAGACGTTGAACGCGGCGAACGCCGCCACCCGCCGCTCCTGTCCGGCGTCCGCCGCGAGGTACGCCCGTACGGCCGGGTTGAACAGCGCCCCCGCCAGGCCGGTCAGCGCCGACGCCGCCACCAGGGCGGGGAGGGAGCCGGCCACCGCCAGCAGACCGAAGGCGACCGCTCGCAGGGCGCACCCGGTCAGGATCATCGGCTTGCAGCCGTAGCGGTCGGCGAGGGTGCCGCCGACGAGGAACATGCCCTGCTGGGAGAAGTTGCGGACGCCCAGCACGAGTCCGACCGCCCAGGCCGCGAGGCCGAGGCCGTGGGCGAGATGGTCGGCGAGGTAGGGCATGAGCATGTAGAAGCCCAGGTTGATGGCGAACTGGTTCACCATCAGCAGGCGGGCGGGTCGGTCGAAGGAAGCCACCTGGGCCCACAACCGCTTCACCGGCTCCCCGCCTTTGCCCGCATCCCCGTCTCCGCCCGGACCTCGCTCTCGGCCCGCGCCCCCGCCTCCACCCGGACCCCGCCCTGACCCTGGACCCCCGTCTCCGCCCGGCTCCCCGACTCCTCCTGGGCCTCTGCCCTCACCCGCGACTCCGCCTTCGCCTCCGCCTCCGCCTCCGCCCGGAGCCCACCGCCCTGGACCTGGACGCCCGCCCCCGCCCGCGCCCCCGCCCCCACACCAGCCGCCCCCCGGTCACGCGTCCTCCCCCGCTCCCGTGCGAGCGGGTCGCGGACCCGGTCGCATCGGGTCCACCGGGTCACCCGGTGTGCGTCCGGCTCGGTGATGCCGTCGGGGTCGGGCGGTGGTGTCCGGCCGAGGAGGCCGTGTTCGCGGCACCAGGCGTCGTCGTAGACCGTGCCGAGGTAACGGTGCGGTCCGTCGGGGAAGATCGCGGCGATCCTGGTCCCGGCGGGACGGGTGCGCGCCGCCCACCCGGCGACGAGCGCCACCGCCCCGACGCTCCAGCCGCCGGAGACGTAGTGGCGGCGGGCGAGTGCACGGCAGGCCCAGACCGCCTCGGCCGGGGCCACCCAGTGGACCTCGGTGAAGGCCGCGTAGTCGACGTTGTCCGGATGGATGCTGGACCCGAGGCCGCGCATCAGCCGCGGCCCCGCCGGCTGGCCGAAGATCGCCGAGCCGACCGAGTCCACCCCGATGAGCGTCAGCCGAGGGAAGGCCTCACGCAGCACCGCGGAGACCCCGGCCGAGTGTCCGCCCGTACCGACCGCCGCCACCAGCACGTCCACGCGGCCGAGTTGGGCGATCAGCTCGGCGGCCAGCGGCCGGTAGGCGGTGACGTTGTCGGGGTTGCGGTACTGGTCCGGGCAGTACGCCCCCGGTGTACGGGCCAGCAGCTCGGCGACACTGGCGCGGCGCGCCTCCTGCCAGCCGCCCTCGGGGTGCGGCGCGGTGACCTGGACGACCCGTGCGCCCCGCGCGGTGAGCAGGCGGGCCACGGCCGGTTCCATGCCCGGGTCCGTCACGACGGTCACCGGGTGTCCGTGGGTCAGTCCGGCGAGGGCGAGGCCGAGCCCGAGCGTCCCGCTGGAGGACTCCACGATCGGCGCGCCGGGAGCGAGTTCGCCGCGCCGGCGGGCCTCGCGGACCATGTGCAGGGCGGGCCGGTCCTTGAGACCGCCGGGGTTGGCGCCCTCCAGCTTGGCGTGGAAGCCGCGGCCGGGCGGGGCGAAGGGTTCGTCCACCCACAGGACGGGGGTGTCGCCGACCAGGTGGGCGGGGCGCCGGGCGGTCCGGCGCCGGGAGGCGCGGGCCCCGACGGGTTCGGGCAGGTATGCGGGCGGGGAGAGGTGCATGGGCGTACGGCTCCTTCGCGCCCGGCGGCTGTGCGGGGGGCGCTGTGCGAGGGGGCAGGGCGCGCGGGCACACCTCGGACCGGGGACTCTCGTCGCGGACCGGTCCGGGGCGTGCGGGCGCGGGCCTACTGCCGCCGCACGCAGACGACTGCCAGTGAGGGGCCGTCACCACAGGAGGGGGAGGTGCCGGGCGGCCTGTGCCGGGCGGTGTCCGTGAAACGCCCGTTCGACACGGCGGGACGGAGCGGCTGGTCCGTCTCGTCGCCGAGCCCGGTGTCGTCGAGGGCGGGGCGCGGGCGGTCCGCGGTGTGGTCGGCGTGTCCGTCCGCCGCGTGCCGGTGTGGGGGAGGCGGCACGGTCGAGCCCCCGCTGTCGGTGCCGCCCTCCGCGACGACCGGCGCACCGTGCCGCGCCACGGCTGCGGTCGCGTCGGGACCGGCGAAGGTGCACGCGTGCACCGCGCCGGAGAGATGGGCGGCGATCACCAGCACCAGCCCGACGAGGAGCGCGGCGCGACGACGACGCCCCGGGCGCCCGTCCGCACTGCCCCATGACCCGATCACATGCACAGCGTAATCACAATGTGACCTTGTGTCACACTCCGCCGGTTCGGGTCGTCCGGCCGGGACGCGAGACCGCGCGGACGCTGTACGGGGGAGGCGTCCGCGCGGTCGTTCCTGGGGGCGGTCAGCTCGTCGCGCGGACCGCCTCGCGGATCAGGTCGGCGACCGCCTTCGGCTGGGAGACGGCCACCGCGTGCGAGGCGCCCTCGATCTCCACGACGGTCGCACCGGCCCGCTTCGCGCCGAAGCGCTCCACCTCCGGGTTGATCGCGTTGTCCGCACCGGCCACCAGGGCCCAGGACGGCTTGGTCCGCCACGCGGCGGCGGAGGCCTTCTCCTCGAACGCCGCAGCCGCGAGCGGACGCTGCGCCGCCGCGAGGACCTTCGTGACCTCCGCGGGCACGTCGGCGGCGAAGACCGACGGGAAGGCGTCCTCGGTGATGGTGACCTCGACGGCGGGGTCCGCGCCCGCGACCGGGTACGTCCACTGCTTGAGGTTGCTCACCAGCGGCGAGAGCGGGAAGCGGCCCTGGAGCTCACCGAGGCTCTCGCCCTCTTCGAGGGCGTACGCGGCGACGTAGACCAGACCGACGACGTTCTCCGTGACACCGGCGACGGTGATGAGCGCACCGCCGTAGGAGTGGCCGACCAGCACGACCGGACCGTCGATCTGGGCGGCGACCGAGGCGACGTACGCGGCGTCGGACGCCAGGCCGCGCAGCGGGTTCGGCGGAGCGATCACCGGAATGCCGTCGCGCTGCAGCTCCTCGACGACCCCGGACCAGCTGGCGGCGTCGGCGAAGGCGCCGTGGACGAGGACGACGGTGGGAGTGGGAGTGGTCATGTCTGTCGTTCCCCTCGCGATCAGGCGGTGTGCAGGGCCGCGTGCAGCGTGCGGACGGCCATGGTGATGGCGGCCTCGGCGGCGTGGGTGCCGCGCAGGGCGTTGAGCATGACGAAGTCGTGGATGATGCCCTGGAAGCGGACCGCGGTGACCGGCACCCCGGCCTCGCGGAGCTTGTTGGCGTACGCCTCGCCCTCGTCGCGCAGCACGTCGGCCTCGCCGGTGATGACCAGCGCCGGCGGCAGGTCGCGCAGCTGCTCGGTGGTGGCCCGCAGCGGGGAGGCGGTGATCCGGGCCCGCTCGGCCGGGTCGGTGGTGTACTGGTCCCAGAACCACTGCATGCCGTCGCGGCGCAGGAAGTAGCCGGTGGCGAACTGGTGGTAGGACGGCGTGTCGAAGCTTGCGTCCGTGACCGGGTAGAACAGCACCTGCTGCACCAGCGGGATCCCGCCGCGCTCCTTGGCCATCAGGGTCAGGGCGGCCGTCATGTTGCCGCCGACGGAGTCGCCGGCCACCGCGAGCCGGGAGCCGTCCAGGCCCTTGGACGCGCCCTCGTCCACCACCCACTTGGCGACGGTGAAGTTCTGCTCGATGGCGACCGGGTAACGGGCCTCCGGGGAGAGGTCGTACTCGGGGAAGACGACGGCGGCCTGGGCGCCGACGGCGAGTTCGCGGACCAGACGGTCGTGGGTGTGGGCGTTGCCGAAGACCCAGCCGGCGCCGTGGATGTAGACGATGACCGGGAGGGTGCCGGTGGCGCCGGCGGGCTTGACGATGCGGGCCCGGACGCTGCCCGTGGGACCGCCCTGGACGGTGATCCACTCCTCGTCCACGGCCGGCTTGTCGATCTCGCCCGACTGCACCTCGTCGACCGCCTTGCGGCCCTCGGCCGGGGCCAGGTCGAACAGGTAGGGCGGGTTCGCGGTCGCCGCCGCGAACTCGGCCGCCGCGGGCTCCAGCACCGGGTTCACCGGCTCGTGGGCGTCAGACATGGGAAACTCCTGTGATCACGTAGGGACGCCGGTCGTTCCGGCAGACGACCCGGATCGTTGTGCTGGGCACTCCGGCGCCGCTGACCGCCACCGTAGGGCCGCCGTCCGCCCGGCGGTTGCCCACCAGCGCACGTCCGACGTCCTCACAGCGCACGGCGGTCCCCGGCTCCGGATCCAGTGCGCTGCGGGAAAAACGCCGGTGCACGGACGGGACACACGGCGACGCCCTCCGGACCTAGCGTGAGGGCAGCGGTCACGGTGCGCCCCTCGGTCAGACGGCGGCTCCCGCGCCTCACCGCTCGCCGTCCGCTTCTCTCGTCGCGCTCCTCGTTCGCCGAGTCCGAACGCAGCGGACACCCCAAGACACTCATTCCGGAGGAGGTCCCGCACACGTGTCTGCAATGCCGGTCGGCGGGCTGGTTCCCCAGGTCACCGACGATGCCGCAGAGCTGGTCGTCCGCAACGCGAAGATCCATACGGGGGACCCGGTCCGCCCGCACGCCCAGGCCCTCGCCGTCCGGAACGGCGTCATCACGGTCGTCGGTGACGACAAGGACGTCGCCCCGCACGTCGGTCCCGCCACGAAGGTGGTGGACGCGCTCGGCCGGCGGATGATCCCGGGTCTGAACGACGCCCATCTGCACGTCATCCGGGGCGGGCTCAACTACGTACTGGAGCTGCGCTGGGACGGTGTCCGCACCCTCCGCCAGGGGCTGGCGATGCTGCGCGAGCAGGCCGCACGGACACCGAAGGGCCAGTGGGTACGGGTGGTGGGAGGCTGGTCGGCGGAGCAGTTCGCCGAACGGCGGCTGCCGACCGTCGCCGAACTGAACGCCGCCGCCCCGGACACCCCGGTGTTCGTGCTGCACCTGTACCAGTCGGCCGTCCTGAACCGGGCGGCGCTGCGGGCCGCCGGCATCGACCGGGACACCCCCGATCCCCGGGGCGGGCTGATCGTGCGCGGCCGGGACGGCGAGCCGACCGGCATGCTGCTGGCCGCGCCCAGCGCCCTCATCCTCTACTCGACCCTGGCCAAGGCGCCGGTTCTGGAGGGCGAGGACAAGAAGACCTCGACCCGGCACTTCCTGCGCGAACTCAACCGGTTCGGCCTGACCTCGGCCATCGACGCCGCCGGCGGGTTCCAGAACTTCCCCGAGAACTACAGCACCGTCATCGAGCTGGCGAAGGCCGGCCAGTTGTCGCTGCGCATCGCCTACCACCTGTTCCCGCAGACCGCGGGACAGGAGATCGCCGACCTCACCCGCTGGATCGAGACGGCCCGCCCGGAGGACGGCGACGCGTGGCTGCGGCTCAACGGCGCGGGCGAGAACCTCACCTGGGCCGCCGCGGACTTCGAGAACTTCGCCCAGCCGCGCCCGGAACTCGGCGACTACGAGGGCGAGTTCGAGAAGGCCGTCCGTCTCCTCATGGAACACGGCTGGGGTTTCCGGCTGCACGCCACGTACGACGAGACCATCCGCCGCGACCTCGCGGTCTTCGAGAAGCTCGCCGCCGAGGGACTCTTCCCGGCGGGCAACCGGTGGCTGTTCGACCACGCGGAGACCGTGTCCGAGGAGAGCCTCGACCGGGTCGCCGCGCTCGGCGGTGCGATGTCCGTGCAGAACCGGCTGTCCTTCCAGGGCGAGGCGTTCCTGCGCCGCTACGGCCCCGGCCGGGCCGCGGACGCGCCGCCGATCCGGGCCATGCTGGACCGCGGGCTGACCGTGGCCGGCGGCACGGACGCCACCCGGGTCTCCACGTACAACCCCTGGGTCGCCCTGCACTGGCTGGTGAGCGGACGAGGCGTCGGGGACGTCGTGCTCCGCTCGCGCCGCAACCGCGTCGACCGGCAGACGGCACTGCGCATGTTCACCGTCGCCGGCGCGGAGCTGACCGGCGAGGAAGACGTCAAGGGCGTGCTGCGGCCGGGCTGTTACGCGGACCTCGCGGTGCTGTCCGAGGACTACTTCAGCGTGCCCGAGCCGGACATCGCGCACATCGAGTCGCTGCTCACGGTCACCGGCGGCCGGATCGTGTACGCGGCCGGCGAGTACGAGGGGCTCGACGAGGAGCTGCCGCGGGTCTCCCCCACGTGGAGCCCGGTCGCGCACTTCGGCGGCTACCAGGCGTCCGGGGCGGCGGGCGCGCGCCAGGCGGAGTCGCTCGGCGAGGCCGTCGCGGAGTCGGAACGGCACCGCGCCTGGCGCGTGCGCCGCGGTCTGGCCTCCGACGCCGTCGAATCCCCCTTCGACCCCTGCTTCGTCCTCTGATCCGCTCTCCGCATCTCCCTCCGCACCTCTCCCGACTCCCCTCTGCATCCGCGAGCGGGACGAACACCCACAGACCCCGTCCACCGGACGGTTGTTGCCCGGCGCGGACGCCCGTCCGCGCCGCTGTTCCCAGGAAAGGCCCTCTCATGGTCGACATCGCCCAGGTCACCGCGTCCCCCAGCCCCGACCTGCTGACCCCCGACAACTGCGCGGTCCTGTTCGTGGACCACCAGCCGCAGATGTTCTTCGGCACCGGCAGCGGCGACCGCACCGCGATCATCAACTCCACGGTGGGTCTGGCCAAGGCCGCCAAGACCTTCGATGTGCCGGTCGTGCTGAGCACCGTGGCCGCCGAGTCCTTCTCCGGTCCGATCATGCCGCAGCTGGGGGACGTGTTCCCGGACCAGAAGATCATCGACCGGACCACGATGAACGCCTGGGAGGACCCCGCGTTCGTCGAGGCCGTCAAGGCGACCGGCCGCAAGAAGCTGGTCATCGCCGGTCTGTGGACCGAGGTCTGCGTGGTCCTGCCGGCGCTCTCCGCCATCGCCCAGGGCTACGAGGTCTACGTCGTCACCGACGCCTGCGGCGGTGTCAGCCCGCAGGCCCACGAGCACGCCGTCCAGCGCATGATCCAGGGCGGTGCCGTCCCGGTCACCTGGGTGCAGGTGCTGCTGGAGCTGCAGCGCGACTGGGCCCGCGGCGAGACGTACGTGCCGGTCACCGAGGTCGTCAAGGAGCACGGCGGCGCCTACGGCCTCGGGCTGGTGTACGCCCAGGCCTTCATCGGCGGGCACGCCGCCGGCTGATCGACTCGCGCACGGCAGCACAGGGACCGAGTCAGGAACAGGCAGGAAGAGATGGACGCGGGACTGCTGGTCCTCCGGGTGGTGGCGGGGCTCCTCATCGCCGGCCACGGAGTGCAGAAGGTGAGCTTCCGGCTCGGGGGCCACGGCTTGGCAGGCGGAACGGAGGAGTTCCGGCACGACGGGTTCCGCGGGGGCCGGCTGACCGCGGTCGTCGCGGGCGCCAGCCAGATCGGGGCCGGCCTGTTCCTGGCCGCCGGTCTGCTCACGCCCCTGGCCGCGATGGCCGCCATGGGCGTGATGACGGTCGCGGGCACCGTCAAGTGGCCCAAGGGCCTCTGGGTGCAGAACGACGGCTACGAGTACCCCCTGGTCCTCGTCGTCGTCTCCGCGGCGCTGGCCCTCACCGGGCCCGGCCGCTGGTCGGTGGACCACGCGCTGGGCGTCACGCCGTGGCCGGTGTGGGTCGCGCTCGCCGCGATCGTGATCGGCCCGGTCAGCGGGCTGCTGACCCGCCTGGTGCTGCACCGGGCCCCCACGGCAACGGAAGGGAAGATCCATGCGCAGCCTGCTGACTGACGCGCTCCGTACGCTGGCACCGCCGAGGGGGGACCGTCATGGCCCGTTGCCGCCGCTGATGCTGACGCTGACCGTGGTCACCGGTCTGGTCGACGCGGTGAGCTATCTGGCGCTGGGGCACGTCTTCGTCGCCAACATGACCGGCAACGTGGTCTTCCTCGGGTTCGCGCTGGGCGGCGCGGCGACGCTGTCCGCGCTCGCCTCCGTCGTCGCGCTGGCGGCGTTCCTCCTCGGCGCGCTGACCGGCGGAAGGATCGGCACCCGGTTCGCCGGGAACCGCGGGCGGCTGCTGACGGCGGCCACCGCGGTGCAGACCGCCCTGGTCGCCGTCGCCGTCGTCGTCACGGCGGTCGCCGGCGGCCGGGTCGGCACCGGGGTGGAGTACACGCTGATCGTGTGTCTGGGACTCGCGATGGGGCTGCAGAACGCGGTCGCCCGGCGCCTGGGGGTCCCGGACCTCACCACGACCGTGCTGACGCTGACCCTCACCGGTCTGGCCGCGGACTCGGCCCGGGCGGGCGGGGCGGCGCCGAGGCCCGGGCGGCGGATCCTGTCGGTGCTGGCGATGCTGCTCGGCGCCCTCGCCGGAGCCGGGCTCGTCCTGCACGGCCATCTCGTGCTCACCCTGGTCCTGTGCCTGCTGCTCCTGGCGCTGACCTCCGTGGTGACGCACCGGCTGGCCGCCTCCGGTGCGGCCTGGACCCGGCCGCCGTCCTGAGGAACGGGTCGCGGTCAGCCACCGGGCCGAGGCTCCCCCGCTTCCGGGGGAGCCTCGGCCCGTCCGGTTCGGTCCCCGGTCTCCCGGCCGCCTCGGCCCGCCCCGCTGCTGCCGACACCATCCAGGGCCGCCCCGCTGCCCGCGACGTCCCGCCATTCACGCGGGGACATCCCGTAGGCGGCGCGGAACACCCGGCTGAAGTGGGTGGGGCTGGCGAAGCCCCAGTGGTTGGCGATCGCCGCGATGGTCACGTTCTCCCAGGACCGCAGCGTCAGGGCGCGCCGGCACTCGGCCAGCCGCCGGCGCCGGATCAGCCGGGCGACGGTCGTGCCCTCGTCCTCGAAGAGCTTGTGCAGGTAGCGCACGGAGATGTGGTGGGCGCGGGCGATCGTCTCGGGCGACAGGTCCGTGTCCGTCAGATGCCGGTCGATGTGGTCCAGGATGTCCGGCACCAGCACCGCCCGGGTGTCCGGCTCCTCGTCCCGCGCCTGCTCCGCCAGGTGTTCGGTGGCCAGGGTGGCCAGCAGGTTCACGGCGTTCCACGCGAGCATCTCGCCGACCGGGGGCCGGGACGCGCCGAGGGTGTCGGCGACGTCGGACAGGAACGGCGAGAGCAGGGCGCCGAGCCCGGACGTCGGCGCGACCGGGACGCTCGTGACGCGGGGCACGTCGGACCGGGCGAGGCCGAGGAGTTCCCGTGCGAGCAGGAACACCTTCAGCCGACAGCCCCGCGGGAGGTCCAGGCGCGGTGGCTCGTGCACGTCGTAGAAGCAGATGTCCCCGGGACCGAGGAACACGTCCGGGGCGGGCTCCCGGGCGGGCGGCGTGCCGCTGCCGCCGCGTACGCCGACGAAGAGGTACTCGCCGCCGGCCCGGGCGATCAGCCGCCGGGGGTGCCCGGCGGGGCCCGGCCGCCCGTCCGGCCGGCCCTCGCGGGGCAGCCGTGCGGGGCGGGTGCCCGTGTCGCTGTCCATGGTGACGATGCCGAGCCCCGTGGTCGTCGGCCGCACCCCGCCGGCCGTGGGTGTGGTGACCGTGGACGGACCGGTCGTGCGCATCATGCGTTTCCTTGCCTCCGGACTTCTGTCGCGTGAAGCGGCGACAGCGTCGGGAGCGGGGCCGTCCTCCACTTCGCCCGGAGCGTAGGCGGGGGGAAGTGGGAAAAGAGTGACAAGACAGTGAGGGTGACGGCCGGCGGCCGTCACCCTCACGGTGTGTCCCGCCTCAGGGGCGGGGAATGTTGCGGAGGTTGGCCCGGGCCAGGTGGATCATGCGGCCGACGCCTCCGCTCAGGACCGTACGGCTCGCGGACAGGGCGAAGCCGCTGAGCTGCTCGGCGGTGATCTTCGGCGGGACGGCCAGTGCGGCGGGGTCGGTGACGACGTCCACGAGAGCGGGTCCGTCGTGGGCGAAGGCCTCGCGCAGTGCCTCCCGCACCTGGGAGGGCTGCTCGACCCGGATGCCCCGGGCTCCGGCCGCCGTGGCGATGGCGGCGTAGTCGGCGTGCGGGTAGGTCGTGCCGTGCGGGGGCAGGCCGTCGACCATCATCTCCAGGTCGACCATGCCGAGGGAGGAGTTGTTGAAGACGACCACCTTCACCGGGAGGTCGTACTGGACGAGCGTGAGGAAGTCGCCCATGAGCATGGAGAAGCCGCCGTCGCCGGAGAGGGAGACGACCTGCCGGCCGCGGTCGAGGAACTGCGCGCCGATCGCCTGGGGCAGCGCGTTGGCCATCGAGCCGTGCACGAACGAGCCGAGGATGCGCCGGCGGCCGTTCGGTGTGAGGTAACGCGCGGCCCAGACGCAGCACATGCCGGTGTCGACGGTGAACACCGCGTCGTCCGCGGCCTCTTCGTCGAGCACCGAGGCGACGTACTCGGGGTGGATCGGGGTGTGCCGCTCGACGTCGCGGGTGTAGGCGTGCACCGCGCCCTCCAGGGCGTGCGCGTGCCGCTGCAGCATGCGGTCGAGGAACCGGCGCGACGGCTTCTCCCGCACCGCGGGCGTGAGGCAGCGCAGGGTCTCCCGTACGTCTCCCCAGACGGCGAGGTCGAGCTGGGTGCGCCGTCCCAGCCGCTCGGGCTGCACGTCGACCTGGACGGTCCGCACATCGCGGGGCAGGAAGTCGGTGTACGGGAAGTCCGTGCCGAGGAGCAGCAGCAGGTCGCACTCGTGCATGGCCTCGTAGGCGGCGCCGTAGCCGAGCAGTCCGCTCATGCCGACGTCGTAGGGGTTGTCGTACTGGATGTGTTCCTTGCCGCGCAGGGCGTGGCCCACCGGGGCCTTGACCTTGCCGGCGAACTCCATCACCTCGGCGTGGGCTCCCGCGACGCCCCGGCCGCAGAAGACCATGACGCGTTCGGCGGCGTCCACCAGCTCGGTGAGCCGGGCGATTTCGTGGTCGCTGGGGCGGATGGCGGGCAGGTCCAGGGGCATGGCGAGTTCGGGTGCCGCGTCCGGGGAGTCCTCCGCGGCGGTGTCGCCGGACAGGGACACGACCGAGACCCCGCGCCGGCCCACGGCGTGCTGGATCGCCGTCTGCACCACGCGGGGCATCTGGCGGGGTGAGGAGATCAGCTCGGAGTAGTGGCTGCACTCGGCGAACAACCGGTCGGGGTGGGTCTCCTGGAAGTAGCCGGTGCCGATCTGGCCGCTGGGTATGTGGGCGGCGAGCGCGAGCACCGGGGCCATCGAGCGGTGGGCGTCGTACAGGCCGTTGATCAGGTGCAGGTTGCCCGGTCCGCAGGAGCCCGCGCAGGCGGCCAGCCGGCCGGTGAGCTGGGCCTCCGCTCCGGCGGCGAACGCGGCGACCTCCTCGTGCCGGACCTGGATCCACTCGATGCCGGTGTGCCGCCTGACCGCGTCGACGACGGGGTTCAGGCTGTCTCCGACCACGCCGTACATGCGGCGCACACCGGCGCGCGCCATGAGGTCGACGTACTGTTCGGCGATGGTCTGCTTGGCCATGGCACTCCTCGGGTTCCGGCATGGCGGCAGGGCCCGGCGGGCGAGCGCCCGGCGGGTCTGCCTCGCGTCGCGATCACGCTAGTGAGACGGCACCGCCGCGGTTGACCGCCCGTGCACGGGATCGGTTCCGGCAGCGCACCCGTCGGCGGTGCCGTGCCGGTCGCCGGCCGTGGCCGGGCGGATGGGTCCGTCCAGCAGGGTGAGCGGCCGGGCGGTGCGGCCGCTGCGGACGGCGACGAGTTCCGCGGCGAAGGACACGGCGGTCTCCTCGGGCGTCGAGGCGCCGAGGTCGAGGCCGAGGGGCGCGTGCAGTCGCGCGAGGGCCTCGGGTGACACGCCGGCCTCGGCGAGGTCGGCGCGCCGTCGTGCCTGGACGCGCCGGGAGCCGAGTGCTCCGACGTAGGCGAGGGGCCGGCCGAGGGCCTCGGTGAGGGCCGGGACGTCGAACTTCGGGTCGTGCGTCATCACGCACACGACGGTCCGGTGGTCGGTGCGGGTCCGCGCCAGGTACCGGTGGGGCCGGTCGACCACGACCTCGTGGGCGTGCGGGAAGCGTTCGGGGGTGGTGAAGGCGGCGCGGGCGTCGCAGACCGTGACGTGGTAGCCGAGGAAGGCACCGATCCGGGTCACCGCGGCGGCGTGCGCGTCGGCCCCGAAGACCAGCAGCCGGGGCGGCGGGGCCCATGCCTCGAACAGCACCCGGGCCGGGTCCGCCGCTCCGGTGTCGTACGTCCGTACGGCCGTGTCGTCCCGGCCCAGCATGCGGCGGGCGTCGGGGAGGACCGCGAGGTCCAGTCCGGCGCTGCCGGTGCTGCCCAGGTGTCCGTCCTTCCACACGGCGACGGATCCGCCGCCTCCGGCGGGTCCCTCCATCACGCGGGCCACGACGACGGGACGGCCCGCCGCCTCGGCCAGCTGGGCGGCGGCGAGGGCGCGTGCCGTGCCGTCGTCCAGGGCCTGGACGAAGACGTCGATCTCGCCTCCGCACATCAGCCCGACCGCGAACGCGTCGTCGTCGGCGTACCCGAAGGACACGCACTGCGGCTCGCCCGAGGCCATCACCTCACGGGCGACTTCGTACACGGTGCCCTCGACGCAGCCTCCGGACACGCTGCCGAGGGCGGTGCCGTCCTCGTGGACGCACAGCGCCGCTCCGGTCCGTACCGGTGCGCTGCCCCGGACGGCGACGACGCTTGCCAGGGCGCAGCGGGCTCCGGCGGCCTGCCACTCCAGCAGGCGGGGCGCCAGGTCTCGCATCAGGATCTCCGTTCCGCTGTCAGCTCGCGTCCGGCCGCTGCGACGCGCCGGCGGGCGGGAGTCCGAGGAACCGGCGGCCGTTGGCTTCGAGGGTGGCGGCGTCGAGGCCGTGGTCCAGCGGGAAGCCGGCGGGGGCGGGTTGCGCCATGTCGAAGGGGTAGTCGCTGCCGCAGACGATCCGGTCGGGCGAGGCGTGGGCCCGCAGCAGGGTGAGGACCTCCGGGTCGTGGGTGACGGTGTCGAAGTAGAGGAGCCCGAAGGACTCCGCCGGGGGGCGGGTGCTGTCCCGGCGCACGTCGTCGCGGCTGTGCCAGCCGTGTTCCCACCGGCCGAGCAGGGAGGGGGCGCAGCCGCCGCCGTGGACGAAGCAGATCCGCAGCCCGGGGAGTTCTTCCATGACCCCGCCGAGCAGCACCGCGGCGACGGCGGTGGTGGTCTCCACCGGGTTGCCGACGAGGTTGACCAGGTAGTGGTGGTCCCATTCGGCGCGCGGCAGCTGCATCGGGTGGACCAGGACGGACAGGCCCAGTTCGGCGGCGGCGCCGAGGACCTGGCGTGGCACTCCCCGGTCGTAGGAGCGGCCGTCGAGCACGGGCGGGACCGCGATGCCCGCGACGCCCTCGGCGGCGGCGAGCCGGGTCAGCTCCCTGCGTGCGGCCGCCAGGTCGTCCAGCCGGACCAGTCCGAGTCCCGCGAGGGTGCCGTCCGCGCGGGCGACGGCGTCGGCGAGCTGTTCGTTGAAGGAGGCGACGTAGTCGTCCGCCTCGGCGGGCGCGTGCACGGGGAACGCGAAGGGCGGTGCGGAGACGACGCGTGCGCCGAGTCCGGCTCTGCGGGTGTCGGCGACGATGGTGCCGGCGTCGGTCATGGCCGCGGTCGGGAACGACAGCGGGGCTTCGCCCAGGAAGAGTTCGCCGTCGCGGTCGTTCATGCCGCCGAGCGGGTTTCCGGGGGGCAGTGCGAGCAGGTCGCGCGGCAGCCAGTGGGCGTGGACGTCGATCACTCCGGGCCGGAGGTCACCGTTCATGTGTGCTGCTCGCTTCCCGCTGCTCCCGGGCCGCGCGGGTGATGGCGCGCCGGATGGGTTCGTAGCCGGTGCACCGGCAGATGTTGGAGCCGACGACACCGGCGACGGCGTCGGGTTTGTCGGCGAGGTCGGGGTCGGCTTCGAGCGCTCCGGCGGCCACCATGAGGAAGCCGGGGGTGCAGAAGCCGCACTGGAGCGCGTGCTCGGCCGAGAACGCCCGTTGCAGCGGGTGGGGTTCGCCGTCGGGGCCGGCGAGGCCCTCCACCGTGCGCAGGGAGCTGCCGTCGCACTGCACGGCCAGGACCAGGCAGGCGCGGACCGCCTCGCCGTCCATGAGGACGCTGCACGCGCCGCAGATGCCGTGCTCGCACCCCAGGTGGGTGCCGGTGAGACCGAGGTCGTCGCGGAGGACGTCGGCGAGCAGGCGGCGGGGTTCCACGTCGAGGGTGTGGGCGGTGCCGTTCACTTCGAGCGTGATCTTCATCGGGGGTCTCCCTGTCGTACGGCGAGACGTGAGCCGAGGTCCGTCGCCGCCTCGCGGAGGGTTCTGCCGACCAGCACGGCGACGGCCTGCCGCTTGTACTCCGCGTCGGCGTACGGTTCGGCGACGGGTGCGGCGTCCTCCTGGGCGGCGACGCGGCCGGCGCGGGCGAACGGATGGCCGTCGGGGAGTCGTCGTCCCGTCGGCAGCGGGCCGATCTCGGTGCCGAGCAGCGTCTGTTCGGCGGCGCGTGCCCGCACCGGACGGTCGGCGGAGTTGACCAGTCCGATGCGTACGTCGCTGATCACGCCGTCGTGCACCGTGAGGGCCGCCGCGACCGCGACCTGGGCGAAGCAGAAGTGGGTGCGGCGGTGCTCGACGAAGCCGACGCCGGTGTGCCCGCCGAGCAGCGGCAGGCGTACGGCGGTGATCAGCTCCTGCGGGCGGCGCGCGGTGCGGTGCGGCCCGAGGAAGTAGTCGCGGGCCGGCAGGGCGCGCTCGCCGTCGGGGCCGGTCACCTCGACGGTGGCGTCCAGGGCGACGCCGATGGCGCACCATTCCGAGGCGGGGTGGGCCCAGCCGAAGCTGCCGGCCATGGTGCCGCGGGACCGGATGGGCGGGTGGGCGATGTTGACCACCGCGCGGGAGAGCAGGGTGCCGAGCGGGCCGGGTACGGCGTCGGCCCGCTCGAACGCCGCGTGGCGGACGAGGGCGCCGACGCGCAGGCCGTCGCCGTCGACGCGCATGCCGTCGAGTTCCGGGATGCGGTTGATGTCGACGACGAGCCGGGGCCGGATGCGTTGCAGGTGCATCTCCAGGATCAGGCTCTGTCCGCCGGCGAGGACCTGGGCGGTGCGCCCGGGGCCGGCGAGCGCCTGGACGGCCTCGGCGACCGTGCGGGGGACGACGTAGTCGAAGGATGCGGGTTTCACCGGGGGCCCTCCTCTGTCACCGGACACCTTCCTCGGGGCGCGGGGCGTGTGCCGCCCGCCAGACGCTGTCCGGTGTGAGCGGCATCTGCAGCAGGCCTGGATCGGCGGTCCCCAGGGCGTCGGCCACGGCGTTGACGATGGCGGCCGGGGTGCCGATGCAGCCGGACTCCCCCGCGCCCTTGGCGCCGAGCGGGGTGGTGGGGCTGGGGGTACAGGTGTCCTTGATCTCGATGGGCGGGATCTCGGTGTACGTCGGCAGCAGGTAGTCCAGGAACCCGCTCGCCAGGTGGGGCACGCCGTCCTCACCGAACGTCATGCCCTCGTAGAGGGCCTGGCCGATGCCCTGCACCGCCGATCCGAAGGCCTGGCCGTGCACCACGGTGGGATCGAGGACCACTCCGCAGTCGTCGACGGCCACCAGCCGCAGGACGTTGACGGTGCCGAGGTCGGGGTCCACCTCGGTCACCGCGACGTGGGCGCCGAAGGGGAACGCCATGCCGGCCTCGTACCGGTCCTCGACGCGCAGCGGCCCGGTCGCCTTCACCAGGTCGGCCAGGCCGAGGGGTGCCGGGCCGCCGGAGGTGGCGTGGACGGTGCCGTCCGCCCACGCGGCCCGGTCGGCGGGCAGGCCCCACAGCCGTGCCGCCCGGTGGCGGGCCTCCTCGATCAGGAGCTGGGCGGCGTGCTGGAGCATCGCGCCGGCGACCTGGGCCGACCGGCTGGCGAAGGAGCCCAGTCCCTCGGGCTGTTCGTCCGTGTCTCCCTCGACCAGGCGGACCCGCTCCTCGGGGACGCCGAGGGTCCTGGCGACGAGGGCGGGGAAGACCGTCTCGTGTCCCTGACCGCTCGGGGCGGCGCCGCAGCGGGCGGTGACGGTGCCGTCCTCGTGGACCTCCAGGCTGCCGAACTCGTGCAGGCCGCCGGGTTCGCCGCCGGAGCGCTCCACGTAGCAGGAGACGCCGATGCCGAGCGGCAGCGCGTCCGGGTCGCCGCGGCGGCGGGCCTGTTCCGCGCGCCACTCGTCGTAGCCGACCGTCTCCAGCGCGAGGTCCAGGGCGGCGGCGTAGTTCCCGCTGTCGTAGCGGCGGCCGGTCGGTGTGTCGTACGGGAAGGCGTCGGGCGGGACGAAGTTGCGCCGGCGCAGTTCGACCGGGTCGATGCCGAGGCGCCGGGCGAGCAGGTCCATGGTCCGCTCGATGGCGGTGGCCGCCTCGGGGCGTCCGGCGCCGCGGTACGGGTAGGTCACCATGGTGTTGGTGAGCACCGAGCGCAGGGTCGCGTGGACGTGCGGGGTGGTGTACACGCCGGGTGCCATCCAGGCCGTCTGCATGGGCAGTCCGACGCCGAGGTGCGGGTAGGCGCCGACGTCGGCGTCGATGGTCAGCTCGTAGGCCAGCAGGCGCCCGTCGGCGTCCGCGGCGAGCCGGACGGTCTGGTCCTGGCCCCGGCCGCGGGTGGCGACGAGCATCGACTCCAGGCGGTCCTCGATCCAGCGCACCGGCCGTCCGAGCGTGACGGCCAGGTAGGCGACGACCACGAACTCCGGGAAGGCGGCGCTCTTCGACCCGAAGGCGCCCCCGGTGTCCGGGACGACGACACGGATCCGGTCGGTGGACCAGCCGAGCAGCGCGGCGAGTTCACGGCGCAGCCGGTGCGGCATCTGGTGCCCCGACCACACGGTCAGCCGGTCCCCCTCGGGTACGGCGAGGATCGTGCGGCACTCCATGGGGCTGGGCATGAGCAGTTGCTGGCGGTAGGTCGCCTCGACCACGGCGGCGGCCTCCCGCCAGACGGCCGGGTCGACGGGCTCGCCCGCCTCGCCCCGCAGGGCGGTGTTGCTGAGGCCGTCGAAGAGGCGGACGGAGTCCTCCACGGCCGCGGCCGGGGTGACCACCGCGGGCAGCGGGTCGATCTCGGCGGTGACCTCGGCGACACCGTCCTCGGCCCGGTAGCGGTCCTCCCCGAGGACGACGGCGAGCGCCTCGCCCGGATAGCGGACCCGGTCCTTCACCAGCGCCGGCCACTCCCGGCCCGCGACGGCTTCCTCGGTCGACAGCCGGGCGAGCAGGGTGTGCGGCACCGGCGGAAGGTCCGGCAGGTCCGCGGCCGACCAGGCTCCGACGACCCCGGGCACCCGGCGGGCGGCCGTACAGTCCACGCCGCGCAGCGAGCCGTGCGCGACCTTGCTTCTCACAAATGCGGCGTCCAGACATCCCGGCACGTGGATGTCGGCCACATACCGGCCTTTTCCGGTGAGCAGCCGTTCGTCCTCGCGCCTTGTCCATTGCTCCACGACAACACCTCGTTCGCGTGCGTGCGGGAATTGTCCGGGCGACGGCCGTTTCCGGCACCGGTGGCCGGCGGAATTCCCGGCTGTCGCCGCGTGGCCGTTCTCGGAAAATGCCACGCCGGTGGAATTCGACTGCCTGGACACTAACCGCGGTGACGGGCGTGGCGCGAGCGGCGCACGGGCATCGTGCACTCGGGGACCAGAAGCGGTGCGCTGCACGCACAGCCGGCCGCCGGTCCGCGAGGACCGACGGCCGGGACGTGGGAGCCGGGGTGGAGCCGGAGCGTGGGGGTCAGGCCTGTTCGGTGTCCAGCCAGCGCAGGACGTCGGGCGTCACGTCGTCGACGAGGTCGGCGAACTCCTCGTGCCGCTTGAGGAACTTGGCCACGTAGGGGCAGACGGGCACGATGCGCTTCCCGGAGTCCCGTACGTCGGTGAGCGCCTCCTGGACCAGCCGGGAGGCCAGGCCCTGTCCGGCGAAGGCGTCGTCGATCTCGGTGTGGTAGAAGACGCGCTGCGCACCGCGGTCGCGGTAGGCGGTCAGGCCGGCGCGCTTGCCGTCGACAAGGATTTCGTAGCGGTTTCTCGCGGCTGCGTGCTCGACCACGGGAACGGCGGAGGGCTGGCTCATCGGATGCCTTTCTCAGGGCGTCAGTGACGCGGTGGGTTCCTGCGCGGGGTGATGGTCACGTGGGGCAGGACGGGCGCGGGCAGACGGTCTCCCGGATATCCCTCGACGGCGCCGAAGTGATCGGAGGAGTTCTGCCATTCCTCGCGCGCCCTGACGATATCCTCATGACGGCGTCCGATGAAATTCCACCACATGACGATCTCCTCCTCGAAAGGCGTTCCACCGAGGAGGACCGCCCGCGCGGCGCCGTCCGACTCGTTGGTGAGGGTCAGGGCGCGGGGGCCGGGGTGGACGTAGCCCAGCTCGGCGGCGTCCAGGACGACGTCCGCGACGCGGACGGCCCCCTGGTCGACGAGGAGCCCGTGCTCGAAGCCGGGGTCCACGGCGAGCGTGACGGCCGCACCCGGGGCGAGGACGATCTCGGCGCCGAGCAGGGGTGTGAAGGTCGGCACCGGGGAGGTCGAGCCCGCGAGGGACCCGAGGAAGACACTGATCTCGGCGCCGTCGGTGCGCACGGGCTCGGGAACGTAGTGCTGGAAGTCCCGCGGGGCGGCCCGGTGCTCCTCCGGCAGGGCCACCCACAGCTGGACGCCGTGCAGGACGGTGGTGCGCGGGGTGGAGACCTCGGAGTGGCTGATGCCGTACCCGCCGGTCATGAGGTTCAGCTCGCCGGGCCGTACGAAGGCGTGGCTGCCGAGGCTGTCGCGGTGCTCGATCTCCCCGCTGAAGAGCCAGCTCACGGTCTGCAGCCCGGTGTGCGGGTGCGGGGCGACGTCCATGCCGCCGGTCCGGGAGACGTCGTCGGGGCCGTAGTGGTCGGCGAAGCACCAGGCTCCGATCAGGGTCCGGGACCGCTGCGGCAGCGTGCGCCGCACGGTCATCGCCCGGGGGCCGCCCAGGGGGACGTCGCGCGGGGTCAGCACCTCGACCCGGGGCGTCCGGTCCGCGGACGCGTCGTCCACCGCCGTGCCGCAGCGCACTTCGACGGGCTCGGTCTCGGCATTGCTCATCGGGGGCCACCTCTCCACCCAGTCATGCTTCTCTCCAGCCAGCAATTGTTCTATATTCAACCATCATGCGTCCGGGCAGGTCCGGACGCCATGGCGACTTCTTCGCGACTTCTTCTTCGGACAACAACCCGTGCGCTCGTCGGCAAGCCGCTCCCCCGGTCCCGCCGTACGGTCGTCACCACCTCGGGGCCCGCCGGAGACGGGCCGACGCACCGAACCGCAACCGTCGCACACAGGGGGCCCGCATGAGACACGATCCCGCAGAGACCACGGACCAAGATCCGATCGTATGCACGACGACCGTCCGTGTCGCCGTCGCCGACGAACCGCCGGTGCCGCTGACCGCCGAACTCCGGTACGCGGCGGCGGACCCCTACGCCGTCTGCCTGTCCCTCGGCGCCCCCTCCGCCCGCTCCGTCGACTGGGTCTTCGCCCGGTCGCTCCTCGCCCGGGGGCTGACCCGGCCCACCGGGACCGGAGACGTCGTGGTGTTCCCCGCGCGCCGGCGCGATCCGGCCACGGTCCGCATCCTGCTGCGGACCCACGCCGGGGCGGCGCTCCTGGAGATCGCCGGCTCCGCCGTCACCGCCTTCCTGCGCCGCGCCCACGCCGTGGTGCCACCGGGCACCGAGCACCGCCACCTCGACGTGGACCGTGTCGTGGAGCAGCTCATGGCCGGCCGCGAATGACCCGTCCGGTGCGCTGACGAGCACCAACGCGTGCGCTCCTGGACCACGCGCCCGGTGATCCAGCCCCTAGCGTCGACCGCGTACCCACAGCACGCCATCCGCAGGAGGCACGTCATGACCACCGGCACCAAGCCCTCGTCCAGCCAGCCGTGGCTGCACCAGAAGGGCGCGGTCATCCAGGAGTTCGGAACCGTCAAGCAGTTCCCGCTCGCCCTGTCCTACGAGGCGCGCATGTACTCCTGCCAGCGCCTGAACAAGGTGCTCGCGGACACCCAGATCCTCTACGGCCTGTACAAGAAGCACCACTGGATCATGCGGGGCGCGACCTTCTACCAGCTGCACCTGCTCCTGGACAAGCACGCCGGGGAACAGCTGGAACTCGTGGACACCCTCGCCGAGCGCGTCCAGACCCTCGGCGGCGTCGCGGTGGGCGACACCCGGCACGTCGCCGAGATCACCTCGATCCCGCGCCCGCCGGACGGTGTCGAAGAGGTCCCGGCGATGCTCTCGCGGCTGCTGGAGGCCCACGAGACCATCCTGGCCGACGCCCACGACGCGGCCGCCCGGGTCGCCGAGCTGGGCGACGACGGCACCAACGACGTGCTGGTCTCGCAGATCATCCGCACCGGCGAACTCCAGGCCTGGTTCCTGGCCGAACACCTGGTGGACACCCCGCTCGTCCGCTCCTGAGCCCTGCGGGGGCCGCCGACGGCCGAACGGGCGGGGGCGTCCGCGCGTGCACGACCGCGGTCCCGCCGGGTGCGCCCGGCACACGACCGCGATCCCGCTGGACGCGCCCGGGCCCCCGCCCGCCCGACCGACCGTCACCCACCGCTCCCCGGAGTACCCATGGCCTCGCCCGCCGTCGTCGAACTGTCCCGCTGGCAGTTCGCGATCACCGCGGTCTTCCACATGACCTTCCCCGCGCTCACCGTCGGGCTCTCCGTGCTCCTCGCCGTCGTGTACACGGTGTACGCACGCACGGGGAATCCGCTCTACCTGCAGATCTTCCGGTTCTGGAAGAAGATCTTCGCCGTCGGCTTCGGCCTCGGCGTCGTCGCCGGCACGGTGATGACCTTCGAGTTCGGCCTCAACTGGGGCGTCTACGCGCACGCGGTCGGACCGGTGATCGGGGTCACCATCGGCATGGAGGTGATCACGGCCTTCTTCCTGGAGGCCGGGTTCATCGGCCTGATGCTCTACGGCGACGGGCGCATCCGCCCGCGCACCATGGCCCTGGCCTGCTGGATGGTGGCCTTCGGCACGCTGCTGTCCACCACCTGGATCCTGTCGGCCAACAGCTGGATGCAGGACCCGGTCGGCTACCGGAAGGCGGACGGCCAGTTCCACGCCGAGGACTGGGCGAGCATCCTGCTCAACCCCGCCTTCGCGCACCGCTTCCCGCACATGCTGCTCGCCGTGCTGATCAGCGCCGCCTGGTTCGTGGGCGGGATCTCCGCCTGGTACCTCGTCAAGAACCGCGCCGCCGCCCAGCCCATGGCCCGCCGCTGCCTGTCCCTCGCCCTCGGCGTGCTCGGGGTGCTGATGCCCGTCCAGCTCTACGTCGGAGACGGCACGGCGGTCTTCATGGGGCAGCACCAGCTGCCCAAGCTGGAGGCGTTCGAGGGCAACTGGAAGAGCGACAACAACGGGTACAACCTGCTCGTCGTCCCCGACACCGGCCGGGGCGAGAACCGGCTGCACGTCGAGATCCCCCACCTCGGCTCCGTCATCGCCCAGGACCTCAGCGGGAAGACGACGACACCCGGACTGCTCCAGACCCCGCCCGACGAACGCCCCAACATGTGGACCACGTTCTACGGCTTCCGCGCCATGTACTTCACCGCACTGCTGATGTTCGCCACGGCCTTCGCCGGCGTGGTCCTGCGCCTGCGCCGGCGCCTGTTCGACTCGCCGCGCTTCCTGCGCTGGATGGTGTGGATGACCCCGGCCGGGATCATCGCCATCACCGGCGGCTGGATCGTCGCCGAGACCGGCCGCCAGCCCTGGGTGGTCTACGGCCAGCTCCGCACCGCCGACGCGGTCTCCCACCTCAGCACCTTCGAGGTCGCCGCGAGCCTGGCCGGCTTCGTCCTGCTCTACGTCACCCTGCTGGCCGTCTGGGCCCGCTACATCGTCCGCACGGTCAAGGCCGGCCCCGAGGCACTGCCCACCGGACCCGCCGCGCCCGACGTCCCGGAGGCCCTCGTTGCTTGAGTACGCCAGTTACGCCCTGGTCCTGTTCTCCCTCGGCATGTACGTCGTCCTCGACGGCTACGACCTCGGGGTGGGCATGCTCAGCCTGGCCGCGGGGCCCGCGCGCCGACGCGAGTACGGCGAGATCGTCGCCACCGCCTGGGACGCCAACGAGAGCTGGATCATCCTGGCCGGCGTCGTCCTGTGGGCCGGCCTGCCCGGCGCCTACGCCGTCCTGCTGCCCGCCGTCTACCTTCCGCTCATCGGCATGCTGATCGCCGTCATCCTGCGCGGGCTCGGCCTGGAGATGCACAGCGCGGCCGGCGGCTACCGGCGCGGCTGGGCCCTGCTGTTCGGCGGGGCGTCCCTCGCCGTGGCCGTGTGCCAGGGGCTCGTGCTCGGCGCCGTCCTCACCGGGCCCCGGCAGGAGGGCGGCCGCTTCACCGGCGGGGCCCTCGACTGGCTCAGCCCCTACGGCGTGCTGTGCGCGCTCGGCCTGGTCGTGCTCTACCTGCTGGCCGGCGCCGCCTGGCTGCAGGACAAGACCGAGGGCTGGTCCCGGTCGCGGACCCGCCGCACCGGGCGGTCGCTGCTCGCGGCCACCGCGGTCCTGGCGGTGGCCCTCGGCCTGCTGCTGCCGGGCGCCGACCCGCAACCGACAGCGCTGGACGAGCCGCTGCGTGCGGTGCTGTTCTGGCTCGCGGTCGCCGTCGCCGTCGGCGCCGCCGCCGTCGCCTGGTCCGGTTTCGGCCGCGCTCCCGACTGGCGGCCGTTCGCCGCCGTGGCCACGTTGACCGCGTCCGGGCTGCTCGCCCTGGCGGCGCTCACCGCCCCGGTCGTCGTACCGCCCGCCTCGACCGTCCACCAGGTGGCCAGTCCGCACTCCTCCCAGCTCTTCCTGGTGCTCGGGGTGGGACTGTGCATGCCGTTCGTCCTGGCCTACAACGCCTACGCCTGGCGCAGCTTCCGCGGGAAGTACACCGCGCCGGCGGAGCCCGCCCTGCCGCCCCCGCGGCCCGTGCCGCACACCCCGGCGCCCGCCGCCGCGCCGTCCGGCGCCGTGCGGACCGTGCTGCGCCGGACCGTGCTGGTGGTGTCCGGCATCCTGGCGACGGCCGTGTCCCAGGACGTGTTCGGCGGGGTGGCCGACTGGATCGGCCCGCTCGGCGTCGCCCTGCTCGCGGGCACGGCGCTGGCCGCGTGGATCGCCGGCGACCGCCGTGACCGGCGGGCCGGGCACTTCGGCGCGGACCCGGAGGCGGAGCACACCCCGTGAGCACCGCCACCGCCGTACTGCTGGACGAACTCGCCGCGGACCAGGCCGGAAACCCGGTGCCGGAGCGGCTGCGGGAGTGGGCCGCCGTCGGCCGGCCGCAGCTGCGCCGCGCGGGACTGCTGCGCGGCGCGGCCCAGGCCGGCACGGTCGTCTGGGCGGGCGGGCTGGCCTGGGCGGCCCAGCGCTGCCTGGGCGCGGCGGGCGGCGCACCCGGGCCGGCCGTCGTGGCACCCGCCCTGGTGACCGCGGCCGGGGTCGCGCTGCGCGCCGTCCTGCTGTCCGCGGGTGAGACCGCCGCCGCCCGCGGTGCCCGCACCGTCCGTGAGGCGCTGCGGGCCCGGCTGATCGCGGCGGCGCTGCCGGCCCACGGCCCGGCCCCGGCCGGCCTGGACGACACCGCACCGGCCCAG
Source organism: Streptomyces cinerochromogenes (assembly GCF_014648635.1). Taxonomy (GTDB): domain Bacteria; phylum Actinomycetota; class Actinomycetes; order Streptomycetales; family Streptomycetaceae; genus Streptomyces; species Streptomyces cinerochromogenes. The sequence continues at coordinate 123,377 of NZ_BMRM01000003.1, read as the reverse complement.
GCGGTGGACGCCGAGGTCGACGAGCTGAGCGACTGGCTCACCGAGTACGTGCCCGCGCGGGCCACCATGCTGCTGGGCAGCGGCCTCACGCTGGCCGCGATCGCCTGGCGCAGCTGGTTCGTCGCGCTGCTGGTGCTGGCCGCGACCCCGCTGCTGCCGGCCAATCTGAAGGTCATCGGCCTCGGCACGCAGACCGCCGTGCGCGCCCAGCTGTCGGCCATCCGCAGCCACCGGGCACGGCTGCTGGACCATCTGCGCGGACTGCCCACCCTGGTCGGGCTCGGCGCCCACGACGAGGCGGCCGGTGCGCTGGCCCGCCACGACCGGGAGGCCGCCGAGCGCACCGGGAAGGTGCTGCGGATCGCGTTCCTGTCGACCGCGTGGGTCGAACTGCTCATCACCGGCACCCTCGCCGTCGTGGCGACGTACTGCGGGCTGGTCCTCCTCGACTACCTGCGGCTGCCCGTCGTACCGGACCGCATGAGCCTGTCCGACGCCCTGTTCGTGCTGGTCCTGGTGCCCGCCTACTTCGCACCGGCCCGGGAACTGGCCGCCGGCTACCACGCCCGGGCCCGGGCGACCGCCGCCGCCGGCCTGCTGGCCCCGCTCCTGGACACGCCCGGCCAGACCGTGCCCGTGGTCCGTCCGCCGGCCGGGCGGACGGCGACACCGCCGGGGGTACGCCTGGAAGCCGTCACCGTCCGTCACCCCGGCCGCCCCGCGCCCGCGCTGGACGGGGTGAGCGTGGACCTCGCGCCGGGGCGGTTCCTGGCCGTCACCGGTCCCAGCGGGGCGGGCAAGTCGACCCTGCTGGCCGTGGCGGCCGGGCTGTACGCACCGCACGGCGGACGCGCGCTGCACCTGCTCGACGGGCGGCCCGTCCCCGCCGACCCCGGACGGGTCGCCTGGGTGGGCCAGCCGGCGCACCTGCTGCCCGGCACCGTACGCGAGAACCTGTTGCTGGCCCGGCCCGCCGCGAGCGACCACGACCTGCTGGACGCCCTCGCCGCCCTCGGCTTCACCGACCTGCTGGCCGTACTGCCCCAGGGCCTGGACACACCGGTGGGCGAACGCGGCACCGGTGTGTCCTCCGGGCAGTCGCAGCAACTCGCCCTCGCCCGCGCGCTGTTGCGGGACGCGCCCCTGCTGTGCCTGGACGAGCCCACCGCCCATCTCGACCCGCGGGCCGAACAACGCGTCCTGTCCGCGCTGCGCACCCTGTCCCGCGGCCGGACCGTCCTGCTCGCCACCCACAGCCCCGCTCTGCTGACCCTCGCGGACCAGGTGGTCACCCTCGACCAGGGGAGCATCCGATGAGGCCCGGCCGCGCCTGGCCGCTGCTGCGTACGGCGGCTTCGCGTCGCGCCCTGCTGGCCGGGCTGCTGCCGGCCGTCGCCGGCGAACTCGCCGGGGCCGCGCTGCTGGGCGTGTCCGGGTGGTTCCTGACGACCTGCGCCGTGGTGACGCTCCAGGCCAACACCACCTGGTCGTGGATGTACCCCTCGGGCGCGGTGCGGGCTCTGGCCCTGGGGCGTACCGGTCTGCGGTACCTGGAGCGCCTGGTCAACCACCGGGTCCTGCTCTCCGCCCAGGTGGCCCTGCGGGCCCGGCTGGCCCGCGGTGCCGCCCGGCTCACGCCCCGCGAACTTCGCGCACAGGGCGACGGGGCGCTGCTCACCCGGCTCACCACCGACGTGGAGACCGTGGCCGGGCTGCCCGGAGCCGTTTGCGCACCGCTGGTGGCGGCGGTCACCACCGCGGGCGTGGTGGAGATCCTGCTGCTGTGGGCGATGCCGGTGCTGGGGGCGGCCGAACTGGTCGTCTGGGCGGCCGGCGTCGGCTGTGCCCGGCGCGCGCACCGGCGTGCGCGCGCTCGTCTGGCCGACGCCGCCGAGGCCCGGGCCGCGCTCCGTACCGTGCTGCTCGGCAGCCGGGCCGCCTTCAGCGAACTGCGGTGCCTGGACGCCGTACCGCAGGCGCGTCGGACGGTGACGGAGGCCGTGGCGGCCGTCGAGGACGCCGAGTGGGCCGCCGCCCGGGCCGAACGCCTGGGCCGGCTGGCACTGCGCCTGCTCGCGGCCCTCGGCCAGGCGTCCGTCCTGCTCATCGCCCTGACCACGACCCCGGCCCAGCCCGTCGCCGTGGTGGTGGGCGAGGTGCTGCTGCTGGCCGCGGGGTGGGACCTGCTGGAACGCCTCCCCCGCCTGCTGCAGCACCTGACCCGCGCCGACGACGCGGCCGCACGGCTCGCGCCGTTGGCACGGGAGTCGGAGATACCGGAGATACCGGATGAGCCGGAGAAGGGGGAGGGGGAAAGCGCCGACCGGTCCGTGGCGTCCGTCGCGGCACGCGGGGAGGCGTCCGACCGCTCCCCGGACAGGCCCGTCCGCGGCCTGGAAGCGGTCGGTCTGCCCCTGCCCGGCTCTTGCGGGACCCTCACCACGACCCTGTCGGGCCCTGGGCTGCTGCTGGTCACCGGTGCCAACGGCAGTGGGAAGTCGACGCTGCTCGGGCGGCTCGCCGGGCGGTTGCCGGCGGCCGCCGGCGCCGTGCTGCTCGACGGCACGCCGGTGCACGAGGCGCCGGCCCGCACCGTCGCCGAGACGGTCACGCTGGTCGAGGCCGACGACTGGCTGGCCGACGACACGGTGGCGGCCAATCTGCGCCAGGCGGCGCCCTCGGCCGGCACCGACGCGCTCCAGGCCGTACTGGACGTGGTCGGGCTGTCCGCCCTGCCGCTCGACGCCTCGGTGGGTCCCGTCGGACGCCGGCTGTCCCAGGGCCAGCGCCGGCGCCTCGCGATCGCGCGGGCCGTACTGCGGCGGCCGCCGGTCCTGCTGCTGGACGAACCCGTCGCCGGTCTGGACCGCCCCACGGCCGAGGCGCTGCTGGCCGCGCTGCCCCGGGTGCTGCCCGACACCTTCCTGGTGATCGCGCTGCAGGACCAGGACGTCGGTCTGCTGGACACGCCGGACGCGGCGCCCACGGCCGTCGTCCGCCTCGGCCAGGTGCTGGAACCGCGCTGACGGGGTCACGCAGCCGGTCAGGGTTCCACCGGACCCCGGTGGCCGGTGCCCCGCGACGGAGACGATCACCGCACCGGCACGTCGGCCCCGGCACACACACGCGGCCGACCGGGAGGTACGGGCGGCTCGGCGTGGCGCATGCCGCGTGGACCTGGCGTCAGAGGCCGCCGGTCCCGTGGGGCGGGCCGGTGCGCGTGGCGCCGAAGCCGGTCTCGTGGTCCCAGACGTGCGTGCAGGAGGGGCACTGGAGGTGGAGCAGGCTGCCGGTGTTGGAGAGGAGGTAGCGCCAGTGGTCCCGGCACCTGCGGCCCTCCCGGCAGGTGGAGCAGTCCCGGTGGTCCTCGCAGTGCGGGCAGGTCACCCAGGCACGGCGCCCGATGTCCGCCTGGGGGTCAATCGGCAGCACGGCCGCTCCCCCGGCGCGGGAGGACACCGGCCGCCACGAGGGTGTCGTAGATCCGTTGCTGTTCCTCGTCGAGGCCCGAGTACAGCAGGTCGTACGCCTCCTCCTCGCCGCGGACCGCCGCGACCGGGTCCCAGTCGGCGCCGAGCGCTTCCATCACGTGGGCGCGCCGGGTCATCTCGTGGCCGGTGAGATCCACGGCGAAGTTCATCGGCTCGGCGGGGGGCACAGCGTCTTGGGCGGACATATGACCGAACTTAGGGACATCTTTCGGCCACGCCAAGAGTCCGTGGGGCACCTCACACCGAGCCCGGCGTCCGGCGCCGAGTACTCCTGGTCTCACGGATTCACGTGATGTGGTGAGCCGGCCGCGCTGGCACGGTGTGTCTGGAAAACGCACTTTGCCGAAGGGGTGGAGATCATGTCGCCGCAGTCACTGGCACCGGAAACCGACACCACGGGCAGCCTCTACACCACCGAGACGGTCCCCACCCACCGGCGACGGGAGTACTGGCGCGAGGCCCTCGCACGGACCTTCGGCGCCGTGGACATGGGAGTTCCCGACGAGGTCGAGAGCGGCACCATACGCACGTCCCTGCTGGGCCCGGTGCAGGCGGTCACCGTGGACGGCGATCCGCAGCGGGCCCGGCGCACCCGGCGGCTCATCGCGGGCAGCGACAACGACGACTACGTGGTGGTGAAGCTGCTGAGCCGAGGGGTCGCCCGCATCGCGCAGGACGACCGGGAGTCCTACGTACGGCCGGGGCAGCTGTTCGTCTACGACATGGCCCGGCCCGTCGAGCTGACCCTCCCGGAGCGCTTCCGGACGAAGTCCCTCGTGCTGCCCCGGGAGGTGCTGGGGCTGAACGAGTCGGAGCTGCGGCGGATCACGGCGTGTCCGCTCGGCGCCGACTCGGCGCTCGGCGAGCTGCTGACCCCGCTGCTGTCCCGGCTCGTGGACACCGCGGGAACGTATCCGCAGCGGACGGGCGAGCTGATCGCCCGCAACGTCGTGGACCTGGTGCAGACCCTGGCCGAGGAGCGGCTCGGCCGGGCCGGCGCGGACACCCCGGACGCCGCCCGGATGTCGCTGGTGCGGATCCGGGCGTACATCGACCGGCACCTCGCCGACCCCGAGCTGACGCCGGACCACATCGCCCGGGCCCACCACATCTCCGTGCGCTATCTGCACAAGCTGTTCGAGCTGGAGGACATCACCGTCAGCCGGTGGATCCAGCAGCGGCGGCTGGAGCAGTGCCGCCGGGACCTGACCCGCCGGGAGACGGCGAGCCTGACCGTCGCCGCGGTGGCCCACCGCTGGGGCTTCGCCAGCGCCTCCCACTTCAGCCGGGTGTTCCGGGCCGCCTACGGCGTGTCCCCCGTCGAGTGGCGCCACTCCTCCGCACGCAGCCTGGCATGACCCGCACCCTCCGCCCGGCAGGCCCCCGTCCGCCCGCCAGCCCCGCACCCCGTCCGCCCGGCAGGCCCGCACCCCCGGCCGCCCGGCAGCCCCGCGCCCTCCGCCGAGCAGGCCCGTGCCGCCCCGCCGGCATGACCTGGGTCACTCACCACTGCTACCGCATATGCGCTGAGCTGCTGTTTTTGTCATAGTGGCCTCCGGGCGCCGGCGTGACGGGCGCGTGCGGACAGGGAGGACCCAAGTGGCGGGGTCAGGCGGACCGCTGTCCCGGAGCGGTCTGCGCGGCCGGGAGGCCGAGCTCGGGCAGTTGCATACGCTCATCGACTCGGTGGCCCGCAGCGGAAGCGGCGCACTCGCCCTGGTCCGCGGGGAACCGGGCATCGGCAAGACCACGCTGGTCACCGAGGCCGTCGCCCGGGCCGCCGCGGCGGGATTCTCCGTCGGTCTCGGCAAGGCCGACGAACTGCATCACATCGTGCCCTTCTCGTCGCTGGCCACCTGCGTCCTGCACGGCGACCGGCCGCTGCTGTCCGGCGATGCGCTGGGCGACCTCGCGCACCGACACGACCAGCGGATCCGGCTGGTGGAACGCCTGGCAGAGGCGATCGAGGAGCGGGCCGGCGGCATGCCGGTGCTGATCGCCCTGGACGACGCGCAGTGGGCCGACCCGCTCAGCCGGTTCGCCCTCCAGCAGCTGCCGGGCCGGCTGCGAACCTCGCCGGTGCTGTGGCTGCTGACCGAACGGCAGGGCGTCGACGGGCCGGCGGAGGAGATCGTCGCGGCCGTACGGGACGATCTCCCGGTGCTCACCGTGTCCCTGGGGCCGCTGTCCGGGGTGGCCATCGGCCGGCTCGCCGACGACACCCTGGGCGCCGCCGCGGACGAGCGGGTGCGCGAGCTGCTGGAGGGAGCCGGCGGGAACCCGTTCCTCGCCGTCGAGATGCTCGCCGGACTACGGACCGCCGACACCTCCGACGAGCCGGTGCCCCCGGGGCTGGTGACGGGCGTACGCGGCAGGCTCAGCTCCCTGCACCCCGACACGCTGCGCTTCCTGCAGAGGGGCGCGGTACTCGGCCGAGGCTTCGGCTTCCACGACGCCGCCGCGCTGTGCGGCCGGCCGTCCGTCGCGCTGATCCCGGCCCTCGAGGAGGCGGTGCGCGCGGGGCTTCTGGACGACGACGGCGACCGGCTGTCCTTCCGGCACGACCTGCTGCGCCAGGCGGTGTACGTGGACATCCCGCCCTCGGCCCGCAAGGCGCTGCACCGCGAGGCCGCGGCGCTGCTCGTCGCCGCGGGCCACCAGCCGATCGACGTGGTGTCGCACATCCTCAGGGGCGCCCAGCCCGGGGACCAGGAAGCGGTCGCCCTGCTCCGGCGCGCCGCGGACGACGTGCTGCCGGTCACCCCGGGGCTCGCGGCCGACCTCGTCACGCGCGCCCTGGAGCTGGCGCCGACGGCACGGCCGTCGTGGTTCGCGGCGGGCGAGCAGGCGATCGGCTGCCTGACCCGGGCCGGCCGGAACCGGGAGGCGCTGGCGACCGGCGACCGGCTGCTGGCCTGCCGGCCGCCCGTGGAGATGGTCGGCCGGTTGCAGGCCGCCCTCGGCGGCACGCTGTGGAACATGGATCTCGTCGACGAGTTGCGCCGCCGGACCGAGGGAGCCCTCGCGCTCGGGGGTGTCGCGCCGGAGGTGGGTGCGCGGCTGGCCGCCCTGCGGGCGCTGGCCCTGTCCCGGGCGCACGACCTGGGCCCGGCGCACGCGGCCGGTGAGGAGGCGCTGCGGGCCGCCGTGGCCACCGGTGACCGGGAGGCCCACGTCCAGGCGCTGTTCGCGCTCGGGGAGATCGCGCTCAACGCGGGCGAGAACGCCGCCGCGCGGGAGCGCTTCACGGCGCTGAGCGCCGTCGACCCCGCGTTCGCTCCCGAGGAGATCGTCGCCTACCAGCACCTGGACGACTTCGCGACCAGCGAGCGGCTGCTCGCGGGGGCGGCGGACGGCGCCGGCGCGACGCGGGAGGTCCTGCTGCTGTGGGCGCAGGGGCAGCAGCACCTGGGGCTGGGCAGGCTCGACGACGCCGAGGCCGACCTCGTGACGATGGAGCGCCTGGAGGACGAGGTGCAGGTGCACGTCCAGCAGGTGAACGGCCGGGTGATCCGTTCCCGGATCGCCCTGCTGCGCGGTGACCGGGAGGCGGCGCGGGAGCACTTGGCTCAGGCGCGCAGGAGACTGGCGGCCAAGCCGAACCCGGGCAACACGGCCGCGGTGCGCTTCCTGGAGGCGGTGCACGCGGAGGCCGACGGGGACGTCCGGCTCGCCGTCGACAGGATCCGGCGGGTGCAGGAGCAGGGGCCCTTCCTGCGCTGGCGGCTGCTGCGCACCTGGGTGCCCTCCGCGGTCCGGATGGCGCTGGGCGGCGGGGACCGGGAACTCGCCGAGGACCTGGCCGCGCAGGCGGAGGCCCACGCCGTGCGCAATCCGACGGTGCCCAGCGCCACGGGTGTGGCGGCGCGGGCCCGCGCACTGGTGCGCGACGACCTCGCCCTGCTGGAGCACTCCGTCGCGCTGCTCCGGGCGGGCCCGCGCCCGCTGGTCCGGGCCGCGGCCTGCGCCGACCTGGGACGGGCGCTGCTGGCGGCGGGACGCAAGGCCGAGGCGGTGACCGCTCTGGCCGACGCCCGGTCCACGTTCGCCGCGTCGGGCGCGCCGGCCGCGGCGGCCTACGTGCAGCGCGGTCTGCGGGCGGCCGGGGCCGGTGACCGCCGGGGGGCGGGCGGGCAGCGTCCCGTCGAGGGCTGGGAGGCCCTCACCGCCTCGGAGAAGAAGGTCGCGCGTCTGGTCGCCGAGGGCCACAGCAACCGCAGGGCGGCGGAGTTGCTCGTGGTGTCCCCGCACACCGTCAACACGCATCTGACGTCGGCCTTCCGCAAGCTGTCGGTCAACTCCCGGGTGCAGCTCGCCAACCTGGTGATGGCGCTCCCCGACGACTGAGTGGTTCCTGGTACGTTCACGCGATGCCGGCCGGGCCCGGGTGGGCTTGACTGGGACCCCCCACCCAGTCGGAGGTCACCGACGTGCCCGGACGCACCCCCTCGCCGCCGACCGTCGTGCTCGTGCACGGGGCGTTCACCGACGCCTCGTCGTGGACGGGGGTGATCCGGCACCTGCACACCGCCGGACTACCGGTGCGTGCCCCGGCGAACCCGCTGCGCGGCCTGGCGCACGACGCCGCGTACGTCAGGAACGTGCTGCGCCAGATCGACACCCCCGTCGTGCTGGTCGGGCACGGCTACGGCGGCGCGGTCATCACCGACGCCGCCACCGACGCCGACCAGGTGGTGGCCCTGGGGTACGTCGCGGCGTTCGGTCTCGACGCCGGCGAATGCCTGCTGGACGTCACGAACCGCTTCCCGCCCGTGCCGGGCGCGGACACGGTGTTCACCGAGTCCGTCGCCGTGCCCTCTTCCGTGCGGCCGGACGGCGAGCTGTACATCCGCAGGGAACGCTTCCTCCAGGTGTACGCCGCCGATCTGTCACCCCGCGTCAGCAGTGTCCTGTCCGTGAGCCAACGCCCCCTCGCGCAGAGCGCGCTGAGTGCCGGCTCGGGCCCGCCGGCCTGGGCCTCGAAGCCGTCCTGGTACGCCATCGCCGCCGCCGACCGGATGCTCAGCCCCACCGCTCAGCGCTTCATGGCCCAGCGCATGACGGCCACCGAGTACCTCGTCGACGGTTCGCACGCCGTGCTGCGCTCCCGGCCGGACGCCGTGGCGGCGATGATCCTGGCAGCGGCGGACGCGGAACGGTGAGCGGGCGGTGAGCCGAGGGGGAACCTTCGGTGAGCGAGGCGGGGAGTCTTCGGCGAGCGGGGCGGGGGGCGTCGGGGGCGGGCGGTGTGCGGGGCTACGCCGTTCGAACAGACGATCTTCCGAGCGGTTGGATGCGATAGCATCCCAGGCCCGGGACCGGAACATGCCGGTATCGACCATCTCGCCGCACCCCACGGTCGCCGGCACCAGACATCCCTCGGGAAGGCACCACCATGCGCTCAGCGGCCATATCGGCCAGGCGGCGGTTCACTGCTCTGGCCGGAACCGTCGCCCTGGCCCTGACGGCCGCCGGCTGCGGCGGGGGCACCGGCTCCGCGTCCGCCGACGGCAAGGTGACCTCGATCACCGCTCTCGACTACTACACCGACACCGCGGAGCACGCCCAGTGGGGTGCGCGGCTGACCGCCTGCGGCAAGCGTGCCGGCGTCACCGTCGAGCACCGGAGCGTGCCGGGGGCCTCGCTCGTCCCGCAGGTGCTGCGGCAGGCGTCCTCGCGGACCCTGCCCGACCTGCTGATGCTCGACAACCCCGACCTCCAGCAGATCGCGCAGACCGGTGCGCTGACCCCGCTGGACGCGTACGGCGTCGACGCCGGCGGCTACGCCGAGGGCATCCGGTCGGCGGGCACCTACCGGGGCAAGGTGTACGGACTGGCGCCCACGGTCAGCACGGTCGCCCTCTTCTACAACAAGGACATGCTGGCGGAGGCCGGTGTCGCCGTGCCCAGGACCTGGGCCGAGCTGAAGAAGGCGGCGGCCGAGCTGACCCGCCCGGGGCGCTACGGCATGGCGGTGGACGCCAACGCCACCTTCGAGGGAACCTGGCAGTTCCTGCCCTTCCTGTGGTCCAACGGCGGGGACGAGACCCGGCTGGACGCCCCGCAGGCCGCCCAGGCCCTCCAGCTCTGGGTCGACCTGGTCAGGAGCGGATCCATGTCGCAGTCGGTGCTGAACTGGACGCAGGCCGACGTCCACGACCAGTTCGTCGCCGGCAGGACGGCCATGATGGTCAACGGCCCCTGGCGGATCTCCGAACTGGACAAGGCCGCGACACTTCACTGGGGCGTCGCCCCGCTGCCCGTCCGCGAGGCCGGGCAGACCGTCGTCACCCCGCTGGGCGGCGAGGTGTGGACGGTCCCGCAGAACTCGTCCAAGGCCCGGCAGAAGAAGGCGGCCCAGGTGCTGGCCTGCCTGAACGACTCCCGCAGCATGCTCGCCCTGGCCCGGCAGTACCACACCGTGCCCTCCCGTACCGCGGTCGCGTCCCGGTACGCCCGCGAGGTCCCGTCGATGGCCGCCTTCGTGCGGAGCGTGGAGCGGGCCCGGGCCCGCACCGGCCGGCTCGGCGTCAAGTGGCCCCGGGCGGCGACCGGGATCTACACCGCCGTGCAGGCCGCGCTGACGGGTGAGCAGACGCCGCGGGAAGCGCTCAGGCATGCGCAGCGGATCGCGACCGGCTCCTGACCGGCCCCCGGTCCGCCCGGCGAAGCGGGCCGGAGCCGGGAAGCCGGCCAAAGCCGTCAAGCCGAGCGGAACCGTGCAGCCGACCGGACCCATGGAGCCGACCGGAGCCGTGCAGCCGGCCGGAGCCGTGAGGCCGGCCGGTCCCATGAGGCGGGCCGGGTCCCTGAGACGGCCCCGGCTTCCGGAGCGCGTCACCCGGTGGCTGTTCCTCCTGCCCGCCCTGGCCTACCTGCTGCTGTTCTTCGGCTACCCGCTGGTCGAGAACGTCGTGATGAGCTTCCGGCAGTACTCGGCCTCGACGTTCTACACCGGTGAGGCGCCCTTCGCGGGCCTGCGGAACTACGCGGAGGTCCTGCCCTCGGACCTGTTCCGGGAGGCCGTGCTCACCACGGTGCTGTTCACGGTCGGTTCGCTCGTCGGGCAGTTCGTGATCGGGCTCGCCCTCGCCCTGTTCTTCCAGCGCAGGTTCCCGCTGAACGGCGTCCTGCGGTCGCTCCTGCTGCTGCCCTGGCTGCTGCCCCTGGTCGTCTCCGGAACGACCTGGAGGTGGATGCTCGACACCGACACCGGCGTGGTCGACCGCGCGCTGCGCGACCTCCACGTGGTGTCCTCCGGCGTCCCGTGGCTGACCGGCACCTCGGAGGCGCTCGTGTCGGTGATCCTCGTCAACATCTGGGTGGGCATCCCCTTCAACACCGCGATCCTGTACGGCGGTCTCCAGGCCGTCCCCGCCCACCTGTACGAGGCGGCGAAGCTGGACGGCGCCGGCCCGGTGGCGTCGTTCCGTCACGTCACCTGGCCGCTGCTGCGACCCGTGGCCGGTGTGGTGCTGGTGCTCGGCGTGGTCTACACGGTCAAGGTGCTCGACATCATCCTGGTGGTGACGGGCGGCGGACCGGCCGACGCGACACAGACTCTCGCCACCCGGTCCTACGCACTCTCCTTCCAGCAGTTCGACTTCGGACGCGGCGCCGCCCTCGGCAACGTCCTCATCCTCCTCTCGCTCGTCCTCGCCCTCGTCCACCTGCGCGCCGGCCGTCGCGCCCTGGACTCCCGAGGGGTGGTCCGGTGAAACGCCCACCCGCACCCGACCGGCTGTCCACCCTGGTGGGGATCGTCCTGCTCGCGGTGATGCTGTTCCCGGTGTACTGGATGGTGAACGCCTCCCTGCAACCGGCGGGCAACCTCCTGCGGGCGGGCTGGTTCCCCCGCCACCCGGACTTCGGCGGCTACGCCACCGCCCTGCACGACCAGGGGCGCAACCTCGTCACCAGCCTCGTCGTGGCCCTCGGCAGTGTGGTGCTGAGCCTCGCCCTCGCCGCGCCGGCGGCCTACGCGCTGGCCCAGTTCCGTCTCCGGGGCACCCGGCTGATGCTGTTCGGCGTCCTGGTCACCCAGATGGTGCCGGGCATCGTCGTGGCCAACGCGCTGTACGGCGCCTACACCGACCTCGGCCTGCTGAACTCCCGGCTCGGACTGGTCCTCGCCGACTCGACCGCCGGGGTGCCCTTCTCGATCCTCCTCCTGCACGCGTTCCTGCGGGGCGTTCCCCGGGAGATCGTCGAGGCCGCCCGCGTGGACGGCGCCGGGAGGCTGCGCGTCCTGTGGTCCGTGGTGCTCCCGGTGAGCCGCAACGCGCTGATCACCGCGGGCCTCTTCACCTTCCTCTTCTCCTGGAGCGACTTCCTCTTCGCCGTCACCCTGAACACCACGGACACGGTCCGGCCGGTCACCGTCGGCATCTACGAGTACATCGGCGCCCACACGAACCAGTGGAACGCCCTCATGGCCACCGCGGTCCTGGCGTCCCTCCCCGCGTCCGTGCTGCTCGTCCTCGCCCAGCGCCATGTCACCGCCGGGGTGACCGGCGGAGCCGTCAGGTGAGACCGTCCGGTCTCCGTCTGCTCGCGTGCCCCCGCCGCGGCGGGAGCGGGTCGACGCCGAGGTCCGTGCCGACGTCGTAGCCGGGCTCCGGGCCGCCGGGGACGGGGTGGGCGATGTCGGCCGCCAGGTCGAAGGCGGCCGCGTCGATCGCGTCGTCGAGCGAGGACTCCTCGCGCTCGTCGCGGGCGCGGCGGTGGTGTTCGGCCATCCGTTCCCTGAGGTGTCGCAGGCGGTGGTGGCCGGTGTCCGTGGGCGACGGTTCAGCGGTGCTCATCCGGTGGTCCTCCGTTTCGGGGCGCGGTGGGCGTCAGTAGGTGTCGGAGTCGGGGATCACGTGCATCGCGGCCTCCTCCGCCGACGCCCCGGCGCCGTCCAGTCCGAGGTCGGAGGCGAACAGGTCGGACTCGGTGTTCTCGTGGGTGCCCTCGTCGGGGGCGAGGAGCCGTCCGGCGCGTGCGTCGCCGACCTCCCCGTCGATCGGCTCGCCGTCGGTGTCCCAGGTGTCGCCGACGCCGTCGCCCTCCGGGACGCCGATGTCGGGCACCTCCTCGGAGAGGCGCTCGTCGAGGCTCTCCCCCCGCCACCGCTCCGCGGCGGTGACACCGGTGTGCTCCGCGCCCCACGGTCTCTCCGGGGGTGAGTAGCCCTCGTCCAGGGCCTCGTCTCCGGCCCGGTAGTCGAGGGTGTCGGACGCGTCGAGGAGGCCGGCGTCGTCCTGCACCTCCGACCCGTCCGGCTGGTAGACGTCGTCCCCCATCGCCTCGTCGGTCACCTCTGCTCCCTCTCCTCGTGCACTTCGGCGACGTAGCCGCCCGGGAACCGCACCATCGCGTTCGAGCGGCCCTCGGCGGTGTACGGCCCCCACAGCACCGTCGCGCCCGCCGCCTCGGCCCGGTGCAGCGTGGCCGCGAGGTCCCGCACCGCGTAGCCGGTGGTCTCCCGGCCGAACGGGTAGGGCAGGTGGCCGTCGGTGACGCTGACGACGGTGTCGCCGAACGGGGAGCGCAGGGCGATGCGGCGGTACGTCCGCCCGGGCAGACCGATGTCACCGGCGTCCGCCGCCCGCTGGTCGGAGACGATCCGGCCCTGGGTGAACCGGAGGTAGGACGCGAGGAAGGCGTGCACCGAGTCGGCCGTCAGGTAGACACGGTTGTCCGGCACGGTGTCCAGGGGCGCGTACGAGGGGGCCTTGGTGTGCCAGTACAGCTGGGCGTTGACTCCGCCCGGGAACTGGACGACCGCGTCCCGGCCGATGGGGTCGTCGAAGGGCGCGACGACGACGTTCGCCCCGCTGGTGCGGGCCCGTCGGACGCCCTGGTCGAGATCGTGCACGAGCCAGCCCGTGCGTTCGGTGCCGAACGGATAGGGGACGGGCGTCTTGAAGTCGAAGACGGACAGCGTGCCGACGGGCGAGAGGACCAGCTCGGACTCGGTCCTGCTGGGTGTCGGGGTGACGGTGGTGACGACCTTCGCCGTGTGCGTGCCGCCGAAGGTCGCCTCCCAGCTGGTGACGAACGCGTCCACGTCGCCCGGGGTGACGTAGACATGGGTGGTGTCGTACTGGGGGCCGACCCCCGTGGTGGAGGTCACCGCGGCGACCCGCTCGTTCTGGGCGGAGGACGGCGCCCCGGACCCCACCACGCTCAACGCCACCAGTAACGCGGGCAGCACCCATGCGATCGCCTTGCGCTTCATTCCCGTCCCTCTTCCGTCGTGTCCGCCACAAGCATGTGATCCGAACGGTAGGGAGCGGGCGAGGAGGCGATGATGCCGACAGCGCCCCGGGTGTTGCCTGTCAGTGAACAGGCGGGGCGGCCGTCACCAGCGGACGGCCGTGAAGTCGATCGGGCGGGGGCGCAGCAGGCGCGTGCGCTGCGTCAGGTCGTGCAGGCGGCGGGCCATCTCGTCGGCCGGCAGACGGCGCCGGTCCCCGTGGCCCGGCAGGACCCACTCGAAGCGCAGCCGTCCCGCCGTCCTGGCCAGGGATGCCGCCAGTTCCTCGATGGAGTACCAGGTCACGCTCTCGGCGACCTCCAGGTCACCGGTCGTACGGGACCAGTAGAAGCTGTCGCCGGTGAAGCAGTAGCGGTCGTCGGCGAGGTAGAGGACGCTGCCCCGGGTGTGTCCGGGGAGGGGGTGGACCGTGACGCCTTCGGCGATCTCCCGGGGGTCGAGTCCGCGGATCACCCGGTCGGCGTCCGGGGCGGCGTCCAGGTCGCCTTCGTGGATCCACAGCCGGGCGCCGAAGTGGTCGGCGTAGCGGCGGCCGTGTGCCGCGTGGTCGCGGTGGGTGAGCAGCACATCGGTGACGGGGCCCCAGGCCGTGTAGCGCTCGGCCAGCGCACGGCTCCAGCGGGGCGTGTCGATCATCATGGCGGTGCCGGAGGGACGCCGGAGCAGGTAGGAGTTGGCGCCCGCGGTGTGGGGCGAGTTGTGCCCGCAGATCAGTACGCCGTCGTCCAGGGCGAGCGGGAACGGGTCCAGCGACTGGTCCGCCCGGCCGGTCACGGGGCGGATCGAGCGGGTGGGGCAGGCGAAGACCGCGGCGTGTAAGCGCCGGTTCTCCGCCTCGTCGGCCGGCGGGCGCAGGATCCGCGACTTCCCGTCGGCCTCGTCGATCAGTTCGGGTGCGAACTGCCGGGCCACGTCGCAGTTGGTGCAGCGGTCGTCCACGTACCATCCGTCCACGGCTGGGCTCCTTCCAGGGGGAAGCGGCCTCGGCGGAGACCGCCCTTCCAGGGGTATCCCGTCGGCAGGGGAATCGGTAGGCCCTGCTGACCTTGTGTTTCCGGGTCGGTGGCGCTCTCGGCCCACGATTCCGGACAGGGGGCGAAACATCGCGATCCCGGCGATTCGGGTCGCTGGCCGGTGTCCGTGGCTCAGGGCCGTACCTCGAAGCCGCCCCGCCCGTCGAACCGCACCTCGTGCACCGCGTCGAACCCGTCCGCCGCCGACGGCCTGCGCAGCCGTTTCAGCGTGGCCAGGACGCCCACGTCGGGGACCCGGTCGCGGCCCTCGCGCGCGGCGTTGCGCCGGAGGGAGCCCTCGACGTCGGGCGGGAACCAGTAGGCCGTCGCGGTCGCGCCATGGGCGTGGGCCGCCTCCACCAGCGGGCCCCACTCCTGCGGCGAGGGGTTCGTGTTGTCCACGGCGACGGCTCGTCCGGCCGCCAGGTGCTCCGCCACCAGCCGCATCTGCCGCACCTGCTTGTTCCGGGCGCCGCGCGGGAACAGGTCCTTGCTGACCAGCTCGTACCGGTCGGCCAGGACGTCCGCGTAGAAGGTGGACTTCCCGGCGGCCTGCAGCCCGACCAGCACCGCCAGGTCCTGGTCCGCCGCCCGGCCCTCCGGGCCCGGCGGGCCCGGCGTACGCGTCACTCCGGTCATGCCGGCCACGATGGCACGCCGCCGGGCGGTCCGGCGACCGCCCGCGGGATGCTCAGCGTGTCCGCGCCGGGGACGCCGTACCCGGCAGTCGGTTCCGCGCCGGGGGCTTCGGCCGCGCGGCGCCGGTGACGAGGAGGACGACGACTCCGCAGGCGGCGACCAGGAGCCGGCCCGGACGGGAGGCGTGGGCGAGCCCCGCCGGGCCGGTGTCCGCGACCAGGCCGTCGGCGTGGGCGGTGCCGAGGGCGGCACCGATCTGACGCGCGGTGGACGTGATCGCGCCCGCCACACCGGTCCGGGAGGGCGGCAGCCCGCTGACGGCGGCGCGGGTGAGCGGCGCGTTGGCGAAACCGAACCCGATGTCGATGGCAGAGCGCGCCGGTGGTGAGGGAACCGCCCGCCAGGCACAGCGGCAGCCTCGGACCGCTCCGGCCGGTCAGCCGGCCGGACCAGGACGCGCGGACGGTCGCCCCGAGCGCCCTGGGCAGGGTCGCGGTTCCGGCGGCCGGCGGGGTGAAGCCGCGGATGTGCCGCACGCAGAGGGTGTTGAGCAGCAGGGCCGCGTGGAGGGCGACGAACACGGCCACGGCACCGAGGACCGCGCCGCTGCAGAAGCATCCGCGGACGAGCCGGGAGTCGACGAGCGGTTCGTCCCGGGGGCACTCCAGCCGCCGACTTCTTCGCGGGCACGGCAAACAGCCGCTCCCTCAGTGGTCAGCCGTGGTGCCCAGGAGGCCGGCGACCTGCGTCCGCACGACCTCCCACGCGGCGGCCGGCAGGTCGCCGAGGGCCGTGCCGCGCAGCGCTCCGAGGGTCGCCTCGGCGTCGGTCTCGCGGTGGGCGGTGCCGTCGAGGACGTCGTAGCCGTCCCGTACGGCGACCCGCACGCGGTCGGGTGCCCCGTGCTCGGCGTGCAGGGCCGAGGCCACGACCAGGGGCGGCGCCCCGCCGGCCGCCCCGGGCAGCTTGCGGTAGGCCGAGGTGACGGGCGGCCGCCAGCGCAGGCTGAGCAGGACGGGACGCTTGGCGACCACCTCGGCCAGGTCGGCGTCGCGGACGCCCTCGGGTTCCAGGACCGTCGCCCGGGCGTCCAGGACGAGGGCGGCGGGCAGCAGGCAACGCAGCGTACTGCCGGCTATGTTGCCGCCGACGGTCGCCGTCCGGCGCACCGCCCCGGTGCCGACGGTGGCGGCGGCCAGCCGCAGGACGTCGGGGACCCGGGCGTCGACGCGGTGCAGAATGACGGCGCCGCCCAGGGTGTCCCGCCCCAGGACGTTGGCCTCCGGCAGCTCGCGGAGCGACATCGCGAGGTCGGGGAACCCGTCCCGCTGCCAGGCCGCCCACACGAGGGTCGCCCCGCCTATCGGCACGGCCCCCTCCGCCAGGCATTCCCGGGCTTCCGTCACGGACGTGGGCAGACGCAACAGCACAGCGGCCCCCTGCCTTCCTGGTGCTCCAACTGCTCGAACGTCGGGCGAACGAAGCCGGCCCTCCGGTCCGCCGACAGCGCAGTCTTGTCGCGCGGCAGGGGGCGCGTCCAGGGCTCACACGAGCACGCCGCAGCGGACGGCCTGCTCAGAGCGCGCACTCCCCTTCGGCCCCCACAGGCGGCGGGATCCTGGTCTGGCCGACAGTGCTCGACGCAAGGAAGCACGCTCCATGACGCCCGACGCGCGTACGATCACCAACCCGGCCACGCTGCACGACCCGACCCCGTTCGGGTACAGCCACGCCGTCTCGGCGCCGGGCCAACTCGTCTTCATCGCGGGCCAGTACGCCTCCGACGCCACCGGCGCCCCGGTGCCCGGTGACTTCGCCGCCCAGGTGGAACTGGCCTTCGACCGGCTGCTGCTGGCCCTGGCGGCGGAGGGGCTCGGCTACGAACACGTCGTCCGGCTGGGAACCTTCGTCGTCGGCCACGACGCCGCGAAACTGGAGGTTCTCGGCAAGGCGCTGCACGCGCGCTTCGGGGACCGGCTGCCGGCCCAGACGCTGAGCGGTGTGGCGTCTCTCGCGCTGCCCGGCATGCTGTTCGAGGTCGACGCGGTCGCCGTCCGGCCCGCCGCGTCGCCGGGTCCGGTGGCCTCGGCCGCTTCCCCGCAGGACGCCTGAGCGGCCGGCCGGTGTCCCGGCCCGTAGGGTGGAACCTGTGACGGGTGAGACTGATCTGCGCACACTGCTCCGCGGCATGCGGCCGGAACTGAACCCGGGCCGCTACGTCTTCACCATGGCCGAGGGCGGCGTGCCCTCCGGTGTCTCCCCGGTGGTCACGGTCGCCGAGCAGGAGGGGCTCACCCTCGTGGTGCCGCAGGCGGACGCGGACGCGGCCGGGATGGCGTACGACTACGTCGCCGCGTGGATCACCTTGAGCGTCCACTCCGCGCTGGACGCGGTCGGCCTGACCGCCGCGGTCGCCCGCGCCCTCGCCGCCGAGGGCCTGAGCTGCAACGTCGTCGCCGGTTTCCACCACGACCACCTCTTCGTGCCCCACGACGAGGCCGAGCGGGCGGTGCGGACCCTGCGACGGCTGGCGGACACCGCCCGCTGAGCGGCACCGGCGGCAGGGAGGGCGGCGGGCCGCTGTGAAAATGGTTCTGCCGGGCCGTGTCGGCCCGGCAGAACTCACCGCTTACACCGGCTGCCGCTAGCCGCGGCGCCCGGCGGGATCGTGGGCGGCGCTGTCCCGGTCCTCATCGCCTCGGACCGGCCCGGAGGTCCCGGTCCCGGCGGGAGGCACCTCCGCCCGGTCCCCGTGGCCCGGCCACCAGGCCGCGTGGCCGATCAGGGCCGTGAGGCTCGGGGTGAAGAACATCGCCATGACGAACGCGGCCACCGCGATACCGAAGGAGACCGCGAAGCCCATCTCCGACAGCAGCGAGTTGCCCGCGAGCATCATCGTGGCGAAGGTCGCCGCGAGGATGAAGCCCGCCGCGGCCACGGTCGGTCCGGCGTGCCGGAGCGCCATGCCCGCCGCCTCGCGCGGATCCCGGCCCTCGCGGGCCTCCTCCCGCAGCCGGGCGATCATGAGGATGTTGTAGTCGGTGCCGATCGCGACCACGAAGAGATACATGATCACCGGCAGCATGAACATCAGGCCCGAGTGTCCCTGGCCCTCCTGGAAGATCCACACGGTCGCGCCGAGGGTGGCGCCGAAGCCGAGGCCCACGGAGGCCATCAGGTACCAGGGGGCGACCACACTGCGCAGCAACAGCCCCAGGATGAGCATGATCAGGATGGCGGCGACGGGGAAGACCGTCCGGTAGTCGTGGTTGACCGCCGCGTTGATGTCCTTGTAGATCGAGGACATGCCGCCGACGAGCGCCTCGGTGCCGCCGGGCGCCGCGGAGTGCGCGACATCGCGGACCCGGCCCACGGCGTCGATCGCCTTGTCCGTCGACGCCTCGTACTTGAGCGTGACGG
The DNA here is from genome assembly GCF_014648635.1 of Streptomyces cinerochromogenes. Taxonomy (GTDB): domain Bacteria; phylum Actinomycetota; class Actinomycetes; order Streptomycetales; family Streptomycetaceae; genus Streptomyces; species Streptomyces cinerochromogenes. The sequence continues at coordinate 104,550 of NZ_BMRM01000003.1, read as the reverse complement.
TGAAGTCGGCGGTGGTGCCCTCCTTGTTCAGCTGGGTCATGCGGGCGTTGGCGACACCGTCCACGGCGCCGAGCTTCTGCGCGTACGCGTCGAAGGCGGCCTTGTCCAGCGGCTTGCCGTCGGTGCTGGACAGGTAGACGTCGGTGGGTGCCGCCGCGCCCGCCGAGTACGCCTTCTGCATCTCGTCCTGGACGACCATCGACTCCTTGGTCTTGGGCATGGAGCCGGAGGCCAGGTCGAAGGTGGCCTTGTAGCCGAAGGTGCCGAGCGACAGGGCGAGCAGGATGAGACCGGACACGAGGGCGGTCAGCGCCGGGCGGCGCTGGACGCCCCGGCCGAGTGCGGCGAAGCGGGCGTTCTGCGGCTCCTTCTGCCAGGACTTGGAGGGCCAGAACACCTTGGGACCGATGAGGGAGACCACGGCGGGAATCAGCGTGAGGCCGGCGACCAGGGTGGCGCCGACCGCGATGGCGAGCGCCGGGCCCATCTGCTTCAGGAAGCCCAGCGTGGACAGGACCAGGGCGAGGAACGCGATGATGACCGCGCCCGCCGCCGAGGCGATGGCCTCGCCGACCCGGCCGACCGCGTTGATCATGGCCTGCTTGGGCTCGTCACCGGCGCGCAGGCTCTCGCGGTAACGGAATATCAGGAACAGGAAGTAGTCCGTGCCCACGCCGAAGAGCACGACGATGAGGATGGACGAGATCGAGCTGTTGGCCTCCAGGTCGAACAGCTTGGTGGCGTAGGCGATCAGCCCGTTGGCGACGGCGGAGACCAGGCCGATCAGCAGCAGGGGAAGTACCGCGAGGATGGGGGCCCGGAAGATGATCAGCAGGGTCACCAGGATGATGACGAAGGTGCCGATGCCGATCAGCGCCTCGCCGCGCTTGGACGAGTCCTGTTGGTCGAGCGCCTGCGCGGCGGAGCCGCCGAGCTTGACGTCGAGGTGCGTGCCCTTGGCCAGCTCCTTGGCCTCTTCACGCAACACCTTGGCCGCGTCGGCCTGTTTCGGCTGTCCGGCGTTCTTGCTGTCCATCTGCACCAGGGTCAGGGCATACCTGCCGTCCTTGGACGGCTGGCCGGGGACGACCTTCTGCACCTGGTCGATGTGCTTGTTGCCCAGTTCGGTGGTGATCCGGGCGACGTCCTTCTGGTCGGCGGCGGTGAGCTTGCCGCCGTCGGTGCGCTGGTAGAGCGCGATCGCGGACGGGGTGAAGGCGCTGGGGAACGCCTTCTGCTGGAGATCCGCCGCTTTGATTGACTCGTAACTCTTGGGCAGGAAACTGCTCTCGTCACTGTTGGAGGGCAGGCTAGGGGCGGTGGCGACTATCGCCACCGCGGCGATCAGCCACGCCACGATCGTCCACACGGGATGACGGACGACGGCGGTGCCTATTCGTCGGAACATGCGGAGGGTCCTCCTGGGAAGGAAGATCACCGCAGCCCGGGGAGCGGTCCCTGGCATCGGCGACCCCGACCGGCCCGCTTCCAACAGGCCGGTCACATGGTTGTCTTGATCTCACATCCTAGTGACCACGCACACATGTCCGTTCACCGGACGCGCCCACCGCGGGGCCCGGACCCGCGAACCCGGCCGCGCTTGCGTACGAGAGGCACGGGACCGGGTCCGTACGGTGAACGGACCGCCAACGCCCGGCATCCGTACGGGAGATGACTCCGCCGGACCGCGGGAGGAGCGGCACGGGGCCAGGACGAGGTGCCGCCGGACCGCCGGCTTCCCCGGTGCCACCGGGCCGCGCCGGCTCGACCGGTCGCCAGGTGAGGGACCGGCGGCGCGGGCAGGGGCGTCGGGCGCCCGTGTCAGCCCGTGCCCCTGGTCCGCCTGCGCGGGGCCGCGGCCCGGATCTCCTCGGTCGCGGCGCGGAACGCGGGGGCAGCGCGGGTGAAGTAGTCGAAGATCAGGGCGCGTTGGCCGGGCGTGTAGTGCGCCAGGACCTCGGCGAGACGGCGCCGCGCCGGGCCGACGACCTCCTCGACGCGGGCGAGGGCGTCGGGGACGGGTTCGACGCGCACGCGGCGGCGGTCCGTGGGATCGGGGGTCCGGCGCGCGTATCCGGCGCGCTCCAGACGGTCGATCAGGCGGGTGGTGGCACCGGTGGTCAGGCCGGTGCGGGTGGCGAGTTCACCCGGTGTGAGGCTGCCCTCCTGGGTGATCAGGCTGAGCGCGTACCACTCCGAGGACTGCAGGCCCGCGGCCTCCGCACCGGCCAGGCCGTGGAGGCCCACGGCGTCCAGGTACTGACGGAAGACCACGCGTTCCTCGTCCCCGCCGCTCCGGGAATCCGGCACGGTTGCCCCCTTTCCAAATCTCTGCATGTGTGCAGATACTTCTCTCAGTAAGATTCTGCACAAGTCTAACCACGAGGGGAGACCTCCGCCATGCCCGCCACGCACGACCACGCCGCCGTGACCGCCGTACTGGACGCCCTGGTCGCCGCCTGGAACCGGCACGACGCCGACGCCTACGGCCGCCTGTTCACCGAGGACGCCAGCTACGCCACCTACGTCGGCACCCTCTACCAGGGGCGCCAGGACATCACCGAGAGCCACCGCGTGTTGTTCACGACCTTCCTGAAGGACACCCTGCTCGCGGACGAGGTCGTCGGGGTGCGACTCCTCGGGCCGGACACGGCGGTGGTCACCGGGCGCGGCGACACGTACAAGGGCAGCCGGCCCCGCCGGCTCGGGAAGGTCCAGACGTACACGCTGGTGCGGGAGGCGGACGGCGCGTGGCGTATCGCCGCCTTCCACAACACCAAGCGCAGGCCGCTTATGGAGGCGGTCTCCTTCCGGTTCGCGCCCGGACTGGTCCCGGCCGCGAACCGGGCGTGAGCGACGTCCCGCCCAAACCGTCGCAGCGGTTTGCTACGTGCCGGCAGGCGGGCCTGCCGCACCGCGCGGGAAACGGCCGTACGAGGGTGCCGGACGGGCCGGTCGGTTCAGCCGGAGACGCCGGCGAGGGCGGCGGACTTCTCGTGGACCTCGGCGATCACGCGGGCACCGCGGTCCGGCGCGGTGTCCAGACGGACGAGGACGGCCGGGGCCGCGATCGCGGGGAGGAGGTGGTCGTACAGCGCCGACATCCGCTCGTCGAGGTCGGCCCAGCCGGCCACGGCCTGCGAGACGAACTGCACGCCGATCCAGGCGCCGAGGAAGATCTGGGCGGTCTCCTCCGGCACGACGTGCGGGAGCACCTCGCCGCGCTCCTTGGCCTCCGCCAGGACGCACGAGGTCAGCCGGGCCCAGGCCGGCCAGGCGCTGCCGAGGACGTCCTGGCCCTGGAGGTCGGCCGAGAGCCGGACACCGGCGAGCAGGACGGGCTCCCGGGGCAGTCGCTTGGCCAGGGTCATCCCGGCGTCCACCCACTCCTGGAGCTTCAACTCGCGGGGCAGGTGGTACTCGGTCCTCATCTGCTCCTGGAGCACGCCCCGGGCGAGGGCCGCCTTGGAGTCGAAGTGGAAGTAAAGGGCACCCTTGGTGACACCGGCGCGGTTGAGGATCTCGGCGATGGTGGCGGCCGCGTAGCCGCGCTCCGCGAAGACGGCCGCGGCGGCCTCGAGAACAGCACGTCGGGTCCGGACAGCTCGCTCCTGCTGAGCCATGGACCCTCCCCCAGCTGAAAATTAAACCAAACAGCTCGTACCATACCGCACGGAACGTCAACGGGAAGGCCTGCCCGGGCAGTTGGCGCACAGTGGCACTTGCGCCCGACACGCGACGACGGGTCCCCGTACGGCGCCGAGTCCGCCCGGCGCCCCCCGGCCGCGGGACCGCAAATCGGTTGCGGCGCGAGCGGTGGGGCGGGTGGGGTGGGCGCATGGATGGTGCCACGGGGCAGGCGCGGTGGACCGGGCCGGACGGCGGCAGCGGGGCGGCGGCGCGGCCGGCTCCGTGGCGCGCGGTCGCGGTGCTCGCCGCCCTGATGCTGGCCGCGTTCACCTTCAACACCGCGGAGAACCTGCCGATCGGACTGCTGGAGCTGATCTCGCAGAGCCTTCGGGTGTCCCTGCCGGCGGTCGGTCTGCTCGTCACCGGCTACGGCCTGGCGGTGGCCGTCGCCTCGCTGCCGCTCGCCCACGTCGTGCGATCGGTGCCCCGGCGCCATGTGCTCACCGGGCTCCTTGCGGCGCTGGTGGTGTCCAGTCTGGTCGCGGCACTCGCCGCCTCCTACTGGCTGCTCCTCGCGGCCCGGCTGCTGACCGCGCTCGCCCAGGCGCTGTTCTGGGCCGTGATGGGACCGGTGGCGGTCGGCCTGTTCGCGCCCGGCGTGCGCGGGCGTGTGGTCGGGGCGCTGTCGGTGGCCGGTTCGCTCGCCCTCGTGCTCGGTGTCCCCGCCGGGACCTGGCTGGGCCGGCGCAGCGGCTGGCCGGTGCCGGTCTCCCTCCTGGCCGTGCTGGGGCTGGTCTCCCTCGTGACGATCGCCGCCCTGCTGCCGGCCTCGCCGCCGGACGAGGAGCCCGCCGCCTACGCGACCGGCCCGGACGTCCGCCGGTTCCGGGCCGTGCTGGCGGCGGGATTCCTCTCCGCGACCAGGGCGTTCGCGGGATACACCTACCTCGTGTCGTTCCTGGGCACCGTCAGCGGGTTTGCGCCGGGCACGGTCAGCGTCCTCTTCGCGGCCTTCGGCACCGCGTGTCTGGCCGGAGTGAGCGTCACGGCGGCGCTGCTGGACCGCTTCCCGGACGCCACGCTGACCACCGCCGTGGCCACCGAGGCGGTGGGCCTGCTCGGACTGTACGCGGCCGGTGCCCGTCCGGTGACGGCGGTACTGTTCCTGGTCCTGACGGGCGGTGCGCTCGGGCCGGTGTTCATGGCCGCGCAGAACGCGATGCTGCACTGCGCGCCGGGCCGCACGGACCTCGCGCTCGCGGCGAACTCCGGTGCCTACAACGCCGGTATCGCGGCGGGCGCCGCACTCGGCGGACTGGTCCTGCCGCTCGCCGGCGTACGGGGCGCCTTCCTCGCCGGCGGACTGCTCACGGCCTGCGCCTGCGCGGTGCTGCTCGGCGACCGCCTGTGGTCACGCCCCGCAGCGGGGCCGGCCCGCTCCCCGGACACCTACCGGGGCCGCTCCGCGCGGTGACCTGGCGGGGCACTGGACCCGGTGGGGCGTAGAGAGCCGGCGGGGCGAATGGACCCGGTGGGGCGAATGGACCCGGTGGGGCCGGTGGCCCCGACGGGGCCAGTGGGCCCAATCGCCCGGTGGGGCCGAAGGGGCCGAAGGGGCCGAAGGGGCACATCCCCTTCGGGTGAACGTGCCGGTGACCGGCGAACAGGTGTCGTACCGGCGCGCGGGGGCAGTCGGCGGTGTATGGATGCACAGTCATGGGCCTTGCGGGGACGGTTCCGGGCGCGGCGGGTGGCGGACAGCACGGCCATGGCCGTGGCGGCCCGGGCGGGCTTCGCGGCCCGGGGGCTGATCTACGTACTCGTGGCGGTCATCGCGCTGCGGATCGCCTTCGGCGGTGACGGCGGCGGGAGCCAGGCCGACCGCGGCGGTGCCCTCAGCCAGCTGGCCCGGCAGCCGTTCGGGGCGGCGATGCTGTGGATCGTGGGCATCGCACTCGCCGGAATGGCGGTGTGGCGGCTGTCGGAGGCGGTGTTCGGCGGGGCGGGCCCCGACGGGTCCAAGCTCTCCCGCCGGGCGTCGGCCCTGTACCGTTTCGCCTTCTACTGTTTCGTGTCCTACTCGGTGCTCGCCTACGCGGCCGGGGACCGGGGCAGCGGCAGCGGAGCCTCCGACCGCAACACCGACGACGTCACCGCCCGGGTCCTGGAGTGGCCCGGGGGCCAGTGGATCCTCGGCCTGGCGGGTGCCGCGGTGGTGATCGCGGGGGTGTGGATCGCCGTACGGGCGCTACGGCGGACCTTCCGCGAGCACCTGCGGACGCAGGCGATGTCCGCCCGGGCCCGAACGGTCGTGGAGGCCCTCGGGGTGACCGGCGGCGCCGCCCGTGGCGTGGTCTTCGCCGCGGCCGGTGTGTTCGCCCTCGTCGCGGCCGTCCGGCACCAGCCGGGCAAGGCCCGCGGCATGGACGACACCCTGCGCGCCTTCCGGGATCTCCCGGCCGGGCCCTGGCTGCTCGCCCTGGTCGCGCTCGGCCTCGCCGCGTTCGGCCTCTTCTCCTGGTGCAACGCGCGCTGGCGCAAGCTCTGATCCGGCTGCCGCTCAGGCGTCGGAGTCGGGCTTCTTCCGTGCCGCCGCGTACGCCTGGGAGGGGGTCATGGAGACGCCGTCGAGGGTGACCGTCTTGTAGGGGCTCACCTTGGCGCAGGTCTTCGCCTGGTCGGCGGTGGAGGCGTGGGCGCCCCCGACGGCGGCCTTGGTGTCGGCGGGCGCGGGCGAGGAGACGCCGCCCGGATAGCTCTTTCCGCTGGGCCAGTCGCTGCCGATCACGAGGGTGAGGCCGGCGCCGGTGCCCTGCTTGAGGTGCGAGGAGGGCAGGCCGAGCGCCTTGGCCACCGTCCGCGCCTCGGGCCCGCGGCCGGCGCCGTAGGTGAGGGTGGTGGTCGTCGCGGGGGCGGGGGCGTTGGCCGTGGTCGTGCCCGGGCTGAAGCCCTTGCCGGTGAGGGCGGCGGCGACGGCCGAGGCACGGCCGGTGACCGTGGTGCCGTTCTCCACGGTCACCGCGATCCGCGCGGCCGGTACGGCGGAGGCGGTGGGCGTCGCCTCCGCGGTCGCCGAGGCCGCCGCCGACCTCGTGCCGGAGCCGGTGGTCAGGGACCGGTCGTCGGCGATCGTGGCGAACAGCGACCGCGCGCCCGGGCCCACCACGACACGGTCGCCGTCCTCCGGGTCGGGTGCCGTCTGCATGGTGGTGAAGGTGATCCGCTCGGCCGGGACCCTGTTCACATCACCCGCGAGCGCGATCAGCTTCTTCACGCTGCCCAGGCCGTCGTCCACGGTCAGCGCCTTGGTGGCGGCGTCGGCGAGGTGGTAGACCGCCGTGGGATCGGTGAGCGTGCCCGCGCTCTTGAACTTGCGGATCATCGCGCTGAGGAAGATGTGCTGCGAGATCGTGCGGCCGAGGTCGCTGCCGTCGCCGAAGCCGTGCCGGGAACGTACGAACTCCAGGGCCGCGACCCCCTTGAGGGTGTGGGCGCCCTTGGACAGCTTCAGGTGCGAGTAGGTGTCGTAGACGTCGTCGCTGACGCACACGGAGACGCCGCCGACCGCGTCGGACATCTTCACCACGCCGGAGAAGTCCAGCTTGACGAAGTGGTCGATGGGGATGCCGGTGAGCCGGTGGACGGTGGCCACCTGGCAGGCGGGGCCGTACTGCAGGGCGCTGTTGATCTGGCCGTAGTAGCCGTTCGTGGACTGCCCCGACGCGCTGTCCTTGCAGGCCGGGACCTTGGTCATGGTGTCGCGCGGGATGCTCATCACGGTGGCGTTGGAGCGGTCGGCGGATATGTGCAGCACCATCTGCACGTCCGCGTTGCTGCCGGTCTGCACGCCGGTGGCCGAGCAGCCGCCGCCGAGCTTGCAGTCCGTCCTGCTGGTACGGCCGTCGGAGCCCATGACGAGGATGTTGATGGGGGTGCGCCCGAAGGCGTCGGCCTTCTCCGTGCCCCCCTTGCCGTCCAGCGAGACGCTGTGGATGTTGCCGTTCAGGTGCTGGTAGAACCACCAGCCGGCACCGGCGGTGACCACGATGAGGACGGACAGGCAGATCCCGGCGAGCTTCAGCAGGCGCCTGCCGCGTCCCGCCGGGCGGGTCCGGCCGCCCCGCCTGCCGGCGCGCCCACGCGGGGCCGCCGCCCGGTTCGCGGACCTGCCGCCCGGCGGCCGCCCACCGCCCGCCCCGGTGCCCCGCTGCCGGGGAACCTGCCTGCCGGGGCCGCGCGTGACCTGGCCGGCCGGCCCGTCCCACGGGTCGTTCATCTTCCACTCCCTGAACGGTCGCGCCTGCGCCGGGCCGGTCGCGTGGTTGCGCGATCCGGCGAACGGCCTGTCCGAGCAGCGCGGATGCCTACGGGATCCACAGGTGGCGGAGTCTACGTGCCGTTCCTGAGCGCCCGGCGCTCCGCCGGTGCCGTCGGGTGGCCTACGCGGCGGGAGCCGGGGTGCCGGGGCGGGGCGGGGGCGGCTCGGACGGGGCGGGGCCGGTGAGGCGCGGGAAGGAGCGGGCGGCGATCAGGAAGCCGAGTGTCGTCACGACGAACGGCCAGGTGAACGCGTGGCCGCCCGCCGGGGCGAGCAGATGGGCGACAGCCGGTGTCACGGCGGTCGCCGTCGCCGCGCCGAGCAGTGCGTACAGCAGCGTGGCCGGGGCCGCCGCCAGGAACACCCCGCACAGGGCGAGCGCGACGAGCACCGCGTTGTACCCCATCGTGCCGTCGGCGATCCGGTCCGCCGGCGCGCCGAGCGCCCAGGCGGTCAGGACGCCGGTCGCGCTGCCGGCGCAGGCCACCAGCCCGGCCGCCCGGCTCGCCAGGAAGAGTGCGGCGAGCAGCAGCGCCCCCACGTACCACTCGTCCAGGAAGAACACCTGGGACACGTTGCGGAAGAACGCCCGCCACAGCTCGCCCGGGCGCGGCTCGCTCGGGCCGGAGGCCGCCCCGGGCAGCGCGGCGAGGCTGCCGCCGTGCGGCCAGATCCGCCGGAAGGCGGGCGCGGCGACCGTGACCGCGCTCGCCAGCAGGCAGTACGGCAGGGTCAGCGGGGGCAGGTGCCACACGCGCAGCAGCCGGACCACGGCCGCCGAGACGACCGCGGCCACCGTGCAGCCGACGGCGGCGAGCAGCGCCGTGGACAGCCGGTCCGCGTCCAGGAACACCGCGAGACACAGGGCGAGGAGGCAGGAGTTGAAGCCCTCCGGACCCGATGCCACCCGGTCCGGGGCGACGTGCAGCAGCCGGGCGGTACCGGTGCCGAGGGCGGCGCCGCCCAGCGCGTAGGCGCCGTAGCGCCAGTCGGCCGCGCACAGGGCGAGGCAGAAGAGGGCGCCGGTCCGCGCGTCCGCCAGGAACATCACCTGGGCCGGGCCGCGCAGCAGGGACCGCCCGAAGACCGGGCCGCGCAGAAGCCGCCCGATGCCCGCGCCCCGGCTACGACGCCACCTCCGGACACCGTCCGACCGCCGCACGCCCCGCCCCCTCACCCGACGCGCCCCCACCCTCTGTCGCTTTTCCGCTTCGCGGCATACATATTCCGTCATGCGGTACGAATTGTCGAGATCCCCGGGCCTGCCGGTGGCTCTCGGTGCGGGCTCCCGGGGAGGGGGCCGGGAGCCGGGCCGTCACTTCGCGGCGTCCCGGCGGCGTACCGCCGCCAGCACCAGTCCGCCGAGCGCGGTCGCGCCCACCGCGCCGGCCGCCAGGAGCGGCACGCCGTCGCTGCCGGTGCTCGCGAGGGTCCCGCCGGTGCCGGAACCGGACGCCGTGGACGCGGTGGACGTGCCCGACGTGGTGGACGCCGAGCCCGAGGTGGCCGTCGTACCGGAGGTGGCCGTCGTACCGGAGGTGCCCGTCGCCCCCGTCGTGCCCGTCGTCCCCGTCGCGCCGGAGCCGCCCGTCGACTGTCCGTGCGGGTCGCCGCCCCCGCCCTCCGTACCGGCGCCGCCGCTGTCCGCTCCCCCGGCGCCCGTGCCACCGCCGGCCGTGGTGCCGCCGGCGGTGCTCGTGCCGGGCTCCTCGCCGCCCGTCACGTCGACGGCGAGGTAGGCCGTGTCGTTCGCCCGGTTCTTGTCGAACGCGGGGTGGATGCCGTACACGGAACTGGCCGTCACCGCGCCCTTGGTGCTCCGTGCGGTCTTGGCGATCTCCAGGACGAAGGTGTAGTCGAGGGACTGGTCGACGTCGATGGTGTGGCCGGCGGGCCGGCAGACGTACCGGGCGTGGCCCGGCTCGGACGGTCCGGTCGGCCCGTCGACGCCGAACGGCGCGCAGTCCCCGGGCACCTCCTTGGCGACGGTTCCCTCCGGTATGCGCACCATCAGGGCCGGCTGGTCGTCGCTGTCCTGGTTCCGGATCCAGCCGGGGCCGTGGTTGCGCAGTGTCGCGGTGACGGTCACCCTGCTGCCGGGCGCGCCCTCCACCAGGTCTCCCTCCGCCGCGAGGTCGGCCGTGCTGTCCGCGGTCAGGGTCAACCGCCGGTAGCTGTCGTCGAAGCCCTCCCCCGGGGCCTCGCCGGTGCGGCCCGTGCCGTACTCGACGGCCTCCATCAGGGCCTGGGGCAGGGCCTTGAACCGTACGGGGGTGGTGACCGAGGCACCGGGCCGGACGACCGTGTCCCACTCGCACAGCGCCTGCCGGACGTGGTCGTCGAGGGTCGAGTAGGTGCAGCCCGCGACCTGGTCCGGGAAGTCGAGCCCGCGGGTCAGCCGGATCCGGAAGGCGAGGCCGTCGGTGGGCGCGGTGCCCTTGTTGGTGACGGTGACGGCGTTGTCGTAGATGTCGCCCGGCTTGGGCGAGGCGGCCGGGAGGGTGGAGATCACCAGGTCGGGGGCGAGTTCCTCGGCGTGCGCCACGGGGACGGCGAGGAAGGGGACGCCGATGCCGATGGCCGTGGCGGCCACGGCGGCCGCCGTGGAACGGAGGGGTGCGCGCACGGTGGATCTCCTCTTCGTATGCACAGGGGGATGCGCAGGGGTATGCACATCGGCATGCGTCGGCATGCCGGACGGCGGGCGGGCCTGGTCATGGCCCGTCCGTCATGTACTGGACACACGAGAGGCGTCAGAGGTTGCAGGGGAATCCTCCGCGCGATCCTGGGCAGCCTCCCGGAGAGGAAAGCTCAGGGCAGAGATCGGGCGAGCGTGGACGAGGAACGCGTGGCGGACACCGCAGGCACCAGCGAACAGGCAGAACCGGACGGACTGTCGGTCACCCGGACCGACGTCGACGGTGTCACCGTCGTCACGGTCGTCGGCGAGGTCGACCACCACACCTCCGGCGCCCTGCGCCGGGCCCTCGCCCCCGCCGATCCCGACGGGGCGCGCACGGTGGCGGATCTCAGCGGGGTGCCGTTCATGGACTCCAGCGGCATCAACGTGCTCATCGCCGCACACCAGGCCCACGGCCCGACGGGCTGGCTGCGACTGGCCGGCGTCCGCAGGCCCGTCCTGCGCACCCTGGAGATCGTCGGCCTCACCCCCCTCCTCGCCTGCTACCCCGGCGTCCGCGACGCCCTGGACGGCTGACGGGAACACCCCGGAACCGACGCGGACTTGGGTCAGGGAGCCGCGGACGCGGTGAGGCGGGTCAGGACTGCGGGCGCCGCCCGTGGTTGGCCGCGTGCTTGCGCCGCCCCTTCTTCTTCCGGCGTCGCTTCGAGGACATGGGCACCTCCTGGGAACAGGGGGCGGAGCACGATGTGCTCCGCCTGTGGGGCATAGAGGACATAAGCAAGATATCCCCGCGTTCCTCGGCACTCCACCGGAGCGAGATTCGGCGATTCGCCTGGCTATGATGCGAAATGCCGGAGTTTCCGCGCGGTCCTTCCGCACCCAGAGGAGCAGACACCATGACCGGTGATCCCGAGCCGATCAGCGCCCAGGCCCGCCGTGCGCTGGAGCAGGAACTGGCCGACCTCCAGGCCGAACGCCGACTGGTCGCCGGCACGCTCCGGGACCTCTCGGTGGGGGACCAGGCCGACCAGGCCGACGAGTTGCGGCGCGCCGATCAGCTCGGACGCCTGGACCGCCGTATCGAGGACATCACCGAACGGCTCAGTCAGGCGGAAGCGGCCGGGCCCGCCCCCACCGACGTGGTCGGCGTGGGCAGCACGGTCACCGTCCGCTTCTCCGACGGCGCGACGGAGGCCCTGCAGATCGGCGAGGTAGCCGAGGCGCTGGACCAGGCGCTGGTCACCGCCGACAGCCCCCTCGGGCGCGCGCTGCTCGGGCGCCGGCCCGGGGACACCGTGCACTACAACACCCCGGACGGACCGGCGACGGCGGTGGTCGTGTCGATCGGGGAATGACCGCCGAACGGCGGCCGAGGGGCCCGCGAGCGGGCGGGAGCCCTCGACGGTACGTCAGGACTCCGCGGACGCGGGTGTCCGGGACTCGCTCCGCCGTACCCAGCAGTGCAGGGAGTCGTTCCGCACGTCGGCCACGATGGTGTCGCCGGGCTCGCCCTCGCCGCTGAGCAGGATGGTGGCGATGCGGTTGTCGAGTTCCGCCTGGATCGTGCGGCGCAGCGGCCGGGCACCGAACTCCGGCTGGTGGCCATGGGCGATGAGCAGCTTCTTGGCCGCTTCCGAGACCTCCAGGTCCAGGCCCTGGGCGCGCAGCTTGCGCCGGCTCGCGTCCAGCAGGTGGTCCACGATCCGCCCCAGGTCGTCCTCGGTCAGGCCGTGGAAGATGATGATGTCGTCGATCCGGTTGAGGAACTCCGGCAGGAACCGGGTACGCAGGTCGTCCATCAACTCCTCCCTCAGCTCGGACACATCGCCCTTGTGGTCCAGGATGCGGTGCGCGCCGATGTTGGACGTCATGATGACGACGCAGTGCCGGAAGTCGACGGTGCGGCCCTGGGCGTCGGTCAGCCGTCCGTCGTCCAGGATCTGCAGGAGGGCGTTGAAGACATCGGGGTGGGCCTTCTCCACCTCGTCGAAGAGCACCACGCTGTACGGCCGGCGGCGGACCTTCTCGGTGAGCTGGCCGGCCTCCTCGTAACCCACGTATCCGGGGGGCGCGCCGACCAGCCGGGCGACGGTGTGCTTCTCCTGGAACTCGCTCATGTCGAACCGGATCATGCGGTCCTCCTCGCCGAACAGCAGCTCGGCGAGGGTCTTGGCCAGCTCGGTCTTGCCGACGCCGGTCGGACCGAGGAAGAGGAAGGACCCCACGGGCCGGTTGGGGTCGCCCATGCCGGCGCGGTTGCGGCGTACGGCCTGGGAGACCGCGGTGACCGCCTCGTCCTGGCCGACGATCCGCGCGTGCATCTCCTCTTCGAGCCGGAGCAGCTTCTCCTTCTCGCTGGCGGTGAGCTGGGAGACCGGGATGCCGGTGCGGCGGGAGACGACGTCGGCGATGTCGGAGGCCGTGACGGAGACGATGCCCTCACGACGCTCCTCGATGCCGGCGAGTTCGCCCTCCGCCTCGGCGATCTCCCGCTTGAGTTCCGAGGCCTTCTCGAAGTCCTCGGCGGAGACAGCCTGTTCGAGTTCCCTGCGCAGCTTGGCGATACGGTCCTCACGGCTGACGACCTCGGTGGAGCGTCCGGCGCCGCGCAGCCGCACCCGGGCGCCGGCCTGGTCCATCACGTCGATCGCCTTGTCCGGCAGGAAGCGGTCGCTGATGTACCGGTCGGACAGTTCGGCGGCGGCCACCAACGCCGCGTCCTCGAAGCGGACCTGGTGGTGGGCCTCGTAGGAGTCGCGCAGCCCCTCCAGGATCTGCACCGTCTCCTCGACCGTGGGCTCGGGTACCAGCACCGGCTGGAACCGGCGCTCCAGGGCGGCGTCCTTCTCGATGTGCTTGCGGTACTCGTCCAGCGTCGTGGCGCCCACGACGTGGAGTTCGCCGCGCGCGAGGGCGGGCTTGAGCATGTTGCCCGCGTCCATGGATCCCTCGCCGGTGGCTCCGGCGCCGACGACCGTGTGCAGTTCGTCGATGAAGAGGATGATGTCGCCGCCGGCCGCCTGGACGTCCTCGATGACCTTCTTCAGCCGCTCCTCGAACTGTCCGCGGTACTGCGCGCCCGCCACCATGCCGGACAGGTCCAGCGAGACGACCCGCTTGTTCTTCAGGGACTGCGGGACCTCCTCCGCCACGATGCGCTGGGCCAGGCCTTCCACGATGGCGGTCTTGCCGACGCCGGGTTCGCCGATCAGCACCGGGTTGTTCTTCGAGCGCCGGGACAGGATCTCGACGGTCTGCTCGATCTCCTCGGCCCGCCCGACGACCGGGTCGAGCTTGCCCGCCTTCGCCTCCTCCGTCAGGTCGCGGCCGTACTCGTCCAGGCTGGTGGCGGGCTTCGTCCGTTCGGCCTGCGCTCCGTCCTGGCGCGGCGCTCCCTGTTCGGCCAGCCCCGGGAGGCGCTTGGTGTCCAGGCCCTCCGCCCGCAGCATGCGGGCGGCACCCGTGTCGCTGTCACCGAGCAGGGCGCTCAGGATGTGCTCAGGACCGATGTAGGACACGCCGGCCGCCTGCGACTGGGCGTAGGCGGCGCGGAGGGTGCGCTTGGCCGCGGGGGTGAGGCCCGGCTGTGCGGAGGGCTCACCGGACTCGCGTGGCAGGACCTCGGACAGCTCGGCGGCGACCGTGTCGGGGTCCACGCCGACCTGGGAGAGCAGCCGGCGGGACGGGGCGACCTGGGTGGCCGCCCAGAGGAGGTGCTCGGTGTCGAGGTCGGAGGTGCCGTCCTCGGCCGCCCGCCGCGCGGCCAGGTTCAGCAGTTCCTGTGAGGACTCCGTGAGCAGCCGTCCGATGGGGACGCGCTGCACCGCGGGGGGCGAGGACGCCGGTGACATACCGAAGAATCGATTCAGCATCTCGCTGAACGGGTCCGACGAACCGAACGGTGCACCGAACGACATCGACATGGCGGCTCCAGGCGCGCGAGGGGGCAACGATCCGGGAAGGGAGTCTGCGGGGGGGAGGCCGGGGTCAGCTGGAGGTCAGCTGGAGGCAGTGAGGGATCAGTACTCAGTGAGGGATCAGTACTCAATGAAACCCGGTGCGGACGACACCGCAAGCGGAGGCTGCCGACGGCTGCTCCGGGGTGGGCCGGGGGCCCGGGGCGAGGGCGGTTCGGAGGCGCTAGCGTGAGGAGATGCGCCATGAGGTGACCGACGCCGACACCGCGATCCGGATGGGCAGCGGCGACGTGCCCGTCCTCGCGACACCCCGGTTGATCGCGTGGATGGAGGCGGCGACCGTACGGGCCGCGGCCCCCTTTCTGGGGGCGGGTCGGACGACCGTGGGTACGGCGGTCCGCATCGAGCATCTGCGGGCCACGGCGGTGGGCGGCGAGGTCGAGGTGACCGCCGAGGCCACGTCGGATGCGACGGACCGGCGTCTCACCTTCGCGGTACGCGCCGTCGACGGCTCGGGCCGGGTGGTCGCGAGGGGCGAGATCGAGCGCGCGGTGGTCGACCGACAGCGGTTCCTCGCGCGGCACCCGGACGCGGGACCGAGCCAGGGGCCACCGGGTGAGGGACCGACACCTGACCCGACGCCGCCCGAGAGGCCGCCGTCCGGCGCGGTGCCGCCCGAGGGCGCTGCTTCCGATGCGGTGCCGCCCGTTGCTCCACCCTCCGGTACGACGACGCCCTAGGGGCCGCCGTCCGGCACACCCGCGCCCGAGGATCCGCCGCCGTCGCCATGCCGTCGTAGTGCTCGCCGGCTCAGGGCCCGGCCCGCCGCGCACCACCGCCCGCCGGTCCGACGGCCGGCGTGCCACTGCCCGGGAAGCCGCCCTCCGACACCCCGCCGTCCGAGGGCCCACCGCCTGGAGGCCCGGCCCGCCACCTCCACCTCCACCTGCTGGACCCTGGTGATCGGCCTGGTGCCGGTCCGCGCGCGGCCGCGGCACAGGCACCCGGGCCCAGCGGCTGCCGGCCGATTCCCTCTTCGACCACACCAGGGCCGAACGGCTCCAGGCCTGGACGGATTGCGCCCACCTCGCCGAGCAGCGCGCTTCGGAGAAGGCGGGCTTCGTCAGGGAGGGCGTGCCGCGCTCGGCACAGTGGCGTGAGGGCCGGTGGCACGACCGGGTGATCTACTCCGTGCTCCGCGCGGAGCGGTCCGGCGGCGGACTCGGGTGAGCGCGGGGCGCCTTCAGACGGGCGTGTGCCCCTGGAGGTACGCCCGCACCGGACCCGGCAACGGCGTTCCCCCGGTCTCCTCGATCGGTGTCCAGCGCAGTTGTTCCGGTGTGAACCGGCCGCCGGACGACGGTGACTCCGTCAGGAGCTGGCACACCACGGCCGTTTCGCCCACCGGTTCGCCCGCCGTTGGTTCCGGATCCAGCGGCTCCGTGCCGTCGACCAGGTAACCGGTGGTCTCGTAGACGACGCGTGCCGCGGTGGCCTGGGCGGTCTCGGCCGGGTCCGGGGTGCCCGAGGGCAGGGACCAGACGTCTCCGTCCGGCACCAGCAGCACCCGCCCGTCGTACACGACGACCGCCCGCACCACGCCCTCGGCCTGCTCGAACGTCATAGGTCTCCCTCCCCAGGCACTGTGTGCCTACCCAGGGCGAGCCGGTGCCGCACCTGTCAGTACAGCACCGGCAGGTCCCCGGGCCGTACCCGCAGGGTCACCGGGAGGACGGCCTCCACCTCGCCGTCGGCGCCGTAGGGGACGGGCCGGTCGGCCTCGATGCGCAGTTCCCGGCCCTGGAGGACGCGTACTTCGGGGCGCCGGACGTGGGCGCCCGTCGTCAGTTCGTTCATCAGGGTGAAGAACAGGCGGCGCGGGGCCTCGCGGATCAGCACGATGTCCAGCAGACCGTCGTCGACGCGGGCGCCGGGCGCGATGAGCCGGCCGGAGCCGTAGTAGGGGGAGTTGGCCGCGACGACGGTGTAGCCGCGGTGGTGGTGCTCCTCGCCGTCGACGGTGACGCGGTAGCCGGCCGGCCGCCAGGTGGTGACGGCCCGCAGGCCACCCGCGTAGTAGGACGCGGCGCCGCGCAGCAGACGGGCGTTGTTGGCGTGCCGGTTGGCCTCCGCGTCGACGCCGGCGTACACGCTGCCCAGGACCACCGTGCGCGGGTGGACGGCCGACTCCACCTCGATGGTGTCGACGGGCCGCGGCTCGGCGTGCAGCAGGATCTCCGCGAGCGCGGCCGGTTCGGCGGGGAGGTGGAGCGCGCGGGCGAAGTCGTTGCCGCGTCCGGCGGGTACGAGGCCCAGGACCGTTCCGGTGCCGCTGAGCGCGCCGCCGATGCCGCCCGCGATGCCGTCGCCGCCCACGGCCAGCACGATCCGGCCCCGTTCTCCGGCCGTGCGGGCGATGTCCTGGGCGTGGGCGAGGCTCTGGCTGTACTCGGTCTCCAGCTCGGCGCCGGCCGCGCGGAGCAGCCGGGCCAGCTGGAGCAGGGTCGCCGCCCCGGTCGAGCCGCCCGCGGTGGGGTTGACGACGGCGGTGAACTGGCGCATCGGTGGGCCTCCGAGGCAGGGCGGTCGGGTCGGGTCGGTGGGTCAGTCGGTGGGGAGCAGGACGCCGGGGTTGAGCAGCCCCTCGGGGTCCAGGCGGCGCTTGACGGCGCGCAGGGCCGAGATGCCGAGCGGGCCGGCCTCGCGGACGAACCAGTCGCGGTGGTCGGTGCCGACCCCGTGGTGGTGGGAGATGGTGCCGCCGGCCGCCAGCACGGCTTCGTTCGCCGCGTGCTTGGCGGGCGCCCAGTGGGCCACCGGGTCCTCGCCCTGGGCGCTGACGACGGTGAAGTACAGCGAGGCGCCGTTCTCGTACACGTGCGAGATGTGGCACATGACGAGGGGCGGGGTGCCGGCCTGGGTGAGGGTGTCGGTGAGCGCCGTACGGACGGCCGTGTAGAGGTCGGGGACGGCGGACCAGAAGGCCGCGGTCTCCAGCGTCTCGGCGAACGCGCCCACGTCGAGCAGGGCGTCGCGCAGGTACGGCGCCGAGTAGCGGCCGTGCGCCCAGCGTTCGCCGGGTTCGGTGCCGGCCGGGGTGCCGCCGCAGTCCGTCAGGACGGCCGCCGCCCGTTCGCGGCGGTGTGCGGTGTCCTCGGCCGTCCCCTCGTAGCCGGTGACGGCCAGGCAGCCCGCTCCGCCCTGGGCCGGGTCGGCGCCGATCGCGTCGGGCTGGGCGAGGCCGATGAGCGTCTCGGTCTCGTCGGACAGGCGCAGCACGGTCGGCCGGGGCCCGTCCTGGGCGAGCCGGCGCAGTGCGGCGGCGCCCTCCTCGAAGGAGCCGAACCGCCAGCCCTCGTACACCCGGACCTCCGGCCGGGGGCGGATCCGCACCGTGACGGAGGTGATGACGCCGAAGGCGCCCTCGGAGCCGAGGACGAGCTGGCGCAGGTCGGGTCCGGCGGCGGAGCGGGGGGCACGGCCGGTCTCGATGGTGCCCTCGGGCGTGGCGAGGGTGAGTCCGAGGACCATCTCGTCGAAACGGCCGTACCCGGCGGAGGCTTGTCCGCTGGAGCGGGCGGCGGCGAAACCGCCGATCGTGGCCCACTCGAAGGACTGCGGGAAGTGGCCGAGGGTGAAGCCGTGTCCGGCGAGCAGGGCCTCGGCCTCGGGGGCGCGCAGGCCGGGCTGGAGGACGGCGGTGCGGGAGACGGGGTCGAGGTGGAGCAGACGGTTCATGCGGCGCAGGTCCAGGGCGACGAACGCGCTGCGCTGGGGGGCGAGTCCGCCCACCACCGAGGTGCCGCCGCCGAAGGGCACGACGGCGAGGCCGTGGGCGGCGCAGGCGCGCAGGACGGCGAGGACCTCGTCGTGGTCGGCGGGCAGGACGACGGCCTGGGGGACGTCGGTGACGTCGCCGGCGCGGATGCGCAGCAGGTCGGGGGTGGACTTGCCGCGGGTGTGCCGGACGCGGCTCTCCGGGTCCGTGCGGACGTGTTCCTCGCCGCCGACGGCCGCGGCGAGCGCCCGCAGGGCGGCGGGGGCGGCCGTGGGGGCGGGCGGACGGACGTCCTCCAGGGCGAGGGCCGGCGTGCTGCGCGGCTTGACGCCGAGCAGGTCGCGCAGCAGCCCGGTCACCGAGTCGGGCAGCGGTGCCGCCTTGGCCGGGTCGCCCCAGCCGTTCCACAGCATGTCCATTGAACGGTCGTCCTCACAGGTCGGTGTGCTGGTCGGTGTGCTCGGTCCGGTGCTCGGGCGGCGCGGCTCGGCTGCCGTCTCCGGGGCCGTACCGCTTCCGTCCGGCCCCCGGGGCGTTACACTGTGACACATGACGCCTATTCGTCACAACGGTTCGGGCAGCGCGCCGGGCAACGGCTCGGACAGCGGCCCGGGCAACGGTTCCGACAACGACCCCGTGCTCGACGCGGTACGCGACTGCGTGCTGGCCGTCGGAGTGCGCCGCACCACGCTCGCCGACGTCGCCCGCCGCGCCGGCGTCTCCCGGATGACCCTGTACCGGCGCTGGCCCGATCTGCGCACCCTGGTCGGCGATCTGATGACCCGGGAGTGGATCGGCGTGGCCACCCGCGCCATACCGGAACCCGCGCCCGGCGTCACGACGCGGACCCGGATCGTGGACGGACTGGTGGCCGGCGTCGAGGCGTTCCGCGCGCACCCCCTCTTCCACAAGATCGTCGACGTCGATCCGGAACTGCTCCTGCCGTACGTCCTCGACCGGCGCGGCGCGAGCCAGGAGGCGCTGCTGGCGCTGCTGGCCGACGCCCTGCGCGAGGGCCACGCGGACGGCTCGGTACGGCCCGGCCACACCGAACGGCAGGCCCGCGCCCTGCTGTTGACCGTGCAGTCCTTCACCCTGTCCCTGCGCACGATGACTGACGAGGACGATCCGGAGCTGGACTCCGCCGCGTTCCTCGGCGAACTGCGCACCCTCCTGGAGAGGACCCTGACGCCATGAGCCACACCGAGGCCGCGCCCGGCACGTCCCTCAGCACGCACCGGCGCCGCCGGGAACTGGCCGAGGCCGCGGACGGCCGGGTGGCCGACGTCCTGGTCGTCGGACTGGGCGCCACGGGCGCCGGAGCCGCCCTGGACGCGGCGGCCCGGGGCCTGGACGTCGTCGCGGTGGACGCCCACGACCTGGCGTTCGGCACCTCCCGCTGGAGTTCGAAGCTCATCCACGGCGGGCTGCGCTACCTGGCCTCCGCGCAGTTCGACGTCGCCCACGAGAGCGCGGTCGAACGCGGGGTGCTGATGACCCGGACGGCCCCGCACCTGGTGGCCGCCCAGCCGTTCGTACTGCCGCTGACCCCGCTGGTCTCCCGGGCACAGGCCTCGCTGGCGTGGGCCGGGTTCCGGGCCGGGGACGTACTGCGGCTGGCCGCCCGGACCCCCCGCCAGGTGCTGCCCGCCCCGCGCCGGCTCTCGGCGACGGAGGCCCGGCACCTGGCGCCCTCGGTGCGCGCGGCCGGGCTGCGCGGCGGGCTGCTGTCCTGGGACGGCAAGCTGACCGACGACGCCCGCCTGGTCACCGCCCTGGCCCGGACGGCCGCCGCGCACGGCGCCCGCGTGCTGACCCGGGTACGGGCGCTGGAGCTGACCGGGACGGGCGCCCGGATCCGGGACGAACTCACCGGCGAGGAGGGCGAGATCAGGGCCCGCGCCGTGATCAACGCCACCGGGGTGTGGGCGGGCACCCTCGCCGACGGCATCCGGATCCGCCCGTCCCGCGGCACCCACCTGGTACTGCGCTCGGAGCGGCTCGGCATCCTGCCGGCGGGCCTGCACATCCCGGTGCCCGGGGAGACCAACCGCTTCGTCCTGGTGCTGCCGCAGGGGGACGGCCGGGTCTACGTCGGGCTCACCGACGAGCCGGTCGACGGCGGCATCCCGGACGTGCCGGAGGTGCCGGAGACCGACATCGGCTTCCTCCTGGACGTGCTCGGCTCCGCCCTGGACATCCCCGTGACCCGGGAGGAGGTCGTCGGCTCCTTCGCCGGGCTGCGCCCGCTGCTGGACACGTCCGCCGGCACCGACGCCCCGGCCCGCACCGCCGACATCTCCCGCCGGCACGCGGTGGTGGCCTCCCCGGACGGGGTCACCACCGTCGTCGGCGGCAAGCTCACCACCTACCGGCGGATGGCGCAGGACGCCGTCGACGCCGTGGTGGAGTCGCGGGGCCTGCGTGCCGGCCCCTCCCCCACCGCCGCGCTGCCGCTGACCGGTGCGGCCTCCCCCGCACGGCTGCGCGCGCTGCCCGCGCCCCGCCGTCTGGTCCGCCGGTACGGCACCGAGGCCGTGGCGATCCACGCCCTCGCCGCCGGGGACCCCGCCCTGGCCGAACCGGTCCTGCCCGGCCACCCCGTCACCCGGGCCGAACTCCTCTGGGCGGTCCGGCACGAGGGCGCCCTGGACGAGTCCGACCTCCTCGACCGCCGCACCCGCATCGGTCTGGTCCCCGCGGACCGCGCCGAAGTCCTCACCGTCGCACGGGACATGCTGGAGAGGGCGGCCGCGCTGCGTCCCTGACGGGCGGAGCGGAACCATGACGACCGGCGCCCGGGCTCGCGCGAGCCCGGGCGCCGGTGTGCGGTCGGCCCCGGAATGCCGACGGATTTCCGGAAATAGGCTCGCCGTCCGGGGATGTCCACCTACTGGGGAGCAGGGATGTACAACCACTCAGGAAACACCTGACCTCACACCCGGCGAATCGCCACGGAGCACCAGGTTCGCGACTTGTTTCCTCATATTCCGACTACCCCCGACAACAGCAAGGGAATGATTTGGCAAAATGCCGCGACGTGTTTGCGGCGGACGACGCACGGAAAACCATTGCCGAGGAAGCGCACGCGGGTACAATGCGCCCTGGGGCACGCCCCTGAGAAACGGAGGATGTCGGTGTCGGACAACATCGAACACATAGTGATCCTCGGCGGCGGCACGGCGGGGTGGATGAGCGCCGCGTATCTCGGCAAGGCGTTACAGGGAGCGGTGCGCATCACGGTTCTCGAAGCGCCTGCCATTCCGAAGATCGGGGTCGGCGAGGCCACCGTGCCGAACCTGCAGCGCGTCTTCTTCGATTTCCTCGGCATCCCGGAGGACGAGTGGATGCGCGAGTGCAACGCCTCCTTCAAGATGGCCGTGAAATTCATCAACTGGCGGACCCCCGGTGAGGGAAGTCCCACCGCACGCACGCTGAACGGCCGGCCGGACCACTTCTACCACCCGTTCGGCATCCTTCCGCAGGAGGACGGCGTCCCGATCACCCACCACTGGTCCGACCGCGCGGCGCGCGGCGAGACCGACCTGCCCTTCGACTACAGCTGCTTCGTCGACCCGGTGCTGATGGACCGCAACCTCGCCCCGCGCCACCCCGACGGCCGGCCCGCCACCCGGTACGCCTGGCACTTCGACGCCCATCTGGTCGCCGACTACCTGCGCCGCTGGTCGGTGGAGAAGCAGCAGGTACAGCACGTCCAGGACCGGATGGTGGACGTCCAGCTGGACCAGAACGGCTTCATCCGCTCCCTGCGCACGGAGAGCGGGCGCACCATCGAGGGCGACCTGTTCATCGACTGCTCCGGCTTCCGCGGCGCACTGATCAACCAGGTCATGGAGGAGCCGTTCCTCGACCAGAGCGACCACCTGCTCTGCGACAGCGCCCTGGCCTGCCCGGTGCCGCACGACGACGCGGCCCGCGGGATCGAGCCGTACACCTCGTCCATCGCCATGAAGTCGGGGTGGGCCTGGAAGACGCCGCTGCTCGGCCGCTTCGGCACCGGATACGTCTATTCCAGCTCGTTCGCGACGGAGGACGAGGCGGTACGGGACTTCACCGCGCTCTGGGGGATCTCCGCCGACCGTGAGTTCAACCGGATCCGGTTCCGGGTGGGTCGTAACCGGCGGTCCTGGGTGAAGAACTGCGTCAGCATCGGTCTGTCGTCGTGTTTTCTGGAGCCGCTGGAGTCGACCGGCCTCTACTTCACCTACGCGGCCATCTACCAGTTGGCCAAGCATTTCCCGGACAAGAGCTTCAGTCCGATATTCGCGGATCGCTTCAACAAGGAGATCGCGGCGATGTACGACGAGTCGCGTGATTTCCTGCAGGCGCATTTCTATTTCTCGCCGCGCGAGGACACGGATTTCTGGCGGGCGAACAAGGACCTGACCCTCGGCGAGGAGATCCGCGAGAAGGCGGAGATGTACCTCAAGGGCATTCCTGTCAACCTGCCGACCGCCGACGAGTCGACGTACTACGGCAACTTCGAGGCGGAGTTCCGCAACTTCTGGACCAACGGCAGCTACTACTGCATCTTCGCCGGCCTCGGCATGCTGCCGGAGCGGCCCATCGCTCCGCTCGCGTACGGCCGTGACACGCGCGCGTCCGCGCGGAGAATGTTCGACGGTGTGGCCCGGCGGCAGCGGGAGCTGTCGCAGACCCTGCCGACCATGTACGACTATCTGCGTGACTTCCACGGAGCGTCCGCCGGCTCCGGCGACGGCGACCGCCATGCCCGCTGACGGCTTCCGGGACCTGATGAGCCGTTTTCCCAGCGGGGTCACCGTGGTGACGGCGCGCGGTCCCCGCGGCGAGCCCGTCGGCATGACCTGCTCGTCGGTCGCCAGCGTCTGCACCGACCCGCCGACCCTCCTGGTGTGCCTGCGCAGCGACAGCGCCACGCTGGCGGCCGTGCGGACGGGCACGTTCGGCGTCAACATGCTCGACCGGGACGCCCGCGACATGTCCGAGCTGTTCTCGGCCCGCGACGTCGACCGGTTCTCGGCGGTCTCCTGGGAGCCCTCGCCCGCGGGGGTCCCCTGGCTGCCGGACTGCTCGGCGGCCATGGCGGAGTGCCGGGTACGCGCCACCCACGCCGTCGGTGACCACACCGTGGTGCTGGGGGAGGTCGCCCACACCGTCACCAACGGAAGGCCGCCGCTGCTGTACGGGATGCGACGCTACGCCCGCTGGCCGGACGGACCCGGGCACGGCGACGAGCCCGCCGTCGCGGAAGGATCACCACCGAAGAGGAAGGCCGTCCGGACGGACGGCGTGAGGAAGCGATCGGCATGACGGACGACAGTGTGCTGGGCGGTCTCGACGCGGAGACCTGGGACGCCCTGGCCGCGGACCACTTCTACTCGTCGGGCACGTGGCTGAGGCACTGCGCCGACTATCCCGGAGCGACCGTGGGCGCGGTGCACGCGGCCACGGCGGCCGGGCTGGCGGCCGTACCGACCGTGGAGTTCGACGGGACCCAGCCCCTCAACTACCACTGGCAGAAGATCCTCACCGGCCGGGACCTGCCCGCCCCTCCGGCCGGCGGACTGCTCGTCGGCCCCCGGCTGGCCTACCAGTCGCACGTGCTGCGCGACTCGGACGACCCCGCTCTCCTGCGTGAACTGCTCGCCCGGATCCGGCAGGCCCACGACCGGCTGGAGATGCGCGAGAAGGCGTGCGTGGCGATGTACCTCGGCACCGAGGACGTGACGCTGCTGCGCGCCGCCGGCGTGGAGGCGCAGCCCGTACTGCTGGAACCCGACGCCTGGATCGAGGTGCCGCCCGGCGGGTGGGACGCCTGGCTGGCCTCCCTGACGTCGAAACGGCGGGTGGCGGTCCGCCGGGAGGTACGGGCCTTCGAGGAGGCCGGCTGCCGCATGACGCACGTCGGTCTGCTCGACTGCTGGGAGCAGCTGCCCGCACTGGCCAACTCCATGGCCCTCAAGTACGGGTACCCGACCAGGACCCCCGAGTTCCGCGTCGAGTTCGAGCGGTACGCGCGGATGACCGGGCCGGCCGGTCGTGTGGCCCTGTGCCACGGGCCCGACGGAGCGCTGATCGGGTTCTGCCTGTACTACGTGTGGGGTGACGCCGTGTACCTGCGGTGGGCGAGCTTCGACTACGACCGCCTGGTGGGCTGCGAGGAGTACTTCAACCTCGTCTACTACAGCCAGATCAGGCTGGCCGGGGAACTGGGCGTCCGCTGGGTGCACGCCGGCAAGAAGGCCCTGGAGGCGAAGGTCCTGCGCGGCGCCGAACTGCGCCCGCTGTGGATGCTCGACCTGTCCCCCGACAGCCCGCTGGTGCCGGCGTCCGACCTCGTACGCCGGCACAACGCCCGGCTGCTCGCGGAACTCGAAGCCGACCCCGGCACCGAACGGGCCGTCAAGAACCGTGCGGAATGGGACCTGTTCACCTGACGCCACCGGGCACGCCGCCGCACCGGGGCGTGCCGGACGCAAGGGGAGGAAATGTGAATCGAGCGGACCACGGGGGCAGGCCGCTTCCCCTGCTCGAAGCAGTGGAGGCATGGGCTGCGAGAACGCCGGAGGCCACGGCGGTGTCCGCGCCGGACGGCGTTCTCACCTTCCGCCGGCTGAGCGAAGAGGTGCGTGCCCTGGCCGCCGTCCTGCGCAGCGGCGGCGCCGGCCCCGGCACCGCCGTCGGCGTCAGCCACGGCCGGTCCTACCGGCAGGTCGTCGGCGTGCTGGCCGTACTGCGGGCGGGGGCCGCCCTGGTGCCCCTGGACGACCGCAACCCCGCCGACCGGCTGAGCTACGTCCTCAAGGACGCCGACGTCCGGATGCTGCTGGGCTCACTTCCCGCCGGAGCCTCGGTCCCGCGCCTGCGCCGCGTCACGGAGCCGGACGCGCCCTCGGACACGGCCGCGTCCGCCGGAACGGCCCCGCTCGCCGCAGCCGGCCCGGACGACACCGCCTACGTCGTCTACACCTCCGGCACGACGGGATGGCCCAAGGGCGTCGAGGTCACCTACGGGAACCTGGACGCGTTCCTCCGGGCGCTCGCCGAACTGGAACTGCCCTCCGGCGGCACGGGGATCAACGCCGTCTCCCCCGCCTTCGACGGATGGCTGTGGTGCGTCCTGCTCCACCTGCTCCACGGACAGGGCACGGCGATCATCGACCTGAACCACGAGGCCGCGGGCGACCTGGCCGAGCAGATCTCCGCGGCACGGCCGCGCACCGTCTGCCTGACCCCCTCTCTGCTCGCCACCTGCACGGACGCGCTGGACGGCGTGGAGACACTGGTCCTGGCCGGTGAGCCGTGCCCGCCCGGCCTGGTCCGGCGGCTGCCCGACGGCCTGCGCGTGCTCAACGTCTACGGGCCGACGGAGACGACGATCGCCGCGACCTGGGCGGACAGCGCCCGGGGAGACGACGTCACCACCATCGGCCGCCCCCTGACCGGCTACCACGTCCACGTCCTCGCCGAGGACGGCAGCCCCACACCGCCCGGGGAGGTGGGCGAGCTGTACATCGGCGGGCCCGGCGTGGCCCGCGGCTACCGCAACCGCCCTGACCTCACCGAGCGGTCCTTCGTCGACGACCCGTGCGCCGGGCCCGGCGCACGGATGTACCGGACGGGCGACCTGGTGAGCCGGCTGCCGGACGGGCAGCTGCGCCACGCGGGCCGGGCCGACGAACAGGTCAAGGTGCGCGGTTTCCGGGTGGAACTCCCGGAGGTGGAACGGACGGCGGGCGAGCTGCCGGGGGTGCGCGCCTGTGCCGCCTTCCGCACCGCCACGGGCGACAACCTCGGTCTGGCGGTCCTCGGCGGCCCGCAGACGGCCGCGCCGGACTGGCCGGCACGGGTCATCGCCCACTGCGCCACCCGGCTCCCCTCCGCCGTGGTCCCCGCGGTGGTGATCACCGTCGACGCGCTGCCGACCACGCCGTCCGGCAAGGTGGACCGGGCCGCGCTGGCGCGGGCGGCCGACGAGATCGCCGCCCGCCCCGGAGGACGCCCGGCGCGGACACCGCGCGAACGCCAGGTGCGGGCCGCCTGGGAGGACGTACTCGGCCGGTCCGTGCCGGACGTGGACGCGGACTTCTTCGCGCTCGGCGGTCACTCGCTGCTGGCCGCCCGCGCCGTGTCCGAGCTGCGGCGCAGCACCGGTCTGCGGATCTCGGTACGCGATCTGCTGGCCTCGCCGACCGTCGCGGGTCTGGCCGCCGCGCTCGACCGGATCGCGGCGGAGCCGGGTGCCGGCGGCGGGACGACGGCGGTGAACGACTGATGGCCGGGTCCTGGCTGCGCCCGTGGCACCCGGCGCCCCGGCGGGCCCCCGCGCTGCTGTGCCTGGCGCCGGCGGGCGCGGGCTGCGGGCAGTACCGGCCCTGGCAGGAGCTGCTCGGTGACGACGTGTCGGTCATCGGGGTCGCCCTGCCCGGGCGGGAGTCCCGCTGGTCGGATCCGATGCCCGGCACGCTGGAGGAGGCGGTACGGCAGATCGCGGCGGAGGCCGACGCGTTGCTCGCGCCCGGTCAGCCCTGCACGGTGTTCGGGCAGAGCTTCGGCGGACTGCTCGGCTTCGAGGTCGTACGCCGTCTGGCCGCGGACCACGGCAGGACGCCCGTGGCCCTCGTGGTGGCGGCCTGCCGGGCACCCCATCTGTGGGTCGGGGCGGGCAACGGTCTGCTCGCCGCGGACGACGAGCTGGAAAAGCTGCTGGCGGCCCGGGACCTCGACCCCGACCTGCTGGATCCGGGCACCCGGGAACTGATGCTGGAGACCCTGCGCGCCGACGTGGAGCTGTCGCTCACCTACCGGCATCCGGGCCGCGTGGTCCTCCCCGTCCCCGTCGAGGCCTGGGGCGGCCAGGACGACACCACCGTCACCGCCGCCCATCTCGCCGAATGGGCCGTCCACACGGACGACTTCCGCCGGCGGGAGTTCCCGGGCGGCCACTACTTCTGTGCCGAACACACCGACGACATCACCGCCTTGCTTCGGACACTCGCCCGAGAAGGGGACCGGCATGCGAGTTGACCTCCTCGACCCCGATCTCTTCGCCGCCAACGCCTTCTGGCCCACGCTGCGGCACCTGCGGCAGCAGGCCCCGGTCCACTGGCACGACCACCCGGACGGCGGGGGCTTCTGGGTGGTCACCCGCTACGACGACATCGTCGCCGTCTACACGGACCACGACTCCTTCAGCTCCCGCTACGGCATGCGGCTGGACAGCAATCCCGAGGCGGTGTCCGCCGTGGCCCAGCGCATGCTGATCGTCTCCGACGCCCCGGACCACACCCGCCTGAAGCGGGTCCTCGCCGGCGCCTTCGCGCCCAACGAGATGCCCCGGTTCGAAGCGCTCGTCCGCCAGGTGGTCCGCGAGACCGTCACCGAGGCCCTGGACCGCGTGGAGTTCGACTTCATCGACATCGCCAAGCAGGTGCCCAACCGGGTGGTCTGCGCGTTCATGGGCGTGCCCCGCGCCGACTGGGAGTGGCTCGGGGACATCGCCACCGAGGCCTTCGAGGGAGCCGACGAACAGGCCCGGTCCGGGGCGCACAGCGAGATCTTCCTGTACTTCGGCGAACTGCTCGGCGAACGCCGGAGGTCTCCCGGCGAGGACTTCCTGAGCCGGATCGCGGCGGACGGCGCGCTGTCCGAGGAGACCGGCGAGCGACGGCCCCTCACCGACGAGGAGATCGTCTTCAACTGCAACGGGGTGCTGGCCGGCGCGAACGAGACGACACGCTATTCGGCGGCCGGCGGCGTTCTGGCGTTCATGGAGAACCCGGGACAGTGGAACCTGCTGCGCTCCGCGTCGGGACCGGAGGCGATCCCGGCGGCCGTCGAGGAGATCCTGCGCTGGACCGTGCCCGGCGTGCACGCGATGCGGACCGCGCTGCGCCCCGCCCGTGTCGGCGGCGTCGACATCGCCCCCGGCGACCGGGTCACCGTGTGGAACGCGTCCGCCAACCGCGACGAGTCCGTGTTCGCCGACCCCGACGCCTTCCTCGTCCGGCGCACCCCGAACCGGCACATCACCTTCGGCGCCGGACGGCACCTGTGCCTCGGCGCCCGTCTGGCACGCCTCGAACTCGGCGTGCTCTTCGAGGAGCTGACCTCCCGGGTCAAGGAGTTCCGGCCCACCGGCCAAGCCCTCTTCAACGCCTCGAACTTCACCTGGGGCGTGCGCAGCCTGCCGGTCGCCGTCACACCGGCGTGAGGCCGCGCCCCGCCGCACCACGGCTTTTGGAGCCTGCTGTCTTCCGCCAACGTAAGGACGGTCATGTCACCCGAGCTCTTCGTGCTCATCGTGCACCACGTCGGGGATCCCGCAGAGGTCGAGAAACACGTCCCCGGGCACATCGCCTACCTGGAGAAGCACCATGCGGCGGGCGTCTTCGTCCTGTCCGGCCAGACCCGGCCCGAGGAGTACGGCGGGGTGATCCTCGCCCGTGGCGTCACCCGCGCCGAACTCGACGCCGTCATCTCCGAGGACCCCTTCGTCCGGTCGGGTGTCTCGGAGTACACCGTGTTCACGATGGGTGCCCGGCGTGCCCACCCGGACATCCTGGCCGTCGTACGGGGAGAGGTCCGGTGACGGGCGCGCCGGGCGGGGGCGGCGCGCGGTCGCTGGTGGAGGCGGCGCGGCCGGTCGCGCGGCTCGCCGCCGCGCGGGCGGCGGACGCGGACCGGGGGGCGGTGCTCTCCGCGGAGGTGGTCTCCGCGGTCGTCGAGGCGGGCTTCGCCCGGCACTTCGTACCGCGGGCGCACGGCGGCGAGGAGGGCACGTTCCTCGCGTTCCTGCGGGCCTCGGCGGTGCTGGGCGAGGCGTGCGGCTCCACGGCGTGGTTCGCCTCCCTCGCCGCCACCATGGGACGCGTCACCGCCTGGCTGCCGCAGGAGGGGCGCAAGCGGATCTGGCAGGACGGCCCCGACACGCTCATCGCCGGTTCGCTGCTGCCGCAGGGCACCTTCGAGGAGGTCCCGGGCGGCTGGCGGATCCGGGGCCGGTGGCCCTACGTCAGCTCGTGCACCGCGGCCGACTGGGCCCTCCTCCTCGCCCGTCCCGACGGGGGCGACGTCACCGGGGCCCGGTTCTTCGCCCTGCCCCGGGAGGCGTACGCGGTGGAGGAGACCTGGGCGAGCCTGGGGATGCGCGCCACCGGCAGCCACACCGTCGTGGTGCGGGAGGCCGTCGTCCCCCGGGAACTGTCGTTCCCGCGAGCCGAGTTGTACAGCGGGGCGGCCGGCCCGCACGGCACCCCCTACTCGGTTCCGCTGCGGGCCGTGACCGGTCTGTCGTTCGCCGCTCCGGCGCTCGGCACGGCCCGGGGCGCGGCGCGCGTGTGGACCGAGCGCATACGCGGCCGGCTCGCCGCGGCCGGAGGCGGCACGCCCGCACTGGAGCGGGCGGGCTACGACCTGGCGCTGTCGCGGTCCGTGGACGACATCGAGATGGCCGCGCTGCTGCTGGAGCGTGTCGCCGCCTCCGCCGACGAGGCCGGGGCGAGGTCCGCCGGCGACCTGTGGGCGGCGGAGCGGGCACGCGGCACGGCGAAGGCGGCCGAACTGCTGCTCAGCTCGGTGGACCGGCTCCTGCGGGCGGCCGGCACCGAGTGCCTGGCCGTGGAGGACGAGCTGCAACGACGGTGGCGCGACCTGCGCACGGTGGCGAGCCACGGCACGCTGCGCTACGCCACGAAGGCCGCCGCCTACGCGGCCTGCATCTGGTCGTCCGGCCTCGCGGACGACACCGGAAACCGAAGGAGCAATCATGCCTGACGTCGCTCTGGTCACGGGGGCCAGCAGGGGCATCGGCCGCGCCATCGCGGTGCGGCTCGCCAAGTCCGGGTACGACCTCGCGCTCGTCGCACGGTCCGAGGGGCCGCTGCGGGAGACGGCCGCCCTCGTGGAGAGCTTCGGCCGCCGTGCCCTGACGGCCGCGGCGGACATCACCCGGCGCGGCGACGTGGAGGCGGTCCGCACGACGGTCCTCGACGCGTTCGGGCACGTCGACGTGCTCGTCAACAACGCGGGGTACGCCAGCCGGCCGCAGCCCTTCGCCGAGTGGGACCCCGACGACTGGTGGCGGGTGATCGAGACGAACCTGCGCGGACCCGCGCTGCTGTGCCGGGCCCTGCTGCCGGAGATGCTCGCCCGCCGCAGCGGCCGCATCGTCAACATCAACTCGCTGCAAGGGTCGAAGGTGTCCGGCGCCGGTTCGGCCTACGGCGTCTCCAAGGCCGGCCTGATGCGTCTCACCGACGCCCTCGCCGACGAGGTCCGCGGCTCCGGCGTGACCCTGTTCGACCTGAGTCCGGGGCTGGTACGCACCGAGATGACGTCCGGCCGGCCCGACCTGGACGCGCTCCCCGAGAGCGCCTGGTCGCCGCCGGAGGCCGCCGCCGAGAAGGTGGCGCAGCTCCTCTCCGGCCGCTACGACGCCCTGCACGGCCGCTTCGTCCACCTCACGGACGATCTGGACGAGCTGGTGGGACGGATCGCGGGAGACGCGCGGCTGCTGCGCATGCGGCCCCCCGCCGACCCGGCCCCCGAGAACGACAAGACCGCCTAGAGGCCCGGGACTTCCGTGAGCGCATCGATACTGATCGTGGGGCTGCCCTGGAGCCAGGACGAGCTGGCGCTCGCCGTGCGGGCGGCGCGTGCGCTCGGCGGCCGGCCGGTCGTGGCCGACACCGAACGGGCGCTCGGCGCGATCCGGCCGCCCGAGGGCTGCACCTGGCTGCCGGTGGAGGAGCTGAGCGTGTCCGCCGTCGTCGCCGCCTGCGGTGACATCCGGCCCGACCACGTCGTGTCCATCACCGAACTGACCACCGTGCTCGCCGCGCAGGTCCGCGAGGCCCTCGGTGTGCCGGGCACACCTGCGCGGACGGAGGCCGCCGTCACGGACAAGTTCCGCACCCGCTCGCTGCTGCGGGCCGCCGGACTGACCGCGGTGGACTGCCTCGAGACGTCGCTGCGTGACCTGCCCGGGGTACTCGCGTCGGCGGACCTCCCGGTCGTGGTGAAGCCCGTGGCCTTCACCGGCAGCCACGGCGTGCGGCACATCGCCGCCCCCTCGGACCTGGCCGCGCTGATGGACTCCTACGACCCCGAGGCGGCCGCCGGCGCCGGGCGGGACCGCCTGATCGTGGAGTCGGTGATCCCGGGCGACGAGATCAGCGCCGAGGCGGTCTGTGTGAACGGCGAGGTGCACCTCCTCGCCCTGACCGACAAGTTCAACACCGGTGTCCCCCACTACTACGAGGTCGGCCACGTCATGCCGAGCCGGCACACCGCACGGTGGGACGACCGGGTGCGGGCCTACCTCCAGGACGTCGTGTCGGTGCTGAAGATCGGGACCTCGGCCCTGCACGCGGAGCTGAAGCTGCACGAAGGCCGGGTGGAACTGGTCGAACTGCACACCCGGTTCGGCGGCGGAAGCATCGTGCACCTGCTGGCCGAGGCGTACGGGATCCGCGCCTACGACGTCTGGTTCGCGGCCCTCCTGCGCGGCGAGGCGCCCGACGTCCCGCGGGCCGCGGGCACCGCCGGGGTGGCGTTCTTCGGCGGCTGGGCGGGGGCCCCGTTCCGCTGGCACTCGTACGACTTCCCCCACGCCGGCGCCGTCATGGAGCTGACTCTCGACGCGCGGGCCCGGCCGAGAGTACGGCAGCACGAGGGCATCCGCCTCGGTTACTGGCGCACCGGCCGGGCCGTCTTCCACGCGGACGGCGCGGACGGCTACGCGCGGGTGGCGGAGAACGTGGCCTTCGTGCGCGACCAGTTCCTGAGCCTCGACCCGGCCGTCCGCCCGCACAGCAGTCCGACGCACCACGAAGGGACCCACCGGTGACGCACGTTCTCATGGTCGGCTTCGGCTCCGTCTTCCTGGAGGCCGTGGAAGGGGCCGTCCCCGACGACAGCATCGTGGTGCTGGAGGAGCCCGACAACATTCGGCACCGCGGCCTGGACGGGGAGGCGGAGCGCCGGGCCTGCCTGCGCGCGGTGGTCCCGGCCACCTACCAGCAGGGCGGCGACTGCCTCGACATCGCGGCGGAACTGCACCGGAAGCAGCCGTTCGAGGCGGTGGTGCCGGCCCTGGAGTACGCCGTGCCCGCCGCCGCGGCGATCGCGGAGAAGCTGGGCCTGCCCGGCGCCACGTCCCGGGCGGCCGGCGTCCTGCGCGACAAGCTGCTGCTGCGGGACGTCACCGGCAGGGCCGGGATGCCGACGCCCCGCTGGCGGGAGATCCACGGACCGCGCGACATCGTCGACTTCGCCGAGGGCGGCCCCGTGGTCGTCAAGCCCGCCGACCGCCAGGCGAGCGTCGGCGTCCAGCTGCTCAACCACTGCGACCTCCCCGAGGCCGAACGGGCCTGGCGGGCGCTGCTGGAGGCCGCCGAGCCCGGTCATGCGCCGGACCGGCCGATGGACCGGCGCTTCCTCGCCGAGGAGCGGGTGTACGGCACCGAGTACAGCGTCGAGGCCCTGGTGCGCGAGGGGCACATCGAGTTCTTCAACGTGACCGAGAAGTCGGTGATCGGCGGCCGGCATCCGGTGGAGTCCGGCCATGTCCTGCCGGCCCCCGTCAGCGCCGGGACGGAGCGGGACATGCGGACCGCGATGCGCCGGCTCATCGGGGCGACCGGGTTCGGGTCCGGGATCCTGCACGCGGAATGGATCATGACGGGGAGCGAGCTGGTCCTGGTCGAGTGTGCCGGCAGGTGTCCCGGCGACCGCCTGACCGATCTGCTCGACCTCGCCTACGCGACCGGGATCCGGCCGGCCCTGATCGAGATCCTGGCGGGCCGGCGCCCGCGCCTGCCGCAGCGGGCGGCGGGAGCGGCCGCCATCCGGTTCATGTCCGCGCCGCCCGGCGAGGTGGTGTCCGTGGAGGGCGTGGCGCAGGCCCGCAGGCGTCCGGGTGTGCACAGTCTCCAGGTGACGGTCGGTGAGGGCGACCGGATACGTCCGTGGTCGTCCTCCTGGGACCGGTACGGCTATGCGCTGGCCACCGGCCGGACCCCGGAGGAGGCGAACAGCCGCGCGGTCGCGGCCGCCGCCTCGGTCCGCGTGCGGACCCGGTGACGGCCATGGCGAACGGGAACACCTCGACGGGGCAGACCGCGGCGGGCGACGGGGCCGGTGCGGCGGACGGCCCGGCCGCGCCGGCGCCTCGGACGCGGTTCGGGCGCCGGCTGGCGGCCCTGTGGCCCTCCGGCCGCGCCGAACGCGGCCTGGTCGCGATGGCCCTGGCCGACGCCACCGGAACCGGAGCGTTCCTCTCCGTCTCCGTGGTCTTCCTCACCCGCGCCGTCGGGCTGTCCGCCTCCCAGGTCGCCGTCGGCCTCAGCCTGGCGGCCGGTGTGGGGCTCGTGACGACCGTGCCCGTGGCGATGGTCGCCGACCGCTTCGGGCCCAGACGGCTTCTGGTGCTGGTCACCCTGTGGCGGGCGGCGTGCTTCGTCGTCTACCCCTTCGTCCCCGGTTTCACCTCCTTCGTGGTGCTCATGGTGCTCATGGGCCTGGTCGACAAGGCGGCGGCGCCGCTCGGGCAGGTGCTGGTCGGCATGGCCGTGCCGGAGGACGCACGGGTGCGCACCATGGCGGTCATGGGCGCGGTCCGCAACTGCGGTTACGCGGGCGGAGCCCTGCTGGGCAGCCTCGCGCTGCTCGCGGACCACTGGGCGGCCTACGCGACGGTCATCCTCGCCAACGCCGCCTCGTTCGTGGGCCTGGCCGCCATCGCCGGGCGGCTGCCGCTGCGGCCGGACGCGACGGCCGACGCCTCCCGGCTGCGGCGGACGCTGTCCTTCGACGTGTTCAAGGACCGCCCGTACGTCGTGCTCGCGCTCCTGAACGGCGCGCTGACGATGCACATCACCCTGCTGAGCGTCGGCATACCGATGTGGGTGACCCAGGCATCGCACGCACCCCGGTCGACGGTCTCCGCGGTGGTGGTCCTCAACGCCGTACTGGCCGTGCTCTTCCAGGTGCGGGCGAGCCGGGGGGCCGAGGAACTGCCCACCGCGGCCCGGCTGATGCGGGCGGGCGGTCTCGCGCTCGCCGGGTGCTGCGTCCTGCTCGCCCTGGTTCCCTCCTTGCCGGCCGTGCCCGCCGTCGCGGTGCTCCTCGCCTCGGCCGTCGCCCTGACGGCGGGTGAGCTGTTCCAGTCGGCGGGCGGCTGGGGCGTTTCCTACGGCCTGGCCCGCAGCGGCCGGGAATCCGCCTACGTCTCCCTCTTCTGGCTCGGCGTGGGCCTGCAACAGATCATCGCTCCCCTGGTCGTCGCCCTGGTGATCAGCCGCGGGGCGCTCGCCTGGCTGCTGGTCGGCGCCCTCCTGGCGGCGGCGGGAGCGGCGGCGCCCCGAAGCGTCGGGTGGGCCGTGCGCGACCGGGAGAACCCACGGCACCGGCACACCGAGGAGAACTGAGATGTCCTTCTTCAACACGCCGACGGACAAGAACCTGGCTCTGCTGCTGGATGTCGTACCCGCCGTGCTGGTGGTCCTGGTGGCCTCCGGGGTGTGCGGCCGGCTGGCCGTGGCGCTGAAACAGCCGCGGGTGCTCGGCGAGATGGTCGCCGGTGTCCTCCTGGGCCCGACCGTGCTGGGCAAGATCTGGCCGCACAGCCAGACGTCCTTCTTCTCGGCGGACGTCAAATCGGTCCTCTACGTGTGGAGCACGGTGGGCCTCACTCTCTTCATGTTCCTCGTGGGGTCGGGCTTCAGCCACAAGGCCGCCGACGCCCGCGAGGGCGGCGGGGCCGCCGTGCTGGCCCTGTCGGGCATCGGCGTGCCGCTGGTCCTGGGGGTGGGTGTGGGCGCCGCGCTGCACGGGGAGATGTCGCTGCCCGGCGTGGGCATGGGCGAGTTCTGCCTGTTCCTGGGCGGGGCCCTGTCGATCACGGCCTTCCCGATGCTCGCCCGCATCCTGTACGAACGGAACCTGCAGAACTCCCGCCTGGGGCGCCTCTCCCTCCTCGGTGCCTCGCTGGACGACGCCGCCGCCTGGTGCTTCCTCGCCGTCCTGACGGCGCTGCACGGGAACCAGGGCCTGGGCAAGGCGCTGGGGACCATCGTCCTCGCCGCCCTGTTCGCCCTCGTGATGCTGGTGTTCGTCGCCCGCGCCCTGAGACCGCTGGGCGAGCGGGTGGAGCGGACCGGGCGGCTCGGCTTCGACGACCTGTACATCGTCCTCGCCGTCGTGCTGGCCGCCGGCTGGTTCACCGACCTGATCGGCGTCTACTCGGTGTTCGGCGGATTCATCGCCGGGCTGTCCATGCCGAAGAACCCGGCGTTCGTCGCGGCGCTGCACCAGCGCATGATGGACCTGGTCTGCGTGCTCATGCTCCCGGCCTTCTTCACCTTCTCCGGGCTCAACACCCAGCTCGACGGCATCGGGGGATGGTCGATGCTGATCGCCTTCCTGCTGATGCTGGCGGCGGCGGTGACCGGGAAGTACACCGGCTGCGCGCTCGCCATGCGGAGCATCGGTTTCAGCTGGCGGGAGTCATGGGCGGTCGGCGGCCTGATGAACGCCCGCGGACTGATGATCCTGATCTTCATCAACGTCGGCCTGGCCGAACACATCATCTCGCGGGACGTCTTCTCCCTGCTGGTGCTGGTCGCCGTGGTGACGACCGGCATGGCACTGCCGCTCTTCCGGTGGGCCGTCCCCGAGACCCGGGAGAAGCAGCTCGTCGCCGCCGCCTCCGGTGCGTCCGACCCGTCCGTGCCGGCCTCCGCCCGCAGCTGAGTCCCTCCCCGGGCGAGGGGTCACAGCAGGCGGCGGATGTCACCGCGGACGCGGTAGAAACCGCCCGCTGCCGGGTGCAGGGCGTCCACGACGTACCGGGCGCCGGGCTCGCGTATCGCGCGCGGGAACTGGACGTTCCAGGAGGAGTCGTAGCCGTCGGAGACCACGTGCACCCGCAGCCGGCCGCCCTGCTGGACGCACTCCACCACCACGGCCCCGGCGGGTGCCCGGTCGACGGTGGCCACCGCGGCCACGGCCGTCGCCGGAGCGTAGGTGGGCAGGGCGGCGGCCAGCTTGACGTCCCGCACCACCGGAACCGTGCCCTGCTGGGCCGCCGAGACCGCCGCCTCGCTCGCGTCGACGCACACCAGCGAGCCATCGGTGGTGACCAGGTACAGCCGCTCGTCGTGGTACTGCATCGACAGCGCCGAGCCGCTGCCCGTGCCGAGCTTCCACAGCCGCCTGCCGTCCCGGTCGAAGCAGTAGACGGAGGAGGCCGCGTCCCCGGCGAAGACGAACCGGCCGCCGGGTGAGGTGGCGCACGAGTACACCGGGCTGTCGCACGCGTACGTCGCCTCGACGGCGCCGGTGTCCTTCGACAGCCGCTGGACCACCCGGTGCGCGGTGCCCGCGTACACCGCGTCCTGCTCCTGCCAGCCGAAGAGCACGGCGCCGTTGGTGGGGGTGTGCCACAACTCGCCGCCGCCGTCCGGTGCGTAGGCGGTGACGCCCCGCTGGTGGCCGTGGTAGACGGCGCGGTCGTCGGCGCGGACCATCCAGGCGTGCTCGCCGTGGCTGCGCCGGGACCACTGGTGTTCGTCCTCGTGGTCGATGACGGTGAGCCGGCCCTCGCGGTCGGAGACGTCCAGGACGCCCTCGTGGATGTCGAGCCAGAAGATGTCGACGTCGGAGGCGATGTCATAGGCGGCGAAGGGGAGTTTGGAGGAGAGGTCGTACACCTTCCCGTCATCGCAGCCGGCGTAGATCCAGAAGTCGTCGGCGACCAGGCACTTCACCCCGTCCGGCAGGCTGAAGCGGGCCAGTACGGCGCCCTCGTGGTCCAGGGTGTAGACGTCACCCGCCTGGTTGCCGACCCAGCAGTGCTCGTCGTCCACGTGGATGCCGAACGCGGCGGAGCCGGTGCGGAACCGCCACAGCACCGGTGCCACGGCCCGCGCCGTGGACGGGGCGGAGCTGATCTGACGGCGGGTCACCGGGCGCGGGGCGCGCTGTCCCGGAACGGCCGGGGCGTATCCCTTGCGGACCTTCTCCCCCACCTTCCGGGCGGCTGCGGCCCGTGCCTTCTCCGCGGTCGGGAACGTCGTCGTCTGCACCTGCCCGGCGGCGCCGATCCGGCCGTACCGCACGGTCACCACCTGTCCGTCGACCGTCACTTCGTAGAACTTGTGGGCGCCGCCGCCTTCCTGCGACAGCTCCAGGTACGTGGTCGACACCGCGGACGCCGTGGACATGGCACACCCCTCCCCCAGACGGACCCGCGGCCGTTCCAGCAGGTCCTCGACTGCTTTCCACCGTAGGGGCACCCACTGACAATCACCCTCGTCGCCGCCTGGGCGCCGGCCGGGTGACCCGGGGGCGCGCCGCCCCGTCCCGTCCGGCGGGGAGCGCTCGGCGGGAACCGAACCGGTCCCCCGTCCGCGCGGCGCCCGGCGAGGGGAACCGGACCGTGGGGGCCGTCGAGGGCACGGCCTGGTCCCTTCAGTCCCCCTCCGGCAGCAACGCCTGCGTCCCGCCCAGGAGTTGGCGCAGGCACCGGAGGGCCAGGGCGGCCGGGGAGTTCTCGCCCGTGACGCCGGCCTCCGTGGCGGCCCAGGTCTCCAGGGCGATGCGGATCGCGTCGGTGGCGGCGGCCGCCACCAGGCGGGTCTGCAGCGCTTCGAGGCGGCCGTCGGCGAGCCGGGCGACGACGGGGACGAGTCTCTCCTCGGACTCCTGGTTCACCCGGTACCACACCGCGCGCAGCGCGGGATCGTCCTCGGCCGCGCGCAGCAGTCCCCGGGTCCGCAGCAGCGCCCCGGCGGCCTCCTCGTCCGGTGCCGCCAGCGACCGTTCCACCGCCGACTCCAGCGCCCGGAACAGGCCGCCGCCCGGCTCGGCCGCCTCCAGCAGCGCCCGCCACCGGTCGGCGCCGTCCGCGAGCAGCGGACTCACCGCGTCCTGCTTGGAGCGGAAGTAGCGGTAGAAGGTCCGCAGCGCCACGCCCGCCTGCCGGGCGATGTCCTCGGCGGTGGTCGCGTGCGGCCCCTGTGCGGCGAACAACTCGGCTGCCGCGTGGGCGATGTCCAGCTGGGTCGCGGCCTTGCGGCGCTCGGTCAGGGAGGAGGGCTGCTTGGTGCTCACTCCAGAAGGGTACGGCTCCGCACGCGCGAGTGGCACGCGATGCCTGAGTGGCAAAACGTGCCACTCAGACGTAACGTGAAGGGCATCGGGGCGTCGGACGGCAGGAGAACCGGCGTCGTACAGGTCCCGTCGCGCATCGGCGGGCCGGGCAGGAGACACCCATGAACCGCTACGAAGGCCGCCGTGCACTGATCACCGGGGGCGGGTCCGGCATCGGCCAGGCCACCGTGCTGCGCATCCTCGCCGAGGGCGGCAGCGTGGTGGCCGCAGACGTCAGCGAGCGGGGCCTCAGGGACACCCGGGAGAAGGCCGCCGGCCACGCGGACCGCCTGACGACCCTGGTCGTCGACATCGCCGACGAGTCCTCCGTACGCGCCGCCGTCGCCACCGCGACCGCCACGCTCGGCGGTCTCGACGTGCTGGTCAACGCGGCCGGGATCCTGCGCTCCTCCCACACCCACCTGACGGCCCTGGAGGAGTTCACCCGGGTCCTCCAGGTGAACCTCGTCGGCACCTTCCTGGTGATCCGCGAGGCGATACCGGCCCTGCTGGCCGGCCGGGACGCGGCGGTCGTCAACTTCAGCTCCACCTCGGCCGCGTTCGCGCACCCCTACATGGCGGCGTACGCGGCGAGCAAGGGCGGCGTCCAGTCGATGACGCACGCCCTCGCCGCCGAGTACGCGGGCCGGGGCATCCGCTTCACCGCCGTCCAGCCCGGTTCCATCTCCAGCGGCATGACCGACGGCAGCGGCGTCAGCGGGCAGAGCCAGGGCCCCGGACTGCCCGCCGACGCCGACATGGGCCTGTTCGCGAAGCTCTCCCCCGCCCTCGGCCGGGGATTC
This sequence comes from Streptomyces cinerochromogenes, assembly GCF_014648635.1. Lineage (GTDB taxonomy): Bacteria > Actinomycetota > Actinomycetes > Streptomycetales > Streptomycetaceae > Streptomyces > Streptomyces cinerochromogenes. The sequence continues at coordinate 65,303 of NZ_BMRM01000003.1, read as the reverse complement.
GCCGGCCCCGAGACCGTGGCGTCCGTGGTCGCGATGCTCGGATCCCGGGACGGCAGGTTCATCACCGGCACCGAGATCCGCATCGACGGCGGCACCCACTTCTGACCTCGGCGCCCACGTCCGGCCTCGGCGTCAGGCCAGCGCGATCAGGTCCCGGTAGCCCTCGTCCCACAGGTCCTCGTCCGCGTCCGGCAGGAGCAGGACCCGGTCCGGCCGCAGGGCGTCGACGGCGCCCTCGTCGTGGGTCACCATCACGATCGCGCCGGGGTACGAGCCGACCGCGCCCAGCACCTCGTCCCGCGAGGCCGGGTCGAGGTTGTTGGTGGGCTCGTCCAGCAGCAGCACGTTCGCCCCGGAGTGGACCAGGCCGGCCAGCGCCAGCCGGGTCTTCTCCCCGCCGGAGAGCACACCGGCGGGCTTGTCGGCGTCGTCACCGGTGAACAGGAAGGCGCCCAGGACGCGCCGCGCCTCACCCGGGCTCAGGTGCGCAGCGGCGAGGGCGAGGTTCTCCAGCACCGTGCGGCCGGGATCGAGCGTGTCGTGCTCCTGGGCGAAGTAGCCGAGGCGCAGCCCGTGCCCGTGCACCACCCGTCCTGCGTCGGGCCGTTCGGCGCCGGCCAGGATGCGGAGCAGGGTGGTCTTGCCGGCGCCGTTGAGGCCGAGCACGACCAGCCGGCTGCCCCGGTCCACCGCCAGGTCCACCCCGTCGAGGACGCGGTGGCCGCCGTAGGCCTTGGCGAGGCTGATCGCGCCGAGCGGGGTCCGCCCGCACGGGGCGGGTTCGGGCAGCCGGATCCGGGCGGTCTTCTCGGTGCGCCGGGCCGGCTCCAGTCCGGCCAGCATCCGGTCGGCCCGCCGTGCCATGCTCCGGGCCATGGTGGCGGTGGCGGAGCGGGCCTTCATCCGGCCGGCCTGCGCGTGCAGGGCGGCGGCCTTGCGTTCGGCGCTCACCCGCTCCCGGGTGCGGCGCCGCTCCTCCGCGTCCCGCCGGCTCAGGTACGTCCCCCAGCCTGTGTTGTGGATGTCGAGGACGGCCCGGGTGGCGTCCAGGTGGAAGACGCGGTTGACGACGTCGGCGAGCAGCGCCGTGTCGTGGCTGATCACGACCAGACCGCCCTGGTGGGCCTGGAGGAAGGTGCGCAGCCAGGCGAGCGAGTCGGCGTCGAGGTGGTTGGTCGGCTCGTCCAGCAGCAGCGTGCGGTCGGTGCCGGCGAACAGGATGCGGGCGAGTTCCACACGGCGCTTCTGCCCGCCGGAGAGGGCGCCGACCGGCTCGGCGAGCACCCGTTCGGGCAGGCCGAGTCCGGCCGCGACACGGGCCGCCTCGGCCTCGGCGGCGTAGCCTCCGCCGGCCTGGAAGGCGGCCTCGGCGCGGGCGTACGCGCGCATCGCCCGGTCCAGCGCCGCCGGGTCGGCGGCATCGGCGGCCGTCGCCGCCTCGGTCATCGCCACCTCGGCCCTGCGGAGGGCGCGCAGCGCGCTGTCGAGGCCCCGGGCGGACAGGATCCGGTCGGCGACGGTCCCGGCCGGGTCGGCGGCGCGCGAGTCCTGGGCCAGGAAGCCGACCGGCGCGGTGCGGGTGACGGCACCGGCGGCGGGCCTGGTCCGCCCGGCGAGGGCGTTCAGCAGGGTGGTCTTGCCGGCGCCGTTGCGGCCCACGAGGCCGATCCGGTCCCCGGGGGAGACGGTGAAGGAGACGCCGGAGAGCAGGAGGCGGGCGCCGGCACGCAGCTCGGCGTCACGAACGGTAATCATCGGTAAACGCTCCGAAAAAGCGAAAGGACACACTTCTGGCGTGGAAGCGGGTCCTCAGCTAGGAAATTCGGGGCGTGGACATGCGGACACGGTACCGCGGGCGCCCGCGCCGGAGCATGCCGTTTTCTTCCGGCGGGGGTCAGGCTCCTCCGCTCGGATCGGGGCGGGCCGGTCGGAGTCCGTCCGCGGGGCGCGGCCTCGGCTCATGGCCGTACGGCCGGGCACCGCTGGAGCCGTAGGCCCGGCCCCGGTCACGTCGGGCGCCGGTCACGCACCCCCGGATCAGCCGTTCGAGACGCAGACGGCCCAGGTCCGGACCCCTTCGGAGCCCTGCGCGTACCAGCCGCTGAGGTCACCCAGCGGCACACTGTTCGTGGCCCCACCGGAACCGCTGTAGCCGCCGCCGGTGACCGTGTAGCCCGCGGGGCAGTAGGCCCTCGCCTGCTGCCCGAACTCACCGATCACGAGCTTGTACTGCGGAGCCCGCTTTTCGGCGGGCTGGCTGGCCAGCGCGGGTACGGTCCACGCGGTACCGATCCCGACAGCACAGCCGGCGAGGGCCACCCCGATCCAACGTGCGGCGCGCAGCTCGGCCATTCGTCCACCCACTTCCCGAGACACGTACGGCGCGGACCATCGGCGGACCCGCACGGCAAGCGTGCCCGGACGGCTTTCCGGAAGGACAGCGGGCCTCCTTCCGTTCACGCGATCGCACCAACAAGCATGACTATGTGTCCGGCCACTATGTGTCCGGCCCGGCGGGAGCACCGGCAGGGCGCCGTGCTCGTCCCAGCCGGCACCGACGGCGCCCCGGACGGCCCCGGTCTGCGAGCGGGACGGCGCGGGCGGCAACCGCCCGGCACGGACCCGGCCGCGCCACCCGTGTCGACGGGACCGCCCCCGGCCGCCTCGCCGGACCGCCCCCGGCCGCCTCGCCGGGCCGGCCCGGGCTAGCCGGCCAGTTGGGGATACAGCGCCGCCAGGTCGCCCGAGAGTCCCGCCTTGACCTGCCGGCTGAGGTCGTCGGCCAGGACCTCGTACGCCCCGGCCTCGACACCGTCGAGCGCGAGCGCGGCGACGGCCCCGGGAGCCGACTTGGGGGCGTCCACGTCCGCGACCATGTCCGTGTCGATGTAGCCGACGTGCAGTCCGGTGACCCCGATGCCCCGGGGTGCCAGCTCCAGGCGCAGCGAGTTGGTCTGGGACCACAGGGCCGCCTTGGTGGCGCTGTAGGAGCCGGCGACGCCGACCCAGGAGAGCACGGAGTGGACGTTGAGGAGGTGTCCGCCGCCGTTGCGCTCGATGACCGGCACGAAGGCCCGGGTGACGAGCAGGGGCCCGTAGAAGTTGGTCTCGAACTCCCGGCGCACGTCGTCCACCGCCGCGTCCAGGAAGGAGTGCGCGCCGAGCGAGATGCCGGCGTTGTTGACCAGGACGGTGACGTCCTGGGCCTGCGCCGCGGCGGCCTCCACGGACGCCGGGTCGGTGACCTCCAGCGCGAGGGGGACGGCGTCGGCGTGCGTGACGCTGCGCGGGTCGCGGGCCGTGGCGTACACCTTGGCGGCGCCGCGCGCGTACAGCTCTTCCACCAGGGCCTTGCCCAGACCGCGGCTGCCGCCGGTGACCAGGGCGACTGAGTTCTTGATCGACGTCATGCGGGTGTCTCCAGACGGGAAACCGATCGGTTTTCACCACCGTAAACCGATCGGTTTCCCACGGCAACCCCGACCCGCCCCGGCGGCCGAGAACCCCCTTGCCGGAACCGCCGATCACCCTCCATAGTGCGTTTGAAATTCCAACCCAGCAGGAAGGGCCACGATGAGCGAGCAGGACACCCCCGAGCGGGCGGGGCCCCGGAAGCTGCCCGCATCCCTCGCCGCCCACCCCTCCGTGCGGGCCGTACTGGCACGACGGGCGGACGGGGGCGGCACTCCCGCGCCGCCCCCGGTGATCGACGCCGACTGGCTGCGCGCCCTGTGCCGGGAGGCCGGCGCGGCCGACGCCGCCGCCGTGCGCCTCGACCACCCGGACCTCGCCGGGGAGCGCGAACACGTCCTCGCCGCACTGCCCGGAACCCGCACCCTGATCTCCCTCATGGTCCGGATGAACCGGGACAACACCCGCTCCGGGTCAACGCGGCCGCCCGCGCCGTGGCCCGGGCCCTGCAGGACGCCGGCCACCGCGCACTCAACCCGTCGGCGGGCTTCCCCCAGGAGATGGAGCGCTTCCCGGGCCGGATCTGGGTGGTGTCCCACAAGACCGTGGCCGTGGCCGCCGGGCTGGGCGTGATGGGCCTGCACCGCAACGTCATCCACCCCCGGTTCGGCAGCTTCGTCCTGCTGGCCACGGTCCTGGTGGACGCCCCGGTGAGCGCGTACGGGCGGCCGCTGGACTACAACCCGTGCGTGGACTGCAAGTTGTGCGTCGCCGCGTGTCCGGTGGGCGCGATCGGCAAGGACGGCGCGTTCGACCCCCTGGCCTGTACGACCCACAACTACCGGGAGTTCATGAGCGGGTTCACCGACTGGGCGCAGACGGTGGCCGACAGCGAGGACGCCGCCGACTTCCGGGACCGGGTGACCGACCCGGAGAACGCCTCGATGTGGCAGAGCCTCGCCTTCAAGCCCAGCTACAAGTCCGGGTACTGCCTGGCCGTCTGCCCCGCCGGCGAGGACGTGCTCGGGCCGTACCTGGACGACCGCAAGCAGTACCTGGACACGGTGCTGCGCCCCTTGCGGGAGAAGACGGAGACCCTCTACGTCCTGCCGGGCTCCGCGGCACAGCGGTACGCCGAACGCCGCTTCCCGCACAAGCCGGCCAAGGAGGTGAGCGGCGGCTGGCGCCCGCCCGGACGGCACCGGCAGGACCCCGGCCCGGCGTGACCGGCCGGTGTCCGACGGGGCGGGGAACGGCCCGAGCGCATGGATTCACCGTTCCCCGCCCCTGCCGGTCGGCCCACCGCCGCTGGTGCGGCCCAGGCGGCGTGCCGGTCCGTGGGGCCGGGCCCCGGCGGTCGCAGCCGCACCGCCGGCCCTGTGCGGAGGCCCTCCGGGCATCCTGTTCCGACCCTCCGCCGCCGTGCCCGCACGCGCCAGCCGGAGCGGTCCGGACGGGTGAGGCGGCGGGAGCGGCCCGCCCGCCGCGCCCCGCCGCGTGCGGTCGGCGACCTGCGGGAACTCCCGACGCGGCGACGGGAGTTGCACCGTGGTGTGGGAAGCTGTGCCCGGCCGGGTACGGACCGGGGCCGGTACCGGCCGTGGAGAGGAGCTACGCGTGACACAGGACGGCTTCGAGGCCGTGACCATCGACACCAGCAGACCGCATCCCGCGCGGATCTACGACTACCTCCTGGGCGGCAAGGACAACTACGAGGTGGACCAGCGGGCGGGCGAGGAACTCGCCGCCGCGGCCCCCGAGGCCCGGATCGGCGTGCGGGCGAACCGCGCCTTCCTCCAGCGCGCCGTCCGGTACGTCGTCGGCAGCGGGGTCCGTCAGATCCTGGACGTCGGCACCGGCCTGCCCACGTCGCCGAACGTGCACGAGGTCGCCCAGTCGGTGGCGCCGGACGTCCGGGTGGCGTACGTCGACAACGACCCCATCGTGGCCGCGCACGGCAACGCCCTGCTCAGCAGGTCCGGTACGACGCGTATCGTCCTCGGCGACCTGCGGGACCCGCGGTCTGTCCTGGACCACCCCGACGTCCGCCAGCTGATCGACTTCGACCGGCCGGTCGCCCTGCTCCTCGTCGCCGTCCTGCACTTCCTCGCCGACGCGGACCGGCCCGGGGAGATCGTCGCCACGCTGCGCGACGCGCTGCCCGCCGGCAGCTTCCTGGTGCTCTCGCACGCCACGGGCGACTTCGCCGACCGCAGCGCCGCCCAGGCCGTCTACACCAAGGCGACCGCCTCCCTGAACCTGCGCACGCGCGCCGAGGTGGAGCGGTTCTTCGAGGGCTTCGAGCTGGTCGAGCCGGGCCTGGCCCAGGTGCCGTTCTGGCGCCCGGACACCCCGCCGCCGCCCCGCTCCGAGGAGATCGGCTTCTACGGCGGCGTGGCCCGCAGGACCGTCTGACCGGCCGGGACGCCGGCGGACCGGGCCCGCCACCCCGGGCCCGGTCCGCCGGCGTTGCCGCCCCTACACCACGAACGCGTTGACGCGGCCCGCGGCGATCTGCCGCTTGCCCTCGACCGCCTGAGCCACCGCCGGATACGGCTGGGAGCTGTTGAGGCTCCAGCGGTACCCCGCGAAGAGGCCCGTGCCCGGGTCGGCGTAGAAGACCATGTGGCCGTAGCCCACGCCGTTGTGCTGCGTCCAGGTGCGGTTGTCGTCACTCAGCTCGGCCCGTGTGTCGGGGTAGGCCCGGTAGCGGTCGATGCTGGTCTGGCTGGTGAGGTCCGGGCCGCCGTGCGGGTTGTCGGTGCAGTCGACGATCTGGAAGAGGTGCGGGACGACACCGGGTATGTCCAGCTTGCTGTCGACGGACGAGGCGTAGGTCCCCAGGTAGGCGCGGATCATCACCGTGTGCCCCGTGTAGGGGACGGTCTTGTCGTCGGGGTCCTTGTCCCAGGCGACGATGTCACCGGGGCGCAGGTTGACCGGCTTGGTCACCGGGTCGAAGTGCGGCACGTCGGAGGCGTTGAGGAAACCGGCCTGCAGGTCCTCGGCGGTGGGGTAGGTACCGGAGCGGGGGGTGCCGGCCGGGGCGTTCTTGGTGGGGAAGTACTGGTCGAAGTAGGACGCGGTGGCCCAGCCGTAGGCGGTGTCGCTGCCGTAGGCGCGCTCCAGCAGCAGCGTCATGAACGACGCGCACTGGGACAGGTTCTCGAACTCCTCCGGGTGGCCGGGACGGCCCCAGGTCACCGTGGTCCTGCCGAGGGTTCTTCCGTCGGTCTCCACGTTGTACCGGTTGTGGTCCCAGGGACCGGTACGCAGCCGCAGGTACTCCACCAGCGTCTCGGCCTCCAGCAGGTGCGTCGGCTTGAGCGGGTACAGCGCGGCGGTCTTCGGCTCGGCCGCGGCGGCCCCGGGCGGGGAGACCAGGGAGGTGGCGGAGGCGGCGAGGGCCAGACCTGCGCCTCCCGTCAGCAGACGGCGGCGGGAGGGGCGGGCCGAGGGTGCGGACATGGGGGCTCCTTCGAAGCGGGCGGGGCGTGTGGACTGCCGCACCCTACTGACAAGTGATCATGGGGAGGAAGAGGCGGATGCGTGTACGGCCCGTACGCACACGGAGAATCCGCGCCGCGCCTCGCCTCCGCTCGGGGGTGCCGGCCCGCACGCCGCCCGGCACCCGTCGCATCCCCCGCCGCGCATCCCGCACGCCGCACCCGCGCCCCCGATCCCCGCACCCGATCGCCGCACCCCGGCACCCCGGCACCCCGGCACCCGCTTGGTGCCCCTCGGGCGATGGTGCGACGCTGGGTGGAGAGGTGTCCGACGAGGGGACCTGGAGGGCCGATGGGGCGTGACGTCCCGGCGCTCGTCTTCACCCGCGAGGACCGCCGCCGGTACCGGACCAAGATGCAGGAGTGCCTGGACGCGTTCGCGCAGATGCTGCGCGAGGCGCGGTTCGAGTCGGAGCGGCCCCAGGTCGGCCTGGAGATCGAGCTGAACCTGGTGGACGACGCGGCCGAGCCGGCGATGTGCAACAGCGATGTGCTGGAGGCCATCTCCGACCCGGCCTGGTCCACCGAGCTGGGCCGCTTCAACCTGGAGATCAACGTCCCGCCCCGGCGGCTGACGGCGGGCGGTCCGGACTCCTGGGAGTCGGAGATCCGGGCCGCGCTGAACCACGCCGAGGAACGGGCCCGCACGGTCGGCGCCCGCCTGCTCATGATCGGGATCCTGCCCACGCTGCGGCAGGAGAACATCGACGAGGACGCGCTGTCGGAGAACCCCCGCTACCGGCTGCTCAACGACCAGATCTTCGCGGCCCGCGGCGAGGACCTGCGCATCGAGATCGACGGCACCGACCGGCTGCGGACCTACGCGGACACGATCACCCCGGAGGCCGCGTGCACCAGCACCCAGTTCCATCTGCAGGTGTCCCCGGAGGAGTTCGCCGGCTACTGGAACGCGGCGCAGGCGATCGCGGGGGTGCAGGTGGCGCTCGCGGCCAACTCCGCGTTCCTGTTCGGCAAGGAGCTGTGGCACGAGACCCGGATCCCGCTGTTCGAGCAGGCCACCGACACCCGCCCGGAGGAGATCAAGGTGCAGGGGGTACGGCCCCGGGTGTGGTTCGGGGAGCGGTGGATCAACAGTGTCTTCGACCTGTTCGAGGAGAACCTGCGCTACTTCCCGGCCCTGCTGCCGTTGTGCGACGAGCAGGACCCGGCGGAGACACTGGACCGCGGCGACGTCCCCGAGCTGTCCGAACTGACCCTGCACAACGGCACGATCTACCGCTGGAACCGGCCGGTCTACGCGGTGGCCCACGACCGGCCGCACATCCGGGTGGAGAACCGGGTGCTGCCCGCCGGCCCGACCGTGGCCGACACCCTCGCCAACGGCGCCTTCTACTACGGGCTCACCCGGGCCCTGGTGGAGGAGGACCGGCCGGTGTGGTCCCGGATGTCCTTCGCGGCCGCGGAGGACAACCTGCACGCGGCCGCCCGGCACGGCATCGACGCGATGCTGTACTGGCCCGGGATGGGCGAGGTGCCGGTGCCGGAGCTGGTGCTGCGGCGGCTGCTGCCGCTCGCGCACCGCGGCCTGGAGCACTCCGGCATGGACGCGGCGTGGCGGGAGCCGCTGCTCGGCGTCATCGAGCAGCGCTGTGTGACGGCGCGCAACGGAGCGGTGTGGCAGAAGGAGATGTTCCACCACGTCGCCGGCACCGCGCACGCCGGCCGGCACGAGGCGCTGCGCCGGATGACGCAGGTGTACATCGACTACATGCACCTCAACGCCCCGGTGCACACTTGGCCGGTGGACTGACGGGCCGGCGGACAGCCCCGTGGCGCTCCTGGCCGGGGCCGGCGGACAGCCCCGTGGCGCTGCTAGGCCCGCACTCGGCCGGGCCGCTCCAGGCTGGTCTCCGGCCATGCCGATGCCTCCGGCAGATGGACCTTCGCCCACTGCGCCAGCTCGCGGAGGGCGGGTTCCAGAGCGGCGCCGGCCTCGGTCAGGCGGTAGGAGACGCGCAGCGGGGGGCCCTCGTCGACCTCGCGCAGGACGAGGCCGGCCGCGCCGAGTTCGGCGAGCCGGTCGGACAGCATGCGCTCGCTGATGCCGGGGACGGCCCGGCGGAGATCGGTGAAGTAGGCGGGCTGTTCCACCAGGACGGCCACGATCGGACCGCTCCAGCGCTTGCCGAGCAGCTGGAAGACGCGGGTGATGCCCTGGTCCACCCGCTTGCACGCCGCGCTGTCGTGGTTCTGCTCCGCCGCCATGCCTCCAGGGTACTACCCCACCGTAGGGGGCTGAGAAAAAGTAAGTCGATGTGTTAAACATAGTCCAGTACGAAACGTGAGCCGACGCGCCGCGGCGTGCGGCTGCCCAGCCTTTTACGGAGACACCCATGGCCACCCTGCTGCACATCGATTCGTCCGTGTTCCCGACCCAGGCGTCGGCTTCCCGCGCCGTGACGGAGGCCTTCCGCAAGCACTGGCAGGAGCAGCACCCCGAGGGCACGGTCGTCTACCGCGACCTGGCGGCCGAGCCGGTCCCGCACATCACCGCCGACGCGCACCTCGCCGGTTTCGTCCCCGAGGCCGCCCACACGCCCGAGCAGGCCGCCGTCTTCGCCGAGCGCCTGAAGCTGATCCAGGAGCTGGAGCAGGCCGACGCGATCCTGATCGGCGCCCCGATGTACAACTACACGATCCCGTCGACCCTGAAGGCCTGGCTGGACAACGTGATCCTGATGGGCCGCACCGCGGGCGAGAACCCGTCCGCCAAGGGCACCCCGGTCACCGTCGTCGCCAGCCGCGGCGGCTCCTACGCGCCGGGCACCCCGCGCGAGGGCTACGAGTACGTGCAGAACTACCTCAAGGCCGTCCTGGCCGACGCCCTCGGCCTGGACGTGGAGTTCATCGTCCCGGAGCTGACCATGGCGTCGAAGAACCCGGCGATGGCCGAGCTGGTCCCGCTGTACGAGGCCTCCCGCGACCGCGCCTTCGAGGCGGCGGAGGCCAGGGCGCGCCAGCTGGCGGAGCGCCTCGCCGCCTGAGGCACCCCGAGTGCCGCACCTCGACCCCGGGCCGCCGCACGGACGGCCCGGGGTCGCACCCGTACCCGGGAGGCCGCGGCCGCGCTCAGGCCAGGACGAGCACCAGGGGCACGCCCCGGCACGGCACCAGCCGCAGTCCGTCGTACGTGCCGGGCCGCGCGGCGGTGAGGAGTCCGCCGAAGTCCGGGCCCTTGGTGAGGGAGCCGGCCAGGTGGGCGGGGTCGGCGGAGGCGGCGACCCGGCCACGGGCGTTCACCAGGCGGGCCGGCCGGGACAGGCCCCGCAGCAGCGGCAGCACGGCCGCCTCGAAGTGCCGCAGGTACACGTCGGCCGCGGCGACCCCGGCGAACCGCCCCCCGATCCGCACCGGTTCGGACAAGGTGAGGCTGTACTCGTCGGAGCACAGGTAGTCCACGTACGGCCCGGCCACGGCCCGGCGCCCGGTGTCGCGGGGCAGGGCGAACCAGTCCCAGTGCGTGTAGTCGGAGTAGGCCGACCGGTGGGGGTCGAGATCGAGCAGGAGCGGGCGCACGTCCCCCTCGGCGCCCGTCTGCCACCACTCCAGCCAGGCCGGCACGTCGGCCAGCAGCCCGGGGGCCGCCACGAAGCCGGCGCCGGAGACGAGTTCCTCGTGGCGCAGCCGCAGATGCAGTCCGGGGCGCAGGGCGGCGAGGTCGCGGCTGACGGGCCGGCGCCCCTCGGCGGCCGCCCGGTGCAGCAGGGCGGCGGTGTCGGCACGGGTGGCGGCGACCGCCTCGAAGACGGCCTCCAGCGCACCGCACACCTGCGCGGCGACCCGTGTCTCCGGCTCCGTGGCGAAGGCGGCGAGCCCCGTGCTGACGCCCATGGTCTCCTCCAGCGGACGGGAACCGGACGCGACGCGGTCAGAGGGTGAGGCGTACGGCGACGAGCCGCGCCGCCGACTCCCTGACGCACCGCTCGGCCAGCGTGCCGGCCGTTTCACGGGCCCCATCCTGCACGGCGGAGACGACGGCGCGGTGACGCTCCGCAACTTCTTCACGATATGCGTCGTCGGCCAGGACGAGACAGAGCAGGGCGCCCACCTCGCTCTGCAGGGCGACCTGTTCGCGGGTGAGCCGGGCGGACTGGGCGGCGGCGGCGAGTTCGACGTGGAAGCGGCCGTAGAGCCGGCCGCGTGCCGCCGCGTCCCCGGCGTCCCCCAGCTCCTCGGCCGTACGGCGCAGCGGCTGGAGGTCGGCGGGTTCGGTGCGCTGGGCGGCGAGCCGGGCGGCGGCTCCGGACAGGGCGGCCCAGTGGTCGCCGAGGTCGCGCAGCTCCTCGGTGCTCCAGCCGCGCAGCCGCGCCCTGAGCCGGTCGTCGGCGGGGACCTCCGGCAGCGAGACGAAGCTGCCGCCGCCGCGGCCCCGGCGGGTGGTGACCAGACCCTGCTGCCGCAGCGCCATGAGCGCCTCGCGCAGGGTCACCGTGGAGACGCCGAGCCGTCCGGCCAGCTCGCTCTCCCCGGGGAGCTGCTCCCCGTCCGCGAGGAGTCCGAGTTCGATGGCGTCCCCTATGCGCCGGACGACCGTGTCCACGCGGGCCCGGTTGTCCACCGGGGCGAAGACGGCCTTGCGGGCGCCTCCGTCGGTCTCGTGCTGCCTCACGGCCACCACCTCGTGCGTTGACTCAAGCTTTACCTTAAGGGGACCTTGAGCTATGACCTATGACTTCATATGTTTGCGGTCAACGTTCAGCGCGCCAGAAAGGTTCCCCCATGGAGGGAATTGCGATCCGGCTGCAGGGCCTGCGGAAGGCGTTCGGCGAGACCACCGCCGTGGCCGGGGTAGACCTGGAGATACGGGACGGCGAGTTCTTCTCGATGCTCGGCCCCTCCGGCTCCGGGAAGACGACGGTGCTGCGGCTCCTCGCCGGCTTCGAGACACCGGACCAGGGCCGGATCGAACTCGCCGGACAGGAGGTCACCGGCCTCGCCCCGTTCGAGCGGGACGTGCACACCGTCTTCCAGGACTACGCCCTGTTCCCGCACATGACGGTCGAGCAGAACGTCGCCTACGGGCTCAGGGTCCGCAAGGTCCCGAAGGCCGAACGCCTGGTCCGCGCCCGCAAGGCGCTCGCCGAGGTCCGCCTCGAAGGCTACGGCCAGCGGCGGCCCGCCCAGCTGTCCGGCGGACAGCGCCAGCGCGTCGCCCTCGCCCGCGCCCTCGTCGGCCGGCCCCGCGTGCTCCTGCTGGACGAACCGCTCGGTGCCCTCGACCTCAAGCTGCGCGAGCAGATGCAGGTCGAACTGAAGGCGATCCAGCGCGAGGTGGGCATCACCTTCGTCTTCGTCACCCACGACCAGGAGGAGGCGCTGACGATGAGCGACCGGATCGCCGTCTTCGACCAGGGCCGCATCGCGCAGGTCGGCACCCCCGCGGAGATCTACGAACGCCCCGCGACCCCCTTCGTCGCCTCCTTCGTCGGCACCTCCAACCTCCTCGAAGGCGAGGCGGCCCACCGGATCACCGGCTCCCCGGGCACCTACAACATCCGCCCCGAGAAGATCCGCGTGCTGAAGGACGCCGCCGAGCCGGACGAGCCCGGGCACACGACCGCCACCGGCACCGTCACCGAGGTCGTCTACCTCGGCGACGCCACGCGCTTCCTCGTCGACCTGGACGGCGGCGGCCGGCTCACCGCCCTCCAGCAGAACCTGGAGACCTCCTCCGCGGACGTCGCCGCCTACCGCGGCACCCGGGTCCGCCTCGCGTGGCACCGCCGGCACGCCGTCCGGCTCCCCTCCTGACACCGTCCCCCTCCCCCATGGAGAACGCCGTGCGCCTCACCCGTACCCTGCGCGCCTCAGCCGTCTGCGCCGCCGCGCTGCTGCTCGCCGCCGCCTGCGACTCCTCCGGCTCCGGCGGTACGTCCGCCACCGGCCTCAACCCGCCCGACCTGAAGGCCCCGGCGAAGCTCGGCAGGACCGAGGGCCAGGTCAACCTGATCGCCTGGGCCGGCTATGTCGAGGACGGCTCCAACGACCCGAAGGCGGACTGGGTCTCCGGCTTCGAGAAGGAGACGGGCTGCCAGGTCCACTCCAAGGTCGCGGCCAGCTCGGACGAGATGGTCAAGCTGATGAAGACCGGCGAGTACGACGCCGTCTCCGCCTCCGGCGACGCCTCACTGCGCCTGATCGCCTCCGGTGACGCGGCCCCGGTCAACACCGACCTCGTCCCCCATTACCGGGACGTCTTCAGCGGGCTGAAGAACGGCGCCTGGAACTCCGTGAAGGGAAAGATGTACGGCATCCCGCACGGCCGGGGCGCCAACCTGCTGATGTACGACACCGAGAAGGTCACGCCCGCCCCCACCTCCTGGTCCGCCGTCTTCGACGACGCCTCCCGGTACAAGGGGCACGTCACCGCGTACGACTCGCCGATCTACATCGCCGACGCGGCCCTGTACCTCAAGGCCACCAGGCCGGAGTTGGGGATCCGGGACCCGTACGCCCTCGACCAGAAGCAGTTCGACGCGGCCGTGGCGCTGCTCAAGCGGCAGAACGCGAACATCGGCGAGTACTGGAGCGACTACCTCAAGGAGGTCTCCGCCTTCAAGAGCGGTGACTCGGTGGTGGGCACCACCTGGCAGGTCATCGCCAACCTCGCCGCCTCCGAGGGGGCCAAGGTCAAGGCACTGGTGCCCAAGGAGGGTTCGACCGGCTGGTCCGACACCTGGATGGTCTCCGCCAGGGCCAAGCACCCCAACTGCGCCTACAAGTGGCTGGACTGGATCGTCTCCCCCAAGGTCAACGCCCAGGTCGCCGAGTACTTCGGCGAGGCGCCCGCCAACTCCAAGGCGTGCGCGCAGACCAGCGACAAGAACTTCTGCACGGTCTACCACGCCGCCGACGAGAACTACTGGAAGAAGATCGCCTTCTGGAACACGCCCATCGAGCAGTGCCTCGACGGCCGCACGGACGTCACGTGCGTCCCGTACGCCAAGTGGGTGCAGGCCTGGACCGAGATCAAGGGCTGAGCCGTGACCACCCATGAGCCGACCGCCGCCGGCCGGGGCACCGTCCGGCGGCTCGCCGGAACCCTGCACCGCAGGCCCCGGCTGCGCCTGGCCCTCCTGCTCACCGCCCCGCTGCTGTGGCTCGCCGTGCTCTACCTGGGCTCGCTGGCCGTCCTGTTCGTCTCCGCCTTCTGGACGACGGACTCCTTCACCTCCCAGGTGGTGAAGGTCTGGTCGACGGACAACTTCCACGCGCTGTTCACGACACCGGTGTTCCGCCAGGTGATCCTGCGCAGCGTCGGGGTCGCGCTCGCCGTGACCGTGCTGTGCGCGGTGATCGCCTTCCCGGTCGCCTTCTACACGGCCCGCGTGGCCCGTCCCAGGTGGCGCCCGCTGCTCGTCGTGGCCATCCTCACCCCGCTGTGGGCGAGTTACCTGGTCAAGGTGTACGCCTGGCGGCTGATCCTCTCCGAGGGCGGCCTCGCCGACTGGATACTCGCGCCGTTCGGGCTGAGCGGCCCCGGCTACGGCCTGCCCGCCACCGTCCTCACCCTGACGTACCTCTGGCTGCCGTACATGATCCTGCCGGTCCACACCGCACTGGAACAGCTCCCGGCGAACCTCCTGGACGCGTCGGCGGACCTCGGCGCACGGCCGGGGCGGACCTTCCGCTCGGTCGTCCTGCCCCTGGTGCTGCCCTCGGTCGCCGCCGGCTCCGTCTTCACCTTCTCGCTCAGCCTCGGCGACTACATCACCGTGCAGATCGTCGGCGGCAAGACCCAGCTGATCGGCAACCTCGTGTACTCCAACATCGAACTCAACCTGCCCATGGCCGCCGCGCTCGGCACCGTGCCCGTGGCCGTGATCGTCCTGTACCTGCTGGCGATCCGCCGTACGGGCGCCCTCAACAGCCTGTAGGACCCCAGGACCCGGAGGAGAAGAGCACCATGCATCTCAGCCGCACCGCGCGGACCGCCCTGCGCATCGGCGCCGGGCTCGGCTTCGCGGTGATCTACGTCCCGCTGCTGCTGGTCCTGGTCAACTCCCTGAACCCGGACCGCAGCGCGAGCTGGCCGCCGCCGGGGCTCACCGCGCACTGGTGGTCGGTGGCCGCGCACAACTCCGGTGCCCGCGACGCCCTGTGGGTCTCGGTGAAGGCGGGGCTGGGGGCCACCGCCATCGCGCTGGTCCTCGGCACGCTCATCGCCTTCGCCGTGGCCCGCCACCGCTTCTTCGGCCGCGACACCGTCTCCTTCGTCGTCGTCCTGCCGATCGCGCTGCCCGGCATCGTCACGGGCATCGCGCTCAACTCGGCGTTCAGCACGGTCCTGGAACCGCTCGGCGTGGGCCTCGGGCTGTTCACGGTGATCGTCGGACACGCCACCTTCTGCATCGTCGTCGTCTTCAACAACGTGGTGGCCCGGCTGCGCCGTACGTCCGGCTCGTACGAGGAGGCGGCCATGGACCTCGGCGCGAGCACCTTCCGCGCCTTCGCGGACGTCACCTTCCCGCTCGTCCGCTCGGCGCTGCTGGCGGGCGCGCTGCTCGCCTTCGCGCTGTCCTTCGACGAGGTCGTGGTCACCACCTTCACCGCGGGGCCGGGCATCGAGACTCTGCCCATCTGGATCTTCGGCAACATGACCCGGCCGCAGCAGGCGCCGGTGGTGAACGTCGTGGCCGCCGTACTGGTCCTGCTGTCGGTGATCCCGATCTACGTCGCCCAGCGGCTCTCCGCGGACACCGCGACCTCCAGCCGCGTGTGAACGGGCGCGCGTCCGACGCTGTCGCGCGTTCGGCGACGGCGACGGCTGGGACGATCGGCTGGGACGATCGGCCGAGGCCGGACGTTCCGTCCGGCCACCGCACACCTTCGGGGAGACCTATGAGCACAGTGAACGCAACGACTCCGGCGCGGGTCCTGCGCGCCGCCTACGAGGCCGCCTCGGCCGTCGTCGCCGGGCTGGGCGACGAGGAGTCCTGGCTGCCGACGGGCTGCACGGGCTGGGCGGTCCGGGATCTGGTCTTCCACTGTCTGCAGGACGCCCAGCGCGGCCTGGTGGCCCTGCACACGCCGGCGGACGGTCCCGTCGACCGGGACGCGGTGACCTACTGGCAGGACTGGCGGCCCGACACCGCCGGGGCGGCGAACGGCCGGCGCTGGGTGCGGGTGAACGGGAGCATGTTCCTGGTCTTCGGCCAGATGCAGGAGCTGTACCTGGAAACACTGGCGGCGGCCGTGCACGCGGCGGAGGCGGCCGATCCCGGTCGGCGGGTGGCCACGCAGGGGCATGTGCTGACGGCCGGGGACCTGATCACCACGCTGGCGGTGGAGGCGACCGTCCACCACCTCGACCTGACCGTCCACCTCCCGGACGCCCCCGGGCCCTCGCCCCAGGGTCTGGCGGCGGTGCGTGCCACGCTGGACGGCCTCCTCGGCCGGCCCGCCCCGGCTGAGTGGAGCGCCGAGCGGTACGCGCGCGTGGGCACCGGGCGGGCCGCGCCCACGGACGCCGAACGCGCTGCCCTGGGTGCGGCGGCGCAGCGGCTCCCGCTGTTCGGCTGAGGGCCGGCCGAACACCTTCGCGGCACGTCCAACACGGCGACAGCCGTGCGCGCCGCCCGCGCGGTGCGGGGCATGCCGGCCGGGTTGGTGGAAACCTGCGCCCCATGAACAACCCTCCCAGCATCAACAGTTACGTCGACCGGGTCACCGCCGGTCCCGGCGGGGCGATGACCGACGAGGTCGGCGTCATCACCGGCGATCTCACCGTCGCGACGATCCTCCTGCCCGACGGCCGCAATGTGCGGGTCGCCGTCCAGCACTCCGGTGGTGACACCTGGTACACGCTGGCCGGGAGCCCCGCCCCGGTGCCGGCCGGCCGGCTCGCGGCGTACCACCGGGACCTGCTGGGCCGCATCCGCCGGGGCGGCGGAACGCGCGCCACCTGAGCCGACTTCCCCGGAGCGGGGGCGGGCCGTCCGACGCGGTGGGCCGGGTTTCGGCGCCCTGCTCCGGGGGAGTCGGTGCGCGTGGTGTCGTATGGACCCCGGCAGCGTGTGTACGTCCCGGCGCTGCGGGCCGACTGGCTGACCCAGACGTTCGTGCACTGGGCCTTCCCGCCCGCCCGGGTCCAGCCCCTGCTGCCGCGCGGGCTCGTCGTGGACACGTACGACGGTTCGGCCTGGGTGAGCCTCACGCCGTTCCTCATGTCCGGCGTGCGCCCGCCCGGGTCGCCGGTGGCCCTGCCCCCTTTCCCGGAGACCAATCTGCGCACCTACGTGCGGGGCCCGGGCGGCCGGGAGGGGCTGTGGTTCCTGTCCCTCGAGGTGACCTGCCCGGTGATGCTGGCCGCCCGCGCGGTGGGGGTGCCGTACCACGTCGGGTGTCTGGAGCTGGCACGGCGGGAGGACGCGGTGCACTACGCCGGTGCCCGGCGGGGCGGCGGTCCCGGGTACCGCATGGCCGTCCGGCCGGGCGAGCCGATCCGGCCCGGCCGGCTGGACGTGTGGCTGACCTCGCGCTGGCGGGCCTTCACCGGACGCTGCGGCGCGCTGTGGGAGACGCCCGTCGAGCACGCCCCCTGGCCGCTGCGCGACGCGCGTCTGACGGCGCTGGTGGAGACGTGCACCCAGGTCGTGGGGCTGCCGCCGCCCGTGACGGAGCCGATCGTGCACTTCTCGGACGGGGTGCGGAACGTACGGCTGGGCGTCGCCCGTCCGGTGGGGCGCGGCGGCCGGGTCCGCGACCGTGCCCGGGACGGATGAACGCGTCCGCGCCGGGCCCGGCCGGGGCCGACCGGCTCCGCTTCGACGGCTGGATCGCCGGCATCGGGACGGCGTCCGGGACCCGTGTGGTCCTCGGGCACTGGCCCCGCTCGCCGTTCGGGCCGTTCAGCGACGTCATGCTGGAGCGGAAGGACGGTCACCGTCTGCTGCTGGCCCCGACCCGGCGCACGGCGGACTTCGTCGCCGGCACCTATGCCTTCGACGAGGTGCGGATCGTACCGGTGCGGGTCCGCGTGACCGGGGACCGGTGGACGGTCACCGCCGGTTCGCTGCTCGACCTGCGCCTGACCATCGGCCGCAGGAGTCCGACCGGGGTCCTGCTGCGGGCCGTCCCCGGTGCGCTGGCCGCCCGGACCCCCTGGACGGTGGTGACCGATCCAGCCGCCCGGCTGCTGCTCGGGACGCGGACCCGCGGGAGTGCCGGCGGTGGCCGGCGCGAGTGGTACGGCGCACGCGACCTGCACCGGATCACCGCGGCGAGCGCCGTCCACGAGGGGCGGGACCTCGGCCCCCTGGCCCCGGTCGAGCCCGCCGTCCGCTTCGGTTTCGGCTCGGCGCCCCGCGCGCCGAGCCTGGTACGCGTCACGACGACGGTCGGCGCACCCCGCGCGGCCGGACGCCGTGGGCGTTCCCGTCCCCTGCCGTGGAAGCCACGAAGGAGGCCTGCCATGAACGGTCCGGTACGGTCCGGTACGCCCGGGCCCGAGTCCGCCGGCGGCACCGACATGAAGCTGCTCGGTATCTATCTCAACGACCACCTGGCCGGCGCCACCGCGGGCACCCAGCGGGTCGGCCATCTGGCCCGCGCCTCTCGCGGTTCCGCGCTCGGCCGGGCCATCGGTGCCGTCGCCGTCGAGATCAACGAGGACCGGGAGACGCTGCTGGAGATCATGCGGGACCTGGACGTCCCCGTGCGCCACTACAAGGTCTGGGCGGGCTGGACGGCCGAGAAGGCGGCCCGGTTGAAGGGCAACGGACGCCTGGTGCGGCGCTCGCCGCTCAGCACCGTGCTGGAACTGGAGGCGCTGCGGATCGGGGTGGAGGGCAAGGCGGCCGGCTGGGCGACCCTGCGCCGGCTCGCCGCGACCGACGGGCGCCTGGACGCCGAGCTGCTCGACACGCTCCTCGACCGGGCCGGACACCAGCAGGAGACGGTGGAGGAGTGGCGCGTGCACGAGGCGGAGGCGGCCCTCCACCCAGTGGGCCCGCACGCCGCGTGAGCCGGTGACCGGCGCGTCGGCCGGCCGGTGCCCGGCTCCGCCGGAGGACGCCGGCCGGGACCGGCGGGGGCCCGGCGCCCGGAGCGCGGGGCGGTGGCGCCTTCCGTAGGCTGAAGGGGCCCGATCCTCCTCCCGGAGGTCTGCCGGCAGGCGGGAGATGGTCGTGATCGAACTGGCCGCGGCGTTCGCCGTCGCGGGGGCGGCGAGCAACGCCGTGGGCACCGCGTTCCAGCGCAAGGCGGCCTCGGTCAGCAGCCGCGGCGGGGTCAGGCTGCTCGCGGAGCTGGTGCACCGGCCGTTCTGGATGATCGGCATGGCCGGCGTGGTCTGCGCCGCGCTGTTCCAGAGCCTGGCCCTGGTCAACGGCCCGCTCGCGCTGGTCCAGCCGCTGTTCATCCTGGAGCTGCCGTTCGCGCTGCTCGTCGCCGCGCCGCTGATGCACCGGCGGCTGCCCCGCTCGGGCTGGTGGGGGGTCGGCTGCTGTGTGGCGGGCCTCGCCGTGCTGCTCGTCGCGGCGGCCCCGCACGGTGCGACCGACCAGGCGCCCCTCGACCGGTGGATCCCGGCCGTGTGCGTGTGTGCCGGGGTGATGGCCGCGGCCGTTCTCCTGGCGGGCCGGGGCCGTCCGCCGGCCCGGCGCGCCGCGCTGCTGGCCACCGCCTCCGCGACGGGCAACGCCCTGACCGCCGCCCTGCTGAAGTCGGCCAGCGGCACCTTCTCCGACGAGGGCTTCACGGCGTTCCTGCGGTCCTGGCAGACGTACGGCTTCGCGCTCGCCGGCGTCTGTGCCGTGCTCCTGCTGGAGAACGCGCTGCAGGCCGGTCCGCTGGCCGCGGCGCAGCCCGCGCTGACCATCGGCGACGCGGTGGTGAGCCTGGCCCTGGGGATCACCCTCTTCGACGAGCGGATCCGCACCGGCTGGTGGCTCGTGCCGGAGGCCTGCGGTGCCCTGCTGATCATCGGCGGCGTGCTGGTCCTCAGCCGGGCCGTCCAGCGCATCGTCGTGCTGCCGGTTCCGGCGGAGCAGCGGCAGCACGCGGTGTGAGGCCGTTCAGGGGGCGGCGACGAGCGGAGGCGCTCCCCCGTCGGACGTCAGCGCGTCGCGCAGGGCGCGGGCCGGGCCCGGCCCGATGCGCCCGGCCAGGGCCGACCCGGTCACCGTGATCGTGGCCTGGACCCGCTCGTGCACCCGCCGGCCCTCGGCGGCGGTCCGGATCGGGCGCCGGCGTGGTCAACGGCGGCTCCCGCCGGCCTTCCTCCGCTAGCGCGGTCGCCTGAGCCGCACCTCCTCCACGCCCAGCAGCCCCAGCAGAGGCACCCGGCCCACCCGCTGACCGGGGTCGACCACCAGCCCGGAGCCGCGGACCAGGTCCAGCAGCAGTTCGGCCAGCGGCATGACCATGTGCCGGCCCCAGCAGCGCTCCGAGGAGTGCCCGAAGGGCAGGTAGCCCGGAGCGGTGTCGGGATCGAGGCGGTCCCAGCGTTCCGGACGGAAGGCGTCGGGGTCGTCCCACAGGGCGGGGTCCCGGTGGGACAGCAGCGGCAGCAGCAGGACGTCGTCGCGCTCGCCGATGCGGCCGTCGACGGCCGGGTACTCGGGTGAGGCGTTGCGCAGGATGTTCCACGAGGGCGGCAGGAGCCGTAGCGACTCCAGGATGATGTTCCGGTTGGACACGCCGTCGTCGAACGGGGCGCCGAGCCAGAGCGCGTTGGCCACCAGCGTGGAGACGGTGAAGCACACGGGGGCCGCGGCCCTGCGGTACAGGCCCATCACATAGCGCCGCTCCTGGTACCCCCGTGTCCGCGCCGCGCGGTCGGCGAGGCCGGTGAACCGGGCGTCCGGCCGGGGCCAGCCGGGCAGGGCGGCACCGACCGCGATCACCGACCAGGTCAGTTTCGGGGTGAGTTCGAGGTTGCGGCTCATCAGCACGCGCAGCCGGTAAGGATCTTGACCGAGTATCAGGTCGCGCAGGAAGAGGTGTCCGGTCAGCGGCCAGGGGCCGGCGAGGTCCACGTCCTTCGGCAGGGGCCTGGCCAGGGCGTCGCGTACGTCGTTGCCGATGGTCCGGGTGACCACCGAGGCCTCGGTGCGGGTGATGGAACGCCCGTGCAGCGGCTTGAAGGTGGGCCGCTCGGTCTCGGTGGCCCGGCGAGCGGCCAGGATGCGGTCGGCGACCTCGTGCCCCGCGACGCCGACGGTGTCGGGTTCCAGCCGGAAGACGTCCCGGCCCAGGTGGTCGTCGAGGAGCGCGGCGAGCCGCGGTGCGAACACGGTGGCGCGGGCACGCGCGGTGGATGACGGCGGCATGGCTGCTCCGGTACGGGGGCGGGGGCTGCGGTGAGACGAGAGGACACCGCTGCCCGGCCGGACCGCATCGCGGTTCGGCCGGACAACGATGTCAGCGCATGCGGTGATGCGGCTCAGTACCAGAGGTACCAGGCGTTGGCCTTGAGGCTCTTGGCGGCGGCAACGCGGTTGCGAAGGGCGAAAAGGAGCTTCATCACTGCACCTCCCCTCGGGGGCGGACGGATGACACGCGTCGCTCCGGACCGGCCGGTGAAGATCGCGTGTCGGCGACGTCCCGGAACCTTCCCGTGATCGTTCACCGGTTAATCACGAGGGGCCTCAAAATCGCTTCCGTATAGTCGATTCCGGACTTTCCCCGGCCATCGGCGCTCCGGTTTGACGCGTCGACAGGGCGGGCGAGAGCCGGACCGGCGCCGGGACCTCACGCGCTGGTGACGGGCGGCGGCGACTGCCCGCATGCCGGACGGCCGGTCACCGAGAGCGGACACCCGTCACGCCCCGGCCGACGGGAACGGCCGCGCGACATTGGCCGGATCGGCACCACCGCGATCACCCCCGCCGGACACGAAGAGGCCGCGGGCGGCCCGGACCCGGCAGGGCTCGCAGTCCGCGCGGTCCGGCAGCAGACAGCGCACCCGCACCACGTCGTCGGAGATGGTCATGGTGGCGTAGTCGGAGCCGGTGGCCCCGGAGACATGCACCCAGTCCCCGTCGACCACGGCGCGGGCGCAACCGATCCGCTCCTCGAACGTGGAGCCTCTGGGGATCGCTCGTCGTTCCGTCATGCGCGGAACGCCGGGTGACGGGTGACGGCGCGTCCAAC
This sequence comes from Streptomyces cinerochromogenes, assembly GCF_014648635.1. Taxonomy (GTDB): domain Bacteria; phylum Actinomycetota; class Actinomycetes; order Streptomycetales; family Streptomycetaceae; genus Streptomyces; species Streptomyces cinerochromogenes. The sequence goes on along the minus strand of NZ_BMRM01000003.1, from coordinate 43,269 downwards.
CGCTACTCGGCCCGCACCGGGTGACGACTCATGATCGAGACCCGGTTGAACGCGTTGATGGTGACGGCCACCCAGACCACCGCCGATATCTGGTCCTCGGTCAGGACGTCCCGCGCCGCCGCGTAGGCGGCGTCCTGGGCGGCGCCGTCGGCCGCGGCGGTGGTCGCCTCGGCGAGGGCCAGGGCGGCGCGTTCGGCGGGGGTGAAGAGGTCGGTGTCGCGCCAGGCGGCGAGCACGCCGAGGCGCTGCGGGGTGTCCCCGGCCCGCAGCGCGGCGCGGGTGTGCAGGTGCAGGCAGTAGGCGCAGCCGTTGACCTGCGAGACACGGAGGTTGACCAGTTCCACCAGGACGCGGTCCAGACCGGCCTCGGCGGCGACCGTACGGACCGCCTCGGACGTCTGCACCAGCGCGTGGTACGCCTTCGGGCTCTGCTTGTCGATGAAGATCCGCCGGGCGGCGCCGGCCGGGACGGGACTGGTCAACCTGGACTCCTCCGGGTGCAGTTTGTTGAACATGAAACTATCACGGCCGGTCCGGCGCCCGGAGGAGACGACACCCCCGACACCTACCACGTTCAACGTTCACCGGGGGGTTCTCGGAGGCCGTGGAATCGAGCACCCGACTCAGAAGCCGGGTCGCCTTCGCGAACGCCCCGACGGCCGACAGCCCCACGCCCGCCCCGTCGCACCGGGCGCCTCGCCCGGCTCCCCCGATGCTGCGGCCCGCCCCAGGGTGAAGGTCGAGCGCTCGGCGCGCGCCCGGCGGGAGCGTGGACGGGCGGCCCGGTGACACCCTGCATAGCATCCAGATATGACAGAAATTCCGGACGAACTGCTCAAGCTGGAACGTTCCGCCGAAGCGGAGCGCGCCAGGTTGGCCGGCCTGTGCGGTGACGAGTACGACGCGCAGTGGCAGGCCTGGCGGCGGGCGTCCGAGGCGTTCCAGGTCGCGGTGACCGAACAGTCGGCGCGCGAGGGGATGTCGCGGCACGAGCTGGAGCAGGCCGTGAAGCAGGCGGTCCGGCGCGCGGAGGAGGATCCGGCGCAGTGACCGGACACCACGGCGCGGACGTCGCGGCAGGCCGTCCGGCGGTGTCCCGGGGACGGGGGCCCGGTGGCGCCGACGAGGCGGCGGAGCCGGCGGTGGGCCGGGGCGTCCGTCGCGGTGGTGTGTCAGGGCGCGCCGACAGTGCGCCGGGGCACGGGCAGGGGTGGCTCGGCGGCCGTCAGGCCCAGGGCGGCGGCGTACACGACGGCCTCGTGGGCGGGGAGGGTGGCCGGAGCGGGGAGGGTGGCCGGAGCGGGGACGGTGGCGAGGCGAGGGGGCGGCCCGGGGGGACTGCCCCGGTCACCGGTGCTCGGGCTCGCGGCGCGTGTCGAGGGTGAGGCCGAGGAGGGCGGCCCACAGCGCCTCGGGTTCGGCGGGGACGGTCCGCCCCTGTGCTCGCCACTCCGCGACCAGCCCGGCGTAGATCGGCTCCCGGGTGCGGTCCACGCGGCGCAGTCGGCGCAGCCGTTCCAGGCGCTCCATCCGGTCCATCCGGTCCATCCAGTCCAAGCGGTTCATGCCGGGGCAACGCCCGGGGCCCGCCGCCGGTACGCCCCGCACCGCCCACTCACCGGGTCGGGTGAGGCCGTCGCCCGAACGAGGCCTTCCGCCCGTCGGACAAACATCCCGCGGCGTGCGGTGCGGGACGGTCGGACAAGCGCGCGCCCGGTCCGGAGAGGGCGCTCGTTTGCTCTCGGGGGGCCCGCTTGCGCTTGAGGAGGCGCGTGGATGGTCTTGAGGAGGCGCGTGGGCTCCTGAGGGGGCGCGCGATCCTGGCGGGGAGGGGGAACGCGCTCACTCCGGGCGGGGAACGCGCTCGCTCCGAGCGGGGGGTACGTACTCGCTGGGGGTATGCGCTCGCTCCTGGCGGCACGGTGCGTGCTCGCCCCTGAGGGCTCCTGAGGGTGCGGGCAGCCGGCGCGCGGCGCGCGCCCCCCGCTCCTATGCTGGGGAGATCCGGCCGGGAACGTCCGACCGGTCAGGCCGGCCGAGAAGGCCCGGCTGGGCACGTTTCGGGCCCCGACGGCCGCCCCCGCGTACGGCCATCGACTCTCGCCTCTTGGAGGCAGCCCATGTCGCCCACGTCCGCACGCCTGCGCCGGGGGGCCATGGTCGCCGTACTGTCCGGCACGCTGCTCGCCCCGGTGACGGCGGGGCCCGTGACGGGTGCCGTACCGGCCGCGTTCGCCGCCGGCACCCCCACCCCCGCCCCCTCCGCCTCCGCCTCCGCCTCCGAGCCGGACGTCCGCCCCCTCTCCCCCGACGTGACACGCCGGCTCGACGCGTCCGTGCGGCGGGTGATGCGCGAGGCGCACGTGCCCGGCGTGACCGTCGGCGTCTGGACACCGGGACAGCGCGGCTACGTCCGTTCGTTCGGCGTCGCCGACAAGGCGACCGGCCGGCGGATGACCCCGGACCTGTACACGCGCATCGGCAGCGAGACGAAAACGTTCACCGTGACGGCGCTGCTCCAACTCGTGGACCAGGGGAAGGTCGGCCTGGACGACACGATCGGACAGTACGTCGACGGCGTACCGGGCGGCGACAGGATCACACTGCGGCAACTGGCCGGGATGCGCAGCGGGCTGTTCAACTACTCCGAGGACGACGACTTCTTCAAGGCCCTTACGTCCGATCCGCAACGCCCTTTCACACCACGGCAGTTGCTCGCCTACGCATTCAGGCACCCGCTGCTGTTCCCGCCCGGCCGGAAGTTCTCCTACAGCAACACCAATCTGATCCTGCTCGGCCTGGTCGTGGAGAAGGAGAGCGGCCGGCACCTCGGGGACTACCTCAGGCAGCACGTCCTCGACCCGGCCGGCATGAAGGACACGCTCCTGCCGGAAGGCAGCGCGTTCCCCGCCCCACACGCCCAGGGCTACACCGACCAGACGGCGAACGGGAAGACCGCCGAGACCGCCGGCTGGAACCCCTCCTGGGGCTGGGCGGCCGGGGCGATGGTGTCCACACTGGACGACCTGCACATCTGGGCGCGCACGGTCGCGACCGGTGAACTGCCCGACGGCAAGCGGATGATCAGCGCCGCCACGCAGCGGCAGCGCCTCACCACCCCGGCGACACCCATCCCGCACGTCGGCTACGGGCTGGGCATCTTCAACGTGCGGGGGTGGATCGGCCACAACGGCTCCCTGCCCGGCTACGAGTCGCTGACCATCTACCTCCCCTCGACGCGCACCACCCTGGTGGTGCTCCTCAACACCGACATCGACCACGACGGCGAGGAGCCGAGCACGCTGTTCGGCCGGGCGGTCACGGAGATCATCTCCCCGCGGCACGTCTTCGACCTGCCGGCCGCGTCGGCGGCCGGATGAGTGCCGATGAGCGCCAACTCGGCCAGTTTTCCGGCGATATCGTCCCGCACGTGTGCGTACGGCCGATGACGCGGTGTAATGGACGGGGACCGTCTCGTGAAAGGCCGACCGTCTGGAGACCGTCGTGACCGTCACCGACCGCATCGCCCTGGACCCCTTCGGCTCCGACCTCGTGGCGGAGAGCGCCCGGCTGCGCGCTCTCGGCCCCGTCGTCCCCGTGGAGCTGCCCGGCGGCATTCCCGCCTGGGCGCCCACCGGCTACGACTCCCTCAGGGAGCTGATCCTCGACCCCCGCGTCAGCAAGGACGCGCGCCTGCACTGGCGGCTGTGGCCGGAGCTGGACAGGCATCCGTCCTGGAGCTGGATGGCGAACTGGGTGGGCGTGGTCAGCATGCTCTCCACCTACGGCGCCGACCACGCCCGGCTGCGCAAACTGGTGGCGCCGAGCTTCACCCACCGGCGCACCGAGGCGATGCGGCCCCGCGTGGCCGCCCTGACGGCCGAGCTGCTGGACGCGCTGGAGGCGGCGGGGGCCGACGGCCGCACGGTCGATCTGCGGGCCGGGCTCGCGCATCCCCTGCCGATGCGGATGATCTGCGAGCTCCTCGGCGTGCCGGAGGAGTTACGGGCCGGCGCGGCTCGTCTCATCGCCGACTTCATGGACACCTCCGACCCGAGCCCCGAGTTCGCGGCGTCCGTGCACGAGCGGATCGGCACGGTGCTGGGGGCGCTGATCGAGCACCGGCGGAGCCACCCGGGCGACGACATCACCACGGAGCTGATCCGGGTGCGGGACGAGGACGGCGACCGGCTCTCCGACGAGGAGTTGCTGCACACGCTGCTGCTGGTGGTCGGGGCGGGCTTCGAGACCACCGTCAACCTGATCGGCAACGCCGTGGTCGCGCTGCTCAGCAGCCGGCAGCAACTGGCGGCGGTGCGCTCGGGAGCGGTCGGCTGGGACGCGGTGGTCGACGAGACGCTGCGGGTGCACCCGTCCATCGCCGCGCTGCCCCTGCGGTTCGCGGTGGAGGAGCTGACCGTCGCGGGCGTGACGATTCCGGCGGGGGACGCGATCATCACGACGTTCGCCGCGGCGGGCCTGGACCCGGCGCACTACGGTCCGGACGCGGCCGCGTTCGACGCGGCCCGGGCGGCCGAGGACCACCTGGCGTTCGGCATCGGAGTGCACCGCTGCATCGGCGCTCCGCTGGCCCGCCTGGAGGCCCTGACGGCCCTGCCGGCCCTGTTCTCCCGATTCCCCGCGCTGCGCCTCGCCGTCGAGCCCGGCCGACTGCGCCACGTGCCGTCGTTCATCGCGCACGGGTGGGAGGAGATCCCGGTTCACCTGGAGGGCTGAGGCGGAGGCCGGTGCCTGCGGACAAGGCTCCGCCGGCGGCCCGGGGGGGGGTGGGCCGCCGGCGGAGACGCCATGCCCGGGGCGGGGGGAAGGCCCTGGGCGGCTCACAGGTCGCTTGCCCCGGGATCCGGGAAGTACGCACACGACTTCCGAACGTTTCGGGGAAGCGGGAGCGACCGGCAGGGCGGGCCCGGCCGGCCACATGACTTCCGGCCGGACATGGGAAGCGGGAGCGGCCGGACGGGCTCGGCACGGCGGGCCCGGGCACACGGCCGAGCCGCGCCGGACGGTCACAGCTGCCCCGACCCCGGCACCCGGCTGCGCGGCCCGGGCCGGATGACCGCATAAGCTCGGTGGATGGCGAAGTACTTCGACGTGCACCCCGACAACCCGCAGCCCCGCAGCATCGGCCAGGTCGCCGACGCGGTCCGCTCGGGGGCGCTCATCGCATATCCGACCGACTCCTGCTACGCGCTCGGCTGCCGGCTGGGCAGCCGGGACGGCATGGACCGGATCCGCTCCATCCGCCGGCTGGACGACCGGCACCACTTCACGCTGATGTGCCGGGACTTCGCGCAGCTCGGCCAGTTCGTCCGCGTGGACAACGACGTCTTCCGGGCCGTGAAGGCGTCGACGCCGGGCAGCTACACCTTCATCCTCCCGGCCACCCGCGAGGTGCCGCGCATGCTGCAGCACCCGAAGAAGAAGACCGTGGGCGTGCGCATCCCCGACCACGTGGTCACCCAGGCTCTGCTGGCGGAGCTGGGCGAGCCGCTGGTGTCCAGCACGCTGTTGCTGCCGGACGAGGAGGAGCCGATGACCCAGGGCTGGGAGATCAAGGACCGGCTCGACCACGCGGTGGACGCGGTGGTCGACTCCGGTGACTGCGGCACCGAGCCGACGACGGTGGTCGACTTCTCGGGCGGTGAGGCGGAGATCGTCCGACGGGGCGCCGGGGACCCGAGCCGCTTCGAGTGAACCGGCGGGACACCCCGTGCGACGGCCCGGACAGGGCGTGACAGCATGGCCGTAGCCGCGGCGCCGGGCGGGCATCCGCCGCCCGCCGCCCGTTCCCGAGGGAGGGCTTGCTCACCATGACCGATGTCCGGGCGACCACCGTCGACATCCCCACCGAGGACGGCGTCGCCGACGCCTACCTCGCCCATCCGGCCGACGGCCGTCCCCGCCCGGCCGTCCTCTTCTACCAGGACGCCTACGGCCTGCGCCCGCACCTGCGGGCGATGGCCGACCGGCTCGCGGGCGCCGGCTACACGGTGCTCGTGCCGAACGTGTTCCACCGCCTGGGCCGGACGCCGGTCGTGGACCTGCCCGAGTTCATCGACCCGGGCGCCGACCCCACCATCTGGGAGCGGCTCGGCCCGATCCTGTCCGCCCTGACACCGGACCTCGTCAGGCGGGACGCGGACGCCTACCTGCGGTGGCTGGCCGACAGCCCGCTCACGACGGCCGGCCCGGTCGCGGTCACGGGCTACTGCATGGGTGCCCGGCTCGCGCTGTGGACCGCGGGTGCCCATCCGGACCGGGTCGCGGCGGTGGCCGGCTTCCACGGCGGCGCCCTCGCCACCGACGACCCGGACAGCCCGCACCTCCAGGCCGCGAGCATCACGGCGGAGGTGTACTTCGGGCACGCGGACGAGGACCCGTCGCTGCCCCCGGAGCAGATGGCGCGCTTCGAGGAGGCCCTGACGGCCGCGGGCGTACGGCACACCTGCGAGGTGTACGGCGGCGCCCGGCACGGCTACACCCAGGCGGACACGCCCGCGTACGACCGCGAGGCCGACGAGCGGCACTGGGCCGCGCTGCTCGACCTGCTCAAGCGCACGTTCTGAGGCCCGGCCGGCGCCCGCCGACAGGCGGGCGCCGGGCCGTTCCCGGCCTCCGTTTCCTGTCCATGTGGTTGACATGAACGCATCTCACGACGAATCTGAGAGCGCTCTCAAGCCGGTACGGACCAATTCCGTGCCACCCCGACCCCACACGGAGGTGGAGAGTGCCTCACAGGCTCACCCGCCGCGCGCTGCCCCTCGCGGCCGCCACGGCGCTGCTCGGCGGACTGGTGGCCCTCGGCGCACCCGGCCGCGCCGAAGCCGCCGTCCCCGACACCATCCCCCTGAAGATCACCAACAACTCGGGCCGCTCCGAGCCGGTCTACCTCTACGACCTCGGCACCCAGCTGTCCTCGGGCCGCCAGGGCTGGGCGGACGCGGGCGGCGCCTTCCACGCCTGGCCGGCCGGCGGCAACCCGCCGACCCCCGCGCCGGACGCGGCGATACCCGGCCCGGCCGCCGGCCAGTCGCTGACCATCCGCGTCCCGAAGTTCTCCGGCCGGATCTACTTCTCCTACGGCCGCAAGCTGGACTTCCGCCTGACCACCGGCGGACTGGTGCAACCGGCCGTGCAGAACCCCTCCGACCCCAACCGGGACATCCTCTTCAACTGGTCGGAGTACACGCTCAACGACTCCGGGCTGTGGCTCAACAGCACCCAGGTGGACATGTTCTCGGCGCCGTACGCGGTCGGGGTGCAGCGGGCCGACGGCAGTGTGAGCAGCACCGGGCACCTGAAGCCCGGCGGCTGGAGCGGCTTCTTCAACGCGCTGCGCGGCCGGCCGGGCGGCTGGGCGAACCTGGTCCAGACCCGCTCCGACGGCACCGTGCTGCGCGCGCTGTCCCCGCTGTACGGCGTGGAGACCGGCGCGCTGCCGGCGAACGTGATGGACGACTACGTGAACCGGGTCTGGCAGAAGTACACGACCTCGACCCTGACCGTCACGCCGTTCGCGGACCAGCCGAACACCAAGTACTACGGCCGTGTCTCGGGCAACGTCATGAACTTCACCAACTCCTCCGGCGCGGTCGTCACGAGCTTCCAGAAGCCCGACGCCTCCAGCATCTTCGGCTGCCACAAGCTGCTGGACGCGCCCAACGACAACGTGCGCGGGCCCATCTCCCGTACCCTGTGCGCCGGTTTCAACCGGTCGACGCTGCTGGTCAACCCCAACCAGCCGGACACCACCACGGCGAACTTCTACCAGGACGCCGTGACCAACCACTACGCGCGTGAGATCCACGCGCAGGCGGCCGACGGCAAGGCGTACGCGTTCGCCTTCGACGACGTCGGCAACCAGGAGTCGCTGGTGCACGACGGCAGCCCGCAGCAGGCGTACCTGACGCTGGATCCGCTGAGCTGACACGCGCGCGGTCCCGCACCCGGACGGCCGGGTGCGGGACCGCTGTCGTCGGTGCCGGCTCAGCCGGTCGTCAGGGCGGTGTCGTCCACGACGAAGCTGGTCTGGAGGGAGGAGTCCTCCACGCCGTTGAACTTCAGGGTGACCGTCGAGCCCGCCAGCGAGGACAGGTCGAAGGTCTTCTGGGTGTAGCCGGAGGCCGCGTTGACGTTCGAGTAGGTGGCGAGGGTCTTCGAACCCGCGGTCACCGTCAGCTTGTCGTAGGCGGTGCTGCCGGTCTCGGCGGTGTCGATGTGCAGGTAGAAGGTCAGGGTCGCCTTGCAGCCCGCGGGGATCGTCACCGACTGGGAGAGGGTGTCGGTGTGCGCGGAGCCGTACCCGTTCATCCAGGCCTTGTAGGAGCCGCCGTGCGAGGCCTCACCGCTGTCGGTGGTGATGACGCCGCTGGTCGCGGTCCAGCCGGTGCTGCCGGACTCGAAGCCGGGGTTGCTCAGCAGCTGCGTCGAGGTGCAGCCGCCGCCGGTCGTGCTGACCGTCCAGCCGAAGGTGGCGGTGCCGGTGGCGCCGGTGGAGTCGGTCACCGTGACGGTGGTGCTGGACGTGCCCGCCGTGGTGGGCGTGCCCGAGATCAGACCGGTCGAGCTGTTGATCGACAGGCCGGCCGGCAGACCGGAGGCGCTGTACGTCAGGGAGCCGCTGTTGGTGCTGCTCGCCTGGATCTGCAGGTTCACGGCGGTGCCGACGGTGGCGGACTGGCTGCCCGGGTTGGTGACCGTCACCCCGCTGCTCGGCGGGTTGATGTGACTGCCGACGTTGATGCCGGCGAAGGCGTTGCCCACCCCGGCGTACTGCGCGGAGTTGGTGCCGTACAGCGCGGCGGCGGCGTTGAGGGCGGCGGTACGGGCGCCGGCGTAGTCGGTACTGGACGTCATGTACGTCGTCAGCGCCTTGTACCAGATCTTCAGGGCGGCGTCGCGGCCGATGCCGGTGACGGCGACGCCGTCGGAGGTCGGGCTGTTGTAGGTCACACCGTTGATGACCTTGGTGCCGCTGCCCTCGGACAGCAGGTAGAACATGTGGTTCGCCGGGCCGGAGGAGTAGTGCACGTCCAGGTTGCCGACGCCGGAGTACCAGCTGTCGGCCGAGCCGCCGTCCTTGCTCGGCTTGTCCATGTACCGCAGCGGCGACCCGTCGCCGTTGATGTCGATCTTCTCGCCGATGAGGTAGTCGCCGACGTCCTTGGAGTTGTTCGCGTAGAACTCCACGCCGGTGCCGAAGATGTCCGAGGTGGCCTCGTTCAGGCCGCCCGACTCACCGCTGTACTCCAGGCCGGCGGTGTTGGAGGTGACGCCGTGGCTCATCTCGTGGCCGGCGACGTCCAGCGAGGTGAGGGCGTGGGTGTTGCCGGAGCCGTCGCCGTAGGTCATGCAGAAGCAGCTGTCGTCCCAGAAGGCGTTGACGTAGCCGCTGCTGTAGTGGACGCGGCTGTAGGCGGCGACGCCGTCGTTCTTGATGCCGCTGCGGCCGAAGGTGTTCTTGTAGAAGTCCCAGGTCTCCTGCGCGCCGTAGGCGGCGTCCGCGCCCGCGGTCTGGGCGTTGGAGCCGGTGCCGTCGCCCCAGACGTCGTCGGCGTCGGTCATCAGGGTGCCGGTGCCGGAGGTGCCCTTGTTGAGGTTGTACGTCTTGTGGCCGCCGCGCGTGGTGTCGTACAGCTGGTACGTCGAACCCGACAGCGTGGTGTTCAGGGTGACGGCGCCGCTGTACTGGGTGTTGCCGGTGCCGGTCCTGATCGCCTGGTACCGGTACAGCTCCTTGCCGGTGGTGGCGTCGGTGATGACGTGCAGCTGGCTGGGGGTGCCGTCGTCCTGGAAGCCGCCGATCACCGTCTCCCAGGCGAGCTTCGGGGTGCCGGTTCCGGCCCAGATCACCTTGCGGGCGCTGTCGGTGGTGGGCTTCTCGGCCTTCAGGGCCTTCGCGGTCTTGAGGGCCTTGGTCTCGGCTGCGGCCTTGGTGAGGGTCGCGGCGGTGGAACGGACCTGTATCTTCCGCTTGTTGTTGAACGTGGTGCTCACGGTGCCCTTGGCCACCGAGGCGGGCGGGGTGTGCACGACGAGGTCGCCGCCGAGGACGGGCAGGCCGGCGTAGGTGCGCTCGTAACGGGTGTGCAGGGTGCCGTCGTTGTCCTTGACGACGTCCCGGACGACCAGCTTCTCCTGCGCGCCGAGGCCGAGGGTGCGGGCGGTGGCGGCGGTCTGCTGCCGGGCGCTCTTGATCAGCGCCTGGTGCTGGGCCGGGCTGAGCTTGGCCTCCAGGCCGCCGGTGCGCAGCGGGCCGGGGTGGGGGGCGGCCGGTGCGGCGGTCGCCGGAACCGCCTGGAGCCCGACGGCGAGGAAGGCCGCGGTGGAGACCAGGGCGGCGCCGACGGTGGCTCTCTTGTGGGGAAGGGGTCTGTGGGGTCTCACTCGTACTCCTCCGGCTGCGGCCGCGGGTCGGCGGCCGGTGACAGACGGGCAGAGGGGGTCTGCTGCCCGGGTGAGCTGCGCTGTGCGGGAGCCTGATCCGTGCAACGGTGGGGCGGATCAGCGTGCGCAGGGAGAATGACAGAATTGACCGAGTCATGTCACCGCATGGCGGGTCAATCGAGGGTTTTCCCTATCCGCCCGCGGTCGTGAAGGGGGAGGTGGGAGGCGGCCGTTCGGCGTAGGTTGTGGCCTGGCCGTTCCACGCATTGGCTGAAAGAGGGGCACGACCCATGACCGATCCGGCCACGCCGCCCGAGCCGGCCGCGCACCAGAAGATCGACACGTCGGTGCCGCACTCGGCCCGCATCTGGAACTACTGGCTCGGCGGCAAGGACAACTACCCGGTGGACGAACAGGCGGGCGACGCGTACACCGCCGTCTTCCCCGGTATCGTCACCATCGCCCGCAGCAGTCGTGCCTTCCTGCGCCGCACCCTCACGTATCTCGTCACCGAGGCGGGCATCCGGCAGTTCCTGGACGTCGGCACCGGACTGCCGACCGCCGAGAACACCCATGAGGTCGCCCAGCGGCTCGCGCCCGAGGCACGGATCGTCTACGTCGACAACGACCCGATGGTGCTCGCCCACGCCCGGGCGCTGCTCCACTCCTCCGCCGAGGGCGCGACCGCCTACGTCGACGCCGATGTGACCGACCCCGACCGCATCCTCGCCGTCGCCGCCGAGACCCTCGATCTCGGCCGGCCCACCGCGCTCATCCTCAGCAACATCCTGGGCCATGTCGCCGACCACGACCAGGCCCGCTCCATCGTCTCCCGGCTCATGGCCGCACTCCCGTCGGGAAGTCACCTGGTCGTCGACGACGGCTCGCTCGGCGTCGACCCGGTCTTCGAGCAGGCTCAGGCGGCCTACAACGACAGCGGCGCGGTCCCGTACAACCTGCGCACCGTCGAGGAGATCACCGCGTTCTTCGACGGCCTGGAACTGATCGAACCCGGCGTCGTGCCGGTCACCCGGTGGCGCCCGGACCCCGGCTCACCCGCCCCGGAGACCGTCGCGGAGCACGGGGGCCTGGCCCGGAAGCCGTGACGGCCGCCCGGGCGGGGCCGGCCCCCGCCCGTCGACGACCCGGCCGGCGCAGGCGGGTCCCCCGCGATCCGTTCCGCCGGGCAGGAGGGGCACGCCGGCGCGGCCGGGCGTGCCGGGCGCGAACCGGCCGGTGTCCGCGGGGTGTTGGGCGGGACCCCGGCATACGGGGTCTGACCGGCGCGTTGTTACCGTGCACCGCGTGTCTGACTCCTCACGCGATACCGCACAGGGCGCCGGCTGGGGCGCGGCCGAACCCGGCTCCTACAGGCGGCTGATGCCGGCCCACGTCCGGAAGCTGTCGTGGCTCGACCCCCGGATCCTGTGGGCCGCCCGCAACGGCGTGCTGGCGTCCTGGTTCGGGGACCCCACCGGCCGTACCCGCAGCCGCTGGGTGGCCCGGCGGGCGGCGGAGGGGGCGCCCGCCGACAAGGTGATCCGGCGGGACGTGCCGGAGCGGTTCTCCTTCATGGTCCTGGGGGACACCGGTGAAGGGGACGACTCCCAGTACGCCGTCGTGCCGGGCTTCCTGAAGGTGGGCCGGGACACCGAGTTCGCCGTGATCGCCAGCGACGTCATCTACCCCGTCGGCAGCGCCGACGACTACGGCGACAAGTTCTTCCGCCCCTACCAGGACTACCCCGCGCCCATCTACGCGGTGCCGGGCAACCACGACTGGTACGAGGATCTCGGCGCGTTCATGCGCGTCTTCGGCGCCGACACCCCGCCCCTCGCCCCCGAGCCCCGGCCCCGCCCGCTCACCCGCGCCTGGTGGCGCTCCCTGCTGTGGCACCGGCCGCGCACCACCGACGGGCAACGGCTCGCCGAGGCACGGACGTTGCGGTCGGCGCCGGGGCAGCAGGCCGAACAGCCGGGCCCGTACTGGGCGATCGACGCCGGTCCGGTGCGGATCGTCGGCATCGACACCGGCCTGCTGGGCACCATCGACGCCGAACAGGGCGCCTGGCTGCGGGAGATATCCAAGGGGCCCCGGCCGAAGATCCTCGTCACCGGCTCCCCGCTGTACGTCGACGGCGAGCACCACCCCTGCCCCATCGAGGGCGGCGGCACGGTGGACGACATCGTCCGGGACCCCGAGCACCACTACGTGGCCGCGATCGGCGGCGACATCCACAACTACCAGCGCTACCCCGTCGACGTGGACGGCCGCACGATCCAGTACGTCGTCGCGGGCGGCGGCGGGGCGTTCATGCACGCCACCCACACGATCCCGCGGGTGTCGGTCGGAAACGTCACCGAGCGGGAGTTCCGCTGCTACCCGCTGCGCGGCGACTCGCTCGCCTTCTACAGCCGGCTGTACGGCCGCCGGCTGCGCCTGCGCCGCTTCTTCACCCTCAGCGAGTCCGAGGCGACGGCCGTCGTCGCCGAACGGCTCGGCATCGAGCCGGTCCGGACACCCGGCCCGGACGTCCGGGTCACCCGGCGCGCCCGCCTCGTCGCGGCCCTGCTGGGAACCGGCGGCCGCCCCGACCGGGCCGCACGGTTCCGGCTGCCGGTGCGCAAGCTGTACACCCAGCTGTTCTCGCCGTCGTCCGCCACCTACAGCCCGCCGTTCTTCAAGTGCTTCCTGCGGCTGGACGTCACCCCGGAGGAGGTACGGCTGCGCTGCTACGCCGCGACCGGCAACCGCGCCCAGGAACTGGACCCGCCGGTCGAGGACGAGGTCGCCATCCCACTGAAGTGATCACACGGTTGTCACACTCGCCTGCGAGAATCGGGAGGGAGCCGACGCGGAACCGTTGGAGGAGCCCATGCCGTCCCCTGCCCGCCCGCTGCGCAAGCTGGGCTTCCTCACCATCGGCCTGTTCGACCCGGCGGACCCGGGCCGGGGCCACGAGTCCACACTGGAGATCATCGAGCTGGGCGAGCGGCTCGGCTTCGACAGCGCCTGGGTCCGCCACCGCCACCTCCAGTACGGCATCTCGTCCCCGGTCGCGGTGCTGGCGGCGGCCTCGCAGCGCACCCGCCGCATCGAGCTGGGCACCGCCGTGATCCCGCTGGGCTGGGAGAACCCGCTGCGGCTCGCCGAGGACCTGGCGACCGTGGACATCCTGTCCGGCGGCCGGCTGAACCCGGGCGTCAGCGTGGGCCCGCCGACCCACTACGAGCAGGTCGGCAAGGCCCTGTACCCGGACACCGCGGACGCCGAGGAGTTCGGCTACGAGCGGGTGCGACGGCTGCTGGACTTCGTGCGCGGCGCACCCGCCACCGGCTTCAGCGGGACGGAGGGCTTCGAAACCTACTCGGACGTGGTGCAGCCGCACTCCCCCGGGCTGGGCCGGCGGATGTGGTACGGCGGCGGCAGCCTGGGCTCGGCTCACTGGGCCGGTGAGCACGGCATGAACTTGCTGACCAGCAGCGTCGTCAAGGCCGGGGACGGCGACGGGCCGCTGGACTTCGCCGCGATCCAGCTGTCCCACATCCGTCGGTTCCGGGCCCGCCACCCCGACGGCGAGGCGGCCCGCGTCTCCCAGGGCCTGGTGGTGATCCCCACCGACTCCGCGAGCCCCGCACAGCGGGCCAGGTACGAGGCGTACGCGGCGGAGCGGCTCCCGAGGACGGTCTCCCCGCAGGGCCCGGCGCGGCTGCTGTTCGCGCCGGACCTGGTCGGCACCTCGGCCGAGATAGCCGAACGGCTGCACGCGCACGCCGCGTTCCGGGAGGTGGACGAGGTGGCCTTCGCGCTGCCGTTCACCTTCGAGCACGAGGACTACGTGCAGATCCTGACGGACATGGCGACCGTGCTGGGCCCGGCACTGGGGTGGCGGCCCGCCTCCTGACCGTCACGGCCCGCCTCCCGGCCGTCAGCGGGGCGCTCCCTGCCGGGGGACGGCGAACTCCCGTATCACCGTGTTCCGGAACACGGCCGGGCCGCCGACGGTGAACAGGGCCAGGCGGTTGTCGACCAGGTACGGGAACACCTCGGCGGAGTGCACGTACCGGCCGTCGTCCACGAACACCTCGACGGACGTCCGGTCCACGAGGATGCGCAGCCGCACCCGGCCCGCCGACGCGTCGAACGGTGTGCGGCTCTCCTGCCGGGTGCCACCGGTGTCGGGGTTGACGGTGCCGCGCCGGTTGAGGAAGGCGTAGTCGCCGTAGACCCCGGCGTCGATGTGGCGCCCGCCGTCCGGGGAACGGCGCACCTGGACGCCCGCGCCGGTGAGCCGGGACCAGGTGATCTCCGTGCTCAGTTCGTAGGAGACGCCGGTGTGGTCCAGGAGGCGGGTGCCGTCCACGGTCAGGTCGCCGAGGCGCAGAGTGCGGGAGACGTACCCGTCGAGTGCGGCGACCGGCCGGGAGGCTAGGTAGTAGCCGCCGGAGGGGGACGTCTTCAGGGTGATCTCGCGGACGATCGAGTCGGTGCCGTTGAAACCGTCGCTGTCGATCGTGGGGGTGGTGTGCGCGTAGGCCCAGTTGTTGAGCCAGCCCAGGGCGTAGCGCCCGGCGGGGTCCGGTGTGCCGTGGGCGTCGCGTTTCTCGAAGGTGACCGCCGCGTACCAGTCCCAGCCGTGGTCGAGCCACTGCGGATCCGCGGAGTCGGCGGTGAACGCGCCGCCGTCGAACGAACCCGTCCAGTACGCGTAGGTGGCGGGCTGCCCGGAGCCGGTGCCGTCCGCGCTCGCGCCCAGCACCCACTTCGCGGTGCCGTCGTCGGCGGTGATGCGGAACAGGTCGGGGCATTCGAGCACACCGATGCCGTCCTTGACGAAGCCGCCCGCGTACGTCCACGACCTGAGGTCGGGCGAGTGGTAGAAGCCGATCCTGTTGCGTTCGGCGAGGGCCATCACCCAGCGGTCGCGGTCGTCGTCGCGGATCACCTTGGGGTCGCGGAAGTCGGCCACACCGGGGTTGGGGAGGACCGGATCGGTGCCGTGGGGGGTGAACGTACGGCCGCCGTCGGTCGAGTAGTACAGGAACTGCTCCTGGTGGTCGGTGCCGCCGCCGGGTGACATGGTGACGAGGGCGACGACCGCGCCCGCGCCGAAGCCGGCCGTACCGCCGGTGTCGACCACCGCGGAGCCCGACCACACGTCCCCGTTGACGGTCGTGTCCTTGGGTACGGCGATCCCCCGGTCGGTGAAGGAGACGAGGTCGGTGCTGGTGGCCAGCCGCCAGGCGGTGCCCTCGACGCCGTCCAGGTAGTCGGCGTTGTAGAGGTAGTAGCAGTGGTACTCGCCGTCGATCCAGACCGGGCGCTGCGGGTCGTTCTTCCACTGGTCGGGGACGGTGAAGTGGTAGTCGGCGCGGTACCGCGCGCATCCGGCCGCCGGCCTGGTCCCCGGTCTGGCCCGGGCGGGCACCGCGGGCAGCAGCGCCGCGCCGGCTCCGGCGGCGGTCGAGGCGAACAGGGCTCTTCGGCTCGGACCATGCGTCATGGATCGTCCCCTCCTGACGGTTCGTCGGCTTCCAGGACTGTAGACCTAACTCGTTAAAGGTCAAGCCGTCCCGCACCTTGACACGGCTCTGGCCCGCTTCTCATGATCTGGGCATCACTCCTCGACTAACACGAGTTAGGCACGTTCGGATGACCGACTCGCTCCTCTCCCGCCGCGCCCTGCTGCGGTACGGCGCCTACGGCGCGGGGGCCGCCGCGCTCGCCGGTACCGCCGCGAGCTGGGACCGGCTCACCGGGGCCGACATCCCGGGCCGCGACGACGGCTCGCTGGTCGTCGCGACCCTGGGTTCCGCGTTCGCCCCGGCCGGGGTCCGCGCCCTCGTCGACGGCTTCCGCAGGCTGCACCCCGACATCAAGGTCCGGATCAACGCGGTGCAGGCCGTGGACTGGTCGGACTTCTTCGCGAAGATCCTCACGCAGATCGCCGCGGGCACCGCGCCCGACCTGGTCTACGTGGCCACCGAGGGCGTGCAGTTGTTCGCCCGGCACCTCGGTGTCCCGCTGGACCGCTGGGTCCGGCGGGACGCGGCCGAGCTGAAGGAGTACTTCGCCGACGTCCACCCCTCGCTGGTGGAGTCGATGATGTACGAGGGCAGCCTGTACCAGCTGCCGATCGAGTTCAACGCCGCCGACATGTACCTCAACACCCGGGTGCTGCGGCGGGCCGGCGCCGACTTCCCGGCCGCCGACTGGACGCGGGACGACTTCACCGCCCTGCTGCGCCGGATGAAGAAGGCGAGCGACTCCCACTTCACACCGTACTTCTGGACCAACCGGCTGTGGGGCGGGGTGGTCCCGTGGCTGTTCGCGAACGGCACCAACCTGCTCGCGGAGTCCAAGGCACCGGGCGGCTCCTGGCTGTGGGACTCCTTCTACCCGGCGGACCGGCGCCGGGGCCGCGGCGGCGGCTTCCGCTGGACGACCCCGCAGGCCACGGACGACCGGGTGGTGGAGGCGTACGACTATCTCGCCTCCCTGGTCCATGACGGGCTGTGCACCCGGCCGGAGGGCGGCAACGGCCAGAACCTCATCGGGGTGTTCTCCACCGGCCGGGTCGGGGTCACCCCGGCCGGCGGTTTCTGGGCGGGCGGCCTCCATCTGGCCGGGATGCGCGCCGACGGCTTCGACGTGCAGTACTTCCCGCGCCGGCACACCCAGCGGCACCAGTTCGGCGCGGCCGGCTACGCGCTGCTGCGCACCTCGAAGAAGCAGGACGAGGCCTGGGAGTTCATCAAGTACTCCGCGCGGCGGGAGACCCTGGGCGAGCTGTTCACCACCAACCAGACGACCCCGGCCCGCCGTTCGATGCTGACCACCGCCCGCTACCGGGAGACCGGTCCGGCGCACTGGCGGGTCTTCTACGACACCCTCGACAGGTTTCCCGACACCGGGCCCATTCCGGCGCCGCCGCAGGTCGCGGAGGTGACGCAGGTGCTGCTCAAGCACACCGGGACGGCGCTGGCGAGCCCGGGCGCGGTGGGGCCCGCGCTGCGCCGGATGCAGGGGGACCTGGAGAAGGCCATGGAGCGTGACGTATGACGGACACCGGCACCCGGATCCCCGCCGTCCGGACGCGGGCCGCGAGCCCGGGCGCGGCGGCTGTGCGGCCCTCGGCGCGGGAGCGGGGGACGCGGCTGCTGGCGGCCCTGTTCCTGGCGCCGACCGTGGTCGGGATCGTGGTCTTCACGGTCGTACCGATCGTCGGTTCGGTCGTGCTGAGCCTCTTCCACTGGAACGTGATCGACGCGCCCGGTTTCGCCGGGACGGCGAACTACCGGGAGATCTTCAGCGATTCGACCGTCCTGGTCTCCTTCCGCAACACGCTCGTCTTCATGGTCTTCGCGGTCGCCGCGCAGCTCCTGATCGCGCTGGGGCTCGCCCTGACGCTGAACGGCCGGATGCCGGCATGGCTGCGCTCGGTCTTCCGGTCGGCGTTCTTCTTTCCGCTGGTGCTCTCGGCCGCGTCCATCTCGGTCGTGATGAAGTATCTGTTCAACCAGGACTTCGGCGTGGTCAACTGGCTGATCGGCCTGTTCGGTCTCGCTCCCGTGCCCTGGCTGACCTCCGAGCACGGCGCGATGGCCACGGTGGTCATCGTGTACGTGTGGCAGCAGTTCGGGTTCTCGTTCCTGCTGTTCGTGGGCGGCTTGAACAACATCCCGAAGGAGATCCACGAGGCGGCCGCCCTCGACGGCGCGACCGGCCTGCGCAAGCACCTCGCCGTCACCCTCCCCCTGCTCTCCCCCACCCTGCTGGTGGCGTCGGTGGTCGGCATCATCAACGCGCTCCAGGTGTTCGAGCAGCCGTACGTCCTCACCGACGGCGGACCCGGCGACTCCACCCGCACCGTCGTGATGGTCATCTACGAGAAGGCGTTCGAGCAGCTGCGCTTCGGTGAGGCGTCCGCGGTGGGCGTGCTGCTCTTCGTGCTGATCATGGCGGTCACCGCCCTCCAGTTCCGGCTCAGCCGGCGTTTCGTCCACTACCAGTGAGCCGGGTGAGTCCCATGAGCCAACCGACCCTGACCCTCAGCCGCGCCCGGCACTCGCTCGGGCCGTGGGCGCGGATCGCCGGGCTGACCGTGTGCGCGCTGCTGACCCTCGGCCCGGTCGTCTGGACCGTGTCGACCTCGCTGCGCACTCCGGCGGAGTCGTTCGAGCTGCCACCGCAGATCATTCCCGTGCATCCCAGCACCGCCGCCTATCACGGTGTCTTCGAGCAGATCGACGTGTGGCTCCTCGCGCTCAACTCGACCCTGGTGACCGCGTTGGTCGCCCTCGGCCAGATGGTGACCGCGGGGCTCGCCGGGTACGCGTTCGCCCGGCTCGACTTCCGTTTCAAGAAACCGCTGTTCGGTCTGGTGCTGGCGACCATGATGGTCCCCTTGCAGGTCACGATCGTCCCGGTGTTCCTGGTGCTCAAGTCGACGGGGCTGACCGACACGCTGCTCGGTCTGATCGTTCCGGCGTTCCCGACCGCGTTCGGCACCTTCCTGATGCGCCAGTACTTCCTCGGCATGCCGAAGGACCTCGGCGAGGCGGCGATGCTGGACGGCGCCGGGCCCTGGCGGATCTTCCGGTCCGTGTACGCGCCGCTGGCCCGGCCGGGCCTGGCCATCGTCGGCGTGCTCGCCTTCAACTACCACTGGAACGAGTTCTTCCGCCCGCTGATCCTGGAGACCTCCGGCCAGAACTACACCCTGCCGCTGGGTCTGGTCTCCCTCCAGGGCAACCTCGGCACCGGTTCCATCTCGGTGGTCCTCGCCGGTGTCGTCCTCTCCATGATCCCCGCCGTCGCCGTGTTCGTCGTCGGCCAGCGCCCTCTGCGCGAGGGCATCACCTCCGCAGGAGTCAACCGTTGAGCCCCACCGCTCCCGCCCCCGACCCGGCCGCCCCGCGCTTCCGGGTCCGCCCGCCCGCGGGCTGGGCCAACGACCCCAACGGCCCCTTCCGCTGGCGTGGCCGCCACCACCTCTTCTACCAGCACAACCCGGCCGCGCCGGTGCACGCCGATGTCCACTGGGGCCATGTCTCCAGCCCCGACCTCGTCCACTGGGAGCACCACCCCGTCGCGCTCACCCCGACACCCGGCGGCCCCGACGAGGCGGGCTGCTGGTCGGGCTGTGTGGTGGACGACGGCGGGGTGCCCACGGCGGTGTACACCGGCGTCGACCGCACCCACACCGGGCTCGGCACCGTCTGCCTGGCCCGTGCCGCCGACCCGGCCGACGACCGGCTCCTGTCCTGGCGGCCCCTGCCCGCCCCGGTGGTCGCGGGACCGCCCGCGGGACTCGGCGTGGTCATGTTCCGTGACCCGTTCGTCTTCCGGCACGCCGGCCGGCGCTGGGCCCTCGTCGGAGCCGGCCACGCCGACGGCACCCCGTCGGTGCTGCTGTACGACTGCGACGAGCTGACCGACTGGCGGTTCGCGGGCGTCCTGCTGGACGGCCGTGATCCGGTCGCCGCCGGCGCGTTCGGGGACAAGGCGGTCGGCTGGGAGTGCCCCCAGCTGTTCGAGACGGCCACCGGCGACCACGTCCTGGTGGTGTCCCTGTGGGACGGCGAGCCCCGCACCACCGGATATCTCACGGGCCGGCTGGCAGCGGACGCGCGGGGGCGGCTGGGCTTTCTCCCCCGCCTCGGCGGCCGGCTCGACCACGGCCGGGACTTCTACGCTCCCGCCGTCCTCCAGGAGCCCGGCCGGGCCCTGATGTGGGGCTGGTCGTGGGAGGCGCGGGACGAGGCGGCGGTACTGGCGGCGGGCTGGGCGGGCACGCTCACCGCGCCCCGGGTCGTCGACGTCCACCCCGACGGCGCGCTGCGGGTCGCACCCGCCCCCGAGCTGGAACTCCTGCGCGCCACCGAGCCGTTCGCGACCGCGCCGGGGCGGGCGGTGCCGCTTCCGCCGGCGTACGACCTGACCGTGACCGCGCGCGGCAGCACCACGGTCACCCTGCTGCGGGCGGCGGACCGGGACCGGGCGCTGACGGTCCGGCTGGACCCGGACACGGGCACCGTCGTCCTGGACCGCTCGGGCTGGCCCCGCGAGGGTACCGAGGGCGCGGCTCCGCTCACGGTGAGCGTGCCGCCCGGCCCGTCCCTGTCCGTGCGGCTCCTGGCCGACGGCTCGCTGCTCGAACTGTTCGCGGCGGACCGGGCGACGGTGACCGAGCGGGTCTACCGCCGGCCGGACGACGTGCCCGAGCTGGTGGTCGAAGGGGACGCCGAGGTCAGCGCGTGGGAGCAGGTCCCACCGAGGCGCGGCTGACCACGCGGCAGGCGAGGCGCCGTACGGTGGCGGGCGGGGTGCGGCCGGTGTCGATGGCGTCGAGCAGCAGCCGGGCCGCGGCCTCGCCCATCGCCCGGTGCGGCAGGGCGACGGTGGTGAGGGCGGGGGTGAGGTAGGCGGCCATGTGTTCCTGGTCGTCGTACCCGACCACCGACAGCTCGCCGGGTACGGCGATCCCGAGCCGGGTCGCGGCGTGCAGCACGCCTGCCGCGACCCGGTCGTTGTAGCAGAAGACGCCGGTGGGCCGCTGGTGCGGGGCGGTGCCGTCGAGCAGCCGGACGGCTCCCTCGTGGCCGCCGGTGATCTCTCCGCCGGTGCGGACGACCCACTCCCTGGGCACGGTGACGCCCTCGGCGCGCAGCGCGTCCCGGAAGCCGCGCAGCCGCTCCACCGAGGCGATGTCGTCCTGTCCGCCGACCACGGCCAGCCTGCGGTGCCCGGCCTCCAGCAGCAGGCGTGCGGCGGTACGGCCGCCGGCCCGCTCGGCGGGGACGACGGCGGGCAGCGAGTCGTCCTCCGGCAGGCAGTTGGCGAGCACGGAGTGGGTGCGGTGCAGGCCCTCGGGGACGCGGACCCGGCGCAGGGACATCGCGGCGTAGATGATGCCGTCCACGCGCCGGTCGAGGAGTTCGGCGACGGCCGCGTCCTCCTTCGCCGGGTCGCCGCCGGAGTCCACGGTGAGCACGAGGTGGTCGCGGTCCCAGGCGGTCTCCATGGCGCCGCGCAGCAGCCGTCCGGCGAACGGTGAGGAGGCGATCTCGTCGGTGACCAGACCGATCACGGCCGTACGGCGGCGGCGCAGACCGCGGGCGACGGGGTCGGGCCGGTAGCCGAGCCGGGCGGCGGCCTGCCGGATGCGTTCCTGGGTGGCGGGCGAGAGGTTGCCCTCGGCGCGGCCGTTGAAGACGAAGGAGACGGCGGTGTGCGAGACCCCGGCGAGCCGGGCGACGTCCCGGGAGGTGGGCCGCCCGCCGCCCACACCGTTGCTGTCCGCGCCGCCGCCCATGCCGTCCGCCGCCCTCTTCCCCTGCCTGTGCACGTCGATCGCCGCTCACCCTATCCGGGCCGGCACGGTCCCGACCGGGGCGGTGGACTACTGCTCCTCCACACGGTCCCGCGCGGTCCCGGGGGGTGCGGTGAGGCTGCCGAGGATGTCCAGCAGCTCGGCGCTGCGGCTGCCGGGCTCGGCGTGGAAGACGACGAGGGTGAGTCCGTCGGTGCCGTCCACGGACAGCTTGTCCGAGTGCAGGTCGAGGTCGCCGACCTGGGGGTGGGTGAGGTGGCTGACCCGGCCGCGCCGGGGGCGGACCTCGTGGCGGGCCCACAGGGTGCGGAAGCGTTCGCTGCGCAGGGACAGCTCGCCGACCAGGTCGCGCAGCCGGGGGTCGTCCGGGTCGGTGCCGGCCGCGGAGCGCAGGGCGGCCACGCCCTCCGCGGTGAGGTCCGTCCAGTCCCGGCGCAGTGCGCGTTCGGCGGGGTCGAGGAACACGGCGCGGAGCAGGTTGACGCCGGGGGTGTAGTTGGGGGTGAGCGCGGTGGCGAGGGCGTTGGCGGCCAGGCAGTCGGTGTAGCGGTTCTGGACGTAGGCGGGGGTGCGCGGCCAGCCGTCGATGAGCAGACGGAGGCTCGTCGGGACCTGCTCGGCCCGGCGCCCGGGGCGCGCGGCGGGCGCGGGCCGGTCCTGGGCGAGCGCGACGAGGTGGGCGGTGGCGTCGGGGTCGAGCCCCAGGACGCGGGCGATGGCCTGCAGGACCTGCGCGGAGGGGTTGCGGTCGCGGCCCTGTTCCAGCCGCAGGTAGTAGTCGGAGCTGATGCCGGCCAGCATCGCGACCTCCTCGCGGCGCAGGCCGGGGACCCGGCGCAGGCCGCCGCCGGGCAGGCCCACGTCCTGGGGCCGTACCAGCGCCCGGCGGGCGCGCAGGAACTCGCCGAGCGCGTTCGATCCGTCCACGGCACCACCGTACGGCCGGCCGAAGGTACGGTGCCTGGTCCTGTCACTCCCAGGAACGCGGGGGCACTGCCGTGCCGGGCGGCCCGGACGGAGGGTGGAGGCGAGGCCGCCGGGAGGGTCCGGCGGCACGCTTCCTGAGAGGTACGACATGACTGCACAGCTCGGCGGCACCGTCACCCCGGCCGACGGCCTGACCCTGACCCGTGTCGGTTACGGCGCCATGCAGCTGGCCGGGCCGCACGTCTTCGGTCCGCCGCGCGACCGGGACCGGGCGGTCGCGGTGCTGCGCGCGGTGGTGGAGGCGGGCATCACCCACATCGACACGGCGGACTTCTACGGCCCCGTCGTCGTCAACGAGCTCATCAGGCAGGCCCTGCACCCGTACCCGGAGGGCCTGCACCTGGTCACCAAGGTCGGCGCCCGCCGGGGAGCGGACGGCAGCTGGATCGTCTCGCGGCATCCCGAGGACCTGAAGGCGCAGGTGTACGACAATCTGCGGAACCTCGGCGTGGACACCCTGGACGTGGTCAATCTGCGGCTCGGCGACATGGACACCCCGAACGAGGACTCCGTCGCCGACCAGTTCGGTGCCCTGGCCGGGCTGCGGGAGCGGGGGCTGATCCGGCACCTGGGGCTGAGCACGGCGTCCGCGGCCCAGCTGGACGAGGCCCGGGCGATCGCGCCGGTGGTGACCGTGCAGAACCTGTACAACCTGGCGGACCGGCGGGACGACGCGCTGCTGGAGCGCACCGCGGCGGAGAACATCGCCTACGTGCCCTACTTCCCGCTCGGCGGGTTCACCCCGCTGCAGTCCGGGACGCTGGCGGAGGTGGCGGCACGGCTGGGGGCCTCGCCGCAGCAGGTGGCGCTGGCGTGGCTGCTGCGGCGCTCGCCGAACATCGTGCTCATCCCGGGCACCTCCTCGCCCGCGCACCTGAGGGAGAACACCGCCGCGGCGGACCTGGTGCTGCCGGACGACGCGCTGGCCGAGCTGAACGGCATCGCGGGCTGAACGGCACACCGGGCGGGTACCCGGGGCGCCCGAGGCGGCGTACGGAAGGAACCCCGTGCGCGGGAGACGTGGGCCGGGAGGCGCCGTACGCAGGAGATGCCGTACGCAGCAGACGTCGTACGCAGCCGACGTCGTACGCAGGAGACGGAAGGAGCCCGTGGTGGCGGAGGAGGACCGGCTGCGGACGTACCGCGGCAAGCGCGACTTCGAGCGGACCCGTGAGCCCTCGGGGCGGGCGGCCCGGGCCGAGGGCGGCGCGCCGCGGTTCGTGGTGCAGATCCACGACGCGCGGCGCATGCACTTCGACTTCCGGCTCCAGGTGGGCGACGTCCTCAGGTCCTGGTCCGTACCGAAGGGCCCGTCCGGCGACCCGGCGGACAAGCGGCTGGCGGTGCCGACCGAGGACCATCCGCTGGAGTACGAGGACTTCGAGGGTGTCATCCCGAAGGGCGAGTACGGCGGCGGCACGGTGATCGTGTGGGACCGCGGGACGTACGAGCCGCTCAGCCACGACCGCCGGGGGCGTCCGGTGGACTTCGCCGAGTCCCTGGAGCGCGGGCACGCCACCTTCCGGCTCCACGGCAGCAAGCTGCACGGCGAGTACGCCCTCACCCGCTTCCGGAGCGGCGCGGACGGGGAGGACGCCTGGCTGCTGGTGCGCAAGGGGCCCGCCCGGGCGGACGGACACGGTACCCCCGATCCCCGCCGGGCCCGTTCGGTGCGGACCGGACGCACTCTGGCCCAGGTCGCCGCCGACGCCGGGCGGCGGTGAGGCCCCTGCCGCGGGGCCGCTGAGTCTCCGGGCTTTCCGGATCTGAGGATTCCGCCCCCGGCGGGCGGGCCGTGCCTCTAGGGTCGCGACGGTGTCCGCCCGCGTCCCCGGAGGCTCCCGCATGCGCACCGCACTGTGCACCGCCCTGACCGGCGTGCTGACCGCCGCCGCCATCCTGACCTGCGGATCGGCCGGGGCGACCCCGGCGGGGCCCGGTGTGACGGCCCGGATCCTCGCCCGGACCACCGTCGACGGCACCGACTACACCCTGCGGGAGATAACGATCCCGCCCGGCCAGGGCACCGGCTGGCACTACCACGACGGTCCGCTGTACGGCGTCGTGAAGCAGGGCACCCTCAGCCACTTCGACGCGGACTGCGGCTCGGACGGCGTGTACCGGACGGGCGCGACGATCAAGGAGCCCTCCGGCCCGGACCACGTCCACATCGGCCGCAACCTGGGGGACACGCCGCTCGTCCTCGAGGTGCTGTACGTGCTGCCGCACGGCGCGCCGTTCGCGGAGGACGCGCCGAACCCGGGCTGCGCGTTCGAGTAAGCCGTCGGGCGGGGGCCGCTCGGCCCGGATGATCCCGCCGCGGCCACCCGGCCGGCCTGCCCAGCAGGCCGGCCGGGTGGCCGGTGAGCAGCCGCGCGCCCGCCGTCCGCCCGGTCGCCGTGCCCTACGCGTCGACGACCGCTGCGTTCGGCGAGCGGCGGGGACGCTCCGGTTTCAGCCCTGGTGGGCGCGCAGAGCGGCGAGTGCCCGGTCGGCGTGGGTGTTCATGCGCAGTTCGCTGCGGACGACCTCCAGGACGGTGCGGTCCTGGGCGATCACGAAGGTGACGCGCTTGGTCGGGGCGAGGGAGAAGCCCCGTCTGACGCCGAACCGCTCGCGGACCGCGCCGTCGGGGTCGGAGAGCAGCGGCATGCCGAGGCCGTGCCGGCCGGCGAACTCCTGCTGCTTGCCGACGCTGTCCCCGCTGATCCCGACGGGCCGGGCGCCGACGGCGGCGAACTCGGCGGCGAGGTCGCGGAAGTGGCAGGCCTCGGCGGTGCAGCCGGGGGTGAGGGCGGCGGGATAGAAGAAGAGGACGACCGGACCGTCGGCCAGCAGCTCGGTGAGCCGACGGGTGGTGCCCGTCTCGTCGGGCAGGGCGAAGTCCTCGACGGTGTCGCCGACGGCGAGGTGCTCGGTCACGACTGTCCCTCCCCGTTCCGGGCCACTCCGCGCGCCCACAGCACGAGGGGCAGCTGGAGGGGCAGCCGGGCGAGGGACGCGGCCCGCAGCGGTGCCGGCCGGTCGCGCCAGTCCACGGCCATCTGGACGTTCGCCGGGAACACACCGACGAAGAAGGCGGCCGCCGCCTTCGCGGCCGCCGCCCGGGTCCGTGGCACCGCGATCCCGGCCGCGAGGGCCAGCTCGACGGCCCCGCTGCCGTACGTCCATGCGCGGGGCGAACCCGGCAGCGCCCGCGGGACGATCGCGTCGAACTGGCGCGGGGCGGCGAAGTGGGCGACCCCCGCGGCTGCCAGCAGGCCGGCGAGCAGCAGGGGTGAGCGTTCGGACCGGGGCACGGTTCCTCCTCTGGTGGTCTGCCGCCGGATATTACTGGACGGTAGGCGCGGGGTGGCCGTGCACGCCGGACCGCCACGGGATCCGCCGGCCGTACGGGCCGGGCGCGGGGCCGCGATGCCGGAGGTCCAGCCGACGGCGGTCCCCGGCCCGCCGGGGCGGGGCGGATGGAGACGGTCGCGTAGATCACCGTCTGATCGCCGACCGCGCCTCCGACCGCTTCGGCGCTCCCCCGCGCAAACCAGATGGTCAACAAATTTGTCCGCACGAACGCGGGGTGCTCAGCCGGTGCGGTACAGCTCGGTGAGCAGTTCGAGCACCGCCTGGAAGCCGGGGTGGGGGTCGTCGCGCCACCAGGCGAGCCGTACGGCGACGGGCTCGGCGTCGCGCACCGGCCGGTAGACGATGCCGGGCCTCGGGTACTGGTACGCCGTCGCCTCCGCGGTCACCCCGACGCCCCGCCCGGCCGCGATGACGGTCAGCCAGTCGTCGACGTCACGGGTGTCCTCGGTGACGGGCCGGGCCTCCGCCGGCCACAGCTCGGGGGTGGCCGTACCGGTACGGCGGTCCACGAGCAGCACCCGGTCGGCGAGGTCGGCGAGCCGGAGGGAACGGCGCCGCGCGAGCGGGTCGTCGGCGGCCAGCGCGCACAGCCGGCGCTCCAGTCCGACGATGGCGGTCTCGAAGCGCCGGTCGTCCGGCGGCCTGCGGACCACGGCGAGGTCGCAGGCACCCTCGGCGAGCCCGGCGGAGGGCGAGTTGACGCGGACCAGGTGCAGCTCGGTGTCGTGGTGGGCGGCGCTCCAGCGCCGCTGGAAGGCGACCGTGTGCCGGCCCAGCGCGGACCAGGCGTAGCCGACGCGCAGCCGGGCGTGCCCGGAGGTGGCCTCGCGCACCAGCTCGGACACGTCCGCGAGCACCCGGCGGGCCTGCGCCACCACGCGCACGCCGGCGGCGGTGGGCGTCACCTCGCGGGAGGTGCGCCTGAGCAGCCGTACGCCCAGAGCGCGTTCGAGCGAGGCGAGCCCACGGGAGACGGCGGCCTGGGAGACGCCCAGGGCGATCGCCGCGTCCGTGAAGGAGCCCTCGTCGACGATGGCCACGAGGCAGCGCAACTGGCGCAGATCGACGTCAGGGTGCATACGCTCATCGTATAGATCCGCAGGAGCATGCATTTCCCGCAAGTGCGGGGGGCGCGCACGATCAAGGACATGCGACGCGCACTCGAACACCCGGGCACGGCCGGGTCCTTGACCACACCTGCGACCAGGGGGGCGACTCCGCGGTCCCGGCGGCCGGCCGGAGTGGCCGCCATGGCCGGCAGCGGGCTGTCCAACCAGACCGGCGCCGCCGTCGGCGCGCTGGCCTTCCCCGTTCTCGGGCCGGTCGGCGTGGTGGCGGTACGGCAGTATGTCGCCGCGCTCGTCCTGCTCGCCGTCGCCCGTCCCCGGCTGCGCGGCTTCACCTGGCGGCAGTGGTGGCCGGTGCTGCTGCTCGGCGGGGTCTTCGGCACCATGAACCTCAGCCTGTACAGCGCCGTCGACCGGATCGGTCTGGGGCTCGCCGTGACACTGGAGTTCCTCGGGCCGCTGACGATCGCGCTGGCCGGGTCCCGGCGGCGGCTGGACGCGGGGTGCGCGCTGCTGGCCGGGGCCGGAGTCGTGGTGCTGATGCGTCCGCGCCCGTCCGCCGACTACGCCGGGATGGCGCTGGGCCTGGTCGCCGCGGGCTGCTGGGCGTCGTACATCCTGCTCAACCGGGTCGTCGGGCGGCGCGTCCCCGGGGCACAGGGCGCGGCGGCGGCCTCGGCGGTGTCCGCGCTGGCCTTCCTCCCCGTCGGCGCGGCCGTGGTCACCGCGCACCCGCCGACGGCCGCCGCCCTGCTGTGCGCGGTGGCAGCCGGCGTCCTCTCGTCGGCCGTGCCCTACCTGACCGACCTCCTGACCCTGCGCCACGTCCCGGCGCAGACGTTCGGCCTCTTCATGAGCGTCAACCCGGTCCTCGCGGCCCTGGCCGGCTGGGCCGTCCTCGGCCAGAGCCTGGGTCCCGGGGAGTGGGCGGGCATCACGGCGGTGGTGACGGCCAACGCGGCGAGCATCGCCACGCGGCGGTGACGGGCCGGGGCGGTGGGGACGGGTCCGGGTGGTGGGGACGGGTCCGGGTGGTGGGGACAGGCCCGCGCGGTGCGGTCGGGGGTGGCCGGCGCGGTGCCGACGAGGGGGTGGCCGGCGCCCGGGGCGAGCCCGGCCTTGCCCCTGCCAGGTGCCGAGGGCAACCTGGGGCTATGGGTGCTCTGGACGGGCCCACCCTCATCACCTCCGTGCAGCGGGCGTTCCGGTTGCTGGAGGCGGTGAGCGAGCACGAGAACGGCGCGCCGGCGAAACAGCTGGCACGGGAGACCGGGTTGCCCCTGGCCACCGCCTACCACCTGCTGCGCACCCTGGTCCACGACGGCTACGTGCGGAAACTGGACGACGGCGGCTTCGTCCTGGGCGACAGGCTGAAGTCCCTGCACACCGCGGGCGCCACCCAGACGCTGCTCAGCCGGGTGCGCCCGACGCTGAACGCCCTGCGCGACGAGCTGTCCAGCGCCGCGTACCTCACGTTCTACGAGGAAGGCGAGATCAGGGTCGCCGAGATCGTCGACAGCCCGCGCACCCCGCGGGTGGACCTCTGGGTGGGGTTCGAGGACGCCGGACACGCGACCGCTCTGGGCAAGACCGTGCTGCGGGAGCTGGAATCGGACGCCCGCCGGGACTACCTCTCCCGGCACCACCTCGCCGATCTCACACCCCGGACGATCACCAGCGTTCCGGAGCTGCTCCGCAGGATCGAGTCGCCCCCGCTGGCCCCGGCCGTCACGGACCTGGAGGAGTACTCACTCGGCACCGTGTGCGTGGCGGTGCCCGTCTACCGCGGGGACACCGTCGGCTCCCTGGGCGTCTCCCTGCCGGTGGAGCGCCGGGACCGCATCCAGGAGATACGGGCCCGTCTGCTCCCTGTCGCGAGCCGCATCACCCGGAGCCTCTCGCTCACTATCTGAAAACCCGCTCCTTGTGGGTGCCCGTCCCGGCCCGTTTGCTTGATGAAACGGACATTCCGGGTGTGCATCCCCTACACACGAGGACTGCGGACGAGATCATGAGCGAGGCCCGACACACTGGTGGCGACCCCGCACCCACACGGCTGCGCAGGAACCGTGTGGCGGAGGCCTGCGGGCCGGTCCGCCGACGGCTGGGCGGGCAGCCGGCCGCGTGCACGCACGTACTGCCGGTGCTGGTCGTCGCCGCCGTCGTCCTGGCCGACGTGGCCGGAGGCGCGGGGATGGTCTGGCTGCCGCTGCTGGCGGCCGGCCCCGCGCTGGCGGCCACCACCAACGGTCCACTCGGTGTCCTCGGCGCCGGTCTCCTCGCCGCGGCGACGGGCGCGGCGCTGGGTGTCGCGCACGGGGCTCCCGCCCACGACCTTGCGGCCGTCCAGTCCGCCCTGCTGGCGGTCACCGCGGCGAGCGGGCTGGCCAGTGCGCTGCGCGGCCGCCGGGAACGGGTCCTCGCGGCCGTCCGCTCGGTCGCCGAGGCCGCCCAGCAGGCCCTGCTCCAGCCCGTCCCGGAGACCGTCGGCCCGTTCCAGGTGGCCGTCCGCTACAGCGCCGCGGCGGCCGAGGCCCGCATCGGCGGCGACCTGTACGCCCTGGTGTCCACCCCGCACGGTGTCCGGCTGATCGTCGGCGACGTACGCGGCAAGGGGCTGCCCGCCGTCGGGACCGCCGCGCTCGTGCTCGGGGTGTTCCGCGAGGCCGCCCACGACGAGCCCGACCTGCTCTCCGTCGTCGGCCGGATCGAGCGGAGCCTGGCCCGCAACCTGGAGCCGGACGACTTCGTCACCGCCGTGGTCGCCGGCTGCCCCCGACCGGGGCACCTGGAGATGGTGAACTGCGGACACGCGCCGCCGCTGCTGATATCGGCGTCCGGGGAGATCGGGGCGGTGGAGACCGCCCGTCCCGCGCCGCCCCTCGGCCTGCGCGCCCTGTCGGGTCAGGCTCCGCGTCTGCAGCGCCTGCCCTTCGGGACGGGCGACCAGCTGCTGCTGTACACCGACGGGGTCACCGAGGCCCGCAACGCCGCGCGGGAGTTCTATCCGCTGGCCGACGGTGTGGCCCGGCATGCGGGCGAGGAGCCGGCCCGCACGCTCACCGCGCTCCATGACGAGCTGCTGGCGCATGTGGGCGGCCGGCTGCACGACGACGCCGCGCTGCTCCTGCTCCGGCGGAAGCCCGCGGCGGAGGCCGGGCGGAAGACCGCGGAGGAGGCCGTCTGCGCGCC
The DNA here is from genome assembly GCF_014648635.1 of Streptomyces cinerochromogenes. Lineage (GTDB taxonomy): Bacteria > Actinomycetota > Actinomycetes > Streptomycetales > Streptomycetaceae > Streptomyces > Streptomyces cinerochromogenes. The sequence continues at coordinate 12,921 of NZ_BMRM01000003.1, read as the reverse complement.
GCCGGGCACCGGGAGCGCGCTTCAGGCCGCGGCCAGCTCCGCCCAGCGGGTGACCCCGCCGGAGTGGAGCCGTATGCCGTGACGGGCCGCCAGGGCGTGGACGATCGACTCGCCCCGTCCGTGCTCGTCCGGGTCGATGCCGCTGAGCGGCTGACCCGCCGGTCGCGCGGCTCCCGCGTCGGTCACCTCGACCCGCAGCACCCCGTCGCCCTCGCCGCCGGTCCACGACACCCGCAGCTCGGCCGGCGGCCGGGCGTGGATGATCGCGTTGGTGGCCAGCTCCGACACCACGAGCAGCGCGTCCTCGACGATCGCGGGACACACCCTCCAGTCCGCGAGGACGGCCGCCACCCGTCGGCGTACGGCCGAGACCGCGCCGGCGACGGGCGGCACCGGACACACGTGGTCGCGTGCCGCCCGGATCAGCGTGTTGAGCTGTGCCGCCATGTTCTCTCCCGATGGTCTGTGCTGCCCGGCGGGTCGCTCACTCAGGGCGCCGTTGCGGGCTCTCATGCACGCTATGGAGACAAATCGGTCTGGTCAATGAACGGCGGTCGGCATTACCGAACGTCCGGGGCGCGCAGGCGTCGTCCCGCCCGCGGGGCGAAGCGTCCGCCGCGGTAATAGGCTCGCCTCATGGCCGGTCCGGTCCAGTCGATCGAGCGGGCGGCGGCGATCCTCCGCCTGCTCGCCGGTGGGCCCCGCCGACTCGGGCTCGGCGAGGTCGCGGCGTCGCTCGGCCTGGCAAAAGGCACCGCCCACGGCATCCTGCGCACGCTGCAGCACGTGGACTTCGTGGAGCAGGACGCGGCGACCGGCAAGTACCAGCTCGGCGCCGCCCTGCTGCACCTGGGCACCAGCTATCTCGACGTCAACGAGCTGCGCTCGCGCTCCCTCAACTGGGCCGACGCACTGGCCGCCCGCAGCGGCGAGGCGGTGCGCCTCGGCACCCCGCTGGAGGGCAGGGTGCTCATCGTCCACCACGTGTTCCGGCCGGACGACACCTTCCAGACGCTGGACGTGGGCTCCCTGCTGCCGCTGCACGCCTCCTCGCTCGGCAAGGTCCTGCTGGCCTTCGGGACGGCGACGGTCGAACCGGACGCCGAGCCGGGTCTCGAGGCGTACACCCGGCACACCCTGGTCGACCCCGAGCGGCTCGCCCGGGCGCTCACCGAGGTCAGGGAGGTCGGCTGGGCCGCTGAGGTCCAGGAGATGAGCATGGGCGAGGCCGGGCTGGCCGCACCGATCCGGGGGCACGGCGGCCTCGTCGTCGGTGCCGTCGGGCTGTCCGGGCCCGTCGAGCGGATCTGCGAGGGCCAGGGCCGTCCCCGCCCCCATCTGATCAGTCTGATCCGGGAAGCCGCGCGGGCGATCTCCCGAGACCTGGGAGCCGCCCGCTGGTAGGCCAGGACAGCCGCCCCTCGACCCGTCGGAAGGCAGACCCGATCATGGTGGAACGGTATGTGATGTCCATCGATCAGGGCACCAACTCGACCCGCTGCATCCTGTTCGACCACCGGGGGCGGCTGGTCTCGGTCGCGCAGAAGGAGCACCAGCAGCACTTCCCCCGGCCGGGCTGGGTCGAGCACGACGCCGTCGAGATCTGGCAGAACCTGCGGCGCGTCGTGCCCGAGGCGCTGTCCGACGCCGGTGCCGGCCAGGAGCAGGTCGCCGCGATCGGGCTGGCCAACCAGCGGGAGACCACGGTGCTGTGGGACCGGCGGACCGGGGCCCCGGTGGGCCGGGCGATCGTCTGGCAGGACACCCGCACGGCACCGCTCGTGGAGGAGCTGCGCGTGCGTCCCGGCGAGGCGTTCTTCCTGGACCGGTGCGCCCTGCCGCCCTCGACGTACTTCTCGGCGCTGCGGATCCGGTGGCTGTTCGACCACGTCAAGGGCGTCGAGCAGCGCGCGAAGGACGGCGAGGTGCTGTTCGGGACGATGGAGAGCTGGCTGATCTGGAACCTCACCGGGGGTGCCGACGGCGGCCTGCACATCACGGACGCGACCAACGCCAGCCGTACGATGCTGATGAACATCCGCACGCTCACCTGGGACGACGAGCTGCTGGACTTCTTCGGGGTGCCGCGCTCGATGCTGCCGGAGATCAGATCGTCCGCCGAGACCTACGGCGAGGCCCGCGCGCTGCTGCCCGGCGTCTCCATCACGGCCGCGCTCGGTGACCAGCAGGCCGCGCTGTTCGGGCAGACCTGCTTCTCCCCCGGCGAGGCCAAGTGCACGTACGGCACGGGCAGCTTCCTGCTGCTCAACACCGGCGGCGACCTCGTACGGTCCCGGCACGGGCTCCTCACGACGGTCGCCTACCAGATCGGGGACCGGCCGCCGGTCTACGCCCTGGAGGGGTCGATCGCCGTCACCGGCGCCCTCGTCCAGTGGTTCCGCGACCGCCTGGGCCTGATCAGCAGCGCCCCGGAGATCGAGACCCTGGCGCGCACGGTGGAGGACAACGGCGGCTGTTACATCGTGCCCGCCTTCTCCGGCCTGTTCGCCCCGCGCTGGCGCAGCGACGCGCGCGGGGTGATCGTCGGCCTCACCTCGTACATCACCAAGGGGCACCTGGCGCGTGCCGTCCTGGAGGCCACCGGCTGGCAGACCCGGGAGGTCGTCGACGCCATGAACGCCGACTCGTCCGTGCCCCTCCAGCAGCTCAAGGTGGACGGCGGCATGACCGCGGACAACCTCCTGATGCAGTTCGTGGCCGACGTCCTCGGCGTGCCCGTGGTCCGCCCCATGGTCGCCGAGACGGTCTCCCTCGGCGCGGCCTACGCGGCCGGTCTCGCCGCCGGCTACTGGCCCGGCCTGGAGGTCCTCCGCCGCAACTGGCACCGGGCCGCCCAGTGGCTCCCCGCGATGGACCCCGAACACCGGGAGACGGAGTACGAGAACTGGCAGCGGGCCGTCGAACGCTCTCTGGGCTGGATCAGACCCCCGCGCACCCCCTGACACCGCTCACCCGGCCCCGGCACCCGGGTGCGGCGGCCCCGGCCCGGACGGCCCGCCCCCGCGCCCTCGGCCCCCGCGCTGTCGGCCGCACGGGTCGGCTGAGCGGAGTCCGGACGCCCGCACCGGCCCAGGCCCAGTCGGTGTGCCCGGCCCCGCGCCAGGCCTCAACGGGGGCCGGGCCCGGGGTCCCGGGCCCGGTGGGCCCGTTCAGGGGAACCCGCGCCGAAAGGCGCGTGCGGGCGCCGGGCCCGGTCGAGACCTTCTGCCGTGACCGCCGTGACCCTGCCGTTCGTCCCTCCGATGCTCGCGACGCCCGGCACCCTGCCGCCGGCCGCCCAGGACGCGCGGTGGGCCTACGAGACCAAGCAGGACGGCCAGCGGGTGATGGTGTACCTGCCCGGTGACGGCAGTGTGCTGCTGCGCGCCCGCTCGGGCGACGACATCACCGCGGCCTATCCCGAACTGGCGCCGCTCGGCGGGGCTCTGGGGGCCACGCCCGCCGTACTGGACGGCGAGGTGCTGGCCCCGGACGAGCACGGGCGCGCGGACTTCCAGCTGCTGCAGAGCCGGATGGGCCTCGCCCACGCCCCCGCGCTGGCGGCGCGCCGGGCCGCCCAGGTGCCGGTGCACCTGGTCCTCTTCGACGTGCCGTACCTGACCGAACCACTGCTGCGGCTGCCGTACGTCCGCCGGCGGGCGCGGCTGGAGGAGCTGGGGCTGGCCGGGCCGTACTGGTCGACGCCGGCCGCCGTGACCGGGCACGGCGCCGAGGCGCTGCGCGCCACCCAGGAGCACGGACTGGAGGGCCTCGTGTGCAAGCGGCTGGACTCGGTGTACGAGCCCGGGGTGCGCTCGCGCGCCTGGATCAAGATCCGCAACATGCGGGCCGAGGACGTGATCGTCGGCGGCTGGCTGCCCGGCAAGGGGCGGCTGACCGGACTGCCCGGCGCGGTCCTGGCCGGCCAACGTGATCCCCGGGGCCGGCTGCGGTACGTCGGCGGGGTGGGCACCGGCTGGAGCGAGGCCGAGCGCACCCGGCTGGCGGAGCTGCTGCGGGACGCGGCGAGCGACCAGTGCCCCTTCGACCCCGTGCCGCGCGTCCCCGGCGCCCGCTGGGTGCTGCCCCGGCTGGTGGGCGAGGTCAGCTACAGCACCCGTACCCGCAACGGCATGCTGCGCCAGCCCTCCTGGCTGCGGCTGCGCCCCGATCTCGGCCCGGAGGAGTCGGCGGCGGACCTGCCCGAGGGCTACGGGTGAGGCGTGGGGGTCTATCGTGTGCGCATGCCGGTTCCCGAACTGATCCGAATCGTCTCCCGCGACTCGCCCATGGCCCTGGCCCAGGTCGAGCGGGTCCGCGCCGAGCTGGCGGTGCTGCACCCGGGCGTGCGCACCGAGGTCGTCCCCGTGAAGACCACCGGCGACAAGTGGCTCGGCGATCTGTCCCAGGTCGAGGGCAAGGGGGCGTTCACCAAGGAGGTGGACGCCGCTCTGCTGGCCGGGGAGGCGGATCTCGCGGTGCACTGCGTCAAGGACGTGCCCGCCGACCGGCCGCTGCCGGCCGGGACCGTGTTCGCCGCGTTCCTGAAGCGGGACGACATCCGGGACGCGCTGGTGCACCCGGGCGGACTCACCCTGGACGAGCTGCCGGCGGGCACCCGGATCGGCACCTCCTCGGTGCGCCGGATCGCCCAACTGGCCGCCACCCACCCGCACCTGGACTGCGTGCCGTTCCGCGGCAACGCCAACCGCCGGCTGGAGAAGCTGGCCGCCGGCGAGGCGGACGCGCTGCTGCTGGCGGTGTCCGGCCTGGAGCGCATCGGCCGTACCGATGTCATCAGCGAGGTGCTGTCACCGGAGACGATGATGCCGCCGATCGGCGCGGGCATCCTCGCCCTGCAGTGCCGGGAGGACGACAGCGACCTGATCGACGCGGTCAGCGGGCTCGGCGACCCGGCCACCCATCGGGAGGCGGCGGCCGAGCGGATGTTCCTGCACGTGCTGCAGGGCCACTGCAACAGCCCCATCGCCGGGTACGCGCGCGTGGACCGCAGCGGCGAACTCTCCCTGCGGGCCTGTGTCTTCACCCCGGACGGCAAGACCCGGCTGAACGCCCACGAGTGGGCGGGCCGGCTCGATCCGGCCACGCTCGGCACCTCGGTCGCGGTGGCGCTGCTCCGGCAGGGGGCGCGCGAGATCATCGACGGCATCCCGCACTGAGCCGCCGGGGCACGCACAGTGCACCCCGCACCGAGCCGCCGGAGCACCTCAGGCGGAACCGGGCTCCGTCTGGTCCCTCAGGAAGGCGCTGACCTGGTGGGCCAGGTCGCCCTGCCCGGTGGCCGCGGGAGCGGCCGCCGGGGCCGGCTCCAGGACACCGATGCCGCCCGTCCACAGTCGGCGGCCGGTCCACTCGTCGTCCACCCGCAGCTGCACCTGTACGTCCACATGGGTGAGGGCGGCCTCGGGCGCGGCGGCGTACAGGACGGCGGTGACCCGGCGCAGCGGGTAGACGTCGAAGCCCTCGATGAACTGGGAGTTGCGCCAGTCGATGAAGGCGCCCTCGCCGTCCGGGCCGACCCGGACGTCGATCTGGCCGTCCTCCAGATGGATGCCGTAGTGCCGCGCGCCCCGGTTCTCCACGGTCGCGCGGACACTGAAGTACGTCAGCCCGGCGGCGGCGTCGTCCCGTCCGCGCGGCGGCTCGGCCGGCTCCAGGCGGTGGACGCGGACCCGCAGACCGGCATGCTCCTCGTACTCGTGCCAGTCCCCGACCACGTTCGGCTCGTACACAGTGCCCCTCTCGACCTTCGAGAGCTGCTGTCTATCCGCGGGCCGATCGCACTGTCAAATGAGCAGAATGCGCTGTGGTCGGGGTGTTCACCCCCTTTGATCGGTGATCAAGCGCTGCCCAGGAAGAACTCGTCGTCCACGCCTGCCGGCCGTCCGCGCGTGCGTGTGGCACATCACGTCCGCGACAAGATCAGCTGCTCCCGGGAGCCGTAGCCCGCGCCCCTCTCCCGGAGCCCACCCGAGAGGGCATGTTTGCCCCATTTGTTTAAATATGCCCGTCGGCGGGAATGGGCAGACCAGTGCTTCGGACAGGAGGCACGTCCGTGGGAGCCGGTTCCGCCGGACACCCCGATGTGCCTTCCATGGTCCGAGCGCACCTCCCACGGTGTCTGTCCATCCAGCACCTGCTGAGAGAGGTGCGCGCAATGCGTGTCACTGGCAGCACGAAACCCCATCCCCATGACGACGCCCCCGACACCACGGACTCCTTCGAGCGGCTCTCGCGGCTCCCCGAGGGTCCCGAGCGGCTGGCGCTCAGGGATGAGCTGATCCAGTTGTGGCTGCCCATGGCCGAGCGGATCGCCGTACGGTTCCGCGGCCGTGGCGAGGCCCTGGAGGACCTGTACCAGGTGGCCGCACTCGGCCTGGTCAAGGCGGTCGACCACTACGATCCCGCCCGCGGCCGCGCCTTCGAGGCGTACGCGGTGCCCACCATCACCGGCGAGATCAAGCGCCACTTCCGCGACCACATGTGGACCCTGCACGTGCCGCGCCGCGTGCAGGACCTGCGCAACCGGGTCCGCGCCGCCGTCAAGGAGCTGGCGCAGACCACACCGGGCCGGGCGCCCACCATCGCCGAGATCGCCGCGCACACCCGGCTCAGCGAGGACGAGGTGCGCACCGGGATGGAGGCGCTGGAGTGCTTCTCCGCGCTGTCCCTGGACGCCGAGGTGGCCGGCACGGACGGCTACGCCCTCGGCGACTCCCTGGGCGGCCCCGACCCGGGCTACGACCTCGTCGTGGACCGCGCCGCGGTCAAGCCCTGCCTCGCGGCCCTGCCCGAACGCGAACGCACCATCCTCTACCTGCGCTTCTTCCGCGGTATGACACAGAGCCGGATCGCCCAGCAGCTCGGCATCTCCCAGATGCACGTCTCCCGGCTGCTCAGCGGCTGCTTCGACCGGCTGCGCGAGGAACTGCTCGCGGAGGTCCGCTGAAAGCCGCCTCCGCCCGGCCCTCCGCTCACTTCTCCTCGGTCCCCGGGACCTGCGTGGGGCCGTACCGGTCCAGGGCGTCCTCCAGGGCGGCGCGGATCCCGTCGGGGATGTCGCCGCGCCGCCCCCAGATCAGGATCAGCTCCGCGATGTGGCGCAGCTTGATGTTGGTGTGCTGGGAGACGTCCCTCAGCACCTGCCACCCCTCGTCCGGGGCGATCCGGCCGAGGGCGACCATCATCCCGATCGCCTGGTCGATGACCGCGTGGGAGGCCATGGCCTCCTTCATCTGGTCGACCTCGGCCTGCAGCGCGGCGATCCGCTCCGGCTCACTCTCTCCCATCCCTCCATGGTGGCAGGGGCCTGGACCCCCGCCACCCGGGGTATTCGGGAGGCAGCCCACCCCGCTCCGGCCGGACACTGGTGCAGACCGGTGACCGCCCGGCCCCGAGACCAGGACGCGACTGCCATGAACCACGACACCCCCGTCGGCGTACCGCGCCGCAAAGACGTCGTCTCGACCCGTTCCGTGTTCGGCGCGCCGTGCTGGGTGAGCCTGACCAGTCGCGATCTCGAGGCCACCCAGGACTTCTACGGGGCCGTGCTCGGCTGGCGCTGGCGCGGCGTCAAGCTCGGCGAGCACTTCCGGATCGCGCTGGCGAACGGGGTACCGGTGGCCGGGATCGCCGCGGTCGCCTCGATGTGGCAGATGGCGGTGGCCTGGACGCCGTACTTCGCCGTGCCGGACGCGGACGTGGCCGTGGCCCGGGTGCGGGAGCGCGGCGGTACGGCGGCGGTCGGACCACTGTCCTTCCCGCCGGGCCGGGCGGCACTGCTCGCCGACCGGGACGGGGCGACGTTCGGGATCTGGCAGGGCGAGTTGGTCACCAACTGGGAGGCGTGGCGGCAGGCGGCGCCGACCTTCGTCCGGCTGCACACCCGGGACGCCTTCGACGCCGCGCTGTTCTACGGCGAGGTCCTGGACTGGGCGAGCGGGCTGTCGGGCTGCTGCCAGGTCGAGTACGAGGGCGGCGAGGTGGTGCTGCGCAGCCGGGGTGACGTGGTGGCGCGCATCGACTCGGGCGCGGTGGAGGCGGCCCCGGACCCCTCGGTCCGGCCGCACTGGCAGATCCACTTCACGGTGGCCGACGTGGCCGGCTGCGCCCGCGCGGCGGAGAAGCACGGCGGCAGCGTGCTGCGCGAGGACGAGACCGAGGCGATCCTGCGGGACGCCGACGGCGCGCAGTTCACGGTGACGGCACGCCAGAGCCCTTGACCCGCAGCCGGTGAGGGGGCGGGCCGGGGGCGTTCCCACCGTACTCATCGGCCCTCATCGGCGCTCACCCGCCCTCAACGGCCCTCACCGGCAGGTCCGTCGTGGCTGGTCCCGCCGTTCCCCGCGTCCCTGGGACGTCGTCCGCGACGGACGTGACAGCAGGACCAGGCTCCGGGCCTCCCCGCGAAGCCGCGTGCCCGCCTTGTGTTCGCGTTCGTCGGGGATGCCGTCGGGGTCGGCGGTGTCGACCAGGGCGGTCCAGCGTTCACCGAAGGACGTGTCCGGCAGGCGGAAGTCGACCGGCTCCCAGTAGCCGTTGACGAGCAGCAGGAAGGAGTCGTCGACCATGCGGCGGCCGTAGGGGTCGGGTTCGGCGATGGCGTCGCCGTTGAGGAACACGGCGACCGAGTGGGCGTCGCCGCGCTGCCAGTCCCGGGCGGTCATCTCACGGGCGTCGGGCCGCAGCCACATCAGGTCGGGCAGCGGCTGTCCGGCGCGGGTCGGGGTCTCGCCGCGGAAGAAGCGGCGCCGGCGCAGCACCGGGTGCGCGGCGCGCAGCGCGATGAGGTGCCGGGTGAAGTCGGCCAGGGAGCGCTGCTCGTCGGTGAGGTCCCAGTCCACCCAGGAGATCTCGTTGTCCTGGCAGTAGGCGTTGTTGTTGCCGCGCTGGGTGCGGCCGAGTTCGTCGCCGTGGCAGAGCATCGGGATGCCCTGCGAGAGCAGCAGCGTCGCCAGCAGGTTGCGCTGCTGGCGGACGCGGAGTTCGAGGACGGCGGGGTCGTCGGTCTCGCCCTCCACCCCGCAGTTCCAGGACCGGTTGTGGCTCTCGCCGTCCCGGTTGTCCTCGCCGTTCGCCTCGTTGTGCTTGTCGTTGTACGACACGAGGTCGCGCAGGGTGAAACCGTCGTGCGCGGTGACGAAGTTGACGCTCGCCCGCGGCCGGCGCCTGCTGTGCTGGTACAGGTCGGAGGAGCCGGTGAGCCGGGAGGCGAACTCGCCGAGCGAACCGGGCTCGGCCCGCCAGAAGTCCCGTACCGCGTCCCGGTACTTGCCGTTCCACTCCGACCACAGCGGCGGGAAGTTGCCCACCTGGTAGCCGCCCTCGCCCACGTCCCACGGCTCGGCGATGAGCTTGACCCGGCTGATCACCGGGTCCTGCTGGATCAGGTCGAAGAACGCCGAGAGCCGGTCCACCTCGTGGAACTGCCGGGCGAGCGTGGCCGCGAGGTCGAAGCGGAAGCCGTCGACGTGCATCTCGGTCACCCAGTACCGCAGCGAGTCCATGATCAGCTGGAGCACGTAGGGGTGCCGCATCAGCAGGCTGTTGCCGGTGCCCGTGGTGTCGTAGTAGTGCGCCCAGTCGCCGTCGACCAGGCGGTAGTAGGAGGCGTTGTCGATGCCGCGGAAGGACAGCGTGGGGCCGCGCTCGTTGCCCTCGGCGGTGTGGTTGTAGACCACGTCCAGGATGACTTCGAGGCCGGCCGCGTGCAGCGCCTTCACCATGGCCTTGAACTCGTTGACCTGCTGGCCGCGGGTGCCGAAGGCGGCGTAGGCGTTGTGCGGGGCGAAGAAGCCGATGGTGTTGTAGCCCCAGTAGTTGGACAGGCCGCGGTCCTGGAGCACACCGTCCTGGACGAACTGGTGCACCGGCATGAGCTCCACCGCGGTCACGCCGAGCGAGGTGAGGTGCTCGGTCACGGCGGGGTGCGCGAGGCCGGCGTAGGTGCCGCGCAGCCGTTCGGGGACGTCCGGGTGGGCCATGGTCAGGCCGCGGACGTGGGCCTCGTAGATGACCGAGTCCGCGTACGGCGTCCGGGGCGGGCGGTCGTCGCCCCAGTCGAAGAAGGGGTCGGTGACCACGCCCAGCATGGAGTGGCCGGCGCTGTCCGCCGGAGCGGGCCCGTCCGGGGCACGCTCGTACAGCGAGGCGTGGTTGTCGATCTGTCCGTCGACGGCGCGGGCGTACGGATCGAGCAGCAGCTTGGCCGGGTTGCAGCGGTGTCCCAGCGCCGGCTGCCAGGGGCCGTGCACCCGGTAGCCGTAGCGCTGTCCGGGGCCGACACCGGGCAGGTAGGCGTGCCAGACGAAACCGTCGACCTCGTGCAGCGGGACGGAGACCGCCGCGCCGGCGTCGTCCACCAGGATCAGCTCGACACGCTCGGCGACCTCGCTGAACAGGGCGAAGTTGGTGCCCTGGCCGTCGAAGGCGGCGCCCAACGGGTAGGGGTGCCCGCTCCACACAGGCACCCCCTTGCGGTTCTTGCGGGGGCTCACCGACGGCCCTCCAGGGCGTCGTCACCGGCGGGCGCCGGTGCGGCCAGGACGGCCACGGGTTCCTCACGGGGCACCTTCAGACCCGTCCGCAGCGTGGGGGCGGGGGCGACGGGCACCAGCGGGACGCGCTGGCCGGCACGGGCGCGCTGCGAGAACCAGATGATCTTGCTGCCGGTGTCCGAGGCGCAGCAGCCCCAGCCGTCGCTCATGGCGGCGATGTCCGCCAGGCAGGATCGCAGGTCCTGGTCCGGGCGCAGATCGGGGTCGTCGTCGCCGAAGGCGGTGATGAGGTGCTGGCCGTTCCACCACATCTCGATCGAGGTGTGCTTGTCCGTCGCGTGCGTGTCGATCGCCCGCAGCAGCAGTTCGGCGCCGCGGCAGACGGGGTCCACGAGGTTCTCGAGGTCCCAGTAGCGGAGGTGGGCGGCCAGGATGCGGCTGACCTGTCCGACCCGTTCCGGGCTGACTTCCACGTCGAGGTGGTAGTAGCAGGGCACTGCGGTCTTCATCGTCGCTTGCTCCTCACCGGCGAAGCTCTCGCTCCCCTCGCCCGTCCGGGAGGGATCCCGGACACCCAGCGTGAGCGGTGATCGCTTCTGAGTCATCTCCACGGTGAGGGCACTACGCCATTCGTGCAACAGGAGCGGACGACACCCCCGCTGGTTGAACCTCCAACAAGACGCTGCGTCGTCGCCCGTGCACCATAAGTGAAAGCCTCGATCGCCGTAACGGTGCCGTGCCCTCCCCTGCGCGGACACCACCCGACCGTCGGGAACGCGCCCAGTCGAGAGCGTGGAAGGTGAATGAGGGCCATGCTGCTACCCGCCAAGGCCGAAGTGGCCCGGCAGTTGCGGCGTTACCGGGCGTGGGAGCGCGTCATGCTCGCCTCGCCCCACGACCGCACGGTCCGGGCCACCTTCGAGGACTCGGGGTACACGCTGTGCGTGCTGATGGGCAAACGCTGCGCCCGCGAAGCGGCGGACGCGGCCGAGCGCTATCTGCGCACCAACCTGGTCACCTACCTGCGCGAGCAGGACGGACGGCCGCAGCCGCGCCGGGCGGCCAGAAGAGCGCCGCCACCGGAGCGGCGTTCCACGGCGCCAAGCCCCTGACCTGGCACCGTACAAGGCGTTCCTCTCGGACCGGCACTCGCCGGCCCGACTCTTGGATCGCGAAGCCGGGCCGGGGGGCCCGGCTTCGCGCACGGCGGAGGTGAGATACATGCGCAGGACCCCGGCCATCGGCCGTGTACCGGTACGCGACGTCCGGCCGGCCGTGGAGTGCGGCAGGCGCCCGGCGAAGGCGGTGGCCGGGGAGACCTTCGAGGTCACCGCCACCGTGTTCCGCGAAGGGCACGACGCCGTGGGTGCCAACGTGGTCCTGCGCGATCCCAAGGGCCGCCGCGGCCCCTGGACACCGATGCGGGAACTGTCCCCGGGCAGCGACCTCTGGGGTGCCGAGATCACCCCGGACTCCACGGGGCGCTGGACGTTCCGGGTGGAGGCCTGGAGCCATCCGCTGGCGACCTGGCGGCACACCGCGTCCGTGAAGGTGCCGGCCGGGATCGACACGGGTCTGGTGCTGGAGGAGGGCGCGGAGCTGTACGAACGCGCCGCCGCCGGAGTGCCGAAGGGCCCGGAGCGCGATCTGGTCCTGGCCGCCGCGCACGCCCTGGGTGACGACTCCCTCTCCGTGCACGCCCGGTTGAAGGCGGCGCTGGACCCGGAGGTGGAGGCGCTGTTGTCCCGCCATCCGCTGCGGGAGCTGGTCACCGCGTCCGATCCGATGCCCCTGCTGGTGGAGCGCGAGCGTGCCCTGTACGGCTCGTGGTACGAGTTCTTCCCCCGCTCGGAGGGGACCACCGAGCGGCCGCACGGCACGTTCCGTACGGCCGCCCGCCGGCTGGAGGCGATCGCGGGGATGGGCTTCGACGTCGTCTACCTGCCGCCCGTCCACCCCATCGGCACGACGTTCCGCAAGGGCCCGAACAACACGCTCACCGCCGGCCCGGACGATGTCGGCGTGCCCTGGGCCATCGGTTCCCCCGAGGGCGGCCACGACGCCGTCCACCCGGATCTGGGCACGATCGAGGACTTCGACTTCTTCGTCGCGGAAGCCGGGAGGCTGGGGCTGGAGGTCGCCCTGGACTTCGCCCTGCAGTGCTCCCCCGACCACCCCTGGGTGCACAAGCACCCCGAGTGGTTCCGCCATCGCCCGGACGGGTCCATCGCCTACGCCGAGAACCCGCCCAAGAAGTACCAGGACATCTACCCCATCGCCTTCGACGCCGACATGGACGGCCTGGTCGCCGAGACCGTCCGGATCCTGCGGCACTGGATGAGCCATGGCGTGCGGATCTTCCGGGTGGACAACCCGCACACCAAGCCGGTCGTGTTCTGGGAGC
>NZ_BMRM01000002.1 GCF_014648635.1 Streptomyces cinerochromogenes | reverse complement strand
TCCCGGGCAACTTCGGCTCGTCGTACACGACCGTCATGAGCGACACCACGAAGAACCTCTTCGAGGCGCCGCAGGTCTACAAGGTCCAGGGCCAGAACCAGTACCTCATGATCGTCGAGGCCCGGGGAGCGAACGAGCAGCGCTACTTCCGCTCCTTCACCGCCACCAGCCTGAGCGGCTCCTGGACCCCGCAGGCCGCGAGCGAGAGCAACCCCTTCGCGGGCAAGGCCAACAGCGGTGCCACCTGGACCAACGACATCAGCCATGGTGACCTGGTCCGCACCAACCCCGACCAGACCATGACCATCGACCCCTGCAACCTCCAGCTCCTCTACCAGGGCAAGTCCCCCAGCGCCAGCGGCCCCTACGACCAGCTGCCGTGGCGGCCGGGTGTCCTCACCCTGCAGCGCTGACCGGAGGCCCGACGGCAATGACGAAATGCGCCCCCATCGAAGAGATGGGGGCGCATTCGTGAGCTTCGCCTACTTGAGTGCTGTACCACCCGAGTTGTGATAGGCGATCGTCTTGCGGATCAGGTTTCCGCCGTCGGACTCGACCGTGGTCTGTTCCTGCTGCCCCGGACCGAAGAACAGGCCGGCGACATGGGCATTTGCCACCTGGTCCATGTGCCCGAAGAGCCAGTCCACCTTGTCGTCCTTGAAATGGTTGAGGGTGTTGTTCTGCGCCATGTTGCCCACGGGGATCTGCCACAGGACCACCGGCTTGCCCACGGACTCGGCCATCGTCTTGTAGAACTGCAGCGCGGCGGTGGCCTTCTGGTCGGTCCAGAAGTGGTCACTGCCGCCGTGGGCCGGCTGTGCGTACCAGCCCGCGTCGCGGTCCGACACGTCGGTGACCAGGAAGTCGGCGTTCTTTGCCCCGAGGTTCGCGTAGTCCTTGACGCATGCCTGTGTGTTGGTCTGCCAGTCGAAGCAGGAAAGGTGCAGTCCCACGGCCGTGTTCGGCGCGTACTTGTGCGCCATCGAGATCAGGCAGCGGGCGAGTCCGGCGGCGCTGTTCTCCTGCGATCCGCAATCCGTCGGATTCGCGCCCGAGACCTGTGCGGGAACCTGGTGCGGATCGCCGAGCGACCGGACGTAGCCCCAGAAGTCGGGCTCAAGGTCGATCGCGTCGTGCGACGTGCCGATCTTCTGCAGGAAGAACCGGTAGTCGTTCAGGTACCGGGTGAGCAGGTCGAGCCGGTTGATGGCCTTGACCTCGCCCGGACCGTCGCCCTGGCCTGCCGCGTCCCCGAGGTCGCGCAACGAGTACCAGGTCCACAGCATCTTCTGCGGGCGCCGGCTGCCCTTGTACGTCGCCTGGGCCGCCACGGTGTCCCGCCAGGTCACGTACGTGCCGGGCGCCGTGGTGCTGCCGTTCCAGCAGCCCCACCAGCTCGACCAACCGTCGTGGCAGCGCGCTGCCGAGTAGTAGTCCGACGACGGCGCGGGCTGGCTGTGCACATAGGCGTACCGCACGTCGAACGGCGCGGCGGCCGCCGAGGCGTCGGACATCGAGCCGCCGATGAGCACCGTGCTGCTGCCCATGAAACGTGTCGTCGAGCTGCCGCCACCGGCCACGGGAGACGGCGCCGACGACGGGTGCGAGCCGCTCGTAGCCTGGCTGGTGGGCGTACCGGAGCCGCCGACACTCCCGGCCGGGACGAGTTGCCACTGCTGATCGGCGCCGCCCCGGTCGCGGTTCTGGACGACACCGCTGCCGTTGGCTTTGGCGGCGTTGCGGACATCGACGGCCATGCCACTGAAGCGATTGACCAGACGCACGTAGCCGTCCGGCGACTTGGCCAGCTTGAACTGCTGGTTGGTGCCGTTCAGGTCTTTCCACTGCACGATGGCGGAGCCGGCGGTCTTCGACCAGCCGAGGTCGTCCAGCACCTTGCCGGAGTTCCGGTTCTGCAGCCGGTAGTACCCGTCACCCGCGTCGATGAACCGCCACTGCTGGTTGGGGCCGCCGTGACGGCTCCACTGCACCACCGCCGCGCCGTCGTTCTTGGCGGAGCCACGGTCGTCCAGCGCCTTGCCACTGTTGCGGTTGACCAGCACGTACCACTTCTTCAGATCCAGGGTCTTCTGCTGCGCCGAAGCCTGGCTGACCACGACAGCCGAGCCGGCCACGACCACCATGGCGAGACCCGCCCAGAGACTCCGACGCGCGAGCAACCGACGGCCACGATGCTTCGGGCGACCACCGCGCGCGCCGCCGTCGGCACGATGGCCGCCGACGCGGGACGCCACCGGTGACGTGGGTGGGCCGGGGACATGTCTGTGCTCTCGTTCCAGGGACATGCCTGTTGCTCTCTTTCAGCCGTTGCATCTGACCGGACCACTTGGCCGGACAACGCTGAGTGGTCCGAGAGGCCGAAAAGGTTGCCGCGAAGATCCACAGATTTTTTCGCCCCGACCGCTTCCTGGTCGCTGCGGAGCACGGCACGCCTGACGCCGGCGGTGGCGATCACCCCGCACAGCACAAAGGCCCGGGTCCCTGACCTGGGCCTTGATCATGGAGCGGGTGACGAGAATCGAACTCGCTCTTATGAGCAGGTCGCGAGACGGCGTTCCGGATGCGGCACGCGCCCGCGTGTTCAGGCGGAGCCGGAGCCGCCCGCCGGTTGGCCGGCCGCCCGACGGTATTCGGCGTTGATGCGCTGCGCTTCCTCGAGCTGGTCCTCGAGGATGACGATCCGGCACGCGGCCTCGATCGGGGTCCCTTTGTCGACGAGCTCGCGGGCGCGCGCGGCGATCCGCAGTTGGTAGCGGGAGTACCGGCGATGTCCTCCCTCCGAGCGGAGCGGAGTGATCAGGCGAGCCTCACCGATGGCTCGGAGGAAGGCCGGGGTGGTGCCGAGCATCTCGGCTGCCCGGCCCATCGTGTACGCGGGGTAGTCGTCGTCGTCCAGTCGGTCATTCAGAGGGTTGTCCGATGTCATGTCACCTCGCTGTATAACGCGTCGAGGGGCCCTGGTGCCGTACGGCACCAGGGCCCCGAAGGAAATTGAACACCATCTGTCGGCCCTCCTGCTCGGCCGACCTTCTGTATCCGCTACCAGGCCCGGCAGGGCGGAGCGGGGGATCGCAGCTGCGTGACCGGGGACCACCATCCAATCCGGGGCCTTGCGGTACCCGGCCGAGTGCTTCTCGGGCCGGGCGATCCTGATGGCGTCTGCTCCTCCGTTCCTCTCGGTACAACCACTGAGTGAACCTGTACTGCTGTCGGCAGTTTCCAGCCACCTGCCAGTTCGTGTCTGGCGGGTCTCGTTCGACCGTGTCTACGAGAAGAAGCGTACCCATGCCGATGATGAAAATCTACTCTGACAAGAGAAGGTTTCACTCTTCCGAAGGAGAAGGAACTCTGACGCGGATGAGCTGCTCGTCCTGCACTTCCCTCTCGCCCGGATCCTGCAGGCAGCCGCGGGGAGAAGGAGAGCGGGCCGCCCGGGGCGCGACGGATCAGCGCGAGAGGGCGGGTACGCCCGGAGCCCGGCCGCACTCGCCGACGCCGGGCGGTGAGGGCAGTGGTCCGTCGAGAACGTCCCGCAGACGGATCCGGTCCGTGTACGCGGAACTGTCTCGGACAACGGCGAGCCCGCCCCGGGTGACCAAGCCTGTGCTCTCGTCGTCCCCGTCGCACACGGTCAGGTACTCGACCCGGGCACCCGCCATGACGGCCAGAGCCACCTCGACGGTCATGTCGTCACATACCCGAGGGTCGTGCCCTTCGGTGCCCTCGACCGCGGTCGCGGGAGCGGGGTCCGGCATGCGGTACCGAGTCCGCGCTGACGTCACGGGTGTCTCCTTCGGTAGGGGATGGTCGGCTGGGCGGCCCTTGCGGCCCCGGGAGACCACGTGGCTCTCGGAGGCCGAGGGGCGCCGGGGACTGCGCCGGCCTAAGCAGCCGAGTCCTTCCCGGGCAGCCGCTGTGCCCGCCGGCGCGCCCCCTCGCCGACCGGTCGGCCCTGCCCGGTGCGGCCCCGGCGGCTGCGGGACGGCGACGACCCGCGGCGGGGGCGTTCCGCGACGGGCGCGCTGATGACCACCGGCACACCGGAGGGCGCCTGGGCACCCGTGATGCGGCTCAGCTCCGCCTCGCCCGAGCGGACGGAGGTGATGTGCGGGGTGATGCCGGCCGAAGCCATCAGCCGGGTCATGCCGCGGCGCTGTCCGGGCGTCACGAGCGTGACGACGCTGCCGGACTCCCCGGCGCGGGCCGTACGGCCGCCACGGTGCAGATAGTCCTTGTGGTCGCTGGGCGGATCCACGTTGACGACCAGGTCGAGGCTGTCGACATGGATGCCGCGGGCCGCGACGTTGGTGGCCACCAGGACGGTGACGTGACCGTCCTTGAACTGCGCCAGGGTCCGGGTGCGCTGCGGCTGGGACCGGCCACCGTGCAGGGCCGCGGCGCGGACACCGCTGCTCAGCAGGTGCTCGGTCAGCCGGTCCACGGCGTGCTTGGTGTCCAGGAACATGATGACCCGGCCGTCCCGGGCCGCGATCTCGGTGGTCGTCCGGTGCTTGTCCGCGTCGTGCACGTGGAGCACGTGGTGCTCCATCGTGCTGACGGCACCGGCCGACGGGTCGACGGAGTGCACCACCGGGTCGGCCAGGTAGCGGCGGACCAGCAGGTCGACGTTGCGGTCCAGGGTGGCCGAGAACAGCAGCCGCTGTCCCTCGGGACGCACCTGGTCGAGCAGGGCGGTGACCTGGGGCATGAAGCCCATGTCGGTCATCTGGTCGGCCTCGTCGAGGACGGTGGTGCCGACGTCGTCGAGCCGGCAGTCGCCCCGGTCGATGAGGTCCTTGAGCCGACCGGGCGTCGCCACGACCACCTCCGCGCCGGCGCGCAGCGCTTGGGCCTGCCTGCCGAGGGACATTCCGCCGACGACGGTGGCGAGCCGCAGGCTGACGGAGCGGGCGTAGGGAGCGAGCGCGTCGGTGACCTGCTGGGCCAGCTCACGGGTGGGGACGAGGATCAGGGCCAGCGGTCGGCGCGGCTCGGCGCGCCGGCCCGCCGTACGGGCGAGGACCGCCAGGCCGAAGGCGAGGGTCTTGCCCGACCCGGTGCGGCCGCGACCGAGTACGTCACGGCCGGCCAGGGCGTTCGGCAGGGTCGCCGCCTGGATCGGGAACGGCACGGTCACCCCTTCGTGGCCGAGCGTGGCCAGCAACGGCGCCGGCATGGCGAGATCGGCGAACGACTCGACGGCGGGCAACGCGGGCGTGACCGTCTTCGGCAGAGCGAACTCGCCCCGCGCCGGCTGTCGGTTTCCGTAACCGCCGGAGCGGCCGGCGGCGGCGCTTCCTCCGAAACGGTCGTATGTGCGATCGGTGCGTGCGCGAGTGGTACGTGTTCGGTTCATGCGGAACCTTCCTCGATGCGGGCACGATCAAGGAATTTCCGCAGCAGAATGAGCGGCGCAGAGAATCGCGAGAACGGGCCGAAAAATGACAGGGTCGAAACACCCTGAAAATGACGCGAGCTGGGGCCCGCACCCCAAGGTGCGGGCCCCAGCTGCGAAGTATGCGTCAGCGCCGGTGCGTCAGGCGGGAACGATGTTCTCAGCCGTCGGGCCCTTCTGGCCCTGCGCGATGTCGAACGACACCTTCTGGCCTTCCAGCAGCTCGCGGAAGCCCTGGGTGGCGATGTTCGAGTAGTGGGCGAAGACGTCGGCGCCGCCGCCGTCCTGCTCGATGAAGCCGAAGCCCTTTTCCGCGTTGAACCACTTCACAGTGCCAGTAGCCATGTTGTTTCTCCTTCGGAGACGGTGTCAGGAATACGCCTTGTGCGTGTTCCGTGTCGCCGTGATGATCAGCCGTCGGAAAAACCTTCTGGCAACCACACCTGCAACTGATGACGACAGTAGCACGGTGCGATCGGCCCTGCACGGTCGATAATTCCGTTCCGCCGGGCGGTCGAGGAATATTCGCCGTACCCCGCGCCAATTTCTCATTTCGCGGGCACAGATATTGCTCTCCCCGGGCACGGCCTTCCTGCCGTGCACTTCCGTCCGCGACCCTGTGACCTCGCTCGACGGGACATGTGCCGCTGCCACCGTCGCCGGCGGAGGGCACAACGGCAAACGTGCCCGGGACTCCCATGCCGCAATAAAGGTCACATCCCCCGGGAGTGCCGTAGGAGGGCCGAGGCGAGTCGCGTGTTCGCACCGGCTCCGCTGCGCGTCGGTCAGTCATGGCCTGCTGCATGAAGCCGGGCTTCATCGGCTCCACGTAGGCCAAAACTGACCCGGCTAAGCACAAGTCAGGTCAGGTCGGTGATCAGGTCCTGAAGGGCGGGCACGAGTTCGGGGTGGTCCCCGCGCGAGGCGGACTGTAGTAACTCGGTGACCACGATGATCTGCGCCACGCGCCCAGGCGCCGTGCCGAGGATCGGGAAGGAGTCACGGACACGCTGGGCGACATCGGGGAGGAGCAGGCAGTACGCCAGGAGCATGGCAGCGTCGTAACCGGCGGGCGCCAGCCCGAAGCCTTCCCAGTCGAGGAGGTAGGGGCTGGCGGTCAGGTTAGCCATGTGCAGATCCCCGTGGGCTGTTGCCCAGGCGGTGATACGCGGGCTGGGTGTGCCTAGGAAGCGGGGGACCGAACGGTCCACCCACTCCTGCCGGACAGCCACACGGTCGGTGGCCGTTCCGCTGACGTACTCGAGATCGGTGCGGAGGGAGTCCCACCACGAGGCCGGCAGAGCCAGCCGGGTGCGCAGAACGGGGCTGGGAGAGCAGGTGGGCTCGTCGACGTACTGGTGCAGCTCGGCCCGGTACGTGTAGCCGTCCTTGGTCGACTCGACGGT
The DNA here is from genome assembly GCF_014648635.1 of Streptomyces cinerochromogenes. Classification (GTDB taxonomy): domain Bacteria; phylum Actinomycetota; class Actinomycetes; order Streptomycetales; family Streptomycetaceae; genus Streptomyces; species Streptomyces cinerochromogenes. Next base: position 607,972 of record NZ_BMRM01000002.1, on the reverse strand, counting down.
GTCGTACAGGAACGGCTTGTGGACATGTCCGTCGAACAGCGCGGCTGCCTTCCGATTGCCTTCCCAGATCTTTCCCGCCGCTCGATCGCGCGGTGCGGAGAGCAGTCTCAGCCAGCAGTCTCCCCGGTCCGGATGCTCGACGCGGCTACTGAGGGTGCGGCCGTACCAGCCCCAGACTTCGGGGCCGGTGACCGTGGCGTTGACAAGCCCGGCCGATTGCGCGAACGCCCGGCGCATGCGCTGCTGGTCTGCTGGTTCAGCCGGCGGCGAGTACATCCAGCACCTTCCGCAGGATAGGGACCGGGATGGCCGGGAGGCGCAGAGCCTCTCGTGCCTCGGCCCAGTGTGCCGGACTGGAGGCGGAGAGCAGGGTTCGTGTCACTCCAGGGCAGGACGCTGCGGCGAGCAGGCATGCCTGTGCTGTGCTGAGGTCCGGGTTCAACAACTCCGTGAGTTCGCGGGTGGCAAGGTGTGGCAGTTCGCCGCCGAACAGGGGGGCCGAAGCGAATACTTGCCAGCCGCGTTCTGCTGCCTGGGCGATGGGACCCTCGCCGTCCAGGGCTTGGGAGAAGGCGGTTGCGGTGACGAGGGACACCGGCAGCTGGATCGCCCTCAGATGGTGCTGCTCGCTCCCGGCGGCCGAGGCGGCCAGTTGGTGAAGGGTGGGGACGTTCAGGGCGCCGGTTTCGAAGCCGTCCCAGGTGGCGACCCCGTAGCCGGTCAGGGTGCCGGCTGCTGCCTCTTCTTCGAGGGCGATGAAAGCGTCATGAAGGGCTTCGTACGGGTCGCCGTCGGCGTGCTCGGGGTTGTGCGTGAACACAAGGTCGAGGCGGTCTCGGCCGAGTTCGGTGCGGTTGCGGGCGCACTGCCAGTGCACGTACGGGGTGCTCAAGCAATGTCGCCGTGCCGCCTCCTCGCCGGTGATCGCTCCGTCGAGTACGGCATCCTTCGCGGTCTGGGCAGTGAGGAATCCGACCTTGGTGGAGGTTGGGACCGGGTGCCGGACGAGGAAGGATGCGAGTAGTTCCTGCGCTCGCCCGCCGAGATAGTTGGGCGCGGTGTCGATCCAAGCGGTGGCGGGGTCGGCGGCTGCGCGTGCGGCTGCGTCGATCAGGGCGGCGGGCTGGAGACGGTAGGTGCCCAGCCCCAGGGCTGCCGTCGCCATCACCCTTGGCCTTCCACTGTGATCGCTTGGCCCGTCATCAGCTCGGAGACGGCGGCTGCCACGGCGTCGACAGAGAGGCCGGCCGCCGCGGCCAGTTCGCTGAGGGAGACGGCGTGGGGAACAGCGGAGATCAGTCGTGTGAGCAGCGGCAGGGCTTCCTGGGCCATCTCCCACTCGTGGTCGCACGCCCGGAACACCACCGAGGTCCCGTCGGTTGCTGGCTCGATCCGGGCGCGTGCGGTGGTCAGCCGGACGCGGGTGTTCGGGTTCGCGGCGAGGCCGGTGACATGGGGCAGGCTTGGCCTAAGCCGCGTGAGATCACTGGCATCGCGCATCGTCGCGTACCGGTTGATCACGTTCGGATCCTCCAGTGCTGCGGTGACCTGCTTGCGTAGTCGTTCCAGGTAGTCAGCCCGGTCAGCGGCCGTCGCGTGCACGGGCAGGTCTTCGCGCAGGACCGGGTGACGGCGCAGGTCATCGGCGAGCCAGGACAGCAGTTGGGCGCCGGTGGAGGTCTGGATGCCGAAAGTGAGGTGGAGGGAGTGCTCGCCTTCGGAGGCGGCCACCGAGTGCCACCAGCCGCGGGGGAGGTAGAGCAGGTCGCCAGGGAGCATGACCAGCTCGGTGAGCGGTTGGATGGGAGGGGGCTCCGGCTCGTCGGTGTCCTTGTACATGGGGGCGGCCCGCGTGGGCCCGTACAGCTTCCAGCGTTTGGCCCCGTCGATCTGGACGACGAGCACATCATGGTCGTCCCAGTGGACGCCGAAGCCTTCACGGGCGGTCCAGGACGCGTACAGGTTGGTCTGCACGCCCGTGCGCAACCACTGCTCCAGTTCCATGGCCGCGCGGCCGACGGCCGGGTGTAGTTCGTCGACGGCGTCGATGACCAGGGAGGCGCCCTCGGCGAGGCGAGCGTGCAGTTCGGCCGGATGCAGGCGCTGCCAGACGGTGTGCCGGCGGGTCGTGACCGGGGACGTGTAGCGGTATGCGGGAAGCATCTCGCCTTCGGCGGAGAGGCGGAAGCGGGGCGGTTCCAGGCGGTGGGTGGCGAGGATGGTGTTGACGTCGTCCCAGGTGATCAGCCGGCCCGGCTCGGCGAGGGCGTGGGGGACATGGCGGTGGTGGCGGTGGAGCACCTGGGCCAGGAACTCGTCCTGGCCCAGGTGAGCCGCCAGATTCAGCGGCGACAACGCGGCTCCTCCCTGATCAGTCGTTGCCGTCGGTGCGGCCGGTGCTGCCACCGTCAGACGGGGTTACGCCGCGCTCGCGGGCGGCCTGGATGCGACGGCGTGCCCTGACCAGGCCCGTCGGTGCCGGCTCGGCCGCCGGGGTGGTGCTGCTGCTCGGCATTGAGTCCTCCTATGACGATGAGGTGCATTGCGGACCCGCCCCGGACGGCGCTCGACCTGTCCAAGGGCGCGGGCGGATTGGTCCGTCCGAGGCGGGGTTTGCGACCCGCCCCTGCCGGGGCTTCTCAACGTGGGGGAGCGTCTCGATCGGCTACGTCCGGCAGGGACGGGAACTCAGGGGCCGGTGTCTGAAGGAACCGGAAGTCAGGGGTGGGCTGGGGTGCTGGCGACCGCCACGCCGATCACGAAGCCGCACGACGCGGCGATAGCGACGACCAGCAGCGGACCGGCGAAACGACCCAGCCAGGCGATGGCCCGCCGCATCCCGTGTGCCGCCAGGCGTGCCGCGACCGCTTGTGGCGTCTGGTGATGCGCGGGCTCACCGACCCCACCGTCCGTTCGCCACGGCGACCCTGCCACTCATCTCCTCGGCTGCTGTGGGTGCCCGCAGCTGGTCGGGCGGCACGTCCCACTCCCTCCCCCCCCCGTTGAGGGGACGAAGCTGCACGTACGGTCCCTCGCTGCCCATGACCCGGCCGATGCGGCCCGTGCGGCTGTCGACCATCACGGCCCGGAGAGCAGGCAGGCTGCGATCAGCCATGACTGTCACCTCTTCTCGTGAACATCAGAGGGCCTCACTCGTTCTGGGCAGAACGGATGCGGTCGGGCAGGGCGTGAATCCGTCGGGAAGAGCGAAGCGCGGGTCGCCCAGCGCGCGCAGGAGCCGCCGGTCCCCGGTAAAACGCGTGCGGGCGTGCAGCCAACGGTGGTTGTCCAGCAGGTAGCCCTGCCCGGCCCGAAGCGTGAGGCGATGCTGACTGGTGGTGATGGCGCTGCGGAGCACGGGGAGGTAGGGCTGGACGATGGGGTCTCCAGCGGGCCAGACCGTCCTGTCGCAGCCGTATGCAGATCCGGCCGTCGGGGTGGACGGTGAAGACCTGGGAGGCGTGGCCGGCGCCCTCACCGAAGTAGGCGGTCCGGGGCTGGCAGAGCGCGACCGCTGCCGCGCGGTCCTCGCTGACCAGGCGGGCGTGCACATCACGTCCGTCCGCGAGGAGCGTCTCACCACCATCGGATGCCGGCTGTAGGCAGACCAGGAGGATCAGACGCGGAGGGGATGGCGTGCCCGACCTCTCCGTGTGGGGGAGCAGTTCGCCGTTGCCGAGTCCGGCGAAGCCGGCGCGGTGGGCGTGGCTGCCCGTGTTGTGGATCAGGGTCAAGCCGTCAGGAGCGCCGTGCGGATGGGGCGTGATCGCCATCAATGGGGAGGCGAACGACAGGACTTCCTGGCGAGTGGCCATTCCGTCCAGGGTGACGAGGCCGGTCTCACGAAGCTGTGCGGCGATCACGTCGCTGGCGTGCGGGACGCGGAGGTTGACGAAGTGGTCCGCGAAGAGCCCCTCGGAGCGTGTGGAGGCGTCGAGCATCGCCGTACTCCTTCGATCGGGATCGGTGTGATCAGAGTGGGGAGGCAGGGTGGTCGCGGTAAAGCGACAGACTGTCGACTCGGACAAATGGGATGGCAGGGTGGCGGGCTGAGAGGCGCGTGCTACGTTCCCAAGGCCCGGCTCGCACACCGCAGACGAGGACCGTCATGACGTACACGCCGCCGCTCTGGCCCGTCTCCGTGAAGGGCGTTGCGCTCGACGCGCGTGATCGTGTGCTGCTGCTGCGGAACGAACGTGATGAGTGGGAACTGCCTGGAGGGCGGCTGGAGATCGGTACCGGCGACGGAGTTCAACTGCCGGATGTCAGTCCCGAGGCGGCCCTTGAGCGCGAGATCCAGGAAGAGACCGGGTGGGACGTCAAGGCTGGCCCACTCATCGACGGCGGTGTGTGGATCTACGAGCCGATCCCGGGTCGGCGCGTACTGATCGTGACCTACGGCTGCACCGTGCTGACCCCCGAACGGCCGCCGGTCGTCAGCCACGAGCACAAGCAGCTGGGCATGTTCACCGCGGACGAAGTGCCGGACCTGAACATGCCCGACGGATACAAGCAGGCCATCACCGCCTGGTACGGCCGGAGGAACGCCGGCCCGGCGGCCTTGGACGACTACGAGCGGATGTAGTCGGCATGGCCGGGGGCGAGATCGCTGCACGCGCGGGTGAGGACCGGCTCCCGCTTCCCCGGCCCTCGGCTCGGCACGCTCAGTGGCACTGGGCCACACCCCAGGCTCAGTTAGTCCTGGCAACGGGAGACCTGGCCGACATCTTGCGCTTCTACCGCCGCGTGCACAGCCTGAACCAGACCGCACTCGGTGAACTCCTCGGCTACGACAAGACGTACATCTCCGCTCTGGAACTGGGAAAGCGGTCCTTGGACGACGTGCCTTCCCGCCGCCGTATCTGCGAAGCGCTGCAGTTGCCGCCACACGTGCTCGGCGTCACCGACCCGACCGATACCGATCACCGGGCGATGCTGCAGTTCGGCGAGTCCACTGTCCGGCTCGCCGAGATCGCCCGCCAGTCCGGGCACGCCACAGAAGCGGTCTCGGAGTTGTGGCCGCTCGTCGCCCGCCTCGAAGCACGTGTCGAGGACGGCCACACCGAGCGGGACGTCCTGCACCTCCTCGCGCGGGCCCGTGTCGGCCTCGGTGTCGCCCTGGGCAACGTACTGCCCGAGGAACGTCTCGCCACCGCCGCGCACTGGACAGCCAAGAGCCTGGAGATCGCCGAGTACTTCGACGACGTCCGTATGACCTCTTACGTGCTGCGCATGCACGGCAACGAACTCCGCAAGGCCAGCTTGCGGGGCGCGGCCGTCCAACGGCTGTGCCGCGCCGCGGCCACTGCTCCGGACGAGACCGCTCGCGCCGCCGTCCTCCCTCTCCTCGCGCGGGCCGCCGGCGCACTGGGCAATGGTGAGCTGTTCGACCAGGTGATGCGGGAGACCGATGCTCTTCTCGACTGGGTGGACCACACCAGTCTGTTCAACCCCTTCTCCCTGCACGAGATCCGCCTGCGCGGACTTGTCGACACAAGCCGTACGAAGGAGGCCATGCGGCTCGTGGAGCAGAGCCCGCTGTCTACGACCGTGGTGGCCCCGCAGTGGCGCGTGATCGAACTCGTCACCGTGGCCCAAGTCCAGATGCTTGCCGACGATCGCAGCGGCGCAGCCCAGTCGCTGGACATCGCCATTCAGGAGGCGGTCACACAGCGGCTCCCCCACCAGCTCCAGCGCATCATGCGCACGGCGGGTAAGGGGCTGCCTGCGCAGCACGCCCGAGCTGCCCAGTCCCTGGAGCGGATACGCATCGAGATGGCCGCCTAGCTCCCCCAGTGTCGATCTCGACGAGTGCTCCCTGCGGATCACGCACGCCTTCAGGGTCGCCCTGTCGCCCTCTACGCATGGGCACTGGACGGACGAACGCTGGTTGTCCTCAACGCGTCAGAGGTCGTGCTCTCGGGGCTGGTTGTCAGTGCCCATGGCTAGGGTCTCTGACGCGCGGCCGGCTTCCGAGGTGTCCAACTCTGTAGAGCAGCTGCATCCCCGGCCCTGTTGGGGGTGGCCCGGGTACGACCTGGGACCTAACCAACGGTCGGGCTTCGTCGATGGCCAAGGAGAGACCTGCCAGCGCCGGCCGCGCTCTGACGCACCGTCGGCCGCAGTACGGCCACGGCAGCCCCGTGCACTGGCCGGGCAGCTGCGGCGTGACCGGTCAGTCGGTGAGCGCCTGGCGGAGGGTTTCGTGGCAGTCGATGACGGTGTCGATGCCGACGAGGTGCAGGACGCGTTGCACGGATTCGCCGGGTCGGGCGAGACGGAGCCAGCCGCCGGCGTCGCTGAGGGCGCTATGGGCGGCGATGAGGACGTTGATGCCGCTGGAGTCCATGAAGGTCACCTGCCCCAGGTCCACCACGACGCGGGGCCGGGGCGCGTCGGGGACTTTGAGGGCCTGGCGGAACGTGTCACCGGTCTCGTGGTCGATCTCTCCGGCGACGGTCAGCACGCGGATACCGTCGGTGACAGAGAGGGTGGTCGATAGCTCGCCCGCCTGCACCGCCTGTTCGGTATCCGCCACTTCTGATTCAGCCATGTCGGTGATACTGGCACAGCCATGCCCTCGCGGGAATCGGTGCCCTGGACCGCACGAGGTGATGCCTGGGTGAGACGAAGACACCACGCCGGGGGAACAGACCATCCAGACCACAGTGGCCCTGGACGGGACCAGCACGGTCATTGCCGAGGCCCGGCACCTTGCCGCCGGATTCCTGACCCGTGTCCAGGCCGACCACGGCCTGCCGGTTTCCCGGCGCGCCATGGACCTGACCCAGCTGGTGGTGAGCGAGCTGGTCACCAACGCCCTCAAGTACGCTCCGGGGCCGCTGCTGCTGGATTTGCGGATCGCCGGTGACACGGTCGAGGTCGTTGTGTGGGACTCCGACCCGGTCCTGCCCATCGCCCGGGCCGCGGATGCCGGCCGGGTGGGCCAGCACGGCCTGGAGATCGTCATAGCCGTCGCCCAGGGCTTCGAAGCACAGCGGGAACCGGTCGGCAAACGCATCACCGCCCGCCTCGCCCTGCTGGACGACCCGGCCGGCGCGGTCACAGGGCGCCGCCCCTTTTAGGTCTCCGCACTCACCCTCTCACCCCTTTTGATCCGTAGCTCATCGGCACGGTCCCTGCGACTCTCCCGGCTACGCTCGCGCGGGAACGCCCCGCAGCGCGTGGCTGCGGGGCGCCTAGTGGGGTTTAGTCGACTTCCTGCCCGTTGAACTTGCCGCCCTTGCAGGTCGGGAGATGGGCCGAGGACAAGTTCGACCGATCGACCGTTCCGCCGCCGTCGATGCACTCGCCCGGGGTGAGGCTGGCGGGGGCGGCGGTTGTGGCGGTGGCGGTTGTGGCGGTGGCGGTGGCGGCGTCTGCGAGGCCGACCCCGGCGAGGGCTGCCGTGGCGATGACGGCGGCGAGGACTCGTCGAATGCGCATTTGGTTCGCCTTTCACGGATTGCCTCGGTTGGGACACCACTCAGCTTGATGTTCACCCATGTGGGCGACACGTCAAGTTAGGCCGTTCGGGTGACATAGCTGTCGGATGCGGGGTCGGTGGGGTGACCCGCCGGACAGCACACCTAGCTAGAGGGCCGTACGGCAGCGGAGGGCTTCGCGCTCCGTGGGAGAACCCCCGGGTCCGGGACCCGGGGATTCCTCGGTGGGCGTGGTAGCCGCGCGGGCTACCGCACGTCCACGAAGTCCCCGGTCGCCTTGGCGGCCGGGGTGGTGGAGGTGCCCGCGAAGTTCCAGCGCCAGTAGCCGTCTTCCGACGCGGGGACCGTGGTCGTCAGGGTGCCGGTGCTGGAGGTGTACACGGTCTTGACGGTGGTGTAGGTCGTGGTGCCGGCCTTGCGGAACTGGAGCTTGACCGGCTGGTTGGTGTAGCCGAAGTACTCGAGGTTGTTCCAGTCGGCCCGGGTGAGCTTGCCGGTGACGGTGAGGGGCGCGCCCTTGGCGACCGGCTCCGGGCCCGCGTTCGCGGTGAGCTTGGAGTACCGCTGCAGGCGGGTCGTGGTGTAGCTCGCGGCCTGGGTCCAGCTGTCGTCGTTGGCCACCCCCTGCACGCTGACCTTCCAGGTGCCGGCGTGGGCGTTGGTGAGCGCGGTGCCGCCGTACCGCCAGTCCGGCTCGAGGAAGATCGTCTGCGAGCAGGTCGAGGTGGTGGCGCTCGATGCGACGCAGTCCGCGTGGTAGTGGAACTGCTGCGACACGATGCGGTCGTCGTAGGTCTCGTAGGGGTTCGCACCCTCCGGTCCGCGCCACAGGACGAAGTCCGCGTCCTGGATGCCCGACGGGTGGGTGAAGGTCCCTGACACCGTGATCGTCTTGGAGTCGAGGCCCACCACGATGTTCTTGCCACCGTCGAAGGAGACGTCGCTGATCTGGACATCGGTCTGGGGCTCGTCACCGTAGGCGCCGGGGGTGGCGAAGCCGGCCAGGGCGGCGACGGTACCGAACAGGGCGAAGACAGCGCGTTTGCGCATGTGGCTCCTTCACGGAGGGGAGAGGGGGACGGTGGGGCGGGACTTGGGCACAGTCGTCACACAGGCCGCCCCCACACCCAGCGCATCTGTGTGCACGAACGTCACACACGACTGCGGCCGGAGGCCGGTCGAAGGAGACGGGCGAGTCCGCGTGCTCCTTCGTACGGGGCCTTCCATTCGTCCCTTGCCCGGCCTTGACGCCAGCGGCTCAGTCCCCAGCAATAGGACGCTGAGGGTGCGGACGCCGGGGGCGCCGGGGCCTGCTGTTGGTCGGTGGTGCCTGGAACCGGGCCGAGGAGCAGGTAGAGAGCCCCCGCAACCGCGATGCGGACCAGGAGGGCCTGGCCATGCTTCTCGTTCCGAACAGCGACGAAAGGTGCCTATCCGGCTAGGACTTGTCCGGCCTAGGTCGGCGTAGCGACTTTGGCCGGGAGTTTCAATGGGCGAGTCAGGCACCGCGGTGTGCGACCAGTAGAGGGGCCTGACGGCTTGGTCTTCGTCGGCGAGAAGGGGGCGCCCTTCCGTCGTACCTCCTTCAAACGGAAGTGGCGTCGTGCCCGAGCCGCCGCCGGGCTCCCCGACGACTTCCGTTTCTACGACCTTCGTCACACCGGACACACGCTCTCGACCCGTTCCGGGCGCCACCCTCAAGGACACGATGGTCCGCGCCGGGCAGTCCTCCGAGAAGGCCGCGTTGATCTACCAGCACTCCGACGAGGAGCGGCAGGAAGAGGTCGCCGCCGGCCTCGACGTCACCGTTCGGAAGGCTCGGGCGGAGGCTGCCAAGAAGGCGGCCCACAAGCCTTCTGGCACGGATCTGGCACGCGGCGACTGATCGCCGGACACAACAACAAGGCCCAGGTCTCTGACCTGGGCCTTCTTCATGGAGCGGGTGACGAGAATCGAACTCGCGCTCTCAGCTTGGGAAGCTGATGTTCTACCATTAAACTACACCCGCGTAAGTACGGACGTGGTCCCGGAGGGGCCGGTGTCCGGACCTTGCTCACTCTACATCATCGCGCGCTCCCGGTGTTCGGATCCCGGGGGCTGAGCGTGTTTCAGGGGTGGGATCCGGCTGCGGGCGGCCGGAGTTGGGGCGTACCGTGGAGGCCTGGGGGAGGGCCGGAGTGCCGCGTGGAGAGTCATCTCTTTGATCCCGTAATGTGGCTTTTGTCGTCCGGGCAGCAACGCCGGACGCGGCTCTTGGGGAAGGGACTTGAGGGACTTGATGGAACGCACCGTCGTCCGATGCGCGGACGGGCACGTCTTCAGCACCGCTTCGTTCCCGATGCAGCAGGCCGACCGGCTCGGCCCCGGCCGCCTCGTGCGGTGCCCGCGCTGTGCCCGGCTCCGCAGCGCCGTGCCTGTCGTTCTGGAGAAGCGGTAGGGGCGGTGCACGGGGACCGGCCGTAGTCGGTTCGTCACGGCGGGCGCGCGGAGTCCTTCGGATTGCGAAGGCTTCGCGCGCCTTGCGTATCCTCGCTACGTGCTTCTCTCAGACAAGGACATCCGGGCCGAGATCGACGCCGGGCGGGTACGGATCGATCCCTATGACGAAACCATGGTGCAGCCGTCGAGCATCGACGTACGGCTGGACCGGTACTTCCGGGTGTTCGAGAATCACCGGTACCCCCACATCGACCCGTCCGTCGAGCAGGCCGATCTGACCCGGCTGGTCGAGCCGGAGGGCGATGAGCCGTTCATCCTGCATCCCGGGGAGTTCGTGCTCGCCTCCACCTACGAGGTGATCACGCTCCCCGACGATCTCGCCTCCCGGCTGGAGGGGAAGAGTTCGCTCGGGCGGCTGGGACTGGTCACCCACTCCACCGCCGGGTTCATCGACCCCGGGTTCAGCGGGCACGTCACCCTGGAGCTGTCCAACCTCGCCACGCTCCCGATCAAGCTGTGGCCGGGGATGAAGATCGGGCAGCTGTGCATGTTCCGGCTGACCTCGCCCGCCGAGCACCCGTACGGCAGTGAGCGCTACGGCTCCCGGTACCAGGGGCAGCGCGGGCCGACCGCCTCGCGGTCCTTCCTCAATTTCCATCGGACCCAGGTGTGAGGGCGACGACAGCATGAGCAGCGCAGACGTGCGGGAGAACCTGACCTACGAGCGGTTCGGCACCGCCATCCGCGAGTTGGCGCAGACCATCGCCGACGACGGGTACGAGCCCGACATCGTGCTCAGCATCGCCCGCGGCGGGGTGTTCGTCGCCGGGGGGCTCGCCTACGCCCTCGACTGCAAGAACATCCATCTCGTCAACGTCGAGTTCTACACCGGTGTGGGGACGACCCTGGAGATGCCGGTCATGCTCGCCCCCGTCCCCAACGTGATCGACTTCTCCGACAAGAAGGTCCTGATCACCGACGACGTCGCCGACACCGGAAAGACCCTCAAGCTCGTCCGCGACTTCTGTCTCGACACCGTCGCCGAGGTGCGCTCCGCGGTGATCTACGAGAAGTCCCACTCCCTCGTGAAGTGCGAGTACGTGTGGAAGCGGACCGACGACTGGATCAACTTCCCGTGGAGTGTCGAGCCCCCCGTCGTGAAGCGCGCCGGACAGGTTCTCGACGCCTAGGTCCAGGAAGCGGAGAGGCAACGCCGAAGGGCCCCCGGCTGGAGCGCCGGGGGCCCTTTCGCGTGTCCGCGGACGGCTGGGCGGTGACTAGAACGTGCCCAGCTTCACGATCGACAGCAGCGCGACCAGCTGGATCGCCGACGCCCCCAGCGCCTTCGGCCACGGCAGGTCGTGGGAGCGGGAGACCATCAGGGTCAGCAGGGCGCCCGCGCCGAGCCAGGTGGCCCAGCCGAGGAGCTGGACGAAGCCGGCGTCGCCGCCGAAGAACATGGCGACGATCAGGCGGGGCGCGTCGGTGAGGGCGGTGATCAGCATGGACAGGCCGACCGTGGGCTGCCAGGCGCCGTCGCCGCCGAGCTGGCGGGCCAGGGTGTGGGTGACCACGCCCAGGATGAACAGGCCGAGCACCATCACGACGGCCGTGATCAGCACGATCGGGACCGCGTTGGACAGCGTCGCGCTGATCGCGTCCTGGCGGGCCCCGTCGAAGCCGAAGACCGCGAGCAGGCCGTAGAGGAAGGTCACGATGAGGGCGGGCGTCCACATCGTGTAGTCCCGCATGCGCAGGAAGGTCTCGTTCGGGGAGAGGACGATCCCCTTCAGCAGTTCCTTCCAGTGCAGGGGCGGGCCGATCGGTCCGGCGGGCTCGGCGGCCTGGCCGGCGTGGTAGGTCGCGCCCTGGGTGTAGCCGGCGGCCTCGTCGATGGAGAAGGCCTGGGTGTGGCCCGGGTTGTTGGCCGCGTAGGGGTCGTGCCCGCCGTTCCCGGGGCCGCCCGGGTAGCCGCCGTCCCCGAAGTACTCCGGCCCGTCGTCGGGCCCGCCCGGGTAGCCGTACGACTGTCCCTGCTGCGGGTACGGCGGCTGCGGCGCCGACGGGTAGCCGTACGAGGGGCCCGGGGCGCCCGAGGGGCCCGGCCGGCCGTACGACGGCCTCCCGGACTGAGCGGGGCCGCGCCCGTGTCCGTACGACGGTCCCTGGGGCGCCTGTTGTCCTTGGGGGGTGCGGTTGTCCCGGCCCCCGCGTCCGATCCTGAATCCAGCCACGTCATCGAACGTACCTGGTCCCGGAGCCCGACGTGCCGGGCCCGGTGGTCCGGGCCCGGCTTTGCGGCCGACCTGTGACATCCCCTAAGGGACCGTCAGCAACGCCCTCCGGGTTCCTCAGGGGTTTCCCGGGAGGGGTCGGTCCGCCGGCACGGTCAGTCCGCCATCACCGCGCCGAACTGCGGGGTGCCGGAGGTGGAGACGCCCACGGTGGAGACGCCGAAGGCGCGCGAGCCCGTGGCGGTGATCTTCGTACCGTTGGACGGCAGGTACGTCACCGCGCCGTCGCCGCCGTTCTCGTACGAGCCGACGACCAGGTCCGCCTTGCCGTCGCCGGTGACGTCGTCCAGCTTGAGGTCGGCGCCGAACAGGTCGGACTTCTCGTTGCCGCCGGGGACGCCCGCGCTGTCCTGGGAGAAGGACTGGGCCCCGGAGACGGTGTCGACGCCCGCGGCGGAGCCGTACAGGACGGTCACGCTGCCGGTGTCCGGGACGCCGCCGAGGTCCTCCTGCGGGGAGCTGACGACCAGGTCCTGGTAGCCGTCGCCGTTGATGTCGCCGAGGTCCAGCTCCCAGCCGAAGGCGTCGCCCTTCTCCGAGGAGCCGGGGACGTTGCCGGTGTTCTGGGTGATGCCGGTGGTGCCGGCCGGGCCGGAGGCGGAGCCGTAGGTGATGTTCACCTTGCCGCCGTCGGAGGCGTTCGGGATGACGGTGCCGTCGGGGTCCTTGGCGTCCCAGTCGGCGCCGCTGACGATGTCGCCGAAGCCGTCGCCGTTGACGTCGCCGATGGCGGTGATGATGCCGGGCTTGAGGGTCTTGGCGGAGGCGGTGCTCAGGCCGCCGGAGGTGCCGGGCAGCCAGTAGTTGGTGTTCCAGCCGTACCGCGTCGTGGTCTCGTAGCCGTCCACGACGAGGTCCGTGCGGCCGTCGCCGTTGACGTCGCCGGCGGTCAGGTTCAGCGGGCCGTACGGGTAGTCGTTGGTGCCCGACTGGATCGGCGGCTTGACGGTGGTCCGGCTGCCGTAGGCGCCGGCGGTGGTGAAGCCGCCCTTGTAGAGGTAGAGGGTGGCGGCGGAGCTGCCCACGGCCAGGTCGGCCCTGCCGTCGCCGTCGAAGTCGCCGGCGGCGAGGTTCTTGCCCCAGAAGTCGTGGGAGGAGGGGGCCGGGTCGGGCACGTCGACGGCCTTGCCGGTCAGGCCGCCGGCGGAGCCCCACAGGATGGCGAGGCCGCCGCCGTCGGTGTCGGTGCCGACCTTCTCGCTCGGGGAGCCCACGGCGAGGTCGTCGTAGCCGTCGCCGTTGAAGTCGGCGTACGCCAGGTCGCCGCCGAACATGTCACCGGCCTCGGCGGTGCCGGGGACACCGGTGGTGTTCTGGCTGATGGTGGTGCGCCTGGCGGAGGAGACGCCGGTGGCGGAGCCGTACAGGACGACGACCTGGCCGGCGTCCTTCCGGCCGCTGACGTAGGCGCCGGCCGCCGAGGTGGCGACGTCACCGATGCCGTCGCCGTTGAAGTCGGCCTTGGCGGCCTTGACGGAGTCGGCGGCGGTGGCCGGGGACGCGGCGAGGGTGAGCAGACCGCCCGTCAGCGCGGCGGCGGCGGCCGTCGCGAGGGCGATGCGAGCGTGCGCGTGCATGCGGTCTCCTGCTGCATGCGGGGGACGCCTGGCGGGGCGTCCGCAGACGATGGGGTGCGGTCCGCCCGTGTTCAGCACGTGTTGTCCCGTGGTTCACGGGCGGTAGGCGATCAGGAGACCCGCGGTGGGGGGCGAGGGTTGTACGCGCTCGTGGTAACGGTCCGGGATCGCTGTGGCGGGCGGGGCGATGGTCCAGGATGGGTCCATGAGCGTAGTGAAGATCAACGTGCTGACCGTTCCCGCCGAGCAGCGGGAGGTGCTGGAGAAGCGGTTCGCCTCGCGGGCCCACGCGGTGGAGAACTCCGACGGCTTCGAGTGGTTCGAGCTGCTGCGTCCCGTCGAGGGCACCGACACCTACCTCGTCTACACCCGCTGGCGGGACGAGGAGTCGTTCCAGGCCTGGATGGAGGGGCCGATGAAGTCCGCGCACCAGGGCGGCGGCGAGGGCGGCGAGCGCCCGAAGCCGGCGGCCTCCGGCTCGACCCTGTGGTCCTTCGAGGTGGTGCAGCAGGCCGGCCCGAAGGGGGCCTGACCGCAGGGTACGGAGATACGACGGCGCCCCCTGCCTGTGCGGGTCAGGGGGCGCCGTCCGTTCGGGGGGACTACTTCACCGGCTCCGGCTCCGGCTCGCTCTCCGTCTCCGTCGAGCCCTCCGGGTCGACCGGCGTCTTCACGGACTCCAGGAGCAGCTGGGCGACGTCGACCACCTGGATCGACTCCTTCGCCTTGCCGTCGTTCTTCTTGCCGTTCACCGAGTCGGTGAGCATGACCAGGCAGAACGGGCAGGCGGTGGAGACGATGTCGGGGTTCAGGGAGAGGGCCTCGTCGACGCGCTCGTTGTTGATGCGCTTGCCGATCCGCTCCTCCATCCACATGCGCGCACCACCGGCGCCACAGCAGAAGCCGCGCTCCTTGTGGCGGTGCATCTCCTCGTTGCGCAGGCCCGGGACCTTGCCGATGATCTCGCGCGGGGGCGTGTAGATCTTGTTGTGGCGGCCCAGGTAGCACGGGTCGTGGTAGGTGATGATGCCCTCGACCGGGGTGACCGGGACCAGCTTGCCCTCGTCCACCAGGTGCTGGAGCAGCTGAGTGTGGTGGATGACCTCGTAGTCGCCGCCGAGCTGCGGGTACTCGTTGCCGATGGTGTTGAGGCAGTGCGGGCAGGTGGCGACGATCTTCTTCGCCGACTTCGGCTTCGCGGACTCCGCGACGACCTTGCCCTCGTCGTCCAGCTCCTCGCCGAACGCCGTGTTCAGGGCCATCACGTTCTCCATGCCGAGCTCCTGGAACAGGGGCTCGTTGCCGAGGCGGCGGGCGGAGTCACCGGTGCACTTCTCGTCGCCGCCCATGATCGCGAACTTGACGCCCGCGATGTGCAGCAGCTCGGCGAAGGCCTTCGTGGTCTTCTTGGCGCGGTCCTCCAGGGCGCCGGCGCAGCCGACCCAGTACAAGTACTCGACCTCGGTGAGGTCCTCGATGTCCTTGCCGACGACCGGGACCTCGAAGTCGACCTCCTTGGTCCACTCCAGGCGCTGCTTCTTGGCCAGGCCCCAGGGGTTGCCCTTCTTCTCCAGGTTCTTGAGCATCGTGCCCGCCTCGGAGGGGAAGGCGCTCTCGATCATCACCTGGTAGCGGCGCATGTCGACGATGTGGTCGACGTGCTCGATGTCCACCGGGCACTGCTCGACGCAGGCGCCGCAGGTGGTGCAGGACCACAGGACGTCCGGGTCGATGACGCCGTTCTCCTCGGCGGTGCCGATCAGCGGGCGCTCGGCCTCGGCGAGAGCGGCGGCGGGGACGTCCTTCAGCTGCTCCTCGGAGGCCTTCTCCTCGCCCTCCACGGTCTTGCCGCCGCCGGCCAGCAGGTACGGCGCCTTGGCGTGCGCGTGGTCCCGCAGGGACATGATCAGCAGCTTCGGGGAGAGCGGCTTGCCGGTGTTCCAGGCGGGGCACTGCGACTGGCAGCGGCCGCACTCGGTGCAGGTGGAGAAGTCGAGGAGGCCCTTCCAGGAGAACTGCTCGACCTGGGAGACGCCGAAGACGTCGTCCTCGCCCGGGTCCTCGAAGTTGATCGGCTTGCCGCCGGACGTCATCGGCTGGAGCGCGCCGAGGGCCGTGGAGCCGTCGGCGTTGCGCTTGAACCAGATGTTCGGGAAGCCCAGGAAGCGGTGCCAGGCCACGCCCATGTCGGTCTTCAGGGAGACCACGATCATCCAGATGAAGGAGGCCGCGATCTTCAGGCCGGCGAAGAAGTAGGTCAGGTTCTGGAGCGTGGAGACGTCCATGCCCTTGAGCCAGGCCACCACCGGGTACGAGATGAAGAACGACGCCTCGTAGCCGTCGACGTGGTGCTGGGCGCCCTCCAGCGCGTGCAGCATGAAGATGCAGACGCCGACGATGAGGATGATCGTCTCGACGAAGTACGCCTGGCCGGTGTTGGAGCCCGCGAAGCGGGACTTGCGGCCCGGCCTGTCCGGCCGGGACAGCTGCCGGATGACGACCAGCGTCGCGATGCCGACGACCGTCATGGTGCCGATGAACTCGACGTAGATGTTGTACGGCGCCCAGTCGCCGATGACCGGCAGGATCCAGTCGGCCTTGAAGAGCTGGCCGAAGGCGTTCACGATCGTCAGCAGCAGCGTGTAGAAGCCGATCGCGACGAACCAGTGCGCGATGCCGACGATGCCCCAGCGGTTCATCCGGGTGTGCCCCAGGAACTCCTTCACCAGGGTGACGGTGCGCTGGTAGGGGTCGTTGGTCCGGGTTCCCGCGGGCACGGGCTGGCCGAGCCGCATGAAGTGGAAGATCTGGAGGAGGGCGCGGCCGAACAGTGCCACGCCGACCACGATCAGGACCAGCGACACGATGATCGCGGCGAGTTGCATTGGGGCTCCTGAGGCGGCCTCGGTCTGAACGGGCTGTCGGAAGCCGACTGCCCGAGCTGATCGACATTACTAAGCGGTAACTTATGTAGTCCGTCTGAGACTACCCCCATCTTCCTTCGGGATGCAGCAGAGCGCGGGGTGATCTGAGTCGCTGAGGGTCGCCTGCGTCCCCCTTTTGCGGGCAATCCGATCGTGTTATTCATCCCGAATTGATACTTTCGCCCCTACCTTAGAGCCGTGCTCTACGGGATCGCCGCCGCCACCGCCGCCCTGCTCTGCACCGCCGTGCTCGCGGCGGTGCTCCGGCTGCCCGCCCTGAGGGCCGGGATCCTCGACCGGCGCCGGCAGCGTCCCCTGCCGCTCCTCGGCGGCCTCGCCGTCGTGGTCGTCACCTGCCTGGTCGCCGGAACGGGTGAGTGGACCCGGGTCGCCCCGCTCGGGGACGGGGTCGGCGAGCTGCTCATGGCCGCCGTCGGGATGGCCGGACTGGGCCTGGTGGCGGACGTGTGGCGGCTGCGCGCGCGGGTGCTCGTCGCCGGTACGGCCGTGGCGGCGGCCTGCGTGGTGCCCTACGACGAGACGGGCGTGCCGGGCGGGCTGCTGGCCGTCGGCTGGATCGTCCTCGCCACCCTCGCCTTCAAGGGGCTCGACCACGCCGACGGGCTGGCCGGGACGGTCGGGGTGGTCACCGCCTTCGGCGCCGGGGCCTGCGCCGCCGCCGAGGTGATGGACGGGCTCGCCGTGCTGCTGAGCGTGGTCGCCGCGGCCCTCACCGGCTTCCTGATGCACAACTGGCACCCCGCGCGGATCGGCCTCGGCGCCTGCGGCTCGCTGTTCACCGGGTTCGTGCTGTCCTCGGCGGTCGTCTTCACGCGCGCGGGGTACGACATCGGGTCGAGCGCGGCGGTGGTGTTCTGCCTCGGCGCCGTCGCCGCCGCCGACGCCCTGCTGGTGGTCCTCGCCCGGACGGCGGCCCGGCGTCCGCTGCTCCGGCGGGGCCCGGACCATCTCGCGCACCGGCTGCGGCGGCTCGGGCTCACCCCGCAGGGGTCGGTCGTGCTGCTCGGCGCCGGGTCCTTCTCCTCGGTGCTCGTGGGGGTGCTCGTGCACACCGGGTGGACGGGGGAGCGGGCGGTGCTCTGGGTGGCCGGCGGGGTGGTTCTCGCCGTTCTGCTGCTCCTTCTGATTCCCGCTCCGCAGGGCCGCCGACCGCCGTCGACGCAGGTCAGCGGGCACTTGCGCGTAAGGAGCGGATAAGAGTTGAGTCCGGTTGACTCAGGTCTGTTGACCCGGCGGGTCTCCTCGTGCACACTTGAGCCTGTTCCACTCAAGTCAGCTGGAGGAATCAACCATGGCACGTGCGGTCGGCATCGACCTGGGCACGACTAACTCCGTCGTCAGCGTTCTGGAGGGCGGCGAGCCCACCGTCATCACCAACGCCGAGGGTGCCAGGACCACGCCGTCCGTCGTCGCCTTCGCCAAGAACGGCGAGGTGCTCGTCGGCGAGGTGGCCAAGCGCCAGGCGGTCACCAACGTCGACCGGACCATCCGGTCCGTCAAGCGCCACATGGGCACCGACTGGAAGATCGCGCTGGACGGGAAGGACTTCAACCCGCAGCAGATCTCCGCGTTCATCCTGCAGAAGCTGAAGCGGGACGCCGAGGCCTACCTGGGCGAGAAGGTCACGGACGCGGTCATCACCGTCCCGGCCTACTTCAACGACTCCGAGCGCCAGGCGACGAAGGAGGCCGGCGAGATCGCCGGTCTGAACGTCCTGCGCATCGTCAACGAGCCGACCGCCGCCGCGCTGGCCTACGGCCTCGACAAGGACGACCAGACGATCCTCGTCTTCGACCTCGGTGGCGGCACCTTCGACGTGTCCCTCCTGGAGATCGGCGACGGCGTCGTCGAGGTGAAGGCCACCAACGGTGACAACCACCTCGGTGGTGACGACTGGGACCAGCGCGTCGTCGACTACCTGGTCAAGCAGTTCCAGTCCGGCCACGGCGTGGACCTGTCCAAGGACAAGATGGCCCTCCAGCGCCTCCGCGAGGCCGCCGAGAAGGCCAAGATCGAGCTGTCCTCCTCCACCGAGACCTCGATCAACCTGCCGTACATCACGGCGTCCGCCGAGGGCCCGCTGCACCTGGACGAGAAGCTCACCCGCGCCCAGTTCCAGCAGCTGACGGCCGACCTGCTGGAGCGCTGCAAGACGCCGTTCCACAACGTCATCAAGGACGCCGGCATCTCCATCAACGAGATCGACCACGTCGTCCTCGTCGGTGGCTCCACCCGTATGCCCGCCGTCGCCGAGCTCGTCAAGGAGCTGACCGGCGGCAAGGAGGCCAACAAGGGTGTGAACCCGGACGAGGTCGTCGCCATCGGCGCCTCGCTCCAGGCCGGTGTCCTCAAGGGCGAGGTCAAGGACGTCCTGCTGCTCGACGTCACCCCGCTGTCCCTCGGTATCGAGACCAAGGGCGGCATCATGACCAAGCTGATCGAGCGCAACACCACGATCCCGACCAAGCGCTCCGAGATCTTCACCACGGCCGAGGACAACCAGCCGTCCGTGCAGATCCAGGTCTACCAGGGCGAGCGCGAGATCGCGGCGTACAACAAGAAGCTCGGCATGTTCGAGCTGACCGGTCTGCCGCCGGCGCCGCGCGGCGTCCCGCAGATCGAGGTCTCCTTCGACATCGACGCCAACGGCATCATGCACGTCACGGCGAAGGACCTCGGCACCGGCAAGGAGCAGAAGATGACCGTCACCGGCGGCTCCTCGCTCCCGAAGGACGAGGTCGACCGCATGCGCGAGGAGGCCGAGCGCTACGCGGAGGAGGACCACAAGCGCCGCGAGGCCGCCGAGGCCCGCAACCAGGGCGAGCAGCTGGTCTACCAGACCGAGAAGTTCCTCAAGGACAACGAGGACAAGGTCCCCGGCGAGATCAAGACCGAGGTCGAGGCCGCGGTCGGCGAGCTGAAGGAAGCCCTCAAGGGCGAGGACACCGCCGAGATCCGCACCGCCACCGAGAAGGTCGCGGCCGTCTCGCAGAAGCTCGGCCAGGCGATGTACGCCGACGCCCAGCAGGCCGCGGGCGGCCCCGAGGGCGCCGCCGCCGGCGGTGCCAAGGCCGCTGACGACGACGTCGTGGACGCCGAGATCGTGGACGACGAGCGCAAGGACGGTGCCGCGTGACGGAGGAGACCCCGGGCTTTGAAGAGAAGCCCGACGTCCCCTCCGGCGCCACCTCCGACGACGCCGAGCCGAAGGCCGCCTCCGAGGAGGGGGCGGCCCCGGCCGGGGACGGACACGCAGAGAACGCCGGTCTGGTCGCCCAGCTGGACCAGGTGCGCACGGCGCTCGGCGAGCGTACGGCGGACCTCCAGCGGTTGCAGGCCGAGTACCAGAACTACCGCCGCCGGGTCGAGCGGGACCGGATCGCGGTCAAGGAGATCGCCATCGCGAACCTCCTGACCGAGCTCCTGCCCGTGCTCGACGACATCGGCCGGGCGCGGGAACACGGTGAACTCGTCGGCGGCTTCAAGTCGGTGGCCGAGTCGCTGGAGACCGTCGCCGCCAAGATGGGCCTGCAGCAGTTCGGCAAGGAGGGCGAGCCCTTCGACCCGACGATCCACGAGGCCCTGATGCACAGTTACGCACCGGACGTCACCGAGACGACCTGCGTGGCGATCCTGCAGCCGGGGTACCGCATCGGCGAGCGCACCATCCGCCCCGCGCGGGTGGCCGTGGCCGAGCCGCAGCCCGGCGCGCAGACCGTCAAGGCCGAGGACGCCGAGGAGTCCACCCCGGCGGCCGACGACAAGGAGAGCGGTGGCCCGGACGAGGGCTGACGTGAAGACTGAGGGAAAGCCGGGAGAGGGGGTACGTCGAGGATGAGCACCAAGGACTTCATCGAGAAGGACTACTACAAGGTCCTCGGCGTCCCCAAGGACGCCACCGAGGCCGAGATCAAGAAGGCGTACCGGAAGCTCGCCCGCGAGTTCCACCCGGACGCCAACAAGGGCAACGCCAAGGCCGAGGAGCGCTTCAAGGAGATCTCCGAGGCGAACGACGTGCTCGGTGACCCCAAGAAGCGCAAGGAGTACGACGAGGCGCGCGCGCTGTTCGGCAACGGCGGCTTCCGCCCCGGACCGGGCACGGCCGGCGGCTCCTTCAACTTCGACCTGGGCGACCTCTTCGGCGGCGCCGCCCAGGGCGGAGGCTTCGGCGGAGGCATCGGCGACGTCTTCGGGGGCCTGTTCAACCGCGGCGGCACCGCGGGCCCGCGGACCCAGCCCCGGCGCGGCCAGGACATCGAGTCCGAGGTCACGCTGAGCTTCACGGAGGCCATCGAGGGCGCCACGGTGCCCCTCAGGATGTCCTCCCAGGCACCCTGCAAGGCCTGCTCCGGCACCGGCGACAAGAACGGCACGCCCAGCGTGTGCTCGACCTGCGTCGGCACCGGGCAGGTCGCCCGGGGCTCCGGTGGCGGCTTCTCGCTCACCGACCCCTGCCCCGACTGCAAGGGCCGCGGCCTGATCGCCGAGCACCCCTGCCTGGAGTGCAAGGGCAGCGGCCGGGCCAAGTCGTCCCGGACCATGCAGGTCCGCATTCCCGCGGGTGTCACCGACGGGCAGCGGATCCGGCTGCGCGGCAAGGGCGCGCCCGGCGAGCGGGGCGGCCCGGCCGGCGACCTGTACGTGGTGGTCCACGTCGGCGAGCACCCGGTCTTCGGGCGCAAGGGCGACAACCTCACCGTCACCGTGCCGGTGACGTTCGCCGAGGCGGCCCTCGGCGGCGAGGTGCGGGTCCCGACCCTCGGCGGCCCCGCCGTCACCCTGAAGCTGCCGCCCGGCACCCCGAACGGCCGCACGATGCGGGCGCGGGGCAAGGGCGCGGTCCGCAAGGACGGCACCCGCGGCGATCTGCTGGTCACCGTCGAGGTGCGTGTTCCCACGGACCTGTCGGGGAAGGCTCGTGACGCGCTGGAGGCGTATCGCGAGGCGACCGCGGGCGAGGACCCGCGGGCGGAGCTGTTCGAGGCCGCGAAGGGAGCTTGAGAGTGATGGACGGCCGTCGTCCCCGTCAGCGCGGGGGTTTCTCACCGTACGAACTGACTGATGAGACCCCGGTCTACGTCATCTCGGTGGCGGCCCAGCTCTCCGGACTCCACCCGCAGACGCTGCGCCAGTACGACCGTCTCGGCCTGGTCTCCCCGGACCGCACCGCCGGCCGGGGCCGCCGCTACTCGGCCCGTGACATCGAACTGCTCCGCCAGGTGCAGCAGCTGTCGCAGGACGAGGGCATCAACCTGGCCGGCATCAAGCGGATCATCGAACTGGAGAACCAGGTCGCGGCCCTCCAGTCCCGGGTCGCGGAGCTGGAGGCGGCCCTGGACGGCGCGGCGGCCGCGATGCAGCAGCGCGAGGCCGCCGTGCACGCCTCCTACCGGCGCGACCTGGTGCCGTACCAGGAGGTCCAGCAGACCAGCGCGCTGGTGGTGTGGCGGCCGAAGCGGCAGCAGCAGGACTGACCCGTACCGTCGCAAGGCGAGAGGGGCCCGGACTTCCGGGCCCCTCTCGCCTTTGTGCCAGGACGCCGCAGCCGTACTCGGCCGGTGGCTGAGTTCATTCGGTCCTCTGATCGAATCGGAGCGCGGTGCGCGTCCGCCGTGATCACGACTCGTGACGTACCGGGCGGGTTGTACGGATCTTTGCTGAACCCGTGAACTCCCTTTGGATGTACGGTCCGTAAAGGTCCCTTGAAGGGTGTTTCGCGTGACCTTCACAGATGCAGCTGAGCGTGCTGTTGCGCACTCGTTAAGTGATTTTTCTTGACGGGAGGTACGGGCTCAGCGTTGTCTTTTCAGTCACCTGGGTCGTATTGCAGCACCCACGTCCGGAAACGCACCTGAAGTGAGCCCCGCATGCGTCGTATCGCCATCTCCGTGGCCCTGTCCACGATGACCCTCTCGCTCGCCGGCTGCGGCGTGCTGAACGCAACGGGGGACGGCGCGAGCGCGAGCCCGACGAAGGGTGACGACATCACGGTGGGCCTGCTGCTGCCGGAGAAGGCGAACACCCGCTACGACAAGTTCGACTACCCCATCATCAAGAACAAGGTGGCCGAACTCACCAAGAAGCAGGGCAAGGTGGAGTACGCCAACGCCGACGCCAGCGCCACCCGGCAGTCCGAGCAGCTCCAGAACATGATCGACGCCAAGGTGGACGTCATCCTGCTGGACGCCGTCGACGCGCACGCGGTCGCCGACGGGGTGAAGAAGGCCAAGGACGCGGGCATCCCGGTCATCGCCTACGACCGGCTCGCCGAGGGCCCGATCGACGCGTACATCTCCTTCGACAACGAACTCGTCGGGGAGGTGCAGGGCCGCACCCTGCTGGAGGCCCTCGGCTCGGGCGTCGACACCTCCGACAAGGTCGTCATGATGAACGGCTCGCCCACCGACCCGAACGCCAAGCAGTTCAAGGAGGGGGCGCTCTCCGAGCTGAACGGCAAGGTGGACATCGCGGCGAGCTACGACACCACCAAGTGGAAGCCGGAGGTCGCCGAGGCCAACATGGCCGAGGCGATCGCGAAGATCGGCAAGAACAACATCGCGGCCGTCTACTCGGCCAACGACGGCATGGCCGGCGGTGTCATCAAGGCCCTGAAGGCGGCCGGCGTCACCGACCTGCCCCCGATCACCGGCCAGGACGCCGAACTGGACGCGGTGCAGCGGGTCGTCGCCGGTGAGCAGTACATGAGCGTCTACAAGTCCTACCCGGACGAGGCCGAGGCCGCCGCGCAGATGGCCGTCACCAAGATCCAGGGCAAGGACATCCAGTTCGACGCCCTCACCCAGGACCGGGTGGACAGCCCCACGGCCAAGGACATCCCGGCCCGGCTGGTCCAGGTGAGCGCGCTGACCAAGCACAGCATCAAGGACACCGTCATCGCGGACGGCATCTACACCGCCGGCGAGATCTGCACCGCCAAGTACAAGGCGGCCTGCGCGGCGATCGGCCTGAAGTAGGCCCGTACCCGTCGGCCGGTTCCCGTGGGGAAACCGCCGGCGGAGCGACACCCCCCGCCACCACCGTCATCCTGGTGCGAGCCGAGAGACGGAGCGGTGCCGAAAACCGGGCACAGCGGGACTTTCCGGTGACCCCCGCGCAGTGAGCCGTGTTGCGGACCCGGTTGGGCGCCGCGCATAGTTGCGCTGCGGAAGTGGCAGCACACCGGGGGTGGAATGGGCGATGGCCGGGCACGGGGCGGAGGAGCATCCTCACGGTGCCGACCGGCTGTGTGAGGCCGGGGACCGGGTGTACTCCCGGGCCGTACGCCGGGGCCGGGTGCCGCGCACGGACGCCGGACCGGTGCCCTGCCTGCTGGAACTGGGCCTGCTGCACCCGGACCCCGACGACATGGACTGGCTGGTGCCGACCTCCCCGCAGGAGGTCATGACCCGGCTGCTGCGCGGGGTCTACGACGAGGTCAGCGCGAGCCAGCGGCGGGTGGGCTCGGCGGTGGCGGCCTTCGAGTGGTACGCGGGCCTGGGCCGGCAGCTGAACACGCTCGCGGCACCGGCCGAGGGCAGCGCCATCCGGGTCCTGGACGGCCTCTCCCGCATCCAGGCCGCGATGGACGAGGCGACCGAGGCGTGCACCACCGAGGTGCTCACCGTGCAGCCCGGCGGCATCCGGCGCGAGGCCGAGCTGACCGAGGGCCTGCACCGGGCCCTCGCCCTGCGCGGCCGGGGCGTCCGCATGCGGGACCTCTACACCCACGTCGCCCGGCACGGCCAGGGCCTGCTCAACTACCTGGAGCTGATGGGCGACACGGTGGAGGCCCGCACCCTGGACGAGGTCATCGACCGGCTCATCCTCTTCGACCGCACGGTGGCGTTCATCCCCGCCAACGCCGACCGCACGATGGCCCTGGAACTGCGCCACCCCGCCCTGGTGGAGTACCTGGTGACGGTCTTCGAACGCCTCTGGCGCCTGGCGATCCCGTTGACGGCGCCCCTGCCCGACACGGGTATCGAGGGCATCTCCCACCGCGAGCAGTCCATCGCCGCCCTGCTCGCGGAGGGCCACCAGGACGCCGTCATCGCCGAACGCCTCGGCATCAGCGTCCGCACCTGCCGGGCCCACATCGCCCGCCTCTCCGAGACCCTGGGCGCGGCCAGCCGCACCCAGCTCGGCGTCCGCATCGCCCAGGTCGGCCTCGACGGGCACCGCCCGCCCCCGCCGGCCACCGCCCTCACCGGTCGGGACCGAGAACCCCCGACCGCCCGATGAGATAGCCGAGCTGCGCCCGGCTCGCACTGCCGAGGGTGGCGGCGAGCTTGGCGATGTGCAGCCGGGCGGTCCGCACGTTCATGCCCAGCCGGTCGGCTATGACGGCGTCGGTGTGGCCTTCCACGAGGAGGGCGGCTATGGCGCGCTGGCGGGGGGTTATGCCGTTGACGGAGGGTTTGTGGACCGCGTGGGGGTACATGGGGGTGGCCAGGTGCCAGAGGCGGTCGAAGGTGGTGAGGAAGTGGCGCAGCAGCGCGGGGTGACGTACTTCCAGGGCGAGGCTGCCGTCGGCGTTCGCCGGGAGGAAGGCCACCTCGCCGTCCACGACGATCAGGCGGTCGGTCACCTCGTCCAGGGTGCGGACCTGGTGGTCGCCGTCCAGCTGCTCCTGGTAGGCGATGATGTCGGGGGCATGGCGCAGGGTGTGCTGGTAGATGGTGCGGATACGGCCGCCGCGGTCCAGCAGGGCCTGGTCCCGTCGCCGGGTGACGTCCCGCACCGCCGCCGCCTTCCGGGCCGTGTACGGCTGTATGGACAGCAGCTCCCGGCTCGCCTGCGCCATGGCCTCGGTGATGGCCGCGTTGATCCGCGCGTTGCCGTCGAGGAGGCGCAGCGTCGGAGTGTCCGCCGTGCTCTCGGTCCACCGGCCGTCGATCCGCATCAGCGGCTCGAAGGTCTCGGCCAGCCGCACCTCGCGGTCGCGTTCCTCGGCGATCCGGTTCTCGGCCGTGCGCAGCAGACGGTGCAGCGCCGCCGCCGGGGGCACCGGTTCCAGGCGCCCCGTGTCGTCCACCGCGGGACGCAGCAACCCGGCGTCGGCGAGACAGGGCGCACCGGCCGCGTCGGCTGCGGCTATGTGTCCCTCCCGCAGCGCGCGTTCGTACAGTTCCCGCCCGGCGGCGCACAGGTCCTCGACCGGGTGTGCGGGGTGCGTCACCGGGCCGCCGCCTCAGTGGTCCCGGTCCAGGATGCCGGACTGGGCGATGAGATAGCCGAGTTGTGCGCGGCTGCCGCTGCCGAGGGCCTGGGCGAGTTTGGCGATGTGGGCCCGGCAGGTGCGGACGTTCATGCCGAGGCGGCGGGCGATGGCCTCGTCCACGTGACCCTCGACCAGGAGCTTGGCGATGGAGTACTGGATCTCGGTGATGCCGCCGGGGGCGGTTTCGTAGGGGGCGCCGGCGCTCAACGGGACCGCCCGGCCCCACATGAACTCGAAGACCTTGATCAGATAGCGGACCAGGCCCGGATGACGCAGTTCCAGCGCGACCTGCTGGTCGTCCCGGATGGGGATGAAGGCGACGGCCTCGTCGCAGATGATGAGCCGCTCCACCAGCTCGTCGATGGTGCGGTATTCCGCCTTGCCGTTGGCGAGCTGGGCGACGTAGGCCAGCTTCTCCGGGTTGTACCGCGCGGTGTGCTGGTAGAGCGTGCGGATCCTGACGCCGCGTTCGATGAGCGGCCGGTCGCGTTCCAGGCCCCGCAGCAGGTTCTGTTCGGACAGGCGGTCACTCGGCTGTACGGTGAGCACTTCGTTCTGGCACTGCGAAGTGGCGAGGTTCAGGGCCGCGTTGATGCGTTCCCCGCCCTCCAGCACCGCGATGGAGTCGGTGGTGGCGGCCATGTGGCTGCTGAGCGCCATGAACGGCTCGAAAGCATCGGCGAGTCGGACGGACAGCCGCCGGCGTTCCGTGATCTCCCGTTCTATGGGGCTGAGGCGCTGGGCCAGGGCCACGGGTGCGGGAAGGGGGCGCAGCCATTCAGGATCGTCCGGATCCGGATGCAGGAGGTCGAACTCCACTAGGCAGGGGGCGGTTTCCACCTCTGATCGAGCGATGCGCCCGGCCCGCAGGGCATCGGCGTAGAGACGTCCACCTTCCTCACACATCTCGGTCACAGCATGGGGATGTGCAGCTTTAGTCCGATTCGTTGCCAAATCTCCACCCCCCAGGGTCCTGAACGTGCAGGAACATGATGCATCGATTATGTGGCCATGACGTGCCCGAATGAGCCATCGTCGTACTCGACGGGGGAAGAGGGGACCTTCAAGTGAGGACGAAGCCGACTATGGGCAAGAGACTGCTTCGCTCGATACTTGTCGCCGCTTTCTCCGTCGTGATGACCGCGGGGGCGCTGGGCGGCCTCGCGAGCGAGAAAGCCGACGTACGAGCGGACACAACCTGGCCGAGTGTGGTCGCGGCGAGCGCGACTCTCAGCGATACCACGTGGCCGGTGGCCCCCAAGGATGGCGTGAGGAGCTGACGTGACAACCCCGCCCGACGACCGCTCCTTCCGTCGCGAAATGGCCACCGCCTACCGCTCCGGCTGGCACTTCATCGACCTGGTCACCGCCATCCCCCACAGCGGTGACTCGCTGATGGTGACCGTGTTCGGTGAGCCGGTCGTCGTCACGCGGGACGAGGACGGTGACGTGCGGGCGTTCCGGTGTCTGCGCAAGCCGCGCGGTGCGCCGCAGCCGGTGCGATGCGCCATCCGGTACGGAATGATCTTTGTGAACCTCGACCAGCGGGACCACCGGCTGTCCGAGCCGGTGGAGTCCGACCCGAGGACCATCTCGGCCACCCCCCGCAGTGCCTGACGCGATTCCCCCGTCGTAACAGATCGCTCAGGTGCTTCCCCCCGCAGCGGCGTCACCGTGACCTGAACACGGTGACGCCGCTGCAGTTTCCGGGGACATCTCCGTATATGTGCGCACTCCCGCACGCTTCCACGGTGGCCGAGAACCGCCGTGCTCAGCCACGTCCGAGCGCCCGCTCCAGCTCGATCTCGATCACCACCCGGGACGGGTTCGGCGACGGCCTGCGCTCGTACCGCTCCGCGTAGCGCCGCTCCGCCTCCGCGACGCGTTCCGGCTCGGTGCGCACGTACGCCCGGCCCTCCAGCGTGGCCCAGCGCCGGCCGGCCACCTGGCAGACGGCCACCCGCGCCCCCTCGGCGCCGGCCGCGAGCACGTGGGACACCTTGGTGCTCGACCTGTTGGTGATCACCCGGGCCAGCCGCGCCCCGGGGTCGTAGGTCACGCCGACCGGTACGACGTGCGGGCTGCCGTCGGGGCGCAGGGTCGTCAGGGTGCACAGATGCCGTTCGCGCCAGAAGGCGAGGTACGGCTCGTCCGGGGCAGCCGGGTCTACGGAGTACGAAGCCATGCGGTGCAACCTAGCCGACACCCGTGCACCCATCGCCTTGAGTGGAATAGACTCAACTTTGTGTACGTTGGCTGAGGCAGGACTGGGACGGAAGGCTGTCGGTACGACGCCGAGGAGGAGAACGCAGACGTGGACGCCGAGCTGACCAACAGGAGCCGGGACGCGATCAACGCGGCCGGCAACCGCGCCGTGACCGAGGGACACCCGGACCTCACCCCCGCTCACCTGCTGCTGGCTCTGCTCCAGGGGCAGGACAACGAGAACATCACCGACCTGCTCGCGGCCGTCGACGCGGACCAGGCCGCCGTACGCGCGGGCGCCGAGAAGATCCTGGCCTCGCTGCCCAGCGTGACCGGGGCCACCGTCGCACCGCCGCAGCCCAACCGCGAGCTGCTGGCCGTGATCGCCGACGCCGGCGAACGCGCCAAGGAGCTGGGGGACGAGTACCTGTCGACCGAGCACCTGCTGATCGGTATCGCCGCCAAGGGCGGTGCCGCCGGTGAGCTGCTCACCCGGCAGGGTGCCGAGGCCAAGAAGCTGCTGGAGGCCTTCAGGAAGGCCAGGGGAGGACGCCGCGTGACCACCGCCGACCCGGAGGGCCAGTACAAGGCCCTGGAGAAGTTCGGCACCGACTTCACCGCCGCCGCCCGCGAGGGCCGGCTCGACCCGGTCATCGGGCGGGACCAGGAGATCCGGCGGGTCGTGCAGGTGCTGAGCCGCCGCACCAAGAACAACCCCGTCCTCATCGGCGAGCCCGGCGTCGGCAAGACCGCCGTCGTGGAAGGGCTCGCGCAGCGGATCGTCAAGGGGGACGTGCCCGAGTCGCTGAAGGACAAGCGGCTCGTCGCGCTCGACCTCGGGGCGATGGTGGCCGGCGCCAAGTACCGCGGCGAGTTCGAGGAGCGGCTGAAGGCCGTCCTCGCCGAGATCAAGGACTCCGACGGGCAGATCATCACCTTCATCGACGAGCTGCACACCGTCGTCGGCGCCGGCGCCGGCGGGGACTCGGCCATGGACGCGGGCAACATGCTCAAGCCCATGCTCGCCCGCGGTGAGCTGCGCATGGTGGGCGCCACCACGCTGGACGAGTACCGGGAGCGGATCGAGAAGGACCCCGCACTGGAGCGCCGCTTCCAGCAGGTGCTGGTCGCCGAGCCCACGGTGGAGGACACGATCGCGATCCTCCGCGGTCTCAAGGGCCGCTACGAGGCCCACCACAAGGTCCAGATCGCGGACTCGGCGCTGGTGGCGGCGGCCACCCTCTCCGACCGGTACATCACCTCCCGCTTCCTCCCGGACAAGGCCATCGACCTCGTGGACGAGTCCGCCTCCCGGCTGCGGATGGAGATCGACTCCTCGCCCGTCGAGATCGACGAACTCCAGCGCGCCGTCGACCGGCTGAAGATGGAGGAGCTGGCCATCGGCAAGGAGACCGACCCGGCCTCCCTCGCCCGCCTGGAGAAGCTGCGCCGCGACCTCGCGGACAAGGAGGAGGAGCTGCGGGGCCTGACCGCCCGCTGGGAGAAGGAGAAGCAGTCCCTCAACCGCGTCGGTGAGCTGAAGGAGAGGCTGGACGACCTGCGCGGCCAGGCGGAACGCGCCCAGCGGGACGGCGACTTCGACACCGCGGCCAAGCTGCTGTACGGCGAGATCCCGCAGCTGGAGAAGGAACTGGAGGCCGCCTCGGCCGCCGAGGAGGAGGCCGCCAAGGACACCATGGTCAAGGAGGAGGTCGGCGCCGACGACATCGCCGACGTCGTCGCCGCCTGGACCGGCATCCCCGCCGGGCGGCTGATGGAGGGCGAGACGCAGAAGCTGCTGCGGATGGAGGAGGAGATCGGCCGCCGGCTCATCGGGCAGAGCGAGGCCGTGCAGGCGGTCAGTGACGCCGTACGGCGGTCGCGGGCCGGGATCGCCGACCCCGACCGGCCCACCGGGACCTTCCTCTTCCTCGGCCCGACCGGTGTCGGCAAGACCGAACTCGCCAAGGCGCTCGCGGACTTCCTCTTCGACGACGAGCGCGCCATGGTCCGCATCGACATGTCGGAGTACGGCGAGAAGCACAGCGTGGCCCGGCTGGTCGGCGCGCCCCCCGGCTACGTCGGCTACGAGGAGGGCGGCCAGCTGACCGAGGCGGTGCGCCGGCGCCCGTACAGCGTGATCCTGCTGGACGAGGTGGAGAAGGCCCACCCGGAGGTCTTCGACATCCTGCTCCAGGTGCTGGACGACGGCCGCCTGACCGACGGTCAGGGCCGTACCGTCGACTTCCGCAACACCATCCTGGTGCTCACCTCCAACCTGGGCAGCCAGTTCCTGGTCGACCCGATCACCAGCGAGGCGGAGAAGAAGGAGCAGGTGCTGGAGGTCGTCCGGTCCTCCTTCAAGCCGGAGTTCCTCAACCGGCTGGACGACCTGGTCGTCTTCTCGGCGCTGACCAAGCCGGAGCTGGAGCGGATCGCCCAGCTGCAGATCGACCGGCTGGGCAAGCGGCTGGCCGAGCGCCGGCTCAGGCTGGAGGTCAGCCCCGAGGCGCTGGCCTGGCTCGCGGAGGAGGGCCTGGACCCGGCGTACGGCGCCCGGCCGCTGCGCCGCCTGGTGCAGACCGCCATCGGCGACCGGCTCGCCAAGGAGATCCTCGCCGGCGAGGTCAAGCACGGCGACACGGTCCGCGTCGACCGCTTCGGCGAGGGCCTGCTGGTGGGCCCGGCCACGGGGAAGACGCTGTGAGGCCCGTGAGGCTCACGTCGTGAACGCCGAGAACCGTACGAGGGCCCGGTCCGGGCCCTCGTAGGTCACGTCGACGTCCGCCGCGTACGCGCCGAAACCCGGGTCGGACAGGCCCGGGAACAGCCCGGCGTAGTCCTCTGTACCCGCCTGGAACTCCAGGTGCAGACAGAGGTCGACGGAGTCCGGGTAGCAGTGGTCCGTCCTCGGCTCCGGCGCCACCGGGTAGGTGGTCTCCAGCCACGCGCGCACGTCCTTGCGCGGCATACGGAACCGAGCCTCGTAGTTCGTGTCCAGCCAGGACTGCACCGCGCACTCGGCGTCGTACGCCCCCGCGGGCGGCTTCGCCCCGCCGAAGGCGAGCGCCTCGGCGCACGGGACCTCCTCCGGGGCGCCGCCCAGGGGGTACTCCGAGGTCGCGAACCGCACCACCAGCACGGCGATCCCCGCCAGGACCAGCGCGGGAAGTGCCATGATCGCCGCGAAGAGCCCCCACCGGGTCCGCCCCCGCCCCGTCACACCCGTCACCCGTCCCCCATCCGTCCGGCCGCGGGAATCATGTCAGCCGACGGCGGACAGGCGGGCGTCGGGGCTTGCCTCCCCCCTCCCCGCATGGGGGAGGATGGCGGCATCCGCATGAAGGGAAAAACACGGTGAGCATCGACCCGTCCTCGATTCCGAATTTCGGGGGCCAGCCCGAACCGCAGCCCCAAGGACCGGCGGGCCCCGTCCTCCCGGATCAGGACCTGGTGAAGCAGCTTCTCGACCAGATGGAGCTGAAGTACGTCGTCGACGAGGAGGGTGACCTCGCCGCGCCGTGGGAGCAGTTCCGCACGTACTTCATGTTCCGTGGCGAGGAGGAGCAGGCGATCTTCTCGGTGCGGACCTTCTACGACCGCCCGCACAAGATCGACGAGCGGCTCCAGCTGCTGGAGTCCATCGACGAGTGGAACCGCCGCACCCTGTGGCCCAAGGTGTACACCCACACCCATGACGACGGCACCGTCCGTCTGATCGGCGAGGCCCAGATGCTGATCGGCACGGGCGTCGACATCAACCACTTCGTCTCCTCCACGGTCAGCTGGGTGCGGGCCGCGATCGAGTTCGACAAGTGGCTGGTCGAGCAGCTCGGCCTGGAGCAGGAGGTCAACGACTCCGACAAGCCCGAGGACGACGGGGAGTAACCGGCCCCGGCCGGTCCGGGGGCGTCCGCTCCCGGACCGGGTCCAGTGCGCCCACCCGCGCCATGGCCCCCGCGCCCACCCAGCGCGCCGTCGCCCCCGCGCCCACCTCGCGCGCGGAGGCCGCCGCCCTCACATCGCGCGCAGCCGCTCCGCCGCCTCGCGCAGCACCTCCTCCCGCTTGCAGAAGGCGAACCGCACGAACGGAGCCCCCGCCTCGCGGTCGTCGTAGAACACCGCGTTCGGGATGGCCACCACGCCCGCCCGCTCCGGCAGGGCCCGGCAGAAGGCGAAGCCGTCCTTCTCGCCGAGGGGCCGGATGTCGGTGGTGACGAAGTAGGTCCCGGCCGGCCGGAACACCTCGAAGCCCGCCGCCGCGAGCCCCTCCGCCAGGATGTCCCGGCGGACCAGCATGCTCCGGCGGAACTCCTCGAAGTAGGAGTCGGGCAGCGCCAGCGCCTCCGCCACCGCGTACTGGAAGGGCCCCGAGGCGACGTACGTCAGGAACTGCTTCGCCGAGCGGACCGCGCCCACCAGCTCCGGTGCCGCCGTCACCCAGCCGACCTTCCAGCCGGTGAACGAGAACGTCTTGCCGGCCGAACCGATGCTCACCGTGCGCTCGCGCATCCCGGGGAACGTCGCCAGCGGCACGTGCCCGGCGCCGTCGAAGACCAGGTGCTCGTACACCTCGTCGGTCACCACCAGCAGATCCCGCTCTACCGCCAGCTCGGCGATCGCGGCCAGCTCCGCGCGCGTGAGGACCGTACCGGTCGGGTTGTGCGGGGTGTTGATCAGGAGGAGGCGGGTGCGGTCCGTGACGGCCGCGCGCAGCTCGTCCAGGTCCAGCCGGAAGCTGCCGTCCTGCGGCCTGAGGGTCACCGGCACCCGGGTGCCGCCCGCCATCGCGATGCTCGCCGCGTACGAGTCGTAGTACGGCTCCAGCGCCACCACCTCGTCCCCCGGCTCGACCAGGGCCAGCAGCGAGGCCGCGATCGCCTCGGTGGCGCCGGCCGTGACCAGCACCTCGGTGTCGGGGTCGAAGGACAGGCCGTAGCGGCGCTGCTGGTGCGCGGCGATCGCGGTGCGCAGCTCGGGGACGCCGGGGCCGGGCGGGTACTGGTTGCCGCGGCCGTCGCGCAGCGCCCGCACGGCGGCCTCCCGGATCTCCTCGGGGCCGTCGGTGTCGGGGAAGCCCTGGCCCAGGTTGATCGACCCGGTCGCCACGGCGAGCGCCGACATCTCGGCGAAGATCGTCGTCCCGAACGCGGCGAGCCGGCGGTTGAGGTGAGGACGTGCGCTGGAGGTCATGCCGGTCATCCTGCGCTCAAGCTCTGGAGTTCCTCAACTCTGCTTTGCGGCACACGGCGGCCGGGAATCCCCCCGGCACCGCGCGAGACGCGGCACCAGGCGAGGCGCCCACGGGGGGCCGCTTCGGGGGAACGGAAGGAGGGTGACGCCATGAGCGACAGCGCGATCGAGGGCATCATCCTGGCGGTGGTCGTGGTGGTGTTCGTCCTGGCGGCCCAGGCCCGCCGGAGCCGGAACGCCCGGCTCTCGCTGAGCAAGTCCGGCCGCGGCCGGAACCGGTCGTACCGCGCGGCCTCCGCGTCGTCCGGTACGGCCGCGTCGTCGTCCACCGACAGCGGTGCGAGCAGCTGGTGGGTCGGTGGCGGGGACTCCGGGTCGTCGGGGGGCGGGGGGCACCACGGCGGGCACCACGGGGGGCACTCCTGCGGCGGCGGTTCGTCGTGCGGGAGCAGCTCGTCGTGCGGCGGGGGGTCCTCGTGCGGCGGGGGGTCGTCGTGCGGCGGCGGGGGCGGATGCGGGGGAGGCAGCTGACACGGGGCAGCTGAGCTTTCCGGAACAGGGGGAACCGCATCCGGGCCGCACCCATCGGGCGCCCGCCGGGCAGAGATCCGGCGGGCGCTCGGTGGCGTGAAACGGCGCCCGGCGCACTTCATGGTTGAACAGTTGAACTGTGGCGCCCTCTGAGGGATGGAAAGCCCATGAAGTTGGGTAAAAACGCTGTGGCGTAGCCCTTGTTCATGATTCCCTCTAAAGCGCCAAAGCAGCCCCTCGGACGTCCTCAGACTCCCCACCCCGGCCGGGCCGGCAGGGCTGACATGGCCGATCTCCCCCTCATTTGCGTGTTAGCGGAGCCGATCCATGCTCACGACCCTGAACACCACGTACACCGATACGCGCGCTGCCGACCTGGCCTGGGCCCTGGGACGCGAACCGCTGCCCGCCCTGGCCACCCTGGATCTCGAACTCACCGGCGCCAAACTGCAGTTGCGGCTGCTCGGCGCCTCCCATCAGGTGCTCCTCGAGGAGGAGCGAGGCAGCTGTTCGGAGACGGTCGCGTGCATCCCCGGATCCAGCACCCCGCTGCCGCTGGGCGTCGCCAAGCGGGTCGGCAACTGGGAGTACGAGTTCGCCGCCCGCGTCGAGATCCTCACCCCCGGCTCCTTCGCGGGCCGCGCCCAGGAACTGCTGGCCCTCGTCTCCGACCATCCGCACGGCCTCGCCGGGGTCTTTCCCGGCAGCCCGCACGCCTTCACCGCGATGCTGGCCCAGCGGCACGAGGGCCAGGTGCACTGGCGCACCTGGCACGCCTACCCGCAGGACGGCCAGCTGGTGGCCACCCGCACCCGGGTCGGGGCACGGACGAGACCGGCCGCTCAGCAGCCTCCGGCGACATAAACCCACCGGGCGCCGACCGCCTCCAGATCCACACGTGTGGGTGACGAAGCGTGCCGTGTGTGTGACGTAACGTCGCAGAGTGATCGAACCGCACGCCCCCGCGCCCCCGGGCGCCCCGCCCTCCCGGACAGGCCCCGCACGGCTGCCCGTCCGGCCCGGCACCGGGCGGTTCCTGGTCCTCGTCTGCGTCTTCGTCTGCGCCGCCTGCGGACTCGTGTACGAACTCGAACTCGTCGCGTTCGCCTCCTACTTGATCGGCGACTCGGTCACCCAGGCCTCCGTGGTGCTGTCCGTGATGGTGTTCGCGATGGGCATCGGCTCCCTCGGCGCCAAACGGCTGCGCTGGCACGCGGCGGCCGGATTCGGCGCGGTGGAGTCCGTCCTCGCCCTGGTCGGCGGGTGCAGCGCCATGGCCCTGTACGCCGTCTTCGCCTGGACCGCCGGATGGGGCGGGATGTGGGCCGACGGGCCGCGCTGCCTGCTGGTCGCCTTCTCCCTCGCCATCGGTCTGCTCATCGGCGCCGAGGTCCCCCTGCTCATGGAGCTGATCCAGCGCATCCGCCGGCAGGACGCGGGCGGCGCGGTGGCCGACCTGTTCGCCGCGGACTACGTCGGCGCGCTCGTCGGCGGCCTCGCCTTCCCCTTCCTCCTCCTGCCCTTCCTCGGCCAGTTGACGGGCGCCCTGCTGACCGGGACGGTCAACGTCGTCGCGGGCGGCGCCCTGGTCCTCGGCCTCTTCCGCCGCGACCTCACCCGCCGCGCCCGCTGGACCCTCGGCCTGGCCGGCCTCGCCGTCCTCGGTGTCCTCGCCTCCGCCGCCGCCCTCGCCGGCGACTTCGAACGCGCCGCCCGGCACGCCGTGTACGGACCGGACGTCCGGGTGGCCGTGCAGACCGACGTGCAGGAGGTGGTCCTCTCCGGCGGCACCGGCGGACGCCCCCTCGACCTCTTCCTCGACGGCCGCCTCCGCGTCGGCGGCCGCGACGCACACCGCTACCACGAGGCCCTGGTCCGGCCCGCCCTGACCGGCCCGCACGCGCGCGTCCTCGTCCTCGGCGGCGGCGACGGCCTCGCCGCCCGCGAGGTGCTGCGCCACCGTGGGGTGCGCCGCGTGGACGTCGTCGAACTGGACCCCGGCCTGGTCGACCTGGCCCGCCGCGACCCCGGCCTGTCCGCCGCCAACGGGCACGCCCTCGCCGACCCGCGCGTGCACGTCACCACCGCCGACGCGCTCGCCTGGCTGCGGGCGGCGCGCGGACCGGCGTACGACGTCGTGATCGCCGACCTCCCCGATCCCGGCATCACCGCCAGCACCAAGCTGTACTCCCAGGAGTTCTACGGCCTGGCCCGCCGGGTCCTCACCCGGAACGGCCGCCTCGTGGTGCACGCCGGACCCGTCACCACCCGCCCCCGCGCCTTCTGGACCGTCGCCGCGACCCTCCGCACCGCCGGTTTCTCCGTCTCCCCCTACCGCGTCCTCGGCCACGACTCCGGTTTCGCGGCCGGCCCCGACCGCTCGACGGACACCTCCCGGGCACCCCGGGACTGGGGATTCCTGCTGGCGGCGCCGGGGACCACACCGCCGGACCTGCGGGTGCCCCGCGACCGCTCCGGGACGTTGACGCAGGGGCAGCTGACGGCGGACGCGCGGGCGGCGGAGGGGACGCGGGTGGCGGGGCTGGCGGCGTCGACGCTGGTGCATCCGCGGTACTGAGGGGTTTCCGCCCGCCTTTCCGTCCGCGCTCCCGTCTGCTTCCCGATCGCCTTCCGGTCCGCCTTCCCGGCCGACCGAGTCGCCCGGGTGAGTTCCGGCCGCAACTGGGTAGGCTCCCGCACCATGGAGCACCAGGTCTTCCTCCCGGCCCCCGCCGAACAGCTCCGGACCGCTCTGGCCGACCAGGCCCGCGTGGCCCGCGCCGTCCCCGGCCTGCAACAGGACGCCGGTGCCGAACCGATCACCGGCCGGCTGAAACTCCGCGTCGGCGGACACTCCGTCACCTACCGGGGCACGGCACACGTCACGCCCCGCGAGGACGGCGGCTACGCCGTCGAGGCCGACGCCACCGAGGCCCGCGGCACCGGCTCGGTCACGTTCTCCCTGACCCTGCGCCTCACGGACACCGAGGGCGGCTGCACCGTCACGGCCGAGGGCACGGCGGACGCGACCGGCCGGATCGCGGAACTGCCGGAGGAGACGGTGACCGCGGCGGCGACGAGGCTGCTGAACCGGTTCCTGGAGGCCCTGGCGGCGAACGGCGACGAGCAGCAGACGCCTCCCGCCGACGCCGACGCCGACGCCGAGACGGATGCCGACGCCGACGCCGACGCCGACGCCGACGCCGAGACGGATGCCGACGCCGACGCCGACGCCGACGCCGACGCCGACGCCGGCGGCGATGCCGTGAGCGGCGCCGGCACCCCCCACCCCTCCGTCTTCGAGACCGAGGTCCCCCCGCCGTCCCTGGACCGGGGGTTCACCGACACCGGTGATCCCCCCGCCGAGGCCGCGCACGCGCGCCGCACGATGATCGGCCGCAGCGCCGAGGAGGTCGACCACGCCCCGCCCCGCGGCCGCTACGCCCCCGTACCGGCCCCGCAGACCGTCGCCGGCAGCACGGCCCTGCGCTGGGCGGCACCGGCGGCGGCGCTGGCGCTGGCCTCCGCGATCGTCGTGAGCCGGGCCCTGCGCAGGCGCCGCTGACGGGACGCCCTCACCGGACCCGCCCCACCGGCCCCGCCCCCAACCGGGCCCGACCCCAGTACTGTCGTCCCGTGAGTAACGAAGACATCACGCTGACCGCGGGCGAGGCGGAAGTACGTGTCAGCCCGGCAGCCGGCGGCCGTATCGGCAGCCTCAAGGCCGGCTCCCTGGAACTGCTGCGGCAAGGGCCCCGCTACGGCTGCTTCCCGATGGTGCCCTGGTGCGGCCGGATCCGGGAGGGCCGCTTCCTGGACGGCGGAACCGTCCGCCGGATGCCGCTGAACTCCCCGCCGCACGCCATCCACGGCACGGCACGCGACGGTGCGTGGCGCACCGCGCGCGTCACGGAGAACGAGGCGGTGATCACGTACGAGCTGACCGACCCCTGGCCGCACCCCGGCCGCGTCACCCAGGTCGTCGCGCTCGCCGAGGACGCCCTGACGCTGACGATGTCCGTCGAGACGTACGACGACTCCTTCCCGGCCCAGCTCGGCTGGCACCCCTGGTTCCACCGCAACCTCGGCGGCGAGGACGTCCGGCTGGACTTCAAGCCCGCCTGGCAGGAGGAGCGCGGCGCCGACCACCTGCCCACCGGCAACCGGATCGACCCGCGGCCCGGCCCCTGGGACGACTGCTTCGGCATGCCCGGCGGCGTCGACGTCACCCTCACCTGGCCCGGGCAGCTGGAGCTGAAGGTGACCAGCCGCGAGGAGTGGGTGGTGGTCTACGACGAGCAGGCCGAGGCCGTCTGCGTCGAACCGCAGACCGGTCCGCCGAACGGGCTGAACACCCTCCCGCGCCTGGTCACCCCGCTGGAGCCGCTGGAGGCGACGACCACCTGGAGCTGGCGACGGCTCTAAGCTGGTCGGCATGACGGACGTACGCGGCGCGCTGCTGCAGCAGATCAAGGACAAGGCCGTGGTGCACGGCAAGGTGACCCTCTCCTCCGGTCTGGAGGCCGACTACTACGTCGACCTGCGCCGCGTCACCCTCGACGGCGAGGCCGCCCCGCTGGTCGGCCAGGTCCTGCTGGACCTGACCGCCGACCTGGAGTTCGACGCGGTCGGCGGGCTCACCATGGGCGCCGACCCGGTCGCCGCCGCCATGCTGCACGCCGCCGCCGCGCGCGGGCGGCGGCTGGACGCGTTCGTCGTCCGCAAGGCGGCCAAGGCGCACGGGCTCCAGCGCCGGGTCGAGGGCCCCGACATCGCCGGACGCCGCGTGCTGGTCGTCGAGGACACCTCCACCACCGGCGGTTCCCCGCTGACCGCCGTGGAGGCCGTCCGCGAGGCCGGTGCCGAGGTCGTCGCCGTCGCCACCATCGTGGACCGCGCGACCGGCGCCGCCGAGAAGATCGAGTCCGGCGCGGGCGTTTCCTACCGGTTCGCCTTCTCGAAGGATGAACTGGGTCTGGACTGACGACGCGGTGTGACCTGGACTTGACCGGGGCGCCGACGGGCGCCCCCTCGTCTGGAAAGATGTGCTCGACGACGACGTCGAACCCCCAGCAGGTCTAGGTCAGGGCCGTACGCGTAACCCCTACCCGCAACACAAGGAGCGGACAGATGCCCATCGCAACCCCCGAGGTCTACAACGAGATGCTCGACCGGGCGAAGGCAGGCAAGTTCGCCTACCCGGCCATCAACGTCACCTCGACCCAGACCCTGCACGCCGCCCTGCGCGGCTTCGCGGAGGCCGAGAGCGACGGCATCGTCCAGATCTCCACGGGTGGCGCCGAGTTCCTCGGCGGTCAGTACAGCAAGGACATGGTCACCGGCGCGGTCGCGCTCGCCGAGTTCGCGCACATCGTCGCCGAGAAGTACCCGGTCAACATCGCGCTGCACACCGACCACTGCCCGAAGGACAAGCTGGACGGGTACGTGCGTCCGCTGCTGGCGCTCTCCAAGAAGCGCGTCGACGCCGGTCTCAACCCGCTGTTCCAGTCCCACATGTGGGACGGCTCGGCGGAGACCCTCGCCGACAACCTGGCGATCGCCCAGGAGCTGCTGGAGCAGGCCCGCGCCGCCAAGATCATCCTTGAGGTCGAGATCACCCCGACCGGCGGCGAGGAGGACGGCGTCTCCCACGAGATCAACGACGAGCTGTACACCACCGTCGACGACGCGATCCGCACCGCCGAGGCCCTGGGCCTGGGCGAGAAGGGCCGCTACCTGCTGGCCGCCTCCTTCGGCAACGTGCACGGCGTGTACAAGCCGGGCAACGTCGTGCTCCGCCCCGACCTGCTGAAGGAGCTGAACGACGGCGTCGCCGCCAAGTTCGGCAAGCAGTCCCCGTTCGACTTCGTCTTCCACGGCGGCTCCGGCTCCACCGAGGAGGAGATCCTCACCGCGCTGGAGAACGGCGTCGTGAAGATGAACCTCGACACGGACACCCAGTACGCCTTCACCCGTCCGGTCGCCGCCCACATGTTCCAGAACTACGACGGCGTCCTGAAGGTCGACGGCGAGGTCGGCAACAAGAAGGCCTACGACCCGCGCACCTGGGGCAAGCTGGCCGAGGCGAGCATGGCCGCGCGCGTCGTCCAGGCCACGCAGAACCTGCGCTCGGCGGGCAACAAGATCAAGTAAGCGCCACGGCGCTGCGACGGGCCCGGCGGCTGTCCATGCCGCCGGGCCCGCTGTATACCTGGGGGCATGCCCGACGTCCGGCTGGCCTCGCCCCAGGGCAGGTGGACCCTGTTCACCACGGTCCTCGGCTCCGGCATGGCGATGCTGGACTCCACCGTCGTCAACGTCGCCCTGCCGCGCATCGGCCGCGACCTGGACACGGACCTCGCCGCCCTCCAGTGGACGGTCAACGCGTACATGGTCACGCTGGCCGGCCTGATCCTGCTGGGCGGCTCCCTCGGCGACCGCTACGGCCGCCGGAAGGTCTTCCTCCTCGGCGTGGTCTGGTTCGCCGCCGCCTCCCTGCTGTGCGGGCTCGCGGTGAACGCCGTCATGCTGATCGCCGCCCGGGCGCTGCAGGGCGTCGGCGGCGCCCTCCTCACGCCCGGCTCGCTCGCGCTCATCCAGGCGTCCTTCCACCCCGACGACCGCAGCCGGGCGGTCGGCCTGTGGTCCGGCTTCGGCGGGATCGGCGCCGCCGTCGGCCCCTTCCTCGGCGGCTGGCTGGTGACCGGACCCGGCTGGCGCTGGGTGTTCCTGCTGAACGTGCCGCTGGCCCTGCTGTGCGTACCGGTCGCCCTGCGGCACGTACCGGAGTCGGCGGACGAGCGCGCCCACGGCCGCTTCGACGTCCTCGGCGCGGCCCTCGGCGCCCTGGCCCTCGCCCTCCTGACGTACGCGCTCATCGAGGCCCGCGCCGGCTCCCTGGCGGTGGCCCTGACGGCGGCGGCGGGCCTGGCGTCGGCGCTGGCCTTCGTCCGGGTGGAGCGGCACCGCCCCGACCCGATGCTCCCGCCGGGCATCTTCGCCTCACGGCAGTTCACGGCCGTCAACCTGGTCACCCTGTGCGTCTACGCGGCCTTCGGCGGCTTCTTCTTCCTCACCGCCCTCCAACTCCAGGTGGTGGTGGGCTACTCGCCCCTGGCCGCCGGTACGGCCCTCCTCCCCACCACGGCCCTGATGCTGCTGTTCTCCTCCCGCTCCGGCGCCCTCGCCGACCGCACGGGCCCGCGCCTGCCGCTGACGGTCGGGCCGCTGCTGTGCGCGGCGGCGATGCTGCTGATGCTGCGCGTGGGTGCCGGCGCCGACTATCCGACGGACGTCCTCCCCGCCCTGCTGGTGATGGGCGCCGGCATGGTCACGCTGGTGGCGCCCCTGACGGCCACCGTCCTCGCCTCGGTCGACACCGCCCGGGCGGGCCTGGCCAGCGGCATCAACAACGCGGCGGCCCGTGCGGCGGGCCTGGTCGCGGTGGCCGCCCTCCCGCTCCTGGCGGGCATGGGCCCGGACGCGTACCGGTCGGCCACGGCGTTCGACGCGGCGTTCGACCGGGCGATGCCGATCTGCGCGGGGACGCTGCTGCTGGGCTCGGCCCTGGCCTTCACCCTGGTCCGCCGCCCGCCCCCGGGCTGCCGTCACCCGGAGTGCCGGACGCACGGCAACGTGACGGCTCCGCCGCTGGAGCCCGACCGGCGGGCGTAACCGCGGGCAGCCGTGCCGCCCGGCCCACCGCACCCGCACCGGGCACGCCCCGTACGCCCCGGTGCGCGAGACTGAACCCATGACGATTCACGAGAACCTCCTCGGCGGTCCGCCCCCCACCCACCTCCCCGACGACCCGGAGCCCCGGCAGGCGCTCGCGGGCGGCACCGCGCCCGCGGACGTCGCCGCCAAGCACCCCACGTCCTCCCTCGCCTGGGCGCAGCTGGCGGACGACGCGTTCGAGCGGGGCGCGGTCGTGGAGTCGTACGCGTACGCCCGTACGGGCTACCACCGCGGCCTGGACGCCCTGCGCCGCAGCGGGTGGAAGGGACACGGCCCGGTCCCGTGGGAGCACGAGCCGAACCGTGGCTTCCTGCGCGCCCTGCACGCCCTCGCCCGCGCCGCGCAGGCGATCGGGGAGCAGGACGAGTACGAGCGCTGCACGCAGTTCCTGAAGGACTCCTCGCCGACGGCGGCCCAGACCCTGGGCTGACCCGGAGGGAAGTCACCGGTGTGGCCCGTCTGGCAGCAGGCGGGCCTTGCCGTACCCCGGGGCTTTGCGGAGGATTGCGGGGTGGGGACCGGGGCCCCCGTGCCGGCATCGGCAGGGGCGGACCGCTACCCGGAGTAACAACAGGAGACAGCGATGTCCCAACAGGCTCACCCCCTTCCTGAGGCCGCTGAGCCCGAGACCCCGAATCTCGATTTCGCGGGGACGACGCCGTACGAGGACTACGTCAAGGCGGACGTCCTCACCCACCTCCAGCACCCCCTCTCCGACGACCCCGGAGAGATGGTCTTCCTGGTGACCACCCAGGTCATGGAGCTGTGGTTCACGGTCATCGTGCACGAGTGGGAGACCGCCGCGCAGGCGCTCCGCTCGGACGACGTACCCACCGCCATCGCCGCGCTGAAGCGCTCGGTGCGGGAACTGGAGGCCCTGAACGCCTCCTGGAAGCCGCTCGGCCAGCTGACCCCGGCGCAGTTCAACGCGTACCGCAGCGCGCTCGGCGAGGGCTCCGGCTTCCAGTCGGCGATGTACCGGCGCCTGGAGTTCCTGCTCGGGGAGAAGTCCGCGTCCATGCTCGTACCGCACCGCGGCGCCCCGCGCGTCCACGCGGAGCTGGAGAAGGCGCTGCACGAGCCGAGCCTGTACGACGAGGTGGTACGGCTCCTCGCGCGCCGCGGCCACGCCGTCCCCGACACCGTGCTGCGCCGGGACGTCTCCCAGCGCTACGAGCCGTCGGAGGCCGTGGAGGCCGCCTGGACCGCCGTCTACGCGGGCGACGAGAGCGACGAACTCGCCCGGCTCGGCGAGGCGCTCACCGACGTCGCCGAACTGGTCTGGCGCTGGCGCAACGACCACCTGGTCGCCACCCGGCGCGCGATGGGCGCAAAGGCCGGCACCGGCGGCTCCGCCGGTGTGGCCTGGCTGGAGAAGCGCGCCCGCAAGAACGTGTTCCCCGAGCTGTGGACGGCGAGGTCCCATGTCTGAGCTGCCCCTGCTCGCGCGGAAACTGGACGCGTCCGACGAACTGGCGCCCCTGCGGGACCGCTTCGTCCTCGGCACCGCGTCCGACGACGCGGCCGACGCCGCGGTCTACCTGGACGGCAACTCCCTGGGCGCCCTCCCCGCGAACGTCCCGGACCGGGTGGCGGACGTCATCCGTCGCCAGTGGGGCGAACTGCGGATCCGCTCCTGGGAGGAGAGCGGCTGGTGGACGGCGCCCGAGCGGAT
This sequence comes from Streptomyces cinerochromogenes, assembly GCF_014648635.1. Taxonomy (GTDB): domain Bacteria; phylum Actinomycetota; class Actinomycetes; order Streptomycetales; family Streptomycetaceae; genus Streptomyces; species Streptomyces cinerochromogenes. The sequence continues at coordinate 564,711 of NZ_BMRM01000002.1, read as the reverse complement.
CGGCGACCGGATCGCCCCGCTGGTCGGCGCGGCGCCCGGCCAGGTCGTCGTCGGCGACTCCACCAGCGTCAACGTCTTCAAGGCGCTCGTGGCCGCGATCCGCATGGCGGACGCCGGCCGCGACGAACTCCTGGTGGACGCGACGACCTTCCCCACGGACGGGTACATCGCCGAGTCGGCGGCCCGGCTCACCGGCCGCACCCTGCGCCCGGTGACCCCGGCCGAGGTGCCGGCGGTGCTGGGCGACCGCACGGCCGCCGTGCTGCTGAACCACGTCGACTACCGCACCGGCCGGCTGCACGACCTCCCCGGTCTCACCGCGGCGGTCCACGCGGCCGGCGCCCTCGCGGTCTGGGACCTGTGCCACAGCGCGGGCGCGCTGCCGGTCGGCCTGGACGAGCACGGCGTGGACCTCGCGGTCGGCTGCACCTACAAGTACCTGAACGGCGGCCCGGGTTCACCGGCGTACCTGTACGTGCGCCGTGAGCTGCAGGACCGCTTCGACTCTCCGCTGCCCGGCTGGAACTCGCACGCCGAGCCCTTCGGCATGAGCCCGGCCTACACGCCGGCGCCGGGCGCGGTGCGCGGCCGGGTCGGCACGCCGGACATCCTCTCCCTGCTGGCTCTGGACGCCGCCCTCGACGTCTGGGACGGGGTGTCCCTCACCGCCGTGCGCGCCAAGTCCCTCGCGCTGACGGACTTCTTCCTGCGGTGCGTGGCCGAGTACACCGAGCCCGGCCGGGTGGAGTGCGTGACACCGGAGCGGCACGCGGAGCGGGGCAGCCAGATCGCGCTGCGCTGCGCGGACGCGGGCGAGGTGATGAAGCGCCTGATCGCCCGGGGCGTGGTGGGCGACTTCCGCCACCCCGACGTCCTCCGCTTCGGCTTCACCCCGCTGTACGTGGGCTTCCGGGACGTGGAGCGGGCGGCGCGGGTGCTGGGGGAGGAGCTGGCTTAGCGCCGGGGGTGCGGGGCCCCGCGCCGGGCCCCGCGCATCCCGCCCCAAAGGACCGTTTGATCCTCACCGTGCGTGACATCCCCGTATCCCCGCACGTCACCGGCCTGGTACCGTCCCGGCCAACGGCCGATTAACCACCTGGTCCGTCAAACCCGTTTCTTCCCTGAGAGGTTGGAGCATGCCGGACGACGCCGCAGCAGCCCGCGCCGCCGCCGAAGAGGAGTCGGCCTTCTCGCACTCCCCGGTCGACCCCGACGTCACGGCCGCGTACGGTGACCACCCCGACCAGGTGATCGACTTCTACGCTCCCCGCCCCGGCCCGGACTCCACGTCGCCCGTCCCGCTGGTGGTGGTCCTCCACGGCGGCGCCTGGCGCGCCCGCTACGACCGCCGCCACATCACGCCCTTCGCGGACTATCTGGCGCGCAGGGGGTTCGCGGTGGCGAACGTGGAGTACAGACGGGGCGGTGATGAGGGCGCCGCGGGTGCCGAGGGGGCTGAGGGGTCCGGTGGCACGCCGCCGGCCGGTCGCTGGCCCGACACCCTCGACGACGTCGCGGCGGCGCTGGACGCCCTTCCGGCCCTGGTCGGCGAGGCGCTGCCGCAGGCGGATCCCCGGCGTACGGTCCTGACCGGCCACTCGGCGGGTGGTCACCTGGCCCTGTGGGCGGCGGCCCGCCATGTCCTCCCCGCGGACGCCCCCTGGCGCACGGACGGCCCGGCGCCGCTGCGCGGTGTCGTCGCACTCGCGCCGATCGCGGACTTCGAGGTCGCGGAGAAACTGGAGGTCTGCGTGCACGCGTCGCTGCAACTCCTGGGCGGACAGGACCACTTCGCCGCGCGCCGCCCGTACGCGGACCCGGCGCTGCTGCTGCCGACGGGCATCGCGACGACCCTCGTCCAGGGCCGCACCGACCTGGTGGTGCCGCAGCAGGTGGCCGAGTCGTACGCGGAGGCGGCCGCGAAGGCGGGGGAGATGGTCGGGCTGACCCTGCTGGAGGACGTGGGCCACTTCCCGCTGATCGACCCGGCGGCCGACGCGTGTGCGGTGGCGGCGGAGGAGATCGCCCAACTGGCCCGGTGATACCCGTAATACCTGAGAGCTACTCGCCGGAACAGCTCCCTGGCGGGACGCCGGCGACCGCTCCCGCTCCGTAATTTCCTTTCCCGTCACGCCCGATGGCCGGGCAGCGGAAAGGAAGCCGACCATGGGGTACGCCCAGCGAACCGGTACGACCCGACACCGCTCGGCGTTGCTCCCGCCGCGCTCCGGTACGGCAGCGCGCCGAGCACCGGCACCCTCTCCGCGACCGCCTCGGCCCCGCCCCCGAACCACCCGGCTGCGCCGAGCGCTCCTGTCCGCCCTCCTCACCGCCGCCATCGTCACCCCCCTCGCCGGCGCGGCCCGGCCCCGGATCCCCGCGCCCCGCCCCGCGACCCTCACCGCCCCCCTCACCCCGTCCACCCTCCCCTCCGCGTACCAGGCGAACCGGAGGAACGCCGGCGAGGCGGCCCGCATGGCCGCCGTCCACGGCGACGCGCACCGCGCCGCGGCGGACCGCGCCCTGGCCGCCCCGTCCCGCCACCTCCTCGCCTTCGACGGCCGAGGCACCGGCCAGGCCACCGAGGTCCTCGGCGACCTCACCCGCGCCGAGCACATCGCGGTCCTGGTCCCCGGCTCGGACACCACCCTCGACACCTACACCCGCTTCCACCGGGCCGCCGCGGCCCTGTACACCCACCTCACCCACCGCACCGGCCCCGCCCACGAACCCGCTCCCCGCCTCGCCGTCATCGCCTGGCTCGGCTACGACACCCCGGCCACGGTCAGCACCACGGTGACCACCACCACCCGTGCCGACGAGGCCGCCCCCCGGCTGCGCGCCTTCGTACGCCGGCTGCGCACCCTGGCCCCCGCCGGAACGCACCTCTCCGTGCTCTGCCACTCCTACGGCTCGGTGGTCTGCGGCCGGGCCGCCCCCGGCCTGGACGCGGACGACATGGCCCTCGTCGGCAGCCCCGGCACCGGCGCGGACTCCGTCGCCGCGCTCCGCACCCGCGCCCGTGTCTGGGCGGCCCGCGGCGGCGACGACTGGGTGGCGGACGTCCCGCACGTCCGCGCCGGCCTCTTCGGCACCACCGTCGGCTTCGGCACCGACCCCGTCTCCACCGCCTTCGGCGCCCGGGTCTTCGACGCGGCCGACGCCGACCACAGCGGCTACTTCACCCCGGGCTCGGCCTCCCTGGCCAACCTCGCCCGGATCACCCTCGACCACCCCCGGGAGGTAACCCGTGGCTGAGCCGTCCCCGCGCACCCGCGCCCCGCACGCCCCCACCCGCGCCCCGCGCCGTGCCCTGCACGCGCTCCGTCACGCCGCCCGCCGCGTGGACGCCGCCACGCCCGCCTCCCGCGACCGCGCCGTCGACGCCCTGCGGGCCGTGGCGATCCTCGGTGTCGTCCTCGGCCACTGGCTGGTCACCGCCCTGGTCGCGGAGGACGGCGGTCTGCACACGGCCAGCCCGTTGCAGCACATGCCCTGGCTGGCCCCGGTCTCCTGGCTCTTCCAGACGCTGGCCGTCTTCTTCCTGGTCGGCGGCCACGTCGCGACCCGCAGCCTGACCACGGCCCGCGCGAGGGGCGAGTCCTACGGCGGGTGGCTGCGCGCCCGCCTGACCCGGCTGCTCCGCCCGGTCGCCGCGCTCCTCGCCCTGTGGACGGTGGCCGGCACGGCCCTGCTGCTCACCGGCACCCCCCTGGCGACCATCCACACCCTGGTGAAACTCGCGCTGTCCCCCCTGTGGTTCCTGCTGGTCTTCGCCGCGCTGACGGCCGCCACCCCGCTCGTCGCCCGCCTCAACCCGCTGTGGCCGCTCGCCGTCGTCCTGCACGTGGACGTGCTCCGCTTCGGCCTGCACCTCGGCCCGTCCTGGCTCGGCTGGACCAACCTGGCCGCAGGATGGCTGGTCCCCTACACCCTGGGCGCGGCCTGGGCCCGGGGCGAGCTGCGCGGCCGGCGCTCGGCGTGGGCCCTCCTCCTCGGCGGTACGGCGGCCACCGCGGTCCTCGTCGGGTGGGCGGGCTACCCGGCGTCCATGGTCGGCGTCCCCGGCGGCGCGGTGTCCAACCTGAACCCCCCGACGCTGGCGGCCGTCACGTTCGGCCTGGCCCAGTGCGGACTGGCGCTCCTGCTGCGCGACCGGCTGCGCCGCACGACGGCCCGCCCGCTCGCCTGGGCGGCGGTGGCCCTCGTCAACCTGTCGGCGATGACGATATTCCTCTGGCACCAGACGGCCATGATGGCCGCCACCGCCACGGGTCTCACGGCCGGCCGCCTGCCCGGCCTGCACACCTCGCCCGACGCGCCGGCCTGGGTGGCGTACCGCCTGGCCTGGCTGCCCCTGTTCGCCCTGGCGCTGATCGTGTGCCGGGCTGCCTTCCGCCACCACGAGCAGGGCCCGCGCCGTCCCCGCAACCGCCCCTCCCCGGTGGTCCACCGCCACCTCCCGCCGACGAAATCCCCCCGCCGTGCCTAATGTTGACCTTGTGACGCCCGCGGACCCGAGCCCCAGCCCGACCCCCGCACCGGTCCCGGCCGAGAGCGGTCACCCCCGGTCCGACGGCACCCGCACACCGGCCCCCGGTTCCGACGGCGCCCCCTCCGGCCGCGGACGCCTGCGCAGATGGCTGGGCGAGGCCCCCACCCGCCACTCGCCGCCCTTCTCCAGGTACCGCTGGGCCCGTCTCCTCGCCTACCTCCTCATCGGCTGGACGGCGCTGGCCATCGCGCTCGCCGGCGGCGTCGACGTCTCCGAGTCGTACGACCTGGAGTACTCCACCGCCCTCCTCGCCACCTCGCTCCAGGCCGTCGCCATCGTCCTGGCCGTCCGGCGTCCCGTCCCGGCCTGGGCGTTGTCCCTGGCCGCCGCCACCGTCACCGCCCTGCTCGCCCGCCCGCACCTGGAGTCCGCCCCGGCCTCCGGCCCCGACTGGCCGTGGTCGACGCCGACGCTGCTGGCCCACACGACCGTGCTTCTGCTCCTCGCGCTGCGGGTCCGCCTCGGCGGCACCCTCACCGTGCTCGCCGTGACCACGGTCGTCACCTGCCTCGTGCGCGTCGGGGCGGCGGTGGGGCACTACTCCGGCACCGGCACGGTCGCCGTGGCCCTGTTCGGTATCGCCACCGCCGTCGGCGGCACCCTGCGCAGCCGCCAGGAGGCCCGTACCGAACTGGTCCAGCAGACGACGATCACCGCCGAGGAACGGGCCCGCCGCACCCTGCTGGAGGAGCGCAGCCGGATCGCCCGCGAGCTGCACGACGTGGTCGCCCACCACATGTCGGTGATCTCCATCCAGGCCCAGGTGGCCCCCCATCTCGTCAAGGACCCCTCCGAGGAGCTGCTGGAGAACCTCGCCGGCATCCGCGGCAACGCGCTGGAGGCGCTCACCGAACTGCGCCGGGTCCTCGGCGTGCTGCGTTCCGAGAACCCCGAGGACCCCTACGGCCTGGGCGCTCCCGGTACCGGCGCCGCCCCGGACGCCCCGCAGCCCACGCTCGCCCGGCTCGACGGACTGGTCGAGAACACGCGGGCGGCCGGGCTGGACGTGACCGCGAAGGCCGTCGGCGAGGTCCGGCCGTACGCCCCGGGCGTGGAACTGTCGGCGTACCGAATAATCCAGGAGGCGCTGAGCAACGCCCTGCGGCACGCGCCGGGTTCCCGGGTGCACGTCGAGGTCGGGCACTTCCCGGACGGCCTGCACCTGGTGGTGACCAACTCGCCGCCGCAGCGCCCGGTCCCGCCCTCCCCGGGCGCCGGACACGGGCTGCTCGGCATGCGTGAGCGCGCGGCGATGCTCGGCGGACATGTCCTCGCGGAGCGCACCCCGGGCGGCGGGTTCAGCGTCACGGCCCACCTCCCCGGGGACATCGCCCCGAACCCGCCCGACCAGCCCCCGACAGGAGAACAGAGCCCATGACGAGCGGTACCGGCAGCATCCGGGTCCTCATCGCCGACGACCAGCAGATGGTGCGGCAGGGCTTCACCGTGCTGCTCGACACCCAGCCGGACATCGAGGTGGTCGGGCAGGCGGTCGACGGCCGGGACGCGATCGCCCGGGCCGCCGAACTGGCGCCGGACGTCGTGCTGATGGACATCCGGATGCCGGAGCTGGGCGGCATCGAGGCGACCAGCCGGATCACCGAGGACCACCCCGCCGTCAAGGTGCTGGTGCTGACCACGTTCGACCTGGACGAGTACGTGTACGACGCACTGCGGGCCGGTGCCTCCGGTTTCCTCCTCAAGGACGCCTCCGCCGACCAACTGGCCGAGGCGGTGCGGGTGGTGGCCGCGGGCGACGCCCTGCTGGCGCCCGGCATCACCCGCCGGCTCATCGCCGAGTTCTCCCGCCTGGACGGCAGCGGCCGGGCCCCGCTCAAGCGGCGCGTGGCCGACCTCACCGAGCGGGAGACGGAGGTGCTGGCGCTGATCGCGCAGGGCCTGTCGAACGCGGAGATCGCCGAGCGGCTGGTCGTGGCCGAGCAGACCGTGAAGACCCACGTGGGCCGGATCCTGGTGAAGCTGGGCCTGCGCGACCGCACCCAGGCGGCGGTGTTCGCCTACGAGTCGGGCGTGGTCCGCCCCGGAGGCCGCTGACCTCCGGGGGCGAGCCGTAGTACCTGAGAGGGACGTCCCAGGACCCTTCTCCAAGGGGACGACCGCGCGTCCGGTCCGCACCTACCGTTTCCCACGTGATCGAAACGACCCAGACGCAGCCGACGCCGCCGGATCCGCCGGACGGCGCGTTCGAGCCCTACACGCCGCGCAGCCCCGAGTTCCGCGCGGCGGCGGACGCCCTGCGCGGGCTGTGGCAGGACCTGTTCCACCAGGCCTTCGCCTACCGGCCGCTGCCCCGCACGGCGGCGGACGGCCCCCTCACCCGCCACCTCTCCGGCCGGCTGCGGGCCTACGCGGCCTGGACCCCGCACGCCGTGGTGGCGGCCGGCGGAGTCGTGGCGCTGGCCGCGGGCGTGACGGGCGCCGACGCCGGCCCGCCGGCCGTGCTGTGCGGGCTGCTCGCCCTGGCCCCGGTGCTGCTGACCCTGGTGCGTCCGGTCGGCGCGTTCTGGCTGTCGTTCGCGGCGACGGCGGCTAGCTCGGTCCTCGGCAGCGACTGGGGCAGCTGGCCCTGGCTGCCGGGCAGTCTCGTTTCCCACCTGCTGGTGCTCACGGTCGTGGCGATCCGCACCCGCCCGCGCACGGCGGCCTGGATGTGGCTGCTGACCGCGCTGTACGGCTTCTGGGCGGAGACCGTCTTCGGCTCCACGCACTACGACACCGACACGGGCCCGCTGCTGGTGGTGTCCGCGCTGGTCCTGCTGGTCGTCACGGTGTGGCACATACGCCGGCAGGCCGAGCAGGACGTGACCGCCCAGCAGACGGTGACGGAGCACGAGCGTTCGCGGCGCACCCTGCTGGAGGAGCGCACCACGATCGCCCGTGAGCTGCACGACGTGGTCGCCCACCACATGTCGGTGGTCGCCATCCAGGCGGAGGCAGCGCCCTACCGCGTGGAGAACCCGCCGCCGGAGCTGGAGAAGGCGTTCGCCACCATCCGGGAGAACGCGGTGGCGGCCCTGACCGAGCTGCGCCGGGTCCTCGGCGTGGTCCGCGCGGAGAACCACGAGGCCCCGGACGCCCCGCAGCCCACCCTCGCCGACCTGGACGGCCTGCTCGCCAATGTGCGCGAGGCCGGCCTGACGGTGGAGAAGGCGGTGACCGGTGCGGTGCGCGAACTGCCGCAGGGGGTGGAGCTGTCGGCGTACCGGATCGTGCAGGAGGCGCTGAGCAACACCCTGCGGCACGCACCGGGCGCGCGTGCCCGCGTGGAGGTCGCCTATGTCCTCGGCGGCCTCGGTGTCCGCGTCGTCAACGGCCCGCCCCCGGCACAGAGCCTGCTGAAGCCCTCTCCCGGGGCCGGGCACGGCATCACCGGCATGCGGGAGCGCGTCTCGATGCTGAACGGCGAGATGACGGCGGCCCCCACGGCCGAGGGAGGGTACGAGGTGACGGTGTTCCTGCCGGTGCCGGCGGCGACCGCTGCGATCGAGGGCGAGGCATGACGATCCGCGTACTGGTCGCGGACGACCAGATGATGGTCCGCGAGGGATTCTCGGTGCTGCTGAACGCGATGCCGGGCATCGAGGTGGTCGGCGAGGCGGTCAACGGCCGGGACGCGGTGGACCGGGTCCGTGAACTCTCCCCGGACGTCGTCCTGATGGACATCCGCATGCCGGAGCTGAACGGCATCGAGGCGACCCGGGAGATCGTCGCCGCGGACGAGACGGCGAAGGTGCTGGTGCTGACCACGTTCGACCTGGACGAGTACGTGTACCAGGCGCTGCGCGCGGGAGCCTCCGGCTTCCTCCTCAAGGACGCCTCGGCACGCCAGCTGGCCGACGGGGTGCGGGTGGTGGCGGCGGGCGAGGCCCTCCTCGCGCCCTCGGTCACCCGACGCCTGATCACGGAGTTCTCCCGTCTGGCCGACACCCCCCGGCTGATGCCGGCGGCCCGGGCGGCCTACGGGGAACTGACGGAACGCGAGACGGAGGTACTGATACTGATCGCCCAGGGTCTGTCGAACGCCGAGATAGCCGGCCGCCTGGTGGTGGCGGAGTCGACGATCAAGACCCACGTGAGCCGCGTCCTCGTGAAACTGGGCCTCCGCGACCGCACCCAGGCGGCGGTGTTCGCGTACGAGGCCCGCCTGGTGACGCCGGGCTGAGCATCCGTCACCGGGTGCCCGCCGTCACCGGCAGCCCGCCGTCACCTGGTGCCCGTCCGTGCCTGTCGCCGACTAGTGTGCGACGGTGCACGCACGTGGATCGCACGTGCGAACGAGGCGCACGGGGGATGGGTTACGTTCTGCCCGGATGGGCCGACGAGATCCTGGACTTCATCGGGATCAACTGGCCGAACGTCGACGAGGACGACTACCGCGAAATGGCCGACTCCACGCGGGATTTCGCGGACACGTTCGAGGGGCACGGCGCTGACGCCCATCGGGCGGTGTCCCGGATCCTGTCCTCCTCGCAGGGCTGGGCCGTCGACGCGATGGAGAAGCACTGGGCCCACCTGAAGGCGGGGCATCTGGAGAAGGTCCCCGAGCTGGCCCGGTTGTTCGCGGACGCGTGCGACGTGGTCGCGGACATCGTCTTCGGGATGAAGACCAAGGCCGAGATCGAACTCGGTGCGATGGCCGCCTCGCTGGGGATCTCGGCGGGACTCGCCGTCGTCACCGGCGGTCTGTCCGCGGTCATCGGTGCGGCCGAGACCGTGGCGATGCGCCAGGCGATCAAACGGATCATCGACGAGGCCGCCGACCGGATCGTGGACGAGCTGGTGGCGCGGGTGACCGAGCCGGTCAACGCCAAGCTGGAGGCCATGGTCGAGGACATGGTCTTCGACCTGGTGGACGGCGCCTTCTCGCTGCCTCCGGCGCCGGGCGACGCTCACCCGGGCGGCTCGGGCGGCAAGCACGGCGGCGGCATGCAGCTGGCCTCCGCCGGTGGCGGGAGCGGCGGCGACGGGGCCGGGGCCGGGGCCGGCAAGCGGACCGTGATCGACCACGCCGAGTTCGAGGACGGCGCCGGCAAGGTCTCCTCCCACGGCGGCAAACTGCACCAGGCCGGCTCGGGCTCGGCACATCGAGGAGATGGTGGCCGGCCTGAAACACAACAAGCCGCTTCAGGACATGCTCAAGAAGCGAGGCTGGACCATCGACGAGAGCGCTCTGCTGGCGTGAGGGTCCGGGGCGAGTGATCGAGGGAGTGGACATGGAACTGGAACTGGTGCCGCATGTCGGCGTCGGGCGTTTCCGGCTCGGCATGTCGGTCGGGGAAGCGCGCGCCGCGGTGGAGGAGTGGGGTGTGCTCCGGACCGTCGCCGGCGACGAGGAGCCGGGGCAGATCGTCCTCACGCACGACGACTCCGAGACGGACATCGTGCTCGGCTTCGGCAGCGGCATGCTGAGCGGAGTGGAGCTGGTCCGTTTCCGGAAGGAGGACGCCGACGTCCGGGTGCTGCTCGACGGGCTCGACGTCTTCCGCACGCCGAGTGAGGACCTCTTCGAGCAGCTGGCGGAACGGGGCCACACCATCGAGGAGAACGACCTCGGCTTCGACGCCCTGCCCGAGCTGAAGGTGATCCTCGCGAACCAGAGCAGCTACGCGTACCCGGTGGACGAGGAGGGTGACCCGCTGTACTACGACTACGTCCTGGTCACCACGGAGCCCGTCGTCTGAACCCGGCGGGGCCCGGGCCGTGCGGGCGGGCCCCCTGGTCAGGCGTCGGCCGGCGCGCTAGCGTCCCGGCATGGCAGGCTCCAGCGACCTCGCGTTCGATCCCTGGGACCCGGCGTTCGTCGCCGACCCGTATCCGGCCTACGCGGAGCTGCGGGCACGCGGCCGGGTGGTCCGGTACGAGCCGACCGACCAGTGGCTGGTCCCGCACCACGCGGACGTCGCGGCGCTGCTGAGGGACCGCCGGCTGGGGCGGACGTACCGGCACCGGTTCAGCCACGAGGAGTTCGGCCGTACCCCGCCCCCGTCGGAGCACGAGCCGTTCCACACCCTCAACGACCACGGGATGCTCGACCTGGAGCCGCCGGACCACACCCGGATCCGGCGCCTGGTGTCGAAGGCGTTCACCCCGCGCACGGTGGAGCGGCTGAAGCCGTACGTCGAGGGGCTGGCGGGTGATCTGGTGGCCGGCCTGGTCCGCGACGGCGGCGGCGATCTGCTGACCGACGTGGCGGAGCCGCTGCCCGTGGCGGTGATCGCCGAGATGCTGGGCATCCCGCAGGCGGACCGGGGACAGCTGCGCCCCTGGTCGGCGGAGATCTGCGGGATGTACGAGCTGAATCCGTCGCGGGAGACGGCCGCGAAGGCGGTCCGGGCGTCGGTGGAGTTCTCGGAGTACCTGCGGGAGCTGATCGCGGTCCGGCGCAAGGAGCCCGGCGACGACCTGGTCTCGGGGCTGATCGCCGCCCATGACGAGGACGACCGCCTCACCGAGCAGGAGATGATCTCCACGGCGGTGCTGCTCCTGAACGCCGGTCACGAGGCGACCGTCAACGCCACCGTGAACGGCTGGTGGGCGCTGTTCCGCAACCCGGACCAGCTGGCGGCCCTGCGCGCCGACCACCGTCTGGTCCCCTCCGCGGTCGAGGAGCTGATGCGCTACGACACGCCGCTCCAGCTCTTCGAACGCTGGGTCCTGGACGACATCGAGATCGACGGCACGACGATCCCGAGGGGGTCGGAGATCGCCATGCTCTTCGGTTCCGCCAACCACGACCCGGCGGTCTTCGCCGACCCCGGCCGCCTGGACCTCACCCGCGGGGACAACCCGCACATCTCCTTCAGCGCGGGCATCCACTACTGCATCGGCGCGCCCCTGGCCCGTATCGAGCTGGCGGCGTCCATGACGGCCCTGCTGCGGCAGGCCCCCACCCTGGCCCTGGCGGCGGAGCCGGAACGGAAGCCGAACTTCGTGATCCGGGGACTGTCGGGGCTGCGCGTGGAGGTGGGCTGAGCGGGCGCCCCGGGCGTCACCGCTCCTTGGTCTCCTCCAGCACCGTCCGCCCCAGCAGCGCGTACCGCTCGGGCGAGCGCCGCCTGAGGTACTGCGCGTAGCCGAGGCCGGCCGCCGCGACGAGGGCCACCAGCCACGGGGTCGCCTTCAGCACCAGCGAGCCGGACTCCGGCCCGGCCGCCACACCCATGTGGGAGACCAGCAGCACGACGACGGCGAGCATCGCGACGCCGCCGAGGAGCGGGGCGGTGAAGGTGCGGAACCAGTGCCGGCTCTCGGGGTGGTGGGAGCGGAAGTACACCAGCACCGCGAAGGAGCACACGGCCTGCACGACGAGGATCGCCATGGTGCCGAGGATGGCGAGCAGGACGTAGGTACCGGTGTACGGGTCCTTGCCCGCCGCCCAGAAGGCGCCGATCAGCACCGCGCTGACGGCTGTCTGCACCAGCCCGGCGATGTGCGGGGAGCCGTGCCGGGCGTGGGTGCGCCCGATGCTGTCCCGCAGCGAGGGCAGGACGCCCTCCCGGCCCAGGGCGTACAGGTAGCGGGCGGCGCAGTTGTGGAAGGCCATGCCGCAGGCGAGCGAGCCGGTGATCATCAGCCACTGCATGACGTCGACGGCCCAGTGGCCGACGTAGCGCTCGGTGGGGTCGAAGAACATCGCGAGCGGGTTGGCGGAGGAGGCGGCGCGTACGGCCTCCGCCTCGCCGTTGCCGGTGATGGCCATCCAGGAGACGAGGACGTAGAAGACGCCGACGCCGAGCACGCTGACCATCGTGGCCTTGGGGATGATCTTCTTCGGGTCGCGGGACTCCTCGCCGTACATCGCCGTGGACTCGAAACCGACCCAGGACCAGAAGGCGAAGAAGAGGCCGAGGCCGGCCGAGGTCCCCTTGAAGGCGTTGACGGGGTCGACCGGCGCGAACGTGAAGCCGTGCGGCCCGCCCCCGTGCAGGGCGACGGACACCGCCATGGCCGCGAGGACGGTCACCTCGGTCGCCAGCAGCACCACCAGCAGTTTCTCGGCGACGCTGACCCCGAACCAGGTGCCGGTGGCGTTGACGGCGAGCATCAGGACGGCGAAGGCCCACCAGGGGACGTGCAGCCCCGTCTGGTCCCTGAGCGTGGTCGTGGCGAAGGTGGAGAAGATCCCGATCAGCGCGGGTTCGAAGACGACGTACGCGAAGGTGGCCAGCAGCCCCGAGGCGAGCCCGACGGTCCGGCCGAGCCCGTAGGAGATGAAGCCGTAGAAGGCGCCGGTCGAGGTGATGTGCTTCGCCATCGAGGTGAAACCGACGGAAAAGATTGCCAGGACGACCATTGCCACGAGATAGCTCGCGGGTGCCCCGACCCCGTTGCCCGACGCCACCATGAAGGGCACGTTGCCGGTCATCGCGGTGATCGGCGCGGCGGTGGCGACGGCCATGAACACCACCCCGAGCAGCCCTACGGCGTTGGGTTTCAGCCGGTGAACCGTTTCGCCGTCCGCCGCGCCCGTCGCCGGTGCCACACCCTCGTCCACAGCCATCGGGTGGCCCCTTCCTGTGTCGGTCCGTGGGTCCTGATGGAGCAGGATGGTGGACGAAGGACACACCCGGGAAGGGGTCGGCACGGTTAAATATGTGTCACCAGACCTTTAGGGGGGCCTCGGGTCGGGCGGTGCGGGTCAGTGGGTGGCGGGCAGGGTGAGCCGCCAGGCGCCCTCCGCCACCCGCCACGTCCGCCGCCGTACCGGGCCGGAGACCGCCGCGTCCGCCCGGTAGCGGAAGGCCTCGCCGATGACGGTCACCGTGCGGCCGGAGGCCAGCAGCGGGGTCGCCTCCGCACCCACCGACAGCGGCCGTACCTCCACCGAGGCCACCCCGCCCGGGCCCGGCGCCACCGACACCGCCTCCACCGGCTGGTCCAGGTCCACCACCGTCCGCCCGTCGACCTCCACCCGCAGCCGGGTCCCCGGGGCGGGCACGGCCGACAGCCGGGTGGGCCGGGCCGGACGGGTGGCGAGGGTGCGGACCAGGGAGCGGTACCAGGGCCCGCCCGGGGCGAGGGGCACCGGCTCGCTCCCCCCGGCCGCCCGCACCGGCGCCGGCGGAATGCCCAGCGCGCCCAGCACCACCCCGTCGCTGTCGTCGACCAGCAGGTCCAGCCGTCGCTCGGCGCCCTCCAGCACCGCCCGCGCCGCTGCCACCGCCCCGCCGGGCACCCCGAGCGACTCGGCGAGCGCACTGTCCCCGACCGGCACCACCGACAGCGCGCATCCGGCCAGCTCCCGATGCCGGTGCAGCAGCGTGACGGCGCGCACCAGCGCCCGGTCGTCCCCGACCACGACCGGCCGCCGGGACCCCCTCCGGCCCAGCGCGCGGGCGAATTCCTCCAGGTCCTCCGGCAGGCACACCTTGGTCGCCGCACCCGCGCTGAGCACGTCTTTCGCGATGCGTACGGACTCGCCGTCCGTCTGCCGTGCGGCCGGATCGATGATCACCAGCAGCTGGTCGGACGTCGCGAAAGTCGCCACCTCGGTCCTGCCTCGCTTCCTCGGGTAGCATCTTTGTGCAAGAGCCCCTTGCGCTATTGCGCCAGGGGCTTCGTCTATTCCGGGGCATCCGGTCCGACGGTTGTGCGACCAACGGCGGTCGCGGTGGTACGCGGCGGTGAACCTTACGCCCACGCCCCCGACCTTGGACATGCCCCGCCCGGAAGGGGTGTACGCGCGTGCCCGCACTTGTGCTGCTCGGTGCTCAGTGGGGTGACGAAGGCAAGGGAAAGGCGACGGACCTGCTCGGTGGATCCGTCGACTACGTGGTGCGCTACCAGGGCGGCAACAACGCCGGCCACACGGTAGTCGTGGGCGACCAGAAGTACGCCCTCCACCTTCTCCCTTCCGGGATCCTGTCCCCCGGCTGCACGCCGGTCATCGGTAACGGCGTCGTCGTCGACCCGTCGGTCCTGCTCTCCGAGCTGAGCGGTCTGAACGAGCGTGGCGTCGACACGTCCAAGCTCCTGATCAGTGGTAACGCGCACGTCATCACGCCGTACAACGTGACCGTCGACAAGGTGACGGAACGCTTCCTCGGCAAGCGCAAGATCGGCACGACCGGCCGCGGCATCGGCCCGACCTACGCCGACAAGATCAACCGCGTGGGCATCCGGGTCCAGGACCTGTACGACGAGTCGATCCTCCAGCAGAAGGTCGAAGCGGCTCTCGACGTCAAGAACCAGGTCCTCACCAAGCTCTACAACCGGCGCGCCATCGCCGCCGAGCAAGTGGTCGAGGAGCTGCTGGGCTACGCCGAGCAGATCAAGCCGTACGTCGCCGACACGGTGCTGATCCTGAACCAGGCCCTGGAGGACGACAAGGTCGTGCTCTTCGAGGGCGGCCAGGGCACCCTGCTGGACATCGACCACGGCACGTACCCCTTCGTCACCTCCTCGAACCCGACGGCGGGCGGCGCCTGCACGGGTGCGGGCGTGGGCCCGACGAAGATCAGCCGCGTGATCGGCATCCTGAAGGCGTACACGACCCGCGTCGGCGCGGGTCCCTTCCCGACGGAGCTGTTCGACGAGGACGGCGAGGCGCTGCGCCGCATCGGCGGCGAGCGGGGCGTCACCACCGGCCGTGACCGCCGCTGCGGCTGGTTCGACGCCGTCATCGCCCGCTACGCGACCCGCGTGAACGGCCTGACCGACTTCTTCCTCACCAAGCTCGACGTCCTCACCGGCTGGGAGCAGATCCCGGTCTGCGTGGCGTACGAGATCGACGGCAGGCGCGTCGAGGAGCTGCCGTACTCCCAGACCGACTTCCACCACGCGAAGCCGGTCTACGAGATGCTGCCGGGCTGGAGCGAGGACATCAGCAAGGCGAAGACCTTCTCCGACCTGCCGAAGAACGCCCAGGCGTACGTCAAGGCCCTGGAGGAGATGTCCGGCGCCCCGATCTCCGCGATCGGCGTGGGCCCGGGCCGGGACGAGACGATCGAGATCAACTCGTTCCTGTAGGCACCGCGCGAACAGGCACCCGCGCGAACAGGCACCCGCGCGAACAGGCACCTCGCGACACCGCCCGCCGGTCCCGCCCTCCCCGGGCGCGGGCCGGCGGGCGGTTCCGCGTCCACACCCTGTGGACGACGGCCCCTCGGTGACCGCGCCCGGTGGACAATGGACCCATGGGCGTCCACCGGACCGCACGATGCCGGGGCCCGTACGGCGGTGAGGGCCACCAGGCCGGCGGCACGGACTGCTCCGACCCCGCGGTCTTCGAGGTCGCCCGCCACAACCGGCCACCCCTGCAGGTGTGCCCCGTGCACCTGGGCCCCTCCCTGCTCCTCGCTGCGGGTGTCCTGTGGCCCCCGGACGTCAGACTCATCGGCCGCCCCGCCGCACCGGCCACGGGACCGGGCTGAGGGTCAGCTGAAGACGATCATCGAGCCCTGGGCCAGCGAGCGGGTCGCCGCCGCGTGCAGGCCCAGCCAGACATGGCGTTCGCGGGCGAAGGGGCTGGGGTCGTAGGGCGCCGGGACGGCCGGTTCCTCCAGTTCGGTGGGGGCCGTGGGCGGGGCGGGCGGCGCCGGCGGGTTGGCCGGATCGATGCCGATCGTCGGGGCGACGTACTGGAGTTCGCGCAGCAGGGTCTGCGAGGAGCCCAGCGGGCCGCCGCCCGCGAGGAGTTCGTCGTTCGAGAGCGGGTGCGGGAAGTCCACGGGGACGTAGGCACCCGCGTGGTCGTAGTGCCAGACCAGGTGGGACTGCTGGGCCGTCGACTCGAACATCTCCAGCAACTGCTCGTAGTCCCCGCCCAGTTCGTCCACGGGGGTCACCGGCAGGCCGCAGACCTGGAGCAGGTAGGCCCGGCGCAGGAAGTGGAGGGCGTCGTAGTCGAAACCGGCGACCGGGGCGACGTCGCCGGACAGGCCCGGCATGTACTGGTACACCGGGACGGGCGGCAGGCCGGCCTCGGCCAGCGCCTTGTTGTACTGCGCGAGTTCCTCGGCGAAGGGGTTGTCCGGGGTGTGGCACAACACGTCCACGAGCGGTACCAGCCACAGGTCACAGGCCAAAGAGGGCTCCTCGGTACGGCAGGCGCGTGGTCACGCACGGCGGCAGGTGGTCAGGGAAGGGTAGTCGGTACGGCCCGGGGGCGGCCCCTCTCGTGCCGGTACGACGGCCGTACTCGGTCACCTACCCCTCGGACAGGTGCTCCAGCAGGGCGAGCGAGTGGGAGTTGGCGGCGACGACGATCGCGTGGGCCGTCTCCGCCTCGCGCCGGGCGAGCGCGTCCACCAGCTCCGTGTGCCCCGCCCAGAGACGGCCACGCAGGTCGGGCAGGCGGAGCAGGTGCTGCACGGCGCAGACCCAGGACTGCACGCGCAGCCGGTGCAGGAAGTCGCCGAGGTAGGGGTTGCCGAAGAGGGCGCTCAGCTCGCGCCAGAAACGCAGGTCGTAGCCGACCAGGACCGTGAGGTCGCCGGCGGCCGCGGCCCGGGCCGCCTCCTCGCCGCGGCGCCGTACGGTCGCCAGGGCCGCCGCCGTGCGCGGGTCCTCGGGCGGGGTACGGAAGGCGGGGTGGCCGGTGGTGAGGGCTTGGAACATGCCGTCGGTGACCAGGCTGCGGGCCTCGATCATGTTCCGGTAGTCGGTCAGCGAGTACTCGGGCACGCGGAACCCGCGGTGCTGGTCGGCCTCCAGGATGCCCTGCGCGGACAGGTCGACCAGCGCCTCACGGACGGGGGTGGCGGAGACGCCGTACTGGTCGGCGATCTCCTTCACGGTGAACGCCCGGCCCGGACGCAGCCGTCCCGCCAGCACCTCGTCACGGAGCGCGTCCGCGATCTGCTGGCGCAGGGTGCTGCGCGTCACGGGGCCGTTGCCGGGCATGCTCCGTGCCTCTCCTCACACGTCCGGGTGACGTACTCGTACGGACGCGTGGTCGACACGCGTCCCCTTGTGCTTACGAGCACGTCACCTTACGCGTTCGAATCGGCCCGGCGGCAGCCGCGGTACGGTCACACGGTGTGTTCGTCGGCGGCGCTCAGCGCGGCGTCGAGCGCGGCCAGGCCCGCCTTCAGCTCGGCCTCGGTCGCGTTGCACGGCGGCACGACGTGGGTGCGGTTCATGTTCACGAAGGGCCACAGGCCGTTCCGCTTGGCGGCGGCGGTGAACGCGGCCATGGGGGCGTTCGCCTCGCCGGACGCGTTGTACGGCACCAGCGGCTCGCGGGTCTCCCGGTTCCGCACCAGCTCCAGCGCCCAGAACATGCCGACACCGCGGACCTCGCCGACGCTCGGGTGCCGTTCGGCCAGCTCGGCGAGGCCGGGCCCGACGACGGTCTCCCCGAGGCGCCTGGCGTTCTCGACCACGCCCTCCTCCGCCATCACGTTGATCGTGGCGACGGCGGCGGCACAGGCCAGCGGGTGCCCGGAGTAGGTGAGGCCGCCGGGGTAGGGACGCTTGCCGAAGGTCTCGGCGATCTCCCGCGAGATGGCCACACCGCCGAGCGGGACGTAGCCCGAGTTCACACCCTTGGCGAAGGTCATGAGGTCGGGTACGACACCGAACAGGTCGGCCGCGAACCACTCGCCGGTCCGGCCGAAGCCGGCCATGACCTCGTCGAGGACGAAGACGATGCCGTACTTGTCGCACAGCTCGCGCACGCCGGCCAGGTAGCCCGGCGGCGGGACCATGATCCCGGCGGTGCCCGGGACGGTCTCCAGGATGATCGCGGCGATCGTCCCCGGTCCCTCGAACGCGATCGTCGTCTCCAGGTGCTCCAGCGCCCGGGCGCACTCCTGCTCCTCGGTCTCGGCGTAGAAGCGGGAGCGGTACAGGAACGGCGCCCAGAAGTGGACGACACCGTTCGAGCCGGAGTCGTTCGCCCAGCGGCGCGGGTCGCCGGTGATGTTGATGGCCTGCTGGGTGCCGCCGTGGTACGAGCGGTACGCCGAGAGGACCTTCGGGCGGCCCGTGTGCAGCCGGGCCATGCGCACCGCGTGTTCGACGGCGTCCGCTCCGCCGTTCGTGAAGAAGATCTTGTCGAGGTCGCCGGGGGTCCGCTCGGCGATCAGCCGGGCCGCCTCCGAGCGGGCCTCGACGGCGAACGCGGGCGCGAAGGTGGTCAGCTTCGCCGCCTGCTCCTGGATCGCCGCGACGACCCTGGGGTGCTGGTAGCCGATGTTGGTGAAGACGAGTCCGCTGGTGAAGTCCAGATACCGCGTGCCGTCGTAGTCCCAGAAGTACGACCCCTCGGCGCCGGCGACGGCGAGGGGGTCGATGAGGTCCTGGGCGGACCAGGAGTGGAAGACGTGCGCGCGGTCCGCGGCCTTCACCGCGGTGCCGGCGTCGGGGCTGGGCTGAGGGGTCATGCCGGTGAGGGTAAATGTCCGCGATGCGGAAGGCATATCGGCGTCTTGTTCCGTGGACGACCCGAATCCGCGACAGGTTGTCGACGGGGGAGCGCCGCTGTCGTACCACCGCACTATTCTCGGTCGTTGCAGACCTATGGGGGGAAGGCGGCGCGGGGATGGAGAAGCTGGGGCCGGGGGATCCGCACCAGATCGGGGTGTACCGGCTGCTGGCGCGGCTCGGCGCGGGCGGGATGGGGCACGTGTACCTGGCCCGGTCGGACCGGGGGCGGACCGTCGCCGTGAAACTGGTCCGGGAGGAGCTGGCCGCCCAGGAGGAGTTCCGGGCGCGGTTCCGGCAGGAGGTGCAGGCCGCGCGGCGGGTCGGGGGGTACTGGACCGCGCCCGTGCTGGACGCGGACACCGAGGCCGCCGTGCCGTGGGTGGCGACCGGGTACGTGGCCGGGCCGAGCCTCCAGCAGGTCGTCGGGCGCGACCACGGGGCGCTGCCCGAGCGGTCGGTACGGATCCTGGCGGCGGGGCTCGCGCACGCGCTGAAGGACATCCACGCGACCGGGACCGTGCACCGGGACCTCAAGCCGTCCAACGTGCTGGTGACCATCGACGGGCCGCGCGTGATCGACTTCGGCATCGCGCGGGCCCTGGAGACGGCGACCGCCGGCGGGGAGGGACTCACCCGCACCGGGGCGCTCGTCGGGTCGCCCGGTTTCATGGCGCCCGAGCAGGTCCGCGGGGACCGGATCACCCCGGCGTGCGACGTGTTCTGCCTCGGTTCGGTGCTGGCCTACGCGGCGACCGGGGCCCTGCCCTTCGGGAACGCCGACAGCGGCGCGCACGCGCTGATGTTCCGCATCGCCCAGGAGGAGCCGGATCTGACGGGGGTGCCGGAGGGGATCGCCGACCTGGTCCGGGACTGCCTGCGCAAGGACCCGCAGTCCCGGCCCTCGCCGGACGCGATCCTGGAGCGGACCGGGGTGGAGGACACCGTGACCGGGGGCCGGTCCCGGGACCCCTGGCTGCCGAGTTCGCTGGTCGCCCAGCTGGGACGGCACGCCGTGCAGCTGCTGGAGGTGGAGAACCCGGAGAGCGGCTCCGGCGGGGCCGCGGGGGCGGCTGGGGTAGCTGGGGCCGCCGGGGTGCCCGGGGACGGCGGTGCGGTCGGGTCGCCCGAGCACGCGCCCGTCTCCGACGGCGGGCCGGCCGGACCCGTCAACCACCTGCCCACCGTCGTCTCCGCCCAGGCTCCGCCCCCGCCGAGCGCCCCGCCGGGCGCCTCGCCCGGCGCGCCGCACGGTGTGCAGCCCCCGCCCGGCGTCCCGCAGGCGCCCGCCGGATTCGGCGCGCCGCCCTACGGAGCCCCGCAGCAGCACCCCCAGGCCGCTGCCTACGGCTATCCGCAGCAGCCGGGGAACTGGGGCGCGGGGCAGCCGTCGTACCACCCCTACGCCGGCGGGCTCGGCTCCACCCCGCCGTACGGGCCGCCGGCCGTCGGTGTGCCGGCGGAGCCGGAGCGGCGCAACGGGCGGTCCACCGCGCTGCTCATCGTGATAGCGCTGGTCGTCGCGCTGGGCGCGGGCGGCTCGGTGTACGCGCTGATGAAGAAGGGCGGCGCGACCGACGACAAGGGGAACGGCACGGTCCGTCCGGCGCCCACCGCCACCTCCGCCTCCCCGGCCGGATCGGCCTCGCCCGCCGAGGCCGACCCGTCCCCGTCCCCCTCCGCCTCCACCGCCGGGGCGGTACCGGACGCCTACCTGGGCACCTGGCGGACGACCATCGACAACGCGAGCGGCTCCAACACCCGCGAACTGACCATCCGGCAGGGCGCGGTGGGCGAC
This sequence comes from Streptomyces cinerochromogenes, assembly GCF_014648635.1. Classification (GTDB taxonomy): domain Bacteria; phylum Actinomycetota; class Actinomycetes; order Streptomycetales; family Streptomycetaceae; genus Streptomyces; species Streptomyces cinerochromogenes. The sequence continues at coordinate 543,970 of NZ_BMRM01000002.1, read as the reverse complement.
ACCGTGCTGACGCTGGTCGCGGACGGGCCGGCCGAGGGCGGAGGGTCGTACCACTGCGTCTTCGAGGCGGAGCTGACCGAGGAGCCCGGCGGCGCCGGTCCGCTGGAGATCGGGCCGTCCACCGTCACCACCGGTGAACCGGCCTCCTCCTGCACCCCGGGCGAGGCCACCGAGGTCACGCTGCTGCCGGACGGGCGGCTGAAACGGGCCAAGGCGGGCGGCGGGGAGAGCCTCACGTACAGCAAGGAGTGAGCGCTCCCCGGGGCCCGACGGGTGTGCTCCGTCTCACCGCGGCTCGGGCGGCCGCTGGCGGGGCATGTTGGGACGGGAGCCGTTCGCCGGGGGCAGGGGAAACCGGCCCCCCGGCCCGCCCACGTCCTGCCGCGGTACCGCCGCCACCGCCGTCTGGATGCCCAGGGGCGCGGAGCCCGTGCGGAACTCCACCATCCAGTCGGTCGTCTCGGTGCGCACCAGCTCCGTGATGTCCTCGGAGAAGCGCCGCAGTACGGACAGGCACCGCTCGGCGGCCTCGCTCGCCGTGCCCTCCGCCGGCCCCAGCACCTCCCGCACGCTCTCCGACGCCCAGTCGAACTGGAACGCCTGCAGTCGCCGCTGCACCGCCTGCGCGGTGGCGACGTCCCTTATCCATCCGGAGGTGACGCCGAAGAACCGGTCGATGCCGACGCAGGCGACCGCCTGCAACAGTGCCAGACAGCCCCAGGGCGCCACCCCGCCGGCCGCCCCGGTCAGGTCCAGCAGGGGCAGCGCCGCCCCGGCCACCGCCCCGGCCGCCGCGCCCACCCGCAGCACGCGCGCGCCGCGCCGCTTCCAGATCCGCTCCCGCAGGTACCAGGCCGACGTCTCCAGGGCCCGGCGCTCCACCCACCGGTACAGCTCGTCCAGCCGTTCGGCGGGCTCCGCCCAGTCGCCGAGCGGGAAGGCCCGCGCGATCAGATCGCCCGGCCGCAGCCCGGCCGCCCCCTCGCCCCGCCCGTCCTGAGGCGGACCCTCGGGCTGCATCTCCGGCTGACCCACCCGGCACTCCCAACTGATCACGACCGGTCACGTTGCGTGACATTCCCTGCCGACGTGCGGCCACCTTCCTACCGCCCAATGGGTGGCGAAGAGGGAGGTTTCCCGGCTTTTCCGCCCGGAAGAGGGCCTTGATCAGGTATAGACCGGTCGTTGTTCTCACTCGAAAGAGTGGCGGGGCAGTGGCCGCGTGGACCACGTAGGCTCATTCAGGACGGAGAAAAACGTCGGCAGAGGAAGTCGGCAGAGAACGACGCCGACGCGGACGAAGCGTCGGAGACGACGACGGAGACGGCGAGGAGCTGATCGTGATCCCCGGTGGCCAGCCCAACATGCAGCAGTTGCTCCAGCAAGCCCAGAAGATGCAGCAGGACCTGCAGCGGGCGCAGGAGGAACTGGCGAACACGGAGGTCGACGGGCAGGCGGGCGGCGGTCTGGTGAAGGCCACCGTCACCGGCGCCGGTGAGCTGCGCGCCCTGAAGATCGACCCGAAGGCGGTGGACCCGGCGGCCGCGTCCCCCGAGGAGACGGCCGAGACCCTCGCCGACCTGGTCGTGGCGGCCGTGCAGGCGGCCAACGCGAACGCGCAGTCGCTCCAGCAGCAGAAGCTCGGCCCGCTGGCGCAGGGGCTGGGCGGCGGCAGCGGCATCCCGGGCCTGCCGTTCTGACGCCTCCGCCTTCCGAGCGGGGGCGGGAGCCAACTACCGTACGTACCGAAAGGTCTCCAGGAAAGGCAGTCCGTTGTACGAAGGCGTGGTCCAGGACCTCATCGACGAGCTGGGGCGGTTGCCCGGCGTCGGTCCCAAGAGCGCGCAGCGGATCGCCTTCCATATCCTGCAGGCGGAGCCGACCGACGTGAAGCGGCTCGCGCAGGCCCTCCTGGAGGTGAAGGCGAAGGTCCGCTTCTGCGCGACGTGCGGCAACGTCGCACAGGAGGAGCTGTGCGGCATCTGCCGCGACCCGCGCCGCGATCCCACCGTCATCTGTGTGGTGGAGGAACCGAAGGACGTCGTGGCGATCGAGCGGACCCGCGAGTTCCGGGGCCGTTACCACGTGCTCGGCGGCGCGATCAGCCCGATCGAGGGTGTGGGCCCCGACGACCTGCGTATACGAGAACTTCTCGCCCGGTTGGCCGACGGGACGGTCACGGAGCTGATCCTGGCCACGGATCCGAATCTGGAAGGCGAGGCCACGGCGACGTACCTCGCCCGCATGATCAAGCCCATGGGCCTGAAGGTCACCCGCCTGGCCAGCGGCCTCCCGGTGGGTGGCGACCTGGAATACGCGGACGAGGTCACCCTCAGCCGCGCCTTCGAGGGGAGACGACTCCTAGATGTCTGACGCCACACTGCACGCCTCGGCGCAGAACCCGGACGACTTCGTGGTCCAGATCGCGGACCAGGTCGAGAGCTTCCTGGTGGCCGTCACGGAGGTGGCGAGGGGTGACGAGCCCGAATCGGCGGTGCCGTTCCTCCTCCTCGAGGTCTCCCAGCTCCTGCTGGCCGGCGGCCGGCTGGGCGCCCACGAGGACATCGTCCCCGAGGAGCGCTACGAGCCCGACCCGGGCCCCGAGCCGGACGTGGACGAGCTGCGCGAGAACTTCGCCCGGCTCCTGGACCCGGTCGACGTCTACTCCGAGGTCTTCGACCCGTACGAGCCCCGTACGGCGCCGGTGCCGGCCCGGATCTCCGACGACCTGGCCGACATCATCACCGACCTCAGGCACGGCATGGCCCACTACCGAGCGGGCCGCACCAGCGAGGCGCTGTGGTGGTGGCAGTTCTCGTACTTCTCCAACTGGGGTCCGACGGCCTCCGCCGTGCTGCGCGCCCTCCAGTCGGTCCTCATCCACGTCCGCCTCAACCAGCCCCTGGAGGAGCTGGACGGCCTCGACACCGACCAGCCGGCCATGGGTGACGAGACCCTGGAGTTCGAGGCGGGCCGGGTGATGGCGGAGGAGATCGGCGCTCCGCTGGGGATCCAGCCGGGGAAGTAGCCGGGGCGGCCGCTGTGACCCGGGGCACGTTCCGAGTGCGGGGCCGATCGCTGGGCAGGGTTCGTGACCGAGCGGGCGATGTCTCACCATGCGGGAGCACGGTGGTGGTATTCGGACGCTCGTTAGACTGAGCCGACACAAACGAACCGAGCGAGGAGCGCACGTGGGCCTTGTCGTGCAGAAGTACGGAGGCTCCTCCGTAGCCGATGCCGAAGGCATCAAGCGCGTCGCCAAGCGGATCGTGGAAGCGAAGAAGAACGGCAACCAGGTTGTCGTCGTCGTTTCCGCGATGGGCGACACGACGGACGAGCTGATCGATCTCGCCGAGCAGGTTTCTCCGATGCCTGCGGGGCGGGAATTCGACATGCTGCTGACCGCCGGAGAGCGGATCTCCATGGCCCTGCTGGCGATGGCGATCAAAAACCTGGGCCACGAGGCCCAGTCCTTCACCGGCAGCCAGGCAGGCGTCATCACCGACTCGGTCCACAACAAAGCCCGGATCATCGACGTCACGCCGGGCCGGATCAGGACGGCGCTGGACGAGGGCAACATCGCCATCGTCGCCGGTTTCCAGGGCGTCTCGCAGGACAAGAAGGACATCACCACGCTGGGCCGGGGCGGCTCCGACACGACGGCCGTGGCGCTCGCCGCCGCGCTCGACGCCGAGGTCTGTGAGATCTACACCGACGTCGACGGCGTGTTCACCGCCGACCCGCGCGTGGTGAAGAAGGCGAAGAAGATCGAGTGGATCTCCTTCGAGGACATGCTGGAGCTCGCGGCCTCCGGCTCCAAGGTGCTCCTCCACCGCTGTGTGGAGTACGCCCGCCGCTACAACATCCCGATCCATGTCCGGTCGTCCTTCAGCGGACTGCAGGGCACGTGGGTCAGCAGTGAGCCGATTGGGGACAAGAAGGTGGAGCAGGCCATCATCTCCGGTGTCGCGCACGACACCTCCGAGGCCAAGATCACGGTCGTCGGTGTGCCGGACAAGCCGGGTGAGGCCGCCGCGATCTTCCGGACCATCGCCGATGCCGAGATCAACATCGACATGGTCGTGCAGAACGTGTCCGCCGCGTCCACGGGGCTGACGGACATCTCCTTCACGCTGCCGAAGACCGAGGGCCGCAAGGCCATCGACGCCCTGGAGAAGAACCGCTCCGGCATCGGCTTCGACTCGCTGCGCTACGACGACCAGATCGGCAAGATCTCCCTGGTCGGCGCCGGTATGAAGACCAACCCGGGCGTCACCGCCGCGTTCTTCGAGGCGCTCAGCAACGCCGGTGTGAACATCGAGCTGATCTCGACGTCCGAGATCCGTATCTCGGTGGTCACGCGCGCCGACGACGTGCCGGAGGCCGTCCGCGCCGTGCACACCGCCTTCGGGCTGGACTCCGACTCCGACGAGGCCGTCGTCTACGGAGGCACGGGCCGCTGATGGCGCCGACCGGCAAGCCGACGCTCGCGGTCGTGGGAGCGACCGGGGCCGTCGGCACGGTCATGCTCCAGATCCTGTCCCAGCGCGCGGACATCTGGGGCGAGATCCGCCTGATCGCCTCCCCGCGCTCGGCCGGCCGCAAGCTGGCCGTGCGCGGCGAGGAGGTCGAGGTGACGGCCCTGACGGAGGACGCCTTCGACGGGGTCGACATCGCGCTGTTCGACGTCCCCGACGAGGTCGCCGCCGCGTGGGCGCCGGTCGCCGCCGAGCGCGGCGCGGTCGTCGTGGACAACTCCGGCGTCTTCCGGATGGACCCGGACGTGCCGCTCGTCGTGCCCGAGATCAATCCGCACACGGTGCGGTCCCGCCCCCGCGGCATCGTCGCGAGCCCCAACTGCACCACCCTGACGATGATCGTCTCCCTGGGCGCGCTGCACGCCGAGTTCGGGCTGCGCGAGCTGGTGGTGTCGTCGTACCAGGCGGTGAGCGGGGCCGGACGGGCCGGCGTGGACACGCTCAGGGCCCAGCTGTCCCTGGTGGCCGGCACCGAGCTGGGCACCAAGCCCGGGGACGTGCGGCGGGCCGTCGGGGAGGACACCGGGCCGTTCCCGGAGCCGGTCGCGCTCAACGTCGTACCGTGGGCCGGGTCGCTCCGGGAGGACGGCTGGTCCTCGGAGGAGATGAGGGTCCGCGACGAGTCCCGGAAGATCCTCGGCCTGCCGAGGCTGCCGGTCGCCGTGACCTGTGTCCGGGTCCCGGTGGTCACCACCCACTCGCTGACCGTCCACGCCCGCTTCCAGCGGGAGGTCGGCGTCGACGGCGCCCGGGAGATCCTCGCCACCGCGCCGGGAGTGGTGCTGTGCGACGATCCGGCCGCCGGTGAGTTCCCCACCCCCGCCGACGTGGTGGGCACCGATCCGACCTGGGTGGGCCGGGTACGGCGGGCCCTGGACGATCCGACCGCGCTGGAGCTGTTCGTCTGCGGCGACAACCTGCGCAAGGGTGCCGCGCTGAACTGCGTGCAGATCGCCGAGCTGCTCGCGGCGGAGACGTCCGCTCCCGCATAGCGGTTGAACTTTGTAGGATCTTTGTAAGAGCTGTGGCCGGGAGCATGGTCCAATCCACTTGAACCGTCCCTCCCGGCGGCAGAGGATTTCTCTCCCCGCCTTCCGCAACCGTACGGAGGCGGGGAGCGTCTTTGCGGTCACCCCTTGCGGGACCTGGGGACGTGATGATCCTGGCGTGGGGACGCCGTGATCGGGGCGTGGGGACGCCCGTTCAAATGGGACATAACGGAAGAGCGGGACGCATGACGGCATTTGAGGCTCCGTCGGTTGTCGCACATGTGACGCCCGGCACGTACAACCCCCGAGGGGGGAAACGTGTCCAACTGGCGTGGCAGAGGTACTCGAACTCAGTGTGGCCCGCGGCGGTACGGCCCTGCGGCCCCGCGCGGCGCTCCGGCCCCGCACGCCCGGCGGCATGCCGGTGATCGCGCCCATGCCCGCAGCGCGGCCCGCCCGCATACCCAGTCAGCGCGACGGCGTCGAGGAGTCCGCGGGCGCCGTCGCGACCGAGGCCGCCGGGACGACCGTCGACCACCTCACCGAGACCTACCGGGCGCACTACCGCTCGCTGCTCGGCCTCGCCGCGCTCCTCCTCGACGACACCGCCTCCTGCGAGGACGTCGTCCAGGAGGCCTTCATACGCGTCCACTCGGCCCGCAAGCGCGTCCGCGACCCCGAGAAGACCCTCGCCTACCTGCGGCAGACGGTCGTCAACCTCTCCCGCTCCACGCTGCGCCGGCGCATCCTCGGCCTGAAGCTCCTCTCCAAGCCGATGCCCGACATGGCGAGCGCGGAGGAGGGCGCCTACGACCAGCTGGAGCGCCGCGACCTCATCAAGGCGATGAAGGGCCTGCAGCGCCGCCAGCGCGAGGTGCTCGTGCTGCGCTACTTCGCGGACATGACCGAGGCCCAGGTCGCCGAGACCCTCGGCATCTCCCTGGGCTCAGTGAAGGCGTACGGGTCGCGGGGCATCGCCGCGCTGCGGGTGTCCATGGAGGCATCGGCATGACCGACCACGCCGAAGGGGGCGATTCCCATGACGGTCACTCCCACGAACGGCACTCCCACGAACGGCACTCCCACGAACGTCACGAGCCCTACGCCTGGCACGAGCCGACAGGGCGCGCCGGGCAACAGCACACGCCATCGCACCCTGGGAACGGAACTGTGAACCACGGCCCCGAGGACAAGGGCCCCGAGAGGCTCGACGGAGTCCACGCCCTGGACGACCTCGACTCCGACGAACAGGCCCTGCGCCGACTGCTGCACACGGCGGTCGACGACATCGAGCCGCGCACCGGCACCCTGGACCACCTCCGCCGGGCCGTCCCCGCGCGCCGCGCCCGCAAGCGGCAGGCCGTGGTCGGCATGGCCGCGGCGGCCCTGTTCATCGGCACCGCGATCCCGGCCCTCGTCCACGTCTCCCACGCCGGCGGCTCCGACCCGAACACCGCCATGGCCGGCCAGAGCTCCCAGGCCCAGGGCGGCACCGGCCAGAGCAAGGACAAGGGCGGCGACAAGGGCGGCAAGAAGGACACCGGCAGTACGACGGTGAAGCCGGACAAGGAGTCCGGCAAGAGCGACGAGAAGACCGAGAAGGGCAGCAAGGGCGGCAGCTCCACCGGCGGCACCGGCCCCGTCGCGCCGCCCGCCTCCGGCACCCCGCTCTGCACGGCGGCCCAGCTGGGCTCCGCCACCGGCACGGTGAGCCCGCCCGACTCCGCGGGCGCCGTCTACGGCGTCTTCCGCGTCACCAACATCTCCGGCACCGCCTGCACCGTCACCGGCGCCGGCAGCATCACGCCGACCGCCCAGGGCGCCGCGGACCCGGCCAAGATCGTCACCCTCCGGCACGCGGCCGGGGACGCGGCGGCCTCGCTGCCCGACCCGTCCCTCGAAGTCACCTCGCTGGTCCTCCAGCCCGGCGCGGCGTACGAGGAGAAGTTCGCCTTCGTACCCTCCGAGACCTGCCCCACCACCGGCGGCACCGGCAACGGCGGCACCGAGCCGACCGACCCGTCACCGGACCCGACCCCCACCCAGGACGCGAGCGCCACCGGCGGCACCACCGACACCGGCGGCTCGGAGGGCACCACCACCCAGCTCGCCACCGAGGACGGCACCGCCGACGGCAGCATCGCCGTCACCCACACGGCGCAGGGCGGTTCCCCCTCGGCGACGGCGGTGGTGTCCGGGGCGTGCGCCGGGACGATCTACTACACCGGGGTGCTGGCGGGGGCGTGACGCTCCGCGGGGGAGCGGGGCGGACGCCGTCGGGACCGGGCGCGCGTTCCCCGCGCCCCCTTGTGGGGCGCACCGTACCGGGTCAGCCGCTCGGTACCGGTGTCCGCTCCGGCTCCTCCGGCACCAGCCCCAACGCCGCGTCCCGCTGGAACTCGATCTCCCGGCGCAGCAACCGGAACCACATGAACACCACGAACCCGGCGAACACGAACCACTCACCGGTGTATCCGAGGTTCTGGAACGCCTTCAGGTCCAGCCCCGTACCGCCCGGCGCGCTGGCCGGCACGGCCTTCATCCCGGCGTCCCCCTTGTCCAGGGTGACCCAGGCGTCGTAGAGGCGGTACGGCACCAGGTTCACCAGCGACGCCGAGCTGATCGCAGCGGTCTGCCCGGCCGGCAGCCCGCCCTGTGCGCTCACCCCGTTGTCCCCGGGCGTCTCGGACGCCTGCAGCGCGCCGGTGACGGTGACCTCGCCGGCGGGCGGTGCGGGCGCCTCGGCCGCGTCCGCCGTGCCGGGCAGCCACCCGCGCACCACGGGCAGCGCCTTCCCGGAGTCGGTGCGCAGCAGGGTCAGGACGTAGAAGCCGCGTTTGCCGTCCAGCTCCCGCCCGGGCACCAGCAGCTGCTTCCCGTACCGCCCGCTCGCCGTGACCTGCCGCCCCGCCGTGCTCTTGTCGACGGGGAGCATCGAGTCGAGCGGGCGCGCGGCCTCGGTGCGGCCGGACTCGACCCGCTCGGTCACGGTGCGGTGGTCCTGGACCCGGTCCTCGAACCGGCTCAGCTGCCACGACCCCATGAACACGCAGAACGGGATGGCGAGCAGCACGAAGACGTTGATGCCCCACCAGCGGGGTGTCAGCAGAAAGCGGTACACGCCCTCCACGGTACGGCGCCCGGCGGGGCGTTCTGGCCGCGGGTCGGCCCTCGCGGGTCCTCGGCGTTTCCCGGTCCTCGGCGTTTTTGCGTCCTCAGTCCTTCCGCGCCCTCAGCGAGTAGATCAGCGGGATGCGCGGATGGTCCGCGGGGAAGCGGTGGTAGCCGTCGCGCACCTCGAAGTTCCTGAAGCGCGGGAAGACCGACACGTCGTGCTCGTGCAGGAACTCCAGGCGCAGCCCCGCCGCGGCGAGCGCGGAGACCACGTCCCCCAGGGTGTGCTGCCACTCCACGCTGCGGTTGTGGACGGTGACGGCGTCCAGGTCGGCGTAGGTGCCCGGCTCCTCGTAGACCTGCGCGTCCCGGGTGAAGTAGTCCCGCACGATCCGGGTGCCGGTCTCGTCGTCCAGGGACTCGGTGAGCGGGTGGAACTCGGCGAGGTAGAGGAAGCCGCCCGGCGCGACCAGCGAGGCGGCCGTCTCGGCCCAGCGCCGGATGTCCGGCAGCCAGCACAGGGCGCCGAGCCCGGTGTACACGATGTCGTACGACGGCTCGGGCACGGCGGCGGGCGCGTCGTAGACGTCGCTGGTGACGAACGCCGCCCGGTCGGGGCCGTGGCCGAGGTCGGCCGCGAGGGCGCGGGCCGCCTCCACCGCCGGTGCCGAGAAGTCCAGGCCGACGACGCGGGCGGCGCCGCGGTGGGCCCAGGAGAGGGTGTCGGTGCCGATGTGGCACTGCAGGTGCAGCAGCGTCTTCCCGGTGACGTCCCCGACCTCGGCCGTCTCGAAGTCCCGCAGGTCGTCCCGGCGGGCGCGGAAGCCGTCGAGGTCGTAGAAGGATCCGGCGACGTGGACGGGCACCCGCTCGTCCCACATGGCCCGGTTGTCCTCGCGCCAGCCCTCGGGAACGGATGCGGAAGTGGTGGAAACGCTCATGGCCGGGAAGTTATCCACAGGCTGCGCACACCCGCCACCCAATTGTCGCCGCGGCCAGGCAATATGGGCGCATGACTGGGGCCATGAGTGAGAGCAGGACGCCGGACACACCGGACATGCCGGACTGGGAGAAGCGCTTCCGGGCGCCACGCGTCTCCCTGCCGGACTGGGCGGAGGACGCGCCGGACCGCTCCCTGTTCGTGTCGAACGCGACGGGGACGTACGAGCTGTACGCCTGGGACAGAGCGACGGGCGAGCAGCGCCAGGCGACGGACCGGCCGAACGGCACGACGGACGGCGTGCTCTCCCCGGACGGCGCCTGGATCTGGTGGTTCGACGACAAGGACGGCGACGAGTTCGGCATCTGGCGCCGCCAGCCCTTCGCGGGCGGTCCCGACGAGCCGGCCGTGCCCGGTCTCGCCCCGTCCTACCCGGCCGGCCTGGCCCTGTCCCGCGACGGCCGCACGGCGGTCGTCGGCCGCTCCACGGACGACGACGGTACGACGATCCATGTGGCGCGCGAGGGCGCGGACCCGGTGGAGATCTACCGGCACCGCGAGTCGGCGGGCGTCGGCGACCTGTCGTACGACGGTTCCCTGATCGCCGTCGAGCACACGGAGCACGGCGACGCCATGCACGCCGCGCTGCGGGTGCTCCGCCCGGACGGCACGGCGGTCGCCGAGCTGGACGACACCAAGGGCGGCACCGAGGAGCTGGGTCTGGAGGTGCTGGGCTTCGCCCCGGTCGACGGCGACACCCGGCTGCTCATCGGCCACCAGCGCCGGGGCCGCTGGGAGCCGCTGGTGTGGGACGTGGCGACGGGCGAGGAGACGGACCTGGCCCTGGACCTGCCGGGCGACGTCAGCGCCGAGTGGTATCCGGACGGCTCGGCCCTGCTCGTCGTCCACGGCTTCGAGGCCCGCAGCGAGCTGTTCCGGTACGACCTGGCGGCCCGTGAACTGACCCGCATCCCCACCCCGCCCGGCACGGTCTCCGGTGCCACGGCCCGCCCCGACGGCAGCGTGGAGTACCTGTGGTCGTCGGCGGCGAAGCCCCCGGCGGTGCGCTCCACGACCGGCGCCGTGGTGCTGGACCCGCCCGGCATGGCGTGCCCGCCGTCGGTGCCCGTGGAGGACGTGTGGGTGGAGGGCCCCGGCGGCCGCATCCACGCGCTGGTCCAGAAGCCGGCGGGCGCCACGGGCCCCCTGCCCACCGTCTTCGACCTGCACGGCGGCCCGACCTGGCACGACAGCGACTCCTTCGCGGCGGGCCCGGCCGCCTGGGTCGACCACGGGTACGCGGTGGTCCGCATCAACTACCGCGGCTCCACCGGTTACGGCCGCGCCTGGACCGACGCCCTCAAGCACCGGGTCGGCCTGATCGAGCTGGAGGACGTGGCGGCCGTCCGCGAGTGGGCGATCACCTCCGGCCTCGCCGACCCCGCACGCCTCGTCCTGACCGGAGCCTCCTGGGGCGGCTACCTCACCCTGCTCGGCCTCGGCACCCAGCCGGACGCCTGGACGCTGGGCATCGCGGTCGTCCCGGTCGCGGACTACGTCACGGCGTACCACGACGAGATGGAGGCCCTGAAGGCCATGGACCGCACCCTGCTGGGCGGCACCCCCGAGGAGGTCCCGGACCGCTTCGCGGCGTCCTCCCCGCTCACGTACGTCGACCAGGTCAAGGCGCCCGTCCACATCTCGGCCGGCGTCAACGACCCCCGCTGCCCGATCCGCCAGATCGACAACTACGTCAAGAGACTGGAGTCCCGCGGCGCGGTCCACGAGGTGTACCGGTACGACGCGGGGCACGGCTCCCTGGTGGTCGACGAGCGGATCAAGCAGGTGCGACTGGAGCTGGACTTCGCGGCCCGTCACCTGCCCGCCGGCTGAGCACCCGCCGTACCGCCGGAGCCTTCGCGGGCTCCGGCGGTACGCCGCCCGGTGGCCGGCCGGCCCAGGTGGTACCCGGGATCAGCGACGCGGCAGCGACACGTACAGGCGCGTGCCCCGGGGGCGGTAACCGACCCGTTCGTACACGCGGCGGGAGCCCTCGCCGGAGTACTCCAGCCAGACCGATCCGACCCCTTGGGCGAACATCGCGGCGGTCACCTCGGCGGTCACCGCGGCGGCGATGCCGCGGCCGCGGTGGGCCGGGCGGGTGCCGACGCCGGACAGTTCGGCGGTGTCCTCGGCCGGCGCGGAGCAGGAGGCGCCCCCGGCGCAGCCGCCCTCCGGGGCACGGACGAAGCGCACCGCCCCGCCGCCCTCCTGGGTGCGCCGCAACCGGGCCGCGCCCTCCGCCGAGGGGGCGAAGACACCGCCGAACGCCTCGGCGAGCGCCGCGTCCAGCCCGGCGTACTCCTCGTCGGTCACCGGGGTCTCCACGGCCGGGGCGGGCCGGGGGACCGTCAGGCGGTCCGGGGTGCAGACCAGGTACTCGTGCACCGCCTCGGTCTCGAAGCCCGACGCCCGCAGTACCGGCGCCACGGCGGGCGCGGCCTCCGGTGCGAACTCCAGCCGGGGCAGCAGTCCACGCTCCCGGAAGGCCCCGACCAGCGCGGTGACGTCCCGCTCGGTCGGCTCGGCTCCCGGCAGCGGGGTCGCGTAGTTCAGGTAGGGGCTGTCGGTGTCGGAGGAGAAGCCGGCGACGAACCCGCCGGTCTCGGTGACGACGGGCCGGCGGCGGAGGTTGGCGACGGCGAAGCTCTGGACCTGCATGTCCATGGTGGGTATGACCTCACGAAGTCTCGGAAGGAGCCCCTGATGCGAACTTGGTGGGTTCGGGGGCAGGAGAGCATGGCGGTGCGTCAGGCACCGCATCGTGGGGCCGCCGTGCGGAAGCGTCGTGCGCGGCGCTCAGTGCCGACGGCGGCCGCTCGGGGACGCCGCAGTCATTGGCTGTCGTTCCTCACCGTGAGTTCCTCCGCCGGGTCGCAGAGCACGGTCACTGTTCCATGACCGGCCGGGACCGGCAAGGGGATGTCCCAGCGGGGTCAGCGGAGTTCCGCCAGGCCCCTGCGAGTGGCGGCGACCACCACCCGGTCCCCCTTCTCCAGGACGTGGCCGGCGGCCGTGTCCGTTCGGCCCAGCAGCGCCAGTACCCGCCAGGAGCCGGCCCGGAAGGCCTCCCGTACGGTCCGGCCCTCCAGCTGCGGATGGCCGTCGACGTCGACCGCGGCGAACAGCAGCACCCTGCGCTCCACGGCGACGGCACCCAGCACCTGCCGGCCCAGCATCGCCCCGGCGAACGCGGGGGCGGCGAGGTGGCTGACGCTTCGGCTGCGGGTCAGGGCGCGGGGGTACGCGGCGCGCAGGGTGCGGTAGACGGCGGTGGCGAAGTCGTCGTCGTACAGGCGCAGGACCACGCGGAGGTCGGGGCGGACGGTGCGGGCGTAGAGGACGGCCTCCAGGTTGGTGGTGTCGGAGCTGGTCACCGCGAGCAGGGTCTGGGCCCGGTGGATCTGGGCGGCTTCCAGCACGCCTTCGTGGGTGACGTCCCCGAGGACCACCGGCACCCGCAGCCGGCGGGCGGCGGCGAGGCCGCGGGCCTCCGGGTCGGACTCGACGCAGACCACGGGGATGTTCAGCTCCCGCAGCCGGGTCAGCACCCGGGTGCCGATCTTGCCGAGTCCGAGCAGGACCACGTGCCCGTTGATGCCCCGGGGCGGCCGGCGCAGGGCGGAGGCGGTACGGAAGGTGCCGAGCGCCTCCAGGGCGGCGGCCAGCAGGATCGGGAGGATGAGCAACCCGACCAGCGCGGAGAGGAGTTGGAGAAGCTGACGGCCGAGGGGTTCCCTGAGCGCCGGGTCGTCGATCGCGAACAGGTCGAGGAGGGTGATGTAGAAGGCGCGCAGCGGGTGGATGCCGGTGACCAGCCACAGGGCCACGGCGAGAGCGACCACGCAGCCGACCGCTCCGGCCAGGGACCAGCGCAGCCGCCGGGAGAAGAGCGAGGCGAGCGGCATGACGCCGGTCAGGCGGCGGGCGGGGGCGGTGGATTCCGTACCGGTGCCGGAGGAGACGTGTTCCAGCACCACGGCCTGCCGGCCGGCGGCCAGCCGCACCTCCTCGTCGTCGGGGAGCAGCCGCGGCTGCTCCCCGGGGCCGTCCGGGTCGCCGCCGCCCGAGAGCAGGGCCAGGGTGCACAGCCCCGCACCCGCACCGGAGCCCGCACCCGCGTCCGTACCGGCATCGGGTGCGCCTCCGGGCAGCGGTCGTTCCACGGCCCGCAGCAGCAGTCCCTCGGCCTGTACGACCCGGCCGGTACCGGCGACGGCGGTGGCGGCCAGTGCGGGTGCGGCCGTGTCGGCGTCGGACAGCACGGTCGTGGAGGCCTCGACGCCGGCGCCCGTGAGACCGCCCGCGTCGTCACCCCCGGCGGCCAACGCGGCCGCCTGGTCGAGGAGTTCCTCGATGTGCTGGCCGAGCCGCCGGTTGTAGAGCCGCAGGACGAGCCGTAGTCGCGGGTTGAGCCGGCGGGCGGTCAGCGCGGCGCGGATGTTGGTCTCGTCGTCGTCGTACACGAGGGCCAGCGCGGCGGCGCGGGCCACGCCGGCCTCGGCGAGCACCGCCTCGGTGGGTTCCACGGCCTCCAGTACGCCTTCCCCGTCGGGTCGTTGACCGGCCGGGGCACCGGGCGGCTGCCCGTTCGCCCCGGTCCGGCCCACGGTGCCCACGGCGGCGCTGACCACACGGTCGAACAGCGCCGCCGACGCGGCCCGGGCACGGCCGACCACGGGGGGCCGGGCGGTGCGTTCGTTCGGCGGTACGACGAGGGTGACCTGTTCGCCGTAGACCCCGCGCAACTCGGCGGCCAGCCGGTGCGCGAGCCCGTCGTCGCCGCACACGACCATGTGCGGCGGCCGGGTCCCCGGCCCCCCTTGATACGGAACGCTCGCCACAAGGGGAAAGAGTGCCCCAAGGAGATGCATGGTTCCAGCAACGGTCTGAACGTCCGCGCCGGGGCGCGCGTAGAGGAGGGGAGGGAGAGCAGCAGCCGGAGGTAACCACCCGTGGCCATCACCGAAGACGCCCCACCGGGCACGGACACCGAGCCCCCCGGGCCCCCGACGGACGCCCGCTCCGATCCCCCACAGGACTCCCGCCCCGGCCCCCCGCAGGCCCCCCGCTCCGACCCCCCGCCCGACCGCGCGGGCCTGCGCCTCAGCTCCCCCCTGGTCCTCGTACTCACCCTGCTGCTGGCCGTCCTCGCCCAGTCCCCCCTCCGCGGGCTGCTCGGCACCCCGGCGATGCAGAGCTGGACGACGGTGTTCGTGGCGGTCACCGTCCAGGCGCTGCCCTTCCTGGTGCTCGGCGTGCTGCTGTCGGCGGCGATCGCGGTGTTCGTGCCGGCGTCCTTCTTCGCGCGCGCCCTGCCGCGCCGGCCGGCCCTGGCCGTGCCCGTGGCCGGTATCGCGGGCGCGGTGCTGCCGGGCTGCGAGTGCGCGTCGGTGCCGGTGGCGGGCGCCCTGGTCCGCCGGGGCGTGGCGCCCGCCGCCGCCCTCGCCTTCCTCCTCTCCGCGCCCGCGGTCAACCCGGTGGTGCTGACCGCCACGGCCGTCGCCTTCCCGGGGCACCCGGAGATGGTCCTGGCCCGGTTCCTGGCCAGCCTGCTGGTGGCCTGCGTGATGGGCTGGCTGTGGCAGCGGCTGGGCCGCACGGACTGGCTGCGCCCGCCGGCCCACGGCGCGCACGAGGGCCGGAGCAAGGGGGAGGCGTTCTGGGGCTCGGTCCGCCACGACGTCATGCACGCCGGTGGCTTCCTGGTGCTCGGTGCGACGGCCGCGGCCACGCTGAAGGCGGCCGTCCCCGCGGACTGGCTGCGTACGGCCGCCGCCACGCCCCTGCTCTCGGTGCTCGCCCTCGCCGGCCTCGCCGTCCTGCTGTCCATCTGCTCGGAGGCGGACGCGTTCGTCGCGGCCTCCCTGACCCAGTTCTCCCCGACGGCCAAGCTGGTGTTCCTGGTGGTGGGCCCGATGATCGACCTCAAGCTGTTCGCGATGCAGGCCGGCACCTTCGGCCGTGCCTTCGCGCTCCGCTTCGCGCCCGCCACCTTCGCGCTGGCCGTCACGGGCGCCGTACTGACCGGGGCGGTGCTGCTGTGAACCGGCAGGCCCAGGCAGCCGTCCTGTTCCTGCTCGGCGGAGCGCTGCTGCACGCGGGCGCCACCGACCTGTACCTGCGGTACGTCAAGGAGGGCCTGCGCCCGCTGCTGCTGGCCTCGGGCGCGGTCCTGATCGCGGCGGCGCTGGCGACGGCCTGGTACGAGCGCCGCCGCGACCGGCGCCCCGGGTCCCACGAGCACCCCGAACCCCGTGTCGCCTGGCTCCTCCTGCTCCCCCTCCTCGCCCTGATCCTGATCGCCCCGCCGGCCCTCGGCTCCTACAGCGCGCTGCGCTCCGGTACGGCGCTCCAGAAGCCGTACGCCTACGGCCCCCTGCCCGCCGGCGACCCGGTGCCGCTCTCCGTCGTCGACTACGCCTCCCGCGCGGCCTACGGCCACGGCCGCGCCCTGCACGGCCGCCAGGTCCGGGTCACCGGCTTCCTCGCCCTGGACCGCTCGGGCACCGCCTACCTGGTCCGGATGGCCCTCAACTGCTGCGCGGCGGACGCCCAGCCGGTGAAGATCGCGCTGACCGGCACGCTCCCGCCGGTCCTGCGACCGGACGCCTGGCTGGAGGTCACGGGCACGTACACCCCCCGCCTCGCCCGCGACCCGGTCAACAACGGCCCGGTGCCCTACCTGAAGGTGACCTCCGCACGACCGGTACCGACACCGCGCGACCCGTACGACGAGACCTGGAACAACTGACCGACGAGACCTGGAACAACCGACCGCGCGGGGAGGCCGGGACGGCCGTCCGCCACAATCCCGGTATGAAGCATGCGGGGGGTATGGCCGGTCGGGCGGCGATCGGCCGGATGTGCGTACTGGTGCTGCTGCTCGCGGGGGCCGCGCTGGCCGGGTCGTTCGTGCCGGACGCCACCGCGTACGAGAGGGCGTGGCGGGCGGCGCAGCCGTGTCCGGCGGCCGGGGCGCGCACCGGTGCGTCGTCGCACGACTGTCTGCGGACCGTCGGGGCCGTCATCGCCCGGACCGAGGCCCGCCGGCCCAAGCGGCGGAGCTGGCTGTACTTCGCGGACGGTCGGCCGCTGACACGGCTGGGGGTGTCGTCGGAGGCCGCCGGGGCGTTCGAGAAGGGTGACCGGGTGGAGCTGACCGTCTGGCGCGGTGAGGTCATGGAGGTCGCCGGGGAGCGGTACGTGTGGCACGAGCACGTGACCACCGGCGGCAGTGTGGCCGTCGCCGCGGCCGGGCTCGCCCTGGCCGCGGGATTCCCCGGGGCGCAGCTGCTGCTACGGCTGCGCGGGCGGCGGCGGCCCGCCGACGAGGTGCCGCCGTCCGCGCTGCCGTACGGGGTCGCCCTGGCCGGCACCGGTGCCTGGCTGCTGCCGCTCTGCTACCGGCACCCCACGAGCCTGCTCGCCTCCGCCGGTTCCCTGACCTGGCTGGCCGCCGGTTCGGCCGCGACCGCCGCCCTGTTCGCCTGGGCCTGGCACGCCACCCGCATCCGCGCCCCCCTGGCCCCTGCCGCGCGCCGGCCCCCGGAGGAGGGCGACGTGTTCGTGTCCGCCCGTTTCCTGGAGGACACCGACTACAACCCGCACGGCTTCGGCACCTACATCGTCCTCGGCGGCGGCGAGCCGGCGGTCGTCCCGCACCCGGGCCCGGGCCGGTTCGCGGCCCGGCGCATTCCGGCCGAGCGGCTCACCGTCACGACCGTGCGCCGCGCCCGTGGCACGGAGGGCGACACCGTGCCGCGCGACTGGCACATCGCCGAACTGGACGACGCCGGCACCCCGGTCCGCCTCACCGCCGCCCCCGACGACCTGGCCCTGGTCCTGGGCGCGCTGGAAGAGGCGAGGAACTGACCCGGGCCCCTGGGCGCGGACGCACAACCGCCCGCCGGCCCGCGCCCGGGGAGGGCAGACCGCGGGCCCGCGCCCGGGGAGAGCAGGACCGCCGGCCCGCGCCCGGGGAGGGCAGGACCGCCGGCCCGCGCCCGGGAAGGGCAGGACCGGCGGGCCGCGTCGCGAGGTGCCCGGCCGGGGCGACCGCTAGCGGCCGGCGCTCGCCGCGTCGAAGTCGAAGCGGGCCAGGTCCCGCAGCCACGCCTCCGCGTTGCCGTCCGACGGGGCCCGCCAGTCGCCGCGCGGGGAGAGGGAGCCGCCCGCCGAGACCTTCGGGCCGTTCGGCATGGCCGAGCGCTTGAACTGGGAGAACGCGAAGAAACGGCGGCAGAACACCTCCAGCCAGTGCCGGATCTCCGCGAGGTCGTACGCGCCGCGCTTGGCCTCGGGGAAGCCGGGCGGCCAGGCGCCGGCGTCCGGGTCGTGCCAGGCGTGCCAGGCCAGGAAGGCGATCTTCGAGGGCCGGAAGCCGTAGCGCAGCACGTGGAAGAGGGTGAAGTCGTGCAGCGCGTACGGGCCGATCTTCGACTCGGTGGACTGCATCTCCTCGCCCGGCACCAGCTCCGGGCTGATCTCGGTGTCCAGGATGGCGGCGAGGATCCTGCCGGTCTCGTCGTCGAACTGGCCGCTGGTGATGACCCAGCGGATCAGGTGCTGGATGAACGTCTTCGGCACGCCGGAGTTCACGTTGTAGTGGCTCATCTGGTCGCCGACGCCGTACGTCGACCAGCCGAGCGCCAGCTCGGACAGGTCACCGGTGCCGAGGACGATGCCGCCGCGCTGGTTGGCGAGCCGGAACAGGTAGTCGGTGCGCAGGCCGGCCTGGACGTTCTCGAAGGTGACGTCGTACACCGGCTCGCCGGAGGCGAACGGGTGGCCGATCTCCTGGAGCATCAGCCGAGCGGTCGGCGTGATGTCCAGCTCCGCGGCGGTGACGCCGAGCGCCCGCATCAGCCTGTGCGCGTTGTCCTTGGTGTGGTCGCTGGTGGCGAAGCCGGGCAGGGTGAAGGCGAGGATGTCGCTGCGCGGCCGGCCCGCGCGGTCCATCGCCCGGGCGGCGACGATCAGCGCGTGCGTGGAGTCGAGCCCGCCGGACACCCCGATGACGACCTTGGGTCCGCCGATCGCCGCCAGCCGCTGCTGGAGCCCGGCGACCTGGATGTTGTAGGCCTCGTAGCAGTCCAGGGCGAGCCGGTCGGGGTCGGCGGGCACGAACGGGAAGCGTTCGACGCGCCGGCGCAGCCCGAGGTCGGTGAGCGGCGGGTCCAGTTCGAAGGAGACCGTCCGGAAGTCCCCGGTCCGTGCCGCGTGGGCCCGCCGGTTGTCGTCGAACGTCCCCATCCGGTGCCGTTCCTGCCGCAGCAGGTCCAGGTCGACGTCGGCGACCGCGTACTGGTCGCCGAGCGGGAACCGCTCGGTCTCGGCCAGCAGCACCCCGTTCTCGTAGATCATGGTCTGCCCGTCCCAGGACAGGTCCGTGGTGGACTCGCCCAGTCCGGCCGCCGCGTAGACGTAGGCGGCGAGGCAGCGGGAGGACGCCGAGCGGCACAGCAGCCTGCGGTCCTCGGCCCGGCCGACGGTGATCGGGCTGCCGGAGAGGTTGACCAGCACGGTCGCCCCCGCGAGGGCGGCCTCCGCGCTCGGCGGCACCGGCACCCACATGTCCTCGCAGATCTCCGTGTGCAGCACGAGCCCGGGCACGTCCGCCGCCGCGAACAGCAGGTCGACCCCGAACGGCACCTCGGCGCCCGCGACCCGGATGGTCCCGCCCCGCTCGTCGTGCCCGTCGGCGATCTGCCGGCGCTCGTAGAACTCGCGGTAGTTCGGCGGGTACGACTTCGGTACGGCGCCGAGGACCCGGCCGCGGTGGATGATCACCGCGCAGTTGTAGATCCGGTGGCGGTGGCGCAGCGGGGCGCCGACGACCAGCACGGGCAGCAGCTCCGCCGACCCGGCCACGACCGTCTCCAGCGCCTCCTCGACCCGGTCCAGCAGCGCGTCCTGGAGCAGCAGGTCCTCGATGGAGTAGCCGGTGAGGCCCAGCTCGGGGTAGACGGCGACGGCGACGCCCTCGTCCGCGCACCGGCGGGCCTGGCGCAGGACCGCTTCGGCGTTGGCGTGCGGGTCGGCGATGACGGTGTGGCCCGTGCACGCGGCGATGCGCGCGAAGCCGTGCTGATAGAGCGACCAGAAGTTCAACGGGGCTTCCTTCACGTTTCTACGACCCACAGACGAGCTGACGAAGCGAATCTCCTCCAGGAGGAAGCCTAGATCCCGGCAGGGCCGGGGTACTCGGGCGGACCTGAGTACCTCCGCTCTGTTCGCCGCCGGCGCGGGACGGGAGCCTGGGCCCATGCGTACAGGACTCCCGAACCCCGCTCTCCGGATGCTGCCGGCCCTCGCGCCGGTCCTCGTGCCGGTCCTGGCCGCCCCGTCGGCGTGGGCCGTCTGGCTGGGCTGGGACCAGCGGCCCGACGTGCGGCCGGACGGCTCGACGACCGGCCCGTACGAGGCCTGGCAGGTGATCGGGCTGGTCCTGACCCTGCTGGTACCGGTGTGCTGGGCCGCGTACCGGCGCCACAGCGCGAGCGCGGTCCTCGGCACCACGGCGGGTCTGACCGCCGCGGCCTTCTACGACTGGTCGGACGACTCCAGCGGCCTCTTCGCGATCGGCGTGACCCTGGTCATGATCGGCACCCTGGCCGCGACGGCCGTGGTCTCCGGCATGGTCGCGCTGGTGACGCGGGATGTCGGCCGCTGAGGGGAACGGTGAGAGGAGGCGGGAGTGGCGGTCAGGGCTTTCAGGGGACGGCAGGCCCTCAGGGGGGCGCGCTGTCACCGGCCGGGTGCCCCTCCGTCAGTGTCCCGTCAAGGCGGCTCCGATCGCCGTAAGCGTCCCGTCAGGGTTCGCAGGGAGCCGCCCGGCACCCGCCGACGCCGGGCATACCGTCGGCGACGAGCCCCGGTCCGCCTCCCCGCGTCCGGGGCGCCCCAAGACCCTGTTCCCCCCCTTCCCCCGCCCCCGCTTCCCCAGCCCCCTGTTTTCCCCGCCTGTCCCGCCCTCCGGAGGCACCCATGGCAGAGATGCTGTACGGCGACGACCCCGAGCCCTCCGATCCGTTCCCGGCCGGACCCCTGTACGTGCCGGTCCGGCCGGGCCCCTCCGGGTGCGCGGCCCGTCTCTTCCGCACCGCGCTCGGCGACCGCACCGCCGTCGGCTTCACCTCCGCGCGCCGGCTGGCCGCCACCCTCGGCCCCGGCCAGGCGTGGATCCGGCTCGCCGAGCCCGCGCTGCGCGCGCTGACCGCACCGCTCGGCGTCACCACCGTCACGGTGGACCCGCAGTTCACCGCCCCGGCGCCCACGCCGGTCACCCAGGTCGCCGAAGCCGCCTCGACCACGCCCACGCCCGCGATCCCCGCGCTGCGGACCGCCTGAGAGGGGCAGCGACGATGACCACGCTCCACGAACCCACCACCCCCGCTGCCGGCCCCGCCCCTGCTGCGGCCCCCGCCACCGTCCCCACCCCCACCCCTGACCTGACGGTATGGCCCGCGACCACCACCGAACCCCGCCCCGGCGACCTCCGCGTCGGCGGTGTGCCGCTCGCCGAGGTCGCCGACCGTTTCGGCACCCCCGCCTACGTCCTGGACGAGGCCGAGGTCCGCCACCGCTGCCGTACCTACCGCGACGCCTTCCCGGACGCCGACGTCCTGTACGCGGCCAAGGCGTTCCTGTGCCGTGCCATGGCGCGCTGGGTGGACGAGGAGGGCCTCGGCCTGGACGTCTGCTCCGCCGGGGAACTCGAACTCGCCGTCACCACCGGTTTCCCGCCCGAGCGGATCGTGCTGCACGGCAACGCCAAGTCGCCCCGCGACCTGGACACCGCCCTGCGCCTGGGCGTCGGCCGGATCGTCATCGACAGCCCCGCCGAGATCGCCCGGCTGGCCGCCGCCGTCGGCCCGGACGGCCACCAGAAGGTGATGGTCCGGGTCGTACCCGGTGTCAGCGCGGGCGGCCACGAGAAGATCCGCACCGGCACCGACGACCAGAAGTTCGGCCTGCCCATCGCCGACGGCTACGCCCAGCACGCCATCGCCCGCATCCTCGACCAGCCCCAGCTCCACCTCACGGGCCTGCACTGCCACCTGGGTTCGCAGATCACCAGCGTCAAGCCGTACCTCGTCGCGGTACGCCGCCTGGTCGGCCTGATGAGCCGCCTGTACGAGCAGCACGGCCTGGTCCTGCCCGAACTCGACCTGGGCGGCGGCCACGGCATCGCCTACCGTCCCGGCGAGGAGGCCCTGGACCTGACGGCGCTGGCCCGCAGGGTCCGCGCGGAACTCACGGAGGCGTGCGCGGCGGCCGGGTTACCCGTCCCCCGCCTGATCATCGAGCCGGGGCGGGCCGTCGTGGGCCCCGCGGGCATCGCCCTCTACCGGGTCCTGGCCGTGAAGCACACACCGGAGAAGGTGTTCGTCGCGGTCGACGGCGGCATGAGCGACAACCCGCGCCCGGCCCTGTACGGCGTCCGGTACGCACCCCGGCTGATCGGCCGGCGGCCCGGCACCGCGGAGCCGGCCCGGATGACCGTGGTGGGCCGGCACTGCGAGGCGGGCGACGTCCTCGCCGCCGACGTGGAACTCCCCGCCGACATCCGCCCCGGCGACCTGCTCGCCGTGCCGGTGGCCGGGGCGTACCACCTCTCCATGGCCTCCGCCTACAACCTCGTCGGCCGCCCCCCGCTGATCGCCGTACGCGACGGCCTCGCCCGCCTCCTGGTCCGCCGCGAGTCCCTGGCGGACCTCCGCAGCCGCGATGTGGGCCTCTGACCCGCGCTCGGGCGACGGCGGTCAAGTCCCGCCCCCAGACACTGCAGTGGCTTTCTGGTCGAGCAAGCCCAGCCGTAGCGTGTAGGGAACCCGGGGCAGCTCACCTACATGCTCTGGTGACACGCGACGCAGAGTGCCTCAATTCCGCGCGGCCTCGGAGCAGTTGGAACAGCTGCCGCCGCCGGTGACCTGCACGCGGGCGGCTCGGCGCGGAGGCCTCCACCGGGGGGGCTCGTCCGGCGGGCACCGTCCCCTGCACGACCCCTGGCCTCTCCCTCCGTACCGGATAGCGATCAGCCGAGCCGGGTGGCAGTCTGAGAGATGGATCCATGTTTCCGGGGAGCCCCCTCACACCGATCGACACGACCGTTCGTGCTCGCGGGAGGTGGAACTTCCATGAGAAACCGGGCCTCACGTACCGGCGTCGCAGTGGGCCTGGTGGTGGCCGGAGCCCTGTCGACGACTCTCGTACCCGTCATGGCGTCACCGGCCTGGGCTGCGGAGTGCGCGTACTCCGACAGCGCTCCGAGCTACAGCCACATGTCCGATGGCGCACGCCTCAACCACCAGATCAGGCGAGCGGTCGTGTGTCTCATCAACGCCGAGCGCACGAAACGCGGTCTGGCTGCCCTGAAGTACAGCCCGGAGCTGACGACAGCGGCTCTGGAGCACACGTCCGCGGCCGTGGAGCAGAAGTGGTGGGGGCCGGGCAAGGACCCGCACACCAACCCGCAGACCGGTTCGACACCGCAGAGCCGTATCCAGGGAGCCGGCTACTGCCCGAACCCAAGGTCCTGGCGGGTCGCCGAGATCGTCTACACCGGTTGGGGCGAAGACGAGGGTACGGCGGAAGCCGCCGTCGACTGGTGGATGCACTCACCGCCCCACCGGGCGAACATCCTCAACCCCGACCTGCGCGACATCGGGCGCTGGGTCAAGGCCGGTGCGGCGGACCCGGCCGGAACGGACGAGAGCGGAGCCGGAACCTACGTCGTCACCTTCGGCAGCTGCCAGCAGTGACGCGCGGTCGACGCCCTTGATCGCCAGATACTTTGTGATGCAAGCAGCTCACGTCGCGCGACGGGGAACCTCGATGAGGTGGAAAGACCTTTGGTTGCCCAGCCCTAAGGTCGTTGGGCAATAGGCGCACGCTGCGGGCGTGACCTGACTCCGCTTGGTACGGCGATCACGATCCATGCTGCTGCTCACCGAGAGCGGCTCGCAGCCAGTCCAGCGATCCCGTTTCCAGTACGGCATCCGCGACGGCTTGGCCGCTCTTCGTAGTGATCCGGCCACGGCTGTTGTCGATCCACCGCTGGGCGTTGGCGTAGCCCTGGTCTCGGTACTCGATGCCCTGGATCATGCATTCCAGCTTGTCGGCGTCGCGGGCGCAGCGAGCCTCCGCGGACTCCTTCGCCTCGTACTCGCCGACCAGGGCGCGGATGGCATCGGCCAGGCCCTCGGGCATGCCGGCTACCTGGTCGGCGGTGATGGCCCGCGGGTCCGCCTCTCCCTGGGCGTACTTCTTGCCCAGGTGGTTCACGTCGCCGGTGCGGGTCTCTTGGGAGTCATGCCACACAGCGAGGAATGCGGCGCGGGCGGGGTCGGCCCCTTCCAGCTGGGCGATGATCGAGGCGATAAGGGCTGTGCGCCAGGAGTGGTCTGCGACGGACTCGGGGTCCTTGATGCCGGCCATCCACCACCCGGACCGCTTGGTGTTCTTGAGTGTCCCGGCCTCGAACAAGAAGCGCGCCACAGCAGTCAGCTCCTGGTCCTCAGACACCGTCGGGCTCCTCTCACGCCTCGGCGAGGCGGATCGCGTACCGGATGTTTTCCAACTCCCGCCGACCGCTCGCCGAGAGTTCCCCGCTATCCAACATGATCGGGAGCTGGTCGCGTAGAGCCCGCGCGGCTGCTCCGGATCGCAGCAGGTTGGGACGTACCTGGAGCAGCGACCACACGCTGTGGATGTTGAGGTCCACGTAGCCGTGCTCGGGGGCGATTCCCTCCACCAAGTGGACGAGTAGCCTGCCCCCGTGCCAGGGACCCAGAGAGCCGTCCGCAATGAAGTCGTCCGACAGCTGCGGCACGGTGGTCTCGCCGATCCAGTACGCCCAGTACGCCAGGTTCGCAGCCTCACCAGCGTCGTCGTCCTGCAAGGCGTTCTCGATGAAGTAGCTCATGCGGTCCCGGTCGCCCTGCCGGGCAGCGACGGCGGCTACGGAGCGGTTGTTGAGCCAGGCGGTGAGCCAGTCGTCCGAGCGCTCCGTGCACTGCTGCTGGGCAAGCCACTCGCTGGTCTCGGTGTCCTTTTCGTAACCGGACAGATAGAGGGCCTGGCGACGCAGCAGGAACTGCCCGGGACCACGCGCCTGCTCTGCGGTACGGCGCATGTTGGCGAAGAAGGTGCGCCGCTCCGCGGCCGTCAGCTCGGGGCCGGACGGTGCCGGGCCGCGGCGCTGACGGGGCGGCGCCTCCGACCGCCTGTGCACGGCCGAGGGCCTGACGTCTCTCGGGTTCGTCAATCAGAGGGACGCCTAGCGCGACCTTCTGCTCATCGCTCGGCTCGATCCCGCGAAGCGCTGGCGGGACCACACCTTATGCCGCCGAGCCAGGAGTGCACCCGCAAGCCAGCAGTCGTCGCCGTCTTTCGGCACGGACCGGCCGGACCCAGCCCGCACCTGACCGCCCAGGACGCCCAGAGGCAGCGCAACGCCCCCTCCCAGCGGAGAAGCCGCAGGCAGGGGGCTTACTCGTGGGCGCCTACTTCTTCTTGCCCTGGGTCTTGCCGGGGATCTTGGTGAGCTGGGTATTCCCTGCTCAGGAGCGGTGGGCTCGTGCGCCTGGTGGTCGTCGTTGGTCGTCATTGGCTGCTGTTGAGCGCCCTCGGACGGCCCAGGGACGGCCCAGCTTCAGCGCGCTCGGTTGACGGCCAGCACCCTCGATGCGCTCAGTCTGAACCTCAGCCGACGACAGCCAGCCACGACGATGGGTCAGCCGCCCGTGCAGGCACGCGTGTGCCTCGCTGTGCCCCCGCCGGCCTTAGCCACGCTGTCGACCGTCGAACAGCACAAGCCGCTACTACGGAAGCGGATACGTGACACCTTGCGTGATGACCTCTTCGTCCCGAAGCAACTTGGATCGTAGCTCCGCCTTGGGCTGGTGTGTGTCTCACCTGCGCTGATGGTCCGCAGGCGTCCGTACTTGTCCGCCAGTGTTCGTCGGCGTTGTCACTCAGTTAGACACTCACTCTCTATAACAGCTGACCGCGATTCACTGTTCTACTTACGATGCTTGGGGAGTTGCCGGAGGCCCTGGTTGCGGTCCGTTGGGTCGACGAGGCTCAGGAAGAGCATTGAGCCAGAAATGGGCTTCGGCAATGAACTCTCCCAAAGACTCGCCTATGGCGCGGCTGGTGTCGTCGAGGCGTTGTTCGGTTTGAGTGAGGTCGCCACCACGCAGTCTGGCCTGGCACCAGTCCATCAGCGCACTCACGTGTTCCTCATGGGCCGTCGAGAGCTGGGATGTCAGTGCCGCCGCATCTATCGGGCCTTCGAGGTCGATGATGGCCTGGGCTTGGTAGACCTCGTGAGATTTGCCTTCAAGTGCCTCCGCGAGGCTTGCGATCACCGACTGATCCACTACCTCACTCTCAACCGCTTTGGTGAGATTGATTGATATTTGTCGGGATTCCGCGAGGATCTGAATCATGCGAGCGTAGGCTTCTCGTCTACCTTGTCGCCTCCATTGCCTGTGTTGCTCCCTGAGCTGCATGCGCATCTGGTGGCGGGCCTGGCGCCCGGTCAGTAGTGCTGCTCCTCCAGTAGCCAACGCGCCAACCGCTGCACCTAACCTCGATCTTGCGTGAGGGTCCGTCAGCTTGCTGACGGACCCTTTCGGCTCATTCGGGGCGGTCATTTCTGCAGGTGGGCAGGCTGGTGGCCCGGCTGTCGCGTCGGGTGGGCGCCGGGTTCCACTGCTCCGGACGGGTGGAGCTGCTCGTAGGGACGGGAAGTTGCTGGTCAGCCAGGGTTGGGTAGTGCTGCGAGCCGTTGTAGAGCGTCGGTGATCAGGCTGGCCCAGGGCCAGTGCTTTGCGATGCGGAGGATGCGGCGTCGTCCGGTGGTGACGAGCTGCGCGGCGGCGGAGAAGAGGCGAAGTCGCAGGCGGCGGGGCTCCCACAGGCGGGCTTGGCCGGTGAGGGCGAGCAGGGGCATCCAGGCCAGCAGGTCGAGGGCGATCTGGATGATCTCCAGCCAGACCTGGTTCTGTGCGGCGTCGTGCAGGGGGAGGTTGCGCAGGCCGGTGGAGCGGGCGGCGCGGATGCGGTCCTCGGCGCGGGCCCGCTCGCGGTGCCGCAGCTCCAGCTCGGCGATCGGGGTGTGCTGGGTGTTGGTGGCGAAGCAGGTCAGGCGCATGCCGTCGGCGTCGGTGAAGCGCAACTGGGCGCCGGGGTGCGGCCGTTCCCTCCGTACGATCAGCCGCATCCCCTTGGGCCAGCCCTTGAGGCAGTCGCCGTCGAGTTCGGCCACCCAGGCGCCGTCGCGGATCTCGCCGTCGGGCTCGAGGGCCGGTGTCCAGGCCGATGCCGGGACCTTCAGGACGGCCTGGTGGATGGCGTCGGTGATGGTCATGCCGACCGAGTACGACAGCCACCGTCCGCGCCGGGTGAGCCAGGCGACGAACTCGTGGGTGCCGCCGCCGGAGTCGGTGCGGATCAGCGTCCGACGCCCCCGCCGCAGCCGCTTCGGCAGCTGGGCCAGGGCCAGCTTGGTGGCTTCGATGTGGTCGGCGGCGGTGTTGGAGCCCGCGTTGCCGGGCCGCAGCAAGCCCACGACCGGCTCGCCGGAGCCGTCACGGCCGTGGTCGACGAACCCCATCAGCGGGTGGTGCCCGAACGTCTTCTTCCAGGTCGCGGTGGCGTCCTGCTTCTCGGAGTGCGCCAGGACCAGGACCCCGTCGATGTCCACGATCACCTGCCCGCTCGCGTCCGGTGCCGCGTCGCCGGCCAACCGCCATACACATTCACGCACTTCGGCGCGGGCCGTGCGGAGCGCGGCCAGGACCCGCTGCCCACCCGACGCCAGCTTGCTGATCAGCCGGGAGACCGTGGGGTCGGAGGCTACCGGCCCGAACACGGCCGGCTCGGCCCGCAGCAGGGCCACATCGGCGAGGCAGTCCCCGCCCAGCGCGACGGCGAGCGCGACATCCAGCAGGATCTTGCCCGGATCGTGCACTGCCCGGTGTTTGCGCCATGGCTCGAGTGCCGCTGATATCGCCGCATCCAGACCGCTCTTGCGGACCGTCTCGACCAGGAGCACCGCCCCGGCCTGCGAAACCACTCCGCGACCGCCGTCCTCGACGCGGACACGCGGGTAGGACCCGATACGCTTCTTCACCTGGAAAGTGCCTCCGGCGGTGGCGGGAACAAGGACCTCAGCAATCCTCATTCTCGCTGGTCAGAGGCACTTTCTGCTTTTTTGATCACTAGCCGGACAGCCCGCTCCGTGAAAGCACGAGGTTAGTGGACGAGCTGATCGATGGACGGGGACCGCAGCTCTTCATCGAAGGCCGTGTAGATCCAAGGTTGGTGACAGCAACAACGACTGGGGCATGGCTTTGGTGCGCACAACGAGGACGGCCTAGGTCGTGCCTCATACGTTATGCCGACCAGGTGCCCGGCTGCCCGCGGCTGACGTGACCCACCTGCTTCGACGGGGCCTGGGGGTTCCCCATAGGGGGCAGGTGCCCCAGCTCGGAATCGGTTAGTGGAGAGTGGAGACTAGGATGACTGAATTGATCCCTGCCGATATCACGCAATCGGCACCGGGGGCGGGGAAACGTGCGATTGGCGTGCTGCCATTGGTCGGCATCTTCTTCTTCACGGTATCCGGAGGCCCCTTCGGGCTCGAAGCTTCCATTTCCAGTGCCGGGCCGGGCATGACGCTGCTGATGATCACCCTGGTGCCAATTGTTTTCGGTGTGCCGAACGCATTGGTGGCAGCGGAACTTAGCGCCGCAATACCGGTCAACGGCGGCTACTACTACTGGACAAAAATCGCGCTCGGAAGGTTTCCGGCATTTGTGTTCGGGGTCTGGAATTCGATCGGATCGGTGTTGAATCTCTCCCTCTACCCGATCCTGCTCGTCGACTACCTGGCCACCTGGATACCTGACATCGCGCGCGGGAAGGGGCTGGTAGTCCTGTCCGTGTTCAATGGCGGCTTCGTCGTGGACCTGCACTGGATCGTCACCGTTGCCCTCATCATTCCGATGGTCTACCTCAATTATCGCGGCTCCAAGGCTGTGAGTGACTATTCAGTCGGGATGATGGTTCTTATTCTCGCGCCTTTCGCCGCATTGACAGCCATCGGGGTCTATCATGCAATCAGCAACGGAATTGATATTCTTTCACCCTTCATGATTCCCGGTCAAAGCGTCCACTCGTCGGTGGCCGGCGCGCTCAGCGTGATCGTGTGGCTATACCTCGGTTTCGACGGTCCGAGTACCGTGCTGGGCGAGGTCTCCGAGGCGCACCGAACCTACACTCGAGCCCTGATGATTTCGGTTCCGCTGATCATCGCCGCCTATCTCTTGCCCACCATCGCCGCCATCGGCAGTGGTCTGCATCGGGGTAGGCCCGCCGCCTGGGTTCAGGGTGATTTCATCGTTGTCGGCGAAATCCTGGGCGGCAGCTGGCTCAAGGTATTGATCTCCCTGGGCTCGGCGCTTTCCCTGGTCGGCTTGTTCATGGCGATCCTACTGACGAGCACACGAATCCCGCGTGCGCTTGCCGCAGACGCATACCTGCCTCACTGGATGGCGCGAGACAGTAGACGATTCAACACGCCGGTAGGCGCTCTCCTGGCGAGCAGCACTATCGTCATTGTGCTGTCGGCTGTGGATTTTAGCTCGATTTTGCGGGCTACGGTGCTGCTCACCCTGTCGTCGATCCTGCTTGAATTCGTGGCCTTCCTGGTCCTGCGCTGGCGGTATCCTCAGATGCGCCGACCGGTTCGAGTCCCCGGTGGCTGGCCTGGCGCTGTCCTGGTAGTCGCACTGCCCACGGCGATGATCGTGTATTTGGCGTGGAGTACAGCAGTCGATCAGACCGCTACGTTCTTCACGAGTCTTGCGGTGGCACTCCTAGGCGTGGCGCTATACCCGCTGTGTTGCCGATTCGTCAAGGGCCGTCGGCCGGACGCAGAAATGGACTATTCCAATGTCGAGCTCGGGCCGGACAGGTGCGCAAGATCTGGTTCGCAGGAGGCGGAAGTTTGATGGACATGCGACGGGTGATCTCCGAGCTGGCGAAGCAGCTACGCACTTGGTGGCCTGTACCGGGGCTCGCGATCAGCATTGTCACCGCAACCGGCGAATCCGCACTCATCACCGAGGGGTTTGCTGACGCGGAATCCGGGGCACCAGTTTCCGATCACACGCGCTTCGAGATCGGGTCGATCAGCAAGACCTTCACCGCGTTCTTGCTCGGGCAGTTGGCGGATGAGGGGAAGGTGAATTTCGAGGCGCCGGTTGCTGATTATCTAACGTGGTTCACCCCGAACGACGGGTCCCGGGCAATCACGGTCCGACACCTTATGCAGCACACCTCGGGTCTGGTAGCCGGGGCCGACGCGCTGCCCGACGCCGCCGCACGCGGTTATGCGCTGCGCGATGCGACGACCTATGCCGAACCAGGCGAGATGTTCCACTACTCCAACGAGGGCTACAACCTGCTGGGACTGATCATCGAGCACGTCACAGGAAAATCGCTCGCGAACGCCATGGCCGAGCGGCTGCTATATCCAATGGGAATGCGCAACTCAGCAGCACACATCATTCACGAAGACAGTGCTGAGCTCGCCATCGGATACCAGTTCCTACACGACGACCGACCGGCGCTACCGTCGGCCCCGCTCACGCCAGCCACCTTTTTCGAGTATTCAGCGGCTGATGCGAACGTGGCTGCAACCGCACCCGACCTGGGTATATTCGCCCGAATGATCCTGGGGCGTGGCACCGTGGCCGGCACTAGGATCCTCAGTCCGGAGCGGTTCGAGCAGATCATCACGGACCGCGCCGATGTGGGCGGTTCGGGGGAGCATCCGCGTGGTTATGGACTCGGCGTGGGCGTGGAAATCATCGACGGCCATACCTGGCTGATGCACGCTGGAGGAATGGTCGGCTACCGTTCGTTTCTCGCCGTCGATATCGACGGTGGACACGGTGTCGCAGTGCTGACCAATGCGCCCGGCGAGTGCCGGATAATCGACCGTTTCGGCCGGCATGTGCTTTCCGTCGTACAAGGAGCCTCGCCGGACCCGACACTGTTTGACCGGGAGAGAATCCCAGATGCTCATCGATACGTAGGAATCTATGGAACGGGATCGCGCCAGATCCGCGTCGACTCCACTGCGGGCAACGGTCTCTCTCTCACCTCGGACGGGATAACAGGCAAGCTGTATGACGCAGGCGACGGGCGGCTGGCCTGCGATCACCCGCGCTGGTCCGCCTACCACCATTCGGTGAGCACCGTCGCCGGGAAGCCGCATTGGCTCTGCGGACCCGACTCACTCGGCCTTGACGCCGCGCCGGCCACAACCCCGCATCCGCTCGCCGGTCACTACCGGAGCTACACGCCTTGGTATCCCAGCTTCAGGATCGTGCAGCGGGCGGGGCGACTGCACATGATCGCCGCGACTGGCGTCGAAGCGCCATGCGATGAACCGGAACTCATCGCACTCGGTGACGGAACGTTCCGCGTCGGAGCCGATCCGCGACTGCCGGAGCGGTTGACAGCCGGCCCCGCTCTCAACGGCTCAGTGCTGTGGGTCGACCTGGATGGATGCCGCTACACGCGCTCATTCCGGCCATAGCCGGAGCGATTAGGCAACTCCCATCCGCAGCTCGCGCACCCGGAGCTGGAGGTGCGCGAGCAGCATAGCGTCGGCATCATTGAAATCCAGTCCGGAGACCTCGCGGATCCGGCGCAGCCGATAGCGCATCGTGTTGGGGTGGATGTGCAGGGCGGCCGCCGCGATGTCCGTGGCTCCCGCGGCGGCGAGATAAGCGGCCAGGGTTACCGTCAGCAGACCGTCCTGGCCGTCCTCCTGGCGCAGCCGGTGCAGAGCGCCGCTGGTGTCCGGCAGGCCGAGCGACTCAGTAACGTCGGCGAGATGCAGCAACAACACCGGCAGCGCCATCTCCTCCACGGTGCGCACAGCCGGCCCATGGAAGGTCGGGTGCCGTAGCGCCCGCAGCGCGGCGTCTGCCTGCGCCCGCACTTCGGCGATCCGGCTCAGCGAGTCGGCCGGGCCGCCAACGGCGACCACGTAGTCACTGGCCAGGGGTGTCCGCCCGAGAAAATCACGTGCAAGGTTGACGGTCGACTCAAGTGCTGCGGTGTGTTCCGGAGGCCAGGCAACCAGTACGTACACCGCGCCGGTGCCCGCCACCGAGGCAGAACGAGGGTGCACGGCCGCTAGAAAGTACTCCAACGTGTCAGCGAACCGATGTAGCTCGTCAACGGTCACTGCAGCGGTCGCTGCGTCGGCATCCGTGGTCCCGACCAACCGAGGGGCCGCAGCCAGTACACAGACCGGGCCAGAGCCCAATTGCAGCCGGCTCGCCTCTACTCGATCGGCCGACCCTCCGAGTACCGCCGCAGCCAACTCGCCGCGCTGCTGACGGGCATAGCTGGTCTCGGTTCGCAAGCCGACCATCTGCAGCGCGACCATCGGCGCGAATTCGCGCAGCCGAGCGGTGGCCGCCTCGTCGAGCGGCCCGGTAACCGCGGCCCAGATGTAGCCAAGGACATCCGAGCCTGCCCGGACTGCGATCGCTACCCTCGACAGCTGGTCCGGTTCGGTCGCTTCCATATACACCGGCTCACTGCTGGCATGCAGGCGCTCGAATTCATGGCGCTCGCGCTGTTCGGCGAGCGTCATGGGTTGCACCGCCCGCCCCAGGATGGTCTCGATCCGCTCGGCATCGGTCTTGTCTTGGCCCTCCGACCAGGCGACCAGCGCGGAAAAGCGGTCTTCGATGGTGACCGGGGCGCCGAGAGCCTCGTAGATCGCGTTCGCCAGGGTAAACAGCTCCGAGCCGCTGCTGACGGAGCGCACGCGCATCCTCGCGTATTCGAGCAACTGCTCACGAACGGTCGTCGCGACGTGCATCCAGGACGCGTTCTGGTTGACCTCGATGATCGTCAGCTCTTCGTCCGTCGACGGCGGCACCGGGGCCTTCACAGCCACCACTCTCGCGTCGGAACGTTTCATCGCCGCAGTCAGTTCGCGCAGCTCGGCTTCAGTGGTCACGCCGACACCCAGCACCACACACCCAGGTCCAAGCTGCGTCGGCGCACCCGGAGCATAGATGGCAATCTCGGTCAGCGGTCCGTCGCAGCCGGCCCCCTCCTGGATCAAGCGCAACAGCGCCGGGCCGATGTTGTCCACCAGTTGACGGACGGGCAGGTGCCGCCGCGCGCCAGACTCCTGCATTGTGTGCTCCCGGCTCAGGGGTTGTTGTAGACGTCAAGCCTGGGCGCTCCATATTGATGATGTCAACGATGCTTCGACATATCGGGAGCCCGAACATAGAGAGTCACTTCAGAGAGCGGGACCAATCAGTGTCACGAGGAGCGCGGATGGCGGCGACGCAGGCAGGCCGGAAGCTGGTGGGGCTGTTCCCCCCCGGGACCACCCAGGACGAGACGGGCGGACTGGTACTCGGTGGCGTCCCAGTGGCCGAACTCGCCGAGACCTACGGCACTCCCGCGCTGGTCGTCGACGAGGCATCGATCCGCGCACGCGCCCGCCGGTACGCCGACGGCCTGGCCGCCCGCTGGCCGAACTCCCGCGTCACCTTCGCCTCCAAGGCCTTCCCCTGCACCGCCGTCAACCGGCTGCTCGCGGAGGAGGGCCTCGGCATCGACGTCGCCGGCGGCGGCGAGCTGGCCCTCGCCCTCGCCGCGGGCGCCGACCCGGCCGGTCTCGTCGTACACGGCAACGCCAAGACCGAGGAGGAACTGCGCCTCGCCGTCGACGCCGGCGCCGGGACGATCGTCGTCGACAACTTCGATGACATCGACAAGCTGGAGAAGATCCTCACCGACACCGTGAGTGATCAGGGAGTGCTGGTCCGGGTCACCCCCGACATCCGCCCCGACACCCACGAGGCCGTATCCACCGGCCAGAACGGCTCCAAGTTCGGCCTGCTCCTCCCACAGGCCCGCGAGGCGATCGCGCGGCTGCGCGGCAGCGACCGGCTGCGGCTGGACGGCGTCCACGTCCACGTCGGCTCGCAGATCCTGGACCTCGAGCCCTTCGCGCAGGCCGTCGAGGCCGTCGCGGAACTCGGCGAGTTCGCCGTCTACGACCTGGGCGGCGGCCTTGGCTCCCGCTACACCTACGCCGACCGCCCGCCCACGGTGGAGGCATACCTCGACGCCATGATCGATGTCGCCAAGCGCCTGCTGCCCGCCGACGCCCGCATCCTGATCGAGCCGGGCCGCTCGATGGTCGCCGAGTCCGGTGTCTCGCTTTACCGCGTCGTCTCCGTCAAGCGCGGAGGAGGCCACACCTTCGTCGCCGTCGACGGCGGCATGGGCGATAACCTCGAGGTCTCCCTCTACCAGCAGCGCTTCGAGGCCGCCATCGCCACCCGCCCGACCGGTGAGGGCGAGCTGTGCCGCCTGGTGGGCCGACACTGTGAGTCCGGCGACACCCTCAGCGCCGGCGTCCCGCTGGAGGACCCGCGCGTCGGCGACCTGATCGCCGTGCCGGTCACCGGCGCCTACACCTACGCGCTGAGCAACAACTACAACGGCGCGCGCCGCCCTCCGGTGGTTTTCGTCCACGACGGTGCGCACCGCGCCGTGGTGCGCCGCGAGACCTACGCCGACCTGATGCGTCGCAACCTGCCGTAACGGCGCCCTTACTTAGCTTGAACTAGTGGTGTCGTAGGGGCTGACAGGTGGCTGTTGACTGCCGTATCACCGGGGCATGCGGTATCCACAAGGGGGCGGGTTGATCCCCAAGCGGCCGAGCGGTTCGCCCGGGGTGAGGCGAGTTCGGTCATCGCCAGGGATCTGCGGGTCGGTGAGGTCTTTCAGCGTTGACGCTTCAGGGTGAGGACGGCGGCGGAGATGGACGACAGGCGGTTGGGGCTGCAACGGGCCCGGCGGAAGATCCGCCAGGACTTCAGCCTCGCGACGCTTCGTTCGACTGGCGCTCGCGCTGCTGACAGGGCTCGGCCTGATCGTCCGTTGGGTCGGGTTGAGGTCCTGGTGCGGGAGCCGTCTGATCGGTGTGGTCACCCAGTAGCCGGCGCCGATGTAGGCGCGGTCGGCGAGGACGGGAACGCCTTGGCGTTCGCAGATCCGGATGATGCGGTGGGCGCGGGCCGCGGTGAGATCGTGGGTGCGGCCGGGCAGTGCGGGCGAGATCCACAGCAGCTTGCCTCCGGCGGCGGCACCCACGCCCGATCAGTGGCCACCCAGAGCGCAAAGCCGAATCCGCGCCGCCCGCGCCACCGGTCGCCGGACCCGCCCCGGCCGTGATCAAGGCCGGTCTTGCGGACCGTCTCCATCAGCAGCACGGACCCGGCCTGGGAGACCACCCCCCTGCCGCCGCCGTCGACACGGACATGCGGGTACGACCCGATATGCTTCTTCACCTGGGAAGTGCTCCTTGCCTCGCAGCCAACAGGACCCTCAGCAAGTCCTATCGTTGCAGGTCAGGAGCACTTCCCGCGTTTTTGATCAAGCCTCGGACAGCCCACTTCGTGAAAGCGCGAGGCTAAAGCCGCGGAGCCGACCGCCCCAGCCACGACGTACCCCTTCTCTGGCATCAGGCGGCTGACTGCTGTGCGCGCGGCCCGGGCGTCGGCCGGGCTGGAGCGGGGCGGAGACAGGAGCGCAGGCCGCGCGGTGAGCGGAGCGAGCCGCCTTGAACCAGTAGAGGAAGTTGTAACTCATTCTCTCAGGCGGGGCTTGAAGCCGTGCGCGCACGCCGGCAGTCCGGCAGCCTGGTGGTGCGCGAGTGGTAGGAAGAGCACCGGTCGGATGGTCTACGTGATGCGGGTCTTGGCATGGGTCACGGAGACCGTGCATGGCTCGGCGCGCAACAAGGCTCGACGGGTCTCGATGCGGCCCTCGTACAGCCACTCCCACGCCTCGTCGGAGGCGTCCGCGTCCAGGGCCGGGGAGATCGAGCGGAGAGCGATCGCCACCCAGCGGTCCGCCTGCGGTGCCGAGTAGGCGTCGAACGATGCCAGCAGTGCTGGCGGCCACTGCTCCGTCAGGTCCTCGGTCCAGCATTCGCACCAGTAGCCGTACCGCCCCGCGTCCATCGGCGTTGGTGGTCGTTGCGTGTCGTCAGGAAGCGTCGGGATGCTGTTCTGCGTGGTCCGGGTCACCGGGCAGCCGCCCCTCCGGCCCGGCAGTTCGGGCACTCGCAGGACGGGAAGGCGCTGGTGAACGGTGGTGGTCCTGCAAGGGGTGGGACGATCACCGTGCCGCATTCCTGGGTCACGGCGCCGTAGCGGTTCACTCGGTACACCCTGATGGTCATCTTGGCGGTCGGGGGATCATCTTGGGGCGGGCATGTAGCGTTCGCCATGTCGACGCTCCTTCGCAGCGTTGGCCGGCCCCGGGGTCGTTCGCGCGGCCGCCGGGGCGCATCCCGCCTCGTCGTCATCGCCTGACCGTGACGGGCGGTGAGAAAAGGGTGGCAAGCTGCTGGAGGAGGAACGCTCACAGTTTTGTGAGCGTTGTGAGCGGGCTAGAGGCCGATCCAGGCCGCCATGTGGTTGAGCGTCTCCGGTGTGCGGCGGGACTGGTGCACCAGACCGGTGATCGTTTCCCGGGCGGCCGGGTGGTAGCGGGTCTGTTCGGGGGCCAGGCGGCGAGCTTCCACGAGGGACTTCAACGCGGCGTCGGTGTGCCCGGTCTCCATCTCGGCACGGGCCCGTTCGATCAGGAAGTGGGCGCGGCGGGAAGCGGGGAGCCGGGAAGGCAGTCTGATCTTCCGGGCCTGCTTCAGGGCATCGTCGTACTGGCACATCTCCACGGCGGCGGACATCTTGTGCAGGGCGACGTTGGCGGGACCGAAGCTGAGCCAGTGCACATCGGAGGCGTCGCCGATGCGCTGTGCGATCTGGCGAGCTTCGGCGATGTGCTGTCCGACGGACGACAACTGCTCGGCGCGGGCGGCGATGACAGCACCGCCGAGGTGCAACTGTCCGGCGACGGCGAGCGCTTCTCGTGAAGGATCGTTCTCTGCGAGCACGTCGTGGCCGGCGGCGATGAGGCGTTGGCCGATCCGATACTCGCCCTCGCGGAAGTAGACCAGGGCCCGCATGTACTGCCGTACGGCTGCCAGACACGGGTCGGACGCACGGTGTGCCGCCCAGTCCATGCGGTCAAGGGCGACTGTGGACAGGTCGTAGTAGCCGAGCTTGACGCTGATGTCGTGCGCCGTGCGGTAGGCGGAGGACAGCGCCTGCCACAGTTCCGTAGACGGGGTCGACCATGCCGTGTGGGTCAGTTCGGCGATGAGACCCGGAAGGTCACGGGCCGCGCTGCGCAGGCGGGTGGCCCGCACCTCGGCGCAGAGGCGGTCGGCCTCGGCGATGAGCTGTTGCGCCGGCCGGAGGGTCAGATCAGGGCTGGGGCCCAGGTCATACAGGTCCAGGGATTCGCGGATCGGCCGGACCAGTTCAGCCAGGCGATCACGCTGCAGTTCGGTCACGTACGGCTGCCCGGTCAGGACCGTCACGTCGATGCTGAGCGCCCTGGCACAGGCGGCGACGAAGGCGGCGGTGGCCGGGCGGGCCCCGCACTCGACCTGGTTCAGGTAGCTGTAGGAGTAGGGAAGCCGCTCAGCCAGCTGCCGTTGGGTGAGCCTGGCCAGTCTGCGTTGTTCCTTGATGCGTGCGCCCGTGTGGTCGTCGTCCCGAGTCGGCATGCCGGTCTCCGTTCTGAGCACCCATGGGAACGGTACTGAGGGAGCCCGGCGGGTACAGGGTTTTTCCTCCTCATCACCCGTGATGCCAGTGGTTGTGTGTGATCCGATAGGCGCATGACGACAACGCGTCCTGTCCTCTACCTCTTCGGATCCGCCGCTCCACCGGTGTTCGACATGGCGACGGTCGTCGCGGACGCGCAGGATCGCGGCTTCGAAGTCTGTCTCGGTCTGACCTCGACGGCGGCTCGCTGGCTGGAACCGCAGAAGGCCGCGTTGGAGCGGCTGACCGGGCACCCCGTGCGCAGTGCGTACAAGATGCCGGGGGAGCCGGACGTGTGGCCGAAGGCGGATGTGATCGCGGTGGCTCCCGCGACCTTCAACACGGTCAACGCGTGGGCCCTCGGGATCACGCGTGAGTTCGTGGTCGGGGTCGTCGCCGAAGGCATCGGCAAGGGCATCCCCCTGGTGGCGATGCCCTGCGTGAACGCCGCCTATGCGCAGCACCGGCAGTTCGAGCGGAGCGTCGCGGACCTGCGGGGGATGGGGGTACGGGTTCTGTACGGCGATGGGGGGTTCGTCCCGAATCAGCCGGGTCGGGGCAAGCCGGAGGAGTACCCGTGGCACCTGCTCCTCGGGGCGGTCGAGGAGATCGTCGTAGCCCCGGGCAAGGGAGGGGCGCCGTAGTCCAGGGTGAGAGGAGAGTGTCGTAGCCCAGGGGGGAGAGAAAAAGCCCCCTGCCCACGGCGAAACCGCAGGCAAGGGGCTTGATCAAACAGGGTTACTTCTTCTTGCCCTGGGTCTTGCCGGGGATCTTGGTGAGCTGGGTTTTTGCTGGTGAGGGCCTGTGGGCTCGTGCACCTGGTGGTCGTCGTTGGTCGTCCTTGGCCACTGTCGAGCGGCCTCGGACGGCCCAGGGACGGCCCAGCTCTGTCGCACTCGACTGACGGCCGGCACCCTCGTGCGCCCCGCCTGGACCTCGGCCGACGACAGTCAGCCACGACGGCGGGCGCGTCGACCGACCACGCACGCGTGGGCCTCGCTGCACCCCCACCTACCTTAGCCACGCTGCCAGTTCCTTTATCCAGAGCAAGCCACGAAGGCCTTCAGCCTGGCAGCAATGGATCGACATCCGCTCACATCGCGAGACGTTCCTCACAGAAGAGTGACCGGTATACGCGCGGAGATTGGCACTCCGTGACACAGAGGAGCGCTTATCGATCTTCTGTTTCTAGGAACGCAGGATTCCACACAAAGTCGAGACACTCAGTGCCATTTCCTTCCAAAGTGCAGTCTCTGGCTGTGCCGTAACCTGACTGACGGCTATTCAGCTTCGAGTAAGCGGAACTTCAATCCCAGGAACGGACATGACCTCCTACGGCTACCGCCTTTTCACCTTCCAGGTATTCCGAGGCTCCAAGCGAACCCCTCTGGACCTCGCCGACTGCAAGGGGGAGCCGTACCAAGAGATAGCCGAGTCCCTTCTGAAGATCCTTTCTGTTGGTACGGCAGTAGGTGACCCCACAGATGACGGCCAAGCCGAGGTGGAGGCAGAGGGGACGTTCGGCAAGCCGGCGCTGCGCGTCGAGGAGGTGCGGACCGTTGAAAACACAATCCGAGCCACAGTCTGGGCGGGCAAATTTGGCAGCCACGAGAAGGCGATTGGAGACGCTGCGGGGAGCGACACCGACATCAAGGACAAAGCTGCAAGCAATCTCTTTCGTGTGATCTTCACCTTTCCCGAGGAAGGTGATATCGGAATACTTGCTGTCGAGTCGATCGGACGATCTTGTCCTGTAGCACCACTCATCAGATGGATGACTAAGAAATCCCGCGACGAGGCCACTCAGGGAAACAACGAAGGCGTCTGGTGGCGAATCTCCGCATCCCCCCTAGCTGATGAAGACCGTCTTGCCGAGATGATTCGCGAAGGACAGGCCCAGACCCTCGTACTGGTGCGGCATGCCATTACTGCAAGCAGAACCCGCACCGTGAAGGACGTGGAAATAACTGCATCCCTTGCCGTCTCGGGTCGATTGGAAAAGACCGTACAGGTTGTGCAGGGCTGGTATCGGCGTAATAAGCAGGCAGAAGGGATTGAAGAGGCCGGCGTTACCAACGAGCAAGGCGCTAGGCAGTTGGCGGCAATCGTCGGTCCCCAGATTGCGGACATGGACCTGGACGATGGCTGGGTACAGATCGAGGACCCTGACGGCCAGGTCAAGCGTGTGAAGCCCACGCAGATGACCGACGTTTTCACGTACCGCCTGTCTGAGGACCACCCGCCTGTCACACCCAGGTTCTATGCTGCGGTGAGAGAGACGGCATTGGGGATCCAGCCTGCGGCGAAAGTGGGCATTGACTGGCCCGTCTCCTAACCGAGGGGGAGGCGTGAGTTGTTTAGTCGGTTCAACTTCATCCCAGTCCTGCGCGGCCACTGGAAGGGTTTGACAGACGGCAGGTACGTGCCTCCCCGACCAGATATTCTGGCACGCTTGGCGCTCCTCATCCCGATAACAGTCTTCCTCCTCATGTGGCTGAGGAAAGGGCATCTTGCTACACCTGGAGCACTGCTGACTGGCGTCGCTCTACTGGCAGGTGGAATGTTGAGTGCATTTACCCACCTGTCTACACTTAGACTTAAAGTCAAAGAGTGGGTAGGTGCTTCCGAAGTCAGTCGCTATGAAGTAGAAAAAGGAATGCTCGACGAAACGGCTGCGCATCTCCTTACGGGTTCTCTCTTGTGCGCGTTTGACGTAGCCTCACTGGTTATCGGAATGAATGTAAGCGTAACCAGAGAAGGTCACCTTTACGGATTCTGGGCGGCCCTTTCTGCGGCGATTAGCTCCTACGTCCTCGTGATCTTCATTTTTCTCGTCCCGCGCCTCTACTCGGCGTACGTTGAGATCAATGACGTGAGCCCCAATCTCAATGGGTTCGTAACCCAAAAGAGGAAAAGGGGGTAATCGCTCAGAGGGCTAAGGGCACTGCGCGATCATTGGAGCTGCTTTGGTGCGAGTGATCGAGCTATCGAGGCTCGCTTCAAAGTGGCTCCGTAAAGCCGTGAGGGCGACCGGCCCCGCACGACGTACCCCTTGTCTGGCGTCAGGCGGTGGATTGCTGCATGCGCGGTACGGGCGCTGGCCGGGCTGGAGCGGGGCGGAGACAGGAGCGCAGGCCCGGCCGGGGGCCGGGCCGCGCGCGGGGAGCGGAGCGAGCCGCCTTGAACCCGTAGAGAAAGTTGTAACTCAGTCGGGCTTCCGGGGCTTGAAGTCATGAGCGCAGTTCGGGAGTTCGGCGCCCTGGCGGTGGTAGAGCGGCAGGAAGATCACGGGTCGGATCGTCCATGTGATGCGAATGTCCTCGTGGGTCACCGACACCGTGCGGGGCTCGCCACGCAGGAGCGCACGCCTGGTCTCGATGCGGCCCTCGTACAGCCACTCCCATGCAGCGTCCGACGCGTCTGCGTCGAGGGCCGATGAGATCATTCGGAGAATGACCGCTACCCACCGGTCAGCCTGAGGGGCTGCGTAGGCGTCGAAGGATGCCAGCAGCGCCGGCTCTTGTTGCTCAGTGACGTCTTGCGCCCAGCATTCGCACCAGTAGCCGCGTCGGGGCCCTTTCATCAACATGGGTGGCCTCCTGCCGTGGTCCTGGGACTGGTGTCGTCGCTGTGAGATGTCTGCGGCACGTCATGGGCGTCCCGCTCGGCGTTCAGAAACACGGCGCCGACTCCTGGAGGTTCATCCGGACACCGAGTTCCGCGGTGACCGTTCGGCCGGACTCGTCCCCCTGGACTGTGACGCTGTCGGCGAGAGAGGTGACCAGGGCGAGCCCGCGGCCGTGCGTCGCGTTGAGCGGTGGGTCCTGGACCTCGGGCGTGGTCTTCGTGTGGCCGCAGTCGGTCACCGCGATCGTGAGCACCCGATCGGAGATGGTGAGGCTGACGCGGAAGGCGCCGGCGCCCTCGCCGCTGGCGGTGTGTGTGACGGCATTGGTGCCGAGTTCGGTGACGATCAGCTCGGCGTCCTCGGAGCGCGGGTGGCCGTTCAAGGTGGCTCGGGTCCAGCGGCGCGCGCTGCTGAGTTCTTGGGGATGCCCAGGGAAGGTGCGTCCGTGGGTGGGCATGGCGTCCTCCATGGCGGTGACCTGCTGTCTTCCGTGCCATCGGGGGCGACCGGCTGACACGGACCATGCAGAGCCGTACAATTAGTA
Source organism: Streptomyces cinerochromogenes (assembly GCF_014648635.1). Lineage (GTDB taxonomy): Bacteria > Actinomycetota > Actinomycetes > Streptomycetales > Streptomycetaceae > Streptomyces > Streptomyces cinerochromogenes. The sequence continues at coordinate 502,402 of NZ_BMRM01000002.1, read as the reverse complement.
CTAGCACCGTACCGAATGTGCGCGTACTAAGAGTGCGGGTTCGTACTTTTCGTGCGAGCGGTCGGCGCATAGCGTTCGCCGGGTGGTCTGGTGCTGGCCTGGAAGCCGATGGAGAGAGGACCTCGCATGTTCGGACTGATGGTGCGCTTCACCTGCAAGGACGAGACGTCGGCGGCGGCGTTCGATGACCTTGTGGCACGGACTGGCGAGCTGATCCGGGCGAACGAGCCCGGGACGGTGATCTACACGGTGCACCGCGTTGACGGACGTCCCTTGGAGCGCGTGTTCTACGAGCTGTACCGGGACAAGGGCGCCTTCGAGGAGCACGAGTCGAAGGAGTACGTGCGGGCCTTCCTCTCCGAGCGGGACCAGTACCTTTCCGCCACAGAGGTCGACCGTCTGGACTTCGTGTCCGGCAAGGGTGTGGACGTTGAGCACTGAGTATCAAAAGGCGCTAGGTCGCAAGATCGCCTTCCATCGCAAGCGGCGCGGGCTGTCGCAGAAGGAGTTCGCCGGTCTCCTCGGGCGATCGGAAGCGTGGGTGTCCCAGGTGGAGAGGGGCGTACGACGCATCGACCGGATGACCGTGCTGGAGAAGGTCGCCGAAGTACTGGAGGTGCCGATCGCCGAGCTGGCGGCCGAGGCCCCCATCGTTGCGTCCGTGGCCGAAGGCGAGCCACCGGGTGCGAGTCGGCTGCGACTGGTGCTGAGTTCAGCGCACTCGCTCAAGGCGATCCTCGGTCGGCAGGACGCATCCCCGGATGTGCCGGCACTCCGCGCCGAGGTCGACCGTGCCTGGTCGCTGACGCATCAAGGCAACTACGCCGACTTGGCCGAGCTGCTCGAAGGGCTCGTTCCTCGGCTGGAGTCGGCTACCCGCTCGGTGTCAGAGGCCGAGCGTCCCGAACTCTTCCGGTTGCTCGCGGTCATGTATCACACGTGCAGCGGGGCGCTCGCGAACCTGGGGGAGCCTGAGGCGGCCTGGATCGCCGTTGACCGTGCTGTTGTCGCCGCCGAGCGAGCCGGTGATCCGCTGCTGATGGCGGCCGGCGAGTTCCGGCTCTCCATCGTCTTCCTCGGTGCGCGTCACTTCGAGCAGGCGGCTCAAGCGTCGGGCAGTGCGGCCGACGCCTTGCAACGCCTCGCGGAGTCCGGGCAGATCGAGGCGGTGGCGCTGCGGGGTGCCCTGACGTTGCAACGGGCGGTCGCCGCCGCTCGGCTGAACCTGGCTGATGAGGCGTACGGCTTCCTTCGCGATGCTCGTGCCATGGCCGAGCAGGTCGGTGATGGGCGCAACGACTACAACACCGAATTCGGGCCCACGAACGTCGGCTTGCACGAGGTGTCGGTCGCGGTCGACCTCGGAGACGCCGGTGTCGCCCTTCGGGCCGCGCAGGCAGTTGACGCGTCGGGGCTGTCCGCAGAGCGGCAGACACGGTTCCAGATCGATGTGGCCAGGGCGTACGCCCAGCGGCGTCAGGTTGCTGACGCCATATCAGCGCTGCTGAAGGCGCGGGAACAGTCGCCCGAGATGGTGCGGTCCTTGCCGATGGTCAAGCAGCTCGTGGCGGACCTTCTGACCATGAGCCAGCCCCCGTCCGAGGAGCTGCGCGCCCTGGCAGGAGAGTTGGGCGTACACGAAGTACGGACTGGTACCTGAAGTACTAGACAGTACTTGGAGTACGGGTTACTGTGGTTGGCGTCGGCACGCTCCTTCGCGTCCAGCGGAGTTGGCGTGCGGGCATGCGAACGGGCCGGAGCAGGAAGGCAGACCTGCACCGGCGCGTGAGTGAAAGGGCCACAGAAAGCAGATGTGGCCTGAGCGGGAGGCAGCCCACTCAGGCCGGGTGCGTCTTTGGCATCAACGCTCTTGGAGCGTATCGCGCCCAGTCGGTATGAGGTCAACCTCCCGTTGCGTAGTCATTCATCACTGAATGCACCGTGCCTACGGTGCGACGCAAGGGAGAGCAGTTCTGTGCGTGTAATCCGTGTGGAGACGTCGGCGGCGACAATCCTGCTCACCGAGGCTCCGGAGCCCAAGGTCCGCGACCGGCAGACCGGTGAGATCGCCAAGGATGCGAACACCGGTGAGGCGCTGATGACCATCGGCGTCGTCTACATCGAGGACGGGGAGTCCTCGCTCATCAAGGTCACCGTTCCGGAGAGCGGCATCACCGAGGGACTGTCCCTCGGCTCCCCGGTCTCGCTGGTGGGCCTGGTGGCCCGGCCGCGGGAGACCGTTTTCAACGGCCAGCAGCGTCACGGCATCGCCTACCGGGCGGCTGCGGTCGCGCCGGCCGCCTTCCCGGCAGCAGTCGGGGCCTCCGCCTGATGTCGGACTGGATGACGCTGTTGGAGGTGGGTGGCCCCCTCGCCGCACTCGGCGGCGGGGCCGCCTACGCCCGGACTCGTCACCCGGGCGTCTACTGGTCCACGGTCGGCCTGCCGTTATCGGCGGCCCGGCTCCTGGGCTCGTACGGCTCCGTCATGGAGGCGTGTGGGCTGACGGTGCAGCCTTCCAGGCTGCGGGCCCTCGCCGTGAGGGCAACGACTCGACGTGAGGTTCGGCCCGTGCCTCCGCGGCGAGGCACCATCCGGCCCACGTCGACGGGCTTGCGGCTCCGGCTGCGGCTGGCTCCCGGCCAGGATCCGGCGGACGTCGCCGCCTCGGCGGAGCGGCTACGGCACGCCTGGGGCGTCCACGCAGTGTACGTGCGGGACGTGAAGCCGGGTGTCGTGGAACTCCGGCTCGTCGGCTTCGACGTCCTGCGGAAGGTACGGATGCCTCGACGGAGCGGCGGTGGGCTTCTCCGGGTGCCGGTGGCTCTGAGGGAGGATGCGACCGCGTTCGTCAGCGACTACCGCGCCATTCCCCACCAACTCACCCTCGGCGCCACCCTGTCCGGGAAGTCCATGTACCTACGGCACCTGGTGGTCGGACTCGCCCCTCAGCCGGTCGCCCTGGTCGGTATCGACTGCAAGCGCGGTGTCGAGCTGGCGCCGTTCGCCGCCCGGCTCTCCGCGTTGGCGACCGACCCGGAGCAGGCGGCCGAGTTGCTGCCCGTGCTGGTCAAGGAGATGGAAGACCGCTACGACCTGATCAAAGCCCGGCAGGGCATCGCGCCGAGCACCCCAGACGAAGAGATCACCTCCGACATCTGGGGACTGCCCGACATCGAACGTCCCGTGCCGATCGTGCTGTTCGTGGACGAGGTTGCCGAACTCTTCCTCGTTGCCACGAAGAAGGATGAAGAGCGACGGGACGAGATGGTCACCCAGCTCATCCGGCTCGCTCAGCTCGGCCGCGCGGCCGGCATCTATCTGGAGGTCTGCGGGCAGCGCTTCGGCGCCGAACTGGGCAAAGGCGCAACCATGCTTCGCGCCCAGCTCACAGGCCGTGTGTGCCACCGCGTCAACGACGAAGCCTCCGCAAAGATGGCTCTCGGCGACATCGCTCCCGAAGCAGTCATGGCCGCCTGCTCCATCGCCCCGGAACGGCCCGGCCTGGCTGTGGCAGGTGACACCTCCGGCGGCTGGTCCCGTATCCGCACGCCGTACCTCTCCCTCGCCGACGCTGCCCAGGTCTGTCGGGAGTCAGCACATCTGGTCCCCGCCGTACCCGCGCTGAGCCGTTTCCGGCCCTACGCACCCGTGCAGCAGGTCGAGACATCCTCACCGGTTGTCTGTCCGCATCCGGCGACGGACTGACCCACTTCCCCTGACCGGCGTGACCATCTCGCGCCGTGTCCCTACTCCGGCATGTCCGAAACCGGAAGGAGCCGCATCATGCGCGCCCAACTGGCCCGTGGGGACGCGGTGCTCGTCCAAGCGCTCATTGCCGCCGCCCTGTCCTTCGCCCACCTGCACGACGTCGCTTCGGCGGCCGGGCAAGACGGGTGGAAGGCGTGGGCCTACCCGATCTCCGTCGATCTGCTCCTGGTTGCGGCCTGGCGTCGGCTGCGTTCCGGCATCACAAAGACGGCGGCCTGGTGCTGGTTCGTCGTCGCCCTCACTGCGTCCTTGGGCGCCAACATTGCCACCGCCGGCCTCCTTGACCTCGGTGACGTCCCGGCCTGGCTGCGCATCCTCGTCGCGGGCTGGCCTGCCGTCGCCTTCCTCGGGGGAACGCTCCTCGCGCATTCGGCACCGAGGGCAACTGCTGATGCCGAGGACCAGGACGACGAGCCCGTCATCACGTCGCGGCCGGAACTGCCGCCCGTACCGGTACCGGCCGCCCTCGTCGCTCATGCCCGCAAGGTCGCCGCTGAACACCGTGCCCGGACCGGGTCGGTCATCGACACCGCAACTCTCCGCGCTCGGCTCGGCGTCCCGGCGCCACTGGCCGAGGCCATCGCCGCACAGCTCTGAGAGGAGCCCTAATGCCCGCCAACCCGCGCTTCCGCAATGTCGTCCGCATCGGCCCCGTTCAGGTCGGCACGTACTACGACGGCTGGGGCCGCGAGAAGCACACCGCCGCCTGTACGGCTCCGCGCTGCGGCTTCTCGACCGACTACGACAGCCGTGCCGCCGCCGAACTGGCCGCCCGTACCCACCGCTGCGCCGCCCGCTGAGGAGACCCCTGTGACCGTCTCTCTCCCGCTCGTCTTCGTCCTGGGAGTCATCGCCTGGGCCGCGATCAAGTTCCTCGGTGTCCGCCTCTGGATCGCCGTCGTGATCGCCCTGTTCGGCTTTTGGCTCTCCCACACCTTCCTCGCCCCCGCCATCGAGTCCGGCACCCGCTCCGGCGTCGACGTCGTCAACGGCACCCACAAGTGACAAGGAGGTCCCCCATGCTGCGCCCCAAGCTCCCCGACGTCCCGACCCTGCCGACCACGATCCCCACGCCTCAGCAGATCCAGGCTCCGGCTCCCTCCGCCGGCCGTCCGGTCGCCCCGTACGTGGGCATCGGCGCCGGAGCCGTCGCCGCCGTGGTCGTCGTCGGCATCGTGCTCACCGCGCTCCTGGCCGCGGTCGCCATCTCGGCCGTGGCCGTGGCCATCGCCGCCGTGGTCCTGCGCTCCCTCGTCAGCAACGCGCACAAGCGCTGACCGGCCCCGGGGCGACAACAAGCCGCCAAGCATCCCGTCGCCCCGGAGCCGTCCCTCCCGACCGCCGAAACAGCCGAAAGGAAGTCCCATCATCACCCGGCAGACTCCGCCACCGCTGGCGGAACTCTCCATGATGGCCTCACTCGGCACCATGCCCGAGCTGGCACGCCAACTCTCCGGCCTGGGCGGCTGCACCAACCCCGTCCGCCTCGACGGCCACCGCACCGAGTACCAGGTCGACACCACGACCGGCGAGATCGGCAACCTCCTGCACCACCTCGACTCCAGCGCCCTGCCTGCCGGCCAGCTCCTCGTCCGCTGCAACAACCGCCGTGCCACCCGTTGTGCGGCCTGCGCCGAGACCTACCGCCGCGACACCTTCCACCTGATCACCGCCGGTCTCCGGGGCGGCAAGGGCACACCGGAACAGGTCGGCACACACCCGCGCGTCTTCGCCACCTTCACCGCCCCCGGCTTCGGCCCGGTCCACAACCGCCCCTCCGGCGGACGTGACTGCCGCTGCGGCCTCCGGCACGACGAGACGGATCCCGCCCTGGGCTCGCCCCTCGACCCGGACACCTACGACTACGAAGCGGCCGTGCTCTGGAACGCCCACGCAGGACAGCTCTGGCGACGCTTCTCGATCTACCTCCGCCGAGAGGTCGCCAAGCGCGTCGGCCTCACCCAACGCGACTTCCGCGATCACGCCCGGATCTCGTTCGCCAAGGTCGCCGAGTACCAGAAGCGCGGCGCCGTTCACTTCCACGCCGTCATCCGCCTCGACGGCCCCGAAGGCGGAGACACGCCTCCACCTGCCTGGGCCACCGCCGAGCTGCTGACCGACGCCATCCGCGCTGCTGCCGCTGCTGCACGCGTCGACGGACCGGAGATCGACGGCCGGTCGCACGCGTTCGTCTTCGGCCGCCAGCTCGACGTCCGCCCGATCCGCTCCGCCGACTTCAACGACGGCCAGGAGCTGACCGAGCGAGCCGTCGCGGCCTACATTGCCAAGTACGCCACCAAGGGCGCCGAGACCGCGACCGGCACCCTCGACCGGCCGATCCGGTTCCTCGCCGAACTGGCCCAAGCCCGGATCACCGACCACGCCCGGCGCCTGATCCGTACCGCCTGGACCCTCGGCGCACGCCCTGAGCTGGCAGACCTCCGCCTCCGTGCCTGGGCGCACATGCTCGGATTCCGCGGCCACTTCTCCACCAAGTCCCGCCGCTACTCCACCACCCTCGGCGCCCTCCGGGATGCCCGCGCCGAATGGCGCCGAGCCCAGACCGCTCCAGTTGTCCCGCAGGACGGCGAAACCACCCTCGTCCTCGCCCACTGGGTCTTCGCCGGCACCGGCCTCAGCACCGCCGAAACCTGGCTCGCCGCCTCACTCGAACCCGCCCCCGGAACGGAAGGAGAGCTCACCCATGGGTGGCCGACGCCTCGCTGTCGCGGAGACCGCCTCCGAGTCCGGTGGCCTGCCGTCGAGGTACCTGACTCCTGACGACCTGGTGGTGATGTTCGACCTGCCCAGCGTCGAGACGGTCTACCAGTGGCGTCGCAAGCGCACCAGTCCCCGCGGCTTCCGGGTCGGCCGGCACCTGCGCTACGACCCAGCGGACGTCCAAGCCTGGGTCGAGTCCCTACGGGAAGGGGCCGCCGCCTGATGGCCGGGCACATCCAGGACCGCTGGTACCGGACCGAGACGGGGCCGGACGGGAAGGTGCGCAAGGTCAAGACCGAGCGCTACGGGGCCGGCCTGCGCTATCGCGCTCGCTACGTCGGCCCGGACGGCACGGAGAAGTCCAAGAGCTTCCCCGACCGTCAGAAGCGGCTTGCCGAACAATGGCTCTCGCAGACTGAGGCAGACATGGCGCGGGGGCAGTACATCGACCCCCGCGCGGCTCGGATCACCTTCCAGCAGTACGCCGAGAAGTGGGTGACCCACGCACCGGACCCGAACACCCAGGCCTCGATGGAGTCGCAGCTCCGGTTGCACGCCTATCCCTACCTGGGGTCGCGCCCTCTCGGCTCCTTCCAGCCCGCTCACATCCGCGACTGGGTGCGGCAGCTTCAGGAGAACGGTGTTCGCGGCTCGTACGCCCGGACGATCTACTCCAACGTGCGCGCCGCCCTGAGCGCGGCCGTGGATGATGGGCACCTTCCCCGGAACCCGTGTGCCGCCCGCTCAGTCCGTCCACCGACTGTGGATAACAAGCGCGTCGTGCCCTGGACGCCGGAACGGGTCTTCGCCGTCCGGGCCGGCATGCCCGAGCGCTACCAAGCCATGGTCGACCTCGGCGGCGGCTGCGGTCTTCGGCAAGGCGAAATCCTGGGCGTGGCCGTCGACGCGATCGACTTCGAGTCAGACACCCTCCACGTGGTCCAGCAGCTCAAGCTGAGCCGCAGCAAGCCGGTCTTCGCCCCGCCGAAGGGTGGCAAGCTTCGGGACGTACCGCTTCCCGGTCCGGTCGCTGACGCCCTCCGGGCCCACATGAAGCGCTTCCCGCCGGTAGAGATCACCTTGCCGTGGAAGGTGGCGGACGGCCCTCTGGTGACCAAGCGGCTGATCTTCACCGGGCCGCGCAGCGTGCACGTCTGGCGTACGTCGCTCAACGAGGAGGTGTGGAAGCGTGCCCTCGCCTCGGCTGGCGTGATCCCCGAGCGGAAGCCGGGCGGGTCGTACGCCGAGTCCCGCGAGAACGGCATGCACGCCCTGCGGCACTTCTACGCCTCGGTGCTCCTCGACGCGGGCGAGAACATCAAGGCTCTGGCCGAGTACCTGGGCCACTCGGACCCAGGCCTGACGCTCCGCGTGTACGCACATCTCATGCCTTCGAGTCAGGAACGTACTCGCAAGGCAGTGGCGTCCGTCTTCGACCGCAAGTGACAGGCGTCTTCTCAGTCAACTTGACCAGCTCCGCGACGGCGAAGAGGGGCCATCGCGGCTCTGGATCAGGTCACAAAACTTGATGGAATTAGCAGTGTCGTGAGACATTGCATTCCAATGTCTGAGTGTCACACTCGGACGTCCGAGGACCTGGATCCGGCGGCAACCAGACCCAGGCCCTCTCGCAGTCAACGAGCCCGGTCGCCTACCAGCAGGCCGGGCTCGCTGCATGTACAGCTCCCGGTCGCGACCGTCCTCGCGCGTGACTCGCTCATCGAGCGAACTGCATCACGCCGGTAGCGATGGCCACCACAAGGCCTGCCCCCGTAAGCCAGACCTGCCACCTCTCGGCGCTGGTCCACCTACGAGGCTCGTCCTTCTCAAGGCTCACCTCTACCGCCTCCCTTCTCCTCCAGCCGGCCCGCCGCTCGGGCCGGAGCCTTGGAACTCACGCACATCTACGCGGAGTTCAGGGAAGGTTCAGGTGAGGCGCGAACAGCATACCGGGCGCATCGCTATTCACCGAGGCGCGCGGGAACGCTTGACGGCGGCCCCGAATCCCTTTCACGGCCCAGCGGCGGCCCCAGCGCAGAAGCAAGCCCCCTGCCCACGGGAAACCCGCAGGCAGGGGGCTTGATCAGTGGCGCTTACTTCTTCTTGCCCTGGTTCTTGACCGCCTCGATCGCGGCGGCCGCCGCCTCCGGGTCGAGGTACTTGCCGCCGGGGGTGAGCGGCTTGAAGTCGGCGTCCAGTTCGTAGAAGAGGGGGATGCCGGTCGGGATGTTCAGGCCCGCGATGTCGGCGTCGGAGATGCCGTCGAGGTGCTTGACGAGGGCGCGCAGGCTGTTGCCGTGGGCGGCGACCAGGACCGTGCGGCCGGTCAGCAGGTCGGGGACGATCGCGTCGTACCAGTAGGGGAGCATCCGGATGACGACGTCCTTGAGGCACTCCGTGCGCGGGCGCAGCTCCGGCGGGATGGAGGCGTAGCGGGCGTCGTTCGCCTGGGAGAACTCGGAGTCGTCCGACAGCGGCGGCGGCGGGGTGTCGTACGAGCGGCGCCAGAGCATGAACTGCTCCTCGCCGAACTCGGCCAGCGTCGCCGCCTTGTCCTTGCCCTGGAGGGCGCCGTAGTGGCGCTCGTTCAGCCGCCAGGAGCGGTGGACGGGGATCCAGTGGCGGTCCGCGGCCTCCAGGGCCAGCTGGGCCGTGCGGATCGCGCGCTTCTGGAGGGACGTGTGGACCACGTCGGGCAGGAGAGCGGCGTCCTTCAGGAGCTCGCCACCGCGGACCGCCTCCTTCTCGCCCTTCTCGTTCAGGTTGACGTCCACCCAGCCGGTGAACAGGTTCTTCGCGTTCCACTCGCTCTCGCCGTGGCGGAGGAGGATCAGCTTGTACGGTGCGTCGGCCATGGCGTCGAGCCTACCTAAGGGGGGTCGGGGGGCGAGACGCGCGCGGGTGCGGCCGGCACGCCCGCCGAGCGCGTCCCGGGGTGTGCTCTCCGTCTCGCTACGTTTCGGTTAATTCTCGTACAACCATTCGCTACATTCGCGTGTCTGGTTATCGCCAGGAAGTCGAGGGACAGGAAGAGGAGCACAGAACGTGACCGTGCGTTCCTTTGCGCGGCGGATGCGACCGCGAGTCGAGCGGAAGGCCGCCGAACGCGTGTGGCAGCTGCGTACCATGCGGCGGCGCCGCAAGGCTGCGGTCACGGATCCGGTGCTCCGCCCGGTGGCGGTGCGCGGGCAGCAGTTCTACGGCCGGGTGGTGGACCGGTTCACCGCCGCGGAAGCCGCCGCCTCGAATTTGGATCTTGTGGTCGGCGCATTGGAGCAGGAGGGCATTCCCTATTTCCTGGTCTCCTCCCGCACGCGTTACACGGTCGGTGTGAATGCGGCGGACCGGGAGCGGTTCCTCACCGCCCTGGAGGCGCGGCACGCGGGCACGGCCGTGTTCATCGGCCGGCCGCTGCCCGGCGGCCAGCTCAAGCACCCCGCCCTGTTCCTGGACGGCGTCCTGCCCGCCGCCCTGCGCACCGCCCCCGTGCTGCGCGTCGGCGAGAACCACCTCGGCCCCGCCGGCCAGCTCCTCGCCGGCCCCGAGCTGGCCTGTGACGTGGAGTTCTGGGAGGACGGCGCCGAGCTGCTCGCCTCCGCCGACGGGCCCCGGCGGCTGGCCAAGGTGCAGCCGCAGGCCTCCGCCGACATCTTCGCCGAGTCCCTCGTCACGCCCCGTAACAACGGGATCACCGACGTGCTGCCCGCCAGTGAGCAGAAGCCGGTCGGCGTCCGGGTCGGCGAGCGGGAAGTGCCCAGCTTCCTCCCGCTCACCCTGCCCACCGTGAACCAGGTGACCTTCCCCGTCGACGTCGTCTACACCTGGGTCGACGGCGAGGAACCGGCGATGCGGGCCAAGCGGGCCCGCTACCAGGAGAACGGCATCGCCGAGATCCTGGACAAGGAGACCAACGCCTCCCGCTACACCAGCCACGACGAGCTGAAGTACTCGCTGCGCTCGCTCGCGATGTACGCCGACTTCGTCCGGCACATCTACATCGTGACCGACGGCCAGAAGCCGCACTGGCTCGACGACACCGCCCCCGGGATCACGGTCGTCGACCACCGCGACATCTTCCCGGAGGACGTCCTCCCCGTCTTCAACTCGCACGCCATCGAGACCCGGCTGCACCACATCCCCGGCCTGTCCGAGCACTACCTGTACTTCAACGACGACGTCTTCGTCGGCCGCCGCGTCACCCCGGACCACTTCTTCTTCGGCAGCGGGCTGATGAAGATACCGGTCTCCCCCCTGAAGATCGGCGTCGGCAAGCCGCACGCCGAGGAGACCGCGACCAACTCCGCCAGCAAGAACGTACGGCGGCTGCTGCTGGAGAAGTTCGGGCGGATGACCACGAACAACTTCATGCACACCCCGCTGCCGCAGCAGCGCGGGGCGCTGCGCGCGCTGGAGGAGCTGTTCCCGCAGGACATCGCCCGCACCACCGCGTCCCGTTTCCGCTCGCCGACCGACATCGCCATGACGGCACCGCTGCTCTACCAGTACGCGCTGATGACCGGCCGTGGCGTACCCGGCAAGTTCAGCTTCCGCTACGTGAACATCAGCCGGCCCGACGCCGACCGGCGCCTGGCGGACCTGCGCCGCAACCGCCGCTTCGACTTCTTCTGCCTCAACGACGTCGACGTGCCGCCGGAGGAGCGGGAGCAGGTCAGCGTGCGGATGCACGAGTTCCTGGAGCACTACTTCCCCTTCCCGAGCCCCTTCGAGAAGCAGAGCTGACGGGCGGCCACGGCCATGGCCATCGACCTCCGTCACCGTCTCGCGACGCCGACCCCGGGCCTGCGGGCCGTCCGGGACCTGCTGCTGCGCCTGCGGCTGTGGCTGGCGGCCCGCCTGTGGGCACTGCGCGCCGCCCCGGCCCGCCGCCGGCTGCGCGCCGCCGTGCCGGGGCTGCGCCGGGTCGCGGTCGGACCGGTACGGCTGTACGGGGGTACGGTCGCCGGCTACACCGCGGCGCAGGCCGCCGCCGCGGACCTGGAGCAGGTGTGCGCCCTGCTGGAGGCGGCCGGGGTGCCGTACTTCCTGGTCCCCGCCGAGCAGGGGCCCGGGGTGCCGCGGCCGGTGGTCGGGGTGGAGGAGTCGTACCGTGCCGCGGTGCTCGCCGGGGCCCTGCGGCACTTCGCGCGCAGCGCCGCGTACGTCGGTGCGGTGGGCGCGGACGGTGCGGTGACGAGCGCGGTGCTGTGGGCCGACGGCAGGCTGCCGCGGGCGCTGCGCGGGGCGCCGGTGCTGCGGGCAGGACTGGTCCGGCTGGGGCCGGGCGGTCAGGTGCTCGGCGGGCTGGAGACGGGCTGCGACATCGAGTTCTGGCGCTACGGCCGCGATCTGGGCCGGGACCCGGCCCACCTCACCGTCCCCGGCACCCGTCTGCAGGACGACTTCGGCCCCTCGCTGGTCGCCCCGCGCCGCAACGCCGTGTCGGAGGTACTGCCGGCCGGGGCGTGGCAGCCGCCGGGCGCGGTGCCTCCGCAGTGGTCGGCCATACCCGCCGAGCAGTCGTCGGCGATGCCCGCCGAGCAGCCGTGGGCCCTGCCCGCCGACCAGCCGTCGGCGATGCCGGCCATGACCGCCGAGCAGTCGTCGGCCATGCCCGTCGAGCAGCTCTCGGCTACGGCGGCCCCCCAGCCGTCGGCCACGGCGGCCCCCCAGCCGTCCGCCGTCCTTGCCGGAGCAGCGGCCCGCCGCCCCCTGCCCACCTTCCCCGCGTTCGCCGAGCCCGGTATCGACCAGGTGTGCTTCCCCGTCGACGCCGTGTACACCTGGGTCGACGGGGACGATCCGGTGATGGCCGTGAAGCGGCGGGCGCACCAGGCGCTCTCCCACAACGCCATCGCACCGCGCGAGACCGGTGCCTCCCGGTACACCAGCCACGACGAGCTGAGGTACGCGCTGCGGTCGCTGGAGATGTACGCCGGTTTCATCCGGCACGTCTATCTCGTGACCGACTCGCAGACACCCTCCTGGCTGGACCCGGAGGCGGAGGGGCTGACCGTGGTCGACCACCGGGACATCCTCCCGGCCGACGCGCTGCCCGTCTTCAACTCGCACGCGATCGAGAGCCGGCTGCACCACATACCGGGCCTGTCCGAGCACTACCTCTACTTCAACGACGACGTCTTCATCAACCGCCCGGTCGGGGCCGAGCGCTTCTTCCACGGCAACGGCATCGCCCGCATCCCGCTGTCCCCGCTCAAGCTCGGGGTCGGCGCCCCGCACCCCCTGGAGCCGGCGCCGAACTCCGCCGGGAAGAACGCCCGTGAGGTGATCCGGCGCTTCCACGGCAGGTACGTCACGCACAAGTCGCTGCACACCCCGCACCCCCAGCTGCTGTCGGTGATGCGGGAGATGGAGGGCCTCGGCATCGAGGAGCTGGAGCGGACGTCGTACTCCCGTTTCCGGTCCACCACCGACGTCGCCCCGGCGTCCACGCTGCACCACCACTGGGCGATCGCGACGGGCCGGGCCGTACCGGCCGAGTACAGCTTCCGGTACGTCCAGCTGGGCACCCCGGACATGCGCCGGAGGCTGGCGCGGCTCGCGGCGGGCGAGGACGTGGACTTCTTCTGCCTGAACGACGTGGACACCGCCCCGGCGGACCGGGTGGCGGCCCAGGAGGCCATCCGTGCCTTCCTGGAGCGGAAGTACCCCTTCCCGAGCCGCTTCGAGCGGGCCGCCCGGACCGCCTCGTACCCGGCCCCGGCCCCCGCACGACGAGGACGGAAGGCGTCCCGGCGCCGGCCGGCCGCTGCCCGATTGACGCGAACCGCTAATTGAGTGGCGCCCCCGAGTACCGCGTTTGTAATTTGTGCTCGCCGTTTGAGCCGCTTACGCAACCGGGGGATCATCGATGTCACCTGCCCGTATGAGACGAGCCGTCAGCGAATCCGTCTCCGGGCTGCCCCGCGCCTTCTGGTGGCTGTGGACCAGCACCCTCGTCAACCGGCTGGGCGCGTTCGTGGCCACCTTCATGGCCCTCTACCTGACCCTCGACCGCGGGTACTCGGCGTCGTACGCGGGTCTCGTCGCCTCCCTGCACGGCCTCGGCGGGGTCGTCTCCTCGCTGGGCGGCGGGGTGATGGCCGACCGGCTCGGCAGGCGGCCCACCCTGCTCATCGCCCAGACCGCCACCGCGGCCTCCGTCGCCCTGCTCGGCTTCATGACCGGCCCGGTGGCCATCGCCGCCGTCGCCTTCCTCGTCGGCATGGCCTCCAACGCCTCCCGGCCCGCCGTACAGGCGATGATGGCCGACATCGTCCGCCCCGAGGACCGGGTACGGGCCTTCTCCCTCAACTACTGGGCGCTCAACCTGGGCTTCGCCGTGTCCTCCATGGCCGCCGGGTTCATCGCCGAGTTCAGCTATCTCGCCGGGTTCCTCATCGAGGCCGGGATGACCCTGGCCTGCGCGGTCGTCGTCTTCGCGAAGCTGCCCGAGTCGCGGCCCGCGCCCGCGGCCCAGCAGGCGGAGGCGGGGACCGGCCTCGGCACCGTCCTGCGGGACGGGCGGTACATGGCCGTCGTCGGACTGTCCTTCCTCGTCGCCCTGGTCTTCCAGCAGGGATCGGTCGGACTGCCGGTGGCCATGGGCCGCGCCGGGTTCTCGCCCGCCGACTACGGCCTGGCCATCGCCGTCAACGGCATCCTGATCGTCGCCCTGCAGATCCCGGTCACCCGGTTCATCGAACACCGCGACCCGCGCACCCTGCTGGTGGCCTCCTCCATCCTCGCGGGCTACGGCTTCGGACTCACCGCGTTCGCCGGCTCGGTCGGGGTCTTCATGCTCACCGTGTGCGTGTGGACCCTCGCCGAGATCGTCAACGCCCCGACCCAGACCAGTCTCGTCGTCCGCCTCTCCCCGGTGCACGGCCGCGGGCGCTACCAGGGCGTGTACTCCCTGTCCTGGTCCCTCGCCGCCCTCGTCGCCCCGCTGATGTCGGGCGCGGTCATCGACAACCTCGGCGCGGCGTGGCTGTGGGCCATGTGCGCGGCGGTGGGCACGGTGGCGGCGGCCGGGTACGGCGTCCTCATGCGCGGCCTGCCCCCGGAACCCCCGGCCCGGACCCCGGCCCCGGTGCAGGAACCGGAACAGGAACAGGAACAGGAACAGAAGGAGACCGGGGTGCGTACCGCGTAGACGGCGCCCACCGTCACCACGCCGGCGGCGCCTGCCCGCACGGCGGAAACGCGCAGTTACTTCCGCCGTCCTGGGAACCCGGTATCCACAGGCCGAGACCGGACCGGTGGCCGGACCGGTGGACCAGGACCGGTGGAGCAGCTCGGTGGAGATCGTGCCGCGGCGGGAGTGATGAGGATGCCGCCCGAGGAGCCCGGGGCGTGGGGCGGCGGCGGGGTGCCGTCGGATGCCGAGGGACGGCTGCGGGTCAGCGAGACGCTGGCCGCCGCCGCGCGCGGTGCCGAGGACCTGCTGGCGGTGCCCCACGCGCTGTGCGTCGCCTGCGTACGGCTGCTGCCGGTGACCGGCTCCTCCGTGTCGATCTCCGGCGGCCGGGGCATCCGCGTGACCTGGTGTGCCAGTGACCGGGTCGCCGCCCGGGTGGCGGAGTTGCAGTACACCGTCGGCGACGGCCCCTGCCAGGCCGCTCTCGACCGGGGCGCCCCGGTCCTCGCGGCCGACCTCACCGAGGGCCCCGACGCGCGCCGCTGGCCGATCTTCGCGCACGAGGCGGTGGGCCTCGGCGTCCGCGCGGTGTTCTCGCTGCCGATCGGCGTCGGCCGGACCGCCGTAGGCACGCTCGACCTGTACAGCGACCGGGTGGGCGGGCTGGCGGAGCCCGATCTGCGGGTCGCGCTGTGGGTGCGGGACGCGGTCACCTTCGCGTTGATGAACTTCCGGACCGCCGTCCGCGGTACCGCGGGTGCGGGCACCGACGAGGACACGGCGGACGAGGTGGCGTCCTGGGTGGCGGCCTCGGAGGCCGACCACACCGAGGTCCACCAGGCGGTCGGCATGGTGATGGTGCAGCTCGACGTCGACCCCTGCCAGGCGCTGGACCGGCTGCGGGCCCGCGCGTACGCCGACGGCCGCACGGTCAGCCAGGTGTCCCGGGACGTCCTCTCCCACCGGCTGAGCTTCCGCCCGGAGGCGTACGGCGGCGACCCCGCCCGGCCGTACGACGGCGGACCGTGATCCGTGATCCGTGATCCGCGGCTCGGGCACACCGGGGCCCGCAGCCGCCGGTCGGGCCGGTCGGACCTACCGGAGCCAGTGCCTCCAAGGGACTGATGTGGCCGGCGGGCCCAGGGGGCCGGTCAGGCCTCCAGTGACACCGCGTGCACCTCGTCCGCCCGGTGCCCGGCGCGTTCGTGGACGCGCTGCACGGCGTCGGCCGAGGGTGCCTCGGAGAGGCAGTAGACGGTGCCGGAGTCCGGGTCCGCCCAGGCGTGCTCGAAGTGCACGGACTCCTCCTGCTCGATGGCGAGGTCGGCCTGGTGCGCCTCCATCAGCTTCTCGGCCGTGATGCCCTGCATACCGCGGTGTACGTCCATGAACCTGGCCATGGCCCCACACCTCCTCTCGACGCCGCTCATGTCCATGCTGCGCCCGGCGGGCGGGAGGGGCACCCGGTACGCCGGCGGGGCCGGTGCGAACCCGGTTCGCACCGGCCCCGCCGGCGTCGAGCGGTGTCGCTCAGCCGCACTGGCAGGGGTTGCCCGACTGGCACCCGCAGCCGCATCCGGAACCGCAGCCGCACGCGCCGAACAGCGGAAGGCTCCTGATCTCGGCGGACTGCTCGGTCTCGCGCTCCTGCGTGGGATCGGGCGTGGTGCTGGGGGATTCGGCCATGGGACCCTCCTAGACCTTGGGCAGGGATGCCCTCGCCCATTCCATGCCCGTTCGGCCGGGCGCATCAACGGCGCACGGAGGCGTTCAGGCGTTCGCGAGCCCCGCCCCGGCCGGCCTCCTGGAGGGCCTACGCGGCGCCGGAGGGCCCGCGCGGCGCCCGAGGGCTCACGCGCCCTCGGTCCCCGTCACCGGCTGGATGTCCTGCTGGAGGTCGTCCGCGTGCTCGCCGGTCACCAGGTAGACCACCCGCTTGGCGACGGCCACGGCGTGGTCGGCGTACCGCTCGTAGTAGCGGCCCAGCAGGGTGACGTCCACGGCCGTCTCGATGCCGTGCTTCCAGCGGTCGTCGATCAGGTGCTGGAAGAGCGTGCGGTGCAGCAGGTCCATCTCGTCGTCGTCCTGCTCCAGCTGGAGCGCGAGGTCGACGTCCTTGGTCACGATCACCTCGGCCGCCTTCGCCATCAGGCGCTGCGCGAGCTGGCCCATCTCCAGGATCGTGGCGTGCAGGTCGTGCGGAACGGCCCGCTCCGGGAAGCGCAGCCGCGCCAGCTTCGCCACGTGCTGGGCGAGGTCGCCGGAGCGCTCCAGGTCCGCGGACATGCGCAGCGACGTGACGACGATCCGCAGGTCCGTCGCCACCGGCTGCTGCCGGGCCAGCAGGGCTATCGCCCGGGCCTCCAGGTCGTGCTGGAGCTGGTCGACCTTCTGGTCGGCCTCGATCACGCTCTCGGCCAGCTTCAGATCGGCGTCCAGCATGGCGGTCGTGGCGCGCCCGATCGCCGAGCCGACCAGCCGGGCCATCTCCACCAGTCCGTCGCCGATCGAGTCCAGTTCCTCGTGGTACGCGTCCCGCATCAGGGTTCCCTCTCATAGGCGTGCTTGGTCCCCACGCTCCCACGTTCTGCCCCGCACGCGTCCGTTTCCGCCACCCCGAATGAACCGGTACTGGCTGCAAGGTGAACTCTGGGCGACGAGTGTTCGAGGTCGCACCTCGACGGCTGTGGTCATGTCGTGGGCCATGCCTAACCTGGAGACATGGACGTGAACGCGGCGGTCGCCGCAGCGGCTGCGATCGCCGGGGTGCTCACCGGCGTCATCGCCATGCTGGCGTTCCGCTGGAGCGAACGCGACCAGAAGCGACCCACCAGGACTTCCTTGCACACTGATCCCGTACTCCCGCCCGGCGTGGACACCGTTCTGTCGGTGCTGCGCTCCTCCGCAGTCGTCCTCGACGAGGCCGACACCGTCGTCAAGGCCAGCTCGGCCGCGTACGCCCTCGGGCTGGTCCGCGGCGGCAAGCTGGCCGTCGAGCCGATGCTCCAGATGGCCCGGGACACCAGACGCGACGGGGAGATACGGCAGGTCGAGCTGGATCTGCCGCGGCGCGGCACCGGGCGCGGCGAGGCCCTCGCCGTCTCCGCGCGCGTGGCCCCGCTCGGCTCCCGCCTGGTCCTGCTGCTGGTCGAGGACCTGACGGAGGCCCGCCGGATCGAGGCGGTACGACGCGACTTCGTGGCGAACGTCAGCCATGAGCTGAAGACGCCCGTCGGCGCGCTCTCCCTGCTCTCCGAGGCCGTCATGGACGCCTCCGACGACCCCGAGGCCGTCCAGCGCTTCGCGGGCCGGATGCAGATCGAGGCGACCCGGCTGACCAACCTGGTCCAGGAGCTGATCGACCTCTCCCGGGTGCAGAACGACGACCCGCTGGAGGACGCCGAGCCGGTCGGGGTGGACGAGCTGGTCACCGAGGCCATCGACCGCTGCCGCCACCAGGCGGGCACGAAGCAGATCACGATAGCCGCCGGCGGCACGGCCGACCTGAGCGTCTGGGGCAACCGGGGACAGCTGGCCGCCGCCCTCGGGAACCTGGTCGAGAACGCCGTCAACTACTCCCCGGCCCGCACCCGCGTCGGCATCGCCGCCCGCAGGGTCAACGCGCCGGGCGGCGACATGATCGAGCTGGCCGTCACCGACCAGGGCATCGGCATCTCGGACAAGGACAAGGAGCGCATCTTCGAGCGTTTCTACCGCGTCGACCCGGCCCGCTCCCGGGCCACCGGCGGCACCGGTCTGGGTCTCGCCATCGTCAAGCACGTGGTCGCCTCGCACGGCGGGGAGGTCACGGTCTGGAGCGCCGAAGGCCAGGGCTCCACCTTCACCCTCAGGCTGCCGGAGGCGGGCGCGGCCCGCGACCGCGCACAGCAGCACCCCGACCTCGACGACGAGGCGGGTCCCACCGACTCATCCCCGTACGAACCGCTTCCCGCCCCGGAGGTCCTTCCGTGACCCGAGTGCTCGTCGTCGAGGACGAGGAGTCCTTCTCCGACGCCCTGTCGTACATGCTCCGCAAGGAGGGCTTCGAGGTCGCCGTCGCGGCGACCGGCCCCGACGGCCTGGACGAGTTCGAGCGCAACGGCGCCGACCTGGTCCTCCTCGACCTGATGCTGCCGGGCCTGCCCGGCACTGAGGTCTGCCGCCAGCTGCGTGGCCGCTCCAACGTCCCCGTGATCATGGTGACCGCGAAGGACAGCGAGATCGACAAGGTCGTCGGTCTCGAAATAGGAGCCGACGACTACGTCACCAAGCCGTTCTCCTCGCGCGAGCTGGTCGCCCGCATCCGCGCGGTGCTGCGCCGGCGCGGCGAGCCGGAGGAGGTCACCCCGGCCGCGCTGGAGGCCGGTCCGGTCCGCATGGACGTCGACCGGCACGTGGTCACCGTCGGCGGCTCCAAGGTCGACCTGCCGCTCAAGGAGTTCGACCTCCTGGAGATGCTGCTGCGCAACGCCGGCCGCGTCCTGACCCGCATGCAGCTCATCGACCGCGTCTGGGGCGCCGACTACGTCGGTGACACCAAGACCCTCGACGTCCACGTCAAGCGCCTGCGCGCGAAGATCGAGCCGGACCCGGGCGCGCCGCGGTACCTGGTGACGGTGCGGGGACTGGGCTACAAGTTCGAGCCGTAGGCCGTAGCCGTACAGCGCCGACACGTACGGACACAGCGGACACAGCGGACACAGCGGACGCAGCAGACCCGGCAGACCCGGCAGACGCGGCGGACGCGGCGGACGCCACGGATACGGCGGGTCACGACGGTCGCCGGCGGATACGACGAAGGGCGGCACCCCGCGCGGGGTGCCGCCCTCGTGTCGTACGGCCCGGCCGTCAGCCGGTCAGTGGCCCGCGGCCGACTGGGAGGCCGAGTCGCTCGGCGTGGCGGCCGAGTGGGAGGCGGTGGCCGACGGGCCGGTCTGGTGGCCCTTCGCCGGCTTGCCGCTGCCGGAGGGGCTCGCGCTGCCGGAGGCGGTGGCACCCGGGGCGCCGCCGGCGGAGGCCGAGGCGGACGGGATCTGGGACGGGCCCCACTTGTCGAAGTAGCTGGTGGCCGGGACCACGTAGGCGTTCAGGCTCACCGCGCCGGTCTTGCTGAGGGTGAAGGTGAGCTTCTGGACGTTGCCGTTCTTGACCGCCTCGCCGCCGCTGGGCAGCGACGCGGAGGCGTTGTCCTTGCCGCCGATGACCAGCGAGCCGCCCGCGGGGACGGTCAGGCTCTGGCCCTTGGCGGGCTTCAGCTCGACGGGCGTGCTGCTGCCCTCCACGGCGATCGACTGGAGGGTCTGGTCGGTGCGGCCGGAGTTGAACAGGGTCGCGGAGACCACCGCGGGGCCCGTCGACTCCGGGTCCGGCTGGGTGATGACCAGGGCGTTCTGGATCTTGATGGCGCCGACGCTGGTCGCGGCGTTGTCCGGCTTGATCTCCAGGGTCTGCGAGTTGTTGCCGGCGCCACAGGCGGCGAGCGAGGCGATCGAGAAGACGATGGCGGAGGCGGCGAGGGCGCCGCGTCGAAGGCTGCTGCTCACGGCGGCGGCAACTCCTTGAACGCGCGGGCGGCTCCCCTTATAAAGCCACCCTAAGTGTCTGTCAGCGGCCTTAGGTTACCGAGCCGTTCCGAGGCGATCGCACCCGACCCTCCCCCAAGCCCCGGGCTTCCCTCCAGGTGGGGGTACCTCACCAGGCACAAGTGACTCCCCGGTCACATTGCGGAGCCGTCCGTCCGTCATTCACATAACGCGGCGGCGACGCCCTCTCGGCACCCCAAAGACCCCTCGCAAATTTTCCGTGAAGGAATGCGGGACCACCCCCGATATTGATCACGCGGCACCCGTCCGGCGGCGGTTGATCAATTCCGGATTCGGCTCACATCCGCCTCCGGCCGCCGAACGGAGTAGCGGAAGTCGCACCCTTGAGGGCAGACAAATCGTGACATTCCACCCCTTGGAGGGCTCAGTCGAGGTGTGTAACGTAGGCGTTTCACCCCGCCCGGAGAGCCCCTCCGACCTGCGAATACCCGCTTCCGGGGGCGGCCCGCAGCACGTTCCGGTTGCTGTTGTCAAGCCCCGAGATATGCCCTGACCTGCGAAAACGCCATTCAGAAGACGCCGTATCCGTGTTACCCTGGATAGCCACGGAAGGGGTACCTGTCACATGACGTTCAAGGTTGGCGACACCGTGGTCTATCCCCATCACGGGGCCGCGCTGATCGAGGCCATCGAAACTCGCCAGATCAAAGGCGTGGACAAGACCTACTTGGTGCTGAAGGTCGCCCAGGGTGACCTGACGGTACGTGTGCCAGCGGACAATGCGGAGTTCGTCGGCGTGCGTGATGTGGTCGGTCAGGACGGACTCGACCGGGTCTTCGAGGTGCTGCGTGCACCGTACGCCGAGGAGCCCACGAACTGGTCCCGTCGCTACAAGGCAAACCTGGAGAAGCTCGCCTCCGGCGATGTCATCAAGGTCGCGGAAGTCGTGCGTGACCTGTGGCGTCGCGAGCGCGAGCGCGGACTGTCCGCCGGCGAGAAGCGCATGCTCGCCAAGGCCCGCCAGATCCTGGTGAGCGAGCTGGCTCTCGCGGAGAACACGAACGAGGACAAGGCCGAGGCCCTGCTCGACGAGGTGCTCGCCTCCTGACGCGCAGCGGCGGCGACCTTCGCCTCCGCCACGCCCAGCACACCGAAATGCCGCGGTGCCCGATGACACTGACCCTGTCGCCGGGCGCTGCGGCATGTTCGTCCCCGCAGGCGGGTGCTCTTCGGGGAATCCTCCGTACAGCAGGGAATCCACTGCACAGCCCCCCGATACTTGTCGTGCCGGGCCCGGGCGGATGGCTCGACCAGGGTCACGGAAAGGGTCCGGTCAAGGCGTCGCGCCCGGCACTCCTCCAGGCCATACCCACGTAGGTCGAGCACACAAACCTGACAGGAACCGATGTCTGACGAATCACGCCCCACGCCCGCGCAGGCCTCCGTCGCCGCCGTGATTCCCGCCGCCGGCCGGGGCGTGCGGCTCGGCCCGGGCGCCCCCAAGGCGCTCCGCGCGCTGAACGGCACACCCATGCTCATCCACGCGGTCCGCGCCCTCGCCGCGTCCCGCCATGTCTCCCTGGTGATCGTCGTCGCCCCGCCGGACGGCGCCGCCGAGGTCAAGTCCCTGCTCGACGCGCACGCGCTGCCCGACCGCACGGACTTCCTCGTCGTGCCCGGCGGGGAGTCCCGCCAGGAGTCGGTCCGGCTCGGCCTCGACGCCCTGCCGCCGCAGTACGAGATCGTGCTGGTCCACGACGCCGCCCGGCCGCTCGTCCCGGTCGACACGGTCGACGCGGTCATCGAGGCCGTACGCGACGGCGCCCCCGCCGTGGTGCCCGCGCTGCCGCTGGCCGACACGGTCAAGGAGGTCGCGCCCGCGGCCGAGCCCGGCGCCCCGGAGCCGGTCGTCGCCACCCCCGAGCGGTCCCGGCTGCGTGCCGTGCAGACCCCGCAGGGCTTCGACCGGGCCACCCTCGTCCGCGCCCACGGACGCGTCACCGACGACGTCACCGACGACGCGAGCATGGTGGAGCAGCTGGGACTGCCCGTCGTGGCCGTCCCCGGCCACGAGGAGGCCTTCAAGGTCACCCGCCCCCTGGACCTGGTCCTCGCCGAGGCGGTCCTGGCCCGCAGGAGGCTCAACGATGGCTTCTGAGACCGGCTTCCCGCTGCCGCAGGTCGGCATCGGCACCGACATCCACGCCTTCGAGGAGGGCCGCGAGCTGTGGTGCGCCGGCCTGAAGTGGGAGGGGGAGGGCCCCGGACTCGCCGGCCACTCCGACGCCGACGTCGTCGCCCACGCGGCCTGCAACGCCCTGTTCTCCGCCGCCGGACTCGGTGACCTGGGCCGGCACTTCGGCACCGGCCGCCCCGAATGGTCGGGGGCCTCCGGGACCACCCTCCTCACCGAGGCGGCCCGGATCGTCCGCGCGGCGGGCTTCGCCATCGGCAACATCGCCGTCCAGGTGGTCGGCCCCCGCCCGAAGATCGGCAAGCGCCGCGACGAGGCCCAGAAGATCCTCTCCGAGGCGGCCGGCGCACCCGTCTCCGTCTCCGGCGCCACCACCGACGGCCTCGGCTTCCCGGGCCGCGAGGAGGGCCTGATGGCGGTGGCGACGGCACTCGTGGTGCGGGTGAGCTGAGGCCGTGCGAGGGTACCCTCACGACCGCCAGTGATCGCCGGAACCCGGAGGGTACCCATGTCCGCCGCACTGTCCGACAGCCTGAAGTCCCTGCTCGACGACAAGGTGTTCATCGTCGTCGGCACCGTCCAGCCCGACGGCAGCCCGCAGATGTCCCCGGTCTGGGTCAAGCGCGACGGCGACGACCTCCTCTTCTCCACCACGGTCGACCGCCGCAAGGAGAAGAACCTGCGCCGCGACCCGCGGGTGACGGTCGTCGTCATGGACCCGTCGAACCCGTACGCCTACGCCGAGATCCGCGGCACCGCCGAGGTGACCACCGAGGGCGGCCGGGAACTCATCGACGAACTCAGCCGGAAGTACACGGGCAAGGACTACGCGGACTTCAACCCGGCCTCGAAGGACGACGCCGAGCGGGTCGTCGTACGGATCACGCCGCAGAAGGTCGTCGGACGCGTCTGAGGCCCGGTATCGAGGCCCGGTATCACGGGGGAAGGGCGTGAGGCACTCGCTCACGCCCACTACTCTGGACTCGTGACGATTCGCCTGTACGACACCAGCGCCCGGCAGATCCGTGACTTCGCCCCGGTCAAGCCGGGCTGTGTCTCGATCTACCTGTGCGGCGCCACCGTCCAGGCGGCACCGCACATCGGCCACGTCCGCTCGTACCTCAACTTCGACATCATGCGCCGCTGGTTCGAGTACCGCGGCTACGAGGTGACGTTCGTCCGCAACGTCACCGACATCGACGACAAGATCATCGCCAAGAGCCACGAGCAGAACCGGCCGTGGTGGTCGATCGGGTACGAGAACGAACGCGCCTTCAACGAGGGCTACGACGCCCTCGGCTGCCTGCGGCCGACGTACGAGCCGCGCGCCACCGGCCATGTCACCGAGATGGTCGAGATGATGCAGGGCCTCATCGAGCGCGGGCACGCCTACGAGGCCGACGGCAACGTCTACTTCGACGTGCGCTCCTTCCCCGGCTACCTCCAGCTGTCGCGACAGGAGCTGGACAACCTCCAGCAGCCCTCCGGCACCGGTGAGACCGGCAAGCGGGACCCGCGCGACTTCGCCATGTGGAAGTCCGCCAAGCCCGGCGAGCCGTCCTGGCCGACCCCGTGGGGCCCCGGCCGCCCCGGCTGGCACCTGGAGTGCTCGGCGATGGCCCACAAGTACCTCGGCAGCGTCTTCGACATCCACGGCGGCGGCCTCGACCTGATCTTCCCGCACCACGAGAACGAGATCGCCCAGGCCAAGGCCTACGGCGACGACTTCGCCCGGTACTGGGTGCACAACGCCTGGGTCACCATGGCCGGCGACAAGATGTCCAAGTCGCTCGGCAACAGCGTCCTGGTCAGCGAGATGGTCAAGCAGTGGCGCCCGGTCGTGCTCCGCTACTACCTGGGCACCCCGCACTACCGCTCGATGATCGAGTACAGCGAGGAGGCGCTGCGCGAGGCCGAGTCCGCGTACGCCCGGATCGAGGGCTTCGTCCAGCGGGTCACCGAGCTGGCCGGGAAGACCGTCGAGCCGGCCGACGAGGTCCCGCCCGCCTTCGCCGAGGCGATGGACGACGACCTGGGTGTCCCGCAGGCCCTCGCCGTCGTGCACACCACCGTCCGCCAGGGCAACAGCGCACTGGCCGCCGACGACAAGGACGCGGCCGTCGCCCGCCTCGCCGAGGTGCGCGCCATGCTCGGCGTGCTCGGCCTCGACCCGCTCGACCCGCACTGGGCCGGCGAGTCCGCCGACCGGAGCGAGGACCTGAACGGCGTGGTCGACAGCCTCGTACGCCTCGTCCTCGACCAGCGCGAGTCCGCCCGCGCCCGCAAGGACTGGGCCACCGCCGACGCCATCCGCGACCAGCTGAAGGAGTCCGGGCTGGTCATCGAGGACAGCCCGCAGGGCCCGCGCTGGAGCCTCGGCGCCCGCTGAGCACCAGCCCTTGATCGATTGTGCCGCCCGGCCCTCCGGGCGGCACACTGCATAAGACGCAACGACGCACACGTACACGACGTACGTACGACACGCTTTTTCCGAGAGAGCAGAGACGGGTAACTCATGGCCGCGAACAACCGCCGCATGTCCGGGAAGAAGGGCGCGCAGGTCGGCAGCGGCGGCAAACGGCGCCGGGGCCTGGAGGGCAAGGGTCCGACCCCGCCCGCCGAGATGCGCAAGGGCCACGCCAAGCAGCGCGCCGCCGCGGCCAAGTCCCGCCGCGCCCAGGGCCGCACGCAGCAGCGCCGGGGCGCCGGCAGGTCGACGTCCGAGCTGGTCGTCGGCCGCAACCCGGTCGTCGAGGCACTGCGCGAGGGCGTCCCCGCCTCCACCCTCTACGTCCAGCAGTTCATCGACAACGACGAGCGCGTCCGCGAGGCCCTCCAGCTCGCCGCCGAGCGCGGCGGCATCAACCTCATGGAGGCGCCCCGCCCCGAACTGGACCGCATGACGAACGGCCTCAACCACCAGGGCCTCGTCCTCCAGGTCCCGCCGTACGAGTACGCGCACCCCGAGGACCTGCTCGACGCCGCCGCCGAGGAGGGCGAGGACCCGCTGGTCGTCGCCCTGGACGGGGTCACCGACCCGCGCAACCTCGGCGCCGTCGTCCGCTCCGTCTCCGCGTTCGGCGGCCACGGCGTGGTCGTTCCCGAGCGCCGCTCGGCCGGCATGACCGCCGGCGCCTGGAAGACCTCCGCCGGTACGGCCGCCCGCACCCCGGTCGCCCGCGCCACCAACCTCACCCGGACCCTGGAGGCCTACAAGAAGGCCGGCCTCACGGTGGTCGGTCTCGCGGCGGACGGCGAGGTGGAACTCGGCGACCTGGAGGCGCTGGGGGGCCCGGTCGCCATCGTCGTCGGCAGCGAGGGCAAGGGCCTGTCCCGCCTCGTCGGCGAAACCTGCGACTTCCGCGTCCGCATCCCGATGCCGGGCGGCGCCGAGTCCCTCAACGCCGGTGTCGCGGCGGGCATCGTGCTCTACGAGGCCTCGCGCCGACGGAGCTGAGAACAACGGCCCGGGCGGGCTGAACACCCGTCCGGAACCTCACCCCTGCGGGGGCATTCGGGCGTCCATGAGGCGTTCGGGACGGCTTTGACGGGGTCCGGACACATCCGCCCGGTCAAAGCAGTGTCCTAACGCCACGTCACTCGGTTAGATGAGTGTGGACACCAGAACACCCCGCACACCCACGGGGGACCGCTCGTCGGGATACGACGACGCTCCCGCGCTGAGCATGGTGAAGGTGCCGAGCGATCCGGCGCAGGTCATCGTCAATCACGCCAGCTTCCGCGTGCAGCTGGGCGCGGCGGCCCAGCGCACCCGATCCCCGCGGATCGCCCGGCACCTGAGCGCCACCCAGGACACCGCCCGGATGCCCGTCATGGGCACGGCGGGCCGGGCCGGCGCCACCGGCCGCCGCCGCCCCGTCGTGTGGAGCGGCAGGTCCGCCCCCGACGACACCGGCGCCCACCGGCTCCTCCAGGCCGTGCGGGGCAGCAGCGTCCGCCACGCCGACGAGCCCGAGGCCGGCGCCACCCAGGTCATCCCGCGCGTCCAGACGGCCTACCCCGACACCTACGACACCCTCGACCAGACCGTCGAGACCCCCGTCGTCGGCCACCAGCGCACCGCCCCCGACGCCGACGGCACCCGCCTCCTGCCGCACATGCGCACGGTCACCGGCGCCTACGACGACCCACCCCACCCCGACCCCGGCCACGAACCGTACGCCCCCTACGACGGCTACGACGGCTACGACGACCCCGCCGCCACCGACTCCGGCCACCCGGGCCCCGCCAGGCGCCAGGGCGACGACCCCGCCCGGCACGCCTACTACCCCGGCCGCCGGCTCAACCTCGGCGTCGTCCTCCTCCCGCTGCGCATCTTCCTCGGCTTCATCTCCCTCTACGCCGGCATGGGCAAGCTCTGCGACCCCGTCTACTTCGACGGCGGCAAACGCGGCTCCATGGTGAAGTGGCTCAACACCCTGCACCCCTGGGACGTGGCCGAGCCACTGCGCCAGTTCGCCCTGCAGCACCCGGTCGGCTCCGGCCTGGTCATCGCCTTCCTCCAGGTCGTCGTCGGCGTCCTGACCATCCTCGGCTGCTGGCAGCGCGTCACCGCCGTCGTCGGCGCCCTGCTCTCCGCCGCCCTGATCGTCACGGTCAGCTGGAAGACCGTCCCCGCCTACGACGCCCCCGACATCATCTACCTCGCCGCCTGGTCCCCCCTGATCATCGCCGGCGCCCCCGTCTACTCCGTCGACGGCCGCCTCGCCGGCAGCGCCTGGCGCCGGCTCGGCCCCCGCGCCGACATCTGGGACCTGCGCCGCTACGTCCTGCGCCGCGGCGCCCTGATCACCGCCGTCACGGTCGGCCTCACCCTCCTCGTCGGGTCCCTCCTCGGCGGCGCGGTCCGCGACTCCAGCCGCGTGGTCGTCCCCGGCCCCGGCGAGGCCCCCCGCAACCAGCTCCCCGGCTCCCCGCTCCCGCAGGAGCCCGGCGAACGGCACCGCACCACCCCGCCGGCCTCCGCCTCCCCGACGGGCGGCGCCACCGCCGGCGCGAGCCCCTCCGGCGCGGCGACGACCCCGGGCACGAGCCGCAGCACCACCGGCGCCACCACCACGACCCCCACCCAGACCCAGGGCACCACGGGCCAGGCCCCGCCCCGCCAGACCTCTCCCACGGGCGGTGCCCCCAGCACGACGGCGGGCCCCACCAGCACGGGCGGCGGCACCGGCACCGGCGGCTCGACCACGGGCGGCAGCACCTCCTCCGGCGGCGGCAGCACCTCCACGGGCCAGCCGGGCCTGGTGGGCGGCCTGCTGGGCTGACGGACCGGGCAAACGGACAGAGGGCCCCGTACCGAGCGAGGTACGGGGCCCTTCGAGCGTGGGGCGAGGGGGCCGGCCCGGAGGCGCGCTGGGAACGGTCAGCGACCGAGCGCAGCCAGCTCCTTGGCCGCCTCGGTCAGATCCTTCGCCGTGTCGATGGCCCGCCAGTACGCCCCCTGCGGAATGGGGAACCCGGCCAGCCTCTTCTCCCGGGCCAGCCGCGGGAACGTCGTCCGCTCGTGATCGCCCCGTTCGGGCAGCAGGGAAGCGAACTCCGGCGAGAACACATAGACACCGGCATTGATCTCGAACGTCGACGGCGGCGCCTCGATGAAGTCGGTGATGTGCCCGAACCCGTCGGTCCGCACCGCACCCCACGGAATCCGCGGACGAGCCAGCGCCAGGGTGGCCACCGCATCCCGCTCGGTGTGGAAGTCGGCCATGTCCCGCAGGGAGAACCGTGTCCAGATGTCCCCGTTCGTGGCGTACCAGGGCCGGTCGGGATGGGGCAGACGCGCAGCGGCGTACCGCAGGCCACCCCCGCGGCCCAGCGGCTCGGTCTCCACGACCGTCGTGACGGAGACGGGAAGGTCGGCCGAGTCCAGCCACTTCTGCAGGACGTCGGCGAGGTGGCCGCAGGAGACCACCACGTCCGTCACGCCCTCCTCGGCGAGCCAGTTCAGCTGGTGGCCGATGATCGGAGTGCCCGTACCCGGGATCTCGACCATCGGCTTCGGCCGGTCATCGGTGTACGGACGCAGCCGTGAGCCCTGGCCACCGGCCAGGACCACGGCTTGAGTGGGGCGCGACGCGGCGTTCGGATGGGTCATGACCGCACTGTACGTGGCGCCCCACGACGGCGGGTCGGCGGCAACGCGCTTCTCGGGGAGCCGTTACCGACTTCCTACCGGCACCTCAGCTGTGCGCGGCCAGAACACCCGAGGCGAAGGCCGTGTCGCACACCGGGCGGGCGTACGACTGGGCGCGCGAGGCGCCGTAGATCCGCACCGCGGCCCGGCCCAGGGCACGGGCGATGGACGAGCAGTGCCGGGCCAGCCGGGGATGGCCGTTGACGGCCTGCTGGAGGTGGGTGAGGACCACCCCCGGATCCCTGCTCTGCAGCTCCGTCATCAGCCGGTCGCGGAGCACGTCCTGCGGAGCGCGGGAGACCCTCCTCGCGGGGGCTTCCGCCGCGGAGACGTCGGAGGCGGCCAGCACCGAGCTGGACGGACTGCCCGTCCAGTTGACCCGGGTGACCGCGAGGGTCCCGGAGAGCACCAGGACGACGGGCAGGACGAGGGCGAGAGTGCGGCCGATCCGGCGGGCAGGGCCGCCCCGGTGGCCGCGTCGCGTCTGTGGGGTGGTGGAGTGCTTCACGCGTGTGAGGGTAGCGCCCAGTGATGATTTGGAGACATTGAGTCACCCTTATGGGGGATGAGAAGGCGCTGATTTCGGGGTAACGGGTTGACGAGACACGCCACAACAAGATCCAACGCAGGATCCGGCGACGAGATCAGACGACAAGATCCAGCGGCATGGACAACGCACGAGAACGCATGGGAACGCACGACAACGGCGCGACAACGGCAGGGGCCCCGCACGCCGAGCGCGCGGGGCCCCTGCCGGAGCCGGACAGCCGTCGTCAGTCCGCCAGCCGCTCACCGGTGGACGTGGAGAACACGTGGATCTCGCCCGGCCGCGGCACGACGTGCAGCGTCGAGCCCTTGTCCGGCACCTGCCGGCCGTTCACCCGGACGACCAGGTCCTTGACCTCGCCACCGACCTCGGCCGTGCCGTACACGTAACCGTCCGCGCCCAGCTCCTCGACGACGTTCACGGAGACCGCCAGACCGGCCGGCGCGTCCGCGGCGTCCTTCGACAGCGAGGCCGCCACCGTGCCGTTGTGCTCCACCACGTCGAAGTGCTCCGGACGCACACCCACGGTCACCGTGCGGTCACCCCGGTCCGCGGCGGCCGACAGGGCCTCCCGGCCGACCGGCACGACGCTGTTGCCGAACTTCACACCGCCGTCGGTGATCGGCACCTCGACCAGGTTCATGGCCGGCGAGCCGATGAAACCGGCGACGAAGAGGTTCGCGGGCTTGTCGTACATGTTCCGCGGCGAGTCGACCTGCTGCAGCAGACCGTCCTTGAGCACCGCCACCCGGTCGCCCATCGTCATGGCCTCGACCTGGTCGTGCGTGACGTAGACCGTGGTGATGCCCAGACGGCGCTGCAGGGACGCGATCTGCGTACG
This sequence comes from Streptomyces cinerochromogenes, assembly GCF_014648635.1. Lineage (GTDB taxonomy): Bacteria > Actinomycetota > Actinomycetes > Streptomycetales > Streptomycetaceae > Streptomyces > Streptomyces cinerochromogenes. The sequence continues at coordinate 472,491 of NZ_BMRM01000002.1, read as the reverse complement.
CGTGGACACACGCAGCTTGGCGTCCAGGTTCGACAGCGGTTCGTCCATGAGGAAGACCTGCGGCTCACGCACGATCGCCCGGCCCATCGCCACACGCTGGCGCTGACCGCCGGAGAGCGCCTTCGGCTTGCGGTCCAGGTACTGGGTGAGGTCGAGGATCTTCGCGGCCTCCTCGACCTTCTGCCGGATCTCCGCCTTCGGCACACCGGCGATCTTCAGCGCGAAACCCATGTTGTCGGCGACCGTCATGTGCGGGTAGAGCGCGTAGTTCTGGAACACCATGGCGATGTCCCGGTCCTTCGGCGGCAGGTGCGTGACGTCGCGGTCACCGATACGGATGGCTCCGCCGTTGACGTCCTCCAGACCCGCGAGCATCCGCAGGGAGGTGGACTTGCCGCAACCCGACGGGCCGACCAGGACGAGGAACTCGCCGTCCTCGATCGCGATGTCGAGCTGGTCGACGGCGGGCTTGTCGGAACCCGGGTAGATCCGGGTCGCCTTGTCGAACGTGACTGTGGCCATGGTGAATGGGCCCCCTTCTACCGGCAGGAACGTGCCGGACGATCCGTTGTAGGAAGGTGGTTGGCGTAGTCCACCGGAGTGAACTGGATCAGGACGGTACCTGGCGTTCACCGGCTCTGTCAGTACCCGGGCCCTGGTGAACTTCGCGGAAATTCCCGAAACGCCGGCCCGGCACCCTCAGTGCCGTCCCGCGATCCGGTCCGCCGCCCTCGCCAACCGGGAGGACTCCATGCCCGGACGGAGGCGTTCACGCTGGTCGGCAGTGCGATAGGTGGCATACATGCCCTGCACGCCCAACCAGCGGAAAGGCTCCGGCTCCCACTTGCGGACCTTGTGGTTCACCCACGGCAGATCCGTCAGCTCCGTCCGGCCGCCCTGCCCGGAATCCTGCCGGACCAGATCACGCAGCGTACGGGCGGCCAGGTTCGCGGTGGCGACACCCGAACCGACGTAGCCGCCCGCCCAGCCCAGACCCGTGGAACGGTCGAGCGTCACCGTGGCGCACCAGTCACGCGGCACACCCAGCACGCCCGACCAGGCGTGCTCGACCCGCACCCCCGCCAGGGACGGGAAGAAACGGGTCAGAACCTCCCGCAGGGCCTCGACCGTCGCCGGCTGCGTCCGGCCGTCGTTGTCGGTACGCGAACCGAAGCGGTACGGCACCCCCCGCCCGCCCAGCGCGATCCGGCCGTCCGCCGTGCGCTGCGCATACATGTACGCGTGCGCCATGTCGCCCAGCGTCTCCCCGCCCGCCCAGCCGATCCCCGCCCACTGCTCCTCGGACAACGGCTCCGTCGCGATCATCGAGGAGTTCATCGGCAGCCACGTCCTCCGCTGGCCCTTGAGGGACGCGGTGAAACCCTCGGTGCAGCGCAGGACGTACGGTGCCCGAACGGTGCCGTACGGGGTGACCGCGTGCTTCGGACGGATCTCCGTCACCGGCGTCGACTCGTGGATCGTCACCCCCAGCCCCTCCACGACCGCCGCGAGCCCCTTCACCAGCTTCACCGGGTGCAGCCGCGCCCCGTGCGGGGTCCAGGCCGAACCCACCGCGTCCGCGACGCGGATCCGCTCGGCCGTCTCCCGGGCGCCGTACACCTCCCGGTCCTTCTCCCCGTACGACACCTCGTGCTCGTGGAACGCCCTCAACCGCGCCAGCTGCGCCGGAGTCGTCGCCACCTCCAGCACACCACCCCGGTGCACGTCCGCGTCGATGCCCTCCGCCGCGGCGACCGCGATCACCTCGGCCACCGTGTCGTTCATCGCCCGCTGCAACCGCACCGCGGCCTCACGGCCGTGCAGCCTCGCATACCGGTCCCGGCCCGCGATCCCGTTGTACAGCCAGCCCCCGTTGCGGCCCGAGGCCCCGTACCCGCAGAACTTCTGCTCCAGCACGGTGATACGGAGAAACGGCGCGGCCTTCTTCAGGTAGTACGCCGTCCACAGCCCCGTGTAACCGCCACCCACGATCACCACATCGGCCGACGCGTCCCCCGGCAGCGGCTCCCGCACCGCCGGAAGACCGTCATCCGCGTACCAGAAGGAGATCCCACCGTTCACGACACCGCACACCGGGCTGCTCATGGCCGGGACGTTAACCCCTGAACCCGGCCAGTGTCTCCTTCGGATTCCATGCTTTTCCCCGCCCCCTGACCAGTGGATAACAGGCCAGACCGATCAACACGGCCACGAAGTGACCGAAGTCGGTGAACGTCGGCCCCGTACCCAACGGCAACCCGAACACGACCACCACCGCCGACAGGTACGCGTACCGCCACGGCACCGCGATCCCGTACCCCAGCACGGCGATCACCCCGGCCAGCGCATAACTCACCCCGATGTCCAGCGTGAACACCGCCGCCTGCGGAACCACACCCCGGCGAATCGCCCCCAGCAACGCCCCCTCACTGACCAACGACGCCAGCACATGCGCCAACGCGCACACCCCCAGCCAGCGCGCCGTCCCCAGCCACCGCTCGGCCGGCGCGTGGAACACCGAGTACAGCACGGCGTACGGCACCCAGTGACCGCTCTCGATCCACATCGCACTCGCCACCAGCGCCCGCACCGGATTCCGGGACAACTCATGCAGGTTCGTCGACCGCCGCCGCAGGAAATGCTCCTCGAACTCCGGCGGCATGTGATGCAACGCCACCGTCGTCACCAACAGGACCACCAGCCACACATAGGTGCCAGGAGCACTGCGGACATACGCCCGCACCCCGCTCACGCCCCGGAAAACTCGCATGAGCCGATTCACCCACGCCACTATCGTCCGGTTGGTGATCGACATCCCCAGCGCGCCGGCCCAGGCCCAGGAGATGTACAACGGCGCGGCGGGACGCGCCTTCATCGCCGCCCTCCCCGGCCTCGCGGCCGACTTCCTCGACCGCTGGCGGCTCACGCCCGACGGACCCTCGATGAACGGCGTCAGCGCCCTCGTCCTCCCCGTCGTCCGCACCGACGGCCTCCGCGCCGTCCTCAAGCTCCAGCTGCTCGACGAGGAGAGCGAAGGCGAACCGGTCGCCCTGCGGACATGGAACGGCGACGGCGCCGTACGACTCCTGGACCACGACCCGGCCACCGGCACCATGCTCCTGGAACGCCTCGACGCGTCCCGCATGCTCGCCGGCCTCGCCGACACCCGCGCAGCGGTCCTCGTCATCGCCCGGCTCCTGGCCCGCCTGACGACCTTCCCCGCCCCGCCCGGCCTGCGCCGCCTCGGCGACATCGCCGACGCCATGCTGGAACGGACACCCCGGGCCCTGCGGCACATCCCCGACCCCGAGGTCCGCCGGACCCTCGCCGACTGCGCCGCCGCCGTACGCGAGGTCGCCACCGAACCCGGCGACCGACTCCTCCACTGGGACCTGCACGACGAGAACGTCCTCGCCGCCGACCGCGCCGACTGGCTCGCCATCGACCCCGAGCCACTGGCCGGCGACCCCGGCTTCGAACTGTGGCCCGCCCTGGACAACCGCTACGACCCGGCCGAGGTCCGCTGGCGCTTCGACGCCATGACCGACGTCCTCGGCCTCGACCGCGACCGGGCCCGCGCCTGGACCCTCGGCCGGCTGCTCCAGAACGCCCTGTGGGATGTGGAGGACGGCCGCCCGGTCAAGCCGCGGCAGCTGGAGATCGCCCACCTGCTGCCCCCAGGCTGACATGAGAAAGCCCAGGTGGGAGCGGGTCCCGCCTGGGCTGATCGAGCCCCCTGTCGGATTCGAACCGACGACCTACGCATTACAAGTGCGTTGCTCTGGCCGGACTGAGCTAAGGAGGCACCGCGCGCTGCGACGACATGCGCGGAAGCGGGTCCACTGTACACAGAGGCCGTCTCCCCGGGCCACGAAGTTCCGCACTCCACACGCCCCCGAACCTGGCTTGTCCGAGGTGTGGCCACAAGGGCGGTGCTCTTCCCTCCCGCCGGTTACCCTCCCCCCATGATCCGTGCCGCGACCCCCGCCGACGTCCCCGTCATCCACGCCCTGATCCGTGAACTGGCCGAGTACGAGAAGGCGCCGGAGGAGGCGCGGGCCAGTGAGGAGCAGCTGCGGGAGGCGTTGTTCGGGGAGCGGCCGGCCGCGTTCGCGCACATGGCCGTGGACGAGGGGAGCGGGGAGCCGGTCGGGTTCGCGTTGTGGTTCCTGAACTTCTCGACGTGGCGTGGCGTGCACGGGATCCATCTGGAGGATCTGTATGTGCGGCCTGCCGCGCGTGGTGGTGGGCACGGGCGGGCGTTGCTGGCGGAGCTGGCGCGGATCTGCGGGGAGCGGGGGTACGAGCGGCTGGAGTGGTCGGTGCTGAACTGGAACCGGCCGGCGATCGGTTTCTACGAGGCGCTGGGTGCGCGGCCGCAGGACGAGTGGACGGTGTACCGGCTGACGGACGAGGCGTTGGCGGCGCTGGGGTCGGGGCGCTGAGCCCGGTCAGGGTTCCAGGACGACCTTGCCGACGGTGCGGCGCTGTTCCAGTGCCCGGTGGGCGTCCGCGGCGCGGGCGAGGGGGAAGCGGGTGACGGCGGGGCGGAGGCGGCCCTGGGCGGCCTCGGTGAGGGCGCGCAGTTCGAGGGCGCGCAGGCCGCCGGCTTTCCGGAGCATCGTCGGGCCGAGGACGGACTGGGTGAGGCCTTCGACGTGGTAGCCCTCGCCGTCGGCGATGCCTTCCGCGGACCAGCCGAAGACGAGGTGGCGGCCGTCGGGGGCGAGGAGGGCCACGGCTTCTCGGGCGACGGCTCCGCCGACGCCGTCGTAGACGATGGTGGCGGGTCGGCCGCCGAGGTGGGCGCGGACCTTGGCGGGCCAGTCGGGGGTGGTGTAGTCGGCGGCGAGGTCGGCGCCGTTCGCGCGGACGCGGGCGGTTTTGTCGGGGCCGCCCGCGAGGCCGATCACGTGGGCTCCGGCGTTCTTGGCGTACTGCACGAGCAGGGTGCCGATGCCGCCGGCGGCGGCCGGGACGATCACGGTGTCGTCGGGTCCGGGCTCGGCGAACTGGACGATGCCGAGGGCGGTGCGGCCGGTGCCGATCATGGCGACGGCCGCGGCGGGGTCGAGGTTGTCCGGGATGCGGTGGAGGCGTTCGACGTCGGTGACGGCGCGTTCGGCGTAGCCGCCGGGGGCGAAGCCCAGGTGGGCGACGACCCGCTCGCCGAGCCAGTGCGGGTCGACGCCGTCGCCGAGGGCGTCGACGGTGCCGGCGACCTCCCGGCCGGGCACGGTGGGCAGGGCGGGCAGTTCGGGGAGGGGGCCCCGGTGTCCTTCCCGCAGGGTGGCGTCGAGCAGGTGGACTCCGGCGGCGGAGACCGTGATCCGCACCTGTCCGGGGCCCGGGACGGGGTCCGGGACCTCCTCGTGGGTGAGGTTCTCGGCGGGGCCGAAGGAGTGGAGGCGGATGGCGCGCATGGGGTCCCCCGGGAGACGGCGTCGAGGCTGTGGAGTGGTTCCTGACGGTCTCAGCCTCCGACCTCAAGCGTGCTTGAGGTCAAGGGCGGCCGGCCGAGGACGAGGGAGACGGCGGTGACCGCGCTGCTGAAGGAGACGGGGATACGACGGCGGGGGTGGTGGCGGATGTGACATCCCGGTGTGCGTGACGGTGTTCGTCACGGGGTGCGTTCCGGCGTGCGTTCCGTGTTTTCCCAGGTCCGGGGGATTGTCAGTGGCGGGGTGCAGCATGGGGGCATGGTGAGGCGAGCGGCGGGCGCGGGGTCGGGCACGGGCGGGGACGCGGCGGGGGTGAGGGGCGCGCGGCGGCCGGAGGTGCGGTTGCCCGTGTTGGAGCCGTGGACCGAGGGGGAGTTGGAGCCGGACGGTGACTATGACGGGGTGGAGTTCCGGGAGCTGGATCTGGGCGGGCAGGAGGGGGTGGGCGCCCGGTTCATGGACTGTGCGCTGACGGGCTGTGCGCTGGACGGGACGGCGTTGGGGCGGGCCCGGGTGCTGGACTCGGTGCTGACCGGGCTGCGCGGGGTGGGCACGCAGTGGGCGGAGTCGACGTTCCGTGATGTGGAGCTGGTCGACGCGCGTCTGGGGGGCGTCCAGTTGCACGGTGCGGTGCTGGAGCGGGTCGTGGTCCGCGGCGGCAAGATCGATTACCTGAATCTCCGCGAGGCCCGTCTGAAGGACGTGGTGTTCGAGTCCTGCGTGCTGGTGGAGCCGGATTTCGCGGGGGCGCGGCTGGAGCGGGTGGAGTTCGTCGACTGCGCGGTGAAGGGGGCCGATTTCGGCGGTGCCACGCTGAAGGACGTGGATCTGCGGGGTGCCGCTCCGCTGGAGATCACGCGGGGCCTGGACCGGTTGTCCGGTGCGGTGATCAGTACGGGGCAGCTGCTGGATCTGGCGCCGGTGCTGGCGGGGGCGCTGGGGATCCGGGTGCTGTGACGTCCGGGGGCGGGTGTCCCGGTGTCGGGGTGTGACGTTCTACGGGTCAAGTGTGCTGGAAGTAGCGGTGGTTGTCCCTGGTTCCGGGGTCCGTATAACGGATTTCGTCGCACGCATTCCGGATACGAACACGTAAAGTCTTGACGGCGCTCTGTCAAACGGGCGGGTGGGGGTGTCACTCTCTCGTCGCCCGCCGCAACTCTGTGCATCCCCTGTGATCCATCTGTGTCTCCACCCCACGAGACCAGTCCGAAGGAGATCGAGTGAGACAGCAGCCCCACGTCACCGGCGCCTCCCGCACTCCCCGCAAGACCGCCGTGCGCGCCGCCGCCCTGGCCGGCTCGGCGGCGATGGTGGTCCTCGCCCTGCAGAACGGCGCCGCGACCGCCGCTCCCGCACCGCACGCCTCCGGTGCCCAGGCGGTCGCGCTCAGCGCCCCGGCCCGGGCCGCCGCGCTGAAGTCGGCCCAGGAGCACGCCGGTGCGGCGGCCCGTCGACTCGGGCTCGGCGCGAAGGAGAAGCTGGTCGTCCGGGACGTGGTCAAGGACGCGGACGGCACCGTCCACACCCGCTACGAGCGCACGTACGCCGGTCTGCCCGTGCTCGGCGGCGACCTGGTCACCCACGTCGCGAAGAACGGCTCCCTGAAGGGCGTCAGCAAGGCGAGCAAGGCCCGGATATCCGTGCCGAGCACCACGGCGGCCGTGTCCGCGGCGAGCGCGGAGAAGACCGCCCTCAAGGCCGCCGGCACCGAGAAGGCCACCGCCACCACCGCCCGCAAGGTCGTCTGGGCGGCCGGCGGCACCCCCGTCCTCGCCTACGAGTCCGTCGTCAAGGGCGTCCAGCACGACGGCACCCCGAGCGAACTGCACGTCATCACCGACGCCCGCACCGGCAAGCGGCTCCACTCCTTCGAGGCCGTCGACACCGGCACGGGCACCAGCCAGTACAGCGGCACCGTCCCGCTCGGCACCACCGCCGCCTCCGGCGGCTACGACCTCACCGACGGCGGACGCGGCGGCCACAAGACGTACGACCTGAACGGCGGCACCACCGGCACCGGCACCCTCTTCCACGACGCCGACGACGTCTGGGGCGACGGCACCGTGAACAACCGGCAGACCGCCGCCGTCGACGCCGCCTACGGAGCCGCCGTCACCTGGGACTTCTACAAGTCCGCGTTCAACCGCAACGGCATCGAGGGCGACGGCAAGGCCGCCTACTCCCGCGTCCACTACGGCAACGCCTACGTCAACGCGTTCTGGAACGACAGCTGCTTCTGCATGACGTACGGCGACGGCGCGAACAACGCCGACCCGCTGACCTCCCTCGACGTCGCCGGGCACGAGATGAGCCACGGCCTGACCGCGGCCACCGCCGGCCTGAAGTACAGCCGGGAGTCCGGCGGGCTGAACGAGGCGACCTCGGACATCTTCGGCACCTCGGTGGAGTTCTTCGCGAACAACTCCGCCGACGCCGGTGACTACCTCATCGGCGAGAAGATCGACATCAACGGTGACGGCACGCCGCTGCGCTACATGGACAAGCCCAGCAAGGACGGCGCCTCCGCCGACTACTGGTCGCGCACCGTCGGCCGCCTGGACGTGCACTACTCGTCCGGTGTCGCCAACCACTTCTTCTACCTGCTGTCCGAGGGCAGCGGCGCGAAGACGGTCAACGGGGTGTCCTACAACTCCCCGACCTACGACGGCTCCACGGTCACCGGCATCGGCCGGGACAAGGCGGCGCAGATCTGGTACAAGGCGCTGACCACGTACTTCACCTCGTCCACCGACTACGCGGGCGCCCGCACCGGCACCCTGCAGGCTGCGGCCGACCTGTACGGCTCGGGCAGCGCGGAGTACAAGGCGGTGGCGGCGGCCTGGACGGCCGTGAACGTCAAGTGACCCGCTCCCCGCGGCAGTACGCCGGCCGGGCCGCCCGTCGTCACGGGTGGTCCGGCCGGCCGTCGCCGTACAGCCAGTCCTTCCAGATCCCGGCGAAGTCCTTCCCCGGGGCCTTGGCCTCCACGTACTTCGTGAAGTCGGCGGTACTCGCGCTGCCGTGGCGGTGGGCGGCGGCCCAGCCCTGGATGATGTCGTAGAAGGTGTCGTCGCCGACCTTCTGCCGGATCTTGTGCAGGACCATCGCCCCGCGGTCGTAGACGGGGGTGTCGGAGATGTGCGCGGCACCGGACGGTGTCGCCGGCGGGTACGCCCAGATCTCCTCGCGGTCGCTCTCGTAGAGGCGGGTGAAGGTCTGCTGCGCGGTGGGCCCGCCGTGGTCCTCCTTGTACAGCCACTCCGCGTACGTCGCGAATCCCTCGTTCAGCCACATGTCCCGCCAGGAGCGGGGGGTCACCGAGTCCCCGTACCACTGGTGGGCGAGTTCGTGCACCAGGGTCGAGGTGTCGAACTGGTCGGCGGGGAAGACGGGGCGGTTCTGGGTCTCCAGGGCGTAGTCGGTGTCGCCGGGGCGGTCGACGATCACGCCGGCAGAGGAGAACGGGTACGGCCCGAAGTTGGTCTCCGCCCAGTCGAGTATCCCGGGGATCTCGGCGAGTACGTCGGCGCTGTCCTCGGCCTCGGCGGGGTCGACGGCGGTGACGACGGGCAGGCCGTGCGGGCCGGTGGTGCGGGCGACCTGGTAGTGGCCGATGGCGACGGTGGCGACGTAGCTCGCCATGGGTTCGGCGGTGTGCCAGTGGTAGGAGGTACGGCCGCCCCGCGTGCGCTGCTCCTTCAGCTCGCCGTTGGAGACGGCCTGCAGACCCTTCGGGACGGTGACCGTGATGTCGTAGGCGGCCTTGTCGGAGGGGTGGTGGTTGCCGGGGAACCAGGCCATGGAGCCGACGGGTTCGCCGAGGGCGAGGGCGCCGTCGGCGGTGGGCAGCCAGCCCTCCTCGGAGTGGTCGGCGTCGGTGAGGGTGCGCGGGGTGCCCGAGTAGCGGACGGTGGTGCGGAAGGTCTCGCCCTCGCTGAGGTCGTCGTGGGGGCGGACGGTGAGTTCCTGGCCGGTGCGGCTCCAGCGGGCGTCCCTGCCCTCGACGCGGACCGAGTCGACGTGCAGCCCGGCGAGGTCGAGGTCGAAGGCGGACAGGTCCCGGGTGGCCCGGGCGGTGATGACCGCGGTGCCGGTGAGCCGGTGTCCGGACGGGGTGTAGTCCAGGGTGAGGGCGTAGTGGCCGACGTCGTACCCGCCGTTGCCGGCCTTCGGGAAGTACGGGTCGCGTACGCCGGAACCGCCCGGGGTGCCCCGTACGCCGCCGTCGCACGCGGTAACCGTGAGGACGAGGGCGAGCACGGCGGCGAGGCCCGGAACAAGGCGTACGGATCTGGACATGTCAGTGATCTTAGGCGGGCCGTGCGCGCCGCGGGCGGGGTTCGGCGGGCCGGGGCCGGGATCCGATCCGGTGGACGGGCGGCGGGATCCGGCGGGCCCGGGCCGGGGGCCGGTGGACCGGAGGCGGGGTCCGGCGGGCCGGCGTGACACCATCTCCCCCGTGCTCGACATCGGCTACGCCCTCTCCAACCGGTTCCCGGACCCTCCGCAGACCGACTACCGCCGCGCGGACGTGCACGCGCTGCGGTACGACCTGTTCTGCGGGGACGTGTATCTCGCGGACACCGAGACCGACCGGGAGTTGTCCACAGCCTGGGGATGGGTGCCGGTGCTGGACTTCGCGTGGGCGCTGTGCGACATCGCGGAACGGCTGGACCGCGACCCGATGGGCTCCCGCGCCGCCCGGCCGCAGCGGGCGGAGCTGGACTTCACCGAGTCCACCGACCGGATGCTCTTCGAGCGCCGCTTCGGCTGGGTCGACATCACCGCCGACTGGATGCCGGCGGAGGAGTCCCCGCTGACCTTCTCCCACGCCGAACTGCGCCGAGAGGTCAGGGACTTCCTCCACGACCTGCTCGCGGACCTGACCGACCTGCACGAGGGCCTGGGGGAGAACCCGGCGATCTGGACGCTTCAGGCCCGCTTCCCGCGGGTGGCGTAGCCCGCCTGTGGAGGAAGGCCCCCTGGAAGGCCCCCGGATGCCGGGGGCCTTCACTCACCGGCCGTCGCCCGGACGGTGACGCCGAGTCGCTCAGACGTTGACGCCGAAGTCCTGGGCGATGCCCACCAGGCCCGAGGCGTAGCCCTGGCCGACCGCGCGGAACTTCCACTCCGCGCCGTTGCGGTACAGCTCGCCGAAGATCATGGCCGTCTCGGTGGCCGCGTCCTCCGACAGGTCGTAGCGCGCGATCTCGGCGCCGCCGGCCTGGTTGACGATGCGGATGTAGGCGTTGCGGACCTGGCCGAAGTTCTGGCCGCGGTTCTCCGCGTCGTAGATGGAGACCGGGAAGACGATCTTGTCGATGTCGGCCGGGAGGGCGGCCAGGTTGACGTTGATCGCCTCGTCGTCGCCCGCGCCCTCGCCCGTGCGGTTGTCGCCGGTGTGGACGATCGAGTTGTCCGGGGTCTGCTTGTTGTTGAAGAAGACGAAGTGGGCGTCCGAGTAGACCTTGCCCTGACCGTTCACCGCGATGGCGGAGGCGTCCAGGTCGAAGTCCGTGCCGGTGGTGGTGCGGACGTCCCAGCCGAGACCCACGGTGACGGCGGTCAGGCCCGGAGCCTCCTTGGTGAGCGAGACGTTTCCGCCCTTGGACAGGCTTACAGCCATGGTTCGGGGGTCCTTCCCTCGTTGCGTTACGCGGTGCGTGTCGAAGCTACAGCTACCCCTATGAACGTCGAAGGGCCTCCCCAAGGTTCCGGCGCCCTTTACCTTTTTTACCCACGGCAAATTGGGGTGACGTGAGCGGGACGGAGCCGGGAACATGGACCGCATGGCCGGTCCCTATGTCATCCGTGGCTCCGTCTCCCTCCCGGAGGCCGAGCTGATGTGGCGTTTCTCCAGGTCGTCGGGGCCCGGCGGACAGCACGTCAACACCAGCGACTCCCAGGTGGAGCTGCGTTTCGACCTCGCCGGCACCGAGGCGCTGCCCCCGGTGTGGAAGGAGCGGGCGCTCCAGCGGCTGGCCGGCCGCCTCGTCGACGGGGTGGTGTCCGTACGGGCCTCGGAGCACCGCTCGCAGTGGCGCAACCGCGAGGCCGCCGCCGTACGCCTCGCCACGCTCCTCGCCGAGGCCAGCGCGCCGCCGCCGAAGCCGCGCAAGCCGACCCGCATCCCGCGGGGCCTCAACGAGCGCAGGCTGCGGGAGAAGAAGCAGCGCGCGGAGACGAAGCGGGGCCGTTCGGGGCGGGACTGGGGCTAGGGGCCGGGGCGGGTGCCTGTCACACCTCCGGGTTCCCGATCGTCAGGGTGGTGCAGCAGCACCGGGGACGACCGGGAGCGACGACGGAGAGGCCGGGCCATCCATGACCGACAACGACTTTCTCGCCGAGCGGTTCGAGGCCTACCGGGGACACCTGCGGGCCGTCGCCTACCGGATGCTCGGCTCCGCCGCCGAGGCGGAGGACGCCGTCCAGGAGGCCTGGCTCCGGCTGAGCCGGTCCGACACCCGGGAGGTGGAGAACCTCGGCGGCTGGCTGACGACCGTCGTCGGCAGGGTCTGCCTCGACATGCTGCGTTCCCGTCGCACCCGGGGCGAGGAGCCCCTGGAGACCTGGCGGCCCGCGCCCTCCGCCGAGCCGGACCCGGCGCAGGACGCCGTACTCGCCGACTCCGTCGGGCTGGCCCTGCTCGTCGTCCTCGACACGCTCTCGCCGGCCGAGCGGCTGGCCTTCGTGCTGCACGATTTGTTCGGGGTGCCGTTCGAGGAGGTGGCCCGCGTCCTCGGGCGCAACACGGCCGCGGCGCGGCAGCTGGCCAGCCGGGCCCGGCGCCGGGTGCGGGGCGTGGAGGCGCCGGAGGCGGACCTGCTCCGGCAGCGGGAGGTGGTCGACGCCTTCCTGGCCGCGGCGCGGGGCGGCGACTTCGACGGGCTGCTCGCGGTGCTCGACCCGGACGTGGTGGCCCGCACCGAGGCGGGCGTGAACAGCGGTGCGGCCCGGGTCGCCGCCGGCGCGGCAAGCTTCGCCCACCTGGCGCGCATCGCGCGTCCGGTGCTGGTGGACGGCGCGACCGGCCTGGCCGTGTCCGTCGACGGCCGCCCGGAGCGGGTCCTGGCCTTCGCCTTCGTCGCCGACCGCATCTCGGTGATCGACATCGTCACCGACCCGTCCCGGCTGGCGGAGCTGACGATCGAGGAGGTCTAGGGCCTCTCTTTCGGATCAGGCCGGCTGCGGGGGACGGTGCCTGTCGGCCGACCCGTGCCGGACCCCGCGACCCCGGCATGATCCGTAAGAGAGGCCCTGGTTCACAGGGGCAGCACGCCCACCGTCTGGTCCCCGCTGGTCTCCCCGTTCGTACGGAAGCCCAGGCGGAGGTAGAACTCCTCGGGACCGTGCGGGCCCGGGTGCCAGCTGACGTAGCACTCGTCGCCGCCGCGGCGGCGGATCTCCGCGGCCACGGCGTCGACGGCGAACCGGCCGTACCCCCTGCCCTGCTCGCCGGCGGCGATGTTCAGCCGCCACAGACCCGAGCGGCGCAGGCTGCCGTCGCCGTGCCAGTCGATGTCGAAGAAGGCCATGAGGAAGCCGACCGCGCGGCCCTCGTCGGTGATCAGCCGGGGCCAGGCGACGCCGGCGGGGTGGACGTAGGCCTCGGCGAGGGACTGCACGACCGGTGAGACGACGTGCTCCTGGCCGGGGTGGACGCGGATGCCGACGGCGGTCTCGAAGTTCCGGGGGGTGATGTCTTCCAGACGTGGGCTCATCGGCGCACCGTAGGCACGCCCGCCCCGCCCGGGCCACGGGATTTCCCCCGCACCCCGACCGCCGGCCGTGTCCCCACCGCGGCCGTTCAGCCCAGTTGCCGGTACCGGCCGCGGAAGTACAGCAGTGGGCCCCCCTCGGCGCTGGGCACCCGGGCGGTGAGGACGCGGCCGATGACGAGGGTGTGGTCGCCGGCGGTCACCCGTTGCTCGGTCCGGCACTCCAGGGTGGCCAGCGCGCCCCCGACCAGCGGGGCGCCGGTGGCCTCGCCGCGGGCGTAGGGGATGTCCTCGAAGAGCAGCCGGTCGCTGATGCGGCCCTTCATGGCGAAGCGGCCCGCGATGTGCCGCTGGCTCTCGGCGAGGACCGACACCGCCCACAGCGGCTGCTCCTCCAGCAGGTCGTCCATGCGGGCGCCGGTGCGCAGGCTGACCAGGACCAGCGGCGGGTCGAGGGAGACCGACATGAAGGCGGTGGCGGTCATGCCGACGTCCTCCACGCCCGGCGCCTCGGGGTCGTCCGGATCCAGCGGCGGTTCCTGCGCGGTGACCAGGACCACGCCCGCGGCCAGCCGGGACATCGCGGCCCGGAACTCGTCGTTGCTCACCCCCTCAGCATGCCCGGTGGGCAGGGGGGCGGTGGGGGAGGGAGTCTTCAGCACGCCGGAAACGCTAGTCTCCGCCGCGCGCGGGCCGCATCGGCCCTCCGCCTGAGCCGGGTCCTAGGACCAAGGGCGCACACGGACCCGCACCGGGCGTGCAAGATGGGGACGCGCCTGCACACGGTGCGTTCGGAAACGCACAGGCAAAACGCGGAAACTCCACTCAATTGTTCACGTTCTCCTGTGACTTGAGTCACAAGGGACAGGAATTGTTGACCCTGTGTACCGAGTGGGCAGCGCGCTGTGATTCAGTGGCGGGACAACCCTTCATTCGCTGCGAGGTCTCGGGGGGAGGGGCGAGCATGGAGACCGAGTCGGAGCCCTATGTCCGTCTTGCATCCCTGCGACAGCTGCACCAGGTCATGGCCGACATGAACACGGCACGCAGTCTGGCGGACACGCTGCAGACCGTGGCCGACGGCGCCGTCGGCGCCCTCGGGTACGAGATGGCGGCGGTGAACCTGGTACGGCAGGACGGCGATCTCGTGGTCGCCGCCTTCTCCGGCAACTCCGCCGCCGAGGCCCTGATCACCGGCCGGGTCGGCTCCCGCGAGTCCTGGGAGCGGCGGCTGAACATGGGCGAACGCTGGGGCGACCTCGTCTTCATACCGCACACCGAGGGCTGGGTCCTGGACGACGACGACGTCCCCCAGTGGTACACCGACGGGCCCGAGCCGCGCTTCGAGGACGAGTGGCACCCCTCCGACCGGCTCTTCGCGCCCATGTACACCCCCGGCCCGCAGGGCGGCGCCTGCGGAGAGCTGCTCGGCGTCATATCCGTCGACCGGCCGCGCAACGGCCGCCGCCCCGGCGCCTGGGGCCGCGAGGCCCTGCAGATGTACGCCTTCCAGGCCGCCATCGCGATCAGCAACGCCCGCCTGCGCGCCAACATGCAACGCGCCCTGGTCCGTCTGGAGCGCGAACAGCAGGCCCTGCGCGCCAGCGAGGAATCCTTCCGGCAGGCCTTCGAGTACGCCCCCTCCGGCATGGCCATCGCCGAGATGGGCGGTGACCAGCACGGCCGCATCCTGCGTACCAACGACGCCCTGTGCCGGCTGCTGGGCCGCCCCGCCTCCGCGATGCGCCGCTACTCCTTCGCCGACCTCGTCCACCCGGAGGACATCGGCACCCTGCTGCGCACCTCGGCGGAGGGCGGGCGCGCGGAGCTGCGGCTCGGCCGCCGCGACGGCAGCTACGTCTGGGTGTCCCTGCGCAACAGCGTCGTCGCGGACGCCGCCGACGGCCCCCGCTTCCTCCTCACCCACGTCGAGGACATAGAGGAGCGCAAGCGGCGCGAGCTGCAGCTCGCCCACCGCGCCTCCCACGACTCGCTGACCGGGCTGCCCAACTCCGCCGAGCTGCGCTCGCGCCTGTCGGCCCGGCTCTGCCAGCGCCCCGCCCACGCCGGCGCCGCGGACTCCCTGGACGCCGCCTACAGCCACCCGGTCTTCGACGTCCCGGCCGGCCACGGCTTCGACTTCGCGCCGGGCGCGGAGGGCTACGACGCCTACGACCACCATGAGCACACCGTCGCCCCCGAGGACGGCCGCGACGACGGCACCAAGGGCCTCGCGGTCCTCTTCTGCGACCTCGACGGCTTCAAGTCGATCAACGACCGGTTCGGGCACAACGCGGGCGACGCGGTCCTCATCGAGGTCGCCCGGCGGCTGAGCAACGGCGTCCGGGACGGCGACACGGTCGCCCGGCTCGGCGGCGACGAGTTCGTGATCCTCGCCGACGGCCTCGGCCGGGCCGACGCCCAGGACCTCGCCGTACGGCTGCGCAACGAGATCATCCAGCCGATCCGGGCCGAGGGCCGGGCGGTCCGGGTGGGCGCCAGCTTCGGCATCGGGTGGGCGCACTGCGGGATGACGGCGGACGAGGTGCTGAAATCCGCTGACGAGCGGATGTACGTAGAGAAACGATCTCGTCCCAAACAGCATCGGCGCGCCGGATGAAGCGCAGGTCAGCGGGTTGACGCGGTTCGAGTCACCCGTTTGGGCCAGCGAGAGCGGGTAGGCTCGCCATTCCACACCCGTACCGCATCCGCCCGCACCTGTTGAGGAGTACCAAGGGATGACGCCCGGCGACAACGGCGCGAGCACGCCCGAGGACGACGACCCGTTCGGCTACCTGTACGCAGACGGCCAGGCACGGGGAGCCCAGCCGCCGTCCGGCGGTTACGGCTACCCGAACTCGGTCAGCAGGGTGCGTACCGTCGGCGAGCGCAGCTACGGCGCGCAGCAGGCTCCGTACGGTGCGCAGCCGTCCGTCCCGCAGCAGCAGGGTGCCCACGGCCAGCCGAACGCCCATTACCAGGCGCCGGAGACCCTGCCCGGCGGCGCCCCGTCCTCCCGCCGTTCCGCGCCCCCCGCGCCCGGCCGCCGCGGCCCCAACACCAAGGGCCTGCTGATCGGCGCGATCGCGGTGGTCGCCGCGGTCGTCATCGGCATCGGCGTCGCGATGATCAACGGCAACACGGATGACGACTCCGGCAACGAGGCGGGCGGCGCGCCGACGCAGTCCCAGAGCGGCAAGCCGAGCCCGTCCAGCAGCAAGTCGGCGGCGTCGGGCGACCTGCCGAAGATCGACGCCACGAACAGCGCCGTACAGCTGTCGGGCGGTGCCGCGGCGACCTCGGACGTCAAGGGCGCCCAGTCCTCCGACGGCACGTACGTGACGGGGATGAACCAGACCGGCGCCTCGATCACCTGGAAGGTCGACGGCATCCCCGAGTCCGGGAAATACAGCGTCTACGTCGGTTACAGCGTTCCCGGCAAGGACGGCACCGTCACTCTCACGGTCAACGGCACGGCTTCCCACGGGGCCGTCGACCTGAAGAACTGGAGGGGCGCTGCGGCGGGCGACTACGAGAAGGGCTGGACGAAGACCTACAACTGGATCCAGCTCGACAAGGGCACGAACACCATCAAGCTCTCGTGCGAGCAGGGCAACCAGTGCGACGCCCTCATCGACCGGATGTGGCTGGTGAAGGGCTGGGTCAATTCCAGCGGCTGAGCCCGAAGCGGTGTTGCGACTCCGACGGCCGCCGAGGTCGCAACACCCTCATGACGCCAATGAGCGCGGTACTACGGCCCGTGGACTGCGATCCCGTTAACGGTGCCGTGGGTGTTGTCCGAGTAGGTGTGCGGCTGCAGAGTGAGCAGCCGGGTGCCGGCGCCGCAGCCGGTGGTGATGTGCCAGAACTCGATGCGGTAGGACGTCTGGTTCGAGACGGACCGAGCATTGGTGAAGGGAAGGCAGCTGGGCGTTACGGAGAGGACGGTCCTGGTTCCCGTCCTGTTCGTCCCCGACCACCCGCACACCTTCCCCTGCGGGCAGGTTTTGGGATCGGCCGCCGCAGCCGGGGTGGCAAAGGTGCCGCCCAGCAAGGCTCCGGCGAGAGCCATCGTCGTCAGGCTTTTCCTGAGCACGGTCATGAACATTGTCCCCTGTATCTGTCGCTATGGGGCGATGTAGCGCACAGTGATCATCCGATCATGAGGATGCTGCGAGGGAAAGAACGTTTTCCGGCCGAAGCGATGGGCGTGCACGTCCGGCAAGGAACGCACGGCATTCATGCCGCCGTCACCGGCACTCGCTCCAGGAGCTTCTCATAAGCCACGAGATCGAACTCGCCCGCCGCGGGCGCCCGTACCGTCGCCGTCGCCAGGGCGGTCGCGCGGATCAGGCGGGCCGGCCAGGGGAGGTGCTCCACCAGGCCGGAGAGGAGGCCGGCCACCGCCGAGTCGCCGGCGCCGGTCGGGTTGCCGTGGACGCGGGCCGGTGGGGCGGCGCGCCAGCGGCCCTCGGGGGTGACGGCGAGCAGGCCGTCCGTGCCGAGGGAGGCGACGACCGCGTGGGCGCCGCGCCGGCGGGCGTCCTGGGTGGCGCGCAACGGCTCGTGTGAACCGGTGAGTTCGGCCAGTTCGTCCGCGTTGGGTTTGATGATGTCGGGTCGGGCCGCGACCCCGCGGCGCAGCGGCTCCCCGCTGGTGTCGAGCAGCACCGGGACGCCGGCCGCCCGGGCCGTGCGGACCAGGTTCGCGTACGCCCCCACCGGCACCCCCGGCGGCAGGCTGCCGCACAGGGCCACCGCCGAGGCCCCGGGCACCAGTTCCTCGTAGCGGTCCAGGAAGGCGCCCCACTCCGCGGGGGCGATCTGCGGTCCGGGCTCGTTCAGCTGCGTGGTGTCTCCGGTCAGGTCGTCCACGACCGCGATGGTGCGCCGGGTCGCCCCGGAGACCGGCATCAGCGCGTCCGTGACCGGCCGGGGTCCGTCCGCGAGCCCGGCCCGGAGCACCTCGCCGGTCGGTCCGCCCGCGAACCCGGTGACCGTCACCTCGTGCCCGAGCGCGGCCAGCACCCGTGCCACGTTCACGCCCTTGCCGCCCGGCCGTTCGGCGACCTCCGAGACCCGGTGCGAGGCGTGCGGCCGCAGCGACCGCACGCGATAGGTGATGTCGAGAGCGGTGTTCAGCGTGACCGTGAGGATCACCCGGGCCGACCTCCCTCGAAGTCCGTGCGCCTGTCTCGGTTCCGGGGCCACGATCATGCCAAAGAGACGGCGGTCGGCCCAGAGCGCGGGCCGGCCACCGTCTCGTCGACACCGGTACGGATCAGGGCAGTTGGGGCGCTACCACCCATTCGCCCTGCCGCATCACGCCCTTCAGCGCGAAGTCCGCGTCCAGCAGGACCAGGTCGGCGTCCTTGCCGGGTTCCAGGGAGCCGATGCGGTCGGACAGGCCGAGCAGGCGGGCCGGGGTGGCGGACAGGGCCCGTACGGCGTCCTCCACCGGGAGCCTGTCGACGGTCACCGCCCGCTGGAAGGCGCGGTCCAGGGTGAGCGTGGAGCCCGCGATCGAACCGCCCTCGACCAGCCGGGCCACGCCGTCGCTGACGTCGACCTCCAGGGGGCCGAGCAGGTAGCGGCCGTCGCCGGCGCCGGCCGCGTCCATCGCGTCGGTGATGAACGCGACCCGGTCCGCGCCCGCGTGACGGAACGCCAGCTCCAGGGCGGCCGGGTGCAGGTGGACGCCGTCGTTGATCAGCTCGACCGTGACCCGCTCGTCCTCCAGCAGGGCGGCGATCGGGCCGGGCGTGCGGTGGTTCAGGGCGGGCATGGCGTTGAAGAGGTGGGTGGCGACCGTGGCGCCCGCCTCGATGGCCTCGACCGTCTGCTCGTAGGTGGCGTCCGTGTGCCCGATCGCCGCGATGACGCCGTGCTCGGCGAGCAGCCGTACGGAGTCGATGCCGCCGGGCAGTTCGGCCGCGAGGGTGACCATCTTCGCCTTGCCGCGCGCGGCGTCGATCAGCTTGCGGACCTCGGCCGGGTCGGGGTGGCGCAGCAGCGCCTCGGAGTGGGCGCCCTTGCGGCACGGGGAGATGAACGGCCCCTCGAAGTGGATGCCCGCGATCTCGCCCTGCTCGGCCAGCTCGCTGAGCAGGCCGGCCTGGCGGACCAGCAGGTCCGTCTCGTCGGTGACGGTGGAGGCGACGAGGGTGGTGGTGCCGTGCGCGCGGTGGGCGCGCAGGGCGGTGAGGATGTCCTCGGCGGTCCCGGAGAAGGAGGCTCCGCCTCCGCCGTGGTTGTGGAGGTCGACGAAGCCGGGGACCAGCCAGTGGCCGGAGACGTCGAGGGTCTCGGTGCCCTCGCCGGCCGCAGCCGCGATCTTCGAACCCTGGACGACCACCCGCCCGCCGTCCACGACGCCACCGGGCAGGACCACCCGGGCACCTGCGAGAACCAAGCTGGAAGCCATCAGGCGGTTACCTCCGAGGGGTCAGGGGTGTCGAGGAGATCCCGGGCGAGCAGTCCCGCGCCCAGGCAGCCGGCGGTGTCGCCCAGCGCGGCGGGGACGATGGCCGGCAGTTTCTGGAAGGTGACCCGGCGCCGGACGGCCTCCCGCAGCGGCTGGAACAACACTTCCCCCGCCTCGGCCAGCCCGCCACCGATGATCAGCGTGCGGGGGTCCAGCAGGGTGAGGGCGGTGACCAGTCCGTCGGCGAGCGCGTCGACCGCCTCCCGCCACACCCGGACGGCGTCCGGATCGCCGGACGCGACGGCCCGCGCGCAGTGCGCCGCGTCCGCGTCCGGGTCGCCGCAGGCCGCCGCCCAGGCCTCGCTGACGGCGGACGCGGAGGCGTACCGCTCCAGGCAGCCGCGCTGCCCGCACGGGCAGGGGGCGCCGCCGGGCCGTACGACGATGTGGCCGATCTCGCCCGCGAAGCCGTGCGCTCCGGCCTCCACCCGCCCGTCGATGCCGATGGCGCCGGCGATCCCGGTGCCCAGCGGCACGAACAGGAACCGGTCCGCGCCGCGGCCCGCGCCGATCCGGCCCTCGGCGAGGCCGCCGGTGCGCACGTCGTGGCCGAGGGCGACGGGCACCCCGAGCCGGTCGGCGAGCAGGGCGCGCAGGGGTACGTCCCGCCAGCCGAGGTTGGCGGCGTAGACGGCGGTGCCGGTGTGCTCGTCGACGATGCCGGGGACCGCGATGCCGGCCGCGCCGGCGCTCTCGCCGTACTGCTCGACGCCGTGGGCGTGCAGTTCGGCGGCGAAGTCGAGGATGCCCGCGAGCACGGCCTCGGGGCCGCGGGCGCGGCCGGTGGCGCGGCGGGCGCGGTGGAGCAGTGCGCCGTCGTCGCCGACGAGGGCGGCCTTCATCCCGGTACCGCCCACGTCGAGGGCGATGACATGTCTCACCACGGGGCCTAGTGTGACCCTCCCACCCGGGAGAGGTCTAGTCCACTCACGTGGTGTAGACCTTATGTGTCCATATGTTGAACGGTCAGACAGCAGGGTTGGGGCTTTGAGGGTGCGTCGGCGAACGGCAGGAACGATCGCGGTGGTGTCCGCACTGGGCATGACGGCGGTGCTCGGCGGCTGTGGGAGCACGGGCTCCTCCGACGTCACCCTCAGACTGGTCGCGGCCGACTACGGAGACTCGGCCGCGAACAGCTCCAAGAAGTACTGGGACGCCCTGGTCAAGGAGTACGAGAAGCAGCACTCGGGCGTGAAGGTCGAGGTCAGCGTCTACTCCTGGAACGACGTCGACCGCAAGGTCAAGGAGATGGTCGACGCCGGCCACGCCCCCGACATGGCCCAGATCGGCGCCTACGCCGACTACGCCGCCGCGGACAAGCTCTACCCGGCCTCGGACCTGCTCTCCATCCGCACCCAGGCCGACTTCCTCTCCCAGCTCTCCGACGCCGGCGAGTGGAAGCACACCCAGTACGGCATCCCGTTCGCCGCCTCCACCCGGGTGCTCTTCTACAACAAGACCCTTTTCGCCAAGGCCGGCATCACCCCGCCCACCAGCTGGGACGACCTCGCCGCCGACGCGAGGGCCCTCAAGGACAAGGGTGTGAAGTACCCGTACGCCCTGCCGCTCGGGCCGGAGGAGGCCCAGGCCGAGACCATGCAGTGGCTGCTCGGCGGCGGCAGCGGCTACACCGACGAGATCGGCACCTACACCATCGACTCCGCGGCGAACGTGGAGACGTTCAGCTGGCTCAAGGACGAGCTGGTCGGCAAGGGCCTGACCGGCCCGGTCGCCCCGGGCAAGCTCAACCGCGCGGACGCCTTCGCCGCGTTCGCCGACGGCCAGGTCGGCATGCTCAACGGGCACCCCACGCTGATCCAGCAGGCCGCCAAGAAGGGCGTGAAGTTCGGCATGGTGCCGATGCCGGGCCGCACCGGCAAGGCCAGGGCCTCCATGGGCGTCGCCGACTGGATGATGGGCTTCAAGCAGAACGGCCACGCCGACCAGATCGGCGACTTCCTCGACTTCGTCTACACCGAGAAGAACGTCCTCGACTTCTCCCGGGAGTACGGGCTGCTGCCGGTCACCGGCTCCGCCTCCAACACGATGGCCGCGTCGAACGCGTCCCCCGACAAGGCCCTGCACCCCTTCCTGGAGCAGCTGCCCACCTCCGAGCTGTACCCCGTCGGCAAGACCTCCTGGGCGGCGGTCAGCGCGGCCGTCAAGCAGAGCATCGGCCAGGCCGTCGCCCCCGGCGGCAGCCCGGCCGGCGTCCTGACCCGCCTGCAGTCGTCGGCCACGGCGGCCGACAGCAGCAACGCGGGCTAGGGGGTTTCGTTTGGGTCAGCCCGGGTCCGACCTGATCCAAACGAAACCCCCTAGGGCGGCCCGTTGTCGGTGCCCGCCGCTACGGTGGCGGGCATGGAACTGGGCACCCGCGAAAAAGCCATCCTCGCGCTGGAGCGCCGGACCTTCCCCGGCCCCGGCGCGAAGGAACGCGCCATCCGTGAGGAACTCGGCCTGTCCCCCGTCCGCTACTACCAGCTCCTCAACGCCCTCCTGGACGACGAGCGCGCCCTCGCCCACGACCCGGTCACGGTCCACCGCCTCCGCCGCATACGGGAGGCCCGCCGCGCGGAGCGCTGAACGGCGGACCGGGTCCCTCCCGGATGAGGAGTGGACCGGGGTCCTCCTGGATAGGGTCGCCGTATGGGCACCCACACCACGGACCCCCGGCTCCCTCTGCCGACCCCGCGCACCCGTGCCGGCCAGGACGGACTCGCCGCCCTGCTCGCGCAGCCCGGCACCGCGCTCGTAGGCCTCGACTTCGACGGCACGCTCGCCCCCATCGTCGCCGACCCCGAGCAGGCCCGGGCGCACCCCGGCGCCGTACCCGCGCTGGCCGCGCTCGCGCCCCGGGTGGCCTCCGTCGCCGTGATCACCGGACGCCCGCCCGAGGTCGCGGTCCGCCACGGCGGCTTCGCCGACGTCCCCGGCCTGGAGCACCTCACGGTCCTCGGTCACTACGGCGCCGAACGCTGGGACGCGGCCACCGGCGAGGTCACCGCGCCGCCCCCGCACCCCGGCGTGGCCGCCGTCCGCGCCGAGCTGCCCGCGGTGCTCCGGCGCGCGGGCGCCGACGAGGGCACGTGGATCGAGGAGAAGGGCCGGGCGCTCGCGGTGCACACCCGCCGCGCCGCCGACCCGCAGGCCGCGTTCGAGGCCCTGCGCGCCCCCCTCGCCGACCTCGCCGCCCGGCACGGCCTGATCGTGGAGCCCGGCCGGATGGTCCTGGAGCTGCGCCCGCCCGGCATGGACAAGGGCGTGGCCCTCCTCGACCACGCCCGCGCCCTCCGGGCCGGCTGCGTCGTCTACGCCGGTGACGACCTCGGCGACCTGCCCGCCTTCGCCGCCGTCGAGGAACTCCGCGCCGGGGGCACCCCCGGCCTGCTGGTGTGCAGCGGCAGCACCGAGGTCACCGAGCTGGCGGAACGCGCCGACCTGGTGGTGGACGGCCCGGAGGGCGTCGTGGACCTGCTCGGGACGCTGGCCGCTCAGCTCGGCTGACCGCTCAGCCCGGCTGGGAGGTCAGCGCGTCCAGCTGGTCCAGGAACCACCGGGCCGGCGGCAGCGCGGTCGCCGCGGCCGCCAGCCGCTTCGAGCGTTCCGCCCGCTCACCGGCCGGCAGGGTCAGCGCCTCGTGCAGGGCCCGCGCCGTGCCCGCGATGTCGTACGGGTTCACCGTGAAGGCGTCCTCGCCCAGCTCCTCGTACGCCCCCGCCTCCCGCGACAGCACCAGCGCGCAGCCCGCGTCGGAGACGACCGGGACCTCCTTGGCGACCAGGTTCATGCCGTCGCGGATGGGGTTCACCAGGGCCACGTCGGCCAGCCGGTACGCGGCCAGGGAGCGGGCGAAGTCGTCCTTCACGTGCAGCTCGACCGGCGTCCAGCCCGCCGTGCCGTACCGCTCGTTGATCTCGTCCGCGACCCGCCGCACCTCGGCGGTGTAGTCGCGGTACACGGCGAGGTCCTGCCGGGACGGGTAGGCGAAGGCCACGTGGACGACCTTCTCGCGCCACTCGGGGTGGTCCTCCAGCAGCTGCTCGTACGCCAGCAGCCCGCGCACGATGTTCTTGGACAGCTCGGTACGGTCCACCCGGACGATCGTCTTCCGGCCCTCCCCGATCTCCGCCCGCAGCACCGCCATCCGCTCGTCCACGTCCGGCCGGTGCGCCCGCTCGCGCAGGAAGTCGGCGTCCGCGCCGAGCCCGTGCACCCCGATCCGGGTGCCGGACGGGATGCCGGGGCCGAGCACCGCGTGACAGCAGTCGGTGAACGCGTCCGCCCACCGCCGGGTCAGGAACGCCGCCCGGTCGGCACCGAGGATGCCGCCGAGCAGCTCGGCCGCGATGTCGTCGGGCAGGAGACGGAAGTAGTCCGGCGGCGCCCACGGGGTGTGCGAGAAGTGGCCGATGCGCAGGTCGGGACGGAGCTGGCGGAGCATCCGGGGGGCCAGGGCCAGGTGGTAGTCCTGGATCAGCACCGCCGCGCCCTCGGCGGCCTCCTCCGCCAGCGCCTCGGCGAACGCCCGGTTGTAGGCCTCGTACGACCCCCACTGCCGGCGGAACTCCGCGTCGAAGACCGGCTCCAGCGGCGTCTGGTACAGCATGTGGTGGACGAACCACAGCACCGAGTTGGCGATCCCGTTGTACGCCTCGGCGTGCACGGTGGCATCGATGTCGAGCATCCGCACCCGCTGCCCGCCGGTGTCCTCGGCCGGCAGCAGCCCGCCGTCCGCGCGCCGCACCGCCGCCCGGTCGCCGTCGCCGAGCGCGGCGCACACCCACACCGAGCCCGCGTCCGAGCCGATCGCGGACAACCCCGAGACCAGGCCGCCGCCGCCGCGACTGGCGTGCAGCGCACCGTCCTCGCCCACCTGATAGGAGACCGGGCCGCGATTCGACGCGACCAGCACCTGAGCCTTGTCAGCAGCACCACGCGTGGAAGCCATACGCCTCAACCTAGCCCGGCCCCCAAACGCTCAAACGTACGGCTCGCCAGGCGGGAGGACCGTATACGGCACGTTCACGCCACCTTCCGTTCGGCGTACTCCGCGATCTCCACCATGGGCGGCCGTTCCTCGGTGTCCACCGAGTAGGTGCGCGGCTCGAACCCGTCCTCGCCCCGCTCGAACTGCGTGAGGCAGGGGCGGACGAGGTGGCCGCGCGCGAGCCGCAGCTGGGCCGTGCGGTAGATCGCCGCCGCCATCCGGCCGAGCGCCTGCCCGTCCTGGTGCCGGTGCTTGCGCACGCCGACGTCGACCTGGGCCAGCGCGTCCAGGCCCACCAGGTGCAGCGCGTCCACCAGCATGCCCAGCTCCACGCCGTAGCCGACGGGGAACGGCAGCTGCTCCAGCAGGGAGCGGCGGGCCGCGTACTCCCCGCCCAGCGGCTGCACGAACCCGGCCAGCTGCGGCCAGTGCATGTTCAGCAGCGGACGGGCCATGAGTTCGGTGACCCGGCCGCCCTGCCCGGCACTGCCGGCGAGCGGGCGGTCGTACATGCCCTTGACCAGGTCGACGTCCGGGTCGGTGAGCAACGGGCCGACGATCCCGGTGACGAAGTCGGAGGAGAACTCCTTCAGGTCGGCGTCGATGAAGCAGACGATGTCCCCGCCGGTCACCAGCAGCGAGCGCCACAGCACCTCGCCCTTGCCGGGGACGGCGGGGATCCGGGGCAGGATGTCGTCGCGGTGAACGACCCGGGCGCCGGCGCGGGCGGCGACCTCGGAGGTGCGGTCGGTGGAGCCGGAGTCGACGACCACGATCTCGTCGACGAGCGGCGCCCGCTCCACGAGGTCGTGCCGGATGACCGCGACGATGTCGCCGACGGTCTCCTCCTCGTTGAGGGCGGGCAGCACGACGCTGATCGTCTGGCCGCTGCGCTGCTTGGCGGCCAGCACCTGGTGCAGGGGGCGGTCGGCCACGGACCAGGAGCGGGTGCTCAGCCAGCGCTCGACTTCTTCCAGCACGGTCGGCGGCTCCTCACTGTCACGACCACACACCACCGTGTGATCCATCTCGCGGTTCGGACGACTATCTCAACTGTCCTGGCCTTCGGTTACAGTCTTGAACAACGCCGATGACCATCGCATGTCGGGGGTCGACCGGCGTTCACAACCGCATACCGCTCATCCAGAGGGGCAGAGGGACACGGCCCGATGAAGCCCCGGCAACCCTCCAGCCGATTCTCGTCCTCGAAGCGAGGCTCCCGGCTAGGGAAGGTGCCAAATCCGTCTCACGGCGAGATGCGTCGTGAGGAAGATGAGGAGAAAGGGCCTCGCCTCACATGGCTGTGCAGACAGTTGCAACCTCCAGCGAATCCACCGTCGACCTCGGCCCCGCCGCCGCACTGAGCTGTCGCGAGTGCGGTCACCGCGTGCCGCTCGGCCCGGTCTTCGCCTGTGAGGAGTGCTTCGGCCCGCTCGAGATCGCCTACGACTTCTCCGCCTACGACACCGAGGAACTGCGCCGTCGCATCGAGGCCGGTCCCGCGAACATCTGGCGGTACGCCCCGCTGCTGCCGGTGCCCGCGGACGTCGCCGGCAAGCCCAACCTGAACCCCGGCTGGACCAAGCTCGTCAAGGCCGACAACCTGGCGCGCGAACTGGGCGTGACCGGCGGGCTGTACGTGAAGGACGACTCCGGCAACCCGACCCACTCCTTCAAGGACCGGGTCGTCGCCCAGGCCCTGGAGGCCGCCCGCGCCTTCGGCTTCACCACCCTCTCCTGCTCCTCCACCGGCAACCTGGCCGGCGCCGTCGGCGCCGCCGCCGCCCGGGCCGGCTTCCGCTCCTGCGTGTTCATCCCGCACGACCTGGAGCAGGGCAAGGTCGTCATGGCCGCGGTCTACGGCGGTGAGCTGGTCGGCATCCAGGGCAACTACGACGACGTGAACCGCTTCTGCTCCGAGCTGATCGGCGACCCGGCCGGCGAGGGCTGGGGCTTCGTCAACGTCAACCTGCGGCCGTACTACGCGGAGGGCTCCAAGACCCTCGCCTACGAGATCGCCGAGCAGCTGGGCTGGCGCCTGCCCGACCAGCTGGTCGTCCCGATCGCCTCCGGCTCCCAGCTCACGAAGATCGACAAGGGTCTCCAGGAGCTGATCAGGCTGGGCCTGGTCGAGGACAGGCCGTACAAGATCTTCGGGGCGCAGGCCGAGGGCTGCTCCCCGGTGTCCACCGCCTTCAAGGCCGGCCACGACGTGGTCCGCCCGCAGAAGCCGAACA
The DNA here is from genome assembly GCF_014648635.1 of Streptomyces cinerochromogenes. Taxonomy (GTDB): domain Bacteria; phylum Actinomycetota; class Actinomycetes; order Streptomycetales; family Streptomycetaceae; genus Streptomyces; species Streptomyces cinerochromogenes. The sequence goes on along the minus strand of NZ_BMRM01000002.1, from coordinate 445,621 downwards.
CCATCGCCAAGTCCCTGGCCATCGGCAACCCGGCCGACGGTCCGTACGTGCTGGACATCGCCCGCCGCACCGGCGGTGCCGTGGAGGACGTGACGGACGAGCAGATCGTGGACGCCATCAAGCTGCTGGCCCGCACCGAGGGCATCTTCGCGGAGACGGCCGGCGGCGTGACCGTCGGCGTCACCCGCAAGCTGCTCGAGGCGGGCCTGCTGGACCCGGCGAAGACCACGGTCGTCCTCAACACCGGCGACGGCCTGAAGACCCTCGACGCGGTGGCCGGCACCGGCCTCACCGCCACCATCCGCCCGACCCTGGACTCCTTCCGAGAGGCTGGCCTCGCATGAGCGTGACCGTTCGCATCCCCACCATCCTGCGCACCTACACCGGCGGGCAGGCGGAGGTCGCCGCCGAGGGCGCGACGCTCGCCGAGGTCATCGCCGACCTGGAGAAGAACCACACGGGCATCGCCGCGCGGGTGCTGGACGACCAGGGCAGGCTGCGCCGCTTCGTGAACGTGTACGTCAACGACGACGACGTCCGTTTCGAGCAGGGCCTGGAGACGGTGACGCCGGACGGTGCCGGCGTGTCGATCATTCCGGCGGTCGCGGGCGGCTGAGCCGTCCATATGTCCGCTCATTACCATCGGTAACGTCGATTACCGAGTGTCCATCGGATTGCCCCCTCCGCGAGAGAAGCGGAGGGGGCAATTCTGTGTGATTGAGCGCGGTAGAGTTGGGGAACACGGCCGGGGCCTTCTCGTCGCGGGCCCTGAAAACATGCCGCGCGCCCCGACAAGAAGTAGCCAAAGTGTGCGGGTTCTCTGTGGCTTTTGCGGCATTTATGGGGCCCGACTTGCCCCGAATTCGGGTGAATTCTCCCCAGATTCCGGACCGCCTGCGTCCAGAATTCTCGTCCGATTGACCTGTTGCAGACGGCAGTTGGACAGATACATTCAGCCGCGGTCGACGCGTTCCGGCGCACGCCCCCGACCAATGGGGGGTGAGGTCTGACCCGGGTCCGCGAAGTGTGGATCTGTGCAAGGGCCAGTAATAGGGGAGTTAGGCATGGCTCAGGGCACCGTCAAGTGGTTCAACGCGGAGAAGGGGTACGGCTTCATCGCGGTCGACGGTGGTGCGGACGTCTTCGTCCACTACAGCGCGATTCAGATGGACGGCTACCGCACCCTGGAAGAGGGCCAGCGGGTCGAGTTCGAGATCTCGCAGGGCCAGAAGGGCCCGCAGGCCGACATGGTTCGCGTCACCGCCTGAACGTTTCTTGCGTGAAGGGCCCGCACCTCGCAGAGGGTGCGGGCCCTTCGCCGTGCCCGGACGCCTCTGTTCGCGGGGGGCTGACGGCGGCGCCGTACCCCGCCGGGCGCTTGCACTCGACCATGCCGAGTGCTAATCATTGGCGTTAGCACTCTGAAGGTGAGAGTGACAGCGAAGGACCGGGTCGGTGAGGCCCGCGGGTCGTGTGGTGCAAGGGACCACGAGACCGGCGAGCCGTCCGTCGCGGGCGCGGGCGCGGTCCGAAGGAATCACCCCCAGTCCTGGAGGGACCACTTCACATGGCCAAGATCATCGCGTTCGACGAGGAGGCGCGGCGCGGCCTCGAGCGCGGCATGAACCAGCTCGCGGACGCCGTGAAGGTGACGCTCGGCCCCAAGGGCCGCAACGTCGTCCTCGAGAAGAAGTGGGGCGCCCCCACGATCACCAACGATGGTGTCTCCATCGCCAAGGAGATCGAGCTCGAGGACCCGTACGAGAAGATCGGCGCCGAGCTGGTCAAGGAAGTCGCCAAGAAGACGGACGACGTCGCCGGTGACGGTACGACCACCGCGACCGTGCTCGCCCAGGCCCTGGTCAAGGAAGGCCTGCGCAACGTCGCCGCCGGTGCCAACCCGATGGCCCTGAAGCGCGGTATCGAGAAGGCCGTCGAGGCCGTCTCCGCCGCCCTGCTGGAGCAGGCGAAGGACGTCGAGACCAAGGAGCAGATCGCCTCCACCGCGTCCATCTCCGCCGCCGACACCCAGATCGGCGAGCTGATCGCCGAGGCCATGGACAAGGTCGGCAAGGAAGGCGTCATCACCGTCGAGGAGAGCAACACCTTCGGTCTGGAGCTGGAGCTCACCGAGGGCATGCGCTTCGACAAGGGCTACATCTCCGCCTACTTCGCGACCGACATGGAGCGCATGGAGGCGGTGCTCGAGGACCCGTACATCCTCATCGCCAACTCCAAGATCTCCTCGGTCAAGGACCTGCTCCCGCTCCTGGAGAAGGTCATGCAGTCGGGCAAGCCGCTGCTGATCATCGCCGAGGACGTCGAGGGCGAGGCCCTGTCGACCCTGGTCGTCAACAAGATCCGCGGCACCTTCAAGTCCGTCGCCGTCAAGGCCCCGGGCTTCGGCGACCGCCGCAAGGCCATGCTCGGCGACATCGCCATCCTCACGGGCGGCGAGGTCATCTCCGAGGAGGTCGGCCTCAAGCTGGAGAACGCGACCCTGGACCTCCTGGGCCGCGCCCGCAAGGTCGTCATCACCAAGGACGAGACCACCATCGTCGACGGTGCCGGCTCCTCCGAGCAGGTCAACGGCCGCGTGAACCAGATCCGCGCCGAGATCGAGAACAGCGACTCCGACTACGACCGCGAGAAGCTCCAGGAGCGCCTGGCGAAGCTCGCGGGCGGCGTGGCCGTCATCAAGGCCGGTGCCGCCACCGAGGTGGAGCTGAAGGAGCGCAAGCACCGCATCGAGGACGCCGTCCGCAACGCGAAGGCGGCCGTCGAGGAGGGCATCGTCGCCGGTGGTGGCGTGGCCCTGCTGCAGGCCTCCCAGGTCTTCGAGAAGCTGGAGCTGGAGGGTGACGAGGCGACCGGCGCCAACGCCGTGCGCATCGCCCTGGAGGCCCCGCTGAAGCAGATCGCCGTCAACGCCGGCCTCGAGGGCGGCGTCGTGGTGGAGAAGGTCCGCAACCTCACCCCGGGCCACGGCCTGAACGCCGCGACCGGCGAGTACGTCGACCTGGTCGCCGAGGGCATCATCGACCCGGCGAAGGTGACCCGTTCCGCGCTGCAGAACGCCGCCTCCATCGCCGCGCTGTTCCTCACCACCGAGGCCGTCATCGCCGACAAGCCGGAGAAGGCCGCCGCGCCGGCCGGCGGCGGCATGCCGGGCGGTGACATGGACTTCTGATCGACCTGAGGGTTGATCGCCTGTCCTACGGACCGAGGGCGGCACTTCCAGTCTCCGACTGGGGTGCCGCCCTCGGGCATGTGAGGGGCAGATCCGTCCGCCCCCTGCGGCCCCTTCTGCGAGCCCCCCAGTACCCCTCCCTGAGGCCCCCGCATGGCCGGGATCACACAGGTGCTCGGGGGCGGGGCGGGAATCTCGGAGGCGTATCCGGTATTACTTAAAGTGCTGCAACAATGCGTGCGCACATACCAGCCGGTAACCCCGACCGTCCGTCCCCTCCCGAACGAGGAGCCCCCACGTGACCACCACGACCCCCGCCTCCCGCGCGGCCCGCGTCCTGTCCCGGCCGATCACGCTGAACGGCCTCACCGTCCCGAACCGGATCGTGATGGCGCCGATGACCCGGATGTTCTCCCCGGGCGGCATCCCGGGTGAGGACGTGCGCTCGTACTACGCGCGCCGCGCCGCCGCCGGTGTCGGTCTGATCGTCACCGAGGGCACGTACGTGGGCCACGAGTCGGCGGGGCAGAGCGACCGCGTCCCCCGCTTCCACGGCGAGGAGCAGCTGGCGGGCTGGGCGAAGGTGGCCGAGGACGTGCACGCGGCCGGCGGCCGGATCGTGCCGCAGCTGTGGCACATCGGCATGGTCCGCAAGCAGGGCGACGCCCCCTTCCCGGACGCCCCCGCGATGGGCCCCTCCGGCATCGAGACCGCCGGCGCCGAGCCCACCGGCAAGGAGATGACCCAGCAGGACCTGGACGACGTCATCGCCGCGTTCGCCGAGGCCGCTGCCGCCGCCGAGCGCATCGGCTTCGACGGCGTGGAGATCCACGGCGCCCACGGCTACCTGCTCGACCAGTTCCTGTGGGCGGCCACGAACCGCCGTACGGACGCCTACGGCGGCGACCCGGTGGCCCGTACCAGGTTCTCCGCCGAGATCGTGGCCGCCGTGCGCGAGGCGGTCTCGCCCGAGTTCCCGATCATCTTCCGCTACTCGCAGTGGAAGCAGCAGGACTACACCGCCCGGCTCGCCGAGACCCCCGAGGAGCTGGAGGCCATCCTCACCCCGCTCGCCGCGGCCGGCGTCGACGTCTTCCACGCCTCCACCCGCCGCTACTGGCTCCCCGAGTTCGACGGCTCCGACCTGAACCTGGCCGGCTGGACCAAGAAGCTCACCGGCAAGCAGACCATCACCGTCGGCTCGGTGGGCCTCGACGGCGACTTCATCAACGCGTTCCAGGGCGAGGGCTCCCCGGTCCAGGGCCTCGACAACCTGCTGGACCGCCTGGAGGCCGACGAGTTCGACATGGTGGCCATCGGCCGCGCGCTGCTCCAGGACCCGGAGTGGGCGGCCAAGGTGCTCTCCGACCGCTTCGACGAGCTGAAGCCGTACGACGCGGCGGCCGTCAACACGCTCAGCTGACGTCGCCGCCGGCCGGCGGCCGCCCAGCCGTCGGCCGCCGCTACAGGTTGCCCAGCGGCTCGATGTCGATCCGTACCGGTGTCCCCCACACCCGCAGCACCTCGTAGTCGGTGAACTCGTGCACGAGCCGGTAGGCCATCGCGGGGCGTGAGCCGCGCCGCTGGGCCGCGAGATAGGCCTCCGCCTCGTGCCGGTCCCGCCTCGGGGTGCCGCACAGCTGCCACTCCTGGCCGTTCCACAGCTCCGGCAGCCACCGCTGCTGCGGCTGGGGGCGGTCGCCGCGCACGCCGTACCGGGACGGGGCGGTGGGAGCCGGCTCGCCGGGGCGGGGCCTGCTGCCCTGGAACTCCGAGCGGCGGGCGGCCCGGCGCCGTGTCTCGCACAGCAGGCACAGGTCGGGTGCGCTCTCGTCCACGGGGCCCTGCGGGTGCTCGGGGCAGCGGGTGGCGGGCGCACCGGTGGCGACGGTGTCGTCCAGCAGGTCGAGGGCCCGCCGCAGATCGTCCTTGATCTCGTGCAGCCGGGCGTCCGGCGTGTCGGCGGTCAGGGCCTCCCCGTGCTCCCCGAGCACCCGCAGGGCCCGGCCGAGGGCGGTGAGCTGGGCATGGTTCATATCGGTCGCTGCCTCCTCCCCTCCATGGTGCCCTGGCCCGGAGGGCGAGGACGGTCCGGGACGGTTCGTGGTGGAGTGGGGGCCGTGACGCCGACCCCTGCCGCCCGCCTCCTCGACGCCCTGCACCGCTTCAACGCGGCCCACCCGTGGGACCACAACGCCCGCTACCACCCCTGGCTGCTACGGCAGTTGCCCCGCCGCTTCGGTACGGCGCTGGACGTCGGCTGCGGCAGCGGTGACCTGGTACGGCTGCTCGCCCGGCGGGCCCGGGAGGTGCACGGGGTGGACGCCGACGCCGAAATCCTGGACAGGGCACGGCAGTCGACGCCCGCCCCCGCCTCCGCCGCCGTCACCTACACCGTCGCCGACGCCTCCCGCGCGCTCCCCGACGGCCCCTACGACGTGATCACCTGCGTCGCCGTGCTCCACCACCTCCCTCTCGCCGAGACCCTCACCCGCCTCCGGGACCGGCTCGCGCCCGGCGGCACGCTCGTGGTCGTCGGCTGCGCGCGGGCGTCGGGAGCCCTGGACCACGTGCTCGGCCTGTCGGCCGTCGCGCTCAACCCGGTGGTGGGGTGGGTGAAGAACCGCGGCCGGCCGGCCCCGCGGCCCGTGTCCATGACGGCCCGCACGAGGGAGCCGCGGGAGACCCGCGCCGAGATCTCCCGCACGGCCCGCCGCATCCTGCCCGGCGCCCGGCTGCGGCGCCGGCTGTTCTGGCGGTACACGCTGGTGTGGCGGGCTCCCGCGCCCTGAGGCCGGTGCCGGGTCAGCCGGACGCGTGGGTCAGCGCGGCCCGCAGGTGGCCGCCGGACTCCTCCAGGAGGCGGGCGGCCGTGGGGCCGTCGACGCCGGCGAGCAGGACCAGGATCGCGTGTTTCACCTCGCCGCCGGTCTCCGTGAGGGCCTTGTCGATCTCGGTGTCGCCCGCGCCCGTGGCCAGGGAGACGATCCGGTGCGAGCGGGCGCGGAGCTTGGCGTTGGAGGCGCGGACGTCGACCATCAGGTTCCCGTACGTCTTGCCGAGCCGGATCATCGTGATCGTCGACAGCATGTTCAGCACCAGCTTCTGGGCGGTGCCCGCCTTCAGCCGGGTGGAGCCGGTGATCAGCTCGGGGCCGACGACGACCTCGATGCCGTGCTCGGCGGCGGCGGCCAGCGCACTGTGCGCGTTGCAGGCCAGGCCGACGGTGAGCGCGCCGAGCGCACGGGCGTGCTCGACGGCCCCGACGGCGTAGGGCGTACGACCGGACGCCGAGACGCCGACCACGCTGTCGTCCGGGGTGAGTTTGAGCGCGTCCAGGTCCCGCTGGGCCAGTTCCCGGGAGTCCTCCGCGCCCTCCACGGAGGTGACCATGGCCGCGGGGCCGCCGGCGATCAGGCCGACGACCTGGTCCGGGTCGGTGTTGAAGGTGGGCGGGCACTCGGAGGCGTCCAGCACGCCCAGCCGTCCGGCGGTGCCGGCACCGGCGTAGACGAGCCGTCCGCCACGGCTCATGCGTGCGGCCACGGCGTCGATGGCGGCGGCGATCCGGGGCAGCTGCCCGGCCACGGCGCCGGGGACGCCCGCGTCCTCGCCGTTCATCAGCCGGGCGATGTCCAGGGTGGGCAGCCGGTCGATGTCGGCCAGCTCGGGCCGGAATGCCTCGGTGGTCAGGGAGGCGAGCTGGTTGCGGAGGTCATGAGAGGTCATGGGGGGTGGCTCTCTCCAGTACGGGGACGTGCTTTCCCTGCGGTCTGTCGGCCGACGGTCCGTCGCCCCGGGGCCGATCGGCCCACGGTCTGCCGTCCTGCGGCCTGTCCGTCCGACGGCCTGTCCGTCCGACGGTGTCTCGCCCCGCGGTCTATCGCGAAGCGCTGCGGTGCCGGTGGGCCAGCGCCTCGTAGGACGCGGCCAGTGCCGGTGCCGCGGTCTCGTACGTCCGCTGCGCCACCCCCACGAACAGACAGTCCACCACCAGCAGCTGACTCGTCCGCGAGGACATCGCGGCGGGCCGCAGCTCGGTCTCCCGCGAGGTCGAGGTGGTCAGCACCAGGTCGGCGTACTGGGTGACCGCCGAGTCGGGCCTGCCGGTGATGGCCACCGTCGTCGCCCCGCGCTCGAAGGCCGCCCGGAGTGGCTCGATGACGTCCCCCGTGGACCCCGAATGCGTGATCGCGATCGCCACGTCACCCGAACGGAGCTGCACGGCGTTGGTCACCGCGAGGTGCGGATCGCTGTGCGCGTGGGCTATGAGCCCTATGCGCAGCAGCTTCTGGGTGAGGTCCTGGGCGACCAGTCCGGACGCCCCTATGCCGTACACATCGGTGCGGCGGGCGCCCGTGAGGGCGGTGACGGCCGCGTCGAGCTGCACGGTGTCGAGTCCGGCGGCGGTGTCGGCGAGGGTCTGCTGCTCCTCGTAGGCCAGCTTGGCGACGACGTCGGCGATGGGGTCGTCCACCGCGATGTCCGTGGTGATCGCGGGCGCGCGGCCGGACTGCTGCTGGGCGGCGAGCCCGGCGAGGGCGAGCCGCAGATCGCGGTAGCCCGGGTAGCCGAGCAGCCGGGCGGTGCGGACGACCGTGGCCTCGCTGGTGCCGGTGAGTTCGGCGAGTCCGGTGACCGTGAGCGCGGCGCAGCCGGCCGGGTCGTCGGCGACGGCCTCGGCGACGCGCTGCATGGACCGGGTCATGGACGGGGCGAGCGTGCGCACCTTGGCGGCGAGGGATCCACCCGGGCTGCCGAAACTTTCCTTCACGTCCTGGGTCACGAATGAAAGATATTTTCGATTCGGTGTCGCGGTCAAGAGTGCGCACAATGGGGTGCATGGAACCCATCAGCCCCCTGGAACAGGCGTTGCACGCGGCCCGCGCCCTGGTGCTCGCGGACCTGGTCGCCGGCCAGGTCGCCGAGGCGGACGTGGTGTCGCTGGTGGAGGACTCCATCGCGCAACGGCGCTGGTGGGCCGAGCAGTGGCCGGACGGCCTGGCCTTCGTCGCCGGACTGGTCGCCCAGGACGTCCAGGACGCCCTGCTGGACCGCTACGGCCGCTGGCCGCTGTGCCCGGTGTGCGGCTCCGGCGACCCGCACGCCCTGGACGTGGAACCGGAACTGGGCCCCGACCCGCACTGGGTCTGCCACAAGGCGGGCGTGAAGGTCGCCTCCGTCGGCTCCCTGGCCTCCGCCGCCGGCGGGACGACGCCCTCGTGAGGCTCCGGTGACCCTCTACATCGACCCGCCCACCTGGCCGGGCCACGGCCGCCTGTGGTCCCACCTGGTGAGCGACGTCTCCTACGACGAACTCCACCTGTTCGCCGCCGGGTTGGGCGTCTCCCGCCGGGCCTTCGACGGCGACCACTACGACGTCCCGTCCCACCGCTACGCGGACGCGGTGGCGGCGGGGGCGGTGGAGGTCAGCAGCCGCGAGGTGGTCCGGCTGCTGAGGTCCTCCGGGCTGCGCCGGCCCAAGGGCCTGCTCAGCGGCGCAGGTAGAGCAGCAGCCCCGCGTCCATGTCGTGTTCGTCCTGGGCGGTGCGCTCCTCCTCCACCGTCGCCCGGGTGAAGCCCGCCCGGCCCACCACGTGCTGTGAGGGCAGGTTGTCGCGCTCGATCGTGGCGATGACCGTGTCGACGTCGTCCCGGGCCAGGGCCCACTCGGCCAGGGTGCGCAGCGCCTCGGTGGCGTAGCCGTTGCCGCGGGCGCCGGGGACGAGGTCGTAGCCGATCTCCACCCGGTGCTCCTCGTCGGGGGCGCCGTGGAAGCCGATGCCGCCGACCGCCCGGCCGTCCTCGGGGCGTACGAGGGCGAAGACGCCGAACTCGGGGCGGTGCACGCCGGCTTCGTACGCCTTCATCAGGTAGGAGCAGGCCTCGCGGGTGCCCTCGTACGGGCCGCCGTCGAGCCAGTCGAAGCCGCCCGTGCCGCCCAGGCGCAGGTCGTCGGCCTGGGCCGGCCGGATTCCGGTGAGGGTGACGGGTCCGGCGGGGATGACGAGGTTGTTGTACCAGTTCCAGCCGGTGACCGGGGCGCGGCCGGGCAGTTCGCCGCGGCCGGTCGCCCACAGCAGGGTCGGCCAGGGCGCGGGGCCGGGCTGGACGTGGGGGAAGAGCCAGGCCAGGGCGGAGTCGGCGAGGTCGGCGGGGGGTTCGTAGGGCAGGCCGAGGCCGCGGGTGATGTCGTGGGTGTGCAGCAGCGCCTCGGTGACGCACATCGCGGCGAAGCCCTCGCGGTCGGCGCTGCCGAACGGGTAGGGGTGGAAGGCGCGCACGCCCGGGGGCGCGGTGCGGACCGCGGCGGCCAGCAGGGCGCCGGCCGCCTCGATCACCTGCAGCAGCCCGGCGTTGTCGGTGTCCTCGGGCAGGGTGAGGTTCAGCGGGATGCGGTGCCGGGCGCCGGTGGCGAGCTGGCCGGCGTACTTGGTGAGGGCTTGGGCGATGTGCAACGCGGTCGTGCGGCAGCTCCAGTCCAGGCCGGCCGCGTGGACCGCCTCCCAGTCCCGGTCCAGCGCCGTGCGCAGTGCCGTCGTACAGCTGGCGACAGCCGCCTCCACCTGGTCCCCGCTCATGGTCCGCATGCGCGCACAGTACGGGGGCGAGGGCCTCAGGTCGACAGCATTTCCAGCTCGGACGCGAGGTTGTAGCGGGCGGTGGCCTCCCAGTGCTCCCGGCCGTACGGGGTGCGGAACAGGCGGGGCAGGCCGAGGAGTTGCCGCAGAACCGCCGCACGGCCCCGACGGAAGGCGTCGCTCGGGACGAAGTGGTACTCCTCGCGGACCTCGGCGGTGTACACGGCGTACGCCGACGGGGGCGCGGCCAGGACCGCCAGGTCGGCGTCGCACAGCACCTGGCCGTCGCGGTCGTCGTCGGCCGGGTCGTGCGTGACGGTGAGCCGGACCAGCCGGGCCACCTCGGCCGTCTTCGTGTCCGGCACCCCGGCCTCCGGCAGGGCGCGCTCGGCCAGCCGCGCCGAGCGTTCCTCGTTCTCCGACCGCTCGGGGAGGTAGACCGCGTCGTGGAACCAGGCGGCCAGCCGGACCACGTCCGGGTCGCCCGCGTACGCCTCCAGGGTGTCGACGTGGTCGAGTACGGCGGTGAGGTGGGCCACCGTGTGGTACCGGCGCTGCGGCTCCTGCCAGCGGGCGAGCAGGTTGTCGGCGTACGGGGCGGGGTCGGGCCCGCCGCCGGGGGCTCGGGCTGCCTCCAGGGCGCGGGCGAAGCGGAGGCGCAGGGCGTCGAGGTCGGCCATGGGCCCATTCTTCCGTGCCGGACGGCACTCGGCCGCCTCCCGCCGGGCCGCCCTCCTTGTCCGGCCGCTTTCCGGTCCGGCGGTTTTCCTCGTTCCCCCCGGTCGGCTGTCCGTCCGTTTCCCGCGTGACCGCCCGCCCTGGTCGCCCCTAGCGTGGCTGTCATGACTGACACGCCGGAAGAGCGCGATCCTGAACTTCCCGGACGGCTGCTGGCCGTCGAGCGTGACGCCCTCGTGCCGCTGCTGCGGTCCCGGCCCGACTCCGACTTCGCGCTGCCGACGGCCGCGTGTCCGGGGTGGACGGTGCGGGATGTGCTGGCGCACTGTTCCGCCGCGCTGATGCGGGTGGTGGAGAACCGGTTGGAGAAGGGCGTGTTCTCACCCGAGTCGAACGACCGGGACATCGCCGAGCGGGCCGACTGGACGAACGCGCGGGTCGTGGACGAGCTGGAGCGGGGGATGACCGAGGCCGGGCCGGTGATCGCCCGGGGTGACGGGCGGCTGGACCTGATCGCCCTGGGGGAGTGGGTGCACGCCGGGGACGTGCGGGAGGTGCTGGGCGAGCCGGGGGCGTACGCCGGGGCGGGGCTGCCGGACGCGCTGGCCCTGCTGGTGCGGTCCACCCGGCAGAGGGAACACGTGCCGCTCCACGCCGACCTCGACGACCTCGACGAGCCGCTGCGGTTCGGCGCGCCGGGCGGGGAGGGCCCGCCCGCCCGGTACATCGGCGACGCCCCCACGCTCGTCCGGCTGTACTCGGGACGGCCGGTGTCGGCGGCGGCCTACGAGCTGGCGGGGGTGCGGGAGGAGGAGCTGAACATCTTCGGGTGACCGGCGGCACCGTGGCGCTCCGGTACCGGCGTACTCTTGAATTGGACTAGACCTGTAGTCGCCCGAGAACGCCGAGGAATGGGGTGCCCATGAGCAAGCGTGCGGTCCTGGAGGTGATCGCCCTCGACGTCGAGGACGCGGTCGCCGCCCAGGCGGGAGGCGCGGACCGGCTGGAGCTGGTCACCGAGATGGCGGCCGACGGGCTCACCCCCGCGCCCGCCACGGTCGCCGCGATCCGTGCCGCCGTCGACATCGAGCTGCGCGTGATGCTCCGGCTCGCGGACGGGTTCGCCGCCGGTGACGTGGCCCGGCTGGTCGGCGTGGCCGGCGAGCTGCGGGAGGCCGGCGCCGACCAGTTCGTCCTCGGCTTCCTCGCCGAGGACGGCGGCGTCGACCTGTCCGCGGTGGAGCGGGTCGTCGGGGCGCTCGGCGGCTGCCCGTGGACCTTCCACCGGGCGATCGACCGGGCCGCCGACCGGGACGCCCTGCGCAAGCAGCTCGCCGAGCTGCCCGGCCTCGACACCTACCTCACCGCCGGCTCCGCCTCCGGCGTGGACGACGGCCTGCCCACACTGCTCGCCGAGGCGGCCCACGGCGGCGAGCCGGGGTACGAGCAGCAGATCCTGGTCGGCGGCGGCCTGCGCCTCGACCATGTCCCGCGGCTCCGGGCCGGCGGGATCGAGGCCTTCCACATCGGCGGCGCGGCCCGTCCCGACGGCTGGCAGGGCCCGGTCTCGGCGGACGCGGTCGCCGAGTGGCGTACGACGCTGGACGGGGAAACCCCCTAGTTCCCCACCGGGTGCAGGCACAGCGAGGTCCTGCCGTTCACGCTGTACTCCAGGCGGGCCATGTAGTCGCCGTCCGCGCAGTAGCCGTCCTTCGGCTCGGTGATCTCGAACTGGGCGTCCGGGGAATCACAGGGGACGTTGCGGAGGTCCTGGTTGGTCCAGTCGCCGTCGTTGTGCGCGCACGCCCCGACCGCGAGCGGCTCGCGGTTCTGCCGGTGGTGGTAGTGCACCCCGGCCGGCTCGGACGACGTGCCGATCACCACGAGCACGGGTACGCCGACCAGCAGCATGGCGAGCCCGGCGAGCGGGATGAGGGCGAACAGCCCGGCCGGCCGCCGCAGCACCGGGCGGCCCGGGTCCAGCGGCGGGCGCCAGGCGGCCGTCGCCGGGGGCGGGAGCCTGCGGATGCGGGACAGCGCGCCGAGGTTGAGCAGCAGGGTGACCGGGGTGATGAACATCGACAGCGCACCCCACCAGCCCCGCACCAGGGTGTCCGCCTGCATCGTCCGCGCGACGGCGAGCCCGCAGGTGCGGCACAGCACGCCCCGGCGCCGCAGGAACCGCATGACCACCACCATCCCCTGGTGCCCGCGCACCGTCACCGGCGCCGCGGGCATCGCCCCGCACACCTCGCACCCGGGGCCGGGCGGCTGCCGGTACGGGTACGCGTGCGGCGGGTGCGGCGTGCTCAACGGAGGCCTCTCCACAGGGACATGGCGGAACGGCACAGCACCCTACGCGGTGAGCTGCGGCGGCAGCGGTGCCGTGTGCGTCACGATCAGGCCCGACACCGCCCGGGTCAGCGCCACGTACAGGCGCCGCAGGCCCGTGCGCTCGTCCGGCTCGCCGTCCACCACGGCCTGCGGCTCGTCCAGCACCACGTAGTCGTACTCCAGACCCTTGGCGAGCGAGGCCGGGACCAGGGTCAGCCGGGCCTCCCGGGTGGTCTCCTCGCCGGGCGCCAGGTACGCGATGCCGGCCGCCGCCAGGGCGTCGGCGAGCACGGGGACGCGGGCGTCGGCCGCGATGAGGCCGGTCGAACCCTCGTTGCGCAGCAACTCCTCGCAGGCGGCGACGGTCTCGGCCGTGCCCGTGACCGCGCGGACCTCGAAGAAGCCGGGGTTCTCCCGGACGGAGGCGACCGAGGCGAGGCCGGGCGCGATGTGCGGCAGCAGCCGGGAGGCGTACGCGATGACGTCCGTCGGCACACGGAAACCGGCGGTCAGCTCCTCGACGGCCCCCTCCGGCTTGCCGAGATGCGCCAGCGCCTCCGCCCAGCTCCGGGTCGCCCACGGGGTCGTACCCTGCGCGAGGTCGCCGAGCACGGTCGCGCTGCCGGTCGTGCAGCGGCGGCCGACGGCCCGGTACTGCATGGGGGAGAGGTCCTGCGCCTCGTCCAGGACGACATGACCGAGCGAGGACGTGCGCTGGATCAGATCGGCCGCCTCGTCGACCAGCACCGCGTCCGCCGCCGACCACGGGGCCGACTTCACGCTGCGCACCGGCTTGGCCCACAGGATCGTCTTCTGCTCGTCCTCGGTCAGGACACCGCCGGCGTGCTCGGCGAGGAAGGCCGCGTCGGTCAGCAGCCGCAGCACCAGCTTCGCCGGGTCGACGGCCGGCCACACCGCCTTCACGGCCGCCTTCACCGCGCTGTTGCGGGCCACCGCGTCCTGCACCCGGTCGTCCGGGGCCTCCCCGGACCGCTCCATCTGCACCAGCACCGCGTGCGCGATCCGCTGCGGCAGGGCCTCGCGGGCGGCGCCGTAGCGGATGTCCCGGGCCAGCAACTCGCGGACGATCTCCTCGAGTTCGTACGCCGGGACCCGCCAGCGCCGGGAGCCGCGCACCACCACGACCGGCTCGGTGGGCAGGGTCACGTGGGAGTACAGGGCGCGCCTGAGGACCTCGGCCATCCGGGCGTCGCCCTTGACGGTCGCGGCGGCGGCCTCGTCCGTGCCGCGCACCTCGACGTGCGCGACCAGGTCGTCCACGGTCGCCTGCTGCACGGTCAGCTCGCCGAGCGCGGGCAGGACCTGCTCGATGTAGTGCAGGAAGGACCGGTTCGGCCCGATGACCAGGGTGCCGGTGCGGGCGAGCCGCTCCCGGTGGGCGTAGAGGAGGTACGCGACCCGGTGCAGGCCGACGGCGGTCTTCCCGGTGCCGGGGCCGCCCTGCACGCAGACGGTGCCGCCGAGGCCGCTGCGGACGATCTCGTCCTGCTCGGGCTGGATGGTGGCGACGATGTCCCGCATCGGACCGACACGCGGCCGCTCGATCTCCTGCTGGAGCAGCTTGCTGGTGGTCGCCGCCTCCTGGGGGTCGGAGAGGTGCTCGTCCTCGTACGCGGTCAGCTCGCCGCCGGTGTAACCGAAGCGGCGGCGCAGCCCGACGTCCATGGGGTCCTTCTTCGACGCCCGGTAGAACGGCTGCGAGACCGGCGCACGCCAGTCGATGACCATGGGATCGCCGTCGGCGTCGTGCACGTGCCGCCGCCCGATGTAGAACTGCTCTCCCTCCCCGCCCTCGGCCCGCTCCGCCCCCGGCGCGTGCAGGTAGTCGAGCCGGCCGAAGAACAGCGGGGTGTCGCTGAGGTCGGCCAGCGCCTTGATGCGCTCCCCGATCTGGCGCTCCAGGATCTGGGCGTTGACCCAGTTCGCCGTGACATCGCTGATGTCCAGCGCCTCCACGTCCTCCCGCATGGCGCGCAGGGCGGCACGGGACGCGGCGAGGTGGGAGCGCTCTCGGGCGAGCGGACCGTCGAGGGTGTCGTGGGCGGGCGTGGACAAGGGGGTGCCTCCGGTGGGACCTGCTGCGTGGGCCAGGACGATGCCGTCCGGTTTCCGGCCGGGCGGCGGCACTCCGAGAGGAGGCGGGCAAGGGCGGAGATTCTAGAGGAGGCACTCAGGAACGGGCCAGCGAATTACCGGCGCCGCCCGCCGGCGAGGCCGCCGGCCGCAGCATCTGTGCCGTCGCCAGCCGCCGGTACACGGAACTGGTGACGAGCAGGTCCTCGTGCCGCCCCTGCGCCGTGACCCGGCCCTCGTCCAGGACGACGATCCGGTCGGAGTGCTGGACGGTGGAGAGCCGGTGGGCGATGACGAGGACCGCGCACTCCCGGGCGATGTCCCGCAGGGCGGCGGCGAGCGCGGCCTCGTTCAGGGCGTCGAGGTGGGAGGTGGGTTCGTCCAGCAGGAGCAGTGCGGGACGGGCGAGCAGGGCCCGGGCGAGGGCGACACGCTGCCGTTCACCACCGGACAGCAGGCCGCCGTGCTCGCCGACGGCGCCGTGCAGCCCGCCGGGCAGCCGCTCGGCCACCTGCTCCAGGCGGGCCAGCCGGACGGCGCGGCGCACCTCGTCGTCCGTGGCCTCCGGGCGGCTGTAGGCGATGTTGTCGCGGAGGGTGCCCGCCACCACATGGCTGCTCTGGTCGACGGTCGCGAGCCGCGCCCGGCAGGCGTCGCGGCCCAGGTCGGGGGCGGGGCGGCCGTGGAAGCGGAGGAGCCCGGCGTCGGGCTCGTAGAACCGGGAGACCAGGGCGAACACCGTGCTCTTCCCCGCACCGGAGAGGCCGACGAGGGCGACCTGCCCCCGCTGCGGCACGGCGAAGGTGACTCCGCGCAGCACCGGCCGGCCGGGCCGGTAGGCGAAGTGGACGTCGTGCAGCGCGAGAGCGGGTGCGCCGGCGGCGGGTGTCGGGGAGCCGGGTTCGGCGGGTGGGTCTTCCGGTTCCACCAACAGGCCCAGGGTCTCCTGGACGCGCAGGTGGGCGCCCATGCCCCGCTGGACGAGGCCGGCCGCCCGGAACACCGAGGACAGCGGGACGACGAGGTAGGAGGCGTACAGGAGGAAGGCGACCAGGTCGCCCAGGGAGCGTCCGGGACCGTGCACGCGCAGCCCGCCGACGACGAGGACCAGCAGGAACGAGCCCTGCACGGCCAGTTCGACCGCGCTGCTCATGCCCGCGGCGAAGGCCGCGGTGCGCACCCCGGCGGCGCAGGCGTCGTCCACCCGGGTGCCGATCCGGGCCGCCTCCCGCCGCTCGGCCCGGTACACCCGGACCAGGGGCAGGGCGCCCAGGGCACGCTCCAGGTCGGCGGCGAGCGCGCCGACGGATTCCTGGGTGCGTTCGGCGGCGGTGCGGATGCCCCGGAGCAGCAGGGTCACCACGGCCGCCGCGGTGGCCACGGTCACGACGACGAGCAGGAGCAGCAGGGGGTCGAGCCAGGCCATCAGGGCCAGCGCGCCGGCGGAGACCAGGGTCCCGGTGATCAGGTCCACGAGGGCCTGGGCCACCATCTCGCGCAACAGCGTGGTGTCGGCGGTGACGCGCGCGATCAGGTCGCCGACGCGCTGCCGGTCGTACTCCCGCATCTCCAGCCGCAGCAGCCGCCCCACCAGGTCGTGGCGCAGGTGCCGCACGACGCCTTCACCCGTCCGCTCCAGCAGGAAGCGGCCGACGGCGCCGGTGGCCGCCTCGGCGGCGAACAGCGCGGTGAGCAGCAGCAGCGGCGGCCACAGCGGATGCCGACCGCCGGCGGCCTCCACCACGCGCCGGGCCAGCAGCGGCTGCGCGAGCCCCAGCGCGGCGGCGGCCAGCGCCAGCACGGCGGCCAGGGCCATCGCGCCCCGGTGCCGGGCGGTGAGACGGCAGACGGCGAGCACGGTGGCCCGGGTGGACCGGCGGGGGTCGTTGGTGCGACCAGGGCGATCGGGGTGCTCGGTGCTGCCTTTGGTGTGGTCGATGTCCTCGGTGCTTCTGATGCCTCCGGTGCTTCCGGCGTCTTCGTTGCCCTCGTTGCCCCTGTTGCCTCCGTTGCCCCCGGTGCCCCCCGAGCCCGTCGTCATCGGTGGGCCGGGCCGACGGTGAGCAGGGGGGCGTAGTAGCCGTCGGGCAGGTCCTCGCCCACCGGGCGGCCCTCCGCCTCCACCCAGGCGTGGGCGGTGAAGGGCGGTACGACGCTCGCGCCGGCGCACCAGGTCGGCCACCTGCCGCCCAGCCGGCAGAGCAGGGCCGCCCCGAGGGACCGGGGCAGGCAGCCCTTGGGGCCCGCGCAGCGCAGACTCACCGCGCAGACGGCGTCCCGGGCCAGCCGGGCCTGGGCCGCGGTGGCGGGGGCGGCGCCCCGGCGGAGCACCTGCAGGACGGTGCCGATGCGGTGCGGCGGCAGCAGGGAGAGGCAGACGGCCGGCAGGAGGACGAGGCGGGCGGCGAGCCGCGGGCCGAGCGGGACACCGGACGGCCGCTCCAGGGCGCTGGGCGTGCTCATACGGCCAGCCCGCCGGCGCGCAGCTGCTCGACCAGGGCGCTGACGTCGGCCCGTGCCCGCTCGGGGGTGACGTCGAACGCCTCGGTGACCGCGGTCGCGGCGGCCTCCTCGTCGCCGCCCGCCATGAGCGTGTCGACGACCAGGGTCGCGGTGGGGTTCAGCTCCCAGTACGCGCCGGAGCGCTGGTCGAGGAGAACCGTGCCGTAGTCGGTCTTCGCCGTGCTGACGTCGGCTGCGAACCGCAGGGGCATCGCGCTGTCCTTTCGTTCGGCTTCCGTTGGCTTCCGTTCGGCTTCGCGGGGTCACTCGCGGGCTTCACGCCGCGTACGGTCGAGCGCGCGCAGCCACACCTCCGCGGCGATCGTGGAGTACAGGACGGCGTCGCGCAGGTGGCGGGTGGCGGGCCGCTCCGCCAGGCGGCGCAGGACGTCGCCGTCCACCAGTCCGAGCCGCTCCAGCCGCGAGTCCTCCCACAGCGCCATGAGGTCGCCGCGGTGCCGGCGCAGTCCGTCGGCCGCGTCCATGGAGGCGGCGGCCTTGTTGGCCCGTCGCAGGCACGCGTCGGGCACGGTGCCGCGCATGGCCTCGGTCAGCAGCGGCTTGTACCGCCACGGGGAGACGCGTTCCGCGGGGCGGACGGCGAGGCAGGTCTCGATGACCCGGTCGTCCAGGAACGGCGAGGCCATGGGGAGCCCCTGGCGGGCGGCCATGTGATCCCACTGGCGGATGATGCGCGTGCAGTCGCGGATCTGCTGGAGGTCGGCGTGCAGGCCCCGGTCGGGGTGCAGGGGGCGCGCCCGCCGGGCGGCCGTGCGCAGCGCCGTACGGGCCAGGTGCTCGGCCTCCGGGGTCACCCACTCGAACAGGCGGGGGCTCATGCCCCAGCCGAGGCTGGTGGTCACCGTCGGGGGCAGCGGGTCGCGCAGCCGGTGCTCGGTGTCCGCGAGCCAGGCGCCGTAGGAGCGGGAGTCCGCCAGGGCGCCCAGCATGGGCAGGAGCGGCCACTGCCACAGCGCCTTGAAGCCGCGCAGCTGGCGCAGGGCGAGCAGGGGGCGCCGCCGGGCCAGCCGGTGGTAGTACGCCTCGGAGCACCAGGCCACGTGGTCGCCGCCGATGCCCGTCAGGTGCACCCGGCTGCCGCGCTCGGCCATGGCGGGCAGGTGGTGCAGGACCCGGGCGCGGTCCATGACGCCGATGGTGGGCTCGTCCAGGACGTCGTCGATGCCGAGCAGCCCGGTGTAGACGAGGGGGGACTCCTCGGCGTCCCAGACGACGTGCTCGACGTCGGGCAGTGCGGCGGCGGCCCGCTTGGCCCACTCCAGGTCGGTGTCGGCCGGGTCGCGTCCGGGCCAGGTGGAGGCGATGACCCGGGCCGGTGAGCGGTCGGCGAGGAAGCAGACCGAGGTGGAGTCCAGGCCGCCGGAGAGGTCGCAGCTCACCGTTCCGCCGTGCCGGGTGCGGGCGGCGACGGCCTCGGCGAGGACCTCGCGGACCCGGGGAGCGGCGGTGCGCAGCGGGACGGCCGGCTCGGGCGGCGACCACCAGCGGGTGTGCCGTACGCCGCGTCCGTCCGGCTGGAGGATCAGCGCGTCGTGCGGGGCCACGGCCGTGATGCCGGGCCACAGCGGCTCGTCCGCCAGGGGGTGCGGGACCGGCCAGAGCAGCCGCACCGCCAGCTGCTGCGGTGCGGGCTCGGCGCCGAGGGCGTCGGCCAGCAGGTCGGCGCGGGTCGCGGCCACCCGGGTGCCGCCGAGGTCGGCGTGGAAGACGAGGCGGAGTCCGGAGGCGGTGCCCTGCACCCGGATCCGCCCGTCGAGGGCGGCGACGAGGTGGCAGCTGCCGGGCAGCGAGCGCGCCCAGGTGTCCAGGGCGGCCAGGTCGCGCAGGGAGCGGGCCACCCGCTCCAGGTCCGCGGCCTCGACGGGGGCGCAGCCGACGAGGGCGAGGGCGGTGGTGCCGGCCCGTGCGCTGACGATCTCCTGGTCGTCCCAGGTGCCGACGAGCCATGGCCGGCCGGAGGCGTGATCGAGGGTTCGGGTGCCGGGGCGGGCGAAGGAGCGGGCCACGGCGGCCGCGTCCGCGCGGTCGGTGAAGACCGCGAACCGCGCGGCGCCGGGGCCCGTCCCCGCACTCTGGTGCGGATCAGTCATGACGTCGGGTCAGTGACCTTCGGCTGTCGTCCCGTTCAGTTCTTGCTCAGGATGAGCCGGTCGTTGCCGGAGCGCTGCAGGAGTCCGGTCTCCTTCCGGAAGGAACCCAGACGGACGAGGGTCGGCGCTTCGTATGCCTTCTTCATGACCTGTTCTCCTTACGGGGGTGTCGTCCGCCCGGAGCGGGCGGCCGACTCCAGGGAGCCGGGGAACGGGGCGGGACGACAAGGGCGGGACGGATAGTCGTATCGTCTGAAAAGAGCCGACAGTGGTGTTCTGTTCGGACACCGAACGCGCGGAAGCGGGCCGTGCCCCGGGGCGGCGGGGGGGCGCCGCCGGGCGTTGTGCGGCACGCGACCGCGCTTCGGAGACCGTGCTTCGGAGAGCGACCCTGGAACCATGAGCGCAGCAGTCATTCCCCCAGTCCCCGTCCGGCCCCCGGCCGGCGCGACGGCCCTCGACGGCATCCACCACCACTGGCTGGGCAACGCCCTCCGCGCGGTGAAGGTGTTCCTGGAGGCCGCCTTCGAGATCGTCATCCTCGGTGAGTACGGCGAGGAAGCGGGCATACGCCGCAGGTGACCGCATAGGGTCGCGTCCGTGCGGAACCGGACGGCCCTGCCCCTCCTCGCCCTCTCCCTCGCCTCGTTCGTCACGCTGTGCGCCCTGCGCGGCGCACCCATGGCCGATCTCCTCGTCTACCGGGCCGAGGGCGCGGCCGTGGCCCACGGCACCGACCTGTACGGCTTCACCGTCACCGAGTGGCGGCTCCCGGCGACCTACCCGCCCTTCGCGGCCGTCCTGTTCGTCCCCCTGACCTGGATCCCGGTCACGGCCCTGAAGGCGGCCGTCCTCGCGGGCAACGCCCTCCTGCTCGCCACCCTGGTCGCGCTCTCCGCCCGCCTGGCCTCCCGCCCCCTCCCGCCGGCCCCGCTCTGCGCGGCCACGGCCCTCGCCCTCTGGCTGGAGCCGGTCTTCCAGACACTGCTGTTCGGCCAGGTCAACCTGGCCGTGGCCTGCCTGGTCCTGGCGGACCTGACCCGGCGGCCCGGTGCCCGCGCCCAGGGGCTGGGCGTCGGCGTCGCCGCCGGCGTCAAGCTCACCCCGGCGGTGTTCGTGGTGTACCTGCTGCTCCGCGGCCGGGTGCGGGAGGCGGCGACGGCGGTGGCGGCCCTCGCGGGCACGGTCGCGCTCGGTGCCGCCCTGCTCCCCGCGGCGAGCGCGGACTTCTGGACCCGGCGGCTGTACGAGACCGGCCGGGTGGGCAAGGCGTGGCTCGTGGACAACCAGTCCCTGCGGGGCCTTCTCGCGCGGGCCCTCGGCGACCCGGGGCCGGGCCTCGCCTGGGCGCTCCCGGCGGCGGCCGTCGCGGTGGCGGGGCTGGCCCTGGCGGCCCGCGCCCGCCGGGAGGCGCACGGCGTCCTGCTGACCGCGTTCACGGCCCTGCTGGTCTGCCCGGTCAGCTGGACCCACCACTGGGTGTGGTGCGTGCCGCTGCTCGCCGTGCTGCTGGCCGAGGGGCACCGCCGTACGGCGGCGCTGACGGCCCTGGTCTTCACCGCCCGCACGATGTGGCTGGTGCCCCACGAGGGCGCCCTGGACCTGGAACTTCCCTGGTGGCAGCAGCCGTTGGCAGCCGCTTACCCACTCCTGACGGTCGGGCTGATCATCGCGTATGACAGCATGATCAGCCGTTGTCCGACTCTTTCGACCGAACCAACGGGGAAATCGACATGCTCTTCTCGAAGCTTCCGCTCCGCAAGGCGGTGAGCGGGCTGACCGCCGCCACCGCCCTCGCCCTCGGCGCCACCCTGATGGCCGCCCCCGGCGCCTCCGCCGTCGGCTCCTCGGCGTGCACCAAGAACATCAAGGACCGGACCCTGCAGGTCGTGCAGTGGGACCACGCCGACATGTACACGAGCCCCAGCTTCCGGTCCAAGGTGAAGAAGTCCGTCTTCGCGGGCAGCAGCGTGCGGGTGTACTGCACCGCGAAGGGCGGCGACTGGTACTACGGCAAGTCCGGGAAGACGAAGGGCTGGATGGAGTACCACGCGTTCTTCTAGTCCGACAGCCCGTCAGCCCTCGGCCAGGATCTCGTCCGCGTCCATGATCCGGTAGGCGTACCCCTGCTCGGCCAGGAAGCGCTGCCGGTGGGCGGCGAAGTCCTGGTCGAGGGTGTCGCGGGCGACGACCGAGTAGAAGTGGGCCTGGTGGCCGTCGGCCTTGGGGCGCAGCACCCGGCCGAGCCGCTGGGCCTCCTCCTGCCGGGAGCCGAAGGTGCCGGACACCTGGATGGCGACCGTGGCCTCGGGCAGGTCGATGGAGAAGTTGGCGACCTTCGACACCACCAGCACGCTGATCTCGCCCTCGCGGAACGCGTCGAAGAGCTTCTCGCGCTGCGCGTTGGACGTCTCGCCCTTGATCACCGGGGCGTTCAGGTGCTCGCCCAGCTCGTCCAGCTGGTCGATGTACTGGCCGATGACGAGGATCTGCTGCCCGGCGAAGCGCCGGACGATCGCCTCGGTCACCTTCCGCTTGGTCTCGGTGGTCGCGCAGAAGCGGTACTTCTCCTCCGTCTCCGCGGTGGCGTACGCCAGCCGCTCGGAGTCGGTGAGGTTCACCCGGACCTCGACGCAGTCGGCGGGCGCGATGTAGCCCTGCGCCTCGATCTCCTTCCACGGGGCGTCGAACCGCTTGGGCCCGATGAGGGAGAACACGTCCGACTCCCGGCCGTCCTCCCGCACCAGGGTGGCCGTGAGCCCCAGCCGCCGCCGCGCCTGGAGGTCGGCGGTGAACTTGAAGACGGGCGCGGGCAGCAGGTGCACCTCGTCGTAGACGATCAGCCCCCAGTCCCGGGAGTCGAACAGCTCCAGGTGCGGGTAGACGCCCTTCCGCCGGGTCGTCAGCACCTGGTAGGTGGCGATGGTGACCGGCCGGATCTCCTTCTTCGTCCCGCTGTACTCGCCGATCTCGTCCTCGGTCAGCGAGGTCCGCTTGACCAGCTCGTGCTTCCACTGCCGGGCGGAGACGGTGTTGGTGACGAGGATCAGCGTGGTCGACTTCGCCTGCGCCATCGACCCGGCGCCCACCAGTGTCTTCCCCGCGCCGCAGGGCAGCACGACGACACCGCTGCCGCCGTGCCAGAAGTTCTCCACGGCCTGCTTCTGGTACGGGCGCAGCGCCCAGCCGTCCTCCAGCAGCTCGATCGGGTGCGCCTCACCGTCGACGTACCCGGCGAGGTCCTCGGCCGGCCAGCCCAGCTTCAGCAGCGTCTGCTTGATCTGCCCGCGCTCGGAGGGGTGCACCACCACGGTGTCCGGGTCGATCCGGGCGCCGACCAGCGGGGCGATCCGCTTGGACTTCAGCACCTCCTCCAGCACCGGCCGGTCGGTGGTGGTCAGGACCAGCCCGTGCGCGGGGTGCTTGCTCAGGGTGAGGCGGCCGTAGCGGTCCATCGTCTCGGCGATGTCCACGAGCAGCGCGTGCGGCACCGGGTACCGGCTGTACTGCACCAGCGCGTCCACGACCTGCTCGGCGTCATGGCCGGCGGCGCGCGCGTTCCACAGTCCGAGCGGCGTGACCCGGTAGGTGTGGATGTGCTCGGGCGCCCGCTCCAGCTCGGCGAAGGGCGCGATGGCCCGACGGCACTCGTCGGCCCGCTCGTGGTCGACTTCCAGGAGCAGGGTCTTGTCGGACTGGACGATCAGCGGACCATTCACGCGCGGCACACCCTTCCATCACGGCCAAACGTCCAGTGTGCCTCATCGGGCGGGATGGCCGAAGAGCCGCAAGATCGACGCCGGCCCCGGGCGGCCTCAGTCGTCCGCCAGCTCCGCCACCCCGGTGATCCGGTGCAGGGGATAGGTGCGTACCTCGTCGGACGTGTGGTCGTACGCCGTCACGAAGCCGCCTTCCACGCGGACGGGGGCGATGACGCGCTGGCTGGCGGCGCCGTCGGCGTTGACGTAGCCGATCCAGACCGAGTCGCCGGTCAGGACGGCGGCCTGCATGGTGGCCAGGGTCTCGGCGGAGGAGGTGCGCGGCAGCTCGCCGCCCGCCAGGGGTTCGCCGACGGGTTTGCGCGGGGCGGTGGCGGCCAGGTCGCCGGCCCGGATCGCGCGGATCGCCGCCGCGAGCAGCGTGGCGTCGGGCGGCGGCGGCCCCTCCGGCACCGGCTCGGGCGCGGTGCGCGGCGGGGTGCGGTGGGCGTGCGCGCGGGTGATCAGGACGTCGCCCTCGGCGGACTCGGCGGCGGGCGCGTACCCCATCGCGCGCAGCCCCTCCAGCAGCGTCGCCGGGTCGGTCTGCGCCGCCAGCACGGTCGGCGCGAGGCGGCGCAGGCGCAGGGCGGCGGCGCGCTTGTCGGCGAGGATCTCGTTGAGCAGGGCGTCGTCGTCGCAGCGGACGTACGCGGAGGCCGCGCCGACCCGCAGGTGGCCGTGTTTGCGGGCCACGTCGTCGATCAGATAGGCGAGCGGCTGCGGGACCGGCGTGCGGGAGTGCTCGGCGAGGAACGCGTGCAGGTCGGTGGCGGTCCGCCCGGCGTCCAGGGCGCGCCGGACCGAGGCCGGGGTGAAGCGGTACACCGTCGCGCCGCCCTTGGACTCCACGTCCGCGAGCACCCCCAGCGTGTCCGCGAGCGGGCGTCGCAGCGGGCCGGGCGCGACCGCGGTCAGGTCGGCCTGGAGCAGCACGTGGTCCAGCGGATCGGGCAGCAGCGGGGCGAGCAGCCGGGCCGCGGCGGCGGTCGCGACCGCCTGCTCGGCGGAGGAGAGGGGGGTGAGACGGTCGGGGGAGCGGTGGTGGTGCACGGGGAGTTTGTCGCCGGGGCCGGTGGGCTCGGCGGACCCGGGGGACTCCGCGGGCACGGTGGGTGCGGGCGAGTCGGCCGCCTTGGACGTGGCGCCGGGCGACTCTGCCGTACCGGCGGCCTGGCCCCCGGCCTTCCCGGCCTGGTCCCCGGCTTTCCCGGCCTGGTCCCCGGCTTTCCCGGCCTGGCCCCCGGTCTTCCCGGCCGGCGGCGCCCCCAGCAGGGCGCGGCCGTGGGACGACAGCGCGCCCCGGCCGGTCACGCCCAGCAGTTCCGCCTCCGACAGGGTCCAGCGGGCCAGCCGCGAGCGCAGGTCGTCCTCGGCGCCGTCCCGCCGGTCGCCCCGCAGCGGGCGTTCCCAGCGCAGCCGGGCCAGTACCGACTCGGTGTCCGGGGCCGCGCCCTCAGCCAGCGAGGCCAGCAGGGACAGCACCCGGTGCCGTACCTCCGGAGCGGCGGACCGGTCGAGGCCGGGACCGAGTGCCGACAGCGTCCGGTCCTTCGTGTCCCGCCCGCCGACCAGTCCCGCTGTGCGGGTGGCCGTCAGCCACGCCCGCGCGAGGCGTGCCCAGCGCTCGGCCGGGGGCTGCTCCAGCCACTCGTCGTAGGCGGGCGTGGCCGCGTACCGTTCGTCGGCCTCGCCGTCGGAGGCGACCAGCCCGGCCGCGTAGGCCAGCTCGGCCCAGAAGGCGGCGACCGGCTCCGACACGTCCAGCGCCACGGCCGTCCGCTTCAGGTCACGGACGCTCAGCCCGCCGGCCCGCAGCACCGCGGGCCCGCCCTCGTCCCAGTCCTTCAGCAGCTCCTCCACGGTGGCCAGCGCGGTGTAGGCCTGCCCGGCCGCGGTGGCGTCCACCACCTGCGGGGAGTGGGTCGCGGCCGGTGCCACGGCGGGCGGCAGCGGCTCGGGCGTGCGGTGCGCGCGGCCCTCGCGCAGGTGCAGGGCGACCTCGCGGGGCAGTACGACGGTCCCGGGCGCGGTCGGCAGCAGCAGACCCCGGTCCAGCAGCCAGCGCAGGTGCGCCGCCGGATCCGCCGTGACCTGCCCGTACGGCGGCCCCCACACCAGCCGGGACAGCACCTCGCGGGCCGGCTCCGGGGCCCCGGCGAGCAGCTTCGCCATCTTCCTGCGGTCGGTGAACAGCGCGGTCAGCGCGGCCACGGCCGACACCGAGTCGTGCGTCGACGGCAGCCCGGCCGCCGACACGATCTCCTGGATCCGTCCCGGCGACATGCCGGAGGTGGCCTCCTGCACGGTCGGCCCGAGCCCGGTCGGCGACGGATGCTGCGGCGACGGCGCGAGCAGTTCGCGGGCGGTCCGCACCAGCCGCAGCCGGTCGTCCGCGCCCCACACCAGTGCCTGCTCGCGCAGGGTGCCGACGGCCCGGGGCAGCGCGCCGGCGACCGTCTCGTCCCCGGCGTCCCCGGCCATCAGGCCCAGCAGGGTGTCGTACGACGCCGGGTCCGGGGCCACGGCCAGCGCCTCCGCCGTCTGCAGCGCGAACCGGTCCAGCCGCTCCAGGGCGCGCAGCACCGAGGCGCGCGTACCGGCGCGGGTGGCGAGCTGGGTGAGATCGGTGGGGACGGGGGTGATGAGGTCGGGGCGGCTGCGCAGCAGCGCGGCCAGGGAGGCGTCGTCCCGCGCGCGGAGCGCCTCCGCGAGGGACCGAGGGGCTGAGTGGGCCTCGGGGCTCATCCGGCCAACGGTAGCGGAATTCCATATGCCGAGGGCATCCCGCGGAAAGCGGTACGGTCCTCACCGGGGATTGATGTCGGCGCACCCCGGAGGGGTTTGTCGTGGGGATCGAGAGCGACCAGGTCGTCTACGAGTATCTGAGCCGCGTCGGGGACATCGCTCAGCAACGGCAGCTGCCGTCCGCCACGCGGATGCGGCTCGTGTCGGAGCTGCGCAACGAGATCGACCGGCACCGGGCGCAGGCGACGGTGGACTCGCCCGCCGCCGTCCGCCGCATCCTGGACCGCCTCGGCAGTCCGGACGAGGTCGTCTCGGCGGCCGGCGGCTCCGGCGGTGTCCCGCAGCCGCCGCCCACCGCCGTACCGGCGCAGCCCTCCTCCCGGGAGCGGGCGTCCGAGCCGGCGGGGCGGGAACGGCCGAAGGGGCTGCGCCGGGTCGTACCGCGCCCGCGCCCCGCCGAGCCCGAGCGGGCCGCCCCGCGCGACACACCGTCCCCGCCGCACCTCGCCCCCGCGCACGAACTCGGCGACGGCACGGCGCCGCCCGACTGGTGGCGGGTGGACACCGCCGGCCCCCTCGCGGACACCGACCCGGTGCCGGGCTTCGTCGGCGGCGTGGAGATCCCGGAACTGCTCAGGAGGCCCCCGGGCCGGACCGAGGAGGCCGCCGGGAAGGCCGCCGGGAAGACCCCGGAGGGGGCCACGGAGGGGGCCACGGAGAAGGCCGCCGAGCCGGCACCCGGGTCCACGGCGGCGGCACCGGACCCCGCCCCGCGCCGCCGGCTCCTGCCCGGCCCCGCCGCCGGCTGGTCCAACCCCCTCCTCCTGCTGGCCGCCGCCGCGCTGGTCGCCGGTGCCGTGCTCGGCAACTGGTTCGCGCTGCTCCTCGGCTGGGCCATCGCCTACGGCTCCCGCCGGCTGACGGCCGCGGAGACCAAGTGGGCGGTGATGGTCCTGCCGGGCGCGGCGGTCGCGGCGGGCCTGGTGTGGCTGTGGGGGCGGAACGAGGGGCGGTGGGGCGAGCCGATCGCCCAGGGCCACATGGGCGACGCGGTGAGCGGGACCTGGCCGTGGGTGGTCAGGGGCGCGGCCGTGGCCTCGGCGCTGTACCTGGTGTGGCGCTCACAGCGGAAGGGGTAGCAGCGGGGCGGTTGGGGCCGGCGTCGGTCCGCGGGCGCGTCGTGGCCGCTCGCGCGATTCCCCGCGCCCCTGACCCGGCTGCGGCCCCCCGCCCAAGAGGTGCGGGGAACCTGCGCGACCGGCCGACCGCGCCGGCACACGACAGCCGTCCCCGGTCGCGAGCGACCACGACGGACCCGCGCCCGGCGGTCGCCCCTCGCTCCCACGGCGCGCGCCCGGCGGTCGCCCCTCGCTGCTTCCACGGCGCGTTCCCGTCCGGCCTCCGCCGTCGGCGGCACCCGGCACAATGTCCCCCATGGCCTCCACGACCCTCACCGTCGGCTTCGACCTCGACATGACCCTCATCGACTCCCGGCCCGGCATCCGTGCCTGCTACGTGGCCCTGGCCGAGCGGACGGGTACGTTCATCGACGCCGATCTGGCGGTGACCCGGCTCGGGCCGCCCCTCGTGGAGGAGCTGGTCCACTGGTTCCCGGCCGACGAGGTGCCGGCGATGGCCGATCTGTACCGGGAGATGTACCCCTCCATAGCCATCGCCGCGACGCCCGCGATGGCCGGCGCCCGGGAGGCGGTCGACGCGGTGCGGGCGGCCGGCGGGCGGACGATGGTCGTGACGGCGAAGTACGAGCCGAACGCCAAGCTGCACCTGGCCCACCTCGGCATCGAGCCGGACGTGGTCGTCGGTGACCTGTGGGCCGAGCAGAAGGCGGCGGCGCTGCGCGAGCACGGCGCGGCCGTGTACGTCGGCGATCACGTCGGGGACGTCCGAGGGGCCCGTGCGGCGGGTGCGTTTTCGGTCGCCGTGGCGACCGGCCCGTGCCCGGCGGACGAGCTGCGGGAGGCCGGCGCGGACGTCGTGCTGACCGGCCTCGCCGACTTCCCGCGGTGGCTGGCCGGCTACCGCGAGGCGCCGGAGACCGCCTCCCGCGCCTGACGCCGTCCGGCGGCGACGGACCGCAGGACACCGGCGCCGGCGAGCAGGAATCCGACGGCCATGAGCATGCTCAGGCCGAACATGTACGTCGGAAAAGGCTTCGTTCCGAGCAACAACGGGGCCACCGTGACCAGGGTGGCCACGGCCCCGAGGAAGAAGACGACGGCACCGGCGCGGATCAGTCGGTCACCGGGCGCGGCGGAATTCGTTTGGGTTTTGTCACGCACCGGACCAGGGTAGTTCCCTGCGCGAGAGAACAACCGGGGGACGTCTTGTCACCCGCCCCAAGACCATTAGCCTTGGTAGCGCTTGGTATCGGCGGGTCATGGTCGACCCGCCCCAGTGCTATCAAGAGCCGTTTCCGAAGTAGTTTTCCCAACGAGTACGAGGACGAGGACAGACGTGCCTACCGGCAAGGTCAAGTGGTTCAACAGCGAGAAGGGCTTCGGCTTTCTCTCCCGCGACGACGGCGGTGACGTCTTCGTCCATTCCTCGGTTCTCCCCGCCGGAGTCGATTCGCTCAAGCCGGGACAGCGCGTGGAGTTCGGGGTCGTCGCCGGTCAGCGCGGTGACCAGGCGCTTTCGGTGATCGTGCTCGATCCGACGCCTTCGGTCGCCGCCGCCCAGCGCAAGAAGCCGGACGAGCTGGCGTCGATCGTGCAGGATTTGACGACCCTTCTCGAGAACATCACTCCGATGCTGGAGAAGGGCCGTTACCCGGACAAGACCTCCGGCAAGAAGATCGCCGGCCTGCTCCGCGCGGTCGCCGACCAGCTCGACGTCTGACCCTCAGGGAAACGCGAGCGCGTCCGGGCCGAGGGGTGGTACGAGCCCCTCGGCCGCCGCACGCGTGAGCAGTCCGCGGACCGCCGCGTAACCGTCCTCGCCGAGGCCGGCGGTGAACTCGTTGACGTACAGCCCGATGTGCTGGTCGGCGACGGCCGGGTCCATCTCCTGGGCGTGTTCCATCACGTAGGGCCGGGAGGCCTCCGGGTCGTCCCACGCGGCCCGCACCGAGGCGCGGACGGAGTCGGCGAGCCCGGTCAGCGCCTCGGCGCCCAGGGACCGCTTGGCGATGATCGCGCCCAGCGGGATCGGCAGCCCGGTGGTCCGCTCCCAGTGCTCGCCCATGTCGGCGAGCTTGTGCAGCCCGTAGTTCCGGTAGGTGAACCGGGCCTCGTGGATGACCAGGCCCGCGTCCACCTTGCCGTCCCGCACGGCCGGCATGATCTCGTGGAACGGCATGACCACGATCTTGCCGACCCCGCCGGGCAGGACGTCCGCCGCCCACAGGCGGAACAGCAGGTAGGCGGTCGACTTCTCGCTCGGCACGGCGACCGTACGGCCCGTCAGGTCGGTGTCCGCCTCCCGCGTGAGCACCAGCGGCCCGCAGCCCCGGCCCAGCGCGCCGCCGCACGGCAGCAGCGCGTACTCGCCGAGGACGTACGGCAGCACGGCGTACGACACCTTCAGCACGTCGAACTCGCCGCGCTCGGCCATGCCGTTGGTGATGTCGATGTCGGCGAAGGTCACGTCCAGCGCGGGGGCGCCGGGGACGCGGCCGTGGGCGAGGGCGTCGAAGACGAAGGTGTCGTTGGGGCAGGGCGAGTACGCGATCCGAAGCGGCTCAGTGGTCATGTGCCTTCCAACTCTGCAGTGCGGGCGCGAGCTTCCCGAAACCCTCGGCGAGGGCGGCGAGGGCGTCACCGATGCGCCAGGCGGCGCGGTCACGGGGGCCCACGGGGTTGGAGACCGCGCGGATCTCCAGCACGGGCACGCCGTGCGCGGCGGCCGCCTCGGCCACGCCGAAGCCCTCCATGCCCTCGGCGAGCGCGCCGGGGTGCCGGGCGCGCAGGGCGGCGGCGCGGGCGGCGGTACCGGTGACCGTGGAGACGGTCAGGATCGTGCCGGTACGGGCGCCGGTGGCCTCGGAAACGACTCGTACGGCTGATTCCGGCGGGTGATGGGTGACGGTCCCGAACCCCAGTTCGGTGACCGGGAGGAAGCCGTCGGCGGTCTCGGCGCCCAGGTCGGCGACGGTGATCGCGTCGGCGACGACGAGGGAGCCGAGGGGGGCGTCGGGCTGGAAGCCGCCGCCGATGCCGGCCGAGACGACCAGGCCGTACGGGCGGCCGGCCAGCGCGGCGGCGGTCAGCGCGCCGGCGACGCGGGCGGCGGCGAGCGCCGGTCCGACACCGGCGGCGAGCAGGTCGAGCCCCGCGGCCGTACGGCACAGGGATCCGCCCGGCAGCCGTACCTCACCGGCCGACGCGTCCGTGCCCGCCCCGGGCAACGCCCGTGCCACCGCGTCCCGCTCGACGGGGACCGCGGTGGCGACGAGGACCGGCAGGGACGCCGTGGTCAGTCCTTCGCCTTCTTCAGCTTGAAGGTCCACAGACCCTTCTTCGTCTTGTCGCCCATCTGGATCGCGAGCGTGTTGGTCTCGCCCTGCGTGCCGTACTGGACGTTGAAGAACGCGCTGCTCGGGATCGTGCGGTACGTCTCCTTGCTGGTGTCGCTGAACTGGCGGCCGTTGACCAGCACGATCCAGCCCGCGTCCGCGATCTTCGGGTCGACGCCGATGCGGACGGTCTCGTCCTGGCCGACCTCGATGGACTTGGCGTCGGCGGCCTTCTTGATGCACTTGTCCAGCGACTCCTGGTCCAGTGCCTTGCCGTCGTTGTAGCAGAGGGCCTCGGAGTTGACCGAGTCCTGGCCGACGGTGAGCGTCGCGACGGGCGTCGGCTTGTCGCAGGCCGACAGGACGAGCAGTCCGGCGGAAACGGCGCCGGCGACGGCGACGGCGCGGCGGCGTCGCACAACGGATTGCAGCGTGGTCATGGCCGAAGGCTATCGGGCAGCCGGAGCCGTCCGCCCACGTGGGGTACGGCGTGCCCGGTTCGTTACGCCGGGCGGTGGCGGCGGGGCTCACGCCACCCGGGGCCGGGCCCGGCCCCCGTGCCGGGCCGAGGCGAGCAGTCCGCGCAGCGTGCCCAGCCAGCCGGCGGCCACGAACCCGGCCCCGACCAGCAGCCCCACCGTGCCGTTGAGCGGCATCACGATGCCGACCGCGCCGCCGAACACCCACGCCATCTGGAGCAGCGTCTCCGAACGGGCGAACGCCGAGGTGCGCACCAGCTCCGGCACGTCCCGCTGGATCAGCGCGTCCAGCGCCAGCTTGGCGAGCGCCTGCGCGAACCCGGCGACCGCCGCCAGGCAGGCCACCAGGAACGCCCCGAAGAAGAGACCGGCGACGACCGCCGTACCCAGCACCACCGCCACCACGGTCACGATGATGATCTCCGGCGCCCGGGACCGCAGCCAGGCCCCCACCGCCGTACCGAGGGCGTTGCCCGCCCCCGCCGCGACCCCCACTATCCCCAGCGACACCGCCGCGCTCTCCCCGGTCAGCGGGTGCTCGCGCAGCAGGAAGGCGAGGAAGAAGATCAGGAAGCCGGACAGGCAGCGCAGGGCGGCGTTGGCGCCGAGCGCGTGCGTGACCGCGGGCCCGACCGTCCGCAGCCCCGGCCGCTTCGCCTGCTTGCGGCACGGCCCGTGCAGGTGCTCCTCGTCGGCCGCCAGCAGCGCGATGTCCTCCCCCTTCGCCGAGTCCACCTTGGGCGGCAGGGAGAACGACAGAAACGTCCCGGCAGCGAAGATCACGAAGGCGCCGTAGAGCGGCCACGGATCGCCGAGCGCGTGCAGACCCGCCGCCACCGGCGCGGCGGCACCGGTGGCCAGCAGTCCGGCCAGCGTCACCCGGGAGTTGGCCTTCACGAGCGAGAACCCCGGCGGCAGCAGCCGCGGTACGACGGCACTGCGGACCACGCCGTACGCCTTGGACGCCACCAGCACCCCCAGCGCGGCCGGGTACAGCTCCAGGCTGCCGCTCGCCACCGCCCCCGAGATGACCAGCGCGAGCAGCGCCCGCGCCAGCATCGCCCCGGCCATCGCGGCCCGCCGTCCGTGCGGCAGCCGGTCGAGGAGCGGCCCGATGACGGGCGCGAGGACCGTGAAGGGCGCCATCGTGATGGCGAGGTAGAGGGCGACCCGCCCCCGCGCCTCGTCCGTCGGCACCGAGAAGAACACCGTGGACGCGAGGGCCACGGTGACCATGACGTCGCCGGCGCCGTTCACCGCGTGCAGCTCGATCAGCTTGCCCAGCCCCGACTCGCCCGCGCCGTGCGCGTGCGTGACCCTGCGGATCCCCCGCGCCGTTCCGGTCACGGGGAAGTGCAGGGCACGGCCGACCGAGCGGACGGCACCACCCACCCGGCCCGAACCGCCGCCCCGACCACTCGCCCTGTCCGCGGCTGCCACGCCGTTCATAGTGCCCCGAGAGGCGGCCCGATAGTGCCGATACGGCGGGCGTGGCGCCGGACGGCGGGGCGGAAGGGTACGAACGGGCACGGACGGGCGTCGGAGGGGCGGGTACGGACCCCGAGGTGGGGGCCGGGGAGGCCGGGTGGGAATATCCACGAATCCTGTCCGGTGTAGCGTGCCTATCTCAGCCATAACGCAGAATGGATGGCAGAGGTGCGCCCAGGCGCGCGGATGCAGACGTCGATGCGGTCCCCAGGTCCGCTCCGTCGGCGAAACCGCCGGAGGCAGCCGCACTCGACGAGACGGCGTAGGAGAGAAGCGATACCTGTGAGCGCAGCGACAACGCGAAGCCGCACCCCCGACCGCCTGTGCGCCGAGGCCGTCGACCTCGCCCGCGCCGCCGCCGAGGAGGCCGCCGCGCCCGGCGTGGTCGGCGAGCACGCCGGCCTGGTGTCGGAGGGCGACCGCGTTGTCACGCACTTCTTCGAGTGCAAGGAACTGGGCTACCGCGGCTGGCGCTGGGCCGTCACCGTGGCCCGCGCCTCCCGCGCCAAGATCGTCACCCTGGACGAGGTCGTCCTCCTGCCCGGCCCCGACGCCCTCCTCGCCCCCGAGTGGGTCCCCTGGAGCGAGCGCCTGCGCCCCGGCGACCTCGGCCCCGGCGACCTCCTCCCCACCGACCAGGACGACCTGCGCCTGGAGCCCGGCTACACCGGCGAGGAGGAGCCGCCGCCGAACTCCGTCGTCTCCGAGGAGATGCGGGAGCTGGCGGAGGCCGAGGACGCCGACGTCACGCCCGGCGCCCCCGCCGTCCAGCCGACGACCCCGACCCGCGGCTCGATCGCGTCCGTCGCCGAGGAACTGGGCCTGCGCCGCGCGCGCGTCCTGTCCCGCTACGGCCTGCACGTCGCCGCGGACCGCTGGGAGGAGGCCTTCGGCCCCAAGACGGCGATGGCCCAGGCGGCCCCCGCCACCTGCATGAGCTGCGGCTTCCTCGCCCCCATCGGCGGCTCCCTCGGCCAGGCCTTCGGCGTCTGCGCCAACGAGTTCTCCCCCGCGGACGGCCGCGTGGTCTCCCTCTCCTACGGCTGCGGAGGCCACTCCGAGGCCGCGGTCATGCCCAAGCCCCCGCAGCCCGCCGCCCCGGTCATCGACGAGACCCGCGTCGACCCCTTCCCGCTGCGCCCGGCCCGCGACTCCGGCTCCGTCCCGGAGACCGGCGACGACGAGACGGCGGAACTCGGCCACTCCTGAACCGCCGGTAAACCCTCCGGCCCGACCCCCACCTCGGCCCACACCGTCTTCCTCGGCGAGGCCCCGGGGGCGGTCCCCCAGCGCCGCGCCAGCGCGTCCACGAGGAGCAGCCCCCGCCCGGCCTCGGCGTCGGGCGCGGGCCGGAGCGGCTCCGGCATCCGGTCACCGCGCGTGTCGGTCACCTCGATACGGAGCGTGTCCCCGACGACGTACATCGTCAGCCGGAAATCCCGTCCGGCCACGCGGCCGTGGGTGGCCGCGTTGGCCGCCAGCTCGGCCACGATCAGCGCCGCCGGGTCCAACGGCAGCCCCCAGGAGCGTAGTTGCTCCGTGGCCAGCAGCCGGGCGAGCCGTGCCCCGCGTGGCGTGGGGGACAGCTGCACCGTGAAGTTCGGGATGCGGGTGGAGATGTGGGTGGAGATTTCCTGGTTCACATCACTCAGAGTGGCTGTGCCTGCTACCTGTGAACAGTGACGAAGCGGTTGCGTAGGGTCACTGTCCGGCGCACGACCGGTGGTGTCGGGACCTGTCGGGAAGGGGGCTGCTGTCGTGAGTGAGGAAGAGGAGCCGGGCTGGGAGGTCGAACAGGACGACGAGTGGGGCGTGGCCGTCATCGCCACGGTGGGCCGCCAGCTGAGGCTGCGCCGCGAGGCGCTGGGCATGCGCGCGGCCGAGTTCGCCAGGGCGGTCGGGTACAGCGAGGACATGATCTACAAGATCGAGTCCGGCAAGCGGATCCCGAGACCGGAGTACCTCGACAAGGCGGACAAGATCCTGGACGCGGGCGGGTTGCTGGCCGCGATGAAGGAGGACGTGGAGAAGGTCCGGTATCCGAAGAAGGTTCGGGCGTTGGCGGAGGTGGAGGCCAAGGCGGTTGAGATCGGGGTGTACGAGACCAGCAACATCCACGGCTTGTTGCAGACCCCTGAGTACGCCCGTGCTCTCCTGGAGTGCTGGCAGCCCGCTTATGCGCCGAAGGAGCTGGAGCGTCGGGTATCCGCTCGCATGGCCCGGCAGTCCATCTTCGAGAGGTCGCCCGCCCCGGCCCTGAGCTTCGTCCTGGAAGAGGCGACGCTGCGCCGCAGGGTTGGGGGCACAATGGTGCGGCAACAGCAGTTCGAACGGCTGCTGGAGATCGGGCGGTTGAACAACGTCACGTTCCAGGTAATGCCGCTGGACAGCCCGCCGCACCCCGGCATGAGCGGAAGGATCGAGTTGCTCAAGTTCGAGGACGGCACAGCTGTCGGCCGTTCCGATGGTGCATGCAACGGCCGCGCGGTCACCAACCTCCGGGAACTACGCGTCCTTGAGCTGCGCTATGGCACCATCCGGGCGCAGGCTCTTCGCCCCGAGGAGTCGCTGGCCCTCGTTGAGCACCTGCTGGGAGAGACATGATCCGCTGGTTCAAGAGCAGCTACAGCAGTGGCCCTGACGGCGACTCCTGCGTCGAAGTCGGCCTGGACTGGGCCCTCGTCCCCACCCCCGCCGCCATCCACATCCGTGACTCCAAGCAGGACGACGGCCCCCTGCTCACCGTCGCCCCTTCCACCTGGACGGAGTTCGTCTCGTACGCCGCCCGGCGCTAGCGGCTAGCCGGTGAGGCTCGTCTCGTGGACCGTGTCGAGCCTCGCCTCCTTGCCGGTGCTTTCCAGACGCAGGTGGGCCGTGCGGCCCCGCAGCGTCAGGGTCATCAGCTGGTTGCCGAACCACGGCCCGCCCCGCTTGCGCCACCGCACCGGCGGCCGGGTACAGCGCCCGTGCCGGGCGAGCAGGCGGCCCAGGAGGCGGGCCGGCGCGCTCCAGCCCACGCGGAAACCGAACCGCATGGCCGCCGGCACGGAGTTGTGCACGGGTGAGCAGGTGAGCTGGACGACGGGGACGCCGAGGTCGCCGGAGCGCCAGGTGGCCTCGGCGATGTAGCCGTGGTGCACGTCGCCGGAGAGCACGCACACGCTCGCCGGGGCGCCCGGTGCCGCCGCGACGTCGGCGATGAGGCCGGCGAGTCCGGCGAAGGAGCGGGGGAAGGCCGCCCAGTGCTCCAGGTCGGCCCCGCGGCGCAGCCACTCGCCGAAGCGGGCCCAGCGCTCGCCGCGTTCCCCGGCGCACAGGGCCGCGTCCCAGCTCTCGGTGTCGTGCACCAGGTGCGGCAGCAGCCAGGGCAGGGAGGTGCCGATCAGGAGGTGGTCGTAGGCCCCCTGGTCGCCCAGGACCTGCTCGCGCAGCCAGGCGGCCTCGCCCGCGTCGAGCATGGAGCGGCGGCCCTCCTCCAGGACCCGCGCGGCCCGGGAGTCGACCATGACGACGCGGACCCGGCCGAAGTCGCGGCGGTAGCTGAAGCGGACGGTGGAGGAGTCGGCGTCGGCCTGTTCGGCCAGGGCGCGCAGCGCCTTCGTACCGTCCGCCGTGGCGCGTACGGCGGCCCAGGTGGGGTCGTCGGCCAGTTCGGCGGGGGAGAGGTTGCCCAGGTGCTGGTGGACCCAGTACGACATCAGGCCGCTCAGCAGCCGTTCCTGCCACCAGTCGGTGGTGCGCATGTCGGCGAGCCAGGAGGCGGAGGTGTTCCAGTCGTCCACGACGTCGTGGTCGTCGAAGATCATGAAGCTGGGCACGGTGGACAGCAGCCAGCGCACCTCCGGGTCGAGCCAGGACTCGTGGTAGAGGTGGCAGTACTCCTCGTAGTCGGTGACCTGGGCGCCGGGCGGCCGGTCGAGGTCGCGGCGGGCGGCGAGCCAGTTCCGGGTCTCCTCGGAGGTCTCGTCGGCGTAGACCTGGTCGCCCAGGAGCAGCAGCACGTCGGGGCGCTCGGCGCCGGGGTCGGACGCCAGGCGGGTGGCGAGGGTGTCGAGGGCGTCGGGGCCGACCGGATCCTTGCCGTCCGCCGGGGGCGCGGCCCAGCGGCACGAGCCGAAGGTGACGCGGACGGCGTCGCCGCCACCGGGGCTGTGGATGACGGAGGGCGGGAAGGGCGAGTCGGGCAGGGGCCACACCGGGGCGCCGTCGAGGAGCACCTCGTAGGCGGGTGAGGTGCCCGGTTCCAGGCCGGTGACCGTGACGAGCGCGTAGTGGTGCCCGGCCACCTGGAAGGTGGGGGCCGTGCCGGCCGCGCCGTCGGAGCAGCGCACCTCGGCCGTGCAGGGCCGGCTCGTCTCGACCCACACGGTCGCGCGGGAACCGTCGGTGTACCTCAGCAGCGGACCCAGGCACAGTTCGGCCATGTGAGCGCCTTCCTGTCGTCGGACGGTACGGAAAGGGACGGCCAGAGCGACGGTACAGGCGTCTTGGACCCCGTTGTGCGGGCACGTGTGAGGAGGAGACCCGGGCGGAACCCGGTGAGCGGTGACGGAGAGGCGGTGGCGTGGCCGGGCACGAGCAGGCGACGGAGACGAGGGAGACCGGGGACGAGGTGCGCGAGGACGACCTGCTGCGGGGGTTCGTGGTGGACGACCGGCAGCCGGAGCGGCCGGTGCTGCTGGACGCCGACGGCCGGCCGGTCGCGACCTGGCGGGAGAACCACCCCTACGACCACCGGATCGGCCGGCGCGCGTACGAGCGGGACAAGCGGATCCTGCAGATCGAGCTGCTCAAGCTCCAGCGCTGGGTGAAGGAGACCGGGCAGCGGATCGTCGTGGTGTGCGAGGGGCGGGACGCGGCCGGCAAGGGCGGCACCATCAAACGGTTCACCGAGCGGCTGAACCCCCGCGGGGCCCGCGTGGTGGCGCTGGACAAGCCGACCGGGCGGGAGGCGGGACAGTGGTACTTCCAGCGGTACGTGACCCACCTGCCGGCCCGCGGGGAGATGGTCTTCTTCGACCGGTCCTGGTACAACCGGGCCGGGGTCGAGCGGGTCATGGGCTTCTGCTCGGAGGCCGAGTACCGGCAGTTCCTGCGGCAGGCCCCGCTGTTCGAGCGGCTGCTCACCGACGACGGCATCGCGCTGGTGAAGTTCTGGTTCTCGGTGTCCCGCGCCGAGCAGCGCACCCGGTTCGCGATCCGGCAGGTCGACCCGGTCCGCCGCTGGAAGCTCTCCCCCACCGACCTCGCCTCCCTCGACCGCTGGGACGACTACACCGCGGCCAAGGTCGACATGTTCCGGGAGACCGACACCGCGCACGCGCCCTGGACGGTCGTGAAGAACAACGACAAGCGGCGCGGCCGGCTGGAGGCGATGCGCAGCCTCCTGGACCGTTTCGACTACCCGGCCAAGGACCACGCGGCGGTCGGTACCCCCGACCCGCTGATCGTCGGTGCGGCGGACACCCTGCTCGAACCGGGCGAGGAACCCACGGCCCTGTCACCGACCCCGCTGGCCGGCCCCGGCGGCGGCCCCGGGAACCACCCGGACACCACGGTCCCGGCCGGCCGCGGCCACGGCTGAAGGAGGGACGGGGGACATGGGGACGGTGGTGCAGGTCCCGCAGACGCGGGACATGATCGGCGACGAGCTCTCCGGCGACGAGGCCTTCACCGCGCTGCGGCGCTACGGGGGCGCGCGGCTGCTGCTCGACGCCTTCTCCCGGTTCCGCTACGCCGACGGCTTCACCAACGCCCGCGCCCTCGGCTTCCAGATCGTGCTGGGCATGGTGCCGTTCACCATCGCGCTCGTCGGCCTGGCCACGGCCGCGCACACGGAGAGCGTGGGCCGGATCATCGAGCTGACCCTGGGCAGGATCGTGCCGGGTGCCAGCGCCGACGTGATCCGCCAGGCGCTGCGCGGCACCCGCCGCACCGCGGGCTCCGGCGCCTGGAGCACGCTCGCGCTGGTCCTGGGGCTGGCCTTCTCCGTCCTCAACCTGGCCTCGGCCATGGGCCAGGTCGAGCGGGGCGCCAACCGGATCTACGGCATCGAACGGGACCGGCCCTTCCCGCGGAAGTACGGCAGGGCCGTGCTGCTCGCCTTCGCCGCCGGCGTGCCCATGGTCCTGGGGTTCCTGGTCCTGGTCGCCGGCCGGGCCGTGACCGCCGCGACGGCCGAGGCGCTGGGCACCTCTGCGCCCCCGGCGTGGTGGGGCGCCCTGGAGGTGCCCGTGGGGACGGCCCTCGCCTGGATCGCCTCCGCCGTCGTCTTCCGGTGGTCGCCACGCCGGAACCAGCCCGGGTACACCTGGCTGGCGTTCGGTTCCGCCGTCCACCTGGTGCTGTGGGTCACCGCGACCTGGCTGCTGACCCTCTACGTCTCCCGCAGCGGCTCCTTCGGCGCCGTGTACGGGCCGCTGACGGCCTTCGTGGCCCTGCTGCTGTGGGCCAACCTGACCGGCATCGCCCTGTTCCTGGGCATCGCGTTCGCCGCGCAGCTGGAGGCGGCCCGCGCCGGACTGGGCCGGGCCGTGCGCCCGGACCCCGGGCCGGGCCCGTGAGCGCCCGGCCCCGGTCCCCGGGTCAGGACGACTCCACGATGCGGCGCACGTTGTCGGGGGAGCCGCAGCCGGACTTCAGCTGACGCTCACGCTCCTCCAGGAACGCCGCGCCCAGTTCCTCGCGCCGCCGCATCGCCACGTTCTCGCGGGCACCGTTGAGGATGGTGCGCTCCTCCTCGTCGGCGTGGTGGGTGACGGCCTCCACCAGCGCCTCCAGCTTCTCGTCCCACTCCTCGGAGCCGACCTCCTCCACCTGGAGCAGCTCCAGCAGGGCCTGGTTGCCCTCGTCGTGCTCGTGCTCGCCGTGCTCGACCTCTTCGTCGTCGATGTTCTTGTAGCGCTTCAACGCCGGGTAGACCTCGGTCTCCTCGGCCTGCGCGTGAGCGATCAGCAGATCGGCGAACTCCTCCAGGGCGGCGGTCCGGTCCTCTTCCACGCTGCGCATCAGCCGGAACAGGTCCTCCATACGCCGGTGGTCCTGGAGGATCAGCTCGACCACGTCCTGTGTCTCGGGCATGGGG
Organism: Streptomyces cinerochromogenes; assembly: GCF_014648635.1. Classification (GTDB taxonomy): domain Bacteria; phylum Actinomycetota; class Actinomycetes; order Streptomycetales; family Streptomycetaceae; genus Streptomyces; species Streptomyces cinerochromogenes. The sequence goes on along the minus strand of NZ_BMRM01000002.1, from coordinate 406,100 downwards.
GCACCACTTTCGTGCGACGGCACCTGCGTGCCAACGGATGGTCACTACCGCATACCCTCCCCGTCCGCGTTGATTGCCTCCCGGCTCCGCGCTGTAGGTTCGGTCTCACGTCGTAGAGGAGAGTCAACGTGAGCAAGTTCGTGCGGCCGGCGGCCGAGGGCGCCGACCCCTTCGGCACCGCCCGTCTGCGTCGCGGGGTGCTCGACGCCTGGGCGACCAGCCCCGCCCGGTTCCGGGAGGACGCCAACGCCGAGGAGGACCTCGTCCTCGGCGGCTACCGGGACCGACTCGTGGTCGAGCTGGCGCAGAACGCCGCCGACGCCGCGGCGCGGGCCCACGTGCCGGGGCGGCTGCGGCTCACCCTCCGGGACGGCGTGCTCGTCGCGGCGAACACCGGGGCCCCGCTGGACGCGGCCGGTGTCGAGTCGTTGTCCACGCTGCGGGCCTCCGCCAAGCGGGACGCCGAGGCGACGCACGGTGCCGTGGGCCGGTTCGGGGTCGGTTTCGCCGCCGTCCTCGCGGTGACCGACGAGCCGGCGATCGTGGGCCGGCACGGGGGCGTGCGCTGGTCCCTCGCGGAGGCGCGGGAGCTGGCCGCCGACGTCGCCCGGCACAGCCCGGGACTCGGGGACGAGGTGCGCCGCCGGGACGGGCACGTGCCGCTGCTCCGGCTGCCCTTCGCCGCCGAGGGAACGGCTCCGGAGCCGTACGACACCGCCGTCATCCTGCCCCTGCGTGACGCGGCGGCGGCCGATCTCGCCGAGCGGCTCCTCGGTGGCGTCGACGACGCCCTGCTCCTCGCCCTGCCGGGGCTGGCGGAGGTCGTCGTGGAGGTCGAGGGGGAGGCGCCGCGGACCCTGGCCCGGCGTACCGACGGTGCCTTCACGGTCGTGGACGACTCCCGGGACGGTGTCACGAACTGGCGTACCGCCTCCGCGCACGGGCCGCTCACCCCGGACCTCCTCGCGGACCGCCCGGTCGAGGAGCGGCTGCGTCCGCACTGGTCCGTGACCTGGGCCGTGCCCGTGGACGCGTACGGGGCTCCGGTGCGGCCCCGCACCTCCCCGGTCGTGCACGCGCCCACCCCCAGCGACGAGCCCCTCGGTGTGCCCGCCCTGCTCATCGCCTCGTTCCCGCTCGACACCACCCGCCGGCACGCGGCGCCCGGTCCCCTCACCGACTTCCTGGTGCAGCGCGCGGCCGACACCTACGCCGAACTGCTCGGCGCGTGGCGGCCCGTGGGGGAGGGGGTCATCGATCTGGTGCCCGGGGCGCTGGGCCGGGGGGAGCTGGACGGCGCCCTGCGGCAGGCCGTGCTGGAGCGGCTGCCCCGTACCGCCTTCCTGCCGCCGGCCGTCGAGGCCAAGGATGACGACGACGAGCTGCCCGAGGCGCTGCGGCCCCGGGACGCCGAGGTCGTGGAGGGCGCCGGGGCCGACACCGTGCGGGTGCTCGCCGAGGTGCTGCCCACCCTGCTCCCGGCCGGTCTGGAGCGGCGCGTGGAGCTGCGCACCCTCGGGGTGGCCCGGCTGCCGCTCGCCGACGCCATCGACCGGCTCGCCGGGCTGGAGAAGGAGCCGGAGTGGTGGTGGCGGCTGTACGACAGCCTCGCCGGGGTCGACCCGGAGAGGCTGTCGGGGCTGCCGGTGCCGCTCGCCGGGGGCACCTCCCAGGCTTTCGGCACGGGCGGAGGGCGGACGACGATCGGGCCCCGGCAGGTGCTGCTGCCCGCGCCGGACGGCGTCCGGATCGATCCGGACGTGCTGGGGCGGCTCGGGCTGAAGGTGGTTCACCCCGATGCCGCGCACCCGCTGCTGGAGAAGCTGGGCGCGCTGCCCGCCACTCCCCGCGCGGTGCTCACCACCCCGCAGGTGCGGGCCGCCGTGGCCGGCTCCCTCGACGAGGAGGGCGGGCTCGGCTGGGAGGAGGACGCGCCGGACGCCGAGGAGCTGGCCGAGACCGTGCTCGGGCTCGTCCGGGACGCGGGACTGGAGCCGGGGGACGAGCCCTGGCTGGGTGCGCTCGCGCTGCCCGACGAGGACGGCGAGCCGGCGCCCGCCGGTGAGCTGGTGTTCCCCGGCAGTCCCTTCGCCCGGGTGATCCGTGAGGGTGAACTCGCGGCCGTCGACGCCGAGCTGGCGGAGCGGTGGGGGGAGCAGCCGCTCGCCGCGTGCGGGGTGCTCGCCGACTTCGCGCTCGTCCGGGCCACCGACGTCGTCCTCGACCCCGACGAGCTGGAGCCCCGCGAGGGCGACTACGCCGAGCCCGACGACGCGGGGCTGCTGGACGCCGTGGACGTGTGGTGCGAGGACATCCTCGACCGCTTCCCGGACAGCCCGGTGCCGCCCGTCGCCACCGAACTCGTCGCCGTCCGCGACCTGGACCTGGTGGACGACGACCACTGGCCGGAGGCGCTCGCCCTGCTGGCCCGGCCGCCGCTGCGGGACGCCCTCACCCAGCCCGTGCGGATCCTGCTGCCGGACGGCACCCACGAGGTCGTGCGGCCGTACACCGCGTGGTGGCTGCGCGGGCACCCGGTGCTGGACGGCCGCAGGCCCGCCGGTCTGCTGGCGGCGGGCGGTGACCCGCTGCTGCGCGGGCTGTACGACGAGGCCGACGCCACCGGGTTCGAGGACGAGCAGGTGCTGCGGGCGCTCGGGGTGCGCACCTCCGTCGCCGCGCTGCTGGACGAGCCCGGCGGGGCCGCGGAGCTGCTGGACCGGCTTGCCGACCCGGAGCGTCCGGTCACGGCCGCCCAACTGCACGGCTTGTACGGCGCGTTGGCGGAGCTGGACCCGGAGCGGGTGACGCTGCCGGACGAGTTGCGGGCCGTGGTCGACGGGCGGGTGGAGGTCGTGGACGCCGGGTCGGCCGTCGTGGTCGACTCGCCGGACCTGCTGCCGTTCACCTCCGGCGTGCCGCTGCTGCCGGTCCGGCCCGCGCGGGCCGTCGAGCTGGCCGAGCTGTTCCAGGTGCGGCGGCTGAGCGAGTCCGTCACCGGCGAGGTGCACTCCGAGGGGACCGAGCACGACGTGCCGGACCCGGTGCGGGTGCTGCTCGGGCCGCGTACCCCGCGGACGTACGTCGAGCACGAGGAACTCGTCGTGGACGGCGTGGAGATCGACTGGCGGCTGACCGACGACGGCGTGCTGCACGCGGCGACCCTGGAGGGGGTGGCCGCCGGGCTGGCGTGGGCGGCCGGGCAGTGGCCGAGGCGGTTCGAGGTGGCGGCGCTGCTGGAGGACCCGTCCCGGACGGAGGAGCTGGCGCGGGACCGCTGGTTCGACTGACCGCACGGCTTTACGAAAATCTCATCAGTAGTACAACCTTTCACATCATCCCCACGTCACATCTGCGGAGTCACCCGACTCCGCGGATCTGAACGTGGGGACATCACATGCGCATCCGTGCCTCTGTCGCCGTCGTGGGCGGCGCTCTGGCCCTGTCCGCCCTCGCCGTCCCGGCCGCGCAGGCCGATGGCGGTTACGGCGACACGAAGATCACCAAGGTGGTCGTGGACAGCGACAACAAGGTGCAGATCGGCACCAGCGGCGCGGTGACCATCAAGGTCAGCGTGACCGCGACGGACAACTCGGGCATCAAGGGCGCCCAGGCCTTCGACCTCCGGGGCCCCGGCTACGGCTGGGAGATGACCGGCAAGCCGAGCTGCGTCGCCGTCAACTCCACCACGTCCACCTGCACCGCGTCGGTGAAGATCGACCCGAAGGTCGACTACCTCAGCAACAGCAACGCCGGCACCTGGTACGTCGGCGCCTGGATCGACGCCAACGACGACGACTTCGTCTCGAAGGACAAGGCTGGTTCCTTCTCCTTCCAGCGCGCCGCCAAGCTCACCGCCAACGCCGCCCCGGAGCCGGTGAAGAAGGGCAGGACCCTCACCGTCACCGGTGCTCTCACCCGCGCCAACTGGGAGTCGCTGAAGTACGGCGGCTACGGCTCGCAGTCCGTGAAGCTCCAGTTCAAGAAGAAGGGCGCCGGCGCCTACACCACGCTGAAGACCGTCAAGGCGGACTCCAAGGGCAACCTGAAGACCACCACGACCGCCACGGCCGACGGCTACTACCGCTTCTCCTTCGCGGGCAACGCGAGCACCGCGGCGGTCAGCGCCGCGGGTGACTTCGTCGACGTGAAGTAAGCGGCCGGATCCACAGCACCACCACCACTCAGGGACAACACATGCGTCTTCGCGCCACCGTGGCCGCCGTCTCCGGCGCCCTGGCCCTTTCCGCCCTCGTCGTGCCGGCCGCGCAGGCCGCCGACGGCGGTACGTCCGCCCACCGCGCGGACCTCGCCAAGGTTCTCCTCCAGCACTCCGCCTCCGGCAAGGCCGGCGTCGCCGCCTCCCCGGCGGAGGGCGACCTGGACGTCACCTTCTCCCACTTCAAGATCGCCAAGGCGATCAAGGTCGGGACCACCAACAAGGTCTCCGTCCCGGTCAGCTACACCCTGACCCACGGCGCCGACGTCGACATCGACTCCGACGGGTTCCTCAGCGTTCCGCTCATCTACCACGGTTCGTCCGTCAACCCGGACAACGCCGCCGGCGGCGACGCGCCCGGCGTCTGCGTGGCCACCTCGGAGACGACCGCCGACTGCAAGGGCACGATCGTCGTCAACCCGCGGGAGACCGACGCGGACCTGAAGCTGCGCAACGCACAGGCCGGGACCTGGCACGGTGCGGGCGTCGCGCTCGACATGGACTCCGAGAAGGAGGCCGTGCAGGTCGACGGTCTCGGCACCACCCTGCTCCAGCGCAACTCCACGCTGACGGTCAACGCCGCCCCGGAGCCGGTGAAGAAGGGCAAGACCCTCACCGTCACGGGCAAGCTCTCCCGCGCCAACTGGGAGGACCACAAGTACCACGGCTACAGCGGACAGTCCGTGAAGCTGCAGTTCCGCAAGAAGGGCTCCAGCACCTACACCACGCTGAAGACCGTCAAGACGGACTCCACGGGCGCCCTGAAGACGACGACCAAGGCCACGGTCGACGGCTACTACCGCTTCTCCTTCGCGGGCACCTCGACCACCCCGGCGGTCAGCGCCGCGGGTGACTTCGTCGACGTGAAGTAGGCGGCACCGGTCCGGTCCCGGCGAGCGGGTTCCGCTCCCCGGGACCGGAATGCTTTCTCTCATTTGTGCCATGCACAGGTAAGGCGAGCGGAAAATCTGGCCGGAAACCCGTCTTGCCGTACAACCCGCCGTGTGCGCCGTGGATCAGACCGTCCGAGTCGACCGACTCCAATGATCACCTTCTCCCCCAGGGGAACGCACATGCGCATACGTGCCACCGTGGCTGCCGTCTCCGGCGCCCTGGCCCTGTCCGCCCTCGCCGTCCCGGCCGCGCACGCCACCGGTGACTCCGGCACGCCGTACACGCTGAACGTCAGCTTCTCGAGCGTCTCCATCGCCAAGGCGATCAACGTCGGCACCACCAACGAGGTGAGCGCCACCTACTCCTACACGCTGACCCACGGCTCCGACGTGGACATCACCAAGGCGGACTTCTACACCGACGCCTACCTCTACAAGGGCTCCTTCGACACCCCGACCGCCGAGCTGTACGGCGACAACCCGGCGAAGTGCACCGCCACCTCGGCGACGACGGCCACCTGCAAGGGCACGGTCGACATCTACCCGGCCGACGGCGACCTGAAGAACGCCTGGGCCGGTTCCTGGAGCGTGGCCGCCGAGGCGGTCGCCTTCAACGGCCAGAACCAGGACAACCCCGCCGACATGAGCAAGGTCGGCTACAAGGACCAGAGCGGCCTCGGCAGCACCCTGGTGCAGCGCTACTCCAAGCTCACGGTCAACGCCGGCCCCGAGCCGGTCGGCAAGGGCAAGACCCTCACGGTGACGGGCAAGCTGACCCGCGCCAACTGGGAGGACCACCAGTACCACGGCTACTCCGGCCAGCCGGTCAAGCTCCAGTTCAAGAAGGCGGGCACGACCACCTACACCACCGTCAAGACCGTGAACACGGACTCGTACGGCAACCTGAAGACCACCACCACCGCCACCTACGACGGCTACTGGCGCTTCAGCTTCGCGGGCACCTCGACCACCCCGGCGGTCAGCGCCGCGGGTGACTACGTCGACGTGCAGTAACACCCGCCGCGGGCCCTCCCGGGCCCTCCCGGGCCCTCCCGGGCCGTCTCAGGCCGGGAAGCGGCGGCCGACCCATCTCCACAGGTACTCCAGGGCGGTCGCCGCCACCACCGCCACGCCGACCGCCGTCCACGGCAGCTCGATGCCGACCAGCCTGAGGGCGAAGAAGTCCTGGAGCGCCGGGACGGCGAGGACGAGCAGGAAGGCCACGGCCATCGCGGCCACCAGGGCCACCCGCCACCAGGTGTAGGGGCGGGCGATGATCGCCAGGACCCACATCGAGATCAGGAACAGGGTCAGGGTGGCCGCACTGGTCTCCGCGTCCAGGGCGCCGGGCCCGGAGTAGTGGTGCCGGGCCAGCAGATACGTCACGAAGGTCGCCGCGCCGGCCATCACGCCGCCCGGTACCGCGTACCGCATCACCCGGCGCACGAAGTGGGGTCTCGCCCGCTCCGTGTTCGGCGCCAGGGCCAGGAAGAAGGCCGGGACGCCGATGGTGAGGGTGGACAGCAGGGTCAGGTGCCGGGGCAGGAACGGGTACTCGACCTGCCAGCACACCACCAGCACCGCGAGCAGCACCGAGTAGACCGTCTTCACCAGGAACAGCGTCGCCACCCGCGTGATGTTGCCGATCACCCGGCGGCCCTCGGCGACCACCGAGGGCAGACTCGCGAAGCTGTTGTCCAGCAGCACGATCTGGGCCACCGCCCGGGTGGCCTCCGAACCGGAGCCCATGGCGACCCCGATGTCGGCGTCCTTCAGGGCCAGCACGTCGTTCACGCCGTCGCCGGTCATCGCGACCGTGTGCCCGCGCGACTGGAGCGCGCCGACCATGTCCCGCTTCTGCCGCGGGGTGACCCGCCCGAAGACGGTGCCCGCGTCGAGGGCCTCCGCCATCGCCGGCCGGTCGCCGGGCAGCCGCCGCGCGTCCACCGCCGTACCGTCCAGGCCCAGCTTCGCGGCGACCGCGCCGACCGACACCGCGTTGTCCCCGGAGATGACCTTGGCGCGGACGTCCTGCTCGGCGAAGTAGCGCAGGGTGTCGGAGGCGTCGGGCCGCAGCCGCTGTTCCAGGACGACCAGGGCGGTGGGGCGGGCGCCCCGGGCCGGCTCGGTGTCGTCCAGGTCGCGGTGGGCGCGGGCCAGCAGCAGCACGCGCAGCCCCTGCTCGTTGAGCCGCTCGGTCTCGGCCAGCGCCGGGTCCTCCGGGCGGAGCAGGACGTCGGGGGCGCCCAGCAGCCAGGTGCTGGTCTCGCCGTCGCCCTCGCTGAAGGAGGCCCCGCTGTACTTGCGGGCGGAGGAGAAGGGGAGCGACTCGACGCAGCGCCAGTCGTCGCTGTCCGGGTAGGCGTCGATGATCGCCTGGAGGGAGGCGTTCGGGCGCGGGTCGGACTCGCCGAGCGCGCCGAGCACCTTGTGGATGTACGGCTCCTCGGCCCCGTCCAGCAGCCGCAGCTCGGTGACGTCCATGCCGCCCTCGGTGAGGGTGCCGGTCTTGTCCAGGCAGACGGTGTCGACACGGGCCAGGCCCTCGATGGCCGGCAGCTCCTGCACCAGGCACTGCCTGCGGCCGAGCCGGATGACGCCGATCGCGAAGGCGACGGAGGTGAGCAGCACCAGTCCCTCGGGGACCATCGGCACGATCCCGCCGACCGTGCGGGCCACGGCGTCCTTGAGGTCGTCGTTCTTGACGACGAGCTGGGTGATGACGAGTCCGACGGCCGCCGGGACCATCATCCAGGTGACGTACTTGAGGATGACGGAGATGCCGGTGCGCAGCTCGGAGTGGACCAGCGTGAACCGGGAGGCCTCCTCGGCGAGCCGGGCGGCGTAGGCCTCGCGGCCGACCTTGGCGGCGGTGAAGGCGCCGCCGCCGGCGACCACGAAGCTGCCGGACATCACCGGGTCCCCGGGGCGTTTGACGACGGGGTCGGCCTCGCCGGTGAGCAGCGACTCGTCGATCTCCAGCCCGTCCGCCTCGGCGCACACCCCGTCGACCACGATCTTGTCGCCGGGACCGATCTCGACGAGGTCGTCCAGCACGATCTCGTGGGTGGCCACCTCGGTCGCCACTCCGTCCCGCCGTACCGTCGGCCGGGCCTCCCCGATCACCGCGAGGGAGTCCAGGGTCTGCTTGGCCCGCCACTCCTGGACGATGCCGATGGCGGTGTTGGCGAGGATGACGAAGCCGAAGAGGCTGTCCTGGAACGGCGCGACGAACAGCATGACCAGCCAGAGCACGCCGATGATCGCGTTGAACCGGGTGAAGACGTTGGCCCGGACGATCTCCCCGAGCGACCGGCTGCTGCGCACCGGCACGTCGTTGACGAGGCCGCGGCTGACGCGGTCGGCGACCTCGGCACCGGTCAGCCCGGTCGCGGGGCTCTTCGGCAGGGCCACGTCCGTATGGCTCATGCCATCGACGGTACGTGCGGTTCTGCCCGTTCACCTGCCGAACGGGTCGGCTACTTCGCCCCGGCCGACTTCAGGGCCGCGTCCCTCTTGATCGCCGCGTCCCGCCTGCGGACGTACCAGACGCCGATCAGCCCCAGCCCGCCCCCGGCCAGGCAGGTCCACAGCCACCACAGGTGTCCGTGGTCCTCGAACCAGCCGTAGAAGGGGAGCTGGACCAGGAAGAGGACGAACCACACGAGGGTGCCGCCGGTGATGGTGGCGACCACGGGCCCCTCCAGGGGCTCCGGCGCCTCGTGCTTGGGGGTCCACTTAGCCATGCGCACAGCTTAAGCGCCGCCCGTGTCTACGCGCGGAGATAGCGATCTCAGGCTCATACGTTCATACTGAAACCGTTTGTCTTTGACCGCTTCTGATCGTAGAAAACTCCAACGGGGCTCGGGGGAACCCCGCTGGGGATGAGGTCCTCCATGTCCACCTCGGCACCCGCCAAGGCCCCCACCCCCGAGAAGCCGGGCGGCGCGCCCGCCTTCGGCGCCCTCGACCGCTACTTCAAGATCTCCGAGCGCGGCAGTACCGCCGCCCGCGAGGTCCGGGGCGGTTTCGCCACCTTCTTCGCGATGGCGTACATCATCGTGCTGAACCCGATCATCCTCAGCAGCGCGAAGGACATGTACGGGCACCACCTGGACAACGCCCAGCTGGTGACGGCGACGGCGCTGACGGCGGCGTTCACCACGCTGCTGATGGGCGTCATCGGCAACGTGCCGATCGCGCTCGCCGCCGGCCTCGGCGTGAACTCGGTGGTGGCGCTCCAGCTCGCGCCGCGCATGTCCTGGCCGGACGCCATGGGCATGGTCGTCCTCGCGGGCATCGTGGTCATGCTGCTGGTCGCCACCGGTCTGCGCGAGCGCGTGATGAACGCCGTGCCGTTCGGGCTGCGCAAGGCGATCTCGATCGGTATCGGCCTGTTCATCATGCTGATCGGCCTGGTCGACTCCGGCTTCGTCACCCGGATGCCGGACGCCGCCCAGACCACCGTCCCGGTCCAGCTCGGCACCGGCGGCCACCTCACCGGCTGGCCGGTGCTGGTCTTCATCCTGGGCGTGCTGCTCACCTTCGCCCTGATCGTCCGCAAGGTGCCGGGCGCGATCCTCATCTCCATCGTCGGCATGACCGTCCTCGCGGTGGTCGTCAACGCGGTCGCGAAGGTCCCCTCCTGGGGCCTGACGGTCCCGAAGTGGCCCGGCAACCCGCTCGCCACCCCCGACTTCGGCCTGGTCGGCCAGGTCAGCCTGTTCGGCGGGTTCTCCAAGGTCGGCGTGCTGACCGGCATCCTCTTCGTCTTCACGGTCCTGCTGTCGTGCTTCTTCGACGCGATGGGCACGATCATGGGCGTCAGCGACGAGGCCAAGCTGACCGACGCCGAGGGCTACATGCCCGGCATCAACAAGGTCCTCTTCGTGGACGGCCTCGCGGTCGCGGCGGGCGGCGCCAGCTCCTCCTCGGCCACCACCGCCTTCGTGGAGTCCACGGCCGGCGTCGGCGAGGGCGCCCGCACCGGCCTCGCGAACATCGTCACGGGCGGCCTCTTCGCCGTGGCGCTGTTCCTCACCCCGGTCGCCACGATGGTCCCGTCCCAGGCGGCCACCCCGGCGCTGGTCGCGGTCGGCTTCCTGATCCTGTCGAACTCCGTCAAGGAGATCGACTGGGCGGACTACACCATCGCGATCCCGGCCTTCGTGACGATGCTGATGATGCCGTTCACGTACTCGATCACGAACGGCATCGGCATGGGCTTCATCACCTTCACGGTGCTGCGCCTGGCCGCCGGGCGGGCCCGGGAGGTCCCGGTCGCGATGTACGTCGTCTCGGCCGTCTTCGCCTTCTACTACCTGATGCCGGCCCTCGGCCTGACCTGAGCCCCGGCGGGGGCCGTCAGGTGACCCCGTAGAACCTCTCCGTCTCCTCGACGGCGGTCTGGAACCGCTGGTCGAAGTCATCGCGAATGAGCGTCCGGACGACATAGTCCTGGACGCTCATTCCTCTTTTCGCCGCGTGGTGGCGGAGCCTTTCGAGCAGCTCCCCGTCTATCCGCAGGCTGAGCACACTGGTCCCCATGCGTACGAGGGTCGCCACAACCGGCCGTGCGATGCGTCGCTTTCCGGAGCCGACTCACTCATACGGGTGATCGGAGGGTGCAGTGGCGGGGGTCACGGGCGTACGGGCGCACCCGGCTGGTCTTTAGCGAGAGTAATGAGTTACGCTAAAGAACATGCCGGACCTTACCCATGGCGACGACGCTGCCGCCGTGAACGCTCTCCGCTCCGCCGTGATGCGGCTGTCCCGTCGGCTCAAGCACCAGCGCGTCGACGAGTCGCTGAGCCCCACCGAGATGTCGGTGCTCGGCACCCTCGCCCGCTGCGGCTCCGCCACCCCGGGCGAACTGGCCCGCAAGGAGCACGTCCAGCCGCCGTCGATGACCCGCATCGTCGCGCTGCTCGAAGCCAAGGGACTGGTCCGGCTGGAGCCGCACCCCGAGGACCGGCGCCAGAAGGTCGTCACCCAGACCGAACAGGCCGAGGCCATGCTCGAAGAGAGCCGCCGCAAGCGGAACGCCTTCCTGGCCGGCCTGGTCGAGGGCCTCGACGAGGACGAGTGGGCCGCCCTGCGCGCCGCCGCCCCCGTGCTGGAGAAGCTCGCACACCTGTAAGCGCACCACCGAAGGAGGCGAATCCTTTTGAGTACGGGATCCGGAACACCTTCCGCCCCCGCACCGACCACCCCAGCCACCCCCGGTTCCCGTAAGTCCTCGATGTTCAGCTCGCTGAGGATCAGGAACTACCGCCTCTTCTTCGCCGGCCAGGTCGTCAGCAACACGGGGACCTGGATGCAGCGCATCGCTCAGGACTGGCTGGTCCTCGGCCTCACCGGCTCCTCCGCGGCCGTCGGCATCACGACGGCCCTGCAGTTCCTGCCGATGCTGCTGTTCGGGCTGTACGGCGGCGTCCTCGTGGACCGCCTGCCCAAGCGGCCCACCCTGCTGGTCACCCAGTCCTCGATGGCCGTGACCGGACTGGCGCTCGCCGCGCTGACCCTCTCCGGCCAGGTCCAGGTCTGGCACGTCTACGTCGCCGCCTTCGCCGTCGGCCTCGCCACCGTGGTCGACAACCCGGCCCGCCAGTCCTTCGTCTCCGAGATGGTCGGCCCGGAGCAGCTGCAGAACGCGGTCAGTCTCAACTCGGCGAACTTCCAGTCCGCCCGGCTGGTCGGCCCCGCCGTCGCCGGCGTCATGATCACCGGTGTGGGCACCGGCTGGGCGTTCCTCGCCAACGGCCTGTCCTTCGCCGCGCCCATCGCCGGCCTGCTGCTGATGCGCGCCCGTGAACTGCACGTGGTCGAGCGCGCGCCGCGCGGCAAGGGCCAGCTGCGCGAGGGCCTCGGCTACGTCGCCAAGCGGCCCGAGCTGATCTGGCCGATCGTCCTGGTCGGTTTCATCGGCACCTTCGGCTTCAACTTCCCGGTGTGGCTCTCCGCCTACGCCGACGACGTCTTCGACGCCGGGGCCGGCGCGTACAGCCTCTTCAACACCCTGATGGCCGTCGGCTCCCTGGTCGGCGCCCTGCTGGCCGCCCGGCGCGGCACGGCCCGGCTGCGCGTCCTGATCGCCGCCGCGCTGGCCTTCGGCGCGCTGGAGACCGTCGCCGCGGCGGCCCCGTCGTACTGGCTGTTCGCGCTGCTCATGGTGCCGATCGGGGTCTTCGGTCTGACGGTCAACGTCACCGCGAACACGGCCGTGCAGATGGCCACCGACCCGGCCATGCGCGGCCGGGTGATGGCCCTGTTCATGATGGTGTTCATGGGCGGTACGCCGCTGGGCGCGCCGGTGGTCGGCTGGGTCACCGACACCTACGGCGCCCGGATCGGCTTCGCGGCCGGCGGTGTCGTGTCGGCCGCCGCGGCCGCCGCGATCGGCCTGGCCCTCGTCCGCATCGGCGGCCTGCGCGTCTCGGTGGGCTGGCACCACGGCCACCCCCGGGTCCGTTTCGTACCGCGCGAGCGGGAGCGGCTGGCGACGGCCGCGTAGGCCTGCCGGCCGGGGTGCCGGAGGGGCGGCGCCGCGGGGGTGCGGACCGTCGCGGGGGTGCGGACCGTCGCGGGGCGCGGGTTCCGTGGCGGGGCGCGGGTCCCGTGGCGGGCTGCCCGCGCCCGCGCGGCGAAACCGCACACCGCCCCGGCCCCCGCCCCTTCGGGGCACTGCCCCCTACAGCACCCTCCGGGCCAGCACCTGGCCCGGCCAGGCGTCGGGGCCGTGGGTGTAGGGGTGCGTCGGGGTGAAGCCGTTCGCCTCGTAGTAGGCGACCAGCCTGCGGTCGCCGCCCGCGTAGCAGTCCACGCGCAGCAGCCCCACGCCGGCCCGCCGGGTCACCTCGGCGGCGTGCGCGAGCAGGGCGCTGCCCGCGCCGTGCCCCTTGAAGCGGCGGTCGGAGGCGAGCCAGTGGATGTACCGCTCGGGCTCCCCGGGCGGCGGCAGGTGGGACAGGTAGGAGCCGGGCCCGTCGGTGAGGGTGAGGGTGGCGGCCGGTACGCCGTCCACCTCGGCGATGTACGTGGTCCCCTCGTCCATGGCCCGCACGACCGCCGCCACCGTCTTCTCGTGCCGTGACAGGGGCTCGGTGCCCCACTGCACGGTGCGCCCCTGTGAGACCAGCCACTCCACGCTGCTGTCGAGCATGCCGAGTATCGCGGGCAGGTCGTCGGGGCCGCCTTCTCGAATGGTGATCGCCATGCGCCCATCATGCCGCCCGGGATCCGCGACCGTGGGGTGGGATCGTGAGGCCCATGAGACTCTTCGCCGCCGTGATTCCCCCCGAGGACATCGTCGACGAACTCGCCGCGGAGGTGTCCCGGCTGCGGCGGCTGCCGGGCGCCGTCCGGCTGCGCTGGACCGCCCGCCCCGGCTGGCACTTCACCCTCGCGTTCTACGGCGAGGTCGCCGACGACGTCGTACCCGCCCTGTCGGACCGCCTGGCCCGCGCGGCCCAGCGCTCGGCCCCCTTCTCCCTGGCCCTCGCGGGCGGCGGCCAGTTCGGCCGGGGCCGCGCGCTGTGGACGGGCGCCGAGGGGGACGTGGAGGCGCTGCGGCTGCTGGCCGGCCGGGCGGAGGCGGCGGCGCGGAAGGCCGGGGTGCCGATGGGGGAGCACCGGCGGTACAAGGCCCATCTGACGCTGGCCCGCAGCCGGGAGGCGGTGGACGTACGGCCGTACGTGGCGGAGCTCGCGGAGTTCGCCGGCGGCAGCTGGACCGTGGGCGACCTGGCGCTGGTGCGCAGTCGTCTGCCGACGTCCGGGGTGGCGGGGGAGCAGCCACGGTACGAGGTGGTCGGGCGATGGGCGCTGGGCGGGGCCGGTTAGTCTCGCATACGTGGACCCGAAAACCCGGAACCGGATCATGGCCGGTGTGCTTGTGTTGATGTTCGTGGTGGTGGCCTTGTCGTCGGCCATGCGTTAGGCGTGCCGGTCGTGCGTTAGACCTGCCGGCCATGCGTCAGGCATGCCGGCCGTGCGCCCTTTCACTGGCTCGGGGGTGCCGGGGAACTGCGGCCGCCCTACGGCTGCGTGCGCGCCGTGGCCGGTCGCGCAGTTCCCCGCGCCCCTTGGGGGCGCTGCCCTCTGCCGGTCCCGGAAGCTGCCGGCCCCGGAGGGAACCCCTTACCAGGCGAAGGCCTCCGGGGACGGGCCCGGGCCCGGGAAGATCTCGTCCAGGCTGTTCAGCAGGTCCTCGCCCAGCTCCAGCTCCACCGCCCTGAGGGCGGACTCCAGCTGGCCGGCGGTGCGCGGGCCGACGATGGGGCCGGTCACGCCGGGGCGGGTGAGCAGCCACGCCAGGGCCACCTCGCCGGGCTCCAGGCCGTGCTTGTCGAGCAGGTCCTCGTAGGCCTGGATCTGCGCGCGGGCGGCCGGGTCCTTGAGGGTGTCGGCGGCCCGGCCGGAGGCGCGGCGGCCGCCCTGGACCTCCTTCTTGATGATCCCGCCGAGCAGGCCGCCGTGCAGCGGCGACCACGGGATGACACCGAGGCCGTAGTCCTGCGCGGCCGGGATGACCTCCATCTCGGCGCGGCGCTCGGCGAGGTTGTACAGGCACTGCTCGCTGACCAGGCCGATGGTGCCGCCGCGGCGGGCGGCGATCTCGTTGGCCTGGGCGATCTTGTAGCCGGGGAAGTTGCTGGACCCGGCGTAGAGGATCTTGCCCTGCTGGACGAGGACGTCGATCGCCTGCCAGATCTCCTCGAACGGGGTGTTCCGGTCGATGTGGTGGAACTGGTAGAGGTCGATGTGGTCGGTCTGGAGCCGCTTCAGGCTGGCGTCCACCGCGCGGCGGATGTTCACCGCGGAGAGCTTGTCGTGGTTGGGCCAGGCGTTGTCGGTGTCGGCGGCCATGTTGCCGTACACCTTGGTGGCGATGACGGTCTTCTCGCGCCGCCCGCCGCCCTTGGCGAACCAGTTGCCGATGATGGTCTCGGTGCGGCCCTTGTTCTCGCCCCAGCCGTACACGTTGGCGGTGTCGAAGAAGTTGATGCCCGCGTCCAGCGCCGCGTCCATGATCGCGTGGCTGTCGGCTTCGTCGGTCTGCGGACCGAAGTTCATCGTCCCGAGGACGAGTCGGCTGACCTTGAGTCCCGTGCGTCCGAGCTGCGTGTACTCCATGGTCCACTAGCCAACGGCCTGGAGTGCGCTCTAGGCAAGTGCTCCGGGGATCAAGGTGGTTGGGGGCGGGGACCCGGCCCGGCGGCCCTGGCCGGACCGGGTCCCCGCGGCCGGCGCCGGCCGGCCCGGCGGCTCAGCTCGCCAGACCGCCGAGCGTGCCCGGCGCGTACGAGCCGCCCTGGTTGTTCGCGATCACGCCGAGCCGGTTGGCGGCGTTGATCATGGCGATCAGGTAGACCAGCGCCGTGGTCTGCTCCTCGTCGTAGTGCTTGCGGACCTGCTCCCAGGTCTCGTCGGAGACGCCGGGGTGGGCGTCGGCGATCCGGGTGCCCTCCTCGGCGAGGGCGAGCGCGGCCCGCTCGGCCTCGGTGAACACGGTGGAGTGCCGCCAGGTGGCCACCAGGTGGAGCCGGACCGCGGTCTCACCGGCCGCCGTGGCCTCCTTGGAGTGCAGGTCGGCGCAGAAACCGCAGCCGTTGATCTGGCTGGCGCGCAGCATCACCAGATCCTGGATGGTCCGGGGCAGCGTCGACTGCGCGATCCCGAGACTGACATTGGCGAACCGCTTGCCGAGCCTGGCGCCGAGTTCGTTGTCCATCAGGTCGAGACGGGGTTCCATGGGTGGTCCTCATTCGTGGAGTCGGTGCCGCGCCGGTGACGGGCGCGGCGTCGTACCGACCACGAGATGCCGCCCGGGCCGCCGCTGTGACAACCGCACCCGTGTGACTCACGTCACCGTGAGGGCGGGGGCGGCGGGTTGTCGGAGCGGCCGGGGGGCACGGGCGGCTGCCCGCGCGGGCCGACACCGAGTCCGCGGCGACGGGCGGCTTCCAGCTGCCGCACCCGGGGCAGAAGGGCCCGAGCGTCGGAGAGGCGTCGAGGGCGTCGAGGGCGGCGAGGGCGGCGAGGAAAGGGGGCGGGGCCGGCCGATTCCGGGGAGGCGTTGTACGTGGGGGAGCGGGGTCAGTCGCGGGGGAAGTCGTCGGTCTTGAGGACCAGGTCGACCACGGTGCCGGTCAGGTCGACGTCGGTGCCGAAGTCCACTCGCGTACTCACGGCGTAGTCGCCGTCCTTGGGGTCCGTGTGGATGTGGCACCGTCCCTGGTAGGGGTCGGCGATGAGGTAGACGGGGACCTCGGCGGTGGCGTAGGCCGTCCGTTTGGGGCCGTAGTCGTTGTGTGCCGTGCCCTTCGAGATGACCTCTGCCACGAACTCGACGTCGCCACAGCGCCAGAGCCCCCCGGGCGTCTTCTCGGCGCCCTCGGCGATGAGAGTGACGTCGGAGCAGAAGCCGTTGAGATGGCCCGGGTAGTCGATGCGGACGTCCGACTTGACGCGCTTGCGCGGGAACTTGGTGCGCAGTTGCTCGTAGATATCGGCGATGATCTCCCAGTGGGTGTCCCGCTGCGGCGACATGAAGATGGCCCCCTCGACGATCTCGACCTTGTATCCCTCGGGGGTGGTCCGCTCAAGCGACTCGAACAGGGCGTCCAGAGTCAGCTCGCCGCTCTCCTCGGCCATCTCGATCCTGTCTTCGAGGACGGTCATCGTGGCGCTCCTCCCCGGCTGCCCCACGGACAGGTGCAGCCGCGCAGTACAACGATAGGCACCACGACGAGGAGACGCCGGATTCCGGTCAGCCCGTTCCCGCCGCGTACGCCTGTCCGACCCCCCACGCCTCCCACATCGCCCCCGCGAACGCCTCCGCGATCCGGTGCTCGCCGCGCGTGTTGGGATGCGTGCCGTCGTAGGTGTCGGTGTGGATGTCGTACGCCGCGGGCGGCGAGGCCAGCAGCAGCGGCGACCGGGGTTCGTCCAGGTCGGCGACCGTCTTGGCGAGCAGCACGTTGAACCGGTCGACCTGCTCGGCGAACGGCGCGTCCGCCGAGGCCCGGATGTTGGGTATCACCGGCAGCAGCACCATCCGGATGCGCGGGCCGGCCTCCCGGGCGGCCGCGACGAAGGCCCGTACGTTCTCCGCCGTCTGCTCGGCGTTGGTGTAGAAGCCGAGGTCGATCAGGCCCAGGGAGACCAGCAGGACGTCCGGGCGGTGGGTGCGCACCGCGTCGCCGATCAGCGGCGCCATGTGCAGCCAGCCCTCGCCCCAGCCCGCGAGGTGGGCGCGGGGGAAGCCGGGTTCGGCGTAGGCGAGGGACGTCGGGGCGTCGGCCTGCTTGTCGTACAGCGTCTCGCGCGGGCCGACGAAGGTGAAGGGGCCGTCGTACGAGCCGCACAGGTGCTGCCACAGCCGGTAACGCCATGTGTGTTCGCCCGCGCTCCCGATCGTCATGGAGTCGCCCACGGGCATGAACCTCAGCATCCGCTCATGATGAAGGATCCCTGAGGCGCGTGGGGCCAGTGGTGGCTGTGAGGCGGGCCACGTCACGGGCCCCGGACTGCCACCTGCCCCGCCCCTGGCCGGCAACCTTCCCTGAACCGCCGCCGGGAATGGCAGGCTTGGCTCATGCGTCGATCGTTCGCCGTTCTCGCCGGGGTGCTGCTCGCCGGTGCCTGCGCGCTGCCCGCCTCCGCCGCCGGGGGAACCGCCGAGGGGGCGGGGGACCAGGGCTTCACCATCAAGGACCCGCGGATCACCGAGTCCAGCGGGCTCGCGGCCTCCCGGCAGCACCCCGGCATCTACTGGACGCACAACGACAGCGACGACGGGCCGTACCTCTACGCCGTGGACAGCACCACCGGAAAGACCGTCGCACGGATCACCCTGCGCGGCATCGGCTCCCCACGGGACGTCGAGGCCATCTCCATCGGACCGCACAACGAGATCTACGTCGGGGACATCGGCGACAACTTCGGCGGCCGGTGGCCGTACGTGTGGATCTACCGGCTGCCCGAGCCGGAGAAGCTCACCGATCAGACGGTCACGGCCACGCAGTACGTGGTGAAGTACTCCGACGGACCGCGCGACGCCGAGTCGCTGCTCGTCCACCCGAAGACCGGGCGGGTCTACATCATCGACAAGAAGCAGGACGGCGGGCACCTGTACGAGGGCCCGGCCACCCTCTCCACCTCCGGCGCGAACGTCTTCAGGCCCGTCGCGGCCGTCGACCTGTGGGCGACCGACGCCGCCTTCTCCCCGGACGGCCGGCACCTCGCCGTACGCGGCTACTTCGGCGGCATCGCCTACGACTGGAACGGCGGCCGGCTCCGGCGCAAGGGGCGGCTCGACGTGCCGCTCCAGGGACAGGGCGAGTCGGTGTCGTACTCCGCCGACGGCACCAAGCTGATGTACGGCAGCGAGGGCGCCGACAGTGCCGTACAGGCGGCCGACGCGCCGGACCGCCCCGCCGGGAAGTCGCCGTCCGCGAGCGGGAGTTCCGGTGACGCGGCGGACAAGGGGGGCGGCGGAAGCCTCAAGGTCGGCGCCGTGATCGTCGTGGTCGGCGTGGCGGCGCTGTTCGGCCTGCGACGGCTGCGGCGCGGCTGAGCAGCACACACGCTGCCCCTGCCCCGTGGGGGGCGGACGGAAATCAGCGCGTCCCGGTTCTCCTCCGCAGGTCCCTTTCTGTGTCCACCGGAAGGTGGAGCAAGTCCGCCTCCCAGATGGATTCGTACGCCCCGTCCGACACGAAATCGTCGTTCCGACCCGTAAGTTGACGGAAAGGAACGTCCATCGTGCGGATAGGACGCTTGGCGCCCGTGCTCGCCGTGGGGGTCACGGCGACCCTCGTCCCCGCCCTCGCCCCGGCGCAGGCCTCCGCTGCGGAACCGCTGGGGAGGTTCGAGACCCAGAAGCCCGCCTGGCACAGATGCGACGCGTCGGAGTCCGCCGCGTTCCAGTGCGCGACCATCAAGGTCCCGCTCGACTACAGCCGCCCCGACGGCAAGACCATCAAGCTGGCCGTCTCCCGGCTGAAGACCAGCGTCCCCGGCAAGCGGCACGGCGCGCTGCTCTTCAACCCCGGCGGCCCGGGCGGCGAGGGCCTGGGCATGCCCGCCATGATGAAGGACCTGCTGCCCAAGAAGGTCCGCGAGCAGTACGACCTCATCGGCTTCGACCCGCGCGGCGTGGGCCGGAGCACCCCGGTGACCTGCAACCTCACGGGAGCCGAGCAGAACAGCGAACACCCCTACAAGGCGGAGACGTTCAGCCGCGACGTCAAGTGGGCCCGGACCGTCGCCGACAAGTGCCGTGCCAAGAGCGGTGACGAGCTGCCGTACATCACCACCCGCAACACCGCCCGCGACATGGACGTCATCCGTGCCGTCCTGGGCGAGAAGAAGCTCTCCTACCTGGGGTACTCCTACGGCACGTACCTCGGCGCCGTCTACGCGCAGATGTTCCCCGAGCGGACCGACCGCTTCGTGCTGGACAGCTCCGTCGACCCGGCCCGGGTGTGGCGCGGCATGATCCAGATCTGGGCTTCGGGCACCGAGCCGGCGTTCACCCGCTGGACGAAGTACACCGCGCAGCACCACCGCACCTACAAGCTCGGCAACACCCCGGCCGAGGTGCGCAAGACCTTCTGGAACCTGGTCGCCCGCGCCGACCGCACCCCGATCGACCTCGACGGCCAGAAGTACACGGGCGACGACATCCGGTCCGGCCTGCGCCCCGTGTTCTTCTCGCCCAAGTATGCGGCCGAGGCGGTGGTCGAGCTCAAGAAGGCCGCGGCCGGCCACGGCTCCTCCCGCCACTCCCTCCTGCCGCCGGGCGTCCGGCCGGCTCCCCGCTGGGCTTCCGCGTCGGCGGGCTCCGGGGTGGCGCGGCCCCCGGCGGACAACGGCAGCGCCGCCTTCTGGTCGGTGCTCTGCGGTGACACCGCGGCCTGGTCGCACGACCCGGAGCAGTACCGGCGCGATGCCGTCCGGGACAAGGCCAAGTACCCGCTCTACGGCGACTTCGGCTCCAACATCACGCCCTGCGCGTTCTGGGGCGAGCCGGTCGAGCCCGTCACCAAGGTCGACAACAAGGTCCGCCTGCTGACCGTCCAGAACCAGTGGGACTCCCAGACCCCCCTGGCCAGCGGCCTCGGCATGCACCGCGCCCTCAAGGGCTCCCGCATGGTGTACGTCAAGGGCGGCGAGGGCCACGGCGTCTACGGCGGTGACCCGCGCTCCTGCGCCGACAGCAACGTCAACGCCTACCTGAGCACCGGCAAGCTGCCGGCGAGGGACGTCACCTGCAAGCCGTCCGGCAGGCAGGGCCTGGGCGTGAAGCCGTCGCTGGTCCCGAGCTTCTGACCCGCTGACCCGCTGACCCACGAGGGGCGCCCGGTGCTCGTGCACCGGGCGCCCTTTCGTTCAGGCGCCGAGCGGACAGGGGAGCGCGGGGACCTGGTGATTGGGGGAGCAGGTGACCAGCGCCAGCGAGAGATAGGAGGGACGTTCGAGGTAGAACCCGAGCGAGACGTCACCTCCCGAGCCCAGCCGTTCGGCGGCGGAGGCGACAAGCGCCTTCAGACGCGTGCCGCTGCGCTCCGGCTCGGACGCGAACCGGGGCGCGTACTCGGCCAGACGGTCACTGAGCCACGCAGCGGCCGCGTCCGGGTCCGGCCATGTGCCACGTACCAGCGAGCCCGGTTTGACGAGCCAGTAGGCCGTCTCGATCGGCGGCAGGTCCGACGTGGGGAACCCCGCGGCCACCTCCCGGTACCGCAGGATCACTTCCGGCTTGCTCTCCGCCGGAGGCGGGTCGGGGTGGGGCGGCCGACGCAGGGCTTCCTGGTCGAAGCGGTCCTTGGGGCCGGCCCAGAGATAGGCATGGTGGTGCACGGGCGTGTCCAGTTCGCCGAGGCGGACCGGTCCCGGCCGGGACCGTGCCCGACCGGGACCAGTGGGAGAAGGGGCCGGCTCAGACGGGCAGCCCGAACCGCGCCGGGTCGATCCCGGCCACGGCCAGCTCCTCCGTGCTGAACCGCAGCGGCTCCTTGTCGGGCCGCTTGCTGTCACCGAGGGCCCAGGCGTCCTGCCCGATCCGGGCGAGGATCAGGCACGACTCGCCGTCCGGGTGGGTGTTGCCCCCGCACGCCGTCACGAACGAGACGCCGCTGAGGTCGAGGGCGTACAGGTCGTTTCCGTTCACCATGGGTGGCACCTTCCTGCTCCGCTGCGGGAGCCGAGTGGGTGTGGATTCGAGAGGTGACCGTAGGACGGCGGGGCGGAGCAAGTAGGCGAATATTCTTGGTTATTCGCGCGTCGTCACTCTAGATGCATGGACTTTCACTCAGAGGCACCGACATGCTGGGGACCAACATCGTCAACACCCAGGGGGTGGTTGGGCATGGGGCGTCGGAGGACATCGCACAGCTTCAGCACTTTTCGGAAGGGGAAGTCGCCGTGGTAGTACCGCGTGACCTTCTGGTGGATTGGACACCGAAGGAGCGGACGAGGAAGGTGCGAACGATCGATCTGGACGAGTTCAGCAGCCTCTTCGGCAAGTTCGAGCACACGGCATGGCGGTTGGAGACGCGCCGCCGATACGCGAGTGACGAAGCGACCGAGACGTACCGTCAGTTCGTGGAGACCGGCAGGGCCAACTGGACCTTCGACCATCCGTACTGCAAGACGATTCGCGAGCAGACCGCCCTGCGGAAGCGGGTCGAGCGCGTACGGATCGTGGACGAACAGCCGACCACTGGTCAGCTCTACCTTCTCGACAACGCCAAGCGAAACAGCGGCATGGGCGAGGACATCCGGAACCTGTGGCGTGCCGACGCCGACCGGCTTCAGCTCCCCGCGGAGGACTTCTGGCTGTTCGACAGCCGACTCATCGCCCTCCTGCGGTTCGATGACGACGACCAGCTCACGCACGTGGACCTGATCACCGAGCCCGCAGAGGTGGTGCGCTGCTGCATGGTGAGGGATGCTGCATGGCATCACGCCGTGCCGTGGCAGCAGTTCACGGCGGAGATGCACAGCGACGCGTAGGGGTAAGAGTAGGTACCGGTGAGCACGGACTATCAGAGGGCACGCGCGGACCTGGGCCACAGGCTCAGGGAGCTGCGTGTCGAAAGTCCTGATGGCCGGCTCACCGGTACGGAACTGGCCCAGCGGCTGGGGTGGCCGCAGTCGAAGGTCAGCAAGCTGGAGAACGGCAGACAGACTCCCACGGACGACGACCTCCGGGCATGGGCCGAGGCCGTGGGACAGCCTGGTGTGTTGCCCGAACTCAGTGCCCGCCTGAAGGGCTTCGAAAGCCACCTCCGCTCCTGGCGGCGACTGCTTGCCGCAGGGCACGCGCCGGTGCAGGAAACCTGGAACGCCCTAGTCAGCGAGTCACGAACCCTGTACGTGTGGGACGACCACGTCGTCAACGGCATGCTTCAGACGGCCGACTACGCCCGAAGCATCTTCAAGCGCCATGCAGAGTTCCGCCGGTCCCCTCAGGACATGGAGGACGCGGTGCGGGCCCGCATGAAGCGGCAGGAATGGCTGTACGTGCCGGGCAGACAGTTGAACGTGCTCATGTGGGAACCGGCGCTGCGGGCTCAGATGTGTCCGCCGGAGGTACTCGCAGCCCAAATGGACCGCTTGCTGGGTGTGGTGGGCATGGACACCGTCCATCTCGGCATAGTGCCGTTGGACGCGGCGTTGCGTCTGCCGCCGGGGAACTCGTTCTGGGTCCTGGACGACCGTCTGGTCACCGTCGAGGACTGGCACGCCGAACTCTGGCTGGACGATGCCGAAACGATCGCTCTCTACCGCCGCGTCTGGGACACCTTCGCCGAGTCGGCCGTCTACGGTGCCGAGGCCCAGCAGGTGATCGCCCGGGTCCGCCGCGGCATCAAGGTCTGAGCACGTACGGCCGTACGACGTCGTCGGCGGTCTCCCACAGGGGAGCCGTCGGCCGGGGTGGCGCCTGCCAGCACTCCTCGTCGCGGGGAAACGGCAGCCAGCGGCCGGCGGCACGGCAGCGTGTGTACCAGCGGCGCCACCGGGCGTCGTAGGGGCTGGGCTTACGCACGGTCCGGAACACCGGCCACCACCTCGGGGGCGAGCGTGAACCGGGCCCACACGGTCTTGGTGTACGGCCCCTGCCGGTGCCCCCACGTGTCGGCCAAGGCCTCCACGAGCGCGAGCCCCCGCCCGCCCTCCTCGTCGGGGCCGGGGTCGCGGAGGCGGGGGAGCCGGTCCCGGTCCGGGTCGGAGACCTCCAGCACCAGCTCCCGGCCGCACAGGACGAGCGTGACCCGGACGCGGGCGTGGGAAACGAGGCAGTGGGTCACGGCGTTGGTGACGAGTTCGTTCGCCGACAGGATCGCCCGGTCGGCCAGGTCGTCGGTGATGCCCCAGTCCGCGAGGGCCTTGCGGACGTAGTGCCGGGCGGTGGGGACGTGGCGGCTGCGGGTGGGGATGCGGAAGGTTTCGGTTGAGGGCATGCGGCTGAACCTAGGAATACATGCAGAGTCGCTGCAAGGGAAACCCAGAAATACATGCAGCGGTTTCACTCGATCGAGTTATGCACGCTTTTCGAGGTCAACTGCTGTGGCAGGGTTGCCGAAGAAGAGGGGAGGCCCCATGCCCGCAGGTGGACGACCGACCGTACGCAGCCGGCGACTTGGCACGGCGCTCAGGCAGTACCGACAGGCTGCCAAGCTGGACCAGCCGCAGGCCGCCGAGGTAATCGCCACGAGCCAGGCCAGGATCAGCCGCATCGAGAGCGGACACGCCACACCGCGCGTGATCGAAGTGCGGCTGCTGCTGGATGCCTACGGCGTCACCGACCCGGAAGTGCGGGCCAAGCTGGAGGAGTTGGCCAAGCACTCCAAGAACCGGGGTTGGTGGCTCGAACACGCGGAACACCTCCGGCCGGACTACGTGGATCACATCGCGCTGGAAGACGACGCGACGTACATCCGTGAGTGGCAGCCGGTCATGGTGCCGGGGCTCCTGCAAACCCAGGCCTACGCCGAAGCGGTCATCGCCGACGGTCCCCACTACATGGAGCCGGAGCGTGCCGCGCAGTTGGTGAAGGTGCGCATGGGGCGGCAGGCGAAAATCCTTGAGGGAGGAGCGTCGTACACGGCCATCATCTGGGAAGCGGTCGTCGCGCATCCGCTGATGAACGCCGAGACCCACCGGGAACAGTTGGCCGCCCTCCTCGAAGCCGGTAAACGCAAGAACGTCACCGTGCAAGTACTGCCGTTCAGCGCGGGTGCCCTGGCCGGATACTCCTCCGCCTTCTACTCCTTCAGCTTCGATGAGGAACCGACGGTCGAAGCGGTCGCCATGGACAACCTGCGCGGCACGTCGGTCCTCGAAGGGGCGGAGGACCTTGCCGCTTACGCCAACGCATTCGACCTACTACGATCGGCTGCGCTGGCACCGGACGCGAGTGCGAAGCTCATCCGGGGGATACTGCGGAGCCTGAAGGAAGACACATCGTGACCGAGGTCGTAAGCCCCTTCTGGAAGTCGTCGTACTCGGGGCAGGAGAACGCCTGCGTAGAGGTCGCCGACACGGCCCCCGGCGGCCGAGCCGTCCGCGACAGCAAGCAGGACGACGGCCCCCTCCTCACCGTCTCCCGCGACAGCTGGCAGGCCTTCCTCCAGCAGTTCGCGTAGACACAGCACGCGACAACGCAAGGCGCCCGGCCGTTCGTACTCGGCCGGGCGCCTTTTCCATTGACCGGGTTGGCATATCCCAGCGGCAAATTCACTCAATCGGTTGACCTTGCCGCCATATGGTCGTACGGCGCGCATTCGCGTGACTACCGTTCGTCATATGCCCAGTTCACAGCATGACGCGGTGCACCGTATCTTCCGAGACGCGCCGGATCTCTTAGCCCGTCTCGTACCGGAGACGGGCGTCAAGTTCCCCGAGTACAGCTCGATCGAGCCGCTCGACACCGATCTCACCGAGATCAGGCCGTTGGAGCGTCGGGTGGACAGCTTCTTCCGGGTCCGTACGGCAGGCGACGAAGGTGGGTTTCTTCTCGCCGTCGAGTCTCAGACAAAGCCGGACCCGGAGAAGCACAACAGCTGGACGTACTACATGGCGCACATGTACGCCAAGTATCGGTTGCCGCCGATTCTGGTCGTGGTGTGCCGGGACAAGAAGACGGCGGCGTGGGCGGAGGAACCCATCCGCATCGGGTGCAGTTTCCATACGAGCATGGAGGTGTTTCCCTTGGTCCTGGGGCCGATCGGCGTACGCCCGATCACCGACCCGGAGGAGGCGGCGAAGGATCCGGCCCTCACCACATTCTCCGTGCTCATCAATGCCAAGGATCCGGGCATCCTGGCGATACTGGATGCGGTGGCGCCGGTGTTGGGGCCCGATGCGAAGTGGGCGGAATACATCGAGGTGGGTCTGGACGACGGGCCGGCCCGCGATCACTGGAGGAAACTGATGGCCGTGTACACCCCGAACTTCCCCGGCTTCGGCAGCGTGATGGAGGAGACGTGGATCCAGGTCCACTCCGACGGTGAGGCGAAGGGCAAGGTGGAGGGCAAGGCCGAGGACATCCTGCGGGTGCTTGAAGTGCGGGGCATTGAGGTCTCCGACGCCGTCCGGGAGCGGGTCATGGCCTGTGGCGACCTGGAGGTGCTGGGGACGTGGTTCGACCGTTCCCTGACCGTGGAGACCGCCGAGGGACTGTTCGCCGGGGAGTGAGCCGTCGGGCTGCAACAGCGAAGGGCGCCCGGTGTTCGTCACCGGGCGCCCTTCGGCGTCGTACTACTCGCGAAGTCAGAGCTTCTCGATCACGTAGTCCACGCACTTCGTCAGCGCCTCGACGTCCGCCGGGTCGATCGCCGGGAACATCGCGATGCGCAGCTGGTTGCGGCCGAGCTTGCGGTACGGCTCGGTGTCCACGATGCCGTTGGCGCGCAGCACCTTGGCGACGGCGGCGGCGTCGATCTCGTCGGAGAAGTCGATCGTGCCGATGACCTGGGAGCGCTTGGCCGGGTCGGAGACGAACGGGGTGGCGTACTTGGACTCCTCCGCCCAGGAGTACAGGCGGGTCGAGGAGTCCTTGGTGCGGGCGGTGGACCAGGCGAGACCGCCCTGGCCGTTGAGCCACTCCAGCTGCTCGTTGAGGAGGAAGAGGGTGGCGAGGGCCGGGGTGTTGTACGTCTGGTTCTTGCGGGAGTTGTCGATCGCCGTGGGGAGCGAGAAGAACTCCGGGACGTGGCGGCCGGAGGCGTGGACCCGCTCGGCGCGCTCGATCGCGGCCGGGGAGAAGACGCCGATCCACAGGCCGCCGTCGGAGGCGAAGGACTTCTGCGGGGCGAAGTAGTAGACGTCGGTCTCGGCGATGTCGACCGGGAGGCCGCCCGCGCCGGAGGTGGCGTCGACCAGGACCAGCGCGCCCTCGTCGGCCCCTTCGACCCGCTTGATCGGCATGGCCACACCGGTCGAGGTCTCGTTGTGGGTGAAGGCGTAGACGTCGACGCCGGCCTCGGCCCGCGGCTCCGGGTGGGTGCCGGGGTCGGAGGCGATGACGGTGGGCTCGGCCAGCCAGGGCGCGAGCTTGGCGGCCTTGGCGAACTTCGAGGAGAACTCGCCGAAGTTCAGGTGCTGCGACTTGTTCTCGATCAGACCGTGGGTGGCGATGTCCCAGAAGGCGGTGGAGCCGCCGTTGCCGAGGACGACCTCGTACCCCTCGGGGAGGGAGAACAGCTCGGAGATGCCCTCGCGGACCTTGCCGACCAGGTTCTTCACCGGCGCCTGCCGGTGGGAGGTGCCCAGCAGGGAGGTACCGGTGGCGGCGAGGGCGTCCAGCGCCTCGGTCCGCACCTTGGAGGGGCCCGCGCCGAAGCGTCCGTCGGCGGGCTTGATGTCTGCGGGAATCTGGATGTCGGCCACGGGACGAGGTTAGCCGGTGGTGTTCTGCCAGGTGGAGACGTGTCCGTTCGATGAGACGAGATCACCGGGACGCGGACTTGTGGGGTTGTACGACGATAGGGGCGGGGTTGTGGACAAGTTTCGGTGACTTTCTGTGACGAGATGCATCCTGGACGCATGACGGATCACTCGGGTCTCGAAGCGGAGCTGCGGGGGGCGGTGCGGGGCGAGGTCGGCTTCGACGCCACCAGCCGGGCCCTGGTCACCATGGACGCGTCCAACTACCGGCGCGTCCCGCTGGGGGTCGTGGCGCCCGCGGACGCCGACGACGTGGCCGCCGTGCTGGAGGTGTGCCGGGCACGCGGGGTGCCGGTGGTGGCGCGCGGCGGCGGCACGTCGATCGCCGGGCAGGCGACCGGCACGGGAGTGGTGCTGGACTTCACCCGGCACATGAACGGCCTGGTGGAGCTGGACCCGGGCAGCAGGACGGCCGTCGTCCAGCCGGGGCTCGTCCTGGACCGGCTCCAGGAGGCCGCCGCTCCGCACGGACTCCGGTTCGGCCCGGATCCGTCCACGCACAGCCGGTGCACGCTGGGCGGAATGATCGGCAACAACGCGTGCGGTTCCCACTCGGTCGCCTGGGGCACGACCGCGGACAGCGTGCGGGAGCTGTCCGTCGTCACCGCGCGCGGGCGGCGGTTGCGGCTCGGGCGCGGATGGGCGGGCGCGCCGGAGGGGCTGCGGGAGCTCGCCGAGGGCGAACTGGCCCGGCTGCGCACCGGCTTCCCCGACCTGCCCCGCCGCATCTCCGGGTACGCGCTGGACGCGCTGCTGCCCGAGAAGGGCGCCGACGTCGCCCGCTCCTTCTGCGGCTCCGAGGGCACCCTCGGCATCCTCACCGAGGCCGTGGTCGGTCTGGTCGAGGCGCCCCGCGCGCGTGCGCTGGCCGTGCTGGCGTACGCCGACGAGAGCGCGGCCGCCGAAGCCGCCGCCGGCCTGCTGCCGTTGCGGCCGCTCACGGTGGAGGGCATGGCCGCCGACCTGGTGCCGGCCGGGTCCGGGCTGCCCGGGGGCGGCGCCTGGCTGTTCGTGGAGACCGGCGGGGAGACGGCGGGCGAGGCCCACGCGCACGCCGAGCGGATCGTGCGCGCCGCGGACGTCGTGGACGCCCTCGTCGTCACCGACCCGGCGGCCCAGCGGACCCTGTGGCGCATCCGCGAGGACGCGGCCGGCACGGCCACCCGGATGCCGGACGGCACGGAGGCCTGGCCCGGCTGGGAGGACTGCGCGGTCCCGCCCGCCCGGCTCGGCGCCTACCTGCGCGACTTCCGCGCCCTGCTGTCGTCCCACGGCCTGCGCGGCACGCCGTACGGCCACTTCGGCGACGGCTGCATCCACGTCCGCATCGACTTCGACCTGCTCACCGAGGCCGGCATCGGCCGCTTCCGCCGCTTCTCCGAGGAACTGGCCGACCTGGTGGTGGCCCACGGCGGCTCCCTGTCCGGGGAGCACGGCGACGGCCAGGCCCGCGCGGAACTGCTCCCGCGGATGTACGGCGCGGAGACGGTCCGCCTCTTCGAGCGCGCGAAGGCGGTCTGGGACCCCGACGACCTGCTCAACCCCGGCATCCTGGTCCGCCCGGCCCCCCTCGACACGAACCTCCGCTTCTCCGTCCTGCCGAGCCGCCGGACCGACGCGACCACCAAACCCTCCGACTCCCCGGCCGGCGCGACCACCGGACCCTCCGACTCCCCGGCCGGTGCCGTCTCCGGTTCCCCGGCCGGTGCGGCCTCCGGCCAGCCGGTCGACGTCGCCTTCGGGTACCCCGCCGACGGTGGCGACTTCGCCGCGGCCGTCCGCCGCTGCGTCGGCGTCGCCAAGTGCCGTACGACCACGGCGGCCGGCCCCGCCGTGATGTGCCCCTCCTACCGGGCCACCGGCGAGGAACAGCACTCCACGCGCGGCCGCGCGCGGCTGCTGCACGAGATGCTCGCGGGCGAGGTGATCACCGACGGCTGGGGGTCCACGGAAGTCCGGGACGCCCTCGACCTCTGCCTGTCCTGCAAGGGCTGCCGCTCGGACTGCCCGGTCGGCGTGGACATGGCCACCTACAAGGCGGAGTTCCTGCACCACCACTACGCCGGCCGCCGCCGCCCCGCCGCCCACCACACCATGGGCCGCCTCCCGGAGTGGCTCCGCTGGACGGCCCGCACCCACACCGCGCCGCTCCTGAACGCGCTGGCTTCGGTCGGCCCGCTGGCCCGCATCGGCAAACGGCTGGGCGGGCTGGCACGGGAACGGGAGATCCCGAGGCTGGCGACCCGGACGTTCAGCGGCTGGTGGCGCCGACGCAAACCGACCGAATCCCCGGACTCACCGGACTCACCGGACTACTCGGCCTCCGGGGCCCTGGTGGTCCTCTGGCCCGACACCTTCACCGAACACCTCTCGCCGTCCGTCGGACAGGCCGCCGTGCGCGTGCTGGAGGCCGCCGGGCTGCGGGTGGCGCTCCCGCCCACCCGGCTGCCGGGCCGCGGAGCCGTCGCCGACGGCCGGACAAGGGCGGCGACGGCACTGCTCACCGCCCGCAGGGCCCGGGTCTGCTGCGGACTCACCTACATCTCCACCGGCCAGCTGGACCGCGCCCGCCGCGTCCTGCGCCGCACCCTGGACCTGATGGAACCGGTGCTGCGGGCCCGGGTCCCGGTCGTCGTCCTGGAGCCGAGCTGCGCCGCCGCCCTCCGCGGCGACCTCCCGGAACTCCTGCCCGACGACCCGCGGGCCGCCCAGCTCGCCGCCGCGGTCCTCACCTTCGCCGAAACCCTGGAGCGGCACGCCCCCGACTGGATCCCGCCCGCCGTCGACCGCCCGGTGGCCGGCCAGACCCACTGCCACCAGCACGCGGTGCTCGGCGACACCCCCGACCGCCGCCTGCGCGCCGCCGCCGGACTCACCGGCGAGCTGAGCGGAGGCTGCTGCGGCCTGGCCGGCAACTTCGGCTTCGAGAAAGGCCACTTCGACGTCTCCCGCGCCTGCGCCGAGGAACAGCTCCTGCCGACCGTCCGGCACGCACCCCCCGGCACGGTCGTCCTGGCCGACGGCTTCTCCTGCCGCACCCAGCTGGAACAGCTCGCCGGGATCCGGGGCCGGCACCTGGCGGAGGTGCTCGCGGAGGCGCTGCCCTAAGGCCGCACCCAGTTTCACAAGAGAACTCTCAGCTTCGAGTACGTTGCGAGCGGGCCTCTCAGGAACCGCAAAGGAATTCACAGCACACCCTTGCCGATTTCGCGGTTCCGGACCTCTGGACGGCGTGTAACTTCTTCGATGTCGGGTTCCGGATACGGAATTCGGCATCACGAGAACAGTGCGACAAGAGGAGACGGTAATGAGCTTCAAGAAGCTTGCCCCGCTGCCCCCCAAGCCCAGGTCGAAGCAGCTCCCCCCGCCGCCGAAGCCGAAGCCGAAGAAGCACGCGCACAAGCCGCTGCCGAAGCCGCTGCCCGGCCAGGACAAGTGATCCGGAGCTGAACTGAAAGGGGTCGACGGTGCACCGTCGACCCCTTTTCCTCTTCCTTCGGGAAGGTGATTCGGAAAGGTTTTCTGATGGCTGGCGAAGGTGAAGAATACGATTACGAAGCACCTGTCATTCCCGCCCGCACGGCATTCCGCCGTTTCTGGCCGCTGACCAAGGGGCTCAGGAAATGGCTGCTCGTCGTCTGGCTGTGCACGGTGCTCGCCGCGCTCGCCGAGACCGAGGCCATCCTGCTGTTCAGCGACCTGGCCGACCACGCCCTGCAGAAGGGCTCGCTGGCCGCTTTCTGGAGCCCGGCCGCGAAGTGGCTGGGCATCGCGGTGGTCGGCGCGCTCGTCGCGTACGCGGGCAACTCGCTGGCCGCGTGGGCCACCGAGCGCTTCGTGATGCGGCTGCGCGAGCACGTCTTCGACCACGTCCAGCGACTGCCCCCGCACTTCTTCCAGCGCCACCGCCAGGGCGATCTGCTCTCCCGGCTGACCAGCGACGTCGAGGCCATCGAGACGATGGTCGTGTCCGGTCTCGTCGGCGCCGCCTCGGCGGCCTTCTCCGCCCTCTTCTACGCCGCCGCCGCGTTCTGGCTGCGCTGGGACCTCGCCGCGGCCACCTTCGTCCTCGCCCCCCTGTTCTGGCTGGCCGCCCGCCGCTTCTCCGGCTCCATCAAGGACGTCTCCCGCGCGGGCCGGGTCGCCGACGGCGCGATCACCTCCGTGGTGGAGGAGTCCCTCGGCAACATCGTCCTCACCCAGGCCTACGACCGACGGGACGCCGAGCGCCGCCGGCTGCACGAGGAGGCGAGCGCCTGGTTCCGCGCCTCCGTTCGCTCCACCCGCCTGAACGAGGCCTACGAGCAGCTGGTCCAGGTCATCGAGACGGTCTGCGTGCTCGCCGTGATCGGTATCGGAGCCTGGGAGATCTCCACCGGCCGGATGACCCTCGGCCAGCTCCTCGCCTTCGCCGCCTTCCTCGGCTACCTCTACCCGCCCGTCCGCGGTCTCGCCCAGCTCGGCCTCACGGTCACCGCGGCCACCGCGGGCGCCGAACGGCTCATCGAGATCCTGGACGTGCGCCCCTCCGTCACCGACCCCCGGCACGGCGCGGAGGTGGGCCGCCCGGACGGCACGGTCGAGGTCCGGGACGTGTCCTTCCGCTACCCCGGTGCCGACCGGACCGCCCTCGAAGGCCTCTCCTTCGCCGTCCGCCCCGGCGAGCTGGTGATCATCACCGGCCCGAGCGGCGCCGGCAAGTCCACGGTGTCCAAGCTGCTGCTGCGCTTCTACGACCCGGACTCCGGAGACGTCCTCCTGGACGGCGTCCCCGTGCGGGACTTCCCGCTGGCCCGGCTGCGCGAGTACGTCACCCTGCTCCCGCAGGAAACCCTGGTCCTGCACGACACGGTGCGCGCCAACATAGCCTGCGGTCGGCCGGGCGCCAGCGAGCAGGCGATCGTGGAGGCGGCGAAGGCGGCCGACGCCCACGACTTCATCGCCCGGCTCCCCGACGGCTACGACACCAAGGTCGACCCGAACTCCGCCCGCCTCTCCGGCGGTCAGCTCCAGCGCCTGGCCATCGCCCGCGCCATCCTGCGCGACGCACCCGTCCTGGTCCTGGACGAACCGACCACCGGCCTGGACGCGCTGGCCGCCCGCCGCGTCGTCAAGCCGCTGCGCCGCCTGATGGCGGGCCGTACGACGATCATGATCACGCACGATCTCAACCTCGCCCCCGACGCCGACCGCATCGTCGTCGTGGACCGCGGCCACGTCGTGGAGACCGGCCGCCACGACGAACTCCTCGCCCGGGGCGGCGCCTACGCCCGCCTGCACCGCTCCCAGAACAACGCGGTCCTGGACACCGGGGAACTGTGCATGCCGCTGTGGGAGGAACCCCAGCCGCCGGAACCGGCGCCGGCACCGGCATCCGCAGCGACACCGGCACCGGCGTACGAGTACGGGCACGGAGACGGCCAGGGGTACACCGTGCCCTCGGTCCTCCCGGACGGCCGTCCCCTCTTCCGCGACGAGGGGGTGTGGCCCAGCGGCTGACACGGGGGGTCCGGCATGCGGGACAGTCCCAAAAAGGGTTCACGCACCTGTCCAAGTCCATTACCCTGGACTTGGTAGTACATCGCGATGCACGAACTCGATCAAGCACCAGGACCGCCCGTGACCGCCGCACCCAGCACGACCTCGCCGTCCCAGACCGCGCCCTCCGCCGCGGGAGGAGGCCGTTTCGGCTCGCTCGGACCGGTCGGGCTGGTGCTGGCCGGCGGCATCTCGGTGCAGTTCGGCGGTGCGCTGGCGGTCACCCTGATGCCCCGGGCCGGTGCGCTGGGCGTGGTGACCCTGCGCCTCCTGGCGGCGGCGGTCGTCCTGCTCCTGGTCTGCCGTCCCCGCCTGCGCGGCCACTCGCGCACCGACTGGGGCACCGTGATCGTCTTCGGTATCACCATGGGCGCGATGAACGGCCTGTTCTACGAAGCGGTCGCCCGCATCCCGCTGGGCCCGGCGGTCACCCTCGAAGTCCTCGGCCCGCTGACCCTCTCGGTCCTGGCCTCGCGCCGCGCGATCAACGCGCTCTGGGCCGGTCTGGCCCTCGCGGGCGTGTTCCTGCTCGGCGGCGGAGGTTTCAGCGACCTGGACGCCACGGGTGTCGCCTTCGCCCTGGGGGCCGGAGCCATGTGGGCGGCCTACATAGTCTTCAGCGCCCGTACGGGCCGTCGCTTCCCGCAGGCCGACGGGCTGGCCCTCGCCATGGCCGTGGCGGCCCTCCTCTTCCTGCCGCTCGGCATCGCCGAGGCCGGCACCCGGCTCCTCGACCCCACCACCGTCGCCCTGGGCTCGGCGGTGGCCCTGCTCTCCTCGGTCCTGCCCTACACCCTCGAACTCCTGGCCCTGCGCCGGCTGCCGGCCTCCACCTTCGCCATCCTCATGAGCCTCGAACCCGCCATCGCGGCCACCGCCGGCTTCCTCATCCTCGGCCAGTCCCTGACCGCCGCCCAGGCCGCCGCGATCGCACTGGTCATCGCGGCGAGCATCGGCGCGGTCCGCACCCAGGTGGGCCGGAGCAAGGTCCCACCGCTCCCGGCCGAGGGCCAGTAACCTCCCCTTCCGGCCCGGCCCGGCCCGGCCCGGCCCGGCCCGGCCCGGCCCGGCCCGGCCCGGCCCGGCCCGGCCCGGCCCGGCCCGGCCCGGCCCGGCCCGGCCCGGCCCGGCCCGGCCCGGCCCGGAGTCCGGCTCGGCCCAGCCCTGCCCTAGCCCGGCCCAGCTCAGCCCGACCCGGCCGCAACCCGGCCCAGCCCGCCTCCCGTAACCCGCCCTGCCCGCGTCCCGGCACCCCCGCCCCCCGCACCCCCCGGCACCTCCCTTCCCTCGGCGCCTCCCTCCCCCTCACCCCCCGAGTGACTCGGACCCACCCCCAATTCATGCAAGCACGCTTGATTGTTTCTCCCCCCACTGCCATGCTCCCCCCATGGCCGACCCGACGCCCGTCATCGACGACCTGCGTGCCGAGAGCGGTGAACTCGACCTGCGTGTAGCCGAGTTGAGCCCTGAGCAGTGGGCCCTTCCCACGCCCGCGGCCGGCTGGACCGTCGCCCACCAGATCGCGCACCTCGCCTGGACCGACCGCTCGGCACTGGTCGCCGTCACCGACCCCGACGCCTTCCCGGCGCTGGTGGAGAAGGCACTCGCGGCGCCCGACTCGTTCGTGGACGACGGTGCCGAGGAGGGCGCCGCGCTTCCGCCCGCCGAGCTGCTCGCGGCCTGGCGCACCGGGCGTGCCGCTCTCGACCAGGCCCTGCGCGCCGCCCCGGCCGGCGCCCGCTTCCCCTGGTACGGCCCGCCCATGTCCGCCGCCTCCATGGCCACCGCCCGACTCATGGAGACCTGGGCGCATGCGCTGGACGTCGCCGATGCCCTGGGTGTGGTGCGTACACACACCGACCGGCTCCGGCATGTGGCCCGGCTCGGGGTCCGGACCCGCGACTTCGCCTTCGGTGTGCACGGACTCACCCCACCGGCCGACGAGTTCCGCGTGGAACTCACCGCGCCCTCGGGCGAGGTGTGGGCGTACGGCGACGAGCACGCCCTCCAGCGCGTCACCGGACCCGCCCTCGACTTCTGCCTCCTGGTCACCCAGCGCGCCCACCGCCACGACCTCGCCCTGACGGCCGTGGGGCCGGACGCCGACCGCTGGCTCGACATCGCGCAGGCCTTCGCGGGCCCGCCCGGCGCCGGCCGCCCGCCGAAGGAGGCCGGGAAGGAGGCCGGGAAGGAGGCCGGGAAGGAGGCCGGGAAGGTGGCCGGCCGGTGACACCCCTGCGCATCGGCAACTTCTCCGGCTTCTACGGCGACCGCGCAGACGCCCTGCGCGAGATGCTCACCGGCGGCGAGGTGGACGTCCTCACCGGCGACTACCTCGCCGAACTCACCATGCTCATCCTCGGCCGCGACCGGCTGAAGGACCCGTCGGCCGGTTATGCCCGCACCTTCCTGCGCCAGCTGGAGGACTGCCTCGGCCTCGCCCGCGAGCGCGGCGTGCGGATCGTCACCAATGCCGGAGGGCTCAACCCCGCCGGGCTCGCGGACCGGATACGGGGGCTGGCGGAGCGGCTCGGGACACCGGTGCGGGTCGCGTGGGTCGAGGGGGACGACCTCACCGCCGCCCACCCCGGCACCCTCGCCGCCCACGCCTACCTCGGCGGCTTCGGCATCGCCGAGTGCCTGCGGGCCGGCGCCGACGTGGTGGTCACCGGCCGGGTGACCGACGCGGCGCTCGTCACCGGGCCCGCCGCCGCCCACTTCGGCTGGCGCCCCACGGACCACGACCGGCTCGCCGGTGCCGTCGCCGCCGGGCATGTGCTGGAGTGCGGGACCCAGGCGACCGGCGGGAACTACGCCTTCTTCGGCGAGGGCGACGTACGGCGTCCCGGCTTCCCGCTCGCCGAGATCCACGCCGACGGCAGCAGCGTGATCACCAAGCACCCCGGCACCGGCGGCTTCGTGGACGTGGGCACGGTCACCGCCCAGCTGCTGTACGAGACCGGCGGCGCCCGGTACGCCGGACCCGACGTCACCGCCCGGCTGGACACCGTACGGCTGAGCCAGGACGGGCCGGACCGGGTACGGATCGAGGGGGTGCGCGGGGAGGCGCCGCCGCCCACGCTCAAGACCGGGCTCAACCGGCTCGGCGGCTTCCGCAACGAGGTCGTCTTCGTCCTCACCGGACTCGGCATCGAGGCCAAGGCGGCCCTGGTGCGCGAGCAGCTCGCCGCCGCGCTCGCCAAGACGCCGCCGCAGGACGTGCGGTGGGAACTGGTGCGGACCGACCGGGCCGACGCCGACACCGAGGAGACGGCCAGCGCCCTGCTGCGGCTCGTCGTGCGCGACCCGGACCAGCAGGTCGTGGGGCGCACGCTGAGCGGGGCCGCCGTGGAACTGGCCCTCGGCAGCTACCCGGGTTTCCATGTGTTGTCCCCACCGGGCAAGGGCGCCCCCTATGGGGTCTTCGAGGATGTGTACGTGCCCCATGGGGCCGTGGACCATGTGGCCGTCCTCCACGACGGACGCCGTGTCCTTGTGCCGCCACCCCAGGAGACACGGCCCCTGGAGGCCGTACCGCCTCCGCCCCTCCCCGAACCCCTCCCGCCCGGCCCCACCCGGCGCGCCCCCCTCGGCCTGGTCGCGGGAGCGCGCAGCGGCGACAAGGGCGGGAACGCCAACGTGGGGGTGTGGGCGCGGACGGACGAGGCCTGGCGGTGGCTCGCGCACACCCTCACCGCCGAAAGGTTCCGGCAGCTGCTGCCCGAGACCCGCGACCTGCCGGTGACCCGGCACCTCCTCGCGAACCTGCGCGCCCTCAACTTCGTCGTGGAGGGCATCCTCGGCGCCGGCGTCGCCGCACAGGCCCGCTTCGACCCGCAGGCCAAGGCCCTCGGCGAATGGCTGCGCTCCCGCTACCTGGACATCCCGGAGACCCTGCTGTGACGGTTCTGCAGACCGCTGTCGACCCCACCGCCCCCGACCACCGGGCCCACCGCGAGGCCATGCTCGCCAAGCTCGCCGGCCTGGAGGCCGAACACGCCAAGGCGCTCGCGGGCGGCGGCGAGAAGTACGTCCGGCGGCACCGCGAACGCGGCAAGCTGCTCGCCCGCGAGCGCATCGAACTGCTGCTGGACCCGGATACCCCGTTCCTGGAGCTGTCCCCGCTGGCCGCCTGGGGCAGCGACCACCCCGTCGGCGCCTCCCTCGTCACCGGCATCGGCGTGGTCGAGGGCGTGGAGTGCCTGATCACCGCGAACGACCCGACCGTACGCGGCGGCGCCAGCAACCCCTGGAGCCTGAAGAAGGCCCTGCGCGCGAACGACATCGCCCTCGCCAACCGGCTGCCCTGCATCAGCCTGGTCGAGTCGGGAGGCGCCGACCTGCCCTCCCAGAAGGAGATCTTCATCCCGGGCGGGGCGATCTTCCGCGACCTCACCCGGCTCTCCGCCGCCGGCATCCCGACCATCGCCGTCGTCTTCGGCAACTCCACCGCCGGCGGCGCCTACATCCCCGGCATGTCCGACCACGTGATCATGGTCAAGGAGCGGGCCAAGGTCTTCCTCGGCGGGCCGCCGCTGGTCAAGATGGCCACCGGCGAGGAGAGCGACGACGAGTCGCTGGGCGGCGCCGAGATGCACGCGCGCGTGTCCGGCCTCGCCGACTACTTCGCCCTGGACGAACCGGATGCCCTGCGCCAGGCCCGCCGGGTCGTCGCCCGGCTGGGCCACCGCAAGGCGTACCCGGACCCCGGCCCGGCCGAGCCGCCCGCATACGACCCCGAGGAACTGCTGGGCATCGTCCCGGACGACCTGAAGATCCCGTTCGACCCGCGCGAGGTCATCGCCCGGATCGTGGACGGCTCCGACTTCGACGAGTTCAAGCCGCTGTACGGCACCAGCCTGGTCACCGGCTGGGCCGCCCTGCACGGCTACCCCGTCGGCATCCTGGCCAACGCCCAGGGCGTCCTGTTCAGCGCCGAGTCGCAGAAGGCCGCCCAGTTCATCCAGCTCGCCAACCAGCGCGACATCCCGCTGCTGTTCCTGCACAACACCACCGGCTACATGGTCGGCAAGGAGTACGAGCAGGGCGGGATCATCAAACACGGCGCGATGATGATCAACGCGGTCAGCAACAGCCGGGTCCCGCACCTGTCGGTCCTGATGGGCGCGTCGTACGGCGCCGGGCACTACGGCATGTGCGGCCGGGCCTACGACCCGCGCTTCCTGTTCGCCTGGCCCAGCGCCAAGTCCGCCGTCATGGGCCCGCAGCAGCTCGCCGGCGTGCTCTCCATCGTCGCCCGGCAGTCGGCGGCGGCGAAGGGACAGCCCTACGACGAGGACGCGGACGCCGCCCTGCGCGCCATGGTGGAGCAGCAGATCGAGTCCGAGTCGCTGCCCACGTTCCTGTCCGGGCGGCTGTACGACGACGGCGTCATCGACCCGCGCGACACCCGCACCGTCCTCGGCCTCTGCCTCTCCGCCCTGCACACCGCGCCCTACGAGGGCGCGCGCGGCGGCTTCGGCGTCTTCCGGATGTGAGGGATCCCGTGATTTCCAGTGTGCTCGTCGCCAACCGGGGCGAGATCGCCTGCCGCGTCTTCCGCACCTGCGCCGACCTCGGCATCCGCACGGTCGCCGTGCACTCGGACGCCGACGAGAACGCGCTCCACGCGCGCGTGGCCGACACGGCGGTACGGCTGCCGGGCGCGGCACCCGCCGACACCTACCTGCGCGGCGACCTCGTCGTGAAGGCGGCCCTGGCCGCCGGCGCCGACGCCGTGCACCCCGGGTACGGCTTCCTGTCCGAGAACGCCGACTTCGCCCGCGCCGTCCTCGACGCCGGCCTGGTCTGGATCGGCCCGCCCCCGCAGGCCATCGAGGCCATGGCGTCCAAGACCCGCGCCAAGCGGCTGCTGGGCATCGAGCCCCTGCACGAGGTGACCGACGCCGACCTGCCCGTCCTGGTGAAGGCGGCGGCCGGCGGCGGAGGGCGCGGCATGCGGATCGTGCGCCGCCTGGACGAGCTGCCGGCCGCGCTGGAGAGCGCCCGCGCCGAGGCCGCGAGCGCCTTCGGCGACGGCGAGGTGTTCGTGGAGCCGTACCTCGAACACGGCCGCCACGTGGAGGTGCAGATCCTCGCCGACACCCACGGCACCGTCTGGCCCCTCGGCACCCGCGACTGCTCCCTCCAGCGCCGCCACCAGAAGGTGATCGAGGAGGCACCGGCGCCCGGACTCACCAAGCAGCTCGCGGAAGAGCTGCGCACGCTGGCCGTGCGCGCCGCCCGCGCCGTCTCCTACACCGGCGCCGGCACCGTCGAGTTCCTGGTAGCCGGCGGCCGCGCCCACTTCCTGGAGATGAACACCCGCCTCCAGGTCGAACACCCCGTCACCGAGGCGGTCTTCGGACTCGACCTGGTCGCCGAACAGATCCGGGTCGCCGAGGGACACGCCCTCGACAAGGTGCCCCCACGCGCGCGTGGCCACGCGGTCGAGGCCCGCCTCTACGCCGAGGACCCCGCCCGCGACTGGGCCCCGCAGACCGGCACCCTGCACCGCCTCGCCGTACCGGGCGGCGTCCGCCTGGACACCGGCTACACCGACGGCGACCCGATCGGCGTGCACTACGACCCGATGCTCGCCAAGGTCGTCGCCCACGCCCCCACGCGCGCGGAGGCCGTCCGCAGGCTCGCCGGCGCGCTGGAGTCCGCCGCGATCCACGGCCCCCGCACCAACCGGGACCTGCTGGTGCGCTCCCTGCGGCACCCGGAGTTCACCGCCGCGCGCATGGACACCGGCTTCTACGACCGCCACCTCGGCGAACTCACCGAGCCCGCCCCCGACCCCCTCGCCCCGCTGGCCGCCGCCCTCGCCGACGCCCACGGCCGCTCCCGCTTCGGCGGCTGGCGCAACGTCCCCTCACAACCGCAGGTCAAGCGGTACGAGATGGACGGCGAGGAGCACGAGGTCCGCTACCGGCACACCAGGAACGGACTCGCGGCGGACGGGGTCCGCGTCGTCCACGCCGACGCACGGCTCGTCGTCCTCGAAGCGGACGGCGTCCGCCGCAGGTTCGAGGTGGCCCGCTACGGCGACCAGGTCCACGTCGGCACCGCCCGCCTCACCGCCCTGCCCCGCTTCCCCGACCCGACCGCCCAGCTCGCGCCGGGGTCCCTGGTGGCCCCGATGCCGGGCACCGTCGTACGCCTCGCCGAGGGCCTCGCGGAAGGGGCAACGGTTCGGGCCGGCCAGGGCCTCATATGGGTGGAGGCGATGAAGATGCAGCACCGGATCGCGGCACCGGCCGCCGGAACCCTCACCGCCCTGCACGTCGAACCCGGCCAGCAGGTGGAGCCGGGCACCGTGCTGGCAGTAGTCCAGGAAACCTCTTCCTAGGAGCCCCATGACCGCCGTCATCGAATCCGAAGAGCACAAGGCCCTCCGATCCGCGGTAGCCGCCCTCGGCAAGCGCTACGGCCGCGACTACCGCGCCCGCACCGTCGCCGAGGGCAAACCCCCCGCCGAACTCTGGTCCGAGGCCGGCAAACTGGGCTACCTCGGCGTCAGCCTCCCGGAGGAGTACGGCGGAGGCGGCGGAGGCATAGCCGACCTCTCCATCGTGCTCGAAGAGCTCGGAGCCGCCGGCTCACCCCTGCTCATGCTGGTCGTCTCCCCGGCCATCTGCGGCACGGTGATCTCCCGCTTCGGCACCGAGGAGCAGAAACGGCGCTGGCTGCCCGGGATCGCCGACGGCAGCCGCCTCATGGCCTTCGGCATCACCGAACCCGACGCCGGCTCCAACAGCCACCGCATCACCACCACGGCCCGCCGGGACGGCACCAACTGGCTGCTGACCGGCCGCAAGGTCTTCGTCTCCGGCGTCGACATCGCCGACGCCGTCCTCATCGTCGGCCGCACCGAGGACGCCCGCACCGGCACCCTCAAACCCTGCCTGTTCATCGTCCCGACGGACGCCGAGGGCTTCCACAAGCACCCCATCGACATGGAACTCAACGCGGCCGAGAAGCAGTTCGAACTGGTCCTGGACGACGTACGGCTGCCCGCCGACGCGCTCGTGGGCGGGGGCCCCTCCCACGCTCCCGGCAGCGGGGGAGAGGACGCGGGGCTCCTCCAGCTGTTCGCCGGACTCAACCCCGAGCGGATCATGACCGCCGCGTTCGCGATCGGCATGGGCCGCCACGCCCTCGCCAGGGCGATCGAGTACGCCCGCGACCGCACGGTCTGGAAGGCCCCCATCGGCGCCCACCAGGCCATCGCCCACCCCCTGGCGCAGGCCCACATCGACCTGGAACTGGCCCGGCTCATGATGCAGAAAGCGGCCCACCTCTACGACTCCGGCGACGACATCGGCGCGGGCGAAGCCGCCAACATGGCCAAGTACGCGGCCGGAGAGGCCTGCGTGAAGGCCGTCGACCAGGCCGTGCACACCCTCGGCGGCAACGGCCTCACCCGCGAGTTCGGCCTCGCCTCGTTGATAACAGCCGCGCGCGTGGCCCGTATTGCACCGGTGAGCCGGGAGATGATTCTCAACTACGTCTCCCACCAGACCCTGGGCCTGCCCAAGTCCTACTGAGCGGCCCGGCGTGAGGAGGAACCGTGTTCCGCAGCGCGTACGCAGACGTCCCGCCCGTAGAACTCCCCATCCACGAAGCCGTCCTCGGCCGGGCCGCCGCCTTCGGCGACCATCCCGCCCTCGTCGACGGCACGGACGGCACCACCCTCACGTACGAGCAGGTGGACCGGTTCCACCGGCGCCTGGCCGCCGCCCTCGCCGACTCCGGCGTCCGCAAGGGCGACGTCCTCGCCCTGCACAGCCCCAACACGATCGCCTTCCCCACCGCCTTCTACGCGGCCACCCGCGCGGGTGCCGCCGTCACCACCGTGCACCCGCTCGCCACCGCCGAGGAGTTCGCGGGGCAGCTCCAGGACAGCGGCGCCCGCTGGATCGTCACCGTCTCCCCGCTGCTGGAGACCGCCCGCCGGGCCGCCGAGATCGCCGGCGGCGTACGAGAGATCCTGGTCTGCGACAGCGCCCCCGGGCACCGCTCGCTGACCGACCTGCTCGCCACCACCGCGCCCGAACCCGACCTCGCCATCGACCCGGCCGAGGACATCGCCGCACTGCCGTACTCCTCCGGCACCACCGGCACCCCCAAGGGCGTCATGCTCACCCACCGGCAGATCGCCACCAACCTCGCCCAGCTCGAACCCGCCGTCCCCACCGGACCCGGCGACCGCATCCTCGCCGTCCTGCCGTTCTTCCACATCTACGGCCTCACCGCCCTGATGAACGCGCCCCTGCGGCACGGCGCCACCGTCGTCGTCCTGCCCCGCTTCGAGCTGGAGACCTTCCTCGCCGCCATCGAGACCCACCGCATCACCGGCCTGTACGTCGCCCCGCCCATCGTCCTCGCCCTCGCCAAACACCCCGCCGTCAGCCGCTACGACCTCTCCTCCCTGAAGTACGTGATCAGCGCCGCCGCCCCCCTGGACGCCCGGCTCGCCCTCGCCTGCGCCGAACGCCTCGGCCTGCCCCCGATCGGCCAGGCGTACGGCATGACGGAACTGTCCCCCGGCACCCACGTCGTCCCCCTCGACCGGCTGCGCGAGGCCCCCGCCGGCACGGTCGGCCGGCTCATCGCCGGCACCGAGATGCGGATCGTCTCCCTGGACGACCCCGGCAAGGACCTCGGCACCGGCGAGCCCGGCGAGATCCTCATCCGCGGCCCCCAGGTGATGAAGGGCTACCTCGGCCGCCCCGACGCCACCGCCGCCATGATCGACACCGACGGCTGGCTGCACACCGGCGACGTCGGCCACGTCGACCCCGACGGCTGGCTGTTCGTCGTCGACCGGGTGAAGGAACTCATCAAGTACAAGGGCTTCCAGGTGGCCCCCGCCGAACTGGAAGCCCTCCTGCTCACCCACCCCGGCATCACCGACGCCGCCGTCATCGGCGCCCACAACGACGACGGCAACGAGATCCCGCACGCCTTCGTCGTCCGCGCCCCCACCGCCGACGACCTCACCGAGAACGACGTCCTGCTGTACGTCGCCGAACGCGTCGCCCCCTACAAACGCGTCCGCCGCGTCACCTTCACCGACACCGTCCCCCGCGCCGCCTCCGGCAAGATCCTGCGCCGACAGCTCAGGGAGCACCCATGACGGACCCGACCGCACGGATCGGCCGCACCCGCGCACGCGGCGTCGACACCCTCAGCCTCGACGCCACCGACACCCGCAACGCCCTGTCGGCGGCCCTCGTCACGGAACTCGCCACCGCCCTCACCGCCCTGGGCAAGGACCCGGACGTACGGGCCGTCGTCCTCACCCACACCGGCACCACCTTCAGCGCCGGCGCCGACCTGCGCGACCCGCCCGACCCCGACGCCCTCGTCGCCCTGCTCCGGCAGATCACCGAGCTGCCCAAGCCGGTCGTCGCCCGCGTCACCGGCCACGTCCGCGCCGGCGGCCTCGGCCTGCTCGCCGCCTGCGACATCGCCGTGGCCGGCCCCGGAGCCACCTTCGCCTTCACCGAGGTACGCATCGGAGTCGCCCCCGCCGTGATCTCCCTCCCCGTGATCCCGCGCACCGACCCCCGCGCCCTGGCCCGCTACTACCTCACCGGCGAACGCTTCACCCCCGCCGAAGCCGTACGCCTCGGCCTGCTGACGGCCACGGCGGACGACGTGGACGAAGCCCTCGCCCCCATCCTGGACGGCCTGCGCCGCTCCGCCCCCGAGGCCCTGGCCGAGACGAAACGGCTGCTCACGGCTAGGGTGCTGGAGACATTCGACCGGGACGCGGCCGAGCTGACCGCGCTCTCGGCCCGGCTGTTCGCCTCCCCCCGGGCCCGGGAGGGGATGACGGCCTTCCTGGAAAGACGTGATGCGGCATGGGTGGTGTGAGTACGACCGAACGCGAGCGCGTTCCCAAACAGGACCGCAGCCGGGCCACCCGGCAGCGGCTCCTGGAAGCCGCCGTGGCCTGCCTCGCCGAGCACGGCTGGGCAGGCTCCACGGTCGCCGCCGTCGCCGAACGCGCCGGCGTCTCCCGGGGCGCCGCCCAGCACCACTTCCCGACCCGCGAGGACCTCTTCACCGCCGCGGTCGAGTACGTCTCCGAGGAACGCTCCCTCGCCCTGCGCGCCCTCTTCCCCGACGGCCCCGCCGACCGCCGGGCCGTCGTCACCGCCCTGGTCGACCTCTACACCGGCCCCCTCTTCCGCGCCGCCCTCCACCTGTGGGTCGCCGCGTCCAACGAGGAACAACTGCGCCCGCGCGTGACCGAGCTGGAGGCCCGCGTCGGCCGCGAGACCCACCGCATCGCCGTCGACCTCCTCGACGCCGACGAGTCCCGCCCCGGCGTCCGCGAAACCGTCCAGGGCCTCCTCGACATGGCCCGCGGCCTCGGCCTCGCCAACCTCCTCACCGACGACACCCCCCGCCGCGAACGGGTCGTCGCCCAGTGGGCCGCCCTGCTGGAGGACGCACTCGGCTAAGGGGCTCACGTCCGGACCACGCCGGACCGGGCCGAACCCTTGACGACCAGCCGGACCAGGCCGTGCCGGACGTCGCGGCCCCCGGCCGTTACCGGCCGTCCCCCCCCGGGAGCCACGACGACACGTCCGGCCGGGGGATCGTCGCAGGGGCGCGCTACCCTTGGCGCATGCTTCCGATGCTCGTTCGCCGACGCCACGTGGACTACGTGCGCGTCACGAGCATGGGCTGTCGGCGCCTCTCCGCCTGACCAGCCCCCATCCCACGCTTTTCTTTCCCTTTTCCGGCACCCGGGGGCCGCTCCCACCCCTCGGCGGCCACCCGCGCCCCGTACACCCCGCGGACGCACCATGACCACGCACTCAGCGACGTCGTACCACCAGCTCCCGATCATCGACCTCTCCGCCGCCGACCGCGGCCCCCAGGCCCGCTCTCTCCTCCACGCCCAGCTCCACAGCGCCGCCCACGACGTCGGCTTCTTCCAGCTCGTCGGACACGGCGTGACCCAGGCCGAGACCGACGCGCTGCTCACCGCGATGCGCGCCTTCTTCGCCCTCCCCGAGGCCGACCGGCTCGCCCTGGACAACACCGGCTCCCCGCACTTCCGCGGCTACACCCGCACCGGCGACGAACGCACCGCCGGCGCCCGCGACTGGCGCGACCAGCTCGACATAGGCGCCGAACGGCCCGCCCGGATCCCCGCCCCCGGCGAACCCCCGTACTGGTGGCTC
The DNA here is from genome assembly GCF_014648635.1 of Streptomyces cinerochromogenes. Taxonomy (GTDB): domain Bacteria; phylum Actinomycetota; class Actinomycetes; order Streptomycetales; family Streptomycetaceae; genus Streptomyces; species Streptomyces cinerochromogenes. The sequence continues at coordinate 361,281 of NZ_BMRM01000002.1, read as the reverse complement.
CAGGGCCCCAACCAGTGGCCGGCCGCCCTCCCCGAACTCCGCACGGCCGCCCTCGCCTGGATCGACCGACTCAGCGAGGTCGCCCACCGCCTCCTGCACGAACTCCTGGCCTCGATCGGCGCCCCGGCCGACTTCTACGACCCGGTCTTCGGCCCCCACGCCCACCCGCACCTCAAACTCGTCCGCTACCCCGGCAGCGCGGGCGACGGCACCGACCAGGGCGTCGGCGCCCACAAGGACTACGGCTTCCTCACCCTCCTCCTCCAGGACACGGTCGGCGGCCTCCAGGTCCAGCGCGAGGACGGCCGCTTCCACGACGTACCGCCCATCGAGGGCGCCTTCGTCGTCAACCTCGGCGAACTCCTGGAGGTCGCCACCAACGGCTACCTGCTCGCCACCAACCACCGGGTGGTCAGCCCACCCGGCGCCACGGAACGCTTCTCGGTCCCGTTCTTCTACAACCCCCGCCTGGACGCGAAGATCGCCCCGCTCCCCTTCCCGCACGCCTCGAAGGCCCCCGGCATCACCACCGACCCGACGAACCCGCTCCACGCCGAGTACGGCTACAACGAACTCAAGGGCAAACTGAGGGCCCACCCGCTGGTCGCGGAGAGGTACCACGGGAACCTGCTGACACCGGCCTGACCCACTCCCAGAGCGCGGGGCCGCATCGACAGGCGGCCCCGTCGCACGGCGCCATCAGCCACGGCGACCGGCCACGGCCACGCGCCCCGAGCAACCCCTCTCAGCGGGCGATCTCCCCGTACCCCTCGATGTCCTCAGGCCGCCGCGGACCTGGCCCCACATACCGCGCGGACGGCCGCACCAGCCGCCCCGTCCGCTTCTGCTCCAGAATGTGCGCCGACCACCCGGCCGTACGGGCACACGTGAACATCGACGTGAACATGTGGGCCGGTACCTCCGCGAAGTCCAGCATGATCGCCGCCCAGAACTCCACGTTGGTGGCCAGCACCCGGTCCGGCCGGCGGTTGTGCAACTCCTCCAGCGCGGCCTTCTCCAACGCCTCGGCCACCTCGAACCGGGGCGCACCCAGCTCCCGCGCCGTACGCCGCAGCACCCGCGCCCGCGGGTCCTCCGCCCGGTACACCCGGTGCCCGAAGCCCATCAGCCGCTCACCGCGGTCCAGCGCCCGCCTGACGTAGGCCTCCGCGTCCCCCGTGCGCTCGATCTCCTCGATCATCCCGAGCACCCGCGACGGCGCACCGCCGTGCAGCGGACCGGACATCGCACCCACCGCGCCGGACAGCGCCGCGGCGACATCCGCACCGGTGGAGGCGATGACCCGCGCCGTGAAGGTGGAGGCGTTCATGCCGTGCTCGGCCGCGGAGGTCCAGTACGCGTCGACGGCCGCGACGTGCTTGGGGTCCGGCTCGCCCCGCCACCGGATCATGAACCGCTCCACCACGGAACCGGCCTTGTCGATCTCCCGCTGCGGCACCATCGGCAGCCCCTGACCGCGCGCGGACTGGGCGACGTACGACAGGGCCATGACGGCGGCCCGCGCCAGGTCCTCCCGGGCCTGCCGCTCGTCGATGTCGAGCAGGGGACGCAGCCCCCAGACGGGGGCGAGCATGGCGAGCGCCGACTGCACGTCCACCCGGATGTCACCGGAGTGCACGGGGATCGGGAAGGGCTCGGCGGGCGGCAGACCGGGGTTGAAGGCGCCGTCGACCAGCAGACCCCACACGTTCCCGAAGGAGACGTGCCCCACCAGGTCCTCGATGTCGACACCCCGGTAACGCAGGGCGCCACCCTCCTTGTCCGGTTCGGCGATCTCCGTCTCGAACGCGACGACTCCCTCGAGCCCGGGTACGAAATCGGACATCAGGCGGCTCCTCGTGATGTGTGGGCGGCGGTCACCCCGGTGATGCCCCGATCCGCCGGTGGTCACCCGTGGTCAACCCAACCGCAAAGGGACCAGCACGATAACCCCCGGTGCCATGGTTGGGGAGACCACACGACACCGAGTGCCATACCCGTTCGATACGGCAAGATGACCGCGTGACCGACCGCGACCCGCTCCTGGACCCCGTCCTCGATCCCGCCGCCATGCGCAAGCAGTACCGGGCCGACGGCCTCGCCGAGGAGGACCTCGCCACCCATCCGATGGACCAGTTCACCCGCTGGTTCGAGGACGCCGCCCGCGCGGCCCTGCACGGCACGCTCTACGAACCCAACGCGATGGTCGTCTCCACGGCGGACGCACAGGGCCGCCCCAGCTCACGCACGGTGCTGATGAAGCAGTACGACACCGACGGCTTCGTCTTCTTCACCAACTACGACTCCCGCAAGGGCCGCGACCTGGCCGAGAACCCGCACATCTCGCTGCTCTTCCCCTGGCACCCGCTGGCCCGCCAGGTCATCGTCACCGGCACCGCCCGGCGCACCGGCCGCGACGAGACCGCCGCCTACTTCCGCACCCGCCCGCACGGCTCCCAGCTGGGCGCCTGGGCCAGCGCCCAGTCCCGGGTGATCGCCTCGCGCACCGAACTCGACACGTCCTACGCGGAACTCGCGGCCCGCTACCCGGAGGACGAACGGGTCCCGGTCCCGCCGCACTGGGGCGGCTTCCGCGTCACCCCGGAGACGATCGAGTTCTGGCAGGGCCGCGTGAACCGCCTCCACGACCGCCTGCGCTACGTCGCCCGGCCGGACGGCACCTGGAAGGTCGAACGCCTCAGCCCCTGACGGGCCCGCACAACGCAGACGACCCGCGGGCTGGGTTCCTCCGAGGAGGAGCCGGCCGGACGTACCGGCAGCCCGCGGGTCGGGTGACTGCTTGGGATTGGCCGGCTGCACGCGTCTGTCGCGCGCTGGTCCGGCACCGCACATGGCGTGGTGACGGGCCGCTAGCCCGCAGCCACCTCACGCGTCCGGGATTCATACATCTGCCGGATCACCTCCTTTCACCGTGTAACCGCCACCCTAGGAAGTCGCTGGCGCGGGCTCAACTGTTTTTTTCGGGAACGCTGACGGCACGGCTTCGGGCCGGATGCCGTAGCCGTATCCGTCGCCCCGCTGGAGCAGCCGCAGATGCCGGTGCGAGACGTTGACGCGGCCGCCTGGGACGGCGAGGCTGTGCTGTCCTCTCGCGCGCACCGAGATGCGCCCCGTCCACGTGCCTTTCCACCTGCCTGAAGGCACGACTGCCCGTACGAGATCTCCCGTGCTGTACCCGAAGTGCTGCTTCCTGCGGGTTCGCGGGAGCCGTGGGAATCCATACCGGTCCGGTGTGGTGCGGGCGTAGGTTCCACGGCCGGTGGCTTTCACGACGAGGACTCCATCGGGGATCCGCACGATCCCATTCCCGCTCTCGTGGCCGAGCGGGCCGACGGACAGGGCGTCCAGCGTGTGCGTCTTGCCGAGGCCCGTGGCATCGCGGTTCGCTTTGGTCACAGCGCCTGGCCAGGCGTGCACGGGCTTGCCGAGTGTCTGTAGTGCCTGAACGAGCCGCGTCTGGATGGCATTCATGGCCGCGGCGTCCCGGAGCGGCGCCTTGGTCTGACCGAGGATCTCGGCCAGGAGTTCGGGGCGGTGGGCCAGGAAGGTCTCGACGGATCGACTGCCTTTGGCCTTGTTGCAGGGCACGCAGGAGAGGACGAGGTTCGCGACGCGGTGGGAACCTCGCCTGCTGCGTGGTCGTACGTGCTCCACGTTGAGAGGCACGCCGGTGGCCCCGCAGTAGGCGCAGGCGTTGTGCCACCGAGTGCGGAGGTAGGCGCGCGCTGTGGTGCCTACGAGGGGGCCACGGGTGTACTCCGCGCCGTACAGAGGTCGGCCGGCGCTCATGGAGTGCGTGTCGAAGGCGCTGCGTTCCACGTGAACCTCCGAGACGGGCGCCCAGCGGCACAGGCGTCTCGCGACAGAGAAGGTGGTGTCGACACGGTGGCGCAAGGAGGGCGGGAGCCATCCCTCGGGCTGGAGCCGGTTCTTCGCGCGTGGTGATCGGTATCGGCAGTTCGCTGAGCGTCGCCGGTGCCGGTACCCCGCGCGTCGCAGCATGGTGCTGTGAATCTGCGCGCCTCGATGCCGGAGTTCCACGGAGACCAGCCCACGCCGCGCAGTGATCGCAATGCCGTCTTCGGTGATGTGCTGTTTCTCGTCGGTGAGGACGAGTCCGGTGCCTTGGGAGCCGGGGTCGATGCGCAACTGAACGCCGACGACTTCCGACCCGGCCAGCGTGCGATTCTTCAGCCGGATGGTGAAGGGCACGTGGCGGGCGACCACGGCCCTGCCCCTGCGGAGAAGCTCACGGGCGCGGGCGGGGTGGCAGGGCATGAGGGGGTGCCCGTCCCGGGAGAGGACGAAGACCCGGCCGTTGCCGGTGCCGGCCTTGGACTTTCGGTCGTGCGGGGGAGCGTCACCGCTCCCGTTCTCTGCTGTGTTCGCTGCCGTGGCAACGTTCTTGGCGTGACGCCGACGGGTTCCGGTGCCGTACCCGTCGATCTCCCCTCGCCCATGTTCCCCGCCGGTGCCCCGCGCGGTGGCGGGGTGTCCGTGAGCCGTTTCGTCCCTGCTCCCGGGGGTGTCTGCTCTCGCGGATTCCAGTGCGGGCTGCTGAGGAAGCACAGCCCGGTGGGTCTGCTCGCCTGCGGGAAACGTAGTCATCGGTGCACCTCCCTGATCACGTCGATCGTGATGACTCGGGCTGGTCATTCGTCGGCTGTGGCCGGGGAGCGAATGACCTCCCTTCTCGTGTGTGCGGATGAACTTAACGAAGCGGGCCGGAGCAGACAGGGTGAACGGCCGCAAGTCGCTCGCACGTGCGAATGTCGCCGAACCTGCGAACGGGCGGACGTCCTAGCTGGTAGAGGCCGGCGCGCACGCGTGTACTGGGGGTGGACGCGGTCGAGATGTGTGTGTCGGTGGTGAACGAGGAAGGGCTGCGGCTCGCCGTGTTGTCCGGTCTGTGGAGATCGTGCGATGTGTGCTGGACGGAGAAGGGGGACGGGTGGGCCGACCTGCGGGCGTCGCTGGATGGAACGGGGCATTGATCTCCGGAATCTTCCGGGAACATGCTGTGTGCTGGGTCACGTTCCAGTTGAATGAAGGCCAGTGAGCGAACCGAGCGCCGTGTGTGCGCGGACGCGGCTTCCAGGGGGTCCAGGTGAGTGCTTCGCGGCGGAGTGGGGCCACTGATGAGCTGGGGCCGGACGAGCCCGGTGAGCCCGGCGGGTCCGATCTGCTCGCCGCGCTGCTGGACGGCATGGACGCGGCGCTGTGCGCCTTCGACGCCGACGGGGTCGTGACCCACTGGAACCGGGAGGCCGAGCGGATCCTCGGCTGGACGGCGGCGGAGGCGGTCGGGCGGCACGGGTTCGCCGGGTGGGCGGTGCGCACCGCGGACGCCGAGGAGGTGCAGGCCCGGCTGATGTCGGCGATGCGCGCGCCGGGGCGGCAGGTGCACGAGTTCGCGCTCGTCATCAAGGGCGGCGGGCGGGTGCTCGTACGGACGCAGTCGGCCGCCGTGCGCGGGCCCGACGGGAAGCCCGCCGGGGTGTACTGCGCGTTCAGCGAGGTGCACGCGCAGATAGACCTGGAGCGGTCGATCGCGCTGAGCGAGGCGCTGTTCGAGGACGCGTCCTGGGGAGTCGTCCTGGTCGACGCCGACCTGCGGCCCGCCGTCGTGAACGCGCACGCGGCGCGGACGCTGGGGGTGGGCCGTACGGCCGTGCTGGGGCGTCCGCTGGGCGAGCTGCTCGCGCAGGGGGTGGAGGAACTGGAGGCCGCGCTGACCCACGTCCTCGCCGAGGGCGCGCCGCCCGCGCCCGCCGAGATGTGGGTGACCGTGCGGACCCCGGAGGGCGAGAAGCGGCGCTGCTGGCGCAGCGGGTTCGTGCGGCTGGCCTCCCCGCTCGCGGAGGAGCCGGTGCCGCTGGGGGTGGGGTGGCTGTTCGAGGACGTCACCGAGGCCAAGCAGGGGGAGCAGGAGGCGTCCCTGCTGCGGTTCCGGACGAACCAGCTGCACCGCGCGGCGCGGGCCGCGGCCGAGTGCGAGGACCCGGTGGAGGCGGCCACCGTGCACCTGGACTTCGCCCTCGCCGGTTTCGCCGACCACGCCCTCGTCGACCGGGTGGCGGGCGCCCCCCGCGCGGAGGGCGAGGAACGCTCCGTGCGGCTGGTGCGGCTCGCCGTCACGCCCGCCGGGGCGCCGGGTCCGAGCCTGCTCACGGGGGCGGCCGGGCTGCCCGTGCGCTATCCGGAGGGGCATCCGGCGCTGCGGTGCGTGGAGCGGGCCGGGACGGTGCGCGCGGACGCCGGGCCGGCTGCGGCCGAGCGGACGCGGGAGTGGGCGCTGGAGAGGCAGTGGCCCGGCGACGCGGTGCACGCGCTGTGCGCGGTGCTGCGCAGCCGGGGGCGGACGCTGGGGGTGGTGACCTTCCTGCGCGGTGCCGGCCGCAGCCGCTTCGAGCGGTCCGACGCCGCCTACGCGGAGGACGTCGCCGCCCGGATCGCGACGGTGCTGGACCTGGCGGAGGCGGTGCGGGGGCGGTCGGGGGAGTAGCCGGGGGCAGCCGGGGTCGGAGGGCAGCCGGGCTCGGCCTGCGGGCGGGGCGGCTGACGGGGCTGTCAGTGGTGGCCGGCGGTGGCGGCTGTCAGTGGCGGTAGAAGATCCGGTCGCCGTACTCCGCCATCACCCGGCCGTTCCACTCGTGGCCGCCGTCGACGTTGCCGGAGCGCAGCAGCGGGGGTTCGATGCCGCGGTCGGCGAGGGCGGCGGCGGTGGTCGCGATGACGGCCTGCATCAGGGCGGTGGTGACGACGGTGGAGGCGGGGGCGAAGGGCGCCGGGATGGTGTCGAGGGCGAGTTCCGCGTCGCCGACGGCGATCTTGGAGTCGAGGACGATGTCGCAGTGGTCCTTGAGGAAGGTGCCGGAGCTGTGCCGGGACGTCGTCTGCGAGGCGTACGCCACCGAGGTGACGCCGATGACCTTGATGCCGAGGGCGCGGGCGCTCAGGGCCATCTCGACGGGCAGGGCGTTGCGTCCGGAGAGCGAGATGATCACGAGGGCGTCGCCGGCGCGGAGCGGGGAGGTGTCGAGGACGGCGGTCGCGAGTCCGTCGACACGTTCGAGGGCGGAGCCGAGGGTGGCGGGGGTGACGTCGACGCCGACGACACCGGGTACGGCGAGCAGGTTCATCAGCGCGAGGCCGCCCGCGCGGTAGACGACGTCCTGGGCGGCCAGTGAGGAGTGCCCGGCGCCGAAGGCGAACAGGCGGCCGCCGGCCGCGACGGTGTCGGCGAGCAGGGTGCCGGCCGCGGTGATCGCTTCGGCCTCCTCGTCGCGGACCCGGTGCAGCAGGCCGATGGCGGCGTCGAAGAACAGGTCGGCAGGCGTGCCGTCGCTCATGCGGTGCCCCTTCGCAGCGTCTGTGTCGCGGATCACCGTGCGGTCTGGACCATCTCGGTGTCAATACGGCCGGGGTGCGGCGGCGGGGAGCCGGGTGCGTCCGTTTTCCCGCTGCCGCCCGCTTGTCAGTGGGATCCGGCAGAATTGGTGCCAGGGCCTGCGCAAGCGGCCGGCTGCCGGCAGAGGTAATCGAGGGGCACGTATGTCCGGACTGATCGACACCACGGAGATGTATCTCCGCACCATCCTCGAACTCGAAGAGGAAGGCGTCGTCCCCATGCGCGCCCGCATCGCGGAGCGGCTGGACCAGAGCGGGCCGACCGTGAGCCAGACGGTGGCGCGGATGGAGCGCGACGGTCTGGTCTCCGTGGCCAGCGACCGGCACCTGGAGCTGACCGACGAGGGCCGCCGGCTGGCGACGCGCGTGATGCGCAAGCACCGCCTGGCGGAGTGCCTGCTCGTGGATGTGATCGGGCTGGAGTGGGAGCAGGTGCACGCGGAGGCCTGCCGCTGGGAGCACGTGATGAGCGAGGCCGTCGAGCGCCGTGTGCTGGAGCTGCTGAGGCATCCGACCGAGTCGCCGTACGGCAACCCCATCCCGGGCCTGGAGGAGCTGGGCGAGAAGGACGGGGCGGATCCGTTCCTGGACGAGAGCATGGTGTCGCTGGCCGATCTGGACCCGGGCACGGACGGCAAGACGGTCGTCGTCCGTCGTATCGGCGAGCCGATCCAGACGGATGCGCAGTTGATGTACACGCTGCGGCGGGCGGGCGTGCAGCCCGGTTCCGTGGTCAGTGTGACGGAGTCGCCCGGTGGTGTGCTGGTGGGCAGCGGCGGCGAGGCGGCCGAGCTGGCGGCGGACATCGCTTCCCACGTGTTCGTCGCCAAGCGCTGATCAAGGAGAGGGCCCCGGCGCCGTGTGGCGCCGGGGCCTGTCCTCCCCTGTGCTGACCCGGAGCCCCGAGCTCTCAGGGTCTTCCCCTCGGACCGTTTTTCCCCGAGCGGTCCGCCTCCTGCCAGAAAGATCCCCTCGGGGGCGGCGATCATTCCTTGGGGGATGTCACTCAAATGAGGGGTGTTGTCCACGGAGACGGAATTTTCGAATGGGCATTCGATAGCCTGAGGTGGCTGGACGGTACGGCCTGGACGACATGGGCCGACGAGCCGGCGGCGCGGGTCGACGACACGAGCGGGAACAGGCAGGCGGAGCACTGGGGGGTGCCAGGCCGATGGCACGGCGTATCGATGTGACGGGAGCGGGCGGGCTGCGCCTGGCCGCATGGGAGTTCGCCGACCCTCCGAAAGCGGAGACGGAGCCGGGCGGTGAAGCGACGGCGGAGCCGCGCCCTCCGGGGGTGCTGTTACTCCACGGTCTGATGGGCCGCGCCTCCCACTGGGCGTCCACCGCCCGCTGGCTCGCCGGACGCCACCGCGCCGTGGCGCTCGACCAGCGCGGCCACGGCCGCAGCGAGAAGCCCCCGCCGGCCGCCTACACCCGCGAGGCCTACGTCCAGGACGCCGAGGCCGCCGTGGAACAGCTCGGCCTCGCCCCCGTCGTCCTCATCGGCCACGCCATGGGCGCGCTGACCGCCTGGCAGCTCGCCGCCAAGCGCCCCGACCTGGTGCGCGGCCTGATCGTCTGCGACATGCGGGCCTCCGCGCTCGGCGCGGCCTCGCAGCGCGAGTGGGCCGACTGGTTCACGTCCTGGCCCCTCCCCTTCGCCAGCCTCGCCGACGTCCGCAAGTGGTTCGGCGAGGACGACCCCTGGGTGGAGCGGCCCACCCCCGCGCGCGGCGCGTTCTACGCCGAGGTGATGCACGAGTGCGAGGACGGCTGGCGTCCCGTCTTCGACCCCCAGCACATGCTCAGGTCCCGCGAGACCTGGGTCTACGACGCCCACTGGGAGGAACTGGCCCAGGTGCGGTGCCCGACGCTGGTGGTGCGCGGGGTGGACGGCGAGCTGGGGCGGGCGGAGGCGCAGGAGATGGTGCGGGTGCTGCCGCGGGGCGAGTACGCGGAGATCGCCGACGCCGGCCACCTCGCCCACTACGACCTGCCGGAGGCCTGGCGGGTCGCCGTGTCGCCGTTCCTCGACGGGTTGCCCGGGGATTGAACACGCCCGCAGCCGCCGCATCGCAGTGACCCGGCAGACGAGTGGGCGAACCGGCTACCGATCCCTCCCGCACGCATAGGCCAGCGGTGAGATCAACTCCTCCGCGTCCGGCAGCCACCGGTTCGCAGGCGTCGGCCGGCAGGCCCACTGCACGGCCCCCCGCGACCCGAACCGCGTGGGCGGAGCGGCGACGTACGCGCCCTCGCCCTGCGCCACCAGGTCCAGTGACGACAGGGACCAGCCGAGCTTGCGCACCAGGTCCGGGACCTTCGCGGAGGCGCCGGGCAGCACGAAGAAGTGCATCCGCCGGTCCGGCGTCAGCGTGACCGGCCCGAGCGTCAGCTCCCTCCGCTCCATCCGGGCCAGCGCCAGGAAGCCCGCGCTCTCCGGGACGGACAGCGTGTCGAAGGTCCGCCCGGTCGGCAGCAGGATCGACGCCGTCGGCTGCTTGTGCCACATCCGGCGCGCGACGGTGGCACTGCCGGTCGCCTGCGTCGCCCAGTCGGGGCGCGTGGGGTGCGCACCCGGCGCAGGGCAGGAGGCGTCACCGCACGAGCAGCGCTGCATCCCGTCGACGGCTTCCAGCCAGGTGCCCGGGAACACGTCCCAGTGCCGCTCCTCGGCGTACCGTACGGCGGTCTCCAGCAGCGATTCGCCGCGCTGCTGCGGAATGTGACCGGCCATCTGACTGTCCTGGGCGCCCGCGATCGTCTCTTCCACGTCCCACTCAACTCCCGCACTCACCTGGAGTTACGGCTGTACCGCGCGCGGGGGAGGAGCATCGATTCCGCAGTCGGGGCGCATGGGTGCACGTCCGGGGGCGCGTGGGAGGAGACGGGGAGTGAGGTGGGTAGCCAGGGATGGGGGGCAACCGTCTTTACCCCGGCAAACCGCACATGTCACGCATTGACGGTATGTCAGCTGGGCAGTGATCTTCCCGGCCGGAACATCCGTGCTCCGGAGGACCGCAGCGTTCCAGGGACCGTAACGCAGGGGGTAGCACATGGCCGCAAGGCCTCTCGTGGCGAGGCAGCCGAACGAACGGCTGCAGGCACTCATCCAGGAAGCGGGGTGCTCGAACGCCGGGCTGGCCCGGCGGGTCAACATGTGCGGCGCCGAGCACGGGCTCGACCTGCGCTACGACAAGACGTCCGTGGCCCGCTGGCTGCGCGGCCAGCAGCCGCGGGGCCGGGCCCCGGCGATCATCGCCGAGGCGCTCGGGCGCAAGCTCGGCCGTACGGTCACGATCGACGAGATCGGCATGGCCAACGGCAAGAACCTCGCCTCGGGGGTCGGTCTCCAGTTCTCGCCGACGGTACTGGGGGCCATCGAGCAGGTCTGCGAGCTGTGGCGCAGCGACGTGGGGCGCCGGGACTTCCTGTCCGGCTCCTCCGTCGCCGCCTCCGCGCTGGTCGAGCCCAGCCGCGACTGGCTGATCTCGGCACCGGACGCCCAGGTGGCCCGGCAGGCCGGCCCGCGCGTGGGCCAGGCCGACGTGGCGGCCGTGCGGTCCATGACCCAGGCGCTGGTGGACCTCGACCACCAGTACGGCAGCGGGCACGTCCGCCCGGTCGTCGTGCACTACCTCAACAGCGTCGTCTCCGGGCTGCTCGCGGGCTCGTACCGGGAGACGGTCGGCCGGGAACTCTTCGCCGCCGTCGCCCGGCTGACCGAGCTGGCCGGGTACATGGCCGTCGACACCGGCCAACCGGGCCTCGCGCAGCGGTACTACATCCAGTCGCTGCGGCTCGCGCAGGCCGCCGGGGACCGCGGGTACGGCGGCTATGTCCTCGCCGCCTCCATGAGCCATCTCGCCGCGCAGCTCGGGAACCCGCGCGAGATCGCCCAGTTGGCGCGGGCGGCGCAGGAAGGGGCGCGCGGGCATGTGACCCCGCGCGCGGAGGCGCTGTTCCATGCCGCCGAGGCGCGCGGTCACGCCCTGCTCGGCGACGTGCGCGCCGCACAGGCGGCAGGCGGGCGGGCGGTCGACGCGATGGAACGCGCGGACGGCGCCAGCGGGGACGACCCGGTGTGGATCAGTCACTTCGACGAGGCGTACCTCGCCGACGAGCTGGCGCACTGCCACCGCGACCTCGGCCAGCCCGAGCAGGCGGCGCGGTACGCCGAGCAGTCGCTCGCCGGGCACCCCGAGTCCCGGGCCCGCCGGCGCGCCATCGGCTACGTGCTGCTCGCCACGGCCCAGGTGCAGCAGCGCGAGATCGAGCAGGCCTGCAACACCGGTATGAGAGCGGTGGAGTTGCTGGAGACGCTCCGCTCCAACCGGGGCGCGGAGTACCTGGAGGACCTCCAGCAGCGCCTGGAGCCCTTCCGTGAGGAGGCGGTGGTACGGGAGTTCGGCGCGCGCCTCGACCTCCAGCAGGCCGCGTGAACACCGGCCCCGCGCGGGCGTGAACGGAAGGGAAACGGCACCCGGGGTGCGCCGGGTGCCGTGAACAGCGCAATGCGGGACGGATGTGTTACTGCCGTCACAGGGAAGGAGGTCGCGTCCTGAGCTGCGTGGCACGCGGCTCGGGGGACCCGGTAGCGTGACCCGACGATTCACAAGGTCCCCCATTAGTAGGAGTCCCGGTGACGCAGAGTGGACAGGGCGAGGAGCCCTCGGCGCGGCCCGCGCGCGAAGGCATCGTGCTGCCCTCCGACGGAGGCGAGCCCCTGCTGCCGGGCATGACCGCGACGCCCGCCCCCGCGGGCCCGGCCGGCGGCCAGGCCTGGGACGGTTCCTGGGGTCCCGGCCGGCAGGCACCTCCCGAGCAGGGCCAGGGCCATGCCTCGTCGGCGGCCCCGCAGTGGACCGGCTCGCAGCAGCCCCCGTCCGCCGCCAACCCCGGCCCGCTGCCCCCGGAGGGCGCCCCGGCCCCGTCGTACGGCGGCCAGGCGCCGGCCTACGGCGGTCCCGGAACCCCCTACGGCGGCGGTCAGCCCGCGCCCGGCGGCTACGAGGCGGCTCAGCAGTCCGCGTACGGCGCCCCCGACGCCTACCAGCAGCACCAGGCGCAGCAGGCGCCCCACGCTCAGCAGCCGTACCCGCCCGCGGCCGCCCCGCTGCCCCCGACGGCCGACGGCGCGACCCAGTACCTGCCGCCGGTGCCGGCCGCATCGGCCGACGGCGCGACCCAGTACATACCGCCGGTGCAGGCCGGACCGGCCGACGGCGCGACCCAGTACATACCGCCGGTCCCCGCGGACCCGGCGGCGGCCTCCGTCCACGAGGCGGCCACCCAGTACCTCCCGCCCGTGACGCCCGGCGCGCTGCCGCCGGAGTCGGCCGGCGAGGAGACCCGGTACCTGGGCCAGGTGCCCCGCCAGGCGGCGCCCGCGCCCTCCGACGCCGAGGCCACCCAGTACATCCCGCCCTACACCGCCCAGGCCCAGGCCCAGGGGCAGGGGCAGGGTGCGGACCGGCAGCCGCCCGCCGAGTTCGACAACCTCTTCCGCGGCGGCCCCGCCGGCGGTGACGGTCCGGCCGGCTCCACCCAGCAGCTCCCGCGCGTCCAGCAGCCGGACGCCTACCCCGGCCCGGGCCCGGTGTCGTACCGCCCGGCGCAGTCGTCGTACGACGAAGGGGCGTACGACGACGGCGGCGGCGGGCGGCGCGGAGCACGGTCGCGGGTGCCGCTGATCGCCGCGGTCGGCGTGGGCCTCGTCGTGCTCGGCGTCGGCGCCGGCGCGCTGCTCAGCGCCGGGGGCGACAAGGGCAAGGGCGGGGACGACAAGACGGTCGCCGCCGCGTCCCCGGCCACCCAGGACTCCGCCTCGCCCACCGTCGACCCCGCCCGCGAACAGGCGGTCGAGCTGGACAAGCTGCTCGCGGACAGCGGCAGCAGCCGGTCCTCGGTGATCCAGGCGGTGTCCGACGTCAGGCGGTGCGACAACCTCGACCGGGCCGCGGCCGACCTCCGGGACGCGGCCGGGCAGCGCGGCCAGCTGGTCACCCGGCTCGGCAAGCTGTCCGTGGACAAGCTGCCGGGCAACGCCGACCTGACGGCCGCGCTGACCAAGGCCTGGCAGGCGTCCGCCGCGGCCGACAACCACTACGCGGCCTGGGCCGACCAGGCCAAGAACCGCAAGGTCTGCCACAAGGGGCACGCCCGCACCACCGGGGAGACCCAGGCCGGCAACCGGGAGAGCACCACCGCCAGCGCGCAGAAGGCGAAGGCGGCGGCGCTGTGGAACACGATCGCGCAGAAGTACGGCCTGACCCAGCGCCAGCCCACCCAGCTGTGACCGCCCGGCGGGCCCCCTCGCCGCGGTCACAGCAGGAGCCGCAGCCACGGTCACAGCCGCAGCCACGGTGACGGCCGTAGCCGCAGCCGTTTCCGTCGGCGCCGGGGCCCGTCACGACACGTCCGCGTCCTCCAGCGTCGAGGTCATGTCGGCGATCCCGTCGGCACCGCCGATGCCCTTGCGGGCCGCGACCAGCTTGCCGTCCTGCACCACCTGGAGGGTGACGTCGGCGTTGACCAGCCGGGGGAAGCCGACCGCGGCGAGCCTGCCCTCGTAGGGCCAGTGCAGGGTCGGGGTGAGGCCGCCGGTGGAGACCCGCAGCCCGTCGTTGAGGGTGCGGCGCACGGCGTCGGCGCTCACCTCGCCGTCGCCGATCTTCTCCAGGGCGGCCCGGAGCACGGTGTAGGCGATCCAGGTGGTCTGCACACCGGCGTCCGCGGGGTCGATGCGGTTGTCGCCGAAGGCCGCCTCGTTGATCACCTTCTTCATCGGGTCCCAGCGCCGGTCGGAGGCGACCGGGTACCAGCCGGTGATGTACGCCCCCTCGTACGGCCCCGACGCCCCGCCCGTGGCGTTGATCACGGTCTGGTCGACGCTGCCGAGCACGGTCGCGGTGCGCACGTCCGGGAAGTTCTCGCGGGCCCGCCGGAAGGAGTCCATGAAGGTGTCCGTGCGGTCCCCGAGCGCGGGCACCACGCAGCCCTTCTTCGTCACGTCCCTGGTGGCGTAGCGCAGCGCCTGCTCGGACTGGCCGGCGTACTCGGTGGCGTCGTCGGCGGCGAGCTGGTCGCCGGCGTCCGCGTGCCGGCCCGCCTTCAGGCCCGAGTCGAGCATCGCGGGCAGCTGGTCGCCGGCGATGCTGTCGGGGCGCACCAGGGCGATGTTGCCGCAGGTGGCGGCGAGGGCCTTGCCGAGGCCGGCGAGGAGGGCGGGCTGGCCGCCGTTGACCGGGTACGACATGGCGCCGGTGAACTCGTCGTTGGTGACGCCGTAGCCGCCGATGTAGGGGATGCCGGCGCCTTCCAGCGGGGCCAGGTAGGAGTCGCCGAACTGGCTGTAGGAGCCCACGACCGCGACCACGTTCTCGTCCGCCGCGCGCCGGGCGCACCGGGCGGCGCCCACGCCGTCGTTGTGGTCGTTGCAGGTCAGCACCTGAAGCCGGCGGCCGTTGATGCCGCCGTGGGCGTTGACCCACTTCGCGTAGGCGCGGGCCATCGCGGGCATGCCCGGCTTGTTGGTGGCGTCGGTGTCCTGGGGGGCCCAGGTCATCACCTTGACCGGGTCGTCCCCGGAGCCCCCCGTGGCACCGGGGACGACCCCGCATGCGGCGGTGAGCGACGCGCAGAGAGCCAGGGCGCCCGTGGTGAGGACGGCGGCCCGGACGGGGCGGGGAAGAGCGGGGAGGAAGGTGCTGCGGGTGCGTCGCCTGCCGGTCATGCCCCCACACGATTCCCTCACAGAGATAACCCGGGAGTGACCCTCGGTCAACGAAAGGTGACGTAGAGGTGAATTGGAGGGGCCGGTGATGCTCCTGCGGCGAGGAACGTACGATCGATGACCGTGCAAGGTTCGGAGAACTCTTCCCGTCGCGGCCGTCGCTCCTCCACCATGGGCGGCATGCCCCTGAACGACATGCCGTGGTGGCGGTGGCGCAGCAACGTGCGCTCGGCGCTGCACATGCTCTCCGACCCGGTGTTCCAGCGGGACGTCTGGCTCGCCGGTGTGGACGGCTACGGCGACGTCACGGACGCCGTGTACCGGCTGGTGGAGGACACCTGGCTGGACAACTGGTCGGCCGAGAAGTACGTCGGCACGATATTCCGGGACTCGCAGGAGGCGGCGCTCGTCGACACCGCCGTGCTGCGGGTGCTGCGGATCATGCACCAGGTCGGCCCGGACGCGCCGGTCTCCGCCTACCTGGACCACCCGGGCTGGCCGGATGCGGTGCGGGCGGCGCGGGACGCGCACGTGCGGATGTCGGCGAGCGACGGGGAGGACCCGGACGCGGCGCCGAAGACCCTGGAAGTGCTGCGGATCCTGACGAGGTCCTGACCGGGTTCCGGCGAGCTGTCGGCGAGGTCCCGGCCAGGCGCCGCGGAGGCCCTTCCCGGGGCCCTGCCGGGGTCCGCGTGGCGGACGGCGGCCCCTGCGGGGTGGCCGGTATGGGACCCTGTGGTGCATGACCGATCAGTCCGCCTCTTCCGTCGCCGCCGCACCGGCCGACCAGTACGTCCTCACGCTCTCCTGCCCGGACAAAAAGGGCATCGTGCACGCCGTGTCCAGCTATCTGTTCATGACCGGCTGCAACATCGAGGACAGCCAGCAGTTCGGCGACCACGACACGGGACTGTTCTTCATGCGCGTCCACTTCTCGGCCGAGGCGCCGGTGACGGTGGACAAGCTGCGGGCGAGCTTCGCGGCGATCGGTGACAGCTTCCACATGGACTGGCAGATCCACCGGGCCGACCAGAAGATGCGCGTCGTGCTGATGGTCAGCAAGTTCGGGCACTGCCTGAACGACCTGCTGTTCCGGGCGCGGATCGGTGCGCTGCCGGTGGAGATCGCGGCTGTGGTCTCCAATCACACCGACTTCGAGGAGCTGGTGGGCTCCTACAACATCCCCTTCCACCACATCCCGGTGACGAAGGAGACCAAGTCGGAGGCCGAGGCGAAGCTGCTGGAGCTGGTGCGCGAGGAGAAGGTCGAGCTGGTCGTCCTCGCCCGCTACATGCAGGTGCTCTCGGACGACCTGTGCAAGCAGCTCAGCGGCCGGATCATCAACATCCACCACTCCTTCCTGCCGAGCTTCAAGGGCGCCAAGCCGTACCACCAGGCGCACGCCCGGGGCGTGAAGCTGATCGGTGCGACGGCGCACTACGTCACCGCGGACCTCGACGAGGGACCGATCATCGAGCAGGAGGTCGAGCGCGTCGGCCACGGCGTGACGCCGGACCAGCTGGTGGCCATCGGGCGCGACGTGGAGTGCCAGGCGCAGGCTGCGGCCGGGCGCTCCGGCCGGGACCAGGTGCGGGGTCCGGGGCCCCGGCGCGGACAGGCCCGCGCGGCGGCGCTCGGCGAGGACCGTCGGCAGCAGGCGGGCCGCGAGGGTGATCATCCGGTGGAGGTGGCGCGGCGCCGGCGGCTTGTACGGGTAGTCCACCGCCTCCGCGATGTCCGAGGCGTGCACCCAGCACTCGAAGGCGCGGTCCAGCATCGCGTCGTGCAGTGGCAGCGTGAAGTCGCCGTACGACACCTCGAGACCGCCCGCGTGGCTGCCGGTGAAGGACACCGTCCGCACCAGGCTGTGGCTCTGTTCCCGCCACGGCCCCCGCACCGACCGCGTCGGCGGGAAGTGGGAGGCCCGCCAGAACGCCTCCGTGCGGCCGGCCGGGCCAGTGGAGCCCGGCTCCGCCGCCCCGGCGACCCGGGCCAGCGGGTCGTCCAGGCCGAGCGCGGCGGCGATCAGCCCGTCCACCGACAGCAGGTGCGCGATCACCCCGGCGACGGTCGTACGACGGCTCGTCTGCGTGTCCCGCTCGAACCAGCGCAGCCGTACCGGCGCGTGCCACTCCGCGTCGCCGAAGTCCTGGAGCAGCGCGTCCAGCCGCGCGGTCTCGGCGTCGTACGGCGCGGCCCAGTCGGGCACCGGGATGCGCGGCGGCCGGCGGTTCAGGCAGCTCTCCAGGACGCGGGTGCGCAGCCCGGGGTCCAGGTCCAGGCTCTCCGGCTGGTGCAGCAGGCCGACCGCCTCGCGCAGCCGACGGGCCTCGTCGGCGCACGCGCCGCAGTCGCCCAGGTGTTCCTCCACGGCCGCCGTCTCCGCCGCCGAGCAGGCGGCCAGCGCCCAGGCGCCGAGCAGCGACTTCAGGACGTCGTGCGACAGGTCGAGCGGCACGGGTGCGAGGTCCCCCAGGTCGGCGAGGTCGGGCAGCGGAACCCCGCTGTCCTCCACGGAGGTGCGGGGCGTGGGGATACGCGGGGCGGGCGCGGGCCCGTTCCCGCCGGCTCCGTCGTGCCCTGCGTCACCGGGGCCACCGGGACCGCTGAGGCCGGTCTCGCCGGGGCCACCGGGACCGCCGGCGCCACCGCGTCCGGCCCCGCCGCCGTCGGCCGCGTCCCGACCCTCCGGACCCCGTCCCTCGTCCGCCGCCCCCGGCGTGCTCAAGTCGGCTTCACCGTGTGGCCGTTCGCCGTAGGACCGTTCACCGCGCGCGTCGTCCCTGCGGCCCCCTTCCCCGCCACGGCCGTCGTGCTCGTCGTACCCGTCCCGCGCCTCGAACCCGCCCGCGCCCGTCACACCGCACCCCGGTATCCCGGCGGTGTGCCGGTGTCGTGGGCGGTGGACAGGAGTTGGAGGCCGAGGCGGAGCCGGCGGCGGGCCTCCTCCTCGGTGACGCCGAGGTCGGCCGCGGTCTGCCGGTAGTCGAGGCGCCGGACGTAGGCCCGGTCCAGGGCGGCGCGCAACGGGGCCGGCATGGAGTGGACGATGTAGTCGGCGCGGGCGGCGACGGAGGCGCGGCGCACGGTGCTCTCCAGTTCCTCGCGCCGCGGCTGCTCCCGTTCCTCCCGGTCCCGCAGCCGCTGCACGGCGACCCGGTGGGTGACGGCGGCGACCCAGGAGCGCAGCGGGCCCTGCCGGGGGTCGTAGGTCTCGGGGTGCTCCCAGACGTGGGCGAAGACCTCGCGGGTGACGGCGTCGGCGGTCTGTTCGTCGGCGAGGACGCGGTGGGCGAGACTGTGCACGAGGGAGGCGAAGCGGTCGTACAGCTCGCCGAGGGCGGCCGCCTCACCGCGCGCGAGCCGCTGCTGCATCTTGCGGTCCCAGCGGGGCGGTACGTCCTTCCCGGCCATGCGGTCCCCTCCCCTCACCGTGTCCGGCCCGTCCAGCCTGTCGGTCCTGTCCTCTCGAATGTAGTCGGCACGTCTGACAACGCACGCCCCTTTGGGGCAATGTGCGCCCCCGGTGGCGCCGCAGGTGATAGTGCCCCCTCCACACGATCTTCACACAAGTCGCGTACGTCTCTGATCGAACAGGATCGGTAGTGACCGAAAGAAGCCCTTTGTGGATCGCCTGCCGTTTGCGGCGCCACGTTTCAGGGAACGGCCGCTGGGCAGCCGCGCGGAAAGAAACGTAGGAACTGCTTCCGTTTCCGGGCGGTTCCGCGCGATCCGGCGAGCGGAGGGGCATGGCCGTGACATTCAAGGTGACCGGCGTCGAACGGGGTGAGTGGGCCGTGCTCCGGGTGTCCGGGGAACTGGACCTGATGACCTCGCCGGTACTGCGCCAGAGGGTGCACGACATCGTCGCCGAGGGGCACCACAGCCTCGTCGTGGACCTCTCCGACGTGTTCTTCTGCGACTCCAGCGGGGTCGGCGTCCTCGTCGCCGCGCGCCGGCTGATCCGCTCCTGCCAGGGACGGCTGCGGCTGATCCTGCCGGACCGGGGCGCCGACGACGGCTCGCACGTCAACCGCGTCCTCGGCGCGCTCGGCGTCCGCCGGCTCTTCGACGTCCGCCCCGACGTCGAGTCCGCCACCACCGACGACGCGGGCCCCCTGTCGGCCTGAGCACGTTTCCCGGCCCGCCGCCACCGAGTTGTCGCCGAATTCCCCCGGTCTTGGCACAACCGTCGTTTCGCCGCCGCCTTCCCGCCCCCGCGACGTACGCTCCCACCCGGACCCACCCTTACGTCAAAGGAAGGCGGCCCGACAGACATGGTCAGCACCGAGTACGAGCGCAGGATCGCCGCCCGGTTCGCCACCTTCGACCAGGACGGCAACGGCTCCATCGACCGCGAGGACTTCAGCGCGGCGGCCAAGGCGCTGCTCGCCGAGTTCGGTGTGCCCGCCCGCTCCGACCGGGGCCAGGCGCTGTACGCCGGAGCGGAGGCGTTCTGGCAGGGCATGGCCGGCATCGCGGACCGGGACGGCGACCAGCGCATCACCCGCCAGGAGTTCGTCACCGGCGCGGTCAAGCGGCTGCGCGACAACCCCGACCGCTTCGCCGAGATCGCCCGCCCCTTCCTGCACGCGGCGCTGGCGGTGGCCTGCACCGGCACGGACGGCCGGGCCGGCGTCGCCGACACCGCGCGGGTGCTCCGCGTCCTGCACGTACCCGCGGACCAGGCCGAGGCGATCGCCGCCGCCCTCGACACCGACGGCGACGGCAGGATCGGCGAGGCGGAGGTCGTACCGGCGTTCGCGCGCTACTTCACCGTGCCCGAATAGCGTCAGCGGCCTTCTCGCGCGGCCCTATGATGTCCGTCCTCTCCCACTCACCTGATCACGTCTCGGGGACGGCATGGACTTGCGGATGAGCTTGGACGGCGACGGCGCGGACGAGGAACTGCGGTCCCTCTACGCCTGGTTACTGGAGGAACCCGCCGTCCGGCGGCTGGCCCGGCCGCAGTTGAGGGCCGCCCCGCCGCGTCCCGGCCAGATGGGCGCCGACGCCGACTTCATCTACTTCACCGTCCAGACGGGCCTCACGCTGACCCAGGTGATCGGCCAGTACGTCGGCTGGCGCCGGACCCGAAGCCGTCCCGGCACGGTGACCATCGAACGCGACGGCACCACGATCACTCTCACCGGTACGGACGAGGAGTCCATCCGGAACGCGGTCCGCGCCCTCGGCGCGGACCGGGCCGAGGGGGAGCGGACCGACCGATGAGACGTCTGCCCAAGGCCGCCGAATCCCGGCTCCTGCTGATCGGCACGAGCAGCTACGGCAAGGACTCCGGTTTCACCCCGCTGAAGAACATCCCGCGCAACCTGGTCCACCTCGAGGACGCCCTGTGCGACCCCGTCCTGGGCGGCTTCCACCGGGAACACTGCGAGGTGCTCCCGAACCCGTCGACCCCGGGCCAGATCCACGAGGCCCTCCTGCGCGCCGTCGAAGGGGCCACGGACACCCTGCTGATCTACTACGCCGGTCACGCGGAGCGGGACGAGAAGGGCGAGCTGTACCTGACGACGAGCGGGTCCGCCTCCGGACCCGCCGGCATCCCGTTCAGCGGCCTCAGGTACAAGGTGCTGGAGGAGTGCGTCAAGCAGGCCCCGGCACAGAACCGCATCCTCGTCCTCGACTGCTGCCACAGCGGTGCCGCCAACCCGATGTCGGGCACGGCCCTCCTGGAGCGGCCGGCGGCACCGGCCGTCGCGACCGACGAGGAGGCCGAGATCGAGGGCACCTGCGTGCTCACCTCCTGCCGTGCCAACCAGGTCTCGCTCGATTCCGACGGGCAGGGCTTCACCGCGTTCACCGGCCATCTGGTCCGCGTGCTGCGCGACGGGGTCCCGGGCGGGCCGGAACTCCTCGACCTGGACACGGTGTACCGCCAGGTCCTGCACTCCATGCGCAGCCTGGAGCAGAACCCCCGCAAGACGGGTGGCGACACCGTGAGCGGCCTGGCCCTGGTACGCAACCCCGCCGTGGCCGCCCAGACCTCCCAGACCTCCCGTCCGTTCCCGCCGCCTCCCCCGAGGACGGAGCCGCTCCCGCCGCCTCCCTCGCGTCCGCTCCCGTCGACGCCTCCCGTGCCGAAGGACCGCCGGCGCGGCCTGCCCGTGACGCTGACCGCCGCGGCGGTGCTCGTCGCCGCCGGAGTCGGCCTGGGCCTCTGGCTCGGGACCGGCGGCCGGCCGGACGACGCGGGGCGGGACACGGGCGCGCGGCCGACGGCCTCCACGAAGCACACGACCTCGCCCGCGGCCTCGGCCCCCGCGGGCGGCGGCAAGCAGGGCGGGGCCCCGGCGCGGACCCCGTCGGCGTCACCGCCGGCGTCCCCGTCCGCGGACGCCTCCGCCGCGGGGGCCGTACGGCCGCACCCCGGTGAGCCGCTGCCGCTGAGGTTCACCTGGTCCTGCAGCGACCACACCTGGATCGACTTCGACTCCTATCCGTTCACCCAGCGCGTGTCCGCGGACGACCCCGCGGCGGACGACGTCCCGGACACCGTGGACATGGAGCTGTACGGCTGCGCTCCCGAGCGGTTCACCACCGCGCGGGGAAGCCACGCGGGCGTCATCGCCAAGGGAAAGCCGGTGACGAGGGATTCCTGCTCGCAGGCGGCCTACGGAGGAGGCCTGGAGCACGTCGACATGGGCTGGACCGACCTCGACTCGGGCCTGGTGAAGGGCGCCACCATGTGCGTCGTCACCGACAAGGGCCGGGTGGTCGAGGCGCTGATCACCGACAAGCCCGACTCCTCCGACGCCACCGTCGGATTCGAGGTGTCGACGCTCACCTGAACCGCGCGCGCAGCTCGTGCTTCAGCACCTTGCGCAGCGTGTCGTTCCGGGGCAACGCCTCCACCACCTCCAGCCGCTCGGGCAGCTTGTGCACGGACAGTCCCTGCGCGCGGAGGAAGGAGACGACCTCCGGCAAGGTCAACGGCGCGGAGTGCGGGGGCTGTTCGAGCACCGCGCAGACGACCTCGCCGCGTTCGGGATCCGGCAGGCCGATGACCGCCGCGTCGGCCACCGCCGGGTGCGCGGTGAGGAGGTCCTCGATCTCCTTGGCGGAGATGTTCTCGCCCTTGCGGATGATCACGTCCTTGAGGCGGCCGGTGAGGACCAGGTGGCCGGAGTCGGTCAGCCGGCCGAGGTCGCCGGTGCGCAGGAAGCCCTCCTCGTCGAAGGCCGCCGCCGTCTGGCCGGGGTCCAGGTAGCCCTGACAGACGGCCTCGCCGCGCAGGCGTATCTCGCCGTCCACGACGCGGATCTCCATGCCGGCCGGGGGGCGGCCCTCGGTCTTCGCCAGGTTCTCGGGGGTGTCCTCCGGGTCGCCCATGGTGATCATCGGGGCCTCGGTCATGCCGTAGCCGTGGGTGAGCTGGACGCCCATCTCGCGCACCACGGAGTGGTACAGCCCGGGCGGCTTGGGGGCGCCGCCGCCCGCGAGGAGGCGCAGGGTGGGGATCACCTTCGCCCCCGGCCGTCCGCGCTGCTCGGCGAGGAACATCGAGTAGAAGGCCGTGGAGCCGCCGGCCACCGTCACCCCGTGCCGCCGGTACTCCGTCAGCGCGTCCGGCAGCGCGAAGTGCTCGAACATCACCGCCGGGAAGCCGTACAGCAGGAGCATCACCGTGTAGTCGGGGCCGGCTATGTGGGCGTAGGGGAAGGCCATCGAGCCGACGTCGTCCGGCGACAGCCGCAGCGCGTGGGCCAGGCAGGAGCCGCCCGCGATGAGGGAGCGGTCGGTGTGCAGGACGCCCTTGGGGGCGGAGGTCGTGCCCGAGGTCCAGTAGATCCAGCGGACCGAGGTGCCCTCGGCGGGGGGCGGGGGGAGGGTGGACGGGTCGCCGTCGGGGAGGGCGCCGTACGCCTCGAAGACGCCTCTCGCACCGAGTCGCCGCGCCATCTCCGTGTGGTCGTGGCCGCGCCAGACGCCCGGTACGGCGAAGAACTCCGCCTTCGACTCGCGCAGCGCGAAGCCGACCTCCCGGTCCCGGTAGAAGGGGATCAGCGGGGACTGCACGGCGCCCAGGCGGGCCAGGGCGAAGGACAGCAGGGCGGTCTCGATGCGGGTGGGCAGCTGCCAGGCGACCACCGTGCCGGGGCGCACGCCCATGCGGTACAGGCCGGCCGCGACGCGTTCGGAGCGGGTGCGCAGGGCGTCGAAGGTGAGGACGCGGTCCTCCTGGAGCAGGACCGGGCGGTCGGGGGTGAGGGCGGCCCGGCGGGTGACCAGCTCCCACAGCGTGCGGGCGGAACTCAGGGCGTGCGGGGTCTCGTTCACGGCTGCCCCCTGCTTGGCTGACGACTCGTCAGCTGCCATGCTATCTGACGGACCATCAGATCAGCAGAGTCCAGTCGAGCAGCCGAGCAGGCGACGCACCGTACGGCGGAGGAACCCATGGCGACCGAACTGCCCCGCATCATCAGCGTCGACGACCACGTGATCGAGCCCGCCCACCTCTTCGAGACCTGGCTCCCGGCCAGGTACCGGGAGCGCGGGCCCCAGCCGCTGACCGCCGGGATCGGGGAGCTGGCCTACGTCGGCGGGAAGTACCAGATCACCATGGACCCGCAGGGGCCGCCCACGGACTGGTGGATCTACGAGGACCTGAAGTTCCCGTACAAGCGGAACATCGCCGCCGTCGGCTTCGACCGGGACGAGATGACCCTGGAGGGGATCACGCGGGAGCAGATGCGGCGCGGGTGCTGGGACCCGAAGGCCCGGCTCGCGGACATGGACCTCAACCACGTGGAGGGCTCCCTCTGCTTCCCGACCTTCCCCCGCTTCTGCGGGCAGACCTTCGCCGAGGCCCACGACAAGGAGGTCGCCCTCGCCTGCGTGCGCGCCTACAACGACTGGATGGTGGAGGAGTGGTGCGGTGACAGCGGCGGCCGGCTGATCCCGCTGTGCCTGATCCCGCTGTGGGACGTGGAACTGGCCGTCGCCGAGATCCGCCGGAACGCGGAGCGCGGGGTGCGGGCCGTCACCTTCTCGGAGATCCCCACCCACCTCGGGCTGCCCTCCATCCACTCCGGCTACTGGGACCCGTTCTTCGCCGTCTGCCAGGAGACCGGCACGGTCGTCAACATGCACATCGGCAGCAGCTCCCAGATGCCCGCCGCCTCCCCGGACGCACCGCCCGCCGTACAGGCCTCGCTGAGCTTCAACAACGCGATGGCCTCGATGATGGACTACCTCTTCAGCGGGGTCCTGGTGAAGTTCCCGCAGCTCACACTCGCCTACTCCGAGGGGCAGATGGGCTGGGTCCCGTACGCCCTGGAACGCGCCGACGACGTGTGGGAGGAGCACCGCGCCTGGGGCGGGGTCCGGGACCTGGTCCCCGAGCCTCCGTCGACGTACTACTACCGGCAGATCTACTGCTGCTTCTTCCGCGACAGGCACGGCGTCGCCTCGCTGGACGTGGTCGGACGGGACAACGCCACCTTCGAGACCGACTACCCGCACGTCGACTCGACCTTCCCGCACACCAGGGAGGTCGCCCTCGACCATGTGAAGGGGCTCGACGACGAGACCGTGTACAAGCTGATGCGCGGCAACGCCATCCGCATGCTCGGCCTGGACCTGGACCGGTAGTGGACCTGTCGTACGCGCCGGAGGAGGAGGAGTTCCGGGCACGGCTGCGGGAGTGGCTCGCCGAGGTGCTGCCCACCCTGCCGGGCAAGCCGTCCCCGGACGACTGGCCCGGCCGCCGCGCCTACGACCTCGGCTGGCAGCGGATGCTGTACGACGCCGGGTACGCCGGCGTGCACTGGGACGCCTCCCCGACGCTCCGGCTGATCTTCCTGGAGGAGACCGAGAAGGCCGGCGCGCCCTACGTGGGCGCGAACTTCGTCGGGCTGCTGCACGCCGGGCCGACCATCGCCGCCGAGGGGACACCCGGGCAGCGGGCGCGCTGGCTGCCGCCGATCCTGCGCGGCGAACAGGTGTGGTGCCAGGGGTTCAGCGAACCGGACGCCGGATCCGACCTCGCGTCGTTGCGCACGCGCGCGCGAAGGGACGGCGACGACTACGTGGTGACCGGGTCCAAGATCTGGACCTCGCACGCCGAAGTCGCCGACTGGTGCGAGCTGCTGGTGCGCACCGACCCCGCGGCGCCCCGGCACCGGGGCATCACCTGGCTGGCGATGCCCATGGACGCCGAGGGCGTCACCGTACGGCCGCTGCGCACGCTCGCCGGGTCGCCGGAGTTCGCCGAGGTGTTCCTGGACGAGGTGCGGGTGCCGGTCGCCAACCGGGTGGGGGAGGAGAACGACGGCTGGCGCGTCACCCAGGTCACCCTCTCCTTCGAGCGCGGCACCGCCTTCGTCGGCGAGGTCGTCGCCTGCCGCCGGGTGCTGCGCGAACTGGCGCGTACCGCGCGGGAGGACGGGCGCTGGGGCGAGCCGGAGCTGCGCCGGCGGCTGGGCCGGCTCGACGCGGAGTTCCGTGCGCTGTGGCGGCTGACCCAGTGGAACGTGAGCGAGGCGGAGGCGAGCGGCGGGGTACCGGGCGCCGGCGGCTCCGTGTTCAAGCTCCGCTACTCGCACGCCCGTCAGGAGCTGTACGAGGCCGCCGCCGAGGTTCTCGGGCCGGACTGCCTCGACCTGGACCGGCCCTGGGTGCTGGACCGGCTGTCCTCGCTGTCGTACACGATCGCGGCCGGGACCTCGCAGATCCAGCGGACCATCGTGGCCGAGCGGATCCTCGGCCTGCCCAGGGGGAGGTGACCGTGCGCTTCCGACTCACCGACGACCAGGCCGCCTTGCGGGCCGGGGTACGGGAGCTGCTGGAGCGCCGCTTCGGGCGTCAGGCGCTGCGCGCGGCCGTCGACGCACCGGGCCGGCTCGACCGCGTGCTGTGGCGGGCGCTCGGGGAGGCGGGGTTCTTCGCCCTGCGGCTGCCCGAGCGGGACGGCGGGGTCGGGCTGGGGCTGCCCGAGGCGGTCCTGGTCTTCGAGGAGGCGGGACGGGCCCTGCTGCCCGGGCCGCTGCTCGCCACCCACCTCGCGGCCGGCACCGTGCCCGGCGCCGCGAGCGGGGAGACGGTCGTGGCCGCCGTCGACGGGGAGCTGGTGGAATGGCTGGACGCGGCGGACGCCGTCCGCGGGGACGCGTCCGGCGCGGTGGCGCTGCGGTCGGTGGACCCGCTGACACCGCTGCACCGGGTGACCGCGCCTCCGGGGGCCGCGGCGGTGCCCCGGGGCCCGATCGCGGTGCCTCCGGGCCCGGAGGCGGTGCCCACGGGTCCCGTCGCCGCGCCCCCCGATGCCGTCTCCGTGCCCTCGGGTCCCGTCGCCGTGCCTCCCGACCCCGTCGCCGCACCCCCGGACCCCGTCGCCGTGCTGCTCACCGCCGCCGAACAGCTGGGCACGGCTGGACGGGTGTGCGAGCTGGCCGTGGAACACGCCCGGGCTCGCCAGCAGTTCGGGCGGCCGATCGGGGCGTTCCAGGCCGTCCAGCACCTCTGCGCCGACCTGCTGGTGCGGGCCGAGACCGCGCGTGCCGCCGTCTACGCCGCCGCCGTCACGGCCGACCCCGCCGACATCGCCGCCGCCCGGCTGCTCGCCGACGAGGCCGCCGTGCAGGGGGCCCGTGACTGCCTCCAGGTGCACGGCGGAATGGGGTTCACCTGGGAGGCGGACGTGCATCTGCACCTGAAACGGGCCTGGGTGCGGGCCCGGCGCGGCGGGGGGAGCGCACACGGTGCGGAACTGCTCGCCGCCGCGCTCGCGGGCTGAGCCGGCGGGGGCGTCCGGGGCCGCCGTAACCGTAAAGCCATGGCCAAAGATGTCGCCGATCGTGGCGAACCGGAATCACGGAGCGTTGATACCGGGTTGTGTCCTGCTCGAGACTCGTCACGGCCCGGAGTCGGGTGGGTGCTCGGGTACCTTGTGTGGGATGCGAGTGGCTGCGCGTACGAGCCGTGCCGGCGGTGCCCCTGGGGCGGTGCCGGGCCGCGCGGTGCGCACCGCCGCTCGCTGGGCGGATTGTGTGGTCAGCGCCGCCTGTTCGACTCCCCGGCACGAGCGTCGCACAGTATGCCCTACGCGTACTCCTTCGCGCGGGAATATGCCCGAAGCGCTTGTTGGGGTGACGGAACGTCAACCATGCTGTCTCGCAAGGGAGTCACAGTCCGTGACCCTTGCTCTGGCCGTTGTTCTGGCCATGCAGAAAATGGCTACGATCGTGGCCCTCGCCGTGATCGCCGCCGCGGCTGACACCGTGGCGCGCGGCCGGTACGGGGTCATGTGTCCGCCGGTTCGGATGGTGTGAGCGGTGCAGGTGCTTCAAGTGCAGCTGGAGATCCGGCCCGACCCCGCGGAGGTGGGCCGGGCCAGACGGTGGGCCCGCTCGCGGCTCGCCGGGTCGGGGATAACGGCCGACGAGCCGCTGGCCGAGACCCTGATCCTGCTCGTCTCCGAGCTGGTGACCAACGCCGTGGTGCACACCGGGCGGCCGGCCGTGCTGCGGCTGTGCCTGCCGGCTCCGGCGGACGGGAACCGCGCGTCGGCGACGGTGCGGGTGGAGGTGGCGGACGGCAGCTCCCGTGCCCCCGTCCCCCGCTGCGCCGGCAGTGACGCCACCGGCGGCCGGGGCCTCGCCCTCGTGGACTGCCTCGCCGACCGCTGGGGCTGGAGCCCCGAGGGGGCCGGCAAGAGCATCTGGTGCGAGCTGGACCGATGTTCGCAGCCCCGGGAGAGCGCGGCGACGGCGTACGGAGGCGGACTGCCCGTGTACGAGGACCTCGCCTTCGAAGCGGTGTAGCCGCCCGGAGCGGTGATGCGCCGGGGGTGTGCCCCCGTGCGCGGGTGCCGCGATCGGGGTGCCGCAACCCAGGGTCGCACCGGCGTTGACGTCCCCTGAACGGCTGATCAGGCTGGGGGGCGACGATTCGCCGCGAGGGGACGGCGAGGGCCCGGGGTCCCCGGTCGTCCTCGTCGAAGGCGGGTCGCCCCGGGGTGGCGGCGCGTGCGTGTGACGGTGGGGGGCGCGCCGCCCACCCGCTCTCTCACAGGATCGCCACCGGTGCCACCGGTGTCCCCGTCGCGCCCACGAACGGCTCGGGCATCGCCGACAGCAGGAACGTGTACCGCCCGGTTTCTCCACAGGCTGTGGACAACTCTTCGAGATTCCAGTTCTGGCCCTGCAGCATCCCCATCTCCACCAGGTGCAGCGCGTGCACCGGAAGCCACAGGTTCTCGATCTCGGGCGGGAAGACCTCGAAGGTGAGCGTGTCGTTCGCGACCGCCGCCACGCCGCGCGCGTGGAACCACTCCGGGCAGCGCACCGAGAGCCCCGGCGACGGATAGCCGTACCCGTGCCGGTCCCCGGCCAGCAGGACCTGCACCTGCCCGGTGCGCACGAGCACGATGTCACCGGCACGCACGCGCGTACCCGCGAACTCCTCGGCGGACCGAAGGTCCTCCGGCGTCACCGCGTGCCCGCCCGCCAGCCGGTCCACGCCCCGCGCGCGGGCCACGTCCAGCAGCACCCCGCGGGAGACGAGGTGCCGGACCTTGTCGATGCCGCTGAACTCGGCGCCGCCGTGCGCGGTCACGGTGTGCGCCGGACGGCCGTTGTAGAGCTTCCCCGAGTGCGAGACGTGGGTCAGCGCGTCCCAGTGGGTGCCGGCCTGGAGGCCCATGGTCACCGCGTCGTCGCTGCACGCGACCGTGCCCGGCCCGAACAGTTCCTGGTTGATCTGCACCATCGCGTGCAGCGGGTCGATCCGGCCCGGGATCATCCCCGTCTGCACGCCGTCCTGCCGGAGGGGGAGGGCGAGCGGCACACGGCGCCCGGTGCGCACCTCGCCGGCGGCCGCCCGTACGACCTCGTCCGTGATCAGGTTCAGGGTGCCGATCTCGTCGTCGGCGCCCCAGCGGCCCCAGTTGTTCACCCGCGCGGCGATGTCGTGGAACTCCTCCGGCAGTGCCATCCGGTGCCTCCCCGGGGCTTGTGTCCGCGCCTTCGGCGGGCCAATCTGGCGTTGCCGTAAATCTAACGGACCGTCAGAAACTGCGGGAAGGGGCCGGGAATGGGGAACTTCTTGGCAGGCAGGGTCGTCGCCGTGACGGGTGCCGGGCGCGGCATCGGACGCGCGGTGGCCCTGGCGGCGGCGGCCGACGGCGCGAAGGTCGTCGTCAACGACCACGGCGTGGCCGTGGACGGCGCCTCACCCACCAGCGAGGTCGCCGAGTCCGTCGTCAAGGAGATCCAGGCGGCGGGCGGCGAGGCCGTCGCGGTCGCCGACGACATCTCCACCATGGCGGGCGGGCAGCGGGTCGTGGACACGGCGGTGGAGACCTACGGCCGGATCGACGGGGCCGTGTGCGTGGCGGGCATCCTGCGCGAGCGCATGCTGTTCAACATGACCGAGGAGGAGTGGGACCCGGTCGTCGCCACCCACCTCAAGGGCACCTTCACCGTGTTCCGGGCGGCCTCCGCGGTGATGCGCGGGCAGCGCTCGGGCACCCTGATCGGCTTCACCAGCGGCAACCACCAGGGCTCCGTCTCCCAGGCCAACTACAGCGCCGCCAAGGGCGGGATCATCTCCCTCGTCCGCAGCGCCGCGCTGGGCCTGCACAAGTACGGCGTGACCGCGAACGCCGTGGCGCCGGTGGCCCGTACCCGGATGTCGGCCAACGTCCCCGTCCGGCTGGCGGAGATCGGCGAACCGGAGGACGTGGCCGCGCTGGTGGTGTACCTGCTCTCCGACCGCGCCGCCGCGCAGGGCGTCACCGGGCAGGTGTACACGGTCGCCGGGCCGAAGATCGCGGTCTGGGCGCAGCCGAGGGAGCTGCGCGCCGCGTACGCCTCCGGCGGGTGGACCCCGCAGACCATCGCCGAGTTCCTGCCGGGATCGGTGGGGGTGGATCCGATGCCGATGCTCTCCGAGGTGGCGGCGATGGAGGAGGCGGCGCGGGGTTCGGCCCGGCCGAACGCCTAGCGGCCGGTCGCGCGTTCCGGCCCGGCGACCGCGGGCCGTGTGCGGCTGTAGGTCGTGTGCGGGCGGCCGCGCGGTGCCCCGCGCCCCTTCAAGGCGCTGCCCCCCGACCGGCCCCGACCGGCCCCGACCGGCCCCGACCGGCTCCGACCGGTATCGACGCGCTCGTCAATCAGAGGCGGTGGACATGGAGTTCGGGTTCAGCGAAGAGGACGACGCGTTCCGGGCCGAGGTCCGGACCTGGCTGTCCGGGCACGCCGACGTGCCGGGTGACCGACGGACGTGGGAACGCACCCTCGGCGCCGCCGGCTGGATCGGGCTCGGATGGGGCGAGGCCGGGTACGGCAACCGGACCGTGAGCCTCCCCCAACAGGTCGTCTGGGCCGAGGAGTACGCCCGGTCCGGTCTGCCCGCCCGCTCCGGGCACATCGGGGAGAACCTGCTGGCCCCGACTCTCCTCGCCCACGGCGACGACGTGCAGAAGCGGCGGTTCCTGCCGCCCGTCGCGGCCGGGGAGGAGCTGTGGTGCCAGGGGTACAGCGAACCCGGCGCCGGCTCCGACCTCGCCGGGGTGCGGACCGCGGCGGTGCGTGAGGGACCGTACTACCGGATCACCGGGCAGAAGATCTGGACCTCACTCGCCCACGAGGCCGACTGGTGCTTCGTCCTGGCCCGGACCGACCCGGACGCGCGCCGGCACCACGGGCTGAGCTTCCTGCTGGTGCCGATGGACCAGCCCGGCCGGATCGAGGTCCGGCCCATCCGGCAGCTGACCGGCACGAGCGACTTCAACGAGGTCTTCTTCGACGGGGCACGCGCGCGCGTGGAGCACGTCGTCGGGGGAGAGGGGCAGGGCTGGCGGGTGGCGATGAGCCTGCTCGGGTTCGAGCGGGGGGTCTCCACCCTGGCCCAGCAGATCGGCTTCGCGCGGGAGTTCGCGGAGGTCGTCCGAGCCGCCGAGGAAACCGGAGCCGTACACGACCCGGTGCTGCGCGCCCGGCTCGTCGGGCAGTGGGCCGAACTGCGCGTCATGCGCTGGAACGCGCTGCGCACCCTCGGCCACGCCACCGGCCCCGCCGTCCCCGGCGCGCCCAGCGTCGCCAAGCTGCTGTGGGCGAACTGGCACCAGCGGCTGGGCGAGCTGGCCGTCGAGGTCCGGGGTGCCACGGCGACCGCCGGCCCCGCGGACTGGTCACCGGCGTCGCCGTACCCGCTCGACGCGGCCCAGCACCTGTTCCTGTTCTCCCGGGCCGACACCGTCTACGGCGGCTCGGACCAGATCCAGCGCACGATCATCGCCGAGCGCGTGCTCGGTCTGCCGGGTGAGCCGAAGGGGGCCGTGTGATGCGCGGTGTGGTGTTCGACGGCGAGCGGGTCCGGGTCGTGGACGACCTGGCGGTGCGGGAGCCCGGGCCGGGCGAGGTGCTGGTCGCCATCGCGGCGGCCGGGCTGTGCCACAGCGACCTGTCGGTGGTGGACGGCACCATCCCGTTCCCGGCACCGGTGGTGCTCGGCCATGAGGGCGCCGGTGTCGTGGAGGCCGTGGGGGTGGGCGTCACCCATGTCGCGCCCGGTGACCATGTGGCCCTGTCGACGCTCGCCCACTGCGGTACCTGCGCGGAGTGCGACCGGGGGCGGCCGACGATGTGCCGGCAGGCGATCGGGCGCCCGGGGAAGCCGTTCACGCGGGGCGCGGGCGCGGACCCGGTGTACCAGTTCGCCGCCAACTCGGCGTTCGCGGAACGTACGGTCGTCAAGGCCGTGCAGGCGGTGCGGATCCCCGGGGACATCCCGCTGACCTCGGCCGCGCTGATCGGGTGCGGGGTCCTCACCGGCGTCGGCGCGGTGCTGAACCGGGCGCGGGTGGACCGCGGGGACAGTGTGGTCGTCATCGGCACGGGCGGGATCGGGCTGAACGTCCTGCAGGGCGCGCGGCTCGCGGGCGCCCTCACCGTCGTGGCCGTGGACGCCCATCCGGCCAAGGAGGCGGTGGCCCGGCGGTTCGGCGCGACCGACTTCCTGACGTCGGCGGAAGGGGTGCGGGAGCTGCTGCCGACGGGCGCGGACCACGTCTTCGAGTGCGTGGGCCGGGTGGAGCTGATCCGCCAGGCCGTCGACCTGCTCGACCGGCGCGGCCAGGCGATCCTGCTCGGCGTGCCCCCGGCCACGGCCGAGGCCTCCTTCCTGGTCTCCTCCCTCTACCTGGACAAGTCGATCCTCGGCTGCCGCTACGGCTCCTCGCGCCCCCAGCGGGACATCGCCCTGTACGCCGAGCTGTACCGCCAGGGGCGCCTGCTGCTGGACGAGCTGGTGACCGCCGTGTTCCCGGTGGAGGACTTCGACAAGGCCCGGGCGGAGGCGGAGGCGGGTCGGGTGGCGCGGGCGGTGCTCACCTTCTGAACATGCGTTCCTGATCGCTCGGCGGGGCGGGTGGGGCCATGGCCACCGGCATACGGTGCCGGCCGGTCAGCGCAGGGTGCCGACACCGCTGTCGCGCTCGGCGCCGCCGCCGGTGCGGAAGGTGCGCCGGTAGGCGGTGGGCGTGACGCCGAGCGCCGCCTGTAGGTGCTGGCGCATCGACTGGGCCGTGCCGAAGCCGGAGTCCCGGGCCACCTGGTCCATCGACAGGTCGGTGGACTCCAGCAGGTGCCGGGCGCGCTCCACGCGCTGCTGGGTGAGCCACTGGCCGGGGCTGATGCCGACCTCCTCGCGGAAACGGCGGGTGAAGGTGCGTACCGACATCGCCTCCTGCTCGGCCAGGTCCCGCAGCTGGATCGGCTCGTGCAGCCGGCCCAGTGCCCAGGCGCGGGCCGCGGTCGTCGTGGCCAGCTGGGGGTCGGGGACCGGGCGGTGGATGTACTGGGCCTGGCCTCCGTCGCGGTGGGGCGGTACGACCGTGCGGCGGGCCACGTCGTTGGCGACGGCCGTGCCGAAGTCGCGGCGGACCATGTGCAGGCACAGGTCGATCCCGGCGGCCACCCCGGCCGACGTCAGTACGTCCCCGTCGTCGATGAACAGCACGTCCGGGTCCACCCTGACCTTCGGGAACATCCGCTGGAAGCGCTCGGCGTCGGCCCAGTGCGTGGTCGCCGGGCGGCCGTCCAGGCGGCCGGCGGCGGCGAGGACGTAGACGCCGGTGCAGATGGAGGCGAGCCGGGTGCCGGGGCGGATCCGGGCCAGGGCGTCGGCCAGCTCGTCGGTGAGCCGGCCCTCGTCGTAGAGCGGACCGCGCTCGTACGACGCCGGGACGATCACCGTGTCGGCCGTGGCCAGCAGCTCGGGCCCGTGGGGGATGCGCACGGCGAAGTCGGCGTCCGTCTCGACCAGCCCGGGCGGCCGTGCCGAGCAGGTCAGGACCTCGTACAGGTGCCGGCCCCGCGCGTCCCGCGGACGGCCGAAGATGCGGTGCGGAATGCCCAGTTCGAAGGGCAGCAGGCCGTCCAGGGCGAGGACGGCGACCCGGTGCGGCCGGAACTCCCCAGCGGTCGTCATGGCCCGATCATAGCGAAGGCTGTCCCCCGGGCCACTCGATGCGCGGTCATGCGTACCGGAGGCTGGGTGACGTGACTCAGACAAGCCCAGCCGCCGCCCCCGTCCAGGTCCCGCCCGCCCGGCGCCACCGCGTGCACCGCGCCTGGTTCGTCGCCGCCGTCACCTTCGTCACGATCACCGGCGCGGCGGCGTTCCGCTCCCTGCCCGGCCTGCTCATCGACCCGCTGAACCAGGAGTTCGGCTGGTCCCGCGGCACGATCGGCGCGGCCGTCTCCGTCAACCTCGCGCTCTACGGCCTCACCGCCCCGTTCGCCGCCGCGCTGATGGACCGCTTCGGCATCCGCCGCGTGGTCGCCGCCGCGCTCACCGTGATCGCGCTCGGCTCGGGCCTGACCGTGTGGATGACGGCGGCCTGGCAGTTGCTGCTGTGCTGGGGCCTGCTGGTGGGACTCGGCACCGGTTCGATGGCGCTGGCCTTCGCCGCGACGGTCACCAACCGCTGGTTCACCGAGCGGCGCGGCCTGGTCAGCGGCATCCTCACCGCGGCCTCCGCCTCCGGCCAGCTGGTCTTCCTGCCGCTGCTGTCCTGGATCGTCGAGCACCACCACTGGCGGCCCGCCGCGGTCACGGTCGCCCTGTCCGCGTTCGCCGTGGTCCCCTTCGTCTGGCTGCTGCTGCGCGACCACCCGGCCGACGTGGGCGTGGCGCCGTACGGGGCGAAGGAGTTCGTGCCCAAGCCGCCCCCGGTCACCGGCGCCGCCCGCCGCACGCTCTCCGTGCTGTCCACCTCCGTGCGCACCGGCACCTTCTGGCTGCTCGCGGGCACCTTCGCGATCTGCGGTGCCTCCACCAACGGCCTGGTCCAGACCCACTTCGTGCCCGCCGAGCACGACCACGGCATGCCCGTGACGACGGCGGCCTCGCTGCTCGCGGTGATCGGCGTGTTCGACGTCGTCGGCACGATCGCCTCCGGGTGGTTCACCGACCGGTTCGAACCGCGCCGCCTGCTCGCCGTCTACTACGCCCTGCGCGGCCTGTCCCTGCTCTTCCTGCCGATGCTGCTGGGCCCCGCCGTCCACCCGCCGATGCTCTTCTTCATCGTCTTCTACGGCCTCGACTGGGTGGCCACCGTCCCGCCCACGCTGGCCCTGTGCCGTGAGCAGTTCGGCGAGGACAGCGCCATCGTCTTCGGCTGGGTGCTCGCCTCCCACCAGGTCGGCGCGGCCCTCGTCGCCTACCTCGGCGGAGTCGCCCGGGACGTCTTCGGCTCCTACGACGTCGTCTGGTACGCCGCCGGCACGCTGTGCGCGGCAGCGGCCCTGATGGCCCTGGTCATCCGGCGCACCGGACCGGCCGCCCCCGTGCCCGCCGTATCCTGAACACACCGAACGCACCACCAGGGAAAGGGAAGTTCCGTGACACTCGGCATGGTCCTCTTCGACGTGCTCCTCGTGCCCGCCCACGACGGATCACCCCGAGGAGCCCACCGTGTCGACGACCGACCGGAACACGAACGAACCCCTGCCCGCCCCCTGGCACTCTGAGAGCGGACTGCCCGCACCCCGCCGCCTCGTCCCCGCCGACGACCGCCTCCGCGCCGCCACCGCGCACCGGCTCGCCGGCGAGGGCACCGGGCTGCTGTGGCGGGGCGACTACCAGGGCGCGCGCCAGCTGCTGCGCGCCCTGGAGCGCCGCATCGACCGCAAGGCCCCGGCGCCGGCCGCCACCCCCGCCGAGACCTTCCGCCTGCACCGCCGCTTCCGCGCGCACCGCGCCCGCGTCCTGGGCCGGCTCGCCGTCCTGCTGGAGCCGGACCACACCCTGCGCCTGCGCCGCGCCCCCGACACCCGCGCCGCCTGCACGGCCGCCTACGGCCCGCCGGCCGGCCCCCGCCTCGTCCCGCTCCGCGAACTGCTCGGCGTCCTGGGCGCCCACCAGTGGCGCGAGCGGGGCGTACCGGTCCCCGCCCTCGACGCCCGTGTCCACCCCCACTACGGCGTCTTCGCCCCCGTACGCGCCGAGTACGTCGACCTGGTCGCACAGGAACCGCTGCCCGCCGGACACACCGCGTTCGACCTCGGAACCGGCACCGGTGTCCTCGCCGCCGTCCTGGCGCGGCGGGGGATCGACCGCGTGGTGGCCACGGACATCAGCCCCCGCGCCCGCGCCTGCGCCCGCGACACCGTGCACCGCCTCGGCCTCGCCTCCCGCATCACGGTCACCGGCCCCGGCCTCTTCCCGCCCGGCCGCGCGGCCCTGGTCGTCTGCAACCCGCCGTGGCTGCCGGGCCGCCCCGCCTCCACGCTGGAACAGGGCGTGTACGACCCCGGCGGCAGGATGCTGCACGCCTTCCTGGCGGGGCTGGCCGAGCATCTGGAGCCGGCCGGCGAGGGCTGGCTGATCCTCTCCGACCTGGCCGAGCACCTGGGGCTGCGGACCCGCGCCGACCTGCTGACGGCGATCGACACGGCGGGCCTGCGGGTCACCGGCCGCACGGACACCCGCCCCCGCCACCCCCGGGCGGCCGACCCGGCCGACCCGCTGCACACGGCCCGCGCCGCCGAGGTCACGTCCCTGTGGCGGCTGACCCCGCGCTGACCGGCCGGCTCACCCGCCGGCGAGCCGCACGAACCGCCCCCGGTGGAACAGCAGCGGCTCCTCCGGCCCGTCCGCCCCGAGGGCGTCCACCCGTCCCACGACGATGAGGTGGTCGCCCCCGGTGTGCACGGCGTGGACGGTGCAGTCGATCCAGGCGGCGGCACCGTCCAGCCGCGGCGCCCCGGACACGGGCGCGGCGTCGTACGCCACCCCCGCGAACTTGTCCCCGCCGCTCACCGCGAAGCCCCGGCACAGCTCCTCCTGGCCGGCACCGAGCACGTTGACGCAGAAGACACCGGCCCGCGCGATACGCGGCCACGTCGTGGACGTACGGCCCACCATGAAGCACACGAGGGGCGGTTCGAGGGAGAGGGAGGAGAACGACTGACAGGCGAACCCGGCGGGCCCGGTCTCCCCGTCGACGGCCGGCGCGGTGATCACGGTGACCCCGCTGGCGAAGCTCCCGAGCACCCGCCGGAACTCCCCCTGCCCCACCGGCGCCCGCTCACCCTCCCGCACACACCGCAACTCCGGCCGCGGCGACGGCTCCACGGCGCCCGCCCCGAGATACCGGACGGCGACAGCGGCCGCTCCTGCGTGTCCCATCATGCGGTCATCCTCCCCGTCACCGGCCCCGGAACGCCGGTTGCCTGCGTTCCGTGAACGCCCGTAGGCCCTCTCGGGCGTCCTCGGTCGTCATGTTGAGTTCCTGGGCCCAGGCCTCCGCGGCGAAGGCGGTGGTGCGGTCGGTGTCGAGGGAGGTGTTCAGCAGGTGCTTGGTCAGGGCGAGGGTCCTGGTCGGGGCGGCGGCCAGGCGGAGGGCCCAGGTGCGGGCCGTCCCGTCCAGGTCGGCGTCCGGGACGACCCGGTTGACCAGGCCCAGGCGTTCCGCCTCCGGTGCCGGGAGCGGGTCGCCGAAGAACAGGAGTTCCTTCACGCGTTGGAGGCCGGTCAGCCGGGGGAGGAGGTAGGCGCCGGCGGCGTCCGGGACCAGGCCCCGGCGGACGAACACCTCGATGAAGCGGGCGGATTCGGCGGCCAGGACCAGGTCGCAGGCGAGGGCCAGGTGGGCACCGAGGCCGGCCGCCGTGCCGTTCACCGCGGCCAGGACCGGTTTCTCGCAGTCCAGTACGGCTGCCACCAGGCGTTGTGCGCCGAGGCGGAGCACGCGGGCCACGTCGCCGGGGGCCCGGTCGCCGGTGCCGTCCCCGCCCCGCAGGTCCGCGCCGGCGCAGAAGCCCCGGCCGGTGCCCGTGAGCAGCACCGCCCGGACGTCCGGGTCGGCGGAAGCCCGCGTCAGCAGGTCGACGAGGTGGTCCCGCATGGCCGGGGTCAGCGCGTTCAGGGACTCGGGGCGGTCCAGGGTCACGCGCAGGATCCGGTCGCGGACGTCATGACGGATCTCCCTCATCGGCACACCACCAGCGCGTCCAGCGCCACCGCTCCCTGCCCGCGGGGCAGCACCACCAGCGGGTTGATGTCCAGCTCGGCGATCCGCCCGCCCAGTTCCAGGGCCATCCGCTGGACCCGCAGGACGACCTCGACCAGCGCGTCCTCGTCGGCCGGCGGGCGGCCCCGGACGCCGGACAGCAGGGCCCGGCCGCGGAGTTCGCCGAGCATGGCGCGGGCCTGGTCCTCCCCGAAGGGCGGGACGCGGACCGCCGCGTCGTGCAGCACCTCCACCAGGATCCCGCCGAGCCCGACCGTCACCGTCGGCCCGAACAGCTCGTCGTGGGTGACGCCGACCATCATCTCCACGCCCTGCTCGACCATCTGGCACACCAGGACGCCGTCCAGCCCGACATCCTCGTAGCGGGCGATGTCGTTCAGTTCCCGGTACGCGTCGCGGACCTGGCTCGCCGAGGTCAGGCCGATCCTCACCAGCCCCAGTTCCGTCTTGTGGGCGATCCGGGCGCCGGACGCCTTCATCACCACCGGGTAGCCCACCTGCCCGGCCGCCCGTACGGCCGCGGCCGCGCTGGTCACCAGCTGCTCGCGCGGCACCCGGATGCCGTACGCCCGCAGCAGCTGCTTGGCCGCGTGCTCGCTGAGCTGCCGGCCCGGCCGCACCAGCGCCTCCGCCTTGCGGAAGGACGGGGAGAGGGTGCGCGGGGCGGCGTCGAAGGGGGAGCGGTAGCCGGCCACGAAGCGGTGGTGGTCCAGCCAGGCGCGGACGGCCGCCAGGCAGTTGCCGACGGTCCGGAAGGTGGCCACCCGGGAGGAGCCGAGCAGCACCTCCCGGTACGCCGGCTCCGTGCCGGCCGGCGAGCCCCACACCACGCACACCAGCTTGTCCGTCTCCTCGGCGGCGTCCACCAGATCGCGGACGAGCTTGTCGCTGAGCGGCGGGAAGGGGCCGGTCACCGGGCAGATCAGCACCCCGACCGCGGGGTCGGCGAGGAGCGCGTCGATGATCTTCCGGCCGCGTTCGTCGCCGACCGGGTGGCCGCCGTTGTCCACCGGGTTGGCCACGCTCAGGTACTCCGGTATCCACTGGTGCAGCTCGGCCCGCTTCTCCGGCGACAGCTCCGGCAGCCGCAGCCCCGCCCCGGCGGCCAGGTCGGCGACGTGCGCGCCCGTGCCGCCCGAGATGGAGTAGACGACCACCCCCTCGGCCCGCGGGGGCTTCGCGCGCGCCAGCAGCGCCGCCGTGTCCTGGAGCTGGTCCAGGGCGTCGACGCGGATCACGCCGTACTGCCGCATGGCCGCGTCCACCACGTCGTCGGCGCCGGTGAGCTTGCCGGTGTGCGAGGCGGCCGTCCGGGCCCCGGTCTCGGTCCGGCCCACCTTCACGGCGACCACCGGCACCCCGCGGCGGGCGGCCCGGTCGGCGGCCAGCAGGAAGGCGCGGCCGTCCTTGAGCCCTTCGACGTAGGCGGCGATGGCCCCGACCCCCGGCTGCTCGGCGAACCAGGACAGGAAGTCGGCGGTCTCCAGGTCGGCCTCGTTGCCGGTGGGCGCCCAGTGCGAGACCCGGATGCCGAGCTCCTGGAGGGCGAAGACGGGCCGGCCCTGGTGGCCGGACTGGGTGATCAGCGCGATGGCCGGCCCGGTGAGGTCCTCCCGGAAGCGTGCGAAGGCGTTGAGGTTGGTGTTCGGGCCGAGCAGCCTGAGCCCCGAGCGCCGTACCGCCTGCGCCAGCCGCTCCTGCGCCTCGGCGCCCGCCTCCCCGGTCTCCGCGAAACCGGAGGCGAACGCCACCGCGAACCGGACCTTGGCCGCGGCGAGTTCGGCGATCAGCGGGAGCGGGTCGGCCACCAGCAGCACGGCCAGGTCGACCGGTCCGGGCAGCTCGGCGACGGAGGGCACGCAGGGCAGGCCGAAGACGGAGGACCGGGCCGGGTGCACCGGATGCACCCGCGCGCCCACGCGCCCGGCCCAGTCCAGCAGCTGCCGGGTGATCCCGGTGTTCGGCCGCCCCTCGGTGTCCGAGGCGCCGATCACGGCGACCGACTCCGGCCGGAAGAACCGGGTCAGGTCCGGTACGTCCGCGTACAGCGGGCGCCCGCTGACATCGAGGTCCGCCACCTGGTCGTGGACGGCGGGGCCGGGCCGGTCCTCGCCGCAGGCGATGACCCGGGCCCGGCGGGAGTCGGTGGTGAGGGTGCCGTGGGTCGATCCGAGCATCGTTCCGCCCGCCTCCTGTGAGACAGCCACCAGCAACTGACGCTCTGTCAGGTTACAGAACTGACGGTGTGTCAGGAATGGGCCGGAACGGCAAAGTTACCGGGCGTCTACGTCCGTCGGCGCGCGACCGACCTCGCGATCCTCCCCGCGTCGATCGCCAGCTCGCGGAGCATGCCGCTGATCGGATTGGTGAACCCGGTGAAGTACAGGCCGGGCGCCTCGGCGGGCGTGCGACCGCCGTGCACCACCGGCCGGCCGCGCTCGTCCAGCACCCCGAGGTGCCCGACGAGCCGTTCCAGCGCACGCTCGTACCCCGTTGCCGCGATCACCGCGTCGGGCGAGATCCGGCTGCCGTCGACGAGGACCACCTTGCCCTCCTCGAACGCCTCCACGGCGGCCACGACCTCCACCTCGCCCTTGCGCACGGCGTCGATCAGGCCGACGTCCTGCACCGGGATCGCGCCCTGCCGCACCCTGCTGTACAGGCCGGTGTCCGGGCGTCGCAGCCCGTACGCGGACAGGTCCGGGGTGCTGAGCCGCCCCACCGGCCCGGCGAGCCGGTCCACGAGCCACACCGGCAGCCTCCGGACCAGCACGCCCGTGTACTGGGCGGCCCAGCCGAGGGTGGAGCGGCGCAGGATGTGCGGCGGTGTGCGCACCGCCAGTCGCACCCGCGCGGCCCCGCCCTCCGCCAGGTCGACGGCGATCTCCGCGCCCGTGTTGCCGGCCCCGACGACGAGCACGTCCCGGCCGCGGTACGGCTCGGCGTTGCGGTAGCCGCCGGCGTGCAGCAGCTCACCGCCGTACCCCTCCCGGCCCGGCCAGTCGGGCAGCCGGGGGGTGTGGTTGAAGCCGGTGGCGACGACGACCGCGCTGCCGGTCAGCTCCCGGCCGCCGGAGGCGCGCAGCAGCCACCCGGTGCCGTCCGCGGTCCGCTCGACGCGGTGCACCTCCACCCCGGTGACGATCTCCAGTTCGTGGTGCTCGGCGTACTTCTCCAGGTAGCGCACCACGTCGTCGCGGGACACCCAGCGGCCGAACCTGCGGGGTATGGCCAGCCCCGGCAGCGCGGACAGCCGCCGGGTGGTGTGCAGGTGCAGCCGGTCGTAGTGCCGCCGCCAGGAGGCGCCCACCCGGTCGGACTTCTCCAGGACCACGGCCCGTACGCCCCGCGCCCGCAGCGCGTACGCGGCGGCGAGACCGCCCGGGCCTGCGCCTATCACGTAGACCGGACGGTCGGCGGGGGTCGGCGTGGGGCGGGCGGGCGAGGGGCGGGAGACGGCCATGAGCGGGAGCGTAATCACACACCCGGTTGATGGGTCTCGGTCAAGACCGGAATTGGTTGCGGATTGATCACGGGTGTACGGGAAGGGTGCCCCGGCCGTGAAGAACGCGGCTCGCTGCCGCTTCTCGGCGCGGTGGCCCGCGACCTCGGCGATCCAGGCGGTGAAGCCGCCGGGGCCGGTCCGTTCCGGCGGACTCGCGGGGTGGGCTTCCCATGGTATCTGACGTACCGTCAGTTTTATGGATGCGATAGGGCTCGACGGCGCGGAATGGCTGGCGGTGCTGCGGATCGGACTCGGCCTGTGGTGGCTGGAGAGCTGGCGGCACAAGGACAAGAAGGCCTGGTTCGAGCGGGGCAGCGGGATCGCCTGGGCGGCGGACGTCGCGGCGAAGCACCGGTGGACCCCGGTCCGGGCGGGCTTCGACACGGTGGTGAGGCCCCACCCGAAGCTGATGGCGTACGTGGTCGCCTACGCCGAACTCTCCCTGGGCCTCGGCCTCGTCGCCGGCTTCCTGACCCCGGTCGCCCTGATCGGCGGCCTGCTCCTCAACGCGCTCTACTTCGTCCTCATGGTCCACGACTGGGCGGAACAGGGCCAGAACTCGATGATGGCCCTGATCTCCCTCGTCGGGTTCTTCGGCATGTCCTGGCAGACCTGGTCACTGGACGCGGCACTGGGATGGTTCTGATGGGCGGTCACGACGAGGCGGACGGCCCGCGCCACGACCTCCCGGAGACCGACGCCCTCACCCGCCCCTACTGGGAGGCGGCCGCCGAGGGCCGCCTGCTGATCCGCCGCTGCGGGGCCTGTGGCCGGGCCCACCACTATCCCCGCGAGTTCTGCCCGCACTGCTGGAGCGAGCAGGTCGGCTGGGAGGAGGCGAGCGGCCGGGCCGTGCTGTACACGTGGTCCACGGTCCACCGCAACGACCTGCCCCCGTTCGCGGCCCGCGTCCCCTACCTGGCCGCGGTGGTCGACCTGGCCGAGGGCCCCCGGATGATGACGGAGCTGGTGGAGTGCCCGGAGGACACCGTGCGGGCCGGAATGCCGCTGGAAGTGGTGTTCCGGGACGGCATCCCGGTGTTCCGGCCCGGGCCGCGCGGCGACGGGCCCGCCCCCGCCCGGCTCAGTTCCACGGGTCGGTGAAGGACCTGCCCGGCACCGGCTTGGCGATGAGCGCGATCGGCACGAAGAAGTTCACCTGGCCGATCGCGAACATCAGCGTGGCCAGCGCCTTGCCCTCGTAGTGCTCGGCCGCCTGCGCGTACAGCTCGTCGGAGACCCGCTCGCCGGACGCGGACGGCTGGAGCACGGCC
The DNA here is from genome assembly GCF_014648635.1 of Streptomyces cinerochromogenes. Lineage (GTDB taxonomy): Bacteria > Actinomycetota > Actinomycetes > Streptomycetales > Streptomycetaceae > Streptomyces > Streptomyces cinerochromogenes. The sequence continues at coordinate 318,829 of NZ_BMRM01000002.1, read as the reverse complement.
TCCACCAGGGCCAGCGCGGCCCGCTCGGCGGCGGTGAAGTACGGCGAGTCCTGCCAGGACGCCACCGAGGTGATCCGCTCCTCCGACTGCCCGGCCTTGCGCAGGAAGCCCGTGTGCAGCACCGTCAGGTAGGTGCTGCCGACGATCTGGCCGGCCCGCAGCTGGACCAGGCTGATCGTGGAGCGCGGCACCGAACCGTTGCCGGTCACCCGGAACAGCGCCGCCGACACCTCCGCCAGCTCGGGCACCAGCTGCGCCGGGTCCTCGGGCATACGGGGGACCATCGGGACCTCGGCCGTGATCGAACGCTTCTCCATCGCCGTCTCCTCCTGCTCGTGAACTGCTGTCACCGCCCTGACGGACGGCGGCGCGGAAGTGTGACCGGCGGGGAAGAGGATTTCTCAGGGCCGCGGCGGGAGACTCCTCAGGGCCACAGCAGCGTCCGGCTCCAGCCGAACTCCGTGCTGCGGTACTCCAGACGCACGTGCCGCCGGTCCGGGTCCCCCTGGAAGAACTCCACGGTCTCCGGGCGCAGCCGGTACAGGGTCCAGGTCGGCGACGGCTCCCCGGGGTTCGCCCGGGCCCGTTCCCAGGCCGCCTCCGACGCCCGCCGCAGCTCCGCCGGCGAGGCCAGCTCCTCGCTCTGCCGGCCGGTCAGCGCGGCGGCCAGCGCGCCCGTGGACCGCGCGTGCAGGTCGGCCTGGCTCTCCTCGGACGGCGCGGAGACGACCGGCCCCCGCACCCGCACCTGGCGGCCCAGCACCGGCCAGTAGAAGGTGAGGGCGGCGTACGGCCGGGCGGCCAGCGCGCGGCCCTTGCGGCTGGTCGCGTGCGTGGCGAAGGACCAGCCGTCCGGGTCGGCGCCGTGCAGCATCACGATCCGCACGTCCGGCCTGCCCTCCTCGTCCACGGTCGCCAGCGACATGGTGTGCGGCTCCGGCTGCCCGGCCGCCACCGCCTCCGCGAACCAGGTCGCGAACAGGGGCAGCGGGGTCGGCGGGGCGGTGTCGGGGTCGAAGGGGCGCAGGTCCGTGACGTCCGGGTCCCAGACCCGCAGCGACCTCAGAATGGCGTGGAGATCCGTTTCCATGTGCCGAGTATCGCCACCGGCGCCGTCATCCGTTCGGCAGCCCTCCCGCGACGCGCGCGAGTGCCCCGGCGTGCGGGAACGCCGAAAGCCGGGGACGCTCGAAGGCACGGGCTTCGGGAACGACGGTGAGGGGCGATGATCGTAACGGTGGTGTCGATGCCGGGGGCGGCCGTCACCCGTACGGATCTCGCGGGGGCACGGGAACGGCTGGCCGAGGCCCCGTTCGTCGTCGTCGACATCGAGCTGCCGGAGGGGGAGCCGGCGCCGGGGACGCCGGTCGCCGACCAGCTGGGCCTGGACGCCGAGGAACTGGAATGGTTCGGCAGGGAGGGGGAGCCGGCACGGGCCGAGTTCCTGGGGGACCGGGCCGGTTTCGTCGTGCCCGTGGTGCACGGCGACGAGATCGCCCACGTCCACGCGGTGGCGGCCGAGCGGTTCCTGGTCACCGTGCACCGGGGGCGGCTCGGTCTGACCCGGAACATCACCACGGCGTTCCGGCACGAGCCTCCGGCCGACTCCGTGGCCGCGCTCTTCCTCGTACTCCAGGAGGCCCTGAACACCTTCCGCAGGGCCGCCGTGGGGGCTCTGCTGGAGACCGAGGAACTGGAGGACGGCATGTTCGAGAACCGGCGGCCCGAGCAGGTCTACCGGCTGGCGCAGCTGCGCCGTCGTTCCGCCCTGCTGCACCATGCGCTGCTGCCCTACCTCCAGGTGATCGACGAGATCCTCACCCGGCGGATGATGAGCCCCGCCTTCCCGGAGGAGCGGCAGCGGAGCGCTCAGGGGTTCCAGAACGCCGGGCGGCTGGTGCTCGCCGACATCGAGTCCCTCCAGGACGCCACCCGGCGGGCGTTCGCCAGTTACTCCTCGCTCGTCGCCGGCGAGCAGAACGCCGTGATCAACCGGCTGGCCGTCGTGTCGGTGATCTTCCTGCCGCTGTCCTTCCTGACCGGGTTCTTCGGCATGAACTTCACCTTCCTGTCGGACAAGCTGGAGACCAGGGACGACTTCTGGCTGCTCGCGGTGGGGCTCCAGGCGGCCGTTCTGGCGGGCTCCGTCTACGTGCTGCACCGCACCCGCATCTGGCGCCGCCTGCTGGACGAGAACTGAAGGGACCCCCACCGGCCGGTCCCGGCCTCCTCACCGGCCCGGGACCACCGTCCTCACCGGCCTCGGCCCCCTCACCGGCCCAGAACCACCGTCCCCGACGAGCAGAACCACCCGCCCGCCCCGGACGCCACCGCCAGCCTCGGCAGCTGTCCGTCCCGGGTCCGCACCTGCCGTTCCCCGGCCTCACCGCGCAGCTGCCGCACCGCCTCCACCAGCAGGAACAGGCCCCGCATCCCGGGATGCTGGGCCGACAGCCCGCCCCCGTCCGTGTTCACCGGCAGCTCCCCGCCCCGGACCAGCAGCCGGCCCTTCCCCACGAACGCCCCGCCCTCGCCCTTCGCGCAGAAGCCCAGGTCCTCCAGGGTCACCAGGGTCATGTAGGTGAAGGCGTCGTAGATCTCGGCGAAGTCGATGTCCGCCGGGGTGACCCCCGCCCGCTCGAAGGCCAGCCGGCCGCTCACCGCCGCCGGGGAGACCGTGAAGTCCGGCCACTCCGACATGGCCGCGTGGGAGACGTGCTCGCCGGTGCCGAGAATCCGGACGGGGACCGTACGGCAGTCCCGTACGTACTCCTCGGCCGCCAGCAGGACCGCCGCGCCGCCGTCCGAGCGCAGGCAGCAGTGCAGCCTGGTGAAGGGGTCCGCGACCATCGGGCCGGACAGGACGTCGTCGACGGTGATCGGATCGCGGAACATCGCCTCCGGGTTCAGCGCGGCGTTCGCCCTCGCCTGGACCGCCACCTGGGCCAGCTGCTCGATCGTGGTGCCGTACTCGATCATGTGCCGGCGGGCCGCCATCGCGTACTTCGCGATCAGCGTGTGGCCGTACGGCGCCTCGAACTGGAGGGGGCCGCGCGCGCCGAAGGACAGGGTGCCGGTGCGGCGGCCCGCCCTGATGTCCGCGCGGGCCGTGGAGCCGTAGACCAGCAGGACGGCGTTCGCGTGGCCCGCCGCGATCGCGTCCGCCGCGTGCGCCGCCATCACCTCCCAGGTCGCGCCGCCGACCGAGGTGGAGTCCACCCAGGTGGGCCGCAGGCCCAGGTACTCGGCGACCTCCACCGGCGCCAGCGTGCCGAGTCCGGCGGAGGCGAAACCGTCGACCACGGTCCGGTCCAGGCCCGCGTCGGCGAGGGCCCGGCGGGCCGCCTGCGCGTGCAGCGCGTACGGCGTCGCGTCGTCCACCCGTCCGCAGTCGGCCAGGGCCACGCCGACCACGGCGGCCTTCCTGCTCCCTCGGCCCATGAGCGGGCTCCTCCCTCTGGGCATCTCGCCTCGGCCCTCCTAATATGACGCCCCGTCAGATGTGGAGGGAAGGCCATGGACACGCGCCTCACCGCCGAGCAGGACGAGATCCGCCGGACCCTGCGCGAGCTGCTGCGCAAGCGCTGCGGCCCGGCCGAGGTGCGGGCCGCCGTCGACACCCCCGCCGGACACGACCCCCTCCTGTGGTCGGCCCTCGCCGGCCGGCTCGGCCTGCCCGGGCTCGCCCTGCCCGAGCGGTACGGCGGTACCGGCTGCTCGGTCACCGAACTGGCCCTCGCCTGCGAGGAGGTGGGGCGCGCGCTCGCCCCCTCGCCGCTGCTCGCCACCTCCGTCCTCACCGCCCCGCTGGTCCTCGCCCTCGGCACCGAGGAGCAGCGCGCCGGCCTGCTGCCCCGCATCGCCGCCGGCACCCTCACCGCCGCGCTCGCCGTCCCCGGGCCCGCCCTCACCACCGCCCTCGCCCTGACCCGCGGGAACGACACCTACAGCGCCGGGGGCGGACGGGCCGGCGGGGTGCAGGCGCGGCGGGCGGAGGACGGCTGGCGGCTGTACGGGGAGGCCGCGCAGGTGCTGGACGGGCACAGCGCCGGGCTGCTGCTCGTCCCCGCGCACACCGGGGGCTTCGCCCGCTCGCGGACCCTGCTGTTCCTCGTCCCGGGGGACGCGGCCGGCCTGGCCCGGACCCGGCAGACCGCGCTGGACGCCACCCGCCCGCAGGGGCGCGTACAACTGCGGGAGGTGGGCGCCGAGTTGCTCGGCTCGGCGGACACGGACGTGCGCCCCGCCCTCAGCGCGCTCGGCGACACCGTCGCCGCCGTGCTCGCCGCCGAGGCCGTCGGGGCGGCCGACCGGATACTGGAGCGGACCGTCGAGTACGCCGGACAGCGCGAGCAGTTCGGACGTCCCATCGGTTCCTTCCAGGCCGTCAAGCACCGGCTGGCGGACGTGTACGTCGAGGTCCAGGCGGCCCGTTCCGCCGCCTACTACGCGGCCTGGGCGGCCGGCCGGGGGCAGCGGGCCGGCGCGCTCGCCCTCGCGCAGGGGCTGCAGGCGCTGCGCCGGGCCGCCGGTGACGGGATCCAGCTGCACGGCGGAATCGGCTTCACCTGGGAGCACGACGCCCACCTGTACTTCAAGCGGGCGGCCGGCGACGAGCTGCTGTTCGGCCCGGTGCACCGGCTGCGCGACCGGGCCGCCGAGACGGCCGGGCTGTTCGCGGGCGGGGAGGTGGCCGTCTGATGGCCACGGCCCTCGGCGTCCGGCTCGTCCGGAAGGTGTCCTCCACCCGGCTGTTCGCCAGGATCGCCCCGCACGTCGTCCCGGCCCTCGACCGGGGCGTGCACCGGGTCACCCGGGGCCGGGTGCTGCTCAGTGCCCGGATGCTGCCCGGGGTGATCCTCACCTCGACGGGAGCGAGGACGGGACGGCCCCGCCGGACCCCGCTGGCCTGCATGCCGGAGGGGGACGGCGGGAGCTGGATCCTGGCCGGTTCCAACTTCGGCCGCCCCGGCCATCCCGCCTGGACCCACAACCTCCTCGCCCACCCGCAGGCCTCGGTGAGCTGGAAGGGCCGGGACGTCCCGGTCACGGCCCGGCTGCTCACGGGGGAGGAGCGGGCCGCCGCCTGGCAGGCGCTGCTGGCGTTCTGGCCGCCGTACGCCGTGTACCAGGCGCGGGTGGAGCGGGAGATCCGGCTGTTCCGGCTGACGCGCGGGTAACGCCCCGAAGGGGCGCGGATGATCAGGCCCTGCGGCTGTCGACAGCGCTCGTGATCCACGCATCTAGAGCGTCGCCAGCCGCTCCACCAGCAGGAACGCGCCGATCCCCAGCATCGCCGCCCCCGACGTCCGCGTCACCGCCCGGGCCGCCGCGGGCCGCGCCGCGAGGAGGGCGCGGGCGAGGGCGCCCACGGTGAGGTAGACGGCCGCGCAGCAGGCCATGTGGAGGAGGCCGAGGGCCGCCGTCTGGACGGGGACGGGGAGGTGGCCGCCCCGCAGGGTGAGGAACTGGGGGAGGACGGAGAGGTAGAGCAGCAGGCCCTTGGGGTTCAGGCCGCTGATGGTGGCGCCGCGCAGGAAGAGCCGGCCCTCGGCGGCCGCCGTCGTGTCCGCGTCCGGGACGGCCGGTCGGCGCAGGACACCCCAGCCGAGCCGGAGCAGATAGCCCGCGCCCGCCACCGTCAGGACGGTCAGCAGCCGGGGCGAGCCGGCCACCAGCACGGCGAGGCCCGCCGTCGCCAGGGCGGTGTGCAGGGCGTAGCCGCAGACCAGGCCCGCCACCGCGCGCAGTACCGAGCCGCCGCGCAGCGCGGTCGTGATGACGTAGGCCCAGTCGGCGCCCGGTACGCACACCAGCAGCAGGTCCACGAGGAGGAAGGAGAAGAGCAGTGCCGAGTCCATATCGGGGACATTAGGCGTGAATGGCCCGAAAGTGTTCCCGGAATTTGCTCATGATCGCGGCCTCTGGGCAAATATCTTTCTCATGGACGACGTGGACCGGAAAATCCTTGCCGAGCTGCAGCAGGACGGGCGGCTGACCGTGACCGAGCTGGCCGCCCGGGTGCGGCTCAGCGTCTCGCCCTGCCACCGGCGGCTGCGCGAGCTGGAGCGGTCCGGCGCCATCCAGGGGTACCGCGCGGTGGTGGACCCGGCCTCGCTCGGCCTGAACTTCGAGGCGCTGGTCTTCGTGTCCATGCGCCAGGAGGACCGGGACACGGTCGCGGAGTTCGAGCGGGCGGTCGGCGGGCTGGAGCACGTGCTGGACGCCCAGCGGCTGTTCGGCGAGCCGGACTACCTGCTCCGGGTGGCCACCGCCGACCTGGCCGCCTTCCAGCGGCTGTACGACGAGCGGCTGGCGACCCTGCCCGGCGTGCAGCGGCTGACGTCGACGCTGGTGATGAAGCACGTGGTGCGGGACCGGCCGTTGCCGGCGTAGACGGCAGGCGGTGGCTCACCGTGTGAACCACCGCCTGCCAGACAGGACTTGGACCCTGACAACGGGTGTGTGCTTACTTGGAGGGCTTCTTCCCGGTCACTCCCAGGTGCACCAACAGCGCCAGGTTCGGCTTCAGTTCGGCCTGCTTCACACCCCAGGAGGAGAAACCCTTCTGGTGGGCCGCCACCGCCGCGAGCATCGCGACCAGCGAACCGGCCACCGCCGCCGGGTTCACGTCCTTGTCGACCCGGCCCTTGGCCTGGAGCTCCGCGATGGAGTCCGCGAGGGAGTTGTTGACCGAGTTCAGGATCTTCATGCGGATCTTGTAGAACCGTTTGTCCCCCTCGGCCGCGCCGAGGTCGACCACCCGCAGGATGGCGTCGTTCTTCCGCCAGAACTCCAGGAACCCGTCCACGAGTTCCTGTGCGGTGGCCCAGCCGGACTTGCCGGCCCAGCTGCGCCCTTCGAGCAGTTCGGTCAGTCCGGCACCCTCGGCCGCCATCTGCTCGGCGATCTCCAGGACGGCGCCCTCGACGTCGGGGAAGTACTGGTAGAAGGTCGCGGGCGAAGTGCCCGCCCTCCGGGCGACATCGATGACCTTGACGTCCCGGTACGGGGAGGAGCTGAGCATCTCGCTGAGGCAGTCGAGCAGCTTCTGCCGGGTCGCCTGCCCACGCCGGCCGGCCACGCGGCCGTCGACGGTACGCACTTGTCCTGTCATGCCGTCAGCTTACCGAGGGGTGATCGGAGCGCGATTCGGCCGACTGCAAATGGGGTGCACGGGGGTATCGGGGATGGTGTGCCTGGTCTGCGGGGTGCGCGCGGCCCGGTTACTTTGACGGCATGGCCGAAAACAGGGCATCCGCGAACGAAGAGGCATACAGGGAGGGCGTCCCCTGCTGGGTGGACGCCCAGCTGCCCGACGTCGAGGCGGGCAAGCGGTTCTACGGTGAGCTTTTCGGATGGACCTTCGAGAAGGCGTACGGCTCCTCCGTGTGGGCCCTGCTGGACGGAGAGCGCGTCGCCTCGCTCGCGCCCAAGACGGACGGCCGTATGCCCACCGTCTGGACGGTGTCCTTCGCGACCACCGACGCGGGCGGCCTCGGCCGGAGGATCACGGCGGCCGGCGGACAGGTGGTCATGGCCCCGTTCCCGGTCGGCGACCTCGGCACCGCCGCCCTCGCCGCCGACCCCGAGGGCGCGGTCTTCGGTCTGTGGCAGCCCGGAACCCACCCCGGCTTCGGGCGGCGGTACGCGCCGGGCACCTTCGTCTGGGCCGAGCTGTACACCCGGGACACCGCCGCGGCCAACACCTTCTACGGCGGCCTCTTCCACGACGCCCTGTTCGGCGCCGACGCCGAGCCCGACTTCGGCCGTGCGCACGTCACCGAGGTGTTCCCGGCCGAGATGCCTCCGCACTTCCTCGTCCACTTCCGGGTCACGGATCTGGACGACGCCCTGGGCGCCGTACAGCGGCTCGGCGGGCGCGTCCAGGCGCCACCCTTCGAGACGTCGTACGGACGAGTGGCCGTCGTCACCGACAATCAGGGGGCGTCGTTCGCGCTGCTGCACCGCTGATCCGTCCGCTTTGGCCGGATTGGTCATGAGACACCCTGATTGTCACCGGGTTCGCAACCGGCCGCCCGGCCAGGAAGAATCGGGGTGCGTGCCGCCATGGCGGTGCGGTGGTGAGACGCTGCACTCCGGTCGCGTACATATGGAGAGTGGCGCGGCTCGTACGGGGAGGTGGCAGGCAAGTGGTGGATCAGCTGACGCAGCACGATCCGCGGCGGATCGGGCCGTTCGAGGTGCTGGGCCGGCTGGGCGCCGGCGGCATGGGGCTGGTCTATCTCGCGCGCTCGGCGTCCGGCCGGCGCGTGGCGATCAAGACGGTGCGCACCGAGCTGGCCGAGGACCAGCTCTTCCGCGTCCGCTTCACCCGTGAGGTGGAGGCGGCCCGCGCGGTCTCCGGCTTCTACACCGCGGCCGTGGTCGACGCCGACCCGCGCGCCGCCGTGCCCTGGCTGGCCACCGCCTACGTCCCCGCGCCCTCGCTGGAAGAGATAGTGAACGAGTGCGGGCCGCTCCCGGCCCAGGCCGTGCGCTGGCTCGCGGCGGGCGTCGCCGAGGCCCTCCAGTCCATCCACGGCGCCGGGCTGGTCCACCGCGACCTCAAGCCCTCCAACGTGCTCGTGGTCGAGGACGGCCCCCGGGTGATCGACTTCGGTATCGCCTCCGGCGTCTCCAACACGCGCCTGACCATGACCAACGTCGCCGTCGGCACCCCCGCCTACATGTCCCCCGAGCAGGCCAAGGACTCCCGCAGCGTCACCGGCGCCAGCGACGTCTTCTCCCTCGGCTCCACCCTCGTCTTCGCCGCCACCGGCCACCCGCCCTTCCACGGCGCCAACCCCGTCGAGACCGTCTTCATGCTGCTCCGCGAGGGCCCGGACCTCACCGGGCTCCCGGACGAGCTGCGCCCGCTGATCGAGGCCTGCATGCAGATGGAGGCCACCGGCCGCCCCACCCCGGCCGACCTCCAGGCCCAGCTCGCCCCGCATCTGTTCGGCTCCGGCTCCGACGACAGCGGCACCGCCTCCGCCTGGCTGCCCGAGAAGGCGGTCGCCCTCATCGAGTCCCGCCGCGGCGGACGCCCCGCCGCCAAGCCCGCCGCGGCCCCGACCGGCGGTCCGCGCAGCGGCGACCGGCAGGCCGTGCCCCCGCCCCCGCCCTACGACCCCCCGGTCCCCGCCCCGGTGAGCGCCCCGGTGTCCGTGCCCGCCGGTGTCGCCCCCGACACCGGTCCGGTCCGGCTGGCCGGCGCCCCGGTGCCCATCGGCCCCGGCCCCCGCGTCGCCGACGCCCGCGCCGCCGCCGTCAAGGCGCCCCCGCCCGAGGCCGGCCTGGTCGCCAGCTGGTCCCGGCCCCGCCCCGGCGTGGCCGGCGCCGACCCCGCCGTACCGCCCGTACCGCCGACGCCCCCGGAGACGGCGAGCGGCTGGCGTCCCTGGCGCTTCCGCATGTCCAACGACGTGTGGGGCACCCCCGCCGTGGCCGACGACCTGGTCTACGTCACCTCCTTCGAGGTGCACGCCCTGGACGTCGGCACGGGCCGCCGCCGCTTCAAGACCCGGGACGTCGCCTGGTCCATGGCGGTGGCGGACGGCCGCATCCACGCCTCCGACGGCCCCACCCTGTTCGCCCTGGACGCCCGCGAGGGCACCGACCTGTGGCGGCTGTCCACGGACGCCTGGGTGTACTCCCTCAAGGCCGACCGCGGCACCGTCGTCACCGGCACCCGCGGCGGCGGCGTCCAGGCCTGGGAGGCCGCCGCCGGGCAGAAGCTGTGGGAGATCACCGGCTGCCAGACCGACTTCGAGTCCCCCGAGGCGGGCCCGGTCGTCCACGACGGCACGGTGTACGTCTGGCAGGACGCCCGGCTGCGCGCCCTGGAGGCCCGCACCGGCGAGGAACGCTGGTCGTACCCCATCGGCGACGCGGCCTCCTGCGGCGGCGTCCCGGTCCGCCTGACCCCCGCCCCCGACGGGTACGTCTACGTCTCCGCCGGCACCCGCGTGCTCGCCGTCGAGGCGGCGAGCGGGAGGGTCCGCTGGCACTTCGAGGCCCCGGCGGTCTTCCTGAGCCCGCCCGCCTTCGCCCCCGGCCCGGCCGTCACCGGCGGCGGCGTGTACCTCGCCGACTACCTCGGCACGGTCTACGCCCTCGACGCCACCGACGGCCGCGACCGCTGGCGCATCGCCACCGAGGCCCGCGCGTCCATCGAGCCGGTCCTGGTGGCCGCCGGACACGTGCACGTCGGCAGCGGCACGGGCCTCTACACCCTGGACGCGGTCACCGGCACCCCCAAGTGGCGCTTCCAGGCGGGCGGCGAGGTCGTGGGCGCGCCCGCCGTCGCCGAGGGCCGTATCCACTTCGGCTCCACCGACCACCTCCTCTACACCCTGAAGGCCGACGACGGCCGGCTGCGCTGGAAGCTGGCGACCGGCGGCGAGATCACCGGCTCCCCGGTGGTCAAGGACGGCGTGGTGTACGCGTGCAGCAAGGACCGGTGCGTGTACGCGCTGGACGCGGAGAAGGGGACGGGGACCGCGCGGACGGCCTGAGCGGGTCCGGCCACGGGCCGCCCGGGTGGGTGACGGCCGTCGTACCGGTTGCACGGAAGGGCCTGGGACGACGGCCGTCGTCGCGGGGGAGCGGGGTTCGGCCCCCGCTCTCAGGGCAGACGCTACGCCGGGCACGCGGCGGTCGCCACACAGTGACATGACCGTGACAGCCATCCCCTAGAGTGCCAGGCATGCATCGACGGGGACACATGCTCAGACTCACGGCGGTATCGGTCCTGGTCGTCCTGGCGCTGACCGGGTTCAGGAGCCGCGGCCACGGACACAGCGGCAGCCACGGCAGCGGCGGCGGGTGCAGCAGCTCCAGCCAGGACCACGACAGCTCCTCGTCCACGTCGTCGGGCGGCGGCTACGGCTACGGCTCCGGCACGCACCACGACTACGACGATGACGACGACTACGGCGACGACACCTCCGGCGGATCGTCCGGCTCCTCCGCCTCGACCCCCTCCGGCCACGAGGACGGCACGGCCCGGCTGGTGAGCTGCGCGACGGTCGAGAAGCCCTACGCCACCATCGAGGTCACCAACCCGAACGCCGCCGAGAGCAGCTTCGACGTCCACATCGTCTTCGAGGACGCGGACGACATGACGGTCAACGGCACCATCAAGGAGGTCAGCGTGCCCGCGAACGGCACGAGGACGATCCGGGTGCCGGTGGACAACGCCAAGGAGAGCGCCCCGAAGGTCGACCACTGCGATCTGGACGAGGTCGCCTCCTACCACTGGTGACCCCGGAGCGCCTCATCGCGTCCGGAACTCCGCGCGGCGGGCGGCGAACAGCTCCGCCTGCCGTGCGCCCGGCAGGTTCCCCAGCGCGATCAGGTGCGGGGCCTGCGCGAACGCCGGCGCGAGAGAGGCCTCCCGGGCCGCCCACAACGCCCGCACGGTCCCCTGCACGGCCTCGGCCGGATACCCGGCGATGACGGCGGCACGATCGGCGGCGGCGGCCAACGCCTCTCCCTCCCTGGTGAGTTCGGAGACGAGGCCGACGTCGTACGCCCGCCGGGCCGACAGCCGCTCGGCGCTCCCCATGAGCGCCGTCCGCGCGACCTCCCCGTACGGCATGCGCTGCGCCATCAGCATCGACTCGTAGGCGCTGACCATGCCGTAGGTGGTGTGCGGGTCGAAGAAGGTGGCACCGGCCCCGGCGACGACGAACTCGCACTCCCCCAGCAGATAGAAGGCACCCCCGCAGGCCATCCCCTCCACGGCGGCGACGACCGGCTTCCACAGCCCGTTCGCCTTGGGCCCGACCCCCAGCAGCGGATCGTCCTGCATGTACGGCGAGCCGGGCTGCGGAACGACGGCGTCCCGATCGATCCCCGTGCAGAACGCCCGCTCCCCGCTCCCGGCGAGCACGACGGCCCGCACGGAGTCGTCGAACCGCAACCCCCGCCACACCTCGCCCAGTTCACCGGCCATGGCGAGGTCGATGGCGTTGAGCCGCGCGGGCCGGTCCAGTGTGACGACGGCGACCCCCGCACCCCGGTCGACGTCGACCCGGACGGTGTTCACGCCGGCACCCACTGCGGCAGCCCACCGGAGAAGACCACCCGCACCCGGGCCCCGATCCGCAACCGCGCCGGATCGACGGAGTCCAGCGGCGCCCCGGCGGAGGCGACCACATTCCCGACGAGCCGTATCCGCGGCGCCTCCTCCAGCTCCACGACGACCACGTTGTACGGCGCCTGTTCCGCGTAGCCGGGCAGCAGCGGCGGGTGCGGCACGACGTACGACCACACCCGCCCCCGCCCCGACACCGCCCGCCACTCGGCGGCGAAGGACCGGCAGTGCGGGCAGCAGGGCCGGGGCGGGAAGCGGAGTTCACCGCAGTCGCCGCACGCCTGGACGCGCAGCTCGCCACGGGCCGCGTACTGCCAGAAGGGGGCGCCGTCGGTGTCGGTGACGGGAGTCAGCATGGCGGTCAGCTCCTGAGGAGGAGAGCGGAGGTGGGGACGCCTTCACCGGCCGTGACCAGGCAGGTCGCGGCACCCGGAACCTGCGCGGTACTGGTCCCGCGCAGCTGCTTGACGCCCTCGTTGATGAGGTTGAAGCCGTGCACGTAGGCCTCGCTGAGCCCGCCGCCGCCGGTGTTGAGGGGCAGCCGCCCGCCGATCTCCAGGGCTCCCTGCTCGGTGAACGCACCCCCCTCGCCGCGCGCACAGAAGCCGTACCCCTCCAGCGAGAGCGGTACGAGGGCGCTGAAGGCGTCGTAGATCTGCGCGACGTCGACGTCCTGCGGCGTGAAGTCGGCGTGCTTCCACAGGTGCCGGGCGGCGGTCCAGGCGGGGCCGGTGAGCGGGTCGTCGTTCCAGTAGTTGACCATGCCGTGGTGCTGGGCGGGCAGTCCCTGCGCGGCGGCGTGCACGTACACGGGGGTGCGGGCGCAGTCCCGGGCACGCTCCTTGCCGACGACCACACAGGCCAGGGCGCCGTCCGTCTCCAGGCAGTTGTCGTAGAGGCAGAGCGGCTCGCTGATCCACCGGGAGGTCATGTACATCTCCCGGGTGAGCGGCCGTTCGTACATGACGGCGGCGGGGTTCTGGTTGGCCCGGTTCCGGCAGGCCAGCGCGACGTTGAACAGGTGATCACGGCTGACGCCGTACTCGTGCATGTACCGCCGGGCCAGCATGGCGATCTCGTCGACGGGGCGGAGGAGACCGAAGGGCCGGGTCCACTGGGCCGGGGTCGGCAGCTGCACGGCGGTGTTCGTCCACGGCCGGGGCCCGCTCCCCCTCTTCCGCGACCGCCACGCGACCCCCACCGTGGCCTGCCCGGACGCGATGGCACCGGCGAGGTGCGCGACGGTCGCGCAGGACCCGCCCCCGCCGTACCCCACCTTGCTGAAGAAGGTCAGATCCCCGAACCCGACGGCCTTCGCCAGCTCCACCTCATCGGTCTCCTCCATCGTGTAGGAGGCGAGCGCGTCCACCTCACCGGGCGCGATCCCCGCGTCGTCGAGCGCGGCGAGCACGGCCCGGCAGGCGAGCGTCCTCTCGTCCTCGGCGAGGTTCCTGGCGAACGCGGTCTGCCCGATCCCGACGATGGCGACGGCGTCCTTGATCCCTGCTGACCCTGCCGTGAGGCTCATGGGACTCCCCCTCTCCTGACAGCTCGTCAGATTACAGCTAATCTGACGGGGAGTCAGCTACCGCTCGCTCGCAGGGGAGCCGGACCATGAAGCCTTCGCCGCCTTGGGAAACAGTTCCGGAACTGGTGCGGTGGGCGGCCGAGCGGTACGCGGACGGGGAGGCCGTGGTGGACGGCCGCACGAGAATCACGTACGCCGGCCTGGGCGCCCGGGTCGAGCGAGCGGCGGCGGCCTGCCTGGCGGGCGGCCTGGAGACGGGCGACCGGGTGGCCGTCTGGGCGCCCAACTCCCTGGACTGGATCGTCGCGGCCCTGGGCGCGGTCTCGGCGGGCGCGGTCCTGGTCCCGCTGAACACCCGGTTCAAGGGGGCGGAGGCGGCGGACGTACTGCGCCGCAGCGGGGCGAGGCTGCTGTTCGTGACGGGGACGTTCCTGGGGACGTCGTACGTGGCGTCGCTGCGGCGGGCCGCGGGAGCGGGGCCCGCCGCGGGACGCCCGCTGCCGGCGCTGCCGGCCCTGGAACGGGTGGTGGTCCTGTCGGACGACGCACCGGCGGAGTTCGAGACGTGGAAGGAGTTCCTGGCCAGGGGCGACGGCCTGCCGGCCCGCGAAGTGGCCCTCCGCTCCGCGGAACTGACCGCCACGACCCCCTCGGACATCACCTTCACCTCCGGTACGACGGGCCGCCCCAAGGGAGCGGTGATCACACACGGTCAGACCCTCAGGGCGTACGAGACCTGGGCGGACCTGGCCGGCCTCCGCCGGTCCGACCGCTACCTGATCATCAACCCGTTCTTCCACACCTTCGGCTACAAGGCCGGGGTGCTCGCCTGCCTCATGCGGGGGGCGACGATGATCCCGCAGCCGGTGTTCACCGTGGACACGGCCCTGGCGAACATCGCGGCGGAACGGATCTCGGTCCTCCCGGGCCCCCCGACCCTGCACCAGTCGCTGCTGGACCACCCGTCCCGCGGTTCCTACGACCTCTCGACGCTCCGCCTGGTGGTGACGGGCGCGGCCGTGGTCCCCCTCACCCTGGTGGAACGCCTGCGTGACGAACTCTCGGTGGACACGGTCCTCACGGCCTACGGCCTCTCGGAGGCGAGCGGCATCGTCACGATGTGCCGCCGCGACGATCCGGCCACGGTGATCGCCTCCACCTCCGGCCGCCCGATCCCCGGCACGGAGGTGAGGGTGACCGCCCCGCCCGGCACCCCCGGGGAGGTACTGGTCCGGGGCTTCAACGTCATGCAGGGCTACTACGGCGACCCGGCGGCCACGTCGGAGACGATGACGGAGGACGGCTGGCTGCGCACGGGCGACGTGGGCGTCCTGGACGCGGCCGGCAATCTGCGCATCACGGACCGCCTGAAGGACATGTTCATCGTCGGCGGCTTCAACGCGTACCCGGCGGAGATAGAACGGCTGCTGGTCACCCACCCCGACGTGACGGACGCGGCGGTCGTCGGCGTCCCCGACCCCCGCCTGGGCGAGGTCGCGAAGGCCTACGTCGTCCGCCGCCCCGGCTCCTCACTGACCTCCCACGACCTGATCGCCTGGTCCCGCCGCGAGATGGCGAACTACAAGGTGCCGAGGTCGGTGGAGTTCGTACCCGGTCTGCCGAGGAACGCGAGCGGAAAGGTACTGAAGGGAGAGCTGAGGGCGAGGGGCTGACGCGTCCGCGGCCAGGTGCCCCTCACCTCACACGATGACGGTGACTGGCAGATGCGTTCCACCGCCGCCGCCCGCCCCGACCCCCTGACCAGCCCCTTTATACCGCGCCCCCTGGAACAGACATGCCAATAACTCCCGGAGGGGCCGGGAGGGAGGAGAAGCGGGGGGCGCGGTCACCTGGTGGTGGGTAGAGGAGCCAGGGCCGCCTTGATCTCCGCGAGCATGTGACCAGGCCGGTGGAAGACGTCCTCGGCGCTGAAGCGGAGGAGGCTGCGGATCTCGGGGCAGCGGAGGAGCTGGTTGAAGCGGTCGACGTCCCGGCGGTGGGCGTCGCGGGTGCCGTGGTAGGCGTACCCCTCGATCTCGACGGCCAGGCCGGCCGCCCCCCTCGGCAAGCCCCCGCAATCCACCTCGATCCACACCCCCACTCTCCCGACCTCCCCCCTCCGCCTCCACCCCTGTGGATAACTCCCCACCCCCGAGCCGCCGCGGGGGATGGGCAGATCGGTTCCCGTCCGGATGCAGGTGACCTGCGTAAACGCCACGGGCCGGACATGCCTCGGCCGCGGCGGCTCCCCCTCCGCGCCGCCGCGGCCGATCCCCGTCGGGATGAAGGTCCTCGGGACTTACTTGCCGTCCAGGTCCAGGGCGGGCGGGGCAGGCATGTGGTTGTCCATCGTCGTGATGACATCCTTCGCCGGCCCGATCGGCATGTGGTTGTCAAGCGTGGTGACGGTCTCGTCGGTGGCCGGCTCGCTGGGCATGTGGTTGTCCAGAGGCTTGGCGTCCGCGGTCTTCTTCGTGTCGCTCATCATGCTTCCTTCACTGTGGTGAGGGCCAGGAACGCCCGTCCGGTAGCTCCCCCGAGGGCCGCCGGACGGGCGTTCGGAGCCGCACACTAACCGGTGAGGGCTCCAGCGGACCATCTGCCCCCCGACGCGATGGTCTGACTGGTACGAGAGTGCCGCGCACGGATAAACGAATGCTGAACGTGCCTCAGGCTCGTGCCGCAGGAGACAGCTTCACACCGCAGTGCCCGCGGCCAGCAAGGCGCGGACGTCCTCGGCCTCCGCTGCGCTGTTCTGCTCGTACAGGCTGAGTGCTTCCCGCCAGCAGGCCTTCGCGCGGTCGACCTGGCCCAGCGCAGACAGGGCTTGACCCAGGAGCGTCAGGACGTTCCCCCGCATGCGGTCCCCGCCGATGCACCCCAGTGCCAGCGCCTGTTCGGCATGCTGGGCTGCCTGCGTGACACGATCCGTGGCCATGAGGACCTCAGCGATGCGGAAGTTCGTCGTCCCCTCCCACAAGCGCTGACGGTGCCCACTGAAGATGGCTCGCGCTTCGGAGAACTGCGAAAGCGCCTCACTGTGCCGACCGGCCTGAGACAGCGCGACGCCCACCGCGAAATGCCCGTTCGCCAGACGCATGGTCCGACCCAGACTGAGGTAGACAGCCAGCCCGCGCATGGCGATGTCGACCGCCTCGGCGGTGTTGCCGTCACCTAGTTGCGCCCGCGAGAGATTGGACAGGGCGGAGGCTTCGCCCGGGCGGTTCCCCGCAGCCCTGAAACCGTCGATGGCCTGATCGAAGTAGGCCCGACCGTCTGCGTACCGCCGCTGGTGAAGGCAGATCAGTCCTCGGTTGTTGGCCACCCAGCTGGCTGCGGTCGAGTCGCTCACTCCCTCTGCCAGACGCATTGCTGTCCGGGCTTCCGCTTCCGCTTGCTGAATGCGCCCGGATACCAGCAGGACGTCTGTCAAAATGGTCCGCGCCCTGCCCTCGGCCCGGGAATCCCCTACCGCCCGGGTCGCCTCGCACATCGCCCGGGTCGTCGCCTCGTATTGGTGGGAGTTCGCCCCTGACTCGGTCAGGTCCTTGGCCGCCCACAGCAGGTCGACGCCCCGCCGCAGCCGTTCGGTTCCAGCCGATTGCCGCACGCACGCCAGTAGCGGCGCGGCCTCCGTGTAGAGCCAATCGAGTGCCGCCGTGGCTTCCGTGAACCGCAGTCCCGCGTACTCCGTCGATTCCAGGTCGTCCACCAACCGGTCGCCCGGCCGCTCGATCGCGTACACACCCGCGGTCGTGGCCAAATAGAAGTCCAGCAACCGAGACATGGCCGCCTCCCGCTCGCTCGGCGGCCACTCGTCCCGTTCCGCGCAGGCGCGGGCGTACAGCCGCACCAGGTCGTGGAACCGGTACCGCCCAGGTGCCGCGGACTCCAGCAGGGACGTGTCCACCAGGGACTCCAGCAGGTCCTCGGTCTCCTCCGCGGGGAGGTCCAGGACCGCGGCCGCGGCGGCGAGGGAGATGTCCGGGCCGTCGGCGAGGCCGAGGAGGCGGAAGGCGCGGGCCTGGGCCGGTTCCAGCTGGCCGTAGCCCAGCTCGAAGGTCGCCTTGACCGCCAGGTCGCCGGCCTGCAGCTCGTCCAGGCGGCGGCGTTCGTCCGCCAGCTTCGCCGCCAGGACCGAGACCGTCCAGGTACGGCGGGCCGCCAGGCGGGACGCCGCGATGCGGATCGCCAGGGGGAGGAAGCCGCACGCGGCGACCACGTCGAGCGCGGCCTCCCGTTCCGAGGCCACCCGCTCCTCGCCCACGATCTTCGTGAAGAGGGCCAGCGCCTCGTCGGGGGACATGACGTCCAGGTCGACCAGGTGGGCGCCGGCGAGGTCGAGCATGCGGACGCGGGAGGTGACCAGCGCCGCGCAGCCCTCCGTGCCCGGCAGCAGCGGCCGCACCTGTGCCGCGTCCTTCGCGTTGTCCAGCAGGACCAGGACCCTGCGGCCGTCCAGGACCGAGCGGTACAGCGCCGCCCGTTCCTCCAGGCCGTCGGGGATGGACGCGTCCGCCGTGCCGAGGGCCCGCAGGAAGGAGCCGAGGACCGTCTCCGGCTCCGCCGGTCTCGGCCCCGCACCCTGGAGGTCGACGTACAGCTGGCCGTCCGGGAACGCCGAGCGGGCCCGGTGGGCCACGTGGACGGCGAGGGTGGTCTTGCCCACGCCGCCTATGCCGGCCAGGGCCGAGACCGCCATGACCCGGCCCTCCGCCTCGGACGCCGAGGACAGGACCGCCGTCAGGTCCGAGACGAAGGAGGAGCGGCCGGTGAAGTCGGGGACCGTCGCCGGGAGCTGGGCCGGGCGGACCGGGGTCGCCGCCGGCTCCGTCATGGGGGCCGACGGTTCCGCCAGGGTCGGGTCCGCCTGGAGGATGCGCTGCTGGAGTTCGCTGAGGCCGGGCCGGGGGTCGACGCCCAGTTCCTCCGACAGGAGGCGGCGGGTGTCGGCGTACACCGCGAGGGCCTCCGCCTGGCGGCCGCTGCGGTACAGCGCCAGCATGAGGAGTTCGCGCAGGCGCTCCCGGAGCGGGTGGGCCGCCGTCAGGGCCGTCAGTTCCGAGACCGCCTCGGCGTGGCAGCCCTGTTCGAGGTCGAGGTCGAGGCGGGATTCGAGGAGGACCAGGCGCCACTCCTCCAGGCGGGCCCGCTGGGCCTCGGCGTACGGGCCGGGGACTCCGGCCAGGGGTTCGCCGTCCCACAGGTCGAGGGCCTGGTTCAGGAGCGTGCGGGCCCGGCCCAGGTCGCCCGCACCCCGCGCCTTCTCCGCCTCCGCCGCCAGGTCCTGCGCGACCGTCAGGTCCAGGGCGCCCTCGCCCAGGCCGCGGACGGCGTAGCCGCCGGACTCGCTGACCAGGATCCCGGGGTTCAGCGCCTTCCGCAGCCGGGAGGCGTAGGTGCGGACCGCGGCCAGGGCCTGGGAGGGCGGCTCGGACCCCCACAGCGCGTCGATCAGTTCCGACGCCGTGGCCGTACGGCCCTCGCGCAGCAGCAGTGCGGCCAGCAGGGCGCGCTGCTGGGGGGAGCCCGTCTGGAGGGCCTCCTCGCCGCGCCAGGCCCGCACCGGACCGAGCACGCCGAAGCGCAGCGGGCCGGCGTCCGCGACGGGCGCGGATCCGGCACGCCGCTGCTCGGGTACTCGCGGCCCACCGTCCATGCGTTCGCCCCCTCGGCATCACGAACAACCCCGTCAGTTTGCCTTGTTCGAGGCGGTTGCGTCAGCCGGGGGAGACGCCGATCACAGCTGATCATGGCCGATCGGCGGGGTTCGCACGCCGATCCACAAGGTCCTCACATCCTCTTCGCATGCCGGTCGCCGGAACAGTGGAGCTGACGGGTCGTCAGATCGGCGCTACCGTGAGGCGTATGGAGACCACACAGTTCCCGCTGATCATCTCCGTCGACGACCACACCGTTGAGCCCGCCGGGGTCTGGCAGGACCGGCTGCCGGGGAAGTACCGGGACGCCGGGCCCCGGATCGTGCGGGCGCCGCTCAAGGAGATGACCTTCCTGGGCGGCCGCTTCAAGCCCGTCATGGGCACCCCGGGCTCCGACGAGGGGCCCGTCGGCGACTGGTGGGTGTACGAGGACCTGCGCCGGCCGCTCACGCGTCTCGACACCGCCGTGGGCTGTGCCCGGGACGAGGTCCGGCTGGAAGTCATCACGTACGAGCAGATGCGGGCCGGGTCCTACGACGTGCCCGCCCGCCTCGCCGACATGGACGTCAACCACGTGCAGTCGGCGCTGTGCTTCCCGACCTTCCCCCGCTTCTGCGGGCAGACGTTCACCGAGGCCGCCGACAAGGAACTCGCCCTGCTCTGCGTCCGCGCCTACAACGACTGGATGGTGGAGGAGTGGTGCGGGGACCAGGCGCGGGGGAGGCTCGTACCGCTGACCCTCATACCCCTCTGGGACGCCCGCCTGGCCGCCCGGGAGGTGCGGCGTAACGCCGAACGCGGCGTCCGGGCCGTCGCCTTCTCCGAGATCCCGCCGCATCTCGGTCTGCCGTCCGTCCACACCGACGACTGGGATCCGTTCCTCGCCGCCTGCGACGAGACCGGCACCGTCATCGCCATGCACATCGGGTCGTCCAGCCGGATGCCCTCCACCTCCGCCGACGCCCCGCCCGCCGTCGGCTCCACGATCACCTTCGCCAACTGCTGCTTCTCGATGGTCGACTGGCTGATGAGCGGCAAGTTCGAGCGTTTCCCGAACCTGAAGGTCATGTACGCCGAGGGGCAGATCGGCTGGATTCCGTACATCCTCGAACGCGCCGACGTGGTGTGGGAGGAGAACCGGGGGTGGGGCGGGGTCGCCGGCAAGGTCACCCGGCCGCCGTCCGAGCTGTTCGCCGAGCACGTCTACGGCTGCTTCTTCGACGACGCCTTCGGGCTCAGGAACCTCGACGCCATCGGCGTCGGCAACGTCCTGTACGAGACCGACTACCCGCACTCCGACTCCACCTGGCCCACGTCCCGCGAGGTCGGCGAGGCCCAGATGGGGCACCTGGACCCGGAGACCGTGACCCGGATCGTCAGGGGCAACGCCATCGAGCTGCTCGGGCTCACCCCGGAGGGGCTGTGGCGGGCGTGAGCGCCCTCGCGTACGGCATCCAGCTGCCCGTCCAGTCGCAGAGCACCCTCTACACCGAGCCCTGGGAGACCGAGGCCGGGCCAAAGGACCTGGTCGCCGTGGCGCGCGCGGCCGACGCGGCGGGGTTCGCGTACGTCGCCTGCTGCGACCACGTGGGCATACCGCGCCGCCTCGCCCCGGCCATGAGCACCGTCTGGTACGACCCCGTGGCCACTCTCGCCCACCTCGCCGCCGTCACCGCGCGGGTACGGCTGCTCAGTCATGTGGCGGTGGTGGGGCTGCGGCATCCGCTGCTCACCGCCAAGCAGTACGCCACCCTCGACCACCTCTCCGGCGGGCGGCTCGTCCTGGGGGTGGGGGCCGGGCACGTGCGGGAGGAGTTCGAGGCGCTCGGCGCCGACTTCGAGCGGCGCGGGGCCGTGCTGGACGAGTGCATCGACGCCCTGCGGGCCGCCCTCGGGCCCGACGAGTTCCCCGAACACCACGGGAAGCGCTACGACTTCGCGGGACTGGGGCAACGACCGCGCCCCGCCCAGCCGTACGTCCCCCTCTGGGTCGGCGGCTCCTCGCCCGCCGCCGTCCGCCGGGCCGCGCTGAAGGGCGACGGCTGGCTGCCGCAGGGGGACCCGCGGGAGCGGCTGCCGGCCGTCGTCGCCCGGCTGAGGGCGCTGCGGGAGGAGGCGGGCGTCGAGGCGCCCTGCACCATCGGCGCGATCACCGAGCCCCTGTACGTCGGCCGGCCCGGCTGGGACGTCGGGCGGCGCACGGTCAGCGGGCCCCCGCGGGTGCTCGCCGAGTCCCTGCGCGCGTACCGCGCGATGGGTGTGGACCAGATCCAGGTGCGGTTCCGCAGCCGCGGCCGTACCGAACTCACCGACCAGATGGCGGCCTTCGGAGCCGAAGTGGCCCCTGACCTCTGAGGAGTACGGCATGGGCAAGCTGGACGGACGCGTCGTGATCGTCACCGGCGCGGCGCGCGGACAGGGCGAGCAGGAGGCGCGGCTGTTCCGGGCGGAGGGCGCGCGGGTGGCCGTGGCGGACGTGCTGGACGACCAGGGCAAGGCGCTCGCCGAGGAGATCGGGGCGCTGTACGTCCACCTCGACGTGGGGTCCGAGGACGGCTGGGGCGAGGCCGTGGCCGCCGTCAAGCGGGCGTACGGGCGCATCGACGGGCTGGTCAACAACGCGGGCATCCTGCGGTTCAACGCGCTCGTGGACACCCCGCTGGACGAGTTCATGCAGGTGGTGCAGGTGAACCAGGTCGGCTGCTTCCTGGGGATGAAGGCGGTGGCCCCGGAGATGGCCGACGGGGGCACGATCGTCAACACCGCCTCCTACACCGCGCTGACCGGCATGGCGGCCGTGGGTACGTACGCGGCCACCAAGCACGCGGTGCTGGGGCTGACCCGGGTGGCCGCACTGGAGCTCGCGGGCCGGCGGATCCGGGTCAACGCCGTCTGCCCGGGCGCCGTCGACACCGCGATGTCGAACCCGGCCCGGCTGGACCCGGACGCCGACCCGGAGGAGACGAGCCGCGCTCTGGACGAGCTGTACCGGGGGCTGGTGCCGCTGGGGCGGATCGGGAGGCCGGAGGAGGTGGCGCGGCTGGCGCTGTTCCTGACGTGCGACGACTCGTCGTACATCACCGGGCAGCCGTTCGTCATCGACGGCGGGTGGCTGGCCGGGATCAGCGTCATCTGATGGGGTGTCAGCTCTTGACCCTCCGTGCGGCTGGTGCGAGAGTCGTCGAAAACTGACGGGTCGTCAGAAACTTCGGGACCGGGGACGGTGAACCGCCGTGGAATTCGGGCTCTTCGTACAGGGATACGTCGGCAAGCGTGCCGAGACCGACCCGCTGGCCGAGCACAAGGCGCTGATGGAGGAGACCGAGTACGTCATCCAGGCGGACAGGTCCGGCTTCAAGTACGCCTGGGCCTCCGAGCACCACTTCCTGGAGGAGTACTCGCACCTGTCCGCCAACGACGTCTTCCTCGGCTACCTCGCCCACGCGACCGAGCGGATCCACCTGGGCTCCGGGATCTTCAACCCGCTGGCCCAGGTCAACCACCCGGTGAAGGTGGCCGAGAAGGTCGCCATGCTCGACCACCTCAGCGAGGGCCGCTTCGAGTTCGGCAGCGGCCGGGGGGCGGGCAGCCACGAGATCCTCGGGTTCATACCGGGTGTGACCGACATGAACCACACCAAGGAGATCTGGGAGGAGACCATCGCCGAGTTCCCGAAGATGTGGCTCCAGGACGAGTACGCCGGCTTCCAGGGCAAGCACTGGCAGCTGCCGCCCCGGAAGGTCCTGCCGAAGCCGTACGGGAAGTCCCACCCGGCGATGTGGTACGCGGCCGGGTCCCCGCCGTCGTACGCCATGGCCGCGAGGAAGGGGCTCGGGGTGCTCGGCTTCAGCATCCAGAAGGTCTCCGACATGGAGTGGGTGCTGGAGCAGTACAAGACGGCGGTCGTCGACGCCGAGCCGGTCGGGGACTTCGTCAACGACAACGTGATGGTCACGACCACCGCGATCTGCGCGCCCACCCACGCCGAGGCCGTCGAGATCGCGGTGAACGGCGGGCTGCACTACCTGCCCTCGCTGGTCTTCCGCTACCACGACACCTTCCCGCGGCCGGAGGGGTTCCCGGTGTGGCCGGAGACGCTGCCCCCGTACACCCCGGAGTTCGTGGAGCTGCTGATCGAGGAGGAGCTGCTGATCTGCGGCGACCCGGACGAGGTGCTGCGCCAGTGCAAGCGCTGGGAGCAGGCGGGGGCGGACCAGCTGAGCTTCGGGCTGCCGGTGGGGGTGCCGAAGGAGGAGACGCTGCAGACGATCCGGCTCATCGGGGAGCACGTGATCCCGAAGATCGACACGGATCCGGTGCACCGGACCACGCGGTTCCGCCAGGCTGTGTGAGGGGGGCCCGGGCATGCTGGACCACCTGATCAGGGGCGCCACCGTCGTGGACGGCACCGGTCGGCCCGCCGTCACCGCCGACGTCGGCATCCGGGACGGCCGGATCGCCGCCGTCGGCACCGTCACCGAGGCGGCCCGCCGCAGCGAGGACGCGCACGGCCTCGTCCTCACCCCCGGCTTCGTCGACCCCCACACCCACTACGACGCCCAGCTCTTCTGGGACCCGTACGCCACCCCCTCCCTCAACCACGGCGTGACCACCGTCGCCGCCGGCAACTGCGGGTTCACCCTCGCCCCGCTCAACCCCGCCCGCCCCGGGGACGCCGACTACACCCGGCGGATGATGTCCAAGGTGGAGGGGATGTCCCTGGTCGCCCTGGAGGAGGGGGCGCCCTGGAGCTGGCACTCCTTCGGTGAGTACCTCGACGCCCTGGAGGGGCGGATCGCCGTCAACGCCGGGTTCATGGTGGGGCACTGCGCGCTGCGGCGGTACGTCATGGGCCCGGACGCCGTCGGGGGCCGGCCGCGCGGCGACCAGCTGGACGCCATGCTGCGGCTGCTGCACGAGGCCATGGACGCGGGGGCCTGGGGGCTGTCCACCACGCAGTCCGGTACGCACTCCGACGGCGACGGGCAGCCGGTCGCCTCCCGGCACGCGGCACCGGCGGAGCTGCTGGCGCTGTCGAAGGCCGTCGGCGAGCACGAGGGCACGCAGATCGAGGCCATCGTCGCCGGCTGCCTCGACCAGTTCAGCGACGACGAGATCGATCTCCTCGTGGAGATGAGCGCCGTCGCCGGCCGGCCGCTGAACTGGAACGTGCTCACCATCGACGCCGCCGTACCGGAACGGGTGCCGCGGCAGCTCAGCGCGAGCGAGCGGGCCCGGAAGGCCGGGGGACGGGTCGTGGCGCTCACCATGCCGATCCTCACCCCGATGAACATGTCCCTGGGGACCTTCTGCGCCCTCAACCTCATCCCCGGCTGGGGGGAGATCCTGGGGCTGCCCGTGCCCGAGCGGATCGCCCGGCTGCGGGACCCCGCCGTCCGGGAGGAGATGCTGCGGCGGGCCCGCTCCAAGGAGGCCGGGGTGTTCCGGCGGCTCACGGACTTCGGGCGGTACGTCGTCGGGGACACCTACAGCGAGGCCAACCGCGGGCTCACCGGCCGCGTGGTGCGGGACATCGCCGCCGAGCGGGGCCAGGACCCCTTCGGCTGCCTGGTGGAGATCTGCGCCCACGACGACCTGCGCACGGTCCTGTGGCCCATGCCGACCGACAACGACCCGGCGTCCTGGGCGCTGCGCGCCGAGACCTGGCAGCACGAGGACGTCCTGCTCGGCGGCTCGGACGCGGGCGCCCACCTGGACCGGATGTGCGGGGCGCCGTACACCACCCGGTTCCTGGGGGACTGCCTGCGCGGGCGGAGGCTGGTCGGTCTGGAGCGGGCGGTGCGGATGCTGACGGACGACCCGGCGCGGCTCTTCGGGCTGCGCGAGCGGGGCCGGATCAGGGAGGGCTGGCACGCGGACCTCGTCCTCTTCGACCCGGAGCGGATCGACGCCGGCCGGGCCCGGCTGGTGCACGACCTGCCGGGGGGCAGCCCCCGGCTGGACTCCCGGGCGCTCGGGGTGCGGGCCGTGTGGGTGAACGGGGTGGAGGCGATCCGCGACGACGTGGTGACCGGGGCCGTACCGGGCCGGGTCCTGCGGTCCGGGCGGGACACGCGGACGGTGGGCACGCGGTGAGCGACGCGGGGGGCGCGGGGCAGCCGCTGTTCGTCGGCGGGGAATGGGTGGCGCCGGACGCCGGGTACTACCCGGTGACCGACCCGGCCACCGAGGAGACCGTCGGCTGGGCGCCGGAGGCCTCGCCGCGGCAGGCGCGGGCGGCCTGCGCGGCGGCCCGGGAGGCGTTCGGGGCGTGGTCGCGGACCCGGCCGGAGAAACGGGCCGCGGTGCTCGCGCGCGCCGCGGACATCATCCGGGACCGGCTGGTGCCGTACGCCGACCTGGCCCGGGCCGAGACCGGCGCGACCACCGCGACCGCGCGGGCGATGCAGGTGGGGGTGGCCGCCGCCCGCTTCCGCCGGTACGCGCGCGTGGAGAGCGCCGAGTGGGCGATCGCCCCGCAGATCACCGAGGCCGGGCCGATGGGGAGGGCCGGCGTGCTGGGGGCGCTGGCGGTACGGCAGCCCGTCGGGGTCGTCACCTGCGTCACCTCGTACAACAACCCGTGGGCCAACCCGGCCGGGAAGATCGCCCCAGCACTGGCGATGGGCAACACGGTCGTGGTGAAACCCGCCCCGCAGGACCCCCTCTCCGTCTACCGGATGGCCGAGGCGCTGGAGGCGGCCGGGGTGCCGCCGGGCGTGGTGAACGTCGTCTCCGGGCGGGACGTCTCGGTGGGCGAGGCCGCGGTCGCCTCCGCGGACGTCGACATGGTGAGCTTCACCGGGTCCACGGCCGTCGGACGGCGCATCGCCGAGGTGTGCGGCCGGCACATGAAACGGCAGCTGATGGAGCTGGGCGGGAAAGGCGCCGCGCTCGTCCTGGACGACGCCGACCTCGCCTCGGCCGTCGCCGGCATCGGCACCACCTTCTCCTTCTACAGCGGCCAGATCTGCACCGCACCGACCCGGGTGCTGGCCCAGCGGGGGGTGTACGAGCGGCTGGTCGACCGACTCGCCCGGTACGCCCGCGGCTTGAGGGTGGGGGACCCGCGGGAGCCCGGCACGGTGGTGGGGCCGGTGATCTCCGCCGAGCACCGGGCGCGCGTCGAGTCGTACGTCGAACTGGGGCGCAAGGAGGGCGCGGTGGTCGTGGCCGGCGGCGAACGGCCGCCTCTGGAACGCGGGTTCTTCGTCGCGCCCACCCTGCTCGCCGACTGCACGAACGGCATGCGGGTGGCGCGCGAGGAGATCTTCGGGCCCGTGGTGGTGGTGATCCCCTTCGACGACGAGGAGGAGGGGGTGGCCCTCGCCAACGACTCCGACTACGGGCTCGTCGACTACGTCTGGTCCGGTGACGTGGCCCGCGCCTTCCGCCTGGCCCGGCTGCTGCGGGCCGGGGGCGTGGGCGTCAACACGGTCGGCCGCAACATGGAGGCCCCGTTCGGAGGGTTCAGGAGCAGCGGGGTCGGCCGGGACGTCGGCGTGTACGCCCTGCACGCCTACAGCGAGGTGCAGGCGATCGTGTGGCCGGGGTGACGGGGGAACCCGCGCCGTCGGGGACGGTCCGCGGCGTCCCGGGTCCGCTCACTGGGTGAAGAACGACGCCGGGTGGCGGGGGTCCGCGGAGCACACGAACAGGCCCGCGTGGCCGCCGCGGCCGACGGTCATGCCGACCGGCTCGCGGGACGCGTCGCCGGCCTGGTCACCGGTCCGCAGATGGCGTTCCTCCAGCGGCCGGAAGCGGTCCGGTGCGTCGTCGGGGGCCCAGCTGCCGAGGTAGTACTCGTAGGTGTCGCACTGCAGGAACAGCTCCAGCGGCGCCCGGCACTCGCCGCACTCCAGGGCGGCCGGCAGGCCGGTCGTGCCCCAGTCCATGCAGCCGCCGAGCTTGTAGCCGGGGACGGTGGTGAGGTCGTCGGTCAGGCCGCGTCCGGCCAGCCAGGCCTCGAAGCGGTCGGCGAGTCCGTCCGGGAGTTCCTCCTCGCCGGGATAGTCCGTGACCCGCTCGGGGTGCAGGACGCAGGCGCGCGGGATCATGCCCTCGTCGTACGCCGGGTGGTCCTCCGGATCCGGCTGCTCGGTCAGCGGGCCGGTGACTGCGGCGGCCCGGCGCCAGAAGAGCCGGCAGGCCTGGCCCCAGCCCTCGGGGTGCGGCTGGTCGTGCCAGTCGGGGCACCACAGGAGCTGGAGGAGGTCCGTGCCGTCGGGGAAGCGGATCTCCGGGAAGTCGGCCGCGGTGAACTGGGCCACCGCGACCAGCGGGAGCGTGTACGGCCTGCCGTTCACGTCCTTGTGGTCGGCGCACTCCGGCCACGGTTCGGCCGCCGGCCACAGCACCGGGCCGCCGATGTGACTGTCGTACGGGCCGGGTGTGCCGCGGCGCGGATGCAGCCGGACGGCGGGGCGGGCGTGCGGCAGCAGGTCCGGGAAGTCACGCGCGGGTTCGACGACGGAGGGGGCGGTGGTGAGCTTCACCCGCGCAGTGTCGCCTCCGTCAGTCCGTCAGATCCACCCGCACCGTCAGCAGATCCGTGCCGAACGCCCGTACCGCCGCGCTGTTGAAGCGGGGCAGGGCGCGCAGCCGGGCCCGGGCGTCGTCGTCGGGGAGGAGATGGGCGGTGCCGTGGTGCCAGCGGCCGGCGATGCGGACCCGGACCGCGGGGTCGGCCTGGATGTTGCGCACGTACTGCGACCTGAGGCCGAACTCGGAGACCAGCCAGAAGGAGTTCCCGGTCCGGCGCCCGCCGACCGGGGTCCGCCGGGGCAGGCCGGAGGTGCGGCCGGTGGTCTCCAGCAGGGTCTGGAACGGCAGCCGCCGGTTGATCGGGTTGGCGACGTACCGCTGGAAGCGGGTCACCAGGCGGTGCTTGCGGTCGGTGCGGTCGGTCATCGCGCCCCTCTCGGTACCGGGGCCATCATGCCCCCTCCGCGGGCCCTTCGCCGCCGGCCCTCCCCAGGAACACCGGGTTGGTGAACGCGGCCATCGCCCCCGGCACGGGCCCCGGTGCCGCCTCGTGCCGCACCTCGGCCCGTACGTAAGCCGCACGGGCCGGAGTCGTCCGCCACTCCACGGTTCCCGTGCCGGACACCGGCAGCGGTTCCCCGGTGAACACCACCCCCTGGTCGGTGACGAGCCGGACCGAGCAGCGCGGCGCCCCGGACACCTCCAGCCGGGCGGTCACCGCGGTGTCGTACCCGACCGCCAGCCGCCCCCCGATCCCCGCCTGCTCACCCGGCCGGTCACCCCCGTCGGCCGTCACGGAGAACGCCAGCGAGACGTGCCGTGACTCGGCGACGTACGACCGTCCCGCCCGCAGCCCCTCCAGGATCGCCTCCCGGGTCAGTCCGTCGGCGAGGACGACCGTCTGGGGCAGGCCGACCACGTCCGGATCGCGGTGGGCGTCGCTGTCGCCCATCGCCGGCAGCCACGCCCGCCCGTCCCGCGCCGACGCCGCCAGCCGCGCGTCCCAGGCCGCCAGCGCCATCTCGTCGTCCGGGGTCCAGGCCCCGTTCCACACCTCCACGACGTCGGCCTCCGCGAACCCGAACCTCCAGCCGCAGCCCACGCAGTCGGCGTGCGGATGGGCCGGTACGACCAGACCGCCGGCCCGGCGGATGTCCCGCGCGAAGCGCGCCCAGCGGCCGTCCCGGGCCCGGTAGCGCCAGTCGACGAAGGTGCCCGGCTCGGTGCCGAGCGCCAGGACGTGCCCGTTGCGGGTGGTGACCTCCTCCCCGAGCAGCACCAGCAGGTCGTCACCGGCCGCGTCGGCCCAGTGGGCGTGCGCGGCGTGGGTGTTGTGGTCGGAGCTGTTGAGGAAGTCCAGCCCGGCCGCCCGGGCCAGGGCCGCGATCTCGGCCGGGGCGCGGCGCCCGTCGGAGTGCCAGGAGTGCAGGTGGCAGTCGCCCCGGTACCAGTCCCGGCCCCGCCCCCGGGCCCGGTCCGGCGGGTACACCGGCTCCGGGGTCTGTCCGGCCGTCCCTTCCTCCAGGGTGACGGTCACCTCGTACGGCAGGCCCTGCGGCGCCACGGTGTACGGCCCGAGCGCGATGTACCAGGTGCCGGGGTGCAGCGGCCCGGGCAGGTACCCGGGCGTGGCGTCGTCCGCCCGCACGAAGAACTCGGTCCGGGCCCCGCCCGACCATCCCCGGAACCCCCGCCCGCCCAGCTCGGTGCCGCGCCGGTCGAACAGCCCGATGTCCAGGGCGTTGCCGGGGGTGCCGGGCGGGACGGGGGGTTTGCCGTAGGTGTAGGAGACCTTCAACCCGGCGGTTCCGGGCGGGACGTCGAAGGGGAGGTACACGAAGTCGGGCGAGCCGGGTGGGATGGTGCCGCGCAACGTCGTCACACCCTCAACGTAGGCCTCCTGAGGGGCGCGCGGAACGACGTGACCGGCCACATGAGACCCGCGCGCACCCCTGACGAGTGACCGACCAGTCGGTACGATGCCCCATGCGCATCTCCGTCACGATCTTCCTGACCGACGAGACCATCACCCCCGTCCACCTCGCCCGCGAACTCGAAGAACGCGGCTTCTCCGGCCTCTACCTGCCGGAACACACCCACATCCCCACCGAGCGCACGTCCCCGTACCCGGCCGGCGGCGACCTCCCCCGCGAGTACGGCCGCACCCTCGACCCCTTCGTCGCCCTCGGCCAGGCGGCGGCCGTGACCCGGCAGCTGGCGGTCGGCACCGGCATCACCCTCGTCGCCCAGCACGACCCCATCGACCTCGCCAAGCAGATCGCCACCCTGGACCACCTGTCCGGCGGCCGGTTCACCCTGGGCCTCGGCTACGGCTGGAACGTGGAGGAGGCCGCCGACCACGGTGTGACCTGGCGGACCCGGCGGGAGCTGGTCCGGGACCGGATGGCGCTGATGCGGGCGCTGTGGAGCGAGGAGCCGACCGCGTACGAGGGGGAGTTCGGCGGTGTCCGGGCCAGCCTCGCGCACCCCAAGCCCGTGCAGAAGCCGCGCGGCCCCGTCGTCGGCCCCCGCACCCTCGTCGGCGGCGCCGCGGGGCCCCGGCTGTTCGCGCACATCGCCGAGTTCGCCGACGGCTGGCTGCCGATCGGCGGGCGCGGACTGACCGAGTCGCTGCCCGTGCTGCGCTCGGTGTGGGCGGACGCGGGCCGTGACCCGGCCGCCCTCCAGGTCGTCCCGTACGCCGTCCAGCCCACCGCCGGCAAGCTCGCCCACTACGCGGACCTGGGGATCGAGGAGGTCGTGGTGCAGCTGCCGCCCGGCGGTGCGGAGGAGGTGCTGCGCGCGCTCGACGCCTACGGCCCCCTCCTCACGGGCGGTGCTCCTCGGCAGTGATCACCGCGACCGTATGCTCAAGGGATGACGACTTCCGCGACCTCCGGAACCGGCCCGACCGAGAACTCCATGCGTCGCGCCCTCAAACGTGCCCGGGACGGCGTCGCCCTCGACGTCGCCGAGGCGGCGGTGCTCCTCCAGGCACGCGGTGAGGATCTGACCGCCCTCGCCGCCTCCGCCGCCCGGGTGCGGGACGCGGGCCTGGAGGCGGCGGGCAGGCCCGGCGTCATCACGTACTCGAAGAGCGTCTTCATCCCCCTCACCCGGCTGTGCCGGGACAAGTGCCACTACTGCACCTTCGCCACCGTGCCCGGCAGGCTGCGCCGCGCCGGGCACGGGATGTTCATGTCCCCGGACGAGGTGCTGGACATCGCCCGCAAGGGTGCCGCCCTCGGCTGCAAGGAAGCCCTGATCACCCTCGGCGACAAGCCGGAGGACCGCTGGCCGGAGGCGCGCGAGTGGCTGGACGCGCACGGCTACGACGACACCATCGCCTACGTCCGCGCCATCTCCATCCGCATCCTGGAGGAGACGGGCCTCCTGCCCCACCTCAACCCGGGCGTGATGACGTGGACGGACTTCCAGCGCCTGAAGCCCGTCGCGCCGAGCATGGGCATGATGCTGGAGACGACCGCCGAGCGGCTCTGGTCCGAGCCGGGCGGCCCGCACCACGGCTCCCCGGACAAGGAACCGGCCGTACGGCTGCGGGTGCTGGAGGACGCCGGCCGTTCCTCCGTGCCCTTCACCTCCGGCCTGCTCATCGGCATCGGCGAGACGTACGAGGAGCGCGCCGAGTCGCTGTTCGCGCTCCGGAAGATCTCCCGGGCCCACCACGGCATCCAGGAGCTGATCATCCAGAACTTCCGCGCCAAGCCGGACACGGCGATGCGCGGCATGCCGGACGCCGAACTGGACGACCTGGTCGCCACGGTGGCGGTCGCCCGGCACATCATGGGCCCCTCGGCCTGCCTCCAGGCCCCGCCGAACCTGGTCGACAGCGAGTACGAGCGGCTGATCGGCGCCGGCATCGACGACTGGGGCGGCGTCTCCCCGCTGACCATCGACCACGTCAACCCCGAGCGCCCCTGGCCGCAGATCGAGGAACTCACCGAGCGGTCCCGGGCGGCCGGCTTCACGCTGCGGGAACGGCTGTGCGTGTACCCGGAGTTCGTCCGCCGCGGCGAGCCCTGGCTGGACCCGCGGCTGCGCCCGCACGTGTCGGCCCTCGCCGACCCGGAGACGGGCCTCGCCCGCGAGGACGCGGTCGTGGAGGGCCGGCCCTGGCAGGAGCCGGAGGAGGTGTTCACCGCCTCCGGCCGCACGGACCTGCACACGGCCGTCGACACCGAGGGCCGTACCGGCGACCGGCGCAGCGACTTCGACGAGGTGTACGGCGACTGGGACGCCCTGCGTGAGGCGGCGGCCCCCGGGATGGCCCCGGAGCGCATCGACGCCGATGTGCGCGAGGCGCTGCGCACGGCGGCCGACGACCCGACCCGGCTGACCGACGCCGAGGCCCTCGCCCTGCTGCACGCGGACGGCCCGGCGCTGGACGCGCTGTGCCGGATCGCGGACGACGTGCGCAGGTCGGTGGTCGGCGACGACGTGACGTACATCGTCACGCGCAACATCAACTTCACCAACGTCTGCTACACCGGCTGCCGGTTCTGCGCCTTCGCGCAGCGCCGCACGGACGCCGACGCGTACACGCTCTCGCTGGAGCAGGTGGCCGACCGCGCCCAGCAGGCGTGGGACGTGGGCGCGGTCGAGGTGTGCATGCAGGGCGGAATCCACCCGGACCTGCCGGGCAGCGCGTACTTCGAGATCGCGAGGGCGGTGAAGGAACGCGTCCCGGGCATGCACGTGCACGCCTTCTCCCCGATGGAGGTGGTGAACGGCGCGACCCGGACCGGGATGTCGATCCGGGAGTGGCTCGCCACCGCCAAGGAGGCGGGCCTGGACTCCATCCCCGGTACGGCGGCGGAGATCCTGGACGACGAGGTGCGCTGGGTGCTGACCAAGGGCAAGCTGCCCACGGCCACCTGGACCGAGGTGATCACCACCGCGCACCAGCTGGGCATCCACTCCTCGTCCACGATGATGTACGGGCACGTGGACCAGCCCCGGCACTGGCTCGGCCACCTGCGCACGCTGGCCCGGATCCAGCAGGAGACGGGCGGCTTCACCGAGTTCGTGACGCTGCCGTTCATCCACACGAACGCCCCGGTGTACCTGGCGGGGATCGCCCGGCCCGGCCCGTCGATGCGGGACAACCGGGCGGTGACGGCGATGGCCCGGCTCCTGCTCCACCCCTGGATCCCCAACATCCAGACGAGCTGGGTGAAACTGGGCACCGAGGGGGCGGCGGAGATGCTCCGCTCCGGGGCGAACGACCTGGGCGGGACGCTGATGGAGGAGACGATCTCCCGCATGGCGGGCTCCTCCTACGGCTCGTACAAGTCGGTCCGGGACCTGGTCGCGGTGGCGGAGGCGGCCGGCCGCCCCGCGAAGCCGCGCACCACGCTGTACGGCGAGGTGTCCGAGGAGCGGCAGCGGGCGGCCGAGGCGTCCGACGGGCACCTGCCGGATCTGCTGCCCGTCCTGGACTGAGTACGATGATCCGACCCCTGTGCTGAGAAGGGGGGACCCGTAGCGGAGGAGATGCGTCCCGTGGCTGCCCGACTGCCCTCGTGGGCCTGGGTCACCGGTCTGACGACGGGGGCGACCGCGGTCGTCGTCGCCCTCGCGGTGCAGGCCGCCGCCGGGCCGCATCCCACGGCCGCCGTGGCCAGGCCCAGCGCATCGGCGTCGGCGAGCCCGCACGCCACCCTCACCCCGAAGGCGCCGGCCGAGGACGCCCTGCCCGACGGCTCGGGCGAGGGCCGCCGGATCGTGTACTCGCTCGGTGAGAAGCGGGTCTGGCTGGTCGACGCGACCGGCAGGGCGACCCGCACGTTCACGGTGTGGCCGGGCACGGTGAGCCCGCAGCCCGGCCGCTACTCGGTGACCCTGCGCACCCAGTCCCTCAAGGGCTCGGACGGCGTGGAGATCGAGCACGTCATGTACTTCACCAAGGCGGACGGCGTGAACATCGCCTTCTCCAACGCCCTGGACGGCGCCTCCCCGCCCCCGGCGAACGGCCAGAAGCTGGGCGGCATCCGCCTCCACAAGGAGGACGGTGCCGCGCTGTGGGCCTTCGGCGACCAGGGCACGCGGGTCGCGGTCGTCAAATAGGGCACGCGCCCGCGGCCGTCACGCGGTGTCCCGGCGGCCGTCGGGCAGCTGGTTGACGACCAGCGCCACCCCGGCCAGCAGGAAGATCCGGGTCGCCGCGTCCAGCCCGTTCCACGTCTTCGACTGCCACATCGCGAACCACTCACCGCCGATCGCGATGAACCCGGCGCCGAAGAGCAGCAACAGCATCAGCAGGCCGTAGGTGGAAAGCCGCCGGGCACGGTCGTGATCCCGCCGCGCCCACAGCCACGTGCCCCAGAGCAGGACCAGGGCGGCCACCGTCTCCCACACGATGATCAGGACGTACGCGGTGTCCTGGAGGGCGGTGCTGGTGACGGCCCGCCACATCAGGTCCTCGTCCTTGAACGTCGTGTCCATCGCCAGCACGTGCCGTACGAACTGCTGGTTGGTCCCGAAGTCGGTGATGTTCCCGAGGGCGACGAGGGCGATGTAGAGGGCGAGTATGCCGGTGAGCACACCGGCGGCGAGACGGAGGCCGGTGTGGCGGGTGGGGGTGGTGGTCATGGCTGGATTCTGCCCGGTGGCCGTCCCCCTCCGCCGTACGCATTGCGCCAGAATCCGGCCGGGCACCACTGAACGGACCGTTCCCGGTCGATTACAGTGCTGGGCGTCGTACAGGCGGACGGTGCCGTGGGGAGGTCTGGTGGGGGCGATGACCGGTGCCGTCTGGGGCCGTGCCGAACAGCAGGACTTCCGCAGCCGGGTGCGCGGCACGCTGCTCGGGGCCGCGGTCGGCGACGCGCTGGGCGGGCCGGCCGACCCGCTGTCCCTGGAGGAGATCCGGGCCGCGTACGGCGGTGAGGGGCTGCTGGACCTGGCCTTCGGCCACGGGCGGCGCGGCACCGTCACCCACCACACCCAGCTGACCCTGTTCACGGTCGACGGGCTGATACGCGCCCAGGTACGCCGTGACACCGGCGCCTGGCACCCGCCGACCGATCTCCACCGGGCCTATCTGCGCTGGGCGGCCACCCAGCGGGACTGGGGGCCCGACGAGCGCCGCAAGGACGACGGCTGGCTGGCCCGCGAGGAGTGGCTGTACGCCCGCCGGGACCCGACCCGCGCGCTGCTCATCGGGTTCGGCGACGAGACCATGGGCACGCTGGAGGTCCCGAAGAACCCGGGCGAGCTGGGCCCGGAGGCGGCCGCCCGCTCGGCGCCCTTCGGCCTCCTCGTGGGCTGGGAACCCCAACTGGTCGTCCAGCTCGCCGTGGAGTGCGCGGCCCAGACCCACGGCCACCCCATCGCCTACCTGTCGGCGGGCGCGTACGCCGTGATCGTGCACGCGCTGGCCCGGGGCGACAGCCTGGACGGCGCCGTGCAGAGCGCCCTCGCGCTGCTCGCCGTCCGCCCCGGCCACCAGCCGGTCTCGGACGCCCTCCAGCACGCCCTCGGCGCGGTACGGCAGGGGATACCGACGCCCTCCCGGGTGGAGGAACTGGCCGGCGACGGCACGGCGGACGGGCTGCTGGCCGCGTCGGTGTACTGCGCCCTGGTGGGCGAGGACGTCCGGCACGGCCTCTGCCTGGCGGTGAACCAGAGCGGCCCCTCCGCCGCCGCGGGCGCCCTGACCGGCGGCCTCCTCGGCGCCCTGCACGGCGAGACGGCCCTCCCGCCGGCCTGGCTGGCCGAGCTGGAGGGCCGCCCCACGATCCTGGAACTGGCCGACGACTTCGCGATGGAGATGACCCAGGGCCCGGCCCTGCACGGCCCCGCGGGGTCGTCCCCGGGCTGGCTGGCGCGGTACCCGCGGGCCTGACTCAGACGCGGACGCAGTGGTGGACGGTCATGCTGCCGTGCGCGTCGAAGTGGCGGATGCGCAGACCGGCCTGCTTGGTGTACTCCACGTCCAGCCGCTCCCCGGACGCGGTGCCCGACCCGCCGGGCGGCTGCCAGGGCAGCATGAGGGAGACGGAGTCCCCCACGGTGGCCGGCACGTTCGCGGCGGCGGCCTCCTCCGTGTCGCTGCTGTCGGGGTCCAGCCGTTCGGGCAGCCGAAGGGCGAGCCGGCCGTCCTGGAGCGCCCACGTGCCCTTCGGCGACCGGCCTTCGGCGTCCATGGCCCATGTGCCGTCACCGATGGTGATCGTGAACGTGAACGGCTCCGCGCTCGCGCCCGGCGGCTGCGAGGTGACCTTCCAGGAACCGCGCACGAAGGCCGCGAACGCCCTGCCCGTCACTCCCGTGGCCCCCGACGGGCTGCCGCCGTTCCCGCTGCCGCCGCCCTTCGCCTTCCCGTGGCCCTGGTCGTCGTTTCCGTTGCCCGTGCACGCGGCGAGCAGCGACGCCCCGACGCCGATGGCGAGATACCGCAGGGTGGTGCGGCGGCCCACCAGCCGGGAGGCCGCCCGTACTCCGTCCAGACTCATTCGTTTCCCCGTTTTCCCGTCGGTTGAAGATCAACCGGCAGGCTACAGGGGCTGGTTGGGGACACCCACGACGTCGTCTCCGGCCGCGGCGGGGACGGGCGTCGCCACCGCGCCGTCCCCGTCCGTGTTGACCCTCTCGATGATCGCCAGCCGCTCCGGTGTGTCCTCCGGCTTCAGGTAGCCGATCAGGACGTAGAGGACCAGGGAGACCGCCAGCGGCACGGAGACCTGGTACTGGAGCGGGACTCCGCCGTCGACGTTCCAGTTGATCGGGTAGTTGACCAGCCAGAAGGCGAGCAGGCCCGTGGCCCAGCTGGTGAGCGCGGCCGTCGGGCCGGAGCGGCGGAACGGGCGGAGCAGGCCGAGCATCATCGGGATCGCGATCGGGCCCATGAGGCCGGCCACCCACTTGATGACGACCGTGATGATGTCCTTGAAGGCGGGGGAGTTGACCTGGGTCGCGATCGCCATGGACAGGCCGAGGAAGACGACCGTGGTGACCCGGGCCGCGATCAGGCCCGAGCGCTCGCTCCAGGAGCGCGCCCTGGCCGACAGCACGGGCGCGACGTCCCGCGTGAAGACGGCCGCGATGGCGTTGGCGTCGGAGGAGCACATCGCCATGGTGTGGGAGAAGAACCCGACGATGACCAGGCCCAGCAGTCCGTGCGGCAGCAGCTGTTCGGTCATCAGGGCGTAGGAGTCGGAGCCGTCCGGCTTGTGCGCCGTGACCAGCAGCGGGGACATCCACATCGGGAAGAACAGGACCACCGGCCAGACCAGCCAGAGGACCGCCGACAGCCGGGCCGAGCGCTCGGCCTGGCGGGCGCTGCCGGTGGCCATGTACCGCTGGGCCTGGTTGAGCATGCCGCCGTTGTACTCGAAGAGCTTGATGAACAGGAATGCCAGCAGGAACACCGTGCTGTACGGCCCGACCAGCGGTTTTCCGTGGCCGTGCAGCGCGGGCTCGTCCCAGGCACCGAGGAAGCCGATGTCCTTGTCGTTCAGCTTCACGACGACCGCGACGAACATCGCGATGCCGGCCAGCAACTGGATGACGAACTGGCCGAGTTCGGTCAGCGCGTCCGCCCACAGCCCGCCGATCGTGCAGTAGACGGCGGTGATCGCGCCGGTGACGAGGATGCCCTGGTTCAGCGAGATCCCCGTGAACACCGACAACAGGGTGGCGATCGCCGCCCACTTGGCGCCCACGTCCACGATCTTCAGCAGCATGCCGGACCAGGCGAGCGCCTGCTGGGTGGGCAGGTTGTAGCGGTTCTTCAGGTACTCCAGCGGGGAGGCCACGTGGAGCCGGGAGCGCAGCCGGTTGATGCGCGGCGCGAACAGCTTCGAGCCGATGGCGATGCCGAGCGCGATGGGGAAGGACCAGGTGATGAAGGAGGTGACGCCGTAGGTGTAGGCGATGCCCGCGTACCCGGTGAACATCACGGCGCTGTAGCCCGACATGTGGTGCGAGATGCCGGAGAGCCACCAGGGCATCTTGCCGCCGGCCGTGAAGAAGTCGGAGACGTTGTCCACGCGCTTGTGCGACCAGACGCCGATCGCGACCATCACACCGAAGTAGCCGATGAGCACGGCCCAGTCGAGACTGTTCATGTGCCCGATCGTGGGTCTGTCCACATGAACGCGACAAGCAAGCGGAAGGTCAAGTCGCGGTAAAATTGTTCGTTGTGATGACCTGTGTTCATCATCATGAACGTATGCGATGCGTTCCGCTCCCGGCCTAGCGCATCAGCTCCCCCGCGTTGACCAGCAAGGACTGCCCCGTGATACTCCTGGCCCGGTCCGAGGCGAGGAACACCGCCGCGTCCGCCACATCCCCGTCGGTGGCCAGCTCCGGCAACGCCATCCGCTCGGTCAGCCGCCCCAGCACCTCCTCCTCCGGCACCCCCTCGCTCTGCGCGGCGAACCGCACGTACGCCTGCACCGGCGGCCCCCACATCCAGCCCGGCAGCACCGAGTTCACCCGGATCCGGTCCGGCCCCAGCTCCCGCGCCAGCGAGTACATCGCGCTGGTCAGCGCCCCCTTCGAGGCGGCGTAGGCGGCCTGCCGCACCTGCGAGGGCGCGGCCACGGCCGACTGCGTCCCGATGAACACCACCGACCCGCCGCCCGCCGCCCGCAGCGCCGGCAGGCAGGCCCGCGTCATCCGCAGCGTCCCCAGCAGGTTCACGTCGAGGACGGACCGCCAGGTCGCGAAGTCGGCGTCCGCCAGCCC
The DNA here is from genome assembly GCF_014648635.1 of Streptomyces cinerochromogenes. Lineage (GTDB taxonomy): Bacteria > Actinomycetota > Actinomycetes > Streptomycetales > Streptomycetaceae > Streptomyces > Streptomyces cinerochromogenes. The sequence goes on along the minus strand of NZ_BMRM01000002.1, from coordinate 280,341 downwards.
GCCGAAGTACGAGTCCCAGGCGGCCACCTGCACCACCGCGTCGATCCCGCCGAACCGCTCCCGCGCCAGCTCCGCCAGCGCCTCGCACTGTCCCTCGTCGGTGATGTCCGCCGCCCGGAACGCCGTACGCGCGCCCTCCGGATCGATCGCGGCGGCGCTCCTGGCGAGGTTCGCCTCGGTGCGGGCGCCGAGGACGGCGTTCCCCCCGTCCCGGACGACGGCGGCGGCGACCTGGTGGCCGAGTCCGGCGCCGACCCCGGAGACGACGACGGTCTTGCCCGCGAGCAGCGACATGGAGGCCTCCCGGACCCTGGCGCTTTACCTGACGGAGCGTCAGAGTATGGGCGACCGCAGGAAAGGGGAACCGCGTTGAGCGAGGACACCCGCAGCGAGACGTACGCCGAGCTGGCCGCCGTCGGCCCGTACGGGGTCCGGCCCGGCCACGCCCTGATCACCATGGTGGAGCCGCACCCCGGCCACGAGTACGCGTACAACCGCTGGTACGAGGACGACCACTACTACGCCGGCGCGATGGCCATGCCCTGGATGTACGCGGGCCGCCGCTGGGTGGCCACCCGTGAGCTGCAGCTCCTGCGCTACCCGGAGACGTCGGCGGTCGCCCGGCCGGTCACCGCCGGCTGCTACCTCTCCACCTACTGGATCACCGCCGGCCGCTACGACGACCACATGAAGTGGACGGTCGCCATCAACCGGCGCCTCAACCGGGACGCCCGCGTCTGCCACGACCGCACCCACGTCTTCACGGCCTTCCAGGACCACGAGACCACCGTGTACCGGGACGGCGCCGCCGGACCCCGCGACGTCCACGCCCTCGACCACCCGTACGCGGGCCTGGTGCTCGAGGTGATCGACAGCGACTCGCCGGAGCAGCGGGCCGCGCTGCTGGAGTGGCTGCGCACCCGGCACCTGCCGCGCCGCCTCGCCGGCTCCCCGGCCGCGCTGGTCACCGTGTTCCGGCCGACCCCGCTGCCGGGCGACCGCATGACCTACGTCCGGCAGGTCGAGGGCGTCGGCACCCGGCTGACACTGCTGTGGTTCCTGGAGCGGGACCCGCACGCGTGCTGGGCCGGGCACTTCACCGGCCTGGAGGAGCAGGTGGCTCAGTCGGGCCTGGGCCGGGTGGAGCTGGTCGCGCCGTTCATCCCGACGGTGCCGGGCACGGACACGTACGTCGACCGGCTCCGCTGACCGTCACGGCTTCTTCAGCTCGTCCGGGCAGGGCGTGCCGCGCGGCAGCTGGTAGGGCGCCGCCAGCCGGTACGTCCCGGCCTTCGGCGCGTGCAGCACGGTCCATTTGTCGCCGTCGACATCCTCCGGTGTCGCCATCAGACACGCCTTGGTCTTCTCGTACGGCTGGCTCTTGCCGTGCTCGTCGACGACGCTCAGCCACGGCGAGTACGGGATCCGGATCAGGATCCGCCCGGCCTTGCGCACCCGCAGCGTCATCTCGCCCTGCTCGGCCCGGTCCACCACCGCGTTCGGCTCGGCGAGCGACGTCGGATCGGTCACCTTGAACAGCTGCCAGTTGGCGTCGCCCCAGATCTGCCTCAGGTACGGCATCCCGCGCTGGAGCAGCTCACGCTCGCCGCCGTCCCCGTCCACGTTGTCCTTGGGCAGCACCACGTAGTGCACCGCCCACCGCTGGAGCCACTCGTGGTAGGTCGCCGAGTTGAGCGTGTCGTCGTAGAAGAGCGGGTTGCGCTCCATGTCGGCCTGCCGGTTCCAGCCGCGGGCCAGGTTGACGTACGGCGCGAGCGCGGACGCCTCGCGATGCGAGCGGGCCGGGACCACCTCGACACGGCCCTTCTCGGCGCCGGCCTTCTGCAGCTGGTTGACGAGCGGGGCGAGCTCCCGCGCCCAGGACGCGGCCGGCGTGGTGTGGATGATGTCGTCCACCGACTTGAAGCCGAGCCAGCCGACGAAGCCGAGGAAGGCCAGCACGGTCACGTACCACTTGCGGGACCGCGGCACGGTGTACGGCAGGGCCGCGACCAGTGTCGCGCCCGCGAACAGCATCGGCAGCCGCGAGATGTTCGACCCGATCTGCGAGTTGATCAGCCAGACCAGGACCACGGAGACGCTGTAGACGGCGGCCGTCAGCCGTACCGTCACCCACTCCTTCGGCACCAGGAACAGGCAGAACAGGCCGTACAGCAGGGGCAGCACCACCGAGCCGAAGATCATCGGCTGGGTGCCGGAGAACGGGAACAGCCAGGCCGACACCGCGACCACCGCCGACGGCGCGAGCCCCAGCGCCCAGGCGCCCGGCCGCCGCTTCTGCAGGAAGAGCGCGACCGCGACCAGGCCCACGAACAGCCCGGCGACCGGCGAGGCCATCGTGGCGAGCGCGGCCAGCGGGGCGGCGACCAGGGCCTTCGCCCAGCGTTTGTACCGCCACCGGTACGGCCAGCAGAACACGGCCGCGACCGCGCCGAGCGCGAACATCGTGCCGAGGCCGAAGGTGACCCGGCCGGAGATCGCGTTGCACAGCAGCGCGAAGACCCCGGCGAGCGAGGCCCACAGCGGGTTCCGCACCGCCCGGCTGCGGATGAGGACCATCGTCAGCAGGCCCGCCGACAGCGTTCCGGCGATCATCATCGTCGTACGGACGCCGAGGACCGACATCAGGTACGGCGACACCACGCTGTACGACACCGGGTGCATGCCCCCGTACCAGGCGAGGTTGTACGCCGAGTCCGGGTGCCGGCCGACGAACTCCGCCCACGCGTCCTGCGCCGCCAGATCGCCGCCGCTGTTCGCGAACGTGAAGAACCAGATGATGTGCAGGACACCGGCGAGCGCCGTGACCGACAGCACGGGGTGCCGGAGCATGCGCCGGCGGAGGGGCTCCAGGGCGGCGAGCGGACGCGCGCGCCGGTCGGAGCGCGGGTCGGGGTGCGCGTCGGGTCGTTCGCCGGGTCGTACGTCGGGGCGTACGCCGAAGGCGCGCCTCTCCGCGGTGCGGCTGTCCGCGTCAGGCCTGTCCGTCATGGACGGACGTATTCGCGGGCCGGATCCCGGGCCCGGATCTGCTTCGTCGGCGCGTGTCGGCTCCGCTGTGGCCACCTGAAGGCACTCCCCGTGTCCCGTTTTCTGGTCTCGGCCGCTTCCCTCGGTGTTCCCGGCCGTTTTCCGTCCCATTCGCGGCCCGGTCCCCGGGACCGGCGACCTGCCCCGATTCGTGACGCTAGCACGCACCCCGCCACGGGGCCCCCGGGTGGGGGCCCGACGTAGGGCGGGGTGCGCTGCGGGCGGGGCGGGCGGTCAGCCCAGGCGGGTCAGCTTGGCGCCGAGACCGGGCTCGGCCAGATCCTTCTGCAGGGCCACCGGAACCTTCACCGCACCGGCCGTCCCGTCACCCACGGTGAGCGTCCCGACGCGGGTCCCGGCCTTCGCGGTGTGCGGCACCGTCCCGGAGGCGAACGACAGCTTCACCTTCATCCCGGCCCAGCCGGGCGCCGTGACGTCCTTCGTGACCACGATCGGGGTGTGGCCGCCGAGCCGGTCGTCCACGTAGCCGACCACGTCGCCCTTCTTCAGGATCTTCGACGAGGTCAGCGCGTCCTGGGCGGCGAGCAGCGCGGTCTTGCTGACCGTGTTGACCGTCTTGAGGATCTCCCTCTTGTGCTGGCCGAGGATCGCGCCGACGAGGGTGACCGTCTGCCCGTCGACCTTCTTGCGGGAGGCGAAGAGCAGGTTGCCGCCGGCCGCGGTGGTGCTGCCGGTCTTGATGCCGATCGCGCCGATCTTGAACGGCAGCTCGTTGTAGTTGGGCCAGAACTTGCCCGAGGGATCCGTCCAGCTGGCCGCGCTGCTGATGGCGACCAGGGCCGGGACCTTCACGAACGCGCGGCCCAGCTTCACCTGGTCCTCGGCCGTGGAGACGGTGGTCTCCTTCAGGCCCGAAGGGTCGGTGTACGTCGTGCGGGTCATCCCCAGCTCCCGGGCGGTGGCGTTCATCTTCTTCACGAACGCCGCCTCCGAGCCCACGTCCCAGCGGGCGAGGAGCCGGGCGATGTTGTTGGCGGAGGGGATCATGACGGCCGACAGGGCCTGCTTCTCGGTGAGGTACTGGCCGGCGTGGACGGTGTCGAGGGTGGACTCGCCGGCCTTGTTGTAGCCGCCCTCCTTCTCCGCCTTCGCGTCGATCTTGATCTTGGGGCCCTCCTCGCCCGCCTTCAGCGGGTGCTCCCTGAGGATGATGTACGCGGTCATCGTCTTGGCGACCGAGCCGATGGCCACGGGGGTCTGCTTGCCGAAGTGGCCCATCGTGCCGACGCCGTCCGCGTCGATCCAGCCCTGGCCCTCGCCGGGCCACGGCAGGTTCGTGGTGCCGCCGTCGAAGGTGTACGTCTCCTCGGCGGTCAGCGCGAGGGCGGGGGACGGCAGCGGGCGGAACGCCTGTACGACCGCGAAGACGATCACCAGGAGCAGGACCAGCGGGGTCCAGATCTTGATCCGGCGCACGAGCGTGCGGACCGGGGTCTCCGGGGGCGGCGGCGTGTTCGTCAGCTCGGCCAGCAGGTCCAGCGGGGGCTTGGGCGGGAGCGGCTGCTGGGTGGTCCGCTCGGGGCCGACCTGGGGGACGGGGGTGGTGGCGTCCGGGGCCGCCGAGGGGGTGGCCGGCTTGGGGGTGGCGGGCTTGGGGGCGGCCGGCTTGGTCAGGTCGTCCTTCAGCGCGACGAACTTGCTCGTGCGCTCGGAGTCCGACTCCGGCGGCTTGGGCTTGCCGCCGAGCTTGAGCATGGTCGTGGGCTGGTCGACGGCGGGCTTCTTGGGCTGTACGGCCTTGAAGACGGTGGTCGGCTGATCGACGTACGCCTCGGCTTCGCCGTCGGCGTCCGTCTTCCCACCCGCACGGGTTGCCTGCGGCGCGTCGGCGGGCGCCTCGGCCTCGGCTTCGCCGTCGGCGTCCGTCTTCCCGCCCGCACGGGTTGCCTGCGGCGCGTCGGCGGGCGCCTCGGCCTCGGCTTCGCCGTCGGCGTCCGTCTTCCCACCCGCACCACCCGTGCGGCTTTCGTCGTCGTCTGCGGGTGGCCCCTGTGGGGCGTCCCCGCCGTCGGCGGCCTCCGGCCCGTCCTCGGCCTTCTCCGTCTCGGCTGCGCCGTCGGCGGGGGCCTCCGCGTCACCTGCGGCCTCCTTCGCGTCGGCCTTGGCGTCAGCCTTCGCGTCCGGCTTCGCATCCGCGTCGGCGTCGGCCTTGGGGTCAGCCTTCGCGTCAGCCTTCGCCTCGCCCTTGGCGTCCGTCTTGGCGTCCGGCTTCGCATCCGCGTCGGCGTCGGCCTTGGGGTCAGCCTTCGCCTCGCCCTTGGCGTCCGACTCGGCGTCAGCCTTCGCGTCCGTATCGGCGTCGGCGTCCGCACGCTCCTCCGCGTCCGCCTCGCCCTCGGCCTCCGCGGCGGACGGCTCCTCGCCCTTCGACTTCGCCTTCGGCTCCGCCTTCGGCTCCGCCTTCGGCTCCGCCTCCGTCTCGGCCTCGGCGCTCGCGTCGGAGGCCCCCGCGGCCTCGTCCTTCGCGTTTGACCGGCCCTCAGCCCGGCCCCGCGTGCCGGACTGCCCCTTGTCCTCGGCCTCCTGGGCCTCGTCGGCGTCCGCGTCAGACGCCTTCTCGGTCTTCAGCTCTTCGTCCGACGGACCCTCAGCCTCGTCCTCGGCCCCCGACTTGGAGGCGGCCGGGTTTGCAGGTGTGCCGGGCTTGGGGGCGCGGACCCAGGCGGAGACCGCTGCCTTGAGGGCGGATTCGTCGTCGGCGGCGGTCGGCTCGGGTTCGGTGGGGGGTTCCGGTCGTACCGTCAGGACCTTCGTCGCCATGTCCGTGCCGCCGCCGCCCGAGGAATCCTTTTCGCGGGACACGGCGAGACGCGGATCGCGCGCCTCGGGAACCGAACCCGCGCTCCCCGACGTCGGTTCCGCCGACGACTCGCGCTGCTTCGACCTGTCGGGGGACTCGCCCGCCACCGATGCCTCCTCCATGCGTCGCACGTCCACGTGTGCGCCCTGTCCGAACCATGTACCAGTGTCCTGTGTGAGGGCTTGGCCCCTGCGGTAGACGAGAACGACATACCTGCCGGTTCCCTCACGAACCGGTCACGCACCCTCGACAGACCAATGTGAGAGGGGTCACCCTGTCATTCATCCACGCGGGGAGGCATGGATGGGCAGGAGCCGCAGAACACTTCCGGAGGAGCTTCTGTTGCTGGCACTGGACCCGGCCACGGGTACCACTGCACAGCCGCAGTCGCTCGACCTCGGTCTGGCCGGTGCACAGCTAGTGGAGCTGGCGCTGGCCGGACGGATAGCCCCAGACGGGGATCGTATCGCCGTGGTGGTACCACGGCCGACAGGAGATCCGACTCTGGACTGCGCGTTGGAGTTGCTGCGAAGGCGTGGCGCTCCCGTGCGTGCCGTCCACTGGATCGGCGGGCCCCGGCTGGGGCTCAGGCAGACGTACCTCTCGCATCTGGAGCGGTGCGGCATGGTCGCCGCCGTGCCCGGCCAGATGTGCGGGGTGCTGCCGACGACGCGTTACCAGGCGACGGACACCGCCATCAGCCGGGAGATCAGGTCCCGGCTGGATTCCGCGATCCGCACCGGCGTACCGCCGGACCCGCGGACCGCGGCGCTCGCCGCCCTGGCGCACGCCGTCGGGCTCGGCAAGCACCTGTACCCCGGCAACGAGGGGCGTTCGTCCAGGTCCCGGTTGCGGGACCTGATCCGGCACGACCCCATGGGCGGGCTGGTCGCGCACGCTGTCATGGACGTGCAGAACGGCGCGGCCGCACAGCCACGCCGCGGGCCGGCCACGGCCGGCCGGCAGGCAGCGCCCGGTGTCCGGTCGGCGGCGGAACCCGCACGCGGGGTTCCGATGCAGCCGCGCCGTGGGTCCATGGCACGCGCCGTGGCCCACTGAGCCGTCGCCCCGGTCCCCACAAGACCCGGTTCGGGAGCCGCTGGTCCGAGCGGGGCGGTGAGACCCCTGTGGTCTCGCCGCCCCGCTCGACTGCGTCCGCGAGGACAGGAGTTCGAGGGGGCCGTCGCATATCCTCCGTTTCCCAGCGGTAGAAAGCACCTTGGTGGCAGTCTGCTCAACAGCAGATACGGAAAGTGTTAAGCAACAGGCAGTCAGCCGGAGGTGCACGTCCCGTGGCGTCCAATGTCAATCCCACCGTCAGGCGGCGCCGGCTGGGCCAGGAGCTGCGCAGACTTCGCGAGCTGAAGGGCATGACGGCCGAAGAGGTGGCGGAGCGGCTGCTCGTGTCGCAGTCGAAGATCAGCAGGCTGGAGAACGGCCGGAGAAGCATCAGCCAGCGCGATGTGCGCGACCTGTGCGGGGTGTACGAGGTCGAGGACCAGCGGATCGTCGACTCGCTGATGGAGATGGCCCGGGACTCCCGGCAGCAGGGCTGGTGGCACACCTTCGGCGACATCCCGTACAGCGTGTACATCGGTCTGGAGACCGACGCCGAGTCGCTGCGGGTGTACGAACCCCAGCTGGTGACCGGCCTGTTGCAGACCCGGGCCTACGCCGAGGCCCTGGTGCAGGGCGCGTTGCCCGAGACGTCGACCGCCGAGATCGAGAAGCGCGTCCAGGTGCGGATGCGCCGACAGGAACGTATCACCGCCCAGAACAACCCGCTCCGGCTGTGGGTGGTGCTGGACGAGGCCGCGCTCAAGCGGGTCGTGGGCAGCCGGCTGGTGATGCGGGAGCAGCTGGAGCACCTGATCGAGATGTCGCAGCTGCCGCACGTCACCGTGCAGGTGCTGCCCTTCGACGTGGGCGCGCACCCGGGGCTCAACGGCCAGTACGCGATCCTGGAGTTCGCCGACGCGGCCGACTCCAGCGTGGTGTACCTGGAGGGCGTCACCAGCGACCTCTACCTGGAGAAGGCGCAGGACGTGCAGAAGTACGCCGTGATGTATGAGCATCTGCGGGCACAGTCCCTCAATGTGGAGGCGCCCCGGCAATTCATCGCGGATGTGGCGAAAACGTACGCCGACTGAGGCGAGGCCACAGCGGGCGCGGGATCGTACACCGTCGGTCGGCTCCAGTGGAAGGCCCACCTGGAATATGCCATCCGGTCGAGTGAACGACTACGCCGCGAGGCGCAGTTGCCCGGTAGCGTCGATCACGCCAATCAGACGACATGGTTGGCGCGAACCGCACCACCGCAACTCGTAACAGGAGTGGACATGGCACTGATTCAGGGCGCTTCGGAGACGTGGATGAAGTCCTCCTATTCCGCGGGCAACGGCGCCTGCGTCGAGGTCAAGTCGCCCACCGCCGTCGAACTCGCCGTCCGCGACTCCAAGACCCCCGAGGGGCCGATCCTGGCCTTCCCCGCCGACGCGTGGAACGCCTTCGTGGCCTCGGTCAAGGCGTGAGGGGTTCCCCCTGACCCTGCCTGGCACAACAACTGCACAAGCACCACCAGGAGAGCCCTCTCGACCAGTCGCCGTCCTTGCCGAGAGGGCTCGATCCTTTGCCGCCGGGGCTCAGCCCAGCTGGGCCTCGATCGCGGCGACGACCTCGGCCGCCTCCGGCTCGGTCCGCGGCGAGAACCGCGCGACGACCCGGCCGTCCCGGCCGATCAGGAACTTCTCGAAGTTCCAGCGGATGTCCCCGGTGTGCCCCTCGTCGTCGGCGAAGCCGACGAGCCGCTCGTACAGCGGGTGCCGGCCCTCCCCGTTCACCTCCACCTTCTCGGTCAGCGGGAACGTCACGCCGTACGTCGCCGAGCAGAACTCCGCGATCTCCTCGGCGGTGCCGGGCTCCTGCCCGAGGAACTGGTTGCAGGGCACGCCCAGCACGGTGAAGCCCTGCTCGGCGTACCGCTCCTGGAGCTTCTCCAGCCCGGAGTACTGCGGGGTCAGGCCGCACTTGGAGGCCACGTTCACGATGAGCACGGCCTTGCCGGCGTACTGCGGCAGGTTCGCGGAGCCACCGGTGAGGGCCCCGATCTCGACATCCAGCACGTTGTGGTCAGTAGTCGTCATGCCCGGATGCTAGCCCCGCCGCTCCGCGCCCCCGCCGCCCGGCCTCGACCAGCGCGTCACCGACGCCCGTCCGCACGTACAGCACCGACCGCCCGGCCCGCCGCCGCTCCACCAGCCCCGCCTCCCGCAGCACCTTCAGGTGCCGCCCCACCGAGCCGAGGCCCTGCCCGGTCACGGCGGTCAGCTGGCTGGTGCTCATGGGGGAGCCGAGCAGCACGAGCACCCCGGCCCGGGCCGTCCCGAGCAGCGCCCCCAGTCCCGCGGGCACCGCACGGCCGCCGTCCCCGGCCAGGACGCCGGCGCAGGGATAGACCACGGCGTACCGCTCCCCCTCCTCCCAGGACACCCACCCCGAGCGCTGCGCGGTCACCGGCACGAACACCAGCTCGGCGCCGGAGATCTCCCGCGGCGGATACTCGTGCCGATTGACCTGGAACCGGCTCTCCCCGAGCCACCGCGTCCCGCCCGGCCGCAGCCCGTCCAGCACACTCGCCCAGCCGCCCCGGCTCACCCGCGCCGTCCGCGCGACCACATCCGCCTCCAGCACCCGCCGACGCCGCTCCCAGTACGGCCGTACGGTCTCCTCCCACACCCACTCCAGCAGCCCGGCCGCCCGCTCGGGCAGGTCGTCCCGGTCCAGCACGTCCGGGAGCGGCCCGCCCAGGGACATCCGCAGATGGGCCCGGGCGGCACCGGGATGGGCCGCGCGCACGCGGGCGACCTCCGTGGCGAGACTCTCCTCGCCGCGGGGCGTGGGGGTGAGGAAGTCGGCGATCCACTCCCGGCCCAGCCCGGCCCGCACCAGCCGGGCGGTCACGGGGTCGGCCGCGAGCAGAGCCTCGTAGGCGGGCCGGTGGGCGCCCAGCCACGCGTGCTCCCCGGGATGCGCCCCCTGCCCGGCGTGCAGCAGTTTCAGCGAGGCGAAGACCTCGGCGAGCGGCGAGACGACGAACCGGCTGCGGGCGAGCGTGTCGGCGTTGAGCTGCCACCACCCCATGAGGTCCTCCCCGTGCCTTCCCCGGATCCCACGAGGTCCCGTCGTACGACCTTTCGCGCGCCGGCGAAACAATAACGAGCCCCCTCCGGCCCGGCCGAGACTGCGGACCATGCCCGGTTACCGATCCCTGTTCCGCACCCCGGAGTTCACCCCCCTCTTCCTCGGCTCGGCCGCGCAGACCGCCGCCCAGACCGTCGGCGGCCTCGCCCTGGCCACCCTCGTGTACCGGGCGACCGGCTCCCCGCTGCTGTCGGCGGTGAGCATGTTCGGCTCGTCGCTCGCCCAGGTGCTGGGCGCCACCGTCCTGCTGTCCGGCGCCGACCGGCTGCCCCCGCGTACGGCCCTGTCCGCGATCGCGCTGGCCTTCGCGGCCGGTACGGCGGCGCAGGCGCTGCCCGGCCTGTCGCCCGGCGTGCTCCTCGCCGTCGTACTCCTGCTGGGCCTCGTGGCCTCGCTCGGCGGCGGGGTCCGCTGGGGGCTGCTGAACGAGATCCTCACCAAGGACGGCTACCTGCCGGGCCGTTCACTGTTCAACGTGATGAGCGGGCTGGCGCAGGTCGCGGGCTTCGCCACCGGCGGCGCCCTGCTCAGCGTGCTCTCCCCGCGCGCCTGCCTGCTGCTGGCGGCGGCCCTGTACCTGACGGCCGCGCTGCTCTGGCGGCTCGGCCTGACCGCCCGCCCGCCCCGGGCCGCCGGGCGGCCCTCGCCGTCGGCGACCTGGCGGGCCAACGCCGAGCTGTTCTCGTCCCGGCCGCGCCGCCTGACCTACCTGGGCCTGTGGCTGCCCAACGGCATGGTCGTCGGCTGCGAGTCGCTGTACGTGTCGTACGCCCCGCACGCGGCGGGCACGCTGTTCGCCTGCGCGGCGCTCGGCATGCTCGCCGGGGACGTGACGGTCGGACGGCTGCTCCCCGCCGCCGTACGCGCCCGCCTGGCCACACCGCTGCTGCTCCTGCTGGCGGCGCCGTACCTGCTGTTCGGCACTCACCCGCCGGTGCCGGTGGCGGCGGTCTGCGTGACCGTGGCCTCCGTGGGCTTCGGGGCGAGCCTGGTCCAGCAGGAGCGGCTGATGAGCCTGACCCCCGACGCCCTGGCCGGACAGGCCCTGGGGCTGCACTCGGCCGGCATGCTGACCCTCCAGGGCGTCAGCGCGACGGCGGCGGGGGTCCTGGCCCAGCTCACCTCGCCCGCCGCCGCGATGACGGCGACGGCGGCGGGATCGGTGGGCGTGACGCTGGCGCTGGCTACGGCCGCTCGACGGGCTCCGGTCCGGCCGTCGGCCGAGCCGGCGCCACAGCGGACTCCGTCGTGACCTCGGCGTCGATCTTCTTCACCGCCCGGTCGAAGTAGCGCAGCAGCTCCACCGGGAACGGCATGACCAGGGTGGAGTTCTTCTCGGCGGCCACCTCGACGACGGTCTGCAGCAGACGCAGCTGCATGGCCTCGGGCGTGTCCGACATGATCCGGGACGCGTTGGCGAGCTGCTGCGCGGCCTGGAACTCACCGTCCGCGGTGATGACCCGGGCCCGCCGCTCCCGCTCGGCCTCGGCCTGCCGGGACATGGACCGCTTCAGGGACTCCGGGAGCTGGACGTCCTTGATCTCGACCCGGTCGATGTGCACGCCCCACCCGGCGGCCGGGCTGTCGATCATCAGCGCCAGCCCCTCGTGCAGCCGCTCCCGGTCGCTCAGCAGGTCGTCCAGGTCGCTCTTGCCGATGACGGAGCGCAGGGAGGACTGGGCGACCTGGCCGACGGCGAAGACGTAGTCCTGCACCTCGATCGCCGCGCGCACCGGGTCGGTGACCCGGAAGTAGACGACGGCGTCGACCTTCACCGACACGTTGTCCCGGGTGATGCCCTCCTGGGTGGGCACCGGCAACGTCACGACCTGCACGTTCATCTTGCGCATGCGGTCGGCGAAGGGGATGAGGAAGGTGACGCCGGGCTGCCGGTGGCCGGGCAGCGCCTTGCCCCAGCGGAACACCACCCCCCGCTCCACCTGGTTCACGACCCGCATCCCGCTCTTCAGCACGAGCAGCAGCAGGACGACGACCACGACCACTGCGACGACGGTGCCTTCCACGGCAGCCCCCTTCTCGGATCCTCGCGGACCCCCTTCGTCCGTCTCCGACACGATCCGGACAACGGGGAGGACACGGCCAGGAGGGAGCGTGGATCCGGCCCGGGCGTCAGGGAAGCGTAAAGAAACGGCGGGCTGCTGTGGCCGGGGGAGGGGCGCGGGACGGCGGTGGACGGCGGTGTGGCGGCGGTGTGGCGGCCGAGGCGGGCCTGGGCGGGCCGTGGGCGGGCTGCGTCGAGGCGGGGCCGGGAGTGCCTGTGGGGCGGTCCGGGGTGGGGCCGGGCGGGCCTGTGGGGCGTGCGTGCCGGGAGCGCCGTGCACGGGGGCCGACGAGGGGCGGGTGCGGGGCTGGATTGCGCTCTGGTGGGGTGCGGCGGGGCGCGTCTTGAATGGCGGGACGTCCTGCCGAACGTGCCGCCTCTCCGAACACGGCGGCCCCTGCCGAACGTGCCGCCTCCCTGAACACGCGCTGCCCCTGCCGAATGTGCCGCCTTCCTGAACACGCGCTGCCCTTGCCGAATGTGCCGCCTTCCTGAACACGCGCTGCCCTTGCCGAACGTCTCCCCGGAGGAGCGCTGGATGACAGCCCAGGTGGTTCCGCCCGACCGGCAGGTCGCGCCGGTCCGTCAGCCGTCGTCCCTGGCCGCCGCCCGCCTGGAGAAGACCGTCTCCGCCGACGCGGTGCGCCACAACCTGGCGGTGCTGCGCGCGGCGGCCGGCGGCCGGGGGATCATGCCGGTCCTCAAGGGCGACGCGTACGGCCTCGGCGCGCCGGCGGTCGCCGGTCTGCTGGTGGAGGCGGGCGTGCAGGCGCTGGCCGTGGACACGGTGGCGGAGGGCGCCGCGCTGCGCGAGCACGGTGTCGGCGTACCGATCCTGGTCATGGACGTCGACGTGGCCGACACCGCCGAGGCCTGCGCCCGGTACCGGCTGATGCCCGCCGTGGCCGGCCTGGAGCAGGTGGCCCGCCACGGCGCCGTGGCGCGACGGCGGGGCGAGCCCGTCACCGTGTGGCTGCGCACCAACGTCGGCTTCAACCGGTTCGGGCCGCGCGAGGAACGGGACGCCGTCACCGTGCTCGACGCGCTGCACCGGCAGCGCGCCGCCGTCCGGGTGGCCGGGGTCTTCGCCCACCTGTCCAGTTCGGCCCGGGACGCGGAGGAGACGGCCGAACAGGCCGCGGCCTTCCGGACCCGGGTGAGCCGGGCCCGCGCGGTGCTCGGCCGGCACCTCGCGGCCTCCCTCGCCGCGACGCACGGCCTGCTGCATCCCGCCGCACTGGCCGGCACGGACTGGGTGCGGCCGGGTATCGGCCTCTACGGGCTGACGCTGCCGGACAGCCGCGGCCTGCCCGGCTGGGCGGGCTCCGCGCTGGCCCGGCTGCGGCCCGCGGTCACCGTACGCGCCCGGGTCCTCGACCTCGTCACCGTCACCCGCCCGGAGGGGCTGGGCTACGACCGGTCCGTCGCGCTCGCCCCCGGCCGGCGCCTGGCCACCGTGGCGATCGGCTTCTCCCGCGGGGTGACGGGACACGCACCGGCCTTCACCGGGCTGCTGCGCGGCCGGAACTGCCCGATGGTGGGCCGCCCCGGAATGGACTGCGCCCAGTTCGACGTGACGGAGGTACAGCAGGCCCGTCCGGGTGACTGGATGACGCTCATCGGCCGGGAGCGGGACGGCACCGGCCCGGAGCGGAGCGCCGGGGACGTCGCCGCGGAACTGGGCCTGACCCTGTACGAACTCCTCGCCGCGCTCCGTATGCCGGTACGCCTGGAAGACCACGCCGGCACCCCCGTGGCACCTCCCTGACGCCGTACACCCGTCCCCCGTGCGGGTGGACTTCCCCCGCCCGGGGAGGAGACGACGCGCCGGACGCCGCACCCACGGCCGGGGCCGATGGATACGCGTCGACTTCGCCGGACCCGTGCCTGGGTGACGGTGCCCGGCCCCCATCCGTGGAAGGCTGCCCGCATCACCTCAGCTCCCTTGTCCTCGCCTCAGCTCCCCTGCCCCCGCGACCTCAAGGTGTGACATGTCCATCGCTTCCGCAGCCCCCTCGCTGTCGCCGGCCGAACTCCGCAGCGTCTTCGAGCGGGACAACCAGGACGAACTGGTCGGCATCGAGATCGAATCGGCCGCCCTGGACCCCCGGACCGGCAGGTCGGTCCCCTACGGGGGAGAGTCCGGCATCGGCGCCTACCTCGACTTCCTGGCCTCGGAACCCGGCGTCGAGGCCGTCCACGACTACGGCACCCTGGTCGGCGTCCGGCTCCCGGACGGCGGACAGGTCTCGCTGGAGCACGGCGGCGCGGTGGAGTACTCGTCACCGCCCGCGCCCTGCGTGGCCGACCTGATGGACATCGTCCACGCCGCACTGCGCCGGCTCGCCGCCGCGGCCGACCGCTTCGGCTTCGCGCTCGTCCCCGGCGCCCAGTACCCGTGCACCTCCTTCGAGGAGGTGCAGTGGATGCCGCACTCCCGCACGGCGATCATGCGCGGCCACTTCGAGAGCCTGGGGCGGGACGGCATGTGGGGCCCGCGGATCATGTCCATGATCCTCTCCACCCAGGTCTCCTTCGACTACACCTCACCGGCCGACCTCGCCGAGAAGCTCCGGGTCCAGGCCGCCGCCTCCACCCCGGCCGCCGCGCTCTTCGTCAACGCCCCGCTGGAGGGCGGGAAGCCCTGCGGCGCACTCTCCCGGCGCATGCAGTTCTGGAGCCTGGCCGACCCGGCCCGGACCCGGGTCGTACCGGTGACCCTGCGGGAGGACTTCACCATCGACCGCTTCATCGACTGGGCCCTGAGCCTGCCGATGATCCACCGGGGCACTCCGGACGGCAGCCGCAGGCGGGTCCCCCCGGTCCCCTTCGGCACCCTGCTCGCCGACGGTTTCGAGGACGGCACCAAGCCCACCCTCCAGGACTGGCGCGACCACCTCTCCCAGATCTTCCCGGACGTCCGCCTCCGGGACACGCTGGAACTCCGGGCCGTGGACGGCCTGCCCTACCCGGCACTCGCCGCGGTCCCCGCCTTCTGGAGCGGCCTCACCTACGACGCCTCCACCCGGGCGGCCGTATGGGATCTCCTGCGCGGTATCACCCCCGCCCAACACCTCGCGGCCCTCGATGACATCGCCCTCCGCGGCCTGGACGCCACCCTCGCCGGCCGCCCGGTCCGCGACCTGGCCACGGACCTCCTCCACCTGAGCGAAGCCGGCCTCCGCGCCCGGATCGCCTCCGGCCTGGAACACCCGGAGACCCTCACCTACCTGGACCCGCTGAGGGAAGTGGCCGAAACCGGCGAAACCTTCGCGGAGCGGGTCCTCGCCCTGTGGCACCGGGACCCGTCGGACTTCCCCGAGCGCTACGTGGCCGCGCACCGGATCCGCTGAAGCGGCGGGTCACCCGACGAAGAGGCTGCGGCTCACCCGACGAAGAGGCTGTGGGTCCCGGGCACCTGTTCGGCCAGCCCGGGAGGGATGATCCGGACGACCCCGCCGACGCACCCCGGAACGTTGTGCACCAGGACGGGTACGTCCGAGACGTTGAAGACGACCGACAGGTGCGGAATCTCGAAGCACCCCTTCGGGCTGTCGTGACGGATCCCGTCGATCACGAGAAACCCGTTCGCGGCAAAGGCCGAACAGGGAACGGCCAGCGCGAGCATCCCGGCGGCACCCAGGGTGCCGAGGGTGGCGAGCGTGGAGCGTATGCGCCGCATGACGAACCTCCTGAGGTGCGGGGCCGGGCACCGACCCGGCCCTGCAACCGACCGTACGGGCGCCCGCCCACACTGCATCCCGGCGTCCCCCAGCCGGGCGACACCGGTGACAGCGCGCTGAACCGTGGGCCAGGGCCGTACGCCCCTCCGCCGCCCCCGGCTCTCCACCTCGGCTCTCCACCCTCGGCTCTCCACCCTCGGCTCTCCACCCTCGGTTCTCCACCCCGGGCGATACCAACTCCCGTAGGGAAAGGCCGGATTCGCCCGCGGTTGTCGCTCGGACCGCCGGGTTATGAACCACTCATGGGTCTGACCGGTCAACTGGCGACGCTGCTGGGCGTGGCGGTGGGCGCCGTCCTGTCGATGACGACGACCATGATCGTGGAGAGGGCGCGATGGCGCCGCGAGCAGTCCGTCCGATGGGACGAGCGTCGCCTGAGCGCGTACGCCGAGTACGCCCACGCCGTGAAGGTGCTCGCGCACCGCTACCGGCGGATCGCGGTCGCCAAGGGCATCGCCGCGAGCGGGGCCGCGCCGCTGGAGCCCACCGAGGAGGTTCTCGCCGAGGTGGCGGAGGCGGAGGTGCAACGCTCGGCCCTCGCGGAGACGGTCTGGCTGCTGGGGGACGTCAGGACGAACACGGCCGCGGTCAGGCTGAACCACTGCCTGTGGCATCTGGAGTGGCTGGCCCGTGAACTCCCGACCAGGGAACAGGGCGGCTGGGACCAGGCGTACGAGGAGTTCCGGCAGGCACGGCAGCGCTTCCTGCAACTGGCCCGCGCCGGCATAGGCGTGCGGGGGACGCGCGTGGCGGAGCCGGTCCCCTGGCCCCCGCCCTGGCGGGGCGACCTCCCCCGGGGCACCCGGCGTTGACCGCCGGCCCAGTCAACTCTTGATCAGCAGGTACTTTGTGCTGCAAAGTTGATGGGGAGCGGCGGACGGCACTCAGGCCGTCCGCTCCACGAGCGCTGCCCGCAGCGCCGGCCACAGGGGGACAGATGGGAACATCCGCATCGAGCGGCACGGGACCGGATCCGAGGGCGGCGGCCACCTTGCTGGCCGCGACGGAAGGCCTCCGGGCGAGGACCCGCACGCAGACCAACGGGGCGTGGGCTCCGCTCCTCGGTTTCGGGCTCCTCGCCCTGGCGGCCGTCCCGATCGCCCGGTACGCCTTCAACTTCGGAGCCCACGGGCGCTACATCGTGTCCTACCCGGCCTTCGCCTACGCCGAGCTGAGCGGTCTGTGCGTCGTCCACGAACCGGGAACCCCGTGCCTGAAGGGCGAGTTCGACGGAGCCGTCCTGCGCTTCACGGCGTGGGGCGTGTGGTTCGCGCTCCTGCCCCTCGCGTGGTTCGTCGTCGCCCGCTGGTACCGCCTGCGCGGTGAGGCCCGGGGCGTCGTCCCCCGGCGCGGCATGTGGGTCCGCGTGACCTTCGCGGCCACCGCGGTGATCGGGGCAGCCCTGGCGGCGCTGCTGCTCGGCAAGGACCAGCCGTGGGAGGCCGCGCTGCTGGAGAACAGCTACGCCTCGCCGTGGTACGTGGTCGGCGTCGGCCTGCTCGCCCTCGGCATCGCCGAACGCAGTTGGGTCGCCGCGGCGGCCGGCACCGCTCACACCCTGCTGCTCACCGGGTACCTGGGAGCCTCCTGGGGCAGCGGATGGCTTCCCTGGCAGCACCCCGCCCACCCCGGCTGGACCGACGGACCCCAGGCCAAGGCCTCGCTGCTCGCCGCGATCCTGCTCGTGGCCGGTCTGTGCGAGTGGACGGCGGTCCGCCGCCGGGGCGCCCCCGCCGCCGAGGCGGGTACGGTCGTCTCATGAGCGTCGAAGACGCGACCGCCGCGCAGGACGACCCGGAGGGACCGCATCCCACCCAGGCGCTGGACGACACCGTCCACCAGCGCGTGCGGCTCGGCGTCCTCACCGTCGCCCGCGAGGCCGACCGGGTCGAGTTCGGTTTCCTGAAGAAGCAACTGGCCGTCACCGACGGCAATCTCTCCCGCCACCTGAAGGTGCTGGAAGAATCCGGGCTGATCGCCGTGGAGAAGGGCTACGCCGGTCGACGCCCCCGCACCTGGGTGACCCTCACCCGCGAAGGCGCGCAGGCCCTGGACGCCGAACTCCGGGCACTGCGCGCACTGGTACTCCGCCTCGAGGCTCCCCGCCCCGAGCCAGGCACACCCGCCACCTGACCACCGCTTCAGGGCCTCGATCCGAGCGTGACCCTGCACGGTCCTCGGTGCGCGGCGCCGGCACGGATCGGAAGCTCTGAAGGGCGGACCGGCTCACGCCGGCGCGAAGACGAACAGGCCCGCCTCCGTGCCGACGTAGCCGTAACCGGTGGCCGTGTCGACGGACGGGATGCTCTCCTCCGGCAGGTTCTTCGCCAGCACCTTCTTGGTGCGGGTGTCCACCGCGAGACCGGTGTCGGTGGCGCTCTCGTCGTCCGTCACCCCGTACAGCACCGACCCGTCGGCCGTGAAGCGGACTGGGTCGAGGACGTGTTCGCCGTCCTGCTGCTCCCACAGCTGCTTGCCGTCGGCGGTCTGCCACACGGCGGTGCCGGGGAAGTCCTCGAACTTGACCACGTCCCGGGCTGCGAGGTCGCCGGCGGGCGAGAACAGCACCTCCGCCGGTCCCTTGTACGAGCTGATGAGCGCGCCGCTCTTCAGGTCGTACCAGGCGTGGACCCAGCTGCCGGAGGAGAGGGAGACGCCGGCCTTCCAGCCGACGAGGACCTTCCCGTCGGCGATCCGCAGGATGCGCTTCTCCTCGCTCTCGGGGTGGCCCTTGTCGTCCAGTTCCACACCCTCGGGAATCTTCGCGTCGGCGGTGCTCCACACCTGCTTGCCGGTGGCGAGTTCGCTGAGCGTGATCTGCTCGGGCTCGGTCTGGTAGTTGCTGGCGTTCAGGAAGCCCGCGTAGTAGCCGCCGCTGATGAGCGGGGCATGGGCCACCGAGGCGTCCGCCGCGCCGGTCTCGGCGTCGTAGTCGCAACTGGCGGCGGTGCCGGTGCAGGTGACCGTACGGGACGGGCCACCCCCGACGGGCGTGAGGCGGAGGCTTTCACCCGCCTTCTCGACGCGGTAGCCGTCCAGCAGGGTGCCATGCTCGTACGAGGGGACCTTGGCGAGTTCGCTGCCGTCGGCGCCGTACAGGGTGGCCGTGATGGTGGTCTTCGCCTCGGTGAGGCCGTCGGACTCGCTGGTCGTGGAGGAGGTCACGGCCACGGCGGGGGCGCCGTCACGCCAGCTGACCGCCTCGACCGTCTTGGCCCGCACCTTCAGCGCCTTGCGCAGGGCGCCGGTCTTCACGTCGCGGAACTCCAGCGTGAGCGGCGCGGCCGCGTCCGAGTCGAACAGCATGCCCTCCGACAGCGTGCTCGCGTAGTGCCCCTGCGCGTCCTTCGCCAGCAGCAGGGTGGAACGGAGGTCGAGCACGCCGGGTGCCGAGGTCCCCCCGGACGGCAGACTCCAGGCGGCCTTGGCGGCGAACCCGGGCAACGCGGGCCCCCGGTAGACGGGCCCCTTCACGGCACCCCCGGCGGCCGAAACGGCCCCCTTCCCCTCACCACCGTCGCCGGCTGCCCCGTCTCCACCGCCGCCGCATCCGGCCAGCAACCCCAGGGACAGCGCCACCCCGACGACCACACCGCATGCCCGGGCCGCCGGACCTGTCCCGCTCCTGTGGTTCACGTATCTCACTCCCCCGTGTTCATGACATGACCGGCCGTGATCCTAGCGGACCATGATCATCAATTGGGCGCGGATGACCTGCGGGGGCGGGAGCGGGAGCGGGCGAGGGCTGGGAGGTGGGGCGGCGGGCTTGCGGTGGTCGGTCAGTTGCCTGCGACAGCCGGGGAGTTCGCGGTGATGCCGGAAGCCGGTGCGATAAGGCCCCGGACCATCGGGCACCTACTTCGCCCAGGACCGCGGCGATCGGCTGCTGTCCGCTGCCGTTGATGTCAGACGTGGACGCCGGCCTGCCACCCGATGCCTGCGGTTGCTCGCATTGCTTGTATTGCTCGCATTGCTCGTTCGGGTGCGTACCTCGTGCACGTTCCAGCCCGGGTGCCCAGGCTTGGCCTCAGGATGCGTCTTCTCGTGAAGGTGAAAGAACATGCCGACGTACGTCACCTTGCTGAGCTGGACCGATCAAGGGATCCGAAACTACAAGGACACCGCGAAGCGCGCCGAGGCCTTCGGTTCAGCGGCACAGAAGCTCGGGGCGAAGCTCCTGAACATCTACTGGACCGTCGGTCCGTACGACCTCGTGGCCATCGTCGAGGCGCCTGACGACGAAACCGCCACCGCGGCACTCCTGCAGCTCGGTGGTGTGGGCAACGTCCGTTCGACGACGCTGCGGGCCTTCGGCCGAGAGGAGATGGAGCGCATCATCGACAAGGCGGCTGGCTGACGATCACTGATCGCCGGCGACCGCCCGCCCTGATGCCAGACATAGCTCTCAGAGGGACCCCACCTACGAACGTTCGTAGGTGGGGTCCCTCATGGGGAAGGCTTCGCCCGAAGCAGCAGATGTGTGACATCCCGCGCGCGCCGCTGCGCCCTGCGAACGCCATGATCCGGCGATAAGCTGAAGCTCTCGACCAGGACATTTCATCGCTTCTCCGGACAGTGGTGCGTGGGTGGCGCACAGCCACCGTCCCCGATGAGCACCCCGGCCCTTGCGGAACGAAAGCCGACCCATCAAGCAAGAAGGAGCGAGGCCATGTCGTCCGCACATCAATGCCGACGCGCCGCCGCCCTCATGGTCGCGACGGCCGCAGCACTGTCGTTGGCAACCGCATACTCGGGCGCGAGTGAGAACTCCGTCTCGGCAGCGTCCTCCAGCCTGGCCACACCCCTACTGTCTCCGGGTGTCGGCGCGGCGCACATCACCATAAAGAACTTCTCGTACAGTCCGGCGAAGCTGACCGTGAAGGCAGGACAGAAGGTCACGGTCGTCAACAAAGACGCCGAAGCGCACACCGTCACCGCGACACAGGGCAAGGCCTTCGACACCGGACGGATCGCCGGCGGCAAGTCCGGCAGCTTCACGGCTCCGTCGAAGAAGGGCAGCTATTCCTTCGTCTGCGCTTATCACCCCAACATGAAGGGGACACTGACGGTTCACTGACGCAGCATTGGTCGTCGTTGAGCACCCCCGCACGGCCCAGAGACGGCCTGGGCGGAGGGGCCGCCGCAGGGCACGACGCCCGGGCCGCGGGTGATCCCCGGACCGTGGGAGCATCCCCGTGGAACCGAGGAGGAGCCAGTGCAGCTGCGCAACGTTTCACCGGACGATCTCGATGCCTACGTTCGCATGCGGTGCGATCCTGTCATGATGGCCGACCTGGGCGGTCCCCTGCCGCTTGAGGGGATGGCGGACAAGGTCCTCCGGGATGCCCAGCAAGCGGCGGCTGACCTCGCGTGGTTCAAGATGATCGTTCCCGACCCGGCCAGCCCCGACGTGGTGGCAGGGACGGTGACCCTGTGGTCCCACGACACCGATGACGGACCGATCTCCGAGATCGGCTGGATGGTTCTGCCTGAATTCCAAGGGCAGGGGCTGGGTAAACGAGCCGTCCGCGCCCTCTTGGAACAGGCCCGGCATCAAGAGCGCTGGGGACTCGTGCATGCCTTTCCGTCAACGAGTAACGCTGCCTCGAACGGTATGTGCCGTTCTCTCGGCTTCCGGTTCCTTTCAGAGGTCGCCGTGACTTTCGCGGGACGGGTCCTCAATACCAACCACTGGATCATAGATCCAGGAAAGGATGTGAACTGAGGACAAGAGCACCTGCCCCCTTGGCTGGGCGCAGAGACGGAGTAGGTCGGTGGAGCGGCTTCGGGCTGGAGCCGCCTCGGCGCGAGTGATCAGGGCCCTTCACGTCGGCCCGCGGATCGGGCAGGCTTGTGGACCCGCCCGTTGGTGCCCGATGTGGGGCCATGATCTTCGAGGCTCGCGACCCCCGACCGCACGATCATCATCATGCCGCGTCCGAAGCCCGGCGGCGTGGTCCAGCCTCCCGATGAAGGGAGGCCGCATGTCCGAGTGGATCGACCCCCGGTACCCGGAACTGGTGACGGCGTGGCGACGCGCCCAGCAGCCTGACTCGCGTGACCCGGAGCCGAGGCCGCAGAGAGCTTTCATCGTCCCGCGAGCCGAAGCCTGACTGCCCCGGCCTCGACACCGCAGCCCGACCAACCGCGAACCGCAGCCCCCGAGCGCCGAAGGGGGCAAGTTCAAGGAGAAGCGACAGAAGGATGACTCAGGAGGCGGACGGTTCGATCTCCCCGGCAAAGACGATGACCTGGTCGATGAGGCTCCGCCGCAGATGGACGACGTCCGTTCCCGCCAGGCGGGGACCTCCACCAGGCGTGGTGAAGACCCACTGGTACCGGGCCCACTCGTCAGGCATGTCCACCGCCGAGCAGCGCACCATCGTGCCGGTCCCCGCCGGGTGGCGCCGGATGTCCAGCACGAACCGCTCGACCGCCGCGATTCCTTCGCTGCGACCCAACGGTCCCCAGAAGACAACGTCCGAGGTCAGAGCCTGGGAGAGCAGGGCAGTCACATAGCTGTCGTCCGAGGCGTTGAACGCGGAGATGAATGTGTCGATCGCGGAGCGTGCAATCTCTTCCTGCATGCCCCAGTAATACCAGCCGTCGCCCGTGCGCTCGTCCCGCGAGCCGCCTTCCGATCACGGTGAACCATCCCGGTCACAGCACCAGGCTCCTAGAGGCCGCGTAGAGCCTCGTACAGGTCGCCGTAGGCGGTCCAGCACTCGATGCCGCCGTCGTCGTACAGGCTGCCCATGTACCAGTCGTCGTCATCGACAGGCTTCACGAGACACAGGCTGTGGAACCCGAGAACGATCTCCGGGCGCGGCATCCCGTGGGCCTCGCCGACGCTGACCCACTTCACCGGCCGATCGGGATCCAGGGCGGTGGCCTCTTGGTCTCCCGAGACATCGCAGATCTGCTGAAGAGTCCAGCCGTGGGGGAGCCGTACGTCTGCCATCCACGGATGATCCCATTCGCCAGGTGAGGGCCGTCGCGCGGAAGGGCTTCCTCGCGACCGGGCACTCCTTCTTGCCCTGGGTCTTGCCGGAGATCTTGGTGAGCTGGGCTCTTGCTGGTCAGGTCAGTGATCGCCGGTGACCATACGTCGAACCGTAGGCCGGAGGATGGCAGACGGTCGCACCGTCACCGCTGCCGTTCGGCCACTGGCCGGCCCCGCGGGAGCTCGGCGCGGACGACATCCGCGCTCCGGTCCGGGCCTTCGGCGAGGCCGCCGCGCGGGCGCTGTCCGGCGGCTTCGAGGTCCTGGAGATCCACGCCACGCACGGCTATCTGCTGCACCAGTTCCTGTCACCGCTGTCCAACCACCGCAGCGACGAGTACGGAGGCGATCTCGACGGGCGCAACCGTTTCCTGGTCCCGGTCACCGACGCCGTACGGGCGCAGTGGCCGGAAGACCGCCCGCTCTTCGTACGCTTCTCGGCCACGGACTGGGCCGACGGCGGCTGGACCCCGGAGGAGACGGTCGAGCTGTCGCGGCACCTGGTGGCCCACGGCTTCGATCTGGTGGACATCACCAGTGGCGGGCTCGTCCACAACGCCCGTATCGAAGTGGAGCCCGGCTACCAGGCGCCCTTCGCCCGAACCGTCCGCGAGGGCGCGGCCCTGCCCGTCTCCGCGGTCGGCCTGATCACCGCACCGGAGCAGGCCGACCAGATCCTCGTGGACCGCTCGGCCGACGCGATCATGCTCGCGCGCGAACTGCTGCGCAATCCGGCCTGGCCGCTCCACGCGGCCCACGTGCTCGGTGACGACGTCCCGTGGCCGAAGCAGTACCAGCGTGGCCGCCCGCGTCATCGCTGAAGCCGTCGACGCCCGAGCACCCGGGAATTCGGCACAAGACAATATGGTTTCCTCCGGTATGAGCGATCAATGCACCAATGCCGCTTTCGCCGCGCCCCGGGGGGAGTCGATGCGGGCGCTGCTCGCGGCCGACCGTGTCGGCACGCTGCACCAGATATCCGCCCTCAGTCGTGAGTTCGAAGGGATCGTCGAGGCGAACGCACTGGTGGCCATTGACGACGAGCACGACCCGGACGGCGCGAGCACGGCCTTCGAGCGGGCGCACGTCGCCGCCCTGCTCTCCCAGGCGCGCGAGCATCTGAACGATCTCGATCGCGCCCTGGAACGGTTGGAGAGAGGCGACTACGGGCGCTGCGAGCAATGCGGCGAGTCGATCCCGACGGAGCGCCTCGAAGTCCGCCCGGCGGCGAAAACCTGCGTGCGCTGCGCGTCCGTAAGGCGTTGAAGGGTGCCGCGCGTGGCACGGCGCCTGGAACGCAGAAGGGCCAGCCTGGGAGGGAATCCCTCCTGAGCTGGCCCTTCTCTCTGTGCCCCCGGCAGGATTCGAACCTGCGACCCCCGCTTTAGGAGTTCGATCACTCCTCGGCTTAGTCGGGCTTCGCACCGTGAATCGGTGACATACGTGGCTGCTGTGTGTCGCCGCCGTCCGGGGTCGTTGATGTCAGTGTTGGATGTCAGCGGAACAGCTCTGGCACCAGGCAGGCCTCCATGGGCTGCTCCGGCCGGTCGGCCCAGCGCCACCAGACATGCCGACCAGTACACCTCCACAGCGCCCGGCAGTTCCGCCGACCATCGTCCTCACGCTGGACGAGGACGAAGCCGCCGAACTTCATGGGCCGGCTGCACTCGGGACAGGCCGGGGCGTCGTCCGTCATACGGCGCACCCTAACGGAACGACCGCTTCGTCCGGAGCGACTTTGGCGAGGGCTCGACTCCGGCGGCGAATGGGGAGGCCAGTTAGCCTCCCAGCAACGTCACCAGCGCGCCCGCGACAGCTCCCGACACCGCCCCTCCGGCCGTAGCAATGGAAATCAGGCGATTATCCAATCGGGATTCTACCTGGGTACTCATGCTCTCCAAGCGAGAAAGGTCAATCGACTCGATGATTGCCACTTCGTCGAAGTAGTCCGTCTCGAAAATGGGCATACATGAGTTTTCTTTGGCTCCATCGGAGAAATCGGTTTTTACTTCCTTCCATTTTCGGAGCATTACCTCAATGCCGGTCATGCAAACCCATGTTTGAGCGGAAAGTGAGCGGACCTTTGAGCGCCACCCTCGGTTGCGCCATCTCATTACGATGCGCTTTCGGAATGGTTTGGCTGAAGCCTCGGCGTGTGCCGAGTAATGAGAAAGGAGGTGTGCTGCCCTTTGCCACGCTTCGGCCTCGAGGTCGATGATTCGACGTCCCATGTTTTTCTGGCGGGCGAAATAGAGGGAGGTGCGCCCAAAACTATAATAGAGCTCGATGAGAGCGTCTTCGGGCTCCTCGCTGGTCGGAGCAGCTACGTATACCGTCGTTCGATCGGAACCGAGTATCCGACAGTCTTCGAGGTCGTCTAGCTGTTTAATGATCAGGTCGGAGTGCATGAAGACGTTCGTGCATGCTGGCGAACATGCCTGATTGAATACGCCGAGATTTGCAGACGCGCAGATCTCTTCTAGCAACTGCAGGATGATCTGGCCTCCGGAACTGGGAATTCCCTTGCGTTCGTGGCGCCAAAGAACCATAACGACGACACCATCCCAAGAAACCCAATATGTGTCAGTTGGGATGTCATCGGCGTGGTGATGTTGTGGTTGGTTCTTGATCGGAACGACGATCTTAAAGAGTAGAGGTCTGTCAAAATGAACGGCACGCATGGCGTCGGATCCATGCATGACTTCGTCCGAATCCGAGTCGTCTGCATTCGGATAGACCACCATGTGTGAACAGAAGTCAGGGTTGAGCTTCGGTCGTTTAACCCACTGTACTCTTGGGTCTCCCTGTAGCGCCTTGCATAGCTCCTCCATGTACTCTCCGAATTTCTGCTTCTTCGAAGTGAGGAGAAAGATCGTCCCGATCCGGCAAAGAAAGGTAGGCTCATTATCCGGGGATCCCTGGGGAGCGTCAGGGTTCGTCATCGAACTTCCTCCTCGGTGGCAGATGCCTGCGGCGCTGGGGAGATCATAGAGCGGGCCGTCCGGGTGGCGAGGGTTGTTCCGGAAGGTCGGTGGAGCGGCTTTGGGGTGGCGCTGCTTTGGCGCGAGTGATCATGGCCCCGTAAGCTTCCGGCGCGTCGGGCAGTCTGTGGACCTGCCCGGTAAAGCACGACGTTGGGGCCATGATCTTCGAGGCTCGCGCCAAAGTGGCTCCGTAAAGCCGTGGAGCCGACCGCCCCAGCCACGACGTACCCCTTCTCTGAGGTCAGGCGGCTGTGGGCGCGGCACGGGCGTCGGACGGGCTGGAGCGGGACGGAGGCAGGAGCGCAGGCCCGGCCGGGGGCCGGGCCGCGCGCGGGGAGCGGAGCGAGCCGCCTTGAACCAGTAGAGAAAGTTGTAACTCAGTCTGTCTGGCGGGGCTTGAAGTCGTACGCACACGCCGGAAGTTCGGTCGCCTGGCGGTGCGCGAGTGGCAGGAAGAGCACCGGTCGGATCGTCCAGGTGATGCGGGTCTTGGCATGGGTCACTGACACCGTGCACGGCTCTGCGCGCAACAAGGCTCGTCGGGTCTCGATGCGGCCCTCGTACAGCCACTCCCACGCCTCGTCGGAGGCGTCCGCGTCCAGGGCCGGTGAGATCGTGCGGAGTGCGACAGCTACCCAGCGGTCCGCCTGGTGTGCCGAGTACGCGTCGAACGATGCCAGCAGCGCCGATCGCCACCGCTTCGTCAGGTCCTCGGTCCAGCATTCGCACCAGTAGCCCCGCTCGGGTTGCTTCCAGCCACTCATCGGCTCGTCGCTTTCGCAGAGGCAGTGGCATACGGGTGCTGGAGTGCGGCGCGCAGGGTGTCGGCGTCGGTGAGTGTGTCGTCGTCGGGCAGCTCGTACCAGCCGCCGAACCAGTTGTCGAGCTGCTCGGGGCCGGGCGCGACGAGCCACGAGTGGTTGGAGAGATGCCGTACGGGGAGTCCGGACCAGATTCCGGCAGAGCCGGTCCCGATGACGTAGTAGAGGCGTTCGTTGGGGCCGTCGTACAGCACCGGACCGATCGCCGCCTCGGTGGCCCGCAGGTGAGCGAGGGCCAGGATGCCGATTGCCGCGGGGGTTCGTACGAGGTCCCAGTCGTCGCCCACTCGGAGCAGGCGCAGTCCGGGTACGTCGGTGATCACGGGTGCGTTTCGCAGCGCTTCACGGAGTGACATCAGGTATTCCGTCGGGTCCGAGGGTGGGGGTTCGGGCTGAGGGTGCGCGTCGAGGGTGCTGCCGGCTGCCTGGTGGGGCGGATTGTCATCAGACGGGTGCCTGTCGCCTCCATCTGCCGCATCCGTTCGTCGGCGAGGCGCTTCGGGCACAGATGGCTGAGGGCAGGCACCACGGCGCCGTAGGTCCCGGGCAACTGCAGGGCGTCCAGGAGGCCGACGAACGCAGGGGACCGGACGGCCACTGTCGTCTCGCGATCCGTGAACACCTCGCACAGCATGAGCTCGTGCTGCCGGCAGAACTCGGTGAGGGAGTCGACGAGCGCGGAATGGCGGGCCGGGCCGCCGGTGAGCCGGCGCAGGTATCCGAAGACCCGTGGGAAGGCAACGGGGCGCCGTTCCGTGATGAGTTCGTCGTCCATGCCCACAGCCTCAGCCGCCGCGGAGCGCCTGGAAATGTCCCTCTGTTGTACTTCCGTTGCACTTTCCGTCCCGGCCGTCACTGAAAGTGGTTCTATACGTGACGGAGGGAGGTCGTCCGTGGTCAGCGTGCAGCAATGGACCGGCCGGGAAGCGAGTGCTCTGCGCGCCGCCTTACGCATGAGCATGCGCGCGTTCGCCGAGCATCTCGGTGTCGCGCTGCGTACGGTTGCCAAGTGGGAGAGCCTGGGGACGGAAACCCAGCCTCGACCGGACACGCAGGCCATCCTCGACACCGCGCTGGCTCGTGCGGATTCCTCCGCTCGGACCCGCTTCGAAGCATTGCTCTTTCCCGAGCGGAAGTGCACGCAGCCGACGGACCACGAAACCTGGACCGAGGACATCGAGCGAGCGGTGGTCAGCATCAGCCGCCAGAACTTTCCCTTCGCCAACACCCTGCTGAACCGCTGGGTGGGACGCCTCGACCCGCGGCAACTGGACGACAAGGGCCGCTACCTCTACGGCCGTTCCCTTGTGCTTGTCGGTGACCTTCAGCGGGACCAAGGTGCTGTCCTCGGCCCGCTCTCGGCCCGGCATTCCTACATGACCGCCCGCGACATGTTCACCGAACTCGACGTTCCGCGCCGGGTGGCCCAGATCGAACTCTCGCTCGCCGTCCTCCAGGAGATGTCGGGCCAGCTGGACGCCTCCGCGCGCCGGTATGAAGCCCTGGCCACCGACGAGCGCCTGAGTCCGCGCGACCGGGCCAGGGCACGGCTCTGGGTGGGCACGGCGTTGAGCAAGCAGGGCGACAACGAGTACGCCGCCCAGGTCATGACGACCGCCACCCGCGCCTTCGAGGATCTCGGTGAGCCGGAGGACTGGTCGGTCGCCCACCAGAAACTGGCCCTGGCCCACCGGGGTGCCGGTGAACTGGCGCAGGCCCTGCACTACATCGACATCGCGCGTACGACCGGTGCGGTCGACTCCCCTATGCAGCGGGTGCGGCTGGACACCGCCTACGGGCACATCCTTCTGTCAGATGCGGCGACCCGGGATGATGGGCTGTCCGTTCTCGATCAGGCGGCACAGGTGGCCAGGCAGTACGGGCTGAGCCACCAGTTGCGCAGTATCGAGAACATCCGTAAGGGCCAGCAGGGATGAGGCAAGGAGCGCCGGTGCCGGAGCACGAGCAGCGTCAAATCAGCGATGAGCAGTTCCGTGACGCGACGCTGATCTGGAACTACCACCAGATGGGCCATGCTCCACGGCCCTGCTCGGTGGCGATCGGGCTCGGCAGCCATGACCTCGGCGTGGCCACCACGGCTGCCGAGCTGTATCACGCCGGTCTGTTTCCGGTGCTGGTGTTCAGCGGCGCCAACAGCCCCACCACTCGCGCCCGCTTTCCACGCGGCGAGGCCGTCCACTACCGCGAGCACGCCCTGGGTCTGGGAGTGCCGGACGAGGCGATCATGGTCGAGACGGAGGCGGCGAACACCGGGCAGAACATCGCCTTCTCCCGTGAGCTGCTGGCGGAAGCAGACATCGCGGTCGAGTCGCTGCTGTTGATCTCCAAGCCGTACATGGAGCGCCGTTCGTACGCGACCTGTCGCAAGCTGTGGCCCGGGGTCGACGTCGTGTGCGCCTCCGAGCCGCTGGAGCTGGAGGACTACCTCAAGTCCATCGGCGACGAGAAGCTCGTGGTCGACATGCTTGTCGGCGACCTTCAGCGGGTGATCGAGTACCCGAAGCTCGGCTTCGCCGTCGAGCAGGACGTACCGGGGGACGTCCACGAGGCCTACGAGCGCCTGCTGCGGGCCGGCTTCGACAGCCGCCTCATCAACACCTGACTCCCGAGCGCCTGCGCACGATGACGCTCGCCGCCCGGTCGTCAGCGATCTCCGGCGACCGCCCGCCTTGATGTCAGACATAGCTGTCAGAGGGGCCCCACCTACGAACGTTTGTAGGTGGGGCCCCTCTGAATTGGTGCCCCCGGCAGGATTCGAACCTGCGACACCCGCTTTAGGAGAGAGGGTGGGTGATCTGTTGGCTGACCTGCGGCTTCGTTGGCCGAGGAAGTGAGCGGCTACCCGACTGCGGGACACCGGTGTTGACCGTTGCTGACCCCTGCTTCTGGCACGGTTGTGGCACGAGCCTCCGACGGTGGGCGCGCCGCAGGCAATCACCCCTCCGCGTGTGGCCGCTGTCGGGCATCCTGGTCTCTTTCCGTACCCGCTACTTGGAGCCGCCATGCCCCGCCACGCGATCAACGACGCGCTCACCGAGCACAACGGCATCAGGGCCTTTGACATGAAATGGATCAAGAACGAGTTCGACTCGACGTGGGAGCGTCTGAGCGAGTCACGATGCCGCGAACTGGAGGAGTGGCTGAAGTCGCAAGACATCGGCTACCTGTGCCCCGGAGCACATGACGGCCATGACCGGAAGGCCTGCCCACTGCCCTCCGTGGAGACAGCCGAAGTCTTGCTGTATCAGAGGAAGTCGGCCATCGGCGTGACCATCCGGCTGACATCCTTTGACACCCCACGCAGTCAGCAGCCGGCCGTCGTCGGCGGCATACTCTCTATGATGGCAGGCGTTCTGGAAAGCTCATTTAAGGGCGCTTTCAAGAACGGCCTCGACATACTCGACGATGGCTTGGCTGACCAGCGGCAGGTATGACCACGGGTGCCCATTGGTGCGTGGCGCTGCTGTGCGACGTGACCGCGCTTGTCCCCGATGGGCACCAGAGCACGGCTCCCGCGGGGGCGTCCCCTCACAGACAAAGAGCAGGTCAGAGACCCCGAGAAGCCGAGTGAAGCCTTGCCCGTCCGCAGATCGTCCACACAGGTTTGGGTGGCCTCAACGACGATGAGATTCCTGGTCATCCATCACGGCGATCAGTCGCCGCAGACACCGCAGCCGCCTCGGTCGCCTCCACCAAGCCGCGAAATACAAGCCCTGTGCTAGGCCGGCCAACTCAATTAGAGCCTCAACCTTGGAGTCCTCGGCCCGCTCGGAGATCCATACCAATCGAGTAGTCAACGCGAACCGGAGCGCCACCTCACGTAGCGGCAGCACGAAGGACAGGGGCGCGGTGCTGTCAGACAGATCTCGGGTCGCATCGTCGACCCTTTGACGCCAGCGATCCAGCTCCTGGGTTAGAGCCTGCCGGACAGTCGGTGACGCATCGTCAGGGATGCGCATGGCAGCCAGACGGGCGCCGCAGGTGAGTACCGCAAGGACAGCTCGACCGAACTGCTCGCGATCTTGGTGACCTGCCTGGATTTTCCTGTTACGCGCCTCCAGCCTTGGAGCGATCGTGAGACTTGAAACCACGGTTGTGGCAAGCGCTGTGGCGATGGCGATGAGCACGGTGATCAGCCAGTGGGGCATGCCTGGCAGTGTGCACGGTCGAGCTCGGCTCCGCGGCGCGGTCCTGCCAAGTCAGCGGGCGATGTACCCAAGCTGTAGCGAACGGAAGAACTGATTCCGGCCAATGGCCTGTATGTGCCTTGCGCTCGACCGAGGGTGGGTAGGTGATCCACCATGACACTAGGGCGGTGGAACTGGGCGGGGTCCCAGTAGACTGAACCGCCAACGCGTATGCAAGGTTGAACCGGTGGGGGCGGTGCCGTGGCAAATCCAGGCCAGCGCATGTTGAGTACTTTGGGTGAGGTTATGGCGGCTTCGAGTTCCCATACCCCTGACTCATCTCAAGAGGTCCTCACTTCCGATGACCTGACTGTGTTGTCTTACCTAGCGGCTGAGCCTTTCGATGTGGGGCTGGCTCTCGAAAGGCTGATGACCGATGCACATCAAGATTGAGTCAGAGCGCCGGCGGGGCCTGCGTATCATTGATGAGATTCCCGACATGCCGCTGTGTAAGATCCAGGGGCATAACGGTATCGGTAAGACAAACGCGATAAAGCTCCTGTCGCTCTGCACAGGCGCGAATCCCTTCCGCGGTGATGCGGCGGCTTGGGCCTCATTTAAAAGCCAATTGCTTGCCGCCCGAGTTAAAATCTCCGGCCTCCGAGACGGAGAAACCTTGGAGTGGGATCTTGAGCCAAGTCTTTGGCCCGATGATCCCGGCGAGCCTCTAGATGACACCATAGGGGCGTTGCTAATTAATGGCCGCAAAGCCAATTTGCGCGACGTTTCTGAGATTCTCCGCGTGCATCATATCGTGGCCGCTGAGACGCCTCAGAACGTCCTCGCTGGCAGAGTTCTTGAAGCGCAAAAGGACATCCAAGGGTGGGACTCTCAACGACAGTTCCGGGTCGACTCCATGGATGAACATCTCGCGAGCGTCCACGCTTTGATAACTCATGTTTCTCCTGAAAAGATCGCTTCCGAAGTTCTCGCGGCGAAAGAAGCGCGAATCCGTGCTACCAGCCTCACCGAGAGGCGGGAAACGGCTACCGAACGCATGGGTTTGCTGCAGAGGGCCAAGCAGGTATCCGATCAGCTGGTAGAAGTACGCGGTCAGGGTCCCGAAATGGATGCGAAGCTGGAGGAGCTCAAGAATCAGCTTGAAGCAATCGAGCGAAAAAAAGAGGAGCTGAACAACAGAATCGCAGAAGCCAGTGCCAGGCAGCATCAAGATGCTGAAGCGGAGCGGGAATTTGCCAACGCTCA
This sequence comes from Streptomyces cinerochromogenes, assembly GCF_014648635.1. Taxonomy (GTDB): domain Bacteria; phylum Actinomycetota; class Actinomycetes; order Streptomycetales; family Streptomycetaceae; genus Streptomyces; species Streptomyces cinerochromogenes. The sequence goes on along the minus strand of NZ_BMRM01000002.1, from coordinate 248,242 downwards.
GAAGTATCTCGATCGCCATGATCGCGCGGCAAGGAATGCCAGAATCGCCCTCGATATGCTCGCTGCGAGTGCGGAGGTGGATCCGGAACGCGATGTGATTGATGCCGCTATAGGGGAGGCCAGTGCAAAGCTCACTGAGCTGACCGAACTATTGCCTCAAGTCCATGCGGCGCCCCTTGTCCTGGAGGTACTTGACGACCTCGTCCGCCGTCTCAGTGAGGCGGAGCGTGAAAACCTCGGTCATGCGGCGTTGCTGGAAGGCGACGGAGGATCGACTGACTGGACTGTGTCAAGCCTCAGAGAAGCCCTTTCGAGGCAGCGTGAGATCCTTGGACAACGGACCCCTTCTGCGGATGCTGCACGCCTGAGTGACGAGATCGAGAAAACGCGAGATCGCCTTTACAGTCTTGCTCAGGCCAAGGACACACTGGCCGAGTTCGAGGCCGCAGAAAGCGCCCTCAGTAAAGCCCAGGTGCGTCTACGAAACGCTGCGGAAGGGCTTCCTGAACAGGCGGCGCGCACTTTGGATGACCTTATGGGAGCGCGTAACGAACTCGATCAAGAAGCAGCCAAGGTTCAGACCAGGCATGCTCGGCTGACGCATACGAGAGAGTTGCTCGGCGGCGGTCTTGATGAGGAATCTCTGTCTGCCGAGCTGGCGCAGCTATGTAAGCAGCTCGGAGTGAAGATCTCGCGGATCCACAGTCAGGTCGCGAGCGAAGCCGAGAAGTTTGAGGAGATCGTCCGGGCTGAAACTCAGGCTGTTCAACAAGCGGAAAGGGCTCAGCAATCTCTCGAACGGCGCGAAAGAGAGACCGAGCAAGTGCTGCTACAACTTCAGACGGCCGAGGAGCTTGGGTGGGTTCGCAATGCAGTGGACATTGCTCAAGTCAGCAGCATGAACCTGGAACAGAAGGCAGCGTTTCTATGTAGCGTGTCCGCTCAGCTAGATCGAGCACGCAATAGATTGCATTTGATCGACGAAGCCGTCCGCGGGACGGGCACTGCACTGAGTAGGCTGCAGGCCGGGCTGCAAACTGGAACGGGTCAGGAGGACGCGGAGACCCCATACGACAGAGCGGCCCGCCATTGGCTGGGGCGGGAAGTGCAACGCTGGTTTGAAGACGAATTCGTGCGGAAGGCTCTTTTCGAAGGTGGCGATCGAGTTCGACTCGACGCGCACGACATGTCGATCGTTTGGGTTAACCAAAATGGTGAAGAGGAACGGCGTCCGCTCACGGGATTCTCTAGCGGACAGCAGGTGCTCGCTTACACCCAAGCCCAAATTGCGAAGATCGACGCTGAAGAACTGCCGGCTGCCAACAGGCTGATCGCGCTCGACGAATTTGGCGCTTTTTTGGACTGGAAGAATATGTCGTCCCTGGTTAACCTCCTCAAAGTTCGCGAACCTGGGGTTTCAAGGGATCAGGTCGTCGTCATCCTTCCTCTCGAAGAAGACAGGCCAAGCGGGCATGGTGATGTGCCCGTTGATGGACAGTTCCGCAGCCTCGAGAACCGCGGATACTTCGCAGAGGAATTGACTACGTGACCTCAGCTCATTTCGGCCGTTCAATCTTTGGCGTTCCGTTGGTGCTCACCAAGGCAGAAGCCAGCACCATTAGGCGGGATCTCGATCGTCTCTGGACACTGTGTTATGGGAAGCCGTCTGACGACCTGGAAGCAGACTTGGACCTGTGTCGCAGGTTCTTCGACCCACTAGCAAGAGGACGCACTCTGCGGGATCGCCTAGCACAGTTGCCGGCGGCTCCGAAGGAAGTGTTCCAGGCGGGATATCGCGAGCCTCTGGTGACAGAGGCTGGTGGCGAAGCTCTCCTCGTCGGAGTGGAGGCCCGAGCTCTTCTGTGGTTGCTTGACACTAAGGATCCCGATGATGGCCATATCTTCCTCTCGCCGGCAGAGGTTGCCGCAATGGAAAGGATGGCTCTCAATAAGTATCGCGCATGGTCGACGGCTCGGTTGAATCAGGTAGTGGCGCTCAGGTCCGGTAGAGCAGCCGAGGTCATGCAGGCTGTACCAGTTGGCTTGGTGATCGCTCTGTTGATCAACCGCTCGGATACACCTGACAGAGCTATCCCGAAGCTGTCAAAGGAAACTCTTGCGGGAAAGCAAGTGAACGAGGCCATCTACGCCGGCGCAGAACGTTTTGCCGCAATTGTGGTACCAAAACGCGGGGAGAGGTCAGCGGAAGAGAAGCGCCTCAAGGGCGGGTACGGCCTTAGCGAAGCAAGTCGCCGTTTGGCTCACCGACTGGTCACTATCAAGCGGCCTGGAGGAGAAGACCTCATCCACATTGATCAAAGTAGTAGATCGGAGGTAGTTAGGTTTCTTGGGTTTGACCTAGCCCGCCGAGCAGGACTTACCTCGGAGGTGCTGGCAACGGCCTTTGACGAGCTAGTCCTGGCCTTCCGGGCTGAAGCGGGGAAGCTGGCCCATCGATCCATGGTTTTCGAGAGAGCTGCCGACACACGACGATTGAAATCCGACCTCATGGATGCTTTTCATGAGGCGCGAGCTGGCGCACTTGATTCAACGCAAGCAGGCCAGCCCTAGGTGACCCGCGGCTACGACGTTCTCCTAAGCACGATCATCCTTTCTGAGAGCTCGACGTCGTGTCGGGTCGTGTTACTTGCCCAGCGTTGTCCCCTGCGGCGGAGCACGACGTCCTTCTCAGACGAGAATCCCAACTCCTGAGCAAGCTCACTAATGAGCCGCGGTGTGTCGATGTAAACCCCGTATGGGGCACTGTCGCCTACCAGCCAGATCGCCGACGCTCCCGGTTGCATCGCGGTTGCTAGCTGCTCTAGCACCTGCGCGATCGCTAGGAAGTAGTCGGGGACTACTCGATCGTATTCCTTTCCCCTGCGGCGAACAGTACGCTCAGTAGTGAGTTTCTCTACGATGTCTTCTATCGCCTTGGCGACGTCGCCGTAGCTGCGCAGTTCCGATCGTGCGTTCATCGCTGCCCCGACGCTGCTTTGCTGTGTCGTAGCCGTGAGCATTTCGGCCCGGACGGAGGAGCACATTTCTGCCCAGCTTGATACATCTCCCCAAAAATACAATTCGAGTCGGGTGGCGTCGGCGTAGTCGAAATTGTTGAGATAGGGGGGTGAAGACACGCATCCCTGAGCGCTTCCCGCGTCGATTTCCGCCCAGGAAGCTTGAGATCGCGAGTCGCCGTTTACTACCTTGAAGTCTAGCCCCTTTGGAAAATCGGACTGCTGCTTGAGGTCCTCTTCAATCCACGAAACCCGTTGTAGAAAACGACCCAAGGGGTCTGCGTACGTCGGCTTACGCTCCGATCCGGGCCTCTGGTAGGGCCAGCCGACACGCGCCGATGCGACATCGCGAAGAGTCCCCAGGAGTGCCCATTTGGCATGCAAATGCCATTCCTCGGCTGCACCCGCTCGGATCAGGTCGCGAAGCGATGTAAGACGAGTCAATACAGGTTCAGTAAAGCATCGTCTAACTAGATCGGACTCCTCGTTGAGGCGAGCCTCGGAAGCAGCGGCGAGGGACTCCGCCGCGGTCACTAGTTGCTTCGCCGTCTCGCTAAACGAGAGGCAATGCTGCGGGGCAGGTTGCAGTTTTAGTTGCCCAAGCTCCGCAATCGCTGGGTGGGCCTCGATACCGAAAAAGGAGTGGCCCGCTCGTCGCGCGGCCGTCCCGGTAACAGCGGAACCGGCGAACGGATCGATTACGGTGCTGCCCTTTGGCAGTTCTAGATGCGCCAACAGGGAAGCTACGTAGTCCGAGGCAAAGCCGGCGGGGTAACGGAACCACCGGTCGAAAGGCTCGGTCTGGCTAGTCCCGTGCTTCCGGCCGCGTCCCGACCCCGGTACGGGAAGTGCTCCACCAGGCACGGCGATCGGGTCGACCAGCCGAGCGGCGGCGCCAGCCTGCTTGGGCACATCTGAGATCAGCATGTCGCTATTCCAGCACGGTGATGGCTGCTGTCGCCACGGTGTCTGCACGGGATCCTGCCTAGTGAGCGAGAAGAGTTGCCAAGCCAGTGCTGCGAGGCGTCCAGGGGAAGGCTCGGTAGTAGGCGACCACAGTCGCGCCCCCGCCTGTAAGCGCGCGCGACAGGGTTCGCTCTGCGGTTCCGCTGAGCTCGTCCAGCCACTCGGTCGTTCGGCGTGTCTGGTCGTGGTATCCACAGTGAGCATCGGCCCTAAAGAACTCGGTTGCGAGATCTTGGGCGAGTCCGAGTTGTCTGTTTAGGACCAGTGCGCGCAGGGTTGTATGAATAAATGCCAATGGCGTCCCTTTGTACTCTCGGTCGCGGTCTCCCCAGGGAGTCTGGACGAGAAGTCGCGCCATGGTTGCCGCAATCTCGGCTATCCGGTCGGGCGTCTTTTTCGCTGTAGCGATGAGTATGGGAGATGTAAGTAGGGCAAGGCAATCTATGTAAACGATTGCGTTATTTGGGTAAGCCTCGGCGAGCGTGAAGAGAGGCTCCAGGCCTGAGTCATCACCCAGTAGCACTTGCTCGATTAGGCGCTCCGCTTTTTCTTCAATAGGTTCATTGCGGGAATCAAGCACGTCCTGGAGTTTCACTCGCAATTCTCCCATGGACTTGGTGCGCTGACTCACCTCCTCTTGAGTGCACTCCACAATAAACGGACGCCAGTGCATCAGGCTTTCGTCGTCCGGCAGGAGACGTCTCCCTGCCTTCGGGGACTTTTTCGTCAGGAACCAGGCCGTTACGCGTCCCAGGCTGTAGACGTCGGCCGCAGCCGTAGCGGTGCGGGGATTATCGCTCAATTCGGGTGCCGCGTAACCATCCGTACCGATGGCTTGGCCAGTTCGAGTCAAGGGGTTTTCAGTCGAGCCAGCGGGGCGTCGCACCATGCCCCAGTCTGCAACTACCCAGCGTTTCGTGCGGATGCTGGTGCCGGGCAAGGCGAGAATATTATTGGGAGAGATGTCGCGATGCACCAAACCTTCCTGATGTGCGATTTCTAGGGCATCAGCGATGTTGAGAAGAATTGAGATTAGGTCTTCTTCGTCAAGTTCTTTGCGGAGCTTCGAAAGAGTTCCCTCTGCAACCGGCATTGTGTACCAGGTGTATCCGGGATCGTGCTCGATGATCGGCATTATGTTTGGATGGTGCAGTTGCTTCTGTGCCTCGATTTCCACACGGATTCGTTCGAGGGCTTGCGGTGCGGTACGTGGGCGTTTGAGTGCGACTTCATTTCCTGTTTGGCGATGCCAAGCGCGCCGTACGTCCGCGTAGCCGCCCTGCCCTAGTGTCTTGCCATCGAAGCGATAGATCGTGCCCGGATCAATGCTGACGTCCTCGACCCCCATGCCTGAATCTTACGTGTCCAGCGGGTAGCTGACGATCTGTTGGGCGAGGTTAGGCCGCTTCCGCAAGCGGTGCCGCTGCGGGAGCGTAAGGTCGGCGGAGCGGGTTTGGCCGGTGTCCTGCCCGGTCTGGGGTCGAGCATGATCAGGGGGCCGTACGCTGGTTGGCAACTCGGGCAGGCTTTGCACCTGCCCGCAATATGCACGAGTGGCCCCCTGGTCTTGCTCGACGTGGGACCCGGACCGGGGAGGTGGCTAAAGCCGTGGAGCCGACCGCCCCAGCCACGACGTACCCCTTCTCTGGCATCAGGCGACTGATTGCCACGAGCGCGGCACGGACACCGGCCGGGCTGGAGCGGGGCGAAGACAGGAGCGCAGGCCCGGCCGGGGGCCGGGCCGCGCACGCCGCGCTTGCGCGGCGACTTGAACCAGTAGAGAAAGTTGTAACTCAGTCTGTCGGACGGGGCTTGAAGTCGTACGCACATGCGGGGAGTTCGGCCGCCTGACGGTGCGCGAGTGGCAGGAAGAGCACCGGTCGGATCGTCCACGTGATGCGGGTCTTAGCGTGCGTCACCGAGACCGTGCACGGCTCGGCGCGCAGCAAGGCACGTCGGGTCTCGATGCGCCCCTCGTACAGCCACTCCCACGCTTCGTCTGAGGCGTCCGCGTCCAGGGCCGGTGAGATGGTGCGGAGTGCGACCGCTACCCAACGGTCAGCCTGGGGTGCCGAGTACGCGTCGAACGATGCCAGCAGTGCCGGCCCTCTCTGCCCGGTCAGGTCCTGGGTCCAGCACTCGCACCAGTAGCCCCACTGAGGCGGCTTCAGCATGGGTGGCCTCCCAACCGAGCATCCGCGTACAGCTCTGCGGTGACCGTGTGGCCCTGGTCGCTGTCATGGACGACGACCCGGTGGGCGATGGCGCTGACCATGCCCAGTCCGCGGCCGTGCTCGGCGTCCTGGTCCTGGTGCTCGACCTTCGGGGCCGTGCCCGTACCTCCGTCGTCCGTGACCGACACCGCCACCACCTGAGCCGAGACCGCGACCGCCAGGTGGAAGCTGCCGTACTCCCGGCCGCTGGCCGTGTGGAGGATCGCGTTCGCGCTCAGCTCGCTCACGATCAGTTCGGCGTCTTCGGCTAAGGGGGAGCCGCGCAGGATGTCGCGTGTCCAGCGGCGGGCCCGGCTCACTTCTTCGGGGAATCCTGGGCAACTCAGTCCCCAGACCCGGGCTGTACTCGTATACTCGTGCATACAAGTTCCTTCGTGCTGGTAGGCCGCCATGTGCAGCGGGTTCGGGCTAGACGAGTTTCACGCCGTCGTGAGCGCGGATGGCCGGCGGGGTCGTTGCGTCGAGTGCGTCCAGGACGCGGATCGCGTAGGCCTCGTCGGCAAGCTCGGTGACCTCTTCGCGGGTGGCCCAGCGCAGTGCGCGGGTCTCATCACCGGTGGTGGGCACACCGTCGGCGGCTTCACAGCGGAAGACCAGCGAGACGATCAGGCCCTTCATGTTCTTGTAGACGCCGGTCAGAGTCGCGGGAAGGGCGATCTTGATTCCGGTCTCTTCGAGGACTTCGCGCTGGAGGGCTTCCGGGATGGTCTCTTCGCGTTCGAGGACACCGCCCGGTGGCTCCCAGTGGCCGTTGTCCCGGCGCTGGATCAGGAGGGCCCGGCCGTGGTCGTCCACGACGACCCCGGCGACGCTCACGGAGTGCGGGCGTTCAGTGCTCACGTTCCTCGGCCCTCTCGGCTGGCTAGGCTCTCCACCGTAGCAACAACACTCGCCCACTCGTCTAGATACCTAAAGGAGTACTCACGTGAGCCCTCTCCCTTCCGGCCTCCTCGGTGATCTCGACCCCACGAGCGATCGTGCGGTCTTCCGGCAGATCGCCGACCAGCTGCGCGAGGCCATCGACCGTGGGCGATTCCGCGAGGGCGAGAAGCTGCCCTCCGAAGCCGACCTTGTCGACCACTTCGGGGTGTCCCGGATGACGGTCCGCAACGCCTTCTCCATCCTCCAGGGTGAAGGCCTGGTGCACGCCGAGCACGGCAGGGGAGTCTTCGTACGACCACGACCGCCCGTGCGGCGGCTCGCCTCGGACCGCTTCGCCCGGCGGCACAGGGAGCAGGGCAAGTCCGCGTTCATCGTGGAGGCCGACGCGGCGGGCAGTCACCCCCAGGTGGACAGCCTGGAGGTCAAGGAGGAGAAGGCCAGTCAGGACGTCTCGGTCCGGCTTGGCTCGGTGCGGCGCGTGCTGGCTCGTCGGCGCCGGTACCTGCTCGACGGGCGACCGGTGGAGTTCGCCACCTCCTACCTCCCGCTCGATATCGCCCGCGGGACCCCGATCGCGGAACCCAACCCCGGTCCCGGCGGCATCTACGCCCGCCTGGAAGAGCTGGGCCACCGCCTCGACCACTTCGAGGAAGAGATCCGCGCCCGGATGCCCTCGCCCGCAGAGGTGAAGACGCTCCGGCTGGCCGCTGGCGTGCCGGTCATCCACCTCATCCGGACGGCCTTCGACACCGAGGGTCGGGCCGTCGAGGTCTGCGACACGGTGATGGCGGCGGACGCGTACGTGCTCTCGTACCAGCTCCCGGCTACGTGATCAGGTGGGCGGCGGCACAGCTCTAAGCGGTCGGCTCGTCCTCGCCGTCGGCGGCCGACGCGAACATGTGGCCGATGTTGGTCCACATGAAGCTCTCTCGCCAGTCGGGCTTGTCGAGCATCCACCCGAGGAGAGCCTGCAAGACCTTCTCCTGGGACACCGTTCGGGTCTGGTAGTGCTCCGCAGGGACACCGTTGCGGTATTCCAGCTGGTAGGTGTTGTTGTCGCGGAACCAGACCTGGATGTACCAGTCGCCCTCCCGTTCCTCGTCCCGCCGTTCAAGGATCAAGTACTCGTTGCCGCGTCTCAGGTTGGCGAGCATGGTTCCTACTGCCGGCTTCGTGGGGCGCTTCAGCTCGTAGCCACGGCCATTGGTCGCTATCAGCATGGGTGGATTCTGGCGGGTGGGTCTGACATTGGCCGCAGGACACTTCTCCGAACTCGTACACCCCAACACGCTTACTCGTATAGACGAGTGGGCAAGTTGTGTGGCAAGGTGGCTATGCGATCCCGATCAAGGGACTCGCAGAACCCATCTTGTATAGACGAGTAGGAGTGTGCCTTGCGTACCATCCGCGTGGAGACCTCCGGAGCGACGATCCTCCTCACCGAGGCCCCCGAGCCGAAAGTCCGCGACCGGCAGACCGGCGAGATCGCCAAGGACGCCAACAGCGGTGAGGCGCTGATGACCATCGGCGTCGTCTACATCGAGGACGGCGAGTCGTCGCTGATCAAGGTCACCGTTCCGGAGGGCGGCATCTCCGAGGGGCTGACCCTCGGGGCTCCGGTCTCGCTGCCGGGCCTCGTCGCCCGGCCGTGGGAGTCCGTCTTCAACGGTCAGCAGCGCCACGGCATCGCCTACCGCGCTGCCGCTGTCACTCCGGCCGCCTTCCCGGCCACGACCGGGGCCGCCGCCTGATGTCCGACCTGACGACGCTTCTGGAAGTGGGTGGTCCTGTCGCCGCACTCGGCGGCGGGGCCGCCTACGCCCGGGCCAAGCACCCGGCGGCGTACTGGTCCACGGTCGGTCTGCCGGTGTCCACGGTCCGGTTGCTCAGCTCGTACGGCTCGGTCATGGAGGCGTGTGGCCTGACCATGGCGCCCTCCCGGCTGCGGGTGCTCGCCGTGAAGGCCGTGACGCAGCGCGAGGTTCGCCCCGTACCGCCGCGTCGGGGCCTCATCCGGCCCACCACGACCGGGCTGCGGATACGCCTCCGCTTGGCGCCGGGTCAGGAACCCGCCGACGTCGCCGCCTCGGCCGAACGGCTACGGCACGCGTGGGGCGTTCACGCCGTGTACGTCACCACTGTCAAGCCGGGGGTCGTCGAGCTGCGGCTCGTGGGTTACGACGTCTTAAGGCGGGTGCGTATGCCGCGCAAGATCGCGGGCGGCTTCCTGAAGGTGCCGGTCGCACTGCGAGAAGACGCTACGCCGTTCGTCCGCGACTACCGCACCATCCCCCACCAACTCACCCTCGGTGCCACGCTCTCCGGCAAGTCCATGTACCTCCGGCACCTCATCGCCGGACTCGCTCCTCAGCCGGTCGCCCTCGTCGGCATCGACTGCAAGCGGGGTGTCGAGCTGGCGCCCTTCGCGCCCCGGCTCTCCGCACTCGCGACCGACGCGGAGCAGGCGGCTGAACTGCTGCTGGTGCTGGTCAAGGAAATGGAGGACCGATACGACCTGATCAAGGCCCGACAGGGCATCGCCCCCGGCACCCCGGACGAGGAAATCACCTCCGACGTCTGGGGTCTGCCCGAGCACGAACGCCCGGTGCCGATAGTGCTGTTCGTGGACGAGGTGGCCGAACTCTTCATGGTCGCCACAAAGAAGGACGAGGAACGGCGCGACGAGATGGTCACCCAGCTCATCCGCCTCGCCCAGCTCGGCCGCGCCGCCGGCATCTACCTGGAAGTGTGCGGGCAGCGCTTCGGCGCCGAACTCGGCAAGGGCGCCACCATGCTCCGCGCCCAGCTCACCGGCCGTGTCTGCCACCGCGTCAACGACGAAGCGTCCGCCAAGATGGCCCTGGGCGACATCGCCCCCGAAGCGGTCTCCGCCGCCTGCTCCATCGCCCCGGAACGGCCCGGACTGGCGGTGGCGAGTGACACCTCCGGCGGCTGGTCCCGCATCCGCACGCCGTACCTCTCCCTCGGCGACGCTGCCAAGACCTGCCGCGAGTCGGCCCACCTGGTCCCTGACCTCCCCGCCCTGAAGCCCTTCCGGCCCGACGTGCCCGAGCATCCGGTCGAGAGCACGCCGCCGGTCGTCCTGCCGCACCCGGTCACCGACTGACCTTCCCCTGCCCGACTCCGGAAGGAGCCGCATCATGCGCGCCCACCTGGCCCGCGTCGACGCGGTGCTCGTCCAGGCGCTCATCGCCGCCGCGCTGTCCTTCGCCCACCTCCACGACGTCGCCGTGGCCGCCGGACAGGACGGATGGAAGGCGTGGGCCTACCCCGTCTCCGTCGACCTGCTGCTGGTCGCCGCCTGGCGTCGACTGCGCTCCGGGCACGGCAAAGCGGCGGCCTGGTGCTGGTTCGTCATCGCGCTCACCGCCTCCCTCGGTGCCAACGTCGCCACCGCCGGCCTCCTCGACCTCGGCAACGTGCCGGCCTGGCTGCGCATCCTCGTCGCAGGCTGGCCCGCAATCGCCTTCCTCGGCGGAACCCTGCTTGCCCACACCGCGCCCAAGACGGACACCGAACCCGAGGTCATCGAGGACCAGGAGGACGAGCCCGAAACCGTGCCCGAGCCACCTGCCCAACCGGCCATCGAGGCACCACCGCAACCCTCGCCCGTACCCGTCCCGTCCGCCCTGGTCGACCACGCCCGCAAGGTCGCCGCCGAGCACCAGGCACGTACTGGCGTCCCGATCGACACCCCCACTCTCCGCGCCCGCCTCGGCGTCCCGGCCCCGATGGCCGAAGCCATCGCCGCCCACCTCTGAGAGGAGACCCCGTGTCCGCCAACCGCAGCTTCCGCAACGTCACCCGCATCGGCCCCGTTCAGGTCGGCACCGCTTACGACAGCCGGGGCCGTGAGAAGCACACCGCGGCCTGCACCGCCCCGCGCTGCGGCTTCTCCGCCGATTACGACAGCCGCGCCGCCGCCGAACTGGCCGCTCGCACCCACCGCTGCCCCGTCCGCTGAAAGGACCCGGACAACCGTGACCGTCAGCCTGCCGCTCGTCGTCGTCCTCGGCTTCTTCGCCTGGGGAGCGATCAAGTTCCTCGGCGTCCGTACCTGGATCGTTGTCCTGATCGCCCTGTTCGGCTTCTGGCTCTCGCACACCTTCCTGGCTCCCGCCATCGAGTCCGGCACGCGCTCCGGCGTGAGCGTCATAAACGGCTCACATGCCTAGACGAGTAGATAAGGAGACGCCCGCTGTGTTCCTGCCCAAGTACCCGGACAGCCCCACCCCGCCGCCCGCCCACACCCACGCGCCGACCGACCCGGCGCCCGTCCGGCGCGGCCTCCCGTCGCTGCCCGTGGACCAGAAGACGGTCGCGACGGTGCTTGTCGCCGGTGTGGTCCTCACCGCGCTCCTGGCCGCCGTCGCCGTCACGGCCATATCCGTGGCCGTCGCCGCTGTCGTCGTGCGCTCCCTGCTCCGCGACCAGTACCGGCGCTGACAAGCCGAACCGCACCCGAGGCGGCCACGACACGGCCAAGCATCCGGCCGCCCCGGGCCATCACTCCTGACCGATCCAGTCAGAAGGAGACCGCCATCTTCACCCGCACCACCCCGCCCCCGCTCCCGGAACTCGCAAGGCTGGCCGAAGGCGGCACCCTGCCCGGTATCCTCCGGCAGCTCTCCGGGCTCGGCGGCTGCACCAACCCGATCCGCCTCGACGGCCACCGCACCGAGTACGACATCGACACCACCACCGGCGAGATCGGCCGCGTCCTCCACCGCCTCGACTCGACCGCCCTCCCGGCCGGCCAACTCCTCGTCCGCTGCAACAACCGCCGCACCACCCGCTGCCCGGCCTGCGCCGAGGTCTACCGCCGCGACACCTTCCACCTGATCACCGCCGGACTGCGCGGCGGCAAGGGCACCCCGGAACACGTCGCCGCCCACCCCCGCGTCTTCGCCACCTTCACCGCCCCCGGCTTCGGCCCGGTCCACAACCGCCGCACCGACGGCCGCTCCTGCCGCTGCGGCACCCTCCACGGCCAGGACGACGACGCCCTTGGTACCCCGCTCGACCCGGACACCTACGACTACGAGGCGGCCGTCCTCTGGAACGCCCATGCCGGGCAGCTCTGGCGGCGCTTCTCCGTCTACCTGCGCCGTGAGGTGGCCAAGCGCGCGGGCCTGTCACAGCGGCGGTTCCGTGAGCACGCGCGCGTGTCCTTCGCCAAGGTCGCCGAGTACCAGAAGCGCGGAGCCGTCCACTTCCACGCGGTCATCCGCCTCGACGGCCCCGGTGGCGGAGACACCCCGCCCCCGCCGTGGGCAACGGCCGAACTCCTTACCGACGCCATCGAGGCCGCCGCTGGCAAGGTCCGGGTCGACGGTCCGGTCATCGACGGCCGCGCCCACACCTTCGCCTTCGGCCGCCAGCTCGACGTCCGCACCATCCGCTCCGCCGACTTCAACGGCGGCCAGGAGCTGACCGAGCGGGCCGTAGCGGCGTACATCGCCAAGTACGCCACCAAGGGAGCCGAGACCGCGACGGGTGCCCTCGACCGCCCGCTGAAGTTCGCCGCCGAACTCGCCCAGCTCGACATCAGCGACCACGCCCGCCGCCTCATCCGAACGGCCTGGACCCTCGGCGCACGCAAGGACCTGGAACACCTCCGCCTGCGGGCCTGGGCCCACATGCTCGGCTTTCGCGGCCACTTCTCCACCAAGTCCCGCCGCTACTCCACGACCCTCGGCGCCCTACGCGACGCCCGAGCCGAATGGCGCCGAGCACAGGCGGCGGCACTCAACGGCCCCGAGACCGAGACGACGTACGTCCTCGCCCACTGGGTGTTCGCCGGCACCGGCCTGTCCGACGCCGAGGCCTGGCTTGCCGCATCCCTCGAACCCGCTCCCGGAACGGAAGGAGAACCCACTCATGGCTGACCGCTACCTGACCGTGGCGCAGGTGGCCGAACTCCTTGGGACTACAGAACGCTTCCCGCGTCGCCTGATTGCCGAGCGACGCATCGTGTTCGTCAAGGTTGGCCGTCACGTCCGCATTCCGGAGAGCGCGCTGAAGGCCTTCATCGACGCCAACACGGTGCAGGCGATCGGTCATCGGGGCCGCCCCCTGCGGAGGGTTGCCTGATGGCCAACAAGAAAGGCAGGCGCCGGGACTTCGGTTCCGTCCGACAGCTTCCGTCCGGCCGTTGGCAGGTCCGCTACCGAGACCCGACAGGGCAACTGCGTCCCGCTGAGAAGACGTACGCCACCAAGACCGACGCCCAGGTCGCCCTGACACACATCGAGTCGGACATCGCGCGCGGGCAGTGGTCGGACCCGGACGCCGGGGCGGTGAACTTCGCCGACTACGCCACCGCATGGCTGCGGGACCGCAAGCTGGCCGACCGCACTCGCGAGCGGAACGAGTCGGTGATGCGGCTGCACATCCTGCCCACCTTCGGGGCCGGAACGGTGGCCGACGTGACGACCGCTCGCGTACGGAGTTGGCGCGGCAAGCTCCTGGCGGCCGGCGTCGGTGAGCCGTCGGTCGTCAAGGCATACCAACTGCTGCGTGCCCTGATGAACACGGCCGTGGATGACGAGCTGATCCGGCGCAACCCGTGCCGCATCAAAGGCGCGGACCGTTACGACGTGCCCGAACGGCCAGTACTCACGGTGGCGGAGGTCTTAGCCGTGGCCGACTCCATCGCGCCGCGCTACCGGCTGCTCGTGCTCCTGGCAGCCTTCACGACGCTACGGTTCGGGGAGCTGGCGGCCTTGCGGCGCCGGGACATCGACTTGGAGGCGCTGACTGTCGCTGTGCGCCGCGCTCAGGCCGAGCTGCAGGACGGCCGGCTCTTCGACAAGGCGCCGAAATCCGCGGCCGGGGTGCGTACCGTCTCCTTCCCGGCCGAACTGCTGGACGCGGTCACGCACCACCTGGAGCACTTCGCCGCTTCCGGCCGTGACGGGCACGTCTTCGTCGGCCCCCAGGGCGGACAACTGCGGCGGAGTAACTTCCGGGACGACTGGGTCAAGGCGCGGAAGGCTGCGGGCGTCACGGCCGAACTGCACTTCCACGATCTTCGACACACGGGCAACACGCTGGCCTCGACCGCAGGGGCCAGCACCCGCGAGCTGATGACCCGCATGGGCCACAGCAGCTCCCGTGCCGCTCTGATCTATCAGCACATGACCAGCGACCGGGACCGCGCCCTGGCAGACCGGCTCGGTGCCATGATCCGGGGTGGTGGGGGAGTGACCTCCGAGAAGGACCCTGCGGGCCCGTAGTGGCACGTCTGTGGCACGACCCCTGAAACGCCGAAGGGCCAGCCTGGGAGGGGATCCCTCCTGAGCTGGCCCTTCTCTCTGTGCCCCCGGCAGGATTCGAACCTGCGACACCCGCTTTAGGAGAGCGGTGCTCTATCCCCTGAGCTACGAAGGCATGGGTGGGCGTCCTGGTGGGCGCTTGGTGGACAGGGTACCGGATCAGGGTGGGGCGGGGTGGAGGGAACGGGGGTCAGGTCGGGGGGACGGGGGTGAAGCGGGAGGCGGTGTGGAGGTCGGTCTGGATGAGGTCGGCTGTCGCACGGAGGGCGGGGAGGAGGGTGTGGACGCAGTCCTCCAGGGTGCGGCGGGCCGCGTGGGTGGCCACGTTCAGGGCGGCGATGGGGCGGCCCGTACGGTCGCGGACGGGTACGGCCACGGAGCGCAGGCCTGACTCCAGTTCCTCGTCCACCAGGGCGTAGCCCCGCGTGCGGACCTCGGCGAGGCCGGGCGGGAGGGGAGTGGCGGTGGTGGCCAGGAGGACCCGGCCCAGGGAGGTGGTGGTTGCCGGCAGGCGGGTGCCCACCGGGATGTGCACCGTCAGGACCCGGCCCGCGGTCGCCCCGGCCGTGTACTGGATCTCCTTGCCGTCGGCTGTCAGGACCGCCAGGGCCGTGGGCTCCTGGAGGCGGGCCGCCAGCGACCGGAGGTGGGGTTCGGCGAGGCGGGGGAGCGAGGTCCGGGCGTGGGGTGGGAAGCCCAGGTCCAGCACGCGGGGGGTGAGGGCGAAGGTGCGGTCGGGGCGGGCGGTCACCAGGCCCAGGTGCTCGTGGGTGAGCAGGGCGCGGCGGACCGTGGCCCGGGACAGGCCGGTCGCGCGGGCCGCCTCCGACAGGGTCAGCGCCGGGTGGCCCTCGTCGAACGCCGTCAGTACGGTCAGGCCGCGCGCCAGTGACTCCACGAAGTCCCGGCCCAGTTCGTGCTTGGACGCCGTCGTCCACGTCGCGAGGCCGGCGGGTGCCGGGCCTGGCCGCTCTGGGGGCGCCGCGCGCAGGTCGGCCTCCATCGCCTTCACCGTCGTACGCAGCCGGGGCAGCAGGCTGGTGCGCAGGTCCGCCGCGGAGTGGCGGCTGGTGTGGCTGACCACGCTCGCCACGCAGGCGATGCGGCCCGTGTCCGGGTGCCGTACCGGGGCGGAGACGGCGACCAGGCCCGGCTCGATCAGCTGGTCGTCCAGGGCCCAGCCGTCCCGGCGGGCCCGTTCCACCCGTTCCGTGAAGGAGGGAGAGGGGGGCGCGGGCTTCCGTCCGGAGGCCGGGGGGATGGGAGGGACTGGGGGGATCACGGGGAAGGAGGCGTTCTTTGGGTCGGCTGTTCGGCGCCGGCGCCACTGGGTCCACTCCGCCTCCGTCCACTCCGTGGCGAACAGCGCGCCGGGCGCGGTGCGTTCGGCCGGCAGCAGGTCGCCGATGCGGAAGCTGACCGACAGTGCGCGGCGGCGGGTGGCCTGGTGGATGAAGCGGATGCCGTCGAGGTCGGCGACCGCGAGCGACACCGACTCGTCGAGTTCGTCGGCCAGGGCGTCGGCGCGCGCGCCGAGCAGGGCGGGCAGGCGCAGGGCGGCCAGGTAGGCGTTGCCCAGCTCCATCACCCGCGGGGTGAGGACGAGGTCCCGGCCGGCGGGGCGGACGTAGCCCATGCGGGCGAGGGTGCCGGTGATCCGGTCCACCGTGGAGCGGGCCAGGCCGGTGGCCCGTTCCAGTGCGCTGGGGCTCAGCGCGCCGTCCGCCTCGGTGAGCCGCCGCAGCACGCCGACTCCGCGCACCAGAGGACCGACCACCTCCGTCGGTGTCCCGGCCACCTCCGTCGGTGTCCCGGCCTGCTCCGCCGGGGTCATGGCCTGCTCCGCCGGGGTCATGGGCTGCTCCGGCGGGGTCATGGGCTGCTCGGGTTGGGCTCCGGCTTCCTCCATCGGGGTTCCGGCTTCCTCCGCCTGCGTCCCGGTCACCTCCGCCTGCGTCCCGGTCACCTCCGTCGGCGTTCCGGCTTCCTCCGCCCGCGCTCCGGCCGCCTCCGCCCGCCTCCCGGCCGCGGCGCCGTCGGTCCCGGCAGGTGCGGCGGCGTCCACTGGGGTCATCGGGGCATCGTCTCTCCGGTACGGCGTCGGGGCACGCCTACGGTAGACCCCGGTCCGGGCCCGGCACTCCGGCTCACTTCCCCCGTGTGATCCGCACCCGGTAGTTCCCGTCCTCGTCCGTGCTCACCACCTGGACGGTGATGTCGTGGCGCGGGTCCTTGAAGCTCTCGCCGGGGGTGAACGGGGCGTCGGAGAGTTCGGTGTGGACGTTGGGGCTGCGGGTGCAGCCGCCGCTGTGGCGGTGGCTGTCGTAGACGGTGACGGGGCCGCGTCCGGTGTCCACGGTGGCGTCGACCTTGTAGATGAGGACGCCGGGGCGGCACACCGCCTCGTCGTTGCCGCCCTGCGCGCGGACCTCCAGCGCGTAGGTGGTGCGGGCGGTGACCGGGACGAGGATCAGTTTTCCGCCGCCCGGCTTGTACAGCGGGGACAGCGTGTAGTCGGCGCTGCCCCGCCCCGCCGCGCAGCCGACCTGACCGCCGTCCAGCCAGCCCAGCTTCCACTTGTGCCAGCCGAGCAGGTCGTTGTTGGCGCCCCAGTCCTCGCTCATGATGTCCCAGTGCCCGACCGCGCCCCCGCCCTCCTGCGTGTACAGGTCGGGCAGGCCGAAGGTGTGGCCGTTCTCGTGCGGCAGTACGCGGTAGCCGGTGCGGGAGTAGGAGCCGGAGCCGTCGTCCTGGCGGGAGTAGACGAAGGAGGCGTTGGATATGCGGACGCCGTCGGCGACCGGGGCGTCGTCGTTGCCGGCGAACGTCACCGACAGCACGGTGTCCAGGGCGGAGGGGCCGGCGTTCGAGGTGACGAGCACGTTCAGCAGGTCGTAGTCGCGGAAGTCCACCGTCGGATCGGCGGCGGCCACGATGTCCTGGACCAGGTTCCGGTAGCCGGGGTCGAAGGGGGCGCCGCGCTCTATGCCGTAGGACCGGAAGGATTTCGGCATGCGCAGCCAGCCGGTGACCGGGGTCTCGGCGCGGTAGTCGAGGCGGCCGTACGACGCCGTGCGGAACCACTCCTGGGTCTGCGGGAAGAACTCGTGGAAGCGGTCCATCGCGTTGCCCTGGCCGGGGGCGTCGGGGAAGTCGACCATCAGGGTCAGGGCGCGTACGGTGCCCGTGGCCCGGGAGTAGCCGGGCGGAGTGGGCAGGCCCTCGGTCATCTGCACGTCCAGGCCGCCACGGATCATGCAGGGTACGAGTGCGGAGGAGCCGGCCAGGTTCACCGGCCCGGCGGTGGAGGCGGGCGCCGTCAGGTTCCCGGTCCCGGCCGAGGTGCTGACCGCGAGGGTCAGTGCGGTCACCACGGACAGGGCGGCGAACCGGCGCTGGCGTATGCGGCGGCGAGGCGGCGGCTGCGGCTGCATGCAGGGACCTTTCGCGCCACGGCAGCCGCCGGTCTCCGGCTGCACCCTTGCGCTCACCCTGTGTCGGCGCCGCTGCGGGCGCGCGCTGGAGGAGACCGATCGTGGGAAAGCGGGACCGCACGGGGGTGAATCCCGGCGGCGGCTGATTGTGTCTCAGGTCACAGCGGTTCTTTTCGTGGGCGGGAAATAACCGGGGACCGTTTCCCCGTTTAGCCCTGTGTCCGAGCGAAACGGGGACCTGCTCCCCGGATCGTCCGCGACACCGATCCACGACATCGAGTGACACGCCGAGTGACACGTCGAGTGCCACCTCGAGTGACACGCCGAGTGGTGCGGGGACGTCCCGTATCACCCCATCGACCCCAGGAGTACGCCGTGCCCGCCATCACCGCCCCCACAGCGCGCAAGGCGCCCCGGCCGCGCGCCGACGCCCTGCGCAACCGGGAGCGGATCGTCACCGCCGCCCGGGAGATGTTCGTCGAGCACGGCCCGGACGTGCCGCTCGACGAGATCGCCCGCCGGGCCGGCGTCGGCAACGCCACGGTGTACCGCAACTTCCCCGACCGCGACGCCCTCGTCCGTGAGGTCGTCTGCTCGGTCATGGACCGCACGGTCGAGGCGGCCGAACTGGCCCTCGCCGAGACCGGGGACGCGTTCGCCGCCCTGGAGCGCTTCGTGCACGCCGCCGCCGACGAGCGGATCAGCGCGCTGTGCCCCATGGTGTCCAGCACGTTCGACAAGCACCACCCCGACCTGGAGGCCTCCCGCGAGAGCGTCGAGCAGCTCGTGGAGGAGATCATGGGCCGGGCCAAGGCGGCCGGGCAGCTCCGGCCGGACGTCGGCGTCGGCGACCTGCTGATCGTCGTGAGCCAGCTGAGCCGGCCCCCGGCCGGCACGGACTGCATGCGCGGCGACCGCTTCGTCCACCGCCATCTGCAACTCTTCCTCGACGGTCTGCGGGCCCCCGCCCGCTCCGCCCTGCCCGGCCAGGCCGTCACGATCAGGGAGCTGCGCGACTGCTGACCGATCCGCCGACCGATCCGCCGACCGATTAGTTCAGCTCCCGCATCCGGTCCACCATCCGGGCACGGCAGTCCCTCCGGCTGCCGTGTCGTCCCTTCGCCTTTCCGCCTTACTCCGTTTTCTCATCATTTCTCGTCATTTTCGTCTCGCCTCCCGTCACAGACTTCCGAAGCCTCGTAGTCCCGAAGTGGGTATCTCCATGTCCGAAACAGCCCTCAAGGCTCCCGGCGTCACCGCTGCGAGCGGTGACGCCAACCGCTGGAAGGCGCTCGTCTTCATCGCGCTCGCCCAGCTGATGGTCGTCCTCGACGCCACCATCGTGAACATCGCCCTGCCCGCCGCCCAGCAGGACCTGGGCATATCCGACGGCAACAAGCAGTGGGTGATCACGGCCTACGCCCTCGCCTTCGGCGGACTGCTGCTGTTCGGCGGCCGGATCGCCGACCTGTGGGGCCGCAAGCGCACCTTCGTGCTGGGCCTCGGCGGCTTCGCCGCCGCCTCCGCGCTCGGCGGTGCCGCCACCACCGGCGCGATGATGTTCGGCGCCCGCGCCCTCCAGGGCGTCTTCGGCGCGCTGCTCGCCCCGGCCGCGCTGTCCCTGCTGGCCGTGATGTTCACGGACGCCAAGGAGCGTGCCAAGGCGTTCGGCATCTACGGCGCGATCGCGGGCGGCGGCGGTGCCGTCGGCCTGATCCTCGGCGGCTTCCTCACCGAGTACCTGGACTGGCGCTGGACCTTCTTCGTGAACGTCCCGTTCGCCGTGGTCGCCGCGGCCGGCGCCTACTTCGTGATCCGGGAGCCGGAGGGCGGCCGCAACCGCAACCCGCTCGACATCCCCGGCGTCCTGCTGTCCACCCTCGGCCTGGTCGCGCTGGTCTACGGCTTCACGCGCGCCGAGTCCGACGGCTGGGGCGACGCGGTGACCGTGTCGATGTTCGTCGCGTCCGTGGTGCTGCTGCTCGCGTTCGTGGTCGTCGAGGCCCGGGTCAAGGCCCCGCTGCTGCCGCTGCGCGTGGTGACCGACCGCAACCGCGGGGGTATCTACCTCTCCCTCGGTCTCGCGATCATCGGCATGTTCGGCCTGTTCCTCTTCCTGACCTACTACCTGCAGGTCGTGAAGGGCTACTCGCCGGTCAAGACCGGCTTCGCCTTCCTGCCGATGGTGGTCGGCATGATCACCGGCTCGACGCAGATCGGTACCCGGCTGATGACCCGTGTCCCGGCCCGCCTGCTGATGGGCCCGGGCTTCCTGGTCGCCGGGCTCGGCATGCTGCTGCTGACCCAGCTGGAGATCGACTCCTCGTACGGCGCGCTGCTGCTGCCCGCGATGGTGCTGCTCGGCCTCGGCATGGGCACGGCGTTCATGCCGGCGATGTCCCTGGCCACCCAGGGCGTCGAGCCCCGGGACGCCGGTGTCGCCTCCGCGATGGTCAACACCTCGCAGCAGGTGGGCGGCGCGATCGGCACCGCCCTGCTGAACACCATTGCCTCCTCGGCGACCACCTCGTACATCAAGGACCACATCGCCGGTGCCGCCGCGAAGCCGCAGCAGGACCTGGTGAAGCTCCAGGGCATGGTGCACGGCTACAGCACCGCGATCTGGTTCGCCGTCGGCATCCTCACCGTCGCCGCCCTGATCGCCTTCACCTTCGTCAACGCCGGCCGGCCCGGCGCCACCCCGGCGGCCTCCGGCTCCGGTGACGGCGTCGAGGACGAGCTGCCGGTGCCGGTGGTGGCCCACTGACCGGCCGCACGGCGACCTGACGGTGAGCGGCCGTACGGCGACCTGACGGTGACCGGCCGCACGGCGACCTGACAGTGAGCGGCCGTACGGTGACCGGACGGTGACCGTACGGCGAGCGGCCGTACGGTGATCTAGCGGAGCCAGGGAAGGTCCGCACCCGCTTCGTTGGGCTGGAGGCCCTCGGCGACGATCTCCATGATCTCGCCGAGGGCCTTCTGCTGTTCCGGGGTGAGCCGGTCGAACAGCGCCTGCCGTACGGCGGTCACATGGCCGGGCGCGGTACGCCGCAGCACCTCGTGGCCCTCGTCGGTGAGCACGGCGAACTGGCCGCGCTTGTCGGAGGGGCAGTCCTCGCGGCGCACCCAGCCGTTCTTCTCCAGCCGGGCGATCGCGTGGGAGAGCCGCGAGCGGGTGATCTTGGCCTGCATCGCCAGCTCCGTCATCCGCAGCCGGCGGCGGGGCGCCTCGGCGAGGCCGACGAGGAGGCCGTAGTAGATGTGCGGCATGCCCGCGTCGCGCTGCAGCTGCCGGTCGAGGTGGTCCTCCAGCAGGGTCGTGGCGTGCCGGTAGGCGCGCCACACGCGTTGTTCCTCGTCGCTGAGCCAGCGGTGCTGGGCGGCGGCGGAGTCCGGTGCCGTGTTCATACACCCACTGTACGAGGCAGCTCCTTGAAACTTGAACAAGTCGGGCGTAGAGTCCTCGAGTGAAAGCTTGAGAGTTAAAGCAAGTGGATCACTGGGAGCCGCCGCGATGTCCGCCACCACCCGGGAGCGCATGCCCGCCCTGTACCTCAGCCACGGCGCCCCGCCGCTCGCCGACGACCCCGTCTGGCCCGGCCAGCTCGCCGCCTGGTCCGCCGGCCTGCCCCGGCCCAAGGCGATCCTGATGGTCTCCGCCCACTGGGAGGAGGCCCCGCTCGCCCTCGGCGCGGTCGACACCGTCCCCCTCGTCTACGACTTCTGGGGCTTCCCCGAGCACTACTACCGCGTCCAGTACGCCGCCCCCGGCGCCCCCGCACTCGCCGAAGCCGTCCGCAAGCTGCTGCGCGCCCCCGGCACCCCCGTCCAGGACATCCCCGACAGGGGCCTCGACCACGGCGCCTACGTCCCCCTCGTCGAGATGTTCCCCGCCGCCGACATCCCCGTCCTGCAGATCTCCATGCCCACCCTCGACCCCGTCCGCCTGATGGACATCGGCCGCAGGCTCGCCCCCCTGCGCGACGAGGGCGTGCTGATCGTCGGCTCCGGCTTCTTCACCCACAACCTCGCCGCCCTGCGCCACTCCGGCGGCGTACCGAGCTGGTCCTCCGAGTTCGACGACTGGGGCCGGCGGGCCCTGGAGGCCCGCGACTGGGACGCCCTGCTGGACTTCCTGAACAAGGCCCCGGCCGGCCGCTACGCCCACCCCCGCACCGAACACTTCGCCCCGCTCTTCGTCACCATGGGCGCGGCGGAGGCCGGCGGCGAGCTGGACGCGCAGAAGTCGGTGATCGACGGGTTCTGGATGGGAATGGCGAAGCGGTCCGTGCAGTTCGGGTAAGGGACGGGGGCTGCGGGGCCTGAGGCTGCGAGGCCTGGGCGCTACAGGCGCTTCTCGTACCAGGCCACGTCCCAGTAGCGGCCGAACTTGCGGCCCACCTCGCCGTACGTGCCGACGTACCGGAAGCCGAAGCGCTCGTGGAGCCGGGTCGAGGCCTCGTTCGGCTGGGCGATCCCCGCGTACGCGCGGTGCACGTCCTCTCCGGCCAGCGCCCTGAACAGGGCGTCGTACAGCAGGGTGCCGATCCCGCGCCGTCCGGCGTCCGGGGCGACGTACACGGAGGTCTCCACCGACGTCACGTACGCCGGCTTCGGACGGTAAGGGCTGGACGTGGCGTACCCCAGAATCCGCTGTGACTGCGGCTCCGTGGCAACCATCAGCCGGTGCGGGCCGTCTTCCGGGTGGGAGAGCAGCCAAGGGCGGCGCTCTTCCGGAGTGAAACTCGCGGTATCGAATGTGATGGCCGTCTCACGTACATAGTGGTTGTAGATCGCCGTGAGGGCGTCGAGATCGCCCTCGAACCCCGGCCTGACCTGCACCTCGGCATGATCCGACGGCATCTCGCCTCCCCGCGTGGCGCAACAGGGTACTGCATGATCAGAAAATTCGGGGGGCGGGTTGGGAATTCTGTCCGGATTCCAGTCGTTGTTTCCCACGGATGCCGGGCACTCGGAGAAAGTCTCGGAAGGGTGAGCGAGTCCCAGAGACGGTCCCCTTCCGTGCCGGGCGTTCGCCAGGACCACCCGCCAGCCCACCATCGCAAGGGAGCACGCATGGCAACCCGTGCCGTCGCCCGTCGTCAGTCCGCCACCGGCGAGACGGCCGACTCGGCAAGCAGTGTTCGCGCTCATGGCGGCGAGATCGCAGACCGCGACCTGGTCGGCATGTACCTCGACGAGATCGCGCGTACGCCGCTGCTCGACGCCGCCAAGGAGGTCGAGCTGTCCCAGACCATCGAGGCGGGTGTGTTCGCGCGGCAGGTCCTCGACGGGTACGAGGAGAGCAAGTCGGACGCCAGCCGCGAGGAGCTGGAGGCGCTCGTCGCCGCCGGTGAGCGGGCCAAGGACGTCTTCATCCGCTCCAACCTCCGCCTGGTCGTCGCGGTGGCCCGGCGCTACCCGCGCAGCGGTCTGCCCCTGCTCGACCTCATCCAGGAGGGCAACGCCGGCCTGGTGCGCGCCGTCGAGAAGTTCGACTACCGCAAGGGCTTCAAGTTCTCGACCTACGCCACCTGGTGGATCCGGCAGGCCATCACCCGCTCCATCGCCGACCAGTCCCGCACGATCCGGCTCCCCGTCCACCTGGTGGAGGAGCTGGGCCGCATCCGCCGCGTCCAGCGCGAGTTCAACCGCGAGCACGGCCGCGAACCGGAGCCCGCGGAGATCGCCGCGGAGCTGGGCTCGACCCCGGAGCGCGTCATCGACGTCCTCGACTGGGCCCGCGACCCGGTCTCGCTGAACATGTCGGTGGACGACGAGGGCGAGACGCAGTTCGGCGACCTGCTGGAGGACACCTCGGCGGTCAGCCCCGAGCAGTCCGTCCTGACCCTGCTGCGCAGCGAGGAACTGGACGACCTGATCGGCCGCCTGGACCAGCGCACGGCCTCCATCATCAAGATGCGGTACGGCATCGAGGACGGCCGCGAGCGCACCCTGACCGAGGTCGGCAAGGAGCACGGACTCACCCGCGAGCGGATCCGGCAGATCGAGAAGCACGCCCTGCTGGAACTGAAGAAGCTGGCCCACCAGACCGGTTTCGACGCGGCGGCGTGACGCGACGGCGTGACGCAGGGGTTGCATGGGGCGTACGCCCGGTGGCGAAAGACGGCGCAAACATGGCGCGGTCCCGTCGCTTCAACCCCTGGGCCCGAGGGAACAACCCTTCCGGGCCCAGGAATGGGCCCCGGGTACCGCACTCCCCACTCACACCGCACCCCCGGCCGACCACCCTCGGCCGGCCCCACGTGAACCACGTCCCGACGCAATCCCCCCCGGCGCCGGGACTTCCCGAGCCGGGCTTCGGCGCCCATCCCCCCCCGGGCGCCGGAGCCCGGCCTCTTCGCGCGGCTGACGGTCTCACGGGCTGACGGTCTCACGGGCTCACGCGGCTCGTACGGCCCGCGGCCAGGTGTGCCGACATGCTGGAATGGCGGCCCACCCCGTACCTGAACCCCGGGGTGGACCACCGGATGGCAGATTCTGCCACACGGGCATAGCCTGCCGGGATGAGCACCACCCCCAGCCCCGCCCACCAGCCGTTTCCCGCCTCCGCACCGGTGTCCCTGACCGAACGCCGGAAAGCCGAGACCCGGATGGAGATCGCCCGGGCGGCGGCGGCCCTTTTCGTCAAGCAAGGCCTTCGGGCGACCCGCGCCGAGGACATCGCCCAGGCCGCGGGCATCGCACCGCGCACGTTCTACCGCTATTTCGCCACCAAGGAAGAGGCGGTCGCCCCGCTCTACGCCGCCGGCGCCCAACGCTGGACCGAGGCGGTCCGTACGGCCCCGGCCCACCTGTCCCTGCCCCAGGCCCTGGAACACGCCGTCCACCACACCCTCACCCCGGGCATCGGCGTCTCGGCCGCCTCCTGGGAGTGGCTCCGCACCCTGGTCCGCCTCGCCGACACCAGCCCGGCCCTGCGCAAGGTCTGGGCGGAGGTGTGCCAGGCGTCGGAGGGGGCGCTCGCGGAGATCCTGCGAGAGCGGGAGCGGGAGCGGGAGCGGGAGGGGACGGGGGCGCGGGAGGCAGTGGGGGGCTGGAAGGCCGCGGGGGGCCGGAAGACGAAGGGGGACACGGGTGTCTCCGGAGGCCCGGGGGTCTCAGGGGGTCATAGCCCCTCAGGGAGCCCGGGGGCCTCAGAGGGGCACGACCCCTCAGGGGGCGTGGGGGGATCAGAGGGCCCGGAGTCTGCGGACGCTCAACTGGTACAGCCCGGCCCGGACCTGCGCTTCGCAGCCGCCGTGGCCGGCGCCGCCGTCCGCGTGGCCGTGGAGTCCTGGGCCGCCACCACGACCCCGCCCACCGGCCCCGGAAGCCCGGCGGCCCTCGCCCTGCGCAACCTCCGCGCCCTGCGGGACTTCGAGTGGGGCGGGAGCGGGAGTGAGAGTGAGAGTCGTGAGAGTGGGGGCCGAGGCGGGAGCGGGAGTCGTGAGAGCGGGGGCTGAAGCGGGAGCGGGAGTGGAGGTGGGAGCGGCCAGCTGTGAGGCGGGCCCCGCGCCTTGGGCCCTCCCCCCTTCCCCTTCCCTTTCCCCCCAGCCCCTCCCCTCCTCCCCCTACGCCCCGCCCCCACCCCCCGCCGCCCTGCTCAGCCGTCCCCCCAACTCCCTTACCGCCTCCGCCAGTTCCTGCGGCCCGCGGACCGAGAACTCGTACCCCGCCATGGCCAGCCGCACCGCCAGCCACTCCACGGGGTCGCCGGTGGTGCCCCGCAGGACGGAGCCGCCCGTGCCGTCGTCCTCGGGGGTGCCGAGCCATTGCGCGACCCGCGTGGAGACGGCTTCCGCCGGTGCGGCGAACCGCACCTCGAACGCGTACGTCTCCTGTCGCCGGTGGATGGACTGCCGTAGGTACTCGGCGGCGCTCCCCGTCGGCAACTCCCGGGGCGTGAACCGGACTCCGGTCGCGAACGGCTCGCTCACCCGGTCGACGCGAAAGGTGCGCCAGTCGGCCCGGTCGAGGTCGTACGCGACCAGGTACCAGCGCCGGCCCGTCGACACCAGGCGGTGCGGCTCGGTCAGCCGGCGGGAGGCGCTGCCGTCCTTGTCGCGGTAGGCGAACCGGAGCCGCTCGTGCCCCGCCACCGTCGACGCCATCACGGTCAGCGTCTCCGGGGCGATGCTCGGCCCGTCCCCGCTGGTCAGTGGTGTGGTCGCGGCCTGGAGCGTGGACACCCGGTGGCGCAGCCGGGAGGGCAGCACCTGCTCCAGCTTGGCCAGCGCCCGCACGGACGCCTCGTCCACTCCCTCCACGGCGTGCCCGGCGCCGGCCCGCAGTCCCACCGCGATGGCGACGGCCTCCTCGTCGTCCAGCACCAGGGGCGGCATGGCCTTGCCGGCGACCAGCCGGTACCCGCCGTCCGCGCCCTTCGTCGCCTGCACCGGATAGCCCAGCTCCCGCAGCCGGTCGATGTCCCGTCGCACGGTGCGCCGCGAGACCCCCAGCCGGTCGGCCAGCTCGCCGCCGGGCCATTCGCGGGGCGTCTGGAGGAGGGAGAGGAGCTGGAGCAGCCGGGCTGGTGTGTCGGTGGTCATACCGATGAGCATGCCGCAGATATAGGACACGATCTGACCTAGTGCGGTCCTACCTTCCTCTCATGACGCCGAACGACAGCAACACCGCCCAGGGGCGCGGAACGCCCGACCGGACCCGCTGGCTGGCCCTGGCCATCGTCATGACCGCGGCCTTCATGGACCTGGTCGACGTGACGATCGTCAACATCGCCATCCCGTCCATCCGGCAAAGCGCTCATGCGACGGTCAGTCAGATCCAGTGGATAACCGCCGGATACGCCCTCGCGTTCGCCGCCGGTCTGATCACGGGTGGCCGGCTCGGCGACATCCACGGCCGTAAGCGGCTGTTCCTCCTGGGGGTCGGCGGTTTCACCCTCGCCTCCGCCCTGTGCGGTTTCGCCGCGAACCCGGAGATGCTGGTCGCCTCCCGCATCCTCCAGGGCGGGATGGCCGCGCTGATGGTGCCGCAGGTGCTGTCGATCGTGCACGCCACCTTCCCGGCCCATGAACGCGGCAAGGTGTTCGGCCTGTTCGGTGCGATCGTCGGCCTCGGTGCGGTCTCCGGCCCGCTGCTGGGAGCGCTGCTGACGGAGTGGAACCTGTTCGGACTCGAATGGCGCCCCATCTTCCTCATCAACCTTCCTGTGGGTGTCGTCGCCTGGCTGCTGGGCCGTCGCTTCATCACGGAGTCGAAGGCGCCCAGGGCGCTGAAGCTGGACCTCGTCGGTGTCGCCCTGGTGACGCTGGGTCTGCTGATGCTGCTGTATCCGCTCACTCAGGGGCGTGAGCTGGGCTGGCCGCTGTGGGGGTACGTCTGCATGGCCGGTGCGTTCGTCGTCTTCGCGGCGCTGGTGTCGTACGAGAAACGGAAGGCCGCCAGGGACGGTTCCCCGCTCGTCGAACTGTCCCTCTTCCGGGTGAAGAGCTTCGCCGCGGGCATCGCCGTGCAGACCGTGTTCGGGGTCGCGCTCGGCATCTTCTTCCTGGTCTGGACGCTGTACATGCAGATCGGCCTGGGCTGGACCCCGCTGCGGGCCGGGTTGACCGGGGTGCCGTTCTCGCTCGCGGTGTCCACGGCGGCCGGGCTGTCGGTGCAGCAGCTGGTCCCGCGGTTCGGCCGCAAGGTGCTCCAGGCGGGCGCGCTGGTCATGGGGGTCGGTGTGCTGATCTACCTGTGGGAGGCGCATCGCTACGGCCAGTCCATCGCGTCCTGGCAGATGGCGCTGCCGCTGGTCGTGATGGGGGCCGGCATGGGGCTGATCGTCGCGCCGCTGACCGACGCGGTGCTCTCGGAGGTGCCCCGTGAGCACGCCGGGTCCGCTTCCGGGCTGATCAACACGGTGCAGCAGATGGGCAACGCGCTCGGGCTGGGGCTGGTGTCGGTGGTCTTCTTCGGGCGGATCGGCGACCGGCTGACGCCCGTCCAGGTCGGCCCCGCGTTCGTCGACGCCTTCCAGTACGCGCTGTGGTGGGTCGCCGGGATCATGGGCGCGATCTTCCTGCTGATGTCCGCCCTGCCGAAGCGTCCGGCCCAGCCTGTGGAGGGCGCGGAGCAGGAGGCGCCGACGGCGGCGAAGGAGCCGGTACCGGTTCCCTGACGAAGCCCGGACCTGGCTCTCCGAGGGGGTCGGTCCGCTTCCTGACCAGGCACGACGCGGGGCCCGGCACCGATCAGGTGCCGGGCCCCGCTGCTGTGCGGACGGAAACGGAAGTCCGTTCATGCCCGGGTGTGGCCCGAACTTGTTTACATTCCGGAAAACCAGCCGTACTCTCCCGGTTAAACCACACGTTCGGGCATGAGGCGGAGGCGAACGGACATGTACGCACCGGAACGGCAGCAGGAGATCCTCCGGCTCGCCCGTGACGGCGGCCGGGTGGACGTGCTGTCGCTGGCCGAGGAGTTCCAGGTCACCGCGGAGACCATCCGCCGCGATCTGAAGGCCCTCGACCGCGCCGGTCTCGTCCGCCGGGTGCACGGCGGTGCCATCCCGGTGGGCCGCCTCGACTTCGAGCCGGACCTCGCCGAGCGCGAGTCCACCGCAGCCGACGAGAAGGACCGCGTCGCCAAGGCCGCCCTCGCCGAGCTGCCGGCCGAGGGCACGCTGATCCTCGACGCCGGTACGACGGTCGCCCGCCTGGCCGCGGCCATCCCGCTGGAGGCCCGGGTCACCGTCGTCACGCACTCCCTGCCGATCGCCGCCCGCCTCGCCGACCACCCGGGCATCCAGCTCCACCTGGTCGGGGGGCGCGTACGGCACCGTACGCGCGCCGCCGTGGACGCCTGGGCGCTCCGCGCGTACGGCGAGATCCGGGCCGACGTGCTGTTCGTCGCCGCCAACGGCTTCTCCGCCGAGCACGGCCTGACCACGCCCGACCTCGCCGAGGCCGCGGTCAAGCGGGCCGCCGTCGCCGCCGCGCGCCGCGTGGTGCTGCTGGCCGAC
Source organism: Streptomyces cinerochromogenes (assembly GCF_014648635.1). Classification (GTDB taxonomy): domain Bacteria; phylum Actinomycetota; class Actinomycetes; order Streptomycetales; family Streptomycetaceae; genus Streptomyces; species Streptomyces cinerochromogenes. The sequence goes on along the minus strand of NZ_BMRM01000002.1, from coordinate 219,436 downwards.
TCCTCCAAGCACGGCCAGGAGCACTTCGCCCGCTTCGGCGACCTGAGCGATGTGGACCTGCTGATCACCGACAGCGGGCTGAGCCCGGAAGACGCCGCCGCCATCGAGCGCGGCGGCACGGAAGTAGTGCGCGCATGATCCTCACCGTCACCCCCAACCCCTCCCTCGACCGCACCTACGAGGTCCCCGCCCTGGAGCGCGGCGAGGTCGTCCGCGCCACCGGCGAGCGCATGGACCCCGGCGGCAAGGGTGTGAACGTCTCGCGCGCCGTCGCCGCCGCCGGCCGGCGCACGGTCGCCGTCCTGCCCCTCGGCGGCGCGCCGGGCGCGCTCGTCGCCGATCTGCTCGACGCGCAGGGCATCGAGGTCGCGCCGGTCCCGGTCGCCGGAGCCACCCGCTCCAACATCGCGCTCGCGGAAGCCGACGGGGTGCTCACGAAGATCAACGCGCCGGGCCCGGAGCTGTCCGCGGCGGAACAGGAACTGCTCCTGGACACCATCCGCGCCCAGTCCGCCGACGCCGACTGGATCGCCTGCTGCGGCAGCCTGCCCCGGGGGCTCGCGCCCTCCTGGTACGCCGATGTCGTCACCCGGGCGCACGCGGGGGGCGCGCGTATCGCGCTGGACACCTCGGGGCGCGCGCTCCAGGAGGCGCTGCGTGCCCGGCCCGACGTGGTGAAGCCGAACGCCGAGGAACTGGCGGAGGCCGTCGGGCGGCCCCTGACGACCGTGGGCGACGCGCTCAAGGCGGCCGAGGAGGTGCGCGCGATGGGCGCACGCGCCGTGCTCGCGAGCCTGGGCGCCGACGGGCAGCTCCTGGTCTCGGACACCGGCGCGTGGTTCGGCAGCGCGCGCGTCCGCGCCGTCCGCAGCAACGTGGGCGCCGGCGACGCCTCCCTGGCCGGCTTCCTCATCGCCGGCGGCACCGGCCCCGAGGCCCTGGCCTCGGCCGTCGCCCACGGCGCCGCCGCCGTCCAACTCCCCGGCAGCGTGATGCCGACCCCGGCCGACCTGGACCCGGCGGCGGTGACGGTCACGGCCGACATCCCGCTGGACCGCGAACTGACGGAGCCGGTGTCATGATCTCGCTCGCGTGCTGCGGCACCCGCCCCGGATTCATCCGGCTCGGCGGACGCGCCGGGTCCACGACGCCGAAACCGCCCACCCCACCGGCCTCCGAGCGGCGAGGCTCCCCGTTACTCGCCGCGGCCACCGGGCCGCACGGCCGGCTGATCCGCCGCGCCGCCCCCGGGAGGCGGGGTTCCCCCGGCCCCGCCACCCCCTCCCGCACCACCCCCTCCCCCCACCGCACCCCCGTCCCCACTCCCGCCCACTCCTCCCCCCGGGCGATACGCGTGCATAGGAGCCCGCGATGAGCGAAATGATCACGGCGGACCTGGTCGATCTCGACCTGTCCGCCGACACCAAGGAAGCGGCGGCGCGTGCCCTCGCCCAGCGCATGGTGGCCCAGGGCCGGGTGACCGACCTGGAGGGCTTCCTCGCCGACGTCGCCGCCCGCGAGGCCCAGATGCCGACCGGCCTCGACGGCGGCATCGGCATCCCGCACTGCCGCAGCGCCCATGTCACCGAGCCGACCCTCGCCTTCGGCCGCAGCGCCGCCGGCATCGACTTCGGTGCCGCGGACGGCCCGGCCGACCTCATCTTCCTGATCGCGGCCCCCGCCGGCGCCGACGACGCCCACCTGACGATCCTCTCCTCCCTCGCCCGCCAGCTGATGAACGCCGAGTTCACCGACGCGCTGCGGTCGGCCGGGGACGCGGCTGCGGCGGCGGCGCTGATCCGCGGGGACGAGGCGCCGACGGCCGCGGACGAGGGCGCCGGCGGTACGGCGGACACGGGCTCTTCCCAGAGCGCCGCGGACTCTTCCCAGGACGCCGTGGGCACCCCTCAGGGCGCCGAGGCCGCCTCCGAAGACACCGCTGCGGCGTCGGTGGCGGCCTCCACCGGCGCCGCGGCGGGCAGCACGGCCCCGGCTCCGGGCGCGACCGTCGCGGACGGGTCCGCCCCGGAGCCGGGCGCCACACCCGCCCCCGGCGAGCGCCCCTTCCGTATCGTCGCCGTCACCTCCTGCCCGACCGGCATCGCCCACACCTACATGGCGGCCGAGTCGCTGGAGAACGCCGGCCGTGAGGCGGGCATCGAGGTGGTCGTCGAGACCCAGGGCTCGGCCGGCTTCACCCGGCTGGACCCGGCGGTGATCGCCGCGGCGGACGGCGTGATCTTCGCGCACGACGTCCCCGTCCGCGACAAGGACCGCTTCGCGGGCAAGCCGACCGTCGACGTGGGCGTGAAGGCGGGCATCAACCGCCCCGCCGAGCTCATCGCGGAGGTCCGCGGGAAGGCGGCGCGCGGTGAGGCGAGCGCGCCGGCGCAGGCGCCGTCCGGCACGCCGGTGGAGCGCGCGGGCGACTCCACCGAGGGGTACGGCACCAAGCTCCGCAAGTGGCTGATGTCCGGCGTCAGCTACATGGTCCCGTTCGTCGCCGCGGGCGGTCTGCTCATCGCGCTGGGCTTCGCGATCGGCGGCTACAAGATCAACAAGGCGCCGTCGGTGATGGACCACTTCGTGTGGACCCAGGCCGACAGCTGGGGCGCCCTGCTGTTCCAGATCGGCGTGGTGTCCTTCGGCTTCCTGGTCCCGGTCCTCGCCGGCTACATCGCCTACGGCATGGCCGACCGGCCTGGCCTGGTCCCCGGCTTCGTCGGCGGCGCGATCTCGGTGACCATCAACGCGGGCTTCCTCGGCGGCCTGGCGGCCGGTCTGATCGCCGGTGGCGTGGTGCTGGCCGTCCAGCGGGTGCAGATCCCCGCGGCGTTGCGGGGCATCATGCCCGTGGTGGTGATCCCGCTGATCTCCTCGGCGATCGTCGGCTTCCTGATGTTCGTCGTGATCGGCAAGCCCATCGCCAGCGCCCAGAAGGGCCTGACCGACTGGCTGAACGGCCTCACCGGCACCAACGCCATCCTGCTCGGCGCCCTGCTCGGCCTGATGATGTGCTTCGACCTGGGCGGCCCGGTCAACAAGGTCGCCTACACCTTCGCCACCGCCGGCATCGCCGTCGCCACCCCCAGCGACTCCGCCATGAAGATCATGGCCGCGGTGATGGCGGCCGGCATGGTCCCGCCGCTGGCGATGGCCCTGGCCACCACCGTCCGCGCCCGGCTGTTCACCGCGGCCGAGCGCGAGAACGGCAAGGCCGCCTGGGTGCTGGGCGCGTCCTTCATCTCCGAGGGCGCCATCCCGTTCGCGGCGGCCGACCCGCTGCGGGTCATCCCCGCCTCGATGGCGGGCGGCGCGCTCACCGGCGCCCTGTCGATGGGCTTCGGCGCCACCCTGCGCGCCCCGCACGGCGGCGTCTTCGTGGTCCCGCTGATCGGCAACCCGCTGCTGTACCTGGTGGCCATCGCGGCCGGCGTCGGCGTCACCACGGCCCTGGTGGTCCTCCTCAAAGGCCTGCGCAAGCCGAGCCCCGAGTCCCCGGCCGCCGACCCGGCCGCGCAGGAGACCGCCACTCCCGAAGGGGCCAGGCAGCCGATAGCCGCCTGACGGCAACGGCGCGCCACGGCGGAACACTCAGGGCCCGGGACGGCAGTCCCGGGCCCTGATCTGCCGGTACGGCGGGCGTGCCATCCGTGCTATCCCTGCCGTGCTGCGCGCCGCTCCATCGCCTCCCGGGCCGCGTCCTCCGTCATGTACACCTCGCACATGTGCCGCCCGTCGGGCGTCGCCGTGTGCTCGACCTCCCACAGGGAGATCTCCGTCCCGTCGGGCAGCAGGAAGGCGTGCTCGTACAGCGCGTAGCTCAGCCCCGTCCGGGCGGCCCGGCCGGGGCGGCCGAACGCCTGGGTGATCTGGTGGGCGGTCGCCGTCGCCAGCAGCGCCGCCGTCTCGGCGCCGGGCCGGTCGGGGTTCTCCGCGCGGCGCAGCAGCCGGCGGGCATGGTCCGCGGAGTCGTCGGAGGCGAACACGTGCCGGGGTTCGGGGATCGCCCACAGCCGCATCAGCGCGGGCAGTTCGAAGTCCTGGGCGTCCGGCGGCAGGCCGAGCCGGGATGTGGCGGCCTGAAGTTCCTCCTCGTCGACGTACACCTCGTGTTCCGGGGCGCTGCCCGGCGTGGGGTTGTGCACCAGCTCCCACAGCGTGACCGCCGTGCCGTCGGCGAGCAGCCAGGTGTGCCGGTACGTCTCCCGGCGCAGCCCCGCGCTGTGGTACGCGGAGTGCAGCGAGCTGTCGTGCGCCAGCGCGCAGTCGAGGCGCCGTATCACCTCGTCGGGCAGCTCGAACGAGTTCAGGGCACGGCCGAGGAGTCGCGCGAGATGCTCCTCAGGAGACTCGGGCGACTCGGCTGGTTCGTACGCTGCCGTCTCGTACGGAACGCTCAAGGTTTCTCCCGGCGTTGCTGCATGTCACCTTGTGGGTGCATACCGTAGCCCCTCGGTCGGACATCATGTCCGGGAACCGAGAAAACGTACGCCAGGAAAACACCGGGGCCGCGCGAAAAGTTCCCGCGCGGCCCGCCGTTCCGTCAAAACCCGCCGTTCAGGCGGCGCTTCCCGCGGTCCAGGCGCTCCACGACATGTTCCAGCCGTTGAGCCCGTTGTCGGGGGAGACCGTCGTGTCGGGCGAGTTCTTCACGATCACGACATCGCCGACGAGGGAGTTGTCGAAGAACCACTTGGCCTCGGTGGCGCCCTGGGCGCCCTGCGCGTCCGCGAGGCCGACGCAGCCGTGGCTGGTGCCCTCCCGGCCGAAGGGCGGGTTGCCCTTGTTGTACCAGTAGTTGCCGTGGATGAACGTCCCCGACGTCGTCAGCCGCATCGCGTGCGGCACGTCCGGGATGTCGTACTCCCCGCCGAAGCCGACCGTCGAGCCGTTCATACGGGTCTGCACGAACTTCTCGGAGATCACCATCTGCCCGTTGTACGTGGTGTGCTGCGGGCTGCCCGCCGAGATCGGCACCGTCTTGATCGTCTTGCCGTCCCGCACGACCGTCATGGTCTGCGTGTTCACGTCGACCGTGGAGACCTGCGAGCGCCCGATCGTGAAGGTGACGGTCTTCTTCTGCACGCCGTAGACGCCCTTCGCGCCCTCGACGCCGTCCAGGTCGATGGAGAGCGTGACCTTGGACCCGGCCTTCCAGTACTCCTGCGGCCGGAAGTCGAGGCGCCGGTCGCCGAACCAGTGCCCGACCACCTGCTGGCCGCTGGTGGAGTTGACCGTGATGTGGGACTGCACGGCCTTCTTGTCGGTGATGGACTTGTCGAAGGTGAACGACACCGGCATGCCCGCGCCGACTGTCGAGCCGTCGTCCGGCGTGTAGGTGCCGATGAAGCTGTTCGACGAGCTGACGGTGGTGAAGATGGAGTTGGCCGCCGCCGTGCGCCCCTCGGCGTCCTTCGCGGTCGCGGCTATCTGGTACTTGGTGCCGCGCTCCAGCTGCTCCTTCGGCTTCCAGGTGTGGCCGTCCGCCGATATCGCGCCCGGCACGGCCTGCCCCGACCCCGCCACCGTCATCTTCACGTCGGCCAGCTTGCCGTCGCTGACCTTCACCCCGGTGGCGTTGATGGACGCCCCGGTCGAACCGTCCTTGGCCGAGATCGCGATCTTCGCCGTCGACGTCTTCGGGGAGTCCTTGCCGCCCTTGCCGTCGTCGTTGTTCGCGTTGGCGCTGCCGCCGCACGCGGTCAGGGTGAGGGCGCCGACCATCAGGGCGGCACAGGCCCCGAGTGCGCGCCGCGCTGCAATGTCCGGCGTTGTCACGGGCTGCTCCAGGTTCGTGTGATGTGCGTGGTCCGTTCCAGTGCGTGGAGAAAGAGGCTCCGGCACTGCGGAAGGTTCCCTTCCACTCCGCTGAACGCCATCACGTGACAGAACCGCGACAATCCAGGGCTCAACCCCCGCTCCCGAGGCCGGGAAAACGCCGGTGTCAGCCGTGCCGACTTGACTGCCGGCCGTGCGACTTCCCTGCCGGCCGTACGACTTTCCTACCGGCCGTGCAGCTTCCCTGACGGCCGGGCAGTTCCCCTACCGGTCGTGCAGTTCCCCTGACCGCCGTACAACTCGCCGTGCGACGGCCACACTCCGCCCGGACCGGCGGCCGACTCGGCGGCGCGCACGGCTCGTACGATCGCGCGGGTCACCAGGTCCGCGCCTGCGGCCAGGATGCCGTTGAGCGCGAGCGGGTGCGGGTCGAGCGGGCGGGCGCCGGTCGCCAGCGCGAACACCGTGTCGCCGTCGTGCAGGAGGTGCACCGGCCGGACGGCGCGCGCGATCCCGTCGTGCGCCGTGCCCGCCAGCTTCTGCGCCTGGGCTTTGGAGAGGTCCGCGTCCGTCGCGACCACCGCCAGCGTCGTGTTGAGCGGCGTCGGCGCGTTCCCGGCGGCGGCCTCGTCCAGGCGCCGGAGCGCGGCTGCGTGCACGCGCTCCTCCGGGTACTCCACCCGCCCCTCGAACAACTCCCCGTACAACACGCCCGTCCCGGGATCCAGCACCGCCCCCGCGGGGTTCGCGACCACCAGCGCCGCCACGGTGACGCCCGAGCCGAGCACCGTGCTCGCCGTGCCCACCCCGCCCTTGAGCCGCCCCGCGACGGCACCCGTGCCGGCGCCGACGCACCCCTCCGGCACCGGCGCACCCGGCACCGTGGCCGCCGCGGCCTCGACCGCCGCACGTCCCGTCGCCGCGTCCGGACGCGCCCGGAAGTCGCCGCCGCGCCCCAGGTCGAAGACGCACGCGGCCGGTACCACCGGCACGACATGCGCCGGGTCCGCCCCCACCGGCACCCCGCGCCCCTGCTCCTCCAGCCAGGCCATCACCCCGGAGGCCGCGTCGAGCCCGTACGCGCTGCCCCCGGTCAGCACCACGGCGTCGACCTTCTGCACCACGTTGCGCGGGTCGAGGGCGTCGGTCTCCTTGGTGCCGGGACCGCCGCCCCGCACGTCCACGGCGGCGACGGCACCGCCCTCCGGGGCGAGGACGACCGTCGTGCCGGTGAGCCAGCCGCCGCCGCGTCGGGTGGCGTGCCCCACCCGCAGCCCGGCGACGTCCGTCAGAGCGTCAGCTGTCATGGACGCCAGTCTGGCGCAGCGGGCGCCCTGCCCCGAAGCACTCAGCCGGCCCCGGCGGCGGCGTCCGCCGCGCGGTCCCGGGCGGTCGTGCGCGCCGTCAGGGCCACCCCGGTCACCACCGCGGCCGAGGAGACGAGCCCCGCCGCGAGCACCGCCCACCGGCCCAGGAAGGTGCAGCAGATCACCAGCAGGGCCGTGACCGGCAGGACGAGCTGCTGGGTGAGGCCGACCTTGAAGTGGCGGGAGTGCAGCGCCCACACGGTCAGCAGGTACAGCGCGGTCGGCAGGGTGACGGCGGCCGAGGCGGACAGGGTGGAGATGTGGGCCTTGCCGACCGCCTGCTCCACGGCCACCTCCAGACCGGCGCCGATCGCCGCGGCCGAGGCGAAGACGAGGTAGTGCCCGTAGCCCCAGACGAACGCCCGCCGGCTGGAGCGCAGGTGCCCGTGGATGGGCACCACGAAGTAGATCCACCAGGCGGCGAAGACGATCAGCAGGCCGCCCGCCGCGATGGGCAGCAGCTCGCCCAGCGCGTTGTGCTCGTCCACGCCCGACTTCACGGCGACCGTGGCCGCGGCGATCGTCTCGCCGAGCACGATGATCGTGAACAGGCCGTACCGCTCGGCGATGTGATGCGGGTGCCAGGAGGTCTCCTGCACCTTCTCGGCGTACAGCGGCACGCACAGTTCCGCGATCACCATCACGAGGAACACCCACGGCCGGGACGGCTCGGGCAGCAGCACCAGGCCGAGCCAGCCGGCCTGGCACAGCAGCACGCCGTACGCGTACCGCAGCGCGGTGGTCCGCTCCGCACCCGTGGCCGATCTCGCGGCCCTCAGCCACTGCCAGGCCATCGCCAGCCGCATGATCACATAGCCGAGCCAGACCAGCAGGAAGTCGTGCTGGACGGCGGCCCGGGAGACGCCGGCGGCCAGGACCAGGACACCGGCGATCTGTACCAGGGTGACGACCCGGTACAGCGCGTCGTCGTTGTCGTACGCCGAGGCGAACCAGCTGAAGTTCATCCACGCCCACCAGATGGCGAAGAACACCATCGCGTAGTCGAGGATGCCCCTGCCCGCGTGCCCTTCCGCGACGGCGTGCACCAGTTGCACGCCCGCCTGCGCGATCGCCACGACGAAGCACAGGTCGAAGAACAGCTCCAGCGGGGACGCGACGCGGTGCGCCTCGTCGCGCCCGCGCGCGGTGAGCCGTCGCAGGGGACCGGAGGGCTGCGGTGCGCCCGAGGAGGCGGGCGCCGGGGCGGAACTCGACGTCATGGTCCCAGCACAGCAGAAAACCGGCCCGAAATCTTGTGAAGGCATTCACAAGCACTGGGGGAGAGGCGGCGGGGGCGGTCCGCGTGGGGAGGGAGCGGGCCGTCGGACCGGAGCGGCGGGCGCCGTACCCTGGTGGCATGAGCACCGTCCCCGAGCCCGAGCCGCGCGACCCGAAGCCCGCGCTGGTCTTCGACGACCCGCTGGACCAGCAGTCCTCGGACGACACCGACCGCGGCTGGGGCGAACGCCCGGCCGGCGACAGCGCCGCCGACCTGAGGCGCTTCCTGGACGAGAAGCCGCCCCACCACCTGTGAGCCGTGCGCCGCAGCGCCGCTAGCGCTCGTCGCGCCCGGCCCCGCGCTGCGCGACCAGCGCGTCGCGGATCTCCTTGAGCACCTCCAGTTCGGTCACCTCCATGACCTCCTTCGTGCCCTCCCGCGCCGCCTTCCGGGCCGACTGCCGCGCCAGGTACTTCGACATCGGCAGCACCATCAGGAAGTACACCACCGCCGCGGTGATCAGGAAGCTGAGTGTGGAGCCCAGGACGGAGCCCCACATGATCGGCACCCCGCTCTTCACCGTGCCGTCCGCGCCCACCTGGCACGGGTCCTTCAGACAGGTGCTGTAGCTGTCGAGGTTCTGCGTGCCGATCGCTCCGACCAGCGGGTTGATGATCCCCTTCACCACCGAGTTGACGATGTTCGTGAAGGCCGCGCCGATGACCACCGCGACTGCCAGATCGACGACGTTGCCGCGCATCAGGAAGGCCTTGAAGCCCTGCCAGACGCTCGGTTCCTGCTTCGCGCTCACCTCGGGGACTCTCCTCGTATGCACAGGCTGTGGAATGAAACGCTCCGCAACCTACGGCACGGTGCGGCCGGTGTGTCCACTCCCATCGCTCGATCGAGGGTCCTGACAGCAGACCGCCGGGGGCGCGTCGGAACTGGTTCAGCACAGCGTCACCGCCAGGCGGGCGGTGGCGCCCGCGCCGACCAGCCGGGCCGCCGTGGCCCGCGGTACGGCCAGCACGACCAGCGCACCGCTCTCCGCCGCACCGACCGACGGCCCCGGCGCGTCCGGTCCCGCAGGCCCCACGACCGACGGCGCGGGCGCGTCGGGCCCCGCATGCCCCGCAGCCCCCGCAGCGCCCTGGGGCATCTCGGGCACCGTCGTCACCCGGACCCCGCGTGCGAGCACCCGCGCCTCCCCGCGCCCGGCCGACGGGTCCGCGGCGGCGATCACGTCGACGCGGTCACCGGGCCGGAGCAGCCGCACCGTCGCCGCGTCGGCGATCCGCACCGGTGCCGACACGACGTCGGCCGCCGGGGGCCGTCGTACAGGTGCCGTGACCGTGTTCCCCGGGACAGGGCCCGCGTCCGGGTGCCCTCGCGCGGGCTCGGCGACCGCCGGGTGGCCGCGGGGCCCGTCCGTGCCGTGCGGTTCCGTACCGGTGACGCCGGGCATTCCGGCGCGGGGGCCCGCCGCCACGAGCGCCGCCGCGGTCACCGCGAGGCCGACCACGACCGCCCGCCGACGATGCCGTACCAGCCGCTGCAGCCGGTACCGGCCGCCGCACACCCGCACCGGGTCGAACGGGGGCACCTCACGGGTCGGCGGGGCGTCCGTGCCCAGCGGGCGCGGCAGCCGGAGGGGAGGCGGGAAAGGAGAGCGGGCGGAGGGAGAGGGCGTGGTGGGGGAGAGCGGGGACGGTGGGGACGAGGGCGTGATGGGGGCGGGCGGGGGCGTGGTGCGGAGGAGCGGGGACGGGGACATGGTGGGGAGGAGTGAGGACGTGGCGGGGGAGGGGGAGGGCGAGGGCATGGGGGTCACCGCCTGCGACGAGGAGTTCGGCTTGCGCTCCCACGATGGGGCCTCGCGCCGGATCCCGCCGGAGTCGGTGGATCACCGGTCGGTTGTGGACAACTCGCCCACCCGAACGAGAGGTTCCGCCCACCCGCCGTTCCCGAGCGGCTCCCGCCCCCCGGCAGGCTCCGTTCCCGAGCGGCTCCCGCTCCCAGGCCGGCTCCCGCCCCCAGGCCGGCTCCCGCCCCCAGGCCGGCTCCCGCTCCCAGGCCGGCGCCCTCCCCGTCCGTTGCCCTACGGCAGCTCGAACCCCGGGTCCATCCCGCCCAGAGCGTTCACGCACAGGCAGTCCCGCTCCCCGGTCGCCGGCAGGGCCGTCACCGCGTCGAACAGGACACCGCGCAGCCGGTCCACGTTGGCCGCGAACACCTCCAGCACCTCCTCGTGCGAGACGCCCTCACCGGTCTCGGCGCCCGCGTCGAGGTCGGTGACCAGGGTCAGGGACGTGTAGCACAGCTCCAGCTCCCGGGCGAGCGCGGCCTCGGGATGGCCGGTCATGCCCACCACCGACCAGCCCTGGGCCCGGTGCCACAGCGACTCGGCGCGTGTGGAGAAGCGCGGGCCCTCGACCACGACCAGGGTGCCGCCGTCCACCGGTTCCCAGTCCCGGCCGCGGGCCGCCTTCAGCGCGGCGGCCCGCCCGGTGGGGCAGTAGGGGTCGGCCATGGAGACGTGCACGACGTTCGGCACGGTGCCGTCGGGCAGCGGAAGCCCGTCGAAGTAGGTCTGCGCCCGGGACTTCGTACGGTCCACGAACTGGTCCGGCACGAGCAGGGTGCCCGGGCCGTACTCGGGGCGCAGCCCGCCCACCGCGCAGGGGCCGAGGACCTGCCGGACGCCGACCGAGCGCAGCGCCCACAGGTTGGCGCGGTAGTTGATGCGGTGGGGCGGCAGGTGGTGGCCGCGGCCGTGCCGCGGCAGGAAGGCGACCCTCCGGCCGGCGATCTCGCCGAGGAAGAGGGAGTCGCTGGGCGCTCCGTAGGGGGTGTCCACCTGGACCTCGGTCACGTGGTCGAGGAAGGAGTAGAAACCCGAACCGCCGATTACGCCGATCTCTGCGTTCGCCATGACCAGCACACTAGCGGCCCGGGAAGGCGCCGGGGAGCGGGTGCCGGGGAACGCCGAAGACCCCGCCGTCGGGTGACGGCAGGGTCTGGACGAGAGTTCCCGGCGCGAGAGTTCTCAGATGAGAGTTCTCGGGCGAGAGGTCTCAGGCGGCGGAGCTGCTGGCGGAGCCGGACGAGGACGACGAAGACGAGGACGTCGACGACGAGGACGTCGAGGACGTCGACGACGAGGACGTCTTCGAGTCGGACGAGGAGCCGGCCGGCTTCGACGCCGGGGTGCTGCTCGACGTGGAGCCGCGGGAGTCGTTGCGGTAGAACCCGGAGCCCTTGAAGACGATGCCGACCGCGGAGAACACCTTCTTCAGGCGGCCCTTGCAGCTGGGGCACTCGGTCAGGGCGTCGTCGGTGAACTTCTGCACCGCCTCAAGGCCCTCGCCGCACTCGGTGCACTGGTACTGGTAGGTCGGCACTGTCTTCCTCCTGGCACTCTCACTCAATGAGTGCTAACGACGTTCCATAGTGACGTATTCCCGGGGATCAGTCCACCGTGACCGGCACGCGGTGACCGACGCCACGCGCGACCGTGCGGTTCGCGTGCCGCGGCGCCAGCCGGGACCGCAGCGTGACCAGGGTCAGCAGCGCGAGCACGGTGCCGGCCATCGGCACCAGGAACCCGGCGCCGTCCCACAGCCGGTCCTCCAGCTGTCCGGCGACCGTCACGGCGGCGGCCTGGCCGAGCGCGACAGCGCCGGTCAGCCAGGTGAAGGCCTCGGTGCGGGCGCCGGCCGGGACCAGGTTCTCGACCAGCGTGTAGCCCGTGATCAGCGACGGCGCGATGCACATGCCGACCAGCAGGCCGAGCGCGGCGAGCAGCAGCACCGAGTGGGCCGTCCACAGCGCGGACGCCGCCAGCGCGAGCGCCGCGTAACCGATCACGATGCGCTTCTGGGGGGCCGCCTTCCAGGCGATGGCGCCGCACGCGATGCCGGACAGCATGTTGCCGGCGGCGAAGACGCCGTACAGGACGCCGTTGAGGCCGGGCTCGCCGATGGACTCCGTGAAGGCCGCGAGCGAGACCTGCATGCCGCCGAAGACCGAGCCGATGCCCAGGAAGGTGACGACCAGCACGCGCACGCCCGGGACGCGCAGCGCCGAGGCGTGCCGCACGCGCGCGTGGCCGCTGTCGGCGGACACCGGCGGCTGCGTGCTCTTCTGCGCGGCGAACAGCAGACCGCCGACGAGCGTCAGCGCGGCCTCCGTGAACAGGCCCGCCGCCGGTGCCACGGCGGTGCACAGCGCGGTCGCCAGCAGGGGGCCGAAGACGAAGGTCAGCTCGTCGGTGACCGACTCGAACGCCGCCGCGGTGGTCATCAGGGGCGAGCCCTGGAGCTTCACGCCCCAGCGGGCCCGCACCATCGGGCCGACCTGCGGCACCGAGGCGCCGGTCGGGACGGCCGCCAGGAACAGCGCCCACAGGGGCGCGTGCGCCAGCGCGAGCGCCGTCAGGGTGAGGCCGGCGAGGGTGTGCACCAGGACGCCGGGGACCAGGACGGCACGCTGGCCGTAGCGGTCGGCGAGGCGGCCGCCGTAGGGCGCGAACAGCGCCATGGAGACGCCGGTGGCAGCCGCCACGGCGCCCGCCGCACCGTACGAGCCGGTGGTGTGCTGGACGAGCAGCACGATGGAGAGGGTGAGCATCGCGAACGGCTGGCGTGCCGCGAAGCCGGGGAGCAGGAAGGTCCAGGCGCCGCGGGTGCGCAGCAGCTGTCCGTATCCCGGGCGGGACGAGGGCGGCGGGTTCTCCGCCGGCTCGGTGGTGACCGTGGATGCCACGGCCCGTGCCTTTCTTCCGGCCTGGTAGCGCGCCCGTGCGGGGGCGCCGAGAGCTGTCCTCTTGCGCGGAACTGCGGTAGATACCGGTGCCACTGCCTAGGGCGTTCCGGCCGCCATACGGTCGCGCCAGCTCTGCATCAGGCAGAGTTGGTTCGATCAGGGTCCCTTCATACTACAGGGATCATGGCTTGTGCCCCTGTGAAAATGAGCACCGTCGCGGGGCCCACCTGTGATTGCCGCAGGGCCACCGCTGGTCGCTTCGCGGCCGGTCGCCGATCGCTTCAGGACCCGTCGCCGGGCGCCGTGACGCTCACCGTGGGTGCGGCGGGGCTCGCCGGCCGTGGCCGTGAACCGTCACCGTCGATGCCGTGCCGCTCACCCACGGTTGCCGTCCGTGCCCAGCCAGCCCGCCAGCTTGCCGCCGTGCGCTACCGCGCGCAGGCGTCGTTCCGCCGCGTCGCGGACCGGGTCGGTGGCCACCACCAGCAGTTCGTCGCCGTGCCGGAGCACCGTCGTGGGCAGGGGAACAAACGATTTTTCCTCGCGCACGACCAGGGTGACGGCAGCGCCGGGCGGCAGCCGCAGCTCGTTGACCTCCACGCCGTGCATCCGGGAGCCTCCGGGGATGGAGACGGACAGCAGGTGCCCCTGCAGCCGCTCCAGGGGCGCCGACTCGATGCCGAGGTCGGCGGCCTCGCCCTTCTCGCCCAGCCGCAGGGTGCGGGCCAGCCAGGGCAGGGTCGGTCCCTGGACGAGGGTGTAGACGACGACCAGGACGAAGACGATGTTGAAGATGCGGCGGCTGCCGGCGACGCCGTTCACCATGGGGATGGTCGCCAGGATGATGGGCACGGCGCCGCGCAGTCCCGCCCAGGACATCAGCGTCTGCTCCGGCCACGGCACCCGGAACGGCGCCAGGCTGGCGATCACGCTCAGCGGGCGGGCCACCATGGTCAGCACCAGGCCGATGACCAGGGCGGGCCAGACGTCGTCGCCCAGCTCGTGCGGGGTGACCAGCAGGCCGAGGACGACGAACATGCCGATCTGCGCGATCCAGCCGAGGCCCTCGGCGAAGCCGCGGGTGGCGGGCCAGTGGGGCAGCTTGGCGTTGCCGAGGACCATGGAGGCCAGGTAGACGGCGAGGAAGCCGCTGCCGTGCGCCAGGGAGCCGGCGGCGTACGCGGTGACGGCGATGGCCATCACGGCGATCGGGTAGAGGCCGGAGGCGGGCAGGGCGACGTGCCGGAGTCCCCAGGCGCCGAACCAGCCCACCGCGAGGCCCAGGGCCGCGCCGATGGCCAGCTCCAGGGCTATCTCGCCGAGCAGGACGTACCAGTGCTCGACCGGGCCGGCCGTGGAGAAGGCGACGACCAGGATGACCACGGGGGCGTCGTTGAAGCCGGACTCCGCCTCCAGTGTGCCCGTCACGCGCGCGGGGAGGGGGATTTTCCGCAGGACCGAGAAGACCGCCGCCGCGTCCGTCGACGAGACCACCGCGCCGATGATGAGCGCCTGCCGCCACTCCAGTCCGACCAGGTAGTGCGCGCCCGCCGCGGTGACACCGACGCTGATCGCGACGCCCGCCGTCGCCAGGACGGAGGCGGAGGGCAGAACCGGCCGGATCTCCTTCCACTTCGTGCCCAGTCCGCCCTCGGCGAGGATCACGACCAGGGCCGCGTATCCCATGACCTGGGTCGCTTCGGCGTTGTTGAAGTGGACGCCGCCGATCCCGTCCTGGCCCATGAGGACACCGATCCCCAGGTAGACGAGCAGGCTGGGGAGCCCGCTGCGCGAGGAGATCCGGACGGCCGCGACGGCGACGAGCAGGACGACGGAGCAGGCGAGCAGGAGCTGGTTGAGGTGGTGGACAGTCAGCGGGCGTTCCTCCTCGGATCGGGCAGGTGCTCTCCGGTTACTTCGTTAGCGTACCTAAGTCTTGACGCTTTCTTGACGTTCGCGAGGCAAGATCGAACGCTCGTGCGCGCTGGTTCCGGACTCCGCGTCAAGCGGGACAGGGCCCTGCGCCTATGGTTGCTCCAGCGCTCATTCAAAGTCACAGCCCGACCTGCCGCTCGCGTTAGGACAGCAAGGACAGCGATGCCCCCCAACACCACCGCCACAACGGGTGACACCGCCACCACGGGTGCGAGTGCCACGCCCGGCAAGTCCGGCAGGAAAAAGGGGCGCAAAGCCCGACTGTTCGTGCTTGTGCTGGTCCTGGCCGTCATCGGCGGCGTCGCCTTCGGGGCGTACTGGTCGATCAGCACGGTCCGCGCCTCCTTCCCGCAGACCACGGGATCGATCAGGCTCGACGGCCTGTCCGGACCGGTCGACGTCAAGCGGGACGGCTACGGCATCCCGCAGATCTACGCCTCCTCGGACGAGGACCTGTTCATGGCGCAGGGCTTCGTCCAGGCGCAGGACCGGTTCTACGAGATGGACGTGCGCCGGCACATGACCTCCGGGCGCCTGTCGGAGATGTTCGGCAAGAGCCAGGTCGACAACGACGCGTTCCTGCGCACCCTCGGCTGGGACCGGATCGCCCAGCAGGAGTACGACACCAAGCTGTCGGCCGCCACGAAGAAGTACCTCCAGGCCTATGCCAAGGGGGTCAACGCCTACCTCCAGGGCAAGAGCGGCAAGGACATCTCGCTGGAGTACGCGGCCCTGGGCTTCACCAACGACTACCAGCCGCAGAAGTGGACCCCGGTCGACTCCGTCTCGTGGCTGAAGGCGATGGCCTGGGACCTGCGCGGCAACATGCAGGACGAGATCGACCGCGCCCTGATGACCAGCCGCCTCGGGCCGCAGCAGATCCAGGACCTGTACCCGGCGTACCCGTACGGCCGCAACAAGCCGATCGTCCAGGAAGGCCAGTACGACGAGCTGGCCAAGGCCTTCCGGCAGAGCGGCGCCACCGGCTCCCAGGGCACGACGGGGACCACGGGGACCACCGGGTCCACGGGGACCACGGGCGGGACCGGCACCACCGGCACCACCGGTACCACCGGCGCCACGGGCTCCTCCGCGGGCGGGACCGGCACCGCCGGCACCGCCGGCTCGACCGGGACCGGTTCGGGCCTCACGAGCCAGCTCGGCGGCCTCTACAGCGTCCTGGACGACCTGCCGACGGCCGTCGGCGTGAACGGCCAGGGCATCGGCTCCAACTCCTGGGTGGTCGCCGGGAAGTACACCGTCAAGGGCAAGCCGCTGCTCGCCAACGACCCGCACCTGTCGGCGTCCCTGCCGTCCGTCTGGTACCAGATGGGCCTGCACTGCCGGACCGTCTCCAGCAAGTGCCAGTACGACGTCACGGGTTACACGTTCGCCGGCATGCCCGGTGTGATCATCGGCCACAACGCGAAGATCGCCTGGGGCCTGACCAACTCCGGCGTCGACGTCACCGACCTCTACCTGGAGAAGGTCAGCGCGAACGGCTACCTGTACGACGGCAAGGTCCGCCCGTTCAAGACCCGCGAGGAGACCATCAAGGTCGCCGGCGGCAAGGACAAGACGATCGTCGTCCGCCAGACCCAGGACGGGATGCCGCTGCTGTCCGACCGCGACGACGAACTCGTCCAGGTCGGCAGGAAGGCCTCGGTGAACACCGCCGCGCCCGACCGCGGCGACGGCTACGGCATCGCCCTCAGGTGGACCGCGCTCGACCCGGGCACGACGATGGACGCCGTGTTCGCCCTCGACAAGGCCGGGGACTGGAACGAGTTCCGCGCGGCGGCGGCCCTGTTCGACGTGCCCTCGCAGAACCTGGTCTTCGCGAGCACGGACAACCACATCGGCTACACGCTGCCCGGCAGGATCCCCACCCGCTCCGCCAAGGACACCGGCGCCGTCCCGGCACCGGGCTGGGACTCGAAGTACCGCTGGACCGGCTTCATCAAGCAGGACGAGCTGCCCTACGAGTACGACCCGAAGCGCGGCTACATCGTCACCGCCAACCAGGCCGTGGTCGACCCGGAGAAGTACCCGTACACCCTCACCACCGACTGGGGCTACGGCACCCGCAGCCAGCGCATCTCCGACCTGATCGAGTCCAAGGTCAAGGACGGCGGCAAGATCTCCACCGACGACATGCGCCAGATGCAGCTGGACAACAGCAGCGAGATCGCCAAGCTGCTGGTGCCCAAGCTGCTGAAGATCAACCTGGACGACCCGGACGTCCGCCAGGCGCAGAAGCTGCTGGAGGGCTGGGACTACACCCAGGAGGCCGACTCGGCGGCGGCCGCGTACTTCAACGCCGTCTGGCGCAACATCCTCAAGCTCGCCTTCGGCAACAAGCTCCCCAAGGAGGTCCGCGTCAAGGGGCAGTGCCTGTGGGTCGACAAGATCGACAGCACCGGCCCGGTGGACGACGACACCAAGGTGCGCGAGTGCGGTCAGCGCGACGCCGACCAGGCGCAGCCGGACGGCGGCGACCGCTGGTTCGAGGTCGTGCGCACCCTGATGGACAAGCCGGACAGCGACTGGTGGAAGACGGCCAAGTCGGGCACCCGGCCCGGCGCCGACAACCGCGACCAGCTCTTCCGCCGGGCGATGATCGACGCCCGCTGGGAGCTGACCGCCAAGCTCGGCAAGGACATCGACACCTGGAGCTGGGGCCGCCTGCACCGGCTGTTCCTGAAGAACCAGACGCTCGGCACCGACGGCCCCAAGGTCCTGCAGTACCTCCTGAACCGCGGCCCCTGGAAGCTCAGCGGCGGCGAGTCCACGGTGAACGCGACCGGCTGGAACGCCGCCGGCGGCTACAACGTGGTCTGGGTGCCGTCCATGCGGATGGTGGTCAACCTCGCCGACCTCGACAAGTCCAAGTGGATCAACCTGAGCGGTGCCTCCGGGCACGCGTTCAGCGCGCACTACACGGACCAGACGGGCAAGTGGGCCAAGGGCGAGCTGCTGCCCTGGTCGTTCTCGGGCAAGGCGGTGGACCAGAGCACGAGCGACACCCTCGTCCTCACACCGTGACCGCCCCCTGACGGCACACCGCCGAACGGCCCTCCACGCGCGCGTGGAGGGCCGTTCCGCTGCGCGCGAGCGGACGTGCCGCGCACGCGGGGCGGGGCGGGCCCCGGTCAGGGGCCCGGGAAGCGGCGCACCCCCGACGGCGTCACCACCGCGTGCACCGGCTTGTCGTGCGCCTCCGCCGGGACGCGCGCGACGACCTCCGTGTCGTACAGCAGCACCACCAGCCGGGGATGTGCGCCCGCCCGCTCCAGCCGGGCGAGCACGCGGTCGTACGACCCTCCGCCCCGCCCCAGCCGCATCCCGCGCGCGTCCACCGCGAGCCCGGGCAGCAGGACGACGTCCGCGGCCGTCACGGCGTCCGGGCCGAGCCGCGTTCCGGAGGGCTCGAAGAGCGCCATTTTTCCGCCATGTTGGACGCGCGCCAGGGAGCCGGGGCCGGTGTACTCGCCCCAGTCGAGGTCGTTGTCGGGCAGCAGCGCGGGGAGCAGGACGCGCACGCCCCGCGCGCGCAGCGCGTCGAGCAGCGCGAGCGTGCCGGGCTCGCTCCCCACGGAGACGTACGCCGCCACCGTGCCACCGCGCACCAGCTCGGGCAGCTCCAGGGCGCGCTCCGCCAGCGCACGGCCCGCCTCCCGCACGTCATCCGCCGTCAACCTGTTCCTCACCGAGAGGAACTCCCGCCGCAACCCGCGCTTGTCAGGCTCGGCCGTACGTCCGTCGCGTTCCACTGGTCGTCTCGCGCCCTTCTTAATGCAGGTCATATGAGGGTCAAGCAACCGGAGCCACAGATTCCCAACAAAGGCACCGGATAGGCTGGCGGGCATGACTCAGTCCCACCCCAGGATCAGCAAGGCTGTCATCCCCGCAGCAGGCCTCGGCACCCGGTTCCTGCCGGCCACCAAAGCCACTCCCAAGGAGATGCTGCCGGTCGTAGACAAGCCGGCGATCCAGTACGTGGTCGAGGAGGCCGTGTCGGCGGGGCTCGACGACGTCCTCATGGTGACCGGGCGCAACAAGCGCCCCCTCGAGGACCACTTCGACCGCAACTACGAGCTGGAATCGGCGCTGGAGAAGAAGGGCGACGCCGAGCGGCTCGCCAAGGTGCAGGAGTCCAGCGACCTGGCCACCATGCACTACGTGCGCCAGGGCGACCCCAGGGGCCTCGGCCACGCCGTGCTGTGCGCCGCCCCGCACGTCGGCCACGAGCCCTTCGCCGTCCTCCTCGGTGACGACCTGATCGACCCGCGGGATCCGCTGCTGCGCCGCATGATCGACGTCCAGGAGCGGCACGGCGGCAGCGTGATCGCCCTCATGGAGGTCGCGCCCGAGCAGATCCACCTCTACGGCTGCGCGGCCGTGGAGGCCACCGCCGACGGCGACGTCGTGAAGGTGACCGGACTGGTCGAGAAGCCCGACCCGGCGGACGCCCCGTCGAACTACGCGATCATCGGCCGCTACGTCCTCGACCCGCACATCTTCGACATACTGCGCAAGACGGAGCCGGGCCGGGGCGGCGAGATCCAGCTCACCGACGCCCTCCAGCAGCTCGCGCAGGACGAGAAGGTCGGCGGCCCCGTGCACGGCGTCGTCTTCCAGGGCCGCCGCTACGACACCGGGGACCGCAGCGACTACCTGCGTGCCATTGTCAGACTCGCGTGCGAACGTGAGGACCTGGGCCCGGACTTCCGGACCTGGCTTCGCAGTTACGTAGCCGAGGAGATGCAGCAGTCTTGAGCAGCGCCGCGACCCGCCCCGCCGGCCCGGACGACCTGTGGTCGGTGGACGAGCACCTGGAGGACATCCTCTCGACCGTCCGCCCCCTCGAACCCATCGAGCTGCAACTGCTCGACGCCCAGGGCTGCGTCCTGGTCGAGGACGTCACGGTGCCGGTGCCCCTGCCCCCGTTCGACAACAGCTCCATGGACGGGTACGCGGTGCGGGTCGCGGACGTGGCGGGCGCCGGGGAGGAGTTCCCGGCCGTCCTGGAGGTCGTCGGGGACGTCGCGGCCGGCGCGTCCGACCCGGTCCGGGTCGGCCCCGGGCAGGCCGCGCGCATCATGACGGGCGCGCCGCTGCCGCCCGGCGCCGAGGCCGTCGTCCCCGTCGAGTGGACCGACGGCGGGCTCGGCGAGGGCCCGGTGAGCGGCATGCGGGCGCGCAGCCTGGCCCCGGAGGGCGCCGAGGGGCAGGTGCACGTGTACCGGCCCGCCGAGGCACGCGCGCACGTGCGGGCCAAGGGCAGCGACGTGAAGGCGGGAGACCTCGCCCTGGAGGCCGGCACGGTCCTCGGCCCGCCGCAGATCGCGCTGCTGGCCGCGATCGGCCGCGGCACGGTCCGGGTGCGCCCGCGCCCGCGCGTGGTCGTGCTGTCCACCGGCAGCGAACTCGTCCAGCCCGGCGAGCAGCTGGCCACCGGCCGGATCTACGACTCCAACAGCTTCGCCCTGACCGCCGCCGCGCGGGACGCGGGCGCCATCGCCTACCGGGTGGGCGCCGTCGCCGACGACGCCGAGACCCTCCGCTCCACCATCGAGGACCAGCTCATCCGCGCGGACCTGCTGGTGACCACGGGCGGGGTGAGCGTCGGGGCGTACGACGTCGTCAAGGAGGCGCTGTCGTACGCCGGGGACGCGGAGGAGGCGGGCAGCGGCGTGGAGTTCCGCAGGCTCGCCATGCAGCCCGGCAAGCCGCAGGGGTTCGGTTCCATCGGCCCCGACCACACACCGCTGCTGGCGCTGCCCGGCAACCCGGTGTCGTCGTACGTCTCCTTCGAGCTGTTCGTCCGCCCCGCCATCCGCACCCTGATGGGCCTGGAGGACGTCCACCGGCCCCGCGCCCGGGCCACCCTGAAGGCGGAGCGGGCGCTGCGTTCACCCAAGGGCCGCCGGCAGTTCCTGCGCGGGGCGTACGCCGACGGCGAGGTGACCCCCGTGGGCGGCTCCGGCTCCCACCTGATCGCGGCGCTGGCGCACGCCGACGCGCTGATCGTCCTGCCCGAGGACGTGGAGTCCGCCGAGCCCGGCACCGAGGTCGAGGTGGTCCTGCTCGGCTGAGCCCTCCTGGTTGGCGGTACGGTGTCGCGGACAGCAGGCCCGTGCACCGCACTGCGACGGGCCCGGACCGGGAGCGCAGCACACCATGACTTCGCAGGACCGACTGACCCACATCGACGACGCGGGCGCGGCCCGCATGGTCGACGTATCCGGAAAGGACGTGACCGCGCGCACCGCCCGTGCCAGCGGCCGGGTCCTCGTGTCCCCCCGTGTGGTCGAGCTGCTGCGCGGCGAGGGGGTGCCCAAGGGGGACGCCCTCGCCACCGCGCGCATCGCCGGGATCATGGGGGCCAAGCGCACCCCGGACCTGATCCCGCTGTGCCACCCGTTGTCGGTGTCCGGTGTGACACTGGATCTGTCGGTCGCGGACGACGCCGTGGAGATCCGGGCCACCGTGAAGACGACGGACCGCACGGGCGTCGAGATGGAGGCCCTCACCGCGGTGACGGTCGCCGCGCTCACCGTGATCGACATGGTCAAGGCGGTCGACAAGGGAGCGGTCATCACGGACGTACGGGTGGAGGAGAAGACGGGCGGCAAGTCGGGCGACTGGAGCCGGGCATGAGCTACCGCGCCTTGGTGATCACCGCCTCCAACAGAGCCGCCGCCGGGGTCTACGAGGACAGGGGCGGCCCGCTGGTCGCCGACGGCCTCAGGGGCCTGGGATTCGACGTGGACGGCCCCCGGGTGGTCCCCGACGGCGCTCCCGTCGAAGCGGCCCTGCGCGCGGGCGTCGCCTCCGGGTACGACGTCGTCGTCACCACCGGCGGCACCGGCCTGTCGCCCACCGACCGCACCCCCGAGGCGACCCGCGCGGTCATCGACCACGAGGTGCCGGGCATCGCGGAGGCCATCCGCGCCCACGGGTGGGACAAGGTCCCGACCGCGGCCCTGTCCCGGGGCCTGGCCGGGGTCGCCGGGCGGACGCTGATCGTCAACCTGCCCGGTTCGACCGGCGGCGTCCGCGACGGGATCGCCGTACTGGAGCCCCTGCTGGCCCACGCCGTCGACCAGATCCGCGGCGGTGACCACCCCAGACCCGCAAGCAGTGGGGGTGCGAGCTGAACAGCCCTTGGCCCGCCGTGCTGGCGGACGGCGATGTCGTCCTCCGGCCGATAAAGCTGCGCGACCAGCGGGCCTGGCGCGAGGTGAACCGGCGCAACCGCGAGTGGCTGCGCCCCTGGGAGGCGACGATCCCGCCGCCCACGCCGAGCGGGCCGATCGCGCACCGGCCGACCTACCGCCAGATGGTCCGGCACCTGCGCTCGGAGGCCGGGGCGGGCCGGATGCTGCCGTTCGTCATCGAGTACGAGGGGCGGCTGGTCGGGCAGTTGACGGTCGCCGGGATCACCTGGGGGTCGATGTGCTCGGGGCACGTGGGCTACTGGGTGGACGAGGCGGTGGCCGGACGCGGGGTGATGCCGACGGCCGTGGCGCTCGCGGTGGACCACTGTTTCCGTACCGTCGGTCTGCACCGGATCGAGGTCTGCATTCGCCCCGAGAACCGTCCGAGCCGGCGGGTGGTGGAGAAACTCGGATTCCGCGAGGAGGGGCTCCGGCCGCGTTATCTGCACATCGACGGCGCCTGGCGGGACCATCTGGTCTTCGCGCTCACCGCGGAAGAGGTGCCCGACGGGCTGCTCGCGCGGTGGAAGCGGGCCCGCTCTCAGGGCGCCCAGCGCACCGAGAGTCCGTAAATTGAAAATGTGTTCGAAATTGATC
This sequence comes from Streptomyces cinerochromogenes, assembly GCF_014648635.1. Classification (GTDB taxonomy): domain Bacteria; phylum Actinomycetota; class Actinomycetes; order Streptomycetales; family Streptomycetaceae; genus Streptomyces; species Streptomyces cinerochromogenes. Next base: position 196,550 of record NZ_BMRM01000002.1, on the reverse strand, counting down.
GGCTGTTGACCGTCTCGGCCCGCTGAAATTCGCTACTCCGGCGACCCTGTGACCGCATCGGTCGCAAAAAATGCTGGAAATATCAGCCAGATCGTGCGACACACCGGCCCAATTGGCGGATGGCCTCGCGCAAACCCCTCTACCGTGTGAGCGTGAGCAGCAGCGGCCTCATCTACGCAGTCATTGTCGGGGCCTGGGCCGCCTACTTGGTGCCGATGTGGCTCCGTAGGCAGGACGAGCTGAACGAGGCCCGTCCGACGGAACGCTTCAGCACCGCCATCCGGCTGCTGTCCGGACGGGCGGGTATGGAGCGCCGGTACGCCAGGGACCTGAAGGCGCGCTCCGCCCAGGAGGGGGAGCCGGACGCCGTCGATCCGGACGCCGTCACCGACTCGGTGGACGTCCGGGCCTTCGCCCTGCCCCCGACCCGCCGTCAGGCGGTGCCGGAGGCCGAGCCCGAGGCACCCGGCGGCACCGACCCGGCCCCCGAGCCGGCGCCCAGGTCCACCCCCGCGTCCCTCCCGGCGCAGAAGCACGCGCCCTCGGCCCAGGCCTCCGCGGCTCAGGCCTCCGCGGCTCAGGCCGCCGCGGCGCAGACGGCCGCGGCGCGCGCCCGGCGCTCGAAGGTGCTCGCCCGGCGCCGGCGCACCACCGTCATGCTCTTCCTCGTCTTCACCCTCGGCGCGATCGTGGCCGCCGTCGGCGGACTCGCCTTCCTCTGGGCGCCCGGTGTGCCCGCCGTCCTGCTGAGCGGGTACATCGCCTACCTGCGGACGCAGGAGCGCCGCCGCTTCGCCTACCAGATGGACCGCCGGCAGGCCGAGGCCGCGGCCCAGCGGCTGCGCGAGCGCCAGCCGCACCGCCGCGCGCCGCTCGACGCGGGCCCCGGCGCCGAGGCGACGGAGGAAGAGGCCCCGGCCGGCGGCACCGACACCGGCCTGTCCGCGCTCGCCGCCGACCGGCGCGCCCTCGTCGAGCAGACCGACCACGCCGAGTGGGTCGACCAGCAGCGCGAGCGGCAGCGCCGGCCCGGCCACGGGGACAGCTGGGACCCGGTCCCGGTGCCCCTGCCGACGTACGTCACCGCGCCGGTCGCCCCGCGCGCCACCTCCGACGTCGATCTGGGCGCGCCCGACACCTGGAGTTCGGCGCGCTCCAGCACGGTCGCCCCGGAGCAGGAGGAGGCACCACAGGCCGAGGCCGGGGCGGCGGCGCCCGCGGCCGGGGAGAAGCCCGCGGGCGGACACGGCGACGCCCGCCGTGCCGCCTCGGCCCGCCGCTCGCGGGAACGCGGACACACCCCCCTCTTCGACCAGTACGAGGACGGCGACCGCCCGCGGGCCGCCAACGAGTGACCTGGGTCACTTCCTGGATCCCCGCCCTGACCAGTCAGGGAGCGGATTTCCAAGCACCCCGATCGGGATGCTAAAGTTTCACTCGTTGCAAGGGCCTGTGGCGCAGTCCGGTAGCGCACCTCGTTCGCATCGAGGGGGCCAGGGGTTCAAATCCCCTCAGGTCCACTGCACGACGAGATCCCGTCGGTCATCATGACCGATCGGGATCTTCGTCGTTTCCGGGACGGATCCGGGGCACTGAAGGGGGACAACCGTGGAGATACGCCACCTGGTGACGTTCCGGAAGGTCGCGGCGCTGCTGAGCTTCACGCGCGCCGCCGAGGAACTCAGCTACGCGCAGTCGAGTGTGACGAGCCAGGTCCGCGCGCTGGAGACCTCGCTGGGCGTGGAGCTGTTCGACCGGCTCGGCGGGCGGATCCGGCTGACTCCCGCCGGGGAGAAACTGCTGGAGTACGCCGAGCAGATCCTGGAACTGGTCGAGGCGGCACGCGCGGACGTGGCGGGCGGGGACGGCCCCTCGGGGACCCTGGTGATCGGCACCATGGAGAGCATCACCTCCTACCGCATGCCGCCGCTGCTGGAGTTCTTCCACCACCGCTACCCGAAGGTGCAGCTCTCGCTGCGGCCGAGCCTGTGCGCCGACACCCGGCACGCGCTGCGCCAGGGCACCTTCGACATCGGGTTCCTGCTGGAGCAGGAGACGCGGCATCCGGGGCTGGAGTCGGTGGTGCTGGCCGAGGAGCCCCTCGTCCTCGTCGCGGCCCCCGGCCATCCGCTGGCGCGGCGCGGCGAGCTGTCCCGAACCGACCTGCGGTCGGTGTCCGTGCTGGGCACAGAGGCCGGATGCGCCTACCGCGACCTGTTCGAGGCGGAGCTGCGGGGCGTGACGAGCGCGCCGTTCCTGGAGTTCGGAACGATCGAGGCGATCAAGAAGGGCGTCGCCTCCGGGCTGGGGATCTCGCTGCTTCCCGCGGTCACCGTCGCCGCCGAACTGGAGAAGGGCGAGATGGCGGCGCTGCCGTGGGAGGCGCCGTTCTCCGTGTACACGCAGCTCGCGTGGCGCGGCGGGCGGCGGCTGTCGCGGGAGTCGCAGCTGTTCATCGACCAGGCGACGCGGCTGATGCGCCAGGACGCACCGCAGGGCGCGCCCGCCTGAGCCGGGGGCGCCGGCCCAGGTTGGTGCCGAGGGACGCGGCCACGATCAGCGGGATGCCCAGGGCCTGGACCCAGGTGACGTGGTGGCCGTAGACGGCCCAGTCGCTCAGCAGGGCGGCGGCCGGGTAGACGAAGGCCAGGACGGCGATCTTCGCGGTGGGAAGCTTCTGGTACGCGGAGTACATCAGGACGTACATGACGCCGGTGTGCAGGAAGCCGAGGCCCGCGAGCCAGGCCCAGCCGGTGCCGAGGTGGGCGCTCTCGCCGAGCCGGGTGAAGGGCAGCAGCAGCGGGATGCCGAGCAGCACCTGCACCAGGGCGACCAGATGGGGCCGGACGCCGGTCACACGCTTGGTGATGATCGTGGACAGGCCGTAGAACAGGGCGGCCAGCAGCGCGTATCCGAGGCCCACCAGGTAGGCGCCGTCACCGGAGAGGTCGGAGGCGGAGACACCGGCGACCAGGACGAGGCCGAGGAAGGCGACGAGCAGCCAGCCGGCCTTCTGCCGGGTGATCCGCTCCCTGAAGAACAGGGCGCCGAGCAGGACCACGAAGAACGGCTGGGTGTGGTAGACCACGGTGGCCACCGAGATGGACGTCCTGCCGTACGCCTCGAAGAGGAACGCCCAGTTGAAGACGATGAACACCCCGCCGAGCGCGGCGAGGGCGAGCTTCTTCGGGGTGAAGCCGTGGTCGCGGAAGAAACCGCGGGCCAGGCAGTACAGGCCGAGGAACAGCGCGCCGAACACGCACCGGTAGAAGACCACGGTGAACGGCGAGGCGCCGGACTCGACCACGAAGACGCCGATGGTGCCGGACAGCAGCATCGCCGCCGTCAGCTCGACCGCCCCGCGTGTCTCCCGGCGCGCGGACGCGCTCGGTGCGCTCGTGCCGTCCCCGGTCCCGCCCCTGCCGCTCATGCCACCCTCCTGAGGTCGCCGGCCGTCGTGCGCGGCCGACACCGCAAGAAGCTATGACCGGGCACCGGGCCGGGTCCACGGCCCGCTGGGCAGGGAAACCGATGCCCCCATCGGCTCCGCCGATGACCCGCGTCCGCTCAGAGCCGCTTGGCGTAGCAGAGGCTCTCCTCGTGGTGGCGGTAGTAGCCGAACTTGGTGCACGGCTCGTAGCCGCTGGAGGTGTACAGGGCTATGGCCTCCGGCTGCTTGGTGCCGGTCTCCAGGACCATGCGGATCCGGCCGGCCATGCGGGCGTCCTCCTCCAGGGCCGCGAGGATCCGGCGGGCCAGGCCCCGTCCGCGCATCTCCTCGATGACGAACATCCGCTTCAGCTCGGCGTCGCCGTCCTCGTTGCCCTCCTCGTTGCGGTCCTGGCTGCGCCAGCCGCCGGTGGCCACCGGGCGGTCGTACTCGTCGTACGCGATCAGGTACGCGCCGCGGGGCGGGTCGAAGTCCGCGGCGTCCAGGGCCGTGGCGTCGCCCCCGTCGCCGTAGCGCAGGTGGTACTCGGCCTGGACCTCGTCGTTGAGCTTCACGGCGTCGGGGTGGTCGAAGCGAACACGGCGAATATTCATGCTGGGTATCGTACTTCTATGCAGGCGGTGGGGGTCCGTGATTTTGCGGACCCCGACCAGTGTGCCGGTATCGTGCCCTGGTGCTGACTGTGACCTCGGTGAACGTGAACGGACTGCGGGCCGCCGCGAAGAAGGGCTTCGTGGAGTGGCTCGCCGGGACCGAGGCGGACGTGGTCTGCCTGCAGGAGGTGCGCGCCGAGCCGCACCAGCTGCCCGAGGAGGTCCGGCAGCCCGACGGCTGGCACGTGGTGCACGCCCCGGCCGCCGCCAAGGGCCGCGCGGGCGTCTCCCTCTACACGCGCCGCGAGCCCGACCGGGTCCGGGTCGGCTTCGGCTCCGCCGAGTTCGACGGCAGCGGGCGGTACGTCGAGGCCGAGCTGCCCGGTGTCACCGTGGCCTCCCTCTATCTCCCCTCCGGCGAGGTCGGCACCGAACGGCAGGACGAGAAGATCCGCTTCATGGGCGAGTTCCTCGCTTATCTGAAGGAGCTGCGCGAGCGGGCCGCCGCCGACGGGCGCGAGGTCCTCGTCTGCGGCGACTGGAACATCGCCCACCAGCAGGCCGACCTGAAGAACTGGCGCGGCAACACCAAGAACTCCGGCTTCCTGCCGGAGGAGCGGGACTGGCTCGGCCGGGTCTTCGCGGCCGGCGAGGGCGGGTACGTCGACGTGGTCCGCGCCCTGCACCCGGAGGCCGAGGGGCCGTACACCTGGTGGTCGTACCGGGGGCGGGCTTTCGACAACGATTCCGGTTGGCGCATCGATCTTGCTGTGGCGACGCCGGGGCTCGCCCGGCGTGCGGTCAAGGCGGTGGTGGAGCGGGCGGCCAGCCACGAGGAGCGCTGGTCGGACCACGCGCCGGTGACGGTGGTCTTCGAGATGTGAGGCCGACCGCACGCGAGGCCCGCCCGCAGGCGTGGCCCCCGTGCGGTCCACGGCGGTCTTCTCAGTCCATCTGCGGGGCCGGGCCCTCGATGGTGAAGGTCAGGCGTGATGTCTCCGGTCCCCTGTTCCGTTCGGCTCCGCCGCCGCGTCGGCCCTTGGCGACGGTGACGCGGACGCCGTCGCGGAGGAGGTCCTCGCGGGTCGCAGGGGCCTCCTTGCCTGTCGCTCGGCGGTAGCAGTCGAGCGTGTACTGCTCGAGCCAGTCGGAGCGCACACCGGCCGGTGCCGGGCACACGTCACCGCGGGCGGTCGCTCGGCAGACGTAGTCGCCGTACGGACAGTCCTTGCGCGCGGCGAAGTACATGCGCCCGCTGCATCCCCGGCAGTGCACGACACCGATGAGCAGTGCGGATGTCGGGCGCCGTGGGCGGCGGGTGCCGTTCGACCGGGCCTGAAGGGCGGCTTGCAGAGCGTCGAACTCGGCCTCGGACAGCAGGGGCTGCCCGATCAGCACGGGGGCGCCCGATGCGTCGCGGACCGTCTGCCCGCCATGCGTACGGTGGCCCTTGAGCGACGGGCTGCGCAGCACCTTCGACAGAGTGCCGGACGTCCACCGGAAGCGGTCGAAGTCGCGTCCGTGGCGGCGGCCGCCCGTTCGGCGCCCCTGGAGCTGGGCATGGCGGTCTCGTGGGACCGGCACGCCCTGATCGTTGAGTTCGCGTGCGAGGGCGGTCAGCGAGCGCCCGGCTCGCACCTCGCTCACCAGCGACCGTACGAGGGGGGCGGTCTCGGGATCGAGGGCCAGACCCCATCCGCTGCCCGAGGGATGGGGTGCCTTCCGGTAGCCGAACGGCACCAGTCCGCCGGCGTAGCGGCCCGCCTCACGCAGGGTGGCGTGACAACTGGTGAGGCGTGCGGAGATGGTCTCAACCTCACGTTGGGCGTCCCGGGCCAGTTCCATGCAGCGCCGGATGACGGAGTCGCCTGCCAGCGGCGTCACCACGAGAGGGACGTCGTCCTCGGGCATGCCGAAGGCGAGGGTCCGGCCGTGTCGGCGGGACCAGTCGATCAACTCGGTCATGTGCTCCACGGAGCGCACGGCACGGTCCACGTGCGACCAGACGACGGCCTCGTACGCGTAGGGCCGCTGAAGCCAGGAAGAGAGCGCCGGCCTCTCGAACGGAGACGTCGCACGGGCCGAGACGCCAAGGTCCCAGGCTTCGGCGACCAGCTGGAGGCCTAGGTGGTCCACGCAGCGCTGGACGGCGGAACGCTGGCGATCCGGCGACGTCGTCACGCTGGTCAGGCAACTCAGACGCACCGCTGCCACCGCCCGGGGGTGCCTGGCGGAGAGCGGCTCGGTGCCGGTGGGCAAAGCCGAGGGCTGGCTATGGTGGGGCATGTCGACACTCCTGGACAGGGTCGGCCGTACCCCGGGGCTGGTGGCACAGCCGCCGGGGCCTTTTCGATCTCACTGTCGGAGGTCGGGTCGACGTGCGTACCCGCTTGCCGGAAAGCTACCCCGATGGAGTGAACGGGCAGGCCCTCAGCCTTTGTTCAGCCGGCGGTCCAGTGCCAGTGAGAGTTCCGCCTCCACGACGCTGCGGGCCAGCGGGCGCAGCCGTTGCAGGTCCTCCTCGGGGGCGTGGCGCAGGACGAGGTCGGCGAAGAGTTCGGCCAGGGCGTCGGCGTGTTCGCGGACGCGGGCGCCGGCCGACAGGACCTCGGCGAGCGGGATGCCCTCGCGGACCAGCGCGGAGGAGACGTCCAGCAGCCGCCGGCTGATGTGGACGATCGTGTCGCCGTCGGTGCCGAGGTAGCCCAGTTCCATGGCGGCGGCGAGGTTCTCCGGGGTGACCTCGCCCTCGAAGCGGGCGGCGAGTTCCTCCGGGGTGAGGCGGACCGGCTCCTCCTCGGTGGGGGTGCCGACGCCGAGCAGGTCGGCGACATCGCGGCCCTGGTCGAGGGCGTCGGCGAGTTCCGCGATGCCGTTCAGGGTGTGGCCGCGCTCCAGCAGGGTGGCGATGGTGCGCAGCCGGGCCAGGTGGTGGTCGTCGTACCAGGCGATACGGCCCTCGCGGCGCGGCGGTGGTATCAGCTTGCGTTCGCGGTAGAAGCGCAGGGTGCGCACGGTGATGCCGGCCAGCCGGGCCAGCTCCTCCATGCGGTACTCACGCCTGGTTCCGGGGTGTTCTGCGTCCTCTGCCACTCCCGCAGCCTATGGCGTACCGGGGGTAACTTTCCCTCTTCCGCCCCCTACCGCTCGGTACGCGACTGCTCTACAGTCCCATTGCGCCAGTAATCACTGGCAGAGTCCTAGGTGATGCGTGGAGGCTTCGGGATGGCCGAGCACGAGCATGTACGGGTGGCGGTGATCGGGTCCGGGTTCGGCGGTCTGGGGGCCGCCGTCCGGCTGCGCCGCGAGGGAGTCACCGACTTCGTCGTCCTGGAGCGCGCCGACAGCGTCGGCGGCACCTGGCGGGACAACAGCTACCCCGGGTGCGCCTGCGACGTGCCCTCGCACCTGTACTCCTTCTCCTTCGCGCCCAACCCCGACTGGCCGCGCACCTTCTCCGGGCAGCGCCACATCCGGGCCTACCTGGAGCACGTCACCGACCTCTTCGGACTGCGCCCCCACCTGCGTCTCGACTCCGAGGTCAAGCTCATGACCTGGGACAACGACAAGCTGCGGTGGAACATCGAGACCACCCGCGGCGCGCTGACCGCCGACGTCGTGGTCTCCGCCACCGGGCCGCTGTCCGACCCGAAGATCCCCGCGATCCCGGGCCTGGACTCCTTCCCCGGCAAGGTCTTCCACTCCGCCCGCTGGGACCACGACTACGACCTGCGCGGCAAGCGGGTCGCCATGGTCGGCACCGGCGCCTCCGCGATCCAGATCGTGCCCGCCATCCAGCCCCGGGTCGGCCGGCTCACGCTCTTCCAGCGCACCCCGCCGTGGGTGATGCCCCGCGTCGACCGGGCGATCAGCGGCGCCGAGCGGTGGCTGCACCGGCGGCTGCCCGTCACCGCCCAGGCCCGGCGCGGCCTGCTGTGGGGCATCCGGGAGCTGCAGGTGCAGGCGTTCACCAAGCGACCGGACGAACTCGGCCTCGTCGAGCAGCTCGCCAAGCGGAACATGGCCCGTGCCGTGAAGGACCCGGCCCTGCGCGCCAAGCTCACCCCGGACTACCGCATCGGCTGCAAGCGGATCCTGCTGTCCAGCACGTACTACCCGGCGCTGGCCCAGCCCAACGTGGACGTCGTGGCCAGCGGGCTCAGCGAGGTCCGCGGGTCCACGGTCGTGGCCGCCGACGGCACCGAGGCCGAGGTCGACGCGATCGTCTTCGGTACGGGCTTCCACGTCACGGACATGCCCATCGCCGAGCGGGTGGTCGGCGCGGAGGGCATCACGCTCGCCGAGTCCTGGAAGAACGGCATGCAGGCGCTGCGCGGCGCCTCGGCGGCCGGGTTCCCGAACTGGATGACGATCATCGGCCCCAACACCGGTCTGGGGAACTCCTCCATGATCCTCATGATCGAGTCCCAGCTGAACTACATGGCCGACTACCTGCGGCAACTGGACGTCCTCGGAGGCCGTGCGGCCCTCGATGCCCGGCCCTCGGCGGTCGATGCCTGGAACCGGCGGGTCCAGGAACGGATGGAGCGGACGGTGTGGAACACCGGTGGCTGCACCAGCTGGTACCTGGACGCGAGCGGCCGCAACACCACCATCTGGCCCGGTACGACCACCGAGTTCCGGCGCGCGACCCGGCGGGTGGACCTCGCGGAGTACGAGGTGATCCGCAGGCCCGCCGCGGTCTCCGAGCGGACGAGCGAGGCCGTCGCATGAGCCGCACCGCCTCCGTCACGAGCGGCCCCTACGCCCCGCCCGTCCCGGTCCGCACCCTCACCGCCGTCTCCGCCGACGGCGCGCGGCTGCACGTCGAGGTGCACGGCTCCGAGGGCGCGCCCCCGGTCGTCCTCTCCCACGGCTGGACCTGCTCCACGGCGTTCTGGGCGGCCCAGATACGGGAACTGGCCGCCGACCACCGGGTGATCGCCTACGACCAGCGGGGGCACGGGCGCAGCCCCGCGAACCCCGCGTGCACCACCCGGGCGCTGGCGGACGATCTCGAAGCGGTGCTCGCGGCGACCCTCGCGCCCGGGGAGAAGGCGCTCGTCGTCGGCCACTCCATGGGCGGCATGACGGTCATGGCCGCGGCCGGCCGCCCCCGCTTCCGGGACCACGCCGCCGCGGTTCTGCTGTGCAGCACGGGCAGTTCGCGGCTGGTCGCCGAGGCGCGCGTGGTGCCGTTGCGCGCCGGGCGGGTGCGCACCTGGATCACCGGGCGCGTCCTCGGTTCCCGCGCCCCTCTCGGTCCGGTCACCCCGCTGGCGATGCGCGTCCTGAAGTACGCCACCATGGGCGCCGGTTCCGCCCCGGACCGCGTGGAGGCGTGCGCGCGGATCGTGCACGCCTGTCCGCGCGCCGTGCGGTACGCCTGGTCGGCCGTCCTCGCCGGGCTCGATCTCGACGACGGGGTACGGCAGTTGCACCCGCCCACCGCGGTGGTCCAGGGCGCGGACGACCGGCTCACGCCCCCGGTGCACGCCCGTGCGCTGGCGGCCGCGCTGCCGCACTGTGTCGGCGTCACCGAGCTGCCCGGCATCGGCCACATGACTCCGGTCGAGGCACCCGAGCTGGTGACCGGCCGGATCCGCGAACTCGTCGGCACGTACGTCACGGGGGCCTCCCCCGAGCACGGTTCCGCCGCCGCGGAGATCCCCGCGGAGATTCCCGCGCAGAAGGCGGAGACTCCCCCGCAGACCAAGGAGAGCGCATGAGCAGGGTCAGCCTCGAAGGACAGGTCGCGGTCGTCACCGGAGCGGCCCGCGGTGTCGGCGAGCTGCTGGCACGCAAACTGTCCGCGCGCGGGGCGAAGGTCGCGCTGGTCGGGCTGGAGGAGGAGGCCCTCAAGGAGGTCTCCGGGCGGCTGCACAGCGACAGCGCCCACTGGTACGCCGATGTCACCGACCACGAGACGATGAGCCGGGTCGCGCAGGAGGTGAAGGCGCGGTTCGGGAAGGTCGACATCGTCGTCGCCAACGCGGGCGTGGCGACCGGCGGGCCCTTCGCCGACTCCGATCCGCAGGCCTGGCGGCGGGTGATCGAGGTGAACCTGATCGGTTCGGCGGTGACCGCGCGCGCGTTCCTGCCGGTGCTGGTGGAGAGCCGCGGCTATCTGCTGCAGATCGCCTCGCTCGCCGCGATCACCCCGGCCCCGATGATGACGGCGTACTGCGCGTCCAAGTCGGGCGTGGAGGCGTACGCGCACAGTCTGCGCGCCGAGGTCGGCTACCAGGGGGTGCGCGTCGGTGTCGGCTACCTGTCCTGGACCGACACCGACATGGTGCGCGGCGCCGACCAGGACGACGTCATGCGGGAGCTGCGGCAGCGGCTGCCGTGGCCGTCGAACAAGACGTACCCGCTGGGGCCCGCGGTGGACCGGCTCGTCGCCGGGATCGAGCGGCGCTCGGCGCACGTGTACGGGCAGTGGTGGCTGCGCGGCATGCAGGGCGTGCGCGGGTACCTGCCGGCGCTCATCGGGACGGTCGGTCAGCGCGAGATGAAGCGCTTCGCGCCGCGCCTGCAGGGAATGCGTTCCGGGCTCGTCGGCGCAGGTGGGGCGGCGGACGAGGCCGCCCGCGCTACGCACCGTAACTGATCGACATGCAGGGCGTGTTCGGTCGTGTGAATCTGGTCGAGGCCTCACAGAGGAGGCCTGAACCCCACCCACCACGGGAGTGAACCCACATGGGTATGAAGGACCAGTTCCAGGACAAGTCGCGCCAGGCCAAGGACCAGGCCAAGGAGAAGATGGGCCAGGCCAAGGAGAAGGCCGGCCAGCGTGGTCAGCAGGGCGGCCGGCAGGGCCAGCAGCCGCAGCGCGGTGGCCAGAACCACCGTGACATCGAGGAAACGGAGCAGCAGGTCCATGACCGGCTCGGCCAGGACTACGAGTCCTAGTCGCTGAGCTTCGGTCGCCGTGGGGTGCCCTTCCCGGAAGGGTGCCCCACGGCGCGTCGTGCGCGGAGCCTCGGCGGCGTCATCCCCGGGGCCTCGGCGGCAGCTTCGGGCGGGAGCGGTCCGGTACGGCGCTGTAGTCCGGGGGGACCGCCGCCGGGTTGGTCTCCAGCAGGCTCAGTGCCAGCTCCACCGCGTCGGCCAGCTGGGCGTGGCGGCCCTCGGCCCAGTCGAGGGGGGTGCGCACGATCTCCAGGTCGGGGGCGACACCGTGGTTCTCCACGGACCAGCCGTAGGCGTCGAACCAGGCCGCGTTCATGGGGACGGTGATGACGGTGCCGTCGCCGAGCCGGTGCCGGCCGGTCATGCCGACGACTCCGCCCCAGGTGCGCTGGCCGACGACCGGGCCGAGTTTCAGCAGCTTGAAGGCGGCGGTGATCATGTCGCCGTCGGACGAGGTGGCCTCGTCGGCCAGCGCCACCACCGGACCGCGCGGGGCGTCGGAGGTGTACGACACCGGTTGCGCGTACCGGGTCAGGTCCCAGCCCACGATCGTCCGGGTCAGCTTCTCGATGACGAGTTCGCTGATGTGGCCGCCCGCGTTGCCGCGCACGTCCACGATGAGCGCGGGCCGGGACACCTCCATCCGCAGGTCGCGGTTGAACTGGGCCCAGCCGGAGCCGCCCATGTCGGGGATGTGCAGATAGCCGCAGCGGCCGTCGCTCAGCTCCCGGACCACGGCCCGGCGTTTGGCCACCCAGTCCTGGTAGCGCAGCGGGCGTTCGTCGATGAGCGGGACGACGGCCACCCGCCGCGCGTGCCCGGTGTCGCCCTCGGCCGTGAGGAACGTCAGCTCCACCGTCGTACCGCCGGAGCCGGCCAGCAGCGGGTACGGGCCCGTCACCGGGTCGACCGGGCGGCCGTCGACATGGGTCAGGACGGCGCCCTCGCGGATGCCCGTGCCGGCCAGCGGGGAGCGGGCCTTGGAGTCGGAGGAGTCGCCGGGCAGGATCCGCTTGACCGCCCAGCGTCCGTCGCGGCGCACGAAGTTGGCGCCGAGCAGGCCCTGCCAGCGCTGGTAGTGGGGCGGGCCCTCGTTGCGGCGGGCGGCGGTGACGTAGGCGTGGGAGGTGCCCAGTTCGCCGAGGACCTCGCGCAGCAGGTCGGCGAACTCGTCGGGGGAGGCGACCCGTTCGACCAGCGGGCGGTACTGGTCGAGCACCGCGTCCCAGTCGATGCCGCACATGCCCGGCTCCCAGAAGTAGGCCCGGATCAGACGCCCCGCCTCGTCGTACGCCTGGCGCCACTCGGCGGGCGGGTCGGCCTCGTGCAGGATGCGGCGGACGTCGATCCAGACGGTCGAGTCGGCGTCGCCGATCTCGGTCGACGGCACCGCCCGCAGATCGCCCTCGTCCACCACGACCAGCCGGGTGCCGTCACCGCTCACCGCGAACCAGTCCAGGTGGTCGACCAGTTCGGACTTCTTCGCCTTGGTGATGTTGAAGTACTCCAGGGTCGGGCGGCCGCTGGTGTCGGCCGGGTTGACGAAGGTCTCGCCGAGCGCGCCGGAGATCGGCCAGCGCAGCCAGACCAGGCCGCCGCCCGCGACCGGGTACAGCCCGGAGTACTTGGAGGCGATCACCGGGAACGGTGTGACCCGGTTCGCCAGCCCCTCCACCTCGACCGTCACCGCCCCGGCCTCGCCGGTCTCCTCGTCCTCCAGCGGGTCGAGCCCGCCGGCGGCCGGGCGGCCCTCGGGGTTGAGGGCGAAGGGGGAGGGGGTCGCGGAGGAGAGCGGGACCAGGTACGGGCGGCAGCCGAGCGGGAAGGACAGGTCGCCGGTGTGCACGTCGTAGACCGGGTCGAAGCCGCGCCAGGAGAGGAAGGCGAGGTAGCGGCCGTCGCGGGTGAAGACCGGGTTCTCGTCCTCGAAGCGGCCGTTCGTCACGTCCACGATCAGCCGGTCCTTGATGCGCGCCAGCTTGATCTGGCGCAGGGAGCGGCCGATGCCGGGGTGCGACCAGGTGATCCAGGAGCCGTCGGGGGAGAAGGCGAGGTCGCGGACCGGTCCGTTGGCGGACCGGACCAGCTCGGTGACGGTCCCGCGCGGCCCGGCGGCGGCACCGGGCTCCTCGGTCCCGCCCTGCTGCTTCCGCGTCCGCTCCTCCGTCCCCGCCCCGGCCTCCGTCCCCGCCCCGGCCTCCGTCCCCGCCCCGGCTTCCGTCCCCGCCTCGGCCTCCGCACTCGCCTCGGCCCCGGTAGCGCTCTCCGCCCCCGTCTCGCTCTCTGTCCCCGCCTTGCCCTCCGTCCCTGTCTCGCCCTCGGCCCCCGCCTCTGCCCCCGCCTCGGCCCCCGTCTCCCCCTCCGGCACGTCGATCAGCAGCAGCCGGCCGTCGTGCGAGGCCACGGCCAGGCGTTCGCCCTGGGGGTCGGAGACCAGTTCCAGGACGCGGCCCAGGGAGCCGGAGGCCGGCCGGCGGGGGGCGCGGCCGCCGGTGGCGCGGGGGAGGTGGACGATCTCGACGGCGTCCTCGCCCTCGGCGTCGGTGACGTAGGCGACCTGCCCGGTGGAGCCCAGCATCTCCGGCAGCCGCACCCGGACGCCGGGCGTGTCGGTGATCGTACGGGCGGGGCCGTCGCGGTGGGTGAGCCAGTACAGGCTGCCGCGGACGACGACCGCGCTGGCCCGTCCGGTCTCGTCCACGGAGATGCCGTCGATGTTCTGCGCGGCCGGCACCTGGTAGCGGCGGCGGCCGGTGCGCGGTCCGGCGAGCCGGATGTCGAGCCTGCGCGGTACGCCGTCCGGGGAGAGGTCGTCCACCAGCCACAGGTCGCCCGCGCACTGGTAGACCACCCGCTCGCCGTCGCTGGAGGCGTGCCGGGCGTAGAAGGCGTCGTGGTCGGTGTGGCGGCGCAGGTCGGTGCCGTCCTGGGCGCAGGAGTAGAGGTTGCCGACGCCCTCGTGGTCGGAGAGGAAGGCGATCCGGCCGGCGACGAACAGGGGGCAGGCCAGATGGCCGTCGAGATCCGGCAGCAGCCGCTGTCCGTGCAGCCACAGCCGGCCCATGGCGCCGCCGCGGTACCGCTTCCAGGAGGCCGGTTCGTGCGGCGGGGTCCCGGTGAGCAGCAGGGTCTTGTGGACGCCGTCGACGTCGGCGACCTGGATGTCGGTGACCGGGCCCCAGGGCAGCCGGCCGCCCGGGTCGCCGTCGGCGGGGACCTTGTAGGCCCAGGTGAAGTGCGAGAAGGGCTGGCCGTGGGAGGCCACCGCGAGGATCTCGCCGTCCGGGGTCCAGCCGCACACCTGGGTGTCGGCGCTGCCCCAGTACGTCAGCTGCCGGGCGGGCCCGCCGTCGACGTCGACGAGGTGGATCTCGGGGACGAGGCTGCGCCAGGTCGTGTAGGCGATCCGGCGGCCCTCGGGGCAGAAGCGCGGGTGTCCGGCCTTGGTGCGGTCCGCGGTGAGCCGCCAGGCGCGGCCCGGGGCGTCGAGGGGGGCCAGCCAGAGGTCGTCCTCGGCGACGAAGCAGAGCAGGTCGCCGCTGAGGTGGGGAAGGCGCAGATAGCTCACCTCCCCATGCTTTTCCCCTGCCACGGTGCCAGCAACTTATGGGGCCTTCACCTTCGTGACCCAACACACGTACGAAACGGTTTCGTTTCGCAAGGGGAGGGGGTATCTTCATCCCTGTACGAGGAAGAAGACCGACGGAGCGGGGAAGGTGACAGGCATGACGGAAGCCGTGGCGGCGACACGTCGCAGCCGGATCACGCCCGAGCGCGAGGCCGAGCTGTACGAGGCCGTGCTCGACCTGCTCCGCGAGGTCGGCTACGACGCCCTCACGATGGACGCCGTGGCCGCCCGCACCCGGTCCAGCAAGGCCACGCTCTACCGCCAGTGGGGCGGCAAGGCCGACCTGGTCGCCAAGGCCGTGCGGCACAACAAGCCGGGCGGATCCGCCGACGAGGTCGACACCGGGTCCCTCCGAGGTGACCTGCACGCCCTCACCCTGCGTTCGGACGACTGCGAGATGGAGCAGAACTCCGCGCTGATGCGGGGCCTGGCCATGGCGATGCACGGCAACCCGGACCTCCTTCGGGCGTTCCGGGACCACCTGATCGATCCGGAGATGGCGGCGTTCCGCCGTGTGCTGCAACGGGCGATCGACCGGGGCGAGGTCCGTGCGGACAACCCGGCGATCGACTACGTGATGCACATGATGATCGGCGGGTTCGCCGCCCGCACCCTCATCGACGAGCAGCCGCCGACACAGGCCTTCCTCCTTTCGTACATCGACGCCGTGGTCCTCCCCGCCCTCGGCGTCCCCACGAGCTGAACCCCCTCACGCTCTTCCCCAGCAAGCCCACCACCTGACGTCACCGCTCACGTCGTCGGGCTGATCACCCCTGCCCAGCTGAACCCAACGACCTGACCGGGAGTACGCCTCCGTGGCCACGTTCCTCTACAAACTCGGCCGCCTCGCCTTCCGGCGACGGCACTTCGTCGCCCTCATATGGGTCGCGCTGCTCACCCTCGCCGGGGTGGGCGCCGCCTCCGCGCCGGCCGCCGGCAACACATCCTTCTCCATCCCCGGTACCGAGGCCCAGAAGGCCTTCGACCTGCTGGAACAGCGCTTCCCCGGGATGAGCGCCGACGGCGCCACCGCCCGGGTCGTCTTCAAGGCCCCCCAGGGCGAGAAGATGACCGACGCCGCCAACAAGGCGGCCGTGCGCAAGACCGTCAAGGAACTGGCGGGCGGCTCCGAGGTCGCCTCCGTCGCCGACCCCTACACCGGGCACGCCGTCAGCAGGAACGGCACCATCGCCTACGCCTCGGTGAAGTACAAGGTCTCCGGCATGGAGCTGGAGGACTCCTCCAAGGACGCCCTGAAGGAGGCCGCGCAGGACGCGCGGGACGCGGGCCTCACCGTCGAGATCGGCGGTGACGCGCTCACCGCGACCCCCGAGACCGGCTCCAGCGAGATCATCGGCCTCGCGGTCGCCGCCGTCGTCCTGGTCATCACCTTCGGCTCGCTGCTCGCGGCCGGATTCCCGCTGCTCACCGCCATCATCGGGGTCGGCATCGGCGTCTCCGCGATCACCGCGCTCGCCAGCGCCCTGGACCTGGGCTCCACCACCTCCACCCTGGCCTCGATGATCGGCCTCGCCGTCGGCATCGACTACGCCCTCTTCATCGTCTCCCGCTACCGCGCCGAACTGGCCGAGGGCCGCGAGCGCGAGGACGCGGCCGGGCGGGCCGTCGGCACGGCGGGCTCGGCGGTCGTCTTCGCCGGCCTCACCGTCGTCATCGCCCTGGTCGGCCTGTCCGTCGTCAACATCCCGATGCTGACGAAGATGGGCATCGCGGCGGCGGGCACCGTCGCCATCGCCGTCCTCATCGCCCTGACCATGATCCCGGCGCTGCTCGGCTACGCCGGCCGCAGGATCAAGCCGGCGGGCGAGAAGAGCAGGCTGCTCGGCGGCGGCCGTGCGCCGAAGAACCCCGGCCGTCCGAACATGGGCACCCGCTGGGCCAGCTTCGTCGTCCGCCGCCCGGTCGCCGTCCTCCTGCTCGGCGTCCTCGGCCTCGGCGCGGCGGCGGTCCCGGCCGCCTCCCTGGAACTGGGCCTGCCCGACGACGGCTCCCAGCCGGTCTCCACCACCCAGCGCCGCGCCTACGACCTGCTGTCCGAGGGCTTCGGCCCCGGCTTCAACGGCCCGCTGATGATCGTGGTCGACGCCAAGGGCAGCGACGACCCCAAGGCGGCCTTCACCAAGGTCGGCCAGGAGATCAAGGGCCTGAAGGACGTCGTCACGGTCACCCCGGCCGCGCCCAACAAGGCCGGCGACACCGCGACGATCACCGTGGTGCCGAACTCCAAGCCGTCCTCGGCCACCACCGAGGACCTGGTGCACGCCATCCGCGACAAGGGCACGGACATCGCCCAGGAGACCGGCTCCACGGTCCTGGTCACCGGCTCGACGGCGATGAACATCGACGTCTCGCAGAAGCTGAACGACGCGCTGCTGCCGTACCTGGCGCTGGTGGTGGGCCTGGCGTTCCTGCTCCTGATCGTGGTCTTCCGCTCGGTCCTGGTCCCGCTGAAGGCGGCCCTCGGCTTCCTGCTCAGCGTGATGGCGGCCCTCGGCGCCGTGGTCGCGGTCTTCCAGTGGGGCTGGCTGTCCGGCCTGATGAACGTCGAGGAGACCGGACCGGTCATGTCGATGATGCCGATCTTCATGGTGGGCGTCGTCTTCGGCCTCGCGATGGACTACGAGGTGTTCCTCGTGACGCGCATGCGGGAGGCGTACGTCCACGGCGAGAAGCCCAGCCAGGCCGTGGTGACCGGCTTCCGGCACGGCGCCCGTGTCGTCACCGCCGCCGCCGTCATCATGATGGCCGTCTTCTCCGGCTTCATCGGCTCCAGCGAGTCGATGGTCAAGATGATCGGCTTCGGCCTCGCGATCGCCGTCTTCTTCGACGCGTTCATCGTCCGCATGGCCATCGTCCCGGCGGTCCTCGCCCTGCTGGGCAGCCGCGCCTGGTGGCTGCCGAAGTGGCTCGACCGCGCCCTGCCCAACGTCGACGTCGAGGGCGAGGGCCTGCGCACGCAGTCCCCGGCGGACGGCAGGGAGGGCGAACGGGAGCTGGTACGCGCCTGACGCGCCCGGCCTCCTGAAGGAGCGGCCGGTGAGGGTGCCCGTGGGGACGGGGCCGCACCCTCACCGGCTTTCCGCCGCCTCCGGCCCGGGCGGAGACGCTGCCGCCACCCGGCCCGACATGACGGGCCGGGGTGCGGTGGCGCACCCTGGAATCAGTGATTTCTCGGAGGTGGTCGTCATGACGCACACCACTGTGGGATGGCATGTCGAGCTTGAGTTCGAGGAGGACGATCAGCACACGCGAGCGGCGGCCCTGGTGCGCTTGCCCGACGGCTCGGAGGTACGGGCCCACGGCCGTGCCAGCCGGCACCGCGTGGACGCGAACCAGCCCCGGGTCGGCGAGGAGATCGCCGGCGCCCGCGCCCTGAACGAACTGGCCATGCAACTGCTGACCAAGGCCCACGAGGAGATCGACCAGGCGTCCGGGCGGACCTCGCACCCGATCCACGTGTGACCCGCGCCCGGCGTGCCCGGCCCGCCCACCGCGGCCCGCGGGCGCCCGCGGGTCAGGCGAGCGCCGTGCGGACCGCTCGGACCAGCGCCTGCGCCCTGGGGTCCGCCGTCACGCTGCCCCGGAAGCCGTTGGTGACATAGCCGAAGGCGATCCCGGCCTCCGGGTCGGCGAAGCCGAGCGCGCCGCCCCGGCCGGGGTGGCCGAAGGAGGCGGGGGAGAGCAGCGGGGACGCGGCCCCGTGCAGCATGTAGCCGAGGCCGAACCGGGTGCCGACCACGAGCACCCGGTCCGGTCCGGCGGACCGCTCGCCCCGGGCCAGTTCCATGGTCTCGGGGGTGAACAGCCGCGTCCCGCCGTCCACCTCGCCGATGAGCGAGGCGTAGAAGCGGGCCAGTCCGTCGGCCGTGGCGATGCCGTTGGAGGCGGGCAGGGCGGCGGCGCGGTAGGCGGGGTCGTTCTCGTCGGGGAGCGGGGTGATCGCGGCGAACGCGCGGCGGGTCAGCGACGCGGGGTCGGCGTAGGCCTCGGCGACCGCGCGCTTGGGGCGGGTCTTCAGGCCGCCCGCGGTCTCGGGCGCGTCCACCGGGCCGACCCGGCCCACGCGCGCGTGCTCCGACGCCGGCAGCCCGAGCCACAGGTCCGCACCGGCCGGCCGGGCGATCTCGTCCGCTATCCAGTCGCCCGCCGGGCGCCCGGTGACCCGGCGGAGCAGTTCGCCGGTGAGCCAGCTGTAGGTCTGGGCGTGGTAGCCGTGGTCCGTGCCCGGCTGCCACACCGGCGCCTGCGCGGCGACGGCCGCGGCGCCCCGGTCGGGGTCGGCGGCCTCGGCGGGCGTCAGCGGGCGGTCCAGCACGGGCACGCCCGCCCGGTGGGCCAGCAGGTCCCGGACGCGCGTGTGCTCCTTGCCGGCCGCCTTGTACTCCGGCCAGTACGTGCCGACCGGGGCGTCCAGGTCCAGCTCGCCGCGCTGGTGCAGGAGCAGGAGCGCGGCGGCGGCGACGCCCTTGGTGGCCGAACGCACGACCTGCGCGGTGCCGGGCTCCCAGGGGGCGGTGCCGTCCACGTCCTTCGTCCCGGCCCACAGGTCCACGACCCGGTGTCCGTCCCGGTAGACGGCGACGGCCGCGCCGCGCTCGCCGAGCTGCGCGAAGTTGGCGGCGAACGCCTCCCCGACCGGCTCGAAACCCTCGGCCACCGTGCCGTTCACGTTCACATCCACGCCGGGTCCCTTCACTCGCTTACGACCATGAGTGAAACACGGGGGCGGGGCCTTGGATTCCTCGGTACGCCTAGCCCAGCAGGATCGAGACGTCGATGTTGCCGCGGGTCGCGTTCGAGTAGGGGCAGACCTCGTGCGCCGCGTCCACGAGTCCGGCCGCCACCTCCGGGTCCAGGACCGGCAGGGAGACGCTGAGGGCGACCGCGAGGCCGTAGCCGCGGTGCCTGTTCGGGCCGATGCCGACCTTGGCGGCCACGGTGGAGCCGGTCAGGTCGTAGCCGGCGCGGTTGCCGACCAGGATCAGCGCGTTGTGGAAGCAGGAGCTGAAGCCGGCCGCGAACAGCTGCTCCGGGTTGGTGCCGTCGCCGTCGCCGCCCAGCTCCGGCGGCATCGCCACCTTCAGGTCGATCCGGCCGTCCTGGCTGGTCACATAGCCGTCCCGGCCGCCGTGGGCGGTGGCCTCGGCGACGTACATGATCTTCGTCGGACGCGTGTCGACAGCGGTGCCCTCGGTCATGGCCGGCCTCCCCCGGAACAAGTGGCGCACAAGTACATCGTGCACAAGGTACTGGCCGGTAGGTCAGGGGTCACCCGCAGGGGTGGGCAACCGCGGGTAACGCGGGCCCCAGGGCCGCGCGAGCGCGGGCAAGCCCGGGATCAGTGCCGGTCGGCCGCCGCGTCGGCGCGCTCGGTCAGCCGCCACAACTCCTCGCGCAGCCGCGCGATCTCCCGGGCGCCGAGCCCCGTGGTCGTGAGCAGTGCGCCGGGCACCCGCGCCGCACGCTCCCGCAGTTCCTCACCGCGCCCGGTGCACGCCACCCGCACCGAGCGCTCGTCGCCCGGCGCGCGCTCCCTGCGGACCAGGCCCGCCCCCTCCAGCCGCTTCAGCAACGGCGAGACGGTGCCGTAGTCCAGCCGCAGCGCGCCCGCCAGCTCCTTCACGCTGGTCTCCCCGCGCTCCCACAGCACCAGCAGCACCAGGTACTGCGGATACGTGAGCCCGAGGTCGTCCAGCAGCGGCCGGTACGCGGCGGTCACGGCGCGCTGGGCCGCGTACAGCGCGAAGCACAGCTGGTCGTCCAGCAGCAGCGAGCCCTCGACGGCGGGATCCTCGTTCGTCACGCGCCCATTGTCACGGACTTCGGGTCGAAGCCGAACGGCAGCTCCAGCCGGTGCGCCCGCATCAGCTCCTCGTCGGAGAGCAGCTCACCGGTCGGGCCGTCCGCCGCGATCACCCCGTCGCTCAGGATCAGCGAGCGCGGGCACAGCTCCAGGGCGTACGGCAGGTCGTGCGTGACCATGAGGACCGTCACGTCCAGGGAGCGCAGGATGTCGGCGAGTTCCCGGCGGGAGGCCGGGTCCAGGTTGGAGGACGGCTCGTCCAGGACGAGGATCTCCGGCTCCATGGCGAGCACGGTGGCCACCGCGACCCGGCGGCGCTGCCCGAAGGACAGGTGGTGCGGCGGCCGGTCGGCGAAGTCCTGCATCCCGACCCGCTCCAGCGCCGTGCGCACCCGCTCCTCCAGCGCGGCCCCCTTGATCCCGGCGGCGGCCGGCCCGAAGGCGACGTCCTCCCGCACGGTCGGCATGAACAGCTGGTCGTCGGGGTCCTGGAAGACGATGCCGACCTTCTGCCGGATCGCGGCCATGTGCTGCCTGCCGACCGGCAGCCCGGCCACCGTCACCGTGCCCGTGCCGCCGCCGAGGATGCCGTTGAGGTGCAGCACCAGGGTGGTCTTGCCGGCGCCGTTGGGGCCGAGGAGGGCGACCCGCTCGCCGCGTCCGATGGAGAAGTCCACGCCGAACAGGGCCTGGTGCCCGTCGGGGTAGGCGAAGGCCAGACCGGCCACTTCCAATGAAGGCGTCACAGGAACCATCCCAGCAGACAGACGACGAGGGCGGCGCAGGGGAGGGTCAGGGCGTGCCGCCACTGCGCGCCGGAGGCGGTCACCTCGTCGATGACGGGCATCGCACCGGCGTACCCCCGGCTCACCATGGCCAGGTGCACGCGCTCCCCGCGTTCGTAGGAGCGGATGAACAGCGCGCCGGCGGACTTGGCGAGCACGCCCCAGTGCCGTACGCCCTTCGCCTCGAAGCCGCGGGACTCGCGGGCGATCCGCATCCGGCGCATCTCGTCGGCGATGACGTCGCCGTAGCGGATCATGAAGGAGGCGATCTGCACGAGCAGCGGCGGCAGCTTCAGCCGCTGCAGCCCCAGCAGGAGTTCGCGCAGCTCGGTGGTGGCGGCCAGCAGCACGGAGGCGGCGACGCCGAGGGTGCCCTTGGCGAGCACGTTCCAGGCACCCCACAGCCCGTTCATGCTCAGCGAGAGGCCCAGGACGTCCACCCGCTCGCCCTCCGCGACGAACGGCAGGAGGACCGCGAACGCGACGAACGGCACCTCGATCAGCAGCCGCCTGAGCAGGAAGCCGGCGGGCACGCGCGCGTGGTACGCCACACCGGCCAGCAGCACGGCGTAGAGCGCGAACGCCCACATCGCCTCGCGCGGGGTCGACACCACGACCACCACGAACAGGAACGCGGCGGCGAGCTTGGTGTGCGGCGGCAGACCGTGCACGGGCGAGTGCCCGTGCCGGTACAGCCGGTGCGTGTGTCCCGCTCCCACGTCAGACGCCGGTGTTCACGGGGGAGACGTCGTCGCCGCGGCGCCGGCGCAGCGCCCAGAACACCGCGCTGCCCGCGACGACCGTGACGCCGACGCCGATCACACCCGCGAGACCGCCGGACAGCCGGGCGTCGGAGATGTCCTTGACACCGTAGTCGGCCAGCGGCGAGCCGGAGGCGGCGTGCTTCCCCTCCTTCTTGTCGATCCCCTTGTCGTGCGCGACCTTCTCCAGGCCGTCGGGGTTCGCGGAGGCGTAGAAGCTGACGAAGCCGGCGAGGACGAGCGAGGTGACCAGGCCGGTCACCCACAGCGTGCGCCGCGAGGTGCGCGCCGCCACGGGCGCCGTGGGGGCCGGGGCGTCCACCAGTGTGCCGTTCACCCGCAGCCGGAGCCGCTGCCGCAGCCCGCGCGCGCCGTGCACCAGGTCCGGGCGTACGGCGACGACGGCGCCGACGGTGAGCGCGGTGATGACCGCCTCGCCGATGCCGATCAGCACGTGCACGCCGATCATGGCGGTCGCGACCTTGCCGATGGAGACGTCGGTGGTGCCGCCGACCGCGTAGATGAGGGTGAAGGCGACCGCGGCGGCCGGCACGGACACCAGCGCGGCGACGAAGGAGGCGACGGTCACCGAGCGCCGCTTGCGGGGCAGGACGGCGAGCAGGCCGCGGAAGACGGCGTACGACACGACCGTGGTGACGATCGCCATGTCGGTGATGTTCACGCCGAGCGCGGTCAGCCCGCCGTCGGCGAACAGCACCCCCTGCATGAGCAGCACGACCGACACGCACAGCACGGCGGTGAAGGGGCCGACGAGTATCGCGGCCAGGGCCCCGCCGAGGAGGTGGCCGCTGGTGCCGGCCGCGACCGGGAAGTTGAGCATCTGGACGGCGAAGATGAACGCCGCCACCAGGCCCGCCAGCGGGGCCGTGCGCTCGTCGAGTTCACGGCGGGCGCCGCGCAGGCTCACCGCGAGGGCGCCGGCGGCGACCACCCCGGTGACCGCCGAGGTCGGGGCGTCGATGAATCCGTCAGGTACATGCACCCGACGATTTTAGGCCCTTGTTGCGAACTCCTTGCAAGAGAGACCGGACGCAAGAGAGACCAGGTCTCGTCTCCCGCCGGGGCGTGCACCGGAAAATGTGCGACTCTGGAGGGAAAGCGGATGCACAGCTTTCGCATACGTCACGGTGCGTGAGAGGGCGGTCCGATGTCTGTAGTCGAGCAGTACGCGCGCGCTCATATCGTCACGGACGAGGAGGATCCGGGGGCCGTACCCGTCGTGCTGCGCTACGACCCCGACTCCGATCCCCGGTCGGTCCGTGTGGGCCTGCCCGGACCGCACGAGTGGACCTTCTCCCGGGCGCTCCTGGAGCAGGGGCTGCGGGTGCCGGCCGCGAGCGGTGACGTCCGGGTGTGGCCCTGCGGACGCGTCCAGGCCGTGGTCGAGTTCCACACCGACCACGGCGTCGAAGTGGTGCAGTTCGAGTCGAAGACGCTGCTCAGGTTCCTGCGCCGCACCTACACCGCCGAACCCGTACGAGGCTGAGCCCCGCCGGGAGCCGGTCAGCTCCCGAGCTTCAGCAGCTTCGCCACGATCGGTCCGGCCGTGTCACCGCCGTGCCCGCCCGCCTGGACCACGCCGGCGGCGGCCAGGTCGCCCTTGTAGGCCGTGAACCAGCCGTTCGGCTTCTTCTGCCCGTCGACCTCCGCCGAGCCGGTCTTCGCGCCGAAGTCCGGGCCGAGCCCCGACATCGCCTCGGCGGCCGTGCCGTACGCGGCGGTGTAGTTCATCAGCTCGCGCACCTGGGACAGCGTCTTCGCCGACATGGTGCGCGAGGCGGTGGCCAGCGTGCGGTGGTCCACGGAAGGGGAGACCAGGTACGGCTGGTGGAACCTGCCGGACTGCACGGTCGCCGCGACCGAGGCCATGTTCAGCGGGTTCATCCGCACCCCGCCCTGCCCGATCAGGGAGGCCGCCATCTGGGCCGCCGACTGCACCGGCACCGAGCCGTCGAAGGTGGGCACACCGATCGCCCAGTTGTTCATGGACAGCCCGAAGACCTGCTGGGCCTGCTTGGTCAGGTCGTCGTTCTCCAGCTTCTTCGCCTGGCTGATGAAGGCCGTGTTGCAGGACCGGGCGAAGCTCGCCTTGAACGTGCCGCCCTTGATCTCGAAGTCGTCGTCGTTGTGGAACGTCCAGCCGCCGTACTTGGAGGTCTTCGGGCAGGGGTGCTCCTTGTCCGCCGAGGCCAGGCCCTTCTCGATCAGCAGCGAGGAGGTGATCACCTTCATCGTGGAGCCGGGCGCGAGGGAGCCCTGGAAGGCGGTGTTGAAGCCGTGCCCGCTGTTGGCGACCGCGAGGATCTCACCGGTCGAGGGCCGCAGCACGACCACCGAGGCACGCGCGCGCTTGTCCACCTGCTGTTCGGCGGCGGCCTGCAGGGCGGGGCTGAGCGTGGTCCTCACCGTGCCCGGTGTGCCCTTGCTCAGCTCCACCAGCGTCTTGTCGGAGAGCTTCGCGGCCTTGGCCGCCTTGCCGCGCACCACGCGCAGTTCGACGCCCGCCGTGCCGCCCGCCTTCTTGCCGTACTTCTCCCGCAGGCCGTCCAGCACCGTGCCCAGCGACGGGTACTTCGCGGCCGTGATCTCGCCGCCGGACCGGTCCAGCGCCTTGACCGGCGGGGTGCCGGACTCGCCGGTCACGAGCGTGTCGCCGTCGCGGAGGTCCGGGTGGACCACCGCGGAGTGCCAGTCGACCAGCGGCCTGCCGTCGCTCGCCCGGCGGACGACGGTGAGGGAACTGCCGTACGCCAGCGGCTTGCTGAGGTTCCGGTAGGACACCGTCGCCTTCACGGAGAAGGGGACCGTGGCGCCCTTGGCCCTGCCCGGGGTGAGCGTGACGTCCTTCAGGCGGGCGTCCCTGGCGTAGCCGGTGAGGAGCTTGCCGGCGGCGGACGGGTCGTCGGTGGCGGCGGCCGCCTCGGTGACCCGGCCCCGCTGCCAGGCGGTGAGGAAGCGGGTGGAGGCGGTGCGGACCTCGGCGGCGGTGAGCGGGCCGGTCGGGACGGCCTTGTGGTCGGCCGTGGCACCGGTCCGTTCGTCGGCCGCGGCCCCGCCGTACAGCGCGTAGACGCCGAACCCGGCACCGCCGACGACCACGGCGATCATCCCGCCGAGCACGGCGGGACGGGTCTTCCGTCGCTCGGCGACGCGCCTTCTCTTGCCCACAGCCTCAGTTCCTCCGCACCTTTCCCCAGGGTCCCCGCAGCCCTCACACTTCCCCAACGACGGCATTCACCTTAAAGTCCCCGCCTCCGCGGGTGATCTCAGCCGGCGATCCGTAGCAGGCTTGCGACAATCGGCCCGGCCGCGTCGACGCCGTGCCCGCCGTCCTGGACCATGGCCGCCGCTGCCACGTCGTTCCGGTACCCGGTGAACCAGCTGTCCGACCTGGCCTCCCCGTCGACCTCCGCGGATCCGGTCTTGGCGCCGACGTCCCCGCTCATCGAGCCCAGCACGCCCGCCGCGGTGCCGCTGCGCGCGGTGCGGCTCATCAGGGCGCGCAGCTGCTGGGCCGTGCCCGGGGACAGGCCACGCGCGCGTGCGGGGGTCCGGCCGTCCAGCTTCAGCGGCACGATCACCGGCTGGCGGAAGGCGCCGGTCTTCGCGGTCGCCGTCACGGACGCCATGTTCAGTGGGCTCATCTGGACCTGGCCCTGGCCGATCAGGTTGGCCGCGGTGTCCGGGCCGCCGGAGGCGGGGACCCGGCCGTCGAAGGTCGGCACGCCGGCCTGCCAGTCGTTCCGCCCGAGCCCGAACCGGTCCTGGGCCTCCCGGGTGAGGGAGTCGACCTTCACCTCGTCCGCGAACTTCACGAACGCCGTGTTGCAGGAGCGGGCGAAGCTGTCGGCGAGGGTGGCGTGCTCGTTCGGCGTCAGGCCCTTGAGGTTCTGGAAGGTCTGGCTCTGCCAGACGGCCGAGGGCGGGCAGGGTGCCGGGCCGTTCGCCGTGGTCAGACCGTTGTCGATGAGGGTGGCCGCACTGATGATCTTCATGGTGGAGCCGGGGGCGCGTTCGCCGAGGAGGGCCGCGTCGAAGCCGTCCGTGCGGTTGTTGGCGACGGCCAGGATCTCGCCGGTGCTGGGCTTGACGGCCACGACGGAGGACTCGGGGTACTTCGCCACGGCCGCCTCGGCCGCCGCCTGGGCGCTCGCGCTGAGCGTCGTCGGGAGCTTGCCGGGCCTGCCCTTGACGAGGGTGAGCAGCGGGGTGTCGGCGGCCTGGGTGCCGTCGGCCGCCGCCTGGTGCCGGATCACGAGTCCCACCCCGGGCCGGCCGCCGGTCTTGTCGCCGTACCGCCTGCGCAGCTCGTCCAGGACCGGGCCGAGGGACGGGTACGTCCTGCGGGTGAGCACCTTCCCGTCGCGGTCCACCGCCTCGATCTCCGGCGCGCTGGACTCGCCGGTGCTGAGCGTGTCCCCCTTGCGCAGGCGGGGGTGCACGACGGAGGGCTGCCAGTCGACCAGCGGGCGGTGCGAGGTCTCGCCGCGGACGACGGTCAGCGTGCTGCGGTACGACACCGGCCGCGACACGCCGTCGTACGACACCGTCGCCCGCACCGTGAACGGCACCGTGTCGCCGCTCGCCCTGCCGGGGGTGATCCGCACCTTGCCCAGGTGCGCGTCGTCGGCGAAGGCCGTCAGCAACTCCTGTGCGGCCTGGGGGTAGTTCGTCCACGAGGCCGCGGAGACCGTGTCGCCCTTCTCCCAGGCGGCGAAGAACGCGCCGGTCGCCTCCCTCACCTCCGAACCGCTGGGCGGACCGGTCCTCACGGAGGCTGCGCCCCCGGTGCCGCCGTCGCCGTTCAGCGCGGACGCGATGTTGTAGACGCCGTACCCGGCCCCGCCGAGCACCGTGACGCACACGCTCCCCACGACGGCCGCCTTGACCCCGTTGCGCATGACGCGGACTCCCCCTCCCGTTCGACCTGTTGAACACGTTCAAAACAGGTGTCGGGAGCACTGTAAGCGGTTGTGGAGCGCTTGTGACCGGAGTTGCCGATTGTTGTCCGAACAGAGATGCGCGCTTGCACGGGTTCCGGCGGCCGCTCCACCGGACGCTCCGCCCGCTACACCCAGGTGTCCAGCCACATCCGCGACCGCCAGTGGACGTGCGGCGCAGGCCGGCTCCCCATCTGGCGGGCTCAAACATACTGTCAGCCACTTCGAGCTGCGCCCAGTCGCAACTTCGGATGGCGCGTGGAAAAATAACGGTGTAGTGCCGCGAATCTCGTCGAGGTGTCACTCTCATGAACGGCGCACGTCGGCATGGCAGTTACGCGCACTTGCATATGACTGTCGGCGTCCTTCTGCTGATTGGCGGCCTTTTTGTCGTGACCATCACCCTTTTGGGTGGCGTGTTTTCGATGGCGGCCGGTGCCTTCCTGGCGACTTGCGCCATAAAAAGATATCAGCCTCGCACTGTTGCGCGCGAGTATGCCACAGTGTTCATCCTTGTTATTCTGTCTGTCGCCCTGTTCGGGATCGGGTATGGCCTGAGCCCTGATGTGGGGAATCCAAAGGAGCCTGAGCCGCCGAGTGTTACTTTCGTGGCAGGTACGCACGAGAATGTCGTGGAAGGGCTTAAGGTTCGTCTCGTCGTCTGGCTAGCTCAGTGGTCCCCACTTTCTCATGAGGGTGTTTCCTACGACTGTGCACTGTTCAAGTTCGAGGGGAATGCCGCTGAGGCGCGTCAGGACTGGGCCGTCAGGGTCACGCCATGGTCCGGCGACTACGTGATTGGGACGGGGCCGGACCTGCGTCATCTCACTACCATGCGCTACCCCATGCAGGGGCCACCACCTGTGCGCTCGCCAGAGTTCGAGCCAGAGTCGCCTCTGGCCCCAGCGTCCAATCAAATCTCTCTTTGTTGGCCATCCGCCAGGCATCTTATTGTCGCAACTCACGGAAGTTCTTCCGCCATATCGATGCCCGGGCTACGCGTAAAGAAGCATGGTGGATCTGCTGCGGATCTCCAAGGGGGAACGGTGTCAGTTGTAGCTGCGCTGTCACGCTGCGATGGATGTGACGTGGACTGGGCGATGGACTCCGGTAAGGCCCCGGACTCACAGGGTGGCCGTACGCCTTGGAGCTGGAATTATTCTTTCCGGGTGAATGAGGTTACGTATTTCGATTCTGTGAGGATTAGAGTGCACGGAATCGGAGAGGCAGCGGAAGAGCGTCACCTAGAGTTCCTAAGTGGCGTGTACTACGGTGTAGGCGCAGCGACGCTGGTTGCCACGGCGCAGGAATTTTTCAATCGCGTTTCGCGCTCCCCAAGGCGTCGAGGTACACCTGGGACGCGAAATGCTGACGCTGCCGCCGAGCCAGAGCGTGGCCCAGAAGGGTGAGGGCCCCGGCTGCGGTCTTCCTGGCCACGCTCGTCGACCACTGTTGACGGGAGGAACGGGAGGCGAGGACTGTAAACCTGCCAGCCACGCCAGCTGGGCCGTCAACGGGCCACCTGAGGGCGGCCGATGGCGAGCTCGAACACCCACCAACGACCAAGACGGCTCGGTGTCCTGCCGAGAGGTCCGGGCGCGTATGGCCCGCTACACCCAGGTGTCCAGCCACATCCGCGACCGCCAGCTGTCGATCGGGATCGCCTGGCCCGTGTACAGGGGCCAGAAGTAGATGAAGTTCCAGGCGATCAGCAGGACCAGTACGCCCGCCGCCGTCGCGCCGAGCACGCGGCGGGTGTCGGTGGATCTCGGCGGACCCACGATCGCGCCGACCATCATCGCCACCGCCAGGCACAGGAACGGGAGGAAGACGACCGCGTAGAAGAGGAAGATCGTGCGCTCCTGGTAGTGGAACCAGGGGAGGTAACCCGCCGCGATGCCGCAGGCGATGGCGCCGGCCCGCCAGTCGCGGCGGAACGCCCAGCGCCACAGCACGTAGCCGATCGCGAAGCAGGCCGCCCACCACAGCAGCGGCGTGCCGATCGCCAGCACCTCCCGGGCGCACTTCTGGCCCGCGTCCGCCGGGCAGCCGTCGGCGCCGGGGGAGGGGGACTCGTAGAAGTACGACACGGGGCGGCCCAGCACGATCCAGCTCCACGGGTTGGACTGGTACGTGTGCGGCTGGTCGAGGTGGACGTGGAACTTGTACACCTCGTGCTCGTAGTGCCACAGGCTGCGCAGCCAGTCCGGCAGGAACGCCCAGGTGCCGCCCTTGCCGTCGGTGGCCGCCCAGTTGCGGTAGTAGCCTCCCGTGCCGTCGGTCGGGGAGAGGATCCAGCCGGTCCAGGAGACCAGGTAGACGACCAGCGCCACCGGGATCGTCGCCACGAACGCGGCGCCCGTGTCGTACTTCAGGGCCGCCAGGTACGGGCGGTACGCGCCGGCCACCTTGCGGGTGCCGACGTCCCACAGGACCGTCATCACGCAGAACGCGGCCAGGACGTACAGGCCGTTCCACTTCGTGCCCACGGCCAGGCCCAGCATCAGCCCGGCCGTCCAGCGCCAGGGCCGCCACCCGAAGCGGAAGCCGTCCGCGACCTGCCCGTCCGGCCGCACCCGGCCGTCCGGCCCCGCCGGCAGCGCGGCGGCCAGCCGCTCCCGCGCCCGGTCCCGGTCCACCACCAGGCAGCCGAACGCGGCCACCACGAAGAACATGAGCACGCCGTCGAGGAGCGAGGTCCGGCTCATCACGAAGTGCAGGCCGTCCACCGCCATCAGCGCGCCCGCGAGGCAGCCCAGGAACGTCGAGCGGAACATCCGGCGGCCGATCCGGCACACCAGCAGCACGCTCAGCGTGCCGAGCAGTGCCGTCATGAACCGCCAGCCGAACGGGTCGAACCCGAAGACCAGCTCGCCGAGCCCGATCACGTACTTGCCGACCGGCGGGTGCACCACGTACGCCGGGTCCGTCGGGACCGCCAGGTGCCCGCCCTGCTGGAGCACCATGTCGTTGGCGTTCTTGCCGTACTGGTCCCAGCTGACCTCGAAACCGCGGTGGACCAGCGCCCACGCGTCCTTGGCGTAGTACGTCTCGTCGAATATCACCGCGCGCGGGCTGCCCAG
Organism: Streptomyces cinerochromogenes; assembly: GCF_014648635.1. Taxonomy (GTDB): domain Bacteria; phylum Actinomycetota; class Actinomycetes; order Streptomycetales; family Streptomycetaceae; genus Streptomyces; species Streptomyces cinerochromogenes. The sequence goes on along the minus strand of NZ_BMRM01000002.1, from coordinate 166,552 downwards.
GTTCCAGAACCGCAGCACGCCCGCCAGCAGCGTCACCAGCAGCGGCCCGCCCCAGCCGGACCAGCGGGTGAGCCGCTCGGCGAGGACCGGCGGCACGCCGAGCACCCGCCACAGCCGGGGGCTCGGCTCGGCGTACGGCGGCACCAGCCGGTCGCGTACGTCGCCCTCGGGCGCGTCCGATGCCGGCGCGTACCCGAATCGGCGCAGCCGCTGCTGCCACGACGGCCGCCGGTCGTGCGGTGCCTGGTCCTGCCGGAGGTCCATGGAGGACGCGGTACTGGTCACCGCGCCATCGTAGGGAACCGGCCTGTGCGAGTCCCGTGCATGTGCGGTACCGGTCACCGCGCACGCGTTTTCCTCCCCCGACGGGAGCCCTGGGAGGATGGGGGTGTGACTGGAACCCTTGTCCTGGCAGGTACCCCCATCGGTGACATCGCGGACGCGCCGCCCCGGCTCGCCGAGGAGCTGGCCGGCGCCGACGTCGTCGCCGCCGAGGACACCCGGCGGCTGCGCCGGCTCACCCAGGCGCTGGGCGTCACGCCCAAGGGCCGCGTGGTGTCGTACTTCGAGGGCAACGAGTCCGCCCGGACACCGGAACTGGTCGAGGAGCTGCTCGGCGGCGCGCGCGTGCTGCTGGTGACCGACGCCGGCATGCCCTCCGTCTCCGACCCCGGCTACCGGCTGGTCGCCGCCGCCGTGGAGCGGGACATCAAGGTCACCGCCGTGCCGGGGCCGTCCGCCGTGCTCACCGCGCTCGCCCTGTCCGGACTGCCCGTCGACCGGTTCTGCTTCGAGGGCTTCCTGCCCCGCAAGGCCGGCGAGCGGCTGTCCCGGCTGCGCGAGGTCGCGGGCGAGCGGCGCACCCTCGTCTACTTCGAGGCCCCGCACCGGCTCGACGACACCCTCGCCGCGATGGCCGAGGTCTTCGGCGCGGACCGGCGCGCCGCCGTCTGCCGCGAGCTGACCAAGACCTACGAGGAGGTACGGCGCGGTCCGCTGGCCGAACTGGCGCGGTGGGCCGCCGAGGGCGTGCGCGGGGAGATCACCGTCGTGGTCGAGGGCGCGCCCGAGACCGGGCCGGAGGAACTCGACGCCGCCGAGCTGGTCCGCCGGGTACGCGTGCGGGAGGAGGCCGGAGAGCGCCGCAAGGAGGCGATCGCGGCGGTCGCGGTGGAGGCGGGACTGCCGAAACGGGTCGTGTTCGACGCCGTGGTCCAGGCCAAGAAGACGGACCCGAACTGAGCCGCGCCACCCCCCTGAGCAGGGATCGTCTCGGCTGAGCGCGCGTGCCATGGGAGGGCAAAAGGCTGGCGTCGATGGCAAAGCCCAACCGTCTCATTCGAGTCAGTTCGGCAAGCGATGTCCAAAACGGCTCCAACACTCGACAGACCTGGTGCGTTCAGGCCCGCGGAGGCGTCCACTGGTCGAAGGGACGCACCCGTCCAAGAGGGACGCACCCGTGCAAGAGGGAGCTGGCATGAGTGACATAGCAGGGCAGACCGGGCTCCGCGGTACAGCCTCGGCCGTCGTTCACGAGTCGTATTCGTTCGCCTGCATGCGCTGCGGGCACGGCTGGGAGCAGTCGTACGAGATAGAGCACCACACGAACGCCGAGGGGGAGGAGTTCGTGCTGTACGTGGCCGACGGCCGGGTGGTGCCGTCGCCGCTCAGCCGGCCCGCCTGCCAGAACTGTGACGGCCACGTCGTGCGGATCATGCGCGCGGGCCAGGTCTCCTCGGTGCGCGGCGCGGCCGCCCGGGAGCACCACCGGGTGCCGGCGGCGGGCCCGGTCGAGGTGCCCGCGGTGCCGGGGCAGGCCGAGGAGCCGCACCACTGGCACCTCTCCGACCTCCTGCACCCCTTCCAGCGCCGGGCGAGCTGAGCCGGGCACGGGATCGCGCGGGCATGCCCCTTTCGTAGGATCGGGGCATGCCCTCGAACGCCGGCCACAGCTCCGCAGACGACGACAAGAAGGCGGCCCCGCCGCTTCCGGCGCCCCTCCAGGTGCCCGTCGCCGACTCCCACACCCACCTCGACATGCAGTCCGGCACGGTGGAGGAGGGCCTGGCGAAGGCCGCCTCGGTGGGCGTGACGACCGTCGTCCAGGTCGGCTGCGACATCAAGGGCTCGCAGTGGGCCGCCGAGGTCGCCGCCGCCCACGCGGGCGTCCACGCCGCCGTCGCCCTCCACCCCAACGAGGCACCGCGCATCGTCCACGGGGACCCCGACGGCTGGTCGCGGCAGGGCGCCCGGCCGGCGGGCGGCGACGCGGCGCTGGACGAGGCCCTCGCCGAGATCGACCGGCTCGCCGCACTGCCGCAGGTCAAGGGCGTCGGCGAGACCGGCCTCGACCACTTCCGCACCGGCCCGGAGGGCAAGGCCGCCCAGGAGCGGTCCTTCCGCGCCCACATCGAGATCGCCAAGCGGCACGGCAAGGCGCTCGTCATCCACGACCGCGACGCCCACGCCGACGTCCTCAGGATCCTGAAGGAGGAGGGCGCCCCCGAGCGCACCGTCTTCCACTGCTACTCCGGCGACGCCGAGATGGCCGGGATCTGCGCCCGCGAGGGCTACTTCATGTCCTTCGCCGGCAACGTCACCTTCAAGAACGCCCAGAACCTGCGGGACGCCCTCGCCGTCGCCCCGCTGGAGCTGGTCCTCGTGGAGACCGACGCGCCCTTCCTGACCCCGGCGCCGTACCGCGGGCGCCCCAACGCGCCGTACCTGATCCCGGTCACGGTGCGTGCGATGGCCGCCGTGCGCGGCATCGACGAGGACGCGCTGGCCACGGCCCTGGCGGCGAACACCGCCCGGGCCTTCGGGTACTGATCACCCGTTCGGGGCGCAACTGTACGTAGTCGCGTCGCTTTGGAGAGTGACCGACCCTCCGCTAGGTTCTGGGGGCCCGAACCGGACCCCTGTGGCCCCCTGGAGCGTGTCGGCGTGAGCAAGTCGAGTTACGGGACGTACGACCCCTACGGCCATGAGGTCTTTGCGCACACGGCGGAGACACTGCCGTACGGGCTCGGCAAGGACACCTACCGGCCCGCCTACGAGGCCGAGGCGTACTTCGTCACCGAGCCGATGCCGCCGATGCCGCCGCTGCCCCGGCAGACGGCCGGCGCGGCGGAGACGGGGGCCCGGGAAGCGGAAGCGGCTCCGGAGGCGGAGACGGCGGCCCGGGAGGCGCAGCCGCCCGCGGAGACCGACGGGCGGCCCTCGCGCCGGCGCCGGGCCCGCGACTGCGACCGGCCGGAGTCGCCCATGCGCCGGCTGCTGCCGCAGGCGCTGGTCGTGGCCTTCCTGGCCGGCGGCACCACCGCCTTCGTCGCCGAGGACAAGGCGATCGAGCTGAGCGTCGACGGCAGGCAGCGCAGCCTGCACACCTTCGCCGACGACGTGAGCGAACTGCTCGCCGAGGAGGGCGTGCGCGTCGGGGCCCACGACATGATCGCGCCCGCCCCCGGCACGGAACTCGCCAGCGGCGACGAGGTCGCGGTGCGGTACGGGCGCCCCGTACGCCTCACGCTGGACGGCCGGCGGCAGGAGGTGTGGACGACGGCGCGCACTGTGGAAGGGGCGCTGGACGAGCTGGGTGTACGCGCCGAGGGGGCGTACCTGTCGACCTCGCGCTCCCAGCGCATCGGACGCGCCGGACTCGCCCTCGACGTGCGCACCGAGCGCGCGGTCACCGTCATGGCGGACGGCCGGACCCGCACCGTCCGCACCAACGCGGCCACCGTCCGGGAAGCGGTCGAGGAAGCCGGCATCACCCTGCACGGCCAGGACACCACCTCCGTCCCGCCGGACAGCTTTCCGCGCGACGGACAGACGGTGACCGTGCTCCGGGTGACCGGCGGCCGCGAGGTCCGCGAGGAGCAGATCCCGTTCCGGGTCGAGCGCACCGAGGATCCCTCGCTCCTCAGGGGCACCGAGGTCGTCGCGCGGCCCGGACAGCCCGGGCTGCGGCGCACCACGTACCTGCTGCGCACCGTCAACGGCGTCCGGCAGAGGCCGCGCCTGGAGCGGTCCGAGGTGGTGCGCCTGCCGCGCACACAGGTGGTGCGGGTGGGTACCAAGCCGCGGCCCGACTCCGTGTCCGGCGCGGACCACCTGAACTGGCAGGCGCTCGCCGCGTGCGAGTCCGGCGGCCGGCCGGACGCCGTCGACGCCTCCGGCACGTACGGCGGGCTCTACCAGTTCGACACGCGCACCTGGCACAGCCTCGGCGGCACGGGCCGCCCCCAGGACGCGTCGGCGGAGGAACAGACGTACCGCGCGAAGAAGCTGTACGTACAGCGGGGGACGAGCCCCTGGCCGCACTGCGGCGCCCGGCTGCGCGGCTAGGGAAACCGCAGGGCGGTTGCGGCATCCGCCCGGCGTGGCCGGGCGTCCGCGGTCCCGGTGCCGGGCGTCTGGCGATCCGGCCTCCTCCGCCCCCGTACCCTTGTCCCCGTGAGCAGCCCCACCCCCGACGCCCTCCTCGGCCCCGCCGACATCCGTGAACTCGCGGCAGCGCTCGGTGTCCGCCCCACCAAGCAACGCGGCCAGAACTTCGTGATCGACGCGAACACGGTCCGCCGTATCGTCCGCACCGCCGAGGTCCGCCCGGACGACGTCGTCGTGGAGGTGGGCCCCGGCCTCGGCTCGCTCACCCTCGCGCTGCTGGAGGCCGCCGACCGGGTCACCGCCGTCGAGATCGACGACGTACTCGCCGCGGCCCTCCCCGGCACCGTCACCGCGCGCATGCCCGACCGCGCCGACCGCTTCGCGCTGGTCCACTCCGACGCGATGCACGTCACCGAGCTGCCCGGCCCCGCGCCGACGGCGCTGGTCGCGAACCTCCCCTACAACGTCGCCGTCCCCGTCCTGCTGCACATGCTCGACACCTTCCCGAGCATCGAGCGGACGCTGGTCATGGTGCAGTCCGAGGTCGCCGACCGGCTCGCCGCCGCCCCCGGGAACAAGGTGTACGGCGTCCCGTCCGTGAAGGCCAACTGGTACGCCGACGTGAAGCGGGCCGGGGCCATCGGCCGCAACGTCTTCTGGCCCGCTCCGAACGTCGACAGCGGGCTGGTGTCCCTGGTCCGCCGGGCCGAGCCGATCAAAACCACCGCTTCCAAGGCCGAGGTCTTCGCCGTGGTCGACGCGGCCTTCGCCCAGCGCCGCAAGACCCTGCGGGCCGCGCTCGCCGGCTGGGCGGGGTCCGCGGCGGCGGCCGAGGCGGCGCTGGTCGCGGCCGGGGTCTCCCCGCAGGCGCGCGGGGAGGCGCTGACGGTGGAGGAGTTCGCGCGGATCGCCGAACACAAGGAGAGCGGCAAGTGAGCGTCACGGTACGCGTACCGGCCAAGGTCAACGTCCAGCTCGCCGTCGGCGCCGCCCGCCCCGACGGCTTCCACGACCTCGCCAACGTCTTCCTCGCGGTCGGCCTGTACGACGAGGTGACCGTGACCCCGGCCGACGGACTCCGGATCACCTGCGAGGGCCCGGACGCCGACCAGGTCCCCCTGGACCGCACCAACCTCGCCGCGCGCGCGGCGATCGCCCTCGCCGGGCGCCGGGGCATCGAGCCGAACGTCCACGTCCACATCGCCAAGGACATCCCGGTCGCCGGCGGCATGGCGGGCGGCAGCGCGGACGGCGCGGGCGCGCTGCTCGCCTGCGACCGGCTGTGGGGCACGGGCGCCTCGCGGGCCGAGCTGCTCGCGATCTGCGCCGAGCTGGGCAGCGACGTGCCGTTCAGCCTGGTCGGCGGGGCCGCCCTCGGCACCGGGCGCGGTGAGCGGCTGACCGCGCTGGAGGTCGGCGGCACCTTCCACTGGGTGTTCGCGATGGCCGGGCGGGGGCTGTCGACCCCGGCGGTGTTCCGGGAGTTCGACCGGCTGGCGGAGGGACGGGAGATCCCGGAGCCGGTGGCGTCGGAGCAGCTGCTGGAGGCGCTGGCGAAGGGGGACGTGGAGGGGCTGGCGGCGGCCGTCTCGAACGGCCTTCAGCCTGCCGCGCTGTCGCTGTTCCCGGAGCTGTCGGACACGCTGGACGCGGGTCGGGGTGCGGGTGCGCTTGCCGCGCTGGTCTCCGGGTCCGGGCCTACGACCGCGTTCCTCGCGCGGGACGCCGAGTCGGCGGAGAAGGTGGCCGAGGTGCTGCGGGCGTCGGGGACGTGCAGGGCCGTGCGGACCGCGGTGGGGCCGGTGGCGGGGGCGACGGTTGTCTGAGGGCAATCCCCTCAGAGCTCGTCGATCGCCGTCAGGTCGATGTCGATGGGGTACGGCTTGTCGACCTTGATGCGATCGCGGTGCATGCCCGTGTGGACGTACGCCCGGGTGAGCGGGTCGATTTCGTAGACGTGGATGACGGGCCTGCCGTCGGTCCCGTTCGCCTCGACGCGCCAGAAGTTCGGAATTCCGGCGGCGGCGTATTTCTGCGGCTTCGTCGTGCGGTCGCGGGACTCGGACTCGGGCGAGACCACTTCGACCGCCAGAAGTACGTCGGTGGCCTGGTAGCTCGTCTGGTCCGGCCCGGTGACGGCGTCGGTCCGGATCACGCTCACGTCGGGCTCGGGGCCGTTGCGCCTGTCGAGGATCACGGTCATCTCCCGGCTGACCTTGAATTCGGCAGGCAGGCCACTGGCACGCAGGCCGAAGACGAGCAGATCGACCACGTTCCCGTGGAATCGGCGCTGCGGACTCACGAAAACCAGGCTCCCGTCGATCAGCTCGGTGTGCGGCGGGAGATCCGGCAGCGTGAACAGGTCGTCCACGGTGTATCCGTCCAGCGGCGGCACCGGCCATGGAACCCGGTGCTCTACGGACTCGGCGGTCATGGTGCCTCCCATGGACGGGATCCTGCTGCCTGCCCTCCACGGTATCGGCCCGTTCCCGATCACGTCATCACAAAGAGTGACAAGCCCTCGCGCCCCGCCCTCATCCCCCGAGGGCCTACGCTAGAAGGCTGACCGACCCCGCGCACAGGAGTGAAATGGCCGTCAACCTGGTCAATGTCGAGAACGTCAGCAAGGTGTACGGCACCCGTGCCCTGCTGGACGGCGTCTCGCTCGGCGTGTCGGAAGGGGACCGGATCGGGGTCGTCGGACGCAACGGCGACGGCAAGACCACCCTCATCCGGATGCTCGCCAAGCTGGAGGAGGCCGACACCGGACGGATCACGCACTCCGGCGGGCTGCGCCTCGGCGTGCTGACGCAGCACGACTCCCTCGACCCGGCCGCCACCGTGCGTCACGAGGTCATCGGTGACATGGCCGACCACGAGTGGGCCGGCAACGCCAAGGTCAGGGACGTGCTGACCGGACTGTTCGGCGGGCTGGACCTGCCGGGCTTCCCGAAGGGGCTCGACACCGTCATCGGGCCGCTCTCCGGTGGCGAGCGGCGCCGCATCGCGCTGGCCAAGCTGCTCATCGAGGAGCAGGACCTGATCGTCCTGGACGAGCCCACCAACCACCTCGACGTCGAGGGCATCTCCTGGCTCGCCCAGCACCTGCAGAACCGGCGCTCGGCGCTGGTGTGCGTGACGCACGACCGGTGGTTCCTGGACCAGGTGTGCACCCGCATGTGGGACGTGCAGCGCGGTGACGTGTACGAGTACGAGGGCGGCTACTCCGACTACGTCTTCGCGCGCGCGGAGCGGGAGCGGATCGCCGCGACCGAGGAGGCCAAGCGGCAGAACCTGGTCCGCAAGGAGCTGGCCTGGCTGCGGCGCGGCGCCCCCGCGCGGACGTCGAAGCCGCGCTTCCGGGTCGAGGCCGCCAACGAGCTGATCGCGGACGTGCCGCCGCCCCGGGACAGCAGCGAGCTGATGAAGTTCGCCTCCTCGCGGCTCGGCAGGACCGTCTTCGACCTGGAGGACGTGACCGTCCAGGCCGGTCCGAAGGTGCTGCTGAAGCACGTCACCTGGCAGCTCGGGCCGGGCGACCGGATCGGTCTCGTCGGGGTCAACGGGGCCGGCAAGACCTCGCTGCTGCGTGCCATGGCCGCCGCGGCCCGCAGCGAGGGCGAGGAGCAGCCCGCCGGCGGCCGTATCGCCGTGGGCAAGACCGTCAAGCTGGCCTACCTCTCCCAGGAGGTCGCCGAACTCGACCCGACCTGGCGGGTGCTGGAGGCCGTGCAGCGGGTCCGGGAGCGCGTCGACCTCGGCAAGGGGCGCGAGATGACGGCCGGGCAGCTGTGCGAGACGTTCGGCTTCACCAAGGAGAAGCAGTGGACGCCGGTCGGCGACCTCTCCGGTGGTGAGCGGCGCCGGCTGCAGCTGCTGCGGCTGCTCATGGACGAGCCCAACGTCCTCTTCCTGGACGAGCCCACCAACGACCTCGACATCGAGACCCTCACCCAGCTGGAGGACGTCCTCGACGGCTGGCCCGGCTCGATGATCGTCATCTCCCACGACCGGTTCTTCGTGGAGCGCACCACGGACCGGGTCTTCGCCCTCCTCGGCGACGGCGCCCTGCGGATGCTGCCGCGCGGCATCGACGAGTACCTGGAGCGGCGCCGGCGCATGGAGGAGGCGGTCGCCGCGCAGGCCACCGCCGCGGCACCGAAGCCGGCCGCCACGGAGAGGAGCGCCGCCGACCAGCGGGCCGCGAAGAAGGAACTCCAGAAGATCGAGCGGCAGTTGGACAAGATCTCCGAGAAGGAGTCCGCGCTGCACGCCCAGATCGCCGACAACGCCACCGACTTCGCGAAGGTGGCCGATCTGGACGCCCGGTTGCGGGACCTCGCCGGGGAGCGCGAGGAACTGGAACTGCGCTGGCTGGAACTGGCGGAGGACGCCTGACCGTTCACGCCCGGCACGAAGGGGGCGCGTGCGCCGGGTGAAGGGGGCGTGAAGGCGCATAACGACGGCATCACGGGCCGGTCCTCCCTTGGGAACAGGGCAGGACGCGGCCCCGTGTGCTGTCGGTGCCGAGTGATAGAAAGAGCCGTCTGAGAACTGTCTGTAAGCGACCTTGGGTCCGTCACGAACCTCAGGGCGTGGCTAAAAATCAGTGAACGAGGGGGAAGAGCGCTGATGACTCAGCCGCCCGACCAGCCGCCGCAGAGCGGGTTCGGAGCACCGCAGGACCAGCCGCCGCAGGGCGGTGGTTTCGGCCCGGCCCCGCAGACGCCACCGGCGCAGGGCGGTTTCGGCGCCGCCCCGCAGACGCCACCGGCGCAGGGCGGTTTCGGCGCCGCCCCCCAGACCCCGCCGGCGCAGGGCGGTTTCGGCGCGCCCCAGCCGCCCGCCACGCCCCCGCAGCCGCCCCAGCCGGGCTACGGCTACCCGCACCAGCCCCAGCCCCAGCAGCCGGGACCGTACGGCGCCGCCCCCGGTCCCTACGGCTATCCGCAGCAACCCCCGCAGCAGCCGGGCCCGTACGGCGCCCCGCAGCCCGGCTACGGCCACCCGCAGCAGCCGCCGTACCCGGGCATGCCCGGCGCCGCGCCCGGCGGCCCCGTCCCCGGCCCGCAGGGCTCCCGGAAGAAGACGGCGCTGATCATCGGGTCCGCGGTGGCCGCGCTGCTCGTCATCGGCGGCACGGTGTTCGCGCTGTCCGGCGGCGGCGACGACGGCGGCGAGAAGAAGCCCGTCGCCCGGCACAGCGACGATCCCAAGCACTCCGCCACCTCCTCGCCGACGACGTCCGGCGGCGAGGACCCGGAGAACCTCAACAAGGGCCGCCAGGCCGGCGAGGCGAAGGTGCTCTGGTACAAGCCGGCACCGGACGCCCCGGCCTCCGGCGCCGACGCGCCCGGCATGTGGATCACCGGCGACACGGCGGTGAAGGCGGCGTACAAGCAGGTCTTCGCCTTCCGTACCGCCGACGGCGGCACCGCCTGGGGACCGCTGGCCTTCCCGCAGAAGATCTGCGCGGTCACCCCGCAGAAGTCGGCGGACGACAAGGTCGTCGTGGCATACATGAACGGCGGCGGCGACCGCGCCAAGTGCAACCAGCTCCAGCAGCTGGACCTGCGCACCGGCGAGAAGGGCTGGAGCGCCGAGGTCGCCGACGGCGGGCTGTTCGACAGCGCGCTGACCGTCGAACTCACCGTCAGCGGGAAGACGCTGATGGTGGGTCGTTCGCAGTCGGGCACGGCGTACGACATCGGCACCGGCAAGAAGCTGTACGACAAGAAGAAGTACGGCGCGGCCTGCTTCCCGGCCGCCTTCGCGGGCAGCACCAGCCGGCTGATCCAGGTGGCCTCCTGCGGCGCCGGCACCGGCAAGGAGCACGAGGAGATCCAGGAACTCGACCCGGCCACCGGCAAGGTGCGCTGGACCCAGACCGTCAAGAAGGGCTGGGAGGTGACCCGGACGTACTCGGTCGACCCGCTCGTGGTCTACCTGACCAACCGGGACAAGAAGGCCTGGAACATCTCCACCTTCGACAAGAACGGCAAGTTCCGCTCCGAGGTCAAGGTGAACGAGAAGTTCGCGCCGCGGTGCGGCTGGGCCGTCCTGGAGCGGGAGCTGCAGGGCTGCCAGGGTGTCGCGGTCGACGCGAACATGCTGTACCTGCCCACCGACTCCACCGTCAGCGCCAACGAGATCGTCGCGATCAGCCTCGCCGACGGCAAGGAGAAGTGGCGCGTCGGCTCCCCGACGGACCGGCCGATGGCGCCGGTGAAGGTCGAGGACGGCAAGCTCGTCGCGTACGTGCAGCCGTCGTACGACACGGGCGGCCAGGTGGTGTCGGTCCCGGTCACCGGCTCCTCCCACAAGACGACCCGGCTGCTGCAGAACCCGCAGGGCGCCGCCGACGTGGAGAACACCTTCTACGACGGCGTCGTCGACTGGACCGGCGGGCGGTTCTTCATCTCCTCCGGCCGGCTGTCCGGCGACGACGACTCGAAGGAGAAACTCATGATGGCCTTCGGCAACTGAGCCCGGCCCGCCCGGCCCCAGCCCGTTCCTCCCGAGTCCCCCGTCGCCGTACGGCCTTCCGCGTCCCCGAGGTACCCGCATGACCCAGCCGCCCCCGCCGCCCCACCAGCCCCCGGGCCAGCCCCCGAGTCAGCCGCCGAACCCGCCGGCCGGCCCGCCGCCGCAGCCGGGGTACGGCTACCCGCAGGCCCCGCCGCCGCCCCCGCCGCCCCAGCCGCAGCCCGGCTACGGCTACCCGGGCGCGCAGCCGAACCCGTACGCCCAGCAGCCCCCGGCCCAGCCCGCGGCGCCGGCCCCGGGTCACGGCGCCCAGCCGCACAACCCCTACGCGCAGCCCACCCAGCCCATGCAGCCCGTGCCGGGCGGGCAGCCGGGGTACGGCTATCCGGGCCAGAGCCAGGGTCAGCCGCCGTCCGTGCCGATGCCGCCGCAGCCGGCGCCGGGCGGCGGCGGGCGGAACAACGCCGCGCTGTTCATCGTCGTCGCGGCGGTCGTCGCCATCGCGCTGATCGTCGGCGGCGGCATCTGGTACGCCAAGTCCTCCGGGGACGACGGCAAGCAGCACGACACCGCCTCCTCCAGCGGCGGCACGGGCGGCAAGGACGGCTCCGGGGGCACCGGCGGCGGTGGCGGCAAGGAGAAGGCGCCGTCCGACCCGGCCGCCAAGGTGCTCTTCGAGGTGCCGCTGCCCAAGGCGGACGACACGACCAGCACCGTGGGCTCCTGGCTGACGGACACCGTCTACGCCAAGAGCGGCATCGCCGAGATCGTCGGGTACGACCCGGCCAAGGGCACCGAGCTGTGGACGATCAAGCTGCCCGGACCGATCTGCGCGGCCAGCCACCACGTCACCTCCGACGGCCTGACCGCGATCACCTTCCAGCCGAAGATGCCCGCGAAGGGCTCCACCGCGGGCTGCAGCCAGATCGCGGCGATCGACCTCGCCGCGGGCAAGAAGCTGTGGACGAAGACCGTCGAGTCCGGCGACTTCCCGATCACCTTCCAGAACGTGACGGTCGCCCAGCACACGGTCGCGGTCGGCAGCTCCGACGGCGGCGCCGCGTTCGACATCGGCTCCGGCAAGGCGCTGTGGCAGCCGAAGCCGGACGACACCTGCCGTGACGTGGGGTACGGCGGCGGCACCCGGCTGGTCGCGGTGCGCAAGTGCGGCGAGTACGACAACCCGCAGCTGAACATCCAGACCATCGACCCGGCCGGCGGCAAGGTGATCTCCGAGTACCGGATGCCGGCCGGCGTCGACTACCCCTCCATCGTCTCCACCGACCCGCTGGTGGTCGCGGCCGACGTCGGCCAGAGCGCGGGCGACGGCAGCGGTGTCTCGGACTACTTCTCCATCGACGACAAGACCGGCAAGCTGCTCGCCCGCATCCCCGCGCCCGGCGACACCTACGGGGGCCGCTGCGACGGCATCACCCGGATCGAGGACTGCAAGCAGGTCGTGGCGGGCAACGGCAGGCTGTACCTGATGACCGAGCCGCACGACGGCTCGGGCGACTACACCCGCACCAACGAGATCGTCTCCTTCGACCTGAGGACCGGCAAGCCCACCGGCCAGCGCGCCGAGGCCGGTGACGGCTACACCCTGTCCCCGCTGCGCCTGGACGGACGCAACCTGCTCGCCTACAAGGCGCCGCCCTACAACAAGGGCGGCCAGGTCGTCAGCCTCGACGGTGGTTCGTTCAAGGCGACCAAGCTGCTGGAGAACCCGTCGGTGAAGAGCGTGCGGGACTCGGAGGCCAACCTGCTGCCGGAGTACTCCGAGCTGCTCTTCGGCAAGGGCCGGCTGTACATGGCCGCCGTGTGGGCCAAGGAGCGGGACATGTCGTCCTCCAGCAAGGAGTACCTGGTGATGGCGTTCGGCACCGGCGGCTGACGCCTCCGCCCCGCCGTTCGCCGGCCTCGCCCGAATGGGTGACTTGCCGAGGAGTGCCCCGGATTTCATCGATCCGGGGCACTTCTCATGAAGAGGGGCAGCGCGACGTCGAACAAGCGTGTAGCTTCCGGGGGCATGTAGGGCGGGGGTGCCTGGGGGACTGGGGGGTTGGTGTATGGGAGTGCGGCTCATGGTCGTGGACGACCATCGGCTGCTCGCGGAGGCGCTGGCGTCGGCGCTCAAGCTGCGCGGGCACCGGGTGGTCGCCGCGGCGGCGCCGGCGGCGGGCGCGGCGGACCTCGTGATCGCGCGGGCGCCCGAGGTGTGCCTGCTGGGTACGGCGGCGCCGGCCGAGCCGGGGGTCTTCGACCCGGTGGTGAAGATCAAGCGGGAGCGTCCGCAGGTGGCGGTGCTGGTGCTGGGCCCGGTGCCGTCGCCGCGCGGGATCGCGGCGGCCTTCGCCGCGGGGGCGTCGGGGTACGTGCGGCACGACGAGCGGATCGAGGGGGTCGAGCGGGCCATCATGAAGGCCCGGGCCGGGGAGGCGGCGGTGGCCCCGCTGCTGCTCCAGGGCGCCTTCAGCGAGCTGCTGAACCCGGCCGCGCAGCCCGACGACGAGGCGCAGCGGCTGCTGGAGATGCTCACGCCGCGGGAGGCGGAGGTGCTGGTCCGGGTGGCCGACGGGGAGGACACGCGGCGGATCGCGGCGGGCATGGGCATCGCCCCGAGCACGGCCCGTACGCATGTCCAGCGGGTCCTGATGAAGCTGGGGGTGGGGTCCAGGCTGGAGGCGGCGGCGCTGGCGGCCAGGACGGGACTGCTGGACCGTGCGGGTTCCCTGCGGGGCGTCGGCGACCCCGGATAGGCGCCCTGCGCCGGGAGCGTCCCGAAGGGGCGCGGGGAACTGCGCGACCAGCCCCCGCGCACCCGCAGCCGGCGTGCGGCCGTACGCCCCCGGCGCTGTCGCGGCGCTACTCCGCCCGCTCTTCCGGCACTCCCTCCGGGGGCAGCGGCGGAGGCGTGGGCCGGAGCTTCAGCCAGGCCAGGAAGAAGATGCCCAGGAGCAGCATGCCGATCCCGGTCCACAGGTTGATGTTGACGCCCTCGGCCTTGTCGATCGCGGCCCGGGAGTCGGTGATCCCGGTGATCGTGACGATGACGCCGTAGAGGACGAACAGTCCGCCGATGATGCGGCGCAGGTCGAAGATCCGTGCCGCCGTCGCGGACTTGGTCTCCAGCTCGGAGACCTGCCGCGCCACCTCCTCCTCGGTGTAGTGGTGACGGTCGGGGTGCTCAGGGTGCTCGGTCATGGTTTCCTCGATCCTCCCGCGTCAGAACGAGAACGGGATGTAGCAGGCGGCGGCGAGAACGACCGCGCCCCAGCCCAGCAGGGCCGGCTTGCGGTACCACGCGTCGTCGCCCTCGGCGGGCGGCTCGGACATGCCGGGGGAGCGGGTGCCGTAGACGAGGCCCTGCAGTTCCTGGGCCGGCTTCGGCCGGGTGAACAGGGACACCGCGACCATCACCACCGCGCCGGCGACGAAGCCCGCGATCGCGGAGACGAAGTTGGCGCCCTGGTCGGTGGGGATCGAGATGATCCCCTTCTTGTAGAACACGAAGTAGTTGACCATCGCGGTGACGGTGCCGGCGAGCAGGCCCCAGAACCCGGACTTCGCGGACGCCCGCTTCCAGAACATGCCGACGATGAAGACGACGAACATCGGCACGTTGAAGAAGGAGAACAGCGTCTGCAGGTAGCTCATGATGTTCGAGAACGAGGACGCCAGGAACGCCGTACCGATGGAGGCGCAGACGCCGATCGCGGTGATCAGGCGGCCGAAGCGGACGTAGTAGCCGTCCTCGCGGTCCCGGACGACGTACTTCGCCCAGATGTCGTTGGTGAACACCGTGTTGAACGACGACACGTTCGCCGCCATGCCCGCCATGAAGGCCGCCAGCAGACCGGTCACGGCGATGCCGAGCACACCGTTGGGCAGCAGTTCCTGCATCAGGTAGGGGATGGCGTCGTTGTACTGGTAGCCGGAGGCCGCGGTGCCGAAGTGGGGGACGACCGCGGCGGCGACCAGGCCCGGGATCATGACCAGGAAGACGATGAAGATCTTGGGGTAGGCCGCGATGAGCGGTGTGCGCTGGGCCGCCGAGAGGTTCTTCGCGGACAGGGCGCGCTGCACCTCGGCGAAGTTGGTGGTCCAGTAGCCGAAGGACAGCACGAAGCCGAGGCCGAGGACGATGGTGAGCCAGTTGGCGCCGAGGGGGTTGGCGTGGCCGATGCCGGTGCCTCCCCAGGCCGTGGTGAAGTTGGCGCCGTGGGTCGCGGTGAGCTTGTCGGTCAGTCCGCCCCAGCCGCCGACCTTCTTCAGGCCGAGGATCGTGATCGGGATGAGCGCGGCGAGGATCACGAAGAACTGGAGCACCTCGTTGTAGATCGCCGAGGACAGGCCGCCCAGGGTGATGTACGCGAGGACGAAGGCGCCGGCGACGACGATGGCGACCCACTGGGGCCAGCCGAGCAGGGCCTCGACGACGATCGCGAGGGCGTAGAGGTTGACGCCGGCGATGAGGATCGCGGCGAACGCGAACAGGACCGAACTGAGCACGTGGGCGGCCCGGTCGAAGCGCAGCAGCAGGAACTCGGGGACCGAGCGGACCTTGCTGCCGTAGTAGAAGGGCATCATCACCAGGCCCAGGAAGACCATGGCGGGGATGGCGCCGATCCAGTACCAGTGGACGGTGTAGGCGCCGTACTGGGCGCTGTTGGCGGCCATGCCGAGGATCTCGGTGGCCGCGAGGTTCGCCGAGATGAAGGCGAGGCCGGTGATCCACGCGGGCAGCGAGCGTCCGGACAGGAAGAAGTCGAGGCTGGTCTTCACGGAGCGGCGGGCGGCGAAGCCGATGCCGAGGACCACGACGAAGTAGATCGCCAGGATCGTGTAGTCCAGCCAGTTGGTGGGGAGCCGTAGCTCCGCCGCCAGGTAGGCGGGGGCGTATGTGGGGGTTTGCATGAGAACTCGCTTCGTTGCGCGAACTGATCCAGAGCGGAACCTACGCCGCCGTGTTCGTTATTTGAACACTCTGGCTGGTGTTCTTTGTTTGATTGTGATCGAGCGAGGGGATGTCGGACTGTGGTCTGTTATGTTTGATTGTGTTGAGTGATTGGGTGAGGACAGTGCGGCCGCACCCGTGGGGCCCGAACAAGGAGTCCGGCGTGAAGAAGACCTCGACCCGGCTGGCCGACGGTCGTGAGCTGATCTACTACGACCTGCGGGACGACACCGTGCGCGACGCGGCCGACCGGCGCCCGCTGGACCGTACGGTCACCACGTCCGAGATCCGCCGCGACCCGCTGCTCGGCGACAGCGTCGCCGTCGCCTCCCACCGCCAGGGCCGCACCTACCACCCGCCGGCCGACGAGTGCCCCCTGTGCCCCACGCGGGGCGACCGGCTCAGCGAGATCCCCGACTCCTCGTACGACGTCGTCGTCTTCGAGAACCGGTTCCCCTCCCTCGCCGGCGACTCCGGCCGCTGCGAGGTCGTCTGCTTCACCTCCGACCACGACGCCTCCTTCGCCGACCTCACCGGGGACCAGGCGCGGCTGGTGCTGGACGCGTGGACGGACCGCACGTCGGAGCTGTCGCATCTGCCCTCCGTCGAGCAGGTGTTCTGTTTCGAGAACCGCGGTGCCGAGATCGGTGTGACGCTCGGCCACCCGCACGGACAGATCTACGCCTACCCCTTCACCACCCCCCGCACCGCGCTGATGCTCCGCTCGCTCGCCGCCCACAAGGAGGCCACCGGCGGTGAGAACCTGTTCGACACGGTCCTGGCGCGGGAACTCGCCGGTGAGCGGGTCGTCCTTGAGGGTGAACACTGGGCGGCCTTCGTGCCGTACGCGGCGCACTGGCCGTACGAGGTCCACCTGTACCCGAAGCGCCGCGTGCCCGATCTGCTCGCGCTGGACGAGGCGGCACGCACAGAGTTCCCCCAGGTGTATCTGGAACTCTTGAGGCGCTTCGACCGGATCTTCGGTACCGGTGAGCCTCCGACGCCGTACATCGCGGCCTGGCACCAGGCGCCGTTCGGCGCGCTGGAGGAGTTCGACGGGGTGACGCGCGACGACTTCGCGCTCCACCTCGAGCTTTTCACCATCCGCCGCACTTCCGGCAAGCTGAAGTTTCTCGCGGGTTCCGAGTCCGGCATGAACGTGTTCATCAACGACGTGCCGCCGGAGCGCGCGGCCGAGCGACTGCGAGAGGTAGCGAGTTCATGAAGTACCTGGTGACGGGTGGGGCCGGATACGTCGGCAGTGTCGTGGCCCAGCACCTGCTGGAGGCCGGCCACGAGGTCACCGTCCTCGACAACCTCTCCACCGGCTTCCGCGCGGGCGTGCCCGCGGGTGCCGCGTTCGTCGAGGGCGACATCCGCGACGCCGCCAAGTGGCTCGACCCCTCCTTCGACGGCGTGCTGCACTTCGCGGCGTCCTCGCAGGTCGGCGAGTCGGTCGTGAAGCCGGAGAAGTACTGGGAGAACAACGTCGGCGGCAGCATGGCGCTGCTCGCCGCGATGCGCGAGGCCCGCGTCCGCACGCTGGTGTTCTCCTCCACCGCGGCCACCTACGGCGAGCCGGAGCAGACCCCGATCCCGGAGACCGCCCCGACACGCCCCACCAGCCCCTACGGCGCCTCCAAGCTCGCCGTCGACCACATGATCACCAGCGAGGCGGTCGCCCACGGCCTGGCCGCGGTGTCGCTGCGCTACTTCAACGTCGCCGGCGCGTACGGCGCGTACGGCGAGCGCCACGACCCCGAGTCGCACCTCATCCCCCTGGTCCTGCAGGTCGCCCAGGGCCGCCGCGACGCCATCTCGGTCTACGGCGACGACTACCCGACCCCCGACGGCACCTGCGTCCGCGACTACATCCACGTCGCCGACCTGGCCGAGGCCCACCTGCTGGCGCTGACGGCCGCCCGGCCGGGCGAGCACCTGATCTGCAACCTCGGCAACGGCAACGGCTTCTCCGTCCGCGAGGTCATCGAGACCGTCCGCGAGGTCACCGGCCACCCGATCCCGGAGGTGACCGCCCCGCGCCGGGGCGGCGACCCCGCCGTCCTGGTCGCCTCCGCGGACACCGCCCGCGAGAAACTGGGCTGGAACCCGACCCGCGCGGATCTCGCGGGCATCGTCGCGGACGCGTGGGAGTTCGCGCAGAGCATCACGAGGGAGCACTAGTGGGGGCACAGCAGGTCGCGGACCGCTTCGCCGCGCTGTACGGGGCGGAGCCGGAGGGCGTGTGGGCGGCGCCGGGCCGGGTCAACCTGATCGGCGAGCACACCGACTACAACGACGGCTTCGTCATGCCGTTCGCGCTGCCGCACCAGGCGCTCGCGGCGGTCTCCCGCCGCACCGACGGCATCCTCCGCCTGCACTCGGCGGACGTCGAGGGCGGCATCGCGGAGCTGCGGCTCGACGCCCTCGCGCCGGAGAGCGACCGGGAGTGGACGGCGTACCCGGCGGGCGTGCTCTGGGCTCTTCGCGAGGCGGGCCACCAGATCACCGGCGCGGACGTCCACCTGTCCTCGACGGTCCCGACGGGCGCCGGCCTCTCCTCCTCGGCCGCCCTGGAGATCGTGGTCGCCCTCGCGCTGAACGACCTGTACGACCTGGGCCTGCCGCGCTGGAAGCTGGCCCGCCTGTGCCAGCGCGCCGAGAACGTCTACGTCGGCGCGCCCACCGGGATCATGGACCAGACGGCGTCGGCCTGCTGCGAGCAGGGCCACGCGCTGTTCCTGGACACCCGCGACCTGTCCCAGCAGCAGATCCCCTTCGACCTCGCGGCCGAGGGCCTGCGCCTGCTGGTCGTGGACACCCGGGTCAAGCACGCCCACAGCGGCGGCGAGTACGGCAGGCGCCGGGCCGGCTGCGAGAAGGGCGCGGCCCTGCTCGGCGTCGACGCCCTGCGGGACATCCCCTACGACGAGCTGGACGCCGCCCTCGCCCGCCTCGGCGACGAGGAGGAGGTGGTCCGCCTGGTGCGGCACGTGGTCACCGAGGACCAGCGGGTCGAACGCACGGTGGCCCTGCTCCGCGCCGGCGACCCCCGCTCCATCGGCCCGGTCCTCACCGAGGGCCACGCCTCCCTGCGGGACGACTTCCGCATCTCCTGCCCGGAGCTGGACCTGGTCGTGGACACCGCCCTCGCCCACGGCGCCCTCGGCGCCCGCATGACGGGCGGCGGCTTCGGCGGCTCGGCGATCGTCCTGGCGGAGGCGACGGACGTCGACACCCTCACCAAGACGATCGAGGAAGCCTTCGCGGCAGCGTCCTTCACCCCGCCGCGCGTCTTCGAGGCGGTCCCGTCGGCCGGGGCCCGCCGGCTGGTCTGAGGTCCCGTCAGGCCAGGCGCTTCGTCAGCGTGTACTCCGTGATCCCCGGCGGGTAGTCGGGGATCACGCACACCACCTCGTAGCCCTGTTTCCGGTAGAACTCCGGGGCCTGGAAGTCCCAGGTCTCCAGGCGGGACGCGGTGCAGCCGCGGTCGGTGGCGGCGATGTGCTCGGCCTCGGCGAGCAGGCGGCCGCCCAGACCGGCGCCGCGGTGGGCGGCGTCGACCCACAGGTAGGTGATGTGCAGCCAGGCCGTCCAGGTGTGGCCGACCAGCCCGCCCGCCAGGCCGCCGGAGGGGTCCAGGGCCCAGACGTGGAGGGGGACCTCGCGTTCGCCGGGCGTGCCGCGCAGGGCGGCGAGCACCGGGGAGGCCGCCGTGTTGGTGTCCCGCAGCCGCGAGCGGAGCAGATCACGTCGGTCTTTGTCGACTTCCGCCTCAATACGAAACATGCGGCACACCATAAACGCGCCGGACGGCCAGTTCTGCAAATCTGCTTCCGCTGCGTGCTCCCGTCCGTACTCTGTGGAACAGCACCGGTGGGGGCCGGTGCCGCACCAGGGGGCGAGACAGGCGGGTACGGCACCCGCGGAGGGGTAGCAGTCTCCGCAACGGCGGCGGCCGTGCGGCGTGCGTCCTTGTCCGTGGGTGTCGTACCCGTGTTGGTCGTCGTTCTCCGGATCCTTTCCGGATTCGTCCGGGCCGGCCTATTCCGGAGCCTTCCGGACCTTGGTATCCCCTGCTCCACGCGGAGCCCGGGGAAGGGGGTTACGTGGTTCGCACCCGAGTCCTGGTCGTGGACGACCACCGCATCTTCGCCGAGTCGCTCGCCGCCGCGCTGGCCGCCGAGCCCGACGTCGACGTCGCCGCGGCCGGCAGCGGCCCGGCCGCGCTGCGTTGCCTGGAGCGAGCGGCGGGCGAAGGCAGACGGTACGACGTGCTGCTGGTCGACGCCGACCTCGGCGGCCGTCTGCCCGGCGTCCGTCCGGCCGTACCCGTGCAGGAGGGTGACGAGGAGGGCCTGGTCGACGGCATCTCGCTGGTCACCGGGGTCCGCGCCGCCCAGCCCGCCGTACGGATCGTCGTCCTCGCCGAGAAGGACGACCCGCGCCGCGCGGCCCTCGCGCTGCAGGCGGGGGCCTCCGGCTGGGTCGCCAAGGACTGCTCGCTGTCGCGGCTGCTCACGGTGATCCGGGGAGTGCTGCGCGACGAGACGCACCTGCCGCCGGCGCTGCTCACCGGGGTGCTGAAGGAGCTGACGGCGGCCCGCAGGCACCGCACCGAGAGCGAGCGGCTGGTGGAGTCCCTCACCCCGAGGGAGCGGGAGGTGCTGCGCTGCATGGTCGCCGGGCTCGGCCGCAAGGCCGTCGCCGAGCGGCTGTTCCTCTCCCCGCACACCGTCCGCACCCACATGCAGAACGTCCTCGGCAAACTGGGCGTCCACTCCACCCTGGCCGCCGTCGCCCTGGCCCGACGTGCGGGCGTGGGGCCGGCGGACCTGGGCGGGCCCCTAGCCGGGGATGTTGTCGAACGGGGCGGTCAGCTGGCGTAGCAGGCCGGCCAGTTCGGCGCGCTGGGCGCGGGAGAGTTCGCCGAGGATCGCCCGCTCCTGCTCCAGCAGGCCCGCCAGTGCCTGGTCGGCGCGGTCCCGGCCCTCGTCGGTCAGCCGGACGAGGACGCCCCTGCGGTCGCTCGGGTCGGGCAGCCGCTCCACCAGGCCCTTCTTCGCCAGCCGGTCGATGCGGTTGGTCATGGTGCCCGAGGTGACCAGGGTCTGGGTCAGCAGCTGGCCGGGGGAGAGCTGGTACGGCGTTCCCGCGCGCCGGAGCGCGGTCAGAACGTCGAACTCCCAGGGCTCCAGCTGGTGCTCGGAGAAGGCGAGCCGGCGGGCGCGATCGAGGTGCCGGGCGAGTCGGCTCACCCGGCTCAGCACTTCCAGCGGCTCCACGTCGAGGTCCGGACGCTCCCGGCGCCACGCTGCGACCAGCCGATCGACCTCGTCCTCCATGGAGATCAGTGTAGTGGTTGTGTCGACATGAAGTCTCTTGATGTCGAGTCTCTTGACGACGAGATAAATGTGCGGGGAGAGTGGGTGCCATGACGACGCCCCGCTGGGACCCCGCCCAGTACCTCCGCCACGCCGGGCACCGGGCCCGGCCCTTCGCCGACCTCCTCGCCCGGATCCCGGCACTCCCGGGCGACCGCCCCCGCATCGCCGACCTCGGCTGCGGCCCCGGCAACGTCACCGCCCTGCTCGCCGGCCGCTGGCCCACCGCCCGCATCACCGGCTACGACAACTCGCCCGAGATGCTCGACAAGGCCCACGTCGACCACGAGGGCCCCACGGCCGGCGGCCGCCTGGACTTCGCCCACGCCGACCTGCGCACCTGGGCACCCACCGAGCCGTACGACCTGATCGTCTCCAACGCCACCCTCCAGTGGGTGCCGGGCCACGCCGACCGCTTCCCCGACTGGATCGCCGCCCTCACCCCCGGCGGCACCCTCGCCTTCCAGGTCCCCGACAACATCGACGCCCCGCTGCACGCCCTCATGCGGGACCTCGCCGCCACCCCCCGCTGGCGCGACCGCCTCGCCGGCGTGCTGCGCCGCACCGACTCCGTCGCCACCCCCGGCGCCTACCTGGACCTGCTCACCCGCCTCGGCTGCACGGCCGACGTGTGGCAGACGACCTACTTCCACGTCCTGGGCGGCGAGGACCCGGTCCTCGACTGGGTCAAGGGCACCGGCCTGCGCCCCGCCCTGACCGCCCTCGCCGACGACCCCCGGGCCCGCGACGCGTTCCTCACCGAGTACCGGGACCTGCTGCGGGAGGCGTACCCGAGCGCGCCCTACGGGACCGTCCTGCCCTTCCGGCGGCTGTTCGCCGTCGCGGTGAAGGGGGCCTGAGGAAAGTGCCGGCCGCCGTCGCACACGTGCGGCCGTCCGCACCGCCCGGCCCGGAGCCCGAGTGCGAGGACCTCGCCGGCAACCGCCTGGAGTTCCTCCAGCCCCGCTGACCCCCTACGCCTTGCGGTGACCTATCAGCCGCGGCTTCGGCTCCAGCCCGTCCAGGCCGTGCCAGGCCAGGTTCACCAGGTGGGCCGCCACCTCCGCCTTCTTCGGGCGGCGCACGTCCAGCCACCACTGACCGGTCAGGGCGACCATGCCGACCAGCGCCTGGGCGTAGAGCGGGGCCAGCTTGGGGTCGAAGCCGCGGGACTTGAACTCGCGGCCCAGGATGTCCTCCACCTGGGTGGCGATGTCGGAGATCAGCGAGGCGAAGGACCCCGTGGACTGCGGGATGGGGGAGTCACGGACCAGGATGCGGAAACCGTCCGTGTACTCCTCGATGTAGTCCAGCAGCGCGAACGCCGCCTGTTCGCACAGCTCGCGGGGGTGGCCGGCGGTCAGGGAGCTGGTCACCATGTCCAGCAGGCGCCGCATCTCGCGGTCCACCACCACCGCGTACAGCCCCTCCTTGCCGCCGAAGTGCTCGTACACCACCGGCTTGGACACCCCGGCCTTCGCCGCGATCTCCTCCACCGACGTGCCCTCGAAGCCCTTCGCCGCGAAGAGGGTGCGACCGATCTCCAGCAGCTGCTGGCGGCGCTCGGCACCGGTCATACGGGTCCGGCGGGTCCGCCGCTGCTTGTCGTTGCCTGAAGTGCTGCTGGAGTCGGTCGCCACGGCGTCAATCATGCCGCCTTCGCGGTCTCCTCCCGGCGCCGGGAGCCGTCCCCGCCGGTGCTGCGGCGCGAATCGATACGCGAGCGTGACGGCCAGCGCACGTCGTACGCCCAGCCGAACGCCTCGAAGATGCGGATGAACCGTGCCGAGGAGTCGATCTGGCCGCGCATCACACCGTGCCGCGCGCAGGTCGGGTCGGCGTGGTGCAGGTTGTGCCAGGACTCCCCGCAGGACAGGACCGCCAGCCACCACACGTTGCCCGAGCGGTCCCGCGACTTGAACGGCCGCTTGCCGACCGCGTGGCAGATCGAGTTGATCGACCAGGTCACATGGTGCAGCAGCGCCACCCGCACGAGTGAACCCCAGAAGAACGCGGTGAACGCGCCCCACCAGGACATCGTCACCAGCCCCCCGATCAGCGGGGGCAGGCCCAGGGACACGGCGGTCCACAGCACGAACTGGCGGGAGATCGCCCGGATCGCCTTGTCCTTGATCAGATCCGGCGCGTACTTCTCCTGCGGGGTCTGCTCCTCGTCGAACATCCAGCCGATGTGCGCCCACCACAGGCCCTTCATCAGCGCCGGAACCGTCTCGCCGAACCGCCACGGCGAGTGCGGGTCACCCTCCGCGTCGGAGAACTTGTGATGCCGGCGGTGATCGGCCACCCAGCGCACCAGGGGCCCCTCGACCGCCAGCGACCCCATGATCGCCAGTGCGATCCGCAGGGGCCGCTTCGCCTTGAACGAACCATGGGTGAAGTACCGGTGGAAACCGATCGTGATGCCGTGGCACCCCAGGAAGTAGAAGAACACCAGCAGGCCCAGATCGAGCCAGCTCACCCCCCAGCCCCAGGCCAGCGGCACCGCCGCCACCAGCGCCAGGAACGGCACGGTGATGAACAGGAGCAGCGTGATCTGTTCGATCGAACGCTTCTGCTCGCCGCCCAGCGTGGCGGAGGGAGGGGGTGTGTCGGTGGCCTTACGGGCTTCTTCGATCACATCGGAACTTGAGGTCATGCGCGTCCCCTGTGGGGTCGATGGTCGAGGCGGATTCCGGGTCTTTGGAACCGAGGGGGACTCGACGGCCCTTCCCTACGGTTCCGTAACCTACGGCGACGTAAGTATGGCAGCGCCAGGTGCGGCGGCAAGAGCCCCAGACCCTGCGCGTCCACATCGCCACCTATCCTTGGACTCGGTCGGACAGCGCGGTCCGCTGAAGTTTCCTTCCCCGGACGCACCGGCCCGTATGCGGCGCCCCCGCCGCCTGGCAGCCGGCCGGGTTCCCTCCCAGACGAGCTTCAACACTGCAAGGAGCCGCACCTGTGAGCAGTGCCGACGACCAGACCACCACGACCAGCAGCGAGCTGCGTGCCGACATCCGCCGGCTGGGTGATCTCCTCGGGGAGACCCTCGTCCGGCAGGAAGGCCCGGAACTCCTCGAACTGGTCGAGAAGGTCCGCCGCCTCACCCGCGAGGACGGCGAGGCCGCCGCCGAGCTGCTGCGCGGCACCGAACTGGAGACCGCGGCCAAGCTGGTCCGCGCTTTCTCCACCTACTTCCACCTTGCCAACATCACCGAACAGGTGCACCGCGGCCGGGAGCTGCGCGCCCGGCGCGCCGCCGAGGGCGGCCTGCTCTCCCGCACCGCCGACCGCCTCAAGGACGCCGACCCCGAGCACCTGAGGCAGACCGTCCGGAACCTCAACGTCCGCCCGGTCTTCACCGCACACCCCACCGAGGCCGCCCGCCGGTCCGTCCTCAACAAGCTCCGGCGCATCGCCGCGCTCCTGGACACCCCCGTCCTCGAAAGCGACCGCCGCCGCCACGACGTCCGCCTCGCCGAGAACATCGACCTCGTCTGGCAGACCGACGAGCTGCGCGTCGTACGTCCCGAACCCGCCGACGAGGCCCGCAACGCGATCTACTACCTGGACGAACTGCACGCCGAGGCCGTCGGCGACGTCCTGGAGGACCTCACCGCGGAACTGGAGCGCGTCGGCGTCCGGCTGCCCGACGACACCCGCCCCCTCACCTTCGGCACCTGGATCGGCGGCGACCGCGACGGCAACCCCAACGTCACCCCCCAGGTCACCTGGGACGTCCTCATCCTCCAGCACGAGCACGGCATCAACGACGCCCTGAGCACCATCGACGAGCTGCGCGGACTGCTCTCCAACTCCATCCGCTACGCCGGCGCCACCCAGGAGCTGCTCGACTCCCTCCAGGCCGACCTGGACCGGCTCCCCGAGATCAGCCCCCGCTACAAGCGCCTCAACGCCGAGGAGCCCTACCGCCTCAAGGCCACCTGCATCCGGCAGAAGCTGGAGAACACCAAGCAGCGCCTGGCCAAGGGCACCCCCCACGAGGACGGCCGCGACTACCTCGGCACCAGCGAACTCCTCAGGGACCTGCGGATCATCCAGACCTCGCTGCGCGAGCACCGCGGCGGCCTCTTCGCCGACGGCCGCCTCGCCCGCACCATCCGCACCCTCGCCGCCTTCGGCCTCCAGCTCGCCACCATGGACGTCCGCGAACACGCCGACGCCCACCACCACGCCCTCGGCCAGCTCTTCGACCGGCTCGGCGAGGAGTCCTGGCGCTACGCCGACATGCCCCGCGACTACCGCGCCAAGCTCCTCGCCAAGGAACTCCGCTCCCGGCGCCCCCTCGCCCCCACCCCGGCGCCCGTCGACGCCGCCGGACAGAAGACCCTCGGCGTCTTCGAGACGGTCAAGAAGGCCCTGGAGGTCTTCGGCCCCGAGGTCATCGAGTCCTACATCATCTCGATGTGCCAGGGCGCCGACGACGTCTTCGCCGCCACCGTCCTCGCCCGCGAGGCCGGCCTCATCGACCTGCACGCCGGCTGGGCCAAGATCGGCATCGTCCCCCTGCTGGAGACCACGGACGAGCTGAAGGCCGCCGACACGATCCTCGAGGACATGCTCTCCGACCCGTCCTACCGGCGCCTGGTCGCGCTGCGCGGCGACGTCCAGGAGGTCATGCTCGGCTACTCCGACTCCTCCAAGTTCGGCGGCATCACCACCAGCCAGTGGGAGATCCACCGCGCCCAGCGCCGGCTGCGCGACGTCGCCCACCGCTACGGCGTCCGCCTGCGCCTCTTCCACGGCCGCGGCGGCACCGTCGGCCGCGGCGGCGGCCCCTCCCACGACGCCATCCTCGCCCAGCCCTGGGGCACCCTCGAAGGCGAGATCAAGGTCACCGAGCAGGGCGAGGTCATCTCCGACAAGTACCTCATCCCCTCCCTCGCCCGGGAGAACCTGGAACTCACGGTCGCGGCCACCCTGCAGGCCTCCGCCCTGCACACCGCGCCCCGCCAGTCCGACGAGGCCCTCGCCCGCTGGGACGCGGCCATGGACGTCGTCTCCGACGCCGCCCACGCCGCCTACCGCCGCTTCGTCGAGGACCCGGACCTGCCGACGTACTTCCTCGCGTCGACGCCGGTGGACCAGCTCGCCGACCTGCACCTGGGCTCCCGGCCCTCCCGCCGCCCCGGCTCCGGCGTCTCGCTCGACGGCCTGCGCGCCATCCCCTGGGTGTTCGGCTGGACCCAGTCCCGGCAGATCGTCCCCGGCTGGTTCGGCGTCGGCTCCGGCCTCAAGGCCCTGCGCGAGGCCGGCCTGGACACCGTCCTCGACGAGATGCACCAGCAGTGGCACTTCTTCCGCAACTTCATCTCCAACGTCGAGATGACCCTCGCCAAGACGGACCTGCGGATCGCCCAGCACTACGTCGACACCCTCGTCCCCGACGAGCTCAAGCACGTCTTCGACACCATCAAGGCCGAACACGAGCTGACCGTCCGCGAGGTCCTCCGGATCACCGGCGAACAGGAACTGCTCGACGCCCAGCCCGTCCTCAAGCAGACCTTCGCCATCCGCGACGCCTACCTGGACCCGATCTCCTACCTCCAGGTCGCCCTGCTCAAGCGGCAGCGCGAGGCCGCCGCGGCCGGCGTGAACCCCGACCCGCTGCTCTCCCGCGCCCTGCTCCTCACCGTCAACGGCGTGGCAGCCGGCCTGCGCAACACCGGCTGACCCGCACAGACAGCGAAAAGGCGCCCCCGGGGTCGTACGACCCCGGGGGCGCCCTCCGTCTCCCGGGCGACCAGCACTTCACCTCACTGCAACGCCACGAACGCCGCCGTCAGCAGCCCCGCCCCCGACAGCCCCAGCACCCACGCCGGCCGGACCAGCCGCATCCCGCCCGCGACCACCACCGCAGCCAGCAGCAGCGCCCCGCCCAACGGCACCCACGCATACAGGACCCCCGCCGGACCCGACCGCACCGCGCCCTGGGAACCCGGCTTCAGCACCACGTCGTACGTCGCCCCCGCCCGCACCGCCACGGACTGCGCCATCTCCACCCGCGCACGCGGCCGCGCCCCCGCGGACCCGGGCGTGAACGGGCCGCTGCACACACCCCCCGTGCACCGCGTCACACGAACCGTGCCCCGTTCACGTCCCTTGGTCAGCATCACGTGCTGGGCGGTCCCCCAGGACCCCCACACCCCGGCGAACACGATCAGCGCGGCGAGCGCGCCCATCACCGCGACCCGCCCGAACCGCAACGCGGACACGGACGCCTGACGAGCGGTACTGGCTGTGGCAGGCATGGCCGGGATCATTGGCCATACCCCTACGACCGGTCAACTCCGCGGGCGCCAAGCCCGGACAAGTCAGGAGTTGTACGCGCTCTGCGCCCGCTCCAGCCCCTCCGTCACCAAGGACTCCACCGCATCCGCCGCACGGTCCACGAACCAGTCCAGCTCCTTGCGCTCCGCCGACGAGAAGTCCTTCAGCACGAAGTCGGCCACCTGCATCCGCCCCGGCGGCCGCCCGATCCCGCACCGCACCCGGTGATAGTCCGGCCCCATCGCCTTCGTCATCGACTTCAGACCGTTGTGCCCGTTGTCCCCGCCGCCCAGCTTCAGCCGCAGCGTCCCGTAGTCGATGTCCAGCTCGTCATGGACCGCCACGATATTCGCCACCGGCACCTTGTAGAAGTCCCGCAACGCGTTCACCGGACCGCCGGACAGGTTCATGAACGACATCGGCTTCGCCAGGACCACCCGGCGACTGCCCGGCCCCGCCGGACCGATCCGCCCCTCCAGCACCTGCGCCTGCGCCTTGCCCGCCCGCTTGAACTTCCCCCCGATCCGGTCCGCGAGCAGGTCCGCCACCATGAAACCGACGTTGTGCCGGTTCATGGCGTACTCCGGCCCGGGATTGCCGAGCCCGACGATCAGCCAGGGATCACTGGCGGGGGTGGTCACGTCCATCTCTCCTCATGCAAGGCAACAGCCGCTGCCCCCCAAGGGAAGCAGCGGCTGAAGCTCTATGGCTACCGCTGTGGGCCATCGTCCCGCACGACGGAACGAGCGACCACAGCCCGCGGTGCCGCGCGCCCCGAAGAGACGCTCACGACAGCCGCGGCCGAACCGCCGGCCGGGATCAGGCCTCGGCGGCCGCCTCCTCGGCGGCCTCGCCCTCGGTCTCCTCGGCCTGCGCGGCCAGGACCTGCAGGACGACAGCGTCCTCCTCGACGGCCAGCGTGGTGCCGGACGGCAGGGTGATGTCCTTGGCGAGGACGGAGGCACCGGCCTCCAGGCCCTCGACGGAGACGGTGACCGACTCGGGGATGTGCGTGGCCTCGGTCTCCACCGGCAGCGCGTCCAGGACGTGCTCCAGCAGGTTGCCACCCGGGGCCAGCTCGCCCTCGACGTGCACCGGGATCTCGACCGTGACCTTCTCGCCACGCTTGACCAGCAGCAGGTCGACGTGCTCCAGGAAGCCCTTCAGCGGGTCACGCTGCACGGCCTTCGGGATCGCCAGCTCGCTGGTCTTGCCGTCGATGTCCAGGGCGATCAGGACGTTCGGCGTACGCAGCGCCAGCAGCAGGTCGTGACCCGGCAGGGTCAGGTGCAGCGGGTCGGAGCCGTGGCCGTACAGAACGACCGGCACCTTGTTCTCACGGCGGATGCGGCGGGCCGCACCCTTGCCGAACTCGGTGCGGGTCTCGGCGCTGAGCTTCACCTCGGACATGGGAATCACTCCTCGTAGGTTCTCGGAACGGACGTGGTCACCCGGCCACGAACGGCCTGCTACGAAGAGCGCGTCGATAACGGACCGCCGTACACGAGTACGGCCTCCCTCGCCGAGCAACTGCAGCAGTCTACTCGGAGGGGGAGGCCGTACCCAAAACGATCACATCAGGTGTGCGGCAGAGAGGTGCAGAAACCTCACTGCTCGTCGAACAGGCTGGTCACCGAACCATCCTCGAACACCTCACGCACCGCACTCGCGATCGTCGGAGCGATCGACAGCACCGTGATCTTGTCCAGATCCCGGCCCAGCTCCGACGGCGTCGGCAGCGTGTTCGTGAACACGAACTCACTCACCCGCGAGTTCTTCAGCCGGTCGGCGGCCGGACCCGACAGCACACCGTGCGTCGCCGTCACGATGACGTCCTCCGCACCATGCGCGAACAGCGCGTCCGCCGCCGCACAGATCGTGCCACCCGTGTCGATCATGTCGTCGACCAGGACACACACACGACCCTTGACCTCGCCCACGACCTCGTGGACCGTCACCTGGTTCGCCACGTCCTTGTCACGCCGCTTGTGCACGATCGCCAGCGGCGCACCGAGCCGGTCACACCACCGGTCCGCCACCCGCACCCGGCCCGCGTCCGGCGACACCACCGTCAGCTTCTCCCGGTCCACCTTCGCCCCCACGTAGTCCGCCAGCAGCGGCAACGCGAACAGGTGATCCACCGGACCGTCGAAGAAGCCCTGGATCTGATCCGTGTGCAGGTCGACCGTCAGAATCCGGTCCGCCCCCGCCGTCTTCATCAGATCCGCGATCAGACGCGCCGAAATCGGTTCACGACCCCGGTGCTTCTTGTCCTGCCGCGCGTAACCGTAGAACGGCACGATCACCGTGATGGAACGAGCCGACGCACGCTTCAGCGCGTCGATCATGATCAGCTGCTCCATGATCCACTTGTTGATCGGAGCCGTGTGGCTCTGGATCAGGAAGCAGTCCGCACCACGAGCCGACTCCTGGTAACGGACGTAGATCTCACCATTCGCGAAGTCGAAGGCCTTCGTCGGGACGACCCCGACACCCAGCTGCTGGGCGACCTCCTCGGCAAGCTCGGGGTGGGCGCGGCCGGAGAAGAACATCATCTTCTTCTCGCCGGTCGTCTTGATCCCGGTCACAGCACTGTCTCCTCAGAGGTTGTCTCAGCCAGCCGGCTGCTCGGCGACCTCCCGACTGGGCATGAGAGGCCGTATCAGCTGGTAAGGGTGCGGGTGCACACGTGCGGATGTGCACTTATCACGGTACGCCGTGTTTGGCGCACCCGTTTCCCGTCAGTCCTCGCTCTCACCCCGCCGGGACGCCGCCTCGGCCGCCTTCGCCGCCGCGCTCCCCGGACGCTTCCGAGCCACCCAACCCTCGATATTCCGCTGCTGGCCACGGGCCACGGCCAGCGAACCGGGCGGCACATCCTTCGTGATCACGGACCCGGCAGCGGTGTAGGCACCGTCCCCGACCGTGACAGGAGCCACAAACATGTTGTCCGAACCCGTCTTGCAGTGCGACCCGACGGTCGTGTGGTGCTTGTGCTCCCCGTCATAGTTCACGAACACACTCGCCGCGCCGATGTTCGAGTAGTCACCGATCGTCGCGTCCCCCACGTACGACAGATGCGGCACCTTCGTACCCTCACCGATCGACGCGTTCTTCGTCTCGACGTACGTCCCGATCTTGCCCTTGGCCCCCAGCCGCGTCCCCGGCCGCAGATACGCGTACGGCCCCACGGACGCCTGCGGACCCACCACGGCCCCGTCCGACACCGTGTTGTCCACCCGGGCCCCCGCACCCACCTGCGTGTCCTTCAGCCGGCTGTTCGGCCCGACCTCCGCACCCTCACCCAGGTGCGTCGACCCCGTCAGCTGCGTCCCCGGATACACCACGGCATCCCGCTCGAAGGTCACCGTCACATCGACCCACGTCGTCGCCGGATCCACCACGGTCACCCCGTCGAGCATCGCCCGCTCCAGCAACCGGTCGTTCAGGATCCGCCGCGCCTCGGCCAGCTGCACCCGGTTGTTGATCCCCGCGATCTCACGGTGATCGGCGGCCACCGAGGCCCCCACCCGGTGCCCGGCCTCCCGCAGGATCCCCAGCACGTCCGTGAGGTACTCCTCACCCTGACTGTTGTCCGTCCGCACCTTCTTCAGCGCGTCGGCGAGCAGCGCGCCGTCGAACGCGAACACCCCGGAATTGATCTCCCGGATCTCCCGCTGCACCTCGGTCGCGTCCTTGTGCTCCACGATCGCGGTGACGGCACCCGTCGCCTCGTCCCGCACGATCCGGCCGTAACCGGTCGCGTCCGGCACCTCGGCCGTGAGCACGGTCACCGCGTTGCCGTCGGCACCGTGCGTCCGCGCGAGCTGCTTCAGCGTGCCGGCGGTCAGCAGCGGGGTGTCCCCGCACACGACCACGACGGTCCCGTCCACGGCCCCGCCCAGCTCCTCCAGGCCCATCCGTACGGCGTGCCCGGTGCCGTTCTGCTCCGCCTGGACGGCCGTCCTGGTCTCCGGGTCGATCTGGTTCAGGTGCGCGGTGACCTGCTCACGGGCGTGGCCGACCACGACGACCAGGTTCTGCGGGTCCAACTCTCGGGCGGCGGCCAGCACGTGGCCGACGAGGGAACGGCCGCAGATCTCGTGCAGGACCTTGGGTGTGGCCGACTTCATACGGGTGCCCTCACCCGCTGCGAGAACGACGACGGCGGCCGGGCGGATGGCGCTCACGGGGTTGCCCTTCGGCTCTGGATGGGTGGGGGTGACAGCCGCAGGATACCGGGGGCGTTTTGTGGGGGACATGAGAGCGGGCCCTGACTTGGCAGTCAGGGCCCGAACTGAGGTCTTGTGTGCTGTGGCTCCCCCGCAAGGATTCGAACCTTGTCCTGCTAGATCCAAAATCTAGTGTGCTGCCAGTTACACCACGGGGGACAGCGCTTCAGACCTTACCGGAGACGTACCTGCGCTTGGGTCACGATCCCGCTCCACCAGCCTTCGATGCGGTTGTACAGGCCGGCACTTCTGGATACGCCGATGACCAGGCAGCCGTGGTAGTCGTCGCCGGTGTTCTTCCGGACGGTCTTCGGGTTGTGCTTCTTGAGCGTCGGCTTGGCGAAGACCGAGACGTCGATATCGGCGATCTCTGCCCAGAAACGGTGCGCAGCGTCGACATCGGCAGTCTCGTGGATGAGTACACGGAAGTTCAGGCGTTCCCGGCTCACGTCGAGCAGGTCGAGCCAGGCGAGGTAGGTCTGGATCACGCCCGGGTCGCTGTTGACGAAGACGGCGCGCTCTCGGCGGTCGTATGGCTTGCTCTTCGACCCCTCGGCCCAGTACAGCGCGACCCCCACCATGAACAGCTCGCGATCCGACAGCTCCCCGACCTCGCGGCGAGCTCCGAGCTTGGTCTTCTTGCGCTCTTCGTTCTCTGCTGCTCGCCGCCTTGCCAGGCCTTCGCGCATGAGGGCCCGTTGCTCCTCCGGGGTGTAGCGCGGCTCCGGCTTCGGCAAGTCGCGTACCCACAGGGAGACCGAGCTTCTGGAGCACCCCAGCTCCGCCTCGATCTGGTCGTAGGTCCAGCCCTGGAGTCGCAGCTCCCGTGCCCGCTCCCGGAGGTCGTCCTTCGCTCGTGGGCGCTTCGTCCACTCCGGTGGTGGTTCGCCCTTCACCAGCTGGTTGAGGATGTCGTTGTTGAAGATCTTCAGCTCGTCGCGGATCTGCCGGAGGCTGTGGCCCGCTCTGCGGAGGGCGATCGCCTGCTGCCTGAGGCCCTCGAAGTCGGCGTACTTGCCGGGTGAATGTGTCATACGCATACCGTCCGGACGGAATGTTGGGTTCCGGGGGTGGACGGGGGAGGTTCACCAGTTCGAGGGATACCGGGTGGTTTCGAGGGCGTTCGGTTACGGGGCGTGGTCTGTGGGGGTAGGCGAAAGTCACCGGAAAAGCCGTACCTCTCGCCCGTAGGCTGGAGGCATGACCACGACGGGGGAAGACCACGCCAGGGCGCTGACCGGCCCTTGGTGGTGGCCTAGGCGGCGTAGTGCGGTGTTGGACGGGGCGCTCGCGCTGGTGTCGGCCGTGGAGTGTGCGGCGGAGGGGGTTCCGTTCGCGCGGGAGGCGGGGATCCCGGCCTCGGTGGGGATCGTGTTCGGTCTGGTGGCCGGTTCGGTGCTGCTGGTGCGCCGGAAGTGGCCGGTCGCGGTGGTGCTGGTGTCGATCGCGGTCACGCCCGCGGAGATGGGTTTCCTGATGGGCGTGGTCGGTCTGTACACGCTGGCGGCGGCGGAGGTGCCGCGGCGGATCATCGGTGCGCTGGCGGGGATGTCGCTGCTGGGGACGGCGGTGGTGACGTTCGTGCGGGTCCGGCAGGACATGGCGCGTGGGGATCTGACGCTGGGTGACTGGTTCGTGCCGTTCGCGGCGGTGACGACGGCGTTGGGGCTGACGGCTCCGCCGGTGTTGCTGGGGCTGTACGTGGGGGCGCGGCGGCGGTTGATGGAGAGCTTGCGGGAGCGGGCGGACAGTCTGGAGCGGGAGCTTCAGTTGCTCGCGGAGCGGGCGGAGGAACGGGCGGAGTGGGCGCGTAACGAGGAGCGGACGCGGATCGCCCGGGAGATGCATGACGTGGTCGCGCACCGGGTGAGTCTGATGGTGGTGCATGCCGCCGCGTTGCAGGCGGTGGCGCGGAAGGATCCCGAGAAGGCGGTGCGGAACGCGGCTCTGGTGGGGGACATGGGGCGGCAGGCGTTGACCGAGTTGCGGGAGATGCTCGGGGTGCTGCGGGCGGGTGAGGGTGCGGGCCGGCGTGCTGTGGGGGTGCCGTTGGCGGCGGTCGGGGAGGCGGCTGCTGCTGCGGCGGCGGAGGCGGCGTCTCGGGCTGCGGAGGAGGCGGGTGCGGTGGAGGGGCCGTGTCTGTCGGAGCTGGAGGAGTTGATCGGGCAGTCGGCTGCCGCGGGGATGGTGGTGGATCTGTCGGTGGAGGGGGAGGTGCGGTCGTACGCGGCGGAGGTGGAGCAGACGGCGTACCGGGTGGTGCAGGAGGCGTTGACGAACGTGCACAAGCATGCGGCGGGGGCGAAGACGCATGTGCGGCTCGCGCATCGGGTGTCGGAGATCGCGATGCAGGTGGAGAACGAGCCGCCGCCGGAGCCTGCGTCGGCGTCGGCGGCGGGGTTGCCGTCGGGTGGGAACGGTCTGGTGGGGATGCGTGAGCGGGTGGTGGCGCTGGGTGGTGTGTTCGTGTCGGGGCCGACGGAGGCGGGGGGTTTCCGGGTGTCGGCGGTGATTCCGGCGGCGTAGCTGTCCTGGTGGGGGTCAGCCCGCGGTGAGGCGTACGGGGGGGATGCCGGTGATCAGGGCGGCGAGGGCGTGGTCGATGTCGGGGCCGAGGTACCAGTCGCCGGTGTGGTCGATGGTGTAGGCGCGGCCTTCGGCGTCGAGGGCGAGGAGGGCGGCGGTGTCGGTCTCCTCGCCGAGGGGGCAGAGTTCGGTGCCGAGGGCGCGGCCGAGGTCGCCGAGGGTGCGGGCGAGGTGGAGGCCGTGCAGGGGGTCGAGGTGGAGGGTGGCGGGGGCGATCTGCCGGCCGGGTCCGCCGGGGGTGATGGTGAGGCCGCCGAATTCGGCCCAGGCTTCGACGGCGGCGGGGAAGACGGTGTGCCGGTGTCCGGCGGGTGAGGTGTGGGCGCGGAGGGTGTCGGCCCAGATCTCCGCCTGTTTTATGTCCCAGCGTCCGGGTTGCCAGCCGGCGGCGCGCAGGGCGGCGTCGACGGGTACGGGGAAGCGGGTGGTGGTGCGGTCGGGGTGCATCTGCCCTTCGATCGTCGTGCCGGCGGGGTGGTACGGGGGTGGGGGGTCAGGCGTCGGGTGCGGTGGGGTCGACGATGCGGACGCCGAAGTGGGCGCTGAGGGCGGTGCAGGCGCGGCAGGGGGTGGCGAAGCTGCCGTGGAGGGGGTCGCCGTCCTCGCGTATGCGGCGGGCGGTGAGTTTGGCGTGTTTGAGGGCTCTGCGGGCTTCGCCGTTGGTCATGGGTCTGCGGGCGGCGCGTTTGCTGCGGGCGGCGTCGGCGGTGGCGATGTGCCGGGAGATGAGGATGGTCTCGGCGCAGCGGCCGGTGAAGCGGTCGCGTTGGGCGCTGGTGAGGGTGTCGAGGAAGTCCTGGACGAGGGGGTGCAGGGCGGGGGGCTGGTCGCTGCGGGCGGCGGTGCCGGTGAGGGTGGCGCCGCGGACGGAGAGGGCGGCGGCGATGGTGGGCAGGATGCCGTCGCGGCGGTGGCGGAGGGCGGGGGTGGGGGGTGTGTCGGTGCCGCTCCAGTTGATGCGAGGGTCGCCGGCCCGCACGTCGGTACCTCCGGTCTGCAAGGCGTTCATGATCGTTCTTCCCTCCCCGGGCGTCCCCCCGACGGACACAGGGTGCCAAATGCCGTGGCTGGTGCGGAAGCTGGGGCGGTGCGACACGCCCGTTCGGGGCGTGCTGTGACGGTGGGGTGACGGCTGGTCACGGGGGTGGTGGTGGGGAGCGGGCGGGGTGGTGGTGGGCCGGTGACCGGGGTGCGTGTACCGCATAGGCTGTCGCCATCCGCGATCGACACCGCCGTTCAGGCCCAGGACAACGCCGCAGGGGGCAACCGCCATGACGACAGGTCGGCTCGGGCTGGGGGCACCGCCCAGCGGCCACGCTGGGGGAGAGGCCGCGCCGCCTAACGCGGCCTATGCCGGGCAGGTCGTGCACTTTCCGGATCCGGTCCGGGCGGCACGTCACCCGAGAGGGGTACGGGTCGATGAGCGGGGTTATCCGGATTTCTCGCCGTACGCGCGTGTGGCGGTGGAGATCGCGGAGCCGCCGGAGGGTTTCGGTGTCGACGAGTTGCGGCTGACGGACTACGTGTCGGCGAACGCGGCGTTGGCGTCGGCGGGGCACGAGTTGTGGGACACGGTGCCGGATGTGGCGACGCCGCACGGCTGGACGTGGCATCACGTGGTGGGTACGCGGCGGCTGGAGTTGGTTCCGGTCGAGGTGAAGGCGTTGCTGCGGCATCACGGTGGTGTGGCGACGGCTCCGGTGGACCATGGCAAGCGGGGGACGCGGCCGTTGCAGGAGTCGCGGCCGGCGCATTTCGGGCTGCCGAAGTCGGGTGTGGCGGTGTCGGAGGCGCAGGTGCAGGGGGTCGAGGAGGACCTGGGGTACCGGTTGCCGGGTGCGTACCGTTCGTTCCTGAAGGCGGCGGGTGGGTGTGCGCCGGTGGGTACGGCGTTGGACGCCGGGCTGGGTCTGCTGGTGGACCAGCCGTTCTTCACGGTGCGGGACGAGGCCGCGGTCAACGACCTGGTGTATGTGAACAAGTGTCTGCGTGACCATCTGACGAAGGATTACCTGGGGGTTGCCTTCGTGCAGGGTGGGCTGCTCGCGGTGAAGGTGAAGGGCGAGCGGTTGGGTTCGGTGTGGTTCTGCGCGTACGACGATGTGCGGGACGTGGATCCGTCGTGGTCGCCGGCGGAGCGGGTGGAGCGTCTGCTGCTGCCGTGCGGTGACGACTTCGATGTGTTCCTGTCGCGGCTGGCCGGTAGTCCGCCGGAGTTGGACACGGTGGCGCGTCTGATGGTGGACGGTGGTTTCGCGCGGGTCGTCCCGGTGTCTTCCGGTTCGGCGTCTTCCGGTTCGGTGGGGGAGTGAGCTGGCGATGGTGACGTACGCGCAGGCGCAGGAGCGCGCCGAGGAGTGGATCAACGGCGATGTGCCCGTGTACCAGCATCGTGAGGTGCGGGTGCGGGAGTTCGAGCTGGGGTTCGTGGTGTGGGGGGAGGACCGGGCTGAGGGGCCGCGTTCGGACGCGGGTGGTCAGCGGCTGGTCATCGCCCGGGACAGCGGGGAGGCGACGCTGTGGCCCGCGCTGCCGGTGGGTGAGGTGATCCGCCGGTACGAGGAGGAGTACGGCCGTGCGGAGGAGCCGCAGGAGGCGGTTCCGGCGCCGGCGGCGGCTCGCGTGGACCTGAACCAGACGTCGTTCCTGCTGACTCCGCCGGAGTGGTTGCAGGAGGCGGCGGACAAGCTGGGGGTCGGGGAGCGGCGGCCGGGGAGCGCGGGGGCGGACTCGGGTGCGGGGGCCTCGGCTCCGGGCGCTGCGGCTGCGGCTTCGGGGGCGGGTGCCTCGGGTACGACGGCTCCGGTTCCGGGTGCTTCGGGGGCGGTGGCCCCGGCGGCTCCGGGTCCGGGTGCGGCGGCTTCGGATTCGGGGACGGCGTCGAGTGCCGCGGCTTCGGCTTCTGACGGGGGGCCGGGTCCCGGTGCGGCTTCCCCCGCTTCCGGTGGAGGCGGGATCGCGCAGACGCAGGCCGGTCCGTCGGGTGCGGTGGCCGCTCCGGCGGACGTGCCCGCGGGGGCGACGCCCTGGGCCGGTACGGACACGAACGCGGACGGCGGCGACGAGGACCGTTCCGTGCCTCTGCCCGCGACGGTGTTCGCGCCGCCGCTGAGCGACGTGGACGACGCGGCGCCGCGTCCGCCGGCGGTGGCGCCGGACGCGCCGACGGCGTTGATGTCGGGCGGCAGCCAACTGCCCCCGACGGCGGTCGTGCCGGCGCTCGACCTGCCGGGCGAGCAGGGTGCCGGCCAGGGCGGCACGCCCCCGCCGGTGCCGGGTACGCCCCCGTACGGCTATCCGCAGGCGCCGGTGGCGCCGGGCACCCCTGCGCAGGGCGTGCCGCCGTACCCTCCGCCGCACGGTGCCGCGCAGGGCAGTGCGTCGCCGTACCCTCCGCCGCACGGTGCTCCGCAGGGCAGCGTGCCGCCGCCTCCGCCGGGTGCACCGTCGTACGGCTATCCGCAGGGGCCTGGCGGTGTGCCGGACGTGCCGCCGCCTGCCGCGGGTCCGGGTGCGCCCGGGCGTCGGCTCGCGCCGAACGCCGGGGACATCGCGGACGCCGCGACGAGCAAGGCGGCGCCGCCGCCGAAGAAGGCGCGCGGTGGGGTGGGTGCGCCGCCTCCTCCGCCGGGGGCGCCGGGTGCGCCGGGTGCGCGTCCGGGGAGTGCGACGCCGCCGCCCGCGCCGGGTGCGCCCGCGGGCGGGTACGTGCCGACGCAGCTCATGTCGGCGCTCGGGCCTGAGGGGTCCGAGGGGCCGGGCGGTGCGGGTGCGCCGGCCGGTCCGGGGAGCGCGGAGGGAGCGCAGGCGCCGGGCGCGCCGGGTGCTCCGGGCGCCCCTCAGCCGCCTGCCGCGCCTCCGGGCAACGTCCACCACGCGGCCACGGTGCTGGCCGACCCGAGCCAGCTGGGCGGACCGCAGGCACCGGGTGCGCCGCAGGTTCCGGGTGCGCCTGGTGCGCCGGGCGCCCCTGGTATGCCGACTCCGCCCGGCGCTCCCGCGGCCCCGGGCATGCCCCCGGTCCCGGGCGCACCGCAGCCCCCGGCCCCGCCCGGTGCCCCCGGCGCCCCCGGTGCCCCCGGCGCGCCGCAGCCCCCCGCCGCCCCCGGCGGAGGCCGCGGTGCCGTTCACCACGCCGAGACCGTGCTGGCCGCTCCGCCGGTCGGCGGTCCCGGCGCGCCCCCGCCCCCGCCACCGCCCGCGCCCGGCGCGCTCGGGATGCCGGGCGCCCCTGGTATGCCCCCGGGGGCGCCCGGTGCTCCCGGTGCCCCCGGCATCCCGGCCCCGATGCCGCCCGGTGCGATGCCGCCGCCGGCAGGTGGGCCGGTGCCCGGGCAGGGACCGGCGTACGGGTATCCGCAGCAGGGGCAGCCGACGGTCGGGCCCGGTTACCAGGCCGTGTTGCGCTACCGCGCGCAGGACGGCTCCGAGCAGCAGCTGATCCGGCGTTCGGCGCCGGGCACGCCGCACCCGGAGTGGCAGATCTTCCACGAGCTGCGGGCCATGAACGTGCCGCCGGACCAGGTGCTGGAGCTGCACACGGAGCTGGAGTCGTGCGCGTTGCCGGGTGCCTACTGCGCGCGGATGATCCGCGAGCAGTGGCCGCAGGCGCGGATCACGAGCATCGCGCCGTACGGCACGGACCACGCGAGCCGGCAGCAGGGCATGCAGCAGTTGCTGGCGCACCAGGGTGAGCTGCACCAGGTGGCGGACGGTCCCGCGCGGCCGGCGCCGGTGCGGGCGCCGCTGCCGCCGGTGCAGGCGGCGCCGCCGGTCCCGCCGGAGGGCATCGCGCACGAGCTGGCCGCGGCGTTCGGGCCGGGGATCTTCCGGTTCGACCAGCAGGCGGTGTCCCGGCAGGGGGTGCCGCCGGTCGTGGCGCACACCCTGGTCGTGGCGGGGCTGCCGCTGGACATGGGCCCGTTCTTCTGGGCGCAGGCGCAGCCGGGCCGCCCGGTGCCGACGCTGGCGGAGCTGGCGGCGGAGCGCGGGGTGCAGCCTGCGGCGGACGCGGGGTCGTACCTCGTCATGGGCACGGACTTCGGCAAGGCGATCTGTGTGCAGTACGGGACGGCGAACATCGTGGCCGTTCCGGTGGAGGCGGGGCCCGGCGGTGCGCCGGTGCCGCCGCAGTTCGTGAACACCGGCCTGCCGGAGTTCGCGCGGTGCCTGGCGCTGCTGGGCCGGATGTGGCGCCTGCGGTACGGGCTGAACCAGGAGCAGGCGGGCCGCTGGACCGTCGACTTCCAGGCGCAGCTGGCCGCCCTCGACCCGGCGGCGCTCGGTTCGCCGGAGAGCTGGTGGTCGGTGCTGCTGGAGCAGATGTGGGACGGGCTGCTGTAGTCCTGTCCGCCGCGGCGCGCTCGCTGGAGCGCGCTCGGGCCCTTCACGCGTGTGCGTGAAGGGCCCGACGTGTTTCCGGGGAGGCCGTGACGTTCCTGCGGAGTGTCGCGTTATGACCGCCCACGTCCGATCCATCAAGATATGCGCGAAATCATTATGTCGTGTATGTCCTTCGTTTGGCCCGATGGAGAGGGGTCCCCAGGGTGAGCAGCGC
Organism: Streptomyces cinerochromogenes; assembly: GCF_014648635.1. Classification (GTDB taxonomy): domain Bacteria; phylum Actinomycetota; class Actinomycetes; order Streptomycetales; family Streptomycetaceae; genus Streptomyces; species Streptomyces cinerochromogenes. The sequence goes on along the minus strand of NZ_BMRM01000002.1, from coordinate 126,670 downwards.
ATCGATGCCGACGCACGACTTCGTGACCGTCCGAGGGCGCGGCTACCGCCCCGACCAGGTCGAGGCGTTTCTGGAGGCGCTGTCCGACGACCGGGATGCCGCCTGGGAGCGCGCCGCCCGGCTGACCGTGCTCGCCAAGGACATGGAGGCGGAGCTGGCGCTGTTGCGCGAGGACGTCGCCCAGCTCGCGCCGCAGACGTACGAGACGCTCGGGGACCGCGCGCGGCGCCTGTACCGGCTGGCGCTGGAGGAGGCGGCGGACCTGCCGGAACGTACCCGGCGCGAGGGTCAGGAGGAGGTCGAGCGGGCCGAGGTGCGGGCCGGGCGGCTGCGCCGGGAGACGCAAGCGGCCGCGGACGCGCTCTGCGCGGAGGCCGACGAACACGCCCGCAGGATGCTCCTGGCGGCGCAGGCCGAGGCCGACGCCATCCGTGTCGGCGCCCGGCGCGAGGTGAAGGCCGGGCGTGCCGAGACACTCGCGGTGCTGCGGGAGGCGCGGGAACGCGCCAGCGGCGTGCTCGCCGAACAGGCCCGGGAGCACGCCGAGCAGTGGGCCGAGGCCGAACGCGCGGACGCCGAGCGGACGGCCGCGCTGGACGCCCGGTACGGCGAACGGATCAGGCGGGCCGAGGCCGACCTGGCCGAGGCGGAACAGGCCCTCGCGGAGGCCGAGGCGTCCGCGCGCCGCTCCCAGGAGGAGGCACGCGCGCGTGCCGCCGAGATCGTCGCCGACGCGCGCCTGCACGAGGAGCGCATCGCCCGGGAGACGGAGCGGGTGCTGCGTGAGCACGGCGAGGTCTGGGACGACATGCAGGCGCACATGGATTCCGTGCGCGACAGCCTCATCACCCTGACCGGCCGGGCGGCCCTGGAGTAGCGCGGGCCGGCCCCGGCGTCGTTTCTCCTTCCGTACCGCCGCCCCGCCGGGCCCCACCGTCACCTCCCTTTCCGTACCGCCCCCGCCAGGATCCACCCCTCCACCGCCTCGTACTGGTGCCGTTGCTGTTCCGCCTTCGCGCGGCCCGAGAGCACCGTGCCGAGCCAGCCGAAGAGGAAGCCGGCCGGGATGGAGACGATCCCGGTGGTGGTGAACGGGAACCAGTTGAAGTCGGCGTGCGGGAACGCCGACACGGGCGAGCCGGAGACGAGCTTGGTGCCCGGCATGAGCAGCAGCACGGTCAGCGAGCCCCCGATCAGTGTGGCCAGGAGTCCGCTGCGGGTGTAGCGGCGCCAGAAGAGGCCGTAGACCAGGGCGGGGGCGAGGGCCGAGGCGCCGAGGCAGAAGGAGAGGGTGACCAGGGGCTGCAGGCTGTGGTGCTGGACCAGGGTGGCCAGCAGGATCGTCGGCGCCCCTGTGGCGAGCGCCGAGACGCGGGCCAGGGTCATCTCGCGGCGGGCCGGCATCTCCCGCACCCGGGCCGCGAACACGTCGTGCGCGAGGGAGTTGGCGCAGGCGAGGATCATCCCGGCCACCGAGGCGAGCAGGGTCAGGAAGATCGCGGTGGTGACCAGGGTGAACAGGAAGGTCTCCGCCGTCGTCACCCCGGTGCCGAACACCGCGCGCGAGCCCAGCAGGTAGGCCGTGTTGCCCTGCGGGTCGGCCGCCGAGACCGCCCCGCGCCCGAGCAGGGCCGTCGCACCGAACCCCACCACGGTGATGACGAGGACGAACAGGGCGACCAGCGACACCGCCCAGGACATCGAACGGCGCACCTGGCGGGCGCTGGAGGCGGTGTACATGCGCATGGTGATGTGCGGCAGGCAGGCGCCGCCGAGAACGACGGTCAGCTCCGAGGCGATCATGTCGACGCGGCCGGCGGGTGTGGTGCCGAACTCGAGCCCGGAGTGCAGGAAGGCGGGTCCGGCGCCGCTCTGCCGGGCGGCGGCGGTGAACAGGGCGCCCGGGTCCCAGTCGAAGCGGCGCAGGACCAGGAGGGCGACCATGACGCCCGAGCCGATCAGCATCACGATCTTCACGATCTGGATGAGCGCGGTGCCCTTCATGCCGCCGATCGCGGCGTAGGCGATCATGAGGATGCCCAGTCCGACGACGCACCCGGTCTTCAGGGACTCGCCCGTGAAGCCGAGGATGAAGGCCATCAGCTGACCGGTTCCGGCGAGCTGGACCAGCATCAGCGGCAGCAGTGCGGCGATGGTCACCGCGCACACCGTGACGCGGACGCAGCGGCCCGGCAGCCGGCGGGCGAGCGCATCGCCCATGGTGAACCGGCCGGCGTTGCGCAGCGGTTCGGCCAGCAGGAACATCAGCAGCATCAGCGACAGCGCCGTGCTGAGGGCGAGGACCACACCGTCGTAGCCGCACAGCGCGATCACCCCGCCGGTGCCGAGGACGGTGGCGGCGGAGATGTAGTCGCCGGCGATGGCGAGGCCGTTGCGCAGCGGGGACAGGGAGCCGTAGCCGGTGTAGAACTCGTCCAGGTCGTCCCGGTCGGGGCCGGTCATCACGCACAGCAGCAGGGTGACGGTGGCGGCGGTGGAGAAGGCGACCAGGGACATGGTCTGCGCGGAGTCGCTGAAGCCGGTGAACCCCGGGGCGGCGGCGCCGGTCATCGCACCGCTCCCCGTCGGGCGTCCAGTTCGGCCTGGCGGCGGATCCGGTCGGCGAGCGGGTCGACGCGCCGGCGCGCGGTGTGCTCGTACAGGACGATCGCGAGCCAGGTGACGGGGAGTTGGAGGAGGGCGAGGAGCAGGCCGGCGGGGATGCCGTCGGCGACGGTGCTCGTCATGACGGCGGGGGCGCAGGCGGACAGGATCAGGAACAGCGTGAAGTAGCCGAGCGCGGTGAGCGTGGCGGTGCGCCGCTGCCAGCGGTAGGCGCCGCGCAGCACCCGCAGGTCGCTGTGGTGGCCGAGGGGTTCGCGGGCCGGCCGGCGGGCCGGAGGGCCGGGTTCGGGCGGCGCCGGCGGCTGCCAGGGGTAGGTCGGGTACGACGGGGACGACGCCGATGACACCCATGGCGCCGGTGATGCCGACGACGCCGGCCATGCCGATGACGCCGATGACGGTTGCGCGGCGTGAGACCGGTGCGGCGGGTACGAGGGGGACGGTGCCTGGGTGTCGTGCGGCGGGTGCGAGGGGGACGACGGTGGTGCGGCGTGCGGCGGGTACGACGGGTGCGGCGTGTCGTAGGACATCCCGGGGCTCCTTGCGTGGCTCGGGTCCGTGGCGGCGGACCGCAGGGAGGTGGGGGAACTGAGCCACGCACGCTACTCGCGAGGTACGGCCCGCGCGGCGTTTTCACCAAACTGGCCGGTCGGTATGCGCTTTCCCCGCGAAAACGGGTTCCACCTTGGGTGTTACCCGGGTTAACCCCAGGGCGTCCTCCGGGTGACCCGGGCGGGTTCAGTCCTGGAGCACCGGGAACCGCCGGGGCGCCACCAGCAGCAGGACGACGAACGCCAGGGCCGCCGCGGCCGCCGCTCCGAGGTAGACCGCGTGCACCGCCTCCGCGATGGCCCGCCGGGTCGCCTCCGGGGCCGTACCGGCGTCCAGCGCGCGCGTGACGGAGTCCAGGTCGCCGGCCCCGCCGAGCCGCGCGGCCAGCACCCCGTTGGCGACGGCGCCGAACAGGGAGGCGCCGAGGGTCTGGCCGGTCTGCCGGCAGAACAGCACCGAGGCGGTGGTGGTGCCCCGTTCCGACCAGCCCACGGTCGACTGCACGCCGATGATCAGCGGCAGCTGGAACAGGCCCAGCGCGCCGCCCAGCAGCAGCATCAGCAGCATCGGCTGCCACCACGACCCGGGGTACGGCAGGAACGGGAACGCGCACAGGACCAGCGCCGCCAGGCCGATGCCGAGCAGCGCGGTGTCCCGGAAGCCGATCCGCCGGTAGACGTGCTGGCTGAACGCGGCCGACACCGGCCAGCTGAGCGTCCACACCGACAGCACGAACCCGGCGGCCACCGGCGCCAGTCCGAGCACCGACTGCGCGTACGTCGGCAGGAACACGCTCGGCGCCACCATCAGCAAGCCCAGCGCGCCGAGCGCCAGATTGACGGCCGCGATCGTCCGGCGCCGCCACACCCAGCCCGGGATGATCGGCTCCGCGGCCCGGCGCTCCACCCACACCACCACGGCGGCCAGGGCCAGTCCCGTACCGAAGAGGGCCAGCGAGGGCGCCGACAGCCACGGCCAGGCGACCCCGCCCTGCACCAGCGCGGTCAGCAGCACCCCGCCGCACGCGAACACCGCGAGCGCGCCGGCCCAGTCCACGCGCGCGTGGCGGGCCTTCTCCCGCTCGGGCTCGTGCAGGTGCCGGACGATCAGCCACAGCGCGGCGGCGCCGATCGGCAGGTTGATCAGGAAGATCCAGCGCCAGTCGGCGTACGCGGCGAGCACGCCGCCGAGCCCGGGGCCGGCCACCGCGGAGACCGCCCACACGGTGGACAGCTTGGACTGGATCTTCGGGCGCTCGGCGAGCGGGTACAGGTCGGCGGCCAGCGTCTGCACCGTGCCCTGCAACGCCCCGCCGCCCAGGCCCTGCACGATCCGGAAGGCGATCAGCGCCCCCATGTTCCAGGCGACGGCGCACAGCAGCGAGCCGAGCAGGAACACGGCCGCGCCCACCACCAGCACCGGCTTGCGGCCGAAGGTGTCGGACAGCTTGCCGTAGACGGGGAGGGTGACGGTGACGGCGAGCAGATAGCCGGAGAACAGCCACGAGAAGACGGAGAACCCGCCGAGGTCGCCGACGATCTGCGGTACGGCCGTGGAGACCACGGTGGAGTCGAGGGCCGCCAGTGCCATCGCCAGCATGAGCGCGGCGACCACCGCACCCCGCCGCCGGGTGTCCTGCCGCCGTTCGGTCCCGCCGCGTATCGCCGGTGTCGTGCTCCCCACCGCAACCCCTCCCGTGCTTCCCGCCGGAAGCTACCCAGATGCCCCCTGCACCTATGTCCGGGACGACAGCTTCCCACTGTCCGGGACGACAGCCTCCCCCGGGCGGCGGACTTGACCCTGACGCGACGGAAGGGTGGAGGCTTTCCGCACCGGAGGGTGGAGACGGCCCCGGATCCGGCTCCACCCGGCGGTGGAGCGCCCTTAGGGGTTCCTCCGTACAACGGCTCGGGGAGGGCTCGTCCCGGCGGAGGACGAGACCGGCCGGGGTCCGTCCTTAACCTGGCTTCACGCCGCTGGGGGGCGGCGGACCGCACCGGCGGTGGTGGGGTTTTCCCCCCGGAAAGACGGGGCTTCGCACCAGCGCGCGACACCCTCGCCGGCCGCGAGACTCATCGGCGTACCCGAGACGACGTCCCGGCGGGCCGGGGCAACCCTCACCGAGCTGTAAACCGACATAGGAGACATACCGTGACATCGGCTGTGACCATTCCCAGGCACGGGGGCACTGGAGGGCCTACGGCCGTTGCCGCGCGGGCGCGGCAGGTCGTGAAGGCGTACGGATCCGGCGAGACCCGGGTCGTCGCCCTGGACCACGTCGACGTGGACATCGCCCGGGGCCAGTTCACCGCGATCATGGGCCCCTCCGGGTCCGGCAAGTCCACCCTGATGCACTGCCTCGCCGGCCTGGACACGGTGACCAGCGGTCAGATCCACCTGGACGACACCGAGATCACCGGCCTGAAGGACAAGAAGCTCACCCAGCTGCGCCGGGACCGGATCGGCTTCATCTTCCAGGCGTTCAACCTGCTGCCCACCCTGAACGCGCTCGAGAACATCACGCTCCCCATGGACATCGCCGGCCGCAAGCCCGACCGGGCCTGGCTGGACCGGGTCGTGGAGACCGTCGGGCTCGCCGGGCGCCTCAAGCACCGCCCCACCCAGCTCTCCGGCGGCCAGCAGCAGCGCGTCGCCGTGGCCCGCGCCCTCGCCGCCCGCCCGGAGATCATCTTCGGGGACGAGCCGACCGGAAACCTCGACTCGCGCGCGGGCGCCGAGGTGCTCGGCTTCCTGCGCCGCTCGGTGGACGAACTCGGCCAGACCATCGTCATGGTCACCCACGACCCGGTGGCCGCCTCCTACGCCGACCGCGTGCTCTACCTCGCCGACGGCCGGATCGTCGACGAGATGTACAACCCGACGGCCGACCAGGTCCTGGACCGCATGAAGGACTTCGACGCCCGGGGGCGTACGGCATGACCGTCCTGAAGACCTCGATGCGCAACTTCGTCGCGCACAAGGGCCGCATGGCGCTGTCGGCGATCGCGGTCCTGCTGTCGGTGGCGTTCGTGTGCGGCACGCTCGTGTTCACCGACACCATGAACACCACCTTCGACCAGCTCTTCCAGGCCACCTCCTCGGACGTCCAGGTCAGCGCCAAGAGCTCCTCCGACACCGGGGAGACCACCTCCCGCACCGGCAGACCGCCCGTGCTGCCCGCCTCCGTCGTCGGTGAGATCCGCAGGGCCCAGGGCGTCAGGTCGGCCGAGGGCACGGTGTTCTCCACCTCGGTGACCGTCGTCGACGCCGACAAGGACAAGCTGTCGCCCAGCAGCGGCGCGCCCACCATCGTCGGCAACTGGAACGGCAACGACGCCCGCACCATGGAGATCACCTCCGGTACGGCACCCAAGGGTCCGGGCCAGGTGATGATCGACGCCGACACCGCCGACAAGCACGGCCTGAGGATCGGCGACGAGATCGGTGTCATCACGGTCGTCGGCACGCACCACGCGCGCGTGTCCGGCATCGCCGCCTTCAAGGTCACCAACCCCGGCGCGGCCATCTTCTACCTGGACACGAAGACCGCCCAGCAGACCCTCGTCGGCCGCACCGGCGTCTACACCGACGTCAACGTCATGGCCGCCAAGGGCGTGACCGACGACCAGCTGAAGAAGAACGTCACCGCCGTCCTGGGCCACGACTACCGGGTGCAGACCGCCAAGGAGGTCGCCGACGCCAACCAGAAGGAGGTCCAGGACTCCCTGAACGTCATGAAGTACGCGATGCTCGGCTTCGCCGGGATCGCCCTCCTCGTCGGCATCTTCCTGATCATCAACACCTTCTCCATGCTGGTCGCCCAGCGCACCCGCGAGATCGGCCTGCTGCGTGCCATCGGCTCCTCCCGCAAGCAGGTCAACCGGTCCGTGCTGGTCGAGGCACTGCTGCTCGGTGTGCTCGGCTCGGTGCTCGGCGTCGGCGCGGGCGTCGGCATCGCGGTCGGCCTGATGAAACTCATGGGCCTGATCGGCATGAACCTGTCCACCGACGACCTCACCGTCGCCTGGACCACTCCCGCGACCGGCCTGCTCCTCGGGATCGTCGTCACCGTCCTCGCCGCCTACCTGCCCGCCCGGCGCGCCGGCAAGGTCTCCCCGATGGCCGCCCTGCGCGACGCGGGCACCCCCGCAGACGCCAGGGCCGGTGCCGTCCGGGCCGTGATCGGACTGCTCCTGACCGCCGCCGGCGGCTGGAGCCTGTACGTCGCCGCCACCGCAGACGAGGCCAAGGCCGGCTCGGGCTGGCTGGGCCTGGGCGTGGTGGCCACGCTCGTCGGCTTCGTCGTCGTCGGCCCGCTGCTCGCCGCCGGACTGGTCCGGATCCTCGGCGCGCTCCTCCTGCGGATCTTCGGACCCGTGGGCCGCATGGCCGAGCGCAACGCGCTGCGCAACCCCCGCCGCACCGGCGCCACCGGCGCCGCCCTGATGATCGGCCTCGCCCTGGTGGCCTGCCTGTCGGTGGTCGGCTCCTCCATGGTGGCCTCCGCCACCGACCAGCTGGACAAGACCGTCGGCGCGGACTTCATCGTCCAGGAGGACAACGGCCAGATCATCACCCGGCAGGCGGTCGACACCGTCAAGGACACCCCGGGCCTCGCCCGGGTCACCGAGTACAAGCTCCTGGACGCCTCCCTGACCACGCCGGACGGCCGCACCACCCGGAACGAGACGATCAACGCGGCCGACCCGACGTACGCGCGGGACGTGCGCACCGAGACCGTCGCGGGCACTCTCGCCGACGCCTACCGGCCCGACTCGATGTCCGTCTTCGAGGGCTTCGCCAAGGACCACGGCATCAAGCTCGGCTCCACGGTCGCCGTCCACTTCAGGGACGGCCGCACGGCGAAGCTCACCGTCCGTGCGATCACCAGCGACGAGGCCGTCATCGACAAGGGCGCGATGTACGCGTCCATCGCCACGGCCGCCAAGTACATCCCCGCCGCCGACATGCCGCTGGACGACCTGCTCTTCGTCACGGCGAAGGACGGCCAGGAGAAGACCGCCTACACGGCGCTGAAGTCGGCCCTGCACGAGTACCCGCAGTACACCGTGCGCGACCAGACCGACTACAAGCAGGCCCTGAAGGACCAGATCGGCCAGCTGCTGAACATGATCTACGGCCTGCTCGCCCTCGCGATCATCGTCGCGGTCCTGGGTGTCGTGAACACCCTCGCCCTGTCGGTGGTCGAGCGGACCCGGGAGATCGGCCTCATGCGGGCCATCGGCCTCTCCCGCCGCCAGCTGCGCCGCATGATCCGCCTGGAGTCCGTGGTGATCGCCGTCTTCGGCGCGCTGCTCGGTCTCGGTCTCGGCATGGGCTGGGGCGCCACCGCCCAGAAGCTCCTCGCCCTGGAGGGCCTGACCGTCCTGGAGATCCCCTGGCCGACGATCACCGCCGTCTTCGTGGGCTCCGCCTTCGTGGGTCTGTTCGCCGCGCTGGTCCCGGCGTTCCGGGCGGGCCGGATGAACGTCCTGAACGCGATCGCGACGGACTAGGGGGTTTCGTTTGGATCAGCCCGGACCTGATCCGGGCGGGGCCCCTAGCGGCCCAGCCGCGCGACGGACTACCGGACCAGCGGCCCAGCCGCGCGGGCCGGTCCGACGGCCACCGCACACGGGGGTTGCGGGGGAGGACCCGGTGCCGGGAAGCCCTGGAGGGCCTCCCGGCACCGGGTTTCCGCGCGTGGGTGGTCCGGGGTCGTCCACAGCCGTTGTCCACAGCCTTCCGCGCCGCGGCCCGCACCGTCGTACGCTGGACAGCCCCGGCCCGTCAGTCGAGTCGGGTCCTTCGTGTTGCCGACCCCCTGGACGGAAAGCCCCTCCATGAGCCTGCACGGTCTGCTCGACGCCGTAGTCAAGGACCCCGCCCTCGCGGAAGCGATTCAGGCGGCGGCGGACGGCAACCGCCCGCACATCGACCTCGTCGGCCCCCCGGCCGCCCGCCCCTTCGTGATCGCCGCCCTCGCCCGCGGGGCCGGCCGCCCGGTGCTGGCGGTCACCGCGACCGGCCGCGAGGCCGAGGACCTGGCTGCCGCCCTGCGCTCCCTGCTGCCCGAGCAGGGCGTGGTGGAGTACCCCTCCTGGGAGACCCTCCCGCACGAGCGGCTCAGCCCCCGCAGCGACACCGTCGGCCGCCGCCTCGCCGTCCTGCGCCGCCTCGCCCACCCCAGCGCTGACGACCCCGGGACCGGCCCGGTCTCCGTGGTCGTGGCGCCCGTGCGCTCCGTGCTCCAGCCGCAGGTCAAGGGCCTCGGCGACCTGGTACCGGTATCCCTCAGGACCGGACAGACCGCCGATCTGAACACCGTGGTGGAAGCCCTCGCGGCCGCCGCCTACGCGCGCGTGGAGCTGGTCGAGAAGCGCGGCGAGTTCGCCGTGCGCGGCGGCATCCTGGACGTCTTCCCGCCCACCGAGGAACACCCCCTGCGCATCGAGTTCTGGGGCGACGACGTCGAGGAGATCCGTTACTTCAAGGTCGCCGACCAGCGCTCCCTGGAGGTCGCCGAGCACGGCCTGTGGGCGCCGCCGTGCCGCGAGCTGCTGCTGACGGACGACGTCCGGGCCCGCGCGCGTGCCCTCGCCGAGGAGCACCCGGAGCTGGGCGAGCTCCTGAACAAGATCGCCGAGGGCATCGCGGTCGAGGGCATGGAGTCCCTCGCCCCGGTCCTGGTGGACGACATGGAGCTGCTGCTCGACGTGCTGCCCAAGGGCGCGATGGCCGTCGTCTGCGACCCGGAGCGGGTCCGCACCCGCGCCGCCGACCTCGTCGCCACCAGCCAGGAGTTCCTCCAGGCGTCCTGGGCGGCCACCGCCGGCGGCGGCGAGGCCCCGATCGACGTCGGCGCGGCCTCCCTGTGGTCCATCGCCGACGTCCGCGACCGCGCCCGCGAGCTGGACATGATGTGGTGGTCGGTGTCCCCGTTCGCGGCCGATCTCGAACTGGAGGCGGACACCCTCAAGCTCGGCATGCACGCCCCCGAGACCTACCGGGGCGACACCGCGCGGGCCCTCGCCGACACCAAGGGCTGGCTCGCCGACGGCTGGCGCGCGGTGTTCGTCACCGAGGGCCACGGCCCGGCCGCCCGCACGGTCGAGGTGCTCGGCGGGGAGGGCATCGCCGCCCGCATGGACGCCGACCTCGGCGAGCTGAGCCCCTCCGTGGTGCACGTCTCCTGCGGCTCGATCGAGTACGGCTTCGTGGACCCGGCGCTCAGACTCGCCGTGCTCACCGAGACCGACCTGTCCGGGCAGCGCACCGCCACCCGCGACGGCGCCCGGATGCCGGCCCGCCGCCGCAAGACCATCGATCCGCTCACCCTGGAGCCGGGCGACTACATCGTCCACGAACAGCACGGCGTCGGCCGCTACATCGAGATGGTGCAGCGCACCGTCCAGGGCGCCACCCGCGAGTACCTCGTCGTGGAGTACGCGCCCGCCAAGCGCGGCCAGCCCGGCGACCGCCTCTACATCCCGACCGATCAGCTGGAGCAGATCACCAAGTACGTCGGCGGCGAGGCCCCCACCCTGCACCGCCTCGGCGGCGCCGACTGGACGAAGACCAAGGCCCGCGCGAAGAAGGCCGTCAAGGAGATCGCCGCCGACCTGATCAAGCTGTACAGCGCGCGCATGGCCGCCCCCGGCCACGCCTTCGGCGCCGACACGCCCTGGCAGCGCGAGCTGGAGGACGCCTTCCCCTACGCGGAGACCCCCGACCAGCTCACCACCATCGCCGAGGTCAAGGAGGACATGGAGAAGTCGGTCCCCATGGACCGCCTGATCTGCGGCGACGTCGGCTACGGCAAGACCGAGATCGCCGTGCGGGCCGCCTTCAAGGCCGTACAGGACGGCAAGCAGGTGGCCGTCCTCGTCCCCACGACCCTGCTGGTGCAGCAGCACTTCGGCACGTTCTCCGAGCGGTACGGGCAGTTCCCGGTGAACGTGCGGGCGCTCTCCCGCTTCCAGACCGACACCGAGGCCAAGGCCGTCCTGGAGGGTCTGAAGGAGGGCTCGGTGGACGTCGTCATCGGCACCCACCGCCTGTTCTCCTCCGAGACCAAGTTCAAGGACCTGGGCCTGGTCATCGTCGACGAGGAGCAGCGCTTCGGCGTCGAGCACAAGGAGCAGCTGAAGAAGCTCCGCGCCAACGTGGACGTACTGACCATGTCGGCCACCCCCATCCCGCGCACCCTGGAGATGGCGGTCACCGGCATCCGTGAGATGTCCACGATCACCACGCCCCCGGAGGAGCGCCACCCGGTGCTCACCTTCGTCGGGCCCTACGAGGAGAGGCAGATCGGCGCCGCCATCCGCCGTGAACTGCTCCGCGAGGGCCAGGTCTTCTACATCCACAACCGCGTCGAGTCCATCGACCGCGCCGCGGCCAGGCTCCGCGACATCGTCCCCGAGGCGCGCATCGCGACGGCCCACGGCCAGATGTCGGAGTCGGCGCTGGAACAGGTCGTGGTCGACTTCTGGGAGAAGAAGTTCGACGTGCTGGTGTCGACCACGATCGTGGAGTCCGGCATCGACATCTCCAACGCCAACACGCTGATCGTGGAGCGCGGCGACACCTTCGGCCTCTCCCAGCTGCACCAGCTGCGCGGCCGGGTCGGCCGGGGCCGCGAGCGCGGGTACGCGTACTTCCTGTACCCGCCGGAGAAGCCGCTGACGGAGACCGCGCACGAACGCCTGGCGACCATCGCCCAGCACACCGAGATGGGCGCCGGCATGTACGTCGCGATGAAGGACCTGGAGATCCGCGGCGCCGGCAACCTGCTCGGCGGCGAGCAGTCCGGGCACATCGCCGGCGTCGGCTTCGACCTGTACGTCCGCATGGTCGGCGAGGCCGTCGCGGACTACCGGCGGCAGCTGGAGACCGGTGAGGTCGAGGAGGAGGCTCCGCTCGAGGTCAAGATCGAGCTGCCGGTCGACGCGCACGTCCCGCACGACTACGCCCCTGGCGAGCGGCTGCGCCTCCAGGCGTACCGCTCGATCGCCTCGGCCAACTCCGAGGAGGACATCAAGGCCGTCCGCGAGGAACTCACCGACCGCTACGGCAAGCTGCCCGAGCCGGTGGAGAACCTGCTGCTGGTGGCCGGGCTGCGGATGCTCGCGCGGGCGTGCGGTGTCGGCGAGATCGTCCTGCAGGGCACCAACATCCGCTTCGCGCCGGTGGAGTTGCGCGAATCGCAGGAGCTGCGCCTCAAGCGGCTCTACCCGGGCACGGTCATCAAGCCCGCCGCCCACCAGGTGCTGGTCCCGCGCCCGAAGACCGCGAAGGTCGGCGGCAAGCCGCTGGTCGGCCGCGAACTGCTGGCCTGGGTCGGCGAGTTCCTCACCTCGATCCTGGGGTGAGGGGCGCTGTACGGGGGCGGGGCGCGGGTGCGGATCGGTGAGCTGGCCGAGGCGACCGGGACGACACCGCGCGCCCTGCGCCACTACGAGCAGCAGGGCCTGATCACGTCCGTGCGCGCGGCCAACGGATACCGCGCGTACGACTCCGGTACGGCGGTGCGCGTCCGCAACATCCGCCGGCTGCTGGAGGCGGGCCTCACCCTGGACGATGTACGGGCCTTCCTGCCCTGCCTGGACGGCGCCGACGCCACCGCGGGACCCGTCTCCCCCAGGGCACTCCAGGTCGCCCGGGAGCGGCTGGCCGTGCTCGACGCCCGCATCGCGGCCCAGACGGCGCTGCGCGACCGCCTGGCGTCGGCGCTGCGGGCGGCGGGCGACGGGGCCGACTGAACCGAGCCGACCGAACGGTACGGAGCAGGCCGGGGCGGGGGGCGATCGGACGGGGCCGGGGTCAGGCGACGACCGCACCGCCGTCCACGGGCAGCACCACCCCCGTCACGAACGACGCCTGCGGCGCGGCGAGACGGGTGATGGCCCAGGCCACCTCCTCGGGCCGGCCGATCCGGCCGAGCGGGGTGTGGTCCAGCTGCCACTTGCGGATGGCGGCCCGCCGCTCGGGGGTGTAGCCGGCGTGGTCGGCGATCGGCGTCTCGATCGCGCCCGGGGCCACGGCGACCACCCGGACGCCCCGCGGTGCCAGTTCCACCGCCCAGCTGCGGGTCAGCACCTCCAGGGCCGCCTTGCCCGCCGCGTACAGGGAGTTCCCGGGCCAGCCCCGCTGGCCGACCGAGGTCGTCACGTTCACCACCACGCCCCGGCTCTCCTCCAGCGCGGGCAGCGCGGCCTGGGTGAGCAGCACGGGCGCGAGGAGATTGGTCTCCAGCAGCGGCTGTACCGACGCGCGGGTGTAGGTGCGCAGGGAGTCGGTGGTGACGACGGCCGCGTTGTTGACGAGCACGTCGATCCGGCCGTACCGCTCCCGTGCGGCCCGTACGACGGCCCGGGGCCCGTCCTCGGCGGTGAGGTCGGCGGACAGCGGCGTGATGCCGGGGTGCCCCTCGGCCGTCTCGGCCAGCGGCGCGGCCCGGCGGCCGACGGCGACGACCCGGGCGCCCTCGGCGGCGAAGGCGCGGGCGGTGGCACGGCCGATACCGGTGCCGGCGCCGGTCACGAGGACGGTACGGGGGGTTCGGGCGTTGCTGTTCTCGCTCATGCCGTCGATCGTCGGACCCTGACGCCAGTGACAGGGTCAAGCCGGGCGGCCGGCAAAAACCCGACACGGAGCCCGACTTGCCCCACTGTGCCCCATCTGCTGTGCGGCGGAGGGCGGTTACCGTGGGGGAGCGGAACGATCCGCCCCGTACCGGGGGGCGGGCAGGCGAGCGAGGGGACGAACCGTGACGCGTGCGAGGGGACGAAGCGTGACGCGTGCGAGGGGCGGAGCGGCCACCGCGGTCACCGCCCTGGCCGTGCTGGTCGCCGTGACCGGCTGTACGGCCGAGCGGACCGGGGGAGCGACCGGGGGCGCGAACGGCCCCGGGGAGACCGGCGGCACAGGCGCCGCCCTGGCCGCCGCCGGCTCACTGACCGTCAAGGGACGCGCGCCGAAGACCGGTTACTCCCGTGCACGGTTCGGCACCGCCTGGGCGGACACCGACTCCAACTCCTGCGACACCCGCGACGACATCCTCAAGCGCGACCTGAAGGACGTACGGTTCACCGGCGGCAGCTGCAAGGTCTCCTACGGCCTGCTGGATCCCGACCCCTACTCGGGCAAGGAGATCACCTACCGGCGGGGCCGCAGCAAGGTCGACATCGACCACGTCGTCGCCCTGTCCGACGCCTGGCAGAAGGGCGCCAAGTACTGGGACCCCGGCAAGCGCATAGCGCTGGCCAACGACCCCCTCAACCTCCTCGCCGTCGACGCGAGCACCAACCGCGGCAAGGGAGACGGCGACGCGGCCACCTGGCTCCCGCCCCACAAGGCCTACCGGTGCGCCTACGTCGCCGCCCAGGTCGCCGTCAAGAAGAAGTACGGCCTGTGGGTCACCGCCGCCGAACAGGCCGCCATGAAGAAGGTCCTGTCCTCCTGCCCCGGCCAGAAGCTCCCCACCGGCGGCACCCCGACGAAGGCACCCGAGCGCTTCCGGGCCCGCTGACCCGTCCGGCGCCGGGTAAATCACTGTCTCCCCGGACGGGCACCGCCTACCGTGACCGGCATGGACATCAAGGTGAGCAGCCTCGCCGAGCGGCCCGACCGGCTGCCGGCGGTGCTCGGCATGACCGATACCTGGCCGGAGTTCGTCACCCAGGACCTCGTGGGCGCCACCCACTACGGCCGCATCCCCACCGAACTCCCGGAGTACGCCCTGTTCGCCGAGGACGAGGACGGCCGGGTCGTCGCCCACGCCTACAGCGTGCCGTTCGCCCTCGACGTCGAGGGCCGGCGCGCCCTGCCCGCCCGGGGCTGGGACCAGGTCCTCGCCTGGGCCTTCGCCGACCTGCGCCGCGGCACCCGCCCGGACACCGTGAGCGCCATCTCGGTCACCATCGCTCCGGACGCCCAGGGCCACGGCCTGTCGGCCCTCATGCTCTCGGCGATGCGCGACAACGCCCGCGCCCGCGGCTTCCGCGAGGTCGTCGCCCCCGTGCGCCCGAACGCCAAGCACCGCGAACCGCGCACCCCCATCACCGAGTACGCCCACCGGGTCCGCCCCGACGGACTGCCCGAGGACCCGTGGCTGCGCGTCCACGCCCGGGCCGGCGCCACCATCGACTCCATCGCCCCGGTCTCCATGACCGTGAGCGGCCCGCTGGAGGACTGGCGCCGATGGACCGGGCTGCCCTTCGACACGACGGGTGATGTCGAGGTGCCCGGCGCGCTGGTCCCGGTCCGCTGCGACGCGGAGCACGGGCACGCCGTCTATATCGAGCCCAACGTGTGGATGCGGCACCCGCTGTGACCTGAACCCCGGGGCGGGGCCCGGGGTCCAGGTCATGTGTGGTCGGGCGGACCGCCGCGGCCCGCGCGGGTCACGCGGCGGACTTGCCCTTCAGCGAGCCCAGGATCCGGGTCGTCACCTTCTTCGCGGCCGCGGCGCCGTCGTCACCGCCCGCGGTGGACAGCACGGTGACCACGTGGTTGCCGGAGCGGGCCGCGATGAGCGTGGTACCGGTCTCCCAGGCGCCGCTCGTCAGCGTCATCGTGTACGCCTCGTCGCCGAACCCGGACGTGGACGCGCCCTTCACCTTCACCTTGGCGTGCGTGTCCGTGTCCGTGAAGGTGGCGCACTCGGCGGCGACGGACTGCATCTGCTTCATCACCGTCTTCGCCGTGGTGCCCTGGAACGCGTCGACCTCCTGGGCCACTTCCTCGGTCTTGTCCTGGTTGACGTAGTCGTCCTGCGCGAAGGCCACGCCTCCCTCGAAGCCCGTCACCTGGATCCAGGACGTGCCCTCCAGCCGGGTGCAGTCCGGCTTCGCGGTCTTCCGGCTGGACGGGGCGAGGAACTTGCCGCCGCTGTCCGAGGCGCCGTCGGCCTCCAGGGTGAACCCGGCCGGGAAGGCCGACGAGGGCGCCAGCGCCTTCTTCAGCTGCGTACCGGTCAACAGGCCGGCGTTCGGGTTCTTCGCCTTGGCCGGCTGGGCGCTCGCACCGGTGCCGGAGGACGAGTCCGAGGAACACGCGGACAGGGCCAGAGGGAGCACCGCGACGGCGAGCAGCGTTGCGGCACGGGACGAGAGACGCATGACAGTCCTTCAGAGATGATGAGCGGGGGTTGAAAACGGGGTGTGGGGGGTGGAACGGGGGGTGTGTGTTCGGCGGGCGGCAGGGACGGCGGGCCCCTGCCGGGTGATGGGCGTCAGGCCTTCTTCCAGTCGCCGCAGTCGTTCGTCTTGAAGTAGGCGTCCGACGGGCTGATCGTGACGACGGCCGTACCGCTGACGTTGTTGTTGGCGATGATCGAGTCCAGACCGTGGTCGGCGTCCTTCGTACGCTCCCAGTAGCAGGAGTCGTCGGTGTTCCCGGTCGACCTGTAGGTGCCCGGCGCGATGTCCGTGCCGACCTTGTACATGCCGCCGTCGCCGTCCATCGAGGAGCCGGGCGTGCCCTTCGCCTTGGGGTCGACGGCCTCCCAGTCCTTGCAGCCGCTGGACTTGAACAGCTTGTCGGTGGGCTTGACGGTCACGTAACTCGTGCCGCTGACGTTGTCGTTGGCGAGCATGGAGTCCAGTTCGCCGGAGGCGTCCTTGGCGCGCTCCCAGTAGCACATGTCGTCGGTGTTGCCGGTCGTGCGGTACGTCCCCGGCTTCACGTCGGAGCCGACCTGGTACTCGCCGTCGCCCCCGAGGGCGGCCTTCTTCTCCTCGGCCGCCTTCGTGCTGCCCGAGCCCTTCGTGCCGCCCGAGCCCTTCAGGCCGCCCGACTTGTGGTCGGCCGACGTCGAGGAGCCCTTGTCGCCGCCTCTCGCACCACCGTCCTTGCCGTCGTCGCCGGCGTTCGCGGACACCGCGCCGATGACGACGATCCCCACGACGGCGCCGAACGCGACCTTGGCCTTCATACCCATGGCGAACCCCTCCCCTGAGTGTTGCGGCCTCCCCCTCGGCGGCCGCTCGTTCGCTGGGTCAATAAGAGCAGAGCTTGTGAACCGAGTCAACACGGTTCACGGATTGGTGCCAGTACACGCTCGTGAATCGGTAGATCTTGTGTACGCCGGTATGCTCGGCGCACACACGGGACGAGGGGAGCAGGGCCGGTGCAGGACAACGCGACAGAGGTGACCGCAGCCGGTATCGCGCGGCTCGCCGGAGTGGGCCGCGCCGCCGTCAGCAACTGGCGCCGCCGGCACGCCGACTTCCCGAAGCCGGTCGGCGGTACCGAGACCAGCCCCTCCTTCGCGCTCGCCGAGGTCGAGGCCTGGCTGCGCAAGCAGGGCAAGCTCGCCGAGGTCCCGCTGCGTGAACGCGTCTGGCAACAGCTCGCCGGCCACCCGGAGGGCCCGCTCACGGCCCTGGTGCACGCCGGTTGTGTGCTGCTGCTGATCCACGAGCGGCCCACCGTCTGGCTCGACGCGAGCGCGGGCTCGGACGCACGGCTGGCCGCGCTGCTGCCGGGGGTGCTGGAGGAGGTGCTGGCGCCGCGGTTCGGCGGTGTGAACTCTGTGGACGGTGACGGCGGTGTGAACGCCGCGGTCGGCGCGGGTGGTGTGAATGCCTCTGTCACGCCTCCGCCTGTGAACTCGGCACCGGCCCAACGGCTTGTGAACCCGTCACGCACCCTCCCGCCTGTGAACCCGGCACCGGCTGTTCACAGCACGGCCAAGGTGGAGGAGCCTGCGGCCACGGCCGCCACGGCCGCCACGGCCGCCACGGCAGCCACGGCAGCCATGGCAGCCACGGCAGCCATGGCAGCCACGACAGTCACGGCTGCCATGACAGCCCCGTTGGTCACGTCGGCCACGACAACCCCTCCGGTCACACCAGCCCCGCCAGCCGCGGCAGCCCTCTCTGCCATGGCGGCCCCGGAACTCACAGCAGCCCCGCCGGCTACGGCGGCCCCGGCCCCCGCCCTCCGTACCCCCACCGGCCCCCAACTCCTCCCCTCCGCCCCCCTCCTCCGCGGTGCCGCCGAGCTGGCCGCCGAGATGGGGGCCCGACAGACGTTCGAGTTCCTGCTGGGCCGGCACCTCGACGCCAACCCCCGCCAGTACACGCTCACCCCGGCCGAACTCGCCGGTCTCATGGCCGACCTCGCCGGACCGGCCCGTACCGCCCTGGACCCCGCCTGCGGCACCGGCGCCCTGCTGCGCGCCGTCGACCCCCGCCCCGGGCAGGAGCTGTACGCCCAGGACAGCGCCCCCGAACTCGCCGCGCTCAGCACGCTGCGGCTCGCGCTGCACAGCCGGGCCACCGTGCACGGCGCCGCCGGTGACACCCTGCGCGCCGACGCGCACCCCGGGCTGCACGCCGACGTCGTCCTGTGCCATCCGCCGTTCAACGAGCGCAACTGGGGTCACGACGAGCTCGCCTACGACCCGCGCTGGGAGTACGGCTTCCCGGCACGCACCGAGTCCGAGCTGGCCTGGGTGCAGCACGCGCTGGCCCGGCTGACCGACGGCGGCACCGCGGTGCTGCTCATGCCGCCGGCCGCCGCCTCCCGCCGTTCCGGGCGCCGGATCCGCGCCGACCTGCTGCGCCGGGGCGCGCTGCGGGCCGTCGTCGCGCTGCCGGTCGGCGCGGCACCGCCGTACAACATCCCGCTGCACCTGTGGGTGCTGCGCCGGCCCGACCGGACACCGGCGACGCCCGAGGTGCTGCTCGTGGACTCCGGGCAGTTCGCCGGCGAGGGGCGCGGCGGGCCGGACTGGGAGGCGGTGCGGGAGGCCGTGACGGACGCCTGGCGCGCCTTCACGCGCGCGGGGCGGCTCGCGGAGCGGCCGGGGCTCGCCCGTTCGGTGCCGGTCATCGAACTCCTCGACGACGACGTGGACCTCGCTCCCGCCCGCCATCTGCCGCCGGCCGCGGTCGCCGACGGCGCGGAGCAGCTCACGCAGGTGCGCGAACGGCTCGGTGCGACCCTGCGCCTGACCGCCGAGCTGACCCCGCCCCCGGCCACCCCCGCACCGCCCGCGCGCTGGCCGCTCACCACGGTGGGCGAACTCGCGCGCGGCGGCGCGCTGGTGATGCGCACCGGCGGGAACGGCGGCCACGCGCGCGTGCCGGTCCTCACCGACCACGACGTCCTCGCCGGGACCGCGCCCTCGGGCACGCTCCCGGAGAGCGAGGAGGAGGCCGTGCTGACCGAACCGGGCGATGTCGTCGTACCCGTGCTCGGCGGGGGCTCGGTGGCGCGGGTGATCGACGGGACGACGCAGGGCGCCGCCCTGGGGCGCAACCTGGTGCTGCTGCGCCCCGATGCCACGGCGCTCGACCCGTGGTTCCTCGCCGGGTTCCTGCGCGGGACCGCCAACAACCGGCAGGCCAGCAGCTATGCCTCCACGGCGACCCGCCTGGACGTGCGCCGGCTGCAACTGCCCCGGCTCCCGCTGGAGGAACAGCGGCGCTACGGCGCACGGTTCCGCGCGCTGGACGAGTTCGAGCGGGCGCTCCGGCACGCGAGCCGGCTGGGGGAGCAACTCGTACGCGGGATGTACGACGGCCTGACGGACGGCACGGTCGTACCTGCCTGATCCCCCCCCGGCGACTGCCCACCGGCGACTGCCCCCGGCAACTGATCCTCCCGGCGACCGATCCCACTGGCGCCTGATCCACTGGCCCCTGCTCGTCCCACCGCGCCAGCTCCGCGCCGGCTCCGTGCAGGCTCCGTGCCGGTCACCGGACAACGGTTCGGTACAACCCGGACCGCTTGTCCTTGCCGGGCCATATGCTCGAAGCGACATCGCGCGACCGGCGTCGTCCGCCCCGCGGACCATGCCGGCGGGCAGGCACGCCCACTTTCAGGATCGGGAGCAGCCATGCAAGGCCACGGCTACGGACAGCCGGTGAAGCAGCCGCCGCACACCGCGTGGCTGGTCTGCCTGCGCGTGCTGTTCGTGGCGCTCGGCATCCTCACCATCGGCTTCCTGGCCTGGGCGATGCTGCTGCGGCTGGCCGCCGTCACCCGCCGGTCGCTGGACTGGGGGCTGTTCGTGGCGGTGCTCGCCGCCGACGTCCTGAGCTTCACCCTGGTGGCGATGGAGCCCGGCGACGAGATCCACACCACCGGCGGCTACGTGGGCATCCTGCTCCTGCTGGGCACGCTCGTGGCCGCCATCGCCTACTACCTCGCGGCGGACATCCGGCACTTCCTGCTGCAGCAGCAGGCGTACGCGGCCCAGGGGGCGCAGACCCCGGCGTACGGCTACCCGATACCCGCGGCCCCGTACGCCGCGACCACCGTCCCGACCCTGCCGACGACGACAGCCCCGACCGCCCCGCACACTCCGACCGCCCCGCACACCCCGCCGCCCCCGGTGTCGCACACCCCCGTGCCCCAGCCACCGCCGGCCACCCCGCCGCTCCAGCGTCCCGCGCCCGCCCGGATCGACCAGGTGCGGGCCGAGCTGGACGAGCTGAGCGACTACCTGCGCAAGCAGGACGGCCATGAGGGCGGACGGTGACGGTGACGACGGGCCGCATGATCGCCGGCCGTTACGAACTGTCCACGCTCATCGGGCAGGGCGGCATGGGCCAGGTCTGGACGGCGTACGACCGCAGGCTCGACCGGCGCGTGGCGGTGAAGCTGCTGCGCCCGGACAAGGTGGCGGGCCAGGAGGCGGACGAACTGCGCCGCCGGTTCGTCCGCGAGTGCCGGGTGACCGCGCAGGTGGACCACCCCGGCCTGGTGACGGTGCACGACGCGGGCAGCGAGGGCGAGGAACTGTTCCTCGTCATGCAGTACGTCGACGGCGCCGACCTCTCCGACCACCTCGCCGAGCACGACCCGTACCCGTGGCCGTGGGCGGTCGCGGTGGCCGCGCAACTGTGCGCCGTGCTGAGCGCGGTGCACGCCGTGCCGATCGTGCACCGCGACCTGAAGCCGCGCAACGTGATGGTGAAGCAGGACGGCACGGTCACCGTCCTCGACCTGGGCGTGGCCTCCGTGATGGACACCGACACCACGCGCCTGACCCACACCGGCTCCCCGATCGGCTCGCCCGCCTACATGGCGCCGGAGCAGGCGATGGGCGGCGCGGTCGGCCCGTACACCGACCTGTACGCGCTCGGCGTGCTGCTGCACGAACTCCTCAGCGGCGAGGTGCCGTTCGCGGGCTCCACGGCGCTCGGGGTGCTGCACCGGCATCTGTACGAGCCCCCGCTTCCCGTGCGCCGGATCCGCCCGGAGGTGCCGGAGGCGCTGGAGTCCCTGGTGCTGCGGCTGCTCGCCAAGGACCCGCAGCACCGGCCGGCGTCCGCGCAGGAGGTGTACGAGGACCTGGCGCTGCTCCTGCCCGCGCGCGGGACGCCCACCGGGGCGCCCCTGGACCCCACGCGCCCCTTCCTGCGTCCGCACGCCCCCTGGCCGGACCGCGCGCGGACCCCGGCGCCCCAGCCCGCCCCGGTGGCGCCCGCGCCGCCGGTGGCCGAGAAGCCCGATGTCGCCGCCGCCGTGGACGAGGTCAAGCGCCTGCTGGGGGAGGGCCGTATCACGCAGGCCGTCGACATCCTGGGCGCGATCCTGCCGGCCGCCGCCGAGCAGCACGGCGAGCACTCCCCGGTGGTGCGCACGCTGCGCAAGCAGTACGCGGCCACGCTCATGGACGACGGCCAGTACCGGCGCGCGCTGCCGGAACTGCGCCGCCTCGCCGACGAACGCGCCGCCGAGGCCGGCCAGGCCGACCCGCAGTCACTGCGCTACCGCTACGAGGCCGCGCAGTGCCTGGAGCAGCTGGGCGAACCGGCGGCGGCGCTCGCCGAGTACCGCGCGCTGCTGCCGTACTACGAGAACCAGTACGTCTCCGGGGACCCGCAGCTCGCCCATGACGTCCGCCGCCGCATCGGCCACCTGCTGCTGGCCCTCGGCGACCGGTCGGCCGCCCACGACACCCTCGCGCGGCTGGTCATGGACGTCGAGCGGCTGCACGGCCCCGGCCATCCGCTGGCCGTCGAGGTCCGGCGGACCCTGCAGTGGCTGGGGCAGGTGCGCGGATAGCGCGGGCGGAGCGGTCGGCGGTGCCCGAAGGGCGCGCGAATCGTTGGTCGAATGGGTTGGCCACGGCCTGCCCACTGCCTACCATCGATCACCGCAAGACTTTGTGCACCGTCGCACAATCTCCCCTTGGAGGTCTCCTTGCACCGCCGCCGTCGCACCGCGCTCGTCCTCACCGCCGCGATCGCCGCCGCGGCACCCCTGCTGACCGCCTGCGGAAGCGATGCGCATCCGGGCGCCGCGGCCGTCGTCGGCGGGCAGCGGATCACCGTCGCCCAGCTGGAGAACCGGGTCAAGGAGGTACGCCGGGCCCAGCGGGCCGTGGTGCCGGACGAGACGCAGTACCAGCAGGTCGTCTCCTCCACCAGCAGCCTCACCCGCGACACCCTGCACAACATGGTGCTCGACCGGGTGCTGCACCGTGCCGCTCAGGACCAGCGCATCACGGTCACCCGCAAGGAGATCCAGCAGATGCGCGCGGACCTGGAGCGGCAGGCCGGCGGCAGCAAGGGCCTGGAGACGGCCTGGCTGCAGAAGTACGGCATCGCCCCCGGCCGCCTCGACGACAACCTGCGCCTGCAACTGGAGGCGCAGAAGCTCGCCGAGAAGCTCGGCACCGACACCAGCCGGCCCGCCTTCTGGAAGGCCCTGTCCAAGGCGTCCGAGGAGCTCCACGTCGACCTCAACCCGCGCTACGGCACCTGGGACGTGCAGAAGAGCAGCCGGGTGGACGCCGAGACGCCGTGGGTGCGGGAGG
Source organism: Streptomyces cinerochromogenes (assembly GCF_014648635.1). Classification (GTDB taxonomy): domain Bacteria; phylum Actinomycetota; class Actinomycetes; order Streptomycetales; family Streptomycetaceae; genus Streptomyces; species Streptomyces cinerochromogenes. The sequence goes on along the minus strand of NZ_BMRM01000002.1, from coordinate 103,710 downwards.
TCACGACGGCGGGCGGGCAGCCGGTGTCGGCGTAAGCCGGTCATACGATCACGTGATCACAGGATCTCTCGGCCCTGTGGACAACGAGATCCGCTCCCTCGCGCCGTGGGTTACGTTCGGATCGTGAACGAAACCAGCCCCGAACCCCGCGCCGAAGGCCGCCCGGAGCCCCGCGCCGACGCCCACGAGGAAGCCGCCCCCGGCCGCATCGTCCTGCTCACCACCAGCCACCGCGTCGCCCCCGGCCTGCTGTCCTGGCCCGCCTGGCAGGCCCTGCGCACCGCCGACGCCGTGCTGTGCGCGGACGGCGCCCATCCGCAGCTGCCGTATCTGCGCGAGGCCGGGATAGCGGTGGCGGAGGCGTCCCCCACCGCGCAGGAGCTGGTCGACGCCTGTGCCGGCGGGCGCACGGTGGTGGTCGTGGCGACGGGCGAGGGCGAGCCGGCGCTCACCGACGGCCTCGCCCGGCTGGCCGGCTCCGGCCGCGTCGCCATGCCGGAGCTGGAGCTGCTCCCCGCCTCCTACGACCTGCCGGGCGCCCGCCTGCTGGACCTCGTGCAGGTCATGGACCGTATCCGCGCCGAGTGCCCGTGGTCCTCCCGGCAGACCCACGAGGGCCTGGCGAAGTACGGCATCGAGGAGGCCTATGAACTGGTCGAGGCGATCGAGGCCGGCGACCGCGCGGAGCTGCGCGAAGAGCTGGGCGACGTCCTCCTCCAGGTCGTCTTCCACTCCCGGATCGCCGAGGAGGACCCGGACGCGCCCTTCTCCGTCGACGACGTCGCCGGCGGCATCGTCGCCAAGCTCATCCACCGGCACCCGCACGTCTTCGGCGACGAGGAGGCCGAGACACCGGAGGACGTCAAGGAGCACTGGCTGCGCACCAAGGCCGAGGAGAAGCAGCGCACCTCGGTCACGGAGGGCGTCCCGCTCGGCCAGCCCGGCCTGGCCCTCGCGGCCAAGCTCGCCTCCCGCACCCGCACGGCGGGCCTGGCGGTCCCCCTGCCCGAGGGCGAGGGCATCGGGTACGACCTGCTGGCGCTGGCGGTCCGCGCCGAGGCGGCCGGCGTGGACCCGGAGGCGGCCCTGCGAGCGGCGGCACGGGCGTACCGGGACGCGATACGGGCTGCTGAGGGCCTGTCCGCTTAGTACCGTTGCCCCGACGGGCGGGTGCGAGGCGTGGGGGCCGGCGTGACAGCTGAATTAGAGGAGCTGAGGCGCGCGCTGCTGGGTGCGGTCCGCCGCTCACCGGCCGTGGCGCTGCGGCTCGAGAAGACACTGGAGCGGGCGGGCATGGCCCATGCCGCACAGGCCTGGACCCGCTCGGACGACGACCCGCTCACGATCCAGCTCCAGCTCCTGTCCCTGGAGCTGCTGCGCGACAGACACCCCGACGAGTTCGACGAGTTGCTGGAGCTCGCCACGGCCCCCGGCACAGCGCTCCCGCCGACCCGCACCACCCCCGGAACGCCCGGAACGGAAAAGACCGAAGTACCCGAAGTACCCGAGGCGACAGCGGAGACCGACGAGACCGACGAGACCGAGGAGGAGGCACCCGAGAAGCCCGTACCCGAAGAACACGCATCCGAAGAGCGGCCGCCTCAGGAGCAGGAACCCCAGGAGCACGCGGCTCAGGGGCATTCACCCGGTCGGCCAGGCGCCGCCCCCCACCGCGCCGGCGACCACGTCGACTTCCGCGACGGCACCTTCCACGGGCCCACGGTGGGTGTACAGCACCACCACTACGGCACGGCCCCGGTGCCGGCGGAGTGGCGGCCCGCCGACGGCGTGGGGCCGCTGGAGTTCGGGGTGTGGCCGACACGGCCGGTGCCGGGGCTGCCCGACGTGCCGCCGTACGTGCCGCGCGACCGCGACGAGGAGCTGCGCGCCCTGCTGGCCCGCCCCGGTCTGGTGCTGATCCTCGGCGAACCGTACGCGGGCACCTCGTACACCGCCTGGCACGCCGTGCGCTCCCTGAAGGGCCACCGTGTGTACGCACCGGACCCCGGGGAGGACCTGCGCCCCCTGGTGGCCGCGCTGCGGAGCAGCCCCGGCGGACACGTGGTCTGGCTGGACGAGCTGACCCGGCACCTCGGCCCGGGCCGGCTGGACCTGCCGCTGCTCGGGCGGCTCAACGACCTCGGCGCCGTCGTGCTCGCCACGATGCGCCCCGCCGAGTACTACCGGCGGCGCGCCGGGACCGCCCCCGGCGACCGGGTCGTCGCCGCGGCCCGCACGGTGGAGCTGCGCCGGGAGTGGAGCGAGGCCGAGCTGGCACGGCTGTCGGCGCGCGACGACCCGCGGGCGTACCCGGCGTACATGTGGAGCGGCAGGGAGGGGGTGGGGTCGTACTTCGCGGTCGGGCACCTGCTGTTCGACGAGTGGCGGCGGCCGGGGACCCGGCAGGACCACCCGCTGGGGCGGTTACTGGTCCGGGCGGCGGTCGACGTCGCCCAGTGCGGGATCGAGAGCGCGGTGCCGGCGTCGCTGCTGAGGAAGGTGCAGAAGCGGTACGGGCAGGAGTACGCGGAGGCGGCGGCGAGGGAGGCGTACGAGCAGGCGTTCGCCTGGGCGACGGCGCCCATGTTCGGTGTCTCGGGGCTGCTCGTGGAGGGCGCGGAGGACGGCACCTGGCGGGCGTACGGGGCGCTGGTCGCCGAGGCGCTGGGGCGGGGGGACCTGGAGCCGGTGCCGGACCGCGTGTGGTGGACGCTGCTGGACACGGCCGAGAGCCGGTCGGGGGCCGGGGCACGGCTGGACCACGGCGCGATTCTCGGCGCGGCTCGTACGGCCCTGAGCCCGCGCATCGAGGCGGGCGACGTGGGGGTGGCGTTCAACCTCGCGCTGCACACGGAGGGTGAGGAGAGCGAGGCCCTGCTGCGCCGTGCGGCCGACGGGGGGCACGCGAAGGCCGCCTCCGTGCTGGCGCTGCTGCTGGTGGAGCGGGGGGACGAGGAGGAGGCGCTGCCGTACCTGACGGCGGCGGCGCAGGCCGGATTCGCCTGGGCGGCACGGCAGCTGGGCCGGTACCACCGCACTCGCGCCGAGCACTGGCTGCGGCAGGCCGCCGAGGCGGGCGACGGCGCGGCGGCGCACGAGCTGGGCGACATGCTGGTCGGGCCGGGGAGTGAGGAGGAGGCGCTGCGCTGGTACCGCCGGGCCGCGGCCGCGGGACACCGCGAGGTCGCGGGGAGCCTGGGCTCCCTCCTGGCGAGCTGGAACAACCCGGAGGCGGAGGAGTGGCTGCGCTACGCGGCCGCCTGGGGTGACGCGCGCGCCGCGAACGACCTCGGGTTCCACCTCCACACCACGAAGGCGGGCGACGCCGCCGAGCTGGAGAGTCTGTACCGGCAGGCGGCGGAGGGCGGAGACGCGGCGGGGGCCGGCAACCTGGGCGTCGTCCTGGAGTCCCTCGGCCGGTACGAGGAGGCCGAGTCGTGGTACCGCACGGGACATGAGCGCGGAGCCACGTACGCCGCCCAGCACCTCGCCTTCCTGCTGTTCAAGCAGGGGAAGCACGCGGAAGCCGACGCGTGGCTGCGCGAGGCCGCCGTCGTCCCGAAGGGCCTGCCCGCCACGCTGCCGCCCCCACCCCCCGCCCCACCCGCCGGCGGGCCGGATACCGTCGAGGAGTGACCGAGCAGCACTGCCCCGACCAGCCGACGCCCGCCCTTTTCACCTGGGAGTTCGCCACCGACCCCTACCCGGCGTACGCCTGGCTGCGCGAGCACGCCCCCGTGCACCGGACGCGGTTGCCGAGCGGGGTCGAGGCCTGGCTGGTCACCCGGTACGCCGATGCCCGGCAGGCCCTGGCCGACCAGCGGCTGAGCAAGAACCCGGCGCATCACGACGAGCCCGCGCACGCCAAGGGCAAGACGGGCATCCCGGGCGAGCGCAAGGCCGAGCTGATGACGCACCTGCTGAACATCGACCCGCCGGACCACACCCGGCTCCGGAGGCTCGTCAGCAAGGCGTTCACCCCGCGCCGGGTCGCCGAGTTCGCCCCCCGGGTGCAGGAGCTGACCGACCACCTCATCGACCAGTTCGCCAAGACGGGTTCCGCCGACCTCATCCACGAGTTCGCCTTCCCGCTGCCCATCTACGCCATCTGCGACCTGCTCGGCGTCCCGCGGGAGGACCAGGACGACTTCCGGGACTGGGCGGGCATGATGATCCGGCACGGCGGAGGCCCCCGGGGCGGGGTCGCCCGGTCGGTGAAGAAGATGCGCGGCTATCTCGCCGAGCTGATCCACAAGAAGCGCGAGGCGCTGCCCGCCGCGCCCACGCCCGGCGAGGACCTGATCTCCGGCCTCATCCGCGCCTCCGACCACGGCGAGCACCTCACCGAGAACGAGGCCGCCGCCATGGCCTTCATCCTGCTCTTCGCCGGCTTCGAGACGACCGTCAACCTCATCGGCAACGGCACCTACGCCCTGCTCACCCACCCCGACCAGCGCGCGCGGCTCCAGGCCGGCCTGGCCCGGGGCGAACGGGACCTGCTGGAGACGGGGGTCGAGGAACTCCTGCGCTACGACGGCCCGGTGGAGCTGGCCACCTGGCGGTTCGCCACCGAGCCGCTCACCATCGGCGGGCAGGACATCGCGCCGGGCGACCCGGTGCTCGTCGTCCTCGCCGCCGCCGACCGGGACCCGGAGCGGTTCGCCGACCCGGACGTGCTGGACCTCGGCCGCCGCGACAACCAGCACCTCGGCTACGGCCACGGCATCCACTACTGCCTGGGCGCGCCGCTCGCCCGCCTGGAGGGCCAGGCCGCCCTCGCCACCCTGCTCACCCGCCTGCCCGACCTGCGTCTGGCCGCCGATCCGGCCGAGCTGCGCTGGCGCGGCGGACTCATCATGCGCGGCCTGCGCTCCCTGCCCGTCGAGTTCACGCCCACGGCCTGAACACCGGCCCTCCCGGGGAAGATGACAGGCGTTCAACTTTGTGATCTTCACGTGATCTGTGCGGCATGAACTTGTGACAAGTGATCGTCTGCCTATACGTTCACCCATCAGCGCGGCGACCGGCTCCATCCGCCGCGCCGGCCCTGCTGTCGCTCGAAAGGCTTCTGCATGCTCTCCGGGAACGGCCGACACCGTCGCCCCCGCCAGGCCCCGGCACTTCTCGTCGCGGCCGGAGTGACCGGCTCCGCCATCGCCATCCCGCTCCTCGGCGCGGCGAGCGCCAGCGCGGCCGACGGCGGCACGTGGGACAAGGTGGCCGAGTGCGAGAGCGGCGGCTCCTGGAGCGCGGACACCGGCAACGGCTACTACGGCGGCCTCCAGATCTCCCAGGAGGACTGGAACACGTACGGCGGCGGGCAGTACGCGGCCAGCCCCGACCAGGCCAGCCGCAACCAGCAGATCGCCGTCGCCGAGAAGATCCTCGCCGACAAGGGCACCACCCCGTGGGCCACCTGCGCCCTGCTGTCCGGCCTGACCACCGACTCGGGCTCCGTGGACGTCGACACGGGTGTCGGCGGCTCCGGCGGCCAGAGCGGTTCGGGTGGGTCGTCCGGATCGGCCGGGAAGTCCGACGGCTCCGGTACCTCCGGTACGTCGGGTTCCTCCGACGGCTCCGGCACATCCGGTTCGCCGGATTCGCCGTCCTCCACCGGTACCGGATCCGACGCCAACTCCGGCTCCCACACCGGTTCCTCCGCGGATCCGGCCGCGCCGAGCGGCAAGCCGGGCAAGCATGCCGGCGCGGACACCGGCTCCACGGGGACCAAGGCCCCCAAGCCCGACAATTCCGCCTCGCCGGACACCGGTGGCTCCCAGGGGTCCGGCGGCGGCTCCGCCACGGCCACCCCGGAGGCGGGCATCGAGAACGACCCGCAGCGGGCCGCCGGTTCCTGGAGCCTGGTCGACACCGGTGCGCTCGGCGGCGGACGCCACCGCGGGGCGAGCGCGGACGAAAACGTGACAAACGGTCAGGACTCCACCGCTTCGGGCCGGCACGCATCCCGCGAAACGGACACGTACACCGTCCGCCAGGGCGACACCCTCGCCTCCATCGCCGACTCCCTTGACGTCGACGGCGGGTGGCACGCGCTCTACGCGGGCAACAAGAAGGCCATCGGGTCCGACCCGAACCACATCAGTGCCGGTCAGACCCTGGACGTCGTGGGTGAAACGGACGCGAACTAGCCGGAGTTGACGCCCCATTTGGCGCCGTAATGTCCGGTTTGGCGAAAGTGTGGGATGAGTCTCAGAAGCCCTGATCGTCTTTGAAATTCCGCGCGGCGCGTGTCTACGGTCGAGGCCGCTCGTCACCACGAGCCCCGGCGGCCGCAACGCCGAATCCTGCCAGCGGCCACCCGGGAACAGTCGTCGCGTCAAGCGCCGTAGGCAGGAGCGGGGGACCCAAGGTAGGTGCCGGGACCAGCAGTTGAGGCTGGAACCGGCTGGGGGTGAAGCCGCGACTTCCGCGCAAGCGGGAGCGCGGCCGGGCAACTCAACCGGCCCGAACCCGACAGCTCACCTCGCAGGCGTCGGTGAGGGGATCGATCCATGCTGTTTACCGGCAAGGGCAAGCACCGTCGTCCGTCCAAGGCCGTCCGCGCCATCACGCTCGCCGGTGTCACCGGTGCCGCCGTCGCCGCCCCGCTGATGGCGGCAGGCAACGCCTCCGCCGCCACCACCGCCGAGTGGGACAAGGTCGCCCAGTGCGAGTCCGGCGGCAACTGGTCCATCAACACCGGCAACGGCTACTACGGCGGTCTGCAGTTCTCCGCCTCCACCTGGGCCGCGTACGGCGGCACGCAGTACGCCGCCACCGCCGACAAGGCCTCCAAGTCGCAGCAGATCTCGGTCGCCGAGAAGGTTCTCGCCGCGCAGGGCAAGGGCGCCTGGCCGGTCTGCGGCACGGGCCTGTCCGGCACCCCCTACAACGGCTCCGCCCCGAGCGCCCCCTCGACCTCCGGCAGCACCGCCGGCTCGGGCGGCACCACCACCCGCTCCACCGACCAGCAGTCCACCACCCGCTCCACCACGCGGACGGCCCCGTCGGCGGACAAGGCGGACAAGACCGTCACCACCCCGACCGGCAAGAAGGTCAAGAAGGGTGACGGCGAGTACAAGGTCGTCGCGGGCGACACCCTGAGCACCATCGCCCAGAAGCACGGCGTCAAGGGCGGCTGGCAGAAGCTGTTCGAGCTGAACAAGGACATCGTCCAGGACGCCAACCTCATCTACCCGGGCCAGCAGCTGCACCTGAAGTAGGCAGCGGCGGGCAGGCGGGCCGCCGGCCTCCGCTCAGGCCCGGCCCCCTGCGGGCCCCCAGCCCCCGTGCGGGTCACCCCCCGTCCCCACGGGCTCCCCGCCCCGGTGCGTGTTCCCCCGTACGCACCGGGGCGGGGCTTTTTTCTGCCCCGAGGCCCCGAGCCCTTTGTTTCGGGCAGGAACAAAAGGTACCGTCGGCATGTCCACGGGGCGGTCGGTCGGTGGCCGACGCCCCCGGGACGGTTAGGCTCTAGTCGCAAGGCACAGCCGTAAGGCATCCAGCCCCGCACTTCCAGCGTCACATCCAAGAAGGAGATGCTCGTGCCGTCCATCGACGTCGTCGTAGCCCGGGAAATCCTGGACTCCCGAGGCAACCCCACGGTCGAGGTCGAGGTCGGCCTCGACGACGGCAGCACGGGTCGTGCCGCCGTCCCGTCCGGCGCCTCGACCGGCGCCTTCGAGGCCATCGAGCTGCGCGACGGTGACCCGAACCGCTACCAGGGCAAGGGCGTCGAGAAGGCCGTCCTCGCCGTGATCGAGCAGATCGGCCCGGAGCTGGTCGGCTACGACGCCACCGAGCAGCGCCTGATCGACCAGGCCATGTTCGACCTGGACGCCACCGACAACAAGGGCTCCCTCGGCGCCAACGCCATCCTCGGCGTCTCGCTCGCCGTCGCCCACGCCGCCTCCGAGGCCAGCGACCTGCCCCTCTTCCGCTACCTGGGCGGTCCGAACGCGCACCTGCTGCCGGTGCCGATGATGAACATCCTGAACGGCGGCTCGCACGCCGACTCCAACGTGGACATCCAGGAGTTCATGATCGCTCCGATCGGCGCGGAGTCCTTCTCCGAGGCCCTGCGCTGGGGCACCGAGGTCTACCACACGCTGAAGAAGGTCCTGAAGAACAAGGGCCTGTCCACCGGCCTCGGCGACGAGGGCGGCTTCGCCCCGAACCTCGGCTCCAACCGCGAGGCCCTCGACCTCATCCTGGAGGCCATCAAGGAGGCCGGCTACGCCCCCGGCGAGCAGATCGCGCTCGCCCTCGACGTCGCCGCGTCCGAGTTCTACAAGGACGGCTCCTACCTCTTCGAGGGCAAGGAGCGCTCCGCCGCCGAGATGACCGAGTACTACGCCGAGCTGGTCGAGGCGTACCCGCTGGTCTCCATCGAGGACCCGCTGTTCGAGGACGACTGGGAGGGCTGGAAGACCATCACCGCCAAGCTCGGTGACAAGGTCCAGCTCGTCGGCGACGACCTGTTCGTCACCAACCCCGAGCGCCTGGCCCGCGGCATCGAGGAGGGCGCCGCCAACGCCCTGCTGGTCAAGGTCAACCAGATCGGCTCGCTGACCGAGACCCTGGACGCCGTCGAGCTGGCCCAGCGCAACGGCTTCAAGTGCATGATGTCCCACCGCTCCGGCGAGACCGAGGACGTCACCATCGCCGACCTGGCCGTCGCCACCAACTGCGGCCAGATCAAGACCGGCGCCCCGGCCCGCTCCGAGCGCGTCGCCAAGTACAACCAGCTGCTGCGCATCGAGGAGATCCTCGACGACGCCGCGGTGTACGCCGGCCGCAGCGCGTTCCCCCGCTTCCGGGGCGCGGTCTCGAAGGGCTGAGCCAACCTGGCGTAAGGCCTAGCCAGTCGTACGTACGTCCCCGCACCCGGTCCCGTACCGTGTCCGGGGACGTACGCGCGTGTGTGAACGGGAGGCGGGGAAGATGGCAGTGAAGGACCGTGACCGGTTCTCCACCGCGACCAGGCTGCGGCTGCTCGGCGAGCAGACGGCCGCCCGGGTCTACCGCTCCCAGACCAAGCGGCAGGCCCGCCGCTCCCGGCTCACCGGCCGGGCGGCGCTGCTCGCGCTGGTGCTCTGCTCGCTGGTCGTCGCCCTCGCCTACCCGATGCGGCAGTACGTCTCCCAGCGCGCGGAGATCGCCGACCTCCGGCGGCAGCGGGAGCAGGCCCGCGAGCGGGTCGAGCAGCTGCGCGACCTCAAGGCGCGCTGGCAGGACGACGCCTACGCCGAGCAGCAGATCCGCCGCCGTCTGCACTACGTGCGGCCCGGCGAGACCGGGTACGTGGTCATCGACCCGGGCGCGGCCAAGCAGTCCCGCGCCGACCTCGGGGCCGCCCACCGGCCCTGGTACGCGAACGTCTGGGACGGCGTCGACAAGTCCGACGCCTCCGACCAGTGAGCCGGCGCGAACGCCGGCACAACGACCAGAAAGCCACCCCGAAAGCAGTCATGGAAACGCCTCCGCCGCCCACTCCGCGCACCGAGCCCACCGACGCGGACGTAGAGGCCTTCAAGCAGCAGCTGGGCCGCCCGCCGCGGGGCCTCAGGGCCATCGCGCACCGCTGCCCCTGCGGTCAGCCGGACGTCGTGGAGACGGCTCCGCGCCTGCCCGACGGCACCCCCTTCCCGACGCTGTACTACCTGACGTGCCCCAAGGCGTCCTCCGCCATCGGCACGCTGGAGGCGAACGGCGTGATGAAGGAGATGACCGAGCGGCTGCAGACCGACCCCGAGCTGGCCGCCGCCTACCGGGCCGCGCACGAGGACTACATCCGGCGCCGGGACGAGATCGAGGTCCTGCAGGGCTTCCCGAGCGCGGGCGGCATGCCGGACCGGGTCAAGTGCCTGCACGTGCTCGTCGCCCACTCCCTGGCCGCCGGCCCCGGGGTGAACCCGCTCGGCGACGAGGCGCTGGCGATGCTGCCGGAGTGGTGGCGCAAGGGCGCGTGCGTGACGTCCGACGAGACCGAGGAGGGCCGGCCGTGACCCGCGTCGCCGCCGTCGACTGCGGCACCAACTCCATCCGCCTGCTGGTCGCCGACGCCGACCCGGAGACGGGCGAACTGACGGAGCTGGACCGCCGGATGACCATCGTGCGGCTCGGCCAGGGCGTCGACCGCACCGGCCGGCTCGCCCCGGAGGCGCTGGAGCGCACCTTCGCGGCCTGCCGTGAGTACGCGGCCGTCATCAAGGAGTACGGCGCCGAGCGGCTGCGCTTCGTGGCCACCTCCGCCTCCCGCGACGCCGAGAACCGCGACGACTTCGTGCGGGGCGTGCTGGACATCCTCGGGGTCGAGCCGGAGGTCATCAGCGGCGACCAGGAGGCCGAGTTCTCCTTCACCGGCGCCACCAGGGAACTCACCGGCCGCACCGACCTGACCCGGCCCTACCTGGTCGTGGACATCGGCGGCGGCTCCACGGAGTTCGTCGTCGGGGACGACCACGTGCGCGCCGCCCGGTCGGTGGACGTCGGCTGCGTGCGGATGACCGAGCGGCACCTGGTGCACGAGGGCCGGGTGAGCGACCCGCCCACCGAGGAGCAGATCGCCGCCATAAGGGCCGACATCGAGGCCGCCCTCGACCTCGCCGAGCGGACGGTCCCGCTGCGCGAGGCGCACACCCTGGTGGGGCTGGCCGGCTCGGTCACGACGGTGTCCGCGATCGCCCAGGAGCTGCCCGAGTACGACTCCACCCGCATCCACCACTCCCGGATCTCCCGGGACCGCGTCCGCGAGATCACCGAGTGGCTGCTGCGCTCCACGCACGCCGAGCGCGCCGCGGTCCCGTCCATGCACCCGGGCCGGGTCGACGTCATCGGCGCGGGCGCCCTCGTCCTGCTCGCGATCATGGAGCGGATCGGCGCGGAGGAGGTCGTGGTGAGCGAGCACGACATCCTCGACGGCATCGCCTGGTCGGTGGCGTGAGCGGTGGCGTAGCTCTCTTTTGTTACTCATCGGTAGTCAACTGCTGAGCAGGTTGGATACCGTTTGAGCGGTGCCGGGGCCCCCTTGAGGGGCCCTTGGTCGTACCGGCGCGGGAAACTTCGTGAAGTTCTTCACAAGGAATTCCCTCCGAGTGGGTCCCGGAATGGGGTCCACTGGCCCTTCCGGGGGGTCAAGAGTCGTTTGAACATGTTCAGATGAAGGGCGCGGAAGGGGCCCGGAAGGGGTTGTTCCGAGGGTGTCACCACGCCCTCACGGTCACCCCGGAGGCCTGGAGAGGCAGCTCACGCGGCCTTGACAACGGGGCGAAGCGCCCCGCGGTTCCCCGTCGTCCGCATGACCTGCGTCACGCGGGCCGCGGAGTTTAACACAGGGCCTGTCAGACCTTGTGAAGGGGCGCACGAGCGGCCCCCGGACGGCGGGTGGATACTCGATGGCATGAGCACCACGGAGCGTCCCAGGATCCTCGTAGTAGGCGGTGGGTACGTAGGCCTGTACGCAGCTCGGCGCATCCTCAAGAAGATGCGCTACGGCGAGGCGACCGTCACGGTCGTCGACCCCCGGTCGTACATGACCTACCAGCCCTTCCTCCCCGAAGCCGCCGCCGGCAACATCTCCCCTCGCCATGTCGTCGTCCCGCTGCGACGCGTGCTGCCGAAGGCGGAGGTCCTCACCGGCCGGGTCACCACCATCGACCAGGACCGCAAGGTCGCCACGATCGCCCCGCTGGTGGGCGAGGCGTACGAGCTGCCCTTCGACTACCTGGTCATCGCGCTCGGCGCGGTCTCCCGCACCTTCCCGATCCCCGGCCTCGCCGAGCAGGGCATCGGCATGAAGGGCATCGAGGAGTCCATCGGCCTGCGCAACCACGTGCTGGAGCAGCTGGACAAGGCCGACTCCACGACCGACGAGGAGATCCGCCGCAAGGCGCTCACCTTCGTCTTCATCGGCGGTGGCTTCGCGGGCGCGGAGACCATCGGCGAGGTCGAGGACATGGCCCGGGACGCCGCCAAGTACTACAAGAACGTGTCCCGCGAGGACATGCGCTTCATCCTGGTCGACGCCGCCGACAAGATCCTCCCCGAGGTCGGCCCCAAGCTCGGCCAGTACGGCAAGGAGCACCTGGAGAGCCGGGGCGTGGAGATCTACCTCTCCACCTCGATGGACTCCTGCGTCGACGGTCACGTCGTGCTGAAGAACGGCCTCGAGGTCGACGCCAACACGATCGTGTGGACGGCCGGCGTCAAGCCGAACCCGGCCCTCGCCCGCTTCGGTCTGCCCCTCGGCCCGCGCGGCCACGTCGACTGCGAGCCCACGCTCCAGGTCAAGGGCACGGACTACATCTGGGCCGCCGGTGACAACGCGCAGGTCCCGGACCTCGTCGGCCGCAAGGCGGGCAACGAGAACGCCTGGTGCCCGCCGAACGCCCAGCACGCGCTGCGCCAGGCCAAGGTGCTCGGCGACAACGTGGTCTCCGGTATGCGGGGCTTCCCGCAGAAGGAGTACGAGCACGCCAACAAGGGTGCGGTCGCCGGTCTCGGCCTGCACAAGGGCGTGGCGATGATCGTCATGGGCAAGGTGAAGATCAAGCTCAAGGGCCGCCTCGCCTGGTACATGCACCGTGGCTACCACGGCATGGCGATGCCGACCTGGAACCGCAAGATCCGCGTCTTCGCCGACTGGACCCTCGGCATGTTCCTCAAGCGCGAGGTCGTGTCGCTGGGCGCCATGGAGAACCCTCGCGAGGAGTTCTACGAGGCCGCCAAGCCGGCGCCGGTCGCCGCGAGCAAGTCCGAGGAGAAGGCCAAGGCCTCCTGACCTCAGGTCCACCAGCTCAGCCCGAAGGGGCCGCCTGCCATCCGTGGTGCGGGCGGCCCCTTCGGGCTGTGTGCGGTCGTTCACGTCGGTTGTCACCGGGGGTCTTCGCCGCGGCTCTTCGCCGTGGTCGGCACCGTGGTCGTCGCCGTCGGTCAGATGGAGCGCGGCGCCTCGCTGGACCGGTCGGCCCGGTCGGACTGCCCGGCCTGGCTGTCCGGCACCTTGATGCTGTCCAGGGCGTGCTGGTGGTCGCGGTCCATCTGGTCCAGATGGCCGTTCACGGAGGCCGTGAACACGGTGACCAGGTACTTGCCCTGGTCCACCAGGTAGATGTGCCCCCTGGTGCCGTCGGGCGCGGTCAGCTCCGCACTCAGTTCGCGGTGGCCGTCCGCGGTGATGCCCTCCTTGACGTCGGTGCTGCGCAGCACGTCGTCGGACGACTTGGAGTCGGAGTTGTAGCCGTCGACGGCCGCCTTGAGGCTGCCCTGGAGGTCCCACGGAGCGGACGCGTCCGTGCCGGGCACCTCGTCCACGCTGAAGCCCATGGCCCCGTACGGGGTCTGCGTGATGTAGCAGCGGGTGGTCACACCGTTGTCGTTCGTCTTCTGGGCCTCGGCCTTGCCCGGAAGCTGGATCGAGATGCCGCTCGGGGAGTCGGTGGTCTGCGTCCAGTGCGCGGCGACGTCGGTGACGGCCGCGGTCTGCGACGCCGGGGCGGCGAACGCGGTGCCGGGCAGCAGCACACCGCCGGTGATCACCGTGGCGGAGGCGGCGAGGAGAGTGAGGCGCTGGAAGCGGGAGAGACGGGTCATCGGGATGCACATCCTTGGGAGAGGGGGAGTGGGGATGTCTCCATTACGACCCGGGGCCCGGGGGCGGGTCATGCCCCGGCTTCCCGTGGCACGCGGACTCGGGGCTTGACCGGACCCGGGGTGCGCCGCACAATTCCGCGCCCCTTTCGTCCTCCCGCCCGCCCCCGCCGCACGGGTGATCCGGCCGCGACGTCCGGTCCGCACGGCCGCGGAGTGTCGGCATCCGGATACGGAGGGGAATGACATCGGCGTAGGCGATCGTTTTCCGGTGGACGGTGTCAGACGTCTCAAGACGGAGGTGTGCGCCATGGCCGAAGCCGCGCAGCGGCTGAGGAGTCTTGCCGAGCAGATGCTGGGGGCCCCGCTCCCGGTGCGCTTGAAGGCCTGGGACGGATCACAGGCCGGGCCGCCCGACGCGCCGGCGCTCGTCGTGCGCAACCGCCGCGCCCTGCGCCGCATGCTGTTCAAACCGGGCGAACTGGGCCTCGCCCGCGCCTGGGTCTCCGGTGACCTGGACATCGAGGGCGACCTGTACACGACGCTCGACCTGATGGCGGGCCTCGTCTGGGAGCGCGGCGAGGACGCCCGCAGCCTCGGGCAGGCCGTGCGCGACCCCGGCGTCCGGGCCGCCGCCCGCGAGCTGCTGAAACTGGCCGGGCCGCCGGTCCCGCCCGCCCCGCCGCGCGAGGAGATCCGCAGGCCCCGCCGGCGCCTGCACACGCGCCGCACGGACAAGCGGGCCATCAGCCACCACTACGACGTCGGCAACGACTTCTACGAGATCGTCCTCGGCCCGTCCATGGTCTACTCCTGCGCCTACTGGGAGGACGCCGGAACCCTGGAGACCGCCCAGCGCGACAAGCTCGAACTCGTCTGCGCCAAGCTCGGCCTGAAGGAGGGTCAGCGGCTGCTGGACGTCGGCTGCGGCTGGGGCTCCATGGCCATCCACGCGGCCCGCGAGCACGGCGTGAGCGTCGTCGGCGTCACGCTGTCCCAGGAGCAGGCGGCGTACGCCCGCAAGCGCGTCGCCGACGAGGGACTGACCGACCGGGTGGAGATCAGGGTCCAGGACTACCGGGACGTCACGGACGGCCCCTTCGACGCGATCTCCTCCATCGGCATGGCCGAACACGTCGGCGCCGAACGGTACCTGGAGTACGCCCGCCGGCTGCACAGCCTGCTGAAGCCCGGCGGCCGGCTGCTCAACCACCAGATCGCCCGTCGCCCGCAGACCGACGAGTCGGCGTACGAGGTCGACGCGTTCATCGACTCCTACGTCTTCCCGGACGGCGAACTGGCCCCCGTCGGCTCCACCGTCACCCAGCTGGAACGGGCCGGTTTCGAGGTCCGGGACGTGGAGTCCATCCGCGAGCACTACGCCCGCACCCTGCGCCGCTGGGTCACCAACCTGGAGGCCGACTGGGACCGCGCGGTCCGGCTCACCGGTCCGGGCCGGGCCCGGGTCTGGCTGCTGTACATGGCCGCCTGCGCGCTCGCCTTCGAACGCAACCGCATCGGCGTCAACCAGGTCCTCGCGATCCGCACCCCGGAGTCCGGCGCCTCCGGCCTCCCGCTGCGGCCGCGCACCTGGCACGGCTGACCGGCGGCACGGCTGCCGGGGCCACGGCTGCCGGCGGTACGACAGAGGGGGCCCCTTCCCGAGGGGCCCCCTTCACCGTCGTACGACCGTCTGCGCGCTCTGCTGCGCCTACTCGGCCTTGATGGCCGTCAGCATGTTCAGCCGGGCCGCGCGGCGGGCCGGCCACAGCGCGGCCAGGACGCCGACCACGCCCGCCAGCAGCAGGAACACCGCCATCCGGCCCCAGGGCAGCACCAGCTCGTACGTCGGCATCTTGGTGCCCAGCAGCTCGCCGGCCGCCCAGCCGAAGAACACGCCCAGGCCGATGCCCAGCACCCCGCCGAACAGGGAGATCACCAGGGACTCCAGGCGGACCATCCGCTTGACCGAACGACGGTCCAGGCCGATCGCGCGCAGCATGCCGATCTCCTGCGCCCGCTCGAAGACGGACATGGCCAGCGTGTTGATCACGCCGAGCACCGCGACGATCACCGCCATGCCGAGCAGGCCGTAGACCATGTTCAGCATCAGCGTGAACATCTGCGCGATCTCGTTGGAGATGTCCTGCTTGTCCTGGACCTTGATCGCCGGGTTGGTGCCGAGGGTCTTCTCCAGCCGGTCCTTGACCGCGTCGGAGGCGCCGGCGGCGGTCTTGACCATGACCTGCATGTCGGCCGGGTCGGTCAGGTGCGGGGTGAGGACCTTGTTGTCGAGGATGATCCCGTTGAGCATGTCGTTGCCCTCGTAGACCCCCGCGACCGTCAGCCGCGCCGCCTTGCCGTCCTCGAAGTGCGCGGTGAACCGCGAGCCGGCCTTCCAGCCGTGCTGCTCGGCCCGGTCCTCGTCCACGACGACCCGCGTGCCGCCCACCGTGAAGGAGCCGTCGGTCACCTTCAGGTCGGTCAGCTTGCCGATGGCCGCGCCGTCGACACCGGTCAGGTACTGCGTGCCGCCGTCGATGCGGGACTCGCCGTTGCGCAGCGGGCTGCTGGCGGTGACCCCGTCGGCGGCGGCGAGCTTCTTCTCCACCTCGGGGGAGAGCGGGCCGCGGTTGGCCATCGAGACGACGTAGTCGGCGCGGATCGCCGAGCTGGCCATCTTGTCGATGGACTGCTGCAGGCTGCCCGCCATCACCGTCATGCCGGTGATCAGGGTCAGGCCGATCATCAGCGCGGAGGCGGTGGCCGCGGTACGGCGCGGGTTGCGCACCGAGTTCTGCCGGGCCAGCTTGCCCGACACCCCGAAGGCGCGCAGCACCGGCGCGGCGGCGGCGATCAGCGGGCGGGACAGCAGCGGGGTCAGGATGAACACGCCGATGATGAGCAGGACCGCGCCGATGCCCATCACGCCCTGGCCGGTGTCGGCGTCCATCCTCGTGCCGGCCAGGACCGTCGCGACGCCCGCCGCCGCGAACAGCGAGCCCAGGGTGTTGCGCAGCACCAGCGACTTGGCCGTGGCCTGGGCGTGCACGCTGCTCATCGCCGCGACCGGCGGGATCTTCGCGGCCCGGCGGCCGGGCAGCCAGGCGGCCAGCATGGTGATGAGGATGCCGACCGCGAGGGCGGTGACCACCGTGCCGGGGCTGATCACCAGCGGTCCGTCGGGGACGCTCGCGCCGAAGGAGCCCAGCAGGGAGCGCAGGCCCGCGCCGATGCCGACACCGGCGGCGAGGCCGGCCACGCCGGCGACCGCGCCGACCGCGAAGGCCTCCAGGAGCACCGAGCGGGTGACCTGGCGGCGGGAGGCGCCGACGGCCCGCAGCAGGGCCAGTTCGCGGGTGCGCTGGGCGACCAGCATGGTGAAGGTGTTGGCGATGATGAACGTCCCGACGAACAGGGCGATGCCGGCGAACACCAGCAGGCCCTGCTTCAGGCCGCTCATCGAGGAGGAGATCGCCTCGGCCTGGTCGTCGGCGAGCTGCCGGCCGGTGGTGGTGTCCACCAGCTTCGCGGGCAGGGCCTTGTCCAGCTCGGCCTTGAGCGCCGCCTGGCCGGTGCCGGGCGCGGCCTGCACGTCGATCTCGTCGTACGTGCCCTTCTTGCCGAACAGGGACTGCGCGGTCGCCGTGTCGAACAGGGTGAGGCTGCCGCCGGCGGCGACGTTGCCGTCGTCGGTGGTGAAGATGCCGCTGACGGTGGGCGTGAGGACCGGGCCGTCGACGGAGAGGCGCACGGTGTCGCCGACCCGGTAGCCGGCCCGCTGCGCGGTCGCCGAGTCGATCGCCACCTCGTGGCTGCCACGCGGGGCGTGGCCGCTGACCAGCGGGTAACGCGGGTCCTCGGTGCCCCAGTAGTTGCCGCCGGCGGACTGCCAGTCGCCGCCGACGAGCTTGCCGTCCTTGTCGGCGAGGGCGGTGAAGCCGGTGACGACACCGGTGGCGGAGGCGGCGCCGGGGACCTTGGCGGCCTTGTCGAGCAGGGCCCGGGTCAGCCGGGGCGTCGTGCCGACCTTGTCGCCCTCGGAGTCCTGGTACTCGGGCCGTACGGCGACGTCGACCCGGTCGAATCCCTTGGCCGAACTCTTCTGGTAGGCGTCGGAGATGGTGTTGGTGAAGACCAGCGTCCCGGAGACGAACGCCACGCCGAGCATGACGGCGAGCACGGTCATCAGGAGCCGGGCCTTGTGCGCGAGGACGTTGCGCAGGGCGGTGCGGAACATCAGCTGGTACGGCCCTTCGCGTCGAACTGCTTCATGGTGTCGAGGACGGAGTCGGCCGTCGGGCCGTACATCTCGTCGACGATCCGCCCGTCGGCCAGGAAGATGACGCGGTCCGCGTAGGCGGCGGCCACCGGGTCGTGCGTGACCATGACGACGGTCTGCCCCAGCTCGCGCACGGAGTTGCGCAGGAAGCCGAGGACCTCGGCGCCGGAGCGGGAGTCCAGGTTCCCGGTCGGCTCGTCACCGAAGATGATCTCGGGCCGGGAGGCCAGGGCGCGGGCGACGGCGACGCGCTGCTGCTGGCCGCCGGAGAGCTGCGAGGGCCGGTGGCCGAGCCGCCCGGACAGCCCGACCATCTCGATGACCCGGTCCAGCCACGCCTTGTCCGGCTTCCGCCCGGCGATGTCCATCGGGAGGGTGATGTTCTCCAGGGCGGTCAGCGTGGGCAGCAGGTTGAACGCCTGGAAGATGAAGCCGATCTTGTCCCGGCGCAACTTGGTGAGCTGCTTGTCCTTCAGGGACCCCAGCTCGGTGTCCCCGATCCGGACGGACCCGGAGGAGAAGGTGTCCAGTCCGGCCACGCAGTGCATCAGCGTGGACTTGCCGGAGCCGGACGGCCCCATGATCGCGGTGAACTCGGCGGTCCGGAAGTCGACGGAGACCCGGTCCAGGGCGACCACCCGGGTCTCACCCTGCCCGTAGATCTTCGACAGCTCCGTGGCGCGTGCGGCCACGGCGGTGGTCCGGCCGGCGGTGGGTGTGGTGGTCACGGGAGGAGGCTCCTGTCGGTACGACGTCTGTTCGTGGGGGACGGATCCATCGTCCCGGCGCGCAGCACGCGTGGAGTCAGTCGCTGTTCCGGTTCCGGAGGGGGACTCGGGTCGGACGGGGCGGCCCGGTGTCATACCTGGGGAGGACGGGCGACCCTGACTCCCGCCGTCCGGAGAACAGGTGGAACGCCCTCGTTCGGACGGTGAAATTCCGTCATTTCACGTACGCGCGCAAAGCCGTCGCGTCAGGCTATTGGCAAGTGCGGATGGCGCGTTCCGTCGGCTGATGCACCCTCAGACGTCAATAAAATAAGACAACATCGGTCCACCCGTCCGCTGTTCGGGGGATGGGTCCCGATAGGCTCGAACCTCGAAGCGGAGCCCATGGCCTGCCCGGATGGTGGAATGCAGACACGGCGAGCTTAAACCTCGCTGCCCCTTCGCGGGCGTGCCGGTTCAAGTCCGGCTCCGGGCACCTTCCCTCCCCATGACGTCACTCCCTGACGCCACTTCCTGACGTCACCTCGTGGCGTCACCTCCTGAATCCATCGAACCGCCGCGCGACCGTTGACAGGGTGCCCCGTGCGGTCCGAAACTCACGTCCCACGTCAGTGAAGGAAAGTTCACCAGACGAACGCGGCCTGGGGTGGCGAAGACAGGGGACGGCCGATGCGCACCACCGTCGGGATCATCGGAGCGGGGCCCGCCGGGCTGCTGCTCGCGCGGCTGCTGCACCGTGCCGGTGTCGAGTCGGTCGTACTGGAGAGCCGTGACCGTGCCTACGTCGAGCGGCGGCAGCGGGCCGGGATTCTGGAGCAGGGGACCGTCGACGTGCTGCGGGCCGTGGGGGCCGGGGAGCGGATGGACCGGGAGGGGCTGCGGCACGACGGGATCGAGCTGCGGTTCGACCGGCGCCGGCACCGCGTCGGCTTCCCCGCGCTCACCGGCGGGCGGTCGGTGACCGTCTACGCCCAGACCGAGGTCTGCAAGGACCTGATCGCGCTCCAGTCGAAGGAGGGCGGCCCGCTGCTGTTCGGGGCCGAGGCGCTGGCGGTGGAGGGGGCGGAGGGCGACCGGCCGCGGATCCCCTTCCGGCACCAGGGGCGCGAAGACGTACTGGAGTGCGACTACGCCGTCGGCTGCGACGGCTTCCGGGGCGTGGCCCGCGCGGCCTTCCCGGCCGGCGTCTCTCGGGTGTTCGAGCGGACGTACCCCTACGCCTGGCTCGGCATCCTCGCCGACGTCCCCCCTTCGCACGACGAACTCGTCTACGCCCGCCACGAGCGCGGCTTCGCCCTGCTGTCCATGCGGTCGCCGGCCGTCTCCCGGCTCTACCTCCAGGTGCCCGCCGGGACCGAGGCCGAGGAGTGGGGTGACGAGGAGATCTGGGACGAACTGGAGCGGCGGTTCGAGACGGACGACGGCTGGCGGCTGGAGCGCGGGCCCGTCACCCGGAAGTCGGTCACGCCGATGCGCTCCTTCGTGCACGAGCCGATGCGGCACGGCCGGCTCTTCCTCGCGGGCGACGCCGCCCACATCGTCCCGCCCACCGGTGCCAAGGGGCTGAACCTCGCCGTTGGCGACGTCGTCACCCTCGCCCGGGCCCTCGTCCACGCGGAGGAGACCGGCTCCCCGGACCTCCTCGACGCCTACTCCGCGACCTGTCTGCGCCGGGTCTGGCAGGCCGAGCGGTTCTCCTACGACATGACGACCCTGCTGCACCGCTCCCCGGACGCCACCGCCTTCGACGCCCGCCTCCAGCTCGCCCGGCTGGAACGGATCGCCTCCTCCCGCGCGGCCGAGACCGACCTGGCCGAGGCGTACACGGGGTTTCCGCTCGGTTAGCCGTCCGCCCGTGGCCGGGAATCAGGCCCGCGCGTAGCGTGTTGCGCAGCACGGCAGGGGAAAGA
This sequence comes from Streptomyces cinerochromogenes, assembly GCF_014648635.1. Taxonomy (GTDB): domain Bacteria; phylum Actinomycetota; class Actinomycetes; order Streptomycetales; family Streptomycetaceae; genus Streptomyces; species Streptomyces cinerochromogenes. Next base: position 83,200 of record NZ_BMRM01000002.1, on the reverse strand, counting down.
GGCACAGGGAAAGATCCACCGAGGGAAGATCCACAGAGAAAGATCCTCCTCAAGTATCATGGTCGATCCTTTGCCAATCCATTACTCTTGAGCCAAGGCTGCGCTCGGCAGCCATGGAGGAGTGAAATGAGGAGCAGCAACCCGGTCTTCTCGCGACGGGGGTTCAGCCGCGACAACGGCTACGCCGGCTTCAACACCGCACCGCAGGCCGGGTACGCACAGGGCAACCCGTACGCGCAGAACCCGTACGCGCAGAACCCGTACGCGCAGGGTGACGTCCAGCACGGCGCCCCGCCGCAGGCCCCGGCCACCACCGACCGGATGACCATGGACGACGTCGTCGTCCGCTCGGCCCTCACGCTCGGTACGGTCGCCGTCGGCGCCGTCCTCGCCTGGGCGCTCCTGCCCGTCTCGGGCACCAGCTACGGCCTGGCCGTCGGCGCCGCGCTCATCGCGTTCGTCCTGGCGATGGTCCAGAGCTTCAAGCGCACCCCGTCCCCCGCGCTGATCCTGGGGTACGCCGCCTTCGAGGGCGTCTTCCTCGGCGTCTTCAGCGAGATGTTCAACAGCCGGTGGAGCGGCGCGCCCTTCCAGGCCGTGCTCGGCACCATGGCGGTCTCCGGTGCCACCCTGCTGGTCTACAAGGCCGGCTGGATCCGCGTCACCGCGCGCTACGCCCGCATCGGCATCGCCATCGCGATCGCCTTCATGGTGGTCATGGCGATCAACCTGCTGCTGGTCGCCTTCGGCGTCGCCGAGGACGGCGGACTGCGCAGCTTCGGGCCGCTCGGCGCGCTCGTCGGCATCATCGCGATCCTGCTCGGCGCGTTCTTCCTCACCCTCGACTTCAAGCAGATCGAGGACGGCATCGCCTACGGCGCACCGCGCAACGAGTCCTGGCTGGCCGCGTTCGGCCTCACCATGACCCTGGTGTGGATCTACGTGGAGATGCTGCGGCTGGTCGCGATCTTCAGCAGCAACGACTAGCGACGACGACTGGCGACAACGGCCGGCGACAACGGCCGTCAGGGACAACGACCGGCGCGTGAGCGCCGGTCACCGGCAGGGCCCCGGGCGATCCGCCCGGGGCCCTGTGCCGTTCAGAGCAGCTTGCGCGCCGCCCTCCTCAGGTCGTACTCGTGCACGATCGCCTTCGCGTGGCCGTACGCCAGGTCGTACTCGTGCCGGAGCCAGCTGACCTTCTCCTCGAAGCGGAAGAGCGCCGGGCCTTCTTCGACGGTGCGCAGCCAGTCGGAGATCTCACGACCGGTGCAGTGCGGGATGCGGGCGAGCAGATTGCGGTGGGTCTCCTCGGAGAAGACGTGGGACATCGGCGCCTCCGAACGCAAAGGGGATGTAAGCCGGTCCTTCACGTCACCGTGCCTGAGCGTTCGCGTATTGGCAACAGTGCGGCGGGTTACGCTCGGCTGGTGGTTGATACGACGCCCTTGACCCAAGCAGTGGATCACTTCGCCGACCGGTTGCGGGCGGCACCGCAGAGCCGGCTCCAACGCGGCGCTGCCGCCGAGGCCTTGGCCGTGGCCCGGGAACTCTCCCGGCGGGCCCAGCTGATGGAGGACCCGGGGCGTGAGCCCCGGGAGATGCCGGACGCCGGCATGTTCGCCGCCGCCGACCAGATCCTGGTGGCCGCGCACGACCTCGCGGTCGTGGTGCGCAGTGAGGACCAGGTCGCCGAAGCGGTGCGGTTGGTGGAGGAGGCGCGGCAGCGGGCGGGGGTCTGAGGGCGCTGTCCTACAGGGACGCGATGTCCTACAGGGACGCGATGTCCTACAGGGACGCGATGACGCGGTCCGCCAGGATGTAGACCGTCTCCTCGCCGCACGCGAACGTCAGCGTGTACGCGCCCGAGATGCCCGAACCGCCCAGCAGGTACGGGGACTCGCCCGACTCCAGGGCCGCCGCCAGGCGTTCCGCCGTCTCACGGTGGCCCGGGGTCATGCAGAGGGTGGTGCCGTCGGCGAAGACGTAGACGTCGAGGGTGCCGAGCGGGCCGGGGCGGACGTCGGAGAGTTCGACGCGGTCGGCGGCCAGCTCCTCCAGGGTGGTCACCGTGCGCTCGTGGTCACCCACGGCGGGCGACTGCACCGGGACGAAGTCGGGGTGCGAGGGGTGCCGGCGGCGGGCCGCGGCCAGTTCCGGGGAGTCTCCGGAAGGGGCGCCCGGAGGCGTGCCCCCGGCGAAGTCCTCGGCGTCGACGCTCGGCTCGGACACCGGCTCCAGCGGCTCCAGGCCGACGAAGTCCGCCTGCCGGGGCAGGAAGACGTCCGCCTCGGGCAGCCCGAACAGCGAGGGCGCGTCCGAGGCGTCGCGGGCCTCCTGCGCCGCCCAGAAGGCACGGGCCTCGGCCAGCTCGCGCTCCCGCTCCTCGGCGAGTGCCGCGGCCACGGCCGCGCGTATCTGCTCGGCGTCGGCGGTGGTACGGGCGTTCGGCAGCAGGGCGCGCGCCGAGGCCGCCTGGTCGGCGGCGAGCTGCCGCTGCAGCTCGGTGAGCTGGCGGCGCAGCTTCAGAACGGTGCGCAGGACGGCGACGCCCACGGCGCCGGTGGCTGCCGTGGTGAGCAGCAGGGCGATAGGCATGGCGCTCACTGACATACTCCCGGTTCAAAGTCGACCCCCGACTTCCTACATCAGCTTGAAGGGCGGACTATCCAACTGTCAGTGCGTAACGTCACGAAACGGACAGGACTTTGGGTCCGCCGTTCCGCCGCACGCTCCGCTGACCGGCCCTGACCTGCACCGATGCGCCAGCCGAGCGAGATAGGTCACATCCTGGGGGAGATTGGATCACGAAAAGGCCCAGAACCGTGGTGTTTCCTGGGTTCTGGGCCCTTCTGCGACGTACCGTGCGGGGTTCGCTACGGACGGTGGGTCAGCTGAGGCGCTCGATGACCATCGCCATGCCCTGGCCGCCGCCGACGCACATCGTCTCCAGACCGAACTGCTTGTCGTGCCACTGGAGCGAGTTGATGAGCGTGCCGGTGATGCGGGCGCCGGTCATGCCGAAGGGGTGGCCGACGGCGATGGCGCCGCCGTTGACGTTCAGCTTGTCGAGGTCGATGCCGAGGTCCTGGTACGACGGGATCACCTGGGCGGCGAAGGCCTCGTTGATCTCGACCAGGTCGATGTCGTCGATGGTCAGGCCGGCGCGCTGAAGGGCCTGCTTGCTCGCCTCGACGGGGCCGAGGCCCATGATCTCGGGGGAGAGGCCGGAGACGCCGGTGGAGACGATCCGGGCGAGCGGGGTCAGGCCCAGCTCGCGGGCCTTGGTGTCGGACATGATGACGAGCGCGGCGGCGCCGTCGTTCAGCGGGCAGCAGTTGCCGGCGGTGACGAGTCCGTCCGGGCGGAACACCGGCTTCAGGCCCTGCACGGCCTCCAGCGTGACGCCGGCGCGCGGGCCGTCGTCCTTGCTGACCACCGTGCCGTCGGGCAGCGTGACCGGGGTGATCTCGCGCTCCCAGAAGCCGTTCTTGATGGCTTCCTCGGCGAGGTTCTGCGAGCGGACGCCGAACTCGTCCATCTCCTGGCGGGTGACGCCCTTGGCGCGGGCCAGGTTCTCGGCGGTCTGGCCCATCGCGATGTACGGGTCGGGCAGCAGGCCGTCCTCGCGCGGGTCGTGCCAGGTCGTGCCTTCCTGCTGGGCGACGGCCTCGGTGCGGGCCTGCGCCTCGGCGAACAGCGGGTTGTAGGTGCCCGGCATGTCGGAGCTGCCGTTGCGGTAGCTGGAGACCATCTCGACACCGGCCGAGATGAAGACGTCGCCCTCGCCGGCCTTGATGGCGTGCAGCGCCATGCGGGACGTCTGCAGGGAGGAGGAACAGTAACGGGTGATCGTGCAGCCCGGCAGGTGGTCCATGCCCATCTGCACGGCGACGATCCGGCCGAGGTTGTGGCCCTGCTCGCCGCCGGGGAGGCCGCAGCCGAGCATCAGGTCGTCGATGTCCCGGGGGTCCAGCTCGGGGATCTTGGCGAGCGCGGCCTGGATGATCGTGGCGGTGAGGTCGTCGGGGCGCAGGTCCTTCAGGGAGCCCTTGTTCGCGCGGCCGATGGGGGAGCGGGCGGTCGAGACGATGACGGCTTCGGGCATCACGGCTCCAGTGGAAGGGGGTTGGGCAGGGCCGGTTGGGAAGTTACCCGTACGTATGGCCCAGGTCACCGGTGTTGCGGTGTGACACTGACCGCAATTGTCTAAGCGCTTGCTTGGCTCCGCCGGTCCTCGGCGCAGACGGTCAGAGCGGCCGGGTGGCCGGCTCCGCCTCGGGTACCCGCCGCCGGCGCCGGCGCTTCAGCAACGCCCACGGTCCCCGCGGGCCCGTCGGCATCGCCGCCGTCACCTCCGTGCCCGCCTCCGACGCGGCCTCCGCCGCCGCCCGCGCCACCGGCAGGAAGCCCTCGCGGCGCGACACGTCCGGCCGTTCCTCGTCCGCCGGCCACAGGCCCAGCGCCGCGCACACCGTCGGCAGCACCGCCATCGCCGCGGTCGCGTAGCCCTCGGCCGAGGGGTGGTAGTTGTCCGGCCCGAACAGCTCCCGGGGGTTGGCCTCGAACTCGGGCCCGAGCAGGTCGCCCAGCGACACCGTGCGCCCGCCCTGCTCCACCACCCCGATCGTCTGCGCCGCCGCCAGCTGCCGGGACGCCCGCCGGGCCAGCCACCGCAGCGGCTGCTGCACCGGCTCGATCGTGCCGAGGTCGGGACAGGTGCCGACCACCACCTCCGCGCCGGCCGTGCGCAGCCGCCGCACCGCCGCCGACAGGTGCCGTACCGAGCGGGTCGGCGGCATCCGGTGGGTCACGTCGTTCGCGCCGACCATGATCACGCAGATGTCCGGGACGGGGCCGGGGGAGGACAGCACCAGGGCCACCTGGCGGTCCAGGTCGTCGGACTGGGCCCCCGGCACCGCCACGTTGCGCAGCTCCACCGGGCGTTCCGCCACCGCCGCGAGACCGGAGGCCAGCAGCGCCCCCGGCGTCTGCCCCGCCCGGTGCACGCCCTGCCCCGCCGCCGTGGAGTCGCCGAGCATGGTCAGGCGCAGGGGCGGCTCGCCGGGGATGTCGTACGCGTGGCCGTACACCCCGTCGGCCACCGGCACCCGGCCGCCGCTGCCGTTGCCCACATGGCGCCGGGCGAGCCGTACCTCCGCCAGCACCAGCCCGACGACGGCCGCGCCGACCAGTCCGGCCCCGCCCCCGCCGTACGCCGCCCCGGCCGCGATGCGCCGGGCCACCCGCGCCCTCGACATGCTCGTCATGCGTCGCCGCCACCTCCTCGTAGCCGTACCCACTCCTTGCCCCGTACGGACCGTGGGTCAATCTCCACTGGGAGTGAACGACCACCCCGGCCGCACGCGGGGCCGTAGGCTGGCGGCACCACTACGAACACTTCTTTTGCAGCGACCGGAGACAACGGTGCAGTTCCACGACTCGATGATCAGCCTCGTCGGCAACACCCCGCTGGTGAAGCTCAACAGCGTGACCAAGGGCATCCAGGCGACCGTCCTGGCGAAAGTGGAGTACTTCAACCCCGGCGGATCGGTGAAGGACCGTATCGCCCTGCGCATGATCGAGGCCGCCGAGCAGAGCGGCGAGCTGAAGCCGGGCGGCACGATCGTCGAGCCGACCAGTGGCAACACCGGTGTGGGACTCGCCATCGTGGCCCAGCAGAAGGGCTACAAGTGCATCTTCGTCTGCCCCGACAAGGTGAGCGCCGACAAGATCAACGTGCTGCGCGCGTACGGTGCCGAGGTCGTGGTCTGCCCGACCGCCGTGGCGCCGGAGCACCCGGACTCCTACTACAACGTCTCCGACCGGCTCGTCCGTGAGACCCCGGGCGCCTGGAAGCCCGACCAGTACTCCAACCCCAACAACCCGCTCTCGCACTATCACTCCACCGGCCCCGAGCTGTGGGAGCAGACCGACGGGAAGATCACCCACTTCGTGGCGGGCGTCGGCACGGGCGGCACCATCTCCGGCACCGGCCGCTACCTGAAGGAGGCCAGCCAGGGGAAGGTCAAGGTCATCGGCGCCGACCCCGAGGGCTCGGTGTACTCCGGCGGCTCCGGCCGGCCCTACCTGGTCGAGGGCGTGGGCGAGGACTTCTGGCCGACCGCCTACGACCGCACCGTGGCGGACGAGATCGTCGCCGTCTCCGACAAGGACTCCTTCCAGATGACCCGCCGGCTGGCCAAGGAGGAGGGCCTGCTGGTGGGCGGCTCCTGCGGCATGGCCGTCGTGGCCGCGCTGAAGGTCGCCGAGCGGCTCGGCCCGGACGACGTCGTGGTGGTGCTCCTGCCGGACAGCGGCCGCGGCTACCTCAGCAAGATCTTCAACGACGAGTGGATCGGTCAGCACGGCTTCAGCGAGGACGCCTCGGCCGCCCAGACGGTCGGCGCGGTCCTCGCGCAGAAGGCGGACGCGGAGGAGGGCATGCCGAACTTCGTGCACATGCACCCCACGGAGACCGTGGGGGAGGCGATCAGCGTGCTGCGCGAGTACGGCGTGTCCCAGATGCCGGTGGTGGCCCCCGGAGCGGGACACCCCGACGTGATGGCGGGAGAGGTGATCGGCGCGGTGGAGGAGCGGGAGTTGCTCCACGCCCTGGCGACCGACCACGCCCCTTCCGACGCTCCGCTGGAGAAGTACATGTCGGATCCGCTGCCGGTCGTCGGTTCCGGAGAGCCGGTGGAGCGCCTGATGTCCGCCCTCGAAGGCCGTGACGCGGCGGTGGTCCTGGTGGACGGCAAGCCCGCGGGCATCGTCACCCGCCAGGACCTCCTGGCGTTCCTCGCGAACCCTTCCGCCTGACCTGACGGGAGTGCCCCGCCGCCGCAGGCCGGCTCCGGTGAGCCGGTCCGGCCGCGGTCGGCGGGACCTGCCGTCCTGTCCCGCCGAGGGCGGTGACCGGCACGGGCCGAGGACCGGGGTTCGCGGAAGGTGTACGAGCGTGTCACGTGCGCGCAGCACCGGCTTAACACGGGTCCGGCACAGTAGTGGGTGTCGGCAGGGAGGCGGGGGAACCGCCCAGGCGTTGAGCACTGGGGAGGCTCCCCTCCCAAACCGGCACCGAACGGCGCCAAGGACCTCCGGAGCGGCTCCCGGACCTCCATGGACGCCACGGACGCGCAAGCCCGGCCTGACCCGGCCCGCGTCCTTCGCGGGGACCGCCGTCGTCCCGCCCCCCGGAAACGGGGGTGCGGCGGTCCCCGCGCATCCCTCTTTCCGGCTGGACCGCCGCCGCTTCCGCGGAGGCGGTTGCCGCCGCCGGGGCTCCTCGGCCGACGGTCTCGGGGGCCGTCAGTCGGCGGTCGCGGTGGCCGTCGCCTTCCAACTCCCCAGCAGGGCGAGCCGTTCCGCCGTCTCCGAGCCCGGCTCGGGCGTGTAGACCACGATGGTCTGGTCCGGGTCCGCGGGGACGGCCAGGGTCTCGTACGGCAGGGTCAGCAGGCCCGCGACCGGGTGCCGTATCTTCTTCACGCCGTACGCGCACTCCCTGACCTCGTGGTCCGCCCACAGCCGGCGGAAGTCCTCGCTCTTCACGGAGAGTTCGCCGACCAGGGCGCACAGCCCGGGGTCGTCGGCGTACCGGCCCGCGTTCAGGCGCAGGTGGGCGACCGTCTGCGCGGCCACCGCCGCCCACTCGGGGTAGAGGTCCCGGGCGTCCGGGGCGAGGAAGACGTGCCGGGGCATGTACCGCTCGGCCGGTGCCATGCGGCTGAAGCCGTTCACCGCGTCGCCGAGCGCGTTCCAGGCGAGCACCTCCATGCGGCGGCCCAGCAGCAACGCGGGGTTGCGCTCCAAGCCGTCGAGGATGAGCTGGACGCCGGGGCGCACGCGGGGCGCGGGGGCCGGTCGCCCGGGCTGCCGGCGGGGACGGGCCACCGTGCGCAGGTACGCGTGCTCGGTCTCGTCCAGCCGCAGCACCCGTGCGACCGCGTCCAGGACGGCGTCCGACACGTTCGTGCCCCGGCCCTGTTCCAGCCGGACGTAGTAGTCGACGCTCACGCCCGCGAGCTGGGCCACCTCCTCGCGGCGCAGCCCCGGCACCCGGCGCCGCCCGTACACGGGCAGCCCGACCTCCTCCGGCCGGATGCGGGCGCGGCGTGAGCGCAGGAAGTCGCCCACCTCTGCTTCGGTCCAGTCCCCGTCCATGGGCCCGATCGTAGGGGAGCGGTGCCGGTGCCATCCTGGTACTGGCAGACCCAGGAAAAGCGCATCCCTGGGTACGACGGCCGGCCGCGGTGAGAGTGGTGTCAGCCGCCGGGGAAACGCCCCGGCCAGCGACCCCGAGGGAACACCATGTCGTACGAGAACCTGTCCGGCCGTACCGCCGTCGTCACCGGAGCCGCCAGCGGGATCGGCGAGGCCGTGGCACGGCAACTGGCCGCGGAGGGTGCCCGGGTGGCGCTGCTCGCCCGGCGCGCGGACCGGCTCCAGCTGCTGGTGGACAAGATTCGCGCGGAGGGCGGCGAGGCCCTCGCCGTGGCCGCCGACGTCACCGACGACGGCTCCGTGGAGGCCGCCCGGGACCGGATCCACGAGGCGTTCGGGGCCGTCGACCTCCTCGTCAACAACGCCGGCGTCATGCTGCCGAACCCGGTCGACGACGGCCGGATCGACGAGTGGCAGCGGATGCTCGACACCAACGTCACCGGGGTGCTGCGGATGATCCGCGCCTTCACCGGGGACCTGCTGGCCGCCGCGGCCCAGGGACGCACCGCCGACCTGGTGAACATCTCCTCCATCGGCGCCCACGTGACCTTCCCCAACTACGCGGTGTACGGGGCGACCAAGGCGGCCGTCACCTACCTGTCGCAGTCGCTGCGCGGCGAGCTGGGCCCGCGGGACGTCCGGGTCACCAACATCGAGCCGGGACTGACGGAGACGGAGCTGAAGACGCACGTCGGCAGTGCGGAGCTGTCCGGGCAGCTGGAGGAGATGTTCGGGGCGATCGGCGGGCTCTCCGCGGCCGAGGTCGCGGACGTCGTCGCCTACGCCACCAGCCGCCCCCGGCACGTCAACCTCCGCCAGATCATGGTGCTGCCGACCCGGCAGGCCTGATGTCCGGGGCGGTCAGTCGTCCCGCGCGGAAGCGTCGCGGCCGGTGAACAGGTCCGGGTGGAGCCGCGCCGCCTGGACCGCGTTGACGCCGACGATGCCGAGCCAGGTGACCACCATCCCGGCGAGCCCCGCGAAGGCACCGGCGATCGCGGACAGCGGGATGGCCAGCACCAGCGTGATCAGGGCGAAGCCGTAGCGCTCGGTCCAGGAGTCGGCCGGCTTCGGGTGCCGGTTCTCGCGGGCCGTCGCCATCTGCCGCTCGGCCAGCTGCCTGCGCACCCGGCGGTCCACGATGCCGTCGATCCGCTGCTCGACCTTCTCCAGGAACGACTCCACCAGGGCGGAGTCGTAGTCGTCGCCCAGTTCCCGGCGGGCCCGCACGGTGGCGTCCAGGTCCTTCCCCAGGCCGGGGTCCGACCTGAGACCGGCGTCCCGCGGATCGAGTGTGCTCATACCGGCCAGCCTAGGAAGCGGTCCGCCGCGCCGCACTGGGGCTAACCCCCCGGTCCGGTGCCATGCGCACCCCCCACGCGGGGCTGTATAACGGTATGCAGCGACACACTGTCTGAATAGTCAGTCCGTGTTCGTCCATGCCTCGGCGCTGTACTCTCCCGGGGCGTCGAGGAATCCGGAGGGGGAGTACGTGATGAGCGCGACCGACAGCCCTGCCAACCGCTTGCAGGCGCTCTTCGAGGGCCACCGGCTCACACCGACCCAGCGCCGTATCGCGCACAGCATGGTGCGCCGGGCCGCCGACGTGCCCTTCCTGTCCAGCGTGGAGCTGGCCGAACTGGCCGGGGTCAGCCAGCCGTCGGTGACCCGGTTCGCGGTCGCCCTCGGCTTCGACGGCTACCCGGCCCTGCGCAGGCACCTGCGCGAGGTCGTCCCGGCCGAGCCGGCCGCCGAGGCCTCCGCCTACAACGAGTACCAGCAGGCCGTCGAGGCCGAGATCGAGAACCTGAAGCACCTCGCCGAGCTGCTCGCGGACCCGCGCCCGGTGCAGAAGGCCGGCCGGATCCTCGCCGCCTCCCGCCCGCTGCCGGTGCTCGGCCTGCGCGCCGCCGCCTCCCAGGCGTACGGCTTCGCGTACTTCGCCGCCAAGGTCCACCCGGACGTCCGGCTGCTGCACGAGGGCGGCACGATGATCCAGGACCGCGTCGACGCCGCCGTCCGCGCGGGCGCCACCGCCCTGCTCTGCTTCGCGCTGCCCCGGCACCCCCGCGAGGTCGTGGACACCCTCGCCTACGCCCAGGACGCCGGCCTGACCGTCGTCACCGTCGCCGACTCGGCGTTCGCGCCGGTCGCCAAGCACTCCGACCTGCTGCTGCCCGCCGCCGTCGGTACCGGGCTCGCCTTCGACACCGCGTGCGCGCCGATGCTGCTCGGCCGGGTGCTGCTGGAGGCCCTCTGCGACGACCTGCCGGACGCCCAGGCCCGCCTGGAGGAGTTCGACACGAAGGCGGCGGCCCGCGGGCTGTTCGTCGAATGACCGGGTCACAGTGACCGGGTCACGATGACCGGGCCCCGACGACCGGGTCACGGTGACCGGTTCGCGACGACCGGGCCCCGCCGCTCTCAGATTCGTCTCACGTTCTGCTATTAGCTTCCCTGCGGACACAAGCGCTGTGGACACGTGACACGGGAGGCTGACGTGGCGCGCGGAGGACAGGGACTGGCCCGGCTGGCCGTCGTCGTACGGGCGGGGGCCGCACCGCTGTGGTGGCTCGGGGTGGCCGCCGCGGGGATCGGGATCGTGCCGGAAGGAGTGACCGGGCGCCGGATCGGCGTGCTGGCCGGGGCCGTGCTGTTCCTGGCCGGCGCGGCCGTCGTGGCGCTGGTCCGGCGCGGCCGGTACACCGCCCTGGCCCGCGGGGCGGTCCGCGCGGGCAAGTACGACGTGCTGCAGGACCGGGCGGTGACCGTGCGCACCTGGCGCCGGGGGCACCGCTGGTGGCTGCTGCTGGGCTGGGCGGCCGCGCTGGGCTCCGCCTTCGCGGTGCCCGCGGCCGGCGGCATGCTGCTGGCCGGGCTCGGCACCGGGGTGCGGCTGAAGGCCGCCTGGATCGGGCGGCTGGAGCGGGCCGGCGAGACGCTGCTGTGGGTGCGCGTCGACTGGCTCGACCGGCGCGGCGGGCGTCCGGCCGGCAAGGCCGTGAAGGGCCTGCGCGGTACGGGCATCGCGGCCGGCGACGCGGCCCCGGGCGGGGCCCGCCGCCGTACCGCGGCGCTGGTCTGAGCCGCCGTCAGACCTCCAGGTCCTCCTCGATCCTCTTCAGCTGGTGCCGGGCCATGGCCAGGTTGGCCCGGCCGGAGTCGAGGACCAGGTACAGGAACAGGCCGTTGCCGCCGCGGCTGCTCAGCAGACGGATCAGGTGGTACTGGTCGGACAGGGTGATCAGGATGTCCTCGATGCCGCCCTTGAGCCCCAGCATCTCCATCGTGCGCATCTTGGCGCGGATCACGTCGGTGTTGCCGGCGGCGGCCACGTTCAGGTCGAAGGTCTTGCTGCCGCCCATCGTGCCCAGCGCCATTCCGCTGGTGTAGTCGACGAGCGCGACGCCGGTGGCGCCCTCGATGGAGGTGAGGGCTTCCTTCAGGGCGGTCTCGGTGTTGGCCATGGTGGTCCTTTCAGCTGTCGGTTGCGGTGCGCGTGTCGATTGCGGTGCGCGCCTCGGCGGCCGTGGTGCGGGGCGCGCGAGGAGCGCGGGTGCGGGCGGGGGCGGTGGGCCTGGGGAGCGGGCGTGCGGCCTCGACGGCGTCGAGCAGTTCCCCGATGCGGGCGCCGGACCGGCGGCCCTCCAGGTGCAGCCGGCCGACGTTGACCCGGTCCTGGGCGAGCAGGGTCAGGACGGCGGTGCGGCCGGCCGCGTAGGTGGCGATGTAGCCGCGCTCGCCGCGCACCAGCAGCTCCCGGAAGCCGCCGTGCCCGGTGTGGTCGCTGATCCGCACGGCGACGCCGAGCGCGGCGGCGGTGAGCGCGGCCAGGCCCTCCGGATCGACGCCGGGGGTGTCGTGGGCGACGACGAGACCGTCCACGCCGGCCGCGAGGGCGCCGGTGAGCTGGGGCACCCGGGTGCGCAGCCGGTGCAGCTCCTCCAGGACGGTCCGCAGGTCGTCTTCGGCCACCATCAGGTCTCTCCTCTCGGCGGGGCGGTGCCGTTCAAAGCGCCTCCAGCGCATCCCTGAGCCTCTTCAGCAGCGCGATGTCGGGGTCGGTGGTGACCAGGTGGACCGGTGCCGGTGCCGGTGCCGGTGCCGGTGCCCGTGCCGGGTGCGGTGCCGGTGCCCGTGCCGGGGGCGGCGGGGCGGGGGCCGTGGGCGCGGGCGCGATGAGCCCGGCCGCCGTGAGCCGGCGTACGTCGACCAGCGTGTGGAACGCCTGCCGGCCGAGGTTCCGCGCGATGTCGGCGGCCGTGCGCACACCGTCCACGCGGTCCAGGACGGCGCGCTGGCGGGGGGTGACCGGCGCCCCGGGCGTGCGGCCGGCGGCCGGGTCCGCGCGGATCAGCGGGGCGCTGTCGGCGGCCGGGTCGGGCCAGAGCCGGTGCAGCAGCAGACGGCGGCGCAGCGTCTCGCGTTCCAGCGCGACGACCGGGACCGAGGGCAGCGGGCCGAGGCGGGGCGCGGCGTCGTACCGGAACCGGCCCGGGGTGCTGCTCGGCGCCAGCGTGAAGTACCCGGCGTCGTACAGCGCGTCCAGGTGGCACAGCTCCAGCGCGCCCGTGGGCAGCACCCCGGAGCGCAGCAGCAGCTCGGCCGCGTGCAGGGGGCCCGGGCTCTGCGCGGCGGCCTGCTGCCAGGCGGTGCCCGCGAGTGTGCCGTGGGCCGTGAGGAGCACGTCGAGGCCCGGGGCGAGGGGGCTCTCGGCGTGCACCACCCGGCCCTCGGCCAGGTACAGGACGCCGTGTTCGCGGACCAGGACGCCGGTGGCCCGCTCCTCGGCGAGCCGGGTCAGCATCGGGGACAGGGCGCGGGTGGCGCCCCTGTCCCGCACCGGCAGGGCCGGCGAAGGGGTCCTGACCACGGTCATCCCAGCACCAGCCGGGCGGCCATCTCGCCGAGGCGTATCCGGGCGAGCGCCAGGTTGCCCTCCTCGCGGCCGAGCCACAGGTGCAGGAACACGCTGCTGTCGAAGGACGTGTCCACGAAGCGCAGCAGGTGGTAGCTGTCCCCGTTGCTGATGATCACGTCCTCCACCGGGGGCGCGTCATCGCCGCGCGCCGCGAAGGTGCCGTGCTCGGCGGCCATCCGGGCCAGTTCGGCGGCCTCGGCGGCGGTCGTCTCGTGATCGCCGCCGGGTGCCTCCCCGACCGTGCCGAGGGCCAGTCCGCTCGTCCAGTCCACCAGCGCGGCCCCCCGGGCACCGGGCAGCCGCATCGCTTCCAGTAAGCACTCGTCGATTCCGGGCACCGTGGCTCCCCTCCCGCCTGTGACTCCGGTTGAGTGACGCCGACACTACGCAACGTGTGTGCGGGAGGTGAGGCCTTTGGCATTTTCCAGTGGAACATTCGTCCCGCGTACTAGTGTGGGTCAACTGACGTATGTTCCATGGCCGTTGATCCATTTGTTCGAGGGTGGCCGGAGTGCGTCAACGGCTCCCGGGCGCGCCCAGGGTGGTGAGCGCGGACGCGTGCGCCCCTCCGGATTCGGCCACCACCTCCGCGAGGCTCTGCGGCTCCCGTACGACCGCGAAGGCGACGCCCCCGTCCGGGTCCGGCGCGTAGCCGTAGATGCCCGGCCGGGCCAGGGAGTTGTAGGCGTAGTGGTGGGCGAAGTAGTACGCCCCCGTGTCCAGCGCCGCCGCGTAGTCGCCCTGTTCCAGCAGTGGCAGGGCGCGCCCCTCGGCGAGCAGGTCGCCCGAGAAGCAGGCCGGCCCGGCCACGTCCTGCACCGTCTCCGGCCCCGCCTTTGGCCGCCCCCCGGCGTCGTACGCGGCGATCCGGAGCGGCCACGCCCCCGGCACGTACACCGTCCGCGCCGCCACCTGCACGCCCGCGTGCGTCACCGCGATCCGCCGCCCGCCCGCGCTCTTGGTGTACTCCACCCGGGCCACCACCGTCCCGTGCTTGGCCAGCAGGGACCGCCCGAACTCGGTCACCAGCCCGTACCGCCCGTCGAACAGCCCCGGCACCTGACCGGCCAGCACGCGCGCGTACTCCGCGTACGTCGGGGCCGTCGCCTCCGACGCGACGTTCACCGGCAGCCCGCCGCCGATGTCGACCGTGTCGACCTGCCGCCGCCCGACGGCCGCGTTGATCTCCTCCGCCAGCGCGTACACCTCCGCCACGCCCCGCGCCAGCAGCGGCAGCGGGATGCCCTGCGAGCCGGTGTGCGCGTGCAGCCGGGTCAGCCACGGCCGCTCCGTGTACGCCCGTACGACCCACTCGCGCGCCCCCTCGTCCCGCAGTGCCACGCCGAACTTCGAGGTCCGCGTCGCCGTGGAGGTCGCCCCGATCGTGCCGCCGCCGATCTGCGGGTTGACCCGCAGCCCGAGCGGGGACCGGACCGGGCCGGAGCCCACGAGGGCGTCGAGCCGGTCCAGCTCCTGCGGGTTGTCGGCGTTCACGGCGACGCCCAGGGCCAGGGCCTCGCGCAGCTCCGCCGGGGTCTTCGCCGGCGAGTCCAGCACCGTCCGGCCGGACGGGACCCCGGCCGCCCGGGCCAGGGCCAGCTCCCCGGGGCTCGCGACCTCCGCGCCGACGCCCGCCTCGTGCAGCAGCCGCACCACCGGCACCAGCGGGGTCGCCTTCACCGCGAAGGCGTGCAGCACGGGGGTGCCGGGCGCCGTCACCGCCTCGAACGCCGCCCGCAGCGCCGCCGCCGACTCCCGGATGCCGGTGACGTCCAGCAGGCCCGCCACGGCCGCGTCGGGGCCCAACAGCCCCTGCTCGACGGCCGCCCGCACGGCCCGGTCCCGCCGTGCCGCCCGCCCGTGCGCCTCGCTCCCGATGTCCTCGACCGTCTCGATCTCCGCCACGGCTGCTCCGTCCTGTCGGCTACCGGTGCTTCCAGCCAAACACCCGCCGCGCGCGGACGTGGCCGAGCCGATGTATTGACTAGCTCTATTCAGATCGACAGGATGTGAATAGACGTAGGCACAGGAGGAGGCAGACGATGTCGGGACCCCGCCCCGTACGAGCACCGCGCGGCACGGAACTCAGCGCCCTGGGATGGCAGCAGGAAGCCGCTCTGCGCATGCTGCAGAACAACCTCGACCCGGAGGTCGCCGAGCACCCCGACAAGCTGGTCGTCTACGGCGGCACCGGCAAGGCCGCACGCGACTGGCGCTCCTTCGACGCCATGGTCCGCACGCTGAAGACCCTCAAGCAGGACGAGACCATGCTGGTCCAGTCCGGCCGCCCGGTCGGCGTCATGCAGACCCACGAGTGGGCCCCGCGCGTTCTCATCGCCAACTCCAACCTGGTCGGCGACTGGGCCAACTGGGAGGAGTTCCGCCGCCTGGAGGCCCTCGGCCTGACCATGTACGGCCAGATGACCGCCGGCTCCTGGATCTACATCGGCACCCAGGGCATCCTCCAGGGCACCTACGAGACCTTCGCCGCCGTCGCCGCGAAGAAGTTCGGCGGCACCCTGGCCGGCACGATCACCCTCACCGCCGGCCTCGGCGGCATGGGCGGCGCCCAGCCGCTCGCCGTCACCATGAACGACGGCGTCGCGATCTGTATCGACTGCGACCCGCGCGCCATCGAGCGCCGCATCGAGCACCGCTACCTCGACGTCAGGGCCGACAGCCTCGACCACGCGCTCCAGCTGGCCACCGAGGCCCGCGACCAGCGCAGGCCGCTCTCCATCGGCGTCCTCGGCAACGCCGCCGAGCTGGTCCCGCAGCTGCTCGCGATGAACGCCCCCATCGACATCGTCACCGACCAGACCTCCGCCCACGACCCGCTGTCGTACCTCCCGGTGGGCGTCGCCTTCGAGGACATGGCCGACGAGGCCGCGAAGGACCCGGCCGGCTTCACCACGCGCGCGCGTGAGTCCATGGCACGGCACGTGGAGGCCATGGTCGGCTTCATGGACGCTGGCGCCGAGGTCTTCGACTACGGCAACTCCATCCGCGGCGAGGCCCGGCTCGCGGGCTACGACCGGGCGTTCGCCTTCCCCGGCTTCGTCCCCGCCTACATCCGCCCCCTCTTCTGCGAGGGCAAGGGCCCCTTCCGCTGGGCCGCCCTGTCCGGCGACCCGGCCGACATCGCCAAGACCGACAAGGCGATCCTGGAGCTGTTCCCCGAGAACGAGTCCCTCGCCCGCTGGATCAAGATGGCCGGCGAACGCGTCCACTTCCAGGGCCTGCCCGCGCGCATCTGCTGGCTCGGCTACGGCGAGCGCGACAAGGCCGGCGAGCGGTTCAACGACATGGTGGCGAGCGGTGAGCTGGCCGCGCCGCTGGCCATCGGCCGCGACCACCTCGACTGCGGGTCCGTCGCCTCTCCGTACCGCGAGACCGAGGCCATGCTCGACGGCTCCGACGCGATCGCCGACTGGCCGCTGCTGAACGCCATGGTCAACGTCGCGTCCGGGGCGTCCTGGGTCTCCATCCACCACGGCGGCGGCGTGGGCATGGGGCGGTCCATCCACGCCGGCCAGGTGACGGTGGCCGACGGCACCAAGCTGGGCGGCGAGAAGATCCGGCGCGTCCTCACCAACGACCCCGGGATGGGTGTCATCCGGCACGTGGACGCCGGGTACGACATCGCGGAGTCCGTCGCGGGCGAGCGGGGGGTCCGGGTGCCGATGCGTGAGGGTGACCAGGCGTGACCTTCCACAGCATGTGGACGGAGCTGCTGCCGATCGGCCGCAGCTCCGCCTCCGGCGGCTACCGCCGCTACGCCTGGACCGGGGCCGACGCCGACTGCCGGGAGTGGTTCCGGCAGCAGGCCGAGGACCGGGGACTGGTGTACGAGGCCGACCGGAACGGGAACCAGTGGGCGTGGCTCGGGGACCCGGCGGCCGGGGACGCCGTCGTCACCGGGTCGCACCTGGACTCCGTGCCGGACGGCGGTGCCTTCGACGGGCCCCTCGGTGTCGTGTCCTCCTTCGCCGCACTGGACGAACTGCGCGGCCGGGGAGCGGAGTTCGCCAAGCCGGTCGCCATCGTCAACTTCGGGGACGAGGAGGGGGCCCGGTTCGGGCTCGCCTGCGTTGGCTCCCGGCTCACCGCCGGGCAGCTGACCGTGGAGCAGGCGCACCGGCTCACCGACGGGGACGGGATCAGCCTGCCCCGGGCCATGGAGGCCGCCGGGTACGACCCCGACGCCATCGGGCCCGACCCCGAGCGGCTGGCCCGGATCGGCGCGTTCGTGGAGCTGCACGTCGAACAGGGCCGTGCGCTGGACCTGTCCGGCGACCGGGTCGGCATCGCCAGCGCCATCTGGCCGCACGGCCGGTGGCGGTTCGACTTCCGGGGTGAGGCCAACCACGCCGGCACCACCCGGCTCGTGGACCGGCGCGACCCCATGCTGTCGTACGCCGAGACCGTGCTCGCGGCCCGCCGCGAGGCCGAACTCGCCGGTGCCGTCGCCACGTTCGGGAAGATCGCCGTGGAGCCCAACGGGGTCAACGCGATCCCGTCCCTCGTGCGCGGGTGGCTCGACTCCCGCGCCGCCGACCAGGACACCCTGGACACGGTGGTGGGCGGCATCGAGAAGGCGGCCCGGGAGTACGCCGACGCCCACGGCATCGACCTCGACGTCGTCCGGGAGTCCTTCACCCCCGTCGTCGAGTTCGACCACGCCCTGCGGGACGAACTCGGCCGCATCCTCGGCAAGGACACCGGCCTGACGGTGCCGGTCCTGGGGACCGGCGCGGGACACGACGCCGGGATCCTGTCCGGGAGCATCCCGACCGCCATGCTGTTCGTGCGCAACCCCACCGGTGTCTCGCACTCCCCGGCCGAGTTCGCGGCCGAGGACGACTGCGTGGCCGGGGTGCGCGCACTCGCCGACGTACTGGAAGGGCTGGCCTGCAGGTGACCAAGGGGACCTACTGGTTGGAGCACGCCTGGCTCGGCACGACCGTCGAGCCCGGCGTGGCCGTCGACGTCGCGGACGGGCGGATCAGTGCCGTCCGCACGGGCGTGCCGACCCCGCCGCCCGGTGCCGAGGTGCTGCGCGGGCTCACGCTGCCGGGGCTCGCCAACGCCCACAGCCACGCCTTCCACCGGGCACTGCGCGGCACCGTCCAGGTCGGCTCCGGCACCTTCTGGACCTGGCGCGAGGTGATGTACTCCGTCGCCGACCACCTCACCCCGGACACCTACCACGACCTGGCCCGCGCGGTGTACGCGGAGATGGCCCTCGCCGGCATCACCTGTGTCGGCGAGTTCCACTACGTCCACCACGCGCCCGGCGGCACCCCCTACGCCGACCCCAACGCCATGGGCGAGGCTCTGGTCGCGGCCGCCGCCGAGGCCGGCATCCGGATCACTCTGCTGGACACCTGCTACCTCTCCTCCGGCTTCGGGGAGCCGCCCAACCACCACCAGCTGCGGTTCTCCGACGGCAGCGCGGAGGCCTGGGCGACACGCTGTGCAGTTCTCAAGGAGCGGGACCACGCGCGGATCGGGGCGGCGATCCATTCCGTGCGGGCCGTGCCCGCGGGGCAGCTGGCGACCGTGGCGGGCTGGGCCGAGGAGCGGCGGGCGCCACTGCACGTGCACCTGTCGGAGCAGACCGCCGAGAACGACGCCTGCCTCGCCGCGCACGGCCGCACGCCCACCCGGCTGCTCGCCGACCACGGTGTCCTGGGGCCGCGCACCACCGGGGTGCACAACACCCACCTCACCGACGAGGACATCGCGCTGCTCGGCGGCTCGGGCACCGGCACCTGCATGTGCCCCACCACCGAACGGGACCTGGCCGACGGCATCGGACCGGCCGTCGCCCTGCAGCGGGCCGGCTCCCCGCTCTCCCTCGGCTCCGACAGCCACGCCGTCATCGACCTGCTCGAAGAGGCGCGCGCGATGGAGCTGAACGAGCGGCTGCGCACCCGCACCCGGGGCCACTGGACGGCCGCCGCCCTGCTGCGGGCCGCCACCGCCGACGGCCACGCCGCCCTCGGCTGGGACGAGGCCGGCACCATCGAGGCCGGCGCGCTCGCCGACCTGACGACGGTCGCCCTGGACTCCGTCAGGACGGCCGGGCCGCTGCCCAGGCTGGGCGCCGAGACGGCCGTATTCGCGGCGACGGCAGCGGACGTCCGGCATACGGTCGTGGGCGGGCGGCATGTCGTACGCGACGGGGCGCACACGCTCGTACCCGACGTGCCGCACGCCCTCGCGCGGGCAGTCGAAGCCCTCCGCGCCTGACGATCACCCACGAGGACACCATGAGCAGCAGCACCGTCATCACCAACATCGCCACGCTGGTCACCAACGACCCCTCCCTCGGTGACGGCTCCCCTCTCGGTCTGATCCAGGACGCGGCCGTCGTCATCGACGGCGACCGTGTCGCGTGGACCGGTGAGTCAAGCAAAGCACCCGCCACTGACAACCGGGTCGACGCGGGCGGCCGGGCGGTGCTGCCGGGCTTCGTGGACTCCCACTCCCACCTGGTCTTCGCGGGCGACCGGACGCAGGAGTTCAACGCCCGCATGTCCGGCCGCTCCTACACGGCCGGCGGCATCCGCACCACGGTCGCCGCCACCCGGGCCGCGAGCGACGCGGAACTGGAGGCGAACCTCACCCGCTACCTCGCCGAGGCCCTCCGCCAGGGCACCACCACCTTCGAGACGAAGTCGGGCTACGGCCTGACCGTCGAGGACGAGTCCCGCGCCCTGCGCCTCGCGGCGAAGCACACCGACGAGGTGACGTACCTCGGCGCGCACATCGTCAGCCCCGACCACGCCGACGACCCGGCGGCCTATGTCGCCCTGGTCACCGGCGAGATGCTGGACGCCTGCGCGCCGCACGCCCGCTGGATCGACGTCTTCTGCGAGAAGGGCGCCTTCGACGGCGACCAGGCCCGCGCGATCCTCACGGCGGGCAAGGCGAAGGGCCTGCACCCGCGCATCCACGCCAACCAGCTCTCCTACGGCCCGGGCGTCCAGCTGGCCGTCGAACTGGACGCGGCCAGCGCCGACCACTGCACCCACCTGACGGACGCGGACGTCGACGCCCTCGCGCACAGCGACACGGTCGCCACGCTGCTGCCCGGCGCCGAGTTCTCCACCCGCGCCGAGTGGCCGGACGCCCGCCGCCTGCTGGACGCCGGGGTGACGGTCGCCCTCTCCACGGACTGCAACCCCGGTTCGTCCTTCACCTCCTCCGTGCCCTTCTGCATCGCCCTGGCCGTCCGCGACATGCGGATGACCCCGGACGAGGCGGTCTGGTCGGCCACGGCGGGCGGCGCCGCCGCCCTCCGCCGCACCGACATCGGCCGCCTCGCCCCCGGTGCCCGCGCCGACCTCACCCTCCTCGACGCCCCCAGCCACGTCCACCTGGCCTACCGGCCGGGCGTACCGCTGGTCAGCGGGGTGTGGCGGAAGGGCGTACGGGTCGTCTGACCGGACGCCGGCGAGCCCGGGAGGCGGGGACACCGGTCAAGGCGTCCTCGCCTCGCCTTCGGGGACACCACCGGCGCCTTCGGGGACACCCCCGGTGCCCCCGGGGGCACCCCCAGCACCCTCGGGGACACCGCCGGCCGCCACGACCCCACGGCCCCTCCGGTCGCCCTTCCCACCGCCCTTCCCGCCGTCTGCCGCGCCGTCCGCACCGGCTCCCCGCTCGCGATCGGCCACCGTCCGCCCCCACGCCGTACCGGCGAGCACCAGGACCGCGCCGAGCAGGCCGGGCACGCCCGGCCGGTCACCGCCCACGGCGATGCCGACGGCCGCGGCCCACACCGGCTCCGTGCCGAGCAGCAGGCTGACCCGGGACGGAGAGGTGCGACGGACCGCCCACATCTGCACGAAGAACGCGAACAACGTGCAGAACACGGACAGGTACACCAGCTCCAGCCAGTCCCCGCCGTCGAAGGCGGCCGCCGCCGACCACGGTGAGGCACCGGTGCCCGGCAGTGCCACCAGAGCGGCGAACACGAGGACCGCCCCGCCCAGTTGGACGGTGGTCAGCGACAGCGCGTCCGCCCCGCGCACCGACTCCATGCGGGACATGGCGAGGACGTGCACGGTACGGGCGACGGCCGCCCCGAGCATCAGCAGGTCGCCGCCGGTCGGGGCGGTGAAGCCCGCGCCCTGGGTCAGCAGGGCCACGCCCAGCACCGACAGCCCGGCCGCCCCCATGAAGGACCCGGGCAGCCGGGTGCCGCGCACCCGGCTCTCGGCGAGCGGGGTGAACACCATCGTCAGGCTGATGATCAGCCCGGCGTTCGTCGCCGAGGTGTGCACCACCCCGTACGTCTCCAGCAGGAAGATCCCGGCGAGGACCAGCCCCAGCAGCCCGGCGCCGCGCAGCTGCACCGCGCTCAGCGCGCGCAGCCGCCGCCACCCGGCGGCTGCCAGCACCGGCAGCGCCACGGCGAACCGCAGCACCAGCACGGCGAGCACGGTCCGCTCCGTGGTCACGCCCTTGGCGGCCAGATAGCTGGAGCCCCAGACCACCGCGACCAGCAGCACGGGAAGATCGGTCAGTCGGCCTCTGCCGGCCGCGGTGACGGGCATGCGCACACTCCTCAGGAGACGGGGGACGTACGGGAACGGGGTAGGACACACGGTGGCGGGTGCTCGGCGCGCCGTGTGCGCGATCACCAGGCTGTGTCTCCGCGATCACCAGGGTGTGTCTCGTGGCTCCCCGCCCCGGCGTGCTTCCCCTCGGTCGTGCGGCCCCCTCCACCACCACGGCCTTCCGAACCGGCTGGCGCGTCAGTCGGTTCGGAAGGCCGTGGTGTTCGGGAGGCCGTGGTGTTCGGGAGGCCCATGGTGAGGGAGCGGGCGGGCGCCGGGAAGAGGTTTGTGCCGGTCACCGCATAACGGTTGGGGTGCGGGGCACCCGGTGACCGGCGGAGCAGGCCCCGGACACGGCGGAGCGGCCCGGCGCCGTCCGCCGGGCCGCTTCCCGAGTGGGCCGTCCGCCGGGCCGCTTCCCTGGTGGGGGACAGGGAGCCCGCTCCTCGAACGGACGGAGGGTCACTCCTCCAGCGTCAGCCCCTTGCGCAGCCGTCCCAGGGTGCGCGACAGCAGCCGGGACACGTGCATCTGGGAGATGCCGAGTTCCTCGCCGATCTCCGACTGGGTCATGTTCGCCACGAAGCGCAGGGAGAGGATCTTCCGGTCCCGCGGCGGGAGTTCGGCGATCAGGGGCTTGAGCGACTCTATGTACTCGATGCCCTCCAGGCCGTGGTCCTCGTACCCGATGCGGTCCGCGAGCGCGCCCTCGGACTCGTCCTCCTCCGGCTGGGCGTCCAGCGAGGAGGCGGTGTAGGCGTTCGAGGCCGCCATGCCCTCCACGACCTCTTCGTTGGAGAGGCCGAGGCGCTCGGCGAGTTCCGCGACCGTGGGGGCGCGGTCCAGCTGCTGCGCCAGCTCGTCGCCGGCCTTGGCGAGGTCGAGCCGCAGCTCCTGGAGCCGGCGCGGGACGCGCACGGACCACGAGGTGTCACGGAAGAACCGCTTGATCTCGCCGATGATGGTCGGCATCGCGAAGGTGGGGAACTCGACGCCGCGGGAGAGTTCGAAGCGGTCGATCGCCTTGATCAGGCCGATGGTGCCGACCTGGATGATGTCCTCCATCGGCTCGCTGCGGGAGCGGAAGCGGGAGGCGGCGAACTTGACGAGCGCGAGGTTCAGCTCGACCAGGGTGTTACGGACGTACGCGTAGTCGTGCGTCCCTTCCTCCAGCGACTCCAGGCGCTCGAAGAGGGTCTTGGACAGGGCCCGCGCGTCGACCGGGCCGATCTCGTCGTACGGGGGGATCTCCGGGAGTCCCTCGAAGAGGTCGAGGGTGTCGATGGGATGATCCAGTTGTTCCGGTGGGGGTGTCGACGTCGCGATCGGGGTAGGCGATGCGTCGAGCCGGGGTGACATGGGTGTCCTCCATCGTTCTCGGCATATGGCTGCCGAAGCCAGTACGTGCACTGCGGTGTGCGGGCGCCTCCGAAGCCGGCGTGTAGGGGTGTGTGTCCTTACTAGCCCTACCCGGTGCACCGAGCGGGTCGCAAGTGCGTTCTGTGTCGATATGTCCGATTGTGTGCGGATGTTCGGGTGTCGGAGTGCGCATAGAAGGCGTAATGTTCGAGGGCATCAGCAGCCACGACCTCGGGAGAGAGAGACGGCATGGACCACGGGACGGTCGGCAGCGCACAGTCGGGCCGGCTTCTGGTGGAGGTGCGGGAAGAGGGCTCCAGCGCCGTTGTGACACCGGCGGGTGAGCTCGATCACCACACCGCCGATCTTTTGCGGGAGCCCCTCGACGACCTCCTGGCCAAGGGCTTCTCGCGGCTCGTGGTGGACTGCTCACGGCTGGAGTTCTGCGACTCCACGGGGCTGAACGTCCTGCTCGGCGCCCGGCTGAAGGCGGAGGCCGCCGGAGGCGGGGTCCATCTCGCCGGGATGCTGCCCGTCGTCGCCCGCGTGTTCGAGATCACCGGGGCCGAGGCGGTCTTCACCGTCCACGACTCTGTGGAGGCGGCCCTGGCCGACGGTGCCGACTGATCCCTGACCTCGTCCGGACCGGTCCGCACCGGCCTCCGCGGGCGTTGTGTGGGTCACGTCCAATACGGGGGTGTCCCGCCGGATCGGCCGGGCAGGAGAGGGCAGAAGGCAGGAGGTCTCCTGCCGGCCACCGGCCGCCGGCCGGTCGCCGGAGCCCGACGGAGGCCGGCGGAAGACCTGGATGCAACGAACGCCCTGGACGGAACGCGCGTCCGGCGGACGGGCGGGGGACGGGACCCCGCCCTGGCAGCGGCCCGCGGCGGACGCGGCGCGTACGGCCCGCGGGCGGTCTGCGACCGGCCGGCACCGGCGCCGTACGGACCACCGGCCGGACCACCGGCCGGACCACCGGCCGGACCACCGGCCGGACCACCGGCCGGACGGCCGGCCGGACCGCTCACCGGGCTGTCGAGCGACAACTGACCGGACTATTGAATCGTGAACTGGCGAATCGGTGAGGTGAAGCGCTGATGAGCACCACCCGGCCTTACTCGCCGGGCGACCGCGGCCCGGAGCCCAGCGGCGCTTCCGGGGCGCCCGAGGGGGAGGCGCCGGCCGTCGGCGCAGCCACGGGGGCAGCCGCGCCGTCCGTGCCGACCGCGCCCTCTGCGCCGGCCCCGCCGGCCGTGCCGGCCGACGGCGCGCCACAGGCGCGGGGGCGGCAGGTCCGCAGACTCCGCCTCGAAGGCGAGAGCGGGGTCGTCCCGCTCGCCCGCGACTTCACCCGCCAGGCGCTGTACGCGTGGGGCTGGCTGCCCGCCGCCGGCGCCGACCAGCAGGCCGCGGCCGAGGACGTGCTGCTCGTCGTCTCCGAACTGGTCACCAACGCCTGCCTGCACGCCGAGGGTCCCGACGAACTCCGGCTCGCCTGCGACAACAAGGTGATCCGGCTGGAGGTCTCCGACCGGGGCGCCGGCCAGCCGTCCCCGCGCACCCCGCACCGCGCCGGCCGTCCCGGCGGGCACGGCATGTTCATCGTGCAGCGGCTCTGCCTGGACTGGGGCGTCGTCCGCGCCCCGGGCACCCCGGGCAAGACGGTCTGGGCGGAGCTGGGCGCCCCCGCCTGACGCCCCGTAGGGCCGCCTCGGCCGCGGTCTCCGCTCCGGCACCCCTTCGCGCACGCCGGATCGCCACAACTCCGGCGTGCGCCGCGTCTTCCTTCCTCACGACCCCGGGCGTACCTTGACGGCCGAATCTGATGTGCCGTCAGGAATGAATGGGGTGGACCGAACGTGTCGTACCCGAAACGAACCGCCGCGCTCGCGTCCGCCGCGGCCCTGGCCGGCTCCGCGGTGCTGCTGACCGCGCCGGCCGCGCAGGCCGACGTCGTCGACGTCAACTACCGCTGCCAGACGCCGATCGGCGTCAAGAGCGCGGTCTCGCCCATCGACATCAAGAGCGCCAGGCGCGGCAGCGGCTACACGATCACCATGTCCTGGCAGAAGGGCGTCTCCTCCAGCCCGGTGGAACTGGGCAAGGGAGCGATGAGCCCGAGCGCCACCATCGAACTGGGCGGCGCCGCCAGCGGCACGCTCGCCGTCAGCGGTCCCGCCAACTCCGCCGCCATCCCGGCCGACACCCCCATCAAGATCAGCGACCTGAGCGGCACGTACACGCCGAAGAAGAGCGGCAAGGTGACCTTCACGGCGGGCACGCTCACCATCAAGGCGCTCGGTACGACGACGACGTGCACGCCGGCCAACAGCCCGAAGCCGTCCCTGACCCTGGACGTGTCGGCGGCCGGCGGCTCGTCCTCGTCGTCCTCCGGGGGCTCGTCCTCGTCCTCCTCGTCCTCCTCGTCGTCCTCCGGCGGCGCCGCGTCCGCCGGGCAGCAACTGCCGCAGACCGGCCCCGAGGACTCCGCCGTCGCCCTCGGCACCCTCGGCGGCACGGTCCTCCTCGCCGGAGCGGCGGGCGTGCTGTGGCTGACCCGACGGGGGCAGCCGGCCCGCCGCTGAACGGTCCGGGCGGGGGCGCCCACTGCGGGCCGTCCACTGCGGGCCGACCCGGGCCGGACCGCCCGCTGCGGGCCGTCCACTGCGGGCCGACCCGGGCCGGACCGCCCGCTGTGGGCCGACCCCGGCCGACCGCCAGCCGCGGGGCCGGCCCGGCGAAGCCGCCCGCAGCCGGCCCGGCCCAGGGCAGACCGCCTGCCGCCGCTCCGCCGAACCGTCCGGCCACCACCGCTGGAGCCGCCCATGCCGACCGCAACCCGCGCCCCCGGGCCACCGCCGCCCCCACCCACGCTCACACCCCCACCCCCACGCAAGCCCCCCGCCCTGGCGGCCCTCCTCCTGCTGATCCCGCCCGCCCTGCTGGCCGCCGCCCCGTCCGCGCTCGCGGAGTCCGGTGGCTGGTCGTTGGCGCCGTCGGGGGACGGGCGGCCCGCGTTCTACGCCGAGGGCGGGCCCGGGGCGGTGCTCGAGGACACGGTGGCCGTGACCAACCGGGGCCGGAGCCCGGTCACGGTCCGGCTGCGCGGCACCGGTGTGCCGGTGTCCCTCGCCCGTGCCGCCCTCACCGTCCCGGCCCGCACCCGTGCCGAGGTGCCCTTCACCGTGACGGTGCCGCGGGGCGCCGGGCCCGGCGACCGTACCGGTGCGCTCGTCGCGCGGGACGCGCACGGCCGTACCGCGACCGTGCCGGTCCGGCTGCGCGTGGGCGGTCCCGCGCTTGCCGCGCTGACCGTCGAGCACCTGGCCGTACACGCCGACCGGATCACGTACGACCTGGTCAACCGGGGTACGACCGTCCTCGTGCCGAAGCTCGCGGTGCGCGCGGACGGGGTCTTCGGCCGGGTCCTGGACCGTGCCCCGCGCACCCTGCCGGTGCGGCTGCCCCCGGGCGCCCGGCGCACGTTCAGCGAGCCGTGGCCCGGCCGGCCGCTGCTGGGAGAGGCGCGCGTACGGCTGACGGTCACGGCGGGGGGCGGCGCGCGGGACACCGCGAGCGCCTCGGCCGCGTACGTCCCGTGGGGCGCGGTGGCCGGCGCGGCGGCGGCGGCGACGGCGGGTGCGGTTGTACTCCTGCGCGGACGGCGTGCGCGTCCCGCGCAGCGGGCCGCCACGACGGGAGCGGTGTCGTGAGGCGGGGCCTGCCGCTGGTGGTCGTCGTCCTGCTGCTGGCCCTGGCCGGTACGGCCGGGGTGGGGCGGGCGGCGGACGGACCGCAGGTGCGGTTGTCGGCGGGGCAGGCCGGTGCCGGCGGGGCGGTCACCGTCAGCGGCAGCGGCTGGCGGCCGCGTACGCTGCTGATGGTGCTGGTGTGCGGGCGGGCCACCCCGGCCCGGGGTGTCGTCGGCGGCACCAACTCCTGCGCCAACGGCGACGGGCGGGCTGTGACCACCGACGCCGACGGTGCCTTCAGCCGGAAGCTGCCGGTCGCCGAACCGCCCGTGCCCTGCCCCTGCGTGGTGCACGTCGCCACCGTCACCGGCGCCACGGCCGAGGCGGACGCCGTGCTGGAGGTCGCCGGGCACCCCGTGGCCCCGCTGCCCGCCGAGCGCTCCGCCGGCCGGCTCGCGGTGCTGTCCGACGCCCGGCTCACCGGGTCGAGCGGGCTGCTGACCTGGTTCGGGGCGCCGGCCGCCCGCACCCTGGTCCTCACCGTGGGCAACACCGGTACGAGCCCGATCCGGGACCCGGTGTTCCAGGTCGGGACCGCGCACGGCGTCTTCGCCCCGGAGTGGGACGAACGGCAGTGGCACGGCACCCTGGCCCCGGGGAAGAAGGCGCGGATCACGCTCCCGGTCGAGTTGTCGGCGGGGGCGCACGGCGACTACACCGTGACGCTGCGGTACGGCGGCCGGGTGCTCGCCGAGCAGCCGTGGGGCGTGGGCCGGCCGTGGGGTGTGACGCTGTTCTGGGTCCTGCTCTGCCTGGTCGTACCGGCCGCGCTGTTCCGCGCCGGCATGGCCGTGGTGGACCGCGTCCGCCCGCGCCGCCCGGGCGGCGCCCGCCACCGGCCCGCCCGGCGCCCGCGCCCGTCCCTCCGTCTGCCGTCGCCCCCGCGCCTGCCGCTCCCGCGCATCCGCACCGCCGGGCCCCGCTCCGCAGCCGCCCCCACCGCCCCCGCCGCCCCCACCGCCACGACGGCTCCCGCGGCCCGCCCGGCCGCCCCGACTCCGACCCTGCCGTGGTTCGCCCCGGACTCCGCTCCGGGCGGCCCGGCCGGCCGGTCCTCCGCACCGCACGACGACAGCCCGACGAGTCCTACGACTCCCACCACGAAGGGACCCACGTGAGCATGCGAAGGAGAGGCACAGCGGCCGGGGGCACGGGCGCCCTGCTGGTGTTCTGCGCGGCGGGCGTCCTGCTGGGCGCTGCGGTGGCCCCCGCGCGGGCGGCCGAGGTGTCGTACGCCACCCACTGCGTGCCGCCCGCGGGCATCGACCCCGTCGACGGCACCACGAAGGTCGAGATCACCGCGCCGGCCACGGCCAGGGTGGGCGACACGGTGGACGTCGTGTGGAAGTTCGTCCAGGCCGCGTCCAGGAACCCGGACATCATCGACCTGCCCGCCAACTCGGTCCAGCCGTCCGGCGTGCTGAAGGCGGCCGGCGCGCAGACCGCCGGCATCGCGATGCGGGGCACGCGGGAGAACCCGGCGATCCCCAAGGGCGGCGCGATGGTGCTGTCCGACATGAAGGGCAGCGTGAAGCTGACGGCGGCCGGCGAGGTGACGCTGACACCGGACGCGTACACCGTCAACGCGATGTCCACCGACACGAAGTGCACGCCGAAGGAGACCGTGCAGAAGGCGGCGACGATCCAGGTGACGGCGGGCGGCGGCACGTCGACCGCGACCCCGACCAGGACGGCGACCCCGACCAGGACGGCGACCCCGACGAGGACGGCGACCCCGACGAGGACCGCCACGGCGACGGCCACCACCACCGGCGGCACCGGGCAGACCGACTTCACCGGCAAGGAGGTGCAGATCCCGTACGCCTGCAAGACCCCGATCGGCGACAAGAGCGCGACCTCGCCCGTGCAGATCAACGCGAAGAAGGACGGCGGGAGTTACGCCCTCACGGTGCAGTTCAAGAAGTCGGTGATGGACAGTCCCGCCGAGATCCCGAAGGACTCCGTGAAGCCGTCCATGGAGGTGGTGCTGGGCGGCGCCGACAAGGGCACCGTGCATGTGGAGGGGCCGACGAACGCGGGCCCGGTCAAGGCCGGCGACCCGATCGAGATCCCCGACCTCACCGGCACCTACAAGCCCGGAGCGAGCGGCACCTCGACGCTGTCCCCGGGTGTGCTGACCGTCAAGGCGCTCGGGACGACCACGACGTGCACGCCGGCCAGGACGCAGGTCTCGCTCAGCCTGGACACCACCGGGCAGCCGGGCGGCGCCGCGGGCGGCACGTCCACGTCGGGCGGCACCTCGGGCGGGTCCACGGGCGGTTCGGCGGGGGCGGCGGCGACGGGCGGCGGCGACAGCGGTGACGGCGGCCTCGCCGAGACCGGCGCGAGCGACCACGGCGCCCTGAAGGCCCTGGGCCTGGTGGCGGGCACGGCGATCCTGCTGGGCGGCGCGGTGTTCACGCTGATGCCACGGCGCAGGACGCGATAGCCGGCCCAAGGGGAGCGGGGCTGTGCCGGCCGGCATGCGGCTCCGCCGCGTGCGCGCTCCCTCGCACGCGCAGAGGGCCACCGCATCCCACGGATGCGGTGGCCCTCTGCGGCCGTTCGGGTGCAGCGACTAGTTGACGCTGCCCATCATCTTCTTCACCTTGCCGCGGTACATCCACACCGCGACACCGGCGACCACGGCGAGCACGGCCTCCAGGGCGACGAAGCCCATCTTGTCGAGGTTGACGCCACCCACGGCCGGGTTGGACAGCAGGGCGGTGACGGAGTCGCCCGCGGTCACCGCGAGGAACCAGACGCCCATCATCTGCGAGGCGTACTTCTTCGGCGCCATCTTCGTCGTCACGGACAGACCGACCGGGGACAGCGTCAGCTCACCGACGGTCTGCACGAAGTAGATCGCGACCAGCCACATCGCCGCGGCCTTGTGACCGCCCTCGGCGATCGACAGCGGGGCGAGGAAGACGAAGAAGGACGCACCCACGAGCACCAGGCCGGAGGCGAACTTCACGATCGTGCTCGGCTCCTTGCCGCGGCGGTTCAGCCACAGCCACAGCCAGGCGAAGACCGGCGCCAGGGCCATGATCATGACCGGGTTGACCGACTGGTACCAGGAGACCGGGAAGCCCCAGCCGAGGACCGAGTTCTTGGCGTTGTTCTGGGCGAACAGCGACAGGGTCGAACCACCCTGGTCGTAGATCATCCAGAAGACGGCGGCGGCGACGAAGAACCAGATGTACGCCGACACCTTCGACCGCTCGGCGGTGTCCAGCTCCTTGTCCCGCAGGATGCGGGAGATGACCAGGATCGGCACGATCAGGCCGATGAGGGTGAGCGGGATCAGCGCCCAGTTCAGGGTGAAGTGGCCGGTGCCGCCGACGACGCCGTAGAAGACCACGGCGACGGCGAGCCAGATCAGGCCCTTGCGCAGGGTGGCCGCCTTCTCGGCGGGCGTCAGCGGGGTGGGGACCTCGCTGCTCCTCGCGCTCAGGTGGCGTCCGCCGAGCAGGTACTGGGCGAGGCCCAGCGCCATGCCGAGGGCGGCCAGAGCGAAGCCGAGGTGCCAGTTGACGTCCTCGCCGACGGTGCCGATGACCAGCGGGGCGACGAAGGCACCGAGGTTGATGCCGATGTAGAAGAGCGTGAAGCCACCGTCACGGCGCGGGTCCTCCGGGCCGTTGTAGAGGTGGCCGACCATCGTGGAGATGTTGGCCTTCAGCAGACCCGAACCGATGGCGACGAGCACCAGACCGACGTAGAAGCTCGCGGCGGCCGGCAGCGCCAGGCACAGGTGGCCCAGCATGATGATCCCGCCCGCGACGGCGACCGTCTTGCGGGGGCCGAGCAGACGGTCGGCGAACCAGCCGCCGGGCAGGGCGAGCAGGTACACGAGCGACAGGTACACCGCGTAGATGGCGCTCGCCGTGCCCGCACTCAGGTGCAGGCCACCCGGGGCCACCAGGTACAGCGGGAGAAGAGCCCTCATGCCGTAGTAGGAGAAGCGCTCCCACATCTCGGTCATGAAGAGGGTGGCCAGGCCGCGGGGGTGGCCGAAGAAGGTCTTCTCGGAACCGGGGGTGCCCGGGCGGACCGAGTCCTTCGTCAGGCTGGACGCCATGGTCGTTCCTTGCTGGTCGGGACGCGCGGTCGGGGGTCCCCCCTGCTCGGCGAGGCCGAGCTTGAAGGAGTTGCGCGCCCGGTGGGGGTGCGGCCGGCACCGGCAGGTCGGTCGTCCACCCCCACGCCCAGGGGGAGTCCGCTCCGGATCACGGAGTGGCGGACGGCGACCACCGGGATCCACGCCCCTCGACGCGTCAGTGCGTCCGGAGCCCGGCCAGAGGTCATTCCTTTCGAGGCCGATCAAGGTGATCTTGGTCAGCCCGCACACGAAAGAGACCTTCAGCGTCCACTGCCGGCCAAAGGTCCCCGGTGTACTACAGGCGTTCAGGTCACCATACGGCAGGACACTGCCGGATATGGAAGGACTTGAGACGCGGATCACAGGTGTCGCGGGAACCGCACAACGGGATTCGAAGGTCTCTCCTACGATCGCATCCCCAGGTCGATGGTTCGTACCAGCAGCGCGCGAAGGTAAGAAGCGGGGGAACCGATCACACCCCGGCACCTCGCCCGGGCGGTCTACCATCACCTCATGACCCGTGTACTGCTCGCCGAGGACGACGCGTCCATCTCGGAGCCGCTGGCCCGCGCCCTGCGCCGGGAAGGTTACGAGGTCGAGGTGCGCGAGGACGGACCCGCCGCGCTCGACGCCGGAATGCAGGGCGGCGTCGACCTGGTCGTGCTGGACCTGGGCCTGCCCGGCATGGACGGCCTGGAGGTGGCCCGCCGGCTGCGCGCCGACGGCCACACGGTACCGATCCTCATCCTGACCGCGCGGGCCGACGAGGTGGACACCGTCGTCGGCCTGGACGCGGGCGCCGACGACTACGTCACCAAGCCGTTCCGGCTCGCCGAACTGCTCGCCCGGGTGCGGGCCCTGCTCCGGCGCGGCGCCGCCGAGCCGCAGCAGCCGCCGGCCACGCACGGGGTGCGGATCGACGTCGAGTCGCACCGGGCGTGGATGGGCGAGGAGGAACTCCAGCTCACCGCCAAGGAGTTCGATCTGCTGCGGGTGCTGGTGCGGGACGCCGGCCGGGTGGTGACCCGGGACCAGCTGATGCGCGAGGTCTGGGACACCACGTGGTGGTCGTCCACCAAGACCCTCGACATGCACATCTCCTGGCTGCGCAAGAAGCTCGGTGACGACGCGGCGAACCCCCGGTACATCGCGACGGTGCGCGGCGTGGGCTTCCGCTTCGAGAAGAGCTGAGCCCGGGCCCCGGCGATTCCCCACAGGTAACGGACCATGCGCCGACGTCTCATCCAGTCCACCCTCGCCGTCGTCCTCGTGGTGATCGCGGTCTTCGGGGTCTCCCTCGTGATCGTCGAGACGCGGACGATCAGCAACAGCGCCCAGGAACGGGTGGAGTCCGAGGCGGTGCGGCTGGCCAGCATCGTGGACAGCCGGATCCTCGCCGCCGAGAACGTCAACGCGGACGTCCTGCGCAACCCCGTCAGCAAGGACCAGTACGCGGTCATCCGCATGCCCGGCAAGCCGCCCATCGAGATCGGCAGCAAGCCGGAGGGCGACACCATCCACTCCACGCAGCGCGGCGAGGAGGGCGAGACGGTCACCGTGCAGGAGCCCCGCTCCGCGGTGACCCGCGAGGTCGGCCGGACCCTGCTGATCATCGGGCTGGTCGCGCTGCTCGCCGTGGTGGCGGCCGTGCTGCTCGCCGTACGGCAGGCCAACCGGCTCGCCTCCCCGCTGACCGACCTCGCCGAGACCGCCGAACGCCTCGGCTCCGGCGACCCGCGCCCCCGGCACAAGCGGTACGGCGTCCCCGAGCTGGACCGGGTCGCCGATGTGCTGGACGCCTCCGCCGAGCGGATCGGGCGCATGCTGACGGCCGAGCGGCGCCTCGCCGCCGACGCCTCCCACCAGCTCCGCACACCGCTGACGGCGCTGTCCATGCGGCTGGAGGAGATCACCCTCACCGACGACCCGGACACGGTGAAGGAGGAGGCGACCATCGCGCTGACCCAGGTCGAGCGGCTCACGGACGTCGTCCAGCGGCTGCTGACGAACTCCCGCGACCCGCGGACCGGCTCCGCCGTCACCTTCGAGCTGGACGAGGTCATCCAGCAGCAGCTCGCCGAGTGGCGGCCCGCCTACCGCAGCGTCGGCCGGGCCATCGTCAGCTCCGGCAAGCGGCACCTGAAGGCGGTGGGCACACCGGGCGCGGTCGCCCAGGTGCTGGCCGCGCTGATCGAGAACTCGCTGATGCACGGCGGCGGCACCGTCGCCCTGCGCACCCGGGTCACCGGCAACCAGGCCGTCATCGAGGTCACCGACGAGGGGCCGGGGGTCCCGGCGGACCTCGGCGCGCGGATCTTCGAGCGCACGATCAGCGGGCGGAACTCCACGGGGATCGGCCTGGCCGTCGCCCGGGACCTCGCGGAGGCCGACGGCGGCCGGCTGGAGCTGCTCCAGGCGCAGCCCCCGGTCTTCGGCCTGTTCCTGTCGCGCACGCCCCCGGCGCGCACGCCGGACGAGGACCGGCCCACGGTCCGCTGAGCGGCGGTCAGGGAACGCGCTGCCGCGGCGTCTGCTGCTCCGACTCCTGCTCCAGGATCGATTCCGCCCGCGCCACGGCCTCCCGGGCGGGCAGCGCCTTGAACACCCAGCTGCGGTACGACCAGAAGCGGAACAGGGTCGCGACGCCGATGCCGACGAACTTGAAGACGTTGCTCTGCAGCGGGCTGTCCCAGCCGAAGCCGTAGGTCGCCAGGTACAGCACGCCGTTCTCGATCACCAGGCCGACCGCGCTGAACAGCAGGAACAGCGTGAGTTCCTTGGTGCGCCCGCTCTTGTCGCGGTCCCGGTACGTCCAGTAACGGAAGCCGACGTAGTTGAAGACGATGGCCACGACGGTCGCGATGATGCTGGCCCGCACCACCGGCAGGTCGGACACGTGCCGCACCAGGTTGAACACGCCGAGATTGACGAGCACGCCAGCACCGCCGACGGCCCCGAACTTGACCACCTCGCGTACGAGCCGTTGCAGCCCCGAGGAACGAGGTTCCATGGCTGTGCAGCTCCCGTCGGTAGGTTCCGTCGACCTTGCCATGCTAGCCGGGCGGACCCTCCCGTGCCTGTGGACCGGGCCACGCCCCGGAAACGGGTCGTAAAGAGTCGGGGAAGCCCTGGGTAAGAGACCCGGGGGAGGGACGCGATCCGGTCTCCTCCACATGGCCGATACGCTAGGGGTGTGACGTTCCCGGTAGTCGGCATGGTCGGCGGGGGGCAGCTCGCGCGTATGACGCACGAGGCGGGCATCCCGTTGGGCATCAAATTCAAGCTTCTCAGTGACACCCCTCAGGATTCCGCGGCGCAGGTCGTGAGCGATGTCGTCATCGGCGACTACCGCGACCTCGACACGCTGCGCGAGTTCGCGCGCGGCTGTGACGTGATCACCTTCGATCACGAGCACGTGCCGACCGAGCACCTGCGCGCCCTGGAGGCGGACGGCATCCCCGTGCGCCCCGGGCCCGACGCGCTGGTGCACGCCCAGGACAAGGGCGTGATGCGCGCGAAGCTCGACGCGCTCGGCATCCCGTGCCCGCGGCACCGCATCGTCAGCGATCCGGAGGATGTCGTCCGGTTCGCCGAGGAGGGCGACGGCTTCCCCGTCGTCCTCAAGACGGTCCGCGGTGGCTACGACGGCAAGGGCGTGTGGGTCGTCGACTCCGCGGAGGAGGCCGCCGAACCGTTCAAGGCGGGCGTCCCCGTCCTCGCCGAGGAGAAGGTCGACTACGTCCGCGAGCTGGCCGCCAACGTCGTACGCTCCCCGCACGGCCAGGCCGTCGCCTACCCGGTGGTGGAGTCCCAGCAGGTGGGCGGCGTCTGCGACACGGTGATCGCGCCCGCCCCGGACCTGGACGAGGACCTGGCCCTGCGCGCCGAGCAGATGGCCCTGACCATCGCCAAGGAACTCGGCGTCGTCGGACACCTCGCCGTCGAGCTGTTCCAGACCCGCGACGGCCGCGTCCTCGTCAACGAACTGGCGATGCGCCCGCACAACTCCGGCCACTGGAGCATGGACGGCGCGATCACCTCGCAGTTCGCCAACCACGTCCGCGCGGTCCTGGACCTGCCGCTGGGCGACCCGCGCCCGCGCGCCAGGTGGACCGTGATGGTCAACGTCCTGGGCGGCGACTTCCCGGACATGTACTCCGCGTACTTGCACTGCATGGCCCGTGACCCCAAGCTCAAGATCCACATGTATGGCAAGGACGTGAAGCCCGGCCGCAAGGTCGGACACGTCAACACCTACGGCGACGACCTGGACGACGTGCTGGAGCGCGCCCGTCACGCAGCCGGCTACCTGAGAGGCACCATCACCGAATGAGCCCCCTCGTTGGCATCGTCATGGGGTCGGACTCCGACTGGCCCGTCATGGAAGCCGCCGCCAAGGCCCTGGACGAGTTCGAGATCTCCTACGAGGTCGACGTCGTCTCCGCGCACCGCATGCCCCGCGAGATGATCTCGTACGGCGAGCAGGCCGCCGACCGCGGCCTGAAGGTGATCATCGCGGGCGCGGGCGGTGCCGCCCACCTGCCCGGCATGCTCGCCTCCGTCACCCCGCTGCCGGTCATCGGCGTGCCGGTGCCGCTGAAGTACCTCGACGGCATGGACTCGCTGCTCTCCATCGTGCAGATGCCCGCCGGTGTCCCGGTCGCCACGGTCTCCGTCGCCGGCGCCCGCAACGCCGGTCTCCTCGCGGCCCGGATGCTCGCCGCGCACGACGAGGACCTGCTGCACAAGATGCGCGACTTCCAGCAGGACCTCAACGACCAGGCCACCGAGAAGGGCAAGCGGCTGCGCTCCAAGGTCGAGGGCGCCGGCGGCTTCGGCTTCGGGAAGTGACCGCCGTGGCCGCCCTGGACGAAGCACACGCGCTGCTGCGCGAGTTCCCCGTGGTCGACGGGCACAACGACCTGCCCTGGGCCCTGCGCAAGCAGGCCGGTTACGACCTGGACGCCCTCGACATCGCCCGCGACCAGCGCGAGCGCCTGCACACCGACCTGCCGCGGCTGCGCGCCGGCGGGGTCGGCGCGCAGTACTGGTCGGTGTACGTCCCCTGCGAGGAGCCCGAGCCGGTCGCGGCGACGCTGGAGCAGATCGACTGCGTCCGCCGGCTGCTGGAGCGCTACCCGGCCGAGCTGGCGCCCGCGCTGACCGCCGCGGACCTGGAGACGGCCCGCCGGGACGGCCGTATCGCCTCGCTCATGGGCGCCGAGGGCGGCCACTCCATCGCCAATTCCCTCGGCGCGCTGCGCGGCCTGTACGCGCTCGGTGTGCGCTACATGACGCTCACCCACAACGACAACGTGGACTGGGCGGACTCCGCGACCGACGAACCGAACGTGGGCGGCCTGTCCGCGTTCGGCCGCGAGGTCGTGGCGGAGATGAACCGGCTCGGCATGCTGGTCGACCTCTCCCATGTGGCGGCGACGACGATGCGGGACGCGCTGGACGCCAGCTCGGCGCCGGTGATCTTCTCGCACTCCTCCGCCCGCGCGGTGTGCGACCACCCCCGCAACATCCCCGACGACGTCCTGGAGCGCCTGCCCGCCAACGGCGGCGTGGCCATGGTGACGTTCGTGCCCAAGTTCGTCCTCCAGGCCGCCGTGGACTGGACGGCCGCGGCCGACGAGAACCTGCGCGCCCACGGCCTGCACCACCTGGACACCAGTGCCGAGGCGATGAAGGTCCACCGGGCCTTCGAGGAGCGCAACCCCCGCCCGGTCGCCACGGTGTCCACCGTCGCGGACCACCTGGACCACATGCGCGAGGTGGCCGGCATCGACCACCTGGGCATCGGCGGGGACTACGACGGCACCGCGTTCACCCCGGACGGCCTGAACGACGTCTCCGGCTACCCGAACCTCCTCGCCGAGCTGCTGGACCGCGGCTGGTCCAAGGCCGACCTGGCCAAGCTGACCTGGCAGAACGCGGTTCGTGTGCTGGGCGCGGCCGAGGACGTCGCCCGCGACCTGCGCTCGACCCGGCCCGCCTCCCTCGCCACCATCGAGGCGCTGGACGGCACGGACGGGAGCAGCTGACCGGAGTACCCCCGAACGCCCCACTCGCCAGGAAGGCTCCCCCCGTCCCGTGCGACCGTGTCGGTACGCCAGCCACAGCCCGCCGTAGCTCACGACCGACGTAGCCCACGACGACGCACGGAGCCCGCCATGGCCGACCTCCAGGACGACATCCCCACCACCGCCGAGGTCGGCGAGGACGACGGCCTGCCGGACGACCCCTTCGTCCGGCAGCAGCCGGACGGCGAGCTGCTGGAGCGCGCGCACGCCCTGCTCGACACCCACCCGGTCGCCGACGGCTACAGCGGCCTGCCCTGGGCGCTGCGCCATCTGCCCTGGTACGACCTGGAGCTGGGCGAGGCCGCGATCGACACCGATGTGCCCCGGCTGCGCGAGGGGCACGTCGGCGCGCTCTTCTGGTCCCTGCACCTTCCCGAGGAGCCGGGCCCCGACCGAGCGGTGACGGCGGCCCTGGAGCAGCTGGACCTGGTGCGCACGGTGGTCGAGTCCCACCCGGAGGGCCTGCGGCTGGTGCGCACCGCAGGGCAGATCATCGACGCCCGCAACTGCGGCCGGGTCGCCGTGGTGCTGGGCCCCGCCCCCGGCGCCGCCCTGGACGACTCCCTCGCCCTCCTGCGCATCCTGCACGCCCTCGGGCTGCGGGTGCTCACCCTCGCCGGCACCGCCTGGGCGGGCGAGACCGGGCTGACCCGCTTCGGGGAGGAGGTCGTGCGCGAGATGAACCGGCTCGGCGTGCTCGCCGACGTCTCCGGCGCCTCCTCGGACACCGTCGAGCGGACCATCGCCCTGTCCAAGACCCCCGTCCTGTGCAGCCGCTCGGCCGCGCGGGCCCTGCGCCCGCACCCGGCCAACCTGGGCGACGGGCTGCTCGCCGCCCTGGGCGAGGCGAAGGGTCTGTGCATGGTGCCGCTCACCGCGGAGCAGACCGGCCCGGCCGTCCCGGACGTCGCCGACCACCTCGACCACATCCGCCGGGTGGCCGGCCCCGAGTGCGTCGGCCTGTCCGGCACCTACGACTCGGGGGCCGTCCACCCCCGCGACCTCGCCGACGCCTCCCGCTACCCCCACCTGATCGCCGAGCTGCTCCGCCGCGGCTGGTCCGAGACCGAGCTGTCCCTTCTGACCTGGCGGAACGTACAGCGGGTCCTGCGCAGCGCGGACTTCACCGCCCGGGCGGCACAGCAGCGCCGGGAGGCGTCGAACGCGAGGATCACCGAGCTGGACGTCTCCTAGGGCGTCACGGCCGTTCGATCCGGCACAGGCAGAACGGATGGCCGGCCGGGTCGGCGTACACCTGGAAGTCCTTCTTCTCCCGGTCCTCCAGGTCCAGCGGGCGGGCGCCGAGCGCGATCACCCGTTCGTGGGCCGTGTCGATGTCCGCCCAGGTCGGGCCCGCGTCGAAGTCGAGGTGCAGCTGCTGGCCGTTGTGGTCCGCGCGCGGCCAGTCCGGCGGGGTGTGCCCCTCGGCCCGCTGGAAGGCCAGCCGCGGCCCGTCCGGGACCTGGAGGACGACCCAGTCGTCGTCCTGCGGCTGGGGCGTCCCCCCGGCCACCGCCGCGTAGAAGGCGGCCAGCGCGTGCGGGTCGGGACAGTCGAGGACGACGTTGCGGAGCCGGGCCACGGACGCCATGGTTTCTCCTCCAGAACGGATCTCGGAACGGGTCAGCACGTGCAGAGGCAGAACGGGTGCCCCGCAGGGTCGGCGTAGACACGGAACGTCCGCTCCCGGTCCTCGGTGTCCAGCGGCCGGGCGCCCAGCTCCAGTACCCCCTTCTCGGCCGCGTCCAGGTCCTCTACCACGAGGTCCAGGTGGAACTGCTGCGAGTGGTCCGCCGCGGGCCACCGCGGCGGCACGAACCCGGGTGCCCTCTGGAAGGCGAGCGCCGGCCCGCCGGGCACCTTCAGGTCGACCCACGCGCCGTCCCCGGGGTCCGCCTCCACCGTGCCGCCGAGCACACCGGCGTAGAAGCCGGCCAGCGCGCGGGGGTCGGGACAGTCCAGCACCACGACGTCGAGCTTGGCGAGAGCCATGTCTACCTCCTCCTGGCGTTACCCACAGAGGCGGGTAACCGGTAACGGTTACTGCATGCTCCCGCATCGGGGGTAACGTCGCAAGCATGAGCGAGAGATCGGCCGCTCCCGGTGGCCTGGCCCTGATCGAGTCCCTGGTGAACACGCTGGACATCGAGACGGGCACCGACTCGCTGGACACGCCGGAGGGCCGTGCCCGGCTCGGGATCACGGAGGCCGGCCTGGACGGGGCGAGGGACCTGCGCGAGTCGCTGCGGGCGGCACTGCTCGCCCACGCCGGCCACCCCCCGCACCGCGCGGTGACCGAGCTGAGCGCCCTGCTGGCGCGGGCCCCGCTGTACGTCGCCGTGGACGCGGAGGACGGCTCGGCCCGGCTCACGCCCGCCGACCCGGGCCCGCTGCTCTCCCGGGTCGCCGCCGCCGTCGCCGAGGCGCTGGTGGCCGGCACCTGGACCAGGCTCAAGGCGTGCGAGGCCGAGACCTGCCACTGGGCGTACTACGACCGCAGCCCCGCCGGACGCGGCCGCTGGTGCTCGATGCAGGTGTGCGGTGCCCGCGCGAAGATGCGGCGGTACCGGGCGAAGGGTGCGTGAGCCCGCACGGTGTGGTGCAGAATGCGAACAGACGCCGGTTCGGCCGACTGAGCCTCGGCCGAACCGGCGTCGCCATGCGGATCCCCTCCGGGGCCCTACGCCGTGGGCCGGCCCATCGCCCGGTACGTCCACCCGGCGCGCCGCCACAGCTCGGGGTCGAGGGTGTTGCGGCCGTCGAGGATCACCCGGGCCGTCGCCGCCTCGCCGAGCGCGGCCGGGTCCAGCTCGCGGAACTCCTGCCACTCGGTCAGGTGCAGCACGATGTCGGCGCCCCGGACGGCCGACAGCGCCGAGTCGGCGTAGCCCAGCGTCGGGAAGACCTTGCGGGCGTTGTCCATGCCCTTCGGGTCGTACACGGTCACCTGGCCGCCCTGGAGGTGGATCTGGCCGGCCACGTTCAGCGCGGGCGAGTCGCGGACGTCGTCCGAGTCGGGCTTGAAGGTGGCGCCGAGCACCGCGACCCGCTTGCCGAGGAAGGAGCCGCCGCCGAGCGCCTCCCGGGCCATCTCGACCATCGCGCCGCGCCGGCGCATGTTGATGGAGTCGATCTCGCGCAGGAAGGTCAGCGCCTGGTCGGCGCCCAGCTCGCCCGCGCGGGCCATGAACGCCCGGATGTCCTTGGGCAGGCAGCCGCCGCCGAAGCCGATGCCGGCGCGCAGGAACTTGCGGCCGATCCGGTCGTCGTACCCGATGGCCTCCGCGAGCTTCGCCACGTCACCGCCGCCGGCCTCGCACACCTCCGCCATCGCGTTGATGAAG
This sequence comes from Streptomyces cinerochromogenes, assembly GCF_014648635.1. Classification (GTDB taxonomy): domain Bacteria; phylum Actinomycetota; class Actinomycetes; order Streptomycetales; family Streptomycetaceae; genus Streptomyces; species Streptomyces cinerochromogenes. The sequence goes on along the minus strand of NZ_BMRM01000002.1, from coordinate 42,834 downwards.
GAGATCTTGGTGGCGAGGAAGGAGTTCGCGGCCGTCTTCACCAGTTCGGCGGTCGGGAAGTCGGTGACGACGAACGGCGTGCCCTCGCCGACCGGGCCGGCGTACACCTCGCGCAGCAGCTTCTCCGCGCGCTCGCTGCGCACGCCCACGACGATCCGGTCCGGGTGCAGGGTGTCCTGGACGGCGAAGCCCTCGCGCAGGAACTCCGGGTTCCAGGCCAGCTCGGCGTCGGCGCCGGCCGGGGCGTGCTCGGCGAGGTAGGCGGCCAGCCGGTCGGCGGAGCCCACCGGCACCGTCGACTTGCCGACGACCAGCGCGGGGCCGTGCAGATGGGGGGCGAGGGAGGCGATCGCGGAGTCGACGTAACTCATGTCGCACGCGTACTCGCCGTGCTTCTGCGGGGTGTTCACGCACACGAAGTGCACATCGCCGAAGGCGCCGGCCTCCGCCCAGTCCACGGTGAACCGCAGCCGCCCGGTGGACCCCTCGATCCCGGCGACGTGCCGGCGCAGCAGCTCCTGGAGCCCCGGCTCGTACATGGGTGTCTCGCCGCGCTCCAGCATGGCGATCTTCTCCGGTACGACGTCCAGGCCCAGCACCTCGAAGCCCAGCTCGGCCATGGCCGCGGCGTGTGTGGCGCCGAGGTAGCCGGTGCCGATCACGGTGATCTTCAGGCTCATGGATGCGCTCCAGCTCGGGTACGTCGGTGATGCGGCCCCCGAGCATAGTCGGGCGCCCCGGCGGGCAATTTCCCCGCTGTCGTGTAGCTCACGTAGGCGGGGTCGGAGCGGGGCTCTAAAATTTGAGTTACTTAACGGTAATTAGCGTCAGTATCACTGCGTCTTTGGAGCGTGAGAGACCGTGGCCGGATCGGCTGACTTCGACCTGTACCGCCCGTCCGAGGAGCACGACATGCTCCGGGACGCCGTCCGTTCGCTGGTCGAGGCGAAGATCGCGCCGTACGCCGCGGCGGTGGACGAGGAGGCGCGCTTCCCGCAGGAGGCCCTCGACGCCCTGGTCGCCAACGACCTGCACGCCGTGCACGTCCCGGAGGAGTACGGCGGCGCCGGCGCCGACGCGCTCGCCACGGTCATCGTGATCGAGGAGGTCGCCCGCGCCTGCGTCTCCTCCTCCCTCATCCCCGCGGTGAACAAGCTCGGCTCGCTCCCGGTGATCCTCTCCGGCGGCGAGGAGCTGAAGAAGAAGTACCTGACCCCGCTCGCCAAGGGCGACGTGATGTTCTCGTACTGCCTCTCCGAGCCGGAGGCGGGCTCGGACGCGGCCGGCATGAAGACCAAGGCCGTCCGCGACGGCGACCACTGGGTGCTCAACGGCGTGAAGCGCTGGATCACCAACGCGGGCGTCTCCGAGTACTACACGGTCATGGCGGTCACGGACCCCTCGAAGCGCTCGAAGGGCATCTCCGCCTTCGTCGTCGAGAAGTCGGACGAGGGCGTCTCCTTCGGCGCCCCGGAGAAGAAGCTCGGCATCAAGGGCTCCCCGACCCGCGAGGTCTACTTCGACAACGTCCGCATCCCCGCCGACCGCATGATCGGCGAGGAGGGCACCGGCTTCATGACGGCCATGAAGACCCTGGACCACACCCGCATCACCATCGCCGCGCAGGCCCTCGGCTGCGCCCAGGGCGCCCTCGACTACGCCAAGGGCTACGTCCAGGAGCGCAAGCAGTTCGGCAAGCCGATCGCCGACTTCCAGGGCATCCAGTTCATGCTCGCCGACATGTCGATGAAGATCTCGGCGGCCCGTGCCCTCACCTACCAGGCCGCCGCCGCCTCCGAGCGCGGCGACGCCGACCTCACCTACCTGGGTGCCGCCGCCAAGTGCTTCGCCTCGGACGTCGCCATGGAGGTCACCACCGACGCCGTCCAGCTCCTCGGCGGCTACGGCTACACCCGCGACTACCCGGTGGAGCGCATGATGCGTGACGCCAAGATCACCCAGATCTACGAGGGCACCAACCAGGTCCAGCGGATCGTGATGGCAAGGAACCTTCCCTAGCAGGGTTTTTGCAGGTCAGAAGCTGTTTCGAACGTCTGGAAGGGCCCCCTCGGCCACTGACCTGTACAAACAACACAGCCCCCGGCGTGCTGCCGGGGGCTGTTGTCGTACGCGGATCAGGCGACCTCCGTCGCCTCCGGGGCCGCCGGGCCGCCTCAGTCGAAAGTGACGGTGTTGCTCAGGGCGATGGGGCCCTCGCCCGACCTGTTCCACGCCGAGATCATGACGACGTAGTCGCCCGGAGGCATCTTCGGGAGGATGGTGATGTCCGAGGTTCCGGAGACGCTGAAGCTCCGAGTGATCCCCAGTGGCGCGGCCTTGTCCCACATGTACACGGCGTACGCGGTGATGCCGTCGCTGTGCTCTCCGGTGGGCGGGTCCCAGGTCAGCACACCGCCGTTGGGGCCGGCGGTGGCCTTCACGTTCCTGGGATACCCGGGTGTGGTCGGGCGGGCGGTGCCGTGCGTGATGTCCGACCAGTCCGACCGGACGGTGTCCCCGGAGGCCGCGCGCACCCGCAGTTCATAGGTGTGGCCCTCGTGGATCTGGCCGTAGTACTGGCGGCTCATGTCCCACCGGTTGGCCGCGGGGCGGGCCCAGTTCCACGCCCCGTCCGGGTCGGCGGTGGTGTCGCGCCACTGCACCTCGTAACCGTGCGCGCCGAACACCTTGTCCCAGGTGAGCGTGACACCCTGCCGGGTGCCGTCGAAGGTGACGTTGGCCGGGGTGTCGAGGAACCGCTCGGCGACGTCGACGGGGTCGCCGGGCGGTGCGGTGCCGATGCCGAACGCGTCGTGCAGCGTCGTGGCGAAGGCGCGCGCGATGCGGTACTCCCCGAGGTCGTTGGGGTGCAGTCCGTCGTACGTGGTGGCGCAGGAGGTGGCGGAGGGGTCGCAGCCCATCGCCTTGTCGAGGTCGGCGAGGACCGCCGGCGAGGCGTCGGTGCTCCACTCCTTCACCTTCGCGGCGAGCGCGTCGTCGTAGGCGCGGGTCCGCTCCCCGAGTTTCGGATTGGCGCTGCCCAGGGTGGTGCGCTGGGGCACGTTGGCCAGGACCAGCCGTACGCGGGGGTTGGCCTTGCGGGCGTTGTCGATGAACTTCTGCATCGTCCCGGTCAGGTCGGCGCCGGCGCCGAGCCACCCGATGTCGTTGAAGCCGAGTTCGACGAGGAGGGTGTCCGGGAGCTTCCCTCCGGCTTTCAGGTCCTCCATGACCGAGGTGATGGTCGGGACGTCCTGTTCCAGTCGCCGGCCCCACATCGCGTAGTGATCGGCGCCGCTCTTGAGGAAGGCGGGGCTGACGTCCCGCGCGTAGGCGCCGTCCCAGGTCCCGGGCGCGTCCCCCGTCGGCGGTTTGTCCTCGGCCGGGGGAGGCGGCTCGGGTGCGTGGGGTTCGTCGGGTGTCGCGGTTCCGTGCAGCGGCCCGACGAACTCGGTCTTCCAGCTCTGCGCACGGGCCCACTGCCACAGGCGGTAGCGCCAGGTGTGGTCGCCCTCGAAACCGTTGCTGATCGAGTCGCCGACCACCATCACGTGCTGGGGGGAGCCGCTCGTGTTCCCGTCCGAGGGCTTCGAGGAGTCGACGCCGGTGCCGTCCGCCACCATGTCGACGGGGTTCACCAGGACGTCCCCCGGACCGACGATGGTGCCGTCCTTCCACGACCTGGTCAGCTCGGCCGCGTAGCCGTTGGTCATGATCTTGTAGCCGTCCGCGTCGGGCACCCCGTCGGCGGACTCCCCGGTGTCCACGTGTCCGGCGTCGCCGCCGAAGTCGAGCGGCACCCGCCGGATCCGGTGGCCCGCCCGGAGCCTGGAGGCGATGACCGCGTTCGCCCGCGAGACGTAGGAGTCGGTGCCGGTGTACATCTCGTCCCGGACGGCCGCCGTCCTGGACGGGACCGGGTCGCCGACCAGCACGGTGGTGTTGGGCAGGACGATGTGGACCTGGTCGAGCAACGCGCCCAGCTGGTCCGCCTCCTGCCCGGCCGTCGGCCCGTCGCCCTTCGCCAGGTCGTTGGCGACGTCGATCTGCAGCAGTACGACGTTGGGCTTGTACGTGCGCAGGTCGCCGGCCAGGTGCCGGCGCAGCTCCTCGACGCTCTTGCCGGGGAACGCCTCTTCCTGGTTGTCGTCGTCCGCGACGTTCCCCCGGCTCACGGCGCCCACGTAGTCGAAGGTGGACGTGCTCGCGTCCGCCGCCCTCGCAGAACGGGCCGTCCGGGGCCAGAACTGCCGGCATCCGTCGCTGTAGGACTGCACCACACACCGGTCCAGCGGGTCGCGCATACCCGCGTAGTGGAAGGGGTCCTGCGCGACGTTGTGACCGTCGACCGCGTAACCGCCGACCGGCATCGTGGCCAACTGCGGTCCGCCGTTGTCCTGCCGTGCGGCCATGGGGACGACGTACACCGGATTGTGGTCGGAGCCGCCCTGGTTCGGCTGCACGCGCGGCTCGAAGCTGCCGCGCGGGGTGGTCGTCACGACGTAGTCGAGTTCCCGTTGCTCCCCGTCCGGGCTGCGGTGGGTGGGCCGGCCGCTGGCCAGGACGCGCGGGGGGAGGCCGTCCGGGGTCGTGATGAGGCCGTAGTCCTGGCGGCCGATCAGAGTGTCGGGCCTGGTGTTGAAGTCCGCGCCCACCGTCCAGTTGCGCCGCCGATCGTCGCGCTCGACGGCCTCTCCGATGCGGTCGAGCATGGTGACGGCGTCGCCGCCGCCGCCGCTCAGCGCGTGGTAGCTGAAGTACCAGTCATCGCCCAGCCGGATGCCGACGGCGGGTCGGCCGGGGGCCCCGCCGAGCGGGTTGTCCACCACCATGGCCGCGTCCACCGGTGTCCGCGACATCACGATGGTGTTCACCCGGCCGCCCGGCGCCTGCGGGTTGTTCGGGTCATTGGTCTGAAGGAAGACCATGTACCACTCGGAGGGCCGTTGGCTCGAGTGCCATTCGGCGTACGTGACCCGCGTGTCGTTCCCGATACCCGGCGGATTGGGAAGGACCTGGGCGCCGTTGGGGACGCCCGCGCCCACCTCCTGCAGCATGACGACGTCGGCCGGGGCGTCGGTGAGGATGCCCGGGAGGTAGTCGGTCCACAGGTTCCTGCCCTGTGTGCTCGCTCCCTGCATGTTCCAGGTCAGGAAGGGGGTCTCGGCAGGAGGAGCCGCATCGGCCCGGCCGGCGGCCAGGACGGTGAACGGTGCCACCAGGAGGGCGATCAGCAGCGCCTGGACGATGCCGAGGGACAAGGATCGGACACGCGGTCCTTGCGGCCCCGGCCGGCCGGGCGGTCGGTCCGGTAACGCCGGATCCGCCAGGTCTGCCGTGCGGGGAACGGTGTGTGCGGCCATCGGGGGAACCCGTCTCCACTCTGTCGTAAACATGCCATACGTGCAGCGGCCCACAATGCCATGCCCATGCCGTTGTCTCCCGAGTTCAGCGCGCTGCTCCTCCGCCACGGGACCGCTGGTCCGGAAGGCCGTAGGCCGAAGTGCGGGGTGGGCGGTGCGGACGTAGGACGGAAGCACACGGGTCCGTCCCGGGCCCCCGCCTCCGAGGAGGAGCCATGACCCAGTCCGGAATGATGCCCGCCCTGACCCAGCAGATGCAGGACTGCATCGACGCCTGCATGAACTGCCACAACATGTGCGAGGAGACCATGAGCTCCTGCATGCAGCAGGGCGGCCAGGCGCAGATGCAGGTCATGCGCGCGCTCATGGACTGCTCCGAGACGACCCGCATGTGCGCCGACATGATGATGCGGCGCTCCCCCATGGCCGGCGAGATGTGCGCGGTCTGCGCGCGGGCCTGTGACCTGTGCGCCGAGGCGTGTATGTCCATGCCGGACGACCAGCAGATGATGCGCTGTGCCGAGGCGTGTCGCCGCTGCGCGGAGACCTGCCGGGCGATGGCGGGCGCCAGCATGTGAGCCCACCGCGACACGGCCGAGGGCACCCCGCAAGGTGCCCTCGGCCCGGTGCGCGCGACGGTGTCAGTTGCCGGAGACGGTGACCTTCTCGTCCTTGTTCAGCTCGTCCACCAGCGTCTTCACCTTCGCCTTGTCCCAGACGAGGTTGCCGCCCACGGAGCCGGAGATCGGCATGTTCATCGACGTGCCGTCACCGCCGCTGACGCCCTTCATCGCCCAGAACATCGAGGCCAGGTCCCACAGCGACATGTCCTTGTCGACGATCAGCGAGTCCAGGCCCGCGCCCACGGTCGGGTAGAACTTGAAGGGGTTCAGCACCGTCGACGGCGTGGCCACCTGGTGGGCCAGCGCGGCCAGGAACTTCTGCTGGTTCTTGGTGCGCTGCAGGTCGGACGCGGCGAACGCGTGCCGGGTACGGACGAAGGCGAGCGCCTGCTGCCCGTTCAGGGTCTGCTTGCCGGCCTTGAAGTCGGCGCCGGACCACTTGTCCTTGAAGCCCTTGTCGATGGTGATGTCGACGCCGCCGACCGCGTCCACGATGTTCGCGAAGCCCTGGAAGCCGATCTCCACGTAGTGGTCGATGTGCAGTCCGGTGTTGGCCTCGATCGTGCGGACCAGCAGCGTCGGCCCGTCCTCGGCGTAGGTCGCGTTCAGCTTCGCGTGCCGGCCCTGCGCCGGGTAGGTCTTCCCGGAGGTCGAGCCCTGGTACGACGGCACCACCACGTCCGAGTCGCGCGGCAGCGAGATCAGCGTGTCGCCGTTGTCGCCGACGTGCAGGATCATCATCGAGTCCGTGCGCTTGCCCTCGGCGCCGCCGGTGTGCAGCTTCTTCTCGTCCTGCTTGGACATGCCCTCACGGCTGTCCGAGCCGACGATCAGGTAGTTCGTGCCCTCGCCCGCCTCCGGCCGGTCGATGACCTTGGACAGGTCCACCTCGCGGCGCAGCTTGGAGTCGGCCCAGAAGTAGGTCGCGACCGAGGTGACGACCAGCAGGGTCGCCAGCGTGATCGCCGTCCACTTGATCCGGCGCCGCCAGTTCGGCGCGGGCCGCGGTGCCCGGGTGGGCGCACCCGCGGTACCGCCCGGGCCGCGGCCGCCGGAGCCGCCGTAGACCTGGCCCGTGTTGTAGCCGCTGTCGTAGTCGCCGTAGCCGGCGCCTTCCTCGTGCCCCCGGCCGTCGACGTACGACGGCTGCTGCGGCACGCCGGCCCCGTACGGCGGCGCCGCCGGGCCGGGGTCGCCGTACGCCGAGCGCGGTCCGGGCGGTACCGCCGGGCCGCGCCGCACCTGACGCATCACGCGGGCACCCTCCGGCTGCGCGCCGGCACTGCCGCGTCCGTAGCGCGGGCCGCGGTTGTCGTCGGACCATCCCTCGGGCCAGTCATTCATGCGCCCCAGTGTGCAGGGCGCCGCCACGGGCTCGACAAGGGATGTCGGAAAATCAGGGCCCTGCTGTTGCGAACCCGACATAAATTCCGCGAATGCGCCGTCGGCATAAGGTGGAGGGCATGACAGACCAGGCCACGGACAGGGATCCGGACATGGAGCCGGACATCCCGGGCAAGCCCACGTCCGCCTCGCGCACCACCCTCAGCCACATCATGACCCACGCCGACACCAACCTGCTGGGGACGGTGCACGGCGGAGTGATCATGAAACTCGTCGACGACGCGGCGGGCGCGGTGGCCGGCCGGCACTCCGGCGGCCCCGCCGTCACCGCGTCCATGGACGAGATGGCGTTCCTGGAGCCGGTCCGCGTCGGTGACCTGGTCCACGTCAAGGCGCAGGTGAACTGGACCGGCCGGACCTCCATGGAGATCGGGGTCCGGGTCCTCGCCGAGCGCTGGAACGAGTCCGCCCCGGCCACCCAGGTCGGCTCGGCCTACCTGGTCTTCGCGGCCGTCGACGCCGACGGCAAGCCGCGCCGCGTGCCGCCGGTCGTCCCCGAGACCGACCGCGACCGCCGCCGCTACCAGGAGGCCCAGATCCGCCGCACCCACCGCCTGGCCCGCCGCCGGGCGATCAGGGAACTGCGGGAGAAGAGGGCGGCTGAGGGTTTCGAGGACTAGGGCCTCTCCCTCGGACGGGCCCCCGAGGCGCTCAGCACACCACCTCGTTGCCCCGCACCACGCTGTTCTCCGGCTGCGCCGGATCCTCGAACCGCACCTTCCGTACGTTCTTGAAGTCCGCGCCCGCCGTCACCTTCAGCAGCGGCCCCTGCCCCGGCACCGCCCGCAGCTCGCTGCCCGGCAGGGCCGCCGCCAGGGAACGGGCGGAGCGGTCCCAGCGGGGGTCGTAGAAGATCACCGTGCGCGGCACATGGGTGGGCGCGGTCACCGGCCGGCGGGTGGTGGCGAAGCCGGTCGCCGCGAGCGCCGCGTCGACCCGCTTGGCCAGCCCGACCGTGCCGGTGCCGTTCGCCACCTGGACCCGGATGGTGTCCGGGGCCACCTCCACCGGCACCGGGGCCCGCGCCGGATCGCGGTGCGGCCGGTCCACGCTGAGCGGCTTGTCGTCGCGCAGCGAGCGGAACAGCTGCTCCGCCTTGGCCGGGTCCCACTTCAGGGTCGAGCCGATGCCCTTGACCTGGAAGTTCATCTGCCCGATGGGGACGGTGGTGAACTCGGACGAGGACGGCGCGAAGTTCCGCATCGCCCGGCCGAGGTCGAGCAGCTCGTCGGTGCCGAAGCCCGCGTCGGCCCGGACCGAGCCGAGCACCGCCCGGGTCACGTCCCGGAACCGCATCGGGTTCAGCAGCACCCCGGAGGAGGTCGCCTTGTCGAGCAGCGAGGCCAGGAACCGCTGCTGCCGCTTCATCCGGCCCAGGTCGCTGGCGCCGTCGAGGTGCCGGGCGCGCACGTACTGGAGCGCCTGCCCGCCCCGCAGGGTGTACGTGCCCGGAGCGAGGTCGAGCCCGGTGTACCTGTCCTTCAGCGGCGTCGGCGTGCACACCCTGACCCCGCCGAGCACGTCCACGGTCCGCATGAAGCTGGTGAAGTCGACCTCCAGGTAGTGGTCGATCTTCACGTGGGTCATGTTCTCGACCGTGCGGATGGTCAGCTGGGGGCCGCCCTCGGCGTAGGCAGCGTTGAGCTTGACCGGGTGCGGGCCGTGCCGCCGCCCGGAGTTCTGGTCGACGTGCGCGGGCACCTCGGCGTAGGAGTCGCGCGGCAGGCTCACCACGGTGGCCCGCTCCCGGTCCTCCGAGACGTGCACGATCATCATGGTGTCGGTGCAGTGGCAGGGCTGCCCGCCCAGCCGGTAGGCGCGCCGGTCCTGCTCGCTGAGCTTGTCGCGGCCGTCGGTGCCGACCAGCAGCAGGTTCATGCCGTGGCCGGCCTGCGGCCGGTTCTTCATGTCCTTGAAGGCGTCGATCCGGGCGATGCCCGCGTCCAGACTGGTGACGACCGCGTGCCCGATCCCGGCGGAGGCGAGCACCACCACCGACAGCGTGGTGACCGCCCGCATGGCCCAGCGCGGCCGCCGCGGCGGGCGGACGGACCGCACCGGCCGCTCGGGCGGGTGCGGCACCCGGCGGGGCGGCTGCGGGCGGCGCCGCTGCCTGGGGGCGCCTGCCGCGCTCGTGCCAGTGGGGGAGGGGGACCGGGGCGGGCTGGGCAAGGAGGACACCTCCGGACGAGGCCGTACGTGGGATCCGTGAGCACAGTAGGCCGATACGATCTCCAGCCCGCGCCGCAGGCCCGGCGGCGCGCATCCGTGTCCCCCGTTCGCGGTAACGTGAGGCCCCTATGAACGCCAAGCCCGACGTGCGGCTCCCCGCCGTGTCAGTGATCATGCCCGTCCTCAACGAGGAGCGGCATCTGCGCGGGGCCGTCGAAGCGATCCTCGCGCAGGAGTACGCCGGCGAGATGGAGGTCGTGATCGCCCTCGGTCCGTCCACGGACCGCACGGACGAGATCGCGGCCCAGCTCGTGGCGGAAGACGCGCGCGTGCACACCGTCCCGAACCCGACCGGCCGCACCCCGGCCGCGCTGAACGCGGCGATCAAGGCGTCCCGGCACCCGATCGTGGTCCGGGTCGACGGCCACGGCATGCTCTCGCCGAACTACATCGCGACCGCCGTGCGCCTCCTGGAGGAGACCGGCGCCCAGAACGTCGGCGGCATCATGCACGCCGAGGGCGAGAACGACTGGGAGCACGCGGTCGCCGCCGCGATGACCTCGAAGATCGGCGTCGGCAACGCGGCCTTCCACACCGGTGGCCAGGCCGGCCCCGCCGAGACGGTCTACCTGGGTGTCTTCCGCCGTGAGGCGCTGGAGCAGCAGGGCGGCTACAACGAGGAGTTCATCCGCGCCCAGGACTGGGAGCTGAACTTCCGGATCCGCGAGGCGGGCGGGCTCATCTGGTTCTCGCCCGAGCTCAGGGTGTCGTACCGGCCGCGGCCGTCGGTGCGGGCGCTGGCCAAGCAGTACAAGGACTACGGCCGCTGGCGGCACGTCGTCGCCCGCTACCACTCCGGCTCCATCAACCTGCGCTACCTCGCCCCGCCGACGGCGGTGTGCGCGATAGCGGCGGGCCTGGTCGTCGGCGCGGCGCTGACCCCGTGGGGCCTCGTGGTCCCGGCCGGCTACCTGGCCGCGATCGCCGCGGGCTCCGTCCCGGCCGGCAAGGGGCTGCCCCTGAAGGCCCGGCTGCAGATCCCGGTGGCCCTCGCCACCATGCACATGTCCTGGGGCTGGGGCTTCCTGACCAGCCCGAAGTCCCTGGCGAGGAAGGTCATCGCCTCCCGGCGGCCCGCGGTCCTCGACCCCGTCTGACGCGACCGCGAAGGACCCTGGACCACCCTGAACCACTCTGGACCACCCAGGGCTCCGGACCACGAAGGGCCCCTCCCCGGACCGGGGAGGGGCCCTTCGCGTACGCGGGTTTCGTCAGTGCCACTGGTAGGGCTTGTACACGTCCATGCAGTCCGCCTTGTCCGAGGCGTTGACGGCGTCGGTGCCCTCGGGCAGGTCGCCCGCCTTCGGCTCGGACTGCTTGGGGTAGGCGCTGCCCGTGCGCCAGTCCGCGCCCACGACGACCGTGACCCCCGACACGTCGGTCGACTTCTGCACCTGGCTCATCGGGATGCCCAGCGCCTTCGCGACGGCCTGCGCGTCACCCTCGAGGTCCGCGCTCGGGTACCGCACCACCGTCTTGTCCTCGGCGAGGCTCCCCGAGGCGTCCGCCTGCGCCCGGGCGTAGCCCTTGCCCACCAGCTCCTGGCCGATCGCCGACGCCCGCTGCCGCACCGCGGGCTCGGTGGAGGTCCGGGTGGCGTTCTGCACCAGCACCCCGAGCCGGGCCGCGTCGAGCGAGGGCTTCTTCGCGGACTTGTCCTTGCCCGCGTCCTTCTTCCCGTCGGACTTCCCGCCGTTCTTGTCGAACGGCACGTCGTCCCGGAGCATCTGCCACACCCGGTCGGCCTTGGCCTTGTCCGGTACGACGTGGTTGTCGGGGTCGTTCGGGTCCGGGACGTTGGGCATCGTCAGGCTCGTCACACGGTCCGTCGGCACGGACTTCATCTCCATGCCCAGGTCGTACAGCTTCTTGACCGTGCCGATCTCCTCGGAGACCTTCAGGGACTTGGTGGCCGCCTCGGCCAGGTCCGTCAGCCGGCCGGTGTCGGTGAACACGCTCTGCTTCTTCAGCGTGCGGATCATCGAGTTCAGGTACATGTGCTGGGCGCGGGCCCGCATCAGGTCGCTGCCCCAGGCGTGCCGGGTGCGCAGCCACTGCAGGGCCTGCTCGCCCTTGACCTTGTGCGGTCCCTCCGTCAGCTTCAGGCCGGAGCCGCCGCGCTGACTGGGCGTGGAGTGGTCCCAGACGTTCTGCTTCACGCACACCTCGACACCGCCGATGGCGTCCGCCATCCGCACCACACCCGCGAAGTCGATCGTCATCCAGTGGTCGATGTAGACCCCGGTGAGGTCCTCCCAGGTGAGCAGCGTGCAGCCGGCCCCGCCGCGGGCGAGGGTGACATTGATGATGTCGGTCGTCTCGGGGTAGACCTTGCCGTTCTCGGGGTCCTTGCACTCGGGGATGTGCACCCGGGTGTCCCGCGGGATGCTGACCATGGAGGCGCTCTTGCGGTCCGCGGAGAGGTGGATGAGCATCTGCACGTCCCCGAGCGGCGGGTCGCCGACGTGGTCCCTGCTGCCGCCGAGCTTCAGGTTCTCCTTGGAGTTCCGGCTGTCGGAGCCGATCAGCAGGATGTTGAGCGGTGTCTGGCCGGCCGCGTTGGGCGCCGTACGGTGGGCCTTGGAATCGTCGCCGTTGGCGCGCTTGCCCTTCTGGATGTTGCTGTTGAGATGCTGGTAGTACAGGTATCCGGCGCCCGCGGTGCCGAGTATCACCACCGCCAGCACGGTCGCCGACCAGCGCAGCACGCGCCGTCTGCGCCGCCGTCTGTCGACTTTGGGACCGCCGGCCCGCCGCCCGCCCGCGCCGCCGCGCCCGCGCCGTCCGGAACGTGCCGGCGTGTCCGTGGTCTTCGGCGTGAGCGACATCGTGTCCTCGACCGCCGGAGCCTCCCCGCGCACCTCGCTCTGCGCCAAACTCCCTGCCCTCCCCACCCTTGCGCCAAGCAACGGGCCCGTCCCGCGTCGGGTTAGACGCACGACGGGCCCCTTGGGTTACCTACGAGGCGCACTTCACCTTGTCTGCCGTGGACTTGTCGACGTCCGGAGCCTTGGCCGACGGCGTGAGGGAGACCCCCGCACCCTTGAAGTCCTTGCCCAGGGTCAGCGTCATCGCCGGCAGTCCCTGGGCGTTGGTCACGCTCTTGCCCGGTTTCAGCGCGGCCCCGGACAGGCCCATGATCGCAGCCAGCCGGCGCGCCTGGGCCGCCTGGTCGGGCGCGTACTCCAGCGTGGTCCTGCTCGACGGGGCGGGTGCGTTGCCGTCGTTCTCCGACTTGGTCACGCCCTCGTCGTTCTGCAGCCAGCTCAGCACCGCCTGCGCGCTGCCGGGCGCGGCCCCGCCGTTGAGGATGCGCACCCGCACCTCGGAGGCGGGCGCCTTGGTGCCCTTGAGGCGGGCGGCCTGGGCGTTCTTCTCCGCCTTCTGCTTCTTCTTCACGTCGGTGAAGGAGACGTCGTTCTTGATGGCGTCGAACACCGCCGGGGCCTTCGACTCGTTGAGGACGACGGTGGACTTGACCTTCTCCGCCGGGTTGTCCACCACCGGCACCGTGGTGAAGGTGAGGTTCTTCGGGTTGAGCTTGCCCAGCTCCAGACCGAGGTCCTTCAGCTTGCCGATGCTGTCCAGCTTGTCGTCCACGGTGAGGGCCTTGGTGCCCGCCTCCGCCAGCTTCAGCATCTTCGTCGGGCTGGTGAGCGTGGCGTTGCCCTTCAGCTTGCGCATCAGCGCGCCGAGGAACTGCTGCTGGAGCCCGATGCGGCTCAGGTCGCCGCCGAAGCCGACGGAGTGCCGGGTGCGCACGAACGCCAGCGCCTGCTCGCCGGAGATCTTGTGGGTGCCCTTGCCCAGCTTCAGGTGGGAGTCCGGGTCGTCGATGTCCTTGGCCAGGCACACGTCGACGCCGTCGACCGCCTCGGTCAGCGTCTTGACCGCGTTGAAGTCCGCCACCATGAAGTCGTCCGGCTTGATCCCGGTCAGCTCGGTCACCGTGCGCATGGTGCAGCTCGGCGTACGGTCGTCCTGCCCGAGGCTCGTGTTGAAGCGGACGCCCTCGGAGCCCGGGATGACCTTCTGGCTGCCGTCTTCCTGCTGGGTCGGGCAGTCCGGGATGTTCACGATCAGGTCACGCGGGATGCTCAGCGCGGTCGCGTTGGACCGGTCCTTGGAGACGTGCAGCAGGATCGTGGTGTCGGCGTGGCCGACGCTGCCCGAGTCGCCGTAGCCCTCGTTGCCCTTGCCGGTGCGCTTGTCCGTGCCGATCAGCAGGATGTTGATCGCCTCGTCCTTGCTGAAGCCGCCGGTGCCGGCGCCGTCGTCGGACACGGACGTGATGTTGTCGTTCAGGTGCTTGATGTAGAGGTAGCCGGCGGCCGTCACGGCGACCAGGACGAAGGCCATGGAGCCGCCGGTCCACAGCAGGACCTTCTTCGCCGTCGACTTCTTCTTCACCGGCCGCCGGGACGCGCGCCGCCCCTGGGGTGCCTCGGGCTCGGCGGCCCGGCGGCGGGCCGAGCGCGGGGCCGGCACCTCGGCGTCGCGCGCGCGGGACGACTGCCGGGTCTCCCCGGCCGGCCGCCGCGTACGCCCGCCCGTCGCACCACCGTCCCGGGAGGTCGGTCTGCGCGGTCCGGGAACCGGCGACTGCGCTGCGGAAGGGCTCAGTCGCAGTTCGTATTCGCCGGTGTTCGGATTGAGTACCCACTGGTCTGCGGGGTCGATGTTGTCCGCCCGCCCACGGCCTTGCGCGTCCACGGTTGTCCGAATCCTCCGTCGGGGCCACGCGGCGCCTTCCCCCTACAAGGCGCTCGGGTCTCGGTGAATCAGTGCACAGCCCCGACAAAGTCCGTCGGACCTCGCGGCCAGGTGCACCGGATCGCTCACACTATCCGCCCAGTTCAGCGTCGAGCGACGCCGGTGACAAATTCCACCTGCCTACAACCGGGCAATCCCCCTCATTTTCTGAACGGAAGTTCTCCCTTTACGCCGCGCGCTCACTCACAAGTCTGTTCGGCGGCGGTGTTCCCGCGGAACGTGGGCGCGGGCGAGGGGCCGTCCGGGCCGCCCGACCCTGTGTCCGCACCGGGAACCTTCTGTGAATTCTCCGGGCTCACCCTCACCGGCTGGTCGTTCCGCAGCCGTGCGAACAGCTTCTCGGCCTCCGGCTCCACCAGTTGGTCACGGTTGGCGTCGTAGACGTACGACTCCCTCGGCACGGTCAGGAACCGGGTCTGTTCGGTGGGGATGTCACGCAGCCCTCGCACCAACTGGTACAAACCGCGCAGACTGGCAAGTTCCGGGTCGGTGGTCAGCGCGGAGGTCGCCGCGTCCAGCACCGGGTACAGCTTCACCGGGTTCAGCAGGACGTCGTTGCTCTGCACCTTGTTGACGAGCGCGCCGAGGAAGCGCTGCTGCCGCTCCATCCGCTCGGTGTCGCTGCCGTTCCCGAGCGACTTGCGGGCCCGTACGAACCCGAGCGCCTGCTCCCCGTCGAGCGTGACCTTCCCCGCGGGCAGCCGCAGCTTCGCCGCCTCGTCGTCGATGGGCTCCTTCAGGCACACCTCGACGCCGTCGACGGCGTCCACCATCTCCTTGAACCCGTGGAAGTCCACGACCATGTGATGGTCCACGCGGATGCCGGTCAGCTTCTCGACGGTCCGGATCGTGCACGCCGAACCGCCCACCTGGAAGGCGTGGTTGAACATCGCGAACACCGGGTCGCTGCGCCTGCCGTCCGCCTGCCGGCAGCCCGGGATGTCCACCATCAGGTCCCGGGGCAGCGAGACGGCCGTGGCACTGTGCCGGTCGGCGGCCAGGTGCAGCAGGATCGTGGTGTCCGACCGCTCGCTGCCGAGGTCCCTGCCGTACTTGGAGTTGCCGTCCCCGGCCCGCGTGTCGGACCCGATCAGCAGGATGTTCTGCGCGTCCTTCACCAGCGCGGTGGGCCGCTCCCGCTCGTACCGGGCGAGTTCGGCGGCAGCGGCGTCGTCCGCGGTGATGTTGGCGCTGAGCTTGGCGTACACGGCCCAGCCGGCCCCGGCGGCCGCGACCAGGAGGACGGCGGCCCCCAGCGAGCCGCCGTGCAGCCAACGCCGCCGGCGACGCCGTGCCAGCCCGTCGCCGGTGGCCGAGGCCCCCGCTCCCGGACCGGGACCGAGGGGCCTGCCTGCGGTGTCGGTCACGGTGGGGCCATCCCCTCATGGCGTACGAACGTCGCGTCCTGCACTTACGACGATGGCGGGGGAGGGGGGCCGGGAGCGCCCTTTGTTACTCCGAACGGGGGACCGGTGTCCGTGGCGTCGGGCTTACCGTCGTACCGCCGTCACCCTCTCGCTCTCGATCCGCTGGGCGAGGCCGTCCTCGTCCAGCCGGTCCAGATTCCGGCACAGCACCACGGAGCCCCCCACGGCCAGCGGCGAGAACAACCCCGCGCTCAGCCCCTCCCAGGTGTCGTACGGCAGTCCGGACAGCAGCCTCGGCCCGGGCCCCGTCAGATCCAGCGAACCCGCCTGCGCGGAGGCCCGCTCCACGACCTCCGCCCCGCTGAACTCCCGTCCCTCGACGACGAGCGCCGGCTCCTGAGGGTCCACCGGCGCGAACGGGGCGAACCGGTCGCCCTGCCCCGGCACCTCCACGGCGTAGTCGAGGAAGCCCTCCGGCGTCTGCGGGAACCGGCCGCCCAGCGGCCGCAGCGCCAGCGCCACGCGCTCGCCCCGGCAGGCGCGCGCGGCGTCCAGCGTGTCCGGCCCGCTCACCACGACGTCGGCCGCCGCGGGATCCCCGGCGACGTCCGCGACCGCGCCCACCGAGGAGCAGGCCAGCAGCCACACCGCCGTGTGCCAGTGCGCGGGCAGCAGCAGCGCGACCCGGTCGCCGGGGCCGGCGGAGAGGTCGCCCTGGAGCAGGTTCGCGGTCTTGGCCACCCAATTGGCGAAGGTGGCCACGGACAGTTCGACGCGTTCGCCCGTGGCGTCGTCGTAGAAGGTCACCAGCGGGCGGCCGGGGTCGGCGGCGAGCGCGGAAGTCAGCAGGTCGGCGGGGGTGCGATCGGTGGCGTTCACCCGGCACAGGGTACGCGCGGGCGGGCGCGCGCGGCGGGCGGTGGTGCCACCGGTTCGGCGGAACGCTGCCCGACACACCGTCAGTTCCTTGATGGACATGTATGTATGACTATGTCCAAGATCAGGCACATGCGTGGATTCCTCACCTCCTGCCCCGGCGTCTCCCCGCTCGCCGCCTGCTCGATCGGTGTCGCCCTCGCCACGGCCGTCGCGCTCGCCCCGGCCGGGCCCGCCGTCGCCGGTACGCCGGCCGGGTCCGCTGTCGCCGGCATGCCGGCCGGGTCCGTGACGGCCGGGTCCGCGGTCCCCGGGAGCACCCGGTCGCTGCCGCTCGCGCCTGTCTCCCGGGAGGGCGCGCCCGGCGCGGTCCCGGAACAGGGCCTGCACCGCACCGGCCTCGCGCGGTTCGCACTGGTCGGCGTGGTCTGGGACGACCCGGCCACCGAGCTGCACGGCCGGGTGCAGGTGCGCACCCGGTCCGTGGCGACGGGGGAGTGGTCCGGCTGGCAGGACGTCGAGACGCACAACGCCGACCACGGCGCCGAGACGGCTACGGCGGAACGCTCCTCCGGGCGGGTGCACGGCGGGACCGCGCCGCTGTGGGTGGGCGACTCGGACGGCGTGGACGTACGGGTGCGCGCGGACGGCACCGGGGAGGCGCGAGGGATGCGAGGGGCGAGTGCGGGCGGGCCGCGGTCCGCGCTCCGGTCCGCGCTGCCGTCGGGGTTGCGGCTGGAACTCGTGGACCCCGGTGAGGGTACGGGGGAGACGGGGGGAACGGAGCAGACCTCGGAGGTGAAGGGCGTGCGGGACGCGGGGGAGGCGGTGCCCGGGAACCTGCCGGCCGACGACCCGCCCCGCACCGCCCTCGACACCGAGGCCGCGCTCGCCGCCTCGGCCGCCAACGCCGACATCACCGACTTCGGCTCCTACGCGATCCCCGAACTGGACCGGCAGGCCACCGAACGCGAGCTGGCCCGGCTCCAGGTCCCCGGACTCCAGGACCCGGCGCGGGCGAAGCCGTACATCGGACCGCGTCCGCGGATCGTCACGCGCCGCGGCTGGGGCGCGGACGAGTCACTGCGCGAGCGCGGGTTCGTCTACACGAAGGCGATCAAGGCGGCCTTCGTCCACCACACCGCCACGGGCAACACGTACACCTGCGCCCAGGCCCCGTCCGTCATCCGCAGCATCTACCGCTACCACGTCAAGAGCATGGGCTGGCGGGACATCGGCTACAACTTCCTCGTGGACAAGTGCGGAACCCTCTACGAGGGCCGGGCCGGGGGCGTCGCCAAGGCGGTGCTCGGCGCGCACACCCTCGGGTTCAACACGAACAGCATGGGCATCGCCGTGATCGGCACGTACACCACGACCGAGCCGGCGGGCAGCGCGGTGACGGCCGTGGCCCGGCTCACCGCGTGGAAGCTTGGGCTCTATGGGGTCAATCCGCGCGGAAAGACATATCTCACGTCGGGCGGTGGCAATCTCTACCCCAAGGGGAAGAGCGTACGACTGAACGTGATCTCCGGCCATCGGGACGGGTTCGCCACCGAGTGCCCCGGCAAGCGGCTCTACGCCAAGCTCGGCACCGCCCGTTCCAGCGCGGCGGCGTACCAGGGGCGCTGAGGCCGAAAGTCCGCGTCCACCGCCGTCGGAGGGACGGGCGGGCGCGGCGGCCCGGCGGACACCGCGCGTCGATCTCGCGGGACACCGCGCGGCCGTCGAGGGCGTCGTCGCACGGTCTGCATACACTGACCGGCCGAAAAGAGTGCGACGAACCGTTCGGCCGGTCCCGGCAGGAAGCAGAGACGACAGGTGACAGAAGCGATCCTCCTGGTCGGCGGCAAAGGAACCCGGCTGCGACCGCTCACGGTGCACACGCCGAAGCCGATGGTCCCGGCCGCAGGGGTGCCGTTCCTCACCCATCAGCTGGCCCGGGCGCGGGCGGCGGGCGTCGAGCACATCGTCCTCGCGACCAGCTATCTGGCCGAGGTCTTCGAGCCGTACTTCGGTGACGGTTCCGGGCTGGGCCTGCACATCGAGTACGTGACGGAGGAGGAGCCCCTCGGCACGGGCGGGGCCATCCGCAACGTCGCCTCCCGGCTGCGCTCCGGTCCCGACGACCCGGTGCTGATCTTCAACGGCGACATCCTGACCGGGCTGGACATCAGGGCCCTGGTGGACACCCACGAGTCGACGGGCGCCGATGTCTCGCTCCACCTGACGAAGGTGACGGACCCGCGCGCCTACGGCCTCGTCCCCACCGACGAGACCGGCCGCGTCCTCGCCTTCCTGGAGAAGCCGCAGACGCCGGAGGAGATCGTCACCGACCAGATCAACGCGGGCGCGTACGTCTTCAGACGCTCGCTGATCGACATGATCCCGGCCGGCCGTCCCGTCTCCGTGGAGCGGGAGACCTTCCCCGGCCTGCTGGCCGCCGGCGCGCATCTGCAGGGCATGGTCGACTCCACCTACTGGCTGGACCTCGGCACCCCGGCCGCCTTCGTCCGCGGCTCGGCCGACCTGGTCCTCGGCCGCGCGCCGTCCCCGGCGGTACCGGGCCGCTGCGGCGACCGCCTCATCCTTCCCTCGGCCACGGTGGCGCCGGACGCCAAGGTGACGGGCGGCACGGTGGTGGGAGAGGGCGCGTTCGTGGCGGAGGGTGCGCGGATCTACGGCTCCACCATCCTCCCCGGCGCCGTCATCGAACCCGGCGCCGTCATCACCGATTCCCTCATCGGCACCCGGGCCCGCGTCGGCGAACGCTCCGTCCTCACCGGCACGGTCATCGGGGACGGTGCGGTCGTGGGCGCCGACAACGAACTCCTCCAGGGGGCCCGGGTCTGGTGCGACGCCCGCATCCCGGCGGGAGCGGTGCGCTTCTCTTCCGACCAGTAGCCGGGGGCTTCGCCCCCACCCCCCATCGCCCCGTCCGCCTTGCCGGGCCCGTCAGCCGTCCGCGGCGCGTCGTGGGTTGCTCGCGCAGTTCCCCGCGCCCCTTCGGGGCGCTGACGGCAGCGGAGCAGCCCGCACCTCACAGCAACCCGATGTCCACCCGCCGCATCTTCGGCGCCCGCCGCGCCGGCACGGACCCGCTCAGCAGGATCAGCCGAGCCGCCCGATGCCGCTGCCCGGCGTACGGCTCCAGCAGCCGCAGCATCTCCGCGTCGTCGGCGTCCCGGTCCCCCGCCAGCGCCCAGCCCACGATCCCCGGCAGATGCAGGTCCCCGACGGTCACCGCGTCCGCCGCCCCGTGACTGCGCTGCACCACTTCCGCCGACGTCCACGGCCCCACCCCCGGCACGACCTCCAACCGCGCCCGAGCCTCGGCCGCCGGCATCCCCACCCCCTGCTCCAGCCGCGCGGCGACCCGCACGGCCCGCAGGATCGTCGACGCCCGCTTGTCGTCCACCCCGGCCCGATGCCACTCCCAGGACGGAATCAGCGCCCAGGTCCGCGCCGCCGGCATCACCCACATCGCCCGCTCGCCCACCCCCGCGGGCCCCGGTGCCGGCTCCCCGAACCTCCGAACGAGCCGCCGCCACGCCCGGTACGCCTCGTCGGTGGTGACCTTCTGCTCCAGCACGGACGGAATCAGCGACTCCAGCACCAGTCCGGTCCGGGTCAGCCTGAGCCCCGGCCGCCGGTGCCGCGCCAGCGCCACGACCCGGTGCCGTGGGACGAACGCGTCGGGCTCGTCGGCGGCACCGAGCAGCTCCGGCAACTGCTCCAGCAGCCACTCCGCCCCCGGCCCCCACGCCTCACCGAGCACCTCACCGCCGTAGGCCCGCACTCGCAGCGTCCCCGGCCCGGCGGGCGTGCGGCAGGCCCGCCACACGGATCCGTCGGCCGTGGCCCGGAACGTCGGGTCGGCGGGCCCGCGCCGCAGCGGGCCGAGGGTCAGCCCGAGGTCCAGCGGCCCGTCCGGCACCCACCGCCGCACCCGCGCGGGCGCCGAGGCCTGCCGCGGTATCCCCCCGGCGGCCCCCGCGGGCACGGCGACGTGCCCGCCGCGCACGGTCGTACGCGTGGGCCGCTGGGGGAAACGTCCTGCCACGAATGAGTCCTACGCGATGAGTCCTGCGCGAATGAGCCCCAGGGGTACCGGTGCCGCCCTACGAGACTAGGCGGTGTCCGGTGTGTTTCACCCCGCCCGGTGTTGCCCGGTGTGCTTCACCGCACCTCGACGAACGCCCCCGCATCCCGCTCGGCCCGCGGCCTCGGCTCCTCGGCCGGACGGCCGACCGCCACCGCGCCCATCGGGTCCCAGTCCGCCGGCAGCTCCAGCACCTCGCGCACCACGTCCCGGCAGAACATCGTGGACGACACCCACGCCGAGCCCAGCCGCTCCCCGGCCAGCGCGACCAGCAGGTTCTGCACGCCCGCGCCCATGGCGACCACGAACATCTCCCGCTCGGCGCCGTCCCGCCGGGCGTCCCCGTAGGTGTGCGAGCCGTCCATGACGAGGCACGGCACGATCAGGTACGGCGCGTTGCGCAGCACGTCACCGCGCCGGACCCGCTTCGCGACGGACTCCTCGCTCTTGCCGTCCCGGCGCAGGTCGGCGATCCAGGCGTCCCGCATCGCGTCGAGCAGCCGTGTCCGCGACTCCTCCGACTCCAGCAGCACGAACCGCCAGGGCGTGGTGTGGTGCGGCGCGGGCGCGGTGACCGCGGCGGCCACCGCTCGGCGGACCGCGCCGGGGTCCACGGGGTCGTCGGTGAACGCCCGCACGGTGCGGCGCTGGGTCACCGCCTCCCGCACCGCCTCGGAGGTGCCGAGCCGGAACATGTCGTCCTGCGCGGTGCGCACCAGTGCCCGGGCGCCCTCCCCTTCCTCGTCGGCCACCACGTGGGGCAGTCCGCGCACCACGGCCACCGGCCGGCCCTCCGCCTTGCCCTTGACCAGGTCACCGGCGGCGGCCAGCTCGTCCGCCGTGGCGACGACGGTCGCGCTGAGCGGATTGCCGTACGCGTCCGTGCCCCCGCGCAGGTCGTCCAGCACGCGCACCCCGGCGGCGCCGATCGCCACGTCGGTGAGCCCGGAGCGCCAGGGCCGCCCGAAGGTGTCGGTGACGACGACCCCGACCTCGACGCCGAGGGTGTCGCGCAGCCCGGCCCGGATCGCGCGCGCGGACGCGTCCGGATCCTCGGGCAGCAACAGCACCGTCCCGGCGGGGGTGTTGGAGGCGTCGACGCCGGCGGCGGCCATGACCAGACCCTGCCGGTTCTCCACGATCCGCAGCGTGCCGCGCCGGGCCACCACGCGGACCGTCTCCGCGTCGATCGCGGCCTCCCGGTCGGCCGCCTGCACGATCCGGCCCTCCGCCTTGGAGACGATCTTCGAGGTGACGATCAGCACGTCCCCGTCGGCCAGGCCCGGCTCGGCCGCGGCGATCAGCTTGGCGATGTCGTCGCCCGGCTGCACCTCCGGGATGCCGGACAGGGCCCAGACCCGGTACCCGGGCCGCTCGGCCGTCCCTGCGGACGCCGTGTCGCTCACGCCCCCCGCACCTCCTCGGCCAGCGCCAGCGCCTCCCGTGCCATCTGCGCGGTCGCGTCCAGGTCGGTCATCATCAGCGGTACGGCCCGGCAGCGGATGCCGTCCGACTCGACCCGCTCGACCGCGCCCGCGTCGACGGTGTCGACCAGCCAGCCGTCCAGCAGCCCCGAGCCGTAGTGCTCGGCGACCGCGGCGGCCGTGGACTCCACGCCCACGGCGGCGAGCACCTTGTCGGCCATGCCGCGCACGGGCGCGTCCCCGACGATCGGGGAGAGGCCGACCACCGGCACGCCCGCGTCGGCGATGGCCTCGCGGATGCCGGGCACGGCGAGGATGGTGCCGATGGACACGACCGGGTTGGACGGCGGGAAGAGGATGACGTCCGCCCCGGCGATGGCCTCCAGCACGCCCGGGGCCGGCTTGGCCTGCTCGGCGCCGACCGGGACGATCGCCTCCGCCGGGACGGAGGCGCGCAGCCTCACCCAGTACTCCTGGAAGTGGATCGCCTTGCGCTCACCGTCCAGGTCGACGGCCACGTGCGTCTCGACACGGTCGTCGGACATCGGGATCAGCCGCACGCCCGGCTTCCAGCGGTCGCACAGCGCCTCGGTGACCGCGCTCAGCGGATAGCCGGCGCCCAGCATCTGCGTCCGCACGATGTGCGTGGCGAAATCCCGGTCCCCCAGCCCGAACCACTCCGGGCCCACGCCGTAGGCCGCCAGCTCCTCCTTGAGGTGGAAGGTCTCGTCGCTCCGTCCCCAGCCCTGCTCCTCGTTGATGCCGCCGCCCAGCGTGTACATCACCGTGTCGAGGTCCGGGCAGACCTTCAGCCCGAAGAGGTGGATGTCGTCGCCGGTGTTGCCGATGACCGTGATGTCCGCGTCCGGCACGGCCCGCTTCAGACCGCGCAGGAACCGGGCACCACCGATGCCGCCTGCCAGAACCACAATGCGCATGGGCCCAGTCTTGCAGGCGGGTCCGACAACGCGTCAGACGACCACCGGACGCGCTTCGCAGTGCGGGGAGGCGTGCATGGGCATCTGGGTCAGCCCGGGGTGGTACACGTGCAGGCTGACCGCCGGCTCCAGCGCGTCGTTCACCACCTCGTGGACGTAGCCCGGCGCGAACACCCGCTGCGCGCCCGCCGCCAGCGCGCGCGTGCCGCGCCCGGTGCGCTCGGTGAGGGTGCCCTCCAGGACGGTGAGCACGCCGGACGAGGGCCCGTGGTCGTGCAGCCCGCTGCCCTGACCGGGCACCCAGGACAGCAGCCACACCTCGTACCCGGGGCCGGTGCGCAGCCGGTGGTACCAGCGGGTGGTGGCGTCGTAGCGGACGAGGTGCGCCCACTGGTCGCGGTCGGCGGCGATCGAGCGGGCGAGCCCCACGAACTCGGCGACGGTGGCCGGGTGCTCGCGCGGAGGCTGGAGCAGGTGCGGGACTTCGAGGATGTCGCCGGCGATCTGGAGGTCGTTGTCGCTGTTCATCGGGGGTGGGTGGTCCTCGGTGAAGAGTGGGGGGCTGGAGCTGGGGGGTGTGGAGCCGGGGTGGCGCGTACGGTCCGCCCGGGTCGCGGGCGGGCGGGGTGCCCTGGATGAGGGGTCACGCGGCGGGAGACGCGGCCGAGCCGGGATGGACTCGGGAACAGCCGGAGCGGGCTTGGCTCAACAGCTGGAACAGCAACAACAGCTACAGCGCGCGCGGGCGGCACCGAGGGACCCGGCGGAGCGGGTCGAGGTGGGCGCCAAGTTCGCGAGCATGCCCACTAGGACATCGGTTCACACCCGCACTGTCAACTCGGTGCCCGGTATGTGGGACATGTTTCACCTCATCCGGTTCACCTGGAAGGTGAAAGGTTTGCTCACCGGGGAGCCGGGACACATGGGGCACATCCGAGCGCTTGAGGCTCGCGGAACGGGATCGAACACGGAGGCGTCCTTCTGCGTACAGAGAGTCTGTACGGGGTTGCGGTCGCCCCCGTGGGTCCGGCTGCGTGTCAAGGTTTATGGCGATTTGAACACTTTCCGCACGGCCTTGGTTCCGCAGAGTGAATAACGGACCCAATAGCAGATCTCGGCTTGACTCGCCCGGAGCAGCACACTTGTAATTTCACTCGTGTCGTTCAGCCGACATCGGTAACGGCCAGGCACGGGGACGCGAAAGACAGACGAGGGGCGCACATGACCGAGCTGGTGCAGCAACTGCTGGTCGACGACGCGGACGAGGAACTCGGCTGGCAGGAGCGCGCGCTGTGCGCCCAGACCGACCCCGAGTCCTTCTTCCCCGAAAAGGGCGGCTCCACCAGAGAGGCCAAGAAGGTCTGCCTCGCCTGCGAGGTCCGCTCCGAGTGCCTCGAATACGCCCTCGCCAACGACGAGCGCTTCGGCATCTGGGGCGGCCTGTCCGAGCGCGAACGCCGCCGTCTGAAGAAGGCCGCCGTCTGAAGGCCGGTCCGCAGAGAGCCGCCGTCTGAAGGCCGGTCCGGAGGAGGCCGCCGTCCGACCGGCCGTCCGACCGGCCGCCTGACATACGCACGACCCCGTATGTGAGGCCCCGTATGTGAGGCCCCGTACGTGAGGCCCCGTACGTGAGGCCCCGTACGTGAGGCCCCGTACATAAGACCCGTACGTGCGAGCCCATACGCACGGCCCGATGCGTACGACCCCATACCTCGCGAACAGCCCGTCGTCCGTGGGCCATCCACCGGTGGCGGGCCGTCGTCGCCCGCCCGTCCCCGTACCACCACCCCTCATCGAGGCGCCAAGCGCCACCCCGATGGGACTGCCGATAGTGTGGTCGCTCGTCCGAGACACCCCGCTGTCCCCTCGACGCATCCGACGCACGAGGAGGCACGGGCGTCCACCGCAGTCCATCGAACCGGGGCCCGTACCTCGATGTCCGTGCACAGCCATACGGCGGCCCGAACCGGCGCCGCCACCGCCGGGTTTGACCCCACCCGCCCGCCCGAGTTCCCGCGTCATGTGGTGACCGCGGTCCTCGTCTCCCACGACGGTGCCCGCTGGCTGCCCGACGCCCTCGCCGGGCTGCTCGGCCAGGAGCGCCCCGTCCAGTACGCGGTGGCCGCCGACACCGGCAGCGCGGACGACTCCGCCCAGCTGCTCACCGACGCCCTCGGCGACGCGAACGTGCTGCACCTCGCCCGCCGCACCGGCTTCGGCCAGGCCGTGGAGGAGGCGAGCCGCACCGCGCCCGTCCTCACTCCCGAGGAGCTGCCGTACCTCAAGCGCCCCAGCGGCTGGGACCCCGTCACGCGCACGTGGCGCGACGACGCCTACGACCTGCCCGAACTGCCGCACGGCGAGCCCGTCCAGTGGCTGTGGCTGCTGCACGACGACTGCGCCCCCGAACCCGACGCCCTCGCCCAGCTGCTGCGCGTCGTCGACAACGAACTCGAACTCGGCCGCGACGACGTCGCCGTCGTCGGCCCCAAGCTGCGCGGCTGGTACGACCGCCGGCAGCTGCTGGAGGTCGGCGTCTCCATCGCCAACTCCGGCCGCCGGTGGACGGGTCTGGACCGCCGCGAACAGGACCAGGGCCAGCACGACCACGTCCGCACCGTGCTGTCCGTCTCCACCGCCGGCATGCTCGTCCGCCGCGACGTCTTCGAACAGCTCGGCGGCTTCGACCGCCGGCTGCCCCTCATGCGCGACGACGTCGACCTGTGCTGGCGCGCCCACACCGCCGGCCACCGCGTCCTGGTCGCGCCCGACGCGGTCGTCCGGCACGCCGAGGCCGCCTCCCGCGAGCGCCGCACGGTCGACTGCGCCGGCCGCACCACCGCCTCCCCGCACAAGGTCGACAAGGCCGGCGCCGTCTACACCCTGCTCGTCAACACCCGTACGGCGGCGCTGCCCTGGGTGCTGGTCCGGCTCGTCCTCGGCACCGTCCTGCGCACCCTCGCCTACCTCGTCGGCAAGGTCCCCGGCCAGGCCGTCGACGAGATCCGCGGCCTGCTGAGCACCCTGCTGCGGCCCGAGCGGATCATCGCCGCCCGGCGCCGCCGCGGCCCCGCCCAGATCGACAAGGGCGAACTGCGCCAGCTGTTCCCGCCGCCCGGCGCCACCGTCCGGGCCACCGTGGAGCAGATCGCGGGCAGCTTCACCAGCGGCACCGACACCGACACCTCCTCGGCCGGACGGCACGGCGGCGCCGTGGAGTCCGGGCCCGGCGGCGACGACGCCGAGTTCCTGGAGGTCGAGCAGTTCGCCCGGCTCAGGCGGATCGCCCGCAGACCCGGCCCGGTGCTCTTCCTCGCGCTGCTGCTCATCTCCTTCGTCGCCTGCCGCGCCCTGCTCGGCGGCGGCGCGCTCGCCGGCGGCGCCCTGCTGCCCGCCCCGGCCGGCGCCGGCGACCTGTGGTCCCGCTACCTGGACGCCTGGCATCCGGTGGGCGCCGGCGGCACCCCGTCCGCGCCGCCCTACCTGGCGATCGTCGCGACCCTCGCCACGATCCTGTTCGGCTCCACCGGTCTCGCCGTCACCGTCCTGCTGGTCTGCTCGGTGCCGCTCGCGGGATTCACCGCCTACTTCGCCTCACGGCCCCTGGTCACCTCCCGGCTGCTGCGCGCGTGGGCGGCCGTGGTCTACGCCTTCCTGCCCGCGACCACCGGCGCCCTCGCCGGCGGCCGCATCGGCACGGCCGTGCTCGCCGTGCTGCTGCCGCTCATCGCGCGCGCGGGCATCGCCGCGAGCGGCCTGGCAAGCCGCACCGGCGCCCGCGGCAGCTGGCGCGCCACCTGGGCGTACGCACTGCTGCTGACCATCACCACCGCGTTCACGCCGGTCGTCTGGCCCATCGCGCTGCTGCTCGGCCTCGGCGTCCTGGTGCTGCGCCGCGGCGACCTCGTCGGCCACGGCCTGCGCTTCCTCGTCCAGCTCGGCACGCCGCTGCTGGTCCTCGCGCCCTGGTCGCTGACGCTCCTGCCGACCGGCTTCTTCCAGGAGGCCGGCCTGGAGTACGGCCCCTCGGCCGCCTCCGCGCTCGATCTGCTCGGCGCCTCCCCCGGCGGCCCCGGCACCGTCGACGGCCTGATGCTCCTCGGCGTCGTGCTCGCCGCGCTCGCCGCCCTGCTGCGCTCCGAACGGCAGCTCGGCATCCGCACCGCGTGGGCCGTCGCCCTGGTCGGCCTCGTCTTCGCGGTGCTGTCCAACAAGTCCGCCTGGGCCGGACCGGCCACCCTGGTCTACGGCATCGCCCTGCTGGCCGCCGCCGCCCTCGGCGCCGACGGCGCACGCGCACGCGTGGCCGAGCAGAGCTTCGGCTGGCGCCAGCCCGTCGCCGCGCTGATCGCCTTCGCCTCGGCCGCCGGCCCGCTGCTCATCGCCGCCGGCTGGATGATCGGCGGCGCCGACGGCCCCCTGGAGCGCCGCGACCCCGCCCAGGTGCCCGCGTTCGTCGCCGAGGACTCCACCGGCGGCGCCCAGGCCCGCACCCTGATCCTCGACAGCGACTCCGTCGCGCGCGTGCGCTACACCCTGGTCCGCGGCTCCGGCGCCCGCATGGGCGACGCCGAACTCGCCGCCGCCGACGGCGAGAACACCCGCCTGGACAAGATCGTTGCCAACCTGGTCGCCGGCTCCGGCGCCGACCAGGCCGACGAACTCGGCGGCTTCGCCGTGCGCTACGTCCTCGTCCACAAGGGCGCCCCCCGCGACCTCACCCGGGTCCTGGACGCCACGCCCGGCCTGGCCCGGCTCAGCCAGCAGAACGGCAGCGCCCTGTGGCGCGTCGGGCAGGAGGTCGCCCGCGCGGCCATCGTGCCCGCCTCCGGCCCGGGCAAGGCCCAGCCGGTCCCCTCCGGACCGGTGGAGATCCACACGACGATCCCGGCTGGCTCCGGCAGCCGCGTCCTGCGCCTGGCCGACAGCGCGGCCGACGGCTGGACGGCCACCCTCGACGGCAAGCCGCTCACCCGCACCACGGTCGACGGCTGGGCCCAGGGCTTCCGACTCCCCGCCGCCGGCGGCCGCCTGGACGTCACCTACGACGCCCCGTTCACCCGTACCGCCTGGCTGTGGGCGCAGGGCGCGCTCGCGCTCGTCCTGGTCGTCCTCGCCCTGCCCGGCCGCCGCCGCGACGTCGACGACGACCTGCCAGAGGAACAGCCCCTGCCCGCCCAGGCCACCACCGGCGAGGGCCGCCGCGCCCGCCGCCTGCGCGCCCAGGCCGAGGAAGCCGCCGCGCAGGAGCAGCCCGGCACACCTCCGCCGCCCGAGCAGTCCCCGGCGGCCGTACCGCACCAGCAGCAGTCGTACGACATGGGGGACTCCTCGGCCGAGCGGAGCCAGAACTGGGGGGACCCGGCCGCCTACGGGACCGACGGCTACGGCACGGACCCGTACCCGACCGCGACCGGCTACGACCAGCAGCCGTACCAGCAGCCCGACCCCTACCAGGCGGCCCCGTACGACCCGTACGCCTACGGCGGCACCGCCACCGACCAGACGCCGTACGACCCGGCCTCCTACCAGCAGCAGTCCTACGACCAGGCCTACGACCCCGCCCGGCAGGGTTACGACCCCGACCACCAGGGCTGGGACACGACCCAGCAGGGCTACGACGCGGCCCAGCAGGGCTACGACCCCGCCCAGCAGGGTTACGACCCCGCCCAGCAGGACTACGACCCGGCCCAGCACCCCCACGGCACCGGCAGCCAGCGCCCCGACGGGAGCCAGCAGTGAACCGCACGACCCTGTCCCTGATCGCCGGTACGACCGCGCTGGCCGCCGTCACCGCGTTCGCCGCGTTCGACTCGCCGTCCGCGTCCGGCGCCGCCGCCCCCGGGGCAGCCGCCCAACTGCCCGTGGAACGCACCGGCCTGCTGTGCCCGGCGCCGAGCACGTCGGACATCGCGGACACGGCGTACACGTCGTTCACACCGGTCACCAAGGGCGCCGCGAGCGGCGGCAAGGCCCGGCTCCAGGCCGCCGCCGGACAGTCGGACGACACGGGCGGCAAGGGGAGCAAGGGCGGCAAGGGCACCGCGAAGAAGGCCGACGAACCGGTGCTCGCCCCGAAGGCACCGGGCACCCCGGCCACCGGCGAGACCTCCGGCGCCGAGACGCCCGCGCTGATCGGCACGGCGGACGGCGGGTTCGCGCCGGGCTGGACCGTCCAGGAGACCACCGAGGTCGCCGCCGGCACCGGCCGGGGCCTGCTGGGCGTCAACTGCACCGGCGCGGACACCGAGTTCTGGTTCCCGGGCGCCAGCACGGCCACCGGCCGCACCGACTACGTCCATCTGACCAACCCCGACGACTCCGCCGCCGTGGTCGACATCGAGCTGTACGGCAAGGACGGCGCCATCAAGTCCCCGCTGGGCGAGAACCTCACCGTCGACGCGCACGCGAGCGAGCCGATCCTGCTCTCCACCCTCACCGAGGAGCGCCAGGCCGGCCTGACCGTGCACGTCAGCGTGCGCAGCGGCCGGGTCGGCGCGGCCGTGCAGGCCCTGGACGACAAGGAGGGCGGCGACTGGCTGGCCGCCGCCACCGACCCGGCCGGCAGCCTGGTCCTGCCCGGCATCCCGAAGGACGCCACCGACGTCCGTCTGACCGCCTTCACGCCCGGTGACGCCGACGCCGACCTGAAGATCCGCCTGGCCTCGCCCGCCGGCCTGATCACCCCGGCCGGGAACGAGACCCTGCACGCCAAGTCCGGCATGTCGACGACGGTCGACCTCGGCGACGTCACCCGGGGCGAGGCCGGCTCCCTGGTCCTGACCCCCACCGACCAGACGGTCCCGGTCGTCGCGGCCCTCCAGGTCACCCGCGGCAAGGGCGACAAGAAGGAGACGGCGTTCATCCCGGCCACGGCCGCCGTCGGCACGCGCGCGACCTCGGCCGACAACAGCGCCAAGGGCACCACACTCGCCCTGACCGCCCCCACCGGCACGGCCACGGTCAAGGTCACCGCCTCGGCCGGCAGCGAGGGCGGAACCCCGGTCACGAAGACCTACACCCTCAAGTCCGGCACCACCCAGAACATCGACGCCCCCATCCCGGCAGGCCTGAAGGGCACCTACGCCCTCACCGTCGAACCCGTCTCCGGCGCCCCCGTCTACGCCTCCCGTACCCTCGCCGCCACCGAAGGAGGCGTCCCCGCCTTCACCATCCAGCCCCTCCCGAACGACCGCGGAACGGTATCGGTACCGCGGACGGAACAGGACCTGTCGGTACTCCAGAACTGACGCGGCTACGGACAGACACAGCGGCCGTCATGCCGTCCCCCCTGCGCGAAGAGCTTGGGGGAGGCACCGCGTCAGCGCGGGCGAGCGGTCCAACCCGGCCGGCACCAGCACCGACACCGACCCCGGCCTAATCCTCCCCGTACCGGGGATCCACCGTCTCCGGCGTCAACCCCAGCAGCTCGGCCACCTGCTCCACCACCACCTCATGCACCAGCGCGGCCCGCTCATCCCGCCCCTTGGTCCGGATCTCCACCGGCCGCCGGTACACGACCACCCGAGCCCGCCGTCCGTCCCGCGCGGGGACGACCCCGCCGAGCGGCACCGCTTCGTCCCCCCACGCCGCCTGATCCCCCCGCCCCTCCAGCCGGGGCACCTCCAGGACCAGGAAGTCGATGTCGGCCAGCTGCGGCCACCGCCGCTCAAGACGCTCCACGGAGTCCTGCACCAGGTCCGCGAACACCTCGGCACGGCTTGCCGCGAGCGGCACCTGCGGCGGCGCGATCGGCCCCCGCATGCCCCGCCCGTGGCGGTCACGGCGACGGGGCCCAGGGCCGGCGGCACGGGGCGGTACACGGTTGTCCATCACCGATGAAGCGTAGTCCCCGCACCCTCCGCCCGTCCGGCTCCACGCGGCAACCGGCCCAACGCCCCCATGACGCAGCATGACCATTCCAGCCAAGGTCTGGCTCGTTTCCGTAACTCTCCAAGTCCGCCGAACTCAAGCCATTTGACGGTGTTTGTACCGACTCATGACCGGACGCGATCCCGTCCGACCCCCGCCACACCCCCGTCCACGCAGGTCAGCAGGGCCCACTCGAAGGGGTGTGTGGGGCGTTTCACAGCACGACACGGTGGAGTGACCTGGTGGAGAGTCGTCGCGGCCCGCTCAAGAGTGCGGTACCGTCCAACGTCGTGAGCCCTGTACGTCGCTGTTCGCGCACCGCCTGCGGCCGACCCGCCGTCGCGACGCTGACGTACGTCTACGCCGACTCGACCGCGGTCCTCGGCCCGCTCGCCACCTACGCCGAACCCCACTGCTACGACCTGTGCGCCGAGCACTCCGAGCGCCTCACCGCCCCGCGCGGCTGGGAGGTCGTACGACTCCTCGACGGCTCCGCGCCCGCACGGCCCAGCGGTGACGACCTGGAAGCGCTCGCCAACGCCGTACGCGAGGCGGCCCGTCCGCAGGAGCGCGCGGCGGAGGCGGGCGGCGGCGGTGCCCGCGCAGCGGACCCCATGGAGGTCGCCCGCCGCGGCCACCTGAGGGTCCTGCGCTCACCGGACAACTGACCGCCACCCCACGCCACCCCCTCCGGCGTGACGATTCGCCTCCCGCGGGTGTTACGGCTGCGGGCCTGTGGAGAGGTCCCCGCAGGGATCCGTGGAGAGGTCCACGCAAGGATCCGTGAAGAGGTCCTCGCAGGGGTCCGCGGACGGATCCGCTGGTGTCCGCGCACCCCCGCTTACCCCGGACGGGTAGTTTGTGGGCACCCATAGGACTTCAGGAGGGTTGGCCGTGACTGCTGATCTGTCGCAGATCGTGAAGGCGTACGACGTACGCGGAGTGGTCCCGGACCAGTGGGACGAGGCACTGGCCGGACTCTTCGGCGCCGCCTTCGCGGAGGTGACGGGAGCGGCGGCCATCGTCGTCGGCCACGACATGCGGCCCTCGTCCCCCGGCCTGTCCCGCGCCTTCGCGCGCGGCGCCGCCGACCGCGGTGTGGACGTCACCGAGATCGGCCTGTGCTCCACGGACCAGCTGTACTACGCCTCCGGCGCGCTGAACCTCCCGGGCGCGATGTTCACCGCCTCCCACAACCCGGCCCAGTACAACGGCATCAAGCTGTGCCGCGCGGGCGCCGCCCCCGTCGGCCAGGACACCGGCCTCGCACAGATCCGCGAACTGGCCGAGCGCTGGCTGGCGGAGGGCGCCCCGGAACCCGTGGACCGGCCGGGAACCCTCTCCGCACGCGAGACGTTGGAGGATTACGCGGCGCACCTCCGCTCCCTCGTCGACCTCACCGCCATCCGCCCGCTGAAGGTCGTGGTCGACGCCGGCAACGGCATGGGCGGCCACACGGTCCCCTCCGTCTTCGCCGGCCTGCCCCTGACCCTCGTCCCGATGTACTTCGAACTGGACGGCACCTTCCCCAACCACGAGGCCAACCCGCTCGACCCGGCCAACCTCGTGGACCTGCAGAAGCGGGTCCCGGCGGAGGGCGCCGACCTCGGCATCGCCTTCGACGGCGACGCCGACCGCTGCTTCGTCGTGGACCAGAACGGCGACCCGGTCTCCCCGTCCGCGATCACCGCACTGGTCGCCGCCCGTGAACTCGCCCGCAACGGCGGCAAGGGCACGGTCATCCACAACCTGATCACGTCCCGCACGGTCCCGGAGGTGGTGAAGGAGAACGGCGGCACCCCCGTCCGCACCCGCGTCGGCCACTCCTTCATCAAGGCGGAGATGGCCCGCACCGGCGCGATCTTCGGCGGCGAGCACTCGGCCCACTACTACTTCAAGGACTTCTGGAACGCCGACACGGGCATGCTGGCCGCCCTGCACGTCCTCGCCGCCCTCGGCGGCCAGGAGGGCCCGCTGTCCGCCCTGGTCGCGCAGTACGACCGCTACACCGGCTCCGGTGAGATCAACTCCACCGTCGCCGACCAGGCCGCCCGCCTCGCCGCGATCCGTACCGCGTACGAGGGCCGCCCCGACGTCACCCTCGACGACCTCGACGGCCTCACGGTCGCCGCGGCCGACTGGTGGTTCAACGTCCGCCCGTCCAACACCGAGCCGCTCCTGCGCCTGAACGCCGAGGCCGGCGACGAGGCCACCATGACGAAGATCCGCGACGAGGCTCTGGCGATCATCAGGGGCTGAGCGGCCTGCCCATCAGCGGTAACCTGACCAGGCATCCGCAAAGACACCACCGCCCTCCGAAGGGACACCCCATGGCGCTCGAAGCCGGCTTCCTGGAGATCCTCGCCTGCCCGGCCTGCCACGCCGCCCTGAGGGAGCAGGACACCGAGCTGATCTGCACGGACCAGGACTGCGGCCTCGTCTACCCGATCCGTGACGGCATCCCCGTCCTGCTCGTGGACGAGGCCCGCCGCCCCGAGTGACGGGGCCCCACCTCGTAGCACCCCAGGATCCCCGGCGACCGGAGGCTGCCGCCCATGCTGGACGAATCGCTGCTCGACACCCCGGAGGGCCTCGCCGAGGCCGACCGCCGAGGTCTGCTGCGCGGCGCGGCGGAGGCCGGCGCCCGGGTCCGCACCGCCGTCCGGCACGCCGCCGAGGCCGGCATCGGCACCCTGAAGCCGGACGGCCGCCCCCGCGCGGTCCTCATCGCGGGCCCCGGCGCCGCCGCCACCCACACCGCCGACCTCCTCGGCACCCTGGCCGGCCCCGGCAGCCCCGTCGTGCGGCTCGCCCCCAGCGGCGTCGCCCCGGCCGCGGGCGCCCTACGCTGGGAGCTTCCGGGCTGGGCCGGTTCCGTGGACCTGCTGCTGATCGCCACCCCGGACGGCTCCGAACCGAGCCTGTCCCTCCTCGCCGACCAGGCCTACCGACGCGGCTGCACGGTCGCCGCCGTGGCCCCGCCGCGCACCCCCCTCGCCGAGGCGGTCGCCGGCGCCCACGGCCTGTTCGTACCGATGGCGACGGCCCCCTACGACCAGGAGGAACCGCTCGCCGCGTCCTCCCCGGGCGTCTTCTGGGCGCTGCTGACGCCACTGCTCGCGCTCCTGG
The DNA here is from genome assembly GCF_014648635.1 of Streptomyces cinerochromogenes. Lineage (GTDB taxonomy): Bacteria > Actinomycetota > Actinomycetes > Streptomycetales > Streptomycetaceae > Streptomyces > Streptomyces cinerochromogenes. The sequence goes on along the minus strand of NZ_BMRM01000002.1, from coordinate 8,731 downwards.
ACCGGATCGGCCTGATCACCGCCCCGCCGGACGCCCTGGAGAAGACCGCCGACCGCCTGGACCACGTCGCCGAGCGCTGCGGCCCCGCCATCGCCACCTACAGCAACCCGGCGAAGACCCTCGCCGCCGAACTCGCCGACGCGCTCCCCATGGTGTGGACGGAGGGCACCTCGGCCGGACCGGCCGGCCGCCGCTTCGCCGCCGCCCTCGCCGAACTCGCCGGCCGCCCCGCCCTGGTCGCCGAACTGCCCGAGGCGCTCGCCGCGCACAGCGCCCTGCTGGCCGGCCCGCTCGCCGCCAGCGCCGACCCGGACGACTTCTTCCGCGACCGCGTGGAGGAGCCGCCCGCACTGCACGCGCGCGTGGTGCTGCTCCGCGACCGCCCGCTCAGCGGCCTCACCGCCGCCCCCGCCGCCCGGGACGTCGCCCTCAGTCACGACACGCCCGTCAGCGAACTCGAACCGGAGGAGGGCGGCGAACTGGAGACCCTCGCGGAACTGATCGCCGTCACGGATTTCGCCGCCGTTTACCTGGCGCTCGCTTCCGGGGCCTGATCTTGCTCCGGGCCGGACCACCCGGGCCCGCCACCGGTGCCCCGAGAGGCCCAGCCGCCGGCGCCGGCCGCGCAGCGTACGTACGGAGACAGAGAAGACACATGGACCGCCTCGACAACACCGTCCGCCCCTACGCCTGGGGTTCTCCCACCGCCATCCCGCACCTCCTCGGCGTGGAGCCGACCGGCGAACCCCAGGCGGAGATGTGGATGGGCGCCCACCCCGGCGCCCCGTCACGCACCGCGCGCGGAACCCTGGTCGAGGTCATCGAGGCCGACCCGGAGCGCGAGCTGGGCTCCCACGCGGTCGCCAGGTTCGGCCCCCGCCTGCCGTTCCTGCTCAAGATCCTCGCCGCCGGCGCCCCCCTGTCCCTCCAGGTCCACCCCGACCTGGAGCAGGCCAGACAGGGGTACGCCGACGAGGAACGGCGCGGCATCCCGCTCGACGCCCCGCACCGCAACTACAAGGACGCCAACCACAAGCCCGAGCTGATCTGCGCGCTCACCGAGTTCGACGGCCTGTGCGGCTTCCGCGACCCCGTCCAGGCCGCCGACCTGCTCGACGGACTCGGCGTGGACTCCCTCAAGCCCTACGTCGACCTGCTGCACGCCCGCCCCGAGGACGCGGCCCTGCGCGAGGTCCTCACGGCGATCCTCACCGCCGACCGGGAGGAGATGGCCCACACGGTCGCCGAGGCCACCGCCGCCTGCACCCGCCTCGGCGGCGCCTACGCCCCCTACGCCGACATCGCCCACCACTACCCCGGCGACCCCGGCGTCATCGCGGCCATGCTGCTCAACCACGTCCGCCTGCAGCCCGGCGAGGCCCTGTTCCTCGGCGCCGGCATCCCGCACGCCTACCTCAACGGCCTCGGCGTCGAGATCATGGCCAACTCCGACAACGTCCTGCGCTGCGGCCTGACCCCGAAGCACGTCGACGTCCCCGAACTCCTGCGCATCGTGCGGTTCGAACCGAGCGACCCGGGCGTGCTGCGCCCCGAGGCCTCCCCGGAGGGCGAGGAGGTCTACGAGACGCCGATCGACGAGTTCCGGCTCTCCCGGTACGTCCTCCCCGAGGGCGGCGGCGCCCACGACCTCACCCGGGACACCCCGCAGATCCTGCTCTGCACGGCCGGCACCGTCCGGGCCGGCGAGCACGAGCTGGGACCCGGCCGGTCGGTCTTCGTCCCGGCCGGCGAGAAGGCGGAGATCTCGGGCGCGGGCACGGTCTTCCGCGCCACTGTGATCGTATGACCGGGGTTGTGGATACCTGAGACGGCGAGGCCCGGCCGGGCTGCAAGAATGGCCCACCGGCAAAGGCCGGGCAAAGCCGGGCACACGCCTGGACGTACGGATCAGGACCAGGCCGACAGAGGCGAAGGGACAACGCGGACACATGAGCGCGTCAGGCGGTACCAGGGCGATCGTGGCGGCACTCGGCGCCAACCTCGCGATCGCGGCATCGAAGTTCGTGGCGTTCGCGTTCAGCGGCTCCTCCTCGATGCTCGCCGAAGGCGTCCACTCGCTCGCCGACTCCGGCAACCAGTTCCTGCTGCTCGTCGGCGGCAAGAAGGCGCAGCGCCAGGCAACCCCGCAGCACCCCTTCGGCTACGGCCGCGAGCGGTTCATCTACGCCTTCCTCGTCTCGATCGTCCTCTTCTCCATCGGCGGCATGTTCGCCATCTACGAGGGCTACGAGAAGGTCCGCCACCCGCACGATCTGAAGCACTGGTACTGGCCGGTCGGCGTCCTCCTCTTCGCGATCATCGCCGAGGGCTTCTCCTTCCGCACGGCCATCAAGGAGTCCAACGAACTGCGCGGCAAGCTCTCCTGGAAGGAGTTCATCCGCCGCGCCAAGGCCCCCGAGCTGCCCGTCGTCCTCCTGGAGGACTTCGGCGCGCTCATCGGTCTGGTCCTCGCCCTCGGCGGCGTCGGCCTCTCCCTGCTCACCGGCGACGGCGTCTGGGACGGCATCGGCACCCTCTGCATCGGTGTCCTGCTCGTCCTGATCGCCCTGGTCCTCGCCGCCGAGACCAAGTCGCTGCTGCTCGGCGAGGCCGCCGGTGTCGAGGACGTCAAGAAGATCGAGGCCGCGATCGTCGACGGCGACACCGTCACCCGCGTCATCCACATGCGCACGCTGCACCTCGGCCCCGAGGAACTGCTGGTCGCCGCCAAGATCGCTGTCCAGCACGACGACACGGCCACCGAGGTCGCGAAGGCCATCGACGCCGCCGAGGCCCGCATCCGCGCCTCCGTCCCCATCGCTCGCGTCATCTACCTGGAGCCGGACATCTACAGCGAGGCCGAGGCCGCCAAGGGCCCCGACCCGAAGGCCACCCCGGGCGGCCCGACCCCCCACGCCGCCGGTCACTGACGCCGACGTCCCGTACGGCGGCCGACCTCGGACAGACTGCTGAGGAGCGACCACCCAGGGTTCCGGCCGGGGCTCCGCTCCATCCCGATGCCCCGGCTCGCGGCGGCCTGCGCGAGCTTCTCCGCCGCCGTACGGGTGCGCGCGATGCCCGTCGGGCAGTCGGTCACCGCCAGCAGCCGCACGGCCGCCGCTCGTCATCGGGGCCACTCGTTGCGGGCGGCCATGCCGGACTGGTCACGTCGCTCTCCTCACGTTTCACCGCCCGGGGTGTCGTCCCGGACACCCCGCGAGCGCAACCGGAACCCCCGGTCCCCTGCACCCTGCACCACCCCACCGCCTCCTCGAAGAGGCAGAAGTCCCTGTTCAGCCCGGTCCGTCGGCACCGACTCCACGGTGTCCGCCCCACCGCCGCGCCCCGCACCCGCCCCCCGAACCGCCTGAAATACGACCCCGCTGAATGCCCGGACGGACTGGGGCGCAGCGGGCCGTCCGGTGTAGCTTGGGACGGAGCCAGACGTCGCTGCTGATGGCGGTCGGGCGGTCCCCACGGACCGACCGAGGGAGAGAGGGCCTCCGACGGACTGCGCTGCGCGTACGTGGGCATGCCTGTGTCCTCTTCTCGGGCACCCCTGTGTCCGCCGCCGCGCAGACCAGCCGTACCCACCTCGACCCAACCCCGAGGAGCAGCTCGTAATGACGACTGTCGACAACCGACAGGACTTCAAGGTCGCCGATCTCTCGCTGGCCGAGTTCGGCCGCAAGGAGATCACCCTCGCCGAGCACGAGATGCCCGGCCTCATGGCGATCCGCAAGGAGTACGCCGAGGCCCAGCCCCTCGCCGGCGCCCGCGTCACCGGCTCCCTGCACATGACCGTGCAGACCGCCGTGCTCATCGAGACCCTGGTCGCCCTCGGCGCCCAGGTCCGCTGGGCCTCCTGCAACATCTTCTCCACCCAGGACCACGCCGCCGCCGCCATCGCCGTCGGCCCGAACGGCACGCCCGACAACCCCCAGGGCGTCCCGGTCTTCGCCTGGAAGGGCGAGACCCTGGAGGAGTACTGGTGGTGCACCGAGCAGGCGCTGACCTGGCCGGACAGCCCCACCGGCGGCCCCAACATGATCCTGGACGACGGTGGCGACGCCACCCTCCTCGTCCACAAGGGCGTCGAGTACGAGAAGGCCGGTGAGGTCCCCGCCCTGGAGACCGCCGAGTCCGACGAGCACCGCGTCATCCTCCAGCTGCTGCACCGCACCCTGGGCGAGAACCCCCAGAAGTGGACCCAGCTGGCCTCGGAGATCCGCGGTGTCACCGAGGAGACCACCACCGGTGTCCACCGCCTGTACGAGATGCAGCGCGACGGCGTCCTCCTCTTCCCGGCGATCAACGTCAACGACGCCGTCACCAAGTCGAAGTTCGACAACAAGTACGGCTGCCGCCACTCCCTGGTCGACGGCATCAACCGCGCCACCGACGTCCTGATCGGCGGCAAGACCGCTGTCGTCTGCGGCTACGGCGACGTGGGCAAGGGCTGCGCCGAGTCCCTGCGCGGCCAGGGTGCCCGGGTGATCGTCACCGAGATCGACCCGATCTGCGCCCTGCAGGCCGCGATGGACGGGTACCAGGTCACCACCCTGGACGAGGTCGTCGACAAGGCCGACATCTTCATCACCACGACCGGCAACAAGGACATCATCATGGCCTCGGACATGGCCAAGATGAAGCACCAGGCGATCGTCGGCAACATCGGTCACTTCGACAACGAGATCGACATGGCCGGCCTCGCCAAGGTGCCCGGCATCGTCAAGGACGAGGTCAAGCCGCAGGTCCACACCTGGACCTTCCCGGACGGCAAGAAGATCATCGTGCTGTCCGAGGGCCGCCTGCTGAACCTGGGCAACGCCACCGGTCACCCGTCGTTCGTGATGTCCAACTCCTTCGCGGACCAGACCCTGGCCCAGATCGAGCTGTTCACCAAGCCCGACGCGTACCCGATCGGCGTGTACACGCTGCCCAAGCACCTCGACGAGAAGGTCGCCCGCCTCCACCTGGACGCGCTCGGCGTCAAGCTGACCAAGCTGCGCCCGGAGCAGGCCGCGTACATCGGCGTGGACGTCGACGGCCCGTTCAAGCCGGACCACTACCGCTACTGAGCCGGTGATCCCCTAGCCCCGCCTGCCGGGGGAGCGCGCCGGTGCACCGACGCCTCCCCTGGCAGCAGGCCCTTCGAGGCAGGCCCCCGCACCCCCGTGCCGGGGGCCTGCCCCTTTGGCCCCCCGACCTAGGGCTTCCGGCCGGACCAGCCCGTCACGACCCAGGACCCCCATGCCCCGCGGCCGCTATTCGCTCCATGATCCGCACGATCACACCCCCCTCGGAGAAGAACACTTCCAGTGCGCCCCCGGCCCGTCCGGCTGGCGCTATGTCTCCCGGCTGACCGGCCCCGCCGGCGATCACCGTGGCTCGGTCGACCTCGCCCTGGACGACCTGGGCCGTCCCATCCGCCTCGAACTCCACGCGGGCGACTGGCAGGTGCGCGGTGCCGCCCTCGACGGCGTCACCTGGGTCCGCACCGACCCCACCGGCGCTCATGCCGCCGAAGGCAATGTGCGCGCCCACGCCTTCACCGGCACGTCCCCCGCGTTCCTCGTCGCCACCGCCCGTCTCCTGCGCCTCACCCCCTCGTCCGCCGCGACCCGCGTACGCCTCGTGGCCTTCACCGACCCCGTCCTCGCCCCCCGCACCGTGGACCAGTCCTGGGCTCTGGTGAACAGCGAAGCACACGCCACTGACAACGGCCCCTTGGCCGTGGACGAATACCAGGTCACGGCCCTGGACACAGGCGAGCAGCACACCGTCCACATCGCCGGAGACGTCGTCCTGGCCGCGCCCGGGATCGAGCTGGAGGACCTGGAGTCACCGCCGTCACGGTTCGAGTGAGCCGGTCGCTCCCGACACGCCCGGCCCTGCCGTGGTCGGCCCCCTGCTGCGGTGGGCACCCAGGCATCTCCGACCCCAACGGCACCACCGGCACCGCCCACACCACTGGCTACGCGGCGGCGGCCCCGCCCGGCCCCGCCCCGCGCTACGCCGGCGGCGCGAACCCCGTGGCCGGCCGCTCGACCCGCGACGCGTCACCCGGCGCGGACGAGGTAGGAAGAGGCGCCTGCGCCTGCGGCTGCGGCGCCCGGCCCAGGGGCGGGCCGGGGACTGGGGCCGGCTGAACGGAACCCAGGGGAGGCCGGAAGGCCGACGGCTGGTAGGCCGACGGCTGGTAGGCGGCGGCAGGCTGGTACGACGCCGGAGCCTGAAGGGCGGGCCCGGCCTGGGGGAAGCCACCGGACGCGACCCTCCCGTCACCGAAGGCCTGCCGGGCGTCGCGGGCCTGGCGCTCGTGCACCACGGCCGCCAGAAAAGCGGCCGGGGGCAGATCCCGGGGCACCGGAGCCCCCGTGCGCCCCGCGAGATCAGCCGCCAGCCGCTGGGCCATCCCCGCCGCGACCTGCGGATCGAGCTGCTGCATCCGGGTCAGGTACTGCCGGACGGCGAGCCACAGCCCGTCCGGGACCGCAGACAGGTCCAGCTCGGTGAACCGCCCCGCGAGCCAGGGCGGCGGAGGCGGAACGAATCCGGTCCGCCCGGCCGGTATCCGCTCGCGCACGACCAGCGTGCCCGCGAACACGTCCCCGAGCCGCCGACCCCGCGCCGAGACCAGCGAGGCGATACAGGCCACCACTCCGAACGTCATCACAATCTCGACCACCCCGAGCGCGCCTCGCACCAGCGCGTGCCGGAAGCGGATCGGCCCGCCGTCGTCCCGCACCACCCGCAGCCCGAACACCAGCTTCCCCAGCGAACGCCCGTGACTGAGCGTCTCGACGGCTATCGGCCCGCCCACCAACACGAGCAGGAACGCTGCGATCGACAGCGCCACCTGTGCGGCCTCGTCCAGCGAGGCCGTCGACGCCACCAGCACCAAGATCACGACGATGTACGCGACCACCGCCACCACCAGGTCGAGCAACACGGCCAGCGCCCTGCTCGGCAGCTTCGCGGGCCGCAGTTCGAGCGCCACCGCCTCGCCGGTCACCAGCTCACTCACGCCAGCCGTCCTTCCTCGGTCCGCCCCCTGAACCGCAAGTCTGCCAAGCTGTGGGCGCATCGCGCCGCAGTACGACAAGCTGACAGCATTGACGAGCATCCACGGCGATCGCGACCGGCCGTGGAGGAGCAGCCGAGGAGCAGGCAGACCCGATGGACCTGGACGTCTTCGTCTCCGTACATCGAGCCGAATGGGACCGGCTCGATGCGCTGCTCCGCCGTCGGCGCAGGCTCACCGGTGCCGAGGCAGACGAACTCGTCGCCCTCTACCAGCGCACCGCCACCCACCTGTCCCTCGTCCAGTCCAGCGCGCCGGACCCGCAGCTGACGGGACGGCTCAGCCAGCTCGTGGCACGCGCGCGTAGCGCCGTCACCGGCACGCGCCGCGCCTCATGGCGTGACGTCACCCGCTTCCTGAGCCAGGGCTTCCCAGCCGCCGTCTATCGCAGCCGCCACTGGTGGGTGCCCACGGCACTCGTCTCCACCGCCGTCGCCGTCCTCCTTGGCTGGTGGATCGGCACGCACCCCGAGGTGCAGTCGTCCATCGCGGCGCCCGGCCAGCTGCGCGAGCTGACCCGCCCCGGCGGCGAGTACGAGACCTACTACTCCAGCCATCCCGCAGCCGCCTTCGCCGCCCAGGTGTGGACGAACAACGCCCAGGCGGCGGCGATGTGCCTGGTCCTGGGCGTCTTCCTGGGGCTTCCTGTCCTGTGGATCCTCTTCCAGAACATGCTCAACCTGGGCGTCGGCTTCGGCCTCATGTCCTCGGCCGGCCGCCTGGACACCTTCCTCGGCCTGGTGCTCCCGCACGGCCTGCTCGAGCTGACCGCGGTCTTCGTCGCCGCAGGCACCGGTCTGCGCCTCGGCTGGACGCTGATCGACCCCGGCCCGCGCAGCCGGCGCACAGCACTCGCGGAGGAGGGACGGGCCGCCGTCGGCATGGCGATCGGACTCGCCCTGGTCCTGTTCGTCTCCGGCGCCATCGAAGGCTTCGTCACCCCCTCCGGCCTGCCCACCTGGGCCCGCATCGGCATCGGGGTCACGGCCGAGCTGGCCTTCCTGACGTACGTCTACGTCCTGGGCGGTCGCGCGGCACGCGCGGGCGAGACGGGTGATCTCGAAGCGACGGACCGCAGCGCCTCCGTCCCCACGGCCGCCTGACCCGCCGGATGTGCACTGGACGCCCGCGAGCTGCTAGTCTCCTCTCCGCCCCGCGAGAGCCGTTGACACGGAGGGAGTGGGGAGGTAGATTCAAACAGTTGCCCGGAGTTGGACATGGTCCCCCGGCAGTCGTTAGAATCTAATCGCTTCTTCAAGAAGTCGTGAAAGGCATCCTGAGAAGCACCCCCGATTACTCGGAAATGAGCGGCCGTTCAGACCGGCCGAGAACTTCTGATAAAGTCGGAACCGCCGGAAAGGGAAACGCGAGAGCGAGAACCTGGAAAGCGCCGAGGAAATCGGATCGAGAAAAGATCTGATAGAGTCGGAAACGCAAGACCGAAGGGAAGCGCCCGGAGGAAAGCCCGAGAGGGTGAGTACGAAGGAAGCGACCGTTCCTTGAGAACTCAACAGCGTGCCAAAAGTCAACGCCAGATATGTTGATACCCCGTCCGTCGGAACAATCCGATGGTCGAGGTTCCTTTGAAAAACACAGCGAGGACGCTGTGAACGGTCGGACTATTCCTCCGACCGTTCCGCTCTC
>NZ_BMRM01000001.1 GCF_014648635.1 Streptomyces cinerochromogenes | reverse complement strand
AACAATTTTTGGGAAAACCCCCGCATCGGGTCGATGCGGGGGTTTTCTGCGTTCAGGACCCGTCGACTGTCCGTGAACGGACAGCGGCGGATCACGTTCTTCAGAGCCGACCCGCCGCTTTCAAAGCCAGATAGGCATCCGCGAGCGCCGGCGCCAGATTCTCCGGAGTCCCGTCGACCACCGTCACCCCGTGACGACGGAGCTGTTCCGCGGTACGCCGACGCTCGCCTTGGGCCTGCGCTGCGGCCGCCGCCTCGTACACGGCCTCGGCGTTGCCCCGGGCCTGCGCCATGCCGGCGATGTGCGGATCGGCTACCGAGGCGACCAGAACGGTGTGGCGTTGAGTGAGCTGCGGAAGCACCGGCAGCAGGCCCTGCTCGACCGGTGCCGCGTCGAGGGCGGTGAGGAGCACGATCAGCGAGCGTCGCGGAGCGGTTCGGAGGGCCGTGGCGGTCAGGCCACGGGCGTCGGTCTCGACCAGTTCCGGTTCGAGTGAGGCCATCGCGTGGACCAGGGAAGGCAGTACATCGCCGGCCGAGCGGCCCTGGACCAGGGCGCGTACCCGGCGGTCGTAGGCGAGCAGGGCCACGCGGTCACCGGCGCGGGAGGCGAGAGCGGCGAGCAGCAGGGCCGCGTCCATCGAGGCGTCCAGGCGTGGGGCGTCGCCCACGCGGCCGGCCGAGGTACGGCCGGTGTCCAGGACCAGGAGAATGTGCCGGTCGCGTTCCGGTCGCCAGGTACGGACGGCGACGGAGGACTGCCGGGCTGTGGCCCGCCAGTCGATCGATCGGGTGTCGTCTCCGGGAACGTACTCGCGCAGACTGTCGAACTCCGTTCCCTCGCCACGGGTCAGCACGCTCGTGCGCCCGTCGAGTTCACGCAGGCGGGCGAGTTTCGACGGGAGATGCTTGCGGCTGGTGAACGGCGGCAGGACCCGTACCGTCCAGGGCACCTTGTGGGAGCCCTGGCGGGAGAACAGGCCGAGGGGGCCGTAGGAACGGATCGTGACGCGGTCGGCCTGGCGGTCGCCGCGGCGGGTGGGACGCAGCCGGGTCGTCACGCGTCGGCGTTCGCCCGGAGGAATGGACAGGCGGTGCCGGGAGGCTTCGATCTCGGTCCCCGGCTGCCAGCTGCTCGGTGGCCACGCGTCCCGCACCTGGGCACGCAGGGGGCGTCGGGACGGGTTGGTGATCGTGAGCGTGACGTCTGCGGTGTCACCGAGACGGGTGGACGTGTCGCCGGAGCGGGTCAGGAGGAGACGGCGTACCGGTGTGGCCAGGGCGTAGTCGCAGGCACAGGCCAGCGCCAGGGGGCCGTTGATCGCGAGGATGCCCGTCCAGCCCGGTTCGAGGAGGCCGACGGGGATCGAGCCGAGGGCCGCGAGGAGGGCGGCGCGTCCGGTGAGTGCCATCAGCGGGGGACCGGGACGTGGGCGAGGATCGCGTTGACGACCGAGTCGGCGGTCACGCCTTCCATTTCGGCCTCCGGGCGCAGCTGGACGCGGTGGCGCAGGGTGGGCAGGGCGAGGGCCTTCACGTCGTCGGGGATGACGTAGTCGCGGCCGGTCAGCCAGGCCCAGGCGCGGGAGGTGGCCAGCAGAGCGGTGGCGCCGCGCGGGGAGACACCGAGGGTGAGGGAGGGCGACTCGCGGGTGGCGCGGCAGATGTCGACGACGTAGGCGGTGATCTCGGGGGACACGGTCGTCTTGGCGACCGCGGCGCGGGCCGCTTCGAGGTCGGCGGGGCCGGCGACCGGGCGTACGCCGGCGGCGCGCAGGTCGCGCGGGTTGAAGCCCGAGGCATGCCGGGTGAGGACGTCGATCTCGTCCTGCCGGGACGGCAGAGGGATCGTCAGTTTCAGGAGGAACCGGTCCAGTTGGGCTTCGGGCAGGGGGTAGGTGCCCTCGTACTCGACCGGGTTCTGCGTCGCGGCGACGAGGAACGGTTCGGGGAGCGGACGCGGGGTGCCGTCGACCGTGACCTGGCGTTCCTCCATGGCCTCCAGGAGGGACGACTGGGTCTTGGGCGGGGTGCGGTTGATCTCGTCCGCGAGGAGCAGGTTGGTGAAGACCGGGCCCGGCTGGAAGGAGAACTCGGCGGTGCGGGTGTCGTAGACGAGGGAGCCGGTGACGTCGCTCGGCATCAGGTCCGGGGTGAACTGGACGCGCTTGGTGTCGAGTTCCAGCGCGGATGCGAGGGTGCGGACGAGCAACGTTTTGGCGACCCCGGGGACTCCTTCTAGTAGTACGTGTCCGCGGCAGAGGAGGGCGACGACGAGGCCGGTCACGGCGGGGTCCTGGCCGACCACGGCTTTGGCGATCTCTGCGCGCAGGGCTTCCAGGGAGGCCCGGGCGGTGCCGGGGTCTCCGCTCTGCCCGGCGTTGTCAGTGGTCGGGTCCATCATGAACGGCGTACCTCTCTTTCGAGGGCGTCGAGTTGGTCGGTGAGTGCGATGAGGGCCGCGTCGTCGCCGGGCGGCGGTCCGAAGAGGAGGGAGTGCAGGGTCTGTCCGTCGCCGGAGAGGTGGGCGGACAGGGCGGGAAGCAGGGCCTCGGGCGCGTGTGCCTGTGTGGCGGGGACGCCCACGAGGGGGGCCAGGCGGGTGCGGGTGGCGGCGCGGAGAGCGGCGGCGGCGCGGTCGCGGGCGTTGGCCTTGCGGTAGAGACGGGCGCGGCCCTCGGCGGTCTCCGAGGCGCGGATCGCGACGGGGAGTTTCTCGGGCACGAGGGGGCCGAAGCGGCGTGCCCGCCAGAAGGCGGCGAGGGCCGCCGCGATGAAGAGCTGCAGAGTGGCCCAGAGCCAGCCCGAGGGGATCAGCTCAAGGATGCTCTTCCGCTCGCCGGACTCGGTGGCGGCGGAGTCGGACAGCGAGGGGAGGTACCAGACCAGATGGTGTCGGGAGCCGAGGAGTTGGAGGGCGAGCGAAGCGTTGCCCTGCTCGTCGAGGCGGTCGTTGTAGAGGATGTCGGGCGCGCCGAGGACGACGGTGTCGCCGCCTTTGGAGGACGCGGGGATGCGCAGCAGGGTGGCGAGGCGTGCGCTGGGGTAGCAGGAGTCGGCGTCGAGGTGGGTGGTGGTGTAGCGGATACCGCCGGTGTCGGCGGTGCCCGCTCGCCGGGCCTCGGGCAGGGCGCAGTCCGGGGCGAGTGTGTCTGTGCCGCTGGTGGCGGGGTCCGCGGTGACCCCGGGGGCGAGCCGCTCGACGGACCAGCTGCCGGGCGCGACGAGGACGGTACGTCCGCCGGAGGATGCCGTCGCGGCGTGCAGCTCGGTCTGTTGACGGTGGCTCAGCAGGTCGGGCACGGCGACCAGCAGGGTGGTGTCGGGGCCGGCGGCGGCGCGGGCCGCACCGAGCGTGGTGACCACGCGGGTGGAGACGCCCCGTTCGGCGAGGAGTCGGGCGACGGCGCGGCTGCCGTAGGGGTCTGCGGAGCGCGGGTCCAGTTCGCCGTGACGGGCGGTGGAGCGTACGGAGGCCATGGCGACGGCCGCGGCAAGGAGCAGTACGGCGGCGAGCGCGATGCCGCGTGCCCGGGTCCAGAGCTGGCGGCCGGTGGGCGCGAGGGAGGTGGTGGCCGGCATGGTCTCGGTGGTCACTCGGCTGCCCCCTGGCGGGTGCTGTGGGCCGTGCCGGTGGTGCTGGCCGGGTTGTCGGCGAGGGTCGGCTTGGTGCGTTCCAGGTCGCGGTCGAGTTCGGCGAGCCGGTGGTACGACTGCTCACCGGCCCGGCGCCCGCCGTATGTGACGTCGTCGAAGTCGCGGGCGGCGGACCGCAGTCGGTCCGCGTGCGCGGGCAGGACGCGGCCGGCCTCGGCGGCTGCCTCGTCGGCGGTGCGGCCGGGGCGTACGTCGAGCAGGGCGCGTTCCTCCAGGGAGCGGACGAGGGCTCGCATGCGCTCCTGGACGGCCTGGTTCCAGTGGCCCTGGGCCGCGTGTGCCTCGCTGGCGGCGCGGTGGTCGGCGGCGGTGCGCGGTCGCTGGTCGAAGAGGGCGGCGGCTGAGGAGGGCTGTCGGCGGGGGGCGCCGAGGCGCCACCACAGGGCGGCGAGCACGGCGACGACGAACAGGACCACGACGAGCAGGCCGACCGTGCCGCCCGGGGTCGCCGAGGCCGCTGTGCTGAACAGCCGGTCGACCCAGTTCCAGAAGGCGTTCAGGGCGCGCTGGAGCAGGCCGGGGTCGTTCTCGTGGTACATCCGCTTGGACAGCTCGCGCCGTGCCGCCTCCCGGGCGGGATCGCGCGGGATGGTCACCGGCGGCTCGTCTCCCGAGCCGCCGGCCGCGAGGAGGGCTGGGTCCGACGCCCGCAGCAGCCGTCGTACGACGGTGGCGGCGGCGCCCGGTGGGGACGCCGCCGTGAGAACTTCCCCCGTGAGCCTCACCGCATCAGCTCCCGGGGACGGGGCCGGCGGTGCCGGTGCCGTAGCTCTGGACGCCGGCGGCGCGGGCCAGTTCCAGGTCGAGGGCCTCGCGGCGGATGCGCTGGTCGATGTAGAGGAGCACGGTGACGCCGGCGCTGATCGGAAGGGTGAGCGTGGTGCCGATCAGGGAGCCGATGCCCCGGATGATCAGGAAGGTCCAGCCGACGGGTTCGCCGCTGGTGCCGAGGAAGTTGCCCATGCCGTCGCCGCTCACGGCGGCTCCGACGAGGGCGAACGGGATGGTGATGATCGCCGAGATGATGTTGGCGATCAGCCAGGCGAGCAGCTGGATGCCGAGGACGCGCCACCAGGAGCCGCGCACCAGCTTGGCGGAGCGGCTCATGGACTTGGTGATGCCCTGGCGTTCCAGCATGAGGGCGGGGGCGGCCAGGTAGTAGCGGATGGCCAGCCACACCGCGACGATGACGCCTGCGAGGATGCCCAGCGCGAACAGCGCCGATCCGCCGGCGTCGCTTCCGCCGGCGAGCAGGACCAGGAAGCCGGGCAGTGCGCCGGCGACCACCACGCCGACGGTGATCAGGCCGAGCAGGATGAGCAGCCCGGCCAGCTTCGGGATCTGCGGGCGGGCCTCACGCCAGGCCTCGCCGGTGCTGACCGGTTTGCCGAGCACGGCACGGCTGGTGATGGTCGTGAGCAGGGCGGTTGCGACGATGACGGCGGCTGCGGAGATGACGGTGACGATCCCGGTGCCGATCATGGACTCGCGCAGGGCGCGGTACACGTCGTCGGGGGTGGCGGTCCGGCTGTCGAGCTGCGCAGTGCTGAGGGCGTCGTTGAGGAAGAAGCCCTGCACCAGGACGAGGCAGGTGTCCGTGACCGCGGCGACGGCCAGCGCGATGCCGAGGACGCTCCGCCAGTAGGTGCGCATGGTGGACACGGCGCCGTCGAGGATCTCACCGACGCCGAGCGGACGCAGCGGGATGACACCGGGTTTGGCCGCGGGCGGGGGGCCGCCCCAGCCGGGGTAGCCGGCCGGGTGGCCGTAGCCGCCGTGGCCGGGCGGAGGGCCGCCGTAGCCGCCGGGAGGGCCGCCGTATCCGCCGGGACCCGGGCCGCCGGGGTGCTGGCCGCCCCACCCCGGATTACCGGGCTGCTGGCCGCCCCAGCCCGGGCCGGGCGGTGGGGGCGGCGGGGCCTGGTGGGGGCTGGGGGCACCGGTGGGCGCCGACCACTGGCCGGGTGGCGGCTGCTCCTTGGACCACTTCCCGCCTGGGCTCTGCGGGTCCGTGCCCGGCTGCGGCGCGGGCTCGGCGGGGCCGGGGCGGTCGGCGGGTTCGGCGGGGCCGGACGCACCGGGTTCCCGACCCTCGGACGACGGGTCGGATCCGGGCGAGGCCCAGCCCGGAGTGTCTGTCATCGAAGCTCCTTCTCGGTGCCCGTCCGCGGTCGCGGCGGCAGGTTGGCAGCCATCGTGCCATGGGCTGGTCACCGGGGTACCGGCCGCGGTAGGGGGGCGGCCACCTTCAATTGTCCGCCGTATCCGGGGCAGACTGACGGCATGGCTGATCAGCAGGCGCGAACCAGCAGCGGGGACAAGCGGCCGACCGACATACCTGCGATCCGATGGGAGGAACCACCAGAAGGTCCCGTACTGGCCCTTCTCGATCAGACGAGGCTCCCGGCCGAAGAGGTCGAGTTGGTGTGCACGGACGCGGCGGCGCTGGTGGAGGCGATCCGTTCACTCGCCGTGCGCGGGGCGCCGCTGCTCGGGATCGCGGGGGCGTACGGCGTCGCGCTCGCCGCCGCGCGCGGCTTCGACGTCGCCGAGGCGGCGCGGGCGCTGGAGGGTGCCAGGCCCACCGCGGTGAACCTGGCCGTAGGCGTGCGCCGGGCCGAGTCCGCGTACCACGCGGAGCTGGCCAGGACCGGCGACCCCACGGCCGGCGCCGTGGCGGCGCTGGCCGCGGCGCGGGCGCTGCACCAGGAGGATGCCGAGGCCAGTGCCCGGATGGCGGCGCACGGTCTGGCGCTGCTGGACGAGCTGCTGCCCGGCGGCGGGCACCGGATTCTGACGCACTGCAACACCGGTGCGCTGGTGTCGGGCGGGGAGGGCACGGCCTTCGCGGTGGCCCTCGCGACGCACCGGGCGGGCCGGCTGCGGCGGCTGTGGGTGGACGAGACGCGGCCGCTGCTGCAGGGCGCCCGTCTCACGGCGTACGAGGCGGCCCGCAGCGGCATGGCGTACAGCTTGCTCACCGACAACGCGGCGGGTTCCCTGTTCGCGGCGGGTGAGGTGGACGCGGTGCTGATCGGGGCGGACCGGATCGCGGCAGACGGTTCGGTGGCGAACAAGGTGGGGAGCTATCCGCTCGCCGTGCTCGCCCGGTACCACCATGTGCCGTTCATCGTGGTGGCGCCGCTGACGACCGTGGACCTGGACACGCCGGACGGCGCGTCCATCGAGGTCGAGCAGCGTCCCGGCTTCGAGGTGACCGAGGTGATGGCGCCGCAGGTGCCGGTGGCGGGACCGGGTGGCGGGGTTCCGGTGGCCCCTCTGGGGACGCAGGCGTACAACCCGGCGTTCGATGTGACGCCGCCCGAGCTGGTGACGGCGATCGTCACCGAGGAAGGAGCGGCCTCACCCGTGACGGCCGAGTCCCTTGCGGAGCTGTGCGCCAAGTCGCGCCGGGTGACGGCGACCTGATCGGCGAGGTCTGATCCCACTCCGAGACAGCGAGGCGGGGAGGGTGAACGGGCGGGGGCGCGGCTGCCGCGGCTCCCTGCCCACTCTCCGTCACTCTCCCCGCAGGGGCCCGAGAAGTCCGGTGATCGGCGGACGGGGGCAGACAGTGACGGTTCCCTACGACTATCGTCACGGGCCAGTGACCTCCCTCACCAGGGCGCCTGTCGCTGTTATGAGAATGGGATGATGTCGTTTATGAAGGGACGAGTCCTTGTCGTCGACGACGACACCGCACTGGCCGAGATGCTCGGCATCGTGCTGCGTGGTGAAGGTTTTGAGCCGTCTTTCGTAGCCGACGGCGACAAGGCGCTGGCCGCTTTCCGTGAGAGCAAGCCCGATCTGGTGCTGCTCGACCTGATGCTGCCCGGACGGGACGGCATCGAGGTGTGCCGGCTGATCCGGGCGGAGTCCGGTGTGCCGATCGTGATGCTCACGGCCAAGAGCGACACCGTCGACGTGGTCGTGGGCCTGGAGTCGGGTGCCGACGACTACATCGTCAAGCCGTTCAAGCCGAAGGAGCTGGTGGCCCGGATCCGGGCCAGGCTGCGGAGGTCGGAGGAGCCGGCGCCGGAGCAGCTGACCATCGGTGACCTGGTCATCGATGTCGCCGGGCACTCGGTGAAGCGGGACGGGCAGTCGATCGCGCTGACGCCGCTGGAGTTCGATCTGCTGGTCGCGCTCGCGCGCAAGCCGTGGCAGGTGTTCACCCGCGAGGTGCTCCTGGAGCAGGTGTGGGGCTACCGGCACGCGGCCGACACGCGGCTGGTCAACGTGCATGTCCAGCGGCTGCGCTCCAAGGTCGAGAAGGACCCGGAGCGGCCGGAGATCGTGGTGACCGTCCGTGGTGTCGGTTACAAGGCCGGGCCGAGCTGACATGTCCGGGGACAGCGCCGCTTCGGCCCCCGGCGGTTCCGGGGCCCGTCCGGGGCGGCCTGTCGGCCGGCCGGCGGCGGGTGCGCGCTTGCGGGGCCTGTTCGACGGCAGGCTGCTGGAGGGCGGGGTCCAGGGCAGCCCGGTGCTGCGGCTGTTCCTGCGCTGGGTGCGCCGTCCGCTGCTGCCGGTGATGCGGCTGTGGCGGCGCAACATCCAGCTGAGGGTCGTGGCGACCACCCTGCTGATGTCGCTGGGTGTCGTCCTGCTGCTGGGCTTCGTCGTGATCGGGCAGGTGCGCAACGGCCTGCTGGACGCGAAGGTGAAGGCGTCGCAGAGCCAGGCCACGGGCGGGTTCGCGGTGGCCAAGCAGAAGGCCGACGAGGCGGCGAGCGGTACCGGTGCGGGCGCCGGTGACGGCGCGTCGACCGCGGACGGGCGGCAGTCGCAGAACGTCATCCCGTGGATGAGCGACCTCGTGGAGTCGCTGTCCAGCGGCGGTGCGGGCGCCTTCGACGTGGTGACGCTGCCCGTGGGTGACGACAGCGGCGGCGGCCGCAGCCCGCGCGGCTCCGGGAACGTCAACCCGACGTCCAGCGTGCCCGCGGCCCTGCGTGAGCGGGTGAACAGCGGTACGACGGCCGTCCAGAGCAACACGCGGATCGTCTATGACGGCGGTAAGGAGTCGCAGCCGGGGCTCGCCATCGGCAAGCAGGTCAACGATCCCAACGGCCGCCCGTACGAGCTGTACTACCTGTTCCCGCTCACGCAGGAGGAGAAGTCCCTCAGCCTGGTCAAGGGCACCCTCGCCACGGCCGGGTTGTTCGTCGTCGTCCTGCTCGGGGCCATCGCGTGGCTGGTGGTGCGGCAGGTCGTCACGCCGGTGCGGATGGCGGCCGGGATCGCCGAGCGGCTGTCCGCGGGGCGGCTCCAGGAGCGGATGAAGGTCACCGGCGAGGACGACATCGCGCGTCTGGGCGAGGCCTTCAACAAGATGGCGCAGAACCTGCAGGTCAAGATCCAGCAGTTGGAGGACCTGTCGCGGATGCAGCGGCGGTTCGTCTCCGATGTCTCGCACGAGCTGCGGACCCCGCTGACCACCGTCCGGATGGCCGCCGACGTGATCCACGAGGCGCGGGAGGACTTCGACCCGGTGACCGCGCGGTCGGCCGAGTTGCTCGCCGACCAGCTGGACCGGTTCGAGTCGCTGCTCGCCGACCTGCTGGAGATCAGCCGTTTCGACGCCGGCGCGGCGGCGCTGGAGGCCGAGCCGATCGACCTCAGGGAGGTCGTCCGACGGGTGGTGAGCGGTGCCGAGCCGCTCGCCGAGCGCAAGGGCACGCACATACGGGTGATCGGCGACCAGCAGCCCGTCGTCGCCGAGGCGGACGCCCGGCGTGTGGAGCGTGTCCTGCGCAACCTCGTGGTCAACGCCGTCGAGCACGGCGAGGGCAAGGACGTCGTGGTCAAGCTCGCCGCGGCGGGCGGGGCCGTGGCCATCGCGGTGCGGGACTACGGCGTCGGGCTGAAGCCCGGCGAGGCGACCCGGGTCTTCAGCCGCTTCTGGCGGGCGGACCCGGCACGCGCGCGTACCACCGGCGGTACCGGCCTCGGGCTGTCGATCGCCCTGGAGGACGCGCGGCTGCACGGTGGCTGGTTGCAGGCGTGGGGGGAGCCGGGCGGCGGTTCCCAGTTCCGCTTGACGCTGCCCAGGACCGCGGACGAGCCGCTGCGGGGCTCGCCGATACCGCTGGAGCCCAAGGACTCGCGCCGCAACCGCGGCCTCGACGACACCGGCGCGCCCCGCGACGGCGGGGAGAAGCGGGCGACCGTTCCGGTGCAGCAGGCCGGCGCCCAGGCGTCCGCGCTGCCGCCGCGGACCCCGATCGCGCCGCGACTGGCCGCGACGTCGGCCGCCGACCCGACCGCCCTGCCCGGCAACGGCAACGGCGCGCGCGTGGTGCCCCGGCCCACCGGTGGCGCCCGGCGTCCGGGCGACGGACCCGCCGCCCCCACCGCACCCGCCTCGTCGGCGGCGTCGGCGGCGTCGGCGGAATCCGAGGCGTCCCAGGCGCCCGAGGCGGCCTCGGGCCGGCCGGGCGCGCCCGCGCCGCAGGATTCGACAGCGCCGCAGGATTCGACAGCGCCGCAGGACTCGAACGAGCCAGGGGAGGCATTTCGTGGCCGCTGACCGCAAGGGGGGCGCGCGGCGGCGGTCGGCGCGCGCGGCGGCGTACGCCGCGTTGGGTGTCGTCCTGCTGGCCGGTTGCGCCTCGATGCCCGACAGCGGGGATCTGCGGGACGTGGAGTCCACGCCGCGGCAGGACACCGGGGTCCGGGTGTTCGCCATGCCGCCGGCCGACGGCGCCGGTCCGGGCGAGATCATGCAGGGCTTCCTGGAGGCCCTGACCAGCGACGACCCCGAGTACGACACGGCGCGCAAGTACCTGACGGCCGACGCGGCGGACCGGTGGCGGCCGGAGCAGTCGACCACCGTCCTCGCGAACGGGCCGACCATCGAGACCGACTGCCGTCCGGGCGGACGGGAGGAGACCAACAGCGTCACCTGCCTGCTGGCCGGCACCCGGGTCGCCACGGTCGACGCGCAGCAGGCCTACCAGCCCGCCGACGGCTCCTACCGCAAGAAGCTGCATCTGACGAAGGACGCCAAGAGCGGACAGTGGCGCATCGACGGGCTGCCCGACGGTGTCGTCATGGGCAAGTCGGACTTCCAGCGGAACTACACGTCCGTCGACAAGTACTACTTCGCCTCCGACGCGGCGGCCGGGGCGGGCGGGCAGCCGGTGGCGGTCGCCGATCCGGTGTTCGTGCGCAGCAAGGTCGACCCCATGACCCAGATGGTCCGCTCGCTGCTGAAGGGGCCCACCACCTGGCTCGGTCCGGTGGTCAGGTCCAGCTTCCCGACCGGTACGGCGCTGCAGAAGGGCGCGTCCGATCTGGCGCCGGACGACCAGAACAAGCTCACGGTGCCGCTCAACCTGAAGGCGTCCCGGGTCGCCGCGGGCAAGTGCACCGAGATGGCGACGCAGGTGCTGTTCACGCTGCGGAACCTGGCGCCGACGCTGGAGTCCGTCGAACTGCGCGGGACCGGCGACGACCGGCTGTGCGAACTGACCGAGGAACGCGCCGAGTCCGCGGCCTGGCACGGGTCGTCCAAGCACCCGGAGTACCTGTACTTCCTCGACGGCAAGCGCCGGGTGGTACGGATGCAGACGGGCAGCACCGGCACGGGGTCCGTCCCGGTGCCGGGGCCGCTGGGCGAGGGCGGCAAGGGGCTGCAGTCCGTGGCGGTGTCGCGGGACGAGCACACCGCGGCCGGCGTCGGCGACGAGGGCAGGTCGCTGTACGTGACGTCGCTGGCGTCGGGCGGTTCGCTCGGTGAGCCGCAGGTGACCAGCGTCGGTGCGACCCCCGAGCAGCGGCTGACCACGCCGAGCTGGGACGCCCGCGGTGACCTGTGGGTGGCCGACCGCGACCCGCACCGGCCGCGGCTGTTCGTCCTGGGCCAGGGCGTCGAGAAACCGGAGCAGGTCGCCGTCCCGGACCTTCCCGGCCAGATCACGGACGTCCGGGTGGCCGCGGACGGGGCGCGCATCGCGCTGGTCGTGGCGGCGAAGGACGGCAAGCAGTCCCTGTACATCGGCCGGATCCAGCGCGACGACGGGACCGGCCAGGGCATCTCGGTGGACGGGCTGCGATCGGCGGCACCGGACCTGGAGCAGGTCAGCGCCATCTCCTGGGCCGGCGACAGCAGGCTCCTCGTCGTCGGCCAGGAGCAGGGCGGTGTGCAGCAGATGCGGTACGTCCAGGTCGACGGCTCCACGCTCGACGGCCCGGCTCCGGGCGCGCTGACCAGCGTGAAGGCGATCGCCGCCTCCGAGGACGAGCGGGTGCCGCTGGTGGCCTACTCGGAGGACGGGATCGTACGGTTGCCGTCCGGGGCGCAGTGGCAGAAGGTCGACAAGGACGGGACGGCGCCGGTCTATCCGGGCTGACGGGCCGGAGGAGCGGAGCAGCCGAAGGAGCCGGAGGGCTGGACCGCGGCCCTTGGCCGTGCCCGTGGCGCGCGGACGCTCCGAGTTATCCACAGGGCGTTGTCCACAGGGGTGGCCGCCCGGCCCCGGCGTTGGCACAGTGGTGGTCATGCGGGGGTGGTGGCAGGACCTCACCGACCTGGTGCTGCCGGCCGACTGCGCGGGCTGCGGTGCACCTCGTACGGCGCTCTGTCCGCGGTGCCGGGCCACGCTGGACGCGGGTGTTCCCCGGCGGGTGCGGCCGGTGCCGGAGCCGGCCGGGCTGCCGGTGGTCAACGCGGTGGCTCCCTATGCGGCGGAGGTGCGTGCTCTGCTGCTCGCGCACAAGGAGCGGGGCGCGCTGCTCCTCGCGGGAGTGCTGGGTACGGCTCTGGCGGGGGCCGTTCGGGTGGGCCTCGGCGAAGGCGGAGCAGGTTCCGTCGTCGGCGCGGGGCCGGCCGGGGCGCCGGGGCGTGGGCCCGTGCTGCTGGTTCCGGTGCCGTCCAGCCGGTGGGCCGTTCGGGCGCGCGGGCACGATCCGGTGCGGCGGATGGCGCTCGCGGCGGCCGGAGAGCTGCGGCGCACCGGGACGCCGGCCCGGGTGGCGGCCGTGCTGCGCCAGCGGCGGGCCGTGGCGGACCAGGCCGGGCTGGACGCGCGGCGGCGCCTGGAGAATCTCGCCGGGGCGCTGGAGGTGGGCCCGGGCGGTGGCCGGCTGCTCGGCTCGGGCCGTGTCGTGCTCGTCGACGACCTGATGACGACGGGTGCCTCTCTCGCGGAGGCCGCGCGGGCGCTGCGGGAGGCGGCGGTATCCCGTCGCGAGGGTGGATCGGCCGTGTATGAGGCCATAACTCGGGAAGGTAGGGAGGAACGACGGATCGATGTACGGCGGGAGCGGAGGGAGTGGGTGCACGGTGCACCGGAAAAGGCGGCCCCGAACGTCCTCGGCAGGGTGCTCCATGCCGCAGTGATCGCCGCCCCGCGCGATTCTTTCGAAATAGCCAGGAACTGACCGCCGACCTGCATCGTTGCAGGTAGTGAGAGAGATAATTCAGCTGAACGGAGGTACGCCGCAGTAGAGGGTGACGACATCCGTCCGGGCGAGATATGTTCGGGTGTGAGGAAAGGCGCAGGCCACACCTCACTTATACGAATGCCGTGCTGCGGGTTTTTCCGCAATCACCCGCGCCGGTGGGATGGAGCTCTCGCCCATGGGGGAGGAGGAGGTGGAAGTCACCGAGTCCGAGGTCCGGTGATCACCGGACCTGGTGCAAAAGGGAGATGCTCCGCCGATGCGGCGGAGCGATCCGGGAACGGAGTTCTGCGTGGACATCGTCGTCAAAGGCCGCAAGACCGAGGTGCCCGAGCGGTTCCGCAAGCACGTGGCCGAGAAGCTGAAGCTGGAGAAGATCCAGAGGCTCGATGCCAAGGTGATCAGCCTCGACGTCGAGGTGTCCAAGGAGCCGAACCCCCGTCAGGCCGACCGCTGTGACCGAGTGGAGATCACGCTCCGCTCCCGCGGTCCGGTGATCCGGGCGGAGGCGGCGGCCAGCGACCCGTACGCGGCACTCGACCTGGCGGCAGAGAAGCTGGACGCCAGGCTGCGCAAGCAGCACGACAAGCGGTTCTCGCGCCGAGGCGCGCGCCGGATCTCGGCGGCGGAGGTCCCCGACCACGTCCCGGGCGCGGCGACGCTGAACGGCAGTGGCCTCCCCGTCCAGGAGGAGGAGACGGACGGCGTGCCGACCAAGAAGATCGGCTCGCTGGAGGTCAAGGGCGAAGGCCCCCTCGTCGTCCGCGAGAAGACCCACGTCGCCTCCCCGATGACCCTCGACCAGGCCCTCTACGAGATGGAACTGGTCGGCCACGACTTCTACCTCTTCGTGGACTCCGAGACGAAGGAACCGAGCGTCGTCTACCGGCGACACGCCTACGACTACGGCGTGATCCACCTCAGCACGGACCCGATGGTCGCCGAGGCGCAGCCCCCCGCGGCCGGTGGCACGCTGGGCGGTTGACCCACCCGGCTGAAGCTGAGCCGGTGCCCCTGGAGCGCGTGTGCGCCCCCAGGGGCACCGGTGTGCGACCACTTCGCGCCCCGCACGTCACCTCGGTGTCGTCCGGGCATGAAATCATGGCCGCACCGGCCCAACCGGTGGGCCGCTGCCTTGGGTTGGCGATGGCACAGGACCACAGGCCACAGCCTTCAGGGGGAGGAACGATGGCGGACACCTTCGGACCGATGCGGGACGGGGACGCCGACGACGATGTCATCGGCAGGGGCCCGGACGCGGGCTCGTCGCGCGACGAGCCGATCAGGGTCCTGGTCGTGGACGACCACGCCCTCTTCCGGCGCGGCCTGGAGATCGTGCTCGCGGCCGAGGAGGACATCCAGGTCGTCGGAGAGGCGGGTGACGGGGCCGAGGCCGTCGACAAGGCCGCCGATCTGCTGCCCGACATCGTGCTGATGGACGTCCGCATGCCCAAGCGCGGCGGGATCGAGGCCTGCACCTCCATCAAGGAGGTCGCCCCCAGCGCCAAGATCATCATGCTGACGATCAGCGACGAGGAGGCCGACCTCTACGACGCGATCAAGGCGGGTGCGACCGGATACCTCCTCAAGGAGATCTCGACCGACGAGGTGGCCACCGCCATCCGCGCGGTCGCCGACGGGCAGTCGCAGATCAGCCCGAGCATGGCGTCGAAGCTCCTGACGGAGTTCAAGTCGATGATCCAGCGGACCGACGAGCGTCGGCTGGTGCCCGCGCCCCGGCTGACCGACCGCGAGCTGGAGGTCCTCAAGCTCGTCGCCACCGGGATGAACAACCGGGACATCGCCAAGGAGTTGTTCATCTCCGAGAACACCGTGAAGAACCACGTGCGCAACATCCTGGAGAAACTGCAGCTGCACTCCCGGATGGAAGCCGTGGTCTACGCGATGCGCGAGAAGATCCTGGAGATCCGCTAGCGGCTATCCGAGCAGCCCGGCGAGTTCCCTGCCGAGGGCCTCGCGCAGCTCGGGGGCGTCCACGCGCTCCACGCGGACGTTCGTGCAGTTCACCCATGTCGCCGCCTCGACCAGGGCCTGGGCGACCGCCGGGACCGCCCTGGGGCCGTCCAGGGTGACCTGCCTGGCCACCAGCGTGCGGCCCTCCCGGGCCGGGTCGACACGCCCGACCAGCCGGCCGCCGGCGAGCACCGGCATCGCGAAGTAGCCGTGGACGCGCTTGGGCTTCGGCACGTACGCCTCCAGCCGGTGGGTGAAGCCGAAGATCCGCTCCGTGCGCGCCCGCTCCCAGATCAGCGAGTCGAACGGCGACAGCAGCGTGGTGCGGTGCCGGCCCCGCGGCGGCGTCGCAAGGGCCGCCGGGTCCGCCCAGGCCGGCCTGCCCCAGCCCTCGACCTCGACCGGCACCAGCCCCGAGTCCGCGATCACCGCGTCGACCTGCTCGGCCTTGAGGCGGTGGTAGTCGGCGATGTCCGCGCGCGTGCCGACCCCGAGCGACTCGCCCGCCAGCCGGACCAGACGGCGCAGGCACTCGGCGTCGTCCAGCTCGTCGTGCAGCAACGCGTCCGGGACCGCGCGCTCGGCGAGGTCGTACACCCGCTTCCAGCCGCGCCGCTCGACGCACACCACCTCGCCGTACATCAGCGCGCGCTCCACGGCGACCTTCGTGCCCGACCAGTCCCACCAGTCGTTCGTCTTCTTCGCGCCGCCCAGTTCCGTGGCGGTCAGCGGGCCCTCGGCGCGGAGCTGCTTGATGACCTGGTCGTAGGCGCCGTCGGGGAGTTCGTGGTGCCAGTGGGGGCGGTTGCGGTAGGCGCGGCGGCGGAACGCGAAGTGCGGCCACTCCTCGATGGGCAGGATGCAGGCCGCGTGCGACCAGTACTCGAAGGCATGGGCGTCCGTCCAGTACGCGGCCTCCACGGCCTGGCGGCCGACCGCGCCCAGCCGGGCGTACGGCACCAGCTCGTGGGAGCGGGCGAGGACCGAGATGGTGTCGAGCTGCACCGCGCCGAGGTGGCGCAGCACCCCGCGGACGCCCGCGCGCCGGTCGGGCGCGCCGAGCAGGCCCTGGGCCCGCAGAGCGATCCGGCGGGCTTCGTCCGCGGTGAGCGTGGTGGTGGGGCGCGGCTGGGTCGTCATGTTCCGGACGATAGAGGGTGCCACTGACAGCCCGCGAGGCCCTGCGCGTTCACCGGGACCGTCCAGGACGCCCGGGGCGAGGGCCGGCGAGGGCTCATGAACGCGCGGGCAGGTAGGGGGCCGTGGAGGGCAGGCCGAGGTCCGAGGGGAGCAGGGAGCCGACCCAGCAGTCCCGGCGCACTCCCTTGTTGTTGACGCCGGAGCGCAGGGTGCCCTCGACGGTGAAGCCCGCGCGCTGCGCCACCGCGCGGGAGGCGTGGTTGCCGACCTCGGCCCGCCACTCGACACGGTCGACACCGACCTCGGTGAAGACCCACCGGCAGGCGGTGAGGGCGGCCTCCGCGACATACCCGTGGCCGCGGTGCTCCTTGGCCGCCCAGAAGCCGATCTCGGCCGTGCCCAGCGAGCGCATGGTGAGCGCGAGCATGCCGGCCAGCTCCCCGCCGCCGAGGAAGAGGCCGAAGGTGAACATCGACCCCTGCGACCAGCCGTCGGGGACGATCTGCTCCGTGAAGCCGATCGCGTGTTCCGGCAGATAGGGCGAGGGGACCGTCGTCCAGCGCTGGATGTCGGGGTCCTGCACCGCCGCGTACACCGCGTCGGTGTCGGCGGGGCCGACCGGGCGCAGCAGGAGACGGTCCGTGGTGAGCGTGACGGGTTCCATCGGCCGATTCTGCTCGCGACGCCCGTCCGGGGCCATGGATTTTCGCTGGGCGTGAGCGGGTGATCACGTTTCGCGTAATTCCGTGCCTCGATGCGGCACTATCCGCATGCCCCGTCCGTTGTCCTGGGTGAAGCAGCCGTCGCGCCGCCAGGCCTCCCGGCGTGGCCGGGTCCTCGCATACGATGGCCGTTGCTCAGTACGTCAGAAGGAAAACCGACCGTCCCAGGCCCGACCGGCAAGGAGACCAGCCCCCGTGTCCGTCCTCTCGAAGATCATGCGTGCAGGCGAAGGCAAGATCCTGCGCAAGCTGCACCGCATCGCGGACCAGGTCAACTCCATCGAAGAGGACTTCGTCGACCTCTCCGACGCCGAGCTGCGCGCCCTCACCGCGGAGTACAAGCAGCGGTACGCCGACGGTGAGAGCCTGGACGACCTGCTCCCCGAGGCGTTCGCCACCGTGCGCGAGGCCGCCAAGCGCGTCCTCGGCCAGCGGCACTACGACGTGCAGCTGATGGGCGGCGCCGCGCTCCACCTCGGCTATGTGGCCGAGATGAAGACCGGTGAGGGCAAGACCCTCGTCGGCACGCTGCCCGCGTACCTGAACGCCCTGTCCGGGGACGGCGTCCACCTCATCACGGTCAACGACTACCTGGCCGAGCGCGACTCCGAGATGATGGGCCGCGTCCACAGGTTCCTGGGCCTGTCCGTCGGCTGCATCCTCGCCAACATGACGCCGGCCCAGCGCCGCGAGCAGTACGCGTGCGACATCACCTACGGCACGAACAACGAGTTCGGCTTCGACTACCTGCGCGACAACATGGCGTGGTCGAAGGACGAACTGGTGCAGCGCGGCCACAACTTCGCCATCGTGGACGAGGTCGACTCCATCCTCATCGACGAGGCCCGTACGCCGCTGATCATCTCCGGCCCGGCCGACCAGGCCACCAAGTGGTACGGCGACTTCGCCAAGCTGGTCACGCGCCTGAAGCGCGGTGAGGCCGGCAACCCGCTCAAGGGCATCGAGGAGACCGGCGACTACGACGTCGACGAGAAGAAGCGCACGGTCGCCATCCATGAGTCCGGCGTCAGCAAGGTCGAGGACTGGCTGGGCATCGACAACCTCTACGAGTCGGTGAACACCCCCCTCGTCGGTTACCTGAACAACGCCATCAAGGCCAAGGAACTGTTCAAGCGCGACAAGGACTACGTCGTCATCGACGGCGAGGTCATGATCGTCGACGAGCACACCGGCCGTATCCTCGCCGGCCGCCGCTACAACGAGGGCATGCACCAGGCGATCGAGGCGAAGGAAGGGGTGGACATCAAGGACGAGAACCAGACGCTCGCCACGATCACCCTGCAGAACTTCTTCCGCCTCTACAAGAAGCTCTCCGGCATGACCGGTACGGCGATGACCGAGGCCGCCGAGTTCCACCAGATCTACAAGCTCGGCGTGGTCCCGATCCCGACCAACAAGCCGATGATCCGCAAGGACCAGTCGGACCTGATCTACCGCACCGAGGTGGCCAAGTTCGAGGCGGTCGTGGACGACATCGCCGAGAAGCACGAGAAGGGCCAGCCGATCCTCGTCGGCACCACCTCCGTCGAGAAGTCGGAGTACCTCTCGCAGCAGCTCAGCAAGCGCGGCATCCAGCACGAGGTGCTGAACGCCAAGCACCACGAGCGCGAGGCGCAGATCGTCGCCCAGGCCGGCCGCAAGGGCGCCGTGACGGTGGCCACCAACATGGCCGGCCGTGGTACGGACATCAAGCTCGGCGGCAACCCCGAGGACCTCGCCGAGGCGGAGCTGCGCCAGCGCGGCCTCGACCCGGAGGAGCACATCGAGGAGTGGGCCGCGGCCCTGCCCGCCGCCCTGGAGAAGGCCGAGCAGGCCGTCAAGGCGGAGAAGGAGGAGGTCGAGGAGCTGGGCGGCCTCTACGTCCTCGGCACCGAGCGGCACGAGTCGCGGCGCATCGACAACCAGCTGCGCGGCCGTTCCGGCCGTCAGGGCGACCCGGGCGAGTCCCGTTTCTACCTCTCCCTCGGCGACGACCTGATGCGCCTGTTCAAGGCCCAGATGGTCGAGCGCGTGATGTCGATGGCCAACGTGCCCGACGACGTGCCGATCGAGAACAAGATGGTCACGCGTGCGATCGCGTCCGCGCAGTCGCAGGTCGAGACCCAGAACTTCGAGACCCGCAAGAACGTCCTGAAGTACGACGAGGTGCTCAACCGGCAGCGTGAGGTCATCTACGGCGAGCGTCGGCGCGTCCTGGAGGGCGAGGACCTGCAGGAGCAGATCCAGCACTTCATGGATGACACGATCGAGGCGTACGTCCGCGCGGAGACCTCCGAGGGCTTCCCCGAGGACTGGGACCTGGACCGGCTGTGGGGTGCCTTCCGGCAGCTGTACCCGGTGAAGATCACCATCGAGGAGCTGGAGGAGGCGGCCGGCGACCGGGCCGGTCTGACCGCCGAGTTCATCGAGGAGTCCATCAAGGAGGACATCCAGGAGCAGTACGAGGCCCGTGAGGCGCAGCTCGGCTCCGAGATCATGCGTGAGCTGGAGCGCCGGGTCGTGCTGTCGGTCCTGGACCGCAAGTGGCGCGAGCACCTCTACGAGATGGACTACCTCCAGGAGGGCATCGGCCTGCGCGCGATGGCGCAGAAGGACCCGCTGGTCGAGTACCAGCGCGAGGGCTTCGACATGTTCAGCGCGATGATGGACGGCATCAAGGAGGAGTCCGTCGGCTACCTGTTCAACCTGGAGGTCCAGGTCGAGCAGCAGGTCGAGGAGGTCCCCGTCGAGGAGGCCCAGCCGGTGGGCGAGGGCGTCCAGGACACGGTGCCGGCGCAGGCGGGCGCGCGTCCCGAGATCCGCGCGAAGGGGCTGGACGTTCCGCAGCGGCGGGACCTGCACTTCTCCGCGCCCACGGTGGACGGTGAGGGCGGCGTCGTCGAGCGTGACCTGGAGGACGAGGAGCCGGTGCGGTCCGAGTCGGACGGGCTGACGCGGGCCGAGCGGCGGCGGCAGGCCAAGGGCGGCCGGCGTCGGAAGAAGTAACACCGCGTTGTGAGAAGGGCCGGGTCTCCTTGAGGGGCCCGGCCCTTCTCCGTTTCAGCGCAGGCGGACAGTCGGCCCCAGCGCTACGGCGTACCCGTTTCCACCGCTGTGCAGCGCCAGCGGAGGTCCTTGCCGCGTTCCAGGCGGAAGGCCATCGCGCGGAGTCGGTCGCCGGCGGCGATGCGGGCGAAGACCTCGAGGGCGCCCTCGCTGGGGACGTAGTAGCCGATGTCGTGGACGATGGCGCGGGGGCCCAGGGCGCGCAGGGGGCTGTGTTCGGCCAGGCGGGCCAGTTCGTCGTAGGCGCGGCCCGCGGTGTGGCGGAGCATCCAG
Source organism: Streptomyces cinerochromogenes (assembly GCF_014648635.1). GTDB lineage: Bacteria > Actinomycetota > Actinomycetes > Streptomycetales > Streptomycetaceae > Streptomyces > Streptomyces cinerochromogenes. The sequence goes on along the minus strand of NZ_BMRM01000001.1, from coordinate 851,058 downwards.
TGGACGGGGCGCTGGCCGCTCAAAACGGCCAGCAGACGCTCGGCGAAGACGTCGGTGGGCCGGGGCTGCCCCGCGGTCGTCCCGGGCGGCGTACGGACCGTCTGCGCCCGTGTGGCCGCCGGGCGGCTGGGTGTGCGGGGCGGGGCGCCGCCGGGGCGGCGGGAGTCGCGGCGGGTCGGCGGGCGGTGCCGCGGGCGGGGCTGGGCGGTACGGCTCATGACCTTGTTCATGGGGTCCCCGTTCGGCGGGGCCCGGGGATACCGGGCGGTAACTTGCTGGTGGTGGATCTTGTACGGGGTGCCGGAGGGGCAGGCAAGGAGACGGGGACGGCAGGGAGGGGGCCCGGAAGGTTCACCTATCCGAGGGATGCGAGCGGCCCGGAACCCCGTGGGCAGGCGGCGGGAGAGGGTGAAACGACGGCGCGGAGTGGACGCCTCCACGGGGGCGGGCAGGCGCCCGAAAGGGGACGGCGCACGTATCCTGAAGGCCCTTCGGGAGACGCGCCAGCCGCCCTCCCCAAGGCCCCAGCGGAGCCTTCACCAGGAACAGGAAAGAGCGGCCAGCATGCGCGTCTACGTCCCCCTGACCCTCCCCGCTCTCGCCGAGGCGTACAAGACGGGTGAGCTGGGGAGCGGTCCCCTCGTCGCGTACGCCGTCACGCCCGGGCTCCGCGAGTGGTACCTCTCCGAGGACATCGAGGAGCTGGAGTACGCCGCGCTCGGCCGGGCCGCGCTGGCCTCGCTGCGGCTGCTGGCCGCGGACCCGGGCGCGGTACGGCGCCGGGTCGTGGTCGCCGTGGACGTGTCCGACGGCGCCGTGAGCGTCGACCCCGGCCGCGGTCGCGGACCGTCCGCCCTCGGCGAGGTCACCGTGACGGCGGCGGTGCCGCTCGCGAAGGCGGCCTCCGTGCACGTGGACGCCGAGGACGCGGAGCCGGACGTCGCCGCGGCGGCGGACGCGCTGGAGGCGGCGGACGGCGGCGACGACGACGCGCAGTTCGTCGTGGACGAGACGGACGACCACGAGCTGCTGTGGTTCGCCACGCAGGAGATCCCCAACCTCGTCGGGCAGGCCTGACCTGCGCCGATGGGGGTGGCGCCGGGATTGTCAGTGGCGGCGGGTACGGTCTTGGACATGGGGATGCACGGAAGCGCGCACATCGTCTGGGACTGGAACGGAACGCTGTTCCACGACAATGACGCGATCATCGGAGCGACGAACGCGGCCTTCGCCGAGCTGGGACTCGCGCCGATCACGTTGGAGCAGTACCGGTCGCTGTACTGCGTACCGGTGCCGAAGTTCTACGAGCGGCTGCTGGGCCGGCTGCCGACCGACGCCGAGTGGGAGCTGATGGACGGGGTCTTCCACCGGCACTACGCCGAGCACCGGGTGCGGTGTTCGCTGACCGCGGGCGCCGAGGAACTGCTCGCCGGGTGGCGGTCGGCGGGGCACAGCCAGTCGCTGCTGAGCATGTACGGGCACGAGGAACTGGTGCCGCTGGTGCGGGGCTTCGGGATCGAGGCGCACTTCCTTCGGGTCGACGGGCGGACGGGGCCGTCCGGCGGCAGCAAGGCGGAGCACATGGTGCGGCACCTGGAGGCGCTGGCGGGGGTGGCGGCGCCGGAGCGGACCGTGGTGATCGGTGACGCGGCGGACGACGCGGTCGCCGCGCGGCATGTGGGGGCGCGGGCCGTGCTGTACAGCGGGGGGTCGCACAGCCGGGAGAGCCTGGAGGGAGTGGGGGCTCCGGTGGTGGACACGCTGGCCGAGGCGGTGGCGGAGGCGCGGCGGATAGCGGCGTAACCGCAGGAGGGGGCTTCAGCGGCCTGCGCTGCGGCTCCCGGGCTCCCGGGCACGCCGGGAACCGCGCGAGCGACCACGACGGACCGGCAGCCGGCGGCGCACCGCATGCCGCCACGGCACACCCCCGGCCCCCGGGGTCCGTCAGGTCACCGGTGCCCTGACGGACCCGCAGCCGGCGGCGCACCGCACGCACAACGGCGCGCCCCCGCCCCACGGTCCCTCAGGTCACCGGTGCCTTCGTCCGCAGGACGTTCAGGAACTCCCGCATCCACGCCGGATGGTCCGGCCACGCGCGGGAAGAGACCAACGTGCCGTCGACGATCGCCTCGGTGTCCTGGAAGTCCGCTCCGGCGGCCTGCATGTCCGGCTCCAGCGCGGGGTACGCGGTGACGCGGCGGCCCCGGAGGGAGTCGATCGCGGCGGTGAGCAGCGGGCCGTGGCAGATCTGGGCGACCGGCTTGTCCGCGTCGAAGAAGGCCTTGAGGATCTTGCGGAGTTCGGCGTCGTTGCGCAGGTACTCGGGGGCCCGGCCGCCGGGGATGACGAGGGCCGCGTAGTCCCCGGGGTCGACCTCGGAGAAGGCCAGGTCGGCGGGCCAGGTGTAGCCGGGCTTCTCGGTGTAGGTGTCGTAGCCGGGTTCGAAGTCGTGGACGACGAAACGGAGGGTCTTGCGGGTGGGGGCCGCGATGTGGACCTCGTAGCCTTCCTCCAGCAGCCGCTGGTAGGGGTAGAGGACCTCCAGGGACTCCGCTGCGTCGCCGGTGACGATGAGGATCTTCGTGGGCATGTCGGCTCCTCCGGTCGTACTCCGGGCTCTGCGGGTGGGACTCTGGGCACCGTGCCCCCGCCGGGCGCCCTTGCCAAGAGGGCCCGGTCCATTTCAGAGTGCGGCCGGGGGCGTGGCGGCGCGACCGGTTACGTCACGCGCCCCCAGCCCGCCGCTGTGCAGAACGTCAAACTTCACCCCCCGGTTTTGTACACATACGGCTCATGACGGGCCCCCGGTAAGTGGCGATAGCCTTGTGGCGTGATCAGCGCGATAGCTCGCGGGGGCGATCCTGCTCCTGCCCTGCGCCCGGGTTGCACGGAGCACCTCCGTGACCGGGCGGCGGTCGCTGGTCTTCGCGGGCGGGACGGAGGCGCGGACGCCCCCCGGACGCCGAGGACGCTCCGGGACACGGCGGTGCCGAGCGCGGCGTCGCAGTCGACGGGCATGCCGAGAATGGCCGAATACCCCCCGCTCATCTCACCTCGCGGCATAGCGTCGGATCGGACCGGACACCCCGGGCCGTGGCGTCGAGCCGGAGGGAAAGAGACCGTACTTCCTTCAACGTCACGCAACGGCGCGCGACAGGAGCCAGAGGACAATGCAGACCAAGCTGGACGAAGCCAAGGCCGAGCTGCTCGAACGGGCTGCCCGGGTAGCTGAGAACAGCCCGGTCGGGGGGCACCTACCGACCGGGACGACGAGCGAGGGCACCCCCGGCACCCCGGACAGCGAGTCCGTGCTCGCGTTCCTCCAGCGCTACTACCTGCACACCGCCCCGGAAGACCTCGCCGACCGCGACCCGGTCGACGTCTTCGGCGCAGCGGTCTCGCACTACCGTCTCGCCGAGAACCGCCCGCAGGGCACCGCGAACGTCCGGGTGCACACCCCCACCGTGGAGGAGAACGGGTGGACGTGCAGCCACACCGTGGTGGAGGTCGTCACCGACGACATGCCCTTCCTCGTCGACTCGGTCACCAATGAGCTGACCCGGCAGGGGCGCGGCATCCACGTCGTCGTCCACCCGCAGTTCGTCGTCCGGCGCGACCTGACCGGCAAGCTGATCGAGGTGCTGCCGACCAGGTCCACGGAGTTCATCGGCGACCTCCCGCACGACGCGCACGTCGAGTCCTGGATCCACGTCGAGATCGACCGGGAGACCGACCGCTCCGACCTCAAGCAGATCACCACCGACCTGCTGCGCGTCCTGTCCGACGTCCGCGAGGCCGTCGAGGACTGGGAGAAGATGCGGGACGCGGCGACCCGGATCGCCGACGACCTGGAGGGCGAGCCCGTCCCCGGCGACCTGCCCCGGCCGGAGGTCGAGGAGGCCCGCGAGCTGCTGCACTGGCTGTCCGCGGACCACTTCACCTTCCTCGGCTACCGCGAGTACCAGCTGCGCGACGACGACACGCTCGCCGCCGTGCCCGGCACCGGTCTCGGCATACTGCGCTCGGACCCGCACCACGCCGAGGACGACCAGCACCCGGTCAGCCCCTCCTTCGAGCGGCTCCCGGCCGACGCCCGCGCCAAGGCCCGCGAGCACAAGCTGCTGGTGCTGACCAAGGCGAACAGCCGGGCCACCGTGCACCGGCCGTCGTACCTCGACTACATCGGCGTCAAGAAGTTCGACGCGGACGGCAACGTCGTCGGTGAGCGCCGCTTCCTCGGCCTGTTCTCCTCCGCGGCCTACACCGAGTCGGTGCGCCGCGTTCCCGTCATCCGCCGCAAGGTGGACGAGGTGCTGGAGCGCGCCGGGTTCTCGCCCAACAGCCACGACGGCCGCGACCTGCTCCAGATCCTGGAGACCTACCCGCGCGACGAGCTGTTCCAGACCCCGGTCGCCGAGCTGCAGTCCATCGTCACGAGCGTGCTCTACCTGCAGGAACGCCGCCGGCTGCGGCTGTACCTGCGCCAGGACGAGTACGGCCGCTACTACTCGGCCCTCGTCTACCTCCCGCGCGACCGCTACACCACCGGCGTCCGCCTCAGGATCATCGACATCCTGAAGGAGGAGCTGGGCGGCACCAGCGTCGACTTCACCGCCTGGAACACCGAGTCGATCCTGTCCCGGCTGCACTTCGTCGTCCGGGTCCCGCAGGGCACCGAGCTGCCCCAGCTGTCGGACAGCGACAAGGAGCGCATCGAGGCCCGCCTGGTCGAGGCGGCCCGCTCCTGGGCCGACTCGTTCGCCGAGGCGCTGACCGCCGAGTGCGGCGAGGAGCGCGCGGCCGAGGTGCTGCGCCGCTACAACCACGCCTTCCCGGAGGGCTACAAGGCCGACCACAGCCCGCGCGCGGCGGTCGCCGACCTCGTCCACATGGAGCAGCTCGGCGACGGCAAGACCTTCTCGCTGAGCCTGTACGAGCCGGTGGGCGCCGCGCCCGACGAGCGCCGCTTCAAGATCTACCAGAAGGGCGGCTCGGTCTCCCTCTCCAAGGTGCTGCCGGTGCTGAGCCGGCTCGGCGTCGAGGTCACCGACGAGCGGCCGTACGAACTGCGCTGCGCGGACCGCACCACCGCGTGGATCTACGACTTCGGTCTGCGCATGCCGAAGCCGCCCGGCGGCCACAACGGCGACTACCTGGGCGACGACGCCCGCGAGCGGTTCCAGGACGCGTTCGCCGCGACCTGGACCGGCAAGGCCGAGAACGACGGCTTCAATGCGCTCGTGCTGAGCGCCGGGCTGACCTGGCGGCAGGCGATGGTGCTGCGCGCCTACGCCAAGTACCTGCGGCAGGCCGGTTCGACCTTCTCGCAGGACTACATGGAGGACACCCTCCGCAACAACGTCCACACCACCCGGCTCCTCGTCTCCCTCTTCGAGGCGCGGATGTCCCCGGACCGGCAGCAGGCCGGCCTGGAGATCACCGACGCCCTGCTGGAGGAGCTGGACGCGGCCCTGGAGCAGGTGGCCAGCCTGGACGAGGACCGCATCCTGCGCTCCTTCCTGACCGTCATCAAGGCGACCCTGCGCACCAACTTCTTCCAGGAGGCGCTCGGCGGACAGCCGCACGACTACGTCTCCATGAAGTTCGACCCGCAGGCCATCCCGGACCTGCCCGCGCCGCGCCCGGCGTACGAGATCTGGGTGTACTCGCCGCGGGTGGAGGGCGTGCACCTGCGCTTCGGCAAGGTCGCCCGAGGGGGCTTGCGCTGGTCCGACCGGCGTGAGGACTTCCGCACCGAGATCCTCGGCCTGGTCAAGGCGCAGATGGTGAAGAACACCGTCATCGTGCCGGTCGGCGCCAAGGGCGGCTTCGTCGCCAAGCAGCTGCCGGACCCGGGCGTGGACCGCGACGCGTGGCTGGCCGAGGGCGTCGCCAGCTACAAGACGTTCATCTCGGCGCTGCTGGACATCACCGACAACATGGTGGCCGGCGAGGTCGTGCCGCCGCAGGACGTGGTGCGGCACGACGGCGACGACACCTACCTGGTGGTCGCCGCCGACAAGGGCACCGCGACGTTCTCGGACATCGCCAACGAGGTCGCGAACACGTACAACTTCTGGCTCGGCGACGCCTTCGCCTCCGGCGGCTCGGCCGGCTACGACCACAAGGGCATGGGCATCACCGCGCGCGGCGCCTGGGAGTCCGTGAAGCGGCACTTCCGCGAGCTGGGCGTGGACACGCAGAGCGAGGACTTCACGGTCGTCGGCATCGGTGACATGTCCGGTGACGTGTTCGGCAACGGCATGCTGCTCTCCGAGCACATCCGCCTGGTCGCCGCCTTCGACCACCGGCACATCTTCATCGATCCCACCCCGGACGCGGCCGTCTCCTACGCCGAGCGCCGCCGCCTGTTCGAGCTGCCCCGCTCCAGCTGGGCCGACTACAACACCGACCTGCTGTCGGCGGGCGGCGGGATCTTCCCCCGTACGGCCAAGTCGATCCCGCTCAACAGCCACATCCGCGAGGCCCTCGGCATCGAGGGCAAGGTCACCAAGATGACCCCGGCGGACCTGATGAAGACGATCCTCAAGGCGCCGGTGGACCTGCTGTGGAACGGCGGCATCGGCACGTACGTGAAGGCGTCGTCGGAGTCGAACGCCGACGTCGGCGACAAGGCCAACGACGCCATCCGCGTCGACGGCGCGGACCTCAGGGTCAAGGTCGTCGGCGAGGGCGGCAACCTGGGCCTGACCCAGCTCGGCCGGATCGAGTTCGCGCTGCACGGCGGCCGGATCAACACCGACGCGATCGACAACAGCGCCGGCGTGGACACCTCCGACCACGAGGTGAACATCAAGATCCTGCTGAACGGCCTGGTCGCGGACGGCGACATGACCGTCAAGCAGCGCAACAAGCTGCTCGCCGAGATGACCGACGAGGTCGGCGCGCTGGTGCTGCGCAACAACTACGCGCAGAACACCGCCCTGGCCAACGCCCTGTTCCAGGCCAAGGACATGCTCCACGCCCAGCAGCGGTTCATCCGCCACCTGGTCCGCGAGGGACACCTGGACCGGGCGCTGGAGTTCCTGCCCACCGACCGCCAGATCCGCGAGCGCCTCGCCGGGGGCCAGGGCCTGACCGGCCCGGAGACGGCCGTCGTCCTGGCGTACACGAAGATCACGGTGGCCGAGGAGCTGCTGCACACCTCGCTGCCGGACGACGCGTACCTGCGCGGCCTGCTGCACGCCTACTTCCCGACCGCCCTGCGCGAGCGGTTCGCCGAGGCGATCGACAACCACCCGCTGCGCCGTGAGATCACCACGACCGTGCTGGTCAACGACACGGTCAACACGGGCGGTACGACGTACCTGCACCGGCTGCGCGAGGAGACCGGGGCCTCCCTGGAGGAGATCGTCCGCGCCCAGACCGCGGCCCGCGCGATCTTCTGCTCGGCGCCGGTGTGGGACGCGGTGGAGGCCCTGGACAACAAGGTCGACGCCGACGTCCAGACCCGCATCCGCCTCCACTCGCGCCGGCTGGTCGAGCGCGGCACCCGCTGGCTGCTCAACAACCGGCCGCAGCCGCTGCAGCTCGCCGAGACGGTGGAGTTCTTCGCCGAGCGGGTCGAGCGGGTCTGGCAGGAGCTGCCGAAGCTGCTGCGCGGCGCGGACCTGGAGTGGTACCAGCACGTGTACGACGAGCTGTCCGAGGCCGGTGTCCCGGACGAACTCGCCACCCGCGTGGCCGGCTTCTCCTCCGCCTTCCCGACGCTCGACATCGTGTCGGTGGCGGACCGCACGGGCAAGGAGCCGCTGGACGTCGCCGAGATCTACTACGACCTCGCCGACCGGCTCAACATCACCCAGCTCATGGACCGCATCATCGAGCTGCCCCGTGCCGACCGCTGGCAGTCCATGGCCCGCGCCTCCATCCGCGAGGACCTGTACGCGGCGCACGCGGCGCTCACCGCGGACGTCCTGGCCGTCGGAAACGGCACCTCGACGCCCGAGCAGCGCTTCAAGGCCTGGGAGCAGAAGAACGCGGCGATCCTGAGCCGCGCCCGCACCACGCTGGACGAGATCCGCAGCTCCGACTCCTTCGACCTCGCCAACCTGTCGGTGGCGATGCGGACGATGCGGACGCTGCTGCGCACGCACTCGTAGTCGTACGACGCAGCCGTACGACAACAGCCGTACGACAACGGCCGTACGACCAGCGGTACGACACGACAGGCGCCCCCGGCAGTGCACCGGGGGCGCCTGCTTTAGGGTCGACGGTGTGCACACCGCGCCGTCTGACACCGAACAGGTGAGCCCCGCGGCACCGCCGGGCGGCTCCGCGTCACGCGTCGGCCGGGAGCTGCCGCCGATCGCCGCCGCGCTCGTCGTGGTGCTGATGTTCTGGGTCGTCGTCCGCCTGCCCTGGGCGGGCGACCTCGGCATGCACGCGGCCACCGTCCAGCGCCTGCGGCACGACCTGCTGCATCCCGGCAACCCGCTGGTCGACGCCGACACGCCGAGCCCCTACTACTCACCCTGGATGGTGCTGCTCGGCACCGTCGCCAAGGTGACGGGCCTGTCCGTCTTCGTCGTCCTGCGCCTGGCCGCGCTCACCGGGCTGGGGCTGCTGATGACCGGCGTACGGCGCTACGTCCGGATCCTGACCGACCACCGCTCCGCCCCCGCGCTGGCCTTCCTGAGCCTGCTGTTCCTGTGGGGCCCGGTGCTGTTCAACTGGAGCGGCTTCCTCGGGCTGAACTCCCTGGCGCTGACGGTGTCGTACCCGAGCGTGTTCGCGCTGGGCCTCGCCTTCCACTTCTGGTCCTGGCTGACGCGGACGGTGCGCGAGGGGACGGGCGCGTGGGGGGCGTATCCGGGCCTGGGGGTGCTGTGGGCGCTGATCCTGCTGTGCCACCAGTTCACGGGCGTCGTGGCCTCGCTGGGCGGGCTGGCCATGGTGCTCGCGGCACGGCCGGCCCGCGCGGTGCTGCTGCGGCTCGGCGCCGGGCTGCTGCTGGGGCTGGGGGTGCTGTGGCTCTGGCCGTACTACGACTTCTTCGCGCTGTTCTCCGCCGGCGCGGACCTGGAGGCCATCCACCGGCCGCTGTACGAGGACCTGGCCGGGAGGTTCGGGCTCGTCCTGCTCGGGGTGGTGGCGCTGGGGTTCCGCTGGCGCCGGGACCGTCGCGACCCGCTGGTCCTCTTCTTCCTCCTCGGCGCGCTGGTGTTCGCGGCGGGGGGTCTGACCGGGCACTACTCCTGGGGGCGGGCCCTGCCCGCCGCGCTCGTCCCGGCGCAGCTCGCGGCCGCGGTCGAGGTGGTGTCGGCGGGGCGGGCCGCGGTGCGGAGGGCGTGGGCGTGTGTGCTGTTCGCCGCGCTGGCGGTGGGGGCGTGGACGCAGGCCGGGACGCTCGGGTACGTGGTGCCGCGGGACGCGCTGCCGGGGGTGGTCGCGGAGAAGTACCGGGTGCCGTGGGCGGGGTACCAGTGGATCGTGCGGGCGGGGGTGCGGTACGGGGATGTGGTGATGGCTCGCACGTTCCCGGCCCGGCAGATCCCGGCGTACGGGGCGTACACCGTGGCGCCCGGGTATCCCGATGTGTTCCTCCCGGACGCGGGGCGGAGGGAGGCGGCGGTGGAGCGGTACTTCTCGGCGGCGACGGATGCTTCGCAGCGGCGGGGGATCCTGCGGGAGTACCGGGTGAAGTGGGTCGTCGCAGGTGCGTCGGCGAAGGCACCGTGGCTCCGGAAGGCGGCCGTGGGTCCAGGCGGCCAGGTCCTGTACCGAGTGGTGCCCTGAGCCGCGGTTCCCCACGGGCGCGGGGAACCGTGCGACCGCCCCGTCACCTCAACGCACTCGCCACCAGCCGTGCGGCGTTCCGTACCCGGGGCCGGGCGATCCGGCGGACCAGGGGGCGGGTGATCCGGGCCGTGACGCCCACCGGGGTCCAGCGGAGCTGGAGGCGGCCGGGGTTGCGGCCCTCCGGTTCGACGGTGAGGTCGTGGGGGGCGGCGCCGGAGTGGTAGGGGATGCGGACCGTGCGGGTCGGGAAGTCCAGGGGGGCCAGCAGCAGGGCGGAGTTGGCCAGGCCCTGCTGGTCCAGGCGGAGCAGGGGGTGTCGTACGCCCGCGAAGCCGTGCAGCGGGACCGGCGCGGACGCGAGGTCCAGGCGGACCGTGCCTTCGAAGACGCCGGGGCGGACCGGGTCCAGGCGGAACGGGACCGTCATGCGGCGTCTGCCGGGGGTGAGGAGCAGGGACGCGCGCTGCGGGCCGACGGGCAGGCGCAGGCCCGGGTCGTAGGTGCGGATCGTCAGGGTCAGCGAGGCGCCGGGGGCGGGGGTCAGCTGCACGATCTCGTGGCGGAAGTGGGCGGTCGGGAACGGGCGCGTGTCCAGCTCCAGTTCGCTCACGTCCAGTTCGCGGCGGGCGCGGTCCGTGGACGGGACGGTGTCGCCCCAGTAGGGGATGCCCGCCTCGTCCGTCGTCACCTGCCGCGGTGCCACCGCGTGCCCCAGACCGCGTGCCGCCAGCCGGGCCTCGGCCGTGCGGCCGTCCCGCAGCAGCTCCAGCACCACCCGTTCGGCGCGGGGCAGCCGGGCGTACGCGTCGGGGGAGAGCGTGTCCAGGTAGGGGTTCATGATGTCCGCGAAGGACGCCAGCCACTCCTCGTCCCGGTACGGCAGGTCGCCCGCGTACATCCGGAAGTCGTGCTTGAGGAACTTGTAGTCCTTGTCCTCCCGCAGGGCCGCGTGCCCGCTGCTCACCAGGAAGTCGTCGATCAGCCGCTGTACGTGCACCCGGTCGCGCACGTTGGAGATCTTGTGCCGCTGGTTGGAGATGGAGGCGGAGGCCGCCGCGGCGAACGGCTCGATGTACCAGACGTACACCGGGTCCGGGATGATCGTGAACGCCTTCGCCAGGCAGTACGCCTGCGCCGAGAACAGCTGGTCCTCGTAGTGGATGCCCTCGGGGAAGCGCAGTTGGTGGCGGTCGAGGAAGGCGCGGGCGTACATCTTGCTGGTCGACAGGTGCTCGAAGAGGAGGCGGGGATCCTCCTCGATGCCCTCGACCGTGCGGCGCTCGGCGACCAGGTGCGGCATCCAGGTCGAGCGGCGGCCGTTGTCCACGCGGACCCGGCGGACCGCGCCCATGGCGAAGTCCACCTCCCGCTCCCGGTGCGCGGCGAGCAGCAACTCCACCGCACGGGGCGGCAGTTCGTCGTCGCTGTCGAGGAACATCAGGTACGGCGCCCGGGCGATCTCGATGGCCCGGTTGCGCGGGGCGCTGCACCCGCCGCTGTTCTCCGGCAGGCGGATGTAGCGGATCCGGTGGTCCTGGGCCGCGAGTTCCCGGGCCACCGCGGGCGTGTCGTCCGTCGAGTGGTCGTCGCTGATGACGATCTCGATGTTCGCGTGCGTCTGGGCGCGCAGCGAGGCGACCGCGCGGGGCAGGCGGGCCGCGTCGTTGAAGACGATGACCGTGACCGTGACGTCGGGGATGGTCATGCCGTGGCCTCCTCGGGCGTCGGGGCGGGGGTGCGGTCCTCGATGGGGAGCACGGGTGGCAGTGCCTCCTCCGGTTCGCCCAGGAACACCCGGCGTACGACCCGTTCGGCGGCGCGCCCGTCGTCGTACTCGCAGAAGCGGCGCCGGAACGCGGCTCGTGCCTTGGCCGCGCTGTCGTCGCGCCAGGCGCCGGAGACGAAGATCTCGGCCAGTTCCTCCTGGGTGCGGGCGACGTGGCCGGGGTGTTCGGCCATCAGGTCGAAGTAGACGCCGCGGGTGGTGCGGTACGTCTCCCAGTCGTCGGCGTAGACGACGATCGGGCGGTCCAGGTTGGCGTAGTCGAACATGATCGAGGAGTAGTCCGTGACCAGGGCGTCGGCCGCCAGGCAGAGTTCCTCGACGGGGTCGTAGGAGGAGACGTCGATGATCCGGCCGGAGCGGCGCAGGCCGGCCAGCGGGGAGGCGGCGCCGCCGTAGAAGTAGTGGGCGCGGACGAGGAGGACGGTGTTCTCGCCGAGGCGGTCGGCGAGGGCGGCGAGGTCGAGGCGCGGGGTGAAGCCGGCCTCGTAGTCGCGGTGGGTGGGGGCGTAGAGGACGGCGGTCCTGCCGGGGGCGATGCCGAGGCGCTCGCGGGCGGCGCGGACGTCGGCGGCGGTGGCCGTGTAGAAGACGTCGTTGCGCGGATAGCCGTAGTCCAGCGAGGTGTAGCGGGACGGGTAGGCGCGCTCCCACATGCGGGTGGAGTGGCTGTTGGCGCTGACGCTGTAGTCCCACTTGTCGATCCGGGCCAGCAGGGCGGCGAAGTCGAGGCCCTTGGCGGCGGCCGGGTGGTCCATCTGGTCCATGCCCATGCGTTTGAGCGGGGTGCCGTGGTGGGTCTGGAGGTGGATGGAGCCCGGGCGTTTGACCACGGCGTTCGGGAAGTTGACGTTGTTCGTCAGGTACGTCGCGGTGGCCAGGGTCTCCCAGTAGCGGCGGGTGCCGGGCACGACGTGGTCGGTGCCGGGCGGCAGCAGGGCCGCGTTCTCCTTGTTCACCACCCACACGGGACGGATGTGCGGGGCGAGTTCGGCGAGCTTCGCGGCGATCGCGGCCGGGTTGCAGGCGACCCCCCGGTCCCAGTAGGCCGCGAACACGGCGAGGTTCGGGTCCAGCGGGCGGCTGAGGGCGCGCTGGTACTGGTGGTCGCGGACCTTCGCGCCGAGGCGCCGCTTGCGGGTCCGTACGGCCTTGCGGGCGGCGCGGCGGGTGCGGTTGGCCGCCTGGAACGCGCGGTACTTGGTGTAGGCGCCCTCCTCCAGCAGCGCGTACCGTACGCCCTCCAGGCCCGCCGGGCGCCGGTGGCCCTCGGGGCGCCAGCGGACCGCGGCGAGGGAGGCGCGGCGGAAGAACTCGCGGGCCACCGGGTCGGGCAGGTCCTCGCGGGCGAAGGTGCGCAGGAGGTCGCGCACCATCAGGTCGTACAGCACCGTGTGGGGGGCGCGGCGGTCCCGGGTGAGCGGGAGCAGGGCCTCGTAGCGGTCGATGAGCGCGAGCCGGTCCTCGGGGGCGCGCGGCGGCAGGCTCTCGGGGCGCAGCACACGGTGCTCGTACGCCGTCTGGTTCAGGCAGGCGACGCGCTCGGCGTGCAGCAGGGCCGCGTGGGCGGCGCGCGGCTCGTCGTCGGTGTTCAGCCGCTCCTCGTGGGCCCGCCAGAAGGCGGCGCGCAGGGCGCGGTTGCCGAGCAGCGGGGTGAGCCGCAGCAGGTCGGCGGCCTCGTGCAGGGGCAGGGCGGCGCGGCCGACGGCGGCGAGGTGGCGGCCGTCGCGGGAGGGGCGGGCGGCGGTCTGCCAGGTGGTGGTGACGTGGTCGAAGAGGAGGACGTCGACGGGGTCGGAGGAACCGGTGTCGAGTTCGGCGGTCCGCTCGGCGATGAGGCGGGAGGCGCCGGCCGGCAGGCCGTCCTTGGCGTGGACGAAGTGCAGCCAGCGGCCGGAGGCGCGGGCGGCGCCGGCGGCCCGCGCCTCCGGGTCACCCGTGCCGTCCGGCAGCGGTACGACGATCGTCTCGGGGGCGTGGCCCTCGGCCGTCTCCCGGGCCCAGTCGCCGACCGCGGCGACGATCACCTCGGCGTCGGGGAGCGGGTGGGACTCCAGGGAGCCCAGCAGCTCGGTCAGATGCCCCTGTGCGTTCGGCCCGTAGACGATCACACTCAGCTGGGGCATCGCAGTGGACTCCTTCGGCTCGCGGTCTCCGGGCGCACCCTTCATAACATACTGTCACTAAGTAGATGAAAGGGATAACTGCGCTTGGCGTAAGGGCTGGACTCAGGAAGGAAGAGCGACTTTCGGCGCGTCCGGTTGCGGTGTGTCCGCTTTTGTGTCCTCAGTCTTCGTTTTCGTGGCGTCCGGCTTCGGCGCGGGCTTCTTCGGGGCCGGTTTCTTGTCGCCGGTGAAGGCCTCGTACTCCTTCATGACCTCCTCGGTCGGCCCGTCCATGCGCAGTTCGCCGCGCTCCAGCCACAGGACCCGCTCGCAGGTGTCGCGGATGGACTTGTTGTTGTGGCTGACCAGGAACACCGTGCCCGCGTGCCGCCGCAGTTCGCGGATGCGGGCCTCGGAGCGCTTCTGGAAGGAGCGGTCGCCGGTGGCCAGCGCCTCGTCGATGAGCAGGACGTCGTGGTCCTTGGCGGCGGCGATGGAGAAGCGGAGCCGGGCGGCCATGCCGGAGGAGTAGGTGCGCATCGGCAGGGTGATGAAGTCGCCCTTCTCGTTGATCCCGGAGAAGTCGACGATGTCCTGGTAGCGCTCCTTGATCTGCTCCCGGGGCATGCCCATGGCGAGGCCGCCGAGGAAGACGTTCCGCTCGCCCGTGAGGTCGTTCATCAGGGCCGCGTTGACGCCGAGCAGGGACGGCTGGCCGTGGGTGTAGATGTGCCCGCTCTCCACCGGGAGCAGGCCCGCGACCGCCTTCAGCAGGGTCGACTTGCCGGAACCGTTGGTCCCGATGAGCCCGATCGCCTCACCCTTGTAGGCGACGAACGACACCTTCTTCACCGCGTGCACCCGGCGCACGCCGGCCGCACGCTCGGTCTGCTCGCGGCGCAGGATGCGGTTGAGGGCGGCGGTGGCGGAGCCGCGGCCCGCGCCGGTGCCGTTGACCCGGTAGACGATGTCGACGCGGTCGGCGACGACGGTGGGGACCTTGTCGTTCACGTTCTCAGCCACGGCCGTACGTCTCCTCAGCCTTCCAGAAGTAGATGAAGCCGCCGATGCCGGCGAGCAGGGCCCAGCCGGTGGCCACCGCCCACACGTGCGGGGGCAGGGACCGGGCGTGGAAGCTGTCGATCAGTGCGAAGCGCATGAGGTCGATGTAGACCGCGGCCGGGTTCAGCTCCAGCAGGACGGTGACGACGTGCGGCAGGTCGTCCTTCTTGGCCAGCTTGTCGATGCTCCACATCACGCCGGACACGTACATCCACGTGCGCAGCACGAACGGCATCAGCTGGGCGATGTCGGGGGTCTTGGCGCCCATCCGCGCCATGACCATCGACACGCCGGCGTTGAACGTGAACTGGAGCACCAGGGCCGGGAGCGCGAGCAGCCAGGAGGCGGCGACCGGGACGCCGAAGCAGAGCAGGATGACGACCAGCGCGGCCATCGAGAACAGCAGCTGCTGGAGCTGCTGGAGCGCGAAGGAGATCGGCAGGGCGGCGCGCGGGAAGTGCAGGGCGCGGACCAGGCCGAGGTTGCCGGAGATGGCCCGGGTGCCGGCCATGATCGAGCTCTGCGTGAAGGTCCAGATGAACACGCCCGTGACCAGGAACGGCACGTAGTCGGGCACGTTGTGCTTGGTGCCGAGCAGCACGCCGAAGATGAAGTAGTAGACCGCCGCGTTCAGCAGCGGGGTCATGACCTGCCAGACCTGGCCGAGCTTCGCCTGGCTGTACTGCGCGGTGAGCTTGGCGGTGGCGAAGGCGCTGATGAAGTGGCGGCGGGCCCACAGCTGGCGGACGTACTCCGGCAGGGAGGGGCGGGCCCCGCTGACCGTCAGGCCGTGCCGGGCGGCCAGCGCCGCGAGGTCGTCGTCGGCCGGCGCCTGGGTCGGGGGCGGTGTGTGGAGGACCTGGCTCACATCCGCTGCTTTCGCTCGGGGGGAGGGGGTGCTGCGTCCGACTTTCGCCGGGATCGTCGCGTTCGTGGCGGTCGCCCGGCGTTTCCTTACGCTTCTCTTCACGTTCTCTTACGTCGGGACGGGACCGTATCGTCGCAACGCGAGCGTAGGCGCAATGGACGTCGGAACGCAACCGTTTCGTCGTCACGCCCTATGCTGTGCGGTATGACGACGAACGCCGCGGAGTCCGCCGACGAGCCGCCGGCGCGTGCGCGCCGCCGGGCGCCCGCCGGGGCGGCCGTGCTCCGGGAGGACGTGACCGAGGCCATCCGGGCGGCCGTCTTCGAGGAACTGGCCTCCGTCGGCTACGCCCGCATGTCCATCGAGGGGATCGCGCGGCGGGCCGGTGTCGGCAAGACGGCGGTGTACCGGCGGTGGCGTTCGAAGCTGCACCTGGTGCTGGACGTGGTGTCGGCGCTGGCGGTGACCGGGTTCCCGGTGCCGGACACCGGCTCGCTGGAGGGCGACCTGCGGCTGCTGTACGAGGTCACGTCCCGCGCCCTGCGCCACCCCGTGGCGTCCCAGATCATCCCCGACCTCCAGGCCGAGGCGGCCCGCAACCCCGACCTCGCGGACGCCTTCCAGAAGGCCCTGCGGGACGGTCAGGAGGGGGTGGCCAGCCGGATCGTGGCGGCGGCGGCGGGGCGCGGCGAACTCCCCGCGGGACTCGACCCCGAACTGACCCTGGACCTGATCTCCGGTCCGCTGTACTGGCGCTCGGTGGTCATCCGGTCCCCGAAACTGCCGAAGGGCTACCTGGAGAAGCTGGCGCGGGCCACGGCGGGCGCGCTGAAGGCCCTGTGAAGCGCCCGGAAGGGGCACGGGGAACGGCGCGACCAGCCACAGAGCGGGCGCGGTCGGCGACGGACCGCGGCTCCCACGGCGGGTGGCCTACGACCGCGCCGCCTCCGGGTGGAGCCGGAGCCAGCCCTCCCACGCCGACGTGATCATGTCCTGGACGTCGTACTTGGCGTGCCAGCCCAGTTCCGTGGCGATGCGGGTGGCCGAGGCGACCACGCGGGCCGGGTCGCCGGGGCGGCGCGGGGTGACGGTCGGGGGGCGGTTGTAGCCGGTGACCGCGTTGACGCGGTCGATCACCTCGCGGACCGACACCCCTTCACCCCGGCCGATGTTGAAGGTCAGGTCGATGCCCGGAGTGGAGCGCAGCGCGCGGGCGACGGTCACATGGGCCTCGGCCAGGTCGGCCACGTGGATGTAGTCGCGGACGCAGGTGCCGTCGGGCGTCGGATAGTCGTCGCCGAAGATCCGCGGCGCCGCGCCCTGCGTGAGCCGCTCGAAGACCATCGGGACCAGGTTGGACACGCCGGTGTCGGCGAGTTCGGGGGCGGCCGCGCCGGCGACGTTGAAGTAGCGCAGCGACGCCGTGGCGAGGCCGGTGGCCCGGCCCGTGGCGCGCACCAGCCACTCGCCGGCCAGCTTGGTCTCGCCGTAGGGGGACAGCGGCAGGCAGGGCGTCTCCTCCGTCACCAGATCGACGTCGGGCATGCCGTACACGGCCGCCGAGGAGGAGAGGACGAAGGAGGCCACCTGGGCCGCCGTCACCGCCTCCAGCAGCACGCGCAGCCCCTCGACGTTCTCCCGGTAGTAGTGCAGCGGGCGCTCCATCGACTCGCCCACCTGCTTCTTCGCGGCCAGATGGACGACCCCGGTGATCCGGTGCTCGGCCAGTACGCGGCCCACCCGCTCCGCGTCCAGGACCGAGCCGCGCACCAGCGGGACCTCGGCCGGTACGCGCTCGGCGACCCCCGTGGACAGGTCGTCGTAGACGACCGTGCGTTCGCCGGCCGCGGTCATCGCACGGACGACGTGCGCCCCGATGTATCCGGCGCCGCCGGTGATCAGCCAGGTCATGTGCGGCCATCCCTTCGTCGGTCCGTCGGCCGGCCCGTCTCTCAGTGAAGCAGGCGGCGCAGCCTGCCGCGGAGCACCGCCAGCACTCCGCCCAGCCCGGTCGCCACCCGCACCGCCAGGGCGCCGGAGTGCGTGGCGTACGGCTGGACCAGGAGCACGCCGTGCACGGCGCTCGGCACGGCGCGCCGGCGCAGCCGGCCGGCGCCTGCGAGAGCGTGCGCCGTCGCCTCCCGCTCCCCGCCGTCCGCGAAGCGCAGGGTCAGCCGCAGGTCCCAGGTGCCCGAGCCGAGTCCCGCCAGATCGACGGGAACCTCCGCCGTCCAGGAGCCGACGGTGTCCGCGCTGTCGATCGTGGCCGTGCTGTCGGTGGTGGGCGTGCTGTCGGCGGAGTCCGCGCTGTCGGTGGTGTCCGCGCCGGAGGGCGTGAGTGCCACCGTCGTGCGCCCGCGCGTACGGTCGTCGTCGCGCGCGTGCCACTCCACGTCCACCTCGCGCGGGTCCGCCTCGGCCACCCGGCCGTACAGCTCGTGCAGACGCAGGCGCAGCACCGAGGCACGCGCGCGGGGGCGCAGTTCCGCGTCCACCGCCAGCGGGAGCGTGGGGACGGGCCGGGTGAGGAGGGGGGCCAGGGAGACCTGGGGGAGTCCGGGGGACCAGACCGGGGTGCCGTCGGCCGCGCGGGCGTACGGCGGGAGCAGGCGCGCCGGGCGGGAGGCGAGTTCCCGCAGGCGGGGCAGGTCGCGCGGCTCGGGCGACTCCAGGACGACCCGGCCGATCAGGCGGCCGGGGGCGGCGGGGTTCAGCTCCCAGTCGGCCGCGTCGTAGCGCGCGAGGTGCTCCTGGGTGCGCGCCCACCACGCACGCCGGTAGGGCGCGTCGCGCAACCCCAGCTCGCGTGCGTACATCCGCACCTCGTGGTCGAGGAACTTGGCGCGCGCCGCCCGCGCCAGCTCCTTCTGCCCGGCGCCCAGCAGGATGTCGTACGCCAGCGCGCACGCCTCGACGCGCGCCGCCCAGTTGTCGACGTGCCCCCGGTCCAGCGAGAGCGACAGCCGCTCGGCCGACCGGCGCACCTGCCACACGTACACCCGGTCCGGTACGAGCGCGATGCGCGGGCCGGTGGCCAGCACGCGCGCGGTGAAGACGATGTCCTCGTAGAGGAAGCGGCCCTCGGGGAAGCGGATGCCGTGCTCGCGCAGGAAGTCGGTGCGGTACAGCTTGTTGACGCACAGCGTGTCGTGGACCAGGCGGGGGCACTGGGCGGGGCGGGCGAGGACGGTGTGCTCCGTGTACAGGGGCGCCTGCCAGGGCTGTTCACGCTCCGAGGGCAGCTCCCGGCGCACGCACAGGCCGCCGGCCACGTCGGCGCGCGCCGCCTCGGCCGCCGTCAGCAGCGCGTCCACCGCACCGGGTGGCAGCACGTCGTCGCTGTCCAGGAACATCACGTACGGCGCCGTCACCGCGTCGATCCCGGTGTTGCGCGGACTGCCGCAGCCACCGCTGTTCACCTTCCGGCGCACCACGCGCAGCCGCGGTTCGCCGGCGGCCAGCCGGGCGAGCAGCGCCTCACTGCCGTCGGTGGAGCAGTCGTCGACGGCGATCACCTCGGCGACCGCGGGCCCCTGCGCCAGCGCCGAACGCACCGCGTCGCCCACATGGGCGCGGTCGTTGTAGCCGATCACGACGACGGCGACCTGAGGCGCCGGTGCCGGTGTGGGCGCCGGTGTCGGTACCGGGTGCGGGTCTGGCTGTTCTGGATGCATGGGGTCCATGGGCCGGGAGCGTACGAATATTCGGTAATACCCCGTTAGGAGAGGCTTAGTGCTCGCTCCGGTAGACGGTCGGAACCCGGCCGGGGTTGCGTCGTGGGCGCGGACTTTCCGGCCGGCGGCCGCGAGGCCCGCCACAGCCGCGCGAAGGACAGCACGGCGGCGGCCGTCAGCAGCCCGTTGCGGGCCAGCATCAGCAGGACCCCGGCCCAGGTGCCGTCGATCACCTCGCGGTAGTACATCGGGAACACCACGGTGCTCAGCGCGGACGCCGCCAGGACCAGCACCGCCACCGGCCGCTGGCTGGTGTGCCGCGAGGTCAGGCACACGGCGGCGAGCCCGATCAGCCAGACCATGTACTGCGGGCTGATCACCCGGCTGGTGACCGTGAACAGCAGCACCGCGCTCAGCGCCGCGTCGTACGGCGTGGCCTCGGTCCAGTGCCGGGCCCGTACCCGCCACAGCACGAGCAGCCCGAAGGAGACCGCCGTCAGCGCGAGGGAGGCGGTGGCGACGGTGTGCACGTGCGGGCCGACCATCTCCATGGCGCCGTACCGGTAGCGGGCCCGGCCCGGCCAGCCGGCCCGCCGGGCCAGATTGAGCGCCGTACCGCCGAGCGACTCGATCTGCACTCCCCGGCCGCCCTGCTCGCGCAGGAAGGACAGCGGGTGGGTGAAGCAGGCCGCGAGCAGGGCGAGACACGCGCCCCCGGTCCACACCGCCCACGCCCATGCCGTGCGCGTCGGCCGTCCGCGGGGCGTGCCCAGCAGCACCAGCGCCGGCCACACCTTCACCAGCGCGCCCAGCGCCCCGAGCACGCCGCCCGCGCGCGGGGAGCGCGCCGAGGCCAGCAGGGACAGCACGGCCAGGGCGGTGACCTGGACGTCGTACCGGGCGAGCGGCAGGTGCAGCAGCAGGGGCAGGCCGCCGGTCCACAGGGCCGCGCCGAGCAGGCTGCGCCCGGGGCGGGTGCCCGCGCGGAGCAGCGCCGCCACGGTCAGCGCGTCCACGGCCAGGGTGAGCACCACGAACGCCTCGAAGTACGTCAGGCCCGGCAGCAGGCCCGGCGCCAGCAGCACCGCGCCGGCGCCCGGCGGGTACTGCCACAGCGTGTCGTGCACCGGGAACGAGCCGTGCGCGAGGACGCCGTACCAGTGGAAGTACAGCCGCCAGACCTCCCGGCTCACCGAACCGCCGCCGAGCAGCCGGGCGCCGCCGTACGCGAGCAGCCAGAGCATCAGGGCACGGGTGGTGAGCCAGATGGCGGTGAGAGTGAGGACCGGGCCGGGGGTGACGCGCAGACGGTTCATCACATGGGAGCCTAAGTCGTGCGGATGGTGTATCCCTGCTGATACGCCGTCAAGAACCGCAAATATTGGCTAATCGCAAGAGATCGGGCCATGGTGAACGTCGGGCTTCCTGCGAAACCCCAGTGGCGTCGAGCGACTGGAGCGACCACTGGCGTACCGACCGGTGCAACGAGCCAACCCCCGCATCGGGCACCGGCACCCGCCGGGACGGGGCCGAGCCGGGCCGCCGCCATGGGCGTGCCCGCGCTGGTGATGCTCGCGCTCGGGCTCTGGGGGCTCGACCGGGGCGGCACGTGGCGCGACGAGGCCGTCAGCCTCCAGGTCGGGCGGCGTACCGTCCCGCAGATCTGGCACCTGCTGCACGACGTGGACGCGGTGCACGGCCTGTACTACCTCCTGCTGCACGCCGTCCTCGCCGTCCACCCCGGCGAGGTCGCGCTCCGGCTGCCCTCGGTGTGCGCGGCGGCCGGCACGGCGGCGCTGGTGGCCGCGCTCGGCACCCGGCTGGCCCGGCCGCGGGTGGGACTGTGGGCCGGACTGCTCTACGCCGTCACACCGATGGCCGGCCACTACGCCCAGGAGGGGCGCTCGTACGCGCTCGTCGCGGCCGGGGCCACGGCGGCGACCCTGCTGTTCGTCCGGGGCGTCGGGGGCGGCACCTGGTGGCCCTACGGCCTCGTGCTCGGACTCACCTGCTGGCTGCACGAGTTCGCGGTCCTGCTGCTCCTCGCGCACGCGGGGTCGCTCGCGCTGGCGCGGGCGGGGCGGCGGGTGTGGCGGGGGTGGGGGTGCGCGGCGGGGGCGGTCGTCCTCGCGCTGGTGCCGATGGTGGTGGTGTCGCGGGGGCAGGCGGCGCAGGTGGCGTGGCTGCGGGCGCCCACGGCGGAGACGGCGGAAAGGTTGCTGCGGGGGTTTCTCGGGCCGGCGGACGAGGTGTTCTGGGTGTGCCTCGGGCTCGCTGTGGTGGGGCTGGCGGGGTTGGTGGGGCGGCGGGGGGAGGTCACCTGTGCGGGGGTGGGGCTGCCGGTGGTGGTGGTGCCGCCGGTGGTGCTGATGCTGGCGTCGCAGGTGTCGCCGCTGTACGTGGACCGCTATGTGCTGTACGCGCTTTCGGGGGCTCCGCTGTTGGTGGCGGGCGGGGCTGAGCGGGTGGCGGGGGTGGTGGCGCGCCTGCGGCCCGCTGGTCGTCGTTCGGCCGACCGCCGTCGGGCGGGTGCGCCCCCGGTGTCGCGGTCGCCGTACGTCACGCTCACCGGTGTCCTGGCCCTCGCTCTCTCCCTCCTCCACCAGTTCCCCCTCCTCCAGAAGGACCGGGATCCCGGGCGGAGACCCGATGACCTCGCCGCCGTCTCCCGCCTTGCCGCGCGCAGGCTGGGCCCCGGCGATCCCGTGCTGTATCTCCCGGTGCAGATGCGGAACGTGGCGCTCACGTATCCGGGGGCGTTCCGCGGGACCCGGGACGTGGCGCTGGCGGCGGGGGCCGGCGAGTCGGGGACGTTGTACGGGCGGGAGGCCGGGGTGGCCGAGGTGCGGCGGCGGCTGGCGGGGGTGGACCGGGTGTGGGTCGTGGCGGACCGCAGGGTGCTCGCCGGGCGCTGGGCGCCGCGCAACGCCGTGGAGCGGGCGAAGGCGGCCGTGCTGCGGCAGGAGTTCGTCGTCCGGGGGGAAGCCGTGCGGGGCGGGGTGACCGTACGGCTCTACGTCCGGCCGGTCAGCGCGCCGCCCGCGCCTCCGCCTCCGCCGCCGCGTCCAGAGCGCTGGTGAGCTGGTCCAGCCGGGCGCGCAGGTCGACGATCTCGGCCAGGTCGAAGCCGGTCGCCGACATGATCCGGCGGGGCACCTCCAGCGCCCGCTCGCGCAGCGCCGCGCCGTCCTCGGTGAGCTGGACCAGGACCGAGCGCTCGTCCTCGGCGCTGCGCTCGCGTCGGACCAGACCGGCCCCCTCCAGCCGCTTGACCAGCGGGGACAGTGTGCCGGAGTCGAGCCGCAGCTGCTCGCCGAGCTTCTTGACCGGCAGGTCGCCCTGTTCCCACAGCACCAGCATCACCAGGTACTGGGGGTAGGTGAGCCCCAGGTCCTTGAGGATCACGCGGTAGACGCCGTTGAAGGCGCGGGACGCCGCGTGCAGCGAGAAGCAGATCTGGCGGTCCAGGCGCAGCCACTCCGTGTCGTTCATGGCTCCAGGGTAGCTCTTGCGAGCCATTTAGTTGTGCACAACTTAGTTGTGTGCTCTACTTGTGGGCACAACGAACCGCACACCCGAGAGGGATGGTCTTCATGGACGCGCTCTACACCGCCGTCGCCACCGCCACCCACGGCCGCGAGGGCCGTGCCGTCTCCTCCGACGGCAGGATCGACCTCGCCCTCGCCATGCCGGTGGAGCTGGGCGGCAACGGTCAGGGCACCAACCCCGAGCAGCTCTTCGCCGCCGGGTACGCCGCCTGCTTCGGCAGCGCCCTCGGCCTCGTCGGCCGCCAGGCCAAGGTCGACGTCAGCGACGCCGCCGTGACCGCCGAGGTCGGCATAGGCAAGCAGGGCGAGGGCTTCGGACTGAAGGTCACCCTCCGCGTCGAGCTGCCCGAGACGGTGGACCAGGAGACCGGCCGCAAGCTGGTCGAGACCGCCCACCAGGTGTGCCCGTACTCCAACGCCACCCGCGGCAACATCGACGTCGACCTGGTCATCGAGTAGTCACCGGGGGAGTGGTGCGGGAGGGGGCCGCCCCCCGGCGGGGCCGGCCCCCTCCCGCACGCCGCCCTACGCCGACGCCAGCGCGTCCGGTGCCGACGCCTGCCCCGGGATCCGTACCGGCTCACCGGGCAGCGGCTCGCCCAGCAGCAGCGCCCGTACCACCCGCTCGGCGGCCCGGCCGTCCTCGTACGCGCAGAACCGGGACCGGAAGTCCGCGCGCAGCCGCGCCGACTCCTCGTCCCGCCACGCGCCCGAGGCGAACACCCAGGCCAGCTCCCGGTACGAGGTCGAGACATGACCGGGCGGTTCGGCCGTGATGTCGAGATAGGCGCCCCGGCTCGCCGTGAACGCGGGCCAGTCGTCGGCGTGCACCACGATCGGCCGGTCCAGGACGGCATAGTCGAACATCACCGACGAGTAGTCGGTGACCAGCGCGTCCGCCGCGAGCAGCACGTCGGCGAGGTCGGGTTCGTCGGTCGCGTCGACCACGAGCCGGCGCCGGGCCAGCTCCGTGAGACCCATGCCCCGCGCGGGGCCGTTCGCCAGCGACGGGTGCAGCCGGACCACCAGCGTGTGCCCCTCGCCGAGGTCGGCCGCGAACCGGGCCAGGTCGATCCGGTCCACGTGCCCGCCCCGGCGGTAGTCCCGGCGGGTCGGCGCGTACAGCACGACCGTGTGGTCCGCCGGGATGCCGTGCCGCTCCCGGAAGTCGCCGGCGGCGCCGTCCACCAGCACGTCGTTGCGCGGGCTGCCGGTGCGCACCGAGGTGAAGTGGCACGGATAGGCCCGCTCCCAGACCAGCTCGGAGTGGGGGTTGGCGACCAGGCTGTAGTCCCAGCGGTCGGCGCGGCGCAGCATCTGCGGCACGTCGAAGCCGAGCCGGGCGCCCGGCTTGTCGAGCAGGTCGGCGCCCATGTACTTCAGCGGGGTGCCCTGGTGGGTGTGGATGTGCACGCTGCCGGGGCGTTTGGCCAGCGTGCCGGGCCAGTTGACGTCGTTCACGAAGAACTTCGCGCGCGCGGTGACCTCCAGGTAGCGCCGCGAGCCGACGATCACGTGCTCCACGCCGTCCGGCAGCCGCGCGGCCGTCTCCGCGTCCCGCACCACCCACACCCCGCGCAGCTGCGGGGCGATCTCCCGGGCCTTGCGGTAGATCGCCGCCGGGTCGCCGAGCAGGCCCCGGTGCGAGGACGCCGAGTAGACCACGAGCCGCGGGTCGAGCGGCCGGTGCGCGTGCAGGGCCGTCCAGCCGGCGCGGGCCCGCCCGGCGGCCGTGCGGCGCGCCCGCTCCGCCCGCCGGGCCGCCTCCCGCCCGGCCCGCGCCGTCTGCCGCCTGATCCGGTACCCGGCCCAGGAACCGGTCAGCACGGCGACCTCCCCGTCCACCGCGGCGCCCTCGGGCCGGTGCCGGCGGAACATCTCCGCCGTACGCCGGAAGAACTCGGCCTTGTCGGCGGGCGGCAGCCGGTCCGGCTTGGCCAGGATGTCCAGGCAGTGCTCGCCCATCTTGCGGTGCAGGTACGGCCGCCAATCCGCCAGCTCCGGCCGCTCGGCCACGAACGCGAAGACCCGCTCGTACTGGTCGTGGACGTCGAAGTGCTTGCGGCTGGTGGTGGACAGGATGTTGCCCTGCCGGCGCTGCCGGTAGTTCAGGCAGATCCGGTCCAGGGCGGCGATCCGGCGGGCGCTGAGCATGACCGGGAAGGTCCAGGGGGTGTCCTCGTAGTAGCCGGGCGGGAACTCGAAGCCGCCCGCCGTGACGAAGTCCCGCCGGTAGACCTTGTTCCAGACCACCATCAGCAGGTCGAGGATCTCCGGGTACTCCGAGGCGCTGAACGTGCCCTCGCGCCTGAGGAGGTGCGCGAGGACGTTGCGGCGGGTGCCGCCCCACCAGTAGGTGCGCGCGTAGTCGAAGACGAGCACGTCCGGGTCCTCGGCCTCGGCGAGCCGGTCGGCGACGGCCCGCAGCGCGCCCGGGGTGAGGCTGTCGTCGCTGTCCAGGAAGAAGAGGTAGTCGCCGGTGGCGTGCGGCATCCCCGCGTTGCGGGCCCGGCCGAGGCCCACGTTCTCCGGCAGGTGCAGCACCCTCACGCGCGGGTCGCGCTCGGCGTACTCGTCGAGGATCGCGCCGGAGCCGTCCGGGGAGCAGTCGTCCACGGCGATCAGCTCGAAGTCGCCGAAGGACTGGCCGAGCACCGAGTCCAGGCACTCGCGCAGGAAGCCCTGCACCTTGAAACAGGGCACGATCACACTGAAGCGGGGCACGGCGGGTCAGCTCCTCACGAGGGTTGCGGCGGCGGGGGCGGGGATGCGTTCCGCGAGCGGGATCACCGGCGGGACCGCCTCCGGCGGCTCCCCGAGCAGCACCCTGCGCACAACCCGCTCGGCGGCCCGCCCGTCGTCGAACTGGCAGAACCGCTCCCGGAAGGCGGCCCTGAGCGCCCGCGCGTCCGGGCCCGCGTACGAGCCGTCGCGGAAGACCGCGGCCAGTTCCTCCGGGGTCCGGGCGACCGGTCCGGGCGGCTCGGCCATCAGGTCGAAGTACACGCCCCGGGTCTCCCGGTAGACGTCCCAGTCGTCGGCGTACACGACGATCGGCCGGTCCAGGTTGGCGTAGTCGAACATGATGGACGAGTAGTCGGTGACCAGCGCGTCCGCGGCCAGGCACACGTCCTCCGAGGAGCGGTGCGCGGTGACGTCGATGACGCGGTCCGAGCCCCGGGAGCGGCCCCGGTCGTAGAAGTAGTGGGCGCGCAGCAGGACGACGACGTCCTCGCCGGCCGCCGCGCAGAACGCCTCCAGGTCCAGGCCGGGCTCGAAGCCGGTGTGGTGGTCGCGGTGGGTCGGCGCGTACAGCACGGCCGTCGCGCCCTCCGGGACGCCCAGCTCCCGCCGGATCCGGGCGACGTCGGCCGCGGTCGCCGTGTAGTAGACGTCGTTGCGCGGATAGCCGTACTCCAGGTGCTCGTAGGAGCCGGGGAAGGCGCGCTCCCACATCTGGGTGGAGTGGCGGTTGGACGACAGGTTGAAGTCCCAGCGGTCGACCCGGCCGAGCAGCTTGGTGTAGCTGCCGGACCGGGCGGCCACCACCGGGTACGTCGACTGGTCCACGCCCATCGTCTTCAGCGGGGTGCCGTGCTGGGTCTGCAGGTGCACACTGCCCGGCCGCTTGACGACGCCCTCGGCGAAGTTCGCGTTGTTGACCAGGTACGTGGCGCGGGCCAGCAGCTCCCAGGAGCGCCGGGAGCCGATCACCGCGTACTCGACGCCCTCGGGCACGGCGTGTTCCTGGCCGGCCTCGACCAGGAACACGGAGCGCAGGTGCGGGGCGAGTTCACGGGCCTTGGCGTGGATCGCGGCCGGGTTGCAGGCGTAGCCGCGGCCCCAGTAGGCGCAGTACACGGCGAGGTTCGGATCGAGCGGGCGGCGCAGGTCGCGGGCGTAGCGCAGCCGGGTGCGCAGCATCCGCGGACGCGGCAGCCGTCCGGCGGCGCCGCCGGCCACCCGGTTGGCGCCGCGCAGAGCGGCGAACGCGGTGTACGCGCCGGCCGCCAGCAGCCGGTGCTGCACCCCGAGGCTGCCGCCCGGGACCCGGTGGCCGGCCGGCCGGTGCGTCCGGTAGAGGCGGCCCGCGCGGCGGAAGAACGCCCGATGCCCGCGGGACAGCCGCTCCGGCCGGGACGCCGTCTTCAGCACCACGGCGAACAGCTGGTCGAACAGGGGCCCGGTGCGTTCGGCGGGCAGGGACCGCTCGGCCGCCCGTGTCAGCACCCGCTCCACCTGGTCCAGCAGGGTGTGCTGGTGCGGGCCCGGCAGATTGAGCCGGCTGCCCTGGCGGCGCAGCCGGTGCCGTACGACGGTCCGGCGCAGCACCGCGATCCGCCCGGCGGCGACGGACACCAGCCCGCCCCAGCCCAGGTCGGTGAAGTGGCCCTCCGGGAAGGCGAGTTCCTGCTCGGTGAGGAAGGCGCGGCGGTAGGCGGCGCTCCACGCCGGCAGCGGGACACCGGTCAGCGCGGGCCGCTCGGCGGGGGCGAAGGCGGCCTTCGGGGCCCCCGCGAGCAGCGGCGCGGCCGGGTTCGTGGGCTCGCCCTCCCACCAGGGGGCGCGCTCGTGCTCGGCGTACAGCACGTCCACGCCGCCCGTCTCGGACAGCCGGGCGTCCAGCGCCGCGAGCGCGCCCGGCAGCAGCAGGTCGTCGCCGTCCAGGAACAGCAGGTACGTGCCGGTCGCCGCCCGGATCCCGGCGTTGCGCGCCCCGCTGAGCCCGGCGGACGGCGGCGAGTGGACGGGGGTCACCCGGGAGTCCCGCTCGGCGTACCCGGCCGCCACCTCGGCGGCCGGGGCGTCGGGGGCGTCGCAGACCGGGATCAGCTGGAGGTCGCCGAAGGACTGGCCGAGGACCGAGTCCAGCGCCTGGGACAGCCGGCCGGCGACCCCGTGGGACGGGACGATGATGCTGAAGCGGGGCATTCTGTTCTTTCTGTCGTCTTGCGGACGCGGCCGGGCCGTCCCGCCGGACGCCAGGTGGACGGCCGGCTCGGGGTGGGCCGCGTCGAGCCGAGGGGCATGGGAACTCCCGGAAGGACCAACGGTGTTCAGTGGCTCTCGGTGACGGGGAGGGGGCCGGAAGGTTGCGGCACGGTGGCCAGCGGCGACCGCGCACAGGCCGCCGGCGCCGGGGCGCGCTCCGCCAGCGGCACCACCGGGGCCGGCTCGGTCTCGCCCAGTACCACCCGCCGTACGACCCGCTCCGCGGCCCGCCCGTCGTCCCACGGGCAGAACCGTTCCCTAAACGCCGCCCGCAGCTGCGCCGAGCGCGAGCCGCACCAGTGGCCGGTGGCGAAGATGTCGATCAGCTCGTCCTCGCTGCGCGCCACCGCGCCCGGCGGGAACTCCCGCAGGTCGACGTAGGCGCCGCGGACCGCCTCGTACGCCGCCCAGTCCTCGGTGTGCACCACGATCGGCCGGTCGAGGCCCGCGTAGTCGAACATCACCGGCGCGTAGTCGGTGAGCAGCGCGTCCGAGGCGAGGCAGAGCGCGGCCGTGTCCGGGTGGCCGGAGACGTCGATGATCCGGGTGCCCCGGACGGGGACGGGGGTGCGGGCCAGGACCACGAAGCGCGGGCCGAGGCGGCGCAGGATCCGCTCCAGGTCGAGCAGCGGGCGCTGGGTGCGCAGGTGGTCGCGGCGGGCGGGCGCGTACAGGATCGCCACCGCCCCCTCCGGGACGCCCAGCGACGAGCGCACCCGGGCCACGTCCGCCGCGGTCGCCCGCTGGAGGGCGTCGTTGCGGGGCAGCCCGTACTCCAGCGTGGTGTAGCCGCCCGGGTGGACCCGCTCCCAGGTCAGGGTGGCGTGCCGGTTCCCGGACAGCACGTAGTCCCACTGGTCGACGCTCCGCAGCAGCGCCGCGCAGTCCAGGCCGCGGGCCGCCGCCGGGCGCTCCAGCAGGTCGAGACCCGCGTGCCCGAGCGGGGTGCCCTGCTGGGTCTGCACGAAGACCTGTCCGGGGCGTTTGCGCAGCCGCCGCTCGAAGGCCGTGTCGGCGACCAGGTAGCGGGAGCGGGCCAGCGCCGACCAGTAGTCGGCCGTTCCGGGCCGCAGCCGGCGCGGGCCCGGCGGCACCGCCCGCTCCTGCCCGGGCCGGGCGATCCACGCCGTGCTCACCCGCGGCACGAGCGCCCGGAACGCCTCCTCCAGCGCGGCCGGATCGCCGTACCCCTCCTCGGCGGTGAACACCGCCCGGTCCGGGCGCAGCGGCAGCCGCAGCTGGATGCCGTAGTGCAGCCGGAGGGCGCCGGCGCGCAGGGCGCGGACCAGCCGCACCGCGGCCTTCGCCGTCCGCCGGCGGACGGCCGCGGCCAGCTGGAGCGCCCGGAAGGTGCGGTGCAGCCCGAAGCGGACCAGGGTGTGCCGCAGCCTGAGGCGCGCCCCCGGCACCCGGTAGCGGCGGTAGTGGGCGCGGGCCCGGCGCAGGAACTCGCCGTGGCTGCCGCGCGGCAGCCGGCCCCGCTTGGTGAACACCGTCGCGTAGTGGTCGACCATCCGGCGGAACAACTCCGGGCGCCACCGCGCGAGTTCGGGCCGCTCCTCGACGTACGCGAACACCCGGTCGTACTGCTCGAACAGGTCGAAGTGCTTGCGGCTGGTGGTGCCGAGGATGCTGCCCTGCCGGCGCTGCCGGTAGTGCACGCACACCCGGTCCAGGGTGGCGAGCGAACCGGCGGTCAGCAGCACCGGGAAGGTCCAGGGGGTGTCCTCGTAGTAGCCCGGCGGGAACCGGAAGCCGTGCTCGGCGACGAACTCCCGCCGGTACGCCTTGTTCCAGGCCACCATCAGCACCCGCAGCAGCCCCGGCCGGTCCTCCAGCCGGAACGGCGCCGGGCCCTGCTCGGTGAGCTGGGCGGCGAGCTGGTTGCGCACCTCGCGGCCGTCCCAGTAGGTGCGCGCGTAGTCGAAGACCAGCACGTCCGGGTCGCCGGTCTCCTTGAGCCGGTCGGCGACGGCCCGCAGCGCGTCCGGGGTGAGGGTGTCGTCGCTGTCCAGGAAGACCAGGTAGTCGCCGCTCGCCTCGGCGATCCCCGCGTTCCGGGCGCGGCCGAGTCCCTGGTTCTCGGCCAGGCGCACGGGCTTCACGCGGGCGTCGCGGGCCGCGTACTCGTCGATGAGGGCGCCGCAGGCGTCGGGGGAGCAGTCGTCCACGGCGATCAGCTCCAGATCGGGGTACGACTGCGAGAGCACCGAGTCCAGGCACGCGGGAAGATACGCCTGGACCTTGTACGCGGGGACAATGACACTGAACCTGGGCAAGGGACATCCATGGGTCGGTCGGCGCGGGCGTTCTGCCCGGGAACGGCCGGTGGAGTGACTTGGTTACGGCCGGTACGGCATTCGGGGGACACCCGGTGAACGGCAGCGGGGCGGGCCGTCGAAGGCCCGCCCCGCCGAAAACGCCCTGCCCTGCCGCTATTTGACCGCGCCCGCCATCACGCCGGACACGAACTGCCGCTGGAACGCGAAGAACACGGCCAGCGGGATCACCATGGAGATGAACGCGCCGGGCGCCAGGACGTCGATGTTGTTGCCGAACTGCCGTACCTGCGTCTGCAGCGCGACCGTGATCGGCTGCGTGCCCGACTTGGTGAACACCAGCGCCACCAGCATGTCGTTCCACACCCACAGGAACTGGAAGATGCCGAGGCTCGCGATCGCCGGGCCGCCGAGCGGCATCACCACCCGTGCGAACAGCCGGAGTTCGCCGGCGCCGTCGAGCCGGGCCGCCTCCAGCAGCTCGCGCGGGATCTCCGCGAAGAAGTTCCGCAGCAGGAACACCGCGAACGGCAGACCGAACCCGGTGTGGAACAGGATCACCCCGAAGATCGTCCCGAACAGGCCGAGCCTGCCGAACAGTTCGGCGATCGGGATCAGCGCCACCTGCACGGGCACCACCAGCAGGCTCACCACCCCCAGGAACCACCAGTCCCGGCCGGGGAACTCCATCCACGCGAACGCGTACCCGGCGAGCGCCCCGATCACCACGACCAGGATCGTCGCCGGGACCGTGATCAGCACCGTGTTCACCAGGGAGTTGGTGATGTCGGGGTTCTCCAGCAGCTTCTGGTAGCTGTCCACGGTGAGCTGGGACGGCTTGGTGAACACCGTCCACCAGCCGCTGCCGCTCATGTCCTGCGGGGCGCGTAGCGAGGAGACGAGCAGCCCGATGGTCGGCACCAGCCAGAACAGGCCCACGACGATCAGGACCACCCGGACCAGTCCGCCGCCCAGCTTCTCCACGATCCGCGAGCCGACCGACCGCCCGGCCTTCACGGTCCCGGCCGGGCCGGCCTTCCCGATGCTTCCGGCGGTCGCCGTCATCGCCGCACCTCCCGCCGCAGCCTGCGGATGTTGCTGTGCCTTCCCGGGGGGCGACCCCCGGACCCCCGGCCGTCCCGGCGCGTGCTCGGCTTCATCGCCGCACCTCCCGCCGCAGCCTGCGGATGTTGAACAGCATCACCGGGATCACCAGCAGCAGCAGGAACACCGAGATCGCGCTCGCGATGCCCGGCTGGCCCTCCGCGAAGCCCTTGCGGTACAGCTCCAGCGCCAGCACGTTCGCGTCGTCCTGGGAGGAGCCCGGCGCGATGATGAACACCAGGTCGAACACCTTCAGCACGTTGATCATCAGGGTGACGACGACGACCGCCAGCACCGGTGCCAGCAGCGGCACCGTGACCTTGCGGAACACCTGCCACTCGGAGGCGCCGTCCACCCGGGCCGCCTCCAGCAGCTCCCGGGGCACGCCCGCGAGCCCGGCCGCGATCAGCACCATCGCGAAGCCCGCCCACATCCACACGTACGCCCCGATGATCGACGGCGTCACGAGCGCCGGGCCGAGCCAGTCGACCCCGTTGTACGGCTCCCTGAAGTTGCTCGCGGGCAGTCGGAGCCGGGCCCCGTCGGCCGCCGCGGGCAGCGTGAAGGTGCCGTCGGCGGAGGCCTTGGTGGAGGCGACCACCGTGCCGTCCTTCACCGCCTCGATCCGCATCCCGGCATAGCCGACCTCGGACGGGTCCGGCGCGCCGAGCCTGCCGACGCCCTTGCCGCGGGTGAAGTCCTGCCAGGTGGTGCCGGTGACCTTCCCCGGCTCCGGCTTCGCGGCGACGGCCTTCCTCACGCCGTCCGGCAGCTGGTCCGGCGCGACGCCGACGAGGGGCAGGAAGACGGGCTGCCCGGCGTGCACGGCCGCCTCGGTGACGAATCCTCCCCGGTCCGGACGGAGGGGCGAGTCGCGGCCCGGGTGCGCCTTGGGGAACGCCGACGACTGCGCGAACGTGTCGTGCACGCCCACCCACACCGCGTTCGCGACCCCCTTGTCCGGGTCCTGGTCGTACACCAGCCGGAAGATGATCCCGGCGGCCAGCATCGAGATCGCCATCGGCATGAAGACGACCAGCTTGAACGCCGTTCCCCAGCGCACCCGTTCGGTCAGCACCGCGAAGACCAGACCGAGCGCGGTGGACACGGTCGGCGCGAACACCACCCACAGGACGTTGTTCTTCAGCGCCGTGCGGATGCCGTCGTCCGTGAAGAGGGTCTTGTAGTTGTCGATCCCGGCGAAACCGTCGCCGGAGGCGTTGGAGAAGCTGCGGACCAGCGAGTACCCGATCGGGTAGACCACGAGCGCACCGAGCAGCACCAGCGCGGGCAGCAGGAACAGCGCTGCCACCGTCCTGCGGGTACCGGTCACGCTCCTGCGACTGCGGGGTGCGGCGGGGCCCGGTGGGGCCCCGGCCGCCGCTGCCGACGCCATGGCCGGATCAGCCCCCGTTCCCGTACGCCGCCGCCGCGTCCTTCTCCAGCTTCGCCTGCGCGCCCGCCACGTCACCCGGGTTCTTCAGGAAGTCCTGGAGGTCCTTCCACTCACCCTTGCCGGGCGTCCCGCCGAAGGCCTGCGGGGCCTGGTCGGACATGTCGAAGCGGAAGTCGTCGCCGGACGCGATCAGCGCCTTGGCGATCTTCTGCTGCACCGCGTTCGGGTACGCCGAGAGCGGCACGTTCTTGTTCGGCGAGAGGTAGCCGCCGAGCTTGGCCTGGATCGTGGCCGCGTCCGGGGAGGCGAGGAAGGTGGCCAGGGCCTGCGCCGCCTTCGAGTCCTTCAGGATCACCGCCGCGTCACCGCCGGAGACCACCGGCGCGCTCGCGCCGACCGCCGGGAACGGGAACGCCTTCGCGTCCGTGCCCACCTTCGCCTTGGTCTCCCCGATGTTCACCTGCACGAAGTCGCCCTCGTACACCATCGCGGACTTCGGCTGGTCGCCGCCGGTGAAGGTCTGGGTGACCGACTGCGGGAACTCCGTCTGCAGCGCGCCCTTCTGGCCGCCCGCGAGATAGTCCTTCCTGCCCCAGATCCCGGCGAGCGTGGTCAGCGCCTGCTTCACCGACGGATCGGTCCACTTGATCTTGTGCTGGGCCAGCTGGTCGTACTTCTGCGGCCCCGCCTGGGACAGGTACACGTTCTCGAACCAGTCGGTCAGCGGCCAGCCGTCGGCGCCGGCCACGGAGAAGGGGGTGACCCCGGAGTCGTACACCGCCCGGGAGGCGGTCAGCAGGTCCTTCCAGGTCTTCGGCTCCTGGGCGCCCGCGTTCTCGAAAACCTTGGCGTTGTACCAGATCAGCGACTTGTTGGCGGCCTTGTAGTAGACGCCGTACTGCTTGCCGCCGACCTTGCCGATGTCCTGCCAGCCCTGCGTGTAGTTCTTGGCCAGCTCGGCCTGGACGCCGGCGTTCAGGGGCTTCGCCCAGCCCTTGTCGACAGCCTGCTTGATGGCGCCGGGCTGCGGCAGCAGCGCGACGTCCGGCGGCTGACCGCCCGCGATCTTGGAACCGAGGAAGTTGATGATCGGGTCCTGCGCGGGCACGAAGGTGACCTTGGCGCCGGTCCGCCTCTCGAACTCGGCGAGGACCTTCTTGAAGTTGGCCTGCTCCGCGCCGGTCCAGACGGCGGCCACCTCCAGCCTGGCGCCGTTCAGCTTCGGCAGGGTCACGGTGGAGCCGGTGGCCCCGCCGGTCTTCTCCCCGTTGTCCTTCTTGTCGTTGTCGCTGCCGGAGCAGGCGGAGAGCGCGAGGGCTCCCGCGAGCAGTGCGGCGAGTGTGGCGACGGCCCTGTGTGTCCGGAACGTGCTGCTCTTGCTGCGCATCACTTCCCCGTTCGTCGTTCTCCGTTGAACGTCTTGAACGTCTTGAACGTCTTGAACGTCTTGAAGTTCTTGAACGTCTTGAACGTGTTGAACGTCAGAACTCTGTCCCGTGCGGTCCGGTGTACGCCGGGCCGCTCCGGGCGGGCAAGAGCGCCTGCGGTGTCCACGGGCTCATCGTGACCGGCTCGTGACCAGGGGTGTATGCGTCCCGATTTTCCGACAGCGGACGGCGCGTCCGGATCCCCCGCGGGCCACAGGTTCACCTGGAGGGGTGACGCGCTCGCTCGGAGAACGCGATGACGCGCTCGGTCGGAGAAGCCGGAGGCCCGCTCGGAGACGTCAGAGGAGGGAGGGCACCTCCGCCGCCGCGACCTCCCGGGCCGCCCGTTCCACCGCGCTCGCCAGCAGCGCGAGGTCGGTCGGGCCGTTGCCCAGCTCCCGCACGGGCCGGCGGGTGGGCGGGTCGCCCATGCGCTGCCAGTCCAGCGGGACGACCGTGGGCCGCTGCGTCGCGGTACGCGGGATCCGGCCCGTGACCCGGCCGCCCTGGAAGCCCACGGTCCGCCCGTCCGCGGACGCCAGCGTGCCCCGGCCCGGCGCCGGCTGGTCCGGCCCCGGCTGCGGGTCGTCCAGCGTGACCCGCAGGGCCGCCCGGCGCGCCGGCTCGGACTCCGCCGTACGACCCCCGGTCCCGGCCGCCGCGACCAGGTGCACCCCGAGCCGCTCGCCGTCCCGGGCCACCGCCTCCAGCGCCCGTATCACCGACCCGGCGGCGGGCCGGCCCGGTGAGCCGAGTGCCGGGGAGACCAGCGCGTCCAGGTCGTCGACGACCACCACCAGGCGGGGCAGCGGCGGTGCCGCCGCGGCGCGCTGCCGGGCCGCCGCGCCCGGCCGCAGCCGCAGGGTGGAGCTGGGCGGCGACTCGATGTCACCGGAGGCGGCACCGGGCGCCGGAGCACCGCGCTGGGCGGCAAGGCCGCCGGAGCCGGGGGCACGCTGGGCGACCATCCGGCCGGCCACCGCCTGCCCGGCGTGCCACCGGGCGAAGTCCGTCCGGCCCAGCAGCTCCGCCCGGCGCTTCAGCTCGGCGGCCAGCGACTGGGCGAACTCCCGCATCCGCACGGGATCGTTGGCGATCAGGTGCGTGGTGACATGGGGTATGTCGGTGCACACGCGCAGGCCCTCACCGCGTCCGGCGCCCGCGCCGATCCCGTCCCGGCCGTCGAGCAGCACCACGGCCAGCCGGTCCGGCCGCTCGGCGGCGGCCAGCGAGGCGACCACGGTCCGCAGCAGCTCGGTACGGCCGCTGCCGGCCGGGCCCTCGATCAGCAGGTGCGGCCCGTCGGCCACGAGGTCCACGGTGACCGGGCCGCGCGGACCGGCGCCGAGCACCGCCCGGGCCCGCCCGCCCGGCGACTCGGTGTCGTCCGCCGCGTCCGCCCAGCGCGCCATCAGCGACGCCGGGGTGGCCCGGGCCAGTCCCAGCTCGTCCAGCAGCCGTGCCGAGCGGGGCAGCGGTGTCGCCACGCGCGCGTGGTGCTCGCCGGCCGGGCCGTCGGGGCGCAGCGGCGCCAGCGCCCGCGCGAACCGCTCCGCCCAGGCGGCGGAGACGGCGTCGACCGTGGCGAGCGCACCGGGGCCGACGGGACCCCCCGGGGCGACCCGCAGCAACTGGATCGTGGCGGCGACGTCCCCGCTGAGCAGGGCCACGGCACCGCAGTGCCGGAACGTCGGCGTCACCGCGCACGCGGCCTCGTACGTGCGCGTCACCGGGGAGGCCGGCGAGGCGGTCTCCGTCTCGGCGAGACACACCACGTGGATCCCGGCCCGCGGCCCGGCCACGGCCAGCCGCGCGAGCCCCTCCCGCAGCGCGGCGCCCCCGGGATCACCATCCACGACGACCACGGTGTACGGCCCCGCGAACCCAAGGGCGCCGGTGTCGTCCTTGGCCCAGGAGGGGCGGCGGGCACCCGCCT
This sequence comes from Streptomyces cinerochromogenes, assembly GCF_014648635.1. Classification (GTDB taxonomy): domain Bacteria; phylum Actinomycetota; class Actinomycetes; order Streptomycetales; family Streptomycetaceae; genus Streptomyces; species Streptomyces cinerochromogenes. The sequence continues at coordinate 815,122 of NZ_BMRM01000001.1, read as the reverse complement.
CGGCGGCGGCGTCGGGGGAGTGGGGGGCGGTGCCGTGGAGGGTGCCGGCGGGGGGCCGGGGGCCGGTCGCCGCCGCGGTGGCCGCCGGGCCGGCCGGGGCTGCGGGGGCCGCCGGGGCCGTGTCCCGGGGGCGGGCGGGGTGGGCCGTCGTGCGGCCCGTCGCCGCGTGGTCCTCCAGCCGGCGGAGCAGCTCCTCCGTGCGGGCCGCCGCCTGCTCGCGGTCGTAGGCCAGCAGCAGCCGGCAGTCCTGGCCGTGGCCCGGCCGGACGTGCGGCAGCCAGCCCAGCCAGGCCCACTCGGCCGTGCGGTCCGCCACCGGCCGCGAGTGGTCCGCGCTGATCAGCACGATCTCCAGCAGGTCGGGCGAGTGCAGCGCGGCGAGCTGGGCCAGCACCGCGCGGGCCAGCCCGGACAGCCGGGGGCGCGGGCCGGCCAGGCCCAGCGCGCACGCCTCGCGCAGCGCGGCGGTCACCGGGACCGCGGGCAGCAGGCCCGAGCCGTCCGGGGTGCTCCGGTCGGCCGTGCCGAGCCGCACGGTCAGCGCCTCGGGGTGTCCGGGCCCGCGCTCCCACAGCCGGGGCCCGGGGCCCAGCGCGGTCAGCAGCAGTGCGGCCGGGTCCGGCCAGGTCTCCGGGCGCCGCGGGGCACCGGACGCCGGGGCGTGGGGCGCGCCGGCGGCCGTGCCGGCGTACGCCTCGGGGCCGGCCTGCTGCTCCCCGCGCCCGCCGGCCAGCCGGCGCGCCCAGGCGCCGAGCCCGCGCCGCCGGGCGCCCTGCGCGGAGTCGGCGCCCCTGGGCGCGCTGCCCCTGGGGTTCCCGTCGTCGAAGGGGGCGTCCTCGAGGGAGGTGTTCGCGCGCGGGGTGTCCTCGCGTCCGTACGCCCGGGTGTCCCCGCTGCCGTACGCGGCGGCTCCCGGCAGCCCGTCCGGACCGCCGACGCCGAAGCGCCCCGCGTGGGTGTCCCCGCCGGCCGCCGGACCGGGAGCGCCGCCCCGGCTCTCCACGCGCGGCGCCCCACCCTGCCCGGGCACCACGGCCGAGGGGCCCCGCCGGTGCTCCTGCGCCCCCGCGCTCCAGCCGGCGGACCCATGGGCGTCGTAGGCGTGCTGCACCCCGTCGGGGCCGGCGGCCCCGGAGGGCGCTGTGCCCGCGCCGGGACGTCCGTCGCGGCCGGACACCGTCCCGGCCGCCGGGCCCGGCCCCTGCTCCGGACCGCCCGGACCGCCCGCACCGGCCGGCGCCTGCGGCCCGGCCGGTCCGGAGGGGAAAGCGGAACCCTCCCCGCCCACGGCGACCCGGACGCATCCCTCCCCGTCGGCCACCGTCCGCACCCGTATCCCGGGGCCGCCGGCCGGAGTGACCCGCAGCGCGGACTCGCCGATCCGCAGCAGGCTCCCGGCGGGGACCCGGACCGGCCGGTCCGTCACCCGCACGCCGTCCAGGGTCGTGCCGTTCGTGGAGCCGAGGTCGGTGACCGAGACGCGGCCGTCCGTGCCGACGGTGACCGCGCAGTGCAGCCGGGAGACGTCGGGGTCGTCCAGGGGGACGTCGGCGTCGACGGACCGGCCGACGGTGATCCGGCCGCCGTGCAGCAGGTGGACCCCGCCCGCGTCGGGGCCGGCGACCACGTGCAGCCGGGTCGGCGCGTCGTCCAGCTCGGGGTGCGGCTCCGGGGCGGCGGGGGCGCCCAGCGAGAGCACCGCGCCGTCGACCAGCGGGGGCTCGCCGAGTGTGCTGCGCCGGGGGTCGAGCCGCTCGGTGCCCGCGTACAGCACCACGGACGCGCCGCCGGCCTCCCGTCCCGCGCCGCCCTCGCCGGTGACCGCCCCGGCCAGCGCCGACGCGACCGCGGCCAGCTCCGTGCCCGCCGGTGCCGTGACCAGAACGTCGCGGCTCGTGGCGCGACCCCGCTGCGGTGCCGGACCGAGCGGGTCCACGACGGTCAGCCGGATCTGCATCCCCACCCCAACACGAGCACGTCGGCAAGTACCAGTACTGGAAGGCATCCTCGCACCTGCCACCGACAGCGCGCCCCGAACCCGGTAACAAGTGATCTTGATTGGTCGGCTCTGCCCCCAAAAGTGCCTGACCAAGCGGACGCCGGCGATCAGTTGAGATCGGTCACGTCCGCTGCCGGCAACCAGCGGACCGGGCCGTGCGTCTTCCCGTCGAGCACCTGACGCCGCGAGGGGCGGCACTACAGTGGGTCGGAACAAACGGAATGCAGGCAGACAAGCAACAGCGACCAGCAGGGAGCGCGTGACGTGCGGCCAGTCGGCAGCAAGTACCTGCTTGAGGAGCCGCTCGGACGCGGCGCCACAGGCACCGTCTGGCGTGCCCGCCAGAGGGAGACCGCGGGTGCCGAGGCGGCCGTGCCCGGACAGCCGGGAGAGACGGTCGCGATCAAGGTCCTGAAGGAGGAGCTGGCGAGCGACCCGGACATCGTGATGCGCTTCCTGCGCGAGCGGTCCGTGCTGCTCCGGCTCACCCACCCCAACATCGTCCGGGTCCGCGACCTGGTCGTCGAGGGCGATCTGCTGGCCCTGGTCATGGACCTCGTCGAGGGCCCCGACCTGCACCGCTACCTGCGCGAGAACGGCCCCTTCACGCCCGTCGCCGCGGCCCTGCTGACCGCCCAGATCGCCGACGCGCTCGCCGCGAGCCACGCCGACGGCGTCGTCCACCGCGACCTGAAGCCCGCCAACGTGCTGCTCCAGCAGGGCGACGGCCAGATGCACCCGATGCTGACCGACTTCGGCATCGCCCGCCTCGCCGACTCCCCGGGCCTGACCCGCACCCACGAGTTCGTCGGCACGCCCGCGTACGTCGCCCCGGAGTCCGCCGAGGGCCGCCCGCAGACCTCCGCCGTCGACATCTACGGCGCCGGCATCCTGCTGTACGAACTGGTCACCGGCCGCCCGCCGTTCGGCGGCGGCACCGCGCTGGAGGTCCTGCACCAGCACCTGAGCGCCGAGCCGCGCCGCCCCTCCACCGTCCCGGACCCGCTGTGGACGGTCATAGAGCGCTGCCTGCGCAAGAACCCGGACGAACGGCCGAGCGCCGAGAACCTGGCGCGGGCCCTGCGGGTGGTCGCCGAGGGCGTCGGGGTGCACGCGAACGCCGCGCAGATCGCCGCCGCCGAGGGCGTCGGCGCGCTGCTCGCCCCCGACCCGGCCCCGGCCGCCGTCCCGGGGGTGCCCGGCGCCGCCGACCCCACCCAGGTACTGCCGACGAACGCGCCGCAGGGGGCGTACGGCCAGCACGACCCCAACGCGGCGACCAGCGTGCTGCCGCACACCGGCGGCCCGGCCGGTGCCGCCGACCCCACCGCCGTCCTGCCGAACACGGGCGCGGCGGACCCGACGGCCGTCCTGCCGCCGGTCCCGCAGGGTCAGCAGGGGCAGTACGGGCAGCAGGGCCAGCAGGGGCAGCAGCCGCCCGAGCAGCCGCACCCGTGGCAGACGCAGCTGCGGGCCGCCCGCGACCGCAACGACCAGACGCAGATCCAGTACCTGGACCCGGACGAGGACCCGCTGCGCCGCCGCCCCCAGCGGCAGGTGGCCCGGCCCCAGCAGCAGCCGCGCCCGGCCCCGCAGGCCCGCCCGCAGCAGCCGCAGCCGCGCGGCCGGCAGCGGGCGCCGCAGGCCCCCGGCTACGGCTATCCGCAGCAGCAGCCCCAGCAGTACGCCCCGCCGCAGCAGCCCCAGCGGCCGCCGCGGTCCGAGCGGCCCGCCCCCGAGCCGCGGGCGCCGCGGCAGCGCAGCGCCAACCCGATGAAGATCCCCGGGCTGGGCTGTCTGAAGGGCTGCCTGTTCACGATCGTCATCCTGATCGTGGCGAGCTGGCTGATCTGGGAGCTGACCCCGCTCCAGGACTGGATCGGCACGGGCAAGGGCTACTGGGACCAGATGAGCGACTGGGTCGGCAAGGTCGGCGGCTGGATCAAGGATCTCGGCGGCTCCTCGGGCAGCGGAAACTGATCGCTGGTTTAGGGATTTGTCGACATCTGCCGGGTGATTTCCGTCTCCGCGGTGAAGGTTGGCTCCTCGGACGCGTAGTTTTGGCGACAACACGCGTCTGTAGGAGCAGTCTTGGCACGGAAGATCGGCAGCCGGTACACCGCGAACCAGATCCTGGGGCGGGGGAGCGCCGGCACGGTGTGGCTCGGCGAGGGACCGGACGGCCCCGTCGCCATCAAGCTGCTGCGTGAGGACCTCGCCTCCGACCAGGAGCTCGTCGGACGCTTCGTGCAGGAGCGCACCGCGCTGCTCGGCCTGGAGCACCCGCACATCGTCACCGTCCGCGACCTGGTGGTGGACGGCAACGACCTGGCGCTGGTCATGGACCTCGTGCGCGGCACCGACCTGCGCACCCGGCTGGAGCGGGAGCGGCGGCTCGCCCCCGAGGCGGCCGTGGCGATCGTCGCCGACGTCGCCGACGCGCTGGCCGCGGCCCACGCGGCCGGGGTCGTCCACCGGGACGTCAAGCCGGAGAACGTCCTGCTCGACATGCAGGGCCCGCTCGGGCCGGGCGGCGCCCACCCGGCGCTGCTGACGGACTTCGGGGTGGCCAAGCTGATCGACTCCCCGAAGCGCACCCGGGCCACGAAGATCATCGGCACACCGGACTACCTGGCCCCCGAGATCGTCGAGGGCCTGCCGCCCCGGGCCGCCGTGGACATCTACGCCCTCGCGACGGTCCTGTACGAGCTGCTGGCCGGCTTCACCCCCTTCGGCGGCGGGCACCCCGGCGCGGTGCTGCGACGGCACGTGACCGAGACCGTCGTACCGCTGCCCGGCATCCCCGAGGAGCTGTGGCAGCTGCTGGTGCAGTGCCTGGCCAAGGCCCCCGCGTCCCGGCTGCGCGCCTCGGAGCTGGCGGCGCGGCTGCGCGAGCAGCTGCCCATGCTGGCCGGGATGCCGCCGCTGGACGTCGACGACCCGGGCCTCGCCGAGGACGACCCCGAGGAACCGGCGCCGTCGGCCCCCTCCGGGGGCGAGCCGGTACGACGCCGGGGCGCGGTCTCGCTGGTCCCCGGCGCCAAGCCGGACTCCAACCGCGACACGCACACGTCGATGCGGGTCCCGGCGCCGGACGAGCTGGCCGGCGGAGCCCACGGGACGGCACGCGCGCCCCGCGCCGCCGGCGCGCCCCGTCCGGGCTCGGCCCGCCACCGGGCCGCGGTGCGCAGGCGCCGGGTGACGCTGGCAGTGGCCGGGGTGGTGCTGGCGGCTGTCGTGGGTGTCGGCGCGTGGTGGGCGTCCGCCGACGGCGACTCCGAGCCGCCCCGGCCGTCGCACAGCACGTCGGCCCCCTGACCCGGCAGGTGCCGGGTGCAGCCCGGCCCCCGCCGCTCGGCGGAGCCGTTACGCTGGAAGGCGTGGCAGTCGTCGATGTATCCGAAGAGCTGAAGTCCCTCTCCTCGACCATGGAGTCGATCGAGGCCGTCCTGGACCTCGACAAGATGAGGGCAGATATCGCCGTGCTTGAGGAGCAGGCGGCGGCCCCGTCCCTGTGGGACAACCCGGACGAGGCACAGAAGATCACCAGCAAGCTCTCCCACCTCCAGGCCGAGGTCAGGAAGGCGGAGACGCTGCGCGGGAGGATCGACGACCTGGCGGTCCTCTTCGAGATGGCCGAGGAGGAGGACGACCCGGACACCCGCGCCGAGGCCGAGTCCGAGCTGGCCGCCGTACGCAAGGCGCTGGACGAGATGGAGGTCCGTACCCTCCTGTCCGGCGAGTACGACGCCCGTGAGGCGCTCGTCAACATCCGCGCCGAGGCCGGTGGCGTCGACGCCGCCGACTTCGCCGAGAAGCTCCAGCGCATGTACCTGCGCTGGGCCGAGCAGCGCGGCTACAAGACGGAGCTGATCGAGACGTCGTACGCCGAAGAGGCCGGCATCAAGTCGACCACCTTCGCCGTGCACTCGCCGTACGCCTACGGCACCCTCTCCGTCGAGCAGGGCACGCACCGCCTCGTGCGCATCTCGCCCTTCGACAACCAGGGCCGCCGGCAGACCTCCTTCGCGGGCGTCGAGGTGCTCCCGGTCGTCGAGCAGTCCGACCACGTCGAGATCGACGAGTCCGAGCTGCGCATCGACGTCTACCGGTCCTCCGGCCCCGGCGGCCAGGGCGTCAACACGACCGACTCCGCGGTCCGCATCACGCACCTCCCCACGGGCATCGTGGTCTCCTGCCAGAACGAGCGGTCGCAGATCCAGAACAAGGCCACCGCGATGAACGTCCTCCAGGCCAAGCTGCTGGAGCGGCGCCGGCAGGAGGAGCAGGCCAAGATGGACGCCCTCAAGGGCGACGGCGGCAACTCCTGGGGCAACCAGATGCGTTCCTACGTGCTGCACCCCTACCAGATGGTCAAGGACCTGCGCACCGAGCACGAGGTGGGCAACCCGGAGGCCGTGTTCAACGGCGAGATCGACGGGTTCCTGGAGGCCGGGATTCGCTGGCGCAAGCAGCAGGAGAAGTAACTTTGTCGACATGACAACTGCCGCCCGAGGGGCGGCAGTTGTCATTTGTCTGGGTTTTACATCACACTCACAGCTTTCATCTCCCCGCAAACGCCACCCCACCGGACATTGCGCCCGCAACGCCCTTGACGTTGCTTTGAAAAATGGGAAGGGTGAGGCGCGGCATGCGTGCTTGAGGGGCGCATGTGAACCGGGGGATCGAGTTGACGCTCTTCGTCACCAGCTGCCTCCGTCGATCACGGCACGCCCCACGCGAAGCCTCATTGACGTACAGCTACTGGGGGTAGCAACCATATGACGAAGAAGACGCGGATCCGGGTCGCGCGGATAGCCGCCGGCGCCGTGATCGCGGCCGGTGCGTCGCTGACCGCGGCCGGCGCGGCTTCCGCCCTGGACCTCGATGTCCAGGCGGGTCCGATCAGCCTCGGCGTGAGCGGTGTCGGCGCCGACGGCGGCAACACCGACGGCGGCGGCGACCCTTGCCCGATCGGTATCTGCACCGACGGCGGTACCGACAGCTCGGGCGGCGCGGCTGCCAGCGGCGGCGACGCCGCGACGGGCGGCGACGCGGCCACGGGTGGTGACGCTGCGACCGGCGGTGACGCTGCCACGGGCGGTGACGCTGCAACCGGTGGCGACGCTGCCACGGGCGGTGACGCCGCGACCGGTGGTGACGCTGCGACCGGCGGTGACGCTGCGACCGGCGGTGACGCCGCGACCGGTGGCGACGCCGCGACCGGCGGTGACGCGGCCACGGGCGGCGACGCCGCGACCGGTGGTAACGGCAACTCCGGTGGTAACGGCAACTCCGGTGGTAACGGCAACTCCGGTGGTAACGGCAACTCCGGTGGCAACGGCAACTCCGGCGGTAACGGAAACTCCGGCGGTAACGGAAACTCCGGTGGCGACAGCGGCACCAGCGGTTCCACCGACGGCAGCTCCGGCAACACCGGCAGCACCGGCGGCATCGGCGGCGGCTCCACCGACGGTGGCTCCGGCAGCACCGGCGGTAACCACACCGGGCCCGAGGGCGGCAACAACAACGTGCCGCAGGCCGAAGGCTCCTCCGCGCTGACCGCGACCGGTTCCGACGACTCGGCGCAGGGCGGCGGCAAGCAGCTCGCCGAGACCGGTGCCGGCCAGACCGCGTTCCTGCTCGTCGGCGCGGCCACCATGATCGCCGGCGGTATCGGCTTCCGTGTCCTGCCGCGTCTGGTGAGCGGCCGGGGCGGCGCCGCCGCCTGACCGTAGCCACACGGTCGCGCAGCGCACGCACAGTGCACGGCGAAGGGCCCGGAGCTTGGCGCTCCGGGCCCTTTACGACGCTTGGACGGGGTTTCTCACCCGGTCACACGGTCTGGTGCGCCAGCAGCGCCACCGCGGCGATCAGCACCGCCAGCAGCGCGATCAACGCCATCGGGTTCAGCCCGTTCAGGCCCCCGAGGAAGCCCTGCTGCTGCAGACGCTCGCGGTTGGCACGGCACACCGGGCACCGGCCCTCGTTCACGGGCGCCGCGCAGTTCGCGCACACCAACCGGTCGTACGTCATGCGCTCGCCCTCCTTGCACCGGCCATCACATGTACAACGTTCGCGGCGACGAGAACGTTCCCCCGCGTTCCCGTGCTCCTTCGTTTCCCTTCCACTGTGCCAGGTTCCCGCGGACCGTGCGCGGGGCCTGCCGGGAACGGGCCCGGAGCGGCGGCCGGTACAAAAACGTACAAGTCTTGCCCAACCTCAACCCGCGACTGCACTTGCACACCCGGTTCGCGTATGGTCACGCTCATCTACCCCCGGCGACCCGTGGTGCATCCGTGATCCGATTCGACAACGTCTCCAAGGTCTACCCCAAGCAGACCCGGCCCGCACTCAGGGATGTCTCCCTGGAGGTGGAGAAGGGCGAGTTCGTCTTCCTCGTGGGGTCCTCCGGCTCCGGAAAGTCCACCTTCCTGCGGCTCATCCTCCGCGAGGAGCGGTGCAGCCACGGCCAGGTGCACGTGCTGGGCAAGGACCTCGCCCGGCTGTCCAACTGGAAGGTGCCGCAGATGCGACGCCAGCTGGGCACGGTCTTCCAGGACTTCCGGCTGCTGCCGAACAAGACGGTCGCGGAGAACGTGGCCTTCGCGCAGGAGGTCATCGGCAAGTCCCGCGGCGAGATCCGCAAGTCCGTACCGCAGGTGCTCGACCTCGTCGGGCTCGGCGGCAAGGAGGACCGCAGGCCCGGCGAGCTGTCCGGCGGTGAGCAGCAGCGCGTCGCCATCGCGCGCGCGTTCGTCAACCGGCCGAAGCTGCTCATCGCCGACGAGCCCACCGGCAACCTCGACCCGCAGACCTCCGTCGGCATCATGAAGCTGCTCGACCGCATCAACCGCACGGGCACCACCGTCATCATGGCGACGCACGACCAGAACATCGTGGACCAGATGCGCAAGCGCGTCATCGAGCTGGAGAAGGGCCGCCTCGTCCGCGACCAGGCCCGCGGCGTCTACGGCTACCAGCACTGACCGCACCAGCACCCAGTTCCCGAAAGGCCTGAAGAACCCGCCATGCGCGCCCAGTTCGTCCTGTCGGAGATCGGTGTCGGTCTCCGCCGCAACCTGACGATGACCTTCGCCGTCATCGTCTCCGTCGCCCTGTCCCTGGCCCTGTTCGGCGGTTCGCTGCTGATGAGCGACCAGGTGAGCACCATGAAGGGCTACTGGTACGACAAGGTCAACGTCTCGATCTTCCTGTGCAACAAGCACGACGCGGAGAACGACGTGCACTGCGCCAAGGGCGCGGTCACCGAGGACCAGAAGAAGCAGATCCTCGCGGACCTCAAGCAGATGCAGGTCGTCGAGAAGGTGACCTACGAATCGCAGGACGAGGCCTACAAGCACTACAAGGAGCAGTTCGGCAACTCCCCGCTGGCGGGCTCGCTCACGCCGGACCAGATGCAGGAGTCCTACCGGATCAAGCTCAAGGACCCGCAGAAGTACCAGGTGATCGCGACCGCGTTCAACGGGCGCGACGGCGTGCAGTCGGTGCAGGACCAGAAGGGCATCCTGGACAACCTCTTCCAGCTGCTGAACCTGATGAACCGGGGCGCGCTCGGCGTGATGGCGATGATGCTGATCGTCGCGCTGCTGCTGATCGTCAACACCGTGCGCGTCTCGGCGTTCAGCCGTCGGCGCGAAACCGGGATCATGCGCCTGGTCGGTGCCTCGGGCTTCTACATCCAGGCGCCGTTCATCGCCGAGGCCGCGGTCGCCGGGCTCATCGGCGGCGGCCTCGCCTGTGTGGCGCTCGTGGTCGGCCGGTACTTCACCATCGACCACGGCATGGAGCTGTCCCACAAGCTGACGCTCATCAACTTCGTCGGCTGGGACGCGGTGTTGACCAAGCTGCCGCTCATCCTCGCGACCAGTGTGCTGATGCCCTCGCTCGCGGCGTTCTTCGCCCTGCGCAAGTACCTCAAGGTGTGACGCATGCCAAGGGGGTCGTACGGTCATCCGGCCGTACGGCCCCTTCGCGTTGCCCTAGACTCGCCGCCATGTCAGGCCGTGACCCGTTCTGTCAGCCCCGCCGCGTCCGCCGCGGGGCCGCCCTGACATTGGTCTTCGCCGGTGTGCTGATCGCCGGCGCCGCCACCGGCTCCTTCCCCGAACCCGACGGTTCCGCGCGGAAGACCGCCGTCGGTCCGGCGGGGCCGGCCGCCCGGCACGAGGCCGTCGAGCGGGCCGCCGCCGAGGCGATGGCCGACGGCAAGTCCCCGATGGAGGCCGCCGAACGGGCCGTCAGCCGCAGCGGGGACCGCTGGGCCGCGGTCTACTCCGAGGGCGAGTACGAGGAGTTCCAGGACGCCCTCGACGGCCGCTACACCGGCGTCGGCCTGTCGGCGCGGCAGGCGCCGGACGGCCGGGTCGAGGTCACGCGCGTGCAGCCCGGATCGCCCGCCGCCGACGCCGGGATCCGCACCGGCGACCGGCTGCGCAGCGTCGACGGCCAGGCGGTCGACGGGCGGCCGGTCACCGAGGTGGTCGCGTTACTGCGCGGTGACGCGCTGCGCGGGGAGGCGGCGGACGCCCCGGCCGGTACGACGGTCACCCTCGGTCTGGAGCGCGGCACGCGCGCGTGGACCAGGACCCTGCACCGGGCCAGGCTGTCCACCGACCCCGTGACCGTGCACCGGCTGCCCGGCGGGGTCACCGTCCTGAAGATCGCCGCCTTCACCAAGGGCTCCGCCGACGCGGTCCGCGAGGCCCTGCGCACCACCCCGGCCGACGGCCGGACCGTCCTCGACCTGCGGGGCAACTCCGGCGGCCTGGTCACCGAGGCGGTGGACACCGCCTCCGCCTTCCTGGACGGCGGCCTGGTCGCCACCTACGACGTCGACGGCGCCCAGCGCGCCCTGCACGCCGCTCCCGGCGGCGACACCGCCCGCCCCCTGGTCGTCCTCGTCGACGGCGGCACCATGAGCGCGGCCGAGCTGCTCACCGGCGCCCTCCAGGACCGGGGCCGCGCGGTGGTGATCGGCTCCCGCACCTTCGGCAAGGGCTCCGTCCAGATGCCGACGACCCTGCCCGACGGCTCGGTGGCCGAGCTGACCGTCGGCCACTACCGCACCCCCCTGGGCCACGCCGTCGACGGCCGGGGCATCACCCCCGACCTGGAGGCCGGCACCCACGCGCTGGAGCGGGCCGAGACGGTGCTCACCGGCCTCGGCGACCCGTCGTAGCCTCGCGTAATCGGCTGTACTCGGACCCCCTGTGTGGTGCGAAAATGGTCGGCACTATGAGCAAGGGAATGTACGTACCGAAGGAGTCCCAGCCCAAGCAGGGCGGCGGGGCCGCCAAGGCCCGGGACGGCGAGAAGGGCGGCAAGCGCAAGATCGTCGCCCAGAACAAGAAGGCCCGGCACGACTACGCGATCATCGACACCTACGAGGCCGGGCTCGTGCTCATGGGCACGGAGGTCAAGTCGCTGCGCGAGGGCCGGACCTCGCTGGCCGACGGCTTCGTCCAGATCGACCGGGGCGAGGCGTGGCTGCACAACGCCCACATCCCGGAATACCACCAGGGCAGCTGGACCAACCACTCCGCGCGCCGCAAGCGCAAGCTGCTCCTGCACCGCGAGGAGATCGACAAGCTGGAGGCGAAGTCCCAGGAGACGGGACACACGATCGTGCCCCTCGCCATCTACTTCAAGGACGGCCGGGCGAAGGCCGAGATCGCTCTCGCACGGGGCAAGAAGGAGTACGACAAACGGCAGACGCTGCGCGAGAAGCAGGACCGGCGGGAGGCGGACCGGGCGATCTCGGCGGCGAAGCGCAAGCAGCGCGGCGCCTAGCCGGCCGGCCCCCGGGAATAGGCTGGCATCGTCGGGCGTTGGTCACGTACGATGGCAGTGCACCCCACAGAGGGTGCGCGAACCCTCCACGGAGGGGATTGAAAAATCAACATGGGGATGATCGGTTTCGACAGCGGCTGTCGAAGCAGGGGAAGCGTGTCGAGGAAGCGGCAATGATCTCGTAAACCATATGTCGCAAAAAATAATCGCCAACACCAAGCGCGATTCCTTCGCCCTCGCTGCCTAAGTAGCGACTTGCGAAGTGTCAGCCCGGGGCTGTTCCCGACCCGGATCCTGGCATCAGCTAGGGAACTAAACCTCTAGGCCCGGTCACGGGGTGTAGAGGGAAATCAAACAGTGACTGAGCCCGTCGGAGACTTGTCCGCGTGATCTCCGGGGCCGAGAAAATCGCAGCGGACTGCACACGGAGAAGCCCTGATTCCGCACCGTTGGACGCGGGTTCGATTCCCGCCATCTCCACGAGGCCCCTCCGGGGGTCACACCCCATGTGGGCAAAGGCCCCGTCGCTTCTCGCGGCGGGGCCTTTGTCATGGGGTTCCCCGCACCCCGCCGGTGCGGGTGAGCGAGGCAACCCCCAGCGCGAGGGTGGCCGCCGCCACCGGCACGGCGTACGCCGAGGCGGGGGAGAGGTGCTCCGCCGCCCAGCCTCCCGCCGCCGAGCCGGCCGCGATCCCGGTGAGCAGCCCCGTCACCATCAGGCTCATCCCCTCGTTCAGCCGGTCGGCCGGGGTGCGCTTCTGCACCAGCGTCATCGCCGTCACCATCGTCGGTGCCGTCGCCATGCCCGCGACCAGCAGCGCGGCCGCCAGTGCCCAGAGCGAACCGGCGAGGCCCGCGGCGGCCCACGGCAGGGTCATGAGCGCGGCCATGGCGGCCAGGCACCAGGAGAAGCGCACCCCCTCCGGCTTCCGCGCCCCGAACGCCAGCCCCGCCGCGCACGAGCCGGCCGCCTGGAGCGCGAGCACGGCACCGGCCGCCGCGCGATGCCCCTGGGCGTCGGCGTAGGCGATCGTGACGACCTCCATGGAGCCGAACACCGCGCCGGTCGCGGCGAAGCAGACCAGCAGGGGCGGGATGCCCGGGCTGCGCAGCGGCGAGGGCCCCTGCGAGCGGGGCGTCGGCGGCGGCTCGGTCGCCCGCTGGGCGGTGAACAGCAGCATGCCGGCGAGCAGCAGCACCGCCGCGGCCAGTGTGCCCGCCTCCGGGAAGAACGCGCCGGTCAGGAAGGACGCCAGGGCCGGTCCGAGCATGAAGCACAGCTCGTCCGCGGCCTGCTCGAAGGCGTTCGCGGTGTGCAGGGCGCCCGGTTCGCCGCGCAGCAGATGGGCCCAGCGGGCGCGGGAGAGACCGCCGATGTTGGGGGTGGCCGCGGTGCCGGCATAGGCGGCGAACAGGGACCAGCCGGGGGCGTCGTAGCGGACGCACAGCAGCAGGGCGAGGCTGCCCAGCACCGAGACCACCGTGGCCGGCAGCGCGACGCGGGCCTGTCCGTGCCGGTCCACCAGCCGGGCGAGCAGGGGCCCGGCCACCGCGGTCGCCGCGAGCCCGGTCGCGGTGACGGCACCGGCGAGGGCGTACGAGCCCCGTGACCCGGCGATCATCACGACCGCGCTCACGCTGAACATGCCGATGGGGAGGCGGGCGAGGAGGTTGCCGGCGGTGAAGCGGCGGGCGCCGGGAAGAGCGAAGAGGTAGCGGTATCCGGTGGTGTGCCGAGCGGTGGGTGGTATCTGTCTGTCTTCGGCGGTCTGTTGCGGCATGGCTCCACGGTCCCCCGGAGTGGATCACCGGGTCCAACACCTTCCGCGTGCCGATTCACGCACCCGCGTTGTAAGTTCGTCGGCATGCCCGCTCCCGCTCACATAGACCCCCGCCTGCTGCGCGCCTTCGTGACCGTCGCCGAGGAACTGCACTTCACCCGGGCCGCGGCCCGCCTCTACGTCGCCCAGCAGGCGCTCAGCCGGGACGTACGGCGGCTGGAGCGGGAGCTGGGCGCCGAGCTGTTCGTCCGGACCACCCGGCAGGTCACGCTGACCCCGGACGGCGAACGGCTGCTGCCGCACGCGCGCCGGGTCCTAGCCGCCCAGGACGACCTGCTCGCCGCGTTCGCGGCCGGCCAGGCCCGCCCCCTGCTGGTCGACCTCAACTCACCCGGCATGCTCACCGGCCGCCGCGTCCTGCACCGGGCCCGGGAACTCGCCCCCGACTGCGAGCTGATGGCCCGCTACGAGAGCGGCCTCACCAAAGCCGCCGCCGACCTGCTCGCCGGCCGCCTGGACGTCTCCTTCGGCCGGTTCGCCGGCCTCGACCCGGCGCTCCGCTCCGGGCTGGAGCAGCAGCCGGTGCGGTACGAGCCGATGGCCGTGCTCCTGCCCGAGGACCACCCGCTGGCCGGGTCGGCCGAGGTGCCGCTGTCCGCGCTGGCCGGGGAGACGGTGTACGCCGGTGCCGGCAACCCGCGCACCCGGGAGTGGACCGAGCTGGCCGTACGGCTCTTCGACCGGCACGCCGTCCGGCTCGCCCCGCCCCTGCCGCTGGCCGTCGGGGACGAGGAGTTCCGCCGCGTCATGGCGAAGACCCGGCACCCGGTACTCGCCGTCGTGGACTTCCCGGCCCTCCCGGGCACGGTACGGCGTCCTCTCGTCGACCCGGTTCCGCTGTCGCCCGTCTCCCTGGTCTGGCGGAAAGGGCTGGTTCATCCCGGACTGACCGCACTGCGGACGGCGGTGGCCGAGATCGCCCGGGCGGAGGGGTGGCTGCGGCGGCCTGCCGGGGGGTGGATTCCGGCCATGGATGAGGAGGTGATGAACGACGTGCGCTACATTCATGGCCCGGGCACAGGGTGGTGATGGGGGCGCTCGGACCGGGTGGGGGCCTGGTCCATCGACGGAGGCCCGGATCGTGAGCGCACCCTTCGAACGGTCCCGTGGGGGGATGTGCGCGCGTGAAGAAATGTCCTGAAGACGCCCAACCTGAGCGGCGGGAAGTCGCGTCCGCTAGGACCGCTGCGTCTGCGGACGGGGATGAGGAACGGATGCTTTCGGCCGCGCGTTGCACGGAGCCGACGGAGCCCACTGAGTCGGCTGAGCCCGCTGAGTCGGCCGAGCCCGCTGAGACTGCCGAGTCGGCAGAGGCTGCCGTCGAGTCGGCGGGGGCTGTCGCTGAGGCCCCGGAGGCCGTTGAGCCCCCCGGGGCTTCGGAGCCGACGGAGGCTGCAGCCTCTGCCGGCCCGGCCGAGAGCGCCACCGGGTCTGCCGCGTCGACTGAAGGTGCCGAGGCAGCTGCGTCTGCCGCGCCCGCCGAGGCTGCCGGACCCGCCGTGCCCGCCGTGCCCGCCGTGCTGGCCGAGGCTGCCGCGCCCACCAAGCCGGCCGAACCTGCCGTGCCCTCCGAGCCCGCCGACGGCGCCCCTGAGCCTGCCGACGGCGCTCCCGAGTCCGCCGAGGCTGCCCCTGAGCGCCCCGAGCCCGCCGACGCCACCCCCGGCTCCGCCCAGCCCGCCGCGCTCTCCGGTCCGGACGACGTGACCGTCCAGCTGGAGGACGTCCGTATCGCCCCTGCGGGTCCGCAGACGGCCGTGCACGAGCCGGGGTCGGCCGTGGGTGAGGTCCGTCGGTCCGACGGGCCGGTGTTCGTGGATGCGTCGGGGCGTCGTAGCCGGCGTTTCCGTCGGCTCGGTGTGGCCGTGGGCGTGGCCTGTGCCGGTTACGCCGCCGTCATCGTCGCCACCCTGCTGTCCGGCAACTCCGCCGCCCCCTGGCTGCCGGTGCCGGGCCAGAGAGAGGACAAGCCGGCCGGCAAGGTGGACACCTCCCCGCTGCCCAGCGCCTCCACGACCCCGGCCCCGCCCGGAACCGGCGCGCTGACCGGACCGGCCGTGGGCGCCGCGGCGACCGGCACCGCCGTACCCGGCAGCGGGGCCCCCGCCGACGCCGCCACCGGGGCCGACGCGTCCGCTCCCGCCGAGCCGACGCCCGGCACCTCCACCGCGCCCGGCGCCACGGACTCCGCGTCCCCGGCCGCACCGACCGCCGGCGAGTCCCCGGTCCCGTCCGCCACCGGCACCGCCACCGCTCCGGCGCCCACGCCGACCCCGACGGGCCCCGCGCACACCCCGCCCGGCCGCACCCGGCACCCGCACCCCAAGCTCTCCCTCTGACCAGGCGGAACCCCCTCAGATGGCCTCACACCCCCGGCGCCGTACCCGGCTGCCGCTGCGCTACCTGCTGCCCCTCGTGGTCCTCGCCGCCACGCTGGCGATGCTGATGCTGCGCGGCTACGTGCACAACGAGATCCTCGCGGACCACCGCGTCCGCCCCGCCGCCGCGAACGACGACGTGCCGCGGCGGATCCTGGACGGCGGCCCGGTCATCGACACCCGCCACGACCGCGCCCGCAGCCTGCGCATCCCCGACCACCACATCGTCCTCACCTTCGACGACGGTCCCGACCCGACCTGGACCCCGAAGGTCCTGGACGTGCTGAAGAAGCACCACGCGCACGCGGTCTTCTTCGTGACCGGCACCATGACCTCCCGCCACCCCGAGCTGGTCCGGCGCATGGTCGAGGAGGGGCACGAGGTGGGCCTGCACACCTTCGGCCACCCCGACCTGTCGTACCACTCCACGAAGCGGATCGACTGGGAGCTGTCCCAGAACCAGCTGGCGCTCGCCGGAGCGGCCGGTATCCGCAGCTCGCTGTTCCGGCCGCCGTACTCGTCCTCCGCCGACGCGATCGACAACAGGTCCTGGCCGGTCACGCGGTACATCGGCAGCCGTGGCTACCTCACCGTCGTGGACGACGCCGACAGCGAGGACTGGCGCAAGCCGGGCGTCGAGCGGATCCTCCGCAACGCCACCCCGCACGGCGGCCGGGGCGCGGTCGTCCTGATGCACGACTCGGGCGGCGACCGGCACCAGACCGTACAGGCGCTGGACCGGCTGCTGCCCCGGCTCCAGCAGCAGGGCTACACCTTCCAGACCCTCACCGGCGCGCTGCGCGCACCGAGCGCGGACACCGAGGTCACGGGCCTCGACCTGTGGAAGGGGAAGGCCTGGGTCTTCCTGGTGCGGGCGTCCGACGACATCACCACGGCCCTCGTCGTCGGCCTGGCCGCCGTCGGCGTCCTCGTCCTCGGCCGTTTCGCCCTGATGCTGCTGCTGTCCGGCGCCCACGCCCGCCGCACCCGGCGTCCCGGCTTCCGCTGGGGCGAGGGGCCGGTCACCGAGCCGGTGTCGGTGCTCGTACCGGCGTACAACGAGGCCAAGTGCATCGAGAACACGGTCCGTTCCCTGATGCGCAGCGAGCACCCCATCGAGGTGCTCGTCATCGACGACGGCTCCGGCGACGGCACCGCGGACATCGTCGAGGCGCTCGGCCTGCCCGAGGTCCGCGTGATCCGCCAGGCCAACGCGGGCAAACCCGCCGCGCTCAACCGGGGCGTGGCCGCCGCCCGGTACGACCTGGTCGTGATGATGGACGGCGACACGGTCTTCGAGCCCGCCACGGTCCGTGAACTCGTCCAGCCCTTCGCCGACCCGCGCGTCGGCGCGGTCGCCGGCAACGCCAAGGTCGGCAACAAGAACCGGCTCATCGGCGCCTGGCAGCACATCGAGTACGTGATGGGCTTCAACCTCGACCGCCGGATGTACGACATCCTGCGCTGCATGCCGACGATCCCGGGCGCGGTCGGGGCGTTCCGCCGCTCGGCGCTGGAGCGGGTCGGCGGCATGAGCGACGACACGCTCGCCGAGGACACCGACGTCACGATGGCCCTCCACCGCGACGGCTGGCGGGTGGTGTACGCCGAGAAGGCCCGGGCGTGGACGGAGGCGCCGGAGACGGTCCAGCAGCTGTGGTCCCAGCGCTACCGCTGGTCGTACGGCACCATGCAGGCGATCTGGAAGCACCGGCGCGCGCTGTTCGAGAGGGGTCCGTCGGGCCGCTTCGGCCGCGTCGGCCTGCCCCTGGTCTCCCTCTTCACGGTCGTCGCCCCGCTCCTGGCCCCCCTGATCGACCTGTTCCTCGTCTACGGCCTCGTCTTCGGCCCGACTGGGAAGACGATCGCGGCCTGGTGCGCCGTCCTGGCCGTCCAGGCGGCCTGCGCGGCCTACGCCTTCCACCTCGACCGCGAGCGCCTCACCCCGCTCCTCGCCCTCCCCCTCCAGCAGCTCCTCTACCGCCAGCTCATGTACGTCGTCCTCCTCCAGTCCTGGATCACCGCCCTGACCGGCGGCCGACTGCGCTGGCAGAAGCTCCGCCGCACGGGCGGGGTGACGGCACCGCCGGCCTCTACTCCGGGTGGGCCACCGCTTCCTTCTGCAACTGCACCGCGGCCAGCAGACTGAGCGCCGGCTCGGCCTGCCGCAGCGCCTTGATGGCGGCGACGGAGGTGATGTCCCCGGTGAAGCCGACGTCGGCCAGCCGGGCGCGGACCCAGTCGGCCCGAAGCCGCCCCTCGCCGGCGCCGGCGGTCTCCTCGACGATGGCGACCGCCCGCTCCAGCCCGGCCCGCTCCTCCTCCGAGGCCCCGTCCAAGGCCTCGCGCAGCGCCGCCGCGACGAGGTCGGAGTCCCGGATGACCAGTACGAGGTCCTGCCGCTTGCTGAATCCCGCGAATCCCTTCATACCGATCATGCTCGCCGCCGCGGGCCGCGCTCTCCAAACCACTTGAGCAGTTCCAGAGCCTTGTCAGCGAGCGGATGCTCCGCTTTCGGCCACGTACGGCAGGAACTCGGCCCAGGCGGAGGGGGCGAGGGTGAGGTGGGGGGTGGTGGGGGTCTTGGAGTCGCGGATGTGGATGGTGGTGGGGGTGGTGGCCACCTCGACGCAGTTGGACTCCAGGTGGGGGACAGCCCGCTGGACCGGGGGCCGGGAAGCTGCTGTGGTTCGAGGTGGGGAGCCGGTGAGCCGCGCCTGAGCGGCCCCGGCCTACGCGGCCCCCCGCTACGCGTCCGCGTACTTCGCGTCCGTCGCCGGGTCCAGTGCCAGCCGGTAGCCCCGCTTCACCACCGTCTGGATCAGTTTGGGGGTGCCGAGGGCCGTGCGGAGGCGGGTCATCGCCGTTTCCACCGCGTGCTCGTCCCGGCCGGCTCCGGGCAGCGCGCGGAGGAGGTCGGCCCGGGCGACCACCCAGCCGGGGCGGCGGGCCAGGGCGCGCAGGAGGGACATGCCGGCCGGGGGGACGGGCTTGAGGTCGCCGTCCACCAGGACCGCGTGGCCGCGGATCTCGACGCGGTGGCCGGCGATGGGCAACGCGCGGGCGCGGGACGGGAGTTCCTGGCACAGGAGCTGGACCAGGGGGCCGAGGCGGAAGCGTTCCGGCTGGACCGTGTCGATCCCGCGCGCCTGGAGGGGGAGCGCGGTGACCGGGCCCACGCAGGCCGGCAGGACGTCGTGGGCCAGGGCCGCCAGCAGCTCGTCCAGCAGGCCGCGGTCCTCCGCGCGGGAGAGGAGGGAGGCCGCGGCGGGCGCACTGGTGAAGGTGAGGGCGTCCAGGCCGCGGGTGACGGCCGCGTCCAGGAGGCGGTCCAGCGGGCCGAGGTCCTCCGGGGGCATCCAGCGGTACACCGGGACGGGGACCACCTCCGCCCCGGCCGCGCGGAGCGACTCCACGAAGCCCGGGAGGGGTTCGCCGTGGAGCTGTACGGCTACCCGGGTGCCGTCGACGCCCTCCTCCAGGAGACGGTCCAGGACCTCGGCCAGGGACTCCGAGGAGGGGGACCACTCCTCCGTGAGGCCCGCCGCCCGGATCGCACCCTTGACCTTCGGGCCGCGCGCCAGCAGCCGTGCCCCGCGCAGCCGGCCGAGGAGCTGCTCACCGAGGCCCCAGCCGTCGGCGGCCTCGACCCAGCCCCGGAAGCCGATCGCGGTGGTGGCCACGACCACGTCCGGCACGTGGTCGATGATCTCCTTCGTGGCGGCGAGCAGTTCGCCGTCGTCGGCGAGCGGCACGATCCGCAGCGCGGGGGCATGCAGGACGGTGGCGCCGCGCCGCCGCAGCAGGGCGCCCAGCTCGTCGGCCCGGCGGGCGGCGGTGACGCCCACGGTGAACCCGGCGAGGGGGCCGTGCTCGCGGTGCTGCTCTTCGTCGTACATGGGGCTCTCCTAGCTGACCGGCACGCCGAACGAGCCTGTCAACGAAGCGTGACAGGCTCGGTTCGGCCCGATGTCACCGGTGTTACGTCACACCTCGGCATAACCGAGCCGGGCCTTCTCCTGCGACGCGGCCGCCGTGGCCGGAACCCGCACCGGGCGGCGAAGGTATACGGCCCAGGTGACCGCGAAGCAGACACCGTAGTAGGCGAGGAAGGCGACGAACGCGCCGGTGCCGGAGCCGTAGGAGAGGAAGGACTGGCGGAAGGAGAGGTTGATGCCGACACCGCCGAGCGCGCCGACCGCGCCGATCAGGCCCATGGAGGCACCGGAGAGGCGCCGGCCGTGGGCCACGGCCGCCTCGCCCTCCAGGCCCTTCGCCAGCGCCTTGGCCTGGAAGATGCCCGGGATCATCTTGAACGTCGAGCCGTTGCCGAGCCCGCTCAGCACGAACAGGACGACGAAGACGGACACGAACAGCGGCAGCGACTTCTGCATGCTGGCCACGACGAGGACGGCGGTGGCGGCGGCCATGCCGACGTAGTTCCACAGGGTGATGCGGGCGCCGCCGTAGCGGTCGGCGAGCCAGCCGCCGAGGGGGCGGACGAGGGAACCGAGCAGCGGACCGATGAAGGTGAGGTACGCGGCCTGGAGGGGGGTCCGGCCGAACCCGTTCGTCAGCACCTGGCCGAAGGCGAAGCTGTAGCCGATGAACGAGCCGAACGTGCCGATGTAGAGGAGCGCCATGATCCAGGTGTGCGCGTCCCGGGCGGCGTCCTTGGCGGCGCCGGTGTCGTTCTTCACCGAGGACAGGTTGTCCATGAAGAGGGCCGCCAGCACCGCGGCCACGACGATCAGCGGGATGTAGATCCCCAGCAGCACGCGCGGACCGCCGCTCGCGCCGATGATCGCGAGCGCGGCCAGCTGGATGACGGGGACGCCGATGTTCCCGCCGCCCGCGTTCAGGCCGAGCGCCCAGCCCTTCTTCCGCAGCGGGAAGAAGGCGTTGATGTTGGTCATGGAGGAGGCGAAGTTGCCGCCGCCGATGCCGGCCAGCAGGCCCACCAGGAGGAAGGTCGAGAACGAGGTCCCCGGCTCCATCACCCAGAACGCGGCGACGGTCGGCACGAGCAGCAGGCTCGCCGAGACCACCGTCCAGTTGCGGCCGCCGAAGACGGCCACGGCGAAGGTGTACGGCACCCGGACCACCGCGCCGACCAGCGTGACCACCGACGTCAGCAGGAACTTGTCGGCGGGGGTGAGGCCGTACTCCGGGCCCATGAACAGGACCAGCACGGACCACAGGGTCCAGACCGAGAACCCGATGTGCTCGGAGAGCACGGAGAACCACAGGTTGCGGCGCGCGATCCGCTCCCCGGTCGCCTTCCAGAATCCCTCGTCCTCCGGATCCCACCGCTCGATCCAGCGGCCACTGCGACGGGTTGGGGCTGGGGGTGTCATCACGCCTCCACGGTGCTCCGGCTGCTCGGTCTGCCAACCGCTGACTGAGCCCGAAGGTAGGGACGGCGCGTTTCCGCCCTGTGGCTGCGGGTGACCGGAAGGGAACGTTGCTCTCACTCGGGCGGAGAGCGGTCGGTGAGGGTACGAGGGGTTCCGGCGCTCCCCTCCGGCGGGCACTGTGGAAGCGCACGGGTGGGGCGCGGGGGGAGCCACCTCCGGGCCCACGCCCCGTTCAGCTTCCTCCACAGCCCCGCTCAGCTTCCCGTACAGCCCCGCTCACCTTCCCGTACAGCCCCGGCTCGGCTCCCCGTACAGCCCCCGCTCGCTCCCTGCCCAGGCGGTGACTCGCACATGGCACTCGGTGGCGCACACCCCGCGTACCCCCTCCGGTTCGACGCCGGGCGGGTGAGTCTGGACCTGCTCGCCACCGCCCACCCCGGCGAACGGCTGGACGGGCCGGGCGCGTTGGGCGCGTGGATCCGGGGGGCCGGGCTGGTGCCGGACGGCACGGTGCTCGACCACGCCGACGGGGCCTGGCTCGCCGGGTTCCGGGAACTGCGCACGCACATCGGGGTGTTGGTCCGGGGCGGGGACGCCCTCGCGTACGGGCGGGCGCTTCGGCGGGTGAACGAGGCAGCCCGGGACGCACCCCCCGCCCCCGTCGCCGTACCCGCGGAAGACGGCCGGCTCGTGCGGGAGTTGGCCGGGCCGCCCGGCTGCGCGGCCCTGCTCGCCGCCGTCGCGCGGGACGCCGTCGAGCTGCTCACCGATCCCGTCGCGCGGGCCGCCGTGCGGGAGTGCGAGGCGGACGACTGCCCCCTGGTGTACCTCGACACGTCGCGCGGCCGGCGCCGGCGCTGGTGCTCCAGCGAGGCGTGCGGGAACCGGGAGCGGGTGGCCCGGCACCGGCGGCGCGCCGCGCTGGCACGGGCGTGATTTCTGTTACACCAGGTTTAGTTGGGTCCTACACGGGGATCGCGGGCCGTCCTCGGCGGCGTGTCGGAAATGTAAAGATCGTGCGGCGGGTATGTGCTCCCATGTCCCGCTCGTCACGTCACCCTCGAGAAATCTGTCACTCCGGTTTGAACACCGGGCCGCCCCCGTCCGTACGGGTGGGCGAGCGACCGACTGGGGGAACCCCCGGACACCGGAGGTGGGCGTGCGCAAGGATGCGGCCGTGGCCAATGAACGTGGAACGAGGGCCCGACATCGCATGTCCTCACAGCCCTCGGAACCGGATGAGGAGCTGATGCGTGCGCTGTATCGAGAGCACGCCGGACCTCTGCTCGCGTATGTCCTGCGGCTGGTCGCCGGTGACCGGCAGCGCGCCGAGGACGTCGTACAGGAAACGCTCATCCGTGCCTGGAAGAACGCCGGTCAGCTCAATCGGGCGACCGGATCGGTACGCCCCTGGCTGGTGACGGTCGCGCGCCGCATCGTCATCGACGGCCACCGCAGCCGGCAGGCCCGGCCGCAGGAGGTCGATCCGTCGCCGCTGGAGGTCATCCCCGCGGAGGACGAGATCGACAAGGCGCTGTGGCTGATGACGCTGTCGGACGCACTCGACGACCTGACCCCGGCCCACCGGGAGGTACTCGTCGAGACGTACTTCAAGGGGCGTACCGTCAATGAGGCGGCGGAGACACTGGGCATACCGAGCGGAACCGTCCGTTCCCGGGTGTTCTACGCCCTGCGGTCGATGAAGCTGGCACTGGAGGAGCGGGGGGTGACGGCGTGATGAGCAGCGGGTACGGGGGGATGCAGGGATTCGGACCGGGTGGTCCGGGTATGTCTGGGCCCATGAACCCCAGTCAGGGATCTTCGGTGCCGAGCGAGCACGAGACCGTCGGCGCCTACGCCCTCGGGATTCTGGACGACGCCGAGGCAACCGCTTTCGAGGCCCACCTCGCCGGCTGCGAGTGGTGCGCCCAGCAGCTGGACGAGCTGGCCGGGATGGAGCCGATGCTCGCCGCGCTCGCGGACCTGCCGGGCTCCGGCAGCACGCCCGCGATCGGCGAGTCGCTGTCCGCCAGGCCCAGCCCGCGGGTGGTGGAGAAGCTGGTCGACGAGGTCGCCGAACGGCGGGCCCAGAAGCGCCGGCGCAGCATGTACATGATCGCGGCGGCGGCAGCCCTGATCATCGCCGGTCCGCTGGCCGCGGTGGCGGTGAACGGCGGCTCGGACGGCGGCGGTCAGCAGGTCGCGGCCACGCCCGCCCAGCAGACCTTCCGGACCATGTCCGCCAAGAAGTCCGCCACGGACGCGTCGACGCACGTCAGCGCGACCGTCGCCATGGCGCCGAAGGACTGGGGCACCCAGGCCGTCCTGGAGCTGAAGAACGTCAAGGGGCCGCTGAAGTGCTCCCTGGTGCTCGTCGCGAAGAACGGGCAGCGCGTGACCATGTCGTCGTGGTCGGTGCCGAACTGGGGGTACGGCATCCCGGACGCCAAGACCGAGCAGTCGAAGCAGCCGCTGTACATCGGCGGTGCCGCGGCCTTCCAGCCCGACGAGATCGACCACTTCGAAGTGGTGACCTTCGAGGGCAAGAAGCTCGTGCAGGTGCAGGCCTAGCGCCTGCCGGGGCGCCCGTCCGGCCCAGTCGCGGCCGAACGGGGCGCGCTTCCGTGTGGCGGCCGAACGGGGCGGCCGTCCGGCCGGGTGGTGGCTGAGTGTGCGCCCGTCCGGCCGTGTGGTGGCTGAGGGTCCGCCCGTCCGGCCGTGTGGTGGCTGAGTGGGCGTCCGTCCGGCCGGGTGGCGGTCGCGGGCGCGTCGTGGCTGGTCGTGCGGTTCCCCGCGCCCCGGGGAACCGCCACCCCGTAGCTTTGACGGGTCCCCTTCGCGTACGGTTGACGGCTGCCCAGCACGTCAGAAGGGGGCCCGGTGGCCGCTCAGGTTCAGCAGTCCGCGGTCGGCTCGGTACAGGACGCACACGATTCCGTCCGTGACCGGGAGATCAGCGTCGAACAGGAACACCTGGACCGGGTGTACCGGCGGCTGGAGGAGAAGATCCACGAGGCCGAGTTCCTGATGAACGACGCGGCCAAGCGCGGCCAGGTGGGCACCCCCGGCGCGCTGGCCGAGCGGGACGCGCAGGTCTTCCGGGCCGGCATCCACCTGAACCGGCTGAACAACGAGTTCGAGGACTTCCTCTTCGGGCGGATCGACCTGCTGCTCGGCAAGGACGGCAAGAAGGGGCCCGACGGCGCCTACACCGCCGTGGAACCCGCCGAGGGCGCCGTACGGGAGGACAACACCGCCGACATCGCCGAGACCCTGCACATCGGGCGGATCGGCGTCCTCGACGAGGACTACTCCCCGCTGGTCATCGACTGGCGCGCGCCCGCCGCGGCGCCCTTCTACCGGGCCACGCCCGTCGATCCGGGCCGGGTCGTACGGCGCCGGGTCATCCGCTCCAAGGGGCGCCGGGTGCTCGGCGTCGAGGACGACCTGATGCGCCCCGAGCTGACGGCCCGCCTCGACGGCCGCGAGCTGCCCGTCATCGGCGACGGCGCCCTGATGGCCGCCCTCGGCCAGGCCCGCAGCCACACCATGCGGGACATCGTCTCCTCCATCCAGGCCGAACAGGACCTGGTGATCCGCGCCCCCGCCGCCTCCATCACCTACGTGGAGGGCGGTCCGGGCACGGGCAAGACCGCCGTCGCGCTGCACCGCGCCGCCTACCTGCTCTACCAGGACCGCAGACGCTACGCGGGCGGCATCCTGATCGTCTCGCCCACCCCGCTGCTCGTCGCCTACACCGAGGGCGTGCTGCCCTCGCTCGGCGAGGAGGGCCAGGTCGCGATCCGCGCGATCGGCTCCCTGGTCGACGGCGTGGAGGCCACCCTGTACGACTCCCCGGCCGTGGCCCGCGCCAAGGGCTCGCACCGCATGCTGAAGGTGCTGCGCAAGGCCGCCCGGGGCGCCCTGGAGCTGGGGCAGGCCGCGCCGGAGGGCGAGACCGTCACCGGGCCGCCCTCCCGCCTCCGGGTCGTCGCCTTCGGGCGCCGCCTCGAACTGGAGGCCGAGGAGCTGGAACGTATCCGCCGTACCGCCCTCGGCGGCACCGCCCCCGTCAACCTGCTCCGCCCGCGCGCCCGCAAGCTGCTGCTGGACGCCCTGTGGGCGAAGTCCGGCGCCGCCGGCCGGCACACCGACCCGGAGCTGGCCGCCGAGCTGCGCTCCTCCTTCGACGAGGACGTCACCGGCGAGGACTCCTTCATCGGCTTCCTCGACGCCTGGTGGCCCGAGCTGACCCCGAAGTCCGTGCTCGCCGCCATGGCCGACGAGAGGCGGCTCGGCCGCTGGGCCCGGCGGATCCTGAACCCCGGCGAGGTCCGCAAGGTCGCCCGCTCGCTCAGGCGCGACGGCTACTCCGTGCACGACATCGCCGCGCTGGACGAGCTGCAGGCGATCCTCGGCGCGCCGGCCCGGCCGCGCAGGAAGCGCGAACTCGACCCGCTGGACCAGCTCACCGGCCTGGAGGAGCTGATGCCGGTGCGCGAGGAGACCCAGCGGGAGCGGGCCGAGCGGCTCGCGCAGGAGCGCACCGAGTACGCGCACGTCATCGTGGACGAGGCGCAGGACCTCACGCCGATGCAGTGGCGCATGGTCGGCCGCCGCGGCCGGCACGCCACCTGGACGGTCGTCGGCGACCCGGCGCAGTCCTCCTGGTCCGACCCGGACGAGGCGGCCGAGGCCCGCGACGAGGCCCTCGGCACCCGGCCCAGGCGCCGCTTCCAGCTGACCGTGAACTACCGCAACCCGGCCGAGATCGCCGATCTGGCCGCGAAGGTGCTGGCGCTCGCCATGCCCGGCTCCGAGGCGCCCTCGGCCGTACGGTCCACGGGGGTCGAGCCGCGCTTCACCGTCGTGGAGGGTGCGCTGGAGAAGACCGTGCGGGTCGAGGCCGAGCGGCTGCTCGGGCTGGTGGACGGCACGGTCGGCGTGGTCGTCGCGATGAACCGGCGCGAGGAGGCCCGGCGCTGGCTGGCCGGGCTCGGCGACCGGGTGGTGGCGCTCGGCAGCCTGGAGGCCAAGGGCCTGGAGTACGACGCGACGGTCGTCGTCTCGCCCGCGGAGATCGCCGACGAGTCGCCGGCCGGGCTGCGGGTGCTGTACGTCGCGCTGACCCGGGCCACCCAGCAGCTGACCGTGGTGTCGGGGGAGCGGGACGAGCCGGACGCGGCGGGGGTCCCGGACCTGCTCCGGGACTGAGGGTGCCGGACGGGAATGGCCCTGCCGGATCCGTTTGTTAGCCTGGGTGTGGCACCGGCCCGATCCAAGCCCCCGGGCCCAACCTTCGTCCCTGAGAGGGACCACTTGCCGCGAGGCGAGCATGGCGGGTCGGTGTCATGAGCGTAGAAGAGACCCACGTCACGACCGTGACGTGGGTCTCTTTCCTTGTCTGATCGTTTCTCGTATCGTCTCTCGTATGGTGGAAGTGGTTTTCCAAAATCACGGAACGACCGCGCACCGCCCGTGAACACAACGTCCGCAATCCGGGGCGACTACCACGTACTCCGCGGTAGGTGCGACGATCGGACGGCACAGCTCAGCGACACGGTGAAAGCAGAGGAAGTCGGCCATGGCAACGGCGCCCAGCGTCTCCTACTCGATGACGATCCGGCTGGAGGTGCCCGCGAGCGGAACCGCCGTCTCGCAGCTCACCACCGCTGTGGAGTCCTCCGGAGGCTCGGTGACCGGCCTCGACGTCACCGCTTCCGGTCACGAGAAGCTCCGGATCGACGTGACCATCGCGGCCACCTCCACGGCCCACGCCGAGGAGATCGTCGAGAAGCTGCGCGGCATCGAGGGCGTCACGCTGGGCAAGGTCTCGGACCGTACGTTCCTGATGCACCTCGGCGGCAAGATCGAGATGGCGTCGAAGCACCCCATCCGCAACCGTGACGACCTCTCCATGGTCTACACGCCCGGCGTGGCCCGCGTCTGCATGGCCATCGCCGAGAACCCCGAGGACGCCCGCCGCCTCACCATCAAGCGCAACTCCGTTGCGGTCGTGACCGACGGCTCCGCCGTGCTCGGCCTCGGCAACATCGGTCCCAAGGCCGCGCTGCCCGTCATGGAGGGCAAGGCGGCCCTCTTCAAGCGCTTCGCCGGCATCGACGCCTGGCCGATCTGCCTGGACACCCAGGACACCGACGCCATCGTGGAGATCGTCAAGGCGATCGCCCCCGGGTTCGCCGGCATCAACCTGGAGGACATCTCCGCGCCCCGCTGCTTCGAGATCGAGGCCCGGCTGCGCGAGGCCCTCGACATCCCCGTCTTCCACGACGACCAGCACGGCACCGCCATCGTCGTGCTCGCCGCCCTGACCAACGCCCTGCGCGTCACCGGCAAGGCGATCGAGAACATCCGGGTCGTCATGTCCGGCGCCGGCGCGGCCGGTACGGCCATCCTCAAGCTGCTGCTCGCCGCCGGCGTCAAGAACGCCGTCGTCGCCGACATCCACGGCGTCGTCCACGCCGGCCGCGAGGACCTGGTGAACGCCCCGGCCGACTCGCCGCTGCGCTGGATCGCCGACAACACCAACCACGAGGGCCTCACCGGCACCCTCAAGGAGGCCGTGCGCGGCGCCGACGTCTTCATCGGCGTCTCCGCCCCGAACGTCCTGGACGGCGCCGACGTGGCCGCCATGGCCGAGGGCGCCATCGTGTTCGCGCTCGCGAACCCGGACCCCGAGGTCGACCCGGCGATCGCCCGCCAGACGGCCGCCGTCGTGGCCACCGGCCGCTCCGACTTCCCGAACCAGATCAACAACGTGCTGGTCTTCCCGGGCGTCTTCCGCGGCCTGCTGGACGCCCAGTCCCGCACGGTCAACACCGAGATGATGCTCGCCGCCGCGAAGGCCCTCGCCGACGTGGTGACCGAGGACGAGCTGAACCCGAACTACATCATCCCCAGCGTCTTCAACGACAAGGTCGCGGGCGCCGTGGCCGGGGCGGTCCGCGAGGCCGCGAAGGCGGCCGGGGCGACCGTCTGATCAGGGCGTGCCGTAATGTGCAGGGGGCTGTGAGCATCACCACGGCGGCCCCCCGCACCGGCGCGTCGTGGAACCCCGCGATGCCGGGCGCGCTCTAGGGTGACGGCCGAGCAGGCGCTTTTCGTGTGACTCCCCAGGGTGTTCTCACGACTCCTACGGGTGCCGGATTGGCTTTCCCGCCGCAGGTAGGGGCAGGATGCGTCCCTGGGCGCGAGCGCATCGGCATCGCAGTGCCTCGGGCGGCTCCGCCGCGTGGCACACCCCAACGGCAAGAAAACACGGGAGTAACAACATGAACCGCAGTGAGCTGGTGGCCGCGCTGGCCGACCGCGCCGAGGTGACCCGCAAGGACGCCGACGCCGTGCTGGCCGCGTTCGCCGAGACCGTCGGCGAGATCGTCGCCAAGGGCGACGAGAAGGTCACCATCCCCGGCTTCCTGACCTTCGAGCGCACCCACCGTGCCGCTCGCACCGCGCGCAACCCGCAGACCGGCGAGCCCATCAACATCCCGGCCGGCTTCAGCGTGAAGGTCACCGCGGGCAGCAAGCTCAAGGAAGCCGCCAAGGGCAAGTAAGCGGAAGCGCTCCGCTTCGAACGCGGTCCACAGGAGCGCCGTTCGACTGCAGCGCCATGGGTGAACTGCGGGCCGGTAGTGGCTGGTCGCGCAGTTCCCCGCGCCCCTTCAGGGCGCCCCGGCAGGCGACGCCGAAAAGGGCGGCCCCCCTCCAACGAGGGGGGCCGCCCTTTTGCCGTGCGTGGCGCCTAGCCGAGCGCCTTGCCCGGCAGCTCGACCTTCGCGCCCAGCTCCACGAGCTTCTCCATGAAGTTCTCGTAGCCGCGGTTGATGAGGTCGATGCCGTGGACCCGGGAGGTGCCCTCGGCGGCCAGGGCCGCGATGAGGTACGAGAAGCCGCCGCGCAGGTCGGGGATGACCAGGTCGGCGCCCTGGAGCCGGGTCGGGCCCGAGACGACCGCGGAGTGCAGGAAGTTGCGCGCGCCGAAGCGGCACGCGGAGCCGCCGAGGCACTCGCGGTAGAGCTGGATGTGCGCGCCCATCTGGTTCAGCGCGGAGGTGAAGCCGAGCCGGGACTCGTAGACCGTCTCGTGGATGATGGACAGGCCCGTCGCCTGCGTCAGGGCCACCACCAGCGGCTGCTGCCAGTCCGTCTGGAAACCGGGGTGCACGTCCGTCTCCAGCGCGATGGACTTCAGCTGCCCGCCGGGGTGCCAGAAGCGGATGCCCTCGTCGTCGATCTCGAAGGCGCCGCCCACCTTCCGGTAGGTGTTCAGGAACGTCATCATCGAGCGCTGCTGGGCGCCGCGGACGTAGATGTTGCCGTTGGTCGCGAGCGCCGCGGAGGCCCAGGACGCGGCCTCCAGGCGGTCCGGGAGGGCCTGGTGGGTGTAACCGCCGAGCTTGTCCACACCCGTGACGCGGATCGTGCGGTCGGTGTCCATCGCGATGATCGCGCCCATCTTCTGCAGCACGCAGATGAGGTCCTCGATCTCCGGCTCCACGGCCGCGTTGGACAACTCCGTGACGCCCTCGGCCAGTACGGCCGTCAGCAGCACCTGCTCGGTCGCGCCGACCGACGGGTACGGCAGCCGGATCTTCGTGCCCCGCAGCCGCTGCGGGGCCTCCAGGTACTGCCCGTCCGCCCGCTTCTCGATGGTCGCGCCGAACTGCCGCAGCACGTCGAAGTGGAAGTCGATGGGCCGGCCGCCGATGTCGCAGCCGCCCAGGCCCGGGATGAACGCGTGGCCGAGGCGGTGCAGCAGCGGACCGCAGAACAGGATCGGGATACGGCTGGAACCCGCGTGGGCATCGATGTCAGCCACGTTGGCGCTCTCGACCCGCGTCGGGTCCATCACCAGTTCGCCGGGCTCCTCACCCGGGCGGACCGTCACCCCGTGCAGCTGGAGCAGGCCGCGGACGACCCGCACGTCACGGATGTCCGGAACGTTGCGCAGTCGGCTCGGCTCGCTGCCCAGCAGGGCGGCGACCATGGCCTTCGGCACGAGGTTCTTCGCACCGCGGACACGGATCTCGCCCTCCAGCGGGGTTCCGCCGTGGACAAGCAGGACATCGTCGTTGACGGTCATGAATCTCGCGTTCCGATGAGTTGGTCAGGGGCCGGCCGATCACTGTGCGCGGGGGCCGGGAAGACAGGGTAATCGCCGATCACCCCCCGCCCGTAAGCCCAAGGACCGCCCAGCCACGTCATAGGTGTGTCACAACACGAACCGTTCCCTAACGGACACATGGGGTCACCGGCGCACGGGCGCGCCCCCGACGCCTCCTTCGCGCCCTGAGCTGCTCTCACCCCCGCCCCCCGATTGGCTCCCCACGCCGGGGGAAGATGGGGGATCATGTCTGGCATGACCGAGGTGTCCTCGCTCACAGGGCGGCTGCTCGTGGCTACCCCCGCCCTGGCGGACCCGAACTTCGACCGCGCGGTGGTGCTCCTTCTCGACCACGACGAGGAGGGCTCCCTCGGTGTCGTCCTCAACCGGCCCACCCCGGTGGGCGTCGGCGACATCCTGGAGGACTGGGCGGACCTCGCCGGCGAGCCCGGTGTCGTCTTCCAGGGCGGCCCCGTCTCGCTGGACTCGGCGCTCGGCGTCGCCGTCATCCCCGGCGGCGCGAACGGCGACGGCGCGCCGCTCGGCTGGCGGCGGGTGCACGGCGCGATCGGCCTGGTCGACCTGGAGGCCCCGCCGGAACTGCTCGCCTCCGCCGTCGGGTCCCTGAGGATCTTCGCCGGGTACGCCGGCTGGGGCCCGGGCCAGCTGGAGGACGAGCTGGCCGAGGGCGCCTGGTACGTCGTCGAGTCCGAGCCGGGTGACGTCTCCTCGCCGGCCCCGGAGAGACTCTGGCGCGAGGTGCTGCGCCGCCAGCGCAACGAGCTGGCGATGGTGGCCACGTATCCGGACGACCCGTCGCTCAACTGATGCGTGTGAGCTTCAGTACCCTTGGCGATATGAGCACTCTCGAGCCCGAGCGCGGGACTGGTACGGGGACCCTCGTAGAGCCGACGCCACAGGTGTCCCACGGCGACGGCGACCACGAGCGCTTCGCCCACTACGTCCAGAAGGACAAGATCATGGCGAGCGCCCTCGACGGCACCCCCGTCGTGGCGCTGTGCGGGAAGGTCTGGGTGCCGGGCCGCGACCCGAAGAAGTACCCGGTCTGCCCGATGTGCAAGGAGATCTACGAGTCCATGGGCAGCGGCGGCGACGAGGGCAAGGGCAAGGGCGGCGACAAGTAGTCGTCCCCCTTCCGCCCGCGGACGGCGAGGTCCCCGGGGCGTGCGGCAGGCGCGTCCCGGGGATCTCTGCGTTCTCCGGACGATGAGTGGTCCAGACCTCTTGTGGGCGCCCGTGCCAGTCCCTAGCCTTCGAGGCGTCGCGCAGGGGAGCAGGGGAGGGCCTGATGTCCGTGGAACTGATTCCGGCGCCGCGCGCCGTCGAGGGGGCGACGGGGGCCGTCGTGCCGCTCGGCCACGGCACCACGCTGTGGGCCGGACCGGGCACCGAACGCACCGAGCGCTGGCTGCGCGCCACCCTCGGCCAGGCCCTGGGGCTGCCGCTGCGGCCCGGGCCGCCGGACGCCCCGGACGCGGTGCGGCTGCTCCTGGACGACAGCCTGGCACCGGAGGCGTACCGTCTCGCCGCCGTCGCGGGCCGGGGCGTGGAGATCCGCGGCGGCGGGCCCGCCGGGGTGTTCTGGGGCGCGCAGACCCTGCGCCAGCTGATCGGCCCCGAGGCCTTCCGGCGCGCTCCCCTGCGGCGGGACCCCGCCCCCGGGGTGCCGGCCCAGGTCGTCGAGGACGCCCCCCGCTTCCGCTGGCGCGGCCTCCTCCTCGACGTCGCCCGGCACTTCATGCCCAAGGAGGGCGTGCTGCGCTATCTGGACCTGATGGCCGCGCACAAACTCAACGTCCTGCACCTCCACCTGACGGACGACCAGGGCTGGCGGATCGAGATCGAGCGGTACCCGAAACTGACCGAGATCGCCTCCTGGCGTACCAGGACGAAATTCGGCCACCGCGCCTCGCCGCTGTGGGACGGGAAACCGCACGGCGGTTACTACACCCAGGACGACATCCGGGAGATCGTCGCCTACGCCGCCGAACGCCACATCAGCGTCGTCCCCGAGATCGACGTACCCGGCCACTCGCAGGCCGCCATCGCCGCGTACCCCGAACTCGGCAACACCGACGTCGTCGACACCACCGCCCTCTCCGTCTGGGACACCTGGGGCATCTCCGCCAACGTGCTGGCCCCCACCGACACCACCCTGCGGTTCTACGAGGGGGTGTTCGAGGAGGTGCTGGAGCTGTTCCCCGCGGACGCCGCCGAGTTCTCCGCGTTCGTGCACGTCGGCGGCGACGAGTGCCGCAAGGAGCAGTGGACGGAGTCGGTCACCGCCAAGACCCGCATCGCCGACCTCGGACTCGCCGGCGAGGACGAGCTGCAGTCCTGGTTCATCGGGCACTTCGACGCCTGGCTCGCCGCCCGCGGGCGCCGCCTCATCGGCTGGGACGAGATCCTGGAGGGCGGGCTGGCGCCCGGCGCGGCGGTCTCCTCCTGGCGCGGCTACGCGGGCGGGATCGCCGCCGCGCGGGCCGGCCACGACGTGGTCATGTGCCCCGAGCAGTACGTGTACCTGGACCACCGGCAGGCCCCGGGCGAGGACGAGCCCGTACCGATCGGCTTCGTGCGCACCCTGGAGGACGTCTACCGCTTTGAACCGGTGCCGCAGGGGCTCACCGAGGCGGAGGCCCGGCACGTGCTGGGCACCCAGGCCAACGTGTGGACCGAGGTGCTGGAGGACACCGCGCGCGTGGACTACCAGGCCTTCCCCCGCCTCGCCGCCTTCGCCGAGGTCGCCTGGAGTCCGCTGCCCGCCCCCGCCGAACGGGACTACGCCGACTTCGAGCGCCGGATGACCGCCCACTACCGGCGACTTGACGCCCTGGGCGTCGCTTACCGGCCACCCACCGGACCCCGCCCGTGGCAGAAGCGCCCCGGCGTGCCCGGCCGCCCGATCGAGGGACCGCCCCCCAACCGGTAGCGGCGCGGGGCCGTCACCGGGCGGGTACGTCACCGAACGGGTACGTCTCCGAACGGGTACGTCTCCGAACGGGTACGTCTCCGAACGGGTACGTCACCGAACAGGTAACGCAAAAACCCCGGCACCGTCGCCGAAGAGTGGCAATCGGTGCGCACCGGCGATGCCGTGCGAAAACGGACCATCTCCCTGGTGAGACGGGCGAATGCCTCCTAGCGGACCCCCGCGTTCGGGCGTTGCGAAGATGTGCCAGAGTTGCGTCGTCCGCCCTGTCAGCACGTACCGTACGGCAACACAGGCGGGACCAGGTGGGGCAGCGGGAAGGGGCAGCCGGTTTGACCACGCACGCACCGCAGGCGGCGCAGGCCGTCACCTTGCCCACGACACTGGACGAGGCCGTGGCGGCCCTGGCCGCCATGCCCACCGCCGTCCCGGTGGCGGGCGGGACCGACCTGATGGCCGCCGTCAACTCCGGCCAGCTCAGGCCCTCCGCGCTGGTGGGCCTCGGCCGGATCAGCGAGATCCGCGGCTGGCAGTACCAGGACGGCCACGCGCTGCTCGGTGCGGGCCTCACGCACGCGCGCATGGGCCGCCCCGACTTCGCGGCCCTCATCCCGGCGCTCGCCGCCGCCGCGCGCGCCGCGGGCCCACCGCACATCCGCAACGCGGGCACCCTGGGCGGCAACATCGCCTCGGCCGCCCCCACCGGCGACGCGCTGCCGGTGCTGGCCGCCCTGGAAGCGACCCTGGTCATCGCGGGCCCGGGCGGAGCCCGCCGGGAGATCCCGGTGTCGCACCTGCTGGCCGGCGTGGACATGCTGCGCGGCGGCGAACTCATCGGCTACGTGCGCGTACCGCTGCTGCACGCCCCGCAGGTCTTCCTGAAGGCGACCGGACGCACCGGCCCGGGCCGCGCGCTGGCCTCCGTGGCCCTCGTCCTCGACCCCGCCCGGCGCGGCGTGCGCTGCGCCGTCGGGGCCATAGCGCCGATGCCGCTCAGGCCCCTGGAGGCCGAGCAGTGGGTGGCGCGGCTCATCGACTGGGACAACGACCGCGCGCTCGTCCCGGAGGCCCTGCACGCCTTCGGGGAGTACGTCGCCGCGGCCTGCATCCCCGACCCGGCCCCCGAGCCCGACGGCTCGGTGAGTCCGCTTCCGCCCGCCGTACTGCACCTGCGGCGCACCGTCGCCGCGCTGGCCCGACGAGCACTGGGGAGGGCGCTGTCGTGACCGACGACCAGCACGGAGAGGGCACGCCCCAGGGCGGCGGACGCTGGAACCCGCTGCCCCAGGGCGACTACGACGACGGCGCCACCGCCTTCGTCCAGCTCCCCGAGGGCGGCATCGACGCCCTGCTGTCCGGCGACAGCCCGTTGGCCGCGCCGGGACACGGCTACGTGCCGCCGCGGATCACCGCCACGCACGCCGACGGCGCCGGGGACACCTGGCCCGCGCCCGGGGACGGCGGCCAGTGGCCGGACCCGAACGCCGCGCAGGCACCGCCGCAGGCCGCGGACGACCGGTTCACGTACCAGCCCGCCGCGACCCAGCACTGGACCTTCGAGGAGCCCGCGGCCCCGGCCGCCCCGGGCCACGACGTCACCGGGCAGTGGTCCATCCCGGTCGCCGGCGGCGACCTCCCGGACGAGTCGGGCGAGTACACCTCGTCCTCGCTGGTCGAGCAGTGGGGCGGCACTCCGCCGGCCACGCTGCCCGGCGGCGCGCCGGCGCCCTGGGCGACGGACGGCGCGGGCCACGCGTGGGACCAGGCGGCACCCCGGCCGACCGCCCCCGCGGAGGACGCCGACGACCACACGGCCCACACGGGCCACACCGCCGTACCGGACCACGGGGCCCACACAGGCCACACGGCCGACACGGGCCACACCGCCGCGCCCGACCACGCCGCCCACATCGGCCACACCGCCGCGCCCGACCACGGGGCCCACACCGGCCACACCGGGGCGCACCCGGCCGGGGACGACCCGGTCCCGGCTCCGGACGCGTACGGGTACGTCCCGCAGGACACGGATCAGCCGGACGCGGGGGAGGCCGACACGCCCGGTGGCACGGGCGAGTACTCCGCGGTGCCGGAAGCGGACGCACACGGCCTCGCGGAAGCCCCTGAGCGCCCCGCTGACGCCCCCGCGGGCCACGAGCAGCCGACGGACCCCGCCGACACTCCGGAGCCCGCCAGGACGCCGGACACGGCCGCGGCCGACGCGGGGGGCCCCGAGGCCTTCGCCGACGCCCCGGAGGCGCCCGCGTCCCCGGCCGGAGCCGCCGTACCCGGGCCCGCCGCCGAGGCCCCCGCCCCGGACGCCGCCCCCTCGGAAGGCCCCGGCGCCGACGAGGACCCCGCGCCCACGCACGAGGACGCGCCCACGCACGAGGACGCGCCCGAGGCGCCCGACGGGCCCATGGCCGCCGGTGAGCCGGCCCATGCCGCAGACGCCACCGACGCCACCGACGCCACCGAGGCCGTGGATGCCACCGGCGCCGCCGATCACACCGGGGCCACTGAGGCTGCCGATACCCCCGGAGACGCCGATGCGGCCGGGGCGGACGGGCCTGCCGAGGCGGACGAGGACCAGGACCCCGTCCCCCTGCCGCCCCACGACGACCATCCCCTCGCCTCCTACGTCCTGCGCGTCAACGGCGCCGACCGCCCGGTCACCGACGCCTGGATCGGCGAGTCCCTGCTGTACGTGCTGCGGGAGCGGCTCGGTCTCGCGGGTGCCAAGGACGGCTGCTCGCAGGGCGAGTGCGGGGCCTGCAACGTGCAGGTCGACGGCCGCCTGGTGGCCTCCTGCCTGGTCCCGGCGGTCACCGCGGCCGGCAGCGAGGTGCGGACGGTCGAGGGCCTCGCCGTCGACGGGCAGCCCTCCGACGTGCAGCGCGCGCTCGCCCGCTGCGGCGCCGTGCAGTGCGGTTTCTGCGTGCCCGGCATGGCGATGACCGTGCACGACCTGCTGGAGGGCAACCCGGCGCCGACCGAGCTGGAGACCCGGCAGGCCCTGTGCGGCAACCTGTGCCGCTGCTCGGGCTACCGGGGCGTCCTGGAGGCCGTCAGGGAGGTCGTCGCCGAGCGCGAGGCGTCCCACGCCGGCCCGGAGGGCGAGGGGGACGAGGCACGCATCCCGCACCAGGCGGGCCCCGGCGCCGGCGGCGTCCACCCGTCGGCGTTCGAGGCACCGGGCGCGTTCGACACCCCGCACGCCCGGGAGTCGTACGGCACCCACGAGGCCTACGACACGCCCGACGCGTACGGCACCCACGAGGCCTACGACACGCCCGACGCGTACGGCACGGCGGACGCCTACGACACACCGGACGGCTACGACCCGACGGACCCGTACGGAACGCCACCGGGACCGCACGACCAGCACTACGGCCAGGACGGAGGCCAGGTGTGAGCAACGAAGCCGGCATCGCGACCACCGCCGCGGAACCCGCCCCCGAGGCCGAGCCGTCGCCGCACGGCATCGGCGCCTCCCTGCCGCACGCGGACGCCCGCGCCAAGACCGAGGGCACCTTCCCGTACGCGGCCGACCTGTGGGCCGAGGGCCTGCTGTGGGCGGCCGTGCTGCGCTCCCCGCACGCGCACGCGCGCATCGTCTCCATCGACACCACCCACGCGCGCGAGATGCCCGGCGTCCGTGCCGTCGTCACCCACGAGGACGTGCCCGGCACGCCCCGCCACGGCCGGGGCACGCCCGACCGGCCGGTGTTCGCCTCCGAGGTGGTACGCCACCACGGCGAGCCCATCGCGGCCGTGGCCGCCGACCACCCGGACACCGCGCGGATGGCCGCCGCCGCCGTCATCGTCGAGTACGAGGTCCTCGACCCGGTCACCGACCCCGAGCACGCCTTCGAGGCCGAGCCGTTGCACCCCGACGGCAACCTGATCCGGCACATCCCGCTGCGCCACGGCGACCCGGAGGCGGTCGGCGAGGTGGTGGTCGAGGGCCTGTACCGCATCGGCCGCCAGGACCCGGCCCCGATCGGCGCCGAGGCCGGCCTCGCCGTGCCGCGCCCCGACGGCGGGGTGGAGCTGTACCTGGCCTCCACCGACCCGCACACCGACCGCAACACGGCCGCCGCCTGCTACGGCCTGCCCCCCGATCGAGTGAAGATCGTCGTCACCGGGGTGCCCGGCGCCACCGCCGACCGCGAGGACCAGGGTTTCCAGCTCCCGCTCGGCCTGCTCGCGCTGCGGACCGGCTGCCCGGTGAAGCTGACGGCGACCCGCGAGGAGTCCTTCCTCGGCCACGCCCACCGGCACCCGACGCTGCTGCGCTACCGCCACCACGCCGACGCCGAGGGCAAGCTGGTGAAGGTGGAGGCGCAGATCCTGCTGGACGCGGGCGCGTACGCCGACACCTCCGCCGACGCGCTGGCCGCCGCCGTCTCCTTCGCGTGCGGCCCCTACGTCGTGCCGAACGCCTTCATCGAGGGCTGGGCCGTGCGCACCAACAACCCGCCCTCCGGGCACGTCCGCGGCGAGGGCGCCCTGCAGGTGTGCGCCGCCTACGAGGCCCAGATGGACAAGCTGGCGAAGAAGCTGGCCCTGGACCCGGCCGAGCTGCGCCTGCGCAACGTCCTCGCGACCGGGGACGTCCTCCCGATCGGCCAGACCGTGACCTGCCCGGCGCCGGTCGCCGAACTCCTCCAGGCCGTACGGGACTTCCCGCTCCCGGAGCTGCCCAAGGACACGCCCGAGGAGGAGTGGCTGCTGCCCGGCGGCCCCGAGGGCGCGGGCGAACCGGGCGCGGTGCGCCGGGGCGTCGGCTACGGCCTCGGCATGGTCCACATGCTCGGCGCGGAGGGCGCCGACGAGGTGTCGACCGCGACGGTCAAGGTCCACGACGGCATCGCGACCGTGCTGTGCGCGGCCGTGGAGACCGGCCAGGGCTTCACCACCCTGGCCCGGCAGATCGTCCAGGAGACCCTCGGCGTCGAGGAGGTCCACGTCGCCCCCGTCGACACCGACCAGCCGCCGGCCGGCGCGGGCTGCCGGGGCCGGCACACCTGGGTGTCCGGCGGTGCGGTGGAACGGGCGGCCAAGATGGTCCGCGCCCAGCTGCTCCAGCCCCTGGCGCACAAGTTCGGCATGTCCACCGAGCTGCTCCAGATCACGGACGGCAAGATCACCTCGTACGACGGTGTGCTGTCGACCACCGTCAGGGAGGCGCTGGAGGGCAAGGAGCTGTGGGCCACGGCCCAGTGCCGCCCGCATCCCACCGAGCCGCTGGACGCCGCCGGCCAGGGCGACGCCTTCGTGGGCCTCGCGTTCTGCGCGATCCGCGCGGTGGTGGACGTCGACGTCGAGCTCGGTTCGGTGCGGGTGGTGGAGCTGGCGGTCGCCCAGGACGTGGGCCGGGTGCTGAACCCGGCGCAGCTGGCGGCGCGCATCGAGGCGGGCGTCACCCAGGGCGTGGGCGTCGCCCTCACCGAGAACCTCCGTACGCCCCGCGGCCTGATCCGCCACCCCGACCTGACCGGCTACGCCCTGCCGACCGCCCTGGACGCCCCCGACATCCGGATCGTGAAACTGGTCGAGGAACGGGACGTGGTGGCGCCGTTCGGCGCCAAGTCGGTCAGCGCGGTCCCGGTGGTGACGGCACCGGCGGCGATCGCCTCCGCGGTCCGCGCCGCCACCGGCCGCCCGGTCAACCGCCTGCCGATCCGCCCGCAGGCGGCGGTGGCGGCGGACCGGTGAGCGAGCGGCCGGACGGGCAGCGCCCGGACCTCCCGCCCGGCGAGCCGCGCTACGAACCCGCGCCGGGCGTCGGCAGGCTGGCCCTGTGGGTCCTGCTGTTCGCCGTGGCGGCACTGGCCGTTGTCCTCGGCGGTGTCTACTTCACCTGAGCCGCGACGGCGACCGGGTCCGCGTACGCCGGTCCCGGCGGGCAGGCAACGCCTCCGGCCCACCCGACGTCTCGTCTCGTGAGGGCCGTTGTCAGTGGGGCGGCGTAGTGTGCCGAGCGGTGGGGGCACCTGCCCGGGGGCCGCGTACGACGGTGTGCGCGGGCCCGTCACGCCCAGGGAAGCTCGCAGGGGGAGCGATGAGCACGACCGACGCCGACGTACCGGCGATCACGCTGACCGAGGCGGAGCTGGACCGCTACGTCACGCACGCGCCGACGCGCGGCCTGCTCACGGACACCGGCCTGCCCGCCGTGATCGACCTGCTGACCTTCTCCCCGCTGCGCACCCACGGACTGCGCACGCTCGCCGACGCCGCCGACGGCCCCCTGCACCTGGCGGAGGAACTGCGCGGCCGGCTGGTCATAGGCGAACTCCTCAACCCGGCCGGCATGGAGCGCGAGTCGATCCTGCTCGACGGCGCCACGGGCGAGCTGACCACGGCCTACCTCTTCGACCCGTCCGACCCCCGCCCCTTCGCGCCGTCCCTGGACACCCTGCTGCGCTTCGCCGCGGTCACCGAGGAACTGGCGGGCCTGCGCGGCCGGTTCGCCGCGCTGGCGGGCCAGTACGGCCCAAGGACGGTGACGGAGGCCTCCCGCCGCCTGCTCACCCTCTTCGAGGAGGGCACGGGCGGGCAGGTCCCGCCGTACTGGAAGGCGGCGGCCCTGATCCGCCCGCTCTCCCTCGTCGCCGGCCCCGGTACGGCGTCAGGGCTCACCCTGGACGTTCCGGCCCGCGTCCTGGACCAGGAGTTCGGGCACGGCAGGGTGGCCCGCTTCGAGGAGGTCGACTTCCCGGCGACGCTCACCCACGAGCCGACCCGCCGCTTCCTGCGCGAGACCGGTCTGCCGGAGGAGGCGGTCTTCTTCCACGCCGACACGGACGTCCCGCTGCCGACCCTGCGCGAGTACTTCTCCGAGGAGCACCCCGACGGCCCCGCTGCGGAACTCCCGGCCCACTGCGACCACTTGGTCCGCCTCGGCTGCCTCCCGGAGGACAACAGCCTGCTGGTCGACGGCAGAACGGGCGCGGTCCTCACCTTCAGCGAGCCCGAGGCGGCGCTCCACCCCCTGAACACCGACGTCTCCACCCTGGCGTTCACCCTCTGGCTCATCCACCACGAGCGCACGATCGACCAGCACCTGGGCCACGAGCTGGCGACCCACGCCTACGACCACCTCGTCGCCCTCATGGTCCACACCCTCCGGTCGATCGACCCGACGGGCACGCTCCCGGAGACGACCTGGCACTACTGGACGGAACTCTTCCAGGACGAGGCCGGCGGAGTCTTCTGAGGCCCGCGGCCCGCCGGGCTCCCCCGACGGGCCCGACCCGCCCCCGGCCGGACAGCCCGAAGGGCGGCACCCCGGGGGGTACCGCCCTTCCGTCTCGCCTGGGCGAGCCTCTGGAGGCCGTGACCGGAATTGAACCGGTGTAACTCGCTTTGCAGGCGAGCCCCTCAACCACTCGGGCACACGGCCGTGTTCGTGAGAAGAACGTACGGGCCGTGCGGCAGGGGGCTCAAGGGAAGCGGCGGGGCTGCAACGGGACTGACATGCCGCGTTCATGAAGGAGGGGTGGGAGTACGACCAAGGGCCTAGAGAGGGTGGGACTCCTGACAGGGGCCAAAGGTGGTCGTGGGCCTTACTCTGACGAACATGAGTGCCCTTGAGTCCCGTGACCCCGCTGTTCTCGATCCGGTCGCCGAGCAGGACGGCGGTGTCCTGAGCAGGGCGTACCGGGCGCTCAGTATCGGGATCGTGTCGGTCGTGGTGCTGATCGCGTTCGAGGCGACCGCCGTGGGGACCGCCATGCCGGTGGCCGCGCGGGAGCTGGACGGCGTGGCGCTGTACGCGTTCGCCTTCTCCGGGTACTTCACGACCAGCCTGTTCGGGATGGTGCTCGCCGGGCAGTGGTCCGACCGGAGGGGACCGCTCGGGGCGCTCACCCTCGGCATCGGCGCCTTCGCGGCCGGCCTCGTCGTCGCCGGGACCGCCCAGGCGATGTGGGTGTTCATCCTGGGGCGGGCCGTGCAGGGGCTCGGCGGCGGGCTCGTCATCGTGGCGTTGTACGTCGTCGTCGGCCGTGCCTACCCCGAGCGGCTGCGCCCCGCGATCATGGCGTCCTTCGCGGCCGGCTGGGTCGTCCCCTCCATCGTCGGCCCCCTCGCCTCCGGCGCCGTCACCGAGCACCTCGGCTGGCGCTGGGTCTTCCTCGGCATCCCGGTCCTCGTCGTGTTCCCGCTCGCCCTCGCCCTGCCCCAGATACGGCGCAGGGCGTCCGGCCCGGTGGACGAGCAGGCCGGGGCCGAGCCCTTCGACCGGCGGCGGATCCGGCTGGCGCTCGGCATCTCCCTCGGCGCCGGGCTCCTCCAGTACGCCGCCCAGGACCTGCGCCCGCTGTCCCTGCTCCCGGGCCTGGCGGGGGCGGCGCTCCTCGTGCCGGCGGTGTGCGGGCTGCTGCCCCGCGGTACGTACCGGGCCGCCCGCGGGCTGCCCTCCGTGGTGCTGCTGCGCGGGCTCGCGGCGGGCTCCTTCATCGCCGCCGAGTCCTTCGTGCCGCTGATGCTGGTCACCCAGCGCGGCCTGTCGCCGACCCTCGCCGGGTTCTCGCTGGCCGCGGGCGGCGGGACCTGGGCGCTGGGGTCGTTCGTGCAGTCCCGGGCGCGCGTGGCGCCGTACCGGGAGCGGCTGATGACCGTCGGGATGGTGCTGGTCGCCGTGGCGATCGTCACCGCGCCGAGCGTGCTCGTGCACTCCGTGCCGGTGTGGACCGTCGCCGCCGCCTGGGGGGTCGGCTGCTTCGGCATGGGCCTGGTGATCTCCTCCACCAGCGTGCTGCTGCTCCAGCTCTCCGCCCCGGAGGAGGCCGGCACGAACTCCGCCGCGCTGCAGATCTCCGACGCCCTCTCCAACGTCGTCCTCCTCGCGGCGACCGGCGCGGCCTTCGCCGCGCTCGGCGGCGGCAGCACCGCGGCCCCCACGGCCACCACGGCAACGGCGGCCGGCGGCGGGCATCCCGCCGCCTTCGCCGCCGTCTTCCTGCCGATGGCGGCGGTGGCGCTGGCGGGGGCCTGGGTGACCCGGCGGCTGCGGGAACGCACACCGGCGCGGTGAGTGACCGGCCGGTGATCGAGGGGCGGTTGCGGCCGCTGTGACGTGGCTCCCACCCGGGGGCGACCCGGGGCCGTTCGCGCGTGGGCGGGAGGGCGGCGCCGGTAGGGTGGCCCGGTTGTCATACGTAGCCGCCCGACCCTGATGCACGGAGACCGTGACTACTACCGCCTCCTCCTCCGCTCACTCCCACCACCTCTCGCCCGCCTTCCCGGGCCGGGCCCCCTGGGGTACCGCCAGCAAGCTGCGTGCCTGGCAGCAGGGGGCGATGGAGAAGTACATCCAGGAGCAGCCGCGTGACTTCCTCGCCGTCGCCACGCCCGGCGCCGGCAAGACGACCTTCGCCCTGACCCTGGCCTCCTGGCTGCTGCACCACCACGTCGTGCAGCAGGTGACCGTGGTCGCGCCCACCGAGCACCTGAAGAAGCAGTGGGCCGAGGCGGCCGCCCGGGTCGGGATCAAGCTCGACCCCGAGTACAGCGCGGGCCCGCTCGGCCGGGAGTACGACGGGGTCGCCGTGACGTACGCCGGTGTGGGGGTACGCCCGATGCTGCACCGCAACCGGGTCGAGCAGCGCAAGACCCTCGTCATCCTGGACGAGATCCACCACGCCGGCGACTCCAAGTCCTGGGGCGAGGCCTGCCTGGAGGCGTTCGAGCCCGCCACGCGCCGGCTCGCCCTGACCGGTACGCCGTTCCGCTCCGACACCAACCCGATCCCCTTCGTGACGTACGAGGAGGACAACGCGGGCATCCGGCGCTCCGCCGCCGACTACACCTACGGCTACGGCTCCGCGCTGGCGGACGGCGTCGTCCGGCCGGTGATCTTCCTCTCCTACAGCGGCAACATGCGCTGGCGGACCAAGGCCGGTGACGAGGTCGCCGCGCGGCTCGGCGAGCCGATGACCAAGGACGCGGTCAGCCAGGCCTGGCGTACGGCGCTCGACCCGCGCGGCGACTGGATGCCGAGCGTGCTGCGCGCCGCCGACCAGCGGCTGACCGAGGTCCGCAAGGCCATCCCGGACGCCGGGGCGCTCGTCATCGCCTCCGACCAGGACTCCGCGCGCGCCTACGCCAAGCT
This sequence comes from Streptomyces cinerochromogenes, assembly GCF_014648635.1. Lineage (GTDB taxonomy): Bacteria > Actinomycetota > Actinomycetes > Streptomycetales > Streptomycetaceae > Streptomyces > Streptomyces cinerochromogenes. Next base: position 771,537 of record NZ_BMRM01000001.1, on the reverse strand, counting down.
CATCCGGGAGATCACCGGGACGAAGGCCACGCTCGTGCTGTCGGACGACGCCGGGGCCTCGAAGAGGATCGACGAGTTCAGCGCGAGCGACGACCGGTGGATGGTCGCCGTGCGGATGGTGTCCGAGGGCGTCGACGTGCCGCGGCTGGCGGTCGGCGTGTACGCCACCACCATCTCGACCCCCCTGTTCTTCGCGCAGGCCGTCGGGCGCTTCGTGCGGTCCCGGCGGCGCGGCGAGACCGCGTCCGTGTTCCTGCCGACCGTGCCCGACCTGCTGACCTTCGCCAACGAGATGGAGAAGGAGCGGGACCACGCCCTCGACAAGCCGAAGAAGGAGGGCGAGGAGGACCCGTACGCCGAATCCGAGAAGGAGATGGAGGAGGCGAACAAGGAGCAGGACGAGGACACCGGCGAGCAGGACATGCTGCCCTTCGAGGCGCTGGAGTCCGACGCCGTCTTCGACCGCGTGCTGTACGACGGCGCCGAGTTCGGCATGCAGGCCCACCCCGGCAGCGAGGAGGAGCAGGACTACCTGGGGATCCCGGGCCTGCTGGAGCCCGAGCAGGTGCAGTTGCTGCTGCAGAAGCGGCAGGCGCGGCAGATCGCGCACAGCCGGAAGAAGCCGGACACCGAGGCGGACCTGCTGGAGCTGCCGGCCGAGCGGCGGCCGGTGGTCACGCACAAGGAGATGATGGAGCTGCGCAAGCAGCTGAACACGATGGTCAGCGCCTACGTCCACCAGAGCGGCAAGCCGCACGGCGTGATCCACACCGAGCTGCGGCGGGTGTGCGGGGGTCCGCCCAGCGCCGAGGCCACGGCGGGACAGCTGCGCCAGCGCATCGCCAAGGTCCAGGAGTGGGCCACGCGCATGCGCTGAGCGCCCGCCCCCGGCCGGGGACGGTGTGCGTATCCGGACGAATGCAGGCAGGCCGGATCTGGTCTTGCCCGGATTCTGGACCAAGACTTCCGCTCAGCGAACCCCCTTCGCTACTGTCCGGCTACGCACACGCCCCGTGGCAGCGCCGCCGCGGAGCGCAGCCGTGAAGCGACTGGGCCCGGAGCCGCCGGGCCTCCTGCCGATCGGCGGCCTCTGAGGCGCGTCGCCGACGGGACTCGGTGACGCATCCGCCACCTCGGGGACCCGCCGACCTCACCGCCGAAGGAGTGGGCGTCGTGACCGCGGAGACCTCTCAGACGCTCGACCGGGGACTGCGTGTCCTCAAGCTGCTGGCCGACACGGACCACGGGCTGACCGTCACCGAGTTGTCCACCAAACTGGGCGTGAACCGGACCGTGGTGTACCGGTTGCTCGCCACGCTGGAACAGCACGCGCTCGTACGACGTGACCTGGGCGGGCGAGCCCGGGTCGGGCTCGGGGTGCTGAGGCTCGGGCGGCAGGTGCATCCGCTGGTACGGGAGGCCGCGCTGCCCGCGCTCAGGTCGCTCGCCGAGGACATCGGGGCGACGGCGCACCTGACCCTCGTGGACGGTTCCGAGGCGCTGGCCGTGGCGGTGGTCGAGCCGACGTGGACCGACTACCACGTGGCCTACCGGGCCGGGTTCCGGCATCCGCTGGACCGGGGCGCGGCCGGCAGGGCGATCCTCGCCGCACGGCAGTCGCCGTCGGCCGACCCCGGGTACACCCTCACCCACGGCGAGCTGGAGGCGGGCGCGAGCGGGGCCGCCGCGCCGCTGGTCGGGGTGACCGGCGTCGAGGGCAGCGTGGGCGTGGTGATGCTGGCGGACGCCGTGCCGGAGCGGGTCGGGGCACGCGTGGTGGAGGCGGCCCGGGAGGTCGCGGAGGCGCTGCGCTGAGGCTGGTCGCCTGGTCGCCTGGTCGCCTGGTCGCCTGGTCGGCGCTCCGGGCTCTTTGGCCGCTCCTCTTTGTCCGCTCCTCCAACCGCAGCCGCCCGACTTTGGCCCATCGGCCCACCCCCGCCGGCCTCTCCCTCCCCATGATCGAGGGCATGACCGCCCTCGATCTCACCGCCGACGTCGTCACCCTCACCCGCGCCCTCGTCGACCTGCCCTCCGAGAGCGGGCGGGAGGCGCGGATCGCGGACGCCGTCCAGGCCGCTCTCCGCGCCCTGCCGCACCTCACCGTGGACCGCGTCGGCAACTCCGTCATCGCCCGCACCGGGCTCGGGCGGGGCGAGCGGGCCCTGATCGCCGGGCACCTGGACACCGTGCCGGCCGCCGGGAACCTGCCCTCCCGGCTCGACGGCGGGCGGGTGTACGGGCTCGGCGCCTGTGACATGAAGGGCGGCGTGGCGGTGGCGCTGCGGCTCGCGGCCACCGTGCCCGAGCCGGTCCGGGACCTCACCTACGTCTTCTACGAGTGCGAGGAGGTGGAAGGCGAGCGGAACGGGCTCGGCCGGATCGCCGCCGCCCGGCCCGGCCTCCTGGAGGAAGCCGGCCTCGCGCTCCTCATGGAGCCCTCCGGCGCCGGTGTCGAGGCCGGCTGCCAGGGCATCCTCACCGCCGACATCGTGGTGAGGGGTGCCCGCGCGCACACCGCCCGCGCCTGGCAGGGCACCAACGCCGCGCACAAGGCGGGCCGGGTGCTCCAGCGGCTGGACGCGCACGTCCCCGAGCGGGTCGAGATCGACGGGCTGGAGTACCGGGAGGGGCTCGGTGCCGTCGCCGTACGCGCCGGGGTCGCCGGGAACGTCGTACCGGACGAGTGCGTCGTCACCGTCAACTGCCGCTTCGCGCCCAGCCGTTCCGGGGAGGAGGCGGAGCGTTACGTGCGCGGGCTCTTCCCGGAGTACGAGGTGCGGGTCACCGAGGTCGTCGACGGTGCCCTGCCGCACCTGGACCGGGTGGGCCCGCTGGTCGACGCGCTCGGGGCCGAGCCCCGGGCCAAGCTGGGGTGGACCGACGTCGCCCGGTTCGCCGCGCTGGGCGTGCCCGCGCTCAACTACGGCCCCGGGGACCCGTCTCTCGCGCACACGGCGGGGGAGTACGTGCCCGTCGCACACCTCCGGCAGTGCGAGGACCGGCTCAGGGCGTGGCTGCGCTGAGCCCCGCCAGCGCCCGCAACTGCAGCCACAGCACCAGCCGTTCGTCGGGGTCGTCCAGGTCGATGCCGGTGTGCTGCCGGAGCTGCCGGAGCCGGTAGCGGCAGGTGTTGGGGTGCACGGCCAGCAGCCGGGCCGCGCCCGCCATGTCGCAGCCGGCGTCGAACCAGCAGATGAGGGTGCGCGCGTACTCGGTGCCGTGCCCGGCGTCGTACGCCAGCACCCGCCGCCACCCGCCCGCGCTCAACTCCCGTCGCCCGCCCATCACCTCGGCCAGCCGCAGCAGCGTCACCCGGGCCCGCACCTCGTCCACCACGGCCACCGGCTGCTCCGCGTCCAGCACCCGCAGCACCAGGTCCGCGTCCGCCCGCGAGTCCGCGAGCCCGTCCGCGCCCGGAACGACCTCGCCGAGCGCCGCCCGCACCGGCACCCTGAGCGCCTGCCCGGCCCGCGCCACGATGTCCTCGGCGAGCCCGCGGTGCCGCTCGCCGGGGCCCGGCAGCACCGCGTACACCGCCCCGTCCAGCAGCACGCACGCGTGCCGGCCGTAGCGGGCCTCGCACTGGAGGCGTACGACGTCCAGCAGGCGCAGCGCGGTGCGTTCGGCGTCCGGGACGCTCGCGGCGGTGTCCAGCACGAAGGCCGCCACCCGGGCCGGGCCGTCGACGCCCAGGCGGGCGGCGGCCGTCGCCGGGTCGTCCGCCGTGCCGTCCAGCAGCCGGCGCAGCAGGTCGCCGCCCCGGTGCCGGGCCAGTTCCCGGGCCGCCCGCGCCCGCAGCAGGAGCAGCGCGGCGGTGGAGGCGCCCTGGGCGAGGGTGGCCTCGGCGTCCGGGGCGAGCGTGCCGCCGTCGATCACCCACACCGAGCCGAGGGTCTCCCCGCCGGCCCGTACCGGCATCGCCAGCCGGGGCAGGCCGGTGCCGGTCAGCGCGGGCAGCCGGACCGGCCGGTCGGCGGCGAACAGCCGCCGGTACTGCTCGGTGTTCTCCGCGCTGGCCGGTACCTGCCGGCCGAGGATGCTCTCCCGGCGGTCCTCGTCCACGGGCTGGCCGGGGACGGTGGAGTAGGCGAGGAGCCGCTGACGCGGGTCCTCGACGGCCGTCGCCCCGCCCGTCGCGACCGCGATGGCGTCGGCCAGCGCGAACAGATCCCCGAGCCCCGCGTCACCGAACCCGCTTCCGCCGAGCCCCGCGTCACCGAACCCGCCTTCGCCGAGCCCGCCCTCGCCAAACCCGGCGTCGCCTTGTCCGCCCTCGCCTTGACCGCCGCTTCCGGTCCCGGCGTCGGGGCCTGTCCCCCCGCTGTCGGCCTGCCGGGTGGTGATCGCCGAGGCCAGCAGCAGATGGACCCGGTGCCAGGGCGCGTCCTCGGCGACCGACAGCAGGGCAACGCCGTGCGCCTCGGCCGTCGCGACCGGCCCGTCGGCGCCGCGCACCACCACCCCGGTCAGCCCGGCCCGCGCCGCCGCTTCCAGCAGCGGTCCCGCGTCCGCCGCCCGCACTCCGACCGCCAGCAGCAGCGCGCCGGGCTGCCGGGGGAGCGGGATGCCTCCCCCGGGGCGGCCGCCGTCGTACAGGACCACCTCGGTGACCGGGGCGCCGAGCCCGGCGGGAGCGGTGTGCAGGCGCGGCGCGGACGCGCCGGCGGCGCCCAGGAGGTCGCCGAGCGTGCAGGCGTTCATGGGAGTCCTCGCGGCGGGGGCTTGGCGGATGGTGCAACGAACGTACGCCCTGCTTGGCCGCACGGACAACACGCGCGCGCCCGGCGGCTCCGAGACTCGTCCCATGACAGCAGGAGCCACCATCCGCACCGTCCACGACGTCGCCGGGCTCGCGGCCGTCGCCGACCACTTCAGCGACGTCTGGCGCACGCCCCGCACCGCACCGCCCTACCCGGCCGAGGTCCTGCACAGCCTGGTGCACGCCGGCGGCGCGGTGCACGCCGCCCACGACGGGCAGCGGCTCGCCGGGGCGGCCGTCGCCGTGCTCGGCCCGGACCGGAGCACGTACTCCCTGGTGGCCGCCGCCGAGCGCGGTCTCGGCCCCGCCCTGAAGCGGGCCCAGCGGGACTGGGCCCTCGCCCTCGGCGCCCGCACCATGCGCTGGACCTTCGACCCGCTGGTCGGCCGCAACGCCCGCTTCAACCTGGTCAAGCTGGGGGCCGTCGGCACCGAGTACCTGGTCGACTTCTACGGCCCCATGGCCGACGGCGTGAACGACGGCGACGAGAGCGACCGGCTGACGGTCACCTGGGACCTGACGGCGCCGGGGACGCCGTACGACGGCGAGCCGCGGGGGCCCGTGCTGCGGACCGCGCCCGACGGCGGCCCGCTCGTCCGGCGGGACGGCGGGCGCCTGTGGTGCCGGGTGCCGCAGGACGCCGTCGCGCTGCGCGCCGCCGATCCCGCGCTGGCGCTGCGCTGGCGGCACGCCGTGCGCGAGGTGTTCCTGGAGGCCTTCGCGGAGGGGCTTTCGGCCACCGGGACGTCCCGCGACGGCTGGTACACCCTCGGCCGGACGGAGGAGGCCGCGTGAGGCTGGAACGCGTGGAGATCGTGCACGTGGCGATCCCGCTGGTCACCCCGTTCCGCACGTCGTTCGGGACGATGACGGCGAAGGACACCTTCCTCCTGCGGGTCGTGACGGACGAGGCCGAGGGCTGGTCGGAGTTCGCCGCCGACCCCGAACCGCTGTACTGCTCGGAGTTCGTCGCCGGCGCCGAGATCGTGCTGCGCGACTTCCTGCTGCCCCGCGTGGCCGCGCTCCCGCACCTCACCACGGCCGCGCTGGCCCCGGCCATGGCGGGGATCAAGGGGCACGAGCTGGCGAAGGCGGCCCTGGAGACGGCCGTGCTCGACGCCGAGCTGCGCGGCCACGGCATGCCGCTCGCCACCTACCTGGGCGCGGTGCGGGACCGGGTGCCCGCCGGGGTGTCCGTCGGCATCAGGGACTCGGTGCCCGAGCTGCTGGACGACGTCGAGCGCTACCTCGCCGAGGGGTACGTCCGCATCAAGCTGAAGATAGAACCCGGCTGGGACGTCGAGCCGGTGCGGGCGGTCCGCGAGCGCTTCGGCGAGGGCCTGCCCCTCCAGGTCGACGCCAACACCGCCTACACCCTCGCCGACGCCGAGCACCTGCGGCGGCTGGACGCGTTCGGGCTGCTGCTGATCGAGGAGCCGCTGGAGGAGAACAACCTGTACGCCCACGCCCGGCTCCAGGAGCGCCTCGCCACCCCGGTCTGCCTGGACGAGTCCCTGCATCACGCCCGGGACACCGCGTCCGCGATCGCCCTGGGCGCCTGCCGGGTGGTGAACGTCAAGCCCGCCCGGGTCGGCGGCTACCTGGAGGCCCGCCGGGTCCACGACGTCGCCCACGCGCACGGGGTGCCGGTGTGGTGCGGCGGCATGCTGGAGACCGGCATCGGACGGGCGCCCAACCTCGCCCTGGCCGCGCTGCCCGGCTTCACCCTGCCCGGGGACACCTCGGCGTCCAGCCGCTACTTCGCCGAGGACATCACCGAGCCGTTCGTCCTCAGGGACGGCCACCTGCCCGTCCCCACCGGCCCCGGCATCGGCGTCGCGCCCCGGCCGGACGCGCTGCGCCGGTTCACGCGGGAGCGGCGGGACCTGTACCCGGCATGAGGAGCGGGCCCCGTACACGGCACCGGGGGCAGGCGCTGGTCACGTTAGATTGAGTCCGTGCTCTCACGTCTCACACGCCCCCAGGCCCTCGCCGTCTGCGCGCTGCCCGTCGTGGCCCTGCTCGCCACGGCGGTGTTCGCGCCGCTGCCGTTCTCGGTGGCGCAGCCCGGCATGACGGCGAACGTGCTCGGCGAGAACAAGGGCACCCCGGTGATCTCCGTGTCCGGCGCGCAGACCCGCAGGACCAGCGGACAGCTGCGGATGACCACGATCGAGGCGACCGGCCCGGACACCCGGGTCTCCCTCGGTGACGTCCTCGGCAACTGGTTCCGCACCGACCGGGCCGTCATGCCGCACGACTCGGTCTACCCGAGCGGCGACACCGTCAGGGAGATCGAGAAGCACAACCAGGCGCAGATGCGGGAGTCCCAGGACGCGGCGACCCAGGCGGCGCTGACGTACCTGGGGATCGGCTCCGACAAGGTCAGGGTCACGCTGAGGCTCGCCGACGTGGGCGGCCCCAGCGCGGGGCTGCTGTTCAGCCTGGGCATCATCGACAAGCTGGACGGCGACGGCAGCGGCGGCGACCTCACCGGGGGCCGCACCATCGCCGGTACGGGGACGATCGACGCCGCCGGGAAGGTCGGCGCGGTCGGCGGGGTGGCCCTGAAGACGCAGGCCGCCCGCCGGGACGGCGCCACCGTCTTCCTGGTGCCGAAGGCGGAGTGCGCCGACGCCGGGGCCGAGCTGCCCAAGGGGCTGCGGCTGGTCCCGGTGACCACGCTGAAGGGCGCGGTCGACTCCCTGGTGGCGCTGGAGAAGGGCAAGGGCTCGGTCCCCAGCTGCTGACCGGCGGGCCGCGCCTGTCCCGGCGTGCCTCGCGGCCCCGCGGTACCCGCGGTGGTGACAATCGGGCATGGCATCGTCCTGGACCGGTGAACGGGTCCGCCTGCGTGCTGTGGAGCCCGACGACTGGACGGCGTTCGCGCGCTTCGCCGCCGACGACGGGCGGCGAGAGGGCCGGCTGGACCTGCCCCGGTCCGCCGAGAGCCACCGTGTCCGGGCGAAGGAGCAGGCGGTCGCCGAGTGCGAGGACGACCGCTTCCTGCTGGCCGTCGAGACGACGGCCGGGAAAGAGCTGGTCGGCTCGATCGGCTCGCACCGCACCGGCCGCTCTTCGGGCTGGTTCGAATTCGATGTCATGATCGGCGCCGAGCACCGGCGCAGGGGCTACGCGACCGAGGCCCTGGCGCTGCTGCTGCGCTTCATGTTCGCCGAGCGGCGCTATCACAAGTGCCTGGGGGCGGTCCTCGCGCACAACGAGGCGTCGTTGGCCCTCACCCGTCGGCTCGGCTTCACCGAGGAGGGGCGCTTGCGGGAGCACGTCTTCTTCGCCGGCCGGTACCACGACCTCGTCCTGATGGGCCTGCTCGCCGGGGAGTTCGGCGAGCGGGGTGAGCGAGCCGGGGTGAGCGACGCCGGGTGAGCAGGCCGGGGTGAGCGAGCCGGTCACCGGGGGCGGGGCTGCCCCGGGGCGCGCGGGGTGGCCCGCAGGCGCAGGCCGTCGGTCGCGAGACCTTCGAACGTGGTGACCCGGTAGCCGGGTTCCGGTCCGGGCGGCTCGCTCAGGCGGTGGCAGCGTGCGGTGTGCGCGGTCAGGAGCGTCAGCGTCGCCATGGCCAGAGCGGCACCCTCGCAGCCGTGCGGTCCGGTGCCGAAGGAGAGGAAGGCCCCGGGGTTCGCCGGCGCGTCCGGACCGTCGAGCCAGCGCTCGGGCCGGAACCGGTCCGGCTCGGGGTGCTCGCGTGCGTCCCGGTGCGCGGTGTAGGGGCAGACGAGGACGGTGGACCCGGCCTCGACGGTGTAGCCGGCGAGCTGGGTCCGCTGTGCGGTCCGCCGGGTCAGCAGCCAGCTCGGCGGGTGCAGCCGGAGCACCTCGTGCACCAGTGCCCGGGTGTAGCGCAGGTCGTCCAGGTGGGTGCTGGTCGTCGCGGCCGGGTCGGCGGGCAGCGAGGCGGCCTCGGCCGCGACGCGGTCCGCCGCCTCGGGGTGCCGGGCCAGGTGGAGGAGGATCCATCCGGCCGCCCGGGTGGGTGCCTCGAAGGTGGCCACGGTGATACCGGGGAGGGTGTCGAGAACGGCCTCTTCCGGCAGTGCGCCGTAGCGTGAGGAGGGCTGGAGCATCTGCCCGAGCACGTCGTCGCCGAGCCGGCCGGAGGAGCGGCGCCGGCGGACGACGGGCCGCAGGGCGTCGGTGAAGGCGGCCTGCTGCCGGGTGCGGAACCGCCGGGCCGGTGTGGGAACCCACCGCGGCCATTCCCAGCGCGAGGGGCGTACGAGCACCTCCCGGGCGAGGAAGAGCCGTGCGGCGAACGGCAGCAGGGCCGGGGCGTCCTCGGAGAAGAGGTAGCGGACGCCGATCTCCGCCAGGGCGTGCCGGGCCGCGGGCAGGACCTCGACGTCCCGGTCCGTGGGCCACCGGGCGGCGAAGCGAGCGGCTCCGGGCGCGATCTCACCGACCCGGGCCGCGACCGCCTGCGCGCGCAGTCCGCGCATGCGGGCGGCGTGGGCGTGCGCGCGCTCCTCCGCCGTCGGTGCTTCGTTCGACCCCTTCAGCGGCGGGAAGAGGGGCGAGGGTGCCTTGGGGAAGTCCTGCGCGCGGCGCAGCACCGCCTCACAGGCTCCGGCCGTGGCGGCCACGTAGACCCCCGGCTCCAGCTGCCAGACGTCCCCGCACTCGTCGGCGCCACGGCGTGCCACCGCCAGCCGGTCGCGGCTCCAGGCCGCGAAGCCGCCTCCGGGCAGACGCGGTGGCTCGTTCGTCCGGCCCATGAGATCGCCCCCGGTGTCGTCCCGGTCACGTCCCCCGCCTTCGTGTCGCCCCCGGTGTCGTCCCCCGCCTTCGTACCTGTCCAGGCCCATGTCGTCGGCGGTGCGGCCGGAGCCGGCGGACGCCGGGGGCGCCCGCCGAGGATGCCGTCAGACTCAGTCGCCGCCGGCGTACGCGTCCCACTCGTGGGCCCCGTACGCACCGTAGTGGCGGACGAAGGACAGCTTGCCCAGCAACTTGGCGATCATGATGTGCTCCTCTCGCCTGTCTGAGCCCTTCCGGCCGAGGGTTCCGATGAACCGCCAGCGCCTTATACCACATTGGCCATTTTCTCACGCATGCCGCGTATGTCGCGAGGGGGCGTCCGCCGCGGCCTGCTCCACCAGCGGGATGATCCGCAGCGGCACCGGGTTCTCCATGACGATCGTCGTCGAGGCCCGGACGATGCCGTCGAAGCCGACGACCCGGTCGATGACCCGCTGGAGATCGGCGTTCGAGCGGGCCACCAGCCGGCACAGCATGTCCCCGCTGCCGGTGGTGGTCAGCAGCTCCAGCACCTCCGGCACGGTCGCCAGGTGCGCCCGTACGTCGGCTCCCTGGCCCTGCCGGATCTGGAGGGTGGCGAACGCGGTGACCGGGTAGCCGAGGGCCGCCGGGTCCACCTGCGGACCGAATCCGCGGATGACCCCGTTCGACTGGAGCCGGTCCAGCCGCGCCTGCACCGTGCCCCGGGCCACCCCCAGCCGCCGGGACATCTCCAGCACCCCGATGCGCGGCTCCTCGGCCAGCAGCACGATGATCCGTCCGTCCAGATGATCGATCGCCACGGGACCCCCTGAGATGGTCATCCTGTACAGAAAGACCGCCGACACGGCCATGCCGCTGGTCAGGTTGCCCAGCGATGAAGCGAACTATTGCGCACCTTGCAGAGCGCGGCCACCCTTCCGCTATGACGCAGACCACACACCACACTCCCGACACGACCGCCCGGCAGGACGACCCCTTCCCGGTCAAGGGAATGGACGCGGTCGTCTTCGCCGTGGGCAACGCCAAGCAGGCGGCGCACTACTACTCGACCGCCTTCGGCATGCGGCTGGTCGCCTACTCCGGACCGGAGAACGGCAGCCGCGAGACCGCCAGTTACGTGCTGGAGAACGGCTCCGCCCGCTTCGTCCTCACCTCGGTGATCAAGCCGAGCAGCACCTGGGGCCACTTCCTCGCCCAGCACGTGGCCGAGCACGGCGACGGCGTCATCGACCTCGCCATCGAGGTCCCGGACGCGCGCGCCGCCTACGCGTACGCGATCGAGCACGGCGCGAAGAGCGTCACCGAGCCGTACGAGGTGAAGGACGAGCACGGCACGGTCGTCCTCGCCGCCATCGCCACCTACGGCCAGACCCGCCACACCCTGGTCGAGCGCAGCGGCTACGACGGCCCCTACCTGCCCGGCTACGCCGCCGCCGCACCGCTCGTCGAGCCGCCCGCCCAGCGCACCTTCCAGGCCGTCGACCACTGCGTCGGCAACGTGGAACTCGGGAAGATGAACGAGTGGGTGGCCTTCTACAACAAGGTCATGGGCTTCACGAACATGAAGGAGTTCGTGGGCGACGACATCGCCACCGAGTACAGCGCGCTGATGTCGAAGGTGGTCGCGGACGGCACCCTCAAGGTCAAGTTCCCGATCAACGAGCCCGCCATCGCCAAGAAGAAGTCCCAGATCGACGAGTACCTGGAGTTCTACGGCGGCGCCGGCGTCCAGCACATCGCGCTCAACACCAACGACATCGTGCAGACGGTCCGCACCATGCGCGCGGCCGGCGTCGAGTTCCTCGACACCCCCGACTCCTACTACGACACCCTCGGCGAGTGGGTCGGCGACACCCGCGTGCCGATCGAGACCCTGCGCGAGCTGAAGATCCTCGCCGACCGCGACGAGGACGGCTACCTGCTGCAGATCTTCACCAAGCCGGTCCAGGACCGGCCCACCGTGTTCTTCGAACTCATCGAGCGGCACGGCTCCATGGGCTTCGGCAAGGGCAACTTCAAGGCCCTGTTCGAAGCGATCGAGCGCGAGCAGGCCAAGCGGGGCAACCTGTAACGGCGGCCCGCTACTCGCTGGGCGGCGGCTCCTCGGACTCGTCGCCCAGCGCCTGCAACGCCTCCCGCGCCACCGGCACCCGCAGCGGCGAGAAGTACGGGTTGATGCGCAGCGCCTCCTCCAGGTACCGCCGCGCGGGCCCGTACCGCTCCAGCTCCGCCTCGATCACCCCCCGGTGGAACGCGTACAGCGCGCTGCGCACCCCGCCCCCCTTCGACTCGTCCGTCGCGGCGGTCGCGTACGTCAGCGCCTCCTGGTCCTCGCCGGACCGGTGCAGCGCCCAGCCCAGCGCGTCGGCCACCTCGATCCCCGGCTGGCGCCGCCACTCCTCGCGCAGCCGCTCCACCGCCTCCCACGGGTCCCCGTGGTCCGCCTCGAACCGCCCGATCAGCAGCTCCTCGTCCACGCCGCCCGCCACCGACCGCCGTACCGCCTCCCTCAGCCGTGCGTACTGCTCCTCCGCGGGCCGGGGCTGGTCCAGCGACTCGTACAGCTCGCCCAGCTCCAGCAGGTCCTCCGGGTCCGGACGGTGGGCGACGACGGCGCGGTACGCGGCCAGCGCCTGAGCCGTACGCCCCTGCGCGGCCAGGGTCCGCGCCCGCCCGACCGCCGCCGTCCGCTGGTCGGGGTCGAGCCGCAGCGCGGCCTCGAAGTGCCGCAGCGCGTCCGGCAGGTCCCCGCGCTCCCACGCCAGCTGCCCCACCCCGGCCAGCCAGGCGGCCTGCTCGGCGGGGGTGCGGGCGGCGGCCGCCGCGTCGGTCAGCTGGGCCACCGCGTCCTCGCGCCAGCCCCGGTCCCGGTAGACCGCCGCGGCCCGCGCCCGCACGGCCGGCCGCTCCGCCGGACCGGTGCGCAACCCCATCAGCGTGTCCAGGGCGGCCCGGGCCTTCTTGTAGTCACCGAGCCCGGTGTACGCGTCGATCAGCGGCGGATACGCCGACCACCGCTTCGGCGCCGCCTTCAGCGCCTGCTCGCCGTAGCTCTTCGCCGCCGGGAAGTCCCGGCGCGCCAGCGCCAGCGCGGTCAGGCCGTCCAGCGCCTCGGTGTTCCGGCCGCCGCGCACCTCCAGCGAGGTCCGCAGCGCCCGCTCGGCCTTCGGGTAGTCCGCCGCGTCCCCCGCCCGGCGCCCCCGCTCCACGTACGCGGACCCCAGCACCGCCCACGCCCGGGCGTCCTTCGGCCGCTCCCGCACCCGCTGCTCCTCGCGCCCGATCAGCGCCGTCAGCCCGGGCAGCGCGGCCGGCACCCCGTAGGTCACCGTGGTCAGCGCCTCCTGCCGGACCCGCGGTGCGGCCTGCGGACCGGCGGCGGGCGGGCGGACCGGCCCGGACCGCCGCTGCGGCTCCTCCGACAGCAGCACCAGCACCCCGCCCGCGAGGAAACCGCCCGCCAGCGCGGCGACCAGCACCTGCCGCAGCACCCGCCGGGAGCGGTGCGGTGCCGGGGGCTCGGGGAGCAGGGACGTACCCACGCACTGCCGGTTGTCCATGGCGCCACTGTGCGCCAGTACGACGAGCACATCCGGGTGGCCCAAGGGCGGCACGGGCGGGGTTCACACCGATGGCCGTGAGTGCCACGCTGTGATCATGAGCCGTATCGAAGCACCGCGCGACGAGCACACGGGCAACCTCACCGACCGGCTCCTGGCCGGCCTGCCGCCCGAGGCGGTCCTGACCGACCCCGACGTGACGGCCTCCTACGGACACGACATGGCGAGCTTCTGCCCGGCCGGCAGCCCCGCCGTCGTCGTCCTCCCGCGCACCGTCGCGCAGGTGCAGCACGTCATGCGCACCGCCACCGAGCTGCGCGTGCCCGTCGTCCCGCAGGGCGCCCGGACCGGCCTGTCCGGCGGCGCCAACGCCACCGACGGCTGCATCGTGCTGTCCCTCACCAGGATGGACCGCATCCTGGAGATCAGCCCCGTCGACCGGATCGCCGTGGTCGAACCGGGCGTGGTCAACGCGGCCCTGTCCCGCGCGGTCGAGGAACACGGCCTGTACTACCCGCCGGACCCCTCCAGCTGGGAGATGTGCACCATCGGCGGCAACATCGGCACGGCCTCCGGCGGCCTGTGCTGCGTCAAGTACGGGGTGACCGCCGAGTACGTCCTCGGCCTGGACGTGGTCCTCGCCGACGGCCGTCTGATGTCCACCGGCCGGCGCACCGCCAAGGGCGTCGCGGGCTACGACCTCACCCGGCTCTTCGTCGGCTCCGAGGGCTCGCTCGGCATCGTCGTCCGGGCCGTCCTGGCGCTGAAGCCCAAGCCGCCCCGGCAGCTCGTCCTGGCCGCCGAGTTCGCCTCCGCGGCCGCCGCCTGCGACGCCGTCTGCCGCATCATGGCGGGCGGACACGTCCCCTCCCTCCTCGAACTGATGGACCGTACGACCGTCAAGGCGGTCAACGACCTCGCGCACATGGGGCTGCCCGAGACCACCGAGGCCCTGCTGCTGGCCGCCTTCGACACCCCGGACCCGGCCGCCGATCTCGCGGCCGTCGGCGCCCTGTGCGAGGCCGCCGGCGCCACCCAGGTCGTCCCGGCCGAGGACGCGGCCGAGTCCGAGATGCTGCTCCAGGCCCGGCGGCTCTCGCTGACCGCGCTGGAGGCGGTGAAGGGCACGACGATGATCGACGACGTGTGCGTGCCCCGTTCCCGGCTCGGCGCCATGCTGGAGGGCGTGGAGCGGATCGCCGCCGAGTACGGCCTCACGATCGGCGTCTGCGCCCACGCGGGCGACGGCAACACGCACCCCACCGTCTGCTTCGACGCCCGTGACCCGGAGGAGTCCCGGCGGGCCCGTGAGTCCTTCGACGCGATCATGGCGCTCGGCCTGGAGCTGGGCGGCACGATCACCGGCGAACACGGGGTGGGCGTACTGAAGAAGGAGTGGCTGGCCCGGGAGATCGGCCCGGTCGGGGTGGAGATGCAGCGGGCGGTGAAACAGGTCTTCGACCCGCTGGGCATCCTGAACCCGGGCAAGCTCTTCTGACCCCTTCCGGGGGCCGTTCACCGGGCGAGCAGCTGGTCGAGCGCGTCGTCGATGCCGAGCCGCCCGCCCTCCGCGCCCGGCGGCACCGCCCGCAGCGTCCGCTCGAGCCAGGCGGACACCTGCGGGGTGGGCGCCTCCAGCAGCGCGTCGCCGTCCGGTGAACTCAGCGCCATCAGGACGACACCGCGCCCGTCCGCCTTCGCCGGCCACACCCGCACGTCCCCGTTCCCGCACGGCCGGAACACCCCCTCCACCAGGAGATCGCGGGCGAACGTCCAGTGGACGGGGTGCTCGGAGTTGATGTGGAAGGCGATGTGGACGGCGTACGGGTCGTCGGAGCGGTAACCGAGCCGGGCCGGGACCGGGACGCTCCGCTCCGGCGACAGGATGAGCCGCAGCTCCAGCTCGCGCTCCACCACGGTGTGATGCATGACCGGCGTTTCCTTTCTGGTCGGGGCCGCTCGGACCGGGCCCGCACCGGGGGAGAGGGGGCGGGGGCTGGGGCATTACGCGGGTTCGGGGAAATTCTTTTCGCCGGCGTGCGACACCCCGGTACGGCGTTGCCCGGAAAGGATTGGGTACGGCGGGACTGGCGCTGCGGGCTGCCCGGGTCTGATAGATGTGGAGGCCCCCATCCCACCCCCGAGCAGATACGGGACGACGGACATGAGCGCCCCAACCCCGGCCCCAGGTGACGACCGGCCCCGCGAGGGCTACTACCCGGACCCGTCCATCCCCGGCTACGTCCGGTACTGGAACGGCGCCTCCTGGGTGCCCGGCACCAGCCGCCCGGCGCCGAAGGACGGCGAGCCGCTCACCCCGCCCCCCGGCGTCCGCCCCGCCCCCGCCCCCGCCGTCGAGGAGACGGGCCCCCACTTCTTCGACGAGGACCCACCGGGCCTGGACCAGCAGTCCGGTGCGGACCGGCAGGGCGCCGCGGGCCCCCAGGGCGACGCGGGACAGCAGGGACCCGCGGGCCGGGGCGCCGGCCGGTGGAGCCAGCCGGGACAGGCCGCCCAGGCCGGTCCGGCGGACCAGTGGGCGCAGGCGGGCCCAGCGGGCCAGGCCGGCCAGGCGGCGCAGGGCGGTCCGGCGCAGGCCGGTCCGGCGGCGCAGGGCGCGCAGTGGAGCCGGCAGGGACAGGCCGCCCAGCCGGGGCAGTCCGGTCAGCCGGGGCAGTCCCCCGCCCAGCCCCGGCAGGGTGCCGGTGGCTGGGGTGCCGATCCCCGGGTGCCGGCCCAGGCGCCGGAACCGGCCGACGGGCAGGCCACCAGCCGTACCGACGGCACCGCGACGATCCCCCCGGCGGAGGACGAGGCCCCGGACCCCGGCACGTTCGTCTTCCGGCGCCCGATCCCCGGCCCGGCGGCAGCCGCCCGTACCGACGACGGCACGATGACCATCCGCCCGGTTCCGTCCGGCACGGAGAGCGGCGGCCCGGCCGGCTTCGGCCCACAGGGACCCGTCGGCGCGCCCGCGAACTCCGGCTTCGCCGCGGGGAAGGCCGCCGCCGCCCGTGCCGCCGCGGCGCCGACGCCCCCGGCACCCCAGCCCGCGCCGGCCGCCCCCGCCGCCGCGTCACCCCCGGCACCCCAGCCCTCGCCGGCCGCCCCCGCCGCCGCGGCCCCCTCGGTGCCGCGGCAGGCCGCCGCTCCCGCCACCCCGCTGACGAGCGGCCCCGGCGGCGGGCAGGCCTCCTGGGCGCAGCAGGTGCACCAACTGGCCGGCGGCGGTGACGAGCAGCCCGTCGCGCCGTGGAAGCCGCCGATGGAGGACCTCTTCCAGGCCGCCGCCCGCCGGCAGGCCGCCGCCCGCCCCGCCGGACTCGGCAAGCGGCTGGCGGCGCGGCTGGTCGACCTGCTGGCCATCGGCGCGATCACGTCCGCCGCGGCGGTCCCGCTCGGCATCCGCGCCGTGGACCACGTCCAGCAGAAGATCGACGCGGCCAAGGTCTCCGGCCACGAGGTCACGGTCTGGCTGCTGGACGGCACGACCGGCACCAGCCTCGGCATCGTCCTCGCCGTCCTGCTCGTGGCCGGTGTCCTGTACGAGGTGCTGCCCACCGTCAGATGGGGCCGCACCCTCGGCAAGAAGCTGTGCGGTCTGGAGGTGCGGGACATCGAGGCGCACGAGCCCCCGACGTTCGGCCCGGCGCTGCGCCGCTGGCTGGTGTTCAGCGTGCCGGGGCTGCTGGTCGTCGGGATCGTGGGCGTGCTGTGGTGCCTGTTCGACCGGCCCTGGCGGCAGTGCTGGCACGACAAGGCGGCGCACACCTTCGTCGCGGGCTGATCCGGGCGTACCCCGTCCGGCGGTCTGCCGGATGCGGAGCCGGGAGGTTCGGGTTCCACTCGGGCCATGAGCAGCGAACCGCCCCCCGGCTCCGGAGAGCAGCCGCCCCCGGAGGACGACCCCTTCAGGAAGCGGCCCCCGTCGGACCAGGGGCCGGGCTCGCCGTACGACGCCCCGCACGGCGGCGCCCAGCCGCCCCCTTACGGCGGTGGCCCGTACGGCGGTGCCCAGCCGCCCCCTTACGGCGGTGACCCGTACGGCGGTGCCCAGCCGCCCCCCTACGGCGGTGACCCGTACGGCGGTTATCCCGCCGACCCGCTGGCCGGCATGCCCCCGCTCGCCGAGAGCGGCAGGCGGACGCTCGCGCGCATCATCGACATGATCCTGGTCGGTATCGTCGTCGCGCTGCTCACGTGGGGGCTCGGGCTGACCTACTACACGGTCGCCGACGGCCGCCTGGAGGTCGGCAGGAACGTCGCCCGGGCCTTCGTCACGGCCGTGCTCTACGTCGCCTACGACACCGTCATGATCAGCAGGTCGGGGCAGACCCTCGGCAAGAAGTGGCTCGGCATGCGGGTGGCCAACCTGGAGAACGGCGCCACCCCCTCCGTGCAGGCCTCGCTGAGCCGCGCGCTGGTGCTGTGGGTGCCGTTCGCCTTCTGCTGTGCCTGTCTCTGGACGGCCGTCTCGGGCGGATGGAGTTTCTTCGACAAGCCGTACAAACAGGGCCTGCACGACAAGGCGGCCAAGACGGTGGTGGTCAGCACCGGTTGAGGGACGGCGGCCGGCGACACGGCGGGGCGGCGGGTCCGGGGCGCACCCCGGACCCGCCGCCCAGTCGTGTCGCCCTGTCGTCTCAGAGGGTCGTGGGGACCCGCTCCTCGTCCGCCGCGCGCCCGGCGGGTGCCGAGGCCGCGCGCGCTGTGGGGGAGGGGACCGTCAGGGCGACCAGCAGGCCCAGCGCGAGGGCCGCGAGGGCGATGACGGCGATCCCGGGGCCCGAACTCGTCTGGGACAGCAGCAGCATGGCGAGCGTCGAGAAGATCACGGTGCAGGAGCCGTAGGCGAGCTGTGCGGCGGTCGGACGAGGCATGGCAATCGTGTCCTCGGCAGTGTGCGGACGATTCGTGGCGTGCCGTTCGAGTCTCTTGGCCTGCATGCCCGACCCGGACGCCGGGTAAGCATGACCTAACCCACAGTACCGGTGCACAGGGGGCGCACAGAGGCACCCCTCGGTCAAACAGGCTTTCCCCGGCGTCCGTTGGCCGGGGCGACACGTGTCCGTAAAGCGAACGTCTCCTCCGCATAGTGCACTTGTCCTGCTCAAGTCAAGGTCTGTCTTTTCTGCTAAACCTCTAGTCAAATGTCGTCACTTGACTACACGCGTTGATCGTGCGCGCACGGAAACCTCCATGACCCGGAACCCCCTGTCCGTGTGCGCGACGCGGGGGAGGAACTCAAGTGACCAGCAGATCCTGGACGTTCAGAGCGGCCGCCATCGGCGTGACGCTCGCGGCGGCCTCCGCCACGTTCGCCACCTTCGCCGTCGCCGAGGCGAGCACCCAGGCCCGGACCGCCGCCGCCAACCGGCACGACCCGGCCCCGGTGAAGCAGCAGAAGCACAACCTGGACGGCCCGCTGAGCAAGACCCAGGAAGCCCAGCGCGAAGAGGCCCTGAACCAGCTCATAGCGGGCAAGGCCACCGCGCAGGAGCGCAACGGCTCCAAGGTCGTCAAGCTCAAGAGCGGCAAGGGCCGCAGCAAGTACGTCGAGCTGAGCCGCGAGAAGACCGACAAGATCTTCACCATCCTGGTGGAGTTCGGGGACCAGAAGGACCCCAAGTTCGGCGGTACGCCCGGCCCGCTGCACAACAAGATCGCCGCGCCGGACCGCAAGAAGGACAACTCGACGGCCTGGCAGAAGGACTACGACCAGAAGCACTACCAGGACCTCTACTTCGGCACCGGCAAGAAGACCGAGTCGCTGAAGAAGTACTACGAGAAGCAGTCCTCGGGCCGCTACTCGGTCTCGGGCGAGGTCACCGACTGGGTCAAGGTCCCCTACAACGAGGCCCGTTACGGCAACAACGCCTGCGGTTCGAAGAACTGCCCGAGCGTGTGGAACGTCGTCTCCGACGGCCTGAACGCCTGGGTCGCCCAGCAGAAGAAGGCCGGCCGCACCGACGCCGACATCAAGAAGGACCTCGCCAAGTACGACCAGTGGGACCGGTACGACTACGACGGCGACGGCAACTTCAACGAGCCGGACGGCTACGTCGACCACTTCCAGATCGTGCACGCCGGTGAGGACGAGTCCGCCGGCGGCGGCGCCCAGGGCGAGGACGCGATCTGGGCCCACCGCTGGTACGCCTTCGGCACCGACGCCGGCGCCACCGGCCCCGAGAACAACAAGCTCGGCGGCACGCAGGTCGGCGACACCGGCGTCTGGGTCGGCGACTACACCATCCAGCCGGAGAACGGCGGCCTCGGCGTCTTCGCCCACGAGTACGGCCACGACCTCGGCCTGCCGGACGAGTACGACACCGCCGGCGGCGACAACTCCACCGGCTTCTGGACGCTGATGTCCTCCGGCTCCTGGCTGGGCACCGGCAAGGAGTCCATCGGCGACCTGCCGGGCGACATGAACGCCTGGGACAAGCTCCAGCTGGGCTGGCTGAACTACGACACCGCCAAGGCCGGCAAGCA
The DNA here is from genome assembly GCF_014648635.1 of Streptomyces cinerochromogenes. GTDB lineage: Bacteria > Actinomycetota > Actinomycetes > Streptomycetales > Streptomycetaceae > Streptomyces > Streptomyces cinerochromogenes. The sequence continues at coordinate 751,968 of NZ_BMRM01000001.1, read as the reverse complement.
GTCCACGCACAAGCTGGGCCCCGCCGAGTACAACACCTGGGACAAGCAGGCCCTCGTGGTGAACCTGCCGGACAAGGCGGTCACCACCACCATCACCGAGCCGGCGCAGGGCTCGGCCCAGTGGTGGAGCGGCAGCGGCAACGACCTGAAGAACACGCTGACCCGTTCCGTGGACCTCACCGGCAAGTCCTCGGCGAAGCTGGACCTGGACGGCTGGTGGGCCACCGAGGCCGGCTACGACTACGTCTACACCGAGGTCTCGACCGACGGCGGCGCCAACTGGACCGCCCTGGACGGCACGGCGGACGGCCAGGCCCTGCCGAAGGACGCCAGCGGCAAGCCGGCGCTGACCGGCTTCTCGCAGACGCACAAGAAGCTGTCGTTCCCGCTCGACGCCTACGCGGGCAAGAAGATCGACCTGCGCTTCCGCTACGCCACCGACGGCGGTGTCGCGGAGAACGGCTTCACGGCCGACGAGATCACCGTGACCGCCGACGGCACGACGCTGTTCTCGGACAACGCCGAGAGCGCGGACGCCGGTTGGACCGCGGCCGGGTTCTCCCGCATCGGCGCGTCCTTCACCAAGGACTACAAGCAGTACTACATCGCCGAGAACCGCCAGTACGTGTCGTACGACAAGACGCTGAAGACCGGCCCGTACAACTTCGGATTCGCGTCGCGTCCGGACTGGGTGGAGCACTACCCGTACCAGAACGGCCTGCTGATCTGGAAGTGGGACACCTCCCAGGCGGACAACAACACCAACAGCGCCAACGGCCACCCGGGCACCGGTCTGATCCTGCCGGTCGACTCGCACTTCAAGGCGCTGAAGTGGGCCGACGGCACGCTGCTGCGCAACCGTGTCCAGGCCTACGACTCGCCGTTCAGCCTGTACGCCACGGACGGCATCACGCTGCACAAGGCGGACGTCGCGCTGAAGATCAAGGGCTCGAAGGGTGTCTCGGTCTTCAACGACCACGCCAGCACCTACTACGACCCGTCGAACCCGACGGGCGGTGTGAAGGTCACTGACACCAACACCAAGATCTCGATCGTCAAGGAGGCCAAGGACGGCTCCACGATCCAGCTCAAGGTTGGTCCCGCGATCAAGTAGTCGGTAAAACCGCAGGTCAGAAGCGTATCGGCGGCAGCCCCTTGGCGGGCTGCCGCCGATCGTGTTTAGGTGCGTCCTGTGGACCGCTTATTGACACCGACCGGAACGGGGATGTGACCGCATGGCCGCAGGAGGCTTCTGCAAACTGCCGAACGGCACGGTGGTCGTCGCGCTGAACCTGCCGTACGACTCCGTCGCGGTGCGGGTGCTCGTGCACGCCCAGAACCGCGCCCGCGCCCTGACCAGGCTCCGCAACCTGGGCCTGCGGGCGGTCTACCTCCGGGGCAACGCCGCGCCCCCGACACCGGACGAGATCACGGCGGTCCTGCACCACCCCGACGGGCTGATATGGCGTACGGCCCCCACGGACAACGGTGTCATCGTCAACGAACTGTGGCACCCGATCCGCGCCCTGCTCCGCGGGTCGGCGGTGGTGCGGTAGGGCGCGCGTTCCCCGCGCCCCTAGCCGCTCACCACGGGCTTGCCTGTCAGTTCCACCCCCGCCTCGCGCAGCTCCTCCAGGGCCCGCTCGGTCGTGCCCGGGGCCACGCCCGCGGTGAGGTCCAGCAGGACCTGTGTGCGGAAGCCCTCCCTCGCGGCGTCCAGGGCGGTGGCCCGCACGCAGTGGTCCGTGGCGATGCCCACCACGTCGACCTCGGTGATCTCGCGGGCGCGGAGCCAGTCGGCGAGGGGGACGCCGTTCTCGTCGGTGCCCTCGAAGCCGCTGTAGGCGGCCGAGTAGGCGCCCTTGTCGAACACGGCGTCCACCGCTCCGGAGGCGACCGCGGGGGCGAAGTTCGGGTGGAAGCCCACGCCCTCCGTGCCCGCGACGCAGTGCGCGGGCCAGGAACGGACGTAGTCGGGGTTGTCCGCGAAGTGGCCGCCGGGCGCGATGTGGTGGTCGCGGGTGGCCACCACGTGGCGGTACCCGGTGCCCGCCGCCTGGCCGATCAGCTCGGTGATGGCGGCGGCCACGTCGGCACCCCCGGCCACCGCGAGGCTGCCCCCCTCGCAGAAGTCGTTCTGCACGTCTACGACGATCAAGGCGCGGCGCATGGTGGGTGTCCTTCGACTGTGGGTGAAGTAACTGAGCCTAGAGACTTCCGGGCCCGGGCGGGAGGGGGTTCGAGGGGGCGGACGGCGGTCCCGCTCTAGCTACCCGAGCGCCCGGTGACGTACTCCGTCGGAATGACGGGTTCTCCCCTGGACAGCTGGGTGGCGGACAGCGGCAGGTTCGCGCGGGCGGCGATGTGCCGGTCCCGGGTCACGTCCAGCGGCTCGCGGGCGACCACCTCACCGCCCTTGACCAGCTGCACCAGCAGCTGCCGGTCGGCCAGCTCGGCCGGGACCGGCCCGGTGCCGACGACCTCGGCCTCCGCGACCCCGTCGGCGTCCAGCCGGCGCGCCGCCCACTTGCGCCCGCCGATGGACGTCTTGCCGCCGCTGGACTTCTTCGCGACCGGCAGCAGCGGGGCCTTCGGGTCGGTGGAGTCGGCGCGGGCGACGAGCTTGTAGACCATGGAGGAGGTCGGGTGCCCGGAGCCGGTCACCAGCTGGGTGCCGACGCCGTACGCGTCCACGGGCGCGGCGGCCAGCGAGGCGATGGCGTACTCGTCCAGGTCGGAGGTCACGACGATCTTCGTCTTCGTCGCGCCCAGCTCGTCCAGCTGCTGCCGCACCCGGTGGGCCACCAGCAGCAGGTCGCCGGAGTCGATGCGGACGGCGCCCAGCTCGGGGCCGGCCACCTCCACCGCCGTACGGACGGCCTCGGCGACGTCGTAGGTGTCCACCAGCAGCGTGGTGCCCCGGCCGAGGGTCTCGACCTGGGCCTGGAAGGCGTCCCGCTCGCGGTCGTGGAGGAGGGTGAAGGCGTGGGCGGAGGTGCCGACGGTCGGGATGCCGTAGCGGAACCCCGCCGCGAGGTCGGAGGTGGTGGCGAAGCCGCCGACGTAGGCGGCGCGGGCGGCGGCCACCGCGGCCAGCTCGTGGGTGCGGCGGGCGCCCATCTCGATCAGGGGGCGGTCACCGGCGGCGGAGGCCATCCGGGAGGCGGCCGCGGCGATCGCGGAGTCGTGGTTGAGGATGGAGAGGATCACCGTCTCCAGCAGGACGCACTCGGCGAAGGTGCCCTCGACGCGCATGATCGGCGAGCCCGGGAAGTACACCTCGCCCTCCGGGTAGCCCCAGATGTCCCCGCTGAAGCGGTAGCCGGCGAGCCACTCCAGGGTCTCCTCGTCGACGATGCCCCGCTCCCGCAGGAAGCCGAGGACGCCGTTGTCGAAGCGGAAGTTCTCCACCGCGTCCAGGACGCGGCCGGTGCCGGCCACCACGCCGTAACGGCGTCCGTTCGGCAGCCGCCGGGTGAAGACCTCGAACACGCTCCGCCGTTCGGCCGTACCGGCCTTCAGCGCGGCGCGCAGCATGGTCAGCTCGTACTGGTCCGTGAAGAGCGCCGTCGAGGGAACATCCACCGGCAGCCCAAGGTCCGCTGTGTTCATGACCAAGGATCGTACTCCCTTTTCGTCGGTGTGACGATTTATGGGGGCCGTGGCAGCATGGCTGTGTGACGTCACCCGCGCCCGTAGAGATCGAACGCACCGAGTCGGCGGAGGAGGTCTTCGCCGTACCCGAGCCCGACGTCCCCTGGGTCACGATCGTCCACAACGACCCGGTCAACCTCATGAGCTACGTGACGTACGTCTTCCAGACGTACTTCGGCTACTCCAAGGACAAGGCCACCAAGCTCATGCTCGACGTCCACCACAAGGGCCGGGCGGTCGTCTCCAGCGGCAGCCGCGAGGAGATGGAGCGCGACGTGCAGGCGATGCACGGCTACGGTCTGTGGGCCACCCTCCAGCAGGACCGGAAGTAAACGCACCCAGATGCCCGGACACTTCGAACCGCTCCCCGGCGGCGGCGCTGCCGTCGCGCTCGACGACGTCGAGATCTCCATCATCCGGTCGCTGGCCGTCCAGCTGCTGGAGCTGATCGGCCCCGGCCCGGGTGCCGACACCCCGGACGACCCGCTCGCCGAGCTGTTCGCCGAGGGCCCCAGCGAGCCGCCCGCCGACCCGGTCCTGCGCAGGCTCTTCCCGGACGCCTACAGCGACCCCGAGCACTCCCCGGGCTCCCCGGCCGAGGCGGAGGAGCGGCGGGCGCACTCCGCCGAGTTCCGCCGCTACACCGAGAACGACCTGCGGGCCGGCAAGCGGGACAACGCGCTCGGTGTGATCCGCTCGCTGGACGCGCTCGCCCCGGTGGACGAGGGCGGTGCGGTGCTGAAGCTGTCCCCGGAGGAGTCCCGGCAGTGGCTCGGCGCCCTCAACGACCTCCGGCTGGCGATCGGGGCCCGGCTGGACATCACCGACGAGGACGACACCGACCTGCTCTACCGGCTTCCGGAGGAGGACCCGCGCAAGCCGATGGTGCTGGCCTATCTGTGGCTGGGCGGGCTCCAGGAGACCCTGGTGTCGACCCTTATGCCGTAGCCCGTCCGTATTTCGCCCCACTCTGGCGTTCGCTCAGAGGACGCTCAAATCCGGATAACGATCCCGTCACCTTTGTGGCCGGTTTTGACGCGTTAGAGCGTTCTTTGTCCGCTTTTCCCTGTGGGATGCGCCACAGGCCTCCTCTGTGATCAGTATTGCGGCCGTGATAAATCTTCACGACCGCCCGGCCAACACCACCCATGTTCGGCCGGGTGCGCCACCGAGCCGACGACCGTCGGCCAGGCAGACAGCTCCATCATCCGGGGGGATCGAGACCCGATCCGAGGCCGACGAAAGGCCCGGGTCGGCATGGAGAAAGGCGCACCACACATGACCTCAGCGCAGGTCGACCAGCACCGCGACGGCAATGAGGCCGTGCGTGCGGAGGGCAGCGAGGGCGAGGGTTATCAGCGCGGGCTCGGCGCCCGGCAGATCCAGATGATCGCCATCGGCGGTGCCATCGGCACCGGCCTCTTCCTCGGCGCGGGCAAGGGTATTTCCAAGGCGGGCCCGAGTCTGATCCTGGCGTACGCCATCGCGGGCCTCGTCATCTTCTTCATCATGCGGGCCCTCGGCGAACTGCTGATGTACCGCCCGGTGTCGGGCTCCTTCTCGGAGTACGCGCGCGAGTTCATCGGCCCGTTCGCCGGTTTCGTGACCGGATGGACGTACTGGCTGTTCTGGGTGGTCACGGGCATCACCGAGGTCACGGCCGCGGCCGCCTACATGACGTACTGGTGGGACATCCCGCAGTGGGTGTCGGCCCTGGTCTTCACGGTCATCCTGTACGGCGCCAACCTGATCTCCGTGAAGCTCTTCGGCGAGCTGGAGTTCTGGTTCTCCATGGTCAAGGTCACCGCCATCATCGGCATGATCCTGATCTGCGCCGGCATCCTCACCATCGGCTTCTCCGACGCCGGTGACACCGCCTCCGTCAGCCACCTGTGGAGCGACGGCGGCTTCTTCCCCCACGGTGTCGGCAACACGCTGATGACCCTCCAGATGGTCATGTTCGCCTTCCTCGCCGTCGAGCTGGTCGGTGTGACCGCGGGCGAGTCCAAGGACCCGAAGACCGTGCTGCCCAAGGCGATCAACACCGTGCCGTGGCGCATCGCCGTCTTCTACGTCGGCGCGCTGATCATGATCCTGTCGGTCGTGCCGTGGACCAGCTTCCACCCGGGCGTCAGCCCCTTCGTGGCCGCGTTCCAGAAGATGGGCCTGGCCGCCGGCGCCGGCATCGTGAACTTCGTCGTGCTCACCGCGGCGCTGTCCTCCTGCAACTCCGGCATGTACTCCACCGGCCGCATGCTGCGCGACCTCGCGCTCAACAGCCAGGGCCCGAAGCTCTTCACCAGGCTGACGCCCAGCGGCACCCCGCTCGTCGGCACGACGGTCTCCGCCGCGCTGATGCTGGTCGGCGTCTGGATCAACTACCAGTGGCCGGGCAAGGCGTTCGACTACGTCGTGTCCTTCGCGACCATCTCCGGCATGTGGGCCTGGATCGTCATCCTGTTCTGCCAGATCCGCTACCGCGCCAAGTCCGACCGCGGCGAACTGCCCCGCTCGGAGTTCCGCGCCCCGGGCGCGCCGTGGACCAGCTGGTTCGCGCTCGCCTTCATCGGCATGGTGATCGTGATGATGGGCATCGACAAGGACGCCCGGGTCTCCCTGTACTGTGCGCCCCTGTGGGCCGTGATCCTCGGTGTCGCCTACCTGGTGCTCAAGCGCCGCAACCCGGAGGCCGCGGCCTTCCGCAAGCGCTGACCCAGACCCTCCGGACCTCCGGATCCTCCGGACCTCCGGATCCTCCGGACCTCCGGATCCTCCGGACCTCCAGATCCTCCGGAAAAGGACGTCCGGCCGCCGGGAGCTCTCGTGGCGCCCCCGGCGGCCGCCGCTCAGGACGTCCGGCATGTGGGCCGTCCCGTACCATCCCTCGGTACGGGGCGGCCCCTCTGCTTATCCTGACCCCCATGCTGACCATCACCCAGGCCCTGTACGACCAGATCGTCGCCCACGCGCGCAAGGACCACCCCGACGAGGCGTGCGGCGTGGTGGCGGGCCCGGCGGGCGCGGACCGCCCCGAGCGCTTCATCCCCATGCTGAACGCGGCGATGTCGCCCACCTTCTACGAGTTCGACTCGGGCGACCTGCTGAAGCTCTACCGCGAGCTGGACGACCGCGACGAGGACCCGGTGGTCATCTACCACTCGCACACCGCCACCGAGGCCTACCCCTCGCGCACCGACATCTCCTACGCCAACGAGCCCGGCGCCCACTACGTCCTGGTCTCCACCGCCGACACCGACGGCCTCGGCGAGTTCCAGTTCCGCTCCTTCCGGATCGTGGACGGCGAGGTCACCGAGGAGGAGGTCAGGGTCGTCGAGGCGTACTGACCGGGATGCGGTCGGCAATCATCCACGATGCGAGATCACACTCCGGGATCCGGACCGGGAATCGATACGATGAGCCCATGGTTCTGAACGACGTGAGCGACAAGGCGCCGAGCGTGCTGCTCGTGGCCCGGCTGCACGTCGACCTGTGCAGGCTGAACAGCGCCATCTGTTGACGTTCCCTGCCGCCGTACGGCCGTGGGCCGCGGCGCGCCGCCGTGTGCCCAGACCCGAACCCTTTCCGACAGGAGCCCGCAATCATGGCCATCGAGGTCCGCATCCCGACCATCCTCCGCCAGTACACCGACGGTCAGAAGGCGGTGGAGGGCAACGGCGACACCCTCGCCGCGCTGTTCGCCGACCTCGAGACCCGGCACGCGGGCATCCAGGCCCGCATCGTGGAGGGCGACCAGCTGCGCCGCTTCGTCAACGTCTACCTGAACGACGAGGACGTCCGCTTCCTGGACGGCATCAAGACCAAGCTGTCCGACGGCGACAACGTGACGATCCTGCCGGCCGTCGCCGGCGGCATGCGCTGATCGGCCGCTGAGCAGCGATGCGCTACGACTCCCCGCTGGCCGCGGTGGGCAACACCCCCCTGGTGCGCCTGCCGCGGCTGTCGCCGTCCCCGGACGTGCGGATCTGGGCCAAGCTGGAGGACCGCAACCCCACCGGCTCCGTCAAGGACCGCCCCGCCCTGCACATGATCGAGCAGGCGGAGAAGGACGGCCGGCTCACCCCGGGCTGCACCATCCTGGAGCCCACCTCCGGCAACACCGGCATCTCCCTCGCCATGGCGGCCAAGCTCAAGGGCTACCGCATGGTGTGCGTGATGCCGGAGAACACCTCGCAGGAGCGCCGGGACCTGCTCGGCATGTGGGGCGCCGAGATCATCTCCTCGCCGGCCGCCGGCGGCTCCAACACCGCCGTGCGCGTGGCCAAGGAGCTGGCCGCCGAGCACCCCGACTGGGTGATGCTCTACCAGTACGGCAACCCCGACAACGCGGGCGCCCACTACGCCACCACCGGCCCGGAGATCCTCGCCGACCTGCCCTCGATCACCCATTTCGTGGCCGGCCTCGGCACCACCGGCACCCTCATGGGCGTCGGCCGCTACCTGCGCGAGCACAAGCCGGACGTGAGGATCGTCGCCGCCGAGCCGCGCTACGACGACCTGGTCTACGGCCTGCGCAACCTCGACGAGGGCTTCGTCCCCGAGCTGTACGACGCCTCCGTCCTCACCAGCCGCTTCTCGGTCGGCTCGGCCGACGCGGTCACCCGCACCCGCGAACTGCTCCAGCAGGAGGGCATCTTCGCGGGCGTCTCCACCGGCGCCGCCCTGCACGCGGCGATCGGCGTCGGCAGGAAGGCCGTCACGGCGGGCGAGAGCGCCGACATCGTCTTCGTCGTGGCCGACGGCGGCTGGAAGTACCTCTCCACCGGCGTCTACACGGCCGCCACCACGGAGGAGGCCATCGAGACGCTCCAGGGCCAGCTCTGGGCGTAGGCCCCGGTGAGGGATCCGCGCGCGCCGGTGGTACGTCACACCCGTACCAGCACCCCGGCAGAAAGGCGGAACCATGCGCCGTACGACGCCCCTCGCCCTTGCGGCGGCAGCGCTGCTCCTCGCGGGCTGCGGCTCCCAGCAGGACACCGGGAGCGGCGGCAAGGTGTCGGCGCCGCCGCGCGGCGGGACCACCCCGTCGCCCAGCCGCTCCGCCGCTGACTGCACGGGCCACCTGGAGCTGACGGCCGCCGATCACGGCCGTACCGTGTGCGTGACCAAGGGCGGCGAGGTCCGGCTGACGCTGGACGGCACCAAGGCCCGGCCCTGGAAGCCGGTCACCGCGAGCGGCACCGCACTGGAGGCCGTCAACGCGGGCTTCGTCCTCCAGCCGGGTGACGCCACCGCCGCCTACCGGGCGGTGGCCGCCGGCACCGTGAAGCTCGCCTCGTCCCGCCCGCTGTGCGCCCAGCCCACCGCACCGGGCCAGGTCTCCTGCGAGGGCATCGAGGAGTGGACGGTCACCGTCCGGGTGAGCTAGGGGGTTTCGTTCGGATCAGCCCGGACCCGGGCCGGTCCGAAGCAGCCCCCTACCCCGCGAGGTGTCTCACCTGGTCCCACAGGACCGGGTCGACCACGCCCACCCGGCGGCGGAAGCCGCTCACCGGTACCTCGCGCAGCTCGTCGGTCTCCAGGAAGCTGGGCCGGCCCTGGGCGTCGCCGACCGCGCCCGGCGGCAGCGGGATCACGCCGCAGCGCTCGTCGTGGTACTTGCTGGTGATCTTCGCGACCGTGGCCCGGTTCCCGCGTACGGCCAGCACCAGGCAGGGCCGGTCCTTCACCCCGGGCCGGTCCTCGTAGGGGACGTCCGCCCACCAGATGTCCCCGGGGGACGGCCGCACGGCGTGGCCCGTCCGCGGGCCCGGACGGCCCGGGGGACGCAGGCGCCGCCCGCCGGGCCGGTGCCCGCGGCCCCAGCCGTCGACCAGCGTGGCGACCAGCGCGAGCAGCACCACCGCGGCGAGGGCCAGCCACCAGGACGTGTCCATACGACGACGTTACCGGCGCGCGCCGTACATCGCGCGCCCTCTGCTTATCCCTGTGCGCCCCACGTCCAGCCGAACCGGTGACAGCACAGGTGAGTTCGCCCACAACGGCCCCTGGCGGAGGAGCGACCCGTGCTTTTGCGCCTTACGCTCGACAAACCGCACGACCCCCGACAGCCCTCCTTCCCGAGTGGTTCCTCGTCCCGATCATCGCTCTCCCGCCAACGGAGGTTTCTGCTTCATGAAGCTCACCGTCGTCGGCTGCTCGGGGTCGTTCCCGTCCGCGGAATCGGCCTGTTCGAGCTACCTCGTCGAGGCCGACGGCTTCCGGCTGCTCCTCGACATGGGCAACGGCGCCCTGGGCGAGCTGCAGCGCCACTGCGGTCTCTACGACCTCGACGCGATCTTCCTCAGCCATCTGCACGCCGACCACTGCATCGACATGTGCGCGTACTTCGTGGCGCGCTACTACCGCCACGACGGCGGCCGGTGCGCCCCCATCCCGGTCTACGGCCCCGAGGGCACCGAACACCGCCTGACCACGGCCTACGCGGACACCCCCACCGCCTCCTCCATGAGCGAGGTCTTCGACTTCCACACGGTCAAGCCGTCCACCTTCGAGATCGGCCCCTTCACCGTGCACACCGAGCGGGTCCGCCACCCCGTGGAGGCGTACGGCATCCGGATCGAGCACGGCGGGAAGTCCCTCGCGTACTCCGGCGACACGGGCGTCAGCGAGGCGCTGGACGCGCTGGCCCGGGACAGCGACCTGTTCCTGTGCGAGGCGGCGTTCACGCACGGCAAGGAGAGCATCCCCGACCTGCACCTCACCGGGCGCGAGGCGGGGGAGACGGCCGCGCGCGCGGGTGCGCGGCGGCTGGTCCTCACCCACATCCCGCCGTGGACCGACGCCGAGGTCAACCTGCGGGACGCGCGCGAGGTGTTCGGCGGGCCGGTGGAGCTGGCCGCTCCGCGGGTGACGTACGAGATCTGACCCCGGACACACGCGAAGGGCCCCGGAACCTCGCCGGTTCCGGGGCCCTGTCGTCGTCCGTGGCGCGGAGCTGTTACTTGGCCTCCGCCTTCTGCAGTTCCGCCAGTTCCTCGTCGGACTCGCGGCCCGGGGTCGGCAGGTTGAACTTGGTGATCGCGAAGCGGAAGACCACGTAGTAGACCGCCGCGAAGCACAGGCCGACCAGGACCAGGCCCCATGGATTGCTCGCGATGCCCAGGTTCAGACCGAAGTCGACCGCGCCCGCCGAGAAGCCGAAGCCGTCCTTCATGCCCAGCGACCAGGTCAGCGCCATCGAGACACCGGTGAGGACCGCGTGGATCGCGTACAGGACCGGCGCGATGAACATGAAGGTGAACTCGATGGGCTCGGTGACACCGGTGACGAAGGACGTCAGCGCCAGCGAGAACATCATGCCGCCGACGACCTTGCGGCGCTCGGGCCGGGCACAGTGCACGATCGCGAGGCACGCGGCCGGCAGGGCGAACATCATGATCGGGAAGAAGCCGGTCATGAACTGACCCGCGTGCGGGTCGCCGGCCAGGAAGCGCGCGATGTCACCGCTCTTGCCGTGGTACTCGCCCGCCTGGAACCACGGGAACGAGTTGAGCAGGTGGTGCATGCCGATCGGGATCAGCGCACGGTTGGCGACACCGAAGATGCCCGCGCCGACCGCGCCCGACCCCACCAGCCACTCGCCGAAGTTGTGCAGCCCGGTGCCGAGGACCGGCCAGATGTAACCGAAGACGATCCCGAGGACCAGGCCGGCGAAGGCCGACAGGATCGGGACGAGCCGGCGGCCGCCGAAGAAGCCCGCCCAGTCGGGCAGCTTGGTGCGGTAGAAGCGCTGGTACAGCAGGGCCACGACGATGCCCATCACCACACCGCCGAGAACCTTCGCGTCCACCGGGGCGCTCTGCATGACGATCTTGCCGTCGACGACGGTCGCGACCTTCGGCAGGTTCTTGTCGGTGAACGTGCCGAGCACGTTCTTGAAGACCAGGTAGCCGACGACCGCCGCGAGGGCCGTGGAGCCGTCCGACTTCTTCGCGAAGCCGATCGCGATGCCCACGGCGAACAGCAGCGCCATGTTGTCGAGGATGGCGTTGCCGCCGGCCGCCATGAACGACGCTATCTTCGTCAGGAAGGCCGGGAAGGACGGGCGGCCCAGCATGTCGGTGTTGCCCAGGCGCACCAGGAGGGCGGCGGCGGGCAGCACCGCGACCGGCAGCATCAGGCTGCGGCCGATGCGCTGGAGCACAGCCATCGCCCCGGCGCCCTTCTTCTTCTCGGCCGCGGGAGCGGCGCTGGCCGTGGTCACAAGTTCCTCCATCGGGCAAGGCGCCGCCCGGGAACCAAGGAAGGGACGGCAGCGTCTCTGGTCTACACCACCTGTGGTGTAGACCTGTTGTAGCACGATGAAGGCGGCATAAGGAACCCACGGATCCGCTACCACGGCACTACGCGCTGTGCGTCCCGCCGCGCCGGGCCGGGCGCCCTCAGACCTTCGTGACGTCCTCCACCTCGTCCACCGGCTCGCGCCCCGGTGTTCTCAGGTCGAACCTCATGATGGCGAAGCGGAAGACGGCGTAGTACACGGCCGCCAGGCACAGGCCGATCGGGATGACCAGCCAGGGCCTGGTCGCCAGGTGCCAGTTGATGACGTAGTCGATCAGGCCCGCGGAGAAACCGAAGCCGTCGTGCGACCCGAGCGCCCAGGTCACCGCCATCGACACACCCGTGAGCAGCGCGTGCACCGCGTACAGCGCGGGCGCGACGAACAGGAAGGAGTACTCGAGCGGCTCGGTGATGCCGGTGACGAACGACGTCAGCGCGACCGACAGCATCAGCCCGCCGACCTCCTTGCGGCGCTCCGGCCGGGCGCAGTGCGTGACGGCCAGCGCGGCGGCCGGCAGCGCGAACATCATGACCGGGAAGAAACCCGACGTGAACTGCCCGGCGTCCGGGTCGCCCTGGAGGAACATGTTGATGTCGCCGTGCACCACCGTGCCGTCCGGCTTGGTCCAGCTGCCGAACTGGAACCAGAGGGGCACGTTCAGGAACTGGTGCAGGCCGACGACGAGCAGCGCGCGGTTGGCCACCCCGAAGACGCCCGCGCCCCAGGCGCCCGCGTCCCTGAGCCACCCGCCGAAGCTCTCCAGCGCCGCGCCGACCGGCGGCCAGACGAACAGGCACACCACGGCGAACAGGATCGCGACGAAGGCCATGACGATCGGCACCAGCCGGCGCCCGTTGAAGAAGCCCAGCCAGTCGACCAGTCTCGTGCGGTGGTAGCGGGCCCAGAAGAAGGCGGTCAGCAGACCCATGACGATGCCGCCGAAGACACCCGGGTTCTGGTAGACGAACGAGGTCACCGTGCCGTCCGCCGCCTGGCAGCCCGTGACGACCACCTTCGCGCCCGCCGGGCACTCCTGCGGGAACTGGCGCAGGACGCCGTAGTAGACGAGGAAACCCGCCAGCGCCGCGAGCGCCGTCGAACCGTCGGCCTTCTTCGCCATGCCGATCGCGACGCCCACGCAGAACAGCAGCGGCAGCCCCAGCTGCCCGTCGAGCAGCGCGCCGCCCGCCCCGCTCATCACCCGGGAGACGTTCGTCCAGCCCAGGCCGTCCTCGCCGAACAGGTCCGGCTGCCCCAGCCGGTTCAGGATGCCCGCGGCCGGCAGGACCGCGATGGGCAGCTGGAGGCTGCGGCCCATCTTCTGCATGCCCTGGAACAGGCTGTTCCAGCGGGCCCTCGCCGGACGTGCCGCGCTCTCTGCACTCATGGGTTTGGCGACCTTCCCCACGGTGGTGTAGACCAGTCGACGGACGGTTCCGCAGTCGTGATCGCCATCATCCGGCACGCACGGCATGACCGCTCGCGAAGAGGGGCCGACTGTGGGTTACTGCGACAAAGCGGTTCGGATCAGGGAGAGGGAACATGGCCAGCAAGGCTGAGAAGATCGTCGCCGGCCTCGGCGGCATCGACAACATCGAGGAGATCGAGGGCTGCATCACCCGGCTGCGCACCGAGGTGTCCGACCCCGACCTGGTCGACGAGGCCGCCCTGAAGGCCGCCGGCGCCCACGGCGTCGTCAGGATGGGCACCGCCGTCCAGGTCGTCATCGGCACCGACGCCGACCCGATCGCCGCGGAGATCGAAGACATGATGTGAGCCGGCCGGCTCACCGGAACAGGGGCTCTTCCCGACGCGGGAGGAGCCCCTTCCGCATGGACGGCTAGGCTCGTCCGCATGTCTCGCATCGACGGCCGTACCCCCGAACAGCTCCGCCCGGTCACCATCGAACGGGGATGGAGCAAGCACGCCGAGGGCTCCGTCCTCGTCTCCTTCGGCGACACCAAGGTCTTCTGCACCGCCTCCGTCACCGAGGGCGTCCCGCGCTGGCGCAAGGGCAGCGGCGAGGGCTGGGTCACCGCGGAGTACGCCATGCTGCCCCGCGCCACCAACACCCGCGGCGACCGCGAGTCCGTCAAGGGCAAGATCGGCGGCCGCACCCACGAGATCTCCCGGCTCATCGGCCGCTCCCTGCGCGCCGTCATCGACTACAAGGCGCTCGGCGAGAACACCATCGTCCTCGACTGCGACGTCCTCCAGGCCGACGGCGGCACCCGCACCGCCGCCATCACCGGCGCCTACGTCGCCCTCGCCGACGCTGTCGCCTGGGCCCAGGGCAAGAAGCTGATCAAGGCCGGCCGCCAGCCGCTGACCGGAACGGTGAGCGCGGTCTCGGTCGGCATCGTCGGCGGGGTCCCGCTGCTCGACCTCTGCTACGAGGAGGACGTGCGCGCCGAGACCGACATGAACGTCGTCTGCACCGGCGACGGCCGCTTCGTCGAGGTCCAGGGCACCGCCGAGGCCGCGCCCTTCGCCCGCGACGAGCTGAACGCCCTGCTCGACCTCGCCGTGGCCGGCTGCACCGACCTGGCCGCGGTCCAGCAGGCGGCGCTGGCGGGCACGCGCGCGTAAAGAAAGCTTCAAGACCCGGGCAACCCGCCGGGTCCTTCCGGCGTCCCTCTGGGTACGGGCGCGCGGCTCACCGCCGCGCGCCCGGCCAGCCGTACCAGGGGAGGAACCCACCATGGCCGCCAGCCGACGCCGAGGCAGGCTCACCGCCGTCGCCGCCGCCGTAGCGACCGCCGCGCTCACCGCCGGCCTCACCACCGGCTGCGACGCCGTCGGCAAGGCGCTGGACTGCGTCCAGACCGCCGACGCCATCGCCGACAACGTCACCGACCTCCAGCAGGCCGTGGAGAACGCCGCCAACGACCCCTCCCAGGCCGACGCCTCGCTCGACTCCATCGACAAGAGCCTGCGCAAGATCGGCGACAAGACCGACGACGCCGACGTCAACAAGGCCGTGGACGACCTGAACAAGGCTGTCGACAACGTGCGCACAGCCATCAAGAACGGCGACGAGACACCCGACGTGAGCCCGGTGACGGACGCGGCGGGGGAGCTGACGAAGGTGTGCGCGTCGTAGGGACGTCTACGCCGTTCCGCGCCGCTTCGGGCCGCGTTTCGCCCGGGGGAGTCCGCGTTCCACGCCCACCCCGCCCCAGAACGCGAAACCGGTGACGACCACGCGGGGAGCACCCGGCTCCGGTGGGCCGTCGTCCCTCGGGTGTTCGAAGGCACCCATCACGCCGATGCCGCGGACGACGACCTCGACGCCCGGCGGGACCGTCACCTGCACCCCGCCCATGATCGCCACACAGTTGATCACGACCTCACGGTCGGCGAAGTCCGCCTCACGCAGGTCGAGTTCGCCACCGCCCATGAAGGTGAAGCAGGAGAACCGCTTCGGCACCGTCCAGTGGCCCCTGCGCTCGAACCCGGACAGGACGGCCACCGCGCCCGTCGAGGTCCCCCCGCCACCGGTGACGCGCCCCGCCCAACCACCGCTCACCGCGGGCTCCTTCGCGAAGGAGACGCGCGGGGCCGCCGCACCGGCCACCGGCAGGTCACGGGTCAGCGGAGCCAGCTGTCCGTACGTCCGCGCCCTGTACGCCGACTCCAGCCGCTCCTCGAACTCCGCCATGTCGAGCCGCCCCTCGGCCAGAGCGTCCCGCAGGACCTCGGCGACCCGGTCCCGGTCGGCGTCGGACGCCCGGAGGTCCGGCACTGCGTCGTCGCTCATGACAGCAGCCTACGAGACCGCCTTCTCCGCGTACATCCTGGCGATGACGGCCTCGATGTCCGGCTCCCGCACCGACAGGTCCACCAGCGGATACCGCGCCGCCAGATGCGCGACGAGCGGCGCCGCCGACTGCCCCGCCGGGAACGCCAGCCACTGCCGCGGCCCCTCCACCCGCACCACCCGCGCCGACGGCACCTCCACCGGCGGCAGCTCCCGCTCCAGGTCCACCACCAGCGTCCGCTCGCTCTCCCCGGCCTCGTGCAGCCCCGCGAGCGAGCCGTCGTACACCAGCCGCCCGTGGTCGATCACCATCACCCGGGAGCACAACTGCTCGATGTCCTGCAGGTCGTGCGTGGTCAGCAGCACCGTCGTCCCCCGCTCGGCGTTCACCTCCTTGAGGAACTCCCGCACCTTCGCCTTCGACACCACGTCCAGGCCGATCGTCGGCTCGTCCAGGTACAGCACGTCCGGATCGTGCAGCAGCGCCGCCGCGATGTCCCCGCGCATCCGCTGCCCCAGCGACAGCTGCCGCACCGGCACGTCCAACAGGGCGCCCAGCTCCAGCAGTTCCACCAACCGGTCCAGGTTCTGACGGAAACGGGCGTCCGGGATGCGGTACATGCGGTGCGCCAGCCGGTAGGAGTCGATCAGCGGCAGGTCCCACCACAACGTGGTCCGCTGCCCGAACACCACCCCGATCCGGTGCGCGAGCCGCGACCGCTCCCGCGCCGGGTCGATGCCCGCCACCCGCAACCGCCCGCCGCTCGGCGTCAGGATCCCGGTCAGCATCTTGATCGTGGTCGACTTCCCGGCACCGTTCGGCCCGATGTACCCGACCATCTCCCCGCGCGCCACGGTGAACGACAGCGCGTCCACCGCCCGCACCTCGCGCCGCTCCCGCTTCAGGAACCCGGTCTTCCGGCGCACCTCGAAGACCT
Organism: Streptomyces cinerochromogenes; assembly: GCF_014648635.1. GTDB lineage: Bacteria > Actinomycetota > Actinomycetes > Streptomycetales > Streptomycetaceae > Streptomyces > Streptomyces cinerochromogenes. Next base: position 735,314 of record NZ_BMRM01000001.1, on the reverse strand, counting down.
TCTCGACCCTCTCCAGGGCGATGAACCCATCGCCGGCGACGACGTCAGCCACGTCTCAGCTCCCTGTGCTGCGGTACGAACGAAGTCCCGCCCGCCAGGCCAGCCCCGCGAGCGCACAACAGGCCACGGCCACCAGCGGGGGCGTGAACGCCGTCCACTCCGGCAGCCCCAGCGGGTACGGCCGCCCCAGCACGTAGCTCGCGGGCAGCCAGTTGACGAAGGCCAGCGGCAGCACGAACGTCACCCCGCGCACCAACTCCTTCGCGAACACCGTCGGCGGATACTGCAGCAGCGTCGTACCGCCGTACGTGAACGCGTTCTGCACCTCGGCGGCGTCCTGCGCCACGAACTGGAACGCCCCGCCCGCCACGAACACCGCGCAGAAGATCCCGCAGCCGCTCACCACCATCACCGGCATCAGCAGCACCCGGTCCACCGTCCAGCCGATGTCCACCCGGGCCAGCGCCCAGCCCAGGACCAGCCCGCCCTGCGTCACCCGGCCCAGCCTGCGCAGCGCGAACCGGTCAGCCGCCATCTGCGCCAGCACCGGCGCCGGCCGCACCAGCAGCGTGTCCAGCGTGCCGTCCCGGACCCGCCGCCCCAGCCGGTCCATCGACCCGATCACCAGGTCCGCGAGCCCGAAGGAGGTCGCGGACAGCCCGTACAGGAACGCCACCTCCGGCAACGGCCAGCCGCCCAGCGCGTCCACCCGGGAGAACATCAGCATGATCGCGACGAAGTCCAGGAACGTCGCCGCGAAGTTCCCGAACGTGGTCATGGCGAACGACGCGCGGTACGCCATCGTGGACCGCACCCACATCCCCGCGACCAGCCGGTACGCCCGCACACCCGCGACCAGCCGCTCGGCCCGCCCCTCAGCCACCCTGCACCACCACCCGGCGCGTCGCCGCCGACTGCACCAGCCGCCCGGCACCCAGCAGCACCACCGCCCACGCGGCCTGGAAGAGATAGGTCGGTAACGGATCCGCCCGCCCCAGCAGAACGTCCGCCGGCGCCTGCAGCAGCGACGACCAGGGCAGCACCCGCACCACCTCGCCCAGCGCGCCCGGGAACACGTTCAGGGGCAGCAGCATCCCCGAGCAGAAGAACCCCAGCAGCCACGCCATCTGCGCCACCCCCGTGCCGTCCAGCAGCCAGAACGCGCTCAGCGCGACCAGGTAGCGGATGCCGAAGCCCACCAGCATGGCGAGGACCACGGCGATCAGGAAGGCCGCCCAGGTGCCGGCGTCGGCCGGCAGGTACGCCGGGAAGCAGAGCGCGCCGAACAGGAACGGCAGGACCCCCCGCCCCAGCAACTGGAAGAACGCCCGGCCGATGTCCGCCGCCAGCCACCACGCCTGGAGATCGGCGGGCCGGTACAGGTCGATCGCCACGTCCCCCGTACGGATGCGTTCCATCAACTCGTCCTCGACGCCGCCGCCCCCGATCGCGAGGGTCGACAGAAAGGCCTGCCCCAGCCAGACATAGGTGACGGCCTGCCCCTGGTCGTACCCGCCGAGGTGGGGCCTCTCGTCCCACAGCGCGCGGTACGTGCAGACGAGAATGAGACCGAAGACGGTGTTCGTGAACACCCCTGCCGCAGTGGCGGCCCGGTAGGTCGCGTACCGTCGGAACCCCCCTGCCGCGACGGCCGCGTACAACCGTCCAGCGCCCACGCCAGTCGACCTCCTCGGACTGCTCGACACCGAAGCGCAGGAGCCTAGTCCGGAGGCCCGGCGGCCGGCCACGCGTTTTCCGCCGGAAGCGTGCCGGAATCCGGGAACGGAACGCCGGGTGCGAGAGTCTTCAAGCAGGGGGAGCGCAGAAGCGTACGAGGCGTACGGGAACGTACGACGCTGAAAACAGGAGTCCGTGCACGACATGAGCGACGAGCCGCAGCCGCAGCAGCCGAACGACGGCGTGCCACCGAAGAGGCCGCTGCCGGCTGAAGGGCCCGGGACCCCGGGGGGCCGCAAGCCGCACAGCCCGGCACCGGAATCCCCCGACCGACCTCAGCACCCGAGGAGCCCGGGGACCGACACCACCCCGGCCGAAACCGACAGGCCCACCGGGGACGCCCCGCAGCCTGGGAAGGCCGGGGACACCAGGGGCACCGGGGACACCAGGGGCACCGGGGGCACCGGGGGCGCGCAGGGCACCGAGCGGGCCGAGCGGGCCGAGCGGCCTGAGCGGCCTGAGGGTGCCGACCGTGCCGGGCGGGCTGAGCGGCCCGGTGGCGCGTCCCGTGACGGCTCCGGCGCCCCGGACCGGACGGCTTCGGTGGCACGGGCCCGTCAGGCGGCCCGTGGTGCCCGCACGGAGCAGACGGGACCCGTCGGCGCCGGTTCCGGAGCGGCCCCCGGCGGTGCTTCGGCGTCCGGGCGTGGCACGGCCACCGGTCGCGGCTCCGTCCCCGGCCCGGGTTCCGAGCCCGGCAGTGCCGCAGGCACCCCCTCCGGCTCCGGTGCTGCCACGGCCCCCGGTAAGGGAGTCGCAGGCAAGGGTGCCGGCGGCAGGAAGCCGGCCGGCCCCAGTGGCCCGGGTGGGAGCGAGCAGACGCCGGCCGAGAGTACGCAGGTGCTTCGGCGTATCACCCCGCCCAAGGGGCCGAAGGCCGAGAACGCTGGCGACGCCGCCCCGGCGCCCGAGACCACGCAGGTGCTCCGGCGGGTCACCGCGCCCCGCGCGGGTGAGCCCGGCGCTCCCGGTGCCGCCGCCGCGAAGCCGGACCCCTCCGGTCGTACCCCTCGCCCCACCGTGCCCCGCCCCGGCGGCGAGAACCGCGCCACCGGTGCCGGTGCCGGGTCCGGTGCCGCCGCGTCCGCTTCCGGTGCCGGCGCCGCGTCCGCAGCGGGTCCTGCCGCCGGCTCCTCCCCGGCCGCCGCCCGTGCCGCCCGTGCCGCGCGTGCGGCCGGCGCCGCCGGTGCCACCGCGTCCGCGTCCGCGTCCGCTTCCGGTGCCGGCGCTCAGGCCGCCGCCGCGTCCGCAGCCGGTGCTGCCGCCGGTTCCTCCCCGGCCGCCGCCCGTGCCGCCCGTGCCGCGCGTGCGGCCGGTGCCACCGCGCCCGGCGCCGCTGCCTCCTCACCCTCCGGCCCCTCTTCGCCCTCCGGCCCCTCCGCCCCCTCCGCCCCCTCCCCCGAAGACAAGACCACCCTCCTCGCCGCAACCGACGCCGACACCCCCGCGGGCAAGGGGAACGGCAAGGCCAAGGCCAAGAAGGGCAAGCGGCCCAAGCGGACCGGGTGGCGGCGGATCTTCCCGACGTGGCGGATGGTGCTCGGCACCCTCTTCGTCGGCGTCCTGCTGGTCATCGGGCTGTTCTTCCTCGGCTACTCCCTGGTGAAGATCCCGCCCGCCAACGCCTTCGCGACCAAGCAGAGCAACGTGTACCTGTACGCCGACGGCTCGCAGCTCGCCCGGGACGGCGAGGTCAACCGGGAGAACGTCAGCCTCGCCCAGGTCTCCAAGGACGCCCAGCACGCCGTACTCGCCGCCGAGGACCGCGACTTCTACTCGGAGTCCGCCGTCGACCCCAAGGCGATGATCCGCGCCGCCTGGAACACCGCGACCGGCAAGGGCAAGCAGTCCGGCTCGACGATCACCCAGCAGTACGTGAAGAACTACTACCTGGCCCAGGAACAGACGGTCACCCGCAAGGCCAAGGAGTTCTTCATCTCGATCAAGCTCGACCAGAACAAGTCCAAGGACGAGATCCTGGAGGGCTACCTCAACACCAGCTACTTCGGCCGCAACGCCTACGGCATCCAGGCCGCCGCCCAGGCCTACTACGGCAGGGACGCCGCCGACCTCGACCCGGCCCGCGCCGCCTACCTCGCCGCGCTCGTCAACGCGCCCAGCGAGTACGACGTCGTGGCACACCCGGAGAACAAGAAGGCGGCCGTCGCCCGCTGGAACTACGTACTGAACGGCATGGTCACCAAGGGCTGGCTCAGCGAGTCCAAGCGCGCCGGCATGAAGTTCCCCATGCCGAAGGAGCAGACGATCTCCACCGGCATGTCCGGCCAGCGCGGCTACCTCGTGGAGGCCGTCAAGCACTACCTGACCACCAACAACATCATCGACGCCGACCACCTCGCGGCCGGCGGCTACCGCATCACCACCACTATCCAGAAGCACCGGCAGGACGCCTTCGTCAAGGCGGTCGACGACCAGCTGATGTCCAAGCTGGACAAGAAGAACCGCAAGGCCGACACCTACGTCCGGGCCGGCGGTGCCTCCGTCGACCCCAGAACGGGCAAGGTCGTCGCCATGTACGGCGGCATCGACTACGTGAAGCAGTACACCAACGGCGCCACCCGCGGTGACTTCCAGGTCGGCTCCACGTTCAAGCCGTTCGTGTTCACCTCCGCCGTGCAGAACGGGTCCACCACCCAGGACGGCCGGACGATCACCCCGAACACCGTCTACGACGGCACCAACCAGCGTCCCGTCCAGGGCTGGAGCGGCGGCGCCTACGCCCCCGAGAACGAGGACCAGCGGTCGTACGGCCCCATCACCGTCCGCAAGGCCACCGACCTGTCGGTGAACTCCGTGTACGCGCAGATGGCCGTCGACGTCGGCCCCGCCAAGGTCAAGCAGACCGCGATCGACCTCGGCATCCCCTCCGACACCCCGGACCTCCAGCCGTACCCGTCCATCGCCCTCGGCACCGCCACCGCCAGCGTCCTGGACATGGCGGAGGCCTACGCCACGCTCGCCAACCACGGCAAGCACGGCACGTACACGCTCGTCGAGAAGATCACCAAGGAGGGCACCGAGCAGGTCAGGCTGCCCGACGAGCCGGCCAAGCAGGCCGTCAGCCGGGAAGCCGCCGACACCACCACCTCCGTCCTGCAGAGCGTGGTGCAGAGCGGTACCGCCACCGCCGCCCAGGCCGCGGGCCGTCCGGCGGCCGGCAAGACCGGTACCGCCGAGAGCGACAAGGCCGCCTGGTTCGCCGGCTACACCCCCGACCTGGCCACAGTGGTCTCCGTCATGGGCCAGGACCCGGTGACGGCCAAGCAGCAGCCGCTGTACGGGGCACTCGGCCAGGCCCGCATGAACGGCGGCGGCCCGCCCACCCAGATCTGGGCGCAGTACACGCGGAACGCGCTGAAGGGCAAGCCGGTCAGCGACTTCGACCTCCAGCTGGAGCAGGGCGCCGACGTCGTCCAGGAGCCGCCCGCCACCAGCAGCGCCACGCCGGGCACCGACGGCGGCACGGACGACGGCGGCGCCACCGCCACCCCGACCGCCGGCGGCGCGACCGCCACCCCGACCGACGGCGGCGCCACGAGCACCCCGGCCGACGGCGGAGCCACCACCGGCGGAGGCGCCACCACGGACGGCGGTACGGCCACCGACGGGGGCGCCACCACCGGCGGGAACCCGACGACCGGCGGGGGAACCACCACCGGCGGCGGGACACCGGGCGGCGGCACCAACGGCGGCGGGGCGACGACCGGCGGCGGGACGACCGCGGACGGAGGCGGCGGAACCACCGGCACCGACACGGGCTCCGGAGGATTCCCCGGCACCTGACGTCCCGCTGTCAGTGGCCGCTGGTCGCCTTCAGCCCCACCACGGCGACCAGCAGCAGACACACGAAGAAGATCCGGGCGGCGGTGACCGGCTCACCGAGCACCACCATGCCGAGCACCGCCGCACCGGCCGCGCCGATGCCCACCCACACGCCGTACGCCGTACCGATGGGCAGGGACTTCGCGGCGTACGACAGCAGGACCATGCTGGCGACGATGCCGGCACCGGTGAACAGGCTGGGGACGAGACGGGTGAAACCCTCGCTGTACTTCATCCCGACCGACCAGCCGACCTCCAGCAGACCGGCGACGACAAGCAGAACCCAGGCCATGACAGGCACCTCCGAGACACAGTGACTCTTCTTGGGGGTGCGTCGTCTTTGCCTTCGACCCGGTACGGCGCGTCTCGTCGGGTTCCTTCCGAACATAACAAAGGCATGCCGAAGAGGGCCGGTGACGATGGTCACCGGCCCTCACGCTGTGCGGTCCTACAGGTACAGCCCCGTGGAGTCCTCCGACCCCTCGAACCGGTCGGCGGCGACGGCGTGCAGATCACGCTCGCGCATCAGCACGTACGCCACGCCCCGCACCTCGACCTCCGCCCGGTCCTCCGGGTCGAACAGGACACGGTCACCCGGCTCCACCGTCCGGACGTTCTGACCGACGGCGACGACCTCGGCCCAGGCCAGCCGCCGCCCGACCGCCGCGGTGGCGGGAATCAGAATGCCGCCCCCCGACCGCCGCTCGCCCTCACCCGTCTCCTGCCGCACGAGAACCCGGTCGTGCAGCATCCGGATGGGGAGCTTGTCGTGGTGGGGAGTGCTGTGCTCGTTTCTGTTGGCGCTCACGCCTCGAACCTACCTGCCCCGGTCAGTCCCTGCGCCGCCGGGCCCCGAGGGCCAGCAGCCCCACGACCCCGACGACGACGAGGGCGACGGGCACGACCCGCTCCAGGCGAGGCGCCCCCTCGTCGTCCACGAACCGCGTCCGTACCTCGCTCACGACGCGGTTGACCTGCACGTACGCCCGCCCGACCGTGTGGTCGACATGGGCGACGACCCTGGCCTTGGCGTCTCCGACGACGGTCTTCGGATGCACGCGCACCCCGATCTCGTCGAGCGTCTCGGCCAGCACTTCACGGCGGCGTCTGATGTCCGCCTCGATCTGCGCCGGGGTTCTGGTGTCCGACGTGTCCGCCACCGTACGGCCTCCGAAGTCTGCCGAAGTCTGCTGATGCTGGTTGATGGTGTTCTCGAACAGTCTGTCAGCTCGCGGCCGGACCGCACCGCAAGGCCCCCCGGTTACGCTAGTCCGATGAGCGAGCGACTCCAGCCCGGGGACGTGGCCCCCGCCTTCACCCTCCCCGACGCCGACGGCAACGAGGTGTCCCTGTCGGACCACAAGGGCCGCAAGGTCATCGTCTACTTCTACCCCGCCGCCCTGACTCCAGGCTGCACCAAGCAGGCCTGCGACTTCACCGACAACCTGGAGGTCCTGGCCTCCGCCGGCTACGACGTCATCGGCATCTCCCCGGACAAGCCGGAGAAGCTCGCCAAGTTCCGCGAGAAGGAGTCCCTGAAGGTCACCCTGCTGGCCGACCCCGACAAGCGGATCCTGGAGGCGTACGGCGCCTTCGGCGAGAAGAAGCTGTACGGCAAGACGGTCGTCGGCGTCATCCGCTCCACGGTGGTCGTGGACGAGGACGGCAAGGTCGAACGCGCCCTGTACAACGTCAAGGCCACCGGCCACGTCGCCAAGATCATCAAGGACCTGGGCGTCTGAACGGCCCGCTGCACGAACGGCCCGCACCGGGAGCCCCCGGCGCGGGCCGTTTTCCGTTCCCGTGCTTCCGGGCGTGACTGTCCGATAACCGGTTCGTTACTCCGTACGGGCGACGAACGCACGCCCGGAACGGAGGGGACGCGATGGGGGCCGGCACATACCCGAAGGAGCGGCTGGAGGCAGCGGCTCGCGGGGCACGGACGCTCTCGGAAGCGCTGGAGAGGCTGGGGGTGGATCCGAGGAGTCCGACGCGGCGGTACGTGCTCGGGCGGATGAAGAAGCTCGGAGTGGACGTCTCGCACTTCGAACGGGAGGGGGTGAAGTGGACGAGAGAGGTCCTTGAGCAGGCCGTGGCCGCCTCCACCAACCTGTGCGAGGTGCTGCGCCACCTCGGCCTGGAGGTCGTCGGCGGCCATCACACGCACATCAGCCGCAGGATCAAGGCGTACGGGATCGACACCTCGCACTTCACGCCCGTGGTCCGAACCGAACGGATGCGGCACAACCGGCGCCGCCGAACTCCCGAAGAGATCCTTGTCGAGGACACGTCGGCGCACGCGCCGCGCATCCCGAGTCAGCGGCTCAAGAGGGCGATGATCGAGTTGGGCGCGGAGGAGCGCTGCGCCCTGTGCGGTACCGAGCCGATCTGGCTCGGCGAGCGACTCCCGCTGGAGGTCGACCACCTTGACGGCAACTGGCGGAACAACCGCGTCGAGAACCTGCGGCTCCTCTGCCCCAACTGCCACTCGACCACCGACACATACCGAGGGCGCGGCAAGGGCCGTGCCCGGGCAGGTGCCGTATGAGCAGCGGAGTGCAGTACACGCGCGAGCGGTTGGCTGAGGCAGCCGCGCAGTGCGCCGACATTGACGAGGTCATCGCCTTCTTCGGCACCCGGCCGTACGGTCGGCTGCGTGGGTACCTCGTGCAGCGATTCGCTCACTTCGGCATCGACATCTCGCACTTCTCACCCACTGGCAGGCAAGCGCGACCCGCGCCGGACGAGCTGCGGGCGGTGGTCAACGAGTCCGCATCCATCGCCGAGGTGCTTCGTCGCATTGGCCGCACTGACAACGGTGACCAACGTGCGATGCTTCGCAAGTGGATCGCCGAAGACGGCCTCGACACCGCTCACTTCCTCGGCCAGGCGCATCAGCGAGGGAAGCCGGGCACGAATGCCAAGCGGTCGGAAGCTGTCCTGGTGCGGCATGACGGTGCGCACCGCATCGCGACCACACGCCTCCGGCGTGCGCTGCGTGCAGTGGGCGTTCCCGAGAAGTGCGCCAGGTGCGGGGTCAGCCCTGAGTGGCACGGCAAGCCGATGACGCTGGAGATCGACCACATCAACGGCGACTGGCGCGACAACCGGCGGGAGAACCTGCGGTTCCTGTGCCCCAACTGCCACGCGATCACGAGTACCTGGTGCAGGGGCGGCGGAAGGCGGCGAGCAACTCCCGGTACGATGGCAGGCGGCTAGCGGCGGTGGCGCAATGGCGACGCAGCAGACTTAGGATCTGTGGCCCTTGACCGGGCTTGAGGGTTCGAATCCCTTCCGCCGCACATAGGCGGCCTGCGAATCGAAGGATGACTCGCAGGCCGTTTTGTGTCCTCAGCCCAGCAACTCCCGCACCACCGGCACCAGCGCCCGGAACGCCTTCCCCCGGTGGCTGATCGCGTTCTTCTCCTCGGGGCTCAGCTCGGCGCACGTCCGGGTTTCGCCCTCCGGCTGGAGGATCGGGTCGTAGCCGAAGCCGTTCGTGCCGGCGGGGGCGTGCCGCAGGGTGCCGAGCAGCCGGCCCTCAACCACCCGTTCCGTGCCGTCCGGCAGGGCGAGTGCCGCCGCGCAGGCGAAGTGGGCGCCGCGGTGTTCCTCGGCGATGTCGGAGAGCTGGGCCAGCAGCAGCTCCAGGTTGGCCCGGTCGTCGCCGTGCCGGCCGGCCCAGCGGGCGGAGAAGATGCCGGGGGCGCCGCCCAGGACGTCCACGCAGAGGCCGGAGTCGTCGGCGACGGCGGGCAGGCCGGTGGCCTGGGCGAGGGCGTGGGCCTTGAGCAGGGCGTTCTCGGCGAAGGTGACGCCGGTCTCCTTGACGTCGGGGACGTCCGGGAAGGCGTCCGCGCCGACGAGTTCGTGGGGGAGTCCGGCTTCGGCGAGGATGGCCCTCAGCTCGGTGATCTTTCCGGCGTTGCGGGTGGCGAGGATCAGGCGGGTCATGTCCGCCAGTATTCCTCGCCGCCCGGCTGCGGCCGTGCCCCGCCCCGGTTACAGCTCGGCCTGGCCGGCGCCCTTCAGTGTGCGCAGGTCGAAGACGTCGGCCATGGTGCGGTAGCCCAGGTCGCTGGGGTGCAGGTGGTCCCCGGAGTCGTATTCGGGGCGCAGGCGTCGCGGGTCGTAGGGGTCCCGGAGGGCCTTGTCGAAGTCGACGACCGCGTCGTAGACGCCGCCGGCCCGGATCTCGGCGTTGACCTGCTGTCGTACGGCCTCTCGGGCGGGTGTGTAGCCGCGGTGGCCCTGGAAGGGCATCAGGGTGGCGCCGACGACCTTCAGGCCGCGGGCGTGGGCCTGGCGGACCAGTGTGCGCAGGCCGGTGACGATGCGGTCGGGGTCGGCGAGTTTGCGGTTGCGGAGGATGTCGTTGACGCCGAGGTCGATGACGACGACCTTGGCGCCGGTGCGGGAGAGCGCGTCCCGGCCGAAGCGGCCGAGGCCGCTCTGGTTCTCGGCGGGCCGGCCGAGGCCGTCGGCGAGGACCTGGTTGCCGCTGATGCCCTCGTTGACGACGCTGTAGCGCGGGAGTTGCTGCCCTTCCTCCAGGGCGCCGCGCAGTCGTCCGGAGAGGACGTCGGGCCAGCGGCGGTTGGTGCCGGTGGTGGAGGTGATGCCGTCGGTTATGGAGTCGCCGAAGGCGACGATGGTGCCGGCGGCGTCGTTGCTGAGGACGTCGAGGGCGGTCAGGTAGCGCCAGTAGGGGGTCTGTCCGGTGTACGGCGTGCCGGTGGTGTCCTCGGTGCGGTCGCCGTCGGCGGTGTAAGAGACCTGTCGGGCGTGCGGGTGGTAGGTGACCGGTCCGGAGGGGGTCGGGGAGTACGTCGTGACCAGGACGTCGGCGCCGTGCGGGACGGTGACGCGTACGGCGTCGCTGACGGTCTGTCCGCCGGCGGGTATGACGACGCTGGTGCTGCCGCCGAAGGTGAGGCGCCGCATCGTTTCCGCGTCGGCCGCCGCGGTGCCGTCGCCGGTGGCGAGGGCGAGTGAGGCGTGGGTGATGGTGAGGGCCGACTGGCCGTAGAGGTTGGACAGTGTGACGCGGGCACCCGTACCGCCGGCGCTGGTGTGCACCACGTTGCGGATCGAGCGGCCCGCGAGGCCCGCCGTCTCGGTGCCGGGTTCGCCGCCGACGGGGGCGGTGGCCCAGGCGCCGACCCAGGTGCCGGTGGAGGCGGGGGCGGCGTGGGAGTCGCGGTGCGGACGGCCCGTGGCGAGGGTGCCGCGGGGGGTGCCGTCGTCGGCGGCGACGGTGACGTATATGCCGGCGGACACCGCGATGACCAGGGCGACCAGCGCACCGAGCACCGCGTAACCATGACGCTTGGCCACTCTTGTGTTGTTCTCCTCGGGAGATGGGAGCCTGGGGCTCCGATCTTGTTGGGCCCATGATGCGTCATGGGCCGGAGGGGCCTGGCAGGACCCTGCCACTGCCCCCCTCCAGACAGACGCCGGGAACTCCCGTTCCGTTCCGGGAGTCGGTCAGGAAGGGACAATTGTGTGCGGGATCACCGAACGGGTGGAGCTGATGGAACCTAGCGAGACGGGAACACCGGAGCGGGTCGCGTCGTACAAGACGATGACGGCGTTCACCCCGGCCGACGAGGAGCGCCGGCGCGGGGTACGGCGGATGAAGCTCACGGCGACGGGCCTGCTGTTGTTCGTCGCGGTGGTCTACGTCCTGGCGAAGACGGCCGGCGGCGCGGGTGCCGGGCCGTGGGCGGACTATGTCGCGGCGGCGGCCGAGGCCGGCATGGTCGGCGCGCTCGCGGACTGGTTCGCGGTCACGGCCATCTTCCGGCATCCGCTGGGGCTGCCCATCCCGCACACCGCGATCATCCCGAACAAGAAGGACCAGCTGGGCGTCTCGCTCGGTGAGTTCGTGGGGGAGAACTTCCTGTCCGAGGAGGTCGTGCGGGAGCGGTTGCGCGCGGTGGGCATCGGCGGCCGGCTCGGTGCGTGGCTGGCGGAGCCGGAGCACGCGGACCGGGTGACGGCGGAGCTGGCGACGGCGTTGCGCGGGGCTCTGACCGTCCTGCGGGACTCCGATGTGCAGGCGGTCGTCGGCGAGGCGATCACCCGGCGGGTCGGCGCGCAGGAGATCGCGCCGGGTATCGGCAAGACGTTGGAGAAGATCGTCGCCGACGGCGGGCACCGGCGGGTGGTGGACCTGGTGGTGTCCCGTGCGCACGACTGGCTGGTGCTGCACCGGGACGACGTGATGGTGGCGGTGGAGGGCGGGGCGCCGGGCTGGACCCCGCGGTTCGTGGACCGGAAGGTCGGCGAGCGGGTCTACAAGGAGTTGCTGCGGTTCGTCACCGAGATGCGGGACATGCCCACGCATCCGGCGCGCGGTGCGCTGGACCGTTTCCTCACCGATTTCGCCTCCGACCTGCAGTCGGACACGGACACCCGGGCCCGGGTGGAGCGGCTCAAGGGGGAGGTGCTGGGCCGTGGGGAGGTGCAGGACCTGATCGCGTCGGTGTGGACGGCCGTACGGTCGATGATCGTGGCGGCGGCAGAGGACGAGCGCAGCGAGTTGCGGCAGCGGGTGCGGGCGGCGCTGCTGTCGCTGGGTTCGCGGATGGCGACCGAGCCGAAGGTGCAGGACAAGGTCGACAGCTGGGTCGAGGGCGCGGCGGTGCACGTGGTGACGACGTACCGTGCGGAGATCACCTCGCTGATCACGGAGACGGTGGCGGGCTGGGACGCCGAGCACACCACCCGGAAGATCGAGGCGCACATCGGCCGTGACCTGCAGTTCATCCGGATCAACGGCACGGTGGTGGGGTCGCTGGCGGGCCTGGTGATCTACGCGGTGTCGCGTGGGCTGGGGGTCTGACCGGAGTGTTCCGGTGCGCTCCGGGCACCCGATAACCCGCCTCGACGTGGAGGGAGCCCCATGAGTGCAGCAGCCGAAGCGCCGTCGCCGGAGACCGGCCGGACCATCACCACGAACATCCCCGCCCGACTCGACCGTCTGCCGTGGTCCCGCTGGCACTGGACGATCGTGATCGGCCTGGGGACCGTCTGGATCCTGGACGGCCTGGAGGTCACGGTCGTCGGTAACATCGCCAGCCGGCTGTCGGAGCCCGGCAGCGGCCTGTCCATCACGTCCGGGCAGATCACCGGTGTCGCGGCCGCCCTGTACGTGGCGGGCGCCTGTGTGGGCGCCCTGTTCTGGGGCCGGCTGACCGACCGCTTCGGCCGCAAGAACCTCTTCATGATCACGCTGGCGGTGTATCTCGCGGCGACGGCGCTGACGGCGGTCTCCTGGGAGGCGTGGTGGTTCTTCCTGTTCCGCTTCCTGACCGGCTTCGGTATCGGCGGTGAGTACGCGGCGATCAACTCCGCGATCGACGAGCTGATCCCGGCGGCCTACCGCGGCCGGGTCGACCTGGTCATCAACGGCAGCTTCTGGCTGGGGGCGGCGGGCGGGTCCCTGCTGTCGATCGTCGCGCTCGACACCGACCTGCTGGCCGCGAACCTCGGCTGGCGTCTGACGTTCGCGCTCGGCGCCGTCCTCGCCCTGGTCATCCTGCTCGTACGACGGCACGTCCCGGAGAGCCCGCGCTGGCTGCTGATCCACGGCCGGGACCAGGAGGCGGAGCAGATCGTCTCCGGCATCGAGCGCCAGGTGGCCGAGGAGAAGGGGGCACCGCTGCCGGAGCCGCAGGGCGAGCTGGAGATCCACCAGCGGGGGAGCGTGACGTTCCTGGAGATCGCCCGTACGGTCTTCGGCCGCTACCGCAGGCGGGCGGTGCTCGGCTTCTCCCTCTTCATCGGCCAGGCGTTCCTGTACAACGCGATCACGTTCGGCTTCGGCGCGATCCTGACCACGTTCTTCGACGTGCCGTCCGGCCACACCGGTTACTACTTCGCGGTGATCGCGGCCGGCAACTTCTGCGGCCCGCTGCTGCTCGGCAAGCTCTTCGACACGGTGGGCCGCAGGGTGATGATCTCCTCGACGTACCTGTTGTCGGGCCTGCTGCTGTTCGGTACGGCGTGGCTGTTCGACCGCGGTTCGCTGAACGCGGCCACGCTGACGGCCTGCTGGTGCGCGGTGCTGTTCTTCGCCTCGGCGGGCGCCTCCAGTGCCTACCTCACGGTGTCCGAGATCTTCCCGATGGAGACGAGGGCGATGTCGATCGCCTTCTTCTACGCCCTCGGCACCGCGGCCGGCGGTATCAGCGGCCCCCTGCTGTTCGCCGACCTCACCGGCACCGGCAGGGTCGGCGACGCGGTGCTGGCCTTCTGCATCGGCGCGGCGCTGATGTGCGCGGCGGGTCTGGTCGCGGTGTTCCTGGCGGTACGGGCCGAGCGCCGCTCCCTGGAGGACGTCGCCCGCCCGCTGACGGCCGTGGCGGAGCGGGCCAGGTCGACGGCGCGGAACGCCCGCCCCGGTAACCGGGGAGGTACCCGGGGCGGCGGCCCCGCGGCACCGCCGGCGGCGAGCAGGCCGTGACGTCGTAGCGGTCAGGCGCCGGTGGTGGAGCCCGGCCGGACGATCATCAGGACGGTCACGGCGGCCCAGAGCAGGTTGAACAGCCCGGTGACCATGGCGAGCCGTGCGGTCGGTGCGGGCTTCCCTTCGAGGAGGGCGGTCTGCGCCGGCAGCACCAGCGCGACGAGGACGAGGGCGGCGAGCGCGGTGAGGGCGATCGACACGATCAGCCAGGGACTGCCGAGCACGCCCATCTCGCCGGCGGTGGCGAACCCGAAGACGGGGACGACGACGCCTACGACGGCGTAGACGCGGCAGATGCGGTGCAGCAGGCGCAGCGTCCCGGTGGCGTCGGGGGCGTCGGGGGCGTCAGTGGCGTGAGCGGCGGCTGTGGCGTCTGTGGCGGCGGTATTGGCGGCCAGGGCGTGGCGGGCGGCGGGCGGGAACATGCTGGCGGCGACGGCGACGGGACCGATGGCGAGGATCGCGGCGATGACGTGGACGGCGAGGAGGAACTTGGTCACAGGGGGACGGTAGGAGCGGCGGAGACCGCGGAGGAGTGGCAGGAGTGCCAGCTCCCGACGGATTCTCGCCAGGGGGGGTTGAGAGGAAGCCCTACCGGCAAGGCCCTGAGGGACCCCGCGGTGGCGGGATCCTGCCGCCCCCCTACGCTCTCGCCATGCACACCGTGGCCGTACTCGCGCTGGACGGCGTCATCCCGTTCGACCTCTCCGCCCCCGTCGACACCTTCGGCTGGGCCCGGCTGCCGGACGGCCGGGAGCCGTACCGGATCCGGGTGTGCTCGGTGCGGGAGGAGGTGAGCGCGGGTGCCTTCACGGTCCGGGCGCCGTACGGTCTTCAGGCGCTCGCGGAGGCCGACACGATCATCCTGCCCGGGGTCGCGGACCCACCGGAGACCCTGCCGCCCGGGGTCGCCGAGGCACTGCGCGCGGCGGCGGCGAACGGCACCCGTATCGCGTCGATCTGCGTGGGCGCGTTCCTCTTCGCGGCGACGGGCCTGCTGGACGGGCTGCGCGCGACGACGCACTGGATCGCGGCCCCGGACCTGGCCCGGCGTCACCCGGCGGTGACGGTGGACCCGAACGTCCTCTACGTCGACAACGGCCAGTTCCTGACGTCGGCGGGCGCCGCGGCCGCCCTGGACATGTGCCTGCACATGATCCGCAAGGACTTCGGCTCGGCGGTGGCCGCACACGCCGCCCGGATGTCGGTGATGCCACTGGAACGGGAGGGCGGCCAGTCCCAGTTCATCGTCCACGACCTGCCCCCGGCCCCCGCCGGCGCGACCCTCGAACCCCTCCTGGCCTGGCTGGAGGACCACTGCGACCGCGATCTGACCCTGGCGGAGATCGCGGCGAAGGCCGGCATGAGCACGCGTACCCTCAACCGCCGCTTCCGGGAGCAGACGGGCACCACACCACTGCAGTGGCTGCACCGGACGCGGGTACGGCGGGCCCAGCACCTGCTGGAGACGACGGCGCACCCCGTGGAACGGATCGCCGTCCAGACGGGCTTCGGCTCGCCGACGGCCTTCCGGGAACGGTTCCGGAGGGTGGTGGGGACGAGCCCGCAGGCGTACCGGAGGTCGTTCCGGCCCGGGGTGTCGTAGCGGCCGGGGTGTCTTGGCCGGCGGGTCGGTTCAGTCGCCCCGGCGGTCGGCGACGGCCCAGGAGGCGAGGGCGACGGCGCCGGCGACACCGAGGACGGACGGCCAGGCGCCGACCTTCTTGGCGAGCGGGTGGGACCCGGCGAACGCGGCGACGTACGCGGCGCTCAGCGCGCCCGCCGCCTTGCCGCCGGCCCGCGCCCGCCACTGCTGCGCGGCGGCGACCCCGGCGGCGGCCAGGACGACTCCGCCCAACTGCCGCTTCTTGGTCCAACGGGCGACGCCGTAGCCGCCGACGAGTCCGGTGGCGGCGACGACCGCGCTGGGAACCTTGGCCATGGTTGCCTCCTCGTATCCGAGGTCGAGGCTAACGCGCAGGGGGACAGCGGCACGGCCCTGAGTCGAGGCTTGTCAACTTTCCGGCGCAGAGTTATATAAGAAGTCGTAGGGCATCGCACCCCAGTCCCTGAGGAGAGGAGTGACCTGTGATGCTCATGCGCACGGACCCGTTCCGCGATCTCGACCGGCTCACGCAACAGCTCTTCGGAGCGAACGCCCGCCCGGCCGCGATGCCGATGGACGCGTACCGCTCGGGTGACGAGTTCCTGGTCCACTTCGACCTTCCCGGCATCGACCCCGAGTCGATCGAACTCGACGTCGAGCGCAACGTCCTCAACGTCCGGGCCGAGCGCCGCGGCCCCGCTCCCGAGGACGCGGAGATGCTGGTCGCCGAACGCCCCACGGGCACCTTCACCCGCCAGCTGTTCCTGGGCGAGACCCTCGACACGGAACGCATCGACGCTTCGTACGAAGCCGGCGTCCTGACCCTGCGCATCCCGGTGGCCGAACAGGCCAAGCCGCGCAGGATCCAGATCAGCGGCGGGGGCGGCGACCGCAAGCAGATCAGCGGCTGAGCCGACAGGCCCTGACAGGGGTCGACCACCGCCGGTCCGGCCGGAACGCCGGCCCGGGCCGACCACCGCCGGCCCTGAGCGTGACCCCCACGCAGCCCATGCACCCACACGCACGCATGCACACGCACGCGTCCCGGGACCCGCGGGCCCCGGGACGCGGCGGCCTGCCGCGACGCAGCAACACGCACGGGCCGCAGGACGACGGGGACCTCACAGCCCGCACAGACGACCGCACCCCACCCACCAGACCCCCACCACCCCCACGACCCCACCGGCCGCACGTTGGCCGAACTGCCGCTCATGCCCGCTGCATTACGGGGTAACCGGCATCCGGTGCCCCGAAGTGTCCCGGAGGAGGAGCCACCACGATGACCGTGACGACCCCGCAGCCGAGAATGACCATCCCCACCCCGTCCCCGCGTCCGCGCGCCAAGGCCGAGGCGGAGGACGCCGACTGGCTGGAGCTGACCGAGGCGGTGCGTGAGGCGGGCCAGTACCCGACGAGAGCGGAGGCGGAACGCGTCACCCGCATCGTCCTCTCGGCCCTCGGCGGCCACGTCACCGGCGACGAACGCGTGGCCCTGGCCCAGGCGCTCCCCCGCGAGGCGGGCCGAGTGATCGCCTCCCAGATCCCCGCGACCCACCCCCTGACAGCCCGCGAGTTCGTCGAATCGGTGGCCACCCGCATAGAGGGCTCGACCCCCGCAACGGCCCGCTGGGACGTCAGCTCGGTCCTCAGCGCCCTGTCGACCCACATCGGCGAGTCACTGACCACCCGCGTCCTGGACCAACTCCCCCCGGGCTACGCCCTGCTGTTCGGACGGGCGGACCTGGCACCGACGGCCTAGCACGCGACGGGCGCCGCACATGGTGGGGCGGCGCCCGTCACACGCGACCGCGGCTTTCCCCAGTACCTTTGAGGCCTACAGCAGCCCCAGGTCGTAGTCGGTCAACGCGCGGTGATGGCTGAGTACGTCCACACATCGGCCGGAAGCTCGTGCTTGAGGCGCCACGTGATGGCCATGGGCTTGCTTCCCGTGTGCGTCTCATACGTCGCGGGGCCAAGGAGCATCCACGGTTGTGGCTTGCCGGTGTCCGTGTTCTTGTAGCGGCGCATGAACAACAGGACTTCACTGCCGCGCTGCGCGTGCTCTTGGTATCGCTTGCCGGTACTGGAGTCAGCGGCTGTCGAGTTCTGGGACTCCCAGTGGAAGAGTGTCGGGCTCAGCGCGTAGTCCTTGTACCGGACAGTTGGCGAGAAGTCCTTCTCATTCTTCTCCAATGTGATGAGCAGGGCGTCCGTCTGCAACTCCTCGACCCACTGCACGCCCTGCGCGAACGACCTGGGCATTTGGCCGCCGAAGCGCGCCACGCCCAGCGCGGCGAGGATCTCGGAGCGGTTGTAGGCGCTGTGGACCATCATCGGAACGTGGCTGAGGCGGCCCGACAGAGGGATGGGGAAGTGGTCGGCCTGTTCGATGACGTACGACAGCACCTGCCGTAGTTCATCACGGAACGGCCGCTGGGATCGGAGCGACTCCAGGCCTTCCGCGAAGCTGGTGAAACCGCCGGCGTTGTCCCAGATGTTGAAGAACAACATGCGGGCGTACGCCTGGTCGGTCGGCCCCAGATCCGCGTACGGCGGGGCGTTGTCTTCCAGGAGGCGGAGGTAGGCCTGGGCGCGCTCGGGATCGTCCACGTGGAGAAAGGCGTGGACTCTCTTGAGTAGTGCCGCTTCGCCTGCCGGTGCGGCATCCTCGAGTAGTCCGGCCCGGCGGAGGATGGTTGTCCAGGAGCTGTCGTTCCTGTATAGCTCTTTGATCCCCCGTCGGCTCTCGTGGAGGTAGTCCGCGAGGCGTGGCGTGCTGTAGGCCTTGACCTCGCTCACTAGTGTGCGGACATTGGCTCCCAGCTGGCTCCGGATGTTGTCGAGAATGAGGTCCTTGGATTTGCCTTCTAGGAGGATTTGGCAGCCAGACGGCAGTTGGGGAAAGCCATGCTGGATGTGCTCGATCAGTCGGTTCCGTGACAGGTTCGTTAGGGCTCGGAACTGTTCCTCGAAGCGGAACTCCGCTCGGTGCTGTCCGATGAAGTCGAGGACCGTGAGTACCGGCTTGGTCTCCGTACGTCTCAAGCCCCGCCCCAGCTGCTGAAGAAAGATCGTCGCGCTGTTGGTCGGACGGAGGAGGAGAAGGGTGTCGACGTCGGGGATGTCGAGGCCTTCGTTGAACAAGTCAACGGAGAAGATCACCTGTAGCGTGCCGTCACGTAGGTCTTTGAGCGCCTGAGCGCGCACGTCGGCGGGTGAGTCGCTGTCCAGCGCCACGGCCTGGAACCCGGCTCTGGAGAAGAAGTCCGCCATGAAGCGGGCATGCCTCTTACTGACGCAGAAGCCCAGCGCGCGCATCACCGCCGGGTTCGAGACCTTGTCTCGGATCTGTTTCACCACAATCCGGGCCCGCGCGTCGTTGCCCGTGTAGACGTTGTCGAGGTCCTGATCGGCGTACGTACCCTTCCGCCAGCCAAGGTTCCGCAGATCTGTACCGTCCGGGATGCCGAAGTAGTGGAACGGGCACAGCAAATCGTTCTCCAGGGCTTCCCACAGTCGCATTTCGGCGGCGATGCGTCCCTCGAAGAACTCATCTTGGACGTTGCGCCCATCCATCCGCTCGGGGGTCGCTGTCAGGCCGAGCAACTGCTGTGGCTTGAAGTGATCGATGACTCGGCGATACGTGGCGGCGGTGGCGTGATGAAACTCGTCGATGACGATGATGTCGAAGTGATCGGGGGCCAGCTGCTCCAGCCGCCTGATGTTCAGCGACTGAACGCTGGCGAAGACGTGGTTCCCCTCCCGCGGATCCTCCCCTGCGTGCAGCAGTTCCCCGAAGGAGGCGTCGTCCAGCACCTCCCGGTAGGTGCGCAGGGATTGGTTGAGGATTTCCTTGCGGTGGGCCACGAACAGCAACGTGGGCTGCCCGTTGGGTGACTTCTTGCACAGGCTGCGGTAGTCCAGTGCGGCCATCACCGTCTTCCCCGTGCCAGTGGCGGCAACAAGCAGGTTCCGGTTCCGCCCGCGCAGCTCTCGCTCGACGGTCAGTCGTTCGAGCATGTCCCGTTGGTGCGGAAACGGGCGTACTTCCAGACCCGAAAGGTTGATCTTCAGACCCGTGGTGGGGGCGGTGCCGCCTGCCTGAGCGAGTGCGCCATCCAAGCGTTCGCCGTGGAGGTGGGGGTCGTACGTTTCGAAGGCGATGTCGTTCCAATACGCGTCGAACGTCGCCTCGAACTTGTCCAGGACAGCTGGTGTGGTGACCGATGACAGACGCACGTTCCACTCCAGGCCGTCGAGGAGCGCGGCCTTGGACAGGTTCGAACTGCCCACGTAGGCGGTGTCGAAGCCGGTATGGCGACGGAACAGCCAGGCCTTGGCGTGCAGCCGCGTGGAGCGGGTCTCGTAGTTGATTTTGACCGTAGCCCCGAAGTCACGGACGAGGCGGTCAAGCGCGTGGCGGTCCGTGGCGCCCATGTACGTGGTCGTGATGACCCGGATTTCCACGCCCCGGTCTTTCGCGGCGCGGAGAGCGTCCTCCAGGACCCGTATGCCGTACCACTTCACGAACGCGCAGAGCAGGTCGATGCGGTCCGCCGTGGCTAGTTCTGCCCTCAGTTCCGCTCCAAGACTGGGGTCATCCGGAGCGTTGGTGATCAACGCAGTCTCCGACAGAGGAGTGAGCGGGCGAACGGCGAAGACACCCGGAGCTTCTTGCTTGGCCAACGCGAGCAACTGTCGAGGCCCATCCGCGATGGCTTCCACCACCTCGCCCTCCTTGGGGCCAGCAGTGTGGGACGCCAGCGCGCGCATGATCGCGTTCGCTGCGTCGACCTGCTCGTCACGCGGGAGCTGGCTCAGCTGGTTGCGGATCGCTGCGCCGATGTGTCGGGCGAGAACGTGGGCAGTGGACTCTTCGCTCACCTCCGCCTCCACGGCCTTCCAGCCGGCCGCGTCCAATTCCTGCAAGCGGTCCTGCAAGCGACGGGTGACGAGCTCCTCGTACACACCCGCCACCGGCTGAATCTGTTCTGACTGCGCCACGCCCGCCCCCTTGGTCCCGTTGCGACACGACCAGTTGTAACAGGGGCCACTGACAGCCTGTGCTTGCGTCACATTGCGAATCGAGAGTGACACAAGTGATCGATTTGTTTCAGTATGGCGTCGTGGGAGAACGAAAGATCGGTCACATCGACGGCATCGCTCCGGGCGCGGAGTTTCACCGCCGCGTGCAGGTGAAGCGCAACAACCTGCACGGCGACACCGTAAGGGGCATCTCAACCCTTGTAGATGACGATGGCAGTCACATAGCTGATGCCATCGTCCTGCACGGAGGGTACGAGGACGATCACGACGACTGGGACAGCATCCGCTATACAGGCGCCTCACCTGACGTGGACAAGTACAAGATCAAGGGGGTGCCAAGGCTTCGGCGCAGCCAATCCTGGGACTACGCGGACAACGCCGCTCTGAAGCGAAGCTACGAACGGGGCCATCCGGTACGGGTCATCCGCGGTTGGAAGGGTGACAAGCGGTACTCACCGATCGACTGCTACAGGTACGACGGCCTGTACCTGGTCACAGACATCCGCACCGCCGTGGCACACTCGCCCGCCCCCGACGGCTCACCGGTCGACATCTGCCAGTTCGACTTGAAGCGCCTCCCTGAAGATGGTCAGGATCCGACCTCTCTGGAGCACCAGATCGCCGACTTGCTGGAACGGCGCGAGGAGGCGCCCGCCGAAAGCGCAGATGGCGAAGGGACCGCGGACGAGCCAGATGAGGAGGCGGAGACCGAGGAAGAGGCGGTCCAGGGTGAGAAGTTCCCAGAGACGCGGACGGCCCGGGTCCAGCGCCTGGTCCGAGACGACGCGGTGATACGGAATGTGAAAAGGCTCTACGCCGGAGAGTGCCAAGTGTGCGGCCTTCGCTTGCTCGGCCCGGACGGCAAGCCGTACAGCGAAGGCGCCCACATCAGGCCTCTGGGTAAGCCCCACCGGGGCCCTGACGTCGAGCCGAACGTCCTGTGTCTCTGCCCCAACTGCCACGTCCGCCTAGACATAGGCGCCATCGTCATCGAGGACGACTGGTCGATCGTCGTACGGGCAGGGGCGTTCGGCATGGACGTTCGGCCGAAGCTCAAGCGGCACCGACGGCACACGATTCACCTGGACTACCTCCGCTACCACCGGGAGTGGTGGCTGGGCCGCTAGTCCACCCCGTGACACTCCCCGTAACCCAACCCCGCCCCACACCAACACCCCGCCCCCTTCCCCGGCGGCCAAGCCACAGCCCGCCCCCGGGCCGCCAACGTCGTCGCGTACTGGGGGAGCAGGGTGGGGTCGCTCGGTGAAGTGCCCTCCGACGCCGCGAAGGCCTCGTACGACGGGACCGTGCCCGTGACGATGCCGAGGTTGGGGGTGCCGGAGGCGGAGAGTTCGCGGAGGGAGGACTCTATGGTCGACAGGTGTTCGGCGTGGGACGGGTACTCCGCGGACAGGGCGGGGTACGCCGACAGCAGCTCCGACAGTTCCGGGGCCGGCCAGTGCAGCACCGCCACCGGGAACGGGCGGGAGAGGGCCTCGCGGTAGGCGCCCAGTTCGGCGCGGAGGCGGGAGATCTCCGCCTCCAGCTCCGCCGGGTTGTCCGAGCCCAGGGACCACACGCGTTTCGGGTCGTGGAGTTCGTCCAGGGTGACGGAGGACGTGTGGAGGGTGTCGGCGAGGGTGTCCCAGTCGTCGTGGGGCAGGCCCAGCATGCGGCGGACGCGGTGGCGGCCGTAGAGGACGGGGTGGGTGGCGGGAGGGGGTTCCTCCGCGGAGCCCAGCAGGAGGCGGGCGGCCTCCGTGAAGGTGTCCGCCGCCGCCTCCAACTCGTCGTGGGACTCCAGGGCCTCCGCCACGATCACCCAGGGGGCCGGGTCCCGCGGGGACGTCGTGCGGATGCCCTCGATGATCGCCCTCGCCTCGGCCTCGTGGCCGTACTCCCACAGGTTCGACGCCTTCAGGGCGCGGACCAGGGCGGGGTTGTCCAGGCCTTCGGCGGAGGACAGCAGGCGGTCGTAGAGGGCCGTCGCCGCGGGGCGGTCGCCGGACAGTTCCAGGTGGGCCGCCGCCCGGAGGAGGAGGGTCTCGGCGTCCTCCGGGTAGAGGCCGGCGGTCCGCTCCAGGCGTGCCGCTTCGGCGGTGTGGTCGACGTTCTCGGCAGGCGTGTCGGGGCGCATGGGGGACACCGTACTGCCGGGCGGTGACAAAAGTGAGGTGCCCCGGAACCCCGGGGGCGTGCGCTCCGGTGCGGGTATCCGGATATCTTCGGTGCCGACGTCTACACGGGGTGGAGCCGGCATGCGGGAGACGGGTGCGCTGGTCGCGGGCGATCAGGGGGCTGCCGTAGGAGAAGGTCCAGTCGCTGCCGGAGAAGGTCCAGCCGCTGCCGGAGAAGATCCAGCCGCTGTCATAGGAGATCCAGTCGCTGCCGTAGAAAGCGATCAGGTGGCCGGCGGAGAAGACGGTCCGGTGGCCGGCGGAGAAGACGGTCCGGTGGCCGGCGGAGACGGCGATCCGGTGGCCGGCCATAAAGACGATCACGTGGCCGCCGTGGAAGCGGGGGCCGAGCCGCCCCGGTACTGGCCCCTGCTGCTCGTCGGGGCCGCCGTCGTTCCCGGTGCGCTCCTCTTCTTCCTCGGGCGCTGGGGGGACGCCCCGGCCGTCGAGGCGTGGCGGACCGTGTGTCTGGCCGTCGTCGTGCAGGCCCTGCCGTTCCTGCTGCTCGGGACGGCCCTGTCCGGCGCGATCAACGCCTTCGTGCCGGAAGGGGTGTTCCAGCGGCTGCTGCCCCGGCGGGCCGTGCTCGCCGTGCCCGTCGCCGGGGTCGCGGGGGTCGTGCTGCCGGGCTGCGAGTGCGCCTCCGTGCCGGTCGCCGGCAGTCTCATCAGCCGCGGGGTCACCCCGGCCGCCGCCTTCGCGTTCCTGCTCTCCGCGCCCGCCGTCAACCCCGTCGTGCTGACCGCCACCGCGATCGCCTTTCCCGGGAACCCCGCCATGGTGCTCGCCCGGCTGCTCGCCTCCCTCGCCACCGCCGTCGTCATGGGCTGGCTGTGGCTCCGGTTCGGGCGGGCCGAGTGGCTGCGGCCCGTCGTACGGCACACCGGGCACCGGGAGGGAAACAGCCGCCTCGACGAGTTCCGGCGCGGGTTCCAGCACGACTTCCTGCACGCCGGCGGCTTCCTGGTGCTCGGCGCCATCGCCGCGGCCACCTTCAACGTCGCCGTCCCGCGCTCCGTGCTCGACACCTTCGCCGCCGCGCCCTGGCTGTCGGTGCTCTTCCTCGCCGGGCTCGCCGTGCTGCTCGCGGTGTGCTCCGAGGCCGACGCCTTCCTGGCCGCCTCGCTGACCGGGTTCCCGCCGGTCGCGCGGCTGGCGTTCATGGTCGTGGGGCCGATGGTCGATCTCAAGCTCGTCGCCCTGCAGGCGGGGACCTTCGGGCGGGCCTTCGCGGTACGGTTCTCCGCCGCCACCGTCGTCGTCGCCGTCGCGTGCAGCGCGCTGATCGGAGGGGTCCTGCTGTGAAACGGTCACTCCAGGCGGGGCTGCTCGTCCTGTGCGGGCTCGGACTGCTGCACGTCTCCCTCTTCACCGACCTCTGCCTGCGGTACGTCAAGGAGGGCATGCGGCCCCTGCTCATCGCCTCCGGTGTCGTCCTGCTCCTGCTCGGGGTCGCCGGCGCCCTCCTCGACCGGGGTCAGGGGGCGGGTGACGGCCACGGGCATGACCACTCCGGTGTGCCCCGGGTCGCCTGGCTGCTGCTTCTGCCCGCGCTCAGCCTGCTCTTCTACGCCCCACCGGCCCTCGGTGCCTACACCGCCGCCCGGCAGCCGGCGAAGGCCGTCGTCCACGACAGCGACTTCGGTCCGCTGCCCCGCAGCTCGCCCCTGCCCATGACCCTCTCCGACTTCACCAGCCGGGTGCGGCAGGACCGGGGGCAGGCCGTCAAGGGGCGCACCGTCCGGATGACCGGGTTCGTCACCCCCGGGGACGGCGGAAGCTGGGAGCTGACCCGGATCATCCTCAACTGCTGCGCCGCCGACGCCCAGTCCGTGAAGGTACGGGTCTACGGCGGGGCCGCCCTGCCCGCCGACACCTGGGTGACGGTCACCGGGACCTGGCACCCGGGCGGGACCCTGGGCACCGGCTCCGCGGCGGTCGCGCTGGACGCCCGTACGGTCACGAAGGTGCCGCGGCCGACGAACGGCTACCAGGACGCCCTGCCGCTGGGCTGAACCCGGCGGTTCACACCGTCACGCCGTCCACCTGGAGCGTCTGCACCGACTTGGCCGCGAAGGGGACCGCCACCGACTTCCCGCTCAGGTACGTGTCCGAGTGGGCCGTGTAACGGTCGCCGCCCGTCGTGACCGTGTTCCAGCGGGGGACCAGGCCGCCCGGGCCGCCGGTCACGGCGGAGAAGCGGGAGAGGTCGAAGGTCAGGGTCTGGGCGGAGGAGGAGGTGTTCGCGGCGACGATCACCAGGCGCTTCGCCGCGCGGTCCAGGGCCGCCGCCGCGTAGCTCACGCCGGTGTCCAGGATCGTCATGCCGGGGCGGATGTGGCGGGTGAACTGGGCCAGGACGTAGTACTTCGTCTGGACCGCGCCCGGCCGGCCCGTGTTCGGGTCGTAGGCGATCGTCGCCCAGCCCGCGCTCGGGTCCATCACCTGCCAGTACACCCAGGCGGTGGGGTGCAGCCAGCGGAAGTCGTAGAGGAGGTTGCTCGCCGTCGTCAGGCCGGTGGCGTCGCTGTCGCCGGTCTCCGAGTTCCACAGGGCCTTGCCGGCCGTGGTCACCACGTCCGTGTAGAGCAGGTCGCGGCGGCCGCCGGAGCCCTGGTAGCCGTGCACGTTGACCCGGTCGACGTAGCCCTTCGTGGTGGCGGAGAAGGAGTTCCAGGTGGTGCGGGCCAGGTCGTAGCTCGTCTCGTCCGACGCGGAGATCCGCGTGCCGGTCAGGCCGCGTCTGTCCAGTTCGCTCCGCAGGTACGGCAGTACGGCCGCCTGTGTGCCCGCGTCGATGTGGCAGCCCTCCTGGGTGCCGGTGGCCGTCCACCAGGACGAGGACGGCTCGTTGAAGGCCTCCACCGTCGCGAAGGTCACGCCCCAGTGCTGCTTGGCGTACAGGGCGACGGCGGCGAGGTGGGAGGCGTGCTGACGGTGGTTCCAGGACTGGAGGTTGGTGCCGCCGTCGGCCGCGCCGGAGGGGTTGTGGTTGGAACACATCCACCACATGGGGGAGTTGGCGAAGAGTTCCGAGACGGCGCCGCGCTGGACGGCCTTGACGAGCATGGCCCGCTGGTTGGCGTCCGCCGTCCACTTCCAGGCCGCGGAGGCCGGGTCCTCGTTCGTCCAGTCCTGCCAGTAGCCCTCGATCTGCTTGAAGGCGGGGATGTTCGGGGAGACGGCCATCGACTCGCCGCCCACGCTGTTCCAGCTGCACGCGCCCAGGTTGTAGCGGGCGATGTTCAGTCCGAGGCCGGGCAGTGAGGTGCCGTTGTACGTCGTGTTCCTGGTCGTGAAGAAGATGTCGGCGAAGTCGTCCCGCGCGCCGAAGACGTTCGCCCACCAGGCCAGGGAGGTGCCCCAGCCCTCCCACGTCCCGTAGCCGGCGGCCGGGTTCACGGCGATCGTCGCGTCCGCCCGGGCGGTGCCGGTGGCCAGCGCGCCGCCGAGGACGCCGCCGCTCGCGGCGGCCAGCAGTGTTCTGCGTCGGATCATGGGTCGTTCGCTGCCTCTCCGTGCGGCTCCCGGCACCGCGTACCTGGGCGCGGTGCCGGCTCGTCGTCCCCCCGGCATGCCAACAGGAAGCATCGGGGGTGCCGTACGGCGTTGTCGAGGGGTGGGACGGCCCTTTCTCGAACCCCTTTCTCAAACCCGTTGAGAAAGCCTGACCGCCCCTTGTGTATGGCCAGTTGAGGGCGCTGCGCCTAGGGTGCGGGCGGCTCCGGGTGGAGGTGGGCGCGGATGCGGGTCGTGACGGGCGTGCGGGTCGTACGGCACAGCGATCGGCGCAGGAGCGCCCGGCGCAGACGGGTGCTGTGGACCGGTGGCGAACTGCTCGTGACGGCCGGGCTGGTGCTCCTGCTGCTGGTCGTGCACCAGGTGTGGTGGACCAACCGGGAGGCCCGGCGCGGGGCCGAGCACACGGTGGCGGCGCTGGAGCGGGAGTGGGGGAGGGGAAGCGGAAGCGGTACGACTGCCGTCCCGGACGGCGACTCCCCCGGCGACTCCCCCGGTGACTCCGCCACGGCGCCGGTCGTGGCGCCGGGCATCCCCGCGGCCTCCGGCACGCCGTCCCCCGCGCCCCGGCGCCCGTACACCCCCGCGGCCCCGCCCCGGCGCTCCCAGGCGTACGCCGTGCTCACCATCCCCCGGCTGCGTCTGCGCGTCCCCGTCGCCGAGGGCGTGAGCAGGGCGGAGGTGCTGAACAAGGGGTACGTCGGCCACTACCGCGGCACCCAGCAGCCGGGCCGGGCCGGGAACTTCGCGCTCGCCGGGCACCGGAACACGCACGGCGAGCCCTTCCGCCGGCTGCCCCTGCTGCGGCGCGGGGACGCGGTCGAGGTGGAGACGCGCTCGGCGACGTACACCTACGACGTCGACCAGGTCCTGCCGCGCACCTCGGCCGGGGACTCGGGGGTCCTGCGGCCCGTGCCGCGCTCGCTCGTCCGGCCCCGGTACGGGTACGACGACCCGGGCTACTACCTCACCCTGACCACCTGCACCCCCGAGTTCACCTCCCGGTACCGGCTGGTGGTGTGGGCGAAACTGGTGTCCGTGCGGCCCAGGTGAGCCCGGCCCGTCGTGGCGTGTCCCGTCACGCCCGCTCCCGCAGCGCCGGCACGCTCACCGCGCCCGCCGCCGCCAGCCCCGCCGACACCAGCAGCGCGATGTCCGCGCCCCGGGTCAGGCTGCCGGCCGAGGTGGCGACGGCGATGGTCAGGGCCACGCCGGCGCAGGAGCCGACGTAGCGGAAGGTCTGCTGGGCGCCGGAGCCCATCGCGGCCCGCCCCGGCGGCACCGACTCCACGGCGAGCAGCGGCAGCGCGCCGTTGAGCAGGCCGCTGCCGAGGCCGCCGAGGATCAGGCCGGGCAGCAGGCGGGGCCAGGAGCCGGAACCGAGGGCGCCGAGCATCGTCACCACGGCGACCGTGTGCAGGGCGAAGCCGGCGGCGAGCTGGGTGCGCGGGGCGATCCGGCCGGCCAGGTGCTTGACCTGGAGGGCGACGGCGAAGCTCAGCCCGGACCAGAGCAGGAACAGCCAGGCCGTGGCGAGCGCGGACAGGCCGAGCACCTGCTGGAGCAGGGCCGGCAGGAAGCTGAACAGGCCGATCACGGCGAGGCCGGTGAACAGACCGCCCGCCGAGGAGGCCAGGAAGCGGGGGTGGCGCAGCAGCCCCAGGTCGATCATCGGGGTGCCGGTCCGGCGCTCCACCGCGACGAACCCGGCGACCAGGACGACGGCAGCCGCGAACAGCAGGCCGACCGGGGCGCGCAGCCAGCCGTCCCGGCCCAGGGTGAGGGCCGCGACCAGGGCCACCAGGGCCAGGCCGAAGGTGAGCGCGCCGAGCGCGTCCGGCCGGCCGCCGCGCGGGGCGCGTGACTCGGCCAGCGCCCTGGTGCCGAGGGCGGCCACGACGAGGGCGGCGGCGCCGAGGACGACGTAGCCGACCCGCCAGTTCGGCAGTGCGCCCGCGAGCAGCGGGCCGACGGCGATGCCGCCGCTGACGAAGGCGCCCCACACCCCGGTGGCGTGCAGCCGGCCGCGCGGGCTGGGGAAGGCGTGCACGATCAGGCCGAGGGCGCTGGCCAGCAGCGCCGCGCTGGCCGCGCCCTGGGCGATGCGGGCCAGGGTGAACTGCCAGGTCGAGGTGGTGAGGGCGCCGAGGGCGGTGGTGAGGCCGAGGCCCAGGGTGCCGGCGAGGAAGATCCGCCGCCGGCCGTGGTCGTCGGCGAGGCTGCCGGCCACCAGGAGGAGGGCGGCGAGACCGAGGGGCGCGCCGTTCAGCAGCCAGGCCTGGGCGGAGAGCGGGGTGTGCAGGGACCTCGCGGTGTCCGGCAGCGTGACCATCGGGGCCGTGTACGTCATGAGGGCCACGGCGGTGGCCGCGCTGGTCAGGGCGAGGGTGGCGCGGGGGCGTACGGGGGTGTCCCGGGTGGTGACGGTGCGTACGGCCGCCGGGGTGGCGGCGGAGTCGAGCCGGGGCATGGCTGTCCTGTCCTGTCGTGTCCTTCCGGGCCCCGGCCTGGTCCGCCGGGGACGGGCGGTCATACGGGTTCTTTCGGGTCGGTCACACGGTCCGGTCGGTCGTGCGGTGCGGTCGGTCGTGCGGTGCGGTCTTACGGTTCGGTCATTGAACTGACCCCGTCTCCGTCACCGTAGCACCGAAGGTTCATTGAATGAACCCTTGCGCGGTCGGTGGCTACAGTGGACGTCATGGCACTGGGCAAGGACTACGTGACGCAGGAGTGCTCCATCGCCCGCGCGCTGGAGGTCGTCGGCGAGCGGTGGACGCTGCTCGTCGTCCGCGACGCGATCTACGGCGTCCGGCGCTACAACGACTTCCTCGTCCACCTCGGCATCCCGCGCGCCGTCCTCTCGGCCCGGCTCCGGACGCTCACCGAGGAGGGCATCCTCGAAAAGCGCCGGTACCAGCAGTCCCCGCCCCGGGACGAGTACGTCGTCACCGAGCGCGGCGCCGCCCTCTGGCCGGTGCTGCGCGCCCTCGGCCACTGGGGGCGCGAGCACGTCGACGCGACCCGGCTGCGCTCCTTCCGGCACGCGGACTGCGGCGGGGAGGTCGAGCCGTACGGAACATGCGCGGCCTGCGGAACTCTGGTGGCCGTCCGGGACGTTGTCATGGTGCCGGGGCCGGAACTCGACCCTGACCCGGCGGATCCGGTCAGCAGGGCGCTGCTGCGGCCGAAGCGGCTGCTGGAGCCCCTGGAGACCGATCCGGCGCATCTGGCAGACTGACGGACAGTCATACGAAGCAGGAGGGGGGAGCGGTGATGACCGGCCGTGTCGGCGCCGTGCGCGCCCTCGCCCCCCTGCTGCTCCTGGCGCAGCTGCTGCTGCTCCAGGCCGCCCTCCTCGGCACCGGCGGCCTCAGCACCGCCGTCGCCCTCGCCGCGACCTCCACCGTGGCCGCCGCCCTCGCCGCCTGTGCCCTGCTGTCCGCGCGCGGCGTGCCCGCCGTACCGCCGACCCGCGTCCGCACGGCGATACGCGACCGGGCCCGCCGTACGGCGTTCCTGCCCCAGCGCGATCCCGACGCGCCCGGTCGGCGGCGGCCCAGGGCACCCGGACTCGCCGCTCCGGCGACCGCCGCGTAGGGCACCTCCGCACACCTTCCGAGCGCGTGACCCCGCGCGGGTCGTCATGCCGTCTTCCGCTCACTTCCGGCACGACGAGACCCCCGGAGGGCTCACCCATGTCCGTTTTCGCCCGTCTGGTCGAGCAGCTGGCCGACCTGCTGACCCCGCTCTTCCACGCCTCCGCGGCAGCCGCCGCGATCGTCCTGTTCACCGCGCTGGTACGGCTCCTCGTCCACCCGCTGTCCCGGGCCGCCGCCCGCGGCCGGAAGGCCCAGGCCGCGCTCCAGCCGAGAATCGCCGAACTGCGCCGCAAGCACGCCAAGGACCCGCAGCGGCTCCAGCGGGCGGTGCTGGAACTGCACACCCAGGAGAAGGTCTCGCCGCTCTCCGGCTGCCTGCCCAGCCTGCTCCAGGTGCCCGCGTTCTTCCTGCTCTACCACCTCTTCTCCAGCTCCACGATCGGCGGCGAGGACAACGGCCTGCTCGGCCACCGGCTGCTCACGGCCCCGCTCGGCGGGCGCTGGGCCGATGCCCTGACGGACGGCGGGCTGTTCGGCCAGGCCGGACTGGTCTACCTCGGCCTCTTCGCCGTCGTCGCGGCCGTCGCCACCGTCAACTTCCGGCGCGCCCGGCGCACGACGGCCGCACAGCCGGCTCCCGTCGGCCCCGCGGGAGAGGTGCCCGCCCTGGCCGCGGTCACCCGGTTCGCGCCGTTCCTGTCCTTCTTCACCCTCGTCACCGTGGCGGTGGTCCCGCTCGCCGCGGCGCTGTACGTCGTCACCAGCACGGCCTGGAGTTCGGCGGAACAGGCCCTGCTGTCCCGCTGAGCGGTGACGGCCGTCCGGTTACGGTCCAGTACGTGAACAGGGTCTTGCGGACTGGACGGGGGAATTGGAGGATCGGCCAGTCCTCCGATGGCTGCACCCATCGGTCGGGCGCCCGCGATCGAGGGAGATTGTGACCATGAAGCTGCTGCGAGTCGGTACGGCAGGGGCGGAGCGCCCCGCGCTGCTCGACGCCGGGGGAACCCTCAGGGACCTGTCGGGCGTCGTGGCCGACATCGACGGTGCGCTCCTCGCCGACGACACCGCGCTGGACCGGGTACGGGCGGCGGCCGGAACCGGTGAGCTGCCCGCGCTGGACGCGGCCGGCCTCCGGATCGGCCCCCCGCTCGGCCGCATCGGCAAGGTCGTGTGCATCGGCCTCAACTACCACGACCACGCCCGCGAGACGGGCGTCGAGCCGCCGCCCGAGCCGGTCGTCTTCCTCAAGGCGCCGGACACGGTCGTCGGGCCGTACGACACCGTGCTGGTGCCGCGCGGCTCGGCCAAGACCGACTGGGAGGTCGAACTCGCGGTCGTCATCGGCCGTACGGCCCGCTACCTGGACTCCGCCGAGGAGGGCCTCGCGCACGTCGCCGGGTACGCGGTGGCGCACGACGTCTCCGAGCGGGAGTTCCAGATCGAGCGCGGCGGGACGTGGGACAAGGGCAAGAACTGCGAGACGTTCAACCCGCTGGGCCCGTGGCTGGTGACGGCCGACGAGGTCCCGGATCCGCAGCGGCTGTCGCTGAGACTGTGGGTGAACGGGGAACTGAAGCAGGACGGCACGACGGCCGAGCAGATCTTCCCCGTGGGGGAGGTCGTGCGGTACCTCAGCCAGTTCATGACGCTGTACCCCGGGGATGTCGTCAACACGGGGACGCCGGCGGGGGTGGCCATGGGGCAGCCCGAGCCGAAGCCGTACCTGCGGGCCGGGGACGTGGTGGAGCTGGAGATCGGGGGGCTCGGCCGTCAGCGGCAGGAACTCAAGGACGCCTAGAGGGGCGGGAACCGCGCGAGTGCGGCGGCTCCGGGCCGTCGTGGTCGCTCGCGCGGTTCCCCCGCGCCCCTTCGGGGCGATGCGCTCACGCCAGGAGTGAGGCGAGCCTGCGCCATTCCTCCCTCGGCAGGGTGTCGCCGGTGCCGCCGTTCACCACCTGGAGTGCGACGTGGTCGGCGCCCGCCTCGTGGAAGGCGGTGATGCGCTCGCGGATCCGCGTCTCGTCGCCCCAGGCGAAGACGGCGTCGATGAGCCGGTCGCTGCCGCCGTCGGCGATGTCGGTCTCGGTGAAGCCGAGGCGGAGGAAGTTGTCGGTGTAGTTGGGCAGCCGCAGGTAGCGGGCCAGGTAGGCGCGGGCCGTCTCCCGGGCACGGGCCGGGTCGGACTCCAGGACCACCTTGAACTCGGGGGCCAGCAGCGGCTGTTCGCCGAGGATCTCGCGGGCCCGGGCGGTGTGCTCGGGCGTGACCAGGTAGGGGACCGCACCGGCCGCGCGGTCGCCGGCCAGGCCCAGCATCCTGGGGCCCAGTGCGGCGAGCACCCGGCGGTCGGCCGGGACGCCCGCCTTGTCCAGCTCGTCGAGGTAGCCGACCATCGCGGAGTACGGGCGGCGGTAGCCCTGCACCAGCGGGCCGTGGCTCACCCCCAGGCCCAGCACGAAGCGGCCGGGGTGGGCCGTCTCCACCTCGCCGAAGCCGGCCGCCGTGGTGGCGGCGTCCCGCTGCCAGATGTTCTGGATGCTGGTGCCGACGACGATGCGCCGCGTCGCCCCGATGAGCGGGACCGCGTGGTCCAGGGTGCTGCTGCCGCCCAGCCAGACGGCGCCGAACCCGAGTTCCTCCAGTTCGGCGGCGCCCTCGGCGAGTTCGCCGCGCCGGTCCGGATCCTCCGAGCGCAGCTCGTGGCTCCAGATGCCGTAGCGGCCGACGGTCTCCTTCGGTGAAGCGGTCATCGGGGTGGTCCCTCCGGTGGGTGACTGCGCCATGATCATCAGGTCTTCCGCCACAGCCAACCGGAGGGAGTCCCGGCTGATTCCCGCCGTCCGCTCAGCGGGCCGAACGGTCCAGGAAGACCTCCAGCGCTTCCACCACGAACCGGTGGTCCTCCAGCTGGGGCAGGCCGGAGACCGTCACCGCGCCGATCACCCCGGCGCCCTCGACCGTGATCGGGAAGGACCCGCCGTGGGCCGCGTAGGTGTCCGGGTCGAGGCGGGATGACTCCTCGAAGGTCGTGCCCTTCGCGCGGAAGCGGGCGCCGACCAGGTAGGAGGGGGCGCCGTAGCGCTCCACCACCCGGCGCTTGCGGGCGATCCAGGCGTCGTTGTCCGGGGTCGAGCCCGGCAGGGCCGCGTGGAAGAGCTGCTGGCCGGCGCGGTGGATGTCGACGGCGACCGGCGCCTGGCGTTCCCGGGCCAGCTCCACCAGCAGGGAGCCGAGGGCCCAGGCGTCCTCGTGGGTGAACCGGTCGAAGACCAGACGGCGTTGCTGCGCCTGAAGCTCCTCGACGGACGGGACCGGTTCGGGCGTGGTCCGGGGTGTGGTCTGGGACATCAGAGGGTCACCGTCACCTTGTCGCGGGCGGACCTGCGGGCCGCTTCCAGTACGTCGAGCGCGGCGGCCGCCTCCAGGGCGGTCACCGGGTTGGGGCCGGTGCCGCGCAGGGCGGCGGCGACGGCCGCGTAGTAGGCCGGGTAGTCGCCGGGGAGGGTCGGCACCGGGGTGCCGCCGCCGGTCAGCGGGG
Organism: Streptomyces cinerochromogenes; assembly: GCF_014648635.1. Taxonomy (GTDB): domain Bacteria; phylum Actinomycetota; class Actinomycetes; order Streptomycetales; family Streptomycetaceae; genus Streptomyces; species Streptomyces cinerochromogenes. The sequence goes on along the minus strand of NZ_BMRM01000001.1, from coordinate 701,773 downwards.
ACTCGCCGGAGCCGATACGACCCCACAGGGACTGGTCCTCGGCGCCCCAGTCGGCGACGGTGCCGGGGCGGCTGCCCTCGCGCAGGGCCGCTTCCTGGGGGTCCAGGCCGTACTTGACGTAGCCCGCGCGGGAGCCCAGCACCCGGAAGCGGGGGCCGAGCTGGGCGGCGGTCGCCGAGACGTAGAGGTGGGAGCGGACGCCGCTCGCGTGGGTGAGCGCGATGAAGGTGTCGTCGTCGGTCTCGGCGCCGGGGCGGCGGACGTCCGCCTCGGCGTAGACCTCGGTGACCGGTCCGAAGAGGACCAGGGCCTGGTCGACGACGTGGCTGCCGAGGTCGTACAGCAGACCTCCGATCTCTGCCGGGTCGCCGGACTCCCGCCAGCCGCCCTTGGGCTGGGGGCGCCAGCGCTCGAAGCGGGACTCGAAGCGCCAGGCGTCGCCGAGTTCGCCGTCCGTGAGGAGCCGGCGCAGGGTCAGGAAGTCGTTGTCCCAGCGGCGGTTCTGGAAGACCGAGAGCAGCAGCCCGCGCTCCTCGGCGAGGGCGGCGAGCGTGCGGGCCTCGGCCGCGGTGCCGGCGACCGGCTTGTCCACGACCACCGGCAGACCGGCCTTGAGGGCGGCCGTGGCCAGCGGGACGTGCGTCTTGTTCGGGGAGGCGACGACGACCAGGTCCAGCGCGTCCGCGCGGTCGAACAGCTCCTCGGCGGTGGCGGCGAGCGTCACGTCCGGGAACTCGGCGCGGGCCTGCTGCTGCCGCTCCGGGTTCGAGGTGACCACGGTGTCCAGGGCGAGGCCCTCGGTGGCGGCGATCAGCGGGGCGTGGAAGACGGAGCCGGCGAGGCCGTAGCCGATCAGGCCGACGCGGAGGGGGGTAGCAGTCATGGCTCCCACTTTGGCAACGCTGTTGCGAAAGTGCAAGCGGTGGGGAGAATGGGGGCTGTGAAGAGGGTGAACGCACCGAGGACAGCGCCAGGGACTGCAGGCACGGCAGGGACCTCAGGGGCAGGAGGGGCCGGAGGGGCTTCGGGGGCGAGGGGCGGTGGGGCCGCCGGGGTGAACCTGGGGGCACTGCGCAGTCACAACGCGGCACTGGTGCTGGGGCTGCTGCGGGACGCCGGGGCCGAGGGCATCAGCCGGCTGGAACTGGCCGAGCGCACCGGGCTGACCCCGCAGGCCGTCAGCAAGATCACCGCGCGGCTGCGGGAGCGGGGGCTCGCCGCGGAGGCCGGACGGCGGGCGTCGACCGGGGGCAAGCCGCGGACCGTGCTCCGGCTGGTCCCGGAGGCGGGCCACGCGGTCGGGGTGCACCTGGACCGCGACGAGCTGCGGGTCGTGCTCGTGGACCTGGACGGGGCCGTGGTGGCGGAACGGTGCGCCGAGCTGGACCTGGGGGCCGGGGCGGAGGCCGTGCTGGGGGCGGTGTCCGCGGCGGTGCGGACCGTGGCCGCGGGCTCGCTCGCGGGCAGCGGTTCCCCGGCTGCCGGAGGGAAGGGTTCCACCGGCGGTGGCGGGGGGCTCGGCGGGGCCGGGACGCTGGTGGGGGTGGGGGTCGCGCTGCCCGGGCCGTTGGACCACGCGCGGGGCGTGCTGCACCGGGTCACCGGGTTTCCCGAGTGGGACGGCTTTCCGCTGCGGGACGCGCTCGCACAGCGGCTGGCGGTGCCGGTGGTGGTGGACAAGGACACCAACGCGGCGGCGCTGGGGCTCGCGGTCTGCGGGGAGACGGGCGGCGCGGGCCGGTCCTTCGCCTATCTGCACCTAGGTACCGGGCTCGGGGCCGGGCTGGTGATCGGCGGGAGCGTGCACCGGGGAGCGCGGACCGGGGCGGGGGAGTTCGGGCACCAGGTGATCCAGCTGGACGGACCGCTGTGCGAGTGCGGGAACCGGGGGTGCGTGGAGGTGCTGTGCCTCGGGGCGGTCGCGCGGGGGGACGTGGGCGAGGCGGCGCGGGTGCTGGGGGTCGCGGCCGGGAATCTGGTGGGGCTGCTGGACATCGACGTGGTGCTGCTCGGGGGGCGGACCGTGGCCGGGGCGCCCGAGGCGTATGTGCGGGGGGTCGGAGAGGTGTTGGGGGCGCGGGCGCGGCGGGAGGGGGTGCGTGGGGGCGCGGTGCCGGTACGGGTCGCTCCGCGGGGTGAGCGGGTGGTGGCCGAGGGGGCCGCCCAGCTGCTGTTGGCGCCGTTGTTCGGGCGGGGGGACGCGTGACGGGGCTTGTACGGCGGCCTGCGCCACGACTGCCCGCGGCACGGGGTGTGACGCCTGCGACCACGTGGGTTCGGTGGAGTGGCGCGCCGTAGCGGCGGGCGGCGTCGCTGAGCCGACGAGCTGCCCGAGCCGACGGAGCCGTACTTCTCCAGAGGCGCGGGGAACTGCGCGACCAGCTCCACTGCGGGTGCGCCCGGCCGGTACCCCTACGGCACTGCCGGCCGCCGACCCCACCCGCTCCGCTGATCGAGCGGACTTCGCCCCACACCCGGAGCGCCGCCGCTCCTCGCCCGCACCGACCGGCATGGTTATGTGTTCATGCGACCGCGCACGCCCCCGTCCCCCCGCCGCACCGCATCCGTCACCGCAGCCCTCGCCGCCGCAACCGTCGTCGTCCCCCCGTCGGCTGTTCCCGCCCTCGCCGCCACGCCGCCGCCCCCCTCCTGCGTCGGCGGCGACGCGCGGGCCTTCCCGCTGTCCACCCGGATCCGCGGCGGCCCCGGCTCCTACGAGGCCGGCGGCGGATACGGCACCTGGTACATCGACCTCACCAACACCACCCCCCGGACCTGCGCCGGCATCCACCCGGTCGTGGTGCTGGTCGACGACAAACGCGCGCTGCGGCCGGACCAGCCCCACCTGGACTTCTACGACGGCGCCCGGAACCGGCCGGTGACCTTCGAGAGCACCGACGAGCAGGAGCTGGTCGGCGTGCTGGACGGCGCCGGCTTCGGCGGGTTCACCGTGCCACCCGGCCGGACGGTGAGCGTCCGCGTCCGGCTGGCGCTCCCCTCCGACGCCGTGGCCGACCAGGTCACCGCCAACGCGGCCGTCGTGCAGCGGCGGGGCGAGGACGGGGACTGGGTCGGCGAGTCCAACGCGTACCGCTTCTCGATCGGCGAGGAGGGGGAGGGCGGGGAGGGCGAGGAGGAGACGCAGGAAGCCGTGCGGGAGGACCAGGCCGTCCAGGAGGCCGAGAACGCCCAGGAGACCGAGGGCCTGCCGACCACCCCGTCCAGCAGCGCACCGGCCACCGACTCCGGCACCGCGGACACGGACGGCACCGACGGTACCGGCGGCACCGGCACGAACGGCACGGATGGCCGTGACGACCCGGATGGCAGTGACGGCCGCTACGACCCGGACGACCCGGACGATCCTGATGGCCCCTATGACCCGGACGACGTGGACGACCAGGACGACCAGGACACCTCCCTGACCCTCGCCCAAGGAGCACGCGAGCTGGCCCGCACCGGCCTCGGCGGCCCCGGCGCCCTCGCCCACGGCCTCCTCGCGGCCCTCGCCGCCCTCGGCTGCGTAGGCGCCGGCGCCTATCTCCTCGTCCGCAACCGCCGCTGACCCCGCGACCACTGGAACCACTGGCCCCGAACCGGTGCGCCCCCGAACCACCGGCCTCCTCCGCCCACCGGCCCCCGACCACCGACCCCTAACCACCGACCCCTAACCACTGACCCCAGACCACCGCCCCCGAGCCGAAAGCCCCCGCCCACCACCCCCGCCCCCCGTCTGCGACGATCCCCCCGTGGACTACCCCAACGACCAGGCCCCCGGCGCCCCCGTCCGCTCCGGTATCCCGGAGCACGGGCGCATCCCCAAGTACTACGCGGTGAAGGCGCGGATCGCCGCGCTGCTGGAGGAACTCGGGGACGGCAGCGTCATCCCCACCGAGCGGGACCTCGCCGAGCGGTACGACGTCGCCCGGGAGACCGTGCGCCAGGCGGTACGGGAGCTGGTGCTGGAGGGCCGGCTGCGGCGGCGCGGCCGGGGGACCGTCGTCGCCGGGCCCAAGCTGGCGCAGCCGCTGTCCCTCGCCAGCTACACCGAGGGCGTGCGCCGGCAGGGGCGGCAGCCCGGCCGCACCCTCGTGACCCTCGACCGGTTCCCGTGCCCGGAGCCGCTCGCCGCCGAGACCGGCCTCACCCGGGGCGAGCCGGTGTGGCACCTGGAGCGGGTGCTGCTCGCCGACGAGGAGCGGGTCGGCCTGGAGAGCACGTACGTCGCCGTCGCGCGGGTCCCCCGGCTGGACTCCGACTTCGACCCGGACTCCTCCTTCTACGGCTATCTCGCGGCCCAGGGCATCACCTTCGGCGACGCCGACGAGCGGATCGAGACCGTGCTGGCCACTCCCCGCGAGGCCCTGCTCATCGGCACCCCGCCCGCCCTGCCGATGCTGCTGATCCACCGGATCTCCCGCGACGCGGAGGGTGCCCCGCTGGAGCGGGTGCGCTCGCTCTACCGCGGTGACCGGTTCTCCTTCACCACCCACCTCCAGGGCTGAAGACCCCGGAAAGCAGGCCGAATCACCCCATCAGGACCTCATTCATTGGTCACGAAAAGATAACGGGTCTAGCCCAAACGCGGTACCTGGTTCACGCTCTCGTTGTCAGCCGGACGTTTCCGGTTCCCGAATCGCGAGGAGCGTTGCCGCCGTGAAAGTGACAGTCGTCGGAGCCGGCGTGGTGGGCACCCTGCATGCCTGGCAGGCAGTGGAGCGCGGCCACCAGGTCGTCCAGATCGAGCGCGAGAGCGAGGCGCGCGGCGCCTCGCTGCGCAACTTCGGGCAGATCTGGGTCAGCGGGCGCGCCGGCGGGGAAGAGCTGGAGACCGCGCTGCGGGCGCGGGAGCTGTGGGAGGCGGTCGGCGGACGGGTGCCGGGGCTCGGCTTCCGCGCCAACGGGTCCCTCACCCCCGTCCGCGGGCCGCTCGAACTCGCCGTCGCCGAGGCCGCCGTGGCCCGCGCGGACGCCGCCGCCCGCGGCTACGAGCTGCTCGCCCCGGGCGAGGCGCGCGCCCTCAACCCCGCCCTGCGCGGCGACTTCACCGCCGCCCTGTACTGCGAGCGGGACGCGGCCGTGGAGCCCCGCACCGCCCAGCTCGCGCTGCGCGAGGAGCTGCTGAAGTCCCCGGACTACACGTTCCTGCCGGGCCGGGAGGTGCGCGAGGTGACCGGCGCCGGGACCGTCCGCGACGACCACGGCGAGGTGCACCGCGCCGACGTCGTCGTCCTGTGCACCGGTGCTTGGCTCGGCGGACTCGTGCGCGAACTGGCGGGCCCGGAGCTCCCCGTGCGCCGCGTCCGGCTCCAGATGATGCAGACCGACCCGCTCGGCGAGCCGCTGCCCACCTCTGTCGCCGACGCCGACAGCTTCCGCTACTACCCGGCCTACGCCTCCCCGGCGCTGGACGACCTCAACGCCCGGCAGCCGCAGGCGGACACCGCCGCCGCGCACCGGATGCAGCTGCTCATGGTCCAGCGCGCCGACGGCGGCCTGACCATCGGCGACACCCACGCGTACGAGCACCCCTTCGCCTTCGACACCGTCGAGGATCCGTACGAGCACCTCACCGGGGTCGTGGAGTCCCTCCTCGGCCGGCCGCTGCCCCGCATCCGGCGCCGCTGGGCGGGGGTGTACGCGCAGTGCACCGAGCCCGGCCGGGTGGTGCACCGGCAGCAGGTGCGCGAGGGGGTGTGGCTGGTCACCGGGCCCGGCGGGCGCGGCATGACCTGCGCCCCCGCGATAGCCGAGACCACCGCGAACGAACTGGGCTGGTGAGCCACCCGATGAACACCCCGAACACCCCGAACACCCCGACGGACACCCCGGACACGCCGATGGAGCCTTCCACCGACCCCGCGGACATCCGGCTCGTCGTCCTCGACATGGCCGGTACGACCGTCGCCGACGGCGGTCTGGTCGAGCGTGCCTTCGAGGCGGCCGCCGCCGAGCTGGGTGTCGAGCCCGGCTCCGCCGAGCACACCGAGCACCTGGCCTACGTCCGTGCCACCATGGGCGAGTCCAAGATCTCCGTCTTCCGGCACCTGTTCGGTGACGAGGACCGCGCCCGGCGCGCCAACACCGCCTTCGAGAAGGCGTACGGCGACCTGGTCGGCGCCGGCCTGGTCGCCCCCGTCCCCGGCGCCCGCGAGGCCGTCGAGGAACTGACGGGCAGCGGCCGTACCGTCGTCCTGACCACCGGTTTCGCCCGTGTCACCCGGGACGCGATCCTCGACGCCCTCGGCTGGCGGGACCTCGTCCCGCTCACCCTGTGCCCGGCCGACGCCGGCGGGCGCGGGCGGCCGTACCCGGACATGGTGCTGGAGGCGTTCGTCCGGACGAAGGCGGCGCAGGACGTACGGCAGGTCGCCGTGGCCGGTGACACGTCGTACGACGTGCTCAGCGGCGTACGCGCCGGAGCGGGCCTGGTCGTCGGCGTGCGTACCGGCGCCCACGGCGACGCGGAGTTCGCCGCCGCGGGCGCCACCCATGTGCTGGACTCCGTCGCCGGCCTGCCCGCCCTGCTCGCCCGGCCCGCCGGGGAGCGGTGAGACGGGCATCCGCTTCGACTCCGTCACGGCCGCCGGCGCCGACGCCCGCGCGCCGGCCCGGCTGGTGGACGGCGTCGAGGTCTTCGAGCCCGACCGGGACGACATCGCGGAGAACCTCACGGCGTACGTCGAGGACCGGAAGGCCGCCACCGGCGGCCGACCGGGGCGCGGAAAGGCCGTCCCCGGTCAGCTGACCGGGGAGAACGGGAGATCGACGGGGTCGGGAACGGCCGGTCCTGACTAGGCTGGGGGCGTCGGTACGCCGTGGTTCCGGCGCCCCCGCTCCCCGACCGTACGTACGCCAGGAGACGCACAGCATGGCAGACCGCAAGCCCATAGAGTCATGGCTCACCGACATGGACGGCGTCCTGATCCACGAGGGCGTCCCGATCCCCGGCGCCGAGGCCTTCCTGAAGAAGCTGCGCGAGTCGGGCCGGCCCTTCCTGGTCCTCACCAACAACTCCATCTACACCGCCCGTGACCTGCACGCCCGGCTGCGCCGGATGGGTCTGGACGTGCCGGTGGAGAACATCTGGACCTCGGCGCTGGCCACCGCCCAGTTCCTGGACGACCAGCGGCCCGGCGGCACCGCCTACGTCATCGGCGAGGCGGGCCTGACCACCGCGCTGCACGACATCGGCTACATCCTCACCGACCACGAACCGGACTTCGTGATCCTCGGCGAGACCCGCACCTACTCCTTCGAGGCCCTGACCAAGGCGGTCCGGCTGATCAACGACGGCGCCCGGTTCATCGCCACCAACCCCGACAACGTCGGCCCGTCCACCGAGGGCGACCTGCCCGCCACCGGCTCGGTCGCCGCCCTGATCACCGCCGCGACCGGCAAGAAGCCCTACTTCGTCGGCAAGCCCAACCCGCTGATGATGCGGGCCGGGCTGAACGCGATCGGCGCCCACTCCGAGACCTCCGCGATGATCGGCGACCGCATGGACACCGACGTGCTCGCGGGCCTGGAGGCCGGGATGCGCACCTTCCTGGTGCTCAGCGGCGTGACCCAGCCGAACGACGTGGACCGCTACCCCTTCCGCCCCTCCCAGGTGGTCGACTCCATCGCGGACCTCGTCGACCTGGTCTGAGCAGGGAACAGACCCCGCCGAAACCCGGCATCACCCGTTCGGAGCAACAAGGCGCCTCCCGAGGATGCGGAGGCGCCTGGGGCGGGGGAGCCTCCAGATAACTGGAGGTTCACGATGGGCTCACTACGCCTCACTGTCTGTACCGGACTCCTCGCCGTCGCCGCCGGCGCCACGGTCGCCCCGGCCGCCCACGCGGCGGACGGCGGCGCCGTCACCGTGACCCCCGCCACCCCGGCGCCGGGCGACGACATCACCCTGCGGGTCAGCGGCTGCACCGGCGCCCAGGGAAGCGCCGCCTCGGCCGCCTTCGTCGCCGACGCCCAGCTGACCGGCGCCCAGGGCAGCCTCACCGGCGAGACCCGGGTCCGCTCCGCCCTCGCGCCCGGCGCCTACACGGTGAAGATCAGCTGCGCCGGTTCCGTGCGTACCGGCACCATCACCGTCACGGAGGCGGGCGGCGCCGGCCGCCCGGCAGAGCCCATGGAGCCGCCCGCCCAGGCCGCCTCGCCGGTCGCCCCGGTCCCCGCGGGCGGCGGCGGCACCGCGCACTTCGCCACCGTGGCCGGCAGCGGATCCGGCCCCGACACCGGGCAGGCGGTGACCGGCCTCGCGCTCGCCGGGGTCGCCGCGGTCGCCGTCGGGCTGCGCGCCCGCCGGAGCCGCGGCCCCCGCTGAACCCGCCATGGCCGACGAGGGGCGCACCACCGGCACCGGGCGGCTGCTCACCGTCCTGACCTGGGCGCTGCTGCTGTGCGGGCTGTGGCTGTGGGGGCGCGGGGTGACCGGCGTACCGGAGGGCACGGGCGGCCCGGCCGCCGGCGGTGTCCTCGCCCTCGGCCGGGACGCCGGCCCCCTGTGGCTGCCGAGCCCGGCGAAGCCCCTGGCCGGCGCGGTGCCCCAGCGCGTCGACATCCCCCGGCTGGGTGTCCAGGCCCCGGTGGTGGCCCGCGGTCTGGACGCCCGTGGCGCGGTCGACCCGCCGCCGTACGACCAGCCGGGCGTGGTCGGCTGGTACGGCGCCGGTCCCGAGCCGGGCGCCGCCGGGCCGGCCCTGCTGGTGGGCCATGTCGACACCGAGACCCGGCCCGCCGTCTTCTACCGGCTCAGCACGGTCAAGCGCGGGGAGACGGTCCGGGTCTTCCGCGCGGACGGCAAGGTCGCCGACTTCACCGTCGACGACGTCCGCGTGCTGCCCCGCGACGGCTTCGACGCCCGGCAGGCCTACGGTCCCCGCGAACCCGGCCGCGCCGAGCTGCGCCTGATCACCTGCGGCGGCTCCTTCGACCGCGCCAGCCGCAGCTACACGGCGAACGTCGTGGTCTCCGCCTACCTCACCGGGACGCGCGGCTGAGCGCCCGCGCGGTGGCTCACCGGTGGGGCACGGCCGCCGGGGTCAGCCGGCTGCGCAGGTTGCCGAAGTGGTCCCGTATGGCCCGCTCGGCGCGCAGGGAGTCACCGGAGCGCACCGCGTCCAGGATCTCCCGGTGCTGGCGGCAGGTGACCCGCGGGTCCTGCGCGACCTCCACGAGGTCCTGCTGCACCCGGTGGAAGGCCTCCCAGAACGCCTCCAGCACCTCGCCGAGCAGCACGTTGTCCAGACCCCGGTACAGGGTGGCGTGAAAGGCGCGGTCGGTCCCGGCGAGCCCGGTGCCCTCGGCGGCCTCCCGTTCCATGCGCTCCACGAGCGCCTCCAGCTCCACCAGGTCCGTCTCCGGCAGCCGCCCGGCCAGCCGCGACACCAGCCCGGTCTCGACGGCCTCGCGCAGCTCCAGCAACTGGAGCAGCGAGTCCTCGCCGCGGTAGTGGCCGGCGACGGTCCGGAAGGCCAGCCCCTCGATCATCGGCGCGAACGACATCGAGCCCACGTACGTCCCGAACCCGTGCCGGATCTCCACGATCCCCATCGCCTGGAGCGCCTTCAGGGCCTCCCGCACCGAGTTCCGGCTCGCCCCGAGGAGCCGCATCAGCTCCGGTTCGGTGGGCAGCGGGGCGCCCGAGGGCAGCCGCTGGTCCACGATCAGCTTCTTGATCCGCTCCTGAAGGTCCCGGGCTGCCATGGCGAGAGGGTATCCGGCCATTCGGGCGGAAGGGATGGAGCGGGGGCGTGCGAGTGCGGGTGTGGGGGAGCCGGGACATGCGGAAGGCCCCCCGCTTTCGCGAGGGGCCTTCCGGTCGGTGCGCCGCCAGGGACTCGAACCCCGGACCCGCTGATTAAGAGTCAGCTGCTCTAACCAACTGAGCTAGCGGCGCCTGCTGACAGGGAAAACTCTACCGGATCTCGAAGGGTGCTCCCGACCACCGGGAGGCGGCGGGAGGGGGCCGCGGAGGGCGGCGTACATCATTCGGACCGTCAAAATGCGCGTTCTGTGCACAGTTGGGAAACTGATCAACGTGCACACTCGCGGACAAAACACCCCCGAATGTGAGGCAGATCGCATGACCGCTCCCGTGTTCGAGGACGTCGACCCGGCGAGCGACTGCGGCTGTCCAGGCTGTGTCCACGGACGGCGGGCGGCTCCCCGCCCGCCGTCCGGCCGCGGCCGGCCGGCGGCCCGCGGCGTGGTGGTCGTGGCCGCCGCGTCCGCCGCCCTCGCCGCCGTCCCCCCGGCCGCCGCCCTCGCCCCCGACCACTCCCCGCACCGCCAGGCCCTGCCCGGCGACGGCGCACCCGACACCCCGCAGGGGGCCAAGGCTCCCCTGCACGGCCAGGCGGGCAGGCCCGGCGGACCCGCCACCGCCCCGATCCCCGCCACCACCCGCACCCAGATCATCAACCGGGCCAAGGTCTGGGTGGCCGCCCAGGTGCCGTACAGCATGTACGCCTTCTGGTCCGACGGGTACCGGCAGGACTGCTCCGGCTACGTCTCCATGGCCTGGGGCCTGCCGAACAACGAATGGACCGGCAGCCTCGGCCAGTTCGGAGTGAAGATCACCAAGGAGGAGCTCCAGCCCGGCGACATCCTGCTGTACCACAACCCCGACAACCCCGAGAAGGGCTCCCACGTCGTGATCTTCGGCGGCTGGACGGACCACACGCACACCTCCTACACGGTCTACGAACAGACGCCCCCGCACACCCGCCGCCAGGCCACCCCCTACCCCTACTGGAGCAACGCCGACAAGTACGTCCCCTACCGCTACAAGGGAGTGACCAAGGCCGCGGCCGTCGCGCCGCCGGCGGCCGGCGGGAAGGCGGTGGCGGCGGCCGGCGGGAAGGCGGTGGCGGCCCACCCGGGCGCGGCCGGCTCCGGTCCCGGCGCACCCGCCTCGCACGGGGTGCCCGGCTATCCCGGCCGGCGGTACTTCCGTCCGGGCGCGGCCAACGACCACGTCACGCGCCTGGGCGCCCAGCTGGTGAAGAAGGGGTTCGGCCGGTTCTACGACCTCGGTCCGGGCCCGCACTGGGGCGATGCGGACCGGAGGGCCGTGGAGGCCTTCCAGCGCGCCCAGGGCTGGCGGGGCGGCGCGGCCGACGGCTACCCGGGCCCGGAGACCTGGCGCCGTCTGTTCGCCTGACCGGCCCGGGCACCGGCCCCCCCATCCACCCCCTGTTCATGACGCGTCTGGCGCGGAGGCTGGAGCACGCATGAGTACGACCACATCCCACACGCCGCCCGAGTCCGAGGGGCAGTCGGACGGCGCGGGCACCGGCCCCTGCGCCCGGCCGGCCCGCCTGATCCAGAACGAGGCGACCACCGAGATCCCCGTCCACCTGCTCTTCCGGGACGACCCCGACCCGGTGAAGGTGCCGCTGCGGCCGGCCGTGGTGGCCCGCCGGCAGGGCACCGGTGAGCAGCCCCGGCTGCGCCGCCCGGTGCCGGTGCGCCGACGTCCGCTGCCGGAGGTCGATCCGGGGCTGGCGGAACGGCCGGCCAGGGTGCTGCCCGGCGCGGCCGGGGTGCTCGCCGGGGCCTGCGGGGTCACCGGCTGTCTGGCCACCACCTGGTGGGCGGGGCTGCTGCCGCCGCTCGCCGCCGAGGCGCTGCGGCTGCCGGCGTCCACGGGCGGTCTCGGTCCCGCGCAGTGGGCCGCGTACGCCGGGGCCGGGATGCTCGGGGCGCTGGGCTTCGGCGGGCTGGCCCGGGGCCGGACCGGTGGGGCCTGGGTGCTCGGGCTGTTCGGGCGGTACCGGGGCACGGTCCGGCGCACCGGGCTGCTGTGGGTGAACCCGCTCGTGCCGCGCCGCCGGGTCGATGTGCGGCTGCGGCACTGGCGCAGCGAGGCGATGCCGGCGACGGACCCGGACGGGGTGGCGTTGCGGGTGGTGGTGCTGGTGGTGTGGCGGGTGCGGGACACCGCGCGCGCCCTGCTCGGCATCGACGACCACGAGACGTACCTGCGCGAGTGCGTGGAGGCGGCGCTGGCCCGGGTGCCGGTGGAGCACGCGGGCGGCGCGCGGGGCGGGACGACGGCGGCCGGGGACGCGCTGACCCGGCTGGTGGCGCAGGAGACCGCGCCGGTCGGGGTGGAGGTGTTCTCGGTGCAGCCGGTCCGGGTGGACTACGCCCCCGAGGTGGCCGCCGCGATGCACCGGCGCCGGATCGCCGCGCTGGACGCCCGGCAGCGGGCCAGCATGCTCAGCTCGGTGGTGGACTCGGTGGAGGACACGGTGACCCGGCTGACCATGCGCGGGCTGGTCGAACTGGACGACTACGAGCGCAAGGTGCTGGTCCGCGACCTGACGGTGGCGTTCTGCTCGGGGCGCTCCGAGCCCGTGTAGGACCGGTCCGCAGCCGGCCTGCGATTGGTATGGACATGTTCAATTCCCAGCAATAATCTGAGACTTGGTCTAGACCTACTCTGCACGGCTCACCGAACTCCCCACGTTCCCCAGGAGCGGCAGTATGCGCACCAAGACCAAGTTGTCCGCGGTCGTGCTGGGCGCGGTGACCGCCGGAGCGTTCGCGCTCTCCACCGGCGGCGCCAGCGGCCACGGCTACACCGACCTCCCCATCAGCAGGCAGAAGCTCTGCCAGAACGGCACCGTCGCCGGCTGCGGCCAGATCCAGTGGGAGCCGCAGAGCGTCGAGGGCCCCAAGGGCTTCCCGGCCGGCGGGCCCGCCGACGGCCAGATATGCAACGCGGGCCTGGGCCAGTTCGCCCAGCTCAGCGCGCCGAAGACGCCGTCCGGCGCGGCCTGGCCGACCACCAAGGTGACGGGCGGTCAGTCGTACACCTTCCGCTGGCAGTTCACCGCCATGCACGCCACGACCGACTTCCGGTACTACGTCACCAAGCCGGGCTGGAACCAGAACCACAACCTCTCCCGCTCGGACCTCAACCTCACCCCGTTCCTGACGGTGCCGTACAACGGGCAGCGCCCGCCGGCCACCCTCAGCCACAGCGGCACCCTGCCGACCGGCCTGAGCGGACACCACGTCATCCTCGCGGTGTGGACGATCGCCGACACGGGCAACGCGTTCTACGCCTGCTCGGACGTCACCTTCTGATCCCCCTCCGGGTACAGCACGGAAACTGAGGTTCCCTTGAGGCCGGGCGCCCCGCGCGGCGGGTAGGTTCCCGCCACACCGCTCGACCAGGAGCGGCGGACCGACCTTCCTCGGGGGACCTCATGTTCGAGTCGCTCTTCTACGCCGTGCCCGGAGTGATGCTGGCGGGCTTCGTGTACGCCGCGTACCTGCTGGTCCGCCGTGCCCGGCGGATCAGCAGGACGTGGGCGCACGGCCTGACCGCCGAGGCGCGCTGCCTGCGGATGTACACGACGACCAGCGGGGGCGGCGGGGACACCTCCGTGCACACGACCCTGCACCACGTCTACGAGTTCACCACCCGCGACGGCCGCACGGTCCGCTTCGAGGAGGAGGACGGCCCCGCGACCGTCCTGGAGGGCGACTTCGTGACCGTCCGCTACCTCCCGGAGCTTCCCGAGCGGGCCACCGCCCGCCCCCCGGCGCGCGGAAGGCTCGCCGCCGGCACCGGCGTCGGGCTGGTCCTCCTCGGTGTGGCGTGCGCCTTCTGCGTCGGCTTCATGGCCGTGGCCCACATGATGTTCACCGAGTCGGGCGGGATGATGCCGTAGCCCTCCTCATCTGACGGCTCGTCAGTTAGCGTGCTGGGCCATGGAGACCACGACGGTCGCCGCGCTCGTCGCGGCGCGCTGGGGCGACCACCGGCCGGGGCTGTGGTGCGAGGACCGGGTGCTGACCCACCACGAGGCGGCCGCCGGCGCCGCGGCCCGCGCCGCGCTGCTGGCCGACCTGCTCCCGCCCGGTGCCGTACCGCACGTCGGGGTGCTGCTCGACAACACCGAGGAGTTCCCGCTCTGGCTCGGCGCCGCGGCCCTCGCCGGAGCGGCCGTCGCCGGGATCAACCCCACCCGGCGCGGCCCCGAACTGGCCCGGGACATCCGGCACACCGAGTGCCCGGTCCTGGTCACCGAGAAGGCCCGCCTGCCGCTGCTGGCCGGGCTCGACCTGCCCGGGGTGCGGTTCCTCGTCACGGACACCCCGGAGTACGGCGCCCTGCTGGCGCCCTACGCCGGCGCCGTGCCCGACCCGTCCCGGGCCGCCCCGGCCGACCGGCTGCTGCTGTACTTCACCTCCGGCTCCACCGGCGCCCCCAAGGCCGCGCTCTGCTCCCAGGGCCGGCTGGCGGCGGCCGGGCAGGCCCTGGTCCGGCAGTTCGGGGTCCGCGCGGACGACGTGCACTACGTCTGCATGCCGATGTTCCACGGCAACGCCGTGATCGCGGACTGGGCGCCCGCGCTGGCCGCCGGGGCCGGCGTGGCCCTGCGCCGGCGCTTCACGGCCTCCGGTTTCCTGCCCGACGTGCGCCGCTACCGAGCGACCTACTTCACCTACGTCGGCCGGGCGATCCAGTACCTCCTCGCCACCGAGCCCCGGCCCGACGACCGGGACCACCCGCTGCGCCTCGGCTTCGGGACGGAGGCGGGCGCGCTGGACGCGGCGGCCTTCGAACGGCGCTTCGGGGTGCGGCTGGTGGAGGGGTACGGCTCCTCGGAGGGCGGCGCGGCCGTCCAGTGGGCGCCCGGGACCCCGCCGGGCGCGGTGGGTCCGGCCGGCCCCGGCCTGGTGGTCCTGGACCCGGCCACCGGGCGGGAGTGCCCCCCGGCCGTCTTCGACGGCACCGGGCGGCTGCTCAACGGCGAGGAGGCGATCGGCGAACTGGTCAACCGGGGCCCGAACCCCTTCGAGGGCTACTGGCGCAACCCGGCCGCCGAGGCCGAGCGGCGCCGCGGCGGGGCGTACTGGACCGGCGACCTCTTCTACCGGGACACCGGCGGCTACCTGTACTTCGCGGGCCGGACCGACGACCGGATCCGCGTCGACGGGGAGAACCTCGCCGCCGCGACGATCGAGAACATCGTGGCCCGGTACCCGGGCGCGGACGCCGTCGCCGTGTACGGCGTGCCCGACCCGGTGACCGGGGACCAGGTGATGGCGACGATCGCCGGGACCTTCGACCCGGCGGCCTTCGCCGCGTTCCTGCGGGCCCAGCCGGACCTCGGCACGAAGATGGCTCCCCGGTTCGTGCGGGTGGTGGAGCGGATGCCGGTGACCGCGACCCACAAGATCGAGCGGGCCCGGCTGCGGCGGGAAGGGTACGCCTGCGCCGACCCGGTGTGGTGGCGGCCGCCGGGGGAGGAGTCGTACCGGCGGCTGACCGCGGAGGACGCCGAAGGGCCCCTCGCTTCCGCGAGGGGCCCTTCCGTAGGGGGTGTGGGTGGCGGAGCCCCCACAACGCGCGGCGAAGCCGCGCAATAACAGAGATGGCGAGCCAGGTCCGCGCTTTCTGCGGACGTAGCTCGCCATCGTCATCGTGCGCCGCCAGGGACTCGAACCCCGGACCCGCTGATTAAGAGTCAGCTGCTCTAACCAACTGAGCTAGCGGCGCATGACTCCCGCCTGCCTCGGATTTTTCCTCCGCGGCCGGCGACGAAGAAAATACTACCTGGTCCCGGGGGGTGCTCGTGACCACCCGGGTGGCACCCCGCGCGGCGGCTGGATCGTCCTAGATCGTCAGTGAGAGGACCACCGGGGTCGCGCTCCGGTTCAGGGTCTCCGCCGCCCGCTTCAGCCGGTGCGCGTGCTCCACCGGGAGCGAGACGGCCAGGCAGCCCACCGCGGAACCCGCGGTGAGCGGTACCGCCGCGCAGACCGTGCCGACCGCGTACTCCTGGAGGTCCAGCACCGGCACCGTCGCCGGCTGCGACTCCAGCCGGGACAGCAGCAGCTTGTCGCTGGTGATGGTCCGCGAGGTGAGGCGGGCCATCTTGTACCGGGAGAGGTGCTCGCGGCGGGCGTTGCGGTCCAGCTGGGTCAGCAGGCTCTTGCCGACGGCGGTGGCGTGGGCGGAGCAGCGGAAGTCCACCCACTCGTTGACCGCCGGGGCGGTCGGCCCGGCGGCGTACTGGGTGACCCGGACCTCGCCGTCGAGGTACCGGCTGAGGTAGACCGCCGCGCCGACCGAGTCGCGCAGCCGGTCCAGGGTGTGCTGGAGCTTGTCCCGCAGGGCCCGCTCCCGGTCGTGCGCCGAGGTGAGCCGGCGCAGGGTGTCGCCGGTGACGTACGCGCCGTCGCCGACCTGCTCGACGTAGCCCTCGCGGCGCAGCATGCGCAGCAGGGCGGTGAGCCGCTCGGCGCCGAGGCCGGTGCGGCGGGCCAGCTCGGTGTCGGTGGCACCGGCGGGGTGCCGGGCCACGGTCTCCAGCACGCGCAGCGCGTCCTGGGCGGAGTGGTACGGGGCGGTCGGCTCGATCCTCATGTCGGTCCCCCTCGGCCACGATCCGGGTCGGCGGATCGTTACCACGATAGCCGTCAAAGGCTGCACGGGGAGAGGGTGTTGGCGAGATTGCGCCCGTGCGCCCCGGCCCCCAACTGGGGCGGTGATCCTCTGGCATATGCCACGGTCATGCCCCAGTCAGCGGACCTCGGCTCTTTCCGCCCGCACGCCCCGCCGTCACAGGACCGCGCTGATGAACTCCCGGGTCCGCTCCCGCTCCGGGTCGCCGAAGATCTTCTCCGGCGGGCCCGCCTCGATGACCCGGCCCGCGTCGAACATCAGCACCTGGTCGGAGATGTCCCGGGCGAACCCCATCTCGTGGGTCACGCACAGCATCGTGATGTCGGTGCTGCGCGCGATGTCCCGCAGCAGGTCGAGCACGCCCGCGACCAGCTCCGGGTCGAGCGCGGAGGTCACCTCGTCCAGCAGCAGCACCCGGGGCCGCATCGCCAGCGCCCGGGCGATCGCCACCCGCTGCTGCTGGCCGCCGGAGAGCCGGGTCGGCTTCGCGTCGCACTTGTCGGCCAGGCCCACCAGGTCCAGCAGCTCCCGGGCCCGCGCCTCGGCCTCGTCCTTCGACAGGCCGAGCACCCGGACCGGCGCCTCGGTGAGGTTGCGCAGCACCGACATGTTCGGGAACAGGTTGAACTGCTGGAAGACCATCCCGATCTTCTTGCGGACCTCCCGGACCTGCCGCTCCGGCGCCGGGAACAGCCGCTGGCCGTCGACGGTGATCGTGCCCGCGTCCGGCTCGGCGAGGGTCATCAGCAGTCTGAGGATGGTGGTCTTGCCGGAGCCGGAGGGCCCGATGAGGGTGACGTGCCGGCCCGCGTCCACGGACAGGTCGAGACCGTCGAGGACGGTGTTGTCCCCGAACCGCTTGGTCACCCCCTCGATGCGGATCAGCTCGGTCGTCGGGGTGCCGGTCACGGCCGGCTGCTTGCTGGTCTCAACGGACAAGGCGTCGCTCCAGGGTGCGCAGACAAACGGAGGCCAGGTACGAGACGACGACGAAGGCGACCCCGATCACCGTCAGGGGCTCGGTGAACTGGAAGTGCTGCTGGGAGACGAGCCGCGCCCGGCCCAGCATCTCCAGCACGCCGATCGTCATCAGCATCGGCGTGTCCTTCAGCATCGCGATGACGTAGTTGCCGAGCGGCGGCACCACCCGGCGGACCGCCTGCGGCAGGACCACCGCCGTCCAGGTGCGCCGCACCGGCAGGCTGAGCGCGGTCGCGGCCTCCCACTGCCCGGCCGGCACCGCCTCGATACCGGCCCGGTAGACCTGCATCGTGTACGTCGAGTAGTGCAGCCCCAGCCCCAGGACGCCGGTGGTCAGCGGCGACAGGGTCACGCCCGCCTCGGGCAGCACGTAGAACAGGAAGAACAGCTGCACCAGCAGCGGGGTGTCCCGCACGAACTCCGTGAGGATCCCCACCGGCCAGCGCACCCACCGGGTCGGCGTGCGCATCAGCAAGGTCCACACCAGGCCCAGCGCGAACGAGATCAGCGACCCCAGGGCCAGCGCCTCCAGGGTGACCAGCAGGCCCTTCCAGAAGTACGGCATGAAGTCGGAGACGGCTCCCCAGTCCCAGTTCACCGGGCCACCTCCGCCTTCAGCCGGCGCTCCAGCACCCGCATGCCGCGGGTGAGCAGGAACGCGATCACGAAGTAGATCAGCAGCAGGTAGGCGTAGATCTGGCCGCTCTGCTGGAGGGCCAGGCGGACCAGGTTGCCGCTGAAGGCCAGGTCGCCCATCCCCGTGATGGACACCAGCGCGGTGCCCTTGAGCAGCTCGACCAGCAGGTTGGAGAAGGACGGGATCATCTCCGGCACCGCCTGCGGCAGCAGGATCAGCCGCAGTCGCTGCCAGGGCGAGAAGCCGAGCGCGATCCCGCCCTCCCGCTGGGCCGGGTCCACCGCCGCGAGGGCGCCGCGCACGATCTCCGAGCCGTACGCGCCGTAGGTGAGGCCCAGCGCGAGCGTGCCCGCCCACATCGGCACCAGCTGCCAGCCGAAGGCGACCGGCAGTACGAAGAACACCCAGAAGATCATCACCAGCGCCGAGATGCCGCGGAACACCTCGGTGTAGCAGGCCGCGAGGAAGCGGACCAGGCGCGAGCGGTGGGTGCGCGCGGCACCGACGGCGAAGGAGACCACCACGGTGAGCAGCGCGCCGTACACCAGCAGCTGGAGGGTGATGCCGATCCCCTGGAGGACGAGTTCCCACAGTCCCGCGGTCATGAGCCGCACAGCTCCTTCGCGGTCAGGGTCGTCATCTCGGCCTTGGTGAAGCCGAAGGGCCGCACGATCCGGTACAGCTCCCCGCTGCGGCGCAGCTTGTGCAGCTCGGCGTTGAAGGCGTCCCGCAGCCGGGTCTCGTTCGGCCGGAACGCGAACGCCCCGCCGTCCGCCTTCGGCTTGCCGTCGACGAGCGCGACGAACGGCTCGGTCGACTCGGCCTTGGCGGAGCCCCGGGCGACCAGCCGGGCGGTGACGGCCGTGGCCGCGAACAGGTCGACCCGCCCGGACTCCACCGCGTTCAGCCCGGCGACCTGGTCGGGGACGATGACGAGGTCGTTCTCCCGGTAGCCCGCCTCCACGGCGTGCTGGATCTGCGCGTAGCCGGTGCCGGTGGCCACCTTGGCGTGCCGGCGCAGTGCGTCCGCGTAGGTGCGCAGGCGCAGCGGGTTGCCCTTGGGGACGATGAAGGCGTCCGGCATCCGGTAGTCGGGGTCGGCGAAGATCACCTGCTCGCAGCGGTCCGGAGTGACGTACATCCCCGCGGCCACCACGTCGAACTGCTGCGACTTCAGGCCGGGTATCAGCGAGCCGAACTCGGTCGGCACCGGCTGCACCCGGTCCACCCCGAGCCGCTTGAAGACCGCCTTCGCCAGCTCGGGCGCCTCCCCGGTGAGCTTGCCGTCCCGGTCGATGTACCCGAAGGGAATCTCGCCGGCGATCCCCAGCCGTACGACACCCAGCGCGCGCAGCCGCTCCAGCAGGTCGCCGCCGTCCTTGCCGGAGGCCGACGCCACCCGGGTGCAGCCCGCCGCGCCCAGCGCGCCGAACGCGGCGAGGCCCGCCAGTACCGAGCGCCGGGTGTGTCTGTGTTCCGACCGGATCGTGTGTACGTCGTTGCCTAGTGGTGGAGCCATGGCGGCGCGGCTACCCAAGCGGAACCGGGCTATGCACCCCGGTTTTCCCGGCCGGACGACGCGTCAGCGTCCCGCCCGACCCGGCGCGATGTGCGCGGCCCGGCAGGCCCGTTGACCGACCACGCGCCCCTGACCTGCGCGAGAACGGGGGAGGTGCCGCCTCTCGCGGGCGAGGTCTTCCCCGCCCCGTTCACGCGTGCCGTGATCTGCGCCCGCTTCCCGCCCTTCGCCTCCACGGAATCCCCACCGGAGAACCCGACGGTCACCCCGATCCCCGGCGGCCTCCGTCACTTCTCCCTCACCGGCACCGAACCGGGCGGGGGCCCCGGCGTCGCCGGCCCCCTGCTAAGGGACCGGCTGCCAGTCGGGCTGCGTGTTGCGCGTGCTCTCGCCCGGCCCGCTGGTCAGGCGCTGCTCCGAGGTCCCGTCCAGCTTCCTGGCGTAGATGTCGGCGTTGCCGAGGCCGTTCCACGAGCTGTACACGACCCAGGCGCCGTCCGGTGAGAAGGCCGGCTGCCAGTCCTCCGACACGTCGTTCGTCACCTGCGTCACCCCGGTGCCGTCGGTGTTCATCACGTAGATGTCGGTGTTGCCGCCCCGGTTGCTCTGAAAGGCGATCTTCGTCCCGTCCGGGGAGAAGGCCGGCCAGGAGTCGTTCGACGGTCCCGTGGTGAGCCGTCGTGTGTCCAGACCGGAGCACCCCATGACGTAGATGTCGCGGTTGCCGCCGGCGCGCTTGCTGGAGAAGGCGATCTGACAGGCGGTCGGGGACCACGCCGGCTCCGTGTCCAGCTCGGGGTCGAAGGTGAGCTGCATGGCCAGCCGGGCGCTCTCCGGATCCAGCCGGTAGATCTCGTAGTTGAAGGGGTGCGCGGCGGACACGTCGCGGGTGCTCGTGAAGGCGATCGTCTGCCGCGGCCGGGTGAACCCGGGGGCGAAGGTGGGCTGGAACTCGTTCGACGCCTCGGTGGTGATCCTGGTCTCGTCCGTGCCGTCGGCGTTCATGGTGTAGACGTCCCAGTTGTCGTCGCGCAGGCTCGCGAAGGCGATCTTGCTTCCGTCGGAGGAGAAGACCGGGTCGCGGTCGGGCACCGCGTTGTTCGTGAGCCTCCTGAGCGAGGCGCGGTCCGCGGGCGTCGTCCCGGCGTTCATCGTGTAGATCTCGTCGTTGCCGTCCCGGTCGCTGACGAAGACGATCCGTCCGTTGCGCCCGGGGAAGGCGTCGGGTGGTGCCGCGGACGCGCCCGGTGCCGACCAGGGCGCGAGCACGACGACCGTCAGTACACCGGCCGCCCTGCACCGTAACCGCAGGCTCATGGCCACCATCTCCCCGAACCGGGTGCTCCTTCGAGGCTACGCCCGGCGTCACGGTCCCGCAGGACCCGGCCCGGCGACACCGGCCGCCCCGGCCTGGTACAGGGCGTGCGCGGCCCGCAGCACCAGGTCGTCCCGGTGCCGGGCCGCGGCGATCTGCATCCCCGCCGGCAGCCCCGCCCCGTCCACCCCGACCGGCACGCTCGCCGCCGGCTGCTGGGTCAGGTTGAAGGGGTAGGTGAACGGCGTCCACCCCGTCCAGCGCCGGTGGGCGGAGCGCTCCGGCACCTCCCGGCCCGCCGCGAACGCCGTGATCGGCAGCGTGGGCGTCACCAGCAGGTCGTACCGCTCGTGGAAACGCCCCATCCGCCGCCCGAGGTTCGTCCGGACGTCCACCGCGGCCAGATAGTCCAGCGCGCTCATCCGGGCGCCCCGCGCGCAGATCTCCCGCAGCCCGGGGTCCAGCGCCTGGCGGCGGTGCGGCGGGAGGTTCCGGGTCAGCCGGGCCGCGCCGGTGAACCACAGGGTGTGGAAGGCGTCCACCGGGTCGCTGAAGTCGGGATCGGTCTCCTCGACGTACGCCCCCAGGCCCGCGAGCGCGGTCACCGCCCGCCGTACGGCCGCGGCCACCGCCGGTTCGACCGCCACCTGCCCGCCCAGCGACGGCGAGTACGCCACCCGCAGCCCCCGCACGCCCCCCTTCAGCGCCTCCCGGAAGGAGCCCGGCGCGGGCGGCAGCGCCGACCAGTCCCGCGGGTCGGGCACGCCGATGACATCGAGCAGCAGGGCCGCGTCGGCCGCGTCCCGGGTCATCGGGCCGGTGTGCGACAGCGTGCCGAACGCGCTCGCCGGGTACAGCGGCACCCTGCCGTACGTCGGCTTCAGCCCGAAGACCCCGCAGAACGCGGCCGGGATCCGGATGCTGCCCCCGCCGTCCGTGCCCAGCGACAGCGGACCCGCGCCGAGCGCGACGGCCGCCGCGCTGCCCCCGCTGGAGCCGCCCGCGGTGCGCGTGGGGTCGTACGGGTTGCGGGTGATGCCGGTCAGCGGGGAGTCGGTGACGCCCTTCCAGCCGAACTCGGGCGTGGTGGTCTTGCCGAGGAACACCGCGCCGTGCGCGCGCAGCCGGGCCACCGGCGGCGCGTCCTCGTCCCAGGCGCCCTGCTCACCGACGGTCCTCGAGCCGCGCAGCGTGGGGTGGCCGCGCAGCAGCAGGACGTCCTTGACCGTCACCGGCACCCCGTCGACCAGCCCGGCCGGCTCCCCGCGCCGCCAGCGGGCCTCTGACTCCCGGGCCCGGGTGAGCGCGTCCTCCTCGGTGAGCCGCACGAACGCGTTCACCTCCGGCCGGCCGTGCCGCGCCCGTTCCAGCGCCGCCCCGGTCACCTCGACCGGGCTGAACTCGCCCGTGCGGTAACCGTCGAGGAGCCGAACGGCGGTGAGGTCGGTGAGCTGCATGCACCCTCCAGGGGTTCGGTGACAGGCCCTTCGACGGCAGACCCTTCGGCGGCGGGCGCCTCGGCGGCGGGCACTTCGGCGGCAGGCGCCTCGGCGGCAGACCCTTCGGCGGCGGGCGCTTCAGTGCCCGGGCACGTAACCCCGCGTCTTGTCGACCACGTTCGGCAGCGGTCTGCCCGCTTCCCACCGCTCGTACAACTCCACGAACTGCGCGCCCAGTTCGTCCCGCCAGCCGACCGTGTCACCGCTCATGTGCGGGGACACGACCAGCCCCGGCAGCTTCCACAGCGGGCTGTCCTCGGGCAGCGGTTCCGCGGTGAACACGTCCAGGGCCGCGCCCGCGATCCAGCGCCGGGTCAGGGCCTGCGCGAGGGCCTCCTCGTCGACCAGGCCACCCCGGCCGACGTTCACGAAGAACGCCGACGGCTGCATCACACCGAAGCGGTGGGCGTCGAACATGCGGTACGTCTGCGCGGTCAGCGGCGCCGCCGCGATCACCCAGTCCGCGCGGGAGACCAGCCGGTCCAGTTCGTCGGGGCCGTGGATGCCCGTCCGCGGCACCCGCCCCACCAGCGCCGTCGTCACCCCCAGGGCCTTCAGCGTGCGGGCGATCGCCCGGCCGATCGGGCCCGAGCCGACCACGCACGCGCGCGTGCCCGCCACCCGCCGGGTCTCCCGGTGCCGCCAGACCCGCTCCCGCTGGTGCTCCAGCGTCCGCGGCAGATCCTTGGCGACCGCCAGCACCAGGGCCGCGACGTACTCGGCGATCGGCTGGTCGAAGATCCCGCGCGCGTTGGTCACGACCGTGTCCGACGCGGCCAGCTCCGGGCACATCAGATGGTCCACGCCCGCGCTCGCCGTGTGCACCCAGCGCGGCCGGGGCCCGCCGCCGGGCCACGCCTCGCGCACCGCGTGCGAGGTGAAGTCCCACACCAGCAGCACGTCCGCGTCCGGCAGCCGCTCGGCCAGGTGCGCCGCGTCCGTGTGCACGATCCGGGCGCGGCCGGTGAGGCGGCCGAGCCGGGGCGGCGGATCGGCGTCGAGGACCACGACGGTGGGGGGTGTCGGCGTCATGCAGGGCGGCTCCCGGCGTCTGACATGCGCGGATCGTGCGCGGATTGACCACGCTCGCACCCGGACCCCCCTTCGTCAACACGGGCGTCCCCACGATCCGTTGCCCACGCGTGGCCCAGCGTGAGGCCGGTTCCGGCCACGGTCGGCCGGTGTCGGCCGGTTCCGGCCAGGCCCCGCGGCGCGCCTGCCGCCCGACGCCTGGCACGCGCGCCTCCCGCGGCCTCGTCGGCGGGAGCGCCCGGGAACGCGGTCCCGGCCAACCCGGCCACGATGTGGGCGGCACCGCGCCGACTGGGTACCCGGGACCGTGGGGCCGTGTCAGGCGCTGCCGGACGCGGCTGCCCGCGCTTGGTCCGTACTGCCGGAAGAACAGCAGGAAGGCTGGACATGACCGCACTCGGATTCCTCTACCCGGGCCACTCCGCCGAGGACGACTATCCACGCATCGAGCAGCTCCTGGGCAGCGACATCCGGGTGGACCTGTTCCACACCGACCTCGGGGAGGACGCGCACCGGGTGGCGGCCCTGCGCGAGATGGGCTCCGCCGAGCGGCTCGCCGCGGGCGTGGAGGGGCTGCGGCTGGCCGGCGCCGAGACGGCGGTGTGGGCCAGCACCAGCGGGGGCTTCGTCCACGGCTGGGAGGGCGCCCAGGAACAGGTGCGGACCCTGGCCCGGCTCGCCGGCATGCCGGCGTCCTCGACCTCCTTCGCCTTCGTGCACGCGGCCCGCGAGATCGGTGTGCGCCGGGTCGCCGTCGGCGGCACCTACCCCGAGGACATCACCGCGCTCTTCGCGGACTTCCTGCGGGCCGGCGGCCTGGAGGTGACCGGGACACGCTCCTCCGGGATCGTCACCGCCGCCGAGGTCGCCACCTGGGGCGAGGAGGACGTGCTGACCCTGGCCCGCGCCGCGGACACCCCCGACGCCCAGGCCGTCCTCCTCCCGGACACGGCGCTGCACACGGCCGCCCACCTCGGTCTGCTGGAGAAGGCCCTGTCCAAGCCGGTCCTCACCGCCAACCAGGTCACGGTCTGGGAGGCCCTCAGGCTCACCGACCGCCGGGTGAACGCGCCCTCCCTGGGGACGCTGTTCACGCGGGAGCCCCTGGTGCAGGTCTAGGGGGTTCCGTCCGGATCGGGCCGGACCGGCCCGGACCGGCCCGGACCGATCCGGACGGAACCCGGCGGTCCGGGGCCGGGGGAACCAGGGCCGGCCCCGGGGGAATAAACGGAGACACCCTCCTGTTAGCAGCGCGAGGACAGCTCACGCTCGAAACAGGAGGCCCACACCGTGGCGGCAGACGAGGCAGACGAGATCCGGGGAACCACACACGGCACCGCCCCCGTCCCCCTCTCCGTACTGGACCTGGCCATCGTCGGCGCGGGCGGTACCGCGAGCGACGCCATGCGCACCGCCGTCGCGCTCGCCCGGTTCGCCGAGTCCCGCGGCTTCCACCGCTACTGGGTCGCCGAGCACCACTCCATGCCCGGCGTGGCCTCCTCCTCGCCCGCGGTGATCCTCGCCCACCTCGCCGCCCACACCGACCGCATCCGGCTCGGCTCGGGCGGCGTCATGCTGCCCAACCACGCCCCGCTGGTGATCGCCGAGCAGTTCGGCACGCTGGAGGCCATGGCGCCGGGGCGGATCGACCTGGGCCTCGGCCGGGCGCCGGGCACGGACGGGGCCACGGCGGCGGCGCTGCGCCGTACCGACACCCCCAACGAGGGCGCCGACGACTTCCCGCAGCAGCTCGCGGAGCTGACGCGGTTCCTGGACGACGACTTCCCCGACGGGCACCCCTACGGCCGGATCCACGCGATCCCCGGCCCGGTGCAGGGCACCACCCCCGGCGGCGTGCAGTCCCCGCACCGGCCGCCGATCTGGCTGCTCGGCTCCTCCGGCTACGGCGCCCGGCTGGCCGGTCTGCTCGGCCTGCCCTTCGCCTTCGCGCACCACTTCTCCGCGCAGAACACCATCCCGGCCCTGGACCTGTACCGGCAGAGCTTCCGGCCCTCCGCCGTCCTGTCCGAGCCGTACGCCCTCATCGGCGTCTCCACCCTCGCCGCGGACGACGAGCGGGAGGCCCGCCGGCAGACCCGGGCGCTGGCGCTGAACATGCTCCGGCTGCGCACCGGCCGCCCGGGCCTCTACCCCGCGCCGGAGGAGGCCGAGCACCACCAATTCAGCCCGATGGAGGAGGAGTTCGTCGACTCCTGGACGGCCAATGTCGTGCACGGCACCGCCGACGAGGTCCGCACCGGCCTGGACGACCTCCACAAGCGCACCGGCGCCGACGAGCTGATGCTCGTCGCCCACGCCCACAGCGGCGAACTGCGCCTGCGCAGCTACGAGCTGATCGCCGACGCCTACGGCTTGCCGACCGCGCAGGCCTGAGCCCCCAGCAGCTCGGAGATACGATCCGGCGACACCGGGCGGGAGTACAGCCAGCCCTGCCCGGTGTCGCAGCCGATCCGGCGCAGCCGGGTGGCCTGGGCCGAGGTCTCCACGCACTCCGCGGTGACCGTCAGCCCCAGCCGGTGGGCCAGCTGGATCATCGCCTCCACGATCACCTCGTCGGCCGGGTTGGGCACGCCCCCCTTCGCGGCCTCCTCGTACTGGAAGCCCCGGACGAAGGAGCCGTCCAGCTTCAGCGCGGAGACCGGCAGACGGCTCAGGTAGGCGAGGTTGGAGTAGCCGGTGCCGAAGTCGTCGATGGCGATGTGCACACCCATGTCGCTGAGGGCCTGCAGCGCCTGGAGCGGCCGGCCCGCCGAGCCCATCACCGCCGACTCGGTCAGCTCCAGCTGGAGCAGGTGCGGGGCGAGCCCGGTCTCCGAGAGGGTCTCGGCCACGTCGGCCACCAGATCCGAGTCCCAGACCTGCCGCACGGCGACGTTCACGCTGACGAAGATGGGCGGTTCGCCGGGGTGGTCCAGCTGCCAGCGGCGGGCCTGCCGGCAGGCGGTGGCCAGGGCCCAGCGGCCCAGCTGCACGATCGAGCCGTCCTCCTCGGCCAGTCCGATGAACCGATTCGGCGTCAGCGTGCCGAACTGCGGGTGATGCCATCGGATGAGGGCCTCGACGCCGTTGAGCCTGCCGTCCTCCATCGCCACCAACGGCTGGTACTCCAGGGCGAACTCGCCGCGCTCGATGGCCGGGCGCAGGGTGGAGGACAGCGCCTGGCGGGTCATGCGGTGGGCGTTGCGCTCGGGGTCGAACAGCGTCCAGCGGCCCTTGCCGTCGGCCTTCGCCCAGTACAGCGTCGTATCGGCCGCCTGCATCAGACCCGTCGCCGTGGTGCCCGCCGCGTGCCGCTCCACGACCCCGATGGACGCGGTCAGCGACAGTCGCTGCCCGGCCAGGTCGAAGGGCTGCTCCAGCGCCTTCAGCGCGGACTCGGCGAGGTCGGCGAGCTGTTCGGTGCCGGTGGAGTCCTCCACCAGCAGGGCGAACTCGTCACCGCCGAGCCGGGCCACCAGGGGAGTCGCGGCGCGGGCGTACCCGGCCTCGTCGGCGACCCTGGTCAGGCGCTCGGCCACGGCCGTCAGGAGCCGGTCCCCGATCCGGTGGCCGAGGGTGTCGTTGACGGCCTTGAAGCCGTCGAGGTCCAGGTAGCACAGGCCGATCCGGCCGGTGCCGCCCTGCTCGTACGACTCCGCCTCCAGCGCGGCCGAAAGTCGCTCGAAGAACAGCGTGCGGTTGGGCAGCCGGGTCACCGGATCGTGCATCTGCAAGTGCCTCAGCTGTGCCTGGAGTTCGCGCCGGGAGCTGATGTCGGCGACCGACAGCAGGACGCCGGGCTCACCGTCGGCCAGCGGGGCGACGGTGACCTGCACCCACAGCGAGTGGCCCCCGGGGTGCTTGAGGCGGCGGGTGCAGCGCAGGCGGGCCTGCCGGCCGCGCAGCACCTCGTGGTAGGCGTGCCGGCTGCGGGGGTCGGAGGTCAGGTCCACCAGGTCGGCCGCGGCCCGCCCGACGAACGTGTCCGGATCGGCACCGAGCAGCTCGCCGAGCGCGGCATTGGCGCTGATGACGAGTCCCTCCGGGGCCACGACCGCCATGGCGAGCGGGGCCGTCGCGAAGACACGGTGGTAGGTGGTGTGGTGACTGTCTGTGACGGCTGACCGGTCGAGGTCTGCCGCGGGCGTCGGCCCTTCGGACGTTCCGCTCACCGCTCGCTCCCGCAGTGCACTCGATCTGTGTCCGTGCCTGTCCGTGCCGGAAAGTGTGCCGATCATAGAGGCTGGCCCCGGGCCCTTCCAGCCACTGTCCAGTGTCCCGGACGGAGTACAGGTTCTGACAGATCGTTTCTGCCCGCACCTGGACGGCTTCTGGAGGCCCTCGACCAGTTGTGACGTTCCGTGAGTGTTTCGGGGTGTCGGGCGCCGGGGCGCGCCGAAGTGCGCTGGGGGCGCGCTCACCCTTCTGGTGCATGCAAACAGGGCAAAACGCGGTGAATACCAGCAATCTGGGTGCGGGTCCCGCGAACCGCATCCGGAGGTCAAGTCCGTGCCCAAGCTGCGCAGCACCGCCGCCGTGTTCACCACGATGTCGGCGCTCGCCGCGACCTCGATCCTCACCGGCCCCTCGGCCGCCGAACCGTTCTCGACGGCCCCCTGCGCCCTGCACCGCAGTGAGGCCCACCACTCCGAGGGCGTGGATGGCTGGAACCCCTCCTACACCCGCCCGACCGGTGCCCTCGATGCCGTGATGGTCTTCCTCTCCTTCCCGGACTCCACCCCGCGCACCACCCCCGCCCAGCTGGCCGCCGACCACTTCCCGGCCACCAGCCGCTTCTACGAACAGGCGTCCTACGGCAGGTTCACCCTGCGCCCGCACCCGCTGGGGCACTGGCTGCGCATGCCGCGCCCGTCGACGGCGTACGCCATGAGGCGGGACTGGAGCGCCGAGGACCGGGCCGCCTACCTGCGGGACGCGTTCGCCGTGGCCGACAAGGAGGTCGACTTCTCGCGCTACCCGGTCGTCTACCTCGTCGCCGACCCGGACGCGCCCGGCGTCGACTCGGACGCCACGAAGGTCGTGAACCTGGACACGCCCGTGCACGTCGACGGCACCGACGTCCAACGGGTCGTCACCGTGTTCGAGCACCATCCGCCGGACCGGCTGGTCCTCGCCCACGAGACCGGCCATGTCTTCGACCTGCCCGACCTCTACCACCGGCCGGTCGACGGCAAGGGCGATTGGGACACCTACGTCGGCGACTGGGACCTGATGGGCAGCCAGTTCGGGCTGGCCCCGGACCTGTTCGGCTGGCACAAGTGGCGGCTCGGCTGGCTGGACCCGCGCCAGGTGGTCTGCGTGCGCGGGGCCACACCGACCCGGCTCACCCTGGAGCCCCTCGCGGCCGGGCCGGGCGTCGCGGTGCCGGGCGTGGGCGGCGCCCCCGCCTTCGGCCTCGGGCACGGCGTCAAACTGGCCGTCGTGCGGACCGGCGAGGACAGCGCCCTCGCCTTCGAGGCGCGCGGCGCGGCCGGCAACGACCGGCTGTCCTGCCGGCAGGGGATCCTGGTCTACCGGGTGCGGGGCGGCGCCCCGTCCGGCGACGGCCCGGTCCAGGTCGTGGACGCCCACCCGCGCACCGAGTCCTGCTGGGAGAACTCCGTCTACCCGCCCCTCGCCGACGCGCCGGTCTTCCTCGGGGAGAGCTTCACCGTGCCCGGGGGCGGCGTGAAGATCGAGGCGGAGGGGCGGACGGCGTCGGGGGCCTGGACGGTGAAGATCACACCCGGGGTGAGTGACTGACGCTTCACGGGGGAAGCCGCGTGTACTTCGCGGGGAAGCCCCGTGTATACGAAAACGGCGGGCCGGATTCTTTCGAACCGGACCCGCCGTTTCCTTCAGGTGCGCCGCCAGGGACTCGAACCCCGGACCCGCTGATTAAGAGTCAGCTGCTCTAACCAACTGAGCTAGCGGCGCCTGCTGACGTCGTAGACATTAGCATCCTGGTCGGCGGGAGGAAAAATCGAAATCCGTACGGCGGCCCGGGCGGCCCGTACGGCCGCCCAGAGCAGCACCTCGGGGCCGGGCAGCCAGGGGCGGCGGGTCTCCGGGGCGACTACCCAGCGGGCGGTGCCGACGGAGTCCTCGCAGGTCAGGGCCGGCACGGTCACCGCGTCGCCGGTGCCGTGGCACAGCAGGGGCGGCACCTCCCGGGCCCGCTGTGAGCCCCACTCCTCCCAGTCGAGCAGCGAGGGCAGCCGCTGGGCCGTGCCGAGGGCGGCGAACAGCAGCATCCGGCCCCGGAACACCGCGACCGGGCCCGAGCCCGCGCCTTCGTCCCACAGCCGGTCCAGCATGCGGCGCCCGAAGACGACCGGGGCGCTCACCACGTCGAAGACGGTGCCGCAGGGCAGGACGACCGGGGCGTCCGGGCGGTCCTGCCACAGGGCGAGGGTGCTGCGGGGGAACGGCGCCGCCGAGGCGAGCCAGGCGACGCCGTCGGAGCTGACACGGGAGATGTTCGGTGCGCTGCTCATACCACCCAGGTGTACAGGCAGTGAGCGGGTCGTTCTTCTGAGTTGCGGAAAACCGGGACACGGGCGGCAGGGGAGGAGTATCTTGCCCGCCTGGCATATGCCGCGTGGGTGCTACACCGGGTCCGCGGTCGTCCGCCCGTCCTGCTCCCCGCGCAGCAGGTCCCGGCCGAACTCGACCATCTTCTTCGCGTAGTCCTCGGTCCACTCCGCGCGCTCGGCGATGTCCGCCGGGGTCAGCCGGTCGAAGCGGCGCGGGTCGGCGAGCTGGGCCGCCGCGACGGCCTGGAACTCCACGGCCCGGTCGGCGGCCGCCCGGAACGCCTGGGCCAGCTCCGTCGCCCGGGCCAGCAGCGCCCGCGGATCCTCGATCGACTCCAGGGCGAAGAAGTGCTCGGGGTCGGAGGCCGCCTCCGCGGGCTCGAAGAGCAGGGGCGCGGGGCGTAGCCGCGGTTCGTTACGACGCGGCGTGGGCTCCGCCATGTCTTGTCTCCTCCTCGTACGGGTCCGGCACCGCCAACAGGTGGGCCACCGTCCATTGTCCCGCGCCGACGCAAGGGGCCGTCCGGCCCGCGGAACCACCCGGGGCTTGTCCACGCCGCGCGCCTGCGGACTCCGTCCGGCGGGGGTCGCTCACACCCGCCAGCTCACCTTGTGCTCCGCCAGGTGGGACAGGACCGCGTGGTTCGCCTCCCAGCCGTCCGGGAACTTCACCAGCGTGCCCAGCTGGACCGGTTCCGTGGACGGGTAGTCGTCCAGGAGGTCGGTGACGCCGGCGCGGCAGACCATGATGCAGGCGTGGCGGTGGCGGGAGGCCAGGACGCACAGGCGGCCGGTCTCCAGGTGGAACGCGGTGGCGTCGGGGCGGCCGGAGAGCGGGTGCAGGACGACCGTGACGTCGTACTCGCGGCCCTGGAGCCGGTTCGCGGTGTCGACGGTCACGTCCGGTACGCCCAGCTCGGCCAGGGCGGCGCGGACCGCCGCCGCCTGGTCGCGGTGGGCCGTGCCCACGGCGATGCGGTCGGCCGTCAGCGGGGCGGGGTGCGGACCGCGCTCCGAGACGGCCGCGCCACCCCGGTCCAGCAGGCGGCGGACCACCGTCGCCACCGCCCGCACCGCCTCCGGGTCCGTGCGCGGGGTGTGCCGGGCGGGCAGCTCCAGCAGGCCCCAGCCGGACTCCGCCGCCTCGTCGATCACCCGGTCCGGGCCCGAGCCGTCGGAGGGGACCGCGAAGGTGAGGCGGCGGTCGCCGTGGTCCGTGCCGCTGCGGAAGGGCGTGTACGGGTAGAACGCGTCCGACACCAGGGGCGCCGCGGAGGCCGGCAGGCGCCAGGACACCGGGAGGCGGTGCTGGGGCAGGCCCGGGTTGTGCGCGAGCAGGGTCGTCACCGCGGAGGCCGACGGGTCGTACGACAGGCCCGCCCACTGCTCGCTGCCGACGATCGCGAACGGGTCCAGCTGGCCCGGGTCGCCCACGAACAGCGCCCGCTCGAACAGGCCCGCCACGGCCAGCAGCGAGTCCGAGCGCATCTGGTACGCCTCGTCCACGATCGCGTGCCGCCACGGCTCGTCCACCTTCACATGCGCCCACTTCGCGGCCGTGGACAGGACCACCGGGAGGCCCTTCAGGTCCGCCGCCTTCGCCGACGTGCGGACCTGGGGCAGGGCGTCCAGCGCCTTGTCGTACGCGTCGGCGTCGCTGCTGTGCAGGCGGCCCACCGGCAGCTCGGGGTTCTTCTCCGCCAGCCGCAGGACCAGGTCGTCCACCTGGGCGTTGGTCTGCGCCACCACCATCAGCGGGCGGCCCGCGTCGGCCAGCTCCAGGGCCGCGCGGACCACCAGCGTGGACTTGCCGGCACCGGGCGGGGAGTCGACCACCACGCCCCGCTCGCCGCCGTGCAGCGTGTCGTGCAGGATCGCGCCGGTGGCCCGGGCGGCCGCGGCTCCGGGGTCGACGTCGACGGTCGTCACAGCACGTCCTCCTCGGTCACGGGATCGGGCGCCTCCGGCGCCGGCTCGCCCGGCGGGCCGCCGTGCGTCCAGGGGGTCTCCTCGGGATCGGGCAGCTTCGCGCCGCCGCGCTGCTCGTGCTCGAAGAGGGTGAAGCAGACCCGGTCGCCCTTCTCCGGCACCGACCCGGGCTCGGGCTCCTTGCCGCGGCCCATCTTGTCCAGGATCCGCAGCACCAGCGCCCCGTCGTCCTCCTGCCCGACGAACTCCGCCGACTGCGGCCGGCCGCCCAGCGAGCGGTACGCCTTCGCCCGCTCCGCCAGATGCGGCCGGTCCTCCGTACGGACCGTCACCAGCGGGCGCGGACTCGGCCGCCTGCCCTCGCTGTACGCCATCACGACGTCGGTCACCTCGCCCGCGAACGCCTCCCCGGCCAGCCGCCGCTCCGCCATCACCAGCGGGTCGTCCAGCGCCTCCTGCGCCTCCAGCCGGGCCTGCTCCCGCTCGCGCGTGGCCAGCTTGTTCGCCGCCGTCACCGCGTCGTCCCGGCGCGGCTGCGGGGGCTCGCCGGCCAGCACCCGGTCCCGGTGCGCGGTGAACGACCAGCGGTCCCGGGTCCAGCGACCCTCCACATGCGCGCCGGCCGGCAGCGCCCGCAGCAGGTCCAGGCCCCGCCACACCGCGTCCCAGGTGGGCCGGGTGCGGCTCTCGACCAGGTCCCGGACCTCCCGCTCGGCCCGGGTGAGCGCGGCCAGCAGGTCGTCGGCCTCCACCGGGTCCTCGGCGGCGGCCAGCGCGGTCCGCGCGCGGTCGTAGCGCTCGATCGCGGGGGCCAGCAGCTTGTTGTCGAACGCCGGGTCGGTGGCGGGGCCGGCCGGCGGACACAGCAGCTGCCCGTCGGCGTCCCGGGCGAGTTCGGCCCGGCGGGCGGCCTCGGCGCCGGTCGTGCCCTCAGGGGGGTCGATCCAGGCGAGCAGCGCGCCCAGGTGCTGGTCCTCGAGGCCGGACTGGCCGGTCGCCCAGTGCCGGGACAGCACGTCGGTCAGGGCGAGCAGCAGCGAGGAGCCCGGGACCCGGGCCCGCTCGCCGTAGTGGGTGAGCCAGCGGCCGAGCAGCGGCACGCGGGGCGGCGCCGGATAGGGCGCGTCAGGGTCCTGCTCGGCGGTGCGCCGGAACCGCATCGAGCGGCCCAGCAGCCGTACGAAGTCCAGGCCCGTGCGGCTCGGCACGATCAGCTGGGGCGCGTCCGCGCACAGCTCGGCCTCCACCTTGACCCGCTTGCCGGTCTCCGGGTCGGTCTCGGTGCGCTCGGCCGCCTCCACGGAGTCCGCGTACGCCTCGATGTGGGGCAGGACGACGTCGGCCAGGTCGGCGAGGAAGGTGAAGCGCAGGTCGCGGTCGCGGGGCTGGGGGACGACCAGCAGGCGGGGCGCGTCCCGGTCGGTGCCGACCAGCGCGCCGAGCGGGGCGCCGGTCTCACCGGCCGTGGTGAGCGGCACGAACACCAGCGGGTGGTCGGACAGGTGCCGGTGCCGGACGGTCGCGACCGGCTGCGCCCGGCCACTGCCGACGGCCTCCAGCCGGGCGAGGGTGGTGATCAGTGACACGCGGTCGCCTCCCGGGCCGTCGCGGAAGCGTCTTTGGCCGTCGGTGGTGTCTCCGTGCGCGGGGCCGTGACTCGCGTGGCCGTCGGCGGGGTCGCCGTGCCGGCCGTCCGGAGGGCTTCCTCGCGGAGGGCCGCCGCGCGGCGCAGGGCGGCCACCGCCGGGTCGTCCGGGTCGCCGCTCTCGCCGCGGGCCGCCGCCAGGACCTCCCCGACCGTGGCCAGACCGCCCAGTTCGGCCCGCAGGGGCCGGCCGAGGCGGGTGACCGCGCCGGCCGCGCGGGCCCGGTCCCGGCAGTGGAAGGCCAGCTCGCAGGCGGACAGGCACTCGGGCGCGTACGTCGCCGGCACCGCCTCCACGGCCGCCGTCAGTTCCTCGGCGGGCCGGTCGGGCGCGAAGCAGGTGCCCTCGGGCAGCGCGTCGGTGAGTTCCTCGATGCGGGTGAGCCGGGCCAGTTGGCGCGCGGTGACGGCGCGCTGCTTGCGGACGTCCACGGCGGAGCCCGCGGGCAGGTTGGAGAAGTCCTTCGGACACACCAGCAGCACCCGGTGACGCACCCGCGGAGCGGGGACGCTCCCCTCCGGTTCCGAGCCGAGCCGGGCCGCGACCTCCTCCAGGGCCAGCACGTAGACGGCCGCCTGCCGGGCCGCCGCGCCCACCTTCGCCGGGTCGGCGGAGCCGTCCACCATCGGGAAGGACTTGATCTCCACCACCGACCAGCTGCCGTCCGGGTGCACCACCACCGCGTCCGGCTCCAGGAAGGCGAGGGAACCGGCGACGTCCAGGGCCAGCATCGGGTGGTCCAGCAGCGTCCAGCCGCCGGCCCGCACGGCCTCGCGCAGCGCCAGCGCCGTACGCGCCGTACGCCCCTGCGGGCCGTGCGCGCTCAGGTCGGGCACGGCCGCCCCGGCGGGTGGTTCGGCGCCCGGGTCGAGCCGGGCGTGCGCCAGCCGCAGCAGCTCCGCGCCGCCGTCCGCCTTCACCCGCGCCTCGAACGCGTTGCCCCGGGTCAGCGCGAACTGCGACTGCCCGAAACCGGACGGCGCGCCCAGCGCGGTGGCCAGCCGGGCCTTGTCCACCCCGGCGCCGTCCAGGACCGCCCGCCGGGCGCACCCGGGGTTGGCGGCGAGCGCCGCGAGGGCGCGGGCGTCCAGGGCCTTGGCCGGTACGTCGGGACCGCGCAGCTCAGCGAGCCGGTGTCGGAGCCTCCTCGCCGACGTCGGCGGGGGAGGCGTCCGGTCCGGCCGCGGGGTCGAGCCGCGACTCGCGCTGCCGTGGAATTCGCTCACCCGCGGAAGTCTGGCATCCGGCACTGACAATCGGGGAACCCGTGCCGTCCGGGGCCGGTGCGGCACGGCGCGCCGACCGGGTCCGGACGAGGTCCACGGCCCGCATCACGCGCGGTGCCAGCAGGAGGCCGACGCCCATCGCGGCGACGCCCGCGACCGCGTCCAGCAGGTAGTGGTTGGCGGTGCCCATGACCACGAGCGCGGTCACCAGCGGGTAGACGACACCGAGGACCTTCGTCAGGCGCGTGCCGCCGTGCCGCCACAGCATGACGCCGCACCACAGCGCCCAGCCCACGTGCAGGCTCGGCATCGCCGCGTACTGGTTGGTCATGCCGCCCATGCCGCGCGGGGCGCTGGCCGCGCCGCCCCACCAGCCGTACGAGCTGTACTGCGCCATCGTGTCCACGAAGCCGTGGCCGGCGGAGAGCAGCCGGGGCGGGCAGGTCGGCAGCAGGGTGAAGCCGATCAGCCCCAGGAAGGTGGACGTCATCAGCCAGGTGCGGGCCGCCCGGTAGTGCCGGGCACGCGCGTGGAACAGCCAGACCAGGATGGCGGGCGTGACCAGGTAGTGCAGGGAGGCGTACCAGAAGTCGGCCGGCACCCCGAGCCAGGGCTCGCGCGTGAACAGCCGGTTCAGCGGGTGCTCGGCGTTGAGGTGCAGGGCCTTCTCGACGCGCAGGATCGCCAGGCCGTGGTCGACGGCGCTGGTGACGTCACCGCGGGCGAGGAGCCGGCCGACCGAGTAGCAGCCGTAGACCAGCAGGATCAGGGGCAGCTCGGTCCACCAGCGCAGCCGCGGCCGGAGGGCCACCTCGGTGCCCGGTATCTCGGTCTGCGGCATCCGATCGCCCTCCCCCTTCTGCTGTGCGGCGCCC
The DNA here is from genome assembly GCF_014648635.1 of Streptomyces cinerochromogenes. Taxonomy (GTDB): domain Bacteria; phylum Actinomycetota; class Actinomycetes; order Streptomycetales; family Streptomycetaceae; genus Streptomyces; species Streptomyces cinerochromogenes. The sequence goes on along the minus strand of NZ_BMRM01000001.1, from coordinate 666,143 downwards.
CGGCGGGCGACCGTGCCACTTTACGGTGTGCCTACGGAGCCCCTGACGGGTGCTCCGATCACGCCGGTGCGTCAGCCCTCCAAGACGCGGAGATCGCCCGGCCGGTTGCCTCGGACCGGGGTGCGCGATGATGGAAGAACCGCATCCCCTCACCGAGAGGTCCTCCATGGCACCGCGCATCCTGCTGGCCCGGCACGGACAGACGGCCTGGTCGCTGTCCGGCAAGCACACCGGCAGGACCGACGTGCCGCTGCTGGAGGAGGGCCGGCGCGGGGCCAAGCTGCTCGGCGAGCGGCTGCACCGGGCTCCGCTGGACGGGCTGGCCGGGGCGGAGGTGCGCACCAGCCCGCTCTCCCGCGCGCGCGAGACGTGCGAACTGGCCGGCTTCGGCGACCGTGCCACGGCGTGGGACACGCTCATGGAGTGGGACTACGGCGCGTACGAGGGCATGACCCCGGCGCAGATCCAGGCCGTCCGGCCCGGCTGGCTGATCTGGCGGGACGGGGTCCCGGAGGGCGAGACCCTCGCCGAGGTCACCGCGCGCGCGGACGAGGTCGTCTCCTGGGCCCGCTCCGCCGACCGTGACGTCCTCGTCTTCGCCCACGGCCACATCCTGCGCTCGATCGGCGCCCGCTGGCTGGGCCTTCCCCTGGACTTCGCCGCCCGCATCCGCCTGAACCCCACCTCCCTGTCCGTCCTGGGCTGGGCCTACGGCGAACCGGCGATCGAGAGCTGGAACGACCTGGGGCACTTGGCCGGCTGAGGCGGCCGGCTGAGGTCTGTGGGCGCGACCGGCCCCCATCCGCCCCCGGTCCGACGGCTGCGGCCCCCCGAGCCGGAACGGCCCTACACCCGCCGCGGCAACGAAGCGTGACGGTCCAGAAAGGCCGACACCCCCGAAGCCCGCCGGTGCGGCAGCAGCACCCGCGCCGTACCCGCGAGCATCGTCTGGATGCGGGAGGACTGGACCTGGTCCAGCAGCCCCAGCACCCGCAGCCCCGCCTCCGCCGCCTCGTCGGGACGGCCCTCGCGGGCGAGGTCGTCGGCCAGCTCCGCCGTGTAGAGCGCGATGTTGCGCGTGAAGTGCGGATCCTGCAGGTGCGCCGCCCGCCGCGCGTGCCGGGACGCCCGCCGCCAGTCGCCCAGCGTGGACCAGCACTGCGCCTCCAGCCCCTCCAGCTCGGCCTCTCCGTAGAAGCTCATCCACTCGGGGTCGGCGTCCGAGCGGCCCCGGTCGAAGAGGGCCTGCGCGCGGACCAGCGCCTGCTCGCAGCCGGTGCGGTCGGCGAGCCCCGCCCAGCCGCCCGCCTCGCGCAGCGCGAGCAGCGACATCAGCCGGTGCGAGCCGAGCGGCCGGGCGGCGCGCTGCGCGGCCTGCGCGGCCCGGACCGCCTCCCGGGGTCGGCCGGAGTCCCGGGCCAGGAACGCGGTGTTGCAGAAGGCGTGTGCCTCCAGTGCCGGGTCGCCGGTCATGCGGGCGGTGGCCAGCGCCTCCGCGTAGTGCGAGCGCGCGTCGTCGAAGCGGCCGGAGTCGTGGGCCAGCCAGCCCACGGAGATGGCGAGTTCACCGGCGCCCGCGTGCAGCCGGTCGGCGGTGGTCTGCCGGGTCGCGCCGGCGTCGAGCAGCGCGTAGGCGGCGCGCAGCGGAGCCGCCGCGCGCCGGTACAGTCCGTCCGCGCCGTGCCGGTCGTCGAGCAGCCGGATCCGGCGGACGGCCTCCTCCAGCGCCGTCGCCTCGGGGGTTCCCGCCCGCCGCAGCGGCCGTTCCGCCGCCGCGGCGGGGGTGTTGAGCCCCAGCGGGGCCAGCGTGGCGGCGGCCACCGTGGCGCCTCCGCCGGTCATGAATGCGCGACGCAGCACGTCGCTCTCCTCGTGGTTCAGGGGGTCTTTCTCGTGGGGGTCCTGCGGGTCATACGGATCGGGGATCCCGCCCGACTCACCGGACCCCGCGTCGGGGGCGGGCACCTCCGGCGCCTCCCCGGCGGTACGCGCCGCCCGTCCGCGCACGGACGAGCGGGGCGCGAAGCCGAGGTCGGTGAGCGTGCGGCCGGGGAACATGTGCAGGAACACCCGTTCGTACGCGTAGTTGGGGCAGCGGATCTCGCCCGCCTCGACCCGGCCGACATAGCGCGCGTCACAGCTCACCCGCTCACCGATCTCCCGTGCCGCCCGCCGTACCAGCGCCGCGAACTCGGCCGGTGAGCGCCGGCCGCGCAGTTGCCGGAAGGCGAGGTTCGGCCGGACTGGCCGTTCGGGTTGTGACGAGGTCACGGTTGACGACGCCATGGCCGGGTCCTCTCGTGCGAACCGTCGAACCATGCCGGGACCCAGGTCATTTCGGGATGAGTTGCCCGTGTGGCGTCCTGGTTCCGGCGGGCATGAACGTACCTGCTGTGAAGGACCCGCCACGCGGTGTTTGGCTACAAACCGGATATCTCATGCACGATCTGCCATGAAGTGCCATCCTTTGCGGCGCACTTGTGCCGTAGCCGTTGACGGGCTCGCGCGTTGGACCCCATGGACCGCAACAGGCTGTGTGGTGGAGGCCGGCATGGAGACCAGCCAGAGCAACGATCCTTGTACGTCACCGTCGCTGTCGTCGTCGCTGTCACCGTCGTCGCCGCTGTCGCTGTCGTCGCCGTCGTCGCTGTCGCCGTCGTCGTCCGCGGCGGGTGACACGGCATGCGACCTCGTGACGGTGCCGACCCGGCAGGGGCTGGAGGCGGTCGACATCCTGCGGCGGGGCGCCGCGGACGCGGTGGGTCCCGTCCTGCACGACGACGGCTGCGGCACCCTCGGCTTCCTGGTGCCGGCCGGTACGGCCGCGGGCTGGGACCTGCCCGGCAGCACCTGCACCGAGACGAACGGGCGCGGGCTGCGGCTGAACCCCGAGCCCCCGGTGGAGGGCTCCGACTGGCTGCTGCCCCCCGGCGAGGCCGACCTCGCCACCGACCCGGTGGTCCTGCGCCGTGCCCTGGGCGAGGCGGCCCGCCTGATCGAGGCGGCCGACAACTGCCGCTGAGCGGCTCCGGCGCGGCGACCGGCCCCCGGAGCTGCGAAAATGGGCGGATGGGCAGGTCCAGGAACACGCGCCGCAGGTCGGCCGCCGCAGCCGTCGTCGAGGAGCCGGTCGACGGCGGGCTCGCGCGGCTCGTGCCCGATCCGGACCGAGGCCGGGCCTGGACGCTGCTGATCGACGGCGCGCCCCAGTCGCACGTCGACCTGGACGACCCGGCGTACCTCTCCTTCGAGTACCAGCGCCGCCTCGGCCATGTCATCGACCTCGTCGCCCCGGCCGGCAAGCCGGTGCACGCCGTGCACCTCGGCGGCGGCGCGTTCACCCTGGCCCGGTACGTCGCCGCGACCCGGCCCCGCTCCACCCAGCAGGTCGTGGAGCGCGACGCCCGCCTGGTTCAGCTGGTCCGCCGGGAGCTGCCGCTGGACCCGAACGCACGGATCCGGGTGCGGACGGCCGACGCCCGCGCGGGGCTCGCCAAGGTGCCGGACGGCTGGGCCGACCTGGTCGTCGCGGACGTGTTCAGCGGCGCCCGCACCCCCGCCCACCTCACCTCGACCGAGTTCCTGGACGAGGTCCGCCGCGCGCTGAAGCCCTCCGGGGTCTACGCCGCCAACCTCGCCGACGGCCCGCCGCTCGCGCACCTGCGCGGCCAGATCGCCACCGCCGCCGCCCGGTTCGGCGAGCGCGCGCTGATCGCCGACGCGGCCGTGCTGCGCGGCAAGCGCTTCGGCAACGCGATCCTGGTCGCCTCCGACCTCCCGCTGCCGCTCGCCGAGCTGACCCGCCGCGCCGCCTCCGACCCCCACCCCGGCCGGGTCGAACACGGCCGGCAGCTCACCGACTTCACCGGCGGCGCGGTGCCGGTGACGGACGATGCGGCGGTGGCCTCCCCGGCCCCGCCGCCCTCGGTGTTCCGCTAGAGCCCCGCTCCGGGCGCCGGACCGCTCGCCCGCCGGTCGCCGGGCCGCGTCGGGAACCGCCGGTTCCGTGAAGCTCATCCCCGAGGTCAGTACGTCCCCACCTCCACCCGCGGCGGACCGTCGTGCCAGGTGCAGAACACCGACACCCGGTCCGCGCCCCGGCTGAACTCCACCCGGATCCAGCTCTCCGTCTTCCACACCTGCATCGCCCAGCCGGTCCCCGGGGTCGCCGAGACCAGGGTCCCGCTGGAGGCGCCCAGGTCGAACACCGCCCGGCCGCCGTCGGTGTCGTAGGACCTGACCCGGCCGGAGGCCGAGGCGGTGGGGGAGGGCTTCTGCGTGCGGGCCGGGCTGCGCGTCGGCGTCGGCGGCGGCTGCCGCCGCTCACGGGACGGGGACGGGGACGGAGTGGGGGACGGAGCGGGCCTGCGGGAGGCGGAGGTCACGTCCCGGGTGTCCGCGTCGGCCGCCGTGACCGGCAGGGCGCGCGGCGGTTCGTACGCCGTCCCCGCCATCACCGTGTGCACACCCCACCACGACAGCGTGACCGCCGCTCCGGTCGCCAGCAGCCACGCCAGTACGTGTACGAGTCCTCTGCGCATCGCGGGCCATACTGCCCCAGGGGCACGGCCGTACGCACATGCCCCGGGTTATCCACAGGCCCCCGCCCGGTGTTGCCCGCATGGCGTACGGTGCGGCGCATGGCAAGTGTGCTCGTGGTCGAGGACGACCAGTTCGTACGCTCGGCGCTCATCCGGCACCTGACCGACGCCGCCCACACCGTGCGCAGCGTCGGTACGGCCCTGGAGGCGCTGCGCGAGGTCGCCCATTTCCGCTTCGACGTGGTCGTCCTGGACCTCGGACTGCCCGACCTGGACGGCTCCGAGGCCCTGAAGATGCTCCGCGGCATCACCGACGTTCCCGTCATCATCGCCACCGCCCGGGACGACGAGACGGAGATCGTCCGGCTGCTGAACGCGGGGGCGGACGACTATCTGACCAAGCCGTTCTCCGTCGAGCACCTCTCCGCCCGGATGGCGGCCGTGCTGCGCCGGTCCCGTTCCGGCGGCGCGGAGCCCCCGCCCTCGTCCGTGCTGCGCGTCGGCGGGCTCACCGTCGACCCGCTGCGCCGCCAGGCCGAGCTGGACGGGGTCCGGCTCGACCTCACCCGCCGCGAGTTCGACCTGCTCGCCTTCCTGGCCGGCCGCCCCGGGGTCGTCGTCGCGCGCAGGGAACTGCTCGCCGAGGTCTGGCAGCAGTCCTACGGCGACGACCAGACCATCGACGTCCATCTGTCCTGGCTGCGCCGGAAGCTGGGGGAGACGGCCGCCCGGCCGCGCTACCTGCACACCCTGCGCGGTGTCGGCGTGAAGCTCGAACCCCCCGCGGAGCCCTCGGCGGACGGGCGGGCCCCGCGATGAGATGGGCCCTGGTCAAGGTCTGCCTGGCGGTCACCACGATGGTCGTGGTCGCCTTCGCCGTGCCGCTCGGCCTGGTCGTCAGGGAGATGGCCCGCGACCGCGCCTTCTCGAACGCCGAGCGGCAGGCCGCCGCGGTCGCGCCCGCGCTGTCCATCACCACCGACCGGGACCAGCTGGAGCGGGTGGTGGCCTCGGCCGGCGCCGGCTCCGGCATGGCCGTCCACCTGCCCGCCGACGGCGGCCGGGCCGCACTCGACCTCGGCCGGCAGCGTGCCCCCGGCCGCGACATCCAGGCCGTGCGCAGACTGGGCCGCGCCTCCACCACCTCCGTGCCCGGCGGCTCCACCCTGCTCCAGCCGGTCGCGCTCGGCTCGGGCGTCGCGGTGGTCGAGGTGTACGTCCCCGAGTCGGAGGTGACCAACGGCGTCGGCACGGCCTGGGCGGTGCTCGCGGCCGTCGGGCTCGCGCTGATCGTCGGATCGGTCGCGGTCGCCGACCGGCTCGGGGTGCGCATGGTCCGGCCCGCCCGGCGGCTGGTCGAGGGCGCGCACGAACTGGGCGAGGGCAAGCTGGGCGCCCGCGTCCCGGAGGAGGGCCCGACCGAACTGCGGCTGGCCGCCGTCGCGTTCAACTCCATGGCCGACCAGGTCGTCCAGCTCCTCGCCAACGAGCGGGAACTGGCCGCCGACCTCTCCCACCGGCTGCGCACCCCGCTCACCGTGCTCCGGCTGAACGCGGCCTCCCTCGGCGCCGGACCGGCCGCCGAGCAGACCCGGACGGCCGTGGCCCAGCTGGAGCGCGAGGTCGACACCATCATCCGGACCGCCCGGGAGGCCAAGCCGCAGACGGCCGCCGCCGGACCGGGCGCCGGCTGCGACGCGGCCGAAGTGGTCCGCGAGCGCATGGAGTTCTGGTCCGCGCTCGCCGAGGACGAGGGCCGCAAGTGGCGGGTGGCCGGCGTGGACCGGCCGGTGCGCGTACCCGTGGCCCGCGCCGACCTCGCCGCCGCCCTCGACGCGCTGCTCGGCAACGTCTTCCGGCACACCGCCGAGGGCACCGCCTTCGCGGTCGACGTGCACAACGGCGAGGACGCGGTGATCGTGCTCGTCTCCGACGCGGGCCCCGGCATACCCGACCCGGACGCGGCGATGGCCCGCGGCCGGGGTTCCGGACACACCGGCTCCACCGGGCTCGGCCTGGACATCGTCCGCCGGCTCGCCGAGTCCACCGGCGGGGACGTCCGCATCGGCGGCTCGGTGCTGGGCGGCACGGAGGTGCGGATCTGGTTCCAGCTGGACGGCCGCAAGACCCTGGGCCGCCGACAGCGGGGAGCCGTACGAAGACGCCGGACGGGTAAACCGGTCTCGACCTTTAACCGGCCCCGATCGCTTCCTTAAGCGAACCCTAAGGTCTGCGACCGGAGCCGGGAACGGGCGGTTCGTCCCTTTCCTGATCGCTAGCGTGCTGCCGCACCCCACCCCGTGAACAGCGAAGGCAGGCACGCGCATGAGCACGCACCGGCGCAGGATCAGTGGCAGGAACAAGGCGATAGGCGGCCTGGTCGCCGCGGCCGTGATCGGCGGCGGCGCGGTCCTGCTCACCGGCACCGCGAACGCGGCCGGGGTGAACGCCGCGTACACGAAGACCAGCGCCTGGTCCTCCGGTTACACCGCCCAGTACGTCGTCACCAACAACACCGGCCAGGCCGAGAAGACCTGGACGCTGGAGTTCGACCTCCCGGCGGGCGCCACGCTCTCCTCCCTCTGGAACGGCGAGTCGAGCGTCAGCGGCCGGCACGTCACCGTCAGGCCCGCCAAGTGGGACACCGACGGCCTGGCCCCGGGGAAGTCGGTGACCGTCGGCTTCGTGGTCAACGGCAGCGGTGACCCGACCGGTTGTCGTGTCGACGACACCCAGTGCTCCGCGGACGGCGGGGCGACCCCCGAGCCGAGCGGCCGGCCGACGCAGACCACCCAGCCGTCGGCCCCCGCCCCCACCAGGACGACCACACCGACCCAGAGCGCGACCCAGACCGCGACCCCCGCCCCCACCGGCAGCACCGGCACCGGGACCGGCACCACCTCCTCCGCCGGCTTCGCCCCCTACGTCGACACCAGCCTCTACCCGGCCTTCGACCTGCTCGGTGCCGCCGACGCGACCGGCGTGAAGGACTACAACCTCGCCTTCCTCACCGACGGCGGCGGCTGCACCCCCAAGTGGGGCGGTGTCACGGACCTCACCGGTGACGCCGTGGCCGCGCAGATCGGCGCGCTGCGCGCCAAGGGCGGTGACGTCCGCGTCTCCTTCGGCGGCGCCTCCGGCTCCGAGCTGGCCACCACCTGCTCCTCCGCCGACGCGCTGGCGGCGGCCTACGGCAAGGCGATCGACGCCTTCAAGCTGACCAAGGTCGACTTCGACGTCGAGGGCGGCGCGCTGCCCAACACCGCCGCCAACACCCGCCGCGCCCAGGCCATCGCCAAGCTCCAGGCCCAGCACCCGGGCCTGGACGTCTCCTTCACCCTGCCGGTGATGCCCGAGGGCCTCACCCAGGACGGCGTGAACCTCCTCGCCGACGCCAAGGCCAACGGTGTGAAGACCACCACCGTCAACATCATGGCGATGGACTACGGCCCCGCGTACAGCGGTGACATGGGCACCTACGCCGAGCAGGCCGCGACCGCCACCCAGGCCCAGGTCAAGAGCGTGCTGGGGCTGTCCGACACCGCCGCCTGGAAGGCCGTCGCCGTCACCCCGATGATCGGTGTCAACGACGTCTCCTCCGAGGTCTTCAAGGTGGAGGACGCCACCCAGCTGGTGGAGTTCGCCAAGTCCAAGGGCCTCGGCTGGCTGTCCATGTGGTCCGCGGCCCGCGACAAGGAGTGCGCGGGCGGCGCCAAGCCCACCGCCGACGCCACGTGCAGCTCCGTCACGCAGGAGAAGTCCGCCTTCTCGAAGGCGTTCGGGGCGTACAAGTAGGCACGTCCCGGTCCGGCGCGGCCCGCCCCCACGACGGGCCGCGCCACCGGGTCACGCGGCGGAGTCCGCCGGCGGCAGCACCCCCGTGCGGGCCGCCTCCGCGTACCACCGCGCGCTCGACTTCGGCGTCCGCTCCAGCGTGGCGTAGTCCACGTACACCGCGCCGAACCGCTTGCCGTAGCCGTACGCCCACTCGAAGTTGTCCATCAGGGACCACAGGAAGTAGCCGCGGACATCGGCGCCGTCGGCGATGGCGTGGCGCACCTCCGACAGGTGGCCGTGCAGGTAGGCGATGCGCTCGGGGTCGTGCACCCGGCCCTCGGGGTCGGGCTTGTCGTCGTAGGCCGCGCCGTTCTCGGTGACGTAGAGCGGCAGGCCCGGTGCCTCGCGCGTGTAGCGCATGATCAGGTCGTACAGGCCCGTCGGGTCGATCGTCCAGCCCATCTCCGTGCGTTCGCCGGGGGTCTGGTGGAAGACGATGTCGTCGCCGGCGGGCCAGGGCGAGTGGTCGCTGCTGCCGTGGCCGTCCGCTCGCGGTCCCTTGACCTCGCCGGACGCGGCCGAGACCAGGGTCGGGGTGTAGTAGTTCAGGCCCAGCGCGTCCAGCGGGGCGTTGATGGTGCGCACGTCGCCGTCGAGGACGTACGACCAGTCGGTGACCGAGCGCGTGGAGTCGAGCAGCGACGACGGGTACGCGCCGTGCAGCATCGGGCCGTGGAAGACACCGTTGGCCAGGTCGTCGATCCGGCGGGCCGCGGCCAGGTCGGCCGGGTCCTGGGTGAGGGGCCGCACCACCGAGGAGTTGAGGCTGACCGCGATCTGGTTGCGGGAGGGCATCGCCGTCCGCAGGGCCGAGACGGCCAGCCCGTGGCCGAGGTTGAGGTGGTGGGCCGCGCGCAGCGAGGCCGCCGGGTCGGTCCGGCCGGGCGCGTGCACCCCGGAGCCGTAGCCCAGGAAGGCGCTGCACCACGGCTCGTTGAGGGTGATCCAGTGCTCCACCCGGTCGCCCAGCGCCTCGCCGACGAGCTGCGCGTACTCGGCGAACCGGAACGCGGTGTCCCGTACCGGCCAGCCGCCCGCGTCCTCCAGCTCCTGCGGCAGGTCCCAGTGGTAGAGGGTGAGGGCCGGCTTGATGCCCCGTGCCAGCAGTTCGTCGACCAGGCGGCGGTAGAAGTCCAGGCCCCGCTGGACCGCGGGGCCCCGGCCCGTCGGCTGCACCCGGGACCAGGAGACGGAGAAGCGGTACGCGCCGAGGCCCAGCTCCGCCATCAGCGCCACGTCGTCGCGGTAGCGGTGGTAGTGGTCGACCGCGACGTCCCCGGTCTCGCCGCCGGCCGTCCTGCCCGGCGTATGGCTGAAGGTGTCCCAGATGGAGGGGGTGCGCCCGTCCTCCCGCACCGCCCCCTCGATCTGGTACGCCGAGGTCGCGGCGCCCCAGAGGAAGGCGGGAGGAAAGGTCACGGGCGAAACGGAGTCAGGCATGGAAGCGCTCCCATGAAGGGTCTCAAGAGCCGGTGGATGCGTGCGGAGAAGGGGCCGGGACGGCGGTGACCCGGCCCCCGTGAAGCGGACGGGCGGATCAGCCCTTGATCGCGCCCTGCATGATCCCGCCCACGATCTGCTTGCCGAACAGCAGGAAGGCGACCAGCAGCGGCAGCGTGCCGAGCAGCGCCCCCGCCATGATCACCGCCTGGTCGGGGACGTACCCGGTGCCGAGCGAGTTCAGGGCCACCTGCACCGTCGGGTTCTGCTGGTTCAGGGCGATGATCGGCCACAGGAAGTCGTTCCAGGCGAACACGAACGTCAGCAGGCCCAGCACCGCCATCGCGGGCCGCGCCGCCGGGAAGACCACGTGCCAGACGATCCGCAGACTGCTCGCCCCGTCCACCCGGGCCGCCTCGATCAGCTCGGTCGGCAGCGCCTGCACCAGGTACTGCCGCATGAAGAACGTACCGAACGCGGTCACCAGGCTCGGCAGGACCACCGTCTGCAGCTGGTTCGACCAGCCCAGGTCCGACATCCACAGGTACAGCGGTACGACGGCGAGCTGCGGCGGGATCATCATCGTGCCGATGGTCAGCAGCAACAGCAGACCGGAGAACCGGAACCGCAGCTTGGCGAAGGCGAAGCCGGCCAGGGTGGAGAACAGCACCGTGCTCACGGTGATCGTGCCCGCCACGATCACCGAGTTGACCATCGCGGTGCCGAGCCCGGCCTCGTCCCAGGCCGCCTGGAGGTTCTTGAACAGGTTGCCGCCGAACCACAGCGGCGGCGGGGTCTCGGCCAGCCGGTGGTCCGTGCGGGAGGCCGCGATCGCCGTCCACACCAGGGGGGCCAGCGAGACCAGCGCGAACACGGTCAGCACGACATAGGTCACCGGGCCCGCGTGCAGCTGCTTGCCCGCACCCATCCGGCCCCGGCGCCCGCCGGTCTTCCGGGGCAGCGTGAGTTCAGTGGTGGTCATTGGGACTTCCTCAGCCGTCGGGTGAGCAGCAGGTTGACCGCGGCGATGATCAGCAGGATGAGGAACATCGACCAGGCGATGGCGGACGCCTTGCCGAGGTTGCCGATGATCCAGCCCTGGTCGTACATGTACAGGCCGAGGGTCTGGTACTGGTGCTCCGAGCCGCCCTTGGACCCGCTGACCCCGCCGAACAGCAGCGGCTCACCGAAGAGCTGGGTGGCGCCGATGGTGGAGACGACCACCGTGAACAGGATCGTCGGCCGCAGCTGCGGAATGGTCACGTGCCGGAACTGCTGCCAGCGGTTGGCGCCGTCGATCGCCGCCGACTCGTACAGATCGGCCGGGATCGCCTGCATGGCGGCCAGGTAGATCAGCGCGTTGTACCCGGTCCACCGCCAGATCACGATGGAGGACACCGCGAACTGTGAACCCCAGTCGGACTCCCGCCAGTTGACCGGACCGACCCCGAAGAAGTCGAGGAACCAGTTGACCATGCCGCCGTCCCACGAGTACAGCAGCGTGAACACCAGGGTCGCCGCCGCCACCGAGGTGGCGTACGGGGTCAGCATCACCACGCGCCACACGGTCGAGCCGCGCAGCTTGTAGTTGAGCAGGTGCGCGAGCGCCAGCGCGGCCAGCAGCTGCGGCACGGTCGAGATGACGCCGATGGAGAAGGTGTTCTTCAGCGCGTTCCAGAAGAAGTCCGAGGACAGCAGGTTCCGGTAGTTGTCCAGGCCCGCCCAGGTCTGGTGGTCGAGGGCGGACAACTGCACGTTGTGCAGCGAGTACCAGGCCGTGTAGAGCAGCGGGACCAGGGAGAAGGCCCCGAAGAGGAGGAAGAAGGGGGCGACGAAGGCGTACGGCGACGCCTTCATGTCCCAGCGGTACAGCCGGCTGCGCCAGGAGTCGGCGTCCGCCGGCGCACCGCGACCGCGAGCGCCCCGGGCCGCGCCCGGCGTGGAGCCGGGCGCGGCCTCGGCGCTCGACGCGGCACGCGCGAGAGCCTGCTTGGAGCTGCTCACTGGCCGAGCACGTCCTTGATCTCGTTCTTCGCGGCGTCCCAGCCCTGCTCGGGCGACTTGCCCCGCTGCTCGACCTGGAGGATGCCGACGTCGGTCAGCGCGCTGTTGATCGGCTGGTCCTTGACGCCGAAGTACTGCACCGGGATGGTCTTCGCCGAGTCGGCGAAGATCTGCGTGATCGGCGCGTTCGAGAAGTACGCCGTGGTGTCGGAGGCCGGCTTCAGGCTCGCGTAGGCCGACGGGGTCGACGGGAAGCTGGCCTGCTTGGCGAAGACCTTCGCCTGCTGCTCCGGCGCGGTCAGCCACTTCACGAACTCGATGGCCTCCTTCTGGTGCTTGCCCGCCGTCGGCACACCGAGGAAGGAGCCGCCCCAGTTGGCCGCGGTCGGTGCCGCCGCCACGTCCCAGTTGCCCTTGCCGGAGTCACCGGCCTTCTCCTCGATCTGGCCGAGCATCCAGGCCGGGCAGGCCACGGAGGCGAAGGTGCCGTTGGCGAAGCCCTGGTCCCACGGCTTGTCGAACTGCTTCAGCTTGGCCGACATGTCGCTGGTGGCGACCGTCATCGCGGCGTCCCAGGCCTTCTTCACGCCAGCGGACTTGTCCCAGACGACGTTGCCGTCCTTGTCGTAGTACCGGGTGTCGGCGCCGCCGAGGGCCGCGTTGTAGACGGAGGAGGCGGAGTCCACGAACTTGGTGCCGTCGGGCGCCTTCTTCATGTACTGCTTGCCGAGGTCGACGTACTTCGCCCAGTCACCCTTCCACTGGGCGGCCAGCTTGGTGCGGTCCGTCTCCAGGCCGGCCTTCTTGAACAGGTCCTTGCGGTAGCAGATCGCCATCGGCCCGATGTCGGTGCCGAGCCCGATGAGCTTGCCGTCCTTCGCGGTGGCCTGGGCGTTCTTCCAGTCCAGCCACTGCGACTTGTCGACCTCCTTGCCGAGGTCCACGAACTTGTCCGCCTGGGTCTGCACGGCCTCGGTGATGTTGCCGACCTCGATGGCCTGGACGTCGTCGGTGCCGGAGCCGGCCTGGAGGCGGGTGAGCACCTTCGGCCAGTACACGTCTGTTCTGGTGGTGACGTTCTCCTTGATGTTGATGTCCTTGTGCAGCCTCATGTACTCGTCGTACAGCCCGGCCTGCTTGTAACCGAAGACGCCGAAGGTCCCGATGGTCAGCGTGATCCTGCCCTTGCCGCCACCGCCGTCGCCGCCCGAGTTGTCGGACGTGCCGTCGTCCGAGTCGTTGGCGCAGCCGGCCAGCAGCCCCGTGGCCAGTGCGGCCACGGCCGTGAGGGCCATCAGCCGATGGGACCGGCGGATGCTCGTGCGCATTGCGTCCTCCTGTTGCCTGACGTGCCGACCCCCCGGCCAACTGCATGGAAAACGGGCCCGTTCGTACTCGCTGCGGCTCGGGCGGGGAACGTGCGGGATGTGTAGGTGTCAGGTACTGTGGGAGCGCTCCCACAAGTGATGTGTTGAAGAGTCGTCGGTTCCCGGCGGGGTGTCAAGGGAGCGGACGGGGCGAACCGCGTTCAGTTATCTGCCTGTTAACTGCGCTCACGGGTCCCTTCGTACCGCTCGTCACGCCGGCCAGGACTGTTAGATTCCAGCCATAAGCAGGACGCGGCGAGAAAGGCGGAGCCCATGGCAAGCCACGGAGGGCGGGGCCGGAGCGGAGGGCGGCCCACGCTCGAAGAGGTCGCCGCCCGGGCCGGGGTCGGACGGGGCACGGTCTCCCGGGTGATCAACGGCTCGCCCCGGGTCAGCGACGCCACCCGCGCCGCGGTCGAGGCGGCCGTCGCCGAGCTGGGGTACGTCCCCAACACCGCCGCCCGCGCCCTCGCGGCCAACCGCACCGACGCCATCGCCCTGGTGGTCCCCGAGCCGGAGACCCGCTTCTTCGCGGAACCGTACTTCTCGGACATACTGCGGGGTGTGGGCGCCGAACTCGCCGACACCGAGATGCAGCTGCTGCTGATCTTCGCCGGCAGCGACCGCGAGCGGCAGCGCCTCGCGCAGTACCTGGCGGCCCACCGCGTGGACGGCGTCCTCCTGGTCTCCGTCCACGCCGACGACCCCCTCCCCGACCTGTTGTCCCAGCTGGAGATCCCGGCCGTGATCAGCGGCCCGCGCTCGGCGGCCGAGTCGCTCACCTCGGTGGACTCCGACAACTACGGGGGCGCCCGCTCGGCGGTGGAGCACCTGCTGGGCCGGGGCCGCCGCCGGATCGCGCACATCACCGGCCGCCTGGACGTCTACGGCGCCCAGCGCCGCGTCGACGGCTATCGCGACGCCCTGCGCGACGCGGGCCACCCGGCGGACGAGCTCCTGATCGAGCCGGGCGACTTCACCGAGGAGGGCGGCCGCCGCGCGATGCGGCTCCTCCTTGCTCACCACCCCGACCTGGACGCGGTCTTCGCCGGCTCGGACGTGATGGCGGCCGGTGCCCGGCAGGTGCTGCGCGAGGCGGGCCGCCGCATCCCCGACGACGTCGCCCTGGTCGGCTACGACGACTCCGCCATCGCCCGCCACATGGATCCGCCGCTCACCAGCGTCCGCCAGCCCATACAGGAGATGGGCCGCGCGATGATCGACCTCCTCCAGACGGAGATCGCCGATCGCCGCCCGCCCGCGTCCCGCGGCCTGGACCGCCGCCGGGCGGTGCTCCCCACGGAACTGGTGGTGCGGGCCTCGTCGTGAGGGGGCGGGGCGCTCCGGAAACGCCTCCCCGGCGGCCCGGCCCTCCGGGGAAAACAGAATCAGCCGGTGACCCGTCTTGCGACGGAGTCACCGGCTGATTACTCAGGGTGAGTGACGGGACTCGAACCCGCGACATCCTGGACCACAACCAGGTGCTCTACCAGCTGAGCTACACCCACCACGACCGGTTGTTCGAGGAGTGTTTTCCCCGACCGGCCGAGAAGAAGTCTACAGGGTCCGAAGGGGTGCTCGCGCACAGGTTTTCGCGCGGCCCCGCGCGGCGGCTACTGCGCGGGCAGGACGTGCCGGGCGGCGATCGTCCTCGCGGTGTCGGAGTCCGGGCCGGGCTGCGGCACGAAGATGGCCTCGCGGTAGTAGCGCAGCTCGGCGATCGACTCGCGGATGTCGGCGAGGGCCCGGTGGTTGCCGTTCTTCTCCGGGCTGTTGAAGTACGCCCGCGGGTACCAGCGGCGGGCCAGCTCCTTGACCGAGGACACGTCGACGATGCGGTAGTGGAGGTAGTCCTCCAGCGTGGGCATGTCCCGCAGGAGGAAACCGCGGTCGGTGCCGACGGAGTTGCCGCACAGCGGGGCCTTGCCGGGTTCCTTCACGTACTCCCGGACATAGGCGAGGACCTGCTCCTCGGCGTCCTGAAGGGTCGTCCCGCTCTCCAGCTCGGCGAGCAGTCCGGACGCGGTGTGCATCTGACGCACCACCTCCGGCATCGTCTCCAGCGCCCGGGCCGGCGGCCGGATGACGATGTCGACGCCGTCGCCCAGCACGTTCAGCTCGGAGTCGGTGACGAGGGCGGCCACCTCGATGAGAGCGTCGTCGGACAGCGAGAGGCCGGTCATCTCGCAGTCGATCCACACCATGCGATCGTTCATGCGACCACCCTAAAGCGGACCTGAGCTTTTGGGTGCCCCCTGTGACGGGGGCCGCCGGTACGGGGATGCCGCCGGAACGCGGAGTCGCCGGTACGGAGAAGAGGGGGCGAGCACGCGCTCGCCCCCTCTTTCTCCGCGCTCAGCTACCGCTGCGCGGTCCCGGCAGCAGCCCCACCGCTCCGGCGGCGGCCCGGCGGGTCTGCATCGGCACCCCGCCGTCCCGGTGCTCGTACGCCAGCGCGGGCGGCGGACCGCCCACCGGACCGGACAGGCCCGCGGGCGCGCCCTGCTGTCCGGGCTGTGGCACCGCCGGCTCCGTCTCGCCCGGCCTGTCGCCCTGCGGCCGGCGGGCCCGGTAGGCGGCCCGGTAGGCGGCGGGGGACGAGCCGAGCTGGCGGCGGAAGTGGCCGCGCAGGGCCACCGGCGAGCGGAAGCCGCACCGGCCCGCCACCTCGTCCACGGAGTAGTCCGACGTCTCCAGCAGCCGCTGCGCCTGCAGCACCCGCTGGGTGATCAGCCACTGAAGGGGTGCGCTGCCCGTCAGCGAGCGGAACCGGCGGTCGAACGTACGGCGGCTCATGTAGGCGCGTGCCGCCAGTGTCTCCACGTCGAACTGCTCGTGGAGGTGTTCCAGCGCCCAGGCGACGACCTCGGCGAGCGGGTCGGCGCCGATCTCCTCCGGTAAAGACCTGTCGAGGTAGCGCTCCTGTCCGCCGGACCGGCGCGGCGGGACCACCAGGCGGCGGGCCAGCGCGCCGGCCGCCTCGTTGCCGTGGTCCGTCCGCACGATGTGGAGACAGAGATCGATTCCGGCCGCCGTACCCGCCGACGTGAGCACGTCGCCGTCGTCGACGAACAGTTCCCGCGGATCCACGTGGACCGACGGGTAGCGCTTGGCCAGCGTCGGTGCGTACATCCAGTGGGTGGTCGCCGGGCGGCCGTCCAGCAGTCCGGCCGCCGCGAGCACGAACGCGCCCGTGCACAGCCCGACGATGCGGGCGCCTTCCTCGTGTGCCCGGCGCAGCGCGTCGAGCGCCTCCTCCGGTGGCGGTGAGGTGATCGAACGCCAGGCCGGTACGACGACCGTCCCGGCGCGTGAGATCGCCTCCAGCCCATGCGGTGCGGTGAGTTCCAGGCCCCCTGTGGTCCGCAGCGGGCCTTCCTCGCCCGCGCACACCAGCAGGCGGTAGCGCGGCACGCCGGCGTCCTGGCGGTCGATCCCGAACACCGACAGCGGAATGGAACTCTCGAAAATGGGGCCGCCGCTGAACAGCAGCACCGCGACGATCTCCTTGCGGCGTCGCCCGGACAGTTTCCGGGCTGCGGCGTCCGGCGAGGCAGTGGAGTCGTGGCTCATACTGCTAAGCCCCCCTCGGTGGTCGCGGCTCCTCGGTTGTGTCGCTCCTGCACGTTTCCCCTCGGTCCTGCACGAGTCCCCCGCCGTAAAGACAGTCAAGATCGAATTTACTGGCTCCCGCAATCGCGCGGTGACCAGTTCCCCACGCGGCACATTGTCGACATGACAACTTGGCGTGAAGCATTCGATCACGAAGCGTTGCACTCGCGAGGCGTGCAGGGAAGTGCGCCTTGTCGCAGTGGCCAAACCGCGTAGGGTGCGCAGCGGCTCGTAGACCCTTTCCGTGCAGGTGGAACGGGGGTTGGAGGGTGGTTCGGACCCCTCCTGGCCGATATCGAGAAGTTGGCTGAAAAGCAGCGTTCAAAGGCGCGGAAACAGGTCAGTCGACCGGTGTCTGCTCCCGGGTGTGACGTCCGCCTCTTTGCGCCTCGCAATGCCGGGCGCACCGCTCGGAACGGCGCAGCAGCACCCGGCAGGCCGCCGTGACGGCGGCGAGGCCCAGCGCGGCGCCCGTGGCGCCGGCCAGCGAGGTGCCGTACCAGACGAGCACCACGGGGACGAGTACGCAGCTGAAGGCCGCCCAGCGGATCACATCACTCGCGGTGTCCGGCGCGGGGCGCGGGTCGCTGCTGGGGCGGGGTGCGGGCATCTCGTACTCCCTGTGGCGGTGGCTCACCCCGATTCAACGCCCGTCCGACCGCTCGGTCACCGCAGGCGCATCTGTGAACGCCGTGCAAACCGCCTGTACGGGGCAGCAACCATTGCGTTACGGGCGCGGCTCGTGCATGCTCCGGTGAACCCCTACGGACGTCGGGGGGCCGCTCACGGAGCGTGCGCGGTGTCTGGGCTCGGGAGGCGTGCCGCCGTACCCTTGGGGGTATGGGCTTGGGAAGATGTTTCCCGGACACAGCTCCGCCGCACACTGTCGTCCCACCCGATCAAGGATCACAACGCCGAGACAGCCATGGCCGGTCACGAATTCTTCGAACCCGCGGACCGCAAGCGGCCGGTCGCCGACCCCACGGCGGCCGATCCCCTGGCGGCGGAAGAGGCACGTCCTTCCTGCGACCCCGCCTTCCGGCACGGAGTCGTCGTCGGCTTCGACGGCTCCACCTCCAGTGAGCGCGCCCTCGCCTACGCGATCGGCATGGCCCACCGGTCCCACTCCGGCCTGATCATCGTCCATGTCGCCAACCGGCTGCCCACCACGGTGTGGGCCGGCTGCGAGCCGCCGGTCTTCGTCGACGTGCCGGACCACCGCACGGAGGTCCTGGGGCTGGAGCTGGCCTGTGCGGACTATCTGGCCGAGGTGCCGTGGATCCTGGTCGAGCGGGGCGGTGACATCTGTCACGAGCTGGAGGAGGTCGGGCGGGAGTACGAGGCGGACGCGATCGTCGTCGGCTCCACGCACGGCATCGTCGGCCGGATCTTCGGCTCCGTCGCGGGACGGCTCGCCAAGCGGGCGCAGCGGCCCGTGATCGTCATTCCCTGAACCCCCTCGCCTTCCCGACTCCCTGAGCCGCGCCCGGAGTTGGTGCAGCGCGGAACTACTCGCGCGTAGAGGTGGTTCGCGCCGTCGCGAAGGGCATATAGCGCTTACCGCACAGCTGCATCCGCACGAAGGGAGCCCGCCGTGGACGGCGTGGCCGCGTCCGGCGGCCCTTCCGGGGCGTGCTGCGGGCCGGGGGGTGACGGCCGCCGGCCGATGAGCGGCAGCACGGAAAGGACCCCCGCGCAGAAGGTGGCCGCGCGGGGGCCCGTTCTTTTCCGGCGTCCTACTCCACCGTCACCGACTTCGCGAGGTTCCGCGGCTTGTCGATGTCCCGGCCCAGGGCCTTGGCCGTGTGGTAAGCCAGCAGCTGGAGGGGGATGCCCATCAGGATGGGGTCCAGTTCGTCCTCGTTCTTCGGGACGAGGATCGTCTGGTCGGCCTTCTCCTGGTGCTGGTGGGCGACGGCGAGGATCTTGCCCTCGCGGGCCTTGATCTCCTCCAGGGCCGCGCGGTTCTTCTCCAGCAGGTCGTCGTCGGGGACGATCGCGACCGTGGGCAGGGCCGGCTCGATGAGGGCCAGCGGGCCGTGCTTCAGCTCGGAGGCGGGGTAGGCCTCGGCGTGGATGTAGGAGACCTCCTTGAGCTTCAGGGAGGCCTCGCGGGCCACCGGGTAGCCCCGGACGCGGCCGATGAAGAGCATCGAGCGGGCGTCGGCGTAGGCCTCCGCCAGCTGCTTGATCTCCTCTTCCTGCTTGAGGATCTCGGTGATCTGCTCGGGCAGCCTGCGCAGGCCCTCGATGATCCGCTTGCCGTCGCGCACGGAGAGGTCGCGGGTGCGGCCGAGGTGCAGGGCGAGCAGGGCGAAGGCGACCGTGGTGTTGGTGAAGCACTTGGTCGAGACGACGCAGACCTCCGGGCCGGCGTGCACGTAGATGCCGCCGTCGGCCTCGCGGGCGATCGCGGAGCCCACCACGTTGACCACGCCGAGGACCCGGGCGCCCTTGCGCTTCAGCTCCTGGACGGCGGCCAGGACGTCGTACGTCTCACCGGACTGGGAGACCGCGATGTACAGGGTGTCGGGGTCGACCACCGCGTTGCGGTAGCGGAACTCGGAGGCCGGCTCGGCGTCGGCGGGGATGCGGGCCAGCTCCTCGATCATCTGGGCGCCGATCATGCCCGCGTGGTACGAGGTGCCGCAGCCGAGGATCTTCACGCGGCGGATCTGCCGGGCCTCGCGGGCGTCCAGGTTGAGGCCGCCGAGGTGCACGGTGGAGAACCGGTCGTCGATGCGGCCGCGCAGCACGCGGTCCACGGCGTCGGCCTGCTCGTGGATCTCCTTGTGCATGTAGGTGTCGTGGCCGCCCATGTCGTACGACGCCGCCTCCCACTCCACGGTGGTCGGCTCGGCCGAGGTGCGGGTGCCCTCGGTGGTGTACGTGCGGAAGTCGTCGGCCTTGAGGGTGGCCATCTCGCCGTCGTCCAGCGTCACTATCTGGCGGGTGTGGGCGACCAGCGCGGCGATGTCCGAGGCGACGAACATCTCCTTCTCGCCGATGCCGAGGACGACGGGGGAGCCGTTGCGGGCCACCACGATGCGGTCGGAGAAGTCGGCGTGCATGACCGCGATGCCGTAGGTGCCCTCGACCACCCGGAGGGTCTCGCGGACCTTGTCCTCCAGCTTCTCGGCCGTGGAGCGGGCGATCAGGTGGACGAGGACCTCGGTGTCGGTCTCGGAGAGGAACTCGACGCCGTCCGCCTCCAGCTTGCGGCGCAGGTCGGCGGCGTTGTCGATGATGCCGTTGTGGACGACGGCCACCTTGCTGTCGGCCGACATGTGCGGGTGGGCGTTCACGTCGGAGGGGGCGCCGTGGGTGGCCCAGCGGGTGTGGGCGATACCGGTGGTGCCCTTGAAGCGCGCCGGGACCTTGGCCTCCAGGTCGCGCACCCGGCCCTTGGCCTTGACCATCTTCAGGCCGGGCGTCTTCGGGGAGGTGACGACGATGCCCGCGGAGTCGTAGCCGCGGTACTCCAGCCGCTGGAGGCCCTCCAGCAGCAGGGGCGCCACGTCACGCTTCCCGATGTATCCGACAATTCCGCACATATACAGGTATCTCTCAGCCTGGCGTCTCAGCCGTAGACCATGCGGCGCAGCTGCCTGAGCGTCAGCTCCGGCGGCGCCACCGCCCGGTATTTCAGGTCCGCCCCGATCCGTTCGAAGATCTCCGCGTTCACCAGGCCCTGGGTCTGGAGTTCGCGGTGGCGGCGACGGACGAAGTCCTGGGTCGTCTCGTCGAAGTAGGCGAGCACGTCCTGGATCACCCGCAGCGCCTCGCCCCGGTTCAGGGGCGTGGAGCGCGTCAGATGATCGACAAGTTCCTCGTGCACCCGGTAGATCCTGGAGTACCGGCGCGTCTT
Source organism: Streptomyces cinerochromogenes (assembly GCF_014648635.1). Lineage (GTDB taxonomy): Bacteria > Actinomycetota > Actinomycetes > Streptomycetales > Streptomycetaceae > Streptomyces > Streptomyces cinerochromogenes. Next base: position 645,474 of record NZ_BMRM01000001.1, on the reverse strand, counting down.
TCGCAAGAATCGTGCCCGATTCCGGGCAAGCGCCTGTTGAATCTCTCATGGTGCGCTGTTCGCACGTTGTCCATCCTGCGTCTTGTGTCCCGTCGCCCTGGCGGACGAGTTTCAGACGCCATGGACATTCCTCGTATGGGAGTACCCGAGAAGCTGGCCGCGCGCATGAGCATGGCCGAGCAGCATGAGTACCTGCGCGCCAGATTCTCGCGGCGCACCATGATCAGGGGTGGCGCCGTCACCCTGGGCGCCGTCGCGGGCGGCGCGTTCGTGCCGGGCGCCACCGCCCAGGCGGCCGTGCCGGCCCAGCGGACCGTCACCTCCGCCGCCACGGTCGACGGTTCGCTCGTCGCCCCCTTCGGCCGCCACCTGGCCTGGGGCAACGACCCGCGCACCGAGGTCACCGTCTCCTGGCAGGTCCCGGTGGCCGTCAAGAAGCCGTTCATCCGCATCGGCGCCCACCCCTGGGACCTCTCCCGCAGGATCGAGGCCGAGGTCCGCACCCTCTACACCCCGGCCGGTGTCGGCGCGAGCGGTGACCACACCCAGTACTACCTGCACGCCAAGCTGACCCACCTGCGCCCCGGCAGGACGTACTACTACGGCGTCGGCCACCAGGGCTTCGACCCGGCCCAGCCGCACCTGGCGGGCACCCTGGGCACCTTCACCACCGCCCCCGCCCACAAGGCGCCCTTCACCTTCACCGCCTTCGGCGACGAGGGTGTCGGCTACCACGGCCTGGCCAACAACGCCCTGATCCTCGGCCAGAACCCGGCCTTCCACCTGCACGCCGGTGACATCGCCTACGGCGACCCGGCCGGTGCGGGCAAGACCACCGACGCCGGGTTCGACTCGCGCACCTGGGACCAGTTCCTGTACCAGACCGAGTCGGTCGCCAAGCAGGTCCCGTGGATGCCGGCCTACGGCAACCACGACATGGAGGCCTGGTACTCGCCCAACGGCTACGGCGGCGAGGAGGCCCGCTGGACGCTCCCCGACAACGGGCCGGACCCGAAGAACCTGCCGGGCGTCTACTCCTTCGTCTACGGCAACACGGCCGTCATCTCGCTCGACGCCAACGACATCTCCTTCGAGATACCGGCGAACCTGGGCATATCGGGCGGAACCCAGACCAAATGGCTGGAACGACAGCTGAAGAAGTTCCGCGCCGCCAAGGACGTCGACTTCGTCGTCGTCTTCTTCCACCACTGCGCCTACTGCACCTCCACCGCGCACGCCTCCGAGGGCGGCGTCCGCCAGGAGTGGGTGCCGCTGTTCGAGAAGTACACGGTGGACCTGGTCATCAACGGCCACAACCACCAGTACGAGCGCACCGACGTCATCAAGGCGGGCAAGGTCACCCGGAAGCTGCCGATCGGCGGAACCGCCTACCCCGAGACCGACGGCGTGGTCTACGTCACCGCGGGCGCCGCCGGCCGCAGCCTGTACGCCTTCTCCGCCCCCGACTCCTACGAGGGCCACGAGCACGAGACCGACTCGGTCGCCTCGTTCGTGAACACCAAGGACGGCAAGGTCGACGAGACCGTCGCCTGGTCCCGGGTGCGCTACCTCAACTACTCCTTCCTCCGCGTGGACGTCACGCCCGCCCCGAAGGGCCGGCAGACCACGCTGAAGGTGTCGGGCATCGCCGAGACCGGCGACCGCATCGACCACTTCACGGTCTCCCGCAAGGCCAAGTAGGCCGTCCGCGGGCAGGCGGTCCTCACATGCGCTTGAGGACCGCCTGTTTGGCCAGCGCGAACTCCTCGTCGGTCAGCACCCCGTCGCGGTGCAGCTCGCCCAGCTCCCGCAGCCGGCGCAGCAGCACGTCGTGGTCGTCCCCGGCCGGCTCCGCGGCCCGCTGCGGCGGGATCCGCGGCACCATCGGCCCGGCCGCCGAGGGGTGCGGCAGGCGCGCCTGCACGGCCGCCGCGACCAGGGCCATCAGCGGGTCCTTCCTGAAGCCCCACAGCTCGACCGCGTTCGGGTCGTACTTGGGCGGCACGGCGGCCGGGGCGCCGCGCACCAGGAACCGCAGATGCCCGTTCTCCAGCCCGGCCGCCGGCTGCCACTCCACACCGGTGATCTCGTCGAGGGGGATCGTGCGCGGACCGGACGAGGCCTTGGCGTCCTCCGTCTTCCAGTTCCACTCCAGCCGCACCCGGTCCCCGTCGAAGCCCGCCGTGCCGTCCCCGGCCGAGACGGACACCGGCACCGGCGGGCCCGGCAGCAGGTAGGCGGTGACCGGGTCCGCGGACACCCCGTCCAGCAGCAGGGCGTTGCGCACCTCGTCGGCGACGTACTCGGCGACCCCGTACCGGTCGGGCTCCACGGCCAGCTGATACGGGTCGTGCGCCCCGGCCAGCCGGCCCGCCGTGGCCTGGAGGAGGGGATCGGCGCCGTCGCGCAGCCGCAGCCTGAGCCGCCCCGCCTTCCGGCCCTGCTCGAACGAGATCCCGGCCAACGCACCCAGCGGCACGACCAGTTCGCCCAGCTCGCGGCGGAGCAGGCCCACGTTCTTGTCCCGGCCCGGCGTGAGGCGCAGGGCGTCGCCGTCGAAGGCCCAGGTGCCGTCCTTCTGGATGATTTCCGCCATGCGGGGATTGTTCCACCCGATCTGCGGGACAGTTGGTCTCGACCACGTCGGGCGGTCGGTACCCGTCCGACGGTCGACCCCATCCGAAGGGAGCGCATGTGAGACGGAACCACAGCACGACTCCCCGAACGCCCCGCGTCCTCGCTGCCCTGCTGCTGCTCGCGGCGGCCGGCGCCTTCACCCTGGGCGCGGCCCCCGCGGCCGAGGCCGCCCCGACCCCGCTGAACCGGGTGGTCCCGGCACCCGCCTCGGTCACCCCGGGCGGAACGCCGTACCGCATCACCCGCGCCACCGCCGTCCGCGTCGACGCCTCCGCCGAGGTCCGCGGCATCGGCGCCTACCTGGCCGGCCTGCTGCGCCCCGCCACCGGCTACCCGCTCCCCGTCACCGACCGCGGCACCGGAGGCATCCGACTCCACCTGGCGAGCGGTGACTTCGGCGCCGAGGGCTACCGGCTGCAGAGCGGCGCCCGCGGGGTCACCCTCACCGCGCGTACCCCCGCCGGCCTCTTCCACGGCGTCCAGACGCTGCGCCAGCTCCTCCCGGCGGCCGTCGAGAAGAGGACCGTCCAGCGCACGACCTGGCAGATCGCCGGCGGCACGGTGCAGGACCGCCCCCGCTACGCCTACCGCGGCGCCATGCTGGACGTCTCCCGGCACTTCTTCACCGTCGCCCAGGTCGAGCGCTACATCGACCAGCTGGCGCTCTACAAGGTCAACGAGCTGCACCTGCACCTCAGCGACGACCAGGGCTGGCGCATCGCCGTCGACTCCTGGCCGCGCCTGGCCTCCTACGGCGGCTCCACCCAGGTCGGCGGCGGCCGGGGCGGCTTCTACACCAAGGACGACTACCGGGAGATCGTCCGGTACGCGGCCTCCCGCTACCTGGAGGTCGTCCCCGAGATCGACATGCCCGGCCACACCAACGCCGCCCTCGCCTCCTACGCGCAGCTCACCTGCGACGGCGTGGCACCCCCGCTGTACACCGGCACCCAGGTCGGCTTCAGCTCGCTGTGCGTGCCCAAGCAGGTCACCTACGACTTCGTGGACGACGTGGTCCGGGAACTGGCCGCCCTCACCCCCGGCCGCTACCTGCACATCGGCGGCGACGAGGCGCACTCCACCAGCCACACCGACTACGTGAGCTTCATGGACCGCGTGCAGCCGGTCGTCGCCCGGTACGGCAAGACGGTCATCGGCTGGCACCAGCTCACCGGGGCCCACCCGGCCCGCGGCGCCCTCGCCCAGTACTGGGGCCTGGACGGCACCAACGCGGCGGAGAAGGCCCAGGTCGCCCAGGCCGCCCGGAACGGCACCGGTCTGATCCTGTCCCCGGCCGACCGGATCTACCTCGACATGAAGTACACGAGCGGCACCCGCCTCGGCACCAAGTGGGCGGGCCTGGTCGAGGTCAGACGGTCCTACGACTGGAACCCGGGCGCCTACCTCGCCGGAGCACCCGCCTCAGCGATCAGGGGCGTCGAGGCACCGCTGTGGTCCGAGACCCTCACCCGGTCCGCCGACATCGAGTACATGGCGTTCCCGCGGCTCGCCGGCGCGGCCGAGCTGGGCTGGTCCCCGGCGGCCACGCACGGCTGGAACGCCTACAGGGTGCGGCTCGCGGCACAGGGCCCGCGCTGGGACGCCCTCGGCATCCACTACTACCGGTCGCCGCAGGTGCCCTGGCCGGCGCGCTGACCCGGAAGCCGGCGGGCACCGCGGAGGACCGTACTCCGGGGTGCCCGCCGGGCCCGTGCCGCCGTCAGAACCCGGCGATCGGGTTCTTCAGGGTGCCGACCAGCTGGAGCGCGCCGGAGGGATCCGCGAGGTCCACCATCTGCCTGTTGTCGCGCAGCTGGAGCCGGTTGAGGCAGGACAGCGCGAACTCGGGGGCGAACATGTCGTATCGGCGGAACTTGTCGGCCAGCTGAGGGTTCGCCTCCTGGTACGCGCGGGTGACCTCGGCGACCGTGCGCCAGAAGTCGTCCTCCGCCAGGACGCCCTCGGCGGCGAGGTGGGCGGCGAGGAAGCGGAAGAAGCAGTCGAAGACGTCCGTGAAGACCGACAGCAGCTTCTTGTCCTCGGGGACCTCGACCCGGATCCGCCGCACCTCCGGCGGCAGGGCCGCGTCCGGGTCCATGACGGCGATCTCCTCGGCGATGTCCTTGTAGATTGCCCGCTGCACGGCACCGTCCTTCAGCACCAGGACGACGTTCTCGCCGTGCGGCATGAACACCAGGTCGTAGGCGTAGAAGCTGTGCAGCAGCGGGGTGTAGTAGGCGCGCAGGTACCGCCGCAGCCACTCCACCGGGGTCAGGCCCGACCGCTCGATCAGCGCGCCCGCGAGCGAGGCGCCGTCCTGGTCGACGTGCAGCAGGGAGGCCATGGTCGCGAGGGTCTCGCCGTCCTGGAGCGAGGGCACCGGGCTCTCCCGCCACAGCGCGGCGAGCATCTTGCGGTACGGCGAGTAGCGGTCGGTGGCCGCCTCGTACTCCAGGTGCCGGTAGCCGACGGCCGCCCGCTCCCGGATGATCGACAGGCCCGTCGACTTCAGTACCGGGTCGCTGTCGATCAGCCGGGCCAGCCAGTCGTTGATGGCCGGGGTCGCCTCCATGTAGGCGGCGGACAGGCCCCGCATGAATCCCATGTTGAGGACCGACAGGGCCGTCTTCACATAGTGCTTGTGCGGGTCGCTGGTGTTGAAGAAGGTCCGGATCGACTGCTGGGCCAGGTACTCGTCGTCGCCCTCGCCGAGGCAGACCAGCAGCTCACGGGCGACCTCGGCGGCGAACGTGACGCTCAGCTTGTTCCACCACTGCCAGGGGTGGACCGGAATGAACAGGTAGTCGGCCGGGTCCAGGCCCCGGCCCGTGAGGACGGCACGGAACCGTTCCACCGCCTTCTCGCCCAGCTCCGCCCGCAGGAAGGACTCGTACTCGATGCCGGCACCGGCGGTGAACGCGGCCCGCGAGCGGTGCGCGGCCAGCCACACCAGCCGCACCGGGCTCGCCGTCTCCGGCGCGTACGACAGGTACTCGTGGATGCCGAACCCGAGCCGTCCGTTGTTCGCGACGAAGCACGGGTGGCCCTCGGTCATCCCGGTCTCCACGGCCTGGAAGCCGCTGCGGGCCAGCTCCGCGGAGGTCACCCTCGGCTTGGTGAGCTTGTAGCAGGTGCCCGACAGGGTGGAGGAGATCTCCTCCAGGTACACCGGCAGGATCTCGTCGCTCAGTCCCAGCGACTCCTTCAGCTCGATGAAGAAGTCGAGCGCCGCCAGGGGGAGTTCGGTGCCGTCGCGGTGCCGGGTGACGGAGTCCGGGTCGATCTCCCAGTGGTCCAGGGCCCGCCGTACGGCGCGGAACCGGTAGCTGGTGAGCCCGTCGTCGCTGCGGACGGCGTACCGGCCGTCGCCCTGCTCCTGCGGGGTGATCAGCCGCTCGTGCGCGAACTCGGCGAGCGCCTTGCGCAGCAGCAGCCGGTTGGCGGTCGCCCAGCGCCCGGGGGACAGATGGGCCACGGCGTCGGCGAGGGTCATGCGGCAACCGCCTTCTCGAACTGCTCGCGGGTGCAGAAACTCAGCAGCGCCCGCTTCTCCGGCTTGTCGATCTCCCGTTCGGCCACGAAGCCGACGGCTGCGTTCAGGGCATGCACGGCCGTGTTGCGGACGTCCGGCTCGACGACGATCCGCCGCACCGACGGGTCCTCGAAGAGGTGGAACATCACGGCGGTGATGACCGACCTGGTGAAGCCGTGCACGGGGGTGTCGGTGGCCGGCACCAGGAAGTGCATGCCGACGTCTCCGGGCCGCGCCTCGTACAGCCCGGCCAGCTCCCGGTGCGCGGGGTCGTACCTCTCCATCAGGAACGCGGGCGTGCCGTCCTCGGCGAGACCGAGCAGCGCGTCGTGGTGCTCGTCGGCCGCGATCTCCATGTAGGCCCGCTCGACGTCCACCGGTCTCGCGTCCCGCATCATCCAGAACGCGGCCTTGGGGTGGGTGACCCACGTGTGCAGGAGCCGGGCGTCCTTCAGGGGGTCGACGGGCCGGAAGGTGAAGGTCATACGGCGAACTCCTGGAAGGCGATGGTCTTCTCGACCGGGTAGTACTCCGTGCCGAGCAGCTCCCGGATGATGTACGCGTTGCGGTACGCGCCCATGCCCAGGTCGGGGCTGGTGATGCTGTGCGTGTGGACGCCGGCGTTCTGGAGGAAGACGCCCCGGCCGGTGACGTCGACGGCGTAGTTGCGGGCGACGTCGAAGTTGCCCCGGGAGTCGTAGACCAGGCGGTCCTTCACGGGGGCCAGGAACTCCGGTTCGGCGTATCGGTAGCCGGTGGCCAGTACCAGGCCCTGCGACTGGATCTCGAAGTCCTTCTCCTGCTCCTCCTGGCGGAAGGAGAGGGTGTACGTGCCGTGTTCGTACGTCGCGCCGCGCAGCGAGGAGTTGGTGAGCAGACGGGTGGGGACCGGGCCGCCGAGGCTCTTCTGGTAGAGCAGGTCGAAGATCTCGTCGACGAGGTCGCCGTCGATCCCCTTGAACAGGCCCTTCTGCTCGGCCGTGAGGCGGTAGCGGGTGGCCTCGGGAAGCCCGCGGTAGTAGTCGATGTACTCCGGGGAGGTCATCTCCAGCGTGAGCTTGGTGTATTCGAGGGGGAAGAAGCGGGGGGAGCGCGTCACCCAGTTCAGCCGGTAGCCGTGGACGTCGATCTCGCCGAGGAGGTCGTGGTAGATCTCGGCGGCCGACTGCCCGGAGCCGACGAGGGTAATCGACTCCTTCTTCACCAACTCGCTCCGGTGCTGCACGTAGCGGGAGTTGTGGATGAAGTCGCCGCCCAGGCCCTGGCAGGCCTCGGGGACGTACGGCGGGGTGCCGGTGCCGAGCACCAGGTGGCGGGCGCGGTACACGTCACCGGAGTCGGTGCGCACGAGGTAGTGCTCGTCCTCGTACGTCACCTCCGTCACCGTCGTGCCGAAGCGGACGCTGCTCAGCTGGTGCGCGGCCCAGCGGCAGTAGTCGTCGTACTCGACCCGCAGCGGGTAGAAGTTCTCCCGGATGTAGAACGAGTACAGTCTGCCCTTCTCCTTCAGGTAGTTCAGGAAGGAGTACGGCGAGGTCGGGTCGGCCAGGGTGACCAGGTCCGACATGAACGGGGTCTGGAGGTGGGCGCCGTCCAGGAACATGCCGGCGTGCCACTCGAAGTCGGGCTTGGACTCCAGGAAGACGCCGTCCAGTTCGGCGATCGGCTCGGTGAGGCAGGCGAGCCCGAGGTTGAAGGGGCCGAGCCCGATCCCCACGAAGTCGTAGGTCGTGGTCGGGGCTTCAGGACGCGCGGTCAAGGGACTCTCCCAGGTACTGCTCGGCGTGGCCGGCGATCAGATCGAGGACGGCGGCGATGTCGGCCGCGCTTGTCTCGGGGTTGAGCAGGGTGAACTTCAGGTAGTGGCGGCCGCCCACCTTGGTGCCCGCGACGACGGCGTCACCGGAGGCGAACAGGGCCTTGCGGGCGTGGAGGTTGGCGCGGTCGATCTCGGCGGGGTCGGTGACGGCCGCCGGGATGTAGCGGAAGACGAGGGTGGACAGCGTGGGCCGGACGACGACGTCGTAGCGCGGGTCGGCGGCGAGCAGCTCCCACCCCTGCTGCGCCAGGTCGCACACCTCGTCGAAGAGCTGCCCGATGCCGTCGGCGCCCATGGTGCGCAGGGTCAGCCACAGCTTGAGGGCGTCGAAGCGGCGGGTGGTCTGGAGGGACTTGTCCACCTGGTTGGGGATACGTTCCTGCACCATGCGGCGCGGGTTGAGGTACTCCGCGTGGTAGGTGACGTGCCGCAGGGTGGCCGCGTCGCGGACCAGGACGGCGGAGGAACTGACCGGCTGGAAGAAGGACTTGTGGTAGTCGACGGTGACCGAGTCGGCGCGCTCGATGCCGTCGATGCGGTCCCGGTGCTTCAGGGAGGCGAGCAGTCCGCAGCCGTAGGCCGCGTCCACGTGCATCCACACGCCGTACTGGGCGCACAGCTCGGCGATCTCCGGCAGCGGGTCGATGGAGCCGAAGTCGGTGGTGCCGGCGGTGGCGACGACGGCCATCGGGACCAGGTCCTCGCTCCTGCACCGCTCCAGCTCGTGGGCGAGCGCGACGGTCTGCATGCGCTTGTCGTGGTCGACGGGGATCACGACGACGGCGTCCGGCCCGAGCCCGAGCAGTTTGGCGGACTTCTTCACGCTGAAGTGGCTGACCTCGGAGGCGAAGATCCGCAGTTTCGCGAGCGGGGCCCCTTCGTCCCACCCGGCCGTCCCCGGCTTGGCCTCCTCCCGGGCCAGCAGCAGCGCCTGGAGGTTGGACTGGGTGCCGCCGGAGGTGAACACGCCGTCGGCGGCGGGCCCGAGGCCGATCCGCCGGGCCGTCCAGTCGATCAGCTTGCGCTCGATGAGGGTGCCTCCGGCCGACTGGTCCCAGGTGTCCAGCGAGGAGTTGACCGCGGAGAGCACGGCCTCGCCGAGCACCGCGGGGATGACGACCGGGCAGTTGAGGTGGGCGAGGTAGCGGGGGTGGTGGAAGTAGACCGCGTCCCGGAGGTAGACGTCCTCCAGTTCGTCCAGCACGGAGGCGGTGTCCCCCAGCGGCCGGTCGAGGTCGATCGCGTCGATGCGGGGGGAGAGGGCGTCCACGGTGACGCCGCTGAACGGACGGTCGGTGGTGGCGAGTTTCGCCGCCACCCGCTCGACTCCTTCGGTCACGGAGCGGCGGTAGTGCTCCGTGGTGAGGCCATTGAGCAGGTGCGAGCGCATGTGGGGGTCCTCCGAGGGGACGGTCCGTGCGGGATCAACTTAGGTTAGCCTAACCTAAGTTAGCTGGGTCGGGACACACCTCTGCCGCGACCGGGGTCACGAGCAGGGGAGCGGGCCGGCGGCTACTCGGCGGCCCGGAGCTGTTCCTCCGTCATCCCCTGCCGCCAGTACCCGACGAAGGTGACCCGCCGCCGGTCCACTCCGCGTTCGCCGACGAAGTGCCGCCGCAGCGCCCTCACCCGGCCGGACTCGCCCGCGAGCCACACGTACGCCCGCTCGGTGTCCGGCAGTTCGGCGGCCCGGACGGCGTCGACGGCCATGGGGGACCCGTCGTGCCGTACGAGCCACGTGATCTCCGCGTCCGCCTCCGTGCGCACGTCCTGGATGTCACCGGCGTGCGGCACCTCCAGCCAGACCCGGGCCCGGGTGCCGGCGGGGAGGGACTCGAGGATCGCGGTCGCGGCGGGTACGGCGGTCTCGTCGCCGCACAGCACGACGACGCCGGTGTCCTCGGGCGGGCGGAAGCGGATCGCCCGGTTGTCGGCGAGGGCCGGCCCGAGCAGCAGCACCCGGTCGCCGGCGGCGGCTCGCGCGGCCCAGCGGGAGGCCGGCCCGGCAGGCGTGGCGGCGCCCGGCTCGACGCCGTGCAGGGCGAAGTCGATGTCGATCTCGGCGGTCTGTCCCAGGGCGTCGTGGCGCAGTGCCCGCAAGGTGTACGACCGCATCACGGCCCGTACGTCATCCGGGAGTTCCCGCCATCCCTGCCACCAGCCGTCACCCAGCTCCAGCGGCACGACGGGCTCGCTCTGCCCCGGATGGGGCAGGAACAGCGACAGGGACTGGTCCCGCCCCAGCGAGTGGAAGGCGTGCAGGTCGGGCCCGGCGAAGGTGACCCGGACCAGAGACGGACCGAGCCGCCTCGTCCGCACGACCTGGAGGGAGAAGAAACGGAACGGGGCGGCTACGGCCGTCGTCATCTGTGGCTCCTGAGGGTGGGGTTCAGGGCTTTGTCGAAGGGCTTCGTCGGGTGCTTCGCCGAGGTCAGCTGACCTTCTTGGCCTTCTCCAGGGCCTCGGCCAGGTTCGTCAGCAGCGGCACGCACTTGTCGTACGACAGGATCGGCTCGGGGGAACGGGCGATGACCTGGCCCGCCTTCACCGCGGGCAGCTTCTTCCAGGTGGCCTTGGTGATGTCGGCGGGCTGGATGGCCGAGGTGCGGTCGTCCATCATGATGATGTCGGCCTTGTACTTGTCGACGTTCTCCCAGCTGAGCGACTCGAACCAGCCGCCGCCCTGCTTCTTGGCGCTCTCCGGCGGCTCCACGAAGTTCACGCCGAGGGCCTTGAAGTACTCCAGGTCGATGGAGAGGTCGGTGCCGGAGACGTAGAACAGCTGGTCGCTCGCGGAACCGGCCATCACCGTGATGTCGGGCTTGGCCTTGGCGGCGGCGCGCAGCCGGGCGGCCGCGTCCTCGAACCGCTTCCTGGCGCCGGTGACCTCGGCGGCCTTCATGTCCGCGCCGAGCGACTCGGCGAGGTCCCACATGCGCTGGAGGGACTGGGTCAGCCGGCGGTCGTAGACGGAGATGCCGACGCTGGGGGCCAGCTGGGCGATCTTCTTCTTCGACTCCTCCGGGACGTACCAGAGGGTGCCGGCGTCGTCGAACATCGTGCTGATGAGCACGTCCGGGGCGAGCGAGGCGTACTTCTCGATGCTGAACTGGCCCCAGGCGTTGCCGAGGACCGTCACCTTGCTGATGTCCATGTCGCCGGCCTGGACGTCGGCCTTGCCCGCGGTGGTCCTCGTGGGGCCGAAGACGCCCTTGACCTGGATGCCGTAGTCGTACAGCGCGGCGCCGACACCGGTGAACGCGACGATGTTCGCGGGGACCCTGTCCAGCTTCACGGTCGTGCCGCGGTCGTCCTTGAAGGACCAGGGCCCGGACGCGCCGGCCTTCCCCGCCGAGCCGGAGCCACTGTCTTTGCCCTTGTCGTCCCCGCAGGCGGCGAGCGCGGCACCGAGTCCGAGGGCGCCGCCGGCGGCGAGCAGGCCGCGGCGAGAGAGGTGGGTGGCACGGGCAAGGGGCATGGGTATGACTGCTTTCGACCGGGGCGAAGCGCCCGCCGGACACGTTCCAAGGTAGGTTAGCCTAACCTCAGCTGATGTCCAGGGGTCGGGGGCGCTCCCGGGCGGCCCGTGCGCGGTCGGCGGACGACCCGCGCCCTGCCGGGAGTTGGCGACGACGGCGACGACGGCCGACGACGCGGGGCCGGCAGCACACGGCTGCCGGCCCCGCGACGGGTCGGGCCGGTGGTCAGCTCACCAGGCCCAGTTCCCGCGCGATCAGCATGCGCTGGACCTCGCTCGTGCCCTCGCCGATCTCGAGGATCTTGGAGTCGCGCCACATGCGGGCCACCGGGTACTCGTTCATGAAGCCGTAGCCGCCGTGGATCTGCGTGGCGTCGCGGGCGTTGTCGACGGCGACCGTGGAGGAGTAGAGCTTGGCCAGGGCCGCCTCCTTCTTGAAGGGCTCGCCCGAGACCAGGCGGGACGCGGCGTCGCGCCAGGCCAGGCGGGCCGTGTGGGCCTTCATCTCCATGTCGGCGATCTTGAACTGGATGGCCTGGTTGGCGCCGATCGGCCTGCCGAAGGCCTGGCGCTCCTTGGCGTACTTCACCGACTCGTCCACGCAGCCCTGGGCCAGGCCGGTGGCGAGGGCCGCGATGGCGATGCGGCCCTCGTCCAGGATGCGCAGGAACTGGGCGTAACCGCGGCCCTGTTCGCCCACCAGGTTGGCCGCGGGGACACGGACGTCGACGAACGACAGCTCGCGGGTGTCCGAGGCGTTCCAGCCGACCTTCGAGTAGGGCGCCGCCACCGTGAAGCCCGGGGTGCCGGACGGGACGATGATCGCCGAGATCTCCGGGCGGCCGTCCGGCTTGCGGCCCGTCACGGCGGTGACGGTCACCAGGCCCGTGATGTCCGTGCCCGAGTTGGTGATGAAGCACTTCGTGCCGTTGATGACCCATTCGTCCGTGTCCGGGTCCAGGCGGGCCGTCGTCCGGGTCGCCCCGGCGTCGCTGCCGCCGTCCGGTTCCGTCAGGCCGAACGCGCCCAGGATCTCGCCCGAGCACAGGCGGGGCAGCCACTGCCGCTTCTGCTCCTCCGTGCCGAACAGATGCAGCGGCATCGCGCCCAGCGAGACGCCCGCCTCCAGGGTGATCGCCACCGACGAGTCCACCCGGGCCAGCTCCTCCAGGGCGATGCCGAGTGCCAGGTAGTCGCCGCCCATCCCGCCGTACTCCTCCGGGAACGGCAGTCCGAACAGGCCCATGCGGCCCATCTCGCGGACGATCTCGTACGGGAACTCGTGCCGCTCGTAGAAGTCGCCGATCTTCGGCGCCACCACGTCGTGCGCGAACTGCTCGACCGTACGCCGGAGTTCCTCCAGCTCGGGGCTGAGACGGTGGTCCATGCTGATCACTGGTCCTTGTGGGAGAGAGCGCGGACGGTACGGGACGGGCTGGGCCGGTCCAGGTGGGCGGCCATCCACACGCTCGTGGCGGTCAGACGGCCGAGGTCGACCCCGGTCTCGATGCCGAGGCCGTGCAGCATCCAGACGAGGTCTTCGGTGGCGAGGTTGCCGGTGGCGGACTTGGCGTACGGGCAGCCGCCGAGGCCGCCGGCGGACGCGTCGACCGTGGTCACGCCGTGCTGCAGCGCGGCCAGCGTGTTCGCGAGCGCCTGGCCGTAGGTGTCGTGGAAGTGCACGCCGATCTCGTTCGTCGGCACCCCGTTCTCGTTGAGCAGCGAGAGCAGTTCGAGGACGTGCCCGGGGGTGGCCACCCCGATCGTGTCGCCCAGGCTCAGCTCGTCGCAGCCCATGTCCCGCAGCGCCGTGCAGACCCGGGCCACCTGGTGCAGGGGGACGGCGCCCTCCCAGGGGTCGCCGAAGCACATCGAGACATAGCCCCGTACGTGCACGCCCTCGTCCTTCGCCCGCCGCACCACCGGCGCGAACACCGCGAGGGACTCGTCCAGCGTGCGGTTGAGGTTGGCCTTCGCGAAGGACTCGGTGGCGCTGGCGAACACGGCGACCCGCTCGGCACCGAGGGCCAGCGCCCGGTCCAGGCCCCGCTGATTGGGGACCAGGACCGGGAGTTCCACCCCGGACAGGCCGCTCACCAGCGGGTACAGCTCCTCGGCGTCCGCCAGCTGGGGCACCCACTTGGGATGCACGAAGCTCGTCGCCTCGATCGTCGTCAGGCCCGCGTCGGCCAGCCGCCGGATGAACTCCGCCTTGACCGACGTCGGTACGGCCATCTTCTCGTTCTGCAGACCGTCCCGCGCCCCCACCTCGTGGATCCGCACCCGCGCGGGCAGGTCCGGGGCCGGTACGACCATGGGCAGACCGTCGACGCTCATTCCGCTGCCTCCTTGGGGGCGATGACGGCCAGCACCTGGTCCATGGCGACCGTCGTGCCGGGCCTCACGTCCAGCTCGGCGACCGTGCCGGCGTGCGGGGCGGAGATGACGTGCTCCATCTTCATCGCCTCCACCACCAGCAGGCTCTGTCCGGCGACCACCTCGTCACCCACGGCGACCTTCACCACGGTCACCGTGCCGGGCATGGGGGCGGTGAGGGAGTCGGCGCCCGCGTGGGCCGCCTGGTTCAGCGACGCGGCCACCGGGTCGTGGTCGCGCACCAGCCAGGCGTCGCCGTCCCGGCCGATCCAGTCACCGGCGCGGCGGAAGGTGTGCCGTACGCCGTCCAGGGTGACGCTCACCCGGTCCTCGGTGACGGTGTGGCTGCCCCGGGGGGTGTACGCCAGGGGTTCCTGCACCCGGAGGTGGAAGGCGGGCGGCTTCGGGGTGCCGCCCAGGCGCCAGCCGCTCGGCACCGAGAACGGGTCCGTCCAGCCCTCCGCGCGCGGCTTCAGCGCCTGGAGCCGGACGGCCGCCGCCGCCTCGTACACCTCCTCCGGTACGTCCGTGTCGACCAGCTCGTCCACCACCCGCTCGACCAGGCCCGTGTCCAGCTCGCCCGCGACGACCGCCGGATGGGCCAGCAGCCGGCGCAGGAAGCCCGCGTTGGTCGGCACGCCCAGCGTGACCGTCTCCGCCAGGGCCGAGCGGAGCTTCCTGAGCGCCGTCTCCCGGTCGGGGCCGTAGGCGATCACCTTGGACAGCATCGGGTCGTACAGGCTGCCCACCTCGGTGCCCTCGGTGAGCCCGGAGTCGGTGCGGACGCCGTCGCCCTGCGGTTCGTCCAGCAGCAGGACCGTGCCGCCGGAGGGGAGGAAGCCGCGTGCGGGGTCTTCCGCGCAGATCCGGGCCTCCACCGCGTGCCCGGTCAGCCGCAGCTCCTCCTGCGCGAAGCCCAGCCGCTCCCCGGCCGCCACCCGCAGCTGCCACTCCACCAGGTCGAGGCCGGTGACGAGTTCGGTGACCGGGTGCTCCACCTGGAGACGGGTGTTCATCTCCATGAAGTAGTACTGCGTGGGGTCGCCGCCCGGGACGATGAACTCCACCGTGCCCGCGCCCCGGTACCCGCACGAGCGCGCCGCCTGCACGGCCGCCTCGCCCATCGCCGCCCGGGTCCCGTCGTCGAGCAGGACGGAGGGCGCCTCCTCGATGATCTTCTGGTGCCGCCGCTGGAGGGAGCACTCGCGCTCGCCGAGGTGCACCACGTTGCCGTGGCCGTCGGCCAGTACCTGGATCTCGATGTGCCGGGGCCGGTCGATCCACCGCTCCACCAGCAGGGTGTCGTCACCGAAGGAGGCGCGGGCCTCGCGGCGGGCGGCCGCGATCTCCTCCTCCAGGAGCGACAGGTCCCGGACCAGCCGCATGCCCTTGCCGCCACCGCCGGCGGAGGGCTTCAGCAGCACGGGCGCGCCCAGCTCACGGGCCGCCTCGGCCAGCTCCGGGTCACGGCCGCCGGGCACCACCGGCACCCCGGCCGCCCTCACCGTCTCCTTGGCGCGGATCTTGTCGCCCATGAGGGCGATCGCGTCCGCCGACGGGCCGATGAACACCAGCCCCGCCTCCTCGCAGGCGCGCGCGAAGGCCGCGTTCTCCGCGAGGAAGCCGTACCCGGGGTGCACCGCCTGGGCGCCGGTGCGGGCGGCGGCCTCCAGCAGGCGCTCCACCGACAGGTAGCTCTCGGCGGCCGGTGCCGGACCGATCCGTACCGCCGTGTCGGCCTCCCGGACGTGCCGCGCGTCGGCGTCGGCGTCGGAGAAGACCGCCACCGAGCGCACGCCCAGCGAGCGGAGCGTACGGATGACGCGTACGGCGATCTCGCCCCGGTTGGCGACCAGCACTGTGTCGAACACGGTTCCCCTCCTCACATCCGGAAGACGCCGAACTGGGGGTCTCCCAGAGGCGCGTTGGCACAGGCCGTCAGGGCGAGTCCGAGCACCTGACGGGTCTCCAGCGGGTCGATCACGCCGTCGTCCCACAGGCGGGCGGTGGCGTAGTAGGCGTTGCCCTGACGCTCGTACTGGGCGCGGACGGGGGCCTTGAAGGCCTCCTCGTCCTCGGCCGGCCAGTCCTCGCCGCGCGCCTGAAGCTGGTCGCGCTTGACCGTGGCGAGGACGGACGCGGCCTGCTCGCCGCCCATGACGGAGATCTTGGCGCCCGGCCACATCCACAGGAAGCGGGGGGAGTAGGCCCGGCCGCACATCGAGTAGTTGCCCGCGCCGTAGGAGCCGCCGACGACGACCGTCAGCTTCGGCACGCGCGTGCAGGCCACCGCCGTCACCATCTTGGCGCCGTGCTTGGCGATGCCGCCCGCCTCGTAGTCCTTGCCGACCATGAAGCCGGAGATGTTCTGCAGGAACACCAGCGGGATGCCGCGCTGGTCGCACAGCTCGATGAAGTGGGCGCCCTTCTGGGCGGACTCGGAGAACAGGATGCCGTTGTTGGCGACGATCCCGACCGGGTGGCCGTGGATCCGGGCGAACCCGGTGACCAGGGTCTGCCCGAACTCGCTCTTGAACTCGGCGAACCGGGAGCCGTCGACCACACGCGCGATGATCTCGCGCACGTCGTAGGGGGTGCGGGAGTCGACGGGGACCGCGCCGTAGAGCCCGTAGGGGTCGACCTTGGGCTCGACGGCCGGCCGGACCTCCCAGGGGAGGGACTGCCGGGCGGGCAGGGTGGCCACGATGTTCCGGACGATCCGCAGCGCGTGCGCGTCGTTCTCGGCGAGGTGGTCGGTGACCCCGGAGACACGGGAGTGCACCTCGCCGCCGCCCAGCTCCTCCGCGGTGACGACCTCGCCGGTGGCCGCCTTCACCAGCGGGGGACCGCCGAGGAAGATCGTGCCCTGGCCCCGGACGATCACGGCCTCGTCGCTCATCGCCGGGACGTACGCCCCGCCGGCCGTGCACGAGCCGAGGACGGCCGCGATCTGGGGGATGCCCGCGCCGGACATCCGCGCCTGGTTGTAGAAGATCCGGCCGAAGTGGTCCCGGTCCGGGAACACCTCGTCCTGCATCGGCAGGAAGGCCCCGCCGGAGTCGACCAGATAGACGCACGGCAGCCGGTTGTCCAGGGCCACCTCCTGGGCGCGCAGGTGCTTCTTCACCGTCATCGGGTAGTACGTGCCGCCCTTGACGGTGGCGTCGTTGGCGACGATCACGCACTCGCGCCCGCTGACCCGCCCGATACCGGCGATCACGCCGGCGGCCGGGGCCTGCCCCTCGTACATCCCGTCGGCCGCGAGCGGGGCCAGCTCCAGGAAGGGCGAGCCCGGATCGAGCAGCGTGTCCACCCTGTCCCTCGGCAGCAGCTTGCCGCGCGCGGTGTGCCGGGCCCGTGCCTTCTCGCCGCCGCCGAGGGCCGCCGCGGCCAGCTTGGCGCGCAGCTCCTCCACGAGCGCGAGATGGGCCCGTTCATTGGCTCGCCAGGCCTCCGACGCGGGATCTGCCGCGCTCTGAAGCTCCGGTGCCTCGTGCATCCTGCGGTCCCCTCACCCGGTGATCGAACCTGTGATCCGCTGTTAATGAGCGTTAACCATTGCCACCAGGTTAACGACCGCTAACCTCGCTGTCTAGAATTGTCTGCATGGCCAGCAGAACCGACGCCCCCACCCGCCGCGAGCAGATCCTCAAAGAGGCCGCGCGGCTCTTCGCCGAGCGCGGTTTCCACGGCGTCGGCGTCGACGAGATAGGTGCCGCGGTCGGCATCAGCGGCCCCGGCCTGTACCGGCACTTCCCGGGCAAGGACGCGATGCTCGCCGAGCTGCTCGTCGGCATCAGCGGGCAGCTGCTGACCGGGGCCAAGCGGCGCCTGGCGGAGTCCGACGGCCACAGCGGCCCCTCCGCCGTCCTGGACTCGCTGATCGAGGGCCACATCGACTTCGCCCTGGACGACCGCCCCCTGATCACCCTGCACGACCGCGAGCTGGACCGCCTGCGCGACAGCGACCGCAAGCTGGTGCGGCAGCTCCAGCGGCAGTACGTCGAGCTGTGGGTGGAGGTGGTCCGCGAGGTGTACCCGGGCCTGACCGAGCCCACCGCCCGCTCGGCGGTCCACTCGGTCTTCGGCCTGCTGAACTCGACCCCCCACCTCGGGCGCGCCGGCACCCTGCCCGGCCGCGGTGCCACGGCCGAGCTGCTGCACCGGATGGCGCGGGGGGCGTTCGCGGCGGCCGGGGCGGCGTGACCGGGCGGACGACGACGAGAACGCGCCCCCTGGCGTGCGGGCCGACGGGGCACCGGGTGCGCCGGCGGGTGCGGGTGATGCCGGCCGGGTGCAGGTGACGCCGGCTGGGTGTCGGTGAGGTCGGCTGGGTGCAGGTGATGCCGGCTGGGTGTCGGTGAGGTCGGCTGGCTGTGGGTGATGCCGGCTGAGCGCGGGTAATGCCGACCGGTTGTGGGTGACGTCGGCCGGGTGCGGTGGGCCGCGGTGGCTGTGGGGTGCAACGCGGCGAGGGGTGTAGGCCGTTCGCCTCCGTGGCGGTGCGCGCCGCACGGGGCTCGCTCACGATTCCAGGTGCGACCTCGGCGTTCGGACGGGCCGGCGTCCGGGGCGCGCGAACGGAGGAACGTGAGCGCGAAGTACTGGAAGGCCGCCCTCGCGATGGCGAGCGTGCTGGCCGTGACGGTCCCGACGGCGGAGACGGCCACGGCGACGGCTGCGACGGCGACCGCAGCGACCACGGCGACGGCTGCGACGGCCACGACGACGGCCATGGCGGCCACGGCGGCCCCGGCCGCGGCGGCGTCCGGGCGGACCGCGCCCGACCGCGCGGGACCACGGCCACCCGGGCCGACCCCACCGCCCGGAGGGGGCGGCGGCGAGGCCTGGTCGTGGACCCAGCTGACCGGCCAGGGAACCCGGATCCGCTATGTGTCCACCGACCCGAGCCACAGCTGTCCCACCGTGCGCTACACCTACGGCGGGGTCAGGGCCGGGCACCAGCTCCAGACGGTGAGCACCCCTGCGGGGACGAAGTTCCCGACCACGGTCTGCGAGGTGGGGGTGCCCCTCACGGCCTCCGGCGCGGTCCTCGACGCGTCGACCGTCCAAGCGGCCACGGTGCATCCCGGGAACCTTCGGCTCCCTCTGCCGGAGTGGACCGCCACCACGCGTCCCGCCAGGATCGCGGTCGTCGGCGACACCGGCTGCTCGGTCCCGAAGAGCGGGCCCGTGCAGGACTGCGCGGACCACCAGAACGGCTGGCCCTTCGCACGCATCGCGACCAGCATCGTCGGCAGGACGCGGCCGGACCTCGTGATCCACGTCGGTGACTTCCTGTACCGGGAGGACCCCGGCAGGGAGAACGACAAGCCGGCGAACCCGGGCTGCACGACGAGCGCCGACGCCGCCGGCTGGGCCTGTGTGGTCGCGGACTTCTTCCGGCCCGCCGAAACGCTGCTGGCCGCCGCACCGCTCGCACTGACCCGGGGCAACCACGAGGACTGCAACACCGCGCATACGGGCGGCGCGGGCGGTGCCTTCTACCGTTACCTCGCCGACCAGCTGCGCAGCGACGGGAAGTGCATCGACTATCCCGACCCCGTGGTGATCGACGCCGGCGCCCTGGGCCTCGTCGCCCTGGACTCCGCGTTCGCCGACCCGAAGGACAGCGGCAGCACGGCAGGGCAGAGCATCTACACCCGCCAGTTCGAGACCGTGAACCAGGCCGCGCGGAACAATCCGGCCAGGGACTACTTCCTGTTCACGCACAAGCCGCTGTGGGCGGTGAGGAGCACCGCGACGACACCGCCGACCTGGTGGACGCACGTGCTCGCCGGCGCCGTGGCCGGCACGAACCTGGGCCGCCTGGCCGACAACGTGCGACTGGTGCTGTCGGGGCACATCCACCTCTACCAGATGATCGACTTCAACACGCGCCGCCCGCCCCAGCTGACGGTGGGGTCCTCCGGCGGGACCCTGGAGCACGGCCCGGACGACAGCAAGGTCGTCGGAACGCCGATCGGCGTCCCGCCGCAGCCCGTGCACCAGTCCGTCACCCAGGAGCAGGCCGGCACGGGAGGGCTGGGGGTCTTCGGGTTCGCGGACCTGCGCTACGGCGGGGGAACCTGGAGCGTCGCCTTCCGCAACAGGAACGGCGACGTGCGGGGCCGGACCTGCACGCTGAGCGGGAGCCTCACCCAGAAGTCGTTCAGCTGCTGAGGCACCCGGCGTGCGGCGCGCGCGGCGGCGCCGCACGCCAGGGTGACGAGCGTTACTCCCGTCCGCCCCTGGACCACTGCGCGTACTCGCCGGTACGGTGAATCTGAGCAAGCGCTTAGACATGCCGAGGTACGTGGAGGTGGCGGCGTGCGCCGTACGGTGTTCAACGAGGATCACGAGGCGTTCCGGGAGACCCTTCGCGCCTTCATCGAGGCCGAGGTCGTGCCGGTCTACGACGAGTGGTTCGCCGCCGGCCAGGCGCCGCGCGACTTCTACTACAAGCTCGGCGAGCTGGGCATCTTCGGCATCAGCGTGCCGGAGGAGTTCGGCGGCGCGGGCCTGGACACCCACAAGTTCGAAGCCGTCATGTACGAGGAGACCGCCCGCGCGGGCGTCCAGTTCGGCGGCTCCGGCGTGCACGTCCTGCTCGCCCTGCCCTACATCAAGATGCTCGCCACCGACGAGCAGAAGAAGCGCTACCTGCCGAAGTTCGTCACCGGCGAGGAGATGTGGGCCATCGCCATGACCGAGCCGGGCACCGGTTCGGACCTGGCGGGCATGAAGTCCACCGCCAAGCTCTCCGAGGACGGCACGCACTACGTGCTCAACGGCGCCAAGACCTTCATCACCGGTGGCGTCCACGCCGACCGTGTGATCGTCTGCGCCCGCACCGCCGCGCCCACCGCCGAGGACCGCCGCCACGGCATCTCCCTGTTCGCCGTGGACACCAGGTCCGAGGGCTACTCCGTCGGCCGCAAGCTGGACAAGCTGGGCCTGCGCACCTCCGACACCGCCGAGCTGGCGTTCGTCGACGTCAAGGTGCCGGTCGAGGACCTGCTCGGCGAGGAGAACAAGGGCTTCTCCTACCTCGGCCACAACCTGGCCTCCGAGCGCTGGGGCATCGCCTTCGGCGCCTACGCCCAGGCCAAGGCCGCCGTCCGGTTCGCCAAGCAGTACGTGCAGGACCGCACCGTCTTCGGCAAGCCGGTCGCCCACTTCCAGAACACCAAGTTCGAGCTGGCCGCCTGCCAGGCCGAGGTGGACGCCGCCGAGGCGGTCGCCGACCGCGCCCTGGAGGCCCTGGACGCCGGCGAGCTGACCCCCGCCGAGGCCGCCTCCGCGAAGCTCTTCTGCACCGAGGTCGCGCACCGCGTGATCGACCGCTGCCTCCAGCTGCACGGCGGCTACGGCTACATGAACGAGTACCCGATCGCCCGCCTGTACGCGGACAACCGCGTCAACCGCATCTACGGCGGCACCAGCGAGATCATGAAGACGATCATCGCCAAGGACATGGGCCTGTAGGACGCCGGTAACCACTGGCCGGTACAACTACCACCCATGAGCCAGGCACTCCAGGATCTCCTCGATCTGCTCGACCTGGAGCAGATCGAGGAGGACATCTTCCGCGGCCGGTCCCGCTCCGCCGTCGTCCCCCGCGTCTTCGGCGGGCAGGTGGCGGCGCAGGCGCTGGTCGCCGCCGGGCGGACGGTCCCCGCGGACCGGCCCGCCCACTCCCTGCACGCGTACTTCCTGCGCCCCGGCGACCCCGGCGCGCCGATCGTCTACACCGTGGACCGCATCCGTGACGGCCGGTCCTTCACCACCCGCCGGGTGGTCGCCGTCCAGCACGGCAAGCCGATCTTCCACCTCTCGGCGTCCTTCCAGACGTACGAGGAGGGCCTGGAGCACCAGGCGCCCATGCCGGCCTCGCCCGACCCGGCGACCCTGCCCACCTCCCAGGAGCGGCTGCGCGGCTACGGCCACCTCGCGCCCGAGGTGGTGGAGCGGTTCCTGGAGGCCCGCGAGGCGATCGACCTCCGGTACGTGGACGAGCCGCCGTACGGGCAGTTCGGCGCGCCGCGCGAGCCGCACAGCCAGGTGTGGTTCCGTACCAACGGCAAGCTGGACGACGATCCGCTGCTGCACGTCGTCCTCGCCACCTACGTCTCCGACATGACCCTGCTCGACTCGGTGCTGCTCGCCCACGGGCGCGGCGGCTGGGCCGTCGGGGACGTCGTCGGGGCCTCCCTGGACCACGCGATGTGGTTCCACCGGCCCTTCCGCGCCGACGAATGGCTGCTGTACGACCAGGAGTCGCCGTCCGCGCACGGCGGCCGCGGCCTCGGCCAGGCCCGCATCTACACCCAGGACGGGCGGCTCGCCATCTCGGTGATCCAGGAGGGCGTGGTCCGCGTCCCCCGCTGACGCCCCCGGCCCCGCCGCACACGCCAGGAGGCGGACGGCAACCCCTCTCGGGGTCTTCGTCCGCCTCCTGGCGTGCGGCGGATCAGCCGACGTGGGCGCAGCCCGCGTCGCCCCACAGGGCGTGCGTGTCACCGGCCGAGGCGGCGCCGCCGGACTGCCAGCAGTAGCCGATGTCGAAGCCGATGTCGCCGTCGTGCGCCGCGGCGGGAGCGGCGGCCACGAACCCGGCCGCGAGCAGACCGGCGAGAGCGAGGGATATGCGCCTGAGCATGGGGTGTCTCCTTGTCGTCGGGGGACCTGCCCCGACTCTCCGGCAGGGGGCGCCGGCCCGCACTCCGGAAGGTACGACCGGGTGGTGCCGCTCCGGCCTGCCCCGGTCCGCTTCTGCCCTGCTTCGAGATGACGTGTGACGCATGGGGGACTAGGCTCTTCGAGTGAAGGCCGCAGCGAACGGCGTGCCCGGTATACCCCGGTATACGAGGAGCCCCAGACCGTTCCGTTCAACCGGCTGCGGCAACACCTGAAGACCGAGCGCCGCGCTCTTTTCCCACGTGGAGCGGCGACGGCCATCACCTCGTGTCTTCCCCGGGAGCCGCGAGAGACGATGGAGATAGAAGGTATTCCCATGCGATCACAGCGCACGAGGCGTCTTGTCGCGTTGTCCGCCTCCGGCTTGCTGCTGGCGGGCGGAGCCGCGATCGGCACGGCCGGGACCGCCTCTGCCGCGGACCACGGCGACCACAGCTCCTACAGCAGCAACTGGGGAGACCACGACAACGGACGTCACCACGGCGACAACGGCTGGGGCGACGATGACGACGACTACGGCTACGGCGGCGACCACGGCGGCTATGGCGGAGACCACGGCGGCTATGGCGGAGACCACGGCGGTGGCGGAGACCACGGTGGCTACGGCGGAGACCACGGCGGTGGCGGAGACCACGGCGGTGGCGGCGGTCACGGCGGTGGCGGCGGCGGTCACGGTGGTGGCGGTCACGGCGGCGGTGGCGGCGGCCACGGCGGTGGCGGCGGAGGAGGCGGCCACTGACACGACCAGCCTCTGAACCGGATGTGCGGCCCCGACACCGGGGCCGCACCTCTTGTGTGAGGCCCCGTCAGGCCAGGCCCGCCTCGGCGAGCAGGTACGCCGTCATGGGGTCGTAGTAGCGCGGGCTGACCACGTGGTCGTCCAGCGGCACGACGACCTGCACGGTGCCCTCCGACTCGGCGAGGAAGAGCGCCGGGTCGTTGCTGTCGGCGTACCCGACGGAGTCCACGCCGTGCTGACCGGCGTACCCGGCCCAGCCGTGGTCGGCGACCACCAGGTCCGGCAGCGGGCGTCCCTCCCGCTCGAGTCCCGTCAGAATGGCCCGCATCGGCTCGCCCGAGTGGGTGTGCCACAGCGTCGCCCCGTGCTCCAGCACGGCGACGTCCGCGAACTGCATGACATACCCCTCGTCCGTCTGCAGCCCGTCCGGGATGACGACGATCTCACAGCCGGCGGCGCGCAGCGCGGCGGCCGTGGCCCGGTGGACGTCCAGCAGGCCGCCCGGGTGCCCGGTCGCGAACAGCACCCGCTGCCGTCCCTCGGCCGCCTTGCGCAGCCGCGCCGCCATCCGGTCCAGCGCGTCCACGGTCAGCTCGGGGTCGATGGTGTCCTGGCCGTACCGGTACTCGGGGTCGTCGTTGACACCCACCCGCTCGGCCATGACCGCGAGCACGTCCTGCTCGTCCGTCCAGCGGTCGCCCAGCTCCAGGCCGAACCAGTAGCCCCGGACACCGTTGGCGAGCTGGCGGTAGTGGGAGAGGTTGTTCTCGCGGGGCGTGGCGACGTCCCCCGCGATTCGGGTGCGCACCAGGTGGTCGACGAGCTGGGCGCGGCTGGGTGTCCCGGGTATCGGCATGCCTCTCATTGTGAGGCAGCAACCGGCCCGCGTCCTCGGCATATCGCCCGCTGGGACGGGGGTCACTCGGCCGTGCCCCCGGTTGCGCCGACGGCCGTGCCCTCAGCTCCGCCGCAGCGCGAACCACAACTCCATGCGCACGTCCGGGTCGTCCAGGTCTGCGGCCAACAGGGCGGCACAGCGGGCGATCCGCTGCCGCACGGTGTTGCGGTGCACGTCCAGCGCCACCGCCGTACGGTCCCAACTGCCGTGCAGGGACAGCCAGATGCGCAGGGTCTCGGCGAGCGCGGGCCGCTCGGCCAGCGGCGCGAGCAGCGTACGGGCGTGTGTCTCGGCGTCCGCCCGCGGCACCAGGTCCTCCAGCGCCGGGCGGGCGGCGTGCCGGACCAGCGGGGTCCGGGTGGCCCGGGCCCGGGCGAGGGCACGGGCGGCCTGGCTGTCGGCGGCCGGCCACTCCCGCGGCCCGGTCGCGGCACTCACCCCGAGCGTCCAGCCCGGCTGCGGCCCCGGATCCCGGTCCGCCGGCACCAGCACCCGTACGACGTCACCGGCGAGGTCGACCAGCGGCGAGCCCAGGGCGGCGCCGAGCGCGGAGGCGGCGACCGCGTCCGGGGCCTGCGCCTCCGGACGCGCGCGGACGACGAGCCACTCGCCCGGGCCGAGCAGGGGGGCCACCTCCTCGGGCGGGGCGCCCAGCAGGAGCCGTACGAGCGCGGAGGACCGGGCCGCGCCGGTCCCGCTCTGCTGCTCACCGGTCAGCAGGGACAGCAGCACGGCGGCGACGGAGGCGATGGTGTGGTCACCGGGCTCCCGGCGGGGGGTGGCCACGCCGAGCACGAACCCCTCACCGGCGCCGAGGGCGTAGACGGCGAGGTGGACGGCGCCGTGGGTGTCGGTGGCGGAGGTGGGGGTGGCCGGTGCGACCGCGGAGCCCGGTGAGGGGCTCGGGCGGCCGGTCCGGTCCGGGGCCGTCGCCGCCCTGCTCGCCGGCCGCACCACCCCGGCCAGCTCCGCCAGTGCCGCGAGCGCGCTCTGCGGTGTCTCCCGGCCCGCTCCCGCGATCTCCGTGCCGTCGGGCCCGTACAGCACCGCGCGACCGCCCAGGCGCTGGGCCAGCTGGCGCAGGACCGAGGGGACCGGGTCCGGCCGGGACGCGGCCGCCGCCAGGCTCTGCTGGGCCTCCGTGACCCGGCGCAGCTCGGCCAGCCGGGCCTGCGCCATCAGCTGCCACACCGCGCGGGCCACCCCGGAGAACGTGGTCTGCGGCGGCACCTCCAGCAGCGGCAGCCCGTACCGCTCGCAGGCGGCGACCAGGGCACGCGGGACCGTGTCGTGCACCGGGGCGAGACCGAAGCCGAGGGCCGCGCCGCCCGCCGCCACGATCCGGGAGACGTAGTCGTCGAAGTAGGTGCCCGAGCCGGCGGCCTCCGGGATGTGCACCCCGGCGGTCAGCAGCAGCTCGCCGCCCAGCAGGTACGGGTACGGGTCGGCCATCTCCGAGGTGTGCGCCCAGTGGATCACGGTTCCGGGATCCTCCGGCCCGGCGATCTGCCGCAGCGCGAGGTCCTCGCGGGCCAGCAGCGCCTGGAGGGGTACCGGTGGGGTCGGTGGGACCGCTGGGGTGATCGTCTCCGGCATGGTGTGCGTTCCCTCCATCCCACCCCGTGCATATGGATGAAACGTACACTTCGCAGTCGCTTTCCGGCCACCTACTGTCAAGTGAGCACGGCAGCCGCGGGTACGGGCGGATGTCCCCGCGAGCCGCTGCCGACCACCCCGAAGCACCTGCACGACACGCCACCGGACAGTGAGCGAAGGAGGGCCGCCCCATGGCCGTCGACTACACAGTGATCGTCGTCTATCTCGCCGGCATGCTGGCGATGGGCTGGTGGGGCATGCGCCGCGCCCGGTCCAAGAGCGAGTTCCTGGTGGCCGGCCGGCGCCTCGGCCCCGCGATGTACTCCGGCACCATGGCGGCGATCGTCCTCGGCGGCGCCTCCACCATCGGCGGGGTCGGCCTCGGCTACCAGTACGGCCTCTCCGGCGCGTGGATGGTCTTCACCATCGGCCTCGGCCTGCTCGCCCTGTCGGTCTTCTTCTCGGCCCGCATCGCCCGCCTGAAGGTCTACACCGTCTCCGAGATGCTCGACCTGCGCTACGGCGGACGGGCCGGCGTGATCTCCGGCGTGGTCATGTGGGCGTACACCCTGATGCTGGCCGTCACCTCGACCATCGCCTACGCCACGATCTTCGACGTCCTCTTCGACCTGAACCGCACGGTCGCGATCGTCCTCGGCGGTTCGATCGTCGTCGCCTACTCGACCCTCGGCGGCATGTGGTCCATCACGTTGACCGACATGGTCCAGTTCGTGGTCAAGACGATCGGCGTGCTCCTGCTCCTGCTGCCGATCGCCGTCGTCAAGGCGGGCGGCTTCGGCGAGATGAGGGCGAAGCTGCCGACGTCGTACTTCGACCCGCTGGGCATCGGCGGCGAGACGATCTTCACCTACGTCCTGATCTACACCTTCGGCATGCTGATCGGCCAGGACATCTGGCAGCGCGTGTTCACCGCCCGCAGCGACAGGACCGCCAGGTGGGGCGGCACGGTGGCCGGAACCTACTGTCTCGCCTACGCCCTGGCCGGCGCGGTGATCGGCACCGCCGCCAAGGTGCTCTACCCGAAGCTGGGCAGCCCCGACGACGCCTTCGCCACCATCGTCAAGGACGAACTCCCCGTCGGCGTGCGCGGCCTGGTGCTGGCCGCCGCCCTGGCCGCCGTGATGTCCACCTCCTCCGGTGCCCTGATCGCCTGCGCCACGGTCGCCAACAACGACATCTGGTCCCGGCTGCGGGGCATCGCCGGCCGGTCCGTGGACCACGACGAGGTCACGGGCAACCGCGCCTTCATCCTGGTCATGGGCGTCGGGGTGATCGGTACCGCGATCGCGCTGAACAACGTGGTCGAGGCGCTCACCGTCGCCTACAACCTCCTCGTCGGCGGCCTGCTCGTGCCGATCCTCGGCGGCCTGCTGTGGAAGCGCGGCACGGTCCAGGGCGCGCTGGCCTCGGTGATCGTCGGCGGCCTCGCCGTGATCGGCCTGATGGCCGGCTACGGCATCCTCGCCAACGAACCCGTCTACTACGGCCTGCTCGCCTCCCTCGCGGCCTACCTCGCCGTCTCCCTGGCGACCCGGCCCACCGACGAGACGGTCCTCGCCACCTGGCGCGAACGCCTCGCCGGCGGCCCGTCCTCCGAACTCCCGTCCGAACCGGTCCCGGCTCACCAGTAGAGTCGTAGGGATAGCAGTACATGCGCGACGAAGCGCAGGAAAGAAGGCATTTCATCATGAGCAGCAACGAGACGCCCCGCGGCCCCGTCGACTCCTCCCGCGTCCCGCGGTACGCCGGACCCGCGACCTTCGCCCGGCTGCCCCGCCTGGACGAGGTCGGCACCGCCGACGTCGCCGTGGTGGGCGTGCCGTTCGACTCCGGCGTCTCGTACCGGCCGGGCGCCCGCTTCGGCGGCAACGCCATCCGCGAGGCGTCCCGGCTGCTGCGCCCGTACAACCCGGCGCAGGACGCCTCCCCGTTCGCCCTCGCGCAGGTCGCGGACGGCGGCGACATCGCCGTGAACCCGTTCAACATCAACGAGGCCGTCGAGACGATCGAGGCCGCGGCGGACGACCTCCTCGGCACCGGCGCCCGCCTGATGACCCTGGGCGGCGACCACACCATCGCGCTGCCCCTCCTCCGCTCGGTCGCGAAGAAGCACGGCCCGGTGGCCCTGCTCCACTTCGACGCCCACCTGGACACCTGGGACACCTACTTCGGCGCCGAGTACACGCACGGCACCCCGTTCCGCCGCGCGGTCGAGGAGGGCATCCTCGACACCTCGGCCCTCTCCCACGTCGGCACCCGCGGCCCGCTGTACGGCAAGCAGGACCTGACCGACGACGAGAAGATGGGCTTCGGCATCGTCACCTCGGCCGACGTCTACCGCCGGGGCGCCGACGAGGTCGCCGACCAGCTGCGCCAGCGCATCGGTGACCGCCCGCTGTACATCTCCATCGACATCGACTGCCTGGACCCGGCGCACGCGCCCGGCACCGGTACGCCCGAGGCCGGCGGCATGACCTCGCGCGAACTGCTGGAGATCCTGCGCGGGCTGGCGTCGTGCAACCTGGTGTCGGCGGACGTGGTCGAGGTGGCGCCGGCGTACGACCACGCCGAGATCACCTCGGTCGCGGCCTCCCACACGGCGTACGAACTGACCACCATCATGAGCCGCCAGATCGCGGCGGCCCGGAAGGACGCGGAAGCGAAGTGACTCACGACCACGACCTGGTACTCCGCCCGACCGACCAGCAGACGGCGGCCGCGCTGAACCCCCCTCCCGGCCGGAACGGCGGAGACCTGGTCGTGGAGACACTGGCCGGGCTCGGCGCGACCACGGTCTTCGGCCTGCCCGGCCAGCACGCGCTGGGCATGTTCGACGCCCTGCGCCGCTCCTCCCTCCGCTATGTGGGCCTGCGGGTGGAGAACAACGCGGGCTTCGCGGCGGACGCGTACGGCAGGATCACGGGGGAGGCGGCACCGCTGCTGCTCTCGACGGGCCCCGGCGCCCTGACCTCCCTGGCCGCGCTCCAGGAGGCGGCGGCCGCCTCCGCCCCCGTGCTGGCGATCAGCAGCCAGATCCCGACGGCGGGCCTGGGCGGCGGCCGCCACGGCTACCTCCACGAACTCCCGGACCAGGCGGCCTCGTTCCGGGGCGTGGTGAAGTCGGTCCACACGGTCCGCACCCAGTCCCAGATCCCGTCGGCGATCGCGGCGGCCTGGAAGTCGGCCCTGACGGCCCCGCACGGCCCGGTGTGGGTGGAGATCCCGCAGGACGTCCTGCTCGCCGAGGCGTCCCTGCCGGTGGTGACGGCGATGGACGCGACCCCGGAAGGCCTGGTCCCGCGCCCCGAACTGACGGCGCTCGCAGCGCACTTGCTCTCGCACGCGGCCCGCCCGGCGATCATCGCGGGCGGCGGCGTCGTACGCGCGGACGCATCGGGCAAGCTGAAGGCGCTGGCCGAGAGGCTCCAGGCGCCGGTCGTGACGACGTTCGGCGGCAAGGGCGCGTTCCCCTGGAACCACCCCCTGTCGTTGCAGTCCTGGCTGGAGGACCGGCACACGACGGACTTCCTGGAGGACGCGGACGTCCTGCTGGTGGTCGGCTCGGGCCTGGGTGAACTCTCCTCGAACTACCACACGTTCAAGCCCCGCGGCCGAGTGATCCAGATCGAGGCCGACCTCGGCAAACTGGAGTCCAACCACCCGGCCGTGGGCATCCACGCGGACGCCCGCCTCGCGCTCCAGGCGCTGCTGGAGACGGTGGAGGAGCGCCCGGACGACAGGGCGCCGCAGCGGGTGCGGGACCTGCTGGCCCGCGTCTCGGAGCGCATCGCCTCCCAGGACCTGGCCCTGGAGCAGCAGGTCCTGGCCTCGGTCCGCCGCGCCCTGCCCTCCGACTCCCCGTCCTTCTGGGACATGACGATCCTGGCCTACTGGGCCTGGTCGGCCTTCGACGCCCAGGGCCCCAACACCATGCACTCGGCCCAGGGCGCGGGCGGCCTCGGCTACGGCTTCCCGGCGGCCCTGGGCGCGGCGGCGGCGGACCCGAGCCGACCGGTGCTGGCGGTGTCGGGAGACGGCGGAGCGCTCTACTCGATCGCCGAACTGGCCACGGCCCGCCAGTACGACCTCCCGGTCACCTGGCTGATCGTCGACGACGGCGGCTACGGCATCCTCCGCGAGTACATGACGGACGCCTTCGGTCAGGCGACGGCGACGGAACTGACCCGCCCGGACTACGTGGCCCTGGCGGAGTCCTTCGGCGTACCGGGGGTGCGTACGACGCCGGAGGCGCTGGAGGAGGACCTGACGAAGGCCCTCGCCACGCCGGGCCCGTCGGTGGTCGTCCTCCCGGCGGTGCTGCGGATGTTCGCGCCGACGCACCTGGGCTAGGACGGAGACCCCACGCCGGTGGAAGGCTCCTTCAGGGCTTCGACGAAGTGGCTGAAGGAGCCGGCGGGGAAGACGAGGGTGGCCCTGGCCGGGGCTTTGGAGTCGCGGACGGCTATGTGGGCGTCGAGGTCGGCCACTTCGACGCAGGCGTTTCCTTCGCCACCGCCGGAGAAGGACGACTTCCGCCATATCAGGGGGGTGGTCATGGTGCGCCTCACAGCTCCTTGGCCAGCTTGTGGATGAAGTCACGAGAACGCTCGGGTTCGAGCGACACAGCTTTTACCCTACGGAAGAGCGTTCGAAAGCGGTCCAGTTGGGCTTGGGCGTCGATGAAGACCGTTCCGTTGGGGCTGTCGCGCACCACGGTGTCCAGCTGGGGAACGGGGCCGCCCGCGTACACCATGGCGCTCCCCGCACCTGCGAAGGCGTCCAGCTCGAAAGGGATGACCCGCACGCTGACGTGAGGGGCGTCGGTCAGGTCCAGTATGCGGCTGAGCTGCGCCCGGGTCGCGGCGCGGTCGCCGACCCTGATGCGCAGCGCCGCTTCATGGATCACGGTGTCGTACGGGATCGCGTCGGGACGCTCGATGATGATCCTTCGCCTCATGCGGTGCTCCACCCGGCGCTCCAGATCGCTCTCCGGAAACTCCGGGTTCACGTACGAGAAGAGGGCGCGTGCGTATTCCTCGGTCTGGAGGAGGCCTGGGACGTGCAGGAAGTCCACGTCCCACCGGCAGGTCGCGTGATGCTCCAGTTCGGAGAGGTCCAGGAAGGAGTTGGGTAGCGAGCCCCGGTACTCCTCCCACCAGCCACAGGTCCGGTCGCCGGCCATGGCCACCAGCGCTTCGATCAACGCGGCGTCCGTGCAGGCGTAGTGCGCGGCAAGTCGACGTACACGCTCACCGCTCACGCCTGCCGTGCCGAACTCGATCTGACTCATCTGAGCCGAGTCCGTCCCGAGCAGCGCAGCTGCCTCGCGCCCCTTGAGCCCTGCGGCTTCGCGTAGTTTCCGCAGCTCCGCACCCAGACGCGCTTGGCGTGCGGTGACTTCTTTCCTGCGCGCCATGTCCTGCCCTCTCGTGCTCAACTGCCCCGAGGACGAACCTCGTTCGTGGGTAGGTTACGGCAATGACTTGCGCGGTCCCAAATTGTGGCCCTACTGTCGGTGACGTAGCGCACACGCAGCGGAAGCGCACCGCCCCGTCCTGCCATGACGGCCGCGGCAGAGCCACCGCGTGCGGACATCCCACCCCACGACCGGAGTTGACGACGCATGCCCGAAACCTGGGACTACACGCTCTACATCCCCAACGACCTCAGAGCCGTGACCGTCAGCCGCGGCACCCTGCGCCTGATCCTCACCCTGCACGGTCTGGCCGGCCTGGCCGACACGGCGGAGCTCCTCGCGACGGAGCTGGTGTCGAACGCCGTACAGCACACGAAGGGGCCGGCCGCGCTCAGGGTGCGCCGCACCCCGGAGGGCGTGGTGTGGATCGGCGCGTGGGACACCGACCCCGCACCGCCGGATCCGCCCCGGCCGCTGGACCAGGTCGCGGAACTGGAGGGAGGGCGGGGGCTGGGGCTCGTGAAGGCCTGCGCGGACTACTGGGGCTGGCAGCCGTCGGCCCGGTTCGGGGACCGGGGGAAGTACGTGTGGTGTGAACTGGGCGCTGCCTGAGGACGTCACCGAGGCCTGCGGCGGACGCTCCGCCCCAGGCCTCGTCGGCTGTCGAAGGGCTCAGCAGCCGCCCGGCCCCACCCCGTCCATCCGGCCGCCGAAGTCGCCCCCGTACTGGGAGCGCCAGTCGCCGTTGAAGACGTCGCGCTTCTCCACCGGGCCCCAGTTGATGAAGCAGGCGCGGGTCGAGGCGACGAAGGAGCCCACGTTGTCGTGGAGGTTCGGCGGCAGGTCGCGGTAGCCGCTGCGGGCCGTCCACTCCCAGTAGTCGCCGCCGAAGCCCTCACCGCTCCAGAAACAGACGGAGCCGTCGGGGCAGGCGGGCTGGGCGGCGCGGGCCGACGCGGTGTGCGCGGGCAGCAGTACGGCGGTCAACGCGAGGGCGGCGGCCAGCGTCCAGGAGCGGAGCTGCTTCATGGCTCTCCAGAGGGGGAGTCGGGGCGCCCGGCCGTGCACCGGGCACCGCCATGGTGGGGGCCGGCCCCCGGGACACGCCCGGGAGCAAGATCGCCGTCGCTGGTGTGAGGGAAGAAGTGGGACTAGTAGGACCGCGGACGCCCCTCGCGCGTACCTATCCTCGGCGGCATGAGCATCTCAACCAGACCTCGGTCGCCCAGAGTTCACCTGGCGGTCGGGCTCACCTTCGGCCTGCTGTTCCTCATGCTGGTCCGGGCCCAGCCCGCCGCCGCGGCCGGCACCCTGGACCCGATCGCCGACCCGGGCAGGATGTCGCTGGTGGCCGGGGACTTCGAGAGCCGCTGGCGGGCCGTCGACGCCATCGAGTCGAGCGGTGCCGTGACCGCGTACGACTCGCTGACGCCCCTGCTCGGCGGCAGCGGTCACAGCGGCTATCCGTACCTCTGCCACGGCAACCAGAACCTCAACACCTCGTACCGCGTCGACGGCTTCTGCTGGAACCAGGCCGACGACACGACCGGCAACTGGGTGCCCCAGGGCATCACCGGCTCGCACGACGCCCAGCCCGGCGGCACCTGGCTGAACAAATACGTGTACATCGCCTCCTGGCACAGCCGGAACACGGGGTCCGACGAGTTCGCCCGGATCTCCGTCGTGGACAACAACGGCGGCGACTCCACGATCTACAACCACATCATGCTGGTCGACCCCTACTGGGACACCGACACCACGGCCAACTTCCGCGCCGTCGGCAAAGCCGGCACCGCGCTCGCCGGCCACGCCGACGGGATCTCCTGGTACGGCAACAAGCTCTTCGTGGCCAGCGGGCACCAGATCCAGGTCTACGACCTGCGCCACCTCTGGCGCATGTCGGACAACTCCCAGGAGTCGGTCGGCATCAGCGGCGGCAAGTCCTCCGCCCGCTGGCACAACTGGGCCCTGCCCATGATCGGCCTGTACGTCAACGGAGCCAAGGGCGACCCCTGCACGGACCTCAACCCGTGCATGAACTCCCTCAGCCTCGACCGCACGGGCACGGACGGGCTGATCACCACCGAGTTCCGCCGCTCGACGGGCGGCGCCCCGGTCGTCCGCTGGCCGCTGGACAGCACGGACGCGCTGCTCGACACCGACGGCACCACCAACTACCGGGGCAGCGTCCACGCCACCGCCGGTTACCGCACCCCGGTCTGGGCGGTCCAGGGCGCGGCGACCGACGGCACGTACTTCTACTTCAGCGGCACCTGCCCCGAGTACGCCGACCGCGACCCCAAGGACTCGGCCACCGCCGACCTCCCGTACTGCATCCACTGGGCCAAGCCCGGCGCCTCACCGCACGTCCTCACCTACGGGCCGCCCCTCATCCAGAACCTGTCCTGGGCGCCGTCCTCGGGCCGGCTGTGGGGCATCAACGAGCGCATAGCCGCGGCCCCCGGAGTCCGCTCCGTCTTCTCCCTCGATCCGCCCAACTAGCCCACGGGGGGCGCGGGGTCGGTGAGAGTCGGGTAAGGAACTCCCTTTCGGCGAACACGCGTACAACTATCGAGCATCGTGGCGAGTCCGATCAGACAGCGCACGGGTGCGCTCAACGGCGTTCAGGGGGACGCCCGTACGACGTTCAAGGGGACTTTCCATGACTTACCGGACACCCGGCCGGGCGGGCGTGCTCGCCACCGCCGTCAGTGCCGCGCTGCTCATACCGGCCGTGACCGCCGCCACCCCGGCCGCCGCGACCACGCCCACCGTGACCTGTACGTCCGCCAAGGCGGGTCTGGCCGCGAAGCTGAAGAAGGACATCACGGCCGCCCTCGCGAACCGCAGGGGCACCGTCGCCGTCGGCCTGTACGACCGCAGCACCAAGACCACCTGCACCCTGCGGGCCACCAGCGCCTACGACTCGGCCAGCACCGTGAAGGTCACCGTGCTCGCCACGCTGCTGTGGGACGCCAAGAAGCACAACCGGTACCTGACGAGCACCGAGCAGTCGCTCGCCAAGGCCATGATCACCCGGTCCGACAACGACGCGACCAGCAAGCTGTGGAAGCAGCTCGGCGTGACGAAGATCAAGGGCTTCCTGGCCGCCGCCGGGATGACCAAGACCGTGCCCGGCTCGGGCGGCTACTGGGGGCTCACCCAGGAGAACGTCACCGACGAGCAGAAGCTGCTGAAGCTCGTCACCGCCAAGAACAGCGTCCTGAGCGACAGCGCCCGCGCCTACATCCTGAAGCTGATGGGCCAGGTCGTCTCCGACCAGCGCTGGGGCACCCCGGCCGGAGCGCCCTCCTCGGTCTCGGTGCACGTGAAGAACGGCTGGCTCCAGCGCTCCACGCACGGCTGGCGGGTGCACAGCCTCGGCACCTTCAACGGCGCCGGCCACGACTACGTGATCACCGTGCTGACGCAGGACAACAGCACGATGAGCTACGGCGTGACCACGATCCAGAACGTCGCCAAGGCGATCCACAAGGACCTGGTGCCGACCACGTCCGGTGTCACCCGCTACACCCCGACCAGCCAGCCGCGCGAGGCGTTCGTCGCCGTGCCGCCGCGGGGCTGAGCCCCGGGCGCCGCCGGGACACACCCGGCGGCGCCCGCAGGACGACCGAAAGACGTTCAAGGGGGAAGCACTTCATGACCCACCGGACCCACCGGACATCCGGCCGGACCGGGGCGCTCGCGACCGCCCTCGGTGCCACCCTGCTGGCCTCGGCCGGCACCGCCCTCCCGGCCGCGGCGGCACCCACGACCGGCGTCAGTTGCACGTCCGCGAAGCCGGGGCTGGCCGCGAAGCTGACGAAGGACATCACGGCCGCCCTGGCCGGCCGCACGGGCACCGTCGCCGTCGGCCTGTACGACCGTTCCACCGGCACGACCTGCACGCTGAACGCCGCCACCGCGTTCGACTCGGCCAGCACCGTGAAGGTCACCGTGCTCGCCACGCTGCTGTGGGACGCGAAGAAGAGCAACCGGTACCTGACCGACACCGAGGACGAACTCGCCACGGCCATGATCACCGAGTCGGACAACGACGCGACCAGCAAGCTGTGGAAGCAGCTCGGCACGGCGAAGATCCAGGGCTTCCTGACGGCGGCCGGGATGACCAGGACCGTGCCCGGTGCGGACGGCTACTGGGGGCTCACCCAGGAGAACGTCACCGACGAGCAGAAGCTGCTGAGGCTCGTCACCGCCAGGAACAGCGTGCTGAGCGACAACGCCCGCGCCTACATCCTGAAGCTGATGGGCCAGGTCGTCTCCGACCAGCGCTGGGGCACCCCCGCCGGGGCCCCCTCCTCGGTCTCGGTGCACGTGAAGAACGGCTGGCTCCAGCGCTCCACGCACGGCTGGCGGGTGCACAGCCTCGGCACCTTCAACGGCGCCGGCCACGACTACGTGATCACCGTGCTGACGCAGGACAACAGCACCATGGACTACGGCGTGACCACGATCCAGAACGTCGCCAGGGCGATCCACGACGACCTGGTGCCGACCGCGCCCGGCATCACCCGCTACACCCCGACCGACGCGCCGCGCGAGGCGTCCGTCGCCGTACCACCGCAGGGCTGAGGCCCCCCGGACGGGCCGCGCCGCGGTGTCACCGGGGCCGGGCCCGGCGGAGCGGTTCGTTACGGAGGGATGAAATCCGCTTCTCGGGGCGTTGGTGTCTTCCGGTAGAGCAGGTCGAAAGGAAGGCACCGGCGTGGCAGCGGAACGGGGATGGGCCAGACGTCTGGCGGCATACGCCTGGCGGTATCCGAAGGACGTCGTCCTCGCCCTCGGCTCCTCGCTCGCCGGCATGGCCGTCATGGCCGTGGTCCCGCTGATCACCAAGGTGATCATCGACGACGTGATCGGCGGCCACACCCGGTCCATGGCCCCCTGGGCCGGCGCCCTCATAGGCGCCGCCCTCCTCGTCTACGCCTCCGCCTACACGCGCCGCTTCTACGGCGGCCGGCTCGCGCTCGACGTCCAGCACGACCTGCGCACCGAGATGTACGGCACGATCACCCGGCTGGACGGCCGCCGCCAGGACGAGCTGTCCACCGGGCAGGTCGTCGGCCGCGCCACCAGCGACCTCCAGCTGATCCAGGGCCTGCTCTTCATGCTCCCGATGACCATCGGGAACGTCCTGCTCTTCCTGATCTCCCTGGTGATCATGGCGTGGCTGTCGCTGCCGCTGACCCTGGTCGCCCTGGCCGTCGCGCCCGCCCTCGGCTGGATCGCCGGACGCAGCCGCCGCAGACTGCACCCCGCGACCTGGTACGCCCAGGCCCAGGCCGCCGCCGTGGCCGGTGTGGTCGACGGCGCCGTGAGCGGCGTCCGCGTGGTGAAGGGCTTCGGGCAGGAGGACCAGGAGACGAACAAGCTGCGCGAGGTCGGCCGCCGTCTCTTCGCCGGGCGCCTGCGCACCATCCGCCTGAACAGCAGGTACACCCCGGCCCTCCAGGCCGTCCCGGCGCTCGGCCAGGTCGCCATGCTGGCCCTCGGCGGCTGGCTCGCCGTACGCGGTCACATCACGCTCGGCACCTTCGTCGCCTTCTCCACCTACCTGGCCCAGCTCGTCGGCCCGGTCCGCATGCTCGCGGTCGTCCTCACGATCGGCCAGCAGGCCCGGGCCGGCACCGAGCGCGTCCTGGAGCTGATCGACACCGAGCCGATCCTGAAGGACGGCACCAAGGAGCTGCCCGCCGACGCGCCCGCGACCGTCGAGTTCGACGGCGTGTCCTTCGGCTACGACCACGAGCGCCCGGTACTGGAAGGGCTCAGCTTCGAGATCCGGCCGGGCGAGACCCTCGCCGTCGTCGGCTCCTCCGGCTCCGGCAAGTCCACCCTCTCCCTGCTCCTGCCGCGCTTCTACGACGTCACCCACGGCGCCGTCCTCATCGGCGGCCACGACGTCCGCGAGCTGACCCTGGACTCGCTGCGGTCCGCCATCGGACTGGTCCCCGAAGATTCGTTCCTCTTCTCCGACACCGTCCGCAGCAACATCGCCTACGGCCGCCCCGACGCCTCCCAGGAGGAGATCGAGGCCGCCGCCCGCGCCGCCCAGGCGGACCGTTTCATCGCCGAGCTGCCCGACGGCTACGACACCAAGGTCGGCGAGCACGGCCTCACCCTCTCCGGCGGCCAGCGCCAGCGCGTCGCACTCGCCCGCGCCCTGCTCGCCGACCCCCGCCTGCTGGTCCTGGACGACGCCACCTCCGCCGTGGACGCCCGCGTCGAGCACGAGATCCACGAGGCGCTGAAGCACGTCATGCAGGGCCGTACGACCCTGCTCATCGCCCACCGCCGCTCCACCCTCAACCTCGCCGACCGCATCGCCGTCCTCGACGGCGGCCGGCTCGCCGACGTCGGCACCCACGAGGAACTCCAGCAGCGCTCGGCCCTCTACCGCCGCCTGCTCACCGACCCGGACGAGCTGGGCGGGGTCTCCCCGGGCCACGCCCGCCCGGCCGGGCCGCCGGAGGACACCTCCCTGCGCGACGAGCTGGACGCCGAGTTCGACGCCGAGCGGGGCGTGACCCCGCGGCTGTGGAGCGGCGACCGCGAGCCGAAGGACCAGGCGCTGGCCGGCACCCCGGCCACCCCGGAACTCCTCGCCCAGGTGGCGGCGCTGCCCCCGGCCACCGACACCCCCGACATCGACGAGGGCCGCGCGGTCCTGCCCGAGGACTCCTACGGCCTGCGCCGCCTGCTGCGCGGCTTCGGGGCGCCGCTGCTGGTCAGCCTGCTGCTGGTCGCCGTGGACGCGGGCGCCGGGCTGCTGCTGCCGGTGCTGATCCGGCACGGCATCGACTCCGGTGTGACCAAGGCGGCGCTCGGCGCGGTCTGGTCGGCGTCCCTGCTCGGCCTGCTGACCGTCCTCGTGCAGTGGGCCGCGCAGATCGGCGAGACCCGGATGACCGGCCGCACCGGCGAACGCGTGCTGTACACGCTGCGGCTGAAGATCTTCGCGCAGCTCCAGCGGCTCGGCCTGGACTACTACGAGCGCGAGCTGACCGGCCGGATCATGACCCGGATGACCACGGACGTCGACGCGCTCTCCACCTTCCTGCAGACCGGCCTGGTCACCGCGTTCGTCTCGGTCGTCACCTTCTTCGGGATCATGGTCGCGCTGCTGGTGCTCGACCTCCGGCTGGCGCTGGTCGTCTTCACCACCCTGCCCCCGCTGATCGTGGCCACCTTCTTCTTCCGCCGGGCGAGCGTGAAGGCGTACGAACTCGCCCGCGAGCGGGTGTCCGCGGTCAACGCCGACCTGCAGGAGACCGTGGCCGGGCTGCTGATCGTGCAGGCCTTCCGGCGGGAGCGGGACGGCCGGCGGCGGTTCGCCGAGCGCAGCGACGGCTACCGGCGCGCCCGCGTCCACGGCCAGCGGCTGATATCCGTCTACTTCCCCTTCGTGCAGATGCTCTCCTCGGTCGCCGCCGCGGCCGTGCTGATCGCGGGCGCCGGCCGGGTGGAGGCGGCCACGCTGACCACGGGCGCCCTGGTGGCCTACCTGCTGTACATCGACCTGTTCTTCGCCCCCGTCCAGCAGCTCTCCCAGGTCTTCGACGGCTACCAGCAGTCCACGGTCTCGCTGCGCCGCATCCAGGAACTGCTGCGCGAGCCGACGTCCACGAAGTCCGCCGACGAGCCCCTCGACGTGCTGTCGCTGCGCGGGGACATCGCCTTCGAGGACGTGCACTTCGCCTACGGGTCCGCCGACGAGGCCGAGGAGGCGCTGACCGGGATCGACCTGCGCATCCCCGCCGGGCAGACGGTCGCGTTCGTCGGCGAGACCGGCGCCGGCAAGTCGACCCTGGTCAAGATGGTCGCGCGGTTCTACGACCCGACGGCCGGGCGGGTCACCGTCGACGGCACCGATCTGCGCGCCCTGGACCTCACCTCGTACCGGCACCGGCTCGGGGTCGTGCCGCAGGAGGCGTACCTCTTCCCGGGCACCGTCCGCGACGCCATCGCCTACGGCCGCCCCGACGCCACCGACGCCGAGGTCGAGGCGGCGGCCCGCGCGGTCGGCGCGCACGAGATGATCGCCATGCTGGACGGCGGCTATCTGCACGAGGTCGCCGAGCGCGGCCGGAACCTCTCCGCGGGCCAGCGCCAGCTCATCGCCCTCGCCCGCGCCGAGCTGGTCGACCCGGACATCCTGCTGCTGGACGAGGCCACGGCCGCCCTGGACCTGGCCACCGAGGCCCAGGTCAACCAGGCCACCGACCGCCTGGCCGGCCGCCGTACCACCCTGGTCGTCGCCCACCGGCTCACCACGGCCGCGCGGGCGGACCGGGTGGTGGTCATGGACCACGGCCGGATCGCCGAGGACGGCACCCACGCGGAGCTGCTGGCCCGCGGCGGCCGCTACGCCGAGCTGTGGCGGACCTTCCTCGGCCGGTCCGAGCCGGAGGAGCCGGTGGGCGTCTCCCGCTGACCCCGGCTGACTCGTCCTGGTGACGGTCGTGCAACCATCCGGCACAGGTGTGCGTCCGTACATCAGTGCGGGCACAGGGACCGTGACCGCGGTGACGGGGAGGACGAAAGTGGACAGTGGTGCGATACGCCGGCGGTTGGCGCTCGGTGCGGCCGTGCTGGCCGCGTCCGGCGCGTTGGCGTTCACGGCGGCGGGTACCGCGCAGGCCGGCCCGGCCGGCGGCTGCGCCGGGCGCGAGGTGAAGACCCTGCCCTTCAAGACCGGGATCACCCACGTGTACAGGAGCAACGGCTACGTCTGCGCCGTCACGGTCGCCAGGAAGCCCGGTGCCGTCCAGACCATGTCGGTCAGTGTGCAGGCCCGCGGCAGCCGGCCGGTCGTCGACAAGGGCCGCTACCGCCGGCTCGCCGGCCCGGTGACCGTGCTCGCCGGCCACCGCTGCGTGTGGATCAAGGGCGCGGTGGGCCGCTACTCGAAGGACTCCGGCTGGATCCTCTGCTGAGCGCCCCTCACCTCCCCCTGGTGGGACGGCAGTTGCTGGGATAGCTTCCGGCGCACATCCGTCTCACAGGGAGAGTGCGCATGCGCAAGGCGCTCAGATGGCTGCTGGCGCTCACGGTCTTCATAGGCACGCTGAGCACGGCGGCCGGCGCGGCCACCGCCGCCGGGTCCGAGCCCACCGACATCAAGGACCGGCTCCTGTCGATACCCGGCATGAGCCTGGTCCAGGAGAAGCCGTACCCCGGCTACCGCTACTTCGTCCTGAACTACACCCAGCCCGTCGACCACCGCCACCCGGACCGGGGCACCTTCCAGCAGCGCATCACCGTGCTGCACAAGGACGTGAGCCGCCCGACCGTCTTCTACACCAGCGGCTACAACGTCTCCACCACCCCCTCCCGCCGCGAGCCCACCCAGATCGTGGACGGCAACCAGGTCTCCCTGGAGTACCGCTTCTTCACCCCGTCCCGGCCCGACCCGGCCGACTGGTCCAAGCTCGACATCTGGCAGGCCGCCAGCGACCAGCACCGCGTGTACGAGGCGCTGAAGCCGGTCTACTCCGCCAACTGGCTGGCCACCGGCGGCTCCAAGGGCGGCATGACCGCCACCTACTACGAGCGCTTCTACCCCCGCGACATGGACGGCGTGGTGGCCTACGTCGCCCCCAACGACGTCGTGAACGACGAGGACTCCGCCTACGACCGCTTCTTCGCGCGGGTCGGCACCAAGGAGTGCCGGGACCGGCTGAACGCCGTCCAGCGGGAGGCGCTGGTGCGCCGCGAGCCGCTGGAGAAGCGGTACGCGCAGTACGCCGCCGACAACGGCTACACCTTCACCACCATCGGCGGCCTGGACCGGGCGTACGAGGCGGTCGTCCTGGACTACGTCTGGGGTTTCTGGCAGTACAGCCTGCTGAAGGACTGCGACACCGTCCCGGCGCACGCGGCCACCGCGACCGAC
The DNA here is from genome assembly GCF_014648635.1 of Streptomyces cinerochromogenes. Taxonomy (GTDB): domain Bacteria; phylum Actinomycetota; class Actinomycetes; order Streptomycetales; family Streptomycetaceae; genus Streptomyces; species Streptomyces cinerochromogenes. Next base: position 604,346 of record NZ_BMRM01000001.1, on the reverse strand, counting down.
GACGAGATCTGGAACTCGGTCGACACCATCTCCGGCTTCTCCGCCTACACCGACCAGGGCCTGGAGACGTACACGCCGTACTACTACCAGGCGGGCACCCAGCTGGGTGCCCCGACCATCCACTTCCCCGCCATCGAGGGCAAGCTGATCCGCTACGGCTACCAGCCCCCGCGCAACTTCGTGCCCCGCTCCATCCCGATGCGCTTCCAGCCGCAGGCGATGCGCGACGTGGACAGCTGGGTCCGCCACCACGCCGCGCACATGCTCTTCGTCTACGGCCAGAACGACCCCTGGGGCTCCGAGCGCTTCCGGCCCGGCAAGGGCGCCCGTGACTCCTACGTCCTCACCGCGCCCGGCATGAACCACGGCGCCAACGTCGCGGGCCTGGTCCCGGACCAGAAGGCCCTCGCCACGGCCCGCATCCTGACGTGGGCCGGCCTGTCCCCGGCCACCGTGGCGCAGGCGAAGCCGCTGGCCCGGTACGACGCGAGGCTGGACGTCCGGGACGTGGAGCGGGAGCCCGCGCTGCGGCCCTGAGACGCCGGCTAGTACGTCAGCCCGTACCCGATCGGGTACAGCACCTCGGCCGGGTCGTCCGCCCGCTGCACCGGCACCGGCAGCTTCCCGCGCGGTGCGACCCGGCCGGCGATGACCCGTGCGGCGGCGCGCAGTTCGACGTCCGTCCAGCAGTACGCGGCCAGGCAGGCCCGGACGGAGGGGAACTGCGCGACGTCGTACGGGTTGCGGATCGCCACCACGGCCACCGGCCTGCCCGTCGCCAGCAGCCGCTCCACCAGGGTCCGCTGGGCGTTGCCCGCCGTCACGTTGTACGTGCCGACGACCACCGCGTCCGCGTCCCGCGCGGCCGTGACCGCCTTGTCGATGGCCGCCGCGGAGGGCGCCGTGCCGGTGGACAGGGCGGTGGCCTCGAAGCCCAGCTCGGTGAGGGCGGCGGCCAGGACACCGGTGGGCGGGCCGGTGGTGCCCGACGGGGAGGCGGGGTCGGCGCCGACGACCAGCAGCCTGCGTTCCCTGCGGCTGTCGAAGGGCAGCGTGCCGTCCTCGTTGACCAGCAGGGTGGTGGTGCGCTCGGCGATGCGGTCGGCCGTGGCCAGGTGGGACCTGGTGCCCACCGTGCGGTCGACACCGGCGTGGCTCGCCCAGGGGTGGTCGAACAGTCCGCGCCGGGCCTTCAGGCGCAGGATGCGCAGGATCGATTCGTCCAGCCGGTCCTCGGTCAGCTCGTCCTCCTGCACCGCCTTCAGCACCGCGTGCCAGGCCACGTCGAGCGAGGGCGGGTTGAGCAGCTGGTCCACGCCGGCCTTGAGGGCGAGCACCGGCACCCGGTCGTCGCCGTACTTCGTGCGCACGCCCTGCATGCCGAGGGAGTCGGTGATCACCACCCCGTCGTAGCCGAGTTCCTCGCGCAGGATCCCGGTGAGGATCGGGTGGGAGAGGGTCGCCGGGTCGCCGGAGCCGTCCAGCGCCGGGAACTGGATGTGCGCGGTCATGACCGAGTCGATCCCGGCCGCGATCGCCGCCCGGAAGGGCACCGCGTCCAGCCGCTCCCACAGCTCCCGGCTGTGCGTGATGACCGGGAAGCCGTAGTGGCTGTCGACGGCGGTGTCCCCGTGGCCCGGGAAGTGCTTGGCGGTCGCCGCCACCCCGGCCGACTGGTAGCCCCGCACCTCGGCGGCCACCAGGGCGGCGACCGCTTCCGGGTCGGCGCCGAAGGAACGGACGCCGATGACCGGGTTGGCCGGGTTGACGTTCACGTCGGCGTCGGGGGAGTAGTCCTGGTTGATGCCCATCGCGCGCAGCTCGGCGCCCGAGATCCGGCCGAGCGTGCGGGCGTCGGCGCGGGAGCCGCCCGCCCCGACCGCCATCGCGCCCGGGAACAGCGTGGCGGGCTTGCCGACCCGGCACACCGCGCCGTGCTCCTGGTCGGTGGCGATGAGCACCGGCAGACCGCGCGGCTGGTCCAGCGAGGCCTGCTGGATGCCGTTGGACAGGTCGGCGATCTGGTGCGGGTCGCGGGTGTTGTGCGCCCAGGAGAAGTAGATGATGCCGCCGACCCGGTACTCGGCGATCAGCTCGGCCGCGGTGCGGACGCCGATCTCCTTGAGGTTGGCGTCGACGTCCGCCTGGTCGGGGGCGGTGGCGGAATGGCCGTACACCCGCATCACGAAGAGCTGGCCGACCTTCTCCTCCAGCGTCATGCGGGAGATCAGGGCGTGCAGCCGGCGTTCGCCGGGGATGCCGTGGGCGGTGGCGTGGGCGGTCGCCGGGACGGTCAGCGCGGCGGTGAGGCCCGCGGTCGCGGCGAGGACGGCGCGTCTGGACGGCCGTGCGGTGTTTCCCGTGCTGTCCGTGCCGGTGTCGCTTCCCGTGCTGGAGTCGTGCACGTGCGCTCCTTCCAGAGGAGAACCGCTGAAGGAAACTTCCGAGGAGTCACCAATATCCGGGAAGTTTCTTTCCGTCAAGGGAATGCACAGTAACCAGGAAGGGGCCCGTCACCGCGCATTCACGGGGGCGCGTCCAGCCCCTGGAATCCGGCCCCGGCGCTCGCGACGGGCCGTCATGATGGCTGTCATGCCCGCAGTCGACATCCCCGGATCCAAGTCCATCACCGCCCGCGCGCTCTTCCTCGCCGCCGCGGCCGACGGCACCAGCACCCTCGTGCGCCCGCTGCACTCCGACGACACGGAGGGCTTCGCCGAGGGCCTGACCCGGCTCGGCTACCGCGTCGTCCGTGAGCCCGGCTCCTGGCGGATCGACGGCCGCCCGCAGGGACCGGCGCACCCGGAGGCCGACGTCTTCTGCCGCGACGGCGCCACCACCGCCCGCTTCCTGCCCACCCTGGCCGCCGCCGGCCACGGCACCTACCGCTTCGACGCCTCCCCGCAGATGCGCCGCCGCCCCCTCGGCCCGCTCACCCGCGCCCTGCGCGACCTCGGCGTCGACCTGCGGCACGAGGACGCCGAGGGGCACCACCCGCTCACCGTCCACGCGGCCGGCGTCGAGGGCGGCGAGGTCGTGCTCGACGCCGGCCAGTCCTCCCAGTACCTGACCGCGCTGCTGCTGCTCGGCCCGCTGACCCGCACCGGCCTGCGCATCCGGGTCACCGACCTGGTCTCGGCGCCGTACGTGGAGATCACCCTCGCGATGATGCGCGCGTTCGGCGTGGACGTCGTCCGCGACGGCACGGTGTACGACGTCCCGCCCGGCGGCTACCGCGCCACCACCTACGCCGTCGAACCGGACGCCTCCACCGCGAGCTACTTCTTCGCCGCGGCGGCCGTCACCCCGGGCCGCGAGATCACCGTGCCCGGCCTCGGCACGGGCGCCCTCCAGGGCGACCTGCGCTTCGTGGAGGTGCTGCGCCGGATGGGCGCGCACGTGGAGACCACCGAGGACGCGACGACCGTACGCGGCACCGGCGAACTGCACGGCCTCACCGTGAACATGCGGGACATCTCCGACACCATGCCGACCCTGGCCGCGCTCGCGCCCTTCGCCTCCGGACCGGTCCGCATCGAGGACGTCGCCAACACCCGGGTGAAGGAGTGCGACCGCCTGGAGGCCTGCGCGGAGAACCTCCGGCGGCTCGGCGTGGACGTGGCCACCGGCCCCGACTGGATCGAGATCCGCCCCGGCACACCCGCCCCCGGAACCGAGATCAAGACCTTCGGCGACCACCGCGTCGTGATGTCCTTCGCCGTGACCGCCCTGCGCACCCCGGGCCTCACCTACGACGACCCCGGCTGCGTACGCAAGACCTTCCCCGGCTTCCACGAGGCGTTCGCGGCCCTGCCCGCCGCCGGCTGACGGCGGCCCCGGCACCGGCGCGGAGGAGAGGCTCACCCCCATGACCGCACGCTCGTACCTGATCCTGCACGGCTGGCAGAACCACCGCCCCGAGCGGCACTGGCAGCACTGGCTCGCCGACCGGCTCACCGCCGCCGGCCACCGCGTCGGCTACCCGCAGCTGCCCGACGCCGACGACCCCGACCTGGAGGTGTGGCTGGCCGAACTCGCCCGCCACCTGGAGGAGCTGGACGGCCCGGGGGAGCGGGTCGTGGTCGCGCACAGCCTCTCCGCCGTGCTGTGGCTGCACGCCGCCGCCCGCGGCATGAAACAGCAGCACCACGCCGACCGGGTGCTGCTGGTCGCACCCCCCTCCGGCTCCGTCCTCGCCCGCCACCCGGAGGTGGCCGCCTTCGTCCCGCCCGCGCCCGGCTTCACCCTGCCCGGGCCGACCCGGCTGGTCGCGGGCGACGACGACCCGTACTGCCCGGAGGGCGCGGGCCCGCTCTTCGCCGAACCCCTCGGCATCCCCGCCGACATCCTGCCCGGCGCCGCCCACCTCGACCTGGACGCCGGGTACGGCTCCTGGCCGGCCGTCCTGGACTGGTGCCTCGAAGGCACCGCACCGCTCACGGTCCGTCCGGCACCCCGCTAGCCCGGGCCCGCAGCTGAGGCGTCGACGCCGCGACCGCCGCCACCGCGAGGACACACAGCACACCGCCGCTGATCAGCGCGGTCGTGCCCGAGGTCCAGCCGGCCAGCAGACCGCCGCGCACGTTGCCGAGGCTCGGCCCCGCCTGACCGACGATCTGCTCGGCCGCCGTCACCCGGCCGAGCAGCGCGTCCGGGGTCCGGGTCTGCACGATCGTGGAGCGGGCGACCACCGCCGTGGCGTCCGCCGCGCCGGCGACCGTCAGCAGGGCGAGACCGAGCCACGGGCCGGGGACGAGACCGAACAGGACCAGCGCCGCTCCCCAGGTGGCGGACGCGCACAGCATCACCGGTCCGGGCCGGGCGAGCCGGGTCAGCGGGCCGGACAGCGCGGTCGCGGTGACCCCGCCCACCGCCAGCGCCGACAGGAACAGGCCCAGGGTGCGCGGATCGCCGCCGAACCGCTCGGCGTTGACCAGCGGGAACAGGCTCACCGGGAACGACAGCACGGTGGCGGCGAGGTCGGTGGCCAGCGCGCCCCGCACCACCCGGTGCCCGGCCAGGAACCGCAGCCCGTCCAGCACCCCGTGCACCCCGGCCCGCGACGGCTCCCCCCGCGGCGGCAGCGCGGGCAGCCCGCGGGCGCCGTAGAAGGCGAGGCCGAAGCTGAGGGCGTCCAGCAGATAGCAGACCCCGATGCCGAACCAGCCCAGCAGCAGCCCGGCCAGAGCCGGCCCGAGCAGCATCATCGACTGGCCGGTGACCTGCTGGAGCGCCAGCCCGGCGGCCACCTGCTCCTTGGGCAGCAGCCGCGTCACGAACACCCCGGCGGCCGGAGCCCCGAGCGCGCCGAAGCCCGACTGCACGGCGACGAGCAGCAGGACGACCACGACCGGCACATGCCCGCCGAACCCCTGCACGGCGAGCAGCAGCGAGCACACCGCCTGCCCGACGGTCGCCGCGAGGAAGACCCGGCGCCGGTCGGCCCGGTCCGCCCACGCCCCGGCGAACAGTCCGAACACCACCAGCGGCAGCGCCTGCGCGAGCCCCACCGCCCCGGTCCAGGCGGTGCTGCCGGTCATGTCCCACACCTGGTACATGACCGTCACCATGGTCATGAACCCGCCGAGCACGGACACGGTCCGGCCGATCAGCAGCCGCCGGAAGACGGGCGAGGTGCGCAGGGGGCGTACGTCGACGAGCGAGCGGGCGAGGCTCATGACCGGGGGCGGGCGCGGGGCGCCGGGGGCTGGACCACCGGGGGAGGCTAGCCGCCGGCCCGGCGTCCGGCCAGTGATTTTCCGCGCTACGCCGCCTCGCCCAGCAGCCGCACCAGATGCTCACGCCCTGCGTCCAGCAGCCCGGGCAGCGGTTCGGCGGTCTCGTACCAGCGCTTCTCGTACTCCCAGCACAGCCAGCCGTCCCAGCCCCGCCGGGACAGCACGTCCACGCACTCGGTGAGCGGCAGCACGCCCGCGCCGAGCGGCAGGGGGGCGGTGTCCTCGGCGGAGGCGATGTCCTTGACCTGGACATAGCCCAAGTGCGGGGCGAGGGCCGCGTAGCTGTCCGACGGCTGTTCACCGCCCAGCCAGGTGTGCATCAGGTCCCACAGCGCGCCCACCTGCCGGTGCCCGACCGGGCCGAGGATCCGGATCGCGTCGGCGCCGGTGCGGTGCGAGTCGTGGGTCTCCAGCAGGATCCGCACGCCCAGCGCGGCGGCGTCCTCCGCCGCGGTGCCGAGCCGCCGGGCGGCGACCGCCTCCGACTCCTCGCGGGGCCGGTCCGGGTCGGCGCCGGGGAAGACCCGGACGAAGGGCGCCCCCAGGTCGTGGGCCAGCCGCAGGAGGTCCCGGATCTCCGCCAGCACGGGCGCGTCCTCGCCCGGGGCGGCGACGCGCGCGTACCCGGCGAGACCGAGCACCTGGACCCCCGCCTGCCGGAACAGCGCGGCGGCTTCGGCGCGTTCGGCGGGCGTCAGGCCCGGGTGGACGGGTTCCTCGGGATGGGCGCGCAGTTCGACGCCGTGGTAGCCGTGCGCGGTCGCGAGCGCCAGGACTTCCGGGACGGGCAGACCGGGGACACCGAGAGTGGAGAACGCCAGCTTCATGGAATCGGAACCTACCCTTCAGTCACCGGGGGCATGCAGCTCCAGCCGCCAGTCCTGGCCGACCAGGTCGTGGCCGAAGGAACGGTGGGGGCGCTCCGCGGTCAGGACGAAGCCGTGCCGCTCGTACAGGCGGCGGGCGCCGGTGAGGACGTCGTTGGTCCACAGCACCAGCTCGCGGTAGCCGGCGCCGCGGGCGAAGTCGACCACCGCCCGCACCAGCCGGTCACCGATGCCGTGCCCGCGTGCCTGCGGCTCCACGAGCAGCAGCCGCAGCCGCGCGGTGCCGGGCGCCTCGTCCCGTACACACATCACACTCCCCACGGGCCGCCCCGCCAGCTCGGCGATCCACACCCGCTCCAGATGCGGATCGTGATCCTCCGCGAAGTCGGCGACGATCCGGGCGACCAGCCCCTCGTACGCGGCGTTCCACCCGAACTCGGCCGCGTACAGGGCCCCGTTGCGCTGCACGATCCAGCCCAGCTCCCCGGCCCCCGGCTCCCGCAGCACGACGTCCTCGGCCGGCTTCTCCGCGGGCGGCTGCGCCGTCCCCAGGATGTCCCGGATCGTGCGCATGGCCTCGGCCAGCCGGGGCCGGTCCGCCGGGGCCACGCCGTCCAGCAGCGCGCCGACCATGTCCTGCGCCCGCTCCTCCAGCAGCGCCGCGGTCGCGCGTCCGCGTGCGGTCAGGGTGATGCGGCGGCGCCGCGGATCGCTGTCCGAGGGGCCGCGCGCGATCAGCCCGCTCTCCTCGAACCGGTTGAGGATCCGGCTCAGGTACCCGGCGTCCAGACCGAGCCCGCCGCGCAGGTCGACCGCGTCCAGGTGCGGGGCGTGCGCGAGTTCGTACAGCACGCGGGCCTCGGTGAGGGTGTAGGGGGCGTAGAGGTGGCGCTCGTAGTCGAGCGCGCCGATCACTCCCGTGTAGAACCGGTTGAAAGCGCGAACGTCCTCGACGGTCATGGTCGCCCCCGGACACTTGACCCCGTCAGAGATCCTGCTTCCGAGCCTAGGCCGCCCGCGCCGCCGCGTCCACGCCTACGACCGCCCCGCGGGCCGGTAGACGTTCACCTGCGCGCCGGTCTTCGCGGTGTCCGACGACACCAGCTCCCAGGTGCGCCTGCCCCCGTCCGCCGGGAAGATCGACTTCCCGCCGCCGAGCAGCACCGGCATGACGACGAGCCGCACCTCGTCCACCAGGTCCGCCTCGATCAGGGCCCGCACCAGCGTGGGGCTGCCCATCATCGCCAGGTCCCCGCCCTCGGCGGCCCGCAGCTCCCGCACCTCGTCCAGCGCCCGCGCCCCCGGGATCCGTACGGTGTTCTCCCAGGTCAGCTCGGAGTCCTCCAGGGTGTCGGTCACGACGTACTTCCGCATGGCGTTGAGCCGGTCGGCGAAGGGGTCCCCGGCCCGGTCCGGCCACGCCGCGGCCATCGTCTGGTACGTCCGCCGCCCGTACAGCAGCGCCTCGGCCTTCTCCAGCCCCGCGGCGAAGGCCCCGCCGACGACCTCCGGGTCGAAGAACGGATGCGACCACCCGCCGTGCGCGAACCCCCCGTCGGTGTCCTCCTCGGGTCCGCCCGGGGCCTGCACGACCCCGTCGAGACTGATGAACTCGGTGACGACGACACGCATGGGTTGCTCCCGTTCCGTTGCCTACGGTTCCTACGGTGGTGAAGACCGGCCCCGCCCGCAAAACTCATCGCTCCCGAGACACCGGCCCCGAGCCCGCCGCGCCCCGCACGGCCACGGCGTCGACCCCCGCCTCCCGCAGCCGCCGCGCGAGCAACTCGGTCTCGGGCAGCGTCCCGCCGTATCCCCGCTCCAGTACGGCCCGGGCCTCCCCGAGCCCGATCCCCAGGGTCCGCCGCAGCACCCGCATCACGGCCACCCGGTCGGCCGACGGCCCCAGTCGCAGCTCCGCCCGGCCGTGCTCGGCGAGCAGCCGCTCCCGCATCCCGCCGGGCACCCCGGCGCCGCATACCGCCGTCGCGGACCCGCATACCCGGCACACCATCTCGGTGTCCCACCGCAGCGCGTCGTCGTCCAGCAGCACCTGCACGCCGTGCCACTCGGCCGGGGCAGCGCAGTCCGGGCAGGGAACGAGGTCACTCACCGACGCGGACGGAACCACGCGGCACCCCCGTGGACCCCCGCACCATCAACTCCCCCCGCACCGAGGCGATCCCCCCGGGCGGCGGCTCCTCGCGGCCCATCGCGATGCGGCCCGCGCGGGCGCCCGCCTCGGCCAGGGGCAGGCGGACCGTCGTCAGGGACGGCACCGCGTCCACGCTGAACGGCAGGTCGTCGAAGCCGGCCACCGAGACGTCCTCCGGGACGCGCAGGCCCGACTCGCGCAGGGCGGCGCAGGCGCCGAGGGCGACGGAGTCGTTCGCGGCCACGATCGCCGTCAGGGACGGATCGCGGCGCAGCAGCTCCAGCGTGGCCTCGTAGCCGGACCGGCGGTCGTAGCGGCCGTGGACCGTCCCGTGCGGGTCCTCCTCGATGCCCGCCGCCGAGAGCGCGGCCCGGTGGCCCTCCAGCCGGTGCCGGGTGGTCGTCCGTTCCTCGGGGCCGGCGATGTAGCCGAGCCGGCGGTGGCCGAGGCCGATCAGGTGGTCGGTCAGCGCGCGGGCGCCGCCCCGGTTGTCGAAGGTGAGCGCGATCGCCTGGGTGTCCGGCGCCGGCGGGCGCCCGCACAGCACCACCCGGGTCCCCGCCTCCGCGAGCTTGCGCAGCTTCGCCGCGACCGCCGTCGCGTGCGGTTCCTCCTCCACGGCCCCGCCGGTCAGCACCACGGCCGCCGCCCGCTGCCGCTGGAGCAGTGTGAGGTAGGTCAGCTCGCGCTCCGGCGAGCCGCCCGTGTTGCAGACGACGGCCAGCCGCTCGCCCCCGGCCCGCCCGCCCGGCCCGCCGATCTCGGACTGGATCGCGCTCGCCATGATCCCGAAGAACGGGTCGGCGATGTCGTTGACGAGGATGCCGACCAGATCGGAGGTGGCGGCGGCGAGCGCGCTCGCGGGGCCGTTGAGGACGTAGTCCAGCTCGTCCACCGCCCGCAGCACCCGCTCGCGCGTGGACGCGGCGACCGGGTAGTTGCCGTTCAGTACGCGCGACACCGTCGCGGGAGAGACCTGGGCGCGGGCCGCCACGTCCGCCAGGGTCACCGTCATCTCGTCCTCCGGTCACGCGTCATGTCGTACGCCCTCGTAGACAGCCAGGCACGCGTCCTGGTTCCGAGCAGACCTTAAGGCCACGACCCCCGGTTGTTCGCCCCCTCGAACAACTCGAAGCGGACACGGTCTTGTACAGACCACGCCCAGAGGCTAGCTTCTCCTCATGTAGAAAGCGCTTGCTACAGCTTGCCACACCGGCCCACGAAGGGGACTCACGTGACACGCAAGACGGTGCGTATCGCCATGAACGGCGTCACCGGGCGCATGGGCTACCGCCAGCACCTCGTCCGGTCCATCCTCGCCCTGCGCGAACAGGGCGGCCTCGGCCTCGGCGACGGCACCGTGCTCTGGCCCGAACCGATCCTGCTCGGACGCCGCGAACACGCCCTGCGCGAGATCGCCGAGCGGCACGGCCTGGACCAGGTCTCCACCGACGTGGACGCCGTCCTCGCCGACCCGACCGTCGACCTCTACTTCGACTCCCAGGTCACCTCCGCCCGCGAGGAGGCCCTCACGAAGGCGATCACGGCCGGCAAGCACATCTACACCGAGAAGCCCACCGCCACCGGCCTCGACGGCGCCCTCGCCCTCGCCCGCCTCGCCCACGACAAGGGCGTCCGGCACGGCGTCGTCCAGGACAAGATCTTCTTGCCGGGCCTGCTGAAGCTGAAGCGGCTCGTCGACGGCGGCTTCTTCGGCCGGATCCTCTCCGTGCGCGGCGAGTTCGGCTACTGGGTCTTCGAGGGCGACTGGCAGCCCGCCCAGCGCCCCTCCTGGAACTACCGCGCGCAGGACGGCGGCGGCATCGTCGTCGACATGTTCCCGCACTGGGAGTACGTCCTGCACGAGCTGTTCGGCCGCGTGAAGTCCGTCCAGGCCCTCGCCACCACCCACATCCCGCAGCGCTGGGACGAGAACGGCAAGCCCTACGACGCCACCGCCGACGACGCCGCCTACGGCATCTTCGAGCTGGAGGGCGGCGCCGTCGCCCAGATCAACTCCTCCTGGGCCGTGCGCGTCCACCGCGACGAGCTGGTGGAGTTCCAGGTCGACGGCACCGAGGGGTCCGCCGTCGCCGGCCTGCGCACCTGCCGCGCCCAGCACCGCAGCGCCACCCCCAAGCCCGTCTGGAACCCGGACGTCCCCGCCACCGAGGTCTTCCGCGACCAGTGGCAGGAGGTGCCCGACAACGCCGAGTTCGACAACGGCTTCAAGGCCCAGTGGGAGCTGTTCCTCAAGCACGTCTACGCCGACGCCCCCTACCACTGGGACCTGCTGGCCGGCGCCCGCGGCGTCCAGCTCGCCGAACTGGGCCTGAGGTCCTCCGCCGAGGGCCGCCGCATCGACGTACCGGAGATCTCGCTGTGACCATCCGACTCCCCGACGCCCACGGGGCCTTGCAGGCCTACGAACCGCGCACCGAGCCGCTCGCCCTCACCCCGGGCGCCCCCTTCACCTCCCGTACGGTCTTCTCCGCGGCCCACGTCGTCGCCGACCCGTACGCCGACACCACCCCCGACGGGCCCGCCGCCGTCGACTGGGACGCCACCCTCGCCTTCCGCCGCCACCTGTGGTCCCACGGCCTCGGTGTCGCCGAGGCGATGGACACCGCCCAGCGCGGGATGGGCCTGGACTGGGCGGGCGCGGCCGAGCTGATCCGGCGCAGCGCCGCCGAGGCGCGCGGCGCGGACGGCCGGATCGCCTGCGGCGTCGGCACCGACCAGCTCACCGGGGGCACCCTCGCGGAGGTCCGGGCCGCGTACGAGGAGCAGCTCGCCGTCGTGGAGGAGGCGGGTGCCCAGGCCGTCCTGATGGCCTCCCGCGCGCTCGCCGCGGCGGCCCGGGGCCCCGAGGACTACCTGGAGACCTACGGCCACCTCCTGCGCCAGGCCGCCGAACCGGTGATCCTGCACTGGCTGGGCCCGATGTTCGACCCCGCCCTGGAGGGCTACTGGGGCTCAGCCGACCTCGACGCGGCCACCGACACCTTCCTGGAGGTCGTCGCCGCCCACCCCGACAAGGTCGACGGCGTCAAGATCTCCCTGCTCGACGCCCGGCGCGAGGTCGACCTCAGACGGCGGCTGCCGCAGGGCGTGCGCTGCTACACCGGGGACGACTTCCACTACCCCGAGCTGATCGCGGGAGACGACCAGGGCTTCAGCCACGCCCTGCTCGGCGTCTTCGACCCGCTGGGCCCGCTCGCGGCGCAGGCCGTACGGGTCCTCGACACGGGCGACGCACAGGGCTTCCGGCACCTCCTCGACCCCACCGTGGAGCTGTCCCGCCACCTCTTCCAGGCCCCCACCCGCTTCTACAAGACCGGCGTGGTCCTCCTCGCCTGGCTGGCCGGCCACCAGGACCACTTCACGATGGTCGGCGGCCTCCAGTCGGCCCGCTCCCTGCCACACCTCACCCGCGCCTACGAACTCGCCGACCGCCTCGGCCTGTTCCCGGACCCCAAGCTCGCCGAGGAACGGATGCGGAACCTGCTGTCCCTGTACGGGGTGGACCAGTGACCGGCCTCGCGCGTTTCTCCGTCAACCAGATGACGGTCAGGCAGCTGCCGCTGCCCGAACTCGTCGACGCCTGCGGGCGGTACGGCATCACCCACGTCGGCCTGTGGCGGGAGCCCGTCCGGGCGTACGGCCTGGAGGCGACGGCGAAACTGGTCCGCGACGCGGGCCTCACCGTCACCACGCTCTGCCGCGGCGGCTTCCTCACCGCGGCCGACCCCGTCGAACGGGCCGAGGCGCTCGGCGACAACCACGCGGCCATCGAGGAAGCGGCCGCGCTCGGCACGGACACCCTGGTCCTGGTCTCCGGCGGACTCCCCCACGGCAGCAAGGACCTGCACGGAGCCCGCGAGCGCATCGCGGACGCCCTGGCCGTCCTCGCCCCCTACGCGGCCGACCGCGGCGTCCGCCTCGCCATCGAGCCCCTGCACCCCATGTACGCCGCCGACCGCTGCGTGGTCTCCACCCTGGCCCAGGCCCTGGACCTCGCCGAACGCTTCCCCGCCGAGCAGGTCGGGGTGACCGTGGACACGTACCACGTCTGGTGGGACGACCAGGCCCCCGCCCAGATCGCCCGTGCCGGCGCGGCCGGCCGCATCCACTCCTTCCAGCTGGCCGACTGGACCACCCCCCTGCCCGCGGGCGTCCTCAACGGCCGCGGCCAGATCGGCGACGGCTCGATCGACATGCGGGAGTGGAAGGGCTACGTGGAGGCCGCCGGCTACACCGGCCCCATCGAGGTCGAGCTGTTCAACGAGGCACTGTGGGCCCGGGACGGGCGGGAGGTGCTGGCGGAGACGGCGCAGCGGTTCGTGGAGCACGTGATCCGCTAGCGGGAAACACCGGAACGGGTGCAACCGATCGCCCGCCCCCGGTGTCGTAACTGTCGTCGGAACCACGGGGGACCCGGGGGGATCGGGGTTCCGGCAGGGGTGGGAAGCAGAGGGGGCGTACCCGGGCCGTCGGGCCGGGAACGCCCCCTCGCAGTGTCCGCGGGCCGGCGAGGCTAGAAGAACACCCCGCACCGCAGCAGCACGTTCGCGTACGGCCGGGCCTCCCCGGTGCGCACGACCAGCCGGGCCCCCGCCGACAGCTCCTTCAGCCGCTCGTGCGGGACGAGGACCAGCTCCTCGAACCGGTCCGCCAGCAGCCCGGCCGCCGCCGGATTGGCCGCCCGCACCTCCTCCGCCGCCGTGGCGCCCTCCACCACCAGCTCGGCCAGCAGGCCGTCCAGCACCTCGGCGAAGGACGGCACACCGGCGCGGAACGCCAGGTCCACGACCCGGGGCCCGTCGGGTATCGGCATGCCCGCGTCGCACACCAGCACCCCGTGCCCGTGGCCCAGCTCGGCCAGCGCACCGGACAGCCCGCGGTGCAGGATCCCCGCCTTCTTCACACCGCGTCCCCTCGCTCGTCGGTTCCGGGTGCGGCCTCCGACTCCCGGCCGGGGGTCCGGGGGCCGTCCCCCGGGAGGGCACAGCACAGCGCCTCGACCTCCGCAGCCGTCGGGTACGACTCCTGCGCGCCCCGCCTCGTCACGGCCACCGCGCCGACCCGGGCCGCGTAGGCCGCCGCGTCCGCCGGATCCGCGCCCGCGCCCAGCCTCCAGGCCAGGGCCGCCGTGAACGCGTCCCCGGCGCCCGTGGTGTCCACCGCGTCCACCTTCACCGACGGCACCCGGGTCACACCCGAGCCGTCGGCCACCAGCGCACCCTCCGCGCCCAGCGTCACCACCACCGACCGCGGGCCCTTGGCCAGCAGCAGCCGGGCCCAGTCCGCCGGCTCCTCGCTCACGCACGCGTCCCCGAGGATCACCCGCGCCTCGTGCTCGTTCACGATCAGCGGGTCACAGGCCGCCAGCACCTCGGCGGGCAGCTCCCTGGGCGGAGACGGGTTCAGCACGAAGCGGCTGCCCGGCGCCAGGCTCCGCACGACCTCCACCACCGTCTCCGACGGGATCTCCAGCTGCGCCGACACCACCCGGGAGGCGTGGAACAGGCTCGCCGCCGCCCGCACGTCCGCCGGCAGCAGACGGGAGTTGGCGCCCGGCGACACCACGATGCTGTTGTCACCGGAGGGGTCCACGGTGATCAGCGCCACGCCCGTCGGGGCCCCGCCCACCAGCACACCCACCGTGTCGACCCCGGCCGCGCGCAGGGAGTCCAGCAGCAGCCGGCCGTGGCCGTCGTCGCCGACCCGCGCCAGCAGGGCCGTACCGGCACCCAGCCGGGCGGCGGCGACCGCCTGGTTGGCGCCCTTGCCGCCCGGGTGCACGGCCAGGTCGCCGCCGAGCACCGTCTCACCGGCGGCCGGCCGCTGCTCGACACCGATCACCAGGTCGGCGTTGGCCGATCCCACGACCAGGAGGTCGTAGTCGTACATCAGTTGACTCCCCTGAGAGATGACGTCAGGCGGGCCGGCCCCGGAAGTGCTCCCGGGGCCGCCCGCCCGACTCGCCCGTTGTCAGCCGCCGAAGCCGGCCACGTTGTCCTTCGTGACCACCTTCACCGGCACCTTCACCGTCGGCCCCACCTTCTCGCCCCGGACCGCCTTGAGGGCGTTGTCCACCGCGATCCGCCCCAGCTGGCTGGGCTGCTGCGCGACGGACGCGTACAGCGTGCCGTCCTTCACCGCCGTCAGCCCGTCCGGGGTGCCGTCGAAGCCGACGACCTGCACGGACTTCCCGGCCTTGGAACCGAGCGCCTTGATCGCGCCCAGGGCCATCTCGTCGTTGGCGGCGATGACGCCCTGCACGTCGGGGTGGGCCTGGAGCAGGTTCGACATCACGTCGAGGCCCTTGGTGCGGTCGAAGTCGGCGGGCTGCTGGGCCAGCACCTGGATGCCCGGGTAGGCCTTCAGCCCCTTGGCGAACCCGGCCGCCCGCTCCCGGGCCGCCGACGTGCCCGCCTGCCCCTGCAGGATGACGATCCTGCCCTTGCCGCCCAGCTTCTCGGCGATCGTCTTCGCGGCCAGCTCGCCGCCGGCGACGTTGTCCGAGGCCACCAGCGTGTCCACGGACGCGTGGTTGACACCGCGGTCGACGGCGACGACCGGGATCCCCGCCTTGTCGGCGGCCTTCACGGAGTTGCCCGCCGCGTCCGAGTCCACCGGGTTGACGATGACCGCGCCCAGCCCGGAACTGGTGAAGTTCTGCAGCTGGTTCGCCTGCTGGGAGGCGTCGTTCTGCGCGTCGGTCACGGTCAGGTCCACACCCAGCTTCTTCGCCTCGGCCTGGGCACCCGCCCGGATCTGCACGAAGAAGGGGTTGTTGAGGGTGGACAGGGACAGACCCATCCGCGGGGTCGTGGACGACGGGGAGCCGCCGTGCAGGAAGGAGGTCGCACCGACGACCGCCACGGTGACCACCGCGGCGAGCGCGTACGTCACCGCCTGCCGCCCCTTCGGCCCGCCCGCACCGGCGGCCACCGGGGTCGCCCCGGCCTTGCGGCGCACGGTGTCCAGCAGCACCGCCAGCGCGATCACGACACCGATCACGACCTGCTGCCAGAACGCGGAGACGGACAGCAGGTTGAGGCCGTTCCTGAGCACCGCCAGGATCAGCGCGCCGATCAGCGTGCCGGACGCCTTGCCGGTGCCGCCCGCCAGCGAGGCACCGCCGATGACGACCGCGGCGATCGCGTCCAGCTCGTAGCCGTCGGCGGCCTGCGGCTGCGCCGAGGACAGCCGGGCGGCGAGCACGATGCCCGCGACGGCGGCGAACAGACCGGACAGGGCGTAGATGACGAGCTTCTGCCTCGGCACGCGCAGGCCCGACAGGCGCGCCGCCTCCTCGTTGCCGCCGATCGCGTACATGGACCGGCCGATGTACGTCCGCCCCAGCACCAGCGCGGCGACCAGCCCCATCACCACCATGACCAGCACCGGCACCGGCAGCCAGCCGCCCAGGGTGTCCCCGAGGTGGGAGACCGAGTCCGGGAAGGCGATGGGGGAGCCCTGTGAGATCACCAGGGCGAGACCGCGGCCCACCGACAGCATGGCCAGCGTCGCGATGAACGGCGGCAGCTTGCCGTAGGCGATGAGGAAACCGTTCACCAGACCGGCGACGACACCCGTGGCCACCGCCAGCAGCACCGCGAGCGCCACCGGCACGCCGTGCTGCGTGGCGCTCCAGGCCAGCATGGTCGCCGACAGCGCGGCCACCGAGCCGACCGACAGGTCGATGCCGGCGGAGACGATCACGAAGGTCACACCGAAGGCGAGGATCGCCGTCACGGCCGCCTGCACACCGATGTTGAGCAGGTTGTCGGTCGTCAGGAAGTCCCCGGACAGCGCCGACAGGGCGATGACCAGGACGATCAGCGCGGTGAGCGCGCCGTTGTCGAGGAGCAGGCGGCGGAAGGCCCCCGGGGCGCCACTCGCGCCCGCCTTGCTCGTGAGCGTGTCAGTGGCCACGGACGGCCTCCTTCTCGGTGTCCTTCTCGGTGGTGGGAACGGAGACGGCGAGGGACATCACCGCGTCCTGCGTGGCCTCGTCGGCGGAGAGTTCACCGGCGATCCGGCCCTGGGCCATCACCAGCACCCGGTCGCTCATGCCGAGCACCTCGGGCAGATCGCTGGAGATCATCAGGACGGCGGCACCGGCGGCCGTCAGCTCGTTGACCAGCTGGTAGATCTCGACCTTCGCGCCGACGTCGATACCGCGCGTCGGCTCGTCCAGGATCAGCACCTTGGTGTCGGCCAGCAGCCACTTGCCGATGACGACCTTCTGCTGGTTGCCGCCCGACAGGGTCCGCACCTGCTGACCCAGGCCCGCCATGCGGACCCCCAGCTGCCCGGCGATCCGCTCGGCGGCCGCGTACTGCCCCTTGCGGTCGACGAGCCCGGCCCGGGTGGCCGCGCGCAGGGTCACCAGCCCCAGGTTCTCCGCGACGGAGGCGTCCAGCACCAGCCCCTGGCCCTTGCGGTCCTCCGGTACGAGCCCGATCCCGGCCGCCATCGCGGCGTTCACGTCATGCCGCCGGACCGCCTCCCCCGAGACCCGCACGACCCCGTGGTCGTACGGGTCGGCCCCGAACACGGCCCGCACGACCTCGGTCCGCCCGGCCCCGACGAGGCCCGCGACACCCACGACCTCACCGGCGTGCACCTCGAAGCTGACGTCGTGGAAGACGCCGTCCCGCCCGAGTCCCTCGACGGACAGCAGGGCCGGCCCCTTCGCGGGCCGTTCCCGCGGGTACTGCTGCTCGATGGACCGCCCGACCATCAGCCGGACAAGCTCGTCCTCACCGGTGGAGGCGGGCACCTGCCCGACGCTCCTGCCGTCCCGGATCACGGTGACCCGGTCCCCCAGGGCGGCGATCTCCTCCAGATGATGGGTGATGAAGACGACCCCCACACCCTCCTGCCGCAGCGCCCGCACGATGGTGAAGAGCTTCTCCACCTCCTCCGAGGTGAGCACGGCGGTCGGCTCGTCCATGATGAGTACGCGCGCGTCCAGGCTGAGCGCCTTGGCGATCTCGACCATCTGCAGCCGCGCGATCCCGAGTTCCCGCACGCGCGCGCGTGGCGAGACATCGACCCCGACCCGCTTCAGCAGCGCCTCGGCCTCCGCCTCCATCCGCTTCCGGTCGATCAGCCCGAACCGGCGCGGCTGCCGTCCCAGGAAGATGTTCTCGGCGACGGTCAGATCGGGAACGAGGTTGAACTCCTGGTAGATGGTGGCGATCCCGAGGCGCTCGGAGTCCTGCGCCCCGTGGATGCGCACCTCCTCACCGCCTACGAGGATCCGGCCGGCGTCGGGGGTGTAGGCCCCGGAGAGCATCTTGATGAGCGTGCTCTTGCCGGCGCCGTTCTCACCGAGCAGCACATGGACCTCACCCCGGCGCAGGTCGAAGTCGACGCCGTCGAGCGCGACCACGCCGGGGAAGGTCTTGCGTATGCCCTCGATGCGCAGCAACTCGTCCGGGTTGCTCACGACGTGCTCCTTTGCACTGGGGAGGGGGACTGCGTGGGGGGTGTGGCTGCGGGGGCGGCCTCTCCGCACGAGCGGCGCACGACGAGCCGCGCGGGCAGCGTCACGGACTGCGGGGTACGCCCCTCGATCCGGTCGACCAGGGCGCGTACGGCGGCCCGCCCCAGCTCACCGGTGGGCTGGGCGATCGCGGTGACCGGCGGGTCGGTGTGCACGAACCAGGGGATGTCGTCGAACGCGGCCAGCGCGAGGTCGTCCGGCACCCGCAGCCCACGCGCGCGTACGGCGTCCAGCGCGCCCAGCGCCATCAGGTTGTCGGCCGCGAAGACCACCTCGGGCGGCTCCGGCAGATCGAGGAACCCCTCAGTGACCCGCCGCCCGCTCTCGGCCTGGAAGTCACCCTGCCCGATGTAGGCGTCCGGCAGCAGAAGCCCGTACTCCGCGAGCGCCGCCCGGAAGGCCTCGACACGCTCGCTGCCGGTGGTGGTGGCAGCGGGTCCGGCGATGATGGCGAGCCGCCGGTGCCCGAGCCGGTACAGGTGCGCGACGAGGTCCCGCACGGCCTGCCGCCCGTCGGCCCGCACGACGGGCACGTCCACCCCGGGGATCCACCGGTCGACGAACACCATGGGCGTCCCGGCCCGGACGGCATCGAGCATGAGGGGCGACCCCCCGTCGGTGGGCGACACGAGGAGCCCGTCGATCCGCCGGTCGAGCAGATTCCGCACGTGGTGGTCCTGCAGCTCGGGCCGCTCGTCGGCGTTCCCGATGATCACGCTGTACCCGAGCGCCCGCGCCTCCTCCTCGACGGCCCGGGCCAGCTCGGTGAAGTAAGGATTCAGCACGTCGCTGATCACGAGTCCGAGGGTGTGCGTCTGATCGGTCCGCAGAGACCGGGCGACGGCATTGGGCCGGTACCCCAGCTCCGCCACGGCCCCCCTCACCCGCGCCCGCGCCTCGGCACTGACGGACGGATGCCCGTTCAGCACCCGCGACACGGTCGCCACGGACACCCCCGCCGCAGCGGCGACATCCTTGATGCTCGCCATCGCCGGCCCCACCTCCTCGTGGAACTCGTGGAATCGATTACATCCCGCTTCGTAGGGAGGATTGGAATCGATTACACGGGGCGCGGGCAAGGGGCCGGGGGTGGCCGAAACCCAATCGTGACCGGCGCGCCGATCACCACCGACGGGTGGCGCCCGGGCGGGCCCGGCGGCCAGCGGGCGTGCGCGGTCCACCCGCCGCCGGTCTACGCGGACGGGGAGGAGGAGGGGACCGGAGCCTTGAGCGACCAGAAGTCGGAGTGGAGGTAGGGAAGTCCCTCGGACTTGAACGCCTCCGGGTCGACAGGCTTGCGCGAGGGCTCGGTGACCTTGGATTCGGTGACGCACGGAGAGGTCACGTCGAAACTGGCCTGCCCCGCGTAACCGAATGCGAGACTCACCTGGAAACCGTCGGGCGCGGTGGCGAAGATCGCCGGCATCTCCTTGTGGTTCCGCACCGATGTGATGGCGTAGCCGTGCTTTTTCCAGTAGCGCTCCACCAGGCCCAGGAAGTTGCCCCGCCGCTCGCTCGAGATGATCGTCACCACGGCTCGCCGGCGCGTCACCGATCCGGTGCCGGTGGCCGGTTGGCAACCAGTGCCGCAAGGTTGGCGGCGGACCTCGGATCGTCTTCCGGATCGAAGTAGTCGGAGTGGGCCGGTGTCGGACCCTGTCCGTCGATCAGCGGCACCCCAGGTCGTCAGGGGAGCCGCCGTACCCACAGGCTCGACGGCGTTGATCCACTCCTCAAAAGGAGGCTACGTCCCCGGTATTCGGGGCCCATCCGTACCGAGCACCAACAGCCCCTGAGTACCTGTACTCAAGCGGTATCCGGCCACCCGCCAGCCGACCCCGACCACCACCAACCGTGTGCCGCCGCTTACGTGGTGCAGGGGTGCACGGCCGATGACCGGCGGGCTGCAATCCGCCCGTGACGCAGCGACCGGGGTCGCGCTGCCAGCCCCTCACGTCACCCGACTGCGGTGACTGGCAGATGCGTTCCACCCCCGCCGACTGCCCCACCCCCCGACCAGCCCCTTAGCCACGCCCCCTGGAACAGATCTGCCAATCACCACCCGGAGGCGGAGACAGAGAGGCCTACGAGTCCCGCCAGTCCCGCCAGTCCCAGGGAAGTGGCCCATCCGGCCCGCCACGCTGACGAAGCGCCCGCCCCCCACCGACCGCGAGCCACCCAACCGCCCGGCATCCCCGCGATACGCCACCGCGCGCCCGCCACTCACCGGCCGCGAGCCGCCAAACCCACCCGGCGCCCATGCCAGACGCGACCGCGCCCCGCCCCCCGCGCGCCCCCACCCCCCACCGGCGGTTCGCCGCCAATCCCCACCCGGCGTGCCCACGACGTGAGACCGCGCCCCTCACCCACCCCACGAACGCAGCCGGCCTCGGGGCCCGACGCCGCCCAGGGCCACCGCCTCTCCGGGCCGCTCGCTCGCTTCTTCCCCGGGGTGGAGCGAGGTGTGTCAAGGGTGGGCCGGAGGCCCATCGGCGGAGCCGACGCGGGAGTGGAGCGCAGCGGAACGGGAGCGCCCTTGACTCACCTCGCGGAAGCCCGACTCTGGCCGAGAAGCGAGCGGCCCCACAGCCACTTCTTCACTCGTCGGTGAACAACTCCGTGGCCTTGGTGGCGTGCACGGCTCGCTGGGCCCAGGACTCCAGCCTGTCCAGGTCCGTACAGCCCTCGACGCGCTCGCGGACGTCCTCCGGCACAGGGACACCGCGCCACTCCAGGATGCGGAGGATCATCTCGGCCTTGGCCTCGGCCCGCCCCTGCTCCCGGCCTTCCTCGCGCACCTGCTCGGCCAGCGGGTGTCGCCAGAAGTACTGGATCGCCGTCATCAGGTCCCTCCACATCTGCTTCGCCTGGGGGTCGGCCAGGCATGAGTCGACGAACTGCACGAAGACCGCGGCGCTGTCGGGGTCGAGGGTCCGCAGGGCGGATGCCAGGGATTCCAGTATGGCCGGTGCCTGCGGGCCACGCCCGTGCGTCATCGCCGACAGCACCGCAAGGGGGACATTGCGTTCGGCCTGCCGCTCGTCCGCGATCACCGGCACGTTGTCCGGCCCAGCACCAGCGGACGTACCGTCAGCGAGTCCCACCCCGGGAAGCCGAGCCGGATCGGGCGCGAGGCCCACCTCGCCGTCGCACTGCTCTGGGTGATGACGATGAGCACGGGCTCGCAGCGGTACTTCTCGTACAGGTACGACAGGTAGTACGGCCAGCTGCCCCGCTTGCGGTCGTCCGCCTTGCCCTGCGACTCGACCACGAGCAGGTACGTGCCCTCGTCCGTTTCCGCCCGCAGCAATGTGTCCACCCGGCGCTCGACCGGCTCGATCTCCGTCAGGTCCACGTTCAGCGCCGCGATCTCCCGCGGCTCCGGGAACGGAACGTGCAGCACCTTCTGTAACGCCTTCGTCAGCAGCGTCGGATCCTTCTGGAAGATCCGGTGCAGCGCCTCATGCGACGAGCCGACCATCACGCCACCCCCAGCTCACACCACACGTACTTCCCCCGGTCCCCGAACCGGGCCGACGGCTGCCATCCCCAGTACTGCGCGCAGGCCGTCACCAGCCCCAGCCCCCGGCCCTCCTCCGACTCCAGCACCTGCTCCAACGGCACCGGGGGCTCGGGCGGCTCCGGGTCCGTGTCCCACGCCCCGATCCACACCAGCCCCTGCGCCGACCTGCGCACCCGCAGCGCCGCCGGCCCCTTGGTGTGCCGTACCGCGTTCGACACCAGCTCCGTCGCCAGCAGCTCCGCCGTGTCCGCCAGCCCGGTCAGGCCGTGCAGGGCCAGGATCACCCGCAGGGTCTGGCGGCAGACCGTCACCGCTCTCGGGTCGTTGGGGACGTAGAGCGTGTAGTCCCAGGTGTCCCCGGTTTCGGGGTTCTCGGGCATGCGTCATCAACTCCGGTTGGTGAGGGAGGGATTCGCGCGCGGTGGCATTGCCGCAGCCGTCATGGCAGGACGGCACGGTGCGCTTCCGCAGCGTGTGCGTTACGTCACCGACGGTAGGGCTAATTGTTTAACCACGGCAAGCGCATCCCGTAGTGTGACCCCCGAACGAGTCACGTGCACCAGCGCGTTGGGAGATCCGCCGATGGCGTTGAGAAGCGAGCCGACAGCGCGTCAGCTGCGCCTGGCGATGGAACTGCGAAGGCTCCGTGACGCGGCAGGCCTCACCGCCCGGCAGGCGGCTGCCCTGCTCGGGGTGACGGCTCCGGTCATCAGTCAGATCGAGTCCGGTCTCGCAGGCGTGAGCGAGCAGCGGTTGCGCCGCCTCGCCTCCCATTACGCCTGTACGGACGAGGAGTTCATCGACGCACTGGCGGCGATGGCCACCGATCGGACGCGCGGTTGGTGGGAGGAGTACCGGGGGCTGCTGCCCACACCGTTCCTCGACCTCGCCGAGCTGGAGCACCACTCGACGCACCGGTGCGATGTGGAGTTCCTGTTCATCCCGGGCCTGCTCCAGACACCCGAGTACGCCCGCGCCGCGTTCTCCTCCAGGATCCCTGAACTCCCCGATGAGGAACGCGAACTACGCGTCCGTCATCGCATGCAGCGCAAGGTGATTCTCACGGGGCCCGATCCCACGCCCTACGAGGCGGTCGTCCACGAGGCGGCACTGCGGATCAGGGTCGGCGACCGAGGTGGCGCACGGGCGCAGCTCTTCCGCGTCCTCGAGCTCTCCGACGCCGATCACATCACTGTGCGTGTCATCCCCTTCGACCTGGACGGCTTCGGCGGAGCGTGGAGCCCCATGATGCTGGCGGGCGGCCGAGTGCCCAGGCTGGACACAGCGGTCCGCGACGCGCCTCACGGCACCGGATTCATCGATTCGGAAGCTCAGCTCGCGGTCTTTCGAACGCTCTTCCGCAGGGTAGAAGCTGTGTCACTCGACCCCTCTCGTTCACGTGACTTCATCCACAGAGTGGCCAAGGAGCTGTGAGACCCACCGTGACCACCCCCGGCAACTGGCGAAAGTCCTCGTACTCAGGCGGCGGCGACGGCAACAACTGCGTGGAGGTCTCGGCCTCGCCCCTCCGCACAGCCGTCCGCGACTCCAAAACCCCCACCCGCGCCCCCCTCACCTTCCCCACCCCCGCCTTCACCGCCTTCCTCCAGGCCCTCAAGGCGCACCCCCGCCCCTGATCCGGTAACCCGTTGTCACACCCCACCGGTACCGTCGGATCATGGCTCGACAGGCGGGGACCCAGACCGGTGAGCGGCAGCTTGCCGTGGTCGAAGGTGTGCTGGAGCGGATCACGTACGCCAATGAGGAGAACGGGTACACGGTGGCCCGGGTCGACACCGGCAGAGGTGCCGGGGACCTCCTCACCGTGGTCGGCGCGCTGCTCGGTGCGCAGGTCGGGGAGTCCCTGCGCATGGAGGGCCGCTGGGGGTCGCATCCGCAGTACGGCAGGCAGTTCCATGTCGAGAACTACACGACCGTGCTGCCGGCCACCGTCCAGGGCATCCGGCGTTATCTGGGATCCGGGCTGGTCAAGGGGATCGGGCCGGTGTTCGCCGACCGGATCACCCAGCACTTCGGGGTGGACACGCTCAGGATCATCGAGGAGGAGCCCAAGCGGCTCGTCGAGGTCCCCGGCCTCGGCCCCAAGCGCACCAAGAAGATCGCCGAGGCCTGGGAGGAGCAGAAGGCGATCAAGGAGGTGATGCTCTTCCTCCAGACCGTCGAGGTGTCCACCTCCATCGCCGTGCGGATCTACAAGAAGTACGGCGACGAGTCCATCTCCGTCGTCAGGAACCACCCCTACCGGCTCGCCGCCGATGTCTGGGGCATCGGGTTCCTGACCGCCGACAAGATCGCCCAGTCCGTCGGCATCCCTCACGACAGCCCCGAGCGGGTGAAGGCCGGCCTGCAGTACGCGCTGTCGCAGTCCGCCGACCAGGGGCACTGCTTCCTGCCGGAGGAGCGGCTGATCGCCGATGCCGTCAAGCTGCTCCAGGTCGACACCGGACTGGTCATCGAGTGTCTCGCCGAGTTGGGCAAGGAGCCGGAGGAAGGAGCCGATCCGGGGGTCGTACGGGAGAAGGTGCCGGGGCCCGACGGTGGGGGTGACGAGCCCGTCAGTGCCGTGTACCTCGTGCCCTTCCACCGCGCCGAGCTGTCCCTGTCCGCCCAGTTGCAGCGGCTGCTGCGCACGGACCAGGACCGGATGCCGGGCTTCCGGGAGGTGGACTGGGGGAAGGCGCTCGGGTGGCTGAAGGCCCGCACCGGCGCGGATCTCGCACCCGAGCAGGAGGCGGCGGTCAAGCTGGCGCTGACGGAGAAGGTCGCCGTCCTCACCGGCGGGCCGGGGTGCGGGAAGTCGTTCACCGTCCGGTCCGTCGTGGAGCTGGCCCGGGCCCGGCGCGCCAAGGTACTGCTGGCCGCCCCGACCGGGCGGGCCGCCAAGCGGCTGGCCGAGCTGACCGGGGCCGAAGCCTCCACCGTGCACCGGCTGCTGGAGCTGAAGCCGGGCGGGGACGCGGCCTACGACCGGGACCGGCCGCTCGACGCCGACCTGGTGGTCGTGGACGAGGCCTCCATGCTGGATCTGCTGCTCGCCAACAAGCTCGTGAAGGCCGTACCGCCGGGGGCGCACCTGCTCTTCGTGGGGGACGTGGACCAGTTGCCCAGCGTGGGGGCGGGGGAGGTGCTCCGGGATCTGCTCGCCGACGGGAGTCCGGTCCCGGCCGTCCGGCTCACCCGGGTCTTCCGGCAGGCCCAGCAGTCCGGGGTCGTCACCAACGCGCACCGGATCAACGCGGGGCAGCATCCGCTCACCGACGGGATGAAGGACTTCTTCCTCTTCGTGGAGGACGACACGGAGGCCGCCGGCCGGCTGAC
Organism: Streptomyces cinerochromogenes; assembly: GCF_014648635.1. GTDB lineage: Bacteria > Actinomycetota > Actinomycetes > Streptomycetales > Streptomycetaceae > Streptomyces > Streptomyces cinerochromogenes. The sequence goes on along the minus strand of NZ_BMRM01000001.1, from coordinate 579,241 downwards.
CGTGGACGTGGCCGCGCGGCGGATTCCGGCCAAGTTCGGGCTGGACCCGCGCCGGGATGTGCAGGTGCTCGCGCCGATGCACCGGGGTCCGGCCGGTGCGGGCGCGCTGAACGGGCTGCTCCAGCAGGCCATCACGCCGGGGCGGCCCGACCTGCCGGAGAAGCGGTTCGGCGGCCGGGTCTTCCGCGTCGGCGACAAGGTCACCCAGATTCGCAACAATTACGAGAAAGGGAAGAACGGTGTCTTCAACGGCACCGTGGGCGTCGTCACCTCGCTCGATCCGGTCGACCAGCGTCTGACCGTGCTGACGGACGAGGATGAGGAGGTTCCGTACGAATTCGACGAACTGGACGAACTGGCGCACGCGTACGCGGTGACCATTCACCGCTCGCAGGGCAGTGAATATCCCGCCGTGGTGATTCCCGTCACCACCGGGGCATGGATGATGCTCCAGCGGAACCTGCTCTACACGGCGGTCACCCGGGCCCGGCAGCTGGTCGTCCTCGTCGGGTCGCGCAAGGCGATCGGGCAGGCGGTGCGCACGGTGTCGGCCGGACGGCGGTTCACGGCCCTGGACTTCCGGCTGCGGGCCTGAGTCCCGGGCTCGGCACCGTCAACCGCGGGTCTGTACAAAAAATGATCGATCAAATGAGTCACGAAGGTCACAGAGCACTTCCAGATGCCCCTCAGAGGGGGCAGGATGAGCAGGTTGACGGCACTGAGTGCCGCCAATAGGCCCAATGGTCGACCCCGAGTGCACTCTGCTGAGCCAAATGGGGGATGGTAGAGACAGTCAGGGCACCTCGAAGATGAGGCACTACGTCGGTGAGGGAAGACGTGAGCGACAACTCTGTAGTACTGCGGTACGGCGACGGCGAGTACACCTACCCGGTGGTCGACAGCACCGTCGGTGACAAGGGCTTCGACATCGGGAAGCTCCGCGCCCAGACCGGTCTGGTGACCCTGGACAGCGGCTACGGCAACACGGCCGCCTATAAATCCGCGATCACCTACCTCGACGGCGAGGCGGGCATCCTCCGCTACCGCGGCTACCCCATCGAGCAGCTGGCCGAGCGCTCCACCTTCCTTGAGGTGGCGTACCTGCTGATCAACGGCGAGCTGCCGACCGTCGACCAGCTGACGGCGTTCAAGAACGACATCACGCGGCACACGCTGCTGCACGAGGACGTCAAGAACTTCTACCGGGGCTTCCCGCGCGACGCCCACCCGATGGCGATGCTGTCCTCGGTCGTCTCCGCGCTGTCCACCTTCTACCAGGACAGCCACAACCCGTTCGACGAGACGCAGCGCAACCTCTCGACGATCCGGCTGCTCGCGAAGCTCCCGACGATCGCCGCGTACGCGTACAAGAAGTCGATCGGCCACCCGTTCGTCTACCCGCGCAACGACCTCGGCTACGTCGAGAACTTCCTGCGGATGACCTTCTCGGTCCCGGCGCAGGAGTTCGAGCTGGACCCGGTCGTCGTCGCCGCGCTGGACAAGCTGCTGATCCTGCACGCCGACCACGAGCAGAACTGTTCGACCTCGACGGTCCGCCTGGTCGGCTCCTCGCAGGCGAACATGTTCGCGTCGATCTCGGCCGGCATCAGCGCGCTGTGGGGCCCGCTGCACGGCGGCGCCAACCAGTCCGTGCTGGAGATGCTGGAGGGCATCCGCGACTCGGGCTCCGACGTCGACACCTTCATCCGCAAGGTGAAGAACAAGGAGGACGGCGTCCGCCTGATGGGCTTCGGCCACCGGGTCTACAAGAACTTCGACCCGCGCGCCAAGATCATCAAGGCCGCCGCGCACGACGTGCTCTCCGCGCTGGGCAAGGAGGACGAGCTCCTCGACATCGCCCTGAAGCTGGAGGAGCACGCGCTGTCCGACGACTACTTCGTCGAGCGCAAGCTGTACCCGAACGTGGACTTCTACACCGGTCTGATCTACCGGGCCATGGGCTTCCCGACCGAGATGTTCACGGTGCTGTTCGCCCTCGGCCGCCTGCCGGGCTGGATCGCCCAGTGGACCGAGATGATCAAGGAGCCGGGCTCCCGCATCGGCCGCCCGCGCCAGATCTACACGGGCGTCGTCGAGCGCGACTTCGTTCCGGTCGAGGAGCGCTGAGCATACCGAGCGGACGGGCCTGCCTGTTCCGGCAGGCCCTGAAGCGGTGATCCGGCAGCCCCTGGCGCTGCGATCCCCACAGCGGGATCCGGCAGCCCCGGCGCCGCGATCCCCACGGCGAAAAGCGGAAGGCGCCCTGAGTCGCCGGTCCCCCCACGGGCCGACGACCAGGGCGCCTTCCCATGTCCCGGTGCGGATTCCCCCCACGGGATCCGGCCGGGCGCTTGGAGAGGACAGCGCCTGAATCGCTGTCTGGTGAGCACAACGAGCACAACTCGCCGTACTCCAGTGATGCGGTGCGATCTGCCGGGACAGCGCACGCTGGGAGGGCCGCTCAAAGCTTCCCGGTGTACGTGCCCCGGCAACGCATCTCTGAGGAAGTCCCCCAAGACATCCTCAGATGCCAGTCAGCGCCCCCCAAGACGCTGGTCTGACATCGCCAACTTAGACCTTCGAACCCCTTCGATGGTTACGTTCGCATCACTGTGATCTGCGTCTCTTGCATATGTCCCTTAAGTGCGCAAGAGCCCCGATACGGCGATCGGGACTCAAGCGTAAGGATGATGCGCGAGCCTTGTGAAGAGCTTATGTGAGGTGCGCGCCGGACTCCAGGGGGGCTCACGCATCGGTCACGGCGGCCGCCGCCGGTCGCCGCGGCTTCACCGCCGGCTCACCGGAAGGCGCGCAACCGCAGGCTGTTCGTCACCACGAACACCGAGGAGAAGGCCATGGCCGCCCCCGCGATCATCGGGTTGAGCAGCCCGGCCGCGGCCAGCGGCAGCGCGGCGACGTTGTAGCCGAAGGCCCACACGAGATTGCCCTTGATGGTGGCGAGCGTCCGGCGGGACAGCCGGATCGCGTCCGCGGCCACCCGCAGGTCACCGCGGACCAGCGTCAGGTCGCCGGCCTCTATCGCCGCGTCCGTGCCGGTGCCCATGGCCAGGCCCAGGTCGGCGGTGGCGAGCGCGGCCGCGTCGTTCACGCCGTCGCCGACCATGGCCACGGAGCGCCCCTCGCGCTGCAGCCGTCGTACGACGTCCACCTTGTCCTCGGGCAGCACCTCGGCGTACACGTGCGCGGAGTCGATGCCGACGGTCCGCGCGACCGCCTCGGCGACGGTCCGGTTGTCGCCGGTGAGGAGCACCGGCGTCAGCCCCAGCGCGCGCAGCTCGCGGACCGCCTCGGTGCTGGTCTCCTTGACCGCGTCGGCGACGGCGAGGACCCCGCGGGCCCGCCCGTCCCAGCCCGCCACGACGGCCGTACGGCCCTCCTGCTCGGCCTCGCGGGCCGCGCGGGCCAACTCCTCCGGCAGTACGTCGTACAGGCGCCCCACGGCCACCTCACGGCCCTCCACGCGACCGCGTACGCCCCGACCCGGCACGTTCTCGAAGTGCTGCACGGCCGGCAGGACCCCGGCGCTCCCCCGCTCTCGGCTGCGCTCGAGCGGGGGGACCCCCATCTCGGCGCCCGCGGCGATCGCGCGGGCCACCGGGTGTTCGGAGGCGTGCTCCAGGGCGCCCGCGAGCCGCAGCAGCTCCTTGTCGTCCTCGCCCTCGGCGACGTACACCGCCTGCAGGCTCATCCGGCCGGTGGTGACCGTGCCGGTCTTGTCGAGGACCACCGTGTCGACGCGTCGCGTGGACTCCAGTACCTCCGGGCCCTTGATCAGGATGCCGAGCTGGGCGCCGCGGCCGGTGCCGACCATCAGCGCGGTCGGGGTGGCGAGGCCCAGCGCGCAGGGGCAGGCGATGATCAGTACGGCGACGGCGGCCGTGAACGCGGCGGCCGTGTCGCCGGTGACCCCCAGCCAGGCCCCGAAGGTGCCGAGCGCGATGAGGATGACCACGGGGACGAAGACGGCGGAGATCCGGTCGGCGAGCCGCTGCACCTCGGCCTTGCCGTTCTGCGCGTCCTCCACGAGCCGCGCCATCCGGGCGAGCTGGGTGTCGGCGCCGACCCGGGTGGCCTCCACGACCAGCCGGCCGCCCGCGTTGACCGTGGCGCCGGTGACCCGGTCGCCGGGGCCCACGTCGACCGGCACGGACTCGCCGGTCAGCATGGAGGCGTCCACGGCGGAGACGCCCTCGGCCACGGTGCCGTCGGTGGCGATCTTCTCGCCGGGGCGTACGACGAACCGGTCGCCGACGGCCAGGGACGACACCGGAACCCGCACCTCGCGGCCGTCCCGCAGGACCGCCACGTCCTTGGCGCCCAGCTCCATCAGGGCCTTCAGGGCGGCGCCCGCGCGGCGCTTGGAGCGGGCCTCCAGGTAGCGGCCGAGCAGGATCAGCGCGACGACTCCGGAGGCGACCTCCAGGTAGATCGTGGAGGCGCCGTCCATGCGGGAGACGGTGAGGCGGAACTCGTCGTGCATGCCGGCCATGCCCGCGTCGCCGAAGAACAGCGCCCACAGTGACCAGCCGAAGGCGGCCAGCGTGCCGACCGAGACGAGGGTGTCCATGGTCGCGGCGCCGTGCCGCAGGTTGGTCCAGGCGGCCCGGTGGAAGGGGGCGCCGCCCCAGACGACGACCGGTGCGGCGAGGGTGAGCGAGAGCCACTGCCAGTTGTCGAACTGCAGCGCCGGGACCATCGCGAGCAGGACCACGGGGGCGGCGAGCAGCGCGGAGACGAGCAGGCGGTGGCGGAGGGCGCCGAGTTCGGCGTCCGGTGCGGGGGCTTCCGGTTCCGCTTCGGGCGCGGGCTCGGGCGGCGGGGGTTCCTCGGCGGTGTAGCCGGTCTTCTCCACGGTGGCGATCAGGTCGGCGACCTGGACGCCGCCGGCGTAGGTGACCTTGGCCTTCTCGGTGGCGAAGTTGACGGTGGCGCTGACGCCGTCCATCCGGTTGAGCTTCTTCTCCACCCGGGCGGCGCAGGAGGCGCAGGTCATTCCGCCGATGAGCAACTCGACCTCGCCGGTCGTACCCGCGTCGGCGGCCGTCTCTGCGGTGGTGCTGGTCATGTCCGGACTCCAGACATCGGACCGGGCCGTACGGATCCAGTATGAGCTGGTCGGTACGGCCCGGTCGGGGGATCGGAGGGTGTTGCCGGGCTCTTCCCGGGGGTTCCCGGGCCGGTCCCGGGTCTTCGGGCCCTTCCGGGCCTTCCGGGTTCGTTCCCGGGTCTTCCGGGCCGCTTTCCGGCCGGTTTCCGGGCCTTTGGGGGTTCATTCCGGGGTTTCCCCCGGTTCGCCCCCGGGCCCTGCCCGCGTACGCCCCGGGTCTTCGCCGAGTACGTCCCGGGTCTTCGCCGAGTGCGTCCCGGATCTTCACCGAGTACGTCCCGGGTCTTCCGGGGCTCGTTCCGGGGTCTTCCGGGGTTCCGCCCCGGGGTTTTCCCGGCTTCTTCCCGGCTTCTCCCGGTGTCTTCCTCTCAGGCCTTGCCGGCCAGCTCGAAGCCGGCCTCGTCCACGGCGGCGCGCACGGCCTCCTCGTCCAGCGGGGCCGCGGAGACGACGGTCACCTCGCCGGTCGACGCGACGGCCTTCACCGAGCTGACGCCCGGGATCTGCGAGATCTCGCCGGAGACGGACCCCTCGCAGTGGCCACAGCTCATGCCGGTCACCTTGTAGACGGTGGTGACGGGGCCCGGGGTGTCGGTCTGAGCGGTCATGTCGTTACTCCTCGTCGAGGCGTGTGGGGCCAGTGGGGCCCGCGGAGTCCCGCGGGGGTTCCCACGCTTTCCACACTATACCCCTAGGGGGTATTAATCCACCGCAGGGGTGCCGGTCCGGTCGCCGGCCAGCGGCTCCAGGTAGCGGATCAGGACGTCCTTGGTCTCCTGGACGTAGGCCGCGCGCTCGGCGCCCTCGTGGGCCAGGACCAGCTCCAGGCCGGCCTTGTAGATGCCGAGGCAGACGTGGGCGGTGCGGGTGACGTCGGCCGGGCCGGCGTCCGGCATGAGCGAGCCGAGCAGCGCCTCTATCCGGCCGATCACGGTCGTGTGCAGCTGGTCGTGCGCCTCGGCCATCCGGCCGGGGATGTCGGGGCCGTGCATGAGCGCGAAGAAGACCGGGTGGTCGGTGTTGAAGGCCATGAACCGGTCGACGGCCGAGCCGATCGCCTCCTCCAGCGGGGTGGCGGGGTCGACCGGTGCCAGCGCCTCGCCGTACGCCTCCCGCATCTCGTGCATCAGGCGGTCGCCCAGCTCGATCGCGATCGCTTCCTTGTTCGGGAAGAACTGGTAGAGCGTGCCGGGTGAGACGCCGGCCTCGCGGGCGATGGCGTTGGTGCTGGCGGCGGTGTAGCCGCTGGTGCAGAAGACCTGGGCGGCGGCCTGGAGCAGCTGTGCGATGCGGCGCTCGCCGCGGGCCTGGCGGCGGCGCGGCTGCGGCTCCTTCTCCGTGGTGTCGGACACGCGTTATCCCCAGCTCTCCGAACGCGATTGACAAACACGAGCGGCCGCTCGCATTCTGGTGAAACGCGAGCGATCTCTCGTGTTTTTCAGTCTATGGCCATGACTGATCCATGCTGCCGTGCTCGGGCGCGGCCGCGCTGGTCAGGGTGAAGGGGACACCGCACGATGACCGAAGTCAACAAGGCGCCGCGGCCCGCGGACGCACCACCCCGGATCGGCGGCTGGACGCGGTTCGTCACCGCCCGGCCCCGCCTGTCGCTGCTGGTGGTCCTGGTGCTCACCGCCCTCGCCGTGCTGGCCGGCAGCGGGGTCGCGGACCGGCTCGGCAGCGGTGGCTGGGAGGACCCGGCCGCCGAGTCGACGTACGCGACGAAGGCACTGGAGCGCGAGTTCCCCGGCTCGCAGCCGAACCTGCTGCTCCTGGTGGACGCGGGCCGTGCCTCGGTCGACGACCCGGCGGTGGCCGCGCAGGCCCGCGCGCTGGCCCGGCGGCTGGCGGGGGAGCCGGGCGTGACCGGTGTCGGCTCCTACTGGCAGGCCGCCCCCGCCCAGGCCCCGGCCCTGCGCGCCGAAGACGGCCATGAGGCTTTGATCGCCGCCCGCATCACCGGCGACGAGAGCGCGATGGGCCGGACCCTGGACCGCCTGGCGCCCCACTACCGGGGCACGCACGGCCCGGTCCGGGTGAAGCTCGGCGGCATCGTCGCGGTGCGGCACGAGATGCAGACGATCATCAAGGAGGACCTCACACGCGCCGAGCTGATCGCCCTGCCGATCACCCTGGTGCTGCTGGTCATGGTCTTCGGCAGCGCGGTCGCGGCCCTGCTCCCGCTGGGCATCGGCGTCGTCGCCATCCTCGGCACGAACGCGGTGCTGCGCGGCCTGACCGCCTTCACCGACGTCTCCGTCTTCGCGCTGAACCTCACCACGGCCCTCGGCCTCGGCCTCGCCATCGACTACGCGCTCTTCATCGTCCGCCGCTACCGCGAGGAGCTGTCCACCGGCGCCGACCCGCTGACCGCGGTGGGCACGACCCTGCGCACGGCCGGCCGCACCGTGCTCTTCTCCGCCCTGACGGTCGCGGTCTCGCTGGCCGCCATGATGCTCTTCCCGCAGTACTTCCTGCGGTCCTTCGCCTACGCCGGCATCGCCGTGGTCCTCCTGGCGGCGGCCGCCGCGCTGATCCTGCTCCCGGCCGCGCTGGTCCTGCTCGGGCACCGGGTCAACTCCCTCGACCTGCGCCGCCTGTTCCGCCGGGGCCGCGAGCCGAAACCGGCCGAGGGCACCGCCTGGGCACGCGCGGCCGGCCTGGTGATGCGCCGCGCCCCGCTCTTCGCCCTCGGCACCACGGCTCTGCTGATGCTGCTCGGACTGCCCTTCCTGGGCGTGAGGTTCGGCACGGCCGACGACCGGCAGCTGCCCTCGGCCGCCGAGTCCCATGTGGTGCAGCAGCACATCCGTGAGGGCTTTCCCGGCAGCCCCGGCGGCGGCCTCGAAGTCCTCGCCGAGGGCCGGGCCACCACCGCCCAGTACGCCGCCTACAAGCAGCGGGTGGCCGCCCTGCCCGAGGTGGTCCGGGTCGAGGGCCCCCTGGTGAAGGGGGACACCGCCTACTTCACGGTCCAGCCCAGGGGCGAGGCGGTGGACGACGCCGCCCAGCGCCTGGTCGGCGACCTGCGCGCGCTGCACGCCCCCTTCGACACCGAGGTGACCGGCACGGCCGCCGTCCACGTGGACACCAAGCACGCGATAGCCGAACGCCTGCCCTGGGCGGCCGCGTTCATAGCCGTCGTCACGCTCCTGCTGGTCTTCCTGCTCACCGGCAGCGTGCTGATACCCCTCCAGGCCGTGGTGCTCAACGCGCTCAGCCTGACGGCGATGTTCGGCGCGGTCGTCTGGGTCTTCCAGGACGGCCACCTGTCCGGCCCGCTCGGCTTCACCAGCCCCGGGTCCATCGAGACCACCCTGCCCGTCCTGATGTTCTGCGTGGCCTTCGGCCTCTCCATGGACTACGGCGTGTTCCTGCTCTCCCGCATCAAGGAGGAGTACGACCGCACGGGCGACCACGAACGAGCGGTCCGTCTCGGCCTCCAGCGCACGGGCGGCCTCATCACGGCGGCGGCGGTCATCCTCGCGGTGGTGATGGTGGCGATCGGCACCTCCCGGGTGACCAACACCAAGATGCTGGGCCTCGGCATCGCCCTCGCGGTGCTGATGGACGCGATGGTGGTCCGCAGCCTCCTGGTCCCGGCCGTCATGCGGCTGACCGGGAGGGCGACCTGGTGGGCGCCGGGGTGGCTCAGGCGCTTCCACGAACGGTTCGGCCTGAGCGAGGGTGAGCAGCAGTCGCCCCGGAGCGGCGCGGGGACGGGCGCGAGCGGTCAGGACGAACCGGTACTCGCCGCACGCCCCGGCGGCGCCCGGAGCGTCTAGCCTGCGCGCAGGTTTCCGAAGGGAGCAGGCATGCGAGCCGTGGTGTTCGAGGAGTACGGAAAGCCGGCCGAGGTGCGGGACGTACCCGACCCGGAGCCCGCGGAGCACGGCGTGGTCGTCCGTGTCGAGGCCACCGGCCTCTGCCGCAGCGACTGGCACGGCTGGATGGGCCACGACCCGGACATCACGCTGCCGCACGTGCCCGGGCACGAACTCGCCGGTGTGGTGGAGGCGGTGGGCGCGCGGGTGACCGGCTGGCGGCCCGGTGACCGGGTCACCGCGCCGTTCGTCTGCGCCTGCGGCGGCTGCCCGTCCTGCGCGGCGGGCGACCAGCAGGTGTGCGAACGCCAGACGCAGCCCGGCTTCCACCACTGGGGCTCCTTCGCCGAGTACGTCGCGCTCGACCACGCCGACGTCAATCTCGTCGCGCTCCCGGACGACATGGCGTACGCCACCGCCGCCGCCCTCGGCTGCCGCTTCGCCACCGCGTTCCGTGCCGTGGTGCAGCAGGGCCGGGTGGCGGCCGGGGAGTGGGTCGCGGTGCACGGCTGCGGCGGGGTCGGCCTGTCTGCGGTGATGATCGCGGCGGCCTCGGGGGCCCGGGTGGTCGCCGTCGACGTGTCGCCGCGAGCGCTGGAGCTGGCGCGGACGTTCGGTGCCGCCGTGTGCCTGGACGCGACCGGCGTGTCCGACCCGGCCGCCGCCGTCCGGGAGCTGACGGACGGCGGGGCCCATCTCTCCCTGGACGCCCTCGGTTCGCCCGCCACCTGCGCGGCTTCGGTGAACAGCCTGCGCCGCCGCGGCCGGCACATCCAGGTCGGTCTGCTGCCCTCGGCCGACGGCACCACCCCCGTGCCGCTGGCCCGTGCCATAGCCCTGGAGCTGGAGTTGCTCGGCAGCCACGGCATGGCCGCCCACACCTACCCCGGCATGCTCCGTCTGGTCCGCTCCGGCGTCCTGCGCCCGGACCTCCTGGTGACCCGGACGATCACGCTCGACGCGGCCCCGGCGGCGCTCGCGGCGATGGACACGGCGCCGGGCGCCGGCGTCACGGTCATCGAGCCCCGGAGCTGACCACCGCCCCCGCCGTCCGCCCGGCCGCAGCCCCCGGGGCCCGGCACCTGGCCGCAGTCCCCCTCGGGCCCGTCGCCCGGCGGCAGCCCCGGGGGCCGTCACCTGGCCGCAGTTCCCCGGCGCCCGTCGCCCGGCGGCAGCTCCCCGGCGCCCGTCGCCCGGCGGCAGCTCCCCGGCGCCCGTCGCCCGGCGGCAGCTCCCCGGGGCCCGCCGTCCGGCCGCCGCTCCCCGGGGACGGAGGTCAGTCGTCTCTGCGGCCGCGGTTGCCGGGGCGGGAGGCGACCCAGGCGCGGACCGTGTCGGCGTACCAGTAGGGCTTGCCCCCCTCGACGTGGTCGGGCGGGGGCAGCAGCCCGTGCTTGCGGTAGGACCGTACGGTGTCCGGCTGCACCCGGATGTGCGCCGCGATCTCCTTGTAGGACCAGAGCCTTCGGTCGGCCATGCGTTGCACCTCCCCGCGCGCACCACGGCGACGAGCCGGGAACGGCCGCCGGGGGGACCGGGCGCTGCGCTGATCACCCACCCTGTGCCCGATGAACGACGCAGAGTGACCAAGGGGCCACGCCTGTTGATCGGCTGTGACGGAGAGTCCGCGTACGTGCAACATGTGTGACAAGGAGGAGGTGTTTGTGACAGGGGAATCACAAAGCGCAACATCCGGCACCTCGGCAGGCGCCCCATCCGCCTCGAAGAGTACTGGTCCGAATGTCTGGACAAAATATTGACAGCGCTCGCCGTGCGGGACTAGAAAGCCGGGGAGAGCCACGACGAAGGGAAGCCGATGGCCTACGACCTGATCACCATGGGGCGGATCGGAGTGGACCTCTACCCGCTGCAGACCGGTGTCCCGCTCGCCCAGGTGTCGTCCTTCGGCAAGTTCCTCGGCGGGTCGGCGACGAACGTCGCGGTCGCCGCCGCCCGGCTCGGCCGGCGCACGGCCGTGATCACCCGCACCGGCGACGACCCGTTCGGCGTCTACCTCCACGAGGCGCTGCGCGGCTTCGGCGTCGACGACCGCTGGGTCACCCCCGTCCCCGGCCTGCCCACCCCGGTCACCTTCTGCGAGGTCTTCCCGCCGGACGACTTCCCGCTCTACTTCTACCGGCAGCCCAAGGCCCCCGACCTGGAGATCGACGCCCACGAGCTGGACCTGGACGCCATCCACGAGGCCCGGATCTTCTGGGTCACCGGCACCGGCCTGAGCGAGGAGCCGAGCCGCACGGCGACCCTCGCGGCCCTCGCCCACCGGGCCAAGGCGGGCATCACCGTCTTCGACCTCGACTGGCGCCCCATGTTCTGGGCCGACCCCGGCACCGCCCGCCCCTTCTACGCCGAGGCCCTGCGCCACACCACCGTCGCCGTCGGCAACCTGGACGAGGTGGAGGTCGCGACCGGCGTGCGCGAACCGCACGCCGCCGCCCGCGCGCTGCTGGACGCCGGTGTCGAGCTGGCCGTGGTCAAGCAGGGACCCAAGGGAGTCCTCGCCGTCAACCGGCAGGGCGAGAGCGCCGAGGTGCCGCCGCTGCCCGTCACCGTCCTCAACGGACTCGGTGCCGGAGACGCCTTCGGCGGCTCCCTCTGCCACGGCCTGCTGGCCGGCTGGGACCTGGAGGCGGTCATGCGGCACGCCAACGCGGCCGGTGCCATCGTCGCCTCCCGCCTGGAGTGCTCCTCCGCGATGCCCACCCCCGACGAGGTGGCCGCCGCGCTCGACGCCGGAGCGGTGCTGTGAGGGCCGGCCGTGTCACGGGCACGCATGTCGAAGGAGGCTCGGGCGGCCGGACCCCCCGCGTGGACGTCGCCGAACTCGTCCGCCTCCGCACCCGCCACCCCGAGGCGATCGCCGAGGCCGCCGCCCGCCGGGCGCGCAGGCCGCTGCTGAACGAGACCGGCCGGCTGATGATCGTCGCCGCCGACCACCCGGCCCGCGGCGCACTCGGTGTCGGTGACCGCAAGCTCGCCATGGCCAACCGCGCCGACCTGCTCGAACGGCTCTGCCTCGCGCTGTCCCGGCCCGGCGTCGACGGCGTCCTCGCCACCGCCGACATCCTGGACGACCTGCTCCTGCTCGGCGTCCTGGACCACAAGGTCGTCATGGGCTCCATGAACCGCGGCGGGCTGCAGGGCGCCAGCTTCGAGCTGGACGACCGGTTCACCGGCCACCGCCCGGAGGACATCGAACGCCTCGGCTTCGACGCGGGCAAACTGCTGCTGCGCGTCGACTACACCGACCCGGGCTCCCTGACCACCCTGGAGTCCACCGCCCGGGCCATCGACGCCATGGCCGAGCGTCGGCTGCCGGTGTTCGTGGAGCCATTCATCAGCCGCCGCACCCCGGAGGGAAAGGTGGCGAACGACCTGTCCGCCGAGGCGGTCACCCGGTCCATCGCCATCGCCTCCGGCCTCGGCGGCTCCTCCGCCTACACCTGGCTGAAGGTGCCGGTCACCGAGAACCCCGACGACATGGCCCGGGTCATGGAGACCTCCACGCTGCCCGCCGTCCTGCTCGGCGGGGACATCGGCGACTCACCCGAGGACCAGGTCGCCGCCTACGAGAAGTGGCGCGGCGCACTCCGACTGCCCACCGTGCGCGGCCTGGTGGTCGGCCGCTCGCTGCTGTACCCGGCGGACGGCGATGTGGCCGCCGCCGTGGACACCGCCGTAGGACTGCTGTGAGGGCCGTATGACCAGCACCGATCTGCATCTGCCCAGGGGCGCCGCCGCGAACGCCCCGTACGCCGTCGACATCGGTCCCGAGCAGGCCGGCTGGACACACAGCAGCCTCAGGGTGGTCGAGTTGGCGCCCGGTGGCAGCCATGGGTTCACCGCCGGGGACAGCGAGTGGATCGTGCTTCCGCTGGAAGGCGGATGTACCGTACAAATTGAAACTGCGTCAACCGAGCAGTGCGAGTTCCAACTCCTGGGCCGGGAGAGCGTGTTCGCGAACGTTTCCGACTTCGCGTACGTTCCCCGGGACGCCCGGGTCCAGATCGCCTCCGGCGCGGGAGGCCGCTTCGCCCTGGCAGGAGCGAAGTGCGAGCGACGACTCCCCGCCCGCTACGGCCCCGCGCCGGAGGTCCCCGTCGAGGAACGCGGCAGCGGCACCTGCGCCCGCCGGGTGCGCAACTTCGCCTCCGCGGACTCCTTCGACTGCGACAAGCTGATCGCCGTGGAGGTGATCACCCCGGGCGGCAACTGGTCCTCGTACCCGCCGCACAAGCACGACGAGCACCGGCCGGGCGAGGAGTCCGAGCTGGAGGAGATCTACTACTTCGAGATCGACGGGCCGAACGGACTGGGCTACCAGCGGGTGTTCCCCTCGCGCGAGGGCGGGGCGGACGTCCTCGCCGAGGTCCGCTCCGGCGACGCCGTCCTCGTACCCGACGGCTGGCACGGCCCGTCCATCGCCCAGCCCGGGCACGACATGTACTACCTGAACGTCATGGCGGGCCCCGGACAGACCCGGGAGTGGCGGATCTGCTTCCACCCCGACCACACCGACACCACAGGGGGGTACCGATGACGATCCGGCTCACCGTCGCCCAGTCACTCGTCCGCTTCCTCGCCGCCCAGTACACCGAACGGGACGGCGAGCGGCGGCGGCTGATCGGCGCCACCTGGGGCATCTTCGGGCACGGCAACGTCGCCGGCATCGGCCAGGCGCTGATCGAGTACGGCGACGTCATGCCGTACCACCAGGGCCGCAACGAGCAGTCCATGGTGCACGCGGCGGTCGGCTACGCCCGCCAGTCGAACCGCCTGTCCACGCACGCGGTGACGACGTCGATCGGGCCCGGCGCGACCAACCTGGTCACCGGCGCCGCCCTCGCCACCATCAACCACCTGCCGGTGCTGCTCCTGCCCGGCGACGTCTTCGCCACCCGCCCCGCCGACCCGGTCCTGCAGCAGCTGGAGGTGCCGTACGCGGGCGATGTGTCGGTCAACGACACGCTGCGCCCGGTGTCGAGGTACTTCGACCGCATCACCCGGCCGGAGGCGCTGATTCCGTCAGCTCTCCAGGCCATGCGGGTCCTCACCGACCCCGTGGAGACCGGCGCGGTCACCCTCGCCCTCCCGCAGGACGTGCAGGCGGAGGCGTACGACTGGCCGGAGGAGTTCTTCTCGACGCGCGTGTGGACCGTACGGCGGCCGGGCGCGGACCCGACCGAGCTGGCGGAGGCGGTCCGGGCGATCCGCTCCGCCGCAAGGCCGCTGGTGATCGCGGGCGGCGGGGTCCACCACAGCCGCGCGGAGGAGGCCCTCGCGGAGTTCGCGTCGGCGACCCGCATCCCGGTCGCCTCCACCCAGGCCGGCAAGGGCTCGCTGCCCCACGACCACCCGCAGGACGTCGGCGGGATCGGCCACACCGGGACCGCGACCGCCGACGGGCTGGCCCGCACCGCGGACCTGGTGATCGGCGTCGGCACCCGCTACACCGACTTCACCACGGCCTCCGGCACCCTCTTCGAGAAGGCGGACGTCCGCTTCCTGAACCTCAACATCGCGCCCTTCGACGGCCACAAGCTGGCCGGCCACCCGCTGGTCGCCGACGCCCGCAGCGGCCTGGGAGAACTGACCGAGGCGCTGGTCATGCACGGCCACACCGTCGCCGACTCCTACGTCGACGAGTACAGCGAGGGCAAGGCACGCTGGGAGCAGCGCGTCGACGCCTGCTTCGAGGCCGCGGAGCCGGACGTCCGGCCGTCCCAGACGCAGGTCATCGGTGCCCTGGACGCGCTGGTGGACGAGTCGGACATCATCGTCAACGCGGCCGGTTCCCTCCCCGGCGACCTGCACAAGCTGTGGCGGGCGCGGTCCCGGGACCAGTACCACCTGGAGTACGGCTACTCCTGCATGGGCTACGAGATCCCGGCCGCCCTCGGCGTGAAGCTCGCCGCACCCGAGCGGAACGTGTGGGCGCTGGTCGGGGACGGTACGTATCTGATGATGCCGACGGAGATCGTGACCGCGGTCCAGGAGGGCATCGCGATCAAGATCCTGCTGGTGCAGAACCACGGGTACGCCTCGATCGGCGGGCTCTCGGAGTCGGTGGGCGGCGAGCGGTTCGGCACCGCCTACCGCTTCCCGACCGAGGAGGGGACGTACACCGGCGCCCCGCTGCCCGTCGACCTCGCCGCCAACGCGGCCAGCCTGGGCATGCGGGTGCTGCGCGCGAAGACCGTACGGGACCTGCGCGCGGCGCTCGCGGAGGCGCGCGCCGCCGACACTCCCACATGTGTCTACGTGGAGACCGAAACGTCCGACACTGTGTCGGGCGCGCCTCCCGCGCAGGCCTGGTGGGATGTTCCTGTGGCCGAGACCGCGACCCGACCGTCCGCGGTCACGGCACGTGAGCTGTACGAACGGCACGTCTCGACCCGACGCCGCCATCTGTAGAAGGAGTCTTAGGGCATGACGAAGATCGTCAACCACTGGATCGGCGGCAAGACCGTCGAAGGCGCGTCGGGTACGTACGGGCCGGTCACCGACCCGGCCACCGGCGCGGTCACCACGAAGGTCGCGTTCGCGTCGGTCGAGGAGGTGGACGCGGCGGTCGCGGCGGCCAAGGACGCCTACCTGACCTGGGGTCGGTCCTCGCTGGCCCAGCGGACCTCGATCCTCTTCAGGTTCCGGGCGCTCCTCGACGCCCACCGCGACGAGATCGCCGAGCTGATCACCGCCGAGCACGGCAAGGTGCACTCGGACGCGCTCGGTGAGGTCGCGCGCGGCCTGGAGATCGTCGACCTGGCCTGCGGGATCAACGTCCAGCTGAAGGGCGAGCTGTCCACGCAGGTCGCGAACCAGGTCGACGTCTCCTCGATCCGGCAGCCGCTCGGTGTCGTCGCGGGCATCACGCCGTTCAACTTCCCGGCGATGGTCCCGATGTGGATGTTCCCGATCGCCATCGCGTGCGGCAACACCTTCGTGCTGAAGCCGTCCGAGAAGGACCCGTCGGCCTCCGTCAGGATCGCCGAGCTGCTGGCGGAAGCCGGCCTGCCGGACGGCGTCTTCAACGTCGTCCACGGTGACAAGGTGGCCGTCGACCGGCTGCTGGAGCACCCGGACGTCAAGGCCGTCTCCTTCGTCGGCTCGACCCCGATCGCCCGCTACATCCACACCACCGCCTCCGCCAACGGCAAGCGCGTGCAGGCGCTGGGCGGCGCCAAGAACCACATGCTGGTCCTGCCGGACGCCGACCTGGACGCGGCGGCCGACGCGGCCGTCTCCGCCGCCTACGGTTCCGCGGGCGAGCGCTGCATGGCCATCTCGGCGGTCGTCGCCGTGGGCGCCATCGGCGACACGCTGGTGGAGAAGATCCGCGAGCGGGCCGAGAAGATCAAGATCGGCCCGGGCAACGACCCGACGTCCGAGATGGGCCCGCTGATCACCGCCGCCCACCGCGACAAGGTGGCCTCGTACGTCTCCGGTGCCGCCGCCGAGGGCGCCGAGGTCGTCCTGGACGGCACCGGCTACACCGTCGAGGGCTTCGAGGACGGCCACTGGATCGGCATCTCGCTGCTGGACAAGGTGCCGACCAGCGCGAAGGCGTACCAGGACGAGATCTTCGGCCCGGTGCTGTGCGTGCTGCGCGTGGACACGTACGAGGAGGGCGTGGCCCTCATCAACGCCTCGCCGTTCGGCAACGGCACCGCGATCTTCACCCGGGACGGCGGCGCCGCCCGCCGCTTCCAGCTGGAGATCGAGGCCGGCATGGTCGGCGTGAACGTCCCGATCCCGGTGCCGGTGGGCTACCACTCCTTCGGCGGCTGGAAGGACTCGCTCTTCGGCGACCACCACATCTACGGCAACGACGGCACGCACTTCTACACCCGCGGCAAGGTCGTCACCACCCGCTGGCCCGACCCGGCCGACGCCCCGGCGGGCGTGGACCTGGGCTTCCCGCGCAACCACTGACGGCCGGACAGCACGGTGCCCCGCCCTCTCCTCGCAAGGGTCGCGAGGGGAGGGCGGGGCACCGTCGCGTTCAGCCCTGCTGCTGCTTCTGCTGCTTCTGCTGCTTCTGCTGCTTCTCGATGACCTCGGTGAGGTCGGCGGTCCGCGCGGCGGGCGGGGCCTTGACGGTGACCGCCTTGCCGAACTTGTCGAAGTCCATGCTGATGGTCATGACGCCGATCTTCTCCTTGAGCCGCACCGGCAGGTCGTCGGGGCCGACCCACACGTCCATGAGGATCGACTTCGCACCGGTCGCCTTGCTCATGGGGCTGCCCTCGCCGTAGACGTCCTTGAGCTTGCCCATGTGCGCGCTGTCGATCACGCCGCGGTAGTGCGTGGTGCGCCGGCCGTTCACGGTCTGCGTGCCGAGGTTCTGGACGTCCTTGGCGTACTTCAGGCCCTTCATGGAGGCGGAGGGGCTGCCGTTGTCTCCGCTGAGGGCCTGGGCGCCCTTCTTCCCGAAGAGGACGGAGCTGTCGATCTTGATCCAGTCCTTGCCCTGGTACGGGCCGGAGGGGAAGGGGTCGACGTCGTAGTAGTAGTCCCCGTCGACGAACAGGACGTGTGTCGTGGGGGAGTGGTTCACGGCCTGCATGTTCGCGGCCCGGGTGTCCATCCGGACGTCGAAGACGTAGCCGTCGCCCCAGGAGTAGGTGCCCTTCATGGCGATCGGGCCGCTGGTGCCGGTGTCGGTCGTCATCCGCACCTCGGCCGACCCCAGTGCCTGCGTCCGGTCCGTCGCCCGGGCCAGGGCCGCCATCGCCTTGGTGTTGGCCTTGTCGACCGCCTTCACGGCCGTCTTCGCGCTCTCCGTCCCGCAGCCGGAGGCCGCGACCAGCGCCGCCGTCGTGAATGCCACCCAGGCGGCGGTGTGCCGCTTCGTCATGTCCCACCCCGAGAGCCGTGTGTCCAGAGCTGTGTCTCTGCTGTGCGGGGCGCACTCTATCGGCCAGCGATGACATGGACGCGACCGGTTTACCCGTCCGGATAGCGGACGGTTGACATTTTTTTGAAACGTTGACTGCGGTTCCCGTTCCGGGCGGACGAAACGGGTGGCGAAGGGGTTGCTCGCTGTTGACCTTGGAAACCAAGGTCACATTCGCCCTGGGCTTGATGGATGCGTCTATAGGGCGTTGCGACCTGTGAAAGTGATACTCCGACCGGCCGCCCGGAGCTGCGGATTCCGAAGGTAAACGGCCATTGACGTGGCGGTTTTCGTCGGGGTTCTCTATGCAGCGCCGGGAGCGGACAAGACGAACGTACGACGATCCGCCGGAGGCGATAGCGCTCCCGTCCCCCCACTCTCAGTCGCACGAGTCGATCGGAACCGCCGTATGACCGACACGCTCCAGAAGTCCGTGGCAGACACCGCTTCGGCCCCCGCCCCGGGGCTCAAGCGCTCCATCGGTGTCGTCGGCGGCACCCTGCTGACGCTGTCCTGCGTCACCCCCGCCTCCACGCTCTTCGTGGTCGTCCCCGATCTGTTCGGCTCGCTCGGCACCGCAACCGCCCTGACCATCGCCATCGGCTCCCTCCTCTGTATCGCCGTGGCGTTCTGCTACTCCGAGCTGGGCACCCTCATCCCCAGCGCGGGCGGCGAGTACGCCATGGTGTCGACGATGGCCGGACGGCTCGCGGGCTGGCTCGTCTTCGTGCTCTCCCTGCTGGTCGTGATGATCGTGCCGCCGGTGATCGCGATGGGCACCGCGGACTACCTCGCCCCGATCGTCCACCTCGACCCGTCCATGACCGGCGCCGGTGTGATGCTGCTGGCCACCCTCGCCGGCCTGCTCGACCTGCGCGCCAACGCCTGGATCACCGGCATCTTCCTGGTCCTGGAGGTCATCGCCGCCGGCGTCGTCGCCCTGCTGGGCTTCTCGCACGGCCACCGCGGGGTCGGCAGCCTGGTCTCGATGCAGGTGGCCGGCGCCCACGGCCACACGGACACCGTGACGGCCATGCTGGTGGTCTCCGGCCTCGCCATCGCCCTCTTCGTCACCCAGGGCTTCTCCACCGCCGTCTACCTCTCCGAGGAACTGGAGAACCCGCGCCGCAACGTCGCCCGCACGGTCCTCGCCACCCTCGCCATCTCCACCGTGGTCATCCTGGTGCCGGTCGCCGCGATCACCATGGGCGCCTCCGACCTGAAGGAACTGACCGGCGGCGACATCAGCTCCATGGTCACCGCCTGGTCCAACTCCGCGGTCGGCACCTTCGTCAGCCTCTGCGTGGCCCTCGCGATCATCAACGCGGGCATCGTCATGGTCATCCAGAACTCCCGCGTCCTGTTCGCCTCCGCCCGCGACAAGGCCTGGCCCGGCCCGGTCAACGCCGTCTTCTCCAAGCTCGGCCGCTTCGGCTCCCCCTGGGTGGCCACCCTCGCGGTCGGCGTCCCCGGCGCGGTCCTCTGCTTCGTCAACCTGGACACCCTGTACGGCGTCACCGGCGTCTCGGTGACCGGCATGTACCTGCTGGTCGCGGTCGCTGCCCTGCTCGCCCGCCGCGGCTCCCACCAGCACACGGCCGCCTGGCGGATGCCGCTGTGGCCCGCCGTGCCGGTCCTGCTCATCGCCGTCCTGGCGTACATCCTGACCCAGCAGGAGAGCAGCTACCTGCTGTGGACCGGCGGCATCACCGCCACGGCCACCCTCTACTGGGCTCTGTACCTCCGCCCGCGCCGCGAGACGCACTGGCTGGTGTCGATCCCGGAGGACGCGCAGGTTCCGCAGGGCACCGTGCACATCCCGGCCCAGGCCGGTCCGGCGCCCGCCCCGGTCGCCGGCGAGGCCCGGGACTGAGCCGCGGCCGGGGTGTTCCCCCGACACCTCCGGCCCGCAGCCGCCGCCCCCGTCACCCCCTGCCAGGTGGGGTGCCGGGGGCGGCGGCGTCACCGCGGCCCGTACGGACGCGGCCCCGGCACTCCCACGTCACCACGGTGCACGTTCCCTCGCCCCGCCCGCCCGGCCGCCCCCACCGCGGCAGGCGGCGAGGGCGACCGGCGGTGGTGAGGAAACGCTCCGCCCGTACCACGGGCGAAGTACGCCGGGACGGGCCCGTACACCCCGGGGAGGGCGCACGGCTCCGCCCCACGGCAGCAGCGCTTGTCGGTGGCGGCCCGTACCGTTGACGCATGGATCTTCGACCCCCCGCCCTGCGCAGCCTGCTGCGGCGGCCCCGCCGGCTCCTGGCCGCCGGTGCCGCCGTCGTGGTGCTCGCCGGTGCCGGGACGTGGACGGCGGCCGTCGCCTCCGACGACACACGGTCCGTGCGCCGCAGCGACCAGGTCATGGCGGTCGACGGGGTGCGCCTGGACACCTCGTACTTCACCCCGGCCGGCGCCGGCCGCCACCCCGCCGTCCTCCTCGCGCACGGCTTCGGCGGCAGCAAGGACGACATGCGCCGGCAGGCCGAGGACCTCGCCCGGGACGGGTACGCGGTCCTGACCTGGTCCGCGCGCGGCTTCGGCCGCTCCACCGGGAAGATCGGCCTCAACGACCCGAAGGGCGAGGTCGCCGACGTCTCCCGGCTCGTCGACTGGCTGGCCCGGCAGCCCCAGGTCCGGCTCGACAAGCCCGGCGACCCGCGCGTGGGCGTGGCCGGCGGCTCCTACGGCGGCGCGATCTCCCTGCTCGCCGCGGGCCACGACCAGCGGGTCGACGCCGTCGCACCGGCCATCACCTACTGGAGCCTCGCGGACGCCCTGTTCCCGAACGGCGTGTTCAAGAAGCTGTGGGCCGGCATCTTCTTCAACACCGGCGGCGGCTGCGCGAAGTTCCAGCCCGCGCTGTGCCGGATGTACGACCGGGTCGCCGAGTCCGGCACCCCGGACCAGGCCGCCCGGAAACTGCTCCAGGAGCGCTCGCCGTCCGCCGTCGGCGACCGCATCAAGGTGCCCACCCTGCTGGTGCAGGGACAGACGGACTCCCTGTTCACCCTGGACCAGGCCGACGCGGCCCAGAAGGCGATCCGTGCGAACGGCGCGCCCGTCGACGTCGACTGGATCGCCGGCGGACACGACGGCGGCGACATGGAGACGAGCCGCGTCGAGGCACGCGTGCGTGCCTGGTTCGACCGGTACCTGAAGGGCGACAAGGGCACCGACACCGGCCCGGCGTTCCGGATCACCCGCACCGGAGGCATCGACTCCACCGACGGCACCGCCCAGCTCCGCGGCGCGAGCGCCGCCGCCTACCCGGGCCTGGGCGACCACCGACGCGCCGTCGCCCTCACCGGCGGCACCCAGCACGTCGCCAACCCGGCCGGCGCCAGCCCGCCCGGCGTCTCCGCGCTGCCCGGACTCGGCGGCTCCGGCGGCCTCGCCCAGCTGTCCGCGCTCGGCGTCGGCGTCTCCCTGGACTTCCCCGGCCAGTTCGCGAAGTTCGACTCGGCACCGCTCACCCGCGACCTGCGCATCACCGGTACCCCGACCGCCACCGTCCGCATCACGTCCACCCGCGACGACGCCGTCCTGTTCGGCAAGGTCTACGACGTCGGCCCCGACGGCACCCGGCAGGTGCTGCCCGCCCAGCTCGTCGCCCCCTTCCGGGTGACCGGCGCCAAGGCCGGCAAGGACGTCACCCTCACCCTCCCGGCGATCGACCACGAGGTGCAGAAGGGCCACCGGCTCCGCCTGGTCCTCGCCTCCACCGACCTCGGCTACGCCTCACCGGCCGCCCCGGCCGACTACACCGTCTCCCTGAAGGGAGACCTGAGCGTGCCGACGGCGCCCGCCGTCACCACCGCCGCCGCACCCCTGCCCGCCTGGGTGTGGTGGCTGCCCGCGGCCGGCGCGGCCGTCGCCCTCGCCCTGCTGCTCACCGCCCGCCGCCGCACGGCCGCCCCCGCACCCGACCCCGACCTGGCCGACGTCCCGCTGGTGATCAAGGACCTGAGCAAGCGGTACGCGAAGTCCACCGACAGGTACGCCGTGCGCGAGCTGTCCTTCCGCGTGGACAAGGGCCAGGTCCTCGGCCTGCTCGGGCCCAACGGCGCGGGCAAGACGACCACCCTGCGCATGCTGATGGGCCTGATCCGGCCGGACGACGGCGAGATCCGCGTCTTCGGCCACGCCATCCGGCCCGGCGCGTCGGTGCTCTCCCGGGTCGGCGCCTTCGTGGAGGGCGCCGGCTTCCTGCCCCACCTGTCCGGCCGGGAGAACCTGGAGCTGTACTGGCGGGCCACCGGCCGCCCGCCCCAGGACGCGCACCTGGACGAGGCCCTGGAGATCGCCGGCCTCGGCGACGACGCGCTCGCCCGCGCGGTGCGCACCTACTCCCAGGGCATGCGCCAGCGCCTCGCCATCGCCCAGGCCATGCTCGGCCTGCCCGACCTGCTCATCCTGGACGAGCCCACCAACGGCCTGGACCCGCCCCAGATCCGCGAGATGCGCGAGGTGATGGTCCGCTACGCGGCCGGCGGCCGTACGGTGATCGTCTCCAGTCATCTCCTCGCCGAGGTCGAGCAGTCCTGCACCCACCTCGTGGTCATGGACCGCGGCCGGCTGGTGCAGGCGGGACCGGTCCGGGAGATCACCGGCTCCGGCGACACCCTGCTGGTCGGCACCGCCGTACCCGTGCAGGAGCCGGTGGTGGAGAAGGTGGCCGCGCTGGCCGGCGTCGCCTCCGCCGTGCGCACCGACGACGGGCTGCTGGTCCGGCTGGAGCCCGGCGGCACGGCCGAGCGGCTGGTCGTGGAGCTGGTGCGGCTGGAGGTTCCGGTCGCCTCGGTCGGCCCGCACCGCCGCCTGGAAGACGCCTTCCTCACCCTGATCGGAGGTTCCGCATGAGCACGCTCACCGAGGTCGCCTCCGGCTACCGGGCGGGGCGCACCCTGCCGCTGCGGGTCGAGCTGGCCCGCCAGCTCAAGCGGCGCCGCACCCTGGTCATGGGCGCGGTCCTGGCCCTCCTGCCGTTCGTGCTGCTGATCGCCTTCGCGGTCGGCGGCGACCCGGCCGGCCGGAACAACCAGGTCACGCTGATGGACACGGCCACCGCCTCCGGCGCCAACTTCGCCGCCGTGAACCTCTTCGTCTCCGCGGGCTTCCTGCTGGTCATCCCGGTCGCCCTGTTCTGCGGGGACACGGTCGCCTCCGAGGCGAGCTGGTCCTCGCTGCGCTATCTGCTGGCCGCCCCCGTGCCCCGGGCCCGGCTGCTGTGGTCCAAGCTGGTCGTCGCGCTCGGGCTGAGCCTCGCCGCGATGGTGCTGCTGCCGCTGGTGGCGCTCGCCGCCGGCACGGCCGCCTACGGCTGGGGCCCGCTGGAGATCCCCACCGGCGGCGCGCTGGACACCGGTACGGCGGCCCAGCGGCTCCTGGTGGCCGTGGCGTACATCTTCGTGTCCCAGCTGGTCACCGCCGGGCTGGCGTTCTGGCTGTCCACGAAGACGGACGCCCCGCTCGGCGCGGTCGGCGGCGCGGTCGGCCTGACCATCGTCGGGAACGTCCTGGACGCCGTCACCGCCCTCGGCCACTGGCGGGACTTCCTGCCCGCGCACTGGCAGTTCGCCTGGGCCGACGCCGTCCAGCCCCGCCCCGAGTGGTCCGGCATGATCCAGGGCACCGCGCTGTCCCTCACCTACGCCCTGGTGCTGTTCGCGCTGGCCTTCCGGGGTTTCTCCCGCAAGGACGTCGTTTCGTAGGCCGCCGGAGTGCCACCGACCGGTCACGGCGGGCCGCTGCCGTGGCCGTCTCCCGCGCCGAGTCGATCCGCGCGTTCGCGCTGGTCGAGGGGGAGTTCACGGAGGAGAACGGGCTGCTCACCCCGTCCCTGAAGGTGAGGCGGCACGCGGTGACGGCCGCGTACGCCGAGCAGATCGAGGCGCTGTACCGCCGCTGACACGACGAAGCGGGCCGCCGGACCACCCGGCGACCCGCTTCGGACGGAGGGTCAGCTCTCGCTGTTCTGGGACAGGATCGACACGTCCTCCAGCAGGTGCGCCAGCGCGCCGTCGCGCTTGACGTTCGAGGAGTTCTCGGTGCACTGCTGCTGCATGTGGTCCGACAGGATCGGAATGTCCTGGACATTGACACCGATCAGGGCGCCGACACCGATCGGAATGTCGTTCACGGCGATGCACGGCTTGTTGAAGGAGCCCTGGATCAGGGCGATCTGCGGGCTCATGTTCCCGTACGTGGCCGAGTTGCCGTAGCTCTGCCAGGCGCCGTTGCCGTTGGCGGCGGTCGGCCCGCTGTCGTTTCCGATCGCCAGCGCCTGCGGTGCCGCGGCAGCGGAGGCGCCCATGGCCGAAGCGGCGACGGCCGCAGTGGCAACAATCTTCTTGATCACTGGCCAGTCCTTTCTGAGGAAACCCCGTCCACCGGAGCGCTTTGGTCAACTCCCCGGACTCCTCTTGGTTTCTGCCGTTCACTCCGTCGGCCGATCCGCTGGACTGGTGGTGTGTTTGTCCGATTGATGCTTTCTCGTCACCTCTCAGGCGTTTGGGCTCCAACCGAGTGAATCGGCGGAACCATTCCCGATGCACCGGGTTGATTGGGCCGTAGGGCATGCGTCGCTACGAGGAAAGGAACGCGAAGTGCTCAAGAAGGCAATGGTCGCCGCCGCGACCGCCGCTTCTGTCGTGGGAATGGCGGTGGCGGCCGCGCCGCAGGCGCTTGCCATCGGCAACGACGACGGACCGACCGTCGCGAATGGCAACGGCGCCGCGTCGTCGTGGGGCAACTCGGCGACGAAGGGCGACATGAGCCCGCAGCTCTCGCTGGTGCAGGGGTCGCTCAACAAGCCGTGTGTCGGCATCCAGGACGTGGACGTCGCCGTCGACGCGCTCATCGGCGTCACGGTCCAGGACATCCCGATCCTGTCGGACCACCTGCAGCAGCAGTGCAGCGACAACTCCACCAACGCCAAGCGCGACGGTGCGGTCTCGCACGTCCTGGAGGACCTGTCGGTTCTCTCGGCCAACGGCGAAGGCTGAGCCGATCCGGCGTGGCCCGGGCCGTCCGCTGCACCGTCTGCGGGCTGCCCGGGCCTTTTTCCACGGAATTCAGGCGAGGGGAAACGCGTGACGAAGCGGTGCGATCGAGTGATTATCACGCGGTCCGTGTTCCGCGGTCTCCTGTTGTGTCAATCCCTCGTTCCGTGCCGCGACCGTTCACGTCGTGCTCGCACGGTTCTGGCCGTCATCGGGGCGTGGCCCCGGAGAAGGGAATACACATGAAGAAGACCGTCTCAGCCGTTGCGGGTGCCATCCTGGCCCTGAGCCTGGCCGGACCCGCCTTCGCCGACTCCACGGCCAATGGCACCGCCGCGAACTCCCCGGGCTTTCTGTCCGGAAACGTCGTCCAGGTTCCGATCCACATTCCGATCAACCTGTGTGGCAACACGATCAACGTTGTCGGTCTGCTGAACCCGGCTGCCGGCAACACCTGCATCAACGGCGACATCGACAAGAACTGACGACGCGGCACAACGCACCAGCCCCGGCTGAGTACAGGCCGGCCCCGGACCGTCGATTCTCCGTTCCGGGGCCGGTCTTCCCACTTCTTCGAGCAGGAAGACCACGAGATTGCGACAGACCCTCAGCAAGGGCATGGCCGTGGCCGCCGCCGCGACCGGCATGCTGTCCTTGTACGCCGGCGCCGCGCTCGCCGACTCCCGTGCGGACGGGGCCGCCCAGGGCTCCCCCGGAGTTCTGTCCGGGAACAACGTCCAGGCCCCGGTCACCGTCCCGGTCAACGTCTGCGGCAACTCCGTCGACGCGGCCGCGGCGCTGAACCCGGCGTTCGCCAACTCCTGCGCCAACGTCGGACACGCGGCGAACACGAACGGCCAGGCGGGCGGCGAGCACCACGAGGAGTACGGCGCCCCCGGGGACCACTCCGATTACGGCTCCCCGGTCGACCACTCCACCCCACCGACCGGCGGCAGCACGACCGCACCCCCGTACGGCGGTAAGGAGACGACCCCGCCTCCGTACGGCGGTAAGGAGACGACCCCGCCTCCGTACGGCGGTAAGGAGACGACCCCGCCTCCCTACGGCGGCGGGTACGGCAGCCCACCCGGCGGCGGTCACAGCACGCCCCCCGGCGGGCACACCACACCCCCGTACGGCGGTGACGAGAGCACGCCCCCGGGTACGGGCCACACCCCGCCCCCCGGCGGCGGTGGTGAGGAGCACCCTCCGCAGCCGCCCGTGCTCGCGCACACCGGTGGTGACGGCCCGGCGATGATCGCGACCTCGGCCGCCAGCGCCGCGCTGATCACGGCCGGAGCGATCCTGTACCGGCGGGGCCGGGCCACCGCCCGTCGATGACGCGCCGGGTGCCGGACCGAGCGCCCGGCACCCCGCCGCGCCCTGCTCGCCGGGACGCGACCGGGAGGAAGGGAGCGGGCATGGCCGCACGCCGGTGCAGGGCGAGGTCCGGGCGGCTCGCCGTCCTCGCGGGATCCCTCCTCGCGTCGGTCGCCCTGGCGGTCGGCCCGGGCGCCGCCGCGGGACCGGCGACGGCGCCGACCACCGAACCGCCGCCCTTCGGGGCGTTCCTCGACTCCGGGCCCCTCGCGGTCGCGCGGATCGCCGAACTGAGCGACTGGCTCGGCGGCACCGAGGTGAAGGTCGCCCACACCTACCTGCCCGGCGGCAGCTGGGAGGACATCGAGGGCCCGCCCGGCTTCCTGGACGCGTGGGCACAGTGGCGGCGCCAGAAGGCGGACCGGATGCTCGTCCTCAACGTGCCGATGCAGGAGCGCAACGAGGAGAACCTCCCCGACCCCGAGGTGCGGTCGCTGCTGGCGCAGGCCGCGGCCGGCGCGTTCGACGGCCACTTCCGGGCCCTGGCCGAACAGCTGGTGCGGCTGGGGGTGCCGGACACGGTGATCGTGCTCGGCTGGGAGATGAACGGCACCACCTACACCCACCGGTGCGGACCGGACCCCGAAGCCTGGAAGACGTACTGGAACAGGATCGTCGCCGCCATGCGCTCGGTGCCGGGCCAGGCGTTCCGGTTCGACTTCACGCCGAGCCGCGGCCTCGACGCCGTGCCCTGGACCGAGTGCTACCCCGGGGACGACACGGTCGACATCGTCGGCATGGACGCCTACGACCAGCCGAGCGGACTGTCGTTCGAGGCACAGGTCACCGAGCCCTACGGCCTCCAGCAGCACGTGGACTTCGCCAAAGCCCACGGCAAACCCCTCTCCTATCCGGAATGGGGGCTGTACCGCAACGGGGACAACCCCGCGTACATGGGGCGGATGCTCGCCTGGATCGAAGCGCACAGACCGCTGTACAACACGGTGACCGACTACTGCCCGCACGGCGTCTGGCAGTGCTCGGACAACCCCCGCTCCTCGTGGATCTACCGGGCCGCCCTCTTCGGCCGCACCTCCGCGCCCCCGGCCGACTGCCCGCCGCCGCGCTCGCGCCACCGGTGCAGCAGCTCCCTGCCCCGCTGCCGGGCGGTGGCGTCGCCCAGCGCGGCCGTCAGCAGCGGGGCGGTGCGCCGCCGGGCCATGAGCAGCCGCCGGTTGACGACCCGTTCGGGCCGCCAGTGGTG
Organism: Streptomyces cinerochromogenes; assembly: GCF_014648635.1. Lineage (GTDB taxonomy): Bacteria > Actinomycetota > Actinomycetes > Streptomycetales > Streptomycetaceae > Streptomyces > Streptomyces cinerochromogenes. Next base: position 551,790 of record NZ_BMRM01000001.1, on the reverse strand, counting down.
CTTGTACGGCTCGTCGCCGCGCAGCAGGCTCAGCGTGCCCCGCTGCCCGTCGCCGCTGTGCTCGGCGCACGCCTCCAGCAGCATCACCGCCACGTCCGCCTTCCGCTCCCGCAGGCACGGGTGGGCGCCGTAGAGGTAGCCGCCGGCCATGCTGCCCGACAGCAGCGTCAGGTCGACCCCCAGCACCTCGCCGTCGACCAGGAACTCGGTGACCACCGCGTTCCCCGAACGCACCATCCGCCCCGCCGCGCGCACCAGGTGCTCGCGGAACCGGGACCGCAGATGCTCGTCCGTCACCTTCCGCCCCTGCCACTGCAACCGGTGCAGCTCCAGCAGCCGGCCGAGCGCCGCGTCCACCTCCTCCGGGTCCACCGTCCGCCGCCGCACCCCCAGCGCGGCCAGCCGGCGCAGCTTGGCCCGCACCCGCTGCCCCGACTTGCCCGACGGCAGCCGGGCGATCAGCTCCTCCATCGGTACGGCGGGCAGCTCCAGGCACAGCGAGTCGCCGACCGTACGGCGCGGTCCGGGCCAGCGGTCGTAGACCCGTTCCACCGCGCCGCCCGGGCGCACCTCGCGGAAGTCGACCAGCGCGGTGCGCGCCGCGACCGCGAGCGCCTCGGTGAGCGCGCCGGCCACGCGCCCGTCGTCGGTGTCGTCCAGCAGCACGTCGGTGTAGTCGGAGATCGCCCCGCCGAGCGGCACCAGCGCGGGCCACGGCCGACGGACCAGCATCAGCGGCGCGACGGCCACCAGTTCGGGGCCGGCCCGTACCACCAGCAGCCGGAGCCGGCCGCGCCGGCCGTACGACAGCCACCACGAGTGCAGCCAGGCGTGGCTCTGGAAGGGGGTGGCGGCTGCGCACCGCCGGAACAGCCGCCCCCAGGCGGGGGCCAGCGCCGCGAAAGCCTCCTCGTCCGTGATGAGTTCGGTGGTGAGTTCGGTGGTGGGCGCGGGGCCGGTGACGGGGCCGGCGGGCCCTGCCTCGGTGGCGGGGCGCGCGGTGCCCGCCGGGTAGAGGGCGGTCACCGCCGGCCGTGCGCGTCGGCGGGGACCGCCGGTCCGGGCACCGACGGCGGCAGGAAGGTCTCCCGCTCCGGGCGGCGTCTCGGCCTTACCAGCAGGGCGAGGGCGCCGAGCAGACCGCCCGCGCTCGCGCCGACCAGTCCGGTCACCCCCGGCGACGGCGAGGACGGCTCGTCCGGCCGCACCGCGCGGGAGAACTGCCGCAGCTCGACGTGCGTGTCGGCCTCGGCGGCCGTGGCGTGCCGGGTCAGCGCGCGGGCGACCGCGTCGGCCATGGCGGCGGCCCGGGCCGGGCGCTCGGAGGTGGCGGAGACGGCGACCATCGGGGCGTCCGGCGAGGTCGCGGTGCGCACTCCGGCACGCAGGGCGCCCACCGGCACCCCGGCCTCCTCCTGGGCGTCGCCGAGCACCGCGATCTGGGTGGCGACCCGGCCGTAGGCCTGTGCGAAGCCGAGCGCGGTGGCGGTGTCGGCCCCCTTGCCGGGGACGGCCACGACATAGCTGGTCGCCGTGTACTCGGGGGGCTTCAGCACGCCGTACCCGCCGCCCAGCAGCCCGCCGGTGAGGACGCCGGCCGCCACCAGCGACCAGGGCGGGAGCGCGCGGAGCCCGAAGGGGCGGGAGCGAGGGTGGTTCTCGGTCATGACGGGGTGACTCCCTGGGGGGATCGGGACGGGGGGACCGGGTGGGCGAGCGCCGCCGTGTAGACGTCCATCAGCCGGGCGGCGCTGCGGGTGACGCTGTAGTGGCGGGCCGCCTCGGGGGCGGTGCGCGGGCGGGGCCCGGCGGCGCGGACCTCGGCGAGCGCGCGGGCGTAGGCACCGGCGTCGCACGGGACCCGGACCGCGTCCGGGGCGGCCCCGGGCGGCAGGTCCTCCAGGGCCGGGCAGGAGGCGTAGCGCACCGGAAGCCCGGCCGCGAGCGCCTCCACGACCGCGAGACCGAACGCCTCCTCGGGGGAGGGCGAGGCCAGCACGTCCATCGCCGAGGCCAGCGCGGGCAGGTCCGGGCCCGCCGAGCCGTCGGGCAGGTACGGCCGCTCCCCGGCGAACAGCACCCGGCCGGCCACCCCCGCCTCCCGCGCGGCCCGCCGCAGCGCGGGCTCCTCCGGGCCGCCGCCGACCAGCAGCAGCCTGCAGTCGGCGGGCAGGGCGGCGAGGGCGCGGATCAGGACGTCGAAGCGTTTGCCGGGGACGAGCCGGCCGATGCCGCCGATGACGAACGCGCCGTCGGGCAGCCCGAGGCGGGCGCGGGTGCGCAGCCGGGCCGCGGGGTCGTGGGCGAACCGCGCCAGGTCGATGCCGTTGGGTACCACCGCGATGCGCTGCTCGGGCACCCCCCAGCGGGCGAGCCGGCCGGCGACCGTGGGGGAGACCGCGACGGTGCGCCGGCCCAGCCGCTCGCCCAGCAGGTACAGCGCGCGCACCCCGGCGGTGAGCGGCCGGCCCTCCATCTGCGAGTCGCCGAGGGAGTGTTCCGTGGCGACGACCGCGCGGACCCCGGCCAGCCGGGCGGCGATCCGGCCGTACAGGCAGGCCCGGTACAGGTGGGTGTGGACGAGGTCGTACCGGCCGCGCCGGACGATCCCGGCCAGCCGGGGCAGCGCGGCCAGGTCGCGGTTCCCGGCCATCCCGAGGTGGGTCACCCGCACCCCGTCGGCGGCCAGTCCGTCGGCCACCGGACCGGGGTTGGTCAGCGTCACCACCTCGCACTCGACCGGCAGATGCCGCAGCAGCAGCCGGAGCTGCTGTTCGGCACCGCCCACCCCGAGCCCGGTGATGATGTGCAGGGCCCTCACCGCAGCCCCTCCACGGGCCGCCGCCGCAGCCGGTGCAGCCGGTGCTTCAGGAACAGGCGTACGGCGGTGTCCTGCTCCCCGATGTACACGCGCGGCAGCACGTGCGGACCGCTCAGCCGGCCGGGGTCGATCGCGCAGGCATAGCCGTAACCGGCCTCCCGTACGGCCGCCACGGCGCGCCGGTCGACCGTGCCGTACGGGTAGCAGAAGCCGGTGACCGGGGCGCCGGTCAGCTCCTCCAGAGCCGCCCGGCTCCCGGCGGTCTCGGCCCGCAGCAGGGTGTCGTCGGCCCGCGTCAGATCGACGTGGGTGAGGCCGTGCGAGCCGATCTCCACGCCCGCGGCGGCGGCCTGCTGGATGCCGTCGGCGGTCAGCAGCGGCTTGCGCGGACCCAGCGGGTCCCAGACGTTGTCGCCGCCGAGCCGGCCCGGCAGCACGAACAGGGTGGCCGTGCACTCCCAGCGGGACAGCAGCGGCAGGGCGTTGCCGAGGAAGTCGGCGTACCCGTCGTCGAAGGTGAGCCCCACCAGGCCACGCCCCTCGCCCCGGGCCCGGGCGGCGAGCAGCTCGGCCACCGACACCCCGCGCAGCCCCCGCCGGCGCAGCCAGCACAGCTGCCGGTCCAGCCGGCCGGGGCTGACCGTGACGCGGTACGGGTCGTCGGAGCAGTCGCCGACCGAGTGGTACATGGCGATCCACGGGACGGGACCCGGGGCGGAGGTCCGGACGCGGGCCGGGGACTCGACGGAGGACGGCATGGGCGAGCCTTCGGGAGAGGGGGTACGGAACGGAGTGCGGGGACGGGATCCTGTCGTCTCATTTCCGGCGCCCGCCCGGAGGACGGGCGCGGCGGCGTCCGGTGCGGGCTATCGCGAGGCGCCGGAGCGTCCACCTGCCGGAGCCGGTCGCGCGCTCCGGCACCGCGGCCGGGGATCCCCCCGCCGGGGAGGTGCCTGCCGGGCGTCGCCGAGCGGACGGGAACGGGACGACAGGGGCCGGTCCCCGCGTGCCCAGGGACCGGCCGAGCAGGACGAAGACGACGGCGACCGTGGCACCGCCCGCGGCCAGCCCGGCGAACGGGGCCGACGGCAGGCCCGCCACCAGCCCACCGGCCACGGCGGCCACCACCGCCGCCCGCAGCGGCCGGCCCAGCTCGCGCAGCACCGGCCCGGTCCGGATGGGCACGCTGCGCCCGCGCATCCCGGCGAGCAGCAGGACGGCGGTGAGAGTGATGCCGGTGGCGTTGGCCGCGGCGATCCCGGTCACTCCCCAGGAGCCGACCGTCCCGGCGCCGATCCAGCAGGTCGCGGCGATGCCGACGGTCATCGCGGCCACCGGGTACCAACTGGCCCGGCCCGCCGAGAAGTAGGAGCGGACCAGGACGCCGGTCAGGGTCTGGCCGAGCAGACCCAGCGCGTAGACCCGCATCACACCGGCGGTCGCCGCGGTGTCCTCGGCGGTGAACGCGCCGCGCTGGAACAGCAGCGCGATCAGCTGCGGGGCACAGGCCACGATCGCGGCCGTGCCGAGCAGCACCACGCAGCCGGCCACCGCCAGGTCCCGCTCGACCCGGTCCCGGGCCCGCTCGGTGTCGCCGTCGGCCAGGGCCCGCGCCACCGCCGGGAAGGTGACCGTGCACAGCATCGTCGACAGCGTCATCGGGATCTGCGCGACCTTCTGCGCGTAGTTCAGGTGCGAGATGGCCCCGGCGGGCAGGCCGGCGGCGAGGAACCGCTCGACCAGCACCTGCGACTGCCGGCACAGCGCGAACAGCAGGACGGTGGACAGCAGCGGCACGTCCAACGGCTGCGTCCCGGTGACCGCCCCGACCTCAGGACCGCCCGCCCGCCACAACCGCCTCACCAGCGAGGGAACTTGCACCGCCACCATGAGGCAGCCGCCCGCCGCGACCCCGAACGCGGCCGACCGCACGCCCCAGCGGTCGCCGAGCGCGTACATCGCCGTGATGATGCCGACGTTGTACGCCAGGTAGATCGCGGCCGGCGCCAGGAAGCGGCGGTGGGCGCGCAGGGCCGCGCTGCAGTACCCGGCGAGGCCGAAGCTCAGCACACAGGTCGCGGTGAGCCGCGTGCAGTCCACCGCGAGCGCCCGGTCGGGCAGGCCCGGCGCCAGCGCGGCCACGAACTGCGGGGCGGCCAGCGCCAGCAACGCCCCGACCGCCGTGAACGCCAGCGCCAGCCGGGGCAGGGTCCCGGCGACCAGCGCCCGCACCGGGTCCCCCGGCGCCCCCTGCGCCCGGCGGGCCAGAGCCAGGCTGAACGCCGGGACCAGCGCGAAGGCCAGCCCGTCCTCGATCAGCAGCGTCGCCGCGAACTCCGGCACCGTCCAGGCGACCAGGAAGGCGTCGGTGTCCCCGCCGGCCCCGAACAACCGGGCCAGCGACTGGTCCCGCACCAGCCCGAGCAGCGCCGCCGCGACGGAGAGGGAGGCGGTGAGGAGGGTGGCGCGGGCGAGGAAACGGGGGGTGAGGAGGGCGGGTTCGGGGGGTGGGGTGGGGGGTGCCGGGGTGGTGGGGTGGGCTGGGGTGCTGGGGGCTGTCGGAGCAGGGGGGTGGCTTGAGGTGATCGGGGCGGTCGGGGTGGTGGGGGTGGTGGGGCGCGTCGGGGTGGTCGGCGCTGCCGAAGGGGTGGGGCTTGTCGGGGTGGTCGGCGCTGCCGGGGTGGCTGGGTGGGGTGGGGTGTGGGTCGGTTCCGTGGGCCGGAGGGCGGGGCGGGGCGGCGGGGATGCGGCCCGCCGGGCGCCCGGCAGGGGGAATCCGCCGGTGCCGGCCTCCGGTCCCGGCACCTCGCCGGCCCTGGGGTGCGTCATCCCGCCGGCCTCCGGCTGGGGCGGGACACGGGCCTCCGGCTCGGGCGGGACGCCGGCGTGGGGGACACCTGGTCGGCGCCGGCCAGGGCCCACCAGGTGACCAGGCCGAAGGAGACCGCCGTCAGGACGGTCGCGGGTCCGCCGATGTCGGCGTAGGCGAAGTCCACGAGCTGCCAGACGAGGAGCCCGCAGGCGACCAGCGCGCAGTCCAGGCCCTGGCCGCCGGCCGCGCGGGTGCGCCACAGCCCGCGCACCGCGCACACCAGCAGGGCGAGCCAGCAGCCCGCGAGGCAGAGCAGCCCGATCAGGCCCTGTTCGCTGAGGACCAGCAGGTACATGTTGTGCGGGGAGAGCAGCGGCTGCCGGCGGAACGCGGCGCCCGCGCCCTCGGTGTCGCTGCCCGAGGACAGCGCGAGCGAGGCGTGCCCGTCGCGGTACTCCGGGAAGCCCTTCAGACCGACGCCGGTCAGCGGGCGGTCGCGCCACATGTCGGTGGCCGCCGCCCACATCGTGTACCGGTCGGTGACCGACTGGTCGGGCGCATCGGTGACCCGGGTGATGCTGTCGATCCGCTCCTGGAGCATCGCCGTACCCACCCCCACCCCGCCCACCAGCACCACCCCCGCGGCCACCGCGGCCGCCGCGACCCCCAGCGCGCGACGCGGACCGGCCAGGACCAGCTGGACGGTGAGGGTGACCACGGTGGCGATCCAGGCGCCCCGGCTGAAGGACAGGGCGAGGGGGACCAGCAGGGCGAGTGCGCAGCAGGCGGCGAGCGTCCGCTGCCGCGCCGGGGCCCGGCCGAGTGCCAGGCCCACCGCGCACACCAGCCCGAAGGACACGACCGTGGCCATGCCCATCACGTCCGACACCCCGAAGGTGCCGACCGCGCGGATGTCCTGCCCCTGGTACGAGGCCCCGGTCCCGGTGACGTACTGGTGCACGCCGACCGCCCCCTGCCACCCGGCGAGGGCCACCAGCGACCAGGCCAGCAGCCGGAAGTCGGCCCGGTCGCGGACGAGGAGCAGCACCGCGGCCGGGACCAGGACGAAGACCTGGAGGTAGCGGCCGAAGCCGGTGATCCCGGCGTCCGACGAGACCGCGTGCAGCGCGGCCGGCGCCAGGCCGGCCACCGGCAGGCCGAGGAGCAGGGCGGCGGTCCGGGTGAGCGGGCGGCGGCGCGCGCGCAGCAGTCGTACCGCGCAGAACACGACGACCAGCGCGGACAGCGCGTCGGCGGGGCCCGCGCCGCCCTCGCCGCCGGGGGCGACCGGCAGCGCGAGCAGCGCGACCACGGCCAGCACCGGCAGCACCGGGGACAGCCGGGCGGGGCGACGCGGCGGCAGGGTGAGGGCCATCGGTCAGCTCCCCGTGGAACGCACGAGCGCGGCGGCCGTGCGCAGCAGGATGCAGACGTCCTGCCACAGCGACCAGGTGTCGATGTAGGCGTTGTCGAAGCGGGCCCGGTCCTCGATGGAGGTGTCGCCGCGCAGACCGTGGATCTGGGCCAGCCCGGTGATGCCGGTCTGCATGCGGTGACGGGCCGCGTAGCCCGGGTAGGCGTGGCTGAACCTGCCGACGAAGTACGGTCGTTCGGGGCGCGGACCGACCAGGCTCATGTCGCCCCGGAAGACGTTCCACAGCTGGAGCAGCTCGTCCAGTGAGGTCTGCCGCAGCAGCCGGCAGAAGGGGCTCATCCGCGACTCGCCAGCCACGCTCCACCGGGTGGCCGCCTCCTGCGGGTCGGCCGGGCGGTGGGTGCGGAACTTCAGCAGCGTGAAGGGGCGGCCGTCCTTGCCGATGCGCTCCTGCCGGAAGACCACCCCGGGCCCCTCGGTGAGCCGCAGCACGACCGCGCATCCCAGCAGCACCGGGCTGACCAGCACCAGCAGCGCCCCGGACACCGAGACGTCCAGCAGCCGCTTGGCGACGTCCGTACGCCGCGGCAGGCCCGGATCCAGCCGGCGTACGGCGAACCCGGCGAGCTGGTCGCGCATCTCGTACGCCGGGCTGTCCGCGTCCACCTCCCACAACGCGCAGCCGGACGCGGCGAGCGCCCGGAGCAGCGGCCCGTGCGCGGTACGCACGGCCGGGTCGACGGTGAGGACGACCCGCACCCCGTTCTGGACGAGCGCCCGTTCCACCTCCTCGCCGGTGGTGAGCACCGGCAGCCCGCCGGTGCCGTCCGGGCGCTGCGCGACCACGCCCACCGGCCGCACCCCGCAGCGCGGGTGCCGCAGCAGTGCGGCGGCCACCCGTTGCGCGGTCGCCGCGGGCCCGATCACCAGGGCGGTGCGCGGGTGGCGCCGCACGAGCACCCGGCTCCGCCAGTGGACCGCGCCGCGGGCGGCCCCGGCCGCCGCCGTGTGCAGCGCGCAGCCCAGGAGCAGGGTCCGGGCGGTGAGGGCGCGTCCGGGGTCGTACGCGGCGAGCAGCGCGGCCAGGGCCAGCCAGGCCACCACGATCCGCCCGCACACCACGGGCAGTTCGTCGAGCACACCCGGCACCGGGCGCGTGGCGCGCGGGCGCAGCAGCAGTGCGCCGGACAGCAGCGCGGCGACCAGCACCGGGCTGCGGGTGGCCGCGTCCAGCGCGGCCGTGCCCGCCAGCGCGGCGAGCAGGTCGGCGGCGAGCAGGGGGAGCGGTGGTGCGGCGCGCCGCGCGGGCGGCCGCCGCAACGGGAACCGGAAGCTGCCGGCGGTGCGGGCCGGCAGGACGGAGACCGCCGGGAGCGGCGAGACGGAGGAGGGGACGGTGCTTTCCGCGGTCACGAGGGGATGGACTCCCTGCACTCGGAGGGCACGTCGGCCGCCGCTTCCCTGCACTCGGAGGGCACGGGCCGGGCCGTTCCGCCGGCCTCGTCCGCCGCCAGGGCGCCGCGGCCCGGGCCGGGGGCGCCGAGGAGTTCGCGGTAGAGGTCCGCGACGCGTTCGGCGGTGTGCCGCACGTCGTGCGTGGCCAGGACGTGCCGGCGCCCTTCGCCGGCGAGCGCCGCGCGCAGCGGCGGATCGGCCAGCAGCCCCGTCACCGCCGCGGCCAGCGCCACCGGATCCTCGGGAGGCACCAGGCAGTGCGCGGCGAGCGCGGGCGGCAGGCTCTCCCGCGCGCCGTCGACGTCGGTGAGGACGACGGGTGCCCCGCAGGCCAGCGCCTCCAGCGGGGCCAGCGCCATGCCCTCCCAGCGCGAGGGCAGCACCACCAGGTCGGCGGCCCGGTACCACGGCGCGGCATCGGCGACCGCGCCGGTGAACCGCACGGAAGGGGGCGCCTGCCGACGTAAGACCTCGCGGTCGGGGCCGTCGCCGACCAGCACGAGCCGTGCCCGCGGCAGCCTCACGAGGATCTCCGGCCAGGCGGCGAGGAGGACGTCCTGGGCTTTCTGGCGGCAGAGGCGGCCTACGCAGACGACGAGGGGGTTTCCGCCGTCGGCTGCTTGCGGGCCGTGTGACCCCTGTGGGTCGTGAGCTCGCGGGGGTCGGGGCGCCTGGGGACCTTGGGGGCCTTGGGGGGCGAGCGGGGTGAAGCGGGTGGTGTCGATGCCGTTCGGGATGACCGCGTACGCGGCGCGCACCCCGGCGCGTAAGCCCGTCGTGCGCTCCGCCTCGCTGACGCACACCACCCGGTCCGCCCAGCGCGCCCCCCACCGCTCCCAGCCCAGGGCGAGCGCCGCGGTGAGGCCGCCGACCGCCTCGAAGGACCAGGCGTGCGGCTGGAACACGGTCGGAACGCGCCCGCGGACGGCGAGCCGCGCGGCCAGGCCGGCCTTCGCGCTGTGCGCGTGCACCAGTTCGGGCCGTACCTCGTCGACCAGACGTGCGAGCCGTCGTACCTCGCCCGGCAGCCCGGGACCCGGGGACCTGCCCGCGCGCCAGTCCCGGACGTCGGCGCCCAGCTCCCGCAGGCCCGCGGCCAGCGCGCCGCCGGGACAGGCCGCCGTGACGTGCAGGCCCGCCGCGAGCTGGGCCCGGGCCAGGTCGAGCACGACCCGGGCGACACCGCCGTCGACGGGTTGTGCGAGGTGCAGGACCCGGGGTCGATGGGCGGGTGCTGACTGGTGCATTCGCGGGTTACCTCGCTCACGGGGGCGCTCGGGCTGCGGTCGTGAACGCGCCTTCCGGTTCCGGGCGTCCACGGCGGCGAGGAGCACGCCGGACCACGCCGCGTCCGCGTGGGGAACGAGCCGGCGGCCCGGCTGGTCACCGTCGCTCCGCGGAGCCGGGCCGACATCGCACACGTCGGAGACGTGGCCGAGCGCGTTGGCGCAGGCAGGAGCCCGCGGGACGGTACCTCACCCGGTTCGCAGTGCGTGAAGTTCCCTACGCCGTCCGCAGGATGGGCGGGAGCCGCTTGGTGCGACGGGCGTACGCCGGGGTGGGGGGGAGAGTGTGCCGGAGAGCGTGGAGGCGAGCGTGAGCGAGGCGCCCGGGGCGGGGAGGGAGCAGGAGTGAAAGCGCGCCGCGCCCCCTGCGCAGATCACTCCTTTGGCGGCACAACTCCCGGGTGTGCCGCGCGTTGACACAGCGCCGGGTATCCCGCCCGGATGTTTGTGTCGATCCCCAAGGAGCACCTCTCCATGTCGCGTATCGCGAAGGGCCTGGTCCTGACCTCCGCCGCCGTCGCGGCCGTTGCCGGCGGTGCCGGCGTGGCCTCCGCCGACGCCGGTGCGGGCGCCGTCGCCGCCAACTCGCCGGGCGTTCTGTCGGGCAACGTCATCCAGGTCCCGATCCACATCCCGATCAACCTGTGCGGCAACACCGTCGACGTCATCGGGCTGCTCAACCCGGCGTTCGGCAACACCTGCGTCAACGACTGACATCGGGACGCAACCCGTCGGCCGGCCGTCCGCCCCCGTACGCATCCGTCGCGGGGCGGACGGCCGGTTTTCTGCCTCGGACGGATCACGGTGAGTGGGTGAGCGGTTGCGCAGGGCGACCGGTGAACTGACGGTGGGCTCAGGTCCCACTGTTCACCGAAAGGAACACCCATGCGTGATCTGCCTGCCCGGCGTCTCGCGTCCACCGTCCTCTGCGCGGCCGTCCTGGTCGGCATCACCGGCCCGGTCGCCGTAGCCACGGCCCGGGAGCACGACCGCGCCGCCTCCCGGGCACCTGTCCCGGCGGCGGAGAAGGAGAGGCTGCTCGCCCAGGTCAGAGCCCTGAGCACCACCGATTCCGTCCTCAACCCGGTCATCGACCTGCTCAACCAGTCGCTGGAGAAGGGCCAACTGCCCGCCGGCGAGGCCAGAAGGCTCGGCGAGGCGGCCAAGGCAGCCATCGCCAAGGCGGCCACCGCCCCCGTCCAACCGGCAGCGCCCGTACGGCCGGCGTCCCTCACCGCGCCCACGACGCCTGCGACACCGACAGCGTCTGCGGCACCGACAGCGTCTGCGACGCCTACGACGGCGGCGAAGCCCGGGGTGTCCGCGTCTCCTACGGCATCTGCGGCACCGGCGTCACCTGCGGCGGCGAAGCCCGCGGCACCTGCGACGTCCGCCTCCCCCGCGTCCCACACGGCGCCTGCGACGTCCTCGACGTCCGCGAAGCCCGCGGCGTCTGCCGCCCCTGCCACCGCTGCGGCTTCCGCCAAGCCTGCGGCACCCGCGTCGTCCGCCTCCCCCGCGTCCCACACGGCGCCTGCGACGTCCTCGACGTCCTCGACGTCCGCCAAGCCTGCGGCACCCGCCGTCTCCGGCACGCCCACCGCGTCCGCCGCGCCCGCCGCTGCGACCGCGTCCGCCAAGCCCGCGGCCCCCAGCCGGCCCGCCGCACCGAGCGCCCCGGCGGCCTCCGCGTCCCCGGCCACCTCCGCGTCCCCGTCGACCCCCGCCTCACCCGCGGCGCCCGCGTCCCCGGCGGCCCCCGTGGCCTCCGCCGTCCCCGCGGCCCTCACCGCGCAGGCGGCGATGCGGCACGCGGACATCGTCCACCAGCCCTTGGCCCGCGACGCCGCCAGTGACGCGCTCTCCGCGCTGCGGACCGCGATCGACAATCTGGTGAAGGCGGTCACCGACCAACTCGACCAGATCCTGTCGTCCGCCACCGACGTGGTGTCGGGCCTGCTCGACCTGCTCGGCGGCACCCTCGGCAAGGACGTGGCCGAGCCCGGTGTCGAGTCCCTGCCCTCCCTGCCCTCGCTGGCCGCCCTGCCCTCCCTCCCGGCGGACCCGACCCAGTCCGCGACGACGACCGGCTGACCGCCGACCGCGTCCGGCCGGTGCACGGGGATCTCATATGTCTTCTCGGTGCCGGGTTTCCGGTCCGGCCGGAACTCGTTAGGCACGGCGTCAGAAATCCGGGGTGACGTGAGTTGCCGAAGAAAGGAACACGATGAAGTCCCTCAAGGCTGCCGCCGTTGTCGCTGGTTCCGTGGCCCTCGTCGGCGTCGCCGCACCCGCGTTCGCCTACGACGCCCAGCACCTGCCGCCGATGAGCCTCAACGGCGGGCTCGCCCAGCTCGCCCAGACGCCGCCCACGGTGAAGGACCTGCTGCCGGTGCAGCACCAGTCGGACGCGCTCGACACCGAGAACAAGGACTCCGTGCTGAGCAGCCTCAAGGGTGCCACCACGACCCTCAACAAGCACGGCCTGCTCGGGGGCCTGCCCCTGCGGCACTGAGCAGCCCGACACCCGGCACCCCCGCCCGGGACCGCGTCGCTCGTTCGTGTGGCGCGGCCCCGGGCACTGCTCCGGAAGGGTGAGAAGCCGCCGGGCGGCGCCACGGCCCGTCGATATGGTCGCGCGGTGACCTCAGTATCAAGCGAACCCCGCCTTTTCCGCCCCGCCGACCTGGGAACACTCGCCCTGCTCGCCTGGATGGCCAGGAACGAGGAGGGCGACGGCAGGACGCCCTGTCTGCTCGCCTGTTCCCTGGGCGACGGCCCCGACGGCCCGGAGGCCGCGTCCGCCGCCGTCACCCACCTCCTGGAGGACATGGGCCTGACCACGGGCGGCGAACCGGTGGACGGCACCACCCGGCCGAGCCTGAAGGTCAGCATGCTGGTCGTCGCCGGGCAGATCGTCCTCCAGCTGCCCCACAACATCAGCAGCCAGGTCACCCCGCCGGCGGACTGGCTGGAGGCGGTCCAGGAACTCGGTTACACCTACTTCATGTTCACCACCCGGGTCTGCCCCTCGACCGGCCCCCGCCGGCCCGCGCAGGGCCCGGAGCTGGCGGAGTTCGCCGGCTCCCCGGAGACCACCGACGCCGCCGCGCACGTCTACCTGCCCGCCCGCGGCCTGCGGGTCTGATGCGCCGGTACGCGGGCGCCGGCCGCGGCCTCGCCCTGCTGACCGTGCTCACCGGGGCGGCCGGACTGCTCGCCTCCTGGGTCATCACCCTGGACGAGTTCAAGCTGCTCAAGGACCCGGGCTTCGTCCCCGGGTGCAGCCTGAACCCGGTGGTGTCCTGCGGCAGCGTGATGAAGAGCGACCAGGCCTCGGTCTTCGGGTTCCCCAACCCGATGCTGGGCCTGGTGGCCTACGGCATCGTGATCTGCGTCGGCATGAGCCTGCTGGCCGGCGCCCGCTTCCCCGGCTGGTACTGGCTGCTGTTCGAGGCCGGCTGTGTGTTCGGCGTCGGCTTCGTGTCCTGGCTGCAGTTCGAGTCGCTGTACCGGATCAACGCGCTGTGCCTGTGGTGCTGCCTGGCCTGGGTCGCGACCATCCTGCTCTTCTGGTACGTCACGTCCCTCTGCGCACGCGAGGGGTTCCTGCCCGCGCCCGCCCCGGTGAAGGCGTTCCTCGCCGAATTCACCTGGGTGCTTCCGCTGCTGCACATCGGGGTGGTCGGAATGCTCGTGCTGACCCGCTGGTGGGACTTCTGGACGAGCTGACTATTACGGCACTCGGGGGAATTGTGAAATGCAGGCGTTTTCCGCTCGTTACGCGGTAAGGACGTCGAACCCCCGCATCCTGAAAGGGACCGTACCTGACATGAAGCCGACCACCCGAGGAACCCTTGCCGCCGTCGTCACGGGCGTCGCGGCCACCGTGGGGGCCGCCGGTCCCGCCGCGGCGGCCGGTACGGTCCCCGTCCCCGTGCCGCTGGGCGGCGTCTCGAAGGCGCTCGACATGGAGCTGCCCCGGCTCGGCGCCGAGCTGCCGCTGATCAAGCCCGGTGCCCCCGAAGGCCCCCGGTACGTGACGGGCCGGCTCCTGCCCGACCGGGCCCTGCCCCAGCTGCCGGTGAGCAGCGGGCTGCCCGGTCTGGACGCCAGGGCCCCGCTGCCGCACATCCTCGGCGACAACGCCTTCGACCACCTCGACGTGGACGGGCCCGGCGGCGACATGCGGGCCCTCGCCCCCGGCCTGTCCGTGGACGCCCCCCTGACCCAGCCCGACGGCGGCAACTTCGGCCTGCCGGCCACCAAGCTCCCCGAGGCCGGCGTCATCGCCCCGGCCGCGCAGACGGTCATCGGCGGCAACCTGGGCTCGGGTCCGGGCCTGTAGCGGGGTCGGCCGTATCCGCCGTACGGCTTTCCCGTCTCCCCGAACGGGTTCTTCCCGGTCCCCGAATGGCTCCTCGGCCGGCCCTTCGGCGGTGACCGTGCGCGTCCTCGATCCGTTAGCCGGTACGGACATCCGAACCCGGACGAGGAGCGAGCATGGTCGTCGGTGTCGACGGAGTGACGGTCGGTGCGGAGCAGCAGGGCAAGGCGGGGGCCAGACCCTCGCGGAGGGAGGTGGCGCGGGGACTGCTGGCCTCGGCCGCCGCGCTGGGGCTGGCCCCGGTCGTCGCCGCCTCCCGGCCCGTGCGACAGGCCGCGGATCCCGGGGGCGGCTCCTTCGACGAGACGTACCGTGGCCGCCGTATCCAGGGAGTGCTGGTGCCCACCACGGGGCGGAAGGCGGCCGGCGGCGAGTGGCGGATCACCGTCGACGGCCGCCCGCTGCACCTGATGCGCCGGGCCGACGGCACCTGGCTGAGCATGGTCGACCACTACACGTCGTACCGGACACCGCTGGAGGCGACCCGGGCGGCCGTGGACGAGATCGGTCCCCGCCAGCGCCTGCGCGACCTCGCACCGGGCCGGCTGGACGGCGAGCACGGCGGCGCGCACACGGGGGGCCGGCATGGCGTACGTGCGTAAGAACGTCAGCAGCCTCACCGCGGGCGAGCGGCGACGGTTCGTCAACGCCCTGCTGGCCCTCAAACGGCGCGGCGAGTACGACGAGTTCGTGCGCATGCACATCGACTTCTACACCGCCGACGGCGAGGACGGGCTGCGCACCGCCCACATGGCGCCCTCCTTCCTGCCCTGGCACCGCAGGTTCCTGCTGGAACTGGAGCGGGCGCTGCGCCGGGTCGACTCCTCGGTGACGGTGCCGTACTGGGACTGGACCAGGGACCGTACGACGACGTCCGTGCCGTGGACGAAGGACCTGCTCGGCGGGAACGGGCGGCACTCCGACCGGCAGGTGATGACCGGGCCGTTCGCCTACGCGGCGGGCCACTGGACGATCAAGGAGGGCGTCACCGACGGCAGGTTCCTCACCCGGGACCTGGGCCGCTCCGCAGCGCCCCTGAAGCTGCCCACCCGCAGCGAACTGCAGTGGGCCCTGGACGACCCCGTCTACGACGCGTCGCCCTGGGACTCGACCGTGCGCAAGGGCTTCCGCAACAAGCTGGAGGGCTGGGGCGCCGGCAGCGGCAGCGCCTCCTGGAAGAACCACAACCGGGTGCACCGCTGGGTCGGCGGCGCGATGCTCGGCGGCGCGTCCGTCAACGACCCGGTGTTCTGGCTCCACCACGCCTTCCTCGACCTCCAGTGGTCGCGGTGGCAGCGGGCCCACCGCAGCCACCGCTACCTGCCGGCCCGGCCGCCCGGCGCCGCCGACGCCCAGCACCGGCGGGTCGTCGCCCGGTACGAGAAGCTGCCGCCGTGGGACGAGACACCGGACCAGCTGGAGGACATGAGCCGCGTCTACCGGTACGTGTGAGGCCGGTGAGCGGGCGGGCTCCCGCCGCCCGCCGGACACGGGAAGAGCCCCGGCGCTCGGAGGGCCGGGGCTCTTCCTGGGGGTGCCGGTCGGCTCAGTTGCCGTAGCCGCCGTTGCCGTAGCCGCCGTGGCTGGGGCCGGGGTTGCCGTGGGCCTCCTTGCCCTTGCCGCTGACGTTGACGCAGGTGTTGCCGAAGGCCGGGTTCAGCAGGGCGATGATGTCCACGGTGTTCCCGCACACGTTGACCGGGACGTGCACCGGAACCTGGATGACATTGCCGGAGACCACACCGGGCGATCCGGCAGCCGTGCCCTGGGCACCCGCGTCGGCCAGAGCCAGCCCGGCCCCGCTGACCACCACAGCGCCGGTGCCGACAGCGACAGCGGCCGCCTTCGCGATGCGAGACATCACGTTCTCCTTTTTGTAGCTCGGAAAGCGCAGCGGCAGACCAGCCGCCGCACTTTCCGTTCAACGGTGCTACGCGGGCGTGGTCACGGTGATCACCCGGGGATCACCCTTTTAACGGCAGGACCGGCGGACCCACGGGGCGGACGCGGCTCGGGCGGGCCGGACCTCAGGGCAGCCGCCGTACCGGGGAGCCCGCCAGGTAGGCCTGGATGTCCTCCACGGCCTGGCCGTAGTACGTCGTGTAGTTGGCGTGGGAGACGTAACCGAGGTGGGGGGTGGCGAGGAGGCGGGGGGCGGTGCGCATCGGGTGGCCGGCGGGCAGCGGCTCGATGTCGAACACGTCGACCCCGGCGCCGGCGATCCGGCCCTCGTGCAGCGCGGCGAGCAGGGCGTCCTGGTCGACGATCGCGGCGCGGGAGGTGTTGACGAGGTAGGCGGTCGGCTTCATGAGGGCGAGTTCGGCGGCGCCGAGGAGGCCGCGGGTGCGGTCGCCGAGGGCGAGGTGTACGGAGACGAAGTCGCTGTCGCGGAGCAACTCCTCCTTGAAAGCGGCGAGTTCGACACCCACCTCCTCGGTCCGCTCCTTGGTGAGGTTCTGGCTCCACGCGCTGACCCGCATCCCGAAGGCGAGACCGACCTGGGCCACCCGGCTGCCGATCTTCCCGAGGCCGAGCAGGCCCAGCCGGCGGCCGTGCAGATCGGCGCCGACGGTCGACTGCCACGGCCCGTCGCCGCGCAGGGCGTTGCTCTCCTGGACGATCCCCCGGGCGAGACCGAGCAGCAGCGCCCAGGTCAGCTCCACCGGCGGAGTACTCGAACTCGCCGTACCGCACACGGTGACGCCGTGCGCCTCCGCGGCGGCGTAGTCGATGACGCTGTTGCGCATCCCGGAGGCGATGAGCAGTTTCAGCCGGGGGAGCCGGGCTATCAACGATCCGGGGAAGGGGACGCGTTCCCGCAGGGTGACGACGATGTCGTAGTCGGCGAGCGCCGCGGCGAGGGCCTCCTCCCCGTCGAGGTGCTCGCGCAGCGCGACGACCTCCACCCGCTCCTCGATCACCGACCAGTCGGCCAACTCGGTCGCCACACCCTGGAAGTCGTCCAGCACCGCACAGCGAAGTCGCACGTCGTCTCCCTTCCTCGGGCCGACTCTAGCGAGCCCCGCCGCACCCTCCTGGACCGAGCCGATCCACCGCCGCTCTGGCGCGAGCCGGCGGCCGCTCGGCACCCCCCTCGGATCACCCGATGAACACCGGGCCAACCGCGCCCCGGTGGTGCTCGTTGCGGGGCGGCGGGGCGGCGGGGCGGCGGTAGGCTTCACGCGAGTGAGAGTTCAAGCCGGGGGTGCAAACCGGGCGTGCGCCGACCCTCAGGCCGTCTGCGCGCTGGACGCCTTCATCACCAGGACCACCACTCCGGCGATCATGACGACGACGACCGTCCCGATGAGGATGGGTGTCGCGTAGGTGACGAGGAACGCGGCGACGGCCTGGGCCGACGCGGCGATCGCCGTGCCCGTCGCGACGGCGATGGTGCGCGCGGCGTTCTTCAGGGCGCCGGGGTGGTCGGCGAGGTACTTCTGGACGGCGTCGAAAGCCATGTCGGTGACGCGGCTGCCGAACTTCTGGGCAGCCCCCACGCCGACCGCTGTGCCGATGACGCCAAGGATCTTGTTCATGTGAAACCTCCCGCCGTCGTTCTCCCCCCTTACGGGTCAAAAGAGGCGGCGCGTTGAAGCGCCGGGGGAGTGCATCCCGTGTTCGCGCGCCCACAGGGAGCAGCAAAAACGCCCTCCCACTGGGGAGGGCGGAGACAAGCGGGTCCGTGGGGCAGAACCTCAAGCGGAGCCTGTGACCCTCACTCGGTCAGAGGCGATTGGATCGATTCTTCTTACGACGCTTGCGTGAAGCAGTGCATCCACGCCGCTGTGGTGTGGAAAAAACGGATATCGTCCATTGTTTATCCGGAAGGTCGTCATGAAACGCACCCGCCTCGTAGGTCTGGCCGTCGTGACGCTCGGCGTCGGCGCAGGAGTCGTCGCTGTAGTTCCACTGGCGTCTGGCCAGGCAAGCGCTCAGGGGGCCGCCGTAACGCACGTGGTCTCGGGCTCGGCACGGCTGGGGCCTGGGCAGACCGGGTTCGCCCAGACCGGTGAGTGCCCGCCCGGGGAGCTGGTTACCGGGGGCGGCAGTTTCGTCTCATCGAGCACCGGCAACGCGGACAGCACCTTCGTCCTGAGCCGCAGTAGCCCTCGGTTCCCCCGTGATGGTCTGCCCCTGCAGTGGTCGGTCGCGGGCAAGAACACCGGTAACTTCCCGGTGGACATCACTGTCTTCGGCCTGTGCTCCCAAAGTACCCTCGGCGCTGCGATCAAGGGGTCGAGTGCGAGCCTGCCGCCGGTCCCGCCCGGGAAGTCACCTGGCACACACTGACCGCGCAGGCATCGTGTGGCATGCGCACACTGCAACAGGGGCACCTGATTATCAGGGCCTGACTCGTGAACCGGTGCCATACGCGGCTGCTGGTTGTTGTCGCCGTCCGGGGTCGTTGATGTCAACGTTGGATGTCAGCGGAACAGGCCCGGGACGGGGCAGATCTCCGCCACTCGATTCGCTGGCGTCCGTGACGCTGCTGAGCGATGGGGCGACGCGACTTGTCAACCGCTTCGAACTCGCTGACCGGGGAGAGGCGTTGGCCGTCCTGTCCTCCTGCGGGCCGGATGAGTTGATCCGCCGTGTGCCTGAGGCTGAGGGTGGTGACCCGCACGGTCGCCGCTGTGCGCGCGGGAAGACGCACGACGACGCGTCCGTCCTGCACTGGACCCTGCCGTAACGCGTTCCCGCGAGCGCGAGCCAACACGTATACCTTTCGGAGAAGTTGAGTGGTCGACTCCCTGTGCTGTTTTGGGGGATATCCAGCCGGGACGGTGAGATCGCTGAGGGCGCCGACAACTCAGTGAGGTGCTGATGCGAGTCACTCCCGTAGACACCTCGGCCGCCACGCTGCTCGTCACCAAGCCGCCCGAGGAGGAACTGATCCAGCGCGACGTCGCCTCGGGTCTGCGTCGACGCGTTGCGCCGGCATCGTGCGCGGCAGGACGCGGAACGCGCCGGTGCGGGGGAGCGGTGGCGTGACACGGGACTGGTCTTCACCACGCGGCTCGGTACGGCCATCGAGCCTCGGAACCTCAACCGGCACTTCTCCCCGATCCGCGAGCGGCTCGGCCTGGACGTCCGCTTTCACGATCTCCGGCACACCTGCGTGACCCTGTTGCTCGGCCTCGGTAGCCCGCCGCATCTCGTCCGGGACATCGTCGGGCACAGCGCGCTGGACGTGACCATGAACATCTACGCGCACGCCGACATGACCGAGAAGCGGGCTGCCCTCGGCAGGCTGGGGGATCTGCTGGCCGAGGAGTGACGGGCTCGTTGCCGTCAGCGCTGCCGTCAGAGACGTGAAACGCCCTGGAGGGAAGATCCCCTCCGGGGCGTTCTTGCTGGCAGGAGGTGGCGCCCCCGGCAGGACTCGAACCTGCGGCCAAGCGCTTAGAAGGCGCCTGCTCTATCCACTGAGCTACGGGGGCCGGTGGGGTGGCCTCGTGTTCGGGGCCCTGGTGTGGGCTGACCCGTGACGTTGCCGGGGACAAGGATAGGGCTCCCGGTTCCTTGACCCTGTCGCTTCCCCTCCGTGGCTCGATGTGGAGGTTCGGTGAAGCGGTCCTGATAATCGCAGGCGGGTACGAATCGTGCACCGCTTTTGGCGTCCGACGCCCCCGGGTGTTGTGCACTCGTTATGCCTGGCCTGTGCCCTTGTCCCGGTCGTCCCTTCCATCCGTTCTGTCCTGTCGGCGCGCAGACATGTCTATATGCTTCAGAATTCCCCTAAAATTGGGCATTCTTCGCATGTGGTGACCTTGGACGTACGGCCTCAGCTGCTCGACACACTTTCCGCTCTGCGCGACCGTGTCGCCGCCGCACGCTTTCCGCTGCCCCTCGCGGGGGCGCCACGCGCGCGTGCCAACCGCGACGAACTCCTCGCGCAGCTCGACGACTATCTCGTACCCCGCCTACGGGAGCCCGAGGCGCCGCTGCTGGCCGTCGTCGGCGGCTCCACCGGCGCGGGCAAGTCGACGCTCGTGAACTCCCTCGTCGGTCGGCGGGTGAGCGAGGCCGGCGTGCTACGGCCGACCACCCGGACACCGGTCCTGGTCTGCCATCCGGAGGACCATCACTGGTTCAGCGGCATGCGCGTGCTCCCCCAGCTCACCCGCGTGTGGGTGCCCCACCAGGACCCCGCCGACGAGTTCCTGCTCACCGAGGAGGACCCCGCGCGCGTGCTGCGCGTCGAGACCGCCGACAGTCTCCCGCGCGGGCTCGCCCTCCTCGACGCCCCCGACGTCGACTCCCTGCTCGCCGACAACCGCGTCCTCGCCGCGGAACTGATCTGCGCCGCCGACATCTGGATCATGGTCACCACGGCCGCCCGTTACGCCGACGCCGTCCCCTGGCACCTGCTGCGCACCGCCAAGGAGTACAACGCGACCCTCGTCACCGTCCTGGACCGGGTACCCCACCAGGTCGTCTCCGAGGTCTCCCGGCAGTACGGCGCCCTGCTCACCAAGGCCGGGCTCGGCGACGTACCCCGCTTCACCGTGCCCGAGCTGCCCGAGTCCGCCTGGGGCGCCGGCCTGCTGCCCGCCACCGCCGTCGCACCCCTGAAGAGCTGGCTCGTCCACCACGCCCAGGACCCCGCCGCCCGGCAGCAGGTCATGGCCCGCACCGCCCACGGCCTCCTCGACTCGCTCAGATCCCGCATGCCCGAGCTGGCCGGCGCCGCGGCCGCCCAGTACGCGGCGGCCCTCCGGCTCACCTCCGCCGTGGAGGCCGCCTACGACAAGGAGCACGCGCGCGTGCGGGCCCGCCTCCAGGCCGGCGCCGTCCTCGCCGGGGACGCCCTCAAGCGCTGGCGCGCCTTCCCGCTGGACTGCACCGCCGGGGAACTCCTCGACGCCCTCGTGGAGAGCCTGGCCGCCCTCCTGCTGTGCGCCGTCACCGCCGCGGACGAGCGTGTCGACGACGCCTGGCGGCGCGAGCCCGCCGCCGACGCCCCGGAACTCGCCGCCCGCGAGATCTCCCTGGAGAGCGCCGAGCACCGCATCGGGCTCGCGGCCCGGCGCTGGCGGCGCGAGCTGGAGGAGTACGCCGAGGACGAGGTACGGGTCCTGGAACGCACCGGCGCGCCCGACCCCGAGGTCGTCGCCGCCCTGGTCGCCACGGCCGTACTGGGCGGGCGCCGGGCCCGTACCGCGGGCGAGGGGCTCGCCGAGCGGCTCGGCGCCCACGGCGTGCTGCGGCTGCGCGACCGGGCCGGACGGCTGCTCAGCGAGCACGTGGACCGGGTCATGCAGGCCGAACGCGAGCGTCGCCTCGCTCCCCTCGACGCCCTGGACGTCCATCCCGAGCCCCAGGCCGAACTCATCGCCGCGCTGTCGGTACTGCAGAAGGAGAGGTGACCGGTGACCGCCGTCACTGACCAGGACCACACGGATCACACCGAGCACATGAGGCGCGACCACGGCAGCGCGCACAGCAGCGACCACGGCAGCAACACCGGTGACCGGGGCGAGCGCCGTGACAGCAGGGGCCTCGAGCAAGCGCGGTCGAGCCTCCTGAAAGGGGAGCGCGGCGAGGACGAGGCAGGCCGTTCCACCGCCTTCTCCCAGGACGCCGGCAAGAAGGACAACGGGGAGAAGAGGGACGAGGGGGAGGAGGGCGTCGGGGGCGGGGACGCGGGTGGCAGCACGCGCGAAGGCGCGGGGGCGGACGCCGCCGACGGGCGTCCCACGCACATGAGGAACGGCAGCAACCAGAGGGGCGAGAGAGAGCACAGCGACCTGACGGACCAGGGATACCAGAGATACCAGGGGGACCAGGGGGACCAGGGGGATCAGAGGGGCCTGAAGGATCTGAGGGACGAGAAGGCCGGTCCCGGCGCCGAACGCGAGCACCCTGCGCGCGGGTACAGCGCCGAGGAGAGCGGTGGTGTCTCCGTCCCCCGGCCGCACACCTACTCACCGCAGAAACCCCGCCCCGCGGCCGACGACACACCTTCCCGGACCGGTCACGCCATCGGTTCGGACGCAGCTCCTTCCCGGACCAGCCGCACCCTCGACTCGGACACAGCTCCTTCCAGGACCGGCCACTCCATCGGTTCGGACGCAGCTCCCTCGCAGACCGGTCACGCCACCGGCTCCGACGCCACACCCCTGACGACCGGCCACCGCTCCGGCCCCGACGCCGCGCCTCTCAAGCCCGTCGCCGGAGCCCATGCCGCGCCTCCCCAGCCCGCCACCCGAGCCGACGCCGCGCCCCCCAAGCCCCCCGCCGGCTCCGACGCCGCGCCTGGCAGACCCGGCACCGACGCCACGCCTCCCAAGTCCGGCACGGACCCCGACTCGGACGCCTCCGCGGAGGCCTGGGACGACGGTCTCATCGCGCGCCGTGTCACCGAGGCCAACGCCGCCGCTCTCGCCGCCGAGCGCGCCTCCGCCGCAGAGCCGGCGCACCGCGGGCCCGGCAGCCACGCACCGGCCCCGCTGGCGTACGACGGCCCGCTGCGCTCCCGCCTGGACGCCCTGCGCGAACTCGTGGGGCTCTCCCGCACCCGCCTGGACAGCCGTACCCTCGCCGAGGCCGGCCGTGTCCTGGACGAGGCCGCCGCGCGCCGCAAGCTCTCCGGCCGGCACACCGTCGTCGCCCTCGCCGGCGCCACCGGCAGCGGGAAGTCCCAGCTGTTCAACGCCCTCGCGGGCGTCCCCATCTCGGAGACCGGCGTACGACGGCCGACCACGGCCGCGCCCATCGCGTGCAGCTGGAGCGACGGCGCCGCCGGCCTCATCGACCGGCTGGGCATCCCGGGCCGGCTGCGCCGCCGCCCGCTGCACGGCCCGGACGCCGAGGGGCAGTTGCGCGGGCTGGTCCTGGTCGACCTGCCCGACCACGACTCCGCCGCCGTACAGCACCGCGAGCAGGTCGACCGGATCCTGAAGCTGGTCGACGCCGTGATCTGGGTGGTCGACCCGGAGAAGTACGCCGACGCGGTCCTGCACGAGCGCTATCTGCGGCCGATGGCCGGCCACGCGGAGGTCATGTTCGTCGTCCTCAACCAGGTGGACCGGCTCCCCGGGGACGCCGCCCACCAGGTCCTGGACGACCTGCGGCGGCTGCTGGACGAGGACGGCATCGCGCTCGGTGAGTACGGCGAACCGGGCGCCACCGTGCTCGCCCTGTCCGCGCTCACCGGCGAGGGGGTCGGCGATCTGCGTGAGGCGCTCGGCCAGTTCGTGGCGGAGCGCGGCGCGGCGGCCCGGCGCGTGTCGGCCGACGTGGACGCCGCCGCGGCCGAGCTGCGGCCCGTCTACGCCACCGGGCGGCGGATCGGCCTCAGCGAGGAGGCGCGCGAGGAGTTCGCCGCGCGCCTCGCGGACGCGGTGGGTGCCACCGCGGCGGGCGAGGCCGCCGAACGCGCCTGGCTGCGCAACGCCAACCGGGCCTGCGGCACGCCCTGGCTGCGCCTGTGGCGCTGGTACCAGGGTCGGGGCGACTCCACGACGGGCCGCCACCAGGTGCGCAACCAGACCGACGAGGAGGCCACGGCCCGCCAGCGTGTCGAACAGGCGGTCCGTACGGTGTCCGACCGGGCCTCGGCCGGGCTGCCGGTGCCCTGGGCGCAGGCAGTGCGCGAGGCCGCCGTACGCGGTTCCCAGGGGCTGTCCGAGGCGCTGGACGAGCTGGCGGCGCGGAGCGGGCTGCCGACGGGCCGCCCGCCGCGGCCGGGCTGGTGGCCGGTGGCCGTGCTGGTCCAGGCGGCGATGACCCTGTTGCAGGTCGCGGGCGGGGCGTGGCTGGCGGGGCAGATCGCCGGGTTGGTGGCACCCAACCTGGGGGTCCCGGTGCTGTTGATGGTGTGCGGGATCATCGGCGGGCCGCTGGTGGAGTGGGCCTGCCGGATGGCGGCACGGGGCCCCGCACGGCGCTACGGCCAGGAGGCGGAACGGCGCCTGCGGGAGGCGGCGGCGAGCTGCGGCCGGGCCCGGGTGCTCGATCCGGTGGCGTCGGAACTGCTGCGGTACCGGGAGGTGCGGGAACAGTACGGCCGGGTCGTGCGGAGCGGGGCCGCCGTGGGTTGAGGGGTTGCGGGGCGGCGCCGGTGCGGGCTGAGGGGATGTGCGGGGCGGCGCCGGTGCGGGCTGAGGGGGTGTGCAGGGCGGGGCCGGTGTGGGCTGAGGGGGTGTGCGGGGTGGGTGGGTGAGGGGCGTGGGGACGCGGACTCACCCGAACGGGTGGCGGAGTTTTCCACAGGCGGGGGGCCGTCCACAGCGCTCAGCGGGCTCGGCCCGACGGAGGCAGTCTGGGGCCACGGCGATCGCACGGCGGGTCCGGCCGGAAGGACGGCGGGCGGTGCGGGCGGTCGCGGGCAGGTGCGGCGCGTACGGCAGGTCGTGCGCGCCGCACGGCAGACGCAGCAGCCGTACGGGACGGGCCCGTACGCGTGCCGCCCGGCCGGAAGGGCGGGCGGGGGAGGGGAGCGAGGACATGAACGAGACCATCGTCTGTGTGGTGGGCAACGTGGCGACCCAGCCGGTGTACCGCGAGGTGGCGGCGGGGCCGTCGGCCCGGTTCCGGCTGGCGGTGACCGCGCGCTACTGGGACCGGGAGCGCGGTACGTGGACGGACGGGCACACCAACTTCTTCACCGTGTGGGCGAACCGGCAGCTCGCGACCAACGTGGCCGCGTGCGTGGAGGTGGGCCAGCCGCTCGTGGTGCAGGGCCGGTTGAAGGTGCGCACGGAGGTGCGGGAGGGGCAGCAGCAGTGGGCCTCCGCCGACATCGACGCCGTGGCGATCGGCCATGACCTGTCGCGCGGCACGGCGATCTTCCAGTGCGCCGTCAAGCCCGAGGCGCCACCGGTGACGGCGGCCCGGCCCGAGCCGGCCTGGGAGACACCGCGACCGGCCGACCCGCAGGACGCCGACGTGCGGCAACAGGCGGAAGCCGTAGTCGCTGTGACGTGACATCAGGTCAGCTCCGCGCGCCGCCGCCTTCAGGGCCGCTGCCGCTGTGGCGGAGCCCTCTGTGCGAACACGCCGTACGAACCGGTTGATTTGTCGATATGGCCAGCTCAAGGAGGGCCGTGGCGATAACGATTGCGGATCGGATCGGCCATCGGATGATCCGACCGGCGGGTGAGGCTCCGGCTGATCCATAGGATGCCGGGCGTGCCCCTAGGGGCTGCTGATTCTGCTGGTGGGACCGTCCCCCACGTCCAACGGGTCCTGCTCGAAGGGGAATTCTGTGCTTGCTGCGCTCTCTGGGTTCCGCCGGTCCACCGGACCGGCCCGCCTGGCCACCGCCGCCACGGTGTCCGGCCTCGTGGCCGCCGGCGTGCTCTCCGGCGCCGGTACGGCCCTGGCGGAGGACAGACCCCAGACGCAGGGCGGGGCCACGGCCACGATCAACGGCCTGAAGACCTACGGCGAGGCCGTGATCCACGAGGACGGCGGCGACCAGCGGGTGTCCGCGGGCCTGTTCGAGATGTCCGTGGACGGCGGCGGCACCCTGCAGACGTACTGCGTCGACCTGCACAACCCCACCCAGCGGGACGCCAGGTACCAGGAGACGCCCTGGAGCGGCACCTCGCTGGGCACGAACAAGGACGCGGGCCGGATCCGCTGGATCCTGCAGAACTCCTACCCCCAGGTCAACGACCTCGCCGCACTCGCCCGGCGGGCGGGCACGAGCGGGCTGACCGAGCAGGACGCGGCGGCCGGCACCCAGGTGGCCATCTGGCGCTACTCCGACCGCGCGAAGGTCGACGCCGTGGACCCGCAGGCCGAGAAGCTCGCCGACTACCTGGAGAAGAGCGCCCGGGGCGTCGCCGAACCGCAGGCCTCGCTCACCCTGGACCCGCCCGCCGTCTCCGGCCGGCCGGGCGACCTGCTCGGACCGGTGACCGTGCACACCAACGCGGACGCGGTCACCGTGAGCCCGCCGGCGGACGCGGCCGCCGACGGGGTGCGGATCATCGACAGGACCGGCAAGGTGATCACCTCGGCGAAGGATGGCAGCCGGCTGTACTTCGACGTCCCAGAGGACGCCGCGGACGGTACGGCCCAGTTGACCGTGCAGGCGTCGACCACCGTCCCGGTGGGCCGGGCCTTCGCCTCCGAGAGCCGTAGCCAGACCCAGATCCTGGCCGGCTCCAGCGAGTCCACGGTCTCCGCGACCGCGACGGCCGGCTGGGCCGCCGACGGCGCCATACCGGCGGTCTCCGCCCGCAAGAACTGCGCCAAGGGCGGCGTGGACATCACCGCGGCCAACACGGGCGACGAGCCGTTCACCTTCCGGCTGATGGGTGCCGAGCACACGATCCCCGCGGGTGCGTCCCGCACGGTGAGCGTGCCGCTCCAGGAGGACCAGGCCTACGACTTCACGATCACCGGCCCGCACGGCTTCAGCCACCGCTTCACCGGCGTCCTGGACTGCCGGAATCAGGGCACGATCACCACGGAGACGGCCCAGCTCCGCAACGAGCCCAGCCCCGCCACGGTCGGCGGCAGCTCGGTCCCCGACACCAACCTGGCCGAGACCGGCGGCTCCGCCATCACCCCCCTGATCGCGGGCGTGGCCATCGGCCTGGTGGTGATCGGCGGCGCGGTGCTGGTGGTGCTCCGCCGCAAGGAGACGCCGCCCGGCGCGTGAGCGGCCGGTCAGCAGCCGATCGGCGCGGAGCCGGCGGCCACGTCGTCGAACCACAGGGTGTCGTCGCCGGTGCCGTAGCTCTCCCAGCCCAGCCGCAGCGCGGTCGGCCGGGGCGGCACGGTCCGGGAGAGCCACTGCTGGTCGACGTCCTGCGTCGGCACCCCGTCGGCGTGCAGTCCGGGCACCTGCTCGTCGCCGAGCCAGGTGTCCAGCTTGGGCGCGGAGGTGTCGACCGCGAACCGCAGGCACTGCCAGCTCCCCGTCGGGAGCGGCCTGCTCAGCGCCACCCCGGCCGGGCTCTGTGCGGGGAGGGTGGCGTCGTCGCTCTCCCGGTTCCACTGCAGGGCGCCGTTCTGCCCGCCGACCCGCAGCGCCCGGCCGCCCTGCGAGGTGTCCGGCATCGACACGAAGGTGACGTGGGAGGAGGGGAGGGAAGTGGTGTGCCGGACCCACATGCGGACGTACAGCACCGGGCCGACCGAGGACAGGTCGGCGGTGGCGGCGACGAAGGCGTGGTTGCAGTAGCCGGCCCGCCCGTCCACCCGCAGCGACCTCGTGCCGCTGTGCGCGACCGACGTGTCGACGGCGGCCGTGCCCGTGCCCTGGCAGTCGGGCGCGGTGAACCGCCAGCCGCCGGAGGGTGAGGGACCGGTCTGGTCCTCGAAGTCGGTGCAGAGGACGGCATCGCCGCAGCCGGCGGGTGCGGGGGTGGGAGCCGGAGTGGTGGGAGGTGTGGTCGGCGGTACGGTCCCGTCGCCGGCGCAGGGCACGCCGTTGAGGCTGAAGTCGGTGGGCGCGGGGTCGGCGGACTGCCAGGTGCCCTGCAGGCCGAAGTCGGTGCCGGCGCCGCCGGCCAGGACGGCGTTCCACTCGGTGCTGACGGCGGTCACGGAGCGGCCGGTCTGGGTGACGGTGGCGTTCCAGGCGGAGGTGACGTGCTGGTCGCCGCCGTAGGTCCAGGTCAGCCGCCAGCCGTTCAGGGCGGCGCCGAGGTTGGTGACGCGGATCTGGGCGGTGTAGCCGCCGGCCCACTCGTGGACGGTGTGGTCGACGCGGCAGCCGGGGGCGGCGGCCCCGGCGTCGCCGGCGGCGACGAGGAGGGACACGGCCAGCGCGAGGGCGGCCGCGAGCGCGCCCCAGGGTCCGCGTGTCCAGCGCGGGCAGAGGGTGAGCAGGGGGGACATGTGCGCTCCTGAGGGGGAGGGGGCGGGCCGTACCGGGAGCGCTCCCAGTCGGAGGCGGGCGCGGCCCGGTGGTGTCGGGCCGCGCCCGGTGGGCCGGGGTGGGCGGCGGGAGCGGATCAGCGGAAGTTCACGTCACTGCACAGGAAGTACGTCTGGTCCATGTGTGAGGCCTGCCAGATGGTGTAGACGACGTGACGGCCGCTGTAGCCGGAGGTGCTGACGGGGATCGAGTAGTTCTGGCTGGGCGCGTACTTGCCGGTCCGGGCGACCAGTTGCAGGTCGTTCCAGGTCAGTGGCTGCTTGGTGGGGTCGAAGCCCTGCCGGGTGACGTAGACGAGGAAGTAGTCCGCGCCGTGGCTGGCCTGGTCGTACAGCTTGACGGTGAAGTCGGCGCCGATGTCCGTGGTCTTCCAGGGGCCGACGGCGTCGAGGGAGTTGTAGCGTCCGCCCTCGGTCTGGCCGCCGCTGCACAGCTGTCCGTTGGGGATGACGGCCTGGAAGTTGCCAGCGGAACCGTTGCGGTAGAGGCCGTTCCAGTTCCACATGGCGTTGGGGTTGGCCTGCCACGCCTGCCAGCACATGGGGTCCTGTTGCGCCATCGCCGGGTTCTGGAAGTCGCTGCCCCAGCGCTGCCAGCAGCCGTAGTTGCGCGAGGCCGGGTCGATCACCGAGCCGTGGGCGGACGCCGTACCGCCCCAGGTGATCAGGCTGACCAGTACCGCGACGAGAGTGCCGAGAACGAGCGCCAGACGGCGTGAGCCCGACCAGCGGTGTTCATGCTCATGACAATGCATGGCGAAGTTCTTCCTGTGGGGGAGTCGGTT
The DNA here is from genome assembly GCF_014648635.1 of Streptomyces cinerochromogenes. Lineage (GTDB taxonomy): Bacteria > Actinomycetota > Actinomycetes > Streptomycetales > Streptomycetaceae > Streptomyces > Streptomyces cinerochromogenes. The sequence continues at coordinate 523,024 of NZ_BMRM01000001.1, read as the reverse complement.
CATTGTGGGGGTGCGACGGCCGTGGGAGCGCTCCCGCAGCCGCGGTTCCAGGCTGCTCGGCGGACCGCAAGGGGGCAACGGCTCGTTTCCGCCAAACCTGGAAGCCGTCGAGTCCGCCAGACCTGGAAGCGCCGAGGCCGCCAAACCTGGGACCGTCGAATCCGCCAAACCAGGACCGCCGAATCCGACGAACCTGGAAGCCGCGGAATCGGGCGAACACGGAAGCCCCCGCGAACGTGACCTCGACGATCGACGGTCACAGTCCGCGAGGGCTCCGTTCGGCAGTCCGCGAGGGCTCCGTTGGGCGAGGCGCAGGCGGCTCGCGCGGCCTACTTCGGGCAGGCGGTGGTGGTCGCCGACGACGGGCGCGCCGGCAGGGGGGTCAAGGGCGTGCAGACCGGGGTGGCGACGCCGACGAGTTCGACCAGGCCCGTACCGCCGGTGGGCGGGACGAGCTTCGACCAGTTGTTGGCCACCCAGGCGTTGCCGGAGGAGTCGATCTGTACCGCGGTGAGGTGTTGGATCGCCTTGTTCCGGAAGCCGTCCGCGGGGGACAGGACGGTGCCGGCCGACGCACCGGACGGGCAGGCCGCGCTGTTCACCCCGCACAGGAGTGTCACCGAGGAGTTGCCGAAGCCGGCGACCCACACGCGGTCCTGGCCGTCGACGGCGACCGACCAGGGGAAGACCCTCTTGGGCAGCCGGTGCACGCCCGCGACGGTTCCGTTCGGCCGGATCTCGGTGACCGCACCGCTGAAGAAGCTGGCCACCCAGGCGTTGCCCTTGCTGTCCAGGGCGAACCCGAGGGGCGCTTGGAGCGACTTGTCGGTGGTCGAGGAGACCGGCTTGAAGTCGGGGCCGATGATGGTGACGCTGCCCCCGATGTCGCTGGGCCGGCCCGCTTCCCTGACCTCCTGGTAGGAGAGGTGGCTGTTGGTGACCCAGGCCCGCCCCCGGCCGTCGATCTGCACGGCGAACGGGTGGTTGAAGCTCTTGTCGGTGATCGTGACGGCCTTGCTCGGATCGCCATGGGGGTAGACCACGACGCTGCCCGCCCCGGGCTTGCCCTTGAGGCCGTGGGAGTTGGCGATCCAGATGTTGCCCCGCTGGTCGACGGCGACGCCCTGCGGTTTGACGAGATCGCCGTCCTTCCACCCGGCGGAGGGTGACAGCGGTGTGCCGGAGGACGAGTACTTCGACATCGCGTTGCCGCCGTAGCTGGGTGCCCACACGGATCCGTCGTGATCGATCGCCAGGCCCCAGGCCCCGCCCTTCATGCCACCTCCGCTGATGGGGCTGCCCAGGACCGACCGGCCGGTGGGATCTTGCACGGTGACGTAGGGACTGGCATCCCTCGTGCCCGGCTTCCAGTTGTTGCTGGCCCACACGTTGCCCTTCGCGTCGAACGCGATGCGGCCCGGTGCGTAGACCTGGGAAGCGGTGAGGCGCACCGCCAGGACCCAGGACCGGGGTGCCGCCGTGAGAGCCGGAGTGAACGTTTTCGCGGTACGGGCCAGGGCCTGCAGGCGGTCCGGGGACTGCGTCGGGTTCTGCACCAGACCGAGGACCGCCTGCACGGTGTCGGCCGGCGTGCTGCCGCCGGACGGTGTCGCCAGCCGGATCAGCTTGTCGCATCCGGCGTTGTCCGTCGCGCAGAGCGAGACGAGGTTGGCCAGCGTGTTCTGCGTGGCGAGCGTCTCGCTGTTGGCGCTGTCACCGGTGAGGGGTCTTCCCGGCTTGCCGGTCGTCGGGTCGGCGAGGTTGAACGAGGTCGCGGCAGCGTTCTGGAGCCCCGGGGCGGGGCCCGCGACGCCGCGTCGGCCGCTGAACCGGGCGAGGGCGTACGTCGCGGCGACGGTGGTCAGTTCGTTGACCGTCACCTTGGTCGCGGTCCGCTCGTGCACCGCGCCTCCCGCGCCGAACCCGACGACCGAGCGCAGCCGGAGCCGGTGCGCCTGCCGGGACGCGGCCTCGACGTAGAGCACACCGCCGGCGGGCTTGGTGTACGTGATCCGGAAGGAGCCGTGCGCGTCGGCCGTGGCCCGGCCCAGCTCCGTGGCTCCGGAGCGCGACCCCGCCATGAGCGTGACCTGGGAGCCCTGGAGCGGCTTGCCCGCCCCGGTGACGGTCCCCTGCAAGGACGCCTGCGCGGCGCCCGGCGCCGGTGCCGGCAGGGCGAAGGCGGCACAGGCCGCTGCGACGGTGGCCGACGCCAGCCGCAGGGCCCCGGCCCTCGCCGTGCCGTGGCGGCGCCCTGTACGGGCCGGCAGCGGACGAACGTGCATGCCAGAAATACTCATGGATTTTCCCTTTAAGCGGACTGCCCGCCGGCGGCCTGCTCGGCCTCGAAGCCTTTGGACCCGGTTTCCGGCACTCTCAGCGTGAACCAGCCGACCCGGACGCCCAGCAGCCAGACCACGCCCAGATAAAGTCCCGGGCCGACTTCACGCATCTCGTCGCGGACGCCCCGAGCCACCAGTGAAATCCTGGAATAGTCGATGACGATGCAGTCCTGGTCGTCCATCAGGCTCGGCCCGTTGTACACCTGAGCCACAATGGCCAGCACGTCGAACGAGGTCATCCGGTTGCTCAGGTAGCCCTCGTGGTCGAAGACCTTTCCCCGCCAGACGGCCAGGCGTACCAGCCGGGCGAGCGGCTCGGCCACCCACCTGCCTCCCCACCGGACGATGCCTGTGCCCTCCAGCGGGCCGTGCGGAATGTCGCCGGGCGGACTGGCGCGGAAAAGTTCCACCAAGCCCGCGTCGCCCATTTTGAGCAGATCCGTCTCGGTGAGTGCCACGATGGGTCCTCCCGGCAGTCGTTGTGAAACGTCATACGCGCCCGACGCAGCCTCGACCTGGTCGTTGCCCGGAAAATTCGCCGGCTCGCCCGGATGCCTTCGGAACGGCTCTGATGGATTGTCGGGGGCGAGAAAGAAAGGGCGGCGGAAATCCCACCCGATGTGCCGCGTACGTCAGCGCTCGCACCTCGGCGCTGGATCACTCGACAGGGAACCGGGCCGACAGTCACCATTGTCGGCGCCCTCGGGGGGAACGGCCACCGCGGCGGGAAGCCGCCGTGCCCCGGCCGGCGAGATCGTGGTGATCACCTCTGGCCGTCCCTGGGCCGTCCGTGGCCGTCCGTGAGCGCACAGGCCGGCCGGCAGCGGCCGGATGTGGCGGACACACCTCAGCCGCCACCGAGAAAGCGCAGGTCAGGGCGCTCGAACCAGACGGGTTTCCATCCAGCCCTGGCGGTCAGGCAAGATGGGGTGTATCTGCCCACTGCCAGATTTCAAGCTGCCGGACGGTTTCTCTTGGCTGAGTTCATTTACACCATGCGCAAGGCGCGCAAGGCGCACGGCGACAAGGTGATCCTCGACGACGTCACCCTGAACTTCCTCCCCGGGGCGAAGATCGGCGTCGTCGGCCCGAACGGTGCCGGTAAGTCGACCGTGCTGAAGATCATGGCGGGGCTGGAGCAGCCGTCCAACGGTGACGCCTTCCTCTCGCCCGGCTACACCGTCGGCATCCTCCTTCAGGAGCCCCCGCTCAACGAGGAGAAGACCGTCCTGGAGAACGTCCAGGAGGGTGTCGCCGAGATCAAGGGCAAGCTCGACCGGTTCAACGAGATCGCCGAGCTGATGGCCACCGACTACTCCGACGCGCTGCTGGAGGAGATGGGCAAGCTCCAGGAGGAGCTGGACCACGCCGAGGCCTGGGACCTGGACGCCCAGCTGGAGCAGGCCATGGACGCGCTGGGCTGCCCGCCCGGCGACTGGCCCGTGACCAACCTCTCCGGTGGTGAGAAGCGCCGCGTCGCGCTCTGCAAGCTGCTGCTGGAGCAGCCCGACCTGCTGCTCCTGGACGAGCCCACCAACCACCTCGACGCCGAGTCGGTGAACTGGCTGGAGCAGCACCTGGCCAAGTACCCGGGCACCGTCGTCGCCGTCACCCACGACCGGTACTTCCTGGACAACGTCGCGGGCTGGATCTGCGAGGTCGACCGCGGCCGCCTGCACGGCTACGAGGGCAACTACTCCAAGTACCTGGAGACCAAGGCCTCCCGCCTGAAGGTCGAGGGCCAGAAGGACGCCAAGCGGCAGAAGCGGCTCAAGGAAGAGCTGGAGTGGGTGCGGTCGAACGCCAAGGGGCGGCAGGCCAAGTCCAAGGCGCGTCTGGCGCGGTACGAGGAGATGGCCGCCGAGGCCGAGAAGATGCGGAAGCTGGACTTCGAGGAGATCCAGATCCCGCCGGGCCCGCGCCTGGGCAACGTCGTCGTCGAGGTCAACAACCTCAGCAAGGCCTTCGGCGACAAGGTCCTCATCGACGACCTGAGCTTCACCCTGCCGCGCAACGGCATCGTCGGCGTCATCGGCCCGAACGGCGCGGGCAAGACCACGCTGTTCAAGATGATCCAGGGCATCGAGGAGCCCGACTCCGGTTCGATCAAGGTCGGCGAGACCGTCAAGATCTCCTACGTCGACCAGAGCCGCGAGAACATCGACCCCAAGAAGACGCTGTGGGCCGTCGTCTCCGACGAGCTGGACTACATCAACGTCGGCCAGGTCGAGATGCCGTCCCGGGCGTACGTGTCGGCCTTCGGGTTCAAGGGTCCGGACCAGCAGAAGCCGGCCGGTGTCCTCTCCGGCGGTGAGCGCAACCGCCTCAACCTGGCGCTGACCCTGAAGCAGGGCGGCAACCTGCTGCTCCTGGACGAGCCCACCAACGACCTCGACGTCGAGACGCTCTCCAGCCTGGAGAACGCCCTGCTGGACTTCCCCGGCTGCGCCGTCGTCGTCTCCCACGACCGGTGGTTCCTCGACCGCGTCGCGACGCACATCCTCGCCTACGAGGGTGAGTCGAAGTGGTTCTGGTTCGAGGGCAACTTCGAGTCGTACGAGAAGAACAAGGTCGAGCGGCTCGGCCCGGACGCCGCGCGTCCGCACCGCGCCACCTACAAGAAGCTGACCCGGGGCTGATCGGTCTTGCGTCACGTCTACCGCTGCCCCCTGCGCTGGTCCGACATGGACGCGTACGGTCATGTCAACAACGCGGTCTTCATCCGCTACCTGGAGGAAGCCCGGATCAACTTCCTGTTCCGCCCGGACAAGGAGTTCAAGCAGGGGTCCGTGGTGGCGCGCCACGAGATCGACTACAAGCGGCAGCTCGTGCACCGGCACCACCCGGTCGACATCGAGCTGTGGATCACCGAGATCAAGGCCGCGTCCTTCACCATCGCCTACGAGGTGAAGGACGACGACCTGGTCTACGTACGGGCCTCGACGGTCGTCGTGCCGTTCGACTTCGAGACCCAGCGGCCGCGCCGGATCACCGCGGAGGAACGCGAGTTCCTCCAGCAGTACACGGACGAGGCCGACGAGGAGGCCGTCGCGGCATGACCGTGCTGCACCTGGCCGACGAGAGGGAGGCCGCCGACCTCGCCGCCTTCCTCTCCCGGCTGCTCCACTACGACCGTGGGGCCGCGGTGCGGCTGCAGGCGGCCGGCACCGCCCTCGCCGTCTTCGGCCGGCCGCCGTCCTTCGAGGTGCTGGCCGTCCGCGCGGTGCGGCTGGCGAAGCCGTACGAGGACGGGCTCGACGTCACCCTCGACGTGACCGTCTCCGCGGGGGAGTTCCTGGAGTCCGTGGACGAGCGGGCGGCCACCGCCGCCGTCCCGGGCGCGGTCACCGGACCCCCGTGGGCCGGGGTGCTGCCGCCGCGGACCGGCTGGCGGCCGGAGCCGGGGCTGCCGGCGCCGGACGCGCTGCGCGCCACGGTCGGTGCCGCGGTGGCCGAGTTCCGCTCACGCACCGGGGAACTGGGGCCCGAGGGCCGTACCCGCGCGGAGCTGGACCGGATCGGGCGGGACATCTGGTCCCGGCAGATCAAGGGCACCCGGCTGCCGGTGCGGGCCGTGCACGCCGCCCAGTCGCTGGGCTTCCTGCGGCCCGGGACCGGACCGGACGGGATCGGGCTGTTCTCCTCGGGTGCGTGGCTGCGGCTGCGTACGCCGTACGGGTCCGTGGCCGTACGAGAGGCAGGGCTCGGGTCCTTCGGGCTCAGCGTGCGCTGAGCCCGCCCCCTCACTCCGTGTCGTCCGGCCACACGCCGATGTGGTCGGACTCCAGTTCCAGGGCCACCCGGTCACGCATGTCCAGGGCGCGGAGGTAGTCCGCGGGCAGCTGGAGGCGGCCGGCGCGGTCGAGCATGGCGTACTCGCGGGCCACGACCGTCTCGTGGCCGGTCGTCGCGTCGATCTCGCTGCGGCGCAGCACCTCGGTGGAGGTACGGCCGTCACGGATCGCCACGGTACGGCGGACCTCGCTCGCCACCGCCTGGTCGTGGGTGACGATGACGATCGTCGTGCCGAGGGTCTCGTTGGCCGTGCGGAACGCGTCGAAGATCTGGGCGGCCGTCTGGGAGTCGAGTTCGCCGGTGGGTTCGTCGGCGAGCAGCACCGCGGGGTCGTTCGCGAGGGCCACGGCGATCGCCACGCGCTGCTGCTGTCCGCCGGACATCTGCCGGGGGTGGCGGTCGCGGCAGTCGGCCACCTGGAGCAGGTCCAGGAGTTCCAGGGCGCGTTCGGTGCGGGCGCGGCGGCCCTTGCGGGTGCCGGCGAGCTGGAGGGGCAGGGCGACGTTCTGGGCCGCGGTGAGGTAGGGCAGGAGGTTGCGGGCGGTCTGCTGCCAGACGAAACCGACGACGTCCCTGCGGTAGGCGAGGCGGTCGGCGGCGGTCATCGTGAGCAGGTCGCGGCCGGCGACGCGGGCCGCGCCGGCGGTGGGGGTGTCCAGGCCGGCGAGGATGTTCATGAGGGTGGACTTGCCGCTGCCCGACGCGCCCACCAGGGCCATGAGTTCGCCCTCGCGGACGAGGAGGTCGAGGCCCTGGAGGGCTTGGACCTCCGTGCCGTCCGTGGTGAAGACGCGGACCAGGCGGTCGCAGGTGATCAGGGCGTCGTGGCCGTAGGCGGGGTTCGCCCTGGCCTCGGTCACCCGGTTCGCCAGCTCCGTGAGGCTCGGGTCGGTGGTCATCGGCTCTCCTGCGTGGGTGCCCGGTGCGAGGGCTGGGCGGGGGCGGGGTCGCTTGTTCGCGCTCGCGGGGTGCAGTCTGCGCCCACCCGTGCCGCCCCGGGCGGCACGACTGCCCGCGGGCCGGGGAAGCGGACGTTCATCGGCCGTCTCCCGCTCTCAGTTCCGTCACCGAGCCCCGTCGTCCCGTCCACCACGCCTGGAGGGCGGCCACCCCCACGGCCACCGTGACCACCGCCACGGCCGGAACGGTGAGGGACCAGGTGTCGGGGCGCAGTTCGGCTGCGGTCGGGGGTGCCTGGGCGGACGGGAGGGAGATGACCGTCAGGTCGATGCCGGGGGAGAGCAGGGTGATCGCCGACCAGCCGGTCAGGGCTCCGCCGGCCGCGGCGAGGACGGCCTGGGGGAGGGATTCGAGGATCAGCAGGCGGCGGGACCCGGCGCGGGTGAGCCCCATCGTGCGGAGGCGGGCCAGGAGCGCGGCGCGTTCCGGGGCCGCCCGGAGCAGTGACAGCAGCAGCGCCAGGACGGCGAAGCCGGCCCCCGCGGCCACCGCCGCCGTGTACACGTGCTCGGCGCCGGACTGGAGGGGCGAGTCGGCGTACCGGGCGCGTTCCTCGGCCCGGATCCGGACACCGGCCGTACCGCCCACCGCGTGCCGCAGCGCTCCCGCGTCCAGGTGGTCGCCGGTCAGCAGCAGCGTCGTCGGACGGTTCGCCGGGGCCGGGAGGCCCGCGCGGTGCACGATGAGGAAGTCGGTGCCGGAGACGGCCGGAGTCCGGTCGCGGACCAGCACGATGCGGACGGTGACCGCGCTGCCGTCCTCCAGCCGGACCGGGAAGGGCCGCCGGGTGCCGTGGGCGGAGGCCACGGCAGGGGAGGCGACGGCGGGCAGGGGGCGGGAGGGGCGGCCGGTCAGGCGGTCGGGCGGGAAGGCGCCCAGGCCGGTGCGGGCCGACAGCTCGGCGTAGCCGCGCGGGTCCACGCCCAGCAGCGGCACCTCGTCCTGGCCGCCCTCCGGCCTCGCCTGGTAGGAGATGCCGACGGCGGTCACCGCGCGCACCCCGGGCAGCGAGCGGACCCGGTCGGGGGCGCCGGCCGGCAGGGGCGCGCCCGCGTCCGCGCGGGCGTCGGCGCCCACGGTGAGCAGGGCCGCCCGGTCCCGGGCCTCGGCCACCCCGGCCAGGACCGAGCCGCCGAACGCCGCCGTGGTCAGCGCGGTCAGCAGGGCGAGCAGCGGGAGCACGGCGGAGGCCTGGGTGCGTCCGGCGCGGGCCAGGGAGAGGTGGCCGACCACGCCGCGCAGCCGTCCGGCGGGCCCGGAGAGGCGGCGCAGCAGCAGCGGGTAGAGGCGGAGCAGCAGCAGCGCGGCGATCACGCCGACCAGCACGGGGGCGACCGCCACCAGCTGGTCGCCGCTGGTGCCGCGCCGGCGCAGGGTGGCCACCGCCCCGGCGGCCAGCACCAGCAGGGTCAGCTCGGCGACCGTGCGGCGCCGGGAGGGCCGTACCGAGGCGGCGTCCTCGCGCGGGGGCGCCAGCCGTACCGCGCGGTGGGCGGCTACGGCGCGCACGGGCAGGGCGGCGCAGGCGGTGAGGGTGACGGCCAGGGCGGCGAGGACGGCGGGGGTGACACGGCCGGCGGGGACCGCGAGCAGGGCCGCGGCCAGGCCGAGCGCGCCCGCCGGTACGGCGACCACGGCCGTCTCGGCCAGCAGCCGCCCGGCGAGGCCGGTCACGGAGGCGCCGCGGGCGCGCAGCAGGGCGAGTTCGGTGCGGCGCCGGTCGGCGGCCAGGGCGCCGGTCATGAGCAGCACCACGGCGACGACCGTCGCGGTGCCCGCGGCGGCCACGGCGACCAGCGGGGCGATGCCGGACCGCAGCCGGGAGAAGGAGGCGAGGGCGTCGTCCAGTTCGGTGTCGACGCCCGCACCGTCGTCGGTGAGGGCGCGGGCGCGCTGCAGCGCGGGCCCGGCCTCCAGGGCGGCGACGGCGGACTTCAGCCGGTCCAGGTCGTGGGCGTGCAGGCCGCGCAGGTCGGGTGCGAGGTGCCAGTAGCGGTCCGGGGCGGTGCCGGTGCCCAGCAGGGCGGGGGCCGCCTCGGGGGCGAGCAGCAGCGCGCCGAGCCAGTACTTGTCCGGGTCAGGACCGGGGTCGGGCAGGGTCACCAGGGTGGGGGTGCGCAGCAGCGGGACGGTGGACCAGTAGGCGCCGTCGGGGTCGCGCGGCAGGAGGATGCCGGTGACCCGGACGGCGAGCGGCCGGCGGCCCGGCGCCGGTACGTGGATGACCGAGCCGACCCTGATGTGCAGGCTCCTGGCGGTGGCGGCGGTCACCGCGGCCTCCACCTCGGCGGCGGTGCCGTCGACGGGGTGAGCGGCACGCGGCAGCCGTCCGGTGCGCACGCGCGCGTGCTCGGCGAGGCCGCTCCGCGCGGTCAGCGAGACACGGGCGGGCAGCCCGGTCGGCCGGGGCAGCCAGGGGTCGGGCACCGCCGGGGTGACGGTGCCGGCGACGCCGTACGCGGACTGGGCGCGGTCCACGGCGAGCGGGCTGCCGACCGTGCCGAGCACCTTCTCGTACTGCCGTTCCAGCGTGGCGGGGCGCAGCGCCTCGGCGCGCCGCCCGGGCGGCAGCCCGAGGTCGGGCTGGGGCGCCGACAGCCGTACGGTGGTGTGCTCGGGCCGGGCCAGCCGCAGCGCCCGGTCCAGGCCGGCGTCCTCGTACCGGTCCACCGCGCGCGGGTAGGCGCCGGCCAGGCACGCGGTGAGCGCGACCAGCAGCGCGAGCGCGGCGGCGGCCCCGGGCGCGGTCCGCAGCCGGGTCCGTACCCAGGGCGCGACCACGCGCGCCACCGGCACCGGCCGGCCCGCCATCTCACTCACCTCCCGGGGCGCGCAGCGCCGCCGCCGGATCGGCCCGGCGGACGGCCGGCACCGCCGCGACCACCAGGGGTGCCGCGGCGACGGCCGCGAGCAGCAGCGCCACCCGGCCGGGCGGCAGCTGCACGAGCAGGTCGGGCACGGGGCGGGTCGCCTCCCCGGTCAGGACGGTCAACGGCAGGACGGCACGGGCCAGTACGGTGCCCAGCCCCAGGCCCACCGCGAGGGCCAGGCCCACCAGGACGGCCTGCTCGGCGGCGACCGTGCGGGCCAGCTGGCGGCGCGGCACGCCGAGCGCGCGCAGCACGGCGAACTCGGCGTTGCGGGCCCGCTGCGCACCGGCGGCGCCGACGGCGAAGCCGACCGCGGCGAGCGCCGCCGCCACCACGGCCGCCGCCGTGAACGCGGCCGCGGGTCCGGCGCCGAACGGGTCGTCGCGCAGCTCGGCGGCGATCTCGTCGCGGACGACGACCTGCCCCGGTCCGACGTCCGGCAGGGCGCGTACGGCGGCGGCCACGCGGGCGGTGGCGCCGGGTGCGGTGCCGAGCCACCACTCGGTGGGGGTGGCGCTCTCCCCGTACCGGGCCTGGAGGAGCTGGTTCAGGGCGCGCAGGTCGAGCAGGACGGCGCCGCCGTCGCGGGCGCCGGTGTTCGCCGGGTCGGTGGTGGCGGGCAGCGCGCGGACGGCCCGGACGATCCGCACCGGCACCCTCCGGTCGCCGACGGTGAGGTCGACCCGCTGCCCGGGGCGGGCGCCGGCCGCGGCCAGATAGCGGTCGGTGGCGACGGCCGGCACCGCCGCGGGCGCGGCCTGGGTGACCTGGAGCCGGAGGGTGACGGTGGCGATCGTCCAGATGCCGGCGTCCGGGAGGTAGCCGGTGCTGTAGGCGAAGGTGAGCGGGCCGGTGCCGGTGAGCCGGGGGCGGGTGGGGCTGGTGGCGGCGCTCGGCACGGCGGCGCCGCCGGTCTCCGCGGTGGTGGTCCAGCGGGCGGGCAGCGTGAGCCGGTGCTCCGTTCCGTCCGTCCCCGACGCGGTCAGCTTCTCCAGGGCGAGCCGGTGGTGCTCGGCGTGTTCGGCGGGCTGTGTGAGGTCCAGGCGCAGTCCGGTGAGGGTGGCCGGTCCGGAGGCGGCGGGGAGGGTGAGGGCCAGGGCGTGCGGGCGGCCGTCGGCGGGGAGCTGCCCGAGCGGCCGCTGGTACGGCACCCCGTACCGGTCCGCGAGCGTCACCGTCACCGCGGTCGTGGTGCCGGGCCCGGTCGAGCTGTGCAGACGGGCCGTCAGCGTCAGCCGGGCGGTGCCCGCCGGGACCCGGGCCCCGGCCGGGGCGCCCTTCGGCGTGAGCCGGCCGAGCAGCGGCCGGACCGGTTCGTCGGCCAGGTCGGGGCGCATCAGGACCGCGTCGGCCGCGTGCGCGGTGTCGAGGGCCAGCACGGTCGCCGTGCGGTCGCCGGACAGCGGCTGGGCGCCGCGCACCGCCGGGGCGGCCCCGCGCACGTCCGGCAGGCCGGTGTACAGGTCCGTACGGCCGAACCCGTCCTCCCCGCCGGCCAGCACCCGCACCGGCACCCCGGCCCGGAAGTCGGCCTGGTCGTCCTGCGAGCGGTCCCAGGAGGCGGCCTGCCCGATCGCGAGCATGCCGAGGGCGACGGCGAGGACCAGCAGCAGCACCGGGCCCGCCCCGCGCGCGGTGCGCCGGCTGAACTGCCAGCCGGCGAGCGCCACCGGCAGCCCCCGCCCGCGGGCCGCCCACCGCTCGGCGAACCGCGCCACGGGCGGCAGCAGCCGCAGCGTGAGGACGGTTCCGGCGAGCAGGGCCAGCGCGGGCGCGGCCACGAGGAGGGGGTCGATGCCGAGGGTGCCGGACCGATCCGTGCTCACGCCGCCGGAGTCCTGCCGGCCGAGCTGCCAGTAGGCCACGCCGGCGACGGCGAGCAGGCCGAGGTCGGCGCCGGTCCGCAGCGGGGCCGGGACGGCGGTGCGGGCCGGCTTCGTACGGGGCCCGCGCGGCTTCGGCGGCAGGGAGCGGCCGCGCCGGGGCCCGGACCCGCGGACCCGGGCCCGCACTCCGTCCCCGGTTCCGGTCACCGCCGGTACGGTCACCGCCAGCGCGCAGCCGAGGGCCACCCCGGCCGCGACCAGCCAGACGGCGGGACGGCCGGCCGGCGGGAGGTCCAGGCGCAGGCCGAGCCGGGCCAGCGGGCCGTGCCCGGCGAGCAGCGCGGTGAGCGGGCCGGCGAGGAGGGGCGCGCACACGGCGGCGGGCAGCGCGAGCAGCAGCGCCTCGGCGGCGGCGAGGGCGGCGATCCGGGCGCGGGAGGCGCCGCGGGCCCGCAGCAGCCGGGTCTCGTCGGCGCGTTCGGTGCTGAGCAGCCGGGCGACCAGCAGCAGCGCGTAGCCGGCGAGCAGCACCAGCTGGAGCGCGATGATCAGCAGGGTGGAGCGGGCCACGAGCAGCGAGCGCTCCACCCGGTCCAGCACGTCCGGCAGCGCGGTCTGCGCGAGCGTCGTCCCGCTCAGCGCGGCCGGCCGGCGCAGGGCCGCGCTGCCGTGCCGGGCCGCCGAGCGCAGCTCGCCGATCCGTCCGGTCGTCACCGAGGCGAAGTCGGCCGACGCCAGCCAGCCCGTCGCCCCGGCGCTGACCCAGCCGCCGGTGAGCACGGCCGGGTCGGCGAGCAGCGGGCCGTACGTGGTGAAGCCGGACTCCTTCACCCCGCGGCCGAGCAGGTCGTCCAGCCGCCAGTACGGTTCCGTCTCCGAGGCGGGCCGGTACACGCCGACGACCCGGACCCGCACCGCCGGCCCCCGTAACCGGTCGGCGAGGGTGAGCCGGGCACCGGGCGTCAGCCGCAGCGCCCGGGCGGCGGCCTGCGGGAGCGCCACCTCCACCTCGCCGGCGGCAGGGCCGCGGTGGCGCGGGAGGCGGCCGGCGGCGAGCCGCAGCCGGCCCGGGTCCAGTGCCGCGAAGTACGTCAGGTCCGGGTCGCCCGACCTGCGCGCGGGCGGCTGGAGCGAGCGGGGCAGCGCGTACGGCCCCGAGCGGCGCAGGGTCCGTACCGTCACCGGTAACCCGGCGAAGGTACGGCGCGCGCCCCGGCGTACGGCGGTGTCGGCGGCGGCCCGTTCGGCCGGGGGCACGTCCGCCTTGACGATCAGTGCGGTGTCGGCGGCGTTGCGCGGGTCGCCGAGCACGTGGCGCAGCGCCGCGTCGCCGATCGCGCCCGAGTACGCCGTGAGCGTCGCCAGGACCGCGGTGGTCAGCGCCACCGTCAGCAGAGCGGCGCCCAGCAGCAGGCGGTGCGCACGCGCGCGTGAGAAGACGAACCCCGTCACCCGGCCCCCGTGTGTCCGGACTTCCAGACCTGCGGGCGATGCTGGCAGAGGGGACGGCCTGCCGGTAAGCGGTTGTCGGCCCGTCTATACCGGATTGTGATCGGAATGCGGGGTCGAGCGACCGGAATCCGACCTTCAGTGACGACCTGTCAGTGCTGCGTGGTCAGGCACGGTGGTTCAGCGGGGTTCAGGGGGGTTCAGGGGGCCCAGGGGGGTTCAGTCGGGGGTGTTCACCATCGACGCGGCGGCGTACGTCAGGTAGTTCCACAGTGTCCGCTCGTGCTCCTCGGACAGATCCAGCTCGTCGACGGCCGCCCGCATGTGCCGCAGCCAGGCGTCGTGCGCCGCCCGGTCCACGGTGAACGGGGCGTGCCGCATGCGCAGCCGGGGGTGGCCGCGGTTCTCGCTGTACGTCGTGGGGCCGCCCCAGTACTGCATCAGGAACAGCGCCAGCCGCTCCTCGGCCGGACCCAGGTCCTCCTCCGGGTACATCGGCCGCAGCAGCGGGTCCTCGGCGACTCCCTCGTAGAAACGGTGGACGAGCCGGCGGAAGGTCTCCTCCCCGCCGACCTGCTCGTAGAAGGTCTGCTCCTGAAGCGTGCCGCGCCGAATCTCATTCACCCGTCCATCGTCTCAGACCGGACGGCCCAGGACCCAAGGCCTAGGACCGCTCCCGCCCGCCCCTGCGGCGGCCCGCCCGCCCCTACTGTGGACCCATGGGCTCCCACGACACGGAGATCGAGGTCCTCGCCGACGCGGCACGGGCCGCGCTGGTCCGGGAGATCGACGCCGACGGGGCCTGGGCCGGGGACCCGGTGTGGCGGGAGGCGTTCGCGGCGGTGCCCCGGCACCTGTTCGTGCCGTACTACTACGTCCCCGGACCACGCGGCTACGAACGCCGCTGGCGCGAGAGCCCCGAGCGCGCGGCCCGGGAACGCTGGGTGCGCGGCGCCTACGCGGACGTACCCCTGGCCACCCGGCTGCGCGACGGCGAGCTGCTGTCCTCCAGCAGCCAGCCCTCGCTGATGGCCCGCATGCTGGTCGCCCTGCGCGTCCGCGAGGGCGACCGGGTCCTGGAGGTCGGCGCCGGCACCGGCTACAACGCGGCCCTGCTCGCCCACCGGCTCGGCGACGACGACCTCGTCACCACCATCGACCTCGAACCGGAGATCACCGAGTCCGCCCGGCAGCACCTCGCGGCCGCCGGCCACCACCCCACCGTCGCCACCGGCGACGGAGCGCGCGGAGTCCCCGAACGCGCCCCCTACGACCGGATCATCGCCACCTGCGAGCTGCCCACGGTGCCGCGCGCCTGGCTCGCCCAGTGCCGTCCCGGCGCGCGGATCCTCACCCCGCTCGCCACCGGACTGCTCGCCCTGACCGTGTACGACGCGCGGCACGCCGAGGGCCGCTTCCTGCCCGGGGCCGCCTTCTTCGTGCCGCTGCGCGGCGAGGGCAGGCCGGAGCCCGGGGGAGTCCCGACGGCCGGACTGCCGGGCCGGGCCCGCCGGCAGGAACCGTTCCGCTTCCTGCTCGCGCTGACCCGGTCCACCCTCGACCCGCAGGAGGCGTACGCCCTGTGGGAGCGCGAGCAGGAGCCGGGCCGCGGACGCTACGGCGTCACAGTCGACGGCGAGCGCACCTGGGCATGGCTGGACGACCCCGAGGGGCCGTACGCCTGGTCCCTGCCCTGAGCCCGGTCAGCCCCGGCGGACGGTGATCGTCGTCCAGGCGCCCACGTGCACCCGGTCGCCGTCCTGGAGCGGAACCGGCACGAACGGCTGGATCGGCTCCTCCGACATGTTGACCGTGGTGCCGTTGGTCGAGTTCTGGTCGACGACCGCCCAGCTGCCGTCCGGCTGCTGCACCAGCACCGCGTGCTGGTGCGAGACGCCCGGGTCCTCCGGCGGCACCGACAGGTCGATGTCGGGGGTGTCGCCGGTGGAGTGCCGGCGGCGGCCGATGGTGACCTGGTTGCCGGTGAGCGGGCGCTGCTGCTCGGGCGAGTACGCGGGCAGGTTCAGGCCCGCGGCCTCGGGACCGGAGCGCTGCATCATCGCCATGAAGTACTCGCGGTCCGGGCCGATGGTCGCGGTCCAGTTGCCCGGCTGCGACGACTGCGGCGCCTGCGGGAAGCCGCCGCCCGGTCCGGGCGGGGCCTGGGTGGCACCGGTCTGCGGGTAGCCGTAGCCGCCGCCCTGGCCGCCGGGGCCGGAGGAGGGCGGGGAGATCACCCAGTCGTCGTCCCCGGCCGGCGGCCGGCCGGCCTCACGCGGGAACGCGGGCGGGGCCGACGCCCCGGCCTGCTGGAACGCCTGCGGGGCACCGCCGGGACCGGGCGGCGTCGGCCCGGGCGGGGGCGGCACCGCACGGGAGGGGTCGCCGCCGAAGCCGGAGGGGCCGGGAGGTGTGGGACCCCCGGGGCCGGAGGGGCCGCCGGGGCCCTGCCCCGGGCCGCCGCCGAAGCCGGAACCGGGACGCTGGTTCTGGGCGCCGCCGAACCCGGACGGACCGCCCGGACCACCGGCCCCCGGACCCTGACCGCCACCGAAGCCGGAGGGACCGCCGGGACCCTGCCCCGGACGGTCACCGAAGCCGGAGGGACCGCCGGGACCCTGTCCCGGGCCGCCGAACCCGGACGGGCCGCCGGCCCCCGGGCCCTGGCCCGCACCCTGGCCCGGCCCCTGACTCTGCCCCGGCACACTGCCGAAGCCGCCCGGACCCGACGGGCCGCCGGGACCGGGGCCCTGCCCCTGTCCCGGACCCTGGCCGGGCCCACCGCCGAAGCCACCCGGACCCCCTGGACCCCCCGGACCACCAGGACGCTGACCAGGTGCCGTGCCCTGACCCGGACCCTGACCCTGGCCGAAGCCCTGAGGCGGCCCCGGGGGGCGCTGGCTGCCCTGGCCGAACGGGGGCGCGCCCGCGGGGCCGGGGGAGGTCTGCGGGCCGGAGGGGCCGCGGTCGGCGCCGAACGGGGTCGGGGCCGACGGCTCGCCGCCGAAGGACGGGATCGGCTCGGCCGGGCGGTTCACCTGCGAGGGCCGCGAGCCCTGGTACTCGTACCCGTCACCGCCGCCGTACGTCGCGCTCGGCGGCTGGAACCGCGGCTGCGGCGGACGCGGGGCGGCCGGGGTGTAGGAGGTCGCCGTGTTGGTCAGGAAGTTCCACCGGCACTCCTCGCAGAACGGCGCGCCGCCCTCGCGGGGCGTACGGCACTGCGGGCACAGCTCCGGCTCCGGGTCCGGCCCGGCGGCCGGGTGCGGGCGCCCCCCGCCGGGCTGCGGGTAGCCGTAGCCGCCGGCGGCCGGGGGCGGCGGCGGAGGGGGTGGAGGTACGGCACCGGCCATGCGGTGACCGCAGACCTCGCACCAGTCGTCGGAACCCGACTGGTGTCCGTTCGGGCAGGTCGGCATGTCGGCGCTTCCCCTTCTCCTACGCTTCCAAGGGTCACTTCTTTACACGAACAGTCTTGGTGGACCGGGTCTCCAGCGTCATCTCGTCCGCCTCGGCGACCCTCGTCTTCAACCGCACAGTACCTGTCGCGGCGTCGACCACGTCCACCACCTTCGCAAGCAGTTTCGCAGTATCGGCGTTCCCCGAGGCGCTCGCGAGCTGAACAGCGCGCCCCAGTTTGGCCGTTGCTCCATCGAAATCGCCCGCTTTGCGAAGGTCGAGACCCTTCTGGATGGCCTGCGCCAGTTCGGCCTGCCCGGTGTAGTGCGCGACTTGGGGGTTGATCGAGGTGGAGGCGGCCATGTCGTCGGTCCACACCGCCCGTACGAGACCCTGAGCGCCGAGGTTCTGCACCGAACCGTCCGCTTGCGGGACGACGAGCGACACCCGGGCGGCGAGCATCTCCTGGCCGAGCCCGGCCGGCGGGACCGTCACGCACAGGTGGTAGTCGCGGGACTCGTCCCCCCAGGAGCCGGTCGGGTAGTCCCCGGCGCGCGGTCCGGCCTCGGTGCGGCGGGCGGTCAAGTCCGCCACGGTGGGCGCGACTTGCTTGACGAACCGGATCGTCGTGCCGACCGGCGTCCACACCCGCAGCAGGACGTCGGCGACCTCCTTGCCCATCGCCGTCTCCATCATCCGCGTGAAGTCCGCGGCGAGGCCCGCCGGGTCGGCGACGATGTCGGCGGTGCCGAGCAGCGCCGAGGCGATCCCTGTGACTTCTTTCACTTCCCAGTCGGTGCCCACGCCCCGCGCGTCACAGGTGAACCGCCCCGCGCACTCGTCCAGCGCGGCCCGCAGCTCCTGCGGTGACTCGTGTTCGTTGCGGCCGTCGGTGAGCAGGATGCCGTGGCGGATGGTGACGTCCGCCGCGGACAGCAGCCGGTCGGCGAGCCGCAGCCAGGTGCCGATGGCCGTACCGCCGCCCGCGCTCAGCCGGCGCAGCGCCTGCTTGGCCTGCTCACGGGTGGTGGCGTCGGCGACCGCGAGCCGCCCGCCGCCCGGATAGACCTCCTTGGCCACGTGCGTACCGCCGATCACCGCGAACCGGGTGCCGTCGCGCAGGGCGTCGATCGCGGCGGCCGTGGCGTCGCGGGCGCCCCGCATCTTGGCCGGCGGGTAGTCCATCGAGCCGGAGCAGTCGACCATGATCGCGACCGCGGCGGAGGGCTGCCGGCCCGGCGCGTGGACGGGCGCGGAGACCGCGCTGCCGATGGTGCCGCCGCCGGTCGCGGTCACGGTGACGACGGCGTTGACCTCGCTGCCGCCCTCGGGCAGGTACTCGTTCTGGTAGACGTCCACCGAGAACCGTGGCACGTTCGACTTCGCGAAGTTGGCCATGCTTGATCGCATCCCCCTCGGACACCTCGCTCACACGAGGCGATGACTGTCGGCGGACCGGTCCCCTCCGGTCCGCCGCGGCTTCCCCGTGCCGTATCCCCCCGGTCGGGTACGGCCCTCAGGCCGATCCTGCCCCCTGCGGCGGCACCGGGAACGGCAGGACCGCCACTGTTACGTTGTCGTGGCCCCCACCGTCCAGGGCGTGCCCCACCAGCACCCGGGCGCCGTGCAGCGGGCGGTCCGCCACGTCCGCGGGGACGACCTCGGACATCTCCTCGGCCGACTCGGCGTAGTTCCACAGCCCGTCGGTGCACACCACGACGGCACCGGGCCGGTCCGGCTTGAACGCGGCGGTGTGCGGCTCCAGTTCGTAGGCGTCCGCGCCGAGCCAGCCGGTGATCGCGTGGGCCCGCTCGTCGGCGTACGCCTCGGCCTCGCTCATCAGGCCGGCGGCGACCATCTGCGCGGCCCACGAGTCGTCCTCGGTGAGCCGGGCGGGCGGCGCGGTGCGGTCGGTGGGCACCCAGTAGACCCGGCTGTCGCCGACCCAGCCGACGACCAGCAGCCCGGAGGTGACGATCGCGCCGACGATCGTGCAGGCCGGCGCGTTCTGGTGCGGGGCGTGCTCGCGGGCCGTGGCGGGCTCCTCCGCGAGCGCGTTGACGGCCTGCGAGGCGGCGACGATCGCCTCGTGCATGGCCGCCTGCGGGTGGGTGCCGCGCGGCAGCGCGGCCAGCAGGGTGTCACCGGCCGCCTGGGACGCGGCCAGGGACGCGTCGTCGGGGCGGGTCGCGGAGGACACGCCGTCACACACGATCGCCACCGCGGCCGGGGTGCCGTCGGGCAGCGTGGTGTGGCCGACGGCGAAGGCGTCCTCGTTGCGGTGGTGGCGCAGCCCGCGGTCGCTGACGGCGGCCACCGGGCCCGACTCCCGCTCCACGTGGTCGCGTTCGCGCGGCTGGGCGTGCCCGCAGTTCTCGCAGTAGCCGTCGCTGTCCACCCGGCCCGTCCGGCAGGCCACGCAGAGCTGCGCGGGCTCGGCCGGGGCGGCGGTCAGCCGCGGGTCCGGCGCCTGCAGCGGGTACTCGTCCGGCTCGTCCGGCCGGTCGAACCGCACCCCGGAACCGGGGGACCGCCCGGCGCCGGACTCGTGCCCGGGCAGCGGCGTGTCACCCGAGTCGGTGCCGGGCAGGTCCGTCGGCAGGTGCGCCGCCGACGGCATGTCGGAGCCGGCCGGGCCGGGATCGGGCCAGGCCGTGCCGTCGTCCGCTCCCGCGGAACCGGTCATGGTCAGCGTCGGATGGTCCTGCGGCGGAGCGGGCACCGCCGAAAGGTCGTATCCGCACGCTCCGCAGAACAGGTCACCCGGCTCCACGGGCTCCGTGCAGCTCGGGCACTTGGGCAGTGCGGCCTGCCGGGGCATCTGCGACATCGACTACACCCACGTCCGGGGGCGGTAACGGTTGGCCCGTTCCACCAGCTCGATCCTCTCCTTGCCGCCGGGCGCCAGCCGGGCCAGCGTGCGGTAGGCGCGCTCCAGGCCGAAGCGGAGACTCCGCTCGTCCAGACCGCTGCCCAGCAGCACCCGGCCGCCGGCGGCGGACCCGGTGCGCTGGCCCCCGGAGAGTATCCAGTCCAGCGCACATCCGAGCACCTCCGCCGACAACAGCTCGCGCCGCGCCGGATCCAGGCCGTACGCCTGGAGCACCTCGACCTGACCGGCGGCGGCCGTCAGGTCGTCCAGGAACGGTACGTCACCCGCGCCCGCGGTGCGTTGTCTCAGCCGGGCCCGGACGGCGGCGACCCGGGCGGCCGTGTAGTGGATGGAGGACTCCGGCACCGACTCCAGCGTCCGTACGGCGCCGCCGCGGTCCCCGGCCGCGAGCCGCACCCGGGCCAGCCCGAACGCGGCGCTCACGAAGGCCGGATCGGTCGACCACACCAGGCGGTAGTACTCGGCCGCGTTGTCCAGCTGGCCCAGAACCTCGGCGCACAGGCCGAGCGCCAGCTTGGGCGCGGCCTCACCGGGGAAGGCGTCGTAGATCGCGTCGAACGCGAGCGCGGCACCCTCGAAGTCCCCGGTGACCAGCGCGGCCACACCCCGGTACCACACCACCCGCCAGTCGTCCGGCTGTTCCTCGTCCAGCTTCGCCAGGCTCATCAGCGCGCCCTGGTGGTCGCCGCTCTCCAGCCGGGCGCGGATCTGCCTGAGCCGGGTCTCCACGGTCTGCACGGGCGCCGCGGCCAGCGCGGTCATCAGCTCGGCCGGCGCGGAGGCCATCAGGCCCGCGAGGAAACCGGCGTTGGGGTCGGCCGGGTCGACCAGCGGCACCGGCAGGGCCAGCGCGGCGGCCGCGGTGCCGACCGGCTCGACCAGCGCCGGCGGGAGCGAGGCGGGGACGGCGGGCGCCCTCCCCACCGGGCGTGTCCCCAGCCGGGACACATCCCCGTCCAGCCGCGGGAACAGCTCGGTGTCGGTGACCTTCACCTCGGGCCCGAACAGCGTCGACAGCGCGGGCCGCGCCTGCCCGGACTGGAGCGAGACGACCTCCCGCAGCACCCCCGTCAACTGCTCGGCCATCTCCTGCGCGGAGGCGAACCGGCGGGCCGGGTCGGGGTCGGTGGCGCGGACCAGGAGCCGGTAGAAGGACTCGTACCGGCGGAAGACCTCGATGCCGTCGGGGTCGGGCAGGGAGTCGGCGTAGACGTTCGTGTAGCCCTGGAAGTCGAAGGTGAGCACCGCGAGGGTGCGGCCCACCGTGTACAGGTCGCTGGCCACCGACGGGCCGGACTCGGCGACCTCCGGGGCCTGGTAGCCGACCGTGCCGTAGATCGCGGACTCGGCGTCGTCCATGCGGCGGACCGCGCCCATGTCGATCAGCTTGAGCTGGTCCTCGGTCTGGATGGCGTTGTCGACCTTGAAGTCGCAGTAGAGGAGGTTGCGGCTGTGCAGGTGGCCGAGGGCCTCCAGCGCCTCGATGCCGTACGCGCACGCCTGTTCCACCGGCAGCGGGTCGCGCCGGCCGTCGGGCGCCCGGCGGGCGTTGGCGATCTCCTTCAGGGACTTGCCGCCGACGTACTCCATGACGATGTAGCCGTCGAGGGAGCCGGTGCGCTGGTCCAGGTGCTCCACGAAGTTGTAGATCCGCACGATGTTGGCGTGCTCGATCTCCGCGAGGAACCGCCGCTCGGAGATCGCCGCGGCCATCGCGTCCTCGTCACCGGTGTCCAGCAGGCCCTTCAGGACGACCCAGCGGTCGGAGACGGCCCGGTCCACGGCGAGGTAGATCCAGCCGAGCCCGCCGTGCGCGAGGCAGCCCGCCACCTCGTACTGGCCGCGCACGATGTCCCCGGCCTTCAGCTTGGGCACGAAGGAGTAGGGGTGCCCGCACTTGGTGCAGAACCCCTCCGTGCGGCCCGGCCGCTCACCCCGGGCCCGGCCCACCGGAGCCCCGCAGTCCGCGCGCGAGCAGAACCGCTTCCGCTCGGGCACCTCCGGGTTCTCCAGCACCATCGCGCGCGGGTCGGGCCGCGGCACCTGCGGCACCGAGACCAGTCCGGCGCCCAGCCGGCCGCGCGAGGAGGTCCCGGACGAGGAACCGGAGCTGCGCACCGACACCGAGCGGCCCGTGGAGTTCCCCGACAGCGACCGGGAGAGCCGCCCGGACACCGAGCGGCGCGACCTCGACGACTGCGAGGACGTCCGCGCGCTGCGCGAACTGCCGCTCTCGGAGGCGCCCTTGGTGATCCCGGTGGCAGGCGAGGCCACCATGCCTCCCCCGGCGGGGGGAGCCCCGGCCGAGACCACGGGGGCGAGCCCGCACGTGTCGCAGTACAGCTCGCCGCCGCCGACGTCCTCGTACGTCCCCGCGCAGCCCGGCCGCTGGCAGGTCTGCCCCGGCTGACTCATGACGCGTCCCCCTTGCGGTCCTCCGGAGCGTTCGCGCCGCCGAGGAGTTCGGCCGCCGTCTGCTGGTAGCGCAGCACGGCCTGCTCCGCCACCCGCAGGTCGCAGGGCGCGCTCCACAGCATGCGACGGGCCGCGTCGTACCGCTCGACCAGCAGCGGGTCCTCGGCGAGGCCGTGCCGGGCCACCTTCGCCTTGTAGGCGTCGAGCCGGCCGCGCAGCTCGGCGCGGACCGCGAGCGGCGCGGTGACCGCGGTCAGCGACTCGCGGGCGCGCAGCAGCTCGTCCTCGGCCTTCTCCTCCAGCGACTCCAGCAGCGGGGAGAGCCGGTGCCACTGGGCCTGCCTGCGGTACTCGGCCGCGGTCGCCAGCTGCTCCTGCAGCGCGGTCGGCGGGCCGCTCACCACCGGCACCTCGGTCGCGGCGATCTTGGCGAGCACCTCGCCGCGCGCGGTACGGGCCTCGGCGAGGGTGCGGTCCGCGCGCGAGAGCACGTCCCGCAGCCGGATCAGCCGCGCCTCCGCGTCCTGGCGCACCGTCAGCACGGCGTCGATCTCCCGCCGCACGTCCTCCAGGGCGCGCGCCTCACGGTCGTACACCGTCGTGTCCGGACGTCCGCCGCCGGGCGCCGAACTGCCCTCGGCCGGCACCCAGAAGGCGAGCGGGTCGCGGACGACGTCCTCGCGCAGCTGGGTCAGCGTGCGCGTGATCCGCTCCAGGTCGTCACCGGCCGGGTGCTCGCCGGGGCGGACCCCGACGGAGTGCGCGAGGCCCCGGGTGCGCTGGAGTTCCGCGGCGAGTAAATCGATCCGCGCGGGCAGCGCCGACCACACCGCGTCGGCGGCGACGATCACGTCCAGGCTCGTCGCGTACAGCTCGTTCATCCGGTCCACCAGCGTGGACAGCGAGTACGTCTCGCTGAGCCGGCCGGTGCCCCCGCCGGGCACGGTCACGGACTCGCCGCGCAGCAGCCCGGTCAGCTCCGCCAGGTCCTCCCGGCTGGACCAGCGGCGCCGCGCGCGGATCTCCCGGGCGCCGCGCAGCGCGGCCGTGTAGGCGTCGAAGTACGCCCACAACCGGGTGATCCGCGCCTCCGTGGCCTGCCAGCGTTCCCTGGTGACGCCGGTCAGGTCGGCGCCTTCGAGGAGTCTGCGGCCCGCGTGGTCCTGCAGGGCCAGCAGCGAGGTCTCGATCGCCTCGTGCTCCTGGCCGAGCCGCGCCAGCGCACGGTCCACCTCGTCCCGGTCCATCACCGGCCCGGCGGGGTCCGTGACGCCCATCGATCACCTCTCGCTTGCTGTCTGTTCCGGTCGGGTGCGGCTCAACTGCCGCGCAGGTACTGCGGCGCGGGCGGTTTCGACGCGGCGGAATCCTTGCCCAGTGTCGCCGACAGCCAGTCGTCGTACGACGTCTGCCAGCCCTGGGCGCGGTAGTCCACCAGGACGCGGTTGACCCGGCGCACCAGATCGTTCGCGTCCTTCTTCATCGCCACTCCGTAGTACTCGGTCGTGAAGGCCTTGCCCTTGAGTTCGACCGTCGGGTCCTGCGCGGCCTGGCTCGCGGCGAGCGCGCCGTCGGTCACCACCGCGTCCACCTCGCCGAGTTGCAGCCGCACCAGGCAGTCCAGCTGGTTCGGGACGGTGGCGGAGATGTCGGTGGAGGCGGGCAGCCGGCCCGCCGTGCGGTCGGCGGCCAGCTTGGCGTGCGCGGTCGAACCGGCCGCCGTGCACACCCGCTTGTGCGCCAGCGAGTCGTCGTAGCCCGTGATCGAGGACGACTTCGGCGCGAGGACCTGCTGACCGGTCTTGAAGTAGGGCGCGGAGAACGCGACCTGCCGCAGCCGGGCACAGGTGATCGTCATCGTGCGCACCACCATGTCGACGCGCCCGTCCTCGATCGCCGGTATGCGCTGGCTGGTCGGGATCGCCTTGAACTGCACCGCGTCGGCGTCCCCGAGGATGTCCTCGGCGATCCGGTGCACGAGGTCGATGTCGAAGCCCTCCAGGCGCGCGCCCTCGGTGTTGGGGTTGCGGTAGCCCCAGCGGTAGCTGTTCTGGTCGACGCCGACGACCAGCTTGCGCTTGGCGCCCGTACGGGCCTTGATGGCGTCGATCGTCGTGCCGTCCGCACCGGACGGGGCGAGCGTCTGCCGGTGCGCGTCGGCGTCCACGCAGCGGTCGGCGCGGGCCTGGATGCCGGTGGCCGTCTTCTGCCCGGCCCGCTCCGGGGCCCGCGGCGCCCGCTGGGTGCACGGCAGCAGCAGGGCGAACGCCAGCGCCACCGCGCACAGCACCGCCATCGCGGCGACCCCGCCCCAGCCCCGCAGGGACGGCCGTGCGCGGCTCACGTCCATCACCTTGCCCCCTGTCACCGGTACTCCGAAAGTCTGCGGCCGATGCCGGCGACGGCGCCGGCCGCGCCCAGCACCGCGAGGACGGCGACGCCCACCGGCAGCCCGGTCATGGCGTCCCGGCCGTCCCCGGCGGCCTGCTGGAACTCGGCCCGCTCATGCTCGATGGCCCGGGCGAGACTGCGGTCGACGCCGTCGAAGCACTCGGCGGTCGCGCCCTTCGCGCCGATCACCTTGTCCAGCGCCTGCTGGTAGTTGCCGTTCTCGTCCTCGCTGCGGGCCTCGGCGTGTCGCTGCTTCCACACGGCCATGTTGCCCTCGGCCGCCTTGACCGGTGCGGTGCCCCCCTGGTCGTCGGCGAGCCGCGCCGCCTCGGTGAGGCCCTTGCCGAGCACGGCGATGTCCTGGTCGAAGTCGTAGTAGTAGGTGTCGTACGGCTTGCCGTCGACCGTGACGGTCTCCGCGCCGCGCGCCACCAGGCTCAGGTTCTCGTTGCCGCGCGCCTTCAGGGAGGCGATCCGGGCGTCGTGGAGGACGTTGAGCGAGCGGATCCCGTGCTGGTAGGAGCCGTCGAGGCCGGAGCGGGCGACCGCGTGGCCCACGACCAGCCAGAGCAGGGCGACGGTGGTCGCCGCGCTGGCGGCGACCAGGCCGTGGTTGAGGACGCGGTTGGTGCGCCGGTACATGCGGTGCTGGGCCCAGCCGAGCGCGGCCAGGGCGAGCAGGCCGAGCGTGATCGCCGCCCACGGGTACGGCGTCGCGTCGCCGTAGTCGGCGTCGAGGCGGCGGTTCTCCGTGGTGTAGAGGTCCTCCGCCGCCGGGAGCATCTGCTTCTGCATCTTCTCGTTGGCGTACCGCAGATAGGCGCCGCCGACCGGATAGCCCTGCCGGTTGTACGTCCGGGCGCGCTCGATGAGGCCCTTGTACTCGGGCAGCAGCCGGTTCAGCCGGGTGATGGTCGCCTCGGCGGCGGAGCCCGGCTCGGCGTTGGCGGCGGCGGTGACGAGGCCCGCGGCGGCGGTCCGGACGTCCTTCTCGTACCGGTCCCTGGACTGCGCGTTCTCCTGGCCGCCGGCGAGGAACCCGCTGGAGGCCGCGGTGTTGGCGTCGGCCAGCGAGCGGTAGATGGCGGCCGCGCCGGAGCTGAGCGGCTGGCTGCGGTGCAGGACGTCGTCGGCGGCGGCCGAGCGGGCACTGGTCTGCCAGGCGGTGACCACGCCGAACGTGACGACCAGCAGCGCGAGTACGGCGCCGATGATCCGCAGCCGGCCCGGCTCGGTCGTCGCGGCGGCCCGCAGCCGCTCGACGCCCTCGGCGAAGGCGGTCCGGCGCGCGGGCGGCACACCGGGAGCGATGGCCGCGGGGGGTCCGGGCTGTGCGGGGATGCCGGGGGCGGCGGGCACACCGGAGCCCACCACCGGTGGTGCCGCGCTCTTCGGCGGGTGTGTCACTTGACCTCCCCCATGGTCATCCGTTCGCCGCCAAGTATCGCCGCCGGCACTGGCCTCCGCACCGGCCTTCACTCGATCTTGATCGGATCGCAGTGTGCCCGGGGGCGCACGGCGCCCGACGCACCACCCCTTGCCGATGAACACGCCGGTCTGGACGGATCGGTTCCCCGCTGTGCCAAGTAGGCTGCCGGGGAGCGGAGTTCGGGGTGGAACGGCGGGGAGCGACGGAAGCGGAGGTGGCGGTGTGGAGGCCGAGCTGACGGCGTTGGCCGTGTCCGGGGCGACGACCCTGGTGCAGCTGATGGCGGGGGACGCGTGGGCCACGGCCAGGAGCCGGGTCCAGGCGCTGTTCGGGCGCGGACGGGAGGAGGAGGCGCGGGCGGCGGCCGGGGAGCTGGACGAGGCGCGCGGCGCGGTGGTCGTCGCCCGCGCCGACGGTGACCGGGCGGCCCTCGCCGAGATCGAGTCCCTGTGGCAGGCGCGGCTGCTGCTCCTGCTGCGCGACGATCCGGCGGCGCGGGACGAGCTGCGCGCGCTGGTCCAGGACGCACGGCGCGCCCCGGAGCGGGGCGGCACCGTGCAGCACACCATCAGCGGCGGCGACTTCCACGGCCCGGTCATCCAGACCGGCACCATCAACGGCGACCTCCACTTCGGCTGACGCCTCACGGGGAGGCCGGTGCCTCCCCGTGCCCGGGTCGGTGGGCGGGCCGTGCCGGCTCCCAGTGGCTCCGCGCCCGCTCCTGCGCCCGTGGGTCCGAGCCCAGCCGGTCCAGGCCCAGCAGGGCCGCGCCCAGGACCGGGCTCGCCGTCACCACACGGACGTCGGCCTTGGGGGCGCGGGCCGCCAGCAGGGTGCGGATGCCGTCGTCCAGCTGGGTGTGGCCCGCGGTGAGGACGCTGCCGCCGAGGAGGACCGGGGTCTCCTCCTCCAGCAGCTCCAGGCGGGTCAGGGCGACCGTCGCCATCACCGTGACCTCTTCCGCGAGCCGGGTGACGATCGCCCGGGCCACCGGGTCGCCGTCGGCCGCCGTGGCGAACAGGACGGGGGTCAGCTCGTGCCGGCGGTCCTGGCCGAGGTGCTCCAGGTGGAGCGCCTCGATGAGGGCGTACATGCTCGGCAGGCCGAAGTGCGCGGGAAGGGTACGGGCCAGCGAGGTCGGCTTCCCACGGCCGTCCTCCGCGCGGGCCGCGTGCCACAGCGCCTCCTCCGCCAGCCCCCAGCCGCCGCCCCAGTCACCGGAGATACGGCCGATGGCGGGGAAGCGGGCGGTGCGGCCGTCGGGGCGCATGCCCACGCAGTTGATGCCCGCCCCGCACACCACCGCCACCCCGCGCGGCTCGGCGACGCCCGCCCGCAGGATCGCGAAGGTGTCGTTGCGGACCTCCACCGACGCGCCCCACGCGCGCGCGTGCAGCGCGCTCGCCAGCTGCTCCTCCTCCACCGGGAGGTCGGCGTTGGCCAGGCAGGCCGAGACATGGCCGACGGAGCCGACCCCGGCGTCCGCGAACGCCCGGGCCACCGGCTCCGCCAGCGCGTCCAGCGCCGCCGCCACGCCCACCGCGGGCGGACGGAAGCCGCTGCCGCGGGCCGTGGCCAGGACCTCGCCGGCGCCGGTGACCACGGCCACGTCGGTCTTGCTGTTGCCCGCGTCGATGGCGAGGACGATCGGGGGTGCGGGTGCGGTCAGGCCCACGCGAGGTGCTCCCGGTTGTGTGCGACCAGCTGGTCGGTGAGGGCGTCGGCGTAGGCGTACTGGCCGATCAGCGGATGGGCGAGCAGCGCCCGGAAGACGCGGTCCCGGCCGCCGCGCAGGGCCGCCTCCAGGGCCAGCTCCTCGTACGCCGTCACGTTCGCGACCAGGCCCGAGAACAGCGGGTCCAGCTCGGGGACCGGCAGCGGGACCGGGCCCGCCGGGCCGACCGCCGCCTGCACCTCGATCACCGCGTCGTCCGGGAGGAAGGGCAGGGTGCCCCGGTTGAGCGTGTTCACCACCTGGTACGGGCTGCCTCCCGCGCCCAGCAGGGCCGCCGCCAGGTCCACGGCCGCCTCCGAGTAGAAGGCGCCGCCCCGCTTGGCCAGCAGCGCCGGCTTCTCGTCCAGGGCCGGGTCGCCGTACATCGCCAGCAGCTCCCGTTCCATCGCGGCCACCTCGAAGGCGCGCGACGGCTTGGTGCGCAGTTCGCGGACGACCTCGTCGTGCGCGTAGTAGTAGCGCAGGTAGTAGGAGGGGACGACACCGAGGTGGTCCAGCAGGGCGCGGGGCAGGCGGACGTCGTCGGCGATCGCCCCGCCGTGCTCGGCCAGGAGCTTCGGCAGGACGTTCTCACCCTCCGGGCCGCCCAGCCGCACACCGGTTTCCCAGGTGAGGTGGTTGAGGCCCGCATGACCCAGGTGCACATCCGCCGGGGCCACACCGAGCAGGGCCGCGAACTTCCGCTGGAAGCCGATCGCCACGTTGCACAGGCCCACCGCCCGGTGGCCCGCCTGGAGCAGGGCCCGGGTGACGATGCCGACCGGGTTGGTGAAGTCGATGATCCACGCGCGCGGGTTCGCACGGCGGACCCGTTCGGCGATGTCGAGCACGACCGGGACCGTGCGCAGTGCCTTCGCCAGGCCGCCGGCGCCGGTGGTCTCCTGGCCGATGCAGCCGCACTCCAGCGGCCAGGTCTCGTCCTGCTCCCGGGCCGCCTGGCCGCCGACGCGGAGCTGGAGCAGCACGGCGTCGGCGCCGTCGACGCCCGCGTCCAGGTCGGAGGTGGTGACGATCCGGCCGCCGTGGCCCTGCCGGGCGAAGATCCGGCGGGCCAGGCCGCCCACCGGTTCCAGGCGTTCGGCGGCCGGGTCGACCAGGACGAGTTCCTCGACGGGCAGGGTGTCCCTGAGGCGTGCGAAGCCGTCGACGAGTTCGGGGGTGTAGGTCGAGCCTCCGCCGACCACAGTGAGTTTCATGTGTGGTTTAACCCTTCACTCCGGTGAGCGTGACGCCTTCGACGAACGCCTTCTGGGCGAAGAAGAACACGAGGATCACGGGGGCCATGACCAGCACGGTGGCGGCCATGGTGAGGTTCCAGTCGGTGTGGTGGGCGCCCTTGAAGGACTCCAGCCCGTAGGACAGGGTCCAGGCGCCGGGGTTCTCGGACGCGTAGATCTGCGGGCCGAAGTAGTCGTTCCAGGCGGAGAAGAACTGGAAGAGGGCCACGGCGGCGATGCCCGGCCTGGCCATCGGCAGGACGACCCGCAGCAGGGTCCTCAGGTCGCCGCAGCCGTCGACCTTCGCCGCGTCCAGGTACTCGTTCGGGATCGTCATCAGGAACTGGCGCAGCAGGAAGACGGAGAACGCGTCCCCGAACGCCATCGGGACGATCAGCGGCCACAGCGTGCCGGACAGGTCCAGCTGCTTCGCCCAGAACAGGTACATCGGGATGACGACCACCTGCGGGGGCAGCATCATCATCGAGATCACCAGCATGAGCGACAGGTTGCGGCCCCGGAAGCGGAACTTGGCGAGCGCGTACGCCACCGGGACCGAGGAGACCACGGTCAGCACGGTGCCGAGACCGGCGTACAGCAGCGTGTTCCGCCACCAGGTGAGGAAGCCCGGCGTGTCGAGGACCTTGCGGTAGTTGTCCCACTCCCAGGTGTGCGGGATCAGGTCCCGGCTGAGGGCCTGGCTGTCGCTCATCAGCGAGGTCAGGAACACGAAGGCGAAGGGGAGCGTGAAGAACAGCGCGGCTGCCACGCCCAGGGAGTGGACCGCCACCCACTCCAGAGATGCCTTGCGGCGGTTCATACGTCAGTCACCTGCCTGGATCAGGCCGCCCCGGCGCCGCATCAGCAGCGCGGTGAACGCCGTCGACAGGGCGAACAGCACGAGCGCCACCACGCACGCCGAGCCGTAGTCGAAGCGCTGGAAGCCGAGGTTGTAGACGAGCTGGGGGAGGGTGAGCGTGGACTTGTCGGGGTAGCCGGGCTCGAACTGGGTGCCGGCGCCCTGGATCACTCCGGAGGCGACCTTCCCGGCCACCAGCGGCTGGGTGTAGTACTGCATGGTCTGGATCACGCCGGTGACGACGGCGAACATCACGATCGGCGAGATGTTCGGCAGGGTGACGTACCGGAAGCGCTGCCAGGCCGAGGCGCCGTCCAGCTGGGCCGCCTCGTACTGCTCGGCCGGTACGTCGAGCAGGGCGGCCATGAAGATCACCATCAGGTCGCCGATGCCCCACAGGGCCAGCAGCGTCAGCGCCGGCTTGGACCACGCCGGGTCGTTGAACCAGCCCGGCGCCGGCAGTCCGGCCTTCTCCAGCAGGGAGTTCACCGGGCCGGTGCCGGGGTTGAGCAGGAACGCGAACGCCATGGTCGCCGCGACCGGCGGGGCGAGGTACGGCAGGTAGAACAGGGTGCGGAAGACACCCGTACCCGTCCTGATCCTGGTGATGAGCAGCCCGACGCCCAGCCCGAACACCACCCGCAGACTCACCATGACCACGACGAGCCACAGCGTGTTGCGCAGCGCGGGCCAGAACAGCGGGTAGTGCTCGAAGACGTACGTCCAGTTCTTCCCGCCGCTCCACCGCGGCGGCCGGAAGCCGTCGTAGTGCATGAAGGAGAAGTAGACCGTGGAGATCAGCGGATAGGCGAAGAAGACCGAGAAGCCGACGATCCACGGTGACATGAAGGCGAGGGTGCGCAGCGCCGCGCGCCGGCGTTTCGACGCGAGGGTGACGGTGCCCATCACCGGGCCTGCGCGATGTCCGTGTCGATCTGCGCGGCCGTCTTCCGCAGCCCGGCCCTCAGATCGGTGACCTTGCCGCTCTCGTAGTCGTAGCCGAACTCCTGGATCGTCACCAGGTACACCCCGCCGTTGACCGAGGCGGGCGTGGTGGTGGAGTGCGGGTCGGCGGCGATGTCCAGGAAGGTCTTGAACCGCGGGTCGTACGTCAGCTTCGGGGACTTCAGCGCGGCGAGCGTGGAGGGCACGTTGTGGATGTCGTTGGCGAAGCCGACCACCGCGTCCGTGTCCGTGGTGATGTACCTGAGAAACTCCCAGGCCGCGTTCTGCTTGCGGCTGGTGGCGGCGATTCCCGCGATGGTGCCGGTGATGTAGCCCTTGCCGTACTGGTCGGCCTGGTCGTCCGGGACGGGCAGCGGGGCCACCCCGATCTCGAAGCCGGGCTTCGCCGCCTCGGCCATGCCGAGCCGCCACTCGCCGTCGAGCTGCATGGCGACCTGGCCGGTGTGGAAGGGGTGCTTGGGGCCCCACTCGTCGCCGAGGGTGGCGCGGAACCTCTCCAGCCGCGCGAACCCGCCGAGTTCGTCGACCAGTTTCTTCTGGAGCGTGAAGCCCTTTTCGAACGCGGGGTCCTTGGCGAGGTTCGACTTGCCGTTCTCGTCGAAGTA
This sequence comes from Streptomyces cinerochromogenes, assembly GCF_014648635.1. Classification (GTDB taxonomy): domain Bacteria; phylum Actinomycetota; class Actinomycetes; order Streptomycetales; family Streptomycetaceae; genus Streptomyces; species Streptomyces cinerochromogenes. Next base: position 491,873 of record NZ_BMRM01000001.1, on the reverse strand, counting down.
CGTCGGCGAGAACTGGCCGAGGTAGTGCTCGGTGGTGGATTCCCAGCCGTGGTAGTCCGGCATGAACCCGAGCTGCCGGTACCCGCTCCCCTGGGGGACGGTCAGCTTCTTCGCGTCGGCCTCGAACTCCGACCAGGTCTTCGGGGGACCGGCGATGCCCGCCTTCTCGAACGCCGTCTTGTTGTAGTAGAGCCCGTACGCGTCGCCGAGCAGCGGTACGGCGCAGCGGTTGCCGTCGAACCGGGTGTACTCGTTCATCGGCTTCGGGAACGTCTTCTCCGGGTCGATCCCGGACTTCTCGAAGAACGGGTTCAGGTCGACCAGCGCTCCCGAGGAGCAGAACCTGCCCACGTTGTTGGTGGTGAACGACGAGATCACGTCCGGGGCCCGGTCGCCGCCGGCCCGCAGCGCCTGGTTGATCTTGTCGTCGGTCATGTTGCCGACGATGTCCACGTGGATGGTGGGGTGCGCGTTCTCGAAGCCGGCGACCAGGGCCTTGACGGCCTTCACCTCGCTCGGCGAGCTCCAGGCGTGCCAGAAGGTGATCGTGGTGTCCTTCGAGGGGTCGTCGGTGGCGCCCGAGCCGGACTGGCCGGTACAGGCGGTGGCGAGGAGGGCGAGGGAGGCGGTCAGGACACAAGCCGCTTTTCGGGCGGTCGTGGGTATGGCTCGGGACAGGGCTGTGGGCATGGCGAGGTCTCCCGGGGACAGGTGCCAGGGGCAGGTGCTGCCGGTGTGGGGGCGGGCTCAGCGCGAGGTGTCGAAGACCTCGTCGCGGGTGGCGGCGAGCGCGGACTCCAGCGCGCCGCGCAGTACGGGGTGTTCGCGGACGTCGCCGACGACCAGCCGGGGCCGGGCCGCGGCCAGCTCCTCCAGCTCGGCCTGGACGAGGGCGCGCAGCACCTCGCCGCCGGCCGTCAGCGTGGAGCCGCTGAGGACGACGAGTTCGGGGTCGAGCACGGAGACGAGCGAGGCCAGACCGGTGGCCAGCCGGGTGGCGTAGGCCTGGAGCAGCTCCCGGTGCGGGCCGCTCGCGTGGTCGGCGGCGCGGGCCACGAGCGTGGTGGCCACGTCGTGGTGCGGCCCCGACGGCACGTCCGGGACGCCGAGTTCCCGGGCCAGCCGCGGCAGGGCCTGGGAGCCGGCCAGCTCCTGGTAGCCGCCGCTGTTGGCCTTGGTGACCTGCCGGACCAGGGGGGTGCCCGGCACCGGCAGGAAGCCGACCTCGCCGGCGCCGCCGGTCCAGCCGCGGTGCAGCCGGCCGCCCAGGACCAGGGCGGCACCGAGGCCCTCCTCGTTCCAGAGCAGCACGAAGTCGTCGTGGCCGCGGGCCGCGCCGAGCCGCTGTTCGGCGAGGGCGACGAGGTTGACGTCGTTCTCGTACTCGACCGGCATCGGCAGCGCCGCCGCGAGGTCGTCGAGCAGCGCGGGGGAGTGCCAGCCGGGCAGGTGGGAGGCGTAGCGCAGCCGCCCGGTGGTGGGGTCGAAGGCGCCGGGCGTGCCGATGACCAGCCGGTGCACGTCGGAGCGGGCGAGTCCGGCCGCCTTGACGGCGCCGTCGAGGGCGTCGGTGACCTGCTGGACGACGGACCGTGCGGGGCGCCGGCCGGGGGTGTGCAGTTCGTGCTCGCCGACCGTGCGGCCGGTGATGTCGGCGACCGCGGCGCGGATGCGGTGCGGGGTGACGTCGAGTCCGGCGGCGTACGCGGCGGTCGGGTCGACCGCGTACAGCTGGGCGCTGGGACCCGGGCGGCCCTCGCTGGTGCCGGTGAGCCGGACCAGGCCGGCCGCCTCCAGGCGGGCCAGCAGCTGGGAGGCGGTGGGCTTGGACAGACCGGTGAGCTTGCCGATCCGGGTGCGCGACAGCGGCCCGTGCTCCAGCAGCAGGTCCAGGGCGGCGCGGTCGTTCATGGCGCGCAGGACGCGCGGGGTGCCCGGCGTACCGGCGGTTCCTGCCATGGGGGTCGACACCTGCCTTTCCAGCCGCCCAGCTTTTCAGTGACCTGGGCATGACGTCCAGTTGTGATCACCGGGCGCCGGGAGATCACTGTTAGGAAACTTTCCTATTGGGTTGGGAGGAACGTAAGCCGAGGACGAAGGGGGCGTCAATAGACAACGCCCCCGGGGCAACGGAGTCGTTACCTCGGGGGCGTCGCGGTACGGTGCCGGACCGGCGGCTACTTCACGGTCACGTGGTCGCCGGCGGAGGTCTTCGCGGCCGTGGTGGCCGTACCGGCGAAGACGAAGCGGTAGGTGCCGCTCCGGCCCGCCTTCACGGTGGTGGACAGGGCGCCCCCGGTGCCGGAGGTGACCGTCCTGACGTCGGCGTACGCGCCGCCGTCCGCCTTGAACTGCAGGACCGCCTTCTGGTCCCGGTAGCCGGTGTACGTGCCGGTCACCCAGTTCGCGCGGGTCAGCCTGCCCTTGACGGTCAGCGTCCTGCCCTTGGCCACCGGCTCCGGGGCGGCGTCCGTGGTCAGCCGGGACGCGCGCTGCACCTTCGCCGAGGCGAGGTTGCCCCACAGGGTGACGTCGGACTCGCTGTGCAGGTAGTCGTCCGAGGCGCTTTCGTCGCTGTGCGCGTAGAGGCCCGCGGCCTTCCAGGTGCCGGCGTCGGCGGCCTCGTACAGCGTCTCGTCCGGAGCGGCGACGATCGTCTCGGTGCAGCTCTCGGTGACGGTCGTGTCCGTCGTGGCGGTGGTCGTGCAGACCGGCGCCCTGCGCGGGCCCAGGTCGTTGTCGAGCGACTTCAGGGTGCCGCGGTAGAGGATGACCGCCTGCACCGTCTTCTCCTGGTCGATGACCAGGTTCTTCGGCCGGGTCAGGGTGTACGACACCGGCACGCTCACGGCCTTGACGGTGCCGACCACGACCGGCTTGCCCTTGTTCACGGTCACACCGGAGAACGTCAGGTCCGGTGTACCGGCCGCCGACGCGGCGGGCGCGGCCAGGCCGGCCAGGGCCAGGGCGCCGGACAGGGCGGCGCCTATGGCGAGCTTTCGCATGTTTCCCCACATTCGAGACGGTCCCCCGGGCGACGTCGCGCTCCGGATCAGGGGGCCGTGGTGGAGTGACCCTAGAGGATCACCGGATGCGGGGGGAATGCGGGGTTCCTGTGAAGGTGATCTCGGACCGCGCGGGGTCCGAGGGCGCGTCACGAGTGTGCAACGGGTGTGGTTTTCCCTGGTCACAGCGCTTACATTCGGGCGGCGCGCGAGACGGGGAGAGACGACGTGAGAAGAGGCCGTACGACGGTGGCGGCCCTGCTGCTGGGAGCGGTGGCGGTGGCGTGCACGGCGCAGCAGCCGCGGGGGGTCCGGGCGGCGCACCCGGCGAAGCCGTCCGCGCAACCGTCCTGCGGCTCCGGCGCGTTCCGCTGGGGCGCGGTACGGCAGGAGACACGGCTGACCGGTGTCTCCCCGGTGGTTCAGGTCGGCGAGGACGACGGCTGGACCACGTTCCGGAACGTCCCCGTGCGTACGGTCGTCGCCTCGGTCCGGACGAACGGCGCGCGGGTGTCCCCGCGGCGCGCGCTGGCCTCGCTGGAGAAGCGCCTGGGCTACGACACCGGCGACCTGATGGCTCCCGGCGAGGACACGGCCCACCGTCCCCGGCACCCCGACCGCATCGACTTCGACGGAGCCGGCCGCTTCGTCACCGCGGAGGCCGTGCAGGTCGTGGACGCGAGCTTCGCCGTGACCTGCCCGGACGGCACGCACTACGGCAGCGTCACGACCTGGCTGAACGCCGACCAGGGCGCGTCCCTGGCCTGCGGGGCCGACCCCGGCGAGGAGGCGTGGGTCCGCGAGGCCTACCAGCTGGCCTGCGGGTCGGTCAGTCGGTGAGGAACGGGGTGGTGTCGAGGGTGGGGTAGGGCGCCGGGAGGGGGAGGGGGTCGCCGAGGGTGACCTTGGTGTCCGTCTTGTAGTAGGCCTCGGTGGGGTCGTCGCCGGGGAGGACGGGGTCCGTGTAGCAGTGGGCCGTCCGGGAGTGGCGGTCGATGAGGACGTAGACGGGGATGCCGGCGGCGGCGTAGGTGCGGAACTTGGGGCCGGTGTCGGTCTCGTGGTTGGTCGACGTGACCTCGCCGACGAGGGCGATCATGTCGATGGGGTACCAGCCCTTGTTCGCCTTGCGGTACGACTCGTCGAGTTCCGTCGGCCTGCGGCGGCGGACGTAGAGGTCCGGAATGATCAGGGCCATGGTCCTGCCGTCCTTGTGGGCGGCGCGGTAGCCGTTGCCCATGCCCACGAGGCGGTGTCCGGCGGCTCGGAACTGGAAGCTCAGCTCGAATGCGCCGTCGTTGTGGTTGTCGTTCGGTTGCGGCGGCACGAAGGCGGTCCCCTCGACGTACTCGGGTCGAATCGGCATCGGTGCTGCCTCTTCGATCGCACTCAACAGGTCGATGGGGTCCACCTGCGTCATGACCGGCTCCAGGATCGGTTCGGCGCTCATCGCTTCTCCTCGTCACGCTGCTGCCAGGCTAAGCCCGCACTGGGCGCCCCGGCAGAACGATGGGGCACCCCCCGCGCGCCCCGCGCCGGAATGCCCCGCCCGTTCACTCGAACGTGTGTGCCGAACCGTTCCGCTACTTCGCCGGCGGCGCCGAGCGCTGCGGGGTGATCGGGGAGGCCGCCGCCGTCTGCGGGGAGTCCGCGTTGGAGTAGACCGAGGGGGCCGCGACCGTGGCCGTCGGGTCGGGGGCGTCCACCTGGTCCTCGACGGCCGTCGCGCCGCCCACGATGCGGATGCTCGCCGCGTCGAACGCCCGCTTGATCCGCCAGCGCAGCTCCCGCTCCACGGTGACCGACTTGCCGGGCATCGTCCTGGCCGAGACGCGGACCACCATGGAGTCGATCAGCACCGAGTCCAGGCCGAGCACCTCGACCGGGCCCCACAGCAGCTCGTTCCAGGGCTCTTCCTTGCTCAGCCTCTCGGCGACCTCGTCCAGGGTGGCCTTGACCCGGTCCAGGTCCTCGCTCGCCTTCACGGTCACGTCGACCCCGGCCGTCGCCCAGCCCTGGGACAGGTTGCCGATCCGCTTGACCTCGCCGTTGCGGACGTACCAGATCTCCCCGCCGTCCCCGCGCAGCTTGGTCACGCGCAGCCCGACCTCGATCACCTCGCCGGTGGCCACACCCGCGTCGATCACGTCCCCGACGCCGTACTGGTCCTCCAGGATCATGAACACGCCGGACAGGAAGTCCGTGACCAGGTTCCGCGCGCCGAAACCGATCGCCACGCCCGCCACACCGGCCGACGCCAGCAGCGGCGCCAGGTTGATCTTGAAGGTGCCCAGCACCATCAGCGCGGCCGTGCCGAGGATCAGGAAGCTCGCCACCGACCGCAGCACCGAGCCGATCGCCGCCGCCCGCTGCCGCCGCCGCTCGGCGTTGACCAGCAGCCCGCCCAGCGCACTGCCGTCCACGGCCTGCACGGTGCGGTTCATCCGGTCGATCAGCTTGGTGATCGCCCGCCGCACCACCGCGCGCAGCGCCACCGCCACGACCAGGATCAGCAGGATCTGCAGCCCCATCGCAAGCCACGTCGACCAGTTCTGCTCGACCCAGCTCGCCGCGTTCGTCGCGCTCTCCTGGGCGTCCTGGAGCGTCGGCACGGCCGGGGCCGTGGAGCCCGACGGCGACGGGGACGGGGACGGCGATGCCCCGGCGGCCAAGAGGGCGGCGGGCAGGGACGACACGGCAGGTACCTCCCAGGTGCTGCACGGTCCGTACCGGCGGGCGGTCAAGGTCACGAAAAGGTCACCGGACGGACAGGACCACCACACTAACGGGGCATTGTGTGTGCCTCGTGCCGATCCGCACAGGAGGCGCGCAGGAGAGACACGGCTCACGCGGGCTTGAACAGGCCATGATCCGGGGGATGTATCGGATGTGGTCGAAAACACTCCCAGCCCGTTACCGGGACATGGTGGCGCGTTCACCAGGCATGAGGGGAGACTGACTGCAGATCGTCCCGGCGCGAGCCACGCGCCGCCGACGCCCAAGGAGGCACCCGTGCCGCATGTCCTGGTCCTCAACGCGTCGTACGAGCCGCTCGGCGTCGTACCGCTCCGCCGCGCGCTCGTCCTCGTCCTGGAGAACAAGGCAGTCTCCCTGGAGGAGTCCGGCGCCTATATGCACAGCGCAACCGTCACCCTCCCCGCACCCAGCGTGGTCCGGCTCAAGCGATTCGTCCGGGTCCCCTACCGAGGGCCCGTCCCGCTCACCCGCCGTGCGCTCTTCGCCCGCGACGGGGGCCGGTGCATGTACTGCGGTGGCGTCGCAACCAGCGTCGACCACGTCATCCCGCGCAGCCGCGGGGGCAAGCACGTCTGGGACAACGTGGTGGCCTCGTGCCGCCGCTGCAACCACGTCAAGGCCGACCGCCACCTGGTGGAACTGGGCTGGCGGCTCCGCCACAAACCGGCTCCGCCGACGGGGCTGGCCTGGCGGATCATCGGCACGGGACACCGCGACCCGCGCTGGTTGCCGTACTTGCAGCCCTACGGCGCGGACGATGCTCTGGCCCGGATCGACGGTATCTCCGCCTAGTCGACCCGGGCCCGTTGCGTGTCCGGGGCGGTCGCGGTCGTCAGGCGCCCGCGGTCGCCCGGGGACCTGTCAGCCGCGCGGGCCCTCCGGGCGTGCGCCGCGCACGGCGTACAGCGCGGCACCCAGCACGAACGCCGTCACCGCCGTCGCCCACGCGCCCGTCGCCGCCCCGGGCTGCATCGGCCACGCCCAGATCGTGGCCGCCCGGCCGCGTGCCGTGTTGGAGCCCAGGTAGACGGCGGTGACGTAGGCGAACGCGGGGAGCCAGCTCAGCCGGGCCCCCAGGAGTACGGCCGCCGTGGCGGTGAGACCCGTACACCCGAGGGTGTTGCGGAGCACGGCGGGCGGGCCGAAGGTCTCGGTGTGGCCGAGGACGGCCGGGGTCACCAGCAGGGCGGCCAGCGCCGTCAGGCCGGCCAGCTGCGCCAGGCGGCGCGGCCACCAGCGGCGTACGGCCGTGCGGTCCAGCTCGTCCGAGGGCGTGTAGAGGCTCGCTCCGATCACCGCCGACGCCAGCAGCGGTGCCATGGCCACGATCGGCACCCGGCGGTCGGGATCGAGGTAGGCGTCCAGCCGGCCCGCCGCCCAGACCGCGAAGGCGGCCGTCGCGGCGAGCGCGGCCAGGGTGGCGGGCAGGGCGCGGGAGCGGGCGTACAGGAGGAGTCCGGTCACAGGGCCGGCACCCCCTTCGGGTCGCAGGCCGCGCGGGCCGCGAAGTACGCCGACAGCCAGTCGCGGCGCTCGTCCTCCGCCATCCCGGCCAGCCGGGCGCGCGCGGCACGGCGCTCGCGCAGTTCGGCGCGCCGGGTACGGTCGCCCCGGGCGTCGTCCTCGTCGAGCGCCTTCTGCACCCGGGTCGGCGCGAGGTAGTGCTCCACCGCGTCGTCCGCCCCCAGCACCCGGGCGGTCCGGGTGCGCTCCGGGCAGTCGTCGCCCTCCAGGGCGGCGACGGCCTCCCACGCGAACTGCTCCGGATCGGTCAGCCGCCCCCGTACGGCCGACCAGCCGAGCGGGGTGATCGCCGGCAGCCGGGCCTCGTCCGCGCGCAGGGCACCGTCGTGGTCCGCCCAGCGCGCCGGGAGGTTCCGCACGCCCGCCAGCTTGTCCGTCACCCCCGACAGGGCGTCGCCGGCCTGCGGGAGCATCCCGGCGTACCGGGCGTTGACGCACACCGCCGGGGTGGTGGAGGTGTCGCACACCTGGCGGCGGGTGAGCGGATCGGTGTGCCACAGGCCGTCCCCGGCCTGCACCAGCAGCGCGCCCGCGGCCAGCGCGGCGGCCAGCGGCAGCAGGGCCGTCACCCGGCGCCGTGCCGCGTACGCCAGCGCGGCGGCGCACGCCAGTCCGCCGGTCCACACCGCCATGGCCCACGGCTGCCACCACACCGGCAGCTGCCCGACCATGAGGACCGTGGCCGGGCTGAGCGGGCGGCTCACGTCCGGGCCGTCGACCGACAGCACACCGAGCCCCACGTACCCGGCCGTCGCCAGCAGCGGGGCCGCCAGCCGGGCGGGCACGGCCCGGCCCAGCACGTGCCCGGCCAGCGCGCCCGCCGCCATGGCGACCGTGTCTCCCGGGAGCAGGGCCAGGTGCGGGTGGTCGCCCTGGGCGTAGGGCCAGGTGGCGAGCAGCGCCAGGAACGCCGTGACCAGATAGCCGGCGGCCACCCAGAACGCGACCGGCAGGGCCGGGGCGAGCAGACGGGCCAGCGGCGGCCGTACGGTCGTCCGCCACAACTCCTCGGTACGGCGCCGCCGTTCCCGGCCGCCCTGCCAGCAGCCCGCCGCCGCGGCCAGCGGAAGGGTGATCAGCATGGCCGTGTGCGTCTCGGTGGCGGTCTCCGCCCACCCGCCCTGCCAGCGGTCCGCCGTGCCGGCGAGCGTCGCGCCGAACGACAGCAGCACCGCGGCCCCGGTCCAGGGCGCGAAGCCGCGGACGGCCTCGGCACGCAACGGGTGCGGTGCGCGCGCGGGCACCGCGGGGCGGCCGGCGGAATCCATGGTGTCGGTGGTGTCCGTGGGACGCGCGGCGAGGGTCATCGGACCGCCTCCCGCGCACCGGGCGCGCGGTGGGCGCGCAGCGCCGCCGTGTACCCGCGCTCGATCGGATGGTCCCCCGGCCCGCCGGCCCGCTCGCCGAGCAGCGAGAGCGCCTCCGGCGTGCCCCGGTACGCGATCCGGCCCCCGTCCAGCAGGGTCACCTCCGTACAGGCGGCGGCCACGTCCTCCACCAGGTGGGTGGAGACCACCACGGTCGACGAGGTGCCCAGCTCACGCAGCAGCTCGCGGAACTCCACCCGCTGCTCCGGGTCCAGACCGGCGGTCGGCTCGTCCAGCAGCAGGACGTCGGGGTCGTTCACGATCGCCTGCGCGATCCCGACCCGGCGGACCATGCCGCCGGACAGCGTTCGCACCTTGGCGTCGACCCGGTCCGCGAGGCCCACCCGGGCCACCGCCCGTTCCACGGCCGCCGGCACCCGCGCGGCCGGGACCTCCTTCAGCCAGGCCACGTACGCCACGAACTCCCGCACGGTGAAACCCGGGTAGTAGCCGAACTCCTGCGGCAGATAGCCCAGCCGACGCCGCACCCCGGCCAGGGCGCGGTGGCCGGCGATGTCGTCGCCGAGCAGCTCCACCCGCCCGGAGTCCGGCCGCGCCACCGTGGCCAGCACCCGGATCAGCGAGGTCTTCCCGGCCCCGTTCGGCCCCAGCAGCCCGTGCACACCGGTGCCGAGCGCCAGGTCGAGCGAGTCGAGGGCAAGCGTCTTGCGGTGCCGGACCCGCAGGCCGGTCACACGTAGGGAACTCATGGTCTCTCCAGGGCAGGACGGAGGGAGTGAAGGTGAGGGGGTGGAGAAGGGGAGGGAGCGGAGGGGTGTGAGGGGGCGGAGGGGGGGCGGTGCCTGGAGTCGTCTGCGCTGGTCCAGGGGCCGGCTCGGCCCCGGCCCCCCGGGGGAGGGGGCCGCAGGCCGTCAGGGGCGCAACGGGCGGTCGTACGCCGGGCGGCGCAGCGCCAGCAGGGCCGCGCTCAGGACGGCCGCCGCCGCCCACGCGGCCTGTGTCGCGGTGCCGTCCAGGCAGCGGGAGAGCTGCTCGGACAGCCGTGCGGTCACCGCCGCGCCCGGCGCCACCGCCACCGGTGCCAGCACGGCGCACAGCCAGCCGCCCCCCGTCACCCCGGCCGCGACCCGGCACCCCACGAAGGAGGCCAGGGCCATCGAGGCCAGCGCCAGCGCCAGTCCCGGCAGCAGCCAGGCCGCCGCGGCCGGCGCGCCCGAGGCGGGCAGCAGCAGCCCGGCCAGCGTCAGCAGCGGCACGCACACCGCGAGCACGGCGACCGTACGGGTGAGCGCGAGCCGCAGCCCGCCGCCCGGAGTGGCCGCGGCCACCTCGTGCAGGGGGTCCGCGTGCGGGCCGTAGGACAGGGCGACTCCGGCGACGGGCATCACCGGCGCGACGGCCAGCAGCAGCGCCCGCGCTCCCGCGAACCCCGCCAGGTAGGAGAGGGACAGCGCGGCGGCGGCCACGACCAGCACCGCCGGCAGCCAGGCCCCGCGCACGGCGGGCCCCGCGGCCCACAGCAGCCGGGCGAGCCGGGACAGCGCGGGCCGTGCGGCGGGGGCGGGGGGCGCCGGCGGTGCCGGTGCCCGTGTGGGTGCCGGTGTGGGTGCCGGTGCCGGCCGTCCCGCAGGTGCGCCGGATCCGGCAGGCGCCGGTGAGGCCGCAGGTCCTCGGGAGGCCGCGGGCGCCGGTGACGCCCCAGGTGCTCGGGGTGCCGTCGGCGCCGGGGACACGGCCGGTGCCGGCGCCGACTCCAGGACCGCCGCCCGTACCCGCGCGAGCACCGCCCCCGCCGCCGTACCGCGCACCGCGGCCGACACCCGGGACGCGCACCCCGCGCAGTCCTCCACGTGCTTCTCCAGGGACCACGCGTCCGGCTCGGGGAGGTCGCCTGCCGCGTAGCGGGTGACCAGGTCGTCGGAGACGTGCCAGTGCCGCCGTTCGCGCCGTGTCATGCCGTACCTCCCAGCGGGGACGGGTGCAACCGGTCGAGTGCCTCCCGCAGTTCGGCGCGGGCGCGGCGGGCCCGGGACTTGACCGTGCCCTCCGGGATGCCGAGCAGCCGGGCCGCCTCCCGCGTGCTCAGCCCGTCGACGACCGTCGCCCGCAGCACCTCCCGCAGCTCCGGGGAGATCCGGTCGAGCGCGGTGCCGACATCGCCGTACTCCAGACCGGCCAGCACCCGGTCCTCGGCGGACGGCGCGGCGGCGGACTCGTACCGCCCGGGGGACTCGGGCTCCGGCAGCGGTTCCGCGACCCGCGCGACCCGCTCCTGCGCCCGCCGCGCGTCGACCAGCCGGCGCGCGGCGATCGTCCACAGCCAGCCGCCGGCCTCCTTCCCGCGGTGCCCGGCCGCCGACCGCCACACCGTGACGAACGTGTCCTGCAGCACCTCCCGCACCAGCTCCGGGTCGGCGCACCGCCGGGACAGCCGCGCGTGCAGCCACCCGGCGTGCCGGTCGTACAGCTCGGCCATCGCCGCCGCGTCCCCCTGTGCGACGGCCCGCAGCAGGGCGGCGTCCGCGCCGCTCCCGTCGTCCGTCTCCCGCTGGCCCCCCATGGGGCGGAACAGTCTCACACCCCCTCTATCGATCACCGGACCGGCGCCGGATCACCCCGGCGCCGGATTTTGCCCGGCGTGGCGCGGGGCTCACGGGGTAGGCCTGCGGTAACCCGACCCGTCCGAAGCCGCAGCACCCCCGCACCGACAAGGAGGCCCCCGTGGCCGCACCGGCTCGACTCTCCATCCCGGCCCAGTCCCAGTGGAAACCCGTGGCGGAGCCGTCCGCCGACACCGACCACGCGGCGCTGTGCGTGTTCAGCGCCGAGAGCGCGTGCGCCCAGGCACCGCTGACCAGCGAGCCGCCGCTGCCCGAGGCCGCCCCCCTGACCAGCGAACCCCCGCTCGCCGAGGCCGCCCCGCTGACCAGCGAGTCCGACCCGGTCCCGGACTCCTTCGCGTCGGGGCTGTAGATGGCCGCGGCGCCCGACGAGCCCCCAGCGGAGGACCTCGCCCGGCTCGCCGAGCTGCACGGGGTCGCCACCTCCTACCGCCCCGCCCCGGACCGTACCGTCCAGGTCCCCGCCTCCGCCGTGACCGCCGCCCTGGCCGCCCTCGGCGTCGACGCCACCGGCCCGGACGCCGTACGCACCGCCCTCGCCGCCCGGGAACGCGAACTGCGCGAGCGCCTGCTGCCGCCGACGGTGGTCCAGTGGTCCGGCGCGGAGCCGGCCGCCACCCTCGCCGCCCTGCCCGCCCCCACCGGTGTTCCCGCCCCCACCGGTCTTGCCGCCCTCACCGCCCTGCCCGCCGGCACCCGGCTCCGGGTCGAGACCGAGGACGGGGAGGAACGGGCCGGGGAGGAGGGGGCCCTGCCCGCGGACCTTCCGCTCGGTGTCCACCGGCTGACCGCCACCGCACCCGACGGGCGCACCGGTGAGGCCTGCCTCGTCGTCGCCCCGGACCGGCTGCCCGCCCCGCCCGGCCGCTCCTACGGCCTCCTCGTCCAGCTGTACTCCCTGCTCTCCCGCCGCTCCTGGGGCATGGGCGACCTCGGCGACCTCACCGAGCTGGCCGGCTGGGCCGGACGCACCGCGGGCGCCGGGTTCGTCCAGGTCAACCCGCTGCACGCGGCCGTACCCGGCGCCCCCACCGACCCCTCCCCGTACCGCCCCTCCTCCCGCCGCTTCCCCGACCCCGTGCACCTGCGGATCGAGGACATCCCCGAGTTCGCCTACGCCGAGGACCGCGAGCGGCTGAGCGCGCTGCTGGAGCGGGCCGGGCGGCTGCGCGCCGACGTCCTGGACAAGGGCGCCCTCATCGACCGGGACGCGGTGTGGGAGCTGAAGCGGGAGGCACTGGAGCAGATCCTCGCCGTACCCCTCGGCCCCGGCCGCCAGGCCGCCTACGACGCCTTCCGCGCCGCCCACGGCCGGGCCCTGGACGACCACGCCACCTGGTGCGCCCTCGCCGAACTCCACGGACCCGACTGGCACCGCTGGCCGGACGGGCTGCGCGACCCCCGCTCGGACGCCACCGCGCGCGCGAGGTCCGAGCTCGCCGACCGCGTGGAGTTCCACGCCCGCCTCGCCTGGCTCACCGACGGCCAGCTCCGCGCCGCCCAGCGCGCCGCCCGCGAGTCCGGCATGCCCGTCGGGATCGTGCACGACCTCGCCGTCGGCGTGCACCCGGCCGGCGCCGACGCCTGGGCCCAGCAGGACGTGTTCGCCGCCGGCATGTCCGTCGGCGCCCCGCCCGACGCCTTCAACGCCCGCGGCCAGGACTGGGGCCTGCCGCCCTGGCGCCCCGACCGGCTCGCCGCCACCGGCCACGCCCCCTACCGCGACCTCCTGCGCGCCCTCTTCCGCTACGCCGGCGCCCTGCGCATCGACCACGTCATGGGCCTGTTCCGGCTCTGGTGGGTCCCCCAGGGCAGCCCGCCCACCGACGGCACCTACGTCCACTACGACGCCGAGGCCATGCTCGCCCTCCTGGCCCTGGAGGCGACCCGCGCCGGGGCCGTCGTGATCGGCGAGGACCTCGGCACCGTCGAGCCCGGCGTGCGCGAGACGCTCCAGCGGCGCGGGGTGCTCGGCACCTCCGTGCTCTGGTTCGAACGCGACTGGGAGGGCGACGGCCGCCCCCTGCCGCCCGAACGCTGGCGCGCCGACTGCCTGGCCACCGCCACCACCCACGACCTGCCGCCCACCGCCGCCCGGCTCACCGGCGACCACGTCGACCTGCGCGACCGCCTCGGCCTGCTCACCCGCTCGGCCGCCGAGGAACGCGCCGAGGCCACCGCGGACGCCGCCGAGTGGCTCGCCCTGCTCGGCAGCCTCGGTCTGCTGGACAGCCCGGCGGCCGGACCGCCCGGCTCCGACGAGGAGGAGGAGATCCGCGCCGTCCACCGCTTCCTGCTGCGCACCCCCGCCCGGTTGATCGGCGTCTGGCTCCCGGACGGCCTCGGCGACCGCCGTCCGCAGAACCTGCCGGGCACCTGGGACGAGTACCCGAACTGGCGCCTGCCCGTCGCCGACTCCGACGGCCGGCCCGTGCCGCTGGAGGAACTGGTCGCCTCGCCTCGGCTACGGGCCCTGCTGGACGTACTCCGGCCGCCCGGCGCCGGGCCGGCGGCCCGGCGCTGACCGCCCGGGGGTGGCCCTGTTGGGCACCCCGGGCGCGCGGCCCCGACACCGGTTCGCTAACTTGATTTCCGTGGACAAGAAGAACGCCCTGCGCGCCGGCGCCCTGGCCGCCGGTACGACGCTGATGATGCTGCTCATGTCGTCCCCCGCGCTCGCGCTGACCCGCGACGACGGCGACGACCCCGGCAAGGGCCTGAGCGTCATCGAGACGCTGGGCCTCTACGTCATTCTCCCGGTCGTGCTGTTCCTGGTCATCGCCGGACTGGTGATGGTCCTCGACCGCTCCCGGGCCAAGAAGGACACCACCTCGTCCAACATCAACGTCAAGCCCGAGGCCCGCGCCAAGGCCTGACCGGGCCATCGGCCCGACCGGCCCATCGGCCCGACCGGCCCGGCGTTCCGTCGGGCCGTCGGGCCATCGGTTTCCTCGCCGGGGCGCCGCTCACCCTCCCGCCGGTACGCGCACACGCCGTACCCGGGGGGTGACCGGCGCCCCGGCTTTTCGGGCTGTGCCCGTCCGCGGCGCCGGGCGGGCGGCTCAGGGGTTGGGTGCCGTCAGATAGCGCTGGACGGTCGGCCCCAGCCACGCCAGCAGTTCCCCGCGGGCCAGTTCCCGGGCCGGCGGCAGGCGCAGCACGTAGCGGGTGAGGGCCAGGCCGAGGAGCTGGGCGGCGCACAGCGCGGCCCGCGCGGGGACCTGCTCGGGGTCCGGGCACACCTGCCGGGCCACCGGCAGCAGCTGCTCCCGGAACACGCCGTGCATCCGCTCGGCCCCGGCCTGGTTGGTGGCGCCGACCCGGAGGACGGCGGTCAGCTCCTCGTTCTCCTCCCACAGATCGAGGAAGTGGCCCACCAGCGTGCGGCCCACCTCGTCGCGGGGGATGCGCGTCAGGTCGGGCAGCCGCAGATCGAGCGCGACGGCCGCGGCGAACAGTCCCTCCTTGCTGCCGAAGTACCGCATCACCATGGACGGGTCGATCCGCGCGTCCCTGGCGATGGCCCGGATGGTGGCCCGCTCGTACCCGTCGGCGGCGAAGCGTTCGCGGGCGGCGGTGAGGATGGCGGCACGGGTGGCGTCGGAGCGGCGTGGCGGCGGCATGCCAACAAGCGTAGGCCTACGGGTGTTGACCGTACAAGCGTAGGCCTACGGGTGTTGACCGTACGAGCGGTGGCCTACGCATGGTGGCCTACGGGCGTTGGGCCGCACCGCGCTCAGTGCCGTCGGCAGCGGTCCCGTAGCTCGGCGATGACCGCCTTCTCACGCGCGTTGGGCTCCCCGTCGACGGCGGCGACCCGTTCGGCGGCGTCGACGACGTCACCGAGATCCCCGGGCTCGGTGTCGATGCGCTGCCAGACCTCGGCCGGGTCGATGGTGACGACGTTGGCGAGTTGCTCGTCGTCGACCCGGTGCCGTTCCCGGGCGAGCCGCGTCAGCCACTGGAACAGCAGGACCTCGGAGTCGGCCATCGTGCCGTCCGCGTTGATGACGAGCCATGCGACCCACAGCATCAACCGCGGGTGCCGCGTGCGCCGGACCAGCGTGTCCGCGAGTTCGATCACCTCTGCTTCGCCACGGAACACGGACCTGGCGTGGCGTCCCGCGGCCAGGGTCGTGTAGCGGTTCACGAGGACGGTGAGGGGGATTCCGACGCCGGGGACGGCGAACTTGATGATGTTGCGCTGGAGGAGGTGCTTCCCGACGAACGGGAGGCTTTTCGCGGCGGCGAGGACCGGGCCGGAGTAGTACTTCTTGAGGACTTGCCGGACCATGCCGGGTACGAACTTCAGGCCGCCGCGGGCGACCTCGCCGGCCTTGATGCCGAAGGCCACCCGGACGAGCTTCATCACGTCCTCGGGGTCCTCCACGTCCAGGGGGACCCGGTAGAGCACGGCGATGTCGTAGGCCAGGCGCATCTGCAGCTGGCTGAGGTACGTCAGGTCGACCATGAACGTGACGAACCCGGCCGGAGCGGTGGCGGGGCTGGCGCCGCCCAGTGAGCCGATGGTCGCGACGATCGCCCCGTTGTAGAGGCTGGCCGTGATCCCGCCCTCGACCATGGCGTTCTTCGCCGCCAGCCTGATCTGCTTCTCGACGATGCCGTCCGCGGGCACGCCCCTGTACTTCTGCTGGAAGTACTCCCAGGTGGCCTTCTGCGCGTACGACCGCAGCGCCTGGGCGCAGAGCTTCGTGAACCAGCCGCCCGAGTCGATGTCGTCCGCGCTCAGTCCCTTGACGAACTCCCGCAGCTTCGCGCGCTCCTTCTCGACGGCTTCGCGGTCGGCGTCGTCGAGGTCGGCGTTGTCGCTGTCGGCGTCGACGGAGTCGGAGTCGAGCGGCACTTGGGTCACGGCGGGTCCCCTCCCTGATGGTTCAGCGAGCTGCCAGGTTGCCAGAGGCGGGTGTCGGGTCGGGGTGTCTTGGGGCACGACGTAACACCCGTGGGGGTCCACGGCTGTTGGCCCACGTATGTTGGCCAACAGGTGTTGACACTCCTCGATCGCCCGCCCTACCGTTGCCAACAAGCGTTGACCAACACGCGTTGGCCAGCAGGCGTTGGCACCCAGGAGGCCACCATGACCGGCACCACCGGCACCCCCCGCGTCCTGATCGTCGGCTCCGGTCCCACCGGCCTCCTCCTCGCCGGCGACCTCGCCACCGCCGGCCTCCCCGTCACCGTCCTGGAGAAGCGCCCGCAGCGGATCAGCAACCTCTCCCGCGCCTTCGTCCTGCACGCCCGCACCCTCGAACAGCTCGACGCCCGCGGCCTCGCCGACGGCCTGGAGTCGGTCGGCCGGCCCCTCGACCGGCTCCGCCTCTTCGGCCGGCTCACCCTCGACCTGTCCCGCCTCCCCTCCCGCTACCGCCACCTCCTCGTCCTCCCGCAGTACGAGGTCGAGAAGGCGCTGCTGCGGCGGGCGGTCGAGGCGGGGGCCGAGTTCCGGTACGAGACCGAGCTGACCGGGCTCGGCCAGGATGCGGACGGGGTGACGGTGGAGGTCCGGGGGCCGGAAGGACGGCCGGAGACGCTGCGGGCCGCGTACGTCGTGGGGGCCGACGGCATGCGCAGTGCCGTACGGCAGGCGGTCGGGCTGCCCTTCCCGGGCCGGTCGGTGATCCGGTCCGTCGTGCTCGCCGACGTCCGGCTCGCCGAGGAGCCGCCGACGGTGCTCACCGTCAACGCGGTCGGTGACGCCTTCGCCTTCCTCGCGCCCTTCGGCGACGGCTACTACCGGGTGATCGGCTGGCACCGGGGCCATGACGTCCCGGACGGCGAACCGCTGGACCTCGACGAGATCAAGGAGATCACCCGTCTCGCCCTCGGCCGGGACTACGGCATGCACGACGCCCGCTGGATGTCCCGCTTCCACAGCGACGAGCGCCAGGCGCCGGCCTACCGGGCCGGGCGGGTCTTCCTCGCCGGTGACGCCGCGCACGTGCACACCCCGGCCGGCGGCCAGGGCATGAACACCGGGCTCCAGGACGCCGCCAACCTGAGCTGGAAGCTCGCCGCGGTGGCCGGCGGTCACGCGGATCCCGGGCTGCTCGACACCTACGAGGCCGAGCGGCACCCCGTCGGCCGGGCGGTGCTGCGCAGCAGCGGCGGGATCGTCCGCCTCGCCATGGCCAAGCAGCCCTGGACGCTGGCGGCGCGCGCGGCACTCACCGCGCTCCTCGGCCGGGTCGGCCCGGCGCGGCGCAAGGCGGTCGGGCAGATCACCGGCATCGGCTACCGCTACCCCGCACCGCGCGGCGCCCACCGCCTCACCGGCACCCGCGTCCCGGACGTCGCCCTCGCGGGCGGTGGCCGGCTGTACGAGGCGCTGCGCGGCGGACGGTTCGTGCTGATCACCCCGGAGCCGTACGAGGCGGACGCCGGCCGCGCGGACCGGCTGGCCGTGGCCCGCTGGGCGAGCGGCCGCCGCACGACCGTGCTGGTGCGCCCCGACGGATACGCGGCCTGGGCCGCCGACGCGGCCGCCCCCGCGGAGACCGAGGCGGCCCTCGCCCGCCACCTGGGCCCCGCCGGCCTCAGCCGTGAGGCGGTCGGCTGAACCCCGCGACGGCTACTCCGCCGTCGCGTCCAGCAGCTTGCGCAGCAGGCCGGCCAGGTGGCCGGCCTCTTCGGCGTCCAGGGCGGACAGGGCTGCGCTCTCCGCCGCCAGGCCGGCGCCCACCGCCTCGTCGATCAGCCGCAGCCCCTCCTCGGTGAGGGTCACCTTCAGGCCGCGCCGGTCGTGCGGGTCGGGGGAGCGGCGCAGCAGTCCGGCGCGCTCCAGCTTGTCGAGCCGGCCGGTCATCCCGCCGGTGGTGAGCATGAGGGTGGCCGACAGCTCGCGGGGCGAGAGGGTGTACGGCTCGCCCGAGCGGCGCAGGGTGGCCAGGACGTCGAACTCGCCGCGCGAGATGCCGTAGGGCTTGTACGCGCGCTCCATCCGGTCGCCCATCGCGCGCGAGAGCCGGAAGATCCGGCCGAAGACCTCCATCGCCCGGGTGTCCAGGTCCGGCCGCACCCGGCCCCACTGTTCGATGATCGCGTCCACCGCGTCCGCTGGCTGTTGCTGCATACGGAGAGTATCGGCGCCCTTCCGCTCACCCGCAAGAAAGTCACTTGCAAATAAGTAGCTTAGCGCTAAGCTACTTAGCGCTGACCCACTAGCGACTCCCGGAAGGGTCCCGCCATGACCACCACCCGCACGGCCGGCGGCGGCACCACCGCCGCCATAGCCGTCACCGCCCTCGCCCCCGTCTCCTGGGGCACCACCTACGCCGTCACCACCGAGTTCCTGCCGCCGGACCGCCCCCTGTTCACGGCCCTGATGCGGGCCCTGCCCGCCGGTCTGCTGCTGCTCGCCCTCACCCGGGTGCTGCCGCGGGGTGCCTGGTGGGCCAAGGCCGCCGTGCTCGGCGCGCTGAACATCGGCGCCTTCTTCCCGCTGCTGTTCGTGGCGGCGTACCGGCTGCCCGGCGGGATGGCCGCGGTCGTCGGCTCGGTGGGCCCGCTGTTCGTCGTCGGGCTCTCCGCGCTGCTGCTCGGGCAGCGGCCGCAGCCGCGGACGCTGCTCACCGGGCTGGCGGCCGCGTTCGGGGTCAGCCTGGTCGTGCTGAAGGGGGCGGGCGCGCTCGACGCGGTCGGTGTCCTCGCGGCCCTCGCCTCCACGGCCGCCATGGCCACCGGCACCGTGCTGACCAAGCGCTGGGGGCGGCCGGAGGGCGTCGGTCCGCTGGCGCTCACCGGCTGGCAGCTCACCGCGGGCGGCCTGCTCATCGCGCCGGTCGCCCTCCTGGCCGAGGGTGCCCCGCCCGCCC
This sequence comes from Streptomyces cinerochromogenes, assembly GCF_014648635.1. Lineage (GTDB taxonomy): Bacteria > Actinomycetota > Actinomycetes > Streptomycetales > Streptomycetaceae > Streptomyces > Streptomyces cinerochromogenes. The sequence continues at coordinate 472,806 of NZ_BMRM01000001.1, read as the reverse complement.
TCGACGGCCCTGCCGCCGGCGGCTACCTCTACCTCGCCCTGGCCAACACGGCCGTCGCCTACTGGCTCTGGTTCCGCGGGATCGGCCGGCTCACCGCCACCCAGGCCGGCTTCCTCGGCCCGCTGTCCCCGCTGACCGCGGCGGTCGTCGGCTGGGCGGCCCTCGGCCAGGCGCTCACCCCCGTGCAGGTGGCGGGCATGGCGCTGGCGTTCGGGGCGACGCTGGCGGGGCAGCTCGGCGGGGACCGGAAGCCACGACCGTTCAGCTCAGCTGAAAAGAATGATCGCAAAGATTCGATGGACCTGACGGGTGTGGCGCTGCGACGGTAGCGACGACAGAGGCACCACCGACCGAAGACGCCCCGGAAAGGCCCCTTGTGACCGCAGCCGCGCCCCAGACCCCCGCCGCCACCGCCCCCGCGGCCCACGCCCCGGCCCGCCCCGCCCCCCTGGCCCACGCACCGGCCCGCCCGGCCGCCCGGCCACGGTCGCGGCGGGCCGCCGCCCCGCTCCTCGGTCTGGCCTGTGCCGCGCTCGCCACGGTCGTCTGGTCCGGCAGCTTCGTCACCTCGCGCGGGCTGCACGACAGCGTCCCGCCCGTCCAGCACGCCTTCTGGCGCTGGGTGATCGCGCTGGTCGCCGTCGCCCCCTTCGGCGCCCGGCAGGCCTGGCGGCAACGGCACCTGTTCCGCCAGCACGCCCGGTACGTCCTCCTCGCCTCGTTCCTCGGCGTGGCCGTCTACAACACCCTCGTCAACCAGGCAGGCCTGACCACCCCGGCCGCCACCATGGGCATGATCATGGCGGCCTCGCCGGTACTCATGGCGCTGCTGGAGCGGCTGGGCGGCGTACGGCTGGGGGCGCGCCGTACCACCGGGCTGCTGCTGGCCTGCGCGGGCGTGGCCCTGCTCCTCGGCGGCGAGGCGGACTTCACGGCCGGCGGACTGTGGATGCTCGCCGCCGCCTGCTGCTTCGCCGGCTACAGCGCGCTGCTGCGCCGCCGTCCCGCCGAACTCGGCGGCACCGCCTTCCTGTTCACCACGTTCCTCGCCGGCACCGTCCTGCTGCTGCCCGCGCAGGCCGTCAGCCTCGCCGTGCAGGGCGGCTTCCGCCCCGCCCCCGGTACGGTCCTGCCCCTCCTCTACGTCGGCGTGGCCTCCTCCGCGCTCGCCTTCTTCGCCTGGAACAAGGCCGTCGCCCTGATCGGCGCCACCCGCGCCGGCATCGTCTACCACCTCCAGCCGGTGTGCGTGGCCCTGCTGTCCTGGGCACTGCTCGGCGAGCGCACGGGATGGCCGCACCTGCTCTGCCTGGCACTGATCCTGGCCGGGGTCGTGCTGGGCGCGGGCTCCCGTCGCTGACGGCGTCCGGGAGGCCGCGCCCCGGCGTCCGCGAGGCCGCGCTCCGGCGTCCGCGAGGCCGCGCTCCGGCGTCCGCGAGGCCGCGCTCCGGCGGCCGTGGCGGCGGCGGGTACGGTGCGTGCATGGCCGAGTGGGACCTGAGGAAGCTGCGGATCCTGCGCACCCTGCGCGAACGGGGCACGGTCACCGCGACGGCCGAGGCCCTGCACATGACCCCGTCCGCGGTCTCCCAGCAGCTCAGCAACCTCGCCGCCCAGCTCGGCGTGCCCCTGCTGGAGGCGCAGGGCCGCCGGGTCCGGCTCACCGACGCGGCCCGGCTGGTCCTCGCCCACACCGAGCCGGTGTTCGAACAGCTGGAGCGGGCCGACGCGGCCCTCACGGCGTACGCGCACGGCGAGGCCGGCGAGGTCCGCGTCGGCGCCTTCCCGACCGCCGTCCCCGCCCTGGTCGTACCGGCCGTACGGGCCCTGCGCGCCACGCATCCGCAGGTGACGGTACGGGTCCGGGAGGCGGAGGCCGCCGAGGCCTACGACCTGCTGGCCGCCGGCGACGTCGACCTCGCGCTGTCCCTCGCGGCCGAGGCCCCCAGCGCGGCCGACCCCCGCTTCACCCACGTCCCGCTCCTCGCCGACCCGCTGGACGTCGCCCTGCCCCCCGACCACCCCCTGGCCTCCGCCCCCGGCCTCACCCTCACCGATCTGGCCGCCGAGTCCTGGATCTTCGGCGGCAGCGGCCCCTGGTCGGACATCACCCGGCGCGCCTGCGAGGCGGCCGGCTTCAGCCCCCACCAAGGGCACTCGGCCTCCGGCTGGACCGCGATCCTGGCCATGGTGGAGGCGGGGATGGGCGTCGCCCTGGTCCCGAGGACGGCGGCCGGCCGGCGAGCGGGCGTGGTCCTCCGGGAACTCGGCGCGGGCCGCCCCGTACGCCACGTGGTGGCGGCGGTACGCCGCGGCGCCGCCGACGCCCCGGCGACCGCCAGGGTCCTGGAGGCCCTGCGCCACGCGGCCGCCCCGGCCCTTGGGGACCGAGCGCGTTCGGGCCCGAGATGCTGAGTCACCGAAGGGCGGCTAGCGTGAAGGGAAAAGGGCCGCGATCAGGGGTGTGCCCGCCGCCGGCGGCGAGTGCCCCGTCCCCCGGGGCCGACAGCCGAAGTGGCGCAGGCCCGCTGTTCGTCCCCCCGCGGCAACACCTACGACCGCGCCGCCCGATCCCCGCGGCCGCGGCCATCGCCCCGCACCGGAAACCCCCGCGAGGGCGTGGAAGGAAGGTAGGCCCATGAAAGCACAACGCGTGAGGCGTCTCCTCGCGGCCACCGCGACCGGCGTCCTCCTTGCCGGTGGCGCCGCGATCGGCACGGCGGGCACGGCCTCGGCCGCGACCCCGGACCAGGCCCCGACCCACGGCTGCTTCAACCGCGGCTTCGGCGGCAACTGCTTCTTCAACAACGGCTTCCGCAACGGCTTCGGCGCGGGCTTCGTCCCCGGCTTCGGCTTCGGTGGCGGCGTCGTGGTGGTCGTCGTCAACTGAGCGCCGCACGCGGCACCGCACCCCTGATTCCGCCGCCGCTGCCGGACGGGCCCCGCTGCCCGTCCGGCAGCGGCGTGCCGGGGGCTTCCTCCCCGCCGCACCTGCTCCCGCCGTACCTATCCCCGCCGCACCTCGTACAGAAAGCACCCGTACTCCACCGCCCGCACATGCACCAGCGCCACCTCCGGGTCGGCGAAGGCCTCGGCCAGGGCCGGCCGGAAGGCGTCCGCGTCCGTCACCAGGCGGCCGCCGAGGATGCGGCCGGCGGACGAGTAGCGGCGCAGGACGCGGTGGGCGTCGGTGAAGGGCAGGGCGTCCCCGGCCGGCCCCGGGCACTCCTCGGCGTGGACGAAGACGGGGCCCTGCTCGTCGTAGGCACCGGGGTCGGCGCCCGTTCCGGCCGCCCAGCGGCGCAGCGGCGCGTAGGAGACGAGGGCGATCCGCTCGCCGGGCTCGCTGCGGCGCAGGCAGCAGCGCAGCGGGGCGCCGCCCTCCTCGTCGGTCACCGCGGCCACGGGGCGGCCGGCGTCGTCGGCGGTCCGCAGTTCCTTCAGGACGGCGGGCTCGATGGGACGTGCGATGTGGGTCGTCATGCCCCCAGCGTCCCGCCCCGGCGCCACGCGCACCGGCGGGAACCGGACATCGCGTTCCCCGTCGGTCCCATGGAAGGATGGCGCAACCGACACATAACGAGGAGATGACCGCGTGCCTGGCACAAACCTGACTCGCGAAGAGGCGCAGCAGCGGGCCGAGCTGCTCACCGTTGACTCGTACGAGATCGATCTCGACCTCTCCGGCGCGCAGGAGGGCGGTACCTACCGGTCCGTGACCACGGTGCGCTTCGACGTGGCGCGCGGTGGTGCCCAGTCGTTCATCGACCTGGTGGCCCCGACCGTCCACGAGGTGGCCCTCAACGGCGACCAGCTGGACCCCGCCGAGGTCTTCGCGGACTCGCGGATCGCGCTGCCGGAGCTGCTGGAGGGCCGCAACGTCCTGCGGGTCGTCGCGGACTGCGCCTATACCAACACCGGCGAGGGCCTGCACCGCTTCGTCGACCCGGTGGACGAGCAGGCCTACCTGTACACGCAGTTCGAGGTGCCGGACGCCCGCCGCGTCTTCGCCTCCTTCGAGCAGCCCGACCTGAAGGCCACCTTCCAGTTCACCGTGAAGGCGCCCGAGGGCTGGACCGTCATCTCCAACTCCCCGACCCCGGAGCCCAAGGACAACGTCTGGGTCTTCGCGCCGACCCCGCGCATGTCGACGTACGTCACCGCGCTGATCGTCGGCCCGTACCACTCCGTGCACAGCGTGTACGAGAAGGACGGGCAGTCCGTGCCGCTCGGCATCTACTGCCGGCCCTCGCTCGCCGAGTTCCTGGACTCCGACGCGATCTTCGAGGTCACGCGGCAGGGCTTCGACTGGTTCCAGGAGAAGTTCGACTACGCCTACCCGTTCGAGAAGTACGACCAGCTGTTCGTGCCCGAGTTCAACGCGGGCGCCATGGAGAACGCGGGCGCGGTCACCATCCGCGACCAGTACGTCTTCCGGTCCAAGGTGACCGACGCGGCGTACGAGGTCCGCGCGGAGACCATCCTGCACGAGCTGGCCCACATGTGGTTCGGCGACCTGGTCACCATGGAGTGGTGGAACGACCTGTGGCTGAACGAGTCGTTCGCCACCTACACCTCCATCGCCTGCCAGGCCTCCGCGCCCGGCTCCCGCTGGCCGCACTCGTGGACCACGTTCGCCAACTCCATGAAGACCTGGGCGTACCGGCAGGACCAGCTGCCGTCCACGCACCCGATCATGGCGGACATCCGCGACCTGGACGACGTGCTCGTCAACTTCGACGGCATCACCTACGCCAAGGGCGCCAGCGTGCTGAAGCAGCTGGTCGCGTACGTCGGCGAGGACGAGTTCTTCAAGGGCGTCCAGGCCTATTTCAAGCGCCACGCGTTCGGCAACACCCGCCTGTCCGACCTGCTGGGCGCGCTGGAGGAGACCTCCGGCCGTGACCTGAAGACCTGGTCGAAGAAGTGGCTGGAGACGGCCGGCATCAACGTCCTGCGCCCGGAGGTGCAGACGGACGCGGACGGTGTGATCACCTCCTTCGCCGTCCGCCAGGAGGCCCCGGCGCTGCCCGCCGGCGCCAAGGGCGAGCCGGTCCTGCGCCCGCACCGCGTCGCCATCGGCCTGTACGACCTCTCCGACGCCGGCAAGCTGGTGCGCACGGAGCGGATCGAGCTGGACGTCGACGGCGCGCTGACCGCCGTACCGCAGCTGACCGGCAGGCCCCGCCCCGCGGTGATCCTCCTCAACGACGACGACCTGTCCTACGCCAAGGTCCGCCTGGACGAGGACTCCCTGAAGGTCGTCACCGAGCACCTCGGCGACTTCGCGGAGTCCCTGCCGCGCGCCCTGTGCTGGGCCTCGGCCTGGGACATGACCCGGGACGGCGAGCTGGCCACCCGCGACTACCTCTCCCTGGTGCTGTCCGGCATCGGCAAGGAGTCCGACATCGGTGTGGTGCAGTCCCTGCACCGCCAGGTCAAGCTGGCCATCGACCTGTACGCCGCCCCGGCCGCCCGCGAGTCCCTGCTCACCCGCTGGACCGACGCCACGCTGGCCCACCTGCGCACGGCCGAGCCCGGCAGCGACCACCAGCTGGCCTGGGCCCGCGCCTTCGCGGCCACCGCCCGCACCCCGGAGCAGCTGGACCTCCTGGAGGCCCTGCTCGACGGCACGCAGACCATCGAGGGCCTGGCCGTCGACACCGAGCTGCGCTGGGCGTTCGTCGAGCGGCTCGCCGCCGTCGGCCGGTACGACGAGACGGAGATCGCCGGCGAGTACGAGCGGGACAAGACGGCGGCCGGCGAACGGCACGCGGCCACCGCCCGCGCCTCCCGCCCCACGCCGGAGGCGAAGGCGGAGGCCTGGTCCTCGGTCGTCGACTCCGACAAGCTGCCCAACGCCGTGCAGGAGGCCGTGATCGGCGGCTTCGTCCAGACCGACCAGCGGGAGCTGCTCGAGCCCTACGCGGACAGGTACTTCGAGGTCGTCAAGGGCCTGTGGGAGTCCCGCTCGCACGAGATGGCCCAGCAGATCGCCGTCGGCCTGTACCCGGCGGTCCAGGTCTCGGAGGCCACCCTGGCCAAGACCGACGCCTGGCTGTCCTCGGCCGACCCGACCCCGGCCCTGCGCCGTCTCGTCTCGGAGTCCCGCTCGGGCGTCGAGCGCGCCCTGAAGGCCCAGGCGGCGGACGCGGCGGCGGACTCCGCCGAGTAGCCGACGCCACGGCGACGAGGGGCGCCCGGCCGCTGGGCCGGGCGCCCCTTTTCCACGCGCGCTGCGGGCCGCTGCGGGGACGCGGGGGGCATGCGAAAGGGGCGGCCCGGCGGGGCCGCCCCTGGTGGGAGGCGCGGGTTACTTCGCCGACAGCTCCGCCGCCACCAGCTCCGCGATCTGCACCGCGTTCAGCGCGGCGCCCTTGCGGAGGTTGTCGTTGGAGATGAACAGGGCGAGGCCGTTGTCCACCGTCTCGTCGCGGCGGATGCGGCCGACGTACGACGGGTCCTGGCCGGCCGCCTGGAGGGGGGTGGGGATCTCGGAGAGGGCCACACCGGGGGCGCCGGAGAGCAGCTCCGTCGCGCGCTCCGGGGAGATCGGGCGGGCGAAACGGGCGTTGACCTGGAGGGAGTGGCCGGAGAAGACCGGGACGCGCACACAGGTGCCGGACACCTTCAGCGCGGGGATCTCCAGGATCTTGCGGGACTCGTTGCGCAGCTTCTGCTCCTCGTCGGTCTCGTTCAGACCGTCGTCGACGATCGAGCCCGCCAGCGGGAGCACGTTGAAGGCGATGGTGCGCTTGTAGACGTTCGGCTCGGGGAAGTCGACCGCCGCACCGTCGTGGGTGAGCTTGTCGGCCTCGGCGGCCACCTTCTGCACCTGGCCGTGCAGCTCGGCCACGCCCGCGAGGCCCGAGCCGGACACCGCCTGGTAGGTGGCGACGACCAGGGCTTCGAGGCCGGCCTCCTCGTGCAGCGGCTTCAGCACCGGCATCGCGGCCATCGTGGTGCAGTTCGGGTTGGCGATGATGCCCTTGGGGCGGTCGGCGATCGCGTGCGGGTTCACCTCGGAGACCACCAGCGGGACCTCGGGGTCCTTGCGCCAGGCCGAGGAGTTGTCGATCACGACGGCACCCTGGGAGGCGACCTTTTCGGCCAGCGCCTTGGAGGTCGCGCCGCCCGCCGAGAAGAGCACGATGTCCAGGCCGGTGTAGTCGGCGCTCGCCGCGTCCTCCACCGTCACGCCGTCCAGCACGGTCCCGGCCGAGCGGGCCGAGGCGAACAGGCGCAGCTCCGTGACCGGGAAGTTCCGCTCCGTGAGGATCCCGCGCATGACCGTGCCGACCTGACCGGTGGCTCCGACGATTCCGACCCTCACAGCGACTCCCTCTATGTGTCTCGTGCCCGACCGGGGCGTTTCCATCATGCGGCCGACCCCGGCCCACCTGTCCAATTCTTTGCCGCTCGTGCCCGAGGAATGGGACACGGTCACTCGGCGGACGGTTCCACACCTCCGCCGGGCACCCCGTCGAGCTGCAGGAATTCTCCCCGCGGCGGGCCCGCGCCGGAAGCTGTGCTGTCCCGCCCCTGCCCGTCCGGACCCGGGCCATACGAGGGTGTGACGTACGCCTCTGCGCCGCCCAGCCCCTGTGACGCACCTCACAGTGCACCCGTGGCGCCGGCCGAACGTTCCGGCCCGCTGCCACGTCGTAGGGGCAGACGCGTGAGGGGGTGGCTCGTGCTGCGCGGAAGGACGCGCCGCGACCAGGGGGCGTACGCCGCCGGTGCGGATCGTATCGGCGGTGATCCGCTGGACGCGGCCCAGGAACGCCGGGTGCGGGCGGTGCTCGCGCTCGGCGGGGTGCCGCAGTCGGACCTGCTGGACGGGGTACAGCAGGTCCGGCTGCGCCTGCTGGAGCGGGCCGCGAGCGGTCGCGAGGCGCCGCGGGACGTGTCGGCGTGGGCGGCGGTGGTCGCCTCCAACCTGGCCATGGACTGGCACCGGGCCAAGCGGCGCCAGGAACGGCTGGGGGAGCGGCTGGCCGCGCTGCGCGCGCCCGCGCACCCCTCCGGCGAGGAGACCAGCCTGCTGTCCCTCGCCGTCGCCCGGGGCCTGGACGAACTGCCCGCCGCGCAGCGGCAGGTGGTCGTGCTGCGCTTCTTCGCCGACCTGCCGGTGCGGGACATCGCCGCCGAGCTGGGCATCCCGGAGGGCACGGTCAAGAGCAGGCTGCACACGGCGGTCCGCGCGCTGCGCGACCGGCTGCACGAGGACGAGGTGGTGTGACATGACCGCCGAACACGAGGGCGCGCGGGGCGCCGGCAGCGCCGGTGGGCACGGGGGCCGGGGGGAGTACGACGGCATGGACGCCCTCATGGCCGCGATCACCGGCGACCCCCTGCCGGAGGAGGCCCGGCGGGACCCCGCCTTCCTCGCCGAACACCGTGCGGCGGAGGCCGACGTCGCGGTGCTGCGGGACCAGCTGTCCCGGCTCGCGGACGCCCTGACCGGGGCGGAGGACACCGGGGCGGAGGACACCGGGGCGGAGGACACCGGGGCGGAGGACACCGGGGTGGAGGACGCCGGGGAGGAGCGGACCAAGCAGGAGGAGGCCGGGCAGGGGGAGAACGGGGACGGGAAGACCGGGGGCGAGGGGAGCGGGGTGTCCCGCGTCGCCGTACCGGGGCCGCGGCCCGCCGGCCGCCCCCGGGGCCGTACCCGACCCGCCGGACGGGACCGGCCGCCCCGGCCCCCGCGGCCGGGCCGGCCGGGCGGGCCCCGGCGGGCCCTGCGGATCGTGCTCGGCTCGTTCGCCGGGGCCACGGCCTTCTCCCTGGCGCTGGGCTTCGGCTGGCTGGTCACGCACGGCGGCGGCGGGGACGACATGGGCGGGGCGTCCTCGGGCGCCGAGAAGCAGAACGCGGGGGCCGGCGTGCGGCCGCCGGACCCGGAGCGCGAACTGGCCTGCTCCCGGCTGGTCGTGGAGGGCACCGTGGCGAGGGTGGAGCCGGCACAGGACGCTGCCGGAAGCCGCGTCACCCTGACCGTGACCCGCTCCTACAAGCCCGCGCACGGTCCCGCCGAGGTCGCGTTCCTGCTGGACGCGGGCGCCTGGCCGGCCCCGCGCCGGGGACAGCACGCGCTGGTCCGGGTCCCCCACGGCGACACGTACGCGAGTCAGTGGACCGTCGGAGACGTCCGGGTGGCCGCCGAGCGCGACTGGATCACCGACGCCCTGCCCGGCTCCCGGACCACGCTCTGCCCCTCCGGCGACGCCTCCTGAGGGACAGGGACAGGGACAGGGGCAGGGGCAGGGGGCAGGGGACAGGGGACAGGGGACAGGAAAGGAGGGGCGGGAGTCCGTCAGGACGCCCGCCCCTCCCCTGCGCGTCACCCCGTTACGGCGTGACCTTCTCGATCTTCACGCTGCCGGTGCCCGCGACCGTGCCGCGCGCGTTCACCAGCTGGACCCGCCCGAAGAACTCGCGGCCGGCCGGGGCCTGGGCGGCGGCCGTGACCTGGCCGGTCACCGTCGCCGAGTCACCCGTGTCCAGCTTCACCGGGGCCGAGCCGTCGACCGTGACGGAGCCGAGCGCGGTCGAGAAGAACACGTCCCGGTAGTCGTAGTCGGTCGAGCCGGACGGCACCGAGTAGCCCACGACCTCGATGGTGTAGGTGCCGGCGGCCGGGGACGGCACGGAGACCGCCTCCTCGGAGTCACCGTCGGCGGACTTGCCGACCTCCTTGCCGGCGGAGTCGTACACCGCGAGGTCCAGGTCGGCCGCCGTGTCCGAGACGCCCCCGATGGCGACGTCCAGGGAGGTGGCGCCGGCCGGCACCTCGACCGTGCTGGTCTGCGTCTCGCCCTCCTTGATGGCGGGGCGGGTGGTCCTGGCCGAGCCGAGCGGGCCGCCGACCAGCTTGCCGTCGAGGGCGGCGTACGTGTCGGTCACCTTCCAGCCGGCCGTGGCCGGGGTGCCCACCTTGGCCTCCGGGACGGTCACCGTCGCCGGGTCGAAGGCCGCGCCGAGGACGGTGACGTCCAGCCGGTAGGGGTTGTCGAGCAGCGGGGAGGTCCGCCGGGACTCGACCTCGACCTCCCAGACGCCGGTCTGCGGGTCGGCGTAGGAGCGGACGTCGGGCTTGCAGCCGTTGCCGTCCAGGTAGTTGTTGTAGCAGTACGGCGTCGAGGTGTTGTCGGACGGGACGCCGTAGGGGTGGACGGCGATGAACCGGGTCTGGCTCTTGTCCTTCAGCCCGCCGAGCGCGACCTCCAGCGACGTCGCGCCCTCCGGCACGGTCAGGAAGTAGGACCGGGTGCTGTTGCGCTGCACCGAACCGGACGCGGAGTAGGTGTACTTCACCGGGGCCGCGACCACGACCGTGGTGAGGATCTGCTTGTCGACGCCCTCGGTCCTCGGGTCGTCGACCTCCAGGATCGCGCTCTTGATCCCCTCGGACCCCGGGGCCGCCTGCACCTTGACGGTGACCGGCTGGTTCAGCGGGAGCCGCACGTCGTCGTCGCCGACGATCCGGAAGGTGCCGCCGGCGTTGTTCGCGAAGCGCAGCTCGTGCCGGACCGCCTTGTCCGGGCCGGACGTACGGGTGACGGTCACGTCGTACGTCTTCCTCTCGCCCGCCTTCAGGCCGCCCTCGCGGTCGTAGAGGCCGGTGCCGAAGCCCGGGGTCTTCAGGGCGTAGTCGATCGCGGTGTCGACCGGGGCCTTGACCGTGTAGTCGTGCGCGGAGGCGTCGTCCTTGATGGCGTCCCACGCGTCCACGATGTCGATGAGGCCCGCGCCCTCCTCGTACGCCTGCACGCCCTTGATGTGGTCGGCGGTCGAGGTCAGCGCCGTGCGCAGCTTGGCGGGCGTCAGGTCGATGCCCTTCTGCCTGGCGGCGCTCAGCAGCAGCGCGGAGGCACCGGTGGCCTGCGGGGAGGCCATCGAGGTGCCCTGGAGCATCGAGTAGCCGGCCGGCAGGGAGTAGCCCGCCTCGGCGACCGGGGCGCCCGGCAGCCAGGTCTGGGTGGTGTTGATCGCGGCGCCGGGGGCGGTCAGGGTCGGCGTGAAGCCGCCGTCCTCACGCGGGCCGCGCGAGGAGAACGGCATCATCGCGTACTTCTTCTCCACGACCGAGCCGTAGTTGGCGGCCCAGGTCTCCTTGGAGATCGCCGCGCCGACCGAGATCACCTTGTCGGCGAGGCCGGGGTCGCCGATGGTGTTGGCGCCGGGCCCGGAGTTGCCGGCGGAGATCACCAGCTGGACGCCGTAGGTGTCGATGAGCCGGGTGTACAGCTCGGCGCGCGCGTTGTTGCCGTCGTTCAGCGCGGGCAGGCCGCCGATCGACATGTTGACGATGTCGACGCCGCGCTTGGTGACGAGGTCGATCATGCCCTCGGTGAGGGCGACGTTGGTGCAGCCGCCGGTCCAGGTGCAGGCCCGCGAGGAGACCAGCTTGGCGCCCGGGGCCGCGCCGTTCATCCGGCCGCCGAACAGGCCGTTCGCGGCGGTGATGCCGGCGACGTGGGTGCCGTGCTCGGACTCGATGACGCCGATGTTGACGTAGTCGGCCTTGGCGCCGGAGGAGTTGTAGACGACGTCCTTGCGGGTCTCGACCACGAACGGCACGCGCTCGGCGACATCCGTGGCGGGGTCGTCGGTGCCGAAGTAGCCGACCTGGAAGCCGTCCTTGTACGGCTTCATCGCCGGGTCGTCGGTGAAGTCCAGGTTGTCGTTCGTGTCGACGCGGACCGTGCCGGCGGCCGGGTCGTACAGCACGCCCCAGGCGTCGGTGGTGTCGCCGTCCCGGTTGAGGTCGCCCTTCTCGTCACCGCCGGCGGTGGCGGACTCGTACATGTAGTTGAACTTGTACGAGCCCTCGGGCGCGGTGAACTTCTCGGTGCCCTGGGAGGCGGTGGTGATGGAGAAGGAGGGACCCGAGACCCCCGTGGTCATCCGCCGCCAGGTGCCGTCGCCGTCGGCGACCGGGTCGGTCGCGGTCACCCAGTCGACGATCTTCCGCTCGCCGGTGGTGGTCTTCTGCAGCGCCGGGTGGCCGAGGTCGATGCCTGAGTCGAGGATGCCGATGGTGATGCCGCGGCCGTCGGCCTTGGGGTGGTCCTCGACGAAATCGACGGCACCGGTCTCGAAGGACGGGTTGTACGGGTTCTCGGCGGGGGTCTTCCTGCCCGGCGCGGGGTAGGTGCCCTTGCCGGCGGCGGCCCGGGTGCCGCTCGGCGCCGGGTCGTCCAGCGGGATCTCCTGCTTGAGGTCGATGGCCCGCACCGAGGAGAGCTTCACGGCGGCGGCGATCGCCGAGTCCGCCCGGCCCGTCGGGACGGTGGCGCGGACGTAGCCGAGCTTGTCGTCGGTGCGGCCCACCAGGCCGCCCTCGACCGCGTCCAGCTCCGCGGCGACCCGCTCCGTCTGGCCGGGCGAGGTCGCGATCATCATCGTGACGTTCTTGTCGCCGTCGGCCTTGGCCTCGGCGAGCAGGGCCGCGTCGTCCGACCCCAGCTTGTCGGGGGCGGACTTGACGCCGGGGCCGGCGGCCGGGGCGGGGACCGGGTCCGCGGCGAGGGCCAGGGGCACCGGCCCCACGGCGGAGAGGGCGGCCACGACACCCACGGCCACCGCTGTGCGGGCCAGGCGTCTCGGGCCGGATATGGGATCACGCTCGGGCGTGTGGGTCATCGGCATCCCTCAGGTAAAGGAACGAGCGGACGAGAGCGCTCAGCCTTACCGAAGGGGCATGGGTTTGGGGACCGTTGACCTAATCGAGATGAACGTATGGGGAAAACCCGCGATGGGATGTGAGCGGATCCGGTGGCGATAGTCCGGTATTTGCTCAGTTCTCCTTCGAACGCGCGTAATGCCGGGAGGCCTTGGCCCGGTTGCCGCACGCGGCCATCGAGCACCAGCGGCGGGTGCCGTTCCGGGACGTGTCGAAGAAGTACAGGATGCAGTGGCCCCCGGCGCAGCTGCGGATCCGCTCCGGGGCCCGGGTGAGCAGCTCCAGGTAGTTCCGGGCGGCGAGCCAGGCCGGGCCCCAGGCGGGGTCGGCGAACTCGGGCTCCTCGGCCGGGCCGGCGGCGGTCAGCCGGGCCCGGATCCGGCCGTGCTCCAGTACGGCGTCCACGAGCGGTGCCGCCTGTTCCGGTGCCCCGTCCACCGCGGCCTTGATCGCCTCGCGGGCCGCCCGCAGGTGGTCCAGCGCCGCCGCGCCGGACGGGTGGGTTCCGGCCAGCCCGTTGGCCGCGAGCCACACCGCCAGCCCGTCGGTGTCCGCGAGCAGGTCCTGGACGACCCCGTCCCTGTTCCACCGGGTGTTGAGCAGGTCGAGCGCGAGCGGCTCGCCGGTCAGCGGGCGGGGGTCGCGGGCGGTGGACATGGGGCACTCCTCCTCGGCTAACCAGTCAAGCGTACGTGACCGGTTGACCGGGTCCCCTATAACCCCTAACGTGAGAGACAACGGTTAGACGCGCCCGGCGAGGGCACACCGAAGGGAAGAGCCATGACCTTGAGCACCGGCCACACCGGCCTGAACGTCACCGACCTCGACCGCTCGCTCGCCTTCTACCGGGACGTCCTCGGCTTCGCCCTGCTCGCCGAGGGCAAGGAGGACGACCGGCGCTACGCCTTCCTCGGCGACGGCGGCGAGCGGCCCGTCCTCACCCTCTGGCAGCAGGCGCAGGGGGCGTACGACCGCGGCCGGGCCGGACTGCACCACCTCGCCTTCACCGCCGACTCGATCGACCGGGTCCGGGAGTACGAGACGGCGCTCCGGGCCGCCGGTGTCGACTTCGCCCATGACGGCGTCGTCGCCCACCGGGAGGGCGCCTCCTCCGGCGGGATCTTCTTCCACGACCCGGACGGCACCCGCCTGGAGATCTCCGTACCGCACGGCGCCGAGAGCGCCCCCGCCCCGCACGCGTCCGCCCCGACCTGCGGTTTCTTCTAGCCATGGGCGTGTACCACGCGGGTTCGCGAGCGCTGCAGGACCGGGCCGGCGTCCGCGACCGCGCCGACCACGTGGGCCGCTCCCTCGGCCAGGACATCAAGCCGGTCGCGGCGGCCTTCCTGGAGCAGCAGCCCCTCCTGGTCGTCGGCGGGCCGGACCCGGAGACGGGGAGGGTGTGGGCACACGCCCTCACGGGCACGCCGGGTTTCGTGCGGGCGACCGGGCCCCGGCGGGTGTCGGTGGACGCGGCTCACGCCTTCGGCCGGGGGACAACCGTCGGCACCATCGCCCTGGACCCCCGGACCCGCCGCCGCATGCGCCTCAACGGCCGCCTCACGCCCACGGCGACCGGCTTCGCCGTCGACGCGGACCAGGTGTTCTCCAACTGCCCCAAGTACATCCAGCGGAGGGAGTCGTACGAGACGGTCGACCGCACCCCCGGCGCACCCCGCCGGCTCACCGAACTCGGGCCCGGTGAGGCGGACTTCATCGCGGCCGCCGACACCTTCTTCCTCGCCACCGTCCACCCCGCCGGCGCCGACGCCAGCCACCGCGGCGGCAGCCCCGGCTTCGTCCAGGCCGTCTCACCGCGCGAGCTGACCTGGCCGGACTACCCCGGCAACGCCATGTTCCTCAGCCTCGGCAACCTGTACGCCGACCCCCGCGCCGGACTGCTCTTCCTGGACTGGGAGACGGGCAGCACCCTGAAGCTGACCGGCGAGGCCCGCACCGGGTTCGCCGAGGACGGCACCCGTACCGTCCGCTTCACCCTCACCGAGGCCCTGTGGACCCCGGACGCCCTGCCGCTGCGCTGGTCCGCGCCGGAATATTCGCCCGCCAACCCGGAGCCCGCGCGTTAACGTCCGCCCATGCGACGGAAACTGAGGGTGGCGGCCTACGCCGTGTGCGTCCGTGACGGACAGATCCTGCTCGCCCGGTCACCGGCGCCCGACGGCAGGCCCGAGTGGGTGCTGCCCGGCGGCGGCATGGAGCACGGCGAGGACCCGTACGACACGGTCCGCCGCGAGGTCACCGAGGAGACCGGCTACCGCATCGAGGTGACCGGTCTCCTCGGCGTCGACTCCCGCCGGCTGGTCGGCGATCCCCGCGTCGGCCGCCGCACGGACCACCAGGGACTGCGCCTCGTCTACGAGGGCGAGATCACGGGCGGTGAACTCCGCTACGAGGTCGGCGGATCCACCGACCTCGCCGCCTGGCACCACCTCGACACCGTGCCCGGTCTGGTCCGGGTGCCGATGGTAGACATCGCCCTGCGGCTCTGGCGCGAACGCCCGGCCCACGGACACCTGGAGGACGTACCCGTACCCCGGCAGATGAACGAGGAGTGACCGGCCCCCGGCCGGCCGCGATCGGCTCCGTGACCGCACCCGGTACCCCGTGATCCACGTACGGTGTTCGGCGCTGCGCGTTGCGGCCGTGTTCACGCGCAGGTCATCCCCGGTGCCAACGATCCACAGTGAGCGGGGCGTTCGCGCGTGCGACGGCCCGCGACCACTGCCGACGCGTTCGCACTCGGGGAGATCGCGCCATGTCGCGCATACGCTCTGTCGCCGCCTCCGCCCTGGAGGTCAACCGCCGTACCGTCCTCGCCGCCGCCGGAGCGGTCTCGCTCTCCGCGGGCGTCGGCTACGCCCTCCACCCCACCGACAGCCGGGCCGCCACCCCGCCCGCCGAGGGCGAGGCACCGGTCTCCGACTCCCGCCGGGCCGCCGCGACGGCCCCGCTCGCCCCCTACAGCAAGGGCACCACCCTCGCCTCCGTCGCCGCCCCCCGCAACGGCTCCGGCTACCGCCGTCTCGGCGACGGGCCCGGCTGGAAGCGGGTCGTGCGCGCCGAGCTGGCCGCGCCCAAGTCCGGCCGGGCGGAGCGCCGTACCGCGCTCGCCGCGTTCGTGCAGTTCACCGACCTGCACCTGATGGACGTCCAGCACCCCCTGCGCCTGGAGTACCTGCGCTCGCACGACGTGCACGCCTGGCGCCCGCACGAGGCGCTCACCGTGCCCGGCGCGATCTCCCTCGTGGAGCGGGTCAACGCGCTGCGCGGCGCCCCCGTCACCGGCGCCCCGCTGCACTTCGTGATGACCACCGGCGACAACACCGACAACAACGCCCACTCCGAACTGGAGTGGTTCATGAAGGTGATGAGCGGCGGCCGGATCACCCCCAACTCCGGGGACCCACGGCACTACGAGGGCGTGCAGAACAGCGGACTGAAGCTGTACTGGCAGGCCGCGTCCGGCGCCCGCGACCACGACAAGGCGCTGGGCTTCCCCCACCTCACGGGCTTCCTGGCCGCGGCGATCCGCGAGGTGAGGAGCCCCGGCCTGAACCTGCCCTGGTACTCCACCGTCGGCAACCACGACGCCCTGCCGCTCGGCTGCTACGGCTCCCACGGCGACCGCTACCTCGCCGAGGCGGCCATCGGCGGGAAGAAGCTGATGAACGTCTCGGCCGCCGACGCCAAGAAGCTCCAGGACACCATCAAGAACGCCAAGGACCCCAGGGCCACCGGCTACCGGGACTTCCTCAGGGCCCACGCCCGTTCCATGCGTGCGGTCACCCCGGACGAGAAGCGCGCCCCCTACACCCAGGCCGACTACCTGAAGGCCCACCTGGACCCGGCGTACCAGGGTCTCGGCCCGGTCGGGCACGGCTACTCCTCGGCGAACCTGGACGCGGGCACCCAGTACTACGCCTTCCGCATCTCCGACGACGTCATCGGCATCAGCCTCGACACCACCGACGCCGGCGGGCACTACGAGGGCTCGATCGGCACCGCCCAGCTGAAATGGCTCGACAGGACGCTGAAGGACCACAAGGACTCCTACGCCGTCGTCTTCAGCCACCACACCAGCACGACCATGACCAACACCCGGCCCGACCCGGCCCGCCCGGGGGAGAAGCGGCACGGCGGCGCCGAGGTGGTCTCGGTGCTGTCCGCCCACGCCAACGTGCTGGCCTGGGTGAACGGCCACATCCACAAGAACGTCGTCACCCCGCACCAGGCCTCCGGCGGGCGCTCCTTCTGGGAGGTCTCCACCGCCTCGCACGTCGACTTCCCGCAGCTCGCCCGGGTCATCGAGCTGGTCGACAACAAGGACGGCACCGTCTCCCTGTTCACCACGCTGATCGAGTCCGCCGCCCCGCACCGCACCGACTACGCCGACCTCTCCCAGACCGGCCTCGCCGCCCTCTACCGCGAGCTGTCCTACAACGCCCCCGGCGCCAACAGGACCCTCGCCGGCAGCGCGGCCGACCGGAACACCGAGCTGGTGCTGAAGAAGGGCTGAAAGTCACTCAACCGGGTGACACCAGGCAACCTTCGCACAACGCCTGAAGGTCCCTCCCCCCGACCGCACCACACACCACAGGTTGGGGGAAGACATGCGCGTACGCACGGCTCTGGTGGGCACCACCGCCCTGCTCCTCTCCGCGGCCCTCGCGGCCCCGGCGGTGGCGGCCACCGGCACCCGGTCCGCGGGCGGCCACGCCGGCACCCGCAAGGCGATCGAGGCGGCGGTCGCCGCCGGCGTGCCCGGGGTGACCGCCACCGCGCGGGACGCCCACGGCACCTGGTCGGCGACGGCCGGGGCGGGCGACACCCGCACGGGCGCGCCGCGCTCGGCCGCCGACCGCTACCGCGTCGGCAGCATCACCAAGACCTTCGTCTCCACCGTCCTGCTCCAGCTGGAGGCGGAGGGCCGGCTGTCCCTGGACGACAAGGTCGACAGGTGGCTGCCGGGCGTCGTCCGCGGCCACGGCCACGACGGCCGCCGCATCACCGTCCGCCAGCTCCTCAACCACACCAGCGGCATCTACGACTACACCTCCGACGCCGGCTTCGCCCGTGACTACTTCGCCAAGGACGGCTTCTTCGAGCACCGCTACGACACCCTCGCACCGCGGGACCTCCTGGCGATCGCCCTGCGGCACAGGCCGGACTTCGCCCCGGGAGCCTCCTGGAGCTACTCCAACACCAACTACGTCGTGGCCGGCATGGTGATCGAGAAGGTGACGGGCCACCCGTACGCCACCGAGATCCGCCGGCGCGTCCTCGATCCCCTGCGTCTGAAGGCCACCTCCCTGCCCGGCACCGAGGTCACGGTCCCGCGGCCCAGCAGCCGCGCCTACTCGAAGCTCGCCGAGACGAACGAAGGCCCGACGTACGACGTCACGACCCTCAACCCGTCCATCGCCTCCTCGGCCGGCGAGATGATCTCGAACTCGGCCGACCTGGACCGCTTCTACAGCGCCCTGCTCGGCGGAAAGCTCCTCCCGCCGCGCCAGCTCAAGGAGATGAAGACCACCGTGAAGATCGACGGCGTGCCGAACGTCCGCTACGGCCTCGGACTCATGGACACCAGGCTGTCCTGCGGGGTGCACGTCTGGGGCCACGACGGGGGCATCCACGGCTCGGTGTCCTCGGCGGTGACGACGGCGAACGGCCGTCACTCCCTCGCCCTCAACTTCAACGGGGACTGGGCCGGGGACACGGGGGCAGTGGCCGAGGGGGAATTCTGTTAGCCGACGTTTCATTCGCGTAGTTCTGCGTTAACACGTACGCAATGTCCGTACCGCCTCATATCGGCTAACCCGCTGTTCACGGGGATGGCTCGATTCATATGCAAGGCGGGTGGTCGTGTGCGGACGAGGCACGGACTGCGTGTGCTGTCGGTCTACGAGGGGTTCTTCTCCGGGGGAGCCCGGATCGTGCACTCCGACGTCGTGCGGGGACTGGCCGAGGGCGGCCAGTCCCACCAGGTGCTCAGCATCCACGGCGAGGTCCACCGCGAGGCCACCCGGCAGCGCATGGAGGACGACCCCTGCTACCGGGCGCTGACCGCCGCCGCGGTCGGCGTCACCTCGCTCGGCCGCACCGCCGGGCTGGTCGACGGCGCGCTCGCGGCGAACGTTTTCAGCGGACCCGATCTGGCCGAAACCGCGCGGTCCATGGCGGCGGCCGATGTGATCCTCTCCCTGAAGGAGCAGCCGCTGGCCCTGCTCAACCAGGCCGGGCTGCCCCGCCGGCCGGTCGTGGTCTGCCTGCACCGCTCCGACCCGGAGAACCAGGGCCCCGCCCTGGCCGAGCTGAGGGCCGCCGTCGCCGACGGCACGGTGGCCGCCTGCGTCTGCTGCGCCGAGTCCACGCGGGACGCCTACGAAACGGCCGGCATCCCGCGCGAACTGCTGCACGTCATCCCCAACGGGGTGGACCTGCTCCGCTTCCGCCCGGACCCGGCCGCCCGGGCCGCCCTCCGCGCCTCGCTCGGCATACCGGGCCCGGCGCCGGTGACCGCGTTCGCGGCCCGCTACGCCCCGATGAAGAACGTCCCGCTCCTGCTGCGCGCCGCCCGCGTCTGGCTGGCCCGCGAACCGCAGGGGCACGTCCTGATGTGCGGCGCGGGCATGACCCCCGGCAACCCGGCGCTGCGGGCCGACATCGAGTCCGCGTTCGGCGCCGACCGGCACCTGGCGGACCGGATCCGGCTCCTCGGCGTGCGCGGTGACATGGAGGCCGTGTACGCCGCCGCCGACGTCGTCGCCCTCACCTCCGTCTCCGGGGAGGCGGCCCCGCTGTGCCTGATCGAGGGCATGATGTGCGGCGCCGTCCCGGTGACCACGGACGTGGGCGACAGCGCCGGGATCGTGCGGGGCCACGGCTTCGTGACCCCGCCGGACCCCGAGGCCGTCGCCCGGGCCTGGACGGCGGCGGTGGCCGGCCGCGCCGGTCTCGCCCCGGCCCTCGCGGCGAGCCGCGAACGCTTCAGCCGCACGCGCATGATCGCGGCGTACGCGGCGCTGCTGGACGCCGTGCACACGCGGGCCGCGCGGCTGCCCGAGCCGTTGTAGGGGTCACGACACCCGGCTGAGCACCGGCAGGTAGCCGAGGGACTGTCCCGGTGCCGTGGGGTGGTACGACTCGGTGATCGCCAGCACGTCGACACCGCGCAGCCAAGGCCGTGACGAGCAGATCTCGTGGCCGGCGAAGGCGGCGGTGACGTCGGCGAACGTGAACCCGTGGGCGGTGGCACGCCGGGCGATCACGGCGTTGAGGTGGTCCACGGCGTCGTTCAGGGTGGCGCGTTCGCCGTCCGGCAGGCCCAGCGCGCAGGCGCCCTGGAGGTGGTACAGGTGCGGGTAGCCGAGGACCACGACCCGGGCGGCGGGAGCCCGGTTCCGGATGGCCGTGTAGAGCCGGTCGAGGTTGCCGGAGAGGGACCCGTCCATGGCGTCGCGGGCGTGGGAGAGGGCGGACCGGCAGCCGCCGGTGCCGCCCAGCGCACAGCTGGCGATGACACGGACGAAGCCCGTGTCGCTGCCGCCGACGGTGAGGGTGACCAGGCTGGTGCGCGGGCTGAGGTGGCCGAGCTGCTCGGTCAGCACGTCGGTGGTGCCGGCGCCGTTGCACGCGGCGAAGGCGAAGGACGCCGGCGCGTGGGCCTCGGCCCACAGCACCGGGAAGGCCCGGCTGCTGCGCTTGCACTCCCGGCCGGAGGCCAGGTAGTCACCGGCGCCGACACCGGAGGAGTAGGAGTCGCCGAGGGCCACGTAGCCGCCGGTCACGGTGCGGGGTGCCACTTGTGCCGTCGCGGGATCGGCGAACGCGCAGGCGGCCGCGAGGAGGAAGGAGCACGCGCCTGCCGCTATTCGGGGGTGTCTCATGACTTTCCTCTACCGTGGTCCGCGGGCGCCCCGCCCGCCCTGCTCACCCGTTCCGGTGAGCCCTCACCCGGCCGGCGCACCGGAAGTGGCCGGCCGGCGGCAGACGTGCACGGCCGGCGGCAGGCACGAGGAGGGGCCACCGGTCCCCGGCCCGGTGGCCCCTCCTCTCCCCTCCTGCGGACCCCGGTGCGGGCCCTCCCGTCGCCGCCGCGGTCCGTCACTACCGGGGCAGCACCACGACGTACGCGGCCGGGTCCCGGTCCCCGGACGCCATCAGCGCGGTCCGCACGACCGCCGCCTGCTGCTCCAGGGAGTCCCGGAGCTTCTTCGGCGTGAGGTAGACGACCGTGATGCCGAGGCGTTCCAGGTGCTCGCGCTTGCGGGCGTACTCCGACCACAGGGCGTCGTCGTCCTGCCGGGGCGCGCGCGTGTCGAGTTCGACGGCGACCGCGTGGTCCGGCCAGTAGGCGTCGACGCCGCCGAGGTGCGGGCCGCCGGGCAGGCGCAGGTCGACGTTCCAGACCGGGTCGGGCAGGCCGTACTCGCCGACCATCCGGTACAGGCGGTCCTCGGCGATCGAGCGGCCCTCCGCGAGCAGCGCGTCGACCGCGTCCACCACGTGCGGGCGGCCGAGCAGCTTCGCCCGGGTCAGCTCGCGGACCACGGCCGCCGGTTCGCAGTGGCCGCCGCGCACCGCCTCGGTCAGCAGCCGCCGTACCGCCTCCGCGTCCGTCAGCTCCGCCACCGCGTCCGCCAGCGCCCGCGGCACCGGCGCCACCGGCAGGCCCGCGACGGTGTGCGGGGCGGGCAGGTCGGGGGTGCGCAGGACGCGGACGTAGCCGGTGGAGCGCAGCCGGCGTGATCGCGGGACCAGGACGTCCACCGGGGCCGGCGCGGGCAGCGGCGGGGCGGACGAGAAGCCGTGCACGGCCAGTGCCGCGAGGCCGGTGAGCACCGCGTCCGCGTACAGCGGCCGGTGCGGGCTGCCTGCGGTCGGCTGGGCGGGGACGGCCGGTTCGGCCGCGCGGGCCGCGTACAGCAGGGCCCCGTGCAGCTGCTCCTCGCCGGTGGGCGGGCCCGGGTGCAGCAGGATCACGTTCGGGAGCAGTTCCCGCCAGGGGCCGTCGGGGCGGCACTGCTCGGACAGCTCGGCCGCCGTCACCCCGTGGGAGCGGAGCTGAGCGGTCGTCACCACGCGGCGGTGGACGTCGGCGAGGTGGGTCAGGGGGCGGGGGGAGAGCGGGGTGTTGTGGGTCATGGCGTCGGGATTCCCGCGCCCTGTCCCGCCTGTAACCGCTGTTACACGCCCGTCGAGAAATGCGGACAACACGGGACTAAAGGTCAGGTGTTCGGATGCCGACAAGGAAGGCAAAACCCCTGGTCCGATCGGGTGCGGACCAGGGGTTACGGCTGTGTTTGCCCGAATTTCGTAACGGTCACCGACCGGGCAAGCTCAGGCCAAAGCTCAGCGGTCGGCGGCCGCCGCGTCGCACTCCTGTGCGCGCAGCGCCCGCGCCAGGTCGTCCCGCGCCTCCAGCACCAGCCGGCGCAGCGCCGGCGCCGCGTCCTCGTGCGCCCGCAGCCACGCGTCCGTCGCCTGAAGCGTCTCCGGACGGTCCTGGTACGCCGGGAACAGCCCCCGCACCACGTCCATGCCGATCTGGATCGACCGCTCCCGCCACACCCGCTCGATCGCCGCGAAGTACAGCTGCGCGTACGGCGCGGTCAGCTCCCGCTGCGAGGGCCGCGCGAAGCCCGCGATCGTCGCCTCCACCAGCGCGTTCGACAGCGCGTCGGACTCCACGACCTGCGCCCACGCCTGCGCCTTCACCGCCGCCGACGGCCGCGCGGCCAGGCAGCGCACCTGGTGCCGCTTGCCCGACGCCGTGTCGTCCCGGGCCAGTTCGGCCGCCAGCACCGACTCGTCCACCGCCCCGTACGCGGCCAGCGGCTCCAGGAACGCCCAGCGCAGCTCCTGGTCCACCTCCAGGCCCTCGATCTCGACCGTGCCGTCCAGCAGGTCCTTCAGCAGCTTCAGATCCGGCTCCGCCGACGCCACGGACGCGTAGAACCGCGCCCACGCCAGCTGGTGCTCACTGCCCGGCCCGGCCTCCCGCAGCTCCCGCAGCGCGCCCTCGGCCAGCAGTTCCCCGCCGGTCTCCCGCCACCCGGGCGCCGCGTAGTGCACCAGCGCCGCGCTCGCCCACGCGTGCAGCATCTGCAGCACACCGATGTCGGACTCGCGGCCCGCGAACCGCAGCACCAGGTC
Source organism: Streptomyces cinerochromogenes (assembly GCF_014648635.1). Lineage (GTDB taxonomy): Bacteria > Actinomycetota > Actinomycetes > Streptomycetales > Streptomycetaceae > Streptomyces > Streptomyces cinerochromogenes. The sequence continues at coordinate 449,936 of NZ_BMRM01000001.1, read as the reverse complement.
CACGAAGTCCCGGGCCGGCAGCAGCGCGTCCCGGGTCATGTTCCACAGCGCCGACCAGCACAGGGCACGCGCCAGCGGGTCGGTGACCGCGCCGAGGTGCTCGCGCAGCGTCGCCAGCGACGTCGCGTCGAACCGGATCTTGCAGTAGGTCAGGTCGTCGTCGTTGACCAGCACCAGCTCCGGCGCCTCGGCACCCGCCAGCTCCGCCACCACCGTGCGCGGCTCGTGCACGTCCGTCTCCACGCGGGCGTACCGCTCCACCGCGCCCTCGGGCGTACGGCGGTACAGGCCCACCGCGATCCGGTGCGGGCGCAGCTCCGGGTGGGACTCGGGGGCCTCCTGCACGATCGCCAGCTCGGCGATCCGGGCGCCCTCGGTGTCCAGCAGCACCTGCGGGGTCAGCGCGTTCACCCCGGCCGTCTGGAGCCAGGACCGCGACCACGCCGTCATGTCCCGGCCGCTGGTCTCCGCGAGCACCGACAGCAGATCGCCCAGGCGCGTGTTGCCGTAGGCGTTCCGCTTGAAGTAGCGCCGGGCGCCCTCCAGGAACGCGTCCTGGCCGACGTACGCCACCAGCTGCTTCAGCACCGAGGCGCCCTTGGCGTAGGTGATGCCGTCGAAGTTCAGCTTGGCGTCCTCCAGGTCACGGATGTCCGCCGTGACCGGGTGCGTCGACGGCAGCTGGTCCGCCCGGTACGCCCAGGCCTTGCGGCGGTTGGCGAAGGTGATCCACGCGTCCTTGAAGCGGGTCGCGCCCACGTTGGCGAACGTGCCCATGAAGTCCGCGAAGGACTCCTTCAGCCACAGGTCGTCCCACCACTCCATGGTGACCAGGTCGCCGAACCACATGTGCGCCATCTCGTGCAGGATGACGTTGGCCCGGCCCTCGTACGAGGCCTGCGTGACCTTCCCGCGGAAGATGTACTCCTCGCGGAAGGTCACCAGACCCGGGTTCTCCATCGCGCCCAGGTTGTACTCCGGCACGAACGCCTGGTCGTACTTCCCGAACGGGTACGGGTAGTCGAAGTGGTCGTGGAAGAAGTCCAGGCCCTGCTTGGTCACCAGGAACACGTCGTCGGCGTCGAAGTGCGGGGCGAGACCCTTGCGGCACATCGCGCCGAGGGGGATCTCCAGCTTGGTCCCGTCCTCGAACACCCGCTCGTAGGAATCCGTCACGTAGTGGTACGGCCCCGCCACCACGCACGTGATGTACGTCGAGATCGGCTTCGTCTCCGCGAACCGCCACACCCCGTCGGCCTGTTCGCCGGCGCCGTTGCTCCACACCGTCCAGCCCTCGGGCGCCCGCACCTCGAAGCGGTACGGCGCCTTCAGGTCCGGCTGCTCGAAGTTCGCGAACACCCGGCGGGCGTCGGCCGGTTCGTACTGCGTGTACAGGTAGACCTCGCCGTCCTCCGGGTCGACGAAGCGGTGCATGCCCTCACCCGTGCGCGAGTAGGCGCACTGGGCGTCCACCACCAGCTCGTTCTCCGCGGCCAGGTCCTCCAGCGCGATCCGGGAGCCGTCGAAGACCTCGCCCGGGTCCAGGTCCCGGCCGTTCAGCGACACGGAGGTCACGCGCGGCGCGACCAGGTCGGCGAAGCTGGAGGCGCCCGGCTCGTTGCAGCGGAACCGGATGGTGGTCACCGAGCGGAAGGTGCGCGGCTCGCCGCCCCCGTCGCCGACCGCGGACCTCAGGTCCAGGGACACCTCGTAACCGTCGACGGACAGCAGGGCGGCCCGCTCCCGGGCCTCGTCGCGGGACAGATTCTCACCGGGCACGGACGGCACTCCCTCGTGATCGCGTGAATGGCGTTGAACAGGAACGATCCTGCCATGAGCCCCTGACACGGAGATCGGGGAATGGCACAGTGAGCAGCGGCGTTTCCCCGGGAAAGCGTTCCTGACGAGGAGAGACATGTCGGACAAGACCCCCGTCGACTTCTGGTTCGACCCGCTGTGCCCCTGGGCCTGGATGACCTCCCGCTGGGTGCGGGAGGTGGAGAAGGTCCGCGACATCGAGGTCCGCTGGCATGTGATGAGCCTCGCCGTCCTCAACGAGGACAAGCTGGACGAGCTGCCCGAGGGGTACCGGGAGATGCTGGAGACCAAGGCGTGGGGTCCGGTCCGCGTCGTCATCGCCGCCCAGCAGGAGCACGGCGAGGCGGTGCTCGGCGACCTGTACACCGCGCTCGGCACCCGCATCCACAACCAGGGCGAGGGCCCGGAGAAGTCGGCCGTGGCCGCCGCGCTGCGGGACGTCGGCCTGCCCGAGTCCCTCATGGACCACTGGGACTCCACCCCGTACGAGCCGGAGCTGCGCGCCTCCCACAAGGAGGGCATCGAGAAGGTCGGCCAGGACGTCGGCACCCCCGTCATCGCGGTCCCGGGCCCCGACGGCGAGCAGATCGCCTTCTTCGGCCCCGTCGTCACGCCGGCCCCGAAGGGCGAGGAGGCCGCCCGCCTCTGGGACGGCACCCTCGCCGTGGCCTCGGTGCCGGGCTTCTACGAGATCAAGCGCAGCCGCACCCGGGGCCCGGACTTCAGCAACCTGTGACCGCTCGCCGCCGGGCCCGTTCCCGTGCCCCGGCCAGCAGTTCCAGGTGCTCCTGGTAGCCCTTCGCGTAGTACGCCGCCCGGTCCGGGTCCGGCTCGACCAGCCGGGCCGGCTCGGTCCAGGCGGCGGTGTCCAGCGGGACGCCGTACCGCTCGGCGGCCGCGAGCACCGCGCCGCGCGCGCCGACCTCGCCCGCCATCACCTTCAGCGGCCGGCCCAGCACATCCGCCAGCAGGCCCGCCCAGGCCGGGCTGCGGGTGCCGCCGCCGCACACCGCGAGCGAGCCGGTCAGTCCCGCCGCCTCCAGGCAGTGCCGGGCCGCGTAGCCGATCCCCTCGCAGGTGGCGCGGACCAGATCGGCGGGCGTCGACTCCAGGGACACGCCGAGGAGTTCGGCCCGCAGCCCCGGCTCCACGAAGGGCGCCCGCTCGCCGGACGGCGCGAAGTACGGCAGCACCCGCACCCCGTGCGCGCCGGGCGGGGCGGCGGTCAGCAGGCCGTCCAGGTCTTCGTGCCGGGCGCCCGTCGTGCGCAGCACCCAGTCCAGCGCCGCCGTGCCGACCATCGCGGGCATCGCCCGCAGCCAGTGCCCGGGCCGGTCGGTGGAGATGTACAGCCCCGCCGGGTCGCCGTCCCGGGCCGGTTCGGTGGTGGCGGCCAGGCTCGCCAGGCAGGTGCCGACGATCAGCAGCCCGTCACCGGGCGCGGTGACCCCGGCGCCGAGCGCGCAGGCGGGCAGGTCGTACGGGCCGTTCGCGAGCGGGGTCCCGGCGGGCAGCCCCTCGCCGCCCGCCTCGCCGGTGGCGATCGGGTCGCCGACCGGGGGCAGCAGCCGGCGCCGGTGGGCCAGGCCAAGCGACTCCACGACCCGGTCGTCGTACACCCGGCCGCGCGGGTCCAGGAACGGCATCGACGCGTCCGACACGTCGGTCACCGCCCGCTCCGCGCCGGTCAGCCGCTGGAACACCATGTCCTTGCAGGAGACGGCCGCCGCGGCGGCGTCCAGCGCCTGCGGCTCGTGCCGGTCCAGCCAGGCCAGCAGCGGCCCCGGGCAGCCCGGGAACATCGCGCTGCCGGTGCGCCGGAAGACGGCCTCGAAGGTGCCGTCCGCCAGCCACCGGTCCACCAGCTCGTGCGCCCGGCCGTCCATCCAGGAGATCGCCGGCCGCACCGGCCGGCCGGCCGCGTCCACCAGCCACACCCCGTCCCCCTGCCCGGTCAGCCCGGCCAGCTCCACCGGCTCCGGCACCCGCGCGGTCAGCGCGCCGAGCACGGCGACGACGGCGCCGTACACCTCCTCCATGTCCTGCTCGACGGCCCCGCCGCGCAGCTCCAGGCCCACCGGCCGGGCCTCGACGGCCAGTTCCCGCCCGTCCCGGTCGAAGGCGGCCGCCTTCACCAGGGACGTCCCCACATCGATCCCCACGAGCATGCCGGCTCCTCAGGTCAGACAGTGCGCGAGCGGCCCCCGCGCACCCGGCGGCCCACCTCGGCGCCGGCGGTCGTGCACGTGCCTGTGCATCCGGGACCTCCGTCGGCGGGGCGGTGGAGTCGGACGGGGCGACAGCGCGAGTCGAGTCGACAACAGAGGGTGTAACGGCGGCGAACGGCCGTCAATCCCCGGTGCACGGGGGAACCGCCCGGGAAATCCCGGACGGGCAGGGGGAGTTGTTGGGCGCTGCCTCGACACGCCCTGGCCTTATTGATCGTAGAGCGTAACTGCAATAGAGTCGCAATAAGGCGGCCTCGCCTCGTGATCGTCTTCTCACCCTTCACGGCGGCGGGCGGCCGCGGCAACGGAAAGGCCCCCGCGTGTCGCACGTGGGGGCCTTTCCGGGACGCGGGGGTCAGCGCCGGGCGCGCACCCGCTGCCGGACGTATCCGACGACCGCCAGGGCCAGCGTCATCACGCCCGTCGAGTACAGCTGCACCCGGGTGTCCGGCTCACGGGCCATCAGGACGAAGATCGCGGCCATACCGGCCAGCGCGACCCAGGTCAGCCACGGGAACGCCCACATGCGCACGACCAGCTTCTCGGGGGCCTCGCGCTCGATGCGGCGGCGCAGCAGCAGCTGGGAGACCGCGATGAAGATCCACACGACCAGGATGACCGCGCCGATCATGTTCAGCAGCCACTTGAAGGCGCCGTTCGGGCTCCAGTAGCTGAGCAGGACGCAGACGAACCCGAGGACGCAGGAGACGAGCACCGCGATCCGCGGGACCCCGCCGGACAGCTTCGCCAGCGCCTTCGGGCCCTGGCCGCGCTCGACCAGCGAGTAGGCGATCCGCGAGGAGCCGTAGATGTTGGCGTTCATCGCCGAGAGCAGGGCGACCAGGACGACGACGTTCATCAGCTGGCCGGCGCCGGGGATGCCGAGGTGGTCGAGGGTGGCGACGTACGGGCCCTTCGTCACGACCTCCTTGGAGTCCCACGGGATCAGCGTGACGACGACCGCCATGGAGCCGATGTAGAACAGGGCGATGCGCCACATCGCGGTACGGACGGCGGAGGCCACGCCCTTGACCGGGTTCTCCGACTCGGCCGCGGCGATGGTGACCGTCTCCATGCCGCCGTAGGAGAAGACGGACGCGAGCAGGCCGATGATCAGGCCGTCGCTGCCGTGCGGGAAGAAGTGGGCGAGGTGCGAGGTGCCGGGGGAGTCCGTGCTGGGCAGCACACCCGCGATGGCCAGGGCGCCCAGGATCAGGAACAGGCTGATCGCGCCGACCTTCAGCGCGGCGAACCAGAACTCGAACTCGCCGAAGTTCTTCACGGCGGCCAGGTTCGTGCCGCAGAAGACGACCATGAACAGGGCCACCCACATCCACTCCGGGGTGCCGGGCAGCCAGCCGGAGACGATGTGCGCCGCGCCGATGCCCTCCAGGCCGACCGCCGTGCACAGCAGCACCCAGAACGACCAGCCCGCGGCGAAGCCCGCCCAGGGGCCGATCGCCCGCTCGGCGTGCGCGGAGAAGGAACCGGAGGACGGGTAGGCGGCCGACATCTCGCCGAGCATCCGCATCACCAGCATCACCAGGAGGCCGGAGAGGGTGTAGGCGATCACGATGGACGGACCGGCGGCGGCGATGCCCGCACCGGAACCGACGAACAGGCCCGCGCCGATCACACCGCCGAGGGCGATCATCGACAGGTGGCGCTGCTTCAGGCCATGGGAGAGGGAGCCGTCCGCCTGCTGCTGCGGCGGAGTCTCCCGGGTCGTGCTGCTGGGCATGGGCGCGGCTCTCCCAGTGCGAGGGGACGGGAAAAAACCCCGCCAGTCTGGGCGGACCGTCCGCTCACGCGACGAGGCTGCCCACTATCCGGACGCCGGCCGAACGCAAGGTGAAGGACCGGCTACCGACCGGCGGTGCGTACTTTGGTGGGACCCTACAGTTCCTGATCCATGCGGGGAAGTGAGCGGAACGTCTCTGCCTCCGTGACTGGTATCACGCCCGGCCATGTGTAAGCGGCACCGTTTGTGTGAAGCACACCAAGCCGCCGTCGCCGCCTTTGTCGAGCACTGACGGTGATCGCGCGAGCGCGCCGGTATAGCGTCACGGTGTCCCGACGTGTCCACACCATCCCGCGGAGTCCCCATGAGCACCGCCACCACCGCTGTCCGCCCCGGCGCAGTCCTCGCCGACCTGCTCCCCGCGTCCCGCGTGCGCGACGCCGCCCTCGTCGTCGGCGGCGCCGTGCTCACCGGCCTCGCGGCCCAGCTGTCGGTGCCCGTGCCCGGCTCCCCGGTGCCGGTGACCGGCCAGACCTTCGCCGCGCTCCTCGTCGGCACCTCCCTCGGCGCCCGCCGCGGCTTCCTCTCCCTCGCCCTGTACGCCGTCGCCGGTCTGGCGGGCGTGCCGTGGTTCGCGGACGGCAAGTCCGGTACGGGCCTGGTCTCCTTCGGCTACGTCCTCGGCATGCTGCTGGCCTCCGCCCTCGTCGGCGCCCTGGCCCGCCGCGGCGCCGACCGCTCCCCGCTGCGCACGGCCGGCGCGATGATCCTCGGCGAGGCCGTCATCTACGCGGTCGGCGTCCCCTACCTGGCACTGGCCGCCCACCTCTCCGCCTCCCAGGCCGTCGCGGCCGGCCTCACCCCCTTCCTCCTCGGCGACGCCCTCAAGGCCGCCCTGGCGATGGGCGCCCTGCCGGCGGCCTGGAAGCTGGTCGGCAAGCGCTGACGGCGGGGTTCCCGCGGACAGAGGCCCGCGGGGGGTCGAAGGTCTCCTCGACCCCCCGCGGGCCTCTTCCGTGTCTCCGGGACCTTGTTCTCTGGACCTGGTTCTCCGGACCTGTTCTCCGGGACCTTGTTCTCCGGACCTGTTCTCCGGGATCTGTTCTCCGGCACGTACAGGGAACGCGAAAGGGCCGCACGGTCTGACGGAAGACGTCAGGCCGTGCGGCCCTGCGGGTCCCGGGCGGGATCAGCCGACGGAGATCCTGTCGGCCGGGGCCTCCGCGGCGGGGGCCGGCCGGTTCGCCGCGATCCGCTCCTTGACCACGGCGATCACCAGCACGACCGCCGCGACCAGCAGCGACAGCAGCACGGTCTCCCGGCCGTCGTGCTCGGTGTCGGTCAGCATGTAGCCGAGGACGAACACGATCAGCGCGGCCGTCGCCCAGGTCAGGTACGGGTACAGCCACATCTTCACGACGAGCTTCTCCGGCGACTCCCGCTGGAGGATCTTCCGCATCCGCAGCTGCGAGAAGCAGATGACCAGCCACACGAACAGGGCCACCGCGCCGGAGGAGTTGACGAGGAAGAGGAAGATCGTGTCCGGGGACAGGTAGTTGAAGAAGACGGCGACGAAGCCGAACACCACCGACGCGAGGATCGCCGCCATCGGCACACCCCGGCTGTTGACCCGCGCGAACGCCTTCGGCGCGTCGCCCCGCTCGCCGAGCGAGAAGGCCATGCGGGAGGCCGTGTACAGGCCCGAGTTCAGACAGGACAGCACCGAGGTCAGCACGATGAAGTTCATGATCTGACCGGCGTGCGCGATGCCCAGCGAGTTCAGCGCGGCGACGTAGGAGCCGTCCTTCGCGATGGACGGGTCGTTCCACGGCAGCAGCGAGACCACGACCAGGATCGAGCCCAGGTAGAAGACGCCGATCCGCCAGATGATGCTGTTGGTCGACTTGGTGACCGCCTGCTGCGGGTTCTCGGACTCACCGGCCGCCAGGGTGGCGATCTCGCTGCCCATGAAGGAGAAGACGACCAGCAGCACACCGGTGAGGATCGAGCCCGGGCCGTGCGGCAGGAACCCGCCGTGCGAGGTCAGGTTGCCGAAGCTCGCCTTGTCGGCGTGCACGCCCGGCAGGACACCGAAGATGGCCAGCAGGCCGACGACGATGAACGCCCCGATCGCCACGACCTTGATACCGGCGAACCAGAACTCGAACTCGCCGTAGGAGCCGACGGAGACCAGGTTGGTCGCGGTCAGCACGGTCATCACGATGAGCGCCCAGGCCCACTGCGATATGCCCGGGACCCAGTCGTGGAGGATCCCGGCGCCGGCGGTCGCCTCGACGGCGAGCACGACGACCCAGAAGAACCAGTAGAGCCAGCCGATGGAGAAACCGGCCCAGCGGCCCAGCGCACGGTCGGCGTGCGCGGAGAACGAGCCGGAGGTCGGGTTGGCCGCGGACATCTCGCCGAGCATGCGCATCACGAGGACGACGAGCGTGCCGACGAGAGCGTAGGAAAGGAGGATGCCGGGACCCGCGGTGGCGATCCCGGACTTCGAACCGACGAAGAGGCCGGCTCCGATGACACCACCGATCGCGATCATCGACAGGTGACGGTTCTTGAGTCCTGCTTGGAGGCCCGAACCAGGGGTCATGGTGGGGTTTCCTTTGCGCCAGGTGTGGGGCTGCCCGTACGAGCGGTGTACGAGTCGGTCCAGTGAATCCGAGGCGAACGGATTCGGGAACCTCTGAATCCGTATCGTTACTTGAGGTTCCCTTGAGGTTCTATGGCCTTGCTCACACTTTTCGGGCGCATTCGCCCCCCTGCACCCTGGGGCTGCTGCCCCGGAACGGCCGTGTCACACTCGTGGCATGCGCGTGTATCTCGGCTCGGACCATGCGGGCTACGAACTCAAGAACCACCTCGTCGAGTGGCTGAAGGCCGCCGGCCACGAGCCCGTCGACTGCGGGCCGCACATCTACGACGCCCAGGACGACTACCCGCCCTTCTGCCTCCGCGCCGCGGAGAGGACGGCCGCGGACGAGGACGCCCTCGGCATCGTGATCGGCGGTTCCGGCAACGGTGAGCAGATCGCCGCGAACAAGGTGAAGGGCGTGCGCGCGGCGCTGGCCTGGAGCGAGGAGACGGCCGCGCTCGGGCGTCAGCACAACAACGCCAACGTGGTGGCCGTGGGTGCGCGGATGCACAGCACCGAGGAGGCGACCAAGTTCGTCGAGGTCTTCCTCGCCACGCCGTTCTCGGGCGACGAGCGGCACATCCGCCGGATCGACATGCTGTCGGCCTACGAGACGACCGGCGACCTCCCCCCGATCCCGGCCCACCACCCCCAGCAGTAGCCCTTCGGCCCGCCCGCCCCTCCACCCGGCCGCCCGGCCCGGCCGGCCGGAGGGGTGCCCCGGCGGGCCGGCGTGAGGCCGGCCCGCTCGTTCACCGCGTGGGCGACGGAGCGAAAGGACACCCCTCCGTGCCAGAAGGGCACACCATTCACCGGCTGGCCCAGGACTACGCCGACCGCTTCCTGGGACGGCCCGCCCGCGTCACCAGCCCCCAGGGCAAGTTCTCCGACGCCGCCGCCCTCCTGGACCGCACCGAGCTGACCGCCACCGAAGCCCACGGCAAGCACCTCTTCCTGCGGTTCCGGCACGCCGACTGGGTCCACATCCACCTCGGCCTCTTCGGCAAGGTCGGCTTCGGCGAGGCCCCGCCGCCCCCGCCGACGGACACCGTCCGGCTCCGCCTCGCGAACGACACCTCGTACGTCGACCTCCGTGGCCCCACCACCTGCGCCCTGATCACGGACCCCGAGAAGCGGGCGATCCACGACCGCCTCGGCCCCGACCCGCTCCGCGCGGACGCCGACCCGGACGCGGCGTACCGGAGGATCTCCCGCAGCCGCACCACGATCGCCGCGCTCCTCATGGACCAGAAGACCGTGGCCGGCGTCGGCAACGTCTACCGCGCCGAGGTCCTCTTCCGGCACGGCATCGACCCCTACCGCGCGGGACGGGACATCACCCCGGCCGAGTGGGACGCGCTCTGGACCGACCTGGTCGAGCTGATGCGGGAGGGTGTACGGAACAACCGGATCGACACCGTCCGTCCGGAGCACACCCCGGAGGCGATGGGCCGCCCGCCCCGCGTGGACGACCACGGCGGTGAGGTGTACGTCTACCGCCGGGCCACCCTGCCCTGCCACGTCTGCGGCGGCGAGATCCGCACCGCCGATCTCGCCGCCCGCAACCTCTTCTGGTGCCCGGCCTGCCAGAAACGCTGAACCGGGAAACGGCCACCGGGGAAGCGGTGGCCTGGGACCGGTGATCCGGGACCGGTGGCCTCGGAAGCGGTGGTCTAGAAGCCGTGCGGCAGCCACGGGGCCACCGTCGAGCCGAAGCCCACCGACGCCTCCGCCAGCGTCCCCGGCCGCAGCTCCCGTACCCGCCCGGCCGCCGCCAGTGACAGCAGGCTCACCCCGCCCAGATAGGCCGCGCCCAACTCCCGTACGGACAGGGCGAGGTCGGCCGCGTCGGCCGTACGCTCGCAGGACGCGCCCTTCGCGTCGCCGGTGAGCCGCCAACGCCCCGCGTTCCAGGGGCAGAAGGCGTCCTCGACCTCCAGCACCACATCCACGGGCGTCAGATACGTACGCGCCGACAGGGCCGCGCCCACGTCCACGAGCCGGACGTACCCCGCGTCCCGCTGCTGCGGCAGACAGCGGCGCAGGTCGGAGACCAGATGCTGCCAGCCGTCGTCGACCGGCCGCCCCCGCACCCGCAGCGTCGTCATCAGGTCGACGCCGAACAGGAAGCGCCACAGCGCGCCCTCACTCGCCGGATCGAGCGCGCCCAGGTCCTCCAGGGTCACCGTGCCGTCGTGGCCGCTCGGACCCCAGCCCATCTTGGTGCGGAAGCGCGCGTACCCGGTCACCCCGCCGTCCCGTTCGGCGACCACGCACTGCAGGGCCGACGCCCCCTCCCGCTCGCTCTCCGGGTCGAGCAGCCCCGCCCGCTCCCAGCCGGGCCGGCGCGCCAGCATGCCGGGGCGCCGGGGCACGAGCGCCGCGTACACCGCCTCGCACTCCGCCAGGACGTCCGCGGGCGACGCGTACCGCACGCGCACCTCGTCGGTGCCCGCGGGCAGGGCCGGCGTCACCCGGCCGGTGTCGATCTCGGCGTTGAGCTGGAAGGTCGCCATGCCGTACCCGAAGCGGCCGTAGATCGCGGGCTCGGAGGCGAACAACGCGGCCAGCGGCTCGCCCTTGGCACGCGCGTCGTCCAGCAGCCGCCGCATCATCGACGTCAACACCCCGCGCCGCCGGTGCGTCGCGGCCACGCTGACCATCGTCACACCGGCCGTGGGCACCACCGCCCCGCCCGGCACGGTCATCCGGAAGCTGAAGGCCCCGGACGTACCGACGAGCGTGTCCCCGTCCCAGACGGCCAGCGAGCGGTCGAACTCGGTGAGCGATTTATCCAGTTCGCGCTCTTCGGTGGAAGCCGGTCCGCCGCCGAAGGCGCGCACCACGTGGTCCCACCACCGGTCGAACTCCTCCGGGCGCAGCGTCTTCAACTCGGTCCCGTGGTCAGTCCCCATGGGCCATGCCTATCAGGGCGAAGGGGGACGAGCCAGCGATTTTCGACCCGGCCGAACCCGGGGCGAGCCGGGCGCGAGGCGGGCGCGACCGCGGTGGGCGGACGGCGAAGTGGAATCTCGCAGGGGGGACAAGTGGGACCTCCCGTGCCAAGCAGCCGGTCCGCTGGATAGGGTCGCGAACTGATGGCAGCAGGACGACAACGGCGCTCGAAGGCCGAGACGCTCACGGCCCGGTGGAAGAAGCAGTGGCACCGGGTCCGCGTCGGCCTGCGCAGAAGCGCCGTGGACTACTTCCGCGGGGACGGCTCCGACTGGGTCGCCTTCGCCGGACTGCTGCTGACCGTCCCGGTCCTCGCCGCCATGACCCTGCTCGACTCGGTGTGGTGCTCCCCGGCCACCCTGGTGCTGCCGATCGTCGCCGGCGGACTGCTGCTGCGCCCGGCGAGCCTGCTCGGGCTGTACGCGGCGGCGGCCACCGCGCTGATCGTGGAGTCGGTGCGGCTCGGCCCGTACACCGAGGGCCCCTCACGCGTCACCCCGGGCATCGTCCTGGTGGTCGCCGCGTGCGGCTTCTTCGGGCTGCTGACCGCGCAGTTCCGCAGCCGGGTCGGCGTGCCCTGGCGGCGCGGCGGCACCATGCTGTTCGACCTGCGCGAGCGGATCCGGGTGCAGAGCAAGCTGCCGAAGCTGCCGCAGAGCTGGCACCACGAGATGGCGCTGCGTCCGGCGGGCGGCCAGTCCTTCTCCGGTGACTTCGTCGTCGCGGCCCGCACCAACGGCGGCCGCACGCTGGAGGTCGTGCTGACGGACGTGTCCGGCAAGGGCATGGACGCGGGTTCGCGCGCCCTGCTGCTGTCCGGCGCCTTCGGCGGCCTCCTCGGCTCGCTGCCCCCGCACGCCTTCCTCCCGGCCGCCAACGGCTACCTGCTCCGCCAGGACTGGGACGAGGGCTTCGCCACCTCCATCCACCTCGTCCTGGACCTCGACTCCGGGGACTACGAGCTGTACACCGCGGGCCATCCGCCGGGGCTCCAGCTCAGCGCGGGCAGCGGGCGCTGGGAGGAGAAGGCCGCCGAGGGCCCGCTTCTCGGTGTGTACGACGGCGCCCAGTTCGACCCCGTCAAGGGCTCGCTGCGGCCCGGGGACGTGCTGATGCTGTTCACGGACGGACTGGTGGAGACCTCCGACCGGGACATCGTGGAGGGCATCGACCGGCTCACCGGCGAGGCCGACCGCTATGTCGCCGGCGGCTTCCACGGCGCCGCCTGGCATCTCATCGAGGCGGTGGCGAAGGACGTCAACGACGACCGCGCCCTGCTGCTGATCTGCCGCGAGGCGACGGCGAACGGCCGCTGAGCACCACGGCCGAAGGCCCGCCCGGTGAGGCACCGGGCCCGTGAACCGGCCCGGCCGGGAGACACTGGCCCCATGAACCACCTCACCCTCGCCGAGGTCGAGGCCGTCGCACGCGCCGCCCACGAGGGGCAGACCGACAAGGCGGGACGGCCGTACGCCGAGCACCTCGCGGCCGTCGCCGAGGGCGTGCGCGCCCGCGGTGGCGACCCCGAGCAGATCGCGGCGGCCTGGCTGCACGACGCCGTCGAGGACGACGCGCTCACCCGGCAGTGGCTGGCCGCCGCCGCCCTGACCCCGCGCACCAAGGCCATCGTGGACGCCCTCACCAAACGGCCCGGCGAGGAACCGGAGGCGTACGCGCGCCGGATCCTCGCCACCCCGGGCGCGCCGCTGGTGAAGGAGGCCGACCTGGCCCACAACGCCGACCCGCGGCGGCTCGCGGTCCTCGACGGGCCGACCCGGACCCGACTGACCGGGAAGTACGCCCGGATGCGCGCCCTTCTCGGTCTCGAACCCTGAGCCGGGGCCCGGTTGGACCCCGGCCTTCTCCCGGGCCCGGCTAGACCGCGGCCTTCTCCCGCTGCCGGTGCCGCTCGCGGGCCAGTTCGGCCGCGTCCTGCCGGAACGCCCACTCCATCCGCGGCTCCATCGCGAACCGGAAGACGCGCCGCACCGGCCCGGTGCACAGCACCGTGACGGCCGCCGCGGCCAGCACGGTCACCAGGATCTCGCCGAGCGGGCGGTGCAGCCAGGGGTGCTCGAACCAGCCGCGGTAGTCGCCGAGCTTCACCAGGAAGCCGTGCAGCAGATAGCCGTAGAGGGTGCCCGCGCCGAGCGCCGTGAACCACATCCGCCGGCGCGGCACCCAGGCGAAGAAGCAGGCCGTCAGCAGCAGCGAGCAGCCCGTCATGGCGAGCGTCATCACCGGGCCGCACCACCAGGGGGCGCCCAGTTCCTGGGCGGAGTCGCGGTGGTAGAACCACGCGGTGTTCATGCGCGGCACCGCCCACCAGCCGACCGCCAGCGCCGCCGCGAACACCGGCACCGAGGCGATCCGCACCGAACGCCGGCGCGCCAGGTGGAAGTGCTCGGGCTTCATGCACAGGCCGAGCACGAAGTACGGCAGGAACTGCAGGACCCGCTGCAGATCGAGGTCGTCACCGATGTTCGGGGTGACGGTCGCCAGCATGGCGATGCCGAGGGCCAGCGGCAGCGGCCAGCGCACCAGCTTCCAGACGGGCGTGGTCAGCCGCCAGATGAACAGGGCGGCCAGGAACCAGGTCAGGTACCAGGGGTCGAGGAGGCTGATCTCCTCGTGCGAGCCGGTGACGGCGTTCTTGAAGAGCGGGTACGCCGTCTCGAACAGGACGTACGGCACGGCGACGCCGGTGATGAGCCGCTTCAGCCGGTCCGGGCGCATGTCGAAGCTGCGCGAGAAGAAGCCGGAGATGATGATGAACGCCGGCATGTGGAAGGAGTACACGACCGTGTACGCGCCCTCCAGGATGCGGCTGTCGCCCTTCAGCGGCTCCCAGGCGTGCCCCATCGCCACGAGCACGATGGCCAGGTACTTGGCGTTGTCGAAGAAGGCGTCACGCTGCCGCCCGGATGCCGGTCTGTCCGCCGCCTGCTGCCGACCCCGCTGCCGCCCGCGCTGGTTCTGCGCGCTCGTCGGGGTACGCGGAGCGGGCACTCCGTCCGCCGGCGGCTGTGCCGGGGGGAGCGGGCTGCGGTTCTGGCCGGGGGACGAGGCGGCGTCAAACATCTCAGGCACCCTAGCGTCGCCTGCGGGATTTCGTAAAACTCCCGCAGTCATTCCTGGTTATCGGGTTCGGGTACCCGCTCATTTACCGAACTTGCGGTCCTTGTCCACGTGATGGTGGGCACACTCGGGTCGCCAGTTCACCCGTGATGTCCCGATTCATGATGACTAATTGGGGCATACGTTGTCTCTGTGCCATCAATTCGAATTACCTGCACACGTGATGTGTGGGTACGGAAACGAAGTCGCGTAATTTCTCCGGGAGTCGGGTGCCGGAAGCCCCTCGAATTGCTGTACGGAAGATCGCCCGCACCGGCGTCCGTGCGGACGTTGTGTCATGCGCCGCATGACGGGGGCGGGTTGGTGGCACGATGGTTCTGGCGGGGGTGCGCGGGCCGTACCTCCGGGCCGGGAGAGCGGACCGACCGAGGGTGTGATCAGTTGTGGCCATTTCACTGTCTGTGGTGCTGCTGTTGGCGATCATCCTGGTGGTGCTGATCCGGGGAGGGAACATCAAGGCAGGCCCCGCCATCGTCGCCATCCTCTTCGGCTTCTTCCTCGCCTCCAGCGGCATGGCACCATCGATCAACCGCTTCCTCAACTCGATAGCGGAGTCGATCAACTCGATCAGGTTCTGACCCGGCGGGGGAGCCGGCCGGCCTGAGCGGGCCGCACAGCTGGAACAACGGGGGGACGTACGGGGATGGCGCTGCGCGACTCGGACCCGGCGCAGATCGGCGGCTACCGCATCGAGGACCGCCTCGGCAGCGGCGGCATGGGCGTGGTCTACCTGGCCCGCTCCGCCTCCGGCCGCCGGCTCGCCGTCAAGGTCGTCCACGGCCAGTACGCCGACGACGACGAGTTCCGCACCCGGTTCCGCCGCGAGGTGGCCGCCGCCCGCCAGGTCAGCGGCGCCTTCACGGCACCCGTCGTGGACGCGGACGCCGACGCGCCCCGCCCCTGGATGGCCACGCTCTACATCCCCGGCGAGGACCTCGGCACCCACGTCCGCCGGCACGGCCCGCTCCCGGCGGCCCGGCTGCGCGAACTCGCCGCCGGCCTCGCCGAGGCCCTGCGCGACATCCACCGCGCCGGAGTCGTCCACCGGGACCTGAAACCGGCCAACGTGATGCTCGCCGACGACGGCCCCCGCGTCATCGACTTCGGCATCTCCCGCGCCGCCGAGGCCGCCGGCATGGACGCCCTCACCCAGACCGGCCGCGTGATGGGCACCCCGCCCTTCATGTCCCCCGAGCAGTTCGCCTCCCCGCACGAGGTCGGCCCGGCCACCGACATCTTCTCCCTCGGCGCCGTCCTCGTGTACGCCGCCACCCGGCACGGCCCCTTCGACAGCGCGAGCCCCTGGGAGACCGCCACCCGCGTCGTCGAGGGCACCCCCGAGCTGACCGGGGTCCCCGAGGAGCTGCTCCCCTTCGTCCGCCTCTGCCTGGAGAAACACCCCAAGTCCCGCCCCGGCCCCGACGAACTGCTGCACCTGCTCCGCGAGGGCCGGCTGCCCGACCCGCGCCCCGAGCCCGAGGCGCCGGACCCCGAGCCCGTACGCCCGCGCAGGCGCCGCCGCTGGCCGGCCGCCGTCGCCGCCGTCGCCGCCGTACTGGCCGCCGTGGCCGCCACCACCGTCCTCGCCCGCGCCGGCGGCGGCGAGGCCCCGCACGACCTGCCGGCCGGCTGGCACGCCTGGCACCGGCAGGCCTCGGACCCCACGGCCGGCAACCCGCAGAGCACGGGCCCGAGCGGACCGTTCAGCCGCTGCGCCATCACCGGCAAGGCGCTGCTGTGCGCCGGTGACGGGATCATGGCCGCGCGCTTCACCCTCGCCGAGGGCCGCAACACCTGGACCCGGCCCATGGACCCCACCCCCGCCGAGACCTCGTCCAGCGGCGGCGGCACGATCATCGGCGCCCGCCCCGGCGCCGTGTACGTCTTCGGCGCCGACAGCACCGACATCAGGAAGGGCGAGGAGCCGCAGAGCCGCACCCGGTACACCGTGCAGGCCCTGGACCCGGACACCGGCAAGCCGGTCTGGAGCACGGTCGTCGCCGACAGCGTCGACGGCCCCGGACCGGAGTACGCCGGCGCCGTCGCCACCCCGGCCGGCGTCATCACCACCTACGGCACCGCCTCCGACTCCTACGCCCTGCTCGACGCCGCGCACGGCACGGTCCGCTGGCACCGCAAACTGCCCGCCGGTGCCGACAGCGACTGCGCGCTGACCGGCGAGGGCGGCCGGCCGTACCTGGTCTGCCGCACCTCCGACGACAACGGCGACAACCCGCACACCACCGTCGCCCGGCTCGACCCCGCCACCGGCAGGCCCAGCTGGAAGATCACGGTCAAGGGCACGCTGTCCCTGCTGGGACACACCCGGGGCCACCTCGTGCTCGGCGCCGACCCGCTCATGGAGAAGCTGACCGGCCTGACCCTGATCGACAACTCCTCGCACGTCCTGACGACCGTACGGCTGGCCGCCCCGCGCAACGCCTCCGGCGCCTACGTCGTCCGCGACACCCTCTACCTCACCCTCACCAGCGGCAGCGTCCGCGCGATCGACCCGCTCACCGGGCGCGAGCGGTGGGAGAGCAACTCCACCGTCGAGCAGCCCGGCCCGCCCGCCGCCTCCGCCACCCGGCTCTACCTGGCCTCGCCCACCGGCCGGCTCGCCGCGCTCGACCTGCGCACCGGCAGGGTCACCGGCACCCTGCCCGGCCGCGACGACGGCGACAGCAACTCCGGCACCACCGCGGCGGCCCCCGTCCCGGCCGGCGACGTCCTCTACGTCCCCTACGGCATGCGCGCGGTCTACAGCGTGGACGTCAGGGACCTGTAGGGACCTGCAGCAGCCGTGCAGGGCCCTCGGCACCCGGTGCGGGACCCTCAGCCGCCCGTGCGGCGCCCGCCAGGCGCCCCACGGGCCCGGGAAACACGCCAGGGCCCGGCACCGCCGAAGCGGAGACCGGGCTCCTGGACCGAAAGAGCGGGCGACGGGAATCGAACCCGCGTAGCTAGTTTGGAAGACTAGGGCTCTACCATTGAGCTACGCCCGCAGCGCTGCGCCGCAGGTCGGATGACCGCGGCACTGAAGGCATCGTAGCGGGTCGCCCGCCGCCGAGGCCAACGAGTCGGACCACGCCGGCACCACGCGTCCCGCCCCGGAGAATGCGGCCGACGGATCGGGCCCGGGCATGTACCCTACGTGTCGCACCAGACGGGGTGTGGCGCAGCTTGGTAGCGCGTCCGCTTTGGGAGCGGAAGGCCGTGGGTTCAAATCCCGCCACCCCGACCACCGGCTCATGACGTGCGGCTCACGGCGTCGTGATGATCGCCTTTTGGGGCGCTGACCGGCTGCGGTTACTATGCAAGCTGCGCGCCCGTGTGTCCCGGCCCTCACGGCCTACGAACTCCTCCGGGCGGCGAAATCCGCCGGGCCGGTCAGGCTCCGGCAGAACCCGAGAAGTCAGCCACAAGGAGACCGAACCGTGAAGAGCGCCGTGGAGACCCTGAACCCGACCCGGGTTCGGCTCACTGTCGAGGTGCCCTTCGAGGAGCTCAAGGACAGCCTCGACGCGGCGTACAAGAAGATCAACCAGCAGGTCACGGTGAAGGGCTTCCGCAAGGGCAAGATCCCCGCCCGCGTGATCGACCAGCGGTTCGGCCGCGGCGCGGTGCTGGAGGAGGCCGTCAACGACGCGCTGCCCAAGTTCTACACCGAGGCGGTCAACGAGGCCGAGCTGAGCCCGCTGGGCCAGCCGGACGTCGACATCACCGAGCTGAAGGACGGCGAGACGCTGAACTTCACCGCCGAGGTCGACGTCCGCCCCGCCCTGGAGATCCCGGACTACTCGGGCATCGAGGTCGAGGTCGACGCCGTCGAGGTCACCGACGAGGACGTCGAGAAGTCCGTGGAGCAGCTCCGTGAGCGCTTCGCGTCGACCTCCCCCGTCGAGCGTGCCGCCGAGGACGGCGACGTCGTCACCATCGACCTCGAGGCCAAGGTCGACGGCGAGGTCCTGGAGGACGGCATCGCCAACGGTGTCTCGTACACCATCGGCTCCGGAGAGCTGCTGGACGGCATCGACGACGCCGTGAAGGGCCTGTCCGCCGGTGAGGAGGCCACCTTCACCTCCGAGCTGAAGGGCGGCTCCGCCGCGGGCAAGGAGGCCGAGGTCACCGTCAAGGTCACCCAGGTCGCCGCCCGTGAACTGCCCGAGCTGGACGACGAGTTCGCGCAGCTCGCCTCGGAGTTCGACACCCTTGAGGAGCTCAAGGCGGACAGCCGCAAGCGCCTCGCGAACATGAAGCAGTTCGACCAGGCCACCCAGGCCCAGGAGCGCGTCCTGGAGAAGCTGCTCGAGCTGGTCGAGGTCCCGGTCCCCGAGAAGCTGCTCGAGGACGAGATCAACACCCGCAAGCACAACCTGGAGCACCACCAGCTCGGCCAGATGGGCCTCACCCTCGACAAGTACCTGGAGATCCAGGGCAAGACCGCCGAGGAGTTCGAGACCGAGACCCGCGAGGCCGCGGTCAAGGGCATCAAGACCCAGTTCGTCCTCGACGAGCTGGTCAAGAAGGAGAACCTCAACGTCAACCAGGAGGAGCTCACCGAGCACCTCATGCGGCGTGCGGCCTCCTCCGGCATGTCCCCCGACCAGTTCGCCCAGGCCGTCGTCGAGGGCGGCCAGGTGCCGCTCCTGGTCGGCGAGGTCGCCCGCGGCAAGGCCCTGGCCGTCGTGGTCGAGGCCGCCACGGTGAAGGACACCAACGGCGAGGTCGTCGACCTGGACGACGAGGAGGAGGAGACCGAGGCCGCCGAGGCGTCGGAGACCTCCGAGACCTCCGAGGAGAACGCCGAGGGCTGAGCGGCCCTACGGCGCCTGTGAGGCACGTACAGCGGGCCCTGGGGACTGTCCCCGGGGCCCGTTCGCGTTGCCGGGGCAGCCGGCCGGCCCCGAGGGGCGCGGGGGACCGCGCGACGAGCCACAACGGTCCTGCGGCCCGACGACCGACCGCACCACCCGCCGCCCTCCGCACCCGGCACCCGGCGGAGCCCCACGCGCTACGCCCCCGGCGAACACCCGCATTCCCGGGATTCCCGGAAGGGACCCTCGCGTTAGGGTCCATGAAAGGCAGAACAATGAGACGGCCCGGCGCCGTCGTAAGACGAGCAGGTGGATACGTGACGAATCTGATGCCCTCCGCCGCCGGCGAGCCTTCCATCGGTGGTGGCCTCGGCGACCAGGTCTACAACCGGCTGCTCGGCGAGCGGATCATCTTCCTCGGCCAGCAGGTTGACGACGACATCGCCAACAAGATCACCGCACAGCTGCTGCTCCTCGCCGCCGATCCGGACAAGGACATCTACCTCTACATCAACAGCCCGGGCGGCTCGGTGACGGCCGGCATGGCGATCTACGACACCATGCAGTACATCCCGAACGACGTGGTCACGATCGCCATGGGCATGGCGGCCTCGATGGGCCAGTTCCTGCTCACCGGCGGCGCCGCCGGCAAGCGCTTCGCCCTGCCGCACGCAGACATCATGATGCACCAGGGCTCCGCCGGCCTCGGCGGTACGGTCTCGGACATCAAGATCCAGGCCGAGTACCTGATGCGCACCAAGAAGCGCATGTCGGAGCTGACCGCGCAGCACTCCGGCCAGTCGGTCGAGACGATCATCCGCGACGGCGACCGCGACCGCTGGTTCACCCCGGAGGAGGCCAAGGAGTACGGTCTCATTGACGAGATCATCACGCACGCCTCGGGTGTTCCGGGAGGCGGCGGCACCGGTGCCTGACCGGCCCGGCCACGCCACGCACCGCTCAGACCGAAGCCCCCAGAACGCCACCAGGACGGTGAACCCCATGAGCAACTTCCCCGGCGCCGCCAGCGGCATGTACGAAGGGCCCCGCCCCGACAGCCGTTACGTCATCCCGCGCTTCGTCGAGCGCACCTCCCAGGGCATCCGCGAGTACGACCCGTACGCGAAGCTCTTCGAGGAGCGCGTGATCTTCCTGGGCGTCCAGATCGACGACGCCTCCGCCAACGACGTCATGGCGCAGCTGCTGTGCCTGGAGTCGATGGACCCGGACCGGGACATCTCGATCTACATCAACAGCCCCGGCGGCGACATGACCGCCCTCACGGCGATCTACGACACGATGCAGTTCGTGAAGCCCGACATCCAGACGGTCTGCATGGGCCAGGCGGCCTCCGCCGCGGCCATCCTGCTCGCCGCCGGCACCCCCGGCAAGCGCATGGCGCTGCCGAACTCCCGGGTGCTGATCCACCAGCCGGCCGGCTCCACCGGCCGCGGCCAGCTCTCCGACCTGGAGATCATCGCCAACGAGTTCACCCGGATGCGTGAGCAGCTGGAGAACATGCTGGCCAAGCACTCGAACCGGCCGATCGAGCAGGTCCGCGAGGACATCGAGCGCGACAAGATCCTCACGGCCGAGGAGGCGCTGGAGTACGGCCTCGTCGACCAGATCATCTCCACCCGCAAGCTGAACAACGCAGCGGTCCGCTGACGCGGAACGCGGCACTCTGAGCCCCTCTTGGCACGGTTCACGGCAAAGTGAACCCTGCCAAGGGGGGCCCGAACACCGGGCCCGGCAAGGTACCGTCGGACATAAGGCAGCACCAGGAGCCGCTGGACTCGCAACGTCCAGGCGTCTCCCAGGCGAAGGGGAAGCACACCGTGGCACGCATCGGTGACGGCGGCGATCTGCTCAAGTGCTCGTTCTGCGGCAAGAGCCAGAAGCAGGTCAAGAAGCTCATCGCAGGGCCCGGTGTGTACATCTGCGACGAGTGCATCGATCTCTGCAACGAGATCATCGAGGAGGAGCTGGCGGAGACCAGCGAGGTGCGCTGGGAGGAGCTGCCCAAGCCCCGCGAGATCTACGAGTTCCTCGAGGGCTACGTGGTCGGCCAGGAGGCCGCCAAGAAGGCGCTCTCCGTCGCGGTGTACAACCACTACAAGCGGGTCCAGGCGGGCGAGAACGGCGGCGCGAACGGCCGTGACGACGCCATCGAGCTGGCGAAGTCCAACATCCTGCTGCTCGGCCCCACGGGCTCCGGCAAGACCCTCCTCGCGCAGACCCTGGCCCGCATGCTGAACGTGCCGTTCGCGATCGCCGACGCGACGGCGCTGACCGAGGCGGGGTACGTCGGCGAGGACGTCGAGAACATCCTCCTGAAGCTCATCCAGGCGGCCGACTACGACGTCAAGAAGGCCGAGACGGGCATCATCTACATCGACGAGATCGACAAGGTCGCCCGCAAGAGCGAGAACCCGTCGATCACCCGTGACGTCTCGGGCGAGGGCGTCCAGCAGGCCCTGCTCAAGATCCTGGAAGGCACCACGGCCTCCGTCCCGCCCCAGGGCGGCCGCAAGCACCCCCACCAGGAGTTCATCCAGATCGACACGACGAACGTCCTGTTCATCGTGGGCGGTGCCTTCGCCGGCCTGGAGAAGATCATCGAGGCGCGTGCCGGGGCGAAGGGCATCGGCTTCGGCGCCACGATCCTCTCCAAGCGCGAGCTGGAGGCCAAGGACGTCTTCGAGGACGTCATGCCGGAGGACCTGGTCAAGTTCGGCATGATCCCGGAGTTCATCGGCCGCCTCCCGGTGATCACCTCGGTCCACAACCTGGACCGCGAAGCGCTCCTCAAGATCCTGGTGGAGCCCCGCAACGCCCTGGTCAAGCAGTACCAGCGCCTCTTCGAACTCGACGGCGTGGAGCTGGACTTCGAACGCGAGGCCCTCGAAGCCATCGCCGACCAGGCCATCCTCCGCCAGACCGGCGCCCGCGGCCTGCGCGCCATCATGGAGGAGGTCCTCCAGGGCGTGATGTACGAGGTCCCGTCCCGCAAGGACGTGGCCCGCGTCGTCATCACCGCCGACGTCGTCCTCTCCAACGTCAACCCGACGCTGATCCCGCGGGACGCCCGGGGGAGGGGCTCCGGGGAGCAGAAGACAGCCTGAGTCCACTCGGCTTCGACGGGCAGGCACCCTGTGTGGGGTGCCTGCCCGTCGGTGTGTCGGACAAGGGCCAACAGGATTGAGTCAAGGTCCTAGGGGCCACTGGAGCCCGCCGAGTGTCCATGATCGGATCGTTCCGACCGAGTCGGGCGCAAGTTCGAATGCCTGGCTGTGCAAAACGGGAGGACTCCGAATGACATACCAGAGGGCGAAGCGCATGGCGGCCGCAGCCGGTGTGGTGGTGGCGGCAGGCGCCCTGCCGATCCTTGTGGCCTCGCCGGCGAGTGCCACACAGAGTGCCTGCACCAGCTATGTGGCCAACCATGGCTACTTCGCCGGTCCGAAGGTGAAGGCGGCGTGCGACTACGCGGCCCTCGACACGGGCCTGTTCAAGATGCCCCACCCCTCCTGCCTTCTTGGGCTGGAAAAGATCGGGGTGAAGAGCGAGGTGTCCAACCCGGCCTGCAAGCGAGCCTGATCGCAGCGACACGTCGCCCCGTCCCTTCGCGGGCGAGGTACTGACACAAAAACGAAGGCGGCTCGATCTTTCGAGCCGCCTTCTGCTTATGAGGTGTGCAGGTATCAAGCCTTGACGCGCACGTCGTTGCGGAGTTTGGTTGCGAGGTCTCCCAAGCTCTCGACCGAGCCGCCGTCGCCTGAGGCGATGGAGGCGACGCTGTACGCCGAGACGAAGGCGACGGTGCTGTGGTCGGCCCAGATACACACCGGCATCTTGATGGTTTCCGGCACGCCAGACTCCGAGGCCGACGAACCGCTGCTGTCGATCTGGGCAACTTGGCACTTCATGATGCCGTTGGAGAAGCCCGACGGATGAACGCTCTCCGGACTGCCGATCAGCTTGCCCTTGGTGCCGGAGTCGCTCTGGTCCTTCTCGGCCTCGGTCTTGGCCTTGGCGAACATGGCGTCCACGACCGCCTCGGGGTCGTCGATGGTGCCGTAGACGCCGCTGAAGGCAAGCCCCTTCTTGCTCAGCCCCGTGCCGGCTTCGTAACTGGCGCTCACCTCGGTGGGATTCTTCACCCCCCACTTCTCGAAGTCCGAGCGGTCGGAGTCGGTGATGTCGCTGTCCGACCCCGAGTCGTTGGACTTCTTGTAGGTTCCGTTGACCACGGAGCTCTGTGCGACCAGCTTGTGCGGACCGTCGTCCGCCACACCGCTGCCACCGGTCCCGCCGAGCACGAAGTACAGGCCCACACCCACCGCGGCCACCACGGCCACCACGCCGATGATCAGACCCGTCTTCTTCTTCCCCCCGGCCGGCTGCGGCGCCTGCGGCATGCCGTACGGCTGCTGCTGGCCGTACCCGGGCTGCCCCGGCTGGCCGTAGGGCTGCGGCTGCTGCGGCACACCCTGCTGGGGGTAGCCGTACCCCGGCTGCGCCGCCGGAGGGGCCTGCTGGGGGTAGCCGTAGCCGGGCTGCGGAGCCTGCGGCTGCTGGCCGTAGGGGCCCGGCTGGCCGTACGGACCCGGCTGCCCCGGCTGCCCCGGCTGGCCGTACGGCCCCGGCTGCTGGGGCGGCTGGCCGTACGGGCCCGGCTGGTTGTTGCTCATTCCTGGGTTCCCCTCCAGAGCTTATGTGTTCCTGACATCCTGGCTCAGGCCCGGGAACAGCACGTCACCGGGGGCCGCACCGTTACAGAACAAACGCGTTTCGGGACCACCCCGTGACACCTCTAAACTGACCCCCGTGACCGAGAACGCTCAGCAGCAGCCACCCGCGCCCGACACCGAACTGCCGACCCAGTACGCGCCGGCCGATGTAGAGGGGCCGCTGTACGAGCGCTGGGTGGAGCGGGGTTACTTCGAGGCGGACGCGAAGAGCGACAAGCCGCCGTACACCGTCGTCATCCCGCCGCCGAACGTCACGGGCAGCCTGCACCTCGGGCACGCCTTCGAGCACACCCTCATCGACGCCCTGACCCGGCGCAAGCGCATGCAGGGCTACGAGACGCTGTGGCAGCCCGGCATGGACCACGCCGGCATCGCCACGCAGAACGTGGTCGAGAGGGAGCTGGGCAAGGAAGGCAAGTCCCGGCACGACCTGGGCCGCGAGGCCTTCGTCGAGCGCGTCTGGCAGTGGAAGGCCGAGTCCGGCGGGCAGATCTCCGGGCAGATGCGGCGCCTCGGCGACGGTGTCGCCTGGTCCCGTGAGCGCTTCACCATGGACGAGGGCCTCTCCCAGGCCGTCCAGACCATCTTCAAGAAGCTCTACGACGACGAGCTGATCTACCGCGCCGAGCGCATCATCAACTGGTGCCCCCGCTGTCTGACGGCGATCTCGGACATCGAGGTCGAGTACCAGGACGACGACGGCGAGCTGGTCTCCATGAAGTACGGCGAGGGGGACGACACCATCGTCGTCGCCACCACCCGTGCCGAGACGATGCTCGGTGACACCGCCGTCGCCGTCCACCCCGACGACGAGCGGTACAAGCACCTCGTCGGCAAGCTGATCCGCCTGCCGCTCACCGACCGCTCCATCCCGGTCGTCGCGGACACGCACGTCGACCCGGAGTTCGGCACCGGCGCCGTCAAGGTCACCCCGGCCCACGACCCGAACGACTTCGAGATCGGCCAGCGCCACGACCTGCCGTCCATCACGATCATGGACGAGCACGCCGTCATCACGGCCCACGGTCCCTTCCAGGGCCTGGACCGGCTGGAGGCCCGTTCCGCGATCGTCGCCGCGCTGCGCGCCGAGGGCCGGATCGTCGCCGAGAAGCGGCCCTACGTCCACTCCGTCGGCCACTGCTCGCGCTGCAAGACCACCATCGAGCCGCGCCTGTCCATGCAGTGGTGGGTCAAGGTCGGCCCGCTGGCCAAGGCCGCCGGTGACGCCGTCCGCGACGGCAAGGTCAAGATCCACCCGCAGGAGATGGAGAAGCGGTACTTCGACTGGGTCGACAACCTCCACGACTGGTGCATCTCGCGCCAGCTGTGGTGGGGTCACCGGATTCCGGTCTGGTACGGCCCGAACGGCGAGGTCGTCTGCGTCGGCCCGGACGAGGAGCCGCCCACCGGCGAGGGCTGGCACCAGGACACCGACGTCCTCGACACCTGGTTCTCCTCCGGCCTGTGGCCGTTCTCCACCCTCGGCTGGCCCGAGCAGACCGAGTCGCTCGCGAAGTTCTACCCGAACTCCGTCCTGGTCACCGGCTACGACATCCTCTTCTTCTGGGTCGCCCGGATGATGATGTTCGGCCTGTACGCGATGGACGGCACCCCGCCGTTCCACACCATCGCCCTGCACGGCATGGTCCGCGACCAGTTCGGCAAGAAGATGTCGAAGTCCTTCGGCAACGCGGTCAACCCGCTGGACTGGATGGACAAGTACGGCTCCGACGCCCTCCGCTTCACCCTGGCCCGCGGCGCCAACCCCGGCGTCGACGTGCCGATCGGCGAGGACTGGGTCCAGGGCTCCCGCAACTTCGCCAACAAGATCTGGAACGCGACCCGCTTCGCGCTGATGAACGGCGCGACGGTGGAGGGCCCGCTGCCGGACCCGTCGAAGATGTCGGCGACCGACCGCTGGATCCTCTCCCGGCTGAACTCGGTGGTCGCCGAGGTCGACGCGTTCTACGAGGACTTCCAGTTCGCCAAGCTCTCCGACGCCCTCTTCCACTTCGCGTGGGACGAGGTCTTCGACTGGTACGTCGAGCTGTCCAAGACGGTCTTCCAGACGGGCGGCGAGCCGGCCGAGGTCTCCCAGCGCGTCCTCGGCGAGGTCCTCGACGTCACCCTGAAGCTGCTCCACCCGGTCGTCCCGTTCGTCACGGAGACCCTGTGGACCACGCTGACCGGCGGCGAGTCGATCGTCATCGCCGACTGGCCGACCGACAGCGGCTTCCGTGACGCGGCGGCCGAGCAGGAGATCTCCACCCTCCAGTCGGTCATCACCGAGGTCCGCCGCTTCCGCGCCGACCAGGGCCTCCAGCCGGGTCAGCGGGTTCCGGCCCGCCTGACGCTGGACGGTACGGCCCTCGCCCCGCACGAGGCGGCCATCCGCCAGCTGCTCCGCCTCCAGCCGGAGGGCGACTCCTTCACCGCCACGGCCACCCTGCCGGTGGCGGGTGCCGAGGTGGCCCTCGACCTCTCCGGCACGATCGACGTCGCCGCGGAGCGCAAGCGCCTCGCGAAGGACCTCGCGGCGGCCGAGAAGGAGAAGGCCCAGGCCACGGCCAAGCTCGGCAACGAGGCCTTCCTCGCCAAGGCGCCGGACCACGTCGTGGACAAGATCCGCACGCGCCTGGCCAAGGCCGAGGAGGACATCGCCCGCATCCAGGCCCAGCTGGAGAAGCTGCCGCAAGCGTGAGTCACTCACGCAGGGAAGCGTCAGACGTGTGACGTTGTGGAAGGTCCCGGTGCCGTTGCGGCGCCGGGGCCTTCGGCGTTGGTCGGGGGTGCGGGGAACTGCGCGATCAACCACGACGTCCCCGCAGCCGGACGGCGAGACAAGCCACCCCATACCGGCGCCGCGCCGCAGGCTCCCGCTCCGTAGACTGGCCCCGTGAGCGACAACCCCGGCACCGACCAGCCCGACCCCCTCGACAGCTTCGACGAGATCATCGAAGCCGAGACCACCCGTGACCCCGACCTCGCGGTGATCGAGGCCGGCAGCCGCACCCTGCGCACCCAGGGGGGCCCGCCCCAGGCCGACGTCCCCGCGCGCCCGGAGGACCCCGAGGTCGACAAGGCGCTGCGTGAGGTCGAGGCGGAGCTGGCCACCCGCTGGGGCGAGACCAAGCTGGAGCCCTCGGTCAGCAGGATCTCCGCGCTGATGGACGTCCTCGGCGAACCCCAGCGCTCGTACCCCTCGATCCACATCACGGGCACGAACGGCAAGACCTCCACCGCCCGCATGATCGAGGCCCTGCTCGGCGCCTTCGAGCTGCGCACCGGTCGCTACACCAGCCCGCACGTGCAGTCGATCACCGAGCGGATCAGCCTGGACGGCGCCCCGATCTCCGCCGAGCGGTTCGTCGAGACGTACCAGGACATCAAGCCGTACGTCGAGATGGTCGACGGACAGCAGGAGTACCGGCTGTCCTTCTTCGAGGTGCTCACCGGCATGGCGTACGCCGCCTTCGCGGACGCCCCCGTGGACGTCGCCGTCGTGGAGGTCGGCATGGGCGGCTCCTGGGACGCGACGAACGTGATCGACGGCGATGTCGCCGTGGTCACCCCCATCGACCTCGACCACACCGACCGGCTCGGCGAGACGCCCGCCGAGATCGCCGGTGAGAAGAGCGGCATCATCAAGCAGGACGCGACCGTCATCCTGGCCCAGCAGCCGGTGGACGCCGCGCAGGTGCTGCTGAAGAAGGCCGTCGAGGTGGACGCCACGGTCGCCCGTGAGGGCCTGGAGTTCGGCGTCGTGGCACGGCAGGTCGCCGTGGGCGGGCAGCTGCTCACGCTGCGCGGCCTCGGCGGCGAGTACCCGGAGGTGTACCTCCCGCTGCACGGCGCCCACCAGGCGCACAACGCGGCCGTCGCGCTCGCCGCCGTCGAGGCGTTCTTCGGTGTCGGCGCGCAGCGCGCGGAGCCGCTGGACATCGACACCGTGCGCAAGGCCTTCGCGGCCGTGTCGTCCCCCGGCCGGCTGGAGGTCGTACGGCGGTCTCCCACCGTCGTGCTGGACGCCGCGCACAACCCGGCCGGTGCCGAGGCCACCGCCGAGGCCGTGCGGGAGGCGTTCGACTTCACCCGGCTGATCGGGGTCGTCGGCGCGAGCGGCGACAAGAACGTGCGGGGCGTGCTGGAGGCCTTCGAGCCGATCTTCGCCGAGGTCGTCGTCACGCAGAACTCCAGCCACCGTGCCATGGACGCGGACGAGCTGGCCGCGATCGCCGTCGAGGTGTTCGGCGACGAGCGGGTGCAGGTGGAGCCGCGGCTGCCGGACGCCCTGGAGGCCGCGATCACGCTGGCCGAGGAGGAGGGCGAGTTCGCCGGCGGCGGTGTGCTGGTGACCGGTTCCGTCATCACGGTCGGCGAGGCCCGGCTGCTGCTGGGGAAGGGCTGAGAGGCGAAGAGATGCGTACGCTCTGTTCCTCGACCCTGATCGGCGAGTTCTTCGTCATCGGCTTCGCCGGGCTCGTCGCCATGAAGGACCCGGACCTGTCCACCTCGACGGTGTGGCTGGTCAGCGGTGCCGCCATGCTGCTGTGCGTGCTGCTGTGCGGCATGGTGACCCGGCCCGGCGGGGTGGCCCTCGGCTGGGCCCTGCAGATCGCCCTGATCGCCTCCGGTGTGTTCGTCCCGACCATGTACTTCATGGGCGCGGTGTTCGCCGCGCTGTGGTGGGCATCGGTGCACTTCGGGAGAAAGGTGGACGAGGCGAAGGCGAGATTCGCCGCCCAGGCGGACTCCGGTTCCTCCACGGCTGACGCTGCGTAACGACGCCAGGCCACGCTCTTGTAACCTCGTCCCACCGCACACCCGTAAGCCGTGTTAGGAGCCCCCCGTGAGCCAGCGCACCCTCGTCCTGCTCAAGCCCGACGCCGTCCGTCGAGGCCTGACCGGCGAGATCATCAGCCGTATCGAGCGCAAGGCCGGCTGGCAGATCACCGCGCTGGAGCTGCGCACCCTGGACCAGGACACGCTGGAGCAGCACTACGGCGAGCACAAGGGCAAGCCGTTCTACGAGCCGCTGGTCGAGTTCATGGCCTCGGGGCCGGTCGTCGCGATGATCGTGGAGGGCGAGCGGGTGATCGAGGGGCTGCGCCAGCTGGCCGGCCCGACCGACCCGATCGCCGCCGCGCCCGGTTCGATCCGCGGTGACTACGGCGTGATCGTCCGCGAGAACCTGATCCACGCCTCCGACTCCGAGGAGTCCGCCGAGCGCGAGGTGAAGATCTTCTTCCCCGGGCGCGCGTGACCCCTGCGGCAGCCGCGGAAAGGTCCGGGCCGGCCCCGGACCTTTCGGGCATGGTCCGGGCATTTGAGGGAACGAGCGCCCCCGAACGCCCGTCTCCACAAGCGGGGCGGCACGCCATCTGGTGACAATGGCGGAGACCCTCGCGCAGTGTTCGTGCAGGCGCGTTTACGATGGAAGCCTTCACGTCACAGCACCCGCCTCGCCGACCTGACATGCCCTCAAAAGCGCAGGAAGGCCAGATGAATCCGGATGGGGAACTCAATGTCGTTCATCGGCCGTGACATGGCTGTCGACCTCGGGACCGCCAACACGCTGGTGTACGTCAGGGGTCGCGGAATCGTACTGAACGAACCGTCCGTCGTGGCGATCAACACCAACACGGGTGGGATCCTCGCGGTCGGTGCCGAAGCGAAGAAGATGATCGGCCGGACGCCGGGCAACATCGTGGCGGTCCGCCCGCTGAAGGACGGCGTCATCGCCGACTTCGAGATCACCGAGCGGATGCTCCGCTACTTCATCCTGAAGATCCACAAGCGGCGGTATCTGGCCCGGCCGCGGGTCGTCGTCTGCGTGCCCTCCGGCATCACGGGCGTCGAGCGCCGCGCGGTCATCGAGGCGTCCTCCCAGGCGGGCGCCCGGCAGGTGCACATCATCGAGGAGCCCATGGCGGCCGCCATCGGCTCCGGCCTGCCGGTCCACGAGGCGACGGGCAACATGGTGGTGGACATCGGCGGCGGCACCACGGAGGTCGCGGTCATCTCGCTCGGCGGCATCGTCACCGCCCAGTCCATCCGCGTCGCCGGCGACGAGCTGGACAACGCGATCATCCAGTACATCAAGAAGGAGTACAGCCTCCTGCTGGGTGAGCGGACGGCGGAGCAGATCAAGATCACGATTGGTTCGGCGTACGACCTCGACACCGACGAGCACACCGAAGTCCGCGGCCGCGACCTGGTGTCCGGGCTGCCGAAGACCGTCGTCATCTCGGCGGCCGAGGTCCGCAAGGCCATCGAGGAGCCGGTCAACGCGATCGTCGACGCCGTGAAGACCACCCTCGACAAGTGCCCGCCGGAGCTGTCCGGCGACATCATGGACCGAGGAATCGTTCTGACCGGCGGCGGAGCCCTGCTGCGCGGGCTCGACGAGCGGCTGCGGCGGGAGACCGGCATGCCGATCCACATCGCCGAGGACCCGCTGGACAGCGTCGCGCTCGGTTCCGGCAAGTGCGTCGAGGAGTTCGAGGCGCTGCAGCAGGTTCTGGACGCCCAGCCGCGCAGATGACGCCACGCAGCGATTCCGCCGTACGAGACGTTCTCCTCTCGTGCGGCGGATCGTTGATATAGAGGCATAAGCTCCCCCAACGGGCCTCTTGGTTCTGCGCCGCACCATTCGCGTTGTCCAGGGCCCCCGAATTCCTACTTGAGGAAGGGCACGGCCGCCGCACGTGAGGGACACGAAAGAGAGCCGGCTGCTCCTGGTCCTGCTGGTCGCCATTGCGTTCGCGCTGATCACGGTGGACATCCGGGGAGGCCGGAACTCCCCGGTCGACGGTGCCCGGCACGCCGCCGCGGCGGCGTTCGGCCCGGTCGAGAACGGGCTGTCCTCCGCGGTCGACCCGGTCGGCAACGCCGTCTCCGCGATCCGTGACTCCGGAAGCCGGCACGACCGGCTCGCCACGCTGGAGAAGGAGAACGCGGCCCTCAAGGCCAAACTCGGGAGCGACGACCGCAACCGCAGCCGCCTGAGGCAGCTCGACAAGGTGCTGAGGATCGCCGGCGAGGGGCAGTACGGCATCAAGGGCGCCCAGGTCATCGCCATCGGCTCGGCCCAGGGCTTCTCCTGGACCATCACCATCGACGTCGGCGCCGACGACGGCATCAAGCGGGACATGACCGTGCTGAACGGGGACGGCCTGGTCGGCCGGGTCACCACCGTCGGCCCCAGCACCTCCACCGTGCTGCTCGCCAACGACCCGGACTTCACGGTCGGCACCCGTATGGAAGGCAACGACGAACTCGGCTTCGCCTCCGGGCAGGGAGACCGCCCGCTGCGCGTGGAACTGCTCAACGGCAAGGCGGAGGTGAAGAAGGGCGACCGGCTCGTCACGTTCGGCTCGCAGGCCGACAAGCCGTTCGTGCCCGGTGTCCCGGTCGGTGTCGTCTCCCGGGTCGACCCCTCCGGCGGCGGCCTGACCCGCACCCTCTACGTCACCCCGTACGTCAGCTTCACCAAGCTCGACATCGTCGGCGTGGTCGTCCAGGCACCGGAGAAGGACCCGCGGGACACCGTGCTCCCGGCCCAGCCGAAGCCGGTCCCGACGCCGACGGTGACCGTGACGGTCACCCCGTCGGCCGACGCCCCCGACACCGCAGAGCAGCAGTAGGAGCTGAATCCCCCATGCGTGTCAACCGGATCCTGCTCTCCACCGCGCTGGTCGTCGTGGCCCTGGTCATCCAGGTGAGCGTCCTCGCCCGGCTGCACCTGCCGGGCGCTGTCCCCGACCTGCTGCTGCTCACCGTCCTCGGCCTGGCGATGGTGTACGGCCATGTGGGCGGCTCCCTGGTCGGTTTCGGCGCCGGTCTGCTCGCCGACCTGGCCCCGCCCGCCGACCACGCCGCCGGCCGGTACGCGCTCGTGCTGTGCGTCATCGGCTACCTCGCCGGACTCGTCAAGCCGGAGAACGGCCGGCTGAAGTCGGCGACCGGCCCCATGGCCGTCGTGGTCGCCGCCGCCCTCGGCTCCACCCTGCTCTACGCGGGGGTCGGCGCCCTCGTCGGCGACACCGCCGCCCGCCATGTGGGCCTGCCCGGACTGCTGTTCTCGGCCGCCCTGTACGACCTGCTGCTCGCCCCGTTCGTGGTGCCCGGGGTGATGTGGCTGGCCCGCCGCGCCGACAACGACCCGCTCACCGAGTCCGGGCCCGCGGCCAAGGCCGGGGACATCTCCTCCGGCTGGCTCTCCTCCGGCACCGGCCTGCGCATCGGCAGCCAGCGCGGGGGCCTCGGCGCGCTGAAGGCCAAGGCCCGCACGCGCTCCGCCCGGGTGGGCCGCATCAAGGGGGTCAAGCGGCTGTGAACGGCGGTCACTTCGGCACCGGTGGCTCCACGGCGGACGAGTCCACGGCGGCCGAGTCCACGGGGGACGGGTCCCCGGCGGGCGGGTCCACTCCCGGTGAGTTCACCCGAACGGGTCGGCTTTCCCGGAACGCGGGTTCACAGGCCGCTCGTTCATCATTCGCACACGTTCTCGTACACGCGCACTGAGAGGGGGAGGAAGCCACAGTGACCAACATCCCCGAGACCGGTCGGACCCCACGCGTCCAGACCCGGCTCGTCGTGATCCAGATCCTGGTCCTCTCCCTCCTCGGCACGCTCGGCGGCCGGTTGTGGTACCTGCAGATCCGCGAGGGCGCCGAGTACCAGAAGGAGGCCTCCGGCAACCACGTCCAGCAGGTCGTCGACCCCGCCGTGCGCGGCGACATCCTGGACGCCCGCGGTGTGCCCCTCGCGGACAACGAGACCCGCCTGGTGGTCTCCGCCTCCCGCACCGACCTGCTGAAGCAGAAGGACGACGGCAAGGCCGTCCTGACCAAGCTGGCCGGCGTCCTCGGCATGAGCCCCACGGAGGTCATGCAGAAGGTCCGGCTGTGCGACGCGAAGACCCCCCAGCCCTGCTGGAACGGCTCGCCGTACCAGCCGATCCCCATCACCGACGAGGCCACCGCCAAGCAGGCCCTGCAGATCCGCGAGCGCTCCGAGGACTTCCCCGGCATCACCGCCGAGCCCGAGGCCGTCCGCCGCTACCCGGGCCCCGGCAAGTCCAACACCGCGCAGGTGCTCGGCTACCTCTCACCCGTCACCGACGCCGAGATCCAGAAGGCCAAGGACAGCGACTCGCCCTACCTGCGCTCCGACATGGTCGGCCGCTCCGGCCTGGAGCGGACCTACGACAAGGTGCTGCGCGGCAAGGCCGGCGTCACCCGCTACGAGGTCGACAACCTCGGCCGGGTCATCGGCAAGGCCAAGTCGGACGCGGCCGAGTCCGGTTCGAACCTCGTCACCAGCATCGACTCCCGCGTCCAGCGGGTCGCCGAGTACGAACTGGACAAGGCGATGAAGGCCGCCCGCCAGCAGTTCGACAAGATCACCGGCACCAACTACAAGGCCGACTCCGGCGCCGTCGTCGTGATGGAGGCCAAGACCGGCCGGATCGTCGCCATGGCCTCCGCGCCGACGTACGACCCGAACGTCTGGGTCGGCGGCATCTCCGCCAAGGACTACAAGGCCCTCACCGGCAAGGACTCCGACTACCCCCTGCTCAACCGGGCCATACAGGGCCAGGCCGCACCCGGCTCGACCTTCAAGGTGGTCTCCACGGCCGCCGCGGTCGAGGCCGGCTACGCCTTCGACGGCCGCTACCCCTGCACCAGCTCCTACTCGGTGGGCGGCCAGGTCTTCAAGAACTTCGAGGGCGAGAGCTTCGGCCCGATCCCGCTGGGCCGCGCCCTGGAGGTCTCCTGCGACACCGTCTTCTACTACCTGGCCGACAAGGAGTGGAAGAAGGACGGCGGCATCAACCCCAAGAAGGGCCAGCCGAAGGACTACTTCTACAAGGCCGCCCACCAGTTCGGCCTCGGCAGCGAGACCGGCATCGACCTGCCCAACGAGGTCACCGGCCGCGTCCCCGACCGCCAGTGGAAGCTGAACTACTGGAAGGCCAACAAGGACGCCTGGTGCAGGACCGGCAAGAAGGACGGCTCCTACGTCGAGAAGATCGCCTACGAGAACTGCCTCGAAGGCAACAAGATGCGCGAGGGCGACTCGATCAACTACTCCATCGGCCAGGGCGACACCCTCGTCACCCCGATCCAGGAGGCCGTGATCTACGGCGCCGTCGCCAACGGCGGCACCATGTACCAGCCGACCATCGGCAAGGCGGTCATCAGCGCCGACGGCAGGACGGTGCGGGAGATCAAGCCGAAGAAGAAGGGCAGGCTGCCGGTCAGCCAGGCCACCCTCAAGGGCATGAACGACGCCTTCGCGGGCGTCATCACCCGCGGTACGGCGGCCTGGAAGTTCGGCGGCTGGCCGCAGGACCGCATCCCGCTGCACGCCAAGACCGGTACGGCGGAGGTCTACGGCAAGCAGACCACGTCCTGGCTGGCCACCTACTCCAAGGACTACACGGTGATCATGACGATCGCCCAGGCCGGTACGGGTTCCGGCGCCTCCGGTGAGGCCGTGCGCAACATCTACAGCGCGCTCTACGGCGTCCAGGGCGACGGCTCCGTCGACAACAAGAAGGCGCTGCTGCCCGAGCCGCAGAAGGGCCTGCCCAAGGTCCGCACCGACGGCACCATCGCCGCCCCCAAGGTCACCGGCGACCCGGCCAAGGACGCCGAGGCCGCCCAGAAGAACAACCCCACCAACGGCGACGACCAGCAGCCCGCGGGCACCACGCCCTCGCCCGGCACGGGCAACCGCGACACCCGCCGCCGGTCCCGCGGGAGGGGAAGCCGGAGGATGCCCTCATGACCGGCACGAACAGCTTCTCCGTCTCCGGGTACGGTCCCGAGCGGGCCGGCTGGACCAGGATCTTCGCCCGCGACTCGCTCACCCGCCGGCTGGACTGGCCGATCCTGTTCGCGGCCACCGGCCTGTCCCTGCTGGGCTCCCTGCTGGTGTACTCGGCGACCCGCAACCGCACCGAGCTGAACCAGGGCGACCCGTACTTCTTCCTGGTCCGGCACCTGATGAACCTCGGCATCGGGATCGCCCTGATGATCGGCACGCTCTGGCTCGGCCACCGCGCCCTGCGCAACGCCGTGCCGATCCTCTACGGCCTGTCGGTGCTCCTCGCCCTCGTGGTCCTCACCCCGCTCGGCGCGACCATCAACGGCCAGCGCAACTGGCTGGTCATCGGCGGCTTCTCGCTCCAGCCCGCCGAGTTCCTCAAGGTCTCGATCATCCTGGGCATGGCCATGCTGCTGGCGGCCCGGGTGGACGCGGGCGACAAGCCGTACCCCGACCACCGGACCGTGTTCCAGTCCCTGTGCCTGGCCGCCGTACCGATCCTGATCCTGCTGCTCATGCCCGACCTCGGCTCGGTCCTGGCGATGGTCGCGATCATCCTGGGCGTGCTGCTCGCCTCCGGCGCCTCCAACCGCTGGGTCTTCGGCCTGCTCACCGCCGGCGTCATCGGCTGCATCGCGATCTGGCAGCTGCACATCCTGGACGAGTACCAGATCAACCGGTTCGCGGCCTTCGCCAACCCGGACCTGGACCCGGCCGGCGTCGGCTACAACACCAACCAGGCCCGCATCGCCATCGGCTCCGGCGGACTCACCGGGGCCGGGCTCTTCCACGGCTCGCAGACCACCGGCCAGTTCGTCCCCGAGCAGCAGACCGACTTCGTGTTCACGGTGGCGGGGGAGGAGCTGGGCTTCGTCGGCGCGGGCTTCATCATCTTCCTGCTCGGCGTCGTCCTGTGGCGGGCCTGCCGGATAGCGCGTGACTCGACCGAGCTGTACGGGACGACGGTCGCCGCCGGGATCGTCGCCTGGTTCGCCTTCCAGTCCTTCGAGAACATCGGCATGACCCTCGGCATCATGCCGGTCACGGGCCTGCCCCTGCCGTTCGTGTCGTACGGCGGCTCCTCGATGTTCGCGGTGTGGGTGGCGATCGGACTGCTGCAGTCGATCAGAGTGCAGCGCCCCATGTCGGCGTAGCCCACCGGCGGCCCGGTCCAAGGCGGCCGCCGGCGCCCGGGGCCCCGCCCCCGGACGCCGGACCGGTGTGGCCCTCTGCCGTACCGCTCACCGGAGAACTAGATTCGGTGCATGGCGGATACGAAACGCGAGATCGAGCGCAAGTACGAATCCGACGACAGCGGGCTGCCCGACCTGACCGGGGCCGGCGGGGTGGCGGCCGTCCTCGACAAGGGCCTGGTCGACCTGGACGCCACCTACTACGACACCGCCGACGAACGCCTCGCCGCGGACTCGCTCACCCTGCGCCGCCGCACCGGCGGCTCGGACGCCGGCTGGCACCTGAAGTTCCCGGTCGCCCCCGGGGTCCGCGACGAGATCCGGGCCCCGCTCTCCGACACCGTCCCCGAGGAGATCGCCGCCCTCGTCCGCTCCCGTGTCCGGGACGCCGAGCTGGTCCCGCTGGTCCGGCTGCGCTCGGCCCGCGACGTGCGGCACCTCGTCGACGCCGAGGGCATCCTGCTGGCCGAGGCGAGCCTCGACACCGTGACCGCCGAGCGGCTCACCGGCAAGCGCCGGTCCGCCCAGTGGACCGAGATCGAGGTGGAACTCGCCGACGGCGGTGACCCGGCCCTCCTCGACCGGCTGGAGAAACGGCTGCGCAGGTCCGGCGTCCGCCCCGCCGACACGCCGTCGAAACTGGCCCGCGCCCTGGAGCTGACCGGCGGCCGGCGCGGGCGCCGGCGCGGCAAGGCCACCCCCCGGCCACCGGTGACCGCCGGTGATCACGTGCTCGCCTACCTCCGCGCCCAGCGCGACACCCTGGTCGAGCTGGACCCCGCCGTCCGCCGCGGCCTGCCCGACTCCGTGCACCGCATGCGGGTCGCCACCCGCCGGGCCCGCAGCACCCTGCGCACCTTCGGCACCCTCCTGGACCGCACCGTCACCGACCCCGTCGGCGCCGAACTGAAATGGCTCGCCGCCGAGCTGGGCGTCGACCGCGACCAGGAGGTCCTGGCCGACCGCCTGACCACCGCCCTCGAAGCGCTCCCGCCCGCCCTGGTCACCGGCCCCGTCCTCGAGCGCCTCACCGCCTGGGCCGAGGCCCGGCACAGCGGCGCCCACGCCCACCTGACCGGTGTCCTGGACTCCCGCCGCTACCTGACCCTGCTCGACACCCTGGACGCCCTGCTCGCCGACCCGCCGCTGCGCGAGGCGGCCGGCAAGAAGCCGCAGAAGGCGCTGACCAAGGCCGTACGCAAGGACGAGAAGAAGCTCACAGCGGTCCTGGAGCACGCGCTGGAGCTGCCGCCGGGCGAGGAACGCGACCTCGCCCTGCACGAGGCCCGCAAGAAGGCCAAGCGCACCCGCTACGCCGCCGAGGCCGTCACCGAGGCCCTGGGCACCCCCGCCCGCTCCCTCACCCGGTCCATGAAAACCCTGACCACTCTCCTCGGCGACCACCAGGACAGCGTCATGGCCCGCCGGACCCTGCGCGAGCTGTCCGCGGTGGCCGACGCGGCCGGTGAGAGCACCTTCACATACGGCCTGCTGTACGGCAGGGAGGAGGCCCGCGCAGCGGCGACGGAAGCGGAACTGTCCCGGCGCCGGACGGAGAGCGGGCCCCGGGCGACCGGCTGAGCGTTCGGGGGAGCCCGCCGGTCGGGTTACGCTAGATGGTCACCCGCCCCCAGCCTCCGGCCGGGGGATCCCCCAGTCAGCCCATGAAGGTTCGCGAGATGCCTGTCGAGTCGGTTTTCCCGCAGCTCGAAGCTCTGCTCCCGCACGTGCAGAAGCCGATCCAGTACGTCGGTGGTGAGCTCAACTCCACGGTCAAGCCGTGGGACGAGTGCGACGTCCGCTGGGCGCTCATGTACCCGGACGCGTACGAGGTCGGCCTGCCCAACCAGGGCGTCATGATCCTCTACGAGGTCCTCAACGAGCAGCAGGGCGTCCTCGCCGAGCGCACCTACAGCGTGTGGCCGGACCTGGAGGCGCTGATGCGGGAGCACGGCGTCCCGCAGTTCACGGTCGACAGCCACCGCCCGGTGAAGGCCTTCGACGTGTTCGGCCTCAGCTTCTCCACGGAGCTGGGCTACACGAACATGCTCACCGCCCTCGACCTGGCCGGCATCCCGCTGGAGTCCAAGGACCGCACCGAGGACGACCCGATCGTCCTGGCCGGCGGCCACGCGGCCTTCAACCCGGAGCCGATCGCCGACTTCATCGACGCGGCCGTGATCGGCGACGGCGAGCAGGCCGTCCTGGACATGACCCGGATCATCCGCGAGTGGAAGGCCGAGGGCCGCCCCGGCGGCCGCGAGGAGGTCCTCTTCCGCCTCGCGAAGACCGGCGGCGTCTACATCCCGGCGTTCTACGACGTCGAGTACCTCCCCGACGGCCGTATCGCCCGTGTCGTGCCCAACAAGTCGGGCGTCCCGTGGCGTGTGTCCAAGCACACGGTCATGGACCTGGACGAGTGGCCGTACCCGAAGCAGCCCCTCGTCCCCCTGGCCGAGACGGTCCACGAGCGCATGTCGGTGGAGATCTTCCGCGGCTGCACCCGCGGCTGCCGCTTCTGCCAGGCCGGCATGATCACCCGCCCGGTCCGCGAGCGCTCCATCACCGGCATCGGCGAGATGGTGGAGAAGGGCCTGAAGGCGACGGGCTTCGAGGAGGTGGGCCTCCTCTCCCTCTCCTCGGCGGACCACTCGGAGATCGGCGACGTCGCCAAGGGCCTGGCGGACCGCTACGAGGACGACAAGATCGGCCTCTCCCTCCCCTCCACCCGCGTCGACGCCTTCAACATCGACCTGGCGAACGAGCTGACGCGCAACGGCCGCCGCTCCGGCCTCACCTTCGCCCCCGAGGGCGGCTCGGAGCGCATCCGCAAGGTCATCAACAAGATGGTCTCGGAGGAGGACCTGATCCGCACGGTCGCCACGGCCTACGGCAACGGCTGGCGCCAGGTGAAGCTGTACTTCATGTGCGGCCTGCCCACGGAGACCGACGACGACGTCCTCCAGATCGCCGACATGGCGACCAAGGTCATCGCCAAGGGCCGTGAGGTCTCCCGCTCGAACGACATCCGCTGCACGGTCTCGATCGGCGGCTTCGTCCCCAAGCCCCACACCCCCTTCCAGTGGGCCCCGCAGCTCTCGGCGGAGGAGACGGACGCCCGCCTGGAGAAGCTCCGCGACAAGATCCGCGGCGACAAGAAGTACGGCCGCTCCATCGGCTTCCGCTACCACGACGGCAAGCCCGGCATCGTCGAGGGCCTCCTCTCCCGCGGCGACCGCCGCATCGGCGCGGTCATCCGCGCGGTCTACGACGACGGCGGCCGCTTCGACGGCTGGCGCGAGCACTTCTCCTACGACCGCTGGATGGCCTGCGCGGAGAAGGCGCTGGCCCCCTACGGCGTGGACGTCGACTGGTACACCACCCGCGAGCGGACCTACGAGGAGGTCCTCCCCTGGGACCACCTCGACTCCGGCCTGGACAAGGACTGGCTCTGGGAGGACTGGCAGGACGCCCTCGACGAGACAGAGGTCGAGGACTGCCGCTGGACCCCGTGCTTCGACTGCGGCGTCTGCCCGCAGATGGACACCCACATCCAGATCGGCCCGACCGGCAAGAAGCTGCTGCCCCTGACGGTCAAGAACGCAGGTCCGACGCCGGCCGCGAGTGGTCACACGCACTGACGACGTGAGCGGGGCACTCGACCGGGTGGTCGAGGCGTCGGCGCGTGCGTGCGGGGACGAGGTGACGGCCGCATGTCCGCGGCCGTCGCCCCCTAGGGCTCCAGGGCCGGTGCTCGGGGGTCATCCGTGTCCCCGGGGGTACCCGAACCCCATCGATGTCGGTGATTTCCCCGCGGCGGGAGGCAGCGATGAGGGGCCCGGAAGGCCCGCGGCAAGCCGTTGTCAGGATTCTTGACGCTCTCCGGACGGGTGCTTACCTGGCGGACGAGCAGGGCTTGATCGTCGCCGTCAACACGTGCGGCGAGCAACTCCTGGCCCGCCCCGCCGCCGATCTCGTCGGCCGGGACGCTCACGAGCTGCTGCACCGCACCAGCTGCGGGGAACCGATGCCGAAGGCTCTGTGCCGCATACGGGACAGCATCCTCGGCGAGGGCACGCGGCAGGGGGAGGACGAGTGGCTCGAGCGGGGCGACGGCACGCTGTTGCCGGTGGGATGGCTCGCCACTCCCTGTGACATCGGTGTCCGCTCGTCGGCCACGCTGATCCTCTTCCACCCCGCCGGGCGCCGGAAGCAGCCCGCTCAGCGGGCACCGTCCGGCAGGAGGCTGTCCGAGCTGGAGCGGCTCGCCCTGCTCGCCGACACGACGACCCTCCTCACGTCGACCCTGGACATCCACGAGGGGCTGCGCCACCTGATCAGCCTCGTGGTGCCGCGTATCGCCGACTGGGCGATCATCGACCTGATCGACGAGCGGGACGAGGTACGGCGCTTCGCGGTCGCCCGGGCCGAGGACGACACCGTGGTGTTCCGGGAGGACCTCCAGGGGCCCATGCCGCCGGTGCTGCAGGAGTCCCTGATGCCCCTGTCCCGCGCCCTGCGCGGCGTCACGTCCTCTTTCGCCGGCCCCGAGACCTATCAGGGGCCGCCCGACTCCGGGATCGCTGTTGAGCAGCGGCGCCTGTTCGAGGCGACCGGCATGCACTCGGCCATCGTGGTGCCCCTGCGCAGCCTGCACGGCGTGCTGGGTGCCCTCACCCTGGGCCGTTCCGACCAGCCCGAACGGTTCACCGCGATGGACATCGCCCTGCTGGAGGACATCGCCCGGCGCGCCGGCCTGGCGCTGGAGAACGCCCGCCTCTACCAGCGTCAGCGCAAGGTCGCCGAGACCATGCAGCGCCATCTGCTGCCGAAGCTCCCGCGCGCACCCGGCCGCAGCATGGCCGTCCGCTACCTGCCCGCGCCGGACGCCTCCCACGTAGGCGGCGACTGGTACGACGCGTTCACCCTGGCGGACGGCGCCACCGCCCTCGCCGTGGGGGACGTCGTCGGTCACGACCTGGAGGCCGCGGCCGGCATGGCGCAGCTGCGCAACATGCTCAGGGCGTACGCCGTGTCCCAGGAGAAGCCGCCGAGCAAGATCGTGGAGTGGCTCGACCAGGCGACGCTGGGCATCGCCGAGGTCTCCATGGCCACGCTGGTCTTCGCCCGCATGACCGAGAACGCCGGCCGGTGCGAGCTGTCCTGGACGAACGCCGGGCATCCTCCTCCCCTGCTGGTCACCCGCGAGGGCGTGGCCCGCTACCTCACCGACGGTCAGGGAATCCTCCTGGGCGTCACGCCCGAGCGGGTCCGCCCCGACGCGACGGCGGAACTGCCGCCCGGGGCCACCCTGATCCTCTACACCGACGGCCTGATCGAGTCCCGGGCCCGCACCCTGGACGAGGGCATGGACCGACTGAGTCGGCACGCCGCGGTCCTGGCCCACCACCCCTTGGAGGCCTTCACCGACGAGTTGCTGGCACGTGCGCGCCCCTCGGACAACGACGACGACGTGGCCCTGCTGGCCGTGCGCTACGTACCGGGCCGGTCGGGCTGACGCGGTCGCTCCCGCGGGAGCGAAGAAGCGGTGCGCGCCCCCTTCTCGTGCGGAAGGGGGCGCGTGGTCGGCTCGTGGGTGTCAGCGCTTGAAGGGGCTCTTGGCCTCTTCCTTCGCGCCCCGTGCCCTGCCGCGTGCTTCGAGAGCGGCGCCCTTCGCCGCGAGGGTCTCCTTGTGTACCGCGTGGGCCGCCTTCCGCACGGTTTTCCCGACTACCTGTTCGGCCTTTGCCTTGGCCCGTTCTCCGGCGCTCATGTCCTACCTCCGCGAGTCCACCCTGGCGTGTGCCCGTGCGGCGGGGGAGGAAACCACGCTGCCGGGTCCGTGGGCCCGCACGGAGCCACCGCCCTTTTCCGGCGGCCCCAAGAG
This sequence comes from Streptomyces cinerochromogenes, assembly GCF_014648635.1. Classification (GTDB taxonomy): domain Bacteria; phylum Actinomycetota; class Actinomycetes; order Streptomycetales; family Streptomycetaceae; genus Streptomyces; species Streptomyces cinerochromogenes. The sequence goes on along the minus strand of NZ_BMRM01000001.1, from coordinate 407,919 downwards.
CAATCGCCGCCGTCCGTGGGGCACTTCTCACCCACCGCCACGCGTCCGCACCCACGCTCGCCGCCCTCGTCGCCTCCCTCGTGCTGTCGGGGCAGGACATGCTGCACGGCAGGCTCCGCGTCCTCGACATCACCGGCATCGTGTTCTTCGCCGTGCTCTCCGTCCTCGCGCTGGCCCTGGGCCGCGGGGAGCTGGCCTGGCTGGAAACGTACGCCCAGGTCGTCTCAGGCGGACTGGTGGCCGTCGTGGCCCTCGGCTCGCTGCTCACCGACCCGTTCACCGCGCAGTACGCCCGCGAGCAGACACCCCGCGAGGTGTGGGACTCGCCCGTCTTCCGGCACATCAATTCGACTGGGTGGTGCCCGTCGCCCTGCTGGTCGGGGCCGTGAAGTTCACCGAGCGGTACCCGGAGGCGTACAAGGCGCGTGCCGCCCAGCGGGATCCGAACGGCCGGTCCCGGCGTCTGTACCTGTATGGACCTGCAGAAACCGCCACCTCCACCGCAACAGCCCGAAGGGTGCCTCGTCGTCGCCGTCCGCCTCCCGGTGCGGATCGTCGTCCTCGTGCTCGTCGTGCCGGTGCGGATGGTGTGGGACGCGCTCGTCGTCACCGCGCGGCTGCTGCGGGACATCGTCCTCCGGCCGCTGGGGCGGGCGTTGCTCTGGGCCGGCAGGGCCGTGTTCGTCTGGCCGTTCGTGGGCCTGTGGCGCTACGTCCTGGTCCCCGCCGGCACGGTGCTCGCCTGGCTCGGCAACGTGCTCGTCGTCGTACCGGCCGTGTGGTTCCACCGGTACGTCCTCACGCCCGTCGGACACGGCTTCGCGTGGGTGTACGCGCGCGTGCTCACCCCGGCCGGGCACGCGCTGACCTGGCTGCTGAAGGGCGTCGGCGCGGTGCTGGCCGCCATCGGGACCGGGGTGTACACGGCCGTCGCCCGCCTGGCGCGGTACCTCCTCTTCGTACCCGCGCGGTGGCTGTACACCTGGGTCCTCGCGCCGGTCGGCCGGGCCGTCGCCTGGTGCGCACGGGGAGCCGGGTGGCTGCTCGGGATGCTCGTCACCGGTGTCGGACTGGCCCTGTACTGGACCGCCCGCGTCCTGTTCGTGCTGCCCGCGCTGGCGCTGTGGCGCTGGGTGCTCGCGCCCGTCGGCCATCTCCTCGCGGTCCTCGCGCGCGAGGCGGGGGAGGCCCTCGGACACGCCTGGAGGATCGCCGGGCGGATCTCCCGGGCGGTCGGCCGGGCCCTGGGGACCCTCTTCCGGTGGATCTTCGTGGAGCCCGTGCGCTGGGTGTACCGGACCGTCCTCACCCCGGTCGGACACGTCGTACGGAACGCCGTCCTGCGGCCCGTCGCCGCGGGCGCACGCGCGGTGGGCCGGGCCGCGCGCGAGGCGCTGGCCGCGGCCCGCGACACCGTGCGGCAGGCCCGCGCGGACGTGCGCCGCATGCTCTTCGGAGAGCCCCGGCAGCCGGCCGCGGGGGACCGGCGGGAACTCGCGGGCCGCGACACACGTACTCTTGGTAGGAGTACGACCGCTCTCACGAAGGACTGAACGACACTGGGCAAGCGACAGCCCGAGGGCCCGCCGCCCGCACCCGCGGTGCAGCGCATTCGACTGCGTTACACCAAGCGCGGCCGCCTGAGGTTCACCAGCCACCGAGACTTCCAGCGCGCCTTCGAGCGGGCGCTGCGCCGTGCCGAGGTGCCCATGGCGTACTCGGCGGGGTTCACGCCGCACCCGAAGGTGTCGTATGCCAATGCCGCACCCACCGGCACGGGCAGTGAGGCGGAGTACCTGGAGATCGCGCTCACCGAAGCGCGCGACCCCGAGACCCTGCGTGTCCTCCTCGACGAGTCGCTGCCCGCCGGGCTCGACGTCATCGAGGCGGTCGAGGCGCGGACCTCGGGTCTCGCCGACCGGCTGACGGCCTCCGTCTGGGAGCTGCGGCTGGACGGCGTCGACCCGGCTGACGCCGAGCGCGCGGTCGAGGCCTTCACCAAGGCCGACACCGTCGAGGTGCAGCGGATGACCAAGAACGGTGTCCGCACCTTCGACGCCCGTCCGGCCGTGGTGAGCCTGGAGACAACAGAAACACACAGTTCGCAGGCTGATAGGCCGAGCGACCAGCCCTGTGCGATACTGCGGCTGGTTGTTCGGCACGTGACGCCTGCCGTACGACCCGACGACGTCCTGTCCGGTCTCCGCGCCGTGGCCGACCTGGCGCCGCCGGTCCCCGCAGCGGTGACCAGGCTGGCGCAGGGGCTGTTCGATGAAGAGACCGGCACGGTGACCGACCCGCTCGCGCCCGACCGCGAGGTTGCCGGGGCCCTGACGGCCCAGCTGGCCGCCGCCGCGACGGCGCCGACGCCGGAAGGTCCCGCGTAGGGACGGACGTCGTAAGCGCCGCCCTCGTACTCGGGAGCCACCTGGGTCGGGCAGCGCACCGACCAGAAGACTTTCGCCAGGCCGTACCGACAAGGCGTACGGAACCGGCGAGACAGGACACAGAGTGCTCCCGTGCGGCGCCCGCGCCCCGGACGGCGGTCATCGCGCATCGCGCGGGCCGCGGACGTCAACGGCGGACGGTCCCCTGAGACCGCCGCCGGACCAGGCGCGGCGCCCGGGAGCCTGACGGGAGAAACGCCCGCATGCTCGAACCGACCGAACCCACTCAGGGTTCCGAACCGAACACTCCGAGCGACACCCTGCCCCCGCGCAGGCGTCGCCGTGCCGCCTCCCGCCCGGCGGGCCCGCCCACCGCGGCCGCGGAGGCGCCCGTGGAGGTCACCGTGCCGGCCATACCGGCCGCTGAGGCCGACGAGGTCGCCGAGGTGACCGAGGACATCGCGTCCGCCGAGGCCCTTGAGGCCGCCGAGAGCGCCGAGGCCGAGGGCACCGAAGAGGTCGCCGCCACCGGGGCGCCCGCCGTCGAGGAGCCCGCTCCCGCGGCGCGTCCGCGTCGCCGGGTGGCCCGCCGTGCGTCGGCGCCCGCCGGCTCGCCGACGTCCGCCGAGGCCGCCGAGGCCGCCGAGACGGTCGTACCGGCCGCCGCGTCCGCCGAGCCGGAGAAGGCCGCCGTTCCCGAGGCCGGCGCCGTCGTCGTCGGTGAGGAGGCCGCACCGCGCCGCACCCGCCGCCGGGCCACGCGCAGTGTTTCCGCGCCGACCGCCGCCCCTGCCGAGACCGGCGCGGCCGTTGAGACGCCCGCGACGGAAGCGCCCGCCGCGGAGATTCCCGCCACCGAGGCGCCCGCTGTCGAGGAGCCCGCTCCCGCCGCGCGTCCGCGTCGCCGGGTGGCCCGCCGCGCGTCGGCGCCCACCGGTTCACCGACGTCCGCCGAGGCCGCCGAGACGGTCGTACCGGCCGCCGCTGCCGCCGAGCCCGCTGCCGCCGAGGCACCCGCCGCCGAGGAGCCCGCCGCCGGAGCGCCTGCCGTCGAGGAGGCCGCCCCCGCGCGCCCGCGCCGTCGTGCCACGCGCCGGGCGTCCGCGCCCGCCGGTGCGCCGAAGGGCGCCGAGGAGGCTCCGGCCGCCACTCAGGTCACTCAGGCTCCGGCGGCCGCTGCCGTCGCCGAGCCCGAGGCCGCTCCGGCTGCCGCCGAGGTCGCGGAGGCCGTGGAGGCTGCCGCGGAGGAGGCCGCTCCCCGTCGTACGCGCCGTCGTGCCACCCGCCGGGCCACCGCGCCCGCGAGCGAGGAAGCCGCCGAGGTGAAGGCCGAGGAGGCCCCGGCGGCCACTCAGGCCCCGGCGGCCGCTGCCGTCGCCGAGCCCGAGGCCGCTCCGGCTGCCGCGGAGGCCGCGGAGACCGAGGAGGCCGCTCCCCGTCGTACGCGCCGCCGTGCCACCCGCCGGGCCACCGCGCCCGCCACCACCCCCGCCGCCGAGGAAGCCGTAGCCGGTGAGACCGGCGAGACCGGCAAGACCGAGGAGGCCGCGGTGACCGCCCACACCCCGGAGGTCCCCGCGACCACGCACACCACCGAGCCCGCCCCCGCCACGCAGGCCCCCGCGCAGGCCCCGGCCGCCGCCGAGGCCGGTGCGCCGCGTCGGGCCCGTCGCCGGGTCGTCCGTGCCGCGTCCGGGTTCGCCGCGCCGCAGGCCGCCGAATCCGCCGAGGGCGAGACCCCGCGCCGCCCCGGCCGTCCCGCCGTGGCCGTCTTCCAGCCGCCGGTCTTCACCGAGCCCAAGTTCCAGACCCCGGAGCGGGCCGCCGCCGAGGCCGCCGCCGAGGTCGCCGAGGCGGAGGAGCCGGAGGAGTACGCCGAGGAGCGCGCCGAGACCGGTGCCCGCCGGCGTCGTCGCCGCCGTGGCGCAGCCGCCGAGGAGACCCGGCCGGTCGAGGCCGTCACCGAGGACGAGGAGGAGGCCGAGGAGGCCGAGGAGGCCCCCGAGTCCGCCGAGGACCTCGCCGAGGGCGACGAGGGCGACGAGACCGAGGGCGCCGAGGGTTACGAGGAGTCCGGCTCGCGCCGCCGTCGCCGCCGTGGCGGACGCCGTCGCCGGCGCGGTGACGCGGCCGAGGGCGAGTCCGGCGAGGGCCTGGACGCCGACGCGGACGAACTGGCCGCCGAGCAGGCCGTGCAGGACGCCGAGGACACCGCCGAGCAGGAGGAAGAGGACGCCGAGGATGCCCACGGCGAGGAGGGCGGCGCCTCCACGGCCGGCAGCCGCCGCCGTCGTCGCCGTCGTCGCCGGGCCGGTGACAGCGCCGTCGACGCCGAGCCGTCCTCCGACGACCCGGAGCGCACGGTCGTCAAGGTCCGCGAGCCGCGCAAGCCCAGCGAGCCGTCCGACGAGGTCCAGTCCATCAAGGGCTCGACCCGTCTGGAGGCCAAGAAGCAGCGCCGCCGGGAAGGCCGTGAGCAGGGGCGCAGGCGCGTCCCGATCATCACCGAGGCCGAGTTCCTGGCCCGCCGCGAGGCCGTCGAGCGCGTGATGGTCGTCCGTCAGCACGGCGACCGTACGCAGATCGGCGTCCTGGAGGACGGCGTGCTCGTCGAGCACTACGTCAACAAGGAGCAGTCGACCTCGTACGTCGGCAACGTCTACCTGGGCAAGGTCCAGAACGTGCTGCCCTCGATGGAGGCCGCCTTCATCGACATCGGCAAGGGCCGCAACGCGGTGCTGTACGCCGGCGAGGTGAACTTCGAGGCGCTCGGCATGGCCAACGGGCCGCGCCGCATCGAGTCCGCCCTGAAGTCCGGCCAGTCCGTCCTCGTGCAGGTCACGAAGGACCCGATCGGGCACAAGGGCGCGCGTCTGACCAGCCAGGTCTCCCTGCCGGGCCGCTACCTCGTGTACGTCCCCGAGGGTTCGATGACCGGCATCAGCCGCAAGCTGCCCGACACCGAGCGGGCCCGGCTGAAGACCATCCTCAAGAAGATCGTCCCCGAGGACGCGGGCGTCATCGTGCGCACCGCCGCCGAGGGCGCGAGCGAGGACGAGCTGCGCCGGGACGTCGAGCGGCTGCAGGCGCAGTGGGAGGAGATCCAGAAGAAGGCCAAGAACGGCGGCAACGCCCCGACGCTGCTGTACGGCGAGCCGGACATGACCGTCCGGGTCGTGCGCGACATCTTCAACGAGGACTTCTCCAAGGTCATCGTCAGTGGTGACGAGGCCTGGCAGACGATCCACGGGTACGTCGCGCACGTCGCCCCCGACCTGGCCGGCCGGCTGTCGAGGTGGACCAGCGAGGTCGACGTCTTCGCCACCTACCGGATCGACGAGCAGCTCGCCAAGGCGCTGGACCGCAAGGTCTGGCTGCCCAGCGGCGGTTCGCTGGTGATCGACCGGACCGAGGCGATGGTCGTCATCGACGTCAACACCGGCAAGTTCACCGGCCAGGGCGGCAACCTGGAGGAGACGGTCACCAGGAACAACCTGGAGGCGGCCGAGGAGATCGTGCGCCAGCTGCGGCTGCGCGACCTCGGCGGCATCATCGTGATCGACTTCATCGACATGGTCCTGGAGTCCAACCGCGACCTGGTGCTGCGCCGCCTGCTGGAGTGCCTGGGCCGCGACCGTACGAAGCACCAGGTGGCCGAGGTGACCTCGCTGGGCCTGGTGCAGATGACCCGCAAGCGGGTCGGCCAGGGCCTGCTGGAGTCCTTCTCCGAGACCTGCGTCCACTGCAACGGCCGCGGTGTCATCGTCCACCTCGACCAGGCCACCGCCAACGGTGGCGGCGGCAAGCGCAAGAAGCGCGGCCGGGGTGCCGAGGCGCCGGAGCCCGCGCACGAGCACGTGCACGAGACCGCCGCGGTGGCCGTGGAGACCGGTGAGGCCGTCGAGCCCGAGGTGGAGACCGCCGCGGAGGTGGCCGCCGAGGCCGGCACGCCGGTGGCCCTGCCCGCGCCGGAGTTCGCGCCGGACGAGGAGCTGTACAGCAGCGTCGCCGAGGCGGAGGCGGCGGCCACCCGTGGCCGTACGCGGCGCCGGGCGAGCCGCCGGGCGTCGGCTCCGGCGGGCGCGCCGAAGGCGGAGAAGGCCGAGCGGGCTCCCCGGGCCGAGCGGGCTTCCAGGGCCCAGCGGGCCGCGGAGGCCGAGCAGGCCGCCGAGGCCGAGGTTCCGGCCGAGGTCCCGACCGCCCAGGACGTCACCGCCGAGCAGGCCGCCGCGCGTCCGGTGCAGCCGGAGCCGGCCGCCGAGGCGCTGGCCGAGCCCGTCGCCGCCGAGGACCAGGTGGTCCCGGCGCCGCAGGCCGAGGCTGCTGCCGAGGAGGCCGCCCCCAAGGGCCGTACGCGCCGTCGGGCGACCCGGAGGGCGTCGGCCCCGGCCGGTGCTCCCGCGGGCGCCGAGGCGGCCGTGGTGACGGTGCCGGAGACCGCGCCGGCCGCCGAGGCTCCCGCGGCCGAGGCTCCCGCCGCTGAGGCTCCCGCGGCCGAGGCGCCGGCGGAGCAGGCCGCGCCGGTCGCCGAGGCCCCGGCCGGGAAGCCGGCGGAGGCCGAGGCCGCCGCCGCTCCGGCCCGCCCGCGCCGTCGTGCGGTGCGCAAGGCCACCGCGCCGACCGCGTCCGAGGAGGCGGCCGTCGTGGTCGTCCCGTCGGCCCCGGCGACGGAGGAGACTCCCGCCGCCGAGGCTCCCGTGGCGGAGGCACCGGTCGCCGAGGCCCCGGCGGGCGAGGTGACGGCCGAGGAGGTGGCCGAGGCGACGGCTCCCGCCAAGAAGGCGGCCCGCAAGACCGCCGCCAAGAAGACGGCGGCGAAGAAGACCGCCGCCAAGAAGACGACGGCCAAGAAGACGGCCGCCAAGAAGACGACGGCCAAGAAGGCGGCCAAGACCGCCAAGACGGCCGCCGCGAAGTCGACGGCGAAGAAGACCACCACGGTCTCCACCGCCGGCGACGAGGGCTGACGCCCGCGGTGTGCGGCCGGTCCACGCGACCGGCCGCACACCGGTGGGGCCGCGTCGAGTGACCGGCCGCACGCCTGTGGGGCTGGGCCGAGTGACCGGCCGCACACCCATGGGGGCCCGGTTTGACCCTCTCGGCCGTGGCCCCGTAACCTTGACCGTCGGCGTGTCCACTGACACGCCACATCCCCGTAAACCTCTTCCTCCCGGACGCAAGGCGGGCCGGGAGAGGTCGCCCGTGGTGTTCCCGGGCGACTGGCCTGCGGGGGTGCCGTTTCTTCGAGCGAAAGTGAGATCCGCGTGTACGCCATCGTGCGCAGCGGTGGTCGCCAGCACAAGGTTGCTGTCGGCGACATCGTTGAGGTTGACAAGATTTCCACCGCCAAGGTTGGCGACACGGTCGAGCTCTCGACCCTGCTCGTTGTCGACGGCGACTCCGTGACCAGCGACCCGTGGGTGCTGGCCGGCATCAAGGTCCAGGCCGAGGTCGTGGACCACCACAAGGGCCAGAAGATCGACATTCTGCGCTACAAGAACAAGACCGGCTACCGCCGTCGGCAGGGCCACCGCCAGCAGTACACGGCGATCAAGGTCACGTCGATCCCCGCGGCTGCGAAGTAAGGGACTGAGGAGAAATGGCACACAAGAAGGGCGCATCGTCCACCCGGAACGGTCGCGACTCCAATGCCCAGCGGCTCGGCGTGAAGCGCTTCGGCGGTCAGGTCGTGAACGCTGGTGAGATCCTGGTCCGCCAGCGCGGCACCCACTTCCACCCCGGCGCCGGTGTCGGTCGTGGCGGCGACGACACGCTGTTCGCCCTGCAGGCCGGTGCGGTGGAGTTCGGTACCCACCGTGGCCGCAAGGTCGTGAACATCGTTCCGGTCGCCTGAATCGTCTGATCGTCTGATCGCCTGATTCAGCACCGAACGCTTTCGCGAGGCGGACCTCACTTCCCGGTCGGGAAGGCGGGTCCGCCTTTCGCGTGTTAACACAGGTAAAACCCGTCATCTTTCTGGAGGCACCCCACCATGACCACCTTCGTGGACCGCGTCGAACTGCACGTCGCCGCGGGTAACGGAGGCCACGGCTGTGCCTCCGTCCACCGTGAGAAGTTCAAGCCGCTCGGCGGCCCCGACGGCGGCAACGGCGGCCGTGGCGGTGACGTCATCCTGACCGTCGACCAGTCGGTCACGACGCTGCTCGAATACCACCACTCCCCGCACCGCAAGGCCACCAACGGCAAGCCCGGCGAGGGCGGCAACCGCTCCGGCAAGGACGGCCAGGACCTGGTCCTGCCGGTGCCGGACGGCACGGTCGTCCTGGACAAGGCGGGCAACGTGCTCGCCGACCTGGTCGGCCACGGCACCTCGTACGTCGCCGCGCAGGGCGGCCGGGGCGGCCTCGGCAACGCGGCGCTGGCCTCCGCCCGCCGCAAGGCCCCCGGTTTCGCGCTGCTCGGCGAGCCCGGCGACGTCCAGGACGTCGTCCTGGAGCTGAAGACCGTCGCGGACGTGGCCCTCGTCGGCTACCCGAGCGCCGGCAAGTCCTCGCTGATCTCCGTGCTCAGCGCGGCCAAGCCGAAGATCGCCGACTACCCGTTCACGACGCTGGTCCCGAACCTGGGCGTGGTGACCGCCGGCTCCACCGTCTACACCATCGCCGACGTGCCCGGCCTCATCCCCGGTGCCAGCCAGGGCCGTGGTCTGGGTCTCGAGTTCCTGCGGCACGTGGAGCGGTGCAGCGTGCTCGTGCACGTGCTGGACACCGCCACGCTGGAGTCCGACCGCGACCCGGTCTCCGACCTCGACATCATCGAGGAGGAGCTGCGGCAGTACGGCGGTCTGGACAACCGGCCCCGGATCGTCGTCCTGAACAAGGTGGACGTGCCGGACGGCAAGGACCTCGCCGAGATGGTCCGCCCCGACCTGGAGGCCCGCGGCTACCGGGTCTTCGAGGTGTCGGCCGTGGCGCACATCGGGCTGCGCGAGCTGTCCTTCGCCCTCGGTGACCTGGTCGGCCAGGCGCGCGCCGCCAAGCCGAAGGAGGAGGCGACCCGGATCGTCATCCGGCCCAAGGCCGTGGACGACTCCGGCTTCACCGTCGTACGCGAGGAGGTCGGCGGCGAGCCGCTGTTCCGGGTGCGCGGCGAGAAGCCCGAGCGCTGGGTCCGCCAGACCGACTTCAACAACGACGAGGCCGTGGGCTACCTCGCCGACCGGCTCAACCGCCTCGGTGTCGAGGAGCAGCTGATGAAGGCGGGCGCCCGCGCGGGTGACGGCGTCGCCATCGGCCCCGAGGAGAACGCGGTCGTCTTCGACTGGGAGCCGACGGTCATGTCCGGTGCGGAGATGCTCGGCCGCCGTGGCGAGGACCACCGCTTCGACGAGCCCCGGCCCGCGGCACAGCGCCGACGCGACAAGCAGGCGGAGCGGGACGAGTCGCTGCGCGAGTACGACGAGTTCGACCCGTTCGAGTAAGACGCCGGACCGGCCCGTCCGGGCAAGGCGCCGGTGCGGCCCGTCCGGGCAAGGCGCCGGTGCGGCCCATCCGGGCAAGGCGGCGGTGCGGCCCATCCGGGCAAGGCGCCGGTGCGGCCTGTTCGGATGAGGCGCCGGTGCGGCCCGTCCGGGTAGAGCGGCGGCTCGGCCCGTCCGGGCACGGCGTCGACCGCATCCGACGGTGCGGCACGCGATGGACCACGGTCCGCCGCGTGCCGCTTTTTTCTGCCCGCGACACCCGCCCTCGATAGCGCACTCGGTACCCGCCCGCCACATCACCCGGCGGCTGACCACCCTTCAGGAGCACGAGGGCGCCGAATCCCTGCGGTAGGACGCATTCCGACCTACCGTCAGAACCCGTGCGGCGCCACGGTGTTCTCGTGCCGTAACGCGTCTCCTGTTGTCTCCCTATTTGTCATGCCCGCGATGTACGCGGTTCAACAGGCGGACCGTCCGGCCATGGGAACTTCCGCATGTCCGACCCACCTGTCCAAGTGGCCACTGTGGCAAAGGGAGTCAGCGCATGACCGCACCATCGCCCGACCGCCGCCGCTTTCTGACCGCCGGGGCCGCTGTCCTCGGGGCCGCGGCCTCCGCCCAGTTGTGGCTGCCCGGCACCGCCCGCGCCGCCGAAACCCCGCTGCCCGACGGGGTGTTCACCCTCGGCGTCGCCTCCGGGGATCCGCTGCCCGACGGCATCGTGCTGTGGACCAGACTCGCCCCCGACCCGCTGAACGGCGGCGGCATGCCCGACGCGGTCTTCCCCGTGGAGTGGGAGATCGCCGAGGACGAGCGTTTCCGCCGTACCGCCCGCCGCGGCTTCGCCGAGGCCCGCCCCGAACTCGGCCACAGCGTCCACGTGGACGTCCGCGGTCTGCGCCCGGACCGCCCGTACTGGTACCGCTTCCGGGCCGGCACCCAGCTCTCGCCCGTCGGCCGTACCCGCACCGCGCCCCACCCGCACCAGCGGGGCGGCTCGCTGCGCGTCGCCCTCGCCTCCTGCCAGAACTGGCAGCACGGCTACTTCACGCCATACGCCGACATGCTCGCCCGGGACCCCGACGTCGTGCTCTTCGTGGGCGACTACATCTACGAGTCCGCGCCCTCGGCGACGGCCGTACGGCGGCACGAGGGCAAGGGCGAGCCGTACACCCTCGTGCAGTACCGCAACCGGTACGCGCAGTACAAGACCGACCCCGACCTCGCCGCGATGCACGCGAACGCCCCCTGGGTGGTCACCTTCGACGACCACGAGGTGGACAACGACTGGGCCGGCGAGATCCCGCAGGACCCGGACAAGCAGCCGCACGACAAGTTCGTGGCCCGGCTGACCGCGGCCTTCCAGGCGTACTACGAGCACATGCCGGTGCGCGCCACCGCCGTCCCCACGGGTCCGCACATCCAGATGTACCGCCGGCTGGAGTTCGGCCGGCTGGCCCGGCTCAACGTCCTCGACACCCGGCAGTACCGCAGCGACCAGGCCACCACGCAGGAGGGCGCCGAGTCGCCCTCGATGACCATGCTCGGCGCCGAGCAGAAGCAGTGGCTGCTCGACGGGATGTACGACTCCCCGGCCCGCTGGAACCTCGTCGCCTCGCAGATCATGATGGCCGAGACCGATCTGCTGCCCGGCGACGGCAAGCTCTGGTACTACGACGCCTGGGACGGCTACCAGGTCGAACGCAACGCCCTCCTGGAGGAGTTCGCCGACATCCGCAACCCGGTCGTGCTCAGCGGCGACCGCCACCTGACGATGATCAGCGACCTCAGGACGGACTACGCCGACCCCGACTCCGACGTGGTCGGCGCCGAGTTCGTCGGCACGTCCATCTCCAGCAGCGGCGACCAGGACCAGGACGCCTTCCACTGGCAGTGGGACCCGCTGATGGCGGACAACCCGCACTGGAAGTTCATCGACGCCCACCGCGGCTACCACCTGTTCGACATCCGCCGCGACGGCATCGACGCCCGGGTCCGTGCCGTCGACACGGTGCTGAAGCCGCAGGCGACGGCGAGCACCCTGGCCCGGCTGCGGGTGGAGTCGGACGAGCCGGGCGTCCGGCTGGTGTGACGTCCGGGTGAGCCTGGGACCCGTCCGGGTCCCAGGCTCCTCTCAGCCTGACCCCAGGCGAAACTCCTGCGGTCCGTCGACCATGGAGACGGACCGTACGACCCCACGCCCGGCCGGTGAGACGAAGGCCACGCCCCTGCCCGTCGGCACCCGGCCGCCGCACATCGGCCCGCACACCACCGGAACCACCGCCGTCCAGGGCGCCCTCTCGCGGCGAGGGAGCGGCTGCCCGAGCACGGCGCCGAGTTCCCGGCTTCCGGCGGCGGCACCGGCACGACCGGCCGGCCGATCGCTGGGCCGGGGCCGTCGGTGCGGAGCGGGTCACCGCGGTCGTGGTGGACGACCGCGACCGGGGCGGGCTGGTGCGCGCCTTCGAGACGCTGCCCGGACTGCCCGGGAATCCCGCGCGGCCGGTTCCGGACACCGCGAATCGGTCACTCACCCTGGCCGAGACCGAAATGCTGCGGAACCTTAATGTCGAATTCCACGGCAATGGCCTCCCCGGCGCGCCGTATTCCCGCCTTGTAGGGGGCGGAGCCGTGCCGCATATGAAGAACGCGTGCAGCCCACGTCCCGGGACGTGAAGATCCCGGCACCCCGCTGGGCGGTGGAGGAGGCCTGCGCGATCGGGGCCGAGCCCCGGATCGCGACGGAGGCCGCGGCTGGGGCGCCGCTGAACCCCGTTCGCGGGGACCTGTGGACTTACTCACAGCAAATTCACGGGGGTTCACAGGGCCCGCTGCCAATCACCAGGAGTGCCAGGTGAATGACAGGTAGCGCGCACATATGCAGCGGAGGTCACTCACCTTGCACTGCGGTTACCGGAAGTGGGACCATTTCACGGTTCCCTGTCGCCCCAAGGTAGGTCACCTGTGTCCCAGCACATAGCCAAGCCCCGTACCACCGCAGTGATCCTGGCCGGTGGCACCGGTCAGCGGGTGGGTCTGTCGATCCCCAAGCAGTTGCTGAAGATCGCCGGCAAGGCAGTCATCGAGCACACCCTGACCACCTTCGAGAACGCCGACTCGATCGACGACGTCATCGTGCTGATGGCCCCGGGCTACGTGCCCGACATCGAGAAGATCGTCGCCAAGGCGGGCTTCACCAAGGTGAAGAAGATCATCGAGGGCGGCTCGACGCGGAACGAGACCACCGAGCGCGCCATCGCCGCCCTCGGCGAGGGCCTGGCCGAGGGCGAGGACCTCAACGTCCTCTTCCACGACGCCGTACGCCCCCTGCTCTCGCAGCGCGTCATAGACGACTGCGTGGCCGCGCTGGACCGCTACCAGGCCGTCGACGTCGCCATCCCGTCCGCGGACACCATCATCGTCACGCGCACGCACGGCGAGGACGGCGAGTTCATCACCGAGATCCCGGACCGCTCCCGGCTGCGCCGCGGCCAGACCCCGCAGGCCTTCAAGCTGTCCACCATCCGCCGCGCCTACGAGGTCGCCTCCAACGACCCCAACTTCCAGGCCACGGACGACTGCTCGGTGGTCCTCAGGTACCTGCCGGACGTGCCGATCCACGTCGTCGCGGGCGACGAGTACAACATGAAGGTGACCCAGCCGGTCGACGTCTTCATCGCCGACAAGCTGTTCCAGCTCGCCTCCACCGCCGCGCCCGAGCAGAACGGCGAGGACGCCTACCGCGAACTCCTCACCGGCAAGACCGTCGTCATCTTCGGCGGCTCCTACGGCATCGGCAAGGACATCGCCGAACTCGCCGGGTCCTACGGCGCGAACGTCTACGCGCTCGGCCGCTCCACCACCGGCACCCACGTGGAGAACCCGGAGGAGGTCGACGACGCGCTCTCCAAGGCGTACGCCGAGACCGGCCGGATCGACTACGTCGTCAACACCGCGGGCGTGCTGCGCATCGGCAAGCTCGCCGAGACCGACAACGCCACCATCGAGGAGGCGCTGAAGGTCAACTACCTGGCCCCGGTGCAGATCGCGCGCTCCTCCTACAAGTACCTGGCGGAGACCAACGGCCAGCTGCTGCTCTACACCTCCAGCAGCTACACCCGCGGCCGCGCCGAGTACTCCCTGTACTCCTCCACCAAGGCCGCCATGGTGAACCTCACCCAGGCGCTGTCCGACGAGTGGGCCGGCGACGGCATCCGCGTCAACTGCATCAACCCCGAGCGCACCGCCACCCCGATGCGCACCAAGGCCTTCGGCCAGGAGCCCGCGGGCAGCCTGCTGTCCTCCGAGGCCGTGGCCCGTACCTCCCTGGACGTGCTGCTGTCGGAGCTGACCGGGCACGTCATCGACGTCCGCCAGCAGGACCCGACCGCGGGCGCCGCGCAGGCCTCCGGCTTCGAACAGGCGCTGGCCGCCGTGCTGGACCGTCAGGACGGCGTGTAATAATCAGAGGTAATTAGGACGTTGGGAATTCAGGCCTCTGCGGGTACCCGTTCACCGGGTATTCGCAGAGGCCTGTATCCGTACCCCACCCAATTACCGGCCTCTCTCGGCATTTCTGTACAAAACCGGCACTCCCCCCTCCCAGAGCAGGTTTCTCCGTGATATCCACCGCTATTCGCGTCGCCCGGGTGGGCAGCGCGGCCGAGCTTGCCGCGGCGGCCCTCGTGATGCTGGGCTTCCCCGCGCTCATGCTGGCCGCGCTCGTCCCGAGCGTTCCCGCCTTCGCGGCCCTGGCCGCCGTGACGTACCTGGCGGATCACTATCTGCACCGCAAGGGCAGCTACCTGATCAACCGCCTCAGCAAGGTCCGCGCGGGCCTGTCGATCCGCTTCCTGATCCGGCAGCTGCTGCTGGTTCTGCTGCTGGCCCGGCTGTCCCTCTCGGACGACCTGCTCTTCTACGGCGCGGTCGCCTGCTTCATCGCCTTCTACGGCCTCCAGGCCCCGCACGGTGCCCTGGTCACCCTCATCCGCAACCGCCGCCGGATGCCGGTCGCCACCCGCAACATCGACCTGAAGTCCCGCATCCGCATCCCGGACGCCCCGCCGCGCGGGCTGCTGCACCGCTCCGCGGAGAAGATGCTCCACCTCGACCTGTTCGCGGTCGCCGGCATCCTCCTCTCGGCCGAACTGGGGTCGGCCGGCTTCGGCTTCCTCGGCATCGGTCTCACCGTCGGCGGCGGCACCGGGTACGTCCTGCGCCTGCTGCCGTACGTGCGCGGCCGGCGGACCCCGCCGAGGGCCGACGTCGTCCTCGCCGCCGTCGACGACTGGCTGGCCGCCTACAAGCCCGAGACGGTCCTGTACTTCTCCGGCTCCAAGGACTCCGCGTACCAGGTCAACATGTGGCTGGAGACGATGGAGCAGCTGGACACCCGGCCGCTGATCATCCTCCGCGAGCGGGTCATCCTGAACAACCTCGCGCCCACCACGGTCCCCGTCATCTGCGTGCCCGGAGGGGTGCACCTGATGAACCTGGACCTGTCCACCGTGCGGGTCGCCCTCTACGCGGCCAACGTCGGCAAGAACATCCACCTGCTGCGCGTCCCCACCATGAAGCACGTCTTCATCGGCCACGGCGACAGCGACAAGCTCGCCAGCGTCAACCCGTACAGCAAGGTCTACGACGAGGTGTGGACGGCCGGCCGGGCCGGCCGCGACCGCTACGCCATCGCCGACGTCGGCGTCCGCGACGACGACATCGTGGAGGTCGGCCGCCCCCAGCTCGCCCCCATCCAGAGCTGGCAGGGCGTGCCGGAGGGCCCCCGCGGCGGAGCCGCTGACGAGCGCTGCCCGACCGTGCTGTACGCGCCCACCTGGGAGGGCTGGGACGGCAACCCGGGCAACACCTCGATCGTGCTCGCCGGCGAGAACATCGTGAAGAAGCTGGTCGCGGCCGATCCGCCGGTCCGCGTCCTGTACAAGCCGCACCCGTTCACCGGCACCGTCAGCAAGGACGCCAAGGCCGCCCACCAGCGCATCACCGCCCTGGTCGAGAAGGCCGCCGCCGAGCGCGCGACCGATCCGCGCTTCGTCGCCGACAAGGCGGCACAGGCGGAGGCGGCGTCGGATCTGGCCCGGATCGAGGCGCGGATCGCCGAACTGACCGGCAAGGGCGGCGCCAGGGGCGACGAGGCCGAGGCCACCCGCGACGGCATCGTGGACGTGCACCGGCACGAGGAGATCGCCCGGCTGCGCGCCGAGTGGAACGAGGCCTACTGGCGCTCCTTCCCCTCGTACGAGCACCGCGTCATCACCGGCGCCGAGCCGCGGCTGTACGACTGCTTCAACGTCTCCGACGCGATGGTCTCCGACATCTCCTCCGTCGTCTCCGACTTCATCGCCAGCGGCAAGCCGTACGCCGTCACCGACTCCGGCGAGCTGGGTGCCGAGGAGTTCAAGCGGCAGAACACGGCCGTGCGCGCCGCGGTCATCCTGTCCAACAGCGCCGCCGAGCTGGGCGGGCTGCTGGACGCCGTACGCGACCCGTCCGCCGACCCGCTCGCGGACGCGCGCAAGGAGCTGAAGCAGTACCTGCTCGGCCCGGACGAGCCGAAGTCGATCGACCAGTTCAACGCCGCGGTCGCCGACCTGGCCCTGAAGGCCGAGGCCCGCAACGTCGGCCAGCAGTCCCGGCTGGGGGCGGCGAACGCCGACGTCGCCGAGGCGGCCGAGCTGACCAACGCGGTCCCGGGCCAGCGCACCGCGTCGGCCGGGGAGACGGA
Source organism: Streptomyces cinerochromogenes (assembly GCF_014648635.1). Classification (GTDB taxonomy): domain Bacteria; phylum Actinomycetota; class Actinomycetes; order Streptomycetales; family Streptomycetaceae; genus Streptomyces; species Streptomyces cinerochromogenes. Next base: position 391,346 of record NZ_BMRM01000001.1, on the reverse strand, counting down.
CGGCGTGAACGCCGTCTGACCGACCCAGCGAGACCACCGGGCCCCCGAGGAGCACTCCTCGGGGGCTCTCTCGTGCCCCGCTCTCCTCGATCCATCCGCCCCCGTTCAACGCTTTGCTGTGAGGTGCACCACTCTTTGCCTTCCGTAGGGCAACCGCTTGCGCCGGGCACCCGTCTAACACATTGCGATTGAGGTGATACGGGGGAAATATTCCGTGACTAGGGGGAAGAGTGACCGTCGTGACGCAGCCTGATGTGACTGTGATCATCGGGGCGTACGAAGCGATGCCGTACCTGGTGGAGTGCCTGGCATCCGTCGAGGCGCAGACCATCGGCCCGGCGCGCATGGAGGTCATCGCGGTCGACGACGGCTCGACCGACGGCACCGGCGAGTGCCTGGAGGAGTTCGCGGCCCGCGCCCCCATGTCCGTCACCGTCATCCGCCAGGAGAACTCCGGCGGCCCCAGCGGGCCGCGCAACGTCGGCCTGGGCAAGGCGACCGGCCGCTACGTCTTCTTCCTCGACGCCGACGACCGCCTCGGCCCCGAGGCCCTGGAACGCATGGTCGCCATGGCCGACAAGAACGGCACCGACGTCGTCCTCGGCAAGGTGGAGGGCGTCAACCGCAGCGCCCCGAAGTCCATGTGGGGCAAGACGCTGGACCGGGCCGACGTCTTCACCTCCAACATCAAGTTCACGCTCAGCGCGCAGAAGCTCTTCCGCCGCTCCCTGCTGGAGCAGCACGGCATGCGCTTCGACGAGTCGCTGTTCACCGGCGAGGACGCCCTGTTCACGCTGGAGGCCTACCTGCGCGCCGACGGCGTCTCCGTGGTCGCCGACTACACCTGCTACTACCTGGTCGGCCGCGACGACGGCAAGCAGGTCACCAAGACCGGCAGCTACACCCTCCGCTTCGACTCCGCGCGCGCCCTGATGAAGCTGATCGCCGACATGGTCCCGGCCGGCGAGAAGCGCGACCTCCTCATGGTCCGGCCGTTCCTCATCACGCTGCTGCCCCAGTTCGGGCCCAAGTTCCTCACCGACAGCGAAGAGGTCCGCCGGCACAAGTTCGAGCTGGCCAAGCCGCTGATGGACGCCTACTGGACGCCCGGCGTGGCCCGCCGCCTCAAGGTGAACGAGCGGCTGCGGCTGCACCTGGTCGCCATGCAGCGGCCCGAGCTGCTGCTGGACGTCGTCACGTTCGTCAAGGCGAAGAAGCAGGCCGCGGCCGTGCTGGAGAAGCGCGGCACCCGCCTGTACCTGATCTACCCGCACTTCCGGTCCAGGAAGGCCGGCATCCCCGACGAGATCTACCTCGCCGACCCGCGTGAGGCCCGCGCCTTCCTCGGCTACCGGGAGGCCGCCGCCAACTCCCTCCCGCGCCGCGTCCTGCGCAAGGCCCGGCGGACCCTGCGTCGCGTGCTGCCGGGGAAGGGCTTCGGAGCGGCGGCGGCCTGAGCGGCCGGGCCCGGGGTGGCCTGAGTGGCCGGGCCCGGGGTGGCCTGAGCGACCCGGACCGGGGTGGCCTGAGCGGCCCGGCCCGGCGTCATCACGGCGCCCGGGCCGATGGGCCCTGGACGGATGAGCCCTGGGCCGGTGCGGCCCGGGCGGACGCGCCTCCGGCGGATGCGCCGGGCCTCGTGCCGCCGCAGGTCCGCTACTGCTTGCCCGCCTGCAGCGCGCGCCGCAGGGGCCGGCCCACCACGCGCCGCGCGCGCCGGTAGACGGACGCGGCCGGGGCCGGCACCGCCGCCGCGGCCTTCTGCTTCGCCTTCTGCGCCTTCGCCAGCTCCCGCCGCAACTGGGCGTTGTGCCGGCTCAGCTCCGTCACCTGGCTCTGCAGCCAGCCGAACCGGCTGCTGAGCGAGGCCAGATCGGCGTCGTTCCACGGCCGCACGCCCGGCGGGAACGACAGCGCGCGCATCCTCTTGTCGAAGGCCGCCCCGCCGTCGCCGTGCGTGAAGGTGTTCCGCAGCCCGTTCTTGTCCAGGAACCCCACGAACCGGTCGAAGCGCTCCCCGTGGCCGCCGACCAGCCCGCTCGGATCGGCCTGCTCGTACAGCCGCGCCGGATCCGCCGCCTCCGGGTCCTTCGCGGCCTTGTCCAGCCGCATGTGCGGGATCTCGAAGTACCGGCACAGCTCCAGCGTGCGCGAGTCCCCGCACAGCACCGTCGCCGGCGTCCCCGCGAGCAGCGCCGCGATGTTGCCGTGGATGCGCGAGCCGAAGGAGAAGTCGAAGTCCCGCAGGTCGTCGATCCAGGTGATCGGGTCGACGTACACCCGCACCTTGCCCTCCCGGTACATCGGGTGGTCCGGATGCGTCGGCATCGCCGTCACCAGCGCGTTCGGGTCCGTCAGGTCCCGCCAGTGCAACTGCCGCGCGTCGCTGATGTTCTGCCCGACGAAGCACAGGTTCGGGTAGCGGGCGTGGGTGCGGCTGATGATCCGGTCCAGGCCCTGCTTCTGCACCGCGCTGTGCGAACCGTTCACCGCGATCCGCGCGTCCGAGGTCAGCTCCGGCAACCGCTTCCGCACGTCGAGGTCGCGGCCGTACAGGAACAGGGACGGGCAGCCGATGACCTCCACGTCCCGGAAGCCCAGGTCCCGCAGGTACTGCTCGGTGAACTCGCCGCGCACCCCGATCGAGGCGCTGCGCTCCAGCACCGCCGCGCAGAACTCGCGCACGGTCTGCTCCATCGGCTTCAGCCGCGCCGGGTCGTAGCTCAGTCCGGTCTGCGCGCCGACGCCCAGCACCACCACGGGGATCCGCAGCTTGCTGATCAACCGGGTCATGCGCTTCAGCCCGTTCTCGAAGGACGGCCGGAAGGCGTTGGCCAGCGGCACGACGAAGGCGTCGTACTCCTCGTTGATCCGGGCCGCCGCCGACACGTCGGTGCCGATGCCGTTCGAGACGACCTCGGTGCCCGGCGTTTCGAGGATCTTGTGGGCGGCGTCGCTGAAGATCAGATTGCCCGCGTTGGTGGCGATGACGTCCCGGTGGAGGGCCTCTTCGAGGGAGAGGACGTCGTACGGGCTCTTGCCCGACCGCAGCAGGATGCGGTTCACAGGGGGAACAGTAGGTGACACAAACTTCAACTTATGTTGGCGAGACCTTTTATTTCTACAGGCAACCAATACAACCTTTTTGCCGTACGCAAATGGTGAGCGAACGACTACGCAGCGCCTGTCCGGGAGGTGGACCGGCGCGCACCGACCGATCCACTTCGCGTAGATTGCCGGACAGGCAGCCGGAACGCGCGAGGGGACAGAAGGCACCGTGTCAAGGGCAAGGCAGGCCGTGGGCGAGGCCCGCAGGATCGTCGTCAAGGTGGGCTCCTCGTCGCTGACCACCGCCGCGGGCGGCCTGGACGCGGACCGCGTCGACGCGCTCGTCGACGTCCTCGCCAAGAGCCGGAGCGGCGGCGAACGGGAGATCGTCCTCGTCTCCTCCGGCGCCATCGCCGCCGGCCTCGCCCCGCTCGGCCTGCGCCGCCGCCCCAAGGACCTGGCGCGCCAGCAGGCCGCCGCCAGCGTCGGCCAGGGCCTGCTCGTCGCCCGCTACACCGCCTCCTTCGCCCGCTACGGCGTCCGGGTCGGCCAAGTCCTGCTCACCAGCGACGACATGAGCCGCCGCGCCCACCACCGCAACGCCTCCCGCACCCTCGACAAACTGCTCGCGATGGGCGCCTTCCCGATCGTCAACGAGAACGACACCGTCGCCACCGACGAGATCCGCTTCGGCGACAACGACCGCCTCGCCGCCCTCGTCGCCCACCTCGTCCACGCCGACCTGCTGGTCCTCCTCTCCGACGTCGACGGCGTCTACGACGGCGACCCCAGCAAGCCCGGCACCTCCCGGATAGCGGAGGTGAAGGGCCCGGAGGACCTCGCCGGCGTCGAGATCGGCAGCGCGGGCAAGGCCGGCGTCGGCACCGGAGGCATGGTCACCAAGGTCGAGGCCGCCCGGATCGCCGCCGCCGCCGGCATCCCGGTGGTGCTGACCAGCGCCGTCCACGCGGCCGAGGCCCTCGCCGGCGGCGACACCGGCACCTACTTCCACCCCGCCGGCAAGCGCTCCGCCGACCGCCTCCTGTGGCTCCAGCACGCCTCCACCCCGCAGGGCGCCCTGATCCTGGACGACGGGGCCGTGGACGCGGTCGTCAGGCGGCGCAAGTCGCTTCTGCCCGCCGGAATCGCTTCCGTGGAGGGCGAGTTCAGCGCGGGCGACCCCGTCGAACTGCGGGACGCGTCGGGCCGCGCGGTGGCCCGGGGGCTCGTCAACTTCGACGCCAGGGAGATCCCCCGGCTGATCGGACGGTCGACCCGGGAGCTGGCGCGGGAGCTGGGCGCCGCGTACGAACGCGAGGTCGTACACAGGGACGACCTGGTCCTGCTCCACACCTGACTCTCGCAAAACAGCTCGTAAAACAGGGCGTAAGGAACGCCCCCGGTGGGGGACGTTCCGTAAAACCCCCACGCGGAGCCCGGCGGCCTGCTCAACTTTGTCTCGGGGACATGTCGATGGGAACACGTTCCGTCAAGGGGCCATGCGAGCCATACGAGCCAGTACGAGCCATGCGCGCCGCGCACGCCACGCGAGCCGTGCGCGCCATGCAGGTTGTGCGCGCCATGCAGACCATGCGAGCCATGCGTGAAGGAGGCCGTCGTGAGACGAGTGCGCCCGGGGGCGGCGTCCCGCGGTGCTCTGACGAGCGTCGCGGCCGGGGACACCTATGAGGAGCCCAAGGACCTGCCCAGGCTGTGGCACGTCACCCTCAGCGTCTCCGGGGAGAAGGTGCCCCTGCCCGAACTGCGGCGGGCCCTGGAACAGCTCGCCCACGACCACCCCTTCCTGCTGACCAGCAGATATGCGACCGACCACGCGGAGATCCGGTACTGGGAAGAGGCCCGCGACCTGCACGACGCCGCCGCCGTGGCGCTGCGCCTGTGGGGCGAGCACCGGCAGAGCTCCGGCCTGCCGCCCTGGGAGATCGTCGGCCTGGAGGTCATCGACCGCGAGACCTACCACCAGCGCATCGCCGAGGGCTACGGCCCACCGCCGGCGACGCCGGTGGGGGTGCATCCGTTCTGAGCCGGGACGGGGAACCGGCGGATCCGGGGGTCCGGGAGCTGGGATTTGGGGGCCCGGGGGAGTCGGAGGGCCGGGGGATCCGGGAGCCGGGGCGTCGGCAGGGGCTTGGGCGGGTCGCGGGAGACGCGGGGCCGGGGTCGGGGCCGGGGCCGGCGGTCGATCTGGGCCGGAGTGAGGGCGAGGCGCGGGCGGAGGCCGGCCGGGCCGGGGCGCGGGCGCGGAGGCCGGGCGCGGAGGCCGGCGGTCGAGGCCGGGCGGGACGGGCCGGGGCGCGGGCGCGGAGGCCAGCGGTCGGGGCCGGGCGCGAGGCCGGGCGGGAGTGAGGGCCGAGTGCGGGCGGAGTGCGGGCCGAGGTGCGGGCCAGGGCTGCGGTTCGCCCGGTTTGGGGTATCACGGGGTGTCTCGGGGTGTGGGACGTCCGCTGAACCGCCCCGTCCCGCGCACTACCCTTCCCTCATGACCACGCTCTCGCCGTACGACTCGATGTCCCCGGTCACCCAGGCCGCCTACCGGGCCAAGGCCGCCGCCGCCGACCTCGCACCGCTCCCGCGCGCGGTGAAGGACGACGCGCTGCTCGCCATCGCCGACGCCCTGGAGGTCCGGACCGCCGAGATCGTCGAGGCCAACGCCAAGGACGTGGCCAAGGCCCGGGAGAACGGCACCAGCGAGGCCATCGTCGACCGGCTCACCCTCACCCCCGAGCGGGTCCGCGCCATCGCCTGCGACGTCCGCGACGTCGCCGGGCTGCCCGACCCGGTCGGTGAGGTCGTCCGCGGCTCCACCCTCCCCAACGGCATCGACCTGCGCCAGGTCCGCGTCCCGCTCGGTGTCGTCGGCATCATCTACGAGGCCCGGCCGAACGTCACCGTCGACGCCGCCGCCCTCTGCCTGAAGTCCGGCAACGCCGTCCTGCTGCGCGGCTCCGCCTCCGCCTACGAGTCCAACACCGCCCTCGTCCGGGTGATCCGCGACGCCGTCGGCGGCGCCGGGCTGCCCGCCGACGCCGTCCAGCTGGTGCCGGGGGAGAGCCGCGACTCCGTCCGCGAGCTGATGCGGGCCCGCGGCCTGGTCGACGTCCTCATCCCGCGCGGCGGTGCCTCCCTGATCCAGACCGTGGTCAACGAGTCGACGGTCCCCGTGATCGAGACCGGCACCGGCAACTGCCACGTCTACGTCGACGCCCAGGCCGACATCGACACGGCCATCGAGATCCTGATCAACTCCAAGGCCCAGCGGGTCAGCGTCTGCAACGCCGCCGAGACCCTCCTCGTCCACCAGGACATCGCCCCCGAGTTCCTGCCGCGCGCCCTGGACGCCCTCGCCGAGGCCGGCGTGACCGTCCACGCCGACGAGCGGGTCATGGCCTACGCCAAGGACTCCAAGGCCACCGTGGTCGAGGCGACCGCCGAGGACTGGGAGACCGAGTACCTCTCCTACGACATCGCCGCCGCGGTGGTGGACTCACTGGACAAGGCCGTCGAGCACATCCGGCTGTGGACCTCCGGCCACACCGAGGCCATCGTCACCACCTCCCAGCAGGCCGCCCGCCGCTTCACCCAGCTGGTCGACTCCACCACCGTCGCCGTGAACGCCTCCACCCGCTTCACCGACGGCGGCCAGTTCGGCTTCGGCGCCGAGATCGGCATCTCCACCCAGAAGCTCCACGCCCGCGGCCCGATGGGCCTGCCGGAGCTGACCAGCACGAAGTACATCGTCACCGGCGACGGACACGTACGCCGCTGACCCGCTCACCCGTCCGGGCGAGCCGGACGGGGTGCGGCCGGTGTCCTGAACGCCGTCTCACCAGGCAGACGAATTTCCATACCGTCTGCCCAAATTGACCCCCCAGGTCTACTCTGGACCCGTGCCGGAGGACGTGGGGGGCACGCCGTTCCCGGACGGCTGGGAGCCCGACGACGACCACGACCACGGGGTGTCGGACGACGAGTTCGCCTCCGTGGTCTTCGACGAGGCCTTCGTGCAGGCGGCCACGGTCCATGAGCCGACCGCCGTCGAACGCCTCCTGGCCGCCGCCCAGGCCAGGGCCGAGGCCTCCGAGGCGGAAGCCCGCCGCGCCCACGCCCGCGGCGAGCACTACGACGACTACGGCCCCGACGGCACCGCATTCGGCCAAGATCAGGACGACGACGAGCTGGACGACGCCCACGTCCTCGGCGACCGCCACGGCGTCTTCGGCCCCTACGGCAAGCAGGTCCGCTGGCACCGACCCGTGGCCTGGGTCCTCGCCGTCGTGATGGGCATCGGCATGGTCGCCCTGGCCTTCGCCGCCGTCTACCGGGGAGGCTCCTCCGGCACCCGCGACCGGGTACCCGCCCCCGCCTCGACCGGCCTGGAACAAGGCGGCGTCTCCCCGCCCGGCGCCCCCGCCGACCACTCCCGGCCGGCCGTCTCGGCGATCCCGCACGCGCCCTGAACGCCCGCTCCCGCTTGGTGAGAACCTGTCAGAAGTTGTCGCACGGCAGGGCGTTTACCCGGGCTCCACGAGACCTACTCTGAAGATATGGGCGGGCCTGGAGACCCACCGGAGGGGACACCCGAGGGCGGCCCCGGAGGTGCGGAGGACGAATACCGATCCGTCGTCTTCGACGAGTCGTTCGTCCGCGCTGCCCGCCTCCAGGAGTTCTCCGCCAAGGAGCGGATGGCCGACCACACGCCCGCCGTCCGCCGCCGCCCGCCCCTGCACCGCGGACTCGGCCGGCAGGCCCTGCTCCTCGTCCTGCTGATCGCCGTCGCCTTCGGCACCGCGATCTACATGGGCGTCCGTCACCCGTACGGCTCCGCGCAGACCCGGCGGCCCGTGGAATCCCTGCGGATCACGGTCATCCCGCTCGCCCCGCAGGGCAAGGTGCCCGGCGCCGCCGACGCCGAGAGCCTGTACGCCCGCAGCCCCGCCGCCCCGTTCGAGACCGGCGCCAAGGGCATACCCCTGCCGCCCTCGCGCAGCACCGCCCACTTCTCCGACAGCCAGGTGGTGACCGCCCTCACCACCGTCAAGGACTACATCGTCCGCTCCTCGCTCTACCCGGAGGTGCTCACCGGCCGCGAGGTGCGCCCCGCCCGGTCCCTGATCGACTCCGACCAGCTCGACCAGTTCGACCAGAGCTTCGACCACCCGGCGGCCGACGGCCGGCACGCGCCCACCGGCTGGGTGATCCGCATCGATCCCGCCCGGGCCCAGCTGGCCGACGACCGGATCCGTGTGCTCGGCTCCCTGGAGGTCACCGAGGCCGACTCGGCGACGCTGGAGATCACGGCCGACCACACCTTCGTCTACGCCCTGCGCCCCACCGGCGCCGCCGACGCCCCCGCCTCCCTCTTCACGGTCCGTCGCGCGCTGACCTTCCACCTCGACCGCGACGACCTGCGCACCCGCCAGGTCCAGCTGATCACCTCCTACGTCCAGGCGGGCCCCCTCGCCTGCGCCGAGGACTCCGCCGCCTACCTCCGCCCCCTCCTGGCCGGCCAGACAGCCCGCTCGGGTGCCCCCGCGGGAACCAACCCCTACGAGACGGACAGCCCCACGGCCCTGTGCGGGACGCTGGCCACGGGGGCTCAGCCGAGGGTGTGAGCGCTGCTGAAGGTGCGCGCGCCGCCGAGGGTGCCCGCGCTGCGGAGGGTGTGAGCGCTGCCGCAGCGGTCGGCGGTCCAGGCGTGGTCCCCGGTTACTCCTCGTCCCCGCCCGGGGCGTCCCCCTTGGCCGGCGGGGGGCTCCGGAAGCCGTCGAAGCCTCGGCGGACCCGGCCGCCGATGTCGCCCGCGCCGCCCGCGAGGTCCGTGACCAGCCTCATCAGCGGGTCCTTGGAACTCTTCACATCGCTCGCGTAGCTGGCCGCCGACTCGCGCAAGGAGTCGCTGACGGAGGTGTCCTGGTCCTCGCTGCGCCGCGGATAGTGGCCGTCCATGAGCCGCTGGTAGTCCCGCGACTCGGCCCACTTCTTCAGCTCGGCGGCCCGCACGGTGGTGAACGGGTGCGAGCGGGGCAGCACGTTCAGAATCTTCAGCACGGAGTCGCGCAGATCGCCCCCGGACTCGTACTCCTCGGCCTGCTCCAGGAACGCGTCCACGTTCATCTCGTGCAGATGGTTGCCACCCGCGATCTTCATCAGGCCCCGCATCGAGGCCCGGACGTCCTGGCCCACCAGCAGCCCCGCCCGGTCGGCGGACAGCTCCGACTTGCGGAACCACTCCCGCAGCGCCGTGATGATCGCCATGATCGCGAGGTTGCCCAGCGGGATCCACGCGACCTTCAGCGCGAGGTTCGTCAGGAACAGCAGGATCGTGCGGTAGACCGCGTGCCCGGACAGCGCGTGCCCCACCTCGTGGCCGATGACCGCCCGCATCTCCTCCTCGTCGAGCAGCTCCACCAGCCCCGTGCTGACGACGATGATCGGCTCGTCCAGCCCGATGCACATCGCGCTCGGCTGCGGGTCCTGCGTGACGTACATCGGCGGGACCTTCTCCAGGTCCAGGATGTAGCACGCGTCCAGCAGCATGTCGTGCAGGTGCGAGAACTGCCGCTCGGAGACCCGCACCGAGTCGGACAGGAACAGCAGCCTCAGGCTCCGCTCCGGCAGCAGCCCGCTGAGCGCCTTGAAGACGGTGTCGAACCCGCTCAGCTTGCGCAGCGCGACCAGGGCCGAGCGGTCGGCCGGGTGCTCGTACGCGCGCGAGGAGATCCCCGGGAAGCGCCTGCGCTGCCTGCTCGGCACCCGCTCGTGCCCCGTGTGCTGGTGGCCGTCGTCGGACATGTCTTCCCCCATGTGCGTATGAGTGCCCCACTGTGCCCCCGAGGCGGGGCCCAGCCTAGGCGGCGATACCGTGGACGGGCAGTACACCCGAAGGAGTCCCGCCATGGAGCACCACCCCGCAGCCGCCCGGCTGACCGAGGCCGCCGCCGGCGCCGTCCAGCAGCACGGAACGGGAAACCTGCTCCGCATCGTGCTGATCGTGATGGTCCTCGGCTGCGTCCTGACCGCCTGGTTCCTGCTGCGCGGTTACAAGCAGAAGGACGACTGACGAGTGGGGAAAGTTCCCCACCGCAAGGCAGCGGACGGCCCCATGGAGCCCGAGCCGCCGGCGCCCTCCGTCCCCAACGGCGGAGTCGGCGTGATCGCCGCAGCGCCGCCCGCTTACGATGAGCCGACATCTTTATTCCGCCCACACGCGATAGGTCCTGCCGAAGATGAGCTTCCACAGCGCCGCAGCCCAGTTGGTCACCCTTGCCGCCGAGGGCGAGGAGCACGGCGGAAACCACAACAGCCTGAACCCGGCCATCACCGGCGGCAGCGCCCTGGTCATCCTGCTCCTGCTGCTGTGGATCACCACGCGCTTCAACCGCGACCGCTGAGCGGGGACCCCGTCCCCGGCCGGACGTCCGAGACCGGGCCGGTAGGGTCTGCACGCATGGGAGAGCAGGACATGCCTACCGGTCCGGCGCACAAGACCGCCGACGACACGGTGAAGCATCCGCAGTACGGACCGGGCCACGGCCCCGCCCACACGGGCAAGCGGCGCCTGGGCGTCATGGGCGGAACGTTCGACCCGATCCACCACGGGCACCTCGTGGCGGCCAGCGAGGTCGCCGCGCAGTTCCAGCTGGACGAGGTGGTGTTCGTCCCCACCGGCCAGCCCTGGCAGAAGTCCCACCGCAAGGTCTCCCCGGCCGAGGACCGCTACCTGATGACGGTCATCGCCACCGCCGAGAACCCGCAGTTCTCCGTCAGCCGCATCGACATCGACCGCGGCGGCCCCACCTACACCGTCGACACCCTGCGCGACCTGCGCGCCCTCAACCCCGACACCGACCTCTTCTTCATCACCGGCGCCGACGCCCTCGGCCAGATCCTCACCTGGCGGGACTCCGAGGAACTCTTCTCCCTCGCCCACTTCATCGGCGTCACCCGGCCCGGCCACCACCTGGCCGACCCCGGCCTGCCGGAGGGCGGCGTCTCGCTCGTCGAGGTGCCGGCGCTCGCCATCTCCTCCACAGACTGCCGAGCGAGAGTCGCCAAGGGAGACCCCATCTGGTACATGGTGCCGGACGGAGTCGTGCGCTACATCGACAAGCGCGAGCTGTACCGCGGCGAGTGAGCCGAGAGGGGCACCGGTGAACGACCGATACGACGCGGGTGACGCAGGCTACGGCGCCGGCCCGTACGAAGTCGTCGGCTACGACGAGTACGGCCGGCCCGTGTACGGGCAGGTCCCGGCCCAGCAGGCTCCGCAGGCCCAGCAGGCCACCTACGACCCGTACGCCCAGCAGCAGGGCTACGGCTACGACCCCTACGCCACCGGCCGGCAGCCGGCCCACTCCTACGACCCCGGCCAGCAGCCGCCCGCCTACGACCCCTACGGCTCCCAGACCCCGTACGACCCGTACGCCACCGGCACCCAGGACGCCACCGGCTACGACCCCTACGGGCAGGCGGCGAGCAGTGGACAGCAGCCGCGGGTCGCCGAGCAGACCGCCTACATCCCGCAGCAGGCCGGACCGGCGGAGGACGTGCGGGTCCCGCAGGAGACCGGGCCCGACCCGGGCGAACCGGAGTACCGCACCGAGCAGTTCGCCTTCGTCGAGGAGCCGGACGGCGACTCCGAGGACGTCATCGACTGGCTGAAGTTCACCGAGAACCGCACCGAGCGCCGTGAGGAGGCCCGCCGCCGCGCCCGCAGCCGGATCATCGCGCTTCTCGTCGTCCTCGCCCTCGTCGTGACCGGCGGTGTCGGCTACCTCTGGTACGCCGGGAAGCTGCCCGGTCTGTCCTCCTCCGACGGCACGACCGGCAGCGGCACCTCGGTCGCCGCCCAGAAGCGGGACGTGCTCGTCGTCCACCTGCACAACACCGCCAAGGGCGGCACCTCCACGGCGCTGCTGGTCGACAACACCACCACCAAGCAGGGCACCACGGTCCTGCTGCCCAACTCGCTCGCGCTGACCGGCGACGACGGCTCCACCACGACCCTCGCCAAGTCCGTGGACGACGACGGCTCCTCCGGCACCCGCGACCAGCTCGACACGGTCCTCGGCACCAGCATCCAGGGCACCTGGCGCCTCGACACGCCCTACCTGCAGAACCTCGTCGAACTCGTCGGCAACATCGAGGTCGACACCGACACCGACGTGCCCGACCCGGACGCCAAGAAGAAGGGCGCCGCACCGCTCGTCCACAAGGGTCAGAACCAGACCCTCAGCGGCAAGATGGCCGTCGCCTACGCCACCTACCGCGCCGCCGACGAGTCCCAGAACGCCCAGCTGGAGCGGTTCGGCCAGGTCATGCAGAGCGTGCTGCGCAAGATGTCCTCCGACCCGTCGTCGGCCACGACCACCGTGCAGACCCTCGCCCAGATCCTCGACCCGCCGCTCACCGACAAGGACCTCGGCGCCTTCCTCGCCAAGCTCGCCGACCTCGCCAAGAGCGGCGACTACAAGACCGCCCTGCTGCCCGTGCAGGCGGACGGCACCCTCAGCGCGCAGACCAGCGACAGCGTGGTGAAGGGCATCCTCGGCGGCACGGCCAAGAGCCCCGACGCCGGCTCCGCGGTCCGGGTCTCCGTGCAGAACGCCACCGGTGTGAAGGACGACACGGAGAAGGCCCGCGTCGTGCTCCTCAACGGCGGCTTCACCTTCCTGGAGGGCGGCAGCGCCTCCGGCACCCAGGCCACCTCGAAGGTGCTCTACGCGGACGCCGCCGACAAGGCGGACGCCGCCGAGGTCGCCAAGACCCTCGGCCTGCCCGCCGGCTCCGTGACCAAGGGCAGCGTCTCCTCCGGAGCCGACATCTCGGTGATCCTCGGCAGCGACTACAAACCGTCCTCCTCCTGACCCCGGCCGCCTTCCCGGCGGGAGGGCGGCCGGGGCACCCCACGTGCTGCCGTAATCACGTGGGGTGCGCCGTGCGGTCCGTGAGACCCTTGATGACAAAAGACCGCCGACGGAAAGCCAAGTAGTGACCGCCACCGATCGTTCCCTTGAGCTCATCAACACCGCCGCCCAGGCGGCGGCCGACAAGCTCGCCCACGACGTCATCGCCTACGACGTGAGCGACGTACTGTCGATCACGGACGCCTTCCTGCTGGCATCCGCCCCGAACGACCGCCAGGTCAGGGCCATCGTCGACGAGATCGAGGAGCGCCTGCTGAAGGAACTCGGCGCCAAGCCGGTCCGCCGCGAGGGCGACCGCGAGTCCCGCTGGATCCTGCTCGACTACGTCGACATCGTCGTCCACGTCCAGCACAGCGAGGAGCGGGTCTTCTACGCTCTGGAGCGGCTGTGGAAGGACTGCCCCGAGCTGGAGCTGCCCGCCGATGCCAAGGCCACCCGGGGCAAGGCCGAGGAGCACGCCCGGGCCCAGGCCGCCGAGGCCGACCAGGAGCCGGGCGGGGAGTGGTGATGAGCGCCACAGGTGAGGTGACCGACCGCAAGGGCCGGGGCCGCCGCATCATCCTGTGGCGCCACGGCCAGACCTCCTGGAACGTGGAGCGCCGCTTCCAGGGCACCACGGACGTCGAGCTGACCGAGGCGGGCCTCGAGCAGGCCCGCCGCGCCGCGCGGCTGCTGGCCTCCCTGCGGCCCGACGCGATCGTCTCCTCGGATCTTCAGCGGGCCGTGCACACGGCCGCCGAGCTGGCCTCCCTGACCGGTCTCGACGTCACCCGCGACGAGAGCCTGCGCGAGACCTACGCCGGCGTCTGGCAGGGGCTGACGCACGAGGAGATCATCGCCCGGTACGGCGAGGAGTACGCCGCCTGGAAGCGCGGCGAGGCGGTCCGCCGCGGCGGCGGCGAACTGGAGACCGAGGTCGCCGACCGCTCCGCCCCCGTCGTGCTGCGGCACGCGGAGAAGCTGCCCGAGGACGGCACCCTGGTCGTCGTCAGCCACGGCGGCACCATCCGCACCACCATCGGCCGGCTGCTCGGCCTGGAGGCCCGGCACTGGGAGAGCCTCGGCGGCCTCTCCAACTGCTGCTGGTCCGTGCTCGGCGAGGGCGCCCGCGGCTGGCGTCTGCTGGAGCACAACGCGGGCACCCTCCCGGAGCCCGTCCTCGGCGACGACGACTGACCGTCCCCAGGGCCCCCGACCCCGGATTTCACTTTCTGGCAGGTCACAGGCTAAAGTTCTTCTTGTTCGCCCCGCCGAGCGGGAAGAACACAAGGGGCTATAGCTCAGTTGGTAGAGCGCCTGCATGGCATGCAGGAGGTCAGGAGTTCAATTCTCCTTAGCTCCACTGATCGACACTCTGTTGAGTTGTCAAAGATCGGTGATGAGGATCCCGTCCCCGTAGGGGGCGGGATTTTCTGTGTCCAAGCCGCTGCGTCCGGCCACTGTGTCCAAGCCGCTGGGTTCAGCTGCGGACGCCTTCCTCGACCTCCTCCCCGTGTACCGGCGGCCACAGCCGCTCCCTCTGCTCCCGCAGCAGCGCGATCTTCGTGCGCGCGTCCTCGTCCTCCGGGCTGTAGACCACGATCCGGCACTCGGGCATCCCGTCGATCGACAGTGACTGGGAGGTCATCCGCATCTCGCCGACCGCCGCGTGCCGGAACGTCTTCACCCGGGGTCCCGGAGGTGCCACCTCACCGCTCGCCCACAGCTCCGCGAACCAGGGGCTCGCCGCCGCCAGGCCGCGTATGTACTCCTCCCAGGCCGGCTCGCCCACGTGTCTGCCGTAGGAGGACCGCAGTGTCGCCACCATGAGCGGCAGCTCCTTCTCTCGGTGCACCAGCGGGCAGGCGCCGTCCGGCAGCGTGAACAGCGTCCACAGCACGTTGGGCAGGCCGATCCTGGCCGTCTCCGGCACCAGGAACAGGTCCCGGTAGGCCGCGTTGGTCGCCAGGACGTCGTACCGCGAGTTGTAGACCACCGCCAGCATCGGGTCGAGGGCGTCGATGATGCCCTGTACCGCCGGGCTGATCCGCCGGATCAGGCCCTCCGGGTCCGGCTGGAACGGCACCTCGGCCAGCCGGTACAGGTGCTCCCGCTCCGGCGGGTCCAGCCGCAGTGTCCGCGCGACCGCGTCCAGCACCTGCGGCGAGGCGTTGATCGGCCGGCCCTGCTCCAGCCAGGTGTACCAGGTCACGCCGACGCCCGAGAGCTGCGCCACCTCTTCCCTGCGCAGGCCGGGTGTGCGCCGCCGCAGGCCCGGCGGCATCCCCACGTCGGCCGGTGTGACCCGCGCCCGCCTGGTGCGCAGGAAGGCAGCCAGCTCCGGCCTGCGCCGCTGTGTCCTCGTCCCCATCGTCATCCCCCGTCGTTCCCCCGGTAGCCCGGTAGCCCCCGTAGCCCCGTCGTCCCCGTCTCATCGTCGGCACGCGGACCCGACCCTGCCAGGTGCTGGCAGTACCAGCATCGGCGGGCACTCGGCACCCGTACCGCCGCGTCGTCACGCTCGACGTCATGACGACGACATCCCGGACCGGTCCGGGCACCGAGCCCCTTCCGCGTCCTGCGATCAGTGAACCATCCACCACTGACAGTGACGCCCCGGCCGTCGGCCGAGCCGCATCAACCGTCACGGACAGTGAAGCACCCGCCACTGACAATCGGCCTCGGCTGCTGCTCGGCGTCCTGCTCGCCGCCCTGTTCATGGCAGCTCTCGACGTCTTCATCGTGAACGTCGCGGCCCCCACGATCGGTTCCGACCTGCACGCCTCCGGCGCCGACCTCCAGCTGGTGATCGCCGGCTACACCATCACCTACTCCGTGCTGCTGATCACCGGGGCCCGGCTCGGCGACCGGCTCGGCCACGGCCGCGTCCACCTCGCGGGGCTGGCCCTGTTCACCGCGGCCTCGCTCGCCTGCGGACTGGCGCAGGGCTCGACCGAGCTGATCGTGTTCCGGCTCGTGCAGGGGGCCGGGTCGGCGCTGATGATCCCGCAGGTGCTCAGCCTCATCCAGCGCACCTTCACCGGGGAGGCCCGGGCGCGGGCGCTCAGCGCCTACTCGGCGGTCCTGGCCGTCGGCGCGGCGGCCGGGCAGGTCGCAGGCGGTGTCCTGGTCAGCGCCGACCTGTTCGGCACCGGCTGGCGGCCGGTCTTCCTGGTCAACGTCCCGGTGGGCGCCGTGCTGCTCGTGCTGGGCCGGCGGGTCCTCCCCCTCGGCGCCGCGGGCGGCCGGGAGCGGGCCCGGGCGCTCGACCTGCCCGGCCTGGTGCTGCTCGGCGCCGCCGTGTCGCTGCTGACGGTGCCGCTGGTGCTGGGGCAGGAGGAGGACTGGCCGCTGTGGTCCTGGCTGTCGCTGGCCGGAGCGGTGGTGCTGTTCGCCCTGTTCTGCGGTTACGAGTCCCGGCTGGCCCGGCGCGGCGGCGCCCCGCTGATCACCCCCCGGGTGCTGCGCCACCCCGGCATCGGGAAGGCCGTCTTCCGGATCCTCGCGGCGATGTCGGTCAACGCCGGCTTCCTCTTCGCGCTGACCCTGCACGTCCAGGGCGGCCTCGGCTACAGCGCCCTCAGGGCGGGACTGAGCTTCGCGCCGACCGCGGCCGTTTTCGGCGCCGTCAGCCTGACCTGGCGGAAGTGGCCGGCCGCCTGGCAGCGGGCGCTGGCGCCGGCCGGGTTCGCGCTCACCGCGGTGTCCGTCGCCGTGGTCGGACTGGCCTTCCACGGCGGCGGTGACGGGGGAGCGGCTCTGTACGCGGGATACGCGGGCACGGGTGCGGGGCTGGCGCTGGCCTTCAGCCCGACGCTCACCGGCGCGCTGGCCACCGTACGGCCCGAGGACGCGGCGGACGCCAGCGGTCTGCTGGCGACGGTCGCGCAACTCGGACAGCTGATCGGTGTGGCCGCGTTCGGCACACTGTTCCTGAACCGGCTTGAGTCATTCGGGGCTCTGCACGCGTACACCTCGGCGGAGGCGTTCTCGGTGAGCGTCTGGGCGCTGGCCGGGACGGCCGCGGTGGGAGCTGTGTCCGGACTGGTACTGAGGCGTCGCTGACCGTATTGCTCCGGCCGTGGCAGAATCAAACGGCCGGAAGGGGGCGCGGCCCGACGGGAGGGAGTAGCGATGCCTGCGAGCATCCTTGAGGAGGTCGGCCACCTCCTCGGTGCGGCCTTGATACGGGACACGACCACCCGGCTGAGCTGCCCTTCCTGTGGTTCCGCGCATGTGGCCCAGGTTCTCGGCGACAACGGCGGAATCTCCTACGTGTGCACGGCCTGCGGCCACAGCTGGAGCTGATCGATGGGTGCACACCGGCGAAAGTGCGACTGGTGCGGGAGCGGTACTCCGATCGTCCGTGACATGGAGCCGATCAATCCCGACTACCAGTACTGGTGCGAGGAATGCGCGCGGGCGCTGATCATAAAAGGCGACCCGATCGAGACGTACCGGGAACTGGAGGGCGAGCCGATCTACGGCCGCCTCCTGGAGGAGCACTGCACGCTCAAGCGGTTCTACCAGTTCGTCACGGCCTGACACGGACCTCGCCGCCGGACCTCGGCAACGATGTCCGGGCCAGCGCGAGGAAGAGCGCACCGGTCGCTCCGTAGACCGCTGACAGAGCCAAGCCCCCGCAGCCCAGGTGCAGTTCGGGCCGGCCTTTCCCGTGCGGCACCCACCAGGGGGCGTACGAGCAGAAGACCAGCAGGGTGCCCACGGCCGCCGCCCGGTGCCGGCGTGTCCACAGCAGCAGCACCACCGGCACGCACCACACCCAGTGGTGGGTCCACGACACCGGGCTGATCAGCAGGGCGGTGACGGCGCAGGAGCACACCGCCCAGGCCCGCCGACCCCGCAACTCCGCCCGCACGGCCACGGCGAGCCCCAGGGCGGCCACCACGGCCGCGCAGGCCGCCCAGAGGGCTCCCGGGTCCGGCGTGTGCAGCAAGCGGGCCAGGAGGCCGCGCAGGGCCTGGTTGGCGGTCTCCTCGGCGTGCCCGGCCCGGCTCGGGCGGAACACCATGTCCGTCCAGAACCGCCAGGAGTCGTACGGCAGGACGGTCGCCGCTAGCAGTGTCGCCCCGGCGAACGCGACGGCCGCCCCGCGCGCGTGCCGCAGCCACGGCCCTCCGCGCCCGCCTCCGAGGCGGGCCACGACGCCCGTCACGAGCAGGTACACCGGGAACAGCGCGGGCGTCAGCTTGACCGCCGCGGCCAGCCCCAGACCCACCCCCGTCCAGCGGTCGTGCCCGCCGGGCGGCCGGCGGGTCAGGTCCCACAGCACCAGGACGGCCAGCAGCAGGTTGATCTGGCCGTAGCGCAGGGTCGTCCACACCGGCTCGCACCACACCGCCGGCGCCGAGAGCCACCAGGCGGTCTCCACGCGCGTGTGGCCGACGAGTTTCAGGGACAGCCGTACGAACACCACCAGCAGCGCGAGGTTGCCGGCCGTCACCAGGGGACGCAGGAGCGCGGTGTCCAGCAGGGGCAGCGGGGTGAACAACAGGGCCGCGAACGGCGGGTAGGTGGTGGGCAGGCGCGCGGCCGTCGCGCGCAGGGCGTACAGATCGCCGCCGGCCCGCACGGCGGCTCCCTCGGCCCGGTAGACCATCAGATCGATCATCGACACGTGCGCGGCCCGCTGGGCGGCCCAGAACGCCGTGAAGGACAGCAGGCACACCCCCACGGCGACCGGCATCCGGCGGCGGGCGGCGGGAGACGCGATCATGGTCACGAAGCCGACATTAGTGCCCTAATCGGGGCGAGCGAGAAACCGATTTGGTGCTGCACTGCGGGGCCTGTAATGTTTACGTCGTCGCCGGGGGAACCCGGAGAGACACAACAAGGGGCTATAGCTCAGTTGGTAGAGCGCCTGCATGGCATGCAGGAGGTCAGGAGTTCAATTCTCCTTAGCTCCACAGAAGTCGAAGGCGGATCATCCCACGGATGATCCGCCTTCGGTGTGTTGCCCACACATGACGTGCGCGATGCGCACACATGACGCGCGTGAACGGATCGGCGGGTCACCGGCCCGGATGACCCGCCGTTCCCTCGCGCTCAGCGACCGAGCGCCCGCCGGCCACGCCCCTGGGACAGAACCGGAAGGTTCCGCGACGGCGCCTGCCCGCGCGTGTCCTCCTCGATGCGCAGGGCGAGCGCCGGACAGCGGCGCACCGCGCGCAGCGCCTTCGCCTCCGCGTACCGCGGCACCTGCGCCTGGGCGACGGTCGGGAATCCGTCGGCACCCAGCTCGAACACCTCCGGGAGGATGTCCGCGCACAGTCCGTGCCCCCGGCACAGCGTCCAGTCGACGTAGATCTTCTGGCGGCTGGAGCCGGCCTCCTCGGGCTGTCCGCCACCCGGGATGCCCATGGGGGCCTTGCCGCCCTCGAAGAGCGGCAGAACGCCCTCCACGGGCCGTCCGCAGCCGTTCCCGAGGACATGCGCGGCCAGGTCGTCGGTGAAGGCCTTGATGGTCGACTCCAGGAACATCGCCGAGCCGTCCGGGTGCGAACACGCCCCGCGCCGCTTCACGTTCTTCGCGACCTGCTTGAGCGCCTCCAGGGCGGCCGGTCCGCCGCCGTTCAGGATGTCCTCCATCCCGCGCGCTGCGGCGGGCAGTCCCAGGTAGCAGGGCCCGCACTGGCCGGCGCTCTCTTCGGCCAGCCACTGCGCGACCCGCAACGACTCGCCCAGCGGGCACGTCTCCTGGCTGATCGGCAGGATCGCGCCCGCGCCGAGCGAACCGCCCACCGCGTCCAGCGAGTTGCGGGAGACGATCGCCTCGTTCACGGTCGCCGCGTCGATCCACTTGCCGTGATAGCCGCCGGTCAGCACGCCCTGCGGCACCGGCGGGGCGCCCGCCAGCTGCAGCACGTAGCGCAGCGGTACGCCCGTGGGGACCTCGATCACCATCGGGCGGGCCACCGCGCCGGACACGGTGAGCATCACGGTGCCCGGTTCGTCGTACAGGCCGGTGTTGCCGTAGCGCTCCGGGCCGATACGGGCGGCGATGGCCAGCTGCGCGAACGTCTCCGCGTTCGACAGCAGCGTGGGCGCGCCGCCCACGCCGCTCTGCGAGGCGCTGATCTTGCGACCGGGCGGGATCGCCGGGCCGCCGTCGATCGAGCGGATCAGCGAGGCGGCCGCGCCGGTGACCATGCGGACCGGATTGCGCTGCACCCACGCGCGTAGTGCCGATCTACGGCTGTTGCTCAGCCCTCGCTCGGCGAGCGCGGCCTCCATGGAGCGCTGCGTGGACTCCCGGGTGACGCCGATGACGAGGGTGCGCGCGCCGAGGGCCTCGGCGCACAGCAGCGCGCCGTCCAGGATGAGGTGCGGGGCACGGTTGATCAGCACCGTGTCCTTCCGGCAGGCCGGTTCGTCCTCGCTGCCGTTGACCACGACGACCGGCCGCACCCCGCGCTTGATCGCCGACTCGGCGACCGAGCGGAGCTTCTTGTGGAAGGGGAAGCCGGCGCCGCCGCGCCCCTTGAGACTGATGCGTTCGGCCAGCTGGGCGAGCTGTTCGCCGCCCAGTGGATCGAGCGGCCCGTGCACCTTCAGGTGCATGGGCAGATCGAGCCGCTCCACAAGGTCGAAGCCCGACGTGAGCTGGGGAAGCCCGACCACGCGGACTTCGGGGACGTCGGGCAGGGCCTCGTTCACTTAAAGCCTCCGGAAGGCGTGTTCCAAGGTTCGCCCGAACCCGGTGCCTCGTAGGACGAGCCGGGCAGCGTTTCGGTGGCGGGACCGCTGTTGAACGTGTCACTCGGGTTGTACGTGCCGTAGAGGCCGTTTGTCTCACCGGTGTCGTACACGTCACTTCCGCCGTATCCCGTGGCGCCCGGATTGCCATAGACCGGGATGGTGTAGCCGGTGTCCTGGAGCGGGTCGTACGCGGACGGCGGGGCCTCGCCGACCGGCGGCGGGGACGGGATCGGCCAGCTGCCCGAGGTGCTGGAGGGGCCGTCCACGCGCGGCATGGCCTCCGTGGGCTGGAGATCCAGCGGCAGGTCCATCCGGGCCGTCTGACCGGCCGCGAAGGGCTGCTGCGGGCGGCCCGGCGTGGAGACCGCGCGGTAGGCCGCCGCGAAGCCGGAGGCGGGCTCCGTGGCCGGGGCGGCCGGGGTCTGGTACAGCGGGGACGTCGTGGTCTCGGCGGGTGCCGGCCTCGGCTCGCGCCGGCCCTCGAAGCCGGGCAGCGCCGACTCGGCCACCCGGGAACGGCTCGCGTCCAGCTCGTCCAGCCCGGGCCGCTCCGAGCTGCCGAACAGGGCCACCAGCCGGTCGGCGACCTTCCGCTTGACCGGGCGCGGTGCGGCGCGCAGCGCGAGGGCGCCCATCACGCCGAGCAGCGAGAGGCTGTAGAGGATCACGAAGATCGGCTTGGCGGATCGACCCGCGTAGAGGCCGTGGACCAGCGCCGCGCACCAGGCCGGGTACGCCAGCATGTGCATGGCCCGCCAGCGGGCGGCGACCGGTGCCGGCGTGGCGAAGTTGCTGCGCAGGGCGCCGGTGATGCCCACGAAGATCATCAACAGGCCCGCCAGCGAGCCCAGTCCGATCAGGCCGCCGATTCCGGTGAGACCGAGCGAGAACGGGATGATCGCGGCGATCAGCTGCGTGTGGTCCAGCGCGATCTTCGTGGTGATGTGCAGCAACAGGAACGCGATCGAGGCGACCGCGGTCGTCCGGTGCACCGCCTGGCCGATGATCCGCTGCCGGGTGTTCAGGAAGATCCGGTCCTGTGCGAACAGGCCCCAGATCACCGAGCAGCTCAGCGAGACGAGGGACAGCACGCCCGCGCCGAAGTTCAGGAACTCGCGGAACTGGCTGCCTCCGACCAGCACGATCACGGGTATCAGCAGCAGGACGACAGCGGACGCCACCCCATAGGCCGAGCGGCCGGGTTTGGGGAGCGAGCTGGTACTACGACGAGGGTTCATGGGGGCAACTCCGAGCAGTTTCGGGAAAGCGGTCCCGCTGCCGCACTCTAGGTGGCGCCATACCGATCAGTACGGGGTTTGAGTTATTGCGTTGTTATCAACAGACAATGCGACGGGGGCGGTGTCCCATAGGGGACGGTACGCGAAGTAATTGCTGACCTTTGTTCAGTTCCGGGCGGGCTTCGTGACATGTCCATCAGGGATACGGAAGCGCCTCGCAGCTTGCTCAAGGGCTGCGGTACCCTAACGCCATGCGTGCCGTACGCCTTCTGCTTAGCGGGCCGCGCTGATCAGTACCGACCCCGGTCCCACCGTGAGGTCGGCATCGGCGCGGCGTCCCCTCCTGTGCGAGGGGCTTTTTCATTTCCGCAGGCAGAGACGATCGATGGAGCTTTGAGGATCATGAGCGAGACGAACCCCGCTGCCACCGCCGGCGTATCGGCGGAGGCCGCGCCGCACCGCTACACGGCCGCCCTGGCGGCCGACATCGAGGCACGCTGGCAGGACTTCTGGGACGCCGACGGCACCTACGCGGCCCCGAACCCCACGGGCGACCTGGCGGACGACCCCGAGCTGGCCGCCAGGCCCAAGAAGTTCATCATGGACATGTTCCCGTACCCCTCCGGTGCGGGCCTGCACGTGGGCCACCCGCTGGGCTACATCGCCACCGACGTCTACGCCCGGTTCCAGCGCATGACCGGCCACAACGTCCTGCACACCCTGGGCTTCGACGCCTTCGGCCTGCCCGCCGAGCAGTACGCCGTGCAGACCGGCACGCACCCGCGCGTGTCCACCGAGGCCAACATGGAGAACATGAAGGCCCAGCTGCGCCGGCTGGGCCTGGGCCACGACAAGCGCCGGTCGTTCGCCACGATCGACCCGGAGTACTACAAGTGGACCCAGTGGATCTTCCTGCAGATCTTCAACTCCTGGTACGACGAGGAGGCGCGCAAGGCCCGCCCGATCTCCGAGCTGATCGCCCAGTTCGAGTCCGGTGAGCGCGCGGTTCCGGGCTCCACGCGCGCGTGGAACCAGCTGACCGCCGCCGAGCGCGCCGACATCCTGGGCGGGTACCGCCTGGCCTACGCCTCCGACGCGCCGGTCAACTGGTGCCCGGGCCTGGGGACCGTGCTGGCCAACGAGGAGGTCACCGCCGACGGCCGGTCCGAGCGCGGCAACTTCCCGGTCTTCAAGGCCAAGCTGCGCCAGTGGAACATGCGCATCACCGCCTACGCCGACCGGCTGCTGGAGGACCTGGAGGAGCTGGACTGGCCCGAGGCCATCAAGCTGCAGCAGCGCAACTGGATCGGCCGCAGCGAGGGCGCCCGGGTCGACTTCCCGATCGACGGCGAACGCATCACGATCTTCACCACCCGTCCCGACACCCTGTTCGGCGCCACCTACATGGTGCTGGCGCCCGAGCACCCGCTGGTCGACAAGTTCACCCCCCAGGCCTGGCCCCAGGGCACGCACGAGGTGTGGACCGGCGGCCACGCCACCCCCGCCGACGCCGTCGCCGCCTACCGCGCGCAGGCCGCCTCGAAGTCCGACGTCGAGCGGCAGGCCGAGGCCAAGGACAAGACCGGCGTCTTCACCGGCGCGTTCGCGACCAACCCGGTCAACGGCGAGCAGATCCCGGTCTTCATCGCCGACTACGTCCTGATGGGCTACGGCACCGGCGCCATCATGGCCGTCCCCGGACACGACAGCCGTGACTTCGCCTTCGCGCGCGCCTTCGAGCTGCCGGTCCGCTGCGTGGTCGAGCCGACCGACGGCCGCGGCACCGACCCGTCCACCTGGGACGACGCCTTCGTCTCCTACGACGCGAAGATCGTCAACTCCGACAGCGACGACGTGAAGCTGAACGGCCTGGGCGTGGTCGACGCCAAGGCGCGCATCACCGAATGGCTGGAGCGCAAGGGCATCGGCGAGGGCACCGTCAACTTCCGGCTGCGCGACTGGCTGTTCAGCCGCCAGCGCTACTGGGGCGAGCCCTTCCCGATCGTCTACGACGAGGACGGCGTCGCCCACGCGCTGCCCGAGTCGATGCTGCCGCTGGAGCTGCCCGAGGTCGAGGACTACAGCCCGCGCACCTTCGACCCGGACGACGCCGACACCCAGCCCGAGACGCCGCTGTCGCGCAACGAGGAATGGGTCAACGTCACCCTGGACCTGGGCGACGGCCCCAAGAAGTACC
This sequence comes from Streptomyces cinerochromogenes, assembly GCF_014648635.1. Taxonomy (GTDB): domain Bacteria; phylum Actinomycetota; class Actinomycetes; order Streptomycetales; family Streptomycetaceae; genus Streptomyces; species Streptomyces cinerochromogenes. Next base: position 367,218 of record NZ_BMRM01000001.1, on the reverse strand, counting down.
GCCGCGAGACCAACACCATGCCCAACTGGGCCGGTTCCTGCTGGTACGAGTTCCGGTACCTGGACCCGCACAACGACCGCAAGCTGGTCGACCCGGAGATCGAGCGGTACTGGATGGGCCCGCGCGAGGGCCAGCCGCACGGCGGTGTCGATCTGTACGTCGGCGGCGCCGAGCACGCCGTGCTGCACCTGCTGTACGCGCGCTTCTGGTCCAAGGTCCTGTACGACCTGGGACACGTCTCCTCCGCGGAGCCGTTCCACAAGCTGTTCAACCAGGGCATGATCCAGGCCTACGTCTACCGTGACAGCCGTGGCATCGCGGTGCCGGCCGCCGAGGTGGAGGAGCGCGACGGCGCCTACTACTACCAGGGCGAGCAGGTCAGCCGCCTGCTGGGCAAGATGGGCAAGTCGCTGAAGAACGCGGTGACCCCGGACGAGATCGCCGCCGAGTACGGCGCCGACACCCTGCGCCTGTACGAGATGGCCATGGGCCCGCTGGACGTCTCCCGCCCCTGGGACACGCGCGCGGTGGTCGGCCAGTTCCGGCTGCTGCAGCGGCTGTGGCGCAACATCGTGGACGAGGCCACCGGCGAGGTCACCGTGACCGACGCCGAGCCGGACGAGGACACCCTGCGCGCCCTGCACAAGGCGATCGACGGCGTCCGCCAGGACCTGGAGGGCCTGCGCTTCAACACCGCCATCGCCAAGGTCACCGAGCTGAACAACCACCTGACCAAGGCCGGCGGCCCGGTGCCGCGGTCCGTGGCCGAGCCGCTGGTGCTGATGATCGCCCCGCTGGCCCCGCACATCGCCGAGGAGCTGTGGCGCAAGCTGGGCCACACCGACTCGGTCGTCCACCAGGACTTCCCGGTCGCCGACCCGACCTACGTCGTCGACGAGACCGTGACCTGCGTCGTGCAGATCAAGGGCAAGGTCAAGGCCCGGCTGGAGGTGCCGCCCGCCATCTCCGAGGAGGAGCTGGAGAAGGTGGCGCTGGCCGACGAGAAGGTCGTCGCGGCGCTGGGCGGCGCGGGCATCCGGAAGGTGATCGTGCGGGCGCCGAAGCTGGTCAACATCGTTCCCGCGTGACAGCCGGGTGACCGGTCCCGCATGACAGCCGGGTGATCGCTCCCGCGTGACGACCGGGTGATCGGGGCTGCGTGACTCGCGGTGATCGGGGCTGCGTGACAACCGGGTGCTGTGCACCGGCTCGGGGTACTCCCCTACGGGCGGGCTCAGGGTCCTCTGGGGGCAGGTTCGGGGTTCTTCCGGAACTCCGGGCCTGCCCGCAGCGTTTACCGTGGAGAGCACAGCGGCTCGCGCCGTACCGGCCGGAGGAGGAGCGTCATGGAAGTAGTGCTGACCGTGTTCGCCCTGCTCTTCCTGCTCTTCGTCGGCCTCGGCGCGTACGCCACCGTCAAGGCGGTCCGCGCCGCCAAGCGCGGGGTGGACCGGACCATCGCCCAGGCCCGCCGCACGGTCGAGGACCACACCCTGCGCGCGAAGTCCTTCGCCCAGAGCGGACCTGCCGCCGAGATCGCCCAACTGCGGCTGGCGCTGCGCACCTCCATGCGGGCCACGCAGGACGCGCTGCACGCGGGTGCGGCCGAGGACGAGTCGCTGAAGGAGTCCCTCGGCCTCTTCGAGCGGCTCAGCGCGCACGGACACGAGCTGGACGGCGACCTCAAGCGCCTGGAGTCCGAGCCGGACCGGGCCACGCTCACCGAGCGCCTGCCCGAACTGCGCAGCCGCACCGAGCGCATCACCCAGTCCGCCGACTCCCTGCGCTGGGCCGTCCGCGACCGGGCCCACCGCTTCGCCGACGACGACCTGGACACCCTCAGCGCCCAGATCGACATCGAAGCGGGCGCCCTGCGCCACTGGACGCGTGCCGAGCCCGGCCAGGCACCCCCGCCGTGGCCCGAAGCTCCCGCCCCGGCCGACAGACAGGCCACCGAACAGACCTGGCCGAAGGCGCCCGGACCCCGCGCCGCCAAGGAGTCCGCTCCCGAGGCGATCGCCCCGCCGTCATGGCGCCCCACTTCCCCGTGGCAGAAGAAGCCCCGCCCCGAGAGCACCACATGAGGGTGCGGCTCCTCGGCCGCAGCACCGGGGCCGGGCTGCCGCGCGCGCACGACGACAGGTAACCTCCAGCTCATGTCCCGCCATGTCGCGATCGTCACCGATTCAACGGCCTACCTGCCGCCCCGGGCGATGGAGCGTCATGGCATCACCGCGGTCCCGCTGACCGTGGTCCTTGGCGACCAGGCCCTCGAAGAGGGCACCGAGATCTCGACCCGCTCCCTGGCCCAGGCGCTGCAGAAGCGGCGTTCCGTCACCACCTCCCGGCCCAGCCCGCAGGTGTTCGCGGAGACCTACCGCGGGGTCGCCGAGTCCGGCGCGAGCGGCATCGTCTCCCTGCACCTGTCCGCCGAGCTGTCCGGCACCTACGACGCCGCGGTCCTCGCCGCGCGCGAGGCGCCGGTGCCCGTGCGGGTCGTGGACACCGGCATGGTCGCGATGGCGCTCGGCTTCTGCGCCCTCGCCGCCGCCGAGACCGCCGAGGCGGGCGGCACCATCGACGAAGCCGTCGCAGCCGCGGAGAAGCGGGCCGCCGGCACCTCCGCCTACTTCTACGTCGACACCCTCGACTACCTTCGCCGCGGCGGCCGGATCGGTGCCGCGCAGGCCCTGCTGGGCTCTGCGCTCGCCGTCAAACCGCTGCTCCAGCTGGGCGACGGGCGGATCGAGCCACTCGAAAAGGTCCGTACGGCGTCCAAGGCGATCGCGCGCCTTGAGGAACTGGCCGCCGAGAAGGCGGGCACCGCCGAGGTCGACATCGCCGTTCACCACCTCGCCGCCCCCGACCGCGCCGCCGCCCTCGCCGACCGGCTGCGGGTCCGCGTCCCTGGCCTGGCCGATCTGCATGTCAGCGAGGTCGGAGCGGTGATCGGCGCACACACCGGGCCCGGGCTGCTGGGCGCGGTCGTCTCGCCTCGCTGACACCGGTCGTTCCGGGGCCGGTCTTCCCACTCGGTTACGGGACCCGACCCGATTCACCCGTCCGGGTGGCGAAGTTTTCCACAACTGCCCGGCCGTCCACGGAAACTCCCCAAGATCATCGCGATGGGATGGAATGCCCCATCCTCGTCGCATGGCACTTCGATCTCGCTCACGCACGGCAACTCCGACCAGCGGCCCCGGCCGTGGCCCCGCCTCCGACGGCCGCGTCCGGCAGCGCCGCACAACCATCCATCCCCGCCGCGTCCACCCCCGCCGCGTCCGTCACCGCCCGTCCGCGCCGGCGGAGGAGCTGCGCCAGCGTGCGGAACTCCTCTTCGGCGAACGGGCCGCGCAGTGGCGGGAGTCGGGAAACGCGCCGCCGGGCCCGGAAGGGTCCGGGAGCGCACCGACGGCCACGGTGACGGGCCTGGCACCCGGCCTGAGTTCGACCCCGGGTTCCAGGCGGACGGTGAGCGCGGTCGAGCCGGCGCCGGGCAGGGCCTGGGAGAGGGCGGCGGCTGCCGCTGCACTTGAACCGGGCGGTGCGGTGAGACTGCCGGGGGCGGGACCGAGGTGGGAGCCGGGGTCGAAGCCGGAGGCGAGGTCTGAACCGGAGCTGGAGTCTGAGTCTGAGCCGGGGCCGGGGCCGGGGCCTGAGCTGGAGCTGGAGCAGGGGCCGAAGTGGAAGCCGGACGCGGAGCACCCGGCGGCACCGGACTGGCGGGCGCGGGCCGGACTGGCTCTGCGCGAGCGGATGCCGGTGTGGCTCCAGACCCGGTACGGAGTGGAGCGGCGGGGAGCCGTGGCGCTCGCCGTGGTGCTCGTCGTCGCCGCCGTCTTCGCAGTGCAGCACTTCTGGGCGGGCCGGTCCCAGCAGGTGAGTGCTCCTCAAGTGGTGCGTGCCCAGGCGCCCTTCGACAGGAAGGGTGGGGGAGCGGCCACCGCACCGGCCGCGGGCACGTCGTCGGCACCCGGTGCGGAGATCGTCGTGGACGTCAGCGGCAAGGTCCGGCAGCCGGGGATCCGGCGGCTGCCGGCCGGCGCCCGGGTGGCCGACGCTCTGCGGGCGGCGGGCGGGGTCCGGCCGGGCGTGAGCACGGAAGGGCTCAACAGGGCCCGCTTCCTCGTCGACGGCGAACAGGTCGTCGTCGGTACCCCGGCCGGCTCCGCCGCCGCACCGGGCCCGGCAGCCGGTCCGCTCTCCGGATCCACCGGCACGGGCCCGACAGCGCCGGTCTCCCTCAACACGGCCACCATAGACCAGCTCGACACCCTGCCCGGGGTCGGCCCGGTACTCGCCCGGCACATCATCGACTACCGCACCCAGCACGGCGGTTTCCGCTCCGTGGACGAACTGCGGGAGGTCAACGGCATCGGCGACCGCCGGTTCACCGATCTGCGCGAGCTGGTACGGCCATGAGCCGCGCACTCGGCAAGGCCGCCCCGCGCACGGAACCCGAGCAGTGTGAAGCCGCGCACACCGGCCGCAGCGGCCCCATGGACCTGCGCCTGGTGCCGCCCGCCCTCGCGGCCTGGGCCACCGCGGCCCTGACCCTGGACGCGCCGGCGTCCTGGGCCGCCGCGACCGCTGTCCTCTGCCTGGTCGGCGGGGCCCTCCTGCTGCTGTCGGTACGGCAGCCGGGAGCAGGCGGGCCTCGTCCCGAGGCCGGCCGTCGGTTCGACTGGGCGCACGGCCGGTCCGCCGGGACGCGCCGTCGGCTCGCCGGGACGCGCCGTCGGCTCGCCGGGACGCGCGGTCGGTTCGGCTGGGCGCGCGGTCGGTTCGGCTGGGCGCGTCCAGCCGTCGCCGCGACGCTGCTCTGTGTCGCCGCGGCAGCCACGTCCGCCGGACTGCACGGGGCCGACGTCCGGCGCGGGCCCGTGCCGGAGCTGGCACGACGGTTCGCGACCGTCACCGCCGAGATCGAGGTGCGCGGTGACCCATGGCTGAGCAGGCCGCAGGTGCGAGGCGATCACGCGGCGCCCGTGGCGGTGCTGGCCCGGGCCGAGCTGCGGACCGTCGAGGAGGCCGACGGAAGGAGTGTGCGGACCCGGACACCCGTGCTGGTGATCGTCGACCCGGACGTCCCGGCACCGCACGGCGACGCGGTGGGGAGCCGGGGTTCCGGGCCGCCGCCCACCCGCGCCGCACAAGGCACCCCGGCCGGGCGGGCCGCCTGGCTCGGACTCCTTCCGTCCACACGGCTGCGGGTTACCGGGCGACTGGCGCCTGCCCTGACCGGAGGCGACCGGACCGCGGCCGTGCTGCGGGTGCGCGGCCGACCGGAGCCGCGGATCGTAGCGGGACCGAACGGAGCACAACGACTGGCGGGCCGGCTCAGAGCGGGCCTGCGGGAGGCGACCGAGGACCTGCCGGGAGACGCGCGGGCCCTGCTTCCCGGGCTGGTCGTCGGGGACACCTCGCGGATCACCCCCGAGCTGGACCACGCCTTCGAGGAGACGGACCTGACGCACACGCTCGCCGTCTCCGGCAGCAACCTCACCGTTCTGCTCGCCCTGCTCATCGGGCCGCCCGGCCTGGCACACCGGGCCGAGCGGCGTGGCCTGGCCCCACGACTGGGGCTCTCCCTGCGGGCGACGGCGCTGCTCTCGGGAGCGCTGACGCTGGGTTTCGTGGTCGTCTGCCGTCCCGACCCCAGTGTGCTGCGGGCCGCCGCCTGCGGCGCGGTCGCGTTGCTGGCCCTGGCCACCGGGCGCCGCAGATCCCTGGTACCGGCGCTGGCCACGGCCGTCCTGCTGCTGGTGCTGTACGACCCGTGGCTGGCCCGCAGTTACGGCTTTCTGCTCTCCGTACTGGCGACCGGCGCCCTGCTGGTGCTGGCGCCCGGTTGGAGCGAGGCGCTGCGGCGACGCCGGGTGCCGCCGCGGCTCGCCGAGGCGCTGGCGGCGGCAGGAGCGGCGCAGGCGGTGTGCGCACCGGTCGTGGCGGTGCTGTCGGCCCGGGTGAGCCTGGTGGCGGTGCCCTGCAACCTGCTGGCCGAGGTGGCGGTGGCACCGGCGACGGTGCTCGGCTTCGCGGCACTCGCGACGGCGCCGGTGGCGATGCCGGCGGCCAAGGCTCTGGCGTGGTGTGCGAGGTGGCCGGCCGGGTGGATCGCCGGGGTCGCCCGGGCCGGGGCGGCGCTGCCCGGCGCGGGAGTGGACTGGCCGGGGAGCTGGCCGGGGGCACTGGCGCTCGCGGCGGTCACCGTGGCCGTCGTCCTGGCCGGCCGGAGGCTGCTGCGACACCCGGCGTGGTGCGGGCTGCTCGGGGTGCTGGTCGTGCTGCTGGTGACGCGGCCGGCGCCGCTGACCCGGGTGATCACGGGCTGGCCGCCTCCGGGCTGGCGGTTCGCGATGTGCGACGTCGGCCAGGGCGACGCGACCGTGCTGGCGGCAGGGGAGGGGGCCGGAGTGGTCGTGGACGCCGGACCCGATCCGGCGCTGGTCGACCACTGCCTGCGGCGGCTGGGCATCACCCGTGTCCCCCTCCTCGTCCTCACCCACTTCCACGCCGACCATGTGGCGGGCCTGCCCGGCGTCCTGCGGGGCCGCTCGGTGGCCGCGATCGAGACGACGGGGTTCGCGGAACCGGCGGAGCAGGCAGCGTTCGTGCGGCGGGAGGCGGCCGAACGGCACATCCCCGTCACGACCGCCGCCGCCGGAGAGGAACGGCGCACCGGCCCCCTCACCTGGCGGGTCCTGTGGCCCCCGCCGCAGAGCACGCGTCCGCCTGACGGGACGGCGGTGCCCCCGGCCCGTCCGGGCACCCTGTTCGAGCCGGAGGGGCCGAACGATGCGAGTGTCGCGCTGCTCGTGCGCACGGCCGGGCTGCGGCTGCTGCTGCTCGGAGACCTCGAGCCCCCGGCCCAACAGGCCCTGTTGCGGTCCCCGGCGGCTGCCGAGCTGGCCGGAGTGGACGTCCTGAAGGTGGCCCACCACGGCTCTGCCTATCAGGACCCGGAGCTGTTACACCTCGCCGCACCCCGGGTGGCACTCGTCTCGGCGGGTGCCGGAAATCCCTACGGCCACCCGGCACCGGCGACCATGGCCGCACTGCGGGCCGGCGGCGCGGCCGTCCTGCGCACCGACCGCGACGGTGCCCTCGCGATCACCGGAACCGGAGGAGTCGAAGGGCGGATACAGGTGACGAGAGAGGACTAGGTACGGAGTCACACAACCAGCAAGGGAGAGAACGGCCTGCCCCAGACTGACCCCATGACATCAGCACAGACCGATACCTGCCCGACCGATACCTGCCCGATCGATACCTGTCCGACTGATACCTGCCCGATCGATGCCTATCTGCGCCGACTCGGCCTGGCCCGCCCGCCGCGGCCCACTCGTGAGGCGCTGCGCGAGCTGCACCTGAGCCATCTGCGGACCGTCCCCTTCGAGAACCTGTCGGTCCACCTCGGAGAGGAGATCACGCTGGAGGAGAAGCGTCTGCTGGACAAGGTGACCGAGGCGCGGAGGGGCGGCTTCTGCTACGAACTGAACGGCGCGTTCGGGACGTTGCTCGTCGCCCTCGGCTACGAGGTCGAACTGCTCGCGGGGCGCGTGTACGACAGCGAGGGGCGGCTCGGGATCCCCTTCGACCATCTCGCGCTGCGGGTACGGACGGCGGACGGGGACACCTGGCTCGCCGACGTCGGGTTCGGGGCGTACAGCCACTACCCGCTGGCCTACGGGGAGCGCGGGGAGCAGGAGGACCCCGGAGGCAGGTTCCGGGTGGTGGAGGCCGGCCCGGACCCGGCCGGGGTGCGCGGCGGCGCCGCACCGGGCGCCGGCGACCTGGACGTCTTCCGGGACGGGGAGCCGCAGTACCGGCTGGAGACCCGCGCCCGGGCGCTCGCGGACTTCGCGGCCGGCGCCTGGTGGCACAGCACCTCGCCGGAATCGCACTTCACGCGGTCGCTGGTCTGCTCTCGGATCACCGGGGACGGAGGACGGATCACCCTCAGCGGGCGCAGGCTGAAGACGACCGCGGTGGACGGCACGCAGGAGACGCGCGAGCTGGAGACGGACGACGAGGTGCTGGCGGTCTACCGGGAGCGCTTCGGGATCGAGCTGAGCTGTGTGCCGACTGTGCGAAACCCTGACTGACCTGGCCGACCGATCCGGCTCAGCCACAGCGCATGCACCGGATGCGCATGCACCGGATGCGCATGATCTGGGCCCGTGGTGCCGCGAATGCCGCCCCGGTGGGCGGTCACCGGAGCGCTGTCGCTGCACGGCGTGACCCGCACGGTCACGCTCGACACCGAGTACCTCGGTCTCGGCAACGGCATGGAGGGCGAGGTGCGGGCCGCCTGCCGGGCCACCACCGAGCTGCCCGGGGACGACTTCACGGTCAGCTGGCAGGCGATACCGGCGCGGGGCATCGCGGGGGTCGGGCCGAGCATCCGGGTCGACCTCGACATACAGATCGTCCCCGAGACCTGACCTGCCCGTTCCGTCCAGGGTTTGACCTGCCTCTTCGCCCCGTCCCCGGTACCGGAGAATGGGCTCGTGAGTGATGTGAGACATGTGCTGGTGCTGCCCGACCGCGACGCCGCCGAGGAGGCGGCCGAGGCGCTCGGGGAGCGGTTCGGTGTCGACGAGGAGCCCCAGCTCGTCCGGGACGCCTTGGCCGGCGAGGACGACGCCGAGGACGCCCAGTGGCTGGTGGTCGTGCACGACGAGCACGAACGCCTCGACCCCGCCGAGCTGGACGCGTTCGCGGGGGAGTGGGACGGCTGGCGCGAGGAGCCCTGACCCCGGCCCTCTATCCCTTATCTCCTGTCCCTGTCCCTGTCCCTGCCTCTGCCTCCTCCCCGCCCCCAACCCGCACCCCTCCCCGTCCCCACCCCGCACTCAGGGTCCGCTCCGGGGCCGGTCAGGGTGGCGGGGCCGCTTCGATGTCGGTGCCGCGTGGGATGCTTTAGGCGATGGCCAGGAAGACTGCGAATGACGACCCTCTCGCCCCGGTGACCCTTGCCGTGGGCCAGGAGGACCTCCTGCTCGACCGTGCCGTGCAGGAGGTGGTGGCCGCCGCCAAGGCCGCCGACGCCGACACGGACGTACGTGACCTGACCCCGGACCAGCTGCAGCCCGGCACACTCGCCGAGCTGACCAGCCCGTCGCTCTTCGCCGAGCGCAAGGTCGTGGTCGTACGCAACGCGCAGGACCTGTCCGCCGACACGGTCAAGGACGTGAAGGCGTACCTCGGCTCGCCCGCCGAGGAGATCACGCTCGTGCTGCTGCACGCGGGCGGAGCCAAGGGCAAGGGGCTGCTGGACGCCGCGCGCAAGGCGGGCGCGCGGGAGGTGGCCTGCCCGAAGATGACCAAGCCGGCGGACCGGCTGGCCTTCGTGCGGGGGGAGTTCCGCTCGTTCGGGCGCTCGGCCACTCCCGAGGCCTGCCAGGCGCTCTGCGACGCCATCGGGAGCGATCTTCGGGAGCTGGCCTCGGCGGTCTCCCAGCTGGTCGCCGACGTGGAGGGCACGATCGACGAGGCGGTGGTCGGGCGGTACTACACGGGCCGTGCAGAGGCGTCCAGCTTCACTGTCGCCGACCGGGCCGTGGAGGGCCGTACGGCGGAGGCGCTGGAGGCGCTCAGATGGTCGCTGGCCACGGGCGTGGCACCGGTGATGATCACCAGTGCGCTGGCGCAGGGCGTGCGGGCGATCGGGAAGCTGTCCTCGGCGCGGGGTGGCCGGCCGGCCGACCTGGCGCGTGAGCTGGGTATGCCGCCGTGGAAGATCGACCGGGTGCGGCAGCAGATGCGGGGCTGGACGCCCGACGGGGTCGCGGTGGCGATGCGAGCGGTCGCCGAGGCCGACGCGGGTGTGAAGGGGGGCGGGGACGATCCCGAGTACGCGTTGGAGAAGGCAGTGGTGGTGATCGCGCGGGCGGCGCGGTCGAGGGGCCGGGGCTGATCCGGTCACCCCGGCGGTCGCCGCGCTGGAGAATCGTACGTATCAGCCGTACATCCGTATCAGCCGTAAACCCGTATCAGCCGTGCATCGCCGGCGAAGATCCGCTGTCCGGTGACTTCAAGGGACAGGACGCGGTCATCGGGGTGTACGGCCGGCTCTTCCAGGAGACCGGTGGCGGCTTCCGGACGGGTCCGCGCAGTGTGTACGTCGACGGCCGGGGGCACGCCGTGGCCCTGCACCTGTGGGGACGGCTGCCTCGCCCGAGTCCGGGCGCATGCCGAAGGCCCCGGCACCCGCCTTGGGGAAAGGAGAGGTACCGAGGCCTTCGGATCAAGCTGGTGAGCCCGTTCCCGCGTGGCGAACGCAGGCCGCGAACAGGCTCGGGGGTGCCGGACGGGGGCGGATGAGAGAGGGCCCGCCCTGGGTCCCTCCGGCGGTCAGATCAGAAAGGGGTTCAGCCCTTGAGGGACGCGACCTTGGAAGCAAGCGCCGACTTCTTGTTGGCGGCCTGGTTCTTGTGGATGACGCCCTTCGAGACGGCCTTGTCGAGCGCCCGCGCGGCAGCGCGCTGCAGCTCGGTGGCCTTCTCGGCGTCACCCGCGGCAGCGGCCTCACGGGCCTTGCGGATCGCGGTCTTCAGGGAGGACTTGACGGCCTTGTTGCGCAGCCGAGCCTTCTCGTTGGTCTTGATCCGCTTGATCTGGGACTTGATGTTCGCCACGAAGGAGCCTTTTCAGGTTCAGGTGCGGGGCCGCGAGGGTCCCGTTCCGGTGATCCAAACTTTTCTGTCGCGCCTCGCGCTGAGAGGGCATGAGGCACAGCCATCTACAGTACCAGTGGCCCTCCGGACGGCCCAAAACGGCCCCCGGTCCCTCCGCGTGGGACCATGGAGACTACGTAACGATCCGACCCGAGGCATAAGGCGCCTCAAGAGACAGGACCCTGCGTGCCCGCGACCCCTAACCATGTGCCCGAGCCGAGCCGTACCGACCCGGCTCTGATCCGCAATTTCTGCATCATCGCGCACATCGACCACGGCAAGTCCACGCTCGCCGACCGGATGCTCCAGCTGACCGGTGTGGTCGAGCAGCGGCAGATGCGTGCTCAGTACCTCGACCGGATGGACATCGAGCGCGAGCGCGGCATCACGATCAAGTCCCAGGCGGTGCGTCTGCCCTGGGCCCCGACCGAGGGCCCCGACCAGGGCACGACCCACATCCTCAACATGATCGACACCCCGGGGCACGTCGACTTCACCTACGAGGTCTCGCGGTCGCTCGCCGCCTGCGAGGGGACCATCCTCCTCGTCGACGCCGCCCAGGGCATCGAGGCGCAGACCCTCGCCAACCTCTACCTGGCGATGGAGAACGACCTCACGATCATCCCGGTGCTGAACAAGATCGACCTGCCGGCCGCCCAGCCGGAGAAGTTCGCCGAGGAGCTGGCGAACCTGGTCGGCTGTGACCCGGAGGACGTGCTCAAGGTCTCCGCGAAGACCGGGCTCGGTGTGGACGCGCTGCTGAACAAGGTCGTCAAGGAGATCCCGGCGCCGGTCGGGGTCGCCGACGCGCCCGCCCGCGCGATGATCTTCGACTCGGTCTACGACTCCTACCGCGGTGTCGTGACGTACGTCCGTGTCATCGACGGCCAGCTCAACAAGCGCGAGCGCATCAGGATGATGTCGACCGGCGCGACGCACGAGCTGCTGGAGATCGGCGTCAGCTCGCCCGAGATGCTCCCGGCGGACGGCCTCGGCGTGGGTGAGGTGGGATACCTCATCACCGGTGTGAAGGACGTGCGGCAGTCGAAGGTCGGTGACACCGTCACCAGCCAGGCAAAGGGTGCGACCGAGGCGCTCGGCGGCTACAAGGACCCGAAGCCGATGGTCTTCTCGGGCCTGTACCCGCTGGACGGCTCGGACTACCCGGAGCTGCGCGAGGCCCTGGACAAGCTGCAGCTCAACGATGCCGCGCTGGTCTACGAGCCGGAGACCTCCGCGGCCCTCGGCTTCGGTTTCCGCGTGGGCTTCCTCGGCCTGCTGCACCTGGACGTGATCCGGGAGCGGCTGGAGCGCGAGTTCGGTCTCGACCTGATCGCCACCGCGCCGAACGTGGTCTACCGGGTGGTGATGGAGGACGGCAGCGAGCACACCGTCACCAACCCGAGCGAGTTCCCCGAGGGCAAGATCAACGAGGTGTACGAGCCGGTCGTGCGGGCCACCATCCTCGCGCCGACCGAGTTCATCGGCTCGATCATGGAGCTGTGCCAGACCCGGCGCGGCACCCTCCTCGGCATGGACTACCTCTCGGAGGACCGGGTCGAGATCCGCTACACGCTGCCGCTCGCGGAGATCGTGTTCGACTTCTTCGACCAGCTGAAGTCCAAGACCCGCGGCTACGCCTCGCTGGACTACGAGCCCACCGGCGAGCAGACCAGCTCCCTGGTCAAGGTCGACATCCTGCTGCACGGCGACAAGGTGGACGCGTTCTCGGCGATCACCCACAAGGACCAGGCGTACGCGTACGGCGTGCGGCTCGTCGCCAAGCTCAAGGAGCTGATCCCGCGGCAGGCCTTCGAGGTGCCGGTGCAGGCCGCCATCGGCTCGCGGGTCATCGCCCGCGAGACCATCCGCGCCATCCGCAAGGACGTCCTCGCCAAGTGCTACGGCGGTGACATCTCCCGTAAGCGGAAGCTGCTGGAGAAGCAGAAGGAAGGCAAGAAGCGGATGAAGATGGTGGGTTCCGTGGAGGTTCCGCAGGAGGCCTTCATCGCGGTCCTGTCCAGCGATGACAGCGCGGGGTCGGGCAAGGGCAAGAAGTAACCGGAGGTAACGGCCGGTCACGCCCGCAAACCGGGCAAGTGAGGGCCCGCCGTGCGAAAGCACGGCGGGCCCTCGCGCGTTCCCGGCGTCATGCTGAGGGGAAAGTGACAGGCCGAAGCCCCTTACGCGGCGGGCGGTCGCCCCTTACCCTGATCCCTGCTCGATAGTTACTCGCGAGTTAAACAAGAGCCTGAATCCCCACCGTGAGTTAACCCAGCCGCACCGAGTAGCCGCACCGTCGCGGGCCCCCGGAGGATGTCGTGAGCGACACACAGACCCTGATCGAGAACCGTCCGCCGTCCGTGGCAGCCCTCTTCCTGGAGCGCGTGGCGGCCACACCGGACGCCGAGGCCTACCGCTACCCGGTCCCGCCGGCCTCCGGCCAGGGCCCCGACGACTGGAAGTCGCTCAGCTGGGCCCAGGCGGCCGAGCGGGTGTACGCCATCGCGGCCGGCCTCATCGACCTGGGCGTCCAGCCCGAGCAGCGGGTGGCGCTCGCCTCCTCCACCCGGGTCGAGTGGATCCTCGCCGACCTCGGCATCATGTGCGCCGGCGGCGCCACCACCACCGTCTACCCGCAGACCAACGCCGACGAATCGGCGTTCATCCTCTCCGACTCCGAGAGCCGGGTGCTGATCGCCGAGGACGCGGCCCAGCTCGCCAAGGCCGTGGAGAAGCGTCCCGAGCTGCCCGAGCTGACCAAGGTCGTGGTCATCGACGCGGCCGGCGTCGAGACCGGCGACTGGGTGATCAGCCTCGCCGAGCTGGAGGAGCGCGGTACCGCCTACCTGGAGCAGCACCCGCAGCTCATCAAGGAACGCGTCGGGGCGATCACCAAGGACCAGCTCGCCACCCTCATCTACACCTCCGGCACGACCGGCCGCCCCAAGGGCGTGCGGCTGCCGCACGACAACTGGGCCTACATGGCGAAGGCCATCGCCGCGACCGGCCTGATCGGCGGCGAGGACGTGCAGTACCTGTGGCTGCCGCTCGCGCACGTCTTCGGCAAGGTGCTCACCTCCGGCCAGATCGAGGTCGGGCACGTCACGGCCGTCGACGGCCGGGTCGACAAGATCATCGAGAACCTCCCGGTGGTCCAGCCGACGTACATGGCGGCCGTGCCGCGCATCTTCGAGAAGGTCTACAACGGCGTCGCCGCCAAGGCCCGCGAGGGCGGCGGGGCCAAGTACAGGATCTTCCAGTGGGCCGCCGAGGTCGCCCGCGAGTACGCCAAGGCCAGCCAGGACAACTTCCGCCGCACCGGCACCGCCTCCGTGCCGTTCGGGCTCGGCGCCAAGCACAAGATCGCCGACGCCCTCGTCTACGGCAAGCTCCGCGAGGCCTTCGGCGGCCGGCTGCGCGCCTGCGTCTCCGGCGCCTCCGCGCTCTCCCCGGAGATCGGCTACTTCTTCGCCGGAGCCGGCATCCACATCCTGGAGGGCTACGGCCTGACCGAGACCTCCGCCGCCTCCTTCGTCAACCCTGGCGAGGCCTACCGCACCGGTACGGTCGGCAAGCCGCTGCCCGGCACCGAGGTGCGCATCGCCGACGACGGCGAGATCCTGCTGCGCGGCCCCGGCATCATGGAGGGCTACCACCAGCAGCCCGAGAAGACCGCCGAGGTGCTGGAGTCCGACGGCTGGTTCCACACCGGGGACATCGGCGAGCTGTCCCCCGACGGCTATCTGCGCATCACCGACCGCAAGAAGGACCTCATCAAGACGTCCGGCGGCAAGTACGTCGCTCCGGCGGAGCTCGAGGGGCAGTTCAAGGCGGTGTGCCCGTACGTGTCCAACATCCTCGTGCACGGCGCCGACCGGAACTACTGCACCGCCCTCATCGCCCTGGACGAACTCGCGATCCAGGAGTGGGCGAAGGAGAACGGCCTGGAGGGCAAGCCGTACGCGGAGATCGTCGCCGCGCCGCAGACGGTGGAGATGGTCGACGGGTACGTGCGGCAGCTCAACGCCGGGCTCCAGCGCTGGCAGACGATCAAGAAGTTCCGGCTGCTGCCGCGGGACCTCGATGTGGAGCACGGCGAGATCACGCCGAGCCTGAAGCTGAAGCGGCCGGTGGTGGAGCGGGAGTACAAGCACCTCATCGACGAGATGTACGCGGGGACGCGGGAGGCGTAGCGCGGTTCCGGAGCGGCGGCGGGGAACGCCCGCCGCCTGCGGGCCGTCCACGGCCCGGCGCGCCCCGCGCCGGGCCCGCACAGCGGCACAGCCCCGCGCCCCGTGGGGAGATTGTGCTCAGCGGCGCTCGAAAGTGTCCGCCTTCCGGCCACTTGAGTAACTCACCGCTTATGGGTGCCCCCGGTCTGTCACCCTGACCGCATGGACATGGCGGCCATACCGACGCAGCGGGAGAGCGGCGCCCAGCCCGGGGAGCGCCGAGGGCGGGCCACGCTGCCCGGGAGCGCCCTCGCCCCGGGTTCGGCCCGCGCGCTGGTGCGGGCCGCGCTCGCCGAGGCACCCGGGGTCACCGCGCGGCTCGCCGACGACGTCATGGCCGTCGTCAGCGAGCTGGTCACCAACGCGGTCGTGCACGCCGGTACCGAGGTGCACGTCGAGTGGCGGCTGGAGGAGACCGGCGCGTTCGTGGTCGAGGTCGGCGACCAGCACCCGTCCCGTGCCCCGCGGGACGCCACGAGCGGTGAGGGGGCGTACGACACCCCGGAGTACGGGCGCGGCCTGCGCCTCGTCGCCACGCTCGCCGAGTCCTGGGGCGTCACCTACCGCACCGGCGCCAAGACCGTGTGGGCGCGGCTGCACCCGGGCGGCGGCGAGGCCCTGGACGGACCGGCCCCCGAGCCCGCCCTGGGCGTCGCCGAGGCCCTCGCCCCGCAGCCGCACCGCGCCGACGGCGACCGGGACTGGCTCGGCCGGGGCGCCCTGTCCTTCCTCGCCGAGGCCTCCGACCTGCTCGCCGGGCAGCTGGACGAGAACCTGGTCGCCGCGCTCACCGGTCAGCTGATCGTGCCCCGGCTCGCCGACTGGTGCGCGGTCTGGCTGGAGGACGAGGCGACCGTGCGCGGCGGCGCCGGCGGCGGGCCCACCCGGGTCTGGCACGCCAGCGAGACCCGGATCGAGGAACTGCGGTGCGCCCTGGAGAAGGAGCCGCCGGGTCCGCCCGACGGGCCGCGCTCCGGCCCCGAGCCCTACCCCTGGCCGGGCCACGCGCTCGGCCCGCAGGGCGCCCAGGGGACGGCGCTGTCGTACCGGCTGATCGCGGGCGGCCGGCCGCTCGGCACGCTGGTCATCGGCCGGTGCGGGCCGGCGGGCTTCCCCGACGAGGTCACCGGGCTGGTGGAGGACCTCGGCCGCAGGGTCGCGCTGGCCATCGGCGCGGCCCGCCAGTACGCCCGCCAGGCCACCATCAGCGCCGTCCTGCAGCGCGGCCTGCTGCCCGGCGCGGTCGCCGAGATCCCCGGCATGCGCAGCGCGCTCGTCTACGAGCCCTGCGACATGGGCGGCCCGAGCGGCGACTTCTACGACCTGTTCCCGGCGGGCGACGGCCGCTGGTGCTTCGCCGTCGGCGACGTCCAGGGCAAGGGCCCCGAGGCCGCCGTGGTGATCGGCCTCGCCCGCCCCTGGCTGCGCCTCCTCGCCCGCGAGGGCTACCGCGTCGCCGACGTCCTGGACCGCCTCAACCAGCTCCTCCTGGACGACGCCACCGAGGCCGCCGACGCCGCCGCCCGCGCCCTGGTCGCCGCCGGCGCCCGGCCGCCGGCCGCCGGGGACGGCCCGCAGACCCGCTTCCTCTCCCTCCTCTACGGCGAGCTGCGGCCGTACGACGGCGGGGTCCGCTGCACCCTCGCCTCCGCAGGCCACCCGCTGCCGCTCGTGCTCGGCCCCGACGGCACCGTCCGCACCGTCGCCCGCCCGCAGACCCTGCTGGGCGTGGTCGAGGACGAGACCTACACCAGCGAGACCCTCGACCTGCGCCCCGGCGACAGCCTGCTGTGCGTCACCGACGGGGTGACCGAGCGGCGCTCCGGGACCCGCCAGTTCGACGACGGCGACGGGCTCGCCCGCGCCCTGTCCGGCTGCGCCGGGCTCAGCGCCGAGCTGATCGCTGAAAGGATCCGCCGCCTGGTCCACGACTTCGGCGGCGGCCTCCCCGAGGACGACCTGGCCCTGCTGGTGCTCCAGGCGGAGTAACACCGCCGGTGCTGGACAATGGAAGGCATGCCTTCCGCACTCCCCGACGGCGAGCCCGTCCCCACCGACGGCGCGCTGCCCGCGCACGCGCTCGCCGGGGCCGCCGACCGCCCGCTCGGTTTCTACCTGCACGTCCCGTACTGCGCGACCCGCTGCGGCTACTGCGACTTCAACACCTACACCGCGACCGAGCTGCGCGGCACCGGCGGAGTGCTCGCCTCCCGGGACAACTACGCGGACACGCTGACCGACGAGATCCGGCTGGCCCGGAAGGTGCTGGGCGACGACCCGCGCGAGGTCCGTACGGTCTTCGTCGGGGGCGGCACGCCGACGCTGCTGGCCGCCGACGACCTCGTACGGATGCTGGGGGCGATCCGGGACGAGTTCGGGCTGGCGCCGGACGCCGAGGTCACGACCGAGGCGAACCCGGAGTCCGTCGACCCCGCCTACCTCGCCACCCTCCGCGAGGGCGGCTTCAACCGGATCTCCTTCGGCATGCAGAGCGCCAAGCGGCATGTGCTGAGGATCCTGGACCGCACCCACACCCCCGGCCGCCCCGAGGCATGCGTCGCCGAGGCGCGGGCGGCGGGCTTCGAGCACGTCAACCTGGACCTGATCTACGGCACCCCGGGCGAGAGCGACGACGACTGGCGGGCCTCGCTGGACGCCGCCCTCGGCGCCGGCCCCGACCACGTCAGCGCCTACGCGCTCATCGTCGAGGAGGGCACCCAGCTCGCCCGCCGGATCCGCCGGGGCGAGGTCCCGATGACCGACGACGACGTGCACGCCGACCGGTACCTCATCGCGGAGGAGATGCTGGGCGCGGCGGGCTTCGACTGGTACGAGGTGTCCAACTGGGCCACCTCCGAGGCGGGCCGCTGCCTGCACAACGAGCTGTACTGGCGCGGCGCCGACTGGTGGGGGGCCGGACCGGGCGCCCACTCGCACGTGGGCGGGGTGCGCTGGTGGAACGTGAAGCACCCGGGCGCGTACGCGGCGGCGCTGGCGTCGGGGAAGTCGCCGGGTGCCGGGCGTGAGCTGCTGTCCGACGAGGACCGGCGGGTGGAGCGGATCCTGCTGGAGCTGCGGCTGCGGGAGGGTGTGCCGCTGTCCCTGCTCAAGGAGGACGGCCTCGCGGCGTCGCGCCGGGCACTGGCCGACGGACTCCTCCGGGAGGGGCCGTACGAGGAGGGACGGGCCGCGCTGACCCTGCGGGGGCGGCTGCTGGCGGACGCGGTGGTACGGGACCTGGTGGACTGATCACCCGGGCGGGGACATCCCCCTGGACGCCGGTTCGGCCCCTGGGTTTGGTGATTTCCGTTCCGTCGGTCCGGTGATTCCGTCCCGTCGGGGTTCCGGGTCCGGCGTCAGGCCCCGCCGCCGTCCGTGACGAAGTCGATCAGCTCCTCCACCCGGCCCAGCAGCTCCGGCTCCAGGTCCTTGTAGGAGCCCACCCGCTTCAGGATCGCCTGCCACACCGCGCCGGTGTTCTCCGCGGGCCAGCCCAGCGCCCGGCACACGCCCGTCTTCCAGTCCTGGCCCTTCGGTACCGTCGGCCAGGCCGGGATGCCCAGCGCCGCCGGTTTCACGGCCTGCCAGATGTCGATGAACGGATGGCCGACCACCAGGGCGTGTTCACTGGTCACCGACTCGGCGATGCGCCATTCCTTCGTGCCCGGCAGCAGGTGGTCCACCAGGACGCCGAGGCGGGCGTCGGGGCCCGGGGCGAAGTCGGAGACGATCGACGGCAGGTCGTCCACGCCCTCCAGGTACTCCACGACCACGCCCTCGACGCGCAGGTCGTCGCCCCAGACCTTCTCGACCAGCTCGGCGTCGTGCCGGCCCTCGACGTAGATGCGGCCGGCGCGGGCCACGCGCGCGCGTGCCTGGGGCACGGCGACGGAACCGGACGCCGTACGGGCGGGACGCGCCGGGGCCGGGGAGGCGGGCCGTACGAGCGTCACCACGCGGCCCTCCAGCAGGAAGCCGCGCGGCTCCAGCGGGAACACCCGGTGCTTGCCGAAGCGGTCCTCCAGGGTCACCGTGCCGGCCTCGCAGCGGATCACCGCCCCGCAGAACCCGGTACCGGGCTCCTCCACCACCAGGCCCGGCTCGGCCGGCACCTCCGGCACGGGCTTCGGCTTCTTCCACGGCGGGGTCAGGTCGGCGGAGTACTGGCGCATTCGGATGACGATAGGAGAACCCGAACGGAGCCGCTCACGACACGCCGGAGATCCGCGCCGGAACAGCGCGCGTCCCGCGCCGAGGACCGGCTCGTCCCGCGCCGGAACACCGCTCATCCCACGCCGAACCGTGCCGCCAGCTCCTCCCGCTGTCGTCGTACGAACCCGGCGTCGACCACCGCCCCGTGACCGGGCACGTACAGCGCGTCCTCGCCGCCGAGGGCCAGCAGGCGGTCGAGGGCGTCCGGCCAGCGGGACGGAACCGCGTCCGGGCCCGCCTGGGGCTCGCCGGACTCCTCCACCAGGTCGCCGCAGAAGACCACCTCAGGATCCCCCGGCACCAGGACCGCGAGGTCGTACGCGGTGTGGCCGGGACCCACGTTGGCCAGCAGCGCCTGGCGGCCGCCGCCGAGGTCGAGGGTCCACTCGCCGGAGACCAGGTGCCTCGGCGGGACCAGGGCGTCCACGGCCTCGTCCGCGTCGGCCACCGGCAGCCCGTTGCGGACGGCGTCCAGACGCAGCTCGTCGCCCTCGTACGCCAGCGTCGCGTCCAGACCCACCGCCCCGTACAGCTCCGCCCCCGCGAACGCCGCCGCGCCGAACACGTGGTCGAAGTGGGGGTGGGTGAGCGCGAGATGGGTCACACGGCCGCCCGCCAGCTCCTCGGCCTGCGCGCGCAGCCGGGCCCCCTCCGCCAGGCTCGAACCGGCGTCCACGAGGAGGGTCGTACCCTCCCCCAGGACCAGCCCCACCGTGCAGTCCCAGCCGGGCAGGCGGCACCGCCCCACCCCGGCGGTCAGCCGTTCCCACCCCAGCTCTTCCCAAGTCACGGTCATACCCGCGACGCTAGCGGTACGACCCGGTACCGCGGCCCGACCTTGCCCAGTGTGTACCCGACAGCCGTACACTGGGCCGGGGAACGTTGGCACTCGCATGCGAAGAGTGCCAGGCCCGACCCGAAGGGACGAGGGGACGACATGCTGGAGGTGCGCGCGAATGCTGAGTGAACGCAGGCTTCAGGTACTGCGCGCCATCGTCCAGGACTATGTCGGCACCGAGGAGCCGGTCGGGTCGAAGGCCCTGACCGAGCGGCACAACCTCGGCGTCTCCCCGGCGACCGTCCGCAACGACATGGCGGCCCTGGAGGACGAGGGGTACATCGCCCAGCCGCACACCAGCGCGGGGCGCATCCCCACCGACAAGGGCTACCGGCTGTTCGTGGACAAGCTCGCGGGCGTGAAGCCGATGACCGCGCCCGAGCGCCGCGCCATCCAGAACTTCCTGGAGGGCGCCGTCGACCTCGACGACGTCGTGGCGCGGACGGTGCGGCTGCTCGCGCAGCTGACCCGGCAGGTCGCCGTCGTGCAGTACCCGTCGCTGACCCGGTCCACGGTCCGGCACGTCGAGCTGCTCTCGCTCGCTCCGGCGCGCGTGATGCTCGTGCTGATCACGGACACCGGCCGGGTCGAGCAGCGCATGATCGACTGCCCGGCGCCGTTCGGCGAGGCCTCGCTGGCGGACCTGCGGGCGCGGCTCAACAGCCGGGTCGCCGGCCGCCGGTTCGCGGATGTGCCGAAGCTGGTCGAGGACCTGCCGGACGCCTTCGAGCCGGAGGACCGCGGTACGGTCTCCACGGTGCTCTCCACCCTGCTGGAGACCCTCGTGGAGGAGAACGAGGAGCGGCTGATGATCGGCGGCACCGCCAATCTCACCCGCTTCGGGCACGACTTCCCCCTCACGATCCGGCCCGTCCTGGAGGCACTGGAGGAGCAGGTCGTGCTCCTCAAGCTCCTCGGCGAGGCGAAGGACCCGGGCGTGACCGTGCGCATCGGCCACGAGAACGCCCACGAAGGACTCAACTCCACCTCCGTCGTGTCGGTCGGCTACGGTTCGGGCGGCGAGGCGGTTGCCAAGCTCGGCGTGGTCGGACCGACCCGCATGGACTACCCGGGAACGATGGGAGCGGTACGCGCAGTGGCACGGTACGTCGGACAGATCCTGGCGGAGTCGTAAGTGGCCACGGACTACTACGCCGTTCTCGGCGTGCGCCGCGACGCGTCGCAGGATGAGATCAAGAAGGCGTTCCGTCGGCTCGCGCGCGAGCTGCACCCGGACGTCAACCCCGATCCGAAGACCCAGGAGCGGTTCAAGGAGATCAACGCCGCTTACGAGGTGCTGTCGGACCCGCAGAAGAAGCAGGTCTACGACCTCGGCGGCGACCCGCTCTCCCAGTCGGGCGGGGCCGGCGCGGGCGGCTTCGGCGCCGGCGGCTTCGGCAACTTCTCCGACATCATGGACGCGTTCTTCGGCACGGCGTCGCAGCGCGGGCCGCGCTCGCGCACCCGGCGCGGTCAGGACGCGATGATCCGGATCGAGGTGGAGCTGGACGAGGCGGCCTTCGGGACCACCAAGGACATCCAGGTCGACACCGCGATCGTCTGCAACACCTGCAACGGCGAGGGCGCCGCCCCCGGCACCTCGGCGCAGACGTGTGACATGTGCCGCGGCCGCGGTGAGGTCTCCCAGGTCACCCGGTCCTTCCTGGGCCAGGTCATGACCTCCCGCCCGTGCCCCCAGTGCCAGGGCTTCGGCACGGTCGTGCCGACCCCGTGCCCGGAGTGCGCCGGCGACGGCCGGGTCCGCTCGCGGCGGACCCTGACCGTGAAGATCCCGGCCGGTGTCGACAACGGCACCCGGATCCAGCTCGCCGGCGAGGGCGAGGTCGGCCCCGGTGGCGGCCCGGCCGGTGACCTGTACGTCGAGATCCACGAGCTGCCGCACCCGACGTTCCAGCGGCGCGGCGACGACCTGCACTGCACGGTCACCATCCCGATGACGGCGGCGGCCCTCGGCACCAAGGTGCCGCTGGAGACGCTGGACGGCATGGAGGAGGTCGACATCCGGCCCGGCACCCAGTCCGGCCAGTCGATCCCGCTGCACGGCCGCGGCGTCACGCATCTGCGCGGCGGCGGCCGGGGCGACCTGATCGTGCACGTCGAGGTGACCACCCCGACCAAGCTGGACCCCGAACAGGAGCGACTCCTGCGCGAGCTGGCCAAGCTGCGCGGCGAGGAGCGACCGCAGGGACAGTTCCAGCCCGGTCAGCAGGGGTTGTTCTCCCGGCTGAAGGACGCGTTCAACGGGCGCTGATCCCCGACCGTGCCGGGGGAAGCCCGGATTCGGACTTGTACGGAGGACGTGACAACATGCGGTCATGTCCTCCGCGCTGACCGATCTCTTCCCCCAGCCGATCGTGCAGGCCCCCATGGCGGGCGGCGTCTCCGTCCCGCAGCTCGCCGCCGCCGTCTGCGAGGCCGGCGGCCTCGGCTTCCTCGCCGCCGGGTACAAGACCGCCGACGGCATGTACCAGGAGATCAAGCAGCTGCGGGGGCTCACCGGCCGCCCGTTCGGCGTGAACGTGTTCATGCCCCAGCCCGAGCATCCCGGCGCGAGCACCGGCTCCACCGGAGCGGCGGGCGCCGTGCCCCCTTCCGGAGCGGTGGAGGTGTACGCGCACCAGCTGGCCGGCGAGGCCGCCTGGTACGAGACCGAGCTGGGCGACCCGGACAGCGGCCGCGACGACGGCTACGACGCCAAGCTCGCCGTCCTCCTCGACAACCCGGTGCCGGTGGTCTCCTTCCACTTCGGCGTGCCGACCCGTGAGGTGCTGGACCGGTTCCGCCGGGCCGGGACCCTCACCCTGGTCACCGCCACCACCGCGGAGGAGGCCCGCGCGGTCGAGCGGGCCGGGGCGGACGCGGTGATCGCGCAGGGCGTGGAGGCCGGCGGCCACCAGGGCACCCACCGGGACCTCCCGGAGAACGACGGCTCCGGCATCGGACTGCTGTCGCTGGTCGCGCAGGTCCGGGAGGCCGTACGGATCCCGGTCGTCGCCGCCGGCGGCATCATGCGCGGCAGTCAGATCGCCGCCGTCCTCGCGGCGGGCGCGAGCGCGGCCCAGCTGGGCACCGCCTTCCTCGCCACCCCCGAGTCCGGGGCGCACGCCCTGCACAAACAGGCGCTGACCAACCCCCTGTTCGCGCGCACCGAGCTGACCCGCGCCTTCACCGGCCGCCCGGCCCGCGCGCTCGTCAACCGCTTCCTGCGCGAGCACGGCCCGTACGCCCCCGCCGCCTACCCGGAGGTCAACCACCTCACCGCGCCCCTGCGCAAGGCCGCCGCGAAGGCCGGGGACGCGCAGGGCATGGCGCTGTGGGCGGGACAGGGCCACCGGATGGCGCGGGAGCTGCCGGCCGGACGGCTGGTGGAGGTGCTGGCGGCCGAACTCGCCGAGGCCGGGACAGCGTTGTCGGCCGGGGGTGGTGCGCGATGACCGCGCCGGTGTTCGTCGTCGACTCGCTGGAGGGCGTGGGCCCCGGCTCGGCCGTCGACGTCCAGGGCCCCGAGGGGCGGCACGCCGTCTCGGTACGGCGGTTGCAGCCGGGCGAGCACGTGGTCCTCACCGACGGCAGGGGCCGGGGCGCGGCCGGGGTCGTCGTCAGCGTGTCCGGGAAGGACCACCTGGTGGTCGAGCCCTCCGAGTTCCCGGTGGAGCCCGAGCCCAGCCCCCGCATCACCGTCGTCCAGGCCCTGCCCAAGGGGGACCGCGGCGAACTGGCCGTGGAGACGATGACGGAGACCGGTGTCGACGCGATCGTGCCCTGGCAGGCGGCCCGCTGCATCACCCAGTGGAAGGGCGAGCGGGGACTGAAGGCGCTCGCCAAGTGGCGGGCCACCGCGCGGGAGGCCGGCAAGCAGTCCCGGCGGCTGCGCTTCCCGGAGGTCGCGGACCTGGCGACCACCAAGCAGGTCGCCGCGCTTCTCGCCGCTGCCGACTTCGCCGCCGTGCTCCACTCCGACTTCGAGCACGTCAGCCTGCCCCTGGCCACCGTCGAACTCCCCACCGAGGGCGAGATCGTGCTGGTCGTGGGGCCGGAGGGCGGCGTCTCCCGGGACGAGTTGGCGCTCTTCGAGGAGGCGGGCGCGAGGGCCTGCGTCCTCGGCCCCACCGTCCTGCGCACGTCCACCGCCGGCACCGCCGCCACGGCCCTGCTGCTGGGCCGTACCGGCCGCTGGTCCTGACCCGTCGGGGAGACACCGTGGAACTCGCCCAGGTCCGGCTCCTGGTCACCGACTTCGCCGCCTGCTACCGCTTCTACGCCGACGTCCTCGGCCTCAAGCCGCAGTCCGGCGCCGCGCACGGCCCGTACGAGAAGTTCAGCCCGCACACCGGCTCCGCCGGGATCGCCCTGCAGGACCGCGCGATGATGGCCGAGGTGCTGGCCGAACTGGAGGACACCGCCACCGGCCACCGCTCCCTGGTCGTCCTGCGCGTCGACGACCTCGACGCCTACTGCGCCACGATCGCCTCCCGCGGCGCCACCCTGCTGCACGGTCCGGCCCCCATGACCGACCGCATGCGCGTCGCCCACCTCAAGGACCCGGAGGGCAACCTGGTGGAGCTCCAGGAGTGGCTGCTGCTGCGCGGCTGACGGCGGGCAGCAGCGCCCACCCGTCCAGCTCACCGGCCACCGGCCCGCCCCGGCCCCGGAGTTCGTCGACGAAGGCCCGGACGACGCGCGGTTCGTGCAGGTTGACGGTGTGTCCGTGCCGGTCGAAGACCAGACCGGAGTGCCCGTGACCGCCGACGACGACGCCGGGGAACACGATGTGCGTCACGGTCCCGTCCCGGTGCAGCGAGAGCACCTCCGTGCAGGGTCCGCCGTCGGCGTGCCGGTGCCGGACCCTCCACCGGTACGTGCTTCCGTCGGGCAGAACGAGCCGTCTGAGCCTGCGTCCACTGCGCACCGGGCCCAGCGTAGGCGGCCGGCCCCCCGAACGGGTGAGTGGCCGTATGCGGGCTTCCGCGGGGTGCCGGGCGGTGGCACGCTGCGCTGTATGGGCGTATCGAGGCGGATACGGCGCGGGGCGCGGACGGCGGCCGTGGTGGGGCTCGTGGTGGTGGGCGCGGGGGCCGTCGTGGCGTGTCAGCCCGGTGGGCTCGGGTCCGCGACCGTCGCCTACACCACCGACCAGACCGCGACCGCCGCGCTGGAGCACCGGCAGGTGAACGTCGCCTGGCTGACCTGCACCGGACGTCAGGGCGACGACGGCACCCGGAGCGCCTCGCCCTCGCCGACGCAGAGCACGCTCGTCTCCGTCGACTGCCAGGGGGAGACGGACGACGGGCGGAAGATCGTCGTCGCCGGGGTGGTGACCAAGGCCGTCGACGGGGCCTGCGTCCGCGGCGACCTGAAGGCCGAGGTCGGTGGCAGACAGGTCTTCCACGTCGACGGGCTGGGCAACTGCTCGGCGGCGCCCGGACCGACGTACCGCCCGCCCACCGGGGGGCAGCCGAGGCCGACGGTGACCGTCACCGTCACGCGGACCGTGTGGCCCGTACCGGGCAAGTGATCGCCGAACCGGCAGCGGAGCACACCGGTCGCTGCGTAGAGTGACGGGGTGACTCAGGGCGCCTATCTCCGATTTCCCCATCTGTACGGCGACTTGGTGACCTTCGTCGCCGAGGACGACGTGTGGCTCGCTCCGCTGGACGGCGGCCGGGCCTGGCGGGTCAGCGCCGACAACACGCCGGTGACCCGGCCCCGGATATCACCCGACGGGCGCCACCTCGCCTGGACCTCCACCCGGGACGGCGCCCCCGAGGTGCATGTCGCCCCGGTCGACGGGGGCCCCGCCGAGCGGCTGACGTACTGGGGCAACCGCCGCACCGAGGTGCGCGGCTGGACCCCCGACGGGCGGGTGCTCGCGCTCGGCGCGCACGGCCGGCACAGCTTCCGGCACTCCTGGGCGCACGCCGTCCCGCTGGACGGCGGACCGGCCGAGACCCTGCCGTACGGCCCGGTCGGCGATGTGGCCCTCGGCCCGGCCACCGTGCTGCTGTCCGCGCCGATGGGCCGCGAGGCCGCCCACTGGAAACGCTACCGGGGCGGTACGGCGGGCAAGTTGTGGATCGACCGGGACGGCGACGGGGAGTTCGTCCGGCTGCACGAGGACCTCGACGGCAACATCGAGTGCCCGGTGTGGGCGGGGGACCGCATCGCCTTCCTCTCCGACCACGAGGGCACCGGCGCGCTCTACTCCTCCCTCGCCGACGGCTCCGACCTGCGCCGGCACACCCCTCTCGGGGGCACCTCCCGCGCGAGCGGAGCCGAGCGCGGGGAAAGCTTCTACGCCCGGCACGCGGCCGGTGACGGCACCCGCGTCGTCTACAGCTCGGCCGGTGAACTCTGGCTGCTGGAGGACCTGGACGGCGCCGAGCCGCGCCGGCTGGACGTACGGCTCGGCGGACCCCGCGTCGACCTGCGGCCCCACCCGGTCAACGCCTCCCGCTGGTTCGGAGAGGCCGCACCCGACCACACCGCGCGCGGCAGCGCCGTCTGCGTGCGCGGCGGCATCCACTGGGTCACCCACCGCTCCGGCCCCGCCCGCGCCCTGGCCGCCACCCCGGGCGTCCGCGCCCGCACCCCGCGCACCTTCCGCGCCGACGGCGAGGAATGGGTGGTGTGGGTGACGGACGCCGAGGGCGAGGACGCCCTGGAGTTCGCGCCCGCCACCGGCACCGTGCCCGGCGCCCCGCCGCGCCGGCTCGCCGCCGGAGAGCTGGGCCGCGTCCTGGAACTGGCCATGGCACCCGACGGCAGCCGGGCCGCCGTGGCCGCGCACGACGGCCGGCTGCTCCTGGTCGAACGCGAGACCGGCGAGGTCCGCGAGGTCGACCGCAGCGACGACGGCGAGGTCTCCGGCCTCGCCTTCTCACCCGACTCCGCCTGGCTCGCCTGGGCCCACCCCGGCCCCCGCCCGCTCTCCCAGCTCCGCATCGCCCACACCACCGACCTCTCGGTCACCGAGGCGACCCCGCTGCGCTTCCAGGACTACGCGCCCGCCTTCACCCTCGACGGCAAACACCTCGCGTTCCTCTCCAACCGCGCCTTCGACCCGGTCTACGACGAACACGCCTTCGACCTCGCCTTCGTGGTGGGTGCCCGCCCGCACCTGATCACCCTGGCCGCCACCACCCCCTCGCCGTTCGGCCCGCAGCGCCACGGCCGCCCCTTCGAGACCCCCGACAAGGACGAGACCCCCGACAGCGAGGGCACCCCGGCCACCCGCATCGACCTGGAGGGCCTCGCCGACCGCATCGTCCCCTTCCCGGTGGAGGCCGGCCGCTACTCCACGCTCCGCGCCGCCAAGGACGGCGTCCTCTGGCTGCACCACCCCGTCGAAGGCGTCCTCGGCGCCGCCCGCGCCCACCCGGAGGACCCCGACCCGCACACCGAGCTGGAGCGCTACGACCTCGCCCAGCGCCGCCTGGAGCACCTCGCCTCCGCCGCCGACCACTTCGAGGTCAGCGGCGACGGCAAACGCGTCCTGCTGTGGAGCGACGGCCGGCTCCGGGTCGTCCCCAGCGACCGCCGTACCGGCAGCGACGACGACGGCGACACCAGCGTCACCGTCGACCTCGCCCGCGTCCGGCAGACCGTCGACCCGGCCGCCGAGTGGCGGCAGATGTACGACGAGACCGGCCGCCTCATGCGCGACCACTTCTGGCGCCCCGACCTCGGCGGCGTCGACTGGACCGGCGTCCTCGACCGCTACCGCCCCCTCCTGTCCCGCCTCGCCACCCACAGCGACCTGGTCGACCTGCTCTGGGAGGTGCACGGCGAACTCGGCACCTCGCACGCCTACGTCACCCCGCGCGGCGGCTCCGGCGGCGCCCGGCACGGCCTGCTCGGTGCCGACATCTCCCGTCACGGGGACGGCAGCTGGCGCATCGACCGCATCCTCCCGTCGGAGACCTCCGACCCGGACGCCCGCTCCCCGCTCGCCGCACCGGGCGTCGCGGTCCGCCCCGGCGACGCGATCATCGCGGTCGCCGGCCACCCGGTCGACCCGGTGAAGGGCCCCGGGCCGCTGCTCGCCGGCACGGCCGGCCACCCCGTCGAACTGACCGTCTCCCCGGCCGGCGGCGGCGAACCCCGCCACACCGTCGTCATCCCCGTCGCCGACGAGGAACCCCTGCGCTACCACGCCTGGGTCGCCGACCGCCGGGCCCACGTCCACGCGGCCTCCGCCGGCCGCCTCGGCTACCTCCACGTCCCCGACATGCAGGCCCCCGGCTGGGCCCAGATCCACCGGGACCTGCGCGTCGAGGTCGCCCGCGAGGGCCTCGTGGTCGACGTCCGGGAGAACCGGGGCGGCCACACCTCCCAGCTCGTGGTCGAGAAACTGGCCCGCCGGATCATCGGCTGGGACCTCCCGCGCGGCATGCGCCCCACCAGTTACCCGCTCGACGCCCCCCGCGGCCCGGTCGTCGCCGTGGCCAACGAGTTCTCCGGCTCCGACGGCGACATCGTCAACGCGGCCGTCAAGGCCCTCGGCATCGGCCCGGTCGTCGGCACCCGCACCTGGGGCGGCGTCATCGGCATCGACAGCCGCTACCACCTGGTCGACGGCACCCTGGTCACCCAGCCGAAGTACGCGATGTGGCTGGAGGGCGTCGGCTGGGACGTGGAGAACCACGGGGTGGACCCGGACGTGGAGGTCGTCCAGAGGCCCCAGGACTGGGCGGCGGGCCGGGACGCCCAGCTGGACGAGGCGATCCGGCTCGCGCTGGAGGCGCTGGAGGACCGCCCGGCGAAAACCCCGCCGGGCCTGCCCGCCTGACCGACTACGATGCCCACGGAATGGATCACAGGAGGCACACGCATGGCCGGAGAACCGCAGGACGACTGCCTGTTCTGCAAGATCGTCGCGGGTGAGGTCCCGGCGACGATCGTCCGCGAGACCGAAACGACCGTGGCCTTCCGCGACATAAACCCCCAGGCGCCCACCCACGTCCTGGTGATCCCGAAGGCCCACTACGAGAACGCGGCCGAGCTCGCCGCCGGCGCCCCGCAGCTGGCCGCCGACGTGCTCGCGGAGACCAGGGCCGTGGCCGACGAGGAGAAGCTCGACAGCTACCGCCTCGTCTTCAACACGGGCTCCGGCGCCGGCCAGACCGTCTGGCACGCCCACGCCCACGTGCTCGGGGGCCGCGGCCTCCAGTGGCCCCCCGGATAGGCGATGTCCGTACGCGAGTTGGTGGTCCTCGGCACCGCCAGCCAGGTCCCGACCCGGCACCGCAACCACAACGGCTACCTGCTGAGGTGGGACGGCGAGGGCATCCTGTTCGACCCCGGCGAGGGTACGCAGCGGCAGATGCTGCGCGCCGGGGTCGCCGCCCACGACCTGAACCGGATCTGCGTCACGCACTTCCACGGCGACCACTCCCTCGGTCTCGCGGGAGTCATCCAGCGGATCAACCTGGACCAGGTGCCGCACGAGGTCACCGCCCACTACCCGCGCTCGGGGCAGCGCTTCTTCGACCGGCTGCGCTACGCGACCGCCTACCGCGAGACCGTCGGCCTCACCGAGGCCCCGGTGGCCGCCGACGGCATCCTCGCGGTGACCCGGTCGTACACCCTGGAGGCCCGCCGGCTCTCGCACCCCGTCGAGTCCTACGGCTACCGGCTCATCGAACCCGACGGCCGCCGCATGCTGCCCGACCGGCTCGCCGCGCACGGCGTCAGGGGCCCGGACGTGGGCCGGCTCCAGCGCGAGGGCCGGCTCGGGGACGTGACGCTGGAGGACGTCAGCGAGGTGCGGCGCGGGCAGCGGTTCGCGTTCGTCATGGACACCCGGCTCTGCGACGGCGTGCACGCGCTCGCGGAGGGCTGCGACCTGCTCGTCATCGAGTCCACGTTCCTCGACGAGGACGTGGAACTCGCCGTCGAGCACGGGCACCTGACGGCCGGGCAGGCCGCCGCCGTGGCCCGGGACGCCGGCGTACGGCACCTCGTCCTCACCCACTTCAGCCAGCGCTACACCGACCCGGAGGAGTTCGAGCGGCAGGCGCGGGCGGCGGGCTTCGAGGGCGAGCTGACCGTGGCGTACGACCTGCTGCGGGTGCCGGTTCCGAAACGGCGGTAAAGCAGCCGTACGATGCTTTGATGCCCCTCCCGAAAGCAGAACTGCACCTCCATATCGAAGGCACCCTGGAGCCCGAGCTGGCGTTCGAGCTGGCCGCCCGCAACGGTGTGACCCTTCCGTACGCGGACACCGAGGCCCTCCGCAAGGCCTACCGGTTCGAGGACCTCCAGTCCTTCCTGGACCTGTACTACGAGCTGATGGCCGTCCTGCGCACCGAGCAGGACTTCGCCGACCTGGCGAACGCCTACCTCGCCCGGGCCGCCGCGCAGGGCGTGCGGCACGCGGAGATCTTCTTCGACCCGCAGGCCCACCTGGCCCGGGGCGTGTCGATGGGCACGGTCGTGGAGGGGCTGTGGCGGGCGCTGGGCGCCGGCGAGGCGCGCCACGGCGTCTCCACCAGGCTGATCATGTGCTTCCTGCGGGACGAGTCCGCCGAGTCGGCCCTCGCCACCCTGGAGGCCGCGAGGCCGTACCTGGACCGGATCACCGGGATCGGCCTGGACTCCGCCGAGGTCGGGCACCCGCCGGTGAAGTTCCGCGAGGTGTACGAGGCCGCCGCCGCGCTCGGGCTGCGCCGGGTCGCGCACGCCGGCGAGGAGGGGCCGCCGGAGTACATCACCGAGGCGCTGGACGTCCTCGGCGTGGAGCGGGTCGACCACGGCCTGCGCTGCATGGAGGACCCGGCCCTGGTCGAGCGGCTGGTCCGGGAGCGAATCCCGCTGACCCTGTGCCCCCTGTCCAACGTCCGGCTGCGCGCCGTGGACACCCTGGCCGACCACCCGCTGCCGGCCATGCTCGACGCGGGCCTGCTGTGCACGGTCAACTCCGACGACCCGGCGTACTTCGGCGGGTACGCGGGCGACAACTTCGACGCGGTGCGCTCGGCGCTGGGCCTCGGCGAGGAACGGCTGCGCGAGCTGGCCCGCAACTCCTTCCTCGCCTCCTTCCTGGAGGACGACGAGGAGCGCAGGGGCCGGTATCTGGCCGAGGTCGACGCCTACAGGTTCGGGGACGCGGTGTCGTAGGCGCGCCGGGCGGGCACGGCGGGCGTCTCCACCGGGACCTCCAGCACCGGGAGCCCGGTGACGGGCAGGGCGCGCCTGCCGGTCCGCAGGGCCACCGCCGTCATCGGTACCGCGACCAGCAGCAGCCCGGCGGCGAGCACCCGCCCCATCGCCGGGAAACCCGCCCCGGCCGCCAGCACACTGCCCGCGAGCGGTCCCGCCGCCGTCCCCAGCGAGGACGCCGAGCCGACCAGGACCGTCCAGCGGCCCCGCGGGTCCAGGGACGCGGCCAGGGCGATGACGTACGACAGCACGACCGGGTAGAGCAGGTTCCAGAGAATCTCGCCGGCCGCGAACGCGGGCAGGTCCGTCGCCGCCGCGCTGAGCGCGACGCAGCCCGCGATGAGGGCCGTACCGGCGCCGATGGGCAGCGCCCGGCCCAGCCGCGGGCCGAGCGCGCCCGCGACCACCACCCCGAGGAGCCCGGCGCCGAGCGCGACCGCGAAGACCGCGCCGACGGTGACCTCGGTGAGATGCGCCTGGGCGAGGCCGATCCGGCCGCTGACCCCCCACAGGGCGTTCTGGGCCAGGGACCAGCAGGGCATCGCCGCGGCCAGGAGGAGCCCGGCCCGGGGGTGGGGGAGACGGTCGTACCCGGCGGTGGTGCGGACCGGCGCGGTACGGGCGGGCAGACGGCCGGTGAGCGGCCAGACGGCGAGCGCGGTCAGCGCCATCGCGGCGAGGGGGAGGCCGTGGCCGGGGCCGAGGCGGGGGATCGTCAGGTACAGCGCGCCCGCGAGCGCGGAGACGCCGAGCAGGCCCAGGGTGGTGACCCGGTGCGGGTCCCTTCCCCACGTCCGAACTCCCTCGCGCCCGGCGGCCCCCACGGCCGCGATGCCGCTCGCGGCGACCGCCGTGACCGTCCCCGACCCGAACCCGCCGAGCACCGCGCCCGCGACCACGGCCGGTACGGCGCCGGTGAGGGCGGCGCCGCCGTAGCCGAGGGCGGCGAGGGCGAGGCCGGCGCGGGCGAGGGCGCGCGGGCCGGTCCTCTCGACGCGGGAGGCCAGCAGGAAGCCCGCCGTCGCGGCGCTCAGCAGCAGCGCGCTGCCGACGGCCCCGGCCTGAGTGGCCGTCAGCGGCAGGCCCGAGTCCAGGCGTCCGACCGTCGTGGGCAGGAGGTAGGGGGCGAGGTACCCGGCCGAGAAGAGGGCGACGAGGGGCCAGGGCAGGGTGCGGGCGGCGGACACGGGCGTTCCCAGGACAGGCGAGAGGTGCGGCGCGGAAAGGGCGTGAGAAGAAGGGGGGATGGGCTGCGACCGTCGACGGACGGGAACGCGCGAGCAAGTTGTATCAAGCACGCGGTTCCGGAAGAAGGCTGGGGGGTGTGATCCGGGCCACGGTTCCGTTTGAGGGTGGTGCAGCGGGGTAGAAGGCTCTAGCCTCTGTTCTCATATGTGGACGGTATTCATAAGGGGAGATGGTCAGTGAGCGGCGACCCGGCTCCGCAGAAAGTGGCGCGGCGACTGCGGGAGGGGATGGCGCGCGGTGTGCTCTCCTTCCCGCTCACCGCGTTCCGCGACGACGGCACCCTCGATCCCGACGGCTTCCGCACCCACGTCGCCGCCCGGCTCGCCGCCGGAGTCGGCGCCCTCTTCCCGGCCTGCGGCACCGGCGAGTTCTTCTCCCTGGACGAGGACGAGTACCGGACCGTCGTCACCGTCGCCGTCGAGGAGGCGCACGGACGCGTGCCTGTGGTGGCCGGCACCGGCTACGGCTGGGCGCAGGCCGCCCGGTTCGCGCGGGCCGCCGAGGAGGCCGGCGCCGACGCCCTGCTCGTGCTGCCGCACTACCTGACCGAGGCCCCGCAGGACGGCCTCGCCGCCCAGCTGGAACACCTCGCCGCCCGCACCCGGCTGCCGCTCATCGCCTACCAGCGCGGCCAGGTCGCCTACACCGCCGGCTCGCTGCGCCGCCTCGCCCGCGTCCCGAACGTCATCGGCCTCAAGGACGGCCACAGCGACCTGGACCGGCTCCAGCGCCTCACCCTGGCCGCCCCCGACGGCTTCCTCTTCTTCAACGGCGCCGCCACCGCCGAGATCCAGGCCCGCGCCTACGCCGCCGTCGGCGTCCCCGCCTACTCCTCCGCCGTGCACGCCTTCGCCCCCGAGATCGCGGGCGCCTTCTTCGCGGCGCTCCGCGACGGCGACCACGGCACCGCCGACAAGCTGCTGCGCGGCTTCTACGTCCCGTTCGTCGAACTCCGCGACCGGGTGCCCGGATACGCCGTGTCCCTGGTGAAGGCGGCGGCCCGGCTGCGCGGACAGCCGGTCGGGCCCGTGCGCGCCCCGCTCACCGACCCCGCGCCCGCCGACCTCGCCGACCTGAAGGCCCTCCTCACCGCCGGACTCGACCTCGTAGGAGCCTCCCTGTGACCCGTGACCTGACCATCGCCGAGGTGCGGCTGACGCCGATCCTGGTCGCCGACCCGCCGCTGCTCAACACCCAGGGCGTGCACCAGCCGTACACCCCGCGGCTGATCGTGGAGATCGTCACCGAAGACGGGATCACCGGGCTCGGCGAGACCTACGGCGACACCAAGTACCTGGAACTGGCCCGGTCGCTGGCCGAGCGGCTCCCCGGACGCTCGGCCATGGATGTGAACGGCCTGTTCGGGATCGACCTCGCCGTGGACGCCTCGCGGGTGGAGGGGGAGGCGGACGCGGGCGGGCTGCGCGGGGTGCAGACCGCCGACAAGCTCCGGCTGTCCGTGCTGTCCGCCTTCGAGGTCGCCTGCCTCGACGCCCAGGGCAGGGCGCTCGGACTGCCCGTGCACGCGCTGCTCGGCGGCAGGGTGCGGGACGCCGTCGAGTACAGCGCCTACCTCTTCTACAAGTGGGACGGGCACCCGGCGGGCGTCGCCGCCGAACCCGACGCCTGGGGTGCCGCGCTCGACCCGGCCGGCGTGGTGGAACAGGCGCGCCGCATGCGGGACCTGCACGGCTTCGGCTCGTTCAAGCTCAAGGGCGGCGTCTTCCCGCCCGACGAGGAGATCGCCGCCGTCCGCGCCCTCGCCGACGCCTTCCCCGGCCACCCGCTGCGGC
The DNA here is from genome assembly GCF_014648635.1 of Streptomyces cinerochromogenes. Taxonomy (GTDB): domain Bacteria; phylum Actinomycetota; class Actinomycetes; order Streptomycetales; family Streptomycetaceae; genus Streptomyces; species Streptomyces cinerochromogenes. The sequence continues at coordinate 333,029 of NZ_BMRM01000001.1, read as the reverse complement.
TCGACCCCAACGGCGCCTGGTCCGTCGCGACCTCGCTGAAGGTCGCGAAGGAACTCGGCGACGTCCTGGAGTACCTGGAGGACCCCACGCTGGGCACACCCGCCATGGCGGAGGTCGCCGCCGGCACCGGCGTCCCCCTCGCCACCAACATGTGCGTGACCACGTTCGGGGAGATCAGGGAGGCGTTCACCAAGGACGCCGTCCAGGTCGTCCTCTCCGACCACCACTACTGGGGCGGGCTGCGCAACACCCAGCGGCTCGCCGCGGTCTGCGCCGCCTTCGGGGTCGGGGTGTCCATGCACTCCAACACCCACCTCGGCATCAGCCTCGCCGCGATGACCCAGGTCGCCGCCACGGTCCCGAACCTGCACCACGCCTGCGACTCCCACTACCCCTGGCAGTCCGAGGACGTCCTCACCGAGCGGCTCGCCTTCGACGGCGGCAGGGTCGCGGTGTCCGACGCGCCCGGCCTCGGCGTCGAACTCGACCGGGACGAACTCGCCCGCCTGCACCGGCGGTGGGCCGAGGACGACGGCGCGCTGCGCGACCGCGACGACGCCGCGGCGATGCGCGTCGCGGAACCGGACTGGCGGACACCGGTCATGCCCCGCTGGTGACCGACGCCGTACGGCGTCCCGGTGCGTGACCTGGTGCACACTGGCCAGAACCGCACCACGCCAGGGAGCGCACCGTGACGTCGTCGCACACCCTCACCGGAGAGGAACCGGAACACCTCACCCAGGCAGCGCGCTGCCAGACCCAGGTGGACCCGCTCGCCGCGCTGCGCGCCCCCGGCGACCCGCCCTGGGACGTCTACCTCACCGGCACCGTCTTCCTCGACATCATCTTCACCGGCCTGGACTCGGCGCCGGTGCGCGGCACCGAGTCCTGGGCCCGCGGCATGGGCTCCAGCCCCGGCGGGGTCGCCAACATGGCCACCGCCCTGGCCCGGCTCGGCCTGCGCACCGCCCTCGCCGCGGCCTTCGGCGACGACCACTACGGCGAGTACTGCTGGGACACGCTGGAACAGGGCGAGGGCATCGACCTCTCCGCCTCGCGGACCGTGCCCGGCTGGCACTCCCCGGTGACCGTCTCGATGGCCTACGAGGGCGAGCGGACCATGGTCTCCCACGGCCACGAGCCGCCGCCCGAGGCCGCGTTCCCCCACGAGGGCGCCCCGGCGCACCCGCCCCGCGCGCGTGCGGCCGTCGCCTCCCTCACCCCCGGCACGCGCGCCTCGTGGATCGCCCGGGCGGCCCGCGAGGGCACCCGGATCTTCGCCGACGTCGGCTGGGACGACACCGGCGCGTGGGATCTGTCCGGGCTGGCCGACCTGGAGCACTGCGAGGCGTTCCTGCCCAACGCGGAGGAGGCGAAGCGGTACACCGGCACCGACTGCCCGCGGCTCGCCGCGCACGCCCTGACCGAGTACGTGCCGGTGGCCGTGGTCACCCTGGGGGAGGAGGGGGCCTACGCCGTGGACCGGCGCACGGGGGAGGCCGCCGAGGTGCCCGCGATCGCCGTGGAGGCGCTGGACCCGACCGGGGCGGGGGACGTGTTCGTCGCCGGGTTCGTGACGGGCTCCCTCGCGGGGTGGCCGCTCGCCGACCGGCTGGCCTTCGCCGGGCTCACGGCCGCGCTGTCCGTGCAGGAGTTCGGGGGCTCGCTGTCGGCGCCGGGGTGGTCGGAGATCGGCGCGTGGTGGCGGCGCGTGCAGTCCCTGCCGGGGCAGTCGCCCGCGGCGCTCCGGCGGTACGAGTTCCTGGAGGACCTGGTTCCCGAGCGACTGGACCGGCCCTGGCCGCTGCGGCGGGCCGTACCGACGATCGGCTTCCGCCGCTCCGGCTGACGACCCCGCCGACGACCGGCCCGCGCCGGTCTCCGGCCCGCCGCGGTCCGCCCCCCGGCGGTCGTATGAAAAGCCCTACGGAGTTGTCGGCCCCCCGTCGTACCCTGGAAGCGCGAGGCCGCCCTCAGCTGTGCGGCCGTGACGAGGAGGAAGCGCAGGCCTTAAGCGCCGGCCCATGACACAGACACCCACAGCTCACACCCCCGCGCAGGAGCAGGCGAGAGCGCAGTTCACCGTCCCCGCCCAGCACCCCATGGTGACCGTGCTGGGTTCCGGCGACTCCCTCCTGCGCGTGATCGAGAAGGCCTTCCCGGCGGCCGACATCCACGTCCGGGGCAATGAGATCAGCGCGGTCGGCGACCCGGTGGACGTCGCCCTGATCTCGCGCGTGTTCGACGAGATGATGCTGGTGCTCCGCACCGGGCAACCGATGACGGAGGACGCAGTGGAACGCTCGATCGCGATGCTCAAGGCGAGCGAGAACGGGACGAGCGACGGCCCGGAGACCCCGGCGCAGGTGCTGACGCAGAACATCCTGTCCTCGCGCGGCCGCACGATCCGCCCCAAGACCCTCAACCAGAAGCGGTACGTCGACGCGATCGACAAGCACACGATCGTCTTCGGCATCGGCCCCGCCGGTACCGGCAAGACCTACCTGGCCATGGCCAAGGCCGTGCAGGCCCTCCAGTCCAAGCAGGTCAACCGCATCATCCTGACCCGTCCGGCGGTGGAGGCGGGCGAGCGGCTCGGCTTCCTGCCCGGCACGCTCTACGAGAAGATCGACCCGTACCTGCGCCCGCTGTACGACGCGCTGCACGACATGCTCGACCCGGACTCCATCCCCCGGCTGATGGCCGCGGGGACGATCGAGGTCGCGCCGCTCGCCTACATGCGCGGACGCACGCTCAACGACGCCTTCATCATCCTGGACGAGGCCCAGAACACGAGCCCCGAGCAGATGAAGATGTTCCTCACCCGCCTCGGCTTCGACTCGAAGATCGTGATCACGGGTGACGTGACCCAGGTCGACCTGCCCAACGGGCAGAAGTCCGGTCTGCGGCAGGTGCAGGAGATCCTCGAAGGGGTCGAGGACGTCCACTTCTCCCGGCTGTCGTCCCAGGATGTCGTCCGGCACAAGCTGGTGGGCCGTATCGTCGACGCGTACGAGCAGTACGACAGCAAGTACGGCACCGAGAACGGCGCTCCCAAGGGCGGCCGTGGCACGTCCGGCGCCAAGGGCACCAAGGGGAAGTAGACCAGCACGACCATGTCGATCGACGTCAACAACGAGTCCGGCACCGAGGTAGACGAGCAGGCGATCCTGGACATCGCCCGCTACGCGCTCGCGCGGATGCGCATCCACCCGCTCTCCGAACTCTCGGTGATCGTCGTGGACGCCGACGCCATGGAGCAGCTGCACATCCAGTGGATGGACCTTCCGGGTCCCACCGATGTCATGTCGTTCCCGATGGACGAGCTGCGCCCGCCGTCCAAGGACGACGACGAGCCGCCGCAGGGGCTGCTCGGCGACATCGTGCTGTGCCCGGAGGTCGCCGCGAAGCAGGGGGCCGAGGCGCCCACGCAGCACTCCATGGACGAGGAGCTGCAGCTGCTCACCGTCCACGGCGTGCTGCACCTGCTCGGGTACGACCACGAGGAGCCCGACGAGAAGGCCGAGATGTTCGGGCTCCAGGCCGCCATCGTGGACGGATGGCGGGCCGAGCGCGGCCTGACCGGGCCCTCCCCGGCGCCGACCGTCTCGTAAGCGGGCCGTATGTCTCCGCAGCTCGTGGTCGGCGCGATCGCGCTGGTCGTCGTCGCCTGGCTCGCCGCCTGCGCGGAGGCCGGCATCGCGCGCGTCTCCAGCTTCCGCGCCGAGGAGGCCGTGAAGTCCGGCCGGCGGGGCAGCGCGCGGCTCGCGCAGATCGCCGCCGACCCCACCCGCTATCTGAACGTCGCCCTGCTGGTCCGCGTGGCCTGCGAGATGGCCGCGGCGGCCCTGGTGACGTACGCCTGCCTGCAGGAGTTCGCCGCCACCTGGCAGGCCCTGCTGGTCGCCATCGGCGTGATGGTGCTCGTGTCGTACGTCGCCGTCGGCGTCTCCCCGCGCACCATCGGCCGCCAGCACCCCGTCAACACGGCGACCGCGGCGGCGTACGTGCTGCTGCCGCTGGACCGCGTCCTGGGGCCGATCCCCTCCCTGCTGATCCTGATCGGCAACGCCCTCACGCCCGGCAAGGGCTTCCGGCGCGGGCCGTTCGCCTCCGAGGCGGAGCTGCGCGCGCTGGTCGACCTCGCCGAGAAGGAGTCGCTGATCGAGGACGAGGAGCGCCGGATGGTGCACTCGGTCTTCGAGCTGGGCGACACCCTGGTGCGCGAGGTGATGGTGCCGCGCACCGACCTGGTCACCATCGAGCGCTTCAAGACCATCCGCCAGGCCCTCACCCTGGCCCTGCGCTCCGGCTTCTCCCGCATCCCGGTCACCGGTGAGAGCGAGGACGACATCGTCGGGATCGTGTACCTGAAGGACCTGGTCCGCAAGACGCACATCAACCGGGAGGCGGAGGGCGACCTGGTCTCCACGGCGATGCGCCCGGCCGTCTTCGTGCCCGACACCAAGAACGCCGGCGACCTGCTGCGCGAGATGCAGAAGGAACGCAACCACGTCGCCGTCGTCATCGACGAGTACGGCGGCACCGCCGGCATCGTCACCATCGAGGACATCCTGGAGGAGATCGTCGGCGAGATCACCGACGAGTACGACCGGGAACTGCCGCCCGTGGAGGACCTCGGCGACGACCGCTTCCGGGTCACGGCCCGCCTGGACATCACCGACCTCGGCGAGCTGTACGGGCTGGAGGAGTACGACGACGAGGACGTGGAGACCGTCGGCGGACTGCTGGCCAAGGCGCTCGGCCGGGTGCCCATCGCGGGTGCCTCCGCCGAGGTCATGCTGCCCGACGGGCGCAGCCTGCGGCTGACGGCGGAGGCCGCGGCCGGCCGCCGCAACAAGATCGTGACGGTCCTGGTCGAACCCCTCCCCGTCCCCGTTCCCGAGGAGGCCGGGCCCGAATGACCCCGCAGCAGCTGCGCGCCTTCTGCCTCTCCTTCAACGCGGCGGTCGAGGACTTCCCGTTCAACCCCGAGACGTCGGTCTTCCGGGTGCTGGGCAAGATGTTCGCGCTGGCCGGCCTGGACGCGCGGCCCCTGACGGTCAACCTCAAGTGCGACCCGGAGGACGCCCTGCGGCTGCGGGAGGAGCACGAGGGGCTGATCGTGCCGGGCTGGCACATGAACAAGCGGCACTGGAACACCGTGACGGTGGACGGCGGGCTCCCCGACCGGCTGGTGAAGGAGCTGATCGAGGACTCGTACGACCTGGTCGTCGCGGGCCTGCCGAGGGCGGAGCGACTGCGGCTGGACCGGCCGTGAACGGCGCGTGGGGGCGGGTGGTGCACACGGGTGCGCGCGGTGGGATCGTGCAGACCCTCGGCTGACTCCCGCCGGGGACTTCGTATGCTCGGGGCATGACCGAGAGCAACGCGCTTGACCCCGAGGACCGCAAGATCGTCACCCTGGCCCGTTCCGCGCGGGCGCGCAACGCGGTGCCCGAGGGCGCGGCCGTACGGGACGACACCGGGCGGACCTACGTCGCCGGGTCGGTGGACCTCGCCTCGCTGAAGCTGAGCGCGCTGCGGACGGCCGTCGCCATGGCCGTGGCCTCCGGGGCCACCTCCCTGGAGGCGGCGGCGGTGGTCAGCGAGGCGGAGTCCCTGCCGGAGGAGGACCTGGCCGCCGTCGCCGACCTGGGGGGCGCCGGGACGCCGGTGCTGCTCGCCGCGCCCGACGGCACGGTGCGGGTCACCGTCTCCGCGGGCTGAGGCGGCACCGCACAGGACTCACCGAACAAAAGGTCGGCTGGAATTCAACCTTGTTGGGTTCCCGTCGCCGCGCGTCAATGGGGCCATACGATCCGACGGGCCGTCAGATCCGCACCCCCGCGCAGTGTGCCCGCACCCGCCTGCGCAGGCCTTCCCGTCCGTCGGCCGTCCCCGCACGGCACTCCCCACCAGGAAAGGGAAGCGGATCCCCATGAGAGGCATGCGCACGGCAACGGGTGCGGCACTGGCCGCCGGGGCCCTCGCGGTCACCGGACTCGCCTTCGCCCCCACCGCGGCCGCCGTCACTCCCCAGTCGGCGACCATCACCGCGAACTGCGGCATCTTCGGCGGTGGCACGGCCACGCTCACCGCCACCCAGGTCGGCACCTCGGCCACCCTCACCCTCACCTCCACCGCGATCAAGACGCCGGTCGCGGTGGCACAGGACTCGATCGCCTCCACGCTCACCGTGGTCAAGGCGAGCGGCGGCACCACCGTCTTCAGCGGCACGAAGAACCCGGCCATGGCGAGCGGCTCGGCGGTCACCGTCGGCCCGCTGCCCGGCATCGTGGCCCCCGGCGACCGCCTGGAGGCGTACGGCGGCTCGCTGAAGATGGTGATCTTCGGGGTCACCGTGACCTGTACGGCCTCGGCCAAGCAGTCGCCCGGCCCGTTCGTGTTCGACTGACCGAACTGAGTGATGTGTTCCGGATGCCGCAGAAACTGATGATCCGTCAGATTTCTGCGGCATCTCCATTGACTTCTCACCCCAGCTCCACATCAATGCCCCCTGTCGGCGCAGACGAGCCGCTGCGCCAGCAACCCTCAGGAGGGGGCCCATGGGTCCGACACCCCGAAGAGCCCGACGGTGGCGCTGGGCGTCACTGCTCGGGGCGACCGCCCTCGCGGTCACCGCGGGCGGCGCGCTGGCCTGCCCGGCCGGCGCCGCCGGCACCGACGTGGACTTCGCCACGCACTGCATTCCGCCGGCCGTCGCGGGCATCCCGCCCATCGACGGCACCACCACCGGGAACGTCACGGTGGACAACACCAGTCCCAAGGTCGGCGACACCGTCACCGTGACCTACACCGTGGTCAAGGCCGCCGCCAGCAACCCCACCGACCTGGCCCTGCCGGCCGACATCATGACCCCGACCGGGAAGGTCACGCTCGGCGGCGCCCAGAGCGGCGCCGTCACCGTCGCCGGACCGAAGAAGAACCCGCCGGTGCCGGGGAAGGCCGCCTTCCCGTCCTTCTCCATGACCGGCACGTTCACCGTCACCAAGGCCGGGCAGATCACCCTCTCGCCCGGCGACTACAACATCCACACCAGCTACATCCTGGAGCTGGACACCCCCTGCACCGTCATCACCCCGCCCGCCCCGGTCTCCCAGACCATCACCGCGACCGACGGCACGCCCGCCAACACCCGCGCCATCTCGCTCGGTTCGGCCTCCGGTGACCCCGGGGCCGGCGTCACCGTCAGCGGCAGCAACTTCACACCGGGCGCCACCGTCACCCTGGCCGGGCGGGCCGGCGGCACCCAGACCGCGGACACCGCGACCGTGACCGCGAACGCCCAGGGCTCCTTCAGCGGCACCCTCGTCGTCCACGACAAGGCGACGACCGGGATCGTGGCCTACGAGGGTGGCTCCTGGAACCCGGACAAGGGCGCCGGCCCCGCGGCCTACGTCGTCAACGACAACACACCCGTCCCGGCCGGCGGCCAGAAGCTGACCACCACCGTCAAGGCGGGCACCCTCTCCATGTCCCAGGCCGGTGACTCCGTCGCCCTGTCCGGGGTCGACTTCGGCCAGGGCGGAGCCTCCACCGGCAGCCTGAACACGGTGACCGTCAAGGACTTCCGCGGCGGACCCGCGGGCTGGTCCCTGACCGGCAAGGTCACCGACTTCACCGGCCCCGGCGGCAGGATCGACGCCGGCCGGCTGAGCTGGACCCCCGCCTGCGCGACCAGGCCGGGCAGCCCCAGCACCTGCAAGGCCGGCTCGGCGGGCACCGTGGGCAGCGCGGGCGCGACCCTCGCGTCCACCTCCGACGGCACGCTGACCGGCGGTGAGTTCACCGTCGACGCCGGGCTCTCCCTGGACGTACCGGCGTTCACGCCGCCCGGCGCGTACTCCGGGGTGCTCACGCTGACGCTCACCTGACCGCACGGGCGTCCGCACCCGCCCGTCCCCCTGCCCGCGCCGTCTCCCGTGCCTTCGGCGCCTTCCGTGTCTTCCGTCCATGGGGGTCCGCACCCATGCGCAAGCTGCACGTCCTCCTGAGCCTGACCGTCCTGCTCCTCGGCCTGCCCACGGCAGCGGCCCGCGCCGCCGACAACGGCAGCTGGTCCGTCTACCCGGTCGCCTCGAAGATCGCCGCGCGGCCCTACTTCACCTTCTCCGCCGAGCCCGGCCAGACCCTCACCGACAAGGTCGCCGTCCGGAACAGGACCGCCCGGCCGCTCACCTTCCGGCTCTACGCCGCCGACGCCTACAACACCGCCCGCGACGGCGGGTTCGCCGTACGCACCCGGAACGAGCCGATGCGCGGGGTAGGCGCCTGGGCCAGGCCCGCGAAGTCCCGGATCACCGTACCCGGGCACCGGACGCTCACCGTGCCCTTCACCCTGCGCGTCCCCGACGGGGCCGGACCCGGCGACCACCCCGGCGCGATCGTCGCCCTGGACGAACGGGTCGACCACGGCAGCGGCAGCCTCGCGCTCGGCGTGCAGCGGGCCGTCGGCGCCCGGGTCTACCTGCGGGTCGGCGGTCCCACGCTGCCCGCGCTCTCCGTCGGCGACCTGCGCGTCAGCCACCACCAGCCGCTCGTCCCCGGCCTCGGCGACAGCACCGCCACCGTCTCCTACACCCTGCGCAACACCGGCAACGTCACCCTCCACCCCAAGGCGGAGCTGACGGCGCGCGGACTGTTCGGCCGTACGCTGCTCGACCGGGAGCTGACCCGGGTGCCCGCCGAACTGCTGCCGGGGCAGCGGGTACGGCTCACCGAGAGCTGGCGCGGGGCACCCCAGTTCGACCGGGCCGACGTGACGCTCACCGCCAGCGCCCAGGACAGCCGCGAGTCGGCGAGCGCCGGCTTCCTCGCGCTGCCCTGGCTGCCGGTCGCGCTGGTGTCCGCAGCCGGAGCGCTCACCGGGGTACTGCTGGTCAGAGCGCGTCGGGCCCGCGCTCGCCGGTCCGCACCCGGACGACCGTCTCCACCGGAACGGCCCACACCTTCCCGTCCCCGATCTTCCCCGTCTGCGCGGCCCTGACGACCGCGTCGATCACGTCGTCGGCGACGGCGTCCTCCACCACGACCTCGATCCGCACCTTCGGCACCAGGTCGACCCGGTACTCGGCCCCCCGGTACACCTCGGTGTGGCCGCGCTGCCGGCCGTAGCCGCTCGCCTCGGTGACGGTCAGACCGTGCACCCCCAGCTCCTGCAGGGCGGTCTTGACCTCGTCGAGGCGGTACGGCTTGACGATGGCGGTGATGAGCTTCATGCCTGGGTCTTGACCTTCTGGGCGGAGGGGAGAACGGAGTGGGAGACCGGGGCGCCGTGGCCCAGGACGCCGTGATCGTATGCGGTCTCGGCGTGCACCGTAAGGTCCAGGCCGGTGTGCTCCTGCTCCTCGCTCGCCCGGAAGCCCATCGCCTTGTCGAGCAGCCTGCCCAGGCCGTACGTCACCGCGAAGGCGTACACCGCCACGGCCGCCACGGCCAGCAGCTGCTTGCCGAGCGGAGCGAGCCCGCCGCCGTAGAACAGGCCCTCCACCCCGCCGGTCATCGCCTTCTCGGCGAACAGGCCGATCAGCAGGGTGCCGATGATCCCGCCGACCAGATGGACACCGACGACGTCCAGGGAGTCGTCGTAGTTCAGCTTGAACTTCCAGCTCACGGCGTAACTGCAGACGACACCGGCGGCGAGGCCCACGACCAGGGCGCCGAGCAGGGACACCGTGCCGCACGACGGGGTGATCGCGACCAGGCCGGCCACCGCGCCGGAGGCCGCGCCCAGGGTGGTCGGGTGGCCGTCGCGCCGCTGCTCCACGAAGAGCCAGCCGAGCAGACCGGTGCAGCCGGCGGCGAGCGTGTTGAGGAACGCGGCGGCGGCGAGGCCGTTCGCGCCGAGCGCGGAGCCCGCGTTGAAACCGAACCAGCCGAACCAGAGCAGACCGGCGCCGAGGATCACCATCGGCAGGTTGTGCGGGCGCATCGCGTCCTTCTTGAAACCCAGACGCGGCCCGAGGATCAGGCACAGGGCGAGCCCGGAGGCACCGGAGGTGATCTCCACGGGCAGACCGCCGGCGAAGTCCAGCGCGCCCAGCCCGTCGAGGATCCAGCCACCGGGACCCCACACCCAGTGCGCCACCGGGACGTACACGAGGAGCGTCCACAGCGGTACGAAGACCAGCCACGCCGAGAACTTCGTCCGGTCGGCGACCGCACCGCTGATCAGCGCGGCCGTGATGATCGCGAAGGTCAGCTGGAAGGTGGCGAAGAGGGCGGTGGGGACGGTGCCGTGCACGCTGTCCGGGGTGATGTGCGCCATGCCGGCGTGGTGGAGGCCGCCGATCAGCCCTCCGCCGAGGTCGTCGCCGAACGCCAGCGAGTAGCCGGCCGCCAGCCACACCACCGTGACCAGGGCGATCGACACGAAGCTCATCATCAGCATGTTGAGGACGCTCTTCGTGCGGACCATGCCGCCGTAGAACAGGGCGAGACCCGGGGTCATCAGCAGGACGAGGGCGGTCGCGGCGAGCAGCCAGGCGGTGTCGCCGGTGTTCACGGCGGCGGCAGCGAGGGTCACGGGCTTCTCCAACGGTGTGCGGACTGCGTCAGAGGGTCACCGGTGCCGGTTTCCGGACGCGTACGGCCGTGTTTCCGTGACGTTTCGTTGCGTGAGGGTTACCGAAACCTCACGGTACGGCGGTGCCTCGTGGATCAGGGACAATGAACGGCATGAGCGTTCGCACCCAGTCATCCGACCAGCCGGCCGAGACCGTCCACCGCGCCGGCTTCGCCTGCTTCGTGGGCCGCCCCAACGCGGGCAAGTCCACCCTCACGAACGCTCTGGTCGGGCAGAAGGTGGCGATCACCGCGAACCAGCCGCAGACCACGCGGCACACGGTGCGCGGCATCGTGCACCGGCCGGACTCCCAGCTGATCCTGGTGGACACGCCCGGTCTGCACAAACCGCGCACGCTGCTCGGCGAGCGGCTCAACGACGTCGTGCGGACGACGTGGGCCGAGGTCGACGTGATCGGCTTCTGCCTCCCGGCGAACGAGAAGATCGGTCCCGGTGACCGCTTCATCGCCAAGGAACTGGCCGGGATCCGGAAGACCCCCAAGGTCGCCATCGTCACCAAGACCGACCTGGTCGACTCCAAGACCCTGGCCGAACAGCTGATCGCGATCGACCAGCTGGGCAAGGACCTGGGCATCGAGTGGGCCGAGATCGTCCCGGTGTCGGCGGTGGGCGCCAAGCAGGTGGATCTCCTGGCCGACCTGCTGATCCCGCTCCTCCCCGAGGGCCCGCCCCTCTACCCCGAGGGCGACCTGACGGACGAGCCCGAGCAGGTCATGATCGCGGAGCTGATCCGTGAGGCCGCGCTGGAGGGCGTCCGCGACGAGCTGCCGCACTCCATCGCCGTGGTCGTGGAGGAGATGCTCCCGCGCGAGGACCGCCCCGCCGACCGGCCGCTGCTGGACATCCACGCCAACGTCTACATCGAGCGCCCCAGCCAGAAGGGCATCATCATCGGCCCCAAGGGCAAGCGCCTGAAGGAGGTCGGCATCAAGTCCCGCAAGCAGATCGAGGCGCTGCTGGGCACGCCCGTCTTCCTGGACCTCCACGTGAAGGTGGCCAAGGACTGGCAGCGCGACCCGAAGCAGCTGCGCAAGCTGGGCTTCTAGCCGACGGCTCCCTGGGGGGTCATGTCCTGCAGGCCCACCACCCTCAGCAGCCGGAGTCTGTCGTGGGAGTCCGTGCCGGGGCGGGCTGTGTGGATGATGAGGTGGTGGTGCGCCTCGTGGCTCAGGAGGACCTCGCAGTCGAGTTCCAGGAGGCCCACCACCGGGTGCAGGAAGCGTTTGGTGGCGGGGCGGCGCAGGGACACCTCGTGGTTCTCCCAGAGCCGGGCGAACTCCTCGCTGTGCGCGCGGAGTTCGGTCACCAGGGCCGCCGGGTCCGGGTCGTCGGGGCGGGCCGCGGTCACCGCGCGGAGGTTGGCGACGTGGTCGCGGGCGTGCGCCGGGAGGTCCTCGGGCGGGAACAGGGCGCGGGCCGTCGGATCCAGGAAGAAGCGGCGGGTCAGGTTCCGCTCCCGCGCCGGCCGGGAGGACACGTCGCCCACCAGGGCTTTGGCCAGCGCGTTCTGCGCCAGCACCGTCCCCCAGTCCGTGACCACCTGCGCCGGTGAGTCGTACAGCCGGTCCAGGACCAGCAGCAGGCCGGGCCGGACATGGGGCGAAGCCCCCTCCCGGCGTGGCGGCTCCTCGCCCACCAGGTGGAAGAGGTGGTCCCGTTCGTCCTCGGTCAGCCGCAGCGCCCGCGCCAGCGCCGTCAGCATCTGGCGGGACGGACGCGGGCCCCGCGCCTGCTCCAGGCGCGTGTAGTAGTCGACCGACATCCCGGCCAGCGACGCCACCTCCTCCCGGCGCAGTCCGGGCGTACGACGGCGGGCGCCCGCCGCGAGGCCCACGTCGGACGGTTCCAGCCGGGCACGGCCGCGGCGCAGGAAGTCGGCGAGTTCTGCTCGGTTCACCCCTCCAGCGTGGGGCAGCCCGCCCGGGTTATCCAGGGACTGCCGATCCCACGATCAGGAGGTCTCTCCCGGTCCGCGCTCCGGCCGCCGAGGGTGGAAGCCGTCCACCGAGAGGAGCACCACCATGTCCACCACACTCGTCACCGGCGCCACCGGCCAGGTCGGCACCGGGTTCCTGCCGAGGCTGCTGGCCCAGCGGCGGCCGGGGGAGCAGGTCCGGGTCCTGGTGCGGGACCCCGCCCGCGCCGACCGGCTCTCCGACCTCGGCGCCGAACCCGTCCTCGGCGACCTGCGCGACACCGACGTCCTCGGCAAGGCCCTCACCGGAGCCGACGCGGTCGTCAACATCGCCGCCTCCTTCCGGGGCGTGACGGACGAGGAGATGCGGGCCGTCAACCGCGACGCCGCGCTGGAGCTGGGCCGGGCGGCCCTCGCCTCAGGGGTACGGCGGTTCGTGCAGGCCGGCACCATCCTGGCGTACGGCACCGGCCGCGGCCGGCCGCTCGTCGAGGACGACCCCACCGTGCCGGGCGGCCCGCTGTGGATGGCGTACCCGGAGGCCAAGGCGGAGGCCGAGCGCGGACTGCTGGCGCTGGACGGGCTGGACGTCCGCGTCGGCCGCCTCGGCTTCGTCTACGGCGAGGGCGACCCGCACCTGCCGGGTATCACCCGCTGGACCGCCGCCCAGCCCGCCACCAAGCGGCACCACCTGGTGCACGTCGCCGACGTCGCCCAGGGCCTGCTGCGCCTGCTGTACGCCCCCGGCGCCGACGGCCGCACCTACAACATCGCCGACGACGCCCCGGTCACCGTCCTGGACATCCACCGGATCCTCGGCGTGGAGCCGCCCGCGGACGGCCCCGACCCCGACCCCTGGTACGCCATCGCCTCCACCGACCGCATCCGCCGCGAACTGGGCTACCGGCCCCACTTCCCGACCCTGTGGTCCGCCCGGGACGCCGGCGCCCTCTAGGAGCCCTGCTCCCGCAGCACGTCCCGGAACCAGCGGTACGACGCCTTCGGTGTCCGCCGCAGCGTCTCGAAGTCCACGTGCACCAGGCCGAACCTGCGGGCGTAGCCCTCGGCCCACTCGAAGTTGTCCATCAGCGACCACACGAAGTAGCCGCGCACGTCGACGCCGGCCTCGACCGCCCGGTGCAGGGCCCGGATGTGGGCGTCCAGGTAGGCGATCCGGTCCTGGTCGTCCACGCCCTCGTAGGAGCAGCCGTTCTCGGTGATGACGACGGGCGGGAGCCGGTCGCCGTAGCGCTCGCGGAAGCCGGTGAGCAGTTCCGTCAGGCCCTCCGGCACGACCGGCCAGCCGAAGTCCGTCACCGGGCGGCCCTCGATCCGGCGGACCGAGAAGGGGAGCCCGGCCGGCATCGTCAGGCCGCCGTACTCGGTGTCGCCGCCCTGCGGGGCGCCGACCTGCGTCGGGGCGTAGTAGTTGATCCCGTACCAGTCGACCGGTTCGGCGATCACCTTCAGGTCGGCCTCCACGTCCCCCGGCATCAGGGCGCCCATGCCCTCGGGGTACTCGCCCAGGATGACCGGCTCGGCGAAGAGGCGGTTGAGGAGGACGTCGTAGAAGCCGGCCGCCTCCAGGTCCGCCTGCTCCCGTGAGGCGGGCCAGGTGGGGCCGTGGGAGTTGGCGATGCCGATGTCTCCCGCGCCGGCCGCGCGCAGCGCCCGTACCGCGAGGCCGTGCGCGAGGAGCTGGTGGTGGGCGACCGGGAGGGCGTCGAAGAGCAGCTGCCGGCCGGGGGCGTGGGCCCCCAGGGCGTGCCCGAGCAGCGTGTGCTCGGCGGGCTCGTTGAGGGTGATCCACTTCCGTACCCGGTCGCCGAGCCGGTCCGCGACCACCGTCACGTGGTCGGCGAACCGGGCCGCCGTGTCCCGGTCCAGCCAGTCCAGGTCCGCCGGCAGGTCCCAGTGGAAGAGGGTCGGGACCGGGCGGACGCCCGCCGCGCACAGCTCGTCCACCAGCCGGTCGTAGAAGTCCAGGCCGCCGGGGGAGTTCACCCTCGGCCAGGAGACCGAGAAGCGGTACGCGTCCACGCCGAGGCCGGCGAGGAGGGCCACGTCCTCCCGGTAGCGGTGGTAGTGGTCGCAGGCCACCGCCGCCGTCGAGCCGTCCTTCACCCGGCCGGGCGCGGCCGTGAACACGTCCCACACGGACGGCTCCCGCTCCTCGGCCGCGCCTTCGATCTGGTGGGCCGAGGTCGACACGCCCCACAGGAAGCCGGGCGGGAACCGGGGGACCGGGGTGCCTGCGTCAGTCGCCATGGGCGGATCATCCGTACCGGCGGTAACGGAAGTCAACGCCCCTGCGCGAAGCGGCCGTCAGGCACCCTCCTTCAGCACCCTGGACACCAACTCCCGTTCGTCCTCGCTGAGTCGGGGGTCCGCCGCGTACACCGTGCGGCCGTCCACCGAGATCTCGTAGGCGAAGCCGTCCGGGACCCCGGCCGGAGGGGTGCCCCGGCCGGACGCGAGGACGCGTCCGGCCAGGGCCTGCCAGTCGGGGGCGTCGGGCCGGGCCGAGGTGTCCACCTCGGCCCGGCGCTCGATGCCCGCGAAACCACCCGTGCGTCGCACTCGAATCCGCATGGGTCCGTGTCTAGTACGGAACTACAGCGTCCGCACCCCTACCTGTTCCCACGCCTTCTGCACGGCCTGGAGTTCGCCCCCGGCGCCGTACCGCTCCCGGGCCGCCTTCACCGTCAGTGTGGCGAAGTCGGCGAAGAGGGCGTCCTCCTTCAGCTCGCCGCCGGTCAGCACGTCGTACCAGACCTGCCCCGCCTTCTCCCAGGCGTAGCCGCCGAGGGCGGTGGCGGCCAGGTAGAAGGCGTGGTTGGGGATGCCGGAGTTGATGTGCACGCCGCCGTTGTCGCGGCCGGTGCGGACGTAGTCCTCCATCTTGGCCGGCTGCGGGTCCTTGCCGAGGACGTCGTCGTCGTACGCCGTGCCCGGGGCCTTCATCGAGCGCAGGGCCACCCCGGTGACGCGCGGGGCGAGCAGGCCCGCGCCGATCAGCCAGTCGGCCTCGGCCGCGGTCTGGCCCAGCGTGTACTGCTTGATCAGCGAGCCGAAGACATCGGAGAGCGACTCGTTGAGCGCGCCGGGCTGGCCGAAGTAGGTCAGGTTGGCGGTATGCTGGGTGACGCCGTGGGTCAGCTCGTGCCCGATGACGTCGACCGGGATGGTGAAGTCGAGGAAGATCTCGTTGTCGCCGTCGCCGAACACCATCTGCTCGCCGTTCCAGAAGGCGTTGTCGTAGTTCTCGCCGAAGTGCACGGTGGCGTCCAGCGGCATCCCGTTGTCGTCGATGGAGTGCCGGCCGTAGGCCTTCAGGTACAGCTCGAAGGTGGCGCCGAGGCCCGCGTAGGCGCGGTTGACGGTGGCGTCGGAGCCGGGGTCGGAGCCCTCCTCGCGGACCTTGGTGCCGGGCAGGTCCTGGGTGTGCTCGGCGTCGTAGACGGTGCGGTGCGGCTGGTCGGCGGCGGCACCGGCGGGCGGGGCGACGGCGGGCGCGCCGAGCACCGTGGTCAGGCGGCGCTTGGTGCGCTGGTAGGCGTCGTGCTCCAGGGACCGGCGGGCCGGGCCGGAGAGCGCGGGGTCCTCGTGACGGGCGAGCCTGTCGAGGACGTGCGGCGGGACGATCGTGCAGAAGACGGGCTGGAAGCCCCCGTTGGTCGTCATGTCCGCACCATCGCACTGCGTAACGCCGATGTCACTAGGTGCCACCATGATTGGTGAAATACCGGGACAGGGAGCGCCACGGTCCGTGACGCTGTGGTACGGCGATGTGGTGCGGCGCACTTTTTGTCCCTTTTCGCCGTGCGGTCCCGCATACTGGGACAGGCCCGCGCACCCGGAACGGCTCGGCTAGGCTGCGGAGCATCATGCGTTTCTGGCTGCTTCTTCTTAGCTGCCGCGGCGAGGGCCTGTAGTCGAGGCCGACTCCCTCCCCGCGGAGCTCGGCGTTGCGTCGTCGGCCGTCCACTCGGATACCGGACATCCTGAGGAGCCCACGCCACCATGGCCAACCGCCAGCAGCCCAGCCCCATGCCGATCCGCAAGTACGGTCGCTACGAGCAGGTCGACATCCCGGACCGCACCTGGCCGAACCAGCGGATCACCACCGCCCCCCGCTGGCTCTCCACCGACCTGCGCGACGGCAACCAGGCCCTGATCGACCCCATGTCTCCCGAGCGCAAGCGGCGCATGTTCGACCAGCTGGTCAAGATGGGCTACAAGGAGATCGAGGTCGGCTTCCCCGCCTCCGGCCAGACCGACTTCGACTTCGTGCGCTCGATCATCGAGGAAGAGGGCGCGATCCCCGAGGACGTGACGATCTCCGTCCTGACCCAGGCCCGCGAGGACCTGATCGAGCGGACCGTGGAGTCCCTCAAGGGCGCCCGCCGGGCCACCGTCCACCTGTACAACGCCACCGCGCCGGTCTTCCGACGGGTCGTCTTCCGCGGCTCCAAGGACGACATCAAGCAGATCGCCGTCGACGGCACCCGCCTGGTGATGGAGTACGCCGAGAAGCTGCTGGGCCCGGAGACCGAGTTCGGCTACCAGTACTCCCCGGAGATCTTCACCGACACCGAGCTGGACTTCGCGCTGGAGGTCTGCGAGGCGGTCATGGACGTCTGGCAGCCCGGCCCGGGCCGCGAGATCATCCTCAACCTGCCCGCCACCGTGGAGCGTTCGACCCCCTCCACGCACGCGGACCGCTTCGAGTGGATGCACCGCAACCTCTCCCGCCGCGAGTACGTCTGCCTGTCCGTCCACCCGCACAACGACCGCGGCACGGCCGTCGCCGCCGCCGAGCTGGCCCTGATGGCCGGCGCCGACCGCGTCGAGGGCTGCCTGTTCGGTCAGGGCGAGCGCACCGGCAACGTCGACCTGGTCACCCTGGGCATGAACCTGTTCTCGCAGGGCGTCGACCCGCAGATCGACTTCTCCGACATCGACGAGATCCGTCGCACGTGGGAGTACTGCAACCAGATGGAGGTCCACCCGCGCCACCCGTACGTGGGCGACCTGGTCTACACGTCCTTCTCCGGCTCCCACCAGGACGCCATCAAGAAGGGCTTCGACGCCATGGAGGCCGACGCCAGGGCCAAGGGCGTCACCGTCGACGACATCGAGTGGGCGGTGCCGTACCTGCCGATCGACCCGAAGGACGTCGGCCGTTCCTACGAGGCCGTCATCCGCGTCAACTCGCAGTCCGGCAAGGGCGGTATCTCCTACGTCCTGAAGAACGACCACAAGCTGGACCTGCCGCGCCGGATGCAGATCGAGTTCTCCAGGATCATCCAGGCGAAGACCGACGCCGAGGGCGGCGAGATCACGCCGAAGGAGATCTGGGCGGTCTTCCAGGACGAGTACCTGCCGAACCCCGAGAACCCCTGGGGCCGCATCCAGGTGCGGACCGGCCAGTCGACCACCGACACCGACGGCGTGGACACCCTCACCGTCGAGGCCACGGTCGACGGCGAGGACCGGATCCTGTCCGGCTCCGGCAACGGTCCGATCTCGGCCTTCTTCGACGCCCTGCAGTCCATCGGCATCGACGTACGCCTGCTGGACTACCAGGAGCACACGATGAGCGAGGGCGCCTCCGCGCAGGCCGCCTCCTACATCGAATGCGCGATCGACGGCAAGGTCCTGTGGGGCATCGGTATCGACGCGAACACGACGCGTGCGTCGCTGAAGGCGGTCGTCTCCGCGGTGAACCGCGCGGCCCGCTAGACCCCGTCCGACCGGCACTTTCGGCGCCCCGACCGCGGAACACAGCGGTCGGGGCGCCGTCATGTATCGGCCATCGTGCCCCTCAGGTCACGGAAAGGTCTCTCACGGGGTACTGACTCCGCCTCGCCGATGTGGCTAACATCACGCCAGCGCGGCGATGTTGCCGCGCCGTTACGGAGGTGCGACGTGCTGCCAGTACGGGGACGAGACGGCCGTGCCACCAGGGCTGTGCGCATCCTGGGCACCCGCACCGTGTGGACACCCGTCTCGGACGGCGAGTTCTACTGCCCCGGCTGCGGCGGCGACCGCAACTACCAGCGCCTCACCGGCCGCCGCCGGCTCACCCTGCTCGGCGTGCCGGTGCTGCCGCGCGGGACCACCGGACCGGTGGTGGAGTGCGCGGCCTGCGGACACCACTTCGGCACCGAGGTGCTGGACCACCCCACCACCCGCCGCTTCTCCGCGATGCTCCGCGACGCCGTGCACACCGTCGCCCTCGCCGTGCTCGCCGCGGGCGGCACCGGCTCCCGCACGGCCCTGGAGACGGCCGCCACCGCGGTCCGCGCGGCCGGCTTCGCCGACTGCACCGAGGACCAGCTGGCCGCCCTGGTCGAGGCCCTCGCCGCCGACACCGGCCGCTACTTCGAGCAGCCGTGCGGGGCCGGGCTGACCATAGAGCTGCACGAGGCCCTGGACCCGCTGGCCCCGCACCTCGCCCCGGCCGGCCGCGAGTCCCTGCTCCTCCAGGGCGCCCGCATCGCCCTCGCCGACGGCCCCTACACCCCCGCCGAACGCGACGCCCTCGCCACCGTCGGCGCGGCCCTCACCATCTGCTCCGACGACGTCACCCGCCTGCTGGCCGCGGCCCGCACCCCGTCCTGACCACCCGTACGGAGTAAGACCGCCCCGGCGAGCGCGGGCAGCCTCAGGGAGTGACCCCGCGCAGCCGCTCGCTCCTCACCGGCCTGGTGCTCCTCGCCTCGCTCGCCGCCCGGCCGCCCGCGCACGCCGCGCCCGCGACCGGCGGCTGCGACTCCTCCGTGCCCTACGTCTCCGGGCAGGGCGGCTACGCCGTCTACCGCATCCCGGCCGTGGTGACGACCCGGCAGGGCACGGTCCTCGCCTTCGCCGAGGGCCGCCGCTCCGGTCCCGCGGACACCGGGGACATCGACGTCGTCCTGCGCCGCTCCACCGACGGCGGCTGCACCTGGGGCCCGCTGACCGTCGTGGCCGCCGGACACGGGCACACCCGGGGCAACCCGGCACCCGTGACCGACCCGCACACCGGCGCGATCGTCCTGGTGACCTGCGCCAACAGCGGGACGGTGACGGAGGCGCAGATCATGCGCGGCCAGGTCACCCCGCGGCAGGGCCGCCGGGTCTACGTGCAGCACAGCCGGGACGACGGCCGCCACTTCACCGCCCCCCGCGACATCACCGCCCAGGTGACCCGGCCGGGCTGGCGCTGGTACGCCACCGGCCCCGGCCACGCCCTCGCCTTCACCCACGGCCCCCGCACCGGCCGCCTCCTGATCCCCGCCGACCACTCCGCGGCCCCGCCGCCCGGCTCCCCCGACACCGGCCAGGAACCCAGGTACTACGGCGGCCACGCCCTCTACAGCGACGACCTCGGCCTCACCTGGCACCTCGGCTTCACCGACGACACCCACGACGGCCGCACCAACACCAACGAGACCAGCGCCGCCCAGCTCCCCGACGGCCGCGTCTACCTCGCCGCCCGCGACCAGAACGGCACCGCCCCCGGCAACCGCCTCGACACCTACTCGGGCGACGGCGGCCGCACCCTGGACCGCCCCTTCACCGCCCAGCCGGCCCTGAACGCCGTCCCCGTGGTCCAGGGCAGCGTCCTCCAGGCCCGCGGCCCCGGCGCGCCCCTGCTGTTCTCCGCGCCCTCCGTACCGGACGCCCGCCGCGCCCTCGCCCTGTGGGCCAGCACGGACGCCGGACGCACCTTCACCAGGCTCCGCACCCTCTCCGACCGCCCGGCCGCCTACTCCGACCTCGTCCAGCTCACCCCCGGCACCATCGGCGTCCTCTACGAGACCGGACGGCAAAGCCCGTACGAGACGCTGGAGTTCCGCAGGATCCAGCTGCCCTGACGGCCCCGGGTGTCACAGCCGCGCCCGGCTGTCTCGTCGTACGGGGTGCACGCACCGACCGGTACGAGGAGTGGATGACGATGAACCTGGTCCTGTGGATCGCCGCCGGACTGCTGGCCGCCGTGGCCCTGCTCGGAGGCGTCACCAAGACGTTGGTGCCGAGGGAGAGGCTGGCCGCCGTGCACGGCGGGGGGTGGACCGGCGAGGTCGGCGCCGGCTTCGTGAAGACACTCGGGGTGCTGGAGCTGCTGGCCGCGGCGGGACTGGTCCTGCCCGCCGCGCTCGGTGTCGCACCGGTACTGGTGCCGGTGACCGCGATCTGCTGGATGCTCCTGATGGCCGGTGCGATGATCACACACGGGCGGCGCGGCGAGTTCGCGCTCGTGCTGCTGAACGTCGTCTATTTCGCACTGGCCGCATTCGTCGCAGGGGGGCGCTTCACATGAGTACGACCAGGACCAGGACCGAGGAGTTCCAGGAGCTGCGGCCCCTGCTGTTCTCGATCGCCTACCGGATCCTCGGCAGCGTCAGCGAGGCCGAGGACGCCGTCCAGGAGACCTGGCTGCGCTACGTCGACTCCCCGACCGAACCCCGGTCGGTCAGGGCCTTCCTGTCGGCCACGGTGACCCGGCTCTCCATCGACGTGCTGCGCTCGGCCCGCGTCCGGCGGGAGGCGTACGTGGGACCGTGGTTCCCGGAGCCGCTGCTCGCCGACCCCTACGAGGACCCGGCGCGCTCGGCGGAGCTGGCCGACTCGGTGTCCCTGGCCGCCCTGCTCCTCCTCGAACGGCTCAGCCCGCTGGAGCGGGCCGTGTTCGTGCTGCGCGAGGTGTTCGACTTCGGCTTCCCCGAGATCGCCTCGGCCGTCGGCCGCTCGGAGGCCGCCTGCCGCCAGCTCGCGGTGCGGGCCCGCCGCCACATGACCGAGGGCCGGCCCCGCTTCGAGGCCGACCGCACCGCACGGGAGGAACTGGCGTCCCGGTTCTTCGACGCCCTCCGCGAAGGCGACGTCACCGGGCTGCAGGACCTGCTCGCCGCCGACGCGTCGATGGTCGGCGACGGCGGCGGCAAGTCGCCGCAGCTGGCCCGGACCGTCCTCGGCGCCGACAAGGTGGCCCGGCTGCTCGGCTCCGTCATCGCCCAGCTGGCCCTGGTCGACGCGACCTTCCAGACCCACGAGATCAACGGCCAGCCCGGCGCCATCTTCCGCGACCGGGACGGCAAGGTGCTCCAGACCCTGGCCCTCGACGTGCTCGACGGACGGATCCACGCGATCCGGCTGGTGGGCAACCCCGACAAGCTGGGGCACGTGGGCCCGGTCGCGGACGCCTGGGCGATCCACCGTCAGCTGCAGCAGCTGCGCCGGGACGCCCGGCCCACACCGTGACCGCCGCCCTCAGTGCCGGTGCGTCCCCTGCGCCCCGAGCCCCAGCAGTCCGGCCGCCGCCAGGAACTTGCCGACCTGCTCGACCTCCGCGCCGGACAACGGGACCTGCGGCTCCGCGGTCACCGGGCAGTCGATGATCCCGCGCAGGTGCAGCGCCGCCTTGAACGCGCCCAGCGCCGACGAGCTGCCGCCCATCCGCGCGGGATCCCCGGCGCCCACCATCCCGAACAGGGCGCACAGCCGCTCCTGTTCGGCCCGCGCCCCGTCCTGGTCGCCCGCCCGGCACAGGCGGTACAGACGGACGTACCCGTGCGGGTCGACGTTGGCCAGGCCCGGCACCGCCCCGTCCGCGCCCAGCGCCAGCGCCGCGTCGGCCACCAGCTCCGAACCGGTCAGCACGCTGAACCCGGCGTGGGCCCTGGCCCCCGTGACGACCTCACGGAACGCCGCCAGATCCCCGCTGGAGTCCTTGATCCCGGCCAGCACCCCGTCCCCGGCGAGCCCCAGCACCAGCTCGGCGGGGAGCTTGGTGTGCACGGCGACCGGGATGTCGTAGGCGATCACCGGGACCGGGCTGGCGGCGGCGACCCGGCGGTAGTGGTGGACGATCTCGGCGGGATGGGTGCGGGCGTAGAAGGGGGCGGTGACGACGACGGCCTGCGCGCCGGCCGACGTGACCGCCCGGACATGGTCCAGGACACGCGGGGTCGTCATGTCGATGGCACCGGCGAGCACGGGCAGCTGACCGCCCACGTGCCCGGTGACGGCCTCCACCACCCGCCGGCGCTGGACGTCCGTCAGAAAGGCCGCCTCCGACGTCGAGCCCAGCAGGAACAGCCCGTGCACCCCGGCCTCCACCAGGAAGTCGACCAGCCGCAGCAGCGAGGGCACGTCCACCTCGCGCTCCGGTGTCAGGGGCGTGCAGACGGGCGGGACGACACCGGTCAGCGGGGCGGGGAACGTCATCACGGCTCCTGGCGGGCTAGGTCTCGGGTCGGCTGGTCCTCCTCCACAGGATGGTGACACCGGTAGCGGTGTCCGGGCCGTGACGCGGCCGAGAAGTCGGGCATCGACCCGGCGCAGACCCCGTCCGCCTTCCAGCAGCGGGTGCGGAACGGGCAGCCGCTCGGCGGGCGGGTCGCCGACGGCACCGGCCCGGTCAGCGGGATCGGGTCGATCGGGTCCAGCAGACCGGGCGTGGCCGAGAACAGGGCGCGGGTGTACGGGTGCCGGGCCGCGTCGGTGACCCGGTCGGCCGGGGTCTCCTCCACGATCCGGCCCAGGTACATGGTGATCACCCGGTCGCTCATCCGCCGTACCGTCTGGATGTCGTGCGAGACGAACACCAGGGCCAGCCCGAGCCGCTCCCGCAGATCGAGCAGCAGGTTCAGGATCTGCGCGCGCACCGAGACGTCCAGTGCGCTGGTCGGCTCGTCCGCGACGACCAGCGCCGGTTCCAGGGCGAGCGCGCGGGCGATGGCGACCCGCTGCCGCTGACCGCCGGACAGCTGCCCCGGCAGCGCGTCCGCGAGCGCCCGGTCCAGCCCCACCAGTGCCATCAGCTCCCGCACCCGCTCCTCCCGCTCGGCCCGGGAGCCGCGCCGGTGGACGTCCAGCGGATCACGCAGGATACGGCGGACGGTCAGCCGGCGGTTCAGCGCGGTCGACGGGTCCTGGAAGATCATGCCGGTGCCCGCGCCGACCGTGGCCCGGCGCTCGGCGGCCGGCATCGCCCACAGGTCCCGCCCCCGGAACGACACCGACCCGGACACCGGCCGCTCGACGCCCACCAGCACCTTCGCCAGCGTCGACTTCCCGCACCCCGACTCACCGACCACCCCGACCGTCTCACCCGCCGCCACCGACAGATCGGCGCCGGTCAGGGCGTACACCCGGTCGCGCCGGAACAGGCCGCCGCTGCGGGCCCTGTGCACCACGTGCGCGTCCCGCACCTCCACCACAGCGGTCACTGCACCGCCTCCTCGCTCTCCGCCGACGTCAGCCGGACCGCCGGGTGATGACAGGCCGCCGAGTGCGCCGGGATCCCCGCGAGAACCGGGGCGGTCGCGTGGCACACCTCGGTGGCGAGCGGGCAGCGGCCGGCGAACCGGCAGCCCGCCGGGAAGTCGGCCGGCGCCGGTACGACCCCTCTGATCTGCGTCATCCGCTGCTCCGCCGATTCCAGCGAGAGCACACTGCCGAGCAGCCCCCGTGTGTAGTGGTGGGCCGGCGCCGCCACCAGCTCGGCGGTCACCCCCGTCTCCACGATCTGCCCGCCGTACATCACCACCACCCGGTCGGTGACGTCGGCGACCAGCGCCAGATCGTGCGAGACCAGGATCAGCGCGAACCCCAGCTCCTCCCGCAGCCGCAGCAGCAGCTCCATCACCTGCGCCTGCACGGTGACGTCCAGCGCCGTCGTCGGCTCGTCGGCGACGATCAGCTTCGGATCCCGGGACAGCGCCATCGCGATCAGCACCCGCTGCCGCTGCCCGCCGGACAGCTCGTGCGGATAGCTGCGCAGGGTGCGCTCCGGATCCAGCCCGACCAGCTCCATCAGCTCGCGCGGACCGCGCCTGCCCCCGCGCCGGACCAGCTGCCTCAGCTGGGCGCGGATGGTCATGGCCGGGTTCAGGGAGGACAGGGCGTCCTGGTAGACCATGGCCATCTCGTGGCCCAGCAGCCGCCGCCGCGCCCGCATCGGCTCGGCCAGCAGGTCCCGCTGCCGGAACCGCACCTGCCCGCTGACCCGGGCCCCCTTCGGCTGGAGCCCCATCACGGTGAGCGCGGTCAGCGACTTCCCGCAGCCCGACTCGCCCACCAGCCCCAGCACTTCACCCGGGAACACCTCGAAACCGACCCCGGCCACGATGTCCACACCCCGGTGCCGGTCCGGGAAGCCGATGGCGAGGTTCTCCACCGCCAGCACCGGCTGCCCGCCGGGGGCGGGGCGGGGGCGGGCCCGGGCCCGCAGCCGCCGGGCGGCCTCGGTGAGCTGGGGCAGCGGCAGCACCTCGCCGGTACCGGGCCCAGGGGCCTCCAGCCGGTCCTCCGGCGCGTGCGTCTCGCGGGGCGCGGGTGCCGCCCAGGCGTCCGAGACGCCCTCGGAGAGGATGTTCAGCGACAGCACGGTGCACAGGATCAGCAGTCCCGGGAAGACGGTCGCCCACCAGCCGCCGGTCAGCACCATGTTCTTGCCGTCGGCGATCACACTGCCCCAGGACGGGTCCGGGGGCCGTACGCCCGCGCCGATGAAGGACAGCGAGGCCTCGAAGACGATGGCCTCGGCGACCTGGACCGTGCAGAACACCAGCACCGGGGCGGCACAGTTGACGGCCACGTGCCGCAGCACGATGTGCGGGGTGCGGGCACCGATGACCCGCTCGGCGGTGACGTAGTCCTCGCCGTACTGATCCAGCACGTTGGCCCGTACGACCCGGGCCACGGGCGGGGTGAAGAGAAAGGCGATGGCGCAGACCAACACCTCGATCCCGCCCCCGAACACGGCCACCAGCACGGCCGCGAGCGCGATCCCCGGGAACGCCATCACCACGTCCAGACAGCGCATCAGCGTCTCGTCGACGGCCTTGCGGGAGGTGGCGGCGACCGCCCCCACGACGGCCCCGACGACGAGCGCGAGCGTGGTGGCGCCCAGCCCGATGGCGAGGGACCAGCGCGCCCCGTACATCAGCCGGCTGAGGATGTCCCGGCCCAGGCTGTCCTGCCCGAGCCAGTGCGCCGCCGACGGCCGCCCGGACCCGCCGACCGGGTCCTGCTGGTCGAGCGGATCGTCCGGGGCGAGGACGGGGGCGAGTACGGCGACGAGGACGACGACGGCCAGGAAGCAGACGGCGACCCGCGACAGCGGCGGCAGGCGGCGCCAGCCGCGCAGCCGGATGCCGCCGGGCCGGGTGAGCCGCTCGGTGAGCCTCGCGCGCGTGACCATCAGCCCGCCCTCAGACGTGGGTTGACCAGCAGATACAGAAGGTCGATGACGAGGTTGACGACGACGAACCCGGTCGCCGTGGTCAGGACGACCCCCTGCACGACGGCCGGGTCCCCGTTCTGCACGGCGTCGATCATCAGCTTGCCCATCCCGGGCAGCGAGAAGATCGTCTCGATGACGACCGCACCGCCGAGGAGGTAGCCGACCCGCAGCCCGAGCACGGTGAGGGGATTGACGAGCGCGTTGCGGAGCACGTTCCGCCCGACGACCACGCGCGGCGGCAGGCCGCTCCCGATCGCCGTCCGGACGTAGTCCTTGTCCAGTTCCTCCACCACGGAGGTCCGCACGATCCTGGTCAGCTGGGCGGCGACCGGCAGGGACAGGGCGACGGCCGGCAGCGCCATGGTCCGCAGCCAGCCGGTGACCGAGTCGGCCGGGTTGACGTACCCGCCGGTCGGGAACCAGCCCCGGTCCACCGCCAGGTACTGGATCATCAGCAGCGCCAGCCAGAACCCGGGCGCCGCGACCCCGACCAGGGAGACGACCCGGATGACCTGGTCCGGCAGCCGGTCCCGGTACACGGCGGCCGTCACCCCGCCCGCCAGCGCCAGCACCACCGCGACGGCCAGGCCGAGGAAGGTCAGCTGGAGGGTGAGCGGCAGCGCGGTGGTGACCTGGTCGGCCACCGGCGCCCGGGTCAGGACGCTGGTCCCCAGGTCGCCGTGGAGCAGATCGCCGACGAAGTGGACGTACCGCAGGGGCAGCGGATCCAGCAGCCCGTTGCGCTCCCGGAACTCGTGCAGCTGCCGCGGGGTCGGATTGGCACCCTGGAAGAACGCGGACGCGGGGTCCACGTCGGAGAACCGCATCACCAGGAACACGAACAGCACGATGCCGAGCAGCAGCGGCACGAGCAGGGCGACACGGCGGAGCAGGATCCGTACGACGGTCGTCATGCTGTCAGACCCACTTGGCCTGGAGGAGGTTGAGCCCGGGGTAGGGCTGTGCCCTTATCCCGGTGAGCCTGCGCGGATCCCAGGCGGTCATCAGCTCGTTGTGGACCACCGGGTACAGCACGGCCTGCTCGGCGACCACGTCGATGTAGTCCTGGACCATCGCCTTCTTCCTCGCGGCATCCGGCTCCCGCGTCGCCCGGTCCATGTCCCTGAAGAGCCGCTTGGCGACGGGGTCGCCGGCCCACCGCGTGTACTGCATCCACAGGTTCCCGGGCCCGTAGTTGTAGTGCATGACCAGATCGGCGTCGAGCCCGAACTGGTTGGGGTTGGAGGCGGCGGCGACGACCTGGTAGTCCCGCTTCTGGTCCATCTTCGTGAACACGGCGGTGGTCTCCTGCGGCGCGAGGGAGGTCTCCACACCGATCGCGTCCCAGGAGGCCTTGATGGTCGGCAGACAGTCCACGATCCAGCTGACGTTGACGGCGAGGAGCTCGACCTTGAGCCCGCTGACCCCGGCGGCCCTCAGCAGCGCCTTCGCCTTGCCGGGGTCGTGGTCGTAGACGGTTCTGGCCCGCCGGTAAC
Organism: Streptomyces cinerochromogenes; assembly: GCF_014648635.1. Lineage (GTDB taxonomy): Bacteria > Actinomycetota > Actinomycetes > Streptomycetales > Streptomycetaceae > Streptomyces > Streptomyces cinerochromogenes. The sequence goes on along the minus strand of NZ_BMRM01000001.1, from coordinate 305,769 downwards.
TGGGATTGCCCTCGTTGAGGAACGAGGAGGCGGGCTTCCCGTGCCCCTTCAGCGCGACGCGGACCATCTTCTCGGTGTCGATGGCGTAGTGCAGGGCCTGGCGGACGCGGACGTCGTCGAAGGGCTTGTGCCGGGTGTTGAACATCAGGAAGAGGTTGTTCATCCCGGCCCCGCCGGCGACCTTCAGCCCGCCCTGTTCCAGCCGGGGGATGTTGGCGTACGGGATGTTGTCGGCGATCTGCGCCCCGGCCCCGGTACCGGAGATCTTCGCGACACGGGGAGCCGCGTCCACGATGGTGAGCCAGTTCATCCTGCGGAAGGCCGGCCTGCGGGGCCCGTTGTAGCCGTCGAACGCCTCGAAGGTGGTGTTCGACTTCGGGTGGTGCGCGGTCTGCCGGTACGGCCCCGAGCCCACGGCCAGCCCCTTGACCGCGTCGTCCCAGGCACCGGGCCGGGAGAAGACGTGCTTCGGCATGATCTTGGCGAGCGTGAGCCGGGCGAGCCCGTCCGGGAAGGGGAACTTGAGGACGAGTTCGACGGTCCGGGCGTCGACCTTCCGCACGGAGTCCAGCCAGGAGGCGAAGAACCCCTTGGCGAGGGTCTGGGTGCCGGGGTCCAGGATCCGGTCGTAGACGAACACGACGTCATCGGCGGTGACGGGCTTGCCGTCGTGGAAGGCGGCACCGGCGCGGAGCGAGAACCGCCAGGTGGTGGCGGAGGGGTCGCGGGGCACCGTGGTGGCGAGCGCGGGATAGGGCGCCCGGGTGATCGGATCGGTGTCCAACAGCCCCTCGTAGATGTGGTTGTTGGCGGCCATCGCGAACGCCGACGCCGTCTGCGTCGGATCCCAGCTGCCGTCATTGCCGTAGCCGATGACGGCGGTCAGCGTCCGGTTCTTCCCGGTGCCGCCGTTCCCGGTCTCGTTGGTGGACTCGGGACCGGCGGAACAGGCGGCCAGCGCGGGGGGAGCGGCGACGGCCGCACCGAGCACGCCGAGGCCTTTCAGGAGGGAGCGGCGGTGGGGGCTGGACGTGCCGGGCAGGCCGGCCGCGTGGGGCGACCGCGGCGCCCCGGCTCCGTCGGCGGTCACGTCGTCGTCGCGCACGGGTCCTCCAGCGGGTGGAAGGGAGGGGAGATACGACGTCCTACGTCCTACGTCCGGTCGGTAGCGCGACCATAGGAGGGGCTGTGGGGGCGGTCAAGACGGCACACACGAATGGCGTAGCCGCCCGAGGCCGGACGCGCTCCGGCCGCTCCCGGGCATGGGCGAGAATGGGTGTCATGAGTCTGTTCCGCGACGACGGCATCGTGCTGCGCACCCAGAAGCTGGGTGAGGCGGACCGGATCATCACGCTGCTCACGCGCGGTCACGGACGCGTCCGGGCCGTGGCGCGCGGGGTGCGGCGCACCAAGTCGAAGTTCGGGGCCCGGCTGGAGCCCTTCTCCCACGTGGACGTGCAGTTCTTCGCGCGGGGCAGCGAGCTGGTCGGGCGCGGCCTGCCGCTGTGCACGCAGAGCGAGACGATCGCGCCCTACGGCGGGGGGATCGTCACCGACTACGCGCGGTACACCGCCGGGACGGCCATGCTGGAGACGGCCGAGCGGTTCACCGACCACGAGGGTGAGCCGGCCGTGCAGCAGTACCTGCTGCTCGTGGGGGGGCTGCGGACGCTCGCCCGGGGCGAGCACGCGCCCCACCTCGTCCTCGACGCCTTCCTGCTGCGCTCCCTCGCCGTGAACGGGTACGCGCCCAGCTTCGGCGACTGCGCGAAGTGCGGGATGCCCGGTCCGAACCGGTTCTTCTCCGTGGCCTCCGGCGGGTCCGTCTGCGTCGACTGCCGGGTGCCCGGGAGTGTCGTACCGTCGCCGCAGACCCTGGTACTGCTCGGGGCGTTGCTTACGGGAGACTGGGAGACGGCGGACGCGTGCGAGCCGCGGTACGTCCGCGAGGGCAGCGGGCTGGTGTCCGCCTACCTGCACTGGCATCTGGAGCGCGGGCTGCGTTCGCTCAGGTACGTCGAGAAGTAAGAGGGAGACGAGAGGCACATGGTCGTACGCGGGATCCTGGGGCGCCAGCGGCGCGAGTACAGGGCGCCGGAGCCGCATCCGTCGGGTGCGCGTGCGCCCAAGCTCCCGGGTGAGCTGGTCCCGAACCATGTGGCGATCGTCATGGACGGCAACGGCAGGTGGGCGAAGGAGCGGGGGCTGCCGCGCACCGAGGGGCACAAGGTCGGCGCCGAGCGGGTGCTCGACGTGCTCCAGGGGTCCATCGAGGTCGGCGTGCGCAACATCTCGCTGTACGCCTTCTCCACCGAGAACTGGAAGCGGTCGCCCGACGAGGTCCGCTTCCTGATGAACTTCAACCGCGACTTCATCCGCAGGACCCGGGACCAGCTCGACGCCCTCGGGATCCGGGTGCGCTGGGTGGGCCGTATGCCCAGGCTGTGGAAGTCGGTGGCGAAGGAGCTGCAGGTCGCCCAGGAGCAGACCAAGGACAACGACCTGCTCACGCTGTACTTCTGCATGAACTACGGCGGCCGAGCGGAGATCGCCGACGCGGCGCAGCGGCTCGCGGAGGACGTGAAGGCGGGCCGGCTCGACCCGTCGAAGGTCTCCGAGAAGACGATCCAGAAGTACCTGTACTACCCGGACATGCCGGACGTCGACCTGTTCCTGCGGCCGAGCGGTGAGCAGCGCACCTCCAACTACCTGCTGTGGCAGAGCGCGTACGCCGAGATGGTCTTCCAGGACGTGCTGTGGCCCGACTTCGACCGCCGTGACCTGTGGCGGGCCTGCATGGAGTTCGCCTCCCGCGACCGCCGCTTCGGCGGAGCCGTGCCGAACGAGGAACTGCTCGCCATGGAGGCCGCCATGAAGGGCGATTCCACCTCGTAGCCACCGGGGGTTCACGCGGGCCGCCGAGCATACGGGATCATGAGACGTCTCACTCCTGTCCTCGCCCTCGGCGCCCTGCTGCTCACCGCGCTGCCCGCGCACGCGGCCGACGGGCCCGCGCACCGCGAGAGCTACGGCACCAAGGCGCCCTACGCGCCGCAGCGGAACCCGCACGGTTACCAGCGGCCCCCGGCCGGGTTCGAGCCGGTCTTCACCGAGAACGTCTCCCGGCACGGCTCCCGCGCGGCCACGGACAGCGAGGACGGGGATCTGGTCCTCGCGCTGTGGGACCAGGCCGAGGCGGAGGGGCAACTCACCGACACTGGCGAGGAGTTCGGGCCGACGGTCCGCGCCCTGGAAGCCGCCATGGCCAAGGTCGGCTACGGCAGCCTCAGCGGGCGCGGCAAGCGGGAACTGGCGGACACGGCCGTACGCATGGAGCGGCGGCTGCCCGCCCTGTTCCAGGAGATCGCGGACGACGGGGAGAAGATCGACGTCGTCAGCTCCGGGCAGGGGCGGGCCGTGGACAGCGGCACCGCGTTCACGGACGCCCTCGCCGGGGCCGACCCGGCGCTGGAGCCGCTCATCGGGCCGGCCCGCACCGACAAGGACCTGCTGTACTTCCACAAGGCGGCGGGCGGTGCCGCCTACCGGGACTACATCGCCCACGACCAGCGGCTCAAGGACACCCTGAGCCGGATCACCGGCCAGCCCCGGACGCGGCAGGCCGCCCGCGGGATACTGCGGAAGATCTTCAAGGACGCCTTCGTGGAGCGGATCGGCGACCAGGTGGGGGCCGCCGAGGCCGTCTACAACCTGTACGCCATCGCCCCCGCGATGAGCGAGGAGAGCCCGGGCGGCGCGGGCTGGGGCATGGAGCGGTTCGTCTCCCGTACGGACGCGGCCTGGTTCGGGTACCTCGGGGACGCGGAGGACTTCTACGAGAAGGGTCCCGGCTTCGACGACAGCGACATCACCTACCAGATGGCGGGCGTCCTGCTGGACGACCTGTTCCGGCAGGTCGAGGCCAAGCGGGCCGGCACCAGCCGTCTCGGCGCCGAGCTGCGCTTCACCCACGCCGAGGAGATCATCCCGCTGGCCGCGCTGATGGGCCTGCCGGGCAGCACGGAGCCGGCGGCGCCGGGGGAGCCGTACACCTACGCGGACAACCCGTGGCGGGGCGCCGCCGTCTCCCCGCTGGGCGCCAACATCCAGTGGGACGTCTTCCGCAAGGGCGACCGCTGGCTGGTGCGGATGCTCTACAACGAGAAGGAGACGGCGTTCAGGGCGGGGTGCCGTCCGGTCGCGAAGGGCAGCGCCTTCTACGACCTGGACGAGCTGGAGCGCTGCTTCGGGCGGAGCTGAGCCGGAGCGGGCGCCCCGGCGGTCAGGCCCGGGCGCAGCCGGCGCAGTCGGCGCACGTGCCGAAGATCTCCACCGTGTGCGCGACGTTCACGTAGCCGTGCTCCGCCGCGATGGCCTCGGCCCACTTCTCGACGGCCGGGCCCTCCACCTCCACCGCCTTGCCGCAGGCGCGGCAGACCAGGTGGTGGTGGTGCTCGCCGGTGGAGCAGCGGCGGTAGACGGACTCGCCCTCGGAGGTGCGCAGGACGTCGACCTCGCCGGCCTCGGCGAGGGACTGGAGGGTGCGGTAGACCGTGGTCAGGCCGACGGAGTCGCCCTTGTGCTTGAGCATGTCGTGCAGTTCCTGCGCGCTGCGGAACTCGTCGACCTCGTCCAGGGCCGCCGCCACGGCTGCACGCTGTCGGGTCGCGCGGCCCTTCACGGGCGGTCCAGCGGTCGTCACCCTTGCCTCCTCAACGTCTCGCGTCTGCCCGGGCCATTGTGCCAGCCCGGACTGTCAGCGGTCAGACGCCGACCTCGTCGCCGGCTCCCCGCGCGGCCGGAATGGAGCACTCCGCCGGGTCGCCGGCGGGCTGGGCCGCGGCGGCGGCGCGGGCGCGTCGCCGGGCCAGCGGGCCGGCCAGCGCGGTCAGCACGATGAACGCGGCGATGGTCAGCAGGACGATCGTGGCGCCGGGCGGAACGTACTGGTAGTACGACGTGACCGTGCCGCCGACGGCCACGGTCACCCCGATCGCCACCGCGATCACGAAGGTGACGGTGAAGCTGCGGCTGAGCTGCTGCGCCGCGGCCACGGGGACGACCATCAGCGCGGACACCAGCAGCAGGCCGACGACCCGCATGGCGACCGTGACGGTCACGGCCGCGGTGACGGCCGTCAGCAGGTTCAGCGCGCGCACCGGCAGGCCGGTGACCCGCGCGAACTCCTCGTCCTGGCTGACGGCGAACAGCTGGCGGCGCAGGCCCAGCGTGACCAGCAGCACGAAGGCGGCGAGCACGCAGATCGCGGTCACGTCGGACTCGGACACCGTCGACAGGGAGCCGAACAGGTACGACATCAGGTTGGCGTTGGAGCCGCCCGGCGCGAGGTTGATCAGCATCACACCGCCGGCCATACCGCCGTAGAACAGCATGGCGAGGGCGATGTCACCGCGCGTCCTGCCGTACCAGCGGATCAGTTCCATCAGGACCGCGCCGAGGACGGAGACGGCCGTCGCCATCCACACCGGGGAGGTGGAGAGGAGGAAGCCGAGGCCGACGCCGGTCATGGCGACGTGTCCGATGCCGTCGCCCATGAGGGCCTGGCGGCGCTGGACCAGGTAGATGCCGACCGCGGGCGCGGTGATGCCGACCAGGACGGCGGCCAGCAGCGCCCGCTGCATGAAGGCGTAGTTCAGGAAGTCCATCAGCTCAGCAGTCCCGTGCGGATCGGTTCGGCGCCCGCGGGTGCGTGCGGGTGTACGTGGTCGTGGCCGGGCAGCGCGTGCTGGCCGACCGCGCGCGGCGGCGGGCCGTCGTGCAGCACGCAGCCGTCGCGCAGGACGACCGCCCGGTCGATCAGGGGCTCCAGCGGGCCCAGTTCGTGCAGCACGAGGAGGACCGTCGCACCGGCCTCGACCTGCTGCTTCAGCGTCCGCGCCAGGATCTCCTGGCTGGCCAGGTCGACGCCCGCCATCGGCTCGTCCATGATCAGCAGTTCGGGTTCGGCGACCAGCGCGCGGGCGATCAGCACCCGCTGGTGCTGGCCGCCGGACAGGGCGTTCACGGAGTCCTTGGCGCGGTCCGCCATGCCGACCAGTTCCAGGGCCCGGCGCACGGCCTCCCGGTCGCCCTTGCGGAAGACGCCGAAGCGGGTGCGGGACAGGCGCCCGGAGGAGACGATCTCGGTGACCGTCGCCGGGACCCCGCCCGCGGCCGTGGTGCGCTGCGGTACGTAGCCCACGCGCGCCCAGTCCTTGAAGGACCGGCGGGGGGTGCCGAACAGCTCGATCGTGCCGCCGCTGACCGGGACCTGGCCGATGATCGTGCGGATCGCCGTGGACTTGCCGGAGCCGTTCGCGCCGAGCAGCGCGACGACCTCGCCGCGGCCGACGGTGAGGTCGATCCCGCGCAGTACGGGACGCGCGCCGAGTTCGGCGGTCACCCCGCGCAGGGCTATGACGGGCTCGGTGGCTGCCATCTCTTCTCCCCTCACCGGGCGCCCAGTGCCTGCTGGAGCGCCTTGAGGTTGGCGTCCTGGACGGCGAGGTAGTCCTTGCCGCGGGACGCGTCGGTGATGCCCTCGATCGGGTCGAGGACGTCGGTCTTCAGGCCCGCGTCCTTCGCGAGGGTCTTCGCGGTCCTGTCGCTGACGAGCGTCTCGTAGAAGACGGTGGAGACGCCGTCGGCCTCGGCCGTCCTCTCCAGGTCCCTGATCCGGGCGGCGCTCGGCTCGGACTCGGGGTCGAGGCCGCTGATGGCCTCCTCGGTGAGGCCGTAGCGCTCGGCGAGGTAGCCGAAGGCGGCGTGCGTGGTGAGGAAGACCTTGCTCCTGGTGTGCGCGAGGCCGTCCTTGAAGCGGGTGTTCAGCGCGTCCAGCTGCTTGACCAGGGCCGCGGTGTTCTTCCGGTAATCGGCCGCGTGCTCGGGGTCGGCCTTCTCGAAGGCCTTGCCGACGCCCTCGGCGACCTGGGCGTAGCGCACCGGGTCGAGCCAGATGTGCGGGTCCTTGCCGGCGGCTTCCCCGCCCTCGTGGCTGTCGTGCCCGGCCGCGTGGCCGCCGACCTCGGTGCCGTGCTCCTCCAGCGTGGTCAGGGAGGCCGCGTCGATCTTCGTCCCGACCGGGGACTGGGCCACCGCGTCGTCGACGGACGGCTGGAGGTTCTTCAGGTACAGGACCGCGTCGGACTCCTGGAGCGCCGCGATCTGCCGGGGGCTGATCTCCAGGTCGTGCGGCTCCTGGCCGGGCGAGGTGAGGGTGGTGACGTGGACGTGGTCCCCGCCGATCCGCTCGGCGAGGAACTGCAGGGGGTAGAACGACGCGACGACGTCGAACTTGCTCGTGTTGGCCGCGACCGCCTTGTCGCCGGAGCAGGCCGAGAGCGTGCCGACGCCGAGGGCGGTGGCCACGGCGACCGCGGCGGCGGGTATGAGGCGGTGCGCGCCGGACCGGGCGCGTCGTCGTACGTTCATGACAGTCATTTTCAACAAACATGGAAACCGTTGTCAACAACGCTCGTCAGGCGGTCCGGACAGGGGCCGATTTGGTCGTGGGGGAGCCTGCGCCGGTAACCTGAATCATTCGCTGGAAGCATCTCGCTTCAACGCCCGTCGTCGTAATGAAGAGAGCACCGTGGCCGCCGACAAGATCGACACCATCGTCAGCCTGAGCAAGCGCCGTGGCTTCGTTTTCCCTTGCAGTGAGATCTACGGCGGACAGCGTGCCGCCTGGGACTACGGACCGCTGGGTGTCGAGCTCAAGGAGAACATCAAGCGCCAGTGGTGGCGCTACATGGTGACGTCCCGCGAGGACGTCGTCGGTATCGACTCGTCCGTCATCCTGGCTTCCGAGGTCTGGGTGGCCTCCGGTCACGTCGCCACCTTCACGGACCCGCTGACCGAGTGCACCTCGTGTCACAAGCGGTTCCGCGCGGACCACCTGGAAGAGGCGTACGAGGAGAAGAAGGGCCACGCCCCGGCGAACGGCCTCGCGGACATCAACTGCCCGAACTGCGGCAACAAGGGCCAGTTCACCGAGCCCAAGCAGTTCTCCGGCCTGCTGTCGACGCACCTCGGCCCGACCCAGGACTCCGGCTCGGTCGCCTACCTGCGCCCCGAGACCGCCCAGGGCATCTTCACCAACTTCGCCCAGGTGCAGACCACCTCGCGCCGCAAGCCGCCGTTCGGCATCGCCCAGATGGGCAAGTCGTTCCGCAACGAGATCACGCCGGGCAACTTCATCTTCCGCACCCGCGAGTTCGAGCAGATGGAGATGGAGTTCTTCGTCAAGCCGGGCGAGGACGAGCAGTGGCAGGAATACTGGATGGAGCAGCGCTGGAACTGGTACACCGGCCTGGGTCTCCGTGAGGAGAACATGCGCTGGTACGAGCACCCGAAGGAGAAGCTCTCCCACTACTCCAAGCGCACCGCCGACATCGAGTACCGCTTCCAGTTCGGCGGCTCGGAGTGGGGCGAGCTGGAGGGCGTCGCCAACCGCACCGACTACGACCTCTCCGCGCACTCCAAGGCCTCCGGCCAGGACCTCTCCTACTTCGACCAGGAGGCCGGCGAGCGCTGGACGCCGTACGTCATCGAGCCGGCGGCGGGTGTCGGCCGCACCATGCTGGCCTTCCTCCTCGACGCCTACGTCGAGGACGAGGCGCCCAACGCCAAGGGCAAGATGGAGAAGCGCACGGTGCTCCGCCTGGACCACCGCCTGGCCCCGGTGAAGGTCGCCGTCCTCCCGCTGTCCCGCAACCCGGAGCTGTCCCCGAAGGCCAAGGGCCTCGCCCAGGCCCTGCGGCAGAACTGGAACATCGAGTTCGACGACGCGGGCGCCATCGGCCGCCGCTACCGCCGCCAGGACGAGATCGGTACGCCGTACTGCGTGACCGTCGACTTCGACACCCTCGAGGACAACGCCGTCACGGTCCGTGAGCGCGACTCCATGAAGCAGGAGCGCGTGTCCCTCGACCAGATCGAGGGCTACCTGGCCAGCCGCCTGGTCGGCGCCTAGTCACAGCCCCGGATGCCGGACGGGCCGAGCGAGTCGGCCCGTCCGGCATCCGTGTGTCCGCGCCCGGTCAGCGCTCCTGGAGCGCCCTGACGTTGTCGCCGAAGGTCCAGTTCCTCGCGCCGTCCCAGTTGACCGACCACGTCATCAGGCCCTTGAGCGCTGTGCCGTAGTGCTTCCAGGACTGGGAGACCAGGGACGGGGTCATGTAGCCGCCGCCCGCGCCGGACTGGGCGGGCAGGCCCGGGACCTGCTTGTCGTACGGCACCCTGATCGTCGTGCCCTGCACCACCAGGCCCTTGTCCAGGCAGTCGGTCTGGGCGGTGAAGCCCTGGACGGTGCCGGCCGCGTAGGAGTCGCCGGAGCAGCCGTACATGCTGCCGTTGTAGTACTGCATGTTCAGCCACCACAGCCGGCCGTTGTCCGCGTACTTCTTGATGACGGGCAGGTACGCGCCCCAGATCGAGCCGTAGGTCACGCTGCCGCCGGTGACGTACGCCGTCTCCGGCGCCATCGTCAGGCCGAAGCCGGACGGCATCCGGGCGAGGATCCCGTCGATGATCCGGATCAGGTTGGCCTGGGACGTGGAGAGCTGGTTGACGCTGCCGCTGCCCACCAGCCCCGTCTCGATGTCGATGTCGATGCCGTCGAAGTTGTACTGCTTCAGGATCGGGACGATCGTCGCCACGAACCGGTCGGCCACGGCGGAGGACGACAGGTCGATGCCGGCCGCCGCACCGCCGATGGAGAGCAGGATCGTCTGCCCGGACGCCTTGGCCGCGCACATCTCGGCGGGCGTGGCCACCTTCACGCCGGCGTCCATGCCGTCCTCCCACAGCGCCGTCCCGTCGGAGCGGATCACCGGGAAGGCCGCGTTGACGACGTTGTACCCGTGGGCGGCGATGCGGGAGTCGGTGATCGGCGTCCAGCCGAAGGGCGGGTGGACGCCGCTCGTGGCGCCGTCCCAGTTCTCCCAGTAGCCCTGGAGCACCTTTCCGGCCGGCCTCGGTTTCACCGCGCAGGTGTCGGCGGCGGACGCGGCGGGTGCGGTGGCGAGGCCCAGGGGGACGAGGAACACCGCGGTGAGCGCGGTGACGAGCAGACGTCTGATCATGCGAGGCCTCCCGGTGGGGGTGCGGCGAGGTGTCGTAGGCATGACAATGCTCTGGTCCAGACCTCTCGTCAATAGGTCTGGACCAACCTGCCAGTCGGGGGGGCGTCCAGGGGGTGACATCCACGAGGTGACAGCTATGGAATGACAGATATTGAAATCTGTCATTCGTCATGGCAGGCTGGAGCCATGACGACGCGAACCCGCACCCTCGGAACCACCGGCCCCCAGGTCTCCGCCCTCGGCCTCGGCTGCATGGGCATGTCAGGCATGTACGGCGACGCGGACCGCCCCGAGTCGATCGCCACCCTCCACGCCGCCCTGGAGGCCGGCGTGACCCTGCTCGACACCGGCGACTTCTACGGCATGGGCCACAACGAACTGCTGATCGCCGAAGCGCTGCGCACCGCCCCGGCCGCCTCGCGGGAGAACGCGGTGCTGAGCGTGAAGTTCGGTGCCCTGCGCGACCCGGACGGCGGCTGGTCCGGCTTCGACGGCCGCCCGGCCGCCGTGAAGAACTTCGCCGCCTACTCGCTGCAGCGCCTGGGCGTCGACCACATCGACATCTACCGCCCCGCCCGGCTCGACCCGGACGTCCCCATCGAGGAGACCGTCGGCGCGATCGCCGAACTGGTCGAGAAGGGCTGGGTCCGGCACATCGGACTGAGCGAGGTCGGCGCCGACACCATCCGCCGGGCCGCCGCCACCGCCCCGATCGCCGACCTCCAGATCGAGTACGCGCTCGTCTCCCGCGGCCCCGAGCGGGAGATCCTGCCCACCCTGCGCGAGCTGGGGATCGCCGTCACCGCATACGGCGTGCTCTCCCGCGGACTGATCTCCGGCCACTTCACCCCCGACCGGCAGCTGGCCGCGCACGACTTCCGCGCCCACTCGCCCCGCTTCCAGGGCGAGAACCTCCGGCACAACCTCACGCTCGTCGATTCCCTGCGGAAGGTCGCGGAACAGAAGGGCGTCACCGTCGCCCAGATCGCCATCGCCTGGGTGCTCTCCCGTGGCGAGGACATCGTGCCGCTGGTCGGCGCCCGCACCCGTGAGCGGCTCGGCGAGGCGCTGGGCGCCCTGGACGTGACCCTGGACGCGGCCGACCTCGCCGCCATCGAGAGCGCCGTACCGGCGGACGCGGCGGCCGGCGACCGCTACGCCGCGGAGCAGATGGCCATGCTCGACAGCGAACGGTGAACACCGCGCCGGGTACCGTCTAGGCATGCCACCGACCAGCGAGATCCTGACCGCCGAGCGCATCCTCGAAGCCACCGAGGAGGTGCTGCGCCGCCACGGCCCGGCCAAGGCCACCGTGGTCGACGTCGCCCGCGCGCTCGGCGTCAGCCACGGCAGCGTCTACCGGCACTTCCGCACCAAGGCCGCGCTGCGCGAGGCGGTCACCAAGCGCTGGCTGGACCGCACCTCGGAGCGGCTCGCCGGGATCGTCACGGCCGAGGACCGCGACCCGGAGCAGCGGCTGCGGGACTGGCTCGCCGCCCTCTTCGCCGCCAAGCGGCACAAGGCCGGCGACGACCCCGAGCTGTTCGCCACCTACACCGTCCTGGTCGAGGAACTCGGCGGTGTGGTCCGCGAGCACATAGCCGATCTCACCGGCCAGCTCACCCGGATCGTCGCCGCCGGCACGGAGACGGGCGCCTTCCGGGTGACCGACCCCGCCGCCGCGGCCCGCGCCGTCTTCCAGGCCACCGGCCGCTTCCACGACCCGTGTTACGCCCGCGAGTGGACCGCCGCCGGCGTCGACGAGGAGTTCACGGCGGTGGTGGACCTGCTGGTGCGGGGGCTGAGGGGCTGAGGGGACAGGGGGTCTCCCGGCCCGGCGGGGCCGTCACCCCGGGACGCGGGGCAAGCGCAGGCTCAGCAGTCCCGTCAGCACCGGAAGGCCCAGCTGCACCAGCAGCGTGACGAGCAGCGCGTCCCGCATGCCCAGGTGCGGCACGAGGGTCAGGAACAGCGTGCCCAGCGTGGCCACGCCCAGGGCCAGCGCCGACTGCTGCGTGGTCACCATCACCCCGCTGCCGACGCCGGCCCGGGCGGGCGGCACCTCGGACAGCACGATCCGCATCACGTTGGGCAGCTGGAGCGCCTGACCGGCACCGGCCACCGCCGTCCCCGGCAGCAGCGCGAGGACGTCCAGCCGCGGCCAGTCCCGCCACACGGTCAGCAGGATCAGCAGCAGGCCCACACCCTGGAGCACGGCCCCGGCGGTGACCACCCGGGTGCCGTGGCGGGCGATCAGCCGGGGCCCGGCCAGGGAGACGAGCAGGTACGCCACCGCCATCGGCGCGAGCGCGAGCCCGGCCGGCACCGGACCGAGCCCGGCGCCCTGCTGCAGGGCCAGCGCGATCATGAACATGAACCCGCTGAAGCCGATGGAGAACGGCAGCAGCAGCTCCAGACCGCGCCGCATCGACGGCACCCGGAACAGGCTCGGCGGCACCAGCGGCGTACGCCCCGACCGGTCCGCCCGCCGCTCCACCACCCAGAACGCGCCCGCCGCGCACGGGAACGCGGCCAGCGACAGCCACGTCCACAGCGGCCAGCCCGCGGCCCGGCCCTCGGTGAGCGGCACGAGCAGCGTCAGCAGCGACACCGCGAGCAGCACCGTGCCCGGCCCGTCCACCGGCTCCGGGTGCTGCGACCGGGTCTCCGGCACGTACCGCGCGGCCAGCGCCAGCCCGACGACCACGACCGGCACATTGACGAGGAAGATCGCCCGCCATCCGGTGCCGGCGACATCGGCGGCGACCAGCACCCCGCCGAGTATCTGCCCCGCCACCATGGCCAGCCCGGCCGTGGCGCCGTACAGGCTCATGGCCTTCGCCCGGCGCGCGCCGCTCGTGGCGGACTGGATGGTGGCGAGCACCTGCGGCAGCATCGCGGCGGCCGAGGCGCCCTGCGCGACCCGGGCCGCGACCAGGCTCCAGGCGCCGGGCGCGAGCCCGCAGGCCAGCGAGGTGAGTCCGAAGGCGGCCATTCCGCCGAGGAACAGCCGCCGGCGGCCGAACAGGTCCCCGAGCCGCCCGCCGAGCACCAGCAGCACGGCGTACGCGACCCCGTACCCGGCGACGACCAGCTCCAGCACGGCCTCGCCCGCGGCGAGATCGGCGCCGATGGCCGGCAGGGCCACGTTGACGATGAAGAAGTCGACCAGCGGGAGCGCCGCGGCCAGCAGGACGGTGAACAGCCCGGGCCCGCCGAGCGCGGGCGGCGCGGCCGCCGGACGGACGGCCGGGACGGTGACGGTGGTTTCCCTCATGCCCCCGAGCCTGCGGGACCGCCCAGACGGGTACCAGAGTCTCCCTCTCCTGGTACAAGAACTACCCGGCAACAGGCTGACCCCGCCCGGCCGCCGGCCGGCCCCTGCCCCGGCCCTGTGGCCCAGCCTGGTGGCGAGGCGCCGTCATCCTGGTACCAGGAGCACCTGGAAACAGGATGCCCGGCGCGGCACCCTGGCCCTATGACGACCACCGTCCAGGAGACCGCCCCGCCGCAGCGGGCCCGGGGAGCGGCGATCCGCCGGCACGAGCTGGCCGCGTTCCTGCGCAGCAGGCGCGAGCGCATCACCCCGGAACAGGTGGGCCTGCCGCGCGGCACCCGCCGCCGTACCCCCGGGCTGCGCCGCGAGGAGGTCGCCCAGCTCTCCGCGGTCGGCGTCACCTGGTACACCTGGCTGGAACAGGCCCGCGACATCCAGGTCTCCGTGCAGGTCCTGGACGCCCTCGCGCGCGCCCTGCGCCTGGACGCCAGCGAACGCGCCCACCTCTTCCAGCTGGCCGGCACGACCGACCCGACCCCGGCCGCGAACTGCCCGAGCATCACCCCCGCCCTGCGCGAGATGCTGACCCGGCTGGAACCGATACCGGCCTGCATCCAGAACAGCCGGTACGACATCCTCGCCTACAACCGCACCTACGGCCGTCTCCTGGGCGACCTGGACGCGGTCCCGCCCGAGGACCGCAACTGCATGCTCCTCGTGCACACCCACGAGGAGTGGCAGGAGGCGGTCGTCCACCTGGAGGAGACCCAGCGCCTGATGGCCGCCCGGCTGCGCGCCGCCCTCGCCGGACACCTCGGCGAGCCCGCCTGGAAGATGCTCCTGAAGCGACTGCAGGAGTCGGCCGCGTTCCGCGAGAACTGGCAGCGCTACGAGGTGGTCGCCACGCGCTCCCGGTACAAGGAGTTCCGCAACCCCTACGTCGGTCTCCTCACCCTGGAGCACACGGACCTGTGGCTGTCCCCCGAGTCGGGCGCCCGGATGGTGACGTACACCCCGAGGGACGAGGTGACCCGGGAGCGGCTGGAACGGCTGTACGCGCTCGCGTGCGGGGCCCGCTAGCTCACCCGGCTCAGCCGGACAGCCGGGACCGCAGCAGCTTCTTGTCCGGCTTGCCCGCCGCCGTCAGGGGGATCTCGGGGAGCAGGTGCAGGGCGTCGGGGGCGTAGAGGCGTCCCTTACGGGTGGTGACGAAGTCACGGATGCCCTCCAGGGACGGGCGCCGGCCGGGCGCGGGCACCACGGCGGCGTGGACGTGCTCCACCGACTCCTCGTCCCGGACGCCGTACACCGCGCAGCGGGCCACGTCCGGATGGCCCAGCAGCAGCTCCTCCAGCTCCGCCGGATACACGTGACCGCCGACCACCACGATCATGTCCTTGATCCGGTCCACGATGTAGAGGTAGCCGTCCTCGTCGAGATAACCGACGTCACCGGTGTGCACCCAGCCGTCCCGCAGCACCTCGGCGGTCAGCTCGGGCTGCTTCCAGTAGCCGGACATCACATAGGGCGAGCGCACCTGCACCTCGCCCCACCGCCCGGGCGGCAGGGTCGTACCGGCGGTGTCCCGGACGGCGATCTCCACACCGGGCAGGGCCCGGCCGACCGTCAGCTGCCCGCCGGCGCCGGTCACCTCCAGGTCCCCGGGCCCCGACGCCGTGATGTGCTGGGCCTCGGCCTGCCCGTACAGGCCGTACAGCACGGGACCCAGGACCTCGGCCGCCTGCCGCATCCGGGCCGGTGACGCGGCGGTGCCGCCGTAGCTGATCCGGCGCAGGCAGGACAGGTCGGTGCCGGGCAGGTCCGGGTGGTCCAGCAGCCGGTAGAGCAGCGGCGGCAGCAGCCAGGTGTCGGTGATGCGCTCGCGCTCGATCGTGGCCAGCACGTCCCCGGGATCGAACCCGTGCCGCAGGACCACCGAGCCGCCCTGGAGCAGGGCCATGTCGGCGAAGATCCCGGCGAGGTGGGCGAGGGCGGTGCAGGCGAGGTAGCGGGGCGGCGGCGTACCGGCGTCGGCGGTCTGCCGGTCCAGGGCGATCCGGTAGGAGCCGTGGCTCATGCGGATGCCCTTGGGGATCCCGGTCGTCCCGCCGGTGTGCCGGATGCACCAGTCGTCGTCCGGGCGCACCCGTCCGCTCATCGGCCGGGCCGGTCGGCGAGCGGCCCGGGCCAGTACGTCCTCGGCGAACCCGCCGGGCCCCAGCGAGAGCGTCCCGGGGATGCCGGGTGACACCTCCCGGGCCGTCCCGTGCCCCTGGTCGTCCACCAGCAGCAGGGCGCAGTCCACGCTCTCCAGCACGCGGGCCATGACGGGCGGGCTCATCCCCTCGTAGAGGGAGACCACGCGGGCACCGGCCAGGTTGGCCGCGTACCGGGCGATCAGGGCCTCGGCGGTGTTGCCGGTGAGCAGGCCGACGGTGGTGCCGCGGCCCACCCCGCGGTCCGCCAGTTCCCCGGCGAGCCGGAGGACCTGGTCCCGTAGCTCCGCCGCGCCGATCACCCGCCCCTCGGCGGTCGTGACGACCGCCCGGGCCGGCTCCACGCCCAGAGCGTCCACCAGGACCTCCACGTAACTGCGGAAACCGGCCTCGCCGTACTCCATCCCGCTCTCCTCCACCCTGACTCGGAACCGCTGGACGCCGCCGACGCTACTGTCCGGCCGCTCATGCCTTCCACGACCGGTTCCGCCATATGCTCATGGCGCTTTGGGCATGAACTGTTCCTCGGCCAGTCGGCGGAAGTCCCGGGCGGCGGGGGAGAGATAGGCGTTGTCGCGCCACACGAGGGTCAGGATCCGGTGGCAGTCGTCGGCGTCCAGCCGCACCCAGGCGACCAGGCCGTCCCCGCCGAGGGCCCGCCGGGCGACGGCCGGCATCAGCCCGACGCCCAGCCCGGCGCCGATCAGCCCCGGAGTGGCGGCGGCCTCGTCCCCCTCGCAGACGACGCGCGGGGTGAGCCCCTCCCGCGCGAACAGCCGCTCCAGAAGAGCCCGTTGCCAGTGCCCGGTCCGCGTGCTGACGAAGTCCTCACCGGCCAGCTCGGCCACCGCGACACGCTCCCGCCCGGCCAGCCGGTGTCCCGGCGGCACGGCCAGCAGCACCTCCTCCCGCACCAGCTCCACCGCACACAGCCCGGGCCCGGCCAACGGCTGCGACGCGATGGCGAAGTCCACCTCGGCCGCCCGCAGATGCTGCCGCATGGACTCCACCGGTGCCTGGAACAGGCGCACCTTCACCCCGGGCCGCAGCTCCCGGAAGGCGGACAGCACACCCGACAACTGCAGCAGCGTCTCGGCGGCCACGGCGACCCGCCCCGGCCCCGTCCCCGCGGCATCGGCCAGCTCGCGCCGTCCGTCGTCGAGTTCCGCCAGCGCCCGCTCGACCCGTGCCAGGAAGGCGGCGCCGTGCTCGTTGAGCCGTATCCGACGCCCCTGCCGGTCGAACAGCGGCGTCCCCAGCTCGGCCTCCAGCCGGATGATCGTCCGGCTCACCGAGGGCTGCGCGACACGGAGTTCCGCGGCGGCCCGGCTGATGTGCTGGTGGCGGGCCACGGTCTGGAAGTAGCGGAGGGAGAGGAGATCCATGGGGGCAGTGTCGCCCGGCGTGGCGGGCGGGCCGGCCCTGGCTCCGAACGGAGGCGTGCCGTCGTCGGACAGCACGCCCCGGGCCCCTGGCGGGCGGCCCCTACGCCCGCTCCGCGCCCCCGGCCACCCCCACGGCCTCCCGGATCTCGCCCGCCTCCAGGCTCTCCGCCGTCCGTTCGGCGGTGCGGCGGGCCCAGCGGCCGCTGGTCAGGAGGCCCAGGACGAGGACGGACAGGCCGCAGGCGGTGAGGATCCACCAGCCGGGGCGGGCTGCCGGGACGAAGGCGTGGCGGTACGGGGACGAGCCGATGCCGGAGGCCAGGACGGCGCCGACCACCGCGACGCCGAGGGTCTGGCCCAGCTGCCGGCTGGTGGAGGCGACGGCGGCGGCGACTCCGGCCTGGGCGCGGGGCATGCCGGAGACCGCCGTGTTGGTGATCGGCGCGTTGACGAAGCCGAAGCCGATGCCGAAGAGGACGTAGCCGAGCAGCAGGGTGGAGTTCGTCGTCTCCGCTTCGAAGGCGGCGAAGAGCACGCTGCTCGCGGTCATCGCCGTACCCGCGATCAGGAGGGGCAGGCGCGGGCCGCGGCTGCCGACCAGGCGGCCCGAGAGCGGGGCGCACAGGAACGTCGGTACGGCCATCGGCAGCATCCACAGGCCCGCGTGCAGGGCGTCGAGTCCGCGCACGTTCTGCAGGTACAGGGTGGAGAGGAAGAGGAAGCCGCCGAGGGCCGCGAACGCGCTGATCGCGATCATCGTGGCGCCGCTGAACGGTGCCGAGCGGAAGAAGCGCAGCTCGATGAGGGGTTCCTGGCGCCGGGGTTCGTACCGGAGGAGAGTCAGGAGGGCGGCCGCGGCGATCACCGCGAACGGTGCCACCGGGGCGGCGCCCGACTCCGGCGCCTCGATGATCGCGTACGTCAGCGAGCCGAACAGGGCGATCACCAGCAGCTGCCCGACCGGGTCGGGGCGGCGGGCCCGGGGTGCGCGGGACTCGGGGACGAAGCGGAGGGTGAGGAGGAGGGCGGCGAGACCGACGGGCAGGTTGACCCAGAAGATGGCGCGCCAGCCGACCGACTGCACCAGCAGGCCGCCGACCAGGGGGCCCGCCGCCATGGAGATGCCGACCACCGCGCCCCACACACCGATCGCGCGGGCGCGTTCGCGGGGGTCGGTGAAGGTGTTGGTGATGATCGACATGGCGACCGGGTTGAGCATCGAGCCGCCCACCGCCTGGACCATGCGGAACACGATGAGCAGTTCCAGGTTCGGGGCGAGGGAGCAGAGCAGGGAGCCGACGGTGAACACCGTCAGGCCGGCCATGAAGACGCGTTTGCGCCCGATCCGGTCGGCCGTGGAACCCGCGAGCATCAGCAGCGAGGCGAGGACCAGCGTGTAGGCGTCGATCGTCCACTGCAGGCCGGAGGTGGTGGCGTGCAGGTCGCGCTGCATCGAGGGCAGGGCGACGTTCAGCGCGGTGTTGTCGAGGCTCACGATGAGCAGGCTCATACAGCAGATCGCGAGCACGAGCAGGCGTCGGCGAGGACTCAACTCGGGCATGGTCCCATCCTACGCCCAACTCAATAGTGCGTCTAACTAATGAGTCATACATGATCCTCCGCCGGACGACCGGAGGAGCGGGCCGGGCCCGGTGCGGAACGGGTCGGGCCCAGTGCGGAACGGGCCGGTCCCAGTGCGGCCAGCGCCGCGAGGCCCGCCGCCTGCACCGCCAGCACCACCGCCAGCGCCTTCCGCATCCCCGCTCCCGGCACCAGGGACAGGAACAGCGAACCCAGCGTCGCGACCCCGACGGCCAGGCACGACTGCTGGAGCGTGGCCGCCAGCCCGCTGCCCGCGCCCGCCAGCCGGTCCGGGATCGCCGCCAGCAGGAAGCGGAAGTACAACGGCAGCTCAAGGCCCTGGCCCACCCCGCACAGTGCCAGTCCGGGGGCGAGCGCGAGCGGGCTCAGGCGCGGCCACGGCCCCAGCAGCGCGGTCGCCGCCAGGGTCGCGAGGCCCGCGATGTGGACGACCGCCGCCAGCGTCACCGCGCGCCCGCCGAACCGCCGTACGGCACGTGGCGCCAGCATCGACGCGGCGAACTGCGCCACCCCCATCGGCACCAGCGTCAGCCCCGCCCGCAGCGCCCCGTACCCGAGGCCCTGCTGCAGCGTGACCGCCGTCACGAACATCCAGCCCGCGAAGCCGACGAACACCGGCAGGCCCAGCAGCAGCCCCCGGCGCACCTCGCCGGCCGCGAGGAGCGACGGCGGCAGCAGCGCGCCGCCCGTCGTACGTTCCACCCGCCGTTCCACGACGTGGAAGGCCACGGCGATGAGCGGTGCCGCGCACAGCAGCCGCACCGACCACACCGGCCAGCCCGCCGCCCGGCCCTCGGTCAGCGGCAGCAGCAGCGCGGTCAGCGCCGCCGCCAGCAGCGCCGTACCGGCGAGATCGGCGCGCGCCGGCCGCTCCGCCCGGCTGTCCGGCACCGAGCGCAGCGCACAGCCGAACGCGGCCACCGCCACCGGCACGTTCACCAGGAACACCGCGCGCCAGCCGGTGCCCGCGGGATCGGCGGCGACCAGCACCCCGCCCAGCACCTGCCCGAGCACGACGGACACCCCGCCCACCGAGCCGTACAGGGCGACCGCGCGGGCCCGGCGCTCCCCGGACGTCGTGGCGTGGAGGGTGGCCAGCACCTGCGGCAGCAGCGCCGCCGACGCGGCACCCTGTGCCACCCGCGCGGCCACCAGCCACCAGGCGCCCGGCGCCAGCCCGCAGGCCAGCGAGGTCAGCCCGAAACCGGCCACCCCCCACAGGAACAGCCGCCTCCGGCCGTACGAGTCCCCGAGCCGGCCGCCGAGGACGAGGAGCACGGCGTACGCCACCGCGTACCCGGCCACCACCATCTCCAGGGTGGCCGGGGGTGCGTGCAGGTCCCGTTCGATCGTCGGCAGCGCCACGTTCACGACGAAGAAGTCGATCATCGGGAGCGCGGTGCCGAGGAGCAGGGTGAACAGGCCGAGGGGGCTCAGGGCCGCCCGGGACGGGGCGGCGGTCATGGGCGAGGTCGTCGTGGTCACGCCACGACCCTGCGGCAGGCCCCAGCCGGGTACCAGGCGGCGGTTGTCCAGGTACCGGCACCAACTGGAACGGGGTGACGACCGGACGGCACCCTGGTGCCATGACCACCGCAGCGCCCGAGCAGACCGAGGGGACCGACGAGACAGCCGAGCAGGAGCCGTGGGCGGCCCGGACGCCTGAGCCGTCCGAGGTGCCGCGGGCGTCCGGGACGACCGGGGTGAGGCCGGCGCCCGCCGAGCGGACCACCGTGATCCGGCGGCGGGAACTGGCCGCCTTCCTGCGCAGCCGGCGCGAGCGGATCACCCCGGAGCAGGTGGGCCTGCCCCGCGGCCCCCGCCGCCGTACCCCCGGGCTGCGCCGCGAGGAGGTCGCCCAGCTCTCCGCGGTCGGCGTCACCTGGTACACGTGGATCGAGCAGGCGCGGGCCGCCCACGTCTCCGCGCAGGTACTGGACGCCGTCGCCCGCGCCCTGCTCATGGACCCCACCGAGCGCGCCCACCTGTTCGCCCTCGCCGGGACCGCCGACCCGCGCACCGAGGCCGAGTGCCCGGTCGCGTCGAAGACCGCGCTGAAGGTCGTTCAACGCCTCGCCCCCTACCCGGCCTCCCTCCAGAACGCCCGCTACGACGTCCTCGCCGCCAACCGCCCCTTCGCCCAGCTCTTCGGCGACCCCGCCGTGCTGCCCCCGGCCGACCGGAACTGCCTGTGGCTGCTGACCACCAGCGAGCGCTGGCGGCGGGACTTCCTGGACCGGGACGAGATGCTGCGGGACCTCATCGCCAAGTACCGGGCGGCCATGGCCGAGCATGTGGCCGAGCCCGCGTGGAAGCAGCAGCTGAACCGGCTCCTCGGGGTCTCCGCCGAGTTCCGCGAGCTGTGGGAACGGCACGAGGTGGCGCCGATGTCCCCGCACGTCAAGCGGTACCGGCACCCGGTGGTCGGGCTGGTCCGGCTGGAGCACCGGAACATGTGGCTGGCCCCGCAGGCCCCGGCCCACCGGGTGGTCGCCTACCTGCCCGCGGACGAGGAGAGCGAGGAGCGGCTGGAGCGGCTGGCCGAGCTGCCGGACGAGCGCCCGGCCGGGTGAGGGACAATGGAGCCTTGCCCCTGCCGCCGTAGATCCGTCCCGGAGCCCTGACGATGACCCACCCGCTCTCCATCGGACCGCACGCCGTGACGCCGCCCGTCGTGCTCGCACCCATGGCGGGGATCACCAACGCGCCCTTCCGCACCCTGTGCCGGGAGTTCAGCGGCGGCAAGGGCCTGTTCGTCAGCGAGATGATCACCACCCGGGCGCTGGTCGAACGCAACGAGAAGACCATGCAGCTGATCAGGTTCGACGCGAGCGAGCAGCCGCGCTCGATCCAGCTGTACGGCGTCGACCCCGCGACCGTCGGCAAGGCCGTCCGCATGATCGCGGAGGAGGGCCTGGCCGACCACATCGACCTGAACTTCGGCTGCCCGGTGCCCAAGGTCACGCGCAAGGGCGGCGGCTCGGCGCTGCCGTACAAGCGGAACCTGCTGCGGGCCATCCTCAGGGAGGCCGTGAGCGGTGCCGGTGACCTTCCCGTCACCATGAAGATGCGCAAGGGCATCGACGACGACCACATCACCTACCTGGACGCCGGCCGCATCGCCGTGGAGGAGGGCGTGACGGCCATCGCCCTGCACGGTCGTACGGCCGCCCAGCACTACGGCGGCACCGCCGACTGGGACGCCATCGCCCGGCTGAAGGAGCACGTGCCGGAGATCCCCGTGCTCGGCAACGGCGACATCTGGTCGGCCGAGGACGCGCTGCGCATGGTGCGGGAGACCGGCTGCGACGGGGTCGTGGTCGGCCGTGGCTGCCTGGGCCGGCCGTGGCTGTTCGCGGACCTGGTGGCCGGGTTCGAGGGGCGTACCGAGGACTACGTACGGCCGACCCTGCGGGAGGTCGCCGACGTCATGGTCCGGCACGCCACGCTGCTCGGTGAGTGGAGCGGCGACGAGTCCAAGGGCGTGGTCGACTTCCGCAAGCACGTCGCCTGGTACCTGAAGGGCTTCGCGGTCGGCTCCGAGATGCGCAAGCGGCTCGCGATCACGTCGTCCCTTCAGGAGCTGCGGTCCGGCCTCGACGAACTGGACCTGGACCAGCCGTGGCCGTCCGGCGCGGAGGGCCCGCGCGGGCGTACGTCCGGCAACAACCGGGTGGTGCTGCCGGACGGCTGGCTGAAGGACCCGTACGACTGCGCGGGCGTCACGGAGGACGCCGAACTCGACACGTCGGGCGGGTGACCGTCAGCCCTTCCTCGGATGCGGAGCAGAGCCGTAAGCCCGCAGGAAGCGGTCGCGGAAGGAGCTCATCTTCCAGACCGGGGCGTCGTGGGCGGGGCGGAGGCCGTCCGTCCAGTTCCAGTCGGCGATGTGGTCGAGCAGCTTCGGGTCCTTGGCGACGATCGACACCGGGACGTCGCGGCTGGCGTGGTTGCCGCTGACGCGCGCGATGGGCTGGTGGTCGCCGAGGAAGACCAGGACGGTGTCCTTGGTGCCGTAGCGCTCCAGCCACTCGGTCAGCGCGGTGACCGAGTACTGGATCGACTTGCCGTACTCCTCCCGGGACCTGGTGCTGTCGGCGATGACGTCCTCCGCCTTGTTGCCCGCCGCCTCGATGCCCTTGAAGACGGAGCCGTCGCCGAGCCGGTCCCAGCCGACCATCTTCGGGATGGGCGCCCAGGGCTGGTGGCTGGAGGTCAGGATGAGCAGGGACATCCGCGACCTGCCCTTGGCCGGCGGCTTGCTGTGCACCCGTTCCTGGTACTGCTGGAGCGCGTACTGGTCGGGCATGGTCGACCAGCTGAACTTGGGGCCCCGGTAGCCGAGCTGGAAGGCGTTGTACACCTTGTCCAGGCCGTACCACTTCTGCTCCGGCCACCCCTTCTGCACCCCCGGCATGACCCCGACCGTGTCGAACGCGCCGGTCTTCCGGAACGCCTCCGTCAGGCTGAGGTGGTCGCTGGCCATGACCGTGCGGTAGCGCTGCTGGTTGCTGATCCACAGGCCCGACATGGTGGTGGAGTGACCGAGCCAGCTGCTGCCGCCGTAGGTCGCCGAGGTCAGCCAGCCGCTCTTGGCGTGGAAGCCGGCCTTGGCCAGGGCCTTGGTGCGGATGTCGAGGGTCCGGTCGACGCCGGGCGCCATGACCGGGTCCTCGATCGCGCTCCGGCCGTAGCTCTCGATGAAGGTGAAGACCACGTCCTTGCCGCGCAGATCGGGGACCAGCTGGCTGCCGGGCGTGTTCCCGAACGCGTCGACCCGGGCCACCTTCTCGAACTCGGCCTCGTCCTCCAGCGTGTCCGAGACCCGGCGGGCCTGTGCCTTCAGCGCGGTCGCGGTGCGGTCGGAGGCGAGCGGCACACCGGCCATCTGGAGGCCGAGGGAGGAACAGGTGATCCAGACGACCCCGGCGACCAGCGTGCCCCGCGTCGCGGCCTGGGGGTGGCGGGCGAGGAGGTTGCCCAGCCGGACCACGGACAGGGCCAGCAGCACGCACAGCAGCAGGATCAGGGCGATCACCCCGGCCACCGCGGCGATCGTGGTCGTACGGCCCAGGGAGTCCTCCAGGTACGACTCCGCGTCGCCGAACAGGCTCCAGTCCAGTACGACGTTGAAATCGCGGCCGAGGTACTGGTTGAACCCCATGTCCAGCGCGTTCAGCACGGTCATGATCCCGAGCAGCACCCCGGACACCGCCGCCACCACCACCCGGGGCCGCCGCGGCAGCGCGAGCAGGACGGCGGCCCCGATGACCGCTTCCGCGGGTATGCGGAAGAACTTCGCGGGCCCCAGCCGGACCACCGTGGCGGGCATCACCAGCGCGGCGACGACGAGGGCGGCGGCGAGGACGGTGACGGTGACGGACAGGGCCTGAACGGCGGTGGGGTACCGCTCCCGCCAGCGCTGCCTGGACACGGGCGCGGTGACCTCGTCGGGGACGGTCTCCTCGGCTGACTGGAGCGCACTCATGCCCTCCCGTACGGCCCGCGGGAAACCACCGTTCAGGACGGCCGGGCAAACAGCTGGTCAATCCCCCGGCACCTCAGGCGCCTCCCACCGCCGTCAGCAGCGCCAGGGGTGCCGCCGCCGACCGGGCCTCCCTGCCGCACGCGTGCGGGTACGGCACCGGCGAGCCCTGGGGGGTGCGGCCGTAGCCCGCCAGGACCTCCGGCAGTCGGTGCCCGCCCCTCGTCGCCGCGTCGACCAGCGCGTGGGCGACCGTGCGGGCCTCGTCGTGCAGCCCGTACCGGGCGAGCCCCAGGGCGATCAGGGCGTTGTCGTGCGGCCAGACCGAGCCGCGGTGGTAGGAGAGCGGGTGGTACGCCGGCTGTCCGGCGGCGACCGTGCGGACGCCCCATCCGGAGAAGAAGTCCGGCTCCAGCAGCCGTCGGCCCACCACCTCGCCGTACTCCTTGTCCAGCAGCCCCGACCACAGCAGGTGTCCCGCGTCGGAGGCCAGCGCGTCGATCTGCCGGCCCCGGTCGTCCAGCGCCAGCGCCGGGAAGGACTGCTCCCGCATCCAGAAGTCCCGCTGGAAGCGGTCCCGGAGGTCGGCCGCCGCCTGCTCCAGTAACGCGGCGTACGTCTCGTCCGCCCACACCGACCGCGCCACCCCCGCCGTGCGGCGCAGCGCGTCGTAGGCGTAGCCCTGGGCGCCCGCCGCCATCACCGCGCCGGTGGGCCGGGTGCCGTCGGCGCAGCAGATCGCGCCAGGGGAGTCCTTCCAGTTCTGGTTGGCGAGGCCGCCCTCGTCGGCACGGTAGACGAGGTAGCCGCGCGAGGTGAGGCCGCCGTGGTCCAGCATCCAGCCGATCGCCGCGCGGGCGTGCGGCTCCAGGCGGCGGGCCAGGTCCGTGTCGCCGGTCTGTTCGACGTAGGCGCCGAGCAGGACCAGGAAGAGCGGGGTGGCGTCGACCGAGCCGTAGTAGCGGCGGAAGGGCACCTGGCCGAAGTGGGCCAGCTCGCCGTGCCGTACCTCGTGCACGATCTTGCCGGGCTGGGCGACCGGGGCGCCGCCGGTGCCGGTGGCCTGGGTGGCGGCGAGCGCGGGCAGGGTGGCGGCGGCCAGCCCGGGGCGGTACGGCAGGGCGAACAGGGAGGTGAGGAGCGCGTCGCGGCCCAGCAGGGTGAGGAACCAGGGCGCGCCCGCCGCCGGTACGCGCAGCTCCTCGCCGTCCGGTCCGGTGGCCGGTACCTGGAGCGCCGCGAGGTCGGCGAGGCCCCGGGCGCAGGCGGCGGACAGCTCCGGCCAGCCGGTCGGGAAGGCCACGCCCTCCATGAACTCGGCTTCCCGGTCGAGGAGTTGCCCGTGCACGGCGGCGGGGTCGCGGGGCACGCGCAGGGCGCGCTTCTCGCCGTGCGGGCGGGCGATCACCCGCAGCAGCAGCTCGGTGGTGCCGTGCGGGTCGAGGTCGAGGCTCCACACCAGGCGGCGGGCGCCGGTGCCGGTCTCCTCCACGGCGTCGGGGGCCGGGTCGGCGGTGATCGTCGTACAGGAGCGCCACTCCGCGCGCCGGTAGGTGAACTCGATGCCGTCGTCGAGGACCTCGCGGGAGCGTACGGCGCCGGCCTTTATGTAGGTGCGGTGGTCGGAGCGGAGTTCGAACTGGTCGGTGAAGTCGGCGTCGACGGTGAGCGCGAGCCGGACGGTGGTGGGCACCGGCCGGTTGCTGGTCACCTTGACCGATTCCACGAACGAGCTGTCGCCCACGGCCTGTTCCCGGAACAGGGTGTGGGCCGGGGGCTCCTGCCGGCCGCCGCGCGGGACGAGGACGCAGCGGGCCGCGTCCCCGTCCGTGACCGGGGTGAGCACCTCGGGCACCGCGCCGTCGACGGTGAGCTGCCAGCGGCTGAGGTGCCGGGCGTCCCGGACGAACAGCCCGTCCGGGGTGCCGCCGCCTCGCACCCCGCTGATGTCGCCACGGTCGCCCACGGCGGCGAAGGTGGCGCCGTGCACGAGCAGATGATGCCGGTCCGTCATCCCCGGTCCCCTCCTCTGTCACTCCTGTCGAACGGTGCGCTGTCCGTGGGGGGTACGTCTCTTTGTGGGCTCTTGTCCAAGCCTTGTGAGTTCTTGTCCGGCCGTTGACGCTGGGGGGCCCGCTCTTGACGCTTCGGCGGTGCGGGCCGCTGGTGGTGCAGGTCGAGCGCGAGGGCCGCCGTCCAGCTGAAGCCGGTGGCGCCGCAGGCCTCGCCGGTGAACGGGTCGACGTACTCGGCGAAACCGGTGGCGGCGGCGAGGTCCAGCACCGCCTCCCGCAGGGCGTCGGCCCGCTCCCGCTCGCCGTGGGTGCGCAGTCCCCGCTCCAGCAGCCAAGCGGTGTTGAACCAGGCCGGTCCGCGCCAGTAGCGGTGCGGGTCGAAGGCCTCGCCGAGGAGGTCGTAGCTCGCCGGCAGCCGGGTGCGGCCGCCGAGCGCGAAGTGCGGGCCCGTCAGGGTGCGGACGAGCGCGGCGGCGATGTCCCGGGGCAGTCCGGGCAGCAGCAGCGGGACCAGGCCGGAGACGCTGCGCTCGAAAACCGGGCCCGCGCCCCGCAGGTCCCGGCACAGGAACATCCCGGCCTCCGCGTCCCACAGCCGTTCCACCAGGGCCGCCGTCAGCCGTTCGGCGCGCGCGTGCCGGGCCGAGCCGGCCGCGCCCAGCTCCCCGGCGATCCGGGCGAGGGCGTGCTCGGAGGCGATGAGGAGCGCGTTGAACGCCGGGTCCTCCACGGCGAACCGCCCGGTCCCGTCGGCGTATCCACCGTCCCGGTAGTCGGCGGCCAGCCGCACGTACCGCCCGTAGTCCAGGTCCGTCGGCCGGTCCTCGGCGGCGCCGTGGTGAAGGTCGGCGCGCCGGAAGGAGCGGGCCGGGGCCGGGGCGATCCGGGCCAGCGGGGCGTCCCAGCAGGGGCTGTTGTCCATGCCCTGCTCCCACGGATGGACCACGGACGCGAGTCCGCCGCCGCCCAGGTCCCGCCGGTGCAGCAGGTACCGGTGCCAGGCGGCCAGCCGCGGGTACAGGCGGGCCAGGAAGCCGCGGCTCCGGGACAGCTCCGGGTCGGCGCGGTGGACCAGCCAGGCGGCCAGCGCGTGCACGGGTGGCTGCACGATGCCGGAGGTCTGTACGGTGCGCGGGGCGCCCGCGGTGCGCCCGGCGGTGGAGGAGCGCCAGAAGTCGGGGCTCGGGAAGTACGCGTCGAGCGGGACGGAGGGGTTGAACACGATGTGCGGGACCCGGCCGTCGGCCCACTGGGCCGCGAGCAGCGTCTCCAGCTCCGTCTGGGCCCGCAGCGGGGAGATGTGCCGCAGCCCGATGGCGACGAACGCCGAGTCCCAGGACCACTGGTGCGGGTACAGGTTCCGGGACGGCACGGTCGAGCCGCCGGTCCAGTTCGCCTCCAGCACCGCGGCGGCTCTGACGTGCAGGGACGCCGTGGTCGCCGGTGCGGCCGGTGGATCGTATGCGATCTCTCGCTTCGTGGGACGGGCAGTGAGCTGGGCAGTGCGATCCACTCGGGGCTCCCCGAAGACGTCCGGCCGGCCGGGTTTGGCGGCGGCCACCGTAGGGTTACGTCTATTTAACACGCAAAACCCACTATGTAATGCAGGCTTGAGGAACACAAGGGGGTGCGCATGACGGGACGTCCGGGAAGGACCGGCAAGGGCGGAAACCAGGCCGGGGCCGGCGATCTGCTCGAACTGGTGCGCAGCGGGCGGGCGGTGACGCGTGGCGCGCTCCAGCAGGCGACCGGGCTCTCCCGGGCCACCGTCGGCCAGCGCCTGGACCGGCTGTTCCGGGCGGGCTGGCTGCGCGAGGGCGCCGGCGGCCCGGTCGGGTCACCGCTCGGCGGACGCCCCTCCATCACCCTGGAGTTCGACGACTCGCACGCGGTGGTCCTCGCCGCCGACCTGGACACCCGGCACGCCCGTGCGGCCGTGCTCTCCCTGACCGGGGAGATCCTCGCCGAACACGGCGGCACGCTGGTGGTCGAGGACGGCCCGGACGCCGTCCTCGGCGAACTCGGCCGCTGGTTCGCCGAGTTGCTGGCCAAGACCGGGCACCGGGGCGGGGAGGTCTGCGGGATCGGGCTCGCGGTGCCGGGCCCGGTGGACAGCGAGAGCGGCCGCGTGGTCCAGCCGCCGATCATGCCGGGCTGGGACGGCTACGACATAACGGGCAGGCTCTCCCGTGCCTTCACCGAGCACACCGGCGCGCCCGCGGTCCCGGTCCTGGTCGACAACGACGCCAACCTCATGGCCTACGGCGAGCAGCGCACCGGGCACCCCGACTGCACGGCCTTCGTGCTGGTGAAGGTGTCCACGGGCATCGGCGCCGGGGTGGTCGTGGACGGCTCGATCTACCGGGGCGTCGACGGCGGCGCCGGCGACATCGGGCACATCCGCGTCGGTGCCGACGCGCTGTGCCGGTGCGGGTCGTACGGCTGTCTCGCGGCGGTCGCGAGCGGCGGCGCCGTGGCCCGGCGGCTGGCCGCGTCCGGGGTGCCGGCCGCCTCCGGCTCGGATGTGCGGGACCTGCTGGCCGCCGGGCACCCGGAGGCCGCCGCGCTGGCCCGGGAGGCCGGGCGCACGGTCGGGGACGTGCTGGCGACGGTGGTGACCCTGCTCAACCCGGGCGTGCTGATGATCGCGGGCGACCTGGCCGGTACGCCCTTCCTGACCGGGGTGCGCGAGCTGCTCTACCAGCGGGCGCTGCCCCGCTCCACGGCCCACCTGGACGTCGTCACCTCCCGGCTCGGCGACCGGGCCGGGCTGGTCGGCGCGGGCGCGCTGGTGGTGGAGCACCTGTACGCGCCGGACCGGGCGGAGGAGCGGTTGTCGGAGATGGGCGTCTGACGCCCGTGTTCCGGTCCTGGAACCGGTCCGCGGGAGGGTCCGCATGGTGAAACGGGGCGGTCTGTGGCAGCGTGATTCTCGCCACCCTTGATAAGGGTCGCGCTCAGATGAGCGAATCGAGCACGACTGCACTTCCTCAAGGGGTGGCACTCGGTGCCACCCCTTGATCGTTCATCGACCGAAATCAGTCGTGCTGGAGTCCGCTCATCTGAGCGGAAAACCGCACCTGTGGGCGCGCTTGTCTTCAAGAAGTGAAAACATACGGCTGGCTTCGCTTGCCAAGCTTTGACTTTCGATCCGCTGGCGGACGAGTGGTTACGGGCGCATGACGCGCAAGTGGACGTACCCAGGAACCTTCGATCTGGGTATGTTCCTGGCCGTCAGGGCAGCCACCGTGGCCTCAAGGAGTCGAGACCCGTGTCGGAAAACAAAGAACCCCACGTAGCGAAGTTCGTTTACGACTTCACCGAGGGCAACAAGGACCTCAAGGACCTCCTCGGCGGCAAGGGTGCCAATCTCGCCGAGATGACCAACCTCGGTCTGCCGGTCCCTCCCGGCTTCACGATCACCACGGAGGCCTGCAAGGTCTACCTGGAGAGCGGTGAGGAGCCCGCGGCACTGCGTGACGAGGTGACCGCGCATCTCGACGCCCTCGAAGCGAAGATGGGCAAGAAGCTCGGCCAGGCCGACGACCCGCTGCTCGTCTCCGTCCGCTCCGGCGCCAAGTTCTCCATGCCCGGCATGATGGACACCGTCCTGAACATCGGCCTCTCGGACAAGTCCGTGCAGGGCCTCGCCGCCCAGGCCGGCGACGAGCGGTTCGCCTGGGACTCCTACCGCCGCCTCATCCAGATGTTCGGCAAGACCGTCCTCGGCGTCGACGGCGACCTCTTCGAGGAGGCCCTCGACAAGGCCAAGGCCGCCAAGAAGGTCACGGTCGACACCGACCTGGAGGCCGCCGACCTGAAGAAGCTGGTCACCACCTTCAAGAAGATCGTCAAGAAGGAGGCCGGCCGGGACTTCCCGCAGGACCCGCGCGAGCAGATGGACCTCGCCATCAAGGCGGTCTTCGACTCCTGGAACGGCGACCGCGCCAAGCTGTACCGCCGCCAGGAGCGCATCCCGCACGACCTGGGCACGGCCGTCAACGTCTGCTCGATGGTCTTCGGCAACCTGGGCCCCGACTCCGGCACCGGTGTCGCGTTCACCCGTGACCCCGCCTCGGGCCACCAGGGCGTCTACGGCGACTACCTGCAGAACGCGCAGGGCGAGGACGTGGTCGCGGGCATCCGCAACACCGTCCCGCTCGCGGAGCTGGAGCAGATCGACAAGAAGTCGTACGACCAGCTCATGCAGATCATGGAGACGCTGGAGAACCACTACAAGGACCTCTGCGACATCGAGTTCACGATCGAGCGCGGTCAGCTGTGGATGCTCCAGACCCGGGTCGGCAAGCGCACCGCCGGCGCGGCCTTCCGCATCGCCACCCAGCTGGTCGACCAGGGCCTGATCGACGAGACGGAGGCGCTGCAGCGCGTCACCGGCGCCCAGCTCGCCCAGCTGATGTTCCCTCGCTTCGACGAGCAGGCGAAGGTCGAGCAGGTCGCCCGGGGCATCGCGGCCTCGCCGGGCGCCGCGGTCGGCAAGGCGGTCTTCGACTCGTACACGGCGGTCAAGTGGTCCCGCTCGGGCGAGAAGGTCATCCTGGTCCGCCGTGAGACGAACCCGGACGACCTGGACGGCATGATCGCGGCCGAGGGCATCCTCACCTCGCGCGGCGGCAAGACCTCCCACGCCGCCGTGGTCGCCCGGGGCATGGGCAAGACCTGTGTCTGCGGCGCGGAGGAGCTGGAGGTCGACACCAAGCGCCGCCGTATGACGGTCCCCGGCGGACACGTGGTGGAGGAGGGCGACCTGATCTCCATCGACGGCTCCTCGGGCAAGGTCTACCTGGGCGAGGTCCCGGTGGTCCCGTCCCCCGTCGTGGAGTACTTCGAGGGCCGGATGCACCCGGGCGCGGACGACGCGGACGAGCTGGTCGAGGCGGTCCACCGGATGATGGCCTTCGCCGACCGCAAGCGCCGCCTGCGGGTGCGCGCCAACGCGGACAACGCCGAGGACGCGCTGCGGGCCCGCCGTTTCGGCGCCCAGGGCATCGGCCTGTGCCGCACGGAGCACATGTTCCTCGGCGAGCGCCGCGAGATGGTCGAGAAGCTGATCCTCGCCGACACGGAGGAGGAGCGCGAGGCCGCCCTGCGGGAGCTGCTGCCCCTGCAGAAGAAGGACTTCGTCGAACTCTTCGAGGCGATGGACGGCCTCCCGGTGACGATCCGTCTCCTGGACCCGCCGCTGCACGAGTTCCTCCCGGACATCACGGAACTCTCGGTCCGCGTGGCCCTGGCCGAGTCCCGTCAGGAGCCGCACGAGAACGACCTGCGCCTGCTCCAGGCGGTCCACCGCCTGCACGAGCAGAACCCGATGCTGGGCCTGCGCGGTGTCCGCCTCGGCCTGGTCATCCCCGGCCTGTTCACGATGCAGGTCCGCGCCATCGCGGAGGCCGCGGCCGAGCGCAAGAACGCCAAGGGCGACCCGCGCGCCGAGATCATGATCCCGCTCGTCGGCACGGTCCAGGAGCTGGAGATCGTCCGCGAGGAGGCTGACCAGGTCATCGCGGAGGTCGAGGCGGCGACGGGTGCGAAGCTGAAGCTGGCGATCGGCACGATGATCGAGCTTCCGCGGGCGGCCCTGACGGCGGGCCAGATCGCGGAGGCGGCGGAGTTCTTCTCCTTCGGCACGAACGACCTGACGCAGACGGTGTGGGGCTTCAGCCGCGACGACGTCGAGGCCAGCTTCTTCACCGCCTACCTGGAGAAGGGCATCTTCGGCGTCTCCCCGTTCGAGACGATCGACAAGGACGGCGTCGGCTCCCTGGTGAAGGCGGCCGCGGAGGCCGGCCGCCGCACCCGCCCCGACCTCAAGCTCGGCGTCTGCGGCGAGCACGGCGGTGACCCGGAGTCGGTCCACTTCTTCCACGAGGTGGGTCTGGACTACGTCTCCTGCTCCCCGTTCCGCATCCCGGTCGCCCGCCTCGAAGCCGGCCGCGCGGCCACCCAGTCGGAGGGCAGCGACCACCGCTGACCTCCCGAACCCCGGAGCCGCCGCCGGTCCCCGACCCTCACCGATCGGCGGCGGCCCCGGCGCACGAAAGAGGAGGGGCGACATCCCGGTGCGGGGGGTGTCGCCCCTCCGGCGCGTCCGCCATCGCTGTCCGCAACGGCCACAACTCGTCTTCCGTAATCGTCGCCCACCGCTGATCGTTGGGCCGTGCATCGATGACGACGGACGTCAGGGGGCGCACGATGGGGAGTGTCAGTCGCAGGGGTCTGCTGGCCGCGGGAGCCGGGTTGCTCGCCGCATGCGGGTCGAACACCGGGCGCGGCGGCGGGAGTTCGGGCAGCGGGCTCGTGCAGTGGTACCACCAGTACGGTGAGGCCGGTACCGAGCAGGCCGTCCGGCGGTATGCCGCCGCCTTCACGAAGGCGCGGGTCTCCGTGCAGTGGCGGCCCGGGAACTACGACCAGCAGACCGCCGCCGCGCTGCTCACCGACTCCGGGCCCGACGTGTTCGAGGTCGACGGGCCGACCCTCGACCAGATCCAGGGCGGGCAGGTCCTCGACCTGAGCGCGTTGGTGGAGGGGGTGAAGGGGGACTTCAACCCGGCCGTGCTCGGGCCCAAGACGTACCGCGGGAGGGTGTACGGCATTCCGCAGGTCATCGACACGCAGATGCTCTACTACCGGAAGAGTCTGCTCAGGGAAGCCGGGGTCGAGCCGCCCGTCAGTCTCGACGCCCTCCTCGATGCCGCCCGCGCGCTCACCAGGGGCACGGTCAAGGGGCTGTTCCTGGGGAACGACGGGGGAGCGGGGGTGCTCGGGGGGACTCCGCTGTACGCGGCCGGGCTTCGGCTCGTCACCGAGGACGGCGGGGTCGGCTTCGACGAACCCGCCGCCGCCCGCACCCTCGGCAAGCTGCACCGGCTCTACGCCGACAAGTCCCTCCTCCTCGGCGCGCCCAGCGACTGGGCCGACCCGTCCGCCTTCCTCCAGGGGCTGACCGCCATGCAGTGGTCCGGGCTGTGGGCGCTGCCCCGGGTGCGGGAGGAGCTCGGGGACGATTTCGGGGTGCTCCCCTTTCCCGGGGACGGCGTGGGCGGCCGGCCCTCCGTGCCGGTGGGGGCCTACGGGGCCGCCGTCAGTGCGCGGAGCAGGCACAAGGAGGTCGCCAAGGAGTACGTGAAGTGGCTGTGGGTGGAGCGGACCGACCTCCAGCAGGACTTCGCGCTGGACTACGGGTTCCACATCCCGGCCCGGGTCTCGCTCGCCAGGAGAGCCCGCCGCCTCCGTACCGGTCCCGCCGCCGACGCCGTGCGGTTCGCCACCGAACACGGCCATGCCCAGCCCCTGCTGTGGACCCCGGCCGCCCAGACCGCCTACCAGGACGCGCTCAGCCGGATCATCCAGGGCGGGGCGAGCCCCGAACGTGAGGTGCGGGGGGTCGTACGGAAGGTGTCGGAGGAGCTGGCCCGGGTGACGAGGAAGCGATGAGGCGCACCAGGGCGCTCTGGTTCTGGGTGTTCGTCGGGCCGTTCGCGCTCGGGCTCGCCCTGTTCACCTACGTACCGCTGCTGTGGAGCGTGGCACTCGGTTTCTTCGACGCGCACAACACCGTCACGCCCACGCACTTCGTCGGTCTCGGCAACTACGCGGCCGTGCTGCGGGACGACGCGTTCGTCGGCAGCCTGGAGACCTTTGTCGTCTTCACCGCCTTCATCGTGCCCGCCACCTACGTCTTCTCCCTCTCCCTCGCCCTGATGGTCAACCGGGTCCGGCGGGCCCGGGCCTTCTTCCGGTCCGTGTTCTTCCTCCCGGCCGCGTGCAGCTACGTCGTCGCCGCGCTGATCTGGAAGATGTCGATCTTCAACGGGGTGCGGTCCGGGCTGGCCAACACCGTGCTGGGCTGGTTCGGGGGCGAGCCCGTCGCCTGGCTGGCCGGCACGGATCCGCCCTGGTACTGGCTGGTCGTCGTGACCGTACGACTGTGGCTGCAAGCCGGGTTCTACATGATTCTCTTCCTCGCGGGGCTGCAGCGGATCGACCCGGTGCTGTACGAGGCGGCGGCCGTGGACGGGGCCCGGCCCGGCTGGACGGTGCTGCGGCACATCACGCTGCCGCAGCTGCGGGCCACCTCGGTCGCCGTGGTGCTGCTGCTCGTCGTCAACGCCTTCCAGGCCTTCGACGAGTTCTACAACCTGCTGTCCGACGCCCGCGGCTATCCGCCGTACGCCCGGCCACCGCTCGTCTACCTCTACTACACCGCCCTCGGACAGGGACAGAACCTGGGGCTCGGCAGCGCGGGCGCGGTGATCCTCGCGCTGGTCGTCGCCGTCGTCACGGTGGCGCAGGCGCGCTGGCTCGGGCTGGGCAGGAGGGAGGGCGATGGGTGACGGCCCGGTGCGGGTCGGGCGGGCGCTGCGGCTGGTGCTGCTGATCGCCCTCGCACTCCTGTTCCTGATCCCCTTCTGGCTGCTGGTGCGCAACGGGCTGGCCGCCGACCGGGACATCACCTCCGCCGAGTGGAGCCTCCTGCCGCGCCAGGTGCGGTGGTCGAACGTGCGTGAGGTGTTCGGGGACTCCTCCGTGCCCTTCGCCCGCTCCCTGCTCAACTCCGCGCTGATCGCCGTCGCCACCACCCTCGGCACCCTGCTCCTGGCCTCCCTCGCCGGTTACGGGCTCGCCCGCATCCCGTACCGGCACGCGAACAAGGTCTTCTACGGCATCCTGGGGACCCTGTTGGTCCCGGCGGCCGTCACCTTCGTGCCGAGCTTCGTGCTGGTGTCGTCGCTGGGCTGGGTCTCCACGCTGCGCGGGCTGATCGTGCCGACCCTGTTCTCCGCGTTCGCCTGCTTCGTCTTCCGGCAGTACTTCCTCGGTTTCCCGCGGGAGCTGGAGGACGCGGCGCAGATCGACGGACTGGGGTACTGGCGGACGTACTGGCTGGTCGTCGTGCCGAACGCGCGGCCCGTGTTCGCGGCCGTCGGGACCATCGTGTTCCTCGGCGCGTGGAACTCCTTCCTGTGGCCGCTGGTGATCGGGCAGGACCAGAGCGCCTGGACGGTGCAGGTGGTCCTGTCCTCGTACACCACCGCCCAGGTCGTCCGGCTGCACGAGCTGTTCGTCGCGGCGGCCGTGTCGATCCTGCCCCTGCTGCTGGTGTTCCTGTGCTTCCAGCGGTGGATCGTGGCGGGGGTGGAACGGTCCGGGATCGACTGACGGGGGACGGGAAGGGGCAGGCGGCCCGGGCCGGCGGGCCCGGGGTCAGGCCGTGGCGCCGCTGTCCACGACCAGGTCCGTGCCCACGACCGAGGCCGCGTCGTCGGAGGCCAGGTACAGGACGGCGGCGGCGACCTCCCGGGTGGTGGAGATCCGGCCGAGCGGGAGGGTGGCCCGGGCGCGTTCGGTCCGCTCCGCCTCCGTCTCGCCCGGCCGCAGGGACATGGAGGTCTCGGTGGCGCCGGGACTGACCACGTTGATCCGGACGCCGTCCTGGATGTGGTCCAGGGCGGCGCCCCGGCTGAGGGCGGTCACGGCGGCCTTGGTCGCGGAGTAGGCGGCGGCGCCGGGGGAGGAGGCGTGCCGGCCGAAGGTGGAGGAGACGTTCACGATCGCGCCGCCCGCCGGCTGGGTGCGCATCTGCCGGATCTGGGCCTGGAGGGCCAGGTGGACGCCGGTGACGTTGATCGCGAGCTGCTCGTGCCAGTCCTCCTCCGGCAGGTCCGCGAGCGGCCGGCCGCCGCGGAAGACACCCGCGTTGTTGACGGCGACGTCCAGCGAGCCGAAGTGCTCCACGGCGGCCCGCACCAGTGCCTCGGCGTCGGCCGCGCGGGAGACGTCGGCGGACACGGCGAGGGCCTTGCCGCCCTGTTCCTCGATCAGCCGGACGGTCTCCGCCAGGGGCTCCTGCCGCCGCCCGGCGACGACGACCCGGGCGCCCTCGGCGGCGAGGGCCAGGGCGACGGCCCGGCCGATCCCGGAGCCGGCACCGGTGACGAGGGCGGTGCGGCCGGTGAAACGGTGCGACATCATGAACTCCCTTTTTCTTGACCGTTCGGTTCAGTATTCGGGCGGGGAAAACGCCCCCCGGTGGAGGGCGGTTCTCAGTCGAGCAGGGTCAGGGCCTGTTCCGCGGCGTCCCGGACCCGGGCCGGGTCGGCCGACGCCTTGCCGACGACCCGCAGGCCCTGCATCAGCACCAGCAGGGTGCGGGCCACGGCGAGCGGGTCGCGGTCGGCCGGCAGCTCGCCCTGGGCACGGGCGCGGACCAGCGCCGAGTGCAGCAGTGTCTCCAGCTGGTCCCAGTTGCGTTCCACGCGCCGGGCCGCGGCCGGGTCGTGCGGGGCCAGTTCGGCCGCCGTGTTGGTGACCATGCAGCCCTGGAGCCGCAGCCGTTCGTCCGCCGCCTCCCGGGCGTAGCGCCGCACGAGGGCGCGTACGGCCGGCAGGGCGGGTCCGGGCCGGGACAGCTCGTCCACGATCGGCGCGAGGCCCGACTGCTCGTAGCGCTCCAGCGCCCTCAGGTACAGCTCGTGCTTGCTGCCGAAGGTGGCGTACAGGCTCGCCTTGCCGATGCCCAGGTGTGCCACCAGGTCGGCCATCGACGTCGCCTCGTAGCCGCGCCGCCAGAACAGCTCCAGGGCTGACTGCAGCGCGGCGTCCGGGTCGAATTCCTTGGTCCTGGCCACACGGACAGCCTAGGTTTTTCCGGAACGATCAGTCAAGAACGATGGACGGTCAGGCCGCGCGGACCTCGTACGCGGTCACCCGTACCCCCTCGTCGTCCAGGCACTGCCCGCCGGCCAGGTCGAAGCGCTGCTTCAGCAGCGGGGAGGCGACGAACGGGCGGCCCTCGTGGGTGCCGGTCAGGCCGCGGGAGAGGACGGCCGCGCCGGTGAACGGGTCGCGGTTGTCGATGGCGTACAGCCGGTCCGCGCGGTCCCGGAAGACCGCCACCTGACGGCCGTCCGGCAGCAGCGCGGCGACCCCGCGGCCCGGCACCAGCATGCTCAGGTCGCAGACCGTGAACCAGGTGCCGGCCAGCCGGAGCTGGACCTTCAGAGTGGTCGTCTCAACGGTGAGGGTCATCGCTGGGCGCTTCCTTCCAGGATGTCGTCGGCGGGCCGCAGGCCGATGTTCAGCAGCGGCAGGTCGGGCTTGATCTGGTCGCGCTCGGGGACGAACGAGACGACCGGGTCCGGGGTGTCCGGTGCGTTCACGAAGGACACGAACCGGGCCAGCTTCTCGGGGTCGTTCACGGTCTCCGCCCACTCGTCGCGGTAGTGCGCGACGTGCGCCCGCATGAGCTTCTCCAGCTCGTCGCAGATGCCGAGCGAGTCGTGCACCACCACGTCCCGCACGTGCTCCAGGCCGCCGGGGATGCGCTCCAGCCAGGTGCTGGTGCGCTCCAGACGGTCGGCGGTGCGGATGTAGAACATCAGGAACCGGTCGATCAGCCGGACCAGTTCGGCGTCGGACAGGTCCTGGGCCAGCAGGTCGGCGTGGCGCGGGGTGGCGCCGCCGTTGCCGCCGACGTACAGGTTCCAGCCGTTCGCGGTGGCGATCACCCCGAAGTCCTTCGACTGGGCCTCGGCGCACTCGCGCTGGCAGCCGGAGACCGCCGACTTCAGCTTGTGCGGGGAGCGCAGGCCCCGGTAGCGCAGCTCCAGGTCGATCGCCATCCGGACGGAGTCCTGCACGCCGTACCGGCACCAGGTGGAGCCCACGCACGACTTCACCGTGCGCAGCGCCTTGCCGTACGCGTGCCCCGACTCGAAGCCGGCGTCCACCAGCCGTGCCCAGACCAGCGGCAGCTGCTCCACCCGGGCGCCGAACATGTCGATCCGCTGGCCGCCGGTGATCTTCGTGTAGAGGCCGAAGTCGCGGGCGATCTCACCGATCACGATCAGCTTCTCCGGGGCGATCTCCCCGCCGGGGATGCGCGGCACCACCGAGTAGGAGCCGTTCTTCTGCAGGTTGGCGAGGAAGTGGTCGTTGGTGTCCTGGAGCGCGGCCTGCTCGCCGTCCAGGACGTAGCCGCTCGCGCCGATCGTGGGGGCGAGGGAGGCGATGATGGAGCCGACCGCCGGCTTGCACACCTCGCAGCCGTCGCCGCCCCGGGCGCCCTCGCGGCCGTAGCGGTCCAGCAGCTCCTGGTACGACGCGATGCGCAGCGCGAGGACGATCTCGTACAGCTCCTCGCGGGTCTGGGAGAAGCAGGCGCACAGGCCCTTGTCGACCTCGACGCCGGACGCCTCCAGCTCCGCGGTGACCAGCTGGCCCAGCACCTTCACACAGCTGCCGCAGCCGGTACCGGCCTTGGTGCACTTCTTCACCTCGGGCACCGTGGTGCACCGGTGGTCGGTGACCGCGCCGCGGATCGTGCCCTTGCTGACGTTGTGGCAGGAGCAGATGACCGCGTCGTCCGGCAGCGCGGCCGGGCCGAGCCGGTCCCCCGGGCCCGCTCCGGCGGGCAGGACGAGGGACTCGGGGGAGACGGGCGGGACCGAGCCGGTGAGGGCGCGCAGGGTGCCGTACGCCTCGGCGTCACCGACCAGGATGCCGCCGAGCAGTGTGCCGTCCGCGCCGATGACCAGCTTCTTGTACAGGCCCGCACGCGAGTCGGAGTAGACGACGTCCAGGCAGTTCTCGGTGGTGCCGTGCGCGTCGCCGAAGGAGGCGACGTCCACGCCGAGCAGCTTCAGCTTGGTGGACAGGTCGGCGCCGGTGAAGGAGGCCTCGTCGGCGGCGATGGTGGCCGCGGCCGTCTCCGCCTGCTCGTAGCCCGGCGCCACCAGGCCGTACACCCGGCCGTCGGCGGCCAGCGCGCACTCACCGATGGCGAAGACGTGCGGGTCGGAGACGGTCCGGCACTGCTCGTCCACCGCGATGCCGCCGCGCTCGCCGACCGTGAGGCCGCAGGCGCGGGCCAGCTGGTCGCGGGGGCGGACACCGGCGCTGAACACCACCATGTCGGCGGCGAGTTCGGAGCCGTCGGACAGCTTCATCCCGGTGACGGCACCGTCGGCGCCGGTCACGATCTCCTGGGTGCCCACACCGGTGTGGACGGTCAGGCCCATCTCCTCGATGGTCCGCAGCAGGGCCGCGCCACCGCCCTCGTCCACCTGCACCGGCATCAGGCGCGGCGCGAACTCCACGATGTGCGCGTTCAGTCCGAGGCCCTTGAGGGCGCCGGCGGCCTCCAGGCCGAGCAGGCCGCCGCCGACCACGGCACCCGTCGTCGCCCGGGTCTTCGCGTACTCCTCGATGGCCAGCAGGTCCTCGATGGTCCGGTACACGAAGCAGCCGGTGGCGTCCTTGTTCGGGACCGGCGGCACGAACGGGTAGGAGCCGGTGGCCAGGACGAGGACGTCGTAGTCCACGACCAGGCCCGAGCGGGCGGTCACCGTGCGCGCCTCGCGGTCGATCGTCTCCGCCGGGTCGCCGAGGTGCAGCTCGATGCCGTGGTCCTTGATGAACCGCGTGTCGGTCAGGGAGAGGTCCTCGGGGGTCTTCCCCGAGAAGTACGAGGTGAGCTGCACGCGGTCGTACGCCGGACGCGGCTCCTCGCACAGCACGACCACGCGGTGCGTGGCGGTCAGGCCGCGCTCGGCGAGCGCTTCGAGGAAGCGCTGGCCGACCATGCCGTGGCCGACGAGCACGATCGTGGGGGTGGCCCCCGGGGTGGCGGTCATTCAGGAGCCTCCATCGTTGGTGAGCAGGTGGAGCAGGGGGCCCTCGTCGGGGAGCGGCTCTGCTCCCTCCCAGGCGCGGGCGAGCGCGCCGACGGTGCCGAGTTCGCCGACGAGGACCCCGCCGACCAGGCGGTCGTCGCGGACGACGACCTTGCGGTAGGTGCCCCGGGTGGCGTCGGTGATCCGTACGACGTCGTCGCCGGGGCGGGGTTCGGTCTCGCCGAACGCGGCGAGGTCGAAGGGGGAGTCGGGACCGGTGAGGGTCAGCCGGGTCAGGGAGCGGGTGCCGGTGTAGCGGGCACGGGCGTCGCCCGCCAGCAGCCCGGCGAGCGCGTCGGCCTGTTCCAGGGCCGGGGCGGCCAGGCCGTAGACGGTGCCGTCGTGCTGGGCGCAGTCGCCGATGGCGTGGATGTGCGGATCGGAGGTGCGCAGTTCGTCGTCGACGAGGACGCCCTTGTGCACGGCGAGGCCCGCCTGCTCGGCGAGACCCGTGCGGGGCCGTACGCCGCAGGCGAGGACCACGAGGTCGGCGTCGAGGGCGTAGCCGTCGGCCAGCTCGACCGAGCGGACCGCGCCGGCGACGCAGCGCACGTCCCGCACCCGGCACTCGGTGTGCACCTCGACGCCCAGGTCGGTGAGGTGCCGCAGCACCAGCCGGGACGCGTCCGGGTCGAGCTGGCGTTCCATGAGCCGCTCGGCCTGCTGGGCGAGCACCACCTGGGCGCCGCGCACGGCGAGCGCACGGGCCGCGGAGACGCCGAGCAGCCCGCCGCCGATGACGACCGCCCGCACCCCCGGCCGCACCGCCTTGGCCAGGCCGAGGCAGTCGTCCATGGTGCGGAACGCGTGGACGCCCTCGGGAAGCCGGCGGTCACGGGTGAACAGGCCGCGCAGCGGGGGCAGCACCGGGTTGGAGCCGGTGGCCAGGACCAGCGTGTCATAGGCGATCGGCGTGCCGTCGGCGCAGGTGACGGTCCGGGCGGCCCGGTCGATGCCGGTGACCCGGGTGCGCAGCAGGCCGGCGTGCGGCGGGAGCGCGATCACCTCCGGGGCGTACCGGCCGGCGAGCACCTCGGCCAGCAGCACCCGGTTGTACGGCGCGTGCTCCTCGTCGCCGACGAGCAGCGCGGGCACACCCAGCTCGCCGAGCCGCCGGGCGAGCCGTACGCCCGCGAGGCCGGCGCCGATCACCACCACACGCGTATTCGAGGTCATGCCCCGAGCCTGCGGCCCGGACGTTACCCGGCAGCATCACGTCTGTTTCCCGAGAGGAACGCTGCCCTCATCGGGCGGAGGGCCGGGGTGTGAGGGCGCGGGCCCGGGCGGGGTGGGGCGCAGGCCCGGGCGGGGGCGGAGATCCGGGCGGGGTGGGGGCGGGGCCTCAGCGCACCGCCTGGGCCACGAGTGCGGCTATGCGGGCCTCCACCTCCGGCGTCACCTCGGTCAGGGCGAAGGCCGTCGCCCACATCGAGCCCTCGTCCAGCCGGGCCGCGTCGTTGAAACCGAGCGTGGCGTAGCGCGACTTGAACTTCGCCGCGCTCTGGAAGAAGCAGACGACCTTGCCGTCCCGGGCGTAGGCCGGCATGCCGTACCAGAGCTTCGGCGCGAGGTCCGGGGCGGCGGCCGTGACGACGGCGTGGACCCGCTCGGCCATGACCCGGTCCGCGTCCCCCATCTCGGCGATCTTCGCGAGCACGTCCTGCTCCGCCTGCGCCGCCTTCTCCGCGCGCGAGCCGCGGCGCGCCGCCGTCCTCAGCTCCTGCGCGTGCTCCTTCATCGCGGCCCGTTCCTCGGCCGTGAACCCCTCGTGCGTGCTGCTGCCGGTGCCGCCCATGGCAGGTCCCCCCTGGAGAATCCGTGCAGAATCCGATGTGTGCGATGTGGGGAGGACCCTACCCGGGCCCACTGACATCGGACCCCTCGCAACAACCCCCTCGCAACAGCCCCCTCACGACGGGCCCCTGGCAACAGGCCCCTGACTACGGGCCGTCGTCAGCGGCTCCCCGTCAGATGGGCGAAGACCACCACGTTGCCCTGGTAGCCGGTGGTCCGCGAGTACCCTCCGCCACAGGTGATGACGCGAAGCTCGGGGCGGGGGGCCGCGCCGTACACCTTCTCGTCGGGGAAGTTCCGCGCCGAGTACACCTCCACCGCGTCCACGGTGAACACGGCCACGGTGCCGTCCCGGCGGTCCACCTCGATGCGGGCGCCCCGCTTCAGCGCCCCGAGGTCGTAGAAGACGGCGGGCCCCTCGGTGTTGTCGACATGGCCGGCGACGATCGCGGTACCCGTCTCCCCGGGGGTGGTGCCGGCCTCGTACCAGCCGGCCAGGTTCTTCTCCTTGGCGGGCGGTGCGTCCAGGTTGCCGGCGCGGGTGAGGGCCAGGCCCGTCAGAGGGGCGTTCACGCGGATCGCGGGGATGCGGATGCGGACCGGCGGGGACGGCGGCAGCGCGGGGGCCGCGCCCCGCTCGTCACCCGGATCGAAACGGCCCTCGGCGGCCGCGGGCTGCGGTGGGGCGTGGCTGACGGCGCCGCCGCCGAGCAGCCACACCCCCGATCCGAGGGCCACGACGGTGACCGCGGCTATGGCGGTGTCGCCGAGCCTGGAGCTGCTGCGCATGCGAACCCCTCTCCCGGGGGCGGACCCCCCGAAGCCCTCTCCCCCTCCGGGCCGCGAGGGGCGTCGGACCCGGAGGGGGCGGGATGTGCGGTACCGGCGGACGGACAGCGGAGGGTGTCCGTCAGATCCCGTCGCCTCTCGCCCGGCGATGCAGGAGCCAGGTACCGCCCGCGGCGGCGACGGCCAGTGCCGCCACACCCGCCGCGGTCTGCACGGGGTCGGGGCCCAGTCCGCCGCCGACCCCCGTCTTCACGCTTCCCCGCGGCTGCACCTGTTCGTACGCCGCGCTCAACGCCACCACCAGGTCGCCCGTCACCTGCCGGTCCCCCTCGGCGCAGCGGGCGACGATCTCGTACGTCCCCGGCTGCGCGCTCGGCGGCACCCGGAACTGGCCGATCGCCTCGCCCTCGTGCGTGCTGGGCGCCAGCGTGAACTGGCCGGCGCCGACCGCGCCCGCGTCCCCGGTCGCGGCGCCGGAGTCCCCGCACACGGCGGTGTTCACCGAGACCTGGCCACCGGGTGCCACGGTGGACGGGTACACGTCCAGACGGCCGGACCCGGCGGCGTGGGCGGGTGCCGCGGCGGCCACGGCGAGCGCGGTACCGGCCAGCAGACGGGCAGTGCGTCGCATGGTGCTCCCCAGAGCTTGTCCGACTCGTCCAGGGGCGCGCCCCTGCCCTACCGAGGTAAGTCGCTCCAGGGCGCGGCCGCTTCCTGAGGGAGCGTCAGAAATGCGGTGAACGGGTGGCGCCGGCGTCCCCCGCGTGACCTAGTCCGCGTGGTGTTCCGGCAGGTCACGGGCGTATCGGAGGGTGGGACGAGATTGCAGTACGAAAAGCACACGAATGGAGCGGTGGGGGCGGTGAACGGGTGACGAAGAGGGCCGGTGCCGTGCGGCACCGGCCCTCTCGGCTGCTGTCGGGGCTGCTGGCGGTCCTCAGCGGGTGGGAGGCGCGAGGTCCACGGCCAGGGTCGTGTTGGTGCCCTCGGGGCGTTCCAGGGTGAACGTCTGCGTGTACGCCCTGCCGTCGTCGCACGTCACCGTGGCCGTGGCCATCTGGGCCTTGGTGGGCACCTTCTTGAACGTGACCTTGAACTCACCCGCGTCCGTCACGCTCGGGCTCTTGTCCTTACGGGCCTCCTGGGCCGACTTGATCGACACGACCGTGGGCGAGCTCCCGTTGGAGCAGTCGTCGACGTCCCCCTTGACCGTGACGTTCGGCGAACCGGGGTCGGCCACCGCCTGACTCGCCGCCGTGACCGTGGCCGCGCCTGTCAGAGGGAGCACCGCCGCGAGGGCGAGAATTGCGACACGATTGCGCATGACTTCTCCTAGCATGCACGGGCATTCCTCTCTCACGGTCCGGTACCGGTCCGTGGGGGTCAAGGGGAATGAATGCCCAGGGCCGAGGGGCGAATTGCCTGGGGCCGGGGAAAGGAATTTCCCAGGCGGGCCGGGGGAGGACCGCCCAGGGCGGACGGGGTGGAATTACCCACGGCGGACTTTCCGACCTGCCGCTTCAGTCCTGGCCGGTCAGGCCGTGCTCGATCGCCATCCGGGTGAGGTCCGAGCGTCGCCGGGAACCCGTTTTCTCGCCGATCCGGTCGAGGTGCGACCGGACGGTGTACTTGCTGATGGAGAGCCGGGAGGCGATTTCGTCATCGGTCGCGCCG
This sequence comes from Streptomyces cinerochromogenes, assembly GCF_014648635.1. Taxonomy (GTDB): domain Bacteria; phylum Actinomycetota; class Actinomycetes; order Streptomycetales; family Streptomycetaceae; genus Streptomyces; species Streptomyces cinerochromogenes. The sequence goes on along the minus strand of NZ_BMRM01000001.1, from coordinate 261,750 downwards.
GAGGCGACGAGCCGGAGAATGTCCTGTTCGCGGCCCGTGAGATGACGGGGCTGTTCCAGAAGGCTGTCGACGGACGCGGACAGGTAATGACGGCCTGAGGCCACGACCCGGATCGCCGTCAGCAGTTCCTCCGCCTCGGCCTGGCGGCTCAGGAATCCGCTGGCCCCCGCCCGGATGGCCTGGAGCGCGTCGATCCGCACGGAGGACGCCGTGACGATGACGGCATGTCCCCGCTCCCGCAGCTCCGCCACGGTCGCGGTGAGCTGCGCGAGCGGCTGCTGGAGGTCCATCAGGACCACGTCGGCGCTCCGCAGGGTCCCGTCCGCGCCCTGGAGGGAGGACGCGTCGGCGACCAGGCGGAGGTCGGGGGCGGTACCGATCAGCTGGGAGACGCCGTGCCGGAACACGGGACAGTCCCCGATGACCGCCACCCGCATGAACCCGGCACGCACAGGACGTCTCCGATCTCGCCCGAGGGGTCTCCCTCCTCCCCTCAGCGTCGGCGGGAGCCGGGCCACCGGCGCGCCGGACTAGCCCGTCCGGGCGCACCGGACGGCCGCCCCGGCGCACGGTGCTCCGGGGCGGCCGCGTCGGCTGTCCTCGCCGGCTCAGTTGACGTTGACCGCGCTCCAGGCGGCGGCCACCGCGTTGTACTCCGCGCTGTCCGCGCCGTAGAGGTCCTTGGCGGCGTTCAGGGTGGCGGTGCGGGCGCCCTTGTAGGTGGTGGAGGAGGTCATGTAGACCGTCAGCGCCCGGTACCAGATCCTGCCGACCTTGTCCCGGCCGATGCCGGTGACCGTCGAGCCGTTGTACGTCGGCGAGTCGTAGCCGACCCCGTTGATCGTCTTCGCGCCGCTGCCCTCGGCGAGCAGGTAGGCGAAGTGGTTGGCGACGCCGGAGGAGTAGTGGACGTCCAGGTTCCCGACCGAGGAACTCCAGTAGTCCGCCGAACTGCCGTCCTTGGACGGCTTGTCCATGAAGCGCAGCGCCGCCTTGCCGAAGCCGGGCTTCACGATCTTCTCGCCGATGAGGTAGTCACCGGAGTCGGAGGAGTTGTCCGCGTACCACTCGACCATCGTGCCGAGGATGTCCGAGGTGGCCTCGTTGAGCCCGCCGGACTCGCCGGAGTACGTCAGCGCCGCCGTCTTCGACGTCACGCCGTGGGTCATCTCGTGCCCGGCGACGTCGAGGGCGACCAGCGGTCCGAAGGTGGTCCCGTCACCGTCGCCGTACGTCATGCAGAAGCAACTGTCGTCCCAGAAGGCGTTGTTGTAGTTGCTGCCGTAGTGGACGCGGTTGTACGAGCCCTTGCCGTCGCCGGCGATGCCGTTGCGGCCGTGGATGTTCTTGTAGTAGTCCCAGGTCTCGTCGGTGCCGTACTGGGCGTCGACGGCGGCGGAGGCGCGGTCCGCGGTGGTGCCCGTGCCCCAGTGGTTGTCGGCGTCCCCGAACAGGGTCGCGGGGGCGCGGCTGAAGCAGATCCCGAAGACGCACAGGTCGGTCTTGTTCTCGGCGTCACCGGTGTAGGTGTTGCCGCGCGTCGGGTCCTTGAGCTGGTACGACGACCCGGACTGGGTGGTCTCCAGCGGTACCGTCCCGCTGTAGAGGGCCTTGCCGTCGCCGGTGGCCGTCTCGATGCTGTCCCAGGCGTCGATCCGGGCGCCGGTGCGCGCGTCGGTCAGCACGGTCCGGGCGACGGGGTTGCCGAGCGAGTCCAGGCCGGCCGCGTTGGTGCGCCAGGCGAGCTTCGGGCCGCCGTGCAGGGCGTCGACGACCAGCTCCGGCTTGGCCTTGACCTGCTTCAGTGCCGTACCGGGGGTGGCCGCGCGCAGGGCGTTCACGGCGAGACCGGCGGCCTTGGGGCCGGAGACCCGCGGGGTGACGGAGGGCAGGGAGATCGCCTGCCGGGTGGCGCGGTCGGCGCCGCGGTAGCCGCCGTCGGGGGCCAGGTGGACGACGAAGTCGCCGCCCACGACCGGGAGTCCGCGGTAGGTGCGGTCGTAGCGGACGTGCTGGGTGCCGTCCCTGTCCACGATCACGTCACGGACGCTGGTGTCCTGGGGGGAGGTGAGGCCCAGGGCGGTGGCGTGGGCGAGAAGCGCCGACGCCGCGTTCTCGATCGCGGTGGCCCGGGTCGGTCTGCCGTCGGCGTGGGCGGCGGGGGAGAGGCTGACGGCCAGCAGGGTCGCGGTGGTGAGTGCGACACCGGCGGTGGCCGTGCGACGGGTTCCTCGGACGTGCTGCCGTATCCGGCTCATCTGTCTCCTCGGGGAGGCGCCAGGCTGGGCGTGGGGGTGGCGCTGGTCCCCGAGATTTAAGTGCCCATGACATGTCATGTCCATAGGGCCTTCATGGAGATGTGTGGGGAGCGGGCGAGGGTACAGAATCGTTTCCGTGATCGCCGAGGACCGCTCCCGCGAAGACGCCCGCGAGGACACCCACGAGGACTCCCGCGAAGACGCCCGCCCCCTGCCCTTCTTCGTCTACGGCACGCTCCGCCCCGGCGAGCCCCACCACGGCCTCTTCCTGCGCGGCCGCACCCTCGCCGAGGAGCCGGGACACCTCGCCGGGGCCGTCCTGTACGACGGCCCCGGCTACCCCTACGCCGTCGAGGGGCCCGGCACCGTGCGCGGCGAGCTGGTGACCGCGCGCCCGGAGGCGTACGGGGACCTGCTCGCCGCGCTGGACCGGCTGGAGGAGTACGTGCCGGGCGACCCCCGCAACCTCTACGAACGCGCCGCCCGGGACGTCGTCCGCGCCGCCGGCGGCACCGTGCGCGCCTGGGTCTACCTCGCGGCCCCCGGCGTCGCCGCCCGGCTGCGCGAGACCGGCACCCGCATCCCGGACGGCGACTGGCTCTCCCGCCGCTGACCCGGTCCGGCAGCCCCGGGCCGGGCGGCCCCAGCACGGCAGTCCCAGGCAGCCTCGGCCCGGCGGCTTCCGGCCGGCAGTCTCAGCCCAGCAGCTTCAGGCCCTCCGGTACCTCGATGCCGAACTCCTCCTCCACCAGGCGCCGTGCCTCCGCCTCCTGGGTCAGGGTGCGCTCGGTCACCGTGCCGTCGGCGCGGGTCTCGGTGAACCGGGCGCCGTCCAGAGCGAGATGGCGCTCGGCGGTGGTCCGCTGGAGGTAGGGACGGCGGGTGAACGGGGAGCGCGGATGCGTCCCGACGAACCAGTTGAACACCTCGAAGTCCGGTGCGGCGAACGGCTCCTGGGTGAACGCGTACTGCCCGGCCCAGACCCCGTCCCGGGCGTCGTAGGCCTGCAGCTCCCACAGCTCCAGCGGTCCCTCGTGCGGCAGCCGCGCCAGCCGGTGCCGGCGGCCCGCGCCCTCGAACCCGGTGCCGGTCACCAGCGGTACCGGCAGCAGCAGCGCCCCGGGCGCGCCGAAGCCGACGTCCGCCAGGTACGGCCGCGGTTCGCCCGGCACCTCGACCCGGAGCATCGCGTGGGTCCGCGGCCGGCTCTCCGGTGTGCCGGCGCCCACCACCACGCGGCCGGCCAGCGGGGTCACCCGGAAACCGAGCGCCTCCAGCGCCAGCCGGAGCAGGGTGTTGTGCTCGTAGCAGTAGCCGCCGCGCCGGCCGTGGATCATCTTCGCCATCAGGTCGGCGGGCGCCAGCGAGGGGGCCGTGCCCCGCACCGGGTCCAGGTTCTCGAAGGGCAGCGACAGCGCGTGCGCCAGGTGCACGCCCCGCAGGGTGGCGAGGTCGGCCCGCCGCTCGCCCTCCCAGCCGATGCGGTCGAGATAGGCGTCCAGGTCGTACGAGGGGGTCTGCTCGGTGTCGTCGGTGTCGGACATGCCCCGAACCTATGCGAGCCCCGCAGCCCGCGCCGCGTCCGGCGGACGGAACCGCGCTACTCCCCCGGCCCCAGGACCTCCACCCGCACCGCGCACGACTTGAACTCCGGCATCCGGGACGTCGGGTCCAGGGCCGGGTTGGTGAGCGTGTTGGCGCGGCCCTCGCCCGGCCAGTGGAAGGGCATGAACACGGTGTCCGGCCGGATGGCGGTCGTGATCCGGGCCGGTGCCACGGCCCGGCCGCGCCGGGACACCACCGCCACCCGGTCGCCGTCCGCCGCGCCGAGGCGGGCCGCCAGCCGCGGATGCAGCTCCACGAACGGTCCGGGCGCCGCCGCGTTCAGCTCGGCCACGCGCCGGGTCTGTGCCCCCGACTGGTACTGCGACACGACCCGCCCGGTGGTCAGCAGCAGCGGGTACGCGGCATCCGGCTCCTCCGCGGTCGGCCGGTGCACCACGGGCACGAACCGGGCCCGGCCGTCGGGGGTGGGGAAGCGGTCGAGGAAGAGGCGGGGGGTGCCGGGGTGCGCGGCGCCGGCGTCGGCCGCCGGGTCGTCGGGCAGCGCGTCCAGGGCCGCGTCCTCGCCGTCGGCCGCACCGGTACCCCGCGGCCCCGGCTGCTCCGGGCACGGCCAGAAGACGCCGTTCTCCTCGGCCAGGCGGCGGTAGGTGATGCCCGAGTAGTCGGCGGGGCCGCCGGCGCTGGCGCGGCGGAGCTCCCCGAAGACCTCCTCCGGGTCGGTCGGGAAGCCCTTCTCCACGCCGAGGCGGGCGGCCAGCTCGTGCAGGACGTACAGGTCGCTGCGGACGCCGGGCGGCGGGGTGACGGCCTGGCGGCGCAGCAGCACACGACCCTCCAGGCTGGTCGTCGTGCCCGTCTCCTCCGCCCACTGGGTGACCGGCAGCACGACGTCCGCCAGCTGCGCCGTCTCCGACAGGACGACGTCGGCCACCGCGAGGAAGTCCAGTGAGCGCAGGCGCTGTTCGACGTGGGCGGCGCGCGGGGCCGACACCACCGGGTTGGAGCCCATCAGCAGCAGCGCCCGGACGTCCGTGCCGAGGGCGTCGAGGAGTTCGTACGCGCTGCGCCCGGGACCGGGCAGGCTGTCCGGGTCCACGCCCCACACCCCGGCCACGTGCCGGCGCGCCGCCGGGTCGTCCAGCTTGCGGTAGCCGGGCAACTGGTCGGCCTTCTGGCCGTGTTCGCGTCCGCCCTGGCCGTTGCCCTGCCCGGTCAGGCAGCCGTACCCGGACAGCGGGCGGCCCGGACGCCCCGTCGCCAGGCACAGGTTGATCCACGCGCCCACCGTGTCCGTGCCCTTGGACTGCTGCTCCGGGCCGCGGGCGGTGAGCACCATCGCCGACTCCGGCGCGCAGAACATCCGGACCGCATCGCGCAGTTGCGGCACCGGTACCCCGGTGATGCGCTCCACGTACTCCGGCCAGTGCGCCATCGCCGCGGCCCGGGCCTCCTCCCACCCCGTGGTCCGCTCCCGGATGTACTCCTCGTCCGTGCGCCCCTCCGCCACCACCAGGTGCAGCAGGCCGAGGGCGAGGGCCAGGTCGGTGCCGGGGCGGGGCGCGAGGTGCAGGTCCGCCTGCTCCGCCGTCCTCGTGCGGCGCGGGTCGACGACGATCAGCGTGCCGCCGTTGTCCCGCAGCTCCGTGAAGAAGCGCAGCGACGGCGGCATGGTCTCGGCCGGGTTGGACCCCACGAGGATCACACACCCGGTCTTCGGGACGTCCTCCAGCGGGAACGGCAGGCCCCGGTCGAGACCGAACGCCCTGGTGCCGGCCGCCGCGGCCGACGACATGCAGAACCGGCCGTTGTAGTCGATCTGCGAGGTCCCCAGCACGACCCGCGCGAACTTGCCGAGCGTGTACGCCTTCTCGTTGGTCAGCCCGCCCCCGCCGAACACGCCGAGCGCGTCCGCGCCGTACCGCTCCCGGACCGCGGAGAGCCGCTCGGCGATCCGGTCCAGCGCCTCGGTCCAGCCCGCCTCCACCAGCCGGCCGCCCTCCCGCACCAGCGGCGCGGTCAGCCGCAGGGCCGGGGACAGCACCTCGGCCGCCGCACGGCCCTTGCCGCACAGCGCGCCCCGGTTGACGGGGAAGTCCGGACGCTCGGTGACCTCGACACCCCCCTGGGGCAGGGGCGTGATGTTCATCCCGCACTGCAGGGCGCAGTACGGGCAGTGGGTGGGCGTCGAGGTGTTCTCCATACCGTCCAGCGTGCGTCGGGCGTGTTACGCCCCCGTGCCGCATCCGGTTACGCCCCCGGCACGGCGACCTCCCCGCCGCTCGGGTCCCGCCGTGAGGTCCCCGGGGCGCGCCTACTGGCGGCTCAGGGACCGGGTGACACCCGCCGCGATCGTGGTGGCGAGCACCCAGCCGGTGGCGATCAGCAGGTACGACAGCCACTGGTACCAGCCGCGCGGCGCGAAGGCGCCCTGCTGGCCGAAGTCGACGATCGGCAGCAGCAGGTCGAGGGCGTAGACGAGCGGGTTGAACGCCGGGGCCTCCGAGGGCTTGAGCGCCGGCGGACGGTGCAGGGCGAACGCGAGCGTGCCGGTGCACAGCAGCATCAGCAGCCAGCCCGCGGCCCGCATCGGACGGAAGCCGTAGCCGACGGCCGCGTCCTGCACACAGCCCCACACCCGGGCGTACGGCGGCAGGGTGCGGCGGTGGCGGCGGAGCCTGGCCAGCTGGACGGTGCGCGCGGCCGCGTCGTCGCCGACCGCGCGGTAGGCGGTGGCCAGCTGCTCGTAGGGCTGCGGGAGATATCCGGCAGGTTCGCGTTCCAGCAGCTCAAGGCGTTGTGCGGCCGGGAGGTGCGGGGTCAGCGCGCGGTAGGTGAGCCCGTCGGTCGCGACCTCGGGCGGCCACACCTCGGGCGGCACGTGCACCAGGTCGAGCCGGGCACGGCGCAGATTGACGGATCCCTCCATGGGCGCCGCGTCCCGCAGCCACAGCTCGCCGATCACGGCGCTGCTGGCGCGCAGCGCCTGTCCGCCCGGGTGGGACAGACGGGCATGGGCGAGATTGAGCTGCCGGGGGATCCGCGCACCGCCCAGGTTCACCCGGCCCCGGACCCGCAGCCGCATGGCGTGCAGGTCGGTGCCGACCGTCAGGACCTCGGCGTGCAGCGCGGTCTGTCCGGGGGCGGTCAGCTCCGCGTCGTCGAGGTTCACCTGGTTGCGGACGACCGCCCCGTTCAGGTGGACCCTTCCGTGCGCCACCAGGCCCGGGGCCCACACGTCCGTGCCGACCTCGGCGTGGTTGAGCTGGAGCACGGGCTCCTCGGGCACCTCGCCGGGCCTGCCGAGCCGCGCACCGTTCGCGAAGAACGCCCCGGCCAGCTTCGCCCCCTGCAGCCGCACCGGGCCCGTGAAACGGCAGCAGGTGATCCGCACCACCCCTTCGGCACGCAGGTTCCCGGCCGTCAGCCCCGGCAGCGCCGAGTCGCTCAGGACCAGCGCGCCGACCTGCGCCCCGTACAGGTCGGGCGGCTCCTCGAAGTGGCAGGAGCGCAGCCGGACCGGGTGGCCCACCGTGCCGTACTTGAGATCCAGGCGCCCGGTGATCCGCGCGCCCGTCACCTTCAGGCCGGCGATCCGTCCCTCCCGCACCGGCCCGTCCAGCAGCAGCTCCCGCAGCACGTCCGCGCGCAGGGTGCGCTCCGGCCCCCAGGAGCCGCCCCGCTCGGGATCCTCGTCGTCGCTCCGACGGAAGTCGACGCCCTCGCCGAGCGGGAACGCCTCCAGGACGCGGCGCTCGGCGGGCGTCAGCCCGGTGGTCTCCATGCTCAGTCCCGGCCCCCCGCCAGTGCCCTGGCGACCCCCGGTTCCCTCGGCCCCAGGAACCGCGGATCCGGCCGCAGCACCGCGTCCAGCGCCGCCTTGCCCGCCGCGAACACCTCGCGGGTCCCGCCGTAGTACCAGGTCACGTCGTGCTTCGCGTCGACTCCGACGCCGTACGACGCGATCCCCGCCGCCTCGCACAGCGCCACCGCCCGCCGGATGTGGAACCCCTGGCTGATCAGCACGGCCCGGTCGACGCCGAAGATCCTCTTCGCCCGGACGCAGGAGTCCCAGGTGTCGAACCCGGCGTAGTCGCTGACGATCCGCGCGTCCGGCACCCCGTGCTTCGTGAGGTACGCGCGCATGGCGTCGGGCTCGTCGTAGTCCTCCCGGCTGTTGTCCCCGGTGACCAGGACGACCTCGATCCGCCCCGCCCGGTACAGCTTCGCCGCCGCGTCCAGCCGGTGCGCGAGGTACGGCGACGGCTCCCCCTGCCACAGCCCGGCCCCGAACACCACGGCGACCTCGGTGCGCGGAACGTCCGCCGTCGTCCGCAGCCGGTCCGCCGTGGACACGTACAGCCAGGCCGACGGCAGCAGCGCCAGCACACACCCGGCCATCACGGCCTGCACCAGCCGCCGCTGCCCGGCCCGCGTGCGCGGCCACCGCAGCCATCGCGGCCGACGGATCCCCATACGGTCCCCCTCCGTGATCGCCTCCGACCATGGAGGACGCCGGCGACGCCGGTCCGGTTCGCCTCACACCGCGCGGGCGTCCGAGGTGAACCCACGGAAAACACCCGTGACGGCCGCGCAACGGGCACGCAACGCGCCCCGGTCAGGATCCTTGCATGACGGCGTCCACCCCACCCCGCACCAGCAGCCGGCTCGTCTCCCCGCTCGGCCGCCGCCGCCCGGCCCCGCCCGCCCTCGTCCTGGTCGCCCACGGCAGCCGCGACCCGCGGGCGCTGACCACCGTACGGGCCCTCATGACCCTGGTCCGCGCACGGCGTCCCGGCCTCCCCGTCCACCTGGGCCACATCGAGCTGAACGAGCCCCTGCTCCCCGGCACCCTCGCCGCCCTCGGTGACACCCCCGCCGTCCTCGTCCCGCTCCTCCTGGGCCGCGGCCACCACGTGAAGCAGGACATCCCGGAGACGGCCGCGGCGGCGTCCGCCGACACCCGCACGGCCCCGCCCCTGGGCCCCCACCCCCTCCTGGCCGCGGCCCTGCACGCGCGCCTGCTGGAGGCCGGCTGGCCGGCCGCGATGGACGGCACCGCCCGCCGCTCGACCGCGGTCGTCCTCGCCGCGGCCGGTTCCCGCGACCCCGACTCGGCCGCCGACACCCGCCGCACGGCCCGCCTCCTCTCCGCCCGCCTGGGTGTCCCGGTGGTCCCCGCGTACGCCTCGGCGGCGACGCCGACGGTGCCGGCCGCTGTGCGCGCCCTGGCGGCGAGGGGCCGTCACCGGGTGGCGGTGGCTTCGTGTTTCACGGCCCCGGGGCGCTTCGCGGCACAGTGCGCCGAGGCAGCGCCGTGGATCGCGTCGGCCCCCCTCGGAGCCCAGGACGCGATGGCCCGCCTGGTCCTGCACCGCTACGACCAGAGCCTGTCGACGAGGTCGGCCGAAGCCGCCTGAGCGGCACGGGGTGGCTTACTGTCGACTCATGGAAGGCACCGCACTCTCCACGGCGTACGACCCGGCGTCGGTCGAACGCTGGGCGCCCGAACCCGACAAGCGCCCCGGCCGTACCGCCTTCCAGCGCGACCGCGCCCGCGTCCTGCACTCGGCCGCCCTGCGCCGCCTCGCGGGCAAGACGCAGGTGGTGGCCCCGGGAACCAGGAGCCAGATGTGGGACGCCAGTCCCCGGACCCGCCTCACCCACTCCCTCGAATGCGCCCAGGTGGGCCGGGAGCTGGGCGCGGCCCTCGGCTGCGACCCGGACCTGGTGGAGGCGGCCTGCCTCTCGCACGACCTCGGTCATCCGCCCTTCGGGCACAACGGCGAACAGGCCCTGAACGAGTTCGCCGACGACTGCGGCGGCTTCGAGGGCAACGCCCAGTCCCTGAGGCTCCTCACCCGCATCGAGCCGAAACGGTTCACTCCGGAGGGGTCCGTCGGCCTGAACCTCACCCGCGCCACCCTCGACGCCGCCACCAAGTACCCCTGGCCGCGCGGCACGCACCCCACCGACCCGGCGTCGGGCAAGTTCGGCGTGTACGAGGACGACCGCCCGGTGTTCGACTGGGTCCGGGCGTACGCCCCCGCCACCCGCACCTGCTTCGAGGCGCAGGTCATGGACTGGTCGGACGACGTGGCGTACTCGGTGCACGACGTCGAGGACGGACTGCACGCCGGCCACATCGACCCCAACTGCCTGCACGCGGAGCCGGAACGGCAGGCGGTGTTCGCGGTCGCCGTCGGCCGGTACGTGCCCGCGGACACCGACCCGGCGGAACTCGCCGCCGCCCTGGACCGCCTCCAGGACGAGGAGTGGTGGCCGCACGGCTACGACGGCACGGCCGTGGCACAGGCCCGGCTGAAGGACGCCACCAGCCAGCTCATCGGGCGGTTCTGCCTGGCCGCCGAGGGCGCCACGCGCGCCGCGTGGGGGCACCGCCCGGGCCGGCTCACCCGCTACGGCGCCGAACTCGTCGTACCGCGCGAGACCCGCATGGAGTGCGCGGTGCTCAAGGCGGTCGCGGTCCGGTACGTGATGCAGCGCGCGGAGCAGGAGCGGCTGCGCGCCGACCAGCGGGTGATCGTCGCGGAGCTGGCCGAGGCGCTGACCGCCCGCGCGCCCGAGGGCCTCGACCCCCAGTTCCGGGCGCTGTTCGACGCGGCGGCCGACGACCGGGCGCGCAAGCGGGTGATCGTCGACCAGATCGCCTCCCTCACCGACGCCTCCGCGCTCTCGCTGCACGCGAGACTGACGGGGCATATGTGAGAGGAACATGACCGGCCGTGGCCTGATCGGGTCACACCCTCTTCCCGCGGCACGCCGGGTGCGGGACGCTCGCATGTGGCGGCACCCGCCGTGTTCTCTGGGGAGACACCCCCCAGACCCCCCGTAGGAGGCATCAAGTGGTCGACGCGGACCAGACATTCATCATCGTCGGAGGCGGTCTCGCCGGCGCGAAGGCGGCCGAGACGCTCCGCGCGGAGGGCTTCAGCGGCCGGGTGATACTGATCTGCGACGAACGCGACCACCCGTACGAGCGCCCGCCGCTGTCCAAGGGCTACCTCCTCGGCAAGGAGGAGCGCGACAGCGTCTTCGTGCACGAACCCGCCTGGTACGCGCGGAACGACATCGAGCTGCACCTCGGACAGACCGTGGACCGGATCGACCGTACGGCGAAGACGGTCCGCTTCGGTGACGACGGCACCCTCGTCCGCTACGACAAGCTGCTCCTGGTCACCGGTGCCGAGCCGCGCCGCCTGGACATCCCCGGCACGGACCTGGCGGGCGTCCACCACCTGCGCCGCCTCGCGCACGCCGAGCGCCTCAAGGGCGTCCTGCACCACCTCGGCCAGGAGAACGGGCACCTGGTGATCGCGGGCGCCGGCTGGATCGGCCTGGAGGTCGCGGCGGCGGCCCGCGAGTACGGCGCCGAGGTCACGGTGATCGAACCGGAGCCGACCCCGCTGCACGGTGTCCTCGGCCCCGAGCTGGGCAACGTCTTCGCCCAGCTGCACCGCGAGCACGGCGTCCGCTTCCGCTTCGGCGTGCGGCTCACCGAGATCGTCGGCCAGGACGGCATGGTCCTCGCGGCCCGCACGGACGACGGCGAGGAGCACCCGGCACACGACGTCCTCGCGGCGATCGGCGCGGCACCGCGGGCGGCGCTCGCGGAGGCGGCGGGCCTGGAGATCGCCGACCGGGCGCACGGCGGCGGCATCGTCGTCGACGAACGGCTGCGCACGTCCGACCCCGACATCTACGCGGCCGGCGACGTGGCGTCCTTCCCGCTGCCCCTGTTCGGCACCCGGCTGCGGGTGGAGCACTGGGCGAACGCCCTGAACGGAGGCCCGGCGGCGGCCCGCGCGATGCTCGGCCGGGACGTCACCTACGACCGGGTGCCGTACTTCTTCACCGACCAGTACGACCTGGGCATGGAGTACAGCGGCTGGGCGCCGCCGGGGGCGTACGACGAGGTGGTGATCCGGGGCGACGCCGCCAAACGGGAGTTCATCGCGTTCTGGGTGAAGGAGGGACGCGTGCTGGCCGGGATGAACGTGAACGTGTGGGATGTCACAGAGCAGATCCAGAACCTCATCCGTTCCCGGTCCCGGGTGAACAGCGAGGCCCTCTCCGACCCGCACGTACCCCTGGACGGCCTCGCCTCCTGATCTCCCGGAGCACCGGGACCGTCACCGCGCCCCCGTAGACTTCATCCGTGGCAGGACGGATCAACGACGAGGACGTGAAGGCGGTACGGGACGCGGTCCCGATCGACGCCGTGGTCTCCGAGTACCTCCAGCTGCGCAACGCGGGCGGCGGCAACCTCAAGGGCCTGTGCCCGTTCCACGACGAGAAGTCGCCGTCCTTCCAGGTCAGCCCCAGCAAGGGACTCTTCCACTGCTTCGGCTGCCAGGAGGGCGGCGACACCATCACCTTCGTGATGAAGGTGGACCACCTCTCCTTCTCGGAGGCGGTCGAGCGGCTGGCCGCGCAGGCCGGCATCACGCTGCGGTACGAGGAGGGCGGGTACAACCCGGCGCACCAGCGCGGCGAGCGGATCCGCCTGGTCGAGGCGCACAAGATCGCCGCGCAGTGGTACGCGGAGCAGCTCGCCACCAGCGCCGAGGCCGAGACCGGCCGGATCTTCCTCGCCGAGCGCGGGTTCGACCAGGCCGCCGCCGTCCACTTCGGCGTCGGCTACAGCCCGCAGGGCTGGGACCACCTCACCCGCTACCTGCGCGGCAAGGGCTTCACCGACAAGGAGCTGCTCGTCTCCGGCCTGGCCCAGGAGGGCCGCCGGGGCCCCATCGACCGCTTCCGGGGCCGCCTCATGTGGCCGATCCGGGACATCGGCGGCGAGGTCGTCGGCTTCGGCGCCCGGAAGCTGTACGAGGCGGACACGGGCCCGAAGTACCTCAACACCCCCGAGACGCCGATCTACAAGAAGAGCCAGGTGCTGTACGGCATCGACCTGGCGAAGAAGGAGATCGCGAAGTCCAGCCGTGCGGTGGTGGTCGAGGGCTACACGGACGTCATGGCCTGCCACCTGGCCGGGGTCACGACGGCCATCGCGACCTGCGGTACGGCCTTCGGCGGCGAGCACATCAAGATCCTGCGCCGGCTGCTCATGGACAACGGCAGCGCCCGGGTGATCTTCACCTTCGACGGTGACGCGGCCGGGCAGAAGGCCGCGCTGCGCGCCTTCGAGGACGACCAGAAGTTCGCGGCGGAGACGTACATCGCGATCGCGCCGGACGGCATGGACCCGTGCGACCTGCGCCTCGCCAAGGGCGACGAGGCGGTGGCGGACCTGGTCGAACCGCGCACGCCGCTCTTCGAGTTCGCGCTGCGCCAGATCGTGGGGCGGTACGACCTGGACACCCCGGCGGGGCGCGCCGCCGCCCTGGACGAGGCCGCGCCGATCGTCGCCAAGATCAAGAACAGTGGCGCCCAGCACGAGGTCGCCGTGGAGCTGGCCGGCATGCTCGGCATCCTCGACACCCAGTTCGTGGTCCGCCGGGTCGCCCAGCTGGCCCGCTGGGCGCGCGACGGCAAGGGCCCGCAGCAGGAGGACCGGCGCCGCCGGCCCGAGCCCCAGTGGGCCGAGGCCCCGCGCCCGGCCGGCTCCGGCCCGGCGCTCACCCTGCGCAACCCGGTGTTCGCCGCCGAACGCGAACTGCTGAAGCTCGCCCTCCAGCGTCCCGAGCTGGTCTCCCCGGCCTTCGACGCCTACGGCGTGGACGAGTTCACGGCGCCGCCGTACGCCGCCGTGCGCCAGGCCGTCGCGGAGGCGGGCGGCGCCGAGTACGGCGTCGCGGACCCGCAGGAGTACCTGGTCCGCGTCCGCGAGGCCGCACCGGACGACACGGTCCGTGCGATGGTCACCGAGCTGGCCGTGGAACCGATCCTGCGCCGCACGGTGGACGAGACCTACGCCGGCACGGTCCTCGTCCAGATCCGGCGCCGCGCCGTGGAGCGCCGCATCCGCGACATCCAGTCCCAGATGACCCGCCTCTCCACCGGCGGCGACCCCGCCCAGCTGGCCGCCGTGCAGAACGAGCTGTGGGTCCTCCAGCAGTACGACCAGGCACTGCGGGAACGGGGCGCGCAGGCGCTGTAGCGGCGGCTGCCGCGCGGGTGGGCGATGTGGAAGCGGCCCGGCGACCGCCGCCGGCCCGCGGGTGCCGACCGCACCGTCCGACGAGCTGAGTAACCGCTCCGTCACGGACTGATGCAAAAAGTCACCGCACGACCCTCGTGGCGGACTTGTGTCGTACCCCACACTGGGGGCGGTGCCCGAGCCTCGGAGCGCACGCTGCCGCACACCTTCAGCAGCGATCATCCTGGAGGTCGCCCCCCGTGCAGACCCAGACCCTCACCCAGACCCACGGCACGACCAGCGCCACCAGCACCACCGCCGACGAACCGGACGCGGAGGCGGACGTCCTCGCGGCCGTGCCCCCGCAGAGCCGTGCCGCCCTGCATCCGGAGGTCGTGCCGGGGGAGACGGCGGAGCCTCCCGCCGAGGCGCTCGCGGACGAGCCCGAGGAACCCGTCGAGGTTCCCGTCGTCACGCGCCCCGAGGCCGGCGGGCCCTCCGCCGACCTGTTCCGCCAGTACCTGCGCGAGATCGGCCGTATCCCGCTCCTCACCGCCGCCGAGGAGGTGGAACTCGCCCGCCGGGTGGAGGCGGGCCTGTTCGCGGAGGAGAAGCTCGGCAGCACCCCCGACCTGGACAGCGAGCTGGCGCTCGACCTGGACCGGCTCGTCGTCATGGGCCGGGTCGCCAAGCGGCGGCTCATCGAGGCGAACCTGCGGCTCGTCGTCTCCGTGGCCAAGCGGTACGTCGGCCGCGGCCTGACCATGCTGGACCTCGTCCAGGAGGGCAACCTCGGCCTGATCCGGGCCGTGGAGAAGTTCGACTACGCCCGCGGCTACAAGTTCTCCACCTACGCCACCTGGTGGATCCGCCAGGCCATGTCCCGGGCGCTCGCCGACCAGGCCCGCACCATCCGCGTCCCGGTCCACGTGGTGGAGCTGATCAACCGGGTCGTGCGCGTGCAGCGGCGGATGCTCCAGGAGCGGGGCTACGAGCCGACCCCCGAGGAGGTCGCCGCCCACCTGGACCTGCTGCCCGAGCGGGTCTCCGAGGTGCTGCGCCTCGCCCAGGAGCCGGTGTCGCTGCACGCCCCGGTCGGCGAGGAGGACGACGTCGCCCTCGGCGACCTCATCGAGGACGGCGACGCGACCAGCCCGGTGGAGTCCGCCTCGTTCCTGCTGCTGCGCGAGCACCTGGAGGCCGTCCTGTCCACGCTCGGCGAACGCGAGCGGAAGGTCGTCCAGCTCCGGTACGGCCTGGTCGACGGCCGCCCGCGCACCCTGGAGGAGATCGGCCGCATCTTCGGCGTGACGCGGGAACGGATACGGCAGATCGAGTCCAAGACCCTCGGCAAGCTCCGCGACCACGCCTTCGCGGACCAGCTGAGGGGCTACCTGGACTGAGGGGCCTCAGCTCCGCCAGCGCGGGTCGAGGGCGATCCCGCGGAGCTGCGCGACGGTGAGGGCCGGGGTGGCCCGGGTGGCGGAGTCGTGCTGCGTACCGGAGTTGAAGGCGCTGATGACGACCCGGAAGCCGTCCTTGCGCATCGTGTCGACGGTCCACATGACGACGCCGTCGCCGCCCTTCTCGCCGGGGCCCTGGTGCACGGCGACCCGCGTGCCGTCGGCGAGCGTCTCGTCGTCGGGGCCGAAGAGGTCGTCGCGGACCTCGTTCTGGTCCGGCTGCACGTTGACCTGCACCAGGCTCCTGCCCTTGCCGTCGTCGACGACGACGTAGGCGAAGTCGCCGTCGTCACCGCTCCTGCCGACGATCTTCAGCCGCCGGGGCAGCAGGGACAGCAGCCGGGAACGGGCGTGCAGGCCGGCGCCGGGGTCCGTGGGGTCGGCCTCGGGCCGGCGCGGGTCGTGCGGGAGGGCGTCCACGAGGGTCCGCCACTCCTCGGCCGACGCGAGCCGGGTCAGGGCGGCCGGGTCCAGCGGGGGCTCGTCCCGGCTGACGGCGACACCCTTCTCGGAGGGCGCGTTCCACTCCGACACGGCGACGTGCTGACCGGCCGGCGTGACCAGCTCCGCGGTCCACAGCTTGGTCTGCGCACGCCGGTCCGGGTACTCGTAGCCCCGCATGACCCTGATCACCGAGCCGTCCGTGAGGCGCTTCGTGACGCAGGAGTCGTACGGGACGTAGACCTTGTCCGGGCACTCGACGGCCTGCCGCGCGTCGGTCCCGCCGGGCTCCACGCGGTTGACGCTGACGGAGACGGCGGCGGCGCCGTGGCCGTCGTCGTACACGACCGAGGCGAACGGGAAGACGGCGGGCCCCTCCTCGGACCCGCGCCCCGTCTCCTCGCCGGACTTCCCCGGCGGCAGCAGCCGTTCCAGGGTCCGGATCATCTGCTCCTTGCCGACGCCCGGCGCGTGGGTCCCGGCGGGGCGCGGGCCGGCGGCGAGGGAGGACGGCTGCGGCGCGGCCGGGGAGCCGTGCCCCCACGGCACGAGGAGCGCCCCGCAGGCTCCGGCGAGCGCCACCCCGGTGACGCCGCCGACGACGGCCGCCCGGCGCCGCAGCCGCAGCCGCCGGCCCCGCAGCGCGCCGGCCGCGGCGAGCGCGCCCCGGTCGGCCTCGAAGGCGCCGCCGGCCTGGTGCAGGGCGGCGGACAGCCGGTCCTCGAAGGAGTCGCTGTGCGGGTCGCTGTGCTGGTCGTAAGGCATGGCGGAACCACCGTTTCGGCGAGGTGAGTGAAAAGGGGTCGGGTGGACGCGGGCGGACCGCGGTGTCAGGGACGGGCGTACGCGCCGACGTCCTCGCCCAGCAGCTCGCGCAGCCGGGCCAGCGCCCGCGTGCAGCGGGTCCGTACGGCGGCGGAACTCGCGTCGAGGGCATCGGCGGTCTCCTGCACGGACCGGTCCTCCCAGTACCGCAGGACGACGACCGCCCGGTCCTTCGCGGGCAGCCGCGCGAGCGCGTCGAGCAGCGTCAGCCGCAGCGGCGTGTCCCCGGCGGCGTACGCCACCTCGGGCAGCGTGCCGGTCGCCCGCTCCCCGCTGCTGCGGCGCCGCTGATGGGCGAGGAACGCGCGGGTGAGCACGGTCTGCGCGTACGCGGCCGGGTTGTCGGCCCGCGCCACGCGTCCCCAGCGGACGTAGATCCGCCCCAGCGTCTCCTGCACGAGGTCCTCGGCGAGATGCGTGTCCCCGGCGGTCAGCAGACAGGCGGCGCGATACAGATGTCCGGCCCGCACGGCCGCGAACTCCGCGTACTCCTCAGCCCTGGCCTGTCGTCCCATCTGCTCCCCTTGCATCGCGCGGCGCGTCCACCTCATTGATGCGGTGGGGGGAGGGAAATGTTTCACGGGATTTTCCGCGGATTCCCCCGGCCGCCGCTGCGACACCGGGCCGGGCGCGCGGGCCGCCCGGGCCGGTGTGCGCAACTCGCACCTCCGGTCCGGCCGGCCCCTCGGAGGGACGCTCTAGTCGACCTCGGCGACCGCCTGCGCGAACTGGGCCTTGTACAGCCGGGCGTACGCCCCGTCCGCCGCCAACAGCTCGGCGTGCGCGCCCTGTTCCACGATGGACCCGTTCTCCATCACGAGGATGGTGTCCGCGTCGCGGATCGTGGAGAGCCGGTGGGCGATCACGAACGACGTACGGCCCGCCGCCAGTTTGGCCATCGCCTTCTGGATCAGGACCTCCGTCCGCGTGTCCACGGAACTCGTCGCCTCGTCCAGCACCAGGATCACCGGGTCGGACAGGAACGCCCGCGCGATGGTGATCAGCTGCTTCTCACCGGCGCTGACGCCGGTGCCCTCGTCGTCGATCACGGTGTCGTACCCGTCGGGCAGGGTGCGGATGAACCGGTCCGCGTGCGCGGCCCGGGCCGCCTCCTCGATCTCGCCCCGGGTGACCTCGCGCGCGGCGCCGTACGCGATGTTCTCCGCGATGGTGCCGCCGAACAGCCAGGTGTCCTGGAGCACCATGCCGATACCGGACCGCAGTTCGTCCCGGGTCATCCTGCGGATGTCGACCCCGTCCAGGGTGATCCGGCCGCCCGAGACGTCGTAGAACCGCATCAGCAGGTTGACCAGCGTGGTCTTGCCCGCGCCGGTCGGGCCGACGATCGCCACCGTGTGCCCCGGCTCCACCGTCAGCGACAGGTCCTCGATCAGCGGCTTCTCGGGGTCGTACCGGAACGACACGTGCTCCAGGCGCACCCGTCCGCGCAGTTCCTCCGGCCGCTCGCCCGGCACCGGATCCGCCTCCTGCTCCTCCGCGTCCAGGAGTTCGAAGATCCGCTCGGCCGAGGCGACACCGGACTGCACCAGGTTCGCCATCGACGCCACCTGGGTCAGCGGCATCGAGAACTGCCGCGAGTACTGGATGAAGGCCTGCACGTCACCGATGGACAGAGAGCCGGACGCGACACGAAGACCGCCCACGACCGCCACCAGCACGTAGTTCAGGTTCGACACGAACATCATCAGCGGCTGCATGACACCGCTGTTGAACTGCGCCTTGAACGCGGCCTGGTACAGCGCCTCGTTCTGCTCGGCGAACTGCTGCGCCGACTCATCCTGCCGGCCGAACACCTTCACCAGGGTGTGCCCGGTGTACATCTCCTCGACGTGCGCGTTCAGCTTGCCGGTGGAGCGCCACTGCTGCACGAAGTGCGGCTGCGACCGCTTGCCGACCCGGGTGGCGACCACGAACGACAGCGGCACGGTCACCAGCGCGACCAGCGCCAGGATCCACGACACCCAGAACATCATCGCGAGGACGCCGATGATGGTCAGCACCGAGTTGATCAGCTGACCCATCGACTGCTGGAGCGTCTGCCCGATGTTGTCGATGTCGTTGGTCGCCCGGGACAGCACCTCACCGCGCTGCCGCTTGTCGAAGTACGACAGCGGCAGCCGCGACAGCTTCGTCTGCACGTCCTCCCGCAGCCGGTACATCGTGCGGTTCACGGCCCGGTTCACCAGCCGGGTCGCGATCGCCATCAGCAGGCCCGCGACCAGGAACGTGCCGAGCGCGAGGAGCAGGACGTCCCCGACGGCACCGAAGTCGATGCCCTTGCCGGGGGTGAAGTCGGTGCCCTTCAGCATGTCCGCGACCCGGCCCTGGCCGCGCTCGCGCATGGAGTCGAGCACCTGCTCCTTGCTGGCGCCGTCCGGCATCCGCCGGCCGATGATGCCGGCGAACACCAGGTCGGTGGCCCGGCCGAGGATCTTCGGGCCGATCACGTTGAGGCCCACGCTGATGACCACGCAGGCCAGCAGGCCGTAGATCGTGAACCGTTCCGGTCGGAACTGGGCGACGAGCCGTTTGCCCGACCCCTTGAAGTCCATCGAGCGCTGGTCGGGGCCGCCCCCGGCCATCATGCGTCCCATGGGCCCGGCCATCAGGCGGCCTCCGCTTCCGTCAGCTGGGAGAGCACGATCTCCCGGTAGGTCTCGTTGGATGCCATCAGCTCGGCGTGCCGGCCGGTGCCGACGACCCGGCCCTCGTCCAGCACGATGATCCGGTCCGCGTCCCGGATGGTCGCCACCCGCTGCGCGACGATCACGACGGTCGCCTCGGCGGTCTCCCGGGCGAGCGCCGCGCGCAGGGCCGCGTCGGTGGCGTAGTCGAGTGCGGAGAAGGAGTCGTCGAAGAGGTAGATCTCCGGGCGCTGCACCAGGGTGCGGGCGATGGCGAGCCGCTGCCGCTGACCGCCGGAGACATTGGTGCCTCCCTGCGCGATCGGCGCGTCCAGGCCGCCCTCCAGCCTGCTGACGAAGTCCTTGGCCTGCGCCACCTCCAGCGCGTGCCACAGCTCCTCGTCGGTGGCGTCCGGATTGCCGTAGCGAAGGTTCGTGGCGACGGTGCCCGCGAACAGGTACGGCTTCTGCGGCACCAGTCCGACGGTCTTCGCGAGCAGCCGCGGGTCGACCTCCTGGACGTTCGTTCCGTCGACGAGGACCTCGCCCTCGGTGGCGTCGAACAGCCGGGGGACGAGTCCGAGCAGCGTCGACTTGCCGCTGCCGGTGGAGCCGATCACGGCGGTCGTCTCACCCGGCCGCGCCGTCAGGTCGATGGACTTCAGCACCGGCTCCTCGGCACCCGGATAGCGGAAGCCCGCCCCCCGGATCTCCAGGTGCCCGTGCGCGCGCAGCTCGGTGACGGGAGCCTTCGGCGGCACCACGCTGGAATCGGTGTCCAGGACCTCCTGGATGCGCTCGGCGCACACCTCCGCGCGCGGCACCATCATGAACATGAAGGTGGCCATCATCACGGACATGACGATCTGCATCAGATAGGCGAGGAACGCGGTGAGGTCGCCGATCGCCATCTGGCCGCTGTCGATCCGGTGGGCGCCGAACCACACCACCGCGATGGACGACAGGTTCACCACCGTCATCACGATCGGGAACATCAGGGCGAGCATCCGGCCGGTGGCCAGCTGCATGTCGGTCAGCTCGGCGTTGGCCTTCCCGAACCGGCCCTGCTCGTACTCGTCCCGGACGAAGGCGCGGATCACCCGGTTGCCGGTGATCTGCTCGCGCAGCACCCGGTTCACCGTGTCCAGCCGGACCTGCATCGACCGGAACAGCGGACGCAGCCGGCGCACGATCAGCGTCACGGAGACGCCGAGCACCGGCACGACCGCGACCAGTACCCCCGACAGCGGCACGTCCAGGCCGAGCGCCAGCACGATCCCGCCCACGCACATGATGGGCGCCGACACCATCAGGGTGAACGTCATCAGGGCCAGCATCTGGACCTGCTGCACGTCGTTCGTCGTACGGGTGATGAGGGAGGGCGCCCCGAAGTGACCCACCTCACGCGCGGAGAAGGACTGGACCCGGTCGAAGACGGCCCCGCGCACGTCCCGGCCGAGCGCGGAGGCGGTCCGGGCACCGTAGTACACGGCACCGATGTTGCACACGACCTGCACCAGCGAGATGGCGATCATCAGGGCGCCGAAGGACAGGATGTAACCCGTGTCACCCTTCACGACACCGTTGTCGATGATGTCCGCGTTGAGAGTGGGCAGGTAGAGGGTGGCGCAGGTCTGCAGGAACTGCAGCACCACCAGCAAGGCGATGGGTTTCTTGTAGGGCCTGAGATAGGTCCGCAGAAGTCGTATGAGCACGCTACGTCTCTCGGAGTCGGCGACAGGGGCTGAACGGTTGCCCTTGGCCCCTATCGTCGGACACTCCACCCGCGTTACCTCAACCGATTAATCCCCGGGTTCAGGGCCGGAACGCCCCCGGATGCGTCTGCTCCCGCACCGCCGTGAACTGCTGCCGCACCGCCTGTCCCACGGCCAGCTCCTCACCGGGCTCCAGCACCTGCGCCGCCGCGCCCTGCCAGGCCGGCGGGGTCCGCGGGTCGAGTGCGCCCTGCGACACGCCGAGCGCCCAGGCGGCCTGCCGGGCGGCGCCGATCGCCGTGTAGTCCGCGGGCTGCGGTACGACGACCTGCGCGCCGAACAGCGACGGCGCCGAGGCCTGCACGGCGGGCAGTTCGGCGGCCGGGCCGAGCAGGAAGATCCGTCGCACCTCCACGCCCCGCCCGCGCAGCACGTCCAGCGCGTCGGCGAGCCCGCACAGCATGCCCTCGAACGCGGCCCGCGCCAGGTGCTCGGGCTTCATCGACTCGCGCCGCAGCCCCGCGAGGGTCCCCGCGGTGTGCGGCAGGTTCGGCGTCCGCTCGCCCTCCAGATAGGGCAGCAGCACCAGCCCGTGCGCGCCCGGCGTGGACTTCATGGCCAGGTCGGACAGGCTCTCCAGGTCCGGGAGGCCGAGGAGCTCGGCGGTGCCGCGCAGGGTGCGTACGGCGTTCAGGGTGGTGACGACCGGCAGGTGCATGCCGGTGGCGTCGGCGAGCGAGGTGATCATCCCGGTCTGGTCGGCGAGCGCCTCCGGGTGCACGGCCATCACGGACCCGGAGGCCCCCAGCGACACGACCGCGTCCCCGAGGCCGATCCCCAGCCCGAACGCGGCGGCCATGGTCTCCCCGGTGCCGGCGGAGATCAGCAGCCCCTCCGGGGTCGTACCGGCCGCGTCGGACGGGCCGATCACCTCCGGCAGCATCGCCTGGTGGCCGAGCGCCAGCTCGACCAGGTCGGGCCGGTAGGCACCGGTGGCCGCCGACCAGTACCCGGTGCCGGAGGCCCCGCCGCGGTCGGTGGTCCTCCGCACGGGCCGGCCGAGCAGCTGCCAGACCAGCCAGTCGTGGGCCTGGAGCAGCACGGCCGTGCGCCGCGCGTTCTCCGGCTCGGTCTTCGCGAGCCAGCGCAGCTTGGTGACCGGCTGGGCCGCCTGGGGCACGCAGCCGACGGCCTGCGCCCAGGCCTCCTTGCCGCCGAGCGCGTCCACGAGGTCGGCGGCCGCGACCTGGGCGCGCTTGTCCCCGCCGACCATGGCCGGACGGACGGTGTTGCCCTGGGCGTCCAGCGGCACGACCGCGTTCTGCTGGGACGCCACCCCGATGGCCTGCACGCCCTCCAGCAGGCCGCCGCCGGCCGCCTCCCCGAGGGAGAGCAGCCAGGCCTGCGGGTCGACGTCGCTCGGGCGTCCGTCCATCGGGTGCGGGGCGTACCCCTGCCGTAGTACGGCACCGGTGTCCGTGTCGCAGACCACGATGCGCGTGAACTCCGGTGAGCTGTCCAAGCCGGCGACTATCCCCATGCCAAGGAATTTTGCCGTATCGGCGGGGGTGACTGTGTTCCGCCGGGTGCGGGTCCCCGCCCCCTACGTGTTGCTCGTGCCCCAGTCGTCCCCGCGGCTGCCGTTGACATCGCGCTCCCGCAGGGAGCGGACCCGCTGGGCCACCGACTCCGGGACGCGGTCGCCGACCTTGTCGCTGACCGTGTGGAAGGCCTTGCCGGCGTAGACCCGGCCCTGCTGGGCCGCGCTCTCGGCGGTGTTGCGGACCGCGGGGTTCTGCGCGATCTGCCGGGCCGACTTCTTCAGCTGCTCGTAGCGCTCGCGTCCGGCCCTCGTGCCGAGTACGTAACCGAGGGACAGTCCGGCGAGGAACGTGAGCCGGTAGCGCATGGCTGCCACCCTTCCCGTGCGTAGGTCTCTGGTGCGGCGCTGGCGCCGGGGGGTACCGATTGGCGGAGCACCCCCCTGCTTGCGCTAATGTATGTGTCGCAGCGAGCGCCCGCCCCCTGGCGAATACCCGGGTAGGTACGTTCGATGCAATCGAGGCGATCCTCCGTAGCTCAATTGGCAGAGCAGCCGGCTGTTAACCGGCAGGTTACTGGTTCGAGTCCAGTCGGGGGAGCTTCGGTCCTCCGTAGCTCAATTGGCAGAGCAGCCGGCTGTTAACCGGCAGGTTACTGGTTCGAGTCCAGTCGGGGGAGCGCAGTGAACGAGGACCCCTTGGGGGTCCTTTTTCATGTCCGTTCCCTGTTCGCGGGAACCACCGCGCCCGCGGCGGTGTCCTCAAGGTCATGAGCAGCGCGGAAGCCGACCATCCGAGGCAGGAGATCGTATGAGCGGCTATGCTGCGGCAGACGGCGCGCACACTTGTACGCGACACGCCGCTATGGGGCGGTAGCTCAGCCGGTTAGAGCAGCGGACTCATAATCCGTCGGCCGTGGGTTCGAGTCCCACCCGCCCCACCAGACACTGCGGATGCAGAAGCGTTTCTATCTGCGAAGACGCAGGAACGGCGGCCACCACCCCGGGGTGGCGGCCCCGTTCGCCCCGGCGCCGTCGCCGAAGCCGTACGGCAGTCGGGTACAGCGACCACGACGGCCGGGCGGTGCCGCCGGCAGGAGACGGTCTCTCCGGTGCTCCGGGAGCCAACCCCGACGGCTCGTCCACGGACGCTGAGGGCGGGTCAGGTCACCGGACATAACGGGCACTTGCGGAGCACCGCTTGCCGAGCACGGGACCGCACCTGCGGTCGCCCCTGGACGGGGCCTCACCCCCCCGGGCCTGCGGGGTCCTCATCCGAGCATGTCAGCGCGTCGGCCCCTGGTCAGGGGGCGGAATCCGCCATCCTGTCAGCGGCCGGCCCTGTCCGAATCCCGTGCGCCGGGGTCGCCGGGGACTGTCCGGCACGGCCCTGCCGTCCCTACGGTGAGGGGGCACCGCTTCCTCGCGCTCCCCGCGATGAGGGGGTGCCGCCTCCTCGTCCGCAGTCGCTGCGGACCGCGCCGCCATCGGGCCGGGCCCGGGAAGGAGAACGGCCGCATGACACCTGCGCCCCGGACCACGCGCGGCACACCGGAGGCCGCCCCCGCCGGTGCCGTCCCCGGCTCCGGTCTGCTCGGCGAGGCCCGTCGGCTGGCTCCCGGTGCCGTGGCGCTGCGCCGCGCCCTGCACCGGGTCCCGGAGCTGGGACTCGAACTGCCGGACACCCAGCGGCTGCTCCTCGACGCGCTCGACGGGCTCGGTCTCGAGATCCGTACCGGCCGTGAGCTGTCCTCCGTCACCGCGGTCCTCGCCGGCGCGGACGACGGGCCGACGATCCTGCTGCGGGCCGACATGGACGCGCTGCCCGTCACCGAGGAGACCGGGCTGCCGTTCGCCTCGCGGACCGGCGGACTGATGCACGCCTGCGGGCACGACGTCCACGCGGCGATGCTGGTGGGCGCGGCACGGCTGCTCGCCGGGCGGCGGGACGCGCTCCCCGGGCGCGTGGTGTTCATGTTCCAGCCCGGCGAGGAGGGCCACCACGGCGCCCGGCAGATGATCGAGGAGGGCGTGCTGGAGGCGTCCGGCGTCCGGGCGGACGCCGCGTTCGCCCTGCACGTGCACCCGAACCTGCCGGCCGGGACGGTACGGCTGCGTCCCGGACCGCAGATGGCGGCCTCCGACCGGTTCCGGGTCGTGGTCCGGGGCCGCGGCGGGCACGCCTCCGCACCGCACACCGCCTGCGACCCGGTGCCGGTGGCCTGCGAGATCGTGCTCGCCCTGCAGACGGCGGTCACCCGGGGCGTGGCCGCCGACGACAGCGCCGTGCTCAGCGTGACCCGGCTGAACGCGGGCACGGCCAACGGTGTCATCCCGGACACCGCCGAACTCGCGGGCACCCTGCGCACGCTGGCCGGGCCGACCCGGCGGCGGCTGCACGAGGCGATCGACCGGGTCGCCCGGGGCGTGGCCGCCGCGCACGGGGCGACGGCGGAGGCGACCGTCGAGACCGGCTACCCGGTCACCGCCAACGACGCCGCCTTCACCGACCTCGTGCTGTCCGCCGCCGCCGACGCGCTCGGCCCCGACGCGGTGGAGGTGCTGCCCGCCCCGCTGATGACGGCGGAGGACTTCTCGTACGTGCTGCGGGCCGTCCCCGGCGCGCTGGCCTTCCTCGGCGCCTGCCCGCCGGGCACGGCGCCGCACGAGGCCCCGCCGCTGCACTCCTCCCGCATGACCGTCGACGAGGACGTGCTCGCCACGGGCATCGCCTGCGAGGCGGCCGTGGCCCTCGCCTTCCTCACCGGCCGCGCACCGGAGCCGGCCCGGTGACCGCCTACGACATACGGGCCGCCCGGCCCGGTGAGCTGGACCAGGTCGAGGCCCTGTGGCTGGAGGCGAGCCGCTGGCTGGCCGGCCGGGGTCTCGACCAGTGGCAGTCCCCGCCGCGCCGGTGGCGGATGGCGGAGTCCATCGAGGCGGGCGACTGCTACCTCGCCTTCCGGGCCGGCCGGCCCGTCGCCACGATCACCGTCCACGGGCGGGGAGACCCGGAGTGGTGGCGCCACGACGACCCGGCCTCCGCCCTGTACGTGCACGACCTCGCGGTGAGCCGGTCCGTCGCCGGCCAGGCGCTCGGCGCCCGGCTGCTGGACTGGGCGGGCGCGCTGGCGGCCCGGCGGGGCAGACGCTGGCTGCGCCTGGACGCCTGGAAGACCAACCACGCGCTGCACCGCTACTACCTGGACCAGGGTTTCGAACTCCTGCGGATCGTGGACCTTCCGCACCGCACCTCCGGTGCCCTGTTCCAGCGCCCGGCCATCCCGTCCCCCGAACCGGAGGAGAGCCGACGATGAGCGGCACGGGGCGTCCCGCCGGCGCCGGGGACGCCCCTCCGACCGGACGAGTGGCTGCGCGCCTACGACGTGGACGTCGTGCTCCGAGCCGTGCCGGCCGCCGGACCCGGACCGTACCCGGCTGGGCATGGACGGGTCAGGTCCGGCGGCCATACTTGTCCGCATGGAACGCATCGGGGGATACCTCGTCGAGCGCCGGCTCGGCGAGGGCGGCATGGGCACGGTCTATCTCGCACGGACGCGCGGCGGGCGGGCCGTCGCGCTGAAGGTGGCCAAGGCCGAACTCGCCGCCGACCCGGTGTTCCGGGAGCGGTTCCGCAGCGAGGTCGAGGCGGCCCGCGCGGTCGGCGGCTTCCACACGGCGCCGGTGGTGGACGCCGACGTCGACGGCGACCCGATCTGGCTGGCCACCGCCTACATCCCCGGCCCCACCCTCGCCGAGCGGCTCGCCGCCGAGGGCGCCATGGACGAGCCGCGGCTGCGGTCCCTGGGCGCCGCCCTCGCCGAGGCGCTGGAGTCCATCCACTCCTGCGGGCTGGTGCACCGGGACCTCAAGCCCGGCAACATCATCATGGCCGCCGACGGACCCCGCGTCCTCGACTTCGGCATCGCCCGGGCCGTGGAGTCCACCCGCCTCACCGCCACCGGCACCGCCTTCGGCACCCCCGGTTTCCTCGCCCCCGAACAGGCCCTCGGCCACGATGTCTCCGGCGCCGCCGACGTGTTCGCCCTCGGCGCCGTGCTGGTCGCGGCGGCGGGCGGCGCGGCCTGGGGCGAGGGCACGCCGATGGGGCTGATGTACCGCTCGGTGCACGAGCCGCCGGACCTGTCCGCCGTGCCGTCCGCGCTGGCGGACCTGGTCTCGGCGTGCCTGGCGAAGGAACCCGCGGACCGGCCGACGCCCACCGCGCTGCTGGACCGGCTGACGGACCCGGCACCGGCACACGCGCCGACCGTCCTCGCCACGCCCCAGGCATCGACACCTCCGCGCGCATCGACACCTCCGCAGGCGCCCACGCCCCCGCGGACGGCAACGCCTCCGCAGGCGGCGACACCCCATCAGGTGACGCCCCCGCCGCAGCCGCTGACACCCCCGCAGGCGGCCCCACCGGCGCAGGCGTTCCCCTCCCCGGCGTTCGCCCCGCAGGCGTTCACCCCGCCCGCGCAGCCCGTCACCCCGCCGCATCCGTCCGCGCAGCCCGCCACACCCCCGCACCTGCCCGCGCAGCCCGCCACCCCGCCGCCGCCCGGCTTCGGGCCGCCGCCCGTGCCGTACGGCGGTGGGTACGGCAGCCCCGAGGCCGTGCTCGCCGACGCGCGGTCCGGTGTGGTCGTGGGCGCCACCGGAGTGCTGCTCGAAGTGGCGGGCGCCGCCGCCGACTTCCCCTGGGAGGAGATCGCCCGCGTCGAACGCCACTGGCGCGGCAACCACCTCACCGTCACCGTGCGGCTGTGGGACGGAGGGGTGTACTCCTGCGAGCTGAACGCCCGCCGCAGGGCCCGGCTGACCGCCTGGCTGGCCCAGCTCGACCCGGTCCTCGTCCGGTACCTGACGCGCTAGGGTCGCGCGGCCAACCTCCGTGATGACATGACGACTTGGCCCGCGCAGGCTTGAACGGGCCGGGTCCTGGGCACGCACCTCCTACCGGCGTCCAGCCGGGCGGTGTCGGCAGGAGGAGGGCGTCATGGACCGTCGGATCCGGGTGCGTGTCAGCCGGCGGCCGGCCGCGCCGCGCGGGCAGGAGATCGACCGCAGGACTCCCTCGGGGCGCATCCTGCCGTACTGACCCGGCGGACCGCCGCGGCCAGCGCCGTACGCAGCGGCTCCGGCGGGGCCGGTCCGCCCGGCGCCGCGCTCGCCGTGACCGCCGACGCCACCCGCCGCAGCTTGGTGTTGGTCCGCTGGGACGCCTCCCGCAGGATCTCCCACGCCTGTTCCGGGGTGCAGCCGTGCGCCGCCATCAGGACGCCGCGGGCCTGGTCGATCACCGGTCGCGAGTCCATCGCGTGCCGCAGCTGCTCTATCTCCAGGTGCAGCACGTCCAGTTGCTCGGCGCGCTCCTGCGCCACCGCGGACGCGCCGCGGTCGGTCAGGTCCGCGGGCCGGGCGGCGCCCAGCGGGTCCGCGGGGTCCAGCCCCACCAGCTCCAGCACCCGGCGCGGCTGCCCCTGCCAGCCGGTGACCCGTACCGGTACGCCGTGCCGACGACCGTACGCGCTCAGCGTGTCCAGGACCGCCAGCCCCGCCGTGTCCAGGAAGGACACGCCGGACACGTCCAGTTCGACCCCTCGGGCACCCGCCGGCAGGGCCGTCAGCGCCCCGGTGAGGATGTCCGTGCAGCCGCGGACCAGTTCGCCGTGCGCGGTCAGCAGGGCCCGGCCGCCCTCCGTACGCCCCTGGACGGCCAGGGGGACGGGCCGTCCGGTGTGCGAGGCGCCTGCCGCTGAGGTCATCTCTTCCGTCCCGCTCCGCCGTTCGTCGTTCCCCTCTCGCCTGCCCCCGGTGTGAGGCCGTACACCCGGGTCCGGGGGAACGGGGCGCATACTGGGCACACAAGTACCTGTGCGCTGGGAGACGACGTGAGCGGACCCGAGCCGGCGTGGCCCCTGCCGGCCGTCGCCGTGCCGCAGCCCGCGGTGCCGCGGCTCGATGTACAGCCGCTGACCGGGCGGACCGGATTCCGGGCGGCGGGCGAGGTGAGCCTGACCACGCGACATATCTGGGAGCGCGCGCTGGACCGGGCCGTTCGCGAGGGCGAGGACGTGTATCACTTGGAGCTTTCCGCGCTGACCTTCGTCGACGTCGCCGGCGTCGGCGCGCTGGCGGACGCCGCCGGCAGCCTCGGCGGCCGGCGGCGTCTGGTGCTGGACCGGCCGCCGGACGCCGTGCCGCGCATACTCGACCTGCTGTGGCCCGGCCTGCCCGGGATCGAGGTGGCCCCGTGACGACCGGGACGGCCGAACCCATCCAGCCCGCCGAGCCGTTCGTGCACCCGGCGCTGTTCTACGGCGACACGCGCGAGTACCTGGCCGGCACCGTGCCCTTCGTCCGGGCGGCGCTGGCGGCGGACGAGCCCGTCGCGGTCGCCGTCCCCGGCGAGAACCTGCGGCTGGTCCAGGAGGAACTGGGCGCCGACGGCGCCGGCGTGCGCTGGCTGGACATGCGGGAGGCCGGCCGCAACCCCGGCCGGATCATCCCCGGGGTGCTGCGCGCCTTCGCCGACGCCCAGCCGCCCGGCCGGCGGGTCCGCATCATCGGCGAGCCGGTCTGGGCGGGCCGCAGCCCGGCCGAGTACCCGGCCTGCGCCCAGCACGAGGCGCTGATCAACGCCGCGTTCCGGGGCCGCGAGGTCACCATCCTGTGCCCCTACGACACCGCCCGCCTCGACGAGCGCGCGCTCGCCGACGCCTACGCCACCCACCCGGTCGTCATCCCGGCCGGCTCCGGAGCGGAGCAGCCCAGCGCGGCCTACGACCCCGACGGCGTGGTCGCCCGCTACAACGAGCCGCTGCCGCCCGCCCCCGGCACCGGCCCGGACGTGCTCGGGACCGCCTTCGACGAGGACTCCCTGTCCGCGGTCCGGCACCTGGCCACCGACCACGGCGCCCGCCTCGGCCTGGCCGGCCTGGCCCTGGAGAACCTGGCCCTGATCACCGCCGAGCTGACCACGAACAGCGTGGTCCACGGCGGCGGCACGGGCGTGCTCACGGTGTGGCCCCAGGACGGGTACGTGCTGTGCGAGGTCCGCGACAAGGGCCGCCTCACCGACCCCCTGGCGGGCCGCCGCCCCGCGAGCCGCGACCAGCGCGGCGGACGCGGGCTGCTGATGGTCAACCTCCTCGCCGACCTGGTGCGGACGCACACCGGTCCGGAGGGCACGACCATCCGGTGCCACCTGCGCCGCTGAGGCAGCCGCGGGCGGGACGGCTCAGGCCGCGAGCGGGTTCAGCACCAGCGGCTCGATCCGGCCCTCCAGCATCGCGCCCAGGCCCTGGGCCGCGCACACGTCGGGCCGCTCGGCGATGTGCACCGGCATCCGGGTGGCCTGCCGCAGCATCTGGTCGAACCCGGGCAGCAGCGCCGATCCGCCGACCATCATGATCCCGCGGTCGGCGAGGTCGGCCACCAGATCGGGCGGGCAGTCCCGCAGCACCTTGCCGATGCCGTCCAGGACGGCCGTCAGCGGGGTCTGGATCGCGTCGCGCACGGCCGCGGTGTCCACCCGCACACTGCGCGCCAGCCCCGTCACCACGTCCCGGCCGTGGATCTCGGTGGACGCCGGGCCGTGCGGGGTCAGCCCGTTGCCGGACAGCGC
This sequence comes from Streptomyces cinerochromogenes, assembly GCF_014648635.1. Classification (GTDB taxonomy): domain Bacteria; phylum Actinomycetota; class Actinomycetes; order Streptomycetales; family Streptomycetaceae; genus Streptomyces; species Streptomyces cinerochromogenes. Next base: position 231,604 of record NZ_BMRM01000001.1, on the reverse strand, counting down.
CAGCTGCAGCGGCCGCACCGCCTGGCTGGGCAGTATCAGCTCGTGCTCGTGCCGCAGGTGCTGCACGATCGCGTGGTCCACGGCCTCACCGCCCACCGGGATCCGCTCGGCGGCGACGATGGAGCCCAGCGACAGCACCGCGACCTGGGTCGCCGCGGCCCCGCACACCATGACCATGGTGGCCTCGGGCCGCTCCACCGGCAGCCCGCACCCCACGGCGGCGGCGATCAGCGTGTCCACCAGCTCCACCCGGCGCGCCCCCAGCCCGACCAGCGTCTCGATCGTCGCCCGCTGGGCCAGCGGATCCATGTCGTGCGGGGCACAGGCCGCCGCCCGCAGCCGGGGCTTGCGGCGCAGCGCCCGGCGCATCTTGTCGCCGAGCAGGTGCCGCAGCATCCGCTGGGCCATCTCGATGTCCACCACCGTGCCGCCGGAGATGGGCCGTACGACCCTGATGTAGTCCGGGGTGCGCCCCGTCATCTTCTCCGCGAGCTCGCCCACGGCGATCAGCCCGCCGGTGCGCGTGTTCACGGCGGCGACCGAGGGCTGGTCCACGACCAGCCCGGCGCCCTTCACATACACCCGGGTGCGGGCCGCGCCCAGGTCGACGGCGAAGTGGCAGCGGCGCAAGTGCTCCAGGCTGACGGTCACGGTGGATCCTTCCGAGTGCGGTGGCCTTGGGGCCCCGCCCGAATCGGCGGGCTCACTGGCATCCTGCGCGGGGCGGGGAGCGGGCGCCCGCTGTGCGCGCCCGGGCGGGGCGCCGCTGAACGGGCGTATTTCCGGGCCGTACCGGTGTGTCGGCGGGTCACAGCGCCCGCGCGGCCTCCAGCAGCGGCTCCAGCGACGAGACGGTGACCTCGCTGCCGGCCTCCCGCAGACCGCGCCGCCCGGCCGCGCTGGGCGCGTACCCGACGAAGCGCAGGCCGAGCTGCTGGGCGGCGGTGAGTTCCGCGACCGAGGAGCTGATCAGCACCCCCGAGCGGGACGGCGTACCGCGCACCCGCAGGGCGCGCAGCAGACAGTCCGGATGGGGCGTCAGCAGGCTCAGGTCGTCACGGCGGCCGTGGATGCCGGCGAGCGGCAGCCGGTACGGCTCCAGATAGCGGTGGACGGCCTGCGTGCTCACGTCCGTCACCACGCTCACCCGGCGGCCGGACCGGTGCAGGGCGCGGACGAGCGCGAGGGAGCGGTGTGTCGTGGGCGCGTCGGGGACGGCCCGCAGCTCCAGCTCGTCGAGGCGCGCCCGCAGCAGCGGGCCCAGCCGGTCGTGGGCGAAGGCCCGCAGCAGGTCCAGCGGATGCGTGAACGCCTCCCGGCCGAGTGCGCCCGCCACCGGCAGCGGCCGGCCCGCCAGGGCGTCCTGCGGATCGCGGTGGTCGGCCACGACCGACAGCAGGTCGAGCACGGCCTCCCGTGCCGTCTGCGCCGGGAACAGCCGGGCCAGCGGCCCGTCGAAGCCGACCAGCACCGTCTCGGCGTCGGCGAGCAGCGCCGACAGGCGCCGCCGCGACGGCACCGGTGGCTCCGCCGCCGGCGCGGGCGCCCACTCCGGTACCAGCTGCACCGTGTACGACACCGCGAGCCCCGGCACCGGCCAGCCGTCCACGCCCGCGTTCACCGCCCGCTGGGCCGCGCCCGCCCGGCGCAGCGGATAGCGGCGGGTGACCGGGGCCGCCGCGGCCCGCAGGTGCTCCAGCAGCAGCTCGCGGACACCGCCGGCCTCGGCGCGGACGAACGCCACCGGGTCCTCGACCCGCCAGGACAGCTTCACCGCGGCCTGGAACGCGCCCTTCCCCGAACTCGGCAGGGACACGATCTGCCGGGCCTCGTGCGGGGCGAGGTCCACCGAGTAGTACGTCTCCGGGCGCGGCGCACGCGTGCCGTACGGCTGGATCGGGTCGAGCAGCGTGAGCGGTCCGCCGGGCCGCGTGTGCACCACCGCCGTACGGCCCGGCACGGGCACGCCCAGCTCCCGCAGGTCGTGCGTGATGAACGGCCCCTGCACCAGGTCACGTTCCCCGACGTCCGCGGAGCCCGCCCCGAGCAGGCAGTACCAGGCGGCCGGAGGGCTGTCCGGCGCGCTGTCGCCGAACACCGGCCGGAACCGCTGGGAGCGGCGGGCGGCGGAGCTGGCGGCGAAGTCGTCGTACAGGGCGGGGGGTACGACCACCACGACGTCCGCGGCTGCCTCCGGCGGCCCGGCGGACGGCCGGCCGAACGTCACCCGCAGCCGCGGCGGGTCGGTCAGCCGGGTCAGCGCGTGGGGCAGCTCGCGCAGGACGGCGACGAGGACGGGCAGCAGGTACACACCCGGCTCGGCCCGCACCAGGTAGCCGTCCGGCCGGACGTCCACCGCGTACTGCCGGGGGCTGAGCGAGCCACGCGAGAGGATCTCGTGCACCGCGGCTTCGAGGGTGATCCGGGCTTCGGGGCGGCCGGTGAGGTCGTCGGCGGCGAAGTGGATCTCGGGGTGGTGCCCGGCGGGGCCGTCGAGCAGGGCGCTCAGTTCGCGGTGCAGGGCGAGGAGCCCGGCCCGGGCCTCCCGGGCGGCCGGGCCGGGGACACCGGCCAGGGGTTCGCCGCGCCACAACTCCAGTGCCTCGGCGGCGAGTTCCCGGGCGCGGGGGAGGTCTTCGGCGGTCCGTGCCCGCTCGGCCTCGGCGGCCAGCCGGCGGAAGCGGAAGACATCCACGTCGTAGGGCGCGCGCAGGGCGTACCCGCTGTCGCCGGCCGTCAGGACGTCCGGGCCGAGGAGGTCGCGGAGGCGGCGCAGGGCGTCCGGTTCCGCCTCGGTGGCGGGCCGCCCCTCCCGCAGCAGCAGCATGCACAGGACGGCCTGGTCGTGAGGGTCGTCGACGGGGACCGGGCGGCCGTCGCGGGTGACCTGGACCGGGCCGAGGAGGGAGAAGCGGAGGGGGCCGAGGCGGAGGAGGCGTTCGACGACCTGCCGCTGGGTGGGGGGACGGTCGGAGAGGAGCGCGGCGACGGCCTTGTCCAGCTGCGCCCTGAGCCCGCCGGAGCTGTCCCGGAGCAGGGAACGCACGATCCCCCCGAGCGCGTGCAGGGTCTCCTCGCGGCTGCCGTGGGCCGGCGGCGCGGAGTCCAGGCAGGTCAGCACCGGCCCGTCGGGAGTGAGGACGACGGAGCGCGTGTCCAGCGTGCCGCGCGGCCCCTCCTGCGCGTGCAGGGCCAGCACCGCGTCGGTCAGCTTCGGGACCAGGACGGCGACTTCCTCGGCGGGCAGACCGCCCCCCGCGTCTTCGAGGCGCTGGTGCAGCGTCCGGCCCGCCACGAAGTCCCGTACCAGGTACGGCAGACCGTCGGCGAAGCCGTGGTCCCGGACCCGCGCGATCCCGGCGTGGCGGATCCGGCTCAGCTGCCGGCAGAGATCCGTGAAGGCGGCACGGGACTGCCCCGGCGGATACCGGCGCAGCACGACGGGGGCGTCTTCGTCCTGCGTGTCCTCGGCGAACCAGCCCGTCCCCCGGGATCCCGTCGGCCGCACCAGCCGGTACCGCCCCGCGAACAGCCCGCCCGCGGCCCCGTCGGGAGTGCCGGCCGCCGACAGCCGTCGCACGCTGTCCTCGCTGAGCGTGGCGAACGGGTCGGTCTCCGCCGCCGTGCCCGTCCCGCGCGGGGACGGGACCACCGCCCGGAACTCGCCCGGGGCGCGGCCCGCCCGGCGGTCGATGAACTCGCCCATGCGGTCGAGGAGTTCGGTGGTGCGGTGGCGATCGGTGCGGGGCAGGCCGAGGAGGAGCAGCTCGCGGACGCCGTCCCGGAAGGCGTAGGAGCCGGGCGGCCCGCCCGGGACCGTGCCGAGCATGCCGCTGAGGATGACCTCGGCCAGGTGCTGGGGCCGCGGATCCGGTGCGACCGCCGCCTGGACGAGTCGCATCACCGGCAGGTCGGGGCGGCCCACCGCGAGATGGCCGGCCAGCCGCACCGCCTCGGGGGAGGCGGTCGCCCGGAACCGCAGGACCAGTTCCTCGGCGGACAGCCGCCCGACGTCCGTCCGGTCCTCGGCGTCGGCCGGCAGCGGACGCCCCAGCCGGGCGGCGGCGCCGGGGATCGCCGCGCCGCCCTGCGTGGTGAGCAGCGCCGCCCAGTTCGCCAGCCACCTCGGCCGCGGCTCCAGCACGGGCAGCGGGACGGCGGCGCCGGCCACGGCGAACTCGTCCGTCTCGGGCTGCTCGTACGGCGTGAACGCGAGCGTCGCCGTGGGCGCGGCCGGGTGTGCGGCCGACAGGGTGCCCGGGCTGGTGGGCAGGGCCGTGTTCCGCCACAGGTGCTCCGGGAGCGGCTGTACGACGGCCAGGGGCATCCGGCGTGCCCAGCGGTGCAGGGTGGCGTACCACAGGGTGCCGGCGGGGCCCTCCCGCCACTGCGGGCCCATGCAGTCGCTGATCAGCAGGGTGACGGTGCGGCCGTCGGCGGGGACGTGCGGGTCGGGTCCGTGCACGGTGCCGTCGGCGGCGGCCCGGTACAGGGTGACCGTGCGGAACGCGCCCGACTGGGCCAGCACCGTGTGCAGTTCCCGGACCAGGGGGCGCCAGACCGGCATCGTGGGCCCGGCGTCGTACACCAGGTTCAGGCGCAGCCAGCGCTCCCGGGCGGGGCGCAGCACCGGCAGCCACCACGCGGGGTCGGCACCGAGGCGGGCGATGCGGTCGGCGGTCGCCGGCTCGTCCAGTTCCTGGCCCACGGGGGCGTCGGTACGGCGTGCCAGCGGGCGCAGCGCGCGTTGCAGCGCCAGCGGGTGGGGCAGCATCGGCGGCGCCGGGGCCAGCAGCGGGCTGTGGGGCCGGTCCGCCGCCGGGGCGTGACGGCGGGAGGGGAGGTGGAGGGGGACGCGGGACGGCGGCCTGGCGGCGGGGTGCGGCCCGGGCGGCCGGGTGCGGTCCTTCGGGGGCCGGGCGGGCTCGGGCCCCGGCGTCTCTTCCCGCGGCGGCGGGGGAGCCGGTTCCTCCCCGGGCAGCTCTTCGCCGGTGCCGTCGGGCGTGCCGGGGTCCGGCTCCATCTGCCGGGCCAGCCACAGCAACTCGGCCAGTTCCCGGGGGCCCGGACGCACGCCGCCGGCCGCCGCGGCCAGGATGTCGGCCAGGCGGACCAGCGGATCCGCGGAGCCGGACGGCCCGGCAGGCCCGGCAGGCCCGGCGGGCCGGGCGGCTCCGGCGGGCTGGGGCGGCTCAGTGGGCCGGGCGGCCCCGGACGGCTCGGGGGTCCTGGTGGGCTCGGACGGCTCGGCGGGCCGGGCGGCTCCGGCGGGCTGGGGCGGCTCAGTGGGCCGGGCGGCCCCGGACGGCTCGGGGGTCCTGGTGGGCTCGGGCGGCTCGGCGGGCCGGGCGGCGCCGGACGGCTCGGGGCTCCCGGCGGGCTTGGGCGGCTCGGCGGGCCGGGTGGCCCCGGACGGCCCGGACAGCTCGGTGAACCGGGCGGTCCCGGCGGGCTCGAACGGCTCGGCGGGCCGGGTGGCCCCGGACGGCCCGGACAGCTCGGTGAACCGGGCGGTCCCGGCGGGATCGGACGGCTCCGTGGTCCCGGCGGTCCCGGCGGGATCGGGCGGCTCCGTGGTCCCGGCGGTCCCGGCGGGATCGGGCGGCTCCGTGGTCCCGGCGGGCTCGCGCGGCTCGGTGGGTTCAGAAGACATCGGACTGTGCCGTCTGGCCCAGGTACGGCATCAGCTGCTCGGCGAGCCGGTCCAGGGACTCGGCGTCCAGGTCGGCGGAGCGGGCCAGGTAGATCGCGTTGAGGAGCTGGTCCGTGGCCAGGTCGCCGACGCCCGACCGGGACAGGAAGCGCTCGATCAGGGTCCGGGCGTACGCGTCCGGCTCGCCCAGGTGCGCGCGGACGATCTCGGCGAGGTGCCGGTCGTCCGGCTGGCGCAGGTGCAGCGTGACGCACCGGCGCAGGAAGGCGGGCGGGAACTCGCGCTCGCCGTTGCTGGTCAGGACGACGAACGGGAAGGCCCGGCAGCGCACCCGGCCGCGGGCCACCGGGACCCGCTCGTCGGTGCCGTCGGCCAGCACCTCGGCGACACCGTCCGGCGTGAGCCGGGCGGCCCGCACCAGCTCGGGGATCTCGTACTGGCCCTCCTCCAGCACGTTCAGCAGGTCGTTGGGCAGATCGAGGTCGCTCTTGTCGATCTCGTCGATGAGCAGCGCGCGGGGACGGCCGTAGGGCAGCAGGGCGGTGCCGAGCGGGCCGAGGCGCAGATGGTGCTCGATGCCCGACCCGCTCTCCGCGCCCCCGGTGCCCCCGGCCCGGTCCGTCCGGCCGGCCTCCTGCCGGGCCGCGTACAGCCGGGAGAGAGGGTCGTACTGGTAGAGGCCGTCGTGGAGGGTGCTGCGGCTGGTGATGTTCCAGCGCAGCACCGGACCGAGCCGCAGCTCCCGGGCGACCGCGTACACCAGCGAGGACTTGCCGGTGCCGGGCGGGCCGGTGACCAGCAGGGGACGGCGCAGGTACAGGGCCGCGTTGACCAGCTGGACCGTCTCCGGCGTGGCCTGGTACGTCTCGGCGCGGTGGGTGCGGTCGGGGGAGACGGCGGAGGCGTCGGCGGTCGCGTCCGGCGCCGGGAGCACCGGCCCGCCGTCGAAGTCCCGCCAGGGCGGCGGCGGGGGGAGCTTCGTGATGCCGTCGTGCGGCTCGCTCGTACCGGTGTAGACGGGCCACAGGGGCATGGGCTCTTCTTCTCCGTGGGGGGCGGTTCGGTCGTACGGTCGGTCAGGCGACGGGCGAATGCAGGCTCGCGGTGGTCTCGGGGAAGCAGCGGGGGTCGTCCCAGAGCAGCTGGAGGTCTCTCGCCCAGTGCCGGTCGGGTTCGTCGGCGGCGTCCGCGGTGAGCCGCAACGACAGGATGTGCCGGGGGAGTTCGGCGGGCGGGACACCGGTGACCGAGGCGGTGAGCTGGTCGAGGAACGCGGTGCCGGGGCAGGACGGTTCCCCGGCGGGGCTGCCGGCGCAGGGGCCGTCGTCCTCGTGGCCGGGGCAGCCGGAGCCGGTCCGGGGCCACAGCAGGACGGGGACGGGGACGTTGAGGCCGACCTCGAAGTGCTGCCGGGCCGCCGTGGGCGGGGTCGCGAAGCCCGCCAGGCCGGCCTCGCCGTCCCACAGCCGTTTGCGCAGGCTCGGCGGCCGCTCCCGGGTGCCGCACTCGACGCGGTGCACCTCGACCGCCCCGCCCGCGTCCAGTTTCTGCCACTTCTTGCGCAGCTGGTGGCGCAGCCGGCCGCTGTGGTGGCGGGCGCGGTCGGTCACCACCAGGGGGTAGGCGCAGCCGAGGGGCGTGCTGTCGTCCGCGCCGCACTCCCACTGCGCCACCGCCTCGTTGAGCCACTCGCGCGGCAGGACGAACGTCACGAGTTCGTCGGCGTCGGGCGCGAGGTGGGCCACGGCCTCGTCGATGCGGTTCTGGACGTAGGCCCGTACCGCGTTCCTCGGCAGCCGGCGGGCGCCCACCGGCCGGCGCCGGCCGTCGCGGTACGCCGACACCTCCACGGTGACCTGGTCGGGACCGGCGCCGCTGTGGTCGATCTCCACGACGACCGGGGACCAGGCCGGCGCACCGGAGGCGGGGGCGGCCGAGGGGGCCGCCGCCGGGGCCGCCGGGGCCGAGGGAGCGGACGGCACCGACCGCGCCGACGGGACCGCCGGGGACCGTAACACCGCCTCCCCGTCCAGCAGTTCCCGGAGCCGGCCGGCGAACCGGGTCACCGCCTCCGGGTCCGGGACCTCGCCCTGCACATAGGCGGCGGCCGCCCCCAGGGACGGGAAGCCGCCCGGGGGCAGCGGCGGCCCGAAGGCACCGACCGCGTCGACGTACAGCCGGTTCGGGTCGCACACCCGCCCGGACTCGGCGGCGGCCCGGCGCAGCAGGCCCTCCAGCCACCCGCGGGTGTCGTGCCGGTGGCCGGGGCGGGGCACCAGCTCGCCCAGCGCGGGCCAGTACCGGGCCATCACGTCCAGCGGCAGCATGCGGCCCTTGCGCACGTCCGGCGTGTCCGAGGCCGCGGTGACCATGCCGGCCACCCTGCCGTCCGGCAGCGTCGCCGCCGCCCCGCTGAACCCGCCCACGAGCGGCTGCCCGTGTCCGTTCCACGCCACCAGCTCCAGCCACTCGCCGGCGATCAACTGGCCCGACACCGCCTGGTACTCGGCGAGGGTTCCCTCGTCGTAGCCCTCCGGGAAGCCGTACGCGACCAGCTTGGGGTACGGCTCGGTGTACGCGGCCTGGGGCGGCGCGAAGCCGGCCGGGGCGAGCGGGACGTCATGGTCCAGTTCGAGGACGGCGACATCGCCGGGGTCGGTGACCGCGCCCGCCCAGCCGCCGTGGACGACGACCGAGGCGGTCAGCTCGCCCAGCTCCCGGGCGTTCGGGAAGGACACGGTGACCGCCGACCGGTCGCTGCACCGGACGACATGGGCGCAGGTGAGCACCCGGCGGCCGGTGACCAGGAATCCGGCCCCCACCTCGTCGCCGCAGGCGATGCGGGCGTGCCAGGCGGCGCTGTGCATCACCGGTCGGCGGGCTCCGGGCCGGACGCGGCGGGCGCCGGCACGGTCTGCCCGGGTACGGCCGGGACGGTCTGATCGGGCACAGCCGACACAGCCGGCACGGCCTGGTCGGGCCCGGCCGGCATCGGCACGCTCTGCTCGGGTACCCCCGGCCGGGGCTCCCCGGGCGCGGCCTGCTCCGGCTGCTGTCCCGGCGACCAGCTGAGCTTGACGACGAGGTGGCCCTCCGCCGAACCCTTCGCGATCACGGCACCGGCCTCGGCGGACAGCCGTACGCCGAACTCGATCTCCACCGCGTCGGGGCGCAGGCTGCCGTCCCGGAAGACCCGCAGCGCGGCGGCCGCCGCCGCGCGGACGCCGTCCAGCGCGCCCTCGAAGGTGCGCGCGGCCTGCGCGGGTCCGTCACCGCGCGAGACGAGGCGGGCGCCCGACCGGGTGGTGCCGGCGCCCTCCACCACGACGAGCGCACCGTCCTCGGTCGTGAACTCCACCAATCCGTCCATCGCGGCGCTCGCTCCCCCGTCGTACCTGACCAGTGACACCGCCCATGTTACGGACGGTGCTACCGGAGTCACCTATCCGGTGGCGCGCGGCGGGACGTCCGCCGGGGTTGGCGAGAACCCGCCAGGGCGCCTTCCCGTCAGTCCCGGCCAACTCCCCTGCGGCAGCGGGCACATCACACTCGTCCCAGCACTCGACGCACTCGGCACACACGAGAAGAGGCGTGGATGAGCACAGGACCAGTCAGACGCGGGGCGGCCCTGCTGGCCGCGGGGCTGGTGAGCGCCCTGCTCCCGGCCGGCCCGGCGGCCGCGGCCCGGCACGCCCCCGGCGCCGGACCCGGCGGCCCCGACACCGCCACCGTCACCCTGGTCACCGGCGACAAGGTGACCGTCACCGACCTCGGACACGGCAGACGGACCGTCACCGTGCGGCGGCCGCGCGGGGCCACCGGCGCCGTCCGGACGCGGCACAGCGGCGGGGACCTCACCGTCGTACCGGACGAGGCGCTGCCGTACGTGCGCGCCGGCACCCTGGACCGGCGGCTGTTCGACGTCGGCGGGCTGATCCGGCAGGGGCTCACCGACGCGAAGGCCGGCGCGCTGCCGCTCATCGTGACCTACGGCAAGGGCGTACGGGCCGCGACCCCGGCCGGCGCCGAGCGGACCCGCGCGCTGCCCAGCCTGCGCGGGACCGCCGTGGCGGCCGGCAGGGACCGCACCTTCTGGCGGTCGTTCACCCGGACGCCCGGCATCGACAAGGTGTGGCTCGACGGGCGGGTTTCGGCCGAACTCGCCGAGAGCAACGCCCAGATCGGCACGGCGGCGGCCTGGGACACGGGGCTGACCGGCAAGGGCGTCACCGTCGCCGTCCTGGACACCGGCGCCGACCTCGGCCACCCCGACCTCGCGGACCGGGTGAGCACGACGAAGAGCTTCGTCGAGGGGCAGGAGGTCGCCGACCGCAACGGACACGGCACCCACGTCACCTCCACCGTCGGCGGCAGCGGCGCCGCCTCCGACGGCAGGGAGAAGGGCGTGGCACCCGGCGCGACCCTCGCCGTCGGCAAGGTGCTCGGCGACCAGGGCTCGGGCAGCGAGTCGCAGATCATCGCCGGGATGGAGTGGGCCGCCCGGGACGTGCACGCCCGGATCGTCTCCATGAGCCTGGGCTCCACGGAGCCGAGCGACGGCACCGACCCCATGGCGCAGGCGGTGGACACCCTCTCGAAGGAGACCGGCGCGCTGTTCGTGGTCGCCGCCGGCAACACCGGCGCCCCCTCCTCCATCGGCTCGCCCGGTGCCGCCGACGCCGCCCTGACCGTCGGCGCGGTGGACTCCGCCGACCGGGCGGCCCCCTTCACCTCGGCCGGCCCCCGGTACGGCGACTACGCCCTGAAACCCGACCTGGCCGCCCCCGGCGTCGACATCCTCGCCGCCCGCTCGGGGCTCGTCCCCGGCTCCGGCTCCTACACGTCCATGAGCGGTACGTCGATGGCGACCCCGCAGGTCGCGGGCGTCGCCGCGCTCCTCGCCGAGCAGCACCCCGACTGGACCGGCGCCCGGCTGAAGGACGCGCTGATGTCCACCTCCACCCCCCTGGACGCCTCCGCCTACGTGCTGGGTGCGGGCCGGGTGAGCGTGCCGGACGCGGTGCACGCGACGGTCACCGCCACCGGCAGCGCCGACCTCGGTCACCACCGCTGGCCCTACGACGCGGACCGGCCGGTCACCCGGACCCTCGCCTACACCAACTCCTCCGCGGAGCCGGTGGAGTTGAGGCTCGCGGTGCAGGGCGCCCCGGCCGGCGTCGCCACCCTCGCCGACGACACCCTCACCGTCCCCGCGCACGGCACCGCCTCCACCACCGTCACCGGCGACGGCTCGAAGGCACCGGTGGGCGGGACCAGCGGACGGATCACGGCCACCGACCCGGCCGGCGCGACGGTCGCGCACACCGTGTTCGGGCTGGTCAAGGAGGAGGAGCGGTACACGCTCACCGTCCACGTCAAGGACCGTGCCGGCGCGCCCGCCGCCGCCGGCCTCACCGTGCAGCGGCTCGCCGCGGGCGCGGACCCCGAGCCCGCACAGGTCGGTGACTCCGGCACGCTCCGGCTGCGTCTGCAGCCCGGCACCTACTCCGTCGCGTCCTTCCTCGACGTGCGCGGCAGCCACGGCGCCGACTCCCTCGGCCTCGGCTTCCTCGCCGCGCCCGAGATCACCCTGGACCGGGACCGCGAGGTCACCCTGGACGGCCGCGCGCTGCGGGAGATCCGTGCGAGGACCGACCGGCGCACCGAGACCCGCCAGCTCGTCATGGAGTACGACCGGGCGGCGGACGGCGCCGACCTGTCCGAGGCGGTCCAGGTGCCCCTCACGTACGACAGCGTCTTCGCCGCGCCCACCGCTGACGTCGGGCGGGGCACCTTCGAGTACCGGACCGTGTGGCGGCTGGCCGAGCCGCTGCTGGAGGTCAGGGGCGTCGGCGAGGCCACCGTCCAGCCCGGCGGCACCCTCGTCGAGGGCCGCAGCAGGCTCCCCCTGGTGGACGTGGGCGACGGGCCCGTCACCGGGGTGTCCGGCAAGGCCGTGCTCGCCCGCCTCGCCGACGGCGCCGACCCGGCCGCGCTCGCGCAGGCCGCGCAGGACGCCGGCGCCAGGGCCCTGTTCGTCACGGACGACGTCCCCGGCCGGCTGATGGCCTGGTGGGGCACCGACGACAACGCCGACCGGCCGCTGCAGATCGCCACCGTGAACCACGCGGACGCGGCCCGCCTCAGGGCGGCGGGCCGGGCCGACATGACCGGCACGGCCGATTCGCCGTACGTGTACGACCTCTCCGAGGGCCACCGGGGCGCGGTCCCGGACCGGGACCTGACGTACGCGCCCGACCGCCGGCAACTCGCGGCCGTGCACGTGAGGTTCCACGCGGCGCGCCCCGGGCAGGGCACTGAGTTCCGGTACTCCCTCACCGGCACGTTCCCCGTCGGCCTCGGCTTCCCGGAACGCGTCGCCCTGCCCGCCGAGCGCACCGACTACGTCTCCACCGGCCCCGGCCAGCTGTGGCACGAGTCCGTCACCGGCGCCGACGGTGCGCTGGAGGAGCGCGGCGGGCTCGTCCGGTACACCGGCGGCACCCGTCCGGAGGTGAACTGGTTCCGGCCGGTGTGGCACCCCTGGCTGGGCACCGGACTCGGCTGGGGCCAGCAGCGCGCCGGGAACCGGATCCAGCTGAACGTGCCCGGCTGGGGCGACTCCGGGCCCGACCACACCGGCTTCGGCGACGTGTGGAGCGAGGACAGCGGCATGCGCCAGACCACCGCCGTCGACGTCGACGGCCGCCTGGCCGACCGCCGTACGGGTTCCGCCGCGTACGTGGAGGACGCGCCCGCCGACGCGCGCACGTACCGGGTCGTCACCGACACGGAACTCGACGCCGGCCGGTGGCCGCTCGCCACCCGGGGCCACACCGAGTGGACCTTCCGCTCGGCCGCCACCCCCGAGGACCACTGGACGTACCTGCCGCTGATCAACCTCGCCTACGACCTCCGCACCGACCTCTCCGGCACGGTGCCCGGCGGGCGGCGCACCACCATCGGCCTCGGCGCGCAGTACGTGGCCCGGGCCGCCGGAACGGGCACGCTCGGCGGAGGCCGGCTGGAGGTGTCGTACGACGACGGCACGACCTGGCGGACGGTCCCCCTGACCGCCGGCCGGGGCGCCTCCTGGCGCGGCACGCTGACCGTGCCGCGCGGCGCGTCGTCCGTGTCGCTGCGGGCCTCGGCCCGGGACGACACGGGGGGAGCGGTGACGCAGGAGATCATCCGGGCGGTGGCGGTGAGGTGACCTACGGGCGGGGACGGTCCCCGCGGTCCACGATGCCCCGGACCACGCCCAGTTCCACCAGGTCCTGGGGGCGGATGCGGAGCTGGTCCGCGGTCGGCCGGACCTCCTCCGGTCGGCGCTTCAGGATGGCGGCCGCCAGTTCCGGGGCGATCACCGAGAAGTAACTGTCCGGTGTGGCCCAGGTGTTGTCCGGCGCGGCCAGCGCGAGGGCGCCGCCCGAGCCGCCCTCGCCGATGACGAGGGTGGTGACCGGCACCCGGGCGGCGGCCACCGCGCCGAACACCTCGGCGATCGCCGCGCCGGCGCCCTGCCGCTCCGCCTCCGCGTCGTTCGCGGCGCCCGGGGTGTCCACCAGCGTCAGCACGGGGATGCCGAGCCGGTCCGCGAGCCGGATCAGCCGGGCGGCGGTGCGGTACCCGGCGGGGCGGGTCGCCGTGCCGGTCTGCGCCGCGTAGGCCACGGTACGGCCGTCCCGTTCGCCGAACCCGCACAGCATCCCGTCGGCGTCGGTGCCGCCGCACCGGTCCCCGCTGATCGGCAGCCGGTCGCCGAAGTAGGCGTCGAGATAGGCGTGCGCCCGGGGCCGGCCGGCCGCCCGGGCCCCCTCGACGGCCTCCCACCCGCTCCCGGGCAGCCCGCCCCGCCCGAGCGCACCCGGCACCGGAGCGGGGACGACCCCCGGCCCGCTCCCGCCCGGTGTGACGCCCGGTCCGCTCCCGCCCGGTGTGACGCCCGCTGCGGCCCCCGTCCCGTGCCCGGCCAGCAGCCGCAGCCATCGGCCGAGCACCCCCTTCAGCTCGGCCGGCTCCACGATCGCGTCCGCCGACCCCGCCGCCACCTGCGCCTCGGCCGTGTACGCGGCCGGATCGGCGTCCGGTGGGCGGACCCGGGAGCCGGCGAAGCCGACCTGGGCGCCGGGGAGGGCGAGGACGATGTCCGCGCCGGCGCCGAGGGTGGCCCAGCCGCCGCCGGTCGTCGGGTCCCGCAGGACCGCGATCTGGGGCAGTCCGGCCTCCCGGGTGAGCGCGGACTGCCGGGCCACCCGCTGGAGCTGGGTCAGCGCGAGCATGCCCTCCTGCATACGGCTGCCGCCGGTCGCGATCAACGGCACGACCGGCAGCCGGTGTGCGCGGGCATGGGTGTACGCCGCCTCCAGCCGGTCCCCGGTGCGCTCGCCCAGCGAGCCGCCGAGGAAGCCGAACTCGAAGGCGATCAGGACGGCCCGGGTGCCGTCGACGCTCGCGGTGCCGCAGACCACCGACTCCTCCTCGCCGGTGCGCGCGGCGGCCCGGGCGCGCGAGGCGTCGTAGCCCTGCCAGCCGAGGGGGCCGGCCGGGCGGGACCGCCCGGCCGGCGACGGGAGTTCGCGGAAGCTGCCCGGGTCCGCGAGCAGCGCCAGCGCCTCCCGTGCCGAGAGCCGCTCAGGCATCGGCGAGGGCCCGCTTCATGATCTTGCCCATGTCGTTGCGGGGGAGTGCCTGGAGGTAGTGGACGACACGCGGGCGTTTGTGCGGGGCCAGCCGCCGGGCCACGTGGTCCGCCAACTCCTCGGCGCCGGGCGGGTCCTCCGGGTCCGCGGGGACGATCCAGGCCACGATCCGCTCGCCCAGGTCGGCGTCCGGCTCCCCGGTGACCGCGGCCTCCCGCACCCCCGGGTGCTCCAGCAGCGCGTTCTCGATCTCCCCGGCGCCGATCTTGTAACCCCCGCTCTTGATCAGGTCGGTGGCCTTGCGTCCGACGATGCGGACGTAGCCGTCCGGCTCGCGCACCGCCATGTCGCCGGTGCGGAAGAACCCGTCGGCGGTGAACGCGGCGGCGGTCGCGTCGGGCCGGTTCAGGTACTCCGTGAACAGGTTGGGGCCGCGCACCTGGATCTCCCCGACGCTCTCCCCGTCGTACGCGGTGATCTCCGTGCCGTCCTCCTCCACCAGTCGCAGCTCCACGCCCGGCAGCGGCACCCCGACCGTCCCGGCCCGCGCCTGGCCGTCGGCCCGCACGCTGGTGTTCATCAGCGTCTCCGTCATGCCGTACCGCTCGATCACCCGGCGCCCGGTGGCCGCCGCGATCCGCTCGTGGTCGTGCACAGGCAGCGCGGCCGAGCCCGACACCAGCAGCCGGGCCCCGGCGAGCGCCCCGGCCAGCTCCGGGTCGGTGGGCAGGGCCTCCGCGATCCGGTGGTACATGGTCGGCACCCCGAACACCATGGTCGCGCCGTCGTTCAGCTCGCGGGCCACGCCCTCGGGGCTGAACCGGCCCAGGTGCCGGACCGAGCCGCCGCGGCGCAGCGGGCCGAGGACGCCCAGCACCAGTCCGTGCACATGGAACAGCGGCAGCCCGTGCACCAGCACGTCGTCCGCGGTCCACTGCCAGGCGTCGGCGAGCGCGTCCAGGGTGGTGGCGAGGGCCCGGCGGGGCAGCACCGCGCCCTTGGGCGGGCCGGTGGTGCCGGAGGTGTAGACGACCAGCGCCGGGTCGCCGTCCGACGCCCGCGCCGTGGGGACGGGCCCGGAGGCGGACGCGTCCACGTCGATCCGCGGCAGGTCGCCGAAGACGGGCGGCAGTTGTGCGCCGGGCGCGGCGAGCACCAGGGCCGGCGCGCTGTCGGACAGGATGTGCGCCAGCTCCTTCTCGCCCGACTTCGGGTTGAGCGGCACCGCGGCCGCCCCGGCGAGCAGCGCACCGGTCACCGCGACGGCGGTCTCCAGCTCCGGGGTGGCCCACACGGCGACCCGGCCGGTGCCCTCGATCCGGGCGGCGAGGGCACCCGCGGCGCCCGCGAGCGCGCCGTACGTCAGGGTCCGTGGCCCGAACCGCAGGGCGGTCCTCCCCCGGAGTTCGTCCGGGGGGACCCCCCGCTCGCTGCGCTCGGCGGGGCCGCCCGTCAGGGCGGGGAAGAGGGAGGACACGCGGCGTACTCCTTACTGTCGACGGTGCCGACTGCCGGGGACGACAGCACCCTTCCTACACCAGGAGCCGCGTCCCGACGACCGTGCTCGGACCGGCCGGGTCCGAGCCGCCCCGGACCGCACCCGGCCGCCCCGGGGCGGGAGTTCGCCCGCGCTTGTTAGCCTCGCAGCCGCGCCACCCCTCGAACCCCGTACGACAGGGAGCCCGCCGTGCCCCGGATAGCCCTCGCCACCTACGACCCCGGAACCGAGCCGGGCAAGGACGCCGATCTGCCGCTGCTGGTGCGGGCGCTCAGGGACGCCGGTGCCGGGGCGGAGGCCCGGTACTGGGACGACCCGGCGGCGGACTGGGCCGGCTACGACCTCGTCGTCATCCGCTCGACCTGGGACTACAGCTGGCGGGCCGCGGAGTTCGGCGCCTGGGTGGACCGGGTCGGCGCGCTGACCCGGCTCGCGAACCCGGCACCGGTGGTGCGCTGGAACGCCGACAAGCGCTACCTCGGCGACCTCGCGGCGGCCGGGGTGCCCACCGTCCCCACCCGCTACGTACCGCCCGGTGAGCCGGCCGGCCTGCCCGACGGCGAGGAGTTCGTGATCAAGCCGGCGTCGGGCGCGGGCGCCCGCTTCGCCGCCCGCTACACGCCCGCCGAGCACGACACGGCGGTACGGCACCTGGCCCGCATGCACGCGGAGGGCCTGACCGCGATGGTGCAGCCGTACATGCCGCGCATCGACGTCGGCGGCGAGCGGGCCCTGCAGTTCTTCGGCGGCCGGCTGCTGCACGCCAGCCGCAAGGGCGCCGTCCTCGCGCCCGGCACCCCGTACGACGCCGACAAGGTGGCCCACCCCCGCCTGGAGCCCTGGCGGCCCACCGACGCGGAACTCGCCGTGGCGGAGAAGGCGTTGGCGGCCGTGCCCGGCGCCCCCGGGCTGCTGTACGCCCGTGTCGACCTGGTCGACGGCGAGGACGGCGAGCCCCGTCTGATGGAGCTGGAGCTGGTGGAGCCGAACCTGTTCCTGTGGCTGCACCCGGACTCGCTGCCGCGCGTCACCCGGGCGATCCTGGCGGCGGCCGAGGACCCCGCCTAAGGTGTGACCGGCACGGTGCATGATCCGTGAACGGCCGTGCCTGAGGGGGAGTTGACGTGGACAAGGTCTGGCTGGTGACCGGGGCGAGCAGCGGCTTCGGCCGGGAGATCACCGAGGCGGCCGTCGCCGCGGGCGACTTGGTGATCGGCGCGGTCCGCCGCCCCGAGGCCCTGGACGACCTGGTGGCCGCCCACCCGGGCCGGGTGGAGGCGGTGCGTCTGGACGTCACCGACCTGGCCGCGGTCGACGCGGTGGTCCGGGACGCCGTGGACCGGCACGGCCGGATCGACGTGCTGGTCAACAACGCGGGCCGCACCCATGTCGGCGCGGTCGAGGAGACCACCGACGCGGAGCTGCGGGACCTGTTCGACCTGCACTTCTTCGGGCCGCTGGCGCTCGTGCGGGCCGTGCTGCCGCACATGCGGGAGCGGCGCTCGGGCGCGATCGTGCAGATGAGCAGCATGGGCGGGCAGATGTCCTTCGCGGGCTTCGGCGCCTACAGCGGCACGAAGTTCGCGCTGGAGGGCGTCTCCGAGGCGCTCGCGGACGAGGTGGCGGAGTTCGGTATCAAGGTGCTGATCGTGGAGCCGGGCGCGTTCCGGACCTCCCTGTTCGGCGCCGGCCGGTCGGGAGCCAGCCCGGACAGCGGGGTGTACGCCAAGGTGAGCGGGACCCGTGCGGCCGTGTCCGGCGGCGACGGCACCCAGCCGGGCGACCCGGCCAAGGCGGCGGCCGTGATCCTGGCCGCGCTGGAGGCCGAGCGGACCCCGCTGCGGCTGCCGCTCGGCGACGACGGGGTGAGCGCGGTCCTGGCCCACCTCGACCAGGTCCGCGAGGAGGTCACGGAGTGGGAGAAGCGGACGAGGGCGACGGCCTTCGACGCCTGATGCCCCTCAGGGCAGCACCGCCGTCCGCTGGAGCAGCCCCCAGGTGAACTCGGCGACGACCTCCCGCCGTACGCCCTCCCGGTCGGGGGCGGTGAGGGCCAGTCCCCACCGGGTGGGGGCGGTGCCCTCCAGCGGGCGGGCCGGGGGGAAGGCGCGGGCGGCCTCGTCCACGGTGCAGGACCAGGGGGTCAGGTCCTCCAGGGTGCGCAGCGGGGGTGCGGGCGCGCCGGGCGCCCGCACCAGCCACTCGTTCCAGACGCCGCCGTCGGGTCCGACGAGCACCTCGAAGCGCAGGTCCGGCCAGAGCGGCAGGGTCCACCGCCGGGCCTCGCAGACGGCGTCGCCGAGGCGGCGGGGCTCGACGGATCCGGGCTCGCCGAGGACGGAGCGGTACCGGGCCGCCGCGCCCCGGGCCCGCGGCGAACGGACCATGGCCTGCCACCGTTTGTTGGCCTCCCGCATGTCCGCGGCCGACGCGCCGAGCCGCCGCCGGGCCTCCTCGACCAGGCCCGGGTTGTGGTCGGCCATGCGGCGCAGCAGCACCAGCTGGAAGTCGGGATCCATGACCCCCATGGTGCCCGTGACCGCGGGGGTCGTTCCCGACCCATTGCCCGCACCACCCGCCATGACTAGCCTGTGTTCGTCATGCCGATCGTCTGTTGAAATATCGAACGCAGACGCCAGACCGTAAGGGAGGGGGCCGGACGTGGGACGCCTCGTGCCTGCCGTGACCCGGGCTCTCGACATTCTTGAGCTGTTCCTCGACGGGGACGGGACGCTCTCCGCCCCCGACATCGTGCGCAAGCTCCAGCTGCCGCGCACCACCGTGCACGAGCTGGTCACCACGCTCGCCGCACGCTCGTACATCGTTCCGGTGCCCGGACAGCCGGGACGGTACCGGCTCGGCGTGCGCCCGTACCAGCTCGGCAGCCGCTACGCCGAGCAGCTCGACCTCGCCGCCGAGGGCCAGCAGGTGGCCCGCTCGGTCGCCGAGACCTGCGACGAGACCGTCCACGTCGCCATCCTCGAAGGCACCGACGTCATCTACATCGCCAAGGTCGACTCCACGCACGCGGTCCGCATGGTCTCCGCCGCCGGCCGCCGCCTTCCGGCCCACTGCACGTCGGTCGGCAAGATGCTGCTGGCCGCCCTGCCCGAGCCGGAGCTGGCCGCGCGGATCCCGGACGGCACCGGGCTGGCCGCGATGACGCCCAACAGCATCACCGATCCCGCCGTCCTGCGCGAGACCCTGGCGGAGATCCGGCGGCGCGGGATCGCCGTCGAGAACCGCGAGTCCAACCCGGACGTCTCCTGTGTGGCCGCCCCGGTCCGCGACCGCACCGGCCAGGTCGTCGCCGCCCTCTCCATCTCCGTCCCGATGATCCGCTGGAGCGAGGACCGCCGGGCCGAGCTGGAGCAGCTCGCCGCGAAGGGCGCGGCGGAGCTGTCGGAGCGCCTGGGCCACCGGAGCGCGGCATGACGGCGTACGAGGTCGCGGTGCGGGCGGAGGCGGCGCTCGGCGAGGGCCCCACCTGGGACCCGGCGACGGGCCGGCTGGTCTGGCTGGACATCCTGGGCATGCGGCTGCACACCTACGACCCCTCCTCCGGCCGCCGCACCCTGCGCACGACGCCCCAGCACGTCGGCGCCGCCAAGCCCCGGGCGGGCGGCGGCCTGGTGCTGAACCTGCGGGACGGCGTCGGTCTGCTGGACCCCGACGACTCGTTCCGCTGGCTGCACCACGAGCCGGTCCCCGGCCGCCGCGCGAACGACGCCGCGGTGGCCCCCGACGGCTCCCTCTGGGCGGGCACGATGCGCTACGACGAGGCGCCGGGCGGCGGCACCCTGTCCCGGCTGACGGGGGACGGAACGGTGACGACGGTCCTCCCCGACGCCACCGTCAGCAACGGCACCGGCTGGAGCCCCGACGGCCGCCTCCTGTACTACGTCGACTCCCCGACCCGGCGCGTGGACGTCTTCGACCACGATCCCGACGGCACGGTCCGCGACCGCCGTCCCCTGGTGCGGATCGAGGAGGGCGCCGGCTTCCCCGACGGCCTGACGGTCGACGCGGAGGGCTGTGTGTGGGTGGCGCTGTGGGACGGAGGCGCGGTACGCCGTTACACACCCGCCGGCGACCTCGACCGCGTGATCACCCTGCCGACCCCGCGCACGACGGCCTGCGCGTTCGGCGGCGAGAACCTCACCGACCTGTACGTCACCACGGCCCGCACGGGCCTGACCTCCCCGGACCCGCTGGCGGGCTCCCTCCTGGTGATCCCGGACGCGGGCAAGGGCCTGCCCCAACCGTCGTTCCAGGGCTGAACCCGGCCACGGCGCGTCGGCAGCCGAGGGCGACTACAGCTCCCCAGGGGCGCGGGGAACTGCGCGACCAGCCACCACGGAGCCGCGGTCGGCGGACGGCAGGGCACACCCCGGGACGGCAGCCGCGCGTACCGCCGCCACGTCGGCCGGACGGGCCAGCGCGCGGGACACCGCACCGATCCCCTGGAGCAGGCACGCGGGGTCGGGCCCCCCGCCCGGCCCCGCCGCCGACGGCATGCACGCCCTGGTCTCGACCGCGTCGAGAACGGTCACCGCGGCCGCCAGCGCGCGGGCCCGCTCGGGCGGGTGGCCGAGGCCGAGCGCGGCGTCGTACGCGCGGCTGCCGAGGCCGGTGTCGATGTGGCGGGCGAGCGTCAGCAGCACGTCGCGGATGAACGTCTCGCGCCGGGTGAGCCGCAGTTCCGGCGCGGCGCGCAGCGCGAACGGCACCCCCTCGCCGCTCGCGGCGCACAGCACCCGGTACAGCGGCCGCAGTTCGCGCAGGGCGCTCCGGACCCGCCGGCGGTCGTGCAGGTACTGGCCGGCGTGGGGGAGGACGAAGCCGGCCGCCATCAGGATGGCGGAGAGGGCCGCCACCGGCGGGGCCAGGTCGGTGCTCAGCCAGTCCAGGTCCCGCCCGGACCAGCGCGCGACCACGGCGGTCAGCTTGGCCGCGCCGAACAGCAGGTTCATCACGTAGCCCGCGCCCAGCAGTCTCAGGCCCCGGCGCAGCCACGCGTCCAGGCCCGCCGCCCGTACCCAGTCCCGGAGCAGCCGGAGGGTGAGCACGCAGGCCACGGCGTGCGCGACCAGGTAGAGCAGGATCTCCTCGCGCATGAACGGCGTGGTCGCGTAGTAGGTGTCCAGGTCCCGCACCCGCTCCTCGCGCGCGTCGGCGAGCAGGAACAGCACCCACAGCGCGGCGATCACACCCGAGTACGCCGACACCACCCACCGCGTCGCCCGGCGTGTGGCGGCCGAGCGGTCGTACGGGCCGTTGCGCCAGGTGACGAGGAGCAGCAGGCAGGAGCCACAGAACGCGGTGATGAGCGAATAGCACCAGGGCGCCGAGAAGTTGGGCACGCCGGTCAGCCGGTTGACCCGGGCGATGGTGGACGGGGTGCAGAACACGAACACCGCGCAGGCGAGCAGCAGCAGCCCGCCGACCGCGCGCAGCAGGGGGTCCCGCCACAGCCGGATGATGCTGGGCAGCTTGATCACGAGGGCGGCGGTGAGCACGGCCGTGGGGATCCAGAAGGAGATGTAGAACGTGCTGAGGATCCCGGAGGGGTCCGCCGCCGGCAGGGTCACCGAGCCGTTCCTCCGCGCCCCCGGTAGCCGAGGGAACGCTGCACCGGGTCCAGCGGGGCGGAGGCGTCTCCGGCGAGGTGGCCCCGGAACAGCGTGGCCAGGCGGTGCCCGAAGTCGTCGGCCTCGGCCTCGTCGGCCTCCCGGGAGCCGTTGCGGGCGGCCACGGTGAGGGCGGCCTCCCGCCAGCCGGGGGTGTCGGCGAGGGCCCGGGCGGCGGCGTCCCCGGCGAGATGGTGGTGGCGGTGCCCGGCGTGCAGGTGCCACAGTTCGTGTCCGAGGATGACCAACTGCTGGACGGCCTCGGCCCGTTCCTCCACGATGACCAGGTCGAAGTCGGCGAACTCGACCCACAGCCCGGTGACCTCGATCTCGTCCGGGAAGCGCTCGAAGCGCAGCTCCACCGGCCGCCCGCCGCGCAGCGCGCTCATCTCCTCGCACAGCGCCCGGCACAACGGACGTACGCCCTGCGGCTGTTCGGGCCGGGTGCGGACGGCGGCGGCGAGGTCGCCGGACAGGGTGCGCATGGCCGAACCCGGGCGGGTGCGCCGCAGCCGTGCGGCCAGGCGTGCCGCCTGCTTCCGCGCGCCCCCGAAGCTCATCTGTCTCCCTTCCCACCGCCGGTCGCGGCTGGTCCGAGCGTACGCGCAGGGATGTGCCCACGTCATGTGATCCGACGGCCGTCGTTCAACGGGGAACCACCTGTGAGCGTGTGTCCAACCCATTGACGTGAACGCGCTTCGAATCTACGGTCCCGTTCGAAGTTACGAGCATTATCCGGTATATCGAACGGCGAGGCCCCGACCGACCCGGAAGGAACCCATGAGCAAGCGCACCGCCCGCTTCACCCTCGACCCCGCGTTCACCGTCGGCCGAGTGGACCCCCGTCTCTTCGGCTCCTTCGTGGAACACCTCGGCCGCTGCGTCTACACCGGCATCCACGAACCCGGCCACCCCGCGGCCGACGCCGAAGGCCTCCGTACGGACGTGCTCGACCTGGTCCGCGAACTCGGCGTCACCACCATCCGCTACCCCGGCGGCAACTTCGTCTCCGGCTACAGGTGGGAGGACTCGGTCGGCCCGGTGGAGGACCGCCCCCGCCGTCTGGACCTCGCCTGGCACTCCACCGAGACCAACCGTTTCGGCCTCTCCGAGTACATCGCGTTCCTGAGGAAGGTCGGCCCCCAGGCCGAACCCATGATGGCCGTCAACCTCGGCACCCGGGGCGTGGCCGAGGCGCTGGAACTCCAGGAGTACGCCAACCATCCCGCCGGCACCGCCCTCTCCGACCTCCGGGCCGCCCACGGCGACAAGGACCCCTTCGGCATCAGGCTCTGGTGCCTCGGCAACGAGATGGACGGCCCCTGGCAGACCGGCCACAAGACGGCCGCCGAGTACGGCCGTGTCGCCGCCGAGACGGCACGGGCCATGCGCCAGCAGGACCCCTCCGTGGAACTGGTCGCCTGCGGCTCCTCCAGCCAGGCCATGCCCACCTTCGCCGCGTGGGAGGCGACCGTCCTGGAGGAGACGTACGAGCTGGTCGACTACATCTCCCTGCACGCCTACTACGAGCCCGTCGACGGCGACGTGGACTCCTTCCTCGCCTCGGCCGTCGACATGGAGTCCTTCATCGAGAACGTGGTCGCGACCGCCGACCACGTGGGCGCGAAACTGAAGTCGAAGAAGAGGATCAACCTCTCCTTCGACGAGTGGAACGTCTGGTACCTCTCCAGGTGGGAGGCGCATGCGAAGACCATCGACCCGTCCGACTGGCCGGAGGCACCCCGCCTGCTGGAGGACAACTACAGCGTCACGGACGCCGTCGTCCTCGGCTCGCTCCTCATCGCGCTGCTCCGGCACGCCGACCGCGTCACCGTCGCCTGCCTCGCCCAGCTCGTCAACGTGATCGCGCCGATCATGACGGAGCCGGGCGGCCCGGCCTGGCGGCAGACCACGTTCTTCCCGTTCGCGCAGGCCTCCCGGTACGGCCGGGGCCAGGTGCTGGACGTGCGCGTGGACTCGCCGACGTACGCCACGAGGAAGTACGGCGAGACGGACCTGCTGCACGCCACCGCCGTCCGCGCGGACGACGGCACGGTCACCGTGTTCGCGGTCAACCGCAGCCGCACCGAGCCGCTGCCCCTGGAGGTCGCGCTGAACGGGCTGGAGCTGACGGCCGTCACCGAGCACAGCGCGCTCGCGGACGCCGACCCCGACGCCCGCAACACCCTGGCCGACCCCGACCGCGTCACCCCGCACCCGGTCCACGGCAGCGCCCTGACGGACGGCACCCTCACCGCCGTACTGGAGCCGCTGTCCTGGAACGTGATCAGGCTGGCCTGATCAGACCGGCTCGACCGGTACGCCGCCGGTCGCCCTGCCGAGCAGGGTCAGCCGTACCGACCCGGGGCCGGACAGCGTGGTGAACTCCGACAGGACCGCCAGCGCCAGGGTGTTGGTGCCCCGGGTGCGCAGGACGCCGTTCGGCAGGACGAAGGTGTGCTGCGGGCCGACGTTGTTGATGTACTGGCCCAGGTTCCAGCCGTTGAGGAAGATCTGGGCGCGGTAGGCGCGGTACGGGTCGTCGTCCAGGGTCAGGCCGATCGACGCGTCGACGTCGGCCGGCACCGACAGCCGGAACGTGGTCCGGTACCAGGTCACGCCCTGGTACCGCTCCGCGCGCGGGAACGTCACCCGCTCCCAGCCGCGGTCCTGGAAGCCGGGCAGGTGCCAGCCCTCCCGCTCGCCGTACAGACCGCCGTTGTTCATCGGCCCGCGCACCGGGTCGGGGGCGCTCGCGCCCTGGATGCGCCAGCGCACCTTCGGCTCGGCGCCCGTGAAGGTGACCGCCGTCAGGCCCCGCGCCGCCTTGTGCGTGTCGAGCGCCTTGCCGTCTTGGTCGTGCTGCATGCGCCGGACCAGGACGGACAGCACGTGCCGGCCGGGGGAGCGCAGCCGCTCGCGCACGGGGAAGACGGCCGTCTCCGTCCACGTGCCCTTGCGGATGGTCACGGTCTTGTCCGGCACCGGCATCCGGTGGGTGCCCAGCGGTTCGCCGTCCAGCCAGGCCATCAGCAGGCCCTGCGTGCCGGTGCTGTAGGCGAGCGAGACCTCCTCGACGCCGCTGGTGTCGGTGAGGGCGCCCCGGTACCAGACGTCCCCGTAGTGGAAGCCGTAGTCGTCGGCGAAGAGGACCGGCTGCCCGTCCGGGACGGCCGTGGTGCTGTACGACGTGGTCTTGTCGGCGAGCTGCCACGAGGAGTCGTCGAAGCTCGGGCCCGCCTCCGGGTTCTCCGTCCGCATCCGCCAGCCGCCCAGCTCGGGCAGCCGCACCTCGGGGGTGTCCGGGAGCATCCCGGTGGTCATCAGGCTGCCGGAGAGGGTGACCCGGGTGGGCAGCTTCCGGCCGTTCCACACCAGGGTGTCGATCCCGCGCGGGCCCCACACCTCCATGCTGGTCCGTTCGGTGATGTCACCGGTGAGACGGACCTCCGAGCCGTGCACCTCCGCGTGCCGCAGCAGCGCCGGGCCGTAGACGAGGAGGGTCCCGGACGGGGTGTCGTAGGGGAAGAGGCGGACGGCGGTCGCGTCGTCGGCGAGGAGCAGCAGCAGCGGGGTGTCGCTCTCGCCCTTCTGCACCAGCACCCGGGTCAGCCCGCCCTGCCCCAGGGGGGCGTTCACATGCAGCTCGCCCCGGTCGTAGGCCCAGCCGGCCTCCTCGTCCAGGCGCTGCACGAAGGGTTCCTCCGCGCAGTCCAGCACCAGCTCGGCCATCTCGTCGCGCCGCCCGGCGAACACGGCGATGTCCTGCCGGCCCGCCGTCAGGAAGGTCATCGGCGCGGCGGTGGCGTACTTCAGCTTCCGCCCGCCCAGCGGGAGACCGGTGGTGAGCAGCTTGGCGTCCTTGCCGGGCACGGTGATCCGCAGCCGGCCGGCGTCGGTGGGCAGCTCGGTGGTGACCGGGTCGGTGCCGTCGTTGCGGGCGACGTACACATGGCTGCCGGTGTCCGGGTTGGTCAGGTGGTAGACCTTCAGCCCCTCGGCGGTCACGTCCGCCGCCCGGTCCAGTTTGGCGAAGTCGGGCACGCGCTGGAGCAGGTGCCCGAGCTGGTGCATCGGCGCCATCTTGTCCGTGACGTTGCGGCCCTCGTCGATGGCGGCGCCGTAGTCGTACGACGTGTAGACGACCGGCGCGGGCAGCCACCCCCACGAGGTCCCGCCGAACGCCATGTACACGTTGTGCAGGGTGAGCCCGTTGGCGAGGTTGGTCAGGTAGAACCGGCGCTCGTACGCGGCGTCCCGGGTGCGCCGCGACTCGGCGTACCCCTTGCCGTCGAACCAGGCCCCGCCCCACGGGTCGAACCAGCCGCCGCCGAACTCGGGCACGAAGCCGGGCGTGGACGGCGAGGCGGTGGCCCCGCCCTTCGGCCCGCCCGGACCGTAGTGCCCCCAGTCCGGCGGGGTCTGCGACGGCGACGGGTAGCCGTCGAACCCGTACAGCCAGCCGCCCTTCTCCCCGCCCGTGTCGAAGGAGCCCGGCACCCAGTAGCCGTTGCGGCCCTTGTCGTTGTGGAACAGCGGAACGTCGATCCCGTCGTCCCGTACCTTCCGGTACAGGTGGGACATGTAGTTCCGCCCGGCGGTGTCCGTCGCGTGGGCGTCGTACTCGTTCTCGATCTGGTACAGCAGGACCGTGCCGTCGCCCTGCGTGAACAGGTGCCGGCGGGCGATCCGGTTCACCTGGGTCAGCCACTCGTCCACGTACGACAGGTAGACCGGGTCGTCGGTCCGGGCCGTGCCCTTGGCCGCGGTCAGCCACCCGGGGAACCCGCCCCCGTCGACCTCGGCGTTGATGTAGGGCCCGGGCCGCAGGATGACGTACAGCCCGGTCTCGGCGGCCGTCCGCAGGAACAGGTCGAGGTCCCGGACCCCGCTGAAGTCGTAGCGGCCCGGCGCGGGGGAGTGGTAGTTCCAGGCCACGTAGATGCTGACGGCGTTGAAGCCGTGCGCCCGCATCTTCTGCAGCACGTCCCG
Organism: Streptomyces cinerochromogenes; assembly: GCF_014648635.1. Lineage (GTDB taxonomy): Bacteria > Actinomycetota > Actinomycetes > Streptomycetales > Streptomycetaceae > Streptomyces > Streptomyces cinerochromogenes. Next base: position 205,189 of record NZ_BMRM01000001.1, on the reverse strand, counting down.
CCACAGCGACGGGCTGGGCAGCCGGAACGGATGCATCTCGCCCGACCACAGCACCAGCCGCCGCCCGTCCACGAGCAGCGAGTAGCGGTCGTACCCGATGGTGTGCCGCCGGCCGTCGGCGCTCGGCGGGACCGGAGCCGGACCGGTCGGCGCGCTGCCGCCCGCGTACGCCGAGGGCGCCCCGGGGCCGCCGCTGCCGCCCAGGGCGAGCCCGAGCGCGGCACAGCCGGCCAGGGCGCTGAAGGTACGTCTGCTGAGCGCCAAGGTGGATCCTCCCGGGCGATCTTACGGGGGCGCGGTCCGGCCATTCTCCACACGGGCACGCCCCGCTATGGACCCATGGGTTCTCGGCGCGGGCGGATTACGCGGTACGGGCGGTACCGGAGCTGGCCGTACGGCAGGGTAACGGTCCGGTGAAGGCAGGGGAAATCGCCACCGTACGGGCCCTCCCGCACACGCCCCGGAGGACCCGGCGTCCCGGTCCCGCGCGGATGCGGAGGCCCGCCGCTCGTCCACTAGGGGGACGGGGAGGTTTCCCCCGGGGGGCCCGGTCGTTGGTAAGGCCATGATCAAGAAGCTCGCCTGCGTCACCGTCCTGGCCGCCGCCCTGCTGGCCGCCGCCCCCGCCGCCGAGGCCGCCCAGCGCCCCGCCCCGCCCGCCTCCGTCCCCGGCGGCGCCCTCCTGAACGCCCTCCTCGGCTCCCTCGAAGTGGGCCACCCCGTCACGTCGCTGCGGACGCTGCTCCCCACACGCCTCCAGGGCTGACAGGGGCGAACAGGTCCAACGGGGCGATTCCGGGCGGGCCGTGAATGGCCGGAGTTCGCTCTCCCGGCCCCGGGCGGGGGTCCCTACGCTACCCACGCCTCCACCACGGCTTCACAGGTGACGCACAAGTCTTTCACCTTTGAACCGTTACGGGCGGAGGCGGCACCCCCCACTCGACAACCGGGAGAGACCCATGGTTGGTGGACTCCTCATGGGCGGCGCAGTGGCCGCCCTGCTCACCACCGCACTAGCGCCCGCCCAGGGCTCGTCACCCTTCGACGACCCGCCCCCGGACAAGATCGTCATCGACGTCGCCACGGTGAACGGCTCGGGCTGTCCCGCCGGTACGGCCGCCGTGGCGGTGTCGCCGGACAACACGGCGTTCACGGTCACGTACAGCGCCTACCTGGCCCAGGCCGGCGGCAACTCCGACCCCACGGCCTTCCGCAGGAACTGCCAGCTCAACCTGGTGGTCCACGTCCCCCAGGGCTTCACCTACGCGATAGCCAGCGCCGACTACCGGGGCTTCGCCTCGCTCCAGCGGGGCGCCACCGCCACGCAGAAGGCGTCGTACTACTTCCAGGGCTCGTCCCAGACGGTCCCCAGGACCCACCCGTACAACGGCCCCTACAACGACGACTGGCAGGCCACCGACTCCACGGACTGGGCCCAGCTGGTCTGGGCCCCCTGCGGGGTCCTCCGCAACTTCAACATCAACACCGAACTCCGCGTGAACGCGGGCACCGTGACCCCCGACAAGGTCAGCTTCATGACGATGGACTCGACGGACGGGGACATCAGCACGGTGTACCACCTGGCGTGGAAGGAGTGCCGCCCGGCCTCCTGAGCGGGGTGGAAGGTCTCGGGCCGCTTGCCCGGAGCGAGCGGCCCGACGGTCACCTCTTGAACCAGGCCGGTTCGGAGGTGCTCACAGGTCTCCCCGCACCGAGGGCCGCGACCCCCTCCCGGACGGCGTCCACGCACCGCGTCGGCTCCGCCGCCAGGACCTCCCGGGTTCGTCGTCACCGACATCCGCGCGAACCTACCAAGCGCGCCGCGGCGCCGGGCGGACCGGCCCGTCCGCTGCTCCGAACGGGTACATCCGTCATCCCAACGGCCGTGCCTCGGCCGCTCTGGGCGTCCCCGCCGCCGTCGCGCGGCCAGGATGGCGGGTGACCGGCGCCATGGCGTGGGCGGACGGCGAGCATCGGGAGACGGACGACCTGTGAGCATCCTCAACGAACCCCAGGACGGGGCGACGGCAGCCGAGGACTCGTACGAGAACGAGCTGCCGCTGCGGCGCAAACAGCCCGGCAACGTGATCGTGAGGTGGCTGACCACCACCGACCACAAGACGATCGGCACGCTGTACCTGTCGACGTCGTTCGCGTTCTTCCTGGCCGGCGGCGTGATGGCGCTGATCCTCCGGGCCGAGCTGGCCCGCCCCGGCCTGCAGCTGATCTCGAACGAGCAGTACAACCAGCTGTTCACGATGCACGGCACCGTGATGCTGCTGATGTTCGCCACCCCGCTGTTCGCCGGGTTCACGAACTGGATCATGCCGCTCCAGATCGGCGCCCCGGACGTCGCCTTCCCGCGGCTGAACATGTTCGCCTACTGGCTCTACCTCTTCGGCTCGCTCATCGCCGTCGGCGGCTTCCTCACCCCCGAGGGCGCGGCCGACTTCGGCTGGTTCGCGTACACCCCCCTGTCGGACGCGATCCGCAGCCCCCAGGTCGGCGCGAACCTGTGGATCCTGGGGCTGGCCTTCTCCGGCTTCGGCACCATCCTCGGCGCCGTCAACTTCATCACCACGATCGTCTGCATGCGCGCCCCCGGCATGGCCATGTTCCGCATGCCGATCTTCACCTGGAACGTGCTGCTGACCGGTGTCCTGGTCCTGCTGGCCTTCCCGGTGCTGGCGGCCGCCCTGTTCGCCCTCGCGGCGGACCGCATCTTCGGCGCCCACGTGTACGACCCCGCCAACGGCGGATCCCTGCTGTGGCAGCACCTCTTCTGGTTCTTCGGCCACCCGGAGGTGTACATCATCGCCCTGCCGTTCTTCGGCATCGTCACCGAGATCATCCCGGTGTTCTCCCGCAAGCCGATCTTCGGCTACATGGGACTCGTGGCCGCGACCATCGCGATCGCCGGCCTGTCCGTCACCGTGTGGGCCCACCACATGTACGTCACCGGCGGTGTGCTGCTGCCGTTCTTCTCCTTCATGACCTTCCTGATCGCGGTCCCGACCGGTGTGAAGTTCTTCAACTGGATCGGCACGATGTGGAAGGGCTCCCTGAGTTTCGAGACACCGATGCTGTGGGCCGCCGGCTTCCTCGTGACCTTCCTCTTCGGCGGACTCACCGGCGTCATCCTGGCCTCGCCGCCCATGGACTTCCACGTCTCGGACTCGTACTTCGTGGTGGCCCACTTCCACTACGTCGTCTTCGGCACGGTCGTGTTCGCGATGTTCGCCGGTTTCCACTTCTGGTGGCCGAAGTTCACGGGCAAGATGCTGGACGAGCGCCTCGGCAAGATCACCTTCTGGACGCTGTTCGTGGGCTTCCACGGCACCTTCCTGGTCCAGCACTGGCTGGGCGCCGAGGGCATGCCGCGCCGCTACGCCGACTACCTCGCCGTCGACGGCTTCACCGCGCTGAACACGGTGTCGACCATCAGCTCCTTCCTGCTCGGCCTGTCGATCCTGCCGTTCCTCTACAACGTCTGGAAGACCGCCAAGTACGGCACCCCGGTCGGCGTGGACGACCCGTGGGGCTACGGCCGCTCGCTGGAGTGGGCGACCTCCTGCCCGCCGCCGCGGCACAACTTCGTCACCCTGCCGCGGATCCGCAGCGAGTCCCCGGCGTTCGACCTGCACCACCCGGACATCGCCCTGCGGGAGCAGGAGGCCTACGCGCTGCCGGGCACCGGCGACCGGGGCCACGGGTGAGCGGTCTGCCCAAGCAGGGGGCCGGCGCCGGCGGCGACCTCGGCAACGAGGTGGAGGGCTATCTGCTGTGGCAGGCCCGGATCGCCGAGGCGGAGCGGCGGGCCCGGGAGTTCACCGGCCCCCTGGACTGGATGACGACGGCCCAGCGCGAGCAGATCGAGCAGCACTACGTCGCCGACAGCCTGCAGCGGGCCAAGGCCGACCTCGAACGCATCGCGGCCCGCTGTGTGTCCCTGCGCGCCGAGTACGAGCAGCGCTACCAGGAGCTGCGCCGCCGCTGCCTGGGCGTCACCCTGGCGGTGTGCGCCGCCCTCACCACCGCCATGGCCGCGCTGCTCCTGCTCCTCCTCTGACGCCCGGCCCTCGCTCCCCGTACGGCTCTCAGCCCGCCGCCTGACCCGCGCCCGCCGCGTTGGGCCAGCTCTGGGCGTTGGGCCAGCCCGTCGCGGGTGCCGGGGTCAGACCGGCGGCGGGGGCCGGGGCCGTCATCCCGCGGACCTGGGCCGCGGTGAGCCCGCCGCGGGCCGGAACACCGGGCGGGGTGGGCGCGAGGGCCACGGCGGGGGCGGGTGCCACGGCGGGGGCGGCGGCCGGGACGGGCGCGGGGGCCAACGGCGCAGGGGTCATCGCCGCGGGGGTCATCGCCGCCGGAGCCAACGGTGCGGGCGCAGGGGCAGGCGCGGGAGCCGGGGCGGGGGCTGGTGTGGGCACAGGCGCCGGGGCCGGGGTCGGCGCCTGCGCCGGTGGGGGTGTCGGGGTGAAGGCCGGTTGCGGGGCCGGTGCCGGTGCCGGAGCTGGGGCCGGTCGGACCGCCGCCGCCATCGGCTGGGCCGCCGTCGGCATCGGCTGGGCTGCCGCCGGCATCGGCATCCTGCCGCCGGTCGGGGTGACGGCGGCGGGGAGCGGCATGCCGGTGCCGGCGGCGGGAGCGGGGCCGGCCGGGGTGAGCCGCATTCCGGCCCCGTTGGTCTCGCTGACCAGCCGGTCGACCGCCGCCGTACCCGAGCTGTAGCTGGTCCCGGTGCCCGGCTCGGGTACGGCGGCTCCCCTCCTGGGCCCGTAGAGCACCTGTTCCAGGCCGGACACCAGGCGACGCACGTCGACCTGGGGGCGCACCACGAGCCGCAGGAAGCGGCTGGAGGATCCGATCTTGTTGCCGCACTCGCGGACCAGGATCCGGTGCTCGGTGAGCATCCGGTCCCGTACCACCGTGCCCTCGGCGCCGACGGGCAGCCGTACGAAGAGGAAGTTGCCCTGGGAGGGGTAGACGGTGAGGCCGGGGAGCGCGGAGAGGTGGCTGGCCATCTCCAGGCGGTCGCGGCGGACCTGCTGGAGGCTCTGCGCGTACTCGGCGCCGTGCTCCTTCAGCATGAACACCACGTGCTCGGCGAAGGAGTTGAGGTTCCACTTCGGCAGCATCGAGCGGACCCTGCCCGCGAGCGCCGGGTTGGCGACGAGGTAGCCGAAGCGGATGCCGTGCAGGCCGAAGTTCTTGCCGAGGCTGCGCAGGACGATCACGTTGGGGCGGAGCATGGCCTCCTGGACGACGCTCGGCTCGGCCTCCGCGTCGGCGAACTCCAGGAACGACTCGTCGACCACGACCAGGTCGAGGTCCGCCATGGCGTCCATGAACTGCACCACCTGCTGCCGGCGCAGATAGCCGCCGTCGGGGTTGTTCGGGTTGCAGATCACGGCCACCCGGGTGCCCCGGCTGCGGATGAACTCGGCGTACTGGGCGAGGTCGAGGGCGAAGCCGTTCGCCTCCTGGAGCGGGAACATGTCGACCCGCTTGCCGGTCTCCATCGGCTGGTCGGTCCAGCGGCCGAAGGTGGGGACCGGTATCGCCAGGGACTCACGGACCAGGAGGTGGTCGATCCAGGTGATCAGCTCGGTCGAGCCGTTGCCCATCGCCACGCACTGCGGCGGGAGCTGGAGCAGGTCGCACAGTTCCGCGGTGATGGTGTCGGCGCCGCTGGGGTAGTACGTGACGATCTCGCGCAGCCGGGCGCCCATCTCCTCGAACATGGCGGGAGTGGGGAAGTAGGGGTTGCACGGGATGCAGAAGTCCACCGGGCCCGACCCGTCGCTCTCCCGCGTCAGCGCCGCCATCGAAGGGCTGTGCGCGGCGGTGTTGCGGAACAACGAGGTGACGTTGTCAGGCAAGGGAACCTCCGTCGAAGGGTGGCCCGTGCGGGGGAGCACGGGCCGCCCTTCGATACGGAGGGGACGGCAGTGGTGTTCAACTCGTCCGCTGTGTGAGCCGGTTCACGCGCCGAAGGTGTGGAGGGTCGACGTCCGGTACGTCCGCCCCGGCCTGAGCACCGTCGACGGGAACTCCGCGTGGTTCGGCGAGTCCGGGAAGTGCTGCGTCTCCAGGCACAGGGCGTCGCCCTGCCGGTAGGTGCGGCCGCCGGTGCCGGTGAGCGTCCCGTCGAGGAAGTTGCCGGAGTAGAACTGCAGTCCCGGCTCGGTGGTGGCGATCCTCAGGGTGCGGCCGGAGCGCGGGTCGCGCAGGGTCGCGACGTGCTCGGGCCGAGACGTGATCCCCTTGTCCAGCACCCAGTTGTGGTCGTACCCCTTGGCCTGCACCTGCTGCTCGTGCCCGGCGCGGATGTCCCGGCCGATCGGCTTGGCGTGCCGGAAGTCGAACGGGGTGCCCGCCACCTTCGCCAACTCCCCGGTGGGGATCAGCCCGGAGTCGGTGGGGGTGTAGCGGGCGGCGGCGATCGTGAGTTCGTGGTCCTCGATCGTGCCGCTGCCCTCGCCGGACAGGTTCCAGTAGACGTGACTGGTGAGGTTGACGACGGTGGCCTTGTCGGTGGTGGCCTCGTAGTCGATGCGCCAGTCGCCGTGCCGGGTGAGGGTGTACGTCACCTTCGTCCGCAACGTGCCCGGGTAGCCCATCTCCCCGTCGACGCTCGTGTAGTGCAGGTGCAGGCCGACGTCGGTGCCCCGGGTGAACGGCTCCACGTCCCACACGCGCTTGTCGAAGCCCTTGGCCCCGCCGTGCAGGCTGTTGTCGCCGTCGTTCACGGAGAGCTGGTACGACGTCCCGTCCAGCGTGAACCGCCCCTTGCCGATGCGGTTGCCGTACCGGCCGATCAGCGCGCCGAAGTACGGGCTCTTCGCGGCGTAGTCGGCGAGGTTGTCGAACCCGGCGACCACGTTGGCGTGCCGGCCGTGCCGGTCGGGGATCTCCAGGGTCTGGACGATGCCGCCGTAGGACAGCACCTTCAGCCGGGTGCCGCCGTTCGCCAGCGACCAGCGGTACACCTTCGTGCCGTCGGCGAGCGTGCCGAAGAGTTCCTTCACCGGCTTCCTTCCCGAGGCGGCTTCGGCAGTGCCGCCGAGGGCGGTGGCGGCAAGGCCCGCCGCGGCTGCTCCCGCTATGACCGTGCGTCTGTTCAGTTCCATGAGTGCGGCTCCGTTGTCTGGGCGCTTTACGAACCGGACTTGCGCTTGTTCCACACGTCGAACCCGACCGCCACCAGCAGGGCGAGGCCCTTGATGACCTGCTGCCAGTCGGTGCCGACGCTGAGGAGGTTCATGCCGTTGTTCAGCACGCCGAGGACGAGGCCGCCGATGATGGCGCCGAGGACGGTGCCGACACCGCCGCTCATGGACGCGCCGCCGATGAACGAGGAGGCGATCGCCTCCAGTTCGAAGTTGACGCCCGCCTTCGGCGAGGCCGCGTTCAGCCGGGCGGCGACCACCATGCCCGCCAGGGCCGCAAGCACGCCCATGTTCAGGAAGACGTAGAAGGTGACCTTCTTGTCCTTCACACCGGACAGCTTGGCCGCCGGCAGGTTGCCGCCGATCGCGTAGATGTGCCGGCCGAAGACCGCGTTGCGCATGACGTAGCCGTAGCCCACGACCAGCGCGCCGAGGATGATCAGCACGATCGGGGCACCCTTGTAGCTGGCGAGCAGCAGGGTGAGGACGAGGATCGCGGCGACCAGCGCGGTCAGCTTGAGCAGGAACAGCCGGGTGGGCAGCACGTCCAGGGAGAACTCCTGCTGGCGGCGGCGGTCCCGGAACTCCTGCCACACCACGGCGGCGATCAGGACGAGCCCGAGCAGCAGGGTGAGGTTGTGGTAGTTGGTGTCCGGGCCGACCTCCGGCAGGAAGCCGTTGCCGAGCTTCTGCAGCCCCTCCGGGAACGGGCCGAGGGTCTGCCCCTTGAGGAGGATCTCGGTGAGGCCGCGGAAGAGCAGCATCCCGGCGAGGGTGACGATGAAGGACGGTATGCCGAGATAGGCGATCAGATAGCCCTGGACCGAGCCGGCCGCGGCGCCCACCAGCAGGCACAGCACCAGCGCGATCGGCCAGGACACCCCGTGCTGCACGGTCAGTACGGCCGCGAAGGCCCCGACGAACGCCGTGAGCGAGCCGACCGACAGGTCGATGTGCCCGGCGATGATCACCAGCATCATGCCGATCGCGAGGATCAGGATGTAGCTGTTCTGGAGCACCAGGTTGGAGACGTTGCGCGGCAGCAGCAGGTCCCCGTCGGTCCAGATCGCGAAGAGGACCACGATCAGGCCGAGCGCGATCAGCATGCCGTACTGGCGCATGTTGCGGCGCAGGCCGGCCAGCACCAGGCCGAGCAGTCCCCCGTCGGCGGCCGGTCCGCTCCTGCCCGGCGGCGCGGGGGCCGGGCTCTTGGCGGTCACATCCGTGCTCATCGCGTTACCTCTTTGTCCTTCGTCATATGGCGCATCAGCACTTCCTGCGTGGCCTCGGCCCGCGGCACCTCACCGGTCAGCCGCCCGGCGGCCATCGTGTAGATGCGGTCGCACATGCCGAGCAGTTCGGGAAGCTCGGAGGAGATGAAGACGACCGCCTTGCCCTGGGCGGCGAGCTGGTCGATGACCGTGTAGATCTCGTACTTGGCGCCCACGTCGATGCCGCGGGTCGGTTCGTCGAGGATCAGCACGTCCGGACCGGCGAAGATCCACTTGCTGAGGACGACCTTCTGCTGGTTGCCGCCGGAGAGCTTGCCCACCGGCTCGAAGACCGTGGGCGCCTTGATGTTCATGGACTTCCGGAAGCCCTCGGCGACCTGCCGCTCCTCGTGCTCGTCCACCACACCCCGCTTGGCGACCTTGTCCAGCGCGGTCAGCGAGATGTTCCGGTTGATGGTGTCGATGAGGTTCAGGCCGTAGTGCTTGCGGTCCTCGGTGACGTACGCTATGCCGTGCCCGATCGCCTCCGCCACGGTCTTCGTACGGATCTCCGTGCCGTCCTTCAGGACGGTGCCGGCCGCGTACCGGCCGTAGGTCCGCCCGAAGACGCTCATCGCGAGTTCGGTGCGGCCCGCGCCCATCAGGCCCGCGATGCCGACGATCTCCCCGCGGCGCACGGACAGCGACACGTCGTCCACGACCTTGCGCTGCTGGTCGATCGGGTGGAACACGGTCCAGCCGCGGATCTCCAGCGCCGGCGCCGCGCCCTCCTCCGGCTGGTGCGGGGTGCGCTCGGGGAAGCGGTGGTCGAGGTCGCGGCCGACCATGCCGGCGATGATCCGCTCCTCGGTCGTCTCCGGCGCCTTCACGTCGAGGGTCTCGATGGACCGCCCGTCCCGGATGATCGTCACCGAGTCGGCGACCTTGCGGATCTCGTTGAGCTTGTGGGAGATGATGATCGAGGTGATGCCCTGGTTCTTCAGCTCCAGGATCAGGTCGAGGAGCTTGTCGCTGTCCTCGTCGTTCAGGGCCGCCGTCGGCTCGTCCAGGATCAGCAGCTTCACCTGCTTGGACAGCGCCTTGGCGATCTCCACCAGCTGCTGCTTGCCCACGCCGATGTCGGCGACCCGGGTCTCCGGGTGCTCGTCCAGGCCGACCCGGCGCAGCAGCGCGGTGGCGTGGCGCAGGGTCTCTCGCCAGTTGATGAGCCCGCGCCTGGCGTGCTCGTTGCCGAGGAAGAGGTTCTCCGCGATGGACAGGTGCGGTACCAGCGCCAGTTCCTGGTGGATGATGACGATGCCGTGCTGCTCGCTCGCCCGGATGTCCTTGAACTGGCAGGTCTCTGACTCGAAGAGGATGTCCCCCTCGTAACTGCCGTACGGGTGGACGCCGGAGAGCACCTTCATCAGGGTGGACTTGCCGGCGCCGTTCTCCCCGCAGATGGCGTGGACCTCGCCCTGCCGGACGGTCAGGGTGACGTCCGACAGCGCTTTGACACCGGGAAAGGTCTTGACGATCGAGCGCATTTCCAGGACGGGTCCCGCCATGGTCGTGCCTTCCAATCCGTAGGAAATGAGCGGGTTACTTGAGGTCGCCCTCGGTGTAGTAACCGCCGTCGACCAGGACCTGCTTGTAGTTGGACTTGTCGACGCTCACCGGCTGGAGCAGGTAGGCGGGCACGACCTTCGTCCCGTTGTCGTAGGTCTTGGTGTCGTTGACCTGCGGCTTCTTGCCCTTCAGGGAGTCGTCCATCATCGACGCGGCGACCTCGGCGAGCTTGCGGAGGTCCTTGTAGACGGTCTGCGTCTGCTGGCCGGAGATGATCGACTTCACGGAGGCCAGCTCGGCGTCCTGGCCGGTGATGACCGGCAGCGGCTTGCTGCCCGAGCCGTAGCCGTCCGACTTCAGCGCGGACAGGATGCCGATGGAGATGCCGTCGTACGGCGAGAGGACCGCGTCGACCCGGCCGGTCTTGTAGGACGAGGTGAGGATGTCCTCCATGCGCTTCTGCGCGGTGGTGCCGTCCCAGCGCAGGGTGACGACCTGGTTCAGCCGGGTCTGCCCGGACTTCACGACCAGCTGCTTCTTGTCGATGTACGGCTGGAGCACCTTCATGGCGCCGCCGAAGAAGTACTTGGTGTTGTTGTCGTCGTTGGAGCCGGCGAACAGCTCGATGTTGAACGGGCCCTTCTTGCCCTTGCCCAGCCCGAGCTTGTCCACGATGTACTGGCCCTGGAGCGTGCCGACCTTCTCGTTGTCGAACGAGGCGTAGTAGTCGACGTTCTTGGTGCCGAGGATCAGCCGGTCGTAGGAGATGACCGGGATGTGCGCGTCCGCGGCCTGCTGGAGCACGCTGTTCAGCGACTTGTTGTCGATGGCCGCGACGATCAGGCCCTTGACGCCCTGCGTGATCAGGTTCTCGATCTGGGAGACCTGCTGCTCGGGGTCGTCCTCGCCGTAGACCAGCTTGGTCTTGTAGCCCTTGGCCTCCAGGTCCTTGACGACGTTCTTGCCGTCGGAGATCCAGCGCTCGGAGGACTTGGTCGGCATGGCGATGCCGATGGTGGCGCCCTTGGTGTCGCCCGGCTTCTCCTTGCTGCCGCCCTCGCCGCTCTGGCCGCAGGCGGTCAGGGTGAGGGCGAGCGAGGCGGCTCCGGCTATCGCGGCGAGTGCGGCTCTGCGGTTGCGCATGGGGATCAGTCCTTGTTCTTCTCGTCGTTGAGAGGGGTCACGCGGTGACGGGGAAGCGGTGGAGCGTTCCGGGCAACCGGGAGCCGAGCGGCGCCATGTCGCCGTCCGCGCCGTGCCGGGCGAGCAGGTCCAGGGCGAGCCGGCCGCGCCGCACCCGCTCCCGGGCGGTGTCCAGGGTCACGTCCCTGAGGTGGGTGCCCCACGGGTAGATGCCGGGGGCCTTGGAGAGACCGAACTTCAGGTAGAGCGGTGCGCCGCGCCGGATCAGCTCGGCGACCTCGTACATCCGGACGTAGCCGCCGAGGTCGTCGGGCGCCTCGATGTACATGTCCATGGGGGCGCCGGAGACCCGCCGGATCTCGGTGAGGTGGTCCAGCGTCAGATCGCTGGGGACGTTGACGGAGTCGGCGCCGAGCCGCTCGTAGACGGCGTACGAGGACGGGTTGACCGGGCCGATGAGCGCCGAGACCTTCAGCGTGGTGTCGGCCGGGATGATGCCGGCCTCACGGGCCCGGTGCAGGGTCCACAGCACGCCCTCGTCGGCGACGAGCAGGCACTTGACCCCCAGCTCGGTGGCCCGGACGGCGTCCTCCACACAGCCGGCGACCGCGTCGTGGCCCCGGGCGCGCAGTCCGGCCCCCCGCGAGTCGGACCGCACCGAGCCGCCGATGTCCCAGGTGCCGCGCGGACCGGTGAACAGGCAGAGTTCGATGTCGCGTTCGGCGGTGGCGTCGACCATCTCGGTGATCTCGGCGTCGGTGAGCATCCACACACCGCTGCCCTGGCTGATCCGGTGGATCGGCACATCGAGGCGGGAGGCCTCCTTGAGGACGACCGCCAGCGCTTCGGGACCCTCGCACGAGGGGATCTCGGTGCGCCAGCGGCCGCCGCCCGGGAAGGTGTGGGCGGAGGCGTCGGCGGGGTCGAGTGCGGGCGCGCCGAGGCCGAGTGCGGCGAGCACCTGCTCGCCGGGCCTGCGGGCTGCCGGGACGGAAGCGTCGGTCACAAGCTGTCCTTAGGGTCCTGAGTGTTCGGTATATCGGACAAGGTTCGCGGCTCTGGGTGTGAAAAAGCGCTGGGTGTACGCCGGTCAGGGCGCCGTCAGGTCACGCCCTGACCGGCGTACGGTCAGGGGCGGAGCAGCACCTTGCCCACCTGGGGATCACCGGCTCCCACCAGCTCGATCGCCCGCGGGAACTCGGTCAGCGGCAACTCGTGCGTGACCAGCGGCAGCGGGTCCAGCAGTCCGGCGCCGAACACCCGCACGGCGTGCGCCCAGGCGTCCGGCGGCGCCCCGAAGACGGTGTGCACCTCCAGCTGCCGTACGACCAGGTCGGTCGGGTCGAGCCCGTCCGCGCCCGGCGCCGGGATCCCCGTGAGGACCAGGCGCCCGCCGCGCCGCAGCAGCGCCGCGGCGGTGCGGGCGGCGGAGGCCGACCCGGCGGTCTCGATGACCACGTCGAAGTCGTCGGGCAGCTTCTCGTCCCGCAGCCGGAAGTCGCTCGCCCCGAACTGCCGGGACAGCGCCTCGCGGTCCCCCCGCGTGCCCACGACCAGCAGCTCCACCGGCGAGACGGCCTTCAGGAACTGCACCGCGAACATGCCCAGCGTGCCCGTGCCGACCACCGCCACCCGCTCGCCCGGCCGGGCGTTCGCCTTCAGCGCGGCGGCGGCGATGCAGGCGGCCGGCTCCAGCAGCGCGGCGGCCGTCAGGTCGGCGTCGTCCGGCAGGACGTGCAGCAGCCGGGCGGGCAGGGTGAGGGTGGCCGCCATGGCGCCGGGCTGGGTGAACCCGGTCTCCTCGTACCCGGCCGAGCACAGCGTGGTCTCGCCCGCGTGGCAGCGCTCGCACACCTGGCAGTTGCGGAAGCCCTCGCCGACGACCTTGCGGCCGACGAGCGAGCCGGGCACCCCGGCGCCCACCGCCGCGACCGTCCCCGACCACTCGTGCCCGGGGGTGAGCGGATACCGCACGTACCCTTCCGGCCGGTTGCCCTGGTACACCTCGCGGTCGCTGCCGCAGATGCCGGCCGCGTGCACCGCGACCAGCGCCTCGCCGGGACCGGGCTCCCGGGGCGTGTGGGCCTCGACCCGGTGCACGCCCGGCGCCTCGACCAGAACCTGGGAACTCACTTCGTGCCCTTCGGCCTGCGCTGCTCCCAGCCCTCGGCCCACAGGTCGAACCGGGCCTGCTGCTGCGGGAACTCCGCCGCCGCGTCGACGTCCAGCTCGACACCGAGACCGGGCGCGTCGGACAGGTGGAAGCAGCCGTCCTCCGGGTTCACCTGCGGCGCCCCCTTGACCACCTTCTTGATCTCCGCGTCCGCGAAGTCGTTGAAGTGCTCGAGGATCTTGAAGTTCGGGGAGGTGAACCCGACCTGGAGGGAGGCGGCGGTGAGCACCGACCCGCCCACGTTGTGCGGGGCGACCAGCATGTAGTGCGTCTCGGCGGTGGCGGCCAGCTTCCGGGTCTCCCAGATGCCGCCGATGTGGCCGACGTCGGGCTGGATGATGTCCACGGACTGGCTGTCGAACAGCTCGCGGAACTCGATCCGGTCGTGGATGCGCTCACCGGTGGCCACCGGGAGGTCCACCTTGGCGGCGACCTTCTCCAGCGCCTTCAGGTTCTCCGGCGGCACCGGCTCCTCCAGCCACGCGGGCTTGAAGGGGGCCATCTCCTTGGCCAGCCGGACGGCGGTGGCGGGGGAGAAGCGGCCGTGCATCTCCAGCATCAGCTCGGCCTCGGGGCCGATGGCGTCCCGCACGGCCTCGATGAGCGAGACGGCGTACAGGGTCTGCTCGTGGTCCAGCTCGAAGTGCCCGGTGCCGAAGGGGTCGATCTTCAGCGCCCGGTAACCGCGCTCCATCACCCCTTGGGCGGCCTTGTGGTACGCCTCGGGCGTTCGCTCGGTCGTGTACCACCCGTTGGCGTACGCCTTGACCTTGTCGGTCACCTTCCCGCCGAGCAGCTGCCAGACCGGGACGCCCAGCGCCTTGCCCTTGATGTCCCAGCAGGCCATCTCGACGACCGCGATGCCGGACATGACGATCTCGCCGGCCCGGCCGTAGTCGCCGTACTTCATGCGGCGGACCAGGTCCTCGACAGCGAACGGGTCCGATCCGAGAATGTGGTTGGCCTCGGCCTCCTTCAGATAGCCGATCAGCGCGTCGGTGTGACCGAGCATCCGGGTCTCGCCGACTCCCGTGATCCCCTCGTCGGTGTGCACCTGGACGTAGGTCAGGTTGCGCCACGGCGTGCCGACCACGTGCGTGCTGATTCCGGTGATGCGCACGGCAGTTGCCCCTCAGCTGTTCGAGATTTCGTCACACGTTCGAAATGCTGGCGTGACAGTAAGGATGGTCCGGCGGGGGTGTCAATGGGTCGAACAGGTAACGGTTTCGGCAAGGCTTTCGAGAACTCTTTCGATCTCGCACGAAACCTTCACAGCGGCGCCTGGAACCGTGTCCCGCGCGGACTCTAGTCTTCCCGCGTCATGGACTACTGCCCCCCGTGCCAACGGCACCTCAATGGCGCCCTGGCCTGCCCCGGGTGCGGAACACCGGCCGACCGCCTCGCCGTCACCACGGCCGCGCCGGCCACCCACGCGCACGCGTACGCGCAGACGCCCGCGGGGTACGGGGAGGGGGCGTACGGGCAGCCGCACGAGTCGTCGTACGAGCGGCTGTATCAGCAGCCGTACGAGCCGTCGTACGAGCAGGCGCACGCCGGGCCTCGCGACGGGCTCGGCGAGGGACCGGACCGGCTGGAGGAGCCCGCCCGTGACGCGCACGAGGACGAGTCCGGGGACGCGTACGAGGACGAGTCCGGGAACGCCTACGAGGACGAGTACGAGGACGGTTCCGAGGGGGACGGCGAGGCCTCCGACGACGACGCTCCCGTCGGCCGGCGCGCCGCCCGCGCGGGGGCGAGCCGGCGGGACCGCAAGGCCGCCGTGCACCGTCGCCGCCGTCGCCGTACCGTCCTGATCGCGGCCGGTTTCGTGCTCGCGGCCGGCGGACTGAGCCTCGCCGAACTCGGCACCGACGCGCCCTTCTCGCCGTTCTCCAGCGACACCCCGGCCCCCGCCGGGGACACCACCGCCGACGGCGGCGCCGCCTCCGGCGCGCCGGGCGGCACCACCGCCGACCCGGTCGGCGCCACCTCCGGCGCCGCCCCGCGCCCGGGCGACTCCTCCGCCTCCGCCGACGCCTCGGCCTCCGCGTCCGCCTCGAAGTCCCCCAAGGACAAGGACTCCGCCTCCCCTGCCGCCGACAAGACCGACGAGGTCCAGCAGTCGTCCCCGGCCGGTTCCGGCACGACCCCGGCGAGCCCCGCCGCCCCCGCTCCCACCCAGCCCGCCACCCCCACCGCGGCCCCGACGACCTCCGCCCCCGCTCCCGAGCCGACGCCCACCAAGACCTGCGACCGCTTCCTGTGGTGGTGCACCTGAGCGCACCCCGTGCACCCCGTGCACCCGGCCGCACCCGACCGCGCCTGACGGCATCCGGGTGCACCTGGAGCACACCCCGGCGCACCCCGTGCCGCACCGTCCCACCGGCCATCCGGGGCATCCGTGACACCTGCCGGCCCTCGGAGGGGTTGAGTCGAACAGGCACGTCCCGCCGTACCGCTGTCGGGAACGCCCGAGGCAGGGACGGGTGTGGTGCCAGGTGGAGCAGCGAGCAGCGGATGGTCAAGGAGAGCGGATGACGCGGGAGATCACCGTACAGGGCGCGGTCGCCGAGGGCTTCGAGCCGGTGCGCGAGGAGTTCGCCGCCTTCGTCGCCGGCGAACGGGAGGACTACGAGGGCCAGTTGTGCGCGTACGTCCACGGTCGCAGGGTCGTGGACCTGTGGGCGGGCGCGGGCGTGGCGGGTGACTCGCTGTACGCCGTGTACTCGGCCACGAAGGGCGCGGCGCACCTGGTCGCGGCGCTGCTCGTGCAGGACGGCACGCTGGAGCCGGACCGCAAAGTCACCTACTACTGGCCGGAGTTCGCCGCCGAGGGCAAGGGCGCGCTGACCCTGCGGGACCTGCTCGCGCACCGCGCCGGGCTGGTCGGTACCGACACCGGCTTCACCCTCGCCGAACTGGCCGACGACCGGATGATCGCCGAGCGCCTCGCGGACCAGCGGCCCTTCTGGCGGCCGGGCACGGCCTTCGGCTACCACGCGCTGGTGATCGGCGCGCTGACCGGCGAGGTCGTCCGCCGGGCGACGGGCCGCACGCTCCAGGAGGTCTACGAGGAGCGGATCCGCGCCCCGCACGGCCTCGACCTGTACCTGGGCCTGCCGGCCGCGCACGAGCCCCGCTTCCGCACGGTCCAGCCGATGCTGCCGACCCCCGCGCAGCAGGCGCAGCTCGACGCCGTACCGACCGGTCCGCACACCCTCGCCTCGATCGCCTTCAACCGGCACGGCACGGACCCCACCGACCTGGAGAACCTGCCGAACGAGCGGCTGGTCCGCGCCAAGGGCCCGGCGTCGGTGGGCGGTGTCGGCTCGGCGCGCGGCCTGGCGGCCATGTACGCCGCCATGATCAGCGAGGTGGACGGCAGGGCACCGCTGCTGAAGGAGGACACGCTGGCGGAGTTCGCCCAGATCCACTCCACGGGCCACGACCTCGTGGCCCGCACCCACAAGTCCTTCGGTCTCGGCTTCCAGGCGACCTCCGACAACTGGCACCCCTTCCTGGGCGCCAAGACCGTCGGCCACAGCGGCGCGAACGGGGTGCAGGCCTTCGCCGACCCGCACAGCGGGATCGCCTACGGCTACACGAGGCGCAGGTTCGCGTTCCCGGGAGGAGCGGCACCGGAGAACAACAGGTTTGCGGCCACCGTCCAGCAGGCAGCTCTGGCAGCGCCCTGAAGGGGCGCGGGGAACTGCGCGACCAGCCCCGAACAGCCGGCACCCGGAAACGGCAGAGCACCCGGCAGACGCCCCCCCGGCCAGAAAACAGCCGCACCCCACGTCCAAGGGTGCGGCTGCCGATGTAAGGAACGACGAAGGTCAGACCAGCGTCACGGTGATGTCGCCCCGAGTCGCCTTCGAGTAGGGGCACACCTGGTGGGCCTTCTCGACCAGGCTCCTCGCGGTCGCCGCGTCGACGTTCGGAATGTTCGCGGAGATCTCCACGATGATCCCGAACCCGTCGTCGTTCTTGCCGATCCCGACCTTCGCGGTGACGGTCGACCCGGAGACGTCGGCCCCCTCGGCGCGGGCGACAACACCCAGCGCCCCCTGGAAGCAAGCGGAGTATCCCGCGGCGAACAGCTGCTCCGGGTTGGTCCCGGACCCGCTGCCGCCCATCTCCTTCGGCGGGTTGACGACGACGTCGAGTCGGCCGTCGTCCGTGGCGACCCGCCCGTCCCGGCCGTTCTCGGCGGTGGCGACGGCGGTGTACAGGACGTCGGACTGCGTGATGGGCATGCGGTTGTCTTCCTCCTCGGTCCGCCGCGACTCGCGCCCACGATCGCGACGGATTTCGGAAAGAAGTTACCGCATGTCGAAAATTCCGTGAAGGCTAGAGCTTGACGACCATCTTGCCGACGTTGTCGCCGCGCAGGACCCCGAGGAACGCCTCCAGGTTGTTCTCGATGCCCTCGACCACGGTCTCCCGGTACTTCAGCGCGCCCGAGGCGACCCACGGCCCGACCTCCTGGACGAACTGCGGCTGCAGGTCGTAGTGGTCGCCGACCAGGAAGCCCTCGATCCGGCCGCGGGTCTGGATGAGGCGGGCCAGGTTCTTCGGGCCGGGGGCGGGCCGGGTGTTGTTGTAGACCGAGATCATGCCGCAGACCGCGATCCGGCCGCCCTCGTTCAGGGAGCCGATGGCGGCCTCCAGGTGGTCCCCGCCGACGTTGTCGAAGTAGACGTCGATGCCGTCGGGCGCCGCCTCGCGCAGCTGCTCGGCGACCGGGCCGTTCTTGTAGTTGAACGCGGCGTCGAAGCCGTACTCGTCCACCAGCAGCTTGACCTTCTCGTCGGAGCCGGCCGAGCCGATGACCCGGGAGGCGCCCTTGAGCCTGGCGATCTGGCCCACCTGGCTGCCCACGGCCCCGGCCGCGCCGGAGACGAAGACGGCGTCGCCCTCCTTGAAGGAGGCGGTGCGCAGCAGGCCGGCGTAGGCGGTGAGGCCCGTCATGCCGAGGACGCCCAGGTACGCCGACAGGGGCGCGGCCTGGGGGTCGACCTTGACGGCGTGCCGGGCGTCCACGGCCGCGTACTCGCGCCAGCCGAGGAAGTGCAGGACGTGGTCGCCGACGGCGATGCCCTCGGCGTTCGACTCGACCACCTCGCCGACCGCGCCGCCCTGCATGGCCTTGCCCAGCTCGAAGGGGGCGATGTACGACTTCGCGTCACTCATCCGGCCGCGCATGTACGGGTCGACGGAGAGGTACTTGTTCCGCACCAGCACCTGACCCTCGCCCGGGGTCGGGACCGGCGCCTCGACCAGGGCGAAGTCCTCGGGCTTGGGCCAGCCGACGGGACGGCTGAGCAGGTGCCACTCGCGGTTGATCATGATGGGCCTTTCACAGTTACTTCAGTACCTGAAACAACCATGCACCTGAATATTTCAGGATGTCAAGTAACCGGCTATCCTGGACGGCATGTCCACCCCATCGAAGAACCGTCGCCCCGACGCCCTCACCCTGGAAGTCCTGGAGCTGATCGGCGACGTCGTGGCCCGCTTCTACGCGGACTACGAGAAGGCGGCGGCCGAGCACTCGCTGACCGGCCCGCAGGCCCGGCTGCTCAGCCTGCTCTCGCTGGAGCCCCTGCCCATGCGCAAGCTGGCCCAGAAGCTCAAGTGCGAGCCGTCGAACGTGACCGGGATCGTGGACCGCCTGGAGACCCGCGGGCTGGTGGAGCGCCGCCCCGACCCGGCCGACCGCCGGGTGAAGGTGGCCGCCGCCACCGAGGAGGGCCGCCGGACGGCCCGGGACCTGCGCGAGAACCTCGACTTCGCGCGCGAGCCGCTCGCCGCCCTGAGCGACGACGAACGCGGCTCCCTGCGCGACCTGCTCCGCCGCATGCTGGACGTCTGACGCCCCCGGTCCGGCATCCCGCACTGTCACACCCAGCCAGTAGAGTCCTCGCCATGCGCGATCTTGGGGTGGGTTTCGGTTATCTGCTGAAGGGCCAGCGGTGGGCGGCCCGGCACAGGCGCAGTTACGGCTTCGGGCTGCTGCCCGGCCTGATCACGCTGGTGCTGTACACCGCCGCGCTCGTCGCGCTCGCCCTGTGGGGCGAGGACGCGGTCGGCTGGGCGACCCCGTTCGCGGACGACTGGTCCAGCCCCTGGCAGGGCCTGTTCCGCGGTTTCCTGACCGCCGTCCTCTTCGCGCTCGGCCTGCTGCTGGCCGTGCTGACGTTCACCGCCGTCACCCTGCTGGTCGGCCAGCCCTTCTACGAGAGCCTCTCGGAGCGGGCCGACGCCGACGCCTCGCCCGACGGCACCGCTCCCCGGTCCGACCTCCCGCTCTGGCGCGAGCTGTGGATCTCGGCCCGGGACAGCCTGCGCGTCCTGGTCCGGGCCGGCCTGTGGGGCGTCCTGCTCTTCGCGCTCGGCTTCCTGCCGTTCGTCGGGCAGACCGCCGTCCCCGTGATCGGCTTCTTCGTCACCGGTTTCTTCCTCACCGAGGAACTCGCCGCCGTGGCCCTGCAGCGCCGGGGGGTCGACCTGCGCGCCCGCCTCACCCTGCTCCGCTCCCGCAAGACCCTGGCCTGGGGCTTCGGCACACCCCTGGGCCTGGCCTTCCTGGTTCCGTTCGTCGCGGTGTTCCTGATGCCGGGCGCGGTCGCGGGCGCCACGCTCCTCGCCCGTGACCTGCTGGGCGAGGAGACCGCGGGGGACGGCACCGACGAGCCCGAAGAGGAGAACGCCACGCCGTGACCGAGGTACTCGCCGTAGCCGTCATCACCGTCCTGGCCGTCATCGCCCCCGGCGCCGACTTCGCGATGATCGTCCGCAACAGCTATCTGTACGGCCGCCGCACCGGCCTGTTCGCCGCCGCCGGAGTCGCCGCCGGCGTACTGGTCCACGTCACCTACACGATGCTCGGCGTGGGCCTGCTGATCGCCTCCTCCACCTTCCTGTTCACGGTCATCAAGCTGATCGGCGCCGCCTACCTCGTCTACATCGGCGTACGCACCTTCCGCACCCGCGGCGAGGTCGAGGTCGACCTGGAGCACAAGGCCACGCTGACCCCGCTCGCCGCGCTGCGCACCGGCTTCCTCACCAACGTCCTCAACCCCAAGACGACCCTGTTCGTCGTCTCCACCTTCGCCCAGGTCGTCAGCCCCGGCACACCGGTGTGGCGGCAGGCGGGCTACGGCCTGTTCATGTCGCTGGCCCACCTGCTGTGGTTCGGCGTCGTCGCGCTCTTCTTCTCGCAGGAGCGCATGCGCACGCTGATGCTCCGCGCCCAGAAGGTCCTCAACAAGGCCATCGGCTCTGTCCTCGCCGGTCTCGGCATCAGCCTGGCCTTCGCTCCGTCGCACTGACGGCCACGGCGACGATCGCCCGCACCTGGGCGATGATGTCCAGCCGGTTGCGGACGAACTCGGGGTCGGTCACCTCGGTGGTGTTCCCGGCCCCGAACTGCAGCACCGGGGTGTGCACATGCCCGCCCGGCAGCGTGTCGTGCAGGCCGAGCCGGTCCCGCAGCAGAGTGGCCCGGTAGGCGATCTCGTTGGACAGGTAGTCGCCGCCGCCCCCGGCCCGGGCGGTGGAGCCGGGGGTCGGCCCGTCCGGCCGCACCACGGGCTCGCTCCCGCCCGCGGGTATCTCGGTGACCTGCGTGTGGTCGTACACCGGGAAACGCCCGGTGTGCGCGGCCGTGACGGCGGCGTACGGCAGGGTCGTGGCCGTCCACTGCGGCTGCGTCGCCGGGTCCGTGACCGGTACGGTCTCCGTCCGGCTGACGTTGTCGTTGTCCGGGAAGCCGCCGCGCCAGGCGCCGTTGGTGCGCTCGATGTCGAACCGGCCGACCCGGCCCTGGCTCACGGTCGTGAACAGGTCCGCCGTCGGCAGGTACGGCCGCAGGGTCCGCTCCACCGTGCCCTCGGCGAAGTCCCGCCAGCACACCGGGAACACGGCGGTCTCGATGCGCGCCGGTCCCGCCGCCGTCTCGACGACGGTGCCGTCCAGCGCGAGCGCCGTCGCCCCGGACGGGTTGGAGGTGCGGATGTCCCGGTCGAGCGTGAAGGGGTCGAAGCCGGTGAGGACGACCCGGCGCGACGGGCCCCCGGCCGGGTAGCGGATGTCGGTCTGCCCGCGGGAGGTCCGCTCCAGCCGGTCGAGCAGCGCGCCGCGCTGCCGCTCCGTGAGGGCGAAGTCCGGCCGCCAGGTGCGTACGTCCCGGGTCATGCCCAACCGGGCCCAGTACAGGGGCCGGTCGTCGTCCCGGGACAGGTCGCCGCCCGCCGGGCCGCGTCCCTGCGCGCGGTCCACCGCCCGCCGCCACAGGGCGGTCCCCTCGCGTACGACGACGCGGCGGGCCTGTGCGTAGGAGCGCGCGTGTTCCAGTGCGCGGCCGAACTCCGGTGCCGCGTCGTCGAACCCGGAGCGGCGGAGGATCTCCCGGGGGACGGCCTGGTCGAGCCGCTGCTCCTCGACGGTGGGGGAGGGGACGGTGGGGGAGGGGGTGGCGGGAGCGGCGGCGGGGAGGGCCAGGCCGGTGAGCAGGACCGAGCCGAGGGCGGCGAGGCGTATACGTAGGGGACGCAAGGGAGTCGGGCTCCTTCCGGGGACGCCGAAATTCCGCCCCACCGTACTCGGCCGCGGGCCGGCGGGGGCCGGTCGCGCGGTCCCCGCGCCCCCGCGGAGCGCTCCCTCAGTCCACCCGTTCCCCCAGCAGCCGCAGGAAGTCCCGGAACGCGCCCGGCATGTCGACCGAGTCCGGGTCCAGGAGCCACTGGTACTGGAGGCCGTCCATCACGGCGACGAGCAGGGGGGCGGTCCGTTCGGGGGTGAGGCCGCTCGGGAGCAGGTCGCCGTACTCGCTGCGCAGGACGGCGGTCATGGAGGCGCGCACGCGCGCGTACCGCTCGGTGAAGTAGCCCCGCGCCGGATGACCCTCCGTCACGCTCTCGCCGAGCAGCGCGGAGAAGGTCTGGATGATCGCCGGCCGCATCGCGTTGTACTCGACCAGCGAGGCCAGCAGGTCCGTCCGCCACTGCGAGTCCGGCACCGCGTCCCACCGGTCCCGGTCCTGGAGCACGGCCACCAGCAGCGCCTCCTTGGTGGGGAAGTGGTGCAGCAGCCCCTGCTGGGTGAGCCCGACCCGCTCCGCCACGGCCGTGAGGCTCGCGCCCCGGTAACCGCGCTCGGCGATCACCTCCAACGCGGCCCCCACGATCTCCGCGCGCCGCTCCTCGCCCCTGACCCTCGCCTTCATGACGTCACCGTACGGCATCCCCGCCCCGCCGACATAACGCCAAGGTTACGAAACCTACCGCATTACAGGTAACACGGGCACGATGGAGGCACCTGCACGGACTCGACGAGGAGGAACCCGATGGCGGGAGCCCAGCCCACCCCGGCCGACACGGCCCGCGAGGCGGTCGTGGAGGCCGCCCTCCGCGCGCTCGACCTGGACGCCAAGACCCGGCTGCTGGCCGGGCAGGACATGTGGAGCCTGCCCGCGCTGCCCGAGATCGGCCTGGGCTCCCTGGTCATGTCGGACGGCCCGATCGGCGTCCGGGGCGTGCACTGGAGCGCCGACGACCCCTCCGTGGCCCTGCCCTCACCGACCGCGCTCGCCGCCACCTGGGACCCCGGTCTCGCCCGCCGCGCCGGTGTGCTGCTCGCCCAGGAGGCCCGCCGCAAGGGCGTCCACGTCCTGCTCGCGCCCACCGTCAACCTGCACCGCTCCCCGCTCGGCGGCCGCCACTTCGAGTGCTACAGCGAGGACCCGTACCTGACCGGTGTCATCGGCACCGGCTATGTCACCGGCGTCCAGTCCGGCGGAGTCGGCACCACCGTCAAGCACTTCGTCGCCAACGACGCCGAGACCGACCGCCTCACCGTGAACAACCTGGTCCCCGAACGCGCCCTGCGCGAGCTGTACCTGGCCCCCTTCGAGGCCATCGTCACCGGCGCCCGCCCCTGGGGCGTCATGACCGCCTACAACACGGTCAACGGCACGACGATGACCGAGCACCACCACCTCGTGAACGAAGTCCTGCGCGGCGAGTGGGGCTTCGACGGCTTCAACGTCTCCGACTGGACGGCCGCCCGGGACACGGTCGCCGCCGCCCACGGCGGCCTCGACGTCGCCATGCCCGGCCCCCGGACCGTGTACGGACCCGCCCTCGCCCAGGCCGTGCGCGACGGCAGGGTCGGCGAGGCCACCGTCGACGCGGCCGTCCGCCGGGTGCTCCGCCTCGCCGCCCGCGTCGGCATCCTCGCCGGTGCCGAACCGGTGGTCCCCGAGCCGCCCGCGCCGGTCGACGGAGAGGCCCTGGCCCGCGAGATCGCCCGCCGCTCCTTCGTCCTCCTGCGCAACGAGCGCGGCGCGCTCCCGCTGCGGCCCGGCGCCACCGTGGCCCTGATCGGCGCCGCCGCCCGCGACGCCCGCGTCCTCGGCGGCGGCTCCGCCACCGTCTTCCCGGCCCGCACCGTCTCCCCGCTCGACGGCCTCACGGCCGCCCTCCCCGACGGCACCCTCAGCTACGCCGTCGGCGCCGATCCCGCCACCGAACTGGCCGTCGCCGACCAGGGCTTCACCCTGCGGGCCGTCTGCCGGAACGCCGCCGGCGACGTCATCGGCACCCGCTCCGCCCCCGGCGGCCAGATCCAGTGGATGGGCTCCGACCTCCCCGACGGCGTCACCCACGCCACCCTCCACACCATCGAACTGACCGGCACCTTCACCCCCCGCGAGTCCGGCCCGCACACCTTCGGCATCAAGGGCACGGGCCCCTTCACCCTCACCGTCGACGGCACCACGTACTACGACGACGTGCAGCGTCCCGCCGAGGACGACCCCTTCGACGCCTTCTTCGGCGCCCCCGTTCCCCGCGCCGAGACCGAGCTGACCGCCGGCGAACCGGTCGACATCTCCCTCACCCACGTCGTCCATCTCCCCGAGGACCTGTCGATGAAGGTGATCGCCTTCGCGCTCGCCCACTCCGGTCCGCAGCGCGATCCCGACGAGCTGATCGCCGAGGCCGCCGAGGCAGCCCGGCGCGCCGACACGGCCGTGGTCGTGGTCGCCACCACCGACCGCGTCGAGTCCGAGGGCTTCGACCGCCGGGACCTGAGGCTGCCCGGCCGCCAGGACGACCTGGTCCGCGCGGTCGCCGCCGCCAACCCGAACACGGTCGTGGTCGTCAACGCCGGCTCCCCGGTGGAGCTGCCCTGGCGGGACGAGGTCGCCGCCGTCCTGCTGACCTGGTTCCCCGGCCAGGAGGGCGGCGCCGCCCTCGCCGACGTGCTCACCGGCGCCCACGAGCCCGGCGGACGGCTCCCCACCACCTGGGGCTCCCTCGCCGACGCCCCGGTCACCCAGGTCGTCCCGGTCGACGGAGAACTGCCGTACACCGAGGGCGTGTTCATCGGCCACAGCGCGTGGGAGAGGGCCGGCCGCACCCCCTCGTACCCCTTCGGCCACGGCCTCGGCTACACCGACTGGGCCTACGAGTCGCTGGAGGTCGACGGCACCACCGTGCGCGTCCGCGTGCGCAACACCGGCGAGCGGGCCGGCCGGGAGGTCGTCCAGGTCTACGTCTCACCGGCCGGGCCCGGCCCCGAGCGTCCGGCGCGCCGGCTGGCGGGCTTCGCGTCGGTCGAGGCCGGGCCCGGCCAGAGCGCCGAGGCCGACGTCGAGCTGTCGCGCCGCGCCTTCGAGGTCTGGGACGAGGAGGCGAAGGCGTGGTCGTGTGTGAAGGGTTCGTACGAGATCACCGCCGGACGCTCGATCGCCGACCGCCGGCTGATCGCCCCGATTAACGTCTGATCCGGGACAAGTCTCCCCGCATGAGCAGCCCCGGCCCGGGACCTGACCCCTGGGCCGGGGCTCGGCATGTGCGTTTAACAGCGTTGCGTCCCGTTCGTCAAGGTACGAGTTCCCGGAACCTGACCGGGGTGCGGCCGCCGGGGTTCATTTGAAGCAGCCCGGGAACGGCTCGGGCACCAACCCCCACGGAGGCGGATTCCCATGACGAACATCGAGCGCAAGAACTACAAGAAGCGCCTGGCGATGCTGGCCACCACGGTCACCCTGGCAGCCGGCGGTGTCCTGCTCCCCACCGCTGCCTTCGCCGCACCGGCGGCCGCACCGCACTCGGCCCACACCCAGCTGCTGCACCACGGCCACCACAAGCCGCACCACCCTCATGTGATTCCTCAGGGTAATGGGGCCGGTGCGGGTGCGGGCGCCGGTGCTGGTGCTGGTGCCGGTGGTGGCGCTGGTGCCGGTGCTGGAGCGGGTGCCGGTGCGGGTGCCGGTGCTGGTGCTGGTGGTGGAGCCGGTGCGGGTGCGGGCGCCGGTGCGGGTGCTGGGGCGGGTGCCGGTGCTGGCGGTGGTGCGGGTGCCGGTGCTGGGGCTGGTGCCGGTGCTGGTGCTGGTGCCGGTGCTGGCGGTGGTGCGGGTGCCGGTGCTGGGGCTGGTGCCGGCGCTGGAGCCGGTGCGGGTGCCGGTGGTGGCGCTGGTGCTGGAGCCGGTGCCGGTGCGGGTGCTGGGGCCGGTGCGGGTGCCGGCGGTGGAGCCGGTGCGGGTGCGGGTGCTGGAGCCGGTGCAGGCGCTGGAGCCGGTGCCGGTGGTGGAGCCGGTGCGGGTGCCGGGGCTGGTGCTGGTGCTGGGGCTGGTGCGGGTGCTGGTGGTGGAGCCGGTGCGGGTGCCGGGGCTGGCGCGGGTGCCGGTGCGGGTGCGGGTGCTGGTGGTGGCGCCGGTGCTGGTGCTGGCGCTGGTGCTGGTGCTGGTGCTGGTGCCGGCGGTGGTGCCGGTGCTGGTGCTGGTGCTGGCGCTGGTGCCGGTGCCGGAGCCGGGGGCTGAGCCCCGCGGTCCGGGCGGTGAGGACCGTCTGGTTCCTCGCCACGGTCGAGGCCTTCGGGCCGGTGGGACTTCCGTCCCGCCGGCGCGGAGGCCTCCTCCGCGTCGCCGGCCGGTCAGGGCGTCGAGAGGGCGTACACCGTCTCGGAACGGAAGACCTCGCCGGGCCGCAGCACCGTGCTCGGGAAGTCGGGCCGGTTCGGCGAGTCCGGGAAGTGCTGCGTCTCCAGGGCGATCCCGGCGCCGGGGGAGAACGGCCCGGAGAGATGGTCGGCGGTGTACAGCTGGAGGCCGGGCTCGGTCGTCGCGACCGTCAGCCTCCGCCCGGACGCGGGGTCGTACAGCTCGGCCACCTCCTCGGCCGCGCCGGTCACCCCCTTGTCGAGGACGAAGTTGTGGTCGTAGCCGGAGCCGGTCCTGCGGGCCGTACGGAAGTCGAAGCGGGTGCCCGTCACGTCCGCAGGCTCCCCGGCCGGGATCAGGTCCGCGTCCGCCGGCGTGTACCGGGACGCGGCCAGCCGCAGCTCGTGCGTGCCGGCGGGACCGGAACCGGAGCCGCTCAGGTTCCAGTACGTGTGCTGGGTGAGGTTCACGACCGTCGGCGCGTCGGTGTCCGCCTCGTAGACGATCCGCAGCGCACCCGACTCCGTCAGCGTGTACGTCACCGTCACCGCGAGCCGGCCGGGGAAGCCCTCCTCGCCGTCCGGGCTCACCCGGCTCAGCCGCAGCCCGTGCGCCACCGGCTCCACGTCCCACACCCGCTTGTCGAACCCGCGCTCACCGCCGTGCAGCGAGTTCGGGCCGTTGTTCCGCGCCAGCGCGTACGTCCGGCCGTCCAGGCAGAACCGGCCGCCCGCGATCCGGTTCGCGTACCGGCCGATCACGGCGCCCAGATAGGGCTCCGGGTGGGCCAGGTAGCCGGCGAGCTCCGGGAACCCCAGCACCACGTCCGTCGTCCGCCCGGCCCCGTCCGGGACCTCGACCGACTGCACGATCCCGCCGTACGACAGCACCCGCACCCGCACCCCGCCGCGCTCCAGCGTCCACCGGTGCACCGGGGTGCCGTCGGAAAGTGTGCCGAAAAGTTCGCTCATGTGGAAAACCCTAGTAGTGCCGTCGGAAGTCGCATCCGCCGCGAGTGACGGTTCACCGCATGCGCCCCGCCCGCACTTGACGGGGTGTCGTGTGTCTGGTGGTGTTTCCCGTCGCCCCGCCCGCTGTCGGGGCGGACGAGGACTCATCACGCGCGGGGGACGCATGAGTGATCGCGAGCTGTGGGCGAGTGCGGGCCTGCTGGCCACATTCCTGGGCTTCGTCGTGTCGGTCTTCGCCGGTCCTCCGGCCTGGTTCCTGGGCATCTTGTTCGCCGCACTGGCCGTGAGCGTACTGATCATCTGGACCGAGCAGAAGAAGCGCGGGCACCGCTGAAGCCGCGCTGCCTGTCCGACCCGCTCACCGAACGGGGCCGGTCACGGATTTCCCGCCGTGATCCTCCGGTACGCGATCTCCGCCAGCCGCGCCTGGCCGTCCTTGCTGGGATGGAACCAGTCCCAGTGACTGAGCTGGTCCGTGCCGAAGCGGTAGTCGTGCACCGCGTTGCCGTCGAAGCGGCAGCGGCGGTCCTTGGCGCAGACCTCCGCCAGCACCTTGTTGTACGCCACGACCCGCTGCTGCACGGCGTCCCGGCGCAGCATCGCCGCGCTGGTCAGATCGTCCGCGTCACCGAGCATCGAGGGGCAGATGCCGAGCTTCCACACCTGCTTGCCCAGCGGGTTCGACCGGCCCTCGGACCACAGCCGCTTCAGGTTCGGCACGCTCGACACGTACACCTGCGTCTTCGGCAGCGCCGAGCGCAGCGTGTCCAGCGCCTCCTCGAAGTCCGCGCGGAAGTCGGCCACCGGGGTCATCGCCGACGCCGAGGAACGGCAGGCGTCGTTCGCCCCCACCATCACCGTCACCAACTCCGGGCGGCGGGCCACCGCCTGCTCCATCTGCCCGGGCAGGTCGGCCATGCGGGCGCCGGTCACCGCGTAGTTCCAGCTGCGCTCCGCCGCGCCCGTCACCCCCAGCAGCCGCACCGCCAGACTGTCCACCCGGGCGTCGCTGCCCGTCGCCCACGACACCTCCGGGCAGTCCGACAGCACCGTGCACGCGTCGAAGCCGCGGGTGATGGAGTCGCCCACCGCGGCGATGGAGTCCGGACTGCGGTCCCACACCGGTGGCCGGGCCGCGCGTGCCGTGGTGCTGTGGGGCGCCGGTGAACGCCCGTCCCCGCCGGCGCAGCCGGCGGCTCCCAGCACCACGGCCGTCACGACGGCGAGAACGGCCCGCACACGGTGGCTTGGCTTCCGCATCCCTGGTGTTCTCCTCGCTCGACGGTCGGCACTCCCCTCCCATAACAACGTGCGAGGGTTCCCGCCCCGGCACCTGGGAACGGCGCACCCCCGTACAAGCGTCCCCCTGGGTGAATGGCGGCGGTTTCCTGGCACCGGGACCGACGGTACGTCACACTCCTTGCCCCGCCGCAAGGTAGCCTCGCCATCAACGCGGCCGTCGCGCCACTGCCGCCCAGCCAGTCCGCAAGATGTCCCGCTCTGCCCGGAGGTTCCGGTGACGACACGTGGAGTTCTGTACGTGCACTCCGCGCCGCGCGCGCTGTGCCCGCACGTCGAGTGGGCCGTCGCCGGGGTGCTCGGCACGCGCGTCAACCTCGACTGGATCCGGCAGCCCGCGGCCCCCGGCACCTGGCGCTCGGAGTTCTCCTGGCAGGGCGAGGCCGGCACCGCCTCCAAGCTCGCCTCCGCGCTGCGCGGCTGGCATCTGCTGCGCTTCGAGGTCACCGCCGAGCCCTGCCCGACCGCCGAGGGCGAGCGCTACAGCTGCACCCCCGACCTCGGCATCTTCCACGCCGTCACCGGCATCCACGGCGACATCCTGATCCCCGAGGACCGCCTGCGCGCCGCACTGACGCGGTCCAGACAGGGGGAGACCGACCTGGAGGCGGAGATCGCCAAGCTCCTGGGCAAGCCGTGGGACGACGAGCTGGAGCCGTTCCGCTACGCGGGCGAGGGCGCCCCGGTCCGCTGGCTGCACCAGGTGGTGTGAGCGTCCCGTCCCGGACCACCGGACACGCCGAAGGGCCCTCACCAGCCGGTGAGGGCCCTTCGCTCACGTCTTTCAGACGGTCCGGAACGCCAGGACCACGTTGTGCCCGCCGAACCCGAACGAGTCGTTCAGCGCGGCGATCCGGCCCTCGGGCAGCTGACGGGCCTCACCGGTCACCACGTCCGCGTTGACCTCCGGGTCGAGGTTCTCCACGTTGATGGTCGGCGGAGCCGTGCGGTTCACCAGGGCCAGGATCGAGGCGACGGTCTCGACACCGCCGGCGCCGCCGAGCAGGTGACCGGTCATCGACTTGGTCGCGGAGATCGCCATGTGGTCGACGTCGTCGCCGAACACCTTCCGCAGCGCCTTGATCTCGGCGACGTCACCCTGCGGCGTCGAGGTGGCGTGCGCGTTCACGTGCACGATCTCGGCCGGCTTCAGGTCGGTGTTGTCCAGCAGGTTCTGCAGCGCGTGCGCGATGCCGTTGCCGGACGGCTCCGGCTGCGTGATGTGGTGGGCGTCGGCGGAGACGCCCTGCCCGACCGCCTCGACGTAGATCCGGGCACCGCGTGCCTTCGCGTGCTCCTCGGACTCCAGGACGATCACACCGGCGCCCTCGCCGAGCACGAAGCCGTCCCGGCCCGCGTCGTAGGGACGCGAGGCGCCCTGCGGGTCGTCGTTGTTCTTGGACATCGCCATCATGTTGCCGAACGCGGCGATGGGCAGCGGGTGGATGGCGGCCTCGGTACCACCGGCCACGACCACGTCCGCACGCCCGGTGCGGATCATCTCGATCGCGTACCCGATGGCCTCCGCGCCCGAGGCGCAGGCCGAGACCGGGGTGTGCACACCGGCGCGGGCACCCAGCTCGATACCGACGTTGGCCGCCGGGGAGTTGGGCATCAGCATCGGCACGGTGTGCGGGGAGACACGGCGTACGCCCTTGTCCTTGAGGACGTCGTACTGGTCCAGCAGGGTCGTCACGCCGCCGATGCCGGAGGCGATGACCGCACCGAGACGATCGGGGTTCACGGACGAGTCCTCGCCGGCCCTGGCGGTGAAACCGGCGTCCTTCCAGGCCTCCTGAGCGGCGATCAGCGCGAACTGCGCGGACCGGTCCAGCTTGCGGGCCTGCGGGCGCGGGATGATCTCGCCCGGCTCCACGGCGATCTGCGCCGCGATCCGGACGGGCAGCTGGGCCGCCCACTCCTGCTCCAGAGGGCTGACGCCGGACGTGCCGGCGACGAGGGCCTCCCAGGTCGAGGCTGCGTCGCCACCCAGCGGTGTGGTTGCGCCGATACCGGTGACGACCACGGTGCGATTGGTCGGGCTCACGGGAATTCTTTCTCCAACGGAATACGGGAGGACTACCCCCGCCTCAGCGGGGATGACGGCGCCACCGCCGGGTGGCGGGGCCTTGCAGCCTGACGGCCTGTAAGGACCTAAGGGATGACTCAGCCCTGGTGGTCGAGGATGTACTGCGTCGCGTCGCCGACGGTCTTGAGGTTCTTGACGTCCTCGTCGGGGATCTTCACGTCGAAGCGCTCCTCGGCGGCGACGACGACCTCGACCATGGACAGCGAGTCGACGTCCAGGTCGTCGGTGAAGGACTTGTCCAGCTTGACGTCCTCAACCGGGATGCCGGCGATCTCGTTCACGATTTCGGCGAGACCTTCGACGATCTCTTCCTGGGTGGCGGCCATGTGAGGCGCTCCTTCTTCGATAATCCAGACGGTTTGTGGCAGTTGTCCCCGTTTCGGATCGCATGATCCGGCACGGAGTGCCTAGGGGAGGGTAACGACCGTGGCGGCGTAGACGAGACCCGCCCCGAATCCGATGACGAGCGCGGTGTCGCCGCTCTTCGCCTCCCCGGTTGCCAGGAGCCGCTCCATCGCGAGCGGGATCGAGGCGGCCGAGGTGTTGCCGGTGGTGCGGATGTCACGGGCGACCGTGACGTGCTCCGGCAGCTTCAGCGTCTTCACCATCGAGTCGATGATCCGCACGTTGGCCTGGTGCGGAATGAAGACGTCCAGGTCGTCCGGGGTGATTCCGGCCGCGTCCAGCGCCTGCTGGGCGACCTTCGCCATCTCGAACACGGCCCAGCGGAACACCGCCTGGCCCTCCTGCGTGATCGCAGGGAACTTGATGTTGCCCTCGCTGTCGAGGGGCAGCTGGGAGACGTCACCGAGCCGGAACCGGTCCCACGGGACGGTCTGCTTGATCGTCTCGGACTTGTCGCCCTCCGAGCCCCACACCGTCGGGCCGATCGCCGGCTCCTTCGAGGGGCCGACCACGACCGCGCCGGCGCCGTCGCCGAACAGGAAGGCGGTCGCCCGGTCCTCCAGGTCGGTCAGGTCGCTCAGCCGCTCCACGCCGATGACGAGCACGTACTCGGCGGAACCTTCCACCACCATGCCCTTGGCGAGCGTCAGGCCGTAGCCGAAGCCCGCGCAGCCCGCCGAGATGTCGAAGGCGGCGGCCTTGTCGGTGCCGAGCCTGTCGGCGATCTCGGTGGCGACGGCCGGGGTCTGGCTGAAGTGCGAGACCGTCGAGACGACGACCGCGCCGATCTGCTCGGCGTCGATGCCGGCGTCCGCGATCGCCTTGCCGGAGGCCTCGATCGCCATCGCGGCCACGGTCTCCTCGGGACCCGCCCAGTGCCGGGTCTCGATGCCGGAGCGCGAGCGGATCCACTCGTCGGACGAGTCGATCCTTTCGAGGATCACCTCGTTCGGCACCACCCGGGTCGGCCGGTAGCCGCCGACGCCGAGGATGCGCGCATACGGGGCACCCTTGCTGGGCTTGATCTTCGACATGCTCTCGGGCTCCTTAGGCGCCGGCGTGCTCGGCGATGAGCTCGCGAGCGGCGTCGAGGTCGTCGGGGGTCTTCAGGGCGAGGTTCCTGACCCCGGGCAGGGCCCGCTTGGCCAGGCCGGTCAGGGTGCCGCCCGGGCACACCTCGACGATCGCGGTGACGCCCAGCTCCTTGAACGTCTCCATGCACAGGTCCCAGCGGACCGGGTTGGCGACCTGGCCGACCAGCCGCTCCAGCACCTCGGCGCCGGAGGAGACGGTCCGGCCGTCCTTGTTGGAGACGTAGGGGACCTTCGGGTCGGCCGGCGACAGCTGCCCCGCGGCCTTGGCCAGGGTCTCCACGGCGGGCGCCATGTGGTGGGTGTGGAAGGCGCCGGCCACCTTCAGCGCGACGACCTTGCGGACGCCCTCGGGCTTGTCGTCGTTCAGCGCGGCCAGCTGCTCCAGCGTGCCCGCGGCGACGATCTGGCCCGCGCCGTTGATGTTCGCCGGGGTCAGGCCCAGCTTCTCCAGGTGCGCGACGGAGGTCTCCGGGTCGCCGCCGAGCAGCGCCGCCATGCCGGTCTCGGTGACCGCGGCGGCGTCGGCCATCGCCAGACCCCGCTTGCGGACGAGGCCGAGGGCGGACGTGTCGTCCAGCACACCGGCGAAGGCGGCGGCGGTGATCTCGCCCACGCTGTGACCCGCGACCGCGCCCGGCGCGATCTCGGAGATGTCACCGAGTGCCGCGGCGGACAGGAGGCCGGCGGCCACGAGCAGCGGCTGGGCCACCGCGGTGTCACGGATGGCGTCGGCGTCGGCCTGGGTGCCGTAGTGGACGAGGTCCAGTCCGATGGCGTCCGACCAGGCGGCGACGCGGTCGGCGGCACCGGGCAGTTCGAGCCAGGGGGTCAGGAAGCCGGGCGTCTGAGCGCCCTGGCCGGGAGCGACGAGTACGAGCACTCTCACACTCTCTCTTGGGGACGGCCAGGGCCGCCCGTGGGGACAGGGACGAAGAACACGAAGGGCTTTTGTGGGCCTCCGACAAAACCCTATGCCTGGGGTTCGGCGTCGGCCAGACGCCCCAGGATGAGCGCGATCCGTAGTGTGAACGCGGATCGTACATCCGAGGGCGACCATCCGGTGACGTCTGTCACACGTCGGAGCCGGTAGCGCACGGTGTTCGGGTGAACGAAGAGCATCCTCGCCGCGCCTTCCAGGCTGCTCGCCTGCTCCAGGTAGACACTCAGGGTTTCCAGGAGCGCCGAGCCCGCCTCCTCGAGCGGTCTGTAGATCTCCTCCACCAGCTGCTCGCGGGCGCTCGGATCACCCGCTATGGCGCGCTCCGGCAGGAGGTCGTCCGCGAGCACCGGCCGCGGTGCGTCCTGCCAGGCGGAACAGGCCTTCAGCCCCGCGGCGGCGGCCTGCGCGGACCGGGTGGCGGCCAGCAGATCGGGTACGACGGGCCCCGCGACGACCGGCCCCGCGGCGAACGGCCCGATCAGCGACCTGGCGACGGCGAGCGGATGCGGGCTGCCGCCGGCGATGACGACCAGCCGGTCCCCGAGCACCCCCGTGAGCACCTGCAGCTTGGCGTGGCGCGCGGCCCGCCGGATCGCCTCGACGGTCAGCTCGCTGTCGCCGTCGGGCGCGGTCCCGAGCACCACGCACACGTGCTCCGGCGAGTTCCAGCCCAGCGCGGCGGCCCGGCTGACCGCCCCCTCGTCCGCCTCCCCGCTCAGGACGGCGTTCACGACCAGCGACTCCAGCCGCGCGTCCCAGGCACCGCGTGCCTCGGCGGCCTGGGCGTACACCTGGGCGGTGGCGAAGGCGATCTCCCGGGCGTACACCAGCAGCGCCTCGCGCAGCACGCTCTCGTCACCGGGAGCGGCCACCTCGTCGATGGCGCTCTCCATGACCTCGATGGTGGTCCGCACCATCTCCACGGTCTGCCGCAGTGTGATCGCCCGGGTCAGCTCACGCGGGGCGGTCCCGAAGACGTCCGTGGAGATCGCCTGGGGCGCGTCCGGGCGCCGGAACCACTCGGTGAAGGCCGCGATCCCCGCCTGGGCGACGAGACCGATCCAGGAACGGTTCTCCGGGGGCATGGCCCGGTACCACGGCAGGGTCTCGTCCATCCGCGCGATCGCCTGCGCGGCGAGCCTCCCGGAGGACTTCTCCAGTCGCTTCAGGGTCGCGGCATGCGCGTGGACGTGGTGGGCTGCGGGATCGCCGTGGTGGGATTCGGGTTCGGGCACGGGGACAAGACTGCCTTATCGGGACGGGCCCGTGCTCCGCCGGGGCTGTGCTTGAGACCTCGGCCGCCTCCGGGGAGCGCCCGAGCCGGTGTCGGGAGGCCGTGGGGACGGTGCGCGTCGGCGGGGCCCTCGCCCTCCCCGGAACCGGTGTGCCCGGGCGGGCTACCGTGGTGCCTGTGATCGACGTACGGCGCGCCGCCGAGCGCTACCGCGGAGGGGAGCCCGGGGCCGGGATCGACACCCGGCACGCCTTCTCCTTCGGCCCGCACTACGACCCGGACAACCTCCGCTTCGGCGCGATGATCGCGTGCAACGAGGAGCGGCTCGCCCCCGGCGCCGGCTTCGGCGAACACCCGCACAGCCACACCGAGATCGTCACCTGGGTCGTCGAGGGCGAGCTGACCCACCGCGACTCGGCCGGACACGAGACGCGGGTCCGCCCCGGGGACGTCCAGCACCTCAGCGCGGCCGCGGGCGTCCGGCACGTGGAACGCAACGACGGGCCGGTGCCGCTGACCTTCCTCCAGATGTGGCTGACACCACACGAGTCCGGCGGCGAGCCCGCGTACGCCCTTGCCCCGGACCTCGCCGACGCGACGCCCTACGCGGTGCCGGCGGCGGGGGCGGCCCTGCACGTACGGCGCCTGGGAGCCGGGGAGCGCCGTGCGGTCCCGGACGCGGCGTACCTGTACGTCCACGTGGTGCGCGGCGAGGTCCGGCTGGCGGGGGAGCACCTCGGCCCGGGGGACGCGGCGCGGATCACCGGGGCCGACGGGTTGGAGGTAGCGGCGGTGACCCCGGCGGAGCTGCTGCTGTGGGAGATGGCACCGTAGCTCCGGCCGTCGTCCGGCCGCGGTCCGGCGGGGGCCGGACGCGCGCCTCTTCCGGGCGCTGAGCGGCGGGGCCGGCCCTCAGCGCCTCAGCCCCGGAGTTCCGCCAGCACCGCGTCCGTGAACGCCGGCCACGCCTCGATCGCCCAGGGCCCGAACGCCCGGTCCGTCAGGGCGACACCGGCGGCCCCGGCATCGGGGTCGATCCACAGGAACGTACCGGACTGCCCGAAATGCCCGAACGTGCGGGGCGACGACGAACTCCCCGTCCAGTGCGGGGACTTCCCGTCACGGATCTCGAAGCCCAGCCCCCAGTCGTTCGGGTTCTGGTGGCCGTACCCCGGCAGGACGCCCTTCGTCCCGGGGTACTGCACGGTCATCGCCGCCGCCACCGTCCGCGGGTCCAGCAGCCGCGGCGCCTGCACCTCCGCCGCGAACCGCAGCAGATCCTCGACCGTCGACACCCCGTCCTTCGCCGGCGACCCCTCCAGCGACGTCGACGTCATCCCCAGCGGCTCCAGCACGGCCTGCCGCAGGTACTCGGCGAACGGAATGTCCGTCGCCTTGGCGATGTGGTCCCCGAGCTGCTCGAACCCGGCGTTGGAGTACAGCCGCCGCTCCCCGGGCGCGGCCGTCACCCGGTGCTCGTCGAAGGCCAGCCCGGAGGTGTGCGCGAGCAGGTGCCGGACCGTCGACCCGGGCGGACCGGCCGGGTCGTCCAGCTCGACCGCGCCCTCCTCGTACGCCACGAGCGCCGCGTAGGCCGCCAGCGGCTTGGTGACGGAGGCGAGGCGGAAGCGGTGCCCGACGGGACCGTGCGTCCCGAGGACGGTCCCGTCGGCTCGTACGACACCCGCCGCGGCGGTGGGGACGGGCCAGTTCTCGATCAGCGCCAGGCTCTGCAACGACATGGGTCCGAGCCTATGCGGCTCACAACAGCAGCCGCATCGACGGGTCCGGATCCCGTGTGAAGCCGAGCGAGGCGTACAGCGGCTCGGCCTCCGGCGAGGCGTTGAGCAGCACGTGCCCGGCGCCCCGGGTCCGGAACCAGCCCAGCAGCTCCTCCATGCACGCGCGCGCGTACCCGCGTCTGCGGGCGTCCGGGTCGGTCGCCACGCTGAAGACGTGCCCGACCCGGCCCCGCGGGTTCCCGGCCCTGCCGATCCGGTACTCCACCGTCCCCGCCACCAGCGAGGCCAGCGCCCCGGGCCGCCCGGGGTGTTCCACGACGAACGCGGCGAAGTCCCCTTCCTCCTCCGCGAGCCGCTCCCGCAGCGCCGGCAGCGACTGCGCGTGCCACTCGGTCGATCCGGAACCTTCCGCGCTCCACAGGGAGCCGATCATCACCTGGCGCAGGCGCAGCACTTCGGCGGCGTCCTCGGGCCGGGCCCGGCGTACAAGACTCATGGGCCGCACGCTAACCAGCCGCCCCGGGCGCCGTCCTGCCGATTTCTTACCGGACCGGCTTGCCTGGAGTGCACTCCAAGGTCATAGCGTGGGGGCCATGACGGTGATGCAGACCACGCCAGCGGCCACCGAGCGCGCCACCCCCGCCGACATCTGCTCCGCCCCGCCCCGGCGCCATCCGCGCCCCGACGGCCAGGACCGCTACACGATCAGCGAGGTGGTCGCGTTCACCGGCCTCACCGCGCACACACTGCGCTGGTACGAGCGGATCGGCCTGATGCCGCACGTCGACCGCTCGCACACCGGCCAGCGCCGCTACAGCAACCGCGACCTGGACTGGCTGGACTTCGTGACCAAGCTCCGGCTGACCGGCATGCCGGTCGCGGACATGGTCCGGTACGCGGAACTGGTCAGGCAGGGCGACCAGACCTTCGCCGAACGCCGGCACCTGCTGGAGTCGACCCGCAGGGACGTGCTGAACCGCATCGCGGAACTCCACGACACCCTCGGCGTCCTCGACCGGAAGATCAGCTTCTACGCGGCGGAGGCGTGAGCACGCCGAAGGGGCGGCGGCAGCCGCGCTAGAGCTCCGCCAGCAGCTCCGCCTTCTTCGAGGAGAACTCCTCGTCGGTGACCAGCCCCGCCTGGTGCAGCTCCCCGAGATGACGGATCCGCTCGGCGATGTCGGCCGGATCACGGCGGGACACGGCCGGGGCCACCGGCACCGGCCCCCGCGACCGCACGGCGGCCAGCACCGCCGCGGCGAACGGCAGCGACTCGTGCACCGGCCCGTACCCCAGCCCGAACACCACCGACGCCGGATCCTGGTCCGGCTGCGGGGAACGGGCGGAACCCGGATCGCGCGGCACCAGCCGCAGATGCCCCTCGAAGAGTTCCGGCGACCGCCACTCCACCCCGCTCAGCCGGGCCACCGGGAAGCTCTGGTCGCCGGCCTTCCACTTCGCCGAGGACGCCCCCGTCCAGGACCAGCGGAACTGCACCGACGTGCCGTCGAAGGACGCCTTCCCGTCGTACGCCTTGAACTGCAGCGGAGCGTCGGGCGCCGCCACCAGGTGCCGCTCGGCCGGACCGGACTCGGTCAGCAGCCCCTTCAGCTCGTCGGCGTAGTACTCGGCGAGGGTCTCCCGCTCGGCCGGCAGCACCAGCCGGTAGGGGTCCGAGCCCTCCTTCAGCTGGCCGTCGGCCGCCTCCATCAGCGGATCCGCGCCGGGACGCGGCTCCAGGCGCAGGACGACCGTGCCACGCTTGCCCGGGGCGAGGCTCACCCCCTCGACCGCGGACAGCGGAATCCGGCGCTCACCGAGCGCCTGGAACAGCTTCGGTGTGCGCATCCCCCGTTCGTAACGGATGAGCACGGAGTCGGACTCGAACTCCCAGACGGCATGAAAACCCGCCAGTACGTCACCCATGCGGCTCATCGTATGCGGCACGTGCTCCTCCGTCGCCACCCGCGCAGACCGCACTTCCTGCTGTTTCTACGCGCGTCCGGCCGTCGTCGTGCCGGACAGCCCGGACCGGCACACATCGTTCTCCCGTGCGCACGTCACCTCGTCGTACGCGCCCACGCCGATGCCGGCGAGGTTGCGCAGGCTGTCCGTGCCGGGCTGGAAGTATCCGCTGTGGCCCTGGGCGTCCCGGGCCGACAGCACCCGCGCCCCGAACGCCGAGGACACCGGGTCGGCTCCGTGGCCGAGGCCGCCCAGCTCCAGGTACGGAACGTCCCGCACCCAGTCGCTGGCGTCCCGCATGGCCCACACCCGGGCCGTGGTGCCCAGGCGGGAGGCGCTGGTGGCGCGCATCCCGGGGCTCGCGGCCACCGCTATGTCGGCGACCCGGCGCGGCATCCCGCGTGCGGCCACGCCGCAGACCACCGAGCCGTAGCTGTGACAGAACATCGACACCGGGGACCGGCCGGGCAGGGCGTGCAGCAGCGCGTTCAGCCGTACGGCGCCCTCCGCGGCGCGCAGGCCGGTGGCCGCGTCCACCCCCAGCCCGTCCGGTGAGGTGTAGTCGGCCCAGGCGATCACCGCCGTACGGGTCGCGGGGCTCGCCGCGCGCTCGGCCGCGTACAGCGCCTTGGCCATGCCGACCGGCGCGCTGTACCTGCGGTTCGTCCGCTGGAAGGTGAGCAGGTCGGTGTCGACACCGGGGACGATGACCGAGATCCGCTGGGCCTTGGCGAGGTCGCCGAAGACCTCGGCGATCCGGCCCGATCCTTCCGGGTCGAAGGCCAGGATCTGCCGGCCGGGGTCCAGCAGGGACTCGTACCGGTGCATCCGCAGGCCCGCGTCCTGCTGGCCCGCGGTGCTGAGCCGGCTGTCGTGCATGCGGGCGCGCTCCACCTTGCGGGCCTGGTCCAGCGCGATGCGGTTGGCCCGGTAGCGCAGGGCGACGGGGGCGCCGTTCATGTTGCCGACCGCGAGCGGGTAGCGGTGGGCGAGACGGTCGCGCTCGTGCGGGGTGAGCGAGGCGAAGAAGCGGGCGAGGCGCGCCGGGGCGGCCTGCGGGTCCGGCAGGTGGAGGCCGTGGATGCGGCCGTGCTCCCACTCGGTGAGCGAGGCCTGCAGCGCTGTCGACTCCCGGTGGCTGCGCAGGGCGGTCCAGCCGGTGGTCGCGAGCATCACGAACACCACGGACAGCGCCAGCAGCGCGCGCCAGACGTTCAATTGCGGGGAGGTGTCGAAGGAAGTCACTGGGAGGACACACTAGGAGAACGGGAGGGTCTCGCGGTAACCGAGTGACAGGGATCACGTTTCGTCGGTCACCGAACACGGTCTCGGTGATCTCCCCAACGATCTCAGCCGGTGCGCCAGTTTCCCGTGAGCGCCGAACCCACCTGATCGAGGTACTCCGCGGTGAGCGTGCGGATCGATTCCAGGCCGAAGTCCTCGCTCGTGCACCACCGCCGCTCCGAGACACGGATCACACCGCCGAAGACGGCCACCGCCAGCCGGGGCCGCGGGTCGGTGTCCACGTCGACGCCCTCCCGTTCGGCCAGCACGCGCGCGATGGTCTCCTCCGTCGCCGCCGACCGGCGCAGATGCGCGGCGAGCAGCGCGGGCGTGGACTCGATGGTCCGGTACATGCGCAGGTACAGCTCGACCGGGACGACCGACTCCACGGTCTCGCGGATCGTGTCCCAGCCCTCCAGGAACGCCTGGCGGAGGGCCTGCATCGGCGCCTCGTGCGCAGGGCGCGCGCGTACGGCCGCGACGAAGGCCGCCTCCGTCATCTTCTGCACCGCGAGGGCCACGTCCTCCTTTCCCGCGAAGTAGCGGAAGAAGGTGCGCTGGGAGACGTCGACGGCCTCGGCGATCTCGTCGACGGTGGTCCGCTCGTACCCCTGGCTGGTGAACAGTTCGAGAGCGGCCCTCAGCAGCGACTCCCGCGTACGCCGCTTCTTGCGCTCCCGCAGCGTCTCCATGGCCTCCCTCTCCGGTGGTGGTGTCGTGTCTGGTGGTGTCGTGTCAGTAACCGACTAGTGAACTGGTTTGTCAACTGTCAGCGGCTGTCACTAACCTGAGTGTATGACTAGTCAGACCACCATCGACGCGACGGGTCCGGGGGACAAATCACCGGCCGGCCCGTCGGGGCCGCGGCCGTCCGCCGGCCTGCGCGGCCATCCGTGGCTCACCCTCATCACCGTCGCCGTAGGGGTCATGATGGTGGCCCTCGACGGCACCATCGTGGCCATCGCCAACCCGGCCATCCGCGACGACCTGAACGCGTCCTTCGCCGACGTGCAGTGGGTCTCCAACGCCTACTTCCTCGCGCTCGCGGTCACCCTGATCACCGCGGGCAAGCTCGGTGACCGCTTCGGCCACCGGCAGACCTTCCTCATCGGTGTGACCGGCTTCGCCGCCGCCTCCGGCGCCATCGGGCTGTCCGGCAGCATCGCCGCGGTCGTCACCTTCCGGGTGTTCCAGGGCCTGTTCGGCGCGCTGCTCATGCCGGCCGCGCTCGGCGTGCTGCGGGCCACCTTCCCGGCCGAGAAGCTGAACATGGCCATCGGCGTGTGGGGCATGGTGATCGGCGCGTCCACCGCGGGCGGCCCGATCCTCGGCGGTGTCCTCGTCGAACACGTCAACTGGCAGTCGGTGTTCTTCATCAACGTGCCGGTCGGTGCCCTCGCGCTACTCCTCGGCACGCTGATCCTGCTGGACCACCGGGCCGAGAACGCCCCGCGCTCCTTCGACCTGCTCGGCATCGCCCTGCTGTCCGGCGCGATGTTCTGCCTGGTCTGGGCGCTCATCAAGGCCCCGGCCTGGGGCTGGGGCGACGGCAGGACGTGGCTGTTCATCGCCGCGTCCGCGGTTCTCTTCGCCGTCTTCTCCTTCTGGGAGACGAAGGTCGCCGAACCGCTGATCCCGCTGGGCCTGTTCCGCTCGGTCGCGCTGTCCGCGGGTGTCGTCCTGATGGTGCTGATGGCCATCGCCTTCATGGGCGGCCTGTTCTTCGTGACGTTCTACCTGCAGAACGTCCACGGGATGAGCCCGGTCAAGGCCGGTGCCCACCTGCTGCCGCTCACCGGCATGATGATCATCGGCTCGCCGATCGCCGGCACCGCGATCACCAAGCTCGGCCCGCGCATCCCGCTCGCCTTCGGCATGGCGGTGACCGCGGTCGCGCTGTACGGCATGTCGACGCTGGAGGCCGACACCGGCAGCGGTGTGATGTCCCTCTGGTTCGCCCTGCTCGGCCTCGGCCTCGCGCCGGTCATGGTCGGCGCCACCGAGGTCATCGTCGGCAACGCCCCCATGGAGCTGTCCGGCGTGGCGGGCGGTCTCCAGCAGGCGGCCATGCAGATCGGCAGCAGCCTCGGTACGGCGGTGCTGGGCGCCGTGATGGCCTCCAAGGTCGACAGCGTCCTGCCGGGCAAGTGGGCGGACGCGGGGCTGCCGAAGCTGACCCCCGAGCAGCTGGACAAGGCCTCCGAGGCGGTCCAGGTCGGCGTGGCGCCCGTGACGAAGAGCATGCCGGAGCCGGTCGCCGCGAAGATCACCACCGTCGCGCACGACACGTTCCTCTCCGGCATGAGTCTCGCCTCCCTGGTCGCGGCCGGTGTCGCGCTGGTCGCCGTCCTCGTCGCGCTGTTCACCAAGCGGGGCGCGAACGCGGACGCGGGCGCGGGCGTCGGCCACATCTGAGCGGCGGAGTTCCCCTATCAGGGTGACGCCGCTCAAGATCGCTCGCCCTCGGCGCGCGCCGCAGGTCACAGTGGGTCACGTCTTCCGCAGGGCATGGGGGCGGACGGCCGCGGCGCGCGCTGCCGGAGGGGGGCAGCGCGCGCACGTCTGTCCCGGCGGAACCGGGGTACCCGCAGTCCGAAGCCGAACTGTCCGCAGACGTCAGGGAGTTGATGATGGCAGGCTTCGGGCACGGAACGCGCGGGTACCCCCGGTCACGTGGCCGGACGTGGCAACGGACCGGGCCGGACCGTGCGACGCTCGGGATCATCGGCACGATCTGCGCGGTGGCCGGCTTCTTCGCGCTGGGCATCGTGCTGGGCCCGGTGGCGATGTTCTGCGGGTGGCAGGCGATGGGCCGCACGTGGTCGAACGACCGCGACGTCCCCGCCCTGGTGGCCCTGATCCTGGGCGCGATCGACACGCTGCTGGCCATCATCGCCCTGGCGGGCGCGGCGACCTGGGGCCACGGTCTCCTGTAGCCGACAGCTCCTCCCCGCCGAGCGGAAGACGCTCCCGCGGCGGCTGCGTGGTCGCCGACCGCGCGGCTGCCCGCCCCTCCTGCGGACGCTCGGCCAGGCGGGCCACCTCCGCCCGCAGCAGGCGGACCTCCTCGGTCAGGGCCGCGATCGCCTCCGTCTGGCGGCGTTCCTCCACGTCGTCCTTCTCGAAGCGGGAGATGAACCACGCGGCGATGTTCGCGGTGACCACACCCAGCAGGGCGATCCCCGAGAGCATGAGCCCGACCGCGATCATCCGCCCGAGCCCGGTCGTCGGCGCGTGATCGCCGTACCCGACGGTCGTCATCGTCGTGAACGACCACCACACCGCGTCACCCAGCGTCCGGATGTTCCCGTGCGGTGACTCCCGCTCCACGGACAACACCGCCAGCGAGCCGAACATCAGCAAGCCGATCACGGCCCCGACGACGTACGTGGTCAGCCGGATCTGCGGAGCCATCCGCGCGCGCCGGCCCACCAGCAGCAGCGTCGACACCAGCCGCAGCAGCCGGAGCGGTTGCAGCAGCGGCAGGACCACCGCGCACAGGTCGAGCCAGTGCCGGCGCACGAAATGCTTCCGGCGGGGGGCGAGGGCCAGCCGGACCAGGTAGTCGAGGGCGAAGGCGCCCCACACCACCCACTCCACCGCCGTGCACACGGCGGTCAGGGAGTAGCCGGCGGATGCGTCGACGATCGGCACCGCGTAGGCGACGGCGAAGGCCACCGCGAGCGCCAACAACGGCCGCTGCGTGTACCGCTCCCA
Organism: Streptomyces cinerochromogenes; assembly: GCF_014648635.1. Taxonomy (GTDB): domain Bacteria; phylum Actinomycetota; class Actinomycetes; order Streptomycetales; family Streptomycetaceae; genus Streptomyces; species Streptomyces cinerochromogenes. The sequence continues at coordinate 162,235 of NZ_BMRM01000001.1, read as the reverse complement.
CCTGGTCTGCGCCGACAGTTGCTCCATGCCCGTCATCGTAAAGAAACGGTAAGCATGGCGCCCCGAAAGGGGCGCGGGGAACTGCGCGGTCAACACCCACCGACCCGCAGATACCCGCGCCCCTCTGTCGGCCGAAGCCGAGCGCAGCGGTTACGCGTCGCCGCCCGCCGCCCCCGGGTCCGCCGCCGAGACGTCGAGCAGCCGGTACCGGTCGATGGCCTGCTTCAGCGCGGAGCGGTCGACCTTGCCCTCGCGTGCCAGCTCCGTCAGTACCGCCACCACGACGGACTGCGCGTCGATGTGGAAGAAGCGGCGCGCGGCGCCCCGGGTGTCGGCGAAGCCGAAGCCGTCGGCGCCGAGGGACTGGTAGGTGCCGGGCACCCAGCGCGCGATCTGGTCCGGAACCGATCGCATCCAGTCGGACACGGCCACGAACGGACCCTCCGCGCCGCTGAGCTTCCGCGTCACGTACGGCACCCGCTGCTCCTCCTCCGGATGCAGCAGGTTGTGCTCCTCGCACTCCACGGCCTCGCGGCGCAGCTCGTTCCACGAGGTCGCGGACCACACGTCCGCCTTGACGTTCCACTCCTCGGCGAGCATCCGCTGGGCCTCGAGCGCCCAGGGGACGGCCACGCCCGAGGCCATGATCTGCGCCGGGATCGAGCCGCCGGTGCCCTCGCTGATGCGGTGGACGCCCTTGACGATGCCCTCGACGTCCACGTTCGCGGGCTCGGCCGGGTGCTGGATGGGCTCGTTGTAGACGGTGAGGTAGTAGAAGACGTCCTCGCCGTGCGGGTGCTCGGGAGAGCTGCCGTACATCCGGCGCAGGCCGTCCTGCACGATGTGCGCGATCTCGTAGGCGTACGCCGGGTCGTACGCCACGCACGCCGGGTTGGTGGACGCCAGCAGCTGGGAGTGGCCGTCCGCGTGCTGGAGGCCCTCGCCGGTCAGGGTCGTACGGCCGGCGGTCGCGCCCAGGACGAATCCGCGTGCCAGCTGGTCGGCCATCTGCCAGAACTGGTCACCCGTGCGCTGGAAACCGAACATCGAGTAGAAGACGTAGACGGGGATGAGCGGTTCGCCATGGGTGGCGTACGCCGAGCCCGCCGCGATCAGCGAGGCGGTGCAGCCCGCCTCGGAGATCCCGTCGTGCAGCATCTGGCCGGTCGGCGACTCCTTGTAGGCGAGCAGCAGCTCGCGGTCGACCGACTCGTACTGCTGGCCCAGCGGGTTGTAGATCTTCGCGCTCGGGAAGAAGGAGTCCATGCCGAACGTGCGGTACTCGTCCGGCGCGATCAGCACGAACCGCTTGCCGATCTCCTTGTCCCGCATGAGGTCCTTCAGAAGCCGCACAAAGGCCATGGTCGTCGCGATGGACTGCTGGCCCGTGCCCTTCTTCACGGTCGCGTACGCCTTGTCGTCCGGCAGGGCGAGGGGCTCGGAGCGGACGACGCGGGTCGGGACGTAACCGCCGAGGCTCTTGCGGCGGTCGTGCATGTACTGGATCTCCTCCGAGTTCCGGCCCGGGTGGTAGTACGGCGGCGGGCCGGACTCCAGCTCCTTGTCGGAGATCGGCAGGTGCAGACGGTCCCGGAAGCGCTTGAGGTCGTCGACCGTCAGCTTCTTCATCTGGTGCGTGGCGTTGCGGCCCTCGAAGTTCGGGCCCAGCGTCCAGCCCTTGATCGTCTTGGCCAGGATGACCGTCGGCTGGCCCTCGTGCTCCTTGGCCGCCTTGAACGCCGCGTAGATCTTGCGGTGGTCGTGGCCGCCGCGGCCCAGGTGCAGGATCTGGTCGTCGGTCATGTTCTCGACCATGGCGCGCAGCCGGTGGTCGTCGCCGAAGAAGTGCTCGCGGATGTACGCGCCGGTCTCGGTGGCGTACGTCTGGAACTGGCCGTCCGGCGTGATGTTCATCTTGTTGACCAGGATCCCGTCCCGGTCCTGGGCGAGCAGCGGGTCCCAGGTGCGGTCCCAGATCAGCTTGATCACGTTCCAGCCGGCACCCCGGAAGACCGACTCCAGCTCCTGGATGATCTTGCCGTTGCCGCGCACCGGGCCGTCGAGGCGCTGGAGGTTGCAGTTGACCACGAAGGTCAGGTTGTCCAGGCCCTCGCGGGCGGCCAGGGTCAGCTGGCCGAGCGACTCCGGCTCGTCCATCTCGCCGTCGCCGAGGAAGGCCCACACGTGCGACTTCGAGGTGTCGGCGATGCCGCGCGCCTGCATGTAGCGGTTCATCCGCGCCTGGTAGATCGCGCCGAGCGGGCCGAGGCCCATGGAGACCGTCGGGAACTCCCAGAAGTCGGGCATCGAGCGCGGGTGCGGGTAGCTGGACAGGCCGTCCGGGTACTTCGACTTCTCCTGGCGGAAGCCGTCGAGCTGCCGCTCGGTGAGCCGGTCGAGCAGGTACGCGCGCGCGTAGATACCGGGGGAGGCGTGGCCCTGGAAGAAGACCTGGTCGCCGCCGTCGCCCTCGTCCTTGCCGCGGAAGAAGTGGTTGAAGCCGACGTCGTAGAGCGAGGCGGAGGAGGCGAAGGTGGCGATGTGGCCGCCGACGCCGATGCCCGGGCGCTGGGCGCGCGAGACCATCACGGCCGCGTTCCAGCGGGTCGCGTTCAGGATCCGGCGCTCGATCTCCTCGTTGCCCGGGAAGAACGGCTCGCTCTTGGTGGGGATCGTGTTGACGTAGTCCGTGCTGCGCATCTCGGGCACGGCCACGCGCTTCTCGCGGGCCCGCTCGATGAGGCGCAGCATGAGATAGCGGGCCCGCTCCCGGCCGCGCTCGTCGACGGCGGCGTCCAGGGAGTCGAGCCACTCCTGGGTTTCCTCGGGATCGAAGTCAGGAACCTGACTCGGAAGGCCGCCAATGATGATCGGGTTGCGATCTGATCCGGAAGCCACGCTGTTCCTTACCTGTCAGAGGGCCAGTTCCAGCACCTGCCTACACCGTTCCCCATCGTGTACCTCGGGACGGCGTACGTCATCTGTACCGGTCAAAACGCAACGATACGCCCGGGGTGTGACGTGCTTGGCAAAGTTGTTCGAGCGACGTAACCCCGGATGATTCCGAACCGTTCAAACCGGGCACATCGGTGTGATGTGGTGGGCGGGGAACCGGGATACGCTGCCAGGAGTTGCGGCGACACGGCCGGGATCGTCACCGTTTCGACGGTCCCGACGGCCGGGTACTTGCGCGATCCGTCCCGCCCGTGTGGACTACGGCCAATGCTTCGCGCACGCGCGTGGCTGAGATACTTACCAAGACATGATCAGGAGGCAACCCGTGAGCGCGACCGCGGACCACGCGGAGGAGCGGACGAACCCTGCCGCCAGGCTGGGGTTCCAGCCCGGGCAGGTGGTCCAGGAGATCGGCTACGACGACGACGTCGATCAGGAGCTCCGTGAGGCCATCGAGGAAGCCGTCGAAGGCGACCTGATGGATGAGGACTACGACGACGTGGCCGACGCCGTTGTGCTGTGGTTCCGTGACGACGACGGCGACCTGACGGATGCCCTGGTCGATGCCACCACGTACATCGAAGAGGGCGGCTCGATCCTGCTCCTCACCCCGAAGACCGGACGTTCCGGCTACGTGGAGCCGAGCGACATCCAGGACGCCGCCAAGACGGCCGGTCTGACGGCCGCCAAGAGCGTCAGCGTGGGCAAGGACTGGAGCGGCTCGCGCCTGGCGACGCCGAAGGCGACCAAGCCCAAGAAGTGATCTGAGGCCGCCCCCGGACGGGCCGGCCCCGACTCGGCCCGTCCGCGCCGTCCCGGTGACCGCTGCGTAGGGTGGGGTCCAGCGTTTGCTGTGCTCTCACCCGATCAGCCCACCGAAGGGATGCACGATGGCGATCCAGGTCGGCGACAAGGCGCCCGACTTCGAACTGAAGGACAACCACGGCCGGAGCGTGAGGCTCTCGGACTTCCGCGGCGAGAAGAACGTGGTCCTGCTCTTCTACCCCTTCGCCTTCACCGGCGTGTGCACCGGCGAGCTGTGCGAGCTGCGCGACAACCTGCCGAAGTTCGCGGACCGCGACACCCAGCTGCTCGCCGTCTCCAACGACTCCATCCACACCCTGCGCGTCTTCGCCGAGCAGGAGGGCCTGGAATACCCCCTGCTGAGCGACTTCTGGCCGCATGGCAACGTCTCGCGCGCGTACGGCGTCTTCGACGAGGACAAGGGCTGCGCCGTCCGGGGCACCTTCATCATCGACAAGGAGGGCGTCGTGCGGTGGACCGTGGTCAACGGCCTGCCGGACGCCCGTGACCTCAACGAGTACGTGAAGGCGCTCGACACTCTGTGAGCCGTCCGGGCCGACACCTGTGACGGTTCGGTTCCAGGGTCTGCGGGGGGCGGGAACCCGTCACTAGGATCGGCACGTTGATCCCATATCCGAAGCACGACGGGGCTCCCCGCCCCTGAACACCACATGGAGGACCCGTGGGAGTCAGCCTCAGCAAGGGCGGCAACGTATCGCTGACGAAGGAGGCCCCGGGCCTGACCGCGGTCATCGTCGGCCTGGGCTGGGACGTGCGCACCACGACCGGCACGGACTTCGACCTGGACGCCAGCGCGCTGCTGCTGAACAACTCCGGCAAGGTCATCAGCGACCAGCACTTCGTCTTCTTCAACAACCTCAAGAGCCCCGACGGCTCGGTCGAGCACACCGGTGACAACCTCACCGGTGAGGGCGAGGGCGACGACGAGCAGATCAAGGTCAACCTGGCCGGTGTCCCGGCCGACGTCGACAAGATCGTGTTCCCGGTGTCGATCTACGACGCCGAGAACCGCCAGCAGTCCTTCGGCCAGGTCCGCAACGCCTTCATCCGCGTCGTGAACCAGGCCGGCGGCCAGGAGATCGCCCGGTACGACCTGAGCGAGGACGCCTCCACCGAGACCGCCATGGTCTTCGGCGAGCTGTACCGGCACGGCACCGAGTGGAAGTTCCGCGCCATCGGCCAGGGCTACGCCTCGGGTCTTCGCGGTATCGCGCAGGACTTCGGCGTCAACGTCTGACGACAGGCGTGTGAGAACCGAGAGCCCTTGAGACCGGCGCCGCTCCGTTTAGGGGCGGCGCCGGACGCGCAGGACAACCAGGGAAGCACCACCAGGGGAGGACCAGCATCATGGGCGTCACACTCGCCAAGGGGGGCAACGTCTCCCTCTCCAAGGCCGCACCGAACCTCACCAACGTCATGATCGGGCTCGGCTGGGACGCGCGGTCCACCACCGGCGCCCCCTTCGACCTGGACGCCAGCGCGCTGCTGTGCGGAGCCGGCAACCGGGTGCTGGGCGACGAGTGGTTCGTCTTCTACAACCAGCTCAAGAGCCCCGACGGCTCCGTGGAGCACACCGGTGACAACCTCACCGGCGAGGGAGAGGGCGACGACGAGTCCGTCCTGGTGGACCTGGCCAAGGTGCCGCCCCAGTGCGAGAAGATCATCTTCCCGGTCTCCATCCACATGGCGGACGAGCGCGGCCAGACCTTCGGCCAGGTCTCCAACGCCTTCATCCGCGTGGTCAACCAGGCCGACGGCCAGGAACTGGCCCGCTACGACCTCAGTGAGGACGCCTCCACCGAGACCGCGATGATCTTCGGCGAGCTGTACCGGTACCAGGGCGAGTGGAAGTTCCGTGCGGTGGGTCAGGGGTACGCGTCGGGTCTGCGGGGCATCGCTCTAGACTTCGGAGTCAACGTTTCGTAAAACTCGGTACGACTCGGGGGAGACCCTCCCCCAGACTTCGTCTGGGAGGTGCCCCCACCACACGATGGGGTAGCCAGTGCTCTTGAAAACCTTCGGCTGGTCGTTCGCGGTCACCGCGCTCGGCCTGGTCGCGGCGGCGTTCTACGGGGGGTGGACCGCCTTCGGCCTCGTGGCGATCCTGGCCATCCTGGAGATCTCGCTGTCCTTCGACAACGCGGTGGTCAACGCCGGAATCCTGAAGAAGATGAACGCCTTCTGGCAGAAGATCTTCCTCACGGTCGGCGTCCTCATCGCCGTCTTCGGCATGCGGCTGGTCTTCCCCGTCGTCATCGTCGCGATCAGCGCCAAGATGGGCCCGATCGAGGCGGTCGACCTCGCGCTCAACAACAAGGACCGCTACCAGCAGCTGGTGACCGACGCCCACCCGGCGATCGCCGCGTTCGGTGGCATGTTCCTGCTGATGATCTTCCTCGACTTCATCTTCGAGGACCGGGACATCCAGTGGCTGCGCTGGATCGAGCGGCCCCTGGCCAAGCTCGGCAAGGTCGACATGCTGTCGGTCTGCATCGCCCTGATCGTCCTGCTGATCACGTCCTTCACCTTCGCCACCCACGCCCACCAGCACGGCGGCATCCACGTCGACAAGGCGCAGACCGTCCTGATCGCCGGCATCGCCGGCCTGATCACCTACATGGTCGTCGGCGGCCTGTCCGGTTACTTCGAGGACAAGCTGGAGGAAGAGGAGGAGCGCGAGCACGAGGAGGAGGAAGAGGCCGCCCGCACCGGCAAGCAGAAGTCCGCGATCGTCCTGGCCGGCCAGGCCGCGTTCTTCATGTTCCTCTACCTGGAGGTGCTGGACGCCTCCTTCTCCTTCGACGGCGTGATCGGCGCCTTCGCCGTCACCAACGACATCGTTCTGATGGCCCTCGGCCTCGGCATCGGCGCGATGTACGTCCGGTCGCTCACGGTCTACCTGGTCCGCCAGGGCACCCTCGACGACTACGTCTACCTGGAGCACGGCGCCCACTACGCCATCGGCGCCCTCGCCGTGATCCTCATGGTCACCATCCAGTACGAGATCCACGAGGTCATCACCGGCCTGGTCGGTGTCGTCCTGATCGCCTGGTCCTTCCTCTCCTCCGTCCGCCGCAACCGCGCCCTGGCCGCGGCCGGCGCGGGCAGCGACGAGAAGGCCGAGGTCTCCTCCGGGGTGTGACACCCCGGCGGGTGAGGAACGCTCTGAGCGGGGCGGCCGACACGGTCGGCCGCCCCGCCGGCGTCACAACGGGTACCTGGGGGCGGGAATGGGTTTCTTCGACGGACTGCTGGGCGGGCGCGCCGCCGACTTCGACTCGGGCAACGCCTCGACCAACGCCATCGAACTGACCAGGCGGCACCAGACGGTGTCCCTCACCAAACAGGAGGCGGCCACCGGCAACCTGCGCGTCAACCTCTCCTGGCGGATGCGCACCTCCGACTTCGACGGGAACCAGCGGCCCAGCCTGTTCCGGCACCCCTTCAAGGCGCTGAAGCCGCCGGAGATCCTGGGGCACGGACAGAGCATGGTCGACGTCGACCTCGACCTCGGCTGCCTGTACGAGCTGGCCGACGGCACCAAGGGGGTCGTACAGCCGCTCGGCGGTTACCTCGGCGACGTCAACGCGCCGCCGTACATCAAACTGAGCGGCGACGACCGGTTCGGCTCGGGGTCCGGCGAGACCATGTACGTCAACCTCGACCACCGGGACGCCATCAAACGGCTGCTGGTCTTCGTGTACATCTACGACCAGACCCCCGCCTTCGACCGTACCCACGCCATCGTCACCCTCTACCCCAGCAACGGCCCCCGCATCGAGATAGGCCTCGACGAACGCCACCCCCAGGCCCGCTCCTGCGCCGTGGTCATGATCGAGAACGTCAAGGGCGAACTGATGGTCCGCCGCGAGGTGAAGTTCGTCTACGGCTTCCAGGGCGAACTGGACCGCCTGTACGGCTGGGGGCTGCAGTGGGGCAGGGGGTACAAGACGAAGGTGGACAGGTAGGGGCGGCTCGGGCTGACTACCGGCCGATGAACTGCGGCCCCTGCGGAGGCAGCCGGAAGTACCCGTCCCCCACCACGGCCGCCGGCGCCATCGGCTGCGGATAGCCGTACGCGGGCGGCTGCGCCGGAACCGCGGACGTCGGCTGCTCCGGAGGCAACGGCGGGGACGGCGGGGACGCGATCGGCTCCTCCTCCATCTCGGACTCGTCCACCGAGATGCCGAAGTCCGTCGCGAGCCCCTTCAGCCCGTTCGAGTAGCCCTCGCCCAGCGCCCGGAACTTCCAGCCCTCCCCGCGCCGGTACAGCTCACCGCAGATCAGCGCCGTCTCCGCGCCGGTCTCCGGCTTGATGTCGAACCGGGCCAGCGGCTCGCCCTCGGCGACCGCCGCGTCGTACAGCAGGATGCACAGCGCCGGCACCCGGTCGAAGGCGACCCCGTCCGCGGAGGCGACCAGCAGGATCCGGCCGACGCCCGGCTCCACACCGGAGAGGTCTGTCTGGATCGTGTCGGTGAGCCCCTCGGTGATCCGCTTCTTGCCGAGCCGCCACACCTTCCCGGAGGGATGCCGGGGCTGGTTGTAGAAGACGAAGTCCTCGTCGGAGCGCACACGGCCGTCGGGGCCCAGCAGCAGCGCCGACACGTCCACGTCCGGTACGCCCTGCCCGGGCGTCCAGCGCAGCACGGCGCGCACCGTGGTGGCCTCCAGCGGGACGTTCGACCCCTTCAGCATCGTGTGCGTCATGCGGTCATCCTGCCCTCTCGGTCCTGGTCACGACAATGCGGGGGGCGGCCGCGCCGACAGGGGCGGGTTACCGGAAATTCACGCCCGCGGGGAACCCTCGACATGGGTCCCTACGTACTATTACCGGCCACCCTTTGCCGAACCCACGGGTCTGACTCGTACCCTGAGGGAGTCCTATGCGTCATTTCGGGCACATCGCCCCCGAGGTGCGACAGCGCCTCTTCCATCAGGAGCCGTGCGCGTTCACCGCCGACTCCCCGGCCCGGCTGCTCTCCGCGGCCCTGGGCGCCACGCTGTACAGCCCGGCCACCCGGCCCCGGCTCGCCGACGACATCGTCAAACAGGCCGGCAACGGCGTGGTCTCGATGGTGCTGTGCCTGGAGGACTCGATCGACGACGCGGACGTCGGGCCGGGCGAGGAGAACCTGGTCCGGCAGTTCGCCGAGCTGTCCGCCCGCCCCGGCGTGGAGCCGCCCCTGCTGTTCATCCGGGTCCGCGCGCCCGAGCAGATACCGGACCTGGTCCGCCGCCTCGGCCCGGCCGTGCGCCTGCTGTCCGGGTTCGTCCTGCCCAAGTTCACCGAGGAACGCGGCATCCCCTTCCTGGAGGCCCTCACCACGGCCGAGCGGGCCTGCGGCCGGCGCCTGTTCGCCATGCCCGTCCTGGAATCCCCCGAGCTGCTCTACCGCGAGTCCCGGGTGGAGACCCTGGAGGGGATCCTCCGCGCGGTCGACAAGTACCGCGACCGCGTGCTGGCCCTCCGCCTCGGCGTGACCGACTTCTGCTCCTCCTACGGCCTGCGCCGCGCCCCCGACATGACGGCCTACGACGTCCAGATCGTCGCCTCCGTGATCGCCGACGTCGTGAACATGCTCGGCCGCGCCGACGGCACCGGCTTCACCGTCACCGGGCCCGTGTGGGAGTACTTCCGCGTGTCCGAACGCATGTTCAAGCCGCAGCTGAGGCAGAGCCCCTTCCTGGAGGTGCAGGCCGCCGAGCTGCGCGCGGAGCTGATCGAACACGCCATGGACGGACTGCTCCGGGAGATCTCCCTCGACCAGGCCAACGGCCTGCTCGGCAAGACCTGCATCCACCCCTCGCACGTCCTGCCCGTCCACGCACTCTCCGTGGTCAGCCACGAGGAGTTCAGCGACGCCCAGGACATCCTGCGGCCGGAACGCGGCGGCGGGGGTGTACTCCGGTCGGCCTACACGAACAAGATGAACGAAGTGAAACCGCACCGCGCCTGGGCGGAGCGGACCCTGCTGCGCGCCGAGGTGTTCGGCGTCGCCAACGAGGACGTCGGCTTCGTGGAACTGCTCGCCGCCGGCATACCGGGCTGAACCTTTCTCCACCTCTCCAAGGAACGCATGAACAACGCAGTGAACGACGGGGTCTGGTCCGGCAGCTGGGTCGCCGAGCGGCTCGGGGTCGGGCTCGTGGGCGACGACACGCTTCCGGCGCTGCTGGGGCTCGCGCTGCGGCGCAACCCCAGGCGGGCCCACCTGCTGGTCTCGAACGTCCTCGGCAAGCACGTGCCGCAGTCGCCGGCCGTGGTGTACGAGCACGGGTTCCGGCTGGGCCGGCGGGTGGCCGCGCTGCTCGGCGGGGCCGAGGCCGGCGATGCCGTCGTCCTCGGGTACGCGGAGACCGCGACGGGGCTGGGGCACGCGGTGGCCGACGGGCTCGGTGCGGTGCCCTACCTGCACTCCACGCGGCGGCCGGTTCCCGGGGTCGCCCCCGCGGGCGGGTTCGAGGAGTCGCACTCCCACGCGACGTCGCACCTGTTGCTTCCCGAGGATCCCGGGCTGCTGGCCGGCCGAGGCCCCCTGGTGCTGGTGGACGACGAGTTCTCCACCGGCAACACCGTGCTGAACACCATCCGTGACCTGCACCGGCGGTATCCGCGCGAGCGGTACGTGGTGGTGGCGCTGGTCGACATGCGGTCGGCCGCGGACTCCGCGCGGCTGGAGCGGTTCGCGCAGGAGACCGGGGCGCGGGTGGATCTCGTCGCCGCCGCGTCCGGGACCGTACGGCTGCCGGAGGGGGTGCTGGAGAAGGGGCAGCGGCTGGTCGCGGACCACGAGTCCGCCGGGTCCGGGACCGTGGTGGCCGCAGGGGCGCGACAGCCGGGGTCCGTCACCGAGGTCGACCTGCACTGGCCCGCCGGCCTCCCCGACGGCGGGCGGCACGGCTTCACCCCCGCCCACCGGGCCCGGCTCGAGGAGGCACTGCCCGCCATGGCCGGGCGCATACGCGACGCCCTCCCCGCCGGCGCCCGGCGCGTGCTCGTCCTCGGCTTCGAGGAGCTGATGTACGCCCCGCTGCGGCTCGCCCGCCGGCTGGAGCAGGAGGTGGACGCCGAGGTGCGGTTCTCCACCACCACCCGGTCGCCCGTCCTCGCGGTGGACGACCCGGGGTACGCCATCCGCACCCGGCTGGTCTTCCCCGCCCACGACGACCCGGCCGACGGGCCCGGCGAGCGGTACGCCTACAACGTGGCCGGCGCCGGCTTCGACACCGTCGTCGCGGTGGTGGACTCCGTCGCCGACACCCCCGCCCTGCACGCACCCGACGGTCTGCTGGCCGCCCTCGCCGCGCACGTCCCGCACGTCCTGCTCGCGGTCGTACCCTCGTACGTCCCGCACGCTCCCGAAAGGCCGGTCATGCTGCCCGAGCCCCTCCGCGGCCCCGCATTCTCCTCGTACGCGCCGGAGGAGGTCGGCTGGCTGCTCCAGGACCTGTCCGGCGTGACCCTGGAGGCGCCGACCGAGGAGCGGGAGGAGGCCATCCAGAGCGGCGGTGCGCACTACGCGGAGTCGCTGCCGGTGGAGTACCAGCCCAGCGCGCAGTACCAGGAGCTGTTCCACGCGGCGCTGGAGGCGTCGGCCGCCCGGATCGCGCAGGCCGTCGGGGTGGTGACCGAGACCGTCATCGCCGAGCGGTCGCCGCGGCCGGTGCTGGTCTCCCTGGCCCGCGCGGGCACCCCGGTCGGGATCCTGATGCGCCGGTGGGCGCAGTTCCGGCACGGTCTGGAGCTTCCGCACTACGCCGTGTCGATCGTGCGCGGCCGGGGCATCGACGCCAACGCGCTGCGCTGGCTCGCCGACCGCCACGACCCCCGGGACGTCGTCTTCGTCGACGGCTGGACCGGCAAGGGCGCGATCACCCGGGAACTCGCCCGGGCCGTCGAGGAGTTCGAGGCGGCCGAGGGCGTCACCGGGTTCGACCCGGAGATCGCCGTCCTCGCCGACCCCGGCTCCTGCGTGCGCACCTACGGCACCCGGGAGGACTTCCTCATCCCCTCCGCCTGCCTCAACTCGACGGTCTCCGGCCTGGTCTCCCGTACGGTGCTGCGGGCCGACCTGGTCGGCCCGCACGACTTCCACGGCGCCAAGTTCTACCGCGAACTGGCCGGCGCGGACGTCTCCGTGGCCTTCCTCGACGCCGTCGCCGCCCGCTTCCCGGAGGTCGCCGACGCCGTCGACGGCGCGGTCAAGGAGCTGCTGGCCGCCGACCGCACCCCGACCTGGGCGGGCTGGCGGGCGGTCGAGCGGATCAGCGAGGAGTACGGGATCCACGACGTCAACCTGGTCAAGCCGGGCGTCGGCGAGACCACCCGGGTGCTGCTGCGCCGGGTGCCGTGGAAGATCCTCGCGCGCAAGGGTGCCGGCGCCGACCTGGACCACGTGCGGCTGCTCGCCGAGCAGCGCGGGGTGCCGGTGGAGGAGGCCGACGACCTGCCGTACACCTGCGTCGGCTTGATCCACCCCCGGTACACGCGGGGCGCGACGGGTGCCGACGGCAGGGCGGTGAACGTCTGATGCCGGTGCTGGTGGCGAGCGACCTCGACCGTACGCTCATCTACTCCTCCGCGGCCCTCGCGCTGATGATGCCGGACGCACGGGCGCCCCGGCTGCTGTGTGTGGAGGTCCACGAATCGAGGCCCCTGTCCTATATGACGGAGACGGCGGCCGGTCTGCTCACCGACCTGGGGGACGCGGCCGTGTTCGTGCCGACGACGACCCGGACGCGCAAGCAGTACCAGCGCATCAACCTGCCGGGCCCGCCGCCCGCGTACGCGATCTGCGCCAACGGCGGGCACCTGCTGGTGGACGGGGTCACGGACGGCGACTGGCACGCGAGCGTGCTGGCGCGGCTCGCGGACGAGTGCGCGCCGCTGGAGGAGGTCCGCGAGCACCTGCTGCGCTCCGCGGACCCGGTGTGGGTGCGCAAGCACCGGGTCGCGGAGGACCTGTTCGCCTATCTGGTGGTGGAGCGCGAGCTGCTGCCCGAGGACTGGGTGAAGGAGCTGGCGGTGTGGGCGGAGAACCGCGGCTGGACGGTGTCCCTGCAGGGCCGCAAGATCTACGCCGTCCCGAAGCCGCTCACCAAGAGCGCGGCCGTCCGCGAGGTCGCCCGGCGCACCGGTGCGGAGCTGACCCTGGCCGCCGGCGACTCCCTGCTCGACGCCGACCTGCTCCTGGCCGCCGACCGGGGCTGGCGCCCGGGCCACGGCGAACTGGCGGACACGGGCTGGACGGCCCCGCAGATCAGCGCCCTGCCGGAGCGGGGCGTACTGGCGGGGGAGCGCATCCTGCGGGAGTTCCTGAGAGCGGCGCGGCCGCCCGCGTAGGGGGCGCCCCGTGGGCGGCTACCCGCAGCACCCGCCGCCACAGCACCCGCCCCCGCCGGCCCTCGGCGCGGGCGCGGGTGTGGCGGACGTCACGCCGCCCACGGAAACAGTCGACAAAAGCTTCACCGTGTCGTCGTGCCCCGCGGGGCACGACGCGGGGGCGGCCGACTGAGCCATCGGCCGGTTGAGTTCGAACGTGTCGCCGCAGGTCCGGCAGCGGTACTCGTAGCGAGGCATGAGCCCAGGTTAGCCGTCGAGGCCCGACCAGGGGCGTCTCAATGTTTCCTGAGTGTTGCTTTCCGTCCGGCATATGTGCAGGGCATTCGAAAACGTTACTGATAATTTGTGAACGCCGTTGCGAGGATGCTCAGCTCACCCGCGCGAGCAAGACCGAGTGCGGAGGGAGACGCAGGCGTGACCGATGCGTCGCAGGGGGAAGGCGGCCCCATGGGGGATGGCCGTGGCGAGGAGCCGTTGGGCGCCGACGAGACCCTGCATCTGAGAGTCGACGCCCTCAGGGCGGACGAGACCATGCAGTTGCGCGTTCCCCCGCCCCCGGAGCCACCCGCTCCGGGCGGCGGCCGGGCCGAGCGTCGCCGTGGCGCGCGCTCCGCCGGACGGGAGCGCACCGCGACGGCGGGCGGCGCCGTCACAGCCGCGCTCGGCCCGCTCGGCCGCCTGCTCGCGACGCTCGGCCGCCTGCTGGCGCCCCTGGCCCCGTATGCCCGCCGCATGGCCCCGTATGCGCGCAGCCTCAAGCCGGTCTATCCGCGCCCCGGCCGCAGCGGCTGGCGGCGCTGGATACCCTCCTGGCGCCAGTGGCTCGGCGCCACCCTGACCTCGTTCGGTCTGCTCAGCGCGTTCCTCGTCACCGCGTACGCGATGACCGACATACCGGACAACCTCAACTCGTACGCCACACAACAGGACAACGTCTACTTCTGGTCCGACGGCACGCCCATGGCCCGCACGGGCTGGGTGCAGCGGCAGGCGATGCCGTTGAAGGACATCCCCCCGGACGTCCGCTGGGCGGTGCTCGCGGCGGAGAACGAGAGTTTCTACTCGGACCCGGGTATATCCGCCAAAGGCATCACCCGCGCGGTGTTCCGTACCCTGGGACAGGGGGACACCGAGGGTGGATCGACCATTACCCAGCAGTACGTCAAAAACGTCTACCTGACACAGAACCAGACGATAAGCCGCAAATTCACCGAGGCGATGATCGCCCTCAAGCTCGACAACAAGATGAGCAAGGACCAGATCCTGGAGGGCTATCTCAACACCAGCTGGTTCGGCCGCGGCAGCTACGGCATCCAGCGCGCCGCCCAGGCCTACTACGGCAAGGACGTCGGCAAGCTCAACGCCTCCGAGGCGGCCATGCTCGCCTCCCTGCTCAAGGGCGCCGGCCTCTACGACCCCACCCTCAACAAGGCCAACCACGCGCGGGCCGTCGAACGCTGGTCCTGGATCCTGGACCGCATGGTCAAGATCGGCAAGCTGTCGCCGCGGGAACGGGCCACGTACACGAAGTACCCCGAGCCGCTGAAGAGCAACCCGCTGTACAACACCGGTGCGCAGAGCGACTACCTGGTGGAGCTGGCGTCGCAGTACGCCAAGAAGGCCGGCCACCTCACGGACAAGCAGTTCGACCTCGGCGGCTACCAGATCTACACGACCTTCGACCGCAAGCGGGAGAAGGCCCTCACCGACGCCGTCACCAAGGCCCGCAAGAAGGCCCGGCAGGACGACCCGGCGACGGCGAGGAACGGCCACTACGGCGCCGCCTCGGTGACCGCCGACGGCCGGATCCTCGCCGTCTACGGCGGCCCGGACCACCGCAAGCAGGGCTACAACGAGTCCAACGCGACCACCGTCCCGGCCGGCACCGCCTTCACCCCGTTCGTCTACGCCGCCGGACTCGAACACGGCGTGCACACCACCCGCGACGGACCCGCCACCCCGGTCACCCCGGACAGCGTCTACAACGGCGACGACGGCGTCCCCGTCACCACCCCCGAGGGGCCGTACTGGGACCGCAGCGGCAAGAAGGTCACCGCGCACAACGACGGCGGCCGGTCCTACGGGCAGATCACCCTGCGCGAGGCCATGGCGAAGTCGGTGAACACCCCGTTCATGCAGCTCGGCATGGACGCCGGCCTGGACACGGTCCGCCGGACCGCCATCGACTCCGGACTGCTGTCCGCCAGCATGGGACCCCAGGTGCCCGCCCTGTCGCTGGGCAACTCCACGCCCAGCGCGATCCGGATGGCCAGCGGATACGCCACCTTCGCCGCCGGCGGCACCCACACCGAGCCGTACTCGGTGCGCCGGATCACCCGCAACGGCTCCCCGGTCCCGCTCGCCACCCCGCACCCCCGGCGCGCGGTCGGCACCAAGGTGGCCGAGGAGGTCACCGAGGCGCTCACCGACTCCTTCCGCACCGCCCACCCCGAGGCGGCGGCCGGCCGCTCCGGGGTGTCCGGGAAGGCCGGCACCACCGAGAAGGACACCGCCGCCTGGTACGTCGGCACGGCCGACTCCGTGTCCACCGCGATCGTCGTCTACCGGATCGACCTGGCCAGGTCCCTGGAGCCACTGCCGCTCAAGGGCCTCGCCGGAACGTCCGCCAACAGCGTCCCGTATGCCCTCTGGTCGGCAGCGACGGGTCTCGGCTGAGCCGGGTCCCGTGCACCCTCCCCTTCCGCAGAATGAGCCGCGCATGCCTCGCAAGATGTCGTCGTCAGGCCGCCGTCGAGCCCCCCGCAGCCGCAGTGCGCCCCGCGCCACCCGGCCGCAGGTCCTGACGCTGGCCGCCCTCCTCGTCGTCGCCTCGCTGGTCGCCGGGTTCCTGGCGCTGTCCGGCACGGACAGCAGCAGCACCCCCGCCGCCGCGGCCGGCAAGAAGCCCACGGCCGCGCCGAAGGCCTCCCCGACCCCGGAGTGGGACGGCAAGACGAAGATCCTCGGTGACGGCTCGACCTCCTACACGGGCCCGCAGAAGGGGCAGTTGAAGCCGGTACCGCTCAAGCCCGGTGAGAAGCCCCCGCAGTTCGTGGTCTTCTCCTGGGACGGCGCCCTGGAAGGCAGCGACCACCTGTTCTCGCACTACCGGGAGCTGGCCAAGGAGTACAACGCCCACATGACCTTCTTCCTCACGGGCATCTACCTGCTGCCCAAGAGCAAGAAGGCCCAGTACCACGGCCCCATGCACTCCCCGGGCGACGCCGCGATCGACTACGCCACCGACGACCACATCCGCACCACGCTGGAGCAGCTGGGCAAGGCCTACGAGGACGGCAACGAGATCGGCACCCACTTCAACGGCCACTTCTGCGGCGCCAAGGGCGGCGGCGACT
This sequence comes from Streptomyces cinerochromogenes, assembly GCF_014648635.1. Taxonomy (GTDB): domain Bacteria; phylum Actinomycetota; class Actinomycetes; order Streptomycetales; family Streptomycetaceae; genus Streptomyces; species Streptomyces cinerochromogenes. The sequence goes on along the minus strand of NZ_BMRM01000001.1, from coordinate 145,753 downwards.
GGAGCGTGCAGGAGTGGAAGAGCGAGATCGACCAGTTCTACTCCTTCGTGGAGCACTGGAAGACCAACACCGGCTGGAAGGACGTCCCCGCGCTGCCCTTCGACTTCAAGAAGGAGGTCGCCGGCGGCCGCGCGCCCTGCCTGGAGGGCCAGCCCAACCTGCTGAAGGCCATCAAGAGCTACGGCTGGCGCTACGACGCCAGCTCCCCGGGCGACTTCCAGATATGGCCCGGCAAGAAGAACGGCATCTGGGACTTCCCGCTCCAGCTGCTGCCGTACACGGACGACGTCCAGGCCCTGTCCATGGACTTCAACTTCCTCTACAACCAGTCCGACGGCGAGACCCAGGGCGATTCCGCCAAGTTCCCCGAGTGGGAGCGGATGACCGTCGACTCGTACATGAAGGGCTTCAACCGCGTCTACTACGGCAGCCGGGCCCCGCTGTTCATCGGCAACCACTTCGAGGACTGGAACGGCGGCATCTACATGAAGTCCATCGACCAGGTGGTCAAGAACGTCTGCACCAAGAAGGGCGTCAAGTGCGTGTCCTTCAAGGAGCTGTCCGACTGGCTCGACGCCCAGAAGCCCGAGACCCTGGCCGCCCTGCGCACCCTGGACCCGGCCCAGTCGCCGGACTGGTCGACGGTCGTCAAGTGACAAGTACGGGCAGGGGATTCCACTTGTGCAACCCCCTTCACAACCGCCGCACCCGTCGTGGCAAGATGCCCCTCGCCCGGTAGGTGTACCGGCGTAGAGGGGAACATCATTGAAATCTAGAAGACTGAGCCGTGGCCGGCGCCGTACGGCCATAGTGACCGCCGCGGCCGCCTCGGTGGTCGCGGGCGTGGCTCTGGTGCCCAACTGGAGCGCGGGCGCGGCCGTGACCGACGACCCGACGGTGGACGCGGCCACCAAGGCGACCTTCCAGCGACTGGCCGACGCGGTCTTCACCGACCGCACCCAGGCCCTCGTGGAGGGCGCCGGCAAGCAGCAGACCCGGCACACGTCCGGCTTCTCCGGCTCCGTGCGCCTGTCCGGCGGACAGACCCGCGAGGAGAAGTCCGCGGTCGACGCACTGCGCGACCGCCGCAGCCGCCTCGCCCGTCTGGGCGAGACCTACCGCGCCGGCAGCACCAAGGTCACGCTGGACGCCACCCAGGTCAAGGGCCGCCACGCCAAGGTCGCCGTCACCGAGACCACGACGCTGACCTACGACAAGGTCACCGGCAAGAGCCCGAAGACCACCGGGTTCCAGGCCCACCACGAGCTGACCTTCCGGGCCGACCAGCACGGCACCTGGCAGCTCACCGGCATCCGCGACACCGACGACGGCTACCTCGCCGTCAACCAGGTCGCCAAGCCCTCCGTCGCCAAGGTCAGGACCACCGGCGACGACGACGGCCCGCCCTCCGCGGCCCGCTCCGCCACCACCTGGCCCGCACCCGCCAACGCCAAGAACTTCTCCGCGACGGGCTACGACTACAAGGCCATGGTGGCGTACGCCCAGAAGTACTGGAACAACTACAACCCCGCCTACCCCGACTTCAACGGGCAGGGCGCCGGCGGCGACTGCACCAACTTCGTCAGCCAGGCCCTGAAGGCCGGCGGCTGGAAGCACGTACCCGGCTACACGAACGACTTCCACAAGTGGTTCGGGAACTCCGACATCCAGTCCGACTCCTTCGTCGGCGTCAACGAGTTCTCCTGGTTCGCCCTGTCCTCCAAGCGGGCCACCAGCCTCGCCAACGTCTACCAGCTGGACATCGGCGACGTGCTGCAGATGGACTTCAACCGCGACGGGTCCAAGGACCACTCGATGATCGTCACCTACCGGGACCCCCGGGGCGTGCCGTACGTGAGCTACCACTCCACCAACACCTACAACAGGTCGGTGGCCAGCCTCGTCGCCTCGTACCCGACCGCGGCGTTCTACGCCTACAGGACCTGACCCGGTCCCGGCTGCCGCGGGCCCTGCCGCCCCTGGACCTCCCCCCGCTCCGGCTGCTGCTCCTGGCGCATCCGCCGCTCCTGCGGGGAGGCCTCCGGGTGGCGGGCCCGCCAGTAGGGGTTGTCGTACGGCAGGGCATGGCCGACCCGGCCGTACATCCCGAACGTCATCAGCAACAGGCCCACGATGAAGCTGAAGAAGACGTTCTGGATCCTGAACGCCAGGAAATTGCTGTTCGTGTCCAGCAGGCCGAGGAACAGGAAGCCGTTCAGCAGGAACAGCACCCCGAGGACCATGTTCAGCGTCGACGCGAAGTTCCCGCCGATCACCATGCCGGCCAGCAGGATCGCGCCGATGCAGATCGACAGCACACTCAGCGCGCCGTTGGTGTTCAGCCCGGCGACCGCGTTCCCGCCGGTGTTGAAGAAACCGATCTGGTCCACCAGGCCGAGGATGCCGAAGACGACCAGGAACGCCCCGATCAGACCCGCACCGATGCGGTAGACCATGTTCAGCCGGTGGTCGACGGGCAGGTGGTCGTCCAGCCGCGGACGCCGCCGTTCCTCGGCCTTCCTCGAATGCACTGCGTGTGTGGCCATGTCCGCCTCCCTCGGGCGCTAGCGGAGGCCATCCGTCCCCTTCAATATCCGCTTGCCCCGCACCCCCGGCAACACGTCACGGCTCAGTGCCCGGCACCCCGCTCCTCGCGGATCCGCGCCACCACCCGCGCCACCGCCTGCCGCACCCCCTCCGTCTCGGTCAGGAAGTGCCAGTAGTCCGGATGCCGCCCCTGAAGCGTGCCGACCGCCCGCTCCAGCCGCGCCACCGCCTCGTCCAGCGGCCCGGCATGCCGCGGATCGGGAGTCGTACGCCCCGTCATCGCCAGCCGCTGGGCATCCCGGATCGCGAACCGGGTCCGCTCGATCTCCGCCTGCGGATCCTTCTGCACCGCGTTCAGCCGGCCCAGCCGGTCACCGGCCGCCGACACCGCGTCGTCCGTCGCGTTCAGCAGCGCCCGCACCGTCGACAGCAGCGAGGTGGCGTCCGGCCACCGCTGCTCGTCCCGCGCCGTCTGCGCCTCCCGCAGCTTCAGCTCCGCCTGCCGCACGTTCTCCGCCGCCAGCGCGGGCACCTGCTGCAGATCCTGCCAGCAGGCCGCCGCGAACCGGCGCCGCAGCTCGCTCAGCACCGGCTCCACCTGTCCCGCCCGGGTGGTCAGCGCCTGCGCCCGGGTCCGCAGACTCACCAGCCGGTGATCGATCTCCGCCGCCCGCTCCGGCAGCCGCTCGGCCTCCGCCCGGATCGCCCCGGCCTCCCGCTGCACCCGCTCGGCCCGCTCCAGCGTCGCCTGCACCCCGTGCTGTCCCGCGCCCTGGTTCAGCCTGGTCAGCTCCGGCGCCAGGGCCGCCAGCCGCGCCGCCAGTCCGTCCGCCCCGAGACCGCTCTCCCGTACGGCGTCCAGCGCGTTGCTCGCCGCCAGCAGCGACTGCCGGGCCCGCTCCACGGCCGGCGCCAGCCGCGCCAGCTGCGTCTCCGCCTTGCCGAGCAGCGGCCCGAGCGAATCGCCGAACCGTTCCAGCTCCTGCCGGACCCGCACCAGCTCGTCCTTGGCCGCCGTCAGCTCCGCCCGCGCCCGGGCCGCCACACCGGCCTCCAGGTCGTGCCGGTCCAGATCATGGGCGTCGACGGCCTGGATGTACCGCCGGCTGACCTCGTCGATCCGCTGCCCGAGCGCGGCGAAGTCCGAGACGGCGCGCCGGGCGGCGGGGGAGTCGTCCACCGCCGCGATCGTCTCGATCGAGATCCGCAGGTCCCGCTGCGCGGTGTCGAGTTCGTAGAACGCCGTCGCCGCCGCGTCCTTCGCGGCCTGCGCATCGGCCCGCTGGCTCTCCGCCCGCCCGCCGAACCACCGCCGGGTCCCCCCGCCGGCGAACGCGGCCGGCACCGCGAGCACGGCCACCACGGGCAGGCCCAGCAGCATCACGACGTCCCACAGCGGCGAGGCCGCACGCCGGGCCCGTACGGCGGACGACGGCGGGTACGGCTCTCTCACTGGCGTGCCCGGTGTCGCCGTCACATCCCTCTCCCGTGCCGTGCTTCGCGCTGGGTGGTGCCATTGTCCCACCTGGGTAGGACGACGACGGGGGACGGTCAGTTCACCGGGGGGCTCCTCCGGTCCGGCAGTCCGTGGGCGCGGCGAAGCCGCACGGCGCTCCGGCCCGGCCCCGCGGGGCGCTACCCGGCCCGTCTCCCCGACCGGCCCCGCACCTCCAGCCCGCCGAGCAGTTCCGCCGTCGCCTCCGCCACCGCGGCCACCGCCCGGTCGAAGGCCTCGCGGTTGTGGGCGGCGGGCGCGCGGAAGCCCGAGATCTTGCGGACGTACTGCAGCGCGGCCGCGTGGATGTCCTCGTCCGTGGCCTCACCGGGCAGCACGGGCGGACGCAGGGTCTTGATACTCCGGCACATGAGCCAAGTCTGGCGCGGGAACGCCGCCCGCTGCCATGATCGTCGCGAAGGCGGCCACCGACTTCCCGGGGCCGACCGTCGAAAGGACAACTCCATGACGCATCCGCTCACCGTGGCCGTCCTCGGCCCCGGCGGCACCGGCGGCCTGCTCGCCGCCCTGCTGTCCCGCTCCGGCCACCGTGTGATCTGCCTGGCCGGGGAGGCCACGGCCGACACCCTGCGCCGGACCGGCATCACGGTCCGCAGCCGGCAGTTCGGGGACTTCACGGCCGCCGTCGACGCGGGCACCGAGCTGCGCGAGCCGGTGGACGCCTGCCTGGTCACCGTGAAACACACCGCGCTCGACGCGGCCCTCACCCGGGTGCCGCCCGCCGCCCTCGGCGACGCCCTGCTCGTGCCGTTGCTGAACGGCGTCGAACACCCCGCCGCCCTCCGCGCCCGCTACCGTCCCGAGCTGGTGGCCCCGGCCGTGATCCGGGTGGAGTCGACGCGCGTCTCCCCGGGGGTGATCGAACACGGCAGCCCGTTCACGGAGGTCGACCTCGCCGGGGACGCCGTACCCCGCGCCCGCCTCGACGAGCTGGCCGGTCACCTCTCGGCCTCGGGGGCGACCGCCCGGGTGGCCGGGGACGAGACGGCGGCCCTGTGGGCGAAGATGGCGTTCCTCGCCCCGTTCGCCCTGCTCACCACCCGCTACGGCGTGCCGCTCGGCACGGCCCGCACCCGGCACCGGGAGGAGCTGGAGGCCCTGGTCGCCGAGACGGCCGCGGTCAGCCGCGCCTCGGGCGCCCCCGCCGACCCGGCCCAGGCCCTGGCCCGGTACGACGCGTTCCCGTCCGCGACCAGGTCGTCCATGCAGCGGGACGCCGAGGCGGGCCGACCGCTCGAACTCGACGCCATCGGCGGGGCGCTGCTGCGCGCGGCCGAGCGGCATGCCGTTCCGGTGCCGGTGACGGAACGGCTGGTGCGGGAGTTGCGGGCCGCCGGCCACTGAGAGCCGGTCACCCGTTCGGCTGAACCAGGTCTCCTGTCCTCGTTCGACCTCGCACCGGGAAATCGAACAGGCGTAGCATTGCGGCGTGGCTACGACCTATGAATTCCCCAGTGACCTCCTCGCCGGCCAGGAGGAGCTGCATCAGGTCCGGGCCGAGCTGTCGGCCCTGCTCAAGCGGCTGCCCTGGTCGGTCGAGCCGATGGACGGCTTCAGTGACGACGCCGGCTGGCGCAAGGTGGAGCGGCCCGCGTCCCCGGGCTGGACGGAGGACGAGCAGGCCGAGGTGGAGAAGCTGCGGCGGCGCGAGCACGAACTCGCGGTCTTCGTCAGCACCCACCGCTTCTGGGCCGAGGTCGCGGCGGCGGACCGGATGGAGGCCCGCTCCCGGCTGAAGCACGCCCACGAGCAGGCGGCGCAGGAGGAGTAGGAACGGAAACGGGAACGGCCCCTCGGAGGATTCTCCGAGGGGCCGCCGTCGTGCGGTGACCTCTTGTCAGGGGCCGGTGGGCGCGGACGGTTTCGAACCGCCGACATCCTGCTTGTAAGGCAGGCGCTCTACCCCTGAGCTACGCACCCGGAACAAGTCGACAGCCTACATCGCCCGGGGGGCTGTGCGGCAAACCCTGTCCAGGGCGGGGAGGGCCGCCCCCGGGGAGTAGATGTTGAACTTGCAAGCATTGATTAGGTTCGCCTAACCTGGCCTCCCGTTCGGTACCGCCGCCCCCACGACCGGTCTGCTCAGTCCCCGGCCGGTCCGACCGACACCGAAGAGGAGAAATCCCCTCATGTCCGCACGTCTCAACTCCGCTCAGCCCTATGCCATCGGGCTCTTCCGCGCCGTCCTCGGCCTGCTCTTCGCGGTGCACGGCGCCGCCTCCCTGTTCGGCGTCCTCGGTGGCGCCGCCGGCACCAACGGCGGCACGATCGCGGCCGGCACCTGGCCCGGCTGGTACGCGGCCGTGATCCAGCTGGTCGCCGGCGGCCTGGTGCTGCTCGGCCTGGGCACCCGCGGCGCCGCGCTGGTCGCCTCCGGCTCGATGGCGTACGCCTACTTCGACGTCCACCAGCAGGCCGCCCTGTGGCCCATACAGAACGGCGGTGAGCTGTCGGTCCTGTTCTGCTGGGGCTTCTTCCTGCTGGTCTTCACCGGCTCCGGCGCGTTCGGCCTGGACCGGCTCTTCGGGCGGCGCGCCGCGGCGGAGCCTTCGGCGGAGCGGCAGCCACTGGCGGCCTGACCGGCCCCGGCCCCGGGAAGCCCGCCTGACCGGAGTCCGGGGACCCGCCCGCCCGGCCCGGGAACCCCTCCCGTCCGCAGAACCCGCCCAACCCCGCCCAACCGAGCCAACCCGCCGAACCCCGGCGAACCTCCTGTCACACCCCCGGCGTACGCTGTATGGCTGTCAACGGGGGAGTGACAGGAGTCGTCGTGTTGGAGAGCGTGGGGTCGCTGGCGGCCGGACCGTGGATCTATGCCGTCGTGGCCCTGTCGGTGCTGCTCGACGTGTTCCTGCCGGTCCTGCCGAGCGGGGTGCTCGTCATCACCGCCGGCACCGCGGCCGCGGCCGGCACCGGTGCGGCGGCGGGCGGGGTGCCGCACGACGTGCCGGACATACTGGCCCTGATCCTGTCCGCCGCGACCGCCTCCGTCCTCGGTGACCTGGTGGCCTACCGCCTGGCCTGGCGGGGCGGTGAGCGGCTGGACCGGGCGATAGCCCGCTCCCGGCGGCTGACCGCCGCGCAGGAACGTCTCGGCGAGGCCCTCGCCCGGGGCGGCGGCGCGCTGGTCGTCCTCGCCCGCTTCGCCCCGGCCGGCCGCTCGGTCGTCTCCTTCTGCGCGGGCGCGGCCCACCGCCGCGCCCGCGACTTCCTGCCCTGGTCCGCGCTGGCCGGCCTGTCCTGGGCCGCCTACAGCGTGGCCCTCGGCTACTACGGCGCCCAGTGGCTGGGCGCGACCTGGCTGGCGACCGGGGTCTCGGTGGCCGCGCTGTTCGGCGCGGGCGCGGCGGCGGGCTTCCTGGTGCGCCGCCGTCCGGCTTCCTGACCGGCCGCCCGGAGGGCTCAGCAGCCGGCCAGGTAGTTCGTCAGCGCGCTCTTCTCCGCCGAGTCGACCGACAGGTTGTAGTAGTACTTCACCTGCACCCATGCCCGCACGTACGTGCAGACGTACGCCGACCGCGACGGCACCCACGTCGCCGGGTCCTGGTCGCCCTTGGCCTGGTTGACGTTGTCGGTCACGGCGATCAGCTGCGGCCGGGTCAGGTCGTTGGCGAAGGCCTGCCGCTGTGCGGTGGTCCACTTGCTCGCGCCGGAGTCCCAGGCCTCGGCCAGCGGGACGAGGTGGTCGATATCGAGGTCGGCCGCGGCGGTCCAGGTGGCGCCGTCGTACGGGGAGTACCAGCTGCCGCTGGTGGCGGCGCAGGAGGAGTCGGTGACGACGTTCGTGCCGTCCCGCTTGAGGACCGTCTCGCGGGTGTTGCAGGCGCCGCTGATGGTGATCCAGTGCGGGAAGAGGTCGCGGCTGTAGCCGGTGCGGTTCTCGGTGGCCACGGTGAGCTGGGAGAGGTAGGTGCGGGCGGTGGCGGCGCTGACCGGGGTGGGGAGGGCGGCCGAGGCGTCGGGGGAGTTGAACAGGGCGACGGAGGCGATCAGGCCGGTGAGCGCCGCGAGGATGCTCGTCCGTCGACGCGCGTAGAACCTGGGCATGCGTGAACTCCCTTGTGGGGTCGGGGTGTTGGTGCGCGAGCGAGGGAATGCTCGCGGTGCGGTGTTGCCGGGGGGTGAGCGCTCGGTAAGAAGCTAGTGACGCGTACATGTCATGACAAGGTTTACGGCAGAACCTTCACATCCCGTACGATGGGGAGCGCAGAAGGGGAGTAGCTCTTCGCCGGACCGTCGACATACTGCTCAGCGAGCCTGAGCCGGCGCCCGGAGGCGGACCGCCGAGTTCCATCCCGGTCCGCCAGCGAGACCTTCGGCAAGCAGTGCACGCCCGTGCCCTCCCGGCGCGGGCGCCGAGTGTGCTGCCGTGCCGAGGTGTCATCGCGTGACGTACCGCACTCTCGGCGGGGCAGCCCCGACCGATTGAGGAACCTTGATCAGCATCACCGTGACGGCGCTCGTCTTCGGCGTCGTCTTCCTCGCCGAGCTGCCGGACAAGACCGCGCTCGCCGGCCTCGTCCTCGGCACCCGCTACCGCGCCTCGTACGTCTTCACGGGCGTCGCCGCCGCCTTCCTGCTGCACGTCGTGCTCGCCGTGGCGGCCGGCAGCGTCCTCACCCTGCTCCCGCAGCAGATCGTGCACGCCCTCACCGGCGTCCTCTTCCTCGGCGGGGCCGCGATGCTGCTGCTGAAGAAGGACGACGGCGAGGAGGAGATCGAGAAGCCGGCCGACCAGTCCTTCTGGAAGGTCGCGGGGACCGGCTTCATGCTCATCCTCGTCGCCGAGTTCGGCGATCTCACCCAGATCATGACCGCCAACCTGGCCGCCCGCTACGACGACCCGATCTCCGTCGGCCTGGGCGCGGTGCTCGGTCTGTGGGCCGTCGCCGGACTCGGCATCGTCGGCGGAAAGGCCCTGATGAAGCGCGTACCGCTGCGGCTGATCACGCAGATCGCGGCGCTGCTGATGCTGGGCCTCGGCGTGTGGAGCCTGTGGGAGGCCGTGAGCGGCTGAGCGAACGGCGGATGAACACCGGCCGGGGTGGTGGCGGGATCACGCCCCGGTTTTGTACCGTGGAGGAACAAAGTGGCTCCCGCCCGTTTTCCCTGACCGGCGGGCGGGGCCGCCTTGTCCTTCCCGGTGTCCCCGGTCTCCCACCCGACCCGGGGCCTCTTCGTTCCTGGAGCTGCCGATGCCGGCCACCGCCACGCCCGCCGTCCTCACCGCCCGCGCCCTCCTGCTCGACATGGACGGCACCCTCGTGAACTCCGACGCCGTGGTCGAGCGCATCTGGCGGCGCTGGGCCGAGCGGCACGGGCTGGACGGCGACGAGGTGATGAAGGTCGTGCACGGCCGGCAGGGCCACGCCTCCATGGCCGTCCTGCTGCCCGGCCGGCCCGTCGAGCAGAACCTCGCCGACAACGCCCGCATGCTCGCCGAGGAGACCGCCGACACCGACGGCGTCGTGGAGATCCCCGGTGCGCGCGCGTTCCTCGCCGCGCTGGCCGGGCTCCCGCACGCGCTGGTGACCTCCGCCGACGTCGCCCTGTCCACCGCCCGCATGAACGCCGCCGGGCTGCCCCTGCCGGCCGTCCGCGTCACCGCGGAGTCGGTCGGCGCGAGCAAGCCGGATCCCGAGGGGTTCCTCAAGGGCGCCGCCGAACTGGGCGTCGACCCGGCCCACTGCGTGGTCTTCGAGGACTCCGGCGCGGGAATCGCGGCGGGGCGCTCCGCGGGGATGACCGTGGTGGGCGTCGGCCCGCGTGCCGTCCTCCACGATCCGGACGTGGCGGTGCGCGACCTCACCCAGGTCCGGGTCGAGGCATCGGCCGACGGCACGATCCGGTTGCACATCGGCTGACGGGACGATCCGGCTGCGCCCCGCAGGTCAGGGCTCCGTCGTTTCCGCCTCCAGGGCTCTCCGCGTCGCCGGGCCGTATGTGCCGAGGGTGTCGCCCGTGATGCCCCGCGCCAGCTGGTAGGTGCGGACCGCGTCCTCGACCGGACGCGTGAAGACGCCGTCGGTCCGGTCGCCGTAGAGGTTCAGCCGGCGCAGCCGCTGCTGGAGTTCGGTGACCTCCGGGCCGGTGTCGCCGCGTCGCAGTACCGGGGCCGCGGCGGGGGTGGTGCCCGGTGTGCCGGTGGCCGTCGCGGAGGGGCTCGGGGAGGCGCTGGGGGAAGGGCTGCCGGAGGAAGCGGCGGTCGGACTCGGGGACGGTGACGACGAGGGGGAGGGCGAGGCCGGGGCGGCCGGTACCGAGGGGGCCGGCGGGCGGGGGGTGACCGGGGGCGCCGGCGCCTTCGGCGGGGCGGGGGCCCGTGTCGTCGCCTCCGGGATGCCCTGCCTGACCTCCTGGGCCGCGCGGTCCCGGGCCGGTGCCTCGTACGAGAACAGGGCGGAACCGGCCACCGCCGCGACGGCCAGCGCCGTGCCCCCCACGGCCAGCAGCCCGGTACGGCGTGAGCGGCGCCGGGGCAAAGCGGCCTCGGGCGGCTCGGGGACGGCCGTGAGCGCAGTGGTCCGGGCCACCGGGGCGGGCGGTGCCGGCGGTGCGGGGGTCCGCGAGGACGGGAGAGCCCGGGGCGCCCCGGACTCATGCGTCCCCGGCTCGGGCGCCCCCCGTTCGGACGCCCCGGCCTCAGGCGCCCCGCCCGTGCCGGACACCTCCACATACGGACGTATCCGCAGCGGATCGAAGTCCTCCGCCGCTGCCGCCTCGGCCGTACGCGCCTCCCGCAGGGCCGCCGAGGCCCGCTCGGTGCAGTCGCAGGACGGGGTGTTGTCCGGCCCCCTCGGCGCACCGCACTCCGGGCACGTGGTGCCCCGCTCCTCCGTCACGCCTGTTCCCCCTCCCCTTGGGAACTTCACAGATTATGCGGATCCCCCGCACATCCGCAGGACTCAACAGGCCATAAATGGTGACACCCACCACGATGGAAGAGGTGCACCCGAGCCCCGGGAGGTCTCCATGGCCCTGGACACGCGCGACACGGCGAAGGACGCGAGCAGCGGCGAACACGTCCCGGGCAGTGTGCTGGTGCCGATCGGCGCGCTGCTGCTCGGACTTCTGCTCGCCGCCCTCGACCAGACCATCGTCGCGACCGCGCTGCCGACGATCGTCAGCGAACTCGGCGGTCTGGAGCACCTCTCCTGGGTCGTCACCGCCTATCTGCTGGCCTCGACCGCCGCGACACCGCTGTGGGGCAAACTCGGCGACCAGTACGGCCGCAAGCGGCTGTTCCAGACCGCCATCGTGATCTTCCTGATCGGCTCGGCGCTGTGCGGGGCCGCCCAGGACATGCCCCAGCTCATCGCCTTCCGGGCCCTGCAGGGGCTGGGCGGCGGCGGGCTGATGGTGCTGTCCATGGCGATCGTCGGCGATCTCGTGCCGCCCCGCGAACGCGGGCGCTACCAGGGCCTGTTCGGGGCCGTGTTCGGCGCGACCAGCGTGCTCGGACCGCTGCTCGGCGGACTGCTCACCGAGCACCTGAGCTGGCGCTGGGTCTTCTACGTCAACCTGCCCGTCGGCGTCGTCGCGCTCGCCGTGATCGCCGCCGCGCTGCGCATCCCGCGCCGCACCGCCCCGCACGTCATCGACTACCTCGGCACGTTCCTGATCGCCGCCGTCGCCACCTGCCTGGTGCTGGTCGCCTCGCTCGGCGGCACCACCTGGGCCTGGGACTCCGCGCAGATCATCGGTCTGGCCGTGCTCGGTGTCCTGCTCGCCGTGGCGTTCGTCGCCGTCGAGCGCCGGGCCGCCGAACCGGTCCTGCCGCTCAAGCTGTTCGGCATCCGCACCTTCAGCCTGGCCGCCGTCATCAGCTTCGTCGTCGGCTTCGCCATGTTCGGCGCGATGACCTACCTGCCCACCTTCCTCCAGGTCGTGCACGGCATCTCCCCGACCCTGTCCGGCGTCCACATGCTGCCCATGGTGGCCGGTCTGCTGCTGTCCTCCACGGTCTCCGGGCAGATCGTCAGCCGCACCGGCCGCTGGAAGGTCTTCCCCGTCGCCGGGACCGCCGTCACCACCCTCGGCCTGCTGCTCCTGCACCGCCTCGACGAGCACACCCCGACCGCCGTGACGAGCCTGTACTTCTTCGTGTTCGGCCTCGGCCTCGGCCTGGTCATGCAGGTCCTGGTGCTCATCGTGCAGAACGCGGTCTCCTACGAGGACCTCGGCGTCGCCACCTCCGGCGCCACCTTCTTCCGCTCCATCGGCGCCTCGTTCGGCGTGGCCGTCTTCGGCTCCGTCTTCGCGAGCCGCCTCGGCGACGAACTCGCCGCCGCCTTCCGCGGCGTACGCCTGCCGCCCGGCGCCTCCACCGACGCGCTGCGGGCCGACCCCCGGGGCATCGCCGCCCTGCCGCCCGCCCTGCGTCCGGCGGCCCTGCACGCCTACGCGTCCGCCATCACCGACGTCTTCCTGTACGCCGCGCCCGTCGCCCTCCTCGGCTTCCTGCTGGCCTGGTTCCTGAAGGAGGACCGGCTGCGCGGCTCGGTCACCGCGCCGGACGTCTCCGAGACCATCCCGCCCAACCCCGTCGAGCGTTCCTCCTACGACGAGGTGTGCCGGGCCCTGTCCGTCCTCGGCACCCGCGAGGGCCGCCGCGAGATCTACCGGACGATCACCGAACGGGCCGGGTACGACCTGCTGCCCGCCGCCAGCTGGATGCTGCTGCGGATGCGCCGCTACGGCTCGGTCGAGCCGGCCCTGCTGGCCGAGCGCAGCCCGGTCCCGCTCCAGGCGGTCATGGCCGCCGCCCGCCAGGTCGAGGAACGGCGGCTCGCCGAACGCCGGGGCCCGGACCTCGTCCTGACCGACGCGGGCCGCGAGGCCGCCGAACGGCTCGCCAAGGCCCGCGAGGAGTCCCTGGCCGAACTGCTCGGCGACTGGTGGCGGCCCGGCCGTTCCCCCGACCTGACCCACCTGGTCCGCGACCTCACCGGCGAACTCTGCGGCGCCGAACGCGAACGCCCGCACAACGGCACGGTCACCCAGGTCAGTTGACGGCCCTTGCCGGCAGCAGCTCCTTGCGGAACCAGTGTTCGGCGTACGGGTCGCTGTTGTGCGGGCCGGTCTCCGTGTAGCCGAGGCGGGTGTACAGGGCGCGGGCCTCGACCAGGTCGCTGCGGGTGTCGAGGACGACCCGCCGGGCGCCCAGTGCTCGCGCGGCGTCCTCGGCGGCGGCCACGAGCAGCGCGGCCCCGCCCCGGCCGCGCATCTCCGGCAGCACGAACACCCGGGTCAGCTCCGCGGTGTCCGCCTCCAGCAGCCGTACGCCGGCCGAACCGGCCGGTGTGCCGTCGTACCGGCCGATCAGCAGCCGCCCGCCCGGCGGGGCGAGGTCGGCGCCCGAGTGCGCGGCGATCTCCCGCTCCAGCTCCTCCGGGTCGGTGGGGTGCCCCTCGTGCAGGAGGTACCAGCGGTCGCTGACCTCCGTGTAGTACGCCCGCCACAGGGCGGCGGCGGCCGGGGAGTCGTACGGTGCCGGAGCGATCGTCCACGTCATGCCGGCCATTGTCGGGAGCCACCCGGTACCGCCCGCAACCCGTTTCGGCGGGCCCGCCACGGGCCGGGCGCCGTTTGTGGGCGGACTTCCGGGTCACCCGGACGGTGAACCGGCCAGCGGGGCCGGTCGGACCGGAGGGCAACCATGTCGACAGGCCTGATCATTCTGTTGATCGTGATCGCGGCGGTCGTGGTCCTCGGCGCAGCTGCCGCCCTGGTCGTGCGCGGGCGCGACAGGCGGGGCGGGCCCAGCCTGAAGCGGCGCTTCGGACCCGAGTACGAACGGGCCGTGGCCCTGCACGACGGGGACACCAAGGCCGCCGAACGGGAACTCGCCGAACGCCTCGAACGCCACGGCGACCTGCGGGAGCGGCCGCTGGACGGCACCGAGCGGCAGCGCTACGCGGACCGCTGGACGGCCGTGCAGGAACACTTCGTCGACTCGCCCCGGGAGGCGGTGGCCGAGGCCGACCGGCTGCTCGGTGAACTCGCCGCCGTGCGGGGCTACCCGGACGGCGGGCGGTACGAGGAGCAGCTCGCCGCGCTGTCCGTGCACCACGCCGACCACGTCGACGGCTACCGGCGCGTGCACCGGGTGGCCCGCGCGGGCGCCGAGGGCACGAGCGAGAACGGTGCGGGGACCGAGGAGCTGCGGTCGGTGCTGCTCGACGCCCGCGCCCTCTTCGACGACCTGACCAGCACCGACTCCGGCCGGCACCGGGCACCCGCCGGCACGGACCGTACGGCACCGCCCGCCGCGAGCCGCTCCCACGCCCGCTCCCACACGCCGTGGGCCCTGCACCGCAGCCGGCCGAAGGAGAGCTGAGCACCATGACGGACAGGACCAGCGGCCCCGGCGGCGACCGCCGGCGCCCGGAACGCCTCTCCCGCGGGGACGAGTGGACGCCGGAGCAGGAGTCGGGGGAGAGAGAGGAACGGGCCCCGGGCGACGCGGCCCCGGGCCGCCGGGTGCCGAGGACGCCCCGGCCGGAGGAACGCCTGCCGGGTGAACCGGGGGCACGCGAGGGCGGAGGCGGCCGGGAGCCGGGCGCGGGCCCCGGCGAAGGCGGCCGGCTGTCGGGCGGGGGAGCGGGCGGCCGCTTCCGGGACGCGGACGTGGGCGGCCCGACCCCGGGCGAGCGGGGGAGCGGACGGCTCCCGGGCTCGGCCGGTCCCGGCCGGGAAGGGCTGACCGGGGACGACCGCACCCCGCAGGACACGCCGCACCCGCCTCCGGGCCCGGCGGGCGTGACCGAGTCCGCGCTGTCCGAGTCAGGGGTGTCCGAGTCCGGGACGTCCGAGTCCGGGATCTCCGGGAACACCGGGCCGGCCCCGGGCCCCGCGGGCAGCCCCGCCTCCGGCACGTCCGAGGACACCGCCTCCCGCCGGGGCCCGGCCGCAAGCCCCGCCCCCGGAAGGCCCCACGGCTCCGAGGGCCTGCGGCCCGGCACGGAGGATCTGGGAGCCGGGACGCCCGGCACGGAAGGGCGCGGGGCTCGGACGTACGGCGGGCGGGACAGTCGCACCGCGGGCGGTGACGCGGGTGGCCCCGAGTGGGCCGGGGAGGAGGAGGGCATGATGCCGGACGACGGGCTCGGCGCACCGGCCGTCGCCGGGGCCAGCTGGCGGGAAGCCCGTACGACCGAGGGGCGTGACGCGGACGCCTGGCCGGCGCCGCCGGGCGGCCCGGCCGCATCCGGCGCCGGCGGGCAGACCACCACCGCCCCCTCCGGCGCCGGCGCCCCGCTGCTGGCGCACGAGGAGACGGACCGGTGGGAGCAGCGGCTGCGGGAGGTGACCGCGGGCTTCGTGGACCAGCCCAGGGAGGCCGTCGAGGAGGCCGACCGGACCCTGGAGGAGATCGCCAGGCGGTTCACCGAGGCCGTCACGCGCCGCCGCCGCACACTGCGGATGTCCTGGGAGGGCGGTGAGGCGCGCGGTACCGCGGCCGGCACCGACACCGAACAGCTGCGGCTCGCCCTGCGGGACTACCGGGAGCTGGCCGGGCGTCTGCTACACGGCTGACCCCGCCGCGCCCCCGTCACCCCTGGCGGCAGCCCTGCGCTGCCGCCATTCCCGTACGACCTGCTCCACGTCGTACGGCTTCCTGCCCAGCGGCGGACCGGGCGGCGGCTTGAACATCATGTCCTTGATCCGGACGTTGACGTCCTCGATGATCTTCCGGGCGATCCGTTCCGAGGGCGCCGCGTACGCCGCCTCCAGCGCGTCCTCCGCCTCCTTGCGCAGCGCCAGCGCGGGCGGCAGCACGGCCAGCCCCTCGCGCGCCAACTTCCGCTTGACCCACCACAGTTCGTCGTACGTCGACTCCACGTCCGCCGGCAGCGGCGCGCCCGCCCCCGGCAGCCGGTCGAACTCCCCGCGCCCCTGCGCGTCACGGATCTGCTTGTCCACCCAGGACTCGAACGGCACACCCGGTGGCTTTCGCTCGGTCATGGACCCATTGTGCCGGACGCGGCCCCGCCGGGCGTTTTATCATGCGGCGTCGGTACGGCACCGCGCCCGCCGCAACCCACCCGCCACCAGGACGTTTCAGGGGGAACGCTCGTGCTCGAACTCACCATGGCCACCGTCTCCGGGGCCGACACGGGCGCCACCGCCGGCATGACGATGGCCGAGGCGCCCAGTGAGCCCGGCACCGTCCTGCGGGTCGGCCGCGACGGGGGGCTGTGCCGGCTGGCCACCCCCGACGACTGGCTGTTCGTCTCCCGCGTCCACCTGGAGTTCGTGTGCGGCCCGGACGGCACCTGGCAGCTGACCTGGCTGCGCGGTTCCCAGCCCGACCCGGCGTCCGAGGTCCGGCTCGTCGTCGGACCGCACGTGCAGCCCGTCGGCTACGGCGCCACCGTCGCGTTGCCGCGCGGCGGGTCCGGTGAGATCGTCGTCCAGGACCGCACCGCGCCGCGCAGCGTCAACGTCGGCTTCTACCACGAACTCTGAGCCGGTCCCCGCCGGGCGTGGGCTCAGCCGAGCACCCGGGCCAGCGCGAACCCGTCGTAGCCCTTGCTGCCGACCGTCTGGAGCGCCGTACCGGTCAACCGCGGGTGGTTCGCGATCAGTTCCAGCGCCGCACGGGTGCCGACCACGTCCGGCTCGGTGTTGCCCGCGTCGGCCACCCGGCCGCCGCGCACCACGTTGTCCAGGACGATCACGCTGCCCGCCCGGGTGAGCCGCAGCGCCCACTCCACGTAGTGCGGGTTGTTGACCTTGTCCGCGTCGATGAAGACCAGGTCGAAGGGGGCCGGGTTCTCGTCGGCGAGCTTGGGCAGCGACTCCAGGGCCGGTCCCACCCGCACCTCCGCGATCCGGTCCAGGCCCGCGCGGGCGATGTTCCGCACGGCCACCTCGGCGTGCTTGGCGCTGTACTCCAGCGAGATCAGCCTGCCGTCCTCCGGCAGGGCACGGGCCAGCCAGATCGTGCTGTATCCGCCGAGCGTGCCGATCTCCAGGATGTTCCGGGCGCCCTGCAACTGGGCGAGGAGCTGGAGGAACTTGCCCTGTGCCGCGGTGACGGCGATGGCGGGCAGCCCGGCGGCGTCACTGTCCCGCAGGGCCGCGCGCAGCGCCTCGTCGTCCGGTGAAAGGGTGCTGATGAAGTAGTCGTCGACGTCGTCCCAGTGCTGCTGCCCGCTCATAGCGTCCGCTGCCTTTCCCGAGTGTCCTGTCCCGATGATCTCAGCCGAGCGGCGCGGGCGGGGAGACCGGTGGCGGTGGAGTCACCGGCCGGCGTGAGCGGCGTACGGCGATCAGGGCGGCCGCCGCGACGAGGACCGCCGGCGCGGCGCCGACCGCCAGCGACCAGGCGGGGATCCCGGCGACCCGGCGCAGTTCGTCCTCGTAGACCACCGGCCGGACCGGTGTGTCCGCGGCGGCCCGGCGCAGCTCGTGGTCGCCGGAGATGCGGGCGGGCTCCGGGAAGGCCTGGGTGAGCGCCGTCAGGTACGGGGTGCCGGCGGCCAGCTCGCCCAGGGCGCCCTTCCGGGTGCCGACCCGCCCGGCGAACAGCACGTGGGGCCGGGTGCCGCCGATCGCCGACCGCGTCTCCATGCGGTGCGCGGCGAGGACGTACAGGGCGAGCCACTGCGGGGTGCCGGCCAGCCGGGACAGGCGCATCGGGTAGACCGGCTCGTCGGCGGCGAAGGTGAGGTGGAGCGGGTCGAGGGCGCCGTGCAGCGGGGTGCCGCGGGTGTCCGGCACGAGGCGGACGGCGACGTACTCCCAGTGCCGGTCGACGTACGGCCTCAGGGCGGTTCTCAGCCGGCCCGGCAGGGCGAAGCCGTGGTCGTGGAGCCAGTCCTGGAGGGCGGCGGGGTCGGTGGCGGTCAGCCGGGCCACGTCGAAGGGGCCGAGCCGCTGCCGGCCGACGACACCGACGCCGGTGCCGCCGGCGGCCGGGGGCGGGGCGCCGGCGCCGGCCAGGTGGCGGTCGTCGAAGGGCCAGTCGCCGGTGCGGGGCCAGAAGTGGTACCGGGTGCGGTGGACGGGGGCGACCGCCTCGGCCAGCTGGTCGAAGAGGGCCGGGTCGCCGAGGCGGACGGTCGCCCGGTGCGGGACCGGCATGATCCACGCGGCGTGTTCGGCGTCTCCGTTGACCGTCAGCCGCATCACGATCTGCTCCCGCCGGCCGTCCCAGCGCAGCACCGACTGCTCGTCGGAGACGGAGATGCGGGTCGCCGGGCCGGGGACCATGGCGCCGCAGCCGCAGGCGTAGGCCGGGGCGACGAGCCAGGTCAGCTGGATGCCGAGGAGAGCGAGGACGACGGCGAGTATCCGGGGGCGCTTCACGGGGCTACAGACGGTGCCGGTGTGAGAACGGTTCCGGCGGCCGGGGAGCCGCGACTCTCCGGCCGCCGGAACCGCCGCGCCCACGCACCGGGCAGCCGGCCCGCACTCCCGCGGCGCCTACCGGCCTTCCACGGACGGCGCGGAGCCGGGGAGCGGCTGACCCGCCGACTCCGACATCCGCCACACCGCGACACCGCCGACGACGGCCGCGGCCATCATGTAGTAGGCGGGCATCATCATGTTCCCGGTCGCGCCGATCAGCGCCGTCACGACCAGCGGAGTCGTACCGCCGAACAGGGACACCGAGACGTTGAACCCGATGGACAGGGAGCCGTAGCGGACCCGGGTCGGGAACAGCGCGGGCAGCGCGGCCGGCATGGCCGCGGTGAAGCAGACCAGGAGCAGGCCGAGCGCGCCCATGCCCAGCCCGACGGCCAGCAGGCTGCCCTCGCGGATCAGCAGCAGCGCGGGGACGGACAGGAGCAGGAAGCCCGCGCAGCCGGCCGCGATCACCGGCCGCCGCCCGATCCGGTCGGTCAGCGCACCCGCGAACGGCTGGACGACCATCATCAGCACCATCACGCCGAGCACGACCAGCAGCCCGTGCGTCTCGTCGTACTTCAGCTCACTGGTGAGGTAGCTCGGCATGTACGACAGCAGCATGTAGTCGGTGACGTTGAAGACCAGGACCAGGCCCATGCACAGCAGCAGGGACTTCCACTGGCCCGTGACCATCTCGCGCAGCGGCACCTTCGGCCGGGCGGCCTCGGCCTTCTCGACGTCGGCGGCGAACGCCGGGGTCTCCTCCAGCTTCATCCGCAGGTACAGGCCGATGATGCCCATCGGACCGGCGATCAGGAACGGGATCCGCCAGCCCCAGGAGGTGAGGTCGTCCGACGACAGCAGGGCCGTCATCAGGGTGACCAGGCCGGCGCCGCCGATGTAGCCGACGAGCGTGCCGAACTCCAGCCAGCTGCCGAAGAAGCCGCGCTTCTTGTCCGGCGCGTACTCGGCGATGAACGTGGACGCGCCCGCGTACTCACCGCCGGTCGAGAAGCCCTGCACCAGCCGGGCGGCCAGCAGCAGGAGCGGCGCGCCGACGCCGATCGTGGCGTACGACGGGATCAGGCCGATCGCGAACGTGCCCGCCGCCATCATGATCATGGTGAGGGCGAGGACCTTCTGCCGGCCCACCCGGTCGCCGAGCGGGCCGAAGACGAGGCCTCCGAGCGGGCGGACCAGGAAGGCCGCCGCGAAGGCGCCGAAGGTGGACAGAAGCTGCGCGGTCGGGTTGCCGGACGGGAAGAAGACCTTGCCCAGGGTGACCGCGATGTAGCTGTAGACACCGAAGTCGAACCACTCCATCGCGTTGCCGAGCGCGGCCGCCTTCACGGCGCGCTTGACGAGCGCGGGGTCGGTGACGGTGACGTCGCGGGCCTTGGTGGCCCGCCGGGTCTTCTGGTGCGGGATGACGGCTGTGGCGGTCGCCAAAACGGGGCTCGCCTACCTTTCGACGGGGACAGGGACGGACCCGGGACGGCGACGGTGACGTGCTGCGGGCCGAAAATCGACCATACGGGGACTTCTGCCCCTTACGTGTCGTATGCACTTAGCTGCAGAGTGCAGCTAAATGGCGGATACGCAGGTACATCTGCCCGCTCGCCCACGGACATGCGTGTCGCTCGGTGTGATCCTTGTCGCGTCCGCCGGGGAGGGGGCTACAGCCGCTGGATGATCGTCCCGGTGGCCAGGCCGCCGCCCGCGCACATGGTGACGAGGGCGAACTCCTTGTCGGCCCGTTCCAGCTCGTGCAGGGCGGTGGTGATCAGACGGGCGCCCGTCGCGCCGACCGGGTGGCCGAGGGCGATGGCGCCGCCGTTGACGTTGACCTTCTCCAGGTTCTGGTCGAAGACCCGGGCCCAGCTCAGCACGACGGAGGCGAAGGCCTCGTTGATCTCCACCAGGTCGATGTCCTTCAGGGACATGCCCGCCTTGCCGAGGACCGCGCGGGTCGCGTCGATCGGGCCGTCCAGGTGGAAGTGCGGGTCGGCGCCCACCAGGGCCTGGGCCACGATCCTCGCCCTCGGCCTCAGCTTCAGGGCGCGGGCCATCCGCTTCGAGGCCCACATGAGCGCCGCCGCGCCGTCGGAGATCTGGGAGGAGTTGCCGGCCGTGTGGACCGCGGTCGGCATGACCGGCTTCAGGCCCGCCAGCGCCTGAGGGGACGTGTCCCGCAGCCCCTCGTCCTTGTCGACCAGGCGCCACATGCCCTGTCCGGCGTCCTGCTCCTCCTCCGTCGTCGGCACCTGCACGGCGAAGGTCTCCCGCTTGAAGCGCTCCTCGGCCCAGGCGTGGGCCGCACGCTCCTGCGACAGCAGGCCGAGCGCGTCGACGTTCTCCCGGGTCAGACCGCGGTGGCGCGCTATGCGTTCGGCCGCCTCGAACTGGTTCGGGAGGTCGACGTTCCACTCGTCGGGGAACGGCTTCCCGGGGCCGTGCTTGGAGCCGGAGCCCAGCGGCACGCGGGACATCGCCTCGACACCGCAGCTGATGCCGACGTCGATCACGCCCGCCGCGACCATGTTGGCCACCATGTGCGAGGCCTGCTGGGAGGAGCCGCACTGGCAGTCGACCGTCGTCGCCGCCGTCTCGTACGGCAGTCCCATGGCCAGCCAGGCCGTGCGCGCGGGGTTCATCGACTGCTCGCCGGCGTGGGTCACCGTGCCGCCGACGATCTGCTCGACGGCGTCGGCGGGGATGCCGGTGCGGCCGAGGAGTTCACGGTAGGTCTCGCCCAGGAGGTAGGCGGGGTGCAGGTTGGCGAGCGCGCCGCCGCGCTTGCCGATCGGGGTGCGGACGGCTTCGACGATCACGGGTTCGGCGGCCATGGGTGCGGGTCCTCTCCGAGAGGGCTCTCCTCCAGAACTAGTACGCGTTCTAGTTCTGTCCAGCAGTCTGCTGACGTGACGTCCGCCACCGCAAGGGTCTTGCAGGTGCCGGCGGAGCGATCCGTACGCCTTCCGCGCGGATCGGCGGCGCCGTACCCCTTGCTACTTGTAGAACCCGTTACTACCTTCACCGCACCCGCTGATGGACCGTCAGATGGCTGGAGTCGCCGATGTCCTGTCCAGCGCTGCCCGACGGGTTCGACCTCACCGACCCCGACCTGCTGCACCACCGTGTGCCCCTCCCGGAGTTCGCCGAGCTGCGCCGTACCGAGCCGGTCCGCTGGATCCCGCAGCCGCGCGGCGTCGCGGGCTTCGCCGACACCGGGTACTGGGCCGTGACCCGGCACGCCGACGTCCGGTACGTCTCCACGCACCCCGAACTCTTCTCCTCCTCCCTCAACACCGCGATCATCCGCTTCAACGAGCACATCCGGCGGGAGGCGATCGACGCGCAGCGGCTCATCCTGCTCAACATGGATCCACCGGAACATACGCGGGTGCGCCAGATAGTGCAGCGCGGGTTCACGCCACGCTCCATCCGCGCGCTGGAGGACCGGCTGCGGGCCCGCGCCGAGGCGATCGCCGCCGCCGCCCGCGCCCGCTCCGGGCCCTTCGACTTCGTCACCGAGGTCGCGTGCGAGCTGCCGCTCCAGGCCATCGCCGAGCTGATCGGCGTGCCGCAGGACGACCGGTCCAGGATCTTCGACTGGTCCAACAAGATGATCGCCTACGACGACCCCGAGTACGCGATCACCGAGGAGGTCGGCGCCCAGTCGGCCGCCGAGATCATCGCGTACGCCATGAACATGGCCGCCGAGCGCAAGCGGTGCCCGGCCCGGGACATCGTGACGACCCTGGTGGCGGCGGAGGACGAGGGCAACCTGAACTCCGACGAGTTCGGCTTCTTCGTGCTGATGCTGGCGGTCGCCGGCAACGAGACGACCCGCAACGCCATCACCCACGGCATGCACGCCTTCCTCACCCACCCCGGCCAGTGGGACCTCTTCCGCCGCGAGCGCCCGTCCACCACGGCCGAGGAGATCGTCCGCTGGGCGACCCCGGTCAACGCCTTCCAGCGGACGGCGACCCAGGACACCGAACTGGGCGGCGTCCTCGTGAAGAAGGGCGACCGGGTCGGGCTCTTCTACGCCTCCGCCAACCACGACCCGGAGGTCTTCACCGACCCCGACACCTTCGACATCACCCGCGACCCCAACCCCCACCTGGGCTTCGGCGGAGGCGGTCCCCACTACTGCCTCGGCAAGTCCCTCGCGGTCCTGGAGATCGACCTCATCTTCAACGCCGTCGCCGACGCGATGCCCGGCCTGCGCCTGACGGGCGACGCCCCCCGCCGGCTGCGCTCGGCGTGGATCAACGGGGTGAAGGAACTCCGGGTGACGGCCGGCTGAGCCGGGGGTGCTCCGCTGCTCCGGCCGGCCGGGTCACTCCCGTCCGGACGTCAGCATCGCCAGGGCCCCCGACACGAGTGCCGCGAGCAGGAGGGGGATGCCCGGTCCGTGGTGGCGGACCAGCCACGCGCCCAGACAGGCGCCGCCGGCCATCGCGAGGACGGAGGCCGAGCGGCGGGGGGAGCGGTGGGCCGTCGCGTCGGCGAGGCGGAACTCGGCGGCCAGGGCGGTCACGGTCATCGTCAGCACGGTGGTGGTCAGGTCGGCCACGCGCAGGGTGCGCACCGCGGCGTTGCGCAGGCCCAGGGCGTAGGCCGTGAGGGCGATCAGGGCGTACCGGGTGCCGTGTGTGTCCGGCCGGGCGAAGGCCACGGCCGCCGCGGCGCCGACCAGCACCGCCTCCGCCGTCAGGGCGAGCCGGACCCGGCGGCGGGAGCCGACGCCGAGGCGCGGGGCCGCCCGGCCGGCCGTCGCCGCGCCGAGCAGGAAGCAGCCCAGGGAAGTGGCCGTGTGCGGGACGGAGAAGCCCGGCGCGCCGGCCGCGGCGAAACCGAGGACGACCACGTTGCCGGTCATGTTGGCGGTGAAGACCCGGCTCAGGCCCAGATAGGAGACGGCGTCGATCAGGCCGCTGACCACGGTGAGCCCCAGCAGCACGGCCACCAGTCGCAGCCCGCGCTTCTCCGGGTCCCGCTCCACCGGTGGCGTCGGCGCCGTCATCGTTCCTCCGCAGGGCGTGTTCCGGCGCAGCCTGCGTCCGTCACACCGGGGGCGTGGGGGAGGACACGCGCGCCCGTGGGGAAAGAGGGGGGAAAGCAGCCCGCTCGGCGTACACACGCGCGCACCCTCGCCGAGCGGAGGCGAGGGTGCGGGTGCGGCTTCGGCGCGGGGTGGCTGTCGCGCGGGGCCGCTTCAGTGCCGGGTGGCTCAGTACCAGCCGTTGGCCTGCCAGAAGCTCCAGGCCTTCACCGGGCTGCCGTAGCGGGAGTTCATGTAGTCCAGGCCCCACTTGATCTGGGTGGCCGGGTTGGTCTTCCAGTCGGCACCGGCCGCGGACATCTTCGAACCCGGCAGCGCCTGGACCAGGCCGTAGGCGCCGGAAGAGCTGTTGGTGGCGGCGGGGTTCCAGCCGCTCTCGTGCTCGACGATCTTGCTGAAGGCGTTGAACTGCGCGGCGTCCGGGATCATCTGGTGCGCGATCGCCTGGGCGGAGGAGGCGGACGTGGTGGCGGCCTGGGCGGGCGCCGCGGTCAGCGCCATGCCGGCGGTGGCGGCGGCCACGGCGGCGGCGGTGAGGGCCTTCTTCGGGGAAGCGATGCGGCGGATGAAGGAGACGGACACGGAGAACCTCTTGCGTCGGGGACAGGGGATCGCCCGCAGGGAAGGACCACGCGCTGTGGCCGTCTGCGTCGGCCCGCGGCCCGGGTGGGCTCGTGGTGCCTGGCGACGTCCTCAAGACAAGCAGGCCCGGAAGCCGTCCGCAATGACCCCTTTTACTAGTTGTGGCCGGATAGGAGGGAAACATCTCCTCTGTGACCCACGTCGCAATCCGCAGGTCAGAAGGGGTGCATGGATGGATGTATCGGGCAAAGAGGACTACGGTCCGGCGTCGTAGGTGACGTGCGTCATGTGGGGTGCTTCACCGTCGCGCTCACAGCGGCGGTACGAGTCCTCACGCACCGGGACCGTCGAATGTGACCGCCGTCTCGAAAGCGGCCCGCCGTGTGGCCCGGCGCAGGGCCCGCAGCACCGCCGGACCGAGGACGAGGGTCAGGACGACCGTGCAGAGCGCCCGGCCCAGGTCCCAGCCGAGCGAGGTCGCGACGCAGTACGCGGCGAACCGGGCCAGGTTCACGGCGACCGGGGCACCCGCGACGAAGGAGATGCCGGACGCGGCGCCGTCCATGAAGGTCCAGCCGGCCAGGTTCATGACCGTGCCGTACGCGAAGGCCGCGAGGAAGCCGTATCCGGCGAGCACCAGCAGTTCGGCGCGACCGCGCAGCCCCCTGGCCCCGGGCAGCAGGCCCGCGCCCATCGTGAACCACCCCATCGAGAGCATCTGGAACGGCAGCCACGGCCCGACCCCGCCCGTGAGCAGCGCGGAGGCGAACATCGTCACCGAGCCCAGCGCGAACCCGAAGCCCGGGCCGAGCACCCGCCCGCTCAGCACCATCAGGAAGAACATCGGCTCGATCCCCGCCGTACCCGCGCCGATCGGCCGCAGCGCGGCGCCCGTCGCGGCCAGCACCCCCAGCATGGCCACGGCCTTCGGCCCGAGATCCGACTCCGAGATCGTCGCCGCGACGACCGCGACCAGCAGGAGGAGCAGGCCCGCGAAGAGCCACGGCGCGTCCTGCGCGTGCGCGCTCACCTGCGAGGCGGGCGGGGTGACGAAGGGCCAGCACAGGGCGGCCACACCGACCGCGCTGGTCAGCGCCAGCGCGGCGAGCGAGCGGGGGCCGAGACGGACGGCGTGGACGCGGGTAGGGGGGCCGGTGCGGGTGCGGGTGCGGGCACGGGTTCGTGTGCGGTTCATGCCAGCGCCTTCCGCACCTCGGCCACCGTCAGCCAGCGCTGCGGGGCCAGGATCTTCGTCACCTGCGGCGCGAAGGACGGGGAGGACACCACGATCTCGGCCGTCGGGCCGTCGGCGATCACCTCGCCCTCGGCGAGCAGCACCACCCGGTGGGCCAGCTCGGCCGCCAGCTCCACGTCATGCGTGGCCAGCACGATCGCGTGCCCCTCCGCCGCCAGCCCGCGCAGCACGGCGACCAGACGGGCCTTGGCCGCGTAGTCCAGGCCGCGCGTCGGCTCGTCCAGCAGGAGCAGGGGAGGGCGGGCGGTCAGCACCACGGCCAGCGCCAGCGCCAGACACTGGCCCTCCGACAGGTCCCGGGGGTGCGTGTCGTCCGCGATGCCCGGCAGCAGGCCGGACACCAGCGCCCGGCAGGTGCCGGGTGCGGCGCCCGCGTCCCGGTCGGCCGCCGTGCACTCCTCGGCGACCGTGTCCGTGTACAGCAGGTCGCGGGGGTCCTGCGGAACGAGGCCGACCTCGCGTACGAGGGTCGGTGGCGGGGTGCGGTGGGGGGTGAGCCCGCCGACGGTGACGCTGCCGGCGGTGGGGGCGAGCAGGCCGACGAGGGAGCTGAGCAGGGTGGACTTGCCGGCACCGTTGCGGCCCATGAGGGCGATGGTCTCGCCGGGGGCCACGGTGAGGTTCACGTGCCGGAGCGCCCGGACACGGTCGCGGTGGAGGGAGAGGGAGCGGACGTCGGCGATGGGGGGCCGCCGGGGTGCCGGGGCGGCGGCGGGACGGCGGCGGAAGAGGGAGCGGCGGGGGGAGGGGACGTCGGGTGCACCGTGCCGGGGCCGGCCGAGGCTGTGGCCGCTCGCCGGCGCCGGCACGGCGCCTCCCCCGGAGGGGGCACCCCCAGTGCCCACCCGTGCCGCCCCCGAGGCGCGGCGGCCCGCGGCCACGGCGGCTTCACCGCCCGCGGTCGCGGTGACCGGACCGGCCGCAGTCGCCGTAGCCACGGAACCGGTCTCCGCCCGGGCGGACAGGCGTGCTCTCAGGCCGGCGGCCCTGCGGCGGGCGTCCCGTACCGTCAGGGGCAGCGGGGACCAGCCCGCCAGCCGTCCCAGGTCCACCACCGGCGGGAAGACGGGGGAGACGGCCATCACCTCGGCCGGGGCACCGACGACCGGAGGTTCTCCGGGGCCGGGCAGCAGGACGACCCGGTCGGCGTACTGGATCACCCGCTCCAGCCGGTGTTCGGCCATGAGGACCGTCGTGCCCAGGTCGTGCACCAGACGCTGGAGCACGGCCAGCACCTCCTCGGCGGCGGCGGGGTCCAGTGCCGAGGTCGGTTCGTCCAGGACCAGGACCTGCGGGTGCGGGGTGAGGACCGAGCCGATCGCGACCCGCTGCCGCTGCCCGCCGGAGAGGGTCGCGATCGGACGGTCCCGCAGCCCGGCCAGGCCCAGCAGGTCGAGGGTCTCCTCCACCCGGCGCCGCATCACCTCCGGGGCGAGGCCCAACGACTCCATGCCGTAGGCGAGTTCGTCCTCCACGGTGTCGGTCACGAAGTGTGCGAGCGGGTCCTGGCCCACCGTGCCGACCACGTCGGCGAGGTGCCGCGGCTGGTGGGTGCGGGTGTCCCGGCCGGCCACCGTGACGCGTCCGCGCAGGGTGCCGCCCGTGAAGTGCGGGACCAGTCCGCTGACCGCGCCCAGCACGGTCGACTTGCCGACCCCGGACGGACCGGCGAGCAGCACCAGTTCGCCCTCGGGCACCTCGAAGTCCACACCGGCGACGACGGGTTCGGCGGCACCTTCGTACGTCACGCTGACATCCTCGAAGCGGATCACGGGTGCTCCCTGGGGACGAGGGCGGGCAGCAGGGCGAGCAGGACGGCGGCGGCCGGCCAGAGCGGGAGGGCGGGCGCGACGAGGGGCACGACCCCGGGGTGCAGCGCCTGCGGATCGCGGACGGAGGCGAGCGTGAGCAGCGCGGCCACCGCGGCACCGGAGCCGGTGACCAGCCAGGCGCGCGGCCCCCACGGGTCCGGGCGGTACCGCGTCCGCAGCGAGCGCCGGCCGCCCAGCCGCAGTCCGGCGAGCGCGGCGGCGACACCGGCGAGCAGGACGGGAAGCCCGTACGACCCGCCTTCCGCCGTCAGCATCCCGTACGTTCCCGCGCAGACGCCGAGCAGGCCGCCCAGGGTGAGCGCGGCCGTCGTACGGCGGACCCGGGCGGGGACCTCGGCGGTACGGCCGTAGCCGCGGGACTCCATCGCGGCGGCGAGCGCGACCGAACGCTCCAACGCGCCCTCCAGCACCGGCAGCCCGACCTGGAGCAGGCCCCGTACACCCCGGTCCGGACGGCCGCGCAGCCGGCGGGCGGCGCGCAGCCGCTGCACGTCGGCGATCAGGTGGGGCGCGAAGGTGAGGGCGACGACCACGGCGACACCGGTCTCGTACAGCGCGCCCGGCAGGGACTTGAGCAGCCGGGTGGGGCTGGCGAGGGCGTTCGCCGCGCCGACGCAGACGAGGAGGGTGGCGAGCTTCAGACCGTCGTAGGCGGCGAAGACGACCGCCTCGGCGGTGACCCGGCCACCCAGCCGGATGCCCTGCGCCCAGTGCGGGAGCGGGATCTCGGGGAGGGTGAGGAGGGTGTGGGTGCCCGGGATGGGGGAGCCGAGCGCCACCGCGAAGACGACGCGGACGAGGAGGACGGCGAGGGCGAGCTTCACGAAGGCCGTGTAGGAGCGGGCCCAGGGGGCGGGGGAGCGGTGCGTGGCCACGACGTAGCCGGAGGCGGCTATGAGGAGGCCGAGGAGGAGGGGGTTGGTGGTGCGGGTGGCGGCGGTGCCGAGCGAGACCGCCCAGAGCCACCAGGCGCCGGGGTGCAGGGTGGTACGGCGGGAGCGCCCCGGACAGCCGCGAAGGTCACCCGGACTCATCGCGCCGCCGCCGTGCCTGCCACACCGCCGCCCCCGCGAGGAGGGCGACCACCGCCGCGCCGATCGGCAGCCCCAGCGAGGGACCGCTGCCGTCGGAGCCCTTCTCCTCGGCCGCGCTCTTCCCCTCCGCCGCGCTCTTCCCCTCGGCGGCGCCCTCGGCGGCGCCCTCGGCGGAGACCTGCTCCCCGCAGCCTTCGCGCGGGTACCCGGCGATCGCGCACAGCAGGGCGTTGGTGTCGTAGCGGAGCGGCTTGGCCACGGCGGCCAGCGCGTCGGCGCTGGTCGCGTCGGCCGGCACCCGTGCGCAGGCCGTACGGCGGCCCGGCGGGGTCTCACCGGACGGGGCGTCCGCGCCCGTGCCGAAGTCGAGGACGAGGGCGACGCGTTTGCTGCCGGACGCGGCCGGCGTGTCCGCGCAGATGGTGTCGAAGTCCGCCGTACCGCGCGGCCGGCTCGCGTCCGCGGAGTCCGCGCTCACCGCGAACCGGAAGCCCTGGACCGCGCCGTCGTCGGGGCGTACGGTCGCCGGTCCCTGGGTGGCGTACGTCCAGTGGCCGCCGGTGCGCTCCCAGAAGGACCAGTAGCGGTACCCGGCGGCAGCCGCCGGGCCGGCGGAGGCGAGGAGCAACAGGATGGCGACGAGCGCGGCCGGCGCGGCGAGGACGGGCGCGGTACGGCGGACGGCGGTCACGGCCGGCGCGGTACGGCGGACTACGGTCACGGCCGGGGCTTCTTCCGGCCGCTGAGCAGGAAGCCGATGCCGATGCCGGCGACGAGACCGACACCGACGATCCACCAGACACTGCTCTTCGAGTCCTCCTCCTGCGCGGCGGGCCTGTGCGCGGCGGAGTCCATCCGCGGGGCCGGGCCGAGCGCGTTGAGGGAACCGACCAGGCTGGTGCCGTTGAAGTCGCCCGGCTGCTCGCCGATCGCGTGGGCGGCGAGGATCAGCTGGGCGTAGGCGGCCGGGCCGCTCTGGGTCGCCCAGGGTCCGGCGTTCTTCTCCAGCCAGGCGTACGCCTTCTTCGCCGGCTCGGTCCGGCCGTCCGCGGCGAGCGCGACGACGGCGTCGGCGGTGTTGCCGTAGTCGGGCTGGTCCTTGGCGCCGGGCAGGGTGGACAGGAGGTGGCCGGTCTTCGCGACGGCCGTGCCCAGGTAGGCGCCGGCGTTGTCCGCGACCTGGGCGCGGGTGAGGTGTCCGGACTCGGCGCAGGCGTCCTGGGCCGGGGCCTTGCCGGCCTCCGCGACGAAGCCCTTGCCGAGCGCGCCCAGCAGACCGGCCGCCGTCGCGTCCGCGTTGGCGAGCAGCTCGCCCTTCTTGTCCGGCTGGTAGGCGAGGGCGCCGCCGCCGTCCTGGTCGCAGGGGATGGACCAGGCGGGCAGCGCGTCGTAGGGGGACTTGCCGGACGTGCGGACGTCCGCCGGGTCGGTGCCGGCCGCGGCGAGCGCGCCGATGACGACGGAGGTGGAGTTGGTGTCGCTGGGACCGCCCGGGTAGTAGCTCCAGCCGCCGTCCTTGTTCTGCGCGGACTTCAGCCAGCCCACGGCCTTCTCCACGGCACCGCCGTGTCCGCCGGTCGCGGCCAGGGCCTGGACGGCGGCGGCCGTGCTGTTGGTGTCGGCCTTGACCTTGTCGTCGCAGGGCTTCGCGGGGGCGGCGCGGAAGGCGGCGAAGGAGCCGTTCGCGCACTGCTGTCCGGCGAGCCAGTCGACGGCCGCGGTGGCGGGCCGGTAGCCGAGCGTCCGCTGCGCGATCAGCGTGAGCGACTGCCGCCACACGCCGTCGTACGTCGGGTCGCCCTTGCCGTACAGCCCGGACGGGACCGTCACCTTCGGGGACGGGGACGGGTCGGCGGCCGTGGCGGGCGCGGCGGCGGCCAGCACGCCTACGGCGGCGAGAGCCGCGGCACTGCGGCGGACGTTCATGGTCGGCGACTGCCTCTCCTGCGGGGAGCCGGGCGGCGCACGGGTGACACCCCGGGCTGCTCGGCTCCGTAGACCTCGACGGTGCCGTGCGCGGCGGGCCGCCGACGCACGCGAGCCGGTCAACGTCCCGCCCGGGGCAGTCCGGCTCGCCGCCTGCGCGGCGGTACACGGACCGGGGCGTCCCCTGTCCGAGCGAAGTCGAGAACCTGGGGAAGGGCCGACGCCGGACTTGCACCGGCTTCCCCCCGTACGGGTGTGATGACGACCCCGCCACTTTACCGGCCGCCCTGCGGAGGCCGAGGGGTGGCTGTGCGCACAGGGGGGTGGTGAGCGGGGTCACGGCCGGGCGGGGCCGGGGGAGGCCCGGCCACCGAGGGCAACGCGCCGATGTTGCCGCCTCCGAGGGCCCCGGTGATGATGGGCTCCGCCCTGCGCCCCCCACGCGGAGACGCACGACATGCACCGGATGTACCGGGAGTTCCTCGCCCCCGGCGACGAAGAGGTCCTCGAAGCGACGGGCAAGTGGCCGGACACCGATGAAGGCGGCGCGCGCGTCCTTACCTGGTGCGAGGGCGGCGGGGAGTCGCTCGTCCTCTCCTACGACGTCCTCGCCAGGTCGGTCAGGGTGCGCTGGTCGCGTGGTGGTGAGGTGCTGCTGGACGTCTTCCGCGAGAGCGCGACACGGTTGTCCTTCACGTCCGGCCCGTCGGCCAGGCAGGCTTCGGTCGACTTCCACATGGGCGCGTGCGCCGGCGTGCTGGAGGTCCAGGTGGCCCCGCACTTCTCCGTGCGGGACCGCCTCCTCTTCCGGTGACGGTGGCGGACGTCCCCGCCACGCCCCGGCCGGCTGCCGCCGGACTCCCCTCCTAGGGGGTTTCGTTTGGATCAGCCCGGGTCCGCGACGCCCGGCACGGCACCTCGCCGCGTTGTCGGACCACCCGAGTACGCCCAGTACGCGGGTGATCCTCCGCCTTGCGATGCACCGCACCGGACGCCGCGGCCTGATCCGACCTGATCCAAACGAAACCCCCTAGGCCGCGTGGACGTCCGGGGCCGGGGCCACCGTCACCGTCAGGTGGCGGGCCAGGCGGCGCAGGGCTTCCTCGCAGGCCGTCGGGTCCTCGCCCGTCGCCACCCACCGGGCCAGTCGGTCGGTGACGTCCGCGTGGGGGGCCGCTGTCACCGGGTCGCCGGGGTGGCGGGTGAGGAGCATGTGGTCGGCGGACGGGTCGTGTTCGGCGGCGGGGTCCAGGTGGAGGTGGGTCAGGCGGCCGGTCACGGTCGGGTAGGCGAACTGCACGGCGGCGGCGCGCTGCCGGGTGGGGGTGAGGTCCGGCTGGTCGCCGGTGGCCAGGGCGGCCGCGGCCGTGGCGAGGTCGACGCCGGTGGCCCGTTCGACCAGCAGCGGGATCAGGTCGCCGGGCAGGTGCGGGGCGACGGCCAGGACGCGGGGGCCGCGGGCGGTGAGTCGTAACGTGATGTGCGCGACCGTGTGGGTCAGGGCCAGTGCGCGTGCCGTCCGTTCCACGCACGTGCGCAGGAAACGGTTGTGCAGGAGCCCGTCGTGGGCGTGGACGTGGTGCCGCAGCGGGCTGCGGGCGGGCGGCGGACCCGGGGTCGTCCGGGTGAGCGCGACGATGTGGACCTCGTCGTCCAGGACGACCGTCTCGGCGGAGACCAGGGGCCCTTCGCCGTCCCGCGCCTGCCCTGTGTTCCCTGCGTCCGGTGTGTCCCCCTCGTCCCGGGGGCCGGTCGTCGGCAGCCGGCTGCGGTGCAGCAGGGTCCGTAACGCGACGGGATCGGCACAGGCCGCGGCCGTCTCGTACGGCAGGCCCGGTAACCCCAGCCGGGCGGTGATCCGCGCGGCGGTGGTCAGGTGCGCTCGGGACCAGGTCAGGACGCCGGCCACCGGATGCCCGGCCGCGTACGCGAGCACCGCCTCGGTCGTGTGCGCCTCCCGCGCCGGGTCGGCCGTGAGGTACCCGGCCAGATACGGGCGGGTCCAGGCGGGCGGATCCGGGTCGACCAGGACCACCGGGCGGACCGCGGCGATCCGCGCCAGCGGGAACTCGTCGCAGGAGTCCCGGCGGCCGGCCCCGAGGAGCACGACGGGCTGCGCCATGGATGCCTGGGCCTTCCTCGGGAGAGGGCGGACAAGAAACACCCCGGGTGCCGCTCCCCCATAGGCGGCACCCGGGGTGGGTCGGATCTTGCTCTCCGTGCAGCGATCCTCACCCACGGCGGCATGAACTGTCAACGATAGCTGCGTAATTAGGCAGGGACCCTTGCCGCATCTGGTAGCCGAAGGGGCGAACGGGTAGCCTCGCGGTCAGCCAAGCCATCGAACGGACGACGCGCCCAGGGGGGACCTCGGTGAGTGACGCCTACGCCTCCCTGGCCGAAGTCCTCGACCGGCTGGGCGAGTTGACCGGCCGACCCGGCCGACTGCCGGAGACCCTCGACGTGGCGGGCCTGTCCTACCGGACCGGCATCCCCGTCGGCGTCGTCGTGGAACTGCTCTCCGGCGGCCGCGCGCCCGAGACCGGCCTGGCCCAACGCGTGCGCCAGCGCCTGGACTTCATCCGGGAGAGCCGGCGCCGGCCGGACGGCAAGCGGTACTCGCTGGACGAGCTGGCCAGGATCGCCGGAACCAGCCGGCAGTGGCTGAGCGAGTGGCGCAAGAGCGGCATGCCGAGCCTGGAACACGCCGACCGGCTGCGGCGGTTCTTCGGCCTGCCCGCGGGTTTCTTCACGGCGGACGAGTCGGAGGCGCTGCACGAGGCGCTGCAACCGGTGCTGCAGAGCCTGGAGGCGGAGGCGGACCCGCTGCTGCGGCTGCGCGAGAGCGGACTGATACGCCTGGCCGCCCGGGCCCCGCAGATGAACGCCCGCCAGCTCGCCACCCTGGCCGACCTGGCCGAGATGATCATCGCCTCGGAGCGGGCGGAGGGCAACGGGGGCGCCTGAACGGTCCGCTGCCATTCCGGCTGCCTGTTCCCCCGGTCGCCTGCCCCCCCCCGGACTGTCTGCCTGACGCCCGTCCGCCTGGCCCCTGGCGGGCCGGCGGCCGGCTCCTCACACCGCCGTGTACGCCACCGGCTCGCTCCCCGGTACCGGCTCCGCGCGGCCCTGCTTCACCAGGCGGCGCAGGTGGGACTCCGCCTCCGACACCGCGATGGTGCGGGAGCCGTAGGGGATGTCGGACCAGGGGCGGTTCCACTCCATGCGTTCGGCGAGCTGCCAGGGGGTGAGGGGCTCGGCGAGGAGGGCGAGGAGGTTGGACAGCCGGCCCTCGTGGTGGTCGAGCAGCGCCCGCACCCGCGCCGGGGCGTCGGTGAAGGGGTGCTGGTGGGCCGGGAGGATCTCGGCGGGGGTGAGCCGGGCGATCCGCTCCAGGGAGTCGAGGTAGTCACCGAGGGGATCCGTGACGGTCGCGTCGTCGGGGTCCTCGTACAGGCCGATGTGCGGGGTGATCCCGGGCAGCAGGTGGTCGCCGCTGAACAGGCGGCCCCGGCCGGGGAGGTGCGCCGGGTGCTCCTCCTCCAGGTGCAGGCAGACATGGCCCGGCGTGTGCCCCGGCGTCCAGACGGCGCGCAGCCGGCGGCCGGGCAGGTCGAGGAGTTCCCCCGGGACGATCTCCCGGTCGGGCAGGGCGGGGGAGAGGCCGGGCAGGGCCCGGGCGCGGGGTGCCCGCAGCGGCGCCACGTGCGCCTCGGGCGCCCCGGCCGCCGTCAGTTTGGCCGCCATGTACGAGAACCAGCGCTCCGGCCGGGTCTCCCGCGCCCGGCGCACGATCGCCGCGTCGGCCGCGTGCAGCGCCACCCAGGCACCGGACGCCTCACGCACCCGCGCCGACAGCCCGTGGTGATCGGGGTGGTGATGGGTGATGACGACCCCGTAGACCTCCCCGACCGCCGTACCGCAGCCCGCGAGGCCCGCCACCAGCGTGTCCCAGGAACCCGGGTCGTCCCAGCCGGTGTCGATGAGCACCGGGCCCCGGTCGGTGTCCACCACGTACACCAGCGTGTGGCCGAGGGGGTTGTCCGGGATGGGCACCCGCACCGACCGCACGCCCCCGCCGTGATCGAACGCCGTCACCATCCGGATCCCCGCCCCTCCACCCTCCGCCCCCACGGCCATTGCCCACTATAACTAGAACTGGTATCAGTTCTGAAACAGCGTCAGAAACCAGTGCCGGGCCGCCGGAAGCGGCGGGTGCGGTGCGGTGCGGTGGGAGGCAGTCGGTCATGACCGAGCTCGTGGAACACGGACAGCTGTTCATCGGCGGCGAGTTGACCGACCCGCTGGGCCGGGACGTCATCGAGGTGGTCTCGCCGCACACCGAGGAGGTCATCGGCCGGGTGCCGCACGCGTCCCGGGCGGACGTCGACCGGGCCGTGGCCGTCGCGCGCCGTGCCTTCGACGAAGGGCCCTGGCCGCGCGCCACGCCGGAAGAGCGGATCGAGGTCGTCACCCGCATCAAGGACGGCATCGCCGCCCGGCACGAGGAGATCGCCCGGGTGATCTCGTCCGAGAACGGCTCGCCGTACTCCTGGAGCGTCCTCGCCCAGGCGCTCGGCGCGATGATGGTGTGGGACGCGGCGATCCGGGTCGCCCGCGACTTCACCTACGAGGAGCGCAGGGACGGTGTGCTGGGCCCGATCCTGGTCCGGCGCGAACCGGTGGGCGTGGTCGCCGCGGTCGTCCCCTGGAACGTCCCGCAGTTCGTCGCCGCCGCGAAACTGGCGCCCGCGCTGCTGACCGGCTGCACGGTCGTCCTCAAGCCGTCCCCCGAGTCCCCGCTGGACGCCTACCTCCTCGCCGGGATCGCCCGCGAGGCCGGCCTCCCCGAGGGCGTGCTGTCCGTCCTCCCCGCCGACCGCGAGGTCAGTGAGTACCTGGTCGGCCACCCCGGCGTCGACAAGGTCTCCTTCACCGGCTCGGTCGCGGCCGGCAAGCGCGTGATGGAGGTCGCCGCCCGCAACCTCACCCGGGTCACCCTGGAACTCGGCGGCAAGTCGGCGGCGCTGGTGCTGCCGGACGCGGACGTCCAGGCGGCCGTGGCGGGCATCGTGCCGGCGGCCTGGATGAACAACGGGCAGGCCTGCGTCGCCCAGACCCGCATCCTGCTGCCGCGCGCCCGCTACGACGAGTTCGCGGACGCCTTCACGGCTGCGGCCGGCGCCCTCAGGGTCGGCGACCCGCTCGACCCCGCGACCCAGGTCGGTCCGCTGGTCGCCCGCCGCCAGCAGCAGCGCAACCTGGACTACATCCGCATCGGCCAGGAGGAGGGCGCCAAGATCCTCACCGGTGGCGGCCGTCCGGCCGGGCTGGACCGCGGCTGGTACGTCGAACCCACTCTCTTCGGCGACGTCGACAACACGATGCGCATCGCCCGCGAGGAGATCTTCGGCCCGGTCGTCTGCCTCATCCCGTACGGCGACGAGTCCGAGGCCGTGAAGATCGCCAACGACTCCGACTACGGCCTGTCCGGCAGCGTGTGGACGGCCGACACCCGGCACGGCATCGACATCGCCCGGCAGGTCCGCACCGGCACCTACTCCGTCAACACCTTCAGCCTGGACATGCTCGGCCCGTTCGGCGGCTACAAGAACTCCGGCCTGGGCCGGGAGTTCGGCCCGGAGGGGTACGGGGAG
Source organism: Streptomyces cinerochromogenes (assembly GCF_014648635.1). Taxonomy (GTDB): domain Bacteria; phylum Actinomycetota; class Actinomycetes; order Streptomycetales; family Streptomycetaceae; genus Streptomyces; species Streptomyces cinerochromogenes. Next base: position 109,972 of record NZ_BMRM01000001.1, on the reverse strand, counting down.
TACCTGGAGCACAAGATGATCCACCTTCCGGCGGGGGCGTGACCCATGGGCGACCGCTGGCACGTCGAGGTCGACCGGTCGGTGTGCATCGGCTCCGCCCAGTGCCTGCACCACGCCCCGGCCGGCTTCCGCCTCGACACCGCCCGCCAGTCCCACCCCGTCGAGCCGGACACCGACGCGAGCGAACAGATCCTGGAAGCGGCCGAGAGCTGCCCGGTGGAGGCGATCGTGATCACTCTGCCGGGGAGCGGGGAGGCGGTGTTTCCGCCGGAGGAGTAGGGGTGGACGGCGTTCCTCACGCCTGCTTTCACTGTGTGACGGGGGTCACATACGCCTCGTGTCACGGCCCGCGGTGCCTGTCTCGTCCCGGATGCGAAACGTTGCTTCGACAGGAGGCCGAGATGAAGGTCGTGGTGGTGGGTGCCGGTTACGCGGGGACGTTCGCGGCGAACCGGGTGGCCAAGCGGGTGAAGGGTGCCGAGGTCACCGTGGTCAACGAGCGGCCCGAGTTCGTGGAGCGGATCCGGTTGCACCAGCAGGTCGCCGGGACCGCTGTGGCGGCCACGCCGCTCACCTCGATGCTGGGGGCCGGCATCGCGTCGCGGACCGGGACCGTGGAGAAGATCGGCGACGGTGTCGTCACCCTCGCCGACGGGGAGAGCATCGGGTTCGACTACCTCTTCCTCGCCGTGGGCAGCACGGTGCGGCCGCTGCCGGGCACCGTTCCGGTGGGCACCTGGGAGGGTGCGGAGCAGGCGCGGGCCGCGCTCGCCGCGCTTCCGGCGGGGAGCACCGTCACCGTGGTCGGGGGCGGGGCCACCGGCATCGAGACGGCGACCGAGGTGGCCGAGGCCAGGCCCGGTCTGCGGGTGCGGCTCGTCGGGGCGGCGGTCGCCGACTGCCTGTCCGGCCGGGCGCGGCAGCGGGCCCTCGCCGCGCTGCACCGGCTCGGGGTGGACGTCGTGGACGACGGGGTGGAGGAAGTCGTCGCGGAGGACGGGGGGTTCGGCGGTCTGCTGCGGCTGCGGTCGGGGCGGGAGATCGGGTCCGACCTGACCCTGTGGGCGATCGTCGCGGGCGTGCCCCCGCTCGCGGAGCGCAGCGGCCTCCAGGTCGACGCGGGCGGCCGGGTCGTCGTGGACGAGTTCCTGCGCAGCGTCAGCGACCCGAGGGTCTTCGCCATCGGCGACTGCGCGGGCGTACCCGGCACCCGGTTCGGCTGCCAGACCGCCGCCCCGCAGGCCGGTGCCGCAGTCGAGGCCATGGCCCGGCTCGCCGAGGGCCGCGCGCCGGAGCCGTACGCGGTGCGCTATGTGGCCCGGTGCGTCAGCCTCGGCGGCAAGGACGCGGTGGCCCAGTTCACCCAGAGCGACGACACGCTCCGCGACCGCCACATCAAGGGACGCACCGCCCTGCTGTTCAAGAAGGTCGTCTACGTCGGCACGAAGTACGGCACCCGCAAGGCGGTCGGCGCCTGAGCGCGGGGAGCGCCGGCTGCCGCTGGTCGCAGGCGCAGGCGCAGGCGCGGGCGTCGGTCGGAGGCGTCGGCCGGAGGTGAGCCGTTCGTGTTGTTGGCAAATGGTGTGAATTGAACGGTTCCGTCAGGCGTCATCCGTTCTATGCTGGTATCAGCCTACGAGGCGAGTGAGGGAGTCCCACCGGAGTAGCCGACTTGGGCGAGACGCACAGGCATCCGCCCGGGCCGACAGCGACGGTAGGGCTGAGAGGCCGGAAGGCAGCAGTCAGGCCGGACGGCGACCCCCATCACCTGATCCGGACCATGCCGGCGAAGGGAACCCGTCTCGTAGGTCTTCTTCTGCCCTCTTCGCGCTGTGTCCGGGCGCCGCGGCACCGGCGGCGGGGATCGGCGGCGGGGGATCAGCGGCGGGGGCCGGGGGTCGTGAGGTCGATCAGGCGGCACACCGTCTCGATGTCTATCTTCACCTGGGCGATCGAGGCGCGCCCCGACAGCCAGGTGACCAGCGCCGAGTGCCAGGTGTGCTCGATGACCCGGACCGCGGAGAGCTGCTCGGCGGTGGGGTCCGCCAGGCCCATCGCGTCCAGGATGATCGCGGTGGTCTGGCGGGAGACCTGGTCGACCTCCGGGGAGACGCTGCGGTCGGCGAAGGTGAGCGCGCGGACCATCGCGTCGGCCAGGTGCGGCTCGCGCTGCAGGGCCCGGAACGCGCGCATCAGGGTCTCGGCGACGCGCTCGGCCGCCGTGTCGCCCGTGGGCGGCTTCTTGCGCAGGGTGCCGTGCATGTGCTCCAGCTGGTCCTGCATCGTGGCGACCAGCAGATGCACCTTGGACGGGAAGTAGCGGTACAGCGTGCCCAGCGCCACCTGGGAGGACTCGGCGACCTCGCGCATCTGCACCGCGTCGAACCCGCCCCGGCTGGCCAGCTGGGCGCTGGCGTGCAGGATCCTGCGCCGACGGGCCTCCTGCCGCTCGGTGAGAGAGGGAGAGGCCGGACGCGAGGTGCTGGCTTCCGCAGGCATGGGTCCCGTTCCGTGACAGTCGGTGAGGGGGTCTGTAGGGCTCGTGATCGGACGGCCCGGCAGGGCCGTGCGCCGTGGCGCGAATCACCTGATCCACTGCTCACAGCGCCCCTACCTGCCGGTAGATTCAGAGGCTCTTGAACGATCAAGTCTGAAACTTGTTCTAGATTAGCGTCCCGTCGTAGTCTCGCGGGACAGTGCAGGCAGAAGGGGGCACGGAGTGACCGCTGAGGCCCGGGAAGCGGGTGCCGGCCAGGAACCCGCTGCCGACGGGATGCGACCGCTCGACATCGCGCTCCTCACCTATAAAGGGAACCCGTTCTGCGGGGGCCAGGGTGTCTATGTGCGGCACCTCTCGCGCGAGCTGGCCCGCCTCGGCCACCGCGTCGAGGTGATCGGCTCGCAGCCGTACCCCGTCCTCGACGAGGGCTACCCGCGCCTCACCCTCACCGAGCTGCCCAGCCTCGACCTCTACCGCCAGCCCGACCCCTTCCGCACCCCGAAGCGGGAGGAGTACCGGGACTGGATCGACGCCCTGGAAGTGGCCACCATGTGGACCGGCGGCTTCCCCGAGCCGCTGACGTTCTCGCTGCGCGCCCGCCACCACCTGCGCGCCCGGCGCGGCGAGTTCGACGTCGTCCACGACAACCAGACCCTCGGCTACGGCCTGCTGGGCGACATCGGTGCGCCCCTGGTCACCACGATCCACCACCCGATCACCGTGGACCGGCAGCTGGAGCTGGACGCCGCCGACACCTGGCAGCGCCGCTACTCGGTGCGCCGCTGGTACGCCTTCACCCGCATGCAGAAGCGCGTCGCCCGCCGACTGCCCTCGGTCCTCACCGTCTCCGGCAGCTCCCGCCAGGAGATCGTGGACCACCTCGGCGTCCGCGGCGACCGCGTCCACGTCGTCCACATCGGCGCCGACACCGACCTGTTCGCGCCGAATCCGGCCGTGCCGGAGGTGCCGGGCCGGATCGTCACCACCTCCAGCGCCGACGTGCCGCTGAAGGGGCTGGTGTTCCTCGTGGAGGCGCTCGCGAAGGTGCGCACCGAGCACCCGGCCGCGCACCTCGTCGTCGTCGGCAAGCGCCCGCAGGAGGGCCCGGTCGCGCAGGCGATCGAGCGGTACGGCCTCGAAGGCGCCGTCGAGTTCGTCAAGGGCATCTCCGACGCCGAACTGGTCGACCTGATCCGCTCCGCCCAGGTGGCCTGCGTGCCCTCCCTGTACGAGGGCTTCTCGCTGCCCGCCGCCGAGGCCATGGCCACCGGCACCCCGCTGGTCGCCACCACCGGCGGCGCCATCCCGGAGGTCGCGGGCCGTGACGGCGAGACCTGCCTGGCCGTACCGCCCGGCGACGCGGGAGCGCTGGCCGCCGGGCTCGGCCGGCTGCTGGGGGACCGTGAGCTGCGGGCGCGGCTCGGGGCGGCGGGCCGGGAGCGGGTGCTGGAGAAGTTCACCTGGGCCCGCGCCGCCGAGGGCACCGTGGCCCACTACCGCGAGGCCGTCGCCCGCTCCGCGGGCCCCCGCCGCGACGCCCGCTCCGCGGCGGGCGACAGCCGCTCCGCGGCCCCGACCCCCGGCCGCTCCGCGGCTGCGGCAAGTGTTGCAGGCGTCTCCTCCGAAAGCAGGGCCACGTGCTGACCGTCGACTTCTCCCGGTTCCCGCTCGCACCGGGCGACCGCGTCCTGGACCTCGGCTGCGGAGCCGGCCGGCACGCCTTCGAGTGCTACCGGCGCGGCGCCCAGGTCGTGGCCCTGGACCAGAACGGCGAGGAGATCCGCGAGGTCGCCAAGTGGTTCGCGGCGATGAAAGAGGCCGGCGAGGCACCGGAGGGCGCCACCGCCACGGCGATGGAGGGCGACGCCCTCGCCCTGCCCTTCCCCGACGAGTCCTTCGACGTCGTCATCATCTCCGAGGTGATGGAGCACATCCCCGACGACAAGGGTGTGCTCGCGGAGATGGTGCGCGTCCTCAGGCCCGGCGGGCGCATCGCGATCACCGTGCCGCGCTACGGCCCGGAGAAGATCTGCTGGGCGCTGTCCGACGCCTACCACGAGGTCGAGGGCGGCCACATCCGCATCTACAAGGCGGACGAGCTGGTCGCGAAGGTCCGCGAGGCGGGCCTGAAGCCGTACGGCACCCACCACGCGCACGCCCTGCACTCGCCGTACTGGTGGCTGAAGTGCGCGTTCGGCGTCGACAACGACAAGGCGCTGCCGGTGCGGGCGTACCACAAGCTGCTGGTCTGGGACATCATGAAGAAGCCGCTCGCCACCCGGGTGGCCGAGCAGGCGCTGAACCCGCTGATCGGCAAGAGCTTCGTGGTCTACGCGACCAAGCCGCACCTGCCGCGCCTCGCCGAGACCGGTGCCGAGACCTCCGAGGCGGGCGGCCGGTGACCACTCCCCGGACAGAACACCTGGTCCTGCCCGGGGTCCTCACCGCCGAGCAGGCCGCCGCGACCGTCGCCGGCATCCTCGCCGTGCAGCGGGAGGACGGGGCGATCCCGTGGTTCCGCGGGCACCACCTCGACCCGTGGGACCACACCGAGGCCGCCATGGCCCTGGACGCGGCCGGTGAGCACGAGGCCGCCGAGCGGGCCTACGGCTGGCTCGCCCGGCACCAGAACGAGGACGGCTCCTGGTACGCCGCCTACGCCGACGGCGCCCACGACGACGTCACCGACCGGTCCCGCGAGTCCAACTTCGTCGCCTACATAGCCGTAGGCGTCTGGCACCACTACCTGTCCACGGGCGACGACACGTTCCTGGACCGGATGTGGCCGACCGTCTACGCGGCCGTCGAGTGGGTGCTGCGGCTCCAGCAGCCCGGCGGGCAGATCGGCTGGCGCCGCGAGGACGACGGCACGCCGACGGCGGACGCCCTGCTCACCGGCAGCTCCTCCGTCCACCACGCCCTGCGCTGCGCGCTCGCCATCGCCGACCAGCGGGAGGAGCCGCAACCCGACTGGGAGTTGGCGGCCGGGGCGCTGCGCCACGCGATCCGCCGTCACCCCGAGCGCTTCCTGGACAAGGACCGCTACTCGATGGACTGGTACTACCCGGTCCTCGGCGGAGCGCTGACGGGCGTGGAGGCCAAGGCCCGCATCGAGGAGTCCTGGGACCGCTTCGTCGTCCCCGGCCTGGGCGTGCGCTGCGTGGTGCCCAACCCGTGGGTGACCGGCGGCGAGTCCAGCGAACTCGCGCTCGCCCTGTGGGCGGTGGGCGAGTCCGACCGGGCCCTGGAGATCCTCCAGTCCATCCAGCACCTGCGGGACCCGGACAGCGGCCTGTACTGGACGGGCTACGTCTTCGACGACGACGCCGTCTGGCCCCGCGAGCTGACCACCTGGACGGCGGGTTCCCTCCTCCTGGCCGTGGCCGCGCTGGGCGGCCACGAGGCCACGTGCGCGGTCTTCGGCGGCGAACACCTGCCGACGGGCCTGGACCCGGACTGCTGCGACTGATCCGCGCCGCTCAGTGCCGGTGCATCCGGTTGGCTATGGCGTGGCCGACGAAGAGGTAGACGACGGCGGCGAGGCCGTATCCGGCGACGACCCGGGCCCAGGCCTCGTCGAACGTGAAGAGGTCGTGGGACCAGCCGGCCAGCCAGGAGGCCGCGTCGTGGACGAACTGCACCAGGCTGTTGGCCCGGTTGGCGTCCAGCAGGTACATCAGGATCCACAGGCCGAGGATCAGCGCCATGACGTCGGCGACGACCGCGATCACCGTACCGGCCTGATTCGCACCGTTGCGATATCGAGGGGACATACCTTCCGGATTGCCGGGCGGGGTGCGGTGAAACCCCCGATACGGCCCTGACACCCCCCGGAGACGCCCCGTACGGCACCCCGAGAGACGCCCCGTACGGCACCCCCGAGAGACGCCCCGTGGGGGACCGGGGACACGACCCGTACGGGACCCGGACGGTGTCCCCCGAGTGGCGGATCCGGTCGGCTCGGGTGAGGCTGCCGGAGGAAGCAGACCGCTCGGGGAGGACATGTCCGGAGGACCTCGTGCCCGTACCGATACGGCGCCTCTTCGTGGCGCTCACCCTGTGCTGTGCGCTGGTGGCCGGTGCCACCGCCTGCGGCAACGAGAACAGTGCGAGCAGGACGAAGGACACCGCGGCGGTTGAGGCCCAGCCCGCCGCCGACACCCCCAGTCCGACCGTCGGCACGCCCAGCCCGACCACGTCCGCGGAACGCCAGAAGTTCGCCAAGACACGCTTCGTGGCGAACGCGGGCCTCGCCGCCGGCGCGGTCTACCAGTGGATCGTGAAGCCCTGGAAGGCCGGCACCTTCAAGAAGGGCGCCAAGGGCCGCAAGCTGGCCCTGGTCAAGGCCGGCCTCGCCGGAGCCTTCGCCTACAACCGGCTCAAGGCGGCCCAGCGCAACGCCCAGGGCGACCCGCTCCTCTCCAAGGCCCTCGCCCCGCTCAGCTCCGGCATCGACGCCCTGAAGAACCTCCCGTCCAGGCTCCGCAAGGGCGACGAGGGCGCGGCGAGTTCCTTCAACGACGTCATCGGCGACGTCAAGGACGCGGGGCAGAGCGCCGGCGCCCCGGTCAAGGACCAGGTGCCCTCCACCTCCCAGCTGACCAAGGGCTAGGAGTTCAGCTCGGCCAGCACCCGCAGGCTGTGCGGGTCCGGTGACAGGGCCAGCAGGTCCGTCACCGGGCCCGCGCGCCACAACTCCAGCCGTTCGGCGATGCGTTCACGGGGCCCGACCAGGGAGACCTCGTCGGCGAAGGCGTCCGGCACGGCCAGCACGGCCTCCTCCCGCCGCCCGGCGAGGAACAGCTCCTGGATCCGCCGCGCCTCGGCCTCGTACCCCATGCGGGCCATCAGGTCGGCGTGGAAGTTGCGGGCCGCGTGCCCCATGCCGCCGATGTAGAAGCCGAGCATGGCCTTCACGGGCAGCAGCCCCTCCGCCACGTCGTCGCACACCGTCACCCGTGCCATCGGCGCCACCATGAACCCTTCCGGCAACGTCCGCACCGCGTCCCCGTACACCTCCGGCCGGCTCGGCGCCCAGTACAGCGGCAGCCAGCCGTCGGCGATCCGGGCCGTCTGGGCGACCATCCGGAGGCCCTCGGCGCCCAGCAGGACGGGGAGGTCGCCGCGCAGGGGGTGGGTGATCGGCTTGAGCGGCTTGCCGAGCCCGGTGCCGTCCGGCCCCCGGTAGGGGAGGGGATGGAACCGCCCCTCCACCTCCACCGGCGCCTCCCGCCGCAGCACCTGCCGTACGGTGTCCACGTACTCCCGGGTCGCGGTCAGCGGCGACCCCGGGAACGGGCGGCCGTACCAGCCCTCCACCACCTGCGGCCCGGAGAGCCCCAGTCCGAGCAGCACCCGCCCGCCGGAGAGGTGGTCCAGGGTGAGCGCGTGCATCGCGGTGGCGGCCGGTGAGCGGGCGGCCATCTGGGCAACCGCCGTACCCAGCCGGATCGTTGAGGTCTGTGCGGCGATCCAGGTCAGCGGCGTGAAGGCGTCCGAGCCCCAGGACTCCGCCGTCCACACCGAGTCGTACCCGAGCCGCTCCGCCTCCCGGGCGAGCGGCACATGACGGGCGTCGGGACCGCGCCCCCAGTACCCGAGTGCGAGACCGAGCCGCATACGCCTGCCTCCTGACGTACCGTCAGATACCAGCGGTGCGGGCGACTGTACGACAACGGCCCCCCGCCCGGAAGGGCGAGGGGCCGCTTGTGCCCGGCGTCCGGCTCAGCCGCGCTGGATGCCGGAGGTGTCCTGGAGCACGCCACGACGGCCGTCCTGGGTCTGCGCGACCAGCGCGGTACCGCGCTGCTCGACCGCCAGGTACCAGGTACCCGGCGCCAGTTCGGCGATCGGCGTCGGCGAGCCGTCCTCCGCGAACAGCGGGCGGGTCACCGGCACGGCGAACCAGTACGGCGAGAAGTCCGCGGCCGGAGCCTGCGCGGCCGGGACGCCCGGAGCGGGGGTCTGGGCGGCCGGCGGCTGCTGGCCGAACGGCTGGCCCGGCTGCGGCTGCGCACCGTACGGCTGCTGCGGCTGGGCACCCGGGTAGCCGTAACCACCGGGCGGCTGGGCGCCGTAGGGCTGCGGGGCGACCGGCTTGGCGGCCGGGACCAGGGGGGCCTGGAGGGCGGGGACGAGCGGGGTGGCGACGGCGCCCGCGGCCAGCAGCAGCGCGGCGATCAGGCCGAGGATCAGGCCGGCGCCGGCGTCGACCTTGAACAGCTCGTTCTCGTCGAGGGCGCCGAGCGGGTCGACGATCGTCCAGAACGACGTCCAGGCGGCGAAGACCGTGAAGGCGACTCCCACCTGGCCGAGGTCGAGGCCGACGACCTTGCGGGGCTGCGCCAGGGCACGAGCGAGGACGATCAGGACCGCGCCGACGATGCCGCCGACGTACATGCTCATCACCAGGCCCAAGTTGTCCCAGGCGTTGGGGATGTCGCTGCCGTCGCTGTCGAACGTGTCGAGGAACGACGCGATGAACAGCACCACCGCTGCTCCGATCACCACGCCGTCGCCTCTAGTGAGGGAGCGGATATTCACTTCAGGTCCTTCGTAGGTCGTCTCGTCGTCGGTAGACACTACCGTCCGCAAGATCCGGCTGTCCGGCCGGTTCCGCCCGCCGGTCAGGACCGACGCAGGAAACTCACGATTCCCTCAGAGATCCCCTGCGCGGCCTTCTGCCGCCAGGCTCCGCTGGTCAGCAGCGCCGCGTCCTTGCTATCGCGCATGTTGCCGCACTCGATGAACACCTTGGGAACCGTTGACAGATTGAGACCGCCCAGGTCCGTACGCGTGACGAGACCGGTACCTTCGCCCAGGTAGTTGGAGGGCGGTTCGCCGGTCTCGCGGAGGAACGTGCCCGCGATGCGCACCCCGAGGTCGTGGGAGGGGCCGACGATGGGACGGGTGTCGGCGGCACCCGCGTGCACGGACCCCGGCAGGATGACGTGGAAGCCGCGGTTGCCGGGGGCGGAGCCGTCGGCGTGGATCGAGACGGCCGCGTCCGCGCGCGCGGTGTTGCCGATCCGGGCCCGCTCGTCCACGCACGGCCCCCAGGCCGGGCTGTCCCCGTCGCGGGTCAGCTTCACCGTCGCGCCCTGCCGCTCCAGGAGCGTGCGCAGCCGGTGGGCGACGTCCATGCTGAACCGCGCCTCGGTGTAACCGTCGTTGGTGGACGTCCCGGTGGTGTCGCACTCCTTGTGGTTCGTTCCGATGTCCACCTGGCGGTTGATCTCGGCCGTGTGGCGGAAGTTGCCCGGGTTGTGTCCCGGGTCGATCACCACGACCTTGCCCTTCAGCGGGCCGGTGCCGCCCGGCCGGTCCGAGGGGGTACCGGACACCTTGCCGTCGTCACCGGCAGAGGTGTGCGGGGAGGCGTCCGGGGATGCGGCGGTGGAGGCGCTGCCGGGCGCGGAGGACAACGGGGAGGCGCTGGAGGCCGGCGCGGGGGAGGCCGTACGGACCTCGGCGCCCGAACCGCCGCCCACCTCCTCGTACACCAGCCAGCCGAGCAGAGCACCGGGCACCAGCGCGGCGAGCGCCACGGTCAGCGGGCCCCGGCGGGGCCGGCGCTGCTGCGGGGGATCGAATTCCGGTCCTGTGTACGACACGTCTGCGACTCTAACCGGGGCCTCAGATCCCCGCTCCCGTTCGCCGCAGGACACGCAGCGAGCCGGTCGCCGAGACCTCCGTGAACGCCCCGGAACCAAGGGCCCGCAGGTACACCCGGTACGGCGCCTGACCCGTGAACTCGTCCTCCGGATGGGGGAAGACGTCGTGGATGACGAGCAGCCCGCCCTCGGCCACGTGCGGCGCCCAGCCCTCGTAGTCGGCGCCGGCGTGCTCGTCGGTGTGGCCGCCGTCGACGAACACGAACCCGAGCGGGGAGTTCCACACCGCCGCTATCTGCGGGGAGCGGCCGACGACGGCGACGACGTGCTCCTCCAGGCCCGCCCTGTACAGCGTGCGCCGGAAGGCGGGCAGCGTGTCCATCAGGCCGATCTCGGGGTCGACCGTCTCCGGGTCGTGGTAGTCCCAGCCGGGCTGCTGCTCCTCGCTGCCCCGGTGGTGGTCGACGGTCAGCGCGGTGACCCCGGCCGTGCGCGCCGCGTCGGCCAGCAGGATCGTGGAGCGCCCGCAGTAGGTCCCGACCTCCAGCAACGGCAGCCCGAGCCGCCCGGCGGTGACGGCCGCGTCGTAGAGCGCCAGCCCCTCGTCGACGGGCATGAACCCCTTCGCCGCCTCGAACGCGGCCAGGATCTCGGGCTGGGGAGCGGCGGGCATGGGGCGCCTTTCGGTCGTAGGGCAGTCGGAGCGCCCATGCTGCCGCACCCCCGGTCACAGGGGTGACCGGGGGTGCGTACGGTGCCCGGAAGGGGCGTGGGGCCGGGTCCGGCGCGGGGCTCCGCGCGGGCCCGATGGACCGGGACGGTGCCGCGGCCGCCGGACGGCGGGACCAGGCACCCGTCAGGCGTTCACGGACTCCCCGGGCAGCGAGAGATCCAGATCGACGGCCCGCTCCTCACCGGAATGGCTGGCCGAGGAGGCCAGCGGCCCGTGCCCGGCGGCCCGGGCGGCCAGCACGTACGCCCCCTGCGCCGGCACGGCCAGCGCGTAGCTGCCGTCCTCGTCGGAGACCGTCGCACCGGCCTGCCGCCCCCGCCGGTCGATCAGGGTGACCTTGGCCCGGGCGACGGGCGCGCCGCCGGCGTCGAGGACCCGTCCCCGGAACCCCCGCAGCACCTCCTCGGCCCGCTCCAGGTTGGCCTCCTCCTCGCTGCTCGCCCGCAGCTGCGTGTGCTGCGGACCCGGCCGCGCGGCCTTCGGCAGGAAGATCGCCAGGAGCAGGCCCACGGCGACCGCCGCGGTGGCGATGAGGAAGGAGACCCGGAATCCGTGCATGGTCGGGATCTCGACGCCGCCCACGTCGTCCGCGGTGTTGGCCAGCACCATGCCGATGACGGCGCTGGACACCGACGTACCGATGGACCGCATCAGGGTGTTCAGACCGTTGGCCGCGCCGGTCTCCGAGGCCGGGACCGCGCCGACGATCAGCGCGGGCAGCGAGGAGTAGGCGAGGCCGATGCCGGCGCCGAGGACCACGGAGGTGACGACCGTCTGCCAGGCCGCGTCCATCAGGCCGAGACCGCCGCCGTAGCCGATCGCGATGACCAGCAGGCCGGTGATCAGGGTGACCTTGGGGCCGTAGCGGGCGGACAGGCGGGCGTAGACCGGGGCGGTGAACATCATCGTCAGGCCCAGCGGGGCCACGCACAGGCCGGCGACGACCATGGACTGGCCGAGGCCGTAGCCGGTGGCGGTGGGCAGCTGGAGCAGCTGGGGCAGGACGAGGGAGACGACGTAGAAGCTGACGCCGACCATGATCGAGGCCAGGTTGGTGAGCAGCACCTCGCGGCGGGCGGTGGTGCGCAGGTCGACCAGGGGCGCCGGGACGCGCAGCTCGTACACGCCCCACAGCAGCAGGACGGCGAGGGACCCGGCGAACAGGCCGAGCGTCGTGCCCGACGACCAGCCCCAGTCGCTGCCCTTGGTGATCGGCAGCAGGAGCAGCACCAGGCCGGTGGACAGGCCCAGCGCGCCGAGCAGGTCGAAGGAGCCCTCGGCGCGCATCGGGGACTCCGGTACGGCCACGAGGGTGAGGACGATGGCGAGCGCGCCGAGGCCGGCGGCGCCGTAGAACAGGGCGTGCCAGTCGGCGTGCTGCGCGACCAGGGCGGCGGCGGGCAGGGCGAGGCCGCCGCCGACGCCGATCGAGGAACTCATCAGGGCCATGGCCGAGCCGAGCTTCTCGCGGGGCAGCATGTCGCGCATCAGGCCGATGCCGAGCGGGATCGCGCCCATGGCGAAGCCCTGCAGGGTACGGCCGGCGATCATGAGGAGCAGCTGGCTGGTGACCGCGCTGACCAGGGCGCCGACCACCATCACGGCGAGGCTGAGGACCAGCATGCGGCGCTTGCCGTACAGGTCGCCGAGCCGGCCCATGATCGGGGTGGCGACGGCGCCGGACAGCAGGGTCGAGGTGAGGACCCAGGTGGCGTTGCTGGGGGCGGTGTCCAGGAGCTGCGGCAGGTCCTTGATGACCGGCACGAGCAGCGTCTGCATCACCGCGACCACGATGCCCGCGAACGCGAGCACGGGGACCACGGCGCCGCCCGCTCTCCGGGTGGGCTGGTCGGTCGTCGTGTCTGGCATGGGGTGAGGCCTTCCGCGTGTCATAAGTGCCGGGTAAACCTCGTATGCACAGGCAACTATTCCGTTGCTTCGGGCCTCTAACGAATCCTTGACCGTTTCATGGGTTACTGACGCGGCGTCACCGCGCGAGGGGAGAAATCTCCGTGCCGACCGGGGCAACGGTCCGGGCGGTCCATGGACTCCTTTAGACATCTAGGAGGTGCCCATGGGGGACGGGAAGCAGACTCGGAACGAGGAGTTCCAGAGCTTCGTGGTCGGCCGCTGGCCGCGGTTGATGCGTACGGCATTTCTCCTCACGGGGGAGCAGCACGCCGCCGAGGACCTGGTCCAGTCGACGCTCGAACAGGTCTACGTGGCCTGGCGCCGCGTCGGCGGCGCGGACGACCCGGAGGCGTACGTACGGCGCGTGATGATCAACGCGCACGCGCGCAGACACCGCCGCAGGCTCAGGGAGTTCCTGGCGCCGAAGGACGACTCCGGCCTGGTGCGCGAGGTGGCCGACACCGGCGACCGGATCGCCCAGGCCGACGACCGCAGCGCCCTGCTCCAGGCGCTCGCGCAACTGCCCGCCCGGCAGCGGGAGGCGGTCGTGCTGCGCTACTGGGAGGACCTGACGGAGACACAGGCGGCGGAGGCGATGGGCTGCTCGGTCGGCACGGTGAAGAGCAACGCGGCCAAGGGGATCGCGAAACTCCGCGCCATACCGGGACTGGCCGACATGGTGACGCACGGAGGGCGGAAGTGATGAGCGCGGACCGGGAGAACCACGACATGACACAGACGGACATCGCCCTCCTGCTCGCGGACGCGGCGGACGAGGTCGAGATCGGCATAGCCCCCGTCCAGGCCGTCATCCGCGGCGGCCGGCGCCGCAAGGCGCGGCGCTGGGCGGTGGCGGCGGCCACGGCCCTGGTGCTGGCGGGTTCGACGGGGGCCACGCTGGCCTTCGCCGGGCTGCCCGGAGAACACGCCGACCGGGGGACGTCGGTGGCGTCCCGCCCGGCCTCCGCGGAGGAGAGACATGTGTACGCCCCGCAGCGGACGGAGCTGGCGCGGGGGACCGAGCGCGGCAAGGAGTGGCGGGTCTGGGTTGAGGTGTGGGGGGCGCCGCGCGACACGCGGGAGGCGGTCCGGCAGTTCGACGCGATGAGGCGGGCGGGCCTGCGGCCGGCGGTGGACAAGGCCGCCGACCTCGTCGGCAGGACGTCGTACTTCTCGATGCGGTCCTACGGCGACGGCCGCTCCCTGGTGGTCATGTTCGACACGCACCGGAGGGTCGACCGCCTCTCGGGCACCGACCTCATGGCCGCCGCCGTCCCCCTCGAGGAGGTGCGTCCCACGGCTCCCGAACGGCTGGTGGTCGGGCATGTGGCGAAGACCGCCCGGGAGGTCACCTGCCGCTGGAAGGACGGCAGCTCCACCGTGGCCCCGCTGGAGGGCCCCGCCGGCCACGGCGGCACCTCGCTGATCCGCCCGGTGGCCGGCTACCCGGGAGGGAACTGGTTCGTGTGCATCGCCCCCCAGGGAACGGCCTACCAGGACGCCGAGGTGACGAGGTGACCCGCCGAGGGGGCCGTGCCGCTCACAGCCAGCCCTGCTGCCGGGCCTCCCGCACCGCCTCGGCCCGGTTGCGGGTGCCGGTCTTGCCGATCGCGGAGGAGAGGTAGTTGCGGACGGTCGACTCGGACAGGTGCAGCCTGGCGGCGATGTCCGCGACGGTCGCCCCGTCCACCGACGCCTGCAGTACCTCGCACTCGCGGGCCGTCAGCGGACTGGGTCCGGCGCTGAGCGCGGCGGCGGCCAGCGCCGGATCGACCACGGTCTCCCCGGCGAGCACCCGGCGGATCGCCGCCGCCAGCTCCTCCACCGGCCCGTCCTTGACGAGGAAGCCGGCCGCCCCGGCCTCCATGGCCCGGCGCAGATAGCCCGGGCGGCCGAAGGTGGTGAGGATCAGCACCCGGCAGTCGGGCGCCTGGTCCCGCAGCTCGACCGCCGCGTCGAGGCCGCTCATGCCCGGCAGTTCGATGTCCAGCAGGGCCACGTCCGGGCGGTGCGTGAGCACGGCGTCCACGATGCCGCTGCCCGCGCCCAGCTGGGCCACGACCTCGATGTCCGCCTCCATGCCGAGCAGCAGGGCGAGCGCGCCGCGCATCATGCCCTGGTCCTCGGCGAGCAGCACCCGGATGCACTTCGCGGGCCGGTGGTCCCGGGGCATCTCGTTCATGGGGGCCAGCGTACGGCGGGGCCAGGGGAGCGGGCTTCCTCAGGCGCCGGGCTCCCGGCGGTCATTGCCTACCGCGGGGCCCGGAAAGGGCGGAGACTCGGTCCCATGGCTGACATGGGGGCGTTTCGGGAAGCGGTCACCGCGTGGGCGGCCGGTGGCTCCGGCGGGCCCGCGCGGGAGCTGGCGGGGCGGCTGTCCGTCCGGGCGGTCGTGCTGCTCGAAGGGCTGAGCGACGCGGCGGCGGTCGACGCGCTGGCCGCGAGCCGGGACCGGGACCTGGCGGCCGAAGGGGTCTGCGTGCTTCCGATGGGCGGGGCGATGAACGTCGGTCGCTTCGCCGGCCTCCTCGGGCCGTCCGGACTGGGGTTGCGTCTCACGGGGCTGTGCGACGAGCGGGAGCGCGGCTACTACGCCCGCGGCTGGGAGCGGGCCGGTGCGGCACCGCACGGGTTCTTCGTCTGCGCGGCCGACCTGGAGGACGAGCTGATCCGGGCGCTGGGCGTGCCCCGGGTGCGGGAGCTGGTCCGGGCGGAGGGTGATCTGCGCGCCCTGCAGACCTTCCTGCGCCAGCCCGCGCAGCAGGGCCGCAGCGCGGAGCAGCAGGTGCGGCGCTTCCTCGGCACGAAGAAGGGGCGGAAGATCCGCTACGGCCGCGTCCTCGTCGAGGCGCTCGACCCCGACCGCGTCCCCGCTCCGCTCGACGGCCTGATGGCCGGCCTGTAAAGACTCGGCATGGTCCGCTGCGGCGGGGGTTGACGGCACTCGGCGGGGCCCAAACAATCGCCCCTGCGTTTCTCGCAATTCCCGTCCCATTGCGCAGATGAATGAGTTCGGTATTTCGGTCGAACAACGTTCGGGATATCGGACGCGCGCCACGCGCGTGCTGCCCGACCCCAGCCCCACGACGACAAGCCTCCCTCCACGGCAACAAGCCCACCCCACGACGACAAGCCTCGCCCCGCGACGAACCCGAGGTGCCCACCGTGCTGTTGAGAACCCCCCGCGCACTCCTGTCCCTCCTCGCCGTCTGCGCCGCCCTGGCCGCACTGCTCCTCGGCGCCGGCGCGCCCCCGGCCGCCGCCGCGGGTTCGCTGCCCTGTGACCTCTACGCCGCCGCCGGCACGCCCTGTGTCGCCGCGCACAGCCTGGTCCGGGCGCTCTACACGTCGTACAACGGGCCGCTGTACCAGGTGCAGCGAGCCAGGGACGGGGCGAAGACGAACATCGGTCTGCTGTCCGCCGGCGGGTACGCCAACGCCGCGGCGCAGGACTCCTTCTGCTCCGGCACGACGTGCGTCATCACCGAGATCTACGACCAGTCCCCGCGCCACAACGACCTCACGGTCGAGGGTGCCGGCGGGGCCGGGGCGGCCGATGTGGGGGCGCCCGCGGACGCCCTGCCGGTGACCGCCGGCGGCCACCAGGTCTACGGCCTGGAGATCTCCGCCGGCATGGGCTACCGGGACAACTCCACCTCGGGCGTGGCCGTGAACGGGCAGGCCGAGGGGATGTACATGGTGACCTCGGGCACCCACGTCAACAACCGCTGCTGCTTCGACTACGGCAACGCCGAGACCAACAACATGGACACCGGCAACGGCCACATGGACGCCATCAACTTCGGCACCGAGTGCTGGTTCTCACCCTGCTACGGACAGGGGCCGTGGGTGCAGGCCGACCTGGAGAACGGGCTGTTCCAGTCCGACGCCGGCCACAGCAGGAACACCGCCGACACCGGGACCGGACCGCTTCCTTTCGTGACCGCGCTGCTGAAGAACAACGGCCAGAACCATTTCGCGCTGAAATACGCGAACGCCCGGTCGGGCGGGCTGACGACCACCTATTCCGGGGGCGAGCCCACCGCCGGCGGTTACTCGCCGATGCACCAGGAGGGCGCGATCGTCCTCGGCACCGGCGGTGACAACAGCAACGGTTCCATCGGCTCCTTCTTCGAGGGCGTGATGACCGCCGGGATCCCGACCGACGCCGCCGACGACGCCGTCCAGGCCGACATCGTCTCCGTCGGCTACGGCGGCCCGACCGGCAGCACCGGCACGCTCGGCCCCGGCTCGGAGATCTCCCTGCGCGCCACGACCCCCTGCTGCACCGGCGACTACGTCCGCCACCAGAACGACGCGGCCGTCATCTCCCCGGTGACGTCGAGCAGTTCGTCCCTGGACAGGAACGACGCCACCTGGATCGTCCGCCGCGGGCTCGCCGACAGCTCCTGTGTCTCCTTCGAGTCCCGGAACTACCCCGGTGACTTCCTGCGCCACTACGACTACCGGGTCCGCCGGCAGCCCATGGACGGCACCGCACAGTTCCGGGCCGACGCCACCTTCTGCCCGCAGACCGGCAAGAGCGGCACGGGTACCTCGTTCGCGTCGTACAACTACCCGACGAGGTACCTGCGCCACTACGACCACAACCTCTACATAGCGAGCAGCGGCGGATCCAACGCCTTCGACAGCGCCGCCTCCTGGACCGACGACGTCAGCTGGGCGGTCACAGCGCCCTGGGCGCCGTAGCCGCCGACGGCACCGGCTCGTCACCGCCGGCCGGTAGGTCGGCGGTGACGGTGAAGCCGCCGCGCGGCGCCGGGCCGGCCGTCAGGGAGCCGCCCGCCGCCGCGAGGCGCTCGGCCAGCCCCTTCAGCCCGGTACCGCCCACCCCTCCGCCGGGGAAGGCGCCGGAGCCCGTATCGGCGTCCGTGCCGGTGCCGGTGCCGGTGCCGGCGCCCGTGCCCGTGCCCGTGCCGTCGTCCGTGACCGTGCCCGTGCCGTCGTCCGTGACCGTCAGCCGGACCCGCTCGGCGGCCCCCGTCACGGTGATCTCGCAGCGGCTCGCGCGGCTGTGCCGGACGACGTTGGTGACCGCCTCGCGCACCACCCAGCCGAGCAGCGCCTCGGTCTGCGGGTCGAGCGGCGCCCCGGACTGGCGGACCACCACCCGCACGCTCGCCGCGTTCAGCGCCGACCGGGCCCGGGCCAGCTCGGTGGCGAGGCTGCCCTCCCGGTAGCCGGTCACCGCCTCCCGTATCTCGGTGAGCGCCTGCCGCCCCACCGACTCGATGTCCGAGATCTGCGCCAGCGCCGCGTCCATGTCGCGCGGGGCCAGCCGGCGGGCCGCCTCCGACTTCACCACGACCACCGACAGCGTGTGCCCGAGCAGATCGTGCAGATCCCGGGAGAACCGCAGCCGCTCCTGCTCCACCGCGCGCCGGGCCAGCTCCTCGCGGGCGGCCCGCAGTTCCCGTACCGCCTCCGACAGGCTGAGGATCGCGGCGGTCACCATGGCGGAGATGAAGGTGCCGTAGCCGATGCTGGTCGCGTCCTCCCAGCCGTCCTGGACGGCGGAGACGGCACCGGCGTACACCGCGAGCAGGATGCCGGTGCGGCCCAGCCACGGCCCGCGCAGGACGGCGCCGGTGGCCAGGCCCAGCAGCGGGAAGAACATCAGCCAGCTGCCGCCGTAGCCGAGGGCCAGGCCCGTGGTCAGCAGGCCCATCAGGCCCAGCGCCACCCGGGTGGACACCGACTGCCGCTTGGCCCGGTCGAAGGCGCGGAAGGTGACGTAGACGTAGAGCGAGTTGAAGGCCAGCAGGCCCAGGCCGCCGATCCACGGGTCCGGGGTCCGGCCCTGGAGCAGGTTGGAGAAGGAGCCCATGCCCATCAGCAGCCAGGGCAGCAGGGCGAAGCCGGTGGGCGGCGGGCCCGGATGGTCCACGGCCTCGCCGCTCCGCCGGGCCGCCCTGACACGCCGCGTCTCCGCCCGCCACGCCGGCCGTTGGGACTGCAAGGCCGCCGGCCGGCAGCGCAGTCTCCGCCACCACGTCATATCGGTGTCCCCCGTTCGAACCGTTCGTCTCTCCCCGCCCGGTCGCGGCGGGGCAGCACAGCGTACGGATCGAACGGTACGGAACGGGGCCCGGCCCCGGCAGAGACGCATGTGGGGAGTCGGGCAGTACACATGTCCCGAGCTGACGCGGCGTCAGGAGCCTTCACAACTGCGGAGCGCTCGGCTATACAGAGGGCGCCGGACTGGAACGCGTTCTAGATCCGCTCGTGGACGACCTCGGTGCGGCCGACGGTGCGGACGTCCGCACCGAGGTCTTGAGACCCGTCAGGAGCCCCATGCCCATCGACGCAGCCCAGGCACTCGCCGCCGGACCCCGGTCGGGAGAGATCTCCTGGACGCGCAAGGACGTCCTGCTCTACCACCTCGGCATCGGCGCGGGCGTCCCCGCCACCGACCCCGACGAACTGCGCTACACCCTGGAGTCCCGCCTGCACGTCCTGCCGAGCTTCGCCACCGTCGCGGGCGCCGGCTCACCCGGGGTGATCAGCGGACTGTCCATGCCGGGCGTCGACGTCGATCTCGCCAAGGTCCTGCACGGCGGCCAGACGCTCACCCTGCACCGCCCCATCCCGGTCGAGGGCACCGCCACCGCCACCAGCCGCATCGCCGCCGTGTACGACAAGGGCAAGGCCGCCGTCCTCGTCATGCGCACCGAAGTGAGAGACGCCGACGGCCCGTTGTGGACCAACGACGCGCAGATCTTCGTACGGGGAGAGGGCGGCTGGGGCGGCGACCGGGGGCCGTCCGCCCGGCCGGAACCGCCCGCCGGGGAACCGGACCGGGTCGTCGAGCGGCACCTGCGCGAGGACCAGGCGCTGCTCTACCGCCTGTCCGGCGACTGGAACCCCCTGCACGCCGACCCCGAGTTCGCCAAGCCCGCCGGCTTCGAACGCCCCATCCTGCACGGGCTGTGCACCTACGGCGTCACGCTCAAGGCGGTCGTGGACACCCTGCTCGGCGGCGATGTGGGCCGGGTGCGGTCGTACACCGCACGGTTCGCCGGGGTCGTGTACCCGGGGGAGACCCTGCGGATCCGGATGTGGGCCTCCGAGGGCTCCGTGCGGGTCGCCGTGAGCGCCGTCGAACGGGACGACGCGCCCGTCCTCGCCGACACCGTCGTCCAGCACTCCTGAGCGGCCGGGAGACCGCGAGACCGCCGGACCGCGAGACCGCCGGGGACGGTCGGCGGGTGTGAGACCGCGAGCGAGAGACCGCGAGTGGGAGACCGAGAGAGACCGCGGGTGACAGTCCGCGAGTGAGAGACCGCGAGGGGAGCCGCAATGCGCGCAGCCGTACTGCACGAGATCGGCCAGGAGAAGCTGGAGGTCCTCGACGACGTCGAGGCGGTGGGCTTCGGTCCCGGCAAGGTCAGGATCCGGGTGCGCGCCACCGGGCTGTGCCACTCCGACCTGTCCGCGATGAACGGGGTGCTGCCCCAGCCGGCCCCCTTCGTCCCCGGTCACGAGGGCGCCGGGGAGATCCTGGAGGTGGGGGACGGCGTACGGCACCTGAAGCCGGGTGACCGGGTCGTGCTGTGCTGGCTGCCGGCCTGCGGCGCCTGTCCGGCGTGCAGGCGCGGGCAGACCCAGCTCTGCCTGGCCGGGTTCATGAACGCGGGCACCCCCAACTTCCGGCGCCCCGGCGGCGACCTGTTCGGCTTCGCGGGCACCGGCACGTTCGCCGAGGAGGTCGTGGTCGACGCCGGCTGCGCCGTGCCCGTCCCCGAGGACGTGCCCTTCGACATCGCCGCCCTGATCGGCTGCGGGGTGACCACCGGACTCGGCGCCGCCCTCAACACCGCCGACGTGGCGGCCGGTTCGTCGGTCGCCGTCATCGGGTGCGGAGGCGTCGGCATCTCCGCCGTACAGGGGGCGCGGCTGAAGGGCGCCGCCGAGATCGTCGCCGTCGACCCGGTCGCCTCCCGGCGCGAGTCCGCCCTGAGGTTCGGTGCGACCAGGGCGGTTCCACCGGAGGAGCTGGCCGACGCCAGGCAGCAGGTCACCGGCGGCGAGGGCTTCGACTACGTCTTCGAGGTCGTCGGCAGGTCCGCCACCGCCCGCACCGCCTACGAGAACACCCGGCGCGGCGGCACCCTCGTCGTGGTCGGCGCCGGCGCCATGGACGACTTCCTGCGGCTCAACATGTTCGAGCTGTTCTTCGACGAGAAGCGCATCCTGCCGTCCCTGTACGGCGGCGGCGACGTGCTGCGCTCCTACGAGCGCACGATCGCCCTGTGGCGGGCCGGCCGGGTCGACCTGGCCGGCCTGATCACCCACCGGG
The DNA here is from genome assembly GCF_014648635.1 of Streptomyces cinerochromogenes. Classification (GTDB taxonomy): domain Bacteria; phylum Actinomycetota; class Actinomycetes; order Streptomycetales; family Streptomycetaceae; genus Streptomyces; species Streptomyces cinerochromogenes. The sequence goes on along the minus strand of NZ_BMRM01000001.1, from coordinate 88,895 downwards.
TGCCGCTCGCGGAGATCGACGAGGCACTGGACCAGATGCGCACCGGGACCGCCCTGCGCACCTGCATCGAGATCTGAGGGAAGCCGGCTGATGTCACTGCCACTCGAGGGACTCTCCGCGATCGTCACCGGCGCCGGGCGCGGGCTCGGCCGGGCCGAGGCCCTGGAACTCGCCCGGCTCGGCGCGGCCGTCGTCGTCAACGACTTCGGGCAGCCCGGCCGGGACGGCTCGGGCGCGGCGTCGGCGGGCCCCGCGGAGCAGGTCGCCGAGGAGATCCGCACGGCCGGCGGCACCGCCGTACCGCACACCGGGGACGTCGCCGACTTCCGGCAGGCCGGTGAGCTGGTCCGGCTGGCGGTCGAGGAGTTCGGCAAGCTGGACATCCTCGTCAACAACGCCGGCATCCTGCGCGACCGCATGGTCTTCTCCATGACGGAGGACGAGTGGGACTCCGTGATCCGGGTCCACCTCAAAGGCCACTTCAACACCACCCGGTTCGCCGCCGCGCACTGGCGGGAGCGGTCCAAGGCGGCCGGGGCGGCGGTGTACGGGCGGATCGTGAACACCTCCTCGGAGGCCTTCGTGGCCGGTTCCGCGGGCCAGCCCAACTATGCGGCGGCGAAGGGCGGGATCGTCGGCCTGACCACCTCCACCGCCCTCGCCCTCGCCAAGTACGGCGTCACGGCCAACGTCATCTGCCCGCGCGCCCGGACCCGGATGACCGAGGACGTCTTCGCGGGTCTGCGGGAGCCCGGCGAGGGCCTGGACCCGCTGGCCCCCGCGCACGTCGCCCCGCTCGTCGGCTACCTGGCCTCGCCGGCCGCCGCCGGGATCAGCGGCCAGCTGCTCGTCGTCCACGGCGGCATGGTGGCCGTACTCGAACGGCCGCGCGTTGCGGCCAAGTTCGACAGCAAGCAGGAGACCTTCAGCTACGACGAACTCGACGCACTGCTCACCCCGCACTACGCCGCCCGGCCGCGGGGCGAGACGTTCGCGGCGGCGGAGGTGCTGGCGCTCAGGCGGGGGTGAGCAGGGGTACGGCGAAGGGGGCGTCCGCCCGGCGAACGCCCCCTCTTCTTCACTGCCGTCAGGCAGCCGCCTCGGCCGCCTCCTGGACCGGCTTACGGTGCCGGCCGTGCGGAGTCGACTCGTTCTCCTGGGCCGCTACCGGACCCCGGTGCCGGCCGTGGCCGGCGGTCTCGTAAGAGTCGGCAGACAGCTGCTCAGTCGTGCTGGTGTCGCTCATCGGACGTATTCACCCCGTCAACATGATCTTTCGTACAGCCGGGCGAGTGTAACCGGCGCACCACGGTCCGAATCCAGGCGCACACGCCAACCGCCACTAGTTCGTTACAAGACGTGCCAGAGGCGCCTGTTGCAACGGAACGGGACGGGTCGCCGCCGGCACCGGAGGATCCGCTTCCGTCACCGGAAGGTTCGCTTCCGTCGCCGGAAGGTTCGATTCCGTCAGCGCCGGACGCGCTGCCGCCACCGCCGCTTCCTCGTCCGCCGCCACGGGGTCCGGGTGCGCAGCCGCCGCCCCCTCCGCCACCCGGGGCATGTCCGCCACGTCGGCCGTCTCGGCGGCGCCGGCGACATCCGTCACCCCGCACGGCGCCGTCCGCGTGGCGTACGGCAGCCGCAGCACCCCGTCCCGGGTCCACACCCCGGCCCCCGCGAGCCAGCCCTCGGGCGCCGCGAGATGGCGGACCCGGCGTTCGGCCGGCCGCCAGGTCCCCACCCAGCTGCCGAACGCGCCGTCGAGCCTGAGGCCCACCGCGCAGTTCTCCGGCATCAGCGCCTGGCCGGGCTGGATCGCGAACGGGGTCACCGCGCACTCCGGCATCCGAAGGCACTCCGGGAACCGCACCGGCAGGGTGCTGCCGAGCACCCCCCAGCCCAATCGTTCCTGCCCGGGGGAGGGCGCGTCGGAGGAGATCAGCAGCAGGCCGCTGTCCGGGTCGGCGAGCAGCAGCCGGTCGTCGCTGCCGTCCGCGATCTGCAGCAGCGGCGAGACCTCCCCGTGCTCCAGGTCCACCACGACCGTCTTGGTGCGCCCGCCCAGTTCCCGGTCGAGCGCCAGCATCCGCCCGGCACCGTCCAGCCAGACCCCGCCGGAGCAGCGCCCCGGCACCTCGGCGAGCCGCTCGGGCCCGAACGCACCGCCCGCCACCAGCCACACCACGCCGGAGCGCGGCCCGGCCGCGAGCGCGTACGCCCGTACACCCCCCGGCGCCGGCGGCAGCAGGGTGAGCCGGGTGCCGGGCTCCGGGCACTCCACCGCCCCCAGCGGCAGCTCCCCGGTGCCGGGACCGGTCGGGTACAGCAGCGAGAAGGCGTGCCGCCCGGCCACCAGCCGGTGGATCAGCACCCGCCCGTCGCCCATCGGCTGCACCTCGGTGCCGGGCTCCTCCGGCTGGTTGCCGGGCAGCGGCACGGCGTACGGCTCGGGGCCGTCCAGGGTCCAGCGCTCCGGGAACCAGGAGTCGCCCTCGCGTGCGAGCCGGGCGGCGTACGCGCCGTCCGCCGTGATCACACACCCCGCCTCCGGCATGCCGTCGGCTCCCTCCGCGGACGGGGCTTCGATCGCACAGGCCGTCATCGCTTCGTCACCTCCGGCGACGAAGCTAGTTTTCGCACGCACAGGCGGGGGACCGGCCCTCTCCGGCTTCACACGTACGGGTGGCGCAGAAGCGATTCTCCTGAGGAACCGGGGCGTGTGTGCTGACCGGGGTCAGACCGGACGCATGCGGTACAGCCCCGGCGAACAGCCAGGTAGCCTTGGGCCGTGCCCCGTCTGTCTGAAGTCATCGCCGCGCTGGAGAACCTGTGGCCCGCTGAGCGGGCCGAGTCCTGGGACGCGGTCGGCACGGTGGTGGGAGACCCCGGTCAGGAGGTCACCCGGGTGCTGTTCGCCGTCGACCCCGTGCAGGAGATCGTCGACGAGGCGGTGAAGCTCGGCGCCGACCTGCTGGTCACCCACCACCCGCTCTACCTGCGCGGTACGACCACGGTCGCGGCCACGCACTTCAAGGGCCGGGTCGTGCACACGCTGATCAAGAACGACATCGCGCTGCACGTCGCCCACACCAACGCCGACACCGCCGACCCGGGTGTCTCCGACGCCCTGGCCGGAGCCCTCGGCCTGAGGGTCGTACGCCCCCTCGTGCCGGATCCCTCCGACCCGCACGGCTGCCGGGGCCTGGGCCGTGTCTGCGAACTCGACCACCCGCTCACCGTCCGCGAGCTGGCCGCCCGGGCCGCCGAGCGGCTGCCCGCCACCGCGCAGGGCATCCGGGTGGCCGGCGACCCCGAGGCCGTCGTCCGCACGGTCGCCGTCAGCGGCGGCTCCGGCGACAGCCTCTTCGAGCACGTCCGCGCGGCCGGCGTCGACGCCTTCCTCACCGCCGACCTGCGCCACCACCCGGCGTCCGAGGCGGTGGCCCAGAGCCCCCTCGCGCTGCTCGACGCGGCGCACTGGGCCACCGAGTGGCCCTGGTGCGAGCTGGCCGCGAGCCAGCTCGACGAGATCTCCGACCGCCACGGCTGGGACCTGCGCGTCCACGTCTCCAAGACGGTCACCGACCCCTGGACCGCCCACGCGGCGTCCACCACCTCTAGCTAAACAGGAGCCCCCAACTGAACGCCGCGCCCGCCGACCAGATCCGCCTCCTCGACGTCCAGGACCTCGACGTCCGCCTCCAGCAGCTCGCGCACAAGCGGAGGTCCCTGCCGGAGCACGCCGAGATCGAGTCGCTGACGAAGGACCTCACGCAGCTGCGCGACCTGCTCGTGGCCGCGCAGACCGAGGAGAGCGACTGCGCCCGCGAGCAGACCAAGGCCGAGCAGGACGTCGACCAGGTGCGCCAGCGCGCCGCCCGCGACCAGCAGCGCCTGGACTCCGGCGCGGTCACCTCGCCGAAGGACCTGTCCAACCTCCAGCACGAGATCGCCTCCCTCGCCAAGCGGCAGGGCGACCTGGAGGACGTCGTCCTGGAGGTCATGGAGCGCCGTGAGGCCGCGCAGGAGCGGGTGACCGAGCTGACCGAGCGGGTCGGCTCCGTCCAGGCGAAGATCGACGACGCGACCGGCCGGCGGGACGCGGCGGTCGAGCAGATCGACACCGAGGTCGCCTCGGTCACCAAGGAGCGCGAGGTCGTGGCGGCCTCCGTCCCCGCCGACCTGCTGAAGCTCTACGACAAGCTGCGCGCGCAGCAGGGCGGGATCGGCGCGGCCAAGCTGTACGCCCGCACCTGCCAGGGCTGCCGGCAGGAGCTGGCCATCACCGAGCTGAACGAGATCCGCGCGGCGGCCCCGGACACGGTGGTCCGCTGCGAGAACTGCCGCCGCATCCTGGTGCGCACGGCCGAGTCGGGTCTGTAGGGGCGTTGGGGGCGCTGGGCGTGCGCGAGTTCATCGTCGAGGCCGACGGCGGGTCGCGGGGCAACCCCGGGCCCGCGGGCTACGGGGCCGTGGTCCGTGACGCGGCGACGGGGGAGACGCTGGCGGAGGCGGCCGAGTACATCGGCGTCGCCACGAACAACGTCGCCGAGTACCGCGGTCTCCTGGCCGGCCTGCGCGCCGCCCACGCCCTCGACGCCGGCGCGGCGGTGCACGTCCGCATGGACTCCAAGCTCGTCATCGAGCAGATGTCGGGCCGCTGGAAGATCAAGCACCCCTCGATGAAGCCCCTGGCCACCGAGGCCCGCGCCGTGTTCCCGCCGGACCAGGTCACCTACGAGTGGATCCCGCGGGAGCGGAACAAGCACGCCGACCGCCTGGCCAACGAGGCGATGGACGCGGGCGCGAAGGGCCGGCAGTGGTCCCCGTCCGAGTCCAGGGCGGCCCTGGACGCCCCGTCCGCCGTCCCGGAGCCGTCGGGTCCGCCGGGGGACGCCGCGGCGGGCGCGGCGAAGGCCCGCGCGGCGCTGGCGGAGGGCCGGTCGGCCGGTCAGGTGAAGCCGGTGGCCGCTGCGGCCGAGGACGATGTCGAAGCGGAAGCGGTACGCGAGACGGAGGCCGCCGCAGCGTCACCTTCCGGCGAGCGGCACCTCTCCAGCACCCCCGGCTGGAGCGCCGCCCCCGACCTCGGCGCCCCCGCCACCCTCGTCCTGCTCCGGCACGGCGAGACCCCCCTCACCCCCCAGAAGCGCTTCTCCGGCAGCGGCGGCACCGACCCCGCCCTGTCCGCGGCCGGCCGGGAGCAGGCGCACCGTGTCGCCGAGGCACTCGCCAGGCGCGGCACGGTCCAGGCGGTCGTGGCCTCCCCCCTCGCCCGTACCCGCGAGACCGCGGAGATCGTCGCCGCCCGCCTGGGGCTGGAGGTGGCGGTCGAGGACGGCCTGCGGGAGACGGACTTCGGTGCCTGGGAGGGCCTGACCTTCGGCGAGGTCCGCGAGCGCCACCCGGAGGACCTGAACGCCTGGCTCGCCGACCCGGAGGCCCGCCCCACCGGCGGCGGCGAGAGCTTCGCCGAGACGGCCACCCGGATCGCCGCCACACGGGACAAGCTGGTCGCCGCGTACGCGGGCCGCACGGTCCTGCTGGTCACGCACGTCACCCCGATCAAGACCCTGGTCCGCCTCGCCCTCGGTGCCCCGCCCGAGTCGCTGTTCCGGATGGAGCTCTCGGCGGCCTCCCTGTCGGCGGTGGCGTACTACGCGGACGGCAACGCGAGCGTCCGGCTCTTCAACGACACGTCCCACCTGCGCCCCTGAGCCGGCCGGCCGGCCCGAGCCCGGCCGCCGCCCGCGCCAGCTCCTCGATCCGGTCCCAGTCCCCGGCGGCCACCGCCTCCGCCGGGACCATCCAACTGCCGCCGACACAGCCGACGTTGGGCAGGGACAGGTACTCCGGCGCGGTCTCCGGCCCGATCCCGCCCGTCGGACAGAACCGGGCCTGCGGCAACGGCCCGGCCAGCGACCGCAGATAGGCCGTGCCGCCCGCCGCCTGTGCCGGGAAGAACTTCATCTCCCGCACCCCCCGTTCCAGCAGCGCGACCACCTCCGAGGCGGTCGACACCCCGGGCAGGAACGGCACCCCGGACCCGCGCATCGCCGCCAGCAGCGCCTCCGTCCACCCCGGACTGACCAGGAACCGCGCCCCGGCCGCCGTACACGCCTCCACCTGCTCCGGGGTGACCACCGTGCCCGCGCCGACCACCGCCTCCGGGACCTCGCCGGCGATGGCGCGCACCGCCTCCAGCGCCGCCTCCGTCCTGAGCGTCACCTCGATCGCGGGCAGTCCGCCCGCCACCAGCGCCCGCGCGAGCGGTACGGCGTCGGCGGCGTCGGCGAGCACGACCACGGGCAGGACGGGGGCGAGGTCCAGGACGGAGGCAGCCGGAAGCGAGGGCAGCGGCGAGGTCATGCCCTCATCGTGCCCAGCGGCAGCGCTACGCGCAATGGTCGTTGCGTATGTTGCAACGCCGCCCGGAGGCGGCCGGTCTCAGTGGACCTCGTCCACCAGCACATCCAGCGCCCACGCCCTGCCCGCCTTCCCGGGCGCCTCCGCCTCCACGACGTACCCCAGCTCGCGCAGCGCCGCCACCAGCCCGGCGGGATCCTCCGGCACGGCACCGGCGGTCAGCAGGCTGCGGACGATGCGGCCCTTGGTCGCCTTGTTGAAGTGGCTGACGACCTTCCGGGTCGGCGCGTGCAGCACCCGTACCGTCGCCGTCCGCCCGGCCACCTCGCCCTTCGGCCGCCACGCCGCCGCGTACGCCGAGGACCGCAGGTCCAGCACCAGCCCCTCCCCGGCCGCCTCCGGGAGCACCTCGGCCATCGGCGTCCGCCAGTGCCCGGCCAGCGCGCCGAGCCCCGGCAGCTTCACGCCCATCGAGCAGCGGTAGGAGGGGATCCGGTCCGTCACCCGCACGGCGCCCCACAGCCCGGAGAACACCAGCAGCGAGTCCGCCGCGCGCCGGCGGGCGGCCGCGTCCAGCGTGGCCAGGCCCAGGGCGTCGTAGAGCACACCGGTGTAGATCTCCCCGGCGGGGCGGGTGCCGGCCGTGCGCAGCCCGGCGTTCTTCGCGACCTCGCCGCGCAGCCCCTCGCTCAGCCCGAGCACCTCGCGCGCCTTCTCCCCGTCGGCGGCGCACAGCTCCACCAGCTCGCCGAGCACGGCCTCCCGGGCGGCGGTCAGCCCCGGCAGGGACAGCGACCGAAGCTCCAGCGGGGCGCCCTCGCCCGGGTTCGCCTTGCCTTCCGAGGGCGGCAGCAGGACCAGCAACACGTACTCCTCACGTAGACCTCCGCGCCAGGGTACGGCGTGCCGCCCGCCCGGCCCCGGCCTACGCTCGCTGTATGCCCCGCCGCAGGATCCGCGCCACCGGCGCCCCCGAGGCCCCGCTCCGGGCCGCGCTCGCCGCGCTCCGTGCCGAGCTGGGCGTCCCGGAGGACTTCCCGGCGGAGGTCCGGCAGGCGGCCGAGGAGGCGGCCAGGGACCCCGCGCTGCCGCTGGGCGACGCGACGGACATCCCCTTCTTCACCCTGGACCCCCCGGGCTCCGAGGACCTGGACCAGGCCGTCCACCTCTCCCGGCAGGGCACCGGCTACCGCGTCCGGTACGCCATCGCCGACGTCGCCGCCTTCGTCGTACCCGGCGGCCCGCTGGACGCGGAGGCGCACCGGCGGGTGACCACCCTGTACTTCCCCGACGAGCGGATCCCCCTGCACCCCGCCGTGCTCGGCGAGGGCGCGGCCAGCCTGCTGCCCGGCCAGACCCGGCCGGCCGTGCTGTGGACGACCGACCTGGACGAGGCGGGCCGCGCCCTTGCCGTGGACGTGCGGCGGGCCCTGGTCCGCAGCCGGGCCCGGCTCGACTACGCGGGCGTCCAGCGCGACATCGACGCCGGGACGGCCGAGGAGCCGGTCGCGCTGCTCAAGGAGGTCGGCCGGGCGCGGGAGCGGCTGGAGGCCGAGCGCGGCGGCATCTCCCTGCACGTGCCCGAGCAGGAGATCATCGAGTACGACCACGCCTACGCGCTGCGCTACCGCGCCCCGCTGCCCGCCGACGGCTGGAACGCGCAGCTCTCGCTGCTCACCGGCATGGCCGCCGCCGATCTGATGCTCGCCCACGGCGCCGGCATCCTGCGCACCCTGCCGGCCGCTCCCGACGGGGCGGTGGCCCGGCTGCGCCGTACCGCGATCGCCCTGCACATCGACTGGCCGCACCACATGTCGTACGCGGCCCTCGTGCGCCGCCTGGACCCGTACGACCCGCACCACGCGGCCTTCCTCCAGGAGTGCACCACCCTGCTGCGCGGTGCCGGGTACACCGTCTTCCAGGGCGGCGGGCTGCCCGCGCACACCCTGCACGCGGCCGTCGCCGCGCCCTACGCCCACTGCACCGCCCCGCTGCGCCGCCTCGCCGACCGCTACGCCTCGGAGCTGTGCCTGGCCGCCGCGGCCGGGCAGGACCCGCCCGACTGGGTGCTCGCCGCGCTGGACGCGCTGCCCGCGCGGATGGCCGAGGGGTCCCGGCGCGCGGGCACGGTCGAGCGGGAGTGCGTCGACATCGTGGAGGCGGCCCTGCTCAAGGACCGGGTGGGGGACGTCTTCGACGGCTGTGTGGTGGACGTCGACGAGCACGACCCGACCGTGGGGACCGTCCAGGTGCTCACCCCGGCCGTCATCGGCCGGGTCGAGGGCGACCGCCTGCCGCTCGGCGAACGCCTGCGGGTCCGCCTCGCCCGGGCCGCTCCGGGCACGGCGAAGGTCCTGTTCACCGTGGTGTGAGGGCCTGGACGAGGGCGCCGGGGTCGTCGGCGTACAGCCGTACCGTGCCGACCCGCCGGCGGCGGCCGAGGAGGCTCGTGTGGACCACGGGCCCGGCGAGTTCGAGCGTCACCGTGGTCTGGGAGCCGACGGGGAGGTCCAGCGCGTCCTCGGCGGGCTCGTGCGTGGTCCGGGTCTCCCGGCGTACGGCGGCGATCCGGTCCAGCGGGATCCGCAGGTCCACGTGGGCGCCGTACCGCACGCGCAGCGCGTCCCGGGTCAGCACGTGCGGGCGGACCACGCAGGCCGCGTGCAGGCCGACGACGAACAGCACGGTGTAGACGTCCAGCACCAGCATCACGTCGTGCGCCACGGGCATGTCGCGCAGCATCACGGCCACGCCGGCCGTCTCCACCACGCACACGAAGGCCAGCCCCAGCATCGTCGCGCCCTGCCCGCGCGCGTACCCGAACGCCCGCCCGCCGGCGGTGCCGTGGGTCCGCCGCGCCAGCCACAGCGCCAGCCCGGCGAACAGCCGCATCTCGTGCCGGGCCAGCCGGTACACCACCGTCATGTCCCCTCCCCGGTGAGGATCTTCAGCGTACGACGGACCACCTGGGCCTGGGCGGGGGCGAAGTCGGCGTAGAGGGCACGCAAAAAGCCGGAGTCGGCAGGTGGTTGACGATCCGTCAGCAGATCGCCGGGTACGCAGTCGGCCAGCGCCCGTGCCGCCCGCTCCACGCGCGGGTCGTCGGGGGAGGCGTCCGCCAGCGCGTCCAGCAGCGCGTACGCCTGCCGGGCCCGCGCCACCGCGTCGGGGTCCTCCAGGGCGCCGCGCAGCGCGGAGAGCAGCCGCTCCCGCTCCTCGGGCGGCGCCCCGGCGTCGACCAGGGCGAGGATCTCCCGGTCCTTGGCGGCCATGGGGGAACCGTCGGCGGGCAGCGCGGCGAGCAGGCCGGCCAGCTGGGGCGACACGGGCCCCTCGGCGGGCAGCTCCCCGGCCTCCAGCAGCGTCCGCAGCCGCCGGCGCCGCTCCCGGATCTCCGCCTCCTGCCGGGCCAGGTCCGCGTCCAGCTCGGTCAGCACCTCGGCGAGGTCCTTGCCGGCCTCGTCCGCGAGCACGTCCCGGACCTCGCCGAGCCCCAGGCCCAGCTCGGTCAGCCGCCGGATCCGGGCGAGGACGACGGCGTGGCGCAGCGTGTACTCCCGGTAGCCGTTGGACAGCCGCTCGGGTTCGGGCAGCAGCCCCAGATGGTGGTAGTGCCGCACGGTCCGCGTCGTGACGCCGACGGCGGCGGCGAGTTCTCCGATCCGCATGGGATCAGTACAGACGTTGACGCTGCGGCAGGGTCAAGGGCGGTCGCGCCGCGGCGGCAGGGCACGGCCGGGGTGGACGGCCGGCGCCGGCCCCCGGCGGGACGTGGCGCACGGCATGGAAGCGGGCCTCGTGGCGTTGTACCCATGGAGGGGAGCACGGCGGGGGCCGTGCGAAGCGAAGGGCGGAGAGGTCGATGGGGGAACAGGCGTCGTGGACGCGGACCCGGCTGGGCCGTTGCGGGCCGCCGCTCGACCTGCTCACCGCCAGCTTCCGCCGGCACGTGTACGCCCCGCACGCCCACGACGAGTACACGATCGGCGTCTGTGTCGGCGGCTCCGAGATCATCGACTACCGGGGCGGTCACATCCGTACCGGGCCGGGCGCGATCGTCGTCCTGGAACCCGGTGAGACACACACCGGCGGCCCCGGCAACGCCACCGACGGCTACGCCTACCGCGCCCTGTACGCCGATCCGTCCCTGCTGGCCGACGGCACCCTCGGCGGCCTGCCGCACTTCCGTGAGCCCCTCATCGGGGATCCCGCGCTGGTCGCCGCCCTGCGTACCGCCCACACGCGGCTCAGCGCCCGCCCCGACGACCCGCTGGAGACCGAGTCCGTCCTGCCCTGGCTGCTGACCGCCCTGACCCACCGCCACTCCACGGCACGCCCGGTCCCCGACCGGGTCCCCGGCGCCGACGCCATAGCCCGCACGGTCCGTGACCGTCTCGCCGACGAACTCACCGACCCGCCCTCCCTCGCCCTGCTCGCCGCGGACCTCGGCCTCTCCCGCTACCAGCTCCTGCGCGCCTTCCGTACGACGATGGGCATACCCCCTTACGCCTGGCTCGCCCAGCACCGGGTGACCAAGGCCCGCGTCCTGCTGGAGACCGGCCTGCGCCCCGCGGAGGTGGCCCCCCTCGTCGGCTTCGCCGACCAGGCGCACCTGACCCGCTGGTTCCGCCGGGTGCTCGGGGTGACCCCGGCGGCCTACCGCAACAGCGTTCAAGACACCCCCGGACCGGGAGGCCGACACTCGGCCGCATGACTGCACGCGGCTGGTTCCTGTTCTCCCTGATGGGAGTGGTCTGGGGCATTCCCTATCTGATGATCAAAGTGGCGGTGGACGCGGTGTCCCCGCCGGTGGTCGTGTTCACGCGGTGCGCCCTCGGCGCGCTCCTGCTGCTCCCGTTCGCCCTCCGCCAGGGCGGCCTCATGGCCGCGACACGCGCCCACTGGCGCCCCATGCTGGCCTTCGCGGTCCTGGAGATCATGATCCCCTGGTTCACCCTCACGGACGCCGAACGGCACCTGTCCAGCTCGACGGCGGGCCTGCTGATCGCGGGCGTGCCGATCGTCGGCGTGGTCCTGGCCCGGCTGCTGGGTGACACGGAACGCCTCGGCGTCCGCCGCGTGACCGGCCTGGCCCTGGGCCTGGCAGGCGTGACGGTCCTCACGCTCCCGCACCTCACGGGCGGCGACGCCCGCTCGCTGGCGGAGGTCCTGCTGACGGTCCTGGGCTACGCCACCGCCCCGCTGATCGCGGCCCGCCGCCTGAAGGAGGTCCCGTCCCTGCACCTGACGGCCGCCTGCCTCACCCTGGCCGCCCTGGTCTACGCCCCCGCCGCCGCGCTGACCCGCCCGTCCGCCGTGCCCGCGCCCACCGTGCTGGCCGCACTGGCCGGACTGGGCGTGATCTGCACGGCGGTGGCCTTCGTGGCCTTCCTGGAGCTGATCAAGGAGGCCGGCCCGACCAGGGCCACGGTCATCACCTACGTCAACCCGGCGGTCGCGGTGGCGGCGGGCGCGCTGTTCCTCCACGAGCCGCTGACCCTCCCGGTGCTGGCCGCGTTCTCCCTCATCCTGGCCGGCTCGGTCCTGGCGACGGCCGCCGGTCCACGGCGGGGCAGCCGCCCGGTACCATGGTCGGCACGGCAGACGAGCCGGGCGGACGGCCGCGTGGAGTCCCCCTAGGGGGCTTCCCGAGGAACGTCCGGGCTCCACAGGGCAGGGTGGTGGCTAACGGCCACCCGGGGTGACCCGCGGGACAGTGCCACAGAAAGCAGACCGCCGGGGATCTCGGTCCTCGGTAAGGGTGAAACGGTGGTGTAAGAGACCACCAGTGCCCAGGGTGACCTGGGCAGCTAGGTAAACCCCACCCGGAGCAAGGTCAAGAAGGGGCCGCCTTTCGCAAGAGGGGCGTCCCTGCGCGGACGATCGAGGGCTGCCCGCCCGAGTCCGCGGGTAGACCGCACGAGGCCGGCGGCAACGCCGGTCCTAGATGGATGGCCGTCGCCCCGGCGTCCGCGAGGACACCGGGGAACAGAACCCGGCGTACAGCCCGACTCGTCTGCCATCGAGGCCCTGACCAGGGGAAACTACCTGGTTAGGGCCCCAGTCCATGCTGTGGGAGTTTCCACCTGTACCTGCGGTTTTCAGAGTTCCCACGTGGTTGCGCGATTGCCGGGACGGCCAGTGCGCCACATAGGTCTTCAATCAGCTTTCCGAGTCGCCGCTAGATTTGGAGGGAATGGCGCTTTCGGCAGGAGTGGGATCGTACGTCTCCCGAAACACCGTCTCCGTCAGCCACCGCTTGAACGCGGGATTGCCCGCGAACTGGCGGTACAGCTCGGTGTCGGACTTCAGGAAGGTGGCGATTGCCCGCTGCACGGCAGCGTCGCTCTCCACCCGGGCGTTCTGCTCGTCGTTGTACCGCTGGGCGTTGATGTAGTCCTTGTCCTCCCGGACTTTGGCTGGGATCTCCACGGCGATCAGGTGCCGTATCCGGTCTTTGTCGGTCCAGGGGATGTTGCCGAAGAGCTGGTTGAACTCTTCCAGGATGATCGAGGCGGGCTTCAGCTCCGGCTCGCCCCTGTGGCCTACGGCGGTGGGGGCGGTGGTCGTCAGCTCGGCGTCCTCCTCCCCAAGGGTGATGCTGATCGCTGCCTGTTGCTCGGCCCGGTAGCTGTCGAGGTCAACCGTTTCCAGGATGCCGCGGGACAGGTCCTCCTCGATCGGGGCCGGAAGCTTGGGGATGAGGAAGGTCAGCATGATCGACAGCTTCAGCCACTCGGGGTTGCGGTAGGGGAGGATGCCAGCCAGGTAGTCGTAGGTGCGGACGAACGCCTTGGCCGTGCCCTTGAACTCGACCTGCTGCTCCTCACTGTCGAGTTCCTGGTAGCTGACAACAAGCTGGTCGAGGAAGGCCTCCAGACGCGAGCGGGGCTCCTTGGCGAGGAACATCTCGACGAACTGGTCGATGTCCTCGCGGTCGTAGACGCCGGCTCCATCGAGGACCGCGCGCAGGTCGTGAAGCGTGTTCGGGTCGACAGCGTCCGCGAGCGTGGTGGTGCGGTACCACTTCGCGAAGGACTGCTGGATCCCGTCTGCCTTGTTGTAGAAGTCGAGGACCGCGACGTCGTGCTTCTCCGGGTGGGCGCGGTTGAGTCGGGAGAGGGTCTGCACGGCACGCACGCCGGATAGGGGCTTATCGACGTACATGGTGTGCAGAAGCGGTTCGTCGTAACCCGTCTGGAACTTGTCCGCGCAGACCAGAATGCGGTAGGGATCCTCGCGGAACGTCGTCTCGATCGCGTTGCTTGGGAAGCCGTTGAGGCTTGGCTCAGTGACGTTCTGGCCGCCGTACTCGTGCTCGCCGGAGAACGCGACAATTGCCCGGTAGGGGCTGCCCAGCTTCTTCAGGTACGCGTTGATGGCGGAGTAGTAGGCCAGCGCTCGCGGGATGCCGTCGGCCACTACCATGGCACGGGCTTTGCCGCCGATCTTCCTGGACCGGATCACATTGTCCAGTAGGTGGTCGACCATGATCGACGCCTTCGTCTCAATCGCGTGGCTGTGCCCTTCGACATAGCGGCGAAGCTTCTTCGCGGCCTTCTTGGCGTCGAATTCAGGGTCGTCCTCGACCGACTTGACGAGCTTGTAGTAGCTCTCGACCGTCGTGTAGTTCTTCAACACATCCAGGATGAAGCCCTCTTCGATCGCCTGCTGCATCGTGTAGACGTGGAAGGGGTGTTTGCGTCCGTCCGCGCCCTCACGGCCGAAGTACCCGAGCGTCCTGGGCTTGGGGGTGGCCGTGAACGCGTAGTAGCTGGCATTGGCGAGGAGCTTCTGGCTGTCGATGATCTTATTGATCTTGTCCTCGGTCGTCTCCTCCTCGGCGTCTTCGGCCGCAGCTCCGAGGGCGCCGCTCATCGCATGTGTGGTCTTGCCACCCTGCCCGGAGTGCGCCTCGTCGATAATGATCGCGAACTTCCGGTCGCGGTGCGTGTCGCCGATGTCCTGCAAAATCACCGGGAATTTCTGGACCGTGGAGATGACGATCTTCGTGCCGTTGGCCAGGGCCTCGCGCAAATCCTTCGACTTGTCGGCATGCTTGACCAGAGAGCGGACTTGCGTGAATGCCTTGACCGTGCGCTCGATCTGCCTGTCCAGGTTGATCCGGTCGGTCACCACGATCACCGCATCGAAGGCAGGCGAGTCGTCGGTACCGAGCCCGACCAGCTGGTGCGCCAACCAGGCGATGGAGTTGGACTTGCCGCTGCCGGCCGAGTGCTGGATCAGATAGCGCTGACCCGCACCGTTCTCCTCGCTGTCCGCGAGAAGGCGGCGAACGACATCGAGCTGGTGGTAGCGCGGGAAGATCTGCCGCCGCTTCTCCCTCTTGGTCTTGGGGTCCTTCTCGACGAGCCGGGCGGCGTAGTGTTCGATGATGTCGGCGAGACTCGCGGGAGACAGAATGTCTTGCCAGAGGTAGGCGGTCTTGTAGCCCTCCGGGTTGGGCGGGTTGCCAGCGCCGCCGTTCCAGCCTTTGTCGAAGGGGAGGAACCAGGACTTCTTGCCCGCCAGCCGGGTGCAGAACCGCACCGAATGCTCGTCGACCGCAAAATGCGCCAGGCAACGGCCGTCGTGAAAGAGTGGCTCGTTTCGGTGGTCGCGGGTGTTCTTGTACTGCTCGACGGCGTCCTCGACGGTCTGCTTGGTCTGGTGGTTCTTCAGCTCGAACGTCGCCAGTGGCAGTCCGTTGACGAAGATGGCCAGGTCAAGTGCTCGCTGGGTCTCGTCCTGGCTGTACCGCAACTGGCGGGTTACGCTCCAGCGGTTCGCGCGATGCCGCTCCTCGGCCACGGCGTTGCCCGGGGAGGGAGTCGCCCCGTAAAACACGACTTCGAAGGAGCCAGCGCTGGTGGAGTGACTCAATCCCTTCCGCAGTAGATCCACGACACCATGCTTGGTGATGTGCCCCTGGACGCGATTAAGGAACAGGGCACGCGTCTCGGACCTCGGGTTGCTGAGTTCGAACGCCGCGGCAACCTGCGGCTGCGTCTTCTCCAAAAACGCCTGGAGCTGCTCCGTGTCGATGGCCCGGCCCCGGTCGTACGCCTTGGGAGACCCCTCGATCCAGCCTCCCGCCTCCGAGGTCATGTCGGCGACGATGTCACGTTCGAGGGCAGCCTCGCTCATATCCGTGCCGCCATACAGGGTTCCTTTGCCGCTCACATCGACTCCTCGGGCAGGTCGTCACCGTCCAGGTCAGCGTTCAGCCCGTCCTCGTCGGCGGCGTACGCCGCCGTCAGGTCGGGGTAGTGCGGGTCCGCGTCGGGCAGCGTGGCTGCGGCGGCACGGACGTCGAGCTTCCCGGTGACCACGTCAGCGGTCAGGCGAGTTTGGTACTCGCGTAGGAGGGAGATCTCGCGCTCGGCGCGAGAGATCGCCGACTCGATTCGACGCGTTTCCTGGGCTGCGTATCGCTCGATTTGAGCCTGGACATCAATAGGAGGGACAGGTACCCGAGTGGACTTCACTTCGGCCAGGCCAAGCCCCTGCTTCGTCCCGCCATACTCGCTCATCTTGAATTGCTGTTGGCCTGAGTGTGAGTGCAGAGCCAGCCCCAGGAAGCCGGAGCTAACCAAGTCTGGGCGTGGCCTGATCAACGCCACGTGCTGGTTCACGTAGGAGGGAAATTCCGGATCCTCTCGCACAAGCCCAACATTTCCGGTCATGGCGCCAGTGATGCAGACGAGCAAATCGCCGACTCGCACCCGTGTGCGTACGCCTTCAGCGTTGTTTGGGATCGTGACACACTGGACCCTGTCCAGCTTGAGTGACAGTCGCTTCCCGATGTTTCCGCTTTGAAGAAACCAGTGCCCAGAGTCGGAATAGTACTTGGCCCATCCGCGAGATCCGGAAGTGACAAGGCTCGTAATTCTGCGGAGCTCCAGCGACTTCCAGTAATCGGGAGACGACGTACCACCAGGGACTCCGCAGGTCACGGCACGCTGGATGACTGATGCCCGTTGCTCGTCCAGCAGACTCACAAGCCTCTGCTTAGCGCGGATCGCCACTCCGACCCTGCGCTCGACGTGCCGCACGTACTTAACGATGGCTTGCTGTTCCTCGAGAGGGGGATGAATCAACGTAATATTGAGGAACTTGTCGGCGTAAAGGCGGAGGCGTGAAGAAGTGACCCCAGTTGAATTGACTCGGTACTCGCTGGCATAGGCTGGAAGCCTGAGGAGACGGTCAAGGTACGCAGAGTCGAACGTCTGCGGGTTGCGTGGCCTGTACACCCCGTATGAGGGGCTGACCAATCCTGTTCCATGCGAGACGCCGAGGGCCGCCATCCAGGCCCACATGGTGTTCACGACCACGTCACCGGGCCGGCAAAGTTTATGCCCTGAGTATGATGCGGCGACCATGGTCACATTTCTGTGGCGCCTAGGCCTCACCCCAGTGAGGTGTGAAACAGAGAGCTGCTCCTCCATGCCAGAGTGGGAGCGCTCATCCACTTCTCGCAGGTAGAACTTTGCGCGACGTTCCTCCCAGTGACTGGGGATATCGCCGAGTCCGGCAACAGCAGAGGATGTGTACTTGGGGTACGGGGACGGACTGCTGTTCACTGAGCGCCCCCTGCGAACAGGTCGCCCAAGAGTCCTTCGGTCTCTTTTTCTAGCGCTACGATGTCCGCCTGGATCTCCTCCAGGCTCCGCAGTACCGGGGGCTTGTAGAAGTACCGAGCGAAGTTGATCTCGTACCCCTTCTTGGTCGCGCTCTTCTTGATCCACGCATCCTCTGCGTACGGCAGTACCTCGCGACGGAAGAAGGCTTCGATCCCGCCCGGTTCCAGCAACGGCACCTGCTCCGTGTCGCGCAGTTCGCTGTCGGGCTCGTACTCGACTACCAGAGACTGGGGCCTTGTCGACTTGGTGTCCCCGATCTCGTACAGCCCATAGAGAGGACGCTCGGTTGTGCCGGCCTTGTGGCGCTTGAGGATCACGGGCTTCGCAGACTCGTTGCGCCAGCTGACGCCCCGCAGGAGGACCTTGCGGTCGGTTGCGCTGAGCTTGAGGCCGAGCCGCCCCATCGCCTCGCCGGCCTGCCGGTCGAACTCGTTGTAGTCATGGAAGGTCTGGTCGCCGAGCTCACTGAGCAGGGCCAGGCCGACGTTGACCAGTTGGCCGTCTCGCTCCCACGTCTTCGCGTTCAGCAGCTTCTTGCGTGCGGCGTCCTTAAGAACCGGCACGTCGGCATCCACATCATCCTCGTCTGAGCCGGCCGTGCGCGCCCACAGCTCCAGCTGTTCGCGCACCTGATTGGAGATGCTCGCAAAGTCTGTGAAGAGGTCGTCGCCGAACTTCTCGTACAGCAGCTCCCTCGCCTCAGCCTCGCCGGAGGCGAAGCGCAGGGCCTCCACGCGTTCCTTGGTGAACTGGCTGCTGAGGCGTAGTGGCCGCTCGACCGTGATCTTCCAGTAGCCGAACTCCTCGTTCGGGAAGATCTTGGACCGTTCCGTGTCCTTGAAGTCCTGGAACGCCTGGGTCACGCGCTCGATGTCCGCAGGGGACAGCTCGCAGTTCTTGCTGCCCAAGTTCTTGCGCAACGGGGTGGACCACCCGGTGGCGTCGATCAGCTGGACCTTGCCCTTGCGGGCCTCGGACTTCCGGTTGGTGATCACCCAGATGTAGGTGGCGATGCCGGTGTTGTAGAACATGTTCAGCGGCAGGGCGACAATCGCCTCGAGCCAGTCATTCTCGATGATCCACCGTCGGATGTTGCTCTCCCCGCTGCCCGCGTCCCCGGTGAAAAGGGAAGAGCCATTGTGGATCTCCGCGACGCGGCTGCCCAGGGGCGAGTCGGTCTTCATCTTGGAGATCATGTTCGCGAGGAACATCATTTGGCCGTCACTGGAGCTTGTGACCAGCGATGATGGTGTGGTTTCGCCGTCAAAGGTGACGTTGAACCGGGGGTCGGTGATGTTCGCCTTCCCGCCCAGTCGCTCCTGGTCGGCCTTCCAGCTCTTGCCGTACGGCGGGTTGGCGAGCATGAAGTCGAAGCGCCGGCGGGGGAAGGCGTCGTTGGAGAGCGTGGAGTACTCAGGGCCGCCCTTGATGTTGTCGGCGGCGTCGCCGTCTCCCTTCAGCAGCATGTCGGCCTTGCAGATGGCATAGGTCTCGGCGTTGATCTCCTGGCCGTACAGCCGGGTGACAATGTCCGTCGCGCCGTGCTGGGCGGACAGCTCGCGCAGAGTCTCCTCGGCGACGGTGAGCATGCCGCCCGTGCCGCACGCGCCGTCGTAGAGCAGGTAGGTGCCACCCTTGATCTTGGGCGCGATGGGCAGGAACATCAGCCGGGTCATGAGCTTGACCACGTCTCGCGGGGTCCAGTGCTCGCCGGCTTCCTCGTTGTTTTCCTCGTTGAACCGGCGAACCAGGTTCTCGAAGATCGTTCCCATCGCGTGGTTGTCGAGGCCGGGCAGCCGTACCCGGCCGTAGGCATCGAGCACCGGCTCGGGGGAGAGGTTGATCTCCGAGGAGAGAAACTTGTTGATCAACATACCCAGGGTGTCGTTACGGGACAGTTTGGGGATCTGGTTACGGAACTCGAAGTTGTCGAGGATCTCCTTGACATTGGGCGAGAACCCGTCCAGGTACGCCTCGAAGTCACTGCGCAACTGCTGGGCGGTGGTCCGCTTTGAGAGCTTCTGCAGGGTGAAGGGAGATGTGTTGTAGAACGCCTCCCCTGCCGCCTCCCGCAGAGGGAAGTCCTGCTCCTCAGGGTCGAGCAGCCCCATGTCTTTGAGGTCCTGGTGGGTCTGGAGGACGGCGTCCTTGGTCTTCTCCAGCACCGCGTCGAAGCGCCTGAGCACCAGCATGGGGAGGATCACATCGCGGTACTTACCGCGCACATACACATCCCGCAGAACATCGTCCGCGATCCCCCAGATGAAGCTTTCAATGCGACTCTGCTGCGCGCTATACACCCTGTGACCGACTCCCCTGGGACCGTGATGGCCCTGCTCGGACCTGCTGCATCACGTGATCTCGACTACCTGGGAAAGGGTAGTGGAGGGCACTGACACTCGGGTCCGAACGTGAGCAGCACGGCTGGCCGTGGGGGCGAGGATGAGTGATCTTTATGCCGCACGCTGCTGAACGAGCAGAACCCGCCCTTCCCGGACCACGATGGCAGCAGCAACATCACGCTCGTCATCGGCGTTCACGAGGTGTGCCCGCGCTCTGACAGACGGCTCCACGTCGGCAAGGTCACGGGAGCCGCGGAGCAGATAGTCTCTGAGGATGGGTGGTCCAACCTCCGACGGCCCGTCGACTGGCAGGACACCAGCTACGAGTGGGAGGAACTGCCCGAGGAGCTTCGGCACAAACTGTCGGTCCAGCACGATGTCGTCGACCTGACCGCCGTACAAGCCCTCATAGAGGGCTCGGGTTGACCGATGAGCAACTGTCCGACGAAGCCGAGGCTACCGTGAGCGCCTCGAGTGCAGAGCTGTCGGCTCGCACCGCCCGTCGGAAGCTGGAACTTACCGAACCGGATCAGGCGCTCACGGAGCGCCTCAATGTGCACAGCGTTTCGTGCCTGCGCGAGGTGCGCGACCTGAGGGGAGGCCGTGAGACGAGAAGCAGCTTGTGTTCTACGGACCGCCTGGAACGGGCAAGACACACCTGGCGCTCGCCCCTTTTCGCGTATTGGCGAGCCTCGCTGGGTCTCGGTCCGCACCGGTTCGAACGGGATCGCGCGGCTACTTACGTAGCTATGAAGGCAGCCATGCCTCGAGGTCAGAGCTGGGCGACACGCATTGTCATATGAGGGGTGCGCCGTCGCGGAGGTACAGGGGCCGTCCCGCGTCCAGTGCCTTCAGAGCGTGCTCGAACCGGCGCCGGGTGCGGTCCCGGAGGCGACCGGCGGCTTCGGCGGCCGTGACGAAGGCTGCTTCGGACAGCTCGTCGTCTCGTGGCCGTAGCCGGTCGGCCTGCTCCTCGTCCAGGGTGCCGCCATCGAAGATGAACGCGAGCTGATCATCCCAGGGACCGTGCGGGGCCACCCAGTCCACCACCAGCAGTCCGAGCAGCGTGAAGCGTATGCCGAGTTCCTCCCTCAGCTCACGGCGTGCCGTGTCCTCCGGCGGCTCGTTGGCCTCCGCCATCCCGCCGGGCAGATCCCATCCCGGTTTGTAGGTGGGGTTCACCAGGAGCACACGGCCGGACGGGTCCCGCAGCAGCACATCGGCCGCCACGCGCTTGCGGGCCTGCTTGGCGTTGCCCTCCGCGAGGTACGCGTTCCACGCGTCGGTGTCGGCGGGATCGGGTGCTGTGGGCCTCATGGGGTGGTGCCTCCCGGGGACGGCGGGATCAGATCAGCCAGCAGGAGCATTCTGGCGCGGCGTGCATCATCGAACCGCGTCAGGTACTCCCGGACCGGCCGGTACCCCCGGTGCGGCTCCAGCAGCCGTCGTAACCTGTCAAGCTGCTGCACCACCCGGACCGAACCGAGGGTCGGGCTCGTACTGAGCAGGTCGTGGCCGACGCTCACTGCGGCGTCCAGGTCACCCCGCCGCACGTGGATGTCCACCAGGCTGATCCGGCTGAGAGCCAGGGACCGCGCCCGCCCCGCCTCGCGCAGCGCAACAGCTTGTTCGGCGTGCAACAGCGCCTCGTCGTACTGCTCCAGGTCACGCAGGATCAGAGCTGACTCGCTGGCCAGCGCGGCGGTGTCGAACGGGCTCAGCCACGGGTGTTCAGCAGCGGGCGAAGCCTCCAGGTCGCGGAGCGCGGCCTCCAGCGCGTGGGCGGCCGGGGTGCGCTGAGACGCGACCGCCAGCGCACGCGCCTGCATGGTGTGCAGCCGCGCTGTCAGCGCGGGAATCCGAGGTCCCTGCGCGGCCAGTTCGAGCCCGGTCCGTGCCCAGCCGACCGCCCTGGCCGCATCCCTGGTCTCAAGGGCAAGGTGGCTGCTGCTCGCAGCGACGTGCGCGGCCAACGGGAGGTCACCAGAGGTGTGGGCCAGAGGGAGAGCGCGGGCGAAGTGCTGGGCCGCGCGGTCATCATGACCGGAGTCGTGAGCCATCCAGCCCGCCATCTCGGTCAGCGCGGCTGCGGCGGCGAACACCTGCGGACCGCTGCCGATGTCGACCAGCCGGGGCGCCACCCGGTCCGACAGGTGCCGGATGACAGCCCCGTACAACCTGCCGCCGCCGGTCTGCCGGTCAGCGCTGCGGAAATGGTCCATTGCCACCAGGTCGTCACCGTCCGGCGGCGGCCGGTCCGTCCGCTCGTGCTCGGCGGTCGCCGGCGCGGGTTCCCACGAGCGTCGAGCCAGCCCCAGCAGATGGCCGGGGATGTGGAAGGCGTCGGCGATCTGCTCGAACAGGGTCAGCTTCTCCACCCGGCTCTTGCCGTTCATGTAGTCGTAAAGCCGCCCCTGCGTGATGTCGACGGCGGCAGCGATGCGCCGCGTACTGACACCGCGCGCATTGAGCATCCGGAACACCGCCCCCATGTCCCGCTCGGCGCACACATGGAGCAGGCGTTCATCCCCGAGCAGACCGGCGACGACCTCACGCGGGTCCGGTGACCGACGGTCCATCTGCAACTCCCGCGGGTAGCGAAGGGAACCGATGGTAAGCCCAACGCCGCTGATTTGACTCCGCGTTGGAGTCACCTTCTGGAGTCTCCCCATCCCCTTCTCCACGCGTTGACTGACTGCCAGCCGCCGGGAGGCGCACCCGTGAACGCACCTCGGCGCCGCACCGCCAGCAGGCTTCTCCCCGAGGCACGCGGTCGGGGCCTCCCTCCAGCCGCCCAGACCAAGGCGTGACGACGACCATGACCAACGAGCGAGTGAGTCCAGGGCAATACCCGCGCCAGAGCGCCACCCTCGCGAGCGAGGCCGCCAGTGTTCCGGTGGCGCGTCAGATAGTCCGCGAGGCATGCGCGGAGTGGGGCATGGACCAGGACGCCGCAGAGACCGGCACGCTCCTTATCTCCGAAATCGTCACCAACGCAGTCCGCCACGGTCACTCTCACAGCGTCCGGGTGATCGCCGAGCAGCCGAGTCCTGACCGGCTCCGCGTCGCCGTGGTCGACAAGTCCCGCCGCGTGCCCGAGCTGCACATCGTCGGACCAGACGCCATCGGCGGCCGTGGCCTCCTCCTGGTCGACGCCCTCTCCGACCGTTGGGGAACCGATCTCCTTCCCTGGGGTAAGCGGGTCTGGGCTGAGATCGCGATCAAGGTCGGTAACCAATGATCGGCCGCCACCGCATGCCTCAAGCCGACGGGATAACCGCCGGCACCGGGCTCCTGGGAGCCGTCGCCATTGGGCTCGGGCTGGTGGTGTCCATGGTCTTCGACGAAGTCCACACGGAGTCTGCCCCGAATACCTACTCCGTTCCCGACAAGGAGCCGCACGGAGTGGCTCTCGCCACACCGGAGCGTCCTCCGTGCTGGTGTGCGCAGCGGTCCCTCAAACGCGAGGGGGACCGCAACGGCCGCCCGCCCTATCCCCTGGGGCGGATGGCCCAACTACCTCTCGGGCCGGGGCACAACGCTCGTTCACACCAACTGCCCCGGCTGAGCCCCTCTCGCCGTCCGGAAGCCCCGGGCGGCGGCTGCCACTGTCGGATCACCTGAGAGACGAGGAGAATCATGCAACAGCCCTTGACGTCACTGGATCAGGCCAAGCCCTGGGGACTCGGACGCATGCGGCCCTACCCGACTGCGGCCGTCCTCTCCGCCGCCCAGCCCGTCCTCGACCCGCACACGCAGGTCCCCGCATGGGTCGGCCCCGACGGCGCACCGCTGACGGCGGAGGCCAAGCACAAGCGGTCGGAGACGTCGAAGGAGACGAGCACGAAGACCAGCCTCGACGGCACCCCGGACCAGGGCAGCGACCAGAACGGGGACTCTGACTGATGGCTGTGGGTGGGCCGCCCGTCCTCGTCGTCACGCGCCTGGACGACGCGACTGCGGACGAAGTGATCACCGAACTGAACCAGCGTCGCGTGCCCGTGGTCCGCCTGGACCCCGGCGACTTCCCCCGCGAGGTGACCCTGTCCGGCACCTTCGCCGGCATCGGGACCGGTGGCATTCTCGCCACCATCTCCCGGAGCGTCGACCTGGGGAACGTCCGCTCGGTGTACTGGCGGCGGCCCACCCCCTACACCGCCGACCTCGCCATGGACGAGCAGACCGGTCGATGGGCCGTCGAAGAAGCCCGCTACGGGCTCGGCGGCATTCTCGCCGCTCTCCCCGGTGCGCACTACCTGAACCACCCATGGCGCAACCGGGACGCCGAGTACAAGCCGGCACAACTGGCCACGGCTGCCGCCTGCGGCTTCTCCGTGCCACCCACGCTCATCACCAACGACCCCGACCGGGCCCGCACCTTCGTCGCCGAACATGGGCCGGTCATCTACAAGCCGCTCAGGGAAACCGAGTACACCGACGACACCGGCCGCGCGCTGACCGTGTGGATCGAGGACGTCACCCCATGCCAGATCGACAGCCATCTACGGCACACTGCACACCTATTTCAGCAGCGCGTCAGCAAGTCCGCCGACATCCGCCTCACTGCCGTCGGCGACCACCTCACCGCCGTCCGTATCGATGGTTCACCTGGCGTGGACTGGCGCCGCCACTACGACCGGCTTGCCTACACCCCCGTGCCCGTCCCCCCGGCCATCGTCAAAGGCGTACGCGCCTACCTCGATGCTTTCGGACTCACCTTCGGCGCCTTCGATTTCGGCTTAGACCGTGATGGCGTCTGGCACTGGTATGAGTGCAACCCCAACGGTCAATGGGCCTGGTTCCCCGACCACATCACTGCTCCCATCAAGCACGCCATCGCCGACCGCCTACAGCATGGAGCACCCGCATGACCGACCCCGCCGACCTGCGCCGCCAACTCGCCGCCGCCGTCCCTGTGGACGACCCGGCATGGCGCACAGCCCTCGAAACGGTGCCCCGCGAACTCTTCCTGGGTAACGGCCTGTTCCAGTTCGACGGACGCCAGTGGACCCCCGTGCACCGCGACCGGACCGATCCCGGAAAGTGGTTGGGGCTCGTCTACCAGGACACCACCTGGGTCACCCAGGTCGACGGCACCACCGCCGTCGACGCCACCGGACCCGTCACCGGCCGCCCCACCTCGTCCAGCACGCTGCCCTCCCTGATCGTGCGCATGCCCGACGTCGCCGGGATCAGCGAGGGTCACAAGGTGCTGGAGATCGGCACCGGCACCGGCTATTCCACCGCTATCCTGTGCAGCCGCCTCGGCGACAAAAACGTGTACTCCATCGAGTACGACCCGGGCCTGGCCGCCGCGGCGGCCGACCACATCCACGCCGCCGGATATCACCCCACCCTGATCACCGGCGACGGCCTCGCCGGACACAAGGACGACGCCGAATACGACCACATCGTGGCCACCTGCGCCGTCCGCCACATCCCCCCAGCCTGGCTGTACCAAGTACGCGCCGGCGGAACCATCACCACGACCATCAGCGGATGGATGCTCGCCTCCGGACTCGTCCGCCTCACCGTCCAGGACGACGCCACCGCCACCGGTCGTTTCCAACCCGACCAGATCAGCTACATGCTCGCCCGTCCCCACGAACGCCCACCCCGACCCACCTTCCAGCAGCATCCCGGTCACACCCGCGCCACCCGCGTGAACCCCGCACTCCTGGAAGACTGGACCGGGCAGTTCCTCGCTCAGCTCGCCGCACCGTCCGCCGAACTCATGACCACCGGCACGGGCGTGATCCTCGTGGACGTCGCCACCGGGTCACAGGCGTGGACCGAACCGGCCGGAGACGGCTGGACCGTGCACCAGCACGGCCCTCTTCGCCTCTGGGATCAGGTGGAAGACGCTCTCACCATCTGGCAGGACGCGGGCTCACCCCCACACTCGGACCTCGGCCTGACCGTGGACTTGGACGGCACCCAACGCGTGTGGCTCGGAACACCCGACGGTCCTTCCTGGAACCTGCCGGTCTGACCTACCCATCACAAGAGCGTCCGTCACCAAGCTGGGGGCGGGTGCCGTCCGGACGGCACCGGGGCTGGGCCACTCGTTACGTAGCCAACAAGGTAGCCATCAAAGCGCCCTTCCTGGACGTTTGTGCAGGTCATAGCGACGTGGTGACTCTCCCCGGCGTACAGCCCGACTCGTCTGCCCCCTAGCGTTACTGGCCGGCGAAACGCAGGCCGGGCGCCCCTTTTCCCGCGTAGGGGCGGGTCTATCCGGCCCCTGGTACACACCGACTCAAGCAGCCATGCCTCGGGCGCCGGATCTGGGCGACACGCATCCTCACGTGAGGGGCGCGCCGTCGCGGAGGTACAGCGACCGCCCCTCGTCCAGGGTGCCGCCCTCGAAGATGAACGCGAGCTGGTCGTCCCAGGGACCGGATCAGAGCGGACTCGCTGGCCGGCGCGGCGGCGTCGAACGGGCTCAGCCACGGGTGATCAGCAGCGGGTGAAGCCCCGAGGTCGCGGTGTGCGGCCTCCAGCGCGTGGGCGGCCGGGGTGCGCTGAGCCCCGACCGCCAGCGCACGCGCCTGCATGGTGTGCAGCCGCGCCGTCAGCCCGGGAATCCGAGGCCCCTGGGAGGCCGGTTCGAGCCCGGTCCGGGCCCAGCTGACAGCCCTGTGCGGGGCCGTCAGCGGTTCCGCTCGTAGTCCCAGAAGCGGCGGGCGGAGCGGCCCTGCCGGAGCTGGAAGACGGCGCCGGCGAGGAGGGCGTGGGCGGCTGTCGACCGTGGCACCGGGTCGAGCTGGGGCGAGTCGACGGTGACCTGCGCCTGGCACGCGAGGTCCGAAGCCGCCTCCAGCGCGGCATGGACGCGTGAGCGGTGCCAGGCGTCCCGGTCCTCCGGCACGGGTCCACCGGAGGTGTTCTCCACCGCCTGGGCGAGGGCGTGCACGGCCTCTTCCAGCGTCGCCCCGTTCATGAACACGTGCCCGTCGCCCGGGTCACCGGCCTCCGTGGGCGCCGGTGCGAGCGCCGTCCCGCCCGGCGTGCGGCCCGACTCGTCCGCCCCTCGTCCCGCCCACGGCCGGTGCCGGCGTCACACGAACAACGGCACCGGATTCAGGTCCTCGTACGCCGTCGGTTCCGTGAGGCGGCCCAGGGTCACCGGTACGTCGAAGAGGCGGCCGGGGGCGAAGCGGGACCAGAAGTGGCGTAGGCCCGGGACGATCACCTTCACCACCGGCAGGTCCAGGTCGGGGCGGCGCTGGTCGAGGACCAGGAGTTCCAGGCCCTTGGCGCGGACCAGGTCGGTGACCGCGTGGACGTCGTCCAGGAGGTCGGGGCGGTGCGGGGTGTGCCAGTGGGCGGGGGTGCGCGGTGCCGTCCGGGGGTCGGGGGTCAGGTAGGGCTGGTTGGCCGCCGTGGCGTGCTGCCACCAGTGGTGTGGTTCGGGGTCGTGGACGCGGTAGCCGGAGCCGTCGGGGCGTGCGTCGCAGACCGCGGGGAGGAGCTGGCCCATCTCGGTGAGGGCGCGGCGCAGGGCGATCCGCGGGTCGAAGTGGGCGCCGAAGCCGAAGATGACGTCCTGGGCCGGCTTGTCGCGGCGGCGGGACAGCGCCGCCATGACCGGGATGCCGAAGTCCGAGGTCAGGTCGAGGACCCAGAGGTCCCGGCGGACGCGGTGGTACCCGTCGCGCAGCCGGTCCACGTACGGCTCGTCGAAGGCGTCCAGGTCGACCGCGGGCTGGCGGGTGCGGTTGTACCACCACAGGGCGACCGCGTCCCGCTCGACCAGTTCGAGGAAGCCCTGCAGGAGCGCGTCCTCGGGGCTGCTGCCGGCGGCGTTGCCGTTGGAGTCGGCCCACAGGCCGTCGTCACCGTGCTCCGGTGCGCTCCCGGCACCTCCGAAATAGAGCAGGGACGTGGGCAGCAGGCGCCGGGTCTGCTGGGTCAGGGACCAGACGGGGGTCCAGTCGGTCGGCCGTCTCTCGTCAAAAGGGGCGCTGACGTGCTGGAATCGGGAGTGCGCCGCGTTCCAGCGCTCCCGCTCGGCGAACTGGCGCCCCGCGTACAGCTGGCAGTCGTTCGGGTGCACGGCCACCGGGCCGAGATCGCGGTACGAGGCCCGTATCACCGGTTCGTCGCCGTGCCGGGTCCCGCTGTAGCGCTCGACCGCCTCGCACAGGGCACTGGTACGGGCCTCCGTCTCGGTCAGGCCCTTGCCGCCGCTGAGCGCGCGCAGCCCGGAGCGCAGTCCGGCGAGCGTCGCGGACCCCATCGCCAGGTTGTGGCCGGAGACGTAGGAGGTCACGAAGTCGGGGCAGCCGCCCGCCGGTCTGATCTCCTTGACGACACCGGTCACCGGGTTCACCAGGTGGCCGTACCGGTCGAGCATCTGCCGGGCCGTCAGCGCCCGGTGGCCGCTGCCGTCGGTGACCGCCTTGGGGCGTGGGGCGGGCCGGAACGGGGCGCGCACCTGCCGGGCGACCAGGCCGGGGTCCCCGCACTCGGGGCACTGGGGACGCCGGCTCACCGGATGGGAGGCGGTACGCAGCCGGGCCGTGTCCAGCGTGCGGATGTGGCCCTGCTCCGGATCGCGCACCCCGGCCAGCCACTTCGCCGTCTCCAGGACGGCCAGGCCGGCGGCCAGGGTGCGGCCGGTGGCCAGGGACGCGACGGGGCGGGGCAGCGGCCCGTCGAGCCCGAGGGCCCGCTGTACCGGCACCTCGGACCGGCGGTGCCCGCGCAGCCGTACGGAAAGACAGTGCCAGCAGGGGCTGTCGGCGTCCGCGGGCCGGAACACCGGGCCGACCCAGGGGTCCGCGCCGCACAGCGCGGCCAGCAGCCAGGGCCGCCCGGAGGCGCGGTGCGCCGCGTCCACGGCGGCGAGCTGCGGCGCCAGGTAGTCGTCGCACAGGACGAGGGACAGGTCGGCGTCGCCTCCGGGCGGGGCGAGGGCGATCCCCTCGGCGCGGCAGGCCTCGATCACGGCCGCCTGGGACACGCCGGGCAGCGCCTCGACCGCGACGGTGGCGCCCGCGAGGGCGGTCGCGGCGCGGACGCCGTCCAGGCCGATCAGGTCCCAGTAGGCCTCGGCCGCCGGGTCCGTGTGCTGCTGCCCGGGAGCGCTCCAGCGCAGCAGGCCCGCACCGTCCAGGGCGCGCAGCGCCGCCTCGGCGTCCTCGTCGCCGAGGACCGGGGCGGCCTCGCTGAGCACGGCGCGCGGGCTGCGCGAGCCGTCGAGGAGCGGTACGAGGACCTCGGCCTGGGGGCCGTGCAGTGCGGTCACGCCGCGGCGTGACACCAGGTAGGTGGCGTCGTCCGGCAGGACCGTGGGGCGCAGATGGCCCTTGAAGCCCACCAGGACTCCGTCCCCCGCGGCGAGCACGGGGGACCGGTCGGTCCGTCCTGACCGGTCCGTCCGTCCTTCGGGGGGCGTCATGCGTCGAGCCGTCCCGCTCTCCGCGCGGGGGCCGGGACGGCGGCCTCGGCCTGGATGCAGAACGTGGAGAGCGCGACCGCGTGGTCCGCCGCCGAGTCGAGGTCCTCGATCACGAGGGCGGCCCGGGCGGGGCGGGAGGGAACGGCGCCGTCGGCGCCGGCGGCCTTCAACTGGATCCCGGAGGAAAGCATGTTCATGACAGTCTTGTCCCTACTGGTAAGTCGTTCCCGGTGGTGAGAGGTGCTGGTGAGAAGTGCTGGCGAGAGGGTGGTTCGGGTGTTCTGCCGTTGCTCGTCGTGCTCCGCGGTGTTCCTGGGAACGATTCTGCGAAGTTGGCGCAACTGCGCCCAGTGCCGGTGTCATCACTGCGAGATGAAGAATTCATGCGGCCGGAACATCGGGCGTTCCCAGGTGGTCCTTTAAGGCTCCGCTTGATCACGGTGATCGGGGGGCGGCCCCGTGGCTACGCTCGCGGGACCACCCCACCCGCCCTGTCCGCGTTCCCTCCCCGGGCTTCGCACGCGAGGAACACGCGAGGAAGAAGGCCCCCGTGAATGCCGTGACCACAGCCCCGCCCTACGGCCAGGTGCTCCGGCTCGACGAGCTGTTGAGCGCCGCCCGCGTCCACGACGACGACGTGGACCACGTCCTCTTCATGGCCACGCACCAGTCCTGCGAGATCCTCTTCGCCGTCGTCACGCGCCACCTGGAGGAGGTGCGCGCGGCGCTCGACGCGGGCGACGCGGACCTGGCCGTACGCCGGGCCGCCCCGCTGCCCCGGATCATGTCCGTGCTGACCGGGCACTTCGACGTGCTGGCGACCCTCACCCCGGCCGCCTTCCAGGACATCAGGACCGCCCTCGGCGACGCCAGCGGGTTCCAGTCCGCGCAGTGGCGTGAGATCGAGTTCCTCTGCGGCCTGCGCGACACCCGCTACCTGACCACCGCCGGATTCACCGAGCAGGACCGGGCCCGGCTGCTCGCCCGGCTGGAGGAGCGCTCGGTCGCGGCGGCCTACCGGGAGTTCGCCGGCACCTGCGCGGACCGCGCCGCCGTCGAGCGGGTGCGCCTCGCCCTCCTGGAGTTCGACGAGACCACGGCCGTCTGGCGGGCCCGGCACGGCGCACTCGCCGAGCGCTACCTCGGCACCGCCGCCGGAACCGCCGGGTCCGAAGGCGCCGCCTACCTGTGGCGCGCCGCCCTGCGCAGGGCCCTGCCCGAGGTCTGGACCCCCCTGTCGTGACCGCCGTCGACGCGACTCCCGGTGCCGCGAACCCCGGCACCGCAACGCCCGCCGACGCAACCCCCGGCACCGTCGCCTCCGGCACCGCAACGCCCGCCGACGCAGCCCCCGGCACCGCCGCCCCCGACCCCGCCGCCCCCCGCACCGCCCGTAAGGGGCTCGACCGCACCGACCTCGACCGCGCCTACTCGCCCAGCTCGC
The DNA here is from genome assembly GCF_014648635.1 of Streptomyces cinerochromogenes. GTDB lineage: Bacteria > Actinomycetota > Actinomycetes > Streptomycetales > Streptomycetaceae > Streptomyces > Streptomyces cinerochromogenes. The sequence goes on along the minus strand of NZ_BMRM01000001.1, from coordinate 58,694 downwards.
GCGTCACCGACCTCGGCGTCCACCTCACCCGGTACGCCACCGACAGCGCCCGGGCCCGCGCCGAGCTGACCGTCCACCTGGACCTGCCCTGCGGTCCCCGGCCCGAGCAGCGGCTCGACCTGTTCCCGGCCGCCGACCCGGGCGCCCCGCTCTTCGTCTTCGTGCACGGCGGCTACTGGCAGGAGCTGAGCAAGTCCGAAGCCGCCTTCGCCGCCCGGGACTTCGTGGCCGCGGGCATCTCCTTCGCCGCGCTCGGCTACGGCCTCGCACCGCGCCACCGCATGCGTGACATCTCCGCCGCCGTCAGCGACGCGCTGCACCGCATCGCCACCGGACACGCCCCGCTGCCCATCCGGCCGAGAGCCGTTCACCTCGGCGGCCACTCCGCCGGGGCCCACCTCGTCGCGAGCGCGCTGCTCGACGCCGCCGACCGGCAGGCGCCCGGCACGTTCGCCTCCGCGACGCTGCTCAGCGGCGTCTACGACCTGGAACCCCTGCGGCACACCTACGTCAACGACGCCCTCGGCATGGACGCCGGCGAAGCCCGCGACTGCAGCCCGCAACTCCGCATGCCTGCCTGCCTGCCCCCGCTCGTCGTCGCCCTCGCCGAGAACGACACCGACGCGTTCGCCGCACAGCACCACAGCTTCGTCGCGGCGGCCCGCGAGGGCGGCACCGAGGTGACCGATCTCGTCGTCCCCGGACGCCACCACTTCGACCTCCCCTTCGACCTCGCCGATCCGGACACGGTGCTGGGCGCCGCGGTGCTGCGGATCCGGTGATCCCGGTGCGCCGGCCGCTGGTCCAGGAGTTGCTGCCGCCGTACGCCGTCGGGGCCGAGACCCGCGCCGACGCCCCGGACGAGGTCCTGCACCCCGAGGAGCGGGCCGCGGTCGCCGGGGTGAGCGAGGGACGGCGCCGGGAGTTCGCCACGGTCCGCGGCTGCGCCCGGCGCGCCCTGACCACGCTCGGGCACGCCCCCGTACCCCTGGTCCCGGACCCGAGGGGCGTACCGTGCTGGCCGGCCGGGGTCGTGGGCAGCATGACGCACTGCCGTGGGTACCGGGCCGCCGTGGTGGCGTGGCGGCGCGACGTACGGGCCCTGGGCGTGGACGCCGAGCCGTCACTCCCGTTGCGCGAGGGGGTGCTGCGCACGGTCTCACGGCCGGAGGAGCGCGAACGGATCGCCTTCTTGCAGGCGGAGCACCCTCACGTCGCCTGCTGGGACCGGCTGTTGTTCTGCGCGAAGGAAGCCGTGTTCAAGGCGTGGTTTCCCCGGACCCGGCGCGAACTGGGCTTCCGGGACGTGGTGGTCGCGTTCGGCGGGGCCGGGCGGACGTTCCGCGCCACCGTCGTCACCGCCGAGGGGCCCGGGGAAGGCCGAGACCTGGACTTTGCCGAGGGCCGCGGCGACGGCCGTGACTTCGACGGTCGCTGGGTCGCCCGGGACGGGCTCCTCGTCGCGGTCGCCTTCGCCGGTGCGACTGACCGGTGAGTTTCGGCGGGGGCTTAAGGGCGTGGTGAGGGCGGTACCGCGGTTTTTACGCTGGCGTCGCCCGGAAGTCCGCGCCCGTCCGCGCCGCCCCGTCCGCGCCGCCCCGTTCGTCCCCACCCGTTCTGCCCCTCTGTTCCTCCCCACCGATGCCGCCGCCCGTCCCCGCCGGTCCCGTCCCCGCCGGTCCCGACCCGCCCGTCCCCGCCGGTCCCCTCCCGGATCGTCCCCGCCCGTCCCTCCCGTCGCCGTCCCAGGAGCAGCCATGGCCCACGTCCCGCATCCCAGCTCTGTGTCCGGCGCGGTGCGCCCCGTCGCGGAGGCGTCCGTCGTCCACATGATCCTCCGGCACGCGCGGACCCGGCCCGACGCCCTCGCGGTGCGCTCGACCCAGAAGCGGCTCACGTACCGGGAGTTGTGGCGCAGAGCCCTCGTCGTCGCGGCTGCCCTGGACGAGGCCGGGGTCGGGGCGGGGGACCGGGTGGCGCTCCTGGCCGGCCGTACCCCGGACACCGTGGTGGGCGCCCTCGCCGTGATGGCGCTGGGCGCGGCGTACGTACCCATAGACCCCGAGCACCCGGGCGACCGTACCGCCGCCGTGCTCGCGGGGGCGGCCCCCGCCGCGCTGCTGCACTCCGGCCCCGGCGGGACCGAGGACCTGGCCGCGCCGGCGTCGATGCCGTACGTCGACATCGCCGCCCTCCCGGACGTCGACGCGCCCGGTCGGGGGGACGCCCTGCCGGGCCCGGAGGACATCGCGTACGTCGTGTTCACCTCCGGTTCGACCGGTACGCCCAAGGGTGTCCAGGTGCCGCACGCCTCCCTCGCCAACTACGTCTCCTGGTGCGGTGACCTGGTCGGCTCCGAGGGCATGGGCAGCCCGCTGTTCGGCAGCCTCGGCTTCGACCTGGCGATGACCTCGCTGTGGGTGCCGCTCGCCCAGGGGCGCACCGTCGTGACCGTCGCCGGGCTGTGGGACCAGCGGACGCTGTTCGGCGAGCGCCCGGACGACCCGTACACCTTCGTGAAGATGACGCCCTCGCACGCCCGTTTCTTCGACGTCCTCGCCGAGCCGCCCCGCTACGACCGGGTGACGCGGCTGCTCATGTTCGGGGGCGAGGGGCTCGACCCGGCGCTCATCGCCTCCCTGGGCGACCGCCTCGACGGGGTGCGCCTCGTCAACCACTACGGCCCGACCGAGACCACCATCGGCTGCTGCGCGTTCCGCTTCGACCGTACGGCGCTGCCCTCGACGCCCACCGTGCCGATCGGCCGGCCCGCCTGGAACACCCGGGCGTACGTCGTGGACGAACAGCTGCGTCCGGTGCCGGCCGGCGGCCCCGGTGAACTGGTGATCGCCGGGCGGGCGGTCGCCGCCGGCTATCTCGACCCGAAGCGGTCGGGGAACCGTTTCATCGACGAGGCCGAGCTGGGCGGGCCGGCCGGGCGCGCCTACCGCACCGGCGACGTGGTGGAGCTGCGCCCCGACGGCACGCTCCTCCATCTGGGGCGCGCCGACGACCAGTTGAAGGTGAACGGCCACCGGATCGAACTCGGCGAACTCCGCCACCACGTGCTGTCCGTGCCGGGCGTCGCGGACGCCGCCTTCGACATCGTGCGCGGCCCCGTCGACACGCTGGAGCTGTTCGTACGGCCCGTCGCGGCGGGCGGCGCCGGCGACCTGGCCGGCACGGTCCGCGCCGCGCTCGCCTCGGTGCTGCCCTCGGCCCTGGTGCCGGAGGCCGTGCACACGGTGCCGGAGATCGTCGTGAACGCCAACGGCAAGTGCGATGTGGCGGCGACCCGTTCGCTCGTGCGGGGGTGAGTCCGCTCCGGCGCCGTCAGCGAGTGGTCAGTGATCCGTCAGCGCCGGTCGGGATCCTTGAGATGCCCGGACGAAACGAACGGGCGATCGAATCGGACACGACCTGGAGCGTGCGACGTGGCGAACCCCTTTGACGATCCGGACGGAACCTTCCTGGTGCTGGTCAACGACGAGGGCCAGCACTCCCTGTGGCCGGCCTTCGCGGAGCGCCCCGCCGGCTGGACGGTGGCCCTGGACGAGACCTCCCGCGACAAGGCGCTCGCGTATGTGGAGGAGCACTGGACCGACCTGCGCCCGCGCAGCCTGCGCGGTCCGTCCGCCGACGCCCCGGCCGCCTGACGGGTCCGGCCGGGGCGGGGCGAGGGAGCGGCGGTGACAGCGGTGGAATGGGCGATCGAGGCCGAGGGCCTGTACAAGCGGTACGACCGGCGGCAGGCGTCCGGCGGAGTCGATCTGGCGGTGGCCCCGGGCACCGTGCTCGGCCTGCTCGGCCCGAACGGGGCGGGCAAGACGACCACCGTCAGGATGCTCTCGACCCTGCTCGCACCCGACGGCGGCCGGGCCCGGGTGGCCGGGTACGACGTGGTGCGCGAGCCGGCCGAGGTACGGCGGCGCATCGGGCTGGCCGGGCAGTACGCCGCGGTGGACGACATGCTCACCGGGCGGGAGAACCTCGCCCTCATCGGCACCCTGAACCATCTGGGACGCCGGGCCGCGCGCGCCCGGGCGGCCGAGCTGCTCGACCGGTTCGAGCTGACCGCCGCCGCCGACCGCCCGGCGCGCACCTACTCGGGCGGCATGCGGCGCCGCCTCGACCTGGCCGCCTGCCTGGTGGCCACCCCGTCGGTCCTCTTCCTCGACGAGCCGACCACGGGCCTCGATCCGGTCAGCCGCTCGCAACTGTGGGACGCGGTGCGGGAGTTGGTGGCCGACGGTGTGACCGTGCTGCTGACCACCCAGTACCTGGAGGAGGCCGACGTCCTCGCCGACCGGATCGCGGTCATCGACACCGGCCGCGTCATCGCCGAGGGCACCCCCGAGGAGCTGAAGCGCAAGGCGGGGGAGGAGCGGCTGGAGGTGTCCCTCACCCGGCCGGACAGCGTGGCCCGGGCCGCCGAGGCGCTGCGCCGGGTCGCCCCCGGTGAGCCCTCCGTGGACGCCGACGACGGCACCGTGTCGATCGTGCTGAGCGACGGCATGGAGAGCATCGAGGCCGCCGCGGCCGCGCTGCGGCAGGCGGACGTCACGGTCGCCGACTTCGCGCTGCGCAGGCCCACTCTGGACGACGTGTTCGTCTCTCTCACCGGCAAGTCGGTCTAGGCGTACGGCGGTCGGTCGCCGTACGTCCGGTCGCCGTACGGCGACCGACGCCAGCAGCACATCCACGGGGGCTTTCCCATGCAACGCATCCACTTCACCCCTGCCGATTTCGCCCGGGTCCGGCTGCGCACGAGTGCCGGCCCGGTCGTGGAGAGCGCCTTCGCGTACGGGCTGCTCGGGCGCGGCGTCAGCGCGCCGTACGCCCGCTGGCGCAGCCAGGTCGGGGAGCGGCTCACCCAGTGGCCGCTGCCGCTCAGCGGCGGCAGCGCCGCGCCCGGTCTCGACGGGCTGCTCGACCTCATCGAGCGCAGCGCCCGCAGCGTCAGCACCGAGGCGCCCGCCGCCCGGACGGCGCCCGGGCCGCTCCTCCATCCCGCGGCCGGCGACCTGTCCCTGGTGTGGCGGGCCGCCGTGGCCCCCTACTGGGAGCAGCTGCTGCACTACCTGGAGGCGGAGTGCGAGGCCCGTGGCCGCGTGCTGATGGCCGGCGGCGTCGAGCTGCTCCTGGCCACCCTCCACTCGAAGATCACCTGGCGGTCCCCGGTACTGGAGATCGCGGACGGCCCGGACGAGGACGTCAGCCTCGACGGCCGCGGCCTGGTCCTGGCCCCGTCCGTGTTCCTGGCCCACCGGCCGGGCCGGATCACCCGCCGGCGCGCCGAGAACGGCCCGGTCGTGCTGGCGTTCGCCGCGCCGCCGGACACCCACCAGGCCGCCGGGCTGTGGGACGAACCCGACGACAGCGGGCAGTCGCTCGGCGCGCTCGTCGGACAGACGCGGGCCGCCGCGCTGCACGCCCTGCGCAGCAGCTGCACGACCAGTCAGCTCGCGGACCGGCTCGGCATCTCGGCGGCGGGCGCCAGCCAGCACACCGCGGTACTGCGCCGGGCGGGCCTCATCACGACCCGCCGCATCCGCAACATGGTGCTGCACACCCTGACCCCGCTCGGCGTGGCCCTCCTCAAGGGCATGTCCCCGCGCCCGGCGGCCCCCACCGCCGTACGCGTCCCGGCCCGCCGCCGTGCGGCGGGCGCGGTGGTACGGCACCGGGACCCGCACCCGGTGGTCGACCTGACGGCACGCACGACCCCGGCGGCCTGAGGGACCTCGGCGGCCTGAGGGACCCCGGCCCGCCGGCAAGCGGCGCCCGGCACGGAGATCCGTGCCGGGCGCCGCTGTCGTGCGGAGGGGGTCCGGGTCACTCCTTGATGCCCGCCATGTCCCCGGGCCGTCCCCGCAGCACCGCCCCCGCCGCCAGCAGGGTCGTCGCCAGGGTCAGCGCCGCCGCCCCGGCCAGCACCACGACGAGGATCCACGGGGAGCCGCCGGGCAGCGCGGTGCCGAGGACACTCATGCTCAGCGGCACCAGCGTGGCCACGGCGACCAGGAGGCCGAGGACGATGCCGGCCAGCGCCACCAGGGACGCCTCCACGGTCATCATCTGCAGGACCTGCCGGCGCGTGGCCCCGACGAGCCGCTGGAGCATGAACTCCTTGCGCCGCTCGGTCGTCGCGAGGACCTGCGTGTTGATCAGGGCGAGCGTCGCGTAGCCGACGACGACACCGAGGACCAGGTACGCCATCCACGCCTGCGTGTCGTCCGCCTTCGCCCGCGCCGCGGTCAGCACCTCCGTCCCGCTCACCCGCAGACCGGGCTGCTGCCGCTCCAGCCGTGACAGGTTCTCGGTCAGCTGGGCCGGGGTCGTACCGGCGGCGGCGCGCACCATGATCTGCGGGACGAGTCCGCCGTCGGTGTGCCCGAGCAGCACCGACGCCGGGACGAGCGCGGTCTCGTACCCGCGCCGCCCGTCGACGGTGGCGACCAGCCTCAGCCTGACCTGGGTACCGTCGCCGAGGCGCATGGGCACCAGGTCGCCGAGCCGGCGGTCCTCGGCGTACCGGGCGGGAAGGGCGACGGAGTCGCCGTCCAGGGCGGTGAGGCTGCCGCTCACGGCGCGGTACGCCGTCGTCCGGTCCAGGCCCTGGGGGGTGACGCCCTGCAGGGACAGCTCGGTGGGCTGCGGCCCCTTGTCCTCACCGTCGGCCGGCCGCATCGGCCGGTCCGGCTCGATGTAGCCGGTCGTGGGGATCTGCGCGGACGCCGCCGCCACGCCCGGCTGCCTGCGGACGGTGTCGACGAGGCCGAGCGGCAGTCCGCCGGAGGCCGACGTCACGACGACATCCGCGCGCAGGTTGTCGTCGAACGCCTTCTGGGCGCCCTCGGACTGGGTCGTCTGCATGTACATCAGGCCGATGGCCAGGCCGCTCGCCAGCATGACCGGCATCACGGCGGAGGCGAGCCGGGCGGTGCGCGCCCGCGCGTTGTGCGCGGCCAGCTCACCGGCGAGTCCGGACACCTTGCCGACGGGACGGCGCAGCACGGCGACGATGCCGCGTACGACGACGGGACCGAGCAGCCCGAACGCCGCCGCCCACACCATCGCCGCCGGAGTGGCGACACCGGCCGCGTCGGGCCCCGCCGAACGCGAGGTGCCCCAGGCGAGGGCGGCGCCCCCGACCAGGCACAGCACCCCGACGACCAGCCGGAACGCGCTGAACCACCGGCGTTGCAGCGTGGCCTCGGCCAGCGCCTCGGTCGGCCGGGTCCGTGCCGCGGACTGCGCCGCGATGTAGGCCGAGCCGACCGCGGTGAGCAGCGCCGTACCGACACCCGCGATCACGGGGACGGATCCGGCCCGGTACGCGATCGCGTCGGGTACGACGCCCGCGTCCGCGAACGCGTCCAGGAGCCAGTGCCCGAACCGGGGTCCCGGGATCACCGCGAGGCCGGTGGCGACGACCGCGAGGACGAGGGTCTCGCCGAGGATGAGCCGGCGCAGCTGCCCGGGCGTGGAACCGATTGTGCGCAGCAGGGCCATCTCGCGCTGCCGCTGCTGGATGGAGAGACCGAGGGTGCTCGCCACCACGAAGATCGTGACCATCGCCGACAGGCCGCCGAACGCGGCGGCGAGCGGGATCAGGTCGCTGCCGTCGGACACCACGTCCGGGTTCTCGGCGCGGCCGCGGTCGTCCCCGGTCAGCACGGTGACCTGGGCGTCCCCGACGGCCTCGCGGACGGCGGCGGCGACCTTCCGCGGGTCGGCGCCGGAGGCCGGGAAGACGCCGATGGTGTCGGTCCTGCCGACGAGGCCCGCGACGGTGGCGGCCTCGGCGTCCTTGAGGAAGACGTCCGTGCCGTCGTCGGGGCCGGCGGCCAGGCCCGAGACCCGGTAGCCGTGCTCGGTGCCGTGGACGAGGAGCCGGATCCGCTCGCCGGTCCGCACGCCCGCGCGCTCCGCGAGCGCCCTGCCGAGGACGATCCGGCCGTCCGTGGTGGGCGCCGTGCCGTCGGTGAGCCGGTACGGGGAGAGCTTCGCGGAGGACCAGCCGTGGCCGGTGACCGTGCCGCCCCGGGCGAGCGCCGCCGGGAACGAGATGTCCTGGACCGCCGAGCCGACGCCGGGGACCTTCGCGATCCGGTCCGCCAGCGCGGCGTCCATGCGGAGCCGCTCGGGGAAGACCAGCTCCTGCCGCGTGTGCCGGTAGTTCTGGTCGCCGGTGACGACGACCGGTGCGGCGGCCAGCCGGTGCGGCGGGGCCGCGCTGTGGATGCCGGTCTCCAGGAGGCCGCCGGACCCGATGACGATGACGGCACCGGCGAACAGGGCCAGGAACGAGGCGAGGAAGCCGCCCTTGTGGAAGCGCAGGGTGCGCAGCGCGATCCTGATCACCGGCTCACCTCGTGCCCGGTCTGCCGGATCGCGAGCGGGTCGCCCCACGTGCCCAGCTTCTGCATCTGCTCGGTGATCTGCTCCACGGTCGGCCGCTCCAGCGCGCCGATGAGCCGGCCGTCGGCGAGGAAGACGACCCGGTCCGCGTACGCGGCGGCCACCGGGTCGTGCGTGACCATCACGATGGTCTGGCCGACGACGTCCACCGACTGCCGCAGCAGGGTGAGGACCTCGGCGGCGGTACGGGTGTCCAGGGCGCCCGTCGGCTCGTCACCGAAGATCACCGCGGGTTTCGTGACGAGCGCCCGCGCGAGGGCGACGCGCTGCTGCTGGCCGCCGGACAGCTCACCGGGGCGGCTGCGCCGCTTGCCGGACAGCCCGACCTGCTCCAGGACCTGGTCGACCACGGCCTTCTTCGGGCGGGCGCCCGCGAGGCGCAGCGGAAGGGTCACGTTGTCCACCACGCTCAGCGCCGGCAGCAGGTTGAACGCCTGGAAGACGAAACCGATGCGCTCGCGGCGGAACGTGGTCAGGGCCTTCTCCCGGAGCGAGCCGATGTCCACCCCGTCCAGGTGCACGGAGCCGGAGGACGGCCGGTCGAGGCCGGCGGCGCAGTGCAGGAACGTGGATTTGCCCGAGCCGGAGGGGCCCATGACGGCGGTGAACGTGCCCCTCTCCAGGCTGATGCTGACGTTGTCGAGTGCGGTCACCCGGTTCTTCGATCCGCCGTAGAGTCTGCTGACGGAGTCGAGCCGGACGACCGGCTGGGCAGGCGGGTCCTGTGTCCCGATCATGGGCTGTCCTTTGGCCGTGAAAAGGGGTGGCTGGGGTCGGGGGCGCGGGGCGCGCCACCGCGGCGGTGACGCGCCCCGCACCCGGTGGTCAGGGGGTCACGGGCCAGGCGGCGAACCGCCGCAGCCCGTACAGGAGCGGGGGCCGCGCGCTCGGCCGGCGGATGTCCCGCACACGTCCGTAGACGGTCACGTGGTCGCCCATCCGCTGGGTCAGGGCCACCGTGCAGTCCGCGATCGTGTGCGCGTCCCGGGGGAGGTGCGGTCCGGCGCCGTCGGCGGTCCGCTCCCAGGGGGTGACCCGGAAACGCTCGGGGTCCCCGGAGGCGAACAGTTCGGCGACGCCCTGGGCGTCCTCGTGCAGCAGGTTCACGGTGAACTCGCCGGAGGCGAGGACGGCCCGGAGCGTGGGGCTGCCGTCCCTGAGGCACACCAGGAGGGTCGGCGGGTCGAGTGCGACGCTGCACACCGACGAGCACGTCATCCCCCACGGGGTGCCGTCGAGGTCCTCCGCGGCGATCACGGCGACCCCGGTGGGGAAGCCGCTCATCATCGAGCGGAAGCCGTCGCACAGGGCGGCCGTGGCCGCTGTCGTCCGGATGGTGGACTCGGTCATCGGGTACTGCTTTCTGTCGCCGCGGCGACCGGTTCGACGGCGGGAGCAGGCTCGGGGGCGCTCGTGCCGCGGTCGAGGAGACCGAGCAGCGGACCCGTCGCGGCGGTGGTGGCCACCGCCATCAGGGTCAGCGCGAGCACCAGGGGAGCGGTGAGGATTCCCGCGCTCAACCCGGCCTGGAGCACGATCAGTTCGGTGAGTCCGCGCGCGTTCATCAGCACCGCGATCCGGCGGGAGTCCCCGCGCGGCCGCCCGCCCAGACGCGCGCCCAGGTAGCCGCCGATCCCCTTGCCCGCGGAGGCGAGCACGACGGTCACCGCGATCAGGGCCCAGGAGACCTTCGAGAAGGCCTCGCCCAGGACGGTGATCCCGGTGACGACGAAGAACGCGGGCACGAGCGCCCGCCCGGTCCGCGTCAGCCGGGCGACGGCCGGTTCCCACGGGCTGTCGTCACCCGCCGGTATCGCGAAGCCCACGAGGGCGGCACCGAGGATCGCCGTCATGCCGAGGTGCTCCACGGTCAGCGCCACGGCCAGAGCCACCGCCCCGAGCACCACGGCGGCCGTCCGCGGACGGCGGGCACAGGCCCGCCCCGCCACCGGGACGCGGACGCCGTACCGCACGGCGAGCGCCCCCGCCGCACCGAAGCCCAGGGCGAGCACCGAGTGCAGGAAGCCCGTCGCGCTCCCGGAGCCCAGGCCGATCGCCAGCATGCACAGCAGCCAGCCCACCGAGTCGACGGCGACGGCCGCCGCCAGGGCGAGCCGGCCGGCCGGCGTGGCGCTCAGGCCGCGGTCGGCCAGGATCCGGGCCAGCACGGGCACGGCCGTGATCGACATCGTGACGGCGACCATCAGCACGAACGCGGGCAGCGGGGCGTCCCCGCGCACCGCCGGGTCGTCCTGGAGCAGGACGAAACCGGCGAGCAGGGTGCCCGTGACCAGGGGCGGGACCAGCGCTCCGGCCGCCACCCAGAGGGTGGAGCGCCGGTCGACGCCGGAACCGGCCCGCAGTTCGTGGGCGAGCCCGACGAGGAACAGCACGAGCCCGGCCTTGGCGACCAGCTTGAGCGCGTCGAGGACGGAACCGGGCAGCACCGCGTCGAACGTGTCCCGACCGAGCAGGTGGAGCACGGCGGGTCCGGCGAGAAGACCCACCACGATCTCACCGATCACCTCGGGCTGGCGCAGCCGCCGCGCCGCCGCACGGCCCGCGCGGGCGAGCAGCAGGACGACGGCGAGCAGCGCCACCAGGTGCCCGGCACGGCCCAGGAGCTGGAGGAAGTCCATCGCGCGGGACCTTTCGGGCGTCGGGCGGTCAGGCTTGCGCGGCGAAGTAGTCGTACGCCTTCGGCAGCGTCTCGGTCAGCCGGCGTGTCTTGTCGCGGATGGCGGCGAACTCCCGCTCCGCCGCGCCCGGGTCGGCGAGGGCGAGGGCCGGTGAGGCCTGCACCTCGATGCCGCCCATGCCGAGCAGGACGCACATGTACGAGTACGGCGGCAGGCCGTGGTAGTAGGGGTAGATCGTCTCCGAGTCGGGAAGCTGGGTCTTCCACTTCTCGATGCGGGCCGCCAGCTCGTCCGGCACCCGGCGGGTCTTCGCGTCGCGCCAGTACTGCGTGTCGTTGCGCTTCGCGGAGACGTAGTGCAGGACGAGGAACTCCCGTATGCCGTCCATGACGTGGGCGACCGAGTCGTTGTACAGCCGGCGCTGGACCGGGTTCCAGGACTCGTCGGGGAAGTTCTTGGCGAGTTGTTCGATGGCGTGGTGGATGAAGAAGATGCCGGTGGACTCCAGGGGCTCCACGAAGCCGCTGGACAGGCCGATCGCGACGCAGTTGTTCACCCAGGAGTTCTCGCTGCGGCCGATGCGCATCTTGATGTGGTTGGCCTCCACGTCCGCCGCGGCCGGGCCCACGAACTCGCGCAGCGTGCGCTCGGCCTCCTCCGGGGACAGGTAGTCCTTGGCGTACACGTAGCCGGTGCCGATCCGGCCCATCAGCGGGATCGTCCAGATCCAGCCCGCCTCCTGGGCGGTGGCCGTGGTGCAGGGCAGGATGCCGCGGGACTGCATGTCCATCGGGACCTGCAGCGCCACCGCGCTGTCGTTGGGCAGGGTGTCCGCGTAGGAGACGAACGGGGTGCCCAGCGCCTGGTTCAGGAGCAGACCGCGGAACCCGGTGCAGTCCACGAACAGGTCGCCCTCGATGTCACCGTGCTCGGCCGTGGTGACCGTGGAGATCCAGCCGCGCTCGTCCAGGTTGACCTTCTTCACGTCGTCCGTGATGTGCTTCACGCCGCGCTCGACCGCGTAGGTCGTCAGGTACTTGGCGAGCAGCGCCGCCTCGAACTGGTAGGCGTAGGGGAACTGCGTCTTGCCCTGGTGCTCGGACATCGTCAGGCCCTGCATCTCGTCCGCGCCCTCGTCGAAGGGCTGGTCGATCAGCGAGCCGTCCAGGTGGCGCGGGCTGAGCCCGGCGTCGATGACGGACGGCATGACGAAGCAGTCCTTGTCGAACCGGTCCGTCGGACCCGTCTTCAGCCACCAGTCCGCCAGCGGGAAGCCGTTGACCGACCGCATCTGCTCGAACGGGTGGTAGAAGTAGTGGCCCTCCTCGCGCCAGTTCTCGAACCGGACCGCCAGCTTGTACGTCGCGTTGCACGCCGGCATCCAGTCCTTCTCCTTGAGCCCGAGGAACTCGAAGAAGTGCCGGATGTCACTGAACGTCGCCTCGCCGACGCCGACCGCGCCGACATTGCCGGACTCCACCAGCGTGATGTCGATGCGGTCACCGAAGGCGGCCTTGAAGTACGAGGCCGTCATCCAGCCCGCTGTTCCGCCGCCGACAATGACCAGTCTGTTGAGCATGGGGTGACTCCTGTTCGTTGACCGACTTCCGGACATGGCAGGAGCCTAGGAATCGGCACCGGGGCACAACAGGTCGTTAAGCCACGGCTGAAAAACGCATGGTGCGTCGGTTCGATGGCCGGAATCCGGTCGGCGTCAGCGGACCGTCAGCGGCATTCGGCATTATGCCCGCGTGCCGCGCGCCCCGGCAAGGGGCCCCCATACCATGCGGACGCTCATGGGCGACGCGGATGGTATTTCCCCTGACCGGTGGACACGGGTGATATTTAGGCCCTCCAACCGACGAGTTACGGGGGCGTTGCTCATGGACATACAGGTTCTCGGTTCGGTTTCCGTGCGGTACGGCAATCGACAGCACGCGGTGGGGTCGAAGCGTCTGACGGCGATCCTCGCGCTGCTCGCGCTCTCGCCGGGACGCACGATCCCGGCGGACCAGCTGGAGGACGAGCTGTGGGCGGGCCGCACGCTCGCCAACGCCCGCAACGCGCTGCAGGCGAGCGTCGGCCGGCTGCGCAGGTACCTGGAATCGATCACCGGCCGGCGCGGCGACGAGCTGATCCGCACCGTGGGCGGGGGGTACCAGCTCGGTGTCCCCGCCGACCGGGTGGACGCCCACCGCTTCCGGGAGCTGGCGCGCAGCGGCGCCGACCTGGTGGCGAGCGACCCGGCGCTGGCCGCCGTAGCGCTGGAGGAGGCCCTGTCCCTGTGGCGCGGACTCGCCCTGATGGACGCCCACGACGGCCTGCGGGTGCGTATCGCCGCGGCCGATCTGGAGGAACGGCGCATCACCGTGTACGAGGACCTGACCACGGCGCGGCTCGCGGTGGACCCGCACCGGATCTCGCTGCCGGAACTGCGCGGGACGGCCGCCGAACACCCCGAACGGGAGCGGCTCACCGAACTGCTGATGCTGGCGCTCTACCACGCGGGACGGCAGGCCGAGGCCCTCGACGTGTTCCACCGCGCCCGCCGCAGGCTCGCCGACGAAATGGGGCTGGAACCGGGCCGTGCGCTGCACCACGCCTATCAGGCGATTCTGCAGCAGGACGACATGCTCGGCGAACCGCGGCAGGTTCTCGCCCACCGCTGAGGGATTAACACGGACATCGCCGAGGCATTACCGGAGAACAACTGAAAAGCGACTGGAGAAATACTGAGGGACGACTGAAGGATGGCTGAAGGACGACTGAAGGACCGCTGAAGGGTCACTGAATAAGGCCTGAATAAGGTCTGAAGGGGCACTGAGGGCGGACTGGGGAAGTAGGGGGAAACCCCAAGAGGAGGGTTGCCGTCCGCTGCCGCGGGGTTACCGTGGAACGGCAGTGGACATTCCGTCCGTCCGGGACCTGATCATCCGGTCAGGCCCCGGGCGGGCGGATTCCGTTTGCCTGCTCCGAAACATTGAGGCGGCTCATGGACATCGAATTGAGGCATGCGCGGATCGTCGTCACGATAAGTGAAGCCGGAAGCATCTCCCGCGGCGCGAACGAACTCAGCCTTCCCCAGCCGAGCCTCACCGCCCAGCTCAGACGCATCGAACGGGCCCTCGGCGGTGAACTCTTCGAGCGCTCCCGCAGCGGTGTCACCCCGACCCCGCTGGGCGAGCGCCTGATCCCGCTCCTCGGCGACCTCGTACGACGGGCCGACGAGATCAACGCCCAGGCCGGCCGGGCCACCGCCGGCCACCTGCGCCTGGGCAACACCGAATGGACCCCGCCCACCCTCGGCGACGCCCTGCAGAGCGTGCTGCCCGGCACCGCCGTGCTGACCGAGACCCTCTCGCCCGACGCCGCGGTGGCGGGCGTGCGCCGCGGCACGCTCTCCGTGGCCCTGGTACCGGGCCCCGCCCGGCTGTCCGCCCCCGCACCCGATCCCGCCGAACCCGCCCTCGGCAGCGTGACGGTGGTGCGCGAACCCGTCTGGCTCGCGCTGCCCGCGGACCCGGGGCGCGCCGAGGACACCTGGGTGCGCTACTCGCGGGAACACTGGCTGCACACCGTCGAGGAGCGGCTGCTCGCCGGGCCCGGCCGGCCCGGTACCGCCCGGGTGCTGCACCACGTCAACACCCAGCGCGAGGCGATGACCTGGGTGGCCGGCAGCGGGGCCGCGGCCCTGGCCACCCCCTCCGGAGCCACCCCCGACATACGGCTGACCCCGCTGGCCGACACCGAGCTGGTCGAGATGCAGCTGGTGTGGCGGCGCGGCGCGGTCACCGAGGAGACCCTGCGCCGGCTCGTGCACGCGGTGCGCGACTACTACTGCGGCTACGCCCGCACGATCCCCGGATACTGGCGCTGGCTCGTCGAGCACCGCGCCGAACTCCCCGAACTCCAGCCGTTCCTCACCGGATCCGCCGCCTCCTGAGACCTTGGGGCAGAGCCTGGCGGCAGGTGTCAGCGACTCGTCAGTGAACGGTCAGCGGCATCGGCCAGCATCGTTGACATGACGACAACACACGAACTGAACGCCGGGGACCGAGCCAGGATCAAGGGCATCATCTGCGACATCCTGGAGATCGAGCCGGAGGACATGACCGACACCAGCCGCTTCAAGGAGGACCACGAGGCGGACTCGATGGGCGCCATCGAGATCCTCTCCCAGCTGGAGCGGGCCTTCGGCACCGACATCGACCAGGCCGAGCTGTCCCGCATGGTCAACCTGGACGGCGTCGTGACCGTGGTCGGCGAGGCCGTCGCCGCCCAGTCCGCTCGGGCCAACTAGCCACCGCCGCCCCACGGATGCGACGGGAGCGCATGGTGCACGACGACGAGCAGCAGCCACGCCGAGTGGTCATCACCGGCCTCGGCACGGTCACCAGCATCGGGCTCGGAGCCCCGGCCTTCCTGGACGGGCTGAAGTCCGGCCGCAGCGGGGTCAAGCCCCTCACGGCCTTCGACACGACCGGCTTCGCGCACGCCAACGCCTGCGAGGTGGCCGACTTCGCGCCGGGCGACTGGATCCACCACGTCGACCCCCGGGAACTGGGCCGGGCCACCCAGTTCTCCGTCGCGGCGGCCAACATGGCCGTCGCCGACGCCGGCCTGACCGCGCGGGAACTGCGCGAGCGCAGGGTGCTGGTCTCGGTCGGCACCACCGACGCCGAGTCGCGCGACCTCGACACCCTGGTCGGCACCCAACTCGCCGAAGGACCCGAGCGGTTGTCGCCCGGCGTGGCCCGCCGGGCGCAGGCCGGGCGGCTGTCCAGCGGCATCGTCCGGGAACTCGGCCTGGTCGATGTCGAGGCCCTCACCATCCCGACCGCCTGCGCGGCCGGCAACTACGCGATCGGCAGCGGCTTCGACGCCATCCGGTACGGCGAGGTGGAGGCCGCGCTGTGCGGCGGCGCCGACGCCGTCTGCCGCAAGACCTTCACCGGCTTCTACCGCCTGGGCACCATCGCCCCCGAGGTCTGCCAGCCCTTCGACATCGACCGCAAGGGCATCCTCACCGGCGAGGGCGCGGGCGTCCTCCTCCTCGAAAGCCTGGAGTCCGCCCTCGCCCGCGGGGCGCGGATCTACGCCGAGGTGCTCGGTTACGGCCTCAACTGCGACGCCCACCACCCGGTGGCCCCCGACCAGGACAGCCTCGCCCGGTGCATGGAGGTCGCCCACCGCAACGCCGGGGTGGCGCAGGAGGACATCGACTTCATCTCCGCGCACGGCACCGGCACCCGGGCCAACGACGTGACGGAGGCCGGAGCCATCCGGCAGGTCTTCGACACCCCGCCGCCCACCGTCTCCATCAAGTCGATGATCGGCCACTCCATGGGCGCGGCCAGCGCCCTCGCCGCGGCGGCCTGCGCCCTCGCCCTCACCGAGGGCTTCATCCCGCCGACGGTCAACCACCGCGAGACGGACCCCGAGTGCGGCCTGGACTGCGTACCGAACGAGGCCCGCCCCGCCGAGCTGAACGTCGTGCAGAACAACGCGCTCGCCTTCGCGGGCAACAACGCCGTGCTGATCCTCGGCCGGATGAACCGCACACGGCGCACCGCCCGCCCGGAGCCCCTGAAGGAGGCCGTGTGATGCCGTCGTCCCTCGTCATCTCCGCCTGGTCGGCGATCTCCCCCTACGGCGTGGGCAACGCCCCGCTGCGGGAGGGGCTCGCCGAGGGGCGCGACGCGATCGCCGCCCTCGACCACGACACCTACCCCGTGCCCTTCGGACAGGCCGCCCTGGTACCGGACTTCAGCGCCGCGAAGTACGTCGGCAAGAAGGGCACCCGGACCATGGACCGGGTGACCGCGCTCGCCGTCACCGCCGTCGGCGGCCTCGTCGGCGCCATCGCCGGGGAACTCCAGGCCCGTCCCGAGCAGACCGCCCTGGTCCTCGGCACCGGCTCCGGCAGCGTCCAGAGCATCATGGACTTCACCAAGGACTCCCTGTCCGGGGAGCGCCCGTACCACGTGGAGCCCGCCCGCTTCCCGAACACCGTGATGAACCGGGCCGCCGGGCAGAGCGCCATCTGGCACCGGATCAAAGGCCCCAACACCACGGTCGCGGGCGGCGCGCTGACCGGTCTGCTCGCCCTCAGCTACGCGCTGCGCCTGCACCGCGGCGGCCACTGCACCCGTGTGCTGTGCGGGGCCGCCGAGGAGTTCTCCACCCAGCGTGCCTGGCTGGAGTGGCACGGGCGGGCCGAGGAGGAGCGCCGGACCCCGCTCGGCGAGGGCGCGGCCGTGTTCCTGGTCGAGCCGGCCGAGGACGCCACCGCGGCCGGCCGCACCGTCCTGGCCCGGATCGCGGGCACCCGCTTCCGCGCCTACCGGGAACCCGACGGCATCCGCGACGCCCTCACCGCCTGCGTCCGCAGCACCCTGGACGCCGCGGGCGTGGCGCCCGGGTCCGTGCGGTTCGTGGCCCCGCTCGGCGGCGGCGGAAAACCGGCCGCCGAGGAGGAGCAGGCCGTCACCGACGCCCTGCCCGGCGCCGACCCCGCCTGGATCCGGCTGCGCGAGCACCTCGGCGACACCTCCGCCGCGGCCACCGCGCTCCAGCTGGCCGCCGTGCTCGCCGCGGCCGGCGGGCAGGGCCTCGGCCCCGGCGAGGCGGCCCTGGTGACCGGTGTCGAGCCGGACGGCCAGGTCGGCTGCGCCGTCTTCACCGGCGTGTGAGCCACGCGGACCGGCCGCCGAAGCGGCCGACACCCACCCCAGAGCCCTCAGGAGAGACCAGCATGTCCGCAACCGACCGGCCCGTCGCCCTCGTCAGCGGCGGCTCGCGCGGTATCGGCCGCCACGTGGTGACCCGGCTCGCCCGCGACGGCTACGACGTGGCGTTCTGCTTCCAGTCCAACAAGGAGGCCGCCGACGCCGTCGCCGAGGAGGCCGGCGCCGCGGGCGCCCGGGTGTACGCCGCGCGCACCGATGTCGCCGACCACGACGCCGTGCACGACTTCGTCAAGGCCGCCCAGCGCGAACTCGGCCCGCTGCGCACCGTGGTGTCCTGCGCGGGCATCGTGCGGGACAACCCGCTGGTCATGCTCGCGCCGGCCGACTGGGACGCCGTACTGCGGGTCAACCTCGACGGCACCTACAACCTCTGCAAGGCCGGCGTGTTCGCCATGATGAAGCGCAGGTCCGGCTCGGTGGTCACCCTGTCCTCGGTGGCCGGTGTCTACGGCAACGCCACGCAGGCCAACTACTCGGCGACCAAGGCCGGGATCATCGGCTTCACCAAGGCACTCGCCAAGGAGTCCGGCCGCTACGGCATCCGCGCCAACGCGGTGGCGCCCGGCTTCATCGACACCGACATGCTCTCCGGCCTCGCCGACGACCACGTCAGGAAGATGACCGAGCGGATCCCGCTCGGCCGCCTCGGCCGCCCCGAGGAGGTCGCCGACCTGGTGGCCTTCCTCGCGTCCGACCGCGCCTCGTACATCACAGGACAGGTATTCGGAGTCGACGGCGGCCTCGTCGTCTGACCGGAAAGCCGTCCGACCGGAAAGCCGTCCGACCGGAAAGGGGCACCACCATGCCCAAGAACAAGACGCCGCGGTTCTACTTCTCCCTGCGCAGCCCCTACTCGTGGCTCGCCTACCGCACGGTGATGAGCGAGCACCGGGACCTCGCCGAGCGCCTCGAATGGGTGCCGTTCTTCGAGCCCGACCCGCTGAGCGCCCGGCTCATGGAGGAGCAGGGCGGCCGGTTCCCGTACTCGGAGATGTCCCGCGAGAAGAACCGCTACGTCCTCCAGGACATCGGCCGCCTCACCAAGGCCCGCGGGATCAAGGTCACCTGGCCGGTCGACCGCGACCCGGTGTGGGAGGTCCCGCACCTGGGCTACCTCGTGGCCGCCGCCCAGGGCCGCGGCCACGACTACATCGACGCGGTGTACCGGGCCAGGTTCGGCCAGGGCCGCGACATCTGCGACCCGCGCACCATCGAGGACATCGGCTGGGAGCTGGGCATCGACCCGCAGCGCCTGTCCCGCGCCAGCGACCAGCCCGAGCTGCGCGCCGAGGGCATCCGCATCCTCCTCGACGTGTGCAAGGACGGTGTGTTCGGCGTCCCGTTCTTCGTGCACGGCTACAGCCGCTTCTGGGGGATCGACCGGCTCGACGCGTTCGTGGAGCACCTGCGCTCCCAGGAGGAGCCGGCCGCCGGGATACCGCGCGAGCTGACCGCGGTCGGCATCGGCACGGCCACCGACGACGGACACGCGGGCGGCTGCGGCTGACCCGCCGGCCCCCCGCACAGCCACCCCCCACAACCCACCCATCGACTACGGCGTGACTTCAGTGACCTTCGCTAGGGGACTGCTATGACATCCGTTCAGACGGCCGGCCTGCCGCTCACCGCCGGCCAGAAGGACATCTGGTTCGACGCGAAACTCTCCGGCGGGGGCGCGACCTACAACACCGCCATCTACTGGGACATCCGCGGACCGCTCGACCCGGACCTCTTCCGCACCGCCCTCGCCCGGCTGGCCGAGGAGTCGGAGTGCCTGCGCGTCCGGTTCGACGACCGGGGCGGTGAGCCGCGCCAGTTCGTCGAACCGCTCGGCGCGCTGCCGCTGACCGTCACCGACGTCCAGGCGGCCCCCGACCCCGCGGCCGCCGCCGAGCAGGCGATCCGCGCCGACCTCGCCGTACCCTTCCCGCTGGACGAGGCACCGGACCAGGGGCCGGGCGACGGACCGTACGTCCCGCTGTTCCGGCTGAGCGTGTTCACGCTCGGCCCCGAGCGCACCTTCTTCTGCCTGCTCAACCACCACCTCGTCTCCGACGGCTTCAGCTACGTCATCTACTTCCAGCGGCTCTCCGAGATCTACGGCGCCCTGCTCGACGGCACCTCGCCGGACGACAACCGCTTCCCCCCGCTCGCCGCCCTGGTCGAGACCGAGGCGGCGTACACCGCGTCACCGAAGGCCGAGCGCGACGCCGCCTACTGGCAGCGGCAGGTCGGCGACGGGCCCGAGCTGATCAGCCTCGCCACCCGCGACGCCGAACCCGCCCAGACCTTCCACCAGGAGGGCACCGTCCTGCCCGAGCGCACCGCCGGGCTGCTGCGCTCGGTCGCCTGGGAGTCCCGGGTGACCTGGCAGACCACGCTCGCCGCCGCGCTGGGCGCCTACACCGCGCGCACCGCCGGCACCGAGGACGTGCTGCTCGCCCTGCCGGTGACGGCCCGCGTCGGCGGCACCATGCAGCGCGTCCCCGGCATGGTCGTCAACAACCTGCCGCTGCGCCTGGCCGTGCCGGCGCACACCACACGCGCCACGCTGCTGGCCGAGACGTACCAGACGTTCTCCCAGAGCCTGAAGCACCAGCGCCACCGCGTCAGCAGGATCCGCCGGACGATGGGCCTGCCCAGCGACGACCGGCGGCCCTTCGGCCCGTTCCTCAACATGATGCCGCAGGTCGAGAAGCTGGCCATCGGCCCCTGCGAGGCCACCATCTACAGCCCGTCCACGGGCCTGGTGGACGACCTGGAGTTCACCGTCGCCGACAAGGGCGAGGCGGGCATCGGAGTCGACCTCAGCGGCAACACCGCACGCTACGACCGCGCCGAGGTCCGTACCCACCTCGACCGGTTCACCGCCTTCCTGGGCGCCTTCCTGGAAGCCGCGCCCGACGCCCCGCTCGGCGGCCTGGACCTGCTCACCGCCGACGAGCGCGCCGACCTCTCGGCCACCCTCACCGGGCCCGTCCGCGAGACGCCCTACCGGGGCGTCGTGGAGCGCGTCCGGGAGCAGGCCGCGCGGGCGCCGCACGCGGTGGCCGTCACCGACGACGGCGGCAGCATCGACTACGCCGCACTGGTCGGCCGGGCCTCCGCCGTCTCCCGCCTGCTGACCGGGCACGGGCCGGTGGCCGTCCTCACCGAGCCGGGCCGTGACTTCGTCACCGCCGAACTCGCCGTCCTCGGCGCCGGACGCGCCTTCGTGCCCCTCGACCCCGGCGCCCCGGCCGCCCGGCTGACCGCGCTGCTGCGCGACAGCGGCGCCGGTTTCCTGCTCACCCAGGACGAGCACACCGGCCTCGCACACCGGATCACCGCACCCCTGGACGCGCCGCTGCCCGTGCACGTCCTGGACGGCCGTACCGACGCCGCCGACGACCTGGCCCCCGTCACCGGCGGCCCGCTCGACCTCGCGTACGTCATCTACACCTCCGGCTCCACCGGCAAGCCCAAGGGCGCCATGGTGCAGCGCGGCGGCATGGTCAACCACCTCCTCGCCAAGATCGAGGAGTTCGGGCTGACCAGCGCCGACGCGCTCGTCCACAACGCGCCCGTCACCTTCGACGTCACCGTCTGGCAGACCCTGACGACCCTGCTCGTCGGCGGCCGGGTGCGCGCCTTCGCCCGCGGCGACATCGCCGACCCGGACGTGCTGTTCCCGGTCATCGGCGCCGAGGAGCTGACCGTCATCGAGGTCGTGCCGTCCCTGCTGCGCGCCACCCTCGACGTCTGGGACGCGGCCGGCACCGCACCCGCCCTGCCGGCCCTGCGCTGGATGATCTCCAACGGCGAGGCGCTCCCCGCCGACCTGTGCACCCGCTGGTTCGCCCGCTACCCGGACATCCCGCTCGCCAACCTCTACGGCCCCACCGAGTGCTCCGACGACGTCACGCACGCCTATCTCACCGGCCCCGGCGACCTCGACGCGCCCGTCGTGCCGATCGGCCGGCCGCTGCGCAACACCCGCCTGTACGTCCTCGGCGCCGACCTGCGGCCGGTGCCCCGCGGTGTCCAGGGCGAACTGTTCATCGCCGGCCGGGGCGTCGGCCGCGGCTACCTCGCCGACCCGCGCCGCACCGCCACCACGTTCCTGCCCGACCCGTTCGCCGCCGACGGCTCCCGCATGTACCGCACCGGCGACCACGTCGTGCTCCGGCCCGACGGACAGCTCGCCTTCGTCGGGCGCGTCGACCACCAGGTGAAGATCCGCGGCCAGCGCATCGAACTCGGCGAGGTCGAGACGGCCCTGCGCGCCCTGCCCGGCATCGCCGACGCGGTGGCCGCCGCCGTCACCGACCCGGCCGGACAGAAACGGCTCGTCGGCTACGTCGTCGGCGACGGCGCCCGCCCGGACACCGCCGCCGCCCGCGCCCTGCTGGCCGAGCGGCTGCCCGGCGCCCTGGTGCCGACCGCCCTCGTCGCGCTGGACGAACTGCCGCTGACCGCGCACGGCAAGGTCGACCGCAAGACCCTGCCCGCCCCCGACTTCGGCGCCCCCACGCGGGGCCGCGCCGCCCGCACCGACGAGGAGCGGATCCTGTGCACCGTCCTCGCCGAGGTCCTCGGCCTGCCGGAGGTCGGCCCCGAGGACAGCTTCTTCGCGCTCGGCGGCGACAGCATCAGCTCCCTCCAGGTGGTCAGCCGGGCCCGCGGGGAAGGCCTGGTCGTCACCGCCCGCGACGTGTTCCGGCACCGCACCCCCGCGGCCATCGCCGCCGCGGCCGGCCGCGCGGAGCGGACGGCACCCGCCGCCGAGGAGGACGGCGTCGGCGAGGTCGGACTCCTCCCGGTGGCCGACCAGCTCCGCGAACTGCTCGCGCGTCTTCCGGAGGAGACGCAGGAGTTCGCGCAGTACGCCACCGTCACCGTGCCCGCCGAGGTGGACGCCCCCCGGCTGGAGCGCGCCCTCCAGGCCGTCCTCGACCGCCACGACACCCTGCGCCTGCGCCTTGCCACCCCGGTGCCGGGACTGTGGTCCCTGAGCACGCAGCCCCGAGGCGGCGTCGCCGCCGCCGACGTGCTGCGCACCGCCACCCTCCCGGCCGACGGCGACCGCCGGGCCCGCCTCGCCGGGGAACTGGCCGCGGCCCGTGCCCGGCTGCGCCCCCAGGACGGCCTCGTGGCCCAGGCCGTGCTGCTGAGGGACGAGGACACCGACGCCCCCGGCACGCTCCTCCTCGTCATCCACCACCTCGCCGTCGACGGCGTCTCCTGGCGGATCCTGCTGCCCGACCTCCGCGCGGCCTGGGAGGCCGTCGCCGCCGGCACCGAGCCGCGGCTGGACGCCGTACCGACCTCCTACCGGCGCTGGGCGAAGACCCTGTCCGAGGAGGCGCGCACCGCGGACCGGGTGGCGGAACTGCCGCTGTGGACCGAGCAGCCGGCCGGCGAGTCCGTCACGCTCGCCGAGCAGCCGCTGGATCCCGCCCGCGACGTGCACGGCAGCGCCGGCACCCTGCGCGTCGAACTGCCCGCCGAGGACACGGCGGCCCTGCTCACCACGGTGCCCGCCGCCTTCCACGCCGAGATCAACGAGGTCCTGCTCACCGGCCTCGCCCTCGCCCTCGCCGACCGCGCCCGCCGCGGCGGCTCCCCCGTCACCCGCGCCCTGGTCGAACTGGAGGGACACGGCCGCGAGCAGATCGCCGGGGACCTGGACCTGTCGCGCACGGTCGGCTGGTTCACCAGCGTCTACCCCGTCGGCCTCGACGTCGGCCGGCTCGACTGGGACGACGTGTGGCAGGCCGGCCCGTCCCTCGGCGCCGCCCTGAAGCGGACCAAGGCCACCCTGCGCGCCCTGCCCGACCACGGCATCGGCCACGGCCTGCTGCGCCACCTCAACCCGCAGACCGCGGCCGTCCTCGCCCGCACCCCCGTACCCCAGCTCGCCTTCAACTACCTGGGCCGGTTCACCGCGAGCGGCGGCGACTGGTCCATGGTGGCGGGCGGCGCCGGACAGACCGCGGCCCCCGGCACCCCGCTGCGCCAGCCCGTCGAGGTCGTCGCCGTCACCGAGGACCGCCCCCAGGGCCCCGTCCTGGTGGCCGACTGGACCTGGGCCTCCGCCCTGCTCGACGAGGCCGACGTACGGGACCTGGCGGAGACCTGGTTCCGCGCCCTGCGGACCCTCGCCGCGCACGCGGAACGGCCGGGCGCCACCGGCCGCATCCCGGCCGAGTTCCCGCTCGTCCACGTCGAACAGCGGGAGATCGACGCCTACGAGGCCGAGCTGCGCGGTGTCACCGACATCCTGCCGCTCTCCCCGCTCCAGCGCGGACTGCTCTTCCAGGCCGAGTTCGACCGGCAGGGCATGGACGCGTACACCCTCCAGGTCGTCATGGACATCGGCGGCCCCCTCGACCGCACCGCCCTGCGCGCCGCCGCCGAGGCACTCCTCGCACGCAACCCGGGCCTGCGCGCCTGCTTCCGCGAGCGCGACACCGGCGACCCGGTCCAGCTGATCCCCGACCGCGTCGCCCTGCCCTGGACCGAGGTCGACCTGACCCACGTCGACGCGGCCGAGGTGGACGCCGAGGCCGCCCGCCGCACCGACGAGGAGTGGCTGCACCGCTTCGACGTCACCCGCGGCCCGCTGACCCGGTTCACCGTCTACCGGATCGCCGACGACCGGCACCGCGTCGTGTGGACCACGCACCACATGCTGGTCGACGGCTGGTCCCTGTCCGCCGTGCTCGCCGAGGAACTCGTCACCCTGTGGGCCAACGGCGCCGACACCGGCGCCCTCGCCCGCGTCGCCCCCGCCCGGCGCTACCTGGAGTGGTCGGCGGCGCAGGACAAGGAGGCGGCCCGCGCGGCCTGGCGGGCCGAACTCGCCGGCGTGGACGGCGCCACCCGGCTGGGCCCCGCCGACCGCGACCGCGTCTCCGTGCTGCCCAGGACCCTCGTCGCCGGCATCCCGGACCGGGTCACGGACGCGCTCACCCGCTGGGCGCACCGCCGCGGCCTCACCCTGAACACCGTGATGCAGGGCGCCTGGGCGGCCGTCCTCGGCGCCCTCACCGGACGCGACGACGTCACCTTCGGCGCCGTCGTCTCCGGCCGCCCGGCCGAACTGCCGGAAGTGGAACGGATGGTGGGCGCGTTCCTGCACACCCTCCCGGTCCGGGCCCGGCTGGACGCCGCGCGGCCCTTCGAGGCGGTGCTCGCCGACCTCCAGGACCGCCAGCTCGGCCTCGAACCCCACCACCACCTGGGCCTGGCCGAGGTCCAGAGTTGCGCCGGCACCGGCGAGCTGTTCGACACCGTCGTCAGCTTCCACAACTACCCGACGGGCGCCCTCGACCGCATCGGCGAGCACATCCCCCAGCTGACCATGCTCGGCTGGACCGCCCGGGTCGTCGCCGAGTACCCCCTGGCCATCGGCGTCTTCCCCGGCGCGGACGGGCAGCTGCGGGTCGAGGCCCAGTACCGGCCCGACGTGTTCACCGAGGAGCGGACGGACGGCTTCGTCCAGCGCTTCCTGCGCTTCCTGGAGCGGCTCGCCGCCGACCCCGGCGTCCCGTTCGGCCGCGTCGACACCCTCGACGACTCCGAACGCCACCGGCTCACCCGCACCTGGGCGGGCGTCGACGCCGCCAGGCCCGAACCCGCGGCCCTCGCCACCGACGCCTTCGAGCGGTGGGCCGCCCGCTTCCCGGACAAGCCCGCCGTCTCCCTCGGCGCCGACGTCCTCACCTACAGCGAGCTGAACACCCGCGCCAACCGGCTCGCCCGGCTCCTCGTCTCCCGGGGAGTACGCGCCGAACAGCCGGTCGCCGTCCTGCTGCCGCGCTCCCCGCAGCTGGTGGTGGCGGCCCTGGCCGCGCTGAAGGCGGGCGCCGTGTTCCTGCCCGTCGACGTCGACTACCCGGCCGACCGCATCGGCTACCTCCTGGCGGACGCGCAGCCCGCCGTCCTGCTCACCGACACCGCGACCGCGGCCCGCCCTGCGGGACTGCCCGAGCTGCCGGGCCTCACCGACACCCCCCTGCTCCTGGACTCGCCCGGGACCGCGGCGGAGCTGGCGGACCTGGCCGGCACCGACCTGACCGGCGCCGGGGACCGGCACGAGGCGCTCGACCCCCTGCACACCGCGTACATGATCTACACCTCCGGGTCCACCGGCCGCCCCAAGGGGGTGACCGTGCCGCACACCGGGCTGATGGCGATGGTCGACAGCCTCACCGAGCGGTTCGCACTCGATCAGGACGTACGCGTCCTGCAGTTCGCGTCCTTCAGCTTCGACGCCTCCGTCTTCGGCATCATGCTGGCCCTGCTCAACGGCGGCACCCTCGTCATCGCCGACGAGGAGCACCGCACCCCGGGACGGCCGCTGGTCGACTTGATCAACGACCAGCGGATCAACCTGGCCGCGCTGCCGCCCGTCGTCGTCGGCGCGCTGCCCGAGGGCAGCACGCTCCCCGCGGACCTGCGCATGGTGGTCACCGGCGAGGCCGTACCCGCAGAGGTGGTCGACCGCTGGGCGGGCTCGGTGCGGATGTTCAACGGGTACGGGCCCACCGAGGCCGTCGTGGGCTGCACCGTCAGCGGACCGCTCGTGCCCGGCCGCGGCCGCCCGCCGATCGGCCGCCCGACCGCCGCCCACCGCGTGTACGTCCTGGACCGGGCGCTGCGCCCGGTGCCCGCCGGATCCGCCGGCGAGCTGTACGTCGGAGGCGGCCTGGCCCGCGGCTACCTCGGCCGGCCCGATCTGACCGCCCTGCGGTTCGTACCCGACCCCTACGGGCCGGCCGGCAGCCGCATGTACCGCACCGGCGACCTGGTGCGCTGGCTGCCCGACGGCGAACTCGACTACCTGGACCGCACCGACGACCAGGTGCAGCTGCGCGGCATCCGCATCGAACTCGGGGAGATCTCCACGGCCCTGACGGCCATGCCCGGCGTCGAGCAGGCGGCCGTCGTGATGCGCGAGGACGAGGTGGGCGAGCGGCGCCTGGTCGCGTACGTGGTCGCCGCCGGAGCGGCCGCCGGGGCGGACACCACGGTGCTGCGCGACCGCCTCGTACAGGAACTGCCCGACTACATGGTGCCGTCCGCCGTCGTCGCCCTGGACGCGCTCCCGCTGACCACGAACGGAAAGCTGGACCGCGCCGCCCTGCCCGACCCCGAGCTGGGCGCCGGCGCACGGGGACGCGCCCCGCGCACCCCCGTCGAGGAGATCCTGTGCGGCCTGTTCGCCGACATCCTCGGCCGCGAACGGGTCCACGCCGACGACGACTTCTTCGAGATCGGCGGGCACTCGCTGCTCGCGACCCGCCTGGTCAGCCGGGTGCGCAGCGTCCTCGGCGCCGAACTCCCCATCCGCGCCCTCTTCGAGGCCCGCACCGTCGCGGCGCTCGCCGCCCGCGTGGCACAGGCCGACCGGGCACGCCCCGCACTGGCGCCCGCGCCGGCCGGGGCCGAGCGGCCACTGTCCTTCACCCAGCAGCGCCAGTGGTTCCTCAACCGCCGCGAGGGCAGCGCCGACGGCTCCTTCAACTCGGTGCTCGCCTTCCGGCTCACCGGGCGGCTCGACGCGGACGCCCTCCAGGCGGCACTGCGCGACCTCGCCGAACGGCACGAGGTGCTGCGCACCGTCATCCCGGACACCGACGGGGTGCCGTCGCTGCGCGTCCTGGACACCGCCGCGGGCGCGCCCGCGCTGAAGGTGGTGTCGGTCCCGGCCGGCGAGGTGCGGGCGGCGGTGGCCGCCGAGGCCGACCGCGGCTTCGACCTCACCGAGGAGACACCGCTGCGCGTCCGCCTCTTCCCGGTGGGACCGGGCGAGTGCGTGCTGCTGTTCGTGATCCACCACATCGCCTTCGACGGCTGGTCGATGGGCCCGTTCCTCGGCGACTTCGCCGCCGCCTACCGGGCCCGGTGCAAGGGCCGCGCCCCTCGCTTCGAACCGCTGCCCGTCCAGTACGCCGACTTCGCCGTCTGGCAGCGCGAGCTGCTCGGCAGCGACGACGACCCGGACAGCCTCGCCGCCGAGCAGCTCGACTTCTGGCGCGACGCACTCGCGGGCCTGCCCGAGGAGACCCCGCTGCCCGCCGACTTCCCCCGCCCCGAGCGGGGCACCCGGACCGGCGACGTGGTCCTGTTCGACGTGGACGCCGCACTGTGCTCGGCCGTCGGCGAACTGGCCCGCTCCACCGGCACCACCGAGTTCATCGTCTTCCAGGCGGCCCTGTCGACGCTGCTGACCCGGCGCGGCGCGGGCACCGACATCCCGGTGGGCGTCTCGGTCGCCGGCCGCACGGACGACGCGCTCGCGGACGTCGTCGGCATGTTCCTCAACACCCTGGTGCTGCGCGGCGACACCGGCGGCGACCCGACCTTCCGCGAACTGCTCGACCGGCTCCGGGAGACCGACCTCGCCGCCTTCTCCCACCAGGACGTGCCGTTCGACCAGGTGGTGGACGCGCTGCGGCCCGCCCGGGCACTGAACCGGCACCCGCTGTTCCAGGTGTCGCTCACCGTCCAGTACGACGGCGTACGCGACCTCGGCCTGCCCGGCCTGACCGCCCGCCCCGAGTACGTCCCGTCCCGGCAGGCCAAGCTGGACCTCGTCGTCGAACTGGTGCCGGCGTACGACACGGACGGCATGCAGGGCCTGCTGACCTTCAGCGAGGACCTGTTCACCCGGGAGACGGCCGAGGGCCTCGCGGCGCAGTTCACGCAGGTGCTGCGGAACGCGGTGGCCGATCCGGACGTACGGATCGGGGACCTGGAGATCGCGGGAGCGGACGCGCCCACGGCCCCGGAGCGGTCCGACGACGGCCCGGACGACGGAGACGACGGGGACGACGGGGACGGCGGCGACGCCTTCGCCGGCATCGTGCGGCAGCTGCCCGGGACGACCCTGCTCGACCTGTTCGCCGCGCGGGTCGCCGAGGCCCCCGACGCCGTCGCCACCGGCAGCGGACCGCAGGCGCTGTCGTACACGGAACTCGACCGGTACGCCGACGACCTCGCGCACACCCTCGTCGCGGCCGGCGCCGGCCCCGAGCGGACCGTGGCACTCGCCGTGCCGCGCGCCGCCGACCAGGCCCTCGCGGCCCTCGCCGTCCTCAAGGCGGGCGCGGCCTACGTGCCGCTGGCCGCGGACGAACCGGCCGACGCGGTCCGCGCCCTGTTCGCCGACGTCGACCCGGTGTGCGTCCTGACCACCGCCGGCCTGGCCGGACGCCTGCGGACGACCGGGGTGCCGGTGCTCGTCCTCGACGTCGCGGGGCTGCGCACCGGGGCCGCGGTGCCGGACCCCCGGCCCGGGCCGGCCACGGCCCGGCCCGCACAGGCCGCGTACGTGATCCGCGGCGGCGCCACGGGCACCGTCGTGGAGCACCGCACGGCCGCCGCCCACGTCGCGGCCGCCCTGGACGACGGACGGCCGGGCGAGGCGGGCCTGTTCGGGGCGCTGCTCGCCGGCACCGGCGTCGCCACCCGGGAGCGCCCGCCCGCCGCGTGGTCCGCACCGGACACCGTCCCGGCCGACGCCGCCCGGTGGCCCGCCCACGGCTACGTCCTGGACGAGGCGCTGCGCCCGGCCGCCGAGGGCGAGCTGTACCTCGCCGGCGCGGCCGTCGCCCGGGCCTACGCGGGCCGGGCCGCGGCCACCGCCGAGCGGTTCGTGGCCGACCCCTGGGGCGGGGCCGGGGCGCGCATGTGGCGGACCGGCCGGAAGGTGACCCGCGACGCGGCCCTCCCCGCGGAGCCGGCCGTTCCGTCACCGGACACCGCCGCGGACGCCGACGCCGATCCGGTCGTGGCGCGGTTGTGCGCGATCGTGGCCGAGGTGGTCGGGGCCGAGTCCGTGGGCGCGGCGGAGAACTTCTTCGAGACCCGGTCGATGGACAGCATGAAGTCGCTGCGACTGGTGGCGCGGGCCCGCAAGGAGGGCATCGAGATCACCATCGCGGACGTCTTCCGGCACCAGAACGTCGCGGCCCTCGCGGCGGGACTGCACCCGGAACCTGCACCGCAGCCCGCCCCCGAGGCGCCTGCTCCCGAGGCGCCGGCACCCGCGATGCGCACCACCGTACGGGCCGTCGCCGAGGCGATCGCGGAGACCGACGAGCAGGAGGACGCCGACACCTTCGCGCCGCTGCTCACGATCCGGCCCACCGGCGAGCGCCCGCCCGTCTTCTGCGTGCACTCCGGTGTCGGACTCGCGCTGTCCTACCTGCCGCTGGCCCGGTACATCGGGGCGGAGCACCCCCTGTACGGCCTCCAGTCCCCGGCGGTCGTCGCCGGCGCACCGCTGCCGGACAGCATCGAGGACAACGCCGCCGCGTACGTCGAACTGATCCGGCGGGTCCGCCCCGAAGGGCCCTACCACCTGTTCGGCTGGTCCTACGGCGGCCTGCTCGCCTACGAGATCGCCGTGCAGCTCAGGGCGGCCGGCCAGGAGGTGGGACTGCTCGCCAACCTCGACGCCTACCCCCGTACCGACGTCGTCGACGAGCGGGACGTCCAGGGCTCCCTCACCTGGCTCCTGGAGGGCATCGGACACGACCCCGCCGAGTTCGCGGGCCGCGACCTCACCCCCGCCGACCTGGTGGACGTGCTGCGGCGCGACAACAGCCCGCTCGCCAGGCTGGGGGAGGAGCGGATGAGCCGCATGGTGGACCTGATGGCCCGCCACCAGGTCCTCAACACCCGCTACCGACCCGGCCGGTACGACGGTGCGATGCAGCTCTTCCTCGCCGACCGCTCGCCCTGGGGCGACGTCACGGACAAGGACCGGCTGTGGGAGCCCCACGCCCGGGGCCCGGTCACCGTCCACCACGTCGACTGCGGGCACGACGACATGCTCACCGGCCCGAACCTGGACCGGATCGGCCGTGCCGTCGCCGCCGAACTCGACCGGCTGCACGCCGCGTCGGACGGGAGCGACCGGTGAGGGCGGCGGCCTCCCGGGCGGCGACCCGCGCGGCCGCCGCCCGGCGGCGCCGGGTGTGGGCCGCCGCCCGCCGGGCCGGCCGGAAGGGCGCCCTCGCGGCGTCGGACCCCGGCGCCGCGCGGAGCGGCACACGGCGCACGGCACCGCCGACCACCCAGGACGATCGGAGTCCGGCATGACGACCACCCTCCCCCCGGCGCCGTCCCCCGCGGCGCCGACCCCCGGCCGGGCCCCCGCCCCGACATCCCCCGTCGGCGGGGCCCGGCCGGGCCTGAGGACCTTCACCACCGAGGTGCTGGCCGTCCTGGGGCGCAGGCTGCGGCGGCTGCGCCGCGGCCCCGGCCGCGCCATCGGCGTCGTCCTCAACCCGCTGGTGTCGATGGTGCTGCTCGGCTATCTGTTCCGGGACGCCATCACCCTGCCCGCGGGCGGCAGTTACGTCGAGTACGTCTTCGCCGGCGGCGCCGTCCAGGTGGGACTGGCCTGTGTGGGGCCGACGGCCGTGTCCATGGCGATGGACCTGCAGGGCGGCATCGTGGACCGGTTCCGGTCCCTGCCGATCAGCCGGTCCGCCGTGCCCCTCGGACACACCGCCGCGGACCTGCTCACCGCCCTGGCCGCGCTCGTCGTCACCACGGGAGCCGGTCTGCTCCTCGGCTGGCGCTCGCACACCGGCCTGCTGCCCACGCTCGGCGGGTTCGCCCTGATCGCCGCCTTCACCTACGTGATGCTGTGGCTCGGTGTGCTGCTCGCCACCACCCTGCGCAGCATCGAGACGATCAGCGTCGTCGCCCCGTTCATCGTCATCGTGCTGCCCTTCCTGTCCAGCGCCTTCCTCTCCCCGCAGTCCATGCCCGGCGCGGTCCGCCCGATCGCCGAGTGGAACCCGGTCAGCGCCGTCATCGCCGCCTGCCGCGACCTGTGGGGCAACCCCGCCACCACCGGGCCCGGCTACGTCGGCGAGCACCCGCTGGCCGTGGTCGCCGTGACGCTCGGCACGCTGTTCGCCGTCTGCGTCACCGTCAGCCTGCGCCGATTCAGCAAGCCCTGAGCAAAGGACCCTCCACCATGCCTGTCACCGAACGCGCGGCGGCGCCGGAGCCCGCCGCGCTCGACCTCACCGATCCCCAGACCTTCCTCGACGTCGACCAGCACGCCATGTGGCGCAGGTTCCGCACCGAGAGCCCCGTGCACTGGCACCCCCCGGGCCCCGGCACCCCCGGCTTCTGGGTGATCTCCCGGTACGAGGACGCGGTCGCCGTCTACCGGGACAACAAGCGGTTCACCTCCGAGAAGGGCACCGTGCTCACCACGCTGCTGCGCGGCCACGACTCGGCCGCCGGCAAGATGCTCGCCGTCACCGACGGGGTGCGCCACCGCGAGATCCGCAACCTGATGCTGAAGTCGTTCTCCCCGCGCGTCCTCGCCCCCGTCGTGGACGGCGTCCACCGGCACACGCGGCAACTGCTCGGCGCGGCCGTGGCGTCGGACCGGGTCGACTTCGTCACCGACGTGGTCGACCACATCCCGATGCACACCATGGGCGACCTCCTCGACATCCCGGCCGCCGACCGCCCGCAGCTCGTCGAGTGGAACACCCGGACGCTGTCGCGGCACAGCTCCGACGAGAGCGAGTTCGAGTCGCTCATGGCGCGCAACGAGATCCTGCTCTACATCTCCCAGCTCGCCGCCGAACGCCGGG
The DNA here is from genome assembly GCF_014648635.1 of Streptomyces cinerochromogenes. Classification (GTDB taxonomy): domain Bacteria; phylum Actinomycetota; class Actinomycetes; order Streptomycetales; family Streptomycetaceae; genus Streptomyces; species Streptomyces cinerochromogenes. The sequence goes on along the minus strand of NZ_BMRM01000001.1, from coordinate 26,264 downwards.
CGGACCCGGGCGACGACGTCCTCAGCACGCTCGCCACCGCCACCGTCGACGGCAAGCCGCTGAGCGACGACGAGATCGTCCTCAACAGCTACAGCCTCATCCTCGGCGGCGACGAGTCGACCCGGATGTCCATCATCGGCGGCCTCATCGCCCTGGCCGGGAACCCGGAGCAGTGGCGCCGCCTGAAGAGCGGCGAGGTCACCTCCGAGTCGGCCACCGAGGAGATCCTGCGCTGGACGACGCCCGCCATGCACTTCGGGCGCCGCGCCCTGGTCGACGTACCCCTCGGCGACCAGGTCATCAGGGCCGGGGACGTGGTCACCCTGTGGAACGCCTCCGCCAACTTCGACGAGGACGTCTTCACCGACCCGTACACCTTCGACGTCGGCCGCAGCCCCAACAAGCACGTCGTCTTCGGCCACGGCCCGCACTTCTGCCTCGGCGCCTTCCTGGGCCGGGTCCATGTGAACGCCATGGTGGAGGCGCTGCGCGCCATGGTCGCCGACATCGCGCTGCTCGGCCCCCCGCAGCGCCTCTACTCCAACTTCATCCAGGGCTACAGCGGTCTGCCCGTCGCGCTGGGCGCGGAGCCGGCCGGCGAGGAGGTTCGCTGAGATGCGGCACGAGATGCGGACCGCGGGAGGCACCAGGCTCGCGGTCCTCCACACCGGCACCCCGGCCGGCACCTGGGACGAGGCCCGCTGGGACGAGGTACGCGGCCGGGTGCGGACGCTGCTCGACACCTGCGGCGTGGTCATGCTGCGCGGCGCGGGCATCCCCGACACCGCCGCGTTCCACGCCGCCGTCAGCGGCTTCGGCCGCGACCTCATCGGGAGCTACCGCGGCGGCAACACCCCCCGCACGGCCCTCTCCGACGGCGTCTTCACCTCCACCGAGTATCCGGCGCGCTACGACATCTCCCTGCACAACGAGCTGTCGTACGCCCGCAAGTGGCCCGACCGGCTGTACTTCTGCTGCCTCGACGCCCCCGACACCGGCGGCGCCACCCCGGTCTGCGACGGCGAGGCCCTGCTCGGCGCGCTCTCGCCCGGGCTGCGCGAGCGGTTCGCCGCCGGCGTCGTCTACCGGCAGTACCTGCACGGCGGCGCCGGTCTCGGCAAGTCCTGGCAGGACACGTTCGAGACGGACGACAAGGCGGTGGCCGAGGAGTTCCTCACCGCCTCCGAGGCCGAGTTCGAATGGACCGGCGACGGCGGCCTGCGGGTGCGCCAGCACCGCCCCGGTGTCATCAAGAACCCGCGCACCGGCCGCGACACCTGGTTCAACCAGGCCGACCAGTGGCACCCGTCCAACCTCCCCGACGACGAGGGGGAGCTGCTGATGTCGCTGACCGAGTCGGTGGACGACCTGCCGCACTGGGTGACGTACGCCGACGGCACACCCCTGTCCGACGCGGACCTCGCCGAGGTCCGCGCGGCCCAGCGGGCGCACAAGCTGGCCGAGCCCTGGCGGCGGGGCGACGTGATGATCGTGGACAACCCGTCCGTGCTGCACGGCCGGGAGGCGTTCACCGGTACCCGCAAGGTCGTCGTCTCGATGACCTGAGCGCGACGGAACGAGGGGCCCGGCGGGTGCGCCGGGCCCCTCGGCACAGCACACCGAGGCAGGACGGACAGAACGGGGGCGTACGGATGACAGTGCTCGACGACATCGTGGCGGGGGTCCGCGAGGACCTCGCCGAACGCCGGCGAACCGTGCCGGAGCGGGAGCTGGTACGGCGGGCGGCGGCGCGCGGCCCGGGGGCGGACTGCGTGCCGCTGCTGCGCGCGGCGGACGGACGGCCGAGGATCATCGCCGAGGTGAAGCGGGCCAGCCCGTCCCGTGGACCGCTGGCCGAGATCACCGATCCGGCCGCGCTGGCGGCGGAGTACGAGAAGGGCGGCGCCGCCGCGGTCAGCGTGCTCACCGAGCGCCGCCGGTTCGGGGGCGGCCTCGCCGACCTGGACGCCGTGCGGGCCAGGGTCACCCTGCCGGTGCTGCGCAAGGACTTCGTCGTGGACCCGTACCAGGTGTGGGAGGCCCGGGCGCACGGGGCGGACCTGGTGCTGCTGATCGTCGCCGCGCTCGAACAGCCGCTGCTCACCGACCTGTCGGCGCTGGCCGCGGAGGCCGGCCTGACGGCGCTGGTGGAGACCCACGACGAGGCGGAGGCGGAGCGCGCCCTCGCCGCCGGGGCGCGCGTGGTCGGCGTCAACGCGCGCGACCTGAAGACCCTGCGGGTCGACCGCTCGACGTTCGCCCGGGTGGCCCCGCTCCTGCCGGCCGACGTCGTGCGCGTCGCCGAGTCCGGGGTGCGGGGGGCCGCCGACGTGGCCCGGTACGCGGAGCTGGGGGCGGACGCGGTGCTGGTGGGGGAGGCGTTGGTGACGAGCGGCGACGGCGCGGGTGCGGTGGCGGCGCTGACGCCGGGCGGCTAGGCGTCTGCGGGGTTCCGTGCGGGGCCGGGTGCGGGTGGCGTGGGGCTGGTCGCGCCCGCGCGGCGGTAGCCGCACATCGTCACAGCCCCGCGCCCCTGAGGCGATGCGGCTTCGCCGCTGCCTCCCCGATGGGATGCCGCAGGAAGTGCGTATCTCAGGGGCGCGGGGCCGTGTGGATAGGCGGCTACCGCCGCGCGGGCGCGACCGGCCACGAACAACCCGCACCCGCCCGGCGGCGCAGCCCCCCCCGCGCTCAGGCCACCGCCACCGTGTCCCCGCGCACCGCGCGCATCCTCTCCGCCGAGACCGTCACCCACCGGTCCAGCACCGCCGCCGCCGCACCGGAGTCGATGGCCCGGGCCGCGCGCCGGACGCCGGCGGCGAGGCGCTCGGTCAGGGAGCCCGGGCCGCCGTCGAACACGGCCAGGCCCGCCGCCGCGGACAGGAGCACCGCGTCCCGGACCGGGCCGGCCGCGCCCGCCAGGACCTCGCGGGCCACCCGGGCGTTGTGGACCCGGTCCCCGCCGCGCAGCGCCTGTGCCGGGGCCAGGGGGACGCCGACGTCCCGCGGATCGAACGTCTCCCGGCGCACCGCACCGCCGGACACCGACCACACCGTGGAGGTAGTGGTGACCGTCAGTTCGTCCATCCCGTCGTCACCGCGGAAGACCAGCGCGTCCGTGCCCCGCCGCGCCAGCACCTCGGCGATGCGCCGCGCGAGCACCGGGTCGGCGACCCCGACCGCCTGGGCAGCGGGCCGCGCCGGGTTGGTCAGCGGGCCGAGGGCGTTGAACACCGTCCGGACACCGAGTTCGCGGCGCGGACCGGCGGCGTGCCGCATCGCCGGGTGGAACAGCGGGGCGAAGCAGAAGGTGATCCCGGTCTCCGCGACGATCCCGCCCACCTCGCCGGCCGGCAGGTCGAGCGACACCCCCAGCTCCTCCAGCACGTCCGCCGACCCGCACGCCGAGGACGCGGACCGGTTGCCGTGCTTGACGACGCGGGCGCCGGCCCCGGCCGCCACGAGCGCCGACATCGTGGAGATGTTCACGCTGTGCGAGCCGTCGCCGCCGGTCCCGACGATGTCGAGGCAGCGGCCCGGCACCGTCAGCGGCAGCGCGTGCCGCAGCATGCCGCGGACCAGGCCCTCGATCTCTGCGGCCGTCTCGCCCTTCGCGCGCAGCCCCATCATCAGCGCGGCGAGCCGGGCGGGACCGGCCGCGCCGGTCATCGCCTCGTCCATCGCCCATTCGGCCTGCCGCGCGGACAGGTCCCGGCGGTCCAGCAACGTGCTCAGCAAGTGCGGCCAGTCGTTCACGGACATCTCCTCGTGGGCGAAGGGACGAAGGAATCAGAGGAAAGCGCTCCTCAGTCTGGGAAATGCGCGGACCGTATTCCAGACCAGTGCCGAGCCGTTGATGCAGTCCAATTCCGCCTCCACGGAAAACAGGGAAGGGAATCGAGTGTCATGCACGTCGCGATGAAAGTCGTACGGGACTCCGCCGTCCCGCTGACCTCCCAGATCCAGCGGTTCATCAAGAGCGAGGTGGCGGCCGGCGTCCTGCACCCGGGCAGCCGGCTGCCCTCCAGCCGCAGCCTCGCCGACGAACTCGGCGTCTCCCGCAGCGTGGTCGTCGAGGCGTACGGACAGCTCGTCGCCGAGGGGTACCTGGAGGCGGTGCAGGGCGCCGGCACCCGTGTCGTGCCGCACCTGGGGCCCGAGCCGGTCGTCCCGACCCTCCTGGACGACGGCCGGGTGCCCGACGTGCGCTGGGACCTGCGCCCGGGCGCCCCCGTGTTCCCGCACTTCCCGCGCCGCGACTGGCTCACCAGCTACCAGCGGGCCCTGCAGTCCGCCGACCCCGCCGACCTCGACTACCCGCCGCCTGCCGGGGTGCCGGCCCTGCGCGTCGAACTCGCCCACTACCTGGGCCGGGTGTGCGGGGTGCCGGGCACACCGGACCAGATCATGGTCGTCGCGGGCTTCGCCCAGACCCTCGGTCTGCTCGGCGCGGCACTGCCCGAACTGGGCGTGGACGCGCTCGGCATGGAGAACCCGGGACACCCCCGGCAGCGCCGGTTCGTGCGCGAGTGCGGGCTGCGGCCGGTGCCGCTGCCGGTCGACGCGGAGGGCATCGACGTCTCGGCGCTGCGGGCGTCCGGGGTGCGGGCCGTCCTCGTCACCCCCGCCCACCAGTACCCGACCGGGGTCACCCTGTCCGCGCGGCGCCGCGCCGAACTGGCCGCCTGGGCGCGGGAGACCGGCGGCTGGATCGTGGAGGACGACTACGACGGCGGCCTGTGGTACGAACGCGGGACGCCCCGGCCGCTCGCCCTGCGCCGGCTCGCCCCCGACCACGTCGTCTACGCGGGCACCGCCAGCAAGACCCTGGCCCCCGGGCTGCGCCTGGGCTGGCTCGCGGCCCCGCGCGCCGTCCTCGACCCCCTGCTGCGCGCCCGCGCCCGGCACGACCTGGGCACCGACAGCCTGGCGCAGCTGGCGTTCGCGGAGTTCCTGCGCAGCGGCCTGTACGACCGCCATCTGCGCCGCCTCAACTCCCTGTGCCGCGACCGAAGACAGGTGCTTCAGGCGGCGGTGCGCCGGCACCTGCCCGGTGCCGTGGTGCTGGGCCCGGCGGCCGGCCTGCACGCCTGCATACGGCTGCCCCCGCGCACCGACGAGGCGGCACTGGTCGCGGGGGCGCTGCGCCGCTCCGTCCTGGTGCGCGGGGCGGCGGCCTTCCACGCGCGGGCGGGGGAGGGCGCGCCCGCGCTGGTGGTGGGGCACGCCCAGCTTCCGCGCACGGGCATCGAGGAGGCGATCGCGGAGCTGGGCAAGGTCCTGGGCTGACGCCGTCAGCCGACCGGGGCGGACCGCATCCGCAGGAAGTTGCGCATCATCGTCAGGCCGCCCGTGGTCATCACCGACTCCGGGTGGAACTGCACCCCCTCCACGGGCAGGGTCCGGTGCCGCAGGCCCATCACATAGCCGTGGTCCGCAGCGACGGCCGTGGTCACCAGTTCGTCCGGCAGTGGATCGGCGACCAGGAGGGAGTGGTAGCGGGTCGCCTCCACGGTGTGCCCGAGCCCCTGGAACAGGCCCGCGCCGTCGTGCCGTACGGTGCTGGTCCGGCCGTGCATCACCTGCTCGGCCACCTCGATCCGCCCGCCGTACGCGAGGCCGATGGCCTGGTGCCCCAGGCACACCCCGAGCACCGGCACCCGCCCCGCGAACTCGTGCACCAGCTCCACGTGCCCGGAGTCGGCGGGATGCCCCGGGCCGGGCCCGAGCACCACGGCGTCCGGTTCCAGGCCCGCCAGAGCGGCGGGCGTCCGGGTCAGGGAGCGGACGACCCGGGTCTCCGCTCCGAGCGTGCGCAGGTACTGGTCGATGATGTGCACGAAACTGTCGTAGGCGTCGATCAGCAGAACCCTCATGGGCGCGTCCCCTCTCACAGCAGCTCCTCCCCGGTCAGCGCCCAGTAGGCGGCGCCCATCTTCGCCAGCGTCTCCCGCCACTCGGCCTCCGGCTCGGACTGGGCGACCATGCCGGCGGAACTCTGCGTGGAGTACGCCGTGCCGTCGTACACGACCGTGCGGATGCACAGGGCCAGCTCGGCCCAGCCGCGCACGTCGATCAGCCCGACCGCGCCCGCGTAGGCGCCGCGGCCCTCGCCCTCCAGCCCGTCGATGACCTCCATGGCGCGCACCTTGGGCGCCCCGGTCATCGTCCCGGCGGGGAACGTCGCACGCACCGCCTGCCACACGTCCACGTCCGGCTCCAGCCGCCCGGAGACCGTCGACACCAGGTGGAAGACGTGCGAGAAGGTCTCCACCTCCATCAGCCGCTCCACCGGCTGGGTGCTGGGGCGGCTGACCCGGCCGATGTCGTTGCGGCACAGGTCGACGAGCATGATGTGCTCGGCCTGCTCCTTCACGGACTCCCGCATCTCCTTGACGCGGCGCCGGTTCTCCTCCTCGTCGCGGCAGCGCCGGGCCGTGCCCGCGATGGGCCGCATGACGATCTCGTCGCCCGCCCCGCCGTACGCCCCGCCGTCCGTTCCGTCCTCCGGTTCGATCCGGAAGAACAGTTCCGGGCTCGCCCCGATCAGGGTGTCCCCGGCCCGCGGCAGCACGTACATGTACGGCGACGGGTTCCGCTCGCGCAGCCGCCGGTAGACGTCGAGCGGCTCCAGGTCCGTGGTGACGTCGATGCGGTGCCCGATCTGGATCTGGTACAGGTCGCCGACCCGGAGGTGCTCCAGGCAGCGGTCCGCCCAGCCCAGGAACGTCTCCCGGTCGACGCTGTCGCGCACCGAGCGGGGCGCGGGCGCCCCGGGCGCCCCACCGGGGCCGGACCCGGCCGCCGCGGCGGCGGCAACGGCCACGTCGGCACCCGGCCCCGCCTCCGCGAACTCCGGGGCGTGCGCGCGCAGGTGGCGCGGCGCGCCGCCCGCGACGTCGTACCAGACGGTCTCCCGGAAGAGCGTCAGCGTGATGTCCGGGCCGTGCGGCTCCTTGGACCGCTCCGGCAGTGTCTCCATGTGCCACGCGGACTCGTACGCGAAGGTGGCCAGGAAGCCGAACGCGTAACCCCGCGCGGGCACGTCGCCGCTCACCTCGAAGACCCGCTGGGCCCGGCCGAGCGCCGCCCAGAGCATGTCCTGCCCGGTGAAGCGCAGCCGGTACGGGCCGGGTTCCGGTCCCGGGGCCCGGTCCCGGGCACATCCCGCGGCCCCGGCGGCCCGGGCGAGCGCCGCCGCCACCGCCGGAACGCCGTCGATGTCGAGGTACCGGTCGTACACCCGGATCTCGGCGAGCCGCCCGACGCCCACGGCGGCCGAGCGCCGGTCCTCGCCGGCACCGGCCAGGCTCTCCAGGAGGAACACCTCGTCCGAGGGGCGGCCCCCGGTCAGCCGGGTGTAGAGCGCGAGCGGTTCGTGCCGGGGGACAGGGGCGGAGCTGACGTGCACGTCGATGGTTTCCCTTGCGGTCAAGACGAACTCCCCACCTTTGTTCTTTCGATGTGTTCTTTCGATGTGTTCTTTCGATGTGTTCTGCCGGTGTGTTCTGCCGAGGTGTGACGAGAGTCAACCAACCGGTCCGTGAACGGGGCCAGACCAATTCCGTGGGACCGATACGGTCCATTTCTCCATTACTTGACCGGGCGCAGGGAGCGGATATGTAGTGGGCGCACATTCGGCGCACATACGGAAGGCACACGCATGGCCACCGAAGTGATGGAAAAGCCCGAACGGCACACCGCCGATTCCGCCGCGGCCGCGGACTCCTGGCGCGCGTTCCCCGCCGCCCAGCAGCCCGACTGGCCCGACCCGGCCGCGCTGCGCGACGTCACCGGCCGCCTCGCCGCGGCCGCCCCCCTGGTCACCGCCGGCGAGTGCGACGCCCTGCGCGGGCGCATGGCCGCCGTCGCCCGCGGCGAGGCGATCCTGCTGCAGGGCGGCGACTGCGCCGAGACCTTCGCGCAGGTGACCGCCGACTCGGTACGGCGCAAACTGAAGACGCTGCTGCAGATGGCGGTCGTCCTCACCCACGCCACCGCGCTGCCCGTCGTCAAGGTCGGCCGGATGGCGGGGCAGTACGCCAAACCGAGATCGAGCCCGGTCGAGCGGCAGGACGGGCTGACCCTGCCGTCGTACCGCGGCGACGCCGTCAACGGCCTGGAGTTCACCGCCGAGGCCCGCACCCCCGACCCGGCCCGGCTGCACACCATGTACGAGGCGTCGGCGCGCACCCTCGGCCTGGTCCGCTCCCTGACCACCGGCGGCTTCGCCGGCCTCAGCCAGGTCCACGCCTGGAACCGGGGGTTCGTGGCCAGCTCACGGGCGGGCCGGCGGTACGAGGCGCTCGCCGACGAGATAGGCCGCAGCCTGGCCTTCATGCGCGCCTGCGGCATCGACACCCGGGAACTGGGCACCGCCGACTTCTACGTCAGCCACGAAGGGCTCCTCCTGGACTACGAGGCCGCCCTCGTCCGCACCGACCCGGAGACCGGCCGCGCCTACGCCGGCAGCGGGCACCTGCTGTGGATCGGGGAACGCACCCGCCAGCCGGACGGCGCCCACATCGAGTTCTTCTCCCGCCTCAGCAACCCGATCGCCGTGAAGCTCGGCCCGGCCGCCACCGCCGACGACGCGCTGAAGCTGATCGACCGCCTCGACCCGCGGCGCGAGCCGGGCCGCCTCACGTTCGTGGTCCGCGCGGGCGCCGACCGGGTGCGGGACGTGCTGCCGGTCCTGGTCGAGAAGGTCGACGCCGAGGGGGCGCGGGTGTGCTGGGTCAGCGACCCGATGCACGGCAACACCACCACCGCGCCCAGCGGCCACAAGACCCGCCGCTTCGAGACGGTGCTCGACGAGGTGCGCGGCTTCGTGGAGGTCCACCGCGCCCTCGGCACCCACCCGGGCGGCATCCACGTCGAGCTGACCGGCGACGACGTCACCGAGTGCGTCGGCGGCGGCAACCCGCTGCTGGCCGAGGACCTGCCGGCCCGGTACGAGACGGCCTGCGACCCGCGCCTGAACCACACCCAGTCGCTGGACCTCGCCTTCCTGCTCGCGGAGATGTACCGCGACCGGTGACCGGCGGGCGCACCGGGAACCCCGGGTCACGGCAGCCCGGCTCCCCCTCGGGGCGCCTGGAGCGTCCGCGTCACCAGCTCGTGCGGCGGGTCCTGCTCCAGGTAGAAGTGCTCCCCGGGCAGTGTCCGGAACCGGAACGGACCCCGGGTGACCTCGCGCCAGGCCGCCGCCTGGGCCGCGCTCACCCGGGGGTCCGAGGCGCCGACCAGCGCGGTGACCGGGCAGACGAGGGGCTCGGCGGGACCGCGCCCGTACCCGGCGAGCATCCGGAAGTCCGCGCCGATGTAGGGCAGGACCAGATCCGTGAACGACCGGTTGCGCAGCAGCCCCGGGTCGGTGCCGCCCAGTTCCAGCAGGGTCCGGGTGACCGCCGCCTCGTCCCAGGTGGTCGCCGCCGCCGGGTCCGGCAGATGCAGCTGCGGGGCGCGGGCCCCCGAGGCGAACAGGTGCTCCACGGCGCGGCCCGCCGCCTCCAGGGCCCGCGCCGTCTCGTAGGCGACGGTCGCGCCCATGCTGTGCCCGAACAGGGCGAGCGGCCGGGAGTCGTCCTCGCCCAGCAGCTCCGCCGCGATCTCCCGGGCCATCGGCGCCAGTTCGGTGGCGTACGGCTCACCGAACCGCTCGGCGCGCCCCGGGTAGCACACCGCGAGCACCTCCACCGGGCCGAGGGCCTTGCCCCAGCCGCGGAAGAAGTAGGGCGAGCCGCCCGCGTACGGGAAGCACACCAGGCGCCGCTCGGCGAAGGGTCTCGGTTCCACCACTTGTGTCCACAGCATCCTGCCCCCAGGGGTCGTCGCTCGCTCACGCACTCACCGGTGCCCCGGCCATGCTCGTGCGCCGCGCTGACACCCCGCTGACACGGCAGCCCCCGCCCGCACTGTCAGCCGCCTGTCAGGGCCGCTCGTCAGCATGGACGGCACGGGCCTCCTGCCGTCAGCGGCAGGACCCGTCCCGTCCCCCGACCCACCCCAGGAGCATCATGCCGCCGGCCACCTCGACGTACCCCTCCATCACCGAGGCCATCATGATGCCGCGCCTCGTCCGGCTCGGCTCCAACCTCTACGGGGCGGTCTTCACGCTGATGAAGCTGCTGCCCGCCCACTACATCCTGCAACGCGCCAGGGACCGGGGTGAGCTGGGGCCCGACACGGTCATCGTGGAGACCACCTCCGGCACCTTCGGGCTGGCCCTCGCCATGCAGGCCGCCCTGCTGCGCCGCAAGCTGATCCTGGTCAGCGACCCGGCGATCGACGCCCACCTGTACCGCAGGCTCACCGACCTCGGCGCCCGCGTCGAGATCTGCCAGGAGCCCTCCCCGGTCGGCGGCTACCAGACGGCCCGCCTGAACCGGCTCGCCGAGATCCGCGCCGAACTCCCCGACACCTTCTGCCCCGAGCAGTACAGCAACCCCGACAACCCGCGCTCCTACGGCGCCGTCGCCGACCAGCTGCAGCGCACCCTCGGCACGGTCGACTGCCTCGTCGGCCCGGTCGGCTCCGGCGGCTCCATGTGCGGCACCACCCGCGGCCTCAGGGTCCGCACCCCGCACACCGTCGCCCTCGGCGTCGACACGCACCGCAGCGTCCTGTTCGGCCAGGAGGACGGCCCGCGCGAGCTGCGCGGCCTCGGCAACAGCCTGTGGCCGGCCAACCTCGACCACAACGTCTTCGACGAGGTCCACTGGCTGTCCGCCGCCGAGGCCTACGCCAGCACCCGCGCGCTGCACACCCGGCACGCCCTGTTCCAGGGCCCGACCAGCGGTGCCGCCTACCAGGTCGCCCGCTGGTGGGCCGAGCGCAACCCCGACCGCACCTGCGTGGTGATGCTCCCCGACGAGGGTTACCGCTACCAGGCCACCGTCTACGACGACGCCTGGCTCGCCGCCAACGGCCACGCGGCGGCGGACCGCCCGGCCGAACCGCTGCGGGTCACCGAGCCGGGAGCCGCCGGGGAGCGCTGGTCCCGGCTGGTCTGGCGCCGCCGCGGCTACGACGCGGTGCCTGGCGTGGTCCCGCGGCCCACCGGGGACCAGGCGCCGGTGGACGGAGTGCTGTCATGAGCGGCCGCGACCCCGGGGCCCAGGACACCGGCCGCCTCACCCGCACCCTCGCCCCGCGCACCCGCCGCATCGTCTACGGCGAGCAGGGGCCCGACGACATCCGCCGCGAGCTGGAACCCATCACCACGGTCGACCTCGCGCACATCGTGATGCTCGTGCGCAGCGGGCTGCTGCCGGGCACCGCCGGAGCCCGCCTCGTCACCGCCGTCCGCGAGCTGCGGGACAGCGGCTTCCGCGCGCTGGACGGCCTCGACGCGCCGCGCGGCGCCTACCTCATGTACGAGGGCCACCTCTCCGACGCGCTGGGCGCGGACGTCGGCGGCAAGCTGCACACCGCCCGGTCCCGCAACGACCTCAAGGCGACCGTCACCGCGATGCGGCTGCGCGACGAACTCACCGGCCTGTACCGGGAGCTGATGCGCCAGCAGGGCGTGCTGCTCGCACGGGCCCGGGCGCACGCCGACGTCGTCATGCCCCTCTACACCCACTTCCAGCCCGCGATGCCGGTCAGCTACGGCTACTACCTCGCGGGCATCGCCGCCGCCCTGGACCGCGACCTCGCCGCGCTGGCCCACACCGTCGACGAACTCGACCGCTGCCCGCTGGGCGCGGGCGCCGTCGCCGGCACCGACCTGCCCATCAACCCGGAGCACACGGCCGCCCTGCTCGGCTTCACCGCGCCGCCCCTGCACGCCACCGACGCCGTCGCCGCCCGCGACACCCTGCTGCGCGCACTCGCCGTCGTCGCGTCGGCCGCCCTCACCCTCAGCCGGCTCGCCACCGACCTGCAGCTGTGGAGCACCCAGGAGTTCGGCTTCCTCCACTTCCCCGAACGGCTCGTCGGGGGCAGCTCCGCGATGCCGCAGAAACGCAACGCGTTCCTGCTGGAGCACGTCAAGGCCAAGGCGGCGATCGCCGTCGGCGCGTGGACGGCGGCGGCCTCCGCCATGAAGTCGACCCCGTTCACGAACTCCATCGAGGTCGGCACCGAGGCCGTCTCCGTCGCCTGGCCCGCCCTGGCCGCCGTACGGGACCAGATCCTGCTGGGCCAGGTGCTGGTGTCCGGCGCGCGCCCGGTCGCCGAGCGGATGGCGGACCGCGCCCGGGAGGGCTTCGTGACGGCCACCGTGGTCGCCAACCGGATGGTCGCGCAGGGCGTGCCGTTCCGCACCGCCCACCATGTCGTCGGCGCGGCCGTGCGCCGCGCGGTCGAGTCCGGCGAGACCGAACTCACCGGCCTCGACGGGACCGGGCTGCCGGAGCTGCACGAGGTCGTCGCGGACCTCGACCGCGGCGGCGGCCCCGGGGAGTGCGCCAAGGTGGTGGACGCCCTGCGCGGCCGGCTGGCCGGGCACGCCCGGTGGGCCGCCGCCCACCGGGCCCGCCTGCGCGAGGCCGCCCGCCGGCTGGACGACGAGGCGGCGGCGGTCGTGGCGCGGTACGCGCCCGGAGGCGTCGGGTGAGCGGCGGCTGGTTCGTGTATCTGTACGGCGCCCTCGCGCGAGCGGGGCGCCGTCCGAGGGAGAGGCGTGCGATGAACGGCAGATGGATGGCGTTCCTGGAGAGCAACACCACCGGCACGGGACGGGAGTTCTGCGCGGCGGCCCGCGCCCGCGGTCTGCGGCCCGTCCTGCTCGCCCGCGACCCGGGACGGTACCCGTACGCGGCCGAGGACGGGATCGACACCCGGACCCTGGACACCACGGACCCCGACGCGGTGCTGCGCACCCTGGCCGGCCTCGCCGACGACGCCGGCCTCGCCGGTGTCACCTCCAGCTCCGAGTACTACGTCGCGGCGGCCGCGCGGGCCGCGGCCCGGCTCGGCCTGCCCGGACCGGACGGCGACGCGGTGGAGGCCTGCCGCGCCAAGGACGTCCAGCGCGCACGGCACCGCGCGGCGGGCGTGCCGGTGCCGGGGTTCGCGACCGTCACCGACCCCGACGCGGCCGTCGCCGCCGCACGGTCCATCGGCCACCCCGTCGTGCTCAAGCCGGTGAGCGGCTCCGGCTCGGTCGGCGTACGGCTGTGCCGCGACGACGACGACACCCGCGCCTGGGCCCACCGGCTCCTGGACGACACCCCGGACGCCCGCATCCTGGTGGAGGAGGCGGTGTCCGGACCGGAGTTCTCGGTCGAGACCTTCGACGGCGAGGTCGTCACCGTGGTCGCCAAACACATCGGCCCCGCCCCCTACTTCGTGGAGACCGGCCACGACGTCCCCGCCGTCCTCCCCGAGCCCACGGCCGGGGCCCTGGGGGAGACGGCCGTACGCGCCGTCACCGCGCTCGGTCTCGGCTGGGGCGCCGCCCACACCGAACTGCGCTGGTCCAGCGGCGGCCCGGTCGTCATCGAGGTCAACCCCCGCCTCGCGGGCGGCATGATCCCGGTCGCCGTCCGCGCCGCCCTCGGCGTCGACCTCGTGGACGCCGTGGTGGCCCGGGCCGCCGGGCTGCCCGCCGCGGACCCGGTGCCCGGCACCGGCCACGCCGCCGTCCGCTTCGTACGGGCCACCCGCGAGGGCCGGGTCAGCCGGGTGCGGGGACTGTCCGCGGCGGCCGCCGCCCCCGGCGTCCTCGCCGCCCGCGCGACCACCGCCGTCGGCCGGGACGTCCGGATCACGCACTCCTTCCAGGACCGCCTGGCGAGCGTGGTGGCCGCGGCCCCCGACTCGCCGCGGGCGGCCCGCCGCGCCCTGGCGGCCGCCGACCTCGTCGAGATCGACCTGGACCCGGCTCCCGCCGCCCCGCACCCCACACGAGAGAGGGCCTCCGTCCGATGAGCGAGACCACCGTCCCCGGTGGGGGACCCGAGGAGCACACCGGCCTCCCGGCCCCCCGCGCCGAGACACCGCCCGCGCCGGGGCCGGCCGAGTTCACCGCCACCCTCCCGCGCTGGCGCGCCCCCCACGCCGGCGGCCCCGGCACCGCCACCCACCGCGCCCCCCTGCCCCCCGGCCTCGCCGACGCCCTGGACCGCACCGCCCGCACCCTCGGCACCGGCCTGCCGTCCCTCCTGCTCGCCGCGCACGCCCGCGTCCTGGCCACCCTCACCTCCGAACAGGGCGTCGTCTCCGGCCACGTACCGGCCCGGCAGGGGAGCGCACCGCGGGCGCTGCGCCTCACCGTCGCCCCGTCCACCTGGGCGGAGCTGGCCGACGCCGTCGGCAGCGCGCCGCACACCACCGGGCCCCACGACGCCGTACTGGACCTGTCCGGGCTCGCGACCGGCACGCCCGGCGCGGGCCCGGACGCCGTGGTGCGGTTCGCCTGGGTGCGCGACGGCCAGGGCCTCACCCTGCACGTCACGTACGACCTCGGCGCCTTCGACGGCGACCACGCCCGGCGGCTCGCCGGATACCAGCTGGCCGCCCTGCGGCTGCTCACCGAGGACCCGTCCGCCCGCCACGACCGGCAGAGCCTGCTCACGCCCGAGGAGACCGCGACCCAGCTCTACGCCCTCGCCGGGCCGCGGGTCGACGCGCCCGCCCACACCGTCGTCGACCTGTTCCGGCAGCGGGCACGGCAGGACCCGCGCGCTCCCGCCGCCGCCCACGGCGCCCGCACCTGGACCTACCGGGAACTGGACGAACGCTCCGACCGCGTCGCCCGAGCCCTGGCGGCGGCGGGCGCGGGCGCCGAGGACGTGGTCGCCGTCGTCATGGACCGCACCCTGGACTGGATCGCGAGCGCCCTCGGCGTCCTCAAGGCGGGCGCCGTGTACCTCCCGATGTCCCCGGACCTCCCCGCGGAGCGGGTGGCCGTCCAGCTGGACGAGGCCGTCTGCGTGCTGGCCCTCACCGACGACCGCGGCGAAGCCCTCGTCCGCACGGCCTGCGCCGAACTCGACGACGGCCCGGCCGTCCTCACGGCCCGGCACGTCGAGGACGCCTGCGGCCACCCCCTCCCGGAACCGCCCACCCTGACCCAGGCCGCGTACATCTACTTCACGTCCGGCTCCACCGGCACCCCCAAGGGCGCCCTGTGCGAGCACGCGGGCCTGGTCAACCACCTCCACGCGAAGACCGACGACATGGGGCTCGGAGCGGGCCCCGGCCAGGTCGTGGCGCAGACCGCGTCCCCGGGCTTCGACATCTCCCTGTGGCAGTTCGCGGCGCCGCTGTCGGCCGGCGCCACCGTGCGCATCGTCGACACCGACGTCCTGCTCGACGTGTCCGGGTTCCTGGACGAGCTGGTCGCCGGCGGCGTGACCGTGGCGCAGACCGTGCCCGCCTACCTCGACGTCCTGCTGCGCCACCTGGAGCGGCACCCGCGTGACCTCCGCCCCCTGCACACCCTCTCCGTCACCGGCGAGGTCCTCGGCCACGAGCTGGTGCGCCGCTGGTTCGCCGCCCAGCCGGGCATCCGCCTCGTCAACGCCTACGGCGCCACCGAGGTCTGCGACGACACCATGCACGAGGTCCTCGACGGCGTCCCCGAGCACGGCTTCGTCCCGCTCGGCCGGTCCCTCAGGAACGTCAACCCCTACGTCCTCGACCACAACCTCCAGCTCGTCCCCCTCGGCACGACCGGCGAGATCGCGTTCTCCGGCGTCTGCGTGGGCCGCGGCTACATCAACGACGAGGACCGCACCCGGCAGGCCTTCGTCCCCGACCCGTTCCGCGCCGACACGCGCATGTACCGCACCGGCGATTTCGGCCGGTGGCTGCCCGACGGCCGCCTCCGGTTCCTGGGCCGGCACGACGAACAGGTGCAGATCCGCGGCTACCGCATCGAACTCGGCGAGATCGAGCACCGGCTGGCGGCCATGCCCGGCGTACGGGAGGCCGCGGTCGTCAGCGACGGCGACCTGGGCGCCGCCCGCGTCCTCACCGCCTTCTTCACCGCGGACGGCACGGACCCCGGGCCGCCCGACGCCGCCCGGGCCCGGGACTTCCTCGCGGCCCTGCTGCCCGACTACATGGTGCCGACCTACTGCCACCGGCTCGAACGCCTCCCGCTCACCCCCCACGGAAAGGTCGACAAGGCGGCACTGGGCGAACTCGCCGCCACCCTCGGCCACGGCGGCGCCGCCCGGACCGCCCCCGCGACCGCCGACGAGCGGCGCCTCGCCGTGGCCTGGGCCGAGGTGCTCGGCGTCCCGCTGGAACGCATCGGCACCGACGACGCCTTCTTCGCGCTCGGCGGCACCTCCCTGGCCGCCGCCCGCCTCATCGCCCACCTCGGCCGCCACCTGACCGTCGCCGACCTGGTCGCCCACCCGGTCCTCGCCGACCTCGCCCGCGTCCTGACCCGCCGCCGCGACGGCGAGCCGGGCCGGGAACGGCACAACAGGCTGCTGCACCCGCTGCTGGAGGTGCGCAGCCCGCACCACACCCTGGTGTGCTTCCCCTACGCCGCGGGGAACGCGGTCAACTTCCGGGCGCTCGCGGAGGAGCTGAAGGACGACGGCATCGCCGTGTACGGCGCCGAACCGCCCGGCCACGACTTCACCGCCCCCGACGAACCCCTCCAGGACGTGCCCGAGCTGGCCCGCCGGGCCCGCGACGAGATCCTCGACCGCATCGCCGGCCCCGTCCTGCTGTGGGGGCACTGCGCGGGCGCCGCGACCGCCCTGGAGACCGCCCGGCTCCTGCAGGAGGCGGGCCGGCCCGTCGAGCGGGTCTTCCTCGGTGCCCAACTGCTGTCCGGCACGGCAGGGTTGCGGTCGGAGCTGGCCGCACTCGCGGCGGTGGACCGGCCCACCCTGCTGGGCCGGCTCCGCGGCGGCCGGGCGTTCGTGGAGCTGGACGCCTACCAGCCGGAGCGTGCCGCGGTCGCCGACCGCGCCTACCGGCACGACCTCGCCACCGCCCACCGGCACCTCATCCGCCTCCAGGAGCACCCGGACCCGCGCCGCCTGGCCGCCCCGGTGGACGTCGTCGTGGCCCGCGACGACCCGCAGACCGCGGACGCGGCGCGCGCGGCCGGCGCCTGGCGGACCCTCGCCGAACACGTCACCCTCCACCAACTGGACGACGGAGGCCACTACTTCGTCGGCACCCGGCCCGCGCTCAGCGCGGCGCGCGTACGGGCGGCACTCACCCCCGAACCCGCGCCCGGGCGCCTGCCGGACCTACGAGAAAGGACGCACACGTGACCACGATCGACCACCGCCGGGTGGCCGCCACCGGCGTCAGCACCGCCTTCGGCACCTTCGGTGAACTGCTGCAGGGCGTGCTGCCCGAGGACGACGGGGACTTCCTGGTCACCCTGCCGGTCGCCCGCTGGTCCACCGCCCGCTTCGAACTCACCCCGGACGATCCGGAGGTGACGGTCGGCCCCGCGCACAAGAAGAAGGCGCTGCGGCTGGCCCGGATGATCCTGGACGACTGCGGAGCACCCGGCGGCGGGGTGCTGCACCTCGACAGCACCCTGCCCGAGGGCAAGGGACTGGCCAGCTCCTCCGCCGACCTGGTGGCCACGGCCCGCGCCGTCGCCAACGCCCTCGGCGCCCCCATGCCGCACCGCCGTATCGAGACGTACCTGGCGCGCATCGAACCCACCGACGGCGTCCTGTACCAGGCGATCGTCGCCTTCCACCACCGCAGTGTGCGGCTGCGCGCCCGGCTGGGCTCGCTGCCCGCGATGACGGTCGTCGGCATCGACGAGGGCGGCGCCGTGGACACCGTGGCCTTCAACGCCATACCGAAACCCTTCACCGCGGCCGACCGGCGGCAGTACGCCCGCCTCCTCGACCGCATCACGCACGCCGTGGCCCGCCGCGACCTCGCCGAGGCCGGCCGGGTCGCCACCGAGAGCGCCCGGATGAACCAGGTGCTGCGCCACAAACGGTCGCTGGAGCCGATGATCCGGATCTGCGAGGACATCGGCGGGCTCGGTGTCGTCATCGGCCACAGCGGCACCTCGCTGGGCATCCTGCTGGACACCGGCGCCCCCGGCCACGTCGGCCGGCTCGCCGCCGCCGCGCAACGCTGCCAGGAGCTGGAGGGCAACGTGACGATCTACCACACCCTCAGTTTCCACTGAGCCGCACGGGGGTCCACCGGGTGGTGGACCCCAGGTTCAACCGGTCGCTGCTGTCGCCGGCACACCCCCCGCGAAGAGCATGGACGCATGAAGAATCTTCCCGTACGCATGGCTCGTTGGAGCGCCGCCCACCCCTGGCGGGGCATCGTCGGCTGGCTCGTCTTCGTCGTCCTCTGCCTCGGCATCGGCATCTCCGTCGGCACCAACGCGGCGACCACCGAGGACTTCCGCATCGGCGAGGCGGGACGCGGCGAGGAGATCGCCGCCGAGGGCGGGCTCCAGCAGCGCCCCGTCGAACACGTCCTGATCACCGCCAAGCCCGGCAGCGGATCGTTCGACATGGGCGCCGCCGACGCGGCCGCCGCCGACGTCGCCGCCCGGATGCGGGGGCTCGCCGAGGTCCGCTCGGTCGCCGACCCCGTGCACAACGCGAAGAACACCGCCGTCCGCGTCACGGTCACCCTGAAGGGCCCCGAGCTGGAGGGCAAGAAGCACGTCGACCCGCTGCTCGCCCAGACCGCCGCCGTCCAGAAGGCCAACCCCGGCCTGCGGATCGAGGAGACCGGCTCGCCCTCCATCAGCAAGGGCGTCGACGGACTGCGCGGTGACGACCTCTCCCGCACGGAGGTCATCGCCCTGCCGGTCACCCTCATCACCCTGCTGCTGGTCTTCAGCTCCATCGCCATGGCGCTCGTACCGCTGCTGCTCGCCCTGTCCTCGATCGTGGCGGCCGTGGGCCTGTCGATGGTGGCCTCGCACGTCTTCCCCGACGCGGGCGTCGGCACCAACGTCATCCTGCTCATCGGCCTCGCCGTCGGCGTCGACTACACCCTCTTCTACCTCAAGCGCGAGCGTGAGGAACGGGCCCGGGCGGGAGGCAGGCTGAGCCCGCAGGCCGTGGTCGAACTCGCCGCCGCCACCTCCGGCCGGGCCGTCGTCCTCTCCGGTCTCGCCGTCGCCGTCTCCAGCGCCACCCTCTACCTCGCCGACGACGTCATCTTCTCCTCCATCGCCACCGGCGCGATCGTCGTCACCCTCGTCGCCGTCGTCAGCTCCCTGACCGTGCTGCCGGCCCTGCTCGCGAAGATGGGCATGCGCGCCGAGCGCCGGGCCGAGCGCCGGGCCGCCCGCGGGCTCGCGCCGAAGAAGCAGAAGGCGCACCGCACCGGCCCCGGCCGGCTGACCGCCGCCGTGCTGCGCCCCGTCGCCAAGCGCCCCGCCGCCACCCTCACGGTCACCGTCCTCGCCCTGCTCGCCCTGGCCGCCCCGGTCCTCGGTCTGAAACTCACCGACATGGGCCGCGAGACCCACTCCCGCTCCATCGTCGCCATGCAGGTCTACGACCGCCTCAACGCGGCCTTCCCCGACCTGAAGTCCATGCACCAGGTCGTCGTCCGCGCCGACGCCGACCGCTCCGCCGAGGTCACCGCCGCCCTGCGCGAACTCGCCGCGGACGTCAAGGACGACCCGCGCCTGAGCGGCACCTCCACCCTGACCACCTCGCCGGACAAGCGGATCAGCATGCTCCAGCTGCAGGTCCCGCACTACGTCAGCTCCGACGAGGCCCAGAGTTCGCTGAAGGACATCCGCCGCACCTACGTCCCCGAGACGGTCGGCAAGGTCGAGGGTGCCGAGACCGCCGTGACCGGTGACGTCGCCCGCTACACCGACTACCCGACCCACCAGGAACAGAAGCTGCCGCTCATCATCGCGGCCCTCCTCCTGGTCACCTTCGGCATGACCGTCTGGGCGTTCCGCTCCGTCGTCCTCGGCCTGGTCGGCATCGTCCTCAACATGCTGTCCGCCGCCGCCTCGCTCGGCATCCTGGTCATGGTCTTCCAGCACACCTGGGCCGAGGGCCTCGTGGACTTCACCTCCACCGGGTCGATCGGGTCCCGTGTCCCGCTGTTCCTCTTCGTGATCCTGTTCGGCCTGTCGATGGACTACCAGGTGTTCGTGATCAGCCGGATCCGGGAGGCCGCCCTGCGCGGAGTCCCGACCCGCAAGGCCGTCATCGAGGGCATCGGCAGCTCGGCCGGCGTGGTCACCAGCGCCGCCGTGGTCATGGTCACCGTCTTCGCGAGCTTCGCGGCCCTGCACCTGATCGAGATGAAGCAGATCGGTTTCAGCCTCGCCGTCGCCGTCCTCCTGGACGCCTTCGTCATCCGCATGCTGGTCCTGCCGTCCCTGATGCTCCTGCTCGGCGAGGCCAACTGGTGGCCCTCCAAGGGAGTCCGCCGCGCCCGCACCGCCGCGGAACCGGCCGCCCGCCCCCTGGAACCCGTCCGGTGACCGCCGCCGCCGATACGATCTCCCAACGCCCTTGCGAATGAGGTGAATCAGCGTGTCCCAGTGGCAGCAGCAGCCGAGCGACCGGCTCACCCTGGACCGGATCCGTCGCTGGAACCTGGCGGGCTGGATCCTGCTCGGCCTGCTGCCGACGGCCGTCGCCGTGGCCGACCGGTCCCCGGCCCGCAAGTTCTGGCTGCTCGGCCTGCTCGCCCTGATCGCGCTGTGCCACACCGCCACCCTCACCCGGCCCCGCAACCGGGTCCTGAACCGCCGCACCTACCTCGGCGTCCTCGCCCTCGTCCTGGGCGCCAGCTCCTACCTGCTCGACGGAGGGGCCGCCTTCTACGTGGTGTCCCTGCCGCAGTTCTGGCTCTTCACCCGCGTCCCCCGCGAAGCGGTCGCGTTCAGCGGTGCGGCCGCCGCCCTCACGGTGTTCGGCGGCACGCTCGGCCAGGGCTGGAGCCCCCAGTTCCTCACCGGCAACGCGGTGTTCACCGTCATCGCCTACGCCGCCGGGGTCGGCCTGGGCCTGTGGATGCACCGCTTCATCGGCCAGAGCAACGAGCGGCAGGAGCAGCTGACCGCCGAACTCGTCCTCACCCAGGAGGAACTGGCCGCCGCATACCAGCGCCAGGGCGCGGCCGAGGAACGCGAGCGCATGGCCCGGGAGATCCACGACACCCTCGCCCAGGGCTTCGCCTCCATCGTCGTGCTCGCCGAGGCCGCCCGCGCCGCCGTCGACGCCGACCCCGGACGCTGCGCACAGCAGCTCGCCTCCATCGAGCAGACCGCGCGCGAGAACCTCACCGAGGCCCGGGTCCTCGTCGGCTCCGTCCCGGCGAGCGGCGTCGCACCCGGCTCGGTCGCCACCACCCTGCGCCGGACCCTGGACCGCTTCGTCCAGGACACCGGCCTCACCGTCACCGCCGAACTGCCCGACATCGACCTGGACCAGCGCACCCGCGTCGCCCTGCTGCGCTGCACCCAGGAATCCCTCGCCAACGTGCGCAAGCACTCCGGCGCCTCCACCGTCGGGGTCGTCCTCACCGAGGTCCCGGGCGGTGTCGAGCTGGAGATCACCGACGACGGCAACGGGTTCGTCGTGGAGGAGTCCCGTGGTTTCGGCCTCGTCGGCATGCGCCGGCGGCTCGCCGAACTCGACGGTGAACTCACCGTCACCAGCTCCCTCGGGGACGGCACCCGCATCCTCGCCACTCTTCCCACGCAGAGCCACGCACAGGGCTGAGGCCCGGCCCCGGCTCCCGCCGGGCCGTCGTGGCCGACCGACCGCGAAGGACACCAGATGACCGACACCGACAACGACCGGATCCGCGTGGTCGTGGTGGACGACCACGCCGTGATGCGCGCCGGGGTCGTCGCCCTGCTGACCGGCGAGCCCACCATCGAGATCGTCGGCGAGGCGAGCGACGGACGCGAGGGCGTCGACCTGGTCCGGCGGCTCGCCCCCGACGTCGCCCTCCTCGACCTGCGCATGCCGGTGCTCGACGGAGTGGCCGCCACCACCGAGATCGTCGCCCTGCCGGTGCCGACCCGGGTGCTGATCCTCACCACGTACGACACGGACGTGGAGATCGAACGGGCGGTGGAGGCCGGCGCCGTCGGCTACCTGCTCAAGGACACCACCCGGGAGCAGCTCGCCGACGCCATCCGCTCGGCGGCGCGCGGGGAGACGGTCCTCGCGCCCAAGGTCGCCGAACGCCTCGTGGCCAGAATGCGCCGTCCGGAACCGGTCGCTCTCACCGCACGGGAACGCGATGTGCTGCTCGCGGTCGCCGACGGGCTGTCCAACGCCGAGATCGGCCGCCGCCTGGTCATCGGCGAGGCCACGGTGAAGACCCATCTGCTGCGGGTCTTCGCGAAACTCGACGTCAGCGACCGTACGCGGGCCGTCGTCGTCGCCCTCGAACGGGGCCTTCTCGCCCGCTCCTGACAATCCGTGCCCTCTACACGCATAACTGTCGCGAGCGCACAACTCCTTACGTGATCCACATCTCCCTCGCTTATGCTCCGCACGGGTGGCGCTGCGTGAGAGGGGATGCGAACGTGATGTGCCGACACAAGTCCTCGCCAAAGGCGACCGAGGGCGCCGGGCAGCCGGACGCACTGCTCGTCAGAAGCGGCAACCTCCCCGCCCCCCGGCTGGGCCGGCTCGTGCTCCTCGCCGCGCTGCTGTGCTACTTCAGCATCACCCTGCTCAACATCCTCAGCTCGCACGCCTCGGTGGCCGAGGCGGGCGTCGCGGTGGTCTGCCTGTTCGGCATCATGACGCTCCAGCTGCTGCACTCCAGACCCGGTGCGCAGCTGGAGCCGGCGTCCCGCAAGACGGTCACGCTGAGCATCCAGGCGCTCCTCACCTACCTGCCCTTACTCGTCTTCCGCACGCAGTGGGGCTCGATGGCCGGGTTCCTCGCCGGCTCCCTGCTGCTCCTCCTGCCCCCGGGCCGGGCCTGGCTCATGTACGCGGTGGTGGGCGCCTCGATGCTCATGCCGCCGCTCCTCGCCGACCTGCCCCTGGTCGAGACGTTCTACTACGTCCAGTCCACCCTGCTGACCGGCCTCGTGGTCTTCGGCCTGACCCGGCTGGCCGACCTGATCCGCGTCCTGCACGAGACCCGCGGCGAACTGACCCGCGTCGCGGTCACCCAGGAACGCCTCCGCTTCGCCCGCGACCTGCACGACCTGCTCGGCTACAGCCTCTCCGCGATCACGCTCAAGGGCGAGCTGATCCACCGCCTGCTGCCCGCCCACCCGGGCCGCGCCAAGGCCGAGGTCGAGGAGGTGCTCACCATGTCCCGTCAGTCGCTGGCCGACGTGCGCAGCGTGGCCAGCGGATATCGTGACATGTCCCTGCAAGACGAGATCAGTTCGGCCCAGTCCGTGCTCAGCGCCGCCGACGTGCGCGTCGACGCACAAGTCCGCGTCGGAGAGCTGGAACGCGAACTGGACACGGTGTTCGCGACGGTCCTGCGCGAGGCGGTCACCAACGTGCTGCGCCACAGCCGCGCCACCTACTGCGAGATCACCGCCGAACGCACCACGGACCGGGTACGGCTCACCATCGTGAACGACGGTGTGGCGAGCGGCTACCGGGACTCCTCCCCGCACAGCGGCAGCGGCCTCGGCAACCTGCAGACCCGGCTGAGCGCCGTCGGCGGCACGCTCACCGTGCACCAGGGCGACGACGGAACGTTCCGTCTCGCGGCCCGCGTGCCCGAGCGGAGGAGCTCCGGCACCGCGCTGACCGCCGACGCGGACGACGGCCAGTCGGCCGCCTGAACCCGGACCAGTCTGCTGAACCGGTGCAGTTGATAGGGTGACGAGCATAGATCGCTTTGCCAAATGGGGGTGGCGTTGCGGTGATTCGGATACTGCTCGCAGAGGACATGAACATGGTCCGCGGGGCGCTGGTCGCCCTGCTGAGCCTGGAAAACGATTTCGAGGTCGTGAGCGAGCTGGAACGCGGGGACGAGATCCTCGACGCCGCGCTCAAGGTCAAGCCCGACATCGCCGTGATCGACATCGACCTGCCGGGCCTGGACGGCCTCAGCGCCGCCACACAGATCCGTGAACGACTACCCGCCTGCAGAACGTTGATGCTCACCAGCCTCGGCCGTCCCGGCACCCTGCGCCGCGCCCTCGCCGCGGAGGTCGACGGGTACCTCCTCAAGGACGAGTCGCCGGCCGAACTCGCCCACGCCATACGGCGCGTGGTCGCCGGCCACCGGGTCATCGACTCCAAACTCGCGCTGGCCGCGTGGAGCGGTACGGAGAGCCCGCTCACGGACCGGGAGACCGAGGTACTGCGCCTGGCCGCGGAGGGCTCGGAGGCCAAGGAGATCGCCGGCGCGCTCCACCTGTCCACGGGGACCGTGCGCAACTACCTGACGACGGTGGTCGCGAAGCTGAACGCCCGCAACAGGGTGGACGCGATCCGCATCGCCCGCGACGCGGGCTGGCTGGTCTAGCGCGTCGGGTCCCGCCGCCGTCGCTCACACCGGTACGTACGCGCCGCCTGCTCCGTGCCGTACTCCGCCCTACTGCGCGTCGTCCACCGGAGCCGCCATTCCGGCCGCCGCCAGATAGCGGATGATGCCCTCGGTCATCTGCGGCGGCAGCGGCAGCGAGGCCGACGCCTTGTCCGGGGTGACCGGCCAGGCCAGCATCGCCGCCACGAGAGCCGCCTCCGGCCGGTGCAGCACCACCACGTGGCGGCCGCCGACGGCCTCCAGCGACAGACCCGCGGCCTGCCTGGTCAGGACGACATGCCGGGGCAGCTGCACGGGACGCTGGCCCGGCAGCCAGACCAGCGCCAGCGGGGCGTCGTGCGCCACCGGGAACACCGACAGGAGCGGACCCCTGAGATCGTCGACGCCGAGGGTGCGCACCACCAGATGGGAGAGCCTGCTCAGCGCCGGCAGCATCACCGCGTACAGGTCGACGTGCTGCTCCGCGGCGTTGGCGAGGGACACCGGACCCAGTTCCATCCGCCGCAGAGCCTCCTGCACCGTGGCGCAGGGCCGCTTCACGTAGTCGACCCCCCAGCGGCTCTTCAGCACCACCTGGTCGTTCTCGTCGTCGCGCTCCACGATCACGTCCTCGGACAGCGACCACAGATGGACCGTGACGGCGGCAGCGGGCGTGTCTTGCATGATCTACCTTTTCCTGTCAGGAGAGCCTGGCGGGCCTGGCGCGCCGACTACAGCGGGGCCAGCGTGCGCAGCGGGGCGTCGAGAGGCGGCTCGCCGGCCAGCACCCGGCAGTGCAGCTCCTGGAGCCGCCGTGACGGCTCGATCCCCAACTCCCGCACCGACGTCTCCCGCAGCCGGCGGAACGCCTCCAGCGCCTGCGACGGACGACCGCTGCGGCAGAGGGCCACCATGAGCTGGGCGTGCAGGTTCTCCTGCAACGGGTGCAGGGTGGTCAGCGCGGTCAGCTCGCTCACCAGACGGGCGTGGCGGCCCAGACGCAGCTCCGCGTCGATGCGCGTCTCCAGGGCGGCGATCCGCATCTCGTCCAGCCGCAGGGCCTCGGCACGCAGCGCCCCCGACGCCCGTACGTCACCCAGCGCCTGCCCTCGCCACATCGCGAGACCGTCGGACAGCAGGCGCACACCCCGGTCGTCCTGATCGTCGGCGATCGCCTGGTGACCCTGCTGCACCAGACGCTCGAACTCCCGTGCGTCGACCCGGACCTGCGGCATCTGGAGCTGGTACCCGCTGTGACCGCGCAGAAGGATCCGCTTGGGGTCGATCCGGGGCGTGAGCCGGGAGGCCGCGGGGGCGATGCGCTGCCGCAGCTGCTTCACGTACGTCTGCACGGCCGCGGACGGGCCGGTCGGCGGGCACCCCTCCCACAGGCCCTCCGCGATCGAGGCCATGCTCACCTCGTGCCCGGTGTCGATCGCCAGCAGCGCCAGGAGCCTGCGCTGCTTGGCCGCGGTGGGGACGATGGACGCACCGTCGATGCACGCCGTGAACGGTCCCAGGAGCCCGATGTCCAGATGCGCCATGCCAGTTCCCCTCTCTCCGGATGGCGTGAGCCTGGCACGAGGGGCCGAGCGGCCGACAGTGACAGCCCCACAAGAAGGGAATGATTGTTAAAGGCCGTACATATGAGAACTTCACGTCCCCCGAACCGCTTCCTGCCGGGCACCTCCGAAACGCAGCCGGGCATACCGTCGGCCGCCGGGAAGGGTACCGGCGGCCGACGGGTGGGGTGACTACTGGCAGGCCTCGCAGGACTCGGGGTTCTCCAGGGAGCAGGCGATCACCTCGGGGTCGGCGGCCTGCTGCGCCGGGACGGTGGCACGGGCGGCGCGGGCGATGCGCGTGGCGGGGCGGGAGCGCAGGTAGTACGTCGTCTTCAG